>NZ_JHZA01000034.1 GCF_000621165.1 Enterovibrio calviensis DSM 14347 | reverse complement strand
TACAGCGATGGCACTCTGTCTGCCAACGGTGGCTCGTGGACTTACCAAGCTAACTCTGCGCGTGCTTCGACCTACGGCTTTAGCGATAACTATCGCTTTAGCTTTAAGATTGATTCGCTTGGCACGTACAACATGATTGGTCTGGGTAGTGTCGAAAGTTCGGCCAGCTACACCGACATTGATTATGCCCTGTACCTCGTCAACACCTCGCTCTACATCTTCGAGAATGGTGGTTCCATTGGCTCCGTTGGATCCATCGCGGTTGGCGATACACTGTCTATTGATGTCGCACAAGGTACGGTCACCTATCGCATCAATGATGATGTTGTTCGTGAGATAACCTACAGCGGCGAGACACCAGATTTTTATGTCGATTCCAGCTTCTACAGTGGTGCAATTCGCCTCAGTGAGATCACATTCTCGCCACTTTCGGGCGCAGGTTTGAACGCAGATGCTGACAACGATGGCGTCAACAACGATGTGGATTTGGACTCAGACAACGACACCATCCCTGATGTGGTCGAAGCCGGTCTGACTGATGCAGACGGTGATCTCATGGTCGATAGCATCGACCTGCAAGCCAGTGTTAACCCTGCCCCAGACTCTGACGGCGATGGTATTCCCGATTACTTAGATTTGGAAAGCCAGAATGCAGAGAACGACGGTACGGCCTTCGACATGCATGGCTATGACTTCGCCGCGTTCGACACCAACGGTGACGGCATGCTGAACCTTCAAGACGGTGAAGGCGGCGGTGACACCAACAACAACGGTGTTGATGATCGTGCCGAAGATTCGGACGGAGATGGTATTTCCAACCCGAACGATGAGGACGATGACAACGACGGTACGCTCGATATCTACGACGCTTTCCCGTTCGATCCGAATGAAGACACGGACACGGATGGTGACGGTGTTGGCGATAATGGCGATGCCTTCCCAACAGACGCCACTGAGACGACCGATACCGACGTTGACGGTGTGGGCGACAATGCTGATGCCTTCCCTGAAGATGACTCGGAAACTACCGACTCTGACGGTGATGGCGTAGGCGATAATGCTGACGCCTTTCCTGACGATGCCACCGAGACCACGGATTCCGATGGCGACGGTGTCGGTGATAACAGCGATATCGACCGTGACAATGATGGTCTGTCTGACGAATTGGAGTCACGTACCAGTGCGGAAGTGACGGATTGGCCAGTGCTGTATGGCGCGAGCTACAGCGATGGCACTCTGTCTGCCAACGGTGGCTCGTGGACTTACCAAGCTAACTCTGCGCGTGCTTCGACCTACGGCTTTAG
>NZ_JHZA01000033.1 GCF_000621165.1 Enterovibrio calviensis DSM 14347 | reverse complement strand
ATGGGGGGACCATCCTCCAAGGCTAAATACTCCTGACTGACCGATAGTGAACCAGTACCGTGAGGGAAAGGCGAAAAGAACCCCTGTGAGGGGAGTGAAATAGAACCTGAAACCGTGTACGTACAAGCAGTGGGAGCCTCCTTTGTGGGGTGACTGCGTACCTTTTGTATAATGGGTCAGCGACTTACTTTTAGTAGCAAGGTTAACCGAATAGGGGAGCCGTAGGGAAACCGAGTCTTAACTGGGCGAATAAGTTGCTAGGAGTAGACCCGAAACCGAGTGATCTAGCCATGGGCAGGTTGAAGATTGAGTAACATCAATTGGAGGACCGAACCGACTAATGTTGAAAAATTAGCGGATGACTTGTGGCTAGGGGTGAAAGGCCAATCAAACTCGGAGATAGCTGGTTCTCCCCGAAATCTATTTAGGTAGAGCCTCGGACGAATACTACTGGGGGTAGAGCACTGTTAAGGCTAGGGGGTCATCCCGACTTACCAACCCTTTGCAAACTCCGAATACCAGTAAGTACTATCCGGGAGACACACGGCGGGTGCTAACGTCCGTCGTGAAGAGGGAAACAACCCAGACCGCCAGCTAAGGTCCCAAAGTTATCGCTAAGTGGGAAACGATGTGGGAAGGCTCAGACAGCCAGGATGTTGGCTTAGAAGCAGCCATCATTTAAAGAAAGCGTAATAGCTCACTGGTCGAGTCGGCCTGCGCGGAAGATGTAACGGGGCTAAGCGATACACCGAAGCTGCGGCATCAACTCTTCGGAGTTGTTGGGTAGGGGAGCGTTCTGTAAGCCGTTGAAGGTGAACTGTAAGGTTTGCTGGAGGTATCAGAAGTGCGAATGCTGACATGAGTAACGATAAAGGGGGTGAAAAACCTCCTCGCCGGAAGACCAAGGGTTCCTGTCCAACGTTAATCGGGGCAGGGTAAGTCGACCCCTAAGGCGAGGCCGAAAGGCGTAGTCGATGGGAAACGGGTTAATATTCCCGTACTTCTTACAATTGCGATGGGGGGACGGAGAAGGCTAGGTGGGCCTCGCGACGGTTGTCGAGGTTCAAGTGCGTAGGCAGGGGGATTAGGCAAATCCGGTTCCCTATATGCTGAGACACGATGTCGAGCTACTACGGTAGTGAAGTCATTGATGCCATGCTTCCGGGAAAAGCCTCTAAGCTTCAGATTGTAAGGAATCGTACCCCAAACCGACACAGGTGGTCGGGTAGAGAATACCAAGGCGCTTGAGAGAACTCGGGTGAAGGAACTAGGCAAAATGGTACCGTAACTTCGGGAGAAGGTACGCTGCCTCCGGTGAAGTCCCTTGCGGATGGAGCTAGAGGCAGTCGCAGATACCAGGTGGCTGCAACTGTTTATTAAAAACATAGCACTGTGCAAAATCGAAAGATGACGTATACGGTGTGACGCCTGCCCGGTGCCGGAAGGTTAATTGATGGGGTTATCTTCGGAGAAGCTCTTGATCGAAGCCCCGGTAAACGGCGGCCGTAACTATAACGGTCCTAAGGTAGCGAAATTCCTTGTCGGGTAAGTTCCGACCTGCACGAATGGCGTAATGATGGCCACGCTGTCTCCACCCGAGACTCAGTGAAATTGAAATCGCAGTGAAGATGCTGTGTACCCGCGGCTAGACGGAAAGACCCCGTGAACCTTTACTACAGCTTGGCACTGAACATTGACCCTACATGTGTAGGATAGGTGGGAGCCTTTGAAGCATCGTCGCTAGATGGTGTGGAGGCAATCTTGAAATACCACCCTTGTATGCTTGATGTTCTAACGT
>NZ_JHZA01000032.1 GCF_000621165.1 Enterovibrio calviensis DSM 14347 | reverse complement strand
CGTTTTCGCGTATTGGTCTCCACTTAAGGCAACAAAACTTGAGCCACTGCCCCAGTTATCGCCCCAATTTGTAACGGCAAATGTGTCATCTTGACCGCTGAAGGCGATATAAGCATTAACCGTTGAACCACCGTCAGTTCCACCATCACTATCAGTCGGAGAGACAATCACATTGTCTATCACATACTCCGAGCCGATCCCTGTTTCCCAGGCTGGGAATACCATAATGAGATCGATCGCCGTGAGGTCAAGTCCGCTGTTTGATAGGTCGCTCAGATTAAACGTATAGTTCTTCCAAGTATTCAACTCTGGAAGAGTATCTAAGCTCAGTTCTACGAACTGACCACCATTATCAGGGCCACCATTTGATTCGACTTTGAACTTCCAGTCATCTGCTGGTGAATCACCTGCAGCAAGTAGCTTCATATCAAACGAGATAACACCTTCTGCCATCCATGCATTTACATCGATTGGCTGAGGATCCGTCGCAACACCTTCACGAGAACTAAAGCCATTCACTGTCGCGTTGACGACCTTAAATAGCGTCACTTCACCGTACTCAGAATCACTGTCAGTTGTCACTGGTGGCGTCGTACCACCACAACAATCCCACGCTACCCACTGAGGGTTCGCAGCGTCGTTGAAGATAACGATTGGCGTGTTGCCTGTCGATCCGCCATCAGTACCACCGTCAGTTCCACCATCGGTGCCGCCGTCAGTACCGCCATCGGTGCCGCCGTCAGTTCCTCCATCGGTGCCGCCGTCAGTTCCTCCATCGGTGCCGCCGTCAGCATTGACAAACGCAAGGTCTGCAATCTGGAAGCTACCATTTTCAGTAAGAACGACCGCAAAGGTTGTCAAGTCGGTAAAGTTTGGCATTGGTACTTCCATTTGTACCCAGCCATCTGTCAGCGCTGTTCCATTTGAAAGCAGGTAATCTTCTGCCACTTCACCGTCAGTTACACCTTGGATTGAGATGCGAACCTGAGCTAGGTCAGTCAGAAGCTTGAAGCGTGCATGCGTGTATGACGTAACGTTGATTGGGTTAAGCGTGCTTGACCATGCCAACGCGCCCCAACCATCTGTTACAGTCAGTTCAAGTACAGGGTTGTACAAGTCGCTATTTGCATCGCCTAGAGCCGCATTGTTCCAAACTTGAACATCGTCGAAAACAAGGTTGGTTTCTTGACCTGTGTACAGGATGTAGCCTGTTTCTGGTGCAGAACCACCATCACCTTTGTTCACATAAGCGACATCTGCAATTTCCAGTGTGCCATTTTGGCTCAACACCATCGCGAATGTTGTCATGTCTGTGAAAGCGGGCAGTGGTACTTCCATTTGCACCCAGCCGTCGGTCAGATCAGAACCCTGTGACAGTGAATAGTCATTAGCGACCTCATCCTGTGACAAGCTCTGGATAGACAATCGAACTCCGCTTGCATCGGTACGTACTTTGAACTGCGCGTGAGTGTAAGACGAAATGTCAATTGGATTTGAACTGCTAACCCAAGCAACCGCGCCCCAACCTTCAGTTACGTCTAGTTCTAGTACTGGATCATAGAGGTCATTATCGACTTCGCTTAAACCAGCATTATTCCAAACTTGAACGTCTTCAAAGATAATGTTTGTCTCTTGACCGGTATACAGTACATAGCCCGTTTCAGGCGCTGTCGTACCGCCATTGCTATCGTTATTCACAAAAGCAATGTCAGCGATCTCAAGTGTTCCATTTTCACCGAGAGTCAACGCAAATGTCTTCATATCTGAATAAGAAGGCACTGGCACACTCATTTGAACCCAGCCGTTATCAAGCGAAGAGCCTGATGAAAGCGAGTACGGGTTCGCTGTTGTTTCATCTGCTTGGTTGATGAAAGTAACATCAACATTCGCAGCAGACGTTTTAACTTTGAACTCGGCATGCGTATATGGCGTTAGGTCTACGTGTGTAGTGTTAAACAACCAAGCAGCAGAACCCCAACCGCCTGTTACCGTCAGTTCTTGTACAGGTGAATAGGCGCTGTCACTTCCAGCACCAATGCTGGCGCCCGTTCCGTCTTGCGACCAAACTTGAATATCGTCGAAGCTGTGAACAGTGTCTTTACCGGTATACATAACGTATCCAGTACCAGAGGTATCAGTACCCGTTTCGTACGGAATAGCGTGAATCGCGTCAATGATATTTTGCTCAACACCACCGTTTGACTTAACGATCTGATTACCACCGCGAGTTATTCCTTCAAATGCACCTGCATCAACCAGATCCCAGATGGCATATTTCGCATTACCATCAATATCGATCAGACCAAAGTGCTTCTCTGGATCGCCAGTGTTTTCAGCGCCACCTTTCCATGGTTCATCAAATGCTTGGAAGAAGAATACAGATGCACCGTAGTCGGTAGCCCATTGGCTCATCGCATCAAAGTATTTCTTCTGTTTGTACTCATCAGAAGCACCCGTTCCACCAGCACCGAAACCTGTGTTCGACTCAGTCGACCAACCTGTTTCGCCAATGTGGAGCTGTTTAGTGCTATCAACAGCCATTACACTCTGTTTAACAGTGTCAATTTGAGTCAGCGCTTTGTTAAACGCTCGCTCCATGGCTTTGTCAGCTTGCTCTTGACGTGTTAAAGACTGCTCTGATTCAGGCACTGGCCAGAAATCAGCATCGTGGAATGTGTCATGGAATGGGTAAACGTGCACAGACACATAGTCAACGGCTTGAATCAGCGCTTTGATGTCTGCTTCATGTGCTTGGTAGTAGCCATTATTGATAGACCAAACCGCCCAGTTTTCAGAACTGGTGATCCAAATATCTTCACTGATTGTGCCATCGGCCTTCATTGCTTGAAGTTCGTTAACACGGCTCAGAATAATACCTGGTTCAACACGGTAGCTGCTCGCCCACTCAACCATTGCCTCATTACCAACCGCAATCACTTTGATAATGTTTGGATAAGTTTGAGCGAACTCAACGGCTTTATCCATTTCCAACTGGTTGTTGGCGTGTTCTTGTGAACTGTCTATTTCTACATTAGAGAATGCATTGAGTGCAGAGATCCAAACACCAAGCATCACGTTCATTTCGAAGCTAGGATCTTCCTGTTGAAGCTCATTAATCGCTTGAAGTAAACGTTCTGTGTCTATGAAGTCCTGAGTGTTATACGTACGCAGCATACGAATACCCGCAGCATGCATAATTTTCAGGTCTTCTTTAACTTCCGCAACGCTTGGGGCATTTTCGTTAGAACGCACGTCTGTGCGGAAAGCGCCGTAAGAGATTGCAGGAAGTTCAGCGGTGCCAAGCACTGGCTGACCTGATGCATCACCACCAGTAACGGTTGAAACTGGGAAGGTACCCGTCACGGTTGGTTGTGGAGCAATTTCAGGAGCTACTGAGTAGTCTGTGCTGCCACCGTCAGTTCCACCATCGGTGCCGCCGTCAGTACCACCATCAGTTCCGCCGTCAGTGCCACCATCGGTTCCGCCGTCAGTACCACCATCGGTGCCGCCGTCAGTTCCACCATCGGTTCCGCCGTCAGTTCCACCATCAGTTCCACCATCAGTGCCACCAGATAGGTCTGAACCAATCTCGCCGTCTGATGATTGACTGAAGTAAAGGTTACGAACTTCAATCACACCGCCATCATCTGCTTGGCCGTTGAAATAAATCAGCGACGTTACATCAGCAAGGTTGGCAGTATTACCAGCAGCAGCCATCAATTCTGACATTGGAATTGAGTATGACTGCCATTCGCCAGTGATTGAACGACCACCTGGACCGAATGTCACACCATTGTTCGTTTGAGGGCGGCTATCAACGCCAAATACGCCCGTTTGGAATCCAACCGTAATATCGGTTGTCGTCGTACCCATGATTTCAAAATTCATGAAACCATTTTGGTAACCACTTAAGTCAGTCGACGCTTGATCTGCGGTATTTAAACCAGCACCCCAACCCCAAACTTGCGCGGTGCCTGCGGTAGGCGGTGTTGTGAGTTCAAGAGATTGCTTGTCTGGGTTAGCGGTAAAGAAAGAAGTCTCTTCCCAACCATTCGCTTCCAACCCATATTGGATTGCGCCACTTTGATAAGCAGTGAATACCGCGCCACCATCAGTACCGCCGTCAGTTCCACCATCGGTGCTACCGTCAGATCCACTTTGAGAAACCAGAACAACATCAGCAAAGTTCACTGAACCTGCGCCGTTGAAGATAAGGCCAATCCACGTCATATCAGAGAATGCTGGGAATGGAACTTCCATTTGCACCCAACCATTATCCAACGTTTCGCCGCTAGAGAAGTTGTAAGTATTTTTAACTTCCGCTTGGCTTGCGCTTTGGAAAACAGCGTCAACTGCAGAATAGGAACCTGGTTCAACTTTAAAACGAAGGTAAGAGAATGCGGAGGCATCCACAACGTTTTCTGGTTCATTGCCCCAAGCAACTGCGGCTGCATCAGCACCCCAGCTATTGCCACTGGTTAAAGTAAATGCTTTTGAGTAAGGCTTACCTGTTGCGTCCGCAAGAACTGCACCGCTACCCCAGTTGTCACCCCAGTATTCCATTGCAAAAGTGTCGTCTTGGTCACTGTACGCGATATACGCAGCTTCGTTTGGTGCGGACGTCTGACCACGCTCAATGAACTCGATATCTGCAATTAGTGCTGTACCTTCGCCTTCAAACTGAAGAGCGAACCAAGTCATGTCAGTGAAATCTGGCAGCGGCGCTTCAATTTCAACCCAGCCATTCTCTAAAGCAGTACCTTCAGATAGTAAATAGGAGTTTTTATCCTCACTCTGGCTCGCACTCTGAACGGTGACAAACACATTGCTAAAGTCTGACGTTTTTACTTTGAAGCGAGTATGGGTATAGTCGCTGATATCAATGGCATTTTCTGGCTCGTTACCCCATGCGATCGCTATATTAGGGCCGCCCCAATCAGTCCCACTGTCAAGCTGGAATGTTTTAGCATAGTCTTCATCGGCTACGTCAGAAACCGTCGTACCACTACCCCAAGTATCACCCCAGTATTCCATTGCATAAGTGTCATCTTGACCGCTGTAAGCGATAAAAGACTGGTTAACGACTTCACCTGTGTTGCCGCCATCGGTGCCGCCGTCAGTACCACCATCGGTGCCGCCGTCAGTACCACCATCGGTGCCGCCGTCAGTGCCACCATCGGTGCCGCCGTCAGT
>NZ_JHZA01000031.1 GCF_000621165.1 Enterovibrio calviensis DSM 14347 | reverse complement strand
TGTCGTTTTGAAGTGCTTTATTTAGTTTCCCATTACCTTGGTGAACTTCGATTGTTCCATTGTTGTGCGTATACCAACCTGAGAAGAAGGTGTCTTTGATATGTGCGTGTGCTTTACCAGCATCATCACCCCAAGATTCCATGTCGCCGTTTACCAAAAGATTCTGGCTTTCATTTTGGTTACCGTACAAGAAATCCTGACCGTTAGTTCCCGTCACGTTTGTCATCGTCAATCCTTAATTTTTCATTGAAACTGGCAAATTCGAGCGCAAATTAATGTCAAGCCAAAGACCCACAACAGAATCCTATTTTTTTGATAAATTCGCTTCACTCTTCAATCGCGGTAATACTAGTCACCTCCTAGATTCGAGACAACGCATGTTCAATAACTCAAAACTAAAACAACAATAAATAATGAGAAACTCTTAATACATTCAGCCTGAAAATACACACACACACCAACAAAATAACCATCCATAAATCCAAGATTTTGATTTTAAAGAATAAATAACATGAGGAAACACTAATAATAGTGATGAAAGTACCAATTTATCTTCATCCAAACGATTTAGCCGCCAGCACTGAAAAAGAATCCAAAAAATAAACAGATAAACCATTAATATTTAAAACATTTATCACAGAAAGCACCAATCAACTTACTTCACGCGTTTATTTCTAGCCATATAAAAATGACAGCAAAATGGCATGAAATGATTTTATAAATCATTGAAAGATAAAAAACACCAAACAACTAGAAAGTGGGAATGAGGCTATTAGATCTGAAATGCAAAGATAAAAGGCATGCTATGACAACAAGTAGGCACAAAATGAATATTAGTTATTTATCCAACCCAAAATCGAAGATAGAGAAGACAGGGGAAATAGTTTGATTTTTCCTCACATGAATAAATTAAATATTTTCAAGAAACAAAAAACCCGCCACTAGGCGGGTTTTTATCATTTGGCTCAATCGTAATTAGAAAATTTCATTGCCGTCTTGATAGACATGCTCTGCATCAGTCCAGATGGTCACTGTGCTGCCTGAAGACTTAGTGAATACATAAGATTCCAATTCGCCGACTTGGGCATCAGTTAGGTTCATGAAGGCAATCATGTCTGCTGATAATTCAGCTTCAGGCGCAGCAGACGCTTCATAAGTCCAGCCTCCCGCTTCCAAATTGAAGGTGTCATCACCCTCGCCCAAGAAAGCCACAAAACCGTCCCAATCACCTGGATCTGTCAGCGTTTCTGTTTGGAACTGATCAGACTGAGCTGCGATAGCGAATGCATTCGCCGTCACCGTTTGATCACCTTCTCCCGCCACAACCGCTTCTACCTGAGCAATCGGCTTAGGCCCAGAAGTCACACCGTAAGAGGCACCCGTTAAATCTACGTTCGCATCACCTTCAACAAGCAGTTGGTCAAAGCCACGGTCACCGATATAGATAGTTTTGTTTTCTTGCAAGAAGGTGAGATCAGAGAAATCTTCTTGGTCGAAGAACATGGTGTCATTGCCTTCACTGCCTTGGTAAAGGTCAAGACCCGTGCCACCGTCCATGATGATGTCGTTATCATAACCCGCTTTAAGCACATCGTTCCCTGCGCCACCAAACAGCGAATCATCACCACTTGCACCGATGAGCGTATCATCACCGTCACCGCCGTAAATGATGTCATCGCCTTGGTTACCGTTGATAACGTCATTACCCGCGCCACCGTAGATAGTGTCATCGCCTTTACCGCCGTAAAGGCTATCATCGCCAGCATCGCCGTTAATCAAATCGTCACCATCACCACCGTAGATCTTATCGTTACCTTCACCACCACTGATGGTGTCATTGTCGCTGACAGTGACTTCTTGAGTCGTTTCAGCAAACTCGGAATAGTCGAGTTCACGAAGGTTTTCGTAAGAGTTAGCCACCAACGATAGATTGGTCGCTGCGGTAATTTCCGGCCCTTCGATTTGCAGAAGGATTTTGCCGTTCTCGCCAAGGTTGTAGTAGTGATGGTTGTTGCCATCTAAATCCACATCAATAATTGCGAACTTGTAAACGTTGGTGCCATCGGTGTATTTCAAGGTGTAATCGAGGTTAACGGAATAGGTATTCCCGTTGAACGTCACTGTTTGCGTTTTGTCGTCTGAATATTCGTTACAGTAATTGTCACCGTTCAGAACACCATCTTCGTCTTGGAAGGTGACTTCTGTTGTGCCACCGTCGAACGCCAGCGTTTTAGGGAAACACCAAGTGTGGAACTCGCCACCTGACGGCATGCTGAAATCATCACCCATGATGAACACGCTGGCGGTTGGGTCGGTTTCGATCGTCTCAGTGGCGATTGTGCCACCGTAGATGACATCATCACCGTCACCACCATAGATCTCGTCATCACCCCACTGACCATAGATTGTGTCGTTACCTGCGCCACCATCGATGTAGTCGTTGTCGTTAGATTTCTGAGTCTTCGCTTCAGAAATATCATCGTAATTTACGTCGTTGATATTTTTGTATGAATGCGGAACCAAAGACAAATCAGTCGCGTCAGTGATTTCTGGGCCATCAAGTTGAAGCAATAAGTTGCCGTTTTCGTTCAAGTTATTGTAGTGGTGTCCGTTGCCATCCAAATCAACATCAAGGATTGCGAAGGTATAAACGTTACCGTCGGTATCGCAGTACTTCAGCGTGTAATCCAAGTTGACGGCATACGTGTTGCCATCAATAGTCACGGTTTGTGATTTGTCATCCGAGTATTCGTTACAGTAGTTATCACCGTTCAGAACACCATCATCATCTTGGAAGGTAACTTCAGTTTTACCACCGTCAAATGACAAGTTTTTAGGGAAAGACCAAGTGTGGAAGTTACCACCAGAAGGCATTTGGAAATCTTCACCCATCTGAAACACGGTGACGGTTGGATCGTCGCTGTAGTTTGGTGTTGCAGTGTTCCCGTAGATGATGTCATCGCCATCACCACCGAACAGGGTGTCATTACCGTTTTCGCCCGAAATATGGTCTTCACCTTTCAAGCCAAAAATGGTGTCGTCGCCATTGCCACCGGTAATGGTGTCGTTCAAATCTGCTGGGTCCACGACTTCAGGCTCTGTGATGTCTGCATAGTTGAGGCTGCTGACATTGCTGTAAGAGTTCGGAACCAAAGAAAGATCGGTATCGCCCGTGATTTCAGGGCCGTCGATTTGAATCAGGATCTTGCCGTTTTCACCAACATTACAGTAGTGATGGCCGTTGCCGTCGCTATCAACATCCACAATAGCAAACGTATATACGTTGCCATCGCTGTCGCAGTATTTGAGGCTGTAGTCGACGTTGGCTGAATATTCTTGGCCGTCGATGTCGACAGTTTGTGTCTTGTCATCAGAAAACTCATTCCAACGATCATCGCCATTAAGCTGACCATCATCATCGTTGTACGTCACGGTAGAAGTAGAGCCGGTAAAGTTCAACGTAGGAGGGAATGACCACGTATGGAAGTTGCCGCTATCCATTGTGAAATCTTCACCCATCACGAACACCGCGCCAGTTTTTTGTGAGCTGTCACCGTTACCGATGTCGCCGTACAAGGTATCTGCGTTCGATGTGCCGTTTATATCTGCCATTGCCTTTACCCTCATTTTCCATTGAAAGTGCGCAGATGAATGGCGTTAAGTTTTGAAATACATTGCCCCATTTACACTTAACAGAAGGGCACTTATATTTGGTATAACTAACATTCACTCAGCGCATGCTGTGACATTAGCTTTATTGATAAGACACATATAAACAATGGAAGTAAGGCATGTTCATAGCAAAGTCAGTTGCATGAATTAATAAGAAGTAACTAATCGAGTAATGAAGTACTAATACGATGATGAGTAAAGCATCAAAATCATACAGTCTATCGGCACTGTGTATAGGTTATTGACATGGCAGCTTTTAACCGTCTGCAATACGGAATAGAGCAATAAAAAAAGGGCGTTGGAAAAGGGAGATATGTGTCTTGGCATCATCTCCTTTGTGCAAAAGTATTAGACAAATAACCAATAAAAGCTGATGAATCGCTAAGTACGCACGATTGAGCAAAAGCGGATGAACAGAAACAACAAAACCCAGCGTTAGGCTGGGCTCTGTAAATTAGCTTGGCTTGGAAAACGTCGGCTAACCGATGATCTCAACGCCATTTTGGTAGAACTGCTCTGCATCTGTCCAGATTGTCACTGTGCTGCCTGATGAGTAAGAGAATACATACGCGTCTAATTCATCAGCCTGCGCTTCATTCAAACCCATGAACGCAATCATGTCCGCAGACAATTCCGCCGCCGGTGCAGCTGATGCATCGTAAGTCCAGTTCTTGGCGTCCAAGTTGAAGATATCATCACCTTCGCCCAAGTAAGCAACGAACCCGTCCCAGCTACCTGGATCAACCAGCGTTTCGGTTTGCATTGCATCAGATTGAGCACTAATAGAGAACGCGCTCGCCGTGACCGTTTGGTCACCTTCACCGGCAACAATCGCTTCAACTTGTGCGATTGGCTTAGGCCCAGATGTCACGCCGTAAGAAGCACCCGTTAAATCAACGTTCGCGTCTCCTTCAACAAGCAGTTGGTCAAAACCACGGTCACCGATGTAAATAGTTTTGTTTTCTTGCAAGAAAGTTAAATCAGAGAAATCTTCTTGGTCAAAAACTAGGGTGTCGTTGCCTTCACTACCTTGGTAAATATCCAGACCTGCGCCGCCATCCATAATGATGTCATTATCATAGCCCGCTCTCAGTATGTCGTTACCTTTACCGCCGAAGAGCGAATCGTTGCCGCCAGAGCCGAGCAGTAAATCGTCACCAGCTCCGCCATAAATGACATCATCGCCTCTGCCGCCATTGAGGGTGTCATTGCCCTTTCCGCCGTGAAGGGTGTCGTCGCCGTCACCACCATTAATGGTGTCATCACCGATATCGCCTTCGATAACATCGTCGCCATCGTCGCCATAGATGGTGTCATTACCCTTTCCACCAAAAATGGTATCGTTGCCATTATCACCGCGGATCGTGTCACTACCTTTGCCGCCAGCGATGAAGTCGTCACCATCATTACCGCGAAGCGTGTCATCACCTTCGTTACCGTGAATCTTGTCGTCACCGTTGCCGCCGTTGATGATGTCATTGTTGCTTTCATCATTATCAGCAAGAGACAATGAAACATTATCAATCAAGGCTCCCAGGTTTTCGCCGTTTGCCGATGATTCGAAGCGTAGCGCAATGGATTCCACTCCTTGGGGTAAAACAAATTCCGCATTAAAATCCAAAAATCCTTCGTTTGATTGCAAGGCGTCAATGGTCATTTCATAGATAACGTTGCCGTCTTGGTCGAACACCTTCACAGTGAATGGGCTGTTTTCTAGCTCGCCAGTTTGGGTGCGAAATCCGTAGTTGAAGCTCAGCGCCATCGTCGCATCACCTTCAGTGGTGAGATCAGCGGTTGCGACTTCCTGCTGTACCCAAAGGTGACCATCAAGATTTAGATCCAACACAGTGTTTTCGCTGCTGTTCTCTGGCCCACCTGCAATACTGCCTTGTTGAACAGTGATCGGATTATGCCCCGGCGTATACCAGCCAAGGAATGCGTGATCAGCGAGGGTTGCACTTGCGTTTTCGCAATCGTTGCCCCAGCCTTCCATATCGCCATTGATGAGAAGGTTACGAGCAGTATCACCATAGATAACATCGTTTCCGTCGCCGCCATTTAGAGTGTCATCACCGTTCCCGCCGTGGATGACATCATCACCAGACTCACCAAAGATGGTGTCATTGCCATTACCGCCATCGATAACATCATTCACGGTGTTTGAAGCAGTTAGTGATACGTTATCGATCAATGCGCCTGCGCCATCCGCTTTGCCATGGCCAGTGAAACGCAGCACCACACCGGATGTCCCTTCAGGGATCACCAAGTCGACATCAAAATTCTCAAAATGATCATTGCTTTGCGTGTTTTCAAAATACTGTTGGTAGATAACCTTGCCATCTTGGTCAAACACCTTGACCTCAAATGGGCTGGTGTCATCACGGACACCGTGTTTTTTGGTGAAACGGTATTGGTTTGCGTAATCGAACGAGAGTGAAAGTGTTGCATCACCATTTTTTGTTAGGTTGGCGACATCAATATCTTGCTGGATGGATTTATTATTCTTACCGCCATC
>NZ_JHZA01000030.1 GCF_000621165.1 Enterovibrio calviensis DSM 14347 | reverse complement strand
TGATACTAATTGCCCGTGAGGCTTAACCATACAACACCCAAGGGGTTTTAGCGGACTCAGATAAGAACATTGAATGTGTAAGAGAAGCTAGTCAGAATTTTCCCAGATTTTAGTTTTTCGCGAATGCGGGAAACACAACAAGATTTGCTTGGCGACCATAGCGTTATGGACCCACCTGACTCCATGCCGAACTCAGTAGTGAAACGTAACAGCGCCGATGGTAGTGTGGGGTCTCCCCATGTGAGAGTAGGACATCGCCAGGCTTCAAATTCGTTTTCATCTTTTTCAGAAAAAGATGAAGGCAAAAAAACAAAAAGCCCTGACCTGACGGTCAGGGCTTTTTTGCGTTTAAGCGAAAATAGACCGATAACGGTGTATGAACATCCACCATGCCGGTCAGCTTTGGTTGAAGGCTTATAAGGACTTTTAGTTGAAGGCTTATAAGGACTTTGCGAAGGACTCATTAGGCTTTCTAGAAGCCGGTACCAACGAGTCCAACACACAGCGAAAAACTTACCTACGTCCAGTGACAAAACAGACCTTGTCGCTTGGTCAGTTATAAGCTGATTTCTCTAAGGTATAGCAAGCACCTAGACAATTGGCCTACTCGCATAGCGTGAGCGTCAATAAGTGAATAAAGGCTGTTCAGAGCACTAGGTACGACAACATCATGTTGGTGAAGATAAAATAAGTGGCTTCAGTGATAAAACGCCAACCGTTAGATACAAAAAAGCACCGCTAGTGCGGTGCTGTCTGTTGCTAATATTGTTCAATGCCTATGCTTGGAACTCTTCCAATGAGTCGATAACACGGATACCTGCATCTATCATCTCTTGGCAGGCTACGACTGTTGTATCGTTCGCAATGCCACGACAGGCTTCTAAGTTGACCCAAACATCAAACTGACCATGTTGTTTAAGCTGAAGGGCTGTTGTTTTCACGCAATAATCTGTTGCCAATCCTCCAACCAAAACCGTCGATACCTGCTTAGCGTTAAGCCACTCGATCAACCCTGTACTGAGTTTCTCATGGATGTCGTGAAAGCATGCACCATAAGGGTGTAAGTCGGGTTCAACACCTTTCCAGATAACATGATCATAGGCAGTAACGCCAGGGAGATCAGGAATGACCTCAAAGCCTTCAGTGCCCGGCACTGCATGTGAGACCCATGTCAAATCGGCATTGGTATGCTCTAATGGCATCAACATTTTATCGTGAGCGTCGACTACCCAAACGGCATTGGCTGGATGAGCGTCTTTAGTCAAAACTCGTAGTTGAGCATGTTTGGCCTGATTGTTAAGCGCCTTTCCAATCAAGTGACCTTCAAAAACTGGCAGCTCGTTTGGGCATAATGAGGTAAATGTTTTCTGCGGGTCGACGTCGATAGATGCAATCACCTGAGTCTCCTTACAGGATCTGATTGAGCAGATGATCTGCTCTGATCCGCTTGATCCGCTTTAGAAGTGTTCGCACTTGAGTCGGGTAGACTTCCAATTTCTCAATTTGTTTGTAGCTACCAATGAGCTGTGTGTGCTCAAGGATCTTATCGATCTCTCGCTGTGCTTCGTTTTCAAGCAGTCCATGCTTGTCGTGAAGTAATATCGCATTCTCTAGATCGAGCTTCCATGCACGAGGGTTAAGGTTGTTACCGGTGAGTAGCATGTAGCTGCGATCTACCCAGATACCCTTCAAATGGAAACTATTGTTATCATGTTTCCAAAGGTGGATTTTCAATTGGCGCTTGGCAATTGCAGCCTCATTGCGACGCGCAAAGTTACGCAGATTGATTTCGTAAAGATAAGGCAGTCCTGAGATCGTTTTGAAGGGCTCATCCGGCGGGATGTAGAAATCATTTGCCGTTTTGTCGCCGACGATAATAGTGATGCTAACGCCACGACGAAGCGCACGTCTGATTTCTCGCATCACACTTCGTGGAGGATTGAAGTAAGGTGTACAAATCGTCAATTCTTCATGAGCGCTTGCAATTAATCTGCAGATTTGAGTATTGAGGAAGTTCTTACGCTTACCCAAGCCAACCATTGGTGTTAAGCCAACTTGATCCTCATTAATATGCTGAGAAATAAAGCTGTAGCTAGCGCTTTGTAGTCGAGCTCGTAGGTTACGAATTGCTGGCTTTAACGCTTTAGTCTCTGGGCGGCTTGGTTGCGATAAGCAGTTCACTGCATCACTCGCGACCAACGTGTTTGATATGAAGTTCGCCATGCTATCAGCCAGCGCTTTGCTGTGAATCACATGATAGCGGTCATAGCGATATCGGTCATGCTGAGCCAAGTAAACATCGTTAAGGCTAGCACCGCTGTAGATAACTGTTTCATCAATGATGAAGCCCTTCAAGTGCAGTACACCGAAGACTTCTCGGTTTCTTACTGGTACACCAAGAATGTCCACTTTATGGACATATTTCTCTGAATATTCGCGATAGAGTCCTGCATTACCATCAGATTTCTCAGCACCTATCAAACCACGTTGAGCACGATGCCAATCAACGAGTACTTTAACGTCTAGTCTCGGGTTCTTTTGCTTTGCTTCGTAGAGCGCATCAAGGATCGACCGTCCTGCTTCATCGTCTTGAAGATATAGAGCGACCAAATAAATTCGAGACTTAGCTTGTGCAATTTCATGCAATAAGCGCTCTCTAAAAGATGCGGCGTCAAGCAGTGTTTCAAGCTGCTCGGGACGATGTGCAATTTTTGGTAGCTGATCGATCAACTGCTTATTTGCAGTAGCTGAATCCATTGTTGCCTCATTAACTTCGACTGATGGTCGTATTTATGCAAATCAAACCCTGCATTGTACCAGAAAATACGCGATTTCCAGTGTTCTGGATGTGTCTGTTATCTCGAATTGATACTGTTATTTTGCCAAATACAGCATTGGTACGAGATCTTTGCCACTGTTACAGTAACTGATATAGCGACCTTTGAGTTCTTCGGGTAGGGCATCTGCATCAATGACCTCAAATGCCGCGTCTTCATAAAGCGGTATGAGATAGCGATAGGCTAGACAATAACAGCGTTTAGATTCCGTTTGCTTTTCGATGGCGTTAAGAAATGCTTTCCCCAGCTTCTGTCGCCTAACGTCAGGATGGATCAGCATTCCAGTTAGAAGCTGAAAGCTCTCGAACTGGCGGAAACGCACCGCACCTAACAGGCCATCTGAACCTTCCATTGTCCAAATGACCTCGTCTTTCTTGGGTTTCCCTGCTGGGTAATAGTCTTTGTAAAAGCGTGCAATCAAAGGGAAACGTAATGTATCTAACGGAAGATATCTATAGTCGGCCATGGTTATCAAATCACTGCGAATTTTAGGCGGATGCGGTAGTATACACGGCTACTAGTCATTGCAAATGAAACCGCGAGCCGAATGAAAAAACTCACTAGCACATCACTCAAGCCATACCATACGTTTGGCTTGGAACTAAATGCAAAAGATATTATTGAAGCGAATACTGCCGAAGATTTTTTGCAGGTGTGGGCGCAGAACCCCTCTGAGCCAAAACTAATTGTGGGTGAGGGGAGCAATCTACTCTTCTGCGAAGATTTTGAAGGGATCGTCGTTCTTAATCGTTTAAAAGGCATCACAGTCAAAGAGTCGGGCAGTGAATGGCTGCTGCATGTAGCAGGTGGTGAAAACTGGCATGACTTGGTCACTTGGACGGTGGAACAAGATATGCCAGGTCTCGAAAATCTCGCACTTATTCCTGGGCTTGTGGGTTCCGCACCGATTCAAAATATCGGCGCATATGGCGTCGAACTAAAAGCGTATTGTGACTATGTTGATGTATTGCTTTTAGATAATGGGCAGATTAAGCGATTGTCTGCTCTAGAGTGCGAATTCGGATACCGAGATTCGGTGTTCAAACGTCACCTCAAAGACACTGCTATTGTAACAGGCGTGGGTTTCCGTCTGCCAAAGCAATGGCAACCTGTTCTGGGGTATGGGGCGCTTAGTCAGTTGCAGGATAAAGAAGACCTGACCGCCAAAGATGTCTATGACATGGTTTGCGAAATCCGCCGCTCTAAGCTCCCTGATCCCAAAGTGATAGGCAATGCAGGCAGCTTCTTTAAGAACCCTGTTGTTACCAAGTCTCTCGGAGACAGTTTACTTGCTGCTCATCCAAATATGCCGTGCTTTCATGTCAACGATGCAGAAGTTAAATTGGCAGCAGGCTGGTTGATAGACCAATGTGGGTTGAAAGGCCATAGAGTTGGCGGTGCGGCTGTACACAAGCAGCAGGCGTTGGTACTTACAAATGCTGATAAGGCTACGTCACTTGATGTGATCACCTTAGCTCAAGAGGTTGTAGATACTGTTCACCGCCAGTTTGGCGTCAAGCTCGAACATGAAGTCCGTTTCATTGGACGCACTGCAGAAACGCACTTGGAGGCCATATGCCAGCGATAGACAACACACCACGTTTGGCGCTTATTCGAATTTTGGCTGACGGGCATTTCCATTCCGGTGAAAAGCTTGGTCAAGAGTTGGGTATGAGCCGAGCGGCTATTAGCAAGCACATCAAAGTGCTTCAGCAATGGGGGTTGGATGTCTATCGCGTTCAAGGGAAAGGCTATTGCCTGCCATCACCTCTCGATTTGCTCGAAGAACAGAAGCTAAAAGAGGCACTAGACGCACCTAGTTTTTCACTTATTCCAGTCATTGGCTCGACGAATCAGTACTTGATGGATCGCGTTGGTCAATTAGCCTCGGGTACAGCGTGTTTAGCTGAATATCAGCAAAGTGGACGCGGTCGACGCGGTAGAACTTGGTTCTCACCATTTGGTGCCAATCTATATCTATCCATGTATTGGCGCCTTGATGCTGGAATGGCAGCGGCGATGGGGTTGAGTTTAGTTGTTGGTGTGTCCATGGCAGAAACATTAGCAAAACTCGGAGCCAATGATGTGAAGGTTAAGTGGCCTAATGACCTATACTGGAATGATCGAAAGCTTGCCGGTATTTTGGTCGAAATGACAGGGCAAGCGGGAGACGCTGCTCACTTAGTCATTGGTATGGGATTGAATGTTTCAATGTCTGATACCGTGGATGCAGTTGATCAGAATTGGGCCAATTTGAAAGATGCTTGTCATACTTTACCTGCTAAGAATACATTGGCCGCAGCCCTTATCAATGGTGTTACGGATTCACTTAAGCAGTATGAAGAAACAGGTATGGCTGGCTTTGTCGCCGAATGGGATAAGTACGATAACTTTAAAGGGCGGTCAGTGAAATTGTTGCTAGGTGAGCGAGTTGTTGAAGGTATCGCGCGCGGCATCAACGAGCAAGGGGCGCTGCTATTGGAAACTGATTCCGGCATTACCCCTTATCTTGGCGGTGAGATTAGTCTCCGAGCCAACGATTAGCTTGAGCTATTTCCGCACCATCACGGTTTGAACGGCGTGGTTTGTCCCTTTTTGTAAGATCAGGCCCGCACGTTCTCTGGTTGGAAGAATATTCTCGACCAAGTTCTTTCCATTAATCTCTTCCCAAATCCCCGACGCTGTTTTCATGGCCTCTTCTTCTGAAAGCTCAGTGTAATGATGGAAGTAAGAAGACGGATTTTGAAACGCACCCTGTCTAAATGCCATAAATCGCTCGATATACCAGGTTTTGAGTAAATCGCTCTCCGCATCAACGTAAATTGAGAAATCGAGGAAGTCTGAAATAAATACGCGATGAGGGTCATGCGGGTAATCCATCCCACTTTGAAGTACATTCAAGCCTTCTACGATGAGAATATCCGGTTGCTCAACCACCTTTATGTTTTCGGTGACGTCATAGACCAAATGCGAATACACAGGCGCTTCGACGCGAGGTTTGCCGGATTTTACATCAGATACGAACTGCACTAACTTGCGAATATCATAAGACAAAGGAAAGCCCTTCTTCTTCATCAATTCGCGTTCTTTTAGTGTCTCATTAGGATGCAAGAAACCATCAGTGGTGATTAACTCGACTTTAGGGTGCTCTGGCCAGCGCTCAAGAAGCGCTTTCAGCAGACGAGCAGTGGTACTTTTCCCCACGGCAACGCTACCCGCTATTCCAATAATATAAGGGACAGTATTCCCTTTTTGGTCTAGAAAGTGCTCTAAAACCTGCGTGCGTCCTTTTCGAGCTTTAACGTACAGATTCAGAAGGCGAGAAAGAGGCAGATAGATGTCTCGCACTTCATTCATAGTCAAATGCTCGTTAATACCACGAAGCTGTTCGAGGTCATCCTCATCCAGCGTCATTGGCACAGAATCACGAAGTTCTGACCATTGTTGGCGATTAAAAGACAAATAAGGCGTTAAGAGATCGCTCATACTTAAAATGAATCTGTTTCGAGTAAGGACAGCGACAATACATTATCCCCAGTGATAGTGAAAGCAAGATGCTGAGTTTAGCCAACGCTATCTCGCTAAATAAATGCGTGAATTGGTGAATTTATACGCCATAAGAATAGTTTTAATAGAAAAAATTAAATTAGCTATTGCAACCCCAAAAATCATTGCATAGAATGCGCAGCACTTGTCGCCGGCTTAGCTCAGTTGGTAGAGCAACTGACTTGTAATCAGTAGGTCGCCAGTTCGATTCCGGCAGCCGGCACCATTAAGACAATACAAAACAATTTGGTGGGATTCCCGAGTGGCCAAAGGGATCAGACTGTAAATCTGACGGCTCAGCCTTCGAAGGTTCGAATCCTTCTCCCACCACCATATTTCAAATAGTTTGAATAGCTCTACGAGAAACTGAAAGCGGGCATCGTATAATGGCTATTACCTCAGCCTTCCAAGCTGATGATGCGGGTTCGATTCCCGCTGCCCGCTCCAATTCTAAAGTGCTGATATAGCTCAGTTGGTAGAGTGCACCCTTGGTAAGGGTGAGGTCCCCAGTTCGAATCTGGGTATCAGCACCATCTTTCTCTTACAAGTTACTCAAGCCATTTGATTTATACTCAACATAAATCCATTTGTTGGTTGTGTGGTCGTTAAGCCACCAAAATACCGTGCTTAGAGGGACTGTCATGTCTAAAGAAAAATTTGAACGTACGAAACCGCACGTTAACGTTGGTACTATCGGCCACGTTGACCACGGTAAAACCACTCTAACTGCAGCAATC
>NZ_JHZA01000029.1 GCF_000621165.1 Enterovibrio calviensis DSM 14347 | reverse complement strand
CCAGAGCGTGCTATCGACAAGCCATTCATCCTGCCAATCGAAGACGTATTCTCAATCCAAGGCCGTGGTACTGTTGTAACGGGTCGTGTTGAGCAAGGTATCGTACGTGTAGGTGACGAAGTTGCTATCGTTGGTATCGTAGACACCATCACCACTACTTGTACTGGTGTTGAGATGTTCCGTAAACTTCTTGACGAAGGCCGTGCTGGTGAGAACGTTGGTGTTCTTCTACGTGGTACTAAGCGTGACGAAGTTCAACGTGGTCAAGTACTGGCTAAGCCTGGTTCAATCACTCCACACACTACTTTCACTTCAGAAATCTACGTTCTGTCGAAAGATGAAGGCGGCCGTCATACTCCGTTCTTCAAAGGTTACCGTCCACAGTTCTACTTCCGTACAACTGACGTGACCGGTACTATCGAACTGCCAGAAGGCGTTGAGATGGTAATGCCTGGTGATAACATTGCTATGACTGTAACTCTAATCGCGCCAATCGCGATGGACGAAGGTCTACGTTTTGCTATCCGTGAAGGTGGCCGTACTGTAGGTGCGGGTGTTGTTGCTAAGATCGTTGCTTAATTTTAAGCTTCGATAGCACAATGCTAGAAAAAGGACGCTTCGGCGTCCTTTTTTATTATCTATATTTCAACGAGTAAGTTATCTCATTTGGCGATAACGAATTTCCTGTTAGCAAAAGTGCATATCAATCGATAAATACAATTTGTAATGTGAACCATTCTCGTTTACATTCTCATAGTAGCTTATTGAGAGAGTTGTTATGTACGTTTGTTTGTGCCACGGAATATCGGATAAGAAAATCAAGAAACTTGCTTTTGAGCAGGGTATTACTGATATCCAAGGTATTCGTCGTATCACGCCCCTGGGTTCTCAGTGTGGAAAGTGCATTCGACCGACAAAAGAACTGCTTAATGAAATCTCAACAATTGGCATGTTCAAACAGGCGAGCTAGCTAAAAGCACCTGTGTCCCAATAGCGCGATTGACAGCGCCTTAATCAGTTCTACATTTAGTGGATGCTGAAAAGGAGCGCGCGCAATGAAATCCGACCCTAAAATCATCCAACACCTCAACAAAGCCCTCGGCAATGAACTGATTGCCATCAACCAATATTTCCTTCATGCCCGAATGTACAAGGATTGGGGTTTAAAAGTCCTTGCTGATAAAGAGTATGAAGAGTCCATCGATGAAATGAAGCATGCTGATGATCTCATCGAGCGGATACTGTTTCTCGAAGGCATCCCCAACCTACAAGACCTGGGCAAGCTCCGTATTGGTGAAGATACCCAAGAGATGCTCGAATGTGATTTAGCCCTAGAAATGGATGCGATTCCCGATTTAAGAGATGCTATTGAGTACGCCGAAAGTGTGCGTGATTATGTGTCTCGCGACCTATTCAATCATATCCTCGAAGACGAAGAAGAACATGTCGATTGGTTGGAAACACAACTAGGCCTCATCGATAAAGTCGGCATTCAGAACTACAACCAAGCACAGATGATTGAGACGGAAGAGTAGGGGCGTTGAATGAGCCATCGAAATGGCGCTAGCCCAGACAAAACGTGAGTTATGATTAATTTTTAAACGGCACTTGCAAAGCGTTTTGTGATCTGTATAATGCCCGCACTGCCTGAGACAAAATGTTCTCGTAGGTGCAGTTGTGAACCAATGAGCACAGGAGGAAGGCTAGTCGTTGTAGGCTTTTTAGCTTGATTAGTCAGTAATGTATACTCCGCTTATGTTCGCAGTCATGTTAAATGGCTGACAATGTATCAAATATTGATACTACGGTTTCACATAAATCAATCGGCATTCCCTCGTCTTAACGAGGTAGAGTGGCGATATTGTTTGTGTAATTTTTTAATTTGGAGCTCTGTCTAATGCAGAACCAACGTATCCGTATCCGCCTGAAGGCTTTCGATCATCGTTTGATCGACCAGTCTACTGCGGAAATCGTTGAAACCGCAAAGCGCACTGGTGCGCAGGTTCGTGGTCCTATCCCACTGCCAACTCGCAAAGAGCGCTTCACCGTTCTTATCTCTCCGCACGTCAACAAAGATGCACGTGATCAGTACGAGATTCGTACTCACAAGCGTCTTATCGACATCGTTGAGCCAACAGATAAAACTGTTGATGCTCTGATGCGTCTTGACCTTGCTGCGGGCGTTGATGTTCAAATCAGCCTGGGTTAAGAGGGGATTTAAGTAATGATTGGTCTAGTCGGTCGTAAAGTAGGCATGACTCGCATCTTCACTGAAGAAGGCGTTTCAATTCCTGTAACCGTTGTAGAAGTAGAAACTAACCGTGTAACTCAGGTACGTACTCCTGAAGTAGATGGTTACTCTGCTATCCAAGTAACTTCAGGCGTTAAGAAAGCAAGCCGCGTAACTAAGCCAGAAGCTGGTCACTTTGCGAAAGCAGGTGTAGAAGCTGGTCGTGGTCTGTGGGAATTCCGTCTGAATAGTGGTGAAGAGTTCGAAGTTGGCGCTGAGCTAAACGTAGATCTGTTCGCAGAAATTAAGAAAGTTGACGTTACTGGTACATCTAAAGGTAAGGGCTTCCAAGGCGCTGTTAAGCGTTGGAACTTCCGTACTCAAGATATGACCCATGGTAACTCTTTGTCTCACCGTGCTCCGGGTTCAATTGGCCAATGTCAAACCCCAGGTCGTGTATTCAAAGGCAAGAAAATGGCAGGTCACATGGGTGCTGAGCAGGTAACTACTCAAAACCTAGAGATCGTACGTGTTGATGCTGAGCGCAAACTGTTACTTATTAAAGGTGCAGTCCCTGGTGCTACAGGTAGCAACGTGATCGTCAAACCAGCCGTTAAAGCGTAACGTCGAGGAGTTAGTAATGGAATTGGTAGTCAAAGGCGCTGATGCGCTAACTGTCTCCGAAACTACCTTCGGGCGTGAATACAACGAAGCCCTGGTACACCAGGTAGTCGTTGCATACGCAGCTGGTGCCCGTCAGGGTACTCGCGCTCAGAAAACCCGTTCAGATGTACGCGGTGGTGGTGCTAAGCCATGGCGTCAGAAGGGTACTGGCCGCGCCCGTGCAGGTACAATCCGTAGCCCAATTTGGCGCTCGGGTGGTGTAACTTTCGCAGCTCGTCCACAGGACCATAGCCAGAAAGTTAACAAGAAAATGTACCGTGGTGCTCTTAAGAGCATTCTGTCTGAGCTAGTTCGTCAAGATCGTTTGATCGTTGTTGACAACTTCTCTGTAGAAGCTCCAAAGACCAAAGAGTTGATCGTCAAGCTGAAAGAGCTTGAACTGACTGAAGCTCTGATCGTAACTGCAGAAGTTGATGAAAATCTGTTCCTTGCGGCACGCAACTTGTACAAAGTTGACGTACGTGATGCAGCAGGCATTGACCCAGTTAGCCTGATCGCTTTCGACAAAGTAGTGATGACTGCAGCTGCAGTTAAACAAGTTGAGGAGATGCTGGGATGATCACTGAAGAGCGTATTCTTAAAGTTCTACGTGCTCCGCACATCTCTGAAAAAGCAACCATGGCTGCAGAAAACGGTAACACTATCGTTTTCAAAGTAGCAATGACTGCAACTAAGAAAGAGATCAAAGCGGCAGTTGAGAAACTGTTCGAAGTTGAAGTTAAGTCTGTAAATACTCTTATCACTAAGGGTAAGACCAAACGTCAAGGTGCTCGCCAAGGTCGTCGTTCAGACGTCAAAAAAGCGTACGTTATCTTGAAAGAAGGTCAAGACATCGACTTCGCTGGCGGCGCTGAGTAAGACGGAGGAGTATAAAAAATGGCAATTGTTAAATGTAAGCCTACTTCACCGGGTCGTCGTCACGTCGTTAAAGTTGTTAACGCTGACCTGTACAAAGGTAAGCCTTACGCACCACTGCTAGAGAAAAACTCTAAATCAGGTGGTCGTAACAACAACGGTCGTATCACAGTACGTCACATCGGTGGTGGTCATAAGCAACACTACCGTGTAATTGACTTCAAACGTACTAAAGATGGCATCCCAGCGAAAGTTGAGCGTCTAGAATACGATCCAAACCGCAGCGCGAACATTGCATTAGTATTGTACGCAGACGGTGAACGTCGTTACATCATTGCATCTAAAGGCATGAAAGCTGGTGACCAGATTCAATCTGGCGCAGATGCTGCGATCAAAGCAGGTAACACCCTGCCAATGCGCAACATCCCAGTAGGTTCAACTGTTCACTGTGTTGAACTGAAGCCTGGTAAAGGTGCACAGCTGGCTCGTTCAGCTGGTGCATACGCACAAATCGTTGCTCGCGATGGCGCATACGTAACTATTCGTTTGCGTTCTGGCGAAATGCGTAAGGTTCTTTCTGAAGGTCGTGCGACCATCGGTGAAGTTGGTAACGCAGAACACATGCTGCGTGAATTGGGTAAAGCTGGTGCAACTCGTTGGAAAGGCGTTCGTCCTACCGTACGTGGTGTAGCAATGAACCCAGTGGATCACCCACACGGTGGTGGTGAAGGTCGTACATCAGGCGGTCGTCACCCAGTATCACCTTGGGGTATGCCAACTAAGGGCTTCAAAACCCGTAAGAACAAACGTACCGACAAGTACATCGTACGTCGTCGTAACAAGTAATTTTAAAGAGGATACGCCATGCCACGTTCTCTCAAGAAAGGTCCATTTATTGACCTGCACTTGCTGAAGAAGGTAGAGAAAGCGTTGGAAAGCGGTGACAAAAAGCCTGTAAAGACTTGGTCCCGTCGTTCAATGATCATCCCTCAGATGATCGGTTTGACCATCGCTGTCCATAATGGTCGTCAGCACGTACCTGTTTTCGTCACTGAAGAGATGATCGGTCACAAGCTGGGCGAGTTTGCACCAACACGTACTTATCGCGGCCATGCTGCAGATAAGAAAGCTAAGAAGCGCTAAGGGGTTAAGAAATGGAAGCTATTGCTAAACATCGCTTTGCTCGTATCTCGCCTCAGAAAGCACGTTTGGTTGCAGATCAAGTGCGCGGTAAAAACGTTGCACAAGCTCTAGAAGTTCTGACTTTCAGCGACAAAAAAGCTGCTGAACTGATCAAGAAAGTTCTGGAGTCTGCTATCGCAAACGCCGAGCATAACGAAGGTGCTGACATTGATGATTTGAATGTCGCAAAAATCTTTGTTGACGAAGGTCCAGTCATGAAGCGCATTATGCCTCGTGCAAAAGGCCGTGCCGATCGCATCTTGAAGCGTTCTAGCCACATCACTGTTGTTGTAGCAGACCGCTAAGAGACGAGGAGAGAAAGCAATGGGTCAAAAAGTACATCCTAATGGTATTCGTCTTGGCATTTGTAAGCCTTGGAATTCCACTTGGTTTGCTAACAGCCAAGATTTCGCTGACAATCTAGACGGCGACTTCAAGGTACGTCAGTTCCTAACTAATGAACTGAAAAAAGCGTCTATTTCTCGCATCGTTATCGAGCGTCCTGCTAAGAGCATCCGTGTGACTATTCACACTGCTCGCCCAGGTGTTGTTATCGGTAAGAAAGGCGAAGACGTAGAAAAACTGCGCGCTCGCGTTGCTCAACTAGCCGGTGTACCTGCACAAATTAATATTGCAGAAGTACGCAAGCCTGAGCTTGATGCTCAGCTGGTTGGTGATAGCATCGCTTCTCAGCTAGAGCGTCGTGTTATGTTCCGTCGCGCTATGAAGCGTGCGGTACAAAACGCAATGCGTCTAGGTGCCAAGGGTATTAAAGTGGAAGTAAGCGGCCGTCTTGGCGGTGCTGAAATCGCTCGTACCGAGTGGTACCGTGAAGGTCGTGTGCCATTGCACACCCTTCGTGCTGATATTGATTACGCAACTTCTTCGGCTCACACCACTTACGGTGTAATTGGTATTAAAGTTTGGATCTTCAAAGGTGAAGTTCTAGGCGGTATGCCAGTTGCTGAGCCACAGGCTGACAAGCCTAAGAAGCAGCGTAAAGGCCGTAAGTAAGGAGTCTATCGATGCTTCAACCAAAACGTACTAAGTTCCGCAAGGCTTTTAAAGGTCGTAACCGCGGTCTTGCTGCCGGTACTGACGTAAGCTTCGGTACCTTCGGCCTTAAAGCTGTTGGTCGTGGTCGTATCACTGCTCGTCAGATCGAAGCTGCACGTCGTGCTATGACTCGTCACATTAAACGTCAGGGTCAAATCTGGATCCGTGTTTTCCCAGACAAGCCGATCACTACTAAACCTCTGGAAGTTCGTCAGGGTAAAGGTAAGGGTTCTGTGAGTTACTGGGTTGCACAAATTCAACCAGGTAAAGTCCTGTACGAGATGGATGGTGTTTCTGAAACCCTAGCTCGCGAAGCATTCGAGCTAGCTTCACGTAAACTACCAATCAAAACCACTTTCGTAACTAAGGCGGTGATGTGATGAAAGCACAAGAACTTCGCGAAAAGAGCGTAGAACAGCTGAATGAAGAACTGCTGGGTCTGCTGCGTGAGCAATTCAACCTGCGCATGCAAGCGGCTACTGGTCAACTTCAGCAGACTCACACTCTGAAGACTGTTCGTCGTGATATCGCACGTGTTAAAACCGTTCTGAACCAGAAGGGCAACGCATAATGAGCGACCAAATCCGTACTCAACAAGGCCTTGTAGTTAGCGACAAAGGCGACAAGTCTATTGTTGTTGCAATTGAGCGCCAGGTGAAACACCCGATCTACGGTAAGTTCATCAAGCGTACAACTAAACTACATGTTCACGATGAAAACAACGAATGCGCCCAAGGCGATACCGTTGAAGTTCGTGAGTGCCGTCCACTGTCTAAGACTAAGTCTTGGACTCTGGTACGCGTAGTTGAGAAAGCGCGCCTGTAAAGGTAACTTTCCAACGGTTAAAAATAAAACGGCTCCATCTCTGGAGCCGTTTATTTTTTATCTATTCATCTTTAAAAAATAGTGTTATTATTCGCCGCCCTTGTAATGAGGCAGCCCGACCCGAGATGGGTCTAGATGTAATAACAGCGGAGCACTAACCATGATCCAAATGCAAAGTATGCTGGATGCAGCCGACAACTCCGGCGCTCGCAGTGTAATGTGTATTAAGGTGCTGGGTGGTTCACACCGTCGCTACGCCCATATCGGCGATGTCATCAAAGTTACCGTGAAGGATGCAATCCCACGCGGTAAAGTAAAAAAAGGTGACGTTCTGAAGGCGGTTGTAGTTCGCACCCGTAAAGGCGTTCGTCGTCCAGACGGTTCTGTCATTCGCTTCGACCGTAATGCTTGCGTGTTGTTGAACGACAATACTGAGCAACCAATCGGTACTCGTATCTTTGGCCCTGTGACACGTGAGCTTCGTGGCGATAAGTTCATGAAGATTGTGTCTCTGGCGCCTGAAGTTCTGTAAGGAGCGGTTTAAAATGGCAGCTAAAATCCGTCGTGAAGACGAAATTATCGTTCTTGTTGGTAAAGACAAAGGCAAGAAAGGTAAAGTATCTAAGGTACTGACTACCGGTAAGGTTATCGTTGAAGGTATCAACCTAGTTAAGAAACACCAGAAGCCAGTTCCGGCAATGGGTGTTCAAGGCGGCATCGTTGAAAAAGAAGCTGCACTTGACGTTTCTAACGTGGCTATCTACAACGCGGCAACTGGTAAAGCAGACCGTGTAGGCTTCCGATTTGAAGACGGCAAAAAAGTTCGTTTCTTCAAGTCGAATGGCGAAACTATTAAGTAAGTTGGAGTAGTACTATGGCGAAACTGCATGATTACTACAAAGAGACTGTTGTAAAAGAGCTTGCTCAAAAGTTCGAATACAAGAGTATCATGCAAGTCCCAAGGATCGAAAAGATCACCCTGAACATGGGTGTGGGCGAAGCGATCAACGATAAAAAACTGCTTGAGAACGCAGCTTCAGATATGACCACAATTACTGGTCAGAAGCCGCTTATCACTAAAGCACGTAAATCTGTTGCTGGCTTCAAGATCCGAGAGGGCTACCCTATCGGCTGTAAAGTAACCCTGCGTGGCGAGCGTATGTGGGATTTCTTTGAGCGTTTGATTTCAATCGCTCTACCACGTGTGCGTGACTTCCGTGGCGTAAGTTCGAAATCTTTCGACGGTCGCGGTAACTACAGCATGGGCGTTCGTGAGCAAATCATCTTCCCAGAAATCGATTACGATAAAGTAGATCGTATTCGTGGTCTTGATATTACTATCACGACTACCGCGGCGACTGATGAGGAAGGTCAAGCTCTGCTGGCTGCCTTTAACTTCCCATTCCGTAAGTAAGGTGAAGGGTTACTGTAATGGCTAAGCAATCAATGAAAGCGCGCGAAGTAAAACGCGCGAAGCTGGTAGCAAAGTTCGCTGAAAAGCGTGCTGCATTTAAAGCTATCATCAAAAACGTTAACGCGTCTGAAGAAGAGCGTTGGGATGCAGTCCTGAAGCTTCAAACTTTACCGCGTGATTCTTCCAAGTCTCGTCAACGTAACCGTTGTAACCAGACTGGGCGTCCACATGGCTACCTACGTAAGTTCGGCCTTAGCCGAATCAAGGTCCGTGAAGCTTGCATGAAAGGCGAGATTCCGGGTCTGCGTAAGGCGAGCTGGTAATTGAATCACGGGAGTAAAGACTTATGAGCATGCAAGATCCGATTTCGGATATGCTGACCCGCCTTCGTAACGGTCAGACAGCGGCAAAAGTTGCTGTTAAAATGCCTTCGTCAAAGCTAAAAGTGGCAATTGCTGAGCTACTTAAAGCTGAAGGTTATGTGGCTGACTACGCTGTAACAAGCGATGTTAAGCCAGAACTGGAAGTGACTTTGAAATACTTCGAAGCCAACCCAGTTATCGAGCAAATCCAACGTGTAAGCCGTCCAGGTCTGCGCATCTATAAGAAAAAAGATGCACTGCCTTCTGTAATGGGTGGTCTGGGTATTGCTGTAGTATCAACTTCTAAAGGTTTGATGACCGACCGTGCCGCTCGCAAAGCGGGTCTGGGCGGTGAGATCATCTGCTACGTAGCGTAAGGAGTAGGAAATGTCTCGTGTTGCAAAAGCACCCGTAGTAATTCCTGCCGGCGTAGAGGTGAAACTTAACGGTCAGGAAATCACTGTTAAGGGTAGCAAGGGCGAATTGTCCCGTGTTATCAACAATGCAGTGGTAGTAAGCCAAGAAGACAACGCTGTGACGTTCGCGCCACGTGAAGGTATCGTGAAGGCTAACGCCCAAGCTGGTACTGCACGTGCACTAGTGAACAACATGGTTGTTGGTGTTACTGATGGCTTTACCAAGAAACTGATCCTGAAAGGTGTTGGTTACCGTGCATCAATCAAGGGTAATGCTGTAGCTCTAACTTTGGGCTTCTCACACCCGGTTGAACACGACCTGCCTGCAGGCATCAAAGCAGAATGCCCAAGCCAAACTGAAATTGTATTGACTGGTACAGACAAGCAATTAGTTGGTCAAGTAGCTGCTGACATCCGCGCATACCGTCAACCAGAGCCTTACAAAGGCAAAGGTGTTCGTTACTCTGACGAAGTCGTGCGTACTAAAGAAGCTAAGAAGAAGTAAGGTAACACTATGGATAAGAAAATTGCTCGTATCCGTCGTGCGACCCGAGCGCGTCGCAAGATTGCTGAACTGGGTGCGACTCGCCTAGTGGTGCACCGTACTCCACGTCACGTGTACGCACAGGTTATCGCAGCTAATGGCTCTGAAGTTATCGCAGCTGCTTCTACCGTAGAAAAAGCGATCCGTGATCAAGTGAAGAGTACCGGTAACAAAGACGCTGCAGCGGCTGTTGGTAAAGCAGTAGCTGAACGTGCGTTGGAAAAAGGCATCGAATCAGTTGCTTTTGACCGCTCCGGTTTCCAATACCACGGCCGCGTGGCTGCACTGGCAGATGCTGCCCGTGAAGCTGGTCTGAAATTCTAAGGTAGGCGGAAAGATGGCTAACGAAAAACAACAAAGTGATTTGCAAGAGAAGCTGATTGCTGTTAACCGTGTTTCTAAAACGGTTAAAGGTGGTCGCATCTTTAGCTTCACCGCTCTTACTGTAGTTGGTGATGGCAATGGTCGCGTAGGTTTCGGTTACGGCAAAGCCCGTGAAGTACCTGCCGCTATCCAAAAATCAATGGAAAAAGCGCGTCGTAACATGGTTACTATCGCGTTGAATGACGGTACTCTGCACCACGCTGTTAAAGGTCGCCACACTGGTTCAAAAGTGTACATGCAACCTGCTTCAGAAGGTACTGGTATCATCGCCGGTGGTGCGATGCGTGCGGTTCTAGAAGTTGCGGGTGTTCGTAACGTTCTGGCGAAAGCATACGGTTCTACTAACCCAATCAACATCGTTCGTGCAACGATTGATGGTTTGGGTGGTATGAAGTCTCCAGAAATGGTTGCTGCTAAGCGCGGCATGCCTGTAAACGAAATTCTGGGGTAATTCGACATGGCTAAAACTATTAAAGTAACTCAGACACGTAGCTCTATCGGTCGTTTGCCGAAGCATAAAGCTACACTGCGTGGCTTGGGCCTACGTCGCATCAACCACACTGTTGAGCTTGAAGATACTGCTTGCGTACGCGGCATGATCAATCAAGTTTACTACATGGTCAAAGTGGAGGAGTAATCACATGCGTTTGAATACTCTATCTCCGGCTGCGGGTTCTAAGCCTTCTAAGAAGCGCGTAGGCCGTGGTATCGGTTCAGGCCTGGGCAAAACTGGTGGCCGCGGTCACAAAGGTCAGAAATCACGTTCAGGTGGTTCTGTACGCCCAGGTTTCGAAGGCGGTCAAATGCCTTTGAAACAACGTCTGCCAAAATTTGGTTTTACTTCTCGCAAGAGCCTAACTGCAGCAGAAGTTCGTCTAAGCGAACTAGCTAAAGTTGAAGGTGACGTAGTGAGCCTTGAGACACTGAAAGCGGCTAACGTTATCACTAAAGACATCCGTACGGCGAAAATCGTACTGTCTGGTGAAATCGCGCGCTCAGTGACTGTTAAAGGTCTTCGCGTTACCAAAGGCGCTCAAGCTGCAATTGAAGCTGCTGGCGGTAAAATCGAGGAATAACTAGCTCGAGGACGAGGTACAGATGGCAAAACAACCAGGACAAAATTTTAGTAGTGCAAAAGGTGGACTTGCGGAACTCAAAACCCGTCTACTGTTTGTGGTAGGTGCGTTATTGGTTTTCCGTGCCGGCTCTTTTGTACCAATTCCTGGTATTGACGCTGCTGTACTTGCCGATTTGTTCGAACAGCAACAAGGTACCATCATTGAACTGTTTAACATGTTCTCTGGTGGTGCTCTTGAGCGTGCTTCTATCTTAGCATTGGGTATCATGCCGTATATTTCGGCGTCGATTATCGTACAATTGCTAACGGTAGTTCATCCAGCTTTGGCTGAGTTGAAAAAAGAAGGGGAGTCTGGTCGTCGTAAGATTAGCCAGTATACCCGATACGGCACGCTAGTACTGGCAACCTTCCAAGCGATTGGTATCGCTACAGGGTTGCCAAGTATGATTCCAGGCCTTGTGGTTAACCCAGGGTTTGGATTCTACTTCACTGCTGTTGTGAGTTTGGTTACCGGTACCATGTTCTTGATGTGGTTAGGTGAGCAGATCACTGAGCGAGGTATCGGTAACGGTATTTCCTTGATTATTTTCACGGGTATCGTTGCAGGATTACCGTCCGCTATCGGACAGACAGCGGAGCAAGCGCGTCAAGGTGAATTGCACGTGCTTCTTCTTCTGTTGATTGCGGTAATTGCATTCGCAGTAATTGCGTTCGTAGTGTTTATGGAGCGTGGTCAACGTCGTATCGTCGTTAACTATGCCAAACGTCAGCAAGGCCGTCGTGTTTTTGCTGCGCAGAGCACTCACTTGCCATTGAAAGTTAACATGGCAGGCGTAATTCCAGCGATATTTGCATCAAGTATTATCCTGTTCCCAGGCACTTTGGCTCAATGGTTTGGACAAAGTGAGCAGCTGGGCTGGCTGGCGGATGTGTCTCTGGCACTGAGCCCTGGTCAACCACTGTATGTAATTCTTTATGCTGCAGCGATTATCTTTTTCTGTTTCTTCTACACGGCGTTGGTTTTCAACCCGCGTGAGACAGCAGACAATCTGAAGAAGTCTGGTGCATTCGTACCTGGTATTCGCCCGGGCGAGCAGACTGCAAAGTACATAGATAAAGTAATGACTCGACTAACCCTTGCGGGTGCGTTATATATCACCTTTATCTGTCTGATCCCCGAGTTCATGATGATTGCTTGGAACGTACGCTTTTATTTTGGCGGAACTTCCCTACTAATCGTAGTTGTAGTGATTATGGACTTTATGGCTCAAGTTCAGACACACCTGATGTCTCAACAATATGAGTCCGTGTTGAAGAAAGCCAATCTGAAAGGCTATGGCCGATAACAGATTGACATCTACGGAGTTTAGCAATGAAAGTTCGTGCTTCCGTTAAGAAAATCTGCCGTAACTGTAAAGTAATCAAGCGTAACGGTGTCGTTCGCGTGATTTGCAGTGAGCCAAAGCACAAGCAGCGCCAAGGCTAATAGCAGAATATTTTTCTTGCAAAATTTAGGCAGGGTGGCTACATTAGCCACCCACCTTTTGTGTGTGCAAAAGAAGTGGTATAGCCGCTGCGTATCCTCAACGGGCTCTGCAGCGGTTCTTCTTGAAAAAGTACTAGGAGTGAATAGTGGCCCGTATTGCAGGCATTAACATTCCTGATCATAAGCATGCCGTTATCGCATTGACTGCGATTTTCGGTATCGGTAAAACCCGTTCAAAAGCTATTTTGGCTGAGACTGGTATTGCTGAAAGCATTAAGATCAGTGAACTAACTGAAGAGCAGATCGATCTACTGCGTGATGGCGTTGCCAAGTACACTGTAGAAGGTGATCTACGTCGTGAAGTTTCAATGAACATCAAGCGTCTTATGGACCTTGGTTGTTACCGCGGTTTGCGTCATCGTCGCAGCTTGCCACTACGTGGCCAGCGTACGAAGACCAATGCTCGTACCCGTAAGGGTCCGCGCAAACCGATCAAGAAATAATCGGGGTAGGTGATTACTAATGGCTAAACAACCAAATCGCGCACGTAAACGCGTACGCAAGCAAGTTGCTGATGGCGTAGCGCATATCCATGCGTCTTTCAACAACACAATCGTTACCATTACTGACCGTCAAGGTAATGCTCTTGCATGGGCAACTGCAGGTGGTTCTGGTTTCCGCGGTTCTCGTAAATCAACTCCGTTCGCTGCACAGGTTGCTGCTGAGCGTTGTGGTGAGATGGCTAAAGAATATGGCCTTAAGAACCTGGAAGTTATGGTTAAGGGTCCTGGTCCAGGCCGTGAATCTACGATTCGCGCTCTGAACGCGGCTGGTTTCCGTATCACAAACATTGTTGATGCGACTCCAATCCCACATAACGGTTGTCGTCCACCTAAGAAACGTCGCGTATAACGCTGTTTCTTAGTATTCTGGAGAAAGATCATGGCAAGATATTTGGGTCCTAAGCTGAAGCTTAGCCGTCGCGAAGGTACTGACTTGTTCCTAAAGTCAGGCGTACGCGCGATTGATACCAAGTGTAAAATTGACAACGCCCCAGGCGTACACGGCGCTCGTCGCGGTCGTCTGTCTGAATACGGCGTTCAGCTTCGTGAGAAGCAAAAAGTTCGTCGCATTTATGGCGTTCTTGAAAAGCAATTCCGTAACTACTATCAAGAAGCTGCACGCCTTAAAGGCAACACAGGTGAAAACCTGCTGCAACTTCTAGAAGGTCGTCTGGATAACGTAGTTTACCGCATGGGCTTCGGTGCAACTCGCGCTGAATCACGCCAGCTGGTAAGCCACAAGGCGATCCTGGTAAACGGCAAAGTGGTTAACGTTCCTTCTTTCAAGGTAACGGCCAATGACGTTGTTAGCATTCGTGAGAAAGCTAAGAACCAAGCACGCATTAAAGCAGCACTTGAAATTGCTGCCCAGCGCGAGCTGCCAACTTGGATCGAAGTAGACAGCAACAAAATGGAAGGCACTTTCAAGCGCCTACCAGAGCGTTCAGATTTGTCTGCTGACATCAACGAACACCTGATCGTCGAGCTTTACTCTAAGTAAAGCTAAACTAAAGAGAGGACACAATGCAGGGTTCTGTAACAGAATTTCTTAAGCCGCGTCTAGTTGACATAGAACAAGTAAGCTCGACGCACGCAAAAGTAACTCTTGAGCCGCTAGAGCGTGGCTTTGGTCACACCCTAGGCAATGCTCTACGTCGCATCCTACTGTCGTCTATGCCTGGTTGCGCAGTGACAGAAGTAGAGATTGATGGCGTGTTGCACGAGTACAGCACCAAAGAGGGTGTACAGGAAGATATCCTGGAGATCCTACTTAACCTTAAAGGCCTGGCCGTTAAGGTAGAGGGTAAAGATGAAGTTATCCTTACTCTTACTAAGTCTGGTGCGGGCCCTGTTGTTGCAGGCGACATCACCCACGACGGTGGTGTTGAGATTGCGAACCCAGAACACGTAATCTGCCATCTAACTGATTCTAACGCTGAAATCAGCATGCGAATCAAGGTAGAGCGTGGTCGCGGCTATGTACCAGCGTCAGCCCGTATTCATACTGAAGAAGACGAGCGCCCTATCGGCCGTCTGCTTGTTGATGCGACGTTCAGCCCAGTAGACCGTATTGCTTACAATGTTGAAGCAGCACGTGTTGAACAGCGTACCGATCTAGACAAGTTGGTTATCGATATGGAAACCAACGGTACTCTTGATCCTGAGGAAGCTATCCGTCGTGCAGCAACAATTCTTGCTGAACAACTGGATGCATTCGTAGATCTTCGTGATGTACGAGTTCCTGAAGAGAAAGAAGAGAAGCCAGAGTTCGATCCGATCCTACTGCGTCCTGTAGACGATCTGGAACTAACTGTTCGCTCTGCTAACTGTTTGAAAGCAGAAGCGATCCACTACATCGGTGATCTGGTACAGCGTACCGAGGTTGAGCTTCTTAAGACGCCAAACCTTGGTAAAAAGTCTTTGACTGAAATTAAAGACGTGCTGGCTTCACGTGGTCTGTCTCTAGGCATGCGCCTAGAAAACTGGCCGCCAGCATCAATCGCTGAAGATTAATCAGATTCTGATTACTTAGTTAGAAGGATTAGGTCATGCGCCATCGTAAGAGTGGTCGTCAACTCAATCGCAACAGCAGTCATCGTAAAGCGATGTTCAGCAACATGGCTAGCTCTCTGGTAACTCACGAAGTTATCAAAACTACTTTGCCTAAAGCAAAAGAGCTGCGTCGCGTAATTGAGCCATTGATTACCCTAGCAAAGATCGACAGTGTTGCTAACCGTCGTCTTGCATTCGCTCGCACTCGTAACGACGAAGTTGTAGCGAAGCTGTTCAACGAACTAGGTCCACGTTTTGCCTCTCGTGCAGGCGGTTACACTCGCATTCTGAAATGCGGTGTTCGCGCAGGCGATAAAGCCCCTATGGCTTACATCGAGTTGGTAGACCGTCCTGAGCAATCTGCTGAGGAAGCGGCTGAATAAGCACGCGGAACCTATCGGTAAAAAGCCAGGCATTGCCTGGCTTTTTATTTTTCTGCAGAATTACAAGCCTAACCATTTCTTTTGCCTCCCTTTATATCCCTTATAGAATATTCCAACATTGCTGCTTGACTGATATATAGAGAAGAACCACGCTTTTCTACATCTACATCTACATCTACATCTACATCTACATCTACATCTACATCTACATCTACATCTACATCTACATCTACATCTACATCTACATCTAC
>NZ_JHZA01000028.1 GCF_000621165.1 Enterovibrio calviensis DSM 14347 | reverse complement strand
CTCTTCAATTAGAATTTTGTTGTCACCCTAAGGTAACGCTCAATGAATACTGAATTACTTTTTTGCCCTAAGGCAAAACTGCATTGACTGTGTTGACAGTGTCACTTCGAAAAGCTCAACCATCTTGGGTCACTCAGTTCATTGATAAATCTTATGTCTATCAAGTGCGAGTGCCCACACAGATTGTATAGGTCAAATTGTTAAAGAACGTTGACTGTAGAAGCTGCTCTTTTGGAGAAGTCTTCTCATCGTCAGGGCTGCGAATTCTACGCTGCCAGGCGATGAAGTCAAGAAGAAATTTTGAGATTTTTCAACGTTGCTTTCGCAACCTTCAAAACGTCTTGTTGACTCCCTTCAACTGCGATAAGCACTGAGCTTTTCCGTTGAAGCAGGCGGGCATTCTACTGATTGAGTTGTTAACGTCAAGCGTTTATTTTCAATCATTTTGAAGCCGTTTTCGCCGTACTGATTGGGTGGCCAGTTCCGTGTGGAGTGGGTCGCCGTGTCAGTGAGGTGGCATTATAGGGAGGCTTCAGATCTTGGCAAGGCTTTTTTAACGAAAAAATGAATAAATGCACTCTTCCGGTTGAACTTTGAACGTAACGTTTAAAAACAACACAAATCTCTATGTTTTACCTTCTGTAAATAGAAAGAGGCTATCTACAGCCTCTTTCATTTCATGTTTTTCAGGTCAAAACATACGTTTCCACATACCAATACTAATGCTAGCTACTGAATAGCTTTGATCTGCTCATTTTCCACAATCAATCTCACCGGTTTCCCCGGAGCCACTTCTCCCTTAAGGATTGCTTGTGCCAATGGATTTTCAACACTCTGTTGAATCGCACGTTTTAATGGACGTGCACCGTAAACAGGATCGAACCCAGCATTGGAGATAAAGCTCAGTGCATCATCGCTGACATCTAATACCAAATCCCGTTCAGCCATGCGTTTTGCGAGATGTTGAAGCTGCACACCCGCGATTTCCTTAATGTGCTCTTGGCCTAGAGGGTGGAATACCACCGCTTCATCTATGCGGTTAATGAACTCAGGACGGAAATGCTTACTCACAACATCCATGACCATAACCTTGATGCCATCGTAATCCAGCTCGCCAAAGTGCTCTTGAATGCGATCAGAACCTAGGTTCGATGTCATGATAACAACGGTATTACGGAAATCTACTGTACGACCTTGCCCATCCGTTAATCGACCATCATCGAGTACTTGTAGAAGAAGGTTGAACACGTCAGGGTGCGCTTTTTCCACCTCATCCAATAAAATGACAGAATAAGGACGACGACGGACAGCCTCAGTTAAGTACCCCCCTTCTTCATACCCAACGTAACCAGGAGGTGCGCCCACCAGCCTTGCGACCGAGTGTTTCTCCATGAACTCTGACATATCGATACGCACCATGGCGTCACTACTGTCGAACATGAACTCCGCAAGAGATTTGCATAGCTCTGTCTTACCGACACCGGTAGGACCAAGGAAAAGGAATGAACCAATCGGACGATTCGGATCTGCCAACCCAGCTCGACTGCGGCGAATGGCATTCGCTACTGAATTAACCGCTTCATCTTGTCCTTTTACACGGCCATGGAGTTCATCTTCCATTTGAAGAAGTTTTTCTTTCTCACCTTCGAGCATCTTGGCGACAGGAATACCAGTTTGACGAGATAGCACTTCAGCAATTTCAGCATCGGTAACGCGGTTTTTAAGCAACGTCATTTCCTGCATTTCGGCTTGGCTAGCAAGATCCAACTGCTTTTCCAATTCAGGAATACGACCATACTGAAGTTCTGACATGCGATTAAGGTCACTCGCACGACGGGCGATTTCGAGATCCGTTCTCGCTTGTTCTAGCGCGCTCTTTATATGTTGGGTTCCTGACAGCGCCGCTTTTTCGGCATTCCAGACTTCATCCAGTTCAGCGTAATCACGCTCTTTCTCATCTATTTCACTTTGCAGCGTTTCAAGACGCTTTTTACTCGCGTCATCATTTTCTTTGGCGAGAGCTTGCTGCTCTATCTTGAGCTGAATGAGGCGACGCTCTAAACGGTCGAGCTGCTCTGGTTTTGAATCAATCTGCATGCGAATGCTAGACGCTGCTTCATCAATCAGATCGATTGCCTTATCCGGCAACTGACGATCAGAAATATAACGATGCGACAAACTGGCCGCAGCGACAATCGCAGGGTCAGTAATTTCTACCGCATGGTGAAGTTCATAGCGCTCTTTCAAACCGCGCAATATCGCAACGGTATCTTCCACGCTTGGCTCGTTCACCAATACCTTTTGGAATCGACGCTCTAGTGCTGCATCTTTTTCTACATACTGACGATATTCATCTAAGGTAGTTGCGCCAACACAGTGCAACTCCCCTCGTGCGAGCGCTGGCTTAAGCATGTTACCCGCATCCATTGCACCTTCTGCTTTACCGGCACCCACCATTGTGTGAATTTCGTCGATAAACAGAATCACATTGCCTTCTTCTTTAGCCAGTTCATTCAAGACCGACTTCAATCGCTCTTCAAATTCACCGCGATATTTTGCACCTGCAACCAACGAACCCATATCTAGCGAAAGCACACGCTTGCTACGCAGCCCTTCAGGCACTTCACCATTGACGATACGCTGCGCTAGCCCTTCCACAATAGCCGTTTTACCCACACCCGGTTCGCCAATAATGACGGGATTATTTTTAGTACGACGCTGAAGAACTTGAATGGTGCGGCGGATTTCTTCATCTCGCCCGATAACTGGGTCTAACTTGCCTTGCTCTGCTTTTTCAGTCAGATCAACGGTGAACTTTTCCAACGCTTGGCGAGACTCTTCTGCATTAGGATCGTCAATAGATTGCCCTCCACGGACTTTGTCTATCGCGGCTTCCACCTTTTTGGTCGTCAAACCTAGGCTACGGAGTAGCTCACCCAGCGCACCTTTTTCTTCAACGGCAGAAAGAATGAACAGTTCTGAGGAAATGAATTTGTCTTTGCGCTTTTGCGATAATTTATCGCACATGTTGAATAGCATTCCCATGCCATGGGAAAGCTGAACGTCACCACCCGTACCTGTGACTTTAGGTAACTTATCGAGTAATTCACTGAGACTAGAACGAAGCTGAGTGACATCAACATTAAGTAGAGTCATAAGGGGTCGGATGGTGCTGCTATCCTGATTGAGGAGAGACACCATCAAGTGAACGGGTTCGATGTATTGATTATCTCGCCCTAAAGCCAGTGACTGAGCGTCGGAGATGGCCAGTTGGAATTTGCTGGTAAATCGGTCAAGGCGCATAGCCCCTCCTCTAATTCTTTCGTTATTTGCTTAACGAAAAATGGGAGCTAGCGTGACCGATTTCAAGCTATTTGGTGAATTTATTATCGTTAGATTCAGAAATCATCCAAATACAACTTGCTTGACGCCCTGTACGACTTTCTCGTCGATAAGAGTAAAAGCGCTCTGATTCAGAGACGGTACAATATGTTCCACCATACACTTCAGAGACACCCGCCAGTGCAAGACGACGCTTAGCGAGCAAATAGATATCAGCAAGCCAACGGTCTTTGTGTGGTTCAAATGCAATCTCAGACCCCGGATCGGCCGCCATAAATTGCTCTCTTACCTCGTGACCCACTTCAAATGCGTCGGCACCAATAGCAGGGCCAAGCCAAGCCATTACATTTTCAGGGTCGGAGAATTTGGTTAACGTTTCCTCTAGGACACCGTTAACCAAACCACGCCATCCAGCATGAGCAGCCGCCACTTCTGTACCATCTTTATTGCAGAACAAAACAGGGAGACAATCGGCGGTCATCACCACACAAACTTGCCCTTGCTCAGCACTAAATGACGCATCCGCATCAGGAACAAGATGAGACTCACTCAAAGGTAAAGTGGCGACATTGGTGCCATGCACCTGATTGAGCCAACTTGGTGGCGATGGCATACGCATGACATCGGCCAAACGAGCTCGGTTTTCGGAGACATCATTGATGTCATCGTCAACATGCATACCCAGATTCAAGCTATCAAAGGGCTCACGACTCACGCCACCTGCACGAGTCGTGCTCACCGCTTTGATCCATGAAGGTACAGGCCAATCTGGCGTGATCCAATCCATAGTTAGTAATTCAAGTCCTCAAACTCAAGAGCATCTGCGCGAAGCACTTCAGTTAGGTTAACCATGTCATCAGGAATAGGCGCGTGCCATTCCATCACTTCTTTGGTTGTTGGGTGCTCAATACGCAGCATTGCGGCATGCAGCGCCTGACGATCAAACGCACGTAGCGTCTTGATCAGCGTCTCACCCGCTTTACTTGGTGGACGAGGACGACCGCCATACAGGTGATCACCAATCAGAGGGTGATTCAAATACGCCATGTGAACACGGATTTGGTGCGTACGACCCGTTTCCAAGCGAACACGTAGACGTGTATGAGCACGGAAGTGCTCAACAACACGATAATGCGTGATCGCTGGCTTGCCCAGCTCTTGAACTGCCATCTGGGTACGTTTCGTCGAGTGGCGACCAATTGATTTCTCAATTGTACCGCCGCCGGTCATCTTGCCCATGGCAATCGCTTCGTATTCACGAGTGAACTTCTTACGTTTTTGCAATGCGCGAACAAGGCGAGTTTGCGTTGGGACGTTCTTCGCCACAACCATCAAACCTGTCGTGTCTTTATCTAGACGATGGACAATACCTGCACGCGGTACCTCAGCGATTTGAGGGTAGATGTGCAGCAAACCGTTCAAGACGGTGCCATCTGGGCAACCAGCACCAGGATGAACAACCAGCCCACGCTGTTTGTTGATCACAAAAATATCGTCATCTTCATAAACGATATTTAGGGGGATGTCCTGCGCTTCCCAACGCACTTCATCTTCAATCTCAGCTTGAACCGTGATGGATTCTCCACCCATCATTTTCAAACGAGGCTTATTGACCATTTCACCATCGACAGTCACTTTGTCTGCAAGAATCCATTCTTTAATGCGTGATCGGGAATAATCAGGGAACAACTCAGCGATCGCCTGATCAAGGCGCTGCCCTAGTTGATTCTCATTAACTGTACTGTTTAACTCTAAGTGCTGTGCCATAACGAACTTTTTGATTCTCAATGAGACTAATACCTTGTTACGCGATTTTCAGCCCTAGGGCTTGGTCACGTTTACTTGTTGGTATTATATCTGGCCGATGGGTAGAATAACCTCTATCGCGCCATTGTAGCTTTTTGCGGCTGACTCCGTAATGGCAAAGGTTGAAAAATATTCTTTCAAGGAAGCACACGTAGTAATGAAACGCCTTACTCTATCTTCACTACTTGCCATTTCCGTGCTGGCTGGATGTTCAAGCACAGAAGACGTTGTCCCAGATGTTCCGCCTGCTGACCTCTATCAAGAGGCACAGGTTTCCCTTAACCAAGGCAGCTGGACAAACGCTATTCAAAAACTGGAAGCACTTGATTCTCGTTATCCTTTTGGTGCTTATTCAGAACAAGTACAGCTTGATCTCATCTATGCATACTACAAAAATGATGACTTAGCTTTGGGCGAAGCCACCATTGATCGCTTCATGCGAATGAATCCAGGTCACCAAGAGATGGACTGGGTCTTATACATGCGTGGTTTAACCAACATGGCACAAGACAGAAGCTTTATTCATGACGTAATGAGTATTGATAGAAGTGACCGCGACCCAGAGCCTGTGCGTCGCGCCTTTGTTGATTTTCGCCGCCTAATAGATCGCTACCCAAACAGTGAATATGCCGCAGATGCGAAAAAGCGTCTGGTTTCACTCAAAAATCGCTTAGCCGATTACGAGCTCGCCACCGCCGATTTCTATGTCCGCCGAGAAGCATGGATTGCCGTTATCAATCGATGCCAGCAGATCCAACGTGATTTTCCTGATACAGAAGCGGCAAAGAAATCACTGCCATTGATGCTGAAAGCCTACGAAGAGCTTAATCTTGATGAGCCGGCGGAGCGCACACGTGAATTAATGCAATTGAATGGTGTTAGCGCCTAAATCGCTAAAACCGAGATAAGCCAAAAACGAAAAAAGCAGCCATTGGCTGCTTTTTTATTTGATTCGATAATTAAGCCTAGTGTGACATGGACACTAATGGTGCCTAAATGACCAACTTGGCGTGGCGAATTATTCACCACAAGGTTATTTGGCACGAATTAAGTCCCTAACATGGAATGTTTGTTAGCGACCTAATCTCTCCATACTGCATCACATACAATCCCTTCTTCAAGCACTTTCTAGTACTTTTCAATCAGAGTTAAACACATGATCACAATTCATTCGTCGCACTAAATTTTGCCCCACAAAGGTGATGTAGATCACAATATTTCTTTCACAGAAACGTAATCTGAAAGTGAGCCCAGCAAAGGGCAAGCAAAAGAGGAAAGATATATGAGAGTAGAAGTTACAGGTAAAAACATCGACGTTACTGCAGCTATTCGTGAGCGCATCACGGCTCGTTTTGAAAAGCTGGAAAAATGGCAAGTCTCTCTCATTAACCCTCATGCTGTGATCAGTGAAGAACCAGGAAACAAATTTAAAGTAGAAGCTGGTGTTTCAGTCCCAGGCACCAAACTGGTTGCTTCCGCAGAGCATGATGATATGTATGCCGCTATCAATGAAGTTGGCCAAAAACTCGAGAAACAACTGAACAAGCAAGCTCACAAAGGTGAAGCACGTCGAGCAAGCCACATCGACGTTCCAGAAGACGAAGAGTCTGAAGTTGTTTAAAACGTATTGAGGATTAAAAAGAATCAGCCCCGCTCATGCGGGGCTGATTCGTCTTGACATGGCACCGTCCGCCCAATAAGGTTGAACAATATTACGCCAACTCAAATCTTTATCGATGACTCTGACAACATTGCATTTCTCTCGCTTTTTTATCCTCACCTTATAGGTTGAGGCTTAGGGCGAACATCGATAACGACAGAATCCCAAAGCCTCCCTCAATCAGGGGGGCTTTTTTATGACAGTCAGGGTCAGATAAAGACACAGCAGGAACAGGGAATGAATAAACCAAGTATGTCACTGGATGAAATCCGAGAAAATGTCAGCCGAATTGATCAGCAATTGCTGACGCTTCTTGCTGACCGCCGTAAGCTCAGTCTGGAAGTGGCCAAAAGCAAAATTCAGACCCAAAAACCTGTGCGCGACATAGAACGAGAGCAAGTTCTGCTGGAGAAACTGGTTGCTGACGGAAGTGCTCACGATCTTGACCCACAATATGTCACCAAGATTTTTCACGACATCATTGAAGATTCGGTGCTTTATCAACAAGCCTTCTTGCAACGCCTCGCTAATCCAGACAATGAACAGCCATTAGCGCGAGTATCATTTCTTGGCGGTAAAGGCTCATACTCAAATCTTGCTGCCCGCAACTTCTTCGCTCGCAAGCACACCAAGCTCGCTGAAATTCAATGCCCAAATTTTAAAGAGGTCATTGAGGTTGTCGAAAACGGCAACGCCGATTACGGTGTGCTTCCTATAGAAAATACCAGCTCTGGTTCAATCAATGACGTCTATGACCAACTTCAGCACACACGCTTATCGATTGTCGGCGAAATCACTCAGCCTATTGAGCATTGTTTACTGACCGCCGTTGATACTGATGTTGATAAAATTGATGTGCTCTATTCGCACCCTCAACCGCATCAACAATGCAGTGAGTTTTTACGCTCACTGGGAGACATTAAACAAGAGTATTGCTCCAGCACTGCCGAAGCAATGAAACTCGTCGCGGAGATGAACAGCCCGACAGTGGCAGCAATTGGTAATGCCAACAGCGGTGAACTCTATGGCCTTAAGCCTTTAAAATTCGGTATTGCCAACCAGCAAGAAAACCACACTCGCTTCATTGTGGTGGCTCGTAAACCAATCGACGTCACCGCGCTGATACCAGCTAAAACGACATTCATCATGTCAACAGGGCAAACTGCGGGTTCCTTGGTGGAGTGTTTGCTCGTCCTAAGAAACAACGGCATCAATATGACAAAACTTGAATCTCGCCCTGTGCTAGGTAACCCATGGGAAGAGATGTTCTATGTCGATGTTGAAGGTAACCTTCGTACCGACGTGATGAAAGACACATTAGAGGAATTAACCAAGCTTACTCGCTATATCAAAGTGCTTGGCTCCTACCCGATTGAAAACGTTGCACCCTGTGAAATTGATATCTAAATAGCATCGATAGCAAAAAACAGCGCGATCAAAAAAGGAGCCCGAAGGCTCCTTTTTTATCAAATGTACTAATCGATGCACTCAACGACGCGCGGTATCGTTCGCTTGTCTCAACAGTGTTTGGCTCTCTTTCAAAAAGCGCGGGGCAAACTCACCAAACCAACCATCAACTTGATTGAATGCGGTGATAAACCCTTCTTTGTCTTGCTTATCAAGCAGCTCAATCGCTTCACCGAAACGGGCGTGGAAGCGTTTTATCATGTCGATGTTTTGCGTCGACGACATGATAATATCCGCATAGAGTTGCGCGTCTTGTGCGAACAGTCGGCCAACCATAGCCAACTCCAAGCGATAGATAGGAGAGCTAAGTGCTGTTAGCTGAGACAGGTTCGGATTCTCTTCCGCCAAATGCAGACCGTAGACAAACGAGGTGAAGTGACGCAATGCCTGAATCAAGGTCATGCCTTGGTCATGTTCTATCGCACTGATGCGATGCAAGCTTGCGCCCCAAATTCGGAATTGCTCAAGAAGCCATTGGTAGGATTCTGGGCTACGCCCATCACAATACACGATCACCTGCTTCGCAAGGCTCGCAATGTCGGGCCCAAACATTGGATGCAAACCAACCACAGGGCCTTTGTGTGACTCCAGCATGGCCTGTAAAGGCTCACTTTTGATCGACGTAAGGTCTGCCAGAATGCAATCATCTGGCAAGTTGCTTAGCTGACGAATAACAGAATCAGTACGGTGAATTGGAACAGTTACGACAACCATTCCTGCATCTGAAAGCATAGCATCTGCGTTATCCCAATCTTGGCTGCCAAGAATTTTCACTTCGTAGCCAGAAAGACGGAATAGCTTTCCAAACAATTTACCGAGTTGCCCTTTACCACCAACGATAACGATAGGACGCAGGTCTGGGTTCAGACACTTAAAGCCCGAGTCATTTTCGCTCGCGTAAGATTCACGCATCGTGCGGCGAAGGATATCTTCAATTAAATCAGGTGGAATTCCCTTCGACTCCGCTTCTTGGCGACGAGAGGCCAGCATCGCTGCCTCGCGATCGGGGGCATAAATGGGTAAGCCATGACGACTTTTCACTTCACCAACTTCTGATACCAACGCAAGACGTCGCGCTAGCAGTTCCACCATTTGTTTATCGACTTCATCGATCTGATCCCGAAGCAGGGACAACTCTGCAACCATGAGGCTTAATTTCCTTTTAAACGCTGTTCCAAGAATGGCGTCAATTCACTATGAGCACGACACAACAAGCTTTCTGTCGATTGCCAGTCAATACATGCATCAGTAATTGAAACGCCATAAGCCATCTCTTCTCGGGGCATGTCCGCCGACTGATTTCCTTCGTGGATGTTGCTTTCAATCATCAAACCAATGATAGATTTATTGCCTTCACGGATTTGGTGAAACACATCTTCAGCAACGAGTGGCTGACGACGGAAATCTTTTCGAGAATTAGCATGGCTGCAGTCTACCATTAGAGATGCTTCAAGCCCTGACTGTTTCATCTCATTTTCGCATTCGGTCACAGAGACTGAGTCGTAGTTTGTTTGCTTGCCGCCACGAAGAATGACATGACCATCAGGATTGCCACCCGTTGTCAGCAAGGCAACCTGCCCTTCTTTGTTAATGCCCATAAAGCGGTGACCAGATGCCGCAGCATTCATTGCATTAATGGCGGTAGAAAGGCTACCGTCAGTGCCATTTTTGAAGCCAATTGGCATGGAAAGGCCGCTCGCCATTTCACGGTGTGTTTGTGATTCAGTGGTACGCGCACCGATCGCAGCCCAGCTAAACAAGTCGCCAAGGTATTGTGGGCTAATTGGATCAAGAGCTTCTGTTGCCAAAGGCAATCCCATGTCTGACAAGGTGATCAGCAATTCACGTGCCTTGTGCAGGCCAGCTTCCACATCAAATGAACCATCCAGATGCGGGTCGTTAATCAGACCTTTCCAACCCACTGTCGTACGAGGCTTTTCAAAGTAAACACGCATTACGATGTAGAGTTGATCACTAAGCTGTTCAGAGAGCACTTTTAGCTGTTTGGCATATTCAATTGCGGCGTCGGTATCATGAATCGAACACGGCCCACACACCACGAGAATACGGTGATCTTTCTTATGGATGATATTGGCAATGTCTTGACGTGATTTGGAGATGAATGCCAACGTCTCTTCTTTGACTGGCAACTTCTGACGCAGTTGCTCAGGGGTGATCAGTACGGTTTCATCCTGAATATGTACATTCGTTAGCAGATCTCGTTCCATAAAGCCGTCTTACCTCATTCTTTTCATACTTATTCGTTTTGTCGGCGCAGTTTTCGCCGCAGATGCACACACCTTATCAATCTCACTACAGATTGCAATAGGTTGTAAATAAAAAAGCACACTGTAAATAAATGATTACACAGGAAGATGGAAAGGCTTACATTGCTGGTATGTAAGGGGTTAAAACAAAAAGTGAGGGATAATTTAGTGGAAAGTAAAATGAACAAAGGCCACCAAGTGGCCTTATAATCAGAGGATCACACCAATTACTAGAAAGTTTGATCGGCTGATTGGAAGTCTTCAAAACCTCGCTGCCATTGAAGCTGAAAGCGGACACCATCTTCTTTACTCGAACACACGCCCAAGTACTGCATGCCAGAAAGCCCAATATCGTAAGCGTTATCTACGTTGCAATAGCGATCAACACCTTCGTTGTATCCCGCTTCATAGTCACCGACGTCAACATTATCGACACCGGCTTTAACCGCCAGTTTCTTCAAGCTCGCCATAGACTTTGATGGCACGCCGCGCTCGCCATCGCGAACACCAACGGTTTGCCAATCGCCTTTTTGGATCAAAGAGTCTGAACCTTCAATATGAACACAACCGACCAAAACAACCGCCAACAATGCCGTTAGGGATTTTTTAAACATCCTGTTCCTTATTATTTTTTATCATCATAGGAAAAGCACCACTATAAACGAAACCCTTTCCCTTGACTGAAGTTTTGCGATGCAATATCACGCGTGTCTTTACCTGCTATCTAACTTAATGCCTTTAAGTTTAAGAGACAGCACGACAAACAAAACGCCAAAAACGAATGCATATGTAGCAATAACCCAAACTAAAGCGCTTGCTCCAGCCATGGGGTTACTCATCAAAAAGCCACCAAACAGAATGGATATTAAGCCTCCAACGATCAACAGCCATTCCCCGATGATCTCCTTACGGAGTCTAATCGCGGTGACAATTTCCAGTATTCCCTTCGCTATCGCCCAAATGGCGATATAGAAGAGTAATGCGATTGCAGTTAGGTCAGGTACGGCAAACGTCATGATGCCTGCGGCAATACCCACGGCTCCCCAAAGTAATAAAACAATCCAATTATCGTGATCTTTACGTTCGACCAAAGCGGTCCAAACTTGCAGACTGCCATCCACAAATGCATAAACGCCAAATACCAGCACCAGAGTTTCGATAGATTCTTCCGCCGGTAAGGTCCAAAGCATGAATCCAAAAACAATAGAAGCAATACCCCGGAGCAGTAATACCCACCAATTGCGTGACAATACGCCAACCATCTGTTTCGCAAGTGCTTCTGTTGAGTCCATCAACGTTCTCCTTAATCAATTCGAGAGATTTACCCACATATCGTCAAGATGCAGGTGTCGTCTAAGCAGAAAACCAAGCGAACAACATAATAGCGTCGGTAAGATGCAGACTTACCCCAAGAGTGAAGACGGAATTACCCTAGCGTGATGTTTTATCTTTGAAACCGATTGAATATTCCTGCTAGATGGGAAGGCGCGCTGATGCAGAAGAAGAGCCAAAGAATAGAATAGAATAGGAGGAAGTGGGCAGATGCAAAACGCACCTGCCAACAGACTTGCTGATTATCAGCCAATCAGGAAACGTTTAATGTCATTCCATGAGTGAGCAATATAAGTCGCTAACACACCATCAGGCGCAGGCTGCTCGTCACGATTCAGCCAACATGTATCGATACCCGCACGAATGCCACCAAGAACATCTGAGTCTGGGTTATCACCCACCATCAATATACGAGACTTATCAGGGCGGCCCATTTGGTCAAACGCATGTTCAAAAATGGCAACGTCCGGTTTCGCCACACCCACTTCTTCTGAAATCACGACAAGATCGAAGTATTCACTCAGCTGTGTTTTTTCTAGACGCACTTGCTGAAGTTGTGTAAAACCATTGGTGATAATACCAAGCTTCGCTTTGCTAGCGAGCAGTGGAATGATTTCGTGAACGCCATCAAGCGGCTCACACACATCAGCCATAGCATTCAGAAAACGGCGGTTAAGCTCTGCAGGGGTAATATCTAGCCTTTCTGACCACGTAATAAAACGATCTTCTTGAAGCTGTTTAGCAGTGATCTCACCATTTTGGTATTTCACCCAAAGTGGCTTATTCACCGTTTGATATTCAGCAAAATCTTGCTGTGAAAAATCAACGCCAAGCGTTGAGAATAAGGCTCTTAGTCCAGCGAAAGCATCAAATGAAAACAAGGTTTCATCTGCATCAAACAAAATCCAATCGTATTGCACGCGTAATCCTCCATTGCGATGGAGCATTATACCTCAGTCACATCAAGATGCAGGGTTCATCATCACTCATCGAGTTCTATACCCAAACAACCTGAAGATGCTCGATTTCAGGTTGTTTGGGTATAGAGGCAAGAAAATCACGGGAAGCTTTGAGCTAAGTAGTTGGCAGAGCAGAAAAAAGAAAAGCCCGCCAAATGGCGGGCTTTTCGCTATCCCTTTAAAGGGATCATAAACGCCGGAGCGATTATTTCTTAGCCAGACGCTCTTTGATACGAGCTGCCTTACCAGAACGCTCACGCAGGTAGTACAGTTTGGCACGACGTACTGCACCGCGACGTTTAACAGTAATGCTGTCAACAACTGGTGAGTGAGTTTGGAATACACGCTCAACGCCTTCGCCGTTAGAAATCTTACGAACGGTGAAAGCAGAATGCAGACCACGGTTACGTTTAGCGATTACAACACCTTCATAGGCCTGTAGACGCTCACGAGCACCTTCTTTTACTTTAACCTGTACAACAACAGTGTCACCAACGTTGAAGGCAGGGATGTCTTGCTTAAGTTGCTCTTCTTCGAGCGCTTTGATGATGTTACTCATTTTCTATACCCTAGAATAAACTGATACTAAGTATGTTTAGGAACTTAAACTGTGTTCTTTAATGAACGCAGCAAGTAGTAATTCCTGTTCGTCAGTCAGAGCTAGGTTTTCCAGGAGCTCTGGTCTTCTGAGCCAGGTTCGGCCTAGCGATTGCTTCAATCGCCAGCGGCGAATGTCCTCATGGTTTCCAGATTTCAGTACCGCTGGTACATCTAATCCATCTAACACTTCAGGACGCGTGTAATGAGGGCAATCTAGCAAGCCATTTGCGAAAGAATCTTCTTCCGCTGACGCAAAGTCTCCCAGTACACCCGGAACAAACCGAGCGACTGCGTCAACCAACGTCATGGCTGGCAGTTCACCACCACTGAGCACAAAATCACCGACAGACCATTCTTCATCGACTTCGGTTTGTATAATGCGCTCATCTACCCCTTCGTAGCGTCCACAGATAAGAATCAAGTTCTCGTTCTGCGCCAGCTCCTCAACACCCGCTTGGTCAAGCTTTCGGCCTTGAGGTGACAGGTAAATCACTTTCGCCTTGCCTTTGGCAGTATGTTTGGCAGCGTCAATGGCATCGCGCAAAGGCTGTACCATCATCAACATGCCTGGGCCACCACCGTAAGGTCGATCGTCAACCGTTCGGTGTTTATCGTGAGTAAAATCGCGGGGATTCCACGTTTCTACTTCGAGTAGGCCTTTCTTTACCGCCTGGCCAGTTACCCCAAAATCGGTAACAGCACGGAACATTTCAGGAAAAAGGCTGATAATACCAACCCACATTTTTCCGCTCCTATTGCTTAATTGTTACCCGGGGATTTTAAAATCCAGGATCCCAGTCAACTTCGATCCGTTGAGCAGAGCGATCAATCGACTTGATGACTTGCCCATCGAGGAACGGCACTAGGCGTTCCTTCTGTCCAAAAGCATCTTTCAAGTTTGCAGCTACGACTAACACATCGTTAGAGCCTGTCTCAAGGATGTCGGTGACCTTACCTAGGTTGTAACCTTTGGTAGTGAACACTTCCATACCGTAGAGCTCGCGCCAGTAGAATTCTTCATCTGACAGCGCAGGCAATGCCTCTGGGTTAACCGCAATTTCGGCATTCGTCATGACCTGAGCGTCTTCACGCTGATCCAGACCGTTCAGTTTGCCTACAAAACCTTGACCGTGGCGTTTCCAGTCTTCAAGACCGAATTCCTGCCACTCGCCACGCACCTTAATAAACCAAGGTGTGTAGTCGAAAATACTTTCAGCATTTTCAGTGTAAGAAAAAACTTTGAGCCAGCCACGGATGCCATAAGAAGCACCTAGCTTGCCTACTACAACCTTTTCTTGCTCACTCATTTCTTCTTTTAACCCTGACACTGATAAATTACGCCGCTTTCGCTGCGTCTTTGATCAGGCGTGCTACGCGGTCAGAAACAGCTGCACCTTCGCCAACCCAATGGTTAACACGGTCCAGGTCCAGACGCAGTTTCTCTTCTTGACCTTGAGCGATCGGGTTGAAGAAACCTACTTTCTCGATGAAGCGACCGTCGCGAGCTTGGCGGCTGTCGGCAACAACGATTTGATAGAATGGACGCTTTTTAGCGCCGTGACGTGCCAAACGAATGGTTACCATATCGTCCTCTTTGCATTACTGAATTAAATTGGCCCCGCTTAAAGAACGGGGCCTCGTGCCAAAATAAAGCTCCGGAATTTTACGCTTTCTGTGATCGAATGCAACTGCTTTAGCTAAAAAAGCATCAGTGCAAATAAACAATCAAAGACTTAGCAAATCCGGTTGCTTTACTTAATTTTAGGTCCGATACCCTTAGGTATCGTCCTAGAATAGGTTTAGTGATTGATTAACGCGGAAACATTCCTCCGCCGCCGCCCATACCACCCATCATGCCTTTCATATTACGCATCATGTTTTTCATGCCACCCTTTTGCATTTTTTTCATCATTTTCTGCATTTGGGTGAACTGTTTGAGCAGACGGTTAACGTCTTGGACCTGTGTACCAGAGCCTGCAGCAATACGTTTTTTGCGTGAGCCTTTGATCAGATCAGGACGTGCACGCTCTTTTACGGTCATGGAATTGATAATGGCTTCCATTTGGACAAACATTTTGTCGTCCACTTGGTTTTTAACGTCATCAGGTAGGTTAGACATGCCCGGAAGCTTGTCCATCATCCCCATCATGCCGCCCATGTTTTTCATCTGCTGCAACTGGTCGCGGAAGTCTTGCAGGTCAAAGCCTTTCTTCTCTTTGAACTTTTTAGCAAGTTGCTCAGCTTTATCCGTATCCACATTGCGTTGCAGGTCTTCGATAAGTGACAACACGTCACCCATACCAAGAATACGGCTCGCAATACGGTCAGGATGGAAAGGTTCTAGTGCGTCAGTTTTTTCACCAACACCCAAGAACTTAATCGGTTTACCGGTAATGTGACGAACAGACAACGCCGCACCACCGCGTGCGTCACCATCGACTTTCGTCAAGATGACACCGGTCAGAGGAAGAGCATCATTGAAAGCTTTCGCTGTGTTAGCCGCATCTTGACCTGTCATGGCATCAACCACAAACAAGGTCTCGACTGGGTTAATCGCAGCATGGACGTCTTTGATCTCGTCCATCATCTCTTCGTCGACATGCAGGCGACCTGCAGTATCGACGACAACCACGTCATAGAACTTCAGCTTACCGTGCGCCAGTGCAGCTTTCGCAATGTCGATTGGGTTTTGATCGGTAGAAGAAGGGAAAAAATCAATGCCAACTTCTGACGCTAAGGTTTCCAACTGCTTGATCGCCGCAGGGCGATAGACGTCAGCAGACACCACCAGCACTTTCTTCTTGTGGCGTTCTTTAAGCATTTTACCAAGCTTGCCGACGCTGGTCGTTTTACCTGCACCTTGCAAACCCGCCATCAGTACAACCGCAGGAGGCTGAGATGCCAAATCTAACTCAGCGTTAGATTCGCCCATCACGGCTTCAAGTTCAGATTGAACAATCTTGATGAATTCTTGACCTGGCGTCAGGCTTTTAGATACTTCAAGACCGACCGCGCTTTCTTTTACTTTTTTGACGAAATCACGCACAACCGGAAGCGCAACGTCAGCTTCCAAGAGCGCCATACGAACTTCGCGCAGCGTTTCTTTAATATTGTCTTCAGTCAGTCGGCCACGACCACTGATATTCTTCAGCGTTCGGGATAGACGATCCGTTAAGTTCTCAAACATGTCCTACTCGCTCTCTACGCGACGGCACCACAGGGCTGATAGTAATCAGGTGGCGATCAACACAAAATTGCTGGGATTATAACTCATTATAAGCTTGGCTTACATGATGGCTTTGACGATTGTTTTAAAGGGAGCGTTGATACTTTCTGCACAGTTTGCAATCAGCAAGACACCTTGTGCTTAAAAGATCGGCGGCCTTGCATAGCGACTCGAGGCCGTGCAAGGTATACTAAAACCTTTATTTTTTGACGCGATGTTGTTGAAAGACACATGGATATTTATATAGCACTCCTTGCTGCACTACTTTATTTTGCAGCGCTCATGCAGATCATACCCGGGCTTTCTGGGCCTCAACAGATCCCAGCGAAACGTGTGTTTCTTAGCGCGTGCGGTGCGCTCGCTCTCCATGCCTATTTACTTTCAGATCTCATCATTATTGATGGGGGGCAAAATCTCAGCATCTTAAATGTCGCGTCTTTGATGAGCTTAATTATTGCCGCTATCACCACTGGGCTCTTGTTCAAAATGCGAGTCTGGGTGCTACTGCCCGTGGTTTACAGCTTTTCTGCGATTAATCTTATGACTGCGACCTTGTTGCCAGGTGCTGTCATTTCGCACCTTGAAGCGAACCCTCAAGTCCTTCTGCACATATCCCTCGCACTTTTCTCTTATTCAACACTGATGATCGCCACATTATATGCCATACAGTTAGCGTGGCTTGACCATCAATTGAAGCACAAGAAGAAACTGATCATGAACCCTAACCTGCCGCCTCTGATGGCTGTAGAGAGACAGTTGTTCAATATCATTTTGATCGGTGAAGTATTGTTGTCGCTGACCTTAATTACGGGGTTTGCGTTCGTTCAAGACATGATTGCACAAGGAAAAGCCCACAAGGCTGTACTTTCAGCCATGGCGTGGTGTGTATATGGTGCCCTGCTTTGGGGACATTACCGTTCTGGTTGGCGAGGAAAACGCGTTATTTGGATAAGCATCATTGGCGCTTTCTTGTTAACTCTGGCCTATTTTGGCAGCCGTTTTGTCAGAGAGGTGATTATCGCTTCGTGACTGCGTGGTTGAAAATAGCCATTGAGTTTGACAGCGACTCCGATTCTCGTCCTTAATTAGGATTGATTCAAAAAAAGAAGGAACTTGCAATTTGGACGACATATCGACGGGAACGTTAGCTTCCCTATTGGTATTGCTCATCGTCGTTTCAGCTTATTTCTCCGGTTCGGAAACCGGAATGATGGCGTTAAACCGTTACCGACTTCGACACCTTTCCAATCAAGGACATAAAGGCGCCAAGCGTGTAGAAGAGCTTCTATCACGTCCAGACAGACTGATAGGGCTTATCCTTATCGGCAACAATTTGGTCAATATATTGGCGTCTGCGATTGCGACGATACTCGGCATGCGCTTGTATGGCGACTTAGGTGTCGCCATTGCAACGGGTGGGCTGACCCTTGTTATCCTTGTCTTTGCTGAAGTCACGCCAAAAACCCTCGCGGCGCTATACCCTGAGCGGGTTTCCTACACCAGCAGCATCTTATTGAGACTGTTAATGAAAGTGCTGTACCCGCTGGTATGGCTGATTAATGGTATTACCAATGGGTTCCTTCGTTTACTTGGCCTAACCACCAGCCACGACGGCAAAGATCACTTAAGCTCGGAAGAGTTACGCACCGTGGTCAACGAAGCGGGCGGCCTGATCCCTCGTCGTCACCAAAACATGCTGATATCCATCCTTGAGTTGGAGGAGATCACGGTCAACGACATCATGGTGCCGCGCAATGAAATCACTGGCATCAATGTTAATGACGACTGGAAAGCCATCATGCGTCAGTTGACCCATGCGCCGCATGGCCGCATGGTGCTTTATCGCGACAATATTGATGAAGTAGTTGGCATGTTGCGCGTTCGCGAAGCCTACCGAATGATGGTCGAAAATGAGTTCAACAAAGAGAACTTGCTCCGTGCGGCTGATGAAGTGTATTACATTCCTGAAAGCACACCGCTCAACGTTCAAATGCTCAAGTTCCAACGAAACAAGCAACGAATTGGGCTCGTGGTTGATGAGTATGGCGACATTATTGGACTCGTCACACTGGAAGACATTCTTGAAGAAATCATTGGTGAATTCACCACATCCTTGTCGCCAAGTCTGGCCGAGGAAATCACCGCTCTGCCCGATGGCAGCTACATGATTGATGGGACAGCCAACATTCGTGATTTAAACAAGAGCCTGAGTTGGGAATTGCCCACCGATGGTCCGCGCACGCTCAACGGTTTAATACTTGAGCACCTTGAAGATATTCCGACGAGCCAAATCAGTATCGAAGTCGAGGGCCACCACATGGAAATCGTCGAGGTCGGCGAGAACATGATTAAACAAGTCAAAATATTGCCTGTTCCGAAGAGCGCTGCAACTTAACGCCGCTGTTCTTACTGATTATCAAGCCAGCACGTTGCTGGCTTTTCTTTTCATCATCCCTTTCAAAAAACCTTTCCTCATCAATGGCATTAAATGCCACAAGCTGCATCTCAAAAACTAGACGGCCGACCATTTATTGAGCTATTTTTTAATGAGAACTTTGCAAATAGCCGTCGTCATCGCCATCCACCATTAAAAGCAAACAACAAGCAAAGGTAAGACCATGTTCAATGGAAAACTAAAAAAACAACTTCAATCCGTTGAAGAGGAAGCCGGACATAATAAAGCCCTCCTTGCCGCAATTAATAGCAGTGTCGCGACCATTCACTTCACACCAGAAGGTGTCGTCACTCATGCTAATCACCTCTTTTTGGGTGCAGCCGGCTTTACGCTTGAGCAATTGAAAGGTAAGCACCACAGAGAGCTGTGTGACAAGGAATATGCACAAAGTCTTGAATACCAAAAACTGTGGGAAAGTCTTCGTTCAGGAGAGGTGATCAGTGGCACGGTGGCAAGGCGCAACAGCAAAGGCGAACGGCTGTGGTTGGAAGCGACCTACTTTCCTGTAAAAGAAAATGGCGTTGTTACAGAGGTGATGAAAATTGCTGCAGACGTCACCCAAGATAAGATCAAACGCGATGACAATGAAGCAGTTGCCAATGCGTTAGACAAATCAATGGCCACTATCGAGTTTCTTCCCGACGGAACCATTGTTAAAGCCAACGCCAATTTCCTCGGCGCCGTCGGCTATTCATTGGATCAAATTCAAGGCCAACATCACCGAATGTTCTGCCCCGATCATTTTTATCAGGACAACCCAAACTTTTGGGCTGAATTGGCTTCTGGTGATTTCAAAGGCGGACAGTTTGAAAGAAAGGACTCGAATGGAAATGTATTGTGGCTTAGAGCGACATACAATCCTGTGTTCAACGCCAAGGGTAAAGTCGTCCGTGTCGTGAAGTTTGCCTCGAACATCACTGAGAAAGTCGAGCAGGAACAGGCGATCCGCGCAGCGGCAGAAGTGGCTTACACTACCTCGGTAAAAACGGCCGAAGTCGCGCAGCAAGGTTCAGATGTCCTAGCCTCAACCGTTTCAACCTCCCGATCTATCTCTGAACAAGTCATTGAGACCTCATCATCCATAGCGCAACTTAATGAACAGTCAAAGAGCATTGAAGCTATCGTATCGACCATCAGCGACATTGCCGACCAAACGAACTTGCTAGCACTCAATGCTGCGATTGAAGCAGCACGTGCAGGTGACCAAGGGAGAGGTTTTGCAGTGGTCGCCGATGAAGTCAGGCAGCTTGCGGCCCGAACGAGTCAATCCACATCAGAAATCGCGGACGTAGTGAAAAAGAACCGCGAACTGACTTCTGAGGCAACGGGCAAGATGTCGAGTGTTTCTGACTCCGCTCAGAAGGGACAATCTCAAATATCACAAGCGTCAAGCGTGATGGAAGAAATTAAAGTCAGCGCCGAAAATGTCGCTCAAACGGTATCCGGACTTAACGTCGGATCATAGCATCACAGTCTCAATTCATTGAATGACAAAGCGCTCCCTTAGGAGCGCTTTTTGTTATCGGATGCGATTACCTGTATCACTATCAAACAGTACCAACTTATCAGGATTAAACCGGAAATACGCCATGTCACCCGCCTTCAAACTGATGTTTGCTGGCATACGCGCGACCACCTCGGTTCCGCCTAATGACGTAATCACGTAAGTGTCCGCCCCCGTTGGCTCAGTGACATCAACCTTACAGTGCAGCGTCGACGGCGCACTGCCTTCGCTATCTGTAATGTCTTCTGGCCTAACACCCATTTGCACCGTTTTCCCCACATATGAACTCAACTCCCCAAACCCGCAACTCATGGTGACGGATTGTGGTTGTCCATCAAATCCCACCAATTGCAATTGGGTTTCAGATGCATCGGCACGTTCCACCAGCGCATCCACCAAATTCATGGAAGGACTTCCCATAAAGGTCGCGACAAAGGTATTGGCAGGGTTGTCATATACTTCCGCGGGAGAACCCAGCTGTTGCAGTTCACCGTCTTTCATTACCGCAATTTTTGTCGCCAATGTCATGGCTTCAATTTGGTCATGGGTGACATACACGATGGTTGCGTTTAAACGCTGATGAAGGCGTTTAATCTCCGTGCGCATATCAACACGCAGCTTTGCATCCAAGTTCGACAGCGGTTCATCAAACAAGAAAATTTTCGGGTCACGCACAAGTGCGCGCCCCATCGCTACTCGCTGACGTTGACCGCCAGACAGTTGCCCCGGCTTGCGATTCAGCAGATGCTCAATTTGCAGCATGGAAGACACTTCACCGATTTTCTTTTCCCTTTCCGGCTTTGGCACATGGCGCATTTCAAGACCGAACGAAATGTTCTGCCCCACCGTCATGTTTGGGTAAAGTGCGTAAGACTGAAACACCATAGCAATATCACGCTCTGCGGGGTGCAGCTCGTTAATCACCCTATCACCGATACTGACCTCACCGTCACTGATGCTATCCAGCCCTGCTATCATATTGAGCAAGGTCGATTTACCACATCCTGATGGCCCCACCAGCACCAGAAAGTCACCGTCATCAATGCTGATGTCTATGCCCTTCAATACCTCAACATGGCCAAAGCGTTTTTTTACGTTATTAAGCGTTAGAGATGCCATTACCTTATCCTTTTACTGATCCCGCCATGAGGCCACGAACGAAATAACGTCCCGCTAAGATGTACACCAACAAGGTGGGGAGCGCGGCAATCATGGCGCCAGCCATGTGCACGTTGTATTCCTTTACACCGGTAGAAGAGTTGACCAAGTTATTCAGTGCCACTGTGATTGGCGCGGTATCACCCGACGCAAACGACGCACCAAACAAGAAATCATTCCAAATATTGGTGAACTGCCAAATGATAGTGACCACAATGATTGGCCCTGAACTTGGCAATAAAATGCGGAAGAACATGCGGAAGAACCCAGCACCATCAATCATGGCTGCGCGGATCAATTCACTCGGGAAGGCTTCGTAGTAATTACGGAAGAACAAGGTCGTAAAGCCTAATCCATAGATAGCATGCACAAGCACCAAGCCTGCCGTGGTATTCGCCAAACCGAGCGTACCGAGCACCTGACTCATCGGCACCAGTACCACTTGGAACGGAATAAAACACCCAAACAGCATCAAGCCAAACACCCAACGGTGTCCGCGAAAACGCCATTTTGTCAGCACATAACCATTGAGCGCCCCAAGGGTGGTTGACAACAACACGCCCGGCACCGTGATCATGATGGAGTTAGTAAAATACCCGCTGATACCTTCACAGGTCAGGCCAATACACGCCGTCCCCCACGCAGAAATCCAAGGCTCGACCGTCCAGACTTGAGGCAAGGCCAACATGTTCCCTTGGCGAATCTCATCTAACTCTTTAAACGAGGTCACCAACATGACGAACAACGGCAGTAAGTACATGCAGGCAAACACGATCAACGTGGTGTAAATCAGAATTCGCCAGAAGCGTGCCCCTTGAAAGGGAGAAGAGGTTTCACTGCTACTCATGCTTCTTCTCCTTCAATTCGCTATAAAGATACGGAATGATGATGGCCGCAATGGTCATCAACATGATGATCGCACTCGCCGAGCCCACTGCCATTTGGTTGCGTGAAAAGGTGTACGAATACATAAAGGTCGCGGGCATGGCTGTCGCGTTCCCGGGGCCACCGCCGGTTAATGCGATGACCAAGTCATAACTCTTAATCGCCATGTGCGCGAGCACGATAAAGGCGCTAAGGAAGACTGGGCGAAGCTGCGGAATAATGATGCGGCGATACATCTGAAACGATGACGCGCCATCAAGCTGCGCCGCTTTTAACATTTCACTGTCGATGCCTCGCAAGCCTGCAAGGAACATTGCCATGACGAAGCCGGAGGTTTGCCAAACACCTGCGATCACAATGGTGTAAATCGCCATGTCAGGGTTTATCAACCAATCAAAACTGAAGCTCGTCCACCCCATTTCATGCATGGTTTTCTCAAGCCCTAAACCGGGGTTTAGAAACCATTTCCATGCTGTCCCCGTCACGATGAAACTCAGTGCCATTGGGTATAGGAAGATGGGACGCAAACCCCCTTCAATGCGGATTTTTTGATCGAGCAATATCGCCAAAAGCAAGCCAAGGGCACAGCAAATAACGATATAAAGAATGCCGAAGATGGCGAGATTTTCGAGTGCAACTTGCCAGTTCAGACTATTCCATAATTTATCGTATGGACGCACACCATCAAGATTGTAGTTCGGCAGCATACGAGAGCGACTGAACGAGATGTACGTTGTCCATGCAATAAAGCCATAAACAAAGAACAAGATAAGCGCGAAAGATGGCGCGATAACGATTTTGGGTAACAGCTGCTGCCAGAAATGGCGCGAACTGTATTTTCCTTTAGAAGACATAAATCGATCCTTGAGGTAAAGCGACACTGGCATGAAAAGCGCGGCCCTAGGATCTAGAACCGCCTGTGTCCAGTGCCACTCACACTGCCTTTAGATTGCGTCTTGAACCGCAGAGACCAGTGCTTTCGTTGCTTGCTGTGAGTTCATGCCGCCGTTGAAGTGATTGGTCACCACATCATAAACCGCATTTTTCACTGCAGCCGGTGCAGCGTGACCATGCGCCATACTGCCCACCAAGGTGTCGTTTTTATTTGCTTCCGCAAGATCAGCCATGCCTTTTTGACCACACGCATCAAAGTCTGCATTTGACACGTCGGTACGTGCTGGAACCGAACCTTTCACCACGTTAAATGCAGATTGGAACGTCGGTGCCATGATGGCTTTGGCCATTTCGTCCTGCGCTTTCGATTCACCGACATCAAACATCACGAACTGATCCGAGTTAAAGGTCACCATGCCTTGTGTGCCCGGCATACGGAAACACAAGAAATCTTCATTGGGTTTCAGGCCCGCTTTGAGGAATTCCCCTTTCGCCCAGTCACCCATGATTTGCATGCCTGCTTTGTTCTCAATCACCATGGCTGATGCCAAGTTCCAATCACGACCTGGGAAGTTCTTATCCACATAGCCGCGAAGCTGCGACATACGATCAAACACTTTCAACATGGTGTCTGAACTCAACGCTTCAGGGTCTAAATCCACCATGGCTTTACGGTAAAAATCGATACCACCCGTAGTGAGCACTACGCCATCAAAAATGGTCGCGTCTTGCCATGCCTGACCGCCATGTGCCAACGGGATATAGCCGGCAGCTTTCAGCTTATCAAGCGCGGAGATCAGCTCATCCCAGTTTTCAGGCTGCTTCGCACCGACTTCATCAAGGAGTTTTTTGTTCGCCCAAATCCAATTGGTAGAGTGAACATTCACAGGCGCAGATACCCACTTGCCATCGTATTTCGCAAAACGTTGAAGTGCTTTAGGCACAACCTCGTTCCAGCCTTCCGCTTCCGCGACGCTATTCAGGTTTGCCACCACATCTTCGGCCGCCCAGTCTTGGATATCAAAACCTAGCATTTGGACTGCCGTAGGCGGATTGCCCGACGTCACACGCGCACGCAACACCGTCATGGCGTTGCCACCACCACCACCCGCAACAGGCATGTCTTGCCAGCCCACGCCCTTAGTACCCAGATCGTCTTTCAAAACGTTCAGTGCTGCGGCTTCACCACCCGATGTCCACCAGTGCAGAACCTCAACGTCTTCTGCTTGCACCGCCGCTGCGGATAACAGCAAAGTACCTGCGAGTGGCAGGGTTTGAATCATGTTGCGTTTTCTCATGATAGTAGTCCCATTTGTGTCATTGACCTGCGTAACTGCAGACTTCCATTTATGCTGGGAAAACTTAGGCCAGTCCTCTCGCCTTTTTTCCCACTGAACAACATGACGAACGAATCACGAGTTCCACACCCACAAGGGCATTTTCTGGCACTCTTAAATTCTCTCGCCACAGCTGTAATCTTTCACACGCCATGCGCCCTATCTCTTCCGCGCTGACTCGAACCGTCGTCAACGCTGGCGACATTAATCGGCTGTCTTCCAAATCATCAAAGCCCACCACCGCGATGTCCTCCCCGGGAGTAAGCCCGCGTTCTCGCAATGCCGTGTATGCACCATAGGCCACCACATCGGTAAAACAGACAATGGCGGTGATGTTTGGCTCACGATCCAACACGCGATTGACCGCAACTTTCCCGCCCTGACGCTTGGTCGAGCTCGGCTCAATGTCACTGGGCTTAACCGTCAATCCCGCTTCATTCATTGCCTGCAAGAAGCCTTCTTTTCGTTCCTGATAATCAGAAATTGACGCAATTCCGCCAATGAATGCGATGCGTTGATGCCCGAGCCCAATTAGGTATCGCGTCGATAAGTACATGCCCAAACGATTATCTGGCATCACTGTTGGGACCTGCGCGCCCTCTACATCACGCATCAAACACACTACCGGGTGTTGAGAGTTGGCAAGCTCTGTCAGCCAATTCGCGTCGGTATCTGGGGCTGGAGTAATGAAATACCCCGCAACATTGTGTTCTTTCAGCGACGCCACCATGTCGGTCTGTCTCATCACGTTCTCGTTGATATTGACGACGATAGGCATAAAACCGAGACGCTCTAGTTGCCCCTCTAAGGCAATGATGACCTGCGCCAAATACGGGTTCGCTAAATCGTTGGCAACAATCGCTACCAAATTTGATTCTTTGTTCCTTAAGCCAGCCGCATCACGGTTGTACACGTAACCTAACTCTCGAATCGCTTGATTGACCTTTTCAACCGTCTCGGCCTTCACTCCCGCATTGCCACGAAGCACCAAAGACACGGTAGATTTAGACACACCAGCAGCTTTTGCTACGTCAATCACTGTGGCTTTTCGTCCACTGGAAAGTGGTGTTTTTTTGCTGTCAGCCACAGGGGAAAGACCTCCGAATCATCCGTGTCACATCGATGAAAAAAGTTACCTTTCAATTACAAACACATGCGAACGACTTCACTCAATGATTGAAAAATAAACTGGAACGTTCCAATAAAGGTAGTATATTTGTGTAAATATGTTGCAAAAACGTTAATCAGAAGACCAAAAACAAGCGCTGAGTCACGTAGAGATATGAGCAAGTGTTAGGCGTTCATGGATGTAAGACAGAAAAGGAGGGCGTATGGCTCTTTCCACAGAGAATCTTCCCCAGCAAATCCGCAATTTCAAGCGCGAATTGAAAGCCCTGTGCCCCGATTACAAACGTCGATTCGAGGATGTTTCGCGTGCAATGGAAGCGGAAATTGCACGAATCAAGAAAGAAGAAGAGAGCGGCTCTGCCATACCACAGTTTGAATTTTCTGATATTGCTGACCAAGGGTTTAGCGAACAGCAACGCCAACAAGTGCATCAAGCCGGTTGCTGTATTGTCCGTAACACATTGCCAGAGAATGAAGTAACTGATCACAATAACGCGCTTTCTCGCTATATCATCGAGAATGGCTATTACGAACATACCCCTACCGTGGAAGACAATTACTTCAGCCAGCTTAAATCTGATAAGCCACAGATTTTTGGTATTTATTGGTCTCCCGCTCAGGTATGGGCTCGCCAGCATCCCAACATGGCTGTCGCACGCCGGCACTTGAATCGATTGTGGACATGGCAAGACGACGAGAAAACATATTTTAATCCGGATCAGGAAGCCAGTTACGCCGATCGTGTTCGGCGCAGGGAGCCCGGAGATGCGACCTTGGGGCTATCACCACACGTCGACTCCGGTTCAATTGAGCGCTGGATAGAGCCTCACTACAGAGAGGTTTACCATAATGTCTTGCTGGGTGACTGGCAGCAATATGATGCTTTCGATGGCGCCAATAGGGTGGAAGTTGAAGAATTCCCCTCTCCCGCCGTGTGCAGTGTTTTTCGCACGTTCCAAGGTTGGGTTGCTTTAACCCCACAGGGCAAAGGTGATGGGACTTTACAGGTTGTGCCTTCGACGCTCGCCATTCCGTATATGCTGCTTCGTGCTTTGCAAGATGACGTTCCTGAGGATGATTTATGCGGTGCAGCGCCCGGCCGCGCTCTTACTGTGTTTAAAGAATGGCATCCCTTGTTGTTTGAAGGCTTAGTGTCTGTTCCCAAAGTGCGTGCTGGCGACACCATGTGGTGGCACCCAGACACCATTCATGCCGTCGAAGACAAACACAATGGAGATGGCTATAGCAATGTGTTGTTTATTGGCGCAGCGCCGGATTGCGAGAAAAACCGCCTGTTTCTCGACAAGCAGAGACCGGCTTTTCTCAAGGGAGAAAGCTGTCCCGACTTCGCGCCCGAGCATCATGAGCGTACTTACCAAGGACGTGCAACCGAGTCAGATCTGACCGATCTAGGCCGACGCCAGATGGGGTTTGATTAATCCAAATGGGTATTCATGCGTTTGCTATCCGGCATGCCTAGCCAGTACAGCAGCGGCTAGCCGTTAAAAAACAAAAAGCGCCATCACGGCGCTTTCTGTTTTTCTGACTCAGCTGACTAAAACGGCCACCAGCTGCGGTTAGATTCCAATTCAGAGCGGCAGCTTTGTAACTGCCCACCATAGGTTTTTGCTTGTCTTTCGACTTTGCGCGCCACTTGCATCACCTTGGGTTTTGCTTTGTAAGAGCCACGCTTAAAACCGCCGCGTCCTTCGTGATACGCCAAGTATTGGTTATACGCATCCCACTTCGAGATACCTAACTGGCGCTGCGTTTCGCTGGTATACCAACCAATGAACTGCATGGCATCGCCAAAGTCCGTTCGTGATCCACCATTGTCCGTGGCTTTTTGATAGTCAGACCACGCGGGATCTTGCGCTTGCGCATAGCCATATGCGCTACTAACACGACCCCATGGGATCACCCAAAGCACGTAGTCCCTTGGCGGCAGTGCATCGTGAATGTAAGAGCTTTCTTGTTTCACGAAGGCCATGGCAATATGAATGGGGGTACCCCAATCATCTTCCATCTCAGCGGCGTCATCATACCAACCATCATATTGACGGAAGATACTGCAAATATTCTCAGGGCTTTTCGGTGGGGGATTGGCACAGCCCGTTAAAACTAATGAAGCGAGAAGTAAAATCCACTTAGGTGAAAAGTGCATAGTTGTCCTTAAGCGCTCGAACCATCTCAATAAAACGTTCAATCTACGGATAAAAAAATAGGCAGGGAAAGCCTGCCTATTTCTGGGTAACAGCTGTCACTCTATAGAGATACACTATCACCAAAATATTCAGCCAGATACTGATCGAAGCTAATAGCGTCGCCTTGCTCCACATCTTGCTGTTTTTTCATGCTGACGCGGCTTTCTTCGACTAGCTGGGATTCAGAGACAATGTGATATTCACCCTGCGAATACAGCTCAGCATTTTGCTTAGCAATGGCAAGACCAACCTTACCGATGCTTTGCTGTTCAATCACATCGCGCAGCAAACGCGCTGATAAGGTTTTCTCTGGATCATCAAACCACGAGACAAGTTCCTGACACACTTTCTGATAGTTTTCACCACCGTAAGCTTTGTCCATCACCACTGCGAGTTCACTCAAATCCGCGAAAACGCGACGTCCCCATTCTGCTTGAGTCAATTGCTCGCCTTCGCAACCAATTTGCAGTGTCAAACCAGGCTTTCGACCTTCTAGAACGACTTTGTTCCAATTTTCTCGCCAGCACTGAAGTTCGCAATCTGTCATGGCTTCAGAGTCGGACAGCGCACACCAAGTCACAAACAAGTCCAAGAAGTAAACCTGAGTGTCATCGATGCCGGTTGGGCTGAATGGATTGACGTCCAAGGAGCGAACTTCGATGTACTCAACACCGCCACGCTCAAGCGCTTCAGAAGGCTTTTCTCCGCTCTTAGCGACACGCTTTGGACGGATCGGTGCATACAGTTCGTTTTCGATTTGAAGCACATTGGCATTCAACTGGCGATAGCCCGATGCATCTTTCACACCTATCTTTGCGAAGTCTGCCGACGGTGTTCGAATCGCATCGCGGACGCCTTCAAGGTATTGGTCCAAACCATTGAAGCCGATTTTCAGCCCACTTTGTGCACTATTGGTGTAGCCCAAATCGCTCAGTCTTAATGACGTCGCATAAGGTAAATAGTTGGTTCCCTTACCTAACACAGTAAAGTCGAGGTTGGTTTTTGTTTGATCAATAAACGAGCCACACAGCGCTGGCGAAGCACCAAACAGGTATGGAATCATCCAACCAAAACGGTAGTAGTTTCGAATCAGACCAAAGTAGGCATCAGACACTGATTCCTGACGAGCATACGGCGCTTGATCGCCAAACATTGCCTGCCAAAAACTGTCTGGGAACGAAATATTGAAATGCACACCGGAGATAACCTGCATCACACTGCCGTAGCGATGCTTAAGCCCTTGACGATACAAGGTCTTCATTTTGCCCACGTTTGACGTGCCGTATTGCGCCAAAGTTATGTCGTCTTCATTTTCGACATAACATGGCATGGAAAGTGGCCACAGTGACTCACCATCCATTGCGCGGTAGGTAAAGCGGTGGATATCCTGCAACTGCGTCAGCATGTCAGGCACCGAGTAAGTCACTGGGGTAATAAACTCCAGCAGTTGCTCCGCAAAGTCGGTCGTGATCCATTGGTGCGTTAACGCTGAGCCTAACGCTATTGGATGGGCGGCAGATGACAATGTCCCTTCTGGCGTGATACGCAAAGCTTCACGCTCCACACCTCGTCCAATGCCCTTAAGCGCGTCGGGTTGTTCAGACAGCGCTGCCAACCTTTGAGAAAAACTATTCAAGGCTGTACTCGTTTATATGTTGAAAGCAGTAAGATGGCTAAGGATAATCACTCTCTCGAACAAAAGCCATCTCACTGTTTTACTGTTAGCTTATCTGCCTAAAAATTACGTTCAATTCTCAATCACTAAACGCTTTATCGGCAACCCTAATGTGGCCAGTGAAGGCGCCAGTTTATCCGCATCGCCTACCACTATTACCTGATAGTCTTGGGGATCAAACCACTTACTGGACAACGCATTTAGCGTCTGTTTATCCACCCCATCAATAATCGCCTTTTGAGTCGTCTTGTAGTCTGACGGCAATTCATGGCGCATGATGTTGGCAATAAGACCGGCCTTATCACTTGGCGTTTCATAACTCAGCGCATCTTTCTGACCTACCGCGAGACGCAAGAACGCAAGCTCATCGTCTGTCATACCCTGTAGGGACATTTCAGCCAGCTCATTTTGCATCTCAATCACGGTTTCCAAGGTGCTATCGGCACGCACTTGCGCTTGAAACACAATACGCCCTTTGTCTTGGTCGCCCACCACGTAGCCACTTGCTCCGTAAGTGTAGCCTTTGTCTTCACGAAGATTGAGGTTCAAACGTGAGTTAAAGTTACCGGCAAGGTTGAAGTTGGCCAGCTGAGTTTTGAACATCTCGCCCGTTGCGTCATAAGGCATCGCGTGACGAACCATTTGCACCACACTTTGTGGCGCATCCGGTTTATCGACCAACCAAATCTTAGGTTCTATCAATGGCTTCAAGGCCGCTTTAGCCGGAGCAGTGGCTTTTTTGCCTTTCCACTGGCTCAGTCCATTAATTTTCGAAAGCAGTGTTTGTTTATCAAGATCGCCAACCGCAATAAGTCTGGCGGTGTCTGGCGTGTAGTGATCCGCATAGAAGGCTTTCACGTCCTCTAACGTCAATTGCCCCAAGGTTTCAAACGTGCCTTCTGACGGCAATGCATGCCATGAGTCTTGATACAACACTTCACGACGAGCCTGACTTGCCTGCCACTGTGGCGTTTGATGACTAAACTGAATGCTCTCTAAAGCCTGCTTTTTCAGTCGATCGAAATCGGCCTGTTCAAAGCGCGGGTTAAACAGCATGTCGCCAGCAATCATTAGCGTTTCTTTTAGGTTTTTGGTCAATGAAGAAACGCTCACGGTGGTACTTCGACCAGACGCACTAATGCTGACACTCGACCCTAAACGATCTAGCTTGGCAGCTATATCTTCACTGGTTTGATTGAGCGTCCCCTCGGTGATCAAATCTGCCGTCAGTGATGCCAAACCGTTCTTCCCTTCTGGCTCCATCAAGGTTCCTGCAGGAATAATAAGGTGCATCGTCACTGTCGGTATTTCATTACTTTCAGCCCCAGTGATTGCAATGCCGTTACCCAGTTCAGAATGATACAAGGTCGGCACGTTCACGGTGACAGCGCCAGACGCCTTTGGAGCGACACTGCGATCAAACTTCTCAGGCGTTGTTTGTTGAGCAATCAACGCGGCGAGATCTTGTTCGTTGCTTGGTGAAGGTTTTGCCTCTTCACGCTTTGCGGTAAAGTTTTGTGGCTCGGCTTCCAGTGACAGCTTGCCCGCAGGAACGACAGACACCGTGACCGATGGCTGCTGCCATACAAACGTGGTTAACGCCTGCTCAACATCTTGGGTGCTCACATCACTGAGCTCTGCTAGCCACTTGGACAATCTGTCAGGCTCGCCGTAGAAGGTTTCATTTGATGCCAACTGAGAAACCTTGCCATGAACACTTTGTAAGCCGAAAACCGCGCCTGCTTCTGCACTGCCTTTGACTTGCTCAAGATCGTCTTGCTTGATGCCGCGTGCTTTCAGCGAATCCAGCACATTTAACACGTCTTGACGAACCGAGGTCAAATCTTGTCCTTGGTTACCCAGTACGTAGAGTTGGAAAGTACACGCGAGTTCAGCGCAATCTTGGTAAGCACTGGCGCTCAGGACTTTGCCCGGCTTAACCAGTTCTTGGTACAGCAAACTGTTACGCCCCTGCCCTAGAACCGAGGCCAGCATATCCAGCGCTACAGTCGATTCCGCATCGGGATATTGCGTCGGCCAGCTCATGACCAACATGGGTTGTTGGATCTTATCTTCAAGCGTCACAAAGCGATCGCTATCGAGGGTCACTGGCCACTTGTCCGCTGCAACAACGTCTGCTCCGCGCGGAATATCACCAAAATACTTGTTCACCCATGCCAGTGTCTGTTCTACATCTATGTCGCCGCCAATGGTTAGCGTGGCATTGTTCGGCCCATACCAGCGCAAGAAGAAGGCTTTGAGATCATCCACATCAACACGGTTTAAATCTTCGACATAGCCAATCGTCGGCCAGCTGTAAGGGTGTGTCGGCGGATATAACGCGGCAGACAAGGTTTCGCGAACCAATCCATAAGGACGGTTATCAAAATTCTGAGCGCGTTCGTTCTTTACCGTATCACGCTGAATTTCGAATTTGCGCTGGGACACGGCCTCTAGCAGAAAACCCATGCGATCCGATTCAAGCCAAAGCATTTTCTCTAGCTCGTTCGCAGGCACGGTTTCGTAATAGTTAGTTCGGTCGCGATTGGTGGTGCCATTCACACTGCCACCAGACTCAGTGACGTATTTGAAGTGCTGCTGGTCGCCCACATGCTTGGATCCTTGAAACATCATGTGCTCGAAGAAATGCGCAAACCCAGATTTTCCAGGCTCTTCACGGGCAGAACCCACATGATAAGTGACGTCAACATGCACTAAAGGATCGGAATCGTCAGGGTGCAGTAAGACAGTTAGACCATTATCGAGTTGATATTTTTGGTAAGGGATGGATGGTTGCCCATGGGTTTGGGTTTCGTTTTTCTCAATGAGAGTTACGCCCATAGGAAGAACTGGTTCAGGTGATGTCGAATAGACACCGCACCCAGACAGCGCAAATACCGCTGCCGTAAGGATAAAATAACGCACACACTATCCTTTCAAATAGAAATCAAACTAAAAACAGGCCCCGTGTCACCAGCGCCAATATCATGTATCTAAGGGCTTTCCCCGTCGCAATCAATAACCAACACCAATGCTGTTTTAACCGCAGCCAACCGGCAGCTAAGCAAAGGGGGTCACCAATCAATGGCAGCCAACTTAACAGCAAGGTCCAATAACCGTAGCGTTGCAGCCAGCCAATGGCTTTTTGACCATGCTTTTGCTCTAGGGTTCGCGCAGGAATGAATCGACCAATGAAATAGTTCGTCATGCCACCTAAGGTATTACCCAAAGTGGCAACGAGCACTAAAACACCAAGGCTAAATTGCGATTCTTTAAGGAGAAAAATCAGGTTGGCTTCCGAACCACCTGGAAGCAATGTCGCGCTGAGAAATCCGGTGGAAAAGAGCACCCACAGCGCGGAGTCGCCACTAATCCAACCCAACATCTGTCACCCGAACATCAATGACATCCATGCCAGCCGCTTTTGCAGCATCAAAACCAAATACCGCATCTTCAAACACTAAACATTTCTTGGGGTCGACACCAAGCAACTCGGCACAACGAAGAAATGTATCAGGGGACGGTTTGTGTGCGCCAACTTGGTCAGCGCCAACCACATGATCGAACAGATCGAGAATCCCGGCCTTTTCCATCATGCGAGAGGCAAGCTCTGTCAGTGTTCCCGTGCCCACTGCCATTGGGATCTTTCCTGAAAAATGACGGGCCACCTCGGTAAACGGCAAGATAGTCAGGTGATTTTCTAACAAGGAAGAAAAGCACTGTGTCTTATGATCTGCAAGCACCTGAGCATCAACGTCTAAGTTGAGTTGTTCAATCAAAGAACGCGCCGTGAGAATCGTTGGGCTGCCACCGCGAGTGTGATACCACTCTTCAGAAACATGGAAACCAAAATCTGCCGCGGTTTGTTGCCACGCCGCATAATGACCAGGCATGGAATCCAACAAGGTTCCATCTAGGTCAAATATCAATCCTTCATAGCCGTCATACCGACTCATTCAGGCATCTCCAAAAGTAATTTACCGCGCGTGCGGCCAGTTTGAATATCAATATGGGCTTGTACGCCATCTTCAAGCGAATACGTTTTTGCGATTTCAACACGCACCTTTCCATCATTCACCATGGTCAACAAGGCATCCATCTGCTCAGGATTTGGCACCACCAGCATCCCTTTCACATCAATACCCATTGGCTTTGCCGCATCGATAATGCGATCGGCAGTAATGGTCGGTACGGTGACCACGCGGCCATTTTTAGCAACGGATTTGAGTGCGGCTTCGCCAACATCACCACCCACGAGGTCAATCAATACATCGACATCAGTCACTTGCGTTTCAAGCGCAGAAGCTGCGTAATCTAAGGCTGTCGCACCTAAGCCGCTGACAAAGCCGATATTAGCTGCTGAACAACTCGCATAGACACTCGCACCTTGCGCTTTTGCGAGTTGAATAGCGATATGTCCCACACCGCCAGCCCCCGCCAATATCAGGACTTTCTCGCCAGCTTGAAGCGCGGCTAATTCCAACGCCTGCCACGCCGTCAATCCTGCAACAGGAAGAGATGCAGCCGCTTCAAATGACACATCATCAGGAATGCGAGACAGTGCATCCGCACTGGCACACAAATACTGACCGTAGCCGCCGCCTTCGACAATTCTTCCTGCCACACGATCGCCGGCTTTAAATGTCCCAGAGTCTTTGACCACAACACCGGCAGCATCGAAGCCAGGCACCCAAGGTAGGATATCTTTTATCTTTTCAGCGCCCCAGCCCAAGCCAGCACGTGTTTTTGCATCAACAGGGTTAACGCCAGCAAATGCCACTTTGATGAGAACTTGCCCATCTTGCGGATCAGGAATATCAGTGTGTTGGAGTTGCAGCGTTTCAGGTCCGCCAAACGCGGTAATGGCCAGTTGCAGGTTCTGAGGCATATGTCGTCCTTAATACGTGTGATGTCCTTTGCTCAGTTTCAATAAAAAAGGCGGAAGACACAATGCCTTCCGCCTTTATTTCATCAGTTTGTTGTATTGCTTGGTGCAGCGACTAAACCCGCTTTAACCTACAAGCGCCAACAGCACACCCGCAGCAACGGCAGAACCCAATACGCCAGCAACGTTAGGGCCCATCGCATGCATCAACAAGAAGTTATGTGGGTTAGCATCTAAGCCCACCTTGTTAACCACTCGCGCTGCCATTGGCACTGCAGAAACACCAGCGGCACCAATCAGCGGGTTGATATTGTCTTTGCTGTATTTGTTCAGCAATTTCGCCATCAATACGCCAGCGGCAGTACCAATACTAAATGCGACCGCGCCCAACACAAGAATACCCAAGGTCTCTATGTGCAAGAACTGCTCCGCTTGAAGCTTGGAGCCGACAGACAATCCCAAGAAGATGGTGACGATGTTGATAAGCTCATTCTGTGCAGTATTTGATAGACGATCTACCACACCACATTCGCGCATCAGGTTACCCAGACAGAACATACCGACCAACGGTGTTGCCGATGGTAAGAAGATAATCGCCATGACTAGAACGGCCAGAGGGAAGATGATCTTTTCGGTTTTCGAGACGTGGCGTAGCTGCTTCATCTCAATCTTACGTTCTTCTTCCGAAGTAAACAGCTTCATGATCGGTGGCTGAATGATCGGCACCAATGCCATGTAACTGTATGCTGCAACCGCAATGGCACCCAGCAAATCCGGAGATAGCTTACTCGCAAGGAAGATGGCTGTAGGGCCGTCAGCGCCACCAATGATGGCAATCGAAGCCGCATCGGCGAGCGAGAACTCCATACCAGGAATCAGGTTCAGTAGAATCGCACCAAACAGTGTTGCGAAGATACCAAACTGCGCCGCTGCGCCTAGCCACAATGTGCGAGGGTTAGCGATAAGCGCACCAAAGTCCGTCATTGCGCCCACACCCATAAAGATGAGAAGCGGTGCAATACCCGACGCAATCGCCACGCTGTAGAAGGAGTAGAGTGTACCGTCAGAGAACTTAGCAGCATGAGCCGCTTCATCGAGCTCTTTCAGTTGATGGAGGTTCGCACCGTCCATCGCCACTTTAATCACTTCTGGATTCGCGTCGCCAAGGCCAAGAATACGGGCAAACTCCCACATCACATCCGGGCTCGCTGCGTACAAGGCATTTTGAATCGCGTTGTTTGCCAAGCCCACTTCGGGAATATTGGCAAGAATGGCACCAAAACCTATCGGCAATAGCAGCAGTGGTTCAAAACCTTTGCGGATGGCTAAAAACAGCAGCATGCACCCAACAAAGATCATGACCAATTGGCCAATCTGGAAATTGGCAAGGCCAGTGCCTTGCCAGAGGATTAACAAACCTTCCATGTTTTCCTCTATCCCCTTACGCTAGGTTCATCAATGGTGAACCAACGGTAACTGAGTCACCTTCTTTCACCATCACATCTTGAATCACACCAGAACGAATTGCGCGAACTTCAGTTTCCATCTTCATCGCTTCAAGAATGATCAACACATCACCTTCTTGAACTTGGCTGCCTTGCTTGGCAATCACTTTAAAGATATTACCCGCAAGCGGCGCTGCCACGGCTTCAGCCGTACCTGCGGTTGGCGCTTGTGCGACAGGAGCAGATTGTGATGAAGCAGTTGGGGTGACAGAGGTCAGCTCGCCTTGAGGGCCAACAACCACATCAAACACCTGACCATTCACTTGAACGCTGTAAGCTTCTGTGTCGCCAGCTGCTGCAGGCGCTGATGCTGAAGCGGCAGTTGGCGCAATATCTTTTTCACTGCCTGGGACAGGTTCGAATGCGTCAGGGTTACCGCGGTTTTTAAGGAACTTCAGGCCGACTTGTGGGAACAAGGCGTAGGTCAACACATCATCGATTTGTGCCTCAGCGAGCAAAATGCCGTCTTCTTTCGATTTAGCAATAAGCTCATCGGTTAACGAGTGAAGTTCAGCTTCCAGTAAATCTGCTGGGCGGCATGTGATTGGTTCAGCACCATCCAATACGCGCGCTTGCAGTTCTGCATCAACCTTTGATGGTGCTGCACCGTACTCGCCTTTCAGAATACCTGCAGTTTCTTTGGTAATGCTCTTGTAGCGCTCGCCCGTCAATACGTTGATGACGGCTTGCGTTCCAACAATTTGCGACGTTGGCGTAACCAAAGGAATGAAGCCAAGATCTTTACGAACTCGTGGGATTTCCTCCAACACTTCGTCCATGCGATCAGCAGCACCCTGCTCTTTCAACTGACCTTCCATGTTTGTCAGCATGCCACCCGGCACTTGAGCAATCAGAATGCGAGAATCTACACCCTTGAGCTGGCCTTCAAACTTGGCGTATTTTTTACGCACTTCACGGAAGTACGCGGCAATAGGTTCGATCTTATCAAGCTGCAAACCGGTGTCGCGCTCAGTGCCTTGCAGCATCGCAACAACCGTTTCTGTTGGGGTGTGACCGTAGGTGGAGCTCATCGAAGAGATCGCGGTATCAAGGATATCGAGACCCGCTTCAGCGGCTTTCACTGCCGTCGCTGTAGAAAGACCGGTGGTCGCATGACAATGCAGTGCCAGCGGAATATCACAAGACGCCTTAATGCGCTTAATAAGCTCTTCAGCTTCATAAGGACGAAGCAGGCCTGACATGTCTTTGATACACAGTGAGTGACAACCCAAGTCTTCAAGACGCTTGGCGAGATCAGTCCATGTATCGAGTGTGTGGTGAGGGCTAGTGGTGTAAGACAATGTGCCTTGTGCGTGTGCACCAACATCAACTGCCGACTTCACGGCTTTTTCAAAGTTACGCACATCGTTCATCGCATCAAAGATACGGAAAACATCCATGCCATTTGCATGTGCACGTTCAACAAATTTTTCTACAACGTCATCAGCGTAATGGCGATAACCTAAAAGATTCTGACCACGTAGTAGCATTTGCATCGGTGTTTTCGGCATGGCTTTTTTCAGCTCACGCAAACGAACCCATGGGTCTTCACCAAGGAAACGGATACACGCATCAAACGTCGCCCCACCCCATGTTTCGAGAGACCAGTAACCGACATCATCAAGCGCCGCAGCGATGGGTAACATGTCATCAAGACGCATACGTGTCGCAAACAGCGACTGGTGAGCATCACGCAAAACGACATCTGTAATAGCGAGTGGCTTAGACATACGACATAACTCCTTGTAATTGTATGTTTCGCATCAGCTAGCGCTGGCGACTACGATATTTATGCACCGCTGCAGAAATCGCAGCGATAGTGTCCCCAGAAATTTGACCATTATTATTTTGATTAGGTGTGGTGGTCGAAGTTACCTGAGGCGGCAACTCTTCGGGGACGAGACGAGACATCAAATTGACCAAAGCGATCAAAATGGTGAGAAAGACGAAAACCACAGCCATGCCTGTAAACATCAGCGTAGCGGCTTGCTCGAGTGTGCTTCCCAAATCCATAGGTGTTTTCCTTCCATTTAACCAATTGGCTAACCAGCCAGTCAGCAACAACCATTCTCTGAATGTGACTTACATTTTGTTGAGAATTTACTTATTCAGTTAAGTAGTTGGTCAAAATACTAACAAATCACAATAATGACAATCCTGTAATACCTAACATTTCTGCCATTTTCGGCCTCTGACGCAATAAATACACTCAAATGTTGCCATATTGTTAAAAACAAACGCGATTCGAGCGGGTGACTTTGTTGTCAAAATTGACACGATAAAAGCACTAGCTTCAGAGGGTTAATAGCGTATTTCAGCCATAAATAGCCAAGACATGCCAGAAAGCATCAAAAATGAATAATGGGCGTTGTGAATAAAAGATTTAACAATTGAGAATTTGAGAAATTAGTCAAAAAAAATGAATTGAAATTCAAATGTGTAGTGCGGGAAGTAAAACGAAGATGAAATGGTGCGCGTGGGAGGATTCGAACCTCCGACCGCCTGGTTCGTAGCCAGGTACTCTATCCAGCTGAGCTACACGCGCATTTTCGGTATT
>NZ_KK211220.1:11892-40036 GCF_000621165.1 Enterovibrio calviensis DSM 14347 | reverse complement strand
TTTCCCACCTTTGGTAATGCATCACCTGCGACTTCATAGTCTTCGACTAACCCACTGCCTGCCGTCTTTGTACCATTCAAGTAAAGAGCTATTAACTTATCAGTAATGCTGAGTACCCCAGCAGCGTTAGCCTCGACGGTATAGTCAAAATGAGGCTCGATTGCTGGTTGCGAATCAAGGTACTTATTCCAAAATGCCAATTCAGATTCTGTTAATTTCAATTGCTCCTCCTGAGCTGCAGTACGCTTAACGTTCTAATAACGGGCGTTTACTAGCCCAAATTGATTGAAGCGCCTAAATCACAGCGTTTCTGTTAAAAATGCGCCACGAGTAAACGTCCGCGTTGATTTGCTTGTTAGCCCTTGCTCCGTACTTTCGCGGCTTGCCGCCAACCCGCTTTAGAAACAAACCGATGAAGCTTCAATCACGATCAAACTAGATACAAATCACCAGCTATGAAAAGCAAGTTTAGCCCGTCAATCCTCGAAGCAAAGTACATTCATTGAGAACATTGGATAACGCCGCGCTCTGCGGAAACTTAAGAGCGCAGCGAGTAAATTATCCGTAGCAGCGCCTTGTTAAGCGCTGCACTCCATATATTTGATGATATCATCTTCCCAGTTTTCATTGGTGTTCTTGAATCTGATTAGACCTTCAATATCATTTAACTCGAAGATCTTTGCGAGTTCCTTTAGCTCATCGTTTTTTTTCGAATAAAGAAAAGATCTAAAGATGTAGCCCTGAACGCCGTTGTAAGTATCAGATATTACTTTGTATTCTTCTGGACCGTCTTCATAGAACCACTCAATGAATTGTCTGTCCGATTTAAGGTAGCCAATTAACGTATGCCCATTTATTTCCCACAAAGGAACTAACTGTCCAGATTCACTAAACCCATCAGGGTGTTGCTCTAGCATCTCAGCCATTCTGGCAGGCGAATCAAATCGGCTGCAAAGAATACTAGGAACACTTGAACTCCATATGTCTTGAAACACTTTCGGAAGGTTTAGTTTTTTCAATTCTTCGATCATGCTCAATTCTCGACTGACGCTTAACGTTCTAATAACGGGCGTTTACTAGCCCAAACTAATTGAAGCACCTGAATCACGGCGTTTCTATGAAAAAATGCGCCACGAGTAAACGTCCGCGTTGATTTGCTTGTTAGCCCTTGCTCCGCACTTTCGCGGCTTGCCGCCAACCCGCTTTAGAAACAAACCGATAACGCTTCAATCACGATCAAACTAGATACAAATCAACAGCGATGAAAAACAGGTTTAGCTATCCAAACCTCGAAGCAAAGTGCATTCATTATGAACACGGGATAACGTTCTAATAACGGGCGTTTACTAGCCCAAACTGATTGAAGCGCCTTAATCACAGCGTTTCTATGTAAAAATGCGCCACGAGTAAACGTCCGCGTTGATTTGCTTGTTAGCCCTTGCTCCGCACTTCCGCGGCTTGCCGCCAACCCGCTTTAGAAACAAACCAATAAAGCTTCAATCACGACCAAACTAGATACAAATCACCAGCTATGAAAAACAGGTTAGCTATCCAAACCTCGAAGCAAAGTACATTCATTATGAACACGGGATAACGCTAAGCTAAGCAGCACACCCACTTAACTTTCCAAAACCACAGCACTCCATACAAAAAATGCCCCGTGTTAATGTGTCTGCTTGAGCGACTTGTTAGGCATGCAGAATTCATTCTCTCGGCTCGACACGTAGAAAGAGTTTTCCTTCTTCCTCCAGTAAAAATAATGCAATCTTTTGCTCCGGGATAAACATAACTTGATCAGGTTCCCCTTCAGCTAAGACCTCTCCGTTACTATCGTATATTTTTAATCCTGACACGGTGTCCAATGGAACTGATTCGCGTAAAGTATAACTCCCTGCTTCCTGAATATTAATATTTTGAGATAACATGATCTCAGCCCCTGGCTCTATCCGCTCCTCTCTAAGAGTTAATGTACCTCGAAGCCAACCTCGATATCTATCAACACCAGGACCACTTGTTAGAGAAAATGAAAACAGTAATTGTTTACCATCATCTTGAATATGTTTATTTATATGTGTTGCTCTTGTCGCACTATGCTCTGTAAAATTAGAGCCAATAATTTTATAACCACCTTCTGCTAATATTGGTAACGAGTAATTTCTAGTATGGTCTGAGAACGTAGAAGGGTGATCGCTTTTTGTCTGATCGATCAATACATTTCTATTTCTAACAATTACATTATCGAGAAGTTTGGCTTTTATATTAACAGTTAATGAATATGGCAACTCTTTACTTTTGCTAACAGATATAATCTGCTTCCACGGTATTGACTCTCCTTTCCCATGAGCATAAAGTGAAATTGTATACACACCTTCCGAGTTATATTTATGCTCAACTGTATCAATATCCTTTATTTGTGGCAAACCTTCGATACCAAAATCCCAAATGATATTTTTATAATAGTTACTTTGGTTATAGCAAATTACCGTTAATGATGTCGTACCTTTAGTTGGCTCACACTTTGCGAAAGCTAATGGTGCTGGCCTAAAAAAATAGTATGCAAGAACAGTAGACACAATAGCTAAGACTATCCCGACGAGTATTTCGACAGCAACTCTACTCATATTTACCCCTCCACTTCGTCAACAAGGCTAGAAAACCAGACAAAGTAACTATAGATGGAGTACATTAATTCGTACCTAGAAAATGCCTAACGGCTGCCATAAACGGCGAGCGTGTTTTGCGAGTCCAGCCCCAGAGGGGGCGATGTTTGATGACCTTGTTATGTACTTGAATATAAAGACCATACTTTCTTACTTTCTGTATAACCACACTGGTTACAACGCCATGTAACTGAAAGGAGAGTTGGTCCCGTCCAGAGTGAAAACGAGACGTTTTTTGTTATGTTGATACCAGTTGGATCTTTGGATGAGATAATTTTCAGCTTGCCTTTGCATTTAGGACATTTACGGAAGTATGCATTCCAAATTCCACGTACTAAATACGCTAGTACTAAGAGTGCTATGAGTATAGAAAATATGTCCAAGATCACCCTCGTCTCGATTGAGTGCATAACAGTATATTAGACACATAAAGTGTCCTTAAATAACAAGTCACTGTATTTTAAATATGGCTTTCCTTTTGTTTTAAAAGGTTATTTTCAGATCCCTAGAAAAAGCCTGTGAAAACACCCCAAAAGGGTGCCCTTCGGTATTATGCGACACATTTTCATAGGTTGTATGTTTCAACATTGGAAAAGTACGGTTCGGATGAAGAAAAGTATGGCAAATGAGGGACCTCAAAATACCGCTTAAAAAAAGAAACCAGCTCACTTTGGGGCAGAACCCTGCCTGAACAGATCGTCCGTAACGAGTTTGGACAGAAATGTGTCTAATGAGTCGGTGGTTATTCACGGGAAGCAGGCATGTATTCATTGACTGCAACAGGTGAAGCAGACAGCGGCGAAACGGTAAACCAAGCAGTGAGCTTTAGCGTTAAAGATGGCGCGGTATCACCTCCTCCGGGCGGAGACTACCCAGCTTATGTGGCTGGTACTAGCTACCTTGAAGGTGACCGCGTAACAGGCGCTGACAGCAATATTTATGAATGTAAGCCTTGGCCGTTCACTGGCTGGTGTGCAAGTGCATCATACGCTCCGGGCGATAGCATTGACTGGTCAGATGCTTGGGAAAAGCTGTAAGCCTTATCAGCTAATCTTGTTTCATCAAGCAAGGTAGAATTGAAAAGCGCCAGATAGCCTGGCGCTTTTTTGTTACAACGCTGAGTGCTAAGCGCTCTGCGCTATTGCGTGACGCCAGCGATAACAGATGGATCGCCCTCAACGGTTGGCATGGTGCCAATATCTGCCGAGCCCGTCACTGAGGTCGGTACAGCAACGGCGGGGTCACTCAACGTGAGTGCCGTACATTGGCCAGTCGCGCTTTGTATCGATTGCTCAATTTCACGCGCTTTGATCACGTACTCGTTTGAAGCCCCCATTAACACCCCATCCGCTAAAGAGAATTCAGGCGTATAACGATCGTCTTCTTGGGAGTATGGAATACCCCAAAAATCACCATTCCCGCCGTAATTCACGAGGAAGGTTTGCCCCGCAAATGTACCGGCACTGCCTGAACGATCGTTCGCATTGGCGTGGGTATAGGTAAATTGAATCGGTTTTTCAAAACTCACCACATCGCCACTGCCATCAATGATGGCTGTCAGCTGATTCCAGTTCTGAAGGCCTGTCTCCCAAACGTAATACTCAGTGACGATCGAAGGATCATAAATGTCATAGGAGCTAGTGACGGTCGATGTCACCATTGGACCACTTCTGACCCCCCAGCTATGCGGGGTTGAATCGATATTGGATTGGGTTAATGACGCGTCGAAGCGAACTGGTTCAGTCGCATTCACGCTGACCAAGGTCAACGCGTTGCCACCCGTTGCTGCGAACGTAAATTGGTGGGGGCCTGAGGTTGTTTCAAACGGGCTACTTGCACCACTCCAATTAGTGAGGTCGCTCAAGGCAAGCGTACCAATAGGGCAATTATCGTAGCAGTAAAAGGTCACTGCACCGCCATTCAACAGCTCACCCGATCCTGTTTCACTTCCATTAATGAAGCTTTGCTCATAATACGTCAGCGATGTTTTACCTTGCAGATACTTCACTTCGCCACCGAGTTGCTCGGAATACATGTACAAAGATTCATTACTCGACAACACGATTTGTGTCGGGCCAAATGCGGTAATCGTTGGGCCATTTTGTCCCCAGCTTAGTTTGCCCGTTTTATAGAAACCATCAGATCCCACGCTGTCTTGTGACGCCGTCATGTAGCTCACAACCCACTGGTCGAAACTGCTATCACTAAACACTGAATCGTCCCAGTATGAAAAGCTCACTCCTCGAGCGTCCGATAAAGCCAGCGTTTTCACCGTGTTCTTAATCAGTCGCCCAGGCGCGGTGACAACCGTATAGGGCGTTTGCACTCCCCCATCGTCTTTAACGACGGTTTCGCCGTTAGTGACAGCACCTTCAATTTCGCTCCACAATCCCCAATAACCGATATATCCATAGCTGTCGTAGTTGGTGTCATTCGCGCTGGCATAACGAATTGGGAAACCGGAGTTAACATCAATTTGCGCTCCAGACGTTGAGTTAAACAAGTCGTATCGGTGCACTGAGCTATCAAATGCCGTTCGGCTAAGACACGTGCCTGAATTATCACCAGACTTGTAAGGCAAGCTATCAAAATCGCTCGCGTTTTGGAGCAACACATTGCTTGAGCTAAACGTTAAGGCGTACGCGCCGCCATTGTCGGATGACGTTAATGCAATACCGTCGGAACGATCACTCGACATGACCACACTCGCGCTTTGGGTATATGTACTCGCTCCCTGCTGGCTCGATTCATACAAAGTAAAGCCAATCGACCCCGCAACCGTGTCAACGGTCAGCACTTCGCCACCGCCTTGTGCGGTTAAATCGGTAAAATTATCAAAGAAGTCGAAATTGAAGGTGAACTGGCCGAAGGGATCGGAATCTGACGCGCCTTCTGAAATCACGGCTTTGAATCTGATGGCTTGTTCATCCGATCCTGTCCCCATTTCCGGGATCCAGACATTAGCAATCAATGGCGACGAGTCATTCTCACGAGTCACATTCGCCACGGCTTTCAAATACGATGGCGTATTACTTGCCCCTGATGACTGACCTGTCGAACCATCTTCAGAATCATCAAAGCATGCGCCCTCATCCGCAAGAACCAAATAGGGGCCAGCATTGGCAAATTCCGTCATATTAAATTGAGCGGTAAAGCACAATATACTGTTGACCAGTTCAATCGGTTCCAGCGCTTCGTTCCACACATAGCTTTTCGTCGTCGCATTGGAATACTCTGTACCAGCGTCATTAAACGCGGCCAACGCCGCTCCCGACAACATCGTTGACGAAAGCAGTAAACAGACTGTGTTATTCATTTTCATTGGTCACTACCTCCAACTGCTGAGGTAACTGCAAACTGCTGGTTGATGTGGTGCTTGCTGCAGAGCCGCTGTCGCCACATCCCCAAAGCGCACTGCAAAACGCAATGATGCCAATAAGCTGAATTACACCTTTCATACAAACACCCCTTTTAACGCTCAATTTTCAATTAGTGATTTCTATCTCAATATTGAGACTCAACTTAAGCCTAGTTTTTATGTGGAAATTAGCGACTAGGAAGTTGCACACACGAGCATTGTTAGTATTTGACTGATTTAAATGGTTTTTATTCGATTAAATGGAAAGTGCTAAAAATAAGAGCCTATAAGGATCAACTCATTAGGCGTCAAATTCTGACCAGCAATCTAGGCGACCATGGCAAAAAGTGTGATATTTATCACCAAATAAACACATTTGGTAAATTACTCTCCAAAAGACAAATAGAATGCCAACGAATGTGATCACGATCTGCTGATGAATATTGAAGGTTTCATAGACTGGGCGCAGAAAAGTTAACAGTGCATACACAATTATTATGACCAATTTGCTGTTAACCCGAATATGAACAAGGGGGATAGCAATGAGTGAAGTTCTATTAGCCGTTGTGGCGGGAGCGGTTGTGGGGTTTTTCTTTAGTGCCATAAAACTGCCATTGCCTGCACCCCCTGTTATTTCAGGGATCATGGGCATCGTGGGTATTTACCTTGGCGGCATGGCCTATCAAACCATGATGACGCGATTCTTTTCGTAATACCTTGTGATTGGCGGGCTTTTACATAACAAACGACCAATCAACGCTTTAGCAAAATAATCCGAGGAGGACTGGTGTCTACAGGGAAGCTACCGTTGGCGGCAGATGGATTACAACTCAACTTTTGTAAAACATTGGCGTGTCGAAACTTTGGATTGAGTGACGAGAAGTATTACTTGCTTCAAGACACAGATCCGTCTCGCCCCGGCTTGGTGTGCCGTGAGTGTGGCGCCTTTCCTCCTCTCCTTAACAATCATGCAGTGCGCAAAGAATTTTCGCGGCTCAAGAAACAAGATTCTGGCAATTTGGCGGCTTGCAGCACAGAAACATGCGTTGCTTACGGTAAGCCAGTACTTACCCATCGTGAGCTTTATCATGCATTCGGCTATAGCGGAGAGCGACAACGCTATCGCTGTAAACACTGTCAGTCAACATTTGTAGATCGCTGGTCAAATGCCAATCCCAAGCTGGATTTGCAACAACGACTACTAGGGCTTCTCTTCACTGGCTACCCCGTGAGGGAGATTTGCCGCCGCCTGCAAATGAACCCTAAGACGTTCTATGATCACCTAGACCAGATCGCCGCTCGATGCCGCAACAAACTGGCTAGCGTTGACGCTCGTTACTTACAACTTGCTAAAGATTTGCCACTCGCCTCCACGCTGACAACGCTGCAACCGCGTAGCGAAAATGGCGTGATGTGGTTAGCCACGGGCGATGCAACCCACGGTTACGTGCTGTTGCAAAACATCAACTATTCACCAGACGAAGAAAAGCCTGACGATGGCGCTGATGTCTACACGCCTAACACTCGGCGCATGCCTGACAGTTTCATTCACTTCGGTGATGCGCCAGAATCAGCACAAGACACCTTGCTCAATCAGGTTAATGCCAAGTACCAAGAAGTCTTGTCTCGCAGCAATGTTGAAGACTTATATACGCGTCCAATCCATGTAGATTACCCATCAAAAGGGTGCTTGATCCGCCCTCAATATACAGCCTATGCGCAATACTTACGCCTGCGTGAGCTGATTCCTCATTGGGAAGAGATCACCCTTTATCTGCCGCAAGAGCCCTTGTTACGTTCTGCCTTGTTTAGCGTTTTCAAAGACAAATTACAGAGCAGACAATGCCACCCTATCTATGTCGAACAGAATCAGTCATGGCAAGAAAATGACAGCGCTGAGAACGTCGATATCATGTTGTTGAGTTGGTGGAGAGACCGCTGGGCGTTTACGCACAAAGGAAATGCAGAGAAGGCGATATGCCATTTATGGCGAGAAAAAGGGAAAGAAGACCAGTGGCTGCAACACGCAAGCACCTTCATGTTGGAAGAGTATCAAGCCCGTTTTCACATGAACTTTCGCTCGCTGGTTGATGAGCCAAGAAGACGGCTTCGCCCTGGTGGCTTGCTTCCATTGCTCGATATTTTTCGGGCTTGGAACAATTTATGTCATCAAAACAGCGCAGGCGTCACGCCAGCACAGGCGCTGAATCTAACAAGACAGCCCTATACGCTTGCCCAATTGCTGGGGTAATCCTTCGATGACAAAACAAAAAAGCGAGCATTAAGCTCGCTTTTTTCATTCCAAAATCTGCCTATTCGTCCGCTTCTGCTTCTGAATAATCTTCAGCAGCGCCGTTGCGAGACGTTGAACAGAGATTGTAAACCACGTGCTTGTGGTTGATTTCTCTTAGATACTTTAGCCAACAAAGCGCGTATTGCGTTTCCGCAGCACGACGGCCATTGATCTCATCAACAAATTTTTGCTGTTCTTCATCCTGTGGAACCATGGTGCCTTCAAACAGCGCTTTCATGGTACGGCCACAGGTTTCCAAAAGTTGCGATTCCTTTATGGTGAAATAGCCGGATCGAGCAAAACCTTTTGGAAAATGCTTGTCATCAAAAAACCTTTGACCACTAAACATTATTTAGCTCCTTTACATACTTTGCGCAATATTCTTCATTAAACCATTAAGGTGTAAAGCAAAATATTATTAATCTGACAATAAAGAATTTTAATTCTTATTGCGTTATAGCGATGTTTTTGATTCTTGTCGAGTCCTAAACACCACTTTGATGGTTAACTTTAAACGTAAGGTAGCCAATAAGTTTTACTTGGTCGAGCCTCAATGAAGTAAGTTATTGTAACAATGTGAAAAACATCATCATATAACAAAATTTATGCCACTTTTCTTCAAATTTCCGCTCACCATCACACATTAAAACTCAGAAGCATCTACCCTACATACCCGATTTTTACTGGGATACAGCCCACACTTAGTACCTACTACAAAGGTAGACAACAACCAAAAAAGAAGTGTTAAAAAAAAGAGAAGTTACACCTCGATACAATCGATTTTTTTAATCAATCATGATGAATTTTTTCGTTGTATTTAACTAACACACTAGAACTATGCTTGGTTTGAATTGGCGTAACGCAAACGCCAAAGAAACTTCATCAATATGTCATGTTACTTTGGCTATATTTAAAAGACATGGACTTATCATCGAATACTTATATAGTTTTTCGCTGACAGTCCCAACCATAGTAACGAGAAAGAACAGGGTAAAATAAGATGGCCAAGTGGGAACAGTGGCTGAAAAACGACACTAATCGAAAAGAGAAAGTACAGTCTAAGTTCAACGACGAATTCGGAGACGCTCCTCAACGCGACAAGAAGCGCCGCAAACCGCGCCCAAGTCGACCATCCCACGAGGATTACCCGTTCGATTGATGACAAAAAAGCCAGCGATGCGACACATCACTGGCTTTTATTGTTGCCCTAGCTCTGGCTCATTGCATTCAGGCTGGACGATGGCGTAGAAACGGTGGCTTAAAAGAAGATACCGTAGCTATAGCCAGTAAGAACCGCCATTCCCAATACCACAGCGAGAAAGGCCATAATCATCTGGTTGCGAAACAGGGATTTAAGCAAAATCACTTCTGTTAAGCTCGCGCCTGCACTGCCAATCACCAATGCCATAATCGCGCCCATGCTCATGCCTTTTGCTGCCAATGGTGCACTCAGCAATATCACAGCTTCCGCACGAATATAGAGTGGTATACCCACAATCGCTGCGAATGGAATAGCAAACGGGTTGTCACTCCCTGCGTAAGATGCAATCCACTCAGTTGGCATCGCACCATAGATCAGCGAACCAATGCCCACACCGACCAAGACATACGGCAATGCCTTTTTAAAATCCTTCCAAACACCCTGCCAAATTTTCAACCATTTGTTCACAGGCTTTGCGTTGCCAGAGCATGACGTGCCGCAGCCAGCATTGCTTGCTTCAGGTTCAACATACGCCTCTTCTTTCACGTATTTTTCGAACCCGAGTTTTTCTAGCATGTAGCCACCCACCACCGAAACGGTTAACGCGGAGGCAAAGTAGTACGCAGTCACTTCAAGCCCGAAGGTGACGGCGAATAGGCCGATGATCATAGGGTTCAACAGTGGGCTTGCTAACAAGAACACCATCATGGTGCCAAAACCTGCCTGTGCGCGAATCAGCCCTTTTAAGAAGGGAATGGTCGAGCACGAGCAGAACGGCGTGATTGCGCCTAAGAGCGCGGCCATGAAGTAGCCTTTACCGTTCTTGCTGCTCAATATGTTGCGAATGCGCGCTGGCGGAATGTACATCTGCAGTACGCCCACCAAGTAACTAATCGCCAAAAACAAAATGGTAATTTCCACTGCGAGAAAGGCAAACATGCCGAGGGTGGAGGTAACAACGTCTGTATTCATCATGATTCTCTTTAAACTACATTTCTGGAATAATCGAAATATAGTTTTATCAGGCGACGAGATCAAGATATTTCTGGTATTATCGAAATATAAATTTTTCAGAGGCTGGTTTATGGAACTGGACGCGGTAGCAAAAGCATTGAAAGAACTGGGACATCCGACCCGTTTAACTATTTTTAGGCGCTTGGTGCGCTCAGGCTATAACGGCATCGCCGTGGGAGAAGTTCAAGAGGATCTCGGCATTCCTGGCTCTACGCTCTCTCATCATCTTTCCAGCTTGATGTCAGCGGGCCTGATTGCACAACGTCGTGAAGGACGCGTGCTTTACTGTGTCGCTCAGTTCGAGCAATTGGAGGCGGTATTGGCGTTTTTGCAGGATGAGTGTTGTGTGGATGAAGGACAAGAGCCAGAAAGAGAAGGAAAAGCCAGGTCCTAGGCCCTAGGAAAAGCTAAGAGCGGACAAAAAGACAAGAGCGAAAAAGAAACTAAGCTTTCAGCATTTTATCTTCGCGCTTTAGCTCCGCTCTTCCTAGGACCTAGGATCTTCTCTTCCGCTTTTTGCTTTTTCTTCCGCTCTTGCTCTCAAGCCTAGCTGTTTTTCTCTTGCCACTGCGTATTGAAGGTCATCACACGCTGTTGCACTTCACGCCATTTCGCCGAGCTTTGTAGCTCTTTAACCGAGAACTGCGTTTTTTTGAGCAATGTGGACGCTTGTGGCACTTCGCTGATCGCGATGTTATCCAACACCTCAATCGAGGATTGACGATTGTTGCAAAGCAGCAGCATGTCGCAGCCAGCATCTAACGCTTGTTGGCTGCGCTCAGCAGGGCCGCCCATTACGGTCGCGCCTTCCATGTTTAAGTCATCAGAGAAAACGATGCCTTTGAATGCCAGCTGATCACGAAGTATTTTCTTCAACCAATACGGTGAGCCGCTGGCGGGTAATGCATCGTAATGCGGGTAGATCACGTGCGCTGGCATCATAGCGTCTAATAAGCCCGCATCGACTTGGGCGTTGAATATCGCCATGTCTTGCTCAAACAGGTTGTCGCGTTCATCGACAGGGCTTTCTACGTGCGAATCCGCCAATACCGCGCCGTGGCCCGGGAAGTGCTTGCCCGTGGTTGCCATGCCAGCGTCTTTCATTCCCGCCATAAACGCCGTTGAGAAGCGAATAACCGTTTCGTTGTCGTCACCGAATGCCCGGCTGCCAATGGCTTTACAATCAAAACCACGATCAAGCACGGGCGCAAAGCTCAAATCAAAATCATGTGCCATCAATTCTGCTGCCATCAACCAGCCTGATTCACGCGCCAGCGTTTCACCTTGTGGCATCAGTGCATAAGACTGCGCAGGAGGAATGATCGTAAATTGCTCTCTGAATCGCTGAACACGTCCGCCTTCTTGGTCAACGCCAATCAAAATTGGGCGTTTCGCTGCTTTACGGATCGATTGGTTCAGCGCAGCAAGCTGCTGGCTATCATGAAAATTACGCGAAAAAATAATCACGCCGCCAACGGTCGGATGTGCCAATAACTCACGCTCTTCTGCGTCTAGCTCGCATCCTTCCACATCAACCCACAATGGGCCCATGGTGCTCTCCTGTTAGATAAATAGCTCTAAGATGAATACTACGACGAGTCACATCTTCAACACAATTTCGATCACCAATTTCTTTGGACTGTGAGAGACTTAAGTTATCAAACTAAAAGAAAAAAGAGGCTTATCCGTGAGCATGTATATTGGCATTATGTCCGGCACAAGTTTGGACGGTATCGATCTGGTTGTTGCAGACTTTGAGAACCATTCCGCCCAGCTTCATCATCAAGCCATGTATCCCTTTCCGGAAGAACTGAAATCCAAGCTCATCGCGCTAAGCCAAGGTGCGCCAGTCACCTTGCAAGAGATTGGCACCATCGACCATTTTCTGGGTAAAACCTACGCGAGCGCTGTGAATCGCTTTTTGAATGAAACTGGACGTAGCCACCAAGACATCACTGCCATTGGTTGCCACGGGCAAACGGTTTTTCATCAACCTGATGGCCCTATGCCTTTCACCATGCAACTTGGCGATGCCAACCTCATCGCAGCGTTAACTGGGATCACGACAGTGGCAGATTTTCGCCGAAAAGACATGGCGCTAGGCGGGCAAGGTGCACCGCTGGTTCCTGCGTTTCATCGCTATCTATTTGGCGAATCACACCAAACACGTGTGGTGCTGAACATTGGCGGTATCGCCAATATTTCGGTGCTTGCGCCAAATGCACCAGTGAGCGGTTATGACACTGGCCCTGGGAACATGCTGATGGACAGCTGGATACTTCAGCATCAGCAGCAACCCTACGACAAAAACGGCGCGTGGGCAGCGACAGGTTCGGTTAACACCGCCCTGCTCTCCCAAATGCTAGAAGACGAGTACTTCGAGCTTTCAGCGCCGAAAAGCACGGGGCGTGAGCGTTTTCACCAAGGTTGGTTAACGCAGCAATTGGCGCTATTCGTTCACGCAGTATCACCAGAAGACGTGCAAGCGACATTGCTGGCATTAACCGCGCAATCTATTGCGAATGAATTAAACAACGACGATGCGGGAGAATTGCTCGTATGCGGTGGCGGTGCAAAGAACACGGCATTGATGAGCGCTTTGCAAAACGCCCTACCTCGCTGGCAAGTAATGCCAACCGATAAGAAAGGCGTTGAAGGGGATTCTCTGGAAGCGCTGGCGTTTGCGTGGCTTGCGAGACAAGCGCTCAATGGCGAACCGGGGAATCTCCCTGAGGTGACAGGGGCAAGCCGCCAATGTCGTCTTGGCGCTATCTATTTTCCTGACTAAGCGCTTATGCAGAGTAAGCGCTTATCCTGATTCAACGCTGATTCCGGCTATGAGCCTAAACGACGAGAACGTTTGGTCGGCATGGGGGTTTGATTGACCGTTCGCTTGAGGTACAGCAGATATTGGCTGAAACTCAACGGACGGGAATAGTGATAGCCTTGGGCAATATCCACGCCATAGCGCTTCAGTACGACCGCAGTTTCTAAGTCTTCCACACCTTCGGCAACGACCATTAATCCTAATGATTTCGCCATTTCTGTCGTCGCTCGGACAATGTTTTGCTGACGCGGGCTGCTTGTCAAAGATTGAATAAAACCACGGTCGATTTTTAGCTCAGTAAACGGTAACTGAGAAAGATACGTCAGCGACGAATATCCCGTCCCATAGTCATCAATTGAGACTTCAATATCGTGCTTTGACAGTTCTTCGATCACATCATTTAATCGATCGTAGTCAGACACCATGGTCGATTCAGTGAGTTCAAGTGACAGTGTTCCTGTGGGAACTTTGTAGTGATGGGCAATATCTGCCACTTTATCGACAAGATTAGGTATCGCGATATCTGAGGCACTGACATTAATAGACAAACGGCGACCAAAGCCAAGTTCGACCAGCTTGCTTTGTTGATAGAATGCACGCTTAATCACCCACATGGTCAAGTCGTTAATCATCCCCACTTCTTCCGCGAGCTTAACGAACACTTCAGGTGATACTTGCCCAAATTTTGGGTGTTCCCAACGCAGCAACACTTCTGAACCGTGGATTGAACCGGTCCTTAAATCAATCTGAGGTTGGTGATAAAGCTGCAACTCGTCGTTGTCGATGGCTTTTCTTAAATCCGCCACCAGAGACATATTCAGGGTGCGGTTAAAGTTATTCAGTGAGTCATAAGCGCTGACTTTTTTGCTTGACGACGAGGTTTCAGTTAACGCTTGAAGCGCCTTGTTGAACAGCACATCTGTGCGGTTACCATCTTTGGGATGGAGACTCGTTCCAATCGAACCTTGTATGCGAATCGCAAAATTGTTCAATTCAACATAGCTGTCGAGTTCATCAAGAACACTGGATAACAGAAGCTGCACTTTTTCCTCATCCGCAGACAGCACAATGAAACCAAATTGGCCTTCCTTGATGCTCGCGATGCGATATGACTGACGATAGCCAACCTCTAACACATGCACCTCATCGCTATCCAATGCAATATCCAGTCTCGAACATACCTCGCCGACAAGGTGTCGTTTTTCTTTGTCTGACATATAAGGAGCGAGGCTTGAAAAGCGAGCAATCTGGAAACAGCACAAGCTGAAGTTCACATTTTTGCCAATCAAGCTTTCGATTTCTAAACGCAGCACGTTGGCATTGGGCATATCTGAAATCGCATCATGCGTCAGTTGGTAGACAGACTCTTCTCGCTGATGGCGAAAACGTTCCGCAAGCGCAAGCGCCATGCACAAAACGGCAAGCACAGTACCCAGCATGAACGCGTAGCGAGACAGTAAGGTGTACTCAATCACCCCTGTGACTAATAAAGGCGGAAACAATCCAGCGATAATCAAAGGCAACCAGGAAAACATAAACATGCCGCTCCAACGCCCCCCCACATTCCAGCGTCGCCAAATCAGCAGACCAATGAGCGCATAGAACACGGGTTGAACAGCGATCAAAAACGTTCCGGATATATGTTCTGGTAATGCAAAGGACATCAGCATCAATCCAAGCAGCACCATGATCCCGTAGTGAACGATTTGCTTTAACAGCGATTGCACTTTGTGCACTCTCAAGTACAAATGTGCAAATAGCAGAGATAGCAAAAACAGCCCAAAGGTTAGAGCAACCACATTATTGCTAAAAAACGTTTGGAGAACCGGCGGGAATAAGTAAATACCAAAGCCGTGGATAGCACCTAACTGAACCATAGCCGTTAATACATAACCGGCATATACAAGGTACACACGCTCTTTCAATGACACGTAAACGGCAAGGTTATACACCGCGACTAAGATCATTATCGCAATGAATCCCCCCCACAAGGTATGGATCAATTGCGCGAGTACATTGAACTCTTCAGCATCCATCAACCAAATTGGCATCACTGGAATACCTGTCGAATAGATGTGCAAATAAATCGTCGACTGCTCAAAAGCATCAAGCGTAAAACGAACTGAAGGCGGCATGTTCCCTTGGCTATAGCCTAGATCAACACTGTCACCCAAGTTCCATTGTCTGATCTCTTCACCATCGGGTGTGTATTGGTAGATATTGAGCCTGTCGATCATTGGCGTGTCAAAATACAAAGACATATGGCGATGGTCCGCAGCCATATTCTCCAAATCCATTTTGACCCAATACGACTTGTTCCCCAATTGCCAAGGAATATTCTTTGGGTCATCAATGTTTCTAAAAATCGCGGATTCTTTGACATAGCCAAGAATGTGGCTGTTAGTGCTATCAACGAAATACCCGTAATTCACACTGATGTTTGGCGCAAAAGAGGAAAGCGAAGGAAACAAGCCACCAAAACGAATGCCTGCAATGATGAAGGAAGCCACGATCAGTAACGTCACTGACAGCCAGAGGGATCGATTAGGTATGAGAGACTGGTACCTCATGAGAACACCCTGCAAAAGCGACGTAGCGAGAGGATGAATCTATCAACAATAAGAATACCAACCCATATAGGAATATACGGCTTCAGTCTAACCTTCATAGAAAACCCAACTAACAAGCGACGAAATAAAAAAGTAGCGTGATGCGTTCAAATTATCTTTCTTCACTGGCAAAGGCGTGATGTGTTCTGGGCCAGCAAGATTTGAATCGTATATGCTCAATTTAGATACGGATGACCAATTTTTCAAACACGAAAGCCTCTCAATGCGCAAATTATCGATAATTTATGTACTTTTTTTGCCTGCACAAATGTTCGTAACTCAAACATTTGTTCATACCTAAAAAAGTCAGTAGACTAACGCCACATCATTTTGAGCGGGACGTAGCAATGAGTACCACGCGTACATTGAGTAGCAACTTTGAAAGTCTGCTCGACGACACCAACCTTCTCACTGAAATTGCGATTCTTTACTACCAACAAAACACGACACAAGAAGAGATATCCAAGAAATTTGGTATTAGTCGCGCCAAAGTGAGCAGACTGCTCCGACGCGCTCGTGAAGAAGGCATTGTTGAAATAACGGTGAAATTTCACCCTGTCCATAGCGCACAACTCGAACAACGCTTGATGGAGAAATTCAATCTCAAGCGCGCCTTAATCGCCCTCGACCAACCCAGCGTACAAGAGCAACGGACGCAAGTTGCCACCTTGGTGTCTTCATTTCTCGATGGGAATTTGCAAGATGGTATGGTTGTCGCCGTAGGCCAAGGCCAAAACGTCGCGGCAGTCGCTGACCAGCCTGGCATTGTTTCACACCGTAACGCCCGATTTGTTTGCGCGATTGGCGGAACCCATCGTAGCGGTGACATCATCAACGCAGACCACATCTGTCGTCGACTAGCCAAGAAGTTCGGTGGTAGCAGTGAAACCCTCTATGCCCCTGCCTATGTTGATACGCCTGAGATCCGCGATGTTTTTCTCAACCATCCGAACATCAATGAAACATTGAACCAAGCACGCAAAGCCGAGTTTGCACTGGTTGGTATCGGCGACATGGATGAAAACAGTCATATGGTGAAGCTGGGTTGCTTCTCTGCGCGTGAGTTTGTTGAAGCCAGAGTCAACGATGGTATTGTAGGAGACATCGGTGGATTCGACTTCTTTAAACTTGATGGAAGCCGCGCCAACACCCTAATGCGAGATCGCGTCGTCGGTTTGGAAATGCAAGACCTCACCAGCATTCCTAACGTGATCGCCATGGCGAGTGAAAGCCGAAAAGCATTGTCGATTCTAGGTGCACTAAAAACCGAGACGATTGATGTGCTAGCAACCAGTGCAAGCTGTGCCATGGCACTGCTTAACATGGTCGACAATGAGTAATGAGTGATACCCAAATCACCTAACGGTCATGCTCAAATTGGTGGAATTGCCAGCCCCTTTTCAACACATTTAGTTATTAGGGGTAAAATGAGTGAGATCGTCGTGATATTTATCTAATGATAGCGTTGACTTTGTCGCTCAAAAACACAAACATAACCCTATCATTTGCTCAGGTACGTTGCATTTGTTCAACCTGTTACTGACTCTCTCTAAGAGTGCTATTCAAACAGGCTGCTAGAAATGCCACTGGGCGCTTGCAGGCTGCCACAGCAGTCATTGTGAAACTCTACATTTAAGGTTTAAAAGATGAGCACGAAACTCGAACAATTACGCAAGCTCACAACCGTGGTTGCGGACACTGGTGATATTGATGCGATTGCGAAATACCAACCACAAGATGCCACTACTAACCCTTCATTGATCCTGAAAGCCGCCCAAATTCCTGAGTATGCGCCTCTTATTGAAGAAGCGATTGCTTACGCTAAATCGAAAAGCCAAGACGCAGACCAACAACTTGCTGATGCAGGTGACCGTCTCGCCGTGAACATCGGCAAAGAAATCCTGAACGTTATCCCTGGTCGTATCTCAACGGAAGTTGATGCGCGTTTGTCTTACGATTTCGAAGGCAGCGTAGCGAAAGCACGCAAACTGATCAGCATGTATAACGAGGCAGGTATCAGCAATGATCGCATCCTGATCAAGCTGGCATCAACGTGGGAAGGTATCCGCGCAGCAGAAGTGCTGGAAAAAGAAGGCATCAACTGTAACCTGACCCTGTTGTTCTCATTCGCACAAGCTCGCGCATGTGCTGAAGCCGGTGTTTACCTTATCTCTCCTTTCGTTGGTCGCATCATGGACTGGTATAAAGCGAAAGAAGGCCGCGATTTCGAAGCAGCAGAAGACCCAGGCGTACTTTCTGTTTCTGCTATTTACGATTACTACAAATCTCATGGCTACAACACCGTAGTCATGGGTGCTAGCTTCCGTAACATTGGCGAAATCTTGGAGCTGGCTGGCTGTGACCGCCTGACTATCAGCCCTGACTTGCTACAAGTTCTGTCTGAAGAACAAGGCGACGTTGTGCAGAAGCTGTCTGACGATGTGGAAATCAAAGAGCGTCCAGCGCCGATGACCCACGCTGAGTTCCTTTGGGAGCACAATATGGATCCGATGGCTGTTGAAAAACTTGCCGAAGGCATTCGCAATTTCGCGGTTGACCAAGGCAAACTTGAAGTCATGATTCGCGAAAAACTGTAAACTCGCAAAACACATTTTCAAGAGCGGCTATTGCCGCTCTCTTATTTCTTATATGATCCTAGGGTCTGTTGATCTTTGGTGATGATTTTTGCAGCAGTTTGTGGCGACTTTATACAAGGAAGAGACTTCGATGTGTAGCTGGCCTACATGAGAAGTCGATAACGCAGGAGAAAGTCGCCACAAACGCTGCCCGAAGGGTTCTGCTAAAAGCATTTTATGCTTTGTTGAGGCGTATTTGCTTAGAATAACTAGGCGGCACACACCTCGCCTCGCCTAAAATGCTTTTAGCTAGAACAAAAATTTAACCACCAAAGATCAACAGATCCTTGCCCTCAGGTCAGATTATCATTTAATAAGGTAAGCCCAAGATGGAACGTAAAACACTTGCCAATGCGATCCGTGCGTTAAGCATGGACGGTGTACAACAAGCAAACTCTGGTCACCCAGGCGCCCCAATGGGCATGGCTGATATCGCCGAAGTCCTGTGGCGTGACCACATGAACCACAACCCACAAAACCCTGAGTGGGCTGATCGCGACCGTTTCGTACTGTCAAACGGCCATGGTTCAATGCTGATTTACTCTCTGCTGCACCTCACCGGTTACGATCTGTCTATCGACGATCTGAAAAACTTCCGTCAACTGCATTCAAAAACCCCAGGTCACCCTGAGTACGGTTATGCACCAGGCGTTGAGACCACAACCGGTCCGCTAGGCCAAGGCATCACTAATGCAGTGGGCATGGCAATGGCAGAGAAATCTCTGGCAGCGCAATTTAACCGTGAAGGCCACGACATCGTTGACCACAACACTTACGTGTTCTTGGGCGATGGCTGTTTGATGGAAGGTATCTCTCACGAAGCATGTTCTCTGGCAGGCACGCTAGGCTTGGGCAAACTGGTTGCGTTCTGGGATGACAACGGTATTTCTATCGATGGTCACGTTGAAGGCTGGTTCACTGACGATACACCTAAGCGTTTTGAAGCTTACGGCTGGCACGTTATTCCTGCTGTTGATGGTCACGATGCTGACGCAATCAACGCGGCAATCGAAGCAGCAAAAGCAGAAACTGGCCGCCCTACTCTGATTTGTACCAAAACCGTGATCGGTTTCGGTTCACCAAACAAAGCAGGCACACACGATTGTCACGGCGCTCCACTTGGCGCAGATGAAATCGCAGCAACCCGTCAAGAACTAGGATGGGAACATGGCCCGTTTGAAATCCCGCAAGACATCTATTCAGCGTGGTCTGCGAAAGACGCAGGCACAACGAAGGAAGCTGCGTGGAACGAGAAACTGGCTGCGTATGAGTCAGCTTACCCAGAACTTGCCGCTGAATTTAAACGCCGCGTAAACGGCGACTTGCCAGCTGAGTGGGATGCGAAAGCAAACGCAATCATCGCTGACTTGCAAGCGAACCCTGCAAACATTGCATCACGTAAAGCGTCTCAAAACGCGCTAGAAGCGTTTGGTGCGATGCTTCCTGAATTCATGGGTGGCTCTGCTGACCTTGCGCCTTCAAACCTGACCATGTGGTCTGGTTCGAAAGCGGTCACCGCTGACGACGCATCAGGCAACTACATCCACTACGGTGTGCGTGAGTTCGCAATGACAGCGATCATCAACGGTATTGCGCTGCATGGCGGTTTCGTGCCATACGGTGCAACTTTCCTGATGTTCATGGAATACGCACGTAACGCAATGCGCATGGCTGCACTGATGAAAATTCAGAACATCCAAGTGTACACTCATGACTCAATCGGTCTGGGTGAAGATGGTCCAACACACCAACCTGTTGAACAAATCTCTTCACTGCGCCTAACGCCAAACATGAGCACATGGCGTCCGTGTGACCAAGTAGAGTCTGCGGTTGCATGGAAACTGGCTATCGAGCGTAAAGACGGGCCAACCTCGCTGATCTTCTCTCGTCAGAACTTGGCACAACAAGCGCGTGATGCAGAGCAAGTAGCGAACATTGCAAAGGGTGGTTACATCCTAAAAGACAGCATTGGTCAACCAGAGCTGATCCTTATCGCAACGGGTTCTGAAGTGGAATTGGCGGTTGAAGCGGCAACCCAACTGACTGCTGATGGCATTCAGGTACGCGTTGTTTCTATGCCAGCAACTGACGTGTTCGACAAACAAGATGCGGCGTACCGCGAATCTGTATTGCCTTCAGACGTGACAGCACGTGTTGCGATTGAAGCCGGTATTGCTGATTTTTGGTACAAGTACGTAGGTTTCGACGGCCGTATCATCGGTATGCACACCTTCGGTGAATCTGCACCAGCAGGCGAACTGTTCAAGATGTTCGGTTTCACTGTTGAAAACGTGGTTGAAACGGCGAAAGAGTTGGTTGAATAAACCCTCGCCCCCCTCAATAACCACGCTTTAAAATCAAAAACATCACGTTTTTGATGTTTAAAACCCGCTAATAAGCGGGTTTTTTATTGCTTGAAAGACACTGGCCAAACCGCCATAAGAAAACCAACTTCTTTTAAATACAATAGATTAAACCCCTCAACGCCTACCGACATACCAAAACTATCTCGCCCTAATAATTTTTGTGCCTCGTGCTCAGAATTTACTCTCCTTAGACTAACCACAAATCAAAAACAAGGAGTTGCGAGATGACAACAACAGACACCAAAACAGCCAGCCAAGAATACATCGAATGGAATGTCGATCTGTCTGTTCCAATCACCGTGTCAGGCGGATCATTACCGTTTTCTGATACGCCAATGGTTGGCGTGAAGCGCATGATGTTTGAGCGCCGTGGCGACGAAATTGCAAGACGAGCAACTTCATGTGTTCGTTACGCAAAAGGTAGCTCTTTTAAACCTCACAGCCACCCAGGCGGTGAAGAGTATCTTGTTCTTGACGGTACGTTCTCCGATCACAACGGCGATTTCACAAAAGGCTGGTATGTGCGTAACCCCGTTGGCTCAACCCATGCGCCGTTTACTAAAGAAGGTTGTGAAATTTTCGTCAAACTGTCCCAAGTGCCTTCCGACGAACCTGATTATTTCTACCTCAATACCCATGAGGCGGATTGGAACACCATCGAAGATAAGCATATTCAACTGCAACTATGGCAATCAGACATCGAAAACACGACGTTAAATCAGTTCAAATCTGGCTATACATCGAACGTCTTTACGAACAATGACGTGACCGAATTCTTCGTACTGTCAGGTACGGTTACGGTCAACGATAGTGTCTACGAGCATCACTCTTGGATGCGTTTTCCAGCGGGTACGACATTGACGCTCTCCACCACATTGGGCGCCCTGGTTTATCAAAAAATCGGGGCTGGCGAAGTACGCGTCTAGCCTCCTAAAAACTCAACGGATTAAACAATATAACGACCGAGAAGACTCGGATAAGGAATCGTCATGTCCTCACAAAATACCATTACCATTTATGAAACCACAGGCTTCCCTAACCCTGCTCGCATTCGTGCCGCATTGGCCGAGAAAAATGCACTGAATCAAGTCACGTTTGTCGAAGTTGATGTCATGAATCTAGAACACAGAACTGACCAATTCTATGCCAAGAACCCGACAGGAACTGTGCCCGTACTTCGCACCTTAGAAGGTGAATACATTTCTGAATCTACCGCCATTACTGAATATATTGATGCGCTTTTTGATGGTCCATCGCTCACGGGGACAACACCGTTAGAGCGGGGAATAATCCACATGATGCAACGCAGAGCGGAGTCGATGGTGATGGATGCGGTTGGCACTTACTTCCACCACGCAACCGACGGATTGGGGCCAAAGCTGGAAACCTATCAATGTACAGAATGGGGCAACCACCAGAAGCAACGCGCGGTTGCCGGGTTTGCGTACTTCAACACCCTGTTGGAAAACAACCTTTACGTTGCTGCTAATGCCTTTTCAATGGCAGATATCACCCTATTTTATGGATTAGCATTTGCCGAATTTGCTGGCCTTCAGATTCCGAGTGAATTAACAAACCTCATCGCATGGCGAGAAACCATGTCTCAAAGAGACTGTTTTTCAGCAAATTAACAGAGGCGTGAGACCATGAAAGTACAACCATTTTTCCATATGGAGACTGGCTCACTCACTTATGTTGTATCTGACAGTGGGTATGCACTCATTGTGGACCCAGTTCTCGACTACAAAGACGGCGAAATCTCTTACAACCACGTAGATTCAGTGTTGGAGTATATTGTCCAAAAAGGTCTTGATTTACGTCTAGTATTAGAAACGCACATTCACGCCGATCATCTCTCAGCATCCCAGTATGTCAAAGACATCACGGGCGCCAAATCAGTGATAAGCGCGAAGATAAAAGAGGTCTTCAATCAGTGGAAAGCCAAACTGAACCTGAAAAGCCTTGCGAGCTTCGATTTTTTTGTCGATAGCCATTCTCGGATTCAATTTGGTTCAAAGTTCATTGAAGTCATCGAAACACCGGGGCATACCCCCGCTTGTATCACGTATAAAATCGATGACCATGTCTTTGTCGGTGACACTCTCTTTGCGCCAGACAAAGGTACATCAAGGGCTGACTTTCCAGGCGCTAGTGCAACAGAATTGTTCCACTCTATTAAGAAGCTTTACCAGCTACCTAGAGAAACAAACGTTTATCTTTGCCATGACTACCCACCATTAGGAGCGGCACCGACATCGTGTGTGAAACTGGAATCGCAAAAGCGCAGGAACGTAATGCTTAGCCAAAATACCTCTCTGAGTGAGTACATCTTTATGCGAGACCGAAGAGACCAGTTGCTGAAAGAGCCAAAGCTGTTGAATGTCGCCATTCCGTTTAACCTCACCTACCTCTTGCCAGCCAAACGTTAATACACAAAAAGGGACTCACGATCCATGAGTCCCTTTTTGAACACAACATTTGGGACTGATAAATTCAAACGGTAGAAAGCAACCAGTTCCTAAAACTATCAATGTGTTCACTCATATCACTCTGCTCTTCATTGAGCTTCCAGACGATAAAATAACAAAAACGGGAGCGATATTTGTATTTGTTGACATCAAAAGGGCAAATTAACTCCCCAGTTTTAAGCTCATCTTCGATCAATCGACTTCTCGCCAAAGCAAGACCGTTCCCTCTGCGCGCGAGTTCCATCACGCTTGCGAAGTCATTGATTTTTAAACCGTGCAATTTGGCGGAAACAGCAACATCGACACGATCTGACCACTCTTGCCAAGATGGATAACCGCAGCTTGCGGGTACCGAATGGTCATGAAGTAAAGGAATATCGCGCAATAAATGAGGTGGTACTTCATCGAGGCCATATTGTTTAGCAAACGCTGGTGAACACACTGGAAAAATGTCTTCAAACATTAAGTGCTGCGCGCACACACCTTCCCATTGTCCGAGTCCATATCGTATGCCAACATCAATGCCATTCTCGGCGTAATCCACGACCGACACGTTTGTTTCCACCAAAATATCGATATCGTCATGCCGCATCTGATATTGGTTGACTCTACTTAGTAGCCATTTAGACGCGACGGAAGGACTCGCTGACACAGTGATCACATCTTCTTTGGGTTGATCAAAAAGGTGGTTTAAACCTCGCACAATCAAATCGAAACCACGATGAATATCGGGGAAAGCTCTTACCCCCTCATCCGTCAACGTTAAACGTGATGTGCCTGACGTAGCTCTAGTGAATAATCTTACATCCAGCCAGTCTTCTAACTGCCTAACTTGCTGGCCCACTGCTGCGGGGGTAACGTTAAGTTCTTGTGCCGCACCCGCGAAACTATTGTGCCGGGCTGCCGCTTCAAACGCCTTTATTCCGTTAAGATGAGCGATCCTGTTAACTTTCGATTTATTAAACCATTTTTTAGATGCATCCATCATCTATCCTCTGTTATCTATCCTGCACCCTTCTTTCCATTATAGCCTGTACGATTTTTTCCTTGCCATAACATGTATTCTATAGCGGAGATTACTAACACACAGATTATACGACCTAATCATTTAAATAGTTTAGATTTAAAATTTCCTTGCAATATTATGTGTATACACAATAAATCAATGACAAATAATAAATTCACACTAGCCACTCACATCAAAAAATCTTAATATTAACTAATTCTAATTCTCTAAAATTAGAAACCTTCGCGATTACACTTTAGTGAAAATTATAGAATTAGTAATGGAACCGTTAAATTTAAAGGGTTCCAGAGTCACCAGACTCTATAGTCATAGACTTTAACTCTCTACACATGCAAATTTTTAAAATTAGATACTCTTACTAAAAGTCTGAGTTTCTAGCCTAGAAAAATACAAACCTGACTATAATTACATTCAAGCCAATAACAACCCCAGAAAAATAATGAGTTTCTAATCATGAAATAAAAAACATTGTTGAATTTACTCGCAAAAAAACAGAAAACAAAATAACCAAATTAAATCTAATTAAATAAATTCATACAAATCATTATGTTAAACTGAAAATTTCATATTTTAAATTATAGACACAAGAATGCACTAGCTACATAACACCTAGCAGACCTAATACTTTTATCATGCCAATATAAATACGCACTAATCAACACACAAGATAATATCAAAAATAAGACACTCACTATTAAGAATCTTAGAAACTCCTTTGCTACTTTCCAGTGACAGACTTTTTCGTCCATTCATTCAAACAAGAGAATGACATTAACTATCACTGAAAAACAATCATACGTAGATCGAGGGAGCGACTCATGACCAACATTATTAATGGAACCGAATCTGACGACATCATCATAGGAACCAATGACGCAGATATAATCTACGGTAACGGCGGAAACGATTTCATACGAGGTGATGCTGGTAACGATTATATATATGGTGGCGACGGAGACGACACTGTTATTGGTGGTGAAGATACAGACGAAGTTCATGGTGATGCTGGTAATGATTGGGTTAAAGGTGGATTTAGAGACGACAAGTTATTTGGCGGATCTGGTGATGACCGTGTAGAGGGAAATAGTGGCAACGATTTCCTATATGGTGGAACTGGCAACGATAAGCTTTATGGCGGATCAGGTACCGATGTTTTATACGGTGAAGATGGCAATGACATGATCAGGGCTGGAGATGATGATGACCTCGCACATGGCGGTCAGGGCAACGACGTCATCTTTGGACAAGAAGGTAACGACACCCTCAATGGGGATAGAGGTAACGATACTCTATGGGGTGGGAATGGCACCGACATTATCAATGGCGGTGAAGGCGATGACAAACTGTTCGGCGAACAAGGAAATGATACGCTCAAAGGTGGCGACGGAAACGACATTCTCTGGGGTGGAGAAGGCCATGACAACATTGATGGTGGAAATGGCAACGACTCACTTCGTGGGGGCGATGGAAATGACTCGCTCAGTGGTGATGCAGGTAACGACATCCTGCATGGCGAGGATGGTGACGACAATCTCATTGGTGGTGATGGCGACGACACGCTTAATGGCGGCAATGGCAATGACACAGTCGCTGGCGGAAACCACGATGACACGCTCATCGGTGGCAGCGGCGATGATAACCTCAAAGGAGAATCCGGAGATGACACCCTGTACGGCGATGCCGGCAATGATACGTTGGAAGGAGGAGTCGGCGATGACGTAATCTTTGGCGATACAGGCTCTCAAGTTAATGAAAAAAATCGCAATAACTTCAACAGAGAAGATATCACCCTTTCTCAAGCCGATGCCGTGGTTGGTGGCAACGACCTGATTTATGCAGGAGAAGGTAATGATACTGCTTATGGTGAAGACGGCAGCGACAAACTCTACGGAGAAAGCGGTAACGACACGCTACACGGTGGCCGTGACAATGACCAGCTCTATGGGGGCACTGGTGACGACTACCTCCATGGCGACTCAGGCGCCGACCATTTAGAAGGTGGCGACGGACATGATTATTTAGATGGCGGTGACGACAACGATGTGCTTTACGGCCAAGAGGGTAATGACACACTTGCTGGCGGTGCAGGTAACGACCACTTAGATGGTGGAAACCACAATGACCGCCTATTTGGTCACGCTGGAAACGATGTTCTTATTGGTGGCGCTGGCGACGATGAGCTTCACGGCGGTGGCGACAACGACAGACTCTATGGTCAAGACGGTCACGACAAGATATATGGTGGTGATGGCAATGACATACTTATGGGCGGCACTGGCAATGACCACTTAGACGGCGGCAACGACAACGACGAACTTTTCGGCGAAGACGGAAACGACACCCTCAAAGGCGGCGCAGGTAACGATCTCCTCGACGGCGGCAACCATGACGACAAACTCTATGGTGAAGCGGGTGACGATACCCTCACCGGGGGGCACGGTAATGACAGCTTAGACGGCGGCGATGACAATGACACGCTCAAGGGCGGTATCGGCAATGACGGCTTATCCGGCGGGAACGGCAACGATGCTCTTTTCGGTGAAGACGGGAATGATGTACTCGTTGGCGGAAACGGCAATGACCATCTCGATGGCGGTAACGACAACGATAACCTCTACGGCCAAGGGGGCAATGACCGTCTTGAAGGCGGCAACGGCAACGATGGCCTTTGGGGTGGAGACGGCGATGATTTGCTCATCGGTGGGCATGGCGATGACCACCTCAATGGCGGCAATGGCAATGATGAACTTTACGGCCAATGGGGTCACGACGACATGCATGGCCTCGCCGGGGATGACAAACTCTATGGCTGGACAGGCAACGACACCCTGCGCGGCGGCGATGGCAACGATTTTCTCGACGGCCAACAGGACAATGACCACGTATATGGTGATAACGGCAACGACACCCTAGTCGGCGGCTATGGCAACGATCATCTCGATGGCGGCAACGACAACGACAAACTCTATGGCCAATGGGGCAATGACCGTCTTGAGGGCGGCAATGGTAACGATGGCCTTTGGGGTGAAGACGGCGATGATGTCCTCGTCGGTGGGCACGGCGATGACCACCTCAATGGCGGCAATGGCAATGATGCACTCCACGGCGAATGGGGCAATGATGACATGCATGGCCTCGCCGGGGATGACAAACTCTATGGCTGGACTGGCAACGACATCCTGCGCGGTGGCGACGGCAATGACCGCCTCGAGGGCCAGCAAGATCACGATTCCCTTTTCGGGGATAACGGCCATGATGTCTTGCTTGGCGGCACAGGCAACGATTACCTCAATGGCGGAAACGATAACGATGCCCTCTATGGCGAAGATGGCAACGACACATTGGATGGTGGCCATGGCAACGATCATCTCGATGGCGGCGAACATGACGACAAACTCTATGGTCGATGGGGTAACGATCGCTTAGAAGGCGGCAACGGCAACGATGGTCTTTGGGGTGAAGACGGCGATGATTTGCTCATCGGTGGGCATGGCGATGACCACCTCAATGGCGGCAATGGCAATGATGAACTTTACGGCCAATGGGGTCACGACGACATGCATGGCCTCGCCGGGGATGACAAACTCTATGGCTGGACAGGCAACGACACCCTGCGCGGCGGCGATGGCAACGATTTTCTCGACGGCCAACAGGACAATGACCACGTATATGGTGATAACGGCAA
>NZ_KK211220.1:0-10942 GCF_000621165.1 Enterovibrio calviensis DSM 14347 | reverse complement strand
AATGGGGCAATGATGACATGCATGGCCTCGCCGGGGATGACAAACTCTATGGCTGGACTGGCAACGACACCCTGCGCGGTGGCGACGGCAATGACCGCCTCGAAGGCAATCAAGACCACGATTCCCTTTTCGGGGATAACGGCCATGATGTCTTGCTTGGCGGCACTGGCAATGACTATCTCAACGGCGGAAACGATAACGACACGCTGTATGGCGAAGACGGCAACGACAGCCTCGATGGTGGCGAGGGCCATGACAAGCTCTTCGGTGGAACAGGCAACGACAACCTGTATGGCTATAACGGCAATGATGCCTTGTATGGCGAAGATGGCAACGATGTGCTCAACGGCGCAGGCGGCAACGATTTCGTCTCCGGCGGCAACGGTGATGATGCTCTGCATGGTGAATACGGCGATGACCGCTTAGAGGGCGACGACGGGAACGACAAACTCTACGGCCATATTGGCAACGACACACTTCTGGGTGGTACAGGTAACGACGAGCTATACGGCCAGTGGGACCACGACGCCCTGTACGGCGAAAATGGTCACGATAAACTCTTCGGCGGAACCGGCAACGATTACCTCAACGGCGGAAACGATAACGACACGCTGAATGGCGAAGACGGCAACGACACCTTGGTCGGTGGCCATGGTAACGATTACCTCGACGGTGGCAACCATGACGACAAACTCTATGGCGAAATGGGCGACGATACCCTCATCGGTGGTCACGGTAATGACGGATTAGATGGCGGTGACGGCAATGACACGCTCAAAGGTGGCATTGGTAACGACGGCTTATCCGGCGGTCACGGCAACGATAAGCTCTACGGCGAAGACGGGAATGACAGGTTATACGGTAACAGCGGCGACGATGTACTTCTTGGTCAAAGCGGTAATGACTACATAGAAGGTAATGGGGGCAACGATTGGATCTATGGTGGGGACAACGAAGACCGCCTCTATGGTAAAGCTCATAATGACCACATTTGGGGTGGGAACGGACACGATTACATCGACGGTGGTAACGAAGGAGACTGGCTTTACGGCGAACACGGAAATGACACCATTATTGGTGGCACCGGTAATGATTATATTGAAGGCGGTGATGGAAACGACCACCTACAAGGAGATGGTCACGACGACATCATCTTTGGTGGGGCGGGCGATGACACCATTCTTGGTGGCAACGAAAAAGACCAACTACACGGTGGTGATGGCGTTGATAGAATATGGGGTGGCGCGGATAGCGACTTCATCCACGGTAACTCAGGTAACGACCACCTTTGGGGTGATGATGGCCAAGATACCATCATTGGTGATGGTGGTAATGACTCCATATACGGTGGAAACAATAACGACAAGCTGTATGGGGAAGGCCATTTAGACACCATTTTCGGTGGCACAGGCAACGATTACATAGACGGTGGCAACGAATCCGACAGACTATATGGAGAGTCTGGTAACGACACCATTATTGGTGGCACAGGTTACGATTTCATTGCCGGTGGTTCAGGCAACGATACGCTTTGGGGCGGCACCCACGGCGACAACTTCTATTTCGATTACTGGTCTGGTCACGATGTCATTAAAGACTTCACGCTATGGCAAGGTGACAAACTCCAAATCAACGACACGCTTGCCACAAACATTCACCAAATTTCCTATTGGCAGAATGGTTCGGGCACTGAGGTCCACTTCAGTAATGGCGCCCACATTACCCTCGAAAACTTCTCCGTCCATGATGTGAGTAACGACATATTCTACTTTAGCTAATTTTCATTGAGACCAAAAAGGCCAGCAATATATTGCTGGCCTTTATTATGCGTGAAAAACATGAATAACTTCTAATAAAGCAGATAATTAATCAAGGAGACATTAATTAAGGAGAAAATAAAAAACATTAAACACTTAACAAACATAAAGCACATATAAGATCCATTTTTGATATCCATCACAATCAGCATCTTTGCTGTTAAGAGTTAAATATTAAGTATTAATACTAGGAGAATTTTAAATGGTAAAGTCAATATTAACGAAGGTAACGCTAGCAATAGGGGGCTGCCTACTAGCATTATCTTCATCATTCTCACATGCAGGAACACATGGTATTGCGTGGAGTGACCTCGGAGATCCTTTTTGGCATTTCAATCTTCCTCTTCATGGTGTGGGTACGCTGAGTCCTAGAGAACACCTATGGGCCGCAACAGACATATCCTCTCGCTGGGATAAAAGCGCCAAACTTAGCCAACGTGTCGCTGCACACACAGGCACTTGGATGAATGGGAGGCGTTATAGAGCGTTTGACATTTATGTGGAAAATGCTGTTACCCCCACAGAGTCCGAGGCTAATGGTGATCTAATTCAAGCGCTTCTCGGCAATGGTTCCAACGGGCACAACTATTGTAAGTGGCTTGATTTACCCTTTGGTATCAATGGTATTTGGAACGGCGGTTGGGCAGGACACACTACAGGGATTTCACTCGGCTTATCGGAAGGCCCTTCTACGAGCATCAGTGTGAACGCCGGAACAGAATGCGACCCAGTTCACAATGGGTATGGATTCAACGTCAGCGTGGGAGCCAGTCTTTCAAACCCATTTCTTGATGCCATTAATATCGCGCAGTTTGGTCTGCCATTAAAAATCACCTTCAACGCTGGCGTAGGGGCAAGCGTTAAAGCATCACTCGGTGGCGGTTACACTGGTTACTTTGGCTCCGTTCCTCACCCTATTCATGCTTATGGATGGCTCAGACTGCCAGAATATGCGTATAGTGGGATTTCACCCAGTGTTAACCAAAACTTTGGCGTTAATATCGCAGTGGGAATTGGGCTCACACTTAATGTTGGTGGCTCTGTTAACTCGTTAAGCGTCTCAAATCCATTTCGTTTAGAAGGTGGTTTAACACGCGACAACAACCCGAAAAATTGGAAGTTCTACGTCAGATCAAATGCCAAGACCAACGCAAGTTCGTTCGGTGGCGGAATAAACGCTGCTGTTAAGTTGAGCGCTCCTCCATATACTTACACAATTTGGAAGGGTAACTTATTGTCATGGGCGGGATTCCCACTTTGGAGTCACACTATTTTCGATCGTTACAAAAAAGGGAAAATTATAATAAATCAATATACAGGTCAAACCCGACTTGGCTCGGTTAGAGGCTGGGGTTAATTCATAGAAAGTCTCGAAAAAGGCACCGCATTAATATGCGGTGCCTATTGTTAGGAGAAGCAAATGAAAAGCAGCAAACTATATATTACAATAATCAGCCTGAGTGCAGTGTTATTCTTGGGGCTCATCTATTATTTAAACGTCGAGAATAGAGAGCCTGACAAATCTGCCGCACAAGAAATAATAAAAAGTGAACTAACAAACACAGAGCCAACAAGGTATGATGATTCGAAAAATCAGGATAAATCAATAGCTAAAATTGAAAAAGAGAACACAGGAAAGAAGTATCTTGGTTATCACGTTTTAATCAGAAACTCTATTCAAACAAACTTACAACAAGGCTCTACCAACACACCGACTCAAGTGGAAATGGCATTCGATGTCATTTTTGAAAGCCTCCGTGATGGTCAATCGGGTCAACGCGGAGTTATAAAAAACCTTGTTATATCATCACCCACCGGAGTAATTGATGAGGATATTAGGCTAAGCAGTGAGAGTCTCGGTTTCTTGTACACGTTTAATAAGCCACAAATATATCAAGATATCGATCTTTTGGGGTTACCCTATGAGCACCCTCTTGGGATCTTTGCATTTTACCTCTCAAACCTCTCCTATACCACCAATCCAGTCCCTGTCAAATTCGATGAACCAACGCGATCTACAACTTACCAGTATTGGATTAATAACGGCGAAAAAACGGTGGCGAGGCAACTGTTGGATGTGGTTTACACCGAGCAACTTCCGTATGGTTCAATAACAGATGACATCGATGACGACTGGAAAGCCATTATTGCGGAAGATGCACTAATCAAGTCGGTCGAACAGAACACTAAAATGTCAGCGGATATCTTGTTAAACGTCGCTCAAAACAATCAACAACAATCACCCAGCAATTCTGGCTTCAAGGTCGCAATAGAAATCTCTGGGGAATATACACGCTTTGAGCCAACAAACGTCAGTTTTCCCGCAAACCTTTTCGCACATAATGCCAATGCACGCTTTCTTAAAGATATGGAGGCCTATGCTGTCGATGACGACATAACATCAGACCAACAATACTACGAGGAACTCGCTAAGTTATCTTCTTCTTTGTCTTATACGGATTCAATCCGTGTGGGTGAGTATCTGTTGGCTTACAAATCTCTCTCCGAAATAAAGGGTATGTTGAGTGATGACACACTTACCCCGCTCGAGAGACAAGCCATTTTAATGGCAATACAAGACGCAAACAAACCAGAGTCTGAGCAATATCTTGCTTCAATTATTACAGACTCTGATGTACCGGATCGATACAGAACCGCAGGCATGGTAAACCTCGCGCTAGTCAAAGATGCTACGAGTACCGCGATGAACGCCTTTGTCGATGTCATAACCCAAAATGAAGCCCCTTTACTCACTGAAACAGCAATGTTGAACATCGCTAATTTAGCAAGAGAGAAGCCAGATTTAGCAAATCGGGGTGTTGATATCGTATCAGAAGCGTTGACCAACCCCGATGCTACGCAAAGAGATAAATTAATCGCTCTTAGGGCTGCAGCGAACTTAGATAACAATGAATTTACGAGTTCATTTATTTCTTCACTTCAATCAGATTCACCATTTGAACGAACTGCCGCCGTCGAAGGGGCATTGTACCGACCTGATGGTCGATTGGAGGCAGTTGAACACCTGATGACAGAAGAGGATACAGTAGTTATCACCGGTGCGGCTAGATTCTACAATACTCAAGAAATGTCCTTTTTTGAGCAAAACAAGTTTTATGGTCGATTGCTGACAGAGCCGTCTGAAACTGTCCAATCTGCCATCGCTACTGTTTTGCTTTCGAATGAGTCGCAACGTCCTCAAATGCTAACAAAACTGCTAGAGTTATCTGCTTCGGGCTCAAGGCCTGGCATAGAGAAAGTATTACTCTCGTACGAGCTAAGAGCAGTTAACCAGTCTTCAGGCAATGCACCACCCTAAACAAATTTGCTGAAACAAATCGCTATTACTTCAACAGAGAAGATATCACCCTCTTCTCAAGCCGATGCAGAGGTTGGTGGCACAGGTTATGACTTTATCTCGGGCGGTTCGGGTAATGATGTGCTTTGGGGAGGAACGCATGCCGACACGTTTCATTTCGCGCGTTGGGATGGCCACAATGTGATCAAAGACTTCTCACTGAGTCAGGGAGATAAGATTCAAATAGATGCGTCGCTAGCAACAAATATTGCGCAGGTTTATTCTTGGCAGAACGGATCAAGTGCAGAGCTATACATAGATTACAATGTTCGCATATCGATAGATAACTTCTCTGTGTCTGATATCAACAACGATATGTTCTCTTTTAGTTAGTCTTATTTCTAAACGACAAAACATTGAGAAATGAAAAGCGGGGCAACAGCAGTTGCCCCGCTTTTTTTGACAAAGGAAAACTATTCCATCAATGAACGAATCATGACTCGTGCCGATATTTGGGCTCGATAAACTATATGGAGGATATGTTGTTGAGGGAAGGATCATGAAAACAAGTAACGCAAAACCACTCGCTGTCATTGCGGGTTACGGAGAAGGCTTGGGTCTCGCCATAAAAAACACCTTTGAAGATGACGGCTTTCGAGTCGTCACTGTTAGCAGAAATAACGCAATGATCCTCGCTGACACGACGGACTCCGATGAAGTTAATCGTGCTTTTACCCAAATAGAGACCCTCCACGGCACACCTAACGTTGTCATATGTAACACCACATTGCTCACCATCGACAGGTTTTTTGCCACTACGCCTAATCAATTTGAACAAACATGGAGATCATCGGTGATGAGCTTGTTCAATATTGCACAGGCCGTCATACCTTCAATGATCAAAGCCGGAAGGGGTACTCTGTTAGTGACTGGTGCAACCGCAGGGATAAATGGCAGTAAAAATTTCAGTGCTTTCGCATCGGCAAAATTTGCTTTAAGAGGGCTAACCCAGTCTCTCGCTAGAGAGTTTCAGCCCAATAGAATTCATATCGCTCATCTCGTTATAGACGGCATTATTTGGTCAGAAAAAAGTCAAGAACGCTTCCCTACCCTCGTTAAAGAGCGCGCAATTCAACCTGAAGATGCGGCGCTGACATACTTACATTTAGCAAAACAACCCGCGACCTCTTGGACACAAGAAGTGGATATTCGCCCCTACAGTGAAATCTTTTAAATCGGAGTCATTACAATGAAAAAAATAACCGATACGGTGATCATCGGCGGCGGATTAAGCGGCTTATACGCTGCGCATCTTCTAGAGCTGCATGGGCACGACCATGTGGTGCTTGAAGCGCGTGATCGCTTTGGTGGACGCATTGTTTCAACCCCATTAAACGACGACACCCGCTCAATGGTCGATCTTGGTCCTTCTTGGTATTGGCCCAATATTAACCCTCAATTGTCAGCGCTCGTCGAAACACTTGGCATTGCCTTCTATAAGCAGTTTTCTGACGGCCGTTACTTAGTGGACAAAATGCGTGACGCACCTCCTCAAGCCGTGGACATTGGCTATGACATCATGCCTGATACTTACCGTATTCAGGGAGGAATGAAGGCGCTGATCAATGGCCTATTGGAAAAATTGCCGCCCGAAAAGCGCTTACTGAAAACACAGGTCAACGCCGTGTCGAAGCAAGCTGACGGCACCTATTTGGTGGAATATGAACGCCATGGTGGCAACGGCGACATTGGTACCTTGTCAGCCAAACATATTGTGTTCGCCATGCCCCTGAGGTTGGTCGCCAAAAACATTCGCTTCCAACCTGCCCTCGACCCTACGCTGAAAAAAGCATTCGATAGCACCGAAACCTGGATGGCAGCGCATGCAAAAGCGGTGTTGATCTACGAGACGCCCTTTTGGAGAGAAATGGGATTTTCAGGGTCAGCAAGCAGCAGTGTCGGCCCTCTGGTAGAAATTCATGACGCATCACCTGAAATCAACGGTGAACCAACTTACGGCGCCATCATGGGCTTTATGGGCATCAATGGTTCAGCGAGAAAAACAGCGGGAGATGAAACGCTTAAGAAGCTGGTTCTCCAGCAGGCCGTTAGATTGTTTGGCCAAGCAGCAGCGCACCCTATCAGGGTTGAGTATGTCGATTGGTACCAAGAACCGCTTACCGCAACTCAAGAAGATATCGCTACATTGCACGGTGTCTATGGCATCAATACCAAAGACCACACGCATCCGAATATCTTGTTTGCGGGAACAGAAGCATCCAGAGGCTATGGCGGTTATTTAGAAGGGGCTCTAGACGCCGCGAGTCACGCCGTCAGTATCATCAAAAGCTATGACTAAATATCCCTATTACACCTATTACACATAGACTTCTTTGAATTATTGTTTTTATAAAAAGCACAACTGGGCTGACATTGCGTTGTTGCGCGGCAGACTCAAATACTCGTATCCCATTAAGATGGGCAATTCTGTTCATCTTTAATTTTCTCAATGGCATTTGATGCATCCATGATCTCCCCAAAACTGCTCCCACAACATGCAGCTCATCCAATCTGAAGTACAAAATCGCACGCTCATACAACGCGTTCATTCTAACATTAGAACATACTAATTATTCGAACATGATACGCAGTGAATTAAATGTTCAATTAAAAGCATATCAATACATTTGAAATTAGTAGCTTATCCTTGAGTCAAATTGCAACCAAGAGAAAGTACTAATACTAAAGTCTTATACACGTATAGATATTCATATTCAGCAACATATCATTCAATCAAAACCAAACTCCTCCCCCTGGTTAGGAATGATATTTTCTAACAAAATCATGCTCACCAACCAACCTGCAATGAAAAATACAATTGAAAATAATTATCTAAAAAACAACAATAAAATCACAGTAAGAACTACAACCACAGACTTATATCTCATTATTGAATCACTTAAAAATAACATACCCTCAAATATTTCATGCTTATTTAATACCAAATAAAGTAACGCACACATTAGGGAGTAATTGATGAATTCGATTAGAAATAGTAAGTAAGTTATCACACTTTTTTAATATTAATTAAATCCAATAATTACAATGCTATAAATGTAGAAATTCAAGAAAAAAGACTGAAAATCTATATTTATGCCATTCATATACAGTTTTTTTCTCCCACCCTAAAACCATTATTTTTTAGCACTTTAATGAAGCTATTTTTATATCCACACATCAACAGTCTCTTTATTGAGACGCACGGCTCTTTAAAACCTCACTTATGTTAGGTAAATGTTAACGCGACAATCGATTGCATTAACAAATACTCACTCACAGCAAAAACATGTGTATCAATTCTGGAGAGCAAAATGGCCAACATCATCAAAGGAACTGAAGGAAACGACAAGATCAAGGGCACAGACGGTGTAGACGTTATCTATGGGTATGGTGGTGATGATTACATCGAAGGCTGGGACGGCACTGACTATATCTATGGTGGCGATGGTGATGACACTGTTATCGGTGGTGATGGCACAGATGAAGTACATGGCGACGCAGGAAACGATTGGGTCCGCGGTGGACTGTTGAACGACAACCTTTACGGCGACTCAGGCGATGACCGTATAGAAGGCTTCCATGGTGACGATAACCTTTATGGCGGAACGGGTAACGATAGACTTTATGGCGGTGAAGGTAACGACAACCTTTATGGCGGTGAAGGTGACGACAAAGTACGCAGTGGCGAAGGCAACGATATTGCACATGGCGGCGATGGAAACGACGTCATGTTTGGTGGCGACGGTCAAGACACAATAAATGGTGAAAATGGCAATGATGTTCTCTGGGGTGATGAAGGTGATGACACTCTTAACGGAGGCAATGACAACGATGCTCTCTGGGGCGGAACTGGTAATGACAAACTAAATGGTGATGCGGGCGACGACAGTCTTCGTGGTCAGGCTGGCAACGACACCCTTAACGGCGGCGATGGCAACGATAGCCTATACGGTGATGCGGGCGATGACTCTCTTGATGGCGGTACCGGCGATGATTCACTTTTTGGTGGTGATGGCTTAGACAATCTCCAAGGCAATGAAGGCAACGATACGCTGTCAGGAGGCAACGGTAACGACAGTATTGAAGGTGGAGATGGCAACGATACCGTCTATGGCGATAGCGGCGACGATACCATTAAAGGCGGCTCGGGTGACGACATTTTATTTGGAGATACGGGCCTAGACGGGCCTTCAGACATTCACCCGCATCTCGACCAACTCAATTCGCTCAGAAACCTGTCAACAACCTCAGCTGCTGCAGTTGCTGGCAATGACACTATTCATGCTGGCGACGGCAATGATGTTATTTACGGTGAGGGAGGCAATGACAAACTGCATGGCGAGAAGGGCGACGACAAAATCTACGGTGGTGAGGGCGAAGATGTTCTCACTGGCGGTTCGGGTGACGATCTTCTAAATGGCGGTGAAGGAAATGACAACTTAGATGGCGGTGCAGACAACGATAGACTCTATGGTGACGAAGGAGCTGACCGCCTGACAGGTGGCACTGGTAACGACTATCTGGATGGTGGCGCTGATAATGATGTCCTTTTCGGGCAAGACGGTAACGATACTTTAGTCGGTGGCGATGATAACGATCATTTAGATGGTGGAAACGACAACGACCGCCTATTTGGCGGAACTGGCAATGATGTACTTGTTGGCGGTGCTGGCGATGACGAACTCGACGGGGGTGATGATAATGACAGGCTCTATGGCCAAGACGGTAACGACATCATTAATGGTGGCAACGGCAATGATCTCGTCGAAGCTGGCAACGGCAACGATACGGTAGACGGCGGTACGGGCAATGATGTCATCTACGGGCAAGACGGCAATGATGTCATTCACGGCGGTGCTGGCAATGACGGCGTTGACGGCGGCACCGGTCACGATCGTATCTTTGGTGATGATGGCAACGATGGCCTCAGCGGCGGTGACGGTAACGACTACGTCAACGGCGGCAACCATGACGACCACATCTACGGCAACAACGGGGATGACCACCTCGTGGGTGAGCATGGTAAGGATGTACTCTTCGGCGGTCACGGCAACGACACCCTTGAAGGTGGCACCGAAGACGACGCACTTTACGGTGAAGCAGGCAATGACCGCCTTGAAGGCGGGAATGGCAACGACATCCTCGATGGCGGTGAAGGCGATGACAAGCTCTTCGGTGGAGCAGGCAACGACAACCTTTATGGTTTCAACGGCAATGATGCATTGTATGGCGAAGACGGCAACGATGTTCTGAATGGCGCAGGCGGTAACGACTTCCTCTCCGGCGGCAAAGGCAATGATCACCTGCAGGGCGAATATGGCAACGACCGTTTAGAAGGCGATGACGGCGACGACGAGCTATACGGCCATATTGGCAACGACACACTTCTGGGTGGTACAGGTAACGACGAGCTATACGGCCAATGGGATGATGACGCCCTCTATGGCGAAGCAGGCAACGACACCTTGGTCGGTGGCCATGGTAACGACCACCTCGATGGCGGTGAAGGCCATGACAAGCTCTACGGCGAATGGGGTAACGACACCCTCAAAGGCGGCGCAGGCCACGATTGGATTTTCGGTCAAGACGGTCATGACCACCTCACCGGTCAAGACGGTAACGACCTCATCAAAGGTGGTACCGGTAACGACACCATTGGCGGTGATGCCGGTGATGATGACATTCACGGTGAAGACGGCGACGACCGCATCTGGGCGGGTACCGGCAACGATACCGTCGACGGCGGTAACCATAACGATGTGATTTA
>NZ_JHZA01000025.1 GCF_000621165.1 Enterovibrio calviensis DSM 14347 | reverse complement strand
ACAGATTGTATAGGTCAAATTGTTAAAGAACGTTGACTGTAGAAGCTGCTCTTTTGGAGAAGTCTTCTCATCGTCAGGGCTGCGAATTCTACGCTGCCAGGCGATGAAGTCAAGAAGAAATTTTGAGATTTTTCAACGTTGCTTTCGCAACCTTCAAAACGTCTTGTTGACTCCCTTCAACCGCGATAAGCACTGGGCTTTTCCGTTGAAGCAGGCGGGCATTCTACTGATTGAGTTGTTAACGTCAAGCGTTTATTTTCAATCATTTTGAAGCCGTTTTCGCCGTACTGATTAGGTGGCCAGTTCCGTGTGGAGCGGGTCGCCGTGTCAGTGAGGTCGCATTATAGGGAGGCTTGAAAACTTGGCAAGGGCTTTATGTGAAAAACATCACAAAACAGTGCCGTTCGCGCATTATTCAAGCAAGTTGGTGTATTTAGACACAGACACAGGGATTACGAGTGCTTTTCCTTCATTATTTCTGTCGGTCCAAGCCACTGTTACCTTATAGACTTTGCCGTACGTTTCTACTACTCCAGCAACTTTTTCATGCGTTAGAGATTTCGCACTTGTAACTGTTACAGCGAAAGGGCTGTCTTCTTGCTGATTTACGCAGTCATTAATATTTTCGAACGTCTTACCAGCACACATTGAACCCGTTGTGTTGACAGTTTGAATAAGGGCGACTTGAGATTCAGCAATGACCTTAGCCTCTATAAACATAGCGGCATTCGCTTTCTCAACTTCCATGTAGCCATAGAGCTTCAATGTCCCAATCCCAGACAAAGCCACTACAACTATAGATACGAGCACTTCAATCAGTGAAAATCCGCGGTTAAAAGTCATGAATGCTAGCCTTAACGAGTTTAGGTTGGGATGGGAAAAATTCATTGTTATCGATGCTTTCATCATAACCTGGTGTAAAAGCACCAAACACTTTAGAGGTTCCTTTCTCTACATCGACGATGTAGCTACCTCTTGTCTCAAATGAACCATTAAACAAGAAGGGAAGGTATTTCCAGTTATCCAGTTCCAGACCCAATGAACTCGGCTCGTCAAATAGATCGCAAAAGAACGCCAATGGCCCACTCGTACATGCAACGGTAGTAACAACCTCACCCTGCTCATCGGTTGTCTCACTAACCTCTAACCAAGAGTCTAGAAAGTTTTCTCTTTCATAGTTGAACTGGAAAATGGAGCCATTAAAATTAGCCAATGCCCCGTGGTACGCGATAACACCATCTTTCACTACGATAAAGACAGGATTGCTAATGTCACTTACCATTTCGGCCATATTGCAATCACCATCAACCCAAATTGTTACTAATTGCCCCTCTACATGGCTCCCCTGAGCAACAATGGCGTCTCTTTCCTCAGTGATCGTCTTTCCGCACAGCTCTACGTTACTTTTTACGGTTTGTGTGCCATTGCCATTATCAATGGTCGTTGTACCCGATGTGTTGAAAGAATGATCAAAGTCACTTTTCACCTTTTCCCAATTACTTTTGTCCTCCTGAAACTTTTCTTTAAACAAGTTCATATCCGGCTGATGATCCAAAATGTCGTTTTCAAATTCATTTGTCTTAATCGTATTTGAAGCGACCGTGGTACTAAACCCTTCTTTACATTGTTCATTGTTGGTGGCGAGAAGCTGGGATTCAAATTTTGCGGCGGAATCTCCAGTGTCAATGGTCACATCTCCCCCCGCAATGATGGCAAGACACTCATAGATTTCTGTATTCCCATCTTTACCTACGAGCTCTCCCTTCGCAGGGATCCAACGGTTACCTCCCTCAAGCTTAATGCTTCCTGACGTTTTAAATGCCGACGCCGTGCCACCGCCACCACTTATTAAAGCTGTGTATTTCGCATAACCTGAAGAAGAGATTAAAGACCAAGGGCTCTCTGTGCCCGCAATTGTAATGGTACTGGCAGTTGCACTCGCACACTCATCAAATGAAGTATCGCTGTAACTCGCATCATTGGGATTGAGATCTTTTTGCTCAAATACGGCGATTGCACAATCTAAACCCGCCTTTGCGTTTGCTCTCTGTCTCGCATCCTCTACTAAGTTTTGCGCTTTCTTTATATCACCCACACCAGAGCTCGCTACTGATACTGAGAACAACGCAATAATGACTAAGATGCCGCTGACGGCCGCGAGTGTTGCCATTCCATTTTGATTATTCATCGCTAACCATCCACGTTAGGAATTGAAACAGAAAATACAACCGTATCTGTCATTGTTGGATCTGCTTTAAGAGAGGCAGTAATCGTGACTTCAACAGATTGAAGTGTGTTTGTACTCCCGCCGACGCTGACAAAACTCGACTTTTTAAAAGACAGTGCATCAATCACAATTCTTTCGTATGTCATATCTCGCCAATAACCGCTTAAGCCGCCGCCAGAACTATCACTACTGCAATTCCAGTTATCCAACCCTTTCCAATTTTCATAGATTTCGATAACTGAATTCCCATCAGGGTCGGTGCCTAAACGGTACCCTTTTGCATCATCTTTTCCATAGGTCGCAGCGCCCGAGCGCTTATCATGGTTGTAAGCAAAGCGAATACAAATACCTTCGAGTTGAGTTGCGCTGTCATCAATAAGTATGGAAGAGGTGCCTCCCGCGCCTCCCTCAATGATAAAAGGGTTTGCAGAAGTACAGTCGTAACAGAAACCCGCTCGCGATATTTCACGCTTCATATTGGCCGCTAAAGAATTTAAATGTGTATCCAAGAAGTCACTCTGAAGTTGCTGACTGCCTATACTGGTGTTCACAGAAAAAAGCGCGATTGATGAGGCAAGCACCACGAGACTAACTGTCATACCTATCATCATTTCTACCAAGGTGTAACCTCGAGAAATATATACGTTCACGATGGACAAGACTCCCAATCACCAATAGCGGTATTGCTACATCCTTTAAGGCCTGAATATTGACGAATCATGACACCCGATTCCTTGCCAGTTTCTGTACCTGAAGCCAGCTTCACTGTTTTATTGTTCGACGGAAGACCTGTCATAGGGGAAAAATGAAATAGCTTTGACGGCTCAGTTAATTCCGGCTCTTGAACAGAAAGTAAACCTGAACGCTCTAGGGAAACTTTTTTCAACCCTTCACTATCCGAGCAATCAAAGTTTGATACATCAGGTTTTTCACTAAGACCAATACAGCCATCTTCAATATCAGTGGTTGGTACATAGTGAACATATATATGACGATGACGCATCAGTGACTCCGATTGCCCCATCTCTAGTACGGAGAGCAATTGCATCGCTTTGTTCTCAACCACCGCGGTTTTGTGTGCTGATATATAATTGGGAACAGCAACTGCTGTGACCGCTGCCAATACCGACAAGGTTGTTATCATTTCAATTAGACTCAATCCGCGCTGTCGATTCCATTTACCCACACTGAGCATCCAATTATTCCCACACAACTTGTCTGAATGCTAACACAGAGATAATTTATCCCTCTGGTACATAAGCAAATATCCTGTATAGCGAAACAAATAATGACACTGAGAACTCGAACGTTTCAAACTGGTATGACGTTGATCGAAATATTGGTGGCTGTCGCCATTATCGGAGCCATCGCCGCAATATCGGTTCCTGTCTTTGGACAATATGTGATTAAGTCAGAACGAAGCCGAGCGCAGACGGATCTTTATCAACTGCAGGTTTGGGTTGAGCAGCAGTACACGGTTAACGGGGCTTACCCAGGGGCGATAAGTTGTACAAATTGTCAGTTATCTGACGAATACACTTTCAGCATCGAGGTGGGAGGAGCGGGAAATAATGCCTACAAATTAAAGGCCACGCCAAAAGCAACCTCTAAGCAAAAAAATGATACTGATTGTTATACGATGGTCATCAATGCAGGTTCTGAGCAATCAAACCTAAACAAAGATGATGAAGCCCTCAACAACAAATGTTGGATATAAAAAAACCGGCTTTCGCCGGTTTTTTCTTTTTCTAATTCTTAGCTAGTCAGGTCATCAAAGAATTTCTTCACGCCATCAAAGAAACCTTCAGATTTTGGCTTGTGCTTTTTTGCCGCACTGCCACCTAACGATTCTTCAAACTCACGAAGTAATTCTTTCTGCTTACTGCTTAAGTTAACTGGTGTCTCAACTACCAGCTTACAAATCAGATCACCTAAGCCGCCACCGCGAACAGACTGAACGCCTTTACCGCGCATACGGAACATACGGCCAGTTTGGGTTTCAGTAGGTACTTTCAAGCTCACGCGACCATCTAGTGTCGGTACTTCAACCTCGCCACCCAATGCCGCCATGGTGAAGCTCACTGGCACTTCGCAGTACAAGTTGTTGCCATCACGCGTGAAGATATGGTGGTCACGAACATGAACCTGAACGTACAAGTCACCCGCTGGTGCGCCATATTCGCCCGCTTCGCCTTCACCGGTTAGGCGAATGCGATCACCGGTATCAACACCGGCTGGGATCTTAACGCTAAGCGTTTTAGTCTTCTGAACACGGCCTTGACCATGACAGCTATCACATGGATCTTTGATGATTTTTCCACGACCGTGACAGGTTGGACAGGCTTGCTGAACAGCAAAGAAACCCTGACGCATCTGTACTTGGCCTTGACCATGACAAGTGCCACAAGTCTGTGGTGATGTACCAGGCTTAGCGCCGCTGCCACTACAAGGGTCACAGCTTACATAAGTAGGAACATCAATCTCTTTATTTACACCACGAACCGCTTCCTCGAGGGTAAGCTCCATGTTGTAACGTAAATCGGCACCGCGCTGAGCACGAGCTTGACCACCACGACGACCGCCGCCGCCAAAGATGTCACCGAACACATCGCCAAAGATATCGCTGAAGTCTGCGTTGCCGCCACCAAAGCCGCCACCGCCGCCCATACCGCCTTGCTCAAATGCAGCATGACCATATTGATCGTAGGCTGCGCGTTTCTGAGCGTCAGTCAGGATCTCGTAAGCAAGTTTAACTTCTTTAAACTTGTCTGTGGCTGATTCATCACCCGGGTTTTTATCTGGGTGATACTTCATCGCCAGGCGTTTGTACGCTTTTTTAATGTCGCGTTCACTGGCGTCACGGCTTACGCCAAGTACTTCATAAAAATCACGTTTTGACATGTTCTACTTGTCACCTGTTTCTATACAAAACGAACATTATCTCGCTTCGCATCATACAACTACGGGCGAAGGAGATTCCTCCTGCGCCCGTGCGAAATAAAACGGCTAATTAGCGAGTTTTACTTTTTGTCGTCTTTAACTTCTTCGAACTCAGCATCAACAACGTCGTCGTCTTGCTTCGCTTCAGCACCGGCATCTTGTGATTGAGCTGCTTGAGCTTGTTGCTGTGCAACTTCCATCAACTTCTGAGATGCTGCAATTAGCGCCTGAACTTTCGCATCAATGGCTTCTTTGTCTTCGCCTTTGCGCGCTTCTTCTAGCTCGTTAATTGCTGCTTCGATTTTCTCTTTCTCGTCAGCTGGTAGTGCTTCGCCTGCTTCTTCAACTTGCTTGCGAGTACCGTGTACTAGTTGGTCAGCTTGGTTGCGAGCAGTAACAAGTTCTTCGAACTTCTTGTCTGCTTCTTTGTTCGCTTCCGCTTCCTGAACCATTTTTTCGATTTCGTCGTCGCTCAGACCACCAGACGCTTGGATAGTGATCTTCTGCTCTTTACCCGAGCTCTTATCTTTCGCAGACACGTGCAGGATACCATCAGCATCCAAGTCGAAAGTTACTTCGATTTGTGGCATGCCGCGTGGTGCTGGGTTGATGCCTTCTAGGTTAAATTGACCTAGTGATTTGTTGTAGGTTGATTGCTTACGCTCACCTTGAAGCACGTGGATAGTTACCGCGCTTTGGTTGTCGTCAGCTGTTGAGAACACTTGATTCGCTTTCGTTGGAATCGTGGTGTTTTTCTCAATCAACTTAGTCATTACGCCGCCCATGGTTTCGATACCAAGAGACAGTGGAGTCACGTCTAGCAGAAGAACGTCTTTAACTTCACCTGACAGTACGCCACCCTGAACCGCTGCACCAACTGCAACTGCTTCATCTGGGTTCACGTCTTTACGTGGCTCTTTACCAAAGAATTCAGTCACTTTAGCCTGAACCATTGGCATGCGGGTTTGACCACCCACAAGGATAACATCGTTGATGTCGCTAACAGAAAGGTCTGCATCAGCAAGAGCAACTTTTAGTGGCTCAAGTGAACGAATAACCAGATCTTCAACCAGTGACTCAAGTTTCGCACGAGTCACTTTAATGTTCATGTGCTTAGGACCGCTTGCATCTGCAGTTACGTACGGCAGGTTAACGTCGGTTTGCTGAGCTGAAGACAGTTCGATTTTCGCTTTCTCTGCTGCTTCTTTAACACGCTGCATAGCAAGTGGATCTTTACGAAGATCAATACCTTGGTCTTTCTTGAATTCGTCAACCAAGTAGTTGATTAGACGGTTATCAAAGTCTTCACCACCTAGGTGAGTGTCACCATTGGTTGCTAGAACTTCGAAAGTCTTCTCGCCTTCAACTTCATCAATCTCAATGATAGAGATATCGAAAGTACCACCACCAAGGTCGTATACCGCGATAGTGCGGTCGCCGCCTTCTTTGTCCAAACCGTAAGCAAGTGCCGCTGCGGTTGGTTCGTTGATGATACGTTTAACTTCTAGACCTGCGATACGGCCAGCATCTTTGGTTGCTTGACGCTGAGCATCGTTGAAGTAAGCAGGTACTGTGATAACCGCGCCAGTAACTTCCTCACCAAGGAAGTCTTCCGCAGTTTTCTTCATTTTCTTAAGAACTTCAGCAGATACCTGAGGAGCAGCCATTTTTTGGCCTTTCGCTTCTACCCAAGCATCACCGTTGTCAGCCTTAACAATTTTGAAAGGCATGATTTCGATGTCACGTTGAACTTCTTCATCTTCAAAACGACGACCGATTAGTCGTTTGATTGCATAAAGCGTGTTTTCTGGGTTGGTTACAGCCTGGCGTTTTGCTGGCTGGCCTACCAAAATTTCACCATCCTGGGTGTACGCGATGATTGATGGCGTTGTGCGATCGCCTTCAGCGTTTTCGATTACGCGTGGCTTGTCACCGTCCAGTACTGCTACACATGAGTTGGTAGTACCCAAGTCGATACCAATGATCTTACCCATTAGGTTTTCTCCGAAATTCGTCTTACGTCTATATTGCGTTACCCCTTATATGGGGGCCGCGGTTTAGGGTTCAACCCTGCACAAGAAAAATTTTAAATTTTCTTTTTGATGCCCCTTAGATAAGGGCGCATTCTGGGCTTTCAAGGCCCAGACACAAAAAAACCCGCAAAAAGCGGGCTTTTTTTCAATGAGTCTCTTAAGCCTGCTCGTCAACGTTTCCAGATGCGGCTTTTGACACCATCACCATCGCTGGACGAACAACACGGCCATTCAACTCGTAGCCTTTTTGCATCACAAGCATGACGGTATTCGGCGCGTGCTCTGCACTTTCCTGAATAGACATGGCTTGATGGAATTCAGGGTTGAACGGTTCGCCATGAGGGTTAAGCTCTTTCAAGCCGAACTTCTCTACTGAGCTTTTCATTGTTTGCAATGTTAGCTCTATGCCTTCCAGCATTGGCTTAATGGCTTCGTCTTGCTTATCCGCCATTTCAACCGCACGTTCCATGTTGTCGATAACAGGTAGCAGTTCGTTAGCAAAACGCTCAAGCGCAAACTTACGTGCTTTATCGATTTCCTGCTCAGTACGACGACGCATGTTTTCTACATCAGCACGAGCACGCAATACACTGTCTTGCTGCTCTTTCACTTTTTCTTCGCTTGCTTCAAGCGCCGCTTCAAGCTCAGTGATCCGGCTAATCATTGCATCCGTTTCTGCATCAAGAGCATTTTCGTCTTGCACTTCAACAGTATTGTTTTGCAACTCTTCGTCCTGGATCTTATTTTCTTCTTTGTTCATGCTCTCTCCGACACAATACACTGTGTTGAACCCCAAATTTATTACCATTGGGGCATCAATCTCGACGGTTTTGCTTATTATGGGGATGTATGGCTACGTTTCAAGGTGTCTCTTGTAGCGACATGCCAAGATTTTGCCTTTTCATAGAGATGTTCTGCACGAAGGAGCAGGATTTCATTCAATTTTTAGGTATATAATCAAGTCATTAGACAGCGCAGGATCTCTAAGATGTCAAAGCGTTTCAAGACAATTGCTTTGGTTGGTAAGCCGAGAAACCCCGAAGCCGTAGCAACACATGAAAAACTCTATTACTGGCTAACCGAACAAGGCTATCGCACGCTTGTCGACAACCGACTAGACAGCTACATCAATGTGCCCGCTGAGGATTTTCACGACCTGCTCTCGATGGGCGCGAAAGCGGATCTAGCTATCGTCATTGGTGGTGACGGTAATATGCTTGGGGCAGCTCGCGTACTTTCGCGCTTCGATATTTCCGTGATTGGTGTTAACCGAGGCAATCTGGGCTTTCTCACCGACCTCGATCCCGACGACTACGAACTCGCGCTCTCAGACGTGCTTGCCGGAGAGTTCGTCGAAGACCCACGTTTCTTGCTGGAAGCAGAAGTGCATCGTCATGGGCAGATTAAAAGCCACAATGCGGCGCTAAATGAAGCCGTGCTTCACCCAGGCCAAGTCGCTCACATGATTGAGTTTGAAGTCTACATTGATGACAGCTTTGCGTTCTCGCAACGTTCGGATGGCTTAATCATATCGACGCCAACAGGTTCCACAGCTTATAGCTTATCTGGCGGCGGCCCGATTTTATCGCCCAGCCTAGATGCCATTTCACTGGTTCCGATGTTCCCACATACGCTTTCCAGTCGCCCTTTGGTTGTTGACGCCAAGCGCCATATTAAATTGGTGGTGTCACCCGACAATGGAAGCACTCTGGAAGTCAGCTGTGATAGCCAAGTCTCGCTACCTGTAAATCCTGGGGATGAAGTTCACATCTATCGAAGTCCATCATTTTTAAAATTAATCCACCCAAAAAATTACAATTATTACAAAACGTTGCGAACAAAACTCGGCTGGTCTAGCAAGCTTTTTTGATGACAGCACTGTAAGTGAAACCAATATTCTCTTTTAAAGAGCAGGCCCAACCTGCTCTTTTTTGTTACCTATATCACAATTTTTTATTTCGACAGACCGCGTTCGACTTTACTGTATACAAACACAGTGTATACTGTATTTACAAACAGGTGTTTATAGATACAGGCACTCACTCATGCTGGCGCACATCACGATTCAAAACTTTGCCATTGTTAAAGCGTTAGAACTCGACTTCCATTCAGGGATGACCACCATCACCGGTGAAACGGGTGCAGGTAAATCCATCGCCATTGATGCTCTTGGTCTTTGTCTTGGTGATCGTGCGGATGCATCCATGGTTCGCCCAGGCGAGGACAAAGCGGAAATCGTCACGATGTTCCATTTGCAGAACAACCCTGCGGCTCGTCGTTGGCTAGAAGATAACGAGCTCACCGATGGCGATGAGTGCATTTTGCGCCGAGTGATCACCAAAGAAGGACGCTCCCGAGCCTTCATTAATGGCAGCCCAGTGCCTGCCTCGCAACAAAAGTCATTAGGTCAGCACCTAATCAACATTCATGGCCAGCACGCCCACCAACTTTTGATGCGTAATGATTTCCAACTTACCTTGCTCGATCAGTACGCTGGTCATCAACACCTTCTCGTCACCATGCGCCAGCGTTATCAAGAGTGGCGTGCGAAACGAAACGAACTTAAACAACTCGAAAAAAACAAAGAAGCATTCGAAGCGCAAAAACAGCTATTGGAATATCAAGTAAGTGAACTCAATGAGCTTGCATTGGGAGAAACGGAATACCCAGATCTAGAAGAAGAACATAAGCGTCTCTCTAACTGCGGTGATATCGCCATTTGTAGCCAGAGCGTGATTCAAGCGCTCAGCGAAGACGAAGACAACAATGCCATGTCGCTGTTGCAGTTTGCTCAGCACAAGCTCGCTGAACTTGCCTCAATGGATAACCAATTCACGCCGCTCTTACAGATGCTGGACGAAGCCTGCATACAAGTTCAAGAAACCAGCAACGAGATCACCAGCTACATGGATAGGCTGGACATGGATCCTGCACGTTTAAATTATTTAGATGATCGCATGGCAACGATTATGCGTTTGTCACGTAAGCATCAAGTGCTGCCTGAAGCGCTCTATGACGCTCATCAAGCACTGATCGCCGAGCTAGACTCCCTTAATGACAGCGACAACCAAATTGAGCAACTGGCTCAAGACGTTGAAGTAAAACATCAGGCCTGTCTTGCCTCAGCTGAAAAACTGAGTAAGAGCCGTAAGCGATACGCAAAAGAGTTAGACAAGCTTATTTCCGCGAGCATGCATGAACTTAGTATGCAAAACGGGAAGTTCCACATTGCCCTCAACAGCCAACCAGAGAGCCACCTATCTCCAATGGGTGTGGATAGCATTGAGTTTATGGTCTCAACTAACCCTGGCCAACCTATGCAGGCATTAGGCAAAGTCGCATCCGGCGGTGAATTGTCACGCATCTCACTCGCTATCCAAGTGATTACCGCTCAGAAGGTTGATACCCCTAGTTTGATTTTCGATGAAGTCGATGTGGGTATCAGTGGCCCAACGGCAGCTATTGTTGGGAAACTACTCCGCAGACTGGGCGAGTCCACGCAAGTCATGTGTGTGACCCACTTACCTCAGGTTGCAGGTTGCGGTCATCAGCAAATGTTTGTCACCAAAACCAGCGAGAAAGGCACAACGTCTACCAGCATGGTGCAGCTTGATCTCTCTGCGCGCGTGCAAGAGTTAGCGCGCCTTTTGGGGGGCAGTGAAATCACAGAACACACGCTCGCGAATGCTAAAGAGTTATTAGTGGCTGCATAGTGTTTATCTGAAAGAAACTTTTTTCAAATAGCACGGTCGAACAACCAAGTTGAGAGAAGAGTTTTTTACTTCTCTCACTCGCTTGTTTATCATCGTCCCCTATTTTGGAAATGAAGTAAGAAGTCATGCATTGGAAACACGTCGTTGCGGTCACTCTTGTCCTAGCAAGCCTTTCAGGCTGCTCTTGGGTTAACAAGCTGGTTTACCGTATAGATATCAATCAGGGAAACTACATCGACCAGAGTTCTGTTGAAGAACTGAAATTTGGCATGACCAAAGAACAGGTTAAATTCTTACTTGGTCCACCAATGTTGGTCGAATCAGGTTATCCAAACACTTGGTACTTCGTTCAATGGCTGAAACCAGGCCATTCAGAACCTGAGCAAAAAGAATTGATCCTCTCTTTCGATGACAGTGGTCAGTTAATCGGTATGAAAGGTGACTTTGAACCCGGTACCAGTTTCTTTGAAGCTATTCGATAATCAAATAACAAAAAACCCGCAATCGCGGGTTTTTTTATGCCTAAGATAGACAGACTGCCTCAGCTTGCCTCGCCTCCCAAAGCGGAAGCGCGCATCACCTACTTCAACATTTTCTCAAGCTGTTCTTTGTTGGTATGACGAATGTCCTTACCTTTAACAAAGTAAATGATGTATTCACAAATATTCTGGCAGCGATCTCCGACACGCTCGATGGCGCGCGCAGACCACATCACCTTGAGCACATTTGGTATTGAGCGCGGATCTTCCATCATATAGGTCATCAACTGACGAATAATCGCCTCATACTCTTTATCCAAATGATCATCACTGTGATAAACCTTCATTGCGGCATCAACATCCATGCGAGCAAACGCATCCAGCACATCATGAAGCATACGAGCGGCTTTATGGCCTAAGTTTTCAAGCGAAACGAGAAACGGTTGCTGATGGTTGGAAAAGTTATCCAATGCCATTTTCGCAATACTGTCGGCAACATCACCAATGCGCTCAAGGTCGGTAATCGTCTTGATAATGGCAATAACCAAACGCAGATCCCCCGCAGTAGGCTGGCGTTTCGCAATGATCCTCGTACAGGCCTCATCAATTGCCACTTCCATCGAGTTCACTTTGTGATCTTCTCGAATAACCTGTTTGGCAAGCTCGACATCTTGATAGTGCATCGCGCGAAGCGCATCGGTCAGTTGTCTTTCAACCAAACCGCCCATGGCGAGAACGTGTGTACGAATGGATTCCAGTTCAGCATTAAACTGGCCCGATATATGTCGACTGAAATTGTGATTGTCCATCAGGTCCGGATCCTTTAGCCGTAACGGCCAGTAATATAGTCTTCAGTTTGCTTACTTTTCGGCGTGGTGAAGAGCGTGTCTGTGTCCGCGTATTCTACCAGTTTGCCTAAGTTAATAAATGCCGTCTGATCCGAGACGCGAGCTGCTTGTTGCATATTGTGAGTGACGATGACCACGGTATATTTGCGCTTTAAATCGTTAATCAATTCTTCAATGGTCAACGTAGAAATCGGATCGAGCGCTGATGTCGGCTCATCCAGCAACAACACTTCCGGCTCAATGGCGATCGCACGAGCTATCACAAGACGCTGCTGCTGACCGCCGGACAAACCGAACGCATTATCCTGAAGCCTATCTTTCACTTCATCCCAAAGCGCGGCAGCGCGAAGCGATCGCTCGACGGCATCATCAAGGGTTCTCACGTTCTTCACGCCTTGCAAGCGAAGGCCATAAATCACGTTTTCATAAATCGATTTTGGGAATGGATTCGGGCGTTGAAATACCATGCCAACCTTTCGGCGCAGCGCTGGCACATCAATCGATTCGTCATACACATTGGTGCCTTGTAGCAATATCTCACCCTTAACACGGCATCCATCCACCAAGTCATTCATGCGATTGATGCAGCGAAGAAGCGTCGATTTACCGCAACCCGAAGGGCCGATAAATGCCGTCACTTTTCCCTTAGGGACGCGCATATTGATATCAAACAATGCCTGAGTATTCCCGTAATACAAATCGAGGTTTTGGATCACCAGTGCGGTTTGTTCATCAGAGATCGATGACAAATCTATTGGGCCAGGTAATCCTATGTTGGCATTGATGGATATCATGTCGTTGTTCGTTCCTTTCGGGTGCCTACAGTTCTTGTTCGAGTGCGCGATACTTTTCGCGAAGGTGATTACGAATAGAGATTGCCGCGAGGTTCAAGCTCACTATCACAGTAACCAAAAGCAATGACGTTGCATATACCAAGGGACGCGCTGCTTCGATATTTGGGCTTTGGAAGCCCACATCATAAACATGGTACCCCAAGTGCATAAATTTTCTGTCCAAATGCAGGAACGGAAAATTGCCATCTAAAGGAAGGCTGGGGGCGACTTTCACAACGCCCACCAACATCAAAGGCGCCACTTCACCTGCGGCCCTTGCGATAGCGAGGATCAAGCCTGTCATAATGGCAGGGCTTGCCATAGGCAAAACGATTCGCCACAAGGTTTCAGCTTGTGTCGCTCCCAATGCCATTGAGCCATGACGCACTGAAATAGGGATACGAGTCAGGCCTTCTTCCGTTGAGACAATGACTACTGGTAGCGTCAAAATGGCTAGGGTCAATGATGACCAAAGTAGCCCTGGAGTACCAAATGTCGGGTTAGGTAACGTATCAGAATAGAACAAAGCATCGATGTTCCCGCCCACAAAGTAGACAAAGAAACCAAGACCAAAAACGCCATACACAATGGATGGTACGCCAGCCAAATTAACCACAGCGATACGAACAAGACGAGTAAACGCATTCTTACCCGCATATTCGTGAAGATATACAGCCGCTAGCACACCCAACGGTGTCACCATAATAGACATCAGTAACACCATCAGCACGGTGCCAAATATGGCCGGAAACACACCCCCTTCAGAGTTAGCTTCACGCGGATTCTCTGTCACGAATCTCACGATTTGATGCGCCCATTGACTGAATTTCTCAAACCCGCTCATCGCATTGGGGTACCACATCGCCAGCACATCGTTTAGCGGCACTTTCACAGAGCTGCTATTACGATCTTTTACTATCAGGTAATCGAGCGAGTGGGCAGTGCGCAACGTCATTAGAGACGACTCTAGCGCGTCATATCGTTGAGTCAGTATCGCAATTTCATCAGACACTGATTGAGGAACAGTCTCACCGGCTTTCTGGTAAGACAGTGCCTCAGTTTTTTTCTCGCTTAGTTTCCAATTAACCTTTTCAATTTCACTGTGCTCCAGTGTCGAAATGGCCAATCGTTGTTGGTCTGCAACTTCTATCTTTTGTTGGTAGTACGCACGATCAATATCAGTGTCGACTATCTTGCCATTTTCCATGAAGCCAACAGGCACACCAAAGAATACGCCATGCTCGGTACGCTCAATAACGGCAATGTCTGGACGTTCCGATTGGGTGACAATGTTTTGTTCAAGCACAGATACAAAGTCATGCGCTTCGCGTTCACGGTTCGCGATTTTTATCAAAAACCGATTTTGTTCCGGTCCAAACTCTGGATTGACGTCAATGCCCGCTTCTTGTAACTGGCGTGCCGACACAGATTCAACGCCGTAAATCTCGCCAAACAGTGTCTCTTCGCCGTAAGGTGTTTTGACTTGAAATTCATATACTGGCGCAGGCCAAAAATAGGCCAAGCCTTTCCAGCCGATCAAGAGCATCACGCCTAGGACGGCGACCAAGCACAAACTGACCATGCCTGCGGTCATCCACACCCAAGGCGAACTGCTGTTTAATCGCTTAAACATCGTTTGTTCCTATATGAAACAAGACATAAAAAGCAATGTGGACACTACAACGCACGGTATTTTTCTCGTAACTGCTGGCGAACAAACTCTGCCACCGTATTAATTAAGAAAGTGAAACTGAACAGAATAAAGGCGGTCAGGAACAGTACTCGATAATGCGAACTGCCGACTTCTGACTCTGGCATTTCTACGGCAATATTGGCAGAAAGCGTGCGCAGACCTTCGAACGGGTTCCATTCCATCAACGGCGTGTTCCCTGTCGCCATCAATACAATCATGGTTTCACCGACGGCACGACCTAACCCCATCATCACAGCGGAAAACACACCAGGGCTCGCGGTTAACAACACCACACGAGTCAGGGTTTGCCAATGCGTCGCCCCCAGCGCCAATGACCCATTGGTCAGGTGACTAGGAACAGAGAAAATAGCATCTTCTGCGATGGTGAAAATCGTCGGTATCACGGCAAAGCCCATCGCGATACCAACCACAATTGCATTACGCTGGTCAAAGTTGACACCGAGCACGTCGGTTACAAACACGCGGCTATCGCCACCTAAGAAGGTTTGCTCGACCCAAGGCCCCAATGAGAAAGCCGAAAAACCAATGAGTAAAATCAAAGGCAGCAAGATGATGAGATGACCACCTGCTGGCACTTTCTTGCGCCAAGTGCGAGGCAAATAGGTCCAAACAATCGCCGTGAGTAGGAAAGACACGGGCATCGCAAAGAAAATGATAAACATGGCGGGCAGATGCGATTCGACAATCGGCGCAAGCCAAAGCCCCGCCAAAAAGCCGAGAATAACCGTCGGCAGCGCTTCCATGATTTCAATGGTTGGCTTTACCACTTTTCGCAGGCCCGACGGCATAAAGTAAGCCGTATAAATTGCGCCACCAACGGCCATCGGAATGGCAAAAATTAGGGCATAGGCTGCAACTTTTATTGTGCCGAAAACAACAGGTACCGCACTGAGTTTACCTTCAAACGCATCGCTGCCTGACGTAGATTGCCATACGTAATCCGGTTCGCTGTAACCTTCATACCAGATCTCTTTCCAAAGCGATGTAATACTCACATCGGGGTGCGCATTATCGACATCAAGAACGGTGAGTCGTTGATTTTGCTCCACCAAGAGGCGGTCAGCACGAGGTGAAAACCTCATGGCATCAACATCACTAGACAAAGTCGGAAACTCAAACCCATCCCAAGATTCGCTCGGAGCATGCCACAGTGACAGGTCGCCGTTATTAGCGAGGTTCGCAAATACGTTGCGATGTGCCTCAATGGCTAATTGCCCTATGGGGGTTGAGAACTCGCGCGCCATGGTCAAGGTTCTTGTGTTGGCCTTCACCACATCAAACCATTGGCCGATGCGCCCATCATCTAAACGAATAAGGAGTGAATGACCACCAGCCAGCAAGGTCATCGAAACAGGCATTTGACCCGTGACATCTCGGATATTCACGGTTTCCCGCAATGAAAGCGAAGAAGTCGAAAGGTTGTATACCTTGAGTTGGTCACCCACCATTTCAAACAGCTTACGTCCATTTGGGGTGATCAATACCGTCGCGCTTTTGTCAGAAGGCACTGAAGTACGAAGGTGCTCAACGTCGCCGATCTGCGCGACGACATTGATAGTATCACCGACCACACCGGCCACTGCACGTTCATCGCCGTTCATGGAAAAAGAGAGGCTGGAAACTGTCTCGCCTACATCGCCAAGTTGTAGGGTATCGAAAATATGAACATCTGGCGTGAAATGACGGACACCATCACTGTAGTGCGCCACAAATCGTAATCTCTGAAATGACACTGCCCCGTCGCCATAACCATAGGCACTGAAACCCGTGGAGGAGTCCTGAGCAAAGAAACTTGTAGGGGATAATGCGACTTGCCTGTTAATTAAGACATCATGATCATCAAGCAGCGAGAAGACCGTCAAATTACCCGCGTCAGAATAGCGAAAACCAAGTTGATTGTTTTCATCCATGCCAATTTGGACAGGCTTACCTGATAGGTCTAGTTCAACCTGTTGATTTAGAGAAACATCAGGACTTTTGAATAGCGGCAGAACCACATAGGCGAGGTAGAAAAAGATCAGCAACAACGCGAACAACACCACAAGGCCGCCACCGGTCACAGATATGCGAGCCAACTTGTCCTTAATACGCCGACTAGGGTCTCCTTGCATCAGCGAGTGTGTGGCGTTTGCCATTGGTACCTCTTTTCCTAAGTTAAGCGATACATAATATTTCTTTTTGATGACATAAATGTGACAGTACAGAAAAACATACTAAGTGAATCAAGTGAAATAAAAATGTCACAATTTATGTCTAGCCTTCTCTAACATTGATGCAAGGCACAGAAAGGAAGTGCTCATTAAAGCAGCAGTAGACAGGCTTTCATACAAATCCAATAATGAAATCTCCTCCCGCTGTAAACGTTAAGGATCAACCATGAAGCAGTTAGTTATTACCTTAATCGGCACTGATCGTCCTGGCCTTGTAGAAACGCTTTCCGACACCGTTTTTCAACACCATGGCAGCTGGCAAGCCAGCAGCCTTAGCAAACTTGCTGGAAAATTTGCTGGGATCATTCAAGTCGACATTAAAGATGACGATGCAACATCACTGTCTCTCGCTCTTAACAAGATCCCTGAGCTCGACGTGCTTATCGCCGACGCGCCTCACCTTCCTGAACCTGACTCAACAACCCATTCATTGACCGTCACAGGCAATGACCGCTCAGGGATAATTCAAGAGGTGACTCGCGAAATTGCAAAGTTCGGAATAAATATTAACAACTTAGAAACTCACGCACAGAGCGCCGCGAACTCGGGTGGTGTGATTTTCACCGCAGATTTCGATCTAGACATCGCGAACACAACATCACTAGATGATCTCGGGGAGGCATTGGAAGGCCTATCTGATGATTTGATCGTTGAGTTTGACGCTAACGACATTTAATTACAGGAACAGGGAAGAATGAGCGCCAATAATTGCTATATAGATAAAGAACTCAGTTGGTTGTCCTTTAATGAAAGGGTGCTGCAAGAAGCTGCAGACAAGTCAGTCCCCATCATTGAAAGAGTGCGTTTTTTGGGTATTTTCTCAAGCAATTTGGATGAGTTTTATCAAGTTCGCTTTGCCGATGTGAAACGTCGTATCTTGATCAATGAAGAACAAGGTATCGACGGTACAGCGAAAGAGTTGCTCAGTAAAATTCAGGACAAAGTACTCAAACTCAATCAAGATTTTGATCACCTTTACAACGACATTTTATTGGAAATGGCACGTCGCCATATCTTCCTCGTTAACGAGTTACAGTTAACGGAGTACCAAAAAAATTGGTTGAAAAGACACTTTGTCAGCAATCTTCTTCCCCACATTACCCCAATCATTCTGACCGATGACATGGATTTGCTGTCGTTCCTCAAAGACGCTTATTCCTACCTCGTTGTTGAACTCAAAAAAGAAGGGCAAGCAACGCGCTACGCACTGATCGAAATTCCGACCGATGAAATCGAACGCTTCATCAAAGTGCCTGAGCCAAAAGGCCGACGCCGTCGCAAAACCATCATCTTACTCGATAACATCATTCGCCTTTGCCTAGATGAAATTTTTGAAGGTTTCTTCGATTACGACAGCGTCGAAGCCTATGCCATGAAAATGACACGGGATGCGGAGTATGACCTCACCAACGAGGTTGACCACAGCCTGCTAGAGAATATGTCCGACAGCTTGGACCAACGACTAACCGCGCTGCCTGTGCGTTTTGTCTACCAACGAGACATGCCAAAAGCCATGGTCAAACGCATCATCAAAATGCTGCGTATTTCCGATTATGACAGCGTATTGCCGGGCGCTCGCTACCACAACTTCAAAGACTTCATTGGTTTCCCTAATGTCGGCATGCGCTACTTAGAAAACCCGCCATTACCACCAATTGAATCTGCCGATTTTAGACAATCAACCAATGCGTTTGATGCGATTCGCCAACGCGACGTATTGCTTTACTACCCCTACCACACGTTTCGTCACATGACGGAGTTGGTTCGTCAGGCTTCATACGATCCTAAAGTACGAAGCATCCGCATCAACGTATACCGTGTGGCTAAGAACAGTCGAATCATCAACTCCATGATTGATGCGGCAAACAATGGCAAACGCGTCACTGTAGTAGTTGAACTGCAGGCGCGTTTTGATGAAGAAGCCAACATCGAGTGGGCACGCGTGCTAACCGATGCCGGTGTTAAAGTGGTCTTTGGTACACCGGGGTTAAAAATACACTCCAAGCTTTGTCTCATTTCTCGCCGTGAAGAAGATGGCTTGCGCGAGTATGCCCATATTGGTACCGGTAATTTCCATGAGAAAACCGCCCGAATCTACACCGACTTCTCGTTGTTCACGGCAGACAAGTCCCTCACGGCTGAAGTTCGCAAAGTGTTCAACTTTATCGAGAACCCTTACAAGCCGGTTAAATTCAATCACCTGATTGTGTCACCGCGCAACTCAAGAAACCGGTTGTACCGACTCATTGAGCGTGAAATTGAGCACGCCAAAGCAAAACGCAAAGCGGGCATCACCTTGAAGGTGAACAACTTGGTTGATACCGGGCTTGTCGACATGCTGTACAAAGCCAGCAATGAAGGCGTGAAGATACGAATGATAATACGCGGCATGTGCTCACTCATCCCTGGGGTGAAAGGGCTCAGCCAAAACATCAAAGCCATCAGTATTGTCGACCGTTTTCTCGAACACCCACGCGTTTTTGCATTTGAAAATGGCGGTGAACGTGACGTCTTTATTTCGTCTGCGGACTGGATGACCCGAAACATCGATAACCGTATTGAAGTTGCCACACCAATCAAAGATCAGCGATTGAAAGATCGCATCATGGATATTTTGGAAATTCAGTTTTCTGATCGTGCCAAAGCTCGCGTTATCGATAAAGATATGACCAATGCCTATGTAAAACGCGGAAATCGCAAAAAAATTCGATCACAGGTTGAAATTTACGATTACCTTAAACAAATGGAGAGAACAGAAAAACGACGGTTAGCGGACAAACAAAAGAATGAGTGATAGCACCAATACGGAAAAACCACGCGAAATTGCCGCGATTGATCTCGGCTCAAACAGCTTTCATATGGTCGTTGCTCGCGTTGTTGGTCAAGGGCTGCAAATTGTCAGCCGACACAAACAGCGCGTGCGACTGGCTTCTGGCCTTGATGACCAACATAACATTGATAATGCCGCTATCAACCGCGGGATAGAATGCTTAGGAATGTTCGCCGAGCGCCTACAAGGGTTCAGTGAAGAAAACGTGCGCATAGCGGCAACCTTTACATTACGTGAAGCCAAAAACAGCCATGTTTTCCTTCAACGCGCAAAGCATGTTTTCCCCTATCCCATCGAAATCATCCCCGGTGTTGAAGAAGCCCGCCTTATCTATTTGGGCGTGAGCCACACCCAACCAGGGGAAGGCCAAAAGTTAGTGGTAGATATTGGCGGAGGGAGCACCGAGCTCGTCATTGGTAAAGGGTTTACCCCATCACTCGTCAACAGTAAGCACATGGGCTGCGTCAGTTTCAACGAACAGTTTTTCAATAAAGGACAACTGTCTGCGAAACGCTTTGCATCGGCTCAACTCGCCGCTGAATTGAAGCTAGAAAGTATCGCTCGTCGATACATCAGACGCGGTTGGGATGAAGCTGTGGGCGCTTCTGGGACCATCAAATCTATACGGGAAGTCTTGGTGGCCAGTGGGCATGAAGACGGCATCATCACCCGAAAACGTCTCGACGGCTTAATAGAGCAAGTCCTCGCGTTCAAAACCTGTGAGGAACTCACTCTTCCTGGACTCACACCAGACAGGCAACCGGTGTTTGCGGCAGGCCTCGCCATTCTCTCCGGTATCTTTCACGCACTAAAAATTCAAAAGATGGTGTTTTCAGATGGCGCGCTGAGAGAAGGCTTGCTGTATGAAATGGAAGAGCGGTTTCAACACAGTGATATCCGAAGCCGCACAGCAGCCGATCTCGCCGAGCGTTATCACATCGATAAAAACCATGCAGATAATGTGCAGCAAGCTGCAGAGCGGTTTTATTTGCAGGCAGAGCCTCAACTAAGCACAAAAAAGGTAGAGCTGGCCATTTTGTTGAGCTGGGCTGCCCTGTTGCACGAAGTTGGGCTAAGTATTTCGCATTCAGGGTTTCACAAGCACTCGGCCTACATTTTACAGAACACCAATTTACCGGGCTTCAACCAAGAGCAGCAAACCGTGTTAGCGACGCTGACTCGCTTTCATCGCAAAGCACTAAAACTGGGAGAGATGCCTGAGTTTACGCTGTTTAAACTCAAGCATATTTTCCCGTTGATCCGCGCTTTGCGACTCGCTTGTGTGCTCAACGTTCAACGTTCTGGTGAAGAGTTACCCAATGTAGAACTTGTTGCCAATGACGATCACTGGACATTACGTTTCCCTGAAAATTGGCTTCAGCAAAATCGTTTGCTTGCTGCGGACCTTGCTACCGAGCAAACCTATTGGCAATCCGCAGGATGGACACTCACCATCGAGGCGTCTTAGCAAAAACAACAAAGCCGATAACTGTGAGGTTATCGGCTTTGTTTTCACTAGATCACTGATTATATTAGGTTTCAGACTTCATCTTCAAAGAGTGCAAACAGTGCGCATTGAAACTACAAACTGACTAGGTTTCACCCAATCTCGCTTCAGATACCCAACTTACAACCCTAATGCTTTACGCTGCTCATCAATCACATTTGCAGGCAAAGGAACAAAACCTTCTCGGGCTGCGATCGCTTGTCCTTGGCGAGACAAAATCATCTCGACAAATTCAGACTCCAACGGTGCTAAAGGCTTATCTGGCACCTTATTAACGTAAACGAATAAGTAACGCGACAACGGGTACTCGCCCGATGTGACTTTATCTATGGTGGCGTAGACATGTTCGCCATCAACATTCAGAGGAAGCATTTTCGAGCCTGCAGTTCGATAACCGACGCCAGCATAGCCTATGGCATTTAACGATGTGCTCACCGATTGAACCACGGAGGCAGAGCCGGGTTGTTCGTTCACATCAGCGCGAAAATCCCCATCACACAGGGCTTTGTCTTTGAAGAAACCATAAGTGCCTGACACTGAGTTACGCCCAAAGAGTTGAACGTTACGTTTCTCCCAACTACCCCCCAGCCCAAGTTGCCCCCACTTTTCAAAACGCTCTGTTGAACCACAACGTAACGTCTCTGAAAACAGCGCATCGACCTGCGTCAAATCAAGCGCCTCTAGCGGGTTATCTTGATGAACAAAAATGGCCATCGCATCAATCGCCACTTTAATCGCTGTTGGTGGGTAACCGTACTTTCGCTCAAACAGTGCGATTTCTCTTGGACGCATTTGACGGCTCATGGTGCCGAATTGTGCAGTGGCTTCAATCAGCGCAGGCACGGCGGTCGATGATCCTGAGGTTTGAATTTGAACGTTTACGCTGGGGTAGTAGTTTTTGAACAAAGTCCCCCACTGCGTGACCAAATTAGCCAACGTGTCCGACCCTACTGTCGACAGGTTGCCTGAAATGTTGTCAGCACGGTGATAAACAGGCAGGTGGTCATCAGCAATAGCAACGCTGTGCCATGTTAAAAACGCGATAAAAACCAAAGCGCGGTTTAGCATGCCAAACGCTCCGGCAAGGTAAATGAGAACACACTCCCCTTCCCGACTTTACTGCTTATTTCCAGCTCTGATTCATGGTGGTTCAACGCATGTTTCACAATCGCTAACCCTAAGCCACTCCCGCCAGTTTCTCGCGATCGCGCTTTATCCACCCGATAGAAACGCTCGGTCAAACGGTCGATATGCTGAGGCGCAATGCCTTCGCCGCTGTCTTTCACTTCCAGACGCGGCCCTTGCGAGGTGCGATACCAACGTACCGATATTTTCGCATTGGCTGGCGTGTGCTTCACGGCGTTATACACCAAGTTAGAAATAGCACTGCGCAGTTGGTCATCATCGCCAAGTACGCTCAGCGAATGGTCAACATCAAACTCCAACTCATGAGCATATTCACCGCTGAGTGCTTGCGCTTCTTTTTGCAAAACATCCAGCATGGCGGGAACATTCACGGTCTGATCGAGGGCGATTTTTGCGCTTGCTTCGATTTTCGACAACGTCAGCAATTGCTCCACCAGCCCTTCCATACGCGTTAGCTGCTCTGTCATCACCCCATGTGCTTTATCCCACATTGGGCCTTGCAGCATTTCTGGGTCTTCTGACATTTCCAAGTAGCCACGCAGCACCGTCATTGGCGTACGCAATTCGTGAGAAACGTTGGCAAAGAAGTTACGACGCATACCTTCAAGCTGCTTAAGCTGAGTAATGTCACGCGCCACCATCAAATATTCGCCTTCAGCATAAGGCATGGTACGAAATTCGAGGGTTTGGGATACATGCAGTGGCGAGCGCATTTCAAAGGCTTCACCCAGTTCTGCGCGGCTTAAATATTCAATAAATTCGGGGGTGCGGATCAGGTTGCCAATGTACTGGCCAGCATCATCAGGCATACGAAAACCGAGCAGATCCTGCGCCAGTTTGTTGCACCACACAATAGAGCCATCATGTTCAAAAACCACCACGGCATCGGGCAAGGATTCAGCACCGTTACGGAATCGGCGAATCAAGTTAGCCAATTCTTTACGACGACGACGGTTACGCTTTTGGAGACGATAAATGCCATTGAAAAGTGGCGTCCAACTGCCGGAACCAGATGGCGGCGTGAGGCTGCGCTCTTTCCAGAGCCAATCAGAAAGCTTCAGTTGGTGGTAAAAGTTCCACAGCAAGACCAGCACGGTGGCGATCAGCAATAACCAAGACAAGCCGCCAAAAAACCAGCCAATCACGAACCAAGGTAAATAAAAAAAAGCCAGCTCTAGAGCCAGCTTTTTCCATGTGAGTCTTTCGACCATCTATGTCTCCATCAGGCCATCCAGTGGCCATCGGACAGCAACATGACTAGTAATATGTTTTTCTAAGCGCGTGTAGAAAAGCGGTAGCCTGCGCCACGAACGGTTTGCACCAGCTTATCGTGACCATCTTCTTCTAACGCTTTTCTCAAGCGACGAATATGCACGTCGACCGTGCGATCTTCTACATAGACGTTGGTACCCCAAACGTTATTCAGAAGTTGCTCTCGGCTATAAACACGCTCTTGGTGGGTCATAAAAAAGTGCAACATCTTAAATTCGGTTGGCCCCATATCCAGCGGTTTTTCATTCGCAGTCACGCGATGCGAAACAGGGTCTAATTTCAGACCTTGAACGTCAATCACATCATCCAACGACGTTGGTGAAACACGGCGCATCACTGCTTTTAAACGTGCCATCAACTCTTTTGGTGAAAACGGCTTGGTGATGTAATCATCAGCGCCCACTTCCAACCCGCGAACTTTGTCTTCTTCTTCGCCGCGTGCAGTTAGCATCACAACGGGAATTTGACGTGTCAGTTCATCTCGCTTGAGATGTTTGATCAGGTTGATCCCCGATCCACCCGGCAGCATCCAATCCATCAGGATCAATTCAGGGTAAGGCTCGCAGATTTTCTCCAGAGCACTGTCATAGTCTTCTGCTTCTACGGCCTGATAGCCTTTTTGTTCTAGTACAAAGCACAGCATCTCACGAATTGGTGCTTCGTCTTCGACAACAAGAATCCGTCTTACCATTATTCCATACCCAGTTAACTTATGATTTATGGGCGCCATTATGTGATTTTAATATGACATTTTTGTGACCCGCAACTATGAATGCGTGTCCAGACAACGTTGACCTTTGTCGATTAATCCCTACAGGCAAACAAGAATGCGGCCTCTAGGAGATTACGCTGTCGTGACACGATAGTCACTTTCTAGCTCACTAATTCCCAATCCTGTCTTCTTCGAGACACGCAGTTGTGTCGGGATCCGTTCTTTCATCGCTTCAATATGACTGATCACACCAATCATCTTGCCGGACGCGTTTAAGCTATCAAGTGCATCTAAAGCAATGTCCAAGGTTTCACTGTCTAGCGTACCAAACCCTTCATCAAGGAACAGAGAGTCAATGCTGGTTTTGTGGCTCACGAGGTCAGAAAGTGCCAATGCTAGCGCCAAACTGACCAAGAAGCTTTCGCCGCCCGAAAGGGTTTTGGTGTCGCGTTCAATGTCGCCCTGCCAAGTATCAAGCACACTTAACTCTAACCCTTCGCCTTGTTTACGGTTCAGTTGGTATCGACCGTGAATACGCTCCAGCTGTTTGTTGGCAAGGTAGACCAAATTATCCAGCGTTAAGCCTTGGGCGAACTTGCGGAATTTATCGCCCTTTTGCGAGCCGATCAGTGAGTGCAAATACTGAATATCATCATAGTCTGCGCGAAGGCGTTCAATCTCACCAAACAAGGCTTGTTGGTTCTCTCGGCGTTGCTTATCAGACGACAACTCGTTGCTCAGTTCCCCACTGCGTTTGGCCAGTTGGTTTAGTACGTCAGTTTGCGCTTGAAGCGAGGTTTCTACTTCATCGGCTGGCGTTTGTTGCAGTTGCTCCGCATGCTCATGCCCTAATACTTCAGCCACATGACTTTGGGCTTTTTGGAGCAAGACTTTCGCGCCTTCTAACGCATTTTCTAATTGGCGTTTTTCTGCCAACAATTTCTGTTTCTCTTCTTCCGGCAACAAGGCGGATTGGAAAGCGTCAAGCGATGTAAAAGGTGACGCAGTTAGGCGTTCATTCCACGAGGCTTCTTTGCTTGCTGTGTCTTCTTTCTGGCTATTGAGGGCTTGTTCCAAGCTGCTCGTTTCCGCTTGAATCGCACGCAAATCACCTTGGCATTGCTGCGCCTGTTGTTGTGATAGCTTCACGGCTTCTTCGGCATTCCCCAATGACAATGCACTGCGTTGCCTTTCTTGCTCCGCCACTTTGTCGCCAAATAGGGCATCGCGCTGCGCTTTTGCTTCATTCAATGCCATGAGCAGTTTTTCACTGTCAGCTTGCACGGCTAGCAGTTGCTCATTCATCGCGCTGAGCTCACGAGTGATATTCGCGAGTTCAGATTCAAGTAGCGCTACCGCTTTTCCTAGCGCCTCTTTGCGTTGCGTATTTTGCTCCCACCGTTCTGCATCTTGCTTTCTTTCCTCAAGCCACGCTAATAGTGTGTCGGCGTGAGGCGCGGTATAACCGCTGTCAGCAATTTGCGTGTTCAGGGCAGCTTGCAAGGTATCTAGCTTGTCTAAACGCTGACGTTTATCTTCTAGCAATCGTTGTAGCTGTTGTTCATTGTTCGTCATGGTCAGTGTCAGTATAGACAGGGCTTGCTCAACACCATTTTGAACACGCACAGCGTCATCCCACTGCTGCTTAGCCAATTGAAGATGTTTGTCTTGGTCTTTTAACTGCCCCAGTGTTTGCGTCAATGTGTCTCGCGTTTGTTTTTGCTCGTCAGTGAACGCTGCAAACGCTTCTTGTTGCTGTATCGTCAACGCCATACCCAATGCCGCGGAGGTTTCGGCCCATTGGTGTTCTAATGCTGCTTGCTGAGACTGCGTGCGTGCCAATTGCTGTTCAAGTTCAGTGAGGTAACGCTTACATGTTTCCAGCTTCACGCTGGTTTCTTTGCCTGTGACTTCCAACTGACTCAATACCGTTTCTGCATCGGTTTTCTGTTGAACGGTTTCTGATACGTTCAGCACTGCTCCAGTCAATGCGGGATGCTCAGTCGAACCACACAAAGGGCAAGATTCATTGGGCTGAAGCGCTGCGCGATACTGAGCAAGGTGCTCTTCTTGACTAACGAGTTTGCCCAGTGCGTCAATAAGCTGCTTTTTGTCTTTGAACTGACCGCGAAGTGCCACCAGTTCTTGTTCTAAGGTTGTCGCCAATACGGTTTGCTGTTCAAGTCGCGTTCGCTTCTCGACATTGTCTTTATCAATATCAATCCACTGCTGCTGCCACTGGCTCAACTGGAAGTGTGTTGAAAGCTGAGCGTTCAGCTGCTCACGCTGCTTATCAATGGCATCCACATCCCCTTTCGCTATCGCTTCTGCAAAGGCATTGTGCAAGGTTTCCCAATGACGTTTTGCAGATTCGCTTGTTGCAACGGCGGTACGTTGCGCCTGCTGATCTTTCTCTGCTCGAGCCTTATCAGTACTCAGTGATTCGTTAAGCGTTTTTTCTTGCTCGGCAAGCGCCCCCATGGCGGATTGCTCTTGCTGGATCTGCTGACCCATTTGCGCCCATTGACCAAGGTGCTGTTTGAGCATTCCCGCCGATTGATGCTCTGTTAGGAATGTGGTGACCCCACTTAGCGCTTGGGTTTGCTCCTCAAGAGCTCGCGCTTTCGTATCACGAAGTGAGGTTTGGTCGGCGCACTTGGTTTGTAGCGCCATGCTCTGCGCAGAGACTTCCTGATGACGCTGGGTACTGTGCTTTATCTCGGTATCAAGAGGCATGACTTTTTCGGTGATCAACAAATCAAGCGCTTGGTGCTGCGCTTTGGTTTGCGTCAATGCATCTTGTGCCTGCACCAAAGATTTTTCTGCTGTTTCGTTCTGTGCTGCGCTGGCGGTGAGCAATTGCTGCTTTGCGGCTAACGCTTCAACACTGGATGCCGATTTTTGCACCGCGGCTTGCCATAACTCGTAAGGCATACGCAGCTTTTCAGCAGGCTCGCTGTTTTCTAACTTATCAATGCGCGGCTGAGCAGTCTCCCAACTTGATTGGGCCAGATGTTGCTGCTGCTCTGCCTGAGTCTTTTCGTGTTGGCTCTTTTGGTACTCTTTCCACCACGCTAGATGGGCCGTCAGTTCTGCCTGTCGTCCTTGCTGAGTTTTGTGGTTAGCATCCACATCTGCCAAGGCCTTTTCGACCGCCTCGACTTCTTCTGCACTCAGCAGTTGAACGCCTTTGGCTTCCGCTTCTTTTTGGCTCAGTAATAGCTTCGCTGCTGCAAAATGCTCGTGCACTTTCTCCGAAATACGACCATAGATCTCCGTGCCAGTAAGCTCTTCCAAAAGCTCCGCACGTTCGTTTTCTTTGGCATTTAAGAAAGCCGCAAAGTCGCCTTGCGATAGCATCATGGATTTGGTGAATCGCGAGAAATCGAGCCCGGTGATGTCTTCCACCAGCTCATTTTTCTGCTTCACTTGTGTTGCCAGCACCTTGTCGGTTTTCGCATCGACCAGCTCAACGTCTGCTTGCTGCAAGTTTCCATCAACCTTGCCGCGTGAGCGTCGCATGCTCCAAAACGCGCGATACGGGTGCCCCTTCACTTCAAATTCCACTTCCGCGGCACATTCCGCCGTACCCCGAGTCATGATTTCGTTGCTTGATGTCGAGATCAGCCCCAATCGCGGTGTTTGGTGATAAAGCGCCAAGCAGATAGCATCCAACAAGGTGGTTTTACCCGCTCCCGTCGCGCCCGTAATGGCAAACAGGCCATTGTCTACAAAGGGCGTTTGGGTGAAATCAATCTTCCACTCACCTTTCAGCGAATTCAGGTTTTTGAAACGTAAGCTGAGGATTTTCATTCGCCGGCTTCCACATGCTCAATTTCCGCGACGATTTGCGCGAACTGAGTTTGAATGCGTGCTTTGCGCGCTTCTTCTGCCTCTCCGTCAAACACTTCGAGGTCGAGGCGTTTTTGGAAAACATCTTGCGGGGTTAATTCAGCCAAGGTTTCTTTTGCCTCTTGGGTCAGCGCTTGCGATTTTTGTGTGCGAGCACGTTGTAACTGAAGCACTTCCACATTGAGGTCTTCGGTAAGAAGCTGAATGCGCTGCTGCAAGTCGGACAGATAGTCTTGAACCGCGACTTCAATGTGCAGCCAGATAGGTTTTGGATCATCATGATCTTTTAACTCAGAAAGCTGTACTTCTATCTCTTCCAGTGACCCTTTTAGGACAGCCATAGGCTGAAAGCTCGGAACGCTGATGGGCTCGATGCCAATACGCTGTTCACCATCGAATTCCACCAGCACGACTTGCTTGCTAAATTTGAGTTCATCAAAGCTAAGAGGGATTGGCGATCCGCTGTAACGAATATGCTCTGACTTGGCGACAATTTGAGGACGATGGATGTGCCCTAAGGCTATGTAATCCGCTGGAGGGAATCCATCTGCGGCAAAGCCATCGAGCGATCCGATATAAATGTCACGCACCGATTTAGACGGGCTCACGCCCAATGCCGTTAAATGCCCAGTGGTAATAATGGGCACTTGCCATTGGTGCTCGCTGCGCAGCTCAACCGCGGCTTGATACAAGGCGTGATAATGCGCTTTGATGGCATCACCCAACGCTTGGCGTTTGTCAGTGCCCGACTCGCCAGCGCGGCTGGTCATAACATCACGAGGGCGCACAAACGGCACGGCACAGACAATCGCACCAACATCGCCTGCTTTGTTTTTCAGCGCCAGTAATTGGTCTTGAAGGTCGTCGCTGGTGTTAGCAACCACTTGTGTATGAAGGCAGGCCAGTAACGATTTGGATTCTTTTAGCGTGGAGACCGAATCATGGTTTCCGCCTAATACAATCAGTGAGCAATGACGCTGGCTAATCGATACCACAAATTGGTTATATAGCTCTCGGGCATAACTTGGTGGTGCGCCGGTATCAAACACATCTCCCGCGACAATAACCGCATCGATTTGGTGCTCATCGATCTGGTCAAGTAACCAATCGAGGAAGGCTTGGTGCTCGCTTCGACGACTTTTCGTGAAGAAGTTTTGCCCTAAATGCCAGTCAGAAGTGTGAAGTATTTTCATTGCCGTTTGTGTGCTCGCTGTTTTAGATCTGCGCCAAATTGTACTCCATTTGGAGCGACATTCTGCTATGAATGCAATACCATGTGGCCTTTGTCATTACCGGATGGATAAAGCCTCGTCATGATTTGGTTCAAAAATATTTTTGCCTACCGCCTTACTCGAGACATCGACCTCGACCCAGACCACATTGAGAAGCAATTGGCTGAGTTTCGCTTCACGCCTTGCGGCAGCCAAGACATGCAAAAATTTGGCTGGACCACTGCGTTAGGTAAACATGGCGACATGATGACTCACGTTAGCGATGGCAACCTGCTGATCTGTGCGCGTAAAGAAGAAAAAATGCTTCCTGCTTCTGTCATCAAAGACTCGCTAAATGCGCGTGTTGATGCAATGGAAACAGAGCAAGGTCGCCCGCTGAAGAAGAAAGAAAAAGACAGCATCAAAGATGACATCGTGATGGATTTGCTGCCGCGTGCCTTTAGCCGCTTGAGCCAAACTTACGCGTTGATCATGCCAAAACTTGGCTTTGTGATTGTCGATGCAGGTAGCGCTAAAAAAGCGGAAGATATTCTGGCGTTGCTGCGTAAATCATTGGGTAGCCTGCCAGTGGTTCCTGTTGAAACCAACAAACCCGTCGAGCTCGCGATGACCGAATGGGTTCGCTCTAATGCTGCGCCGAAAGGTTTCACCATTGGTGATGAAGCGGAGCTGAAAGCGATTTTGGAGCAAGGTGGCGTGATCCGCTGTAAGCAACAAGATCTGTCGAGTGACGAAATCCTCGCGCACATCGAAGCGGAAAAATTGGTGACCAAGCTTGCACTAAATTGGCAAGACCGCATCGATCTGATGCTTTGCGATGATATGTCTATCAAACGCATTAAGTTCTCTGAAGAGCTGCGCGACCAAAACGCAGACATCGACCGTGAAGACATGGCTCAGCGCCTTGATGCGGATCTGTCTCTGATGTGTGGTGAACTCGGCGCTTTCTTGCCAAACCTCTATGAAGAGCTGGATGGCATAGAAAAATCCACTGACTAACACAGCAGACTGGAACAAGAACACGATCAAACACGATCAGAAAGGGGCATCACTATGATGCCCCTTTTTATTTCTGCTTCGCCGTTCACTTGCCATCAAAAGCTATGACGACAAACGACAAAGCCTGCTGCGAATTATTTGAATTGCTGCGCCAGCATCATCTTGTCGAATGCCGCGACGGATTTTTTAAAGTCAGTCATCTCTTGGCGAGACACTGACGTCGCCATTGGGATTTTGGCCGTCATGGGGTTAACCGCTCGACCACGTATCAACAGCTCATAGTGAATATGCGGCCCAGTGACTCGACCACTACGCCCTGATAAAGCAATGCGCTGACCGCGGGTCACTCGCTGACCTTTTCGCACCAAAATTTTGCTGTTGTGTAAGTAGCGAGTGCGGAATTGGTTGCCATGATCCACAACGATGTACTTACCTGCATACGGGTGATTGCGCACCATGACGATAACACCGTCACCGGTCGAAACCACAGGTGTACCTGTCGGAACCGCAAAGTCAGTGCCATTATGTGGTGACACTCGACCCGTCACTGGGTGTTTACGCTTCGGATTAAAGCCTGAGCTGATACGCTTTTTACTCGCCGTAGGATATCGCTGGAAAGCGCGCTGCAGGCTTTCGCCGCTTCTATCGTAATAATTGCCATCATCATGCAAGTAAGCCGTAATAGGCGCGCCGCGTCGTTCAATACGAATGGCTTGGATTTCTCGATTGCCACTTGGCTGGCCTTCAACAAACTGCTCAGCACGTACCACTTCAAACTTGTCACCCGCTCGTAGATCGCGAGAGAAGTTAATCTTATCTTTAAGCAAGGTCGTTATCGCCGCTACGTCGTTGTAGCTAAGCCCTGCTCGACGTGCAGATACAGAAAAGCTTCCTTTGATATCTCCCGTTGTAACGGTTTGAATCCAGTTGCCAGGAATATTGACTTCAACCAGCTCGTAGCCTTCATCACCCAAGCGCTGATACTGCACTTTTTCGGCGATATTAAATTCTAGCTCGAGCTTCTCAAGGTGCTTTGCCGCCCCATCAATCCAAAAGCGAAGAATGTCGCCGGGTTGCAAGGTATCAATACGCAGGTGATTGAGGTCAGCTTCCATCAACTGAAGCAAATCACTATAAGGAATGCCCAGCTTCATGAAGATTTCGCTGAGGCTATCTCCAGATTGAATGGTGTATTCATAGGCAGGGAGATCAATCGCGCTTTCAGCCTCTAGCTCGACCGCTGGCTGAGTTGGCATCACGGAGTCGGTAAGATTCAATGGGATAATTCTGATCGGGTCATTTTTCATGTTCACCGATACGGAAACTGCCATTGTGATGAGGGACAGCCCCATCAAGCCAAGCATCGTTTTAGACAGCTTACTAAACGTCTTGGTTTTCTTTTCGTACATCAATCCACTTCTCAATGTTGCTCAATCAATGAAAGCTACAGGCCTCAGTATAATCAAGCACCGTACAATTCGTTACATCACTATGTCAATTTATGCACTGCAAATGCGTAAATCAGCAGGCCATAAGAAAGACACCATTTTCTTCGATTGGTTTCCAGAATGGAACTGGCTATGTTAACAAGATCACAGTAAAATCGCCCGCTATTCCACATCAAGTCCGATGTGGCCTGACTTACACTCAGACAACAGAAGCTAAGAATATGTTTGTACCAGAACTTCTATCGCCTGCTGGCAGCCTAAAAAACATGCGTTATGCCTTTGCTTACGGCGCTGATGCCGTTTACGCAGGCCAACCGCGTTACAGCCTTCGTGTGCGTAACAACGAATTCAACCATGAGAACCTTCAAATCGGTATCGATGAAGCCCATGCTCTGGGTAAAAAGTTCTACGTGGTGTGTAATATTCAGCCGCACAACTCGAAGCTAAAAACCTTCATTCGCGATCTGAAGCCTGTTGTTGATATGGGCCCTGATGCCCTAATCATGTCTGACCCAGGCCTGATCATGATGGTACGCGAAGCATTCCCTGACATGTCGATTCACTTGTCAGTTCAAGCGAATGCGGTTAACTGGGCCACGGTGAAGTTCTGGCAAACCCAAGGCATTGAGCGCGTGATCCTTTCACGTGAACTGTCTTTAGAAGAAATCGAAGAAGTGCGTAAAGAAGTGCCTGAAATGGAGATTGAAATCTTCGTTCATGGTGCACTTTGCATGGCTTACTCTGGCCGCTGCCTGCTTTCTGGTTACATCAACAAACGTGACCCTAACCAAGGCACTTGCACCAATGCATGCCGTTGGGAATACAAAGCAGAGAAAGCCCAAGAAGACGAAACCGGTCAAATCGTTGAGATTCAAGACGCTGTTCAAGTTCAAGACGTCGAAGAGCGCCCAGACAATACACTGGGTCTCGGCAAGCCAACTGACGAAGTGGTGCTATTGAGCGAAGCGCACCGCCCAGAAGAAAAAATGGCGGCATTTGAAGACGAGCACGGCACTTACATCATGAACTCAAAAGATCTTCGCGCTATCCAGCACGTTGAACGTTTGACCAAGATGGGTGTTCACTCGCTGAAAATCGAAGGCCGTACTAAGTCTTTCTACTACTGTGCACGTACTGCGCAAGTCTATCGTAAAGCGATTGATGACGCGGTAGCGGGTAAGCCGTTCGATGAAACCTTGATGGGTACGCTAGAAAGCCTAGCGCACCGCGGTTACACCGAAGGATTCCTTCGTCGTCACAACCACAGTGAATACCAAAACTACGACTACGGTTACTCTGTTTCAGATGCCCAGCAGTTTGTCGGTGAGTTCACAGGTAAACGTCGTGGTGATTTGGCGGAAGTTGAAGTGAAAAACAAATTTGTTGTGGGTGATTCACTGGAAGTGATGACGCCAAACGGCAATGTAGTCTTCACGCTAGAAACAATGGAAAACCGTAAGAGTGAAGTGATCGACGATGCGAAAGGCAATGGTCACTTTGTCTTTATCCCAATGCCAGAAGACATGAACCTAGATTTCGGTCTGCTTATGCGTAACTTGGTCGACGGTGCGAACACCCGCAACCCAAATACCATTCAGACAGTGAGTGCGTAATCAATGGCGCTATTGATCACCGAGAAGTGCATTAACTGCGACATGTGCGATCCTGAGTGTCCGAACGATGCCATCACGTTCGGCGCTGAGATCTACGAGATCGATCCAGACAAATGCACGGAATGCGTGGGTCACTATGAAAAGCCAACCTGTCAGTCGGTTTGCCCGATCACGAACTGCATCATTATCGATCCAGATCATCGTGAAACGAACGATGAACTATTAGAGAAGTTCGTTACCCTTCAGGGTCTAGCATAAGAAAAGCGCCGAAAGGCGCTTTTTTATTGGCTGCGATAAATGAATACCCAACTCTTCACTGACTAAGCACCATCAAGCAATGCTGAGGTTTCACTTTCACTCGCTTTTTCTTTTTTGTCGTGACGACTTTTTCCTGCTCATCTTTCGGCTTCGGTCGCCAACTGATCAGTTCACTGCCACAACCATCCCCTTTCGGCGGCGTTGCTTGGTCAACACAGGAGGCATTTCCGTCAGGACAGCGTAATCGCACATGCATGTGATAATGGTGCCCCCACCACGGCCTCACTTTTTGTAGCCAAGACCGATCCTCCCAGTTCATGTCACACAGGGTCTCCTTGATCACAGGATGAACAAAGATACGAGCGACTTCAGGCTCTGACGCTGCCACTTGGAAAAGAACAGCATGATCCTCAAGCCAATTGTCTCGACGCAACGAATAGGATTTGAGATCCACCATGCTGATCGCGGTCGGTTTTTCGATGGTGCTCTGTTTGAGTCTTTCCGGCGCAAAGCTCAACCAGATATCCGCATCAAGCCCCGTTTGGTGACTGGAATGCCCGCTCGTAAAGTTCCCTCCACGAGGCATCGAAATATCTGCAATCAACAAATCATCAAGACCAAAACCTTTGGTTCTCGCCGCGAGCTTCGTGAGATATGCAATCATATCTGGATGACCATAGTAGCGGTTTCTTGATGGTCGAATAACTTGGTAGCCATCCCCCACCAGCGGCATGGCTTCTCCGCCTTGAAGACACCCATTGGCATAACTGCCGATGGATTGATCTTTGCCTTGAGCGGGGGCATCAACACGTTCCCATTCATTGGCAAATGCCATTTCTAATCCCCATAAAAACAAAGCCAATAGAAAAAGCATGAATATGGTTTTGGTCATTTCAGCCCCACAGCAAAGAGTGTCTCTACGATCTTAGCAGCCTAGACTGACTGCGAGGGGTGATGAGTAACTTAACGCGCCAAGCAATGGAGAGAATTGTAAGCAGAATCAAAAAAGGAGAAGCTCAGCTTCTCCTTTTGGTAAAAACAATGGCCTGTCTCAGGCGCAATAAAAGAGACGCTCACACTCCTCTTTCATGGCCAATTAGAAGCCCCAGTTCACACCGAGTTTGATATTGCGTCCCGGTTCAAACGTACCATTGTAATCTTCACTCAAGCTCGCTTGGTCACGATAAGCTTTGTCGAACACGTTCTTGATTGACGCCGTTAGAGTAAGATCTTCGCCGTTCACTGGCATCCACTGTGCATACAAATCATGAACGCCATAGCCTGGCTTCTCCTCTGAACCTTCAGGCACATCCGTCAAACGGCTAACAAAGCGTCCGGTCCAGCCAAATTCAAGATCTTCCATCGCGAAGTAATTCACACTGGTCACTAATGTGTCACCAATCGACGTGCCGATGTTCATGTCACTATCACTCAAAGGGACACCATTTAGCTCTGGTTCTGCTTTGGTGTAGCTAATTGTCGCGGCAATACTCTCTAATTGGTAACCCGCAGAAACCGTATAACCTTGGTTATCTAACGTACCAACGTTTTCGAAAACACTGCTATCACGGTCAACCACATCTTCAATTTTACTATCAAACACTTGTGCAGACAGATAGCCGTTGTCAAAGCGCCAGTTAACAGTCAGCTCCGTATTTTTGGCTGTCTCGCCCTTACGGTCATTAGAGCTATAGGCATAATCCAACAGCCACAACTCGCCAACCTGAGGACCACGGAACGCCTCTGCATAACCAAGAATGACGTTCACATCTTCAGTGATGAAATAGGTAGCCACTGCATTCGGGCTAAAGCCGCTGTCAGAAATGTCAGTACCTGTCGAGCGAGAGTCACCATCACGTAGATCTTCATCTAACGCATAGTGGTCATAACGCGCACCAGCACTGAGCATCAAAGACTCTGTCGCGTTGTAATCACCTTGAAGGTAAACACCAAATTGATCGCCTTTATCAACGAATGTTTGGTTACTGCCGCTAAATGTGGATTCATCGCTGCGGAAGTCGGTGCCATAAATTAGCGTGAACTGTTCGAAATCAGGTGTGTTGCGAATATCACCACCGATTGACTCGGTATTACCGATGTAAGTGCCGAATCTAGGGTCGTTGAAACGTTCAAGGTTCAAATCGGTGTAATAGAATGTGGTATCTAGGTTCAGCCAAGTGCTGTCTGAATCTACAAGATAATTTAGCGTTGCAGTATCGCGGTAAGTGCTCTGCAGCAATGGGTAATTTCGACTGAAGTCACCCATATGAGGACGCGCATAACGGGTTGCATCGTCTTCTTTACGCTCGTAGCTCACTGTGAGTGTTTGTGAATCTGTCAGTTCACCGACGATTTTCGCAAAGCCAAATTTGTTACGAAATCCAGTGTATTCCGCCGTATCACCGTTTCCGTCTTCATAATCGTCTTGGTCGGTGTAGCCCAAAGATGCCAAAACGGTGACTTTATCACTCAGTGCGCCATAACCAGTCGCTGACGTTTTAAATCCATCCGTATTGTCTGAGTATGTGGTTTTAACACGACCACCAAATTGCTCACCCGCTTCAAGCAGAGCACGAGGATCTTTGGTTTTCATTTTGATGGCACCGCCTAAGGCACCTGCGCCATCAGTCGCACGTCCTGCACCTGCAGACACTTCAACTTGTTCAAGTAGCTCAGGCTCAATAAACAAACTGCCCTGATGGTGGAAAAGCGACCCAGCTTGAACCGCACCATCAATGGTGACATTCAGCATGGTGTCTTCGAGGCCACGCACATAGACTTTTTGTGAATAGTCCGTACCGCCACCAACCGACACTTCCGAGCTGGTGCGGAAAATATCGTTCAGATCGCTAGCTTGGCTCTTCTCAAGCTGGCTAGCATCAATGGAGACATCTGCTGCTTGAAGCGGGTTACCTGTAACAACCACTGTCTCGTCGGTATTTGCGATAGCGATATGGCTGAAAAGCGCGGTACATACAGCAACACTGAGCGGGGATATTTTGAAGCGACTTCCTTGGAACATCTTTCTACTTCCATATGATAACGATAATGATTTTCATTATTATCAAATAGACGTGGTGTACTGTAAACGCATTTTACAACTGTTACAAACCTATTAAGATATTGATTTTTAAATCATTTAGATGTGTATCTGACACCAGTAGCCTGTGATTAAGAAAAACAGTACCCAATCCCATGAGCAGTTTGTAGACGTTCAGCATTCATTCCAGCCGCCACAAGCTTCTTGCGGACTCGACTCAAATGCATATCTAAGCTCCTATCGTATTTCTGAAACTCTCGTGAGAGAACCCGTTGATACAAATAGTCTTTACTCAGGATTTGATGCTGCTGAACGACCAACGTCCAAAGCAACTTAAATTGGATTGGGGTAACAGAGATATTTTGCCCGTCATAGGTCACCACTTGCTGCTTTTTATCCATGACAAGTTGATCAACAGTCATCAGCGAATGATGAAAAGAGGCGGGTTGTTGCGCCGTGCGCCTAAGTATTGCGGCCGTTCGGCACACAATCTCACTGAAAGGTTGTTGGCGCGTGATGTAATCGTCTGCGCCATAAATAAAACTGTTGATACAGGTGCGCTGGCAATATTCTTCAGCCAGCAATACGATCGGAATAGATGTCTTTTGGCGCAGATTTTTGAGTAAGCAATGGCCTTTCATTTCAGGAAGTGAGCTTGATAGCATCAAAAGTTCAGTCGCAAGTTGCTCTTCAAGCGCTAGCGCTTCGCCAGAAGACAGACACCATCGTGCCAAGAAACCTTTGCGTTGAAGTTCGTCAACAAGCGCTTTTCCGTATTTTTTATCGGGTTCAACAACAAGCAAAGTGTTTCCGTGCTGTGCGACTTGTGCATTCATTTCGCCACCTATGTGGTTTCATAGCAAATAAATGAGATCGATTATCAATATCATTTCGTTTTATAAAAGCTAATCACACCACATATCAGATCAATGTCACACTATTAGGGTCTAATAAGTTGGGCGGGGAAATTATTACCCTCATGAATACATGCGAAGGTTTTGCTGAACGGATTCAAGTGCCGCTTTATCACCCAGTAATGTTTTCTTCACGTCGTTCCCGAACCATTCCAACGAGGCCGTTGAATTATCATTTCTCAACACCTCTGGTAAGAAACGATGGTAGTCCATTGCACCTTCCAAGAGCGGAACCATGCCATATCGGCTCCCTGCTGGGGAATAAACATTGTCCGGCGAGAACACATCTAACAGCTCTCTCGAACGCACATTTTTCAAATGATAATGCCCGATGCAATGTGACACTTTCTGATGAAAAGCGACTGGGTCTTCACCTGCCTCCCAAACATGTAAGGTGTCAAAGTTCAGTTTCAATGCTGGATGATTGACCTCATCCAACAGCTGAAGAATTGAATTTGGCGTATCGGCAAGTGTCCCAGGATGGGTCTCTACAAGTACATCTATCCCTAAATCGGAGGCATAACAACAGATCTGATGCAGACGGCGTGCCATCGACTTTCGCTGCGTAGCATCAACGCTATGACTCGCTTGATGCCCCGCAAAGGTTCGCACTTTTGATGTATCCCAGTAGTTAGCGAGACGGCAGATATGCTGACATTTTTTCTCCGCTTCACGTTCATCACCAACAATGGGTAAGTAGTCACTCAACATAGAGATAGAAAGCCCCATCTCGTTGAGCCATTTAGCGTCATATTGAGGCTGATGCTCTAAGCCAAGCGCATGAGCCCCCCAAAGTTCAATACCTTGAAAGTCATTACTCCTCACCCATTCTGCAATGCTCTCTAAAGAGACCAGATGATGTCGGAACGAAATCGTACAAATTGATAGCTGCATATCACACAGCCTCTGCACAGGTTTCAATGGGTAAGTCATTCAGCTCACACCAGTCTAGATACACTTCATGAAGACGCTTTTTAATGCGCATTTCATTTTTGTTTTGCTTGTTTAGCAATGCATAAATGGCGACTTGAAGGGAAAGTTCTTTTGTCTGAGCAAGCTTCATAATTTGATACTGAATCGATGAATAGGTCTGAATCAACTCTTCAATGACATCGCACCATCGTTCAAAATCATCTTCGGGTAAGCCGAGTGCTCGCCAAAAAAATGCAAAGCCATGTTCATAGGCGTATTTGCGCACGGCGATAACACGGGTCTCGCGTAACGCGAGGCTCAAGTCGGACAAGGAAATGTCTTGAGCACCGGATAGATGCGCATTGAGTATGGTGCGAATAGCATCAGTAAGTGGGTTCGATGAAGAAATGAAGCAGGCGTCAAAGTAGGCTTTCACATCTTCGGGCTTCGCATGCATTAAATTCTGATCATCAAACACATAACCACCCGCCACACTCGGCTGCGCAATGGCATTCAAGACTCGTTGGCGATCGATTTCGCCCTCCCAGCGAAAATCAGGATCCAGCATCATAAGTTTGTTAGGGTCATCAGTGTTCTCTAACATGACGTAATGAGGGAAGGGATTCTGGCTAAATTTATTTTCTCGTTCGGGCAGTTGGTACATATCCAACATCACCATCAGATTCGTTGTTTTTGACTTATCAGACAGCAACCTATTCATTTCTTGAATATTTTCTTGTTTCGACGCTTGTTCTTTGTACCAAGAATCTAGACGAACACCGAAGAGACGCTCATACCACAAAAGAAACTGATCATGATTAATACCGTCTGAGTGGTATTGAAGCTGGAAGTTTTCACTGATGGTGAAGGTGGCATCCCACACGCCAAAGTAAAACGGACGGTGATCAATTCCTTTACGCTTTAAAGACTCGCATACACAGCTTACGAAGCAATGCACTTTTACGTCTTCAAACTCTTCAGTGACAGTCTCGTCTACCTCCTCTGTTTTGCTATTCATTCGACACAAGAAGTCAGCCAAGCTTGAGACAGTTGAATAGTCTGAGGCAGTGATATTTTCATCTGGCACGCTTAAGCCTAAATCGAGTTCCAAATGGAGAATAAGCTGAAGAATTAGCACCGAATCTAAGTACAGATCCTCATTTAACTTTGCCGATTCACTAAAGCTGCCCATATGTCGGCTTTGCATGTTTTCCGCCAGCACTTGTCGGATTGATTCGATAATGTCTTTGCGCTGCATGGTGTCCCCCTACCCTATCGCCGGAATTGAAATCTTGCTTTGTGAAAGTGCTTTTCGATTAATCTTCCCGTTTGCCATCTTTTCAATTTCTTCGCATTGTTCGATATCCACAGGCAATTGATATGCAGCTAACCTCGTGCCACACCAATGACGGATTAGACTCGGTTCCAATTGACCAGAAGCAATAAACTGCAGGCAAACACGATCTCCTGAAAACGGGTCTGGGCGTTTAAACACAATAGCTTCCGACACCTCAGGCATTTCAAGCACCACATTTTCAATATCTTGTGGATACACATTCAGCCCGGATACGTTAATCATGTCGTCGCAACGGGAAATGAAATAGAGCTCGCCTTTATCGTCGAGGTACCCCAGATCTTGGGTGTTAATCGTGCGGTTGCCGTTGATGATCACTATTTCCTCAGGAGATGAAGCGCTGGTGCCAGCTTTCACACTGAGATGCGGCAGCGGTAGCCCTATTTGATTTGCTGTCAGCGTGTAAGGATTAATGGAGATACATCCAGCTTCTGAGCATCCATACTGCTGAAAGACGTGCTTCGTTTTCTTTCTCAGTGCATCAAACCAAGCCTCCGGAAGTACCGTGCCTGACGTCATAACTGCATGTAACATCTGATCTCTTGGGTAGAGCTGAACAACTGAATTAATCAAGGCTGGAGATGAATACAACAAGTGATTTGGAGTATTCAATAAGGTTTTCAATAAGTATTTCGGGTTGATGTTATTAATAATGACAGGCGTTAATCCTCGTTTTAACGCCACGAGAACCCCTGCAATCAACCCATAGGAATGCGTTATGGGACATGCAATAAGCGGTGTCATGGTTTGTGGGAGAGAGAAGAAATCCACGTAATTTTCCACCTCTTCAGCAATGGATTGCCAAGTACGGGTAATCACCTTTGGCTCACCCGTCGTTCCAGAGCTGGTTTGAACAAGCACCGCTTCTTCATCCACCTTGCTATTTTGCAAGGTCATCGCTGGTTGATTCTTATCAAACAATAAGAAATGGCATTCCGCGCGGTTCGCAAGGCGCTTTGCTGCGAGGCGAGGTGTTGGTGAAAAAATCGGGTAGAAAGAGCCACCGTGTTGACGTAAATACAGGCAAACAGACAGCACATATGCAGGATCATCGCTGCATACTGCAAAGCGTTTGCCGACACAGTCACCAAGAATGGGATCGGCTTTAAATGCCTCGTAAGCGTCATAAAAATATTCATGACCATAGAATTTATCGTTAACGAAAATCATAACGTCCCTATTATTCAAAATGCGATTTAGACAGTGGGTTTGGAATACGGTGGTGGCACTCGGCGCTACTGGCCGTGAGCTTTCTTGTTATAAGAGACTCGGTAAGAATTTCAGGGGCGCGACATCCCAACAATGAAAAGCGTTCGGCAAGTTCAGGGTGATGCTTTTCGTAATTGTCGAGCTTATGGGAAACACGTCGCCAAAATTCGCTCTCGGGCAAAGGATAGAAGGTGCTGATAAGGTGAGAGACTTCAGCAAGGTTGTAGATGAACAAGGTATCCATGACGAGTTCTCGCAACAGTTCAACCGAACTCATGGCGTAATAATCGTCAAGCGGGGCTTGGATTAGCGAAGGCTCAATCTCAGCAAAGTTTGGCACTGCGTCGACATCACGAATAAACGACTCGTGGTATTCGACGCTTTCATGAAAATCGCGAACAATAATTCGTTCAGGCCATCCATCACGATGTACAAGCACCATATTCTGACCATGAGGTTCTATACCTATCCCGTGCTTAACCAGAAGGTGCCAAATGGGTGTTACCGCCACCTCGATAAGCTGTTCGAGCCATACATCAAGTCCGTAACGTTCAACCCAATCCGCAATGAACGGCAGGCCGTCATTTTCAACCATCATGATGGCATTGAACGGAACAGCCTCCTCCCCTCCCTTCAAGTGCCCTTCGACACTTTCTCTATAGATAACTGCCAACTGACCACATTCAGGCGATAGATCTAGATCCAGCGAATCATCCGAGAACCTAGCACCCGCGTATTCATTCAAAATACTCAGCCCTTTCAACTCGGTATCGCTACTGATGATATTTTGAAGCCATTGAGAGACCAGTGGGGCAAGACAAACCGAGTGCGCCGCTAAATTTCGATGAGAGGAGGTGTTCACCATATTCAAAGGCAATTTTACGTTTGGGTGCAGTGGCACATATTTATTAAGCAGCGTTCTAACTGATTGCGTTGCTGCGTATCTATCTGCTCCAATGCCTAAAAAGATGATGTTTCTATTCTCAAGATGGTTGGCTAGCCATTTGTCTTTTAATTGTTGCCATTGCCAAGGATGAATGGGCAGCAAGCCATACTCGTCCCAGGTTTCATCGTGAGCACGTAGCGCTCCAGAAAGCCGATTCCATTGACTAGGCCCAAGTTCATTCAACCAAAAGTCAGTGTGCTTCGTTGGCAACATTTGCTTTAGGTGAGGAAGGCGAACCGCCAGCCAACATAAATTAAAGGTGTTGCCCGCTTCAGGCCCAAAGGCTCGATGAGCTGCATCATCAAAGCCCGTTCGTGCTTTAAAAGAAGGGTGATACGGATGGCCTTCATCTAATTGATGCTCTAATTCTGAGTAACTTGATGAACGTCGAGATAGTCGTTTGGGTAAGTACTGCGAGTTCCAACGACTTAGTTGCGCCGTTTGAATAAATTCATCAATGAGTGCCTTTTTGATGTCTTGCGTTGTCGGAAGGTCATCAATAATCGATAGCCACTCGCAACTAACATCGATCGGTCGTTCATTGATTTTCAGGCTATTAATGGTTAATCGATACCGACCAAATGCACCAATTTTTCCCTTCACGCAATACTCACGGTTTCCCATAAGCCATGCCAAATCATCAGTACAAGATGAAACAGACACTTCAACAAGTTTTTCAAACAGTAAAGCTTCAAGTAATTGCTTAATCACCCTTACTTCAGGTGGCAGTCGTTCGCATTTAGGCAGAGGCATAGCGAACCTCCGTTGCTTCTTCTAAACAGGTCATGACTAGCGGGTTCGGAATTTGGCAGTAAATTGCTTGCTCGTTTTCGACGGTGAGTTCATCAACATCATGAACGCGAGTGAGCAAATTGCCTTTAGCTGGAATACTGGATTGAGAAAGCAGTTGGTCGACAAATAGGGTGCCAGCCCCCGTGAATACGCGACGCAACGCCAAAAGGCGCTGCTGAACAAAGCTGACCAACATCCTTTCTTCGACTAAGCCATCAGCGCCTAAACGACCAATGATGGAGAACAAATTATTAATCAGAAGGTAATAAGCAAACCGGTGACAAATAACGTCATCGTTAAAATACAGGGCATCAACAGTAACAGACTCAGGATCCATGACTGCAAGGTGATCTCTGTAAGCGTTAGACAGATAGAAACCTTGGTTGTCTCTGAAGTAATAGACCGACGGATAACCACTCTCCAGCTTAATAACGCTATTTTGCTGATGAGCTTCCAAGGCGATGCCATGCTCATCATAGAGTTTTAACATGGGTTCAATACTGCATTCCCAATACTTGGCAAACCATTTTATGGATGCTTGAGATAGCGAGGATGTTTCCCTTACTGCAATCGCTTCTACAAATCGCGAAAGCATCGATGTTTCATCAGGAAGCGCTTCTTGGGTTAGCGCTGCTATGGTGACAACATTGCTATCCTTTCCTTCTGAGAATGGATTTTCTCTAATGATGACTTCAAAGCCCGTTTCTCTTTGGTCCGGCAAGACAACCGTTATATATGCTGGATCTGTGATGATCTTGAATTGAGGATAAGCCTCGCTGAAGCCTGTTTTTCGATATAGCGTCGCCATCACGACGCCTGCATCCAACTCATGTCTTTTGTTCACCCGTAATGAATTTGTGATTTTGACGGGTAACGAGAATTTATACATCCATGAGAGCTGAAAACTGTAGAGTGAGCGAACAGACGATGTTGCTGTGAACTCAGCGCCCTGCATGCCAAGATCCACGACTAAACCATCAGCAATAAGTTGGCGAACACTCGGTTGATGAATAAGCCATTGAGCTTGCAGGGGGTGCATTGGCATCACGAGGTGATCATCATTTATCGTTGATGAAATGGGCAGTGACGATGCGATGATTTCCTCAGCTGAAATATTCAATGCCGAGCGCTGACAGATAAGACGGCGAGAGACACTGAAGTAGTGCAACGAGAAACGCCCTTTCGTTTCAGGGGCATAATAAGCATGATGATAATCAAGCATCCCTTGACGACTCTTAGGTGTTGGATGCTGCCAGTGCCCAAATAATAGAGACTGTTCCGCATCGATAAAATCCGTGCTCGTTAACCTAGGATCGCCCAATCTCTGTGCAATATAGGCCTCCATCAATGAGCAGCTTTCAGCCACTCTGGAGAGCAGTTCATGTTTGTTCGTTTCACGCTGAACGCTAAATGTCGAAAAGACATTGGATGAGAAAATAGTTTCGATAAGGAGTCGCAAGGCACTAGAGAAAGGCACTTCCTGCCAGTTGCGATATGAAGAATGAAATAGATAAGCGCGAGAAAATTGGTGGCAACCAACCAAAGTGCGATAGCTGACAGTAATAGCAAGTTTAGAACTATGGGTGGATAGGGGCGTTTCGACCACCCAGGTACCGTCTTCTAATAAGATGGTATTCCCCGCATCTTTCCATTGCTTCGCGGTATACCAGTGCCCTTCATCTATCTCTTTTAGATAGCAGTTGAAGAATGCTTGAAATGAAGCAATCTCTGCGATGACTTTTGCGTTTTGGCTCAAAATGACCTCACCTTCAAAGCAAGTAACACTGTTTGAAGCGCTACATTCGACAAGGCTGAGAACTCTAATTGATATTGATTCTCATTTCACTAACTGTTACTTTTGTTACAACGCCCCTCCAGAAAGATCTCACATTCGCATTTTCCACATAGCGAAGTTCCTTTCACTCGCACAAGATATGCGTTTTATCGTAACGCATGACTTTCAATGACTACTCAAAACCGTATTACTGATGCTCCGGTCGTTCCAACGTTCTTCTATTTCGCACTGCCTTCACTTGTTGGACTACTGGCGATATCCAGTGCCAGTATTGTTGATGGGATATTTGTTGGACGCTATCTAGGCGCAGGGGCACTTGCTTCTATTAACCTGCTTATTCCTTACTTTACGTTTATGTTTTCAGTCTGCCTGATGATTGCGATAGGAGGTACGGTATTAGCGGGAAGGTATATAGGTGAAAAGAAGCAGAAAAAAGCTGATGCCATCTTCTCCCAATCTCTACTCTGCGCAGGGCTATTTACAGTTTCAATGGCGCTGTTAGTGACACCAAACAGTGAGTATCTGTTTGAAGCGCTCAATGCCCCCCTCTCTATACACCCAGCTATGGATAGCTACTTTGGGATTATGTCTTATTGCCTAATCATCCAGTTGAGCACCATGGTGTTGTACTACTTTGTACGTGCTGATGGTTTTCCCGTATTAGCAACAACAGCTCTGATTATTGGCTCACTGACAAACATTGCGCTAGACGTGCTGTTTCTTGGCTATTTACAGCTAGGCATCGAGTGGGCTGCTTGGGCAACCACCTTTGCGCAGTGTATTCAACTCGCTATATTGCTTTGTTTTTTTAAACGAAAGCGCAGAACGCTTACGTTAACGTTAAAGGGACTAAAACTAAAAGAATCAGCACGTGCGCTCATCAACGGTTTCTCTGAATTCATTAATGAAATATCCGTAGGTATCGTGATCTTCACAGTTCACTGGCTTTTGCTCATTGAAGGCGATGACGCGGCTATTGCAGGCTTCTCCATTGCCAATTATGTGCTTTTCATCAGTATGATGGCGTACTATGGCATCGTTGATGCTATCCATATTCTAGTGAGTCAAAACCTTGGGGCTGGGCATATTCGTCGTATCAGACAGTTTATGTTGTTAGCGGCAATAACGATTCTAAGTATTAGTAGCGTACTCGTTATAGTCTGCACGCTATACCCTCATCATCTCTCTCAGTTGTTCCTCTCTGATATAGAAAACGCTTCGCAACAAAGAGCATTGCTGTATCTTAAGATTATCTGGCCTTGCCTGATGTTCAGTGGCCTCAATGTTCTAATATCCGCCTACTTCACCGCGATACAAAAGCCACTGCAATCGACAATCATCGCTCTCAGCAGAGGGCTACTACTTCCCGTACTCTTCCTTCTGATCTTCTCAATATACTTTAAGCAAACGCACTTTCTTACCGCCCTACCGATCGCCGAACTTGTCACGTTAACGTTAGCGATTACCTTGTTTGTGATTCACCAAAAAAGGCAGAAACCTCCATGCCCCGCTTATATCTAAACCTCTAAACGTCAAAAAGCCCAAGCATGAATGCTTGGGCTTACGGAAAGTGATGGAAGCAAGACAAGAATAGACGGATCTGTTATATCCAAAACCTACAGACGATAAAAAGCCCCGCTATTGCTAGCGAGGCTTCTTAATAAATGGCGGAACGGCCGGGGACGCGCACGTCCGGGACTCAAGC
>NZ_JHZA01000024.1 GCF_000621165.1 Enterovibrio calviensis DSM 14347 | reverse complement strand
GCAGAAATGTAGAGGATTTTTTCGTTGATTGGGAATGGGATTTTTCGAAACTCGAAATGCTACAACCATCGCTTTGCGGTAAAATACCCGCCATTAAAGAATTAAGTTAGCATTAGCAGGGTAGTCGTATGCGCAAGTCATTCATTATTTGGTTTATTTTGCTTTTCTTCGTCTCAATGATTGTGACCAAAGTGGTGGTCGGCAGCTAAGGCCGACCTTTAAAAAGGCTAAGGGAATTCAGGAAGTTCACACCCTGCTTTTTGGCCTTTATTTAATTGTGTAACAGTAAAGCCTTCCTTGTTTAGCAATGTGAGCAAGCCTTCCTCCCCCGGTAAGTGCAGTGCACCTACAATCACCACGTAATTGCCCTTCTGCACCTGTGCGGGATCTGTCAGCACTTTTATCCAATTGATGTTTCGGTCGACCAGTAGTTTTCGCTCGAAATCGCTCGCGTCACCCATTTCATCGACAATCGTCGTCATTTTCTCATTATCACCGACGTGCCATGCTTCTATCAGGCAGGGCATAAACTCTTTGGAAAGCGCCCAGTGTGTGAGCGTATCGTCCAAGAGAGCGAGGCCGTGGTCGCCAGAACCAGCCAGCAAATCAATCTGTTCTTGAACCGTTTCAAAGGTCTTTACGGGAATGTCTAGGCTGTTTGTTCGAGAAAGAAAGTGCAGGTCAATGCCCAGTGCTTGTTGAAGTTCTAGCGTTTGGCTTTGTGCCAGTTGCAATACCATGGCCGTTTGCCAAGGTGGCATGTTCAGTAACATGGATTCTTTATAGCCCAACTCTTTTGCGATGGTGGCGAGTTCATCTCGTTGTGCCGAGTCGACGAGTTCGCTGGTGGGTTTTCCTTGGGGGAATGAGACTTGCGTATCGTTGATCACATCAGCTTCGACGAACAGTGCATCAGCCTGTCGAAAGCGCGATTCAATCACATCAGGAAGCGGGTAAAAATCTGGTTTTCCCAAATGGATAGAACCCATTAAGGTATAAGTGAGTTCGCCTTTTTGTGCTTGCCACACCAAAGGCTCTGCCGTAACGGCTTGCGCGAAGAAAAATGCAAATAGCGCGGGGAAGAAACGTTTCATTAAGCCTCCATACCTGTGGTTATTCAGTATGGAGGCTCTTGTTCTAAAAGTCAGCTTTAGTTGTGGCTGTTATAAATCATGGTCATGCCAACGTGAGAAAAGCCCACAACGTCATAAGCGTCTTTCTGATCGCCATATTCCATACCTGGTGAGCCCATCGGCATTCCTGGAACCGCAAGGCCAGCTAGTTTAGGTTTTTCAGCGAGGAATTTCTTCACGTCGCTGGCAGGAATATGACCTTCGAAAACATACCCATCAATCACGGTGGTGTGACAAGAAGCTAGCTGTGGCTTAACGCCAAACTTTTGTTTGATTGGGTTCATGTTGACGTGATCTTCAACCACCATATCAAAGCCATTCTCTTCCATGTGTTCAACCCACTCTTCACAGCATCCGCAATATGGGGATTTGTAAGTCACGCCCGTTGCAGCGAGGGTGCCTGTCGAAAGAAGTGCGATGGACAAAGCAGCGAACTTAGGTAGCATTTTCATTGTAACTTCCTCAATGTTTCTAATATTTATCGTGTTTCTAACGTTTGTTTTGTCGTGTTACCGATCAGAATGTTCAGCAACGGTTAATTTTTATTTCCAGAGAACCAAAACCACCAAACAATCATCGCAATGAAACCTAAACCAATAAGATTAACCCACATGGTGTGCTCCTTTTTTGGGTTTAAACCAACGAAGCCGATTTGCATTACTGACAACGGTGATAGAAGACAGTGCCATCGCTGCGCCAGCGACAACGGGGCTCATCAGCGTGCCGGTGAGGGGATATAACACACCCGCCGCGATTGGAATACCCAGAGAATTGTAAATAAATGCACCAAACAGATTCTCTTTCATATTGCGGAGTGTCGCTTTGGATAAAGCCAGTCCGTCGGTTGCTGCGTCTATCGAATGACGCATGAGTGTTATTTGGGCACTTTCGATGGCGACATCACTGCCGCTTCCTATTGCGATGCCCACTTCAGCTTTGGCGAGCGCAGGCGCGTCGTTGATACCATCACCTATCATGGCGACCTTTCGCCCTTCTGATTGCAGGCGTTTAATCACATCCGCTTTACCGTCAGGCAGTACGCCTGCGACGACATCATCAATACCCGCTAGGGTAGCAATAGCTTTGGCTGTATCGGGGTGATCGCCAGTCAGCATGACGACCTTGTAGCCCAAACTCTTCATGCGCGATACGGCGCTGGCTGAGTCATGACGCAGTGGGTCGCTAATACCAATTAAACCCAGAAGCTGCGTGCCACAGGCGAGATACACCGCTGTTTCTCCGCGCTGAGCTTGCTGCTTGGCGTGGTCACTGGCTTCGCTGACATTCACGCCTTTTTCTTCCATTAAACGCGCATTGCCGAGTAAGTAAGTACGGTCGTTGATGCGAGCTTGTAGGCCTTTTCCGGGAATACCTTCAAATTGCGCGATATCCGATAAAATCAATGACTGTTCTTTGGCTGCGTCTAGCACGGCCTTGGCTAATGGGTGCTCAGAGCCTTGTTCTAAGCTGGCGGCCAGTTGAAGCAGATCAATGTCTTCGAGACCAATACTGATCAACGAGGTAACTTGTGGTTTGCCTTCTGTCAGCGTTCCGGTTTTATCTAACACGACAGTATCAACCCCAGCGGCATGCTGAAGGGCTTCTGCATCTTTAATTAATACGCCAAGTTCAGCGGCACGTCCCACTCCGGTGGTGACAGACATCGGCGTGGCAAGCCCTAATGCGCAAGGACATGCGATGATCAGAACCGTGGTGGCGGTGACAAGCATAAAGCTCAGCTTAGGGTCGGGGCCAAAATTGTACCAACCCAGCGCAGTCAGAATCGCAATGATCATCACGGTTGGGACGAATATTGACGAGACAGTATCCGCCATTCGCGCCAAGGCGGGCTTGCTGCTCTGAGCCTGACGAACCAGCTGGATAATGCGCGACAGCATGGTGTCGCTGCCAATGCCTGTGGCGGTGAACAAGATACTGCCGTTTTGATTTACCGTGCCCGCATGTAACGTGTCTCCGCTGATCTTTCTGACGGCCAGAGGCTCGCCAGTCAACATCGATTCATCCACATAGCTTTCGCCGCTGTCGACGACGCCATCCACGGGGATTTTCGCCCCAGGCTTGATGCGAAGCACCATGCCAGCGGTAACGTCAGACAACGCGACTTCGCGCTCTTGACCATTTTCGACAACTAACGCGTTTTGAGGTTGAAGGTCTAGCAGTCTATCAAGCGCTTTAGACGTTGAAGCGCGAGCTTTAGCTTCAATGGCATGACCTAGAGTTACCAAGCCAAGAATCATCGCGGTGGCTTCGAAGTAGACGTGTCTTGCTTGTTCTGGGAATAGACTGGGTGCAATCACAATGGCAACCGAATAGAGCCATGCTGAACCTGTCCCTAAGGCGACCAATGTATCCATTGTCGCTCTGTGGTGTCGCAATGCTTTGGTTGCATTGATAAAGAAATGCTTGCCCGCGGTGCAAAGCAGCGCCAACGTCAGCAGTGCAATAACACCCCATGCCATTTGACTGTTGGTGCTGTCTACCGTCATTGAACCGCCGAATAACCCCCACGCCATCAGAGGAGCACCTAGCCCCAAAGCTAGCCATGTGTGGCGTTTGTGTTCAGCAAATTGTTGCGCGAACATAACGGCTTGTCGTTCTCTGCGAGTGGTTTCATCCTCACTCACTTCAGCACCATATCCTGCGTTTTCAATGGCGTTGATAAGTACCTCAACGTCAGCATCGCCGGACACCAGTGCGGTACGCTCTGCCAGATTGACGTTCACGCTATCCACACCAGCCACGCTTTTGATAGCACTTTCGACCGAAGAGACGCAGCTTGCGCAGGTCATGCCTGAAAGAATCAATTGCAGCGAAGGCGCATTGGGTTTGTGCTTGTCAGAAGGTACTTGCGTCACGTTGGCTTCGTTATTTTGCAAGGGTGCGGGACCTGCATTGTCAGCCTCCGATGTGACGTTTTCCGGATCGATAACCTGATAACCAGCCTGCTCAACGATTGCAACCAGGTCATGTCGCTCTAGCCCACTGGTGATGGTGGCTTCTGTTTTGCGAACGTCGACATCATAGACATCAGGGGATGCGTCAAAGGCTGCCGCCAGTTTTGCTACACAGCGACCGCAGCTCAGGCCTGCAAGTGGCAGTGTCACTGAATTTCCGACGTGGTAACCCAGCGATTGAACAGCGCCAATCACGTCCTTGATCGGCGCATCATTGTTGATTTTCAGGCTGGTTTTGTCTGCATCGGTGAATGTGATGCCGTCAATGTCGTTAACTGCCTTCATCACTTTACGCGCACAATTCATGCAATTTAACCCAGACAAGGGAAGCGTGATCAGATCTTGCGCTTTGGTTGGCGAGGTTGTGTTTGGAGCTTCTGTATCAGCCATTGCGTTAACCTTGTTTTGCCTCTCGTGACTTGAAGTCAGGCATAGGAATTGTTCATAATGTAGAGCATAAACCTTCCATCAACTGTAAGGTCAAGCATGAATGTGAGATTGGGTGTAATTGATGAAGATTAATGAAGTTGCCCGTATAACGGGGCTGACAGCGAAGACCATACGATTCTACGAACAGAAGGGCGTGATAAGCGAGCCGGACCGCAGTGATAACGGATACCGAGTCTACAGCGAGCGGCACATCAATGAACTTCAGATGATCAAGCGATCGAGATTGGTTGGGTTTAGTCTAGATGAGTGTCAATCGTTGCTGGATATGTCGCGCAACCCGAATCGCAGAAGTGCCGATGTAAAACAGAAAGCGTTGGATAAAATATCCGAGATTGATGAAAAAATCATTGAACTGAAAGCGATGAAAGCAACCCTCAAATCTTTAGCCAGCACATGCCCTGGCGATGAGAGCTCATGCTGTCCGATCATTGCGGCCTTGTCATCGGACGAAAGCTAGGCGGCGGATAGAGGCAAACAGAAACAAAAAAACGCCTGACGGCGTTTTTTTGTAGTCTGTATTTCTTTAAGCGCTTAGTAGAGCATTGAATACAGCTGACGACGGTAACGGCTGGCGACTTCATTGCCTTGACCGAGCGCAGCAAGAATATCCATCATGGTTTTCTTTGCATCACCATTGGCGCAGTTAAGATCTTTGCGCAGCAAGCCAATGAGTAACTCGAGTGCTTCTTCTTGGCGGTTAACTTGGCTGAATTGAATCGCCAACTCATAAGCCAAATCCGCATTGTCTGGGTCTGCATCATACGCATTTTGAAGTTCGCGAATTTCTGGCGTGTCAGCCGCTTGTTTGTGCAGTTCAACTTTGGCGATGAGCGCCTTGTATTGAGCATCTTGATCTTGCATCAGCACGGTCGCAAGGATGGCTTCTGCCGCGTCGTATTGCTGAGTTTCTACCAAGCATTCAGCCATCGCCAACTTAAAGGCTCCCGCCTCACTCAGTGCTGCTTCTAGCGTTTTAAGTTGCTGCAATGCATCAGTGTGGTTGCCTTCAGCAATCAGTGTGAGGGCATGTTTGAATGCCATTTCATCTTGGCTAGGCAGATGACGCGTCAGCATTTCACGCACAGTATCTTCAGTTTGCGGGCCTGCAATGCCATCAACCGGTTGCCCGTTGCTGAACAAGGCAAGGGTAGGCAATGCACGAACGCCAAATTGCTGCACAAGCATTTGTTGTTGTTCACAATTGAGCAATGCCAGCGTGAAAGCGCCCGCGTATTCATGCGCTAACTTTTCGAGAGCCGGAATGATCTCTGTGCTTTCTGGGCTCATTTGCGCCCAAAAATGTATTAAGACAGGGGTGCTTACAGAGTTCTCCAGCACTTGCTGAAAGTTTTGCTCGGTAAGTTCAACAATATAATTTGGTTGCATGGTGTCGCCCAATGAAAGGAGTAATGCTGTAAAGGTGGGGGGAGGACGCCGAAAATTCAAGGCATTAGAGAGTGAAATTCGTGCTTGATGGCAAAGTTGAGAGATTTGGTCGATAGGTTTGGCGAGAAACGAAAAAGGCCACTGATAACAGTGGCCTCTCTCTTGGCGTTTGTCGATATGAAACGCTGACTTAGAACACAAGCAATATCGCCAGCGTTACACTCAGACAGAGCCAGTTCAATTGACTTAAGGACATAGTCCGGCTCCTTGAGGGGAATTATTGTTTTTGTTTTCGTCCCCGTTCACGGCCTGATCCGACACACATCACACCGAAGTAGAAGGTTGGGGCAGGTGTTTCACGGTACAGCAAGGAGATTACCAAGGCTTTATGACAAAACTATGAACCTGACTAAATTGTTTTTATGCATTTTTTTGAGATCAAGTCGAGAATTAACCGCCTTTGGCCAAAATACGGTCGAGCATCCGCGATGGAAGCAGTCTTTTGCATAGCGCCATGTAGTGCGTTGGCTTCGTCACGCGGTAGCGAATTTTCGCTCTTGGTGCGGTTAACGCATGCAGTAGCGGTGCAACAATCGCTTCAGACGGTAACGTGTATTTGTTGGTGGAGTTTTCGCTTTCCATGCGAGATTGCTGGGCGCGGTAATCACTTTCAAAGCGGCTGCTGTTGATATTGATGGCTTGAAAAAAGGCATCCAGCGCATTGGCGCGAAAACGACTTTCGATAGGGCCAGGTTCAATCAAGCTAATCTGTATTGGAGTGTCTGCCAGTTCGAGTCGCAGTGTGTCTGTCCAACCTTCAACCGCGAATTTGCTGGCGTTATACGCGCCACGGAATTTAAGGGCAATAAATCCTAACACTGAGCTGTTTTGTACAATTCGCCCTGCGCCGTTTTCCATCATCATGGGGATCACGGCTTGCGTCAGGGTGTGCCATCCAAAAAAATTGGTTTCAAATTGTTTCCGAAGGGCATCTGTGGGAAGGTCTTCCAATGCGCCGGGCTGACCGTAAGCGCCGTTGTTAAATAACCCAAACAATTTACCACCGGTGTGCTCTCTTACCTTTTCTACCGCCGCTAGAATGCTGCTGGTATCGGCCAAATCAAGCTGAATGCAGTGCAAACCTTCAGCATTTAATCTTGCTACGTCTTCGCTTTTTCTGCATGACGCAATCACATCAAAGCCTTCTTTAGCCAATGCATGGGCGCACACGTAGCCGATACCGGTTGAGCATCCTGTCACCAAAACGGTTTTTGTCATTGTTTTTACTATCCTTGTTTGTTCAGATGAGGAAGCAGTTGTTCAGTAACGAATTCTGCGATCCAAGGTTGGGCGATGTCTTTCGGGTGAAGACCATCAGACATCATCCAGCCGTCAGTGAGTACGACTTTTTCCATAAAAAATGGAATGAGTGGGATTTGCATATCTTTACTTAGTGTTGGATAGATATCGGCAAAGGCCTTGCTGTATCGTTGACCATAGTTAGGTGGGATCTGGATCTGCATAATGGCAACGTTGGCGCCATTTTCCTGACTGAGACTGATCAGTTTTGCCAAGTTACTGCGTATTTGATTGGGTGGGAAGCCTCGTAATCCATCATTTGCGCCGAGTTCGATAAATACCCAGTCAGGGTTATGTTGCTCTAGCAGAGCAGGAAAACGGTCTAGGCTGTTGCCACTCGTGTCGCCAGAAATACTGGCATTGATAACACGATCTATCGGGCTTGAATCAGCCAATTTTGGTTCCATTAGTGACGGCCAGCTTTTTTCAATGGCCATCTGATAGCCCGCGCTCAGGCTGTCACCCAACACAAGTAGCGTCTGAGCCGCGGCGCTTTGACTCAGAATTAAAAGACAGAAAGAAAGGATGCGAATCATGACAACTCCAGTGATCAGGGCCAGTAATGTTTCAAAAACGGTGACGACGAATACGCAGTCTCTGACCATTCTGCAGGATGTTTCGCTTCAGGTCGAGCAAGGCGAAAGCATTGCTTTGGTTGGGGTTTCAGGTGCAGGAAAATCGACATTGATGACACTGCTGGCGGGGTTAGACACACCAAGCACGGGTGAAATCGAATTGTTGGGCCAACCTCTTAGTCAACTGGATGACGATGCGCGAGCAGCGCTTCGCGCCGAATCGATTGGTTTTGTTTTTCAAAGTTTCCTTCTCGTGCCGTCTCTCACCGCGTTAGAAAACGTGCTTCTTCCTTGTACCATTCGTGGTGAAGACGAAGATGAAGAGCGAGGCATGTCATTGTTAGCTTCTGTGGGCTTAACAGGGCGAGAAACCCATTTGCCTTCCCAGCTTTCAGGCGGTGAACAACAGCGTGTTGCCATTGCGCGTGCATTCATGACGAAACCGCGAGTGCTGTTTGCTGATGAACCCACCGGCAATCTTGACCAACATACAGCGGCAACCGTGATTGATCTGTTGTTCTCCTTGAATCGCGATCATGGCACAACGCTCATTCTGGTCACGCATGATCCGGCTCTTGCGGAGCGTTGCCATCGCACCTTGCATATCAATGCGGGCGAGATGGTGGAGGCTGCATGAGAAAAACACTGGTTTGGCGCTGGGCGTTGCGCGAATTATTTCATGGGCAGCTTTGGCCTGTCGTCGCGGCACTGGCACTGATTATTGCGTGTGTCTTTGCGCTGTCTGCTTTAGCGGGGCGCATTGAGTCGGTTCTGACTCAACAAGGGCGAACCATGCTTGCGGCAGATTTAGTGCTGCGAAGCAACCAACCGGTCGCGCCAGAAATCCTGACGACACTCGATGCAACGGGCGCGGAGTCATCGGATCAAACGCGCTTTGGCACCATGGCATTTAGTGATAATGGCATGCAACTGATCAGCGTGAAGGCGGTGGAAAGCAATTATCCACTTCGCGGTGCATTAGAGCTTCAAAGCGATGCTGAGATGCATGACAAAGTTCAACCTGGAGAATTGTGGCTCGAAGAACGCTTGTTCTCTCTCCTAGAGGTTGAGCGCGGGGACACCGTTGACGTGGGTGATGTCACGCTGACGGTTTCGGGCATGATTGTGTCGGAGCCCGAGTTGTCGTTTAACCCGTTCAGCCAAATGCCTGCGGCATTGATCCACCAAAGTGATGTTGAAGCTTCAGGAGTGGTGCGTCCGGGCAGCCGAGTGAGTTATCGCTATTTTTTCCGAGGCGACGACAGTGAGTTAGCTGCCGTGAAGGCCAATTATGCGCTCGATGAAGGGCAACGTTGGATTGATGAAAACGATGGCGACCGTACTGGCGACATGCTGGATCGCAGCCGTGGATACCTATCTCTAACCGTTGTGCTGGTGATCATCATGGCGGCGGCAACCTTGCTGTTGACTTGTCAGCACTACGTGGACAGTCGAACACAAACATTGGCGATGGTGAAGAGTTTAGGTGCTCAGCGAACATGGGTTCGACGCTGGCTATCACGACAGTTGCTGATGCTGATGCTGATGGCAACGGTGCTAGGGCTTGCTGTGGGTGCTGGCCTTGAATTTTTACTGCGTTTGCCATTGGCCGATGTGCTGCCTTCGCCGTTGCCTAGCTACGGGATCCTGCCTTGGGTGTTAGGCCCGATAGTGGCGTTTTTGGTGGCGTTACCTGCATTGGGTATTCCGTTGATCCGCCTTGTTGAAGCGCCAGCAATGAGCGTGCTCCAAGCACAAAACAAAGTGCGAGCGCGAAAAAATCCGTGGAGTTGGCTGCTTGCGGCAGTTCCTATATTGGCGTTGGTGGCGTGGTCTTACGATAACCGTTTGTTGTGGCTAGTGTTGGCCGCTTTGGTGCTGATGCTGAGTTTGCTCGCTGCGCTGGGCGTGATGGTATTGCGTTTTGCTCAAAAGCGTGTGAAACGTCCTGCCTTTAAGTTAGCTCTTAGCCGCATTACTCGTAACCCCGCTTCTAGTGGCGCGCAGCTCGGAGCCTTAGCGACCTCGTTCATGTTGTTGTCGATCATTTGGCTGTTGCGAACAGATTTGTTGGAAGATTGGCAACAAACTCTGCCGCCGAATGCGCCGAATGTATTCGCATTGAATATAGCCAAGCAAGAGTTAGGGGATTACGTCTCACGTATTGACCAAAATAACATTGAGCGCTCCGAAGCGTACCCGATTATTCGCGGCAGGCTGATTGGGCGAAATGGTCAGAACTACGCCGATTTAGAGCCTAATCGTGAAGAACGTGATGAAGCACTTCGTCGTGAATTGAACTTCACATGGCGCGATACCTTGCCGAGCCACAATGAGTTACTGGAAGGCAGTTGGCCTAGCGAAGGTGGCGTGTCGGTCGAAGACGGTATTGCTCAGCGGCTTGGGCTGCGTTTGGGGGACGAGTTAACCTTTAGCGTCAACAGTCAGGAGTTTACTGCCACCGTTAATTCGATTCGTGATGTTGAATGGCGAAACATGAAGCCAAACTTCTACTTTATCTTCGACCCCGCGCTGGTGGAAACACTGCCTGCAAACTGGCTGATTAGCTTCCGGTTAGAGCAAGCGCAGAGCGATATACTGAATGGGCTCGGTCGTGATTACCCGACGGTGACCTTGTTGGACTTGCGCACCATGAGTAGCCGTATTCAAGCCATTCTCAGCCAGGTGAGCTTGTCGCTCTCGGTGTTAGCGGGCTTGGCGGTGGTGAGTGGGTTGTTACTCCTACTTACGCTATTGCGGATCACGCTGGCAGAGCGCCAACGCGAGATCATGCTTTACCGAACCTTGGGTGCCAGTAAGAAGCGTATTAACACCACCTTGTGGGCCGAATACGGCATCATGGCTTTAGTGTCAGGTTGTATGGCCGTGGGTGGTGCGGAACTCGCTATGGCGGCATTGCTTAAATGGGGCGTTGAACTGCCTGTTCGTCTTCACCCTGAAGTGTGGTTAGTGCTGCCGACGCTGGCAGTCGGCTTGGTATTCTTGACCGTCGCTTGGATGATCCGAGGCTTGCTAGAACCGCTCAAACGCTAAGCGTAGTTGAACTGACAGACTAAAAGGCACGTGACTCACGTGCCTTTTTATTGGGCGGTGGGGAATGGTATCTCCAAGTCATCTGAACAAGTAATCTGAAGATGCAAGGCCCATAGATACGAGGCCCATAGATGCAGTATTCATCGTGCATCTTCAGGTTGTTCGGGTATGGCGTTACCTCAGCAGGTCTTCCAATGCCGAAGGGAGATCGGGGAAATCGAAAGTGAATCCATTGTCTTCAAGCGCACGAGGCACCGCGCGCTGGCCTTCCAGAAGCAATTGTCCAGCTTCACCCAACATGAGCGTAATGACAAATTTGGGGGTGAAAAGCAGGTGAGGGCGCTTCAACGTTGCCGCCAATGTTTTGCTGAAGGCTTTGTTTGTCGCCGGATTGGGTGCAGTCAGGTTGAATGGGCCTTGCGTCTTTTCATTATTGAGCAGAAATAGTATGCCCGACACCATGTCATTGATATGGATCCAAGGAAAATACTGACTGCCGTCACCGATAGGCCCACCAAGACCTAACTGATAAGGCAATAGCATTTTCTTCAATGCGCCACCCTCTTTACTCAGAACGATTCCCGTACGAAGAAGACATACTCGCGTATTGTCTGATTGCGCTCTCTTCGCAATCTTCTCCCAATTCGCACACACGGCGTGGGCAAAATCGGTGGAATCGACTTTCAGCGACTCATCAACGATCGTATCGCCTTGGTCGCTGTAATAACCCACGGCAGAACCACTGATAAAGGTGTGAGGCGGTGTGTCCGCTGATTGGATGCGTTTAACCAGCTTTTCAGTGATCCCCCAGCGGCTTGAGCAAATGATGCCTTTTTGCTGTTCGCTCCAGCGTTTGTCGACGATGGGCTCTCCCGCGAGGTTGATGACGGCATCAACGTCATTGAAATCGCTCAACTCATCCAAATCCCGGATAAACCGTACATCGCTTGGCAATATCTTCTGGGCGTTTTCAGGTGATCGCGTCAATACCGTCACTTGATGGTGATCCAATCGAGAAACGAGTGCGCGGCCAATTAAGCCTGTGCCCCCGGTAACCAGAATATGCATGGGATTAGTCCTTTCTATGAGCGATAAGATTGAGTATGCATTCAATTGGTTAAATGATCACTATCTCACCAAATTCAGAGTTACCAGCAAGAGTGATTTTGTAGAAAACCTTGTTACCTTTATCACCCTATAGACATTGTGGAATGGAAAATTTCTGTACAGTGGAACAGGGTTATAGAGAGGGGTTATCAAAGCCTCCGTCTTTATTGTTGGTTTGCCACTCGTGGTTTGGGCTTTCTCGTGGCTCAAATCTTTTCGCTTGGAGAGTGTGTGAAGGGAATTACTGCACTATTGACCTCTATGTTGGGAAGCTTGAAGGATTTGCTGCCCATCATCTTAGTCATCGGTTTTTTTCAGGTTATTGTCTTGCAACAGCCGTTGCCGGACTGGATATCTATTGTCGTTGGACTGGTTCTGGTGGTGATGGGGCTGACGTTCTTTGTGTTTGGTTTGGAAATGGGTCTGTTCCCCATTGGCGAATCAATGGCTCACGCGCTGGCGAAGAAAGGCAGCGTGTTTTGGCTGATGGTTTTTGCCTTTTTGCTCGGATTCGGCACCACCATTGCGGAACCTGCGTTGACGGCTGTTGCCGCAGAAGCCGCCGAAGTAGCGGCAGAAGGCGGGATCATTTCGATGGACGAAGAGTCGCAATCTTCTTATGCCAACGGTCTTAGGATCACGGTGGCATTGTCGGTGGGCTTTGCCATCATGCTCGGCGTACTGCGCATACTCAAAGGCTGGCCTATCCATCGCATTATCATCGGCGGTTACATGCTTGTGGTTGCCATGACCATGATTGCTCCGCGTTATATTATTGGCATCGCCTATGACTCAGGTGGTGTCACTACCTCAACCATTACAGTGCCGCTGGTTACTGCTCTGGGCGTCGGGTTAGCCACGGTAATCAAAGGCCGCAACCCGATGATTGATGGCTTCGGATTGATCGCCTTTGCCTCCCTCTCTCCGATGATTTTCGTGATGGTTTACGGAATGGTGGCGGTATGACGTTATTTGCCTCACTGATCCCCACCTTTTTCGACACCTTGCTTTCGACGGTCAGGGATGTATTTCCGATCGTCTGTATCATTTTCGGCTTTCAGTTTGCGGTTTTGCGCAAACCTGTGGTCAACCTAAAGAAAATCGTTTTCGGTTTCGCCTACGTTATTTTAGGGCTGTCTTTGTTTTTGATGGGGCTCGAGATGGCCTTGTTCCCGTTGGGTGAATCCATGGCCATTCAGCTCACTGCGCCAGAGTTTCTCTATGGCGAAGGTGCTGTCATGCCCAGTGTTGTTGAGTGGCATCATTACTATTGGGTGTACTTGTTTGCGGCTGCCATTGGTTTCAGTACCACGGTTGCTGAACCGTCTTTGATTGCAGTTGCGATTAAGGCGGCGCAAGTGTCTGGTGGCGCTATCAGTGTGAATGGTTTGCGATTCTCAGTGGCTTTAGGCGTGTCGATGGGGATTGCTCTGGGGTGTTATCGCATTGTCGCTGGCGACCCTATTCATTACTACATCATTGCAGGTTACGTGTTGGTGGTGATTCAAACTTTCTACGCGCCAAAATTTATCGTCCCACTGGCCTATGACTCAGGCGGCGTGACGACATCAACAGTGACGGTGCCATTGGTCACGGCGCTTGGCCTTGGTCTTGCATCGACCGTACCAGGCAGAAGCCCACTCATTGATGGGTTTGGATTGATTGCGTTTGCCAGCTTGTTCCCGATGATTACTGTCATGGGGTACGCCCAGTTAACCGAATGGTCGGCGAAGCGCGGATCGGCTCAAAAAGAAACGAGGGAACCATAATGCGATTCAAACTGATTGTCGCTTTCATCGAAGACTCAAAAACCGATGCGGTGCTTGATGCGGCGAGAAATGCGGGAGCAACAGGCGCGACCGTGATTAACAATGCGCGAGGTGAAGGACTTACCAAGCAAAAAACGTTCTTTGGCTTAACCCTAGACGTGCAGAGAGACGTATTGCTGTTTGTGGTGGAAGAGCATTTGGCCCGCAGTATTCTCGAAACCATCAATGAAGTCGGGGAGTTTGACGCGACGTCTGGCAAAGGAATAGCGGTGCAATTGGATATCGAAGATGCTGTTGGTGTGGCGCATCAGGTGCAAGAGCTGAGTAACGTGATTGGGGATGAATTATGAAGATAACGAAGCGTGTCGGTGACGTAATGAAAGATGATTTCGCCTTGGTTGATGGGCTAATTACCGTTGCGGAAGCCATTCGTATTGCGCGTGATAAGCACATCAAAGCGCTGGTGGTAAACAAGCGCGATGAGAATGATGAATACGGTTTGGTGCTGATGAACGATATCGCGAAAAAAGTGCTGTCACAGAACAAGTCGCCTGAGCGCGTCAATATCTACGAGATTATGACCAAACCTGCCTTGGGTGTACCGCCAGATATGAACGTGAAATATTGCGCCAGACTGTTTGAGCGATTCGGCATTAGCCGCGCCCCTGTGATTGATAACGGCAAGGTACTGGGTGTTGTGAGCTATAACAGCATTGTCATGTTCGGCATTTTGGCGGATTAGGCCAACATTTGCCGTCAGCAAATAAGCCAGTCAGCCAATCAGGAATCAAGTAAGCATGCTTGCTTAGCGATCGTTATGACCTAAATCGCGCTGCGGGTCGAACACATCGCGAACACGCTGTTTGAGAATTTTGGCTTCGGGAAAACCGCCGTCTTTCTTGCGTTCCCATATAACTTCACCGTTACAGTGGATCTCAAAACGTCCTCCTGTATCAGGGTGAAGTGCTAGGCAACCTATTTCTTCGCTAAACGTTGAAAGCAGTTCTTGCGCCATCCATGCCGAACGCAACATCCAGTTGCACTGACGGCAGTAATATATATCAATCTTCATTTTGTCCATTCTTACCATGCGCTCCAAAGTAATTTGAGCCCGACGGAGAAAGTGAGCCATTCAAAGGCGACTTTGATCAATTGATTGCTGTATTTGTCGGCCATGTATGCGCCCAAGTAACCGCCGAGCAGCGAGCCCGCCAGCAGTGCGGGGATCCATGGCCAATAAATATCAGCCCCTGCGACAGCCAGCGTGACCGCACCTAATCCATTCCAAAAGATACCCACGCTGACCAAGGTAAGCGCCACCGCCTGTTTATAATCTAAACCAAACCATCGTACCAAAAACAGGGTAACGAAAAGCCCTGTGCCTGCGGTTAGTGAGCCATTGAGTATGCCAATGATGCTTAACCCTAAACAGCCAATCACCATGCCGATCGTGTCACGATGTTTAGGCTCTGCTTCTTGGCCTAGGGTTTTCCGCATGCGGGAATAGAGGCCGAGCGCGATGATCAGCGCACCCAGCAGTGCTTCTGCCAAAGGGCCGGGTACGAATAAAATAAGGTTAGCGCCAGCAATTACGCCTGCAGCCCCAGCCAGCACCACATAGATGGTGAGCGCGGGGTCGAGGTTTCCGCTTCTTAAGTGCTTCACTGCCGCACCCAAACCTAGGGCAACCGATGCCACTTTGTGTGTGGCGAGTGCCACCGAGAAAGTCAGTCCGAGAAACAGCAGAAGGGGCAATTGCAACAGCCCTGCGCCCCCACCAGCGAGAGAGGCCAATGTATTAGCAATGAGTGAGCCTAAAAACAGGCCAAGAGTTGCGAGAATATCCATATTCGCTCAATGAGTACCAATCCGGTTGGTATAACAAGAAGTTAGTTGGCGGTGTAAATGCCGTGATTGAGTGTTGATACCACGGGGGCTAGACAGATGCCAGCGCGAGTAAAAAGAAAAGCCTGTGACGAGCACAGGCTTAGGTGTTGGATCGCAGGGAAGGAGGATTACCAGCCTTTTACTGCGCCACCGTCAAAGATGTCCATTGCAGCGCTGAATACCGCATCAGATTGGTATGCTTCAACGAATTGCTGCACGTTCTGCGCTTTAACATTGTCGGTACGAGCAACAATCAGGTTCACATATGGAGACTCTTTGTCTTCGACAAATACACCGTCTTTTTCTTGTGAAAGACCGATGGTCGATGCGTACGTGTTGTTGATGATTGCCAGTGTTACGTCGTCCAGAGAACGTGGAAGTTGCGCCGCTTCTAGCTCAACAATGTCCAAGTTCTTTGGGTTGCCCACGATATCTAGCACTGTCGCTTGCAGGCCCACGCCGTCTTTTAGCGTCAGCAAGCCTTGTTCTTCAAGAAGAATCAAAGAGCGGCCTAGGTTCGTTGGGTCGTTAGGCACGGCGATTTGTGCGCCATCTTGGATTTGGTCAACAGAGGTCACTGTGTTTGAGTAACCCGCAATTGGGTAGACCAAGGTGTTGCCTGCGATGGTGAACTTGTAGCCACGGTCGGTGATTTGCTGATCCAAGTAAGGCTTGTGCTGGAATGCATTGGCATCAATGGCGCCTTCTTCCAGTGCGGCATTCGGTGAAACGTAATCGGTAAACGTCACCAGTTCAACGTCTAAGTCGTACTTTTCTTTGGCAACTTTAGCTGCGATTTCTGCCACTTGCTCTTCTGCACCCGCCATCACACCGATTTTTACTTTCGTCAGGTCAACGGCTTTTTCTTCACCGCAGCCGGTTAATACTAGTGCTGACGCTAAACCTAGAGCGGTGGCGATTTTTTTAAGATTGAAAGTCATTTGCGCATCTCCTATGAGCTTAAATTTCCATTATTTTTTTGATTTTCTATGTTTATCTGTGATCGACACGTTTGACGAAGTAGTCACCTGCCGATTGGATCAGTTGAACCAGTATGACGAGCATGACAATGGTGATCATCATGACAGTGCCGTCAAAACGCTGGTATCCGTAACGAATGCCGACATCGCCCAAACCACCGCCACCAACAGCCCCCGCCATGGCGGAATAGCTCACCAGCGTCACCAAGGTGATTGTCGCGCCGTTCACAATGCCCGGCAGGGCTTCTGGTAGCAGAACCTTACGAATGATTTGCAGCGGGGTGGCACCCATGGCTTGTGCGGCTTCCACAAGGCCTGATGGCACTTCAATCAGTGCACCTTCGACAAGGCGAGCAATGAAAGGAATAGCACCGACAATCAAAGGCACAATCGCCGCGGCCGTGCCGATCGAGCTCCCCACCACAAGGCGAGTAAACGGAATGATGGCGACCAGCAAAATGATGAAGGGGATAGAGCGACCAATGTTCACCACGGCCCCTAGGACGCGATTAAGTAGCTTGTTTTCCAACAAACCTCTTGGCTTTGAAAGGTGAAGCAATACGCCCAATGGAATACCAAATACAAAGCCGATAAAACCAGAGACAAACACCATGGTGAGGGTTTGCCCGAGGGCATCAATCAACAAGCTGACGAGGCGTTCGTTTTCGGCAAACCAGCCAGAAACAGCAGCAATACTAAGCGACATAACCAAGCACCTCGATGTTGACGTTGTGTTCTTTCAAATAATTCAATGCACGAGTCACGTCGGATGCATCGCCGAAAAACTCTGCCAGCATCAGGCCGAATTTCACTCCGCCAGCGTAATCCATGTCGGCGCTTAGAATGCTCACATCGATATTGAACATGCGCGAAACTTGGCTCACGAGCGGAGCATCCACACTGGTGCCAGTGAATTCGAGGCGAACTAATGGCGGCAGATCCCCTGTGTTTTCTGCTTGAAGACGCTCGGCGTAATCTTGTGGAATCGACAGGTTCAACGTAGCGCGAATGAAATCGCGGGCAAGTTCGGTTTTTGGATGAGCGAAAATATCGCCGACTGTGCCTTTCTCCACCAATTTACCGTCGCCAATAATTGCCACTTCATGACAGATGCGTTTCACCACATCCATTTCATGGGTGATCAGCAAAATGGTTAAACCCAACTTCTGATTAATGGTTTGCAGCAGATTCAAAATCGAATGGGTGGTGGCTGGGTCTAACGCGCTGGTGGCTTCGTCACAAAGCAGAACCTTGGGTTCGCTAGCGAGTGCGCGTGCAATGGCCACGCGTTGCTTTTGTCCGCCACTTAGATTGGCAGGGTAGGTGCTATGTTTGTCTTCTAGCCCAACCAGCTCAAGTAGCTCAGCGACTCTTTGTTGGATGTGTGCGCTTTCTTTTCCTGCCAGTTCTAGCGGCAAAGCCACGTTATCAAACACGGTGCGAGAAGAGAGAAGATTAAAGTGCTGGAAGATCATGCCGATCTTCTGACGTTCACGTGTCAGCTCAGACGCTGAAAGGGTGGTGAGTTCTACGCCATCGACGTTCACATTTCCACTTGTTGGGCGTTCCAACAGGTTAACAATCCGAATCAGGGTACTTTTACCTGCGCCAGACGCACCGATAACCCCAAAAATTCTGCCCCTTGGAATGTGAAGGTCAATATCACGCAAAGCATGAATCGTTTTCACGCCCTGTTTGAATTCTTTATTAACCTGACTAATTTCGATCATAAGCCATCCTGGACAAAATCGTGTTAAATAATCGTTAAAAGCTAGTGATAGTTGTTGCTTTTGTTCTTGGTTGTAGCATTTGATGCTATTTATAGTCGTGCGACAAGTCAATAGATATTTTTACGGCTAGACGTCTATACGGTTGTTTGAGTGGTTTTTGGATGTTGATCGAGGGAGTCACAAAGGGTGTGTTGCGCTATAAGCCTTGGTTCGCAGGGCTACGAACCAAGGAGAGCCTATAGGAATACCTAAACCAGCGAGGTTTGTAATTAAATTTCTTGTGTTCGTGAACTGACTGCTTGGTTTTTGTACTGAGGCATGAGCAGCGTTCGATTCGCCCCACTTTTAATGTGTGCGGTCAGCTTGGCGTAGCACGCTATCAGTCGGTCACAGAGGGCGTTATCAATCAGATGTTTAGATTTCTGGTGATCATTGTTTGACCAACTTCAAACAACCTTGCCCTTTCACTACTTGCTTGCGTCGATAATGGGTAAAGTTATTGCAACAAACCATTAACTCATCAGTGCGATTGATGAGTGTCGTGTTAGTAAGGCAGTACCTACTTTTAGATGTAAACCTTCGGTTCTGCTAAACCTTTCGCCTTTCCCAAGCAAGGAGATCACTCTCATGTACAAACGTCGTTCGTTTCTTGCCGCAACAGCAGTGGCACTCAGTGTGTTGCTATCTGGTTGTGGTGAAGAAAAGCAGGAAGCGAGTGCGCAGGCGCAGCCAGCAGCACAAGAAAAAATCAGTTGGAAAATGGTAACGACTTGGCCGAAAAACTTCCCAGGGCTGGGCACAGGGGCAAACAACCTTGCTGAGCTAATCACTGAAATGAGTGATGGGCGTTTGGACGTGAAAGTATACGGTGCGGGTGAGCTTGTTGGCGCACTGGATGTGTTTGATGCCGTGTCTCGCGGTACAGCAGAACTGGGTCACGGTGCAGGTTACTACTGGAAAGGTAAAGCGCCAGCAGGTCAGTTCTTTGCGGCGGTACCGTTTGGTCTAACTGCACAAGAAATGAACGGCTGGATCTACAGCGGTGGCGGTCTTGAGCTTTGGGCTGAAGCCTACGAACCGTTTGGTATTATCCCAATGCCTGCTGGTAACACTGGCGTGCAAATGGGCGGTTGGTTTAATAAAGAAATCAACACCATCAGTGACCTTGAAGGTCTGAAAATGCGTATCCCAGGTTTGGGTGGCGAAGTGCTGAAACGCGCAGGCGGTACACCTGTTCTGTTACCGGGTGGCGAAATTTTCCCATCACTGCAATCCGGTGCGATTGACGCGACAGAGTGGGTAGGTCCATACAACGACCTTGCATTCGGTCTGCATAAAGCATCGAAATACTACTACTACCCAGGTTGGCACGAGCCAGGTACAACGCTTGAAGCGCTGATCAACAAAAAAGCCTTCGATGCGTTGCCAAAAGATCTGCAATCTATTGTTCTGGCGGCAACGCGTGTTGCGAATGCTGACATGATTGCTGAGTTTACGGCGCGTAATAATGCAGCGCTGGAAAGCTTGGTGAACGAGCACAAGGTGGATTTACGTCCATACCCGCAAGAAGTGCTTTCACAGCTTCAAATACTGTCTGATGAAGTGGTTGCAGAGCAAGCGCAAGTCGATGAAATAAGTAAGAAAGTTTACGAGTCTTACAAAGGCTTCCGTGATCAAGCGATCGATTGGCATGCCATTTCTGAGCAAGCGATGTTGAACGCACGTAACCCGCAATAACCTTTAAGAGGCGATCTTAGATCGCCTCTTTTTCTTTCCAAATTTAGCCAACAGGCTGTTGTTAGAGTAGCTCTATGAATACCGCCTCTCCCCAATTGATTGCTCTGATTAAGGGCATCAACCGTTTTAGTGATTGGACGGGACGCATTGTTTCCTGGTTCGTCTTAGCCATCGTGCTTATTACCTTTGTGGTGGTAGTCATGCGCTATGTGCTCAATTCCGGATCGGTGTTTTTGCAAGAATCTGTCCTTTATTTCCATAACTACGTCATCATGCTCGGCGCGGCTTATGCCCTATTGAAAGGCGCTCATGTTCGCGTTGATATTTTTTACCGCCCTATGTCTGATAAGAAAAAGGCATGGGTCGATTTGCTCGGCTTTCTCTTTTTGCTGCTTCCAACATGCAGCTTCATTTTTTACATCGCATGGGACTACGTCTCCGTGTCTTGGCAGATCATGGAAGGCTCGCAAGAAGCGGGTGGCGTTGATGCCAAATACCTTTTCAAAACCAGCATCTTACTGATGCCAGCACTTGTGATTATTCAAGGCTTTGCCGAAGCATTGAAATCGTTGCTGACCATTACAGGTCATCAAGATATAGCCAAACAACTTGAAGAACATGATGAGGAGCACGCACTATGAGTGAATTCCTCGCCCTGTTCCTTTTCCTGTTTACCTTTGGTGTGTTGCTCGTTGGCTATCCAGTGGCCTTTACGCTAGGCGGTTCAGCCCTTTTGTTCGCCTTTATTGGCGGCGTGACAGGCACGTTTGATCCGGCTTTTCTAGAAGCCATTCCAAACCGTATTCAAGGCACGTTATCGAACGAACTATTGGTGGCAATCCCTCTGTTTATCTTCATGGGGGTCATGCTTGAAAAATCTCGTATAGCAGAAGACTTGCTCGATACCATGGGGCAAGTGTTTGGCGGGCTTGCCGGCGGCCTAGGTATTTCCGTGACCATTGTTGGCATGTTGCTGGCGGCAAGTACCGGTATTGTCGGCGCTACGGTGGTGACCATGGGCTTGCTGTCGCTGCCATCAATGATGAAACGAGGATACTGCCCACAGCTATCTACCGGCATCATTTGTGCGTCGGGTACGCTCGGCCAAATCATCCCGCCGTCTATTGTGCTGGTATTGCTCGGAGATGTAATTTCTTCGGCGTATCAACAAGCGCAGCTGGACCAAGGTATCTACTCACCAGAAAGTGTCACTGTGGGTGATCTCTTTCTCGGAGCGTTGATCCCGGGCTTTATGCTGGTGGGCATGTACATCGTTTATTTGATTGTGATTGCGATTACCCAGCCGCACCGCGTCCCGCCTATTCCTGCTGAAGAACGAAAAGTCAGCAAAGAATTGTGGATGCAGGTACTCACCGTCTTGTTCCCGCCAGTGCTGTTGATCGTGTTGGTATTGGGCTCGATTCTTGGTGGCATCGCAACGCCGACGGAAGCTGCATCTGTCGGCTCGGTAGGTGCAATTATTCTGGCTGTCAGCAAGCGCATGTTTAGCCTGTCGATATTGCGCGACGTGCTCAGAAGCACCACCGAAGTCACTGCCATGGTCTTTTTGATCTTGATTGGCGCATCGTTGTTTGCGTTAGTGTTCCGTGGGTTCGGCGGTGATGACATCGTTCGCGATTTCTTGATGAGCCTGCCGGGCGGTGTATTCGGTGCCATGTTGCTCGTGATGCTGGTGCTGTTCCTATTGGGCTTCTTCCTCGACTTCATTGAGATCACCTTCGTCGTTATCCCGATTGTCGCGCCAATACTGCTGACAATGGGCGTTGACCCAGTATGGCTTGGGATCATGATTGCGCTGAACTTGCAGACATCATTCCTGACACCGCCATTTGGCTTCTCGCTGTTCTACTTGCGAGGTGTTGCTCCAGATTCCATATCGACCATGGACATCTATCGCGGGGTGCTCCCTTTTATATTGATTCAGTTAGTGATGCTGGCATTACTCGCGTATTGGCCAACATTGGCGACATGGTTGCCTGATGTTGTCTACGGTTAATTAGACGTAAAGAGGGCCTCCAAATTCTGGAGGCTCTGTTGTCTCAACAATTACGCTTGACGCCTGTGCGCTCTCAGTTTCTACTACGCTCCTTTTGAGTCACTTTTTGTCTGGAGATGACGTGACATCTGCTGTTGATTTCGCCATGTTAGCGGTCTTTATTCCCACCTTTTTCTTTGTCTCGGTCACGCCGGGAATGTGCATGACGTTTGCCATGACGCTCGGAATGAGCATCGGCGTTCGTAAGAGTCTGCATATGATGTGGGGTGAATTGATTGGTGTCGGTTTGGTGTCGCTAGCCTCGGTAGTCGGCGTGGCTGCCATCATGCTGAATTACCCAAGCCTGTTTTCGGTACTTAAGTATTTGGGTGGCGCATACCTGTTCTACTTGGGTGTGCAAATGTGGCTGTCTAAAGGGAAGATGGCCATCCCTGATGATTTGTCCGTTAGCACCAACACTTCTCCTTTGTCATTGGCGATGCAAGGCTTTGTGACCGCGATAGCTAACCCGAAAGGTTGGGCGTTCATGGTGTCACTATTGCCGCCGTTTATTAATCCTCAGTTAGCAATGCCACCACAGTTGGCTGTGCTGATCGGGATTATTTTGATGACGGAATTTGGTTGTTTGCTGCTTTACGCGAGCGGCGGTCGCACGCTGCGCCACTTTCTACAGAAAAGCGGCAATGTGCGTTTGATGAACCGTATTGCAGGAACGCTAATGATGGGCGTTGGGGTTTGGTTAGCCATAGGCTAAATGGTCTCGATTACCGCACTTTTTAATCTATATGGTGAATGAAAAAGGTGCGGTAATGCTTTGACAGAATAAGAATAAATGGCGAGATGAGCCGCTGATTAGTCTTTGTAGGTTTCAGCGATTTTAATAAATTCGTTTTTCATATCAAACATCAAGTCGACCAGCATTGGGTCAAAATGCGTTCCTTTACCTTCTCTGATGATCCCAAACGCCTCATCGTGGGTCATCGCCGATTTGTACACCCGCTTACTCACCAACGCGTCGAAAACATCTGCCACAGCCATAAGGCGTGCGCTGAGCGGAATGTCTTCGCCAACCAAGCCCTGCGGATACCCTGAACCATCCCACTTCTCGTGGTGGCCATAAGAAATCTCTTTCGCCGCGCTCAAGAACGGATAGTGCGCATCGACTTCTTTTTCCGCTTTTACGATGGCGTCGTAACCCAATTTCGCGTGGGTTTTCATGATCTCAAATTCATCAGCCGTCAGCTTGCCGGGTTTGAGCAAAATGGCATCAGGAATACCGACTTTGCCAATGTCATGCAGCGGCGCTGTCTTGAATACCATGGTGATGTATTCGGGGGTGACAATGTCAGGGAATTTGCCACGAAGATAGAGTTGGTCAGCAAGAATTTTCACATAGTACTGCGTACGAAGAATGTGATTACCTGTTTCTTGATCTCGGGTTTCAGCGAGACTTGCTAGCGCATTGATCGTGACATCTTGAATGACGCTGAGCTCTTTCACTCGTCGCTGAACTTCATCTTCAAGATATTCATTTTGGTCGTGAAGAAAATCTTTGGACGCTTTGTTTTCCAGATGGATTTTGATACGCGCCATGGTGATCGGTGGGCTCAGCGGTTTATTGATGTAGTCTGCTGCGCCAACAGAGAAGCCGTATTCTTGGTCTTCGGATTTTGATTTCGAGGTCAAGAAGATAACCGGGATATCCCCCCCGTTTTTCTTACCTTTTATCTGGCGGCACACTTCATAGCCATCCATGCCGGGCATGACGACGTCCAATAAAATAAGATCGATGGAGAATTTCTCCACGATAGCGAGCGCAGTTTGACCATTCGTCGCTGCTTTTACTTCATAGCTGTCTTTCAGCATTTCGCTGACGAATACTAAATTTTCGGGAGTATCGTCAACGACCAGGACGGTTGCTCGCTTGTTCGGTTTATTTTCCGGTGACTCCATCAACGGGATCCTGATTCGCTTTTCACTAATTCAATCCTAGGTCTACTCTTAATATTGCTCCAATTCTGAAACGCATTAATTTAATTTGAGACATATATTTAGCCCAAAACGAAAGTCTCAACTGATTAGCGAAACCCTTGCTGGTATCCGGAAGCCTTGTCAGTGTTTTTGGAGTGAAGAAGGTATGAACTCGCTTCAGATAGTGAAGCGGGAAGGTTGCATGTTGAAATGAGGGAATGGTAGCGCCTGAAGAGCGTGCCTAATAATCGCCTTATGACCAAATTTTTTATTTTAGTTTGCGCTGTGATTGTTTCTGCCCCTCTCCTTGCCTCCGGCAAGGACGATCATGGTTATCTTTCTGGTGTTAATTTACCAGAGGTGAACCATACGCTTGCTGATGGCGTGACAAACATCACTACATTGCTTGTCATCTTGGTGATAGCTCTCGCGGGAGCCTTGGTCGTCAATAGCATGATGAGTAAGCGCACCCAAGAAGAGATGCGAGAGCAGAGACAGCTGCTTAAACAAGCTGAAAAACAATTGCAAATAGCCAAAAAGGCGGCGCAATCGGCCCAAAAAGCCAAACGAGACTTCCTTTCAAATATGTCTCATGAGTTTAGGACGCCTTTAAACGCCATCATCGGCATGTCGCAGTTGGCATTGGATGCAGGGTTGGAAGGCAAACAACAGCAGTATATACGGCGAGTGGTCGTCTCAGGGCATGCTTTGTTGGATGCAGTAAACGCGACATTGGATTTTACCAATGTTAAAGCGGGAAATCTCGAAATTGAATGGGTTGAATGCAACGTTGAAACCATTCTTTCACCAGTGGCGAAAGCGCTGGGAGAGCGAGCGAGAGATAAGGGGCTGTTGCTCTGCGTCAATGTAGATATGTCGATTCCAAAAGTGATTGATGCCGACATCGTTCGAATGACTCAGGTGCTGATGGCGCTGGGTGACAATGCCATCAAATTTACCGACCACGGTGAGGTCATTATTTCTGTATCGCTGGAATCTCGGCGTGAAGATGATGTGAAAATCCGTTTTGCGGTTACAGATACAGGCATCGGGATTAAACGCAAAGAATTGGACATGTTGTTCCAGCCCTTTTCTCAAGCGGATACGTCAACATCACGTGCCAAGGGTGGTAAAGGACTCGGCTTGTCACTGGCGAAAGAGCTGGTGGCTCTAATGGGAGGAGATATTCACGTTGAAAGCCGCGTGGGTATTGGAACGACACTTTCGTTTACGCTTCCATGTCAGTCAGGGGTACGAGAAAACACGAGGCTTGGCGGCGCTTGGTCTCGCGCGTTGACAACCAAAAGTGTCTTGGTGATAGCGTCACACACCACGCTTCAATCCAATATCTGCGATCCATTGGTATTTGCTGGCGCGAATGTCAGCCAGTGTCGCAGTTTCTCCGAATTGGAAGAATGTCAGACCGGAATTGAACGCGGTATTTACGCGCATGTCGTGGTGGATTGGGAAGGTATTGATTCAGAAATGAAGTCACTACTGACCACCATCTTCAGCAAATTAGAGGTCACGCCTCAGGTGTTATTGCTCTGTGGCCCAGAAAACAGTTTTGATATAGCAGAAACGCGCCCTTCTTTTCCATTCAAATGGCTCGCTATGCCGACATTGCCTTCAGCCTTGATGCGCATGCTAACTGACGAAAATAATACGATCAGCCCCATTCGCTTAAATTCGGGAGAGTTGGGGCCTGAGCTCGAACTGGAAGATATTCCTGAGGAGGAATGGGCGTTACGTGACCGTGTCATCTTGTTGGTTGAAGATAACTTGATCAATCAAGAAGTGGCGATTGGCGCCATGGAAAGCTTGCCTGTGAGAGTGCTTGTTGCGAACAATGGTGACGAGGCAATTCAATTGCTGAAAGCACATGCCATTGATCTGGTACTCATGGATATGCAAATGCCAGTTGTTGACGGCGTAACGGCAACCAAAATTATTCGTCGAGAAATGGGCATCGCGACTCTGCCCATTTTAGCCATGACGGCCAATACGGATGCACACGACGTTGCCGCTTGTCGCGAGGCGGGAATGAACGAACATATTGCTAAACCCATCAATTTTGATCTATTGAAAGAGCGATTGATCTATTGGTTGGCTAACTCTGAGTACAACCCAGAAGATTCGCTGGTAGCGCGGTTGCCAGAAGATGTTTCTCCACCCCAAAGTGCTGTGCCTGAGTTGCTTCATATGCCTGACGAAGATGCTCAATCCAGTGATGATGTGTCAGGTGTCGTGGATGTTGATGACACGACCACCACGACGGCATCTTCAACGCCATCATCAAACGTGGCAGAACCAAGCCAAGCTGTACCTAACCAAGCAGCACCTCACAAAGCTACACCTAACCTAGCAGCATCGAACCAAGCATTGCCGGTTGAAGCGCCTATTAGTGAAGCTTCAGTAAATCAGGCGGACATAAAGTCAGATCCTCCCATAGGATCTGAACCTATTGAACCTATTGAACCTATTGAACCTCAGCAACCGCAACCCAAAGCAGCAGATCTTGAGGCGGACGAGACCCGAAGGAGAGCAACAATGGAATACAACGAAACCATGTTTGATCTGATGGTGGACAACGTCCCGGGTATCAACCTCGCCGACGGGGTTAAGCGTTTGGGGGGGAATAAAGCCAAGTACCTGAAAATTCTATCGCTGTTCCTTAACTCTCAAGTCAGTGCGATTGAACAGCTTCTTACATTAGATGACAACAGTGAGAAGGCTATCTTGGCACACTCGTGTAAAGGGGCGGGCAGCAACATTGGTGCGGACGAGATGGCCAATTTTGCCTCTGGATTGGAAGACAAATACAACGCGGGAGAGCCGGTAGCTGAAAGCGATGTGTTAGTGCTGAAAACGATGGTCACCAGTGCCTTGGAAAAGTTTGATGAAATCGCTGAAAGTGCCGTTGAAGCCCCTGCGCCAGAGCAGACTGAAGACATTAAGCCGCTTGATGCGTATTTGGTGGAACAACTCAATGCGCTGCAGGTGAGCCTTCAGGAGTTCGATATTGAAGTGCAAGACAAGGTGACCGTATTAGCCAAAGCCTTACCGCGCTGGTGCAATCAGCTTGAAGAATTCCAGCGTTTACAAGATGCTATCAATCAGTTTGATTTTTTGACCGCGGAAGATCATTTGAAAGAGCTCAAAAAGAAAACGGGCTGACGTACTTTTTTGCCAGAGCGGGTTAATTAGGAAGCGAGTTAGCTAGGTAGTGAGTTAGCTAGGTAGTGAGTTAAAGACGAAGTGAGTGATGAGCGACAAAGACAAAAAAGCCGATGCATAAGCATCGGCTTTTTTCATCAATAAGCGTGTGGCTTATTTAGCAGCTTCTGCATCATCAGCTTGTTTCGCTTGAATCGCAGTTAGAGCAACTGTGTAAACGATATCGTCTACCAGTGCGCCGCGAGACAGGTCGTTCACAGGCTTACGCATGCCTTGAAGCATTGGACCGATAGAGACCAAGTCAGCAGAACGTTGTACTGCTTTGTACGTGGTGTTACCGGTGTTCAGGTCAGGGAATACGAATACAGTCGCTTTACCCGCTACTGGCGAGTTTGGCGCTTTCGATGCTGCTACGTTTTCCATGATCGCTGCGTCGTACTGAAGCGGACCATCGATGATCAGATCAGGACGTTTCGCTTGAGCCAGTTGCGTTGCTTCACGTACTTTATCAACGTCTGCACCCTTACCAGATTCACCAGTAGAGTATGAGATCATTGCTACGCGCGGCTCGATACCGAATGCAGCCGCAGAATCTGCAGACTGGATAGCGATTTCAGCCAATTGCTCAGCGGTTGGATCAGGGTTGATCGCACAGTCACCGTATACCAATACTTGATCAGGCAGAAGCATGAAGAAGATTGACGATACGATAGATGCGTCAGGTGCTGTTTTGATGATTTGGAACGGAGGAACGATGGTGTTTGCTGTGGTATGAACCGCACCAGAAACCAGACCGTCAACTTCACCCGCTTCAAGCATCATGGTGCCAAGGAATACTGAATCTTGTAGCTTCTCACGAGCAACAACTTCAGTCATGCCTTTCGAACCACGTAGCTCAACCAAACGTGCTACGTAGTTTTCACGTACTTCGTCAGAGTTGATGATGGTTACGCCAGCGCCTAGCTCAACGCCTTGTTGCGCAGCAACACGACGAATCTCTTCTGGGTTACCCAAAAGCACACATTCAGCAATCTTACGCTCAGCACAGATAGCTGCCGCTTTCACTGTACGTGGTTCGTCGCCTTCAGGCAGAACGATACGCTTCGCTGCTTTACGCGCGAATTCAGTCAGCTGGTAGCGGAAAGCGGGTGGGCTTAGACGCAGTGCACGGTTAGAACCGACAGAGAGTGATTCAATCCAGTTACCGTCGATGTGGCTAGCCACATGTTCGTTAACGAACTCAACACGTTCTTTATCGTCAGCAGGAACTTCAAGGCTGAAGCTTTGAAGGTTCAAAGACGTCTGCCAAGTGTTACCTTGGGTGGTGAATACTGGCAGGCCAGATTCAAACGCACGCTGGCACAGGCCACGCAGTTGTTCTGGGATGTTGTAACCGCCAGTCAGAAGCAGGGCACCGATTTCCAAGCCGTTCATTGCAGCAAGACATGCAGCAACGATAACGTCAGGACGGTCAGCAGAAGTTACCAGCAGTGAACCTGCACGGAAGTGCTCAACCATGTTCGGGATAGAACGCGCACAGAACGTGATGCTCTTAATACGACGAGTGTTGATTTCACCTTCGTTCACGATTTCAGCATTCAAGTGCTTAGCCAAATCGCTAGCACGAGTTGCAATCAAATCGATGCTCCAAGGCACACAACCCAGAACGCGGATTGGGCTTGAATTGAAGATTTCCATCACTTCTACGTTGCCTGATTTCGCTGCATTTGCATCATCAAAGACGTCAGACAGGTCAGGACGCGTGCGGCCTTCTTCATCAACAGGTGCATTGTGCTTGTTGATGATAACGCCAGAAATGTTTTCGTTCTTCGAACCACCGAAGTTAGAGACAGCAACTTCAATGCGCTCTTTCAGCTGTGCAGGGTTGTCAGTGCCTGGAGTGGCAACGAATACAATTTCTGCACCTAGCGTCTTCGCGATTTCGTAGTTTACTTGGTTCGCGAAAGGGTGGTTACGAGTCGGTACAAGACCTTCAATCAGTGCAACTTCAGTACCTGCAGTTGCGCCTTTGAAGCGTGCGATGATTTCTTCCATCAACACGTCATTTTGGTCAGTACGGATCAGCGCTTCAGCGTTAGCCATGGTCAGTGGCTCGGCCACTTTCATGTCGCTGTTCGCTTCGATAATGGTCGTCGTTAGATCTGGCTGGTTGTCGCCATGACGTGGTTGCGCGATTGGTTTGAAAAACGAAACGCGAACGCCCTTATGTTCCATCGCACGCAATACGCCAAGACTGACACTTGTCAGGCCTACGCCAGCACCGATAGGAATGAGCATAATAGTACGGGACACGGATAATTCCTCTTTACTATGTTAAAACCAAAGCCCGCATAGATGCAGGCTTTGTTGAGGTGTTCAATTTGGACATATCACTATGCCAAATTGAAACGACTGATCGCATTGATCAGCCGCAAGTTCACGTCAGTCGCTAATTAAATAGCAGCTAGACGTGCAGTATCTTGAGCGATAACCAGTTCTTCGTTGGTAGAGATAACCATCGCAGGAACACGGCTGTTATCAGAAGTGATAACGCCTTCGCCGCCGAAGCGAGCTTTCAGGTTACGCTCTTGGTCAACTTCAACACCTAGAAGGCCAAGACGGTTCAGAACTAGCTCACGGATTGGGCCAGAGTTCTCACCGATACCACCAGTGAACACGATCGCGTCCAGACGGCCGTCAAGACATGCAGTGTAACCTGCAACGTACTTAGCAAGACGGTGACAGAATACGTCCATCGCGCGAGTCGCTTCTTCTTTAGTGCCGTAGTTGTCTTCAACGAAACGACAGTCAGAAGTCACTTCAGTCAGACCAGCAAGGCCAGACTCTTTGGTCAGCATGTTGTTGATTTGCTCAACGCTGTAACCCAGTGCATCGTGCAGGTGGAAAATGATAGCTGGGTCTAGGTCACCAGAACGGGTACCCATTACCAGACCTTCAAGAGGAGTCATACCCATTGAAGTGTCAACAGACTTACCATTTTTGATAGCACATACAGATGCGCCGTTACCTAGGTGACAGTTGATGATGTTTAGTTCTTCAACTGGCTTGCCAAGTAGGTTTGCTGCTTCTTGCGCGATGAAGAAGTGAGAAGTACCGTGCATACCGTAACGACGGATACCGTTCTCTTTGTACAGCTTGTACGGAAGCGCGTATAGGAACGCTTCTTCAGGCATAGTTTGGTGGAACGCTGTGTCGAATACTGCAACGTTTTTCAGTTCTGGGAATGCAGCTTTAGCCGCTTCAATACCAACAAGGTGTGCTGGGTTGTGAAGAGGTGCGAAGCTAGAAGCATCTTGAATGCCTTTCAGAACGTTTTCACAGATCAGTGCAGACTGAGTGAATTGCTCGCCACCGTGAACAACACGGTGACCAATTGCGCCCAAGTTTTCAGCCAGTTCAGGCTTAGAAGCCAGAATGGTGTCAACGATGAAGCTCAGTGCTTCTTTGTGTGCAGCACCGTCGCCCAGTTGAGCTTCGTGTTTGCCGTCCAATTTCCACTTAATGCGAGCTTCTGGCAGGTGAAGACACTCAGCCAGACCAGACAGGTGCTCATCACCTGTTTGTGCGTCAATGATAGCGAATTTCAGCGATGAGCTGCCGCAGTTAAGAACAAGAACCAGCTTAGACATTTGAGACTACCTATTCGTGTAAAGTAGAGTGTGTTAACTATTCGAAGAAGGATAGTTGAAAAAAAATTCACCAACCTTCTCACAAAAGCAATAAGCAAAAAATTTGTCGCGGAATAGATGCATCGCCCATCGGTCCCTGATATGCAACGAAAAACGCCAGACAGACTCACCTACTGCGCTCACCTTTCTGGTGATTTGTTGCGCTGCCGGTTATCCATATGGCGTTTCTGTGGTTGCGAGATAATCAAATCCGAGCAACAATTGATTTAGGTCGGCTAAGAATAGCGATACTTGCGGCAGATAACAAAAACTTTTGAGTCATTATTGATTTGAATTAATGTTTTTAAACTTTATTTTAAAGGTTGCGGCAGGATTTTAGCTGACAATACAGAGACATCGCTGAGAGGTATGCGCCGTATGAGCAAAAAATCGATGTGGAACAGTTTTCGTGACGGTCAGAAATATATGACCGAATGGCCAATCCGAAAGGAGCTGGCTCCCATGTTCCCAGAAAACAGAGTGATTAGAGCAACACAGTTTGCGATAAAAGTGATGCCTGCTGTCGCGGTGATAAGCGTGCTGATACAAATGGCGTTCAATAACTATGCGGGATTACCTCAGGCAATGATCATGGCATTATTTGCATTGAGCATGCCGCTACAGGGGATGTGGTGGTTAGGAAGACGTCGCGATACACAACTCCCCCCTGCATTAGCAGGATGGTATCGTGAGCTTCATGAGAAAATTGTGAGTGAAGGTGGGGCAATGAAGCCAATCAAAAGCCAACCTCGTTACAAAGAACTCGCGCAAACCTTGAACCGTGCATTTAAGCAACTGGATAAATCGTCACTGGAGCGCTGGTTCTAGTACTCCGACGAAAACAAGTAAGAACGAAAAGCGCCTTGGGATCCACGAGGCGTTTTTGTTTGTCATTCCGCCTCACTTCCTTTTCGTTTTTCCACTTTCCTCTTTGTGATCCCTTCCTCAGGGTTAAACCAAACACGCTGCCGCCACGTAAGTCATTTATGTTGCGAATAAAATATCAATGACAGGCTGCGACTGAATCAACAAAGCCATTTACGGGTTTACTCACGATTTTCGATTGCAGGACAACGATCTGCGACTTAAAGAAGTGAAGATCAGCGAAGCTAAAAATCAACGGTTAGCGAGAACAGAATGACAATAAAAACCTCTCGATTACGTTTACTCCTCGGTGACCAACTCAACGCCAGCCACTCGTGGTTTCGTGAGCAAGATGACGACACCCTTTATGTCATCGCCGAGCTTCACCAAGAAGCCAGCTACGTGCCTCACCATGTACAAAAGGTGTGTGCCTTTTTCGCCGCCATGTCGGCATTAGCTCAGGCGCTGCAACACGCAGGGCACAGGGTGTTGCATTTAACTTTGGACGACACTGCGCAATTTCCAGATCTACCGGCCTTGCTGACGCACCTCATCGAGCAACATGGCGTAAGTGCATTCGAATACCAATTGCCCGATGAATACCGACTCAGAGAGCAGTTGTCGGTGTTTGCATCATCGCTACCTATTACGTCCACAGCAGTCGAATCTGAGCACTTCTATCTGTCAGACCAAGAACTTCCCCGCGACTTTAAGCAAGGCAAGCGACACCGCATGGAGGCTTTCTACCGCAAGATGCGCGTGCGGTTTAATGTGCTGATGGACGGTGAGAACCCAGAAGGGGGGCAATGGAATTTTGATGCCGACAACCGAAACAAACTCAAAGCGAAAGATATCGGTGAGGTGCCGCAACCGCTGCTGTTTGGTAATGATGTTTCAGACATTCTCACGCGTATTGAGCGCCATCAAGTCAAGGTGATTGGAAAGCCAGAGCCATCCCTGTTGTGGCCGGTCACGCGCACGCAAGCGAACGAGTTACTGGCTTTTTTCTGCCAACATTGCCTGCCAAACTTTGGGCGTTTCCAAGATGCCATGACAGGACAAAGTGACGACGAAGGTCAGCGTAAACAGTGGAGTCTGTATCACTCTAGGTTGTCATTCGCCCTCAACAGCAAAATTCTTAGCCCTCAGCATGTGGTCGATACCGTGATTTATCACTATCAAACTCGCCCCGAAGAGATCAGCTTGGCGCAAGTGGAAGGTTTTGTGCGCCAAGTGATTGGGTGGCGCGAGTTTATACGTGGTATCTACTGGGCAAACATGCCCGATTACGCCACCCTCAATAGCTTGTCTGCGACCCGCGATTTACCGGCATGGTTTTGGACTGGCGACACTAAAATGGCCTGCATGAAACACGCGATTGAGCAGTCACTCGATTATGCGTATGCCCATCATATTCAGCGCTTAATGATCACAGGTAACTTTTGCCTGATTTCAGGCATAGCCCCCGATCAAGTCGACGAGTGGTATCTCGGCATTTATATCGACGCCATTGAATGGGTAGAACTCCCCAATACACGAGGCATGAGCCAGTTCGCAGATGGCGGTATCGTTGGCTCAAAAGCCTATGCAGCGAGCGGTAACTATGTGAAGAAAATGAGCGATTATTGCGGTAGTTGCCACTATCAGGTATCGAAAACCACTGAAGATGATGCCTGCCCATTGAATGCGCTTTATTGGCATTTCATGGACAAACACCAAAACGATTTTGGTGGCAACCCGAGAACCAAGATGGTTTATGCAAATTGGAACAAGAAGACTGACGAGCAGCAAAAAGGGGTGTTAGAGCGGGCAGAAACGCTACTGACGGGCATTGATGAAATATAAAGAGAGGTTCGAGGAATAGCAGGTTCTAGGCACCAGAACATCCAAACGTGCCTGTGCGCCGAATGAGTAAATCGAACACGGAGGCTAACGATGAAACAGAGCTTTAATGACGAAGACACGTCACGCATCATTGAAATGGCATGGGAAGACAGAACGCCGTTTGAAGCCATTGCGACCCAATTTGGCATGATTGAAAGCGATGTTATCCGCTTTATGCGTTATCACCTGAAATCGGGCAGTTTCAAATTGTGGCGCAAGCGCGTGTCAGGCCGAGTCACCAAACACGCGATGCGACGCCCTGACGGCATTGATCGGGGCTACTGCTCGACACAGTACAAACATCGCGGCAAGTGAAGGTTTAACCACAATCTGGCTGACTTCTCGATGAATGGCGCATCTTGCCGATCGCCGCATTCATCTCTTCCTCTGAAAGCCATTGCTCTGGCAGTGGTTTGACAATCAAACGATAATCTTCAATGTCATTAGGAAGCGGATCATCGTCGGTTTGCGGCGAAATGATCGCGATCTTTAAATCAGGGTTTCGCTGGTGGATTCGACTGGCGATCCCCAATCCTTCTTCAACGTGAAATGCGCCAGCCACATGCATCACCGCGAAATCAGGATGGATGGCGAGAAAGTCAACGATGCTTTCCGCCATGGTGTCGTCCCAGGCGATTTGGGCGAAGTATTGGTTCTTGGTTTTCTCTTCATCGCCGTGAAACATCACGGAGAAAAACTTTTCTTTGTATGGCGATGCTTCTGACGACAATTGTTGGGCAACGTGCTGGCGCTTATCCGCTGGTAACGTATCGAGGTAGCTTTCTCCCTTGGATGACAGGCAGCGCACAATGTCCTGTGTAGTGTTCGAAGCAATCACAGGCAAAGCTTGTTGCTTGGCGATCTCCATGAGCGGTCGGTAATCACTGGCATAGTTCGGCCATTTCCCGGTGTAGCTCAATAGGGCTTGTTCACCTCTGTCGCCATTCAAATACGCATCTATCACAGGTTGGGCAGGGCGCGAGAATTGCTCCATTGAGAGGGCGGTGGCTGGGTAGCGGGCGGCAAGTGTGGCAAGCAATTGCGCCTGAAACAAATGAATGCCGGGATGGGTATGCCATTCCCCCACCAATATAACATCGGCGCTGTCGAGGGCGTTGGCTAGTTCATTGAGAGAATAGGGAACACCCGTGGCGGAGGTAATGTGATAGTCGTACAGAGTGTCGGTGGGCGGCGGTGTTTCTTTGGGCGTGAGCGGGTGGCTGCAGCCCAAAAGCGTCGCGAGGATGAAAGCGGAAGAGAATGCGCGTATCGACATGAATTCATGACCTTGAATGTCAGGAGATACGCACCAGTATGACGGAAAATGTGGTTGATTGCTTTGTTGCGTTTTTACCGCGCTTTTTCTGAGTTTTAGGCTTTCTTGCGATAAACACGCAGCGTGAAATCCGCTTCACAGTCAAACTGCGTCGTCTCTTTTAGCGTCTGCCACAACGCCTCAGGTGCTCGCCATGCAAAAGGCGTCATCTGAAGCAGCGTGGTTGCGTCTTCACTGTTCAGTGTCATGGGATAAGCGACACTGGTTTCCGTTTCCAATTCAAAGCCCGGTAGTGCTTCGACAGGCACGTCATGAAGTTTCACTTCGTCGTATATGCCCGCTTTCAATTGATACAAATGGCGAGGCCCTGGTGTAACGGTGACGACCACGCCGTTGTCTTTGACGGTGCGTTGCAGTTCTTCACCATTACACGGCGCATAGATGCGCACGACGGCGTTTAGCTGGGTATCGGAGAAGGGAAGGCGTTGGCTTGATGCCACGAGGAAATCACAATCTGTATAACGCTTGGCGGCATGGCGGATCATGACCTTGGAGATGTCGAGGCCAAGCACTTTGGTGTCTGGTAATGCCTGCGCAAAGTAACTGGTGTAATACCCTTCGCCGCAACCTATATCTAAAAGCTGGGTGTATGACTGATCGGCCAATAGGCCAGACAGCAACTCGCACACTGCATCGCGCATAGGCTGGTAGTGACCGCCGTTAAGAAACTGACGGCGAGCCAGCATCATTTCTTTGTTATCACCGGGATCTTTTGAACGCTTGTGCTGAACCGGAAGAAGGTTCACATACCCTTCTTTCGCCACATCAAACTGGTGGTTATTGGTGCATTTGTAAGTGCGTTCAATGCGCTTAAGCGGAAGCTGACACAGCGGGCAAAGGTATGACATAGCAATTTCGATATGGGTGAATGAGCGCAAAGGATACGGCGTAGAGGCTAGGGGTTCAAGCGGAGAATAAGTGATATGAATAGCGGAGATGACGCTATGGGGTGATTTGATAATCAAATCATTTTAAAAAAGTCTCTTCCTATTTTCTTCCAACTCTGAGCTTAAACACAAACATGCGACTTAATTTATTTAACTAGCCATTTAAGAGCAGTAAAGTAAGTGCACTATTGACTCTAAGAAAATCTATAACTTTTCTTTTTTTCTTTTTTTGTTTTTTTACTCCTCCATCTAATTGCAATAACACGATAATAAATTACGTCTGGTTCTTAATTACAAGGCAATAACCTGGTCCTATCTGGTTTATAAAAAGAAGCTAGGATAGATTGTCAGTGCTCCTCGGTGACATGGCAGCAGAAATAACAAGGAATGTTGAAATGTCAGCAGTTAAGGTTTGTAGTCCTCTAATTGTCTCCCTGTTACTCATTGCCTGTGGCGGTGGAGGTGGTGATACGCCCTCTTCAAGCTCTCCCAATGATATCGATTCAAACAGCGCTAGTATCTCCCCACAGCAAAATCAGTATGAGGTTTTACCCTTGTCAGACAGCGCGCCTGACCTTTTTATCCCTTTCAACTTTTCGTACGGGCAGAATGTTAACAGCTTGTACTATGATTCTTGGCGCGAAAGTACGGAACCTTTTGCCTATGATTACCAACTAAAACTGTTCAATGGCGCACCTGGCGTTACCATTTCTTCGCATGGGTTTCGAGAAAGAGAAGCGGGGGTTTATACTGATAAACTCTGGTTTAAAGTCTGCTATGACGAAGCGTGTACCCGCGAAATAATAGGTTCCCCTTTTGCCGTCGATATAAATTATAGAGTTGTAAAACAAACGCTTGAACACGATTATGCAACTAACCTCTCTGAGGAGCGCTTTAAAAACGATACAAGAGAAATTAGAAACACCTATACCTTTGGTATAGGTAATGCAAACTATCAAGAATCCTTTAAAGTTGTCTCTGAAACCAATGGTAGTGACTTCATTGTCAATTGCAACTTCAACCCTGAAAGAACTCAAGTTAGCTGCACCTATTATCGCGAGTCTTTCCACAACATGACTCAGGCTGAAATTAATGAAGGTGACACACTCACGGTGTCTCTGTGTTATCAGTTTGATACAGCCTGTGAAAGTCCGGCGGATCGTTTCGTCCAGGATATTGAATTTGCTGTGACTGAGCAGCCGATTGCGACTTTTACTGAAACACTTGATATGGACGCTATATACCAAAGTGGACGTTTCTACACAAATGGCGACATGATTGGAGGATATTCTTCGCTATCAAGTCCTCAGTTGCTTCTATATAGACGGGATGGTTCAGGAAGTATTGCTACACCAGTTCCTCAAGCATATCAAAGTGGTTTCTTCTCGAGTTACGGTATGTACGAAGACCCTACAACAGGTAAACCGATTGTCGTGCTGGGCGATTTTGGGGTGAAGAAGTTTGCCTTTTTGTTTGTCAGTCCAGATTTCAATAATGCGCAGGATACGCTTATCGACACGTTTGAGATAAATACTCCCGATTTCGACATTGAAGTAAAAAATATGATGAAAGTGGAAGACACTCTGTTTGTGGCGTTTACTAACTCAGTGTTAAATGTTTATGACCTTGTATCAGAGGAACTCCTTTTCTCCATTGATCAGTCGTTCGATAGCTTTTACGTTATTGATAATCGCATCTATCTTTTCAGAGGTGATGGTCAAAGGTTATTTATCACTCGCTTTGACTATGTGAATAACGAGAGCACTATGCGGTTTAACAAGGCTATATCACTCGTTTCCCACAGAGCAGAGTGCAATGAAATTTTGACCGTGATTGACAGCACCCTTTATACAAAATGTGGCCAGCGAATTTCCACCGATGAAGACACTCACCTTGATGGTCATCAGTTGAGTACTCTGCCTCGACGTCCTTGGTCTGAGGACTTCACAAACTCGCTTTCAGTGTCTGAGCTTATTAGCCTTTTACCATCGGCTGACAACACATTACTTGCGCTTGAAAAAGATTACACGAATAATGCCTATTATCTGACGAAAGTAGATGTAAATAACCAATTAATAAGCTCGCATCTGCTTTCATTGGGCGATGAGAATAATGTGAATGACTTTAATCCGCATGCATTTACTTATAACAATGTGATTTGGCTAATAGGTTCAGATTATGATTCCAACTTTCCCTCTGCAATCACTGGCTTCGTGACCTTAGAGTAACTCTATGCCCCACAGAGTAAGTGGGGCATAGATGTAATATATAATTTAACATGAAATAATCAAATTATATATTTGAGGCAGTGCATAAATCCATGTGGCTTATTAATTTACTGGATCGTTATGAAACACTCAGGTTCACTGGTTTAGCCAACGTGTTTTACTTGCTATTTTTACGATTCGCGGCCCATACATGAAGTAGATCTGTCGCGATGGTCGCTGCAGCCAGTGAGGTTAGCTCTGCGTGGTCATACGCAGGAGCCACTTCAACCACGTCCATGCCAATCAGGTTAATGCCCTGAAGCCCACGAATCACCTTTAGGATCTTGTCGGTGCTCAGGCCGCCACATACAGGTGTCCCTGTGCCCGGTGCGTAAGCAGGATCTAAACAGTCGATATCAAACGTCAGGTAAACTGGACGATCGCCGACACGTGTTTTGATCGCATCAATGATTTGATCTGCAGTCCAATCATTCGCGGTGGCAGCATCCACCACTTGGTAGCCAAGTTTGTGGCTGTGCTCAGTACGAATACCGATTTGAATGGAGCTATGTGGGTCAATCAAACCTTCATTCGGCGCATGGTAGAACATGGTGCCGTGGTCATATTGGCTGCCCATGTCGTAGGTGTCGGTGTGCGCGTCAAAGTGTACCAGCGCCATTTCACCAAACTGTTTGGCGTGCGCGCGCAGCAGTGGCAGTGTCACGAAGTGATCGCCACCAAACGTCAGTAGCGTTTTGCCTTCTGCCAGCAAGCTGTTGGCGTGCGCTTCTAGGCGCTCGCACATTTGTGCGGCATCACCACAATCAAACACCAAATCGCCACAGTCAGCCATTTTGATTTCTTTGGTGAGAGAGAACTCCCACGGCCAGCGTTTGCCTTCCCAAGCCAGATTGATCGAAGCTTGGCGAATGGCACCGGGGCCCATACGGCTACCAGAACGTCCGGTGGTCGCCATATCAAACGGCACACCGGTGATAATCACGTCAGCGTCACAACCTTGTGGTTGAAAAACCAAAGGCTGACGAAGAAAACCGAACGCATTGGAATACAGCGAATAGTCTGGGTAGTTGGCCAGTGTTGCCATGTGAAAATCCCTATGAAATAAGATTGCCCGCCATAAGCGGGCAATCAAAAATTAACGGTGTGAACGAATGTCTTCGAGGTAAGTGTAGCCTTTTAGGCCTTCTGCCATTTCTGCAAGAATCGCTTCGTGTTCTTGTTCTGGCAAATACTCCTTCACCATCTCTTGGTATTGGCCCATAAACTGTGCCGGATCGAGGTGAACGTATCGCAATACGTCTTCAACACTGTCACCACGGTCGATAGATTCGATCGTGTATCCATCGGCGCTGCTGCGCACAACGGCGGTATCGGTATCACCAAACAGGTTGTGCATGTCGCCCAGAATCTCTTGGTATGCGCCGACAAGGAAGAAGCCCATACGGTAAGGTTCTTCGTCGCTCCATGCTGGCACGGCAAGGGTGCGCTCAATGCCTTGGCCTTCCACGTACTGATCAACTGCACCGTCAGAATCGCAGGTGATGTCGAGCATGACCGCGCGGCGCTCTGGTGCTTTATCAAGGTTACTTAGCGGTAAGATCGGGAACACCTGATCAATACCCCATGCGTCTGGTAACGATTGGAACAGCGAGAAGTTCACGAAGAACTTGTCAGCTAAGCGCTCGTTCAATTCGTCCATGACAGGGCGATGGGCACGGTTCTTCGGCGACATTTTGCATGAGAGTTCGTAGCAGATACGCAGGCTGATTTGCTCTGCCCAAGCGCGCTCTGCAAAGTTCACCATGCCCATTGCGAACTGCATGTGGACTTCTGATAGGTCGCTTTGGTTGTCATGGTAGATCTCAACCAATGAACGCTGATCGCCAGACTGGCTAAGATCTTTAAACGAGTGCCACATGTTATGAAGAATCTGTGGCGCACTTTCTTCGGGTGCAAACACTTCCTCACGTTGGTAGCGTTCAACGCCAACCACGTCTGTCACTAGCACGGCATGGTGTGCCGTGAGGTTACGACCCGACTCAGAAATAATGCGCGGCATCGTAATGTCGTACTCTTTGCAGACATCACCAATGGTATAAACCACGTTGTTGGCATATTCGCGCAAGCTGTAGTTCATGGAGCAGCTGCTTTGGCTGCGAGTGCCTTCGTAATCTATCGCCAAACCGCCACCTACATCGACGGTGGTGATGCCAGCGCCCAGTTTGTGCAGTTCGGCATAAACACGTGCCGCTTCGCCCACACCAGAGCGCACATCGCGGATATTGGCGATTTGTGAACCGAGGTGGAAATGCAGCAGTTGCAGGGTGTCTAGCATGTCTTGCTGGCGCAATTTGTCCATCACGGTCAGCACTTGTGATGCAGAAAGACCAAATTTAGACTTCTCGCCGCCACTGGCTTGCCACTTACCTTTGCCTTGAGAGGCGAGACGTGCGCGAAGGCCAAGACGTGGTGTCACGCCCAATGCTTTGGCTTCTTCTAGCACCACATCTAGCTCAGAGAGCTTCTCAAGCACGATGTAAACTTCATGACCTAGCTTTTCGCCGATCAATGCAAGACGGATGTATTCGCGGTCTTTGTAGCCGTTACAGACTATCACTGAGCTTGCTTGACGTGCCATGGCCAATACAGCCAATAGTTCAGGCTTGCTGCCGGCTTCTAGTCCAAGCTGACGCTGTTGGCGCGCATATTGGCTTTTCAATATTTCGCTAACAACCGCTTCTTGTTGGTTTACTTTAATTGGGTAAACCAGCAGGTATTCACCTAGGTAGCCGTAGTCGGCGATCGCATCGTTGAAGTTAGCACACAGGCTATCGACGCGATGATGCAAAATCTCAGGAAAGCGAACCAATACAGGCAGTGAAGCGCCTTTGGCAATCAGTTCATCAGCCAGCGTAGATAGCGCGACAGTGTTCTCCGGACGCTTTACGTCAGGACGAACAATCACTTCCCCTTGCGGATTAATATCAAAGTATCCCTGACCCCAGTAAGGCGTGTTGTAGACATCACGGGCGTCATTAATAGACCAATCACTCATGTTCATTCCTCGGCGGTGATTGGGCACAAGAATATGGCGGATAGCAGAATGAGTAGCGCTATCAACGCTTGCTTGTACCAAAGAAAATTATCAGTGCGGTTAACGCAGGCAGACCTTATTCAGGCATCTGCAGCGAAAGATCAAGAAGGACGGCGTCCGCGCTTCGTGTTCGCTTTAACGATGCCCTTTTCCTGCGCGAAGGGGCTGACAGGGTCTGGGAGTTGTTTTGCGGGTGAAGTGTCGCTGTGGCGTCGCAAACGGGGGTCAGGGTGTTCGCCTGAGCAAGCGGTTTTGCGAAAGATTTCATTGCCATTCCTATAAAAGGCCGTACTTCAGACAGGTACGGTATGACAGAGAACAAGGCTTGTGTCGGCAGCAATGATGGTATTAGCAATTGCTGCTCGAAGCCTGGATACACCTCTTTGGTATCATCTAAACCAGAACGGGTGCGTGGCGATTAGACAACCGTTTTACGCGCGGTGCAAATAAATTAATTTGCCGCTAATGATTAGTTTTTTTCATCAAGGTCGAGGGTGGTTTTGGAAGGCAAACCCTGTGCGGGATTGTGCGGCGTTGACATTGAAATGGGGGACGGAAACAGCGCGTCTTTGTGATAAAAAAGCCGCTCTGAGAGAGCGGCCTTCTTGGTGTTTGTCAGCGTTTACGCGTTCACGATTTGGCACAATTCGTTGCCACAAAGGTGATATTGGCGCGGGCACTTGCGCCACGCTTGCAGCATGCGCTGGTACTTTTCTAGCATTGGCGTTTGGCTGTTGAAGTGGTGTGACCCTTTGTCGAACTGGGGGTAAAGACCTTCAACGTCAGTGAGGAAACGCACATAGTTAACCAGATGTGCTTCGGTTGCCGCATCAAAACCCCAGAATTGCAGGCGACGTGCATCCACTTCGCAATCACAGCGTGTACCGTCTTCTAGCATGCGGAAAGATTCTTGCAACGCGTGGTGCATTTCCATCACATCGATCACTAATCGACAAAGCGCTTCAGGCATATCCCCGAAATCTTTATCCAATTCGCGCATTTGCAGTGCGTAACCACGTTCTACAATGGTTTGTAGGCGGCCGTATTTGTCGGCGTTCTGTGGGTCAAGTTGTGACATCAAAGTATATTGATTAGATAGGATAAGACGCTGAGCGTGAGTCATTTCCATAATAGTGGCCTCAAAAGATAAAAATTCGTTGTCCAAACAGTCCCTTAATTGTGTTTTTAGGTGAGAGAGTTTGGTAATTCATGTGCCACAGAGTATCAGTTAGTACCCGCAATTTTTTTGATCTGACTACAGGTTAGTTACGGTTTTTTAACTTGAAAAAATATGGCTAACAAGGTTAGTCATGGCGACGATAGACTAAGAGTGATGGAGCATTCATGGTTTACTGGCAAGTGATGGGGTGGGCATGTTTGGTGTTGGCGCTTTGGTTGTGCTGGACACCACTAGCGTGGCACAAAATGCGGCAAGACAAAGATTACCAACATCTGGTTTTTGCCAGTGCCATGGTGCTGTTTTGTTTGTGGGCGCTCAAAGCCGGGATCAGTGAGGGCCTTGATATTCACTTCCTCGGTATGACGGTGTTGACCTTGTGCCATGGCCCGCGCATTGCAGTGTGGATTAGCGTCTTGCCATTGTCACTCATGGTCGGATTCGGCTTGCTACCATGGGAAGATGTAGGCTTATATGCGTTCACCACATCAGTGATTCCCGCTTTTGTGAGTTACGCTATTTTCTGGCTTTCCTATCGATACCTCACGCATCACCTGTTTATTTATATCTTTATTGCGGGCTTTCTTAATGCCGCCATTACGATCGTTTTGCATCTCTGCGTGGTGTCGGCGGGATATTGGATGTCGGGGCTTCATGCGTGGACAACGATCGTTGATAACTATCTGATGCTGTCTTTGTTGATGTGGTTTCCTGAAGGTTTGCTTAACGGCATGGCTGTGACGTTGCTGGCGGTCTATCGCCCGCATTGGCTACGAACATTTTATGATCGAGAGTATTTATCGCCTGACCGCTAGATTCGTTTAATCGCTAGCGTGTTGCTGGGAGCAAAGAAAAAACGGCCCGCAGGCCGTTTTTTGTATTCTTGGACATGTAATTAGTACATGACCTTGTGACCATAGCCTTCCAAAATTGCTTTCAGGTTTTCCATGGTTTCTTTCTTTGGTGGCGTGGCATCTTTGAGTTCGTATTCGTAACCCAAAGCTTCCCACTTGTGCGCACCCAGCTGGTGGTATGGCAACATTTCAATTTTTTCGATGTTGTCCATGTCTTTGATGAATTCACCAAGGCGATGTGCCGAGTCTTCATCATCGGTGTAGCCTGGAACAACCACGTAGCGAATCCACGTTTTTTGGCCACGCTGATGCAAGTAGCGGGCAAAGTCCAGCGTGCGGCGGTTTGACACACCAATCAGATCTTTATGGATTGCATCGTTCAGTTGCTTGAGGTCCAGCATGACCAAGTCTGTTGCGTCGAGTACTTCGTCAACCACATCGGTGTGTTTGCGAATATAGCCGTTGGTATCAAGACAAGTATGGATGCCTTCTGATTTAGCAGCACGGAAAAAATCACGAACAAATTCAGGCTGAAGCATGGCTTCACCACCTGAGGCCGTGACACCGCCGCCCGATGCATTGATGAAATGGCGATAGGTCACCACTTCTTTCATGATCTCTTCGACCGACACTTCACGGCCATCATCCAAATCCCACGTATCGCGGTTGTGGCAATATTTGCAGCGCATCAAGCAGCCTTGCAAAAACACGATAAAGCGAATGCCAGGGCCATCCACGGTGCCACAAGACTCAAAAGAGTGAATACGGCCAATCACCGACATGAGATTCTCCAAAAACTACTGTAAAAAGTAAGGGGTTATATTATACCGAAAGCCCTTTCAGATACAGGGCTTCAGCGAGTTTGAAAAGCGAAGAGTGTAAAGGGGAGTGACGTGTTAGAGAGCGTTTAAGTCAACAGCAAGCGATGGGCTATTACTTGCTGTTGGCGTTAGGGGAACTGGTGAAATTGACGCGATGAGTGCTCGGCGTTGTTTATGTTCTTAAACGGTGCTGATGGCGTGTGGTGGACACAAAGAACGGTGGTTTTTTAATTCGTCCCACAAGTTATGCCAATTGTTTAAATTGGTTGCTGGCATCGGTTTCGCTATGAAAAATCCTTGCCCATAATCGCACCCCATGTCGCGTAATCCATGCCATGTTTCGATGCATTCAATGCCTTCAGCGACGGATGCGACGCCGATACGTCTCGCAATCAGTATGCTGGCTTCCACTAATGCGCTTGAGGTGCGGCTACTTAGCATTGGAAGCACTAAAGATAATCCTACTTTTAGGGAGTCGATAGGCAAAAACTCGACCTCTTGTAGTGAACTGTGCCCCGTCCCAAAATCGTCGATGGCGATACGAAACCCATTCAACAGTAATCGAGAGGCGGCTTCTTGTACTTGGCTGATATGGTGAAAATGCTCGGGTTCCATTAATTCGAAATAGATCTGCTCGCAAAGCTGGGGGTGATCTTCCGCCATTGAGATGATGTTGTCGACGAACTTAAGTTCTATCAGATTATTCATCGAGATATTGATGCCGACAGGCCGTCCTTGCAACTTCTCTTGATGCTGAATCACCGCCTTTATCACCGTCATGGTTAATTCAGACTCAAGCGCGAGTGCTGAGAGCTGAGGGAGAAATTGACGAGGTAGCATGATGTCACGTGTTGGGTGGCGCAAGCGTTGGAGTGCTTCACACGCGATCCATTCGCCGTCCTCCAGACGAACAATCGGTTGAAACCATGTCTCGAATAACCCTGCTTTCCAGGCTTCGAGTACTTCCTCTTCCCGCAAAGGCACTAGATCTTGAGGGAACTGTACGTCGTGCTCGTTCGCAATGTCTAAGTAGTGTTTTAGCAAAGGGATTGAGGCGGGCTTAGGAAGAACACCCAGCACATTGAGGTGAAGTTTCTCACACATGTTTTGTACGGTTTCGAGCACTTTTTGAGATGCTGTGCTGGTGATCACAATACATCCCATAAAGCCTCTTTCTGCCATGTTGCTGAGAAGCTCAATGCCATCGATATCGGGTAGCTGTAAATCACAAAAAACCAAATCCGGTTTTTCGACCATTATGTGTTCAAGTGCATCGCTGCCGCTTTGTGCCGTCGATAGCTCGTCATTCCCAGACAAAAGCTGCATCAATTGTCCGGACATCATGTCCCGCTGAAAGGGATGATCTTCGACAAGCAATATTTTCATATTTCCTCACAAATGCGGCGAATGCGCCTTCGCTATTTGTTTGATGAGTAAGTGTTTCCAAAGAGTATGGTCAGCTTTTTTGCATTCGTCGACAGAACGTCATACGGCAACGTGAGTGGTTAAGGCGCGGTAGAGCCGGGGGCAGGCGAAGAGGCTCATTGCTTGGGAGTTTGGTGAATATCGAATAATACGCATAAAAAAACACCTCCACATGGGAGGTGTTTTTTATCATTCAGTGAAGACTCAGATTATAGAGTTTCAGTGAATGTACGCGCGATAACGTCTTTTTGCTGTTCAGCAGTCAGAGAGTTGAAACGCACAGCGTAACCCGATACACGGATAGTTAGCTGTGGGTAGTTCTCTGGGTTCTTAACAGCGTCTTCCAGTGTTTCACGGTTCAGAACGTTCACGTTCAGGTGTTGACCACCCTCGATGCCTGATTCGTGGTGGAAGTAACCGTCCATAAGACCAGCAAGGTTCGCTTTCTGCGTGTCGCCATCTTTACCAAGTGCGTTAGGCACGATAGAGAAGGTGTAAGAGATACCATCTTTTGCGTGAGCAAATGGCAGTTTACCTACAGACGTTAGTGATGCTACTGCACCTTTCTCGTCACGACCGTGCATTGGGTTTGCGCCTGGTGCGAATGGTGCACCTGCACGACGACCGTCAGGGGTGTTACCCGTCTTCTTGCCGTATACCACGTTTGACGTGATAGTCAGGATAGACTGAGTAGGAACCGCGTCACGGTAAGTCTTCAGTTTACGAATCTTGTTCATAAACTTCTCAACCATTTCACAAGCGATGTCATCTACACGGTTGTCGTTGTTACCGAACTTCGGATAGTCGCCTTCGATTTCGAAATCGATCGCAATGCCGTCTTCGTCACGAACTGGTTTCACTGTCGCGTATTTGATAGCAGACAGTGAGTCAGCGGCAACAGAAAGACCCGCGATACCACAAGCCATAGTACGGTAAACGTCACGATCCATCAGCGCCATTAGCGATGCTTCGTAGCTGTACTTGTCGTGTGAGTAGTGGATAGCGTTCAGTGCGGTCACGTACTGAGTTGCCAACCAATCCATGAAGTTGTCTAGGCCAGCCCAAACTTTGTCGAAGTCTAGCACTTCGTCAGTCATTGGTGCTTGCTTAGGACCCACTTGAAGTTTCAGTTTCTCATCCACACCACCGTTGATTACATACAGTAGTGTTTTAGCAAGGTTTGCACGAGCGCCGAAGAACTGCATGTGCTTACCGATAACCTGCGGAGATACACAACAAGCGATAGCGTAGTCATCGTTGTCGAAATCTGGACGCATTAGGTCATCATTTTCGTACTGGATAGAAGAAGTATCGATAGATACTTTCGCACAGAACTTCTTGAAGCCAATAGGCAGTTGCTCAGACCAAAGAACAGTGATGTTTGGCTCTGGGCTTGGACCCATGGTGTAAAGCGTGTTCAGGAAGCGGAAGTTAGTACGGCTTACTAGTGTACGACCGTCACAACCCATACCACCCATTGATTCTGTTGCCCAGATTGGGTCACCAGAGAACAGCTCATCGTACTCAGGAGTACGTAGGAAGCGAACCATACGCAGCTTCATAACGAAGTGGTCGATCATTTCCTGTGCTTCAACTTCAGTGATCTTGCCTTCAGCAATATCACGCTCGATGTACACGTCTAGGAACGTAGAAGTACGGCCCAGAGACATTGCAGCACCGTTCTGTGATTTAACTGCAGCTAGGTAGCCGAAGTACAACCATTGAACAGCTTCTTGAGCCGTGGTAGCAGGACCAGAGATGTCCGCACCGTATTTCTGAGCCATCTCTTTGATTTGGATCAGCGCACGGTATTGCTCTTGAATTTCTTCACGCAGTTGCATGGTCATTTGTAGATCGTCGCCAGCTTCCAGTTTCGCTTGTAGCGAATGGAATTGCTTAGCTTTGTCCTTTAGAAGGAAATCTACACCGTAAAGTGCAACGCGACGGTAGTCACCGATGATGCGGCCACGGCCGTATGCATCTGGAAGACCAGTCAAAACACCAGACTTACGGCAGTTCATGATATCAGGGGTGTAGATATCGAAAACGCCTTGGTTGTGAGTCTTACGGTATTCTGAGTAAATCTTAGAAACCATTGGGTCTAGCTCGCGATCATACGCTTTGCAAGAACCTTCGATCATACGCACACCACCGTTAGGGATAAGTGCACGTTTCAGTGGCGCTTCAGTTTGCAGACCCACGATCTTTTCAAGATCTTGGATGATGTAGCCTGCGTCGTGAGCAGTAATGGTAGAGATAACAGAAGTATCGAAGTCTACAGGGGCGTGAGTTGAGTTCTCAAGCTTGATGCCTTCCATGACTTTTTCCCAAAGCTTGTTAGTCGCTTCAGTACCTTCAGTCACAAGGAATGATTCATCGCCCTCATAAGGGGTGTAGTTCTTCTGGATGAAGTCACGAACGTTAACTTCGTTCTGCCATTCGCCTTCAGCGAAACCTTCCCATGCTTTAGCAAATTGCTCAGACATGATGTACCTACCTTTTTAGTAGAAGAAAACAAGTACTTAGCGGTTTTATTCCCGCTCCACTGTTGAACCAGTGGGTAGTACGCGATCATTAAAAACTGTAAAAGCAAAAACGCTTAATTCAAACGAATTTGATTTTACGCTTTCTTAGCCTTGGTTGGATAGTAATTTGGGCAGCCAAAATGACTGCCCAAACCGAGTATTACATGAGTGCTGGAATACCGAACTGGTCTTCAAGCATGCCCACCGCCAGCATTGCTACCAGACAGATAACTAATACTGAGCCAGGAATCACTATGCGGTCTATGAAAGACAGCTTTTTCGCACGCTCTTTGTCACCAATGAGACCATTGTTGTCGAGCAGCATTGCGAGTGCCCAAGCAAGAACAGGGTTAGCAACCATCGCAGCGAAGATACAGATACCAGCAGACTGTGAGTCTTTGGTTTCACGAATCATCTGAACACCAGCTTCAAGCAGTGGAAGGAATACACCCACTAATAGAGCAATACGCATGACTGGAGGCCATACCGCGACGTCCATTGGGAAACCAAGGATAGCGATGAACATAACCAAACAGCCAAGAAGAATCGCACCCGCTGGGATTGGACGCTTCGCGATAGCTGCAGGGATCATGTATGTACCCCAAGATGAAGTGATGTTACCACCACCTACTGCTGTACCTACCATTTGACGGATAGAACACATGGTCATGGTGTCATCCACGTCCATCAGTACTTTCTCAGTCTTCTTCGGGTAGTTAAGCTCTTGGAAGATACGGTGACCTAGGAAATCAGGTGACCACATTGCTACCGCCAGGATTGCAAATGGCAGTGACGCAATGAAGTGTTGCAGGTTAGGTAGGCCTAGCATCCAACCTTGCTCAGTGCTTCCCCACCAGTAAACTGGATTCAGGTTAGGCAGACCCATTTCAGTGGTGAACGTCAGGTCAAAGCCAGCACCCAGTGCCAATGCACTGATCAAGCCCGTTACCGCACAAGCAGGAATCGCCAACCAACGTTTACCAACGCGAGCAAGCAATGCGTAGAGGATAACGTTAACAGCAAGAACAACCAGACCGACATAACCCATGCTGCCTTTGGCAACAGACGCAGACTCTAGCCCTTTAGCCCAAGTTTGAATGTCAGCGATTTGGCTCATGGCACCGGTAAAACCAAGGAAGACAAGCAGACCACCTGCTACACCTTCACTGGTGAGGTTAACCAGCTTTGAACCGCCCTTGAAGTAACTCAACATCAGGCCAAACACACCAAGAAGAAGTGCTAAAGCGAGTGGGTGAGCACCTGCCAGCGCAATGGTACCGATCAACGGAATCATTGGGCCGTGGTTACCAGCAAGGTTTGCGCGTGGGTTGATAAAGCCAGAAGCGAGTACGCAGAAAAGCAGTGCAGGGATAAGCATCTCAACACGTGCGACTTCGATAGCGAATTCTTTACCGAGGTTAATGTGGTCCCAAGCTTGTGTCAGACCGTCAGCCCAAGACATCATTACCGCAGAGTACATCGCGATAATACCAATAGTACCTGCAAGTGCAGGAACCAAGTCTTCGAGTTCAAAACGGAAGTCACGACCAGGAAGGTTTAGCTTCCAACGGCGCGGGTTCATGATTTGGAGTTCGTGGTCCAGATATTCTGAACGAGTTGCGAACTCTGAAGCGGGACGGTGCTTAGCTTGATATTCGCTTTGCGCCTTATCACCGATTTGCTCTGATGGAGCTTGGATTGACATAAAGTCCTCTACGTACAAAAGCAAACAGAACTGACATAGCCCTCTACTTTTTACGTGATCGCTTAGCACTGAGTAACGGGCTAAACCATATCAAGCTGAGAGCCAAAATTCGTTACATGAATACTAACAAACCTCATGCTGGCAAACTTGATTTAGATCATTTTCGTGAAAATAAATTACACCTTTGATGTGCCAGTATTGGATGTTTTCTATTCAGTTGATGATTTATGGGGCAAAAAGTGCCGTCATAGCTGCAAAAGTGAAATTTAATTACCAAAATAGGCGGGGAGGGCGTGCTACAGGAGAGGTGTTTCATCGTGTTTTACAGTGAACATCCGACGCTATCCAGTACCGACGAATAGATTTCGGATGCATATCACTAATACCAATCCACATTGAGTGTGAAGGTATTGGAAGGGGCGGGGGTTGGTGAGGCACCATGTACAAAAAATATCGCCCATATTGGTGATAACAATATGGGCGATAACATGATGGCTAGCGGTGTTTACGCTGTCGCGAGTGCTTTGGCTTTTTGTAGTTTCAGGTAAGAGCCAATTAGCTTCTGGTGCGCGCTAAACTCAGTCAATGAGCCGTTCGGCGCAGATAAACCGAAGAAACGGATATCACCAGAAATGGACTGCCACACCGATTCCGTGACGTCGTCACCATAGATAAAGCCAAACGCCTGACGGTATTCAACCGGATCGCGGCTTTGATCTTGAGCCAGCTCAAGGCTCGCAATCAAACAGCGCATGAACACGGAGCGCTCTTGGCTGTAGATGGTTGCGTTGTAATCCAAACTCCATACCGCGAAGTCTTGTGCGGATTCCAAATCGCCCATGGCCAATGCCAGTAGGCATTTCAGTTCGCCAATGGTCAGAGACTTCCATGCTGTATTGGCATCAGGGGCGATACCCATCAGCTCACACACCATGTAGCTGTCGTCAAAGTCTGCCATTTCAAGCACATCAAACAAGAATTCGATGGCTTCGTCGTTGTATTCAGAAGCAATCAACATTGACATAGCATCGCGCAGATCGGTGCCGCGATTGTTATTGCACAGTTGAATTTCCTCTGGCGGGTAAATCTCAGACCAGCCCGGCACAATCACTCGGCAGCAATTCACATCAAGATGGGTGTAATCAGCGATGTAGGCATCGGCATCTTCCGCATGCAGTTTGCCCAGCAACCAATCACACTCTTCTTGCGATGTGCCATCGAAGTTCCAATCGGCGAATTCGATATCAGCGGTCGCCTTGAACATGTCCCAAGACACAGTGCCTGACGAATCAATGAAGTGGGTTTCAAGGTTGTGGTGATCGGCGACGTCTTCATCGTGGAAAGAAGGTGCTTCGAACACATCCAAATCTTTTAGGCTGCGTCCTTGAAGCAGTTCCGTGACGGTACGCTCAAGCGCGACCTGAAAACGTGGGTGTGCGCCCCAAGACGTAAAACAGGTGCCATTGTGAGGGTTGAACAATGCCACACAGATGACTGGGTATTTGCCGCCTAAAGACGCATCGTAAGCAACAACCGGGAAGCCTTCGGCAATCAGTGCATCAATAGATGCTTGCACTGACGGGTAACGCGCCATCACCTCTGCAGGGATTTCAGGCATGCTAATGCGTTCGGCGATAATGCGGTTTTTGATTGCGCGTTCGAACACTTCAGACAGCGCTTGGCTGCGCGCTTCCGTTTGGGTGTTACCAGCAGACATGCCATTCGACACGTACAAGTTACCGATAACGTTCATCGGCACATAAACGGTTTGTTGGTCACGTTGGCGCTCAAAAGGTAGCGCACAAATACCACGCTCTTCGTTGCCTGATTGCAGGTCAATCAGATCGCTAGCGGCTAACGTATCTTCTGGGTCATAAAACGCTGACATCGCGTCGTCCAGCAAGCCTTCTGGCAAGCTGTCATCGTCAGTTAGAGGGAACCACTTTTCGTTCGGGTAATGCACAAATGCATCATTCGCAACGTCATCACCCAAGTAGAAATCGGCGTAGAAATAGTTACAAGACAGACGTTCAAAGTACTCACCTAACGCAGAAGCCAACGCAGCTTTCTTGCTCGCCCCTTTACCATTGGTGAAGTTCATAGGTGCGTCGATGTCACGGATATGAACTGACCAAACATTGGGTACAGGGTTTAGCCAAGAAACAGGTTCAACATTGAATCCATGCGCGGTGAGTTTTTCCTCAAAGCGGTTAATGGATTCTTCCAGCGCGGCGTCTTTACCAGGAATATAGGTTTTCATGGGAGTCTCAGTCTCATAGGGGGAGAGGGAGTATATACGTATACCCAAGCAACCTGAACAAGCAAGCTGATCCCAGACCGTCTTTAGGCTTTCGTAGCGGTGATTGGGTATATACCGGACAAATATTGCTACTTACCCGCAAAAAATAGACGCTCAGATAAACAGCAGTTGTCTAATTTACGTTATAGTCGAGATATCAACCCGTTAATGGCTGAGGGATATGAAAGTAATTGGCGTCGGCATTCTTTTATTCAGTGTGATGTTTCCTGCTCAGGCTAGTGATCCTGATTTCTCCAAGCACCTGAATCGCATTGAAAAGCTATTGTCAGAAGAACAATTTCGCGAAGCGGCAGACCTTGCTAAGGCCATTGTTGCCGATAACGACGAACAAGAGGCATTGCATCAGCGCCTTCTGGGCTTCATTTATTTGCACGAAGGCAATTATCAACGTGCTTATGCTGCTTACAGCAAAGCTATTCAATATCGTCAATTACCACCAAGTCTTCGTCAAGATACCTTGGGTGCGCTCGTCTCTTTGTCGATGAAGCAACAACGGTCTGATTTAGCGGTGGCCCATGGGCGTACTTACTTGGATGAATTTCCGCCGTTCCAGCCCGTCGAACAGCTTTTTGCTCGCGCACTGTTTACGGAAAAGCGCTATGACCAAGCACTCGTGCAAACGAACGCAATTATCGCTCGCTATGCTGATGTTCCTGAATTTGTTTGGCAGATAAAAGCTTTGAGTGAAGAGCAACTTAAACAGCATCGTGCTTTGATCAACACCACACGTCTCATTCAGGAAAAGTTTGGCGATGCGTTGCGCTGGCAGCAAAAACAAGCCATGGCTTATGCTCAACTTGGCGCAATACGTCAGGCGCTGGCTATTTTGAAAGCAGAGCAGGAAAAAGGGTCTGCACTAACAGACGCGGATTATCTCGATATGGCGCAGTTTGCCAGTATGCTGGGTCAACCAGAGAAAGCCATGGCGTTTTTGGACGAGGGGATCCAAGACAAAGAATTGCTCGCCAGTCGAGACCTATTGAAGCGTAAGCTTCAGTACCATATGGAAGCCAATCAGTGGACAAGCGCGTGGGATGTGGCGTCAATATTGAACAAAGAGCCAGATCTGTATTTGCTTAAAGCGCAGTGTCGAATTGCATCTCGTCTTCAACGTTGGCCTGATGCCGTTGTCTTAGCACAACAAGCCATTGACATGGGCGGCGGTAGTGACACATTTTTTTGGGAAATTCTGGGTTATAGCGCCATGAAGAGCGAGCAGCTCTCATTGGCGCGTTCATCTTATGAAATACTTCGTGAGCTTGACCCAGAGAGCGATGCGGCTGTGTGGTTAAAAACAATTGATTTGATGGAAAATCAATAAGTAATGAGTTAAAGGCTGTCGATAGGTTCTAACGCCAATAACTGTATTAGTCTCGCTCTTTCGGTGTACCAAATAGGGGGGACGTTCGGTGAACCATCTTCTTGCATTCGCCAGCCTTTAAACCGTGATGTGGTAAATTCAACCGTTTCCAACTTGTAATAGAGGGGAACGGTGATCTGCTGTTTTGAAATGCGTAAATGAAGCTGATTGATGATCGCCTTCTGGGCTTTCTTATCTGATGTCAGTAAGTAGTCATTCAGTAATTTATCAATGCCTTCATCACGATAATAATGCTTTGCAAAACGCGGATCACTTGGGGTTTGGTTTCGGCTATTAAACGCTGAATCTAAGTAACGGTAAGGGGTAGAGCCTGAAAAATAGTTTGTGATGCTCATGTCATAGCTACCCTTCGCCATCAATTGCTCATAGCGAGAAAAGGGGACACTTTGGCTCTCTACGTTAATACCCACTGCCGATAACATTTCAGCGGAAACATTCGCGGCAGACACGAAATCACTCCATCCAGACGGGCTTATCAAGCTTAATGATAGAGGCTCGCCAGAAGGCAGTTCGCGAAAGCCATCACCATCCTTATCAACGAGACCCATTTCATCCAGCAATCGATTTGCTGCTTTTGGGTGGAAGCGAATGTAGTAAAGGTGTTGTTCTGCTGCTGATGGGCTTATCCAATCTTCAAATCTTGGTTCTAAGCCGCTAGCAAATGCGGCTATCTCACCTTGGCCAAATACCGCTACGTCAATCAACAATTCACGGGCAAGGCTCATGGAAATGGCTCGGCGGAACCTCACGTCTTGAATCACTTTTCTCGTTTCAGGATTGGGGTGATCGAAGTTAAACAATAGGCTGACAATGGTGGACGCTTTAAAGTCATAACGATAGTCAGGTGAGTAGGACGCATAGTTGCGTTCAATATCAGGAATAAAGGCGCTGGCCCAATCAAATTCACCATTGCTTAGGCGGGAGATAAGCTCGTCGTTGCTGCGAACCTGCGGATAGCGAATGCAGTCTACGTTTAACTCATCTTGCTGCCAATAATAGGGGTTGCGGCACTGAACGATATTGTTGCTACTAAACGCCTTGATGTAAGTAAATGGGCCTGTGCCAATGGGGAACGCATTGAGGAAGTAACGTTTATCTTTCACTTTGCGCCATTGGTGAGCGGGAACAATAATGGCTTCCTGTAGTTGCAGTGCAATTTGTGCGTTCGGGTTGGTTAACGAGACGTACACCTCATTTTTACCACGTTTTTCGACACGTTCGATCCACTTCCCAAGTGAATTGTAATCCAATTCGGGCTCATTTTTGAGTAACGATAAACTGAACTTCACGTCGTCTGCAGAGAACGGAGTACCGTCTGACCATTGAATGCCCTCTCTCAGTTTGAGAGTAATGCCTTTAAGATCAGAAGATAAGGAATAGCTTTCGGCCAAGCGAAAATGAACGATATCGTCCTCAAAAACCATTAGCGGTTCGAAGATGAAATCTCGGGTTGTCGCCAGCTTATCCGTGCGAAAAGGGTTGTAGTTCTGCACAAACCCATTCGATAACTCAGGAATAATGGTGAGCGTATGGGTCGTCGCCATGCCTGCAAAAGAGACTAGCGCAAGACACAGTGTCAGCAAGCGGGGAAGCATAGTTCTCTCGATGTTGAAATATAAGAATATTCTATCGAAATACACCCTACACTAACCGTCGCGAGCCAGCAATGAGATCGATCTCATAGCAAATTGGCGCTCTGTTTATTTATGCACTTTAAATGACTTATTTTTTACTGACTTAAAGGTTAACAAATTGTTGCTGTTGGAACTAATGGGTGTTATTTTCACAGAAACGAGCTTAAGTAGTGGATTGTGTTGTAGCACGGGTGAAAATGGCAAGATTGTCAATGGAACCGCCGAGCTCGCCCTTTTTGTTAGTGTTCGTCTATTACTCATTGATTAATAGGCGATGTCAACATAGGAACCAAGCGCTACAGTATTAAAAGCGACGTGCTAACAGAATGACAGGAGTCAAGCGCATGACGGAAGCAGTAGCGCTGCAAATCAAAGACCTACACAAAACGTTTGGTCAACATGAAGTATTAAAGGGAATTTCTCTGGATGCACATCGTGGCGATGTGATTTCCATCATTGGCTCCTCTGGCTCAGGTAAGAGTACGTTCCTTCGTTGCATCAATCTTCTCGAAACGCCAACCAGTGGTGAAATCTGGGTCAATGGTGAGTTGATTGAAATGAAGAACGGTCGAGGTGGTGAAGCCGTTCCTGTCAGTGAAAAACAAGTCCAACGCATTCGTTCTCGATTAGCCATGGTGTTCCAAGGTTTCAACCTGTGGTCACACATGACGGTGATGGAGAATGTCATCGAAGCACCTATTCATGTCTTAGGTGTGCCTAAAGCTGAAGCCATTGAGCGCGCAGAAGCCTATCTGCAGCGTGTTGGTCTTTATGAACGTCGAGACTACTATCCTGGCCATCTCTCTGGTGGGCAGCAACAGCGTGCCGCGATAGCGCGAGCGTTGGCTGTAGAACCTGAAGCCCTTTTGTTCGACGAGCCTACCTCAGCACTTGACCCAGAATTGGTCGGTGAAGTGCTCAACGTGATGAAAATCCTCGCAGAAGAAGGACGTACTATGCTTGTGGTAACCCACGAGATGGCGTTCGCTCGTGACGTGTCTAATCACGTGATGTTTTTGCATCAGGGCAGAGTGGAAGAGCAGGGTGACCCTGAAAAACTCTTCACCTCGCCTGAATCAGAACGTCTGAAACAGTTTATTTCTTCAATTTACTAGAGCCTCAATTTACTAACGTTCTTCAATTTATTAACGCGTAGCTACGCATATTCGGCAGATGGAAAAGGATTGTTCGCCATCTGGTTCAAATATCCATAAGGAGACAGAAAGATGAAAAAATGGTTAGTTGCTGTAGCTGTTACTGCTGCACTTGGTGCGACAGCTGTTCAAGCCAAAGAATGGAAAGATGTGCGCATCGCTGTGGACGTACCTTATGAACCTTTCGAATATAAAGCACCTGACGGCACACTGACGGGTTTCGAAGTGGATCTCGGTAATGCGGTATGTGAAAACGCCAAGCTGAACTGTAGCTGGGTGGTTCAAGCGTGGGACGGCATTATTCCGGGCCTAAAAGCACGTAAATATGACGTGATTTTCTCTTCAATGTCTATCACTGAAGAGCGTGCGAAGCAGGTTGCATTTACTAAGCCTTACTACAACACGCCAAGCGGTTACTTTGCGCCAAAAGCGTCTACCCTTGACCCAAGTAATGTGGCTTCTCTAGCTGGCAAACGCATTGGTGTTCAACGCGGTACGATCCAAGACAACCACGCTACAGATACCTTTGGCAAAGTGGCTGAAATCAAGCGTTACACAACAGGTGATGACTTGGTTCTGGATCTTCAAGGCGGTCGTCTTGATTTGGTTCTGATTGATTTCCCTGTGGGTGAAGCTGCGATTTTGGGTGCATCTGACGGCGCCGATTTCAAAACAGTTGGCGAAAATATCCAACTGGGTGGTGGCGTAGGTGCTGCAATGCGTAAGCGTGACAAAGACCTACTTGCTATCTTCAACACCTCGCTAGACGAAGTGAAAGCCAACGGTACGTACGACGAGATCATGAACAAGTACTTCAAGTACGACATCAAAATGTAATTGCTCGTCATTGAGGGTGGGTGTTCTAGGTAGAATGCTCGCCCTCATGTTTAAGCAACACCTTGTATGTCACTGATATACATAGCGCTCCAAAGGGAGCGGGATGTGCTCCCTTTCGACCGATGACTATCGAAATCGGTTTCTACGTGCAGGAGGTAAAGGATGTTAGATCTGCATGGTTATGGCCCTTCCATATTTATGGGCGCAATTCTTACCGTTGAACTGGCGGTGCTCTCAGCAGTGATCGCATTGCTGCTCGGTTTGGTCACAGCGATGGCCCGACTTTCAAATAATCGTTTAGCGCGTGGCGCAGCAACGGTGTATTCCACCGTGGTGCGCGGCGTGCCCGACTTGGTTCTGATGTTGCTGATTTTCTTCGGCGTTCAGATCATGCTCAACAACTTCTCTGATTGGCTCTATGACAGCTATGAAATCGATGTTTTCTTTAATGTCGATGAGTTCACTGCGGGTGTGTCGACCATTGGTTTCATCTTTGGTGCGTACATGGCGGAAACGTTCCGCGGCGCATTCCTCGCGGTTGACCGTGGTCAGCTAGAAGCCGGTACTGCGTATGGCATGAGTAATTGGATGGTGTTTCGTCGAATCATGTTTCCGCAGATGATGCGCCATGCATTGCCAGGTATTGGTAATAACTGGCTGGTATTGGTTAAAACCACGGCACTGGTATCTGTGATTGGCTTAGCTGACATGACGCGCTTAGCAAAAGAAGCCGCTGGGGCGGTGAACGAACCGTTTAAATTCTTCATTCCAGTCGCGATGGTGTACTTGCTGATCACGTCTGTATCGGAGCTTGGCCTAAAGCGACTTGAACGTAAGTTCAGTGCGGGTGTGGTAAGAGGCTAGGGAGAGTCAGAATGTTAGAATCAATATACGCGTTTCTAGACCAGAACGAGATTTTCACTTCAACGACCATTCTCCATTACTGGAGTGGTTTGACGATGACCGTTCAATTGGTGGTACTTTCCCTGTTTCTCGGCATGATTTTATCTGTGCCGTTAGCGGTCGCAAGAACCTCGAAAAACCCTTGGATTAACCGTCCTGTTTGGGTCTATGTGTACATCTTCCGTGGTACACCACTGCTTATTCAGTTGTATCTGATCTATTACGGTGTGGCGACGATAGAAGGCATTCAGCAGTCCATGTTTTGGGCTATCGTTGAAGACGCGTTCTACCCTTGCTTGATTGCGTTTGTGCTGAATACAGCTGCTTATACCACTGAGATTTTACGCGGTGCGATGATGGCAACGCCGCGTGGCGAAATTGAAGCCGGCGTGGCGTATGGTATGTCACGCTTTACGATTTTGCGCCGCATTATCCTGCCATCATCATTTCGTCGTGCATTACCGGCTTACAGTAACGAAGTGATCTTCATGCTGCATGCGAGTTCCATTGCCTCTGTCGTGACTATCATTGACCTGACAGGCGCAGCACGAGACATCTACGCACGTTTCTATGCACCGTTTGATGCGTTCTTGTTTGTCGCGGGTATCTACCTATGCCTGACTTTTACCATCGTTTATGGCTTTAAGCGTCTAGAGCACCGCTGGCACAGACACCTGAGACCGTTGGAGAGCTAAGAGCGGAATTTAGTTGCGAGGAAAAGCAGGTGCGAGGAAAAGCAGGTCCTAGGAAGAGAAAAAGATCAAAAGCATAAAAAAACCGCCTTGAATGGCGGTTTTTTATTTCTGACTTTTGAGGTTGAGGCTTCGCTGTTCCCTAGGACCTAGGACCCACTCTTCCTCGGTCCTTCTCTATCTGAATTCCGCCCAAATTGGCGCGTGATCTGACGGCTTTTCAATGCCACGCAGTTCGTAGTCAATGCCTGTATCCACACATTTCGCCGCTAACGGTGCTGTGGCGAGTACCACGTCAATGCGCAGACCGCGGTTGTCGTCAAAGCCGCGTGAGCGGTAATCAAACCACGAATACTTATCGTCAGCATCTGGGAATTGCTGGCGGAAGGTATCCACAAAACCCCAGTCCATCAAGGTGGCCAGCATTTGACGCTCTTCGGGTTGGAATGAGCACTTACCGGTTTTCAGCCAGCGTTTGCGGTTGACCTCGCCAATACCGATATCAAGATCGATAGGGCTGATATTAATGTCACCCATCACGATCACGTTTTGATCATTTGTGTGTGCATCGTTGAGATAGGTCATCAAGTCTTTGTAGAATTTGATCTTCGCAGGGTACTTGGTTTCGTGAGCAATATTCTCACCTTGCGGGAAGTAGCCATTTAGCACGGTCACTTCACTGCCATCTTCTTGCTTGAACGTCGCCATGATCATGCGGCGTTGAGCGTCTTCATCATCGGTAGGGAAGCCTTTCTGAACACTCACAGGCTCTTGTTTACATAACATTGCGACACCGTAGTGTGCTTTTTGGCCGTGGTGATACACCTTGTAACCCATGGCTTCGACGTCAGCTAGCGGGAAGGCTTCGTCGTGTACTTTAATCTCTTGCAAGCCAATCACATCAGGCTGATGTTTTTCGATTAATGCTTGAAGCTGATGAAGGCGGGCGCGTAGGCCATTGATATTGAATGAGATGACTTTCATGTTGTTGTGCTTCTCTCTATCTGTGAAAACCGTCGAGCGTAGGCTTAGTGTACCCGATCTCAGTTCTGAATTGTTGCGTAAAGGCTCTCGATAAAAAACTCGGAAATGCCTTACAACGCAGAGTCTTATATTTGCAACTATGCTGTAGTTAAACATTGTTATTGGCAATCAAGACGTTGTCTGTATTTTACGAAGAGTAGGAGCGCCTTTCATGAAAATGTTCAAGCTGATCAAAACGGCAATGGTGTCATCGGCTTTGGTTCTCTTGGTGGGGTGTAGCGAATACGGTGACTTCACGACGGAGCAAATTTGTAAAGCAAGCCTTGCTGCCATTAAAGGGAAAAGCCCGACTATCATGACGACAGATAAAGTCGTCAAAGAAGCAGAAACAGAGCGCGATATCTTCTACATGTCGTATACGCGACCTGATGATGGGAACAAATGGCATGTTCGCTGCAAAGTTGATAGGAAGCGTGCAATTTGGGCGCAAAACGATGGGAGATGGCGAGATCAAGCCCAAGACCCAACCATTCGATTTGCCATTAACGACGACGAAATTGAAATCCAAGAAACCTATCCAGACGGCAGTGCTGCACGAAACGTGACCTTCAATATCAGCATGCTGGGCGGACGCTCTTAAGCTATCAATCACGTTAATTCTCTGAACCAAGCCCTCTCACGTTAGAGGGCTTTTTCGTTTTCCTGTTCAGTTTTTTCGAATAAGTCTGCCTAATTCTTCATGCCGACTTGATCGCCGATACTTAATACACTGAATCTATACCCAAGCAACCTGAATCCTGCATCTTCAGGTTGTTTGGGTATAAATGCATTGAGGAGAGAGACGATGGGAAAATTAGTAGAAGGTGTCTGGCACGATGTTTGGTATGACACGAAAACATCGAATGGAAAGTTTGTGCGTGAAGATGCGGGCTTTCGTTCTTGGGTGACCCCAGACGGCGAAGCAGGGCCAACAGGAGAGGCGGGTTTTAAAGCCGAGTCTGGTCGTTATCATCTTTATGTTTCGCTGGCTTGTCCTTGGGCTCACCGGACACTGATTTTCAGACAACTCAAAGGGCTTGAGCAGCACATTGATGTGTCCGTCGTCAGCCCAGACATGCTGGAAAGCGGTTGGCAGTTTGATGAGCCAGAAGCGCTGTATGGTTTCAACTTCATGCATCAGGTGTATACCAAAGCAAAATCTGATTACACAGGCCGTGTCACCGTGCCAGTGCTTTGGGACAAACACACCCAAACCATAGTGAGCAATGAATCATCGGAAATCATCCGCATGTTCAACACGGCGTTTAATGACATCACGGGCAATACCGAAGATTTCTACCCAGAAGCCCTTCGCCACACCATTGATGAGTGGAATGATTATATCTATCCAAACATTAACAACGGTGTGTATCGCAATGGCTTTGCAACCACTCAAGACGCCTACGAAGAAGCATTCGATAATCTGTTTGCTGCGTTAGATAAGGTTGATGCGCATTTGGCGAGCCATCGTTATTTGGCTGGAGACAACGTGACAGAGGCAGACTGGCGCTTGTTTACCACGCTAGTGCGTTTTGATCCTGTGTATGTGGGGCATTTTAAATGTAACCGTCAGCAGATCGCACAATATCCGCATTTGTTTGGATACTTGAAGGATCTCTACCAAGTTGAAGGCGTCGCTGACACGGTCGATATGTACCATATCAAGCGTCACTACTATTACAGTCACGCTAATATCAACCCAACACGCGTTGTGCCAAAAGGGCCGGAGCAAGATCTCTGGGCACCTCATGGCAGAGGAAATGTTGGCCAGTAACAGGCTTGAACAGAAACGAAAAAGCCAGCTCTGAGAGCTGGCTTTTTGAATGATGGTGGTGGGAGAAGGATTCGAACCTTCGAAGGCGGAGCCGTCAGATTTACAGTCTGATCCCTTTGGCCACTCGGGAATCCCACCACGA
>NZ_JHZA01000023.1 GCF_000621165.1 Enterovibrio calviensis DSM 14347 | reverse complement strand
CCAACTGTTATCCCCCACGTCAGGGCAGGTTCCCAGCCATTACTCACCCGTCCGCCGCTCGTCATCTTCAAAAGCAAGCTTTTGAAATGTTACCGCTCGACTTGCATGTGTTAGGCCTGCCGCCAGCGTTCAATCTGAGCCATGATCAAACTCTTCAATTAGAATTTTGTTGTTATCCCTTTTTCCGAAGAAGCAGTTCTAACGCTCAATGAATACTGAATTACTTTTTTGCCCTAAGGCAAAACTGCATTGACTGTGTTGACAGTGTCACTTCGAAAAGCTCAACCATCTTGGGTCACTCAGTTCATTGATAAATCTTATGCCTATCAAGTACGAGTGCCCACACAGATTGTATAGGTCAAATTGTTAAAGAACGTTGACTTGGTCACCGGCTTAACTCGCCGTGTTCCGTGTCGATGGGGCGCAGTATAGGGACTTCAGAAAATGGCGCAAGTGGTTTTATGAAAAAAATCACACTTTCGATGCCAAATGTTCATAAAACACCCGAAAAGGCCACTTTTGGTTAAAAAACACACAACAATCACGATGATCTTGGCAGATCAGGATCTAGAAATCTGATCATTGCTTCAATCAGGTTTCATTTATTTGGCGAGTTTGTGACCAGAAGAGTATTGAGTAAAGCACAGTTAGCGGGTTCTGCACGAAAATATTTGTGAGACTGGCTCTTATCAACCCAGTAAAAATGCGGATCTTCATGATTTCACGCAAATAACGCGAATAACGTTTTCTTTATATAAAAAAGCCCGCTTACGCGGGCTCTTTATATTTTGGCTAAAACGGATGATTACATCATGCCGCCCATACCACCCATGCCGCCCATATCAGGCATTGCTGGGCCATCTTGCTTAGGCTGCTCAGTCACCATTGCTTCAGTGGTGATCATCAGGCCAGCTACAGATGCTGCAAATTGCAGCGCTGAACGAGTTACCTTAGTTGGATCCAAGATACCCATATCAATCATGTCGCCGTATTCGCCCGTTGCTGCGTTGTAACCAAAGCTGCCTTCGCCAGCTTTAACGTTGTTAGCAACAACTGAATCTTCGTCACCTGCGTTCAACGCGATTTGACGAATAGGTGCTTCCATCGCACGAAGTGCTACACGGATACCTACATTTTGTTCTTCGTTATCACCTTGAAGGTCAACAACTTTGCTCGCTGCGCGGATAAGTGCAACACCACCACCAGCAACCACACCTTCTTCTACCGCTGCGCGTGTTGCGTGCAGGGCATCTTCAACGCGGTCTTTCTTCTCTTTCATTTCAACTTCGGTTGCTGCGCCAACTTTGATCACTGCAACGCCGCCTGCCAATTTAGCAACACGCTCTTGCAGTTTCTCTTTGTCGTAGTCAGAAGTTGCATCTTCGATTTGCTGACGGATTTGAGAAACACGGCCTTGGATAGAAACTTCATCACCTGCACCATCAATGATGGTAGTGGTTTCTTTAGTAATAGTGATGCGCTTCGCTTGACCTAGGTCTTCTAGCGTCACTTTCTCTAGTTCCATACCGATTTCTTCAGAAATCACAGTACCAGCAGTCAGTGTCGCGATGTCTTGCAGCATTGCTTTACGACGGTCGCCGAAACCAGGTGCTTTAACAGCAGCCACTTTCACGATGCCGCGCATGTTGTTCACAACCAAAGTTGCTAGTGCTTCACCTTCTACGTCTTCTGCGATGATCAGAAGAGGACGTGAAGATTTCGCTACTGCTTCTAGAGTAGGCAGCAGTTCGCGGATGTTTGATACTTTCTTATCAACCAAAAGGATGAATGGGCTATCTAGATCAACAGAACCCGACTCTTGGTTGTTGATGAAGTAAGGAGACAGGTAACCGCGGTCAAACTGCATACCTTCTACTACATCAAGTTCATCTTGTAGTGATTGACCTTCTTCAACGGTGATAACACCGTCACGGCCAACTTTTTCCATCGCTTCAGCAATCAAAGTACCTACGGTCTCATCAGAGTTAGCTGAGATAGTACCTACTTGAGCGATAGCTTTAGTATCTGCACATGGAACAGACAACGCTTTCAGTTCTTCAACAGCAGCAATAACTGCTTTGTCGATACCGCGCTTCAGATCCATTGGATTCATACCCGCAGCAACAGCTTTCAGACCTTCTGCGATGATGGCTTGAGCAAGAACAGTTGCGGTAGTTGTACCGTCACCCGCAGCATCGTTAGCTTGAGAAGCAACTTCTTTCACCATTTGTGCGCCCATGTTCTGGAATTTGTCTTCCAGTTCAATTTCACGCGCTACAGATACACCATCTTTAGTAATAACAGGCGCGCCGAACGATTTGTCCAGAACCACGTTACGACCTTTAGGGCCAAGGGTCACTTTTACTGCGTTTGCTAGAACGTTTACGCCTTCCAGCATTTTTGTACGAGCATCATTGCCAAATTTAACGTCTTTAGCTGCCATTTCTCTCTTCCTTTATAAAATCTGTTTCTTCAGTGAAATAGTAATTACTCAACGATAGCCATGATGTCGTTTTCAGACAGGATCAGGACTTCTTTACCATCAATTTTTTCAGTTTTGGTGCCGTAACCTTCAGAGAAGATAACCGTGTCGCCAACTTTAACGTCCAATGGCTGAACATTGCCGTTTTCAAGGATACGGCCTTTGCCTACTGCTAGCACAACACCGCGAGTTGATTTCTCTGCAGCTGAACCAGTTAAAACAATGCCACCAGCAGATTTTGATTCAACTTCTTGGCGTTCAACGATTACTCGGTCATGTAGTGGACGAATGTTCATTGGTCGTCTCCTGAATTAATGTAGTGATCCATAGGGGAAAATATATGAGGAACCCACAGTGAGTGTGTTTCCAAAGTACCTCTTAAGTGGGGATGGGTTATCTCAATCCCAAGGGGGATCGTGCAACTTTTTTCCGTTTTTTTGCCGAATAACTTTTGCGGCATCACATTCTATCTATTAGGGTAGCTCTGCCTTAACGATAACGAAGGGGCATCTCGCAATTTCAATATTCCCGCTTTCTTCAGTCTCTTTGAAGAAAACAGCAATCCGAGAGTGGTATGACGGATAAACATGGCCTCTTAACAGGCCCAATCGACCAAGTGCTTAAGAACATGACCATACCAATGGTATTTGGCCTTGTTGCGATCTTGGCATTTAGCCTTGTTGATACCTTCTTTATCTCATTACTGGGTACCGACGCATTGGCGGCTGTCAGCTTTACGTTTCCCATTACTTTTGCGGTGAACTGCATCACCATGGGGATTGGCGTCGGACTCTCTACATGTATTGCGCGTTCGCTGGGTAAGCGCTCGATGAATGATGCAGCGAGGATATCAGGCCACGGTTTGATATTGGCGGTACTGCTGGTTATCGGTGCAAGCGCAATAGGGCTTTTGACGATCGATCCACTTTTTCGATTGCTCGGCGCACACGAGAGTCTGCTTCCGCTTATCCATGACTACATGTTCGTGTGGTATCTGACGATTCCATTACTGGTGATCCCCATGGCGGGGAATTCCGCTATTCGCGCCACTGGCGATACCAAGACCCCCGCCAAGATCATGATCCTTGCAGGGGTTATTAATGGTTTGCTTGACCCTCTATTGATCTTCGGATTAGGCCCTTTCCCTGAACTTGGCGTTCAAGGGGCTGCAATAGCCAGTGGTATTAGCTGGGCGGGTGCGTTGGTTTGTTCTTTGTATGTCCTAATAAAGAGGGAAAAGTTACTGGCTCGCCCATCAACTCGCTACCTGCTTCAAGATTGGAAAGACATCCTTGCCATTGGCACGCCCGCGGCGCTATCAAATGCATTGAATCCGCTGTCTGGCGCAATCCTAATGGCACTTCTTGCTGCTCAAGGCACAGCGGCAGTCGCAGCTTATGGTGCAGCGCAGCGTGTTGAGTCCTTACTGCTTATCGTTATGATGGCGCTGACGTCATCTCTCACCCCACTCATGGCACAAAACTTTGGCGCAAACCATTCGTCTCGCGCATTCGATGCCTTATTTCGAGCCATGCGTTTTTCAGTGTTGTTTCAGTTCATTGTGTTCATCGCTATGGTGCCGCTCAGTTCACCCATCGCTGCGATATTCAGCCAAGAACCTGCCGTGCAAAACAAACTTTGGCATTACCTGATTGTTGTGCCAGCAAGTTATGGCATGCAAGGTGTGATGATGATGTTAGTCAGTGCGTTGAACGCAATGAAAAAGCCAATGCTGGCATTTGCGATGAATTTGGTTCGATTGTTTATACTGCTTTTACCAATGGCATGGTTTGGCAGCGTGATTGATGGGACGGAAGGCATGTTTATTGGTATCGCCGTTGCAAACGGAATAGCAGGAGTCATCGCCTATATCATAGCTTCGCAATTAAGACGGCGCAGCATGCCCGATGTGGCACATACCTAAGCCCAAGTTCATGATCAGAATATGCTAGCGCTCACGGCTCGCGAATCGTGCGGCGGGGATCGCCTCCCGCCTTTTCCAACAAGGCATCAAGCGTATTCAAAAACGATTGGTATTCCTGCCATTCAATCCCAGACATCAACTCTTGTTCCCATGCTCTGGCCTTAGGCAATATTTCAACATACAGCTGCTTTCCTTTCTCGGTCAGATGCAAGAATGCCGCACGTTGATCCTTAGAATCTCGCTGCTTGCTCACCCAACCATTTTGCTCCATCTCGACTAACGTTCGCGATACCCTGACTTTATCCAAGCTCGTCTCTTCAGCCAGTTCTTTGGCTTTGATCCCTTCCCTTGCACCCAACGAAGCCAATATCCGCCACTGAGCTCGGCTAAGACCAAATTCTCGCTCATAAATATGCGCCAGTGAGTCCGCAACATGTGCCGCGGTCTTAACCAGCTTATAAGGTAAAAAGTCATCCAGTTGAAACGGATCTGCTTCTAGCATTTCACTCTCCATCACGGCTCATCAACACAACTTCTCCATCGATAAACAAAATTTCCCCATGCCATTTGGCAAATATCCCAATCACGCACTACGCTAATATAGTTTCAAATGAAACTATATACCAACATTGACCCGTTAAACTGTATTAGGAGGGAAAATGAGAAAGTGGTTTTCATTCCCCATCGTAGAAGGCTCAGCCTCAAGGCAAGCGCATTGCGACTTACCGGAAGGCACGTTTGAACGAGAGTGCGGCAAAGAAGGCTTTTTCGGCCCAGCAACGCATATGTATCATCAGCATGCGCCAACGGGTTGGACTGAATGGGAAGGTGAACTTCGCCCCCATGCTTTTGACACCAACAATGTAGAAGATGTGGGGGACAACCCGCTAACCGCGCCACTGTTACTATCAAACGCCAACGTAAAAGTGCGTCTTTGGCGCTGCACGTCAGCAATGGAATATCTGGTCAGAAACGGCGATGGTGATGACTGCCTCTTTATTCATGAAGGAGCCGGTTCACTGTATTGCGATTATGGCCATTTGCGCTTTCGTGATGGAGACTATCTGATCATTCCTCGTTCTACCAATTGGCGCATTGAGCCTGACTCCCCAATCACCATGTTGATGATCGAAGCAACACATGGATCTTACATGACAGCAGAGCGCGGGCTCGTTGGCGATCACGCCGTATTCGATCCTGCCATGCTCGAATACCCGAAGATCGATGACGCCTTTCTCGCGCAACAGCAAGACGTGAAGCCTTGGCAGGTTTTTCTCAAGTCTCGCGAAGCAATGAACCGCATTACCTACCCTTTCAATCCGCTCGATGCCGTGGGGTGGAAAGGGGAACTCACGGTACTTCGCTTAAATTGGCGCGACATTCGCCCTTTGATGAGTCATCGCTACCACTTGCCACCATCAGCGCACACCACGTTTGTTGCCACCGGCTTTGTCATTTGTACCTTTGTCCCGCGTCCAATTGAATCGGATCCCGGCGCGCTAAAAGTGCCCTTTTATCACAACAACGATGACTACGATGAAGCGATCTTCTATCACAAGGGTAACTTCTTTAGCCGAGACAACATTCACCCCGGCATGATCACCGTCCACCCTTGTGGCTTTCCTCATGGTCCACATCCGAAAGCCTTTGCCGCAGGCGCAAAAGCGACAAAAACGGAAACCGATGAAGTGGCAGTCATGATTGATACCCGTATGCCACTGGATTTGGGCGAGGCCGCAAAGCAAACCGAAGTTAACGACTACGTGATGTCATGGCGTACGCCGCCTCGTGGATAAACAGTACAAGGAGTAAATGATGAAATTAGCTTCCCTTAAACACCGTCGGGATGGAAAACTGATCCTTGTCTCTCGCGATCTCTCTCAAGCAGTTGATGCCTCAGACATTGCCTTCACTCTGCAAGATGCACTTGATGAATGGGCAACGCTTTCGCCCCTGCTACAAGCACGGTATGACGCACTAAATGCCAATACGGTCTCCGGCCGCTTCGCATTTGACCCAAACCGCTGTTCATCTCCCTTACCTCGTGCCTATCAATGGGCCGACGGCAGTGCTTACGTCAACCACGTCGAACTGGTTAGAAAAGCACGTGGCGCAGACATGCCAGAAAGCTTTTGGACCGACCCGCTGATGTACCAAGGTATGTCCGACAAATTTATCGGCCCTTGCGACGATATCGAACTGTGTGATGAAACATGGGGCTGCGATTTCGAAGCCGAAGTCGCGGTGATCACTGACGACGTTTCAATGGCGATCGCATCTAGTGACGCATCAAAACACATTAAGCTACTGATGCTAGTCAACGACGTGTCACTGAGAAATCTCATTCCCGGCGAGCTGGCAAAGGGGTTTGGCTTTTTTCAATCCAAGCCCGCTTCTGCCTTTTCTCCCGTCGCTGTCACGCCCGACGAATTAGGTGAAGATTGGCAAAACAGCAAGGTTCACTTGCCTCTACGCGTGCAACTCAACGAGCACACCTTTGGCGAGCCGAATGCAGGTGTCGACATGACATTTGATTTCGCAGAACTCATTGCCCATGCCGCCAAAAGCCGACCACTGGGCGCTGGCACAATTATCGGTTCAGGGACAGTATCGAATCTCGATCGCTCAAAAGGGTCATGTTGCATTGCAGAGAGACGAATGTTGGAAATTCTGGATCTTGGAGCACCCAAAACACCATTTCTACTCTATGGTGATATGGTCAGTATCGAGATGCATGACAAGGAAGGTTGCTCAATCTTCGGACGGATTGGACAAACGGTTGTCCCCTATCAGATAGCCGGACAAGGAAAATGAGGACGAACGCGCCGTGAAGCTCTATGACTATCCAAAATCATCAGCCTCGTACCGTGTTCGTATTGCACTCAATGTTAAGGGGCTGACGTATCAGTCTCATTGCGTGTCTTTAATCGATGGCGACCAAAGAAGTGATGGTTATACCGCCCTTAACCCAAGTGGGCTGGTACCAACTTTGGTCGACAACGGACAAACACTGACACAATCGCTGGCAATCATAGAATATTTGGAAGAAGTCTATCCATCGCCTTCCTTATTGCCCGCGACATACGCAGCGCGCGCCAAATGCCGAGCCCTAGCGTTAGACATTGCCTGTGATATCCATCCTTTGAACAACCTTCGGGTACTCAAACACCTCACTGGGCCGATGGGGCACAGTGACGACGACAAGCTAGATTGGTATCTGCATTGGCTCCGCGTTGGACTCGGTGCAGTGGAAAAGAAAGTGGAAAGCACACAAACCGCGTTTTGCTGTGATGATATCCCCACGCTCGCCGATATTTGCCTCGTCCCACAACTGTTTAATGCCCGCCGATTTAATCTTGATCTGGCTCCTTATCCAACACTAATAAAAATAGAACAGCGCTGCTTGGCCCTACCTGCCTTTGAGTTGGCGCACCCAGACAATGTTTAGGAGCAAGCATGCCACATCAGCCTCTTTGGCAACCCAGCGCAAAGCGTGTTGCCAATGCTAACCTGACCGACTTTATTAACACCGTAAACCGTCAGCACGGATTAAGCCTCACCGAGTACGACCAACTGTATGCATGGTCAATAAAAGAAAGTGAAGCCTTTTGGCAGTCACTTTGGCAGTTTTCAGGTGTCGTCGGCGATCAAGGCGAGCGCATCGTAGATAGACCAGATACCGATCCAAATAAAAATAGCCGCTGGTTTCCAGATGCAAAACTGAACTTTGCCGAAAACCTTCTGCAATGGGTCAAAGACATGCCAGATAAAGATGCGATTGTCTTTTCTGGCGAAGACGAACAAGCCAGCACGGTATCGTGGGCTGAACTTGTTCGACAGGTCAGTTGCGTCGCCGCATATTTGAAACGTTGCGACGTCCAAAAAGGAGATGTCGTAGCCGGGTATCTGCCGAATATCGCCGAAACCGTTGTCGCCATGTTAGCGGCCTCATCACTCGGCGCGATTTGGACATCCACATCCCCCGACTTTGGCACAGATAGCGTTCTAGACCGATTCGGTCAGACACAACCCAAAGTGCTGTTTACCACCGATGCTTATCATTACAACGGTAAATCTCACAACAACCTCGACAAAGCGCGAGCAGTGCGAAACGGCGTGGAGAAACTCACGCATATGGTGGTGATCCCCTACGTAGGCGGTACACCGCTCAATGAAGACGAAACCTGCTGGCGCGCAATATTGGCACAGCCTGCCGAGCCACTCACCTTCACGCGCGTCGGCTTTAACGATCCGCTTTATGTGTTGTATTCCTCCGGCACGACTGGCAAACCCAAGTGCATCATTCACAGTGTGGGTGGCATGCTGCTCAATCACTTGAAAGAGCATCAACTCCATTCAGACGTCAAAGCGGGCGACCGCGTCTTCTACTTCACGACCTGTGGTTGGATGATGTGGAACTGGCTAGCGAGCGCATTGGCTAGCGGAGCCACACTGGTATTGTTTGATGGGTCGCCGTTCTATCCGGACGCGGGTGTATTATGGCGCCTGACTGACGCCCAAAACGTATCTCTATTTGGCACCTCCGCTAAGTATCTCGAAGCACTAGAAAAGCAACATTACTCACCAATGCGTGAGCACTCACTCACTAGCCTTCAAGCCATATGCTCAACCGGATCTGTGTTAGCACCGGAGCAATTTGAGTATGTCTACAAAGACGTGAAGAAAGATGTGCAGTTAAGCTCTATTGCAGGCGGTACAGACATCTGTGGGTGCTTTGTATTGGGAAGCCCCATTTCACCCGTGTATCAAGGTCAAAGTCAGGTGCGTGGACTTGGCTTAGATGTCGAAGTGTTCAACAACGACGGCAAACCCGTTAGCGGAGAAAAAGGAGAGCTGGTTTGTTGCAACAGCTTCCCCAATCAGCCAGTCGGCTTTTGGCACGACACCAATGGCGAGCGCTATCACAAAGCCTATTGGGACAAGATTGAAGACATCTGGTTTCATGGCGATTACGTCGAGCTAACGGAAGAAGGTGGCATGGTGTTCTTTGGTCGCTCTGATGCCATCTTAAACCCAGGCGGTGTTCGTATTGGTACCGCGGAAATCTACCGACACGTCAATCAACTGGATGAAATCATCGATTCTGTGGTGATTGGGCAAGAGTGGCAAAACGATGTGCGTGTGGTGCTATTCGTGAAGCTCAAAGCCGGCGTTGATTTGGGCGACAATTTAGAACGGAAAATTCGTTCCACGATTCGTACCAGTTGCACACCAAGGCATGTACCCGCCAAGATCGTTGCCATTACCGATATTCCTCGAACCAAATCCGGAAAGTTGGCAGAGCTGGCAGTACGAGACGTCGTGCATGGTCGAGCCGTTGCTCAGCTAAGTGCCTTGGATAACCCGGAATCTCTCAGTCAATTCAAAGACAGACCCGAACTACAGGAATAAGCCGCAGCCCCACGCGATTTAGCGAGGTTACAACTACTGTGGCAAAAAATACAAAAGCCAACCGACAGGTTGGCTTTTTGGTATCTCAGTGTTCATGACCAAAGATCAGAACAGACGACTCGTTCAAACTGGTTAACTCAAACGAATCAATTTAAAAAGGTTAATTCAAACGAGTTAATTCAGGCGATCATTGTCATCATTTTTTTTCTGGTATTCACCTTCAAACGTGCTGCCCTTACCAGAGCCATCACGGGATGAACCATTGTCAGGACCACCAAATGGACCTTGACCGAACGGGCCTTGTTGCTGAAACCCACTTTGGAAGCTCGCCACTTTTACACGGCTCATAAATTGTTTCGCTAACCACGCACGTGGCCAAGGCAAAAGCACCGCCATGCCCATGGCATCGGTCATAAATCCTGGAGTAAGCAGCAATACACCTGCCACAGCAAGCATCACGCCTTCAACAATCTGTTGCGCGGGTAATTCACCCTGATTCATGCGTTGTTGAACCGTCAGCAACGTTTGTAAACCCTGACTACGCACCAAAGACGCCCCCACAATCGCCGTCAACAAAATCAACGCAACCGTTGGCCATAGCCCCAATACGCCGCCTACTTGAATGAACAAGGCGATTTCGATAATTGGAACGACGATAAACATCAAAAGCAAAATAGGAAACACGCTGGAACCTCGTTTTCGTTCAAAGAGTCATTACGTTCACGACCATACTAACACCGCTCACCCTCGAATGTGGAGATCACCCATTCGTTCGACTTTACGGCGCTAACGACATTTCGTCGTCGCGTTCTTTTCATTATCAAGTTCAACCACGATATCGTACAGGCCTTAACAGTATCAATACGTTTCTATAGCGTTGGAAAACAATGAGAAACAAACTCAATGCAGATCTAGATCACATAACTGTGCAATTCGTATCACTTCGTTTTGATTGGTGATCTGACTCATGTTTTTGCGGGAAGGGATCAGTAGAATTCAACAGTATAAACCGGATGAAATAGCATTATCATCCAGCCAAAATCTCTGGTGAACGGACTCTACAGCGAAATTTGCGGCTAATAATTATCCAATATAAGTTTCTTTTTAGGGCCAAACTATGTCACAGACGATTGATATCGCAAGCAACCTGATCCCTCCACATCTTGCTACTCGCATTGAAGAAGATTTACTTGGTGAGCGTCACGTTCCTTCTGATGCGTACTATGGTATTCACACCCTACGCGCGATGGAAAACTTCAATATTTCCCGCACTACGATTTCTGATGTACCAGAGTTTGTTCGTGGCATGGTATTCACCAAGAAAGCCGCAGCGATGGCAAACAAAGAACTGGGCGTGATCCCTTCAGATGTGGGCGACTACATCATCAAAGCGTGTGACCTAATTTTGGACACCGGCAAGTGCATGGATCAATTCCCATCGGACGTTTACCAAGGTGGTGCCGGCACTTCCGTTAACATGAACGCTAACGAAGTGATCGCCAACCTCGCGCTTGAGTTGATGGGCAAAGAGAAAGGCGAATACGATGTTGTGAACCCTAACGACCACGTAAACAAAAGCCAATCCACAAACTGTGCATACCCAACAGGCTTCCGTGTCGCGGTATACAACAGCATCCTGACACTAATGAACTCCATCAGCTACCTACAAAGCGAGTTCGAAGGCGTTGCCAACGCGAACAAAAACGTATTGAAAATGGGTCGTACCCAGCTTCAAGATGCCGTACCAATGACAGTGGGCCAAGAATTCCACGCGTTTGCCGTACTGCTAAAAGAAGAAGAGAAGAACCTTAAATACACCGCAGAATTGCTGCTTGAAGTTAACCTTGGCGCAACCGCGATCGGTACTGGCCTTAACGCTGCGGCAGGCTACCAACAACTGGCTGTTCAGCGTTTAGCTGAAGTGACGGGTTTGAACTGTACTCCAGCAGAAGACCTTATCGAAGCAACCTCTGACTGTGGCGCGTATGTGATGGTTCACAGTGCGCTAAAACGTCTTGCCGTGAAGCTATCGAAAATCTGTAACGACCTGCGTTTGCTCTCTTCTGGCCCTCGCTCAGGATTAAATGAAATTAATCTTCCTGAAATGCAGGCAGGATCGTCTATCATGCCTGCCAAAGTGAACCCAGTGATCCCAGAAGTGGTGAATCAGGTGTGCTTTAAGGTTATCGGCAACGACACCACCATCACCTTTGCAGCAGAAGCGGGTCAGCTTCAGTTGAATGTGATGGAGCCAGTGATTGGTCAAGCGCTGTTCGAATCGATTGAGATTCTGTCTAACGCGTGTATCAACCTCGGCGAGAAATGCGTGAAAGGCATTACAGTGAACAAAGAGATCTGTGAGAGCTATGTATTTAACTCAATCGGTATCGTGACCTACTTGAACCCGTTCATCGGTCACCATGAAGGCGACATCGTCGGTAAAATCTGTGCTGAAACCGGCAAGAACGTTCGCGATGTGGTCCTTGAGCGTGGACTTCTGACCGAAGAGCAACTCGACGATATCTTCTCTGTCGAAAACTTGATGCACCCTCAATACAAAGCGAAACGCTATAACTAAGTATTGATAAAAAGGGTACTCACATTGAGTACCCTTTTTTATAATCGCTCGCCAGCATCGGGCTGGACACTGAAAACAAACGCAGCGGCTTTTATCGCATGACACTCTCCCACCAAAATCCATTCAAATGATGGCTAAGGGCGACATCGATGATAGCGACTCCGTTTGTTTTTTTGTTTTTGGTTTTTTATTTAAGTAGGAGTTACCTATGGTAGCCGTGGAGTTATTCGTCGTTCTGGCCTTTATCTATTTAGGGGCCCGCATCGGTGGTATTGGTATCGGTTTAGCCGGTGGCGCAGGCGTTATCGCACTGTCATTGTTTCTGGGAATGCCCACCAGCCAAAGCTACATTCCCATTGATGTCATCTTGATCATTATGTCTGTTATCACCGCGATTGCAGCGATGCAGGTCGCAGGCGGTATGGATTGGCTGGTTGAGAAAGCAGAGAACTTCCTACGCAAAAACCCTAAGAAAATCACCTTTTATGCGCCCATTGTAACTTACTTAATGACACTGATGGCGGGCACGGGCCATACCGCGTTTTCGACATTGCCAGTTATTGCTGAAGTTGCCAAAGAGCAAGGTATTCGTCCGTCACGCCCATTGTCTATTGCCGTTGTTGCTTCTCAAATTGCCATCACCGCATCGCCTATTTCGGCTGCTGTGGTGTTCTTCTCTGGGATCCTTGAACCTCTTGGTATTGGCTACCTCACCCTGTTGGCAATTTGTATTCCAACCACTTTCATCGCCTGTATGGCAGGTGCATTCGTGGCGAATTTCATGGGCTGCGAATTGAAAGACGATCCGGTTTATCAAGACCGTTTGTCAAAAGGCCAAATTAAGCTTCAAGGCACAGAAAAACGCGTCATCGCACCAACAGCCAAAAAAGCGACTTACATTTTCCTGACAGCCATCGTTCTTGTTGTGGCTTATGCCGCTGCCATTTCAGGCTCTATCGGTTTGATTGAAAACCCAACATTGGGCCGCAATGAAGCCATCATGACCTTCATGCTGGCAGCCGCGTCGCTCATCGTTCTTACAACCGGCATTGATGCGTCTAAAATTGCCGCTGCACCGACGTTCCGATCAGGCATGACAGCGTGTGTATGTGTATTGGGTGTGGCTTGGTTAGGTTCGACCTTTGTTAACGCACACGTTGAAGGCATTAAAGAAGTGGCTGGTACTCTATTGTCAGATTACCCATGGATGCTGGCATTGGTGTTGTTCTTTGCTTCTATGTTGCTTTACTCACAAGGCGCAACCACAGTTGCATTGATGCCTGCCGCTTTGGCGATAGGTGTTGCACCACTGACAGCGATTGCGTCATTTGCTGCGGTATCTGCATTGTTTGTATTGCCAACCTACCCAACGTTACTTGCCGCAGTAGAAATGGATGACACAGGGTCAACCCGTATCGGCAATCTTGTCTTCAACCACCCATTTTTCATTCCAGGTGTGGTGACCATTGCAACGTCTGTCGCACTAGGCTTTGTGATCGGCGGGTTAGTGCTGTAGATAGCAGTTAAATCCCAACAAGCTATTATCAAAGGGCTCTTCGGAGCTCTTTTCTGTGCGCTTTTACCAATACCAATACCAATACCAATACCAATACCAATACCAATCATCTCAATTCATCAATATTGAACGACTCAATCTTTCCGTTCTCATTATCGAGTACTTTCTGGAAACGAATTCGGGCTTTTCCGGTCTCAGTGATATAGTTCTTTTCTCTTTTAGGATTAACGGTTGCTAATGAAGGCCATGTCAAAGATAGGCTCGCGATTTTTCGCACTTTTTGCCTTTACGCTATTTAGCGTATTTCCAGCGCATGCAGAGTTTTCTCTGTTTAACTCTCCCGTTCCTTCGATAGGCACTGCACCCAAATTTGTGCCTGCCGATCAAGCGTTTCCGTTCAACTTCACGCAGCAAGGCGATCGCGTCTATCTTGATTGGCAAGTCACGCCAGGCTATTACCTCTATCAAGATAAAATCGAGGTCAATTCCAGTGAAGATGCAGAAGTCGGCGCACTCACCATGCGCCAAGGCTTGCCGCACAACGATGAGTTTTTTGGCGAAGTCTTTATCTTCAAAAAACCATTAACCGTGACAGTGCCAATTGTTCACGCCACTAACAACAGCTCACTAAAAGTGACCTATCAAGGGTGTGCGGAAGCCGGTTTTTGTTATCCACCAGAAACCATCTCAGTCCCTTTAAGCGCGGTGAATGGTTCAACTAATGGTAATGACCCCACAAACTCCGTCGATAACACGAGCAGCCAAAACCAACGTGCAGCCTTACCAGCAACGGCTGAAACTCAAACCACATCATCAAGCTCAAACACCGAAGTCAGCAGCTTAGCGGACAATTGGTGGCAACCTTTGTTGTTTCTAGGCCTTGGTATCGGGTTGGCGTTTACGCCTTGCGTATTGCCTATGTACCCGATTCTCACTGGCATCGTTCTCGGCGGTGGTAAGAAGACTCATGGGCAAACGTTCAAGCTTTCCATGCTTTACGTTCAAGGCATGGCGCTGACATACACCCTGCTCGGTCTCGTTGTTGCCTCGGCGGGTTTACAGTTTCAGGCAGCCTTTCAGCACCCCTATGTGCTCATGGGGTTAAGCGGTTTGTTTGTGTTACTGGCGCTGTCGATGTTCGGTGTCTTTAACCTACAACTTCCCGCCAGCCTTCAAACCAAACTCAGCGAGATGAGTAACCATCAGAAAGGTGGCAGCAGCGCTGGCGTGTTTGCGATGGGCGCGATTTCAGGGCTGATCTGTTCGCCTTGCACCACGGCTCCTCTTTCTGGCGCGTTACTGTATGTCGCGCAAAGTGGCGACCTACTCACAGGAGCGGTAACGCTGTATGCGTTGGCGTTAGGTATGGGGATCCCACTGATTATCGCCGCCATGTTTGGCAACAAACTGCTGCCAAAAGCAGGGGCGTGGATGGATCGTGTGAAAACCTTCTTTGGGCTGATTTTGCTCGCCGCCCCTATCTTCCTGTTAGAAAGGTTACTGCCAGAAAATATCAGCGTATGGCTGTGGGCTTTATGGTTACTGGTGTCACTGAGCTGGCTCTATCACATCAGTCGTTCACTGAAGCCAGGCAAGCTCGCCAGTGCCTTGGGTATCGTGGCGATTCTCGGACTCAGTGGTGGTGCGGCTTATACCTATAACGCTTTAGTGAGCCCCACAGTTAAAGCGACCATTCCGTCAGTAGAATTCATCAAGATAGTGACAAACGAAGATCTCAACCGCGAACTAGCGGCAGCAAAAAAAGCGGGTAAACCCGTTATGCTCGATTTCTATGCGGATTGGTGCGTGGCCTGCAAAGAGTTTGAAAAATACACCTTCCATGACGCCAGTGTCGCACCAAAATTACAGGACTTTGTATTGCTACAAGCTGACGTTACCGCCAATCGACCACAAGATATCAAGCTGCTTATGTCGCTCAATGTTCTTGGTTTGCCGACACTGGATTTTTGGGATGAGAACGGCAACCCAATGCCCGACGCCAGATTAACGGGCTTTATGAAGCCAGCGCCCTTTCTGTCTCACTTAGCGCAAAATCAGCTGATTAATTCTCAGAACTAATTGCAGTCAAACTTGATCCCGACGACATTGCCGCCAATGACGGGGGATCAAGCTCTTAATTCGCACCTATGCAAATTGATCAATTTACCCCCCAGTGTTAACTTTTTTGTTAAAGACGTATTAATGAAATTGTTATGGACGCTCAATACACCATTGTCATCGCTGACGATCATCCCTTGTTTCGCAATGCACTGTTTCAATCCGTGCATATGGCGATCAGTGGTGCCAATCTGCTGGAAGCCGATTCACTCGACAGTTTGTCAGCCCTTTTAGAGAAAGAGCCTGACATTGATTTGCTGCTTCTCGATCTCAAAATGCCCGGTGCCAATGGTATGTCGGGATTGATTCATTTGCGTGTGCAATACCCCGAACTTCCTATTGTTGTGGTGTCTGCCAGTGAAGAAGCGAGTGTTGTTCGACAAGTCAAAGCCAATGGCGCGGTTGGGTTCATTCCTAAATCCAGCGACATGCGAGAGCTGATTAACTCGCTCAATCATGTGCTAGATGGCGAACCTTGTTTTCCTGCAGGCATCGACTTTAGCGGACACAGTGACGAAGAAACCATCATGGAGAAAGTCGCTTCACTTACCCCTCAACAATACAAAGTGCTGGGTATGTTGTCTGACGGCTTGCTCAATAAGCAAATTGCCTACGAATTGGATGTCTCAGAAGCGACCATCAAAGCGCACATGACCGCTATTTTTCGCAAACTAGGGGTTAAGAACCGCACACAAGCGGTGATTTTGCTGCAGCAAAGCAGTCCTGATCACTAACCTTTCCCGAAACACTCTCACATCTCGCTTTAATTTTTGTACATTCAGCCAGCAGTCAGCGCCGTGTGATAACATTGCTTATCACAGTTCGCTGTTCTGGCGAGCCATCTTTTGACCTTCTCTACCTGTTAGGAGGCCATTCTTGCTTACTGCACTGATCACTCAATTCGTTGTCCTTTGGGCTGTCATCGACCCTATTGGATCCGTTCCGGTTTACCTTTCACAAACCAGCCACATGACCAAACAGCAGCGCCGAATCGTCGCCATCAAAGCTGTGACCATCTCTTCATGTATCTTGTTATTCTTTCTCATTGCTGGACAGTTCCTGCTCGAAGCGATGCAAATTCCTCTGCCCGCCTTTCAGGCTGCGGGCGGTTTAGTGTTGTTGCTGTTTGCATTAACCATGATATTTGGCGAGAGCAAACCCGACCAAGAAACAAAAATGAGCAGTGATAACCTGTCGCGCTCTGATTTATCCGCTACTGCCGTTTACCCCTTAGCCGTGCCGTCCATTGCCTCCCCAGGTGCAATGATGGCGATTGTGATGCTGACTGATAACCACCGCTTTGCCCTCGTAGAACAAGCCATGACCGCAGGCATTATGATGCTGGTATTGGTAGCAACCTTGCTACTGTTGCTCAGTGCTAATGTCATCCACAGAATCATCGGTCATGTCGGGGCATCCATCATAAGCCGCGTTATGGGTTTAATCCTTGCAGCCGTTGCAACCAGCAATTTGCTACAGGGCATCCTCGACTTTTACACCTTAGCCTAAAGACTATTAGACCTTTGGCGTAGTTAACAACCTGTTAACATGCCGAAGGTTTGTCTCACATCACATAAAACCCTATCTCACAGGCAGTTACGGGCTTTTCCGCCTCGACTAAAGTTGCAGTGTTTCCTTATACCTAGGCTGCTATTGTCGAAGCGTAACAATCCGTTAACCCGTCACTTAAGGAGATGGTGATGTCTGAGGAACAGAAAAGAGATAACGCCCAAGCGTACTGGCAAAAAAATGTCAGGCTAATGGCTGGCTTACTGGTCGTTTGGTTCGTGGTGTCATTTGGATGCGGCATCTTATTTGTCGATGAGCTGAATCAAATTCGCATCGGCGGCTATAAGCTGGGCTTTTGGTTTGCACAGCAAGGTTCAATCTACACCTTTCTAGCAATCATATTTATTTACGCTTTTCAAATGCGCAAACTCGACCGTGAGTTTGGCGTAGAAGACGACGAGTAAGGAGCTGTATCATGGATTTGAAAACCGTTACTTACCTTGTCGTAGGTTTTACGTTTGTGCTGTATATCGGCATCGCGATTTGGGCTCGCGCTGGCTCAACTAAAGAGTTCTACGTTGCAGGTGGTGGTGTTAACCCCGTTGCAAACGGTATGGCAACAGCCGCAGACTGGATGTCAGCAGCATCGTTTATCTCAATGGCTGGTCTTATTGGCTTCATGGGATACGGTGGCTCAGTATTTTTGATGGGTTGGACTGGTGGCTACGTTCTGCTGGCTCTGCTTCTCGCACCTTACCTACGTAAATTTGGTAAGTTTACTGTGCCAGAGTTTATCGGTGAGCGTTTCTACTCAAACACTGCCCGTATTGTGGCCGTTATCTGTTTGATTATTGCGTCTATCACTTACGTAATCGGTCAAATGAAAGGTGTTGGCGTTGCGTTCGGTCGCTTCCTAGAAGTGGACTACGAAACAGGCCTCTACATCGGTATGGCTATCGTATTCATGTACGCTGTTTTCGGTGGCATGAAAGGCATTACCTATACCCAGATCGCGCAGTACTGTGTCCTCATTTTGGCTTACACCATTCCAGCTATCTTTATCTCGCTGCAACTAACGGGTCACCCTCTGCCACAAATTGGCTTAGGTAGCACCATGACGGGGACAGATACCTACTTGCTCGATCGGCTTGATCAAGTGGTGACCGAACTCGGCTTCAGCGAATACACAACATCAGTACGTGGTGACACTCTTAACATGTTCGTCTACACCCTGTCTCTGATGATTGGTACAGCTGGTTTGCCACACGTTATCATCCGTTTCTTCACTGTACCTAAAGTCCGTGATGCACGTATCTCTGCAGGTTGGGCATTGTTCTTCATCGCGATTCTTTACACCACTGCACCTGCTGTTGCTGCAATGGCGCGTTTGAACTTAATGGACACTGTTAACCCAGCGCCTGGTCAGCACCTCGCCTATGACGAGCGCCCTGATTGGTTCAAAAACTGGGAGAAAACAGGCCTACTCGGTTTTGACGACAAGAACAATGATGGCGAAATCAACTACACCTCAAGCGCTGCAACGAACGAACTGAAAGTTGACCGTGACATCATGGTTCTAGCGAACCCTGAAATCGCGAAACTTCCTAACTGGGTGATTGCATTGGTAGCGGCAGGTGGTCTTGCTGCGGCACTGTCCACAGCGGCAGGTCTCCTATTGGCAATATCCTCTGCGGTGTCTCATGACCTATTGAAAGGGGTCGTGATGCCGAACATATCAGAGAAGAATGAGCTTATGGCGAGCCGGATAGCTATGGCCTTTGCCATCGCCTTCGCGGGGTACCTCGGACTCAATCCGCCCGGATTCGCCGCAGGCACGGTGGCACTCGCCTTCGGCCTGGCAGGCTCGTCCATCTTCCCTGCTCTGATGATGGGTATCTTCTCGAAGACCATCAATAAAGAAGGCGCTATCGCCGGTATGATTGCAGGTATCAGCGTAACCTTGTTCTATGTATTCCAACACAAAGGCATCTTGTTTGTGTCTGATTGGAAATACCTACAAGACTGGGGCAGCAACTGGTTCTTCGGCATTGAACCAAACGCATTTGGTGCTATCGGTGCGATGATTAACTTTGCCGTAGCAATCGCGATTTCTCGTGTAACCGCAGCAACACCACAACACGTGAAAGACCTTGTAGAACACGTGCGTATTCCTGCAGGCGCAGGCGATGCACAGTCACACTAATCCTCTTCGTCTCGCTGCTCGCAGCGTAGGAAGCGACTCGCTTCTAAAAAGAAGGGTATAAGCATCACGTTACCGCTAAAAAGCCCCTTAATGGGGCTTTTTTTAAGGTATGTTTAGCCCATAAGCCCAAGGATGAAAGCGAATAGCCTACCTATTATGTTAAAAAACAAACATATAATTGCCGCAATGCTCGTTGCCCCTATCTTAGCCATCATCGCTTACTTCGGTGTAGACCTCGCCGTTAGCGAGAAGCCACATGCTGCAAAAGAAGGGGAATCTTATAAATTGGTGGCCAGCTCAAACTGCCGATATACCAGTGGTATCTGTACGTTAGAAAATGGTGACTTCAAACTAAAACTTCGTTCAGAACAGCTCACAGAAAATGCGTTGGTCATTAAGCTAGTCTCTGATTTTCCTTTGGATGGCGCCAAGATCAGCTTGGTACAACAAGAAGGGAAAAGTGCTACGCCCATCGACATGAGCGTCACGCAAGAAGATAAGAAAGAATGGTTCGTAGATCTTCCAGCCCCTACAACGGCAGAAAGTGAGATTCATTTGGTGGTCAAAGCAGGTGAAACACTCTACTACGGAGAAGCGCCTGCGATATTTGCTGAATACAAAACCCTATTTACGGAAGATAAATAACGTTCGTGCGCGTTGGGCTTTCGCATACAACGCGCAATAACAGTTCAGCACTCGCACTTATTGCCCCAAAAGATAATGTTTGGCAGCGCTCACCACCGCTGCCACTCTTCCTTCGTGTTCTTGCTCTGAAAGCCAAAAAGTCACATCAACCCAGCCATCAGTACTCATCATCGCTAACTCCGCGAACTGGATATCAGCCGTCAATGGATCCCACGCGCCATCAGCACGAATAAGGCCAACTTCAGTATCTAACCTAGGTATAGAGAATGCTTCCATGTCAGCTCACTTTTTGTTGAAGAAGAGTTCTTAGCTTTAAGGGCTTAACGGGTTTGGCGATATAACTAAAGCCCAACTCGCGAATTAACGTTCGCGTATCCATCGTACGATCTGCGGTAATAATCGCGCCGATAAACGCATCATCACCCAGTATTTCTCTGCAGCGCTGCAACACATCTATTCCCGTTAGCGACGGGGCAAGATGATAATCACTGAGGATGGCGTCAGGCACGAGGCCTCCGTCCAATAGACTGACAACTTCATCAAGGTCTTCCGCGAGGTCAACGTGGCAGCCCCAGCGAGTCAGCAAGCTTTCCATACCGGACAAGATGTCTCTCTCATTATCCACACAGAGCACACGAACCCCAGCGAGTGGTTCATCAATTTTCACCGATTCTTCAGCCACAACCCCAGTGTTACAATACTGAGGCACTGCACTGTCACATTGCGCAGTGATTGAAAACACCGTTCCTTCTCCCGGCCAAGATCGCAGGCCCAACGGTTGATTAAGAATCCGACTAATCCCTCGCGCGATGGCCAGCCCAAGCCCTAACCCTAATTCAGCCCCTTTGCGGTCAATGCGCGTAAATTCATTGAAGATATCTTGCTGGCGATCTTCGGGAATACCCAATCCGTTGTCCCACACTTCTATGCGACATTGTGAGCCTTGGCGGCGCACACCGAGTAAAACGCGGCCATCGGGGTTATAGCGAAAGGCATTGGTGAGGAAGTTTTGCAGTACTCTTCGCAGTAAGCGTCGGTCTGATCGGATCCACAAGCCAGTGTGCTGCACGCGAAAATCCACGCCCTGCTGACGGGCGATCATGCCAAACTCTGCGGCAAGGGTAGAAAACACCTCATCGAGTTGAAAGTGGGTGACCTTGGCTTTCATCTTGCCCGACTCTAGGCGGGAAATATCCAATAAATCACCAATCAAATCTTCGGCTGCGCCCAAAGCGCTCTCAATGTGAGATGAAGTTTTTTGCACATCTTTATCTTGCGCCATTTCACTGAGTGACGACGCAAACAGGCGCGCCGCATTCATCGGCTGCATCAAATCGTGGCTTACCGCCGCAAGCAGACGACTTTTTGATTGGGAAGCTTGTTCCGCTTTTGCCGTCGCGCTGATAAGGCGTCGGTTTAGTGATTCCAGCGCTTGAGTACGTTCTACAACCCGCGCTTCCAAGGTTTCATTGGACTGTTTCAACGCTTCTTCCGCATCACGGAACGCTGTGATATCCGTAAAACTCATCACAAATCCACCGCCGGGCATCGGGTTACCCTGCACTTCGATCACTCGACCATCAGGATGAACGCGCGATGACGTATGCGAGGAGCCTTGGCGAAGGTAAGAGACTCGCTTTTTTATATGATCTTCAATCTCGCCCGGGCCACACAGCCCACGCTCTGCGTTATAACGCACCACGTCCGCAATCGGCCTGCCCACTTGAATCAAATCCGGCGGGAAGTTGAATAGCTCCACGTATCTTTGGTTCCACGCCACCAGCCTCAACTGCTTATCAACCACTGAGATGCCTTGGCTGATGTGCTCGATCGCGCCTTGCAATAAGCCACGACTGAAATCAAACAGCTCTGACGCTTCATCAACAATGGTGGCGATTTCTTCTAGCTGCATGTTGCGACCTTGCAGCGCCGAGGTCAGTACGAGCTTGGCCGATGACGCACCAAACACCCCAGCTAACACGCGCTCGGTGTGACGAATCAGCGCTGCACTGGCTTGCTGTTGTGGCAGTAGCACTTCACCGCGTTGTTCACCAAAAGCGCGGAAGGTTTGACGCATGCGAGTGCGGCCAACGAAACGCGCAGCCAGCATCTCAAGTTCGGCCACTGTCACGCGGCTTTGATACAAGCTCGAATCGTCACCTTCAGGTAATGGCGTTCCCACAAAGCTTGCGGCTTGCAGACGTTCACTCAACGACGGGCGCGTGGCCATCGAGACCACCACAAAGCAAGATGTGTTCACCATCAAGCTCAATACCATGCCCCAATCCACCGGACTCAATGATCGGAAAAACGGAATATCTGGCGGCGCTAATAGCCACAACACAATGTTGGTATTGGCGTCTCCAGCGAGCATGCCGGTTTGCATCATCAGGGTCATAATCCACACGATAAACCCAGAGAGTAATCCTGCATAAACGCCTTTCTTATTGGCTTGTCGCCAGTAGATACCCGCCACTAAAGGCGGTGCGAATTGCGCTATCGCCGCGAAAGAAAGGAAGCCTATCGCAGACAACGACGGCACTTCGAGGATCAGTTGATAAAAGCCCCATGCCGCGATGAGCAGCAAGAAAATCAGCGCGCGGCGCACATTGAGCAATAAGCCAGAGAATTGCGTAAAGTTACGGTTAGACACACGCATTCTGCGCAACAACTGCGGCAAGACAAGATCGTTCGACACCATGATCGCCAGCGCGATGGTGGATACAATCACCATGCCACTCGCCGCCGATGCGCCACCTAAAAACGCCAGCAACGCGATGCCTTCGTTACCCATTGAAAGCGGCAATTGGATAACATGGGTTTCAGCTGACAAATGCGGCAAGAATATCTGCCCTGCATAAGCCAGCGGCAGTACAAACAGACCCATTAATACTAAGTAGGACGGAAACACCCATCGCGCCGTGTGCAAATCTTGGGCGCGGGCATTCTCAACAACCATGGTATGAAATTGGCGCGGTAAACAAATAATCGCCGCCATGGTGAGCAAAGTATGCACCAGCAACGCCCCCCACTCAGGCTCACCGATGAGGTTGGTTTCTTTTAAGCTGGGCAAAGGGCCGGGGGCGTCAAATAGTAAAAAGACCGCGAAAACACCGACCACCAAAAACGCGACAAGCTTGACGATAGACTCAAACGCCACCGCCATCATCATGCCTCTATGATGCTCCGTTGAATCAATATGTCGCGTACCAAACAGCACGGTAAACATCGCCAACGACATACACACGAGCCAAGCAATCTGCCCTTGGTTCAAGCCAGCGCTTTTCCCAATATCCGGCGCGATGACATCTAACCCCATGGTGATCCCACGGAGCTGTAACGCGATATACGGTAAGATCCCCAACACGGCGATCACCGTGACCATCACCGCCAACCCCTGCGATTTTCCATAACGCGCAGCAATAAAGTCGGCAATAGAGGTGATGTGTTCACGCTTGGCGATCAGGATAATTCGAGCGAGAAAACGCCACCCTATGGTGAACACCAATATCGGAGCAAGATAGATGGGAAGGAAGGACCAGGGCTGGCTAGATGCTTGCCCTACCGTGCCGAAAAAGGTCCACGAAGTACAATAGACCGCAATCGATAGGCTATATATCCACGGACGCCAGCCGCGTAACCAACGTGGTCGACTATCGCCATACCACGCAATTAAAAACAAAACGCCAAGGTACGCCAGTGCCACTGGCACCACTATCCATCCAGCCGACATAATTCCTTCCATGACATGCGGTTATCAATTGCTTATTTACCACGGCAGGTAAAGCGCAACAACGTGCATGCTGAATGCCGTGAGCCACCTCTCCCTGACGCAACACGGCATCTAAAGTTCATTCATTGTTGACGTATTTTTGGCGCACCTAAAGAGAGGAACAATACCGGCACACCTAACAGAGCCATGATGTAGAAGCTGTCACCACTCCACAGCGAATAAAACTCACCGCTGATCACCGTTAGCACCGCCATAACGCCGCCTAATGGCAGTGCACTGTAAAGTGCCTGTAACGCCATCACCTTCTCAGGCACTTGTTGTTGGATATACCGCATCGCCGCAAGGTGTGCGACACCAAACGTCACGCCGTGCAGCGACTGCGCAATCACCAGAACGCTCAATTCTGTCGACCACCCTGTAAGCAACCAACGCACAATCACCGCAAGCGCAGCCAGTCGAAATAACGATTGCACCGACCAATGTCCAAACAAGCGCGCGCTGAATGCAAACATCAACACTTCTACCGCAACACCCAAACTCCACAAATAGCCTACCCACAGATCTGACACGCCAGATTGCGTCCAATGGAGCGCGCTAAATGCATAGTAAGTGGCATGACTGCCCTGAATCAGGGAGACAATCAAAAAGAAAACCAACACATCGCGGGATTTGAGTACTTGAACGAGGGGCATTCTGACTGGCGAAGAGAGCGCTTCGTTCTCAGGTAACGGGGTCGGTGACACCAAACTCCAACACCAAGAAACAAACAAGGCACCAGCGGCCAGAGGAACGATAATAGAAGGCCCGAACGTATCGATCATACTGCCCGTGATGGTCGAACCCACCACAAAGGCGAGCGATCCCCACAACCGAGCTTTTCCATAATCCACCAACTTGCGGCGATGATAATGATTCGCTAAGGCATCCGAAACAGGAATCGTGGGTCCAATCACCGCGTTGATCATCACTGATAGCGCCGTTAGCCAAAGCACATTCGGCGTCGCGATCAAATGCAGAAAACCAATAAGCGTCGCCAGAAGCGCCAGACCACGCACTGCGGGAAGTAAATGTTCGGGCAAGTGAAAACGAGGGGTGACGGTCAGGTTGACGACAAAACGCGTCATGATGCCAGCACCAAGCACGATGCCAATATCATCAGGAGAAAGCCCTAGCCAAGCAAGCCACACTGACCAAAAAGGCAGATACACGCCAAAGGCAAAAAAGAAGGTCCCGTAATACATCGACAACCAATGAAATGGTGAGGGACGAAGACGTTTCAAACTGGTGGATCCTTCTACCAAGGTTGAACCCCTTGCTTGCCGAAGCGGAGACTTCAGATGGCGCAGAGTTGAGAGTTAGAATTCTGACAGCGAATGCGAAAAACTGATAGCGCAAAAATACAACAAGGGTTCATATACCCAAACAACTGAAGATGCCGTATTCAGGTTGTTTGGGCATAGACTAAAGTCGGCTGGCAAGCGTCCAAGCGGTGAGACACACTGAAACTATACGCTGTGTGCCGTATTTACTATGCAAAAGGAGTTGCCATGCCAGAGCCCTTTGATACGTCTTCTCCGCCGTTTGATCGCCTTGATAGCAAACAGGCGCATACCTTGCTGTCGGCACTCGACGTAGCCTATTACCGTCGCGGTGACACTTTGGTAGAGAAAGGCTATCAAAACAGCGCCTTAAACATCGTGATCAAAGGGCGAGTGCAAGAACTGAACCCCGACACCAAAGAAGTGCAAGCACAGTACATCAAAGATGATTTGTTTGATGCCCGTGCACTTTTGCTTGGGCATTCGCACCACAGCTATCGCGCTGTCGAAGACACCTTGTGCTACGTGCTGCCAAAAGCCGTTTTCGTTGCCCTTTATGAAGAAAATCAGGCCTTCGCTGATTACTTCAATACCAGTTTCAGTCAGCGAAAACGTCTGTTAGAAAAAGCGCAACAACAGCAGAACTTAGCAGAGTTCATCTTAACCCAAGTTGACGACAGCAATATTCAGCCCATTCTTACCCTCGATCACGACACATCGATTCATGACGCCACACACATCTTGCGCAAACAACGTCAAGACTGCGCATTGGTGGCGATGAAAAGTGGCACAAACGACATAGGGATCATCACGCGTACCAATCTGTTGCATGCATTAGTCGAAGATGGCGTTTCGCAAGCTCATCCTATTGGCGATGTCGCCACTGTCCCCGTGATCAGTGTTGAGATCGGAGATTTTCTCTTTAATGTGATGATATTGATGACCCGAGATCGGGTGAAGCGCGTTCGCGTCACGCACAATGGCGACACCGTGGGCATGCTCGATATGACGCAAGTTTTGAGCTTGTTCTCAACACACTCCCACGTGCTCACCCTGCAAATTAATCGCGCTCACACCATCGAAGAACTGGCACTTGCCGCCAACAACCAACAACAGTTGGTGGCATCACTCACCAACAACGGCATTCACACCCAGTTCGTGATGGAGCTGATTTCCGCGGTTAACGAACAAATTATTGAAAAAGCCTTTCGTCTAACTATGCCAAAGGCCTTCCATGACAAGTGCTGTTTGTTTGTGATGGGCTCAGAAGGGCGCGGAGAGCAGATACTAAAAACCGACCAAGACAATGGTCTGATTCTGGCCGACGACGCCGATTGGCCGGATGTTCAACATTACATGGGGCGCTTTAGCGAAGTGTTGAGCCGACTGGGTTATCCCCCCTGCCCTGGTAATGTCATGGTCAGCAATCCGCGCTGGGTAAAAACGCAGTCAGAGTGGAAAAATGAGATGCTCGCATTGTGCAAGATTTCAGACGAAAGAAGCCTCATGGACCTCGCCATTATTGCTGACAGCCATGCAGTGGCAGGCAATAAAAGCCTATTGGACCCCGTTTCCGATCTGCTTCGAAGCACGCTAAAAGGCAACATGCTCACCCTCAACACTTTTGTTCGCCCCTGTCTCGCGTTTCGAGTTCCTCTGACATTATTTGGCAGCCTGAAAACCGACAAAGAAGGGTTGGATGTCAAAAAAGGCGGGATCTTCCCACTCGTCCATGGCGTTCGAACCCTCGCGTTGGAAAAAGGGATCAGCGAAACCAACACTTTCGACCGTCTCAACGCACTGGTGGAATGCCACGCGCTTGAACAAGAAACCGCTAACAACCTCGCCGAAGCGTTGAAATTGTTCGTTAAAACCCGATTGGTTCAACAACTCGACAACGACGCTACAACTGGCAACCAACTCGATGTCACGCGCCTACCCCGCACTGAGCGCGATCTGCTGCGAGACTGCTTGAGTGTGGTCAAGAAGTTCAAAGAACGGCTCGCGTCTCACTACCAAGTGAGGGACTAGCATGAACGTGTTGTCGCGGTATTGGCACCAGTACAAGTGGCGAAACACCCCGTATGCACCGCTCTTTGTGTCACCGACACATCAAGAGTTGGTCGCACTCGATTGCGAAACCACCAGCCTCGACCCATACAAAGCCGAGCTAGTGACCATTGCCGCGACAAAAATACGCAACAACACTGTGCTCACCAGCGAGCCACTGACTCTCACACTGCGTGCGCCGTCATCGCTCAACGCCCAATCGGTCAAAATTCATGGTATTCGCCATCAAGATCTCAACGATGGACTAACGGAAAAAGATGCCATGCAGCAACTGGTCGATTTCATCGGAAATCGGCCCATCGTCGGGTATTACATTCACTACGACAAAGCCATACTTGATCGCTACGCCAAACGGCTATTGGGGTTCAAACTGCCTAACACCACTATTGAGGTAAGTGACATTTACCGCAAAAAGCTCGAACACATACTTCCCAACGCAGATTACGATTTGAGTATGGAGGCAATAGGACACAACTTGGATTTACCACTGTCTGGTCGACATGATGCACTTCAGGATGCGGTCAGCGCAGCCTTGATATACGTGCGTTTAAAGTACGGTGACGTACCAGTACCCAGATCATATTGAACAAAACGCAACTAGGTGCATTCAAGTGAGATCAAGGCCTCATTGTAAGGCTCGTCAGTTCACAAATATCAGAGAAAATGGACACGTCATCCTAAAGTCTAATTGTCGAGAACCTTCATCTGACCGACCTTAATGTAAAACAAGACCACAATACCGTACCCTATTCTTATATGACGTGGTCGAAAAATCAGGATGCCAGACAGCATCACGCAGGAACACAAGGAGAAAGATAATGAGTGAGGTTCACCTGCACCCGGTAATGCCGGAGATTGAAGCAAACGCGCACGTAAACAACGATGGCTACCGTGAGATGTATCAGCAATCTGTTGTGAACCCAGAAGGATTCTGGCGCGAACACGGCAAGATCGTTGATTGGATCAAACCGTACACCAAGGTGAAACACACCTCTTTTGACACCGGCCACGTCGACATCAAGTGGTTCGAAGACGGCACTCTCAATGTTTCTGCCAACTGTATTGACCGCCACCTTGCAACCAAAGGCGACCAAGTCGCGTTAATTTGGGAAGGTGACGACCCAGCTGATGACAAATCACTGACCTACAACGAACTGCACACTGAAGTGTGTAAGTTTTCCAACGCATTGAAAAGCCAAGGCGTACGTAAAGGCGACGTGGTTTGCCTATACATGCCAATGGTACTTGAAGCGGCGATTGCCATGCTGGCATGTACCCGCATTGGTGCGGTTCACACCATCGTATTCGGTGGTTTCTCGCCAGATGCACTGGCTGGGCGCATTGTCGATTCCAATGCAAAAGTGGTTATCACTGCCGATGAAGGCGTTCGTGGTGGCCGCGCTGTTCCTCTGAAACAAAATGTTGATGCTGCGCTAGCAAATCCAGCCGTCACCTGTGTAGAAAAAGTGGTTGTTTATCAGCGCACAGGCAACACGGTTGAGTGGCATTCCGATCGCGATGTGTGGTGGCATGAAGCAACCGCTGTCGTCTCAGACAACTGTGAGCCAGAAGAAATGAACGCAGAAGATCCGCTGTTCATTCTCTACACGTCAGGCTCAACAGGCACGCCAAAAGGCGTGCTGCACACCACGGGTGGCTACTTGGTTTACGCCACCATGACCTTCAAATACGTGTTCGATTACCAAGAAGGCGAAGTCTTCTGGTGTACGGCGGATGTGGGTTGGATCACCGGTCACAGCTACCTCATTTACGGACCGTTAGCGAACGGCGCAAAAACAATCCTGTTCGAAGGTGTACCTAACTACCCGTCAACGGCGCGCATGAGCGAAGTCGTTGATAAGCACCAAGTGAACATTCTGTACACCGCACCAACCGCAATCCGTGCATTGATGGCAAAAGGCAACGAAGCCGTTGAAGGCACCAAGCGTGATTCTCTGCGTATTATGGGTTCAGTGGGTGAGCCAATTAACCCAGAAGCGTGGGAGTGGTATTACAAGACGATTGGCGATAGCAAATGTCCGATCGTTGATACATGGTGGCAAACTGAAACTGGCGGCATTTTGATTTCACCATTGCCGGGCGCAACAGCGCTAAAACCTGGTTCCGCGACACGTCCGTTCTTCGGTGTTCAACCCGCGCTTGTCGACAACATGGGCAACATCGTCGAAGGCGCAACCGAAGGTAACTTGGTGATGCTAGATTCATGGCCAGGACAAATGCGTACCGTATTTGGTGACCATGAGCGTTTCGAGCAAACCTACTTCTCTACGTTTAAAGGCATGTACTTTACCGGTGACGGTGCGCGTCGCGATGAAGACGGTTACTACTGGATCACAGGTCGTGTCGATGACGTATTGAACGTATCCGGTCACCGTATGGGTACGGCAGAAATCGAATCAGCACTGGTTGCTTTCGATAAGATTGCTGAAGCGGCGATTGTTGGTGTTCCACATGACATCAAAGGTCAGGCTATCTACGCCTACATCACCCTTAATTCTGGTGAAGTGCCAAATGCAGAGCTAACCAAAGAAGTGAAGAACTGGGTGCGTAAGGAAATTGGTCCTATCGCCACACCTGATTTCATCCACTGGACAGAAGCGCTGCCGAAAACACGCTCAGGTAAAATCATGCGCCGTATCCTGCGTAAGATTGCCACTGGCGACACTGGCACCTTGGGTGATACCTCGACGCTGGCTGACCCAGGTGTGGTTGATAAACTGATTGCAGAGAAATCTACGGTCGTTTAAACCCCAACTAACTGAATGAAAGGCCGCATTGCGGCCTTTTCTTTTTCCATGTTTTAAACGGCTAGCCTGTAATCACTTTTAGTCATAGCAACCCCATGCACAATTATTCATGGGAGCGAGATAACACTTTTTATTTCAGGAGTGGTTAAATCGTGAACTACTCTGTCTTAATTCCGGTCATAACCCCGTAATCTAAAGCTCTCATTGTCCTAATATGTCTGATTAGACCAGTATTTTGCTGCCATTTGCGGTGATTTCTCTATAATTGCCAATTAGTGAATGGTCGGAGTGCCATTTTAGAGGCTCTCGCATCACTCTGTGTTGAAAAGCAGAAGTTACGGTCTTTTCGCAACAAGAACAGGAACAAAGCGATCACTATGACGACAAATCGCAAAGTTTTACTACTCAACGGCCCCAACCTCAACATGCTGGGCGTTCGGGAACCTGGGCACTATGGACAGAAAACGTTAGACCAAATTGTCGCCGATCTGACCTCCCTTGCTGCAAACCTCAACCTCCAGCTTGAACATCTTCAGTCAAACGCCGAATACGCGTTGATTGATAGAATTCATCAAGCCATGGGCAATGTTGATTTTATTATTATCAACCCCGCCGCTTTCACACACACAAGCGTCGCGCTTCGCGATGCCATTCTCTCGGTAGGTATCCCGTTTATTGAGGTACACCTATCCAACGTCCACGCACGCGAACCTTTTCGCCACCACTCTTACTTTTCTGATAAAGCAGAAGGGGTGATTTGTGGCTTAGGCGCCGATGGATACGAATTTGCACTGAAGGCAGCGGCACGCCGTCTGCAATCAGACGCCAACTGAACAACAATTTTGAAGAGACTAGACAACATGGATATTCGTAAAATCAAGAAACTGATTGAGCTGGTTGAAGAATCAGGTATCGCTGAACTAGAGATTTCAGAAGGTGAAGAATCAGTGCGCATCAGCCGTGCAATTGCACCTGTTGCAGCTCCAGTACAATATGCAGCGGCGCCAGTTCAAGCACCTGTAGCACCTGCACCAGCGGCGGCGGCTCCTGTAGCAGCTCCTGTAGCAGCTCCAGTTGAAGCTGCACCAGCAGAAGTCTCTGGCCACAAAGTTCTTTCGCCAATGGTAGGTACGTTCTACCGTTCGCCAAGCCCAGAAGCGAGCTCGTTTGTTGAAGTCGGTCAATCAGTCAACGTTGGCGATACCCTTTGTATTGTTGAAGCGATGAAAATGATGAACCAGATCCAATCGGATAAAGCCGGTGTGGTGAAAGCGATTTTGTGTCAAGACGGCCAAATCGTTGAGTTTGATGAGCCACTGATCATCATCGAGTAATCGAGGACAGTTATGTTAGATAAAATTGTCATCGCTAACCGCGGTGAGATCGCGCTTCGTATCCTGCGTGCATGTAAAGAGCTTGGCATCAAAACCGTTGCCGTTCACTCTACCGCTGACCGCGATCTGAAGCACGTGTTGCTGGCAGACGAGTCGATTTGTATCGGCCCTGCATCAAGTGTTGAAAGTTACCTGAATATTCCGCGCATCATCAGTGCAGCAGAAGTCACTGGCGCTGTGGCTATCCACCCAGGCTACGGTTTCCTGTCTGAGAATGCGGATTTCGCAGAACAAGTCGAGCAATCTGGCTTTATCTTCGTTGGCCCTCGCGCTGAAACCATTCGCATCATGGGCGACAAAGTTGCAGCCATCAATGCGATGAAAAAAGCGGGCGTTCCATGTGTACCGGGTTCAGATGGCCCGTTGGACAACGACGAATCGAAGAACAAAGCCTTTGCCAAGCGCATTGGCTACCCAGTGATCATCAAAGCATCTGGTGGTGGCGGCGGTCGTGGTATGCGCGTCGTTCGCTCAGAAGCTGAACTGATTGAATCAATCGCGATGACTCGCGCAGAAGCCAAAGCAGCGTTCAACAACGACGTGGTTTACATGGAGAAATTCCTAGAAAACCCTCGTCACATTGAAGTGCAAGTATTGGCTGATGGTCAAGGTGGTGCTATTCACCTTGGTGAGCGTGACTGTTCAATGCAGCGTCGTCACCAGAAAGTGGTGGAAGAAGCGCCTGCACCAGGTATCACCGCTGAAATGCGTCGTTATATCGGTGAGCGTTGCTGCCGTGCATGTATTGAAATTGGTTACCGCGGCGCGGGTACATTTGAATTCTTGTATGAAAACGGCGAGTTCTACTTCATTGAAATGAACACCCGTATTCAGGTTGAGCACCCAGTCACTGAAATGGTTACTGGCGTTGACTTGATCAAAGAACAACTGCGCATTGCAGCAGGCCAGCCGCTGTCGTTCACGCAAGATGATATCGTTATTCGTGGCCATGCCATTGAATGTCGTATCAATGCAGAAGACCCAGTACGCTTCCTACCTAGCCCAGGTAAGATTGATCGTTTCCACGCACCTGGCGGTATGGGTGTGCGTTGGGAGTCACACGTGTACTCTGGCTACACCGTGCCTCCACACTACGACTCAATGATTGGTAAGCTGATTTGTTTCGGTGAAAACCGCGATGTTGCCATCGCTCGTATGCGTAATGCATTGAGTGAAACCATCATCGACGGCATCAAGACCAATATCCCGCTTCAGTTGGAAATCATGAAAGATGAAAACTTCCAGCACGGTGGCGCGAACATCCACTATCTGGAAAAGAAATTGGGTATCCATAAGTAATCACGCGTTGCGATGATTGCCCAATCTCTCGAAAGGCTGCAGCAATGCAGCCTTTTCTTTTTGTATCTTTCTTAGCTTAGGAACAGGCACAGCAACTGCACACGCCCCTCGACCTCGACCTAGCAGTTAAGCATTCCCTTTAGCCATTACTCGGCACCAAAATATTCACCCCGCAAACGTTTCTGGCTGCGACTTGTTTGAGAAAAACAGACACGCATCTTAACCCCTGCACCTGACAAGGGATTGGGAGTACAATGTGCCCCTTTTCTTAACACCGTATTGTTGCAAACAGACTCGGGGTACCGCCGTTTCTGTTTTGGAGACGTCTTATGAAGACACTTAGCAGCCGATACCGCCAAGCGCACAAAGAAGCGAAATGGGCTATTGCGCTCGCCATTGCTTACTTTGTTTGGTGGTATGCCTCCGCCTATGGACTTGCCCCTGAAGGCATTGAACAAACACTTCCAACGCTGTATTTCGGCATGCCACTTTGGTTTCTCATGGCATGTGTTATCGGCCCTTTGCTCTTTACCGTACTGTGCGCCTTAATGGTGAAGTACCTCTACAAAGATATGCCTCTCGATATCGAACAGGACACCACCAATGAATAGCCAGTTACTCATTCCCATGGCGTTGTATTTGGTGGCCGTGTTTGCATTGGCGATTTACTCACGCCGAGAAGGCAAAAAGAGCCAAGGCTTTTTGAACGAATACCTGCTCGGTAACCGCAGCATGGGCGGTTTTGTCCTCGCCATGACCTTAGCGGCCACTTACGCCAGCGCCAGTTCATTTATTGGTGGCCCCGGCGCGGCTTACAAAATGGGGTTAGGTTGGGTGTTACTGGCGATGATCCAGCTACCCGCCGCTTGGCTCACTTTGGGTGTGCTTGGCAAAAAGTTCGCCATCGAATCTCGCCGTCACAACGCGCTGACACTGAATGACATGCTCTATGCGCGATACAAAAATCGTGCTGTTGTCGTTTTTGCCTCACTGGCTCTACTACTCGCATTCTTCGGCACCATGGTGGTCCAGTTTGTTGGCGGCGCCCGTTTACTCCAAACGGTCACTGGCCTTTCTTACATGCATGGATTGATGCTGTTTGCTCTGACCGTTGGTATATACACCACCATTGGTGGGTTCCGTGCGGTAGTGATGACCGATACCCTGCAAGGCATCATGATGATCATTGGCACCATCGCGCTGCTGGTTGGCATCGTGCATGCAGGCGGAAGCATCGGTGAAATGATGACTGACCTTCATGCTATCGATCCTGCATTGATCACGCCTTATGGCCCCGATGAATTCCTCTCACAGCCATTCATGCTCAGTTTTTGGGTCTTAGTGTGTTTCGGTGTGATTGGCCTGCCACACGCAGCGGTGCGTTGTATGTCGTATAAATCGAGTGGCTCGCTGCACAAAGGCATGGTGGTGAGTACCGCGATGGTAGCCTTTTTAATGCTGGGGATGCATTTAGCAGGCGCATTAGGCCGCGCCATCGTGCCGGATATCGCCAATCCCGATCAGATCATGCCCACGTTGATGATGACCGTGCTTCCTCCTGTGGTTGCCGGTGTGTTCCTTGCAGGGCCGATGGCAGCAATTATGTCGACCATCGATTCACAATTGATTCAGGCATCCGCGACGCTGCTGAAAGATTTGTACCTGAACTACATCAACCCCAATGCCGAACGCCAGCCTGAAATCGAAAGAAAGCTGCCGACACTCTCTCTTTGGGTAACGGGCATTTTCTCACTGCTGGTGTTTGTTGCTGCCACCAATCCCCCCGACATGATTATCTGGCTCAATTTATTGGCGTTCGGTGGTATGCAAGCAGTGTTCCTTTGGCCTCTTGTTTTGGGTTTGTACTGGAAGAAGGCCACTGCCGCAGGTGCGATGGCTTCCATGCTCACGGGGCTAGGTAGCTACGCTGCGTTGTCGACCTTCAAGCCCGATATGAGTGGCATTCATGCCATTGTACCGGCCTTGAGTATCAGCCTTGTGGCATTCATTACCGTCAGCACATTCCAGCACCTTCGCCGCCAACCCGTCGCAAACGCTTAATACTTATCTCACTAGACTCTCGGACAGCCTTGGCTGTCCGTTTTTTTACATTTTCTCACTCATACGCTTCTACGTGCCTATGCGAGCTGACTACTTTTTATGCTAGACTCCGCCCCCTAAAACCGTAGTGAAACGAAAAAAGTGAATTAACCATGCCTTGGATTCAAATCAAACTGAACGCAACAGCGGAAACCGCAGAACCAATCGGCGATATGCTGATGGACGACGCAGGTGCCCTGTCAGTGACTTTCCTTGATGCTAAAGACACACCTGTCTTCGAACCTATGCCAGGTGAAACCCGCCTGTGGGGTGAAACAGACATCGTGGCACTTTACGATGCAGAAACTGACATGGATGCGGTGATGAGCATACTGAAAGCAAGCCCGCTGCTTGTTGAAGGTTTCGCACATAAAATCGAACAATTGGAAGACAAAGATTGGGAACGTGCTTGGATGGATAACTTCAAGCCAATGCGTTTTGGTCAGCGCCTATGGGTTTGCCCAAGCTGGTGCGACGCACCCGATCCTGATGCCGTGAACATCATGCTGGATCCTGGCCTTGCGTTTGGTACTGGCACACACCCAACCACCTCTCTTTGCTTAGAGTGGCTAGACGGTCTCGACCTTAATGGTAAAACCGTGATCGATTTCGGTTGTGGTTCAGGCATCCTTTCCCTAGCCGCCTTGCTGTTAGGCGCAGAGAAAGTGATCGGTATCGATATCGACCCACAAGCACTGCAAGCTTCAAAAGCCAACGCAGAGCGCAATGGCGTGGATGATCGTCTTGAGCTTTACTTGCCAAAAGATCAGCCAGAAAACCTGCAAGCGGAAATCGTGGTTGCAAACATTCTTGCAGGCCCACTTCGCGAGCTATCTCCTGTGATCAAAAGCCTGATGATGCCAAACGGTAAATTGGCGATGTCAGGTGTTCTCGAGGCGCAAGCAGAGTCTGTTGCCGATTGTTATCGCGACGAACTGACCGTTGATGACATCATTGTGAAAGAAGAATGGTGTCGTATTACGGGCCAGAAAGCCTAACCCAGTGATAATTGAACAAATTTTGTACTAAAAATTTGAATTCACTGACTTTTTAGAAAATCAATACAGAACGCTCAAATATTGGCCTTTTCAGCGCGGGAAAAAATGCGTAAAATGCGCGCCCTTGCTGAGTTAGAAGGTAATACCTTGCAAATTGGACCATACAAGCTGGAAAACACCCTTATCGTTGCGCCCATGGCTGGCGTAACAGATAGGCCATTTCGCGAGCTTTGCCTTAGCCACGGCGCAGGCATGGCTGTCAGTGAAATGATGTCTTCCAATCCAGCGATGTGGCGAACCGCTAAATCGATGAACAGGATGGTTCATCTCGATGAAAAAGGGATTCGTTCTGTTCAGATTGCAGGTGCAGAACCGACGTTGATGGCAGATGCCGCACGTTACTGTGTTGAGAATGGCGCGCAAATCGTCGATATCAACATGGGCTGCCCGGCAAAAAAGGTCAATAAGAAACTGGCTGGTTCAGCATTGCTGACCCGACCTGACATCATTGAGCAAATCCTAAAAGCAGTGGTTTCAGCGGTTGACGTTCCCGTCACCTTGAAAACACGGACAGGATGGGATCCGGAGAACAAGAATTGTCTCCAGATTGCCAAACTGGCGGAAGACTGCGGCATTCAAGCGTTGGCCCTACACGGTCGAACACGCGCTTGTATGTATAAAGGAGAAGCTGAGTACGACAGCATTCGTGCCGTTAAAGAGGCTATTTCTATTCCCGTTATCGCCAACGGAGATATTGATACCCCTCAGAAAGCGAAACATGTGTTGGAGTATACAGGCGCAGACGCTTTAATGATCGGTCGCCCGGCACAGGGGCGTCCATGGATTTTCCGAGAAATCCAACACTACCTCGACACTGGTGAAGAGCTTGCTGCTCCGCCAATGGAAGAAGTAAAAGCAATTTTGTTAGGTCATGTTCAAGAGCTCCACCAATTTTATGGTGAACTCAAAGGGCTGCGTATCGCACGTAAACACGTGGGATGGTACCTAAAAGAACATGACGTAATTGGCGATTTTCGCCGGACTTTCAACGCAATCGAAGACGCTAACCAGCAGATCGATGCGCTGCAAGATTATTTCGTAAACGTTGCATAAAATACGAGAAGAGCTGACAGAGTATGTTCGAACAAAACCTGACTTCAGAAGCATTGACAGTGACTACTGTGACTTCACAAGATCAAATCACCCAGAAGCCACTGCGTGACTCAGTAAAAGCCTCCCTGAAAAACTACCTAGCGCAGTTGAATGGGCAGGAAGTCAACGACCTGTACGAGCTGGTACTGGCAGAAGTTGAGCAACCACTGCTAGACACCATCATGCAGTACACTCGCGGTAACCAAACCCGCGCTGCAACCATGATGGGTATCAACCGCGGTACTCTGCGTAAGAAACTGAAAAAATACGGCATGAACTAAGTTCAAGCCCTATAAACAGTTTTAAAACGAAGGCCAAGCTTATATAGCTTGGCCTTTGTTGTTTCTGATCATCAACAAAACCGTCCCCTTCGATTTTTCGCTTATCATTGAACGTGCTGAGAAACGCTAATCCCTGATTTTTGACGTGGTTTGGGTATATAATCTCCCCCTAAAATCGTTCAGCCTAACGCATGACTGGAGAGACACAATGGGGCACACCAACGCCACCAGCGACATCCAAAAGATGAGCAACCAAGATAAACCCGCCATCTTACATATCTGTCTTTCTACTGGCTGGGGCGGCCTTGAGATGTATCCCTCTCGCATGGGCAAAGAGTTCATCGACAAAGGCTATCGCGTGTTCGGGCTGGCGTCAGAAAGCTCCCGTGTAGCCAATGCGATGAAAGAAGCAGGCATGGATGTCTTTACCGTGCCGAAAAAATCAGCCTTGTTTGGCGCGACGCTTGTCAAACTCAACAAATGGCTCAAGGCCAACAATGTGCAGATCGTTCATTGCCACAAGTCGGGCGATATCTTGATCTCCGCGTTGCTCAGTCTTCTGACCCGCCGATACACTCTGTTCACCGAGCACATGGGCGTTAAGCGTCCGAAAAAAGACTACTACCACCGCTGGGTGTATGGTCATGTCGATCAGGTGCTTTCGATCAGCAACGAAACCTATCAGCGCAATATAAAGGCACTGCCTGTCGCTGAAAGCAAAATCGAACGACTGTGGCTTGGTACCTACATTGAAAAGAAAACCTTCACTGAAGAAAACCGCCCTCACCTTTTAGCGGACGAGTTCGGCCTTCCCCACGACACCACTTTTATCGGTTCCGTCGGTCGTATCTGTGATGGAAAAGGTCAGGCTGATTTACTGGCAGGGTTTGAATTAATTGCGGCAGATTACCCTAACACGCACTTGGTATTGATTGGTGGACTTAACCCTGATGAAGGCGCAGATGACGATTTCTCTAACAAGCTGCAAGAGAAAGCTAAGTCCTCAGCGTTTGCAGATAGAGTGCACCTTGCAGGCTATCGCAAGAATGTACCAGCCTTGCTTGAAGAGATTCAGGTGGTTTGCCTGCCTTACTGGAACGAAGCATTTGGCTTGACCGCCATTGAAGCCATGGCGCAGCATTGTGCGATTGTGGCATCCAACACTGGGGCACTGCCTGAGATATTGGAAGAAATGGGCGTGTATTGTACGCCTCAAGATCCGCACTCTATTGCCGCGGGTTTGAAGCAATATTTGGAGAATCCGGCGCTCATAAAGAAAAACGCGCAAGAGGGTTATTTACGCGCCTTAGAGCACTTTTCGATGCTAGGACACGCAGACAAGCTGGAAGAAATCTATTTGCGAGGGCTTTAGCCGCCTTTCTAAAACATTCAGTGGCAAACACCCTGCTCGCAAACAACAAAAAAGCGCCAATCATGGCGCTTTTTAAATGCTGACACCTAACAAATTTAGGTATTCACCAATTACAGGTACTCACACAGGTACGCGGTGGTTTGTTCAACTTTCACTAGGAAAGAAGACTCACCAGGGACTTCAAAGTCATCACCTGCGCCGAAGGTTTCCCATTCGATATGACCCGGCAGCTTAACCGTTAGCTCACCTTTGATCACTTTCATACGCTCTGGTGCCGCGGTGCCAAACGTGTATTCGCCTGCTTCCATGACGCCTACGCTCAATGGGCCTTTGTTTTCAAAGCTGATGGACTTTACGCCACCATCAAAATATTCGTTTACCTTTAACATCTTTGTCCTTTATTCACTTGTGATGTACCCATGCGATGGCAAAATGTGTTTGTCACTGCGCGCTATTAGGGGTACGTATCCATTCAGTTTCCCTGACGCTACCACACTCTTTTTGCGTTCCCAAACACTATTTAGTCTCGTGACGAAGAGAACCAAATCAGAGTCTTAGCCCGTATCACGTATTTTATACACTTGATATCGCTAGCATGTGCCAGACTTACCAATCGAACGCGTATTCATTTACAAGGAACCCACAATGTCACAAGTTACCTTTCACGGACAGCCACTTCCACTTTCTGGTTCACTTCCTGCGGCAGGTGCTCCGGCTCCTGACTTCTCGCTGACTGCAGGCGATCTGTCTGATCTCACACTAGAAAGCCTGCGCGGCAACAAAGTGGTTCTTAACATTTTCCCAAGCATTGATACGCCAACCTGTGCGAGCAGTGTGCGTGCATTCAATGAAAAAGCGGCATCGACCAGCAATACCAAAGTGGTGTGCGTCTCTGCGGATCTGCCATTTGCTGTCAGCCGTTTTTGCGAATTGGAAGGCCTTAACAACGTTCAGCATGCTTCGACGTTTCGTAGCCCTGCATTTTTGAAAGACTATGGTCTATTGATTGCAGAAGGTCCCCTGCGTGACCTAGCCGCGCGTGCCGTGGTGGTATTGAATGAAGGTGGTGTTGTGACCTACGTTGAGCTTGTCGGCGAATTGGGCGATGAGCCAAACTACGACGCTGCGCTCGCGGCCTTGTCAGCGTAACTCTGACTTAATGCATAAAAAACAAAGCGAGCCGTTTGCGCTCGCTTTTTTGTTGTCTCAATCGGCTAACCATCCGCCAGCGCTTCAAGTATCGAGCAATGGCTGGCATCATCATCGACATGCCCACAGCAGGCATCATTGAGCTTTTTCAACGCGACCCGAATTTGCGTCAGTTCCGCAATTTTCTGATCAATTTCGTTGAGTTTATTCTGAGTGATACCTTTGACTTCCGCACAACTGTGTTGGCTCGCTTCAAGGCGAATATCCAATAGCTCGTGAATTTCTTCAAGGGTAAGGCCGATACGTTTTGCTTTTAAAATAAAATGAATACGCGATACCGCATCTTCATCATAAAGCCGATAACCACTGTCACTGCGTGATGCGGGCTGAAGGAGTCCGACTTTTTCGTAGAAACGCAAGGTATCGCCTGATACGCCCGCGCGTTTAGCTAGCTGCCCAATCTGCAACATCTTCATGAATTGTTCTTCCGTATTCTGTGACAAAACCACAAAAGCAATCGATTGCGTCATTAAATTAGGTTAGAATGTGCGCCATTCCAGCAAGAGACACCACAGTGTCTGGGTCTTTGGCAAAATGGTCGCTCGCTGACCCTTTTGCCAAATATCCTATCCCCACAGTTAAAGAGATGGTAGCAATGGAAAACGCTCGTCCTATTCGTCGCGCATTGATTAGCGTATCTGACAAAACCGGCATTGTTGAATTTGCCAAGGCCCTCGCGGAAAAAGGTGTAGATATCCTCTCCACTGGCGGTACTGCTCGCCTACTGGCAGAACAAGGTCTCGCGGTCACTGAAGTCTCAGACTATACCGGTTTTCCAGAGATGATGGACGGACGCGTTAAGACCCTGCATCCGAAAGTTCACGGTGGTATTTTGGGCCGTCGTAACACCGATGACAACATCATGAACGAGCACGGTATCGCACCGATCGACATGGTGGTTGTCAACCTTTACCCATTTGCAGAAACCGTCGCAAAAGAAGGCTGTGCGCTGGAAGATGCAGTTGAGAACATCGATATCGGTGGCCCAACCATGGTGCGCTCTGCTGCCAAGAACCACAAAGATGTCACCATCGTGGTTAATGCATCTGATTATGGCCGCGTGCTGTCTGAGCTAGATGCTAACAACGGCTCTCTGACTCTGAAAACACGTTTTGATTTAGCCATTGCTGCGTTTGAACACACAGCAGCCTATGATGGCATGATCGCGAACTACTTCGGTACCATGGTGCCATCGTATGGCGATAACAAAGAAGGTGACGAAGCATCCGCATTCCCACGCACCTTCAACCAACAGTTCATCAAGAAACAAGACATGCGCTATGGCGAGAACAGCCACCAAGCGGCGGCGTTCTACACAGAAGCCAACCCAGAAGAAGCGTCAGTTTCAACGGCGACTCAGCTTCAAGGTAAAGCACTGTCTTACAACAACATCGCAGACACCGACGCCGCACTTGAGTGTGTGAAAGAATTCGTTGAGCCTGCGTGCGTTATCGTTAAGCACGCCAACCCATGTGGCGTTGCACTCGGCGACAACCTGCTTGAAGCATACGATCGCGCTTACAAAACCGACCCTACCTCGGCATTTGGCGGCATCATCGCCTTTAACCGTGAACTGGATGCGGAAACTGCACAAGCGATTGTTGACCGCCAGTTCGTAGAAGTCATCATTGCTCCCTCTGTTTCAGCAGCCGCTTCTGAAGTCGTCAGCGCGAAGAAAAACGTTCGCCTGTTGGTATGTGGTCAATGGAGCACGCAAACCACTGGCTTCGACGTGAAACGCGTTAACGGTGGTTTGTTGGTGCAAGACCGCGACCAAGGCATGGTGTCATTGGGCGATTTGAAAGTAGTCACTAAGCGCCAACCTACCGAAGAAGAACTTCGCGACGCGCTGTTCTGCTGGAAGGTAGCGAAGTACGTAAAATCAAACGCCATCGTCTACGCGAAAGGCAACATGACAATCGGTGTAGGCGCAGGCCAAATGAGCCGTGTCTACTCAGCGAAAATTGCGGGCATTAAAGCGGCTGATGAGAATTTGGAAGTCGCAGGTAGCGTGATGGCATCTGATGCCTTCTTCCCATTCCGCGATGGCATTGATGCCGCCGCTGAAGCAGGAATTACCTGTGTGATTCAACCAGGTGGCTCTATGCGTGATGACGAAGTGGTTGCCGCCGCTGACGAGCACGGCATGGCAATGGTCTTCACTGGTATGCGCCACTTCCGTCACTAAGAGACAGTCGCAAACAAATAGCACATGATGTGCAGTGTCATGAAGAGACTGCACATCTATCCACACTTACGTTTTTGCCCTTTTAAGCGCGCTACGCCTTAAAAGAAAGAGGGAACGCAAAAATATGAACATCCTTGTTATTGGTGGCGGTGGTCGTGAGCATGCACTTGCATGGAAAGCCGCTCAATCTGCAAATGTTGAAACGGTTTTTGTTGCACCAGGAAACGCGGGCACTGCGCTTGAACCAAAACTAGAAAATGTCGCTGTCGACGTTGAAGACATTGCAGGTCTTGTTGATTTTGCTAAATCAAAAAACGTGGATTTGACTATCGTTGGCCCTGAAGTGCCTTTGGTGCTGGGTGTGGTTGATGCCTTTCGTGCTGAAAGCCTCGCTATTTTTGGCCCAACACAAGCCGCAGCACAACTTGAAGGTTCAAAAGCCTTCACCAAAGATTTCTTAGCGCGTCACGCGATTCCTTCTGCTGACTACCAAAACTTCACTGAAATAGAGCCAGCATTGGCTTATGTTCGTGAAAAAGGTGCACCTATCGTCGTAAAAGCTGACGGCTTGGCAGCAGGTAAAGGCGTTATCGTTGCCATGACCTTGGAAGAAGCAGAAGACGCAATTCGCGACATGCTGGCAGGTAACGCCTTTGGTGAAGCCGGTCACCGTGTGGTGGTTGAAGAATTCCTTGATGGCGAAGAAGCCAGCTTCATCGTGATGGTTGATGGTGAGAACGTCTTGCCAATGGCCACCAGCCAAGACCACAAACGTGTGGGCAATGGCGACACTGGCCCCAACACTGGCGGCATGGGCGCGTATAGTCCAGCACCGGTTGTGACGGCTGACATTCACGAACGCGTGATGAACGAAGTGATCTTCCCGACCGTTCGCGGTATGGCTGCTGAAGGCAACCCTTACACGGGCTTCCTTTACGCGGGTTTGATGATCATGGCTGACGGTACGCCAAAAGTGATTGAGTACAACTGCCGCTTTGGTGACCCAGAAACACAGCCAATCATGTTGCGTCTTCAATCTGACTTGGTTGAGCTTTGCCAAGCTGCCATTGCTGGCCAGCTTGATACGGTTGAATCGAAGTGGGATCCACGCGCTTCGATCGGTGTTGTCCTAGCAGCAGGTGGATACCCTGCGTCTTACAACAAAGGCGACGTGATTTCTGGTTTGTCTGCTGAATCATCAGACAGTGCGAAAGTGTTCCACGCAGGTACGGCTGAGAAAGACGGTAACGTCGTAACAGCAGGCGGTCGCGTATTGTGTGCCACTGCCATGGGCGATAGCGTTTTAGACGCTCAGCAACGCGCTTATGCGCTTGCATCGCAAATTAGCTGGGATGGGATGTTCCACAGAGATGACATCGGCTATCGCGCGATAGCGCGTGAGAAAGACGCATCGTCTAACTAACCCCTATCACCTGTCTTAGCGCCAAACGCAAAAACGCGCCCATGAGGCGCGTTTTTTAATTCGTATTTTTTCTTCGCTTAAAACGTTGGCCGCTCGAAGCAATCTTCGCTGTCGTTATTCAATGCAATGATGGCGTCAACGGTATTAGTTTTTCGACCTACGTTTCCGACAGCCGCAATAAAATTGTCTTCTTGGTTCAGGCGCTGCACGATGAAATTCGGTAAAGCGACCTCAAATGACAGCTTTTTCTCTCGTCCCGTATCGCACTCATCCAAGATACCTTCACTCCAGTAACCTTGAAAGAACAGCTGACCGTTCTTTTTAAGCTCTCTCGCTTGAATCAGAGCTTGTTCTGCTTGCTGATAATAGCGAGCAAGGTCTGTATTGCGTAAAGGGCGCATATCGCCATCTAGGCGGTTTTGCTGATAAACAGCCTGACCTTCGGAGTCATAACGAATCACAAACGATTGGTGCGTTAATTTGCCGTCCATCATCACTTCACCGTCACGGTGAATTTCGCGGACAATGCCTTTTCGCCAACGATACTCGGTGCTGTATTGGCCGTAATCACCCATCAACACGCGTTCTGACAAAATTTCTGGAAATCCCTGACGTTCATCCAACCAAAAAATGGTGGTTGCATCACCTTGGACGATAGCCGTTTGGGTTTGTGTAGGAGGCTTGATGCTCTCTGTCGAGCCACAGCCCGCCAAAGACAAAATAAGAAGTGTTGCGAGAGGTGTTAGCGCTAAACGCATAAATATCCGCCAAAACATAAGACATGCTTTGGCGGAGTATAACTTACTTCACTGCGTCTTTAAGCGCTTTGCCCGCTACAAACGCAGGAACGTTTGCTGCAGCAATTTGAATTTCCTGACCAGTTTGTGGGTTACGGCCAGTGCGCGCAGCACGGTGGTTAACTTTAAACGTACCGAAACCGATCAGTTGAACCTGGTCACCGTCTTTCAGTGCACCTTCGATGCCTGCTAGCGTTGCTTCAAGTGCTGCTTTTGCTTGTGCTTTAGACAGGTCTGCTTTCTCAGCAATCAGGTCGATCAAGTTGGTCTTGTTCATTAGGTCTTCCCTTCTTTAGGTTTTCTTGAGACAAGGCAACTCTAATTCAAAAGAAGCCCGACTGGCAAAGGTTTGTGGCGCTACAAGTGACTGTCTGCAGAGTCTTTAACCATAAACTGAGCGCATCCTCACAAAATATTGGGTATATTCCCCTATCAACACTTGTATTTGCTGCGCTAAGACCCGATCTTTGCCGCTTACTTTATTCCTGTTTTATTACTATTACGCTGGAAAACGATGATCCTGCTTATCATGTTTGTGACGCTATCTATTGGTGTCTCATTTATTTGTTCTGTACTCGAAGCGGTGCTTTTGAGTATCACGCCCAGTTATTTGGCCCAAATGCGACAACAAGGTCACCCTGCAGCAGCACGCCTGCAAGAACTCAAAGATGACATTGATCGTCCACTGGCTTCTATCCTAACGCTCAATACCATTGCCCACACCGTAGGTGCAGCTGCATCCGGCGCACAAGCGACCAAGGTATTTGGCGATGCATGGTTAGGCGCGTTCTCCGCGTTCCTCACATTGGCTATTTTGTTGCTGTCAGAAATTGTACCGAAAACCATTGGGGCAACGTACTGGCGCCAAATGGCACCAAGCGCAGCTTCAACACTACGTTGGATGGTATGGGCACTTACCCCGATTGTTTGGGCGTCTGAGCAACTGACCCGCCGCCTATCTCGCGGTAAAGAGCAACCTAAACTGCGTGACGAAATCTCAGCCATGGCATTGCTAGCCAAAGAGAGCGGCGAATTGGCAGATGATGAATCCACCATGCTAACCAACTTGCTGAGCCTGCGTGATGTGTCTGTGACTAAACTGATGACGCCACGCCCAGTGCTTTTCCGCGTTGATGCAGACATGACGATTGAAGCGTTTCTTGACCAGCACCACGACACGCCGTTCTCTCGTCCTCTGATTTATACCGAACAGCGCGATAACATCATGGGCTTTGTTCACCGCTTAGAATTGTTCTACGCTCGCCAACACGGTCGCGGCGCAGACAAGCTTGGCACCATGATGCGCTCAATCCCTGTATTGCACGATTCAACCCATGTTCCTAAAGCGTTTGATCGTCTCATGGCGCAACGTTCGCAGTTGGCATTGATTGTGGACGAATACGGTGATGTACAAGGCATCATCACCTTAGAAGACATTTTCGAACATTTGGTTGGCAAAGACATTGTCGATGAAGCTGACACCACCACCAGTATGCAAGAGCTCGCACATGAGCGCTGGGCAGATTGGAAAGAAACCCACGGTGTGATTGAAAGCAAAGATGATGACGAAGAAGAGGCAAAGCTAGAAGCGATGAAAGCAGAAGCGGCCTCTGCTGAAAACGTCACTGAAACCGAAAATACACCAGCAGAAGATGCAAAAGAAAAAGTCGGTGCATCTAGCAGCGAAGAAAACACAAAATCTTCAAAATAAAAAAACGGGCGAAAGCCCGTTTTTTTCATCTCGATGTTTGCTGTTTATTACAACGACAAACCAAGATTGCTGACACCGTCTTCGCGAAGCTCAGCACGAATTCCGCGGATCATTTCAACGTCGCGCGACTCAGCATCTTTCAGTACGCGGAAGATTTCCCACTGCACATCCCACTCAGCGCAAACTGATTCAATTTCCTTTTGATTCTCGTTAGTCACTTCTATCCCAGTTTGTGCTTCTTCTAACTGGGCAACGCTTGCCACTGACTGCTGGCTGATTTTCAGCACAGATTCCATCATCAGATCGCGATCAAGCAGAGTATGAAGCAGCGTCGACATTGATACACACGCATCCACCGCAGGATAGGTCAGATACATGTCGAACTCTTCGTTGGTTGGGATCAACTCTTCCAGCTTCTCAAGCTGGTTTTCGAAGTTTATCTTGGCCGTTTTTACGGTCAGGATTTCCCATACTGCATCCAGCAGGTTACGAAAAGCCTGTGGTTCAGCAAAATTTGTTTGCTGACAGAACAGTGCGTAATTGGGATACATGCGCTCCACCAGCGCCGTCATAAAAGTGATATGCTGCCAAGGTTCAAGTTTTTCGAGTCGCAGCTGGATCGGATTTTGTAACATGGTCTGCCGTCTATCTTATGACACAGCAAGTGCTGGCCAGAAAGGAATGTGGGGCAAGTTTACTTGATAACCACGAAAGACCTCAAGAAACATGCTTCATAGGCGTTTCAAGGATGATTCAAAATGGAAAAGGAAGTGATATTGAACCGACTGTATCTTTGTTCTGAGAACCATGAGCAATACGTTGATTTGCTCGAGAAAGCCTGTCTGCCCGATATCACGCTCACGACAAATATCGAAGACGCCAATGTGGTGCTTGCTGACCCACCGCGCATTGCACCGCACATTGAGCAAGCCCAAAAGCTGATTTGGCTACAATCCACATTTGCGGGTTGTGATGCCTTGCTCGCCAATCCCAAGCGAGATTACCAACTGACTAACGTGCGCGGTGTATTTGGCCCGCTCATGTCAGAATATGTCTTTGGACAACTGCTTTCTGTTACCCGTCATTTACGTGAGTATCACACACAACAAACTGAACACCATTGGTCGCCCATCCCTTACGGCAGTCTTCAAGGCAAGCAGATGGTGATCCTCGGAACGGGGTCAATAGGCGCACACGTGGCAACCACCGCCAAGCACTTTGGTATGAAGGTGACAGGTGTCAGCCGCCGAGGCGCACCAACGGAGCCGTTTGACGATGTGGTATCCAACGCTGACTTACGCCACGCGCTGGCATCCGCGGACGTGATTGTGTCGACATTGCCTTCGACGCCGCAAACCAAACACCTGTTAAATGCTGAGTCACTGTCTCACTGCCATCAAGCATTACTGTTTAATGTAGGGCGAGGCCCAGTGTTAGAAGAGCAAGGCCTGTTAACCGCCATTGAAAATCAACACATCAAGCATGCCTTTCTCGATGTGTTTGCCACCGAACCGCTTGGAAGCGAGCATCCATTTTGGGCCCATCCCGCCATTTCGGTCACACCGCATATTTCAGCTATCAGTTTTCCCGAGCAAGTTGTCACTATATTTAAGGAAAACTATCTGCGATGGCGAGAAGGACAGCCGTTACAGCACATTGTCGATTTTGAATCAGGCTATTAATCGTGTCTAAAACGCTGCCGACGCTCCTTGAAGAGATAACAAAATGCCAAGTGTGTACCAAGCATTTGCCATTGGGCCCTCGCCCCGTGGTGCAAGCGGCGTCTTCAGCTCGATTACTGATTATTGGCCAAGCACCAGGGACACGCGTTCATGAAACCGGTATCCCTTGGAATGACCCGAGCGGCGATCGCCTGAGGGAATGGCTGCAAATGGATAAAGCACGCTTCTACGATCCCAATGCTATTGCCATTATGCCGATGGGGTTTTGTTATCCCGGTAAAGGAAACTCTGGCGATTTGCCACCACGGCCTGAGTGCGCGCCAACATGGCATGCCTCCATTAAGCAGCACCTTCAAAATGTCGAATTAACCATACTGATTGGTGATTACGCGCAGCGTTACTATCTACCCAATAAACCGCGCACACTGACAGAGACAGTCAAAAACAATGCGCGCTGGGCGCCTGATTTTATTGCACTGCCTCACCCATCGCCGCGTAACAACATTTGGTTAAGAAAGAATCCGTGGTTTGAGGAAGAGGTTCTTCCTAATTTACGAGAGAGAGTTGATCAGCTTTTACGATAACGTTCTGCTTTTCGCTGCACACAAATTCAATCATCGCCTCAGCAATAACATAAGCTATTGATATCTAAAGCCACATTCGATGCGTACAGCTTTCTTAGCAATTTCCCCAGTGAACCCTGCACAGCAAAATCCTATTCAATACAGCCGCCAAGACAGATATCCCTTACATGATCAGCTTTTTTCCCAATTATCAGCCTTTTGGATCACAAGAATAACGGCATAACATATCGAAACCCTAATCCATTGATAATATTGAATTAAATATCACGTACAGCTTTTCGAGGAATTTCCCGAGTGAACCTTCACGTGGTACATCAGTGTGAAAGCCCAAAAACAAAAATGGCCAGCAAACGCTGACCATTTTCAAATTAAATAGGGTGCGGCTTACTTGTGGTAAGGCTTAGAAAGCTCATGCACCGCTTCAACGAACACACCTGCATTTTCAGGTGGCACGTCCAAGTGAATACCATGGCCCAAGTTGAACACGTGGCCGGTATTGCTGTTACCAAACCCTTCAAGAATGGTTCCAACTTCTTGGCGAATACGCTCAGGTGATGCATACAGCATGGAAGGATCCATGTTGCCTTGAAGCGCCACTTTGTCACCGATACGGCGCTTGGCTTCACCAATATCAATGGTCCAATCCAGACCGACGCCATCACAGCCAGTCGCTGCAATTTTCTCTAGCCACATGCCACCGTTTTTGGTGAACAGGGTAACAGGCACACGGCGACCGTCATTTTCACGGATCAAGCCATCAACGATCTTGTGCATGTATTGCAAAGAGAAGTCGTTGTAGTCACGCGGTGTCAGCACACCACCCCACGTATCAAACACCATCACTGATTGTGCACCGGCTTTGATCTGTGCGTTAAGGTACTCAATCACGCTATCTGCCAGCTTATCCAAAAGCAGGTGTAGCGTTTGAGGATCGGCGTACATCATTTTTTTGATCTTAGTGAAGGCTTTCGAGCTGCCACCTTCGACCATGTAAGTCGCCAGTGTCCAAGGGCTTCCAGAGAAACCAATCAATGGCACTTGGCCTTCAAGACCTTTACGAATGGTGCGAACGGCGTTCATTACGTACTGCAGTTCACCTTCCGGATCCGGAAGACCGATTTTTTCTACGTCGGCTTTACAGGTGATTGGACGCTCAAACTTTGGACCTTCACCGGTTTCAAAGTACAAGCCCAATCCCATCGCATCAGGAATGGTCAAAATATCAGAGAACAAAATTGCCGCGTCCAAATTATAACGGCGCAGCGGCTGCAGAGTGACTTCACAAGCCAGTTCCGCATTTTTACACAATGACATAAAGTCGCCTGCTTCCGCACGCGTCGCCTTATACTCAGGCAAATAACGACCTGCCTGACGCATCATCCATACCGGCGTGTAATCGACCGGCTCTTTTAACAGAGCACGCAAATAGCGATCATTCTTTAGTTCTGTCATTGTTCACTTCCTGAAAGTTGAGTGGCGCTATTGTATCACCCTCAGAGAGCAACAAAAGCTGCCCTTTGTGGGTACGATCATAAATATCATCTCTCAGGATGCAGGATGTTTGCCGAAGCATTACGCACATGTTAAAAATTTGCTTCTAATAACAAAATGTCTGATAGACACTACCCATAAATATCGCATCTTACTCCCGCCTCCCTACGGCGGGTTTTTTTTGCCTACTCATCGGCTCGGAAGCCAGACTGAGTCCCGTAATGACGGGTGACTCCGGCTTTTTTCATGCGCCGATGTACGGTAGAACGGTCAACCCCCAGCACCCTTGCCGCTTCCGATATATTCCATTTACAGGCTTGTAGCACCAGCAATATCTCGTTGTCATCTCGGGCTGATTCCTCGCACACGCCAACAGTTTCTTGCGTCTCTTGGTGCGTAAATCGAATGTCGTCGGGCAGATGCTCTGGCAGGATTTCACTCCCAGGGCAAAATGCCAGCGCGAAACGCACGGCATTGTCCAACTCGCGAATGTTCCCCGGCCACGAATATCGGGTCAGTAGATAGCGGACTGATTCACTCAGCACCATGGGTTGAGTGGCTGATTTCTCGATGAGCATGGACGTCAGCCAAATGATGTCCTTTCGTGCCCGTAATGGCGGGATGCACAAGCGAGCGCCACGGATCCGATAAAACAGGTCCTCACGAAAGCGACCGCTTTTCACTAGCTGCGTTAAATCTTGATGCGTCGCGGCCAATACACGAAGCCGAACGGGAACCGCCGTTGTGGCACCAACGGGAAGCACCTCATTCTCTGCCAATACGCGAAGCAGTCTTGCTTGCAGCCCGAGGGGCATATCCCCAATTTCATCCAAAAATAGCGTGCCACCGCTGGCCTGTTCGATCAGTCCTTTCTTCCCTTTCCCTCTCGCGCCAGTAAACGCCCCATCAACATAGCCAAATAATTCACTTTCAATAAGAGACTCTGGGATAGCAGCACAGTTGATCGCCACGAAGTGCCCTTTTCGCTGTGGACTGGATTGATGAATCGCACTCGCAAGGTACTCCTTACCACTGCCAGTTTCACCTTGAAGCAAAATGGGCAATGGCGACAACGCCAGTTGAGAAGCTTTCTGGGCGAGCGCCTCCATCTCACTGTCTCCTTGATACAAGGTAGCGAGAGGCCCACTGACAATGCGTCGCTTATGATGCCCAATAGGCGGTTGCTGCGGCGCGAGTGCATGGGCAAACCAAAGCTCTCCGGTGCATGTGCTGATCAAGCGCTCCTCTGTTGGCAATGCGCGTGTCAGGGTAGGCAGTTCATTGATGTTGATATTGAAGTAATCGGATAATCCGCTGTTTAGTAACACGGATGTATTCTGCCACGGCGTACCTTTGACCCGAGCGAGCAAACGCTGGGCGCTGTGTGTCATACCTATGACCTCGCCGTTGCCATTCACTGCGATGGCACACTCAGGGTCGACATCAAGAAATGCGGGTGATTGGCTAAAACGCACGATCCATTCGCGGCGAAAGGTGTTCATGAGTGCCGCCATTTCTATACGGCGAGTGCAGGATTGAACAAGGCTAAGCGCTAGCGCCTGACTGGCTTTAGGTTCTGGGCTTTTTAATGCGGAGATATCCAGCACCGCAGCGAGTGACCCATCAACATCATAAATGGGGGCCGCCGTGCAGGAGAGCGGCGCATGAGTGGCATCGAAATGATCGGTTTGATGAACGGTGATCGCTTCACCGGTAAAAATGCACGAACCAACACCACAGGTCCCTGCTCGCTGTTCCGACCATTCTGCACCAAGATACAAACCGGACTTTTGCAATTCCCATCGCAGCGATGCATCGCCTTGAAAATCGACAGTCACTCCATCAGCATCTGTCAGCAATAGCACATAGCCGTGCAACGCGATTTGCCGATACAAATCGTCTAACCCGTGTCGCGCCGTGCGCAACAACTTATCAATGCGCTCTTGGTGATACTTCAACTCGGCATGAGGAACGATATACGCCTCTTGCATTACAAGAGGATCCAGCTTGTGATCGGAAACGCAGCGCCGCCACGATTGCTCAATCACAGCATCGCGAGCGCTGTTAACGCCTTCAGCGACACCTTGAACTTCTTTAATATGATCGCGAACCTGTCTAACCACTTCCATGAGACGACTCCTTTCACTCCTTGAAAGTATGCACCTCATTCAGAATTTTCTCGCTCAACCCGCCGCCAACACGCTTCTATCCATCTTATTTTCGCGCCATCAAGACACCGTTAATCTTTTGGGACGCCCCCTCTGGTTGCAACGCCACACCTGTTGCACACGCTACACCACCCATGCATGCCTACGCCCCAGCTAACCAGCTTAAAACACTGAAAAATAGTGATTAAAACTTATTGCCCAGCTCTGGCACGCTTCTTGGTTTAAGCCTGTTATCACTCACCCAAGGACGAATACATTGTGACCAAGCCAATCACTGTCGGCATCATCGCAAACCCGGTTTCTGCCCGCGATATCCGTCGGATCATCGCGCATGCCGCCAACTTACAAATCACTGACCGCGCCAACATGGTGCTGCGGATATTGGCAGGTCTGCGTCACTCTGGGGTGAATAACGTGGTGATGATGCCAGAGCGAGCAGGCCTTGGTGTGCATATTCGCCGCGGGTTGAAACAGGCGCAACGGGCGGATAACGCCCGCTTTCCGGCGTTGGAATGGTTAGATATGCCCGTCACGGGCACATCTCAAGATACGGTCATGGCTGCGCAGCTCATGAAGGAACAAAACGTCGCGGCGATTGTGGTACTTGGCGGCGATGGAACGCATCGACTGGTGGTACGTGAGTGCGGAAACATTCCCATTGCGGGTGTGTCGAGCGGCACAAACAACGCGTTTCCGCCACTACAGGAACCCACCATCACAGGACTAGCGACGGGTCTGGCGGTCAGCGGAACGATCCCTGCCGCGCTGGCTTTTCGCGGTAACAAATGGCTTGAAGTGACACTCAATCATCAGCGAGACATCGCATTGGTTGATGTCGCCGTGGTGCGAGAGCAATTTACTGGCGCGCTTGCAGTTTGGCGCGCTGACAGCCTGAAGGAATTGTTCGTCACATTCGGCCGCACCGATGGTATTGGTTTGTCTTCCATCGCTGGCTTATTGCATCCCATCACCCGTGAAGAGCCTGCTGGGTTACATGTTCAATTTGCCCGTCATTCATCGCCCCCATCGTTGTCGCTATCTGCCCCTTTGGCGCCGGGACTCATTGCCACGCTTCCCATCGAAACGTTTAACGCATTTCCACCCAACGTTCCCCTGTCGCTTGCGTCATCTTCTGGCTCTCTTGCCTTGGATGGGGAGCGTGAGTGGCCATTTACCACCAATGATGCCATCAGCATCACCTTACGTTCTGATGCTTTTCACACCATCAATGTCGAGCAATGTATGGCGTTTGCCGCCCGACAAGGTCTGTTTATTCAACACCATGGGCAGATGCCCACCCCGCTATCACAAGGAGAACACCATGAGTGACAATCCCTTTCCACTGTCTCGCGAGCAGTTGCTCGACGCCTACACCATGATGAAAACCATTCGAGATTTCGAAGAGCGTCTGCACATCGATTTTGCGCGTGGCGACATTCCCGGCTTTGTTCACCTTTATGCCGGAGAGGAAGCCACAGCCGTCGGCATCATGATGCACCTCAACAACAATGACCGCATTGCCTCAACACACAGAGGCCACGGTCATTGCATCGCCAAGGGCGTCGATGTTCACGCCATGATGGCAGAAATTTATGGCAAGCAAACCGGCGCTTGCAGCGGCAAAGGTGGCTCCATGCACATTGCGGATTTATCGAAAGGCATGATGGGCGCGAATGGCATTTTAGGTGCTGGTTCGCCGCTGGTTTGCGGCGCCGCATTGGCGGCAAAACAGCTCGGCCATACTGGCGTGGGGATCAGTTTCACCGGTGATGGTGCCTCTAACCAAGGTACCTTTTTGGAGAGCCTTAACCTTGCTGCGGTGTGGGAGCTTCCTGTCATCTTTGTTGTAGAAAACAACGGGTATGCCGAATCCACCGCCGCAGAATGGGCAGTATCTTGCGATTCATATGTCGACCGTGCGACAGGCTTTGGGTTACCTGGAATCACGGTCGATGGCACAGACTTTTTTGCCGTCTATGAAGCCGCTGGTGAGGTCATTCAACGCGCTCGACAAGGAGGAGGCCCTTCCTTACTGGAATGCAAAATGGTGCGCTTTTTTGGTCACTTTGAAGGCGATGCACAAACCTACCGCGCCGATGGCGAAATCAAAGACATTCGAGACAACCGGGACTGCCTGAAAATTTTGCGTCACCGCGTTGAACAGAGCGGAGTCATTTCCACCAGCGAATTCGATCGCATCGATGACGAGGTCAAAGCGCTGATTGAGGATGCCGTTCAAGCAGCCATCGCTGCGCCATCTCCGGACATGTCAGCCCTGCTGAAAGATGTTTACGTCAGTTACTAATTCAAGGAAGGAAATCATTATGGCCAGAACACTCTCCATGAAAGATGCGATTAATGAAGCCATTGATCAAGAAATGAGCCGAGACCCCACGGTGTTTATGATGGGGGAAGACATTGTTGGGGGCACGGGCGCACCCGGTGAAGATGATGCATGGGGCGGCGTATTGGGTGTTACCAAAGGCTTATATGCCAAACACCCTAACCAATTGATCGACACGCCTCTGTCAGAAAGTGCCTATGTGGGCGCAGCTGTTGGTGCCGCGACCTGCGGTTTACGCCCTATCGCTGAACTCATGTTTATTGATTTTATGGGCGTCTGCTTTGATCAAATTTTCAACCAAGCGGCTAAGTTTCGCTATATGTTCGGGGGGAAAGCCGAAACGCCCGTGGTCATACGCGCCATGTGTGGGGCAGGGTTTCGAGCCGCCGCACAACACAGCCAAATGCTCACACCGCTGTTCACGCACATTCCCGGCTTAAAGGTGGTGTGTCCGTCTAACGCCTATGACACCAAAGGTCTGCTGATCCAAGCCATTCGAGATAACGACCCTGTCATTTTTCTTGAGCACAAAAACCTTTACGGCAGTGAATGCGATGTCCCTGAATCAAGCTATGCCATTCCCTTTGGGGAAGCCAGTGTGATCAGAGAAGGCAACGACGTCACCTTGGTCAGCTATGGTCAAACCGTACACCGCGCGCTCAGCGCAGCGGAACAGTTAGCCAAAACGGGTATTCAATGCGAAGTCATTGACTTACGTACCCTATCGCCATTAGATCTTGATACCGTGCTTGAAAGTGTCGAGAACACCGGTCGACTGGTTTGTATTGATGAAGCGCATCCACGATGCTCTATTGCCGCAGACATTTCCGCTCAGGTCGCCCAAGCGGCGTTTTCTTCTCTTAAATCACCAATAAAAATGGTCACCGCGCCTCACACACCCGTTCCCTTCTCGCCGACCTTAGAGGATGCGTTTGTTCCTTCTGTCGATGCCATTGTCGATGCCGTGAATGCCATCGCGGGAGGACACGCATGAACCCAAACATCATACCGATTGTGATGCCCAAGTGGGGGCTTTCAATGAAAGAGGGCACTCTCGTTGAATGGCATGTCAACGATGGCGATCTCATCAATGTCGGCCAAATCATCATGGACGTTGAAACGGATAAAATTGCCAGTGAAGTCGAAGCGCCAGATGCTGGGTTATTTAGGCGAAGAGTGGCACAAGAAGGCGATATATATAGCGTTCAAGCCTTGCTTGGAGTCATTGCCCCACAAGATGTCACTGATTTGGAAATCGATGCATTTATCGCTGCATTTGTTCAACCGGATGCCAACGATGAGTCTGATGAAACACAGGCCTCTCCTTACGCATTCTCAAACACATCTGTTGGGCAAGTCCGTTATAGTCTAATGAACAAGGATGCTGACGGCATTCCGTATGTGCTTATCCATGGCTTTGGTGGCGACTTGGACAATTGGCTATTTAACATGGATGCCTTGAGCGCATCCTCCCCCGTTCTAGCCATTGATTTGCCTGCTCACGGCCAGTCCGCGATTCCACTCTTTGCACTGACGCTTGCGAAATTAGTGCAAACCGTGGTTGAGGTTTTCGATGAACTCAATCTGGGTCACGCGCATTGGGTGGGGCACTCGATGGGGGGCTTAGTTTGCAGTGAGGTAGCAAAACTACACCCCGAAAAAGCAAAGTCATTGGCGCTTATTGCCAGTGCTGGGCTTGGAAAAGAGATCAGTGGAGACTACATACAAAGCTTTATTCATGCGCAAAATCGCCGTGAACTGAAGCCTGTTCTGCAAATGTTATTTGCAGATAAAGGATTAGTGACGCGTAGCTTGGTTGACGATGTACTCAAATACAAGCGACTGGACGGCGTCACCTCTTCATTGACCTATCTTGCGAGCGAACTCTTCCCTGCGGGCACGCAAATGCGCACGATGGGCGAATCCCCTTCTACGCCCACACTGGTGATTTGGGGAGACAAAGATGAGGTGATCCCAGCGTCACATGCTCATCATCCGTTAGGTGCCGAATGCCATATTATTGAGAATACCGGGCATATGGTGCAAATGGAGAAAGCCAATGAGGTCAATGCCATCATTTTGGCGCACAGCCAGTAACAACATCGCGACCAGCAACAGCGCGTAATTAGCAACAGATGGTAAGTAGCAGAAAAAAGAGGGATGCATTCACATCCCTCTTTTATCTCTCATCTTTCATATTTCATTCGAGCTGTTTCTTGAGAGTGACTGACTGACATCACGCTCGGATATCTGAGTCAGTTGCCAATTCAGTCGAAGGGTCAGTCACATAGTGTGCGCGCCTCTTCGATCAACCGACGCGCAATCGTGCCCTCTGGCGCCACCAGCGGCAAGTTGTCTAAATCAAACCACTGTGCATCCGTAAGCTCTTCATAGTCTGGGCTAATTTCGCCTGCTGCGTAGTCGGCAACAAAGCCAATCATGAGGTTCGAGGGGAACGCCCAAGGCTGGCTATCGAAATAGCGAATATTCGTCACGACAATCCCGGTCTCCTCAAACACCTCACGAGCGACGCATTGCTCCAAGGTCTCACCCGCTTCAACGAAGCCTGCAATCACGGTATACATGCCATTTCGATGACGAGGATGGTGCGCGAGCAATATCTCCCTATCTCGCCTTACCGCTACAATGACGCACGGGGAGACACGAGGATAATGCACGGTATGACATTGCTGACAAACCATGGACGTATGTTGCTCGTCGACACTATTTTTGCCGCCGCACAGACTACAAAAACGCTGAGTATTTCGCATGTGGTCGAGTTGTATCGCCCTACCTGCGAGGTTGAACAAATCAGGAGGGAGTGACAACTGGCTGCGAAGGCCATCAAAGGCGTCAACAGAAAATCCCTCACTATCAGCAATGTAGTGAACCTCTTTTCCATCAAACTCCCCAATGACGTAGCTAGATAACGTCATTTCCTCAAGCTCTGCTTTGGTAATTAAAGGCAAGCTGTGATCGGGCAACCATAACTTTCCGTCGTTTGCACAACACAAGTACACAAGATCTTTTTGATCAGACATAACGCAGTTTCGATCCTTGCTAACCGTGACAAATTGGGGCACTCTAAAATCAACTACCTGATGTTAGTAAAATGATAGCCAGAATGATATGGCTCAAATCCTATAAAAGCGCTCAGGTGCGCTGATCATGAGGAACGTGGTCATGCTTAATAAACTCGAAAAAGCACAACAACAGTGGGGCGGATACAGCGATGTCATCGACTACTGGTTGACGTTGCGACAAGAACTGTTGGTTGAATATTCAAAGGTCGCTGGGCTGTCAGGCGGCAATAAGAATTGTCTTCCCACCGAGCAGGAATTAAATCGATTCTGCGAAGCATTGGTCGATTACATATCTGCTGGGCATTTTAAAATTTATGACATGGTCATGAATCGATGGCAATCCACTGGGTTTTCCAGCAATGCCGAGATAGATACGCTCTACTCTCGCATCGTAGAAACCACAGAGCCACTGCTGACGTTCAATGACAAATACAGCGCATTCGTATTGGATGAAGATAATTTCGCCCGTTTTGACAATGATATTTCTCGTGTCGGCGAAATCATGGAGCTGCGCTTCGAGCAAGAAGATATGCTTATTCAGCTTATTGCCGATAGTCTGTCGATCCCGCCAGGGGCTTAACGTCTAGTATCGTGTCTTAGAACATCCCGCTCTCCGGTTAGTGCCCTTCACTAGCCGGCTTTAGTGTCTATATCTCTCTCGTTTCTCGTTTCTCGTTTCTCGTTTCTCGTTTCTCGTTTCTCGTTTCTCGTTTCTCGTTTCTCGTTTAGCACCAGAATTGTCAGCATGCTTTTCATTAGGCAATAAAAAAGGCACCCCGGAGGGTGCCTTTTTTCACTTCAAGTCAGAGACTTAAAGGTCGTCGTTAAGACCAGCGTTTAGAAGTGCTGCTAGATCCTGAGATGCTTGTTCAGCATCCATTTGCGGAGCAACAGGTGCTTCTACCACTTGACGACGAGTTTGACGCGTCTTGTGGTAAGCAAAACCTGTACCTGCAGGGATCAGGCGACCAACGATAACGTTCTCTTTAAGACCACGAAGCTCATCACGCTTACCAGAAACCGCAGCTTCAGTAAGTACGCGAGTCGTTTCTTGGAACGATGCTGCAGAGATGAACGACTCAGTTGCCAGAGACGCTTTAGTAATACCCAACAGATCACGTCCGAAAGAAGCAATTTGCTTGCCTTCGTCTTCAAGCTTACGGTTCGCAATGGTTACGCGAGAGAATTCTACCTGCTCACCTTCTAGGAACTCAGAGTCACCAGAAGATGTGATAGTTACCTTACGTAGCATCTGACGAACGATAGTCTCGATGTGCTTATCGTTAATCTTAACGCCTTGCAGACGGTAAACGTCTTGCACTTCGTTAGTGATGTATTCAGTTACCGCACGTACACCACGTAGACGCAGAATGTCGTGTGGAGATTCTGGACCATCAGCGATTACGTCACCCTTCTCAACTTTTTCACCTTCGAATACGTTCAGTTGACGCCACTTAGGAATCATCTCTTCGTATGGTGAACCGTCAGTTGGCGTGATGATCAGGCGGCGTTTACCTTTGGTTTCTTTACCGAAGGAAATTGCACCCGTGATCTCTGCCAAAATTGCAGGTTCTTTAGGCTTACGAGCTTCGAACAGGTCGGCTACGCGTGGCAGACCACCGGTGATATCTTTCGTACCACTTGCAGCTTGCGGGATACGCGAAAGAACTTCACCGATACCAACTGTTGCACCATCTTCCAACTGGACAATTGCTTTACCAGGTAGGAAGTATTGTGCAGGCATGTCGGTACCTGGGATCATGATGTCGTTACCAGCCGCATCAAGCAGCTTAACGGTAGGACGCATGTCTTTACCAGCAGATGTACGCTCAGCAGCGTCCAAAATCACCATTGAAGACAGACCTGTCAGCTCATCAGTTTGACGCTGAACAGTCACGCCATCGACCATGTCATGGAATTGGATACGACCTTCCACTTCGGTGATGATTGGCATTGTGTGCGGATCCCAGTTTGCTACGGTTTCACCGATAGCCACTGCGTCACCGTCTTTCTTCGCAAGGATAGTACCGTAAGGAAGCTTATAGTTTTCCTTAGTACGACCAAACTCATCAACGATAGTCAGTTCAGATGCACGAGACGTGATAACCAGCTTGCCCGCGTTGTTCGTAACGAACTTCGCGTTGTGAAGGTGCAACGAACCGTTGTTCTTCACTTGGATGCTGTTTTCAGCTGCCGCACGCGATGCCGCACCACCGATGTGGAACGTACGCATTGTAAGCTGCGTACCTGGCTCACCGATTGACTGAGCAGCGATAACACCCACTGCTTCACCGTGGTTAATAATATGACCACGTGCCAAGTCACGACCGTAACAGTTAGCACAGCAACCGAAGTCGGTTTCACAGCTAACCACAGAGCGCACTTTCACTTGGTCAACAGAGTTCTGTTCTAAGATCTCACACCACTTCTCATCAAGAAGCGTGTTACGAGGTGCTAGAACTTCTTCTGTACCAGGTTTCATGACGTCTTCAGCAACAACACGACCAAGAACACGCTCACGCAGTGCTTCTTTAACGTCGCCGCCTTCGATAACAGCCATCATGTGGATACCTTCGCTGGTACCACAGTCGGATTCAGTTACAACAACATCTTGTGCAACGTCTACTAGACGACGAGTCAGGTAACCTGAGTTCGCAGTCTTAAGTGCGGTATCCGCAAGACCCTTACGAGCACCGTGCGTCGAGATAAAGTACTGAAGTACGTTCAGACCTTCACGGAAGTTCGCGGTGATTGGCGTTTCGATGATTGAGCCATCTGGCTTAGCCATCAGACCACGCATACCCGCCAACTGACGAATCTGAGCAGCCGAACCACGAGCACCAGAATCGGCCATCATGTAAACGCTGTTAAACGATTTCTGTTCTTCTTGCTCGCCATCGCGGTTAATAACAGTGTCGTGAGACAGGTTATCCATCATCGCTTTAGCAACTTGTTCGTTCGCCGCAGCCCAGATATCGATAACTTTGTTATAACGTTCGCCAGCGGTTACCAGACCAGACTGGAACTGCTCCTGAATTTCAGCAACTTCAGCTTCAGCTGCTTCGATCAGGTCGTATTTAGCCTGTGGGATCACCATGTCGTCGATACCAACAGATACACCAGACAGTGCCGCGTAAGCGAAACCGGTGTACATGATTTGGTCAGCGAAGATAACGGTGTCTTTCAGACCCAGCTTACGGTAACAAGTGTTCAGCAAGTTAGAGATCTGCTTTTTACCCAACGCTTGGTTAACGATGTCGTATGGCAGGCCTTCAGGCACGATTTGCCACAACATTGCACGACCAACGGTGGTGTCACGCAGTTCTACAGTCTCTGTGCGGTTACCCATCTCGTCGAACAGCACTTCTTTCAAGCGTACTTTTACGCGAGCGTGCAGTTCAGCGTTGCCAGTACGGTAAGCTTTTTCAGCTTCCGCAGAGCCTGACAGGTAAAGGCCTTCGCCTTTCGCGTTAACTTTGTCGCGGGTCATGTAGTACAGACCCAATACAACGTCCTGAGAAGGTACGATGATTGGATCACCGGACGCAGGAGACAGGATGTTGTTGGTCGACATCATCAGAGCACGTGCTTCAAGCTGAGCTTCCAACGTCAACGGTACGTGTACCGCCATTTGGTCACCATCGAAGTCGGCGTTGTATGCCGCACAAACCAGCGGGTGAAGCTGAATCGCTTTACCTTCGATCAGTACAGGTTCAAATGCCTGAATACCCAAACGGTGAAGTGTTGGTGCACGGTTTAGCAATACTGGGTGTTCACGGATAACTTCATCCAAGATATCCCAAACAACTGCTTCTTCGCGCTCAACCATCTTCTTAGCAGCTTTGATCGTCGTCGCAAGACCACGTGCTTCTAGCTTGCCATAGATGAATGGTTTGAATAGCTCAAGTGCCATCTTCTTAGGAAGACCACACTGATGTAGACGAAGGTATGGACCTACGGTGATTACCGAACGACCAGAGTAGTCTACGCGCTTACCAAGCAAGTTCTGACGGAAACGACCTTGCTTACCTTTGATCATGTCAGCTAGAGACTTAAGCGGACGCTTGTTCGAACCAGTAATGGCACGACCACGACGACCGTTGTCTAGCAGGGCATCAACTGACTCTTGCAGCATACGTTTTTCGTTACGTACGATGATGTCAGGTGCCGCCAAATCAAGTAGGCGTTTCAGACGGTTGTTACGGTTGATGACACGACGGTACAGATCGTTAAGATCTGAAGTCGCGAAACGACCGCCATCCAGTGGTACCAGAGGACGAAGATCCGGTGGCAGAACTGGAAGTACAGTCAGGATCATCCACTCAGGGTTGTTTCCAGACTGAAGGAATGCTTCAACAAGCTTCAAACGCTTGGTGATTTTCTTGCGCTTAGTTTCAGAGTTGGTTTCTTCCAGCTCTTCACGCATTAGCTCTGTTTCAGCTTGCAGATCCATGTTGGCCAGCAATGCTTTAACTGCTTCGGCACCCATGCGAGCGTCGAATTCATCACCCCATTGCTCAAGCGCGTCAAGGTACTGTTCTTCAGACAGCATTTGGCTACGCTCAAGATCGGTCATGCCTGGTTCGATCACAACGTATGATTCGAAGTACAGAACACGCTCGATATCACGCAAAGGCATGTCCATCAGCAAACCGATACGAGACGGTAGTGATTTCAGGAACCAGATGTGGGCAACAGGTGAAGCAAGCTCAATGTGACCCATACGCTCACGGCGTACTTTGGTCTGAGTAACTTCAACACCACATTTTTCACAGATCACACCACGGTGCTTAAGGCGCTTGTATTTACCGCAAAGACATTCGTAGTCTTTTACCGGGCCAAAGATACGTGCACAGAAAAGGCCGTCACGTTCAGGCTTAAAGGTACGGTAGTTAATGGTTTCTGGCTTTTTAACTTCACCGAAAGACCATGAACGGATCATGTCTGGTGAAGCTAGACCGATTTTGATTGCATCAAATTCTTCGGTCTTATGCTGTGCTTTCAGAAACTTAAGTAAGTCTTTCACATTTGGCTCCTGTGAGGAGTTGACCCAGAAAGGCGCTGGCTATCAGCGCCTTCATATTGATACCGGAAATCCCTTCGCAGTTTCGTGCGAAGGGAGTTACGAGCAAGCCTTGGCTTATTCGTCTTCCAGCTCGATGTTGATACCCAACGAGCGGATTTCTTTCAGCAATACATTGAAAGATTCCGGCATACCCGGCTCCATGCGGTGATCGCCATCGACGATGTTCTTATACATCTTCGTACGGCCGTTCACGTCATCCGACTTAACAGTCAGCATTTCTTGCAAGGTGTATGCTGCGCCGTATGCTTCAAGCGCCCACACTTCCATCTCACCGAAACGCTGGCCACCGAACTGAGCTTTACCACCCAGCGGCTGCTGAGTAACTAGGCTGTAAGAACCGGTAGAACGAGCGTGCATCTTGTCATCAACCAAGTGGTTCAGTTTCAGCATGTACATGTAACCTACAGTTACAGGACGCTCAAACTTCTCACCAGTACGGCCGTCGAACAAGTTCAACTGACCAGACTCAGGCAGATCAGCCAGCTTCAACAATTCTTTAATTGAAGGCTCTGGTGCACCGTCGAATACTGGCGTTGCAATCGGAAGACCTGCACGCAAGTTTTGGATCAATGTACGCACTTCGTCATCAGTCATTGTGCTGATATCGACTTGCTGACGAGTATCACCCAGGCTGTAAACCTTCTGCAGGAATTCGCGGAATTTCGCCAATTCTTGCTGCTCTTTAAGCATCTTGTTGATCTTGTTACCGATACCTTTCGCCGCTAGGCCAAGGTGGGTTTCAAGGATCTGACCGATGTTCATACGAGACGGTACACCCAGTGGGTTCAATACGATATCTACTGGCTCACCAGTTTCGTCGTACGGCATGTCTTCAACAGGGTTAATCTTCGAGATAACACCCTTGTTACCGTGACGACCCGCCATCTTATCACCAGGCTGGATGCGACGTTTAACAGCAAGGTAAACCTTAACAATCTTAAGGACACCTGGTGCTAGATCGTCACCCTGAGTGATCTTACGACGCTTGGTATCGAACTTCTTATCGAAGTCAGATTTCAGCTCGTCGTACTGCTCAGCCAGTTGCTCAAGCTGAGTTTGCAGCGCTTCGTCATCAAGAGTTTGCGTTAGCATGCTCTGACGATCCATGTTCGCCAGCTTCTCTTGGCTGTAACCGGCATTACCCAGTACATTGCGAACACGAGCCACCAAACCACCTTCAAGAATAGAGAACTCTTCTGTCAGGTCTTTTTTGGCTTCTTTCAGCTGCATTTCTTCGATTTCTAGCGCACGCTTGTCTTTCTCTACACCATCACGGGTAAATACTTGTACGTCGATAACCGTACCAGATACACCGTTAGGAACACGTAGAGAAGAGTCTTTCACGTCAGACGCTTTCTCGCCGAAGATTGCACGTAGTAGTTTCTCTTCTGGTGTCAGCTGAGTTTCACCCTTAGGTGTCACTTTACCTACCAGAATGTCGCCGCCTTTCACTTCCGCACCGATGTAAACAACACCAGATTCGTCAAGCTTAGACAGAGCCGCTTCACCCACGTTAGGGATGTCAGCAGTAATTTCTTCGCTACCCAGTTTAGTATCACGCGCCACACAAGAAAGCTCTTGAATGTGGATGGTAGTCAGGCGGTCTTCCTGTACTACACGCTCAGATACAAGGATGGAATCCTCGAAGTTGTAACCGTTCCAAGGCATGAACGCGATACGCATGTTCTGGCCAAGTGCTAGTTCACCTAGGTCGGTTGAAGGACCATCGGCCAACACGTCACCACGAGCACATAGTTCACCAGGCATCACAGTTGGACGCTGGTTGATACAAGTGTTCTGGTTAGAACGGGTGTACTTCGTTAGGTTATAGATATCGATACCAGCTTCACCAGAAACTAGCTCGTCTTCGTTAACCTTGACAACGATACGTGATGCATCAACTGACTGAACAACACCGCCGCGTTTAGCAACAGCAGTTACGCCCGAGTCAACCGCTACCGCACGTTCAATACCAGTACCTACTAGCGGCTTATCAGCTCGCAAAGTTGGAACGGCCTGACGTTGCATGTTCGCACCCATCAGTGCACGGTTAGCATCATCGTGCTCTAGGAACGGGATCAGAGATGCCGCCACCGATACAACCTGGTTGGTTGCAACGTCCATGTACTGAACGTGATCGCGTGGGTGCAGACCTGAATCGCCTTTCTGGCGAGCAGTGATCAATTCTTCACCGAAAGAACCATCTTCGTTCAACACGGCATTTGCCTGTGCAATAACGAATTGACCTTCTTCGATAGCAGAAAGGTAATCAATTTGATCTGTTACTTTACCGTCAACAACTTTACGGTAAGGCGTTTCTAGGAAGCCGTACGGGTTAGTACGTGCATACGCAGAAAGCGAGTTAATCAGACCGATGTTTGGACCTTCAGGCGTTTCGATAGGACATAGGCGACCGTAGTGGGTTGCGTGTACGTCTCGAACTTCAAAGCCTGCGCGCTCACGCGTCAGACCGCCTGGACCCAATGCAGAGATACGACGCTTGTGCGTAACTTCTGACAACGGGTTGTTTTGGTCCATAAACTGTGACAACTGAGAAGAGCCAAAGAACTCTTTCACTGCCGCAGAGATAGGTTTCGCGTTGATCAGATCTTGAGGCATGATTGCATCAAGGTCGCCAAGGCTTAGACGTTCTTTAACCGCACGCTCAACACGAACCAGACCTACACGGAATTGGTTCTCTGCCATTTCGCCAACAGAACGAATACGACGGTTACCCAAGTGGTCAATGTCATCCACTTCACCGATACCGTTACGGATATCGATAAGCTTACGCATAACCTGGATAATATCGTCATGGCTAAGTACACCAGAACCAGTCATTTCTTCACGGCACAGTGAACTGTTGAACTTCATGCGACCTACCGCAGACAGATCGTAACGATCTTCTGAGAAGAACAGGCTTTCAAAAAGCTGCTCTGCTGCTTCGCGCGTTGGTGGCTCACCAGGGCGCATCATGCGGTAAATTTCAACCAACGCGCTTAGACGGTCAGTAGTGCTGTCGATACGTAGTGTATCTGACATGTACGGGCCGTTGTCCAAGTCATTGGTGAACAAGGTTTCGATCTTCTTGTGACCTGCTTGAGAAAGAAGCGCTAGCGTTTCTAGGCTCAGTTCTTGGTTAGCAGGTGCAATGATCTCACCAGTTTCCTCGTTGATGTAATCACGTGCAGCAACTTTGCCCACGATATACTCAACAGGAACTTCAATTTTTGTAACGCCGTCTTTTTCAAGCTGACGAATGTGGCGCGCAGTAATACGGCGGCCTTGTTCGATGTATACCTTGCCGTCAGCTTCGATATCAAAGCTCGCAGTTTCACCACGTAGACGATCAGGTACCAGCTCCATCACCAGAGACTTGCCCTGTACTTCGAACACAATTTTGTCGAAGAACATGTCAAGAATTTGCTCTGTGGTGTATTCCAGCGCACGAAGAATGATCGATGCAGGTAGTTTACGACGACGGTCAATACGGACGTAAACAGCATCTTTAGGATCAAACTCAAAGTCCAACCACGAACCGCGGTATGGAATGATACGTGCGTTGTACAGCACTTTACCTGAGGAATGGGTTTTACCCTTATCGCTGTCGAAGAAGACGCCCGGGCTACGATGCAGCTGGGATACGATAACCCTCTCAGTACCGTTAATTACGAAGGTACCATTGTCGGTCATGAGTGGAATTTCACCCATGTAGACTTCTTGTTCTTTGATGTCTTTTACGGTGCCAGCAGGTGCGTCTTTGTCAAACATCACTAAACGCAGTTTAACGCGAAGCGGTGCAGAGTAAGTTACGCCACGAATTTGGCATTCTTTAACATCAAAAACTGGCTCACCGAGACGATAGCTAACGTATTGCAGCTCGGAATTGCCATTGTAGCTCTGAATCGGAAATACAGAGCGAAAGGCAGCTTCAAGACCGTATTGCCCTTCTGGATCCTGCTCGATAAATTTTTCGAAAGAATCAAGCTGGATAGACAGTAAGTATGGTACGTCCAAGACTTGCGGACGCTTACCAAAATCCTTACGGATACGCTTTTTCTCGGTATAAGAGTAAACCATAGGGTTCCTCAGCTCGCTGATAAGTGACCCAAACTGTCCAGACTGAGGGACAGTAACTAAACAACCAACCGTTTACTGTAGGAACATCAGAGGGTTAATCTGATGTTTTTTTGCATGGATAGTAGTGACTAAACGGGGTGCAAAATTCACTACTGCCCTACAGCGCAAAAAGGCCGGTGACTATTTAGCCACCAGCCATTAGCCATTTCAGGCTAAGAAGCTAAGCAATAATTACTTAACTTCAACAGAAGCACCAGCTTCTTCTAGCTGTGCTTTAAGAGCGTCAGCTTCTTCTTTAGAAACAGCTTCTTTCAACGGAGCTGGAGCACCGTCAACTACAGCTTTAGCTTCTTTAAGACCTAGGCCAGTTGCGCCACGTACTGCTTTGATAACAGCAACTTTGTTTGGACCACAAGCAGTTAGGATTACGTCGAATTCAGTTTGCTCTTCAACAGCTTCTGCTGCTGCGCCGCCTGAAACTACTGCTGCTGCAGCAGAAACACCGAACTTCTCTTCCATAGCTTCGATTAGTTCAACAACTTGCATTACAGACATTTCTGCAACTGCGTCTAGGATTTGCTCGTTAGTGATAGACATAACAATTCTCTTTAAAGTCAACAATTAGTTTAAATAGCAACCAGTTAAAAGCAAGGCAAATTATGCCGCAACTTCTTGTTTCTGATCGCGAACAGCCGCAATAGTACGTACCAGCTTGCCAGCAGACGCTTCTTTCATGCACATCATTAGGCGTGCGATAGCTTCGTCGTAAGTTGGCAGCGTTGCTAGAACGTCAGCATCAGTGATAGAGCCTTCGAATGCAGCAGCTTTGATTTCGAAATTTTTGTTCTCTTTAGCGAAGTCTTTGAAAAGACGCGCCGCAGCACCTGGGTGCTCATTTGAGAACGCAATCAGTGATGGACCAACGAAGGTGTCTTGAAGACACGCATAGTCAGTACCTTCAACTGCACGACGAGCAAGGGTGTTACGAACAACTCTCATGTAAACGCCAGCTTCACGAGCTTGTTTACGTAGAGAAGTCATTGCACCAACCGCTACACCGCGAGAATCAGCTACAACTGCAGAAAGGGCACCACTGGCAGCTTCGTTGACTTCAGCAACAATTGCTTTTTTGTCTTGAAGATTTAATGCCATTTGGATTTGCTCCTGGATTATATATACACCACTCGCTGCTTCTCAGCAGGAGAGTAAGTACGGCGCAGATCCAAGAAAGAATTTATCTATCATGTTCTGGCACCGTCTACGTAGGCTGATTAAGTTCCTATCCGAAGATGAAACGCCTACGGTCTTGGACGAAGCCCGACTAGCGGACATCAGCCATTATTTTAAAGCGGGAAATTGTACAGTAACTCCCCGCTTTAAGCAAATTAGTTTGCTTGTGCGTCCAGAGTATTCTGGTCAACCGCAACACCTGCACCCATAGTGGTAGAGATGCTTACTTTCTTAACGAAAGTACCTTTCGCTGAAGAAGGCTTAGCTTTCTTCAGAGCTACCAACAATGCTTCAAGGTTACCCTTAAGTTTGTCAGCATCGAAATCAACCTTACCAATAGTGGTGTGGATGATACCGTTCTTGTCGTTACGGTAACGAACCTGACCAGCTTTAGCATTTTTAACTGCTTCAGCAACGTTAGGAGTTACAGTACCAACTTTAGGGTTTGGCATCAGGCCACGTGGACCCAAGATAGTACCCAATTGACCTACAACGCGCATTGCATCTGGAGATGCGATAACTACGTCGAAGTTCATTTCGCCTTTCTTGATTTGGTCAGCCAAATCTTCCATACCAACGATATCAGCACCAGCTTCTTTCGCAGCTTCAGCGTTTGCACCTTGAGTGAATACCGCTACGCGGATGTCACGGCCAGTACCGTGTGGCAACACAGTTGCGCCACGAACGTTTTGGTCTGATTTACGTGCATCGATGCCCAGGTTTACTGCAACATCAACACTTTCTACGAATTTAGCAGTAGCTAGTTCTTTCAGAAGAGCAACAGCTTCGTTGATGTCGTATTCACGAGTAGCATCAACTTTGTCACGGATAACGCGCATGCGCTTAGTCAATTTAGCCATTGTCTTAACCCTCTACTACCAGACCCATTGAACGAGCAGTACCAGCAATTGAGCGTTTCATCGCTTCAATGTCTGCACCAGTCATGTCTTTCGCTTTAGTCTCAGCGATTTCCTGAACCTGAGCGTCAGTAATAGTACCAACTTTCTCAGTGTTAGGACGGCCTGAGCCAGACTTGATACCAGCAGCTTTCATAAGAAGAACTGCAGCAGGTGGAGTCTTCATTTCGAAAGTGAAAGAACGGTCGCTGTATACAGAGATAACAACTGGAGTCGGCAAACCTTTCTCTAGAGATTCTGTACGTGCGTTGAACGCTTTACAGAATTCCATGATGTTTACGCCGTGTTGACCAAGAGCTGGACCAACTGGTGGACTTGGGTTAGCCATACCTGCTGCAACTTGCAGCTTGATGTAAGCTTCTACTTTTTTAGCCATTACTAAATACCTAAATTTGGGTTCAAACGTCTGCTTTTTAATAAACAGACTCCCCGTTTAACAAAAGGGCGCGAAATTGTATTCAAATTTCGCGCCCCTAGCAATACTTTCCGAGCAAAAAACGATCAGCTTTTTTCAACCTGACTGAATTCAAGCTCAACTGGCGTTGCACGGCCGAAGATCGAGACAGAAACCTTCACGCGGCTCTTCTCGTAATCTACTTCTTCTACCACGCCATTGAAGTCCGCAAATGGGCCTTCAGTAACACGGACAACTTCACCCGCTTCGTACACAGTTTTGTGCACTGGAGATTCGCTCGCTTTTTCCAGACGGTTCAGGATAGCATCAGCTTCTTTATCAGAAATTGGTGCTGGGCGGTCAGGTGTACCACCAATGAAGCCCATCACACGCGGTACACTACGTACCAAGTGCCATGATTCATCATTCATGATCATCTGAACCAGAACGTACCCTGGGAAAAACTTGCGTTCACTCTTGCGACGCTGTCCTGCGCGCATTTCTACAACTTCCTCGGTAGGTACAAGTATCTCACCGAAGAAATCTTCCATTTCGTGAATCTTGATATACTCGTTCAGAGACTTAGATACACGGCCTTCAAAGCCGGAGAAAGCCTGAACAACATACCAACGTTTTTTAGGAGCTTCGCTCATGTAGTTATCCTCACACGCCAGTGAATAGGCGGACCAGACGGACCATAATACCGTCGATACCCCACAGGATGAGCGCCATGACGACAGTAACAGCCAGAACGATGAGAGTGGTCTGCAAAGTTTCTTGACGCGTTGGCCATACCACTTTACGCACTTCCATACGCGACTCACGTGCAAACGTGATAGCCGCTTTGCCTTTACCTGTTAGCGCAGCAACACCACCGGCCGCTGCAACAAGCACAACAACCGCAGCTGCACGTAGTACGACAGACATATCGCCGTAAACGCTATTTCCTACTACAGCAGTCGCCACTAAGGCAAAAACCACAACCCATTTTAGGGTGTCCATTGACCCGGTTGGGGCTTCAGCATTCGCTTTCATACATTCTACCTGTAACTAATCTATTTCATCGACGACAACAACCTCGCGTTAGCGAGGTGAAAAGAACAAGAAAAACCATGCGGACTTACATCGTCGCTCATTTTCTTCTCTTAAAACGTATATCACTGCGACCAATCGGCGAAAAAAAGTTCAATCTAAAGATTTGGTGCAGAAAAAGGGCATCAAATGATGCCCTTTTTGCTAGTGTGTCGTCAAATCTTATTCGATGATTTTAGCAACAACACCCGCACCTACTGTACGGCCACCTTCGCGGATTGCGAAGCGTAGACCTTCATCCATCGCGATTGGCGCGATTAGAGTTACAGTCATAGCAATGTTATCACCAGGCATTACCATCTCAACGCCTTCTGGCAGTTCGATAGTACCGGTCACGTCAGTTGTACGGAAGTAGAACTGTGGACGGTAGCCTTTGAAGAACGGAGTATGACGGCCGCCTTCATCTTTCGACAGAACATAGATTTCTGAAGTGAAAGTGGTGTGTGGAGTGATTGAACCAGGCTTAGCCAGTACTTGACCACGTTGAACTTCGTCACGCTTAGTACCACGTAGAAGAACACCAACGTTCTCACC
>NZ_JHZA01000022.1 GCF_000621165.1 Enterovibrio calviensis DSM 14347 | reverse complement strand
AAGCTCAACCATCTTGGGTCACTCAGTTCATTGATAAATCTTATGTCTATCAAGTACGAGTGCCCACACAGATTGTATAGGTCAAATTGTTAAAGAACGTTGACTCTAGAAGCGCTTGCTTCTCATCGTCAGGGCTGCGAATTCTACGCTGCCAGGCGATGAAGTCAAGAAGAAATTTTGAGATTTTTCAACGTTGCTTTCGCAACCTTCAAAACGTCTTGTTGACTCCCTTCAACCGCGATAAGCACTGGGCTTTTCCGTTGAAGCAGGCGGGCATTCTACTGATTGAGTCGTTAACGTCAAGCGTTTATTTTCAAACAAGTTTAAAGCCGTTTTCGCCGTACTGATTGGGTGAGTAACACTTGAATGATGTGCCGCTCTCCGTGTCAGTGAGGCGGCATTATAGAGAGCTTTGAGATCTTGGCAAGGGCTTTTTCGGAGTTTTCTACACAAAACGAGTCGTTCGAACAAATTTCACCCGAAACGCTGTTAAAATGCACCAAATCGTGCTGAAAACGCTTTTACACGCTCCCAGTTCGTGTACTCCACCTCTTTACTAGCGTCTGTTTCACCGCCAGTCATCTTCATAATGAACTGGATCATGACGCGATCAAAGAAGCGGTAACGCGGGTAATACAACGCGCCAGCAAAAACATCCATAAGCTCTGGCTGCCAAGGAGAGAGTTTCAGAAACTTCTGCACATATACACTGCCTTCAGGCGTATCTTTACCAGGTTTACGTGCCGTGAGGTTCACACAGAAAAATGCAACTTTCCCCGCTTTCAGCTCAGAAAGGTTCTTTTCTATGAATTGGTATAGTTTCTTATTCAGATGTCCATATCGAACAGACGCACCAATGATGACTTTGTCATATAGCGTAAAGTCGACCTTTGGGGTCTCATGCAAGTCCACCAGTTCACACTGGTATATCTCCGCTAATTCTTTCTCAATAAAACGCAGGATTTTTACGGTCTGTCCTTCACGGCTAGAGTAAAGAAGAAGAGCCTTTTTCATAGTCATACCTATTGCGTGCTAACAATCCTGTTAGCTTCGCCAAAATGTGGGAGTAAAGAGGACAAGCAATGTGAATATCTCTAGTCGACCAAAGAGCATGGAAAGAATCAGCACCCATTTGGCACTGCTGTTCACATCACCAAAGTGAACAGCCACTTCCCCAAGGCCTGGACCAAGGTTGTTCAAGGTTGCTGCTACGGCAGAAAATGCAGTCAATTCATCCATGCCTGTTGCGATGAGTGCAAGCATACAAAGGACAAACACCAACGCGTATGCAGAGAAAAACCCCCATACCGCATCAACCACCTGCTGTGGTAGTGCTTTATTACCCACTTTGATGGTGTATACCGCTCGCGGGTGAACAAGGCGTTTCAATTCGCGAGAACCTTGAAGTGACAGCAGTAAGATGCGAATCACCTTCATCCCGCCACCCGTCGATCCTGCACACCCTCCTATAAAGGAAGAGAAAAGAAGCAAAACAGGTAAGAACAACGGCCATTCAGAGAAACTCGTCGTGGTATAGCCTGCTGTTGTCGATATAGATACGGTTTGGAACAGTGCTTGGTTGAAAGCTTCAAATTCTGAGTCATACGTGCCGTGGTCTAACAGCATGCCGAATACGATCGCCAGAAGAATAATTTGAATAACAATGAAGGCGCGAAACTCAGGATCTTTAAAGTAGAAACCCGGATGGAGCTTTCCACTCGCAAACGCAGCAAAGTGCAGCGAGAAGTTACACGCTGATATAAAGAGGAAGAAAACGGTGATGAAGTTAATCGCTGGGCTATTGAAATAACCAATGCTGGCATCATGGGTTGAAAACCCGCCAATCGCGACCGTTGAGAAACTGTGGCTTATCGCATCAAACACCGACATCCCCGCCACCCAATAAGCAGCCGCGCAAGACACCGTCAGTGCAAGATAGATATACCAAAGCGCTTTGGCCGTTTCCGCGATTCGCGGCGTCATCTTGCTATCTTTTACTGGCCCAGGAATTTCAGCACGATAGAGCTGCATACCACCGATACCCAATACAGGCAGAATGGCGACAGCCAACACAATGATCCCCATGCCGCCGAACCACTGCAGAAGTTGGCGATAAAATAGAACAGCTTTCGGCAAGTCATCTAGCCCAACAATAACGGTTGCCCCAGTTGTCGTCAGGCCAGAAAAGGATTCAAAAAAGGCATCAGTCACTGACATATTGGGCTGTTCAGAGAGCATAAATGGTATTGAGCCCGCGCTTCCGATAACGGTCCAAAATAAAACAACGATCAGGAAGCCATCTCGCGCTTTGAGCTCATGCCGATATTGCCGGTTCGGAAACCACAGAGAACCGCCACCAGCAAGCAAAAGGAAGAAGGTTAGAACGAAAGGAAAACCTTCACCATCACGATAAATGAAAGCCACCACTGCTGGAGCCAGCATGGTGATACTAAATAGTGCCAGGAGAAGCCCGACGATACGGATAATTGAACGAAACTGCATAGCCTAAGAGGGCTCAATCCTTGTCTTCAGGTGAAAGCCTGAATCATAAGTTATCATTTAGCCCGGCCACACTTACCTGACCGCGAGTACGGTTTACAATTTCACTCGCCATCTGATCGGCACTCCGTGCATCCACTTCCACTGTCATCAACACATTATGGCTGAATTCAGTATTAACCTGAACCGCACTATGGGATGCCAATATAGATTCTATCAAGGCAATGTGAGGGTATTCACAGCTTAGTGTGAACTGGACCGTAATTGCCTTTTCAATTGTTGTCAGTTTGGTGAGCGCTTGTTGAACCCCGCCACCATAAGCTTTGACCAACCCACCCGTTCCGAGTCGGATGCCACCATAGTAGCGTGTTACGACCGCAGTGAGCTCTCCAACACCCGAACCTGTGAGCTGAGCCAGAATAGGTTTACCTGCCGTGCCTGATGGTTCGCCATCATCACTAAAACCCCAGCTCATTGAATCCTCTGGGCGACCTGCCACAAACGCCCAGCAGTTATGACGAGCATCGTGATGCTTCGCTTTTATCTCTGCGACAAAGGATTTTGCACTTTCTATACTCGGCGTGTGTGCCAAATAAGTAATAAAGCGGCTTTTTTTTATTTCCTCTTCTGACACCACATCGATGACAGGGATCAGATAAGGGGCGATATTCATTTCAAAGACCTATGATTGAAAAGGCGCCGGATATTAGCACAGTAAGTGTTCCATATGGAGATCGGCTTTTGTCCGCCAGCATACCCTCTCACGCTAGATGAGAAGTAGATCAAACACAGAATTCAAACAATCGTTTAACATTTTGTTTGCCTTTTCGGTTGGTGCGGCTCAGACTAGTGAAAGCTGGTCTTACCAGATCGAAACCCTACTTAACGGTAAACCAAATACCAGACGCAGAGCTGGCAATACGGAGATAGAACATGATTTACCAAGGTGACACTCTGTCCGTACGCTATCTGGAAGATGGCCTTGCGGAACTTAACCTCGACGCACCAGGTTCCGTCAATAAATTCGATCGTGCAACGCTCAAAAGCTTGGCAGAAGCACTCGACGCACTCGAATTAAAAACTGATATTCGCGCACTGCTGCTCACATCAGCGAAATCAACATTCGTTGTCGGTGCAGATATCACTGAGTTTCTGGATATGTTTTCGAGCCCAGAAGAAGAGCTAGCTCAGTGGATTGCCGATGCGAACGCTGTTTTCTCTCGCATTGAAGACCTCCCATTCCCGACTATTTCCGTCATCTCTGGTTTCGCACTTGGTGGTGGTTGTGAATGCATCCTCTCCACAGACTTTAGAATCGCCGATACCACCGCGCGTATCGGTTTACCGGAAACCAAGCTAGGCATTATCCCCGGATTTGGCGGGACCGTTCGCATGCCACGTCTGATTGGCGCGGATACTGCGATGGAGCTAATTACAGCAGGTAAAGAAAGCAAAGCTGAGGCCGCATTGAAACTTGGCCTTGTCGATGCCGTCACTGCACCAGACGACCTACGCGATGCTGCACTTGCCCTTGCTCAACAAGCGATTGATGGCAAATTGAATTGGCAGCAGCGTCGTTCACAGAAAAAAGCGCCGCTTCAACTCAACAAAATGGAAGCAACCATGAGCTTCACCATGGCCAAAGGCATGGTAGCGCAAGTGGCAGGCAAGCACTATCCAGCACCTATGGCAGCGGTCATCGCCATTGAAGAGGCGTCTCGCTCACATCGCGACGAAGCACTGCTGATTGAAAGTAAGCATTTCGTCAAACTCGTTAAAGGCCCCGTCACTCAAGCATTGGTTGGCCTGTTCCTTAACGATCAGTACCTAAAATCCAAAGCGAAGAAGGCTGCGAAAGAAGGCAAAGACACCCTACATGCAGCCGTATTAGGTGCTGGCATCATGGGTGGTGGCATTGCTTACCAATCCGCAAGCCGTGGCGTGCCCGTTTTGATGAAAGACATCAGCCAAGCGTCATTAGAAATGGGCATGAAAGAAGCGTCTAAATTACTCAACAAGCAACTCGAACGCGGGCGTATCAAAGGCGCCAAGATGGCCGAAGTACTAGCCTCTATTACGCCTAGCTTACATTACGCAGGCATCGAACAAGCCGATGTGATTGTTGAAGCCGTCGTAGAGAATCCAAAAATCAAAGCCGCTGTCTTGAGCGAGGTCGAAGGCTTGATCAGCGAAGATGCTGTTCTAACGTCTAACACCTCCACCATTCCTATCGATTTACTGGCCAAATCGCTCAAGCGCCCAGAAAACTTCTGTGGCATGCACTTCTTCAACCCAGTGCATCGCATGCCATTGGTTGAAGTGATTCGCGGTAAAGATACTTCAGACGAAACGATCTCTCGCGTCGTCGCTTACGCAGCCAAAATGGGCAAAAGCCCTGTGGTCGTGAATGATTGCCCGGGCTTCTTCGTCAACCGAGTTCTGTTCCCGTATTTCGCAGGCTTTAGCTTATTACTGCGTGATGGCGCTGACTTCACCAAGATAGATAAAGTGATGGAGAAGAAATTCGGCTGGCCGATGGGCCCAGCCTACCTGCTTGATGTTGTCGGTATTGATACGGCTCATCACGCACAAGCTGTCATGGCCGAAGGTTTCCCAACTCGCATGGCAAAAGACTATCGCGATGGCGTTGACGTGATGTTCGAGCAGAATCGTTACGGTCAAAAAAACGGTGTGGGTTTCTATAAATACTCGATTGACCGAAAAGGTAAGCCTAAAAAAGACGTCGATGCCGATGTCGCGCCGCTTCTCTCATCAGTGGTTGGCAGCGACACAAGCTTCAGCGACGAAGAGATCATCAACCGCATGATGGTACCGATGATCAACGAAGTGGTTCGCTGTTTAGAAGAAGGCATCATCGCCACACCTCAAGAAGCAGATATGGCGCTGGTATATGGCCTTGGCTTCCCTCCATTCCGTGGTGGCGTGTTCCGCTACCTAGACACCCTTGGGCTACAAAACTACGTTGCGATCGCAGATAAACTGGCCAACCTTGGCCCAGCCTACGAAGTTCCACAAGGCCTTCGCGAGAAAGCAACGAAAGGCGAAGGGTATTTCGATGCCCAACGACAGTCAGCCTAACCAACACGGATATAGATTAAGAGGGAAAAACCATGAAAAACGTTGTGATTGTCGATTGTATTCGAACCCCAATGGGCCGATCCAAAGGCGGTGCTTTCCGCAATGTTCGCGCCGAAGATTTATCGGCTCATTTGATGCGTTCACTATTAGTACGTAATCCGCAGCTCGATCCTACAGACATTGAAGATATCTATTGGGGTTGTGTGCAGCAAACCCTCGAGCAAGGTTTCAATATTGCTCGTAACGCAGCCCTACTGGCTGGTATTCCTCATTCAGTAGCCGCAACCACGGTGAATCGTTTGTGTGGTTCGTCGATGCAGGCATTGCATGATGCAACACGCGCCATCAAAGTGGGTGATGCAGATGTTTGCTTGATTGGTGGTGTAGAGCACATGGGCCATGTGCCTATGACCCACGGTGTCGATTTCCACCCTGGCATGTCAAAGTCCGTCGCAAAAGCTGCGGGCATGATGGGCTTAACCGCAGAGATGCTCGGGCGCATTCACGGGATTAGCCGTGAGCAGCAAGACGAGTTTGCAGCACGCTCTCATCGACGCGCTTATGCCGCCACACTCGAAGGTCGATTCAAAAACGAAATAATGCCAACCGAAGGTCATGATGGAAAAGGTGGATTGATACTGGTAGAGAATGACGAAGTGATTCGTCCGGAAACCACGGTTGAAACCTTGTCAGGTTTACGTCCTGTGTTTGATCCCGCCAATGGCACGGTCACTGCAGGTACCTCGTCCGCCCTGTCAGATGGCGCATCAGCCATGCTCGTGATGAGCGAAGACAAAGCCAAAGCCTTAGGGCTACCGATTCGCGCGCGTATCCGCTCGATGGCGGTAGCAGGTTGCGACCCATCGATCATGGGGTACGGCCCGGTACCAGCAAGCCAGAAAGCACTTAAGCGTGCGGGCGTCACCATTGACGACATTGGTATGGTTGAACTCAATGAAGCCTTTGCCGCGCAATCATTGCCATGTGCCAAAGACCTTGGTCTCTTGGATAAAGTCGATGAGAAAGTGAACCTCAATGGCGGTGCCATCGCACTCGGTCACCCGCTTGGCTGCTCAGGGGCACGTATATCGACTACGCTTATCAATCTGATGGAACACAATGATGTCGAATTGGGCCTAGCGACCATGTGTATCGGTTTGGGTCAGGGTATTGCGACCGTTTTCGAACGCGTCTAATTCCGCTGCTCTCCTAACCTTATCAAGCCGGGCTCATTGCCCGGCTTTTTCCATTTTACCCGTCAGCGACAATTCATGCGTAAACTGCATAGATAAAATGAGTTAGTTTCATTATTTTCATAACCCGTTTAGTTCTACACTGTACACATATTGATAAACATCTATTTTTCTTCCCCTTTCCGGAGGACGCGCCATGTTCAAAGCTCTAGTGCTCGATCAAGCAGACAAAATCACCACTTCAAGCATTCAAGAATTGGAAATCAGCCAATTGCCTGAAGGCGACGTATTGATCGACGTTGATTACTCATCATTGAATTACAAAGATGGCCTCGCGATCACCGGCAAAGGCCGCATCGTTCGTGATTTCCCAATGGTTCCAGGTATCGACCTTGCAGGCACCGTTGTTGAATCAACAGACTCACGTTACACAACAGGCCAGAAGGTTGTACTGACAGGCTGGGGCGTGGGTGAAGGTCATTGGGGTGGCATGGCACAAAAAGCGCGTCTGAAAGCGGATTGGCTCGTTCCACTGCCAGAAGCTCTTTCTGGCGACCAAGCGATGAAAATTGGCACCGCAGGCCTAACAGCAATGCTATGTGTGCAAGCACTTCAAGATGCAGGCATTACACCAGAGAAAGGTGAAATCCTTGTCACTGGTGCAAGTGGTGGTGTTGGTTCAGTCGCCGTGACGCTGTTGGCGAAGTTGGGTTACCAAGTGGTTGCCGTTACTGGTCGTGCAAGCGAAAACGGTGAATGGCTGAAAGCACTGGGCGCATCACGCATTGTAGAGCGTAGCGAGTTTGATGACGCAGGTCGCCCACTAGAGAAACAACTTTGGGCGGGCGCTGTTGATACCGTTGGTAGCAAAATGCTTGCACGCGTATTGGCACAAACCGATTACGACGGCGCAGTGGCAGCTTGTGGTCTAGCCGGTGGTTTTGACTTACCAACCACCGTAATGCCTTTCATTCTGCGCGGCGTGAAGCTGCTGGGTGTTGATTCTGTTTACGCACCGTTCGAGCGTCGTCAGCAAGCATGGAAACGTATCTCTGAGATCCTACCCGCTAGCTACTTCGAACATGGTTGTTCTGAAATTAGTTTGGAAGAAGTTGCAGGCGCGGCGGAAGCAATCACTAACGGTCAAATTAAAGGCCGAGTGCTGATCAAGCTTTAACACAGCCGCCAATTCGCAAAAAACGGAGCCTAGTGCTCCGTTTTTTATTGTCTTTTCAGACTAGCCCCATGTCCTTGATACGACCTGAAATCAACTTCCCGCACTCTTCTTTGATCAAATTTCGAAGCCAAATTTGCGCCGCGGAATGGTCGGTTCTCGGGTGCCAAATCAACGAGTAGTCAAAAGGCTTAAACGCAAACGGCAATGGCTTGCTGATTAAGTCATACTTTTCACCCACCAGATACGCGAGATCGGCCGGCACTGTGATAATCAACGGCAAACTGTCCAACATCGCAATTGCCGCTTCAAGATGATAGGCACGAAGGGCAAGCTTAGGCGCAGAATAGCCACGCAGCGCACCATCGATAAGAGCTTTAACACCATCACTGATGGCAATGACCGCATGGGGATACGCCAAGTAATCATCCAACGTGAGCGTTTTGTCCGCCAAGGGATGATTCTTACCCACCAAACAAAGCACACTCACCAACCCCAAGATATCAGACTGCAAGGAATCGACTTGTCCTGTTGGCCGACAAATCGCCAGATCGCAGCCCTCGCTCGTTAGCTGGCGCATCAACTGATCGTGCTGGAGTGGCGCGAACTCCAGTGATAGCCCAGGCGCTTCTTCGTAGATACGAGGTAATGCAAATGGCAAAATCGTCTGCATTGCATAATCAGTGGTCGCGATTTTAAACTTTTGAGTGCATTTGGCGGGGTCAAACTCTTCGGGAGACAATACCGTTCGCAACGCATCCAACGGTGCCGTTAGGGATTGATTGAGCTCAAGCGCTTTCTGAGTTGGAATTAGCTGCTGACCATGGCGAGTAAACAGAGGATCATCGGTTAGGATTCTCAATCGACCAAGAACACGGCTCATGGCAGACTGACTCAAGTTAAGGCGAATAGCAGCCTTACTGACACTTCCCTCTTCCAGCAATACGCGCAAGGCAATCAATAGATTTAGATCGCGGCGATAGATGTCTTCGAGTTCCATAATTGGCCTAACAAATGGTAAGTTCGGCTAGTATACTTGACGTTAGATTCGAAGCGGCAACTGTCATTACAATTCGCTCGGACTCCAAGTTAACAAATACACCGTATCGACGTTTTATTTACATGTGCTATATCGATTTTCGACTCAAATAACAGGCAAAAAAAATCCCGCATATTAGCGGGGAAGCCCAAGAAACTGGGTGTGAGTGTAGTCGATGAGTGAGTTAGCCTGCTGCATCACTTTGTTTGGTTCGACCAAACACTGCGGTTAACAACATGTTAAATAAACTACACAATTAATTTACAAATCCAAGCCCTCTTGATTATTTGGTCTTCATAAATATGATCGGGCTTATATTTTTTATGTGATAGATGAAAATGAACCCAGAATTTGGAAATCCGGATCACCTTTTAGACGCTGAAGGTCTGCGCTGTCCTGAGCCGGTGATGATGGTAAGAAAAACAATCCGCAACATGTCAGAGGGTGAAACGTTGCTCGTGACCGCTGATGACCCATCGACAACACGAGATATTCCAAGTTTTTGCCGTTTTATGGATCACACGCTGATTGCGCAAGATTCAAATGCTGCGCCTTATCGTTTCTTGATCCGAAAGGGTTTGTAGCCGTCTACACGCAATAAAAAAGCAGCCAAGGCTGCTTTTTTCATATCTGCTATCTAATAAGACGACGCTTGCTGCATATCATTAATCTGCCGCCTCAGCGATGCGTTTTCTCTTTCGAGCTCCCGCACTGATTTCTTCATCGGCAGTATGTAGCGAACTCGTACCGTCGCATCAATCGATAAGTAAGTGGTTACTATTGCACCAACCACCATAGGTAGCCACATATCAGTTAGCAACATGCCGAGAACATTCAAGGCCAGTGCAACATGAAATAACCACCATTGGCTCTTAGGACTTATTGCGAGAAACCTGTCCATAACACGCTCCTTCATCACCATCGAACTGGTTTCAAGCTACCATGAACCGTGTTGCTGAGGTGCGTAAAACATCACACAATCCGCACTGTCATCAGAAATTAACGCGTCAAATATGTACCAATCGCCAACAGGGCAAATAAGCCTGCCGTCACATACCGCATGATATTCAGTGGCAACGCATTCGCCGCTTTTTTCCCTAGCAAAACCACGGGCACATTGGCCAATAGCATGCCAATCGTCGTCCCTAAGATGACCATGAGTAACGCGTTGCTGTACTGCGCCCCCAATACAGTGGTAGCAACCTGTGTTTTGTCCCCTATCTCTGCGATAAAGAAAGCAATGAAGCTCGCGACAAATGGTCCGCGACTTGAAACACTCTCATCGTCATCAAGCTTATCGGGCACCAATATCCACAGCGCCATCACAGCAAAGCTCACAATTAACACCCAGCGAAGTATGTCAGGAGTGAGGTAGTCCGCAACCACCACACCTAGCCAAGCCGCCAGAGAATGATTGAGTAAGGTTGCAAAGAATATCGCTAAGATGATGGGTACAGGCTTTCGATACCGACTCGCCAGTAACAAGGATAACAGTTGAGTTTTGTCACCGATTTCCGCCAAAGCGACGGTGGTGATAGAGATTGCTAGAACGCTCATTATTGTCTTCCGAGGCGAGGTTTATTATCGATAACCATGACAGATCTCACGCCCCGCCAAGTTCGTGTGATGTGTCATTGGTCTCGTCAAACCTACGTTGTCGTATGTCGCCATTACCATGAAGATGAGCTTCAAATATGTTGATAATGGCCTTGCTGGCGCAAGAGACTACTCCCCAAGAGCGGGCGCATTTTATCGCCAAAAGCGAGATAAATTCAATAACCTCAATTTCAACGCGTCGAGTTCTGTCACTCCTATCACGCTAGACGAACAAAAAACCGCCATCAGCGCTACTTATCCCTCGGCTAGCGCGTTATAATTGCCTGTTATTTTCCATTCATTTATTAACTGCGCGAACCTGACGATGCATAAATTCGACGTTAAAACTTTTCAGGGCATGATCCTCGCGCTGCAGGATTATTGGGCCCAACAAGGTTGTACTATCGTACAACCGCTCGACATGGAGGTAGGTGCTGGCACCTCTCACCCTATGACTTGTCTGCGTGCAATCGGCCCCGAGCCAATCGCAGCAGCCTACGTCCAACCTTCACGTCGTCCGACTGATGGCCGCTATGGTGAGAACCCTAACCGTCTTCAGCACTATTATCAGTTCCAAACCATCATGAAGCCGTCTCCTGACAATATTCAGGAACTGTACCTAGGTTCGTTGCGCGTATTAGGCATCGACCCAGAAGTGCACGACATTCGCTTCGTCGAAGACAACTGGGAAAACCCAACATTGGGTGCTTGGGGTCTTGGTTGGGAAGTATGGTTGAACGGCATGGAAGTGACTCAGTTTACTTACTTCCAACAAGTAGGTGGCCTTGAGTGTAAGCCTGTTACCGGCGAAATCACTTACGGTATTGAACGCCTAGCTATGTACATTCAAGACGTAGACTCTGTCTATGATCTTATCTGGACTGATGGCCCATTCGGTAAAGTAACCTATGGCGACATCTTCCACCAAAACGAAGTAGAACAGTCGACCTACAACTTCGAACACGCTGACGTAGACTTCCTGTTCACTTACTTTGACCAATGCGAGAAAGAATGTAAGCACCTTCTTGAGCTAGAGAAGCCTTTACCGCTTCCTGCTTATGAGCGCATTCTTAAAGCGGGTCACGCTTTTAACCTTCTCGATGCACGCAAAGCCATTTCGGTGACTGAGCGTCAGCGTTACATCCTTCGCATTCGCAACCTAACTAAGGCAGTTGCTGAAGCGTATTACGCCTCGCGTGAAGCCCTTGGCTTCCCAATGTGTAGAAAGGATGAGGAGAAGTAAGATGGCAAAGAATTTCCTGATTGAACTCGGTACGGAAGAGTTGCCACCAACGCAACTTCGTACCTTGGCTGAGGCTTTTGCGGCTAACTTTGAGCAAGAGCTGAAAGACGCTGAACTGACGCACGAAGGTGTGAAGTGGTACGCCTCTCCTCGCCGCTTGGCATTGAAGGTGTCTGCGCTGGCTGAGCAACAAGCTGACAAGCAAGTTGAGAAACGCGGCCCTGCTGTTTCTGCTGCTTTTGATGCAGAAGGTAACGCGACCAAAGCCGCTCAAGGTTGGGCACGTGGCTGCGGCATTACCGTTGACCAAGCTGAACGTCTGAAAACGGACAAAGGCGAGTGGCTGCTATTCAAGCAAGATGTTAAAGGCCAAGACACCAAGTCTATCGTTGTTGCACTAGCAGACAAGGCACTGGCTAACCTGCCGATCGCTAAGCCAATGCGTTGGGGTGATAAAGACACCCAATTCATTCGTCCAGTGAAGACACTGACCATCCTTTTTGCTGATGAGTTGATCGAAGGCAGCATCATGGGCGTCGCATCTGGTCGCACTATTCGTGGTCACCGCTTCATGGGTGAAGCTGAGTTCACCATCGACAATGCCGATCAATATCCAGCTATCCTGGAAGAGCGCGGCAAAGTGATGGCGGATTACGATAAACGTAAAGCTATCATCGTTGCTGATGCGCAAAAGGCAGCAGAGCTGGTTGGCGGTATTGCTGATCTAGAAGATGACTTGGTTGAAGAAGTGACGTCTTTGGTTGAATGGCCTGTTGTATTAACAGCAACATTCGAAGAAGAGTTTTTGAAAGTCCCATCAGAAGCTTTGGTTTACACCATGAAAGGTGACCAGAAGTACTTCCCTGTTTACAGTGAAGACAAGCAACTGCTGCCGAACTTCATCTTCGTCTCTAATATCGAATCAAAAGAACCTCGCCACGTTATCGAAGGTAACGAGAAAGTAGTTCGCCCTCGCCTCGCGGATGCGGAGTTCTTCTTCAATACCGACCGTAAGCGCCCTTTGATTGATCGTTTGCCGCAATTGGAAACCGCAATTTTCCAAAAACAACTAGGCACAATCAAAGACAAAACAGACCGCATTACCGAGCTTGCTGGCTACATTGCTGACAAGATTGGTACGGATGTTGAGAAAGCTAAACGTGCAGGCCTTCTTGCCAAGTGTGATCTAATGACCTCAATGGTCTTTGAGTTCACCGAGACCCAAGGCGTGATGGGCATGCACTATGCACGTCACGATGGCGAATCAGAAGAAGTGGCTGTTGCGCTTAACGAGCAATACATGCCACGTTTTGCTGGCGATGATTTGCCAAGCAACGGTGTTTCTTCAGCGCTGTCGATGGCCGACAAGCTTGATACTATCGTCGGTATTTTCGGTATTGGCCAAGCACCAAAAGGTTCTGATCCGTTCGCGCTTCGTCGTGCATCTTTGGGTGTGCTTCGTATCATCGTTGAATACGGTTATGACTTGGATTTGGCTGATCTTGTTGCCAAAGCGAAATCGCTATTCGCGCAAGAAGATGGTGCTAGCCGCCTAACTAACGACAACGTAGAAAGCGATGTTATCGAATTCATGTTGGGTCGCTTCCGTGCTTGGTATCAAGACGAAGGCCATAGCGTAGACGTTATCCAAGCGGTTCTAGCTCGTCGTCCGACTCAGCCAGCTGATTTTGATCAACGTGTTAAAGCGGTCACCCATTTCCGCTCACTCGACGCAGCCGAATCACTGGCCGCCGCGAACAAGCGTGTGGGTAACATCCTTGCGAAATTCGAAGGTCAGCTACCAGATGCGATCGATGCCAACCTTCTGGTTGAAGATGCAGAGAAAGCACTGGCGGACAAAGTGACGTCTTTGGTTGATAGCCTAGCGCCGTTGTTTGCCGCGGGTGATTACCAAACCGCACTGACGCAACTTGCAGAGCTTCGTGAACCAGTTGATAGCTTCTTCGATAACGTCATGGTTATGGCAGAAGATGAAGCACTGAAGGCGAACCGTCTAGCATTGCTGAACACCCTTCGTAGTCAGTTTATGAACGTTGCAGATATTTCTCTGCTTCAGAAGTAAGCTCACCAACGAACGGAAAGCCTCGCTTTATTGCGGGGCTTTTTTTTGCCCTCTCCCCGCCCACATGTTCCACGTGAAACATCATGCTTGGCATTGCCCTCGAACTAAAAGATAACCCAGTGTTCTCATTAGTTTCTGAATTCTAAGCTTCTATCAAAAAGCACTAAATCCGCGTTCAATTTGAACAATGATTAGGGTATGTTTGACGCATCGCGACACAGAATGAATAAAGGATTAAGGTCTCGCACGTATGCAGTTTTCTAAATTTGGGACGAAGTTTTCTCAACACTCTGGCATCACCCAGTTGATGGATGATTTGAATGATGGCCTACGCAACCCAGACGCCATTATGCTAGGGGGTGGCAACCCTGCCGCCATTCCTGAAATGACAAACCACTTCACCGAGCTCAGCCGTCAGATGCTAGACGATGGATCACTCGTCGCCGCGCTATCAAACTATGATGGCCCACAGGGAAAAACTGCATTGATTGAATCACTCGCAGCAATGCTAAGTGACACCTACGGATGGCCGATAACAAGCAAAAACATCATGCTGACCAACGGCAGCCAATGCGCGTTCTTCTATTTGTTTAATCTCTTTGGTGGTCACTACGATGACGGCAGCTTTAAGAAAATCCTGCTGCCATTAACACCTGAATATATTGGCTATGCGGACTCTGGCTTATCGCCTGATATGTTCACCAGCTTCAAACCGACCATAGAATACTTGGATAATCGACAGTTCAAATATCACGTCGATTTTTCAACACTTGAGGTTGATGAGTCAGTCAGCGCCATCTGTGCATCTCGACCAACAAACCCTACCGGCAATGTACTTACCGATGACGAGATCGCTCAGCTTGATATACTTGCGCGTAAACACGATATCCCGCTCATCATCGATAACGCTTATGGTGTGCCATTTCCAAACATTATCTTCGAAGACGTAAAGCCGTTTTGGAATGAGAATACTATCCTGTGTTCTAGCCTTTCGAAGTTGGGTTTGCCAGGGGTTCGCTGCGGCATCATTGTCGCGGCAGAAGAAACGATTTCAGCCCTCACCAACATCAACGGTATTGTCAGTCTGTCCCCTTGTGGCGTTGGACCAGCCATTGCAAATGAAATGCTGAACAACGGTGACTTACTGCACTTAAGTGAATCTGTCATTAAGCCTTTCTACCAGAACAAGGCCCAACGGAGTGTGGCGCTGTTGCAAGATGCCATTCCAGATCCCCGTTTTAAAATTCATAAGCCAGAGGGCGCTATTTTCCTCTGGTTGTGGTTTGATGAATTGCCAATCACTACCAAAGAGCTGTACCAACGTTTGAAGGCCAGAGGTTTGTTGATTGTCCCTGGGGAGTATTTCTTCATTGGCTCTGACAATGAGTGGGAACATACCCGCCAGTGCTTGCGCATGAACTATGTGCAAGATGATGAGAAGATCCAAAGAGGAATTAAAATACTCGCCGAAGAAGTGAAAAAAGCATACCTAGAAGGTTAGTGTTTCACGTGAAACAATGAATACTTCACGCCTTCTTTCCCTTGGGCGATGAAATATTGGAATAGTTGAGCCTGCAATTTTGTAGGCTCAACTACTCAAAATCCCCAACCCCATATCTTCATTATCAAGCAAACCACCAGCACATTAGATCGACTGGCAAATTCATCACACCACCAAAGGCGATAGAAACCAATAGCTGAATCCCATCACGAGCTAAATGCCTGTCGTGTATTCTGAGAAATCGTTCATTTGAAAGGAACAAACAAAGGGGAAATGCAGTACACGATTGGCAATTTCAAGGTCCCCTTTCGCGAACGTTCCACGTGAAACATCATTCATCGAAATGCCTGTCCAAATAAAATACGCATTAACCAATACCTCCAATACCTCCAATACCTTAATATTCAGACGTTCAGCTACCCACCCTTATCAGCGGTTTTTGACTAACAAGCATTACGTATTACCCGAGTGGCGCATATCGACAAAATCGAAACGCTTGTCAAAGCACTTCGCAAAGAAATAGCTATTCCCCTTTGGCAAGCCACCAAGAAGCCTGCCGAGGAAATAAATCGACCGGCCCACGTATTAACGTAGGACGAACTCAACCTGATAACGGACAGTTTTTTTCAAAGCAAGAATTCTAAAGGCGCTGAGTAAGTCGTTTCTGACTTGATAAGCTAGATTATGGGAATGACTTCAGAGCGATACTCTTGATGAGAACATTTCAGTAAGACGGGAATTATGGTGTTTAATTGGAATAGGTAGCAAAGTGTATAGATCGATGTTGGGTGAACTGAGATGAAGCACTATTGCTGAACTAAGGCCAGTTTAGTCTGATAGTTGGTGGGGATCGGTGTTATTTCACAATTTAAATTATATTTTTCAATTAGTTATCACATCACGTGACGCTACGTGAAAAAAACGCCGCTAATGCGGCGTTTGATACACAAATTTTAAGCAGCGAACACTGTAAAACGACTAACTAGACGTCCAGGTTTGCCACTTTCAGTGCGTTGTCTTCGATGAACGCACGACGTGGTTCTACATGGTCACCCATCAAAGTGGTGAAGAGTTCATCCGCAGCCACAGCATCTTGAATGGTTACACGTAGCATACGACGTGACTCTGGATCCATCGTTGTTTCCCAAAGCTGATCTGGGTTCATCTCACCAAGACCTTTATAGCGCTGGCGAGAAAGGCCACGGTTGGATTCTTTAATCAACCAAGCCAATGCATCTGCAAAGCTCTTAACAGGTTGTTTACGCTCACCACGTTGAATGTATGCAGTATCATCTAGCAAACCATCAAGTGCTTCAGAAAGGTCGGCAATACGACCATACTCTTTAGAATTCAACAGATCGTAGCTGATGAGGTATTCATGGTCGACACCGTGAGTACGAACAATCAGTTCAGGCTGGTACGCACTATGCTCTTCATCAAACTTGATGATTGAGCTGTATTGGCTTTCACCTGATGAGTTCTTATTAAGAACCGCAACAATGTTATCAATCCAAGCTTGTACGTTTGATTCATCTTGAAGTGCATCAACAGCAAGACGTGGTTGGTATACCAGCTCATTCAATAGCGCAGACGGGTAACGACGCGCCATACGAGAAATCAGCTTCATCACGCCATTGTACTGCTTGATGAGATCTTCCAGTGCCATACCGCTAAGTGCAGGAGCATCTTGGTTAACAAACAAAGATGCGTTCTCTAGCGCCAGTGCAACTTGGTATTGCTCCATTGCTTCATCATCTTTGATGTATTGCTCTTGCTTACCCTTCTTCACTTTGTAAAGAGGTGGCTGAGCGATGTAGATGTAACCGCGCTCAATAAGCTCAGGCATTTGACGATAGAAGAAGGTCAACAGTAGCGTACGGATGTGCGAACCATCGACGTCGGCATCGGTCATGATGATGATGCTGTGGTAGCGCAGTTTGTCCGGGTTGTATTCGTCTCGGCCGATACCACAACCCATCGCAGTGATCAGGGTGGTGACTTCTTGCGAAGACAGCATCTTGTCGAAGCGTGCTTTCTCTACGTTCAAGATCTTACCTTTCAGCGGCAAGATAGCTTGGTTTTTACGGTTACGACCCTGCTTGGCTGAACCGCCAGCAGAGTCCCCTTCCACTATGTATAGTTCAGACAGTGCAGGGTCTTTCTCTTGGCAGTCAGCCAACTTGCCTGGCAAACCACCCAAATCTAGCGCGCCTTTGCGACGAGTCATTTCACGGGCTTTACGTGCCGCTTCACGTGCACGGGCAGCGTCGATAATCTTGGTACAAACGATCTTCGCGTCTTGAGGACTTTCAATCAGGAACTCACCCAACTTCTCGTTCATTGCCGACTCAACGGCCGATTTCACTTCAGATGAAACCAACTTGTCTTTGGTCTGGCTTGAGAATTTTGGATCAGGCACTTTTACCGACACAACAGCCGTCAAGCCTTCACGCGCATCATCACCAGATGTCGCGGCGTTAGCTTTCTTCGAGTAGCCTTCTTTTTCCATGTAGCTATTGAGCGTACGCGTCAATGCTGCACGGAAACCCGCTAGGTGAGTACCACCATCGCGCTGAGGAATGTTGTTCGTAAAGCAGTAGATGTTCTCTTGGAAACCGTCGTTCCACTGCATTGACACTTCAACCGTCACACCATCTTCACGCTCGTGTTCGAAATGGAACACTGATGGGTGGATTGGGGTTTTGTTGCGGTTCAAGTGCTCTACGAATGCGCGAATACCGCCTTCGTAAGTAAAGTGATCGTGTTTGTCTTCTTCACGCTCATCAATCAAACGAATTGATACGCCAGAGTTAAGGAAAGACAATTCACGTAGGCGCTTGGCCAGAATGTCATAATGGAACAGAAGATCAGTAAAAGTTTGGTCACTCGGCCAGAAACGGATGCGAGTTCCCGTTTCGTCTGTGTCGCCAATTGGCGCAAGTGGCGCTTCAGGCACACCGTGTACATAGACTTGTTGGTGGATTTGACCGTGACGCCAAATCGTCAGTTCAAGCTTCTCAGACAGAGCATTTACTACGGAAACACCAACGCCGTGAAGACCACCCGATACTTTGTACGAGTTATCATCAAACTTACCACCGGCGTGAAGTACCGTCATGATAACTTCAGCGGCTGATACGCCTTCTTCTTCGTGGATATCAACTGGGATACCACGACCATCATCTTTTACTGAAACTGAGCCGTCTTCGTGAATCGTTACCACGATGTCGTTACAGTGACCAGCGAGAGCTTCATCGATAGAGTTATCGACGACCTCAAAGACCATGTGGTGCAAACCGGTACCGTCGTCAGTATCACCGATATACATCCCCGGACGCTTTCGTACTGCATCCAGACCCTTGAGTACCTTGATACTCGATGAATCGTAATTGTTGGACATTGAGTTACTCTCGCTTAATTTATTCTGCGGCTATTTTACCGTGTTCCACATGAAACATCTTACTATTTTCGTCGGACATTTCAGCGACCTGATCGGCACTAATGGCACTTACAAATACTTGCGCACCGGTGGCTTTTAACTGCTCAGCCAAGAGCGCCCGACGCTGGCTATCCAGCTCAGACGCAAAATCATCTATCAGATAGATACATTGCTTACCTTTGTCTTCAGTAAGCTGTTGGCCCTGCGCTAAACGCAGCGCACACACCATCAGTTTAAGTTGACCACGAGACAAAACATCTTCCACCGGCGTATTGTTAATACGCAGACGCAAATCCGATTTGTGTGGGCCACTGACGGTATAACCGAGTTGTTGATCGCGAAGAAAGTTATCCTTCAACAACTCCGCATAATCCGTGTCTTTTTCCCAGCCACGTGAATAGCCGAGTTTAATCTCATATTCAGGCAAAAATGCCTGACACAGCGTTGATGCGCGTTCAGCCAGCTTGGCAATATATTCACGTCGCCATGCATCGATTTGATTGGCTAACGGGGCTAATTCAGCATCCCAATAACTTAATTCTCGATAGCTTCTGGCTGTCTTCAACAGCGCATTTCGTTGCTTGGTAAGGCGCTTAACACGAGACCATATCGGGTAAAATTGAGGTTCCACATGAAACACACCCCAATCTATAAAAGCGCGGCGAAACTTAGGTCCACCTGTTAGCAACTCAAACCCTTCAGGGGTAATAAGCTGCATCGGCAAGACTTCCGCCAATTGCACGAGCTTTTGCCCTTTCTCTTCACCAATTTTCACGTCGGCTGAGCCGTCGCGATTTTTTTGAAGACCTATCGGCAGCACTCTGTCGGTATCTGGCGTGCTCACGCGACCATGAACCACCAATCTATCTTGTTGATGTCGAATCACGCGCCCTGTTAGCTGACTGCGAAACGAACGTCCATGACCGAGATAGTACACCGCCTCTAGCACGCTGGTTTTACCGCTGCCATTAGCGCCGACAAGAAAATTGAAGCCTGATGACGGGCTAAGGTCACAGGCTTCGATATTTCTCAGATCATGAATGGATAATCTGGTTAGCGCCATATTAAAGACGGATCGGCATCACCACATACATGGCATCGTCGCTGTTACAGTCTTCAACAAGCGTACTTGCGGTACCATCCGACATTGAAAAACGGACTTGGTCACACTTCAAGGTATTAAGCACGTCGAGCACGTAACTGACGTTGAAACCGATCTCGAGATCGTCACCTTGATAGTCGACATCAACAAACTCTTCCGCTTCTTCCTGCTCTGGGTTATGAGCCGAAATACGCAATTGACCGTTGCTAACGTTCAGGCGCACGCCACGAAATTTCTCGTTTGATAGGATTGCGGCACGAGACAAAGCTTGGCGCAATTCATCACAGCCTGCTTCCATCGTCTTGTTAGTCGATTGCGGCATCACACGACGATAATCAGGGAAACGGCCATCAACCAGTTTTGAGGTAAAGATAAACTGGTTAACTTGCGCGCGAATATTCGCACTACCAATTTGAATGGTCACTGGCGCTTCTGGTTGATCAAGCAAACGCATCAACTCAGTCACGCCTTTACGTGGCACAATGACTTGCTGATTATCCAAACTCGTTTCTAGCGCTGTCGTGCCCACCGCCATGCGGTGGCCATCAGTCGCGACACTACGAAGTGTTGTATCGTCAGTTTCAAGCAACATGCCGTTCAAGAAATAACGCACGTCTTGGTTTGCCATCGAGAACGCAGTGCTCTCAATCAAAGCGCGTAGCTTACCTTGAGCCAAGGTGAACTCGACCGTGCTTTGCCAATCTTCAATGTTTGGAAAATCGTCAGCCGGCAAAGTGGACAGCGTGAAGCGACTACGACCCGAACGAATAACCGCGCGATCACCTTCTGCAGAGAAGCTGATCGGTGCGCTATCAGGCAAGCCACGACAAATATCGAGGAACTTGCGAGAAGGTACGGTAACCGCGCCGTCTTCTGATTCCACATCTAACGCAATAGATGCAATCAGTTCGACTTCAAGATCGGTACAGGTCATCGACAGCTGACCGGACTGAACCTTCAAAAGAATGTTACCGAGGATCGGCAGCGTTGGTCGTCCCCCTAATGCACCAGATACCTGCTGCAGGGGCTTCAAAAATTGGTCACGTGTAAGAGTAAATTTCATATTAAGACGACAGAGTCCGGATCAAGTTGGAATAATCTTCTTTTATATCGTGGCTTTCTTCGCGCAGCTGTTCAATCTTTCGGCACGCATGAAGTACCGTAGTATGATCTCGACCACCAAATGCGTCGCCAATTTCTGGAAGACTGTGGTTGGTGAGCTCTTTTGACAGAGCCATCGCCACTTGGCGAGGACGCGCGACAGAGCGACTGCGTCGTTTAGACAACAAGTCAGCCATCTTAATTTTATAGTACTCAGCGACAGTCTTCTGAATATTATCGATAGTCACGAGTTTTTCTTGTAACGCTAACAAGTCACGCAAAGCTTCACGAACGAAATCGATGGTAATCGCTCGGCCGGTGAAGTTAGCATTCGCTATCACTCGGTTAAGCGCCCCCTCTAGTTCTCGAACATTTGAACGTAGGCGTTTTGCGATGAAAAATGCCACTTCATCAGGCAGGCGAATATTATGTCCTTCCGCCTTCTTCATCAAAATCGCGACGCGAGTTTCAAGCTCTGGTGGCTCAATAGCGACCGTTAAGCCCCAACCAAAGCGAGACTTCAATCTGTCTTCTACCCCACTGATCTCTTTTGGATAGCGATCAGAGGTCAAAATGATTTGCTGATTACCTTCCAACAGCGCATTAAAGGTGTGGAAGAACTCTTCTTGAGAGCGCTCTTTGTTCGCGAAGAATTGGATGTCATCGATCAGCAATGCGTCAACGCTGCGGTAGTAGCGCTTAAATTCTTCAATCTGGTTATTCTGAAGCGCTTTTACCATGTCTTGAACAAAACGTTCAGAGTGCATGTAGACCACTCGCGCATCGACTTTACGATCGCTAATGGCATTGCCCACGGCATGAAGCAAGTGTGTTTTACCGAGACCAGTACCACCATAAAGAAATAGCGGGTTGTACGCAGCGCCAGGATTATCTGCCACTTGACGAGCAGCGGCGAGCGCGAGTTGGTTCGATTTACCCTCTACAAAGTTCGTGAACTTATGCTTAGGGTTAACATTTGATCTGTGATTAACATCAGATTGAACAGGTGATGGTGCAGGTTCCCAAGTACGACCCACACTCGGCTTTGCCACTGGAGCTGCAGGCGCGGGAGCAACGGGTTGACTTGGCGGCGCAACAGCAGCAACAGGTTTACTGCCTACTTCAAAGCGCAACATCGGCAAATCATTACCACAAAATTCGTTCAATAACTGATTAATACTATTCAGGTATTTATCGCGAACCCAATCCAAAACGAAACGGTTAGGCGCGAACAAAGTCAAAGTATTGTCATTTAACTCCGCCTGAAGCGGTCGAACCCACATGCTGAATTCTGTTGCAGGAAGATCTTCCTGAAGGCGCTGAAGGCACTGCAACCAAAGCGAAGATGACACGTCTGACTCCACACTTGATAAAGAAAAGGGAAGCAATTTTATACTTCTACGACAAGGATCGCTAGCGTGAAGATCTCTTTTGCAGTGAATAAGATCGAAGTTATACACACAGATCGCACATTTAACTGGCCGATCAGCACAGTATCTCCCCTACTTACTCACAGAATTAATCGAAAATAATATAAATTTGTGATGATCCGATCCTTGGTCTTTGGCATCAAACCCAAGTGTATAGCGGCTTGATCACTGCTCATTTTGATCATAAAAAATAAGTTATGCATGCGTTATCCCCCTACTACCCTTATAAAGCACACAGCTAACGCACATAATAAAGTGGATAAGATCGGTAAAGGATCCTTGCGATTGGCATTTGACCACGTATAATTGCGCGCCCTGAGGGAGGTATAAAACCATTCGTGGTTTTAACATTGACTATAAGTCAGTCAATGATTACAATCCGCCCTCTTTGTTGAGAGGCGTCGGACTTTAGTCCCACGTCGGGTTAACAAACCTAAAAACTGATCAGTAATTTAAGGTAGAAACCATGAAACGCACTTTTCAACCTTCAGTTCTAAAGCGTAAGCGCACTCACGGTTTCCGTGCGCGCATGGCAACTAAGAACGGTCGTAAGGTTATCGCCGCTCGCCGTGCGAAAGGCCGTAGCAAGCTTTCAAAATAATCCTAAGTGATTTGTGAATAAGCTAGCTTTTTCTCGGGAGTTACGTCTGTTAACTCCCGAACATTTCAACTCTGTCTTCCAGCAACCTCATCGCGCTGGCTCTCCACACTTAACTATACTTGCCCGCAAAAACACTCTTGACTGTCCACGTTTAGGTCAGGCTGTGCCAAAAAAACAAATCAAACTTGCTGTCGACCGTAATCGCTTTAAGCGACTCGTTCGTGAAAGTTTTCGTCTGCGTCAGCACTCGCTGCCAGCGAAGGATTTTGTTGTGATCGCAAAGAAAAGTGCTAACGAGCTCAGTAACGAAGAACTGAGAGTGCTGCTCGATAAGTTATGGCAACGTTTATCTCAACCACCGCGAAAAAAATAGTCGTAGGGCTATTTCGCGGGTACCAACTCCTCATTAGCCCTCTGCTAGGGCCTCGCTGTCGGTTCACACCGACATGCTCCCAATATGCCATAGAAGCGGTCACCCATCACGGTGTTGCAAAAGGGTGTTGGTTAGCGAGCAAACGTTTATTAAAATGCCATCCTCTTAATCATGGTGGGTACGATCCTGTGCCCCCGCGTCATCCTAATAATCGAGACAATTAGCAATGGATTCTCAACGTAATATTCTGTTGATTGCCCTTACGTTTGTTTCATTCATGTTGTACCTCAACTGGAATGAAGCAACCAACCCTCAACCACAGGGTCAAGGCGTAACACAGCAAGCACAACACAGTGGTGATGTACCTGCCGGATCAGATGCGTCTCAGCCTCTGACGCAGGATTCCGTCTCTAATAAGCTGATCACTATCCACAGTGACGTGCTGACTCTGACCGTTGATACACAAGGCGGTGACGTTGTTCATGCCGAATTGAACAAGTACGACGCGGAATTCGACTCGGAAAACAAGTTCGTTATACTGAAAAATCAACCAAATCATGTTTTCGTTGCACAAAGTGGTTTGATTGGCCCTGATGGCGTCGACACAGTTGATGGCCGCGCAGAGTTTTCGGTAAACGGTTCTGAGTTTTCTCTGGCTGACGGTCAAGAAGAACTTCGTGTACCGATGACGCTAGTGAAAGATGGCATTACTTACACCAAGACATTCATCTTAAAACGTGGTGACTATGCCGTTGATGTTGACTACACCGTCGACAACCAAAGCGGAAAAGCAGCCACGGTTCAAATGTATGCACAGCTAAAACAAAACTTGATGGATGACGGTGGCAGCCTAACGATGCCGACATACACAGGTGGCGCGTATTCTGCTGATGACACCAAATACAAAAAATACAGCTTCGATGATATGCAGGATAAGAACCTTAACCTGACTATCGCAAAAGACGGCTGGGCAGCCATGATGCAGCACTACTTTGTTGCTGCGTGGATCCCACACGCTGAAGGCGAAGCGAATCTGTACACGCGCACTAGCAATGGCCAAGGCTTCATTGGTGTTCGTTACCCAACCATGACTGTTGCGGCTGGCACCTCTGCCACCATGGATGCAACGTTGTGGGTCGGTCCGAAACTTCAAGACCAAATGGAAGCAACCGCACTTAACCTAAATCTGACCGTGGACTACGGTTGGTTATGGTTTATTGCAAGCCCACTGCACTGGCTACTGGCTACCATCCATGGCTTCGTTGGCAACTGGGGTGTGGCAATCATCATCCTTACCTTCATCGTTCGTGGTGTGATGTACCCGCTAACTAAAGCGCAGTACACCTCGATGGCGAAAATGCGCATGCTGCAGCCAAAGCTGGCTGAAATGCGTGAACGCATTGGTGATGACCGCCAGCGCATGAGCCAAGAAATGATGGAGCTATATAAGAAAGAGAAAGTGAACCCGCTGGGTGGCTGTCTTCCTCTTATCCTTCAAATGCCAATCTTCATTGCACTTTACTGGGCATTGATGGAATCGGTTGAGCTGCGCCATGCGCCGTTCATGCTTTGGATTCAAGATTTGTCAGCGCCGGATCCATACTACGTGCTGCCACTTCTGATGGGTGCATCTATGTTCCTTATCCAGAAGATGAGCCCGAGCACTGTCACCGACCCAATGCAGCAGAAGATCATGAACTTCATGCCTGTGATGTTTACCGTGTTCTTCCTGTGGTTCCCAGCAGGTCTGGTACTGTACTGGTTGGTATCGAACATCGTGACACTGATTCAACAGACGCTGATTTACCGCGCATTGGAGAAAAAAGGTCTCCATACCCGCAAGTAATCGCTCTAACAGTGACTAAGGCGGCCAATGGCCGCCTTTCTTCTTTATGCATGCGACACTGCCAATTCGTATAATTGGTATACACTAAGCAACATTTTCCGCAGCAGGTTTAGCTTCATGACTCATTCAGACACTATTGTTGCGCAGGCAACCCCACCAGGACGCGGCGGCGTAGGTATCATTCGCGTATCCGGACCTAAAGCAAAAGAAGTGGCCATTGCTGTCACTGGACGTGAGCTTCCTGTTCGTCGCGCCGAATACCTTCCATTTAAAGATGTCGAAGGCAACGCGCTGGATCAGGGCATTGCACTCTACTTTCAATCGCCAAACTCTTTTACTGGCGAGGATGTGCTAGAACTTCAAGGCCATGGTGGCCCAGTCATCATGGACATGTTGATCAAGCGTATCGTCGAGATTGAAGGCGTTCGCACCGCACGCCCTGGCGAATTCTCAGAACGTGCCTTTTTGAATGACAAACTCGACCTTGCGCAAGCTGAGGCCATTGCGGATTTAATCGATGCCAGTTCAGAACAGGCTGCAAAAAGTGCGCTTCAAAGCTTACAAGGTGCTTTCTCCACCAAAGTAAATTCTTTGGTGGAAGCACTCATCCACCTGCGCATCTATGTTGAAGCAGCCATTGACTTCCCTGATGAAGAAATTGATTTTCTTTCTGACGGAAAGGTCGCCAACGATCTGGATGGCATCATTAATACACTCAGTGGCGTCCGCAAAGAAGCCAATCAGGGCGCTATTATTCGTGAAGGGATGAAAGTCGTCATTGCAGGCCGCCCAAATGCGGGCAAATCTAGCCTGTTGAATGCGCTTTCAGGCAAAGAAAGCGCGATTGTCACCGACATTGCGGGTACGACCCGTGATGTGCTTCGTGAACATATACATATCGACGGCATGCCGCTACATATCATCGATACTGCCGGCCTTCGCGACGCGTCTGACGAAGTAGAACGCATTGGTATTGAGCGCGCGTGGGATGAAATAGCCCAAGCTGATCGCGTGTTGTTCATGGTAGATGGCACGACCACAGATGCCACATCACCAGAAGAAATTTGGCCTGAATTTATTGACCGACTGCCGCCGAATATGGGAATGACGGTGATACGCAATAAAGCTGACGTCACCGAAGAATCGCTGGGAATTTGTCACGCAAGTCAGCCTACGTTAATTCGTCTCAGTGCTAAATCAGGTGCTGGCGTAGATGCACTTCGTGAACATCTAAAAGCTTGTATGGGCTTCTCTGGCGCAACAGAGGGTGGCTTTATGGCCCGTCGTCGTCACTTAGAAGCTCTTGATGCTGCGTCGCGCCATCTTGACATCGGAAAAGACCAACTCGAAGGCTATATGGCGGGTGAAATTCTCGCGGAAGAGTTGCGTATCGCGCAGCAATACCTCAGTGAGATCACTGGCGAATTTAGCTCAGACGACCTATTAGGGCGGATATTTAGCTCATTTTGTATCGGAAAATAAAGTCCCTAAAGCTGCCAATCGGCAGCTTTTTTTATGCCATCACGCTTCATTTTTCATTTGCTACACTTATGGCTAGCCATCCTTTAATCAAGCCACTAGATGATCAATACCTTAAACCCTATCCTCAATCTGGGGATAGCACGTTGCGATAAACTTCAAGTCCATCACTTGCGCATGGTTAACCTATTAGCGGGTTTGTGTGCGGGTGGTACACTGCTGTTTTCTGCCCTGTTTGCTTTTGCATTTGGTAATGAAATATCGGCCTTACTCAATGGCTTATATGCTTTTCTCTACTTCATTACCTTTGTGCTCACGCGTGAGGGAATGCTAAGACTCGCCAAGTATTGGGTATTCATTGTCTTTTTCCTTCAGCAATTTACGCTTCCTCTTTTTGTTCTTTCGGACAACTTTGAAACAGAGCTGTTATTGCTGGTGGTACCAACTGCCGTTGTTTTGGTGTTCGATCCGAGCGACCGGCTTCCACGTTACGGTTTATCGCTAATCGCCATTATTTTACTGTTCTTAGCCAAAACCGTGCCTTCAACCGATCCTATCCTATCGATGACTGATGCAGATGCACGTGCTGCCTACCTGTGTGTCATTTTGGTACTCGTCATGGCTTCAGTGGCACTAACTGATTTCTATCTTATTGATTTGCATAAAATTGATGAATCTTCTCGCAAACTGGTTCATGAGGATCTCCTTACTGAAACCGCCAATAGCCAAAACCTTTATAAACAGGCAGATGATGCATTTTTTCGCGTACAAAGAAAAAAAAATGCGCTGTCAGTCATCGCTCTAAATGTCGATGGTTTTCGCCAAATCAATGAGATGCATGGGAGAACCACTGGGGATCAGGTACTGATCCATATCGCGACACTGCTACAAGAAAACCTGCCTAAAACAGCGATATTGGGAAGAATGCACGCAGATACTTTTGTAGTACTGCTGCGAAATACGACCGCTAATGAAGCTCTGCATACTGCAGAACAACTTAAAACTGCGATAAGCCGCAGCGTCGTTCTGCTCGACAATACGGCGATAAAGCGCACAGCAAGTTTTGGTGTTTCTACGTCAAATGAAAGTTGTTTAGCAGGCTATCAATTGATAGATACCGCTCTGGTCGCGGTTAGTCATGCTAAGAAGCGTGGTAAAAACAAAATACAAACGCTATCCCCTCAAGGCAACCATACCCTCTATAGAGACGAGTTCTGTCAACCAAGCTAACTTGACTTGCCTAACCGCTCACTTCAATACTAAGAGCCCGTATCTACACTGGTTTTGAGAATTGTATATGAGTGAAATTACCCTGATCACAGGAAGTACGCTCGGTGGCACCGAATATGTGGGCGATCATTTAGCCGATTTGCTTGAACAACAGGGCGTCACCGTCAAGGTCATTAATGAAGCTGAACTTTCCGATGTAACTGGATGTAAGCGCCTGTTACTAATCACCTCTACACATGGCGCTGGGGACTACCCTGATAACCTACAAAGTTTGATGGATGCCTTAAACCTCCAAAAGCCCGATCTCTCTGGATTAAAATATGCTGTTATTGGAATTGGGGACTCTAGTTATGACACTTTCTGTGGTGCGGGACGAAATGCTGATTCACAACTAAAAGAGCTCGGTGCTGAACGAATTATTGAGCGACTGGAAATCGATATTCTCTCCCATCCACTGCCTGAAGAACCCGCTGAAACATGGTTATCCCAGAACAAAAACCAGATCTGTGAATAAAATCATCTGCGAGAAGAGTAAATTTTATTCCATTTTGTGACATTCGCTTTGTGGATAACTATAGATCTAAACGGTGATCAACCTATAGTTATCCCAATAATAACTTTCCTCCCCTCTCCCCCCTGTGAATAACTAGCCATTTTGATCCCAGCTAGTACAGCGCTTGATCCAAGCTCACGCACAGTTAACGATCCTCCTTAACTGAATGATCATGTTGATCATTTATCAGTTATCCACAGAGATCGGCTTCCTTAATAATGATCAATACAAAGATCTATATAAAGATCTTTATATATATTTAAGAGCTTCCCACTCGATCAAAGATCACACTTTTGGTTCTCACTTTTCTTGAAAAGCGGTAGAATGATCCTCTTTTTTGAAATACCCCAATCAACCATTCCTTTTTGAGGTCACACCATGTTTTACCAGGATAACTTTGATGTCATCGTTGTTGGTGGTGGTCATGCAGGTACGGAAGCCGCATTGGCTGCTGCACGTATGGGTCAACAAACCCTTCTGCTGACGCATAACATCGATACATTGGGGCAAATGTCATGCAACCCAGCCATTGGCGGGATCGGAAAAGGACATCTGGTGAAAGAAGTCGACGCACTTGGTGGCCTAATGGCACGTGCAATCGACAAAGGTGGGATCCAATTTAGAACACTCAATGCATCCAAGGGCCCAGCGGTTCGTGCAACACGTGCTCAGGCTGACCGTGCTTTGTACAAGGCTGCAGTGCGTGAGACCTTGGAAAACCAACCCAATCTGATGTTATTTCAACAAGCTGTGATTGATTTGATCGTGGATCAAGATCAAGTCACCGGTGTTGTCACAGAAATGGGCCTTAAGTTTCGTGCAAAATCAGTGGTTCTGACCGTAGGAACCTTCCTTGGCGGAAAAATCCATATTGGTTTAGAGAATTACTCCGGCGGCAGAGCGGGCGATCCACCGTCTATCGCGTTGGCGGATCGTCTCCGTGAATTGCCTTTCCGTGTTGATCGCTTAAAAACAGGTACTCCGCCTCGTATCGACGCGCGTACTGTCGATTTTAGTGTGATGGAAACACAGCATGGCGATACACCTAGACCTGTATTTTCCTATATGGGAAATGCGGCTGATCATCCGCGTCAGGTGCCTTGCTATATCACCTACACCAATGAAAAAACGCATGATGTGATTCGTAATAACTTGGATCGCAGCCCTATGTATTCAGGTGTCATTGAAGGGATAGGCCCACGTTATTGCCCGTCGATTGAAGACAAGGTAATGCGCTTTGCGGACAAAGATAAACATCAGATCTTTGTAGAGCCTGAAGGTTTAACTACACACGAGTTATACCCTAATGGGATCTCCACCAGCCTGCCTTTTGATGTGCAAATGGGGATCATCCATTCGATCAAGGGATTTGAAAACGCGCGTGTGATCCGTCCAGGTTATGCGATCGAGTACGATTTCTTCGATCCACGCGATCTCAAACAAACGTTCGAAACCAAATTTATCAAAGGCTTGTTCTTTGCTGGCCAAATTAATGGCACTACAGGCTATGAAGAAGCGGCAGCGCAAGGCTTGCTTGCTGGTGCCAATGCCGCGTTGTTTGCTCAGGACAAGGAAGGTTGGTGCCCACGCCGTGATCAGGCGTACATGGGTGTATTGATTGACGATTTGTCGACCATGGGAACCAAAGAACCTTACCGCATGTTCACTTCTCGTGCGGAATATCGCCTGCTATTGCGTGAAGACAACGCTGACCTGCGCTTAACCGAAACTGGCCGTCAACTTGGCTTGGTCGATGATGAGCGTTGGGCGCGTTTCAATCAGAAATTGGAAAACATGGAACAGGAAGCTCAACGTCTTCGTGGTACGTGGATCCATCCAACGTCTGAGCATGCGCAAGCCCTTAACCAGATTCTTAAAGCGCCGTTGGCTCGTGAAGCGAATGGCGAAGAGCTCTTGCGTCGTCCGGAAGTGACGTATGACCAACTGGTGTTAAACCCAGTATTTGGTCCAGCACATGATGACCAGCAAGCGCGTGAGCAAGTGGAAACGCAAATTAAGTACGAAGGCTATATCAATCGTCAAAAAGACGAGATTGAAAAGTCTGTTCGTCATGAGAACACCTCTCTCCCTATTGAATTAGATTATAAACAAATCAAAGGGTTGTCTAACGAAGTGGTCGCGAAACTGCAGGACGCTCGTCCTGAAACAGTCGGCAAGGCGTCACGTATTTCAGGTATTACACCGGCGGCAATTTCTATCTTGCTGGTCCACCTGAAAAAACAAGGCATGCTCAAGAAGGGAGCCTGATTTTCTGTGAAACAACAACTTTCGAAACTCATTGAACAAGCAGGGATGGATATCCCTGCTCACCAACAAGACCAGTTGATTGGCTATGTTGAAATGCTCCACAAATGGAATAAAGCCTACAATTTGACCTCAGTGCGCGATCCTAACGAAATGATCATTAAGCATATTATGGATAGCATTGTAGTGAGCCAACACCTAGAAGGATCCACCTTCATCGATGTTGGCACTGGCCCAGGTTTGCCTGGTATTCCTTTAGCGATCATTAATCCAGAGAAATCATTTACCTTACTTGATAGTTTGGGCAAGCGTATTCGTTTCATCCGTCAGGTTGTTCATGAGCTTAAAATTAACAACGTGACAGCGGTACAAAGTCGTGTTGAAGACTTTCAACCAGAGGTTGGTTTTGACGGTGTATTAAGCCGCGCATTTGCCTCTATGAGTGATATGGTGAACTGGTGTCATCACTTACCAGCGGCGCACGGACACTTCCTTGCACTCAAAGGGCAAGTTGATCAAGTCGAGATTGATGAGCTTCCTTCAGATTGTTCTGTGACCGGTATCAAACCTTTGACTGTTCCCGGATTGGAAGGACAACGTCATCTAGTAATCTTGGCTAGATAGGATTACTCGACGAGGTCTACTTGTGGGAAAAGTCATAGCAATAGCAAACCAAAAAGGGGGCGTTGGTAAAACAACGACCTGTATTAATTTGGCTGCGTCGTTAGCGGCGACACAGCGTAAGGTGCTTGTTATAGACCTTGATCCACAAGGTAATGCCACCATGGCCAGTGGGGTGGACAAATATGATGTTCACGCCACTGCTTATGAGTTATTGGTGGAAGAAACCCCGTTTAATGATGTCGTAGTAACGGAAACGACGGGTGGATACCACCTGATCGCCGCCAATGGTGATGTTACTGCTGCTGAAATTAAACTCATGGAAGTGTTTGCTCGTGAAGTCAGGTTACGAAATGCGTTAGCTGACGTTCGTGAAAACTATGATTTCATCTTCATTGATTGTCCCCCTTCTCTTAACCTTCTTACAATCAACGCCATGACAGCCGCAAACTCGGTTCTGGTTCCAATGCAGTGTGAGTATTTTGCACTTGAGGGGCTGACCGCACTGATGGATACCATTAGTAAGCTTGCCAGTGTTGTTAACGCGGATTTGCATGTAGAAGGATTACTTCGAACCATGTACGATCCTCGTAATCGATTGGCCACCGAAGTATCTGATCAGATTAAGAAACATTTTGGTGATAAGGTGTACCGCACAGTTATCCCACGCAATGTTCGTCTTGCTGAAGCGCCAAGCCATGGCAAGCCTGCCATGTATTACGACAAGTACTCCAGTGGCGCAAAATCGTATTTGGCGTTGGCGGGTGAAATGTTGCGCCGTGAAGAGCAAGCCAAGCAAGCTGCTGATATTGCCAATGCGTCTTAAGGAAATTTAATGAACGCGACGAAACGTGGATTGGGCAAGGGGCTCGATGCTCTTCTTGCGACCAGTGCAAAAGCGCAGGCGCGTGTTGATCTCAATGTCGATACCCGTGAAGCTGTTAATAACAGTGAATTACAGCACTTATCACTGAGTGTGTTGCGTCCTGGTGTCTATCAGCCTCGCCAAGACATGGCGCCTGAGGCTCTTGATGAATTAGCGGAATCCATTAAAGCGCAAGGTATTATTCAGCCATTGGTTGTTCGTCAACTCGACAATCACCAATATGAAATTATTGCTGGAGAGCGTCGTTTTCGTGCGGCTAAACTCGCTGGACTTACCCATGTCCCTTGTTTGGTTCGTGAACTTAACGACAAAGCGGCCAGCGCCATTGCCTTGATTGAGAACATTCAACGTGAAGATCTCAATGCGATGGAAGAAGCTGAGGCGCTTAATCGACTCATTCAAGATTTTACGTTAACGCATCAGCAATTGGCTGAGGCGCTCGGTAAGTCTCGCACCACGATCAGTAATCTATTGAGATTGAATGGATTGGAAGTCGGTGTGAAAAAGCTGCTGGCAGGCCGTCAGATTGAAATGGGGCATGCTCGCGCATTACTGTCGCTAGAAGGTGAGGCGCAAATTGAAGCTGCGCTTGTGTCTGTGAATAAGAAACTCACAGTGAGACAAACTGAAGCGCTAGTGAAGAAATTGCTAACACCTGAGATAGAAAAGACGTCCGAGCCGTTATCTGACGATTTCATTGCATTGCAAGATAGGCTGTCAAATAAGCTTGGAACCAAGGTTTCTTTGTCTCAAGGAAAAAGTGGTAGCGGTAAACTCGTTATCAACTTTGATCAAAACGAAAAACTTATGCAAATCCTTGCAATTCTCGAAGAGAAATTGTGACGCAACGCGTTGGGTTTTTGTTACATATTTTTGCTTACTGTGATCAGGTTACCCTGTTGTAAAATTTAGCCTCTCTTTTTGCTGTCATGAGATTGCATTCAAAAGGGTGACCCGTATAATTTTCGCAGTTTTCCCAGCACGACGAAGGTGCTAAGAGGAAAGGAATCGAGGAACGAATACATGGTATCGACGCTCACGCGACCAGGTCGCAAGCTTGCGAAAAGGTTGCTGCTGTTACAGGTGTGCGTCGTGTTAGCAACGGCAATCTTGATGGTGACCACCATCAATGTCGACTGGGGAATTTCCGCACTCATAGGCGGTGGCATCTTTGTGGTAGCCAACGCAGCCTTTGCATTGTGTGCATTCCTATTTAGTGGAGCAAGAGCGGCCAAGCTTGTTGTAGCATCATTCTACAGCGGTGAAGTCCTCAAAATTCTACTGACCGTCGTTTTATTTTCCGTTGTTTACCTGTATGCCGAGGTGGAACTTGTTCCCCTCAAACTGACCTATTTGCTGGTACTTGGAATTAATATCCTTGCGCCAGTTTTATTCATTAACAACAACAAATAGGATGAGTTATGGCTGCGTCAGGTGAAGCGCTTACACCGTCAAGTTATATCTCTCACCACTTAACTAACTTGTCTACGGACAAATTAGGCTTAGTGGAAGAAGGTAGTTTTTGGGCGGTGCACATTGATAGCCTGTTTTTCTCTGTTTTGATCGGTGCAGGCTTTTTGTGGCTGTTCCGCTCAGTAGCAAAGAAAGCAACAACCGGAGTACCAGGCAAGCTTCAGTGTTTTGTGGAAATGTTGGTAGAGTTCGTTGATGAGAACGTTCGCGAAACCTTCCATGGAAAGAATCCACTGATTGCACCTCTGGCTCTCACCATTTTCGTTTGGATATTCTTGATGAATACGATGGACCTTGTTCCTATCGATTTTATTCCTTATCCAGCGGAACAGCTCGGTATTCCTTACATGAAGGTAGTACCTACGGCTGATGTAAACATCACCTTGGCAATGGCGCTAGGCGTTTTCTTCTTGATGATTTATTACAGCATCAAGATCAAAGGCTTGGGCGGCTTCGCGAAAGAACTGGCACTTCACCCGTTCAATCACCCAATTATGATTCCATTCAACCTGCTTCTTGAAGTGGTATCGCTGCTAGCGAAACCAATTTCACTGGGTATGCGTTTGTTCGGTAACATGTTTGCAGGTGAGGTGGTATTTATCCTTATTGCGGCGCTTCTGCCGTGGTGGGCGCAATGGTTGGGTTCATTACCGTGGGCAATCTTCCACATTTTGGTTATTACCATCCAAGCGTTCGTCTTTATGATGTTGACTATCGTGTACCTGTCTCAGGCACATGAAGAATCACATTAATACGTTTTAGTAAGCAACTTTGTTCGACCTTCCGGCATATAAGCCGACAACAAGAAACTGGAGATAGTGATGGAAACTTTATTGAGCTTTTCTGCAATTGCCGTTGGCATCATTGTAGGTCTTGCTTCCCTAGGTACTGCGATTGGCTTCGCACTGCTTGGTGGTAAATTCCTTGAGGGTGCTGCGCGTCAACCAGAAATGGCACCAATGCTGCAAGTTAAGATGTTCATCATCGCTGGTCTGCTTGATGCTGTACCTATGATCGGTATCGTAATTGCTTTGCTGTTCACTTTCGCAAACCCATTTGTAGGTCAACTGGCTGGCTAATTTAGCTGAACGGATCCTGTATAGCTAACTAGTGAGGAGTCGCTGTTGTGAATATAAACGCAACTCTGTTTGGTCAGGCAATCGCGTTTTTTATGTTTGTTGTGTTCTGCATGAAATATGTATGGCCACCAATCATGCAAGCGATTGAAGAGCGTCAGAAGAAAATTGCTGACGGTCTAGCAGCCGCTGAACGTGCTGCAAAAGACCTGAACTTGGCCCAGGCGAATGCTTCCGATCAATTGAAAGAAGCAAAGCGCTCTGCAACTGAGATCATCGAACAGGCAAACAAGCGTAAAGCACAAATTATCGACCAAGCCCGCGAAGAAGCTACTGCTGAACGCGCAAATATCCTTAACCAAGGACAGGCTGAACTCGAAGCTGAACGTAACCGTGCCCGTGATGAACTGCGTAAACAAGTTGCAACTCTGGCCGTGATCGGTGCCGAGAAGATCCTGGAGCGCTCTATTGATGAGTCTGCTCATAGAGATATTCTCGATAAAATCACTGCAGAACTTTAAGAAGGAGGGGCCGCAATGTCTGAATTGACAACTATCGCACGCCCCTACGCTAAAGCAGCCTTCGATTTAGCAGTAGAGAAAGGCGAATTGGACCAATGGTCTGAGATGCTGACATTTGCTGCAGAAGTTGCCCGCAATGAAACCATCGTTGATTACATCGGTGGTATGCATTCAGCTGAGAAGTTGACTGAGATATTTGTCTCTGTGTGTGGCGAACAGCTCAATGAACTTGGCCAAAACCTGATTAAGGTAATGGCTGAGAATGGTCGCCTCAAAGCGTTACCAGAAGTATGTACCCAGTTTTTGGCTCTTCGCCAAGAATATGAGAAGCAGGTAGATGTTGATGTCTTTTCTGCTGTCGCGCTTGATCAAGCGCAACTGGATACTATCGCCGGTAAACTTGAAGCCCGCCTTGAGCGCAAAGTGAAGCTGAACTGTAGTGTAGACGAGACCCTGGTTGCCGGGGTTGTGATTCGAGCTGGAGACTTGGTCATCGATAACTCAGTAAGCGGTCGTATCCGCCGTCTGAGCGATGCATTGCAGTCTTGATTTGGGGAATTGGAGCATGCAACTTAATTCCACGGAAATTAGCGATCTGATCAAACAACGTATTGAAAAATTCAACGTTGTAAGTGAAGCACGCAACGAAGGTACCATCGTGTCAGTCAGTGACGGTATCATTCGCATCCATGGCCTTGCAGATGCTATGCAAGGGGAAATGATTGAACTACCTGGCAACCGTTTTGCACTCGCGCTTAACCTTGAGCGTGATTCTGTAGGTGCGGTTGTCATGGGTCCTTATGCCGACCTTCAGGAAGGCATGAAAGTGACCGGTACTGGCCGCATTCTTGAAGTGCCAGTAGGTCCTGAACTGTTAGGCCGTGTCGTGAACACTCTCGGCGAGCCTATTGATGGTAAAGGTCCAATCGACGCGAAATTGACTTCTCCTGTAGAAGTGATTGCACCGGGTGTAATCGCTCGTCAATCGGTCGATCAACCGGTACAAACTGGTTATAAAGCAGTCGATGCTATGATCCCAATCGGCCGTGGTCAGCGTGAGCTGGTTATCGGTGACCGCCAGACAGGTAAAACTGCAATGGCAATCGATGCGATCATCAACCAGAAAAACTCGGGTATCTTCTCTATCTATGTGGCTATCGGCCAGAAAGCGTCAACCATTGCTAACGTGGTTCGCAAACTGGAAGAGCACGATGCACTGAAAAACACCGTCGTTGTTGTTGCGTCAGCGTCTGAAGCTGCTGCACTGCAATACCTTGCTCCTTATGCAGGTTGTGCGATGGGTGAATACTTCCGTGACCGCGGTGAAGATGCGCTGATCGTATATGATGATCTGTCTAAGCAAGCTGTTGCTTACCGTCAGATTTCTCTATTGCTACGTCGTCCACCAGGCCGTGAAGCATTCCCAGGTGATGTTTTCTATCTCCACTCACGTTTGCTTGAGCGTGCAGCACGTGTAAATGCTGACTACGTTGAAAAGTTCACCAACGGTGAAGTGAAAGGTAAAACCGGTTCTTTGACCGCGCTACCTATCATTGAAACCCAAGCGGGTGACGTATCTGCATTCGTACCAACCAACGTTATCTCGATCACTGATGGTCAGATCTTCCTACAGTCTGAACTGTTCAACTCTGGTATTCGTCCAGCGGTTGACCCAGGTATTTCAGTATCTCGTGTAGGTGGTTCTGCTCAGACCAAGATCATTAAGAAACTGTCTGGTGGTATCCGTACGGCATTGGCACAGTACCGTGAATTGGCGGCATTCGCGCAATTCTCGTCTGACCTTGATGAAGCAACGAAGAAACAGCTTGATCACGGCCAGAAAGTGACTGAGTTGATGAAGCAGAAGCAATACGCACCAATGTCTGTTTTTGAACAAGGCGTGGTGATTTTTGCAGCAGAAAAAGGCTATTTGACAGACGTTGCTCTGGATAAGCTGGCTGATTTCGAAGCTGCTCTGCTTGCATATGCTAAGGCACAGTATGCCGAGCTGGTTGCTCTGATCGATGAGAAGGGTGATTACAACAGCGATATTGAAGCGCAACTGACTAAGTTGGTTGAAGACTTCAAGGCAACTCAAACCTGGTAATGCGTAGAAGGCCGCCTTTGCGGCCTTCTAACAACGGAGAGTAACGATGGCCGGCGCAAAAGAAATTCGTAACAAGATCGGAAGTGTGAAAAGCACACAGAAGATCACCAAAGCGATGGAAATGGTTGCCGCTTCTAAAATGCGTCGTTCGCAAGACGCTATGGAAGCCTCCCGTCCATACGCGACTACTATGCGCAAAGTGATCGGTCATGTCGCCCTTGGTAAATTAGAGTATCGCCATCCATATCTGGAAGAGCGAGAAGCCAAGCGCGTCGGTTACATCATCGTATCTTCAGATCGTGGTCTGTGTGGTGGCTTGAACATTAACTTGTTCAAACGTGCCATCAATGGGATGCAGGAGTGGACTCAAAATGGTGCAGACGTTGATACTGCCCTGATTGGTTCTAAAGCTTCAGCATTCTTTGGCAGCTACGGTGCGCAAGTATCCGCTCAAACTTCGGGTCTAGGTGATAACCCAGCACTTGAGGATTTGATTGGTACTGTTGGCGTTATGCTGAAGAAATATGATGAAGGCCAGCTGGATCGCTTGTATCTGGTGTACAACAAGTTTGTAAACACCATGACGCAAGAGCCAGTGATCGATCAATTGCTGCCTTTGCCTAAGTCAGAAGACGAAGAAATGAAACGCAGCCACTCTTGGGATTATATCTATGAGCCCGAGCCAAAACCGCTGCTAGATACCTTGTTGGTTCGCTATGTCGAATCTCAAGTTTATCAAGGTGTGGTTGAGAACTTAGCGTGCGAACAAGCGGCGCGAATGGTTGCGATGAAGGCTGCAACAGATAATGCAGGTGACATCATTGATGATCTGCAACTGGTGTATAACAAAGCCCGTCAGACTGCAATTACACAAGAGCTCTCGGAGATTGTCTCCGGTGCAGCTGCGGTGTAAGGCAAGGGCCAACGAAATATTTTTAGAGGAATAACGATGGCTACAGGTAAGATCGTTCAGATCATCGGTGCGGTAGTCGACGTAGAGTTTCCACAGGAGTCGGTACCTCAGGTATATGACGCCCTGGACGTGAAACGTGAAGGCGAGCGTCTGGTGCTGGAAGTTCAGCAGCAGCTGGGTGGTGGTATCGTCCGTACCATCGCGATGGGTTCGTCAGATGGTCTGCGTCGTGGACTGGAAGTAGAGAACACAGGCAAGCCAATTGAAGTACCAGTAGGTACTGCAACCCTAGGTCGTATCATGAACGTTCTAGGTGACTCAATCGACGAGCGTGGCGAGATTGGTGAAGAAGAGCGTTACTCTATTCACCGTGAAGCGCCAAGCTACGAAGAACAATCAAACGCGACTGAACTGCTGGAAACCGGCGTTAAAGTTATCGATTTGATGTGTCCGTTCGCCAAAGGCGGTAAAATCGGTCTGTTCGGTGGTGCTGGTGTAGGTAAGACCGTTAACATGATGGAACTTATCAACAACATCGCACTTCAGCACTCTGGTTTATCAGTGTTTGCAGGCGTAGGTGAGCGTACTCGTGAGGGTAACGACTTCTACTTTGAAATGCAGGAAGCCGGTGTTGTAAACATCGAGAACCCAGCAGAATCAAAAGTAGCCATGGTTTACGGTCAGATGAACGAGCCACCAGGTAACCGTCTGCGCGTAGCGTTGACTGGCCTGACTATGGCAGAGAAGTTCCGTGACGAAGGTCGTGACGTACTTCTGTTCGTTGATAACATCTATCGTTACACCTTGGCAGGTACTGAAGTATCAGCACTGCTAGGTCGTATGCCTTCTGCGGTAGGCTACCAGCCTACGCTAGCGGAAGAGATGGGTGTTCTTCAAGAGCGTATCACGTCAACCAAGAGTGGTTCTATCACATCTGTTCAGGCCGTATACGTTCCTGCGGATGACTTGACTGACCCATCTCCTGCGACCACGTTTGCACACTTGGATGCAACCGTTGTTCTTTCACGTAACATCGCCTCTATGGGTATGTATCCAGCAATCGATCCACTGGATTCAACATCTCGTATGTTGGACCCACTGGTAGTTGGTCAAGAGCATTATGATGTTGCCCGTGGCGTGCAGTCTGTACTGCAGCGCTATAAAGAGCTGAAAGACATCATTGCTATCCTAGGTATGGATGAGCTGTCAGAAGACGATAAGCTGGCCGTATCTCGTGCGCGTAAGATTGAGCGTTTCTTGACTCAGCCTTACCATGTAGCGGAAGTCTTTACTGGTCAACCAGGTGTTTACGTTTCGCTGAAAGACACCATCTCTGGCTTTAAAGGCATGATGAGTGGCGAGTATGACGATATCCCCGAGCAGGCATTCCTGTACTGTGGCGCTATCGAAGAAGTCCTCGAAAAAGCGAAGAACCTGTAACGGTTGTTAGGAGGCGATATGGCAGCGATGACCTTCCATCTGGATGTGGTAAGCGCGGAAAAGCAAATGTTTTCTGGTCGAGCTGAAGCTATTCAGGTAACTGGTAGCGAAGGTGAGCTGGGTATTTACCCAAGCCACACCCCGCTGCTGACCGCCATTACGCCAGGCATGATCCGCATCACTAAACAACATGGCCATGAAGAGGTAATTTACCTTTCTGGTGGTATGTTGGAAGTGCAGCCAAACACAGTCACTGTGTTGGCTGACACCGCGATTCGCGGTGACGATTTGGATCAAGCAAAGGCAGAAGAAGCGAAGCGCCGTGCAGAGGATCGCATCCTCAATAAACACGGTGATATGGACTTTGCTCAGGCGGCCAGTGATCTGGCCAAAGCGATTGCCCAGCTTCGAGTGATCGAGCTGACCAAAAAGGCACGCTAATATCCGGTCGGATAAACAAGCCAAAAATAAAAGGCGACCAAGTTGGTCGCCTTTTTTATGAACAAATGTCTCAAAGTTGCTGGTTTATTGAGACATAGTGACGGAAATATTTCTTATTTTTGTAATTTGAATCCCGTCTCTTACGCTAAATCGCTACAATGCACGACAATTAAACTTGAAGTTGATACTGAGCAATAAGGATACCTCTTCTCATGAATTTCAGCGCTGTGATTCTTGCCGCGGGTAAAGGAACCCGCATGTACTCTAATTTGCCTAAAGTGCTGCACACTTTGGCAGGCAAGCCTATGGTCAAACACGTCATCGATACGTGTTGCTCGCTTGGTGCTCAAGACTTGCATCTGGTTTATGGGCATGGTGGTGATGACATGAAAGCCGCTTTGGCAGAAGAGCCTGTCAATTGGGTGCTCCAGGCTGAGCAGCTGGGTACTGGGCATGCAGTCAATCAAGCCGCATCAGAATTTAAAGATGACGAACAAATCCTTATTCTTTATGGGGATGTCCCGCTGATTTCAGAGCAGACCGTTGAAAACTTGCTAGACGCCCAACCTAACGGTGGCATAGCGCTTCTGACTGTGGTGCTTGACGATCCGTCTGGTTACGGACGAATTGTTCGTCGTAACGGTCCCGTGGTTGCAATTGTTGAAGACAAAGATGCTTCTCAAGAGCAGAAGCTGATCAAGGAAATTAACACTGGCGTGATGGTCGCAACAGGACGTGATTTACGTCGCTGGCTATCGGCGCTTAAGAACGAGAACGCACAAGGTGAATACTACCTTACTGACGTGATAGCGATTGCTCACGACGAAGGTCGCGCTGTAGAAGCTGTTCACCCTGAAAGTGCCATTGAAGTAGAAGGCGTCAATAACCGTATTCAGCTTGCTCGTCTAGAGCGAGCTTTCCAAGCGGCGCAAGCCGAGAAATTATTGGAAAGTGGCGTGATGCTGCGTGACCCAGCGCGTTTCGATCTTCGTGGTCAGCTTCAATGCGGCACCGATGTTGAAATCGATGTAAACGTGGTCATTGAAGGCACTGTAACCTTGGGCGACAACGTGGTTATTGGTGCTGGCTGTGTGCTCAAAGATTGTGAAATTGATGATAATACCGTGGTTCGACCTTACAGCGTGATTGAGGGAGCCTCTGTGGGTGAAGAGTGCACCGTTGGGCCGTTTGCACGTTTACGTCCAGGCGCTGAACTGGTGGGCGACTCTCACGTTGGTAACTTTGTTGAAGTGAAAAATACACGCCTAGGCAAAGGGTCAAAAGCTAATCACTTGACATACCTCGGTGATGCAGATATTGGCGATCGTGTGAATATTGGCGCAGGCACCATCACTTGCAACTATGACGGCGCAAACAAATTCAAGACTGTTATTGAAGATGATGTGTTTGTGGGCTCTGACAGCCAATTGGTTGCCCCTGTAACCATTAAAAAAGGCGCAACGATTGGTGCTGGCACAACAGTGACCGCGAGTGTTGATGAAGGGCAGCTAGTCATTACACGCGCCAAGTCCCGAGCAATTGATGGTTGGAAGCGTCCAACGAAGCAAAAATAAGCCCGGTTAATACCCGAAAAACACCGCATTTGCGGTGTTTTTTTGTTTGGTTGTTCAAAACATCGGCAAACGAAAAATAGGGGGTTGACGCCTTTCCTATTCCGCAATACTATACGCGCCTCAGTTGGGATATCGCCAAGCGGTAAGGCAGCGGCTTTTGATGCCGCCATTCCCTGGTTCGAATCCAGGTATCCCAGCCAATGCGCGCGTAGCTCAGCTGGATAGAGTACCTGGCTACGAACCAGGCGGTCGGAGGTTCGAATCCTCCCGCGCGCACCATCTTTTTCCTTTATCGGAAAAGATGAGAGAGTAAAACTAGGTTTGCGGAAGTGGCGAAATTGGTAGACGCACCAGATTTAGGTTCTGGCGCCGCAAGGTGTGAGAGTTCAAGTCTCTCCTTCCGCACCATTTATTAAAGGGTCATGCTTTTAGCGTGACGCTGTTGGGATATCGCCAAGCGGTAAGGCAGCGGCTTTTGATGCCGCCATTCCCTGGTTCGAATCCAGGTATCCCAGCCATATTTTGGCAAGGCTACGTAGCTCAGTTGGTTAGAGCACATCACTCATAATGATGGGGTCACAGGTTCGAATCCCGTCGTAGCCACCATTTATTCTGAAAATAATGAGTCGATAGACTTATTACTTTCAAACAGACTGACACACTACCAAGTGTCTAGAGTGCTAAACTCAGAGTCTGAGCAAAACATGCGGTGGTGGCGGAATTGGTAGACGCGCTAGCTTCAGGTGCTAGTGTCCTAACGGATGTGAGGGTTCAAGTCCCTCCCTCCGCACCAGATTTACTATTCTTTTAGAGAAAGAATAGGCAAAAAGAAATACGCGGAAGTGGCGAAATTGGTAGACGCACCAGATTTAGGTTCTGGCGCCGCAAGGTGTGAGAGTTCAAGTCTCTCCTTCCGCACCATATTAAAGAGCAGGCTAATAGCCTGCTCTTTTTTTTGCCTATTTTTTGCGTCCAAATCCCTGCCTTCATTATGTAATCTCTCGGTATAATTATATTTTTTGTGGAGCCGATCATTGTAGTGGTGATTTGTCTCGCATTTCAGCCTTGAAATTTATTCTATTACGCATATTATCTTTCGAAACGAAAGTTTGGTGGTTACATGTCGAAACGTAACACTCAGCAACGTCGCCATATGATTGTCGCTAAGTTGAACGAACAGGGGAAAGTGAGTGTTGATGAGCTCTCATCGCTGTTTGAAACCTCAGAAGTCACGATACGCAAAGATCTTGCTGAGCTTGAGAAAAATGGAATATTGCTTCGTCGTTATGGTGGTGCAGTCCCTATTCCTCATGAAATGGTTTCGGAAAGCTCGATAAAAGTTTCGGATCAAAAGCTAGCCATTGCAAAAATGGCGGCAAGTCGGATCCGCGACCATAATCGAATAGTGGTGGATAGTGGTTCAACAACCGCTGCACTGATCCCGTTGTTAAACCAAAAACGTGGATTGGTGGTAATGACTAACTCTTTGAATGTGGCACAAGCTATCAAGGAGTTGGAAAACGAACCAACGCTTTTGATGACAGGCGGCACCTGGGATCCCCATTCTGAGGCATTTCAGGGACAAGTCGCAGAGCAAGCATTACGTGCCTATGATTTTGACCAGTTGTTTATTGGTGCTGATGGCATTGATGTGAATCGCGGCACGACGACGTTCAACGAGATTGTTGGTCTCAGCCGCGTCATGTCAGAAGTGTCCAGAGAAGTGGTGGTGTTGATCGAATCCGAAAAAATCGGTCGAAAAATCCCTAACCTAGAACTTCCTTGGGACGTTATTACAACGGTTATTACCGACAGCAGCATAGACTCCACCACCAAACTCGCCATTGAGAAAATGGGCACAGAGGTGATCTGCGCCCCCTAATTGAATACGGGGAAAGCTATGTGTGGAATTGTTGGCGCGGTGGCGCAAAGGGATGTGGCGGAAATACTTCTAGAAGGTTTACGCCGATTAGAATATCGCGGGTATGACTCCGCAGGTTTAGCTGTGATCGATGCCGATCATCAACTCAACCGCCTCCGCCGACTAGGCAAAGTAAAAATGTTGTCTGATGCGCTCGACGATCACCCGCTCGCTGGTGGCACAGGGATCGCACACACCCGCTGGGCAACACATGGCGAACCGAGTGAAGAAAATGCCCACCCACATATGTCAGGTGAGAACATTGCGGTGGTCCATAATGGCATTATTGAAAATCACGAATCGCTTCGAGAAATGCTTCAAGGCCGTGGTTATGAATTTACTTCGCAAACTGATACAGAAGTCATCGCTCATCTCGTTCATTGGGAGCTCGAGCAAGGTGGCTCATTGCTTGAAGCATTTCAACGCACCGTCAGTCAGTTGAAAGGCGCTTACGGCACCGTGGTGATGGACAGGCGTGACTCAGAAAGATTGATTGCCGCTCGCTCTGGTAGCCCATTGGTTATTGGTTTAGGGATTGGTGAGAATTTCCTTGCCTCAGACCAACTCGCCCTCCTTAACGTGACACGTCGTTTCCTTTTCCTTGAAGAAGGCGATATTGCCGAAATTACCCGCCGTAACGTGGATATCTATGATGTTGAAGGCAACGCTGTAGAACGCAGCATCAATGAATCGTCTGCAGAGCACGATGCTGCTGATAAAGGCATCTATCGTCACTACATGCAGAAAGAAACGTTTGAGCAGCCATCTGCGATTATCAGCACCCTTGAGGGACGTATTGATGCGAACTCTGTGCTAGTTGATAGCTTAGGGCATGGTGCAAAAGACATTCTTCAGAAAGCCGAACATATTCAGATCATTGCTTGTGGCACGTCTTACAACGCAGGTATGGTGGCGCGCTATTGGTTTGAGTCCATTGCTGGCGTGAGCTGCGATGTAGAGATTGCTTCTGAATTTCGTTATCGCAACTTTGTGACGCGTCCACACAGTGTACTGATTACACTGTCGCAATCGGGTGAGACGGCAGATACGCTTGCAGCACTTCGTCTAGCGAAAGAGCGCGGTTTTATGGCTGCAATAACAGTATGTAACGTGGCCGGTTCATCGCTCGTTCGCGAATCCGACATTGCGATTATGACGCGAGCAGGCACTGAAATCGGCGTGGCATCAACCAAGGCCTTTACGACACAGCTGACATCTCTTCTGATGATGGTAACGGCATTGGGTAAGCAAAAAGGCACGGTAAGTGCTGATAAAGAAGCTGAGATTGTAAAAGCATTGCAACGTCTGCCTGCACATATCGAACAGGCTCTGACGTTTGATAAGCACATTGAGGCGCTCGCTGAAGATTTTGCAGATAAGCATCACGCTCTATTTCTTGGTCGTGGTGAGTTTTATCCCATCGCCATGGAAGCGTCTCTCAAGCTCAAAGAGATTTCTTACATTCACGCGGAAGCTTATGCCGCTGGCGAGCTTAAACATGGTCCTCTTGCCTTGATTGACGCAGATATGCCCGTCATTGTCATTGCGCCGAATAATGAGCTGCTAGAGAAGCTTAAATCCAACATCGAAGAAGTGCGTGCACGTGGTGGTCAGCTGTACGTGTTTGCTGATGAATCTGCTGGGTTCCAAGAAAGTGATGGCATGACAATTATTCCTATGCCGTCAGTTGATGAAGTATGCGCTCCTATTTTTTATACGGTGCCAATGCAGCTGCTGTCATATCATGTCGCCCTGATAAAAGGGACAGACGTCGACCAGCCTCGTAATTTGGCAAAAGCAGTGACTGTCGAGTAGTTACCTGATTTTATACCGACGTTTGTGACAAAAAAGGAGCTCCGGCTCCTTTTTTGTCACATTATGCATGTTGTTTTACATCCGTTGCTATTTGCAACTTGGAAACCCATCACGATATTTGCATTTTGCAAATCATTTCGCATCTATAACAAGACACCTCGCCTAGAAAGATAAGCATGATAATTCGTAGTGGCTATAAATATATGATTTAAAAGGTTATTTTATTTGTCTAAATAGTTGGCGCACATTGTGCATATTGTCGATAAAGCAGCACAACAACAACCAAAGCTGTAAGTCGTAGGGAGTGAAGTATGATCGACTCGAAATCACAAGTAGCAAAACGCATCAAAGAAGCCCGTGAGTGGAAAGGGATCACTCAGGTGAAAATGGCAAAACTACTGGATGTAGCGCGCCAAACGTATTTAGACATTGAAACAGGCAAAACAGAACCTCGTGTTCGTATGTTGTCTGAAATCGCCGAGATTACCGAACGCCCACTGGTTTGGTTTGTGTATGGTGACGCGGACGTTGAGCTGCATGATGTGCAGTACAAGCAAGACGTTAACCGTCTTCTTGAGCACTTTTCAAAATTGCCTCACGAAGCGCGTACCGCGATTCTTAACCAGAGCGTTAACATGGCATCTTTCTTGGTTAATTACTCCAAGTCAGCTCAAAGAGGTTAAGCACTCACTTACTTGGTAGGCTTCGCCCAGCCTTGCCTGCCAAAATAGGTATTGCATTAAAGCCTTGTCATTTGGCTTAGGCAACAACAGCCTAGATTCACAATTCAACAATGCTTTACATGTGAACATGACTGCGCTGTGCATAATGCAGGATCTAGCAGTAGAGAGTGTGACGGTGAAAAGGGTTAAAACCTGACACTGTGACGAAGAGTTGTGGGGCAAGATACGATGTTGATTGTCAAATCTCACGTTGCACAGCGCATCAGAGAAGCGCGAGAGTATCGAGAGATCACGCAAGTGGAAATGGCGCAGCATCTTGATGTTGCGCGGCAGACTTATTTAGATATTGAGTCAGGCAAGACGGAACCTAAAGTCTCTTCACTTGCTACTATAGCCGACGTAACTGGTCGTCCGTTAAATTGGTTTTTATACGGCGAAAGTACGAGAAGTGATATCGCGTTTACACACAGAGATGACTTGAATAATTTGTTATTTTTATTCAATCAACTCCCGCTTTCGGCGCGTAATCTCGTGATGGATCAGGCTTTGTTGTTGGCAGAGTACATGGTGATCATGAAGTCATCGGATACCGATGCTTAAAAATAGAAAGCCCAGCGAATGCTGGGCTTTTTGCTAACGGCTTCTTCGGACTATTGCTTAGCAAGGAAAAAGCGATAGGACGGGTTTTCCGTCTCGTCTTTCCATGAATAGCCAAGCTCTCGCAAGTGAGCCGTAAACGACAGCAAGTCTTTTTCTTCCAGTTCGAATCCACACAATACACGGCCATAATCGGCGCCGTGGTTTCGATAGTTAAAGATACTGATGTTCCAGTGTGTGCCTAACGTTTCTAAGAAACGAATAAGCGCTCCTGGGTACTCAGGAAACTCAAAGCTGTATAGACGCTCTTTCATGGCTTTAGCTGGGCGTCCGCCAATCATGTAGCGTACGTGAACTTTTGCCATTTCGTCGTCTGACAAGTCTTCAACGTCATAGCCACCTTGTCGAAGATCGGCAATGATGCCGTCCAACTCTTGTTGCCCGTTCATTAAGCGAACACCAACAAAAATGTTTGCTAACGCGTCATCACTGTAACGGTAGTTAAACTCGGTAACGGCGCGTCCACCGAGTATCTGGCAGAACTCCAGGAAGGCTCCTGTGCGCTCCGGGATAGTCACTGCCAGTAAACCTTCACGTTTCTCACCAAGTTCAGCTCGCTCAGAGACGTAGCGTAGCGTATGGAAATTCAAGTTGGCTCCTGACAGGATAGCCGCCATGTTTTTCCCTTTAAGCTGGTGCAGCTCTCCGTAGCGTTTTAGCCCAGCGAGCGATAAAGCACCTGATGGCTCTGAGATAGCGCGAGTATCTTCGAAGATGTCTTTCATCGCCGCACAGATTTCATCACTGGATACCGTGATGATCGCGTCGAGGTGCTGCTGGCACACTCGAAACGTTTCATCACCAATGCGCTTAACCGCAACACCATCCGCAAACGTTCCCACATTGTCGAGGGTGACAGGCTCACCGGCGTCCATGGCCGCTTTCAAACATGCTGAATCTTCCGCTTCAACACCAATCACCGTGATATGGGGCATCAGTTGTTTAACGATGACTGATACGCCCGCAGCGATACCACCGCCGCCAACAGGGAGAAAGATGTAATCGAGATGGCCATTTTGTTGAAGTAACTCCAACCCAATGGTGCCTTGGCCTGCAATGATGGAAGGGTGGTCAAACGGCGCGACAAAGGTATAACCATGCTCATCAGCAAGTTCGATGGCTTTGGCTTTGGCTTCATCAAAATTATTACCATGCAGCACCACATTGCCACCAAACCCACGAACCCCAGAGACTTTAATATCTGGCGTAGTACGTGGCATGACAATGGTGGCGTTGATCCCAAGCTTTTGGCCAGACATAGCAACGCCTTGAGCATGGTTTCCCGCAGAGGCCGCAATAACGCCGGCCTTTTTTTGGTCTTCCGTAAGTTGCGCCATCATGTTGTAGGCGCCACGCAACTTGAACGAATGCACCGGTTGGCGGTCTTCACGCTTCAGTTGAATGGTATTACCCAATCGTTGGGAAATTCGCGGCATGTCCTGCAAAGGACTCACAATCGCCACTTCATACACTGGAGCGCGGAGAATATCGCGCAGGTAATCTGCATTACTGAGCGGTGCATCGTTTAGAGTCTGTTGGTGGGCCTGCGTCATGATTACCCCTCCAGTTTGCTTTTATCTCGAACAGCACCTTTATCGGCACTGGTCGCAAGGCTTGCATAGGCTTTTAGCGCTAAGGAAACAACACGTTCACGTGAAACAGGTTTCCAGCCACGTGCATCTGTTTCGGCGCGACGGGCAGCCAGTTCTGCGTCATCCACTTCCAGCACAATCGAACGGTTAGGGATATCAATGGCAATGATGTCGCCTTGCTTCACTAAACCGATCGTGCCGCCGCTCGCCGCTTCTGGTGAAACGTGACCGATAGACAAACCACTGGTACCGCCAGAGAAGCGACCATCAGTGATTAACGCACACGCTTTGCCTAAACCCATCGATTTCAGGTAGGTGGTTGGGTAGAGCATTTCTTGCATACCAGGGCCGCCTTTGGGGCCTTCGTAGCGAATGACTACTACTTCGCCCGCTTTCACTGCGCCTGACAGAATGCCGTTAACCGCATCTTCTTGTGCTTCGAAGACATGGGCAGGGCCGCGGAAGACGAGGTTCTCTTCGTCTACGCCTGCGGTTTTAACAATACAACCGTCTGCAGCGAGGTTGCCACTGAGGACAGCAAGGCCGCCTTCTTGGCTAAACGCATTTTCACGAGTACGAATACAACCGTTAACGCGGTCATCATCGACGGTGTCCCAACGACAACTTTGTGAGAAGGCTTTAGTGGTGCGAATGCCCGCAGGGCCAGCACGGAAGAAGGTTTTTACGTCTTCATCTTCGGTGACCATGATGTCGTATTGTGCAATGGTGTCAGCCATGGTTTGGCCCAATACGGTCGGTACATCGGTATTGAGTAGATCGGCACGTGCCAATTCGCCCAAGATGGCGATAACGCCACCCGCACGGTGAACATCTTCCATGTGGTATTGCTGAGTAGACGGCGCCACTTTACAAAGGTGAGGAACACGACGAGACATGCGGTCGATATCATCCATGTCGAAATCAATCTCACCTTCTTGCGCGGCAGCAATAAGGTGAAGCACCGTGTTGCTTGAACCGCCCATGGCGATATCTAGCGCGGTGGCGTTTTCAAACGCTGCACGGCTCGCGATGTTACGAGGCAGCACGGATGCATCGTCTTGTTCATAGTAACGCTTAGTCAAATCAACAATGCGCTGACCTGCTTTTAGGAACAATTGTTCGCGATCAGCGTGCGTTGCTAGCATTGAGCCGTTACCGGGTTGGCTAAGACCCAAGGCTTCAGTCAAACAGTTCATGGAGTTGGCGGTGAACATACCTGAACAAGAACCACAGGTTGGACACGCTGATCGTTCGATCTGCTCGCTCTGTTCGTCTGAGACTTTTGGATCGGCGCCTTGGATCATGGCATCCACCAGATCTAGCTTTAAGATCTGATCAGAAAGCTTGGTTTTACCTGCTTCCATTGGACCGCCTGAAACAAAGATCACAGGGATGTTGATGCGCATGGCAGCCATCAGCATTCCTGGGGTGATTTTGTCACAGTTCGAAATACAGACCATGGCATCAGCACAGTGTGCGTTGACCATGTATTCCACGGAATCAGCAATCAGTTCACGTGATGGCAGGCTATACAGCATGCCGCCGTGACCCATTGCGATCCCATCGTCGACGGCGATAGTGTTGAATTCTTTGGCGATACCGCCTGCTTCTTCAATCTCGCGTGCAACAAGTTGGCCCATGTCTTTTAGGTGAACGTGTCCCGGTACGAACTGGGTAAAAGAGTTCACGACGGCAATGATGGGTTTTCCGAAATCTTCATCTTTCACGCCAGTGGCACGCCAAAGGGCGCGTGCGCCGGCCATGTTACGACCGTGAGTGGTGGTGGCTGAACGATACTTAGGCATTTCCTTGTCCTCTTTTACTGCTTATTTGGCTTCCGGAGAGACCGGATCGAGCCATCCCCACTTGTCTTGTGTTTGGCCGTTGAACAGGCCAAAGAATGCGGATTGCACTTTTTCTGTGATTGGGCCGCGTGCACCTTCACCGACGGTGATTTGGTCAACGCTGCGAACCGGTACGATTTCAGCGGCTGTGCCTGTCATGAAGACTTCATCGGCAAGGTACAGCGCTTCACGTGCGATGTTTTCTTCGCGCACTTCATAACCCATGTCTCGTGCAAGGATCATGATGGAATCGCGAGTAATACCTGGCAATATTGCGCTGGTGGCTGGCGGTGTGGAAATCACACCATTTCGTACCACAAACAAGTTCTCGCCTGCGCCTTCTGATAGGTAGCCATCAACACTCAATGCGATACCTTCAGCATAGCCATGGCGACGTGCTTCACCACCAACGAGCAAGCTAGATAGGTAGTTACCGCCCGCTTTAGCTGCTGTTGGAATGGTGTTTGGTGCTGCGCGGTTCCAGCTTGAAATCATCGCATCTACACCATTTGCCAGCGCTTCTTCGCCGAGGTATGAACCCCAACCGAACGCCGCTATGATCAAATCCATTTCAGTTTCTGGCGGTGGGCAAACCCCTAAACCCACATTGCCTACAAAGCCTAATGGGCGAATGTAAGCCGAGTTCAGTTTGTTGGCACGAAGGGTTTCACGACAGGCTTCCATCAGCTCATCAACGCTGTATGGGATCGGGAAACGGTAGATTTTTGCACTGTCTTTCAGACGCTGCATGTGCTCACGATGGCGGAAAACGATAGGGCCGTTCGGCGTGTCGTAGCAACGAATGCCTTCGAACACCGAGGTACCATAATGCATCGCGTGAGTCAGAACGTGAACCGTGGCATCTTGCCAAGGAATGAGCTCACCGTTAGACCAAATATAATCCGCTGTGTTTGCCATGTATTAATCCTTTTTAGTAACGCACTACAGTTATTCTTGCGGGAGCAGACGTACGTGTGAGACATCCCATAATTTGTCTAATTGGCTGTGAAGGTTGGCAACAGGGCGAGTGCTCTCCACCTTCAAGGTAATTTCAACCACATCATTGCTGTCTGTATGATGCATGTCTAAGTGGGTGAGGCGAAAGCCACGGTGACGCACAATGCGAAGCAATCGCTCCAACAATTCTGGTTTATCTTCCGCTTCAATAAGTAGGGTATGTGATTGGCTCATGTTCTCTCCAACATATCCTGGTTGGCGGCGCCGGGTGGAACCAGCGGCCATACGTTCTCTTCCTCTGAGATAGCAACATGCAGCAAATAGGCTGTGTCACTGGCCATCATCTCTTGCAGGGCAGGGATGACCTCTTTTTTACAGGTAATGGTCTTGCCTGGGATGTTAAATGCGCTCGCGAGTCTGACAAAATCCGGGTTGTCAGACAAGTTGGTCTCACTGAAGCGTTTGTCGAAAAACAGCTCCTGCCATTGGCGAACCATTCCTAAGCGTTGATTATCCAACAGCACCATTTTGACCGGTATATTACGTCGTTTTAAGGTTCCTAGCTCTTGAACGTTCATCATAAATGAACCATCTCCCGAAACTAATACAACCTGATCTTCCGGGCGTGCCATTTTTGCGCCCATGGCAGCTGGCAAGCCAAACCCCATGGTGCCCAGACCCGCTGATGTCAGAAGATTTTCAGGGCGGCGAGGTTCAACATGTTGCGCCACCCACATTTGGTGTTGGCCCACGTCGGTAGCGACCACGGTAGAATCCGGCATTATGTCAGAAAGTTGCTTTAACAGCAGCGGCGCATAGATGGCATCGCCCGGGTGATCGTAACGCCAACCGAAATCTTTCATCATGGTGTCGATATTGTGCTGCCATTCAGAAATATCTGCTGGTTCGCCAAGCTGTGGAAGCACCGTATTGAGCTCGCCGCGAAGAGGCACATTGGCGCGGCGCAGTTTATTAAACTCTGCTGCGTCTATATCGATATGAACCACGGTCGCATTCGGGGCGAAAGTATCGAGTTTACCTGTCACGCGGTCATCAAATCGCGCGCCAATCGCAATCAATAGGTCGGATTGTTGAACCGCGAGGTTAGCGGCTTTGGTGCCGTGCATGCCTAACATACCCAAGTAGTACGGGTAATCGCGATGGACCGATCCTAGTCCTTTCAGGGTGCAGGTCGCTGGGATTTGGCTGTGATTAAGAAATTGGCGGAGCGTGTCTGTTGCGCGCGCCAATTGAACGCCACCACCAACATACACGATAGGCTGCTTGCTGGCAGCAATCAGTGCATTGGCTTCTTGCAGTGACGTGATGGACACTTCAGGTGCCGATGGCTGAGAAATAGCTGGTGCAACGGGGTTGTCTATTTGACCAAGTTGGACATCTTTCGCGATATCCACCAGCACAGGGCCGGGGCGGCCTTCTTTCGCTACCACGAAAGCTTCTGCTAGGGTTTTGGCTAACTCACGTTGGTCAGTCACCAGAAAGCTGTGTTTGGTACACGCAAGGGAAAGTCCGAGAACATCGACTTCTTGAAACGCATCGGTACCGATAAGGGGGCTGGCGACTTGACCTGTGATGGCGACGATAGGCACAGAGTCCATCATGGCATCCGCAAGGCCAGTGATCAGGTTGGTTGCGCCTGGGCCAGAAGTGGCAAGGCACACACCCACACCCCCCGTTGAACGTGCATAACCGATGGCCGCCATGGCTGCGCCTTGTTCGTGTCGACACAGAACATGGTCAACACCGCCATCATAAAGGGCGTCGTAGACGGGCATGATCGCCCCGCCTGGGTATCCGAAGATGGTTTCTACGCCTTGCTCGCGCAATGCGCTTACCACTAATTGTGCACCTGTCATCCTTGCTTCCTCCCTGTCGGCATTGGAGAGAAAAGCTGCTGCTCTGCTTCCTGTGGTGTTTCCATACCGCGTTTTCCTTATGCGTTTACAACCGGACTTCCAATGTTAAAAAGCCCCCGAACCTTTCGATGCGGGGGCTGGTTGCGATGTTGTTGTTACTTTCTAAACGTCGCTGCCCCTCGCGGTAGTACCACCACGATAATTGAAATAATAATGACGAGGGCGCGAGTTGATAAATTCATTTTTTCTCTTACGTTCGCCGCCAAATGTTAAGTGGCGGTCGTTTATGTCAACGTTTGTTTGCATACTTGTTGTCTGCCCTTAGTGGTATCACAGACGTTCGTCGCATGACAAGTAAAAACTGACCAGTTTTTACATTTTTAGCATCGTAATGCAGTAATACTATCTCTTTATGCATATAACTAGTTGATAGTTAAATAGATAGCTACAGAGTGTTATGAATCTTGCCATTATCCAAAGCCGAGCCTGTGTGGGCGTCGGCGCACCACAAGTGACCGTAGAAGTGCATATTAGTAACGGTCTTCCCGCGTTTAATTTGGTTGGATTAGCCGAGACTACGGTCAAAGAATCGCGAGATCGTGTTCGCAGTGCCATCGTCAATTCAGGCTTTGAGTTTCCTGCTCGGCGCATCACCGTCAATCTCGCGCCAGCTGATTTACCCAAAGATGGTGGGCGATTTGATTTGCCCATTGCGCTTGGTGTTCTGGCGGCTTCTGGTCAAATACCGATGACCACACTCAACCAACATGAATTTGTTGGAGAGCTGGCGTTATCTGGGCAGCTTCGTGCAGTCAAAGGCACATTGCCAGCCGCCGTTGTTTGTCGTGAAGCGGGGAGGCGTTTGGTGGTGCCTGATGATAACGGCGGTCAAGTTGCGCTGGTGGGGCGAGATACGCATTTATCCGCGCCTGATCTTAATGCCGTATGCCGACACCTCAGTGGTCAAGGTCACTTATCGTTAAAAGAGCCAGACAACATGGAAGCCGTCACGCACGAGAACCATCGTTGTCTGCAAGACATTATTGGCCAGCAACAAGGTAAGCGAGCGTTAGAGATCTCTGCGGCAGGTTCACATAATTTGCTGTTTTTGGGCCCGCCAGGAACAGGAAAAACCATGTTGGCCTCGAGAATGGCCGATTTGCTTCCGCCCATGAGTGATACTGAGGCGCTGGAAACGGCTGCCATTACCTCCCTGACCGAGCGTCCACTGCATGAAGGCAATTGGCGTCAGCGTCCGTTTCGTTCGCCTCACCACTCTAGTTCGATGGCTGCGCTGGTGGGGGGAGGTACGATACCGAAACCGGGCGAAATCTCTCTGGCGCATAACGGTATTTTATTTCTTGATGAAATGCCTGAGTTCGAACGAAAAGTCTTAGATTCGTTGAGAGAGCCGTTAGAGTCTGGCGAAGTCATGATCTCTCGCGCCAACAGTAAAACCCTTTTCCCTTCGCGGTTTCAGTTAGTGGGGGCGCTTAACCCAAGCCCTACAGGTCATTATGAAGGGCAAATGGCGCGCTCCAATCCGCAAGCGACGTTGCGCTATTTGAATCGTTTGTCTGGCCCGTTTTTGGATCGTTTCGATTTATCGATAGAGATCCCTGCTTTGCCTCGCGGCACCTTGGCGGAAGGGGGCGATCGCGGTGAACCGACCTGCGTGGTTAAAGCGCGAATCGAACGGGCGCGCGCAGTCATGCTAGCTCGTGCAGGTAAGGTCAATTGCTTGCTATCGAGTCGTGAAATTGAAACCTATTGTCCGTTATCAAAAGCAGATGCGGATTTTCTTGAAACCGCTTTACATCGCCTTGGGCTGTCAATTCGTGCCTATCACCGTATCATCAAAGTGGCGCGCACCATTGCCGATCTTTCTGGTGAGACTGATATTCAACGTGGGCACTTAGCCGAGGCGCTAGGTTATCGAGCCATGGATAGATTACTCAAGCAACTGACCTCATTGGCAAGCTAAAAAAACGAGCTGGGTATTGTGGGTCTGGGCAATGCTCAATCATAAAATGCCAAACCTGGCCTTTTCCGTAGAATGGGACGTGCAAGGCTCAGAATCTATTAGTAAAGATGGCGGGTACTTGCTGAACAAGATACAAAAAAAGGGCCAATCGGCCCTTTTTGCGTTTGCGTTGATGCTTCTTATTGCGTGAGCAGGAAGTTTACCAGCGCGAAGTAATCATCAGTAGATTTGATGGTCTTCGGCGTTACATGGTATTTGCCGTTCACGATAACAGCAGGAACGCCACGAAGGCCTGATGCTTGGAACGCTTTATCAAAGCGGTTTGCCATCGCATTGGCGGCAAAGCTGTTGTAAGTACCGTCAAATTTATCACCGTCGACACCTTCGTCGATGAACATTTGGCGCACTTCTTCTTCGCTACGAGGTGGCTTTTGAAGCAAATGAATACGGTTGAAAATCACCGGTACCATTTTGTCTTCCACATCAAGCATGACAGATGCCGCATAGGCTTTGCTCAAGGCTTTGCCCATGTTACCACCCATGAATGACACGTGGTTCTTTAAGAAGGTCGCGTTTTCAGGGATTTGCTTTTTCAGCTCCTCCATCAAACCTTGGCTTTTGTTGCAATGCGGGCAGTAGAAAGAGAAGAACTCAGTCACGGTTGGTGTGTCAGTTTTGGCGAGATCCAAAACTTGGTAATCTTCACCTGCATTAAAACGCGCTGCGTGTGCCGAAAAGGCCAGCATCGTTGCTGCCGCTAAGGCAAACAGTTTCTTCAACATAACGTTCTTTCTCCCTGAGTATTGTTATTAGTTGGTCTACCATTGAGGCGTCAGTGACAGCACGGGCTCCTCAAGTGCCGCCAATTGTTCTTTAAAGGCGAGGACCTGATTTTCCCAGTATTTTGCCTCAGCAAACCAAGGAAATGCACGAGGAAATGCAGGATCTTGCCAACGTTTTGCCAGCCACGCCATGTAATGCACCATTCTGAGACCACGTAAAGGTTCAATAAGTTGCAACTGTTGGTGCGGAAAATCGTGGAATTCCGAGTAGGCTTCCGCAATCGTGTCGAGTTGAGCAAGCCTATCCCCGCGATCGCCATTGAGTAGCATCCAAATATCTTGAACTGCTGGGCCGTTTCGCGCATCGTCGAGATCGACAAACATTGGGCCATCTCGCCACAAGATGTTGCTTGGGTGACAGTCACCATGAAGACGAATGCTCGGCCATTGATTGCTCCATTGCGATGTCAGTACGCCAATCAACCGATCGAGATCAGAAAAAAAACTGTTTTCGAGGTGCATTGGGATAAAGCTGCTGTTTTCGAGCTCGCGACGCGGCTGCAATACATACTCTTCTAGGCCCAATGTTGGGCGATGAATAAACGGATTGCTTGTGCCGACTTGGTGAATACGACCAAGAAAGCGGCCCACCATTTCGAGCTGATCCCAGTTATCCACTTCAAACGAACGTCCGCCCACACTAGGGAAAACCGCAAAGCGATAGCCATCATAGTTGAACAAGGTGGTGCCATTGAGCTTCATGGGTGCGGCGACAGGAATGTCAGCCTCTTGCAAGTCGAGCGCATATTGGTGTTCTTCGAGAATTTGAGCATCGCTCCAGCGCTGCGGGCGATAGAACTTGGTCACTAAACGGCGACGCTCTTCATCTTGGAACTGATAGACGCGGTTTTCATAGCTGTTGAGTGCCAGTAAGCCAGACTCTGGACGAATACCGACCGACTCCAGTGCATTGAGCAGCGTGTCGGGGGTCAGTTGTTGGTAGTTAAATTGCGCGTCGCTCATAGGATCACTTCGTGTTGGTGATGATACGTGATGGTATCAGAGAAAATGGAGCGGGTGACGATTGCAGTGAAAAATGTGCGGCAACAAAAAAGGGCGCATCAAGCGCCCTTTTTGTGGTCGTCGCGCTTACAGTTTGCTGAAGAAGCGGCTTTCCGTTTCAACGGATTTTTGATCGTCACCAGATTGTCGTTCCAGCACGAACATGATGTTGGTGACTGGAGTGGTGAGTTCATACGGGTCGATCGCGAGGCTGACAGGCAGGGTGAAGATTTCGCCTGCTTTGAGTGAGACCTCTTGTTTGCCATACCATTCAATGCCATCAATCCCAGTCACTGAAAGGTTGTAGGTTTCAGGTTGCTGGGTTTTATTGAGTATTTTCAGGGTATATGTATTTTCGATGAGTCCATCGCTGTTGGTCTTAAACAGCTGGGCTCTGTCTCTGATGACATCAAGGCGCATCGGCTGCACGGCAGACAACAGATAGAAGAACAATACGCACATTGCCACCATGACCGCGCCATAGCCCAAGAGCTTAGGTCGCATGATATCGACTTTGTGCCCTTCGAGTTTGTGTTCAGTGGTATAGCTGATCAGGCCTTTGGCGTAGTTCATGCGCTCCATGGTGGCATCACATGCATCGACACAGGCTCCGCAGTTAATGCACTCATATTGCAAGCCATCACGAATATCGATGCCGGTAGGACACACTTGCACACAGAGATTACAGTCAATGCAATCACCCAACCCAAGCTCTTTCGGGTCTTTCTTGCGAGGGCGAGGGCCACGACTTTCACCACGTTCAGTATCATAGCCAACAATAAAGGTGTCTTTATCAAACATCGCTGATTGGAAGCGGGCGTACGGACACATGTGAATACACATGATGGAACGCATCCAACCTGCATTGCCATAGGTGCACACGCTGAAAAACAGCACCCAGAAGGTCACCCAAAAGGCGCTATTTAATGTGAAAAACTCAATGAAAAGCGTTTTGACGGGTACAAAATAGCCGACAAAAGTAAGGCCCGTCAGCAGCGCCACGGCAAACCAGCAAAGGTGCTTGATGGTTTTTCTGACCAATAGGTTTGGTGTTATGGATTTTTGATCTTGAGCGCGCCGTTTGTTGGCGGGGCCTTCTAGTTTTTCTTCAAACCAAATATAGATGAAGGTCCACACCGTTTGCGGGCAAAGGTAGCCACACCAGACACGGCCTAAGAATGTGGTGATGAAGAAGAGGCCAAAGGCGGCAATCATTAATACCGATGCCAGCAATGTCAGATCTTGTGGCCACAAGGTTGTGCCGAAGAAATTAAATTGTTGTTTGCCAATATCAATCAAGATGGCTTGTCTATCGCCATATGAAATCCAAGGTGTTAACACGAACAGCAGCATGAAAAACCAGCCCATTTTCTGGCGGAGTTTCTGGTATACCCCTTTGGCTTCTCGCACATAAATACGATTACTGGGATTAAAGCGATCGCCCCCGCCTTTGTGGGTTTTGGGATTAAACTCTTTGGCCGTGACGTCTTTGACGTCTATTTTGTCCTTGCTCATGACACCTGCATTCCTTGGGTCAAACGGGTTTCCCCGATCAATCTGCGTAGGTACGTTGCCCACGCATCTTTTGATTGAAATGTACTTCAATATTAGACCGTAGATTATACCGTAGTGGATGCAAGGATTTCTGTGCGGATGGTGGAAAATTGGCCGATGTATGTGCAGATGACGTGTAACAAATGATTGTATACCCAGACAATCCTCCAACATCAGGTTGCTTGGAGATGTAGAAATAAAAAAGCGAAGCCATATGGCTTCGCTTTTCTGTCTGGAATTCTTGAGCGTGATTAGCTGATGATGCCACGCGCTCGCAAGATGGCGGTTTTGAAGTCGTTTTCGCAGTCTTTAGCAAGACCTGGGATCATTTCATCTTTGCTGCTATTACGCATTTTAAGGTGATAGATCAGCACATCATCGGTGAGTGCGTCGAGTTGACCTTCATAGCCTGCTTCTTCGGCGAGTTTGCTGATCATTTGCATCAGATTCAGCTCGGGTTCTTTCTGCCACTCAGGGTGAAGCAGTTCGATCAGTTCGTTAACGCGATGACATTTCATTGAAGACTCCAATTTGGGCTAAGACAGTATGAGAAAATAGCCTTGGTTTTTATATGGCTTATAGGCCTTACAGTACCAGAATCACTATGTTCTCGCTATGTTGCCTTAAGCCGCTTCGCCAGCCGGTTCTTCAGTGTTCATTACCGGATTTGGACGGATCAGTGTCAAATCAGGTTTCGATGTTTTTGATGACGCTTTGAACGTTGGAGCAAACGAAGTAGAACGCATACGTGCTGGTGTACGAGTAACGCGGACGGTGCGAACAGTAACAGGGCGCATTTAAGTTTCTCAGTTTTCGCGCATCCATGACGAGGTTAATAGCAGAGTGATTCAGGGGTTCCAATGGCTGATAGCCTAACTGTTTTTCACTCTGGAATGAAATTTCCCGCGGAGCATAGCAAAAAAAAATCGTTTAAAAAAGCACCGAATATAAAAAATAAAAAAAGCCGCGTATGCGGCTTTTTTCGAATAGTTTGAATGGCCCTAAGGGATTGGCATGACGCGGTTTCTACCTAGGTTTTTTGCCTCATACAGCTGCGCATCTGCCCGAGCTATCATGCTGCGTATTGTGTCGCCTTTTTCAAACTGCGCCACACCGATAGATACGGCGATATTGTCTAGCTTTGTACTGGTTTTCTTGTCCTTGATGACTAGCCTGTCGATGCTTGCTCGAATGGTTTCCGCGACGCGACACGCGCTTTTCAATGGTCGATTCGGTACAAGCAGCGCAAATTCTTCGCCACCGTAGCGAAAGGCTTGGATACCTTCTCGGCAGTATTCGGACAATCGCTTTGCGGTGAGCTTCAACACCTGGTCGCCCATTAGGTGTCCGTAGGTATCGTTAAAATTCTTAAAATGGTCAAGGTCGCAAAGCAGCAATGAAAACCCTTTTGGCGGCGGGCTGTTGGCCAGCGTACTTAACTCTGAGTCAAATGCTCGTCGATTGAATATACCTGTTAGCGCATCATGCAACGCATCTTCGTTAGCTTGATCCAACGTCTCCTTGAGGCGTTCGATTTCTTTTTGCGCATCAGCCAGCTGGTTTTTAAAGAAGCTTGTTGATTGGCGTATCTCGTTTGACCCTTTGACGGCACTTCGAACAACGGCGATCGTTTCATCCATCGACAAGGTCTCCTCTCCGACACGAGATAGCTGAGAAAAAGTTTTGTCTAAGGTGCTTTGGAAGTTGTCAGTGTCTTTGAGTGTGTCTTCCATGGTGTTGCCCATTTCCAACGCCAAAGCTTGCAAGCTTTGCTGGAAATCATCGGCTTCTTTCACTTTCTTGTCGGCAAAATGAGATTGGTATAACTGCTCACATTGTGTTTCGCTAAGTGTGCCGGTCGCTTGAATCGATTCGTTGATGAGCAGTGAAAGATCGGTGTCTGAATCTGCGACATAGGTATACCACAAGGCATAATTTGTCGGGGTCGCAGGCACCTGATATTTCATCAGTAAAGGAACAACTTTTTTCAAATATCCTGTAGATAGCGCAAAATTATCTTTTGACATAGCTGGCTTTCTCTCCGTTGTATCAAGCGAGATAAGTATCGTCACTGATTACCAGTTTTATAATATTAGTTGAATTTAAGAAGATGATGTGACCGCTTCGTCGATGATGAATGTCTTAAAGGATTGATACGCACGATTAACAAGGAAGTAAAAAGCAGGAGCAATAACAATGGGATGGTTTAATAAAGTGCTCGCGAAAGTCGGAGTAGGCAGCGCAGAAGTTGCACTCTCCATGTCCAAAGAATCGTTCATGCAAGGCGAAACGGCCGCAATGAAAGTGACGGTTTCGGGCGGCAAGACACCGCAGTCGATTGATACGATTTCGTTTGAGCTGCGTTGTGATTACATGGGGTGGGAGCAGCTTCGCGCAAATGATGAGCAGGGACGTAAACGCCAGAGGCGTCGGTTGAGCCACACTCTTGTAAAGTGGCAATTGCCTGACACCTTTACGCTGCAACCAGGAGAAGTGCGTCAATTTGAAACGCAGTGCGAAATTCCCCTTGGTACGCCGCTCACAATGGGGGATGGCAAAGTCTGGCTGTCGGCGAACCTTGATATCCCAATGGCCAAAGATGCTTCTTGTAAAACGCTGATATCTATCAGCCCAAGTACGGATTTGAATGCTGTACTGGAAGGGTTCGAAGAAGCAGGGCTGCGAATTGATAAAGTCGGCAATCAAGACGTTGAGCGATCGTCATTGCCTTTTGAGCAGCGTATTGAGCTGGCTCCAATCTCAGGTCGTTTCTTGGGTGTTTTACAGCGTATCGAGTTAGTCGTGTGTAGCGATGAAGAAGGGTTACAACTCGGGCTGACCATGCTTCGACAAGGGGAAGGCATGGGTGATGCGCTGGGGCGTTTGGTTGGGGCAAATAAGGTGAAACGCTCGCTAGCCATTGCGCACAACACTTCGTCTGAGCGTATTCGCAGAGATATTGGCGAGCTCTTGGACAAGGTTGAGAAATAATTTAAGCTTACACGTGTACGCTTAAATATGTCATACTCGTTTTCAGTATTGTTGATGCTGTAGTTTCAACGTGTTTGCGAGAAGGACGATGAACTGATGACAACGTGTGCCCCCGTTTCGCCCTCTTATTCTGTCAAAGAAGAAATAGCCAGCAGCATCAGCCATGGGCTGGGTGTCGTGTTTGGTGTGGTAGCGCTGATCCTGTTGATGTTAAAAGCGATGGGAGAGCAGGCCGATACGCTGACGTTTGTTAGCTACGGTGTGTACGGCGCCAGTATTATTATCTTGTATCTCGCCTCCACCTTGTACCACGCTATTCCTTCTGAAAAGGCGAAACGCGCCTTGAAGACCTTCGATCACTGTGCGATATATTTGTTGATAGCAGGGACATATACCCCTTTCATGCTGATCGGCTTAAACACGCCGTTAGCGATTGGTGTCATGGCGCTAATTTGGGGAATCGCCTTTGTTGGTATCATTCTGAAGATAGCCTTTGTTTATCGTTGTAAATCACTCTCTCTCGCGACCTATTTAGCCATGGGATGGTTGTCTATCGTGGTGATTTATCAACTGGCTTATGCCATCCCAACGGCAGGTTTGGTGTTACTCGCGCTGGGTGGCTTGGTGTATTCGCTGGGTGTGATTTTCTATGTTAAGCACGCAATTCCCTACAACCATGCGATTTGGCACCTGTTTGTATTAGGTGGCACTGTGCTTCATTTTCTTGCGATCTATTTCTACGTCTAGCGTGGTATATATCAAACGGCTCTTGGCATACTAAAAAAGCCAGCAGGGAGGCTATCCACTGCTGGCTTTTTTAATGCTATCGAGGGTTAAGATTAGTCACGCCAGAACACAGGAAATAACAACACCAATACGGTGAGTATTTCCAACCTTCCCATCAACATGCCGATAGACAGCGCCCACTTAGCGGTATCTGAAAGGCTGGCGAAGTTACCTGTTGGGCCAATCACGGTTCCCATTCCTGGGCCCACATTGGCCACCGCAGTCATGGCGCCGCTAAGGCTGGTGATCCCATCCAACCCCGTTGCTGCCAATATCATCGCTAACACAATAATGGTGAGCAGATAGGTGATGGCGAAGGCAACCACAGAACGCACGATGTCTTCATTCACAGGGCGGCCGTTGTAGCGCTGAATAAACACGCCCGATGGATGAACCAGTTGCTGAATGTGTTTCTTCAATAGTGCCAGTGCGACTTGGAATCGAAAGATTTTTGCCCCGCCAGAGGTTGAGCCTGAGCAGCCACCCACTAACAACATAAATGCAAAAATCACCGACGCAAAAGGACCCCATGCAGTGAAATCATCAAGGCCAAAGCCAGTGGTGGTGACAACCGAGACGATGTTAAATGCGGAGACCCGAATCGCATCGGCGATGGCGTAATCTTTGGTGAGCACAAGCCAAACACTGACCATGGCGGAGGTCACGATCACCAGATAGGTAAACCCTCGTATTTGTGCATCTTTGAAGAGCAACGAAGGGCTGCGTCGTCTGAGAGACTGGATCATAAGCAAGAACGGCAAGCCGCCCGCAAACATAAACACCGTGCCCACCCATTGCGCCGAATGAGAAAAGCGATTCATGGACGAGTCGGATGTCGAGTACCCTCCTGTTGATAGGGTAGTCATAGCATGGTTTACCGCTTCAAAAGGTGTCATCCCCGTGAGCCAGTAGCTGATAAAGCACAAACCAGACAAGAAGACGTAAACCAGCATGATGCTGATGGCGACGTTCTTGGTGCGTGGGCTCGATTTGGCAGACCAATCAGAAGATTCAGTTTGGAACAGCTTCATCCCGCCGACGTTGAGAAATGGCAAGATGGCCACACCCATGACGATAAAGCCCACGCCACCGAGCCACTGCAAGATAGATCGCCAAAGCAAAATGGCCGGTGCCATCTGATCTAAGCCACTGAGGACGGTTGAACCCGTGGTGGTGATGCCGGACATGGTTTCAAAGTAGGCATCGGTGAAGCTGATATGGTTGATAAACACAAAAGGCAGTGCGGCAAAGGCGCTGGCGATGAGCCAAACCAAGGTGGTAATGAGGAACATATCGCGGGCGTTGAGTCGAAAATTGTCTGTTTTACCTAGGGACAGACACAGAAATGCAGCGACGTGAGTAATGATGACCGACAGGCCAAAATCGAGAAACCCTGCCGTACCGGTGAAAAATGCGGTCAGGGTGGGGACGTACATGAAAAGGGCGATCTTTGATAAGACCAGCCCGATAACGAAAAGTACGGGTCTAAAATTTACCATTTTCCGTGATGCTAATTAGAGGAAGAATGGACTCGGCTGGAACAGCCTTTCCACATCCGGAATATACTTTTTATCCACCAAGAACATCACGACATGGTCATCTTGTTGGATAACGGTTTTGTCGTGAGCGATAAGTACTTCGTCTTCCCTAACGATGGCACCAATGGTGGTACCTGGGGGGAGTTTGATTTCCCCAATGGCGCGACCAACCACTTTTGATGTGTTGGAGTCGCCATGTGCAATCGCCTCAATGGCTTCTGCAGCGCCACGGCGAAGTGACGATACGTTAACGATGTCTGCTTTACGTACATGTGTCAGCAGTGCTGAAATCGTGGCTTGCTGCGGTGAAATAGCGATATCAATCGCGCCACCTTGAACCAAGTCGACATAAGCGCCGCGTTGGATAAGCACCATGACTTTCTTCGCGCCAAGGCGTTTTGCCAGCATGGCTGACATGATGTTGGCTTCGTCTTCGTTGGTGACTGCGATGAAAACGTCAATCTGGTCGATATGCTCTTCACTGAGCAATTCCTGATCTGACGCGTCACCACAGAATACGATGGTGTTTTCGAGAATCTCTGACAGCTGCTCTGCACGGCGAGGATTTCGTTCTATCAACTTCACGCTGTAGGCGCGCTCAAGACTGCGTGCGAGACCTGCACCAATGTTACCGCCGCCCACAATCATAATGCGCTTGTAAGGCTTCTCAAGGCGTTGGAGTTCACTCATCACGGAGCGAATGTGGTTGCTGGCGGCCACGAAGAACACTTCATCATCAGCTTCGATGATAGTGGTACCTTGTGGGCGAATAGGACGATCGCGACGGAATATGGCCGCAACACGTGTATCCACATGGGGCATGTGCTCGCGCAGTGCAGACAGTGCATTACCCACCAAAGGCCCGCCGTAGTAGGCTTTAACCGCGACCAGACCGACTTTGTTGTCGGCAAAGTTGACCACCTGCAAAGCGCCTGGGTATTCAATCAAGCGATGGATATAACGCGTGACCAATTCTTCAGGGGCGATCAGGTGATCGACCGGACAGGCATCTGTTTGGAACAGTTGGTCTTTGGCGGCGAGATATTCAGGGCTACGGATCCGAGCAACACGGTTGGGGGTGTTGTAGAGTGTGAAGGCAACTTGGCAAGCAATCATGTTGGTTTCGTCTGAGTTGGTGACGGCAACCAGCATGTCCGCATCTTGTGCGCCCGCTTCAAGGAGTGTCGGAGGGTGACTGGCGTAACCTTGTACCACCCTTAAATCGTATTTGTCTTGTAACTCTCTGAGGCGCTCAGGGTTTTTATCGACGATAGTGATGTCATTGTTTTCGCCAACCAGATTCTCGGCCAACGTACCGCCGACTTGACCAGCCCCCAAGATGATAATTTTCATAACGTCTGCCTGAACCTCAGTTCATTGTTATTGGTTTTGTTAACGGGCAGCACACTGGCTACCCGTTTTGGTGCCATTACGCTTTTTTAAGTTCGGCGTAATAGAATCCATCCATGTTTTCTTCACCCGGTAAAATTTGGCGACCAGGGCGATCGGCGGTACCTGTTACAAGTGTTGCGTCAGAGGTTCGTGCAAGGAATGCCTTCACTTGCTCGCTGTTCTCCTGTGGCGTGATTGAACAGGTGGCGTAAACCATGGTGCCCCCGGATTTTAGCTGCGCCCACATGGCATCAAGGATCTCTGATTGTAGTGCCACAAGCTGGTCAATATCGTCAGCGCGTCGTAACCATTTGATGTCAGGGTGACGGCGAATAACGCCGGTTGCCGAGCACGGTGCGTCCAGCAGAATACGATCAAACTGTTCACCCTGCCACCAATCTGCAGGATAACGTGCATCACCGCAAATCACTTGTGCATTCAGTTGTAAACGCTGAAGGTTTTCTTTCACGCGAAGTAAGCGCGTTGCATCCACATCCATGGCGACCACGTTGGCGTCGGCTTTGTGTTCAAGGATGTGGCAGGTCTTTCCGCCCGGTGCGGCGCAGCAATCAAGAATGAGTTCGCCAGATTGTGGCTGAAGATAATTGATAGAAAGCTGCGCGGCAGCGTCTTGAACAGACACCCAACCGTCAGCAAAGCCTGGTAACGCAGTCACATCACATGGTGACGCAAGTTTGAGTGCGTCTTCCGCGTCAGAATGAACGTCGGTATCAATGCCATTTTCAGTCAACAATGCACGGTAGCTGTCGCGAGTGTGGTGTGTGCGGTTAACGCGCAGCCACATTGGCGCTTTCTCGTGGTTGGCTTCAACCACTTGTTCCCACTGTTCAGGGTAGGCTTTTTGTAAAAGCTTGAGCAACCAGCTTGGATGGCCGTACTTTCCTGCATCATGGGCTACCGCAGCAGCATCAAGTGTTTCTTGTTGACGTTGGTAGCTGCGCAATACAGCGTTAACAAGTCCGCGAAGTTGCGGCTTTTTCAGAACTTTGGTCGCATCAACGGTTTCAGCCACCGCCGCGTGAGCGGGAATGCGCATGAAGCTGATTTGGTACAGTCCCACCAAAATAAGGTGGTGGAATACGCGTTGCTTTCCTTTTAACGGCTTGTCCATCAGGCTTTGGGTGATAGATTCAAGGCGAGGAAGCCAGCGTAATACGCCATAGCAGATCTCTTGCAGCAGTGCGCCGTCTCGTGGTGCCACTTTTTGCTGAGCAGGAGGAAGTGCCGCAGACAGAGACTGTCCTTGGTCTACCACCTGATAGATAACCTGTGCAGCCACAGCTCTTACATTCATGAAGGTACCTTGGTCACGATGTGGTACATGTTGTAAATATCATGTACCACGAAACGTGTTACTAACGACTAAAAAAGGCCAGCAAGCTGGCCTCTGACATTAAAGGGTATTGCCAGGTTCAAACCAGTCTCGGCGAGAGTTCAGCATATCTGCTGCGCTCATGGCTTTTTTGCCAGGTGGCTGCAGCGACGTTAAGCGCAATACGCCATCGCCCGTTGCCACACGAATGCCCGTTTTATCCGCAGATAGAATGGTGCCTGGTGCTTTGTCACTTTGCTCAGCGTCAACGTCGGCACTCCACACTTTGATATTGTGCTCGGTGTCGTTTGCCGTCAGCGAGAAGTAGCTCATTGGCCAAGGGTTAAACGCTCGAATGCAGCGCTCAAGTTCAATGGCACTTAGCGTCCAATCGACTAATGCTTCTTCTTTGCTTAGCTTTTTCGCATAGTTGGCTTGCTCGTCGTTTTGCTTTTCAGCGACGTTGCGACCTGCTGCGATGTCATCTAGGCAATCAACCAGTGCGTCTGGGCCCAGTTCAGCCAGTCGCTCATAAAGCGTGGCACTGGTTTCTTTCGCATCAATGCTCAGGGTTGCGATTTTCAGCATATCGCCAGTATCTAGACCTTCATCCATCTGCATGATGGTGACGCCAGTTTCTTCGTCGCCTGCCCAAATAGCGCGCTGAATAGGCGCTGCACCACGCCAGCGAGGAAGAATAGAACCGTGAACGTTGATACAGCCCAAACGTGGTGTGTCTAACACCGCTTTAGGCAGCAGTAGCCCGTAGGCAACAACGACCATGATGTCTGCATCGATAGCGGCCAACTCTTGTTGAGCCTCTTCTGACTTCAAGCTAGCTGGCTGATAGACGGGAATATCATGCTCAAGCGCCAACATTTTTACTGGGCTTGCGGTCAATTTTTTCCCGCGCCCAGCAGGACGGTCTGGCTGCGAATAAACAGCAACCACGTCATGGTGCGAAGACAACAACGCCGCCATGTGACGGGCGGCGAAGTCCGGCGTACCGGCAAATACAATACGTAGTGATTGGCTCAAGGAAACCTCAGCTGACTTTTTCGTTAGCGCGTTTGATTTTTTCGAGCTTTTGTTTGATGCGCTGTTGCTTAAGTGGCGACAGGTAATCAACAAACAGTTTGCCTTCAAGGTGGTCTAATTCGTGTTGAACACAAATCGCCAGCAGATCGTCAGCCTCGAACTGGAATTCGTTGCCATCGCGATCTAGGGCTTTCACTGTGACTTCTGATGCGCGAGCAACAAGAGCACGTGCACCTGGAACAGACAAACAGCCTTCTTCGATACCATCTTCACCGCGTTTCTCGATGATTTCTGGGTTGATCAGTACCATGGGTTCGTCACGAGAATCCGAGATATCAATCACGACAATGCGTTGGTGAACATCAACTTGCGTTGCTGCAAGGCCAATGCCTTCTTCGTCGTACATGGTTTCTAGCATGTCATCGACAATTTTCAGAATTTCTGGTGTGACGCTTTCAACCGGTTTCGCCACCGTGCGTAGGCGATCGTCCGGGAAGGTCAAAACCTGTAATACACTCATAAACGTCTCTTAAAATTATTGAACTGCGCCGTATCCGGCTTTGGTAATTGGGCTAATTCTAGACATTTTGCCCTTCAAATGACAGCATCCAAACGAAAGTATGCTTTTGGAGACAAGGGATGTTTAAAAAGCTAATCACATTTTGTATAGCAGGTTTACTGTCAGCAACATCTGTAGCGGCAAGCATTGAGGTTGCTTCCGATGCACCTTCTTCTTATACCGTGCGTAAAGGGGATACGCTTTGGGACATTGCGGGGATTTACCTGTCGAACCCGTGGCAATGGCCTAAGTTGTGGAAACAAAACCCTGATATTGAAAACCCTCACCTAATTTACCCTGGTGATGTTCTGAGTTTGAATTGGACATCAGGCAAGCCTACCTTGTCGCTGACATCGGGCTCTCGTCTTGTCGACCAGCTTCCTGTTAGTGCAACATCACAGTCTGTCTTTAAGCAGTATTTGACGTTTGATACATTAATTAGCGAGGCCGAACTGGGCTTGGCTCCTCGTGTTTTAGGCAGTCAGGAGGGCTGGAGCTATATTTCTAAGCGCACGCCGTTCTTTATTGATGCGTCGGTTGAGACCGAAAATTGGTTTGTATATCGCACCGTGACAAAGTTTGAGCGTATCGATGACGAGCAAACCATAAAGATGTTCAGCCTTAAGAAGGTTGCCGAAGCTAAGTTAGTTCGGGCGCTGGACGACATGTCTGAATTTAAGTTGGTCAGGCAGTCTCAGGAAGTGAAGCCGAATGACATTTTGTTGCCTGCTTTGGGTAAAAAGACAGGGAATGTGTTTCATCCACAAGCCGCACCAGCAGCCTTAGACGGCAACTTGGTTGGGCACCTTTACGGTAGTAAGTATGTTGGCCTAAAACAAATCGTGGTGGTCGACAGAGGTGCTAAAGATGGGGTCGAAGCGGGTCATGCACTTTCGGTACAGCAGGAAGGCGCATTGTTGAAAGGCACCAAAGGAAAGATGCGTTACGACAGCGGCATTGATAATACCGCGATTAAGGTGACGTCATTGCCTGATCAGCGTGTTGGCGTGTTGTTGGTGATAAAAAGTTATCCATACTTTAGTTTAGCGATGGTGGTTGATGCTGCGCAGCCTCTTTCTGCGCCTATGCCAGTGATCTCTGTAGAAGGTTAATGGTGGATGCTTCGCTTGAGTCTTGGTTGCGGCTTGCTGCTGTGCCAAGACTTGGCGGCAATGCCGTCAGTAAAATAATCAGTAAATACCCGCCGGAAAAACTCATTGCACTTGATGACATGACGTTATCGACGTTGGGGCTCAAGCCTGCGCAAATACAGGCGCTTAGGTCTCCTGATATGTCGGTTATTGATAAGTGTATGACGTGGTGTGAAGCCGAAAATAATCACATCATTAGCCTCACCGATACCCGCTACCCTTATCTTCTCAAGCAGATCTCTGGTGCGCCGCCCCTCCTTTTCGTTCAAGGCAAACCTGAAGTTTTGTCGTTACCGCAAATCGCGATTGTTGGTAGCCGAGATGCCAGTGCTGAAGGACTAGCAATGGCGCATGAATTTGCGTTGTCATTGGTCAAGCATGATGTGGTTGTTACCAGTGGTCTGGCATTAGGGATAGACGGTCGAGCCCACCGCGGTGCGCTCGACGGCGGTGGCAGCACGATTGCGGTATTAGGCTCTGGGCTTGAAAGAGTGTACCCTGCTCGCCATCGTGATTTGGCTGAAGATGTCATATCGAATGGTGCACTGGTATCAGAGCTTTGGCCATGGTCACCACCCAAACCTGCATTTTTTCCGAGAAGAAATCGAATTATCAGCGGTCTATCTACTGGGGTGCTGGTTGTCGAAGCCGCGATGAAAAGCGGTTCATTGATCACTGCTCGCCTTGCGTTAGAGCAAGGGCGTGATGTATTTGCTCTGCCTGGCTCCATTCATAACCCATATGCTAAAGGCAGCAATGGCCTCATTAAGCAAGGCGCGTTTTTGGTCGAGTCTGTTGAGGAAATATTGGAGCAAGTGGGTGCGCTGGCGGGTTGTGCAATAAACCATCAATTAGACATCGCTCCGGCGCAAGTTTCACAAGAAGAATTGCCATTTCCTGAAGTGTTGGCTAACGTAGGAAATGAAGCAAGGTGTGTCGATGTGCTAGCAGAAATCTGCAATCAGCCCGTTCACGAAATCATGATGAAGTTGTTAGAACTAGAGCTACTGGGGCTTGTTGCAGCAGTACCCGGTGGTTATGTCAGAGCGAGGAGGGGATAGCCATGATGGACATCTTAATGTACCTGTTTGAAACTTACATCCATAGTGATGTCGAGTTGCTGGTAGATCAGGACGAATTGGCTGATGAACTCTCCAGAGCAGGGTTTCATCAGGAAGATATATATAAAGCGTTAAATTGGCTTGAGAAGCTGGCGCTACTTCAAGATGCCGACAAATCTCCTTACTTAACAGGGAGTGCGTTGACGTCCATGCGTATCTTTACGCCAAGTGAAATGGATCGTCTGGATACAGAGAGCCGAGGCTTCCTTATTTTCCTCGAACAAATCAGTGTGCTGAGTCCAGAAACGCGTGAAATGGTTATCGATCGTGTCATGGAGTTGGAAACGCAGGAATTTGTGCTGGAAGATCTTAAGTGGGTGATCTTGATGGTGCTGTTTAATGTGCCTGGGAATGAGCGCGCATATGATCAGATGGAAGACTTGCTCTATAGCACAGCAGAAGACGAGTACCTTCACTAAGGCGGCTCACCCATAAGTTGTTGAGGCTAATCTGTTTTGGCTGGAAAAATTGACGAATCGCTTTTCAGTGCACATGAACATGCGCTGGAGCAAGAAGAACGCTGCCCCAAATGTGGCAGCGTTCTTGTTATTAAACACAGCAAACGCGGGCCATTTAAGGCGTGCACAGGCTACCCAGCCTGTGATTTTGTTGAATCGCTGAACCATAATGATGGTCATGTGGTTAAAGAGTTAGGGCTACCTTGCCCTGAGTGTGGCAATGAACTGGTTCTTCGCCAAGGGCGTTTTGGTATGTTCATTGGCTGCTCGGCGTATCCAGAGTGCCTGCACATCGAAAAGCGCGACCAAGAGCCGGTTAGCGAAGGTGTTGATGTTGCGTGCCCTGAGTGTGGGAAAGGCCAACTTCACGAGAAAAAATCACGTTTTGGTAAAGCGTTTTATGCCTGTGATGCGTACCCAAAGTGTAAGTTCGCCGTAAACCTTAAACCACTAAAAGGAAGCTGCGAAGTGTGTGGTTTTGCGTTGTTATTAGAGAAGCAAACCGCCGCAGGGACGGTCAAGGTGTGTGCAAGTAAAAAGTGTCAGCATAGACAAGGTTGAGTGCTGGCGCTAAGTTACGGTGATCAGATAAAAGAAAAGCCGCACGCGCGGCTTTTTTTGTGCGTGTAAAACGAAATTTATGCCGATTCATTGAGCTTTTCAGCTGCTTCTAACAATGCAGGGAACTCATCATCTGACAAGTGAGCAGACAGCCCTTTTAGGTGTTTACCCAGCTCGCTCTTCGTGCTGGCACACACGTTGATGTGACCAATCTTTCGACCGGGTCTTGGCGCTTTGTCATACCAGTGGACGTGAGCCATAGGCATGATGCTGGTGGGAACAGTCACTTCACCAATGATGTTAACCATTGCTGTCGGACGAACGCGTTTTGCGCTGCCTAACGGCAATCCGCACACGGCACGAAGGTGGTTTTCAAATTGGCAAACATCCGCACCTTGTTGTGTCCAATGGCCAGAGTTATGAACGCGAGGTGCGATTTCATTTATCATCAGCGTGCCATTCACGTCGAAGAACTCAATCGCAAGCACACCAATGTAATCAAGCGCGGATGCAACCGCGTCAAACATCGATTCAGCTTGGGCTTGTAGGGCTGCGTTCTCATTGGCAGAAACGGACACACTCAAAATACCATCGGTATGGATATTTTCAGTTAATGGGTAGATCGCAAGGCTGCCGTCTTGTCCGCGAGCACCAATCAATGACACTTCGCGATCAAAGGAAACAAACTCTTCTGCGATAACGCATTGGCGATCAGCTTGATGAGACGCAGCAAGGAACGCTTCGATGTCTTGCCATACGTCATCGACTTGATCGGCAGACTTAAGTCGCCATTGGCCTTTACCGTCATACCCGTCCAAGGCGCTTTTCAAAATCATCGGCAAGCCAATGCGTTTAATAGCGTTATCAAAATCAGCGCGATTTTCGATGACTTGGTAGCGAGCATTGTTAACGCCTGCGTTATCTAGCAGGGCTTTCTCTTTGCGGCGATCGCCACCGGTTAAAATGGCTTCTTCGCCCGGATAGAATTTTCCGCTTTCTTGGCAAAGACGAAGCACATCGGGAGCAATGTGTTCAAATTCAGCGGTAATGACGTCAGCTTTGGCGATGCCATTTTCTAGCCCATGACCAAGTACTTCTAGCGTCACAGGATGAACGATGTTGCCTGAGCGAACATCATAAGCACTGATGGTGAGATTCAATGGTGCGCCCGCAAGCGCCATCATGCGCGCTAATTGGCCTGCACCAAGTACCAATACATTCATGATTACTCTACCGAGGGGTCTGGGTGTGCCAATACTGTGTCGGTTTGGTTCTGACGGAAGATGTCGATTTTAGTCATTAGCTCGTCATCACTCGTTGCAAGAATTTGTGCAGCAAGTAAACCAGCATTTGCAGCGCCAGCATCGCCAATGGCCAGTGTGCCAACAGCAACGCCTTTTGGCATTTGTACGATAGACAGCAAAGAATCCATGCCTTTCAGTGCTTTTGATTGCACGGGAACACCCAAAACAGGAAGGCTGGTGAATGCCGCCGTCATGCCTGGAAGGTGGGCTGCACCGCCTGCACCTGCGATGATTACCTTGATACCTTGAGCAGCAGCGTTGCTGGCATATTCTGCAAGCAGTTGAGGGGTTCGGTGTGCGGAAACCACTTTTGTTTCATACGCAATGCCGAAATGCTCAAGCATGTCTGCTGCGTTTTTCATGGTTGGCCAATCTGATTTTGAACCCATGATGATGCCGACTTTCATAACTGCTCCTGTAACTACCATGTACTGCGAAGTGAGATTGCGCGTCATTATATCGGTAAAAAATCACAAGGAAAACGTTTGCGTCGATGCATTTCTCGCGAAACAGGGTGTTTTTACTTTCTCGCGAAAACTAACCAGTGTGTTTCTAAGTGTGACAAAAATGTTGAGTCAGCCACGCTTAATTCGTCATAGTATGCAAAAGCGTAAGAAGAAAATGCGGAGAAAAACATTGGCCAACGTAGAGCAATGTGTAAAAGCCCTATCTCAAGGTGGCGTAATCGCGTACCCGACTGAAGGCGTGTTTGGTGTGGGATGCGATCCTGATAATGCGCAGGCCATTCAAGCCTTACTGGGTGTGAAAGAGCGCGATCGCGCAAAAGGTCTGATTTTAATTGCTGCCGATCTTACCCAGCTTGATGGGTATATCGACATGAGCCGATTAAGCGAAAAAACAAAAGCGGATGTATTGGCAAGTTGGCCTGGCCCTGTGACGTGGGTGATGCCTGCTGGCGATAAAATCACAGATTGGGTCACGGGACAATTTGAAACCGTTGCCGTGCGAGTGTCTGATCATCCCGATGTGCAAGCCTTGTGCGCGGCTTTCGGTAAACCAGTTACATCGACCAGTGCGAACTTGAGTGGTGAAGAGCCGTGTCGCTCAGTAGCAGAAGTTGAAGTACAACTTGGCGATCGTGTTGCTTGTATTTTAGAAGGAAAAACGGGGGGTCTTGAGAGGCCAACCGAGATCCGCGATGCACGTTCTGGTAAGGTGCTTCGACAAGGTTAAGTAAAATCGTTGGAATTAGAAGGAACGCCTGTGCAAGACCACACCCAGCCAGTTGATAAAGACGCCGTAAAACGCTTCCTCCTTTCGTTGCAAGACAACATATGTGATGCATTATATCTTCAAGATGGTGCTGGTACGTTCGTTGAAGATGCATGGGAGCGAGAAGCCGGTGGCGGTGGTCGCAGTCGTGTCCTCCGTGACGGTGCTGTCTTTGAACAAGCAGGCGTGAATTTCTCGCACGTGTTTGGCGATAAGATGCCGGGCTCCGCAACGGCACACCGACCAGAGCTTGCAGGACGCAGCTTTGAAGCCATGGGCGTGTCTTTGGTGGTTCACCCGAAAAACCCACACATTCCGACGTCTCATGCCAATGTGCGTTTCTTCATCGCCGAAAAAGAAGGCGAAGCGCCTGTTTGGTGGTTTGGTGGTGGGTTCGACCTTACTCCTTTCTATCCTGTCGAAGAAGATTGCCTTCATTGGCACAATACCGCGAAAGTGATTTGTCAGCCGTTTGGTGATGCCGTCTATGCCGAGCACAAAGCGTGGTGTGACCGCTATTTCTTCCTTCCGCACAGAAATGAAACCCGTGGCGTTGGTGGTCTTTTCTTTGATGATCTCAATGCGTGGGGGTTTGATGCGTCTTTTAACTATATAAAGGCGGTCGGAGAAGGGTTCCTCGATGCTTACTTGCCTATCGTTCAAAAACGAAAGGACAAGGCTTACTCAGAGCATGAGCGTCAGTTCCAGCTCTATCGTCGTGGCCGCTATGTTGAATTTAATCTGGTGTATGACCGTGGCACCCTATTCGGATTGCAAAGCGGTGGGCGAACAGAATCGATTTTGATGTCCATGCCTCCGCTTGTGAGATGGGAGTATGGGTTTGAGCCTCAAGCGGGCTCACCTGAAGCAATACTTTATAATGACTATTTAACGCCAAGGGATTGGTAAGGTTTAGAAAGTAGATGGATAAATACGTCGTTGTCGGGAATCCGATTTCACACAGCAAGTCTCCTTTTATACACACGCTGTTTGCTCGACAAACGGGCCAGCCGATGACTTATGAAATATTTGAAGTATCAATTGGTGACTTTGATAGAGCGATCTCGACATTTTTTGCTGAGGGCGGCAAAGGGTGCAACGTGACTGTCCCGTTTAAAGAAGATGCTTTTGCCTTTGCTACTATGTTGACTGAGCGAGCCAAACTTGCCGGTGCCGTCAATACGCTGAAAAAGCTCGATGACGGCGGTATTCTCGGTGACAACACCGATGGTGAAGGGCTAGTACAAGATCTTATCGGTCATCATGTGATGCTAGAAGGTGCAAAAGTCTTACTTCTGGGCGCTGGCGGTGCTGCCAGAGGCGTAATACTGCCACTGCTCAAGCACTCATTGGCTTCACTTGTCGTGGCGAATCGAACGGTGAGTAAAGCGGAAACACTCGCGACCTTATTCTCTCAATACGGCAATGTGTCGGCGAAGGGGTTTGATGAACTGGGTGACACAACCTTTGATATCATCATCAATTCAACATCTGCTAGCCTTTCTAGTGAATACCCAGATATCCCATCGTCAGTGATAAATGAAGACACCGTTGTCTATGACATGGTGTACGGCTCGGGCGTAACGAGCAGCAACCAGTGGGCTAAGTCTCATGGTGCGGCGCATGTTATCGATGGTTTGGGTATGCTGGTGGGGCAGGCCGCAGAAAGCTTTACTATTTGGCGTGGCATTCGACCGGGCACAGGGCAAGTGTTGCGGGAGCTTCGTCGTAACTTGGCTGAGTGACAATGAACCAAAGCATTATATTCCCAGATCATCAAGACATAGATAAAGACAAACATGCCGTTTGTTTTCATGCTCAGCAATCAGGGGCGCTGATTGTTTGTTATGTTTCAATAGATGACATTAGCAAACGTCACAAGTGTGCATTGGAAGAAGATGAGGCGATACTGTCGGCGTTCGATCAGCATCGCTTTGACTTCGAAGATCTCGCAGAAGTGGCCATTGAGGAAGAAAGCTTCAATGACCAAGGCGAGATTTGGGTGAGTTAACCCTCAGCGATATAGTCGTTTTTAGTGGCGACGTAGTTATCAGATGATTTCTGTAAAAAGGCACGCTCGGCTTCTTTCAGTGGTCGAGCTTGTTTTACAGGGCTTCCAACGTAGAGATATCCCGACTCTAATCGTTTCCCTGGTGGAACGAGACTTCCCGCACCTATCATCACTTCGTCTTCAATGACGGCACCGTCTAAAACAATGGCACCCATGCCAACCAATACTCGATCGCCAATCACGCAACCGTGCAGCATAACCTTGTGACCCACGGTGACGTCTTTACCTATAATAAGAGGGAATCCATCGGGGTTGTCTTTGTTCTTATGGGTGACGTGTAGTACCGAGCCATCTTGAATATTAGAGCGCTCACCAATAATGATGTGGTTAACATCACCACGCGCAGCCACTAAAGGCCAAATACTCACATCATCGCCTAGAGTAATGTCTCCTACCATCACGGAAGTTGGGTCTAGATAAACACGCTTACCCACATTAGGAAAGATACCCTTATAACTTCGAAGTACTGTTTGCATTTGTAATGTCCTAAAGGATTATTTGAATTCAAGCCTATATGGATGCGAAAAATAGTGCAATTCATCACCAATGTTTCATGCAAGTAGCCCTGTTTGGTTAATTGCTGAACGAACGCGCTGTTTTTTACATAAAACCATGCAAAAAGCCTTGCCAAGATCTGAAGCCTCCCTATAATGCGACCTCACTGACACGGCGACCTACTCCACACGGAACTGGCCACCCAATCAGTACGGCGAAAACGGCTTCAAACTTGATTGAAAATAAACGCTTGACGTTAACGACTCAATCAGTAGAATGCCCGCCTACTTCAACGGAAAAGCCCAGTGCTTATCGCGGTTGAAGGGAGTCAACAAGACGTTTTGAAGGTTGCGAAAGCAACGTTGAAAAATCTCAAAATTTCTTCTTGACTTCATCGCCTGGCAGCGTAGAATTCGCAGCCCTGACGATGAGAAGCAAACGCTTCTGCAGTCAACGTTCTTTAACAATTTGACCTATACAATCTGTGTGGGCACTCGCACTTGATAGACATAAGA
>NZ_JHZA01000021.1 GCF_000621165.1 Enterovibrio calviensis DSM 14347 | reverse complement strand
TGGATGATTGAGAGGGGCTGCTCCTAGTACGAGAGGACCGGAGTGGACGAACCTCTGGTGTTCGGGTTGTCACGCCAGTGGCATTGCCCGGTAGCTAAGTTCGGAATCGATAAACGCTGAAAGCATCTAAGCGTGAAGCGAGCCTCGAGATGAGTCATCCCTAGACCTTTAAGGTCTCTAAAGGGTTGTTGAAGACTACGACGTAGATAGGTCAGGTGTGTAAGCGCTGCGAGGCGTTGAGCTAACTGATACTAATTGCCCGTGAGGCTTAACCATACAACACCCAAGGGGTTTTAGCGGACTCAAATAAGAACATTGAATGTGTAAGAGAAGCTAGTCAGAATCTTCCAAGATTTAGGAATTATCCAGCAAGCGTCATAGTAGCGCAGGGATAGTGTTCGATAGCAAGGCAGTTTGTGAGTTGAGTGAGGGAGTGTACGAAGTACATGACCGAGTGAAAAAGCAAGCTAACGCCGCAAGCGGACAGTATAGCCAGCGGGATAAAGCCACCAAATTTGCTTGGCGACCACAGCGTTATGGACCCACCTGACTCCATGCCGAACTCAGTAGTGAAACGTAACAGCGCCGATGGTAGTGTGGGGTCTCCCCATGTGAGAGTAGGACATCGCCAGGCTTCAAATTCGTTTTCATCTTTTTCAGAAAAAGATGAAGGCAAAAAAACAAAAAGCCCTGACCTGACGGTCAGGGCTTTTTTGCATTTAAGCGAAAATAGACCGATAGCGATAATTTCAACAGGATAATTGTGTCCACTTCCCCATCACAATTAAAATTGGTATCCCACCCATATCAGCATCGCTAAGGAAAAGAAAAACCAGTTTGCAGTGGAGCTAGTCGGAGTCGGCGGCAACCTTGAATAAGCATTGATCGTAGTGGTTAAAGATAGGTAACTCCGAATTCATTTATGAATAATGAATTCGTACGGATTATGTTCAGGTTTACGCTATATACTGCATATCAAAGGGTGTAGGAGATTGATATGAAATATCTAATGGTGAGTCTACTGCTGGTCTTGAGTCTAACTGGGTGCTCGAGTCACCGTGTTGCTGAACTTTCAATGACCCATAACTGGGCGGGGTTGGCAAATTACGACGTGGAAGCGGGCAGAAAATTGCGTACTGAAATAGATTTAATGTCGCTAGGTGCGACGGATAAAAAGCAACAAAGTGAATATCAGTCAGCATATGATGCGCATGTGAAAGAGTACTGTAAGCCAGAAAACGCTTATCATATGGGGATTATTGGTAAGCCGAGAAACAGTGTTTGTATCGATGGCACACCCAAAGGTTGGCTTTATGAAGAAAATTGGAAAACAGGACTAGAAGCGGGAAGATTCTTCTAGCAGCATGATCAAAAAAGACCAGCATTGCTGGTCTTTTAGTCTTCAGTATTTAGAGCGATAACTTAGTTATTCGCGTGAAGCTCAGCGTTAAGCTCTACTGCAGATTTGTTAGTTAGACATTCAATCTTACCGGTCACTGAGTTGCGACGGAAAAGAAGGTCTGGCTTACCCGCAAGGTCGCGAGCTTTCACGGTTTCAACTTCAGCACCACTTGAATCAAGCATGGTTACTTTAGTTCCAGCAGTAACATACAAACCAGATTCAATAGTACAACGATCTCCTAGTGGGAAACCTAGGCCAGCGTTTGCACCTAGTAGGCTGTTTTCACCGATAGAGATAACAAGCTGACCACCGCCACTTAGTGTACCCATGATAGATGCACCACCACCGATGTCGCTGCCGTTACCGACCATAACACCTGCAGAAATACGGCCTTCAACCATGCTCACACCTTCAGTACCAGCATTGAAGTTAATGAAACCTTCATGCATAACAGTTGTGCCTTCGCCTACGTGCGCACCCAAGCGAACGCGTGAGGTATCAGCGATACGAACGCCAGCAGGGACAATGTAATCAACCATTTTAGGGAACTTGTCGACGCAATCGACCGTTAAGGTCTCACCTGCCAAACGTGCTTCAATTTGACGATCAGCTAGCTCAGGCAAATCGATTGGGCCTTTGTTGGTCCAAGCAATGTTGTGCAGCAAACCAAAAATGCCATCAAGCACAATGCTGTGTGGCGTAGCGAGACGTTGAGAAATTAGCTGAAGCTTCAGGAAGCCTTCTGATACGCTGCTTGGTTTCTCATCTGAAGCTAGGATAACCAAAACCAAAGGTTGGCTTGATGATGCCGCTTTGTTTGCGAATGCAGCTGAAGCTTGTTGGTCAGCGGCAGTAAATGCGGCAGCGATTGCTTCACAGTCACTGGCTTGTACATCGAAAGCGCCATTGCCTTCTTTGTAAGAGACGATGTTCGCCAGCGCGGCAACTAATGCGTCAGAGGGATTTAAGACTGGGGCTGGGAAAAATGCTTCGATGATTTTGCCATCTTTATTTTTGGTCGCGGTGCCAAGCGCTAGAGCAAAACTTGCCATGATGAGAATATCTCCTTGTCTCTTTGCTGATCGCTGAAAAGAAGCAGTGATCGGTCAATAATAATGATTGCTTGTGAACATATTAAAGTGAAGGGCGGCAAGATTGAAGGGCGAAGAATTAGAATCCGTCAGATAAATGCACTTAGGGGAGATTTCGCGACAAATAGACCTAAATAAGTATCGCAGCAAAATAAAAAACGCCCCGTCATGCGGAGCGTTTTTTATGACTATGCTGCTTCAGCGTCGTCATCTTTCGATGCTTCAGCTTTCTTTTTCGCTGGCTTAGGTGTTGGCTTGCGTTTCGCACCTAGCGCGCAAAGTACGTCTTCACGATTTTGCGCTAAGAACATAGAAAGCTCTTCACGCTGCCCTTCATCGGCAACAACGTCGCATTTACCTAAAAGTTCGAACAGCTCATCAGCCATGTCGAGCATTTTGTCATACGCATCAGCTTCCGCCTTAGAGGTAAAAGTCATCTTCTCTTCTCCATTGCGCTCAACCACATATTTGACGATAACGGCCACGGTTAACCCCTCATTAATTGTCTACTGTCTGTTTATACAGTAGAGTAAATATACGTGTCTAGTGTAACCGTAATTAGTGTGATGACATTGGAAAAATTCTCAGATATCTATTATCGCGCTGCCACCAGAAAAGGCAGCAACAGTGCCCTTGAACAGCGTCTATCTCATCCTAAATCATTGGATGAATTGTCAGAGATCCCTGATGATCGCTGGTTAGCGACGTTTAGCCAAAAGATTTTCCAATCAGGAATGAATTGGCAATTGGTGAGAAACAAATGGCCTAATTTTGAAGAGGTTTTCTGGGGATTCGATATCGAAAAAATGTGTTTGATCCCGCCTGAAATGTGGGAGAAGAAGGCGACTAACCCTGCGATTATTCGCCACCTTGGGAAAGTAATGACGATTCCTCACAACGCACAGATGATCCAAGATGCTTGTCGCAAGCACGGGAGTTTTTCGGCGTTTGTGGCTCAGTGGCCAAGTTCAGACATCATAGGCTTGTGGGCTTACTTGAAAAAGCACGGAAGCCGTTTAGGGGGTAATACGGGATCTTATTCGTTGAGGCTTATGGGTAAGGACACATTTATCCTCTCAGGCGATGTAGAAGCGTATTTGCGTGCGCATCAGATCATTGATGGTGGAAGAGATACGCGTAAATCTCTTCAAGCAGCGCAAGAAGCGTTTAATCGTTGGCAGGAAGAAAGCGGACGTCCACTTTGCCAGATCAGTCAGATCATTGCGTACAGCATGGGTGACAATAGTCTGTAGCTTGCGTTAAGTCTGCGATTTGACTTGTCTTTACAGAGAGCTCTTATCTGAAGAATTATTTAGTCTGAGATCTGCCACTGCGCACTGAAAGAGATAAAGCGATTTAGCAATGGTGAGAGATGTTTGTCCTTGTGGCGAACCAGCCAGTATTGGCGTCTTAGGTCGAGAGGAACCTCGATCAATTTTAACCGATTGTTGGCAACTGCGTGCCTTGCTGCAAGCTTTGACAGATATGCGAGCCCGAGTCCTGCAGCTGCACAATTAATGATGGCTTCGGTCGTTCGAAGCTCAAAGGCTATCGTCCAGTTATCGAGCCTGGGCGCCATGCGTGAAAGGAAGTGTTCACGCGTTCCTGAACCGATTTCGCGCAAGACCCAAGGGTGGCTTTCTAAATCAAACAGGGAGTGGGAATTTCTCTTCGATAATGGATGATCAATTGCGCAAGCGATGCACATTTCGTCTGATAACCAAGGGGTCATGACGAGATCATCGCTGCCAAGTAAATGTTTGTTCTCCCCCTGACCTTCAATCAAGCCAATATCTAATTCAAATGCCATTAGTTTATCGATCACCACTTGGCTATTTGAAATGACAAGCTCTTGATCGATATGATTACTTTGATTTCGAAAGTCTCGCAGTAAAAATGGGACTAATTGATTACCTATCGTGTCACTGGCGCCAATGCGTAAGTGGCCACTCAGCTCTCCTGTCGTATCCAACACTTTGATAATTTCATCGCTGCGTGTCAGCAATTCATCAGCCAGAGGAAGTAATCGCCTGCCATGGTCATTAATCAGCAGACGATTATTAATCCGTTCAAATAGATTGTGTCCGATCTGCTTTTCGAGTTCGGTGATGGCCATGCTGACGGCGGGTTTGGATAGATACAGCAATGCGGAAGCGGCAGTGATGGTTTTTTCCTGCGCAACAGCAACGAATACTTGTAATTGACGTAGAGATACAGACATAGGGTTAAGTATATCTGAATGTAGGTTTCAATATATTCAGATATATTAAAATACAGTACCGTTCTATCATAAGTCATACACTTTTTTTCTAACGATGTGACAGAACGATGCGTAGACGTTTAAATCTTCTCCCTACTCCAATGGCTGGTTTAGCACTTGCGATAGCAAGCCTAGGTTGGAGTTGGGAAAATGCGGGCCAATTTGATGGAATGGCACAAATTATTGGCGCCATTATTGGTGGCGTGATGCTGCTTCTTATTGCGTTCAAGTTTATGTCTAACCCGAAGAACCTTTGGGCGGATCTCCAGCATCCTGTTGTAGGAAGCGTTGTTCCTACCTTTGCAATGGGCGTGATGATTGTTTCAAATGCGCTAGGGAAATGGTCGCCAGTCGCAGGCGATGGGTTGTGGTTATTAGCGGTCGCAGCGCATCTGATATTCTTGTCTTCGTTCGTTTTCCATCGAGCTAAGCAATTCTCCTTGAGCCACATGGTTCCGAGTTGGTTTGTCCCTCCTGTCGGCCTCGTGGTGGCTGATGTGGCATTCTCCGGCAACCCAGCGTTAAAACCTATTGCAGATGTCATCTTATTCTTCGGTTTGTCTTCATACGCAATATTGCTGCCGTTGATGATTTACCGACTCATCTTTTGTGGCGAAGTGCCTGACGGTGCAAAGCCAACGATCGCGATTTTGGCTGCACCAGCTAGCCTTTCTTTGGCAGGTTACTTAACGGTAAGCCAATCCCCATCTCCGGTCATTGTTGCCGTATTACTGGGTATTGCGTTACTGATGACTGCGGTTATCTATCTTTCATTTGTTTCGCTCATGCGTTTGCCATTCTCTCCTGGGTTTGCAGCGTTTACCTTCCCGATGGTGATTGGCGCGACAGCGCTCTACAAAACGGCGACGTGGATGCAATCCATCGGTGTTGCGCCTGAATACGTCAATCAGATTTCGGTGATTGCATTGCTTGAACTGGTCGTTGCAACTGGCGTCGTGTTCTATGTTTCTCTGCATTACCGACGATTTATTTCGTTGCAATGGCGTCAGCCTGCCACCGTATAGCCTTAAAGCCTGCATCTCGCAGGCTTTTTTCTAACCTTACGCCCATGTGTAATGCCCTAAAATTGCACTCTTGAGAGCATTCCGCCACAATCTGTTCAATCATGTTCTCAAGAGTCTTGCCTCGTGTTCACTGTCTATCACTCCAACCAATTGGACTTGCTGAAAAGTCTGCTGGTCGCCATCGTTCAGCAGAAGCCGCTCGATAATCCATTCCAAAAAGAAATCATTTTGGTGCAAAGCCCTGGTATGGCCCAGTGGCTAAAGCTGGAGATGGCTAAAGAGCAAGGCATTGTTGCTAACATCGAGTTTCCGCTGCCTGCGACATTTATCTGGCAGATGTTTACGCATTTATTGGAAGGCGTTCCTCAACGCAGCTTTTTCAACAAAGAAGCGATGACATGGAAGCTCATGAAAGTGCTGCCACCTATGCTCGATACGCCAGATTTCGATGAACTGAAGCGCTATCTTGAAGACGATACTGATGACCAGAAGCTATACCAGCTTGCTGGGAAAATCGCGGATATCTATGACCAATACTTGGTGTATCGCCCTGAGTGGATCAAAGCGTGGGAAAATGAACAAGCAGTGCCAGAACTTGCCGATGAGAAAAGCTGGCAACCCCAACTTTGGCAAGCGCTTTATGATTACACCTTACAACAAGGTCAGTCGCCATTTCACCGTGCCAATTTATATGAAGAATTCATCGATACATTATCCTCGCATGCAACCAAACCCGAAGGATTGGTCGGAATTGAGCGTGTTTTTGTGTTTGGGATCTCTGCGCTTCCGCCCCGTTATCTGGATGCACTAAAAGCATTGGGGCAACACATTGATGTGCATTACATGTTTACCAACCCTTGTCGTTACTACTGGGGCGATATTCGAGACAAACGCTATTTAGCAAAACGCGAAGCAGCGATGGAAAGTCGAATTAGCCGGATCAGCCAAGGTGATGAGCCTGCGCAATTCTCCTTGGCGCTAGGCGGTGGTGATGACGCTGCAGAAGTGGGCAATAGCTTGTTGGCATCCATGGGGAAATTGGGGCGAGATAATCTACTGCTGATTTCTGAACTCCAATGTCATGAAGTTGATCAGGGTTTTGTTGATATTCAACGTGACAGCCTGTTGCAGCATATTCAAGCCGACATTCTTGATTTGATAGAGCCGGGTAACATTCAAGAAACCTTGACCAGTGAGAGCAAGCAGGTTATCTCTCCGGAAGACCGCTCGCTCACCATTGAAGTCTGTCATAGCCCGATGCGAGAAGTGGAAGTCTTGCATGATCGCCTGCTGGATATGTTGGAGTCCGAACCGTCGTTAACGCCGCGGGATATCGTGGTGATGGTCGCTGATATCAATGCTTATAGCCCAGCAATTCAGGCTGTGTTTGGTAATGCGCCAGGTGAGCGCTACATCCCATTTTCGATATCTGACCGCAGTGCAGACCAAGAAAGCCCAATACTCACTACTTTCTTGCGATTACTGAGTTTGCCCGACAGTCGATGCAGCGCGGCCGATCTGCTTGAGATCCTTGAAGTGCCTTCAGTGCTACGTCGCTTTGGTTTTGATAACCGCCAATTTGAAAAAGTGAAGTTTTGGGTAGAAGAGGCGGGCATTCGTTGGGGGCTTGATGATGACACCGCTACCCACTTCTCGCTTCCTCACCAACATCAAAATACTTGGCAATTTGGTTTGAACCGCATGTTGCTTGGCTATGCCATGCCGAGTGATCGCGGCTTGTACAATGATGTGCTTGCCTATGATGAGGTGCAGGGATTAGAAGCCGATGTCGCGGGTAAGTTGGGCGAGTTCTTCCGCGTGCTTAACGGCGCGCAAGCGGCATTGAATCAAGCTCAAATTGGGCAAGATTGGGTCACCACATTGATCGCATTGTTTGATGACATGTTTGCGCTGGATACCGAAGAAGAGCTTGCCGGTAAACTCATACGCGATCAGCTCGACAGTTGGCTCACTCAACTCGATGATGCTGGCTTTATTCAGGCGCTCTCTTTGGCCATTGTTCGTGACTACCTGAAAGAAAAATTGGGTGGCGAGCGCGTGAGTCAGCGTTTCCTTGCCGGTCAGGTAAACTTCTGTACCTTGATGCCAATGCGTTCTATCCCATTTAATGTGGTTTGTCTTCTAGGCATGAATGATGGCGATTATCCGAGAACGATTGCTCCCGTCGGCTTTGATTTGATGGCAGGGCGAACACGAGCAGGGGATCGCTCTCGACGGGATGACGATCGCTATTTGTTCCTAGAAGCACTCCAGTCAGCACAGCAGCGGTTATACATCAGCTATGTTGGGCGTTCAGTACAAGATAACTCGGTGAAAGTACCATCGGTGTTGATCACCGAGCTGCTTGATTACTGCCGACAGGGTTATTGTTTAGAGAATGACAATACGCTGCCTGAACAGGCGTCAGGTGAAAATCTCATTGACCATTTGGTTCATCACAACCCATTGGTCCCGTTTAGTCGCCTCGCGTTTGAGGGGCACAGACAAAGCTATGCGTCAGAATGGCTACCAGCAGCAAAAGGTGAAGGCGAGCTTGCAGAACCCTTTTTAGGGGGGCAAGACCTAGTCACTGAAAATGATGCAGAAACACGCATTGTTGAATTGGCCGAACTGCAGCGTTTTTGGCGTTTGCCTGTGCAGTACTTTTTCAATCGTCGCTTAAAAGTGTTTTTCGAAGCGCCAGAAGGTGCCATGGAGGACGCTGAGCCTTTTTCATTAGATAACCTCGAACGCTATCAGCTGCGAGATGCGCTGCTAACTCACATCATTGAATACGGCAACAGTGAGCAATCACTGACGGATTTCTATCAACATCAAAAAGCCAGCGGCACGCTGCCGTTGAGCCACTTTGGCGAGCTAACGCTAGAAAGTGAACAAGCCAGTATCCTTGGGTTGTATGACAGATTGAAACCGCATTTTTCAGAGCGACGTCAACCACTCGAAATTAACCTCTCGATTCCAACCTCTCGCGGCACTGTGTTATTGCAAGGCTGGCTTGATGAACGTTATCGCGCAGGGCGAGTGTTGTTTCGAAGCGGGAAAATCCGTGCGCGTGACAGGCTGGCTGCGTGGATAGATCACCTTTGCCAATGTGCTGCGGGTGATAAAAGCGAAACGCATTTTATCGGGGTTGATGAAGATGTCGTATTGACGCCCATTGATGCAAATGAAGCTTTGAGTTATTTGAGCTTCTACCTTGAACAGTATTACTTAGGCACTGAGCGGCCTCTTCCTTACTTGCCGAACACCGCGCTAGCGGGATTATTGGCGAGTATGGATAAAGCGGGTAATTGGTCTGATGATGAGGCGACGTGGGAAAAGGCCAAAACTAAAATGCGAGCAGCATTTGATAGTGGTTATATGACCACTGGAGAAGGCGAAAATACCTACGTGATGCGAGTGTGGCCGCAGGCGAGTGAGCAGTTGCTGAGCGATGTGCTTGCATGGGGGCAACAAGTACTCCTTCCGGCGATGAGAGCAGAAAAGAAAGAAAACTGACAATGTCTCATCAGTCTTCTTTCTGTACCTTGCGCGGTTAAATGCGCAAGGTTTTTTTAGGCGGTAATATTGAACTTAGACAGCTGGTCGCGGCCTGTATCACTCAGTGATTTTACTTTGTCGCTGAGTGCGAGGGTCTCTTCGCTGGCATCACGGTTGTTGTGTGAAATGTCGCTAACGTTCACCACACTACGAGCAACTTCCGACGACGCACTTGCTTGTTGAGATGTGGATGTCGCGACAGCCGTGTTTAGCTGCTCCAAATCGTTAATCAAATCAGCCAATGACGTCAGCTGTGTTTGAGCTTGGCGAGCGTGATCGAGGCTTTGCGCCGTTTTGTCAGTCCCACTGCTCATGATTTTCGCTGCTATCTGAGCGCGCTCTTGAAGCTTCTCTATGATGGCATTGATTTGAGTGGTGGACTCTTTGGTCGAGTAGGCCAGTTTTCTGACTTCATCTGCAACGACAGCAAATCCTCGACCAGCACTGCCAGCACGAGCAGCTTCAATGGCGGCATTCAAGGCCAGCAAATTAGTTTGTTCCGAAATGTCATTGATCACAGTAACGACATCACTGATCTGATCGCTAGAGGCTGCAAGCTCACGAATATTGCGCTCCGCGTCAATCACATCACGGTTCACTTCTTCAAAGTTGTTAAGAGAGACGGACAATGCATTCTCGGCTTCGCCCACCAGTACGCGTGAGTGACGAGTGCTGTTTTGTGCCGTCAGGGTGCTAGCTTCTACCTCTTTGATTGCCGATGACATTTCTTCCATCGCACTGGCAACCAAGTCTAATTCTTGGCTTTGCGTGCGAATGCCGTCTGTTGAACGGTTAGCCAAATTTGCCATGGTATTGCTGTCGCTATCTAGCTGGTGGAGTGTAGTGTCCACATTCGCCAGTAAGGTTTGCAGTTGTTGGCATGCATTGTTGAGGTTGCGTGCCATTTCGCCCAGTTCATCTTCGCTGTTTACGTCTGCTCTCGCGGTGAGGTCGCCTTTTGCCACTGCGCTTAACGCACGTTGGATTTCACGAATGGACGTCACCAGCATGCGTGATAGCGCAGTTGCCAATATGATGAGTATCAAAGTAAATGAAGAAGCCACTAAGGCTGATTTCCCTGCTTCTTGCCAAACCAAGGTTTCAAGATCGTCGATATAAATGCCCGTGCCGATCAGCAGTCCCCAAGGCGCGTGACGTTTTACCGCACTGACTTTCTCAATAGCGGCATTTCCGCCTGGCTTTGCAAACCAGTAGCTACTAAACCCACCCTCTGATGGTTGCGCCGCTTGACGCATGTTACGAAGTACAGCGCCACCGTTACTGTCGCGAAATGTATTGAAATCGCGCCCAATCCAGCTTCTTGAGCCCGCCACCATTGTGCCGTCGTTATCTACGACAAAGTAATAGCCATCAGACCCAAATCGTAAAGGCTGTAATGCCGCCATGGCATTCTTTAATCCTTCTTCAGACGCGTCTTCTTGATAATGCTTATCGACGATTTGCCATGCAATATCAATGGTCTGCATCAAGTTTCCTTTTCTCTCTTGGAGAAGATCATTGTGTAAGTTTCGAACTTGAAATGCGGTAAGTAGAATTATGCTAATCACTGAAATACCGACAATGAGCAGTAACTTATTTCGAAATGTAAGGTTTGTAACAAATTTCATACTATAAAAGGCTCAATTTATGTGTGTGATATAACAAACATGAAACATTAAGGGTCGCCTAATTTAGGTGGTGTATCAATAGATGCGCTTGGGATGAGGGTGGTTATATTGTGAGTTGAATCGCATACATTTTTTTCTTCTCGTAGTATGCCTAATTTTTAAAACCTTGATGTCGGTAAAGTCTGCATAGTCATTTCACTTACAATCACGCTCATACTTGATAAAATCTGGTCATTCCTCTCACTTGAGTCGACATTGCATGCCAACCCAATCTCTTCATCCCATGTCATTTCCGCTTTTTGGTCAGCGATTAATCGAAGCCTCTGCGGGTACAGGGAAAACCTTTACCATCGCCGGCTTATATCTTCGTTTATTGCTAGGGCACGGTATGGAAACGTCGGCACATGAAACACCGTTAACGGTTGATAGAATTCTAGTCGTGACCTTTACCGAAGCGGCAACGCAGGAGCTGCGTGATCGTATCCGAGCGCGTATCCATGATGCTCGTTTGGCATTTAGTCGCGGTGAAAGTCATGATCCTGTGATTGCCCCGTTACTTGAAGAGATCACTGAGCATAAACATGCCGAGCAGCTCTTGTTGCAAGCAGAGCGTCAAATGGATGAAGCGGCGATATATACCATCCATGGTTTTTGTCAGCGTATGTTGACGCAGAATGCGTTTGAATCCGGCAGTTTGTTTAGTAATGAGTTTATTACCGATGAATCGACGCTGAGAGAGCGAGCTGTTTCAGATTTTTGGCGACGTCAGTTCTATCCTTTGCCAAAGTCATTGGCTGGTGTTGTGCGGAGTTACTGGGGAGCACCAATCGCGTTGTTGCACGATATTAGTGTGTACTTGTCAGGGCCATTGGTCAGCATTCAAGCGCCTGATATGCCAGAGGATCTCGCTGAGCTTCACAACGATAACCTTGTACGCATCGAAGGCATTAAAACGCAATGGCGCGAAGCCAGTGCGGATCTGGAAGCGCTAATTTCAGGATCTGGTGTTGATAAACGCAGCTACAGCAAGCGCTCCTTACCCAATTGGTTAGGAGAGGTTGGCGCGTGGGCACAGCTACAAACAGTGGACTACGATCTTCCAACCAATTTGTCGCGATTTTCTGCGTCAGTACTCAGTGAGAAAACCAAAAAAGGGGTTGTGCCGACGCACACTGTCTTTGATGCGATTGATGCATTACTCGCGTCCCCGCCGACATTGAAAGATGCGTTAACGGCACATGCTATTCGCGAAGTGCGTCAGTTACTGGCGAAAGAGAAGCGACGTTTCGGTTGGCTATCATTTGATGACTTACTTTCACAGTTATCAGAAGCGCTAACGCAAGACAGCGAAGGGGTATTAGCAGAACGTATCCGCACCTTGTTCCCTGTGGCGATGATCGATGAGTTCCAAGATACCGATCCTCAGCAATATCAGATTTTCAGCGATATCTATGCCAATGCACCACAGTGTGGATTGTTCATGATTGGCGACCCAAAGCAGGCGATTTATGCGTTTCGTGGCGCAGACATTTTTACTTATATTCATGCGCGTCGACAAATTACAGAGCATTACAACCTTGGCACTAACTGGCGTTCGACCGCCGACATGGTCGCGGCGGTTAACCGTGTATTCGCTCATGCAAAAGCGCCTTTTATTTATGACAATGACATTCCGTTTATTGCTGTCGACCATGCGCCGGGGGCAGATCAGAAACACTGGCACTTGAATGGTTCGCCACAAGCTGCGCTAACGTTCTGGCTGCCAGAAGCGCGAGATTTAGTGAGTAAAAACGATTACGAAGCGACGATGGCTTTGGCAACGGCAACCAGTATTCGCGAGATATTGAATGCGGGTGATGAAGAACGTGCGCATTTCTGCAAAGGGCAAAGTCAGAAAACGATTCAGGCCAGCGACATTGCTGTTCTCGTGAGAACGGGAAATGAAGCGGCGAAAGTTAAGCAAGCCTTGGCAAAGCAAGGTATTGCGTCTGTTTACCTGTCCAACCGCAGCAGCGTATTTTCAAGCGCGTTAGCGGCCGATCTGCAACGGCTATTGGCGGCGGTGCTATCTCCTGACAATGAACGCGCTCTTCGTGCCGCGCTGGCGAGTGGGTTGTTTGCACTGACGGCGACAGAACTTGATTCACTGAACCATGATGAAAAAGCCTGGGAAAGGGCGGTGATTGAGTTTTCAACTTATCAGTCAGTGTGGTTTTCTCGCGGCATATTGCCCATGTTGCGTCAGATGATGCAGCGACGCGGTATAGCGGAACGATTGCTTCTTGAGGAAGAAGGTGAGCGCTCACTGACCGACTTGCTTCACCTTGGTGAATTACTGCAACAAGCCAGTCAAACGCTGGATAGCCACCATGCGCTCATTCGTTGGCTTGCCGATCACATCGACACGCCTAACGGTAATAGTGAAGAGCAGCAAGTACGTTTGGAATCTGAACGCGATTTGGTGCAGATCGTCACCATCCACAAATCAAAAGGTCTGGAATACGATTTGGTTTACCTGCCTTTTGCGTGCAATTTCAGACCGTCAGATAGACCATTTTTCCATGATGACGACAATACGCCCACCTTGGCGTTGTCGAATCCTGAACCTGCGATTGAGTTGGCTGACAAAGAACGTCTTGCTGAAGATCTGCGGCTGATTTACGTGGCATTGACTCGTGCCGTTTACGGTTGCTTCATTGGATTATCGCCGTTAAAAGACGGTCGTAAATCAACGGGCGATACGGGGCTGCACAAGTCGGCACTGGGGTATTTGATCCAACAAGGTGAAGCGGGAGATGCTGATGCTCTTCATACCTCTGTTGCCGCGCTCATCAAAGACCAGCCGCAGTTTTCGGTTGTCGAGCCACCGGCTGACACTGGCAAGCTTGCCGTGCAAGAACACCATGCAGACATCATTACCGCTAAGCACTTTAAAGGCACCATTCGACGAGATTGGCGTTTAACCAGTTACTCGGGATTGGTTAAGCAGGGGCACAGCTCGGCATTGCCAGATTTGCCTGCTTTTGACATTGATGCTGCAGACGAGCGTCATGAAGATGAAGAGCCGATCGATCAATATGGCTCTATCTTCCAATTTCCCCGAGGTGCGCGTCCCGGTACGTTTTTGCATACCTTGTTTGAAAATGTCGATTTCGGCGAAGACATGTACAGCGACGAGGTGGCAGACATGATCCGCCATGCGCTTGCACTTGAAAACTATGACGAAGCATGGGTTCCAGTGTTGCAGCGTCTCCTCACTGACGTGGTGGCGCAATCGCTCGGTGAGCAAGGGCTTACGCTGTCTCAGATTGATGCGCCCGCTCGGTTAACCGAGATGGAGTTTGTCATGCCTGTTGAGCGGTTGCAGTGTGGTCGCGTGAACCGTTTAATCCAAACCCACGATCCTTTATCCGCTCAAGCATCCAACTTAGGGTTTGATACAGCCAGTGGCATGCTTAAAGGTTTTATCGACCTCGTGTTTTGCTGGCAGGGGCGCTATTACGTGCTCGACTGGAAATCAAATTACTTGGGGGATTCGCCCGCTGACTACACCGAAGCGGCGTTGAATCAAGCCATGATCGATCATCGATACGATTTTCAGTACCAGATCTATTCGCTGGCCCTGCATCGATTTTTACGTCAACGGATCGCTGACTACGATTTTGAACGCCACTTTGGTGGCGTGTACTACTTGTTTGTGCGAGGTATTGAAGCTGATACGCGCCATGGGATTTTCTATACCAAACCTTCTTACTCATTGATCGACGGGTTAGATGTGCTGTTTACCAACGGAGATAGCTCAAATGACGATGAGTGAAATGCTACAAGCTTTGTATAAGCGAGGCACGATTCGAGCGATAGATCGCCAATTTTCCTGCTTTATTGCCGATCAGTTAGCTGACCACGATGCGTTGATTTCGGGCTGGGCAGCATTGGTGAGCTTTGAGTTAGGTAAAGGCAATGTCTGTGTGGATGTCGCGACGATTGACCCAACAAGGTTGTTTGACTTGCCTGCGGCAGAATCCGCGCGCGTCGCTGCTTTGCTGCAACCTGAGCAAGCATTAACTGCTCTGGCGCAAAGCCCGGTGGTGGGAGCGGGGTCGGCAGCAACGCCGTTGGTGCTTCATGGTTCTCGACTTTATTTGCATCGCTATTGGGCGGCGGAGCAACGTGTTGTTGCTGAAATTAGCAAGCGCGTTGATGCGCTCGTTCTGCCTGATCAAAATCGTCAATTGCTAGATACCTTGTTCACGCCAGACATTGGATATTTGAAAGATCAGTTCCCGTCATGGCCACCAGAAGAGCGCGCGCAAAAGCTCGTGGATTTCTTTGACATTGTGGATGCCAGCCTCGTTGACATTGACGCCATTAGTGCGTTGGTCGCATCGGGCGGAACCCACGATGCAATTTTGTCTCTTGTGCCTGATCATGCTCGTTTGAATTGGCAGAAAGTCGCGGCAGCCGTGGCACTGAGTTACGGGTTTACGGTGATATCGGGTGGGCCGGGTACGGGGAAAACCACCACGGTAGCCAAGCTATTAGCAGCGTTAGTCAGTAGCAGTGATAAAGCCACAGGCTTGGACATTAAGCTGGTGGCGCCCACCGGTAAAGCGGCAAATCGCCTGACGGAATCCATTGGTCAGGCTGTGGCAGCTTTGCCTGTTGAGGCGAGTATTCGAGAGAAAATTCCGGTACAAGCCTCGACGATTCACCGCCTGCTCGGTGCGATTCCGCATCGCGTAGAATTTCGACATCATGAAGGCAATCGCCTTCACCTTGATGTGCTGGTGGTCGATGAAGCATCGATGGTTGATTTGCCATTGATGGCGCGATTGTTGTCAGCGTTACCCGACCATGCGCGAGTCATCCTGCTTGGAGACCGTGATCAGCTCGCGTCGGTTGAGGCGGGCGCGGTATTGGGTGATATTTGTGATGGTGCGGATGTGGGTTATAGCCCAGCACGGGCGGCACAATTATCGACACTCACTGGATTTGCGTTGCAGGGGCATGAGAATGTACCTGCGGTGTCTGATGGTGTCTGCTTGCTGAAAAAGAGTTATCGATTCCATGCGCGTTCTGGTGTTGGTCAGTTGGCCTATGCCATCAACGCGGGTAACCCTCATCAAATGGAAAGCGTGCTGAAACAAGGTTTTTCAGATATTGCGTTGCACGACTTAGACGGCGATGTTTATGGTGATGCTATCGCGCAGGCCGTCGAAGGCTACAGTGATTATCTCAATGCATTGTTAGCTGGAGAAGAGCACAGGCAGATACTGCGTCACTTCTCTAATGTTCGGTTGCTGTGCGCGTTGTCAGATGGGCCGTTTGGCGTGAAAGGGCTGAATACTGCCATTGAGAAAGCCTTGTCAGCCAAGCGCTTAATTGCTCCTGGTGAGGAAGCGTTCTATTCAGGCAGACCCGTTATGGTCACGCAGAACGATCACGGACTTGGGTTATACAACGGTGATATTGGCATTGTAGTGAAACATGAAGATGGGCTGCGCGTGGTGTTTGAAATGTCTGATGGCACGGTAAAAGCGTTTTTGCCTAGTCGTTTGCCTGAACACCAGACAGCTTACGCAATGACGATTCACAAATCACAGGGGTCTGAATTCAACCATACCTTACTGGTTTTACCGCCAACACCGACACCCGTGATGACGCGAGAGTTGGTTTATACCGGCGTGACCCGCGCAAAATCACGGCTTGATGTGTATACCACCCGCGCCAGTTTGACGCGGGCAATACGACGTAAAACGCAGAGGTTTAGTGGGTTGGCAGACGCATTACGTGGTCATTAAGGTCGAGCGTGAGCACTTTTGAGCGGCGTTGCAGGTTATAAAGCTGCTGTTTCGCATCGGGTAGCGCACTAACGTCAGCTTCAGCAAAACCGTGCTCACGGAACCAGTGGATACTGCGTGTCGTGAGCACAAAAATGGTTTTCAACCCATCCTGCAGTGCTTGTTGTTTAATGTATTGAAGCAAGCGCGTACCTCTTTCGCTATCGCGGTACTCGGGATGAACGGCCACGCAGGCCATTTCTGCGCTTTGGGATTCTGGGTAGGCGTAAATGGCCGCGCAACCAATGATTCGATCATCTCGCTCAATCACCGTAAAACGGGGGATTTCTTGCTCAAGCTGTTCACGAGAGCGGCGCACCAAAATACCTTGCTCCTCCAGCGGGCGAATGAGATCTAATATCCCGCCAATGTCATTGATGGTGGCTTGACGAATGCGCTCCGCACTTTCGGTCACAATCTGGGTACCTATCCCTTCAATCGAGAACAGTTCTTGGATCAATGAACCATCCACTTTGTAACTCAATAGGTGGCTTCTTGGCACGCCAGAGCGACAGGCTGCTGTCGCTCCCCGTAAGAATCTAACCGTGCCTGATTGGATGTCTCCCGCCAATTCGCGTTGCTGCAATATTTCTTCCACTTGATGAGGAAACAGCTCGGATAAGACATTGCCATTAGGGCCAATCACACCTTGTAACGAACAGAAACCAATCAGCTTGTCAGCATTGAGCCGAATGGCGAGCTGAGTGGCAATTTCTTCAGAGGTGAGGTTAAAGCACTCGCCAGTGACTGAGCTGGCAACGGGTCCTAATAATACGATGGCTCGTTGATCAAGTTGGCGATGAATCCCTTCAATATCTATACGACGGATTCGGCCGCTGTGACAGAAATCGATACCGTCATCTACCCCAAGAGGCTGTGCAATAACAAAGTTACCGCTGACGACGTTGATCTGTGCACCTGCCATGGGCGTGTTGTTTAAACTCATGGAAAGGCGGGCAGTGATATCGAGTTGTAATTGTCCCGCTGCTTGCTTAACCACTTCAAGCGAGGCTGAGTCTGTGACTCGAACATTATTGTGGTAAGGCGTTTCTAGCCCTTGTTTCTCTAACTGTTGGCTAATTTGCGGGCGCGCACCATAGACCAATACCAAGCGGAGGCCGAGGCTATTGAGCAGTGCGATATCATTAACGATATTGCCAAAATTGCTGTCCGCGATCGCTTCACCACCCAACATAATGACTATGGTTTTATTTTGGTGTGCATTGACATATGGCGCAGACTGCCTAAATCCATTTACAAGTGCTGTACTACGAAGTTTCAACACCTTACTCCATTATTATGATTTTATATGCTGTAATTGTGACTAATTATTCTGCAGTTGGCAAGTGAAGTGATACGGCTTCAAACTATTGATGTCTGCCTTTATCAGCAGTTCGAGAGATTTTATAATATGATAGTTAATAATTGAGCATTTTTTCTCATTGGTGAGATGGTATTTGTGGGTATTCTTGGACAGGCAATCGCGCTCTTTATTTTGTTGATTGCCGGAACCCTAGGTTTTTTGGTCGCGAACGATATTCCTATTTTCGAAAAGGCGGATCCCGCTGTGATTTACGGTGAGTGGATCGAACAGGGTGTTGCTCCCTATGCAGCCGATCGTTTTGAAGTGCGCCGAGATGGTATTTATATCAAAGGGGCACGCACAACAAGCCATTATGAGTTTACAGGCCGCAAGCTGATTTATACCGTGGGCAATAACACCTATCTTTATGTTGTTGAAGACGCTAACACCATTCAACGTGAAAAGCCTTATCACTACAGCACTCCCTTTACCAAGGTGCGCTAACTTTTCAGTGGCAATGGCTAGGTCTAAAGCTTGTTTTAGCGTGAAAAGGTTAGACGCTTAGAAGTTGGTTGGTAGCACGCGGAGTAATTCTGTCACCGATGATTGCCCCAATGCCACTTGTCGAATGCGATCCGCAACATCATCATTTCCCCCAAGGCAACGACGAATACTGGTATTGATCATTTCATTGCTGCTGCCGTCGCTGGCGAGTGTTCGAATCCATTGATATTCAATTGAATCGATATCTAACAGAGTTTTGCGGCCAATCTTCAGTTCCATTGATGACTTCCTTTTGAATCTTATGTTTAGTTTTTAAGACATTTTCATTACGAACGATTAAAACCAATTTTGATGACATTAATGTGACAAAATATTTCAAGGCGAGCGGTTTTGGAGATCGATCGCATTCTAAATACCTCCAAAATTAAGGGTTTTTAGGGTTTTATTTGCAGAACATTCTTGCTTCTGTCACCCTCCTTTTATTGTTTTATCTATCAGGATTAACCGTGAATCGCGCACTGTGTGTTGTTGGCATATCTATACTTTTGGCGGCATGTGCTCGTCCCACTGACCGTGGGCAGCAGTATGTTGATGGGCGTTTTAATGATGTACTCAATCCGATTGAGTTGGTTGCATCAGACAAGTCAAAAGATTACACCTTGTTTCCCGCTCAATTAGAGAAAGTGGAAACCTTGTCCCCGTCGTTATCTGCTCCGAATCAGCCGTTATATGACAGCGTGAAAATTTGGCTTAAAGAAAGTGGCGAGCCAACGGCGTTGACTGACTATGGCATTCAATTGGAGCAAATGGGCGGCGGCGATGGCTTCGGGAATGTGCTGTTTACCGGCTACTTCTCCCCCGTGATTGAGATGCGCCATGAACCTGATGCGGTATTTAAGTACCCAGTGTATGCCATGCCTGTTTGCGGCGAGCGATGCCCGACGCGTGAGGAAGTCTACAATGGTGCGCTTGAAGGGTTAGGGCTTGAGTTGGGTTATAGCGCGTCACTGATCGACAATTTCATTATGGAAGTGCAGGGCAGTGGCTTTATCCATTTTGGTGACGATGACCAGCTTGAGTATTTTGCCTACGGTGGGAAAAACGGCCACCCGTATGTGAGTATCGGTAAGGTACTGATTGAACGGGATGAAGTGCCAAGAGAAAAGATGTCGTTGAAAGCGATTAAAGACTGGGTAGCGGCTCAGCAAGATGAAGCGACAGTGATTGAACTTCTCAACCAAAATCCATCTTATGTTTTCTTTGCACCGAAAGCAGCCGCACCTGTATCTGGAACCGCTGGCATTCCATTGCTATCTGGCGCATCAGTCGCTGCTGATCGTGAGTATCTGCCAATGGGCAGTGTGTTGCTTGCCGAAATCCCTCAGCTTAATGAGGAAGGCAATTGGAATGGGCAACATGTGCTCAAGCTATTGATGGCGCTTGATACCGGCGGCGCAGTGAAGAAAAACCACCTTGATCTTTACCATGGTATGGGTGAAGAGGCAGGCATTAAAGCCGGGCATCATAAGCATTTTGGTCGAGTCTGGAAGCTGACTAAACCCGTTGAAGAAGGCGTTTCTGACGCGGTGTCTAAATAGCGTCGTAGTGGTTCAACTTGGTGATTTGCTTTTCGACAGGCATGAAAAAGGCGGGGTTCAACCCCGCCTTTTTGTGTTCAAAGCAATGCTATCAAATTACTTGATTAGGCCAGCTTCTTTGTAGTATTTCGCCGCGCCTGGGTGAAGTGGTGCAGACAGGCCGTCAGAAACCATTTCTTCTTTTTTCAGGTTTGCGAAAGCTGGGTGTAGACGACGGAAGTCATCAAAGTTTTCAAACACAGCTTTAACCACGTTGTAGATCACTTCGTCTGGTACTTCTGATGAAGAAACAAATGTTGCGCCTACACCGAAAGTGCTTACGTCGCCGTCGTTACCACGGTACATGCCACCAGGAATGGTTGCAGAACGGTAGTAATCGTTGTCAGAAACAAGTTTCTGAGACGCAGTGTTGTTTACTTCTACCACGACGCTATCACACGCTGTGGTTGCTTCTTGAATCGCACCACTTGGGTGGCCAACGGTGTAAACCATGGCGTCGATTTTGTTATCACACAGTGCTTTAGACTGTTCTGCTGCTTTCAGCTCAGAGACTTGTTTAAAGTCATCCATTGTCCAACCCATTCCATCCATCAGCACTTCAATCGTACCGCGCTGACCTGAACCAGGGTTACCGATGTTTACGCGCTTACCTTTAAGGTCGTCAAACGTTTTGATGCCTGCGTCTGCACGAGCAACAACGGTGAACGGTTCTGGGTGAACAGAGAAGACAGCACGTAGATCTTTGTATGCGCCTTGGTCTTTAAATTTGCTTGAACCATTGTATGCATGGAACTGCCAATCAGACTGGGCGATACCCATGTCTAGCTCGCCAGCGCGAATTGTGTTGATGTTGTAGATTGAGCCGCCCGTTGATTCAACTGAACAGCGGATACCGTGCTCTTTCTTAGACTTGTTAACTAAACGACAAATTGCACCACCAGTTGGGTAGTACACACCAGTGACACCACCAGTACCGATAGTCACAAACTGATTAGCCTGTGCAGGCACGGCGGTTAAAGCAGCAGCAAAGCTCATTGCGGCCAGTGTTGGTTTTAACGCTTTCATGCTTTATTTTCCTTGTCTACGATGTGATTGCTAACGCGGCGCGAATCCGCTTGTTATTAAACTGTAATATTATTTGCGATGAAATTATCCAATAGTTATAAATTCGATCGCAAGAGATACAGTTCACGAATCAAAACTACAAAAGATATTTTTCCTTAGGTCTTCTACAGAGTTGATATATAAACCCATGTTTTGAGACAAAACAGAAATTTGTTGGACAAGCTCTGCATTGTTTTCCGCATGATGTCCTATTAAATTCATTAGATTATTTTCAAACCCCACTCGAACATCCGCACCTAATGACATGGCTGCACTTAAGCACTGATGTTCATGGTGACCAAAAGCACATGTTGCCCATGAAATCCCCATATCAGAGAGGCGTTTAATGTCGAAATCGAGTAAATCTCTCGGTGCTGACAACATGCCTTTTTTGTACTTTCCTAGTACCAATAGTAGGTGATGACCGACGTTTGGCAAAATGTTGTCATTAAGCATTTGAAAATATAAAGATAAATCTGCTGCATCATACAAAATATATTGCACATAGATTTTGCGCTCAGCGAGCTCGAAAAAGAAGCGACTAGCCTCTTTTTCAAAGCTAGCATTCGGGCGAAGCTCTCGAAGTGCGAGTGATACGGCTTCTGGTTCAGTGCCTCTGACCAGCGCCATTTGCTCGTCAGGTTGGTACAGGCCAACCGCTTCGGTTGTTTGCTGGATCACTAAACGAGAATCAAAGCGTGCTCGAATCTCTGTGAGCCATTCACGGTTTAATCCAACGTCAAGCGAGTGGTTACCTTTCGCGTCTCGAACATGCATATGGGCCATTGCCGCACCTGCATCGGCACATTGTGTCAAACATGCGCTCATTTCATCGATCGTAAGAGGGAGCTGTCCATGCTCATCCTTGCCTCGTCGCGCGCCATTCGGCGCGACAATAATGGTTCTTCCTAAATGCACGACTAGTCCTTATGCAAATACATTACGCAAATACGTGGCCCATGGTGACGCTGAGTCGACGTACGAGTTCATCAATTTCATTGTCAGTAATGATGAATGGTGGTGCCAACAGTATGTGGTGTCCATTTACTCCATCCAATGTGCCGCCCATGGGATAACACATGAGTCCATTTTCCATGGCTGTTTTCTTCATTTGCTGGTGGAGCGGGCGGTCGGGCGAGAATGGTTGCTTACTTGCTTTGTCTTGCACCAATTCAATCCCAAGGAATAGGCCGCGTCCACGAATGTCGCCAACAAATGGATGAGAGCCGAACGCATTGTTTAACTGTTTGACTAAGTATTGACCCTTTTCTGTCACTTCTGCCAGTGCGCCAGCCTCTAACGCATCTAATGTCGCGCAAGCTGCGGCACATGCTAGAGGGTGAGCCATAAAGGTATGACCATGCTGAAAGTAACCTGTCCCTTGTGAAATGGCATCGTAAATTTTATCGCGGATCATCACGGCGCCAATGGGCTGATAACCCGCCGCCAATCCTTTGGCTAGTGTCACGAGATCGGGCACGATATCTTCTTGCTCGTAAGCAAAATAAGTTCCAGTTCTGCCGCAGCCGCACATCACTTCATCAAGAATGAGCAGCACGCCATACTTATCGCATATCTCACGGATACGCTTAAAGTACCCTTTCTCCGCCACTAACGCGCCCGCAGTCGCGCCGACCACAGGCTCGGCGACAAAAGCAATGACGGTTTCAGGCCCAACAGCGAGTAATCGCTCTTCCAATTCATTCGCAACACGCTGCCCGTATTCAAAGTGACTTTCATCTGCTCGCTTGTCACGATAGGCATAGCAAGGTGCAATGAGTTCACCATTTTGTAGCAATGGCGCGAAGGGCTCTTTACGCCACATGTTTCCGCCTACACCTAGCGCCCCTAAGGTATTGCCGTGATAACTTTGTCTTCTTGCGATAAAGCGCGTACGTGACGTTTCGCCTTTTTCAATGAAGTATTGGCGAGCCATTTTCAGCGCGGCTTCAACGGCTTCAGAGCCACCGCTGACCAGATAAACATGATTGAGATCGCCTGGGGCTTTGTCGGCCAATCGTTCGGCGAGTTCTTCGGCTACCGAAGAGGTAAAAAATCCCGTATGCGCATATGGAATGGCAACGAGTTGTTTTTGAATCGCTCCCAAGACCCCTTGGTGGCTATGCCCTAAACATGACACTGCGGCGCCACCGCAACCATCAAGGTATTGTTTTCCGTTGCTATCCATAAGAAATACACCTTCACCTCCTGTTACTAAAGGAAGCTTAGAGTGACAATGGCGTTGCAGTATGTGTGTCATTGTTTATTCAATCCGCTGCGTAGTCGACGATGTGTTAACTTCTCCTTTCAGTATTAGCGGGTTGGAAATTGAACAGCAAACGATATAAATTCAAAGGGTATTCCAAAATTTCATACTAGAAGTGAAAGGTGACAATGATGTCCATGCCGATACCACCAATGAAAACACTACGAACCTTTACGGTGGTGGCCCAGACACTGAGCTTTTCCATGGCTGGAAAGCGACTAAACCTGACTCAGAGTGCGATCAGTAAGCAGATCCTTCACTTGGAAGAAATCATGGGGTGCGCCTTGTTTGAACGAAGTGGTGGGAAAGTCGAATTGACGGAAGCAGGGCGTCGATACCTACCTTCGGTGGTTGAAGCATTGGAGAACCTTCAGCATGCGACATCCACCATCATGCAATCTTCTGAAACCAAAACTCGCGTGGAGATATCGGTTCCGCCCTCATTGGCGAGTATGTGGTTAATTCCTCGGTTGAACGCCTTTCGTGCCCAGCATCCTAATATCGAATTGGGTGTTAAGGCGAGCGTGACGGCGGACACGCAAAATTACTATCAAGGGGATATTGCAATTCATTGCTTGCCGCTTTCCACCCAAGATGAAGAGGCGGAATTGCTCATTCGAGAAAGGTTACGTTTGGTGGTGAATCCCAGCCAAGTGCCTTCTGAAATTTCGCATATCGATGAGTTGCTCTCATTACCCTCAATTAGCCACATTACCCGACCTCAGATCTGGAATCAGTTTTGGCACCATTACGCCGTGGCTCCGAGCGGTCCGACGTATGGCACAGGGTTCGAACACTTCTACATGGCGCTTGAAGCAGTTAGGCACGAACAAGGGATGGCGTTAATTCCCGACTTTTTGCTTCATGATTATTTGGATAACGACGTGATAAGTAACCCTCTGGCATTGCGTTTTGACAGCGCATACGGTTATTTTTTGTTTAGCCATGGTTATAAACGAAGGTTAGGACCCGTCAAACAAGTAATTGACTGGTTGAAACGTGAAGTAATAAGACCAAGATGCAACCCTTCCCTGCGCCGATAAACGTTGAGAGAATGGACATTTTCGCGGCAAACGCGTATAAACCGCACTCCATGATGACCACTCAAAAGACTGAGCGATTTAGTATGACAACAACATCCCCAGCATCAGAAAGCTATCAACAACGCTTTGGCGGCACACGTCGCTTATACGGCGCGACAGAGCTTGAGATATTAAGGCAAGCTCACGTCTGTGTGATTGGCATTGGTGGTGTTGGTTCTTGGGCGGCAGAAGCATTGGCACGCAGTGGTGTGGGCGCATTGACGTTGATTGATATGGATGACATTTGCGTGACGAACGTGAACCGTCAAATCCATGCAATGGCTGGAACGATTGGTCAAAGCAAGATTGAAGTCATGGCGGATCGAGTGCGTGCGATCAACCCGGATTGTCAGATTAACCTGATTGATGATTTCATCTCGGAAGACAACATTCCTGAGTACATCACCAAAGACTTTGACTACGTGTTAGATGCAATTGATAGCATCAAGCCTAAAACAGCCTTGATTGCATACTGTAAGCGCAACAAGATAAAAATCATCACTGTGGGTGGTGCTGGTGGTCAGATCGACCCAACACAGATTCAAGTTGCGGACCTAACGAAAACCATTCAAGACCCTTTGGCTGCGAAATTGCGAAATAACCTGCGTCGTTTCCATAATTTCACCAAGACCCAAGGTCGCAAGTTTGGCATTGATTGTGTGTTCTCTACCGAACAGCTCAAGTACCCTCAGCCAGATGGTAGTGTGTGTGAAACGAAAGCAAGCGCAGAAGGGCCAAAACGAATGGATTGTGCGAGCGGCTTTGGCGCTGCCACCATGGTCACAGCTACTTTTGGTTTTGTCGCGGTATCACGCATTATTGCGAAGTTAACGGCTAACGCGTCAGCTAAGTCATAGCAGTAAGTATGATTCCAGCGAAACTATGCTGACTCGAAATCAAAAAAAAGGCCACAACGTGGCCTTTTTTGATCTGAATGGTAATGCAGAACTATGCTTCAGCTTTAGACGGTGCTTCTGATGTTTCTTCAGATTCGCTTTTAACAGCAATAGGCAGCACTTGTTTAACGTAGTCGCCAGGCGCTACCGTCAAAACAGGGAAGTTGTCAGATCCAGCTTTGTAAGGCTCAACCTTCTCTTTCGGGCTGTATGCTTCCAGCCACTTATCCCAATGTGACCACCAAGAACCTGTGTTGTGCTGAGCAGAGTCAAACCACTCATCGGCAGATTCGCTCAGTTCATCATTAACCCAGTAACCATACTTACCTTTCGCAGGGTGGTTCACAATACCAGCGATGTGGCCTGATTCACCAAGCACGAAGGTTTTATTGCCACTGACGTTGAGCGCACCACGGTAGGTGCCTTGCCATAGAGCAATATGGTCTTCTTTAGCAGAGATAAAGTAGGTAGGGATTTTGATTTTGTTCAAATCAATCCACACGCCACCCACTTTAACGCCTTTATCTTCAACCAAACGGTTCTTCAGATATAGCTCGCGTAGCATGAAGTTGTGCGTTGCCGCGGCAACGTTCGTGCTATCACTGTTCCAGTAAAGGAGGTCAAAATCGACAGGGCTGTTGCCCTTGAGGTAATTGTCGACATAGTAATTCCAGTACAGGCTGTTTTCGCGAAGTAAACTGAATGTCACGCTCAATGAGCGTCCGTCCATGTATCCGCGAGCATTGTTTTGTAGTTCAATTGCGCTAACTAGATTTTCGTTAACGTAAGCGCCTACTTCGCCCGGCTGTGCGAAATCAAGCAGGGTAGTAAAGAAAGACGCAGATTTAATACGTGCTTTCATTCGCTTAGCAGCATAGTAGGCAATGGTTGAAGCCAGCACTGTGCCGCCAATACAATAACCTGCAGCATTAATTTGTGATTGACCGGTAATGTCTTCGATGGCGCTAACGGCTTTCACCACGCCTTCAGTGACATAATCACCAAACTCGACATCACGCTGCTCAATGCCAGGATTACGCCAAGACATCATGAATACCGTGTGGCCTTGCTCGACAAGCCAGCGCATCATGGAATTCTTCTCACGAAGATCCAAAATGTAGTATTTGTTGATAAACGGCGGAACGATCAACAGTGGTGTCGCATTGACTTTTTCTGTTGTAGGACGGTACTGGATCAGTTCAAAAAGTTCATTTTTATAAACAACATCGCCAGGTGTGTTTGCCACATCCTCACCAATGCGGAACGCATTGTTGTTGGTCATTCTAACTTTGAGAATGTCTGAGCTAGATTCTAAGTCTTCTTGTAATTGTTGAAGACCTTTCACTAAGTTCTCACCATTTTGTTCCAAGGTGAGTTTTAGTAGCTCTGGGTTTGTTCCCACAAAGTTGCTAGGTGACATGGCATTGATTGCTTGGCGAGAAAAGAACGTCAAACGTTCTTTGGCTTTTTCGTCCAAGCCTTCAACGGCGTTGATGGTTTCTAAATATGTGCGGCCAAAAAGTAGGTAAGATTGTTTGATGAAGTTATAAAACATCTCATCTTGCCAGCTTTCATCTTGGAATCGTTTGTCGTCTTTTTCTGGAGCGACAACATTGGCTTTGTTAGCGGCAAGCGCCACGTTTTGCCAGATTTCCATTTGTTTTTCCCACCACTGCATTTGAATTTGCAGCATCGCGGCAGGTTGGCTTGAAGCGCCCTCAAGAAGCTTAGCGGTATCTTCCATACTCTGCTCTTGCATCGCTTTATTTAAGGGGGTGTTTGTGGCTGCCTTGCCTTGCTCGAGATCCTTCCACCATTGCTGGTTGCTATCTTGGAGTTTTTCAAGGTAGTCCGAGAAGAAGTTCTGATACATGTGTAAACCCTCTTGATCGGAAACAACCCGCCTTCAAGAGAAGAAGGCGGGTTGGTGACCTTATTTAAGCTGGAGTAACGGCTTTTACATTTTCAGCAGTTAGTTGCTCAAGGTCATCTTTGAACTCTTTAGCAAGAGATTGCAGCTTGTTGCTGTCGTCCATCATTTGCTGAGACAGTTTCGTCAGTGCAGCAACTTGCTGGCCGCCAAATGCAGTTAGAGAAGTTACATCAGTAACGCCGCTTGCTGCTTTAACTTGAGCTAGGCCCATTTCGCTGTAAGTTTTTACTGCGCTAAGTTGAAGCTCAGTGAGTGTTTCAACGTTTTTAGCAACCAGTTTGTTGAACTTAACGTAAGGTGCCATTGTTTTTTCAGTTTGCTCTGAGAATGCTTTAAACATATCTGTGTACATGGTGTTTCTCCTGAGTATATTAATTAGATCCAAGGGGGTAACTTAATCGACTTAGCTATTGGCACGCTTCACGACAACTGCCGTTCCCATGCCGCCACCGATACAGAGTGAAGCCACACCGTATGTGCCTTCGCGTTTTTCTAACTCGTGAATCAATGAAACCAAAATACGGTTACCTGATGCACCTAGCGGGTGACCCAACGCAATTGCGCCACCATTAACATTTGCCTTTTCCAAAATGGCATCAGGGCTGATGTTGTGTGTGTCAGCCAGTTGGTGAACCACACCTAGAGCCTGAGCGGCAAAGGCTTCGTTGAGTTCAAACAGATCCATATCGGAAATCGATAGCTCTGCTTTTTTCAGAGCTTCGGTTACAGCACCCACTGGGCCTAAGCCCATAATTTTTGGATCTAACCCAACTTGCGCGTAGCTGGTAATTTCTGCCAATGGCGTTAGACCATGACGTTTGACCGCAGCTTCAGAAGCGACGATAACGGCACTAGCACCATCGTTCAGACCTGACGCGTTACCTGCAGTAACAGAACCTTCACGGTTAAATGCTGGGCGCAACTTGCCCAGACCTTCTTGAGTGCAGTCTGCTTTAGGGTATTCATCAGTATCAAAAGAAACAGTTTGGCGACGTTGCTTCACTTCAACAGGAACGATTTCATCTTTGAATCGACCCGCTTCAATCGCAGCGACGGCTTTCTGTTGGCTTTGTTGAGCGTAAGCGTCTTGCTGCTCGCGGCTTAAACCGACAAGTTCAGCAACGTTTTCAGCGGTTACGCCCATGTGGAATCGGTTGTAAACATCGGTAAGACCATCGTTGATCAAAAGGTCTTTCAAACCGATATCACCCATTTTTTGGCCGCCGCGCAGAGAGCCTGATGCAGCGAATGGGATTTGAGACATGTTTTCAACACCAGCAGCAACAACAACATCTGCATCACCGCAGCGGATGTGAGCAACCGCGTCCATTACCGCTTTCATGCCACTGCCACATACCATGTTGATAGCATACGCAGGTACGGTTTCAGGTAAGCCTGCAAAGATAGCTGCTTGACGACCGATGCCCATGCCTTGGCCTGCACTAACAACATTACCAAGGATGACTTCATTGACGGCATCAGGTGCAACATTGCCAGCTTCTAGCGCGCCTTTGATAGCGACGGCTGCTAGTTGACCTGCGGCAGTATCTTTTAGTGAACCTGTGAATGCGCCAATCGCCGTGCGTTTGGCGGCAACGATATACACTTTTTCCATGTTAACTCTTTCCTTTTTTTTACACGTAGCTCGTCTTGATGAACAAGACTTAGTGCATGTACAAGCCGCCGTTGACGGACAGTGTTTCCCCAGTGATATACGCACCTGCATCACTTGCAAGATACGCGACTGCTTCCGCGATTTCTTCTGGGCGAGCCAGACGCTTCATCGGAATCTCACTTTTGATAGATTCCAGCACTTCTTCGCGCATCGCTTCTACCATTGGGGTTGCTGTGTAACCAGGAGCGACAACGTTTGCCGTTACGCCATAACGCGCACCTTCCATTGCTAACGCTTTGGTGAAACCAATCATGCCTGCTTTGGCAGCAGAGTAGTTGGTTTGACCAAATTGACCTTTCAGTCCGTTAACCGAGGAGATGTTGACGACGCGACAACCGCCTTTTTCGCACATGGCAGCAAAAAGAGGTTGAGTAACATTGAACAGGCTGTTCAGGTTAGTGTCGATAACTGACTGCCAGTTTTCCGCAGCCATTTTCTTGAAAAGACCATCACGAGTGATACCCGCGTTGTTTACAACAACATCGATAGTCCCTTCTTCTGACAAAAGGGTAGGAAGACGTTCTGCGCATTCGGCAGTGTTTGTAACGTCTAATTCGAAAAGGCGCACTTGATCAGAAGAGAATTTTTTCTCGTCAAACCATTGCTCGGCACATTGTAGATTTCCCGTGAAGTAAGTGGCAATCACACGATAACCCTCACCTACTAGTTTCTCTGTGATCGCTGAGCCGATACCACCTTTTGAACCGGTGATTAGCGCGAGTTTCTTCATTGGTGACTCCATTCTTAACAACAAGCAATTTAAATATGACCCCTGTAACTGCATTTGGAAGTCCAAAAATACAGGCACCGTTAATTTTTTAGTATTAGCGCGTAAGGGTTGAGGCTAGGGAAACTCAACTAGTCTCGGTAGAACATTAATTTATTATTATGATGGTTTTATGACCACTGGGTTCAAAGATATACAATCTTTTGAGTAAGGCAAAACGAATAGGGGGAGAATTACAAAAACAAGATCTGGATCCACAATAAAGCACCAAAAGTTAACGTTATGTTAATTTTTGGTTTGTGGTTTGATCTTGATTAAATTAAATTTGAAAAATACACTATTTTTTGGTTCGAGCGCATTGGTATTTAGCTGTTCAATTAATCGACGCTACTGTTTAAAACAAAAGCAATTCAAGTTAAGAAAGAAAGCCACTAATGCGCAAGTTAAATATCGGAATTATCGACTGAAGTCTCAGCTTTAATAAGTGTATTGTACGGTAAGGTGGTCATGTAACGTGGTGAAATGAATAAGAAATTAAGGAGTCAGAAAGGCTCTAAATGTGCTTTATTTGGTCAATAATTGCTCTAATTCCGTTATTTCGAGAGGGGCTGAGATGATCAAGTAAATACATTTCTTCGAAGTATTTTTCGAAATTAAATGCCATTAACTCTTCCTGTGTTTTTCCCTCTGAAGCGGCCAATATTAACGCTAACAATCCTTTAACAATGCGCGCATCTGAATCTGCTGCAAACTGGTAAGAGTTGTTGTCATTTTTCCAAATTAACCACACATTACTCTCGCAGCCAGAGACCGGAATACTTTTCGATTTAAGGCTCTCTTCCAGACTAGGAAGACGTTTACCTAGTTGAATAATGAGACGATATTTGTCTTCCCAGCTACGGCAGCTTTTCATGCTATCAATAATATCTGCTGTGGTAATTTCAGTGCCAAAAGGGTGTGCTGGAAAAGTAGTCATAATCTTTGTTCTTTCTCAAAGTAAGTCACAGGCTTTTTGAATGGCTGCAATGCAGCGCTCAATGTCATCGGCGGTATTATACAAAGCGATCGAGATGCGCACACAGCCATTTAGGCGGAGTGCATCCATCAGCGGATGCGCACAGTGTTGCCCTGAGCGCACAGCGATGCCTTGTTGATCAAGTAAGGTCGCAATATCGGAGTGGTGTACGCCTTCAACGTGAAATGCCACAACACTAGCGCCTTGTTGCAATCCAATGAGTGACAGATCATCGATGTCTCTGATGCCATTGATCAACTGTGACTGAAGCGAGGCTATATGCTGTTCTGCGCCTTTACGGTCAAGTTTGTTAACCCAATTGATCGCTTCGGCGAGCGCAAGAGCGCCAGCAACGTTTGGCGTACCTGCTTCAAACTTCGCTGATGACGTGACATAGGTGGTTCCGTCGAATGACACATTTTCGACCATTTTTCCGCCCCCATGCCAAGGAGGCATGGCTTCAAGCAGGGCGGGTTTGCCATATAGCGCGCCAATGCCCGCAGGAGCAAAGAGCTTGTGGCCTGAAAAGACGTAGAAATCCGCATCCAACTCGTTGATGCAAACTTGTTCATGCACCACTGCCTGCGAGCCATCAACCACCACAATAGCACCGTTAGCATGGGCTTTTTCAATGATGTTCTCGATGGGGTTACGCGTGCCGGTAACGTTGCTGACATGTGCAATGGCGATGATCTTTGTCTTTTGATTAAGCAGTGTGTCAAATGCAGATAGGTCGAGTTGGCAGGTTTCGGGGTCGACTGGCCATTTTACTACTTTTGCTCCGGTCTGCTCCGCGACCATTTGCCAAGGAACAATATTGGCGTGATGTTCCATTTCGCTGACAAGAATCTCGTCACCTTCTTGAAGCGTTTGTCTGGCATAGCTTTGGGCAATGAGGTTGAGTGCTTCCGTTGCTCCGCGTGTCCAAACGATGCCCTTCACTGATGCACCAATAAAATCTGCAACGGTTTGTCTTGCCGCTTCAAAACGTTGTGTTGCTGAAGCCGTTAACGAATGCGAGCCGCGATGAACATTTGCATTTGCGCCTGAATAATAATCATTGATGCATTGGATGACGGACAACGGTTTCTGCGAAGTGGCTGCACTGTCGAGATACACCAATGGTTGTCCATGGATGCGCTGGTCTAGCGAAGGGAAATCGCGGCGAATGGCATCAACATCAAAAGGTTGGGTCATCATTATTTAGGCGTCATGTTGTTGAGTTTGTTATCGGGTAGGAATGATCGCTTTTCTGTCACATGAACTCAAGTGAAAGTGCGTGCGCAGCAGTCCGGAACAGTCTGCGCTCGACGCAGATCTTTAGCGCAGAGACGCGCTATTGAAAGGCAGTTAGTGAACGTTTGATAACAAATGGGCAAAAAAAAGCACCGAGTGAAATGCTCAGTGCGACGATAATCTAGTTGATAGATAAAGGTAAAAATACGGCAAGATGTTATTACCGAGACTCGGCTGAGGCCGAAATATGCAAACACAACATCGCAACCATAGTATTGAACGAACGTAGGGAGCGTTAATCCTAGGGCGCGGCTGCACTATAGGTTTTATGGGGTGACAGAACAATGGACATTTTGTAATGTAGTGCATTAGAAAAACTTATCAATTTAGGGCGAGAAATGGCCAGACGTTTACCACCTTTAAACGCATTGCGTGTGTTTGAAGCAGCTGCGAGGCACTTAAGCTTCACGCGTGCTGCTGAAGAGTTGTTTGTCACGCAAGCTGCTGTTAGTCATCAGATAAAATCATTGGAAGAGTTTCTCGGCCTAAAACTTTTCAGGCGTCGTAATCGCTCTTTATTGTTGACTGAAGAAGGGCAAAGCTACTTTCTCGACATTAAAGATATTTTTGTGTCTCTGGCTGATGCGACTGATCGCGTTTTGGAGCGAGGAGCCAAAGGGGCGCTGACCATCAGCTTGCCGCCGAGCTTTGCGATTCAATGGTTAGTGCCGCGCTTATCGGATTTTAACCAAGCGCACCCTGAAATTGATGTGCGTATCAAAGCGGTCGACATGGAAGATGGTTCTCTCACTGATGATGTGGATGTCGCCATCTATTATGGACGGGGAAATTGGCCAGGATTACGTTGCGATGAACTTTACCCTGAGTTTCTTCTGCCTGTGTGCAGCCCAGCCGTCATTCATAGCGATAAACCGCTCAACACGCTCGCCGATCTTAAGCATCACACCTTGCTTCACGATCGTTCTAGGCGAGATTGGACGACGTATGCCAAACACTATCAGATTACTGATATTAATCTTAACTATGGTCCTATTTTTAGTCACTCGGCGATGGTGCTTCAAGCCGCGGCCCTTGGGCAGGGGATTGCACTAAGTAACAATGTGCTGGCTCAGCCTGAACTTGAGTCAGGGCGATTGGTGTGTCCGTTCGAGCATTTCTTAATGAGTAAAAACGCCTTTTATTTGGTGAGTCAGCAAAAGGATGCCGATTCGGGGCGCATTACCGCGTTTCGTGATTGGGTGCTCGCTAAAGCCGCCGCAGAACAGGAGCAAATTTCGGCATGAATAATGTAATCATTGATGGCCCTGAACAGGCTGAACTGACCTTTATCTTTGCACATGGCGCGGGTGCCGATATGCACCATGAATTTATGGAAGCGGTGGCTAAGCAAGTCGCTAATCAGGGCATTCGGGTCGTGAGGTTTAATTTTCCATATATGATCAAACGCGCTGAAGATGGGAAACGACGACCACCAGATCGCGCGCCGAAATTACTTGAAGCATTCACGGAAGTGGTTGAACGTTTTGGGCGTGGAAAAACGATCATCGGTGGAAAGTCTATGGGCGGGCGCATGGCAAGCCACTTAGAAACGCTCGATGTTCAAGGCATCGTGTGTCTAGGCTTTCCGTTTCATCCTCCCGGCAAACCTGAAAAAGACAAAGGTGAGCACTTGGCGTCAATGACAAAGCCAACGCTTATTTTGCAAGGGGAGCGCGATACGTTCGGCAACCGCAGTGAACTTGAGAGTTATCCGTTCTCTGATGCCGTTAGATTGACCTTTGTGCCTGATGGCGACCACAGTTTTAAGCCACGAAAAGCATCCGGTTACACAGAGGTGGGTAATCGCCAGCTTGCTGCAGAACACATTGTTAGCTTTGTGCGAGAGGTGTGCCAATGAAGGGGAATCAGCTTGCGGCTTTGGGCTGTGTGTTGGCTGGTGTCGCAGTGGCATTGGGGGCATTTGCGGCCCATGGGTTAAAGTCGCATGTCACACCTTATGCACTCTCCATTATCGAAAAGGGCGTCCAATATCAGTTTTGGCATTCACTGGCGCTCATTGCTATTGGACTTTGGCTTTATGTCGCACCTCAGCGTTCGCTGCAAATAGCGGGAGGGTTTATCGCAATTGGGATCCTTTGTTTTAGTGGCAGTTTGTATGGTCTAGCACTGACGGATTGGCGTTGGCTCTGGCCTGTTACGCCGATCGGTGGGTTGAGTTTTCTCATGGGCTGGGGAGTGGCAGCGTGGTCATTGTGGCGAAGTGCGAGTTAGGTGCGCTGAATCACGTTTTCTGAGGTATAATTGCGCGTTATTTTTACCACGGCATCTAAAGGCATCGTGTGAATCAGATTTTATTGTATTGCCGTCAAGGCTTTGAAAAAGAATGTGCGGGTGAGATTCAAGACAAAGCAACCGCTGTAGAAGTCTACGGTTTCCCTCGCGTTATCAAAAACGCTGGGTATGTATTGTTTGAATGCTACCAGCAAGGCGATGCAGAGAAACTGCTTCAAACGCTTCCTCTTAAATCGCTCATTTTTGCGCGTCAGATGGTTGCCGTTATTGAACAGCTATCCGATCTTGACCCAGGCGATCGTATTTCGCCTATTCTTGCACTCGGTGGTGAATTACCGAAGTGTGGTGATTTGCGTGTTGAAACGCCAGACACGAATGAAGGTAAAGATCTTCTTAAATTCTGTCGCAAGTTCACAGTGCCGCTTCGCCAAGCATTGCGCAAACGCGGCGTGTTGCTAGCCAAAGAAAACCCAAAACAACCTGTCTTGCACGTGTACTTCACGGCGCCAGGTTGCTGTTATGTAGGGTATTCGCTGAGCAACAATAACTCGCCACACTATATGGGTATTCACCGTCTGAAATTCCCATCAGAAGCCCCAAGTCGTTCAACACTGAAGTTGGAAGAAGCATTTCATGCGTTTATTCCGCGCGATGAGTGGGACGAACGAATTGCACCGGGAATGCGTGCAGTCGACCTTGGCGCGTGTCCGGGTGGCTGGACCTATCAGCTAGTGAAACGATCTATGTTTGTTCACGCGGTTGATAACGGCGCGATGGCTGAAAGCCTGATGGAAACGGGTCAAGTTAAGTACCACGCGGCTGACGGCTTTAAGTTTGAGCCACCACGTAAGAACATAACGTGGTTGGTCTGTGACATGATTGAGAAGCCTTACCGTGTCGCGCAGCTAATGGGTGAATGGATCATCGAACGCTGGGCGGTTGAGGCGATGTTCAATCTTAAATTGCCGATGAACCGTCGATACGAACAAGTGAAAGAAGATATCGATAACTTGAAAAAGTTCTTGATTGAAAACGGTGTGAAGTTTGAAATCCAAGCGAAGCACTTGTATCACGATCGTGAAGAAGTAACGGTACACCTTCGTCGTCTGAACTAAGGTTTCTAACGATTGTGGTCATGAGAAAACGGCAGCCCAAGGGCTGCCGTTTTTTATTGTCTGATGCTACTGCTACTGCTACTGCTACTGCTACTGCTACTGCTACTGCTGCTGCGAGCTGTCTAGGTGCAATTTGCTTGTTATGCGCTTGGCGTATAACGAATATCTTGAAGGTTGAAACCTAAAGCAATATCGGTTTTTAGCGTGGCGACTTGCTTGCAATGTTGGGCGAGTTCTTGGTTGCCTTCGAGCTTTTTCTGCCATTTGGGCTCGATATCATCAGCTGCAAAAATTTGCTCTAAGGTGTTGTAACGCTGCAACAAGGTTGCGGCCGTTTTAGGGCCAATCCCCGGTACACCCGACACGCCACTGGAGCTGATCCCTACTAGTCCCCAATAATCGACCAATTGAATCGGTAAGACCGTGAACTCTTTTTCAATGAAGGGGCTGTCTAGCCAACGCTGCTGGAAGTAATCGCGAATGCGCAGTGTCGGCTGAAGAAGCTGACAATAGCCTTTATCCGTGGAAACGATGGTGACTTGTCCGTTCTTGCTGGCGACTTTCACTGCCAGTGTTGCAATCATGTCATCAGCTTCATCGCCGGATGACAGCAGTGAATCGATACCCATGTCCCAAAACGCATCTTGAATGATGTTGAGCCCATCATGCAGGGGCTCAGGCATAGGCTTGCGGCCTTGCTTATATTCAGGGATTAATTCCGCGCGCCAACCTCTGTCTTGTTCTGTGTGATCAAAAACCGCCACCATATGAGTAGGTTCTGAAGAGCGAATGATTTTGTTCAGTGCTCGGCAACACACTTGCGCTGTTGAGGCGATATCATCAGGGTTTGGCTGGGCTGCGTGAACTCGACGAATAAGGTTCATGGCATCAATGATGACGAGATGGATAGACATGAGGTGTCCGCTAAATGAAAAATGGCCCAATAGGGCCATTCTAATTACTTGAGAGATAAATGAAAGGCTAACCGTTAGCGACCTCCATTCCCTTGAACGATTTCGTAGCAGGGCACATAGGCTGTTCCTGGTAACTTCATGCGTTGTTGTTCAACAAATCCTCGAAGCAGCTTATCCATCTTTTTCATCAAAATCGCATCGCCATTGATTTTGAATGGGCCATGGCGCTCAATCTCGCGGATCCCTTCTTCTTTCACGTTACCGGCGACAATGCCAGAGAAGGCTTGTCGAAGGGCGGACGCGAGAAGTTCAGGTCGTTGATTCAAGTGTAAGTCGAGGTTCGCCATGTTTTCGTGGTTAGGCTCGAATGGCAGTTGGAACTCAGGTGCAATTTTTAGTGACCAGTTGAACGAGTAAGCGTCTCCCGTTGACTGTCTATGCTCTTTGACCGCAGGCATACCCTGCTTGATGATGCGTGCAGCTTTCGCTGGGTCACCGACCACGATTTGATAATACTTGGTGGCCTCTTCGCCAATGACATCGCGAATAAATTCATCGATTACTCGGAAATAATCAGCGCTTTCTTTAGGGCCCGTCAGTACAACGGGCATTGGCTGACTGGCATTGTCTGGGTGCATCAGAATACCGAGTAAGTAGAGCAACTCTTCTGCCGTCCCTGCGCCACCGGGGAAAATTACGATGGCATGCCCCACACGCACAAACGCTTCGAGTCGTTTTTCAATATCCGGCATGATCACCAGTTCGTTAACGATAGGGTTGGGTGGCTCGGCGGCAATAATAGAAGGTTCGGTTAGCCCTAAGAAGCGGCTGCCAGTAACACGTTGTTTGGCGTGACCGATGGCTGCGCCTTTCATTGGGCCTTCCATGGCACCCGGTCCACAGCCGGTACAGATGTTAAGCTCGCGCAGCCCTAGTTCATGGCCGACTTCACGGGTGTATTGGTATTCAATGGAGTTGATAGAGTGACCGCCCCAACACACCACCAGATTCGGATCTTTACCCGGCACGAGGGCTTTCGCGTTACGCAAAATGTCGAAAATCAAATTGGTGATGTGGTTTGAATTCGTCAGATTGAAAATTTTGGCATGTTCGAGCTGTACGTTGACGTGGATGATGTCACGCAGCACCGAAAACATGTGTTCTTGAATGCCTCGAATGATTTTTCCATCCACAAACGCGTGGTCGGGTGGGTTGACCAATTCTAGCTTCACTCCGCGCTCACGTCGCATGACGCGAATGTTGAATGCTTTGTATTGCTCAAGAAGTTCTTTGGAACTGTCGGTATGGCTGCCGGAGTTAAGTACGGCGAGCGAGCAGTTACGATACAGGCGATATAAATCGCTCTGCGCGGTGTCTTTGAGTCTGTCGACCTCAAGCTGGGAAAGTAGATCCATTGCCCCGACTGGGCTGATATGAGTGATCATAGTCACCTCCTGTGCGAAGAAAACACACTGCCTAAAGAGAAAGGCTTTTTATAAGCATCATTTCATTCAATGAGTTATTGTTTTCAATGCTATAAAAATCAGTGTGTTAATTAACCATACACGCAGATATTTAGTTTAGCCAGTTTGGTGCAATAAAAGGGTGTGGCACAGTGAAGGGAGATTAGAGAGAACGAAGCAGGGTACTTTGAGCGGGTGGCGATGTTACTGAGTGAAACGAAGAAATAAGGAGACAGTTCAGGTGTTACATTAGGCCCATACTAGTTTGTTGCGACCATTGTGCTTGGCGTTGTAAAGCGCATTGTCTGCACGCTCGAGCACTTGGACTGTATTGTCGTTGTCTTTGAACATGCTTGCGCCGATAGAGACGGTTACAGATAGGCGTGTGTCTTTGAACTTGAAAGGGAGTCTTGCGATGGTTTCACGAACCTTGTTCAGCAATGACTTTCGTGTCTCTTCGTCGGCATCAGGTAACAATATGACAAATTCTTCACCGCCAAATCGTGCGATAAAATCGGTATCACGCAAGCATTGATGAATGGTTCTTGCGACGACTTTCAATACCTTGTCTCCGACGAGGTGACCGTATTGGTCGTTGACGCTTTTGAAGTGGTCAATGTCAATCATGGCGAGGCAGAACGGCGTTTCGTAGCGCATCCAGCAACGATATTCGTGTTCTAAGCGATCATCCAGTGCTGCGCGGTTATATACCTTGGTGAGCGGGTCGAGCAGGAGTTTGCGCTCTTGGTCACCTAAACGGCGGCGGTAGTCCATCGTTTGGCTGTAAAGCGCTTCAAGCTTTTGTTCGTTGTGCTGTAATTGTTCTAGCAGCTGTTGCTCGCGTTCTTCAAGCTCTTTGTTACGCGACACTAGTGAGGCTAGGTTCACCGATACTTGAGATAGGTTAGGACGCAGGTCTTCCAGCGACTCGGCGTCTCGAAGATGAGTTTGGATAGCTTCTATGGAAACTTCGAGCTCTTCGTTTATCGCGCTTCGTTGGGTCGAAATGGTTTGAGAGTTATCGATTGAGCGTCCGTTATGGCGCTGAACCACCGACAAATCTTCATTAAGCTGCGACAAAAAAGCCTGAGAGGCTTTGCGCTCGTGACGCGTACCGTCAAGTATGAGCTGAACCGACTCTAAGGTCAGTTCCAGTAAGGTTTGCGCTTCAGGTGCGAGCAGAAGTCGACTTCGAATGCTTAGTAAACGATCGCCTGCTTCTCCATCAAAATCCAGCTCAGTGATCAGGTGTTGCAATTCGCTGCACAATTGATTGATGCGATCGATATTGAGCAATTCTTTTGCAGATAACCCATTCGAAGGTAGCGCCAGAAGTTTGAGCGCGCGCTCATAAAGTTGAAGAAGCGCGACAATTTTATTGTTGTTGCCATGCTCTTGGGCATTGGGATTCATCAGCAGGTTGCGCAGGTCTCGTTTGAGCTGCGCAGGGAGCCCTGGTAAGCACTTTAGCGTTTCAGCACTTTGCTCAAACTGACATTCCAATGTGCCTTTGGCTTTCTCCATCGCTTGATTATGTCTGTTGACCATTCGCTCTACCAATGCAAGTTGAGGGATCAATCTGCTGACGTCGTCCTGACTGTCTAGCTCTCGTCGTATCTTTGATAACCGCTCATTGAGCAGCGGGTCTTCATGCGCCTGAGATGCGGCAATAAGGCGCGAAATCAGCCTTTTTAAGATCGTCGCTTCACGCCGCGATTTAAGAGCTAAATCACGGAATACCAGCTGAGAGTGCTGCAACTTTTCTTTCAGTGTGATGACGTCTTCATCTGACGAGAAGTTGGACATAAACTACGACTATATCTCCAAACCCCCGCCACATGCGCGTTTGCATCGACTTTGGGGCTGATAAATGAAAAACGCATGCGCGCGACCACTAGCTATAACGGTTTATTGCTTGTCTTATCAATAAATTGACGTCAGTTTTTATCAGATTCGTGAACCGTCTGCCAGTTAATCTCACCGTTTGCCGAAGTTTTGACCTTAAGCAACCCAGTACTTATGCCATCAAGACACGCTTGACGAACATTATTGTCGGCGAAACAAGCGGCAGGGGTCGAATCAATGGCGCTGATTTGGACCCATTGGCTGGTCAGCTCATTTTTACAGGCCTGGCGGGCCGCGCTGGTTGCCATCAGTAGAATGTCGATAAGTTCTTTGTCGTTGATGGAGGTAAATGCGCGAGGCAGAAAAGGGTAGTCTGCCATACCAACGCGAAGTCGATTATCCACGTCTTTAAGTCCAGCTTCTTGGACAAAATTATCAACTAATTGCTGAATTTTCGATGCGAGACGCTCTGGTGCATTGAGGGTTTCAGCATTGGGTTCAATGTAAATGAACATGGCATCAGAGAAGTGGTAAAGACGTGCGGGTTTGATGATGTGTGATTTTAAGAAATCACCCATCTGACGTTCTAATTCTAACCCTTGATGGTAGCCATGTTGGAGGTAGACAACCTTTAAGAAAGGGACTTCAAACATCGCAAAGCTGAGTTTATCGCTAAGGGGTTCATGGATCATTTCGCCCAGATACCATTGTTCGAAATGCGCGCTGGTTTTTGCCAGTGAGTTCGACAACCTATCATTGAGCATTCGCAAGTTGCGCAGACCGCTTCGAGGGTGGGTATAAAGTTCTTTTTGCAGATCTTGAAGTTGATTGAGTCGCACAGATGCAGCGCGATTTCTCAGCACTAAAACTAACAACAGGATACTTAAGCTTCCCAGTAGGAATAGGTTTATTTTCTTTTGTTCAACAATGGTTTGTGTATTCTCGGTATGCTGTTTTTGCATGTCGTCGAATTGAAGTTGTCGCTCGATAACGCGTTGGCTTTGCTTAAAGGATTCCGTTTCCTGATTACGGCGTTGGGTTTCATCACGTTGACTGATTTCGTCGTATCGGCGCTGGAAATACAAGGCATTTGGGTAGTCAGGCTTTTGTTCATAAGCGCGTGATAGCTGAGCTAGGCTGTCACGCTTGAGCGTATAGTTGTTGATGGCTGTCGCATGGTTTAAGGCCTGCTTTAATGCATCAATGGCGACATCCGTCTGCTGAGTTAATAATGCCTGCTCCCCTTTAACGATGAGGGCATGCGCCAGTACTTCCATGGCGTTGGCATTCTTAGCAAGTTTGATGGCGTCGTTGACATATTCCTTTGCTTGCGGATACCTGAGTAATTTGAGGTAAGTATTTGCTATCGCAACGTTAATGTCCGCGATTTGAACGTCGCGAGCCAACATTTTTTCTAGTTCTAGGGCGTTAAAGTAGTGAACGAGTGCAAAATTGTAGCGCCCTTGCTGGTGGTATAAACCTGCAAGTAGCGTTTGTGTTTCGGAGAGGCCGCATCTCAAATCATACTGTTCATAGAATTCAGCCGCTTGGTTGGCATGTTGAAGTGCTTTATCAAATGCCCCTTTTTGCTGATACAGCTTGGTCAATGCGATGTTGGCTTGGGCAATCTGCGCTGAAAAATCATTCTCACTGGCTTGCCAGTATGCACTGAGTAACTCGGATAAGGCACGCTCGTGAGATTGAATGCGGAGGAAGTAGTTCCCTAGCGCAATTTGGTATCGTACTTTGAGTTTTAAATCGGCATCTGCACCTAGTGCTTTTTGCGCTAATTCAAATTGAGCAAGGGTCTTTTGTTCATTTTCTTTTCCCTGCTCCTGTTCGGTCACAATAATGGCGTTCAGTAGCCTTGCTTCAAACGTTAGACGTTGAATACGGCTTGAATGCATGTCTGTGAATTCAGGGATTTTCGCAATCAGTGTCTGAAGCAGACTTTCCGCGGCTTTCGGGTCGTTGTTGAGCATCAGCAATAGCGACGTTTCGGCCAGAGTGACTTCAAGAAGCGCGCGTTTGAGGTGATGAGCCGTTGCCATCTCTTTCGCTAAAGCCAAAAACTTCCATGCTTCTTCGCGTTGCAGCAGAGTGCCATGCGCTTTGGCTGCGATTAAATAGGCATGCACAGTATTTAGGGGCGTGCGAATAGAGCGATCAGCTTCATTATTGCTATGTGGTCGGTTGGTCGTTTCCGCTAGTCGGCGCTGCATTAAGTAGCGTTCAGTGACTTGCAACGCTTGCCCTGGGGCTGTGTGCAGTAAGGCTTCTGCTTCCGTTAATATCGGCGTTGAATTAATGGTCGCGCTGGCAAAGTTGCTGATCAGCAGGGAAAGAAAAAGCAGTGCGGTTGTCAAAAATCGCATGATTAGCAGAGTCTATGATTGTGAAGAAAAAAGGCTCAGAACCCTGAGCCTGTTTCGAAATTATTGACGAGCGAGTCGGTTATTTTCGCTTGGTGTTTTACCCATGTTAGTACGATATGGGTTGATGTCCAAACCACCGCGGCGCGTGTAGCGTGCGTAAACCGTCAACAATTCAGGCTGACAGTACTTCATCAGATCCGTGAAAATACGTTCAACGCATTGCTCGTGGAACTCATTGTGGCGACGGAAAGACACCACATAACGTAGTAGTTTTTCACGGTTAATCTTAGGGCCTTTATAGGCAATGCGCACCGATCCCCAATCAGGTTGGTTAGTGATAAGGCAGTTGGACTTCAACAAATCACTATTAAGTGTTTCGCTCACCACAGGGCCTTCAGCCGCGCCTTCTAATATGCTTGGATCAAACGCATAGTCGGTGATTTCGATATCTTGGTCATCAATGTTTTCGCCACCGAACGCAATCACTGGTGTGTTGCTGAACTCTTCAAGGGGCAAGATAGTTACATCGACATCCTCGCCAGCGCAGGCTGACAAGTCTTTCGCCAAGGTATCGACCACTTCCTGCCAGCTATCAAAACGTGTTTGATTGAAGCTGTTGAGGTAGAGTTTGAACGACTTGGATTCGATCAAGTTCGGGCTGGTGGCGGGTAGGCGAACTTCACCAATAGCCACTTGTGGCAACCCTTTGCCATTGAGCCATGACAATTCGTAAAGTGTCCAAATGTCGTAACCGGTAAAAGGCAGTGAGTCCCCTAAATCTAGGTCATCACGATTAAGGCTACGCGGTACAGGTTGCAGCAGCTCAGGAGCATAGTGCTCTTGATAGTCCGTTTTCTGACCTAGCGACAGGCCAGCAAGTTCTTTTGCATCTTGATATTTGCTCATACGGTTTTGCCACGGATCGATTAGAATGCGCAAAGTTTACTGAATCTTGAGGAATCTTGCTAATGAATCACTCTGTCACTCATGCGCTTTGGTCGTTCAGCGAGCGTTTTGTCGATGCTTGGAATACACAACATGGTTCAAAACCTCAAAGCGACGCCTATTTCGGCCTAGCCTCTCCATGCGTGTTGCAAGAAACCGATGACACGGTGATTTGGCAGCCAGTGATGCGAGACGAGCCTGCTGACTTCAGCAATGTTGAAGACGGTATTGGTATTAGTCTACATGAAGACATCAAGGCGTTTTATGCGGGTCTTTACTGTGGCGATATGACCGCATCATTCAATGGTCACTCTCTAGAACTTATTCAGGTATGGAGTGATGAGGATTTACCCCGCCTGCAAGAGAATATGCTGGGTCATTTGCTCATGCAAAAGCGATTAAAGCAGAACCCAACCGTTTTCATCGCCTCAACGGATGATGAATTCGATGTGGTGTCGATTTGTAGCGTGACAGGTGAAGTCATTAAAGAGCGTATCGGGACGAAAGAGCGCAATGTACTCGCTCCCAACGTCGTGACGTTTCTCGGTATGTTGACGCCGGAGGCCTAGTTGTATGTATGTGGTTGAACTGACCTTTGAGTGCTTTGATGACACGACGATCTCTGCCGTGGATCGCTCAGTTAATGGGTTGATGGATGCCTTACGCTATAACGGACAGGTGTTAGGTCGAGAGTTTCCAATGGTCATGGGGGAGGGGGTGTTTCATGTGCGTGCCGTGTGCCCAGAAAAAGATAGCCTAAATCCTAAATACCATAGTCCTCAGGTCGCGTTGAAAATACGCCAATTGTCTGATGCGTGTTTGTTATCGCCGAAGTTAAAAGTGCTGGGGCGTGATATTAACTCGGAAGAAAGTGCCCAAGTTGAAGATCGCTCATGGCAAGTGATGTACACCACGTATGTGCATACCTGCTCGCCGTTACGCTGCGGTGAAACGTTATTGCCAATTCCGTTGTATCGCTTTCCTGCCACCTTCAATGGTGACCACAAAGCGGAAATTAAATGGCAAACCGAATGGCAAGCGTGCGACGAGATCCAAATGGCAGGCTCGTTCAAAGCAGAACATGCAGCTTTGGCTGAAATTCAGGATGTGGACAGCCTTCTGTTTCGAAAAGGCTGGGACATTCGTGGCCGGATTGAGTACATCACCAAAGTCCCCACTTACTATTACCAATACCGTGTAGGCGGGAATGATGCTGAATCTGAACTGGCGAGAAAATGCCCCAAATGTGGCGGTGATTGGTCGTTAGAAACCCCGCTTCATGACGTATTCCATTTTAAATGCGATAGCTGTCGTATCGTGTCTAACTTGTCGTGGGACTTTCAGTAACTAGTTTTTGTTGCTTGTAATTAGGCGTTGCTCTAAGGCTTCAAGCCTTGCGGTTAACGCCTTGACTTGGCCTTCCAACGCTTCAATTTTCTCCTCAGCGCTTTTTTCACTGGTGACCACCTCGATCTTCGGCACCTTGCCACTTTTTTTCCAGCGTTGTAGTGCACTGATGATCAATGGCATTGGCACCGGCTGGCTTAGCCTGCTTTTAACGAGTGCGATACTCGGATCTTTGCCCTCTCGTAGAAGAGATTGAATGGCTTGCTCTAAAATTGGGGTAAAGTCAGTGCTCATGGTGCTATCCCTTATTCATCATCATGTTGCGGCATGAACAATGTTATCCGCTAATGGGTACCGATGAATACAGGAAGTTTATGCCTTGCGCAACAGAGTATCTAGGATATCGATTTGCTCGACCCAATCTGCATCTTGTGATTTTGCCTCTTCTAAAAATTGACGTTGGCTCGTCGTCCAAAATGTTGCCGTCAATAAATTCTCTTCGTCCGACAAACTATGTTCCTCAATAAACGAACGAATATCCGCGGCGTCTGATGGTAGACCTAATTGCTGAAACAGGTGTTCAAGATCGTGCGTGAATACTTCCATTGGCGATGCTCTTTTGGATGATTTTAGAAAGTATAGAAGCTGGATGAGTAAGCTGTCCCAACCGCTTGTGAGAGATCTCTTACAAGCAAGTAGGAATATCCTGTTTTTTGCAGGGTGATATTCTCTCTAACGTTTTTAAATATCAATATTTTCAGTTGGTTATGTTTTCCTGATTAGTGTTTAACGTAAAGTGAGAGATCGATCATTCATTCATGGCTTGTGCATAAATGTGGTTCGCGTAATCTTTGCGGTGTCGGAAGGATACTGACATACGGAACAGGAACTAACACCACGGACTTGGTTAGCTCAGGATGAGCAGGTAGCGCACGGATTGTGTTACTAGCAAGGAATGCGGCATTAGGGACACGGATGGAACGTAGCAGTAAATAGGATATTTACTGGTCAGGAAGACACTTAGGACAACCCAGGATGGGGGCTTAAGGAACCACTTCAGGATGAAGTAAAGGACACCCTCAGGACGAGGACGAGAATCGAGACAGGATGACTCGACGGGTCAAGGTAAGACCGAAGGACACCTCCAGGACGGAGAGATAAGGATAAAGCTGAAGGATTCAGCCACTGATCATGGAATGATGCAGGGAGCACATTCGTAGCAGGATAGCTGCAAGTAAGACCTCAGGGCGCGACGAAAGTCGCGCCCGTTCTTTTTTCTGCGTTTAAAAATATTGCCGTTTAAACACAGTGTGAAAAATAGGCGTGATCGGGAGACAATATCCTGTATCGCCCGCACTCACCTCAATACGCCCTCATTCCTCTTGAATCGGATATGCTGGCATATACACATCTTGTAAGCGCATTCCTCGCATCGTCGCATAGCCTTGATAGCAATCGATGCCATTCACAGAAAACTCAAAGTAATAGCGCGTTTGGATATTGAGCGGGCCCTTTGGCCAGCCAAAACTGTGGCTACCACGAGCAATGGAGATCAATTGCACTTCCATTTGCTGACAGCGGCGCTGAATGAACTGTTTCGCCAACTCACTTTGACGTCGTTGCTGCCAGAATATGCTGGCAGCAATAGCAATCACAATTATCCAGAATAAATCCGTGATCATGATGAAGCCTTAATGCGTTCTTGTAACTGCTGAACTGCGCGCATCAATGCGTCTGATGCGCTGCCGTGTAGTAAGGACAACACGTGCGGGCGAAGAGCGGGGATCATCACCAGATCGGCAACCATTTGTTGGAAGAAGGCATGATCGTCTTGATCGGCGACGGCAATAAGAAATGTGTCCAAAAGACGCTCATCAGTGAGTGATTGCCAACATCGCCCAGCTATGGCTATCAACATTTCGCGGTGCCTAAGAGCCGGTATCGCGAGTAGTTTTTCAAGCAGTACATGTTGTGTTTCTGGCGATGCGCCAGCTAAAGCACGAACGTGAGCGGCGAGTAAAAACAGATCGGCCTCTTCGGCGTGCAGCATTTCATTAATATGTTCTTCGATTCGCGATGCCAGTGCATCTGGGATCTCGCAGTGTTCCAAGCAACCTAACAATGCGTACTTGGGCGTGGTTGGCATGTTACCAACCGCTTTGCGAATTCTCGTGGCGTTGTTATGGCGATCCATTCTTGCGCACAGATCAGCAAGACCTTGCAGACCAACACCTTGCCATTTATCCCAACCGAGTTCGCCGGACGTGTAGTGCTGCGCATGGTCGTAATATTGGCTGGCAGGCTGCTGCAATCTATCCGTCAAGAAAGCATGGAACATGGCTTTCTTGTCATCTTGCGGCTTAAACGTGTATGGATTAGCGGCCAGTTTTTCTTGTTCTTCTTCTGTTGGATTTTTGTCGAGACGTGATCCCATGGCTGAAGCAACGTATTGAATGAAATCACCAAGCGCCGCTTGTTTAAGTAGCCCTCGCTCATCGAGTGGCATCTTCAAAAACCAAACCCAAGGGGGTTGATTAGGTTGCCAGAAGGCGATGCCCATTTGCGCGTTTTGCTGTGCTGGATAGGGGTATGCCACGCGGTTTTCTTCGATGGCGACAAAGTCCTTATTACTGATTTCAGTGACACGTCGGCTTAAATCAAAAGCGACAAATTCACAATTCGCCTGAGTAAAAATGGCGTTGAGAGAAAGCGTATTTTCCATGATAACTTCTAAATTTGCTTGCCATCGTTGGCGGAGAGCGAGAGGCGAACAGTATACCAATCATCCCTAATGAACGCGGGCTTGAAAGGTAACAGGCCTTTTCACTGCGTGTTATGAATGATGATATGCTAGCGTCATATCGAAATTTCAACCCATGCGGCGAAAGAAGAGAATGATTCTATGAGCAAACACCAAGAAGTTGAGGCGCTACTCGCACAGTTGCAGCAAGCGCTCGAGCACCATGGGCATTGGCAAGAAACGTCTCCGTCAACTGAAGCTTTGGGGAGCAAAGAACCTTTTGCTATTGATACCCTGACATGTGCGGAATGGTTGCAATGGATCTTTATCCCGAAAATGTGGTTCCTAACGGCGCATATGCACCCACTTCCGATTTCGTTTTCCATTTCTCCCTATGTAGAAGAGGCGCTTCAAGGTGCTCAGGGACACGCTGACATTACGCGTGTATCTCAAGACATTGACGCCCTTTTTCAAACTCCTTCTCAGTGATACCGAAGTAAGATGCAAATTGAATTAGAAGTACTTTATCGCGATGAATGGCTGATTGCCGTCAACAAACCCTCTGGCATGCTTGTGCATCGCTCTTGGTTGGACAAAGGGGAAACCCGTTTTGTCATGCAAACGCTACGTGATCAAATAGGGCAGCACGTCTATCCGTTGCATCGCTTAGATAGACCGACATCTGGCGTTTTGTTGTTTGCCTTGTCTTCAGAGATGGCATCACAAATGATGCCTAAATTTGCAGGGCGAGACATTCAAAAGACGTATCACGCGATTGTTAGAGGTTGGATTCAGGAAGGGGCAACGCTCGATTATCCTTTGAAGGAAGAGCTAGATAAGATCGCCGATAAAAAAGCCACAAAAGAACCCGAAGCGAAAGAAGCGATCACAGAATATGAACCGCTAGCGCATGCTGAGTTAGCGATCCCGATGGGACGTTACCAGAGCTGCAGATACACGCTGGTGGAAATGAAACCGCATACCGGACGAAAGCACCAGTTGCGTCGCCATATGCACCACTTGAGCCATCACATTGTGGGGGATGTAAACCATGGTGATGGTCGGCATAACCGATTATTCCGAGATGAGTTTGAGTGTCATCAGCTTCTTCTTCATGCATCAAGCACGCAGTTTTCTCACCCAGTAACAGAAGAATTGATAACCATTGAAGCTAAGGTGGATTCGGTTTGGCGTCGAGTGCTGGATGGGCTTGGATTAAGCGAGAAACTTTAAAGTAGGCAGCCGTATCGGTTTAATACTGGGTTAACACACCTAAACAAAAAACCGCCCTGTATAAGGCGGTTTTTTTATCAAAGTTCGGCGCTAACGCTTTAAGCTATAGCTTTTCGAGATCCGATTCGATCTCGGCGATCTTGCTGGCAACGACCTTTTCTAGATGGCGAAGGTCACGCAAGATTTTCTTCTTAGTATCTTGCTCGCCTTGTTCTTTTCTCACGATCTTGTCGAGCTCATCGACGACCAGAGAAAGGCTGCGATTGATCTCAGTGACTTCGCGGAAGCGACCACTGCCACTGTCGACGACAACGTTTTTGCGTTGGCGCGGATATTTGAACTTCACGCTCTTAGCAAACAACTCGCCTTTCGCTTTGTGAAAGTAAATCTTCAGTGTGTCAGAGTTCGCCTCTTGACGCAGGGTATAGCGCTCTATGTTCTCTGGTTTTTCGATACCGATATTCTGTAGATTCTGATACATAACTGCCTCTTTGCATACACACTGAATATGAGTTTATCTGTTCATTACGTACACTTTAGCAGCACCTTTTATTCACACCCAATAGCATGACTGATCAATGTCTGAGACTTGTGGTGGAGATCGCCTAAAATGCTGAATATGGGAGAAAACCCAGTTTCTTTCACCGTCAACTCGCATCATTAATCGCATCAAACAATGCTTCTCGCAATGCTTGCTGCGCGTCTTCCTTCAGGCACTGTCTCTCGCCATCGGTGACAATAAAGAAGTCTTCTGCGCGTTCGCCTATGGTCGTGATTTTGGCCGCTTGTAGCGAGACTTTTTGACGAGCAAGTACAGCGCCCACACGCGCCAGAAGCCCTGGTGTATCTAAGGCGACGAGTTCTAGTAAGGTGCGTCGGCCTGTTCGCGTTGGTAAAAACGTGACTTGGGTTTTTACATTGAAAGCCATGAGTTTTCGTGGCGCACGACGGACAGGAATCGTAATCGCGCCATCTTGCATTAAGGCAAGAGTTACGCCTTCACGGATCTTCTCATGGCGATCGACAGAAATGGCATCGTTGTTGGCATCAAGCACCATGAAGGTGTCTAGCGCAAAGCCATCTTTGCTCGTCATGATCTGGGCGTCTTGAACGCTGAGGTTTTTCTTGTCTAAGGACGCAACCACGCGGGCAAACAGGCTGGCCTTGTCTTGGCTATAAACGAAGATTTCCGTTCCGCCACGGGTGGCATTCTTACTCACCAGCACCAAAGGTTCGTCAGTGTGATGATTCAATATGTGCTCACTATGCCACGCAATTTGTTTGTGTGTGTGGCGTAAGAAATAATCGGCTTTGAATCGCTGCCAAAGCAGTTCAATGTCACGCGGGGTATGACCGTGCTTGCGTAGTAACGCAGAGGCAAGATGTTGATTGTGGCGAATACGTTCACGCATATCCGGTGGGTTTTCAAGTCCACGACGCAGTGCTTTCTGCGTTGAGTAATATAGCTCTGCAAGCAGTGTACGTTTCCAGCTATTCCACAATTCGGGGTTGGTGGCATTGATGTCTGCGACAGTGAGACAGATAAGGTAATCGAGTCGTTCTTCGTCTCGTACCTTCTGTGCAAATTCGGTAATAACTTCTGGGTCGTAGATGTCGCGGCGTTGCGCGGTGACGGACATGAGCAGGTGGTTACCCACTAACCAGCTGACCAAATTGGCTTCTGGGCGAGAAAAGTCGTGCTCAATGCAAAAGGCATAGGCTTCTTCAGCGCCAATCACTGAATGGTCGCCGCCGCGTCCTTTGCCGATGTCATGGAACATGGCGGCAAGAAGAAGCAACTCAGGTTTGGCGAGACGCGGGTAAACGTCGCAACAAATGGGGTGCTTGTCGCGATTCTCTTCTTGAGAATAACTGTTGATGTGTTTTAACAGGCGCACCGTGTGCTCATCAACAGTATATGCATGGAAGAGGTCAAACTGCATTTGGCCAACAATTTGGCTCCACTGCGGCAAGTAGGCAGACAGCACACCGTGTTTGTGCATAAGAGAAAAGGCTTTGTGTAACGCGTTAGGGTGGCGCGTTAGCTCGATGAATTTCTCTTTGGCTTCTGGGATATCACACAAGAAGCGATTTAGACGACGACGGGCTGTGCGTAATTGACGAAGGGTAGGTGCGGAAATGGACTCAATCGATTTGTCATTGGCAATGTGCAAGAACATATCAATGATGGTATCAGGGCGCGCTTGAAAGAGGGCGGGCTTACGCGCTTCAATTTGACGTCCACGTCTTTGAAAGTCATCACTGAGTTTTTCGATTTTCTTGCTGCTAGGTTCATCTTGGATCGCGATTTCGAACAAACGGATCAGCATTTTGTTCAGTTCAGACACCCTGCCCAGCGTGCGATAGAAGTCTTTCATCATGAGCTCAATGCCACGATTGCCTTCACCTTTGTAGCTCAGTGTTTCTGCTACCGATGGTTGATGTGAGAAGGTAAGGCGGTTGTCATAGCGTCGCAACTCAAGATGTAGGGCAAATCGAATGCGCCACAGCATGGTCTGGCATTCATCCAGCTCTCGAAATTCAGCGTCTGTTAGGAAGCCATACTTGCTCATCTCACGCAGGCTTGTCGCACCAAAGTGTCGGCGAGCAATCCAACTGAGCGTGTGGATGTCGCGAAGCCCACCAGGGCTTGATTTGATGTCTGGTTCTAGGTTGTAAGCGGTGTCGTGATAACGCGCATGACGCTCTTTTTGTTCTTTGACTTTTGCATCGAAAAACTTTGCGCTAGGCCAAAACTGCTCAGAGTGGATTTGTGTTTTGAGCTCATGATAAATGCGTTCACCGCCGCACAACAGTCGAGCTTCTTGTAGGTTTGTGGCAACGGTGAGGTCGTCTAACCCTACGTCGATACACTCTTTCAGTGTTCGTACCGCATGCCCCACTTCGAGCTTAAGATCCCAAAGCAAGGTGACAAACTCACTGATACGAACTTGATAATCTTTATCGAGCCCGCCTTCACTGAGTATTAATAGATCGATATCAGAAAGGGGGTGCAGCTCTCGGCGACCGTATCCACCGACTGCGACCAGTGCAAGGTTAGGATGTTGATGAAAATTGAAGTGCTTCCATAGCCGAGCGAGTAGGTCGTCAAAATAATCTGAGCGTTGGTAGACCAGATCATTGACCGACACGTTATTCAAAAAAGCGGTTTTTTGATTATCACCAAAAAGCACGAGCTGGTTTTTAAGCTCTGCAAGGTTGATTTGCTCATCGGTAAGCTCGGTTGGGGCGCACAAAACGTCGTTCATTTTCTTCCTTGAATCTTGCCAATATAAAAAAGTCGGCACGAAGGCCGACGTTTTTAAAGCTTATGCGTTATTTAATATGCGAGGCAGTTTTTCGTCGCTTCGCAAAGTCAGTATTTCGCATCCGGTGTCGGTGACCAAAATGGTGTGTTCCCACTGTGCCGATTTTTTCTTATCAGCGGTGTAAACCGTCCAGCCATCGTTGTCATCCAATTCCGTGTTGAATTTACCGGCGTTAATCATTGGCTCGATGGTGAAACACATACCCGCTTTGATTTGTGTGCGATCACTGTTTTTGTAGTGAACCACTTGTGGTTCTTCATGAAATTCAGCGCCAATGCCATGGCCACAGTAATCTTTAACGATTGAGTAACGCTTAGGACGATTTTTGATGAATTTCTGGATTTCAGTGCCCAAATCACCAATACGTGCACCGGGTTTTACTTTTTTCAGCGCTTGGTAAAGGCTTTCTTGCGCAACATGACAAAGTGCTTTGTCTTCTGCTGACACTTCACCCACAAGGAACATTTTCGATGTGTCACCGTGGTAACCATCTTTGATTACTGTGATATCGATATTGATGATGTCGCCATCTTTCAACACATCGCTTTCGCTTGGAATGCCGTGACAAACAACGTGGTTGATAGAGGTACAAATTGACTTAGGAAAGCCGTGATAATTGAGCGGTGCAGGGATCGCGCTTTGCGTCTCAGTGATGTACTTATGGCAAATGTCATCCAACTCTTTTGTGGAAACGCCGGCTTGTACATGTGGCTCGATCATCTCTAGCACGTCAGCAGCAAGGCGACCAGCCTCGCGCATTCTTTCGATTTCTTCAGCTGATTTTATCGTGGCGCTCATTGCTTTCTCTCAGTTGGCTCCCTTCGAAAACAGGAGGGAGGAATGGAATGCTATCGCTACATATTATCAATCGCATCGCCTTGTGGAAACCTTACTCTCCAGCAGAGATGCTTTTTTATGCTGGATTATGGGGTGCTTTTCATGGTATAAAGCGCGCCGAAATACGCCATCTTGGTTAATCTGAATTTCAGGTTCTATGCTGGTGGTTTCACTAAATACAATTTAACTAACTCACACACATATCGACACATGCTCCGGGGTGCCCTTTACGGGTCGGTGGTATGGGATATGTGGAGGCCTAACCCCGAGAGGAATTATAATGGCTACTGTTTCAATGCGCGACATGCTTAAAGCTGGTGTTCACTTTGGTCACCAAACCCGTTACTGGAACCCTAAGATGAAGCCATTCATCTTTGGTGCACGTAACAAGGTTCATATCATTAACCTAGAAAAAACTGTACCAATGTTCAACAAAGTACTTGGCGAACTGACTAAAGTTGGTGAGCGTAAAGGTAAAGTACTTTTCGTTGGTACTAAGCGTGCCGCTAGCGAATCTGTTAAAGCAGCAGCTGAAAGCTGTGATCAGTACTACGTGAACAACCGTTGGTTGGGCGGTATGCTGACTAACTGGAAAACTGTTCGCCAGTCAATCAAACGTCTTAAAGAGCTTGAAGTTCAGTCTACTGACGGTACTTTCGAGAAGCTGACTAAGAAAGAAGCTCTGATGCGCACCCGTGAGATGGAAAAACTTGAAAAATCTCTGGGCGGTATCAAGAACATGGCTGGTCTTCCAGACGCTCTGTTCGTAATCGATGCTGATCACGAGCACATTGCTATTAAAGAAGCAAACAACCTGGGTATCCCAGTGTACGCGGTAGTTGATACCAACTCTGACCCAGATGGCGTTGATTTCGTTATCCCAGGTAACGACGATGCAATCCGCGCAGTTCAACTGTACCTGAACGCTGCAGCTCAGTCTTACACTGAAGGCCGTAGCCAGGACATCGTAGCTCAAGCTGAAGACGAGCTAGTTGAAGTCGCTGAGTAATACAATTGCTCCTTGTGAGCGTTCTTAGCCATCAGGCTGTCATGAACGGCACTGTAAGCTAAGTAGGTTAGCAGGGGCCCATATTAGGCCCCTGATTTTTACCCAAAAGTTTCGAATCGAGGAATGAACAATGGCAACTGTTACCGCTGCCCTGGTTAAAGAACTGCGTGAGCGTACTGGCGCAGGTATGATGGAATGTAAAAAGGCGCTTGTAGAAGCAAACGCTGACATCGAACTAGCAATCGAAAACATGCGCAAAAGTGGCGCTGCGAAAGCTGCTAAGAAAGCAGGTAACATCGCAGCCGAAGGCGCTATCATCATCAAAGATGCTGACGGCGTTGCAGTACTGGTAGAAGTTAACTGCCAAACTGACTTCGTTGCTAAAGATGGCAACTTCACTGTATTCGCAAACGAAGTTGCTGATGCAGCTCTAGCGTCTAAAGCGACTGTTGAAGAATTGCAAGCGCAATTCGAAGAAGCACGTATCGCTCTAGTGACTAAGATCGGTGAGAACATCTCTATTCGTCGCGTTCAATACGTTCAAGGCGCATCTATTGCTTCTTACCGTCACGGCGAGCGCATTGGTGTTGTTGTTGCTGGTGAAGGCGACGCAGAAGTTCTTAAGCACGTAGCTATGCACGTTGCTGCTTCTAAGCCAGAGTTCGTTACTCCAGAAGACGTACCAGCTGACGTTGTTGCTAAAGAGCAACAAATCCAAGTTGAAATCGCGATGAACGAGGGTAAGCCTCAAGAAATCGCTGAGAAAATGGTTGTTGGCCGCATGAAGAAATTCACCGGCGAAGTTTCTCTAACTGGTCAACCATTCATCATGGAACCTAAGAAATCTGTTGGCGAATTCTTGAAAGAGAAAGGCGCGTCAGTTTCTAGCTTTGTTCGCCTAGAAGTAGGTGAAGGTATCGAAAAAGCTTCTGGCATGAGCTTCGCTGAAGAAGTTGCTGCTGCTCAGAAAGGTTAATCCTTTCCAGAGAACCCAAAAGACCGCAGAATCCTGCGGTCTTTTTACAATCCCATCCGTATAAGTAAGTGCCTAAAGGTCGTGAGCATGACTACAAACCCAAAACCAGCTTATCAACGAATTTTGCTTAAATTGAGCGGCGAAGCGCTGCAAGGAAAAGAGGGCTTCGGTATTGACCCAGCCGTTCTAGACCGCATGGCGCAAGAAATTAAAGAACTTGTTGAGCTTGGCGTGCAAGTTGGCTTGGTTATCGGTGGTGGTAACCTATTCCGTGGTGCAGGTCTTGCCGAAGCGGGTATGAACAGGGTTGTGGGCGACCACATGGGTATGCTAGCAACCGTAATGAACGGTCTGGCGATGCGTGATGCATTGCACCGTGCCTATGTGAACGCGCGGGTAATGTCTGCGATTCCACTCAATGGTGTGTGTGACAGCTACAACTGGGCTGAAGCTATTAGCCAGCTTCGTAATGGCCGCGTTGTCATTTTCTCTGCAGGTACTGGTAACCCATTCTTCACGACTGACTCTGCGGCGTGTTTGCGCGGTATTGAAATCGAGTCAGACATCGTGATTAAAGCCACCAAAGTTGATGGTGTATTTACCGATGACCCAGCGAAAAACCCTGATGCTGAGCTTTACAGCCACCTCACTTACCAAGACGTGCTAGAAAAAGAATTGAAAGTGATGGACTTAGCTGCCTTCACTTTGGCACGTGATCACAAGATGCCGATGCGTGTATTTAACATGAATAAGCCAGGTGCTTTGCGCCGAGTTGTGATGGGTGAGCAAGAAGGCACACTAATTAATAACGGTTAATCTAATTTAGTGGCATAATCCGCGAATTAGAAAAAAGAATTTTCAAGGATACTCTCGTGATCAATGAAATTAACGCAGATGCGAAAGAACGCATGCAGAAAAGCGTTGAAGCGCTGAAGAATACTCTGTCTAAAATCCGTACTGGCCGTGCACACCCTGCATTGCTAGATGGCCTGTCTGTAGAATACTACGGTGCGCCGACTCCCCTGAAGCAATTGGCTTCTATCGTTGCTGAAGACTCACGCACACTGGCTATTACAGTTTTCGATCGTTCAATATCGCAAGCGGTAGAGAAAGCGATCATGAGCTCAAGCTTGGGTCTGAACCCTATGTCTGCGGGTGCAGTCATTCGTGTTCCATTGCCACCATTGACTGAAGAGCGTCGTCGTGACCTCGTTAAGATCGTTCGTGGTGAAGCAGAAGGCGGTCGTGTTGCTGTACGTAACATTCGTCGTGATGCAAACAGCGATTTGAAAGGTCTTCTGAAAGAGAAAGACATTTCTGAAGATGACGAGCGTCGTGGTCAAGACGATATCCAAAAGCTGACTGATGCAGCAGTAAAAGATATTGACGCGATTCTTGAAGCGAAAGAAAAAGAGTTGATGGAAGTCTAATTCCGGCTACACTCTGATTCCATTGCCAAAGCGCTGTGCTAGCAGTACAGCGCTTTTTATTTGCGAAGGATAATGATGAGCTCCCAATCCTCCTGTCTAGAGATAGACCCTAGCCTGCTTCCCAAACACATTGCCGTCATTATGGACGGAAATGGCCGTTGGGCAAAAGCACGCGGTAAAGCCCGAATGTTTGGGCACAAAGCCGGTGTTGATGCTGTTCGAAAAACGGTTTCTACTGCTAACCGCCTCGGCATACAAGTACTCACCCTGTTTGCGTTCAGCAGTGAGAACTGGCGCCGTCCGGAAGAAGAAGTCAGCCTATTGATGGAGCTTTTTGTCACGGTTTTAGGACGTGAAGTAAAACGCCTTCATAAAAATGGTGTTCGGCTCAAGGTAATCGGCGATAAGTCGCGATTTAGTCAGTCATTACAAGATAAGATTGCGTCGGCAGAAGCGCTGACTGCGAACAACCGTGGACTCACTTTAAACGTGGCCGCTAATTACGGCGGACAATGGGATATATTACAAGCAGTTCAAAAATTGGCGGGTCAAGTTGAACGTGGAGAAATTCCACCGCAACAGTTGACCGAAGCCGATATTCAAGCACATCTAACAACAGCGTTTATGCCTGATGTTGATTTGATGATTCGAACCAGTGGAGAGTGCCGCATCAGCAACTTTATGTTGTGGCAGGCAGCTTATGCAGAGCTGTATTTTACTGAACAGTTTTGGCCCGACTTCGATGAGACCAGTCTTACCGAAGCCATCGCTTGGTTTATCAACCGTGAGCGCCGTTTTGGCTGCACCGGTGAACAAATTAAGGCCATGTTACAAGTAGAAAAATAGAGGGTTTCGTTTGCTGAAACAACGTGTCTTAACGGCTTCTGTGTTAGCGCCATTAGTTATCGCAGGTATCTTCTTTTTGCCGTTCCAACTTTTTATTATTGCCGTGGCTGGTGTTACCCTGCTTGGTCACTGGGAATGGACAAAATTTGTCGTAACGTCTTCTCGTCTGGGGGCTTTTTTCGTGCCCGCAGCGGTACTTCTTAGCTCGGCGTTTTTACTGCCACTGTCAGAATTAGGGATGAATTTATCCACATTCAATGCAGGCGCGATTGCGTTAATCGGTGCACTGTGGTGGTTAGTGGCAACGGGTATGGTTTTGAAGTACCCCAAAGCAACAGGGTGGTGGGCTAACAGTGCTCCGTTGCAACAAGTCTTCGGCGTATTAACATTGGTTCCATTTCTATGGAGTGTTCTGTTACTTCGTGCTTATCACTATGAACTTGACCCTTTTCTCGGCGCTAAATTGGTATTGACGGTTTGTCTGCTGGTTTGGGCTGCTGACACAGGGGCGTACTTTTCAGGTAAGCGCTTCGGTAAACGCAAAATGGCACCTTCTGTTAGCCCAAATAAGACGGTTGAAGGTCTTATTGGTGGTTTGATTGCATCGGTTGCTGTCACTCTTGCTGCGGCGAATTACTTTTCGATTCCGTTTTCTTCACTCCCGATGCTTGGCGTTGTTGCTTTGGTGACATCATTTGCCTCCGTACTGGGCGACCTTGCTGAAAGCATGTTTAAGCGAGTAGCTGGTGTGAAAGACAGTGGCAGTATTCTTCCTGGTCATGGCGGAATACTGGATAGAATCGACAGCCTAACTGCTGCCTTTCCTGTTTTCACCGTATTGTATTTCTGGTTGGCATAAATCATTCACCGGCATTTTGCCGGTGAGTTGTCTTTTGACCAGACGAAACAATGATTAGAGTTTTCTATGCGTAATTTAACGATTCTTGGTGCAACAGGCTCAATTGGGACAAGCACGCTAGCAGTCGTCGAAAAAAATCCTTCGGCGTACCGTGTCTTTGCCATTGCCGCGAATGCTAACGTCAATGAAATGCTGCTTCTGTGTTTGAAGTGGAGCCCCAAGTTTGCAGCAATGGCTGATGATACGGCTGCAAAATCTTTGCGTTTGGCTCTGGCCAACCAAGGTTCGAAAACAGAAGTGCTCAGTGGCATTGACGGCCTATGTGCGATTGCTTGCCATGATGACGTCGATACCGTGATGGCGGCAGTGGTGGGGGCGGCAGGTTTAATGCCCACCATGGCAGCGGTAAAAGCGGGTAAGCGTATCCTGTTAGCGAATAAAGAAGCCCTCGTCATGTCTGGGCAGTTCTTTATTGATGCCGTGCATCAGTATGGCGCAGAGTTGCTTCCTGTCGACAGTGAACACAACGCGATATTCCAATGTCTCCCTGCGTCTATTCAATCCAATCCCGGTATTTGCGATCTCGCCTCTGAAGGTGTCAGTAAGATTTTGCTGACAGGCTCTGGTGGGCCGTTTCGTTATACCGATATTGATGTTTTGGCATCGGTTACGCCAGCTCAAGCTATCGCCCATCCAAATTGGTCGATGGGTCCTAAAATCTCGGTAGATTCCGCCACCATGATGAATAAGGGGTTGGAATATATCGAAGCGCGTTGGCTATTTAATGCTAAACGAGATCAGCTTGATGTGATCATTCATCCACAGTCTGTTATCCATTCTATGGTTCAGTATCGCGACGGCTCAGTGTTAGCACAAATGGGTCATCCTGATATGTGTACGCCGATCGCGTATGCCATGTCTTATCCTAATCGCATTGACGCAGGTGTGAAGCCACTCGACTTTAGTGAAGTCGGTGATTTTACCTTCTTGAAACCCGATTTTGATCGCTACCCTTGCCTGAAACTTGCCATCGAAGCGTGTTACGTTGGCCAAGCAGCTACCACCACACTAAACGCTGCGAACGAAGTCGCCGTTGAGGCATTTCTGGCTGGCAATATTGGATTTATGCAGATTGCCGAGATCAATGATGCTGTGCTACAACGGGCTGAGTTAATGGAGCCATCAAGCATGGAATGTTTACTTGAAATTGATACTAAGGCGCGTGAAATGGCAAAAGACTGCATGAAAGGATTGACGCGATGAGCGGCATTCTTTGGAATTTACTTTTCTTCATCGTTGCGCTCGGTATTTTGGTAGCCGTGCATGAGTATGGGCATTTTTGGGTTGCTCGCCGATGTGGTGTGAAAGTCGAGCGCTTCTCTATTGGTTTTGGTAAGGCGATTTGGCAACGCGTCGGCAAAGACGGTACCGAATACACGATTGCTATGATACCGCTTGGTGGTTATGTCAAAATGCTCGACGAGCGTGTTGACGATGTGCCTCCTGAACAAAAAGACATGGCATTCAACAATCGTCCATTGTGGCAACGCAGTGCTATTGTCGCAGCAGGTCCTCTTGCCAATTTCCTGTTTGCCATCGTGGCTTACTGGCTAGTGATGGTGATGGGTACACCTGCGATAAAGCCAGTGATTGGTGAGGTAGCTCCCCAATCTATTGCTGCGCAGGCCGGATTAGAGAGTGGCATGGAACTTACTGCCGTATCTGGTATCCAAACGCCTGATTGGGAATCTGTTAACTTGCAGCTTATTTCGCATATTGGTGATGACGAAATGACGTTATCGGTGATGCCGAACGAGAGTGCAGGTTATACGGTCGATAAATCGTTGGATTTGACTACCTGGTCTTTTGATCCTGAGTATCAATCAGCGTTACGTACATTAGGATTAACACCTTATTCGCCGGAGATCACTAACGTGATCGCGCAGGTTATTGAGGGGAGCGCAGCAGAACAGGCTGGTTTGCAAGTTGGTGACAAATTGGTCTCAGTTGACGGTCAAACCGTTGATGATTGGAGTTTGATTGTCAATGTTGTTCGAGCTCACCCAGAAATGATGCTGCCAATCGTTGTGAATCGAGATGGACGTGACATGACGTTCTCGCTGACTCCGAATAGCCGCGAGCAAGGGAATAAGCAAGTTGGTTACGCTGGGTTCGCCCCACAAGTTGGGGAATGGCCAGAAACGTACCGCTTTACACTGCAGTATGGCCCGTTAGAAGCCATTCCTGCCGCTATGGACAAAACGTGGCAGGTGGTGGTGCTGACTGCACAAATGATCAAAAAGTTATTCACGGGCGATGTCGCCGTGAAAAACTTGAGTGGCCCAATTTCAATTGCCAAAGGTGCAGGGATGACCGCGGACTTCGGTCTGGTATACTTTCTTGGTTTTCTCGCGCTGATTAGCGTGAATTTAGGCATTATTAACCTGTTACCGTTACCGGTTCTTGATGGCGGACACCTGTTATTTTTTGGTGTTGAAGCCGTGACACGCCGCCCCGTTTCTGAACGTGTGCAGGATATAGGATATCGGGTTGGTTCAGCCATTATCGTAGTACTGATGGCCGTGGCGTTATTTAACGATTTTGCCCGACTATAAAATCAGCGTTTAGCAAGGACACTCAGAGCAGCAATGGCGATGAAAAAACTTTTACTGGCCTCTCTTCTTCTTTCAAGTTCTGTTACGGCCGATGAGTTCGTAGTAGAAGACATTCGATTTGAGGGGCTCCAGCGAGTCAGTCTCGGTGCGGCGTTGCTTTCGATGCCCGTGCGAGTTGGCGACAATATTGATGAAGGCGATGTATCAGGGATCATCAAATCCTTGTTCTCATCAGGGAACTTCGAAAACGTTCGAGTCTTTAGGGATGGTGATGACCTTCTCGTTAAGGTGATTGAGCGACCAACGGTGGCGAGTATTTCGTTTTCAGGAAATTCTGCCATCGAAGATGAGCAGCTTTCTGAGAATCTCGCCGCGTCAGGTTTACGCGTTGGTGAAGCGCTTGATCGCACCACGCTCTCAAATATCGAAAAGGGACTGGAAGATTTCTATTACAGCGTGGGTAAGTATAACGCGCTGGTCAACGCCGTTATCACCCCACTTCCGCGTAATCGCGCCGACATTAAGTTTGTATTCACTGAAGGTGTTTCTGCGACCATCCAGCAGATCAATTTCATTGGCAACACGGTGTTTAGCGACGAAGAACTTAAAAATAATTTTAAGCTACGTGCAAATGTGCCTTGGTGGAATTTTCTCGCCAATGAACAGTATCAAAAACAAGTGCTGGCCGGCGATTTAGAGAGCCTTCGCTCATTCTATCTCAACCGTGGCTATTTGAAATTCCGTGTTGACGCGACAAACGTCTCCATTTCGCCTGACAAAAAGGGCGTGTATATCACCCTTAACATCGATGAAGGGCAACCGTATACGGTTTCTGACGTCAATGTGCGTGGCGGAAAGGACAGTGCTGCATTTGCTTCGCTTGTGCCATTTGAGGACGGCGAAGTCTACAGCGGCGAGAAAGTGACGCGCTTAGAAGATGAAGTTAAGCGAGCGCTGGGCGAACAAGGTTATGCCTACCCGCAAGTTGCTACCATTCCTGAATTTAACGACGATGCAAACACCGTTGCCTTAAACGTGAATGTCGATCCGGGCAAGCGTGTTTATGTTCGCAACATTAAGTTCTCTGGTAACCAGATCACTCGTGATGAGGTATTACGCCGAGAAATGCGTCAGATGGAAGGTTCATGGCTTAATGCTAAGTCAGTAGAAACCAGTAAAGAGCGCCTTAATCGACTCGGCTTTTTCGAAACTGTTGATGTTCGCACAACCCGTGTTCCAGGTACTGATGATCAGGTCGATGTAGAGTATTTCGTCAAAGAAACCAACTCCGGCAGTGTGAACTTTGGTATTGGTTACGGTACTGAGTCGGGCATTAGTTTCCAAGCAGGCTTACAGCAAGACAACTTTGCGGGTTCGGGTAATCGTTTTGGTATCAATGCCATGATTAACGATTATCAAAAAAACCTGACATTGGATTATCGCGACCCATACTGGACACTTGATGGCATCAGTTTGGGCGGAAAGATTTTTTATAATGAGTTTGAAGCGTCAGACGCAAACATCGTTGATTATACCGACAAAAGCTATGGCACTAGCCTAACGTGGGGTTTCCCATTTGATGAGCTGAACTACTTCGATTTCTCGCTGGGGTATACCCATCGCCAAATTGAAAATCTGGGCGGCTATTATCAGATCCAGAAATTCCTCGATTCAATGGGAGACAACGTGACTGATGACAGCGGGCTAGAAGTCGATGACTTTGATTGGTCTGTTAGTTGGAGTCGCAACAACCTTAACCGAGGTTTCTTCCCAACTGCTGGTAATTATCAACGTGCATCATTCCGCATGACGGTTCCGGGTTCTGATGCCCAGTACTTTAAAGCGCAATATGATGTAAGACAGTACGTACCATTGACTGAATCACACAGCTTCTCGCTGCTCATGCGCGGCCGTCTGGGATACGGTAATGGCTATGGCAAGAACGACGAGAATGAGTACTTACTGCCGTTCTATGAAAACTTCTATGCTGGTGGTTACTCAACACTGCGTGGCTTCCGCTCGAACACTGCTGGCCCTAAAGCGGTGTATGACCAAGGCGCAGGCAATAATCCAGCGTTGGTGGGTAGCAACGACTCTGTAGGTGGTAACGCCATTGCATTGGCAAGTGTCGAGTTAATCGTGCCAACGCCGTTTGTTTCTGTCGAAATGAAAAACTCGATTCGTACGAGTGTGTTTGTTGATGCCGCCTCGGTATGGGATACCGAGTATGACTTAGATAATGCTCGCGTTATCAGCGGACAAGAATACATTTACGACTATAGCGACCCAAGCAATTATCGTGCGTCTTATGGGGCGGCTATTCAGTGGCGCTCTCCGATGGGGCCGCTGGTGTTCTCGTTGTCGAAGCCTATCAAGAGTTACGAAGGCGATGATGAAGAATTCTTTACCTTCACAATTGGCCAAACGTTCTGATTTTCAATATTAGGAGAATAGATTGAAACCTACTATCAAAGCGGCAGGCCTTTGCCTAGCCATGTTCAGTGCTTCTGTATTTGCATCTGCGGCTGAAGCGGCTCAAAAAGTTGGCTACGTTGCGACGGGTCCTGTGCTGGCTCAAATGGCCAAGCAAAGCAATGTGAGCGAAAATCTGCGCAAAGAGTTTAAAGACCGCATTGCCGAAGTTGAGCGTTTGGAAAGCAAGTTGCAAAAAGGCGTTGAAAAACTGAAGCGTAATGGCGAGCTGATGAGTGATAGCGAGCGCACTAAGCTTCAACGCGAACTACAATCTTATGATGCAGACTACAAGCTTAAAGTCGGCAATCTGAAAGAAGATGAGCGTAAACGTAGTGCTGAAGAACAACGTAAATTAGTAGAAAAACTGCAAAAGGCCATCACACGTCTTGCGAAAAAAGAAGGCTATGACATGGTGTTAGATCGTCAAGCCGTTTTGTATGCAAGCCCGAAAGATGACCTATCAGAGAAAGTACTGAAAGCAGTCAAATAAGTAAGGTAAAAAATGGCTTCTATTACGCTCGCTGAATTAGCGGAAAAACTGGGTGCTGAATTGCATGGCGACGGTACAGTTGTCATCTCTTCAATTGCGGGTATGGATAAGGCTGCTGATGGGCAGATTACATTTTTGTCGAGCAGCAAGTACCGTAAACACCTCGCACAATGTCAAGCCAGCGCGGTGATGGTCAAGGAAGCCGACCTCGCATACTGCAGTGGCAATGCGCTTGTGGTTAAAGACCCGTATTTAGGTTATGCATTGACAGCTCAGCTGTTAGATTCGACGCCGCGTTGCGCGACCGATATTGCGCCTAGTGCATATGTGTCACCGTCCGCAATACTTGGAGAGGGCGTCTCTATTGGTCACAATGCCGTGATCGAAGAGGGTGCTGAGCTTGGTGACCATGTTCAAGTCGGCGCAGGTTCTTTTGTCGGTAAAAATGCAAAACTTGGCGCGAATACCAAGCTCTGGGCAAACGTGAGTGTCTATCATGGTGTTCAAATTGGTGCGTCTTGCTTAGTGCAGTCAGGCACTGTGATCGGTTCTGATGGTTTTGGTTATGCGAATGACAAAGGTCGCTGGGTTAAGATCCCTCAAGTCGGTACTGTGGTGATTGGCGATCGTGTCGAGATAGGCGCGTGTACGACGATCGACCGCGGTGCGCTTGATGACACCATTATTAGTGATGGTGTCATCATCGACAATCTTTGTCAGATCGCGCATAATGTTCAGATCGGCGAAAATACCGCCATTGCTGGTGCCACCGTCATGGCGGGAAGTACCAAAATAGGCAAACACTGCATTATTGGCGGTGCCTGTGTATTGAATGGCCACATTGAAATTACCGACGGTGTCACTATCACCGGTATGGGGATGGTGATGAGACCTATCACTGAGCCTGGTATGTATTCTTCGGGTATTCCACTTCAAGCGAATCGTGATTGGCGGAAAACTGCCGCACGTGTTATGAAGATCGAAGACATGCATAAACGATTAAAAGCCGTTGAAAAACAGCTAGAAGATAGCGAATAACTGCTGTCTTTAGATGGCCTGCGCTTGTAGATTCCGGAACATTGAGATACGTCTTAATCTACCGAATTCTCCAGAGTAGGCCATTTTGCGTTATCAACGACGAATAATAAGCTTTCATACGGGAATATTACTTTGAGTCGCGAAAACAACGTATTGACCATTAACGAAATTAAAGAATTGCTGCCACACCGTTATCCGTTTCTGCTTATCGACCGCGTTATTGATTTTGAAGAAGGTAAATATCTTCATGCCATCAAGAACGTGTCGGTTAATGAACCGCAATTTACGGGGCATTTCCCGCAGCTTCCTATTTTCCCAGGTGTTTTGATCCTTGAAGCCATGGCGCAAGCTACTGGCCTATTGGCATTCAAAACCTTTGGTAGTCCAAAAGAGAATGAACTTTACTACTTTGCGAGTATCGACAACGCCAAGTTCCGTGCGCCGGTGACGCCGGGCGATCAAATGGTGCTGGAAGTAGAGTTCCTTAAAGAAAGACGTGGCATTGCAGCCTTTACAGGTATTGCAAAAGTTGATGGTAAGGTTGTGTGTTCTGCCGACCTGAAGTGTGCCAGAAGAGAGTTTTAATTGTGATCCATGAATCTGCCCAAATTCACCCAACCGCAGTGGTTGAAGAGGGGGTAACCCTCGGCGCTAACGTTAAGATTGGCGCATTCAGCTTTGTAGGCACAGGGGTGGAGATCGGTGAAGGCACCGAAGTAAAAACGCATGTGGTTATTAAAGGCCCAACAAAAATTGGACGAGACAACAAGATCTTCCAATTTGCTTCAATTGGCGAAGAGTGCCAAGACCTGAAGTATGCTGGTGAACCCACCACGTTGGAAATTGGCGATCGCAATACGATTCGTGAAAGTGTCACCATGCATCGTGGCACGGTTCAAGATGGTGGTCATACCCAAGTTGGTAGCGATAATCTGTTCATGATTAACGCCCATGTTGCTCATGACTGCGTGATTGGTGATCGCTGTATTTTTGCCAATAACGCAACCCTTGCAGGCCACGTGACGGTAGGTGACTTTGCTATTGTTGGCGGCATGACGGCAATCCATCAGTTCTGTACGATTGGTAGTCATTGCATGCTCGGTGGCGGTTCAATCGTTGTAAAAGACGTACCTCCATACGTAATGGCACAAGGTAACCACTGCGAGCCGTTCGGTATCAATGTGGAAGGCCTTAAGCGTCGAGGCTTTGAAAAGAGCGCCATTAAAGCGATTCGTGCGGTTTATAAAGAAGTATACCGTTCAGGCAAAACGCTTGAAGAAGCGAAAAAGTCTGTCGCTGACATGGCGAAAGACGAAGAAGCGCTCCAGCTTTTTGTTGAATTCTTCGAAAAATCGAGCCGAGGTATTATTCGATAATGGCTGTTGTTGCTAAGCCGCTTCGAATTGGAATAGTCGCCGGAGAAATCTCCGGCGATATTTTAGGTGCAGGCTTTATAAAAGCGGTCAAAGCGCAATATCCTGATGCTGAATTTGTTGGGATTGCAGGCCCCAAAATGAAAGCTCTAGGGTGTGAAACCTTGTTCGATATGGAAGAGCTTTCCGTGATGGGCTTGGTGGAGGTGCTTGGTCGTCTGTCTCGTCTTTTAACGGTAAAGAGAGAACTCGTTGAGCATTTTGTCGCAAATCCGCCTGACGTATTTGTCGGTATTGATGCGCCAGATTTCAATTTGCGGCTTGAAAAGTCGCTGAAAGATGCGGGTATCAAGACCGTCCATTATGTCAGCCCAAGTGTATGGGCGTGGCGGCAAAAACGTATCTTTAAGATAGCCGCAGCCACAGATTTGGTACTGGCGCTCTTGCCTTTTGAAAAAGCGTTTTACGACAGGTTTAATGTGCCCTGTGACTTTGTTGGCCACACCATGGCTGACGATATCCCCTTAGAAAGTGATAAATCTGTTGCTCGTGAACTGTTAGGTTTAGCGCAAAACACTCGTTATCTCGCTGTGCTTCCAGGCAGTCGCGGTGGCGAGATGAAAATTCTCGCCCCAATATTTATCCAAACCTGTAAGTTACTCAAAGCGCGTTATCCTGACCTTGGCTTCGTCGTGGCTGTTGTGAATGAAAAGCGAAGAGAGCAGTTTGAGCTAGCGTGGAAAGACATCGCACCTGAGCTTGAGTTTACGTTGGTGGATGATACCGCTCGTAATGTGATTGCTGCATCAGACATGGTGCTTCTCGCGTCAGGTACCGTTGCGCTTGAGTGCATGCTAGTTAAGCGGCCAATGGTGGTAGGGTACAAAGTCAATGCCATTACTGCTTGGATTGCTCGTCGCCTAGTCAAAACAGAGTTTGTGTCTTTGCCAAATATTCTTGCTGGGCGAGAGTTAGTGCCAGAAAGAATACAAGAAGCATGCACACCAGAAGAATTGGTGACAGAGGTTTCGCGTTTTCTAGATAGTGACAATGCTGACTTAATGGCTGAATTCACGCGTTTACATGATGTTATTCGTTGTGATGCCGATAAAGCATCTGCGAAAGCTGTACTCAATTTAATAGGGCGATGAACCATGGATTTTGAACCTTTTGTTTATCCAAACGCCCAGCGTATTGCTGGTGTTGATGAAGTAGGCCGTGGTCCATTAGTCGGTGCTGTTGTCACCGCAGCCGTCATTTTGGATCCCAATAACCCGATTGAAGGGCTGACGGATTCAAAAAAACTGACTGAAAAAAAACGTGAAGCGCTCTTTGAAGTCATCAAAGAAAAAGCATTGGCGTGGTCACTTGGACGAGCAGAGCCCGAAGAAATTGATGACATTAATATTCTAGCGGCAACTATGCTTGCGATGGAACGTGCGGTGGCAGGCCTGCCGATTCAACCTGACTTTGTGCTTATTGATGGAAATCGCGTTCCTGCAGGGCTACCTATGCCAGGTGCTGCGGTGGTGAAAGGCGATTTGCGTGTCGCAGAAATCAGCGCAGCCTCTATCCTTGCTAAAGTTGTGCGTGACCGAGAAATGGAAGTGCTGGATGCTGAATTTCCTCAATATGGTTTTGCAAAGCACAAAGGTTATCCAACTAAGGCGCATTTTGAAGCACTTGAAGCGCATGGTGCAATCTCTCAGCACCGCAAGAGCTTTAAACCTGTAAAGAAAGCGCTAGGCATTGCATAATGCAGAGAGGGGAGTTTAGCTCCCCTTTTTTTCTCTATCAAATCATGAATCAGTAACGTACGAGTACTATGTCAGACCCACGCTTTATCCATCTACGTGTTCACAGTGACTATTCCATGGTCGACGGCCTTGGCAAGGTGCCGCCTTTAGTTAAAAAAGTGGGCGAACTTGGCATGCCTGCAATGGCGTTGACCGACTTTACGAACTTGTGTGGTTTGGTGAAGTTTTACAACACGGCGCAAACTTGCGGTGTGAAGCCCATCATCGGTGCTGACTTTAAAGTTCAATCACCGGCGTTTGGTGACGATCTATGTCAACTGACCGTGCTGGCAGCGAACAATGCGGGATACAAAAACCTGACGCTGCTGATCTCCAAAGCCTATCTTCGTGGCCATGTTCAACACCAACCCGTTATTGACCTCGAATGGCTTGGCGAACTGAGTGAAGGGTTAATTATCCTGTCAGGTGGGCGAAGAGGTGATCTTGGTAAAGCACTGCTGAAAGGTAATATGACACTCGCCAAGCAATGTGCGGCGTTTTACCAGACTCACTTTCCTGATGCGTATTACATCGAATTGATCCGCACAGGGCGTCCCGATGAGGACGCATATCTGCACTTTGCGTTAGATTTTGCTGCGGACAACGATTTGCCCGTAGTGGCGACGAACGAAGTGTGTTTCTTGTCGTCTGATCTTTTCGATGCTCATGAAATTCGCGTCGCCATTCACGATGGATTCACGCTTGAAGATCCGCGTCGTCCGAAAAACTACAGCCCGCAACAATATCTTCGCACCGCCGAGGAAATGTGTGAGCTATTTGAAGATATTCCCGAAGCACTCGCGAACTCAGTAGAGATTGCAAAGCGCTGTAATGTGACAGTGCGTTTGAATGAATACTTCTTGCCGAATTTTCCTACGGAAGGTTTAGAGATCGGAGAATTCTTAGTTAAGAAATCTCAAGAAGGTCTCGAAGAGCGCCTTGAATTCTTATTTCCCGATCCGGCAGATCGCGCTAATCGTCGTCCAGAGTATGACGATCGCCTAGATATAGAACTAAAAGTTATCAACCAAATGGGCTTCCCGGGTTACTTCCTCATCGTGATGGAGTTTATCCAGTGGTCGAAAGATAACGATATCCCTGTTGGCCCAGGGCGAGGGTCTGGTGCGGGTTCACTTGTTGCTTATGCACTGAAGATCACGGATCTCGATCCATTGGAGTTTGACCTCCTGTTCGAACGTTTTCTTAACCCAGAACGTGTTTCCATGCCCGACTTCGACGTCGACTTCTGTATGGATAAACGCGATAAGGTGATTGATCACGTAGCGGAAATGTATGGTCGTGATGCGGTATCACAGATCATTACCTTCGGTACCATGGCAGCGAAGGCGGTTATTCGAGACGTTGGCCGAGTGTTGGGGCACCCTTACGGTTTTGTTGATCGTATTTCTAAGATGGTACCACCCGATCCGGGTATGACACTGGCGAAAGCCTTTGATGCCGAGCCTCAGTTGGGTGAAGTTTATGAAGCTGATGAAGAAGTTCGTGAGCTAATAGATACTTGCCGAATCCTCGAAGGTTGTACGCGAAATGCGGGTAAACACGCGGGTGGCGTGGTTATCTCACCAACCACTATCACTGACTTTGCCCCCCTCTATTGTGACAGTGAAGGTCATTTCCCCGTCACCCAATTTGATAAGAATGACGTTGAAACCGCCGGCCTAGTTAAGTTCGACTTCTTAGGCTTGCGTACGCTCACCATCATTGATTGGGCGCTTAAGATGATTAACCCTCGTCTTCAAGCTGAGGGTCAGGAAGCGATACGCATTGAAGCTATTCCGATGGATGACATTGCGTCATTTAAGCTTCTGCAAAACTCAGAAACTACTGCCGTCTTCCAGTTGGAATCACGCGGTATGAAAGATCTTATCAAGCGTCTTCAACCAGACTGCTTTGAAGATATGATCGCACTGGTTGCATTGTTCCGTCCTGGTCCATTGCAATCAGGCATGGTTGACAACTTTATCGACCGTAAACGCGGCCGTGAAGTGGTGTCATACCCAGATGAAAAGTGGCAGCACGATTCGTTAAAAGAAATCCTTGAACCCACGTATGGCATCATTCTCTACCAAGAGCAGGTCATGCAGATCGCTCAGGTATTGTCTGGTTACACCCTAGGTGGTGCAGACATGTTGCGTCGCGCAATGGGTAAGAAGAAGCCCGAAGAAATGGCTAAACAGCGCGCCACGTTCGAAAGTGGCGCGGTGAATAACGGCGTGGACGGCGAGTTGGCGATGAAAATCTTCGACTTGGTTGAAAAGTTCGCGGGTTACGGCTTTAACAAATCGCACTCAGCAGCTTATGCCTTGGTGTCATACCAAACCCTTTGGCTAAAAACGCACTACCCCGCTGAATTCATGGCTGCGGTAATGACTGCAGATATGGATAACACAGACAAGATCGTTGGCCTTGTCGAAGAGTGTCGTCGCATGAAGTTGACGATGTTGCCTCCTGATGTGAATGCGGGTCTTTATCGCTTTAACGTGAATGACAAAGGCGAAATCGTCTACGGCATTGGTGCGATTAAAGGTGCAGGCGAAACACCGATTGAGAACATCATTGAGGCGCGAGAGAAAGGTGGATATTTCCGTGATCTTTTCGATTTCTGCGCGCGCGTCGATACCAAAAAAGTTAACAAGCGTGTCATTGAAAAATTGATTCAGGCTGGGGCGCTTGATCGCTTAGGTCCTCACCGTGCCGCCATGATGGCATCGTTGGATGATGCGATTAAAGCCGCCAGCCAACATCGTCAAGCTGAGGCGTTTGGTCAAGCGGATATGTTTGGCGTATTGACAGACGCACCTGAAGAGGTTGAACACAAATATGCCAATGTTCCGCATTGGCCTGAAAAAGTGTGGCTGGAAGGTGAGCGTGAAACGCTGGGTTTGTACCTAACAGGTCACCCAATTAATAGTTATGTGAAAGAACTTAAGCATTACATCACTTGGCGCTTAGAAGATGCACACGCAACAAAGCGCGACGTGGTGTCGACCGTTGCAGGTCTAGTGATTGCAGCTCGTGTGATGACGACCAAGCGTGGAACGCGTATTGGTATTCTAACGCTTGACGATCGATCAGGTCGCATGGAAGTGATGCTGTTCTCAGATGCATTAGAAAAGTACCTAGATCTTATTGAAAAAGACCGAATTTTAGTCGTTTCCGGACAGGTCAGCTTTGATGACTTCAATGGTGGCCTTAAAATGTCGGCACGAGAAGTGCTTGATCTCTCTCAAGCGCGTGAAAAGTACCTGCGTAGTCTTGCTATATCCGTGACTGACAGGCAAATTGATAACAAATTTTTTGAACGATTTAGTGAAATCCTAGAGCCTTATCGCGCAGGGACCGTTCCTGTTAATCTTTATTATCAGCGTGACGACGCTCGTGCGAAGTTGGTCTTAGGTACAGAATGGCGTATTACGCCCGATGATAAGCTCATCGATGATTTAAAAACGTTGCTCGGCGACAAACAGGTCGAGTTGGAATTTGACTGATACGTTTGCCCTGTTTGACATAACAGGGCAACTTAATTACCTGAACAGGATTCTTTCTCTATGAGTCTTAATTTCCTTGAATTTGAACAGCCGATTGCTGAATTGGAAGCAAAAATTGAAGCCCTGCGTGTAGTGTCCAAACGCGGTGACGATCCGGAGGCTGTCAATCTTGATAAAGAAATCGAGCAATTGGAGACAAAAAGCGCTGAATTGACGAAAAAAATCTTCAGTGACTTAGGCGCCTGGCAAGTGGCGCAATTGGCGCGTCACCCACGTCGTCCTTATACCTTGGATTATGCCGATCTTATTTTCACCGAGTTCGAAGAACTGGCGGGTGATAGAGCCTATGCGGATGACAAAGCGATTGTTGGCGGTATGGCGCGTATTGACGGCCGTCCGGTGATGATCATCGGTCACCAGAAAGGTCGCGAAACCCGTGAGAAAGTCATTCGTAACTTTGGCATGCCGAAGCCAGAAGGTTACCGTAAGGCATTGCGCCTGATGAAAATGGCAGAGCGCTTCAAAATGCCGATCATCACATTCATCGACACCGCGGGCGCATACCCAGGGGTTGGTGCAGAAGAGCGCGGTCAGTCAGAGGCGATTGCTCGCAACCTAAAAGAAATGGCAGGTTTGAAGGTGCCAGTTATCTGTAACGTTGTTGGCGAAGGTGGCTCTGGCGGTGCTTTGGCTATCGGTGTGGGTGATTTCGTTAATATGCTTCAGTATTCGACGTACTCAGTCATCTCTCCGGAAGGTTGTGCATCGATTTTGTGGCGTGATTCGAATAAAGCCCCTCAAGCGGCAGATGCCATGGGAATGACTGCGCCGCGTTTGAAAGAGTTGGGTCTTATCGACAATATCATCGAAGAGCCAATGGGTGGTGCGCATAGAAATATGACGCTGACTGCATCCAACATCAAAGCGTTGCTGTTGGCCCAACTTGAAGAGCTTGAGCAACTTGACGAAGAAGCACTTCGTGAAAGACGCTACCAGCGCCTGTTGAGTTACGGTTATTGCTAAATTGCGTTGATTCGGTTCTCAACTAAGAATCGACACTGACGTTGGAAAAGGGCCTTATGGCCCTTTTTTTGTTTGTGGTGCTATCATATCGAGAATGCACTATCTAAGAGGCACTTATGCTGTTCTCCGTGTTTGAAAATGTCCTTAATGCTCATGCTGTGACACCGCGTCAGATTGTTTTAGCATTCAGTGGTGGCGTGGATTCGCGTGTAATGCTGGATTTGCTCTCTACCTACCGAGATATTCATCCTCAGCATCGTTACCTGATCCTTCATGTGCATCACGGACTCAGCGAAAACGCTGACGAATGGATGGAGAAATGCCATCAATGGTCGACTGATGCTGGCTTTGATTTCAGGGGATTAAAAGTTCAATTCGAAAAGCAGGGTGAAAGCCTTGAAAAGCAAGCCAGAGAGGCTCGCTATAGTGCGATTTCGTTGAACGTCGAGCCCGAAGCATTGGTGCTGACAGCACAACATTCAGACGACCAAGCTGAAACGTTTCTTTTGGCGCTAAAACGTGGCAGTGGACCCGCGGGGCTCGCTGCAATGCCTCAAATTAGGGGACTTGCTCAGGCGCAGTTGCTACGCCCTTTACTCGCGGTGTCACGACAGGACATTGAAATTTATGCCAATGATCAAGGCTTAGCTTGGGTAGAAGATGAAAGTAATCTGGACTGCCGTTTTGATCGTAACTTTATCAGGCAAGTATGGCTGCCAAAAGTTAGAGAGCGTTGGCCTGGATTTGTGAAAGCGGTTAATCGCACATCGATGCTGTGTGCGGAACAAGAAGCCTTAATAGACGAATTGTTGGAAGAACACGACGCTCGTATTGAATTGCCTGATGGCGGCTTATCGATCTCAGCATTACAAACGTATTCGTCACGTATGCAAGTTGCTTTACTTCGTCGTTGGCTGAAGAAGGTGATGGGACAAAGCGTCTCACAGGTTCAGCTTAAGGAAATATTGCATTCAGTTGTTGATGCGGCGTGCGATGCCAACCCGGAAATGAGGCTTGGCGAGTGGATGTTGAGACGTTTTCAAAACGCGCTCTATTGCTTGAGTAAGATGAATGATGTGACGGATGAGCAGCGAGTTCTGGCATTAAATTGTGTGACTGATTTACCTGATAACCTCGGCACCTTGTTGATGACAGAAAGTCGGACTGTACACGGCCTCAGCCTGCGAGCACCTCGTAGCGAAGAAAGTGTAACGGTGAAATTTAATCCTGAGGGCGTGTACGCTCATCCTTTGGGGCGGCAAGGAAAACGCAAGCTTAAAAAGTTGTTTCAGGAATATGGTGTACCAAGCTGGATGCGAAGAAGAACCCCACTGATCTATTTCGGTGACCAGCTTGCTGGGGTTGCCGATTTATTTGTGTGTGTGGGGTTTGAAGGGCAGGAGTGTGAACTTGTCTGGCACAAAACTCATTGATTAAGTGCGCAAGTGTTATTCACGTGTAAAGATTGATTGGTACGACATAACTATAAGTGAGGAAGCAATGAAATATATTATCTCTTTGGGGCTGGTTGCCATGATGGCGGCTGCTCCCTCATTTGCCGCTGGAGATGCGGAAGCTGGAAAAGCGAAAGCGGCAATCTGTGCTGCATGCCATGGTGCAAATGGTATCGCTGCCATTCCGGGGTACCCAAACCTAGCAGGTCAAAATCCGCAGTACATTGTTTCTGCGCTTAAAGCATATAAAAATGGAGAGCGCACTAGTGCGCAAGCTGCAATCATGAAGCCTCAAGCAACGATGCTTAGCGATGCAGACATGGAAAATCTCGCCGCTTATTACGCGCAAATGAAATAATTGCTCCGCAGGTTCTGCTAATTGAAGCCACAACGCCAGTTGTGGCTTTTTTATTGGTTTTGGATTAACTCGCAGATTTATATGTTGCTTGGTCGTTTTTTATCCATTCAAATTCACTACTATTGCTATTAACACTAGATTTTACTAATGTACTAGCTCACTGATACGCCGTTTGAGGTAGATACAATGGCAGAAGGACGCGAGCACTTTAGCTCTAGAGTTGGGTTTGTACTTGCCGCTGCGGGTGCGGCTGTAGGTCTTGGTAACATTTGGGGTTTTCCGACGCAAGCTGCGAGCAATGGCGGCGGTGCATTTCTGCTGGTATATCTTTTGATGATCCTAGTGGTGGCTTACCCAATGCTGGTGGTAGAAATGGCAATTGGTCGTCATGGTCAGGCTAACCCTATCGATAGTATGCGAAAGCTAGGACGCTCTCCTGTGTCTAAGCGACTTGGAGGTAGCGTTGGCTTTATTGGGCTACTCGTTCCCTGTCTTGTGTTAGCGTTTTATAGCATTGTTGGCGGATGGTTAGTCTCGTTTATGTTGGCTGCTGCGGCTGACATTATCGGTTTGACCGATGTATCTAACTGGCTTAAAGGGTTCTCAGTTGAAAGAAACCTGTTTGGTGCGGCGATTTTTTACCTTCTTACCATTTTGATTGTTCAGGCTGGTGTTAAAGAGGGGATTGAAAAGTGGTCTACCCGATTAATGCCTGCTTTGTTTGTTCTGTTCGGCGTATTGTTTGTATATGTCATGACATTACCAGGCGCGACACAAGGATTGGCGCACTACCTTATTCCTGATTTTTCTAAAGTCATGGACCGCGATTTGATTTTAGCAGCGATGGGCCAAGGGTTCTTCTCTCTTACCATCGGCGGCTGCTCGATGTTGATCTATGGGTCTTACCTAAGTCGCAAAGAAAATTTGCCGAAAATGGCGCTCAATGTCACCTTGGTTGATACGGCTGTTGCGGTTATTGCGGGACTTGTGATTTTGCCTGCTATGTTTGCAGCCATGCAGCAAGGCGTGGAAATTTACGACGAGAGTGGTGCCTTGTTGAGCTCATCAACGTTGGTGTTTGATGTGTTGCCAATGTTGTTTGCTGGGCTGGGTGCAGCCGGCCCATTCATCGCACTGATTTTCTTTGGGTTAATGACCATCGCTGCACTCACTTCATCCATCTCAATGTTGGAATGTCCCGTTTCTTTAATGAGTGAACGTTTAGGGACTAAACGTCCAATTGCGAGCTGGTTATTGGGTGGTGCCATCGCACTCTTTAGTGGTGTGATAGTGTTTAACTTCGGCAGTATGTTTGGCTTAGTTGCGACAATCGCAACACAATATGTTCAGCCAATCGCAGCTCTGCTTTTCTGCCTCTATGGTGGTTGGGTTTGGACGCGTAGTGAAAAACTCAAAGAGCTCCGCCAAGGATATGACAATGTTGAAGAAGGACTGTTCTGGAAAATCTGGCCAGCGTATGTAAAGTTTGTTTGTCCTGCACTGGTTATTGCCGTGATCTGGATGTCACTGGCTTAGCGGTTTGAATCAATCAATAATGTGAGCAATGAATAGAATGAAAAACGGAAGCTGCCGCTTCCGTTTTTTTGTTTCAAAAGAGTGATTATCGAAACTGGTTTTGTTCTGGCTGGTATTCAAAACCACCGCCAGCAAGTTTTGATGCTAGCGCTGATTCATCAATTTCAAAGTACTTTGCGAGTTCAGTCAATGACGGGAACTCGTCTCGTAGTTTCATGTTCACAATGCTCAATAGCATCACAGTGTCCATAGATTCAAATCGCTTCAGATCCATTAAGCATCCTCATGGTCACTGATCAGTAGGTTTGCCGCGGCAAATGCAGCTTGCTCTCTTTTATCTTTAGGGAGAGATTCATCCGATGCGATGTCATTCAATGCTTTAACCGCACAAGCTATCGCGTTGGGAATGTAGCCTTGCTCTCCACTACCAATTTCCGCATAACGTTGACGGATCAGATCACAACAACCGTAGACTTTCATTGCTACTCCTTGGATATAATTTGAGTGAAATATACCTCAAAAAGCCTTTTTGATGGAGGTTTTATCATGCAACGTGAATGCGGTTTATCGGCGGTGATTAGCTTTGTTGCGGTACATGCTTCGGTCAGCACGTTCAAACATAGAAGTGATGTTGTCGCCCTTTCGGTATGCTGAACAACCCACGGAACTAGAAATGTTGTGTGCGGTTAATAGTGAATCTTGGGCTAGCAGAGTTTTTAAGCGGTCATTAACTAACTGTGCTGATTCTTTAGTTGCAGGGGTCAGTAGGACGGCAAACTCATCACCTCCCAAGCGGTAGCAACGATCAGATGCACGAATGGCTTCATTGAGAAGCAGTGAGAATCGACGAAGCACTTTATCACCATCAAGGTGGCCATAGGTGTCATTGACCTGTTTGAAGTTGTCCATGTCAAAAATCATCAAAATTAAGCCATGATTTTTCCGCTCTGTGAGCGCGACAGATTGACGTAGGTCTTGCTCGAAGCTGATGCGATTGTTTAGGCCAGTTAGGCCGTCCAACATAGCAAGGTTACGAACGCGATTGTATTCGATAGCGTTGCTTAAAGGACCAGCAAGAAGGCGATGGTAGGTATGAATCAGACTGATTTCATCGGCATCGAGCTGGTAGGGCGTGCTGTATTGCAGCATACCAAGTGGAGACTGAGCATATTTTACTGAGAACGTTTGTCGGAAACCCGAGGTGCCACCACGCCTAACGATATGGGATATATCATTGTGTTCCCATATCAGACGATTGATGTCGATTTGCTTTTCCAATTCTCTGGTGAAAACTTCAAATAACTGGTCGATTTCAAGTCGACCTTGAAGCTTTTGCAGCACCATTAGACGCTGATCCGCACCAAGAGGAACTCGGCGTGATTGAATCGCCGCTTTTTTTAGTTGTTCCAGTTGAGTACTCATCGAAATTGCCTCAGAAACCAATAACTATGACTGTCGTGCTTTTACAAACATAAGCAAAAAGCGTTCCAGATCATTGGTGCGCAACTGCTATCCTCGATTTTTTCATGCCTCCTCAGAGAGGAAGCTCTCTAAATCGGATCGACGATTTTGCGCATCCTGATACCCCATGTCAATTAAGTGGTTGATATATTTCGGTTCAAATAACAGATAGCTCGTGATGGCAGCGTCCTCAGAAGGGCTTATTCCAAGGATTCGCATCAAGCTACGAACCGCAATTGGCATGTGGCAATAGTATCGTTCAACGAGAGGTTCAAAGGGAGATGATGGTGAGAGGTGGAAGGCATCAACTTGCCGCAGTGCCAAATTATCGGCTTTGGTTTTGTCGACGGTTGATACCAGGTTATTCATTCTGTCGAGGTGCTCCAAATCGGCGGACAATGTGTCGGCAAAGATCGCATCCATGAGGTGTCCGCCGAGCATCGCTAGGCCTGGTGCGGGCGCGGTGTGGTTTGGTGTAGGGTGAGATTTTGGTGCTAAGTCAATGATAAGGACTTTCTCAGCCCCCATTTTTAGGGCTGGGCGAAGGGGGGCGATTTGGTGGACTGAGCCATCACCATAGAAACCGTGACCAATTTTTGAAGCAGGAAAAACAATTGGGATTGCTGATGACGCCAGTAAATGCTCAGTGGTAATTTGGCTTTTTATACCAATGGCGCGAGAGCGAGTCCATGTCGGAATATCTTTGTGCCCTTGATAGAAGGTAACGGACTTACTGGTTTGGTAGTTTGAAGCAGTGACAGCCAGCCCGTGTAAGTTTCCTTTCATTATTTGGTGTTCTATCTTGCTGAAATTAAGTACTTTATTTAGAAGATTTCGAAGTGGGCGATTATCCAAAAGGCCAAAAGGCGGTGCGCAATGATAACGGGCTTGCGCGCGAGCAAAGGCTTGTCTTCCCAGATGATGAATCATGCCATGATATGAACTTTCGAAGACATGTTTGGTGTGAAGATTGGACCATAGCCATGACAGTTTTTTGACGCCGAGTCGAAAACATGACGTATGGCAGGCAAGCGAGGTCGCGTTTAACGCGCCAGCCGATGTCCCACAGTAGATGTTGAATGGACTTGCGTGGACTCGAGGATACCATTCAGATATTGCTTTCATTACCCCCACTTGATACGCGGCGCGAGCACCACCCCCACTCAATAGTAGTGCTATCTTTTTTGGGTGTGGATTGGTTTGTCTATTTGATGCCATCGCGTCAGCACTCAGTTTTTCTGGTCAATATTGAGTATGACTCAGAATATAAGTGTTTGAGTCATGCGCCATTTCTCTATGGCGTTTTTGATAAACTTTATAAATTGATTGTGATCAAGCGCTAAAAGCTAGGGTGCCGCTGTTTAACTGCAATAAGAAAGTAGAACGGCAAATGATATATTCTTGTTCACATTTCTCCCAGTTTGGCTAATTCATGGTTCCTTCTATAACGGCGTTAGTCGCCGATGACGACAAGGCAACGGCAAAGCTGGTTGAAGTACTGCTGAACAAATGGGGCATTAAAACCGTTGTTGCGCATGATGGACTGGAAGCATTAGAAGTGATGATGCAACCTAAGCCGCCATCTCTTCTGCTGTTTGATTGGGAAATGCCCGGTTACAGTGGTATCGAGCTTTGCGAAAAGATCCGGCAAATTGACACTACGAACCCGCCCTACATCATTATCTGTACAGCCAGAGACGCGACAGAATCCATAGTCCACGGTTTAAACAAAGGCGCGAATGACTATGTATCTAAACCATTCAATACGCAGGTGCTCAAAGCGAGGGTTGAAGTCGGCACACGTACCTTAGAGCTACAATCCCGTTTGGTGGATGCGATGGTGCGTTTGGATCACTTTGCGAGCTTTGATGAACTCACAGGCTTACTTAATCGACGAGCATTGTTCGAGCGCATTCATGAAGATTTTTCGCGTGCGCACCGAGCGAAAGACAACCTTTGTTTTGTCGTTTGCGACATAGATTGGTTTAAGCGAATCAATGATAAGTACGGACATCCCGCCGGTGATGCTGTCTTGCGTCAGTTGGGGGATTTGTTAACGCAGCAATTGCGGCCCTATGATCGGTTAGGACGAATTGGTGGAGAGGAGTTTTTGCTTCTTTTTTCCGTAACGACAATCGATAGCGCAGTGAAAGTGCTAGAACGAATAAAACTGGCGATTGAGAAACATGATTTTGTCTATGAAGACACGCATATTGCCGCCACTATGAGCTTCGGTGCGACGTTTATTGAAGCAGGGGAGCAGATCGCGAGAGTTGAGTCCTATTTCAAAAGAGCTGATGAAGCGCTCTATCGCTCAAAGGAGCTAGGCAGGAACTGTGTGACGTTTTCTGAGAATCTAGTTTAATGCAGATAAAAAAACGCCTCCAAGTTAGGAGGCGTTTTTCATGATAAGTAATTAAGCTAGCTTAGCTTTGATGAACTCAACCATGTTTTCAATTTCAACTGGCAATTTGTCACCACCGTCACGGCGGTTTTTATATTCAAATACACCGTTGTCCATGCTGCGCTCGCCAATGATCACGGTATGAGGAACACCCATCAATTCCATATCAGAGAACATAACGCCTGGACGCTCTTTACGGTCGTCAAAGATAACTTCAATACCGGCAGCAGTAAGATCAGCATACAGTTTTTCTGCCGCTTCTTTCACGCGCTCAGATTTGTGCATGTTCATTGGTACGATAGCCACGGTGAAAGGTGCTAGCGCATCTGGCCAGATTATACCGTTGTCGTCGTAGTTTTGCTCAATGGCAGCCGCAACAACACGAGATACACCGATACCGTAACAGCCCATTTCTAGGATTGTGTTTTTGCCATCAGGACCGAGAACACCTGCATTCATTTTCTCTGAGTAGTTAGTACCCAACTGGAAAATATGGCCAACTTCGATACCGCGTTTAAGTTGAAGCGTGCCTTGGCCACAAGGGCTTGGATCGCCGTCAACAACCGTACGGATATCTGCAACATCACCCAACTCAACGTCACGACCCCAGTTAATACCGAAGTAGTGTTTGTCATCGATGTTTGCACCAGCGCCGAAATCACTCATTGCTGCAACGCTGCGGTCTGCAATGAAGGTCAGTGATAGGTTTACTGGGCCAAGAGAACCTGGACCTGCACCGACAGCAGCGCGAATTTCTTCTTCAGTTGCGAATTCAAAAGGCACAGCGACTTGTGGAAGTTTCTCTGCCTTGATTTCGTTAAGCTCATGGTCACCACGAACAAGCAATGCAACCAACTCACCATCAAACTCTTCCGATGCTTTAACAAACAGCGTTTTAACGGTCTTTTCAATTGGAAGGTTGAATTGTTCAACAAGCTCCGCGATGGTTTTTGCGTTAGGCGTATCAACCATCGTCATTTCTTGTGTTGCCGCTTCACGTTCACCTGCTGGTGCTAGCGCTTCAGCCATCTCAACGTTTGCTGCGTAATCAGATTCTGTTGAGAATGCGATAACGTCTTCACCACTGTTCGCAAGAACGTGGAATTCGTGAGAAGCAGAACCACCAATCGCACCGGTGTCAGCAAGCACTGGACGGTAATCCAGACCCATACGATCGAATGCAGCACAATATGCAACGTGCATTGCTTCGTATGATGCTTGAAGACCTTCTTTGTCCAAATCGAAACTGTATGCATCCATCATCGAAAATTCACGTGCACGCATTACGCCAAAACGAGGGCGTCTTTCGTCACGGAATTTGGTTTGAATTTGGTACAAGTTCAATGGAAGCTGTTTGTACGAGTTGATTTCATTGCGAACCAAGCTCGTAACCACTTCTTCCGCGGTCGGGCTTAGAACAAACGGACGCATGTGACGGTCAGTAAAGCGCAAAAGCTCAGGACCCATCTTTTCAGAGCGACCCGTTTCTTCCCACAGTTCAAAAGGTTGAACCACGGGCATTAGAATTTCAATAGCGCCAGCATTATTGATTTCTTCGCGAACGATTTTTTCAACCTTTTGAAGAACACGCAAACCACTTGGCAACCAAGTGTATAGGCCTGAGGCCAGTTTGCGGATCATGCCAGCACGCAACATTAGCTGGTGGCTAATGATTTCTGCGTCGTTTGGAGTTTCCTTCAGAGTACTAAGAAGGTATTTACTGGTACGCATCTATGCTATCCGTTTATCAAGTTACATTATGGAAGGTAATAAGTGAGTCATACTACCAGTGACAACTCTAATCGCAAAAGGCTTCTATGGCTGTCACTGTGATTAAAGGTTCCTCGACGATAAATTTCACATTTAAGTCGAAAAGATGGACGGCATATTCTTTGGTGTCCATTTTCCCCTTTTTGTAAGCCGGACGGGGATCTTGAGCCAATACTTCACGAATCACCTGCTCTTTGTGTTCGCTGTCTTTCTGGCTTTTGATTTTGTGTGTCGCGTTATCACTAAAGATAACCTCGAGTGTCTTTGGCGCCTCACCCGCGTAGCCACCTTCTGCACTTTCAATCGCATCAGAGTATGGAATATAGGGCTTGATATCGATAATGGGTGTGCCATCAACAAGATCACAACTACCGATATCGACGATGACTTGGTGCCCGATCTTTCTTACGCCCTTCACAGAAACAACCGACATACCAATGCCGTTGGGTCTGAACGTCGCGCGGCTAGCAAAGACACCTATACGTTCATTGCCGCCTAAACGTGGAGGTCGAACAGTTGGCGTCCAGCCTTGTTCTAGATTTTGGTCGAAAAGGAAAAGCACCCATATATGTGAAAATTGCTCAATCCCTCGAATGGCATCTTCTTGATTCGCTTCTCCGCAGAGAAGTATCGATGCCGTTGCGCTCGGTGCTAGACCCGGTTGACGAGGTACGGCGAATTTTTCTTTAAATGGAGACTGAATGCAACCCACAGGCGTTAGTGAGTATTTCATAGCGTTGCCTTGTGATTCTTGTTGAGCGGATTTTAACATAGTTGATTAAGACTGCGGTTAGACAATAGATGATGAGGGGATTGCATGTCATAATCGCGGACTAAGCATATATAGAGGGCAGAGCATTGGCCAAACCAGCGGTATTTATTGATAGAGACGGCGTTATTAATGTCGATCATGGTTACATCAGCAAAGTCGATGACTTTGAATATATCGAAGGCGTTTTTGATGCGTGCCGCGCGTTCAAAGATATGGGCTATTTACTTGTGCTGGTAACAAACCAGTCAGGGATTGCTCGTGGCTACTACAGTGAAGATGACTTTTTATCTCTTACTGAGTGGATGGATTGGAACTTTGCCGACAAAGGTGTTGAGTTTGACGGCATCTATTATTGCCCTCATCACCCAGAACACGGTGACGAAAAATACAAGATTGATTGCGAATGCAGAAAGCCTAAACCTGGTATGTTTTTGTCTGCACGTGACTATCTAGGTATAGATATGTCCCAATCCGTAATGATTGGTGATAAAGCTGATGATATGAGAGCGGCTGGTGATGCTGGCGTGAATACCAAGATCCTTGTGCGTACTGGAAAGCAGGTAACGCAAGATGCTGAAACACTCGCTAGCGTTGTTTTGGATAGCATCGCTGATGTTCCTGCGTATTTGAAAGCACCGTAAAAGAGAGTTTATTGTTACTTTCAATAAACCTTCTGTCCAAAACACAGCCCGAAAGGGCTGTTTTTTCATCACAATGGTTGGTTTTTGAACGCTTGAGCATTTTTTTAGAGAAAAAGCGCTTTTTTCACTAAAAAGGTATTGCCAATATCAATTTGCTCCCTATAATGCGCTCCCTGTTGGCACGGCAAAGTTTGCAGCTAACACGAGGAAAGCAAAAGTGCTTGACTCGAAAATGGAGTTGAGTTTAAATCTCTCTCCGCTCAGCGAGTCTGAGCAAGCTCTTTAACAATTTGACCTATACAATCTGTGTGGGCACTCGTACTTGATAGACATAAGATTTATCAATGAACTGAGTGACCCAAGATGGTTGAGCTTTTCGAAGTGACACTGTCAACACAGTCAATGCAGTTTTGCCTTAGGGTAAAAAAGTAATTCAGTATTCATTGAGCGTTAGAACTTCTTCTTCGGGAGAGGGGATAACAACAAAATTCTAATTGAAGAGTTTGATCATGGCTCAGATTGAACGCTGGCGGCAGGCCTAACACATGCAAGTCGAGCGGTAACATTTCAAAAGCTTGCTTTTGAAGATGACGAGCGGCGGACGGGTGAGTAATGGCTGG
>NZ_JHZA01000020.1 GCF_000621165.1 Enterovibrio calviensis DSM 14347 | reverse complement strand
CCACACAGATTGTATAGGTCAAATTGTTAAAGAACGTTGACTGTAGAAGCGTTTGCTTATCATCGTCAGGGCTGCGAATTGTACGCTGCCGGGCGATGAAGTCAAGAAGAAATTTTGAGATTTTTCAACGTTGCTTTCGCAACCTTCAAAACGTCTTATTGACTCCCTTCAACCGCGATAAGCACTGGGCTTTTCCGTTGAAGCAGGCGGGCATTCTACTGATTGAGTCGTTAACGTCAAGCGTTTATTTTCAATCAAGTTTGAAGCCGTTTTCGCCGTACTGATTGGGTGAGTAACACCTGAATGATGTGCCGCTCTCCGTGTCAGTGAGGCGGCATTATAGAGACTGAGATCACATAGGCAAGGCTTTTTATCTGTTTTTATTTCGACTGAACACAATTCAACCTAAACTTTAAAAAACACAACAAATTGCAACATTAGATAGGCGTCACATTCACTTACTGGCAATAACATCTCAATAACCGTAATATCGAACCGACAATTGTATTTATTTTAGTCAGCATTGATTTCGATCCTTCATGCTATATCTTCTAACCGACTTTTAAATTTAATGATTATGAAAACATCTATTAGTTTGTTAATTACCGCTGCCATTGCTTTGATTGGCTTTTTTATCCTAAACAGTTCACAAACCGTGATTACGAGCAACGGAGCGTCGTTTGCTTTAGGCGCTATTTCTGTTGGTATTGCCCTTTCTCTTCTTTCTACTAAGTCTGCGGGCGAGAGTTCATCTGAACTACCTACATCTACAAATAGTAAAACCATCTATGTCGGCAATTTGCCGTACCGTGCAAATGAAAACGACGTAAAAGAACTCTTTGCCAAGCATGGTGAAGTATTTGCTGTTCGCTTAATGAAAGACAAGCGCACGGGTAAACGTCGAGGTTTTGGCTTTGTTGTAATGGCAGCAGCCGATTCACCTGAAGCTATAGAAGCACTTAACAATGCAGAATATGGCGACCGAACTTTGAAGGTACGAGAAGCTAACGACCCTAGAAAGTCGGAGCGCGCTTAATCGGTGAGAAGCCAAGTTTCTGCATTTCTTGATTCAGAGCGATTTCACTTTCAACAACAGCACTACTAAAAACAGAATGCTGTAACTGACGATTCAAGGAGGTCTTTTGGCCTCCTTCTTCATTTAGTAAACCACTCACTCTGCTCGCAATGGCATGCCCCGAATCAATAACGGTACAATCGTTCCCCATCACCTGCTCGATCTCGCGTTTTAACAATGGAAAATGCGTACACCCCAAAACGATGCAATCCACTTGGCTAATGAACGGTGCCAGTATTGTTGAAAGTGAAGATTGATTAACTGGAACTCCTCTAAGTTTTGCTTCTCCCATTTGTACAAGCTCTGTTGAGCCAACCATAGTTACATGGCAGTCAGGGGCAAAATCTCTTACGAGCTGCTGGGTATAGTCGCGCTTAACGGTTGCGGGGGTTGCCAGTAGGCCAATGCGTTTGCGTTTACTGATCGCTGCCGCAGGCTTGATGGCTGGAACAACGCCCACCACAGGAATGGATAACCTTTCACGCAATGGCGGAAGAACAATGGTGCTTGCGGTATTACAAGCAATCACGACCAACGCAATATCATGTTCCGCGCACAACGCTGATACCATGCCACAAACACGGCTAACTAAAACATCGTCAGCCAATTCTCCATAGGGGAACGCTGCGTTATCGAATGCATAGATGATGTGCTGCTCAGGCATCGCTTTCGCTATTTCCTTAAAGACGGACAGCCCTCCGACGCCAGAATCAAATATCAGCACACTTTTCACTATCATTACCTTTTCTATGGTTTTCGTCGCAATGATACTTGGTGAAGGCGGTCTTTTAAATCTCCGGCTCACTCAGCCGGTAAATCTGATGATGAAAACGCCCTTCCAGTACCAACTTATCTACCTCTATCGCCAAAGGCCAAGAAAAGCACGGTGCATCGGTAACTAATGTATGAAATTCGCCGTCCTCCCCACAAGGATCACAGCTTTCCGGTAGAAGACCTAGGAGCGAATGATCATAACGCTTGCCTAAGAATGATGAATCAAGCTGGGTGGTATCAATTGTCGTAAGGTGAGTCACGATACCGTCTTCTATAATCTCGTGAGCTAATCGTTCACTCGACTGCCCTAACAATGGAAAAACACACTCCCACCCTTGAGGTTCTATATAGCTTCGGCGGTATGCTTCTATGCCATTGCAAAACATGTCTCCAAATGCGACTGCGTCAATTTCAAGACCACTCTCTTTTATGCCTTCAATAATAGCTTGTTGATAAACATTGTTGGGCGGGAACACTTGCTCTAATTCGATAAGTACTAAAGGTAAACCAATGCTCTTGGCTTGTGCCTTTACAATATCAATCGGTGTGGCTTGAAAAGGCACTTCCCCATCAACAAACGATGTATATAAGCCAACGACTTCATAGTCAGGATTTTGTTGAAGCCTGCAAAGAGTGAGTGTTGAGTCTTTGCCTGACGACCAACTCACGATGACACATTTTTTCATTAATGTTCTCGGATAAAAAAGCCGCCCGTGGGCGGCTTGCTCTCAACTTAAAATACAAAATCTAAGTTAACGTAGAAACTTCTTTCTAATGCAGGATATCCGCCTGCAGTTTCATATTCTTTATCAAATACGTTGGCCACCTTCCCTCGCAGCGTCACATGACTATTAACATCATATTGTGCGGTAAAATCCCAAAGGCTGTAACTTCCCAGAATATCGCCGCCAGAAAAATCTAGTCGCTCACTCTGGTATTGGTATTGCGTTCCCAATAACACATCTTTCACCCAAACAGAGGTTCGCCACTTGGCAACCTGTTTGGCACGGCGAGCTAGTTGCTCATCTTTGGAAACGTCTTTCGGATCTTTCAAATCCAACGATACTTGGTTATAAACAGGTCCAATATCGAAGTTAGCCATCAACTCGACACCACGAATTTCAGCTTCTTCAATATTTTCATTCGTACCTGTTGGCCATGAGCCAGTGTACATGATCAGGTTATCTATCTTGGTAATGTAGCCGTTTGCGCTCCAACCTACATTGTAGGTTGTCCCCTCAACACCAATCTCCAGATTTTCTGACTCTTCAGGCTTGAGTGTCGTATTACCGCCGGTTCCATAAAGAGAATCGAAGCCTGGTGCTTTGAATGCCGTACCATAGCTACTGAACACACGATAATCTGATGATATACTCCAGCCCAGTGCAATCAATCCAGTTCCGTTGCCACCGAACTGGTCGTTCTCATCGTGGCGAAGACTGCCTTCTAGCAAAACTGAATCAGAAACATTCCAGTTTGCCAGAACAAACGCGCCAATATTCTGTCTTGGGTTATCTACGATATTCTCAACCGAGATAAAGTTACCTTTTAAGTATTTTTCCCAAGATGAATCCAAGCCACCAGTTAGTGCTACATCTTCTGACACTTGAAAGCGAGTTGCTACACTGCCATACACCTGACGGATTTTGCTCGTTAGATCCGCATCTGTTTTAGATGCACCGTCGAAGTAGTCGTAATTTGACTGCTCGCCGACTTCAATACGCAATAATGTATTAGAGTTACCTGCACGAATTCCGGTGTCAGCGCCAAACGTTGTGTTTTCAATCCAACTTCGTTTCTTTGAGCCAAAACCATCGTAATCGACGTCATTTTGGAACCAGCGCGCTATCACATTTGAGGTGACGTTCTCAGTAGATTTAATGCCAACACGCGCAGAAAGGTTCTTACTTTCAAATCCATGCTCAGTACCGGGAGCCGCGTACTCAGGATGCACGTTATAACCATCGGTCTTTTCAAAACCACCAGCAAGCTGAAGGCTTACAGAGTCTGATACTTGCGTCGTCACACCTGCATTCGCCTGAACAAATCCGTCACTTCCTGCACCAAGGCCAAATCTCTTCGATTCAACATTATTACGGGTAATGATATTGATAACACCACCAATGGCATCAGAACCATAAACAGTCGCACCCGAGCCTCGAACAACTTCAATTCTTTCCACAGAGCTTAGCGGAAGCATATTGAAGTCCACCGACCCCATCATGGTTCGAGGAAGTCGAACGCCATCAACGAGCACCAATACATGATTCGATTCAGTCCCCCGAAGGAAAATTGACGCATTTTGGCCACGACCGCCATTCTGTCCAATTTCTACACCGGGCAAGGTTTTCAGAGCATCGACTAAACTTTTCGCTTGAAGCTCTTCCAAGTCAGAGCGGGTCAGTACAGAAATAGGTGCTAAAACAGTTGAGACAGGCTGTTCAAATCGAGAGGCGGTTACGACCATAGTGTCGTCGATAGAAGGGGTGGTTGTTTCGGCGTGCGCAAAGACAGCCATTGGCAGCATTCCTGCTACCCAATACTTATGAGACATATCAGATCCATTTTCGCGTGTATCTAATGATGTCAGGAAATCCTGAGACCATATTGTAACCCAGCTGATATTCGGACTTTGAGACGACCTACGATGACGACTTCCCATCCCCTATGCGACATAGGGCTACAGTGTCTGGCTTTTGCCGTGTCATTTTCGTTTCTCATTACCGCTGCGCGCCAGTTCTGGACTTACACCAGATTCCCAGCTGGAAGTAAAAAGCGCGCCGATTATAGATAAGTCAGCGCGCCTTTAATACTCGGATAATGAGATCTGTCCCTAATTAGCTTGGAAATGGCTCAGGAAAGAACATTCGGAAATTAGTAGTTGATGCTGATGTAATCCACTTCTTCGACATCCAGTTTCATCTTGATGTACACCGTCAATACAAAGAAGAAGTTAGCAAGTAAGTTAGCGAACCGAGGTAGTGTGGGTTCAAACGTCTCGCCTGACTCATCTAAACGATGAAGTAGACGGACGGTTTTCTTTGCACCAGTACGACATTGATGCAATGCCATCACAGCGACAGGGCCTCGTGGCAACACAAAACGCGAGACACGACCGCGACTTTCTTCGTTGTAATAGTCATATCGCGCATGCAGCCACTCTAAGTCTTCCTCAAATATGCCATTCTTGCCGCGGACAGAACCATTGAGATGGTAAATTTTAGGGTGAAGCGTTTCTAAATCTGCCACGACATCATCAAAACCCTCAGGCATCTGCGCCAAAACCATCCCTACCAAGCTGCAAAGCTCATCAGTATGGATTTCGTAATCACACGTGAGTGCAGATTCATAAATAAAGGGGTAACAAATCTCTTTGCGATTTTTCGACTTTTGAATACTCATTGGTCAACTCAGTCTCTTAAGGTTGTGCCAATCTTATCCTAACCGATATGTTTACGCTTCTGCTGGCGAAAAAGTCAGCGAAAAGGCTGGACAATATGGCTTGGCTACATACAATTTGCGCTCATTTTTAGTTATGCAGGTTAGGTAATATGAGCAACACCCTGATTGACACCAGCCAGTACCAGGCGCAACTGGACGAAAAGATTGCACGTATGCAATCGACATTTTCCGAGTTCAATGCCCCTGAGTTAGAGGTGTTCCCTTCACCAGACAAGCACTACCGAATGCGTGCTGAGTTCCGAGTCTGGCATGAAGGCGACGACCTTTACTACATCATGTTCAATCAGGAAACCAAGCAGAAGTACCGTGTGGATCAGTTTCCACAAGCAAGCCGCATCATCAATGATTTGATGCCACTGCTGGTTGACGCCATCAAGCCGATTGAAAGCCTGCGCCGTAAACTGTTTCAAGTAGACTTCCTGTCTACCATGAGCGGCGAAGTACTTGTTTCTATGCTTTACCACCGCCAATTGGATGAAGAGTGGGAAGCAAACGCTCGCATGCTAAAACAACGCTTAAATGATGAAGGGTTCAATCTCAACCTCATTGGTCGCGCGCGTAAGCAAAAAATCATCCTTGATCGCGATTACGTGTTGGAAAAACTGACTGTTGATGGCCGACCACTCACCTACCAGCAAATCGAAAATAGCTTTACTCAGCCTAACGGTAAAGTGGCTGAAAAAATGCTGGAGTGGGCAGTTGATTGCACCCAAGAAAGTACCGGTGACCTGCTCGAACTGTATTGCGGTAACGGTAACTTTTCATTGGCACTAGCTGACAACTTTGATCGCGTACTAGCGACCGAACTGGCTAAGCCTTCCGTTGAGTCGGCGCAGTTCAACATCGCCATCAACAACATCGAAAACGTACAAATCATTCGCATGTCTGCGGAAGAGTTTACGGAAGCGATGGAAGGGAAGCGCGAGTTTCGTCGCCTGCAACAAGCAGGTGTCGATCTCAAGAGTTACAACTGCAACACCATTTTTGTCGATCCACCGCGCTCAGGCATGGATGAAGGAACATGTCGTATGGTGCAAGCCTACGATCGCATCCTTTATATTTCGTGCAACCCAGAGACGCTAAAAGAGAACCTCGCGATCTTATCCGAAACGCACACTATTTCGCGCTTCGCATTATTTGATCAGTTCCCTTACACGCATCACATGGAAGCTGGCGTTCTACTGGAACGCAAATAAGCGAAGATGAAAGACAAAAAAAGGAGCCGATAGGCTCCTTTTTCAATTTTCGTCTTTGTGCAATGAACGCTAAACATTGAGAGGCTTTGTTTTTTCGCCCCCAACTAAGCGGATCTCTGCCTCCACTTACTCGCTAGCCGTTTCTTCTTTCTTCGTCATATTCAGCCAACCCATTTTGTGTACGACCCAGAAAGCCAGCAGCATGGTGACAATGATCGAGAAGAAATTACCGCCAAGATCCGGCACTTGCATACGAACAAATGCGGAATAACCAAATGCTCCCACAAGGAAACACGCAAACGCGATCAGCGGTGTGCCTTCTGTAAGAGGTTGATTAATGTGTTGTTGGTAAAAACAGTATACCGACAGCACGAATGCAATAACGGGGAAAATAGAGAAGGCAACGCTATCGATGAAAAACGTTGCGAGAGTCGCACTGCCGCACAAACCGGCGAGCACAGCGAGTAGAAGAAATTTACGCTCTGATTGGTGATTCTGTTCCATAATTTTTACCTGCCTGAAGACAACTTATCCTTGAGAGCATTACGTTCACGTTCTTTTCGATACCAATACGCACCTTTTGAAAGCATGCGAAGCTGAGTAACCAGTCGCTCTGCAAGCTCAGCACGGGCGCGTTTGTCCAAATCCAGTGCTTCAGCACCAGAACTGAACACCAAAGTCACACATGCTTCAGCTTGATTATAGGCCTCTTCACGCGTCAACCCTGCAGTTGCTTCGAAATATTCTGTCAGTTCCGCAACAAAATGTTGGATCTCTCGTGCGACAGCGGCACGAAATGCCGTTGACGTACCTGAACGTTCACGTAATAGCAGCCGAAGTACATTAGGGCTACTTTCAATAAATTCCATGAAGGTTTCCACCGACGTTCTTACTACACTGCCTTCAGTAGCAATACGTTGGCGAGCTTGACGCATTAATTGGCGCAGCAACAAGCCTCCCTCATCAACCATGGTCAAACCCAGTTCATCCATGTCTTTGAAATGACGATAAAACGATGTTGGCGCTATGCCAGCTTCACGCGCCACTTCACGTAAGCTGAGGTTGGAAAAGCTCCGGTCTGCGCTGAGTTGGCTAAATGCCGCATCAATCAGCGTTCGCCGAGTTTTTTCTTTCTGTTGTGCTCTTATTCCCATCGCCAGTGTTTACCTCATGAAATCTAAGAGCAAACTATACTCGCTTTTTTTCATCAGTTCAGTGCCTGTGAGTAGCACTTTTTGTAATCCTGAGTTGGATCACCCGATACCCAGCCCGAATTCCCCACAAAAGTCTGATTTTTACCGACCGTAGCGTGATCACCTACGCTGAATAGTAGAGAGTGTGTTCTCGTTACTTAACATGGACGTTACACTTGTCACCAAACAACCAGAATATAATGAAAACAAAAGGTCATACGGATATGAGCAAAGCGACCCCTACATCGTCCAGTCATTTTGATGTCATCGTGATCGGCAGCGGGCCCGGCGGCGAAGGTGCTGCAATGGGTTTAACCAAAGCAGGATTACGAGTGGCCGTTGTTGAAAAAGAAAGTACGGTAGGTGGAGGCTGTACTCACTGGGGTACCATTCCGTCCAAGGCATTAAGACACACCGTAAGCCGTATTATCGAGTTCAACCAAAGTCCGATTTATACTGGTGACAATCAGCATATCCACAGTACATTTTCTGCCATCTTAGGCCATGCGCAATCAGTGATTGGGAAGCAAACTCGCATGCGTCAGGGGTTCTACGACAGAAACCTATGTACCATTTTGCATGGCTCTGCGCGTTTTAGTAACACGCATGAAATGGAACTCACAACGGCTGACGGCACTGTCGACAAATACACTGCTGACAAGTTTGTGATTGCCACTGGCTCTCGTCCTTATCGTCCTAAAGATGTCGATTTCACCCATCCTCGCGTTTATGACAGTGACTCTATCCTGTCGCTACAGCACGACCCACGCCACGTTATCATTTATGGAGCGGGCGTTATTGGCAGTGAATATGCCTCTATTTTCCGCGGCTTGGGCATCAAGGTTGACCTCATCAATACGCGAGACCGACTGCTGTCTTTCCTTGATAACGAAATGTCAGACTCCCTCTCTTATCACTTTTGGAATAGCGGCGTGCTGATCCGAAACGACGAGACCTACGAGAAAATCGAAGGCACAAAAGAAGGCGTTATTCTTCACCTTCAATCAGGCAAGAAGATGAAGGCCGACTGCCTGTTATTTGCCAACGGTAGAACCGGTAATACCGACTCACTGAACCTAAAAGCAGTGGGGCTGAAAGCAGACTCTCGCGGGCAACTTAGCGTTAACGACAACTACGGCACCGCGGTTGAACACGTTTATGCTGTCGGTGATGTGATTGGCTACCCAAGCCTCGCTAGTGCAGCCTATGATCAAGGCCGAATTGTTGCTCAAGCGATTGTCGAAGGTCAGGCAAATGGCCGATTGATTGACCATATCCCTACTGGTATTTACACCATTCCAGAAATCAGCTCAGTGGGTAAAACCGAACAAGAACTCACTGCCGCCAAAGTGCCTTATGAAGTGGGCCGCGCTCAGTTTAAACACCTCGCTCGCGCACAAATTGCAGGCATGGATGTGGGCAGTTTGAAAATCTTGTTCCACCGCGAAACCAAAGAAATTTTGGGTATTCACTGCTTTGGTGAACGTGCTGCTGAAATCATTCACATCGGGCAGGCTATTTTTGAACAAAAAGGTGAAGGCAATACGCTCGACTACTTCATCAATACCACGTTCAACTATCCAACCATGGCGGAAGCGTATCGCGTCGCCGCATTGAATGGTTTGAACCGTTTGTTCTAACCCAAGCAAGAAACACCGCTTTAGAAACGAAAAAACGGAGCGAACGCTCCGTTTTTTTATGCCTTTAAACCGACGATCTATGGTCTCGAGTCTGGGCTTTTTAGCCTTCGAGGCGCACGATGTCACGCCATGGCAAATCTGTATCACCCATCACAATGAAGTTAGGGTTTTCTAACGAATCGCGCTCATTGTAGGAAAGCGGAGACAAGGTAGTATCGAGAATACGGCCACCCGACTCTTCCACAATGCACTGCGTTGCAGCAGTATCCCATTCACCCGTTGGACCGAGACGTAAATAGCAATCTACCGCCCCTTCAGCCACCAAGCACGATTTCAACGCGGCAGAACCCAATGGCACTAAGTTGTAGTTCAAACTTGGCGCTAAACGATCAGTAATCGCTTTGATGTTCTGACGTCGACTGATAGCTATAGACAGCGATTTTATGTCACCGTCATGTTTCATGATCGACAAACGAACCTTTTCACCATCAGGCATCACTTTCCACGCACCATGCCCTTTTGCAGCATAATACGACACACCGGAGACTGGGCCATAAACGACGCCCATGATTGGCTGATTATCTTCCACCAGCGCAATGATCGTGGCGAAATCGCCACTGCCTGCGATGAACTCTTGCGTACCATCTAGCGGATCGACCAACCAATAGCGAGTCCACGTTTCGCGTTCTTCGAGAGGGACAGACGCATCTTCTTCAGACAACACAGGGATATCCGGTGTCAGAGCACTTAAACGCTCTGTCACCAACTTATGTGCCGCCAAATCAGCACTGGTGACTGGCGTATCATCACTTTTAATGTTTTTTTCAAAATCGCCGCGCTGATAAATATCCAGGATCACTTGTCCTGATTCACGAGCAATCTCTATGACAGGTTGCAATAGCTGTGACAGCTCCATGCCTCACTCCTCTTGGGCTCTCACACTACGACTTTGCTTGGCTGACAATGGTCACGCGACAAACGTCACTGCTAGCAGTTAACGATTGTTCAGATGCCTCAATGCCAACATTAATGCAGTAATACTGCGAGCTTCCCCAAAATCGACGTGCGCTAATAATTCTTCTGCCTGCGCTAGCGGCCAGCGAACCAATTCCAATGGCTCGGGTTCATCGCCCTCGAGCTTCTCTGGATACAGGTCCTGCGCTAGTAGCAGGGTCATCTTGCTAGAAAAATACGACGGTGCAAGCACCACTTCTTTCAGCGGGATCATATGATTGGCACCAAAGCCAATTTCTTCTTTTAATTCTCGGTTGGCAGCTTCCAAAGCGGTTTCACCGGGATCAATGAGTCCTTTTGGAAAGCCTAGCTCATAACGTTCTGTGCCGGCGGCATATTCTCTGACTAACAACATATCACCATTGTCTGTCACAGGAACGACCATCACGGCGTTTCGTCCGCTTGGCTTCATACGTTCATACGTGCGCTCAACACCGTTACTAAAGCGAAGTTCTAACGCTTCAATTTGAAACAACCGCGATTTCGCGACCACTTTCGCATCAAGAATTTCTGGAGCTATTGTCTTTTGCGTCATCATTCTCTCCTGCAAAAGCCTAACCGTTGAAGCTCAATCGGTAGCGCCCTTCTCCATCTGGCGCACCCAACCAACCCAACTGGCCTTTGATACCCTGAGGCAAAGCATCACCGGGAATAAACCACCCACTTACGCTGTATTGTTGGTCCGGTGATAACGATAAATTAAATTCGGTTTCGAGTGCTTCCGAATCACTGTCTCCACTCACCAACACACTTCCGGTATCACACGTCAGTTGTGCCATTACCAAACCGGGTTCCACCGACCCCATTGGCGAGTCAACACTACCTTGCGACCAAGCCAGCGTGCCGTCAAGCACATCACAGAAAGGTTGCTGTAATTGGTAGTCACGAAGAGTGAGATCAAACTGGCCTTTTAAACTGACTGGCAGCGGGTAAGGAATAAATGATTGAACAAAATGTGCTGGCGCAGAGATCAGCAATTGGCTTGCATAGACCCCACTAAAACCATATCCAAGGTTGCCACGTGCAGAAAACCCAGGGACACCAGACACACGAACGCCAAGATCCGCTTTGCCCGTTAGCAATGCTAATGGATTAAACTCCCAATTTACTGCGCCAAGAGACTGACCTTGCCAGCGGAAGTCTGACGCCACTCCATTCCAGATGGTTCCCGAAACGCCATTCACTTCCAACCCGTTCACAGGTGGAATGTAGCGAAAAACAAAACTGGCAGGCGTATGCACCACAACGCTGGTCAACAAGACCAATACAAACACGATACTCATAAGGACTGTGCGTTTCATCTTACCCTCGTCCTAGTTGCAGGCGCTTTACTTCTACCAATCCCGATTTATCGGTCTTACCAATATCAATAAATTTCACCTGCACGCCGTGGCTAACAGACAAAAAGTCGAGCCAACTGAGAAGGGTATTGAATGGCATAGGCTTCAACCAAACTTGGATCTGCTCTTGTTGTGGCTGAAGACGCACAATTTCAAGGTTGTAGCGTTTAACACTGGTGGTCACAGACTGATTGAGCGGCAATGCACTCGCCTGTCCACGACTTCCCGCAGTAACGCGCAGTGATTGGATTTCAGCCGCTTTACCATTAACCCAAGCCAGCAGATTCTTTTCACTGTTCACACGTTGCTGAGCTTGCTCAGCTCGAGCTTGAAGTGGACTCACCACTCCCCAATACAGCCCGCCGAGAAGTAATACCGCTGTTGCAACGCCCATCAGACGTTGCTCTCGCTTAGATAGCCCTTGCCAATAAGCCAATATCGCTTTCATTTATGGCTCCTTTCGCAAGACAAATGCACCCGTGACGCTTTGCTGATCACGACTCAATTGCCCTAATTCTGTCGAATACTTCGCGGACAGCGCCTCACGCAGTTTTTCGAAATCACCAAAGTCTTTGCCGCGAGCATTCAATCGCAACTCACCACGATCACGATCGAAGCGCATGGCATCCAATTTGATGCCTGACGCGCCTTCCAAAATCGGGCCCAGTTCGGCAAGCCAAACCATGACACCTGAACTGCTTCCCGTTCCAGACAATCGTGTCACTTCGCTTTCGAGTATACGGCGCATATAACTGGTGGTAGGAATGCGTTGGTTTTGAGGCAACAGTGCACGCACTCGCGCCTCACTCTGGGCGCGATATTCATCGGCTTGCGCTTCCATTTGATAGATACCCGCCACTTGCTCAGCGCCAAGCACTGACAGTAACAAAGCAGCAGCAATGGCCACACTTCGCCAAGGCTTAAGGTGTCTATAAATTTGATTCTGAGGTTTATAGTGACCAACGAGCAGATTGTATCGGCTTGCCAACGCGCCTTGCGCAAGTAACAACATAACCAGTTCTGCTGGCTCGCTGCGCCAGTTTTCAGCAGCACCCTCTGGCAATTCAGAGTAGCTAACAACCGCTTTCATCGGTGCATCTGCGTCGTCTTGCTCGTGCAAGCTTCGCAGCCACACTGGCAGCCACAGCATTTCCGCCATACCACCAGAGGTTTCATTAACCCGCACTAGCCAACGATCATTGAGCGATGCGACGCTATAGGCGTCTTCATTCAATGGTAAACACAAGCAATCAGGGACAAGTCGACGCACCGTTAAGCCGGCGTCATCTAGTGCATCAAGCCACTGCTGCATGGTGCGCTTTTCAATCACGGCAACATGCGCGTGCTCTGCACTTTTACTGAGCAAAGTAATATGAACGTGATCCACATCCTGCGCCAAATCGTCTTCGAGCAGAAAAGGTAATACGTTTTCTAACTGACGCGCACTCCCCGATGGGATAGCCACCGTCGCTAGCGTTACGGCCGCGCTGTCAGCCAGCGCTACAACCTCTCGATCGACGGCATAGTCTGTCAACTGTGACAGACTGTCAGCTTCGCCTGACGCGATCACTTCCTGTTGGCTCGTTGACCACACCAACCAAGGTATGGGTTCCTGCGTATCGCAGTTAAGCCTTATTGTCAGGATCTCGCTCACTCATTCCTCCAAAGCGGCGACGAACTACAGTCACCGTACCATTATCATCCCTTTGCAACAGCGCTCGTAATCGTAACGACGTGCTGTCGAGGGTAATTTCCGTGTCCAACTCAAAATATCGGCTGCGCACATCAAGATTCTTTTGTAGCTTTTCTTTGTCTTCGTCACTAAGCCCTGAGAGCACAGGCTCTGCAATAAAGCTCGCGACGTCTTTCCAACCATCAACCGGATTTCGCTCGTTGATCAGCTGCTTGGCTTGATCTTCCGACAAATTCGGATGCAACAATGCGGTCAGGATCGGCGCATCATCTTCAGTGAGCGTATTGACGTTAACCACCAATTGGTTGCTAGGTATCGCACACAACAGCGGGCTCACTTTTTCATAAATCTCACGAGTCACACCGTGGATAGCTCGCCATTCAGAGATATCAGCAATCAAACCATTGGGTGCGACATGCGGTATTGACCGTGCTTCGTACTCACTGTCTTCAACGCCCAACGGCGATTGGACGTTGGTGTTAACGTCGACGTATTCCCACGTTGCTGCGGCGACTGTTTCCGCTTCGAAGCTATCAATGTCTTGCGATTCAATTAACTGCTGTAGCGCAATCACCAGAGCGGGATTCGTGCCATTCTCAGTTGGTTTAATATCTCGAAGCCCGTTGACGTTGAAACAGGCTTGGCGGTCAAAAACGTTACCTGTTGCTTGCCCGCCGTCTAGAGGATAAATCTGATCACGTACCGCCCAAGGCTGGCTTAATGTCACCGTGTCATCGTCACCAAAGCTTTCTTCAAGACCAAAGCGCGCGAGAGACTCTACCGACTGTGCATACCAATAAGCCTGCTGATAACGAATCTGGCTTTCGGCTCGGTCAAAGTTCACGAACATACGGCTTGCCATGTTCACGGACACCATGGTCATCAGCGCCATGATCAAAAGCACGACAAGCAGTGCAACACCACGTTGTGATTGTCGACTGTGCTTCTTCATCATCATTGCACGCCACCAGCGATTGGCGCAGGTAACACTTGCCCAGGCAGTAAATAAACTCGGGTCAACTCACCATAACGCTCGGTATCAAGGGTCACTCGAACAGCTTTAGGCATCTCAAGCGGCGAGTCCCAACTGGATTGCCAGCTCTCACTGCCTAGCACCTCAAATTTAATCTCTGCAACGCCTTCCATCACCGGCATCACGGCAGGGTCAACCGCCGAACTATCATCTGGGTACATCCAACGAACACGCTCTAACGTGTCATCTTGAATGCGATATCCAACCTTGACCACTTCACCGCGAGGAAACAAGGCTTGGGGGTTAATCCATCCACCACGAACAAAACGTATTCCCTGAGATTCCGATTCATTCACATCATCACCCATTTCAAGGAGTGCCTCTTGCGCTTCCTCACCACCATCACGGTATTGTCTCGCCATCATTTGGCGAAAGTCGCTGTCCATGATCAGCAGTGTGCGTTGCAAGGTTTTCAGCGCATCGCCAACTTCTTGTGTTTGCTTGTCACTGGCAATCACGTTACTGAATATTTGGTTAGCGGCAACGCTCAGCGTGGCGAATATCATTAGCGCCAATAGCACTTCAATGAGTGTAAACCCGCGAGTTCGGCGTTTAGTTTGCAGGAACATACGTTCTCACCGACACAATTGAACTGCGCTTGGTTTCGTCTTGCCAAACAATCACATCAACAGCGCGAAGCATGTTATCTGCCGTTGCCGTAGGTTTAATGGTCCAAAACCACTTTCGCCCCGCCATTTCTGAGTTGCCATTCTTTTCTGATGACAACGCTTTTCCTTCTAAGACAAACAACGCCAATTGATTATCTGCCACCATAGCGGCAAAGGTTTTCTCTTCTAGCACACCGAGTGTATTCACATGCTGTCCGGTGGCATTCAACACCGCTAGCGCAGCCACCGCAAAAACTGCCATGGCTACCAACACTTCAATCAGGGTAAAGCCGCGAAATCGCTTCACTCTTTACCCTCATTCAGCGCAGTAATTTCAAATGTTGCCACGTCATTTCCTTCCACTTGCCACAGGCGCTTCTCATTGGCTAAAAATGTCAGCGAAAATGGGATAATTTCGCCGTTACCCATTAACACCACTTGTGGCGGCTTTGGCTTGTCCTCTTCTTCGGCAAACATTTCCTCATCGAAGAGCGCTTCTCTATCAAACAGGCGATCTTCTTCTGCCACAAACCCCGTGACTTGCAAGTCAAGCTCGATGCCTTCAGGCATGGTTGCTTCAGTCACTGTGCGCCCCTTTTCAACAGGCACCCAATCTTCACGGGTTAAACGGACTAACTGGTAGCTATTGTCATTCACACGTAAACCAAAGGTTTGACCGCTCAACAATGCCTGTTCAGTCCAAAGCTGTACCAATTGATAGAAACGCTGAGCTTCCCCTTTGGCTTCATCACTTTGGTTTTGCGGAAGGTTGGGCACCACGATCACTGCACTGATAGCTAATAACAGCATCACAAGCAGGACTTCCAGCAATGTAAACCCGGACGGGCGCCCTCTCTTCATCGGTTACTTAAGATCTAACATGTTCCAGTTGCCAATATCCTGGTTCACACCTTCGCCGCCTTCTTGGTTATCAGCACCCAAGGAGAAAATATCCACGGAACCGTGTTCACCTGGATTAAGGTATTGATAATCATTGCCCCACGGGTCTTGCGGTAGACGCTTAATGTAGCCATCTTGACGATAGTTGCGTGGCTCTGGTGATGAGCTAGGCTTACTCACCAATGCATCCAAACCTTGGTCTGTTGTCGGATAAACACTGTTATCCAGACGGTACATGTCTAGCACACCTTCTAGTGAGCTGATGTCTGTGACGGCTTTTTGCTGATCCGCTTTGTCTTTGTTACCCAGCAGGTTTGGTACCACTAAACTTGCCAACACACCCAAAATAACGATGACAACCATGATTTCCAGCAGGGTGAAGCCCTGTTGACGTCGTTGCATGTTCTCTCTCCTGAAAAATTGCTGCTCCGCAGCTTATATTGAAATCAAACGCCCACAATATTGTTGAGCTGAATAATAGGCATTAATGTTGCCACCACAATGAAAAGTACGATTAACGCCATCACAATAATCAACAAAGGACCAAAAATACCAAGTGCAATATTCACTTGAGACTCAAAGTCCCTATCTTGGTTGTCTGCCGCGCGGGTCAGCATTTGTTCTAGCTCACCACTTCGTTCGCCACTGGCGATCATATGCAGCATCATCGGTGGAAACAGTTTCGATTTTTCCAACGACACACGAAGACTTGTCCCTTCACGAACTCGATCAGACGCTTCCAGTACTTTGGTTTTCACCCACGTATTGGTCATCACATCAGCTGCAACTTTCATTCCGTCCAATAACGGAATGGCGCTAGAAGTACAGATTGACAAAGTACGGGCAAAACGCGAGGTGTTGAGCCCTCGAGCTACGCGCCCTATCACTGGCATACTGAGCACATTCTTGTCCCAGCCCAGTTTCCGATTTGGATTTCGAAGCATCATCTTAGTCAGCACAAACGTCGCCACTAAGACGACTAACACTAGCCATCCCCATTGGGTAACAAAGTCACTGGCTGCAAGTAACACCTGAGTGATACCGGGCAATTCTGCGCCTGTTTTAAGAAATTGCCCGACGATATCAGGCACCACGGTCGCCAACAAAAATGCGACAATGGCGATGGCCGCCACCGTTAGCACAATGGGGTAAACCATGGCTTGAATCAGTTTGTTTTTCACCTGCTGTCGGTTTTCGACATAATCAGCCAAACGCTCCAACACCGGCCCTAAATGCCCTGACTTCTCCCCCGCAGCCACCATGGCGCGAAAAAGTTGGTCAAACACATGAGGATAATCCCCAAAGCTGTCCGACAGGGTATACCCCTCAACAACGCGAGCGCGCACTCCTGTCAGCATGTTCTTCAATCGCGGCTTTTCCGTTTGCTCCGCTACCGCCTTGATACATTCTTCAAGTGGCATGGCAGCTTGCACCAAGGTCGCGAGTTGACGGGTGATCAGTGCCAAATCATTGGTACTGATCCCACGCTTAAAACCTGCCGAGGGTTTGGCTTGGTTTTGCTGTTCTTTCTCATTGGTTTGCGCTATTTCCATCGGAACAAGCGCCTTTTCACGAAGCAGTTGGCGAGCCAATCGCGCGGTATCAGCCTCAATCACCCCTTTAACGGTGCGACCTTTGGCATTTAACGCTTTGTATTCAAACGCTGCCATTAGCCCTCCCGCGTCACACGCAGAACTTCTTCTAGCGTGGTTTGACCCTTACGCACTTTCATCAAGCCATCTGCACGGATACTTGGGGAAGATTCGCGAACATAACGCTCGATAGCTTGTTCACCCGCTTCGTTGTGAATCAATTCTTGCACGTGGGTATCCACAACCAACAGTTCATGAATACCCGTTCGGCCACGATAACCTTTGTGATTACAGGCTTTACACCCCTTAGCACGGTAGAGGGTCAAGGGCTCATGCTCTGCCAAATCAAACCACGCTTTGCTCTGTGTATCCGCCTCATAGGCTTCTTTACAATCAGGGCACAAAGTACGAACCAGACGCTGGGCTAACACGCCCAATAACGAGGAGGAAACAAGGAAAGGCTCAATCCCCATATCGCGCAAACGCGTGACAGCACCCACTGCGGTATTGGTGTGAAGGGTCGACATCACCAAGTGACCCGTCAACGAGGCTTGAACGGCAATTTGCGCGGTTTCTAAGTCACGGATCTCACCGACCATCACCACGTCAGGGTCTTGACGCAATATCGCGCGCAAACCACGGGCGAACGTCATATCAACTTTGGTGTTAACTTGTGTCTGACCAATGCCGTTGATATCAAATTCAATCGGGTCTTCAACAGTGAGTATGTTGCGCTCGGCGCTATTAAGTTCCGTCAAACCGGCATACAAAGTGGTCGACTTACCCGAACCTGTTGGACCGGTAACCAGCAATATGCCGTGAGGGCGTTTAATCAAGGTCTGGAAGTTGTCATGGACAGATCGCGTCATACCCAAACTTTCGAGATCCAACTGCGTGGCGTTTTTGTCCAAAAGACGCAATACGACGCGCTCACCATGAGATGACGGCATCGTGGATACACGAACATCAACGGCACGTCCGCCGATACGCAGCGAAATACGACCATCTTGAGGAACGCGTTTTTCAGCGATGTCCAAACGCGCCATCACCTTGATGCGAGAAACAAGCAGCGGCGCCAGCTTACGGCTCGGGCTTAACACTTCACGAAGAACACCATCGACACGGAAGCGAATCGATAAGCTTTTCTCGAATGTTTCAATGTGAATATCAGAAGCAGTTTCTTTGATTGCTTCCCCAAGCATGGCGTTAATCAATTTAATGATCGGCGCGTCATCTTCGGACTCGAGCAAATCTTCACTTTGCGGTAGCTCTTCCGCAAGCGCAAAGAAGTCATCACTGTCAGCACCGATGTCCTGCATCAGCTGCTGCGCTTCGGACGAATCACGTTGATAGAGCTGCGTGAGCTTGGGATCAAAATCTTCAGTGCGAAGTTGTATCGGCGTGAAGCTTTGCCCCAGAACCCTGCGTACTTCCATCAGTACCGCCGGTTTCGGTTGGTCACGGTAATACAATAACCAACCACTCTCGGTTCGCTCGACCACCACACCATGACGTTTTGCAAAGCCGAAGGGAAGGCGAGTTGCCGCCGTCACCACTTCCGCATCAATGCCGTCACCCATGATGTCACTATCAAACGAGTCTCGGTCAAAAGTATCGTTATCCAAAGGCTGTGTATCCATGGCGATTACCTCAACTCTGCCATGATAGCGCGGACTTCTGCAGGCATCGTCAAATCAACGCCGTATTCAGGTAACACGGGTTTTTTCACGCCTGGCATCAGCTTCACTTCTTCTTGCGAGTGATAAATTTGTTCAGCGCGAATGTAATTGTACTTACGCTGCGATATGCCATCTGCCGTCAAACCAGTACGAATAATCGTTGGCTTGATAAATAGCATCAGGTTACGTTTTGTTTTACTCGAAGAAGTCGACTTGAACAAATGACCAAGGAATGGAATGTCACCCAGCAATGGAACCTTTTGCTCACTTTCGTTGGTTTGCTCGTCAATCAAGCCGCTCAATACAATCATTTGACGGTCTGCAGCCAATACCGATGTGTTTAGCTGACGCTTACCAAAACGAATATCAACCGCGCCACTGGCACCCAATACGTTAGAGATTTCCTGCTCAATGTTCAGTTGAACAGAATCACCTTCGTTGATTTGAGGTGTAATTTTGAGCTTGATGCCCACATCTTTACGCTCAACGGTCTGGAACGGGTTGTCGTTGTTTGAACCCGTAGTAGAGCCGGTCACAACAGGGACTTCCTCACCTACGATAAACGAGGCTTCTTCGTTATCGAGAACCATCAAGCTTGGCGAAGACAGAATGTTGGAATCACTGTTCGACGATACGGCGGTAACCAATGCCGTCCAGTCACCAAACACAATACCTGCAGCAAGCCCACTCACTCCGCCGAGTACCTCTGCGATAGCGGTTGGATCACCGGATTCAGTGATTGGCACTTCGACCAAATTGTTGTTGTTATCGAAACGAGATTCCGTTGAGGTTTGATCCTTGGCTTCTTCTTGCGCCGCCAAGTAGTTGGTCACCGGCACGCCCGTATTACCAAACTGAATACCGCCACCGTCTAATGAACCCCACTGAACACCAAGATTTGCACCGTCACTTTCGGAGATTTCCACAATCATCGCTTCAATCAATACTTGCGCACGACGAATATCCAATTGAGAAATCACGCTTTCTAGCGCACGCATGATATCGGGTGGCGCAGTGATCACCAGTGAATTCGTTCCCTTGTGGGAGGAGATTTTCACGTCATTACCTGCAACCGCTCCCGCTTGGCGCTGACCGCCTTGCTTCTCAGCAATCAGGTTTTCTGATACGCCCTGCAGCACATCAACCACTTCTTCCGCTTTTGCATAGCGCAGGTAAATAACACGGTTATTGCCCGTGGTCGCCATTTCGCGGTCAAGTTGTGAAATCAGCTTACGGATGCGATCACGCACTTGCGGTTCGCCGGAGATCAATACAGAGTTGGTGCGTTCATCAGCCACAAAACTCGGCTGCAACAGTTGAGGGGTGTTCTTGCCATCGCCTTGCTTGTTCAAGCTCTCAACGATTCTCACCATCTCAGAGGCAGAGGCGAATTCGAGGTGAACCACATCCACTTCTTTGTTGCCGGCTTGGTCAACACGCTCAATGATGTCCGCCAAACGGTTAACCACGGCCGCACGGCCCGTGATCATAATGACGTTGGCTGGGTCGTAGTGAACCACGTTACCCGCACCGGCGTTATCGATAAGCTGACGCAATAACGGAGACAATTCGCGAACCGATACGTTTTTTACGGATACAACACGGGTAACAACCGCATCGCCTTGAACTTTGTCACCATCGCCAACCACAGGGATTGCCGATTGCTTGGCGTCTTTATCACGAATGACTTTAAGCACACCGTTTTCCATTTCGACCACGGCAAAGCCGTAAACGGACAATACGTTGAGGAAAAACTGGTAATACTGATCTTCATTGAGCACATCGTAACTACGCACGTTGACCTTGCCACGAACCGCAGGGTCAACAATGATCGTTTTCTCTAGGTTGCGTCCAACAATCTCGATGAACTCTTGAATATCAGTCCCTTTAAAGCTGGCGCTAAATTCTGCCGCCCATGCGCCCATGCTCTGCATGGCAAGCATGCCGGCAATCAACCACGTTTTACCTTTCATCCACGTCTTCACTGTGCTCTCCGTTTCAGTCTTACTTAGAGACCGATATAAATTTCGTGCAGTTCACCGCCGCGCTGAACGGTAATGCTGATTTCAGACGCATCAGACAAACTTTGCCAAATGCGATTCATCTCTGCTGGATTTGTTAAATCTGAACCATTAATTCCCACGGCAACATCACCGGGCTGTAGCCCTGCTTCTTTAAACAAGCGGCTATCACTCCCAGGACCAATGCGATAACCGATCAACCCTTCCTCTCCCTGCTCTTGAGAAAGCGTGATGTATTTCAATAGGGATTGAGGGTTGCTAAGAATTTCGGCTTTGACCTTCGTCAGGTCAGCACGTCCCGTATTTCTAGAGTTTGCAGCGGGACGCAACGCGGCAGGATTATTACGCTTAGGCTGTTGCGACGCTTTACTGTAATCCACACCCGCCAGCATTAACGCTTCATCATTGCCGTTATTACGCAAAATCACACGATCGTTCAACACTTGACGCAAAATAACGCGTGTTCCTTCAATTGCTTCACCCACACCGTATGTTTTTTGCGCGCCACGGTTTGCAATGACCGCCAAACCGCGTTCAGGTTCGGAACTGGCGACCAATCCAACAAGCGTAAGGTTTAAACGAGTACGAGGGGCGTCAACGACAGGTTCAGGTTTTTTCTTAACCGGCGCTGCTTTTTCACTGAAACGTCCGAAAAAGTGACGATTCGCTAAATCATTGAGCTGATAAGCGGGTGCTTGTTGCCCAGATTGCGTGATCACCGCCGCAGTCGATACTGTATCGACGGCAGGAGGCATGACCCAAGACCAAACTAGACGGCCCAATGTCCAAGCAAGCAAAATAATCAGCAGCCGTGTTGTCCACTTCGCCGCTTTTGCAGGGAATTCTTTCCCTAGCTGTGGTTGCACCCAATTGCTCAGGCGCTGTATCCCTAAATTCGCAGACATGTTCTTCCTGTCGTAGTACATCGCATTCCGTTGGCAGCCAGCAGATTGCCTTTTTTAGCGCCTAGGTGCAGGAATTATTAAATTGACTGTCCAATTTACCTTTTTTCCGCGCACTTGCCGATAAGTGAGAACCCATTTTTGTCTGAATGATTCCATTGCGGCTTGAAAGTTGGACGCTTGAACACCATATAAGAGCCATAATTGTGATGCTGATCGGATTACCTGATTGTGGTAAGTTTAGCCCGTCAAATGTAAAGGAGTGTTTAGTGGGTTCAAAACACGGAAATAATGACCAAGATTCACAGGTAAGGCTGGATAAATGGTTGTGGGCCGCACGCTTTTACAAAACTCGCTCCATCGCTCGAAATATGATCGATGGAGGCAAAGTACATTACAACGGCCAACGTGCCAAACCTAGTAAAGTGGTTGAAGTTGGAGCAGAAATTAAGCTCAGACTTGGCTTTGAAGAAAAAGTCGTGACGATTGAAAACGTCAGCGGCCAACGTCGCGGCGCTCCCGAAGCCCAGGCACTTTACAGTGAAACTCAGGAAAGTGTGGCACGCAGAGAAGCGCGAACGTTAGAGCGCAAACTTCATGCTCACAACCCAAGCCCCGAACGTCGCCCTGACAAAAAGCAGCGGCGCGATATTATCAAATTTAGAAACAGTAACGATTAACGCCGGAGAAGTTATCCCATGGCACAAGATAGTCTGCACCGTTACTTGTTCGATGGCGTGTCAGTACGCGGCGAACTGGTTCAACTTTCAGAAACGTATCAACAACTAACGGGTGGAAAAGACTACCCTGCACCGGTTAAGCAAATGCTTGGTGAGCTATTGGTTGCGACCAGCCTGCTCACGGCAACCTTGAAATTTGAAGGTAGCATCACGGTGCAAATCCAAGGTGAAGGCCCTGTGTCTCTGGTTGTGGTCAATGGTAATCACAACCAAGTCATGCGTGGCACTTCGCGCTGGCAGGACGAACTGCCTGAATCAGCAACGTTCAAAGAGCTGGTAGGCAAAGGCCAAATGGTCATCACCATTGAGCCAGAGAAAGGCGAACGCTACCAAGGTATTGTTGCGCTAGAAGCCGACACGCTGGAAGCCTGCTTGGAAGATTACTTCGCACGTTCAGAGCAGCTGAAGACCCGCCTATGGCTTCGTACTGGCGAATTTGAAGGACAAGCAAGAGCGGCAGGTATGTTGCTGCAAATCCTTCCTGGCGATGAAAGCAAAGAAGAAGAGTTTGACCACCTAGCGCAACTGACAGACACAGTGAAAAGCGAAGAGCTGTTCAGCTTGGAAGCACAAGACGTGTTATATCGTCTTTACCACCAAGAAGAAGTGAAAGTCTACGAGCCAGAAAGTGTCAGCTTCAAGTGCACGTGCTCACGTGAACGCAGTGCCTCAGCCATTGCCGCTATCGAGCGCCAAGAAGTTGAACAAATGGTTGCTGAAAGCGGAAACATCAAGCTTCACTGTGATTACTGTGGTGCAGACTATGAGTTTGATAGTGTTGATATTTCAGCCATTTTCGACCAAACCAACCCATCATCTGGCACAGTGCATTAATATTTTTCTCCGATAATTAACGGACTGAAAATAAAAAAAAACCGGCTTATTAGCCGGTTTTTTTTTATTTTTTTGCCAAATTCCCAATAAAAATACGCCCTTCTCTAACCTCTTAATTTTGTACAAATATTAACCAGTTCAATGTGGCGCAAGTACGCAACATGACGGTAATATAAATAGTACAAACTGATTAATTGTATTTTATAACCTTAAGAAGTTTGTGGTTATTATTTGAATTAACTCTCTGAATTGACTAATTCAGCTTGCTAGCATGGACGACAGTTACTTTACATCTTACCCAAGGAGCACCTATGACTGTCATGAACGTCGAAAAAAAGGTTGCACACAATATCGACTTGTCGAAACACGGCATTTTCGATGTTGAAGAAGTTGTTCGTAACCCTACCTACGAACAATTGTTTGTTGAAGAAACTAAACCGGAACTGAAAGGATATGAGAAAGGCACCGTCACTGAACTCGGAGCAGTGGCAGTCGATACTGGTATCTTTACAGGCCGTTCCCCGAAAGACAAATTCATCGTAAAAGATGACACCACGAAAGACACCCTATGGTGGTCCGATCAAGGCGCGAACGACAACAAGCCTATCGAACAACACGTATGGGATGATCTTAAAGAATTAGTGACACAGCAACTGTCAGGCAAGCGTCTGTTTGTCATTGATGGTTACTGTGGCGCAAACCCAGACACCCGTCTTAATATCCGTGTGATCACAGAAGTGGCTTGGCAAGCTCACTTCGTCAAAAACATGTTTATCCGCCCAACAGAAGAAGAGCTGGAAAACTTCGAACCTGATTTTGTCGTCATGAATGGGGCAAAATGCGTTAATGAGAAGTGGCAGGAGCACGGTCTGAATTCCGAAAACTTCACCGTCTTTAACCTGACGGAACGCATGCAACTCATTGGCGGTACATGGTACGGCGGCGAGATGAAGAAAGGCATGTTCGCCATGATGAACTACTTCCTTCCTCTGCAAAATATCGCATCTATGCACTGCTCTGCCAACAAAGGGACGGATGGTGACGTTGCCATCTTCTTTGGCTTATCCGGAACAGGAAAAACCACCCTGTCTACCGATCCTAAACGTGAACTCATCGGTGATGACGAGCACGGCTGGGATGACAACGGTGTCTTCAACTTTGAAGGTGGCTGCTACGCAAAAACCATCAAGTTGTCGAAAGAAGCAGAGCCCGATATCTACAATGCCATCCGCCGCGATGCGCTGCTAGAAAACGTCACTGTTCGTGGTGATGGCTCGATCGACTTTGATGACGGGTCAAAAACTGAAAACACCCGTGTTTCTTATCCGATCTATCACATCGAAAACATCGTCAAGCCCGTATCAAAAGGGGGTCACGCCAACAAAGTGATCTTCTTGTCTGCGGACGCATTCGGCGTATTACCTCCGGTGTCTAAACTGACTCCAGAGCAAACCAAGTACCACTTCCTGTCTGGCTTTACCGCTAAACTGGCAGGCACTGAACGTGGAATTACAGAGCCAACACCAACGTTCTCTGCGTGTTTTGGTAAAGCGTTCCTAACGCTGCATCCAACGCAATACGCGGAAGTGCTTGTTAAGCGCATGGAAGCCGTCGGTGCAGAAGCCTATCTGGTTAACACTGGCTGGAATGGCACAGGCAAACGTATCTCTATCAAAGATACACGAGGCATTATCGATGCGATCCTTGATGGTTCAATTGAGCATGCAGACACCAAAGACATTCCAATCTTTAACCTGACGGTTCCAACCAACCTACCAGGCGTCGATCCAAGCATTTTGGATCCACGAGATACCTACGTTGACCCATTGCAGTGGGAAAGCAAGGCGGAAGACTTGGCGAAGCGTTTCATCAACAACTTTGTTGAATACACCGACAACGCTGAAGGTAAAGCGCTGGTTAAAGCCGGCCCACAACTCGACTAAATCTGCACACCGATCATAGCCCCCAACATTGGGGGCTTTGTTTTTCTCAATCCCGCTTCACGTCATCTTTTATTACCGCTTGAATAACGTCACTTTTTGCGCCAACCTCAACACATCTGCGGTGTATCCCTATCTTCCGCGCGCTTAACCAAAGAGAGAACTTCGCCAAATGCGTTTGATCATCAAGCTGTTTGCTTCATTGCTGATCGTGTTTGTGGTGACATTAGCAACCAGTTTGATTGTACTCAGTACCAACTTTGGGCTGCCTATGCTGAAACAGGCGGTGAGGATCATTACGCCCTATCAGTTGAATGCCGAGTCACTCGATTACTCAGTGTTAACGCCATTTTCTGTGGCACTGTCTGCACCAAGACTGACTCACGATGCCGACCCCGCGAAGAATCGTTCCGCCGAATTTATCTCTTTCCGCTTTGCGCCTCTGTCATCACTGCTTGGTGAATGGGCATTTGCCAGTGTGGTTGTTCGCGGTGTCGATCTGGACAAATCCGTCAAACATACATGGCCAGCATCGCTTTCCATCCGCCACTTTGCCTTAGATGACGTTAGTTATCACAGTGACACCCTTTCGTTTGACCACGCAGACATCCAATTGTCAGATTGGAAAAACAGTTCAGCGACGTGGGGGGATTGGCAGGGGAAATTCCAGTTATCGTCTCCCAACATCAAGTTTGAAGGCCAAGTACTCACCCATGTCTTACTCGACAGCGAATACCGAGATGACGTTTGGGAGATATGGGGATTGTCACTCAACAGTGGCTTCGGCAATGTCACTGGCAGTGCCACCTTGCACCCTGGTCGCCATTGGACGGTCCATCAACTGACCTTATCAGATGCCCGCATTGAACCATCCAAACAGCTGCAGCGTCTCTCTGGGCAATGGGAAACCTTTAGCCAAGGCAACGATATTCACATTAAGCGACTGGATTTATTGAACGTGAGTGCAGCCTTAGAGGAGATAACGGTAGAACACCTGAATTTCTCTGCGCAATCCGTTCACCTAAAAAGAGGCGAGCTAGTGTGGGCACCCAATGCGGCTTCTTCTCTTTTGTCGTTCAACGCCAGTTTGTTCAATGTCGAACAATGGCTGCTGACTGATTTACTCGCTGAGTTGTCCTTATCTCCCAAACGCGTTGATGTCAGCGCATTTTCTGCCAAAGTGAATGATGAAGGCTTTGTGTCTTTTTCAGGGGAGATGGACGCATCATCACTGGCCCTTGAGACGCTGATCGCCAATGGCCTAGATATCGAAATCGACACAGAAGATGTTGGCCTGTTTCGCCATGAGTGGGAAAAATTTGATACGGTTTCTATCGATCAGTTATCCGTAAAACATACCAATATCGTTCTGCCCGACCCCGCGCTTCCTTTGCAAATCATCAGACTCAACCTGCGTGGTCGAGACGTGGTTCTTCGCCAAGATGCACAAGATGGAATGTGGCAAGGTTCGCTCACCGCCAGTGCGGCGGCCGCGAGTATCAATCGCATCCCTGTCTCTGCGCCCTACGCCAACATGCGAGTGGAAGAAGATGGGGAGTGGCACTTAGATCCGCTCAGCCTCAATTTCCCGCAAGGCCAACTGTCAGCAAAAGCTCAAATCCAACTCCAAAGCCCGAGCCGTCCATGGACAACCACGATCAGTGGTCTTCGCATTCCGAACTCGCTTTACCAGCATTGGTTAGGTGCGCCATTGCCTTTGCTTGGCGAGCATGATGTCGATATTCAGTTATCTGGGCTCGCCGCTAACAAAGACAGCTTCGCGTATAGTTTGAGTGGCAAAGTGATCGCAACGCCCCACCAAACGCAACTGGCCACTCAACCCGATCAGTCTCTCGCCCAAAGTTTGTTGACTCTGTTCGTACCACAGAAACACAGTGAACCTGCGGTTTCGATACCCTTGAAAGTCGGAGAGGTGAAGATAGTCGCAGACAGAGGCCGCATTGCTTTAACACCAGTTAGTGTAGAAGCAACGACGGAGGCGGCATCTCTATCAGGAAATTGGGATTTGGTGACAAAAGAAGGAGCGTTAACGAATCAGACTCGTTAAGCGGTCAACTAACCAAACAGCAAGGTTTGGTTTTGCATGTCATCGGCCGCACTTTGATTGGCTTCCGGCATTAACACAAAAGTGCCCGTGAATGTGCCGGCTTCTTCCTCACCACTGAATAGCGTCACTTCCAGCTTTACACGCGCTCGGCGTCCATTAGCGAGACGATCTAAGTCGCCACTTAGACTGTCTAAAGACACAGCAGCACGGGGACGCTCTGTGATCGGTTTACGATAGCGAATATGGCTGTCGGCCAAAACAATGCTCGCAGAAAGCTGTCGCTCTTTCATCAGCAGCCATACCATGCCCCACCCAGCCAATGTCGCCATACTGAATACGCTGCCAGCAAACATGGAATCGTGCGGGTTAAGGTTGGCATTCAGCAACGCTGATACTTCAAAGCGATAGCCGGAGAACTGAGTAATCCGAACGCCCATTTTGTCACTGATCGGAATTTGCTGCTGCCAGCGTTGCTGAAGTTCATGGCACCATTCCGGTCGACGAACAACATCCGACATGGGATCTAGCAGCTTCAGCATTTGTTGGTGCTGCACGGGACCGCGCTCTTCGCTCAATTCTCCTTGGTTGATAAAGCCATTGGTGCTGTAAAAGCCAATCGCATCTTCACGGGCATTACACACCAAACGCTTCGCACCTTCTTGGCGCGCTAATGACTCTAGTGCCATCAATACCAACGCCCCTAACCCTCGGCTGCGATATTGTGGTGCAACGGCCATATAGCGAATCTGACCGTCATTATCAGAACTAATATAAAGTCGCCCAATGGCGATAGGTTCACCTTTTGCGTCGACAATCATGCGATGATGCGCACCCACATCGTACGCATCTCGCTCCGACCCTTCAGGTTGACGCCAAGGCTCACGGAGCATCCTCCAACGAAAGTGGAAATAGGCGTTTAGCTCGCTTTCCTTCGTTGGTGTGATTAATCGAAACATGCTCGCTCCTTTCCTTGTGAACCCAATAACTGACTAGTGTTAGGCTTGCAACCAAAACGTGACAGGCCCGTCATTGGTTAGGCTAACTTTCATGTCAGCCGCAAATATGCCGTTTTCTGTTTGTACGCCGGTATCTCGGCAGTATTGAGAGAACAGTTGATACAATCTGTCTGCCTCTGCAGGTGGCGCCCCATTAAAACTAGGACGCATTCCTTTTTTCGTATCGGCGGCGAGCGTAAATTGCGACACCACCAGCACCTGACCACCTGCTTGCTGAACATTAAGGTTCATTTTGCCTTCATCGTCAGCAAAAATTCGATAGCCCAATACTTTTTCATGTAAGCGATGTGCTTTCTTGTCGTCATCGCCTTTTTCAACACCCAACAGTACCAGCAAACCTTTGCCAATAGCCCCTACCACTTGGCCATCAACAACCACATTCGCTTCACTGACTCGCTGGATTAGCGCAATCATATCAGTTCCTTTCTTATCGTCTTAACTATCAGTAATTTGATTTTGTTCTGGTTTCGATTCAACGAACCACATCGCACGCTCGCCTAATGACGCCGTTATTTCAGCGCCTAACAGCACAATACACCAACTGAGATACACCCAAACAAATAGCAGTGGCACCACGGCTAACGCGCCGTAAATGAGTTCATATGAAGGGAAATTCGTCGCATAAAAGGCAAAGCCTTTTTTACTAAATTCGAACAGCACACTGGCCGACATGGCACCGACTAATGCATGACTCACACGGATTCGGCAGTTCGGCACTAAGGTGTATAGCCCCCAAAAAGCGAGTGCGGTTAGCAAAAAGGGTAAACCGCGAAGTAGTGTCGGTGCCCACATTTCACTGCCTTCAAGATCAAGCAAGTTCAATGAGCCAAGGTAAGAACTGACACCAATGCTGCTGCCAACCAACACAGGGCCTAAGGTTAGCACCATCCAATATATGGAGAACGACACCACAGCAGCCCGCTTATGTTTCACGCGCCAGATGTAATTTAAGCTCTTATCGATGGCTGAAATAAGCATCAAGGCCACCACGAACAGGAAAGCGACGCCGACGGCGGTCATCTTGCCAGCATTGGCGACAAATTGATTGAGGTACTGTTCAAGTGCATCACTCGATGCGGGAACAAAGTTATGCAACACGAAGGTGCGTATCTCATCACCCGCTTCGGCAAAACTGGGAAAAATGGATAATGCTGAGAGCACAACCGTGATCAATGGCACTAATGACAACAAAGTCACGTAAGCCATGTAACCTGCGCTGACCGTGAGGCGGTCATGAACAATACGGCGAACAAGATGCCGTAAAAATGCGAATAAAATCTGCCCTATCCTGGGCATTAAATGCTTGAGTCGTTCCATTCCTTCAACCATAGTCTCTTGTAAAGAAGGTTTATCATAACGTAAAGGAGTATACCGTGCGTCTTCTCTCTACCCTGTTTCTGGTTTTCACGCTGGTCGGTTGCCAGTCCGCTTATTACGCCACCATGGAGCAGGTTGGTATTCACAAGCGTGACATTATGGCTGATCGTGTCGAAGCGGCATCTGAAGCACAGCAGGAGGCCAGTGACCAATTCACCAGCGCGCTTGAAGCGCTCACTGAGCTGACCCAATTCGATGGTGGTGAACTTGAAGCCATGTACAACACCATCAACGATCAGTATGAAGAAAGCGAAACCGCTGTCGACAACGTTCGAGATCGCATCCAAGGCGTCGAAGACGTGTCTGATGCGCTATTCGACGAATGGCAAGAAGAGTTAGACCTCTATTCCAGCGCCAATCTCCGCCGTGAAAGCGAGCGCAAACTCAACGCCACCAAGCAAAGTTATCGACAAATGCTCTCTGCCATGAAAAAAGCAGAAGGCAAGATGACACCAGTGCTCGACACATTGCGTGATAACACCCTGTATCTTAAACATAATCTTAATGCGGCGGCTATTGGTGCTCTGAAAGGCGAATTTTCAGGTTTAGAACAAGAAATTAACCGTGCAATCAAAGATATGCAGCTTGCTATCGATGAGTCTGAACGCTTCCTGACTACCTTGAAGAACTAAATTAGCTTTCGATGTTTCTCATACATGAAACACCTTGAGTGAGACAATTTCCCTTATCGTTTGCGCAGGCAAATTTCTGCCTGCATTCAACGGTATGAAAACCGTCTCTCAACATGGAGGAGAAACAAATGGGCATTATTTCATGGATCATTCTCGGGCTACTCGCTGGTATTTTGGCGAAGTGGATTATGCCAGGGAAAGACGGTGGTGGTTTTATTATGACCACGCTGCTAGGTATCGCGGGTGCGGTCGTGGGTGGCTGGGTCAGTTCACTGCTTGGCATTGGTACTGCGGGCGGTCTAAGCCTAGGTAGCATTGTGATGGCAACCGTTGGCGCACTGATCTTGTTGTTCCTATACAACCGATTCGCCAAGTAAGCCATCCACTCCATCGCTGTTTCTTGCGTCATATGGCGTTGATAAACTCGGGGAATAAATCGTTAGACACAAAAAAGCCTCCAATATGGAGGCTTTTTTATTCGCTACCGTTTCACGATAGCGTTAGCGTTGGTAAATGAATTACCCGCGGCTTGCGCGTTTACGCTCGTTCTCAGTAAGAAGTTTCTTACGGATACGGATGCTTTCTGGTGTTACTTCTACCAATTCATCGTCATCGATGAATTCTAGTGCTTGCTCAAGCGTGTACTTGATAGCAGGTGAAAGTGTTTGAGCTTCGTCAGTACCAGATGCACGAACGTTGGTCAGCTGCTTGCCTTTCAGACAGTTAACAGTCAGGTCGTTAGAACGGTTATGGATACCGATAACTTGACCTTCGTAAACTTCATCTGCGTGTTCAGCAAACAAACGGCCACGCTCTTGCAGGTTAAACAGTGCGTAAGTCAGTGCTTTACCTGTTGCGTTAGAAATCAATACGCCATTTTTACGCATACCGATAACGCCAGCTTTCATTGGACCGTAGTGATCAAACGTGTGGTAAATCAAACCAGAACCTGACGTCAACGTCATGAACTCAGTTTGGAAACCGATAAGACCGCGTGAAGGCATGACGAAGTCCATGCGAACACGGCCTTTGCCATCTGGAGACATGTCAGTCAGTTCGCCTTTACGAAGACCGATTTTCTCCATTACGCCGCCTTGGTTTTCTTCCAATACGTCGATGGTCACAGTTTCAAACGGTTCTTGTTTCTCGCCGTCTACGTCTTTGATGATAACTTCTGGGCGAGATACCGCCAGCTCGAAGCCTTCACGACGCATGTTTTCGATCAGGATAGACAGGTGAAGTTCACCACGGCCTGATACGCGGAAACGATCCGGGTTGTCGGTTTCTTCAACGCGCAATGCAACGTTGTGTACCAATTCTTTTTGCAGACGCTCAAGGATGTTACGTGAAGTTACGTACTTACCTTCTTTACCTGCGAAAGGAGAGGTGTTCACCTGGAACGTCATGGTTACTGTAGGTTCGTCAACTGACAAAGGTGGCAACGCTTCAACCGCGTTCACATCACAGATGGTGTCAGAGATTTTCATCTCACCAAGACCTGTGATTGCAACGATGTTACCAGCGTGTGCTTGATCGATGTCGTGACGCTCAAGACCAAGGTAACCTAGTACTGTACCGACTTTACCGTTACGGGTTTTGCCGTCAGCACCAATGATGGTGACCTGTTGGTTAGGCTTAACCGAACCACGGGTTACACGGCCTACACCGATAACACCAACGTATGAGCTGTAGTCCAACTGAGAGATTTGCATCTGCAGTGAACCGTCAGAATCAACTTCTGGCGCAGAAACGTTATCAACGATAGCTTGGAACAGTGGTTCCATGTTCTCGCCAGTTTCGCCTTCTTCCAAGGTTGCCCAGCCGTTTAGTGCTGATGCGTAAACCACTTGGAAGTCAAGTTGTTCATCGGTTGCGCCAAGGTTGTCGAACAGGTCAAATACCTGATCCATAACCCAATCAGGACGAGCGCCTGGACGGTCAATTTTGTTGATAACAACAATAGGCTTCAAACCGTGACCGAACGCTTTTTGCGTTACGAAACGGGTTTGTGGCATTGGGCCATCCACGGCATCAACGATCAGAAGAACAGAGTCAACCATCGACATGATACGCTCAACTTCACCACCGAAATCGGCGTGTCCTGGAGTATCGACGATGTTGATACGGTAGTCATTCCAGTTAATAGCGGTGTTCTTCGCCAGAATGGTAATGCCACGCTCTTTCTCGATGTCGTTCGAGTCCATGACGCGTTCTTCGTGCTCGCCACGTGTTTCTAGGGTGCCAGACTGCTGAAGCAGCTTATCAACCAGCGTAGTTTTGCCGTGGTCAACGTGCGCGATGATCGCGATATTTCTTAGTTTATCTAACTGTAAGGTAGACATGGGTACTCTTTCACTCAAAAAAGATGTGCCGCCAAAGGCAACTAGCAAACCTGCTAGGAGCACTCACCGCCACTTGATTAAAATCCGGTCGTAATTTAACAGATTTTTACTCAAAACCCACCAACAATGTGACTCAGGATCAATTTATATTCAATTCACCTTATTCATGACACACATTTAGGTGAATAAAAAAGCAGCTCAATCCCTTATTTTCCCCAGATAACGGGTGATTTTTGCGCCACAACCGCTAAACCCTCTATATTTCGATCGAGTTCACAGCTCCAACATTGCGTGTTCATTCCACGGTATCAGTGATTGACAAGGCCTTCTTCGCACTGCTGAATGATTCAATTGGTTATGCAATCCCTTCCATGCACCATAATGGTGCGGACGCGCACCAAAGTTGATCGCGGCACTGCCCGTTTTCAACGCAAACTCGCCTAATTACAGGCATTAACGGGAATTTTAAACTTGGCACGCTTTTCGCTTAAGTGTGCTCAGACCAACTTTTTGGTTGAGCGCATTAAAGCAGCTTTACCAATTTAGAGAACAATGACACCGGAGGTTTATTCACATGTCAGTAGAAAACGTACTCGCCTTAATCCAAGAGCACGAAGTGAAATTTGTTGATCTGCGCTTCACCGATACCAAAGGTAAAGAGCAACACATCTCAATCCCAGCTCACCAAGTTGATGCAGACTTCTTTGAAGACGGCAAAATGTTCGATGGCTCTTCAGTTGCAGGCTGGAAAGGCATTAACGAATCAGACATGGTGATGATGCCTGACGCGTCTACTGCAGTGTTGGATCCGTTCACAGAAGACAGCACACTGAACATTCGTTGTGACATTCTTGAGCCAGCAACCATGCAAGGCTATGACCGCGACCCTCGCTCTATCGCGAAGCGTGCGGAAGAATACATGCGTTCAACTGGCATTGCAGACACGGTACTTGTCGGTCCTGAGCCAGAGTTCTTCTTGTTTGACGACGTGAAGTTCGCAACTAACATGTCAGGTTCTTTCTTCAAGATTGATGACGTAGAAGCAGCATGGAACTCAGGTTCTGATTTCGAAGGCGGTAACAAAGGTCACCGTCCAGGCGTAAAAGGCGGTTACTTCCCAGTCGCTCCTGTTGATTCATCACAAGACATCCGTTCAGCGATGTGTCTAGTTATGGAAGAGATGGGTCTGGTTGTTGAAGCACACCACCACGAAGTAGCGACTGCGGGTCAGAATGAAATCGCAACGCGTTTCAACACGTTAACGTCAAAAGCTGATGAAATCCAAATCTACAAGTACGTTGTTCACAACGTAGCACATGCATTTGGTAAAACAGCAACCTTCATGCCTAAGCCACTTGTTGGTGATAACGGTTCTGGTATGCACGTTCACCAATCACTAGCAAAAGACGGTCAGAACCTGTTTGCGGGTGACAAGTACGGCGGCCTTTCAGAAATGGCGCTTTACTACATTGGCGGTATCATCAAGCACGCACGTGCAATCAACGCATTTGCTAACCCAGCGACTAACTCGTACAAGCGTCTTGTACCAGGCTTTGAAGCACCTGTTATGCTTGCATACTCTGCACGTAACCGTTCTGCTTCTATCCGTATCCCAGTGGTACCAAGCCCGAAAGCACGTCGTATCGAAGCTCGCTTCCCAGATCCAGCAGCAAACCCATACTTGGCGTTTGCATCATTGCTGATGGCTGGTCTTGACGGTATTAAGAACAAGATCCACCCTGGCGATGCAATGGACAAAGACTTGTACGACCTACCGGCTGAAGAAGCGGCAGAGATCCCACAAGTTGCTGAGTCTCTACAACAAGCACTTCAAGCACTTAGCGATGATCGCGAGTTCTTGACTGCTGGCGGTGTATTCTCTGATGACTTTATCGATTCTTACATCGGTCTTAAGTCTCAGGACGTTGAGAAAGTCAACATGACCACGCACCCATTGGAATTCGAACTGTACTACTCAGTGTAATAAATCGAGTTTCATATCAAATCAAAGGGTTCGCTCACAAGCGAGCCCTTTTTCTATTGTCTCTCTGATACTTAGGCGCAGAATATCCTTTTACGCTTAGGGCTCACATCATGCGTCGACTCTGTCTCCTGCTCCTTCTTGGTGCACTTTCAAATACGGCTCATAGTGATGAGTATTACCGTTGGGTCGATGAAAACGGCACGCTGCACCTCAGTGATGCTAAACCCGAGTTCAGTATTGAACTAGGGGTCGAAGTGGATGTGCTCACTCAACCCAAATCTAATCGTATCGAGACCCCCGACACACCACCTGCACCACCAACTCCTTCCGAACCCGAGACACCAGCCGTTGCTTCTCACGTTGAACTCTTGTCGCCAAGCGACGAAGCCACCCTTAGAGATAACCAAGGCAACATTCATATTGAGATGTCCACGGATTTGCCACTCGGCAGCAACCAACGCGTTCGTGCTGTCATCGATGGAAAACCACAGAAATCACAACGCAGCTTAGCGCTAGCACTGAATAACGTTGATCGCGGCAGTCACACCATCAAGGTGCAGCTATTAGAAGGTGGCAAGGTTATTGCAAACTCATCTTCAATAACTGTGTTCCTGCATCGGGCAATTCAACGAAAAGCCCCGTCAAAAGGGAAGCCAACCCCTAGATAGCGCATTCAGGGTCACCATGTGTAAGCAATTGAGCGCAAAGCACGTTTTCATCGCTGCACAACCATGCACAATCAAGTAAACTTGATTGCACCATAACGGTGCAGCCAAATAGGAAGGTGATGTGGCCACTCTGACCGAAACTGTAATGGATAACCTGATCACGGCAATCTTGGTGCTCGATAGCGACCTCGTCGTCACGTATGCCAATCCTGCCGCGGAGCAGCTTTTGTGCCTAAGTGCACGCCGATTACGCGAACACCCTCTCTCGGATGTTATTCAGCACTGCTCCATTGATTTGGCGCATGTGAAAGAGACGTTAGCCAATGGACAAGGGCTGACTGACAGTGATGTCACTTTGGTGGTCGATGGACACCAAAGAAAAGTTGAACTGAGTGCCAGCCCGCTGATGTGGCAACGCAGCCCATCCATGTTGCTTGAAATTAAAGCGATAGGTCACCAGCAGCAGATCAGCAAAGAGCTGCAACAACAAGCGCAACAGCAAGCCGCTAAAGAGTTAGTACGCGGGCTTGCCCACGAAATCAAAAACCCACTCGGAGGGCTTCGCGGCGCGGCGCAACTGCTGGAAAAAATGCTGCCAGACCCTAGCCTTGGCGAATATACCCGCATCATCATTGAGCAAGCTGACCGTTTAAGAAACTTGGTAGATCGCCTACTTGGCCCACAACGACCGGGGCATCGCCAACAAGAAAATATTCACGTGGTGTTGGAAAAAGTGCGCCTGCTGGTAGAACTCGGCAATACCGACGTCGACATCATTCGAGATTACGACCCAAGCTTGCCTGATATCGATATGGATCCAGAGCAAATGGAGCAAGCGGTGCTGAACGTAGTCAGCAATGCCGCACAGATATTGGCAGACACCGCCAATGCTGAGATCACGGTGCGTACTCGCACTGAGCATCAAGTCGTGATTGGCGGTAAACGCCACCGTCTCGCGGCTCGCATTGACATATCAGACAACGGTCCCGGTATTGCCCCTGAACTTCAAGACACCTTGTTCTATCCCATGGTGTCAGGCCGACCGGGTGGCACAGGATTAGGTTTGTCTATTACGCGGAATCTTATCGATCAGCACAAAGGCAAAATCTACGTCAACAGTTGGCCAGGACACACCACCTTCACCATTTTGTTACCAATTCGACGCTAAGGGGAGAACATGAGCAAAGGACTAATCTGGGTCGTTGACGACGACAGCTCTATCCGCTGGGTGTTAGAACGCACATTGAACGCTGCTGGTATGGCGTGTGAAACATTTGCCGATGCCGATAGCGTATTAGATGGCCTTAATCGAGAAGTACCGGACGTCTTGGTCTCGGACATTCGTATGCCGGGTACGGACGGCTTTACGCTTTTGAATCGTCTGCAAGACGAATATCCCACCCTGCCTGTCATTATCATGACAGCGCACTCCGATCTCGATGCCGCAGTTAGCGCCTACCAAAAAGGGGCGTTTGAATACCTGCCAAAACCGTTCGACATTGACGAAGCGGTCGCCTTAGTTGAGCGCGCGGTATCCCACAGCCAAGAACAAAAACGCCAGCGCTCGCCTAAAGAATCAATGGAAGCGGCTCCTGAAATCATCGGTGAAGCGCCTTCCATGCAAGAAGTGTTTCGCGCGATTGGCCGTTTATCCCGTTCTTCCATTTCCGTATTAATCAATGGTGAGTCGGGAACAGGTAAAGAACTCGTCGCGCATGCGTTGCACCGTCATAGCCCACGTTCAAGCAACTCGTTTATTGCACTGAACATGGCAGCCATTCCAAAGGATTTGATCGAATCAGAACTGTTTGGCCACGAAAAAGGCGCATTCACCGGTGCGAACAGTGTGCGCCAAGGTCGCTTCGAGCAAGCCAACGGTGGCACCTTGTTTCTGGATGAAATTGGCGACATGCCGTTAGACATTCAAACCCGTCTGTTGCGCGTATTGGCTGATGGTCAGTTTTATCGCGTGGGTGGACATCAAGCCATCAAGGTAGACGTACGCATCATCGCTGCTACGCACCAGCACTTAGAGCGACTGGTGGCAGAAGGCAGTTTCCGTGAAGATTTATTTCACCGTCTTAACGTTATACGAGTTCATCTTCCAGCACTGCGAGAGCGCCGTCAGGACATTGGACAATTAGCCAAACACTTCCTAAAACGTGCCTCTGACGAGCTAGATATCGAGGTGAAGTCGCTTCATTCGACCACCCTAGATCTGATTTCTGGCCTGCCTTGGCCGGGTAACGTCAGACAACTGGAAAACATTTGTCGCTGGTTAACGGTGATGGGCAGTGGCAAAGAGATTCTGCCTGAAGATTTACCGCCCGAATTAATGCAGCCTGAGGTTAACGCCGCTGGCGGTGACGTCGACTCTTGGCAACAAGCACTGTCCCAATGGGCACGCTCTTCACTTGTTCAAGGGGATGACAATCTATTGCGAGAAGCCCTGCCTGAGTTCGAGCGTATCTTATTGCGTGAAGCCCTGAATCATACTCGGGGCCATAAACAAGAAGCCGCCAAACTGCTTGGTTGGGGCCGAAATACCTTAACACGCAAACTCAAAGAGTTGCAGATGCCTTAGCTCAGCCTGAATTTCAACAGTTTTGGTTAACAATGATAACAAAACCGCCTCATTGGCGGTTTATGTTTATTTGCCATACTGACGAGCTACTCGATAGCTCGTATAATTGCCAAAAGTTGATTTAAGGATATTCAGATGATCGCAACCCACCTTCCTTTGACGGATCTTCACCGTCACCTTGATGGCAACATTCGCATTAACACAATCTTGGAGCTGGGTCAGAAGTTCGGCATGACACTGCCTGCCGACACTGTCGATGCACTGCGTCCGCATGTTCAAGTGATGTCCAACGAACCTGATCTGGTTGGCTTCTTATCGAAACTAGACTGGGGCGTCGCAGTCCTTGGCGATCTCGACGCAGTTCGCCGTGTGGCTTACGAAAACGTAGAAGATGCACTCAATGCACGCATTGATTACGCGGAACTGCGCTTCTCCCCTTACTACATGGCGATGAAACATGGCCTGCCAATCCAAGCCGTGGTTGAAGCCGTGATCGATGGTGTACAAGCCGGCAGCCGTGATTTTGGTGTAAAAACCAACCTGATCGGCATCATGAGCCGCACCTTTGGTGTGGAAGCGTGCATGCAAGAGCTTGATGCGTTGCTGGCACTGAAGCAGCACCTAGTGGCAATTGACTTAGCAGGCGACGAACTCGGCCAACCGGGACATCAATTCAATGACCACTTCGCTAAAGTGCGTCAAGCCAACCTCAATGTGACTGTGCACGCAGGTGAAGCAGCGGGTGCTGAAAGCATGTGGCAAGCCATTAACGAGCTTGGCGCAACTCGCATTGGTCATGGCGTGAAAGCCATTCAAGACCCAAGCTTGATGGATTACCTTGCGAAACATCGCATTGGTATCGAATCTGCACTGACATCAAACGTGCAAACCAGTACCGTTGAGAGCTTTGCGAGCCACCCAGTCAAAGCTTTCCTCGACCATGGTATCTTGGCTTCGCTTAATACCGATGACCCTGCGGTATCTGGTATTGAGCTACCTTACGAGTACGAAGTGGCTGCCCCACAGGCAGGTCTAACGCAGGAACAGATCACCTTGCTACAACAAAATGGCCTTGAGATAGCCTACTTGTCTGACAGCGAGAAAGCGGAACTCAAAGCAAAAGCGTTGGCTCGCGGTTAAACACCCAAACCCGCTAATTGTGAAATTTAAAAACACCAGCAAAAGCTGGTGTTTTTTTGTTCACAAGTCACGTACAATGCCGCCGAATTTTCGCACTATGGCGGCGACAACGCCTTGGTCATCACACGCAGTAAGAGACGTATAATGTTCGATGCACTGTTCACCCTAAATGAAATGGCAGCAGCCGGTCCAGGTCAACTGGCAGCCGCAGCCCTTGCTGTTGTCTTGGCGATATTTAGCCTCAGCAGCGGCGCATAAGCGCTAACGCCAGATACCAAAAAAGCCGCTACTGCGGCTTTTTTCAGTTTTACGCTCAACAACTTCTCAGTGATTAGATCACACGAGAAAACTGTTGCTGTCTTGCTCGGTCACGCAAGTAAGTGTCAAAGCACATGCAAATATTGCGGATCAACAAACGTCCTTTCAACGTTACTTCAATGTGGCTATCGTCCACAATCACCAGCTCGTCATCAATAAAGCACTTGAGCAACGCCAAATCTTCGGCAAAGTACTCATTAAAGACAACACTGTAATCACGCTCAATCGCTTTCTTGTCTAACGAGAAATTACAGATCAGGGATTTAATCACTTCTCTACGCAACAAATCGTTGCTATCGAGCATCACACCTTTCCACAGCGCATGACGTTTCTCATCGACCTGAGCGTAGTACTTCTTCAGCTCTTTTTGGTTTTGAGCATAGCAATCACCAATCATGGAAATCGCTGACACGCCCAAGCCCAACAAATCACAATCGCCTTGCGTGGTATAACCTTGGAAATTGCGGTGCAAAATACCTTCACGTTGCGCCATTGCCAACTCATCGTCAGGCAATGCAAAGTGGTCCATACCAATGAACTGGTAGCCCGCCCCCGTCAATGTGCCAATGGTTTGCTCAAGCATACCAAGGCGCTCTTGTGGTGATGGCAAATCAGCATCTTTGATTTTGCGCTGTGCGGCAAACAAGCTCGGCAAGTGTGCATAGTTGAAGACGGACAGTCGACCCGGCTTCATTTCTAGCACTTGCGCGAGCGTTTTTGCGAACGACGCACCATTTTGGTGCGGAAGGCCGTAAATCAAATCAAGGTTTGTAGAACGGAAGCCAAGCGCCTTCGCACGCACTACTAACGCCTTGATGAAATCTTCATCTTGCTCGCGGTTAACCGCTTTCTGGACGTCTTTATCGAAGTCCTGCACGCCAATACTCAGACGGTTAAACCCTTCAGCACGAAGGTGGTCAAGCATGTCGAGTTCAATCTCGCGTGGATCTACCTCAATACTGATTTCCGCATCTTTGCTTAAGCGGAATTCTTGACGAAGCAAACCCATCAGTCGGGATATTTGAGGCTTGGTTAAGAAAGTGGGTGTACCGCCGCCCCAGTGCAACTGAGTCACATTGCGATCGCCTAGCATGTAGGCACGCTGGCGGATCTCTAGCTCAAGCGAATCTAGGTATTCATCGGCTTTGTGCGCATGGCGAGTAATCACCTTGTTACAACCACAGTAGTAACAAAGGGTGTGACAGAACGGAATATGTACATACAAAGACAAGTTACGCTCAGGATACTGCGCACACGCCATATCAAATTCCGCATCAGTGAACACTTCGTGAAATTCTAATGCCGTCGGATAAGAGGTATAACGAGGCCCTGAGTAGTTATACTTCTCAATAAGCGCCTGATCCCAAATGATTTGCTGTGTAGACATTTGCGTTCCCGCCAAAAATGAACAACCGGAAAGCGGTATTTTGACACACTCTCCGGTCGCGGATGAATCTTTCCCGTATTGTTGAAGGGAAAACTGTTGGTTTGATCGTAGCAATTAGCTCGCTAAAGTACGGATAGGGGTCATTTTTGCCCCTGTAAACGCGAGGATCTCTTCCAGCTCAGTATGAATGGCTTTCTGAAGACGCGATTCCGCTTTCATGCGGATCATGTTGTCTTGCATACGTGCTTTCTTTTCCATCGCTTGACGTGCCTCGCCACGAGGCATGTCTTTGATGACGTCGTAAAGCTCATACAATGCTGGGAAGCGCGTTGGATAATCAACGCGCTTATCGCCTTGCAGGTGGTCCATGATCATATAAAGGCGAATGGCAGCTTCAGATATATCACACTGCTCTTGCAGGGTGGCCATCGCTATCACATCCACACTCTCTATGATTTTAAGGTTACGTTGTTTAATCGCAGCATCCATCTGCGCAGCCTGCACCTTGGTTTGATGGCGTAGTTTTGCCAACAGCCAACCTGCATAAATCGCTAACCCCAAAATAATGGCACCGCCTAGTGCCAGAACACCTAAAGGTAGAGTCTCCAACATTTACTCCTGATCAAATTTGACGTTTTCAAACTCCGCCAGCAGATCATCATCGCCACGGCGTTTTGCTTTCTTCGGCGCTTCAGTCGCTTCTGGTTCTTCTTGATCGAACAAGCCCAGTTGCTTCATCAGCACTTCAAGACGGTCGAGTTTCTCATCCACATAGCTTTGCAAGCCTGCACCGAGCTTCTCTCCGTTTTCAATACGGTCTAACAACACATTTAGTTGTGCGTCGTTTTCCAACATCTCCAATTCTTTCTCAGCACTGATGCGGCGCACTTTTTTGCCCGCAGCTGATTTAGGATGTGGTTTTTGCTCAACAATCAAAGGAACCGCTGTTTTGCTACCCAAACGCGGGTCACGCTGTGCGTGTACTGCGCGTTGTTTCTCAACGGTACCATCTGAATGGCGTGAGCCTGCTTTCAGACCTTTACGTCTGTTTTTACGCTTTGCCGCCAATGCTGCAATGTCGTCTGTGCTCAATGAACGATCTTTGTATTGCGCTGGACCTTCAGAGCCGACTTTGCGAGCTTTCTTCTTGCGGGTCATGGATTTTTCTTCCTCAGTAAAATTACGTCGTTACCAACAAAGTCCACGTCAAGACCATCTCGGTCTGCCAAAAAACAGAACGTTTCGCGACTAAAAAAACTCACGTGGGTTGGGTCATTCTTGTAATGCCAATGCTTAAACGCATCCGCATCAATAACGAGCTTGGTCATGATTGCCAACCAGCCTCCAGGCTTAACCAGACTCAGTAACAGTCCCCATTCCTTGTGAGGCAAATAAAAGTGTTCAATCGCTTCGGTACAGGTAACGAAATCATATTGCGTCTCCAACACAGTCGCGTTGGGTGAGAAATACGGATCGTAAATCGACATAACATGCCCTTTATCCGCCAGCATGCTGGCTAACACGGGGCCGGGTCCACACCCAAAGTCTAAGCCTTGCTTAGAAGCCATACCAAGCTTTTCGCTCAGTGGTGTGGCAACACGGCTCAGAAATCGGCGATAGCCTTCATCCTCCGCCGTATTCTCATGCAGGTCGTAATGCGCTTTCTCTTCTTCCGGTGAAAGCCGGCTAGCTGGGTCGGCGAAAACCAGTGAACAAGGTACACAACGGAAATATCGGCGACGTTTATCCTGCTCAAAGTCGACGATTTCTGTCGAACGACAAAGCGGGCAATCAAGGGTCATTGGAGATTTCTACACCAAAGTGAATGGCGGAAATGTAACAGAAAGATGGATAAGAAAAAAGCGACAGGCTAAGCCTGTCGCTCTAGAGCGTTCTAATGAACGGATTGTACCGCTTTAATCCCTAACAGTAATGCCACATCCCAGTGAACAAATTTCCGTTTGTAATAGGGGCGTCCTGCCATTTTTTATTTGAGTTAAACTCGCAACGTCCTGTTGTCTTCGCCGTCCTGGCGCGTGTCCTTGCTACCGTCCTAGTAGGTGTCCTTCTAACACGTGATTCCTTCACGCTGTTGGTCATCCTGACGCTACACATCCGAGTGACTATGGCTTTTCCTAAGCCTAAATCCGTTTGAATCCTGTGGCAGCCCTGCCTAAGTCGTCCTGACTGTCCTTTATCCGTGTCATGTATCCTGTCGACAAAAATAATTCTACGCCAATCCTAATCACAAAATAGGCGCGAACTCACAATTCCAATATAGTTGAAATCATCAATAACAATATCTAACTGAAAGATAGGCGAAAAAAATAAAAACGGGCAAGTATTTAGGCAAGAAACTCACCGCAGGATGGACAATCACTTACAGCGCATTGAGAAAAACGGTATTACTGAACGTAAAAAAGGCAGCTTGCGCTGCCTTTTCGACTATTTCACGTGCTAACACACTGGTTAATTAGTGCAGTCCGCCAACATATTTTGAAATAGCATCAATTTCTTCGTCTGACAGTTTGGCTGACACAATACCCATCATGCCGTTCAGATCGTTGTTTCGAGTTCCGTCGCGGAAGGCCATCAATTGGGCTTTCACATAGTCAGCATGCTGACCGGAGATTTTAGGGAACCCTGATAATGATGTGCCATTGCCACGAGGACCGTGACAAGCAATGCATGATGCAATACCACGTTCGGTGTCACCCGCGAGGTAAAGCTGCTCACCCAATTCAATGGTCGACTCAGGCGTGACGCCCGGTTTTGCCGTTTGAGTTGCGTAGTAAGCGGCTAAATCTGCCATGTCTTGCTCAGACAGTGCTGCGACCATGCCAGCCATTACTGCGTTGTAACGACCTTGTTCACCACCTGTCGTCATACCGAGCTTAAATTCTTTAAGTTGCTTAAACAGGTATTTTTCGTGTTGACCTGCCAGAACGGGGTTTGCCGGAATTAAGCTGTTACCGTCAGGACCGTGACAAGCGGCACAAGTGGTTGATTTTGCTTTACCTGCTTCTGCATCACCCTGTGCATAGGCGGTAAAACTCGCAATTAAAGTGAGTAGTAGCGCTAATTTCTTCATGACATTCCATTTATAATTATCAAGCTTCCATACCACGATGCCCACGCCATCATGATACAATCATCGAGCAAAAACCGAGCACGGTCATTTTACACAATTTCACATAAAAGTAATCAATCGACTACATAAAGTCGAGACGGAGTTAACAGTGAATCCTTCACTCAACTATCGCAACACACACTTTATCACCAGTGCCCCAGATATCAGGCACTTGCCGCCAGATACTGGTATAGAGGTCGCGTTTGCGGGTCGCTCTAATGCTGGTAAATCTAGCTCAATTAATCGACTTTGTGATCATAAAAGCTTGGTTAAGGTGAGTAAAACGCCGGGTCGCACACAATTGATCAACTTGTTTAAAGTGGATGAGGGATGTCACATCGTCGACTTGCCGGGCTATGGTTTCGCGCAAGTACCGTTGGAAATGAAGAAAAAGTGGCAGCAATCTTTAGGTGAATATCTGCAAAAACGTGAACAACTGAAAGGGTTGGTTGTGTTGATGGATATTCGTCATCCTCTGAGAGAGCTTGATCAGCAAATTATCTTCTGGGCCGTTGATTCAAACCTGCCAGTGCTCGCGCTACTCACTAAATGTGACAAGCTGAAAAGCGGCGCTCGCAAAGCGGAGCTCACGAAAGTTCGCGCAGCAGCGGTTGATTTTGGTGGCAACGTAGAAGTTGAGCTTTATTCTTCGCTCAAAGGGATTGGTGTCGACAAGCTGCGTAAGAAGCTCGATAGCTGGTACTTCCCTGTATTTGAAACTGATGTCGAAACGGCTGACGATGCACTTATTGATGCAGACGCAAACCCAGCGACTGACACAGGCGAAGCGTCTGAGTAACCCATTTGTTTGAATAGCAGACAAATAAAACCCCACCTTAAGGTGGGGTAACGGGAGAGAAATAGGAGGTTTTTTCTTATTTGTTATGTTTTGAGTGTCATCCAACATCTGACTATCCGCAAGTTACCCCTGCCGACAAACCTACCCACTTCGCCCTCAAATCCATACACCATCTCTTAATTTGCCAATAAACGCATGATTTCTCTACGCCAACGTCCTTTGTTGAAAACTTATTTTTAGTAGATAAATATCAATGACAACATAAGGATGCCTCGTGAAACCTGAGCTGGAATTTAATTACAGTTTCGATGGATAAAAAAAGACCGACCTGAATAATCAGATCGGCCATAAATAACGTGAGGGCCATCAGGAAAAAGAAAACACCGATCACCCCAACCACATCAAGAACAAGAAGCGGAAACTATTATAGCTTCGCCGCCCTCAATTTAAAGCAATTACTCTAATAAAGCGTAATAAAATTCTAACCCTAACAAATGAAGGAATTAAGTGCCTGTTTAATATGGATATAAATAGAAGTTAAGACGGGGTGAGTAGCGAGGGTTGGTACAATAAAAAATGCCCCGGTCGACATACATCAACCGGGGCTGCTGAATCAGCCAAATCCAATAACGTGAAACAAAAGGTCTGAAAGATAGAACATCTTACCTCTGTACCCTACGTCAGTAACTGTATATCAATTGGCCGTTTAAGAAAACCCTTTACGTAGTTTTTTTTCATCAAATTATAAAATTTAGGGCCAGTTGTGTTCATAATGTTTCATTACATCAATAAAAAAGCCTGCTTTCGCAGGCTTTTTTCGCTATAGAATTTAAGTTGTTATGTGATCTGACCGAGCACTAGCGCATTGAATTAGTGGGCTTGATCCCAGTTTTCGCCGCTACCAGCGTCTGCAACCAAGGGAACATCAAGCAAAGCTGCAGATTCCATTAACTTACAAACCTGTTGTTCTACGTCAGACAAGTGTTCGGTATCTACTTCCAACACCAATTCATCGTGTACTTGCATGATCAACGCAACGCGCCCTGCCGGTTGTTGCCCAATCCAGCTATCAACCAAAATCATCGCTCGTTTGATGATGTCTGCCGCTGTGCCTTGCATTGGTGCGTTGATCGCAGCGCGCTCAGCCCCTTTACGACGCATGCCATTGCTTGAATTGATTTCAGGAAGATGTAAACGACGACCAAAAATGGTTTCAACATAACCTTGCTCTGCGGCTTGCAAGCGTGTGGCTTCCATATACTGCAGAACCCCCGGGTAGCGCTCAAAGTAACGTTCCATATACTGCTGCGCTTCGCCACGAGGGATGCCTAGTTGCTTCGCAAGACCAAACGCACTCATGCCATAAATCAAACCAAAGTTAATCGCTTTCGCGCGGCGACGCATTTCTGAGGTCACTTCGCTTATCTCAACGCCCATCACTTCTGCTGCGGTGGCACTGTGAATGTCTTTACCATGACGGAAAGCTTCAAGCAGCGCTTCATCTCCCGATAGGTGCGCCATGATACGAAGTTCAATTTGAGAGTAATCGACCGCCAGTATGGTTTTACCTGCAGGGGCAATAAACGCTTGGCGAATACGACGACCTTCTTGATTACGAATAGGAATGTTCTGCAAGTTAGGATCGGTTGAAGACAAGCGCCCCGTTGCTGTCACTGCCTGATGATAAGAGGTATGCACACGTTTGGTGGCCGGATTCACCATCTTAGGCAGTTTGTCCGTGTAAGTGGATTTCAGCTTCGCCAAACCACGGTATTCCAAAATGCGTTTTGGCAGAGGGTAATCCAACGCCAATTCTTGCAGCACTTCTTCATTGGTTGATGGAGTGCCAGACGGCGTTTTCTTGATAACAGGCAAACCCATCTTTTCAAACAGGATAACTTGAAGCTGTTTTGGTGAGCTTAAGTTGAATTCTTCGCCTGCCAGCTCAAAGGTCTCTTTTTCAAGTACGTCCAGACGCAACGCAATTTCTTGAGACTGCTTGCCCAGCATGTCGCTATCAATCAACACGCCATGGCGTTCAATGCGAGACAGGACTGGCACCAATGGCATTTCGTATTGCTCGAAAATGGTTTTCAGTTTGTCATCTTGTTGCAGGTGCGCCATCAACACGTTGTGCAGTCGTAACGTCACATCGGCATCTTCTGCCGCATACGGCGCTGCTTGATCCATGTCGATTTGGTTGAAGGTCAGCTGCTTTTTACCTTTGCCCGCAATCTCTTCAAAGCTAATGCAGGTATGTTGCAGATAACGCAGTGCGAGGCTGTCCATATCATGGCGGCCTGCCACGCTATTAAAGACGTAAGACTCAAGCATGGTGTCGTAAGCAATGCCTTTCATGGCAATGTCGTAGCGTGCTAACACGCTCGAATCATATTTCAGATTCTGGCCGACTTTCAGTGCGCCCGCATCTTCAAGCCACGCTTTCATTTCAGCCAGCACCCAGTCTCTATCGATCTGCTGAGGGGCATCCAAGTAATCGTGTGCAACTGGCAGATAAGCGGCTTCGCCTTCTGCAACAGCAAAAGAGAGGCCGACTAAGTTGGCAACCATGTAATCTAAGCTGTCGGTTTCGGTATCAAAGGCGACAACGTCTGCGCTGCGCAGCTTATCCATCCACACTCGGAACGCGTCTTCTGTCAGAATCGTTTCGTACTGGCTGCGGTCAATACTCGCTGCGGAGAAGCTTGCTGCCTCTTTCTTTTCAGAACTCGCTGACGCACCGGATGTTACGGCACGCTCGGCAACTGCATTCATGCCAGCATTGCCACTTTGTGCTTCGGCAAGCCAACGCTTGAAGTTCAGCTCAGTGAACAATCCCACCAGTTTGGCGTTATCGGGTTCACGGTTAATAAGTGCTTCCGGCGTGAAAGGCAGTTCGCAATCCAGCTTGATGGTGGCAAGTTGATATGAGAGGTGAGCTTCCTCTTTGTTGTCTTCCAGCTTCTTCGCCATGGTCTTCGAACCACGAAAGCCAAGCGCGGCGATTTTATCAAGGTTAGCGTACAGCTCTTCCAATCCACCGATACCGGCAATCAGTGCCGTCGCGGTTTTATCACCGACGCCTGGAACACCCGGAATGTTATCGACTTTATCGCCCATCAGTGCCAGATAATCGATGATGTATTCAGGGCCAAAGCCGTATTTATCATGCACACCTTGAGGTGTCATGATGACATTGGTCATGGTGTTGATCAGGGTGACGTTTTCATCCACCAACTGCGCCATGTCTTTATCACCGGTGCTGATCAAGATAGGCATGCCAGCCTTTGAGCCTTGGGTAGCTAGCGTGCCGATCACGTCATCGGCTTCAACGCCTTCGATCACCATCATAGGGAAACCCATGGCTTCAATGATCGCATGCAGTGGCGCTATTTGCCCACGCAGATCATCAGGCATTGGAGGACGATGCGCCTTATATTCCGAATACATATCATCGCGGAAGGTTTTGCCTTTCGCATCAAAGATCACCGTGACATTCGACGTTGGGTATTGTTTTACCAAACTGCGTAGCATGTTAACGACGCCATAAATCGCCCCTGTCGGTTCACCTTTAGGGCTCGTCAGATTAGGGGATGCGTGGTACGCGCGGTAAAGATAAGAGGAGCCGTCGACCAGAATCAACGGACTGTCAGAAGTCGTCGCCATAACGTTATAAGCTAACCAGAAAATGATTGATGAGCTAGGATGCCACGACTCGCCAATTCTGTTAACCCGCGATTTCGATCTATAGCCTCAGAAAGCCGACACTGCCTTCTTATTGGTGGCAACATTGGCGGGCTAATGTGCTCAACTGTCATACGACCTACGAAGCTGAAAACCACCCTGTGCATAAATGATGTCATCCCAGCAGCCCCTAGCTTTCACTGTGGATAAGTTTGTTGGTATTTATTTTCGCCCTTTCAGATCATGCGTAAATAACAGCCAAAATCAAAAATTAAATTCTTTGTTTTTATGAGCTTAAGTGTAAGTCATTGATCCTGATCAGGATCGTTTCTCGATCATCGACTGTGGAAAAAGAAATTGTACACAGATCCCTTCATCGAAATATATTTCACAAAGCAACCCTAAATTCTGTGAGCAACAGGGATTCAAATGATCATCATTTTGCTCATAGACTAGGCTTTGTTTGATGATTTATTCAGCGAAACCTCGCCGCGCCTTGGTGAGGTAATTCTTGACGATGAGGAAGCATTAGTGAAAAAAGTGGCAGTCATCTTAGCCGGCTGTGGCGTATACGACGGTTCTGAAATCCAAGAAGTCGTGTTATCCCTATTAGCCATAGAACAAGCAGGTGCCAGTTGGCATTGTTTTGCACCTGACGAAGAGCAACACCATGTGATCAACCATCATGCCGGAGCGCCAACTGGCGAGTCGCGTAACACACTCCAAGAAGCCGCACGAATTTGCCGTGGGGAAATCTCCCCGCTCACTGAGCTAGATCCAACTGAATATGATGCCTTGTTACTGCCTGGCGGTTTTGGCGTGGCAAAAAATCTCAGTGATTTTGCGGTAAATGGATCCTCCATGACGGTTCAGGAGGATGTACTACATATCTGCAAAGCGTTTGCGACTGCCGAAAAGCCCGCGGGTTATATCTGTATTTCCCCAATTCTGATCCCGAAAGTCTATGGTCCCGGCGCCAAAGGCACCATTGGATCGGATCCAGAAACCGCCGCGGCATTTGAGGCCATGGGCGGCGAACATATCCAGTGCCCGGTTGATGATTTCGTACTGGATCAAAGTCGACGATTACTGTCTACACCTGCCTATATGCTCGCGACATCTGTCAGTGAGGCCGCATCGGGCATCAACAAACTCGTTGCCAAACTCGTGGATATCGCCTGATTGGAAAGGTAAGGATGACGCGAGTTGAATATTTAGCGCTAGAAAAGAAAAAGGCGACACCGAGTGGGTGTCGCCTGCATGAGTAAAACGGCGCGATATACATCGGCTGTTTCATGCAAATACATATACTGGAAGCAATGTGAGCAATGTCGTGTGTTCTTTAGCGAAGATTGCCTTCGCTATCGAACGAAATAAATAGTAATCATTCTCATTAGCATTTGCTAGTCATTATTATATGTTTTCAGCCTTTCATTCGCTTGGTGTGATTTTCTTCACAAAATGGAGGCGATACTGATCCAACGCGTCCTTCTTCTCTAAATGCTCAATCTGGTAATGGTTGTTCAGCAGCAAACACAGCATGCCCGCAAAGCAGTTACGCGACTTCACTCTTAGGCTGGTGTAGCCATGCTGGGCAACCCAGCGTTCTTGCATCTGCAGTAAAGACTGCGCAATCCCGCGACGGCGGCCGTGGTCTGTCACGCCCCCTAACCAGCTATAAAAGCAATCTTCATCCAACTGATAGCCAATTTTTACACCACATAACTGCCCATCATGCTCAGCAACCAACACCAAGTAAGGCTTATCACCAAGGCGCTTTTTGAGCGAACCCAAAGTTTCTGAACGCGCAAATTCCTCAATTTTACCTAGCACTTCGATGGCTTCTGCCAACGTGCCTTCTCGAATTATCATGACACTTTCCTTTACGATGCCGTATGCATATACCCAAGCAACCTGAAGATGCAGGATTCAGTGAGCATCTTGAGGTTGTTTGGGTATACATCTCTTTCTCGAGTATATACGAGCCACAATCAACTGGTTGAAATCAAAACTCACGCACAAAAAAGCCGATCTTGCGATCGGCCTTTATTACCCTCATTGCTTTCGCGTTAACGAACGCTAAACCAGCTTGGTTTGCGCCGCTTCGTTAACACGTGTCATTCGACCTACTAGGTAGTTCAACAACACACCGTACATTGGCACAAACAAACCAAGGCTGATCACCAGTTTGAAGAAGTAATCCACCACGGCGATTTCCGTCCAGTTCTCTGCCATGAAGGCGTCTGGGCTGTTGTAAAACGCAATGGCGAAGAAGGCCAACGTATCAATGGCGTTACCAAAAATGGTCGAACAGCTTGGGGCAACCCACCATTTTTTCGTTTGACGGAGTCGGTTAAACACGTGAATGTCGAGGATTTGCCCCAGCATATAAGCCATGAAGCTTGCTACGGCAATACGTGCAACAAACAGGTTAAACACGGTGAGATCTGCAATACCTTGGTACTGTCCTTGATAGAACAACACCGATAGCACATAGGAAATCAGTAGCGATGGCACCATCACACTGAAAATAATCTTACGTGCCATGCCTGCACCGAAAATACGGACAGTCAGATCGGTCGCCAAAAAGATAAACGGAAAGGTAAATGCGCCCCACGTGGTGTGAAAACCAAAAATGGTGAACGGCAGTTGTACCAGATAGTTGCTTGACGCAATGATAACAAGGTGGAAAACCACCAAGTAAGAGAGGGCGTTGCGCTGTTGCGCGGGCGTAAAAGTGCTCATTGTGAACCTTTTTGTCATTGGGGGCGAGGGAACCCAAACGTACTATTTATGCCAAGCCTTCGGCTCGGCACATGATTTATCTCCTTCATGTTGCACATCGGCAGCATAAAGAAGGTGGCGAATTATACAGCAAATTATGCGCTTGCCAACCGTCTTTGCAAGGGTCAGCAATCAGAGAAGTTTAATCAGGAAGCCGTTAACTGCAGGCCTAACCAGCGGTGCAAAAAGGCGAGTTCTTCATCCCCTTCTTTACCTAGACGCTCCAACCAAATGCTAGCGCTGTAATGCTCGGCTTTCAGCAAGAAAGTGACCCCTTCAAAGTCCACCAGCCATGAATGCAAATCTGCATCGGTCTGTTTCTCTTCTGGCGTGGCACCAATGAGCTGACAAAAACTGTCGAGAAACGACGCGGCGTTGTCGAAATTCAAAGCATCCGCCGCCATCACTAGACGTCCTTCATTGGCATCGAAATGCGAGAGCACTAATTCGTTGTTTGACGCTAACTCGTCAGTTAAAGCAAGATTGCGGTTATCCATAACTCACATCATCCGGATTGAGCGTGATGTGGTCTTCAATCACATCCAAAAATGCGTTGCCGTATTTTTCGAGCTTACGCTGACCAACGCCATTCACCGCGAGCAACTCACCTTGAGAGGTTGGGATCATTTCTGCCATCTCTATCAAGGTCGCGTCGTTAAACACCACATATGGCGGAATGTCTTCTTGATCCGCAATGGCTTTACGCAACTTACGTAGCTTGGCAAACAGCTTCTTATCGTAGTTTCGTTTACCCAGCTTATCGGCTTTGCTTCGTGGCGACAGGCCCAAACGCGGTACCGCCAATTCCAGTGCGGTTTCGCCACGTAACACAGGACGAGCTTCTTCGGTCAGTTGCAGCACCGAGCTACGCGCAATGTTCTGCATCAAGTAACCACGATGGATCAACTGGCGAAAAATACTCACCCAATATTCATGGCTGTGGTCTTTGCCCAAGCCATAGGTACTGATCTTATCGTGCCCGTGGTCTTTCACGCGCTGATTTTGCATGCCGCGCAACACTTCAACCGTGTAGCCCACACCAAAGCTTTGATTAACGCGATACACGCAAGACAGCGCTTTTTGCGCCTGCTCAGTGCCGTCAAACAAGGTCGGCGGGTCTAAGCAAATATCACAGTTACCACAGGGCTTTTCTCGGTATTCGCCAAAGTAATTGAGTAAAACCAAGCGACGGCACGTCAGCGCTTCCGCAAATGCGCCCATGGCATTGAGCTTATGGCTTTCAACTTGCTTTTGCGGCCCTTCCGGTTTTTCTTCCAAGCAGCGATGTAACCAGCCAATGTCTGACGGGTCATAAAACATCACAGCTTCAGCAGGCAAGCCGTCACGCCCTGCGCGTCCGGTTTCCTGATAATAGGATTCAATATTGCGGGGAATATCGTGATGCACCACGAAGCGTACATTGGGTTTGTTGATACCCATGCCAAACGCGACGGTCGCCACCACAATTTGTACATCATCTCGCTGAAAGGCTTCTTGTACCCATGCACGTTGTTCATTGCTCATGCCCGCATGGTAAGCCGCGGCGCGCAGATTTTGATCGCACAGCTTTTCGGCCACTTGCTCGACTTTTTTACGGCTGCTGCAATAAATGATGCCACTTTGCCCGCTTTGTCCGGCGAGAAACTGGGTCACTTGCGCCAACGGTTTGTGCTTTTCGATCAAGGTGTAACGAATATTGGGGCGATCGAAGCTGCCAAGAAAGGTATGGGGCGCCTCTAAAGCAAGGCGAGAACAAATATCCTGACGTGTGGTGTCATCCGCCGTGGCGGTCAAAGCCATCACTGGCGCATCAGGGAAATGTTGTTTCAGGCTACCAAGTTGCGCGTATTCAGGACGGAAGTCGTGTCCCCATTGAGAGATACAGTGCGCTTCATCGACCGCGATCAACCCAATTTGGGTGGTCTGTAAACGCTCAATGAAATCGCGCATTAACACGCGTTCAGGCGACACGTACAGCAAAGATAAGTTGCCTTCACGCAACGACTGCCACGTTGCCGCTTGGGCTTCAGGGCGCATTGATGAGTTAATACACGCAGCTTGCACGCCATTGGCGAGCAATTGGTCAACCTGATCTTTCATCAGTGAGATCAGTGGAGAGATAACAATCGTTAGGCCTTCACGCACCAAAGCAGGAATTTGGTAGCACAGGCTCTTACCACCACCTGTTGGCATAATGACAAGGCAATCTTGACCCGCAATAGCGGCATCAATGACTTCCTTTTGACCGTCTCGGTAGCTGTGATAGCCAAACACCGACTGCAGAACAGATTCGTCTTGGGCAAGCTCCGGCGCTTGTGCGGCTGAATCAGTGACGGTCATGATGCCTCTCTTTAATGAATTGGCGCTCATTCTAAACGTCCGACGCCAATGTTGAAAGCCATGCCGCCATTGCACACGACTTTCTCAACAATATGTCACCATAAAGGTGTGCTTAGTCATGCGTCCTCCATATACTGATTGTTGCAGCTAAACCGTTTAGATTTTTGTGTAATATGGCATTTACACACTAGGCCACCCACAAATACACCTTATTTTTTGCTGCCCGCGCCGCCTTTTGGCGGTTTTTGCTCTTTATCCTAAATCGAATGTTGAGATCTCGCAGTGAATGATGCGCAACAAACACGCCGAGGCGTTTTACTCGCCCTTGGTGCTTACACCATGTGGGGCGTCGCTCCAATCTACTTTAAAGCGTTAACTGACGTTCCCGCATTAGAAGTCGTGATGCACCGTATACTGTGGTCTTTCTTCTTTCTCGCCATCATTGTGAAGATGAGCGGCGGTTTTGCACGTGTAAAGCTGCTTCTCAAAGACAAAAAACGTTTAGCACTTTTAACCGTCACGGCGGTGGTTATTGCCGCCAACTGGCTCATTTTCATATGGGCCGTGGGTAACAACCACATGCTGGACGCAAGCCTTGGCTATTACATCAACCCGTTAATTAACGTGGTTCTCGGCATGGTGTTTTTGGGTGAGCGCTTTCGCCGCTTACAGTGGGTGGCCGTAGTCTTAGCGTTTTCTGGCGTCGCTATCCAAGTCATCACCTTTGGTTCACTGCCTTGGGTGGCGCTGGTATTGGCATGCAGCTTTGGTTGTTACGGCCTGCTGCGTAAAAAAATTAATGTCGATGCTGCCACTGGCTTGTTCATTGAAACCGCCGTGCTATTGCCTGCGTCGGCCATTTATTTGCTCTTTATTGCCGATAGCAGCACGTCAAACATGCTCGACAACAGTTGGACCATGAATTTGCTGCTGATCGCCGCCGGCATCGTCACCACCTTGCCATTGCTGTGCTTTAACGGCGCCGCGACCAAACTGCGGTTATCAACGCTCGGCTTTTTCCAATATATCGGCCCCACCCTCATGTTTATGTTGGCAGTGGGGCTTTATGCCGAGCCTTTTACCGCCGATAAGGCCACGACATTTATGTTTATTTGGACGGCGCTCATCATTTTCACCTTCGATGCCATCAGGCACCAAAAGAAACAACGCGCGCAACACAAGTAGGTCAAAGATAAAAGCAACGGCACCGTAAGGTGCCGTTTTTTTTATACGCGTCGTATTTTTGTATCCTGCTGCCCTTACTAGAGAATTTAAGGCCTTGCCTCGTTAATCCTACACCCCTCTCGCCCATTGCCGAACTATACTCAAGGACCAACCGTTTTGGCGTTAAAAGGAATTCGAATGAAACTGCACCCTTCCCGACTCTTCTCCGCATTGGCACTTAGCCTGATGATGACAGGTACAGCTAACGCCACCGCTGAAGGCCAAATTACCGATGCCATTGCCCCCGAACTTGCCACCGGCAGTGTGATGCGAAAAAGCGTAAAAGGCACCGAATGGATGGTGGCGTCGGCCAACCCCCATGCCAGCAAAGCAGCGGAAGCCATTCTCAAGTCCGGCGGTAATGCCATCGATGCGATGGTTGCCGTGCAAACCGTGCTGGGTTTGGTTGAGCCACAAAGCTCAGGGATAGGTGGCGGTGCATTTTTGGTGTATTGGGACAACGAGGCACAAGCACTCACAACCTTCGACGGTCGTGAAACTGCGCCAATCGACGCCACGCCCACATTGTTTCTCAATGAAGATGGCGAGCCGCTTAAATTTTACGATGCTGTTGTGGGAGGCCGTTCAGTCGGTACACCAGGCACATTGCGCTTGATGCATGATACCCACGCGAAATACGGCAACTTGTCTTGGCGCGCCGTACTCACGCCAGCCATCGAGTTGGCGCAAGCCGGTTTTGAAGTCTCACCGCGTCTAGCCGCCTTGATTGAAGGAGATGCCGACAGGCTGCGTCGCTATCCCGCCACGCATCAATACTTCTTTGACGACAACGGGCATCCGCTCAGCATTGGCGATCGCTTAGTGAACCTTGAGTACGCCAGCACGTTAAAAATGGTGGCCGAAGATGTCGACAACTTCTATCAAGGCCCTATTGCGGATGACATCGTCGCGACGGTACAAAACGCCGCGGGTAACCCCGGCGTGTTGAGCAAAGATGACTTGGCCAGTTACCGCATCATCGAGCGCGATCCCGTATGTGCGCCTTACCACCAATATCGCGTGTGTGGCATGGGCCCCCCGACCTCAGGCGGAATTACCGTTGGCCAAATCCTTGGCATCGTCAGTCACTTCCCAATGAAAACCTTGGGTAAAGACAACCCAGAGAGTTGGCGCTTACTCGGTGACGCTTCTCGATTGGCCTTCGCCGACAGAGGACGCTACATTGCCGATGCCGATTTTGTCCCCGTACCAACAGAAGGACTATTGGCGCCAGAATACCTCAAAGCACGTGCTGACTTGATTCCTGAAGAAGGGGCAATGACAGACATTGCTCCCGGTACGCCCCAATTTAGCCATGCCAAGCACACACCACTATTGGCTGATGACCAATCCATCGAACTACCTTCCACCAGCCATTTCTCCATCGTGGATAAAGCGGGCAATATCGTCTCTATCACCACCACGATCGAAAACGGCTTTGGCTCACGCTTGATGACACGCGGTTTCCTGCTCAACAACGAACTGACCGACTTCTCCTTCGCCACCCACAAAAATGGCGTGCCGATTGCCAACCGTGTTGAGCCGGGCAAACGTCCTCGTTCATCCATGGCACCCACTATCGTGATGCGCGATGGCAAACCTTATATGGCTGTCGGCTCGCCAGGTGGTAGCCGAATCATCGGTTATGTTGCCAAAACGCTAGTTGCGCATCTCGATTGGGGGCTAGATATCCAATCTGCCATCGACTTACCGCACCTCGTCAACCGATTTGGCACTTATGATCTTGAAGCAGGGACTGACGCGGAAAGTTTCAAACCGGCACTTGAAGAGATGGGATATAAAGTGAATATTCGTGACTTAACCTCTGGTATACACGGTATTGTTATCGATAGTGGCACCTTGGAAGGCGGAGCCGACCCAAGGCGCGAAGGATTGGTCACGGCCCAGTAGCCGAAATTAATGCCCCTCAGGAGGAGCACCATGTTACGTAAATTAAATGTGATGGCACTTTCCGCCGTATTGATCGCGGCGGCGGTACCGGCACATGCACTGAGTTTGGACAGTTTGGTGGGTGATGCGAAGAAAGAAGCCAGCAACCTAATGACTGGCGTCAGCAAAGAAGCGGCAGATAACCCACTCACGTCTTTGCTTTCTAGCGACCTGAACGTCAATGACGACCAAGCCGCAGGCGGTGCTGGCGCATTGCTGGCAATGGCGTATCAAGAGCTAGGTACAGATCAAGCAAGCGAGTTAACGAAGATGGTTCCAGGTCTGGATTCTTTAACTGGCGCGATCCCTGGTGATTTAGGCAGCATGCTAAACAACATGGAGTCGGTGAACAAAGTGTTCAGCGCTCTCGGCTTAGACCCAGCCATGGTGACCGAATACGCACCTGTTATCTTGAAGTACTTGGGTGAGCAAGGAGCCAGTGATTCATTGTTAGGGTCGCTATCAAGCCTTTGGGGTCAAGCGGCTTAATTGCCTCGCACCCCATCGCTAGAGCACCAAAGCAGCAACGCAGCAACGCAGCAACGCAGCAACGCAGCAACGCAAAAGTAAACGCTCAAGCATCAAAAAGGGAGGCATTCAGCCTCCCTTTTTCTTTGTGTTTCTTTTAAAATCTTTACTGCGTCTATTGGCATCGCTTGGTTTCGCTTTGCCAGTGAATTAACGCAGTCGAAAAGCTGTGAGCTTACATGACTTCAAGCTTGGCATATTGCGTCACCAACCACTTGATGCCTTCACCATTAAAGGCCACCTGCACGCGGCTTTGGTTACCACTGCCTTCGAAATTGATAATCGTGCCTTCACCAAACTTCGGATGCTGCACGCGCTGCCCCAAGTTAAAGCCCGTTTGGTTGAAGTTCTGCTGAGATTGAGTTTGTGAGAATCGACCACTCGCAGCCGCAGGGCGTGTCACCTTGGCACGCATGCGCACTTCTTCCATGCACTCTTCTGGTAATTCACGAATGAATCGAGACGCTTTGTGGAACATGTCTTTGCCATACACGCGACGCATTTCCGCATGGGTGATGTAGAGCTTTTTCATTGCTCGCGTCATGCCCACGTAGCAAAGGCGGCGTTCTTCTTCGAGTCGACCGGCTTCCTCTGAAGACATCTGGCTTGGGAACATGCCTTCTTCGACGCCCACCATGAATACCATTGGGAACTCCAACCCTTTGGCACTGTGTAGTGTCATCAGTTGAACGGCATCGTCGAATTCATCCGCCTGCCCTTCACCCGCTTCTAACGCGGCGTGCGACAAGAAAGCTGACAGTGGCGACATGTCCTCTTGGACTTCTTCAGGCACTTCGTATTGGCGCGTTGCCGTGACAAGTTCTTCCAAGTTATCAATACGTGCTTGAGCTTTCTCGCCTTTCTCGGCTTCGTACATGGCGCGCAATCCGGAATTCTGGATCACGTAGTCCGTCTGCTGGAACAACGCCATTTCGCGGGTGTCGTCTTCCAATGCATTCACCAATTCGACAAAGCGACGCAATGAATTCGCTGCGCGTCCCGCCAAAACTTGCTCATCCAACAGTTGGACACTGGCTTCCCACATGGTCGCGCCACGATCGCGGGCAGCCAATCGAATGGTTTCCAAGGTGCGATCACCCATACCACGGGTGGGCGTGTTCACCACGCGCTCAAAGGCCGCATCGTCAAAGCGGTTCGCCATCAAACGCAGGTACGCCAAGGCATCTTTGATTTCTTGGCGTTCGAAGAATCGCATGCCACCGTAAATACGATACGGCAAGCCAGCTTGAATCAAGGCTTCTTCCAACACGCGAGATTGGGCGTTATTTCGGTACAGCATGGCGCAATCATTCAATGCGCCGCCATCGTCGTGCCATGATTTGATTTTACCGACGACAAAACGCGCTTCGTCTAACTCGTTAAATGCACTGTATACAGAAATCAATTCACCTTCTTTACCATCAGTCCACAGGCTCTTGCCCATGCGCTCCGAGTTATTGGTGATGAGGTGGTTAGAGGCTTTTAGAATGTTGCCCGTCGAGCGGTAGTTCTGCTCCAAACGAATGGTTTGTGCGCCAACGAAATCGTCGAGGAATCGTTGAATGTTCTCGATTTTCGCGCCGCGCCAGCCGTAAATTGACTGGTCATCATCACCAACGATCATCACATTAGCTTGTGTCCCCGCCATCATGCGAAGCCATGCGTATTGGATGTTGTTGGTATCTTGGAATTCGTCCACCAGAATGTGCTGGAATCGCGCTTGGTAGTGCTCACGGATATGGGTTTTATCACGCAGCAACTCGTGGCAGCGCAATAGAAGTTCAGCGAAGTCCACCAGCCCTGCACGGTCGCAGGCTTCTTGGTAGGCGCTATAAACACGTAACCATGTCTTTTCGACCGGATCAAACTGCGCATCAATATGATGTGGGCGCAGCCCTTCGTCTTTTTTACCGTTGATGTACCACGACGCCTGACGCGCAGGCCAATGTTTTTCATCAAGGTTTTGTGCTTTGATCAAGCGGCGCAGCAAACGCTGTTGATCATCAGAATCTAGAATCTGGAAGTCTTGCGGCAAATTCGCATCAAGATGATGGGCGCGAAGAATACGGTGACACAAGCCGTGGAACGTACCGCACCACAGGCCGGAGGAAGTGCCCTGCATCAATTGATCAATACGGCCACGCATTTCCGCAGCGGCTTTATTGGTAAAGGTCACGGCCAGCACAGAAAACGGCGAAGCATGTTCAACTTTCATTAACCAAGCAATGCGATGAACCAGCACCCGGGTTTTACCACTGCCCGCGCCCGCTAGCACCAGATAGTTACCAAGCTGTGCGGCCACGGCTTCGCGTTGTTTGTCGTTAAGACCGTCGATCAGGTGGGATACGTCCATCGTTCATTCACTGGTTATTTATACACTGGTTGGAGATTATATACCCAAGTGACTTTCAGGTGCGAACCTAACACCAAAATTCTGAGGAAAAGCGCATCAGAGGCGCGGTTTAGAGAACCTACAAGCCGACCTATCGCGATATAAATTGAAATCATCCTTGTTCATCAAAGACATAAAACGCCATTCACTCTATTAAAATCAACATCTTAATTGATGACACACCCGATCAATGGTTAATTTTGGTCAAAAAATAACCCTTCCTGCGAAAGTTTTCATGCGTTCCACCTATCCTTTTAGGTGAGTACGTTATGAAGACGGCTCTATCTTTAATCAATTGATAATCCTAAGGACCTTCGTCCTTACAATGAGGAATTGACATGAAAAAGACGAATTTTGCTGTCGCGGCTGCTGTTACTAGTCTGCTTGCTGTAGGTGCTACCACATTGACCACCACTGTTGCCCAAGCTGCAGAAAAAGAAAAGTGCTACGGCGTTGCGAAAGCCGGTAAGAATGACTGTGCAACCAACACTAGCTCATGTGCCGGTACTTCAACGAAAGACGCACAATCTGATGCATTCATCGTCGTCCCTGCAGGCCTATGTGACCGCCTTACTGGTGGTGCTAAAACCTCATCTTAATCGACGAGAGCAAAGGGATTAGGCATGGATAAGTTTTCACCATGGGTTGGCGTGGGGCTTAGGCATCCACATCACGAACACTTCATTAATCAGACTCCGGATATAGGATGGTTAGAAGTACACAGTGAAAACTTTTTCCAGCCTGATTCTGCTGCGTTTGAGACATTGCACTCCCTGCGTCATCAATATGCCATTAGTTGTCACGGGGTGGGTTTGTCTTTGGGGTCAACCGACCCCATCAATCGCGAGCATTTACGTCGTCTAAAGCGACTGATTGATGCGATCGATCCGCTCTTTGTTTCCGATCACTTAAGTTGGAGTTCGGTTAACGGCCAGTACTTCAATGATTTGCTCCCTCTTCCTTATACCGAGGAAGCCCTTGAGGTGTTTTGCGCCAATGTCGATACCACACAAGAGTATCTTGGTCGACAGATGCTGGTTGAGAACCCTTCAAGCTATTTGAGTTTCAGTCACTCCACCATTCCTGAATGGGAATTTTTGGCCGAAGTGTCACAGCGGACAGGCTGCGACTTGCTGCTCGACCTCAATAACGTGCATGTCAGTGCCTTTAACCATGGCTTTGACGCACAACAATATTTGGCTGCTATTGACCCTGACAAGGTGAAAGAAATCCATCTAGCTGGCTACACGGTGAACCCGTTGCCTGAAGGCGAGATCTGGATTGATACTCACAGCCAACCGGTTTCTGAGCCTGTGTGGGCACTCTATCGTGCGTGGATAGCCGCTCACGGGCCGCGACATACCTTGATTGAATGGGACACGGATATTCCCGCCCCCGAGGTTCTCCTCGCGGAGGCAAAAAAAGCCCATGATATTCTCACTGCGCTATCCCCCAGCACACTCAGTGGGGTGGCATCATGACATCGCCTAACCTTGCGGCCTTACAGCGCCAGTTTGGTGATGCCTTGCATTACCAGCCCCACGATTTACCCGTGGAGCATGGCGCCACCTCACCGGACGCCCTGCTTCAGGTCTATCGCAATAACTTTGTGATGACACTGAGTGAATGCCTCGCCGTGGTTTACCCCGTGGTCAAAGCACTCGTCGGGGATGTCTGCTTTGATGCGATAGCACGGCAACATGTGCTGAACACACCGATGAAGGATGCCTGCGTCGATCGTTACGGCGAGGGATTCAATGACACCATTGCTTCGATCCCAAACATTATTGAAGCCGTTCCCTATTTGGCGGATATGGCGACATTGGAGTGGCATATTCAAACCGTGAACCGGGCGGTTGTGTCACCCGAACCATTTCCCGTTGAAGCCCTCGCGCTGGTTTCGCCAGAAGAGTTTGGCGATATCCATCTGCATGTCTCACCGGCTGCCAAAATTATTCAAAGTGATTTTGCCATCAGTCAGATTTGGGATGCCGTGACGCGCCAAGATGAGGCGCAACTTCAATCTATCGACCTTAATTCTGCAGAATCTGTGCTCATACATCTCAGGCACGACACGCTCACCGTGATCGCGCTAGATATCTTTGAGGCAGGTTTGATTGACGCCTGCGCACACTCGCCATTTAGCGATATTGCCCCAGAGCAGTTGCAACATATTGCCAGCGCCATGCAGCGCGGCGTCTTTACCGACTTCAACCTTACTCGCACGCCATAAGAAAAAGGATATTGCGTATGCTTTCTTTGATTACCAAACTGGATAATATTTTTGAATCTGCGCTAAAGCCCCTAGCGCCAGCGTTGCTGCTGCTAAGCCGATTATGGGTTGCGTGGGTCTTTTTCCGAGCGGGACAAACCAAAATAGCGAGCTGGGATAGCACTCTCTATTTGTTTGAATATGAATATCAGGTGCCCGTTTTACCTTGGGAAATGGCCGCATACCTAGGAACAGCCGCAGAGCTTATCTTGCCAGTATTCTTGGTATTAGGTTTGCTCACTCGCCCCGCGGCGCTTGCCTTGTTTGTGTTCAATATCGTGGCGGTGGTGTCTTACCCTGCACTTTGGGATAAAGGATTCTTTGACCACCAAATGTGGGGTGTGATGATTCTCGCCACCATGATTTGGGGACCAGGCTTACTCGCTATCGACAATAAACTTAAACAGCGCGGGTAAGAGTCAGAAGTTGACTCAGGTGGGAGATTTCCACATCCGGTAATAACGAAGCATGCCGCTGCGCTGTCAGCGGCTGTTGCGTATCATTGAACCAACACGCTTTAAAACCCGCCAATTTCGCGCCGCGCACATCCGTTTTTAGATGATCACCGACATGCAGAATCCCCGATGGGGCTTGTCCTAAAAGGTTTTTGGCTTTGATAAATAGGGCGGGATCAGGCTTGGCTAATCCATCAGGGCCTGCTTGAAGGATTCCTTGAAAGTAAGGGGTCAGCCCCAATCTGTCACAGTCCACATTGCCGTTGGTGATTGCCACCAAGGGATAACGCGCCGACAGCATCGACAAGGTTTCAACGGCTTCATCTGGAACCACAAAATTGCTGCGCTCCATCAAGAAGAAATCCACTCCGTCATTCGCCAGTTGCTTACCTGCGCTATCACTGAGACCACAACGACTCGCGGCAAGGCGGATCTGCGCGCGTCGGATGTCGGTGACAAACCCTTTCAAGCGCCCGTCGTTATCGAGCACTTGCTGTCGCATCTCTTGCCATTGAGACCAGCTAAATGCCGCCATGGGCGCACAGTGCTCTTCTAACCAATCCAGTAACTTTTGCTCGGCGCGAACGATCACGACGCGATTGTCGTAAAGGGTATCGTCCAAATCAAAGGTCAACGCGCTCACCGCTTCCCATCTACGATAAAACTTCATGTTCGTTCCTTTTCATCGTCAGTGAGCGGGATCAGCCCGCTGTGCTAATCACTCTTGCGCTTTCGTGCCCGTGGATGGGCGGCATCATACACCTTGGCAAGGTGCTGGAAGTCGAGGTGGGTATACACTTGCGTTGTCGACAAGTCAGCATGACCTAACAATTCTTGCACCGCACGCAAATCGCCGGACGATTCCAGCATGTGGGTCGCGAAGCTATGCCTGAGTTTGTGCGGATTGATATGACTGTTTACCGCCTGTTTTTGTCCCCATTCTGCCATACGTTTTTGTACGCTACGCGGAGAGATACGGTTTCCCAACTTGGAGATAAATAACGCCTCTTCAGGCCCTTTGAGCAGAAGATTACGTACTTTTATCCAGTTGATCAGCCACTCTTTCGCCATACCAGTAAACGGTACTACGCGCTCTTTGTCGCCCTTACCTATCACTCGCAAGTCGCCTTTTCGCACAGCAACATCACGAAGATTGAGGCCAATCAGTTCAGACAAACGCAAACCAGCACCGTACATCAACTCCATCATGGCGCGATCTCTGACCGCCAAAGGGTCATCATCAGTATCCACAGAAAGCAGCTGGTTGATTTCATCGACATCGAGATTTTTCGGTAACGTGCGGCCTTGCTTGGGCGCAGCCACGCCTTTGGCCGGATTCGCTCCCAAAACGCCATCTGCCACCAGAAAATCAAAGAAACTACGAAGTGCTGACAAACGAAGCGCAATGCTGCCCGGCTTTAAGCGTTCACGTTTGGCTTGAGAGGCGATTTGACGCACCCAACCGGCATCGACGTCTTGCCATTGGGTCACGCCAGATGTTTGCAAGAATGTAGCGCAGGCAGTGAGTTGTTGACGATAGTTTGATTCGGTATAGCGGCTCAAACCTCGCTCACGGATCATGTAGTCAAAAAATCGCGCCAACGGTTTTTCCATCGACGAGAGCAGACTCATTCGTCATCCTGCCACTTGTTGAGCAGTATGCCGATGTGCTCGGCGATTTGCTCGACAAACAAGGTGTCCATGCTTGGCTGAAAATGCCCGCCGTCTTTACTCGCAAACGACAAGAAGCCAATTTCTTTGCCCGCAAACACGGGAACCAATGCGTACGAGCCGAGTTCAGGCGCTTGGCTCACAAACTGCTCGCCTTCGGCTTTTCGCAAACGACCAAGGTAAACCCGCTGACCACAAAAATGCGCCGCTTTGACGCTATCGACACTCTTTTTATTCAGCGCATGGTGGCCAATGTCATAAAAGCGCAGGCTAGCTGACAGCTGCAATGCCGTCGCTAGCACTCGCAGTGCTTGGTGAATGTCTTGTTCTTTGTTGGCGGCAAACAAGGCTTTGTGAGTTTGCGAAAAAGCCCTGAACAGGTTTTCATTTCCTGCGGCAATACTCATCAACTGCGTGATGTCTTCTTCTAATTCCGCCACGCGATCGCGTAAACGACCAAGCTGAATTTCAACCAAAGAGACTGTGCCACGCTCAGCGTGAGAAATACGAAGCTGCGCCAGCAACTCAGGCTGGCGAAGAAAGAAATCTGAATGGTCTTTCAAATAGCTGGCCACAGCTTCTTCAGTCAGTGCTTTCGCCTGTGGCCCTTCGAGCTTGGAAAGCTCCGTCATACTGTTATTTGTCCATCATAAACATGTGAAGTTGGGCCAGTCATATACAAAGGATGACCCGGCCCACGCCAGCGAATGTGAAGATTACCGCCTGGCAATTGCACGTGCACAGACTCGTCAAGCAAGCCTTGCATGATACCCACAGCAACAGCGGCGCAAGCCCCACTGCCACACGCTTGCGTTTCGCCAGCGCCGCGTTCATAAACACGCAAACGAATTTCGCTGCGCGATACGACTTGCATAAAGCCTGCATTCACACGCTCAGGAAAACGCTCATGGGATTCCACGAACGGGCCCAGCGCTTCCACAGGCGCAGTATCAATATCGTCAACCACGGTCACGCAATGCGGATTACCCATGCTGACTGCGCCAACAAACAAGGTGGTGTCTTCTACACGTAAAATATAGGTTTTTTCTTCCGCATTTGCGCGAAATGGAATTTTAGAGGGTTCCCAGATAGGCTCACCCATATTGACGGTAACGCCATCGTCACTATCAATATTGAGCACCATTTTTCCCGATTTGGTGCTGACATGAATTTGATGCTTGTTGGTCAGCCCTTTCATACGGACAAAACGGGCAAAGCAGCGCGCACCATTGCCGCACTGCTCAACTTCACTGCTGTCTGCATTAAAAATTCGGTAGTGAAAATCACTTTCTGGATCATAGGGGGGCTCGACCACCAAGAGCTGATCAAAACCCACACCCGTGTTTCTGTCCGCCAAACGACGAATCATATCCGGGGAGAAATACGCATTCTGCGTCACGCAATCAACCACCATAAAGTCGTTGCCGAGACCATGCATTTTCGAAAATTGTATCTGCATCCGGTTCCTTTATTCAGGCAAAACCTGTTCTAACTGCCACAGTGACTCTAGAGGCTCTCTCTGACGAACCAGATGGGCCGTTTCACCGTCAACGATCACTTCTGCTGCGCGACGACGCGTGTTGTAGTTGGATGACATCACAAAACCGTATGCACCTGACGAACGGACCGCCAGCAAATCACCCGCTTCCAGAACCAGCGCGCGATCTTTACCAAGGTAATCACCGGTTTCACAAACAGGGCCAACAAGATCATATGTCTTTGCTTCTCCGTCACGAGGGCGAAGCGGCACGATGTCTTGCCACGCTTGATACAAAGCAGGACGAATAAGATCGTTCATTGCCGCATCAATAATAGCGAAATTCTTTTCTGCGTTGTGTTTGAGGAACTCCACTTTGGTCAGCAAGACTCCAGCATTGGCCGCAATTGCTCGACCTGGCTCAAACACCAACTCGATATCTTGATGATTCCCCAAACGGTCTAGCAGTGCTTTCGCATATTCAGATGGCTGAGGCGGTTTTTCATCGTGATACGTCACGCCCAAACCTCCACCCACATCAAGGTGTTTGATCTGAATGCCATCGGCACGTAGCGCATCGATCAACGCCAATAGGCGATCCGTCGATTCAATAAACGGTGCCAAATCGGTCAACTGTGAGCCGATATGACAATCGATACCATGAATCGCTAAGTGTGGCAGGCTATGCGCGTAATGGTAAACCTCACGGGCACGGTCAAACGCGATACCGAACTTGTTTTCTTTTAAGCCGGTGGAAATATATGGATGAGTTTTCGCATCCACATCAGGGTTGATACGCAAACTCACTGGTGCCACTTTGCCTAACTCACCCGCAACTTGGTTGAGTCGGTCCAGTTCAGCTTCCGATTCCACGTTGAAACACTTAATACCTAACGACAACGCACGCGCCATTTCATCCGCTGTTTTAGCCACGCCGGAGAATACCACTTTTGCTGGATCGCCACCTGCGGCTAACACACGCTCAAGTTCACCTTGTGACACGATGTCAAAACCAGAGCCAAGGCGAGCAAGTACATTGAGTACACCCAAGTTGCTGTTTGCCTTCACGGCATAACAAATCAAATGCGGATGATCACCCACTGCGTTATTGAACGCATGCCAGTGGCGTTCTAATGTCGCGCGCGAATAAACATATAGCGGTGTGCCATAGGTTTCAGCCAATTGCGCCAATGGCAACTCTTCAGCCCAAAGCTGTCCGTCATCCTGATAATTGAAGTAATCCAACGTTGTCCTTCCCTGTTCGATATATTATGGCTGATCAACGCCCTGAGCTTGCGTATCCTGTGTGTTTTCCGATTCGATCGGCGCACCATTTTGCGCTGGCGCGTCTTCGGGAAAATAAAGAGGTCCTTGCTGACCACATGCCGACAGCAGGGTAAATGCTGCTAGCACAGCAAGTTTCAGGGTTGTTCGCATCATTTATGCCAGTGATCCAAAAGTTAATGACCTCTATAATCGCATCAACACACTGAAAAGCAATAGGACGGAATACAATGAACGCAAGCGAATACCACGATCTTGTCGACGCAGAATGGATGGCCATCGAAGAAGGCATCGATGAATGTGGTGCGGATATCGATTACGAGACATCTGGGAATGTCTTGACGCTGGATTTCGAAGACCGCAGTCAAATCATCATTAACCGTCAGGAGCCGATGTCAGAAATTTGGTTGGCATCAAAATCAGGTGGCTTTCACTTTGGCTACAAAGACGGCAAATGGCTATGTAGCAAAACAGAGATTGAATTTAGCGACATGGTGAAACAAGAGTGCAGCAAGCACGCAGGCGAAGCGGTGAATTGGTAAGTCCGGTCTGGCTACGTCACTCGAAGAAACAAACACTATGCGCAGAGGCGATCAGGAGAAGACGTCGCTGATCGCCATGGGCGAACAGCGACATAAAAGACTATCTTGAGGCAAACTGCGCAGGCTCACTGCGCATGTCTGCTCCGCGTTGCCACTGGCGATCACTCTTATAAGGGATCACCTGCGCACGACCATCTGCTTGATGAATAATGTCGTAAAACTGTGGAAGGTTGAAGTTAACGGCTTGCCCGCTGAAACTCACTTTCTCTTGTGACGAGGTGTAGAAACGATTCACACCTTGCACCATTTCTTCTTTATCGCCACTGCACTGTCGGTACATTTCTACGCGGTTGTTTTCATCCAACACGTAGATATTGAACCCTTCTTTGCAATCTTCGAAGAAGAATTGGATCAGACCTTCGCTCGCGTAAGCATCCACCACTTCTGGCGGGTGTACCTCACCTTCTTTATCCAACACTACCAATGGTGAACCATTGATCTTGTTAGTCGAAATCGAGCGATAAAAGTCCACCGAGTTTTCGAGCTTCTGAACCGACACACCGCGGCGTTCAAAGAACAAACCGAAGGTTTGATCCGCCACACGAATGGCTTTAAAGCGGCGACGTTTTTCCTGATCGACCGGCTTCAAACGCATGTCGATACACTCAGCGACCAGTTGATACACCAGATTACGGATCAGCCCGCGCATTTTTCCGGCATAACAGAACACATCCACCGACTCAGGCGGAATGGCGTCTTGGTGCATTTTACCCAACAAGGTTTTGAGCACGTCCAACATCGCATTGTCGCCCTTGAAGTTCAGGGTACGCACTTCGTTCCAGCTATTGCGATACACCAAATCCACACTACCCACCAAGCATTGCTGCTCAGTGCCGTAACTAAAGATATCGGTGTTTTTAAAATCGAATCGGACTGAGGGTTGCTTCAATTCAGACGTGGGGTCTTGCTCAAGGTTGATAAACAACGCCAGTTTACGAATTTCACATGGGCTGGATAGCGCTTGCAGAGACGGTTGTGGTCGACGCACCGTAAAGGTGTTTCGCATGTCACTGACAAGCTGATAGAGCTTATCAATGTCAACGTTGCTGGTACGCGCCACAGAATGCAGACAGGTTGATTCGGTCAACATGCCATTGAAATAAGCCCACGCCACCAGCTTCGACAAATAACGGTTATGCTCCAGTGGTGCACGGCCAATAATGTCTACGGGTTTAGGTGATTGTTTGTAAAGGTACCAACCTGGCGGGTTATTGCGACCATCTGGCACCTGAATCAAGGTCAAATCCGATTCATGCAAATCTGGTGAAAGTTGCGGATTGAGCAAGGTTACTTTACCCGGCAACACTTCAAAGGCCGCATAAAGTTTACGCGCCAGAATGCTGATATCTTCAGGGCTGATGGCCGACGTGATGTCATTGCGACGCGCAAAGCGAATAAGGTTGCGATAACTCAGCATCAAAGCTTCTAGCAGCTCATTGTGGGCCACCTTCACTTCTTCTACTTTCCAGTTACGACGGTTATCTAAACGAGCGATATCATCCTGCGTCCACCCCCACTCACGCGTCAAAACGCACAATACTTCGCGACGCCAAGGCACAGAGCCTGGTCCTGGTTCACGAGTGAGTTTTTCGTGGGTTTTGAGGTAGAAACAGCGACGCACTAAATCGAGACGACGATGATCGTCAATACGCTCTAGGTAACGGGTAACTTTCTCCAACATAAGGTAGTACGCATCGGACTGGTATACGTCCAGCATGCCGGAGAAGAAACGACGCTTGCCATCAACACTAAGAAGCTGGGTACCTGGGTATTCCCAAGAATACGCTTCCAACAAAATGGCTTTGAGTACCGATTTATAAGGTGAATCAATACTTTTATACAGTTGCCAAAGGCTAGAGCCAAAATACTCTTCGGCGGGGATCGATGGTAAACCGCCAAAGTCGACCCAATCGTCACGGCGAAGTGACCCATTGGCAATCAGCTCACCCACGTACTCTTCATAGCAGTTTTCCATCTCCGGTGGTACCAAGTACCAAAGAAGTTGTTGACCTGCCAAGTGCACGGCTGAGCGATAAAATTCGTCTAGCAAAAGGTAATGTTGGCTTGAGCCACAGTTATCCGACGTCATTTCCTGCGCAAGATTTTGGCGGAAACGCTGCTCACACATCACGAAGAAGTTCACTTCGACGCCTTGTGCCATGGCCCAATCGGAAATCAACGAGCACTTCGCATCCAACATGCCGCGCTCTTCTTCGCTCACCCACTGCTGCACACAAACCCAAATATCAAGATCGCTGCTCAGGCTTTGTCCCATAGAAGCAGTGCTGCCCATGGAGAACATACCCTTAATCGGGAAATCTTGAGAAAGCGGTTTTTCAGGTGCTGATGTGTTCGATGCCAACGCGCAGTCATTCACGAAGTCGCGTTGCGTATCAGAAAGGGAGAAGCTAGAAATGCCATGAACGACGCTGCGCTCAAGATAGCCAGGAACGGCAGGATGATTAAAGTGCAGCAAGGCAGGCAATACGTTAAAGACGTTAACGGCCTGAGAGTGCATCGCGCTTCGTGCGCGCTCCAATCTCACTCGATTGAAGGCGTCAAGTCGCTCTATTTGCTGATCAACATAGTTTTGCAAGATTAACATCCAAAGTTGCCGACATCCTAGTCAACGAAACAGGTCTCACCGATTTATTACTACCGTGAGGCCCATGGATAAAAACGTGATCAATCTAACAGTTTTTACTCGGAGCGTAAAGCAACCAAAGACGCGATTTTTTCGCATGAGTTAGCTCACTCCGTGAACAAAACTGTGAGATACATTACGATCTATCTCAAATTTGATTCGAAATAAGGTGAACCAAGTAGTATTTCACACCCTATATCGACCGTTATTATTTGATCCATATCACACAGAGTAGTCTACGCAGCCGCGCTTCGCACGTTTTGCCCCGTGGTTATTGCCCTCAAATGATATTTACCCACCATCTCGGCATCACCAAGTGGCGTTCTCCTGCCTAATTTATGAGACGCGCTTGTGTCGACACATCATTTCCACGTGTTTACTTTACCCACTGAGTACCATGTAGGTCACGTCATACGCACCGACAGACCTCTGAAAACCTTTATCTTGAGGTGGTTTAGAAATAAGAAGCGGTGATACGATGAGAGAATGAAAATCACATGGACCCCACTATGAATTCAACACCAATCCGCATCGCGACACGCAAAAGCCCACTTGCGCTGTGGCAAGCCGAATATGTTAAAGCCGCTCTTGAAGCCACGCATCCCGGTTTAATTGTCGAACTGGTGCCTATGGTGACCAAAGGCGACATTATTCTCGACACACCGCTGGCTAAAGTCGGTGGTAAAGGCCTGTTCGTCAAAGAACTAGAGCAAGCCATGATCGAAGGACGTGCTGATATTGCCGTTCACTCGATGAAAGACGTCCCTGTCGAATTCCCTGAAGGTTTGGGATTGGTGACAATTTGTGAGCGCGATGACCCGCGTGATGCCTTTGTATCAAACACGTACGCCAGCATCAGCGATCTTCCTCAAGGTGCTATCGTCGGCACATCAAGCCTTCGTCGTCAGTGTCAGGTTCGTGAAATGCGCCCTGACCTCGTGGTGAAGGATTTGCGCGGAAACGTTGGAACACGTTTAGGTAAGCTCGATAATGGTGAGTATGACGCCATCATTCTTGCGGCTGCTGGCTTGAAGCGTCTCGGTCTGCACGATCGTATTCGCAACGAAATTGAACCAGAAGAAATCCTGCCGGCGGTAGGACAAGGCGCAGTGGGCATTGAGTGTCGACTCGATGATGAGCGTGTACGCACATTGCTAGAGCCGCTATCTGACGCCAACACCACTTACCGCGTGCTCTGCGAGCGTGCGATGAACAATCGCCTGCAAGGCGGCTGTCAGGTACCTATCGGCAGCTATTCAGAAATCCAAGGCGATCAAATCTATTTGCGCGCGTTAGTCGGCGAACCCGACGGCAGCGAAATCATTCGTGGCGAAGTGACTGGCCCACTAGAAAAAGCCGAAGAGTTAGGTACTGGCCTTGCTGAACAATTGTTGGCAGAAGGCGCACGCCCGATTCTTGAAAAACTGTATCAGGACGAAATATGACCGTCGTGGTCGTCCGTCCTGCACCTGCGTGTTATGAGCTGGTCGACAGCCTCAATCACGCAGGAATAAAGGCGCTGCCCGCGCCTTTGTTGTCTTTTTCTGCTGGCGCCGACCTCCCAACACTCTCAGACACATTAAACGCACTGCCCAGCGGCAGTGTCGTTGTGGCTGTCAGCCCCCGCGCTATTGAATATGCACAAGCCCATTTAACCGAGCAAAATACCCCTTGGCGCAAAGATCTGCATTTCGTGGCAGTGGGTGAAAAGACAGCCAATACTTGGCAGGCTCTCGGCCAAGTGGATGCGATTCAACCCCCAACCGAAGACAGTGAAGGCATGCTGACGTTGCCTGTTTTTTCGAAAGTTGATGCCCTCAATGTCCTGATCCTAAGAGGGAACGGCGGTCGAACCTTACTAGGAGACAACCTCGCTGAAAATGGGGTCAAGGTACGCTATTTTGAAGCCTATCAACGACACTGGAACGCGGACGCCCTATCATCATTAACCACACAATGGCGCAAAGAGCACGTTGATACCTTCGTGATCACCAGTGGCGAACAACTTTCACTTTTATGCCAGACAATCTCAGAGTGTGACCAGCAATGGTTAAAAGAATGCCATATACTGGTGCCAAGCAAACGGATTTACAATCAAGCAATTGGCTTTGGTTTTTCAGCAATCAACTGCGTAAACAGCGCATCTAATCAGTCGCTGCTACGCGCTTTATACGAGATGAACAACTCGGGACATTCGGATGACAGATAAGAATAAACCTTCAGGCACGGAGAAAGACACAACAGCGCCAGCATCCCCTAAAGACACGGCGAAGAATGCGTCTGACAATGCCACCAACTCTCGTTCTACCACCGACACTACGGTGTCTAAATCCGCTGACGAAACATCGTCTTCAGCAACTACAACGCCAGCGAAAGATTCACAAACAGCCTCCCCCGCCAAGAAACAAAAGAGCGGTCGCGGATTAGCAGTTGTCGCTATTGTGTTGGTTATCGCACTCGGTGGCGGCCTTTATTACCACGGCCACCAGCAATCAACACAAGTGAACGCAGGCATTGCAGCCCTCACCTCACAAGTTTCAGCATTGGAAACTGCACTCGCTAACAGCGAAGCACAAACACAAAGCGCGGTGCAAAAAGCCACGCAAGACACGCTCGTTTTGATCGAGCAACAAGACAAAACCATTCTTAGCCTGCAATCAGCACTTGCTGACGTTAAAGGTCGTCGCCCTAATGATTGGTTGCTGGCTGAAGCCGACTACTTGGTAAACCAAGCAGGTCGCCAATTATGGCTTGAGCATGATGTGCTCACGGCCACGACCTTAATGGAAACCGCCGATCAACGTATTGCGGCGTTGAATGACCCATCGCTAACCCCCGTGCGCCAAGCGATGGCGAAAGACATTCAGCAACTGAAAGCCATTAAACGCATTGATCGTGATGGCATTGTTTTACGACTCAATAGCTTGCAACAAGAAGTGGACAAACTGCCATTAGCCAATGCCATCATGCCTGAAGGCGAGGCGGTGACACCTGAGCAAGTCTCAGGCAATGTTGATGATTGGCAGCAAAACTTAAAAGCGTCCATGAGCGACTTCGTCGGCCAATTCATTACTTATCGCAAGCGTGAAGGCGATGTGGTGCCATTACTGACACCAGCCCAGACCTTCTACTTGCAAGAGAACCTTAAAGCGAAATTGGATCAGGCCATCACGGCGGTTTATCGCGAGAACGGTCGTTTGTATGCTGAGTCGATTAACACAGCAGAAGAATGGGCGGCGCGTTTTTACAATCAAGACGCCAAGATCACCGAGAGCTTTATCAGCACGCTCGACACGCTCAGCCAACAGACCATTGAAGTCAGCTACCCAGAGGCCCTTGAAAGCCAGCAGTTGGTGAGCGATTTGCTGGCAGACCGATTGCGTCGAGACCTCGCGCCATTGCCTGCAGAGGGGTCTAGCCAATGATAAAAATCCTCCTATTAGTCATCGCACTGATCGCTGGATTGGTTGTTGGCCCAGACTTGGCGGGCAATCAAGGCTATGTGCTGATCTCTGCGGCGAATCAAACCATTGAAATGAGCCTGACCACATTGGTCATTGTGGTGATTGCCGCATTCGGTGCTTTGTTTCTACTTGAGCTTATTATTCGCAAGCTGTTCTCACTGTCTAGCTCTACGCGTGGCTGGTTTTCTGGCCGTAAGAGCAAAAAGGCACGCAGCTTCACGAACCAAGGTTTGGTGAAGCTGCTAGAAGGTGATTGGAAGCAAGCTGAGAAGCTCGTCGTCAAAGGCGCTAACTTTAGTGATGCGCCACTGCTGAACTACTTGGCCGCGGCAGAAGCCGCGCAAGGCCGTGGTGATGTTGATAATCGCGACCGCTACTTACAGCAAGCAGCTGATTTTGGCGCTGACAGTCTGGCAACCGCGTTGACTCGCGCCAAATTGCAATATCGCCAAGGCCAATACGAAGAAGCGTTAGCGAGCCTTCAAGGCCTGGTGGATGCAAACCCTCGCAATGCCATCTTGCTTAACTTACTCAAAGACACCTATCTGCAGCTACAAGACTGGCAAGCTTTGTTACGTTTGCTGCCATCGCTCAAGCGCGTAAAAGCCATTACCGATGACGAAGCTGCCAAACTTGAGATCAAAGCAGAATGCGGCCTAATGGCACATATTGCCACGCAGAAAGGCAGTGATGGTCTTCTCGCACATTGGAACAGCCTTTCGCGCGCTGCCCGTCAGCAAACACCGCTGATCGCCTGTTTGGTGAAGCAATTGATCGCAAGACAGGCAGATTCTGAGGCTTACATTATTTTGCGTGAGAACCTGAAGAAGAAGCCGGATGAAACCCTTATCGGTCTTGTGTCTGAATTGTCTCTGCCTGACTACCACCCTGCGATTTTGAAGTTGCAGGATTTGCTGCGCTACAACGAAAACAATCCGATCACGCACAGCGCATTGGGACAGTTATATTTCCGAGAAGGAAAATGGGCAGAAGCGCGCCAGCACTTTGAAAGAGCGCTCGATGTTCGCCCTGATGTCACTGACTATGCGTGGTTAGTCGATACCCTTGAGAAGCTTAATGAATCAGGTGAAGCCAACCATGTTTCACGTGAAGCCTTAAAACTGGCGCTACCTCACAAAGACTGAAACATTTCACGCACAAAAAAACGCCCATCTGGGCGTTTTTTTATTCACATAATTCACGAAAGGCATTAAAAACAACCTAATATGTTTCAATACGTTAATAATCATTAAGGGCTATTTACAACGCATTGTTAAGACAAAGTAGCTGTTATCAAATAGGAAGGTAAAAAATTGATGTCCAAACTTTTTGATAGTGAGCACGCCCAATCATGGATATGTTACCTTGGATCATAGTGTCAGGCTTGATGGTGTCGGTTGTTACCGGTCTGCTGACAGTTCTGCTAGTCAAAGGCATGGAGTAATCCTCGCCAACGACAGACGCCTCCTTATGGAGGCGTTTTTGTTTTTAGAATGAGGAAGTTAAATAGTAAGAAACATCGCGTCAGAAACGCGAGATAACCGTTTACGGTTTCAGAGGGATCGGCTTACACAGCACTTTTTTAGTATTCGCCACGCGAGCACACTTACGACACGCATACTCAGGCGCTTTTACCAGCTTCGCCAGTTCCAACACCTCTTTTTCAATGTCTTTACTTTTCCAGTCACATAAGGTTTTTGCCACAGTCACTCTTCCTGCTTAACGCATCGCCGCTTTCACATAAACGTCGAAACGATTTTTCTTGGTTTCAATCTGAGTCGAAGGAGACTCGCCCGCAATAAATTCAGCATAATCAGGACGCTTTACCACTACACGTTTAGTCGCCAATTGATAGGCTGGTGCAAACAAACCGTCAGCATCATGATCTGCACCAACTAGCGATTGAAACACGCGCATTTCTTTTTTGACGAGTGCAGATTTCTTCTTATGCGGATACATGGGGTCAAGGTAGACCACATCAGGGCGTTCACGCGTCGTATCTTCAACCAGTTGGGTCAGCGCATCGTGACTGGACGCATGTACCATGGAAAGGCGCTCAGTCACCCAATGGCCAATTTCAGGATCCAACTTGGCACGTTCTAAGCCATCTTCAAGAAGCGCGGCAACCACTGGGTGGCGTTCTACCATCTGAACCTTACAGCCAAGTGACGCCAGTACGAACGCATCGCGCCCTAGCCCCGCGGTGGCATCGAGTACTGTTGGGGTTGCCCCTTTGTTTAGGCCGACTGCTTTCGCAATAGACTGCCCCTTACCACCACCAAATTTACGGCGATGACCGACCGCGCCGCCGATAAGATCAACGAACACTGCGCCCAGCTTAGGCTCATCTAACTTGCGAAGCTCTAACCGTGATTCGGTTAAAACCAGCGCGAATATCGCATCGCTATCGTGGGTAAGGCCCCAACGCACAGCGATTGTATCTAGGGTGTCTTGGCGCGTTGGCGCTTCGCAGGTTAAAGCAATCTGCACCTGAGTTCTCCGGCAAACTATTCTCGGCGAGTATAACCGCAAGCTGCGCCCAATTGGAGTAAAGAAAACGGCAAACGTTCTGTGGTTTATTCAATCATCAAGATTGACTGCTGTGTCGATTCGCTTTTAACCAACGCTTCCATCGGTTTAGGTCTACTGAAGTGATACCCCTGTGCGAAATCAACGCCAAGGGTTCTCAAGCGGGTGAGGATAGCTTCATTCTCAACAAATTCAGCGACGGTCTTCTTGCCCATCTGTGTCGCCAATTCATGAATGGCACGCACCATGGCGTAGTCAGTTTCATCTTCAGCAATATCACGCACGAACTGTCCATCAATCTTAATGATATCCACGGGCAGACGCTTGAGGTAACCAAATGAGGATAGACCTGAGCCAAAATCATCCAGTGCGATCGTGCATCCCAATCGCTTGAGTTTGGTGAATAGCTCGATCGCATCGGTCAGATTTCCAATCGCTGCCGTTTCGGTGATTTCGAGACAGATCGAAGTGCTAGGTAGAAGACTGGTCGTCACGGCATCAATCAAAAATGCAATGAAACCTTCATCACTCATGGAGCGTCCTGACAGATTTATCGAAATCATCGCAATATCATCAATATACTCGGGATTGGATTCAAACCAACCCAAGGTTTTCTCAATAACTCGCTTATCGATCAGATGCGCCATGTTGTAACGTTCTGCGGCTGGAATAAACAGGCCTGGTGCGACATGGTTACCCTCTCGATCTCGCATTCTTACCAAGACTTCAAAGTAGAGTTTTTCTTTCAGTCTTGAAGAAACGCTCTCGATAGTCTGTGCATGCACTTCGAGCCTATCTTCAGCAAGGGCAGCATGGATCTGATTCACAAACGCCATTTCGCGCTCATGACGGCGCAGTTCTTCGTCATCAGGACGATATAGGTGAACACGGCTTCGACCATCGTGTTTCGCTGCAAAGCATGCTGTATCAGCTTGAGCATGCACTTGCTGCTGCGTGCCCGCTGTTTTGTCTAGCATTCGAATACCCACGGAGCAACCCAGCGCCAAGCGCGTATTGTTCCAGTAAAAATCCATTTCACTCAACGCATCGAGGATTTGCTTACCTTGCTCTAACGCTTGTGCTTCGTCGCATTGGTAACAAATGATGGCAAACTCGTCGCCACCTAAGCGTGCCAAGGTCGCGCCATCAGGAAGCATCTCTCGTAACGCTTGCGCGGTTTGCTTCAATGCTTCATCACCGGCTTCATGACCGACGGTGTCGTTAATCACACGAAACTGATCGAGGTCGATATAGAACATGGCATGCACGAAGTGTTCGTCCGTTGCCGAACGTAAGGCATCACCTAAACAGAGTTCGAAATAATTACGATTGAAGAGGCCAGTGAGAAAGTCATGTTGTGCCTGATAGCGCAGTTGCTCTTCCATGCGGCGGTTTTCGGTGATGTCTTCCCCCACCAGCAGAAGCTGTGACTGCACTTGTGTCGAGCGAACACTTTCGCGAATCCAGCGCTCTTGCCCATCACTGGTTCGATAGCGAATTTCACGACGCCAAATACCAAAACGCTGGCGATCTTTGCTCCCCAGCAGACTGCGCGGTGGCAAGCTATCATCAGCGTAAAAATCCGTTACTTTGTGCCCAAGCATATGTCGCTTAGAGAAACCTAGCCACTCTGTCGCACATTGATTAACTGACTGAATGCGTGACTGATGATCAATGGTCAGCAGCATCACAGGTTGTTGCTCATACAACATCCGATATTCCACTTCACTGCGCTGCAGCTTTTGCTCAGCCAATTTTCGCTGGCTAACATCTCTTGCCTCAAACAAGATCTGAGCATCCGCGTCACTATGATCAGGCAAGGCTTTTAATGCGACATCCAGTATCACTTCGTTTTGCTGAGCAGATAACAGGCACGCTTCAAAGCGGCTGGTTTGCCCTTCAATCAATGATTCGATATGCAATTTTAATCTGTCACTACTCAACCAATCATTCCAACGCCAAAGCGGCATAGACTCCCGCACTTCCCATTGAGGGAAAATCCGTTGAAATGCACCATTGGCTGACACTACTCGGCCTTGGTAATCAAGCAATGCAATGTATTGATGACTTTGGTCAAAGACCCCTTTGAACAACGCGCGGCTTTGCGCTAATCGACGTTCGCCGCGTTTTTGCTGACGCATGTGCTTGGTCAACACCATGATAATCGCACCCGCTATCAGCATAATAGCGACGCTGCTGAGAATGGCGTCTCGATTGGCCGCGAGGAAGGATGGAGGTTGATTAACCGCAACCACTTGCGAGAACCGCGTAAGATCAATCTGCTTTTTCTTTGCCGTGTTGTATTCGAACATGAGTTGATTAGCGTCAGCCACAATCGGTGGCATGTTCGGTGTGTACAGCGCTTCAATCAACAGTTGTGCCTGCACCTCGCCATGATGCTCACCATCAACCATCATGCCGCCAATAATGCCGTAAGGCAGCATAAAGCTATTCGCGCCATAAATCGGCACCCTGGCACTCTTGGTCACTTGAGTCAGTAAATCACCGTGCGTCATGAACGCACCATCGATGTCTTTGAAGTAGGAAACAAACATCACCACATCGCCATCATCAGGTTCAAACTCGACGATGCGCTTGGTTAAGTCGTCAAAGTTGAGTTGATGAAGACGATGGATCTCGAGACCCAAATTATCGGCATGTTCCAGTTGCTTTTCTATTGCCTGCCAATACGCTCGACTAGAGTAGGCATCATCAGCAACAAACCACACTCGCTTGGCTTCGGGATGGAGTGTTTTAATGAGCGCAAGGTTGTCTTGCACATTGATAAGCTCTTCAACACCTGACAAACGTTGAATATTTTGAAAAGGCTCATAGGAAGGAACATTGAGTCCAGAGAAAATAACCGGGATATCCCCTAACTCTGCAGCCAGTGCATTCACAAGCCACAACGCTGCGTTGTCTGTGGTCAGAATGGCGTCGTACTTGTGGCCATTTAAGCGCGCCTGATAGAGCTTTTTCAGCTCCGACATAAAGTCAGCCGTTTGAATACGCTTGGTGTCGAGATAGGTATGCTCGACAACAATGTCTTTCCCTTCTATGCCCCGCTCTATCCCACGGACGAGAGATTCCGTCCAAAAAAAATCAGGATGATAAGAATGCACAGCAAGAACCTGATAGGCTGCTAACGCTGTGCCACTTTTCATTAAGAGAAAAGCGAGCAAAAACCATTTAAATATCTGGCGCATAGGAATTATGGTTTATTTTTTTCTGACTGTATCATTAGTATGACACCCTATTGGCAAGCCTGTCATTTGGTCAAGTTTCATGCACGGAAACTGCGGGTAACATGGAGTTTAGTGAATAGATATGAATGAAATTGCAAAACTAGATGATTTAGATCGCCAAATCCTGCACACATTGATGGGTGATGCAAAAGTCCCTTACGCTGAAATGGGTAAACGTTTTTCAGTCAGCCCTGCCACTGTCCATGTACGCGTGGAAAAGATGAAGGCTGCGGGCATCATTACGGGTACTGAGGTACTTGTTAACACCAAAGCGCTGGGTTACGACGTATGCTGTTTCATTGGGATCAATCTTTATGCGGCGCGTGACTACCACTCTGCAATAGAAAAGCTGCAGCAATTGGATGAGGTGGTAGAGGCGTATTACACCACGGGCGCGTACAACATTTTCGTGAAGCTGATGTGCCGTTCGATTGAAGAATTGCAATATGTGTTGATTGATAAACTTCAGGCGATTGAAGAAGTGCAATCAACAGAAACGCTGATTTCGCTGCAAAACCCCATCAAAAGGAATGTGGCACCTTAATCCGGTCTCCATCTGTAAATTACGAATCCCAGAATGAAAAATGCCAGCTTAAGCTGGCATTTTGTCTTTAGGCGGTGCGAAGAATTACTCAGCACTTTCCTGATTAGGTAAATCAGGAATATCCATTTGCTGGTCTTCAGCCAACCAACGCGCTACATCTTTAGCAAAGTAGGTCAAGATACCGTCCGCGCCTGCGCGCTTAAAGCACAGGAGAGATTCCATTACGGTTTCACGTTCGTTAAGCCAACCATTCAGTGCCGCGGCTTTGTGCATCGCGTATTCACCTGACACTTGGTAGGCGAAAGTGGGGACTTGTAGTTCTGACTTCACTCGGCGCACAACGTCCAAATACGGCATGCCTGGCTTCACCATGACCATGTCCGCACCTTCGTTAATGTCCATCGCCACTTCGTGAATCGCCTCGTCGCTGTTTGCTGGATCCATCTGATAGGTTTTCTTGTTGCCCCCTTTCAGATTCGCCGCCGAGCCGACCGCATCGCGGAACGGCCCGTAATAGGCTGACGCGTATTTCGCAGAATAGGCCATGATTTGCGTGTGAATGTAGCCCGCTTCTTCCAGCGCATTGCGGATGGCACCAATACGACCGTCCATCATGTCGGATGGCGCTACAACATCGGCTCCGGCTTCTGCATGAGACAAAGCTTGTTGGATCAGCACTTGGGTGGTTTCGTCATTCAGCACATAACCATCTTCATCCGTCAGGCCATCCTGACCCGACAAGGTGTATGGGTCGAGTGCGACATCAGTGATCACGCCAATTTGCGGCACATGCTCTTTCAGCAGACGCACAGCACGCTGAACCAAGCCTTCAGGGTTGTGCGCTTCATCCGCACTGGAGGATTTAAATTCTTTGGGTACGACGGGAAACAGCGCTATGGCAGCCACACCAAGCTTTGCGAGGTATTCTGCTTCGTACAACATGAGATCAATAGACAGGCGTTCAATCCCTGGCATTGATTCGATCGGTTCACGGCGGTTTTTACCCATCAATACAAACATTGGGTAAATCAAATCACTCGCTGACAGTTGGTTTTCTGCCACTAAGCGACGGCTAAAGTCATGTTTGCGCAAACGGCGCAGTCGACGGGCCGGGAATGCGCCCTGAATGGATACGGTCACGATATCCTCCTTAATCCAAGTGCTTTGATCGAATAATAACGTTTAGAGTTTAAATAAGCGACGGGTGTTCTCGACACTTTGTGAGATCACCAGCTCGGCGTCTTGTTCACGCAATACAGCGATGGTGTTGGCAATGTGCGGTAAGTAGCACGGCTCGTTACGACTTGATTTAGGTTTCGGTTTCAAATCACGAGGCAACAAATAAGGTGCATCCGTTTCAATCATCAGCCTATCATCCGGTATCAGCGGCACTATCTCTCGTAGCGCTTCACCACGCCTTTCATCACACACCCAACCGGTTATCCCAATATGAAGCCCAGCATCCAAGCACTCTCGAAGCTCGTCTTCTGACCCAGTAAAACAGTGCAACACCGCTCCCGGCAATTTTGGTAACCATGGGGTCAATATCGCCATAAAGCGTTCGTGGGCGTCGCGACAATGCAAAAACACGGGCATGTCCAGTTCCGCCGCAAGGCGAAGATGGGCGTCAAACACAGCTTCTTGCTGAGGGCGCGGTGAGAAGTCTCGATTGAAATCCAGACCACACTCACCAATCGCCACCACTTGCGGTTGAACCGCTAATTCGCGGATTGTTGGCAGTGATAAGTCGTCTACCGATTTGGCATCATGCGGATGAACGCCAGCGGTCGAGTAAGCAAAATCAGGATACTGCGCAGCCAACAAGGCGGCTTGAGGGCTGGTTTCAAGATCGGTGCCTGTCAGCAACATGGCGCTGACGCCGGCAAGCTGTGCACGGGCAACAACCTCATCTCGGTCTTTATCAAATCGGCTGCTGGCGAGGTTTACACCAATATCAATCACAGTCTTTCCTTCAATCCGTTAATGGCATAAAAAAAGCCAGTGTATCACTGGCTTAATTCTCATTCACACTGGCAGGTATTATCCCTGACTGTGCTCTTCATTTTCGTCGCGGCTTTCCTCGTCAGGTCGCTTGTAGAAGCGAGAGAAGAAAAGTCCCACTTCAAACAACAGACACATAGGAATCGCCAACAGTGTTTGCGAAATGATGTCAGGTGGCGTCAGGAACATGCCTACGACAAACGCCGCTACAATAATGTAGGGACGCTTTTGGCGTAAATCATCAGGGTCTACCGCCCCCGTCCACACCAGCAGAATAATCGCGACGGGGATTTCAAACGCGATACCAAATGCCATGAACAGCGCCAAGATAAAATCGAGGTAGCTCGCGATGTCTGTTGCTATCTCGACATCGATTGGTGCGATGGACGTAAAGAAGCCGAAGACCAACGGGAACACAACGAAATAAGCAAACGCGACGCCGCAATAAAACAGCAACGAGCTTGATGCCAGCAATGGCATCACTAGGCGTTTTTCATGCTTGTACAATCCCGGCGCCACAAAGGCCCAGATTTGATACAAAATCATGGGTACAGCAATGAACACCGACACAACAAGGGTCAGTTTGATTGGCGTAAAGAAGGGCGAAGCCACATCTGTCGCAATCATACTGGTGCCTTCGGGGAGGCGATCAACCAAGGGCGCGGAAACGAAGGTATAAATATCGTTCGCGAAATACACCAATCCAAGAAACACCACCAGCACAGCCAATAAGGCGCGTAGTAGTCGGTCTCTCAGTTCAACTAGGTGGCTAATAAGCGGTTGAGTATCTTCAACAGTTGACATAGTTTCTCGACAAAAACTGGGGCCCTAACAAAAACCGCTATTCGGTTTTATCTTTAGTCGGGCTAGAAGCGCTGGCAACATCAGTGTTTTCACTCTTACTGGCGTAAGGGCGTTGAACATCTTCAGCTGCTTTTTTTAGCTCATCAACAGACTGCTGTAAGTCAGGCGATAGGTTTTGCATTCCCATCTGCTCGGCTTTTTTCAGATTATCCTGTAGTTCTTGGATTTTTAGCTCTTGTTCGAGCTCATCTCTCACAGAACCAGCCATACGTCGTGCCGCACCAACCCAGCGAGACACATTACGAATAGCCACAGGTAAACGTTCAGGGCCGAGAACCACCAGACCTACAACTGCGATCAGGATCAGCTCCCAAAAACCGATATCAAACACGGATTATGCCTGCTCTTTGTCTTTCGCTTCGCTTTTTTGTGCCGTGCTGTCTTTCTCTTCCAGTTTTTCTTGGACGAAATCAGCGTCTTTCTTCTCGTCGTCAGTCATGGCTTTTTTGAAGCCTTTAACTGCTGACCCCAAGTCACCGCCAATGTTACGCAGTTTCTTGGTGCCAAAAAGAAGGATTACGATGACGGCAACGATAAGCAATTGCCAAATACTAATACCACCCATCTAGTACTACCTCAGTGTTATATGGTGAATAAGCGATGTAACGCGAGTCTACTCGCACAATGTTACAACTCATATGATATGTTCAAGCTACCTCAATTTTTCGCTTTCAGCGAGAATAACTTGAATTGATATTCATTTATTAAATGCTCGCCATGCAAGCAGCCAACTACATGCGGCGGCAGAGCCCGCCAATATTGGCAAATCCTCCACCTGATTACTGTAGAGTATGGCAGAAGTCACCAGCAGCGTTGCCCCGACGCCCAATAAAAATCTCGCGCGGTTATGCTGTTTGCGTGATTGCATAAACTCTTGATACATGGTGTCCAGACGTTGATTCACCTGACGGCCCTGACGCAAACTGTCATACACCAATTCAGGTAACTCTGGCAGCTTTTCAGCCCAAAATGGCGCTTTTTCTTTGATGGCATTAATGACCGCTTGTGGACCAAGCTGACGTGACATCCACTGCTCAAGAAATGGCTTTGCGGTGTCCCAAAGATCGAGCTGTGGATAAAGCTGTCTACCTAGCCCTTCTACGTACAACAAGGTCTTTTGCAGAAGAACAAGCTGAGGCTGCACTTCCATATTAAAGCGACGCGCCGTATTAAAGAGATTCAACAGCACGTGACCAAATGAAATTTCACAAAGCGGCTTTTCAAAAATTGGCTCACACACAGTGCGAATAGCAAATTCAAACTCATCAACGTTAGTGTCATGCGGAACCCAGCCGGAATCCACATGAAGTTCGGCGACTTTGCGATAATCACGATTAAAGAATGCGAGGAAGTTTTCCGCTAAGTAGCGCTTATCTTCTCGATTCAGCGTACCGACGATACCGCAATCCAAGCCAATCCATTGAGGGTCTTCTGGGTGCTCATAAGAAACGAACACATTGCCTGGGTGCATGTCTGCGTGGAAAAAGCTGTCACGAAAGACTTGGGTAAAGAAGACTTGAACACCGCGCTCTGCCAGCAGTTTTAGATCAGTGCCGTTGGCTTCGAGCCCTTCCAGATCGGAGACTTGAATACCGTATATACGCTCGGACACCATCAAGTTGGTGCGGCAATAGTCGCTAAAGGTTTCAGGCACATACAGAATATGATCGTTTTCGAAGTTGCGGCGCAATTGAATCGCGTTCGCGGCTTCACGCATCAGATCGAGCTCATCCAGCAAGGTCTTTTCGTACTCGCGTACCACTTCGACAGGTTTCAATCGACGCGCTTCAGGCAAGAAGCGAGCAACGATTCTCGCCATACGGTACATGAGTTTGATATCTGCTTGGATAACCGGAAGGATATCAGGGCGAATGACTTTCAAAACGACCTCGCGGCCATTTTCTTTCAATGTCGCGGTATGCACTTGTGCAATGGACGCAGAAGCTAGCGGCGTTTCGTCAAAGTCATCAAACCAAGTTTCTAGTGGACCACCCAGTGCTGCTTCCATTTGGGCTTTCGCCAGCTTACCGTCAAACGGGGCAACCTGATCTTGCAACAGCGCGAGCTGATCGGCAATCGCATGCGGGAACAAATCACGTCGTGTCGACATCATTTGACCGAACTTGATCCACACTGGCCCAAGCGCTTGCAGCGCCAATCGCAAACGCTCGCCGACCGCCATGTCTGGATGTTCGTTCTTCATCCAAAACAGCAATTTTCGCATCATGTGAGGGCCACGCGTGATGGGCTGCCTAGGGAGCAACTCATCAAGGCCATAACGCAATTGGACTTGGGTGATTTTATACAGGCGGCGAATTTCGCTTGGCGTCATGCGTTTTCCACCTTAGTGATCACGGCAAGTTTTTTCTCAAAGGCATCGAGACGTGCTTGAAGTCTTGATGCTTGGCTTTGCACGTCATCAACCTGATCGGCGAAATACGCCACTTCAAGTGCACCGGGGGCCAATCGCCACTCTTCTACCACTAATTCGGCAGCATAACGCTGGTTACGCTCACCAACGGATTTAAGCAATGCAAATCCCTGTTTGGCACCTCGCACCACTGTGTGTGCGACCACATCACCCGTATAGTGTGATAACCACTCGGCAATATCGAGGTTTAAGCCATTAAGCAGATTCGAAAACTGCTGGGCGACATCGATATCTCCCTCAAGGTGCAGTTTGTCTTGCTTAATCAGTTGCGTCAGGTTGGCTTTGTCTTTCAGTTGTGGGGCAACGGAAATCGCTAGCGCCAAGTCGCAATCGGCTTGGCCTTCATAATTAGCCAACACATCAAGTTGCTGACTAAAGACAAACACCAATTGCTTGTTGATATCGGTGAGGCTGACGCGCAGCACTTTGCCTTTTAATCGCGACAAACGACGCTGACTTTCAGCATCCTGACGAATCAAGGTGTTTAGGCTGGTTTCAACCACTGCGGTGACTAATGGGTCAAGAGGCATAGCGGCACCTTAGAATTTATAACCACGGTGCAGGGCAACAATGCCACCGGTCAGATTGAAGTATTTGGTTTGTTCGAAACCCGCCTCTTCCATCATGCCTTTCAGGGTTTCCTGATCAGGGTGCATACGGATAGATTCTGCCAAGTAGCGGTAGCTTTCCCCATCATTCGCAATCAGCTCACCCATTTTTGGTAATAGGTGGAACGAGTAGGCGTCGTACACTTTTGATAACGGCTCAACGATAGGCTTAGAAAACTCCAACACCAGCAGACGACCGCCGGGTTTAAGTACGCGATACATCGAACGAAGCGCTTTGTCTTTGTCCGTCACATTACGCAGACCGAAACCAATGGTGATGCAATCAAAGTGATCATCGGGAAATGGCAGCTCTTCTGCATTGGCCTGAACATAGTTAACGTTACCGACTATGCCCATGTCGCGCAGTTTGTCACGACCGACATTAAGCATTGAGTTGTTAATGTCTGCCAACGTGACTTGGCCTTTTTCACCCACGATGCGAGAAAACTTAGCAGTTAGATCGCCCGTACCACCAGCCAAATCCAACACACGATGACCCGGGCGTACACCGCTGCAATCAATCGTAAAGCGTTTCCAAATTCGGTGAATACCCATGGACATCACATCGTTCATGATGTCGTATTTCGCGGCCACATTGTGGAAGACGTTCGCAACCATACCTACTTTTTCATCTTTGGAGATCGTTTTAAAACCAAAGTGAGTGGTATTTTGCTCTGCGTCCTGCGTCACGCCCTGTGTCAAATCTGTCATTATTAACCCCTGAGTAACACCGGGCTCGGAATAAGAAGTGCCCGATATTTTTGCGCTTAGTGTACTTTACATACTCAAACAACCACAAGACGCGTAGATCGGTGTGATATCGACATTTAGTGGTTATATCTTAGTTAACTCACAGTGAGTTCAATGTGCTTAGTGTGCCAACTGTCTGTCTGGTTATTCACTGGACGTACGCAAGGCCGCATTTTCGTCATGCGTTTCTGAATCGTCCGAGGTGTCTCTTTTCAACATCGCAGGGCTGATATCTCGCTTCACTTCCACCCCAAGAGACTTAAATCCTTCTACTTGACGCAAGATATTACCGCGCCCCGTCGAGAGCTTATTCAATGCGCTGTGATAACTATCGCCTGCTTTATCGAGTGCTGCACCCAACTGCTCCACGTCTGCGACAAACAATCGGATCTTGTCGTACAGCTTGCCCGCTCTATCTGCAATCAGGCGAGCGTTTTGATTCTGATGCTCATAACGCCATAGGTTATTGATGGTTCTTAGTGCCACTAGCAAGGTGGTTGGGCTCACCAACATGATGTTGTGATCAAGCGCTTCACGGATAAGCGAAGGCTCGGCTTCAAGCGCAATTTGGAAAGCAGGTTCAATCGGAATAAACATCAGCACATAGTCGAGGCTCTGAATGCCATGCAACTGATGATAGTCCTTACGCCCTAATCCACGGATATGTGCGCGAATAGCCGCCACATGCTCTCGCAGTGCGCTGTCTCTATCAGCAATCGATTCTGCATGGAAATATCGCTCATACGCGATCAAGGCCATCTTAGCGTCCACGACCACGTCTTTTTCTTGTGGCAAGCGAACAATCACATCGGGCTGATAGCGCTTACCCAGCTCATTTTCCAAACTTACTTGAGTTTGATATTCATACCCTTCACGCAAACCGGATTCTTCCAACACTCGCGCAAGCACCACTTCACCCCAATTGCCTTGCTGCTTGTTGTCGCCTTTTAACGCTTGTGTCAGGTTGACCGCTTCTCGAGTCATGTCTTCATTAAGCTTTTGCAGGCTTTTGATTTCGTGGATCAGCGTGTGCCTTTCTTTGGCTTGCTCACCAAAACTGTCGGTCACTTGTTTGTGAAAGCCTTCTAGCTGATTTTTTAGCGGCCCAAGCAACGAATCTAAACTCTGACGGTTCTGCTCATCAACCGTGCGGGCTTTATGATCGAACACCTTGTTTGCCAAGCTTTCAAACTGCACACGAAGACGCTCTTCCGCTCCTTCAAGCAGGCGAATTTTGGCATCTGCCGATTCTAGCTGCTCTTCCGTTCGGGTTTGCTGCTCATTCAATGCGAGTTCAAGTGCTGCTTTTCGCTCACGAAGTGCATCAACGGTTTCTGCTAGTTGCGTTTTTTCTAGGCGTAGTGCTTCCATTTGGCGCAACTTTTCTGCCGCGGCTGATAATCGTCCGTACTGCAAGCGCAGCTCACCACTGAGCCGGTCGCGTTCCAGATCTAAGCCGTCTAACTCTTCTTGAAGGGTACGGTTCTCAGCCTGCAAATGTTCAACTGCCGTCAAATGCAGTTTTTCATCCGCCTCTCGCTGCTGAATATGAAGCTCGCGCAAACTACGTTGCGCCATGCGCTGATAAGTGACACATGCTATCAATGTCAGCCCAGCGCTGATCCCAGCCACCAGCCATATCATGCCATCTGAAAATAGGCTTTCGATCTGCATGCCCTTAACCTTTTGAATTGTGATTATTGCCTGTCTTGAAGGCTAATAAGACACTGGATAAATGTCCAGCCTTTCTGTTTGAAGGGAACTGCTCTAGACTGCTGTTTTCCTTCTTATCAAGTAAGCATTTCTCATGAATGATCGCCTTGCGATTGGCTACGGATTGGCTGCGGTGTTGCTTTGGTCAACCGTCGCGACGGCCTTTAAAATTACACTCACTTATATGGACCCGATCCAAATGCTGGCGGCTGCCAGTGTGGTTTCCACGCTTTCCCTTGCCGCAGTGGCTGCATGGCAAGGCACACTGAACCAGTTGGCATCAACGTTTTCGCGTCGTCCGCTTTATTATTTGATGCTTGGGCTAATTAACCCCTTTATCTATTATCTGGTGCTCTTCAAAGCCTACGACCTATTGCCCGCTTCCCTGGCTCAACCTCTCAACTACAGTTGGGCGATCACACTTACGCTCATGGCGGCTGTCTTTTTGGGGCAGAAAATTCGTCAACAAGATTGGATTGCAGCAGCATTGGGTTATGCCGGTGTGGTTGTCATTGCCACTAAAGGTAATATTTTAGATTTGAGCTTTGATAGCCCATTAGGCGTCGGATTAGCGCTGCTTTCAACGCTGTTGTGGGCGGGGTATTGGATTTTAAATGCAAAAAACCAAGCTGACCCCGTGATTGGGCTCTTGCTTGGTTTTATTCTGTCTTTACCGTTTTCAATCGGCCTAAGTTTATATTCTAGCGATTGGAGTGGGATTCCATGGCAAGGCTGGCTAGCAGTAAGCTACGTCGGCCTGTTTGAAATGGGGATCACTTTCGTTCTTTGGCTAAAAGCCATGAAGCTCGCCACCAATACCGCCAAAATCAGTAACCTTATATTTATTTCGCCATTTATTTCATTGATATTGCTTGCCAATATTATAGGCGAGCAAATCCACCCAACAACCTTGATCGGCTTGGTTATGATTATTGCAGGATTAGCTATCCAGCAACGAAAAACGAAGGTGTGATTAAAATCGGTTAGGCGTTACGCTGCGTTAAATATTGGCGCAGCTCTTCCACTGAAATGCCATCATCTGCTATTGCTTGTGCAAGTTCTTGCACACGCTCTCCGCGACGGTCTTCAATAACTTTATTGAATTGATGTACCAATTCACGCAATCCACTGATTGGCACTTGGCGAGCAGCACGTTGAACACGCTCTTCGCTCATGCCGCTTAATTCAGTGAGAAGTTTACCAAACATCATTTTTTCTGGAGATTCGTCAAGCATCTCCAAGTGACGAGCAAATTCAATCGTCGACATCGACATATATTTACAGCCTATGGTTTTATTATTAGGGAAAGAAATGAGGTGTTCGCACACTAAATATACTCCCTTTGAACAATAAGCAACAAAAAAATGCCCGCAGAAAATTTCTAGCGGGCAAATAATGATCCATTTGTACGGTGTCAATCAGGGACAGAGGCCCCAGAAAGCCACCAATGTACAAGTTAGGTTGTCGAGACCTCGCGCTTTTCGCGTCTTATTATTTTTATGGATTTTTTAACACTCAGCGGTATGCCAGCGCTTACCGGCCGCAGACCAAAGCAGTGCGAGACCCGGCACCACTAGCAGCATATGGAATACCAATAGATGCGGTTCAGAAAGACCGGCGCGTTGCGTCAAGCTTACCAATACACCTGCACCACTCATTTGGAATAAACCTAGCAGAGCCGCAGCGGTTCCTGCGCGTTGACCAAAAGGCTCTAGCGCTTTGCCCGCTGAAGACCCAAGCACCCAAGCAAAGCCAAACGATGACATAAAGACAGGCACCATGAATGCCCATGCCGTTTGCGTACCGCTCAACACGCCCATCACGACACCCGCAAACACTAAGATCATCAAGCCAGCGTTGAGCGTTTTACGGCTACCCACTTTATCCATCACTTTTGGCGTTGTCATGGAGGCAAAAATATTGAGTGCGGCATTCACGGCAAACCAACCCGTAAATTGCGACATGGATAAACCCAGCCCGTTAATCAATCGCACGGGCGCAGACGTCACATAAGCCAAGATAACTGCCATCGCTAACATGCAAAGCACAGCATGGAAGATAAACACTGGCTCTTTCAATACTTGCCAGTAGCGAGAAGGGCTCAACAATGCACCGCTAGAGTCCGTATCAGCAGGGCGTGTTTCACGAAACAGGGTGAACACCAATACCAAAGCAACGATGGCATAACCCATCATGAAGCTGAAGTTTGAACGCCAACCAAATTGTGCCGTTAGCCAGCTGCCCAACAAAGGCGCGAGCGCGGGAATGAAACAAATAGCCCCGTTGAGGTAGCTGATCATTTGCCCACTTCGTTTACCACCAAAGCTATCGCGTACCGCTGCAAATGCACAAACCGAGGTTGCACAGGCTCCAAGGCCTTGCAGTAATCGGGCGATTAATAAGGCATCCAACGAGGATGCCACCCAAGCCATAGCTGAACTTACGGTATAAATGCTGATACCAACTAGGGCGACGGGACGACGTCCAAAGCGATCGGCCAATGGGCCTGCTAACAACTGCCCCATCCCTAGGCTAACCATGAACCAAGAAATGGTGTCTTGAATTCGTGTAGGAACAACGTCAAATTCTGCCGCCATGATTGGCATAGCAGGCAAATAGATATCAATAGCCAGTGGGCTAAACAGTACAAGCAGTACCATCAAAGCGACCAAGCGACTATCAGGTTTTGAAGAAGGGATGGACATAAAGGACTCCTGATAAATTACCGCGCAGTGTAGTCTTGTTTTGATATGAATAAAAATGGCATATTGGCAGATTAAACATTCCCCTATGGAATATCACAAATGAATTTAAACCGACTGCTCAGGCATGATCTCAATCTACTGATCTGTCTCTATGTTTTGCTCGAAGAATGCCATGTCACTCGGGCAGCTCAACGCCTGAACCTCAGTCAATCGGCGGTCAGCAAGAACCTGTCAAAGTTACGAGAGCAATTTAACGACCCGCTGTTTAATCGCACATCCAGAGGCTTGCACCCCACAGCAAAAGCACTATCGCTGAAACCCGGCCTAAAAACGCTGCTAAGTCATATCGAAGGGCTAACTTTGTCTGACGCCTTCAACCCTGCGACCAGTGACCGTCGTTTTCACTTCGCATTGGTTGAAAGTGCCTATCCGCTTTTACTGCCGCGATTTTTAGGAGAAATACTGGACGCCGCCCCTTCGATCACGCTGGATACAGAAGCATGGGGCGCTGGCACGTTTGATGCGATGGCGCGAGGAGATGTGGATTTTGGCATTACTGGCAAAGATTTAAACCCTGCCGACGCCATGCTCACCCTGATGCCCCCAAAGGGCATTGTGTATGAAGAGCTTTATCAAGATCATCAAAAGGTGATTGTGCGTAAAGACCACCCCTTGCTGTCTAGACCTTGGAATATGGACGCCTATCTCAAGCAACGACATATACAAGTTCGTTGTGATGGCAGCGATCGCTGGTTACTTGACTATAAATTGGCAGAACGTGGACTTGAGCGAGATATTGCGATGTATGTTCCTGACTTCAATAGTGCGGCCAGTCTATGTACCCACACCGATTTGGTGTTTACCGCGCCGTCTCACTTTGCCCATGCCGCGGCCAAGCAGTTAGATCTCGTAGTGACAGCATTACCCGAGCCATTGCCACCCATGGCATATACGTTGTTTTGGCATCAAAGTCAGGAATCAGACCCTGGTCATCGTTGGCTTAGGCAGCTAATAATATCGCGTTGTAGGCATATGACAGAAATTGCAGCGACCGAGGAAAACAAGTAGGTTAGATGCTTAGGGTGACACATAGACTCAGGTTGTTTAGGTAAACACCCCATTGCTTTTTGAACAATACGATCAATGAGAACAGATAAAAATAGGACGAAAAATGCACGCCAATTACGCTGAACGTGTCGACGCATTACGACGCTGGCTGGAAGAACAAGCACTGGATGCGCTAGTTATTCCACATGAAGACGAATTTCTTGGAGAATACATTCCTGCCCATAACGAACGTCTTCACTGGGCCACCGGTTTCACAGGCTCGGCAGGTGCTGCCGTCATCACTCGCGATAGCGCGGCCATGTTTGTTGATGGACGCTACACCGTTCAGGTGCGCAAACAAGTTCCGGGTGACATTTTTGAATACCGTCATTTGATTGAAGAGCCAGCATTGCAATGGTTACTCTCAAACCTGCCACAAGGCAGCAAGGTCGCCATTGATGCGCGTCTTCATAGTGCAAACTGGTTAGCCAACGCGAAGCAAGCGGTCGACGGAAAGATTAACCTTATCACCATCGACAGCAATCCCATTGATACGCTGTGGCATGATCGCCCTGAGCCCTTGCTTACCCAAGCGCGCTTGATGGGCAATGATATTGTCGGTCAAAGCAGTGCCGAAAAACGTGCAAACATCGCTCACGCTCTCACACAAACTGGCGCGGATGCGGCATTGCTTAGTCAGCTAGATAGCATTTGTTGGTTGTTGAACATCCGTGGCGGCGATGTGTCTCGTCTTCCTGTATTACTCTCTACGGCCATCGTTGAAGCCAACGGTAATGTCACGTTGTTTATCGATCCAAGTCGCCTACCAGAGTCGTTCGCGGCGCACGTCGGCGCAGGCGTGACTATTGAATCGCCTGATGCATTGGCGTCATCTTTGTCTGGCTTTGACGGAAAAACCGTCTTGGTCGACCCGCAAACCAGCAATGCATGGGCGAGTGAAGTTCTTGCCAACAATGGCGCGTGTATCGTGCATGCCGCCGATCCGTGCATGTTGCCAAAAGCGGCTAAGAACGCAGTAGAAATCGCGGGCATGAAAGCCAGCCATGTTCGAGATGGCGTGGCAGTGAGTCGTTTCCTCGCTTGGTTGGATTCGCAAGTTAATGCCAACATCCTCCCTAACGAAGCCGAACTGTCTGACAAGCTGTATCAGTTCCGTGAACTCGATGAGACGCTGGCCGATCTAAGCTTCGACACGATCTCAGCGGCAGGCGGCAACGCGGCGATGTGCCACTACAACCACCTCAATCAACCTGAGCCAGGCGAATTAGAACTCAACAACGTGTATCTGGTGGATTCAGGCGGTCAATATCCTGATGGCACCACAGACATCACGCGAACTATTGCTATCGGTGAATGTGCCGACGATGTGAAGCAAGCCTTCACGCTGGTTCTGAAAGGTCACATTGCGCTCACCACGGCACGTTTCCCAAAAGGAACAGCAGGCAGCCAATTGGATGCACTGGCTCGCCAATATCTGTGGGCGCATGGATTTGACTACGACCATGGCACAGGACACGGTGTTGGTCACTTCCTGAGTGTTCACGAAGGTCCTCAACGCATCGCTAAAGCGCCAAATACAGTCGCGTTACTGCCTGGCATGGTGCTATCGAATGAACCGGGCTACTACCGTGCTGATGCATTCGGTATTCGCATCGAAAACTTGGAATTAGTCGTAGAAGTACCAACGCAAGGCGACATGACCATGCTTGGTTTCGAATCACTCACTCGCGCTCCCATCGATCGCCGTTTGGTTGACGTATCTTTGCTGACTGACAGCGAGATCGCATGGTGGAACGATTACCACCAGAAAGTGTGGGCTGACGTTAGCCCTAGCTTGGAAGGCAGTGACTTAAACTGGCTAGAACAAGCCACGGCGACGTTGTCTCGATAAGAAAAAATGCCCACCTGTATACAGGTGGGCATTCTATTAGTTTGTGGTTAACTGTTCACAACGCTCGGCGTTATAAAAATCATTGATCCCACCTCGGCCTTTAAAGCGAATCTGAGCAACAAATCCCGCGTCTAAAGTGACATTGAATATCAGCCAGAATAACTTTGCTCCCAATCTTTCCACACCACCTCAAAACCCGCGCGTTTGACTGCGATAGCTACCTCTTGAGCGCTGCGTTCGTCAGATACCGCAAACTGCTCAAGTTCGGGTTCATTATCTGCATACCCTCCCGGTTGCGTTTTCGATGCCGCTGACATCGAGGTAATACCCAATGGCAGCACTTTGTCACGAAAAGCTGGAGATTCTCGAGTCGATAACGAAAGCTCCACTTCAGGGTTGAGTAAGCGATAGGCACAAATGAGCTGCACCAATTGTCGGTCTGTCATCACCGACTTAGGTTGGACAGCCCCCTCGCACGGACGCAAACGCGGAAACGATATCGAATAACGACTACGCCAATAGGTACGCTCTAAGTAATCGAGATGATTGGCGACGAAGAAACAGTCTGTGCGCCACTCATCCAATCCAATCAACGCACCAATGCCGATTTTATCGATACCCGCTCGTGCCAGTCTATCTGGCGTATCAAGCCGATAGGCAAAGTCCGTTTTATTCCCACGAAGATGATGCTCGCCATACGTTGCGCGGTTATACGTCTCTTGGTACACCATCACCGCATCCAACCCAATACCACGTAACTCGGCATACTCATTTTCTTCCATCGGCTGAACTTCCATCGCCAAATAGCTAAAATGCCGCTTAATAGCAGGGACCGCTTCGCGAAAATAATCCATGCCGACTTTGGTTTGGTGCTCACCCGTGACAAGAAGAATACTGTCGAAGTTCATGGCTTTGATCGCATCACACTCTCGTTCAACCTCAGTCATCGATAAGGTTTTGCGTTTAATACGGTTTTCCATTGAAAAACCGCAGTAGGTGCATGCATTGGCGCATAGATTGGATAGGTACAAGGGCACATAGAAATTGACGGTATAGCCAAAACGACGTCGTGTTACCGCCGCCGCTTGTTGCGCCATTTGCTCGAGAAAGGGTTCAGCTGCAGGGGATATCAACGCTTTAAAGTCTTCAAGGTCGCGTTTTGGCTTCGCCAACGCCCGACTGACATCGTTCGCGGTTTTGCTGTAGATGGAAAGTCGAATGTCATCCCAGCTTAATGCTTCCCAATGCTCAGAAAAGCTCATAGATCCTCCTGAACATCACGCCAGTTCATCAAGAAAAGCGGTCAAAGGGCTAGACGCAACAGCGTGCTGCACCTTGCCAGCCAATCCTGCTTCATACGCCATTCGCCCACTTTCTACAGCGAGTTTGAATGCACGCGCCATGGCAACCGGATCTGCGGCGGCGGCGATTGCCGTATTCACCAGTACGGCATCCGCCCCTTTTTCCATGGCGAATGCAGCATGAGACGGCGCCCCTATTCCGGCATCAACCACGACAGGCACTCGCGCTTGATCAATGATGATATCGAGGAACTCACCCGACACTAACCCCTTGTTACTCCCGATCGGCGCACCTAGTGGCATGACGGCGGCACAACCCACTTCCTCTAACCGCTTACACAGCACAGGGTCAGCATGACAATAAGGCAAAACAACAAAGCCTTCTTGCACTAATTGCTCCGCAGCTTTTAGCGTTTCGATGGGATCGGGCATCAAGTATTTTGGATCAGGATGAATTTCAAGCTTGAGCCAATGCGTACCAAGAGCTTCACGAGCTAGGCGCGCGGCAAAAACTGCCTCTTTCGCTGTTTTGGCTCCCGATGTATTGGGTAACAAATGGATACCAGACGCAATAAGAGGCGCAAGGATATCGTCATCACGATTGGTGATATCAACACGCTTCAGTGCCATGGTGACGAGTTCAGAACCACTTTCTTCAATACTCTTCACCATGACAGAGGTTCCGGAAAACTTCCCCGTTCCGGTAAAAAGACGCGATGAAAAGACTTTATCAGCAATAGTTAACATCATTATCCTCCGGCAATCGCCTGAAACACTGCAATCTGAATACCTTCAACCAAAGGCGTCTGTTGCCATTGATGACGAGGGATGATGTCACCCTCAATCGCCACCGCTACTGACTGCTCTGGCAACTCAAGCTCTGCGACAAGCGCCTTAAGATGCGAGGCGTGTTTGATCGTGTATGTATTGTCATTCAACAAAATTTCCACGAGAGACCTCCTGATGTTGAGGCTGGCAAACCAAACATGCAGTTTCACTCGGGATTGTCATTGCACGCAGTGACAAAGACTTGCCATCAAATTGGTAGAACCGCGTTAACGGTTTTTCTGACTGGGTGATGTATTTCAACGTTTCAAGCGCTTGAAGATTACCCATCATTCCTACCACCGGCCCGACAACCCCAGCACTCTGGCAATTACTCGCCGGCGCATCACTGGTTTCAGGGAACAAGCAGTGGTAACAAGGCGTCGCATTATCAGCAAAATCAAACACCATCAACTGCCCACTCCAGCCAATGGCAGCGCCAGCAATAAGCGGCGTTTTTGATGCTACACAGGCTTGGTTGACGGCTTGACGTGTTTCCATGTTGTCACTGCAATCGAGCACAATATCGGCCAGAGAAACTTCCAGTGTCAGTACCTTGCCTGACAAGCGGCGTTCAACGGCTCGACATGTAACAAGAGGATTGAATGCCATCAATTGTGTCGCGAGCGCCTTAGCTTTTCCTGCACCAATATCCGTGTCCCGATAGGCTATCTGGCGAGGAAGGTTTGAGCGCTCCACTTTATCGTCGTCAGCCAGCGCAAGTTGCCCAATACCAGCCCCCGCAAGATAAAGGCTTGCAGCCGTGCCTAATCCACCGCAGCCAATCACCAACACCTTGGCATTGGTCAGCTGGCTTTGAGCATGCTCCCCCCAATCAGGAAGCATGATTTGACGGCTATATCGATCAAACGCTTGATCAGACAAAGGCAGTGCGTTCATTTCTCGCATCCTCTGTAAGCACTTCCGCAAACGCCTGCAGTGTCGCCGCTAAATCATTCGATTGGGTAACCGCACGAACCACTGCAATGGCATCAACCCCAGAGCGCCAAACATCGGAAGCTACCGAGAGGTCTATCCCGCCAATCGCGACCGTCGGAAATCGACCGCCGACCGTTTGTAGATGTGCTTTTAACTGATTCACACCTTGAGGCGGTGTTGGCATTTGCTTAGTCGGTGTTGGAAAGATGTGTCCGATCGCAAGATAGCTAGGAGTCAGTGACATCGCTACGTCCAGCTCATCTGCCGTTCGCGTTGACACACCAAGCCTTACCCCAGCTTTAGCGATGGCATCAAGATCCGCAGAAAGAAGGTCGTCTTGGCCAAGGTGAATACCATAGGCACCTGCAGCAAGTGCTTTTTCCCAATGATCATTGATAAATACCTGCGCATTGCACAACTTACCGCACTTCGCAGCCTCTTCAATCATGGTGCTTAGGTTAGGGTGATTTGCATCTTTCACACGAAGCTGGACGGTACGCACACCAAACGCCAATAGTCGCTTGAGCAGCGCAATATCATCAACGACAGGATAAAGAGGGCCGATGCCCTCATTCATCCTTGCGAAAGATAAACTCTTCAACAAGGTAGGAGTACTCATCGCTCCTCCTACGCTTTTTGATGGTAAAGTTCGCTACCCTTGGCTAAGAACTCCGCTGACTTTTGCTTCATTCCTTCTAGCGGATCGTCCAGCATTTTCACTTCAATCGCGCCATCAAAGTCTAGATTCTTTGCATATTCTCTCACTTCCTGGCTGATCTTCATTGAGCAGAATTTAGGACCGCACATGGAACAAAAATGCGCAACTTTCCCTGATTCTTGAGGAAGCGTTTCATCGTGGTATGCGCGAGCGGTATCTGGGTCGAGTGCGAGATTAAACTGATCTTCCCAGCGGAACTCGAAGCGAGCTTTCGACAGTGCATTGTCACGCACTTGAGCGCCCGGATGGCCTTTTGCTAAGTCTGCAGCATGTGCGCATAGCTTGTAGGTGATAAGACCCACTTTAACGTCATCTTTGTTAGGCAAACCAAGGTGCTCTTTTGGGGTCACATAGCAAAGCATTGCACAGCCAAACCAGCCAATCATGGCGGCACCTATACCAGAGGTGATGTGATCGTAACCCGGAGCGATATCTGTGGTGAGAGGGCCAAGTGTGTAGAATGGCGCTTCATGGCAATGCTCAAGCTGCTCATCCATGTTTTCTTTGATCATGTGCATCGGCACATGTCCCGGTCCTTCAATCATGACCTGAACATCGTATTCCCAAGCTACCTTGGTCAGCTCTCCCAAAGTGCGAAGTTCAGAAAATTGCGCTTCGTCATTTGCATCTGCGATCGAGCCTGGGCGCAACCCATCACCAAGCGATAGGGCGACATCATATTGCGCACAGATTTCGCAGATTTCGCGGAAGTGTGTGTAAAGGAAGCTTTCGGTATGATGAGCAAGACACCACTTCGCGATGATAGAACCACCACGAGATACGATGCCAGTAACACGCTTGGCGGTCATAGGAACATAGCGCAGTAGCACGCCCGCGTGGATAGTGAAGTAATCAACGCCTTGCTCAGCTTGCTCAATGAGCGTGTCTCTCATTACTTCCCACGTCAGATCTTCAGCAACACCATTGACCTTTTCCAACGCTTGGTACATTGGCACCGTACCAATAGGCACTGGGCTATTACGTAAAATCCACTCGCGAGTTTCGTGAATATTTCGGCCAGTAGAGAGATCCATCACAGTATCGCCGCCCCAACGCGTCGACCACACCAGCTTCTCCGTTTCTTCTTCAATAGAAGAGCTCACCGAGGAGTTACCGATATTAGCATTCACCTTCACCAAAAAGTTTCGGCCAATGATCATCGGTTCTGACTCTGGGTGGTTGATATTTGAAGGAATAATCGCGCGACCTTCCGCGACTTCTTTACGAACAAACTCTGGCGTGATTTCTTTGGGTAAGTTTGCACCGAAGTTTTGACCTGGATGTTGGCGGTTTAACTGTTCATCAGAATAAGTCGGGTTACCCATATTCTCGCGTATCGCAATGTATTCCATCTCAGGCGTGATGATTCCTTGGCGCGCATAGTGAAGCTGTGTAACGCAGTGACCATTTTTGGCACGACGTACGCTCGGTAATTGGCCAAAGCGCAGCTCATCTAAGGTGTCATCATCTAAACGGGTTTGGGCAAACTCTGACGTGACATTATCGAGCAACTCCGTGTCTGAACGCTCTTCAATCCAGCGCTCGCGAAGTTTCGGTAAACCAGAGTAGATATCGATGTCATAACTCGGGTCGGTATAAACACCAGAAGTATCATAGACTCGAACAGCTTCGTTATCTTCAAACTGAGGGTTCTTCTTGTCTCCACCGATAAGGCTTGGCGCCAAAGAGATTTCGCGCATACCAACGCGAATATCAGGACGTGAGCCTTCTACATGGATTTTCTGAGAATTAGGGAAAGGCTGTACCGACAAGTTGTCGATAAAGGTTTTTGCATCATTTCTAGATTGTTTACGACTCGACATAGCATTACTCCAAATATTGTGGGAATAAATGCTTGCCGGATTGGCTCTGCAAGAGTTTGATTGCTCAAAAATACACCTATCCAAAAAATAGATATACCTATGGCATTGATGTTTGCTTCTCTTGTTTCCTTCGCAGGTATTAGCCTGATCAGGTTCAACGGATCCCGCTTTCGCGGTCTCAGCCAAATGGCACTCCGACAAGTATCAGCTAGCAGTATATGGAATCAAATCGAGCATCTCAACCGCAGAGTTTGTGACTAGCTGCGCATAAAAAGCTGAAAACCAGCCCAAGCAGCAAAAATACAAACCACCACATTCAACACAATGTTGAGCCCCATTTTGAACCACTCTCCCTGCTGGAGAAGCAAAACATTGTCCATCGAGAATGTTGAAAATGTTGTCAAAGCGCCAAGAAAACCAAGACCAATAAGGTGTCGCCAAGGGCCAGCACCAAACGCTTCTTGCTCCAATGCTGCCACTAAAACACCCATTATCAATGAACCAATAACATTCACGGTCAACGTTCCGTAAGGAAATCCACGCCCTAATAAAATCGCGCAAAGCTCAGAGATGAGATAACGGGAACATGCACCAGTCGCACCACCAATGGCAATATAGAAAAGCAAAACTGCTTGATTCATGGCATCAACCATTTTTAGTCATTAAAAAAGTGCGAATAGGATACGCCCTATAGAAGCTAAGTGCGATGGCTGGATCTGGATATGAAAAGGATCTCGCTGAAAAAGCGACAGAAACGAAAGCGCCAGCATTTCTGCCGGAACGCGCAGTCTAGAGTCTTAAATGTGGCAGGAGAGGGCTGAGTCGACATTCCGGAGATTAAACCGAGCTGGCAGTTCCTAACGTCACTTCGGAAAGGGACAAAAACGAAAAAGGCTCCAGCATTTCTGCCGGGACGCGCAGTCTAGAGTCTTGAATGTGGCTGGAGAGGACTGAGTCGACATTCCGGAGATTAAACCGAGCTGGCAGTTCCTAACGTCACTTCGGAAAGGGACAAAACGAAAAAGGCTCCAGCATTTCTGCTAGAGCCTTAAATGTGGCAGGGGTGGAGAGATTCGAACTCCCAACACGCGGATTTGGAATCCGCTGCTCTGCCAATTGGAGCTACACCCCTATATGAACGCTATTTTAACGAGAATAAGATAAATAGCTAGGGTTTAATCCCAATGTAAGCGCCAAGTGGTCAGTAATTACGCAATGTCTTGTTCTTCGGCTTGATTTTGTTTGTACTTATTAAAAACCAGCAAGCCAATCAATGCTGGGCCAGCGACTGCCGTAGCGACTGCTGTACACAACAATGTCATTTGAACTAACGCAGACAAATCATTCATTCAATGACCCTCCAAGCCAATAAATTCGGGATGTATAATACCGAGATGGTATAAAAATTCATTCTTAATAGTAAGAACACGTATCTATCAAATGAATATTTACAGCGTTTAATATGCAATAAATCAACATCGATCACTAAATGTATAAATATTCATACATAAACTTCTAGTCGTATCATCCGGATAAATCAAATTATTAGCACGTTAGGAATGGGGAACATGAAGGGTTGACACCAGTATATGCATAAATGGCTAGGCAAAGCCTCACGCCGCAAAGGCGGACTTTTCAATTCGCCATCATAGCACACGGAAATAGAGGCAAATTAGTGGCCCAAGTAACACTCTGGCCCTTTTTCTTTGAGTTCTAGCACTGATCAATCAGCATCGAATTCGACCAAACACCAAGATTCAGAAAGTATCATTAACCCACATACAATTCCAAAGCCCACCAAGAATAGCGAGACGTCATTTAACAGGTGAAGTTGATAGACTCAATGCGTACGGCCAGTGAAACCCGTCTCCAGAACACAGTATTTTCATGGGGAGCAGAGAGCAAAATACCCCAGCCTTTCAACTGAGGTAATACATGGCGAAACGGCGGGAGCGCCTTGTTCAAGCTTGTGTGCCACCAGGAACGCGCACGTCCGGGACTCAAGCCGAAGGCTCGTGAGAGTCCTTACAAAACCTACAGACGATAAAAAGCCCCGCTATT
>NZ_JHZA01000019.1 GCF_000621165.1 Enterovibrio calviensis DSM 14347 | reverse complement strand
TACGGTAACCAAAATGAAAGCCAGAATCTTTTGGTAAACGGCGACATGGAATCTTGGGGTGATGATGCTGGTAAAGCACACGCACATATCAAAGACACCTTCTTCTCAGGTTGGTATACGCACAACAATGGAACAATCGAAGTTCACCAAGGTAATGGGAAACTAAATAAAGCACTTCAAAACGACAGCTCAAATACGGTAATCGATTTGGATGGCGGTAAGAATAATAAATCCATCCAGCAAGATATTGATGTCGCCAACCTAACAAAAAATGGTGATGCAACACTTTCACTCTCGTTTGATTACGCAAACCAATACCGTTTCACCAAAAAACACGGTGTCCGTGATGACACCAGCCCATTTGAGGTCACTGTGTTTGACCAAGATGGCAAGGTTATCTACCAACAGTATTTTGACAACACGCAAAGCAATGATCATTTTGAGAATTTTGATTTCGACGTGGTGATCCCTGAAGGGACATCCGGTGTGGTGCTGCGTTTCACTGGCCATGGCAAAGCGGATGGCGCAGGCGCATTGATCGATAACGTCTCGCTAACTGCTTCAAACACCGTGAATGATGTTATCGATGGCGGTAATGGCAATGACACCATCTTTGGTGAGTCTGGTGATGATGTCATCCACGGCGGGAACGGTGATGACACTCTGAATGGCGGCGACGGAAACGATGTTATCTATGGTGATACTGCTCGTAACCTTCTCATCAATGGCGATATGGAAGGCTGGGGCAACGATTGCGAAAACACAAGTGCAACCCTCGCTGATCACGCATTCCTTGGCTGGTATACGCCGGGGCATCATCCGATCACTGTTCAACAAGGCAGTATTGCCGGTGGGCCAGAGAACAGTCTTGATAACACTGTGTTGGATCTTAATCTTGATGGTCACCTTTGGGTTCAGCAGGAGGTCGCAACCGCTGATCTCACTACTGCAGGTGATGCGACGATGGCGCTGAGCTTCAACTACGGATTTCGCACCCAAACTGGCGAGCTAGAAAACAGCCCATTCACTGTGAAGGTGTTCGACCAAGACGGCAACGTTATCTATGAAATGACCATTGACGCTTTGCAGTCAAACGAAGGGTTTTTGGATTTTAATGCGGAGTTTGTTTTACCCCACGGTGTGGAATCCATTGCGCTGCGCTTCGAATCATCGGCAAACGGCGAAAATCTGGGTGCCTTGATTGATAATGTTTCATTGTCTCTTGCTGATAATGATGAAAGCAACAATGACATCATCAACGGCGGCAACGGTGACGACAAGATTCACGGTAACGAAGGCAATGACACGCTTCGCGGTAATGAAGGTGATGATTTTATCGCTGGCGGAGAAGGTGAGGACGTCATTAGTGGTGGTGATGGTGACGACATCATTCACGGCGGAAAAGATGATGATGTGATCAGAGGCGATGACGGCGACGATGTCATCAATGGCGACTTAGGTAACGATCTTATCAGGGGTGGTTATGGCCATGATGCCATCACCGGTGGCCTTGGTAATGATCAGATTCACGGCAATGAAGGCGATGACACGCTTCACGGCAACGGTGGTGATGATTTTATCGCTGGTGGCAAAGGTGTGGATAACATTGACGGTGGCGATGGTAATGACACCATTCACGGTGGAATGGATGATGACGTTATCAATGGTGGCCATGGCGACGATGTTATTAATGGTGACTTTGGTAATGATGAAATCATCGGTGGCCATGGCGATGATGTCATTAACGGCGGTGCTGGTAACGATGTTATCCATGGCGGTCAGGGCGATGATGTCATCCACGGCGGTGCTGGTAACGATGCTATCTATGGCGGTGGTGGTGATGATTCGCTATACGGTGGTGCGGGCAACGATTACCTCAAAGCTGGCTATGGAGACGATGTCATTATTGATGGTGGTCAAGGACAAGACCTTTATGTCGGGGGCAAAGGCAACGATACCATGGTCTTTGACGAAGACGACTTCTGTGATTTCGCTTTCTTGCAAGAGCATGGAAACATTTACACTGGCGCCAGTGGTTTTGACCAGTTGCTCGTTGAAGGAGATGTCTTCATCGACTTGACGGGTCGGTACTATGGTTTTGATCGTGGCGAGAATAGAGCAATCACTGATGTTGAGGCTGTCGTGGCGACAGGTGATGGACACCAGATTGTCAACGTTAATGCTTTTTCGATTGAAGCACAATCGGAGGACATGCAGACTAACCCTCACCACGATGCTGACGACTGGAACGGCTTTGTCGCCTACTTGGGTGAAGGTGATTGCGATGTCATTAACCTTGACGGTGAAGGATGGGTATATGAAGGACACGGAAATGGCACTGTTGAAGCGCTGTCCGCTGAACAAATTGCCTTTATGGGTCTGACGGACTCACAAGTGGGCGAGATGAATGCTTATGTGTTCACCCATGATAGCGAATCTATCACTGTCTGGACAGATGCAGAACTCTTCTTGCAGAATGACCGAGACATCATCGATGGTTCTATAGACATCCTGTACGGCTAGTAATCTCTAGAAAAATTGCTAATAAAAAAACCCGCGTTTCGCGGGTTTTTTTGTATTGAGTTAACGCGGAAGGTCGTTGTATTGCGCTTTAGTGATGCCGTAATGCAAGCGATCATCAAAGCCTGTTTGTGTTTTGTAGTAGGCAGCTTGACGGCCCTCTTCAACCAAACCGACTTTTAGTAAGGTTTTGTACGACCCCACGTTGGAGTGGTAGCAATCCGCAGCCACTTTATGCGCGCCAAATACATCGAACGCGATAGTGAGCAGGAATGCGCTAGCACTGCTCGCGAGGCCGTTGCCCCAAGCTTTCTCAGTAAATTGGAAACCAAGTTCGTAGTTCCCTTGTAAGAACATCACCGCATGCAAACCTACCATACCCATGAAGCGACCTTCGCTATCACGGATCACGCTAGTTGGACTCTCAGGCCATTCGCCGTGACCGATTGCTTCAACCGTTCCTTCGATGATTGGGCCGAAATAACCACGGTAAACGTCTTCTGGTGCTGGCGCAAAGTAGAGATATTGCGTGACATTGGGTTCGCCCAGCATGTCGATAATATCGTTTAGGTCGCTGCGCTGGATCAGCGCAATGGTGTAGCCCTCGATGAGCGGAATGGCTTGGCCACGCTTGAATGTAGTGATGTTCGACACGTTGTTTGTCTTCTGTGGTGGAAATACGCGCACAGAATACGCCGATATTTCCACCAGACAAGGGTTTTCGTGCTTCGCACTAAAAGATGGCGATGAAATGGAAATCCTTTCCGTTAAGCCTGCTGCTTTGTTTGTAACTGCGACACTGCAACTTGATATTCATCGCTTGTCCAACCGCTGTCCAATGCGCGTTTTAGCAACGCAGACATTGATTCTGGGGCTAATCCACCAATCGGCGGATCCGTGTCTAAGTTGGAGGGAAATGAGTATCCATCGCTCGCTGCGGTGATGATGGAGCTCTTTTCGTCGTCGCTCAATGCGCTGTGTCTCCACGCGTCAAACAAATAGGGATAAATGATTTGGCTAATATGAGCAAGGTTTACAGTTTCCATTGGTTTAGCAAACGTCGAGGAAACTTGCAGTAAATTTGCCGAGCGATGGAAATCTTGCGTCTTATTTGCACCGGCAGCATGAAACAATGCGGGATTGAAAAACACCGCATCCCCTTTCTCAAGCGCCACTTGAACGTAGTTTTCCTCGAAGTAACGTTGGAAGGAAGGGTCGTGATACGCCATGTATCCAAGTGGGTAGTGTTGCGAATAGGGGAGCAACTTGGTCGGGCCGCTTTCTATCGGCATGTCGGTATGCGCCACCGCGCCTTGAAGGGTGAGCATCGCAGACATTTGCTGAATGTGTAGCGGGTATCTCGCAGTTTCTTGTGGCTGCTGAAAGCCCAAATGGTAGTCACGATGAGAAACCTGCGCTTCACCACCGGGTCTGACGATGTTCACTTGTGCCGTGACTTGATAGTGCGGCCCAAGCCATGCTTCGGAGACAAGTTGCAGCAACGGGTTTTTGTAGTAATCGACAAACGTGGATGGGGCGGCGTCTGCGCTTTTCTGGAACACATTCCAAATCCGGCCGTTAGCCTGTGGTCCTGTTTTACCGAAGTGATCTCCTGCGCCAAAACCGCGCTCGGCCTCCAGAATGTCCTCAAACACCTGGCTCATCTCATCAATAACGGCGGTGTCGGCAAAAAATCTTTTCACGGCAAATACGCCGGGGCCATGCAGCAATACGTTTGCCATTTCATCTTGAAAGGCACGAGCACTGTCGGGATGCTGTCGAATATCGTCGCCGTCATACACCACCACATTCGACACGACACCCTTGGCAAGGGGGTAGCCTTCCACTGGCGTGTTTCGCTCGCAGCTTTCTTTAAAGTCCACGAGTGAAACATCGGAGGTTCCATAAAACGAAGTCGTCAGCGTTTGGTCGTTACGTTGCATTTCCCTGCTCCTTGTATCCACTGAATGTTATTCAGTCTATTTCAAATACTCAATAAAATGAAACGTAAATTTCATTTGGTTGAGAATTGAAAAATATGTTCTATTATTGGCAGACACATGAAATAGTATCCATGATGGAATAGTGACCGACGACAAGGAGAGGTTATGTCTGAACTGCTGTCGAAGCGGCAAGCCCCAAATCAGGATGGGCGTTATCAACACATCACGCCAGAATCTGCGGGTTGGAAGTACGTCGGTTTTGATGCCTACCAAGTACCTAAAGGCCAAACGCTCTCATTCAACGCCAGCCAAGATGAAGAGCTTTGCATTGTGCTTGTAGGAGGCAAAGCTGACGCGGTCTTGGCGGGCAACGCCTTAGGTGAAATTGGCGACAGAGCCGGTCCATTTGAGCGTAAAAAACCGTTCTCACTGTATGTTACTGCGGGCGACGTTGCGTCTTTGACGGCAACGACAGATCTTGAACTCGCGGTGTGTCGCGCCCCTGGCAAAGGCACGTTTCCTTCACGCCTAATCACTCCTGAGCATGTTGATGCAGAAGCGAGAGGTGTAGGAAACAATCAGCGCTATGTACACAACATTTTGCCAGATAACAAAGAAGCGGACAGTTTGCTGGTGGTTGAGGTCTACACTGACGAAGGTTGCACCAGTTCATACCCGAGTCACAAGCATGACCGCAATGCACCGCCTGAAGAAACGCATTTGGAAGAAACTTATTATCACAGACTCAACCCTTCTCAAGGTTTCTGCATTCAGCGTGTCTATACCGATGAACGTGATCTCGACGAATGCATGGCGGTTTATGACGGCGATGTAGTGAAAGTGCCCAGAGGTTATCACCCCGTGGCGACAATGGCGGGTTATGACAGCTACTACCTAAACGTGATGGCCGGCCCTGTGCGCCAATGGTTGTTTAGCTGGGAAGATGATCATGCTTGGATTAATTCAGCAGAGTACGCCAACAAGCATGCGAAATGATGGTTCGATGTTGGTGACAGCGTAAGTACATATGAACGTCAACGATGGCATCGCGCATCGATTGGCGTTCAGCATAAGCAAAAGGAGTGGCTATGTTTAATATCGCGTTATTTGGTTGCGGGCGCATTGGTAAGGTGCATGCCGTTAATATTGATGCACACCCCCTCACGCAAATCCGTGCCGTGATTGACCCCTACACAGAAGGTGCGGCTCAATTGGCAGAAAAATACCATGCGGATGTGATGACCACCGAAGAAGCTTTGGCTGATCCGGATATTCATGCCGTGTGTATTTGTTCCGCCACGGACACCCACGCCAATTTGATTGAATTGGCAGCCCAAGCAGGCAAAGCGATTTTTTGTGAGAAACCGATTGATTTAAGTTTGTCGCGAGTGAAAGAGTGCCTAGCCGTTGTTAGCGAAGAAAACGCAAAGTTTTTACTCGGTTTTAATCGCCGTTACGACCCGCAATTCCGTACGTTGAAAGATTTGTTTGAAAGTGGCGCGATTGGCAAAGCGGAAACCTTGGTGATCACTTCTCGTGACCCGTCACCGCCACCTGCAGAATACGTCCGAGTGTCTGGTGGTATTTTCCGTGATATGTCGATTCATGACTTAGACATGGCTCGCTACATCATGGGTGAAGACCCCGTGTCTGTGTCCGCACACGGTTCGTGTTTGGTCGACCCCGCAATTGCTGAAGAGGGCGATATCGACAGTGCCGTTATCGTGCTTCATTTCCCTTCTGGTGCGATGGCGAACATTATCAATAGTCGACGCTCTGGTTATGGTTACGATCAGCGCATTGAGCTTCATGGAAGCAAAGGCATGCTAAAAGCAGGCAATGTTCGTGAACACTTGGTTGAGCATTGGGGAGAAGACGATTGCAGCAGTGCGAAACCTCAATACTTTTTCTTAGAGCGCTACAAAGAGGCATATATTGCGGAATGGCAGCACTTTGTAGATGTACTCGATGGAAAGGCTGAACCGGGATGTACTGGAGTAGACGGAGAGTTAGCACTTGAACTAGCCGAGGCTGCACTGGAATCGTTGGAAACGCATCAGACGGTCAATATATAGACCCACAACCTGAATCCTGCATCTTCAGGTTGTTTGCGTATAGTTCACACATTTAACCTAATGATATTAAAAGAGGGCGCAATCTCAGCATTGCGCCCTCTTTTGGGTTGTGGTCAAAACATAGTCATGGTTATATATACAGTGCTTTTTTGAGTATACTCTCAGGTTAATGGGGTCAATGTTGACCATGAATTCTTAAGATAGTTAGAGGACGAAATATGGAACGTTGCAGCTGGGCGAATGTCAGCACGATCGATCAGGAATACCACGATACAGAGTGGGGCGTTCCAGTTCATGACGATCGCGAACTGTTCGAAATGCTGATACTGGAAGGTGCTCAAGCAGGCCTTAGCTGGACAACGATCCTGAAAAAACGCGAAGGATATCGAGAAGCGTTTGATAATTTTGATATCGAAACGGTGGCGGCGTACGACGAAAGCAAAATTGCTGAATTGCTTTTGAATCCTGCTATTGTGAGAAACAAACTCAAGGTGAATGGCACAGTCACCAATGCCAAGCTGGTCATTGAAATTCAAAAAGAACTTGGCAGTTTTGATGCTTATGTTTGGCAGTTTGTTGGCGGAAAGCCCATTGTGAATCACTGGGAAACCATGGCGGATGTACCCGCAACAACGCCAGAGTCTGATGCAATGAGCAAGGCAATGAAGAAACGCGGCTTTAAGTTTGTCGGAAGTACAATTTGTTACGCATACATGAACGTGTGGCAACGTAATACCCCCAAGAGCAGGTAGACACACCAAAACAAAGAAACAAGTTTCTTCGCCTTGTTGCGCCTCAATCGCTCACAGTGCCCTTAACAGGCGTACAGGTGAATCAGCATTCAAATGATGAAATAGAACGGCGTAGCGTGGCTTAGAAGTGCCTTAAAATTGATTTTAAGAGTATTTCAAAGAGGGAAAAACAAAAAGACAACCCAACGAGGGCGAACGAAACTTGTTTTCGTGAGTTCGAGGCGTGGAGTAAGCGAGGACAGGAAAGGTAAAACCGTAATCACAAAAAAGGGATAGCCATTAAATGAACTATCCCTGACGCGGTGTTTCGTCGTTAGTGTTATTTCTGCTTGGAGAGTAGCAATTGAGCGGCGGCGTTTATGGCCTTCATGCGCTCACTGCATCCATGTTGTCTATCTGGGTGGTATTTGAGTGAGAATCTACTTACTTTGGTTTTCAGTTTCTTCTCGTTAATCCTTCCCGATGATGGATAACCAAACACAAAACGACAATACGAAACGCACGACTTCAACTGATTGATTTGCGCATTCCTAACAACCTGATTAGGGCTGAAAATGTCAGCTTGTGAGTAGATGTATCTCGATTGAAGAACAAGGGCTAATGCTTCATCTTCTGGCAAATCTGGTTTTTGTTCTGGCTGCATAGATGGAAAGCTCAACACCTTGCCGTTTTCCGGTGGTGTTGCATCAAATCTATTCAGTTCATCAACCAAGCCGCCTTTCTTCAAGAATTCAATCTTGGTGTTAATGGTATGCTTCACAATTTCGAACCAATCACGTGTTATTTCATGGTCTCTCATTTGGCTAAAACACACCGTTCTTTCTACTTCTAGCTTTTCAATCTCCGATTTAACAGCCGTCATTTGCGCTTTTGTGCGACGTGCTCTCTTTGGCTTTTCTGGTTCTGCTTTCGGTTCTTCTTTTTGTTTGGGCTTCGCCTTACTCGTTGATTTTCTTGTGTACTTTCGTTTTGCCTCTCTTAAACCAATCGTTTCGAGGAACGTATTGTTAATCACTCGCTGACACTTTCGACCGTTATCAATCCAAGCGCTCAATTCTTCAATGTTTTCAAAGGAATTCAACGCGATGATGTTTGGTTGTGGCGACCCAAGGTTGTGTATTTCCAAATGAACAGAAAGACCACTAATTGACAATCTCCAATGATGAATGTCACCAATGCCTGATAATCCTTTCTTTTTTAACATTGTGCCAATCTTTCCAGACTTCTCGGACAGGTTATAAATTAGGCGTTCTCTACTGTTCATTTTCGGCATTCCGTACCAACAAAAGGGCGCTAATCCTAACCACTTCACCAAACCAAAAACGTGAAGTAAATCACAGTCCATAAACGATGTAAGTTATTGAGGGCACTACATTATTTGTCTGCATAATAAATTTGACATTGGTAAAAAGTGCTTGTGTTTAGTTGCTACGCTTACTAAGATTTCCGCCGCACACTAATCAGCGAGTTTAAGTGAATGAAGAAAGTTGTTTTGTCTCTTACTTATGTGCCTAATCCTTTTGATGAATTTCCAATTGGAGAAACAATAAAGGACGGCATTAAATACACTGTTGATGAAAGTTCGGTTGTGATTTCACGCAAAATTGACGTGAAACAGATTGAAATGGCGTTTTTGATGATTCAGAAGACAGTGGAAGACGAAAGAATTAATGGTTTGCCGTTTCATACTGCGACCGTTTCTTGTGGTGAGCACTCTGTTGTATACGGCATGACACAGGAACACGAAGGTGATTATGTTGTGTGCATTATCGGCGGGGCTTCAAAGGACGCTATTCAGCGACGCCTCCGCACTTTGCGCCCACCTGTAATGCAAGTTCAATTGAAAGCAACAGAAGACCGCTTGCGGGTTGTCTTTCCTTCCGATGTTGTTTATTCAACGCTGGAAAGTTCTTTCATCGATTTGCCTTGTTTCATCTATAAAATGGAAACCAAAACAAAATGAACATTCTTTCTATTGAGCGTCCTTTTGGTATCGCTAACGCCACTGTTGAAATCACCGTTGGCACTGACCGACTGTTAGACGCTGATGAAGTGCTGAAAGTTACTCGCATCGCTGCACAAATCGCAGATTGCGAAGACGGTTGGGACGGCAACAGCGGCAATTGGTACGGATTGGAAAAAGAAGCTGTTGAGCTTGAAGGTGAAAGCGACGATTTCAACGCGGTGATGGTTACCGTTTCGCTAAACTTGCGCTCTAAGATTTGCATTAAATACTTTATGGAAACAGAAGAATGATTGAGCCAATTAAGGTAATCGAAGAAATCAAAGATTTCGTTATTGTGGTTGGTCGCAATCACGAAAGCGGTCAAAGTGAAGCGTCAGAAGTGCTTGAAAAGCTGCTAAATCTGCATCAATGGGTTGAAGGTTATGTGAAATTGCAACCTTTTGTTTATCTTGTGAAAACCAAGAAATATCATTGTGATGCGGAGGTGTTCGACCATGCCCCAGAGCATAGCTTGAATGAGTTCTACCAAACTTATGTTGCGGCAATTCGCCCGTTCATCAATCACGAAGTTCATTTGTTCTTTGTTGAGTCTGAAAACTGGGCTGATAACGTGAATAATCGTCATCTAATCGCACACGTCTAATAGGGGCTACACTGGCGCATTTTGAGGGGTGCGGCGGTTGTATCACCGAGCAATAGATAGTGGTGTAGCGTCGCTTACAGGCGCAATCTGGACATAATACGAGGGGCTACTACAGCCCCTTTTCTTCATCCACTGTAATGACACCGCCGCTTTCAATAACTTGATGCAATGGCAATTCATAGACGTTTCCCCCCACATTCACCTCCAAGCATTCAACGCCGCCTTTATTAGTTTTTATTGTCGCGTATTTATGGCTGTCCCAATCATAGACAGTTGGCCTTTCTATCCCTCGATACATCGTTAAACCTGTCCTTTCTTTATTTATGGTAATGGGTGTTATCACTTAATCGCCTCCTTCGATTTGTTTAAATAAAACCAATTTGTGTTAATTCTTTGCTTCTTCATTTTTCTGTTTCTCATTGTTTTTGTCCTACTTTGGTGGGCTGTTAAATAAATGCTAAATAATTAAATAATTTTGTGAGGATTGGTCGTTTTTAGCGTATTAAAGTATATGGATTAGATAAATGTATTAATTCAAAAAGGTCTGACAATCTGATGAAACACCGAGGTTAATTAACCTGCTATCCACACTGTATTTAACGCCTTTTAAGCAGTGAATGGATAACACCGCTACCATTAGGAGATAATTTCAAGGGTTGGGTAGTGCGTGGGTTCTTCTGATGAAAGACTCAGGAGGGTTAAGGATAATTGTATCTATTACACTGATACTTTTTAATCCTTCTTACTTTTCCTCTTTCCTTTTCCTTAAATAAGAAAGGATTGAAAGGAAAAGTAATTAATTAACCCATTATCCTCTTATTTATTAATAAGGAATGAAGATTAATTAGTTTATCTATCTTTCTTAATGAATTAGAGGATTAAAAGTGAATCCTCATTAATGAGTTATTCCTTAGCAGTATTCCTTAACAGTGTATCTTTTACAGTGTGCCCTTTCAGTGTATAGGGTTGTTTTCCTAACTTCTCATACTTATTAGACTGCAAACTAATAGGTATGAGTGTAAGGAATGAGATTAAATAGAGAGATTAAATATAATGAAAACAATTCGACTAGACGACTTCGATTCAGACCGTGTTCATTTTGGTTACTGGTTATTTTCAAATAGCTTTGGTGAAACAATTAAAACTAACTCATTAAAGTTTTGCGCTAAATCGCTAAATGTCCCTTACACAACTATTGCAATGCTATCAAGTGGCAATTCTTTTAAGTCTCGCGGCATATTCTTCAAAGAAAAAACCTTTCCTCTTTTTATACTTAAAGACTCCAACGGAATCAGTCACACGGTTGATTCTCCAATTGCTGAATTCGCTAGAAAACACGGCCTAATTACACGTGAAATTTATCGTATGCTGTTGAATGGTAGGGCAAAACATCGCGGTTGGAGTGTTGTTCTAAGGCCAACGGTCAGTGAGTTAGGCGCACATGTTGAGGTTTTCACCAATGAAGAAGAAGACGCCAACAAAGGGCGATAAAGAACGAGATAGAGAATTAGCGGAACTGTTCAGGAACGAGCAATACATTTACAGAAAAACGCAAGATTCAAAACTTAAAAACAAATAAATCAGCGGGGTTATGTAGTCACACCTCGCTTATTGGGTTTCCGTTTTTACCATAATCAAAAACGGCCTTATTTTAATGTGTTTATTAGTTTTCTCGGCAAATAAGCATAATTGGTTATGGCTTCCAATCAAAAAGCCTCCTATCCATCATGGTGTTGCGTACACTGGCGCTAAGAATCGCCTTAAAAGTTTTATTGCGTACTCCTAAAACATGCAATTAGGCAAAGTGCGTTAACGTCGAACTCCTACGTTAGCGCCTTTTTTCGCGGTTATAGTTAAACAGGACATAACGGAAACCTCCTAAGTTTCAATTTCTGGTTCGAGTCCAGATAACCGCGCCAAAATAAGAAAGAAGATTTTATTTTATCAAGTGCCGACTTGTTATTTTAGAGTCTTCTTTCTTATCTATCGGGGGCAGCTTAAATGCTGCTCCCTTTTTTTCACTAAATTGGAGTAATACCAATGATTAGTAATTTAAAATCAGGTGTTGCGGGTAATGTTTCACGCCTTCACCCAAATAAAACACCTAAAAGCGTGAAAGATTTCACATCGTTCTTTCGTGCGACGGTATCAGAACCAACAGTTCAACTTTTGTTTCGTGAAAAGCTAATTGAATGCCTTCAATCTGACGAATTCAAAAAGAACCAATTAGCAATGAAACTAATCGCTGACAAGATGATTCTTGATGCAGCAGCGGAACTTAAAAGCGAAGAAATGAAAGTTAACGCTGATAACGCATCCGAACTTTTAGAGCTTATTAAAAGCCGCGTTGCAACGTTGACCGCCGAATAATAAATAAGGGGGCAACATGGACGTTGCATCAATGGAACTTGAAGAACTGTTGTCCCTTCTCGGTAAAATTGAAGAATCACAAAAGTTCAATAAGTGGCTGAATTTTAAGCCTTATGACTTCCAGCTAACCATGTTCGGTGCAGGCGTTAAACATCGTTCAAGGTACGCATGTTTGGCTAACCGTATCGGCAAGACTTATGCGGGTTCATTAGAGGTCGCTTATCACCTGACAGGTAAATACCCCGAATGGTGGAATGGTATTAAGTACGATTATCCGGTTTTAGTTTGGGCTATTGGATTAACCGCCAACTCAACAAGAACGGTAATGCAGAAAGAAGTATTAGGAACTGAAATAGGGAAAGACTTATCAAATGTTGGTTCTGGTTCTATACCACGTGATTTTATTGATTTTGCTTCGCTGGAACGCGACGGTAATACAATCCAAACCGTTCGAGTAAAGCACTATACGAACGGCATTCAGGACGGTCTATCTACTCTCGAATTTCGAAGTACACAACAAGGCGTTATGTCCTTAATGGGACAGTCAGTTGATTTTATTTGGTTGGATGAAGAAGACCATTATAAATCATTAGAAATCTTCGCACAGTGCCTCACGCGAACAGGCACGAAGGCCAAAGGCCGTATCTTACAGACGGCGACACCGGAGGCGGGTTATACCGAGCTAATCCGAAAGTTTGAAGAAGAACAAGGGCTGTTTATCTTCCATGCAGGATGGGACGACGCACCACACCTCACTGAAACAATCAAATCTGAACTGTTGGCGGGTATTCCTGAATGGGAAATACCAATGAGAACTAAAGGTTTACCGTCGAGAGGTTCAGGCGCAATTTTCCCTGTTGATGATGATTTTATCTCTGTTCCTGATTTCGAACCCCAAGAGCATTGGCCTGTAATTGCAGGCGTAGATTTTGGAAAGTCGGTTGACCCTTCTGTTGTGATGTTCATTACCAAAGACCCCGAAACAGAAACGTATTTCATCTTCAAAGAGTTCTTTTTAAACGTTGATAAGTCGGTTGATGCAATCGCTAACGCAATCAAGACGAGCCAATACCCGAGAATCCCCGTAATCGTGCCCCACGACGCCAACACAGCCGTCGAAGGCGGCGGAATGGAAACCAAGGCAAGGTTATTGCGTGGGCTTAACTGCAACGTTATTAGGCGTGTTTTCAACAACCCCCAATTCATTCAAAACAAAATAACCAACTGTCAGGAAAAGAACCAAGGACGCGAAGGCGGCTTGCATTGGATGGCCTACGGCCTGAAATCGGGTTTCATAAAAGTAGCGGCAGATTGTATGCACTGGCGCAGACAAAAGCGCTCATTCTTCTGGAAACAACGCGGCGGCAAAACTATCAGCGCATCTACTCACGACGACACGATAGACGCCTCACGCTATGCCCTTCTCACTATCGACCGATACGGCATCCCAGCGGCACAAACACGAATCGATTTTGATGATTGGAACGATGGTTTCACCACCTCAGATTCCGGTTATGACGTGTATTAAAAGGATTTTAAGCACAATGATTAAACTAAAAGCAGTGAAGAAAGAGAGTTTCTTTGCACAGATTAAACACGCCTACGCTGACGCGGAGTCTTTCCAATCTGAACAGGCTGAAAGATACGGTGAAGCGTGGGATTACTTCCAAGGCAAAGCCCCCGCCGTAGTGGTAAAGAATGGCTCTAACTATGTAGAACCCGTTCTACGTGATTGCATTGATAGATTGCTCCCACAACAGATGGGAATCTTTACAGCGAATGAGAATCAGGCTGTTATCTATCGACCTACACGCCCCCTTATAGCTGGAAACGGTCAGCCGTTGCCAACGTCCCTAATCGCTGACGCTGTTAATCGTCGAATCAATGAAATCTATCTACGTGAAAACAACGGCTATGAAGTTCTAAGTCATGCGTTTTTAGAGGCATTGGTGAGCGGTGGTGCTTTCGTTAAATGGTTTGTTGAAGAAGAAACAGACGAAGAATGTATAACGCTTGATGATTGGATTCCAGCGCAAGGCTTATCGCCAATTCTCGAAATGTTCCCAGATACCGACGTATCAACGCTTGAAACCAAAACGGTGAAGGTTGAGACCATCAACCCACAAACAGGCGAAGAAATCACGCTTCCAGAAATGCACGTTAAAGGGAAATTGGATTTACTGAAAATCACACGTAAACCTCAGATTTCACACGTGAATTTGAATGAAATGTTTGTTGATAGGTTCGCTACTGAAATCAGTGATGCTCGTTATGTTTGTCATCGTCAGGAATACCCAATAGGCCAACTATTAGAGATGGGTTTCAGTTCAAAGCTGCTTGAATCAGCAGACGCGGCGGAGATTAACGCTCCACTGAACAAACGAACAATGATGATAGATGGCCTGCTACATAGCGACGGTTTATCAATCGCTGAATCCCTAGACCCAATGGAAAAGAGAGTTCATCTATTTGAACACTTCATCTATTCATCTATTCCAACTGGCAAGACAGCGCTATACCGAGTTTTTGCAACTGATAAAGACATTTTAGAAGTTTATGAATGTCCTGTTATTCCTTTCGCTCACGGTAGAGCTATTACGATTTCAGGTTCGTTTCTAGGCCAATCAATGCACGACATTTGCAAGGTCTACCAAGATGCAATCACTCACACAGTGCGCTTGCAGATGGACGACAATTTGAAGCGTGTTCATCCCCGTTTTCACGCTATCAAAGGCGAATACGACCCCCGTTCATTAGTCGATTATAGAGCAGGCGGTATTGTTCAAGTTTCAAGTATTGGAGCGGTTCAACCAGAAACGCTTTATGCAGTCGCCCCCGATTTTAATAGCGTTCTTGCAAGTGTTGGCGGTAGTCGAGACAGAAGCGTTGGAACGCAAGCAAGCAACCAATTAGAAACAAGTTCAATGAACAACGTGAATTCTCACACTGTTTCTTTATTGCTTGGAAATCAAGAGATTAAAGATAAGCGTATTGCGGGTTCATTTGCTCGAACTTTGGTTAAACCAATGTTTGAGGGCTTATACAGAATGCTTCGAGAAGAAAGCGAAGACCTACTGTTAGACGATGGTTCAACTTTCAATACGGCAGATTTGCCACGTGTTGCTGACTTCTCAATTGACGTTCTAACCCAAGGTGACGCGGGTGTGATGGTCGCTGTATTGAGTGAAGCGGTTCAAGTTGCAGTCGCAGCGCAACAGCAACAGCTTGTCAATGCAAGGGCTGTAATTGAGGAAATGCTCAAAGCAACTCACATCACAGCCGACCAAATCGCCCGTTTCCTTCCACCTGAACAACCCCCAAGCGAAGAAGATTTAGCAATCATCGAACAAAAGAAAGCGCTTGAACTGGCAGCACTAACAGCACAGTTGGAACTTGCGCAAGCGCAGGCTAAACAACTGCTAATCACAACAGCAAAAGAAGAAGTTAGAACAAGCGAAATGATTTTAGACGGTGCGAGTAATCGCCAACGTGAAGAAGAAAAATCACTTCGTGAATTCCAAGCCCTTGAACTAAAAGCCAAAGACACAGGCGGCAAGTTAGCGAAGATTGAAAACGACGCTGTTATGGGTAGGGCTGAACTAGAACTTGAAGCAATGCAAGACCGCCCCGTCTTGATTGGAGGCTAACACATGGATTTTTCAACAATGAGTGATGAGCAATTAGCTCAACATTACGCAATTGCATTGCCGATTGTAGCGCAATACCTACCAGCAATTTTCGAGACTTTACGCCGTGAAATGAAAGAACGTTCTTTTCTAATCGACGCGAAGCAATACACAGAATTGCGCACTGAATACAAATACTTAGATAAGTTAGAAATGAATCTGACAGGGAGTGTAACCGAATGAACGAACAAGACATTTATGTAAATGACCCAATGCCACAAGATGAACGCGACTTCGTTTCAATGTGGGCGGAGGAAAGCAAGGCTGATGCAGGCAAGCAAGGCCAATCACTAACGTTCAACGATGATGCTGATTTCCCTGTTGAGTACGAAGAAGAAACAAACCAAGACGACTACGACAAAGACATTTTAGAGCGTGCAGACGTTGCGCAGGATGAAATGTTAGAGGAACAGGCGGAGGCTATGGAAAACTTTTCGCGTAGCTTCGACGAATTGCCGGAAAACCTGACGCTTTCCATTGGCGGCAAGGAACTATCAAAGAAACAAGTTCAATCTATTGTCCAGCGCAGTGAAGAATTAGACGGTGCTTACTCACACATGGTTAATCTCGGTAGAGACCTTGAAGCTAACGAGCAGTTCCTGAAAGAACGCTTGGTTGGTGTGCAGACAGAAGCCGACCGACAAATCAGCGTAGTACAACGAAAGTTAGCTGACCCTTATCTCACTGACGCAGATCGCGGCAGGCTATACCAACAACTCAATAATGCGCAGGCACGAAAGAACGTGATTGAGGGTGAAGTTAATCAGTATTCACGCATGGTTGAAGCTAACCGAGCAAAGGAAATCGAAAGCCGTTATCACCTTGTTGATAGTCGCCTTTCTCGTTCCCATTCTGATTGGTCTGAAATCAAAGAGGATGTAGGCCAATACATCGTTAAATCTGGCATGAACTTGCAAGACGTTGCCAGAGTGCTAACGCCTGAATTCGCTGAAATTGCAATTAAAGCAATGAAGTATGACCGCTCAATCAAAAAGGCTGTTGATACCCTGAAAAAACCAGTGGTTAGACAACGAGCCACACCAACGCCAGCAAAGCGAACGACCACACCACGACAGACTGACGCGGTAGAAGCATTTAAACGCGGTCATGCGGGTGATTATGAAATGTCAGATGTCTTTGATTTCTTGGAGGATTAAGAAATGGGCGGTTTAGTAGAAAGTTTGGTTGGTGGTGATAAAGCATCAACATCAACAGGTAATAGCGGTTGGCAATCCGGTGCATGGACACCAGAAATGGCGGGACAGTACAACGATACAATCCAATCAATTATCAATGGCGGTGTCCCAACATCGCCGTCTCACGTTGGCCTAAATCAAGGTCAGTTGGATGCAATTAATCAAATGGGTTCAGGTGGCGCAACTGGTCAGTATTACGCCTCAGTGTTGGGCGGTGCTGGACAGGCAGACCGCTATCAAGGCTTGCAAGATTTGAATACAGCATCGGCGGCACAGTCAGCAAAAGCCCTTGATAAATCATTCCTGAACATTCAGGGCGGAGCGACACAAGCGGGAACGTCCGGTGGTAGTCGTCAAAGTCTAGCTCAAGGTATTGCGGCCTCAGATGCACAAACAAACCTTGCAGCCATTCAAGCCCAACAGAATCAACAGTTCATGCAGAACGAACAAAACATTATGACTAATGCAGCAAACCAACTGCAAGGCATCGCAAAAGATTCCTTCACAGGTTCGAGCATTATGCAAGACGATGAAAAACAAAAGGTTCTCGCTGAATGGAAGGATAAATACGGGCAGACGGCGGCGGGTAAAATGGAATTCTTGTTAGGTCTTGCCAATTCAGCAAGCGGTGTTGCGGGTGGCACACAAACAGGAAACCAAAATACCAATAACACGAATCAGGGCTTTATGGGGTGGTTTAGCTAATGGGCGCATTACTACAAAATTCAAGTACAAGTTCTCTCATTGATGAAGAAGCAATAAAGCGAGTTGCTGACGCTGGAAGGATGCCAGAAAACACAATGTCTTCTGCTTCAACCTTGCTTGGTGATAAGTCTTCTACAACAACCAATCCCCCAATTAGTGGAATGCTCGGTGGTTCAAGTGTAGGTGGTGCTAATGGCCTATCAAACATTGTTCCCGAGGGTTCTCCGCTATGGCATTTGGTTCAATTCGCTAAAGGCGTTGGAGGTTAAAATGGGTGCTCTATTAACAGCGCTTTCAAGCGCAGGTTCAGCCATTGCAAGTGGTGCAAGTGCAGCGGGTGGCGCTATTGCGTCCGGTGCAAGTACCGTAGGTGGTGCGATTGGTGCGGGTGCAAGTGCTATCGGCCTTGATACCGCAGCGGGTGCAGTAATGAACGGCTTCACAGAGGGTTCAGTGATTGCAGGATCACCAGAGGCAATTGCAGCAAGCAAAGAAGCGGCAGCGGTTGGCCTTGCTGACCCTTCTGTCATCGGTGCGCAAGTTGTCGATGCAGGCAAGAATCTAATGCCTTCTTACTCTTATGAAAATGCAGCACTTGAACTTGCTAATGGTATTGGTGAATTTGGCGGTGAAGCATGGAAAGGCGTATCAAGTGCCGTTCGTGGTGTTGGTGAAAATGGCATGTACCAGAACACTTGGGGTGAATCACTCGGTGCAATGGCAGCAGAAAGCCTTATCAACATGCCAGCATCACAAACAAGTCAGCCCACGGCGTCGGCCTCAATGGGTTCTTATGGTGGCGGAGCAAGAAACGACTTTGACGCAACAGGCTATTTAACTCGGGGTTTCGCGGAGAATTCGCCTTCTTCTTACATTTCAGCCTTTGCAAGACGCAGCAGAGATTAAAAAGTTGGGGGTTATCCCCCTCTTTTCATTGGAGATTTTAAATTATGAACGTTGAAGAAACTTTAGCGATGTACCGCCAACGCTACGGCCTTGAAAGAATGGCAACTAAACAAGAACCAGACCCATTCGAACAGCCACAACAAGCAGGCAATGCACCGACAGAAGAAGAAGAATTGTTTGCCCCAAATGGTGAGTATGACCATGCAGTGAAAGAAGACCAACGAGAGAAAATGCTTTCGTTTGCAAGGACGGCAGACACAGACCCTATCTTGTCAAAAGACCGTGAAACCATGCACAACGCAGTAAGCCAATTACGCGGAATGGTAGCTGACCCTAACAACCCAATTGACCAACCAAAGGCAATGGAAATGTTATCAGCGATGCTTTCTGAAATGGAAGGTTCAGAGTTTAAGGAGTACGGCGAATGATGGACAAAACAAACACCACTGAAACCCCGCTTGCAGACGCTCAGACAGCCTCACAGCAAGGCGCAGCAGTCGCAGCAGGGCAACCAGTTGCAACAGAGACAGCGACAGCGCCAGCAGGCGCAACGGCAACGAGTGAAGGCACTACAACACAAACAAGAACAAACAGCCGTGAATGGGTTCAAGTGGATGACCCCGCGTCATTCCGTAGTCGCCAAAGTGAGCGACGTGCTTTCTACACTTCACTGTTAGAAACTGGAAATCTTGGTTCAGCGTATAAGTCGATGTATCAAGTTGAAGAAGATTTAGCAGGCAAATACGAGCGCAATCAAATGCGTGAACAGTATCTACAAGAGGGTAACACGTGGGAATCAGTTCAAGATTTCGTGCTCAAAGGTGATAGCAACGTATTGAAGAAGAAAGAACCCCTGAAAACGCAATACGTTAGTTTACCTGATGGTTCAGCGGCACTTATCAACACAATGACAGGCCAACAAATCCAAACCTTTGATAAACCCCCAACAAAGGCAGAGATTAAAACTCAACTAATCACCAATAACGATGGTTCGAGTTTCCTGATTAATTCAGAAGACGGCGCAACTATCCAAGAGTTTGAAGCAGTTGGAAAGACGGCGGAGCAAATCGCCACTGATAAGGCAACAGCCGAAACAGAGAAGGAATTCAACACAGGCTTAAACAACTCTCTGAACACTTACCACAACATGTTTAATGCAGCGGTAGGTATCAATGACGCAGACATTAAAGCAATTTCAGGATGGGAACACGCCATTGAAAAACCTGAATTAGCCGAAAGCACTAAAACAGCGGTTGGCAAGTTCAATAGGTTGATTTCAAATCAGTTCTTACAGCAGATTGATAAAATGAAAGGTATGGGCGCACTGTCCAACTCAGAAGGCGGCAGGCTTTCAGGTGCAATCAACAGTTTGATTGATACTGAAACGGGTTCAGTTAGAAAAGGTTTATCAGAGGAGCATGTTAGGCAATACATGCAAGAAGTTAATTCCAGTTTGCAGACAATGAAACAGATTAACGATTTTGCTTTGTCCAACAACCGAGAGCCAACACCAGCAGAATTAAACAAACTACTTGAAGCGGAACGTGTCAGAACAGGTTCAAGCGCAACACTCCCAGCAGGAACAACGACGAATAGCGTTGGTGTTATGCGACAAGAGAACGTCGTTAAACCGACTATTTCCCTTCAGTACCTCCAGCAAGTTCGCGGGGGTTAAGTATGGGTGATTATTCAGATGATGAAATCAACCAAGCGATTGATTTAGCCCTAGACAGTGATGACCTTGCAGCCGTGAAAGAACTTCGCAAACTGCAAGCAACACAGAAAGTTCAAGGAACTGACGGTTACACACAGAACGAGTTCGCACAAGCTAGAGAAATCGCACTCCAAGCGGGTGACTTGAACGCTGTTCGAGAACTTGAGGGGCTTATGTCTAATCAGGTAGCGCAAGTTCAGGAACAAGAACTAAACACGAAATACGGCATCACAGAAGACACCTTGTTTCAGCCGTCTAGCGAATTACTGTCTGTTTTGGACAATCCAGCCAATCAGGGAATGTTCGGAATCGCACAAGAAAACTTGATTGAAGGTGCAAAAAACATACCTCAAAATTTGATTAACGCCCTTCCTGGTCCAATGAAAGACGGTATAAATTCATTCATCGATGACATTGATTTGCCTTTCTTTGAGGATGAACGACGCTTCGAGCATGAACGAGCTTTAGAGCGTAAAGCCTTTGAAGAAGACAATTTAGCGGCAGGTATTACAGCGGGTATTGCTCGTTCAATTCCCGCTTATGTTGCCCCTTCTCGTTTCATCAAAGCAGGCAAAGACGCGACGTTTGCTGCTAGAGCAGGCGTTGAAGCAATGCGAGGCGGTATCAGTGCAGCAAGTGCAGAAGAATACGAAGACGGCTATTTAGACCCTGAATTTTTCAAAGAAGGTGTTATAGGTTCGCTCGGTGGTGTTATCGGTGAAGGTGGCGCAACCATTGCGGGTAAATTCTTCAAGGAAACACCAGACGCACTCGCACACTATGCGAATCAAATGGAATCAACGTTTGGTTCAAAGCTGGATGAACTGAAAGCGGTTGGTGATGTTGAAGGTTATGAAAACCTTTTGAACACTCAACTAACCCCAATGAAGCGATTTGATTCTGATGGCGTAGAAATCCCCGCCACTACTTCAATCAGTGTTAGGCAAATGAAACAGCTATCTGACACGCTGAAAGTCGGTCAAGAGCTAAACCGCAGCGGTAGAGCAGTTTCCACCAAAGAATTAGGCGACTTGTTCGGAGATTCAGCGGTGCTACGTGAGCTTGGTATCACACCAACAAAGGTTGATAACGTTGCTTCATTTATGAAAAGCGCAGGCGGTGAAAGCGTTCTTGATTTGGTTGGCGGTGTATCACGTAAAGTTGAAGGCATCACAGAGGGACAGTTTAAGGCGACCGTTCAATCACAAGCTAATCTATTCAAACAGTCGGTCACTCATGCAGACAATGAGTTAGTGAAGGCCAACAGTAGAAAGATTGATGACATTGCAACAGCGCTTCGAGACTTAGACCAATCACACGCTAAATCACTGATTAAATCCCTTGATACCAAATCACTTCGAAAGGCAGGGTTTAACGACATTGCAGACGAAACGGATAGATTAGTTAGTACGTTTAAAAACGTCTCCAAGCTGATGAAGAAAGGGAAAAAGGAAAGTACCGGACTCAATCCAATGGATGCTGTCAGGTATGGCATGTCCCTAACTACTGGCTTTATGACAAGTTTCGCCGTCCCTGTTCTTGTCGGTACAAGCGCACGTGCTGCGAAGATGGGTTCACGTCGAATGCTATCAAGGCAACAAGGCGAACTATCCGCAAAGGTCGCAGGACGACGCACACAGGCGCAACCGTGGGACTTTGACGCACCAACACAGCCAACCATTCCAGATAAGAACCCATACACGGCACAAGCTGCACCAGAGCCAATTGCTTATTCTGGTTTCTCTGATGTAGCCAATCCGCAGAAAGACCGCTTTATCTGGGACGAAGGACAACACGAAATCACAGGCCAATCGACACGACCCGCTTATGATAAATCGTCTTCTATCCCCACTGATCCATTCGAACAAGAACGCTACTTCGATGATTTGAGAAACAAGGGACACGACACCTTGTTTTTAGATTCTGGTGAATCCGTTCAACTGCGACAGCCGCAACCAATGGCAAAAACCATGTATGACTATGGAACTGACCCTACAACGGGCGACACCACGTTTTACAGCAAGCACAGTTCGAAATGGCAGGACGGCAAACGACAGACCAAAACAAGTGGAACAGAGGGTGCAAACGCTCAACCCGTTGAAGGTCTACAAGTCAAAAAGCCTGTTCATCTAAGGGCAAGCGGTGATGGTTCATTGCCAGATTTCAACAGAGACGACTTGATTAAACAAGGTTATGACTCTGTTGTTATTGACCGTGCCCCGCATCCATTCAAACCGGACGTTAAACAACGAATGGTTATTAAGTTTGGTGCAACACCAGAGCAAGACATTATCACTTATGTTCCCGCTTCTTATGGTGGCGCTATCGCTCAAGGCTTCCCACAAAACACTGATGAATAATCCCCATTGTTGGGGGTTAATCACCCCCTTCTATTTTGGAGCAATTCATTATGAAAATTACAACAACATCGGCGGAACTAATCGCTAACTCATTGATGAAGAACGCCGATTTCCTAATTAAACAAGGCGTTAAAAACGATGAGCACTTTTCTATTCTTTCCGCATCCCTTGATAGAGGCACACACATTGTTATCGAAATCGATGGACAAAAAGCGGCATGGCTGCAAGTAGTTCCCGAGTCTATGACTTATGCCATTTTACATGGTTATGTTTGGCCTGAATTCAGAGACAAATCAAAAGACCTTTATTCAACTGCACTTGCTTACGTGAAGAAAACAAGTATTGAAAAGGTAGGCATCTATTGCAATTCAAATGTTAGAAACTTTCTACTTAAACGATTGAATTTCAAAGATAAAAAATCAGGTGAAGGTTTCTTCATCGTAGAAAAATTTCTATAAAAAGGATTACAATAATGGAATCACAAACCTTTGAGGATGCTGTTAAGTATCACGTTGAAAACACACCACAAGATTACACCTTTAACAAAAACGGCGTGAATTATGTGGATTTTAAAGAAGCTGTATATATGAAGCTTCGCGGGGCTGGATGGTTTTTTGATAGAGACCGCTCTAAGTACCTAAGTGGGGTTGTCCATGACCACACAATGGAAAAATGGAAAGAGTGGAAGGAGACAGAATGATTAGGTATCAAACTTTTGAACAAGCCGTTGATTATCACCTCCGCCATTGCCCCCAACGATTTCACTTTTACCCTGACCATTTTGTTTATAAAGACTTTCGAGAGTTGGTTTTTGAAAGACTGAAAAAAGGCGGTTGGCCTTTTGACGCTGAAAGGTCAGAGTTTTTACATGACGCTGTAATTGATTACTTAGAGCCAATGCACGAGGAATGGAAAGAGACGGGCGAGATTTACCAATACGCCTAACTTTCTAATTTTTAAATTTTCGTTATGGGGTGATGACCGTAGGTAAATGAATTGTAAAAGGTTTACGCTACGGTATAGCGCTGATAAATCGCTAACCCCTTGATTACCAAAGCTTTATGTTCTTTTAGTTGACAACCTATCTACTCCCATTAAGTGGGTGCAATCGTGCATTCACTGCCTACTAATCAACCACATCACCCCCAATCACCCCGCGTCATTCCCTCTGTTGCACACCTGTTGCAACTGTTAATCCCTTGTAATTCCCCATTTTGTTCATGTTCGTTATAGCCAATTATCCGTTTTGAGTGTCGCCATAATAACGCCCAATAATTATGGGTAAATGCACCGATAACCATAAGTTATTGATTTCTAACGAAACACGTTTCGTATATTAGCAAATGCGCATTTAACATATTGTAGTTAATGCGCACTGGGTTAAATAACGAGCAACGTACATTTAAATCTTGATACCAATCCCCCGCATCACTTCTCAGATTTCACAAGGAATCACGTATACCTGACTAACTTAGTAGGAGATAACCCCTTTGTTAATCAGGGGTATACGGTTTTACATAACTACATACAAACCATTTGCCACACATTATGTAGTTGTGGCAAGTAGACACCTTGCCTATAATCAGCGCCCTTACTTATCTATGGTCGCCAAACTATGAAACTAATCACTATCTCTAACGAATTAGAACAAGCCACGTTTAAAGGTGTATCTATCATTGCCCCTGTAGGGCTTGCAATACGTGCTCTATGGTCTGCTATGGGCTTGCCGCTATGATTGGCGGTGCATGGTTAGCTATGATTCTTGGTGCTGTCCTGCTTATTGTGTGGGGCTGTAAACGTGAGAGTTAGAAAAGGAACGCCTATCTATGTAATTGAATGCGCTGAAACTACGCTTCATAGTCACTTGAATGGCATCATTAGAGCCAGATTAACCAAGCAACATAAGCATAAGTGCTTGAATGTTGGAAGGAATTACAGGTTATTGAATAAGCGTGGCAAGTGGTATCTACTACCACACGAAATTTATAACAACGAAATCAAGAAAAGATAAAACCTAAAAGCCCAGAAAGTGAATGTTAATCAATTGTTTAGCGTTTTTTCTGGGTATTGGTCGGCGGGGTGTCGGCCATCACTTTATGATGATTATTGCTAATTCAGGCTAAACCAATGAAAACTAAACTAATTGCTTCACTTATCCTTGCTTCACTTTCTTTCAGTGCAAATGCTGATGATTGGTCTGATGGTTCGATTCGTTACAACGTGGGTGATACATCGGTGTTTTCATCTATCAATGCGTTGAACGAATACCCAAGAATTGACTTTATGTTTCACCAACCTGAAAAATGCACAAGAGAGAACACGCTCAAAGAGCAGGTTTGGCGGTTCAATGGTCAAAACGTGAGAATGTCTGTTCTTTGCATTAGCTACGATAAGCACAATTACACCTACGCAAGTGCAGAAAGCAAACGAGGTTCAGATTTCATTGCGGATTCATTCAAGAAAAGTAGCTATGTTTCTATTTCAACAGCCTTTTATGGTGAGCATAAACAAACTGCTAAAGGCTTCACAGTTGCTTGGAGCACGTTAGGTAGTGAGGCTTTGTAGTTTGAGCAATTGAGGGCTGAAAGCCCTGTTCGGGGGCTGATTAGCCCCTTTTTTGTGCCTTTCTGAAACGGCGTTTTTACCGTTTGAGAATGCAAATTTGCATTGTCAAAAACCTAATTGGGACTTTCAAACACCTAATTGGGTGTTTCAGCCGGATTATTGCGGTTTGAGGTCACGGGCACTATGCGGATTTGCAGAGCACTACGTCATTTTTACGTGCTGGACTTTCGGTCATTAATGACCAATTGAGAAACCAACTTTGGATTGTGAGGAAAGCGCCCGACGAATTCACCGACCGACTAGAATTAGCACTGTTGGTACGCTGGAGAAGTGATACTGTCACAAATTGTTGTTGAGGAATTATCTGATAGCGCATTTCACATAAAAGAAACCCCCTTTCGGGGGCATCATTGGCGCTATCGCCTTGTTTTCCTGATGTTTATCTAAATAAATGTCAGTTTCCAGACAGGGAGGTCAATAGATGGACGACGATAAACAGATGGGCGGGAATGGAAAACAAACGTCTTATCCCCCGCGACAACCTCAAAGCACACAACTAAATCAGCGTTGACTATTACACGGAATGAATCGAAGCCAGTTAGAAGGCGTCGAAGTTCCATTCTTGCCGCTAATTGTTCTGGTTCATTGCCAGATTTAAAAGCCTTATTAACCAGCTTATTAGTGTTGCGTAATGACAAATGAATTGAGCCGTTCTCCGCGTCCTTCTCCTTCAATTCTTCAATCTCAGTTTCTAGCGATGCAATCTGTTCTGTTCGTTGGGCTATTTTGTCCACGATAAGGGGGCTAGAAAGCGCTCCAAAGGCTTCAAGCATTCTTTCTAGGTCAGCGACCATTGAAGACTGACGACCTTCCAGCGTGGCTATTTGCTTGCTGTTGTCTCTTGTCTTCTTCACTTGTTTAGACCAAACAGAATGGAACATTGGGCTAACGAATTGTTCCTTTAACCAATCACGAAGATAAAACAGATTAAACTTGCCTTGCTTGCACGTGCCATTGGTTGAAGCGGTGCATTTCAGATAGTTCAGGCCATCGTGTGAAACAAGGGTTAGATGTGAGCCACACTCTAAACAAGTGCCAATCTTTCGAAGTACGTTCAAGTGCGTTCTTGTTGTGCCGTGTTGTTGTGAGCGGTGGCGACCCTTTCGGCGTGATTGGGACAAATAGAACGTGTCTTCACTTATGGCAGCGGGAAAGTAGTTAGGGACAGGTTCACCAACAGGCGTTGATTTGCGCCCTTCTCGGGTGTGGTGCTGATACTCTCCAATCACTGCGCGACTTGATAGAACTTTGGAGATAGTGGAACAACTCCAATCACTACCTTTCGGGCTTTTGATACCTTCACCATTCAAGATTTTAGCAATGCGAAGTGAGCCGAAACCGTCAACTGAATAGTCAAACATACGGGCGACTATTTCTGCGCTGTCATTGAGCACGTAGCTTTGTTTATCTTCTGATGGTTCAAGCCAGAATGGGCAGTTCTTTGATTTCTTGTGTTCTTCTGGATTAACGCGACGGGCTAACCATTTTGATTTAAGTCGCTTTGATTTGGTGTCGCTTTCTTCGTAGGCACGTTGCATTGCAACGATTGCTGTAATGTATTCAGTTACGCCCATGCCTTTCTGATAGGTGCGACCATCAAACAGCGTGACTATCTTCACCTGATGATTTGTCAGGTTAATCAATTGAGATAGGGCTGTGTCTACATCGGCACGACTCATGCGGTCGAAGTCTTCAACCAACAGTGTGCAAGGTGTGGCGATTTCCCCGCATTCAACAGCAGCGATAAAGCGACCTAAACCCGCGTCAGAATTGAGGTTATGCTTATGGTATGCAGATACCCCCAAATCAGCAAAGCGAGTGTCTGAAATCGTTATTCCATTGGCCTTTTCGTATGCTTCTGCAAGCTCGGTTTGACGCTTGAAAGAATCACCTTTTGATTGCTTGCCAGATGAAAAGCGGAGGTATGAATAATAGGTGTTCATTGTTGTTTCTTCTTCTTCTTAATTTCGGCGGTGCTAATAACGTAATTGGTCAGGAAAGACAGTTTATCTTTGGTAATGTCGCCATTTTCGAAGCGTTCCAATTTACGATAAGCCGTTGAATCAATGTGTTTTGTGTTCATCTTCATACAAAACGAAGGGTTAACACAGTAGAAGTTGCGGCGACCATCACGAACAACCTTGATTAGCCCTTTATCACGCAAGCGGTTAATGCTTGCCTGAATGGTTGGAGCGGAATAGTTAAGTGATTGCGCCATTGAGCGCACTGTTTCGGAGTGCGAACCATCACGGGCTGAATGTTCAGCGAGATAGAAGAAAGTTTTCAGGGCTGCATTCTGGTTTGAGTCTAGCAGTTCATGTATAGCAGGCATTACAGCAAGTTGAATCATCATAAATTTCGTTCTGTTTTTGTCTTCTGATTGGCTTTCAACGGTTTTAAGTGTCTGTTTCAGTTGCCTAATTTCAGCGGTTGCTTTCGCAAGTTCCCTTGCTTGTTCATTGTATGCAGATTGAAGAATTGTTAGCTGTAGTTTATAATCGACCACTTGTTTTTCCATTGTTCGGATTAGCAAATTAAACCCCTTGTTGAATAAGTTTGGCGACCGACTTCAACAGGGGGTTTTCTCGTTTCAGGGCGTGATTATGCAAACAAACAATTGTTAAAGCTACACTTTATCATTGTATAAGTGTGAGTTTAACAATTTAAACTATACATTCCTCTCTAAAATCAATCACTTATCGCCATTTATGGCGAAAACTCCCTTTATTTAGTTCTAACAATACCCCTTCAAGCACTCTTTCAACAGGGGTGTGTTCTTGCCACAATAGGATGCAAGCCACCGGCATGGTCAATGACCACATGACATCGTGCTTTCGCTATGGCGTGGATGTGGGCGAGTAATCTCCGGATTTCTCGCGACCAACGCAAAAAATAGCGGGCCTTCAGCCCGCTGTTTAGTTCTAAGCACCTTTATACGTTAGTTTTTCTTGCTCATCCTCACCACCGCATACACCACCAAACACATGCCAATACCGTGCAAAATAGTAAAGGTCTCATCCAGTAAGGTGATAGCAAATAACGCTGTGATCGCGGGGCCAATATTACTGGTTAAACTAAGCACCGAGGGTGTTAGTTTCGCCATTGCTGCTGCGACAAAGTAAGAGGGCAAAACAGTACAGAAAATACCGATAGCAATGCCCATCAGAACCAGTTCATTCGGCATGGCCGAGAAATCCGTTCCATTTAGTTGATGCTGCATCATGATGACTACACCCGCGCTACCCATCCCCACACTGGTAAAAAGCTTTGGCCCAATCTGTCCAATGACTTTTTTACTGAGTATCAAATAGATAGCGAATACCAACGCTGAACCAACAGCCATTAGGCTACCTGTCCAAACCTGAGGGCCGAATGATTGCAAGTCATGGGCGACGATCAAGGCCACGCCGATGTAACCCAGAACAATAGACAGCAAGGTGCCTTTAATGGGCGTCTCTTTGAGAAAAATCCAACTGATAGCGACAACAAATGAAGGAAACAAAAAGATCAGTAAACGTTCGAGCTGAGCCGAAATAAATTCCAGCGCCAAAATGTCGAGTAACGAAGCAAAGTAATAGCCGAGTACGCCAACCAGCGCAGCTTGCCAGCCAAATTGGCGCAACTTACTTCGTTCATCAGGGAGTCGGCAAAGCCAGAGGAGAATGGCAATGTAGAGAGGAAGTGACGAGACAGCACGCAGACTCATGATTGCAGTAGCATCGCCGCCAGCAGCGTACGCGAGTTTAACGAGCACAGGCTTGATGGAAAATAGCACCGTGCCGATCAACGCATAGACAATGCCTTGACGATAATCTGAAGAGGAATGTGTACTGACTGACGCATCGTTCATTGAAACTTCCTTGATGTTGTGTTGATTAATCAAGGCTGTGAGAACGAGTTCCGGCTGCGTTGCTCACAGCCGGGAACGAATCACTCTACCGACTGAAGGGCATAAGAAGCAGGAGCCAGAGTGATTGCGTAAAAGTGAACATGAGTAATAGCGTTCCTATTGGATGAACAAACAAACTAACGCAGATACTCTTGATATGCAACGGCTGATATGCAACGGTTGATATGCAACGGTTAATAGGTTGGTTTTGTCGTCGGCTTGGCCGCTGTGTTGTTCCAATCATGATGTTTCAGCACGGTAAGTTTCAGTGTATCGAAAATGTGGTTTTTCGCTGCTTGACGTCCCATGTGGTAGCCCTCATCTAATTTCGCTTTCTTCATGGTAAATCGACCAACAGGAAAGCTTTCAGGTGGTGCGATAACGCGTACTTTGCAATCGACAGGTGGTTGGCGAATAAATGCCAGAGAAGCATTGTATCGTTCCGCTCTCAGGCGCATGGCATCTGCAATGCTAGGGTGCTTTTTCAGAATATGATCCATCAAGCTAGGAATGCGCATTGGCGTCATTTCATAAGATTCAGGCTGCGACAGGATAACGGTAATATCGCGCGCGCCTCGACGATAGGCTTCGACAACAGGAATTGAATCCGCCACGCCGCCGTCTGTGTAGCAACCGCCTGAGAAACACGGAGTTTGGCGATAAGCAATGGGCAGAGCTGAGGTCGCTTCGATGACATTCGATAAGTTGCTTTCGTTCACCCAATAGTAATCTGCAGCCGCGGTTTCAACGTTTGTTACCGCTGCGAGGAGTGGAATGCTGTCAAATAGCGCGTCTGTGTTTAACGGGTAGCGCAGCAGCGCTTCTTTCCACAACCAATCGACATCAATTAAGTTACCGCCTTTGACGAAACGAGCGGGATTAAAGAAACGCGAGTTTGTTGCTAACTCAGTCACCACGTGATAACTACGCTGAGGCTGTTTGGCGAGATAGTTTACAAGGTTCGATGCCCCGGCAGACACGCCGATGGCGAAATCAAACGGACGGAAGTCTACATCAAGGAATTCATCCAATACGCCACTGGCAAAAATGCCTCGCATTGCACCACCTTCTACGACTATTGCTCGTTTGTTTGTCATCGTTAAATTCCGACTCGATTTCATTGAGTGTTGAGCGGTCACGATAGTGAAGAAGGGGAGTCAGTGATAGCCGTTATTGACTATCACTGTGATAGGAAGAAGCTTTGATGGCTGAAGCTATTGAAGCTATTGAAGCTATTGAAGCTATTGAAGCTATTGAAGCTATTGAAGCTATTGAAGCTATTGAAGCTATTGAAGCGATAAACGATAAGGGTGTGACAGTTTCCGCGAATAGAAACTACTGGTAGCGAGCTGCCGTAATGAACTCTCCAAAGGATTCACACCAAACAATCACAGTGTTGTATTTCGTCGGGTCAATGTGAGCCGGAACCCTTACGAGAAAATTATCGAAGGTTTTAACATCGCCCGCTTGGGCCATTTTGGGTTTGAGCCTTTCGAAATCTGCCTCAGTTTCAACGAACTCTGGCGAGAAATAGAGCTTGTAGTCTGGCCCAGGTGCCAATTCGCCTTCAAATGAAACAGTCGTAGGCCCAATAGCCACTGTGCCTTCCCCCCAGTGAAAGGTGTCGCTAGAGATGAGATCTTTGCGAAATTCACCGTAAAAACTCGCACTCTCGGCGGAAGCGGAGACATCTTCAGTGCTTGGCCCTTCTGGGGCAATTAAAATGGGGAGAGCGTAAATTCCCGCCGCAAAACCCACGACAATGGCCATACCATGTGAAAAAAGTAGCAAGAGAATGTGATGAGGTTTCATTGTGATGGCTCCTGTTTGTGCATCCATACTAAACAGACTGTTTTAATAACCATAACACGCTGATTTGTTAACGGTGAAAAGAAAAGCCTGCCAGTGAAATCACCGACAGGCTTTTTTAGCGCGTTCTTAAAAGTTAGAACGAGACAGGGTCGGCAACTTTAATCACCAACTTGCCGAAGTTTTTGCCTTCAAGCAAACCCATGAAGGCTTCAGGCGCTTTGTCTAGTCCGTCAATAACTTGCTCTTTGTATCGCATTTTTCCTTCAGTTAGCCACTTGGTCATGTCCGCGGCAAACTCGTTATAACGGTGTCCGTAATCATCAAAGATGATGAAACCTTGCATCTTGATGCGCTTGATTAGCAGCGTCGCCATTAGCATTCCCATGCGGTCTGGGCCTTCTGGTAGCGCGGTCGCGTTGTATTGGGAAATCATGCCACACACAGGAATACGAGCTCCGGTGTTCAGCAATGGCATAACGGCGTCAAACACTTTGCCGCCGACGTTTTCATAATAAACGTCGATGCCGTTGTCGCACGCCGCTGCGAGTTGCTGGGCGAAGTCATCGGCTTTGTGGTCGATACACACATCAAATCCTAGAGTGTCTACGGCATAGCGACATTTCTCTTCGCCGCCCGCAATGCCGACAACGCGACAGCCTTTTAGCTTGCCAATTTGGCCTACCGTTGCGCCAACAGGGCCAGTCGCCGCAGCAACCACTATGGTGTCGCCTTCTTTAGGTTGGCCAATGTCTAGCAGGCCCATGTAGGCGGTAAAGCCCGGCATGCCCATGATGCCTAATGCAAACGATGGGTGTGAAGGGTTCTTACCCAGCTTAAGTAGACCTTCACCGTCAGACACGGCGTAGCCTTGCCAACCTGTGTATGCCAATACCCATTCACCTTTCTCAAAGTCTGCATGCTGAGAGTCTTCAACCTGACAAACGGTTGCTCCCACCATGACATCGTTAAGCTCAACAGGATCGGCGTATGACTTAGCGTCGCTCATGCGGCCACGCATATAGGGATCAAGCGACAAATAGATGGTACGAAGCAGCACTTCACCTGCATTGATGGCAGGAACGTCTGATGTTTCTAAACGGAAGTTATCGGTAACAGGTGCGCCAACAGGGCGAGAGGCTAGGACGATTTTCGTATTTTCCATGGCTGCAGACATTGTCGTTTCCTTTAAAATTAGACCAGTCGTCTAGTGATTGGGCAAAAAAATCCGCCAACAAATTATGGCGGTATTTCCAATCACAGTTAGGTTTATTTCCGAGTTAATCGGTAATGCATTGTCACGTGACAGATTAAAAAGCAACGTCGCCTTTCAGCATACGCGCAGTGGTATCAAATGCTTGCGATAAGCATTCAGTGTTTTGATTCAGTTTGCTCATTAGTCCAGCGCCAATCCACAAGTGATAGAGCTGCTCTGCGGCATTTTGGCTGTTAGACACACCAATAGAGCCATCGTCGATACCTTGTTGAATGCAGTTGGCGAGCATTGCAATAACGGTATTGGCACCATTAAGCAGTGATACGCGCATGGCATCAGAAAGATCAGAGACTTCCGCGCTAAGCTTGATCACTAAGCAACGTTGATTAGAGCAGCCGTGTTGAGAGCACTGCTGGCTAGCGCCTTGGCTATTGCTGGCTTCAATCCACTTTCCCCAATAGGTCATCATTTTATCGAATCCATTTTGGGATTGATCGCTGAATAAAACATCAAGGCGAGAACGATAACTGGCGAAATAGTCTTCGATCAGTGCTTCACCAAATTTCTCTTTGGATTTGAAGTAGTGATAGAAGGAGCCTTTTGGTACGCCTGCTTCAGCGAGCAGTTGCGATAGGCCAACATTCGAGAAGCCTCGCTCTGCAATTAACTGATAGCCCACATCAAGGATGTGTTGGCGAGTTGAGTGTGATTCTGTATTCATGTCGCTACCCTACAAGAAATTAGACCAGTCGTCTAGAGGAGAGTGAAAGGAAAATGTTAAAGAGAGTAATGAAATGTTTGTTTCATGGGTTGCGCTTTTTTCGTTTCGCAATTACCATAAAATGAAATGAACATTTCATTTTGTGTTTTCGGAGAGAAAACTCACCGTCAGATAGGAGCCAGACATGACAACGCAGGAAAGGACATTGGATGTTATTTGCCTAGGGCGGGTAGCCGTCGATCTTTATGGCGAACAAGTGGGTGCAAGGCTGGAAGACATGCGCACATTTGCGAAATATCTGGGCGGTTCATCAGGTAACGTTGCACACGGAACTGCACGGCAGGGGCTGAAATCTGGCATGTTGGCGCGCGTGGGTGATGAGCACATGGGGCGTTTTGTGTGTGAAGAACTTGAGCGAGTGGGCGTCGATACCAGTCATATTATTACGGATAAAGAACGACTTACTGCGTTGGTGTTGCTCGGCATCAAAGATGAAGACACCTTTCCTCTGATTTTCTATCGTGACAACTGTGCAGACAAAGCCATCACGCCCGATGACATTAGCGAAGAATACATTGCCTCTGCGAAGTGTCTGGCGATCACGGGAACGCACTTGTCCAACCCAAGTTCAAGAGAAGCCGTAATCACAGCGCTTAACTACGCGCGAAAGCATGGCGTACGCACGGCACTAGATGTGGATTTCCGCCCTGTGCTTTGGGGACTGACATCCTTGGGTGACGGTGAAACACGATTCATTGCGTCTGAAGAAGTTACCAATCAGCTTCAAGAAGTGCTTGGTTTGTTCGACCTGATTGTTGGCACAGAAGAAGAGTTCCACATTGCTGGCGGCTCAGAAGATTCAATCGAAGCATTGAAAGTCGTGCGCGGGTTTACCGATGCAACCTTAGTGTGCAAACGCGGCCCGCTGGGATGCAGCGTATTTACTGATGAGATCGGTAACCATCTTGATGATGGGATAACGGTCAAAGGCGTGCGCGTGGAGGTACTGAATGTCCTCGGTGCGGGTGACGCATTTATGTCGGGCTTGTTGCGTGGTTATCTAAACGATGAACCATGGGAACAGAGCTGCCGTTATGCGAATGCCTGCGGTGCATTGGTGGTGTCTCGCCATGGTTGTTCACCGGCGATGCCAACCAAAGAAGAACTCGACTATTACCTGCTTCATGAGCATGAAATCCCGCGCCCAGATAGAGACAACAATCTCAATCACTTGCATCGCGTAACAACCCGTGAAAAAGAGTGGCCCGAATTATGTGTTCTCGCGTTTGATCACCGTTCTCAGTTCGTTGAAATGGCGCAGCAAGCCGGTGCTGATATTGACCACATTCCTTATTTGAAAAAATTGATTTGGCGTGCCGCACAAGAAGTGGCGGAAAGTGCGGGTCTTCAAGGTAAGGCCGGTATTTTGTGTGACTCTACCTTTGGGACAGATGTTCTTAACGCAGTTACTGGCTTTGGAAACTCAGTGGAAGAGCGTTACTGGATAGGCCGACCGATTGAGCTGCCAAGCTCTCGTCCTCTTCGCTTAGAGCACGGAAATATTGGGACACAACTTGCGAACTGGCCAAGAGAGCAAGTGGTGAAATGTTTGATGTTCTATCACCCAGACGACCAGCTTGAAATGCAACAGGAACAAGAACAAACCTTGTTAGAGGTATATCAAGCATGCTGTGCCACGGGCAATGAATTGTTAGTGGAAGTCATTTTACCTCGTGACGGCGAGGCCGTGTCGCCCGACGTTGCCGATGATCTTTACCTGCGTGTGATGACAAAGCTTTATAACGTGGGCATTAAGCCTGATTGGTGGAAACTACCTCCGCTCACCGCAAATGGCTGGCAGGGTGTGGACACCTTGATCTTTGAACGAGATACCCACTGTAGAGGCGTTGTGTTACTCGGGCTTGATGCACCTGCTGATGAGTTAAAAGCAGGGTTTTCGGCATCAGCGAATGCAAAGACGGTAAAAGGGTTTGCGGTAGGAAGAACAATATTCGGAGAGCCAAGCCGACAGTGGCTGCGTGGTGAGTTGGATAACGAGCGCTTTGTTGACGCTGTAAAGGCCAACTACCTTGCGCTTATCGAGACGTGGCGTCAGCGCTAGAAGGCAAGGCAAGGCAAGGCAAGGCAAGGGATCTATAGCTGTTGACGCAGAGCGAGATCCCTACATTGCCTATCCGCATACCGATGAATACCCAGTTATCACAATTTGGCGGCGTTTGCGCACAATGCTGACCTAATCTGAATGTTGGAACCTGATGACTTTCAATCAGAACTTTCACTCAGAACTTACGCTCCCAGAATCAAAGCATGGAGACCCAAGACATGGAAACCGTTCACAACTTTATCAATGGCGAGATCGTAGAAAGCACCTCTCAACGCTTTGGTGCGGTCTTTAACCCTGCAACCGGTGAGCAAACTCGCCAAGTTGCTTTGAGCAAAGCTCAAGAAGTCGAGCAAGCGATCACTGCTGCGCAGGCTGCATTTCCTAAGTGGGCGAAAACGCCTGCGTTGCGCCGAGCGCGTGTCATGTTCAATTTCAAAGCTTTGCTGGAAGCAAACCAAGACAAACTGGCTCGCTTGATCAGCAATGAACACGGCAAAGTCTATTCAGATGCGGTGGGTGAGCTAACCCGTGGCCTAGAAGTAGTGGAGTTTGCATGCGGCATTCCTCATCTACAAAAAGGTGAAAGCTCAGCCAATGTTGGCTCTGGGGTTGATAGCCATTCTCTCATGCAACCATTGGGTGTTTGTGCCGGGATCACGCCGTTTAACTTCCCCGCTATGGTGCCAATGTGGATGTTCCCCATAGCGCTTGCTACCGGTAACACTTTCATATTGAAGCCGTCAGAAAAAGACCCATCACTGGGCTTAGTGTTGGCGGAGTTACTCAAAGAAGCAGGATTGCCAGACGGCGTATTCAATGTGGTGAACGGCGACAAAGAAGCGGTAGATGTGCTTCTGACTGACCCACGTGTTCAAGCGGTAAGCTTTGTTGGCTCAACACCTATTGCAGAATATATTTATTCCACTGCATCGGCCCATGGTAAGCGTTGTCAGGCGCTTGGCGGTGCGAAAAACCATTGTATATTGATGCCAGATGCAGACATGGACATGGCAAGTGGTGCGATTTTAGGGGCCGGATTTGGTGCGGCAGGCGAACGTTGCATGGCGCTGTCTGTTGTTGTCGCCGTGGGTGATGAAACGGCGGATACATTGATTGCTTCGCTGTCAGACAGCATTGCCAAAATGCGTGTTGGCCCAGGTATCGTAGAAGGCCCAGAAAATGATATGGGCCCTGTGATTTCCGCACAACACAAAGAGAAGATCCTTGGTTACATCAATGCAGGTGAGGCTCAAGGTGCGAAGCTGGTGGTGGATGGCAGAGATTGCCAAGTCGACGGGCATGAAAATGGCTTCTACGTGGGGCCAACCTTGTTTGATGATGTCACCCCTGACATGAGCATTTACCAAGAAGAGATTTTTGGGCCTGTGTTATCTGTTGTTCGTGTTCCTGATTATCAAACGGCGCTGGAACTCATCAATCAACATGAATACGGTAATGGTTCCGCCATCTTTACGCGTGACGGCGAAACAGCACGTCAGTTCAGTGAAGATGTTCTGGCGGGCATGGTTGGCGTGAATGTGCCAATTCCGGTCCCTATGGCATTTCATAGCTTCGGCGGTTGGAAGCGTTCGATTTTTGGCCCTCTGAATGTTCACGGCAACGATGGCGTGCGTTTCTATACGCGAATGAAAACCGTGACCACACGCTGGCCTGCGAGTGTTCGACTGGAAACCCATGAGAGCCACTTTACGATGCCGACCATGGGCTAATGCGCAGATTACGTATCAACGACCGAGTGTTGTAGAGCAAAAAGGCCGCAGATGCGGCCTTTTGAATTTTGGCATTGCGCGTGAATCATTTATACAGTTTTACGTGCGCTTCCATTTCTTCGCCAATTTGCTTTCTCATGTTCATTAAACGAATGGCGGACTGTTCCAATTCCTTGTCTTCATCCGTTTCAGGTACCCACTTTGGAATGGCGCTAGGTTTGCCGTTTTCATCAACGGCTACCATGATGACGATACAGTGAGTGGTGAGGCGATTTTTGAGTTCTTTTGGGTCACTCGCTTGGACATCAATGGCGATGTGCATGGAGGAGTTACCGGTATAAATTACCTTGGCACTGACTTCGACTAAGTTGCCCACGTGGATGGGAGCCACAAAACGAATGCCGCCAGCATAGGCGGTAATACAGTACTTTCCGCTCCATCCTGCTGCACAAGCATAGGCGGCAAGGTCGATCCATTTCATGGCGGCACCACCGTGTACTTTGCCGCCAAAATTTACATCACTCGGTTCTGCGAGAAAGCGTAAAGTGATATCCCGTTGTTTTGCGCTCATCGTTATGATCCTTACTACGTGAACATTCTTACTGCGTGAATACCCTTATTTATAACAAACACATTACTTTCATGCTGGGATTTTCTTTGTTTTTCAGTGAATTTAGCGCGTAATTCATTCTTGGAAAGCGACAATGAGCGGCATTGTTTTTCGAACGGACATAGCTATATCAAAGCAACCTGAAGATGCTCGCTGAATCCTGCATCTTCAGGTTGTTTGGGTAATACCATGTAATTGGATGCCAAGCGACAAAGGAACCGTTACTATCACAGCCCTCACACGAGATGTTTGATCTGTGTTTTTCTTACTACCGGATAATATTGAATGCACCAAGCTGATCCTCAAACGCATACCATCGTGGATAATTTCGTTGCTCCAGCCTGCGAGGGTGTCGTCGACATTCTTTATCAAGATGCGGATATCTTATTGATCAATAAACCCAGCGGTTTGTTCAGCCTTTCAGGGAAAAATCCGTTGAACTGGGATTCAGTGCATTACCGTTTAGTGAACGGGCAAGAGGGGCGCACGCCAGCGTTTCCCAATGCCATACTGCCGCATCGATTAGATTTTGGCACATCAGGTGTCATGGTTGTTGGGCTCAACGCTGTTGCCGGTCAGCACCTCAATAAGCAGTTTCAGACGCGTGCGGTTCAAAAACGCTATGTCGCCATGCTGGAAGGTTGGGTGCTAGATGATGAGGGCGAAATCACAGCGCCGATTGCCAAAGACAAGCTTCTTTTTCCGTGCGTGAAGATTTGCCAGGAAACGGGCAAATCGGCAACTAGCCATTTTAAAGTGATAAAGCGATTGGATAACCCCCGCCGAACTTTGGTGCGGTATACACCTGTCACCGGACGTACGCATCAGTTGCGCATTCACAGCCAAAGCATAGGGCATCCGATTCTTGGCTGTGATTTGTATAAAAACGCGCAGAGTGAACAGTTGGCAGACCGACTTCAACTTCATGCGAGTGATTTGTTCTTCGAACATCCAGCAAGTGGTGAAGCAATGCATGCGGAGTGTGCAAGTCCGTTTGCCTAGCGCCTATTGAATGCGTCTAACTGAGCGCTAAGAAGACTTAGACGAGCGTGCAGGTTTGACGGAAAGGCGTTGCTCATCACTGTCCCGCTTTTCGGCTCTCTGTCCGCAGACTCGTTTTATCCAACGTATTGTGTTTTCAGTTGTCATCCCAAGTGCTTTGGTTAAGCCATAGAATGCACAGATCTCGTCGCTGCCATAGGTTGTGTAAAAATCATCTTCCTCTTTTAGCGATCGAGATTTACCTTGTTGTGGGAAAGGTATGAGACCTGCGCTACGCATCGTGGCACTCGTTGTTTGTCTAGCTGGATTCGTTTTCATCTTGTGCTCCTCTAACTATCACCTGCCGGTTAGCGCTGTTCGCTGATTTGAGATGTCAGCAAAAAGTGTGCTCCCAGTAGTGAATTGATTTGAGAATACAAGATAAAATCGTTTCATCAATGAAATGAGATGCAAAGGTCTTTTCATGAATGAAATGAGCGAGAACGTCGATGTCGATTGGAATGACTTACAGTTGTTTCTTGCTGTGGCCAGAGAAGGGGGATTGTCTGCAGCCGCGAAATCCTGTCAGCGCAGTGCTGCTACATTGGGTAGGCGTATGCATATGCTAGAGCGTGCGTTAGGAAAAGAGTTGTTTGCCCGCCATGATCGCGGCTATGAATTACTCGCCGAGGGTAAGGTTTTGCTTCAAGCATTGACGGAGATTGAGTCTCGTATCCATGACCTGACACCGTCTCCAGATCGAGATTTGCGACCACTGGTGAAAATTTCTGCCGGCACATGGACAACGCTGTTTTTGATCCAGCGTCTCGACAAACTGTCCGAGCCATTGTCTGGGATCCGCTTACGCTTTGTTTCAACCGAAAAAGTGTTGGATATCGCGCATCGTGAGGTCGTACTTGGGATTAGAAACCATCGCCCTATTGAGCCTACCCTCGCGTGCAGAAAGCTCGCCCAGGTTGAGTTTGCGCCTTACGCCACTGATAGTGAACAGACGTTGTGGATCAAAGTGCTGGCCGATATACCTTCAGCGCAGTGGCTAGATCGTGTTGTTTGCAATGATGCCATATGCGAGGTGAATGTTCCGCGTAACAGCTTGGATTTAGCCCTTGCTGGTCAAGGTATTGCTTTGCTTCCGACATTTATTGGTGATGCCGAACCTTCGTTACATCGTGTCGGAGACACTATTGAAGCGTTGGGGCATGACCAATGGATGGTGACACATCAAGATGATCGTTATTTGCCAGAGGTTCGCCAACTGATAGATAAAATTTGTGATGTACTGACAGGGTGACCTTGTTGGCGAAATACCTCGTTGGTGTAAGACTCTGAATCTAAGCATGATAAGAACAATAATAAGGTGAATCTTATGTCTGATATGTACACAAAGCATGCAGCCAAGTACGCAGAAGCGGTGAAAGACAATATTTACAACGCGATGCTGGAACGACCATCAACGTTAGCCTTATTGGACTGCGTGAAGGGTAAGGATGTCATTGATATTGGCTGCGGTCCGGGTGCCTATGCAGAATGGTTTTTACAACAATCAGTAAAGAGTCTTGTTTGTACGGATTTATCGGAAGAGATGGTTGCGCTGGTGAAAGATAGGTTCGGTGACCAAGTGCGCGCTTATACCCAAGACATTTCAAAGGGTCTGCCGTCGGAATCTGATAACAGTGCTGACGTTATCGTATGCCCATTGGTGCTGCATTACGTGGAAGAACTTGTCCCCGTGTTTGACGCGGCATTTCGCGTATTGAAACCGGGAGGTTATATGGTGTTTTCTACGCATCACCCGTTTGCTGATTTTGAATGCTCGCCATCAGGAAACTATTTTAGCCGCGAACAGATAGAAGAAGAATGGAACACGGTTGGGGTTCCGGTAAAGGTGAGCTTCTATCGTCGCTCACTCACGGAAATTTGCAGCGCGATAACGTCCGCGGGGTTACTGATCTCCAATATCAGTGAAGGATGTGTTGATGACCGAGCGAAAGCCATGTGTGAATCAACCTATAACCATCTGAAAAGAAGCCCTAACTTCATTTTCGTGAGATGTGAAAAAGCACTAGCGTGATAGCACTTTCTTTCATTGCTCTGTGCATAAAAAAGCCTGCAATGCAGGCATTTTAGATCGACATTTGGCGTATGGATTTATGCTCTTAGCGTTGCTGCCAATGCTTGCTCTACTTCACCTTGCGATGCATCACGTGAAATAGTGAATGAACGGAACATGTCACCACGGCCGAGTGCACGGTCAATTTCTGCCAAGCAGTGGATTCGACCACCATCAAGGATGAATGAAAGTTCGATTTCGCGACGGTTAAACAGGCCGCTGTTTTGGAACTCTAGTTCCTGATAACAACCTGATTGTGAAGAAAACCCATCGCCACGCAGGTGGCCTTTTTCTACATCGGCTTTCACCATGGTGAAGCCTTCTCGCTCTAACACATCAAGTACGCGTTGAACGGCTGGCAGGGGGCGAATTTCGAGAAAATCACGATCGCTCGGGTCAATAGCGAATTCAATGTCTAAGGCGGTTTCTACCCATACATGGCACTTGTTTGAGCGTGCATTCACAGCCGTGATTGGCGTTTCTTGATGAGGAACCAACTCAAAAGGAACGACTTTTTCTTCCCCTGGTTGGATAACGAATGGATCATTGGCTTGCAATGAACCAAGGACGAACGTTTGATAGCTAGTACCTGAGTCCGATTCCACCTTTACTTCTGTGCAAAGTTTCAGCGTGATCGCGTCTACCTGCTGTTCAATGTCTCCACCTTTAATGAGAACCACGCCTTTTAGCGTCTCTCCCTGATAGACAGACTCATTGTGCAAAAGTGTGTCTACCTTGGCAGCGCCAATGCCCAGCGACGCCTTGAGTTTCTTGAACATGCTAATCCTTGTTAAGTGTTAAACCTATGTTTCTGTTTACACAACCATGCGGTTTTGCGCAAGCAGCAACCTTGAAACAAGTGTCGGTTTACGCGAAATCCTAAAAATTTGCCGCCTAATTAGGCAGTTCCAGCAGGATAATTGAATAGTATTAGGCAGCTTGGATGGGGGAGCCACTATGAAAGCGAAACAGTTCGTCGGGCGCTTGAATTAATTCAGCTTCTCGCTCTCCAATTACTCGAATACGTTCACTGATGTCTTCACCAGCAATACAGGCGGCTAGTTGCAGGTAGTCTTGATAGTGGCGGGCTTCTGAACGGAGCAATGAGATATAAAACTTACGCAATTCTTCGTCAAGATAAGGCGCAACCTTGGCAAAACGTTCACATGATCGCGCTTCGATGTAGGCACCCACAATCAATTTATCAATCAATGTTGCTGGCTCAAAGGTACGAACGACAGACATCATTCCTTTGGCATAGCGACCTGCGTGTAGATATGCATAAGGCATGTCGCGTTTGTCCATGATCTCGATAACCTGTTCAAAATGATGAAATTCCTCTTTGATCAATCGAACCATTTTGTCGATCAATTCTTGGCCATGTTTAAAACCAGCCTTGGGAGTAAGAGGGGCACTAAGTCCATTTTTCTTGCCTTGGAACAGGCCATCTCTCTGACGCTTATAAACAAAGTCTTCGTAAGGTTTTGACCATGCGAGAAGGAGCGCGCCGCTCTCACTGTCAATCGCGTATTTACGAATCAGCCACATCGCTGTTTGGCTAGCTTTCAATTCGCAGTTGGCATGGTCGCGCAACAGAATGGTTTCATTTTCTGGTTTGATTGCTTCATCGACCCAAGCTTGTGGGGTATCGCAATGTAAGAAGCCTCGAACGGGCTCAAGAAGGCTTTCTAGTTCTTGGTTTAATGACATGGGTCGGGTCTTTTCATCTTTTTGAAGGTGTTGATTATACAAGTGATGAGAAGCCTGACAAACACTCCTGACATATTCTGTCAGTAGGTGGCAGTAAGCTTCTCCTAACCCAAACAAAAGGAGAGAGTACCATGGAAAACGTTGTTGAAACCGTTCGCTTTAAATTGGTCGAAGGCACAGACACGCAGGCATTTGTTGCGGCGGCTGAGAATACCGAGTCATTCATTCGTGATTTTGAAGGATTCCAGTATCGCTCACTCAGCTACAATGCTGACTCACAACTTTGGACGGATATTGTGTATTGGGCAACGATGGAAAATGCGGTTGCTGCATCAGAGCAATTTATGTCGTTTGAAGCTGCACAGAAGCTGGTTGCATTTATTGATCCTACGTCGCTTGTCATGGCGCATGATTACGTCAAAATGAGTGTATGTAGTTCCTCAATGTAAATCTGATGGTTAGGAAGAGTGAATGAGTAAATCGGAGCGTTTGTTTGAGCTATTGACCCTGCTGCGCTCTAAGCGTTACGCGGTGACGGCAAAAGCACTGTCAGAAGAGCTCGGTGTTAGCGAGCGCACGATTTATCGAGATGTCCAATCTTTGCTGTTGTCAGGCGTTCCTATTGAGGGAGAGGCAGGGGTTGGATATCTGCTCGGTAAAGGCTCACATCTTCCGCCGTTAATGTTCACAGAAGAGGAAATGTTAGGCATTGAGCTCGGCATGAGAATGGTCAGGGCTTGGTCCGATAAACGCCTAGCTTCCGCTTCTGAGTCAGCTTCCCGCAAGATCCATTCTATTTTACCTGAACATTTGAAAGCTCAGATCGAAGCTATCCCTCTAGAGGTGCCAGCGTTTCACGTAGAAAGCGACTGTGCAGACCGCAGCGAGCAATTGCGTGAGGCAACGTCTAACTGTGAGAAAGTACATATTCACTATGCTACGGGTGAGGGTGTTGATTCAGAAAGAATCATCCATCCACTTGGACAGGTGTATTGGGGCAAAGTGTGGACGCTTGTTGCTTGGTGCGAACTGAGAAATGACTATCGAAGCTTTCGCATTGACCGAATAAAACGTGTTGATGTGATGGGAGACACCTTTGAAACCAGCGATGAGAAATCATTTAGGCACTATTTGACGATTTGCTATAGCTGCGAGAACTGACATTTTACAAAGAGGTAAACCATTTGTTTGACACCCCCGTATTGGTATTTCACTGATCAGTAGAGTCGAGCGAAAGCTCAGGATTTATCATTACGGAATAGGAGAAATCAGATGATTTCTACGAAGGGTTTCATGTCTTTAAAATCTATTGTCGTTTCAATGTTCATTCTTTTCACCATTACTGCCTGCAGTGCTCAAGCTGATCATCACGGTTCCAAACAAAACATTGTAGAAATTGCTGCGGGCAACCCTGATTTTACAACGCTGGTGGCAGCGGTGAAAGCCGCAGGACTCGCGGATACGCTTCAAGGTTCAGGTCCATTCACGGTATTTGCACCGACTAATGCTGCATTTTCGAAGCTGCCTGCTGGTACGGTCGAGAATCTTTTGCTTCCTGAAAACAAAGACCAACTGATTTCGATTTTGACGTATCACGTTGTTCCGGGGAAAGTGATGGCTGCGGATGTTGTTGGCTTGACCAAAGCGCCGACCGTCCAAGGAAATATGATCATGGTTGATACATCTGACGGTGTAAAGGTCGACAATGCCAACGTAGTAGCAACGGACATTGAAGCGTCAAACGGCGTGATTCATGTGATTGACAGTGTGATTATTCCTTAGGTTTCTTGAAAGCAACCATGTCATCACTAATTAAAAAGCGAGCCCCTGGCTCGCTTTTTAATTATTAATCAGTGAGTTACGTTGATTGGGCGTTAACCCAATAAGTCATCTGCCACTTTGTAGCTCGGATCTTCAATGTGATTGATTTCGACTAAGCTGCCTGCTTTCGTCAGTAGCGCGCGACAGTCATGCGACAAATGGCGAAGGTGCAATGTCTTCCCTGCCTTATTGTAGCGGTCTGCCAACGTATCAATCGCTTCAATGGCTGAATGGTCGGCTACACGAGATTTACCAAAATCAACGATAACGTCATCTGGGTCATTCTGTGCATCAAACAGTTCTAGGAAGTTTGCCACTGAACCAAAGAAAAGAGGGCCGTTAACTTCATAGATTTTTGAGCCTTCATCGTTGGTGTGGCTAGACGCGTAGATGTGCTTAGCGTGTTCCCAAGCAAACATCAGTGCAGACACAATAACACCTACGATGACAGCAATTGCCAAATCAGTCATGACGGTAACGACGGTCACGAGAACAATGACGAAGAAATCTTGTTTTGGCACACGGCGTGCTAGCTTGAACGTTGCCCACTCAAACGTCCCGATAACCACCATGAACATCACGCCAACCAGTGCAGCCAATGGGATCATCTCGATGAGCGATGACGTGAACAAAATAAAGCAGAGTAGGGCAATTGCCGCAACAATGCCTGACAAACGACCACGACCACCTGAATTCACGTTGATCATAGATTGACCGATCATCGCACAGCCACCCATAGCGCCAAACACAGAACAAGTCACGTTAGCGACACCCTGGCCGACACATTCGCGGTTACCTCGGCCACGTGTCCCTGTCATTTCATCAATAACAGTCAGTGTAAGTAGTGATTCGATGAGGCCAACAGCAGCAAGAATCAGCGCATAAGGCAAAATAATATAGATGGTCTCTAGATTAAATGGCACTGCAGGGACTGAGAATGCAGGGAGTGTACCCGCTAGTGTTGCGTTTTCATCGCCACTCATCGCGCGAAGGAAATCGACCACATTACGTGTGTCCAAATCCAAAAGTACAACGGCTGCTGTCACACCAACAATCGCAACCAGCGATGAAGGCACTGAAGTGGTTAGCTTAGGCAGGAAGTGAATGATTGCCATGGTGGTAGCAACTAAACCAAGCATAAGGAACATCTGCTCGCCTTGCAGCCACACTAAAGCGCCAGAGGCATCTGGAGCTTTAAATTGGCCTAGTTGGGCAAGGAAGATAACGATGGCAAGACCGTTAACAAAGCCGATCATAACGGGATGCGGAACCATGCGGATAAATTTACCCAGCTTGAATACACCTGCCGAGACTTGAAGTAGACCTGCCAGCATCACGGCGGCAAATAGGTATTCGATACCATGCTGGGCTACAAGGCTCACCATAACCACAGCCATTGCGCCAGTTGCGCCAGAGATCATGCCAGGACGACCACCAAGAATGGAGGTAAGCAGACCCATAATAAAGGCGGCGTAAAGGCCAACCATTGGGTCGACACCGGCGACAAATGCAAATGCTACGGCTTCTGGCACTAACGCAAGTGCAACCGTCAGTCCCGACAGTACGTCGTTCTTGATTGAGTGTTGGGGAAATTTAGGAAATTCAAACATCGTGTCGGATTACTTCTTAAATATTAGTTAAAAGGCTGTCGCCAAAAAGGGAATCTGTGCCATCACATGCCGCAGACAAAAAGCGCTTGCGGATACTACCTAAAAGTGTGATTTTGTTCAATGTTAGTAGCTAATTTGTAAACATGCATGAGGATGTCTTCATTGGCCAAACAATACGTTGATGGCGTTGTTTAGACAGCATGAATAAGAGCAATCAGGAAATCTCCAAACACATGAAGATGCAGGGTTCTATCACTCTTGCTCTTGATGATTCTTTCTGCACAAACTGATGACCGCAAGGTAATCGTATGGGCATTTCGTTGTCGGTAGGCGAGAGTGCTTGGCAATTCCCGATGAAACATCGACATCTATCCGACGAAACCAAATCGCAGAAATAAAAAAAGAGCCATGACATGCATGGCTCTTTCTCTTCAAACCTTATGCTTAGTAGCTAGGTTTGGTTGCAGGTGCGGTTGCGCGACTTGTCGCGACATCACTGCCTGCTTGTTTAGTTTGTACACGCTCGTTACGGAAGTCTGCAATCGCTACTTCCATCGCAGAAGCAGTGGCTTCTGGCGCAGGAGCGCTTGCCATTGGCGCAGCAACCTGACGGTAGCGAATCACCGGCGCTTCAACTGAATTAACAGGTTGAACCGCTGGAATTTCACTTGCTTCCATCACACCTTTTACATCGGCTTCTGGTGCAACTGCTACGTCGGCAACAGATACTTCAGTTTCAGTGGCTTCAGTAACTGGAGCTTCAACTGTTTCTGCAACTTCAGGAGTAGCTGCCTCTTCAGCAACAACTTCTGTGTGTGCTTCAACGGGGGCGTTAACTGCGACTGGCAGTTCTTCGCTTAGCGTATCAGTACCTTCTGATTTAGCTTTCTCTTCCAGCACACTTGGCGCGGCACGGCGAGGGAATACTTTACCCATTGCCATTTCAGGGAAAGCAACACCACCGAGTGAAGGCTTGTCAGCAACTACAGTTTGCTCAGCTTCAGGAGCCTCTACGACAGCTTCAGCAACGACAGGGGCTTTGATAGCTGTTTTAGACGGCCATACTTTACCCATTGCCATTTCAGGAGAAGCGACGCCTGACTTCAGTACCACTTGATTGCGTTTTTCTACAACAGAAACGGCAGTTTCCATCATGTCCAATTGATCAAGAGCGTGTTCAGTCGACGTGTTTTCGTTTTCTTCACGATTGCTACGACGACGGCGTTGACCGCTGGCGCGAAGGTGACGTGGAGAGCGGCGATTACGACGCTTCTCATCGCGTTGTTCAGTGTTGTCTGAACCTTCTGCTGATTTTGCAAATTCAGGCGCTTGCACTTCAGCTTTCGCTTCGATTGCAACAGCTTGACCCATTTCAGCTAGCGGGTTTGTTGAAACCACTTCGGTTTCTAGTGCTGAATCAGCAACACGGACTTTCTTATTAAGCTTGCGGCGTTGACGGCGTTGTTTCACTTTCTCCGTCTTTTCCACTTTCTCTTGCTTAACAACAGGCGCCGCTTCTTCTTTCACAGGCTTCGCCACTTTGGCTGGCTGACGCTGTTCTGCCTTCTCTACTTTCTCGACAGGCTTGCGAGTTTGTTTCTTCGCAGGCTTTTCTTGACGTTCAGGGTTGGCATTACGCTCTGTGTTTTCAACACGGTCACGGTTGTTACGACGTGGTTTTCTGTTGTCGCTACGCTCGTTACGCTCATTGCGTTCGCTGCGTTCATTGTTACGACCATTTTCATCACGTTGATTATTGCGTGAGCCACGACGTGTGCGATCTTGTGAACGCTTATGGTCACGGCGATTGCGTTCTTCACGTACTGGTTCTTTCGGCTTCGCTTCTTCTTCGGTTTTGCCTGCAAACAGACCTGACACGAAAGTAACTAGGCGCGAGAACAAGCTTGGCGTTGCATCAACTGGCTTAGGTGCTGGCTTCGCTTGTTGCACAGGCGTTGGTGACGCTGGCGCAGTGAAGCTTTGCAGTGCTGGCTCTTCACGTTTTTTAACGACACGCTCAGCTGGAGCATCATCTTTGCTCTCTGCTTCGCGAATGGCCTCTAGCTGTTTTGGCAGCTCGTAAGACAGCGTTGTGTTTTCATCACCACCACGAACACGTACCACTTCAAAGTGAGGCGTTTCCATATCGGCGTTAGGAACGACAACAACACGAACGTTATGGTACTTCTCAACGTGTTGAACAGATCGACGTTTTTCATTCAAAAGATAAGAGGCAACAGGAACAGGAACAATCGCCATTACTTGCGAGGTGTTCTCTTTCAGCGCTTCTTCTTCAATCAAACGAAGAATAGACAGTGACAGTGATTCGTTATCACGTACAACACCCGTACCTGTACAGCGAGGACAGATATGGTGGCTCGCTTCAGCCAGAGATGGGCTTAAGCGTTGACGAGACATTTCTAGCAGACCAAAGCGAGAAATACGACCGATTTGAACGCGTGCACGGTCCATACGAACGGCTTCACGAAGACGGTTTTCTACTTCACGTTGGTGACGCACTGGTGTCATATCGATGAAGTCGATAACCACTAGACCACCTAGGTCACGCAGACGCAATTGGCGAGCAATTTCATCCGCTGCTTCAAGGTTGGTTTGCAGCGCGGTTTCTTCGATATCTGAACCCTTTGTTGCACGAGCAGAGTTGATGTCGATAGAGGTTAGTGCTTCGGTTGGGTCAATAACAATTGAACCGCCTGACGGCAAACGAACTTCGCGTTGGAACGCAGATTCAATCTGGCTCTCAATTTGGTAGTGGCTAAATAGTGGTACTTCGCCTTCGTAGTGTTTAACACGCTGAAGGAAATCAGGGCGAGTTGCCTGAATACGCTCACGAGCTTGGTTATACACTTTTTCACTGTCGATCAGCACTTCACCAATATCACGGCGAAGGTAATCGCGGAATGCACGGGCGATAACATCACTTTCTTGATAAATCAGGAATGGTGCGACTTTGGTTTCTGCTGCGCCCTGGATACGTTCCCAGTTGTTCAACAGGTAGTTCAAGTCCCATTCAAGTTCTTCTGCAGATTTACCTACGCCAGCAGTACGAACGATCAAACCCATGCCTTGTGGCAGTGTTAGACCAGACATCGCTTCTTTAAGTTGGCTGCGCTCTTCACCTTCGATACGACGAGAAATACCGCCAGCACGTGGGTTATTAGGCATAAGAACTAGGTAGCTGCCCGCAAGAGAAATGAAAGTGGTTAGGGCAGCGCCTTTGTTACCACGTTCTTCTTTATCAACCTGAACAATAACTTCTTGGCCTTCTTTCAACACTTCTTTGATGTTGGGGCGGCCTTGATAGCTGTAGTTGTCTGGGAAGTATTCGCGAGCAATTTCTTTAAGAGGAAGGAAGCCGTGACGCTCTGAGCCGTAGTCTACAAATGCAGCTTCAAGACTTGGTTCAATGCGGGTAATACGACCTTTATAGATGTTTGCTTTCTTCGATTCATGACCAGAGCTCTCGATATCTAGATCGTACAAGCGCTGACCGTCAACCAATGCGACGCGCAACTCTTCTTTTTGAGTTGCGTTGATCAACATTCTTTTCATATCAAATTTTTCTCGATTATTTGTTGTTATTAGTTGTCGGATACGAGACAAAAAACGCAATGCTGCCAGGTCCCAAGTCTGACATTAATGCAACCTCACGGCTGGAAAATCAGGGACGCTCTAGGGCACTACTCATCGACCCACTGATGCGGAAATCAGAAATCACTCCGCCTTATCCAGTCGGCTCTTCGCCACAAATGGCGATAGTCTCTTTGACACTGGTTATTTATCCCGTCGTGCCAACAAACTAACGGGTGCTTTATTCCTCATGTCTTACGCCAATTGCTGCATGATTAAGACGTATTGAACTCTCAGCGAATCTGTTACTACTTTGAGATAGTGCCGTGAATAGTCATTCGTCTTGGAAAAAGCGGTAAAAATTACTCTATTTGTCGACTTTTTAGTCGTGGCGTGCAAAAAAGCTACAAACTTTCCTGCATTACGGCGCAACTATAACAGGGTCACTTTTTTGCAGCAAACTACTTTGATGCAATGTAGAATCGAACCCCTATGAATACAGATAAACCAAAAGTGCAATTCATCGACATTTCCGATGACATTGCTGGCCAGCGGATCGATAACTTTCTCCGAAATTGGCTTAAAAACGTCCCTAAAAGTATGATTTATCGCGTTCTACGCAAGGGAGAGGTGCGAGTTAACAAAAAACGCATAAAACCGGAATATAAGCTCCAACCGGGCGATGTTATTCGTCTTCCTCCGATCAAGATCCCAGAGGTGGCGCAGGCTGCGGCACCTAATACCAAACTGGATCGCGTGGCAGAGCTAGAAAAATGTGTGATTTATGAAGACGATCACATGCTTGTGCTGAATAAGCCGTCTGGAACTGCGGTTCACGGCGGGAGTGGGCTGCATTTTGGGGCGATTGAAGCGATGCGTGCACTTCGCCCTGATGCGCGTTTTCTCGAGTTGGTGCATCGCATCGACAGAGACACGTCCGGCATTTTGCTGATCGCCAAAAAACGCTCAGCTTTGCGTCATCTTCAAGCGCAGTTCCGTGAGAAGACAGTACAGAAATATTACTTTGCTTTGGGTATGGGAAAGTGGAAACCAAGCATGCGCAAGGTGACGGCTCCTTTACTTAAAAATGAAGTGAATAGCATTGTTCGGGTTAACCCGAATGGCAAAGCGTCTGAAACCCGTTTCAAGATACTTGAACAATTTGATCAGGCAACCTTAGTACAAGCGAGTCCGATTACTGGACGTACGCACCAAATTAGGGTTCACGCTCAATATGTAGGGCATCCTCTTGCTTGGGATGACCGTTATGGTGATCCGCGCTTTGATGCTTACACGAAAAAATTTGGTTTGAACCGCTTGTTCCTTCACGCCGCGAATATCAAATTCGTTCACCCAGGAACAGAAGAGGCCATGGACATTTCAGCGCCTTTGGATAAACAACTTGAACGAACCTTGGAAGGTTTAAGGAAACTGCCACGTGTTAACTAACTATAAGTTAGTGATATTCGATTGGGACGGTACGGTAATGGATTCCGTTGCGCGTATTGTTTCAAGTTTGGATGAGGCTGCCCGTTTAACGGGTGGCTTACCAGAGTTGTCATTTGACGAGCTGAAGCAAATGATTGGTCTTAGCCTAGATAAGGGCTACAGCTATCTGTATCCGGATGCTCCGATTGAAAAGCGTGACATGTGGAAAAAACACTACGGTGAGCAATTTCGAGAGCTCAACACCACTTCTCATTCTTTATATGACGGGGTGATGGATGTTTTGACGACGTTGAAGACGCGTGGACATTTGTTGAGTGTGGCAACGGGAAAATCTCGTCCTGGTCTGGACCGTGCAATTCAAGAAACCAAGACCGAGCATCTTTTTATCGCAACGAGAACTGCAGATCAAACGGCTTCAAAGCCGGATCCTCTGATGATCCTCTCTCTGTTGGGTGAATTAGACATTGAGCCGCACGAAGCGGTAATGGTAGGGGATACTTCTCACGATATGCTTTTAGCAAAGAATGCTGGGGTGGATGCTATCGGCATCACTTGGGGTGTTCATGACGAGAGTGTGTTGTCTGAGTATGCACCTATCGCTGTCATTGCATCTTTAGATGCACTTCTCTGAATCTTCTTTATTCTGAATCTGCTTTATGTAGATAAGCGAATAACGGTAAGGGCGCTTGAACGCCCTTAGTCTTTTCTATAAAACAGCTTTGCCTTCTGCTTGCATCATTTCACACAGGCGTATTAAAGGTAATCCCACCAAGGTGTTGGGATCTCTGCCTTCTAGTCTGTCAAATAGAGCAATCCCCAAACTTTCACATTTAAAACTGCCCGCGCAATCTAAAGGCTGCTCACGGACAACATAGCCTTCGATTTCTTCGAGCGTTAGCTGTCGAAAATGAACGTGAAAAGGTTCCACGTCAGTTTGAACTGTATTTGTCGCGGCGTTGAGTAGCGTTAGTCCGGTATAAAAGGTGACGTGCTGGCCCGACGCTAATGTGAGTTGCTCGACTGCGCGTTCATGAGTGTGTGGTTTCCCGAGGATCTTTCCTTTGATCACGCAAACTTGATCGGATCCTATGATCAATGCGTCAGGATGTGCATCTCGGCATGCTTTTGCTTTTTCCAGTGACAGACGTTTGACCAATTCGGTGGGGGATTCATCATCAAATGGTGTTTCGTCAATGTCAGGAGAGTGAGACTTGAAAGGAAAATCGAGTTTTTGAAGCAACATCTGGCGGTATTTAGACCCAGATGCCAGTACGACTGTTTGATTATTCATCTATCGATGCACCATAGTCAGATTATTCGTATACGGAGGTCAGTGTAATGTTTTACACTTGCGTAGGCGAGTGGGCTTGAGTGTTTCTGCCCATTCTGTATTTAATTTCGCTAAGCGCCTGTTGTTCAGAAATTAACCCATATATGAAAGGTTGTCGCTTTAGAGCCAACGATCTGGAAGTTAAGGCATAAATTTCTTTGACTCAGGATGCTTTGGAGGCTAGAATTCGCGCCCTATGCAGAAGGTAAAGCTACCACTAACGGTTGATCCGTTTAAAAGTGCGCAAAAGAGGCTGGACTACGATGGCATCATCGCAGTTAAGCAACTAGAGCGTATTTCTGAGGCAACTGACGGTGTAATCGGTGATGCTCATGTGAAGCTTTCGTTCGACATTGATGCTCAAGGTTTAAAGATTGTAAGCGGTCACGCTAAGGTCGATGTTAATCTAGAATGTCAGCGTTGTTGGAAGTCTTTCCCATATCACTGTGATATCGAATTTATTTACAGCCCGGTTTTCAATGAAGATCAGGTTGGCAATTTACCGGAAGCTTATGAGCCGGCATTAGTCGACGAAAATGGTGAGATTAACCTGCTTCAAATCATCGAAGATGAATTGATGGTGGCTTTGCCACAGGTTGCCATGCACGATGAGGTTGACTGCGAAGTTAACGCTGATGGCATGGTGTTCGGGGAAATCCCGCTTGCTGATGAGCGTCCGAATCCATTTGCCGTTTTGAAAAACTTAAAGCAAAGTAACGAGGAGTAGGGTCCATGGCCGTACAAAAGAGCAAGAAATCACGTTCTATGCGTGGTATGCGTCGTTCACACGATGCGCTAACTACTAGTGCATTGTCTGTAGATGCAACTTCTGGTGAAACTCACCTGCGTCACAACGTGACTGCTGACGGTTTCTACCGTGGCCGCAAGGTAATCAACAAGTAAGGTTGAGCCTTGTCTGGTCTAACCATTGCACTTGATGCGATGGGTGGGGACTTCGGTCCCCAGATAACAGTGCCTGCCTCCGTGCAGGCATTGTTGCATTTCCCTTCGTTAAAAGTCGTACTCGTCGGTGATCATGCTGAGATCACCCGCCAGCTCGTATTGCTGGGTCATAATAACGCCTCCCGCATATCAATTGTTCATGCGGAATCTTCTATCGCCAATGACACCCGTCCTTCGCAAGCGCTTCGCTCAAGCAAAGGATCATCTATGCGTGTCGCCCTTGAACTGGTTGCTGAAGGCAAAGCAGATGCTTGCGTCAGTGCTGGTAACACTGGTGCCTTGATGGCACTCTCCCGAATGCTATTGAAACTACTTCCTGGTATCGACAGACCTGCTTTGATCTCTGAGCTTCCAACGTTAGGAGACCACAAAAGCTGGCTATTAGATTTAGGCGCGAATGTTTCAGTAGATGCCGATACGTTATTTCAATTTGCCGTTATGGGGGCCGTACTCGCTGAAGAAGAGTTAGGTCGTCAACCATCAGTGGCACTGCTGAATATCGGTGAGGAAGAAATTAAAGGGAATGATTTGGTTAAACGCTGTTCAGAAATGCTGCAACAGTGTTCTGCGGTTAATTACATCGGCTATGTTGAGGGTGACCAACTCTATACAGGAAAAGCCGACGTGATTGTCTGCGATGGATTCGTCGGTAATGTTAGCCTGAAAACCAGTGAAGGTGTCGCGAGGTTATTTTTAGAAAGTCTAAAAATGCATATACTCGAGAACCCATTCAAGAAACTGGTGGCTAAATGGCTATTTGGCAGTCTATTTAAATCGCTAAATAACCTGAACCCCGACCAGTACAATGGTGCAAGTCTGTTAGGATTGCGCGGCATTGTAGTGAAAAGCCACGGACGTGCTGATATATCCGCTTTCCAACACGCTATCGGTGAAGCGGTACACGAAGTCGAACGGCAAATACCTAAAAAGATATGTGACCGTTTGGAAGCCGTACTACTCGAGAGGCATTATTAGTCTTCATGTTCAGTAAGATTTTAGGCACAGGCAGTTATTTGCCTGCGCAAATCCGTTCTAACGCGGATCTTGAAAAAATGGTGGATACCAGCGATGAGTGGATCATGGCTCGTACTGGTATTAAAGAGCGTCGTATCGCTGCTGAAGACGAAACAGTGGCGACGATGGGTTATCACGCTGCCTGTCAAGCCATTGAAATGGCACAGATTGACAAGCAAGACATTGATCTAATTATCTTTGCTACGACGAGTGGTGAAAACGCATTTCCTGCAGCAGCTTGTGATGTACAAGCAATGCTGGAGATTAGCGGTTGCCCTGCGTTTGATATTGCTGCTGCTTGTTCCGGGTTTGTTTATGCTTTAAGCGTGGCAGATCAGTACGTGAAGTCAGGTATGGCACGTAATGCTCTCGTCATTGGAGCCGATCGTCTATCGCACAAGTGCGATCCAGAAGATCGTTCGACCATCATTCTGTTTGGTGATGGTGCTGGAGCAGCAATCGTAAGTGCCAGTGAAGAGCCTGGAATTATTTCAACGCACCTTCGCGCTGACGGTAAGTTTGGCGAGTTGCTTAAACTGAAGTTTCCTGAGCGTGCTGGCGCTAATAATCCGGTCGCGCAAGATGCATGGCTAGAAATGGCTGGAAACGACGTGTTTAAAGTTGCTGTTACGCAACTGGCTAACATCGTGTCAGAAACACTTGATGCGAATCGTATGGACAAGTCAGAGATCGACTGGTTGGTACCACATCAAGCCAACTTCCGCATTATTAAAGCAACGGCTAAGAAACTTGCGATGTCGATGGATCAGGTCGTGATTACCCTAGATAGACACGGCAATACGTCTGCCGCTTCTGTCCCTACTGCGCTCGATGAGGCAGTAAGAGACGGACGCATTCAACGCGGCCAAACGATTTTGCTTGAGGCCTTTGGCGGTGGTTTCGCCTGGGGTTCTGCTCTGATTAAGTTTTAAAAAGGAAAATATCGATGTCTAACTTTGCTGTGGTTTTCCCAGGTCAAGGTTCACAAACTGTGGGCATGTTGTCAGAACTGGGTGAGCAATTTGATGTAGTAAAACAAACATTTTCAGAAGCATCTGAGGTGTTGGGTTACGACCTTTGGGCACTTGTGCAAAATGGTCCCGACACTGATCTTAATCAAACGCATCGCACCCAGCCTGCACTATTGAGCGCATCTGTGGCGATCTGGCGTGTTTGGCAGCAACAAGGCGGTGTTCAGCCAACGGTTATGGCTGGTCATAGCTTGGGTGAGTACTCAGCACTTGTTTGTGCGGGCGTTATTGATTTTAAAGAAGCCGTTAAATTGGTTGAGCTTCGTGGTCAATTGATGCAAGAAGCTGTGCCTGCCGGTGTAGGCGCGATGTCAGCCATTATTGGCCTTGATAACGACGCGATTGCAAAAGCGTGTGAAGAAGCGGCACAGGGTGAAGTTGTTTCTCCTGTTAACTTCAATTCACCGGGCCAAGTGGTTATTGCTGGTAATAAAGAAGCAGTAGAACGTGCAAACGTATTGTGTAAAGAAGCAGGCGCAAAACGTGCTTTGCCTTTGCCAGTTTCTGTTCCTTCTCACTGTGCATTGATGAAACCGGCAGCAGATAAGCTAGCTGTTGCACTTGAGAGTATCGCGTTTTCTGCGCCATCGATTCCTGTGATCAACAACGCGGATGTCGCAACTGAGACTGATCCAGCGGCGATTAAGAGCGCGTTGGTTCGCCAACTGTATGGCCCAGTTCGTTGGACAGAAAGTGTTGAGAAGATGGCAAGCGAAGGCGTTGAGCTGCTGTTGGAAATGGGTCCAGGTAAAGTATTAACTGGCCTAGCAAAACGTATTGACCGCAGCCTGAATGCGGCAGCAGTGAATGATTCAGCATCGCTGGAAGCGGCGAAGTAATTTCTGGGAATTGCGGACAGTCACAAAAAAACTGGCCGCTGTTATAAAGGAACGAAAACTCATGAACCTGAATGGAAAAATTGCTCTTGTAACAGGCGCAAGCCGCGGTATTGGCCGTGCTATCGCAGAACTCCTTGTTGAACGTGGTGCGACAGTCGTAGGTACTGCCACTTCTGAGAGCGGTGCCGCAGCAATCAGTGATTATCTGGGTGAAAATGGCAAAGGTTTCGCACTGAACGTGACGTCAGCTGAGTCTGTTGATGCTGTTTTGAAATCGATTAAAGAAGAGTTTGGCGATATTGATATCCTGGTAAATAACGCAGGTATTACCCGTGATAACCTTCTGATGCGAATGAAAGATGATGAGTGGCAGGACATTATGGACACCAACTTGACGTCTATTTTCCGCATGTCGAAAGCCGTGATGCGCGCAATGATGAAAAAACGTCATGGCCGTATTATCAACGTAGGCTCCGTTGTTGGTACCATGGGTAATGCAGGACAGGCGAATTACGCGGCAGCGAAAGCTGGAGTTGTGGGCTTCACCAAATCTCTGGCACGAGAAGTTGCATCACGCGGAATTACCGTAAATACTGTTGCTCCAGGTTTCATCGAAACCGATATGACAAAAGCGCTGACTGATGATCAGCGCACAGCAACACTTGCTCAAGTACCTGCTGGACGACTGGGTGATCCACGTGAAATTGCTGCTACTGTCGCTTTCTTAGCGTCAGCTGATGCAGCTTATATCACAGGTGAGACACTTCATGTTAACGGCGGCATGTACATGATTTAAACATTAAAGTTGCAACACGAAATGATACAGGTCAAACTCCGGCTGTTTATCGAGCATATCGTGGTTTGACCAGCATATAGGGTGTTGCAACTTCCACATTATTGAATAAACTACTGCACATATCGCATCTGCGTATCTTGTAAGGAATAGTATTAATATGAGCAACATCGAAGAACGCGTTAAAAAAATCATCGTTGAGCAACTAGGCGTAGACGAAGCTGAAGTTAAAAACGAAGCATCTTTCGTTGACGATCTGGGCGCAGATTCACTTGACACTGTTGAGTTGGTAATGGCTCTGGAAGAAGAATTCGATACAGAGATCCCAGACGAAGAAGCAGAGAAGATCACTACCGTCCAAGCAGCGATTGATTACGTTGTAGGCGCGTCTGAGTAATCAGAACAAGATCCTTCCAGGCGGTCACCTTGACCGCCTGAGTTTTTTCTAAGACCCCGAAAATTTCAAATTACACCTTTTCTCCGGAGAATATCATCGTGTCTAAGCGTCGTGTTGTTGTCACTGGCATGGGGATGTTATCACCTGTAGGTAACACCGTTGAATCTTCTTGGAAAGCCTTGCTGGCAGGCCAAAGCGGAATTCAAACCATCCAACATTTCGATACCACTGGTTTCGCAACCCAATTTGCTGGGATGGTGAATGATTTCAACTGTGAAGATTACATCTCTAAGAAAGATGCCAAGAAAATGGATTTGTTTATCCAATATGGTATCGCTGCAAGTGTGCAAGCACTTGAAGATTCTGGTTTAGAAGTCACAGAAGAGAATGCAGAGCGTATCGGTGTAGCTATTGGCTCTGGTATTGGTGGTCTCGGCTTGATCGAATCAAACCACCGTGCGTATGTCGAGAAAGGCCCACGCAAAATTAGCCCATTTTTTGTACCGTCGACCATTGTAAATATGATCGCCGGTCACGTTTCAATTAATTACGGTCTTCGCGGTCCAAACATCGCGATTTCGACTGCTTGTACCACTGGCCTTCATAACATCGGTCACGCGGCACGTATGATTGCATACGGCGATGCGGACGCGATGGTTGCTGGCGGTGCAGAGAAAGCATCCACAGAGCTTGGTATTGGTGGTTTTGCCGCGGCAAAAGCACTGTCAACTCGTAACGATGACCCACAAGCCGCTTCGCGCCCTTGGGACAAAGACCGCGATGGTTTTGTTCTGGGTGACGGTGCAGGCGTCATGGTTCTTGAAGAGTACGAGTTTGCTAAAGCGCGTGGCGCGAAAATCTACTGTGAGCTCGTTGGCTTCGGTATGAGTGGCGATGCTTACCATATGACTTCACCAAGTGCAGACGGCTCTGGTGGCGCACTCGCAATGAAAGCGGCAATCCGCGATGCGGGCATCACACCAGAAGAAATCGGTTATGTGAACGCACACGGTACGTCGACACCTGCGGGTGATGTTGCTGAAACGAAAGGTATTCGTTTGGCAATGGGCGCTGCTGCAGACAAAACCATGGTGTCTTCGACCAAATCGATGACAGGTCACTTGTTGGGTGCTGCAGGTTCTGCTGAATCTATCTTCACCATCATGGCATTAGTTGATCAAGCGGTACCGCCGACGATTAACCTAGACAATGTCGATGAAGGTTGTGATCTGGATTACGTCCCTCATGAAGCGCGTCAAGTGAACATGGAGTACGCCCTGTGTAACTCCTTCGGCTTTGGCGGCACCAACGGTTCGTTAATCTTCAAAAAAATGTAAGTTTTTTGATAGAATAGAACGGCTCGATAGTTGATATCGGGCCGTTTTTTTTTCTGCTTTTCAAGGATGAACAATGATCCTGCTTAACGGACAGCCTGCCGACCTCCTGCCTATCACTGATAGGGGGCTGCAATATGGCGATGGATGTTACACCACCATGCTGGTTGAGTCCGGAGTGGTGCGCTCTTGGTCGCGCCATCAAGACCGCCTGAAAGCCAACACTGCTCAGCTAGGTATAGAGGGTATAGATTGGCAGCATTTGACACTGTCTGTGGCTCAGGTGGCTGATTCCTTAAAAGCGGAAATCAAGAGCATAGTCAAAGTGGTGGTGACGAGAGGCAGTGGCGGCAGAGGTTACAGCCCTGAAGGTTGTCACACTCCAAGTGTTGTCGTGTCTTCGCATGCTTATCCTTCGCACTATAAGCAATGGCAAGAGCAGGGCATACAGATGGTCATGCTCAAACAACGATTAGGTTTATCTCCACTTGCTGGACTCAAGCACCTCAATCGCCTTGAACAGGTTCTGATCAAGCAAGAGTTGAACGCTCAAGATGTTGAAGATGGTGTGGTGTGCGACCTTAACGGGAAGCTGATTGAAACTTCTGCTTCCAATCTTTTTTGGCGAAAAGGCGACACGCTTTTTACACCAGATCTTTCGTTGTCTGGTGTAGAAGGTACAATGCGTGCAGAGGTGATTCAGGCAGCACAGTTGGAAGGATTCCAAATTGATATTGTGACTGAGGATGCGGACGTCATTTTTTCCGCAGATGAAGTATTTATAACTAATGCAGTGATGGGGTTAGTTCCCGTTCGTTGTATAGAACAAACACGCTATAGCAGTGATGCGGCGTGTAAAGCTCTTACATTGAGGTTGAATGCGTGATTAAGAAGATCGCCCTAGTTTTATTGTTTTTAGTGGTAGCTGCAATGGGCGGCGCATACTGGGTTCATGGTCAAATTGAAGGCTATGTGAATGGCGCTATTAAAATAGATGCTAACCAATTGGTGACGGTTCCAGACGGAGCAAACTACCATTCGTTCACTCGAAAGTTGGTCTCAGAAGATATCGTCGATAGCTCTCAATGGGCGCGTTGGGCGGCAAAAACTCACCCTGAGCTGACGCGGTTGAAAGCGGGCACCTATCAAATTGAACCGGGAATGACACTTTCTGATGTTTTCCTTGTTGCGCGCTCGGGTAAAGAGCACCAGTTTGCCATCACGTTTGTTGAGGGAAGCACATTCAAAGAATGGCGTACTCAATTGGCAAAAACAGACCATATCATCCACGATACTGATGGGATGTCTGAACCTGATATTGCGAAAGCTCTAGGTCTGAGCGTTGATAAGTTGGAAGGGCTACTATTGCCTGAGACTTACCACTATGTGTCCGGTGAGAGTGATATTGCGATTCTTAAACGCGCATCGGGTCAGCTACAAAACGCATTAAATCAGGCTTGGGAGCAACGACAAGAAGGGCTTCCGATTAAATCTGAATATGATCTTCTTACGTTAGCGTCGATCATTGAAAAAGAAACGGCGGTGGACAAAGAGCGGGGTAAAGTCGCATCTGTGTTTGTGAATCGCCTCAATAAAGGGATGCGTTTGCAGACAGACCCAACCGTGATTTACGGCATGGGTGACAAATACGATGGTAATATTCGTAAGAAAGATCTGCGAACGCCGACACCTTACAACACATATACGATTAATGGGTTACCGCCAACGCCAATCGCCATGTCGGGTAAAGCGTCGATATTTGCCGCTGCTAACCCTTCGGATACACCCTATTTTTATTTTGTTGCCGATGGTCTCGGTGGACATAACTTTTCTAAGACGCTCGCGGAGCACAACCGCGCAGTAAGACAGTATCTAAAAGTATTAAGAGCCCAATGAATAGCGGAAAATTTATCGTCGTAGAAGGCTTGGAAGGCGCGGGTAAAACCACTGCTATCCAAAATGTAATTGAAACCCTAAAAGCAAGCGGCGTATCAGACATTGAAACGACACGCGAGCCTGGCGGTACACCGCTAGCGGAACAAATGCGTGCGCTTGTTAAAGAAGGCCATCCTGATGAGCCGTTAACGGACATGGCTGAGCTGTTGCTTCTTTATGCTGCTCGTATTCAGCTGGTTGATAATGTCATCAAGCCGGCATTAGCTCGCGGCGCGTTTGTGGTTGGCGATCGTCACGACATGTCATCTCAGGCTTATCAAGGCGGCGGTCGTGGATTTGACAAAGGCCTCATGCAAAACCTGCGTGACACCGTGCTGGGAGATTTTCGCCCAGACTTTACCTTATATATGGATCTCGACCCAGCGATTGGCCTAGCGCGAGCGAAAGCGCGTGGTGAACTCGATCGTATCGAAAAAATGCAATTGGACTTTTTCTATCGCACTCGTGAGCGATATCTGGAACTGGCGAATGCTGATAACAGTATCGTGATCATCGACGCCTCTCAGTCGATTGAGGACGTGACCAGAGATATTTGTGCAGCACTCAAATCTTGGCTGAATCATGCAGGCTAATGTATACCCTTGGCACGGCGAACTGTGGGGCAATTGGCAACAATTGTTAGGTCAGGATCGCCTGCACCATGCCGTTTTGTTAAGCGCGCCGAAAGGCAGCGGAAAGCTAGCCCTTGCTGCTATGCTCGCAAAAACGGTGCTGTGTAAAAATGGCGTCGTTGAGCCTTGTGGTGTTTGCCATAGCTGTAAGCTGTTTGATGCAGACACACATCCCGATTTTCACTGGTTGAAGCCTGAATCTGAAGGCAAGCAACTTGGTGTGGATGCGGTGCGTGCGGGTAACCAGTATGCGTGGGAAACCTCTCAGTTGGGTGGCGAACGCGTTATTTTGGTACAAAATGCCGATCGTATGGGTGAAGCTGCAGCCAATGCGTTGTTGAAAACCCTTGAAGAACCGCCATCACATTGTCACTTCATCTTACTTTCTGAGTCCATCGACAACATGCTGCCCACGGTTGTTAGCCGCTGTAACAAGTGGAAGCCAAAGTTACCTGAAGAAAGCATCGTGAAACGATGGGTAGAGGGCGAGTTATTCGATTCTGTGCCCTTACAGGTAATTCGCATTAATCGCGGTGCGCCACTCGCGGCTAAAGCGTTTATTGAAGAGGGTAGTGCAGTAAAACACCAAGCAGTGGTTGATGCATTTGTTGCGTTTGTCACTAACCGCCAAGGCTTGTTTACCTTAACGGACTTGTTGACCAAGTTTCAGCGAGAAGGCCTTAACTGGCTAAGCTTCTTATTGCTTGATGTAGTTAAGACCCAACAAGGGTCTCAAGAAGCCATTGTGCATTGTGATGCCTTGACCTCGTTACAGCAGATCGCTAAAACAGTTCCGCTGGCGAAAGTGATGTCTCAGTTAATGGCACTTAACCGATTGAAAGCGGAACTTGCCAAACACACAGGTCTAAACAGCGAGCTTTTGCTTAGTCGCTGGTTATCGGCCTTTAATGAATAAATTAATAAAGCGCGAGGGTATACTCCCTCGCTTTAATCCTTTTGCTAATCGGAGAAAGTGACGTGCTAGTCGACTCGCATTGCCACCTCGACAAACTTAACTATGACGAATTACACACAGACGTTGCTGATGTGGTTGAAAAGGCCAAGCAGCGCGGCGTGGATTATTTGTTGTCTGTCGGTGTGACCCTAAAAAGTTTCCCAAAAATGATGGAGTTGATTCGCCCGTACGATAACGTATTCGCATCGTGTGGCGTCCATCCTCTTGATATCGAAGAAGGATTTGACTACGACACCTTGAAGCAACTTGCGTCTGATGAGCGCGTGGTAGCAATCGGTGAAACTGGCTTGGATTACCACTATCAGCCAGAACTGGCAGAAAAACAAAAAGATGCTTTTCGTCAGCATGTTCGTCTTGCCGTTGAACTGAATAAGCCGTTGATCATTCACACCCGCATGGCGCGTGAAGATACCTTGCAAATTCTTCGTGAAGAAAATGCGCAGGCTGTAGGCGGTGTATTGCATTGCTTTACTGAAAGCTATGAGATGGCAGAAGCAGCGATTGAGCTTGGCTTCTATATCTCAATTTCAGGCATAGTGACGTTTAATAAAGCGTCAGAGCTAAAAGATGTGGTTCGTCGCTTGCCATTAGAAAAACTGTTGGTAGAAACCGACTCTCCGTATTTAGCGCCGATCCCATATCGTGGCAAAGAAAACCAACCTGCGTACGTGAGAGAAGTGGCCGACTATGTTGGGTTGCTGAAAGGCGTGTCGGGAGAAGAAGTAGCGAAAGTCACGACAGAGAATTTCTTCAAGTTATTCTCCCAAGCGAAGCGATAGATACGCTGACAGTTTGCAGAGAAAGAGTGATAAAAAGAAGCCGGGCGAATTGAATTGCCCGGCTTTTGTTTAGTTGGCTGATGGAAGGTTTATCACTTCATGCCGCAGGGCATTCTTGCTGACAAAACTTGCCATATAGCTTTCTAGTTCTTCTTTAGTGATCGTATCCAGGGCCGAATCTGGGTTAGTCACGGCTTTTGGATCTGAACCACTCAGGACATAGTTGAACATCATCCTTGCTTGTTCTTTTGGAAGCGTCAGCCCCTCGTTTAACGCCTGAGACAATTGTGCGGCCGTGCTTGAAAACTCTTCATCTGTGACGCCTTCTCCTAAAGAATCGACCACCTGAGCAACGCGCTCTTTGGCCTGTTCGCGCCTAATCAATGACACATTTGATACAAACAAAAACAATTGCTGTTCTGCTCGGTCGGGCCACATAACAAATGCATGTGGATAGTAGTCCAAGCTAGCATCTTCACGAATTTTCTCCAGCAACCTTTGCGTCATAATGCGACCAGCCATATCACTAATAAAGTGCGCTTTGGCGTCTTTTTCTGGCGCTGTATTAACCAGTGCAGTAAGAAGTTCGACATTGTTGCCACGTACACCAAATGCATGCACGTTCTTCGTTTTACCCGTCTGCATATGAATGTCATAACGTGGCATCTGCGGTTTATCGACAAACGTCATGCTCGCAAGATAAGTACGTGCTAAAGGCTTGAGTTCTTCCTCTGAGAGATTTCCCGCAATGACAACAGTGAGCCCGCGGTTGACGTTGAAAAGCTGCTGAAATGCCTCTTTGACTTGTTCAATAGTGACGGCTTGGTACTGTTCTGGTGTGAAGTGATAGCGTACAGAAGATGATTGATACAAACTTTTATTGATAGCTCGGTATGTTTTGCCATAGATCGAGTCATGGTGCTGGGTTTCATTAGCGACAAAAGTTGCTTTATGTTGCTCGAGCTTAGCGTTGTCCACACTGGCATGCTGATAGGCTTGGTTGATGACCGCGAGCAATGCGGGGAGAGAGGAACGCGCCGTTTCTCCGTAAAAACCATGACGGCTTTCATCGATCATAGGCTCTATATAGCTTTTGTTTTTTACCATAAAGCGATTGAAGTCACTTGAGGACATTCCACCCAATCCGGATAACGCATAGGCGCCAGGGGCGATATGAGCTGCAGGTCTCAAGTTTTGAGGCAGTGAAGCAATGCCTCCCTGTGAACCTGAGTATACATATAGGGTATCGCCTGCATCTGGCATGTGCTTGAGATACAGTGAGACGTTGTTACTGAGCGTAAATTTGGTGGTATTTGGCGCCACAGTGGTCATTGATACGATGTCGCCTTTAGTCTCTGGTTGAGGGAAGGCACCGAATGCGTCAGGGAGTATGAGTTTTCGGCCTGTTTCTTTGAAGGTTTTATTGAATGCAGCTAGGTTACCCATCACCTGTTTGTTGGTATTTTCATCGATTACGTCGCTATTCGCTAGCCCAATAATGGGTTTGGCCCCTTGCTCATTAAGAAGTTTGCGCAACTGTTTATTAATGTGTTCTTTGTCTGCTAATGCTACATATCGCGAGGACAGCTCAGAACGAAGCGCTTGTGAAAGGGTTTGCGTGTTGTTGATGAGGTTGTTGAGTTTCTCGTCCGCAAAATCCTTTGCAGCCCAATCGTCCTTATGGTTGTGTTCGTTGTTGGTAAAAGCGATTTCTTGCGCATCGATTTCCAATGAGCTGAGACCATGATCTCTGAGCGTAGCGAGTTCATTCGCTAGAAAGGTCATCGCAGCATCGCGATTTTGAGGTTCAAAAGCCACACTCACAATGAGTTGTGGAGAGTTAAACAGGTATTCAACATGGCTTGATACAAATTGAACAGGGGCTTGCGTGTCCGTTGCTCTGTCACTCAATCGTGCGTTAATAGCATCAACCAACATCACCTGGTTGGCATATGCTTCAAAGTGAGCGCCTTCCGTTAGCGTATTGCTTTTTGATGGGAAAATAAGCGTGAATGACGGGAACTCTGTATCGCCCGCTCTGAGTGTTAACGGCTCCGCATTAAATCGGGGGAGAGTTTTCTTGGTATCTTGAGTTTCGTTTTGAGTCCAGCGCCCAAATGTCGAATGAATCAGCGTTTCGACGTTCACCGTATCGATATCACCGCTGATGATCAGCTCTGTACGGTCTGGCGTGTAATTGGCCTCATAATAGTCTCGTAATCCTCCGGCAGTCGCATTTGTGATGGACTCACGAGTACCCTCTATATCGACATTTCCGTCGTATGCTTGTTCTGCTAATGCCATATGTGTTTTGAAGTAAATAGAGCCTTCAACTGCTTCTATTCGGCGGAGTTCGCCAAGTACGACGCCTTTTTCTGCGTTTACTGCATCTTCTGACAGCGTTAAGTCCGTTGCGATATCGCTAAACCAATTAAGCGCTTGCGGCAGGTGAGTGTTATCAGGCAAATCTAGCTTGTAGTAAGTCCAGTCAAAGTAGGTGTAGGCATTGAGATGTTGACCAAAACTTAATCCAGCATCGCCGAACAATTTGATCACATCATTTTTCTGAAAGTTCTTACTGCCATTAAAGGCCATATGTTCGAGAAAATGCGCATAGCCCACTTGATTCTTTGCTTCGTCGATCGAACCAGTGTGAACGAGGAGCCTCATGGAAACTGGCTTCCCTTCTTGATGTTGTAGGTGAACATTTAGCCCATTATCTAATATTGTTTTCTGCCAAGAAGTATCCGCTTCAATGGGGCCCGAAAGAATTGGGCTATTGCAGGAAGTTACAGCCAACGCCATGAACAATGTCAGTAGTGGTTTCATCATGTGTCATTTATCTCTTGTATCTTTGATTCATGTAAATTTACTTGTCTTATATGAAACAGAAAGGGTGAGTGACCTAAAAATGCGACACGATGGTATTAAAAAGCATGCAACACTATGTAAGCCAGTAAGTTGGTTAGTCAGAGTTATGTAACTCAGTATCTGAAATTCCATCTTTATTCGTTACATGAAATAACTTGGTGTTCTATAACTTTCTTCGAGAGAGTCTTAGCGGTAATTAACGCCATTTTGATTTTAAATTAATTTAAATCAATGATTTATGTTGTGTTAGATCTGCTATCAACGACCTCGCTCATGTGATCTATATTTAGTTTCTGAATCCTCAAGTAACGTTACGTAGAGTCCTACAAAAAGCAGGCCTATATTACTCAGCGAATAACATTGTTTCCGGGTTGTCGAGAACTCGAATCGGATCTGAGTCTTAGCTCAACCCTATATATTTCAGGAGTTACATATGTTCAAAAATCTCTTTGCGAATATGCAAAAAGTCGGTAAGGCGCTGATGCTTCCAGTATCTGTTATGCCAGTAGCCGGTATTTTGCTGGGTGTTGGTGCTGCAGATTTCTCTTGGCTGCCAAGTATTATTTCTACCATCATGATGAGTGCTGGTGACGCTGTGTTTGGTCACATGGGTCTTCTGTTCGCAGTAGGCGTTGCGCTTGGTTTCACTAATAACGACGGTGTTGCTGGTCTAGCGGCAATTGTTGGTTACTACATCATGGTCAACACACTGGGTGTGATGGCAGGTGTGTTCGATGTGGGCTCTATTGAAACTGGCGTGCTTGGCGGTATTCTTGCTGGTGGTGTAGCGGCATGGGCTTTCAACCGTTTCTTCCGTATCCAACTTCCAGATTACCTAGGCTTCTTTGCAGGTAAGCGTTCAGTTCCAATCATCACCGGTTTCCTTAGTATTTTTCTAGCGATTGGTCTGTCTTTCATTTGGCCTCCAATTGGCGCAATGATCGCTTCTTTCTCTGATTGGGCGTCTGTACAGAACCCACAAGTTGCGTTTGGTATCTACGGTATCGTTGAGCGCTCACTGATCCCATTCGGTTTACACCACATTTGGAATGCTCCGTTCTTCTACGAAGCGGGTCAATGTGTCACACCTGCTGGTGAAGCACGTACGGGTATCCTAACGTGTTACATGGTTGCTGATGAAGCAACGCGTGCAGCGGGCAACGGCTTCGGTCAGTTGGCTGGTGGCTTCATGTTCAAAATGTTTGGTCTACCTGCAGCAGCGATTGCAATGTGGCACACAGCGAAACCAGAAAACCGTGCGAAAGTTGGCGGTATCATGGTGTCTGCGGCGTTGACGTCATTCCTAACGGGTATTACTGAACCTATCGAGTTCGCATTCCTGTTCGTTGCTCCTGTGCTTTATGTGATTCACGCTGTACTTGCGGGCACCGCATACGTGATTACCAACACCTTGGGCATGGTACACGGCACGTCTTTCTCTCACGGTTTGATCGACTTCGTTGTATTGTCTGCTAACTCTCAGAAAATGTGGCTATTCCCACTTCTGGGTATGATGTACGCAGTGTTCTACTACGTGGTATTCCGTGTTGCTATCGTGAAGCTTGACCTTAAAACACCAGGTCGTGAAGATGATGAAGATAAATCAGCAGCGGTTGCTGGTGGTGAATCTGAGATGGCGAAAGAATTGGTCATCGCATTCGGTGGTAAAGAGAATATTACTAACCTAGATGCATGTATTACTCGTCTTCGCGTTGCTGTAGCAAGTGTTGATGCAGTAGACCAGGACAGACTGAAGAAACTCGGCGCTGCAGGTGTTGTTGTTGCTGGTGGTGGTGTACAAGCTATCTTCGGTACTAAGTCAGACAACTTGAAGTCTGATATGGATGAGTGGATCCGCAATAACTAAGATTGACTGTTAGTTCCCCCAACAGTTAATGACTAAAAAGGAGAGCATATGCTCTCCTTTTTTTGTTCATATTCTACTTGCGGTTGTTCCCGCTTTTTCCTTGCTTGCCATCTGTATAGATTAAAGCGCCACAAAAAAGAGCATGAGAATAGGGACGAGTAAGCTCAATATAAATCCACTGACAATCGCGATGGGAACACACTTAACGCCACCAGTGGTTTGGATGATGGGGAGTGTGAAATCCATAGATGTTGCGCCACCATATCCAATTGCGGTCAATGGATAGCGGGCGATAAGAATCGGGATAAGGATAATGGCAACGAGTTCGCGAGTGAGTTCAAGTAAGAAGGACGCACCGCCATAGACTGGGCCAAGTGCATCTCCCATTAGAATACCTGCAAGAGAGTACCACCCAAAGCCCGATGCCATCGCAAGGCCGTGGTTGTATGGAAGATCAAGAAGCCAAGCCGCAAGTAAACCGCCCAAAAGTGATGTGACAATGACAATCAGTGCGACGCTTAGTCCTTTCTTATTCAGAATAATTTGTTTGAGTGTCATGCCACTATTACGTAGCTGAATACCAATCAAAAATAGAAGAATAAGCAATATTCCCTCGCTGGCTGGATCGACCCAATCTAGCGGAATAGGAAGAAGCAAGCCGATGATCAAGCCACCGCCAACAACAAACACCAATTTAACAGATTCCATTACCATGCTTGAAAGCGGCACTGATTGTTTGTGTTGTTCTGTTTTGGTTTTGAGTATGAGGTCAAGGAGGGGCAGCGCGAGCAGGTTGGCAATGCCGATGCAGAAAAAGAAGGTTACGCTGAGTAAAAGGATTTGATTTAAATTGCTACTCAGGTTGTCTAATCCCGCAAGACTAAGCCCCATCAATCCTAAAATGACAAAAACTAATCGCGACGTTGAGCGATTAATCGTTTCAAGAAGCGATGCGCTCTTAATCGTGATGAAGTAACCCACAACGAGTGGAAGAAAAATGTACAGCATGCCGGGAAGCATCGAGTTGAGACCTTATTGATAAATAGAAAACCGAGACGAGAGTATCAGCGGTCTTCTAATTAGGTCAATCATTGTCCCGATAGAGAGGGTTAAAATCCGCAGTTGTTGACTATGTTGTTAATCTGGTGGCGGAATTCATTTTCATTGAGGTTAGAGAGTTCATAAAGCGCTTCGGCACCCGCCAGCGTAATTTCGACTTCGTGTTCGTCAATGTCATCGTCTTTTGCACGAAACATAAGCAGGTGATTGGCCATTTTCGCTACATCGAGGTAAGTGATATCTTCACTTTTTTTGCGGATCCGTCGATTCAATGACACTTCAATGAAGTCTGCATCAAATCCCCAGTTTTTAAGAATGAACCGACTTGCCTCTTTACTGACTGAAAAGAAAACGTGGCTAGCGATTTCAAAATCGAGATAGTTACCTTCATCAGAATACTGCTGATATGCCTTAATGGCGCTGTAAATACCAATGTCAGCTAGTAATCCAATTAATAGTGCCTTTTCAACTTCAAGAGCAGTGGCCTCATCATCAAAGCTTTTCACTTTCTGACAGAGCAGTGCCATGGTCGAAGCAAATTCCCGAGAAGCATTGGCACTTTGTTTTAACAAGGCGTTGCATTCTTTAGTAAAGGGAGAGTTATTCTTCAATGATTGGATGGCATGCGCCGTGGCAAGGCCCAGTACGCGACGAATGCCAAGACGAGATACCGCCATACTAATGTCATGGCATTGGCGGTTAGTTCTTGGGCAAAATACTGCCGAGTTAGCGGAACGAATAACAGCGGCGGCCAACGTGGCGTCGTCAAGCAGAAGTGTTGAAACGTCTCTCACTGTTGTATTCGGTGAATGACATATCTGTTGAAGCTTGAGAACAACATCTGGAATAGGGGGGAGCTCCAGCGTGTTGTCTTTTATCGAGCGATAAACACGGTGGAAAAAATCCGATTCAATGGCTTTAAGGTGTTTATCACGGTTGGGGCTGACCCAGAATAACGATAGATGATCCATCTTTTTAGACTCGAAAAAACGCTGGGTGAATAGTAGTTCCACTGCGTATTAAATGGAATACATAAGTCATTAAAATTGAACGAACGCCACTAAAGAACTACGCGCTGTCTAGAAATCCCGCCACTTTGCTAATTGACAATATTAATAATGACGAATCCGCAAGTCTGGGTAGTGTTTCTCACCATAATTTGAAGTGATTTAACGTTTGTGAGCAAAAGTTGATGTAACAAATCGTGTCAAATGCGAGTGCTATGGTGCATTTAACATTGTATAAACATAATTATTACACTTCATATTCGTGACGAATGTTGCATTTTTGCTACGGCTATCTACTATCGGTGATCTAGTGCATGGTTTTCTATGCCTTTATACGGCATCATTAATTCGCGTTGAGAAATTACAGATTTTGGCCGAGGAATTGGCTTTTGGGGAGAAAGGAGGCACCTGTGCTTGAAGTTAAAAGTGGCTTTGTAGAGTACTTATCTCAGTTCGGCGAAACGGAAAAACGTTCTATGTTTGGCGGAACAGGATTTTTCGTTAGCGGAGCGATGTTTTCGCTAGTTAAAGAAGAGCGCATTTATTTGCGTGGCGGTGCAGATTTGACTGACGCACTGCTTGCAAAAGAATGTAAAAAATTCGTCCATGTTAAGAAGAGTTCCACCGCGATTGTAAATTACTATGACATCACCGATCTCTACGATGCAGAGGACGAAGGTTTAGATGCGATGGTAAAAAAGTCCGTAGTGAACTCTGTCGCCGAGAAGGAATACCGCGATTCCAAGTTAAACAAGCGTCTTCGTGATCTGCCAAACCTACGTTTGACGATCGAAAGAATGCTGAAAAAAGCGGGTGTTGTTGATGTTGATACCTTTTTCTCTATGAGCCCAGAAGAATTGTTCCGTAAAGTGCAGGAAGCACACGGATACGATGTCGACATCAAACTATTGTGGATGTTTGCTGGGGCTCAAACGGGTGTTCACTACACATTGTTAAGCGAAGAGACTAAACAAAACCTTCTTCGCGCTGTGTAATCTCGTCTCATTCTCACCCAAAAAAAGCCGCATTCTGCGGCTTTTTGTCTATCTGAAGTACAGAAAAATATCTGCTATTTGCGTCTACGCATATACCCAAGTAACCCGAAGACGCTCGGTTTATGAGGGCTTTCCTTCCAGCGAGCTTGTTGACCCATATACGGTGTTACTCCTTTTTTGATGGAGCTTACTACATCAAAAAGGAATGCCTAGATTATTGCGTCCGTACAACTCGCAGAATACGGCATCTTCAGGTTGCTTACGTATAAATGCTACAGTCCTACTATTCGTTACCAAAAACAGTCCCTTTGTTATGAAATTACCTGAGTTGTCTGCGTCACTACTTGCAGGGTTACACTGCTTTTCGATTGTTGCGGAAACCATGAGTTTTACGCGAGCAGCGGAGCAACTGCACTTAACTCAAAGTGCGGTGAGTCATCGAGTAAAAAAGCTAGAACAGCGCTTGGATGTGTCTCTTTTTCTGCGACGTCCGCGTCACCTTGCATTAACCAATGAGGGAGAGCAGTTAAAGCAAGTGGTAGCGGAGCAGTTTTCGGCGATCAGTGTAAAGCTACTTGAGCTTAATCGTGCAAAGCCATTCGGTGATTTTATTATTTCGGCACCACCAACATTTGCGCAAAGATGGTTAGTGCCGCGTCTTTCTAAATTCGCCGAAACTTTTCCTGATGTGACATTGCACTTGAGAACACGAAATGATCTGGTGGATTTTAAGGCGGAGGCGTTTGATTGTGCGATTTATTTTGGTCATGGGCGTTACAGTGGTTTAGAAAGCCATCATTTAATGGATGATGCCATTGTGCCCGTCTGCAGCCCTGAATATGCCACTCTGCACGAGCTTTATGACAACCCTCATAAGCTCGCCCAATGCCAACTCTTACATGATGCAGCACCTTGGGCTAGCGCGAGCTTGAGTGACGAATGGCTATATTGGGCGAACAGCAATGGCATAGAGCTTAATGGAACAAACCACAGTTTTGACCGCGCTGATCTTGCGTTGGAAGCTGCGGCCTCAGGAATGGGGGTGGCGATTGGGCGCACGACTTACATTCAAGATCATTTGGCTTCAGGTCGTCTAGTGATGCCCATCGAACAACCTGTTAAATCACCTTATAGCTTTTTTCTTGTGTATCGAGAGGAGCAACAAGGGAGCGCGAAGATATTGGCATTCAGACAGTGGCTTTTCGAACAACTGGGCCGATCGCAATAATGCGCGGAGTGTTATGTAACAGGGGGGCGGACTGTAAATTTTTGTGAATAAAATATAGGATACGAAGTATGTTAATCAGGAATCAATGGACCGATGGCGAAAAACACTAGGGAAGGTGCGCAACAAACGGAAGCTGCGATTTATCAAACGATCATCGATATCTTCATGGAAGAAGGCTGGGATGCTGTGACATACGGCAGTATTGCAAAACGAACGGGGTTGAGTCGCAGTGGTATTCAGCGCGTCGTTCCGACCAAAGAATCGATGACAGATGCTTTCCAAGGACAAGTATTTAGCTACGTTGTGGGCTTGATTGATGATTCGTCTCATCGCAGCATCAAATTGAGCTGGCAGGCTGCTTTAAACGAACCGAAATTTGTTCATTGTATTAAATACCTTATCAATGCCATTAATGAGCATTCAGGAGGTAAAAAGAAAGCGACACTTGGTTTACAGCGGTTGATGGACTTACTGGGTCAACAAATCACCGTGGAGCTACTAGGCATGTCAGTGGCGCATTTGCTCGACGTCGATATGGTTTGGGATGATAGTCAATTAGGCTAACGTTGACCGTAGTGTGTATGGATACCCTTTCTAGAGCTAGGAGAAAACGCTTGAAACATCTTGCTTTAACACTTTCACTATCCTCATTTTTTCTACTGTCAGGCTGTGCGATCAAGCCACCTGAATCTGTCACCGTTTATCAGTCTCGTGGCGCTATTCAGTGTGAAGACCCGGGGATGACAGCAGTGGATAGTTTTCAACAACTTTCTTCAAATGGGGTTCATGTGGAAACCTCACAATGCGGCCAGCTCAATGGCGTATCGTTTGTTAGTGTTTGCGGCGCAGAAACAGCAGATGTTGTGATTCATTCAATTGAAGCCAAAGACGTAAAACTTGCTGAAATGATGGGGTATTCGCGGCTTGATTCGAAGCAGCATGCTGACGAACTGTCAGACTTCAATATTGTTCCGTGTGAATAGAAAAAGGCCTCAATGTGAGGCCTTTTAAAGTTTTAGAACTTGAATCGTGTGGTGAACATGAATTGATCGCCGTACGCTTCATTGATACGAAGTTGTGCACCCAAAGAGAACAACTCGGTTGCGTGGAAACGACCGTATACTGATCCGAAAACATCGTCGTCATCAGCGATTGATAGGTGACCCAACTCACCGCCCACTTCAAGTTGTGGACCTAACCACTGGCGAATACCCAAGTTAACTTCAACGCCGAACTCGGTGTCATGGTTGTAAAGGCCACGCTGCTTCATCGTGCGCAAACCCAACTCACCATATACATCTGCCCAATTGTTCACAGGTGCATGAAAACCAATTGCTGCGGTGGCGTCATAGTCTGATTCGAATTCGCTGTCGATTTCTGCACGAACGTGAGCGTTAGGGTGAATAGACGTGCTAAAGCCGACGCCGTAAGTTACTGGGCTAATACCAACGCGCGCTTCAAAGTAGTCGTAGCTAAAGTTGCTCATGGTGACGTCGTTGGCAGCACTTGCGGCAGAGAATGCAACTGAAGAAGCAGCGGCCAGTAAAATACTAGCGATCTTGGTTTTGCGCATGAAAGGTCTCGTGATGAAATATGAGTATGTGGGTAGTTTAATAGAAGTCGCTTTTGCGAAACAACAGCATGGCACGTATTTAAGAGATTGCTGAGTGACTTTTAACCAAAAAATATGAAAAAGATGACTTAGACAGACTATTTTCCCAAAAATTGTCTGTTTATTTGTGGCTATCTACCTAAGCATCTTCAGGTTGCTAGAGTCTACGATTCTACATATCGGAGTAACTGAGCCGATTATTACTGATCGCCTTCATGATTCGCTCGGCATCCAATACTTGTATCCATGGCATTAAATTGGGTTCGTTTTCGATGATGAAACTGGTCAGTTGATCGATGACGACTTGTTTTAGGGTTTTTCCCTGCCAAGGTTTGGCAATAAAATAATCCAGACTAGCGTGATTGACCGCTTGTACGGTTTCATCTAAGCCTGCTTGCCCTGTTAGAAGTAACTTCTTGGTATTGACCGTTCTATCCAGTTGACTGAGTTCTATTAAGAAATCAACACCTAGATCGTCTGGCATAATGTGGTCACAGAGTATCAAGGCCAATTGGATATCATCTGCAGTCGCGTCAGCAATAATTTCTTTTGCTTCGGCGACAGATTCCGCGGCTTCGACGATGAAATGCTCTTCTAGCGATGCGAGGTCGTTTGTGACGCTGTCGAGGACGTCGCGCTCATCATCAACACACAATATTAGGTACTTACTCATATGTCCTCCTTAGAGGGTGTCGTCAACGGTGAATAAGGCAGGGTCACTATCATCGCGGTAAATTCTCCTGCAGAAGAACTCACATCGATAAGTCCGCCGTGATGTTCGACAATTTGTCGACACACAGACAGGCCAATGCCTAGACCAAAATGGCCTTCACGTTTGGTGGTGTAGTTGAGTTCGAAAATTTTATTCTTGATGTGGGTTGGAATACCCATGCCATTGTCGCGTATCGTGACTTTTACCGCCTTGCGACTGCGAAATACGGTTTCGCGTGTTGTTACATGAATTTCGCCGTCAGTGCCAATGGCATCGAGTGCATTTGAAATCAGGTTTGTCCAGACTTGCTGAAGCGCTATCGGCATACAACGAATGGCGCGAAGCTCACCATAATCTTTCACCAATTGAACCCGTTTGAGCTGATTTTCAAACATCACCAAGGTGTCTTCAATGCCCTCATGAATATCGACTTCATGCATTGTTTCGTCATCTTGGCGGGCATAGGTTTTCAGGCTTTTGACCATGTCAGCAATACGCTGTGCACATACATTAGTTGACCGCAATAAGCTCCCTGCTTGGTAGAACATATCCCATTGGCTTAAGGTCTCATCAAAGGTTGGACTGAGTTTTTTCTGCCAAGCCTGAAGCTCATCAGTATCGTCGAGACCCATATTCACGGCTTTACGCGCGAGGTTGCGATCGCCCACCATCGGCTCGATGACCTTGGCTTTTTTCCTGGCATCCGCTGTAGACATTGGGCGAGAGAGAAGGGCATCTGCCATGATTTGGTTGGCCTTGTCGCGTGCGACATCGCTCATTTCTACGTTGATGAGAAGACCAATATTGTCTCTGAGTGTGTCACTGTTTCGGAGTATGGCGGACACAGGGTTATTCAGTTCATGGGCGACGCCGGCCACAAGTTGGCCTAGCATTGCCATTTTCTCTTTCTCAATAAGTTGCTTGTGAGCTAATTCAAGAGATTGAAGCGTTTGTTGGAGCTTCACTTCGGTGGAAATACTACGCTTTAGCCTGCGGTTAAAGTGGCGGAGTAGGTAGCTCGAAAAGAGTGGGAGTAGGTCGTTTCTTGCCTGCATCACTTGAGAGAAAAGCGTGCGGTTAAGTTTGATCACTTTGGTGGGCTTTAGGGTTATCCCCGTAGAAAACGAAACATCCCCAGTCACAAATGACATGCCACCAATCAAACTGCCTTGTCCAAGCCGAGCCACTTCATGAGAGGCGCCCGACTCATCGCGTTTTAGCAAGGCGACTTCACCTTCTTCCACGAACCAGAGGAAGGAGTTGGGTTTGTCTTCATGCGTGAGAATATGATCTTCACTGTAGATGCGTGTGACATTGTGTTCGCTGTTTAGCGCAAAGTACTCGTGTAGTCCTTGAATAAGCTCTTGGGCGAGCGCTTCGTCGCTGACGCCTAATGCTGACTCAATAAATCCATTTCGATAGGAGGCGAGCTTGTTGTCGATGTGCGCCTCGAGTAGACTTTTTTGATCGAGAACGCTGCAGTACCGAAGCAAATCGTCACTGTTGTGCTGAAGCACATATTGGGTTAACTCTTTTTTGGCCGTCTCGAGCATTTCTTGTGGTGCCCACGGCTTGGTCATGCAGTAGTTGAGCCGGCCTTCGTTTACCGCTTGCATAATGATATCTAGATTGGGCTGATCATTTAGCAATATGGTTCTTGCGCCTTTTGACGCGGGATGATTATCAATATTGATAAGGAGGTTCACACCCTGATCTTCGCCGAGAATATGATCACAGATAAACAAGGCAACGTGTTGGTCGTTACGTTTCAGCTCTTCAAGAATATTTCCGGCAGTGTGAACGTTGTCTGCACAGAGTATGTCGAAAAGCCCACTAAACGCTGACAATTCAGAGGCGACTTGCGTCAAGATGTTCGGGTCGTCATCAAGACACAATATGACTTGTAGATTCATACGGTTATCTAATATCACTATTTTTCATGAGTGTATCGTCTTCGGCGTCTTCAAGCTGAGAAGAGCGCAGCAAACTGACACATCGAGAAAGAAAACCTTGAAAGGCCATAGGGTTATAGATAGCGATGGTTTACACTCGGTAAAAACTCATGACGGAGTCCATGGAGTAAAAATGATATTTGGAAAATACACGGCAATCGCAGGCGCTGTCGCGGTTGCAGTTTTGTGGCCTTTTGCAACGGGTCAAATCGGTCAGTCTGTTTATGATAGAGAGATTGAGCAAGTACAATCACCTTATATTTCTGTTGAAAATACATCTTATGATAGAGGGTATTTATCGTCAGAAGTGGTGACGCGCGTCTCGGTTATTGGCGGGATGAAAGAGGTTTATGAAGACGAAGGCTTGCCGACGTCTTACTCAGTCACAAGTCATGTAAGCCATGGTTTCTTGGGTGTTAGCACAACATCTGAGTTAGACATGACACCAGAAATGAAAGTGATTACCGACTTGCTGTGGCCGTCAGGTGAATCTCCAGTGACTGTTGTGACTGAAACCTCCGTATTTGGAGACACGCAGTATGACGTGACTGTTCGCGCAATGGATGGTGGTAACGAAGAAATTAGCATCACAAGTTCACCAGCAAACATTTCGGGTACGGTGGACAAAAATGGTGTGATGCTTTTCCAGATGGAAATGCCTTCTCTTGAATTGTCTAGCCCAGAAGGTGAGACGTTCAATTTGGCTGAAATTACCGGTAGCGGTAATGGCGAATTGGTCGATGATGTTTGGGTGGGCGCTCAAAGCCTCAACATCGGGACGAGCACCTTCAGTGATGCATATGGTTCTTCAGCCTCAATCAGTCAACTTGGCTTAAACGTCACGAACGCATTGTCAGCCATTGATAATGGCGACGTGAAAACTGCCTTGCCTGATGCACTTCGCTTTGATAATTCGACGGTAATGTCGTTTGCGAAATTGGATGTGCCAGATACTCTGGTGATTGATAACTTCAAGATCGGTGTTAATTTTAACGCATTGGATTACAACTCCATGATTGCGTTAGCGAATACCGCAGATTCAATGAGTGCTGAGCCTGCTCAAGAAGACATGATGAAGTTGCAGACAGCGCTAGATGGTCTGGTTGAGAAAGGGATGACGTTCGAAATCGTTCCACTTGAGCTTGATACACCAGAAGGCCATATTGACGCGAAATTTGATCTGTCGATTGAACCTGGTCTTGGCAGCGTGACGCAAAATATGGGTGCGTTAATGTCTAAGCTAAAGGGCAACATTTTTGTCAATGTGCCTACCGCTTACGTTCAAGGCGTTCCTGAGGTTGAAGCATCGTTGGCAAATATCGAGTCTTACGGTTTCGTTTCTCAGGCCGAAAACGGTGTAACCCTAACGGCGAAAATTGAAGGCGATCAAGTGGTCTCTCCAAGTGGGGAAAGAATTCCTCTTGGTTTACTGATGATGCTCTTCATGTAATCTCTCAATCTTTAGCGGTTCACATGCAATGAAACCAGTGCCTTATTAGGTGCTGGTTTTTTTTGTTTTTTAGGGAGCGATTGATTGCGGAACAAGAGAAATTCACCGTAAAGCGCTCTTTCATTTGTGACATAGGATAAAAATAGTTTCGAGAGTGCTAGTAATTTTCCCAGCTTGGTCAACACTGTTAGATAAGAACAGAGATTTTCCCTATCGCTGCGTGTTGACCAATCATTAAAAGGGGAATGCATGGAATCAATAAAAGTAAAAGATTACATGAACAAAAGACCCGTGACTTTCAAGGCTTCCATGTCTCTGTCAGTTGCGCTCGAAAAAATGCTCAATGCTCACCAGACGGGCGGTCCTGTGTTGGATGAACATAATCATGTTGTCGGCTTTTTGTCTGAACAGGACATGATCCACAAGCTGTTAAAAGCGGGTTACTACTGCCAAGACTCTAATACGGTCGAAGATTGTATGCACAAAGAGGTATCTTCGGTATCACCTGAAGAGAGCATTATTAAACTGGCAGAAGAGATGCTGCCGGCAAAACCTAAGGTTTATCCTGTTGTCGATGAGAATGAACGACTCATAGGAATTATCTCTCGAAGAGACATTTTGAAAGCCATCGCGACGCAAATCGATGATTGCTTCCTACATCCGGTATAGTTGACCCGTGTAGTTAATCAGTTTTTTCGACTGAGTCGTATCAAAAGAGGTGCTTGAAGCACCTCTTTTTCATGGCACAATGGTGTCTTTGTAAGCCCTCTGCACATTAAATGGTTCGTAACGCGGAGATGAGGATCCACACCTTGTCATCGTAAACAGTTCTTCGTTTCTTCAAGCAGCTAGGATGGCTGACAGCCTCGTTCTACTCGATACGGATACCAAGTATGCCCAATCAGCAACAAGCCAAGTTTGTAAATGGCTCAATCATGCGTCACATCACAGTCATGTCCACGTCTGGCGCAGTGGGGCTCATGGCCCTGTTTTTGGTCGATCTGGCCGATATGTTTTTTATCAGTTTACTTGGGCAAGTCGAGTTAGCAGCAGCCATTGGTTTTGCCGGTACTATCCTGTTTTTCTCCACCTCTGTTTCTATCGGTACGTCCATTGCGATGGGCGCATTAGTGAGCCGTGCGTTGGGGGCAGGGGATAGAGAGGAAGCGAGAAAGTTGACGGGCAGTATCATGGTTTTTTCTGCCATTGTTAGCACTGTCACTGTTGGCGTTATCTTGCTGTTTGTTGATCCTATATTGGCCATGATCGGCGCAAACGGTGAAGCGGCTGACAAAGCAAAAGATTTTCTTATGATACTTCTGCCAGGTGGGCCTTTGATGGCCATGGGGATGGCAGGAGGGGCGGCATTGCGAGCCGTTGGCGATGCGAAACGCTCAATGGCTGCAACTTTGGTCAGTGGGGCAGTCAATGCGGTGCTTGATCCCATTTTTATCTTTGTGTTGTCAATGGGGATTGAAGGCGCGGCGACTGCGTCATTGATATCTCGATTTGTATTATTCGGTGTTTCGTTTCATGCCGTTCATCGTAAGCATGATTTGGTCTCTCGCCCGAGTCTGGCCGATTTGTCTCAACATTTTCGCGCCATTTTCCATATTGCTGCACCCGCGATTGTTACCAATACGGCGACGCCGATCGGCAACGCGATTGTGACGGCACAAATTGCAAAATATGGTGCGGACTTTGTCGCCGGATATGCGGTGATGGGGCGATTGTTACCTGTATCATTTGCATTGATATTTTCGCTGTCTGGTGCGGTGGGACCTATTCTTGGTCAGAATTATGGGGCCCAGAAGTTTGATAGAGTTCAGCAAACGTTGACCGATTCGGTGAAATTTGTGACAGCGTATTGTGTCGGTGTGGCACTCATTCTATTCCTCTCTCAAGGGCTAATTATTGACGCCTTTAGTCTGGAGGGTGACGCATCATCCATGGTGACGCTGTTTTGTACCTACATAGCCATTACGTTCATTTTCAATGGCACATTGTTCGTGTCCAATGCCGCTTTCAATAACCTCAACCGACCAACGTGGTCAACGCTTTTGAATGTCGGGAAGGCAACATTGGGTACCATTCCATTTGTGTATGCGGGTGGTTATTTCGGTGGCGCGCAAGGCGTATTGATTGGTCAGGCTGTGGGCTCAATCATTTTTGGTATTGCTGGCTATTGGCTGGTTAAGAAATTGATAGCTCAACTGGCGCAAGACCAAGAGAAAAAAGAAGAAGACGTTGTGGCTATAGAGCCTAGTGTCCCTGTGACTGCGTTCACCAGTTGTCGAGAAGTGATGGCTGAAGAAAGCGAAGAGGCGCTTGATAACGACACGGAGAAAAACCTGCCGACTCGTTAGGTCATTCTGCTCGAAAATCGTTCCAATTTATTGATCTAATTCAGTACTCCTTTCTAGCAAGTAGCGCAGAATGAGCGTGTTGCCCACGAAATGTGGGCGTTTGCTTTAAGGGATTACAGGCGATCATGCGCGTTCAGGCGAAATACATACTTCCTATTCTTATTCCGCTGGTGGTCATGCTACTACCAGTCTCCGCGTTTCCTTTTGAAACTTTGACTGTGATGCAACAACGCGCTATTGCGTTGTTTCTGATGGCGGCACTATGCTGGGTGTTAGAGCCTATCCCCATTTATGCTACGTCAGTATTGGTGATCGTTCTCGAATTGCTCTTTCTATCAGACAAAGGACTCATCTGGTTCAGAGCCGATGCGGGAACGCCAGAGTTTGGTGGTTTACTCCATTACAGCGACATCATGGCAACCTTTGCTAGCCCTATTATCATGCTGTTTCTTGGTGGTTTCTTTTTGGCTATGGCGGCGACCAAATACCGATTGGATATCAACCTTGCCCGAGTGTTGTTAAAACCTTTTGGTCATAAACCTCAAATGGTGATGGCAGGTTTAATGCTCATTACTGCGGTGTTTTCCATGTTCATGTCGAACACTGCAACCACTGCGATGATGCTGGCGATATTGACGCCGATATTGATGCTGTTTAAACCGAACGACCCAGGGAAAATCGCCTTTGCGTTGTCGATTCCAGTGGCGGCGAACATTGGTGGAATAGGGACTCCCATTGGAACACCACCCAATGCCATTGCATTGAAGTATTTGTCGGGTGAAAACTTGATCACCTTCGGTGAGTGGATGGCATTCGGTGTGCCATTCGTCATCGTGATGTTGGTGCTGGCCTGGGTGTTACTCAGCAAGCTGTTTCCATCAAATGAATCGTCTATTTCTTTAAGTATTAAGGGTAAGTTCCTTAAAACGCCGAAAGCCATCACAGTCTATGTCACCTTTGCTGTTACCGTCTTATTGTGGTTGATGGGTTCAAGTCACGGCATGAATTCCTACACCGTTGCATTGATTCCTGTCGCTGTATTTTCGATGACGGGCATCATCAATAAAGAAGATTTGAAGAAAGTGTCGTGGGATGTACTTTGGCTGGTTTCCGGCGGTTTCGCACTCGGTCTGGCGTTGGATAAAACGGGCTTAGCGCAGCTCATGGTGCATAGCATTCCGTTCGAAGACTTCGCGCCTGAACTGGTGCTGCTGGGCGCTGCTGTTCTCTGTTTGGTGATGGCAAACTTCATGTCCCATACCGCAACTGCTAACTTGCTAATGCCGATCATGGCAGCGCTAGGCATGTCGATGACTTCACTGTCTTCACTGGGCGGCGAAACCACGCTGATCTTGATTGTGACGTTTGCAGCTTCTTTGGGTATGTCTCTGCCTATTAGTACGCCACCGAATGCATTGGCTCATGCAACGGGTCACGTGAATAGCCATCAAATGGCAAAAGTGGGCGTGGTACTGGGTGTTGTCGGTGTTGCACTGAGCTTTGTCATGGTATGGATTCTTCGATTGGTTAACTTTTTATAGCAATGTTCCTGCGCTTTCTAGAATCAGTGTCACTCTGGCGGCGCAGGTACTCTAATGAGGGGATAAAGATGGAAAAAGTAAATATCATCTGCGTTGATGATCAACGTGAAGTGTTAGACGCTGTGCTTAAAGATCTCGCTCCTCTTTCTGTCGCATTTCATATCGAAGATTGTGAATCTGCAGATGAAGCAGTGGCTTTGATGGATGATCTCGATGCCGACGGCGAGCATATTGCGTTGATCATTTCTGACCACGTGATGCCGGAAAAGACAGGTGTCGAGTTGTTGACTGAAGTGTCGCTAGACCCAAGGTTTCGTGCGACGCGAAAAGTGCTTCTTACTGGGCAAGCAACCCATGCCGATACTATTGAAGCCATCAACAATGCCCGCATAGAGCGCTATTTTGAGAAGCCTTGGCAGGCTGCGGCACTGCAAGAAGCCGCGAAAAAACTGGTGACCCACTTTGTGTTTGATGCCGGCCTCGATTATCGTGACTACCAAGAAGGGTTAGATACTCAAGTGATTTTGGATCGCCTAAAGTAATCAAAACGAATGTTTTTCAGACTACTTTGGATTAGATGCTTGACCTTGGAGGTAACTCCAAGGTTTACACTGAATGTATGTTTAAGAAGGGAGAGACCTTATGAGCCATTCATGTAAATCAGGACATTGCCAACAAGCACATCATCACGAGAAACACCAACAGGTCGGCGCATCAAGCCCAAGCGCGGGCGGAGAGTGTTGCACTCCAAAGATAGCGTCTTCAGTGGATACTGCGCAAAGTTGTCATGCTGCCACCGTTGAGGATAGCGAAGATCCGGAGAGGCTGGGCTGTTGTGATAACTCACACAACAGCCAAACTCTAACCGCGAAAAATACGGCTGATAACACGGCCGCTCCCTTTGGTCATCAGGCCTCCAATGCCAGCGAGAGTCATACTTATTCTTGGCGCGTGACAAACATGGATTGCCCAAGCTGTGCAGGCAAACTCGAATCCGCCATTAAGGGGCTCGAAGGTATCACAACGGTGAACGTTCGATTTGCCACTGAAAAGCTCGTTGTCAGTTTTAATACAGCACCGACTGATGCCCAACGCGAGCTGGTCGCTAGCCGTGCGAAGAAAACGGGCTTTCCGTTGGCCGAACTTTCTGCTCCCTCCTCAAAAGCGGAAACCAAAAGCATTGCTCAGCGTATCAAAGAAGAAGGCATTCTCCTTTCTTTGATTGCGATTATGGCGCTCTCCGGCTTGTTGTCTATCTGGCGACCCGATCTATCCACCGTGTTGTTTAGTGCGGCAACCGTGATCGGTTTGATACCTATTTTGAAGAAAGCAGCAGTGTTAGCGCGCAGCGGCTCGCCATTTTCTATAGAGATGTTGATGTCGGTAGCGGCGTTGGGAGCTCTCTATTTGGGGGAAACCGTTGAAGCTGCGATGGTGCTGGTCCTGTTCCTTATTGGTGAACGTCTAGAAGGGTATGCATCGGCGAAAGCGCGAGCAGGTATTCAAGCCCTGATGGCTTTGGTGCCTGATGTTGTGGTGAAAATTGGAAAAGATGGCACGAGGCAAGACGTTCCTGTGTCTTCTCTTCAGCCTGGAGACACCATAGAGATTTCTCCTGGTGGCAGATTGCCCGCCGATGCCACGTTGACTGCACAAAGTGCGAGTTTTGATTTAAGCGCACTGACTGGCGAGTCTATCCCCGTTGAAAAACAGGTGGGTGAGAAGATACCAGCTGGCGCGCTGGCGGTGGATCAACGTGTCGAATTGACGGTGGTTTCAAAGCAAGGTGAAAGCGCCATTGATCGTATTTTGACACTCATAGAAGATGCTGAATCTCGCCGAGCGCCAGTGGAGCGTTTTATCGATCGATTCAGTCGCTGGTATACACCGCTCATGATTTTGATTGCGTCGCTGATTGTCGTTATTCCACCGTTGTTGTTTGGCGAAAGTTGGGACGTGTGGATTTATCGCGGGTTGGCATTGCTTCTAATTGCTTGTCCTTGTGCTCTAGTGATTTCCACGCCCGCGGCGATGACGTCAGGGCTGGCTGCGGCAGCAAAATATGGCGCGCTCATTAAAGGGGGAGCAGCACTCGAAGCACTTAGCCGAGTGGAGTGGGTAGCGTTTGATAAAACTGGCACACTGACACAAGGTAAGCCTGTTGTAACCGATGTTCTCTGCTGGCAGGGAGAAACGCATCAAATGCTTGCTCAAGCAGCAGCAATCGAAGTGGGTTCGCATCACCCGCTTGCTAAGTCTTTGGTTGAAGAGGCTCAGCGTCTTGACGTGGCGATTCCAAGCGCTCAAAACGTTCATACGCAGTCGGGACGAGGGGTGTCCGGAGTCGTCCACGGTGCACAGATTACGGTCGTTGCCTTGGATAAGCTCAAAGGAGATCAATATATTCATGCTAACCATGCGGCGTCAGCGCAACAATTAGCGGAAAGTGGGAAAACCGTGGCTGTTGTGTTTGTTGATAGTGAAGCGATAGGTGTGATTGCTTGGCGTGACGAACTTCGTGAAACCGCGGCAATGACCATAGATCGCTTGAATAACGTCGGTATCCAGTCGTTGATGTTGACGGGAGACAACCCTAACGCTGCCGCTGGGCTAGCGAATGCCCTTAACATGGAATTCCAAGCGGGCTTGATGCCGGAAGGGAAAGTTGACGCAATCAATGCGCTAGCAGCAAGGTCTCGTGTTGCCATGGTAGGCGATGGCATTAACGATGCGCCTGCCATGAAAGCCGCGACGATAGGCATTGCAATGGGGAGTGGAACCGATGTCGCCCTTGAGACCGCTGATATTGCATTAAGCCATAATCGTATAGAAACTATCCCTGAAGTGATTACACTGGCTCGGGCAACGATGGCGAATGTCCGACAAAATGTTGCCCTAGCGATTGGTTTGAAAGCGATCTTTTTGGTTACCACTGTGCTTGGTTTTACGGGACTTTGGGTAGCAGTGCTTGCTGACAGTGGTGCAACAGCCATCGTCACCGTCAACGCTTTGCGTCTACTACGCTACGGGCCAAAGACATCGAAATAGAGAAGTATTGAAGTAGGGTGTTTGTTGATGTTTTCATAAAGTGATCCTTGTCACTCAATTTTGAAATGCAATGAAATGAAATTGATTCAAAGTTGAACTGTGTCACTTTAATTTTTGTCTCAAACGGTATGGTGATGGCTAAATTCATCACCACCCTATAATTCGTGGTCATCGTACTCAGTACTTTTCGAATGATATAACGCTGAGGGACGCGATACAGTGAGGAGAACACCATGACTGATCAAACCGTATTCCATTTGGGCGTCAATGCCTCTGATCTTGAAGGCGCAACCCTAGCCATTATCCCAGGCGATCCTGCGCGTGTTGAAAAAATTGCCGCCATCATGGATTCACCGAAGTTTTTGGCAAGTCACCGTGAATACACACTTTTCTTGGCAAAACTGGAAGGTCAGTCAGTGGTGGTTTGTTCGACAGGTATTGGTGGTCCGTCGACCTCTATTGCCGTTGAAGAACTCGCGCAGCTTGGCGTTCGTACATTCCTTCGTGTAGGGACAACGGGTGCTATTCAGCCACACATTAACGTGGGCGATATGATTGTGACGACGGGCTCTGTGCGCCTTGATGGTGCAAGTACCCATTTTGCGCCACTAGAATTTCCAGCCGTCGCTGATTTTGATGTAGCGACAGCCATGAAGTCGGCCGCAGATGCATCTGGCGCGGCTGTTCATACCGGCGTTACGGCGTCGAGCGATACCTTCTACCCAGGTCAAGAACGTTACGACACGTTTAGTGGGCGAGTCGTTAAGCGTTTCCAAGGCTCAATGAAAGAATGGCAAGACATGGGCGTGCTGAACTTCGAGATGGAATCAGCCACCTTGTTGACCATGTGTGCAAGTTCTGGATTGAAAGCCGGCTGCGTGGCGGGGGTGATTATCAATCGCACCCAAAAAGAGATCCCTGATCAAGCGACGATGGCTGAAACAGAAGCGCGTTCCATTAGAGTGGTTGTTGAGTCAGCGCGTAATATGTTGACGGCATAAGCCGAAAAAGCGATAAGAAACAAAAAAGCCGACGTTCTACAACGTCGGCTTTTTAATTTCCGTTAGTTTATCTGACTAGGAAAAGGACGCTTTTTCAGTACCGCCAGCGGCTAAAAACCACTCATGGAGATGTTTCTTGAGGTCGCCAAGTTGATCAGGGCCAATAAGCGCCAGTCCTAGGTCAGTAGCACGCGTGATATCGTGATGTCTCAATGGACGGAAGCTGACTAGCATTGCACGTGCCTGTAATCCGCCCAGCAAGTCACGAATGGATTCAAGCTTATAAAGCGTGTCATCGCCGTCGCTCGACATGCCCTTAGTTTTACACTCAATAATGTGGAGCTTATTGTTAACTACGGTGGCGACGTCCAATTCGTTGCGTACTTCTCGTTCACCGATTTTTCGGTAAACCTGCACACCTAGTGATAAGTCTTGGATGGTAAGGAGATCGTGCTTAATCTCTTCGACAATATGGTGCACATACCACTCTAACCATTCTCCATTCGCAAAACGACGTGCGGCTTCGTTTGCAAACGTGAGTATTCCTTTGTCGTAGCTCGATAGTCCAGCGTCAGCTAAATCTTCGATCAGCATGTTGAGTTCACGATAGCCTTGCTGCTTTTCACTGAGCTCAACATCCAGCTTCTGTTCTTTACGACAGGTCGTCGCTAAATAGTTCAAGGTCGCGAGGCCCGGGCCAAGTTCATAAGCGTTGCTTGCCCACTTGTGACCCAAGGTTTTGATTGAGGTATCGAGAACACTGCGAATGTCTTCGTCTTGTAGCTCACAACGCGCACCAAAAATGGTCAGGTAGTCACTGATGTTGATGTGGTCTTCCACCTGCTGCTGCTCAAGGCCGTAAGGGTATAGCCAACACAACTCATCACTGAAAGGTTCGATAACATAAATGGGCCAGTGATAGGTGCGGAAAATTTCGTAGGCGGTCAAGAGGCGGTGACGTAAACCACAGCTCGCGTTAAAACACACCTCAGCGCCTTCTTCCTTCAAGCGCTCGGCGAGTTCGACAATTTTGCTTTTGATCAAAGGAATATTGATGTCTGACGGGATCTGGAAGAATTCCGTAACAATTCCTTTCGGGTTCAATACCTTACTTAGCTGCTCAAACTGCGGAAGCTGACATTCCACACCAATGAATATCACTTTTTCCGCTTTGAATTCTTGATGCAGCAAAGCCGTAACCAACCGGACTGGGTCTTGGTCAATAATACCAACATGAATAGCCATATTTACTCCGTGTAGGTGTTTACGAACAGACTACCTGCTCACCCATCTTTATTTATTCTTGTGGTTAATATCAGGGCTAGGTATGGATTATTCAAGTACTTAGTCATTTTAATCCATATGCACGATGTGGAATCTATTCGCGAAAAGCCATTGCTGCATAAATTTTGATACGAGTAGCGCTGATTTTCCTAATCTTATAAGTGTTGACCGTGTCATAAACGGAGCGACAAGCGTCAAACCATGAGTGAACCTGTATCAATTTGTCTCAATGTTGAGTACGCAGTGAAACTAGCCATGTGAGGGGTAAGACTTGGATATAACTGCTGGTTACACTATGTATGTAGGTTCTAAGCACACGGATTCGCAAGTAAAAAGTGATATATAAGTTGGGGAAGAAAGTATGATTGGTCATGAGTTTGACACAGCGCTAAATATTGACAGCGTAAAAGGGCAAGCGTTCTTGGTTTCTAACGCCTCGGGGATTATTCCCGCGCAGCCCGGCATGCTCATTGCGCCTAATCAAGTCCTACTGACCAACGAAAACAGTAGCGTGGTGGCCAGCATCAATGGCCAAAAATATTATGTAGATAGCCGCTGTGCCTCTTGTTTGATCCCGCTTTCTGAAGATGGTACCCAACTCGCCACTACGCCAATTGGTGTGCGCTTTAATCCTGATGCGTTGACCCTTGATAGTAATCTGAATCTCGATATCGCTCAGTTACAACAACTGATTTTGGATGGCGTGGATCCCACCGATCTTTTTGAAGAACCAGCAGCGGGTGAGGGCTTAAGCTCATCAAATGCGGGTTTTGTCGTTGTAGACTATCTATACACCTCGTCGCTCACCGAAGCTGGGTTTGATACCTCTGGTCCATCGTCGAGCGAAAATGATGAGGTTAATTTTCTTGGCGGAGACGACGATCAAAGCGCTGCCGATGGCGCTGGTGTTCCTCCGTTGATTATTCCTCCCGTGGATGTCGATGCGATTGGTGGACAGCGTCTTTCTCTTGAAGTCACCGAAGGTGATTTGGACCCGAACACCTATGGTACGCCCCAAACGGAATCGTTCGCTATCGCAGGCGGCAGTGAACGCCTATTACCGGGTTCGCTGCAAATTGCCCCCAGTGATTTAGCGGCGTTTGAAGCAGAGCTGGCGAATCTTACATCCAACGGTGAAGCGGTTTCATTTACCCGTCAAACCAGCGTAGATAGCAATGGTGTAGGCACATTTACGCTCGTGGGTTCGGTTGATGGTGAGGTTGTCGTAATCTTGACGATCACCGCGACGCAAGATGGAAATGGATTGTCTGTCACGGCGACGCTGACACAATCCGGCCCACTGGATCATTTAGACAGTACGGGCAGTTATGTCACTGTTGACGGTGATCGCATCACCATCAATATGCCACTACAAGTCGCAGACACGGGTGGCGATCTCATGCAGAGTCCTGCTGTCGTCACCTTGGTCAGCAACGATGGTCAGGTTACCGCGTTGAAAGAGGGCACCCTTGACCTTGTAGAGCCTCAAACTGATCCCAATGAGACTGCGACCGGCTCAACATCAGACGGTATAGACTTAGGCAGTGATGAAATTGGCAGTATCGCTTTCGACGTCATGGCGGCTGAAAGCGTATTCGCAGGCATTACTAGCCACGGCATGCCAACCACCGTTGATACGTCCGTAGAAGGTGTGATCACTCTGTACACCGATAACAACGGTGTGCCTGAGAAAGTTCTAGAAATAACCTTCTCACCATCAGATGCGTCCGACGATCCTAAATTCGTCATTACTCAGTACCAACCTATCGACCAGCACCAAGCCAGCGATGGCGACAGTGACGATGACAAATCTAGTTTTACGCTTCCTTACACCGCAACGGATGCGGATGGTGATACCAGTAACATCTCGTCAGTCACCTTTAATGTTCTTGATGGCACGCCAGCCTTGGGTGGTGAGCGTTTAGATGCCCTTGGTGCACCCGTCGATGTGATTGAGCTGCGAGAAAGTGATACACAGTCTGTCTATGATGCATCCGCTCCTGAAAACACCCAAACAGGTACTATCAATGTTGGTGCTAAATCGGATCGTTTAATACCGAGCACAGTGTCGATTGATGATGGAAACAATCACGATACGTTGATCAGCGAACTGAAACTGCTATCGAATAATTCTGACCGATTCATTGATGAGGTGACCTTCACAAACAGTACAGATGGTTCCGGCAACACCGTTGTGACCATTTTGGCGACCATAGATGGCGATCCCGCACTGGAGATTGTGTTAACCACTTCACAAGCCGCAGATGGCTTAGGGGTGGACATCGATGCTTCATTTACGCAATTCCAAGCGTTAGAGCACCCCAATAATTCGAGCGATCAGATTGACGAAAACTACGTCAGTGCTGACGGTGATAAAATCAATATCAAGTTGCCGATTCAACTCGAAGATACTGATGGTGACAAATTGGTAGACCCTAACGATGCCAATGTTGAAGCACCACTTATCGTGAATTTTTCTGTGGTTGATGATAGCTCAGTCACCTTCTCGCTGGACCCGATTGATCCCATCTATGTAGAAGAAAGCAGCATTGATGACGGTACAGGCATTAGTGAAGGGTCTAAGTCTAGCGGCACGTTGAACATAGATACCCTAAACGATAGCGGTAATCCGAACACACTGGAAGAAGAGAGAACACAGGGTGATAGCATCAGCGGTTACTTTTTTGAAAGTGACTATGTGGTTTACCCCAACGGCCAACCGGTTCTCGCGAGTGGGTTCCCTATCTTTTTGGAGCTGCGTCCTGACCCGTCAGGGTACCCGAAAAACTACTACGGTGTTGCGGACGACGGTTCGGGTGACAACCGAGACGTGTTTCATGTGGTATTAAATGAGAGTGGAGCCTTTACTTTTGAACTGCTGTCTGCCCTAGATCATGATACTGGTGATGGACAAAATGAACTGACGTTTCGCTTGAACGCCTACTTTGTTGATGCTGATGGCGATGAATCCAATCGATCGCAAATCTCTATCGTTGTTCAGGATGACGTGCCAAGCACGCAAGGAACCATTGCCATAGAGGTGGATGATTCATCGACAGGTGACACCACAGTCGCCGTTGATGTTTTTGAAATTACCGACCCTGCCCATCCTACGGACAATGAAAGCCTTCAAGGTGCGGATGGAGCCCACATCACACGTATTCACAACGGCGTAGAGTGGGTGGATGTTTCCACCACAAGGCCTTCGACGATCACCTTGTATTCGGAGGTTTCTCCTAATGGTGAAATCGGCACAATGCGCATTGACCCGCGCAATGAGCCTGTCGGCGAAATTAGCTTCACCTTTGCAGCAAACCTTGATAACCCATCAGCGGTGCTCAACCAAGCCATTCAATATGAAGTCACTGACAATGATGGTGACAAAGCAGAAGGTGAAATTTCCCTGACGCTTAACGACCAGACGCCAACCATTACGATTGCGCCAGCAAAAAGCGGCGTTATCGAAGGCAAAGAAGATCAGGGACAGCTCGATACGGATGCCGAGAATGCAGGTATCGATGCCACAGACGGTATTGCCATTAATGTTCAAATCAATATTGGTGATAACGACGTCGGTGAAGCGTATGAAGACGGCGGCAACTTGGTGCTGGATGGTGAAGTGACGTTAATGACTCGCGATCCTTCCGGTGACATTGGCGGGAAATTCTATTTCAACGGCACCGAGATTTTGCCCGATGGCGATGGCAATATCGTTTTCCTAGGCAGCATGTTCCAAGCATCAGGCACAACAGCGCCAATTATATTTGATTTGTCAGGCGTGACCTTTATCCCCGATCCAGATTATTCCTCCTATGACGATACCGATCTGATTCAGTTTGATGCCGAACTGGAAGTCACAGGTCATGACCCCATCATGACGTCATCCCCGATTGAAATCACCGTGACAGGGGTAGCCGACACACCAACCATCACCTTGATTGGCGAAGCGGCTGATGGCGTGTTTGAAATGAAAGAAGACTTTGACCCGTATGCCATCAACGTTGCAGACCCGCTGAACTTCACGCTGGGGGATCTGCTTTCGGCTGATCTTCAAGATACCGATGGGTCAGAAACCTTGAAGTTAGAATTCACCTTGACCCCAGACATGGGAACGCTGAGAGGCGGCGGGGTAGCGTTGGTTGATGGTGTGTGGGTGTTAGAAGACCCATCACGACTCGACAAAGTACGATTCATTCCGGACGAAGGATTCAGCGGTGATATCACCTTAGGCATCAAAGCGATTTCAACGGAGTCTGAGCCCGTTGACCTAGACTCAGAAAAAGCAGCGGAGACAACGTCGTCCATCATTTTACGTGTAGAACCTGTCGCCGATGAGGCAAGGGTTGTGGTTCGCACCGTCGTGGGCAATGAAGACGCAGGGAATGCTGACCCAGACATTGCCGAAGGCAATGCAATTTCTCTTGAAAATGCCATTTCGATCACCTCACTCGGCAACGATACTGACGGTTCTGAAGTCTTCTATGTGCGTATTTTTGACCTTCCTGCTGGAGCGACATTGCAGCTAAACGATGGCGGAATGATCACGCCCGTCACCGAAACTGATCGTGTAGCGATTGATGATTTAGACAAACTAGAGTTGGTCCCCCCCGTTCACAGCAACGAAAACTTCACGTTGCAGGTTGAGGGGATTGTGGTGGATTCCGCGGCAAACTCACCAGATAATGAGCGTATTTTGCCTGCTCAATCGTTCAGCGTGAATATTTCAGGTGTGGCAGATACGCCCGTCTTTGACGTAGAAAACGAAGGCACAGATCCAGGGCAGTGGCAATATGATGCGGATACGGGCGTCGTTACGACTACTGTGCCTGAAGACGGTATTGATGGAGACGGTCTCGTCGCGATTGATTTTACCGTTGCTTCAGGTGAAAAAGCGTTGTCGCCAACCGATACGTCCGAAACCATGACCTTGGTGGTTTCCAATATTCCTGATGGGGTGGCATTCGTTGTCAAAAATGCGGATGGCAGCCTGACTGATGTCGAACTCGCCTTTGCGGGTTGGGGAACGGACAGCGCAGGGATGTCTATTCCAACGTATTCAGTCGATCTTCCTACCTTTGATGCGTCGAATGTTTTCATCAAGCTACCACCTAACTCTACAGAAGATGTGCGTATTAATGCCAAGTTGGTCGCGACAGAAAATGACGGTGACGAGAAAGCCATTGAGACCGTGATTGAAGTGGTCGTTGGCCCTCCTGTTATTGATGCCACTGACTACGACACATCAACCTCTTTTGGCAGAGAAGACCAATGGGTCACCATTGACTGGAAGCCTGATCTATCGTTGTCGCCAGGTGCGGGTGATGACGCTGATGATGTGATTGAGAAAGCCGTCGGCGTGACCATTTCAGGGTTCTCAGATACAGACAGTGTTCAGTTGGTGAGAGGACAGGACGTGATTCCTCTGACGTTGGATGGCGATAAAGTCACGATAACTGAAGAGCAGATAGCGCAAGGTTACCTATTCCAAATGAAACGTGGACCTCACAGCGATCTGGATTTAACACTGGAAGCCACCGTTACCGTCAGACAGGATGATCTGGAAGGGCAAACAAGCACAGAGAAAGAGATCACAGGTACGATCGAGGTTGATATTGCCGCGAGCGTCGAAACGGTAGATGGGCGAGTTCAGCTTGTTCAAGATGGTGCATCGGTATCTGAAATTACGACGGATAACGATGGGCGTATTGATTTAGATGAAGGCGTTATTTTTGTTCACCCTGATGACTCCAGTGAAGAAAGCATTATTCGCATTGTCATCACGGACTTAGCCGCCGGCTTTTATGTCGATAATGCCGTGACGGATGGCAAAGGCGGTTGGATTATTAACGACCCCAATGATTTTAGTATCATCGCGCCACCCAACAGCTCAGGTCAGACAACCTTTACGATCAGTGCGATGGCGGTTGATGCGGGTGATGCAGGCGAGAACGATACCAGCCTGCTAGCCCCTGTTTCGAGTGAAGAAATTACGCTCAACTATGTCAACAACAACACCATAACGCATGAAGCACAGCAAGTCGTTGTGCCAACAACAGAAGTGGTGATTGAAGGAAAAGAAGACAACGCTATCTCTCTTGACGCGTTGGGCGATGCCGTCACTTATCCGAGTGATTCCTCCGGTGACGTGGCATTTGATGTCATCACCGTCGTGATTAACCCAGCAGATCTCCCGCCATTAACCGTTGTGAGTGGCGCTCGAATACATGTTGATAACCGCAGCTATGTGTTCGAGGTGCCGGGTAGGCAAGATGGGAGCAATCCTTATCCTAACGGCTTGGATCTCAGTGGACTGTCAATCACCCCACCGGATGATTTCGCGGGTGAGCTATCTATCCCTGTGACGTTTGTGAGTGTTGATACACGAACGGGCGACACGGAAACGTCTGTTGCTACGGTTCAACTTAATGTCACTCCTTTGGTGGACTTGCCACCACCAGATGGGGAAGCTCAACCCAGCGATAATTCGACAGCTTTCTCATTCCAGTTAACCGCGAAAGAAACGCAGGGGCTCAATGAGGACCAGCAGCCGCTTGAAACGGGTGAAACGGAAGACGTTGTCGATGATATCGCGCTAGAAGATGGCATCGCGATTCTTGAATTGACGGCAACGTTTGCGGACAAAGACCAAACCAATGGCGAAGAAACGATTGGTGGTGCCACGCTGACCGTTCCAGCCGGAATGGGTGTCTTCATTTTACCTGATGGTTCAGAATCCACCACGCTCGTGGTAGATGCCAGTCAGATTGATAACATCAAGTTCAAACCTGCTCCAGATTTCAGTGGGGAGGTGGAGATCTCTGCAACCGTCACAATAACGGATACGGCCTCAACGGGCACAGACAGCCGCACGGTTGATACGAACCTGACCGTTAATGTAACAGCCGTTAACGATGAAGTGACGTTTACTCAAAACGGCAATGACTTAGACGAAAACGATGTCGTTGCCATTACGGCGGATGAAGATCCGACGCAGGGCATTTCATTGGCTGACCTTGGCTTCAGCTTTAACGATATCGATGGGTCTGAGTCGCTCGCATCCATCATTGTTGAAAATGTCCCACTGGGCTTTACCTTGTCATCACCAGCGGTGAATGCGTCGGGAGGTCAGTGGATCATTCCTGCCAGTGCGATCACCGATAATACGTCGTTATCCCAAATCAAAGTTGAACCGGCGGCTGACTTCAGCGGTACGGTTGAATTTACGGTGACCGTGTTCACACAAGAAGATAGCTTGGATACGCCAACGGGCTTCTCTCAAGCCGTGTCGCTTACCGTGGATCCGATTGCGGATGGCGCTAATGCGAGTGTGAAAGCGACAGCAAGCGGTGTCGAAGACAATGACATCCACCTTGAAATGGAAATTAAGGCGAAAGACGACCGCGATAGCATCAGTGATGGCGGACAACCAGCAGGCGTCAACGTCACGGAAAACGACCCTGAAATACTCCTGATCACGATTTCAGGTGTGCCAGATGGCGGCAAAATTGTATTGCCCGATGGCGCGACTGGAACTGTGACGCCCGAAACGTCAGATGGCGGCGATGTTGTTGTCGAAGTCGACAGCTCGCGCTTAGATGATCTGACGTTCACGCCGCCACAAGATGCTAACGGCACCTTTGTGTTGGATTTGGCGATTCAAACCGTGGACAACGGCGACGTGTCTGTCGACATCGTGAATAGGCAAATCACCGTGAGTGTTTCAGCGGTTAACGATAACCCTGTCAATGTGCTCGCAGACAGTTACGACGCAGAAGAAGACACCGTACTGACTATCACCGACCTTCAAGTTGAAGATGTCGATGCTAGAGAAGGTGCGAGCATTGTCTACGTTGAATTGAAGGTAGGCGATGGAAACACGTTAGATCTGGTAGGTGATAGCACGGGCATCACTGTGTCAGGTGATGGCTCGAACGTCTTGACGCTCGAAGGCGATATTGATGCCATCAATACCTTATTGGCTGGTGGTGTGAATTATCAGTATAGCGAAAATGCTTCAGGTGAAGATTCGCTAACAATGACCTCACGCGACCGCGGGAACTTCGGGTCAGGCGGTCAGAAGTTTGATCGCGATATCGTCACCATCGTCGTTGCGCCTAAATCCGATCTCCCTGAGCTTTCCTACGCGTCGCAGCTCGCATCTATTCGTGCATCTACCGGTGTGCTTGTGCCTATGCTCGGCTTGATGGCCACCTTGGTTGACCCCATCGAAAACGAGTTCACCTTGACCTTTAGTGGGTTAGGCACTGCAGATGAATTGGTTGATAGTATGGGTAACGCTGTCGGCACTAACGATGGCAATGGCAATTGGACGCTCAGCCAAACCGAATTAGCGTCACTCAACCTTGCTGACCTTAATCTTCGCTTTACGGCGCAGCCAGCAGGTGACGTGACGGTGACAGCCCTGTCAGATGTCGGAGATGGCGATCCAAAAGAAGTGTCTCTGGCCATTAACGTGAATGTCGTAGATACGGCGACAACGCCAGTGCTTAACGACGCTGATAACACCAACGACGATCTCGTTATTGATGGCAGTCAATCCACTCAAGTTCACGGCGGCGCAGGAGAAGACATTCTTGCTGGTGGGCTAGGCGCAGACATACTGACAGGCGGCGCAGGAGACGACCAACTTTGGGGTGGAGATATCAATGGGACCGGCGATAATCAAGCAGACACCTTTGCTTGGAAGTCGGGTGACTTTGGCACTCCAGGTAACCTTGCTAGTGACGTGATCAAGGACTTCGAAGCGGGTGTCGACGTTATCGATATCTCGGAAGCCTTCATCGCAAATGGGCTATTTACATTCACAGATTTGGCGAATCGATTGGATATCCAAACCGTTGGCAGCGACACGCAAATACAGATTTTTGATGAAAATAGCGAGCCACTCCAAAGCATACTCATCGAAGGTAATACGCTCAATGAACTACTAGGCACAGATGCAACGGGCTTAACGCAAGACGAGATCCTTGAATCAATGCTGATGACAGGCCAGTTAGTGGTGTTTGATCCCAATAACACGCAATTCGGTACCGAAGACGCGGATGTGTTGACCGCTGATGATGACGGAGAACGCATTTATGCGGGCGACGGCGACGACACGCTAACCGGTGGGTTAGGTGATGACATCTTAGTGGGTGGCGCTGGCGATGACACGCTGACTGGAGGCGCTGGCAATGACATTTATGCTTGGTCAGCCTCAGATGTTGAAGCGGGTGAAGTTGCCACTGACACCATTACGGACTTTGAAGTGGGTGACACTGTCACGGGTGATAAGTTAGATATCTCAGCCATTCTGCCTGACGCAGTTGGCAGTACATCTACCGTCGGCGAATTATTGGATTACATTCGCCCTGAAGTGACCAGTGATGGGTTAACGCTCCATGTTTCTCAAACTGCAGGTGGCATGGAAGTACAAGACATTGCCTTTAACAATGATGTCTTAACGGACCTAGGTCTTGATATGAGTGCCACAGGCACCGATATTTTGAATCAACTTATCCAACAACAAGCGCTAAAACTCGATTAGACAGCGCGTAAAAACTAGGTCGTCATTCTAGAAAAAGCACTGCGTCATGCAGTGCTTTTTTATTGTGTGGTATAACCCGATTTTATTCCTGTTGAAACAAGCATCTCTCGTGATTTTGCGTATAGTTAGTTTCAACAGTATCTTGAAGTAGTCTTAGAAAAAAGTTGAGCCATGAAAACACTCTTTGCCCATCGAGGAATGTCCTCACTTGCGCCTGAAAATACCCTTTCCGCCTTTGCGCTAACACCAAAGCACGGCCTCAACTGGATAGAGTGCGATGTGGATGTTTTAGCCGACGGCACCGTCGTGATTTCTCATGATGATTCACTAGACCGTTGCACCGACAGACCGGGCAGCCTTTACGACCTGACGGTTGATGACCTCGCGGATATTGATGCAGGGAGTTGGTTCAGTGACGACTACATTGGCGAGCCAATCCCGACATTCGATCAATTCATCGACTTAGTGAATGTGCACAAGCTCAACGTCAATGTTGAGATTAAATCGTGCACGGCAGGGTGGGCGCACACAGAGCGCTTACTAGACGGCGTGGTCGAAGGGCTAACAAGGCTGCACAAAGACCGCGATCTGCTTGTGTCCAGTTTTAACCCGCTCGCATTGGCGGAGTTCAAACGCCGGTGCCCAGATATAGCCGTAGCGTGTTTGTTTAGCAAAGAAGCACTGGAAGACGATTGGCTGTCTATCATGCAAGCCTGCCAAGCCGATACGATTCATGTTGAAGACGAAGGGCTGACCAAAGAAAAAGTCATTGAAATGAAAGGTCAGGGCTTCACAGTCAATGTTTATACCGTTAACCAGTTAGGGCGTGCGAACCAACTGTTTAATTGGGGAGTGGATGGCGTGTTCACCGATGTCGGCCATACCTTCCCATCTCGTTACCGCAACGGATAAACCTCTCTCCATCTTGATAGGTACAGCTAATTGAATCTATGCCTATCAACGATTATACCTATCAAGATTCCTGTCATAAACTCGTCCCATAAACCTAAAGGCAATAGCCAAAACAAAATGGGGAAAGGTGATGACAACGATTAATATTGGTATTCAAGAGCACGACAGAGTGGTAATTGCTGAAGGTCTAAAACGCCTATTAGCCGATTCATACACCTTGTACCTCCAAACGCATAACTTTCATTGGAATGTTACCGGTAAACAATTCCGTGAACTCCACGTGATGTTTGAAGAACACTACAATGCGCTAGCACTGGCCGTGGATGAAATCGCCGAGCGAATCCGTACGCTGGGCGTGGCTGCACCAGGCACTTACAAAGCGTTTTCAGCACTGAGCGCCATTGAAGAAGTGGAAGGTGTTCCATCAGCGGATGATATGGTGGACATTCTTACCAAAAACCACGAACAAGTTGTTCGCACCGCACGCGAGGTGCTGAAATTGGCACAAGCAGCCGACGATGAATCTTCCGCATCACTGGTTTCAGACCGCATGCGAGACCACGAAAAAACCGCTTGGATGCTCCGCGCAATGCGTGAGAACGGTTGAGCCAGTCGGTTAACGATAAACCCGCTCTTAACGCAGAAGCTTTAATCGTAAGGTTTATGAAGAAGATTAAACCAGAAGGCCGCCTGATATGGCGGCCTGAGTGTTTCAAGCGTTGTTCGAGTCACGATTACTCACTGATCGCCAAACCCGACCTCACCGCATAAACAGTTCCCTTTCAAATTCACCCTCCTCAATTGACAGCGCTATGTTTGATAACTGAGTTGTATTCATTTGTGGGCGATACAAAACTGTCGCTCTTCTGTTCCGTTTTTCCTTTTAAATCCAACAACATTTCCTATTGGCTTAACTGATAATGGAAGTTCCACAAAATCGGCAGCAACAAGCCATTTTCTGTCTTCGTAGCATAAGGTTACTTTAGGAGAATCACATACAACCAATGACCGCTGTTCAGCACGAGGAATGCAGGGTGATTTAGAGTATTGGCAGATCTCATCCGACTTAAATCGAGTCTTCCAAAGCTCATGTTCGACAGGTTTACAGGTCTTTGAGAATTTATTCTTGAATATTTTTACTGATGAATCAGCAATCGAATGGAAGCTAATTAAGAAGCAAATAGCTATGAGAGTTCTCATTAATTCATTCCCTAACATACAGAGATAAATTTGACGTTAACACTATGGGTATTTTCCGCCACCAACTCATTGAAGTAGCCAATCACTAACTCTAAAAAAGCCGCGAGTAAATATCTCGATAACGCAGCTGATTGAATTATTTATAGCATTGATTTTCATTGGATTTAAACTTAATCAATGAAATCTAGGACATTATCGACTTGCTTTTAAAAAGCGTCTTTTTGCAAGAAAGGCAAATATGCTTGTAGCGAGGATCTTCATGTGTCGTTAGTGGCTGAAAGATGACCTTTTCAGAGCTGCAACTGAAGCATTTGGCATTTTCAGGATCTTCTGTTTTACACTCTGGATGCTTGTCCAAGTACTCTAAAAGCGTTGGAAGTTTCCTCCAATCATCATCTTGCGGCTTAGAGTACAAAACAAAGTAATAGAATGCTGCTGCACCTACTAAGGCCAGAACTGTGACGCCAAAATCCATTTTATTCTCCTAAATCACCAAAAACATAACCGAGTATTAAGTGACAAAATGTCGGCATTAAACGCGGAAATCATGTTCGAACAGAACAAACTGAACTCGACAGCCTGTTCATCGTGATCTGTTGTATATCATTGATTTTTAGTCAGGTCGTATCATGTTTACAGGGATGCGACTGAGTGGGGTATTGCTGCGATAACCATGAGCAAACCAAAGTAAAAACAGTGATCTGAGGGGGATCGTCTGAGCGTTAACTCATTTTCGGTATTAACGCCAAAAATCACGAGCATGTTGTGTCCACCGCTCGCGAAGTATTTAAACAGGCACAAGCGGCTACTGCTCTTTAAGAGAAGGCCGCCCGATGTGGCGGCCTGAGTGTGTCTGCTGTGCGAACTGAACGCCTTAAAGCGCTTTTGACAAATACGTGTCAGTGACCTTACTGAATTAGCACTTCCTGAATTAACTTATGTATGGGAAAGCCGTTTAACTAAATTGGCGATACATCCGTTATATTGAGCGAGTTACATACGCGCTATTGGATACCAAGAAGCAGCAAATCGGTTGCCTCAATGGCATGTTGCTCAATCTGTTGGTCAGTCAGGACGGGGATCCCCAATAGTGCTCCAGAACGAGATGCAAGCAGCATACCTAGCCAGAGTTCAATTTTGGTATTTGGTTGCTGTAAATTAAACCGCTCAGAAAAGAACACTTTCAAAGAACTATTGGTGTCGTCAGGACCAATACTCATAAAGATCTTTAGAATTTCAGGCTCTTGACTCGCTTCCGTAATCAATAGGCGCAGCGTCGCAATATGTTCTTGCGACAAATGAAACCGCATAAACTCAGTTGCAAATGCAATTAGTGCATCTCGAGTGCTTTCTATTGCGAGGTGCTCTGAATATCGGTCGGTAAAACTGTCACCGATCTGCTGCAAAATAGCTTGGAAAAGCTCAATCTTGGAAGGGAAGTAGCGATATAACGTTTGCTTTGTCAGTTTCGCTTGCGCAGCGATAGCATCCATACTGGTAGAAGCATATCCCTCAGATAAAAATGCTGACTTTGCTGCCGCTAAGATAGCTTGTTTCTTCTTTTCTCTATTTTCCTCAATTTTGCTCATCACTATCCTCTGGAAATAAACATCATACTTGCAGGTATGATTTTTCTTGACACAATAACACTATAAAATCATACTTTCGAGTATGATTTTAGTTCGAGGTTAATGATGACTGCATTTTTACGTCCTCTTTTGGTTGCGAAAAACAGCCGTACAACAGGTTTTGTCGTAGCGCTTCTTGGCGCATTACTGATGAGTATCGATCCGATTTTTATCCGCTATGCTGGTGTGAGTGGCTTTGATACGGCATTTCTCTTCGGCTTATTTAGCGCGATATCCATGTCGGTTTTTCTCAAAGTTAACGATAAGCGCGGTTTTAGAAGGGTTATAGTCCAGAGCGGTTGGCCGCTACTCTTCGCTGGAATATTAATGGTGGGCAGTGCCACGGGTTTAGTCTTTAGTATTAAAAATACATCGATTGCTAATACCTTTGTAATTCTCAGTGCAGCTCCAGCTGTATCTGCGATCTTTAGCTGGTTATTGTTGCGTGAGAAAACTAGTCGCACGACAATTATCGCGATTATTACTGTCATGATCGGTATTGGTATTGTTGTGTCTGGCTCTGTTCATTCGGGCAACTGGCTTGGTGATGCTTTGGCTGTGTTTTCGGTAATCTGTTTGTCCTTAATGTTCACCTTGCTCCGTAAATATCCTGATGTGAGTCGATTGGCGAGTGTTGCATTGGGTGGTTTGTTACTCGCTAGCGTGATGTTATTTTTCGCAGAGCCTAGCCATTATAGCGTCAACACTTGGTTAATTATGGCTGCAATGGGTTTATTTACAGCGCCACTAGGAAGAGTAATGTCGATGGTTGCGACTCGTTACATCACGGCTGCTGAGGTATCGATGACATTGATGTTGGAAACAGTACTAGCACCTGTTTGGGGTTTTCTATTTTTCGCTGAGGTACCCGCTGTAGCGAGTATTGTGGGTGGTTCAATAATACTAATAACCATATTCGTTTACACATTCTTCACCATGAAGAATGACCAGTGATTAGAGATGACAGACACATTTACGTTCTACAGCTTTGGGTTCGAAGGCACTAACGCATGAAACTGATAAGTTTATGGTTCTCTTAAAGTGCCTGTCTCTATTACTGGCTCTTATTCATATTTGTTATGTGCATCTTGCAGTAAACTCGGTAAGATGTTTACCAATATTTTCATGACTTATATAACAATCGAACAACCTAGCCTTGTCGATATTGCGCTTATAAAAGAGCAAGGGCGCGACCAATATGGTTTGGAACTCCGTATAATTTTTAAACTTATCTTTGTTCATCCACTGCTTAGCCCTTTGCGGGTACATTTCCGCTTGGTATTCAGTGAAATGTCCATCTGATAGTTTATTTTCTATGTGAAGCGCTACCTTGTCACCACGTTGATCTTCAAGCACAACCAAAATATCGGTTTCAGATTGGCGCTTTTCAAACACCACTCGAGAAGTTTGAGCATCGAATCTCTCGAAATTGATTGTTCCCCAAGGATGATCTGAACGAGACCAAAAGTACTTGTAGTAATCACTTTTAAATTTTGTCTGATCAAGAAACCATCTCAGAAAATCAGTATTAGTTGCTAGGGCATTACTCAATACCGCATCCAATTCTTTCTCTGTGAATTTCACCATATACCTCCTAAGCACATAACGAATGACATGGATCCCCCTCATGTGGATTTGCAACACTTCTCTTTTCGCGTGGTTGATAACCGTGGAAAGGTCTTTCTTCACAAATCGGTTTTCCGCGCTAAATAACTGACTAAATTAGAAAATATCCCGCCCATGCATATAGGTCTTGGAACTTTCAGTGGTGCGCAATGATAAGTCTATAGTTTTCTTGAAGTGCCGGTCCCTATTTGTCCGTGACTGCTCTCGCAGTCATAAAGACAGCTATTGCCTCTTGACCGGAGAAGGGCTCATATGTGTTAGTTGTTTATGCGCAATAATGGAAGGTTACTTTCCCATACATAAAGCAGATCATTTACCGTTTCATTGCCGCCTGGTGGTTGCCATAAATTTGTTTCTTGGTGTTTGGCACCTAAACGATGATAGAAGCCACGCGCAGCCGAGTTATCTTCTAAAACCTCAAGATAAACACCTTTATGTTCGAATGCTTCATCTGCCCACTTTGCTGTTAAGTGCAATAATTGTTTACCAACGCCTTTGCCTTTAGTTGACTTTGCCACATGAAGGTTATCAATAAATGTTCCCCATTTAGAACTTTCATTGCCAAAAGCACAAATAAAACCGCACACTTCATTGTTCTCGATGGCAAGCAAAACGTATTGATTACTTTTGGGAGATGCTAGACGCTTAGCCCAAGAGTTTTTACGTTCTTCCCAAACATCATTATCAAGGAAATCATCAGGAAAGATCCCTCGATATGACTCACGCCAACTTTCAGCGTGTAACTTAGCTAAACTTTCTAAGTCATTAATTTTGGCAACTCTATATTGCATATATTGGTAAACTCCAATGACAACTAACGTTCTAATAACGGGCGTTTACTAACCCAAACTTAATGAAACGCCTAAATCACAGCGTTTCTTTGAAAAAATGCTCCACGAGTAAACGTCCAAGTTGATTAGCTTGTTATGCGCTTGGTTAGTCGAGCACGGGTCTGAAAAAGCTACGTTCGTAACTAATGATGCAATTCGTATCTTCAGCAAATTGAAAAGCAGCAATACACTCTTTGTCTTTAAATGAATCAGTGCGATATGACTCGTAAGCCGCGAGATTTGGAAACGAAAACAAAGCTAAAGCTACATTATTAGCACCTTCAGAAGGTAAGAAGTAGCCATGATGCTGCCCGCCAAATTTCTCAACGAGTGGGAACCACATTTTAGCGTATTCTTCAAATTCATTAACCTTCGATGGATCAATGATGTATCTGAGATAACAAGTAACCATTTATTGAACTCCTTTCATCGTTTTCCTATTAGCGTTTAACGTCAAGCTAAGCGGCTAACAAACCTTCCACCAAACTCAATTGACCACCTTAAACACCACACTAAACCGAACCAAAAATGCCAAGCGTTTGTTAGTCCGTCTTTAGCGCCTTGTTAAGCGTACTTACGCATACTCAGACCGATTATATAATCGTAATGCGCTAAACCTACTCCCACACAAGCTCAAAAAACTCAGTAATCACATGGGAATCATTAATGTTTAAGAGATTCCATGAAGACAAATGAGGCTCATAGAATTTAGCATGTACTGTTTTCCAGCACTCAAGGCTCAAATCACCTTCACCCTCTGCAATAGCAATGTACTCAGGAACTTCTGGG
>NZ_JHZA01000018.1 GCF_000621165.1 Enterovibrio calviensis DSM 14347 | reverse complement strand
GGCAGCTGGTCATGGCAAGCGAACTCCGATCGTTTCTCCGAGTATGGTTACAACGATAACTACCGCTTCTCGTTCGTCGTAGACGCGCTAGGCAGCAACAACATGATTGGTCTCGGTAGTGTCGAAAGCTCGGCCAGCTACGCTGACATCGATCATGCTTTCTACGTGGTGGGCAGCACAGTGTACCTCTACGAGAATGGCGGTTATCCGAGTGGCTACAGCGGCGCATTCTCCATCGCAGCCGGTGATACCTTGGCGTTGCAAGTCACGGCGGGCACCGTGACCTACTTGCATAACGACACCACCATTCACACCACCACGCGCTCAGGAGAGACACCGGATTTCTATGTGGACTCCAGTTTCTACAGCGGCGCATTCCAGCTCAGTGACATCATGCTCTCCCCGCTTTCTGGTGCGAGTTTGACCGCAGATGCTGACAACGATGGCGTGACTAACGATGTGGATTTGGACTCAGACAACGACACCATCCCTGATGTGGTTGAAGCCGGTCTAACTGATGCAGACGGTGATCTCATGGTCGATAGCATCGACCTGCAAGCCAGTGTTAACCCTGCGCCGGATTCTGACGGCGATGGCATTCCGGATTACTTAGATTTGGAAAGCCAAAATGCCGAGAACGACGGCACGGCCTTCGACATGCACGGCTATGACTTCGCGGCGTTCGACACCAACGGTGACGGCATGCTTAACCTTCAAGACGGTGAAGGCGGCGGTGACACCAACAACAACGGGGTTGATGATCGTGCCGAAGATTCGGACGGTGACGGTATTTCCAACCCGAACGATGAGGACGATGATAACGACGGCACCCTCGATATCTACGACGCCTTCCCGTTCGATCCGAATGAAGACACGGACACGGATGGCGACGGCGTGGGTGATAACGGCGATGCATTCCCAACGGACGCCACTGAGACGACCGATACCGACGGTGATAGCGTGGGCGACAATGCGGATTTAGACCGTGATAATGACGGTTTATCTAACATTGGTGAGCTAAGAGTGCCCGTGCTTGTCACTGAATGGCCTGTTCTCACAGGGAATGCCAACGTGACAAACGGAGAGCTCAATGCCAATGGCGGCAGCTGGACATGGCAGGCGAATTCAGTGCGATTCTCAGAGTACGGATTCACTGATAATTATCGCCTGAGCTTTGAGGTTCTATCCTTGGGTAGCAACAATATGATCGGTCTAGGAAGTGTCGAAAGCTCGGCTTATTTCTCCGACATTGACTATGCCTTTTATATCGTGGGTTCTACCTTATACATCTATGAAAATGGCAGTAGCATCGGAACCTTTGGCACGGTGTCTGTCGACGATACGCTGTCGATCGACGTTCAGCAGGGAGTGGTCATTTATCGCAACGGTGGAACGATCCTAAGAACAACATTCTATTCTGGCCAAACGCCTGACTTTTATGTCGATAGTAGCTTTTACAACGGCGATATACGTTTAGGAGACTTCCAGCTTATTCCGGTTTCCCCGCTTGCGGGTGTTGCCTTCACGACAGATACGGACGGCGACGGGATATCCAATGACCTAGACCTTGATAGCGACAATGATTCTATTCCAGACATTGTCGAGATTGGGCTTAGAGATTTTGATGGCAACCTGTTGATCGACAATCCCAACTTCGAAGGGCTTCTTTCGTACGCACCTGATTCCGACGATGATGGTATTCCTGACTTCCTAGATGTAGAAAGCCAGAACGCCTCAAACGATGGAACGAACTACGACCTGAGCACTACTCGCTTTGCCAGTTTCGATACCAATGGAGATGGACAACTTGACGGTGAGGATGACTTTGGCGGCACTGATGCAAACAACAACGGTGCAGATGATTTGATTGAGCAGCAACAAGGGGCTTCTTTGAATCACTAATCAATTCTAAATAGCGATCCCAAAACACCAAAGAGAGGCAAGTTTTACCACTTACCTCTCTTTCTTTTTGAGTAAAAAACACCAAGACATACGTGCAATTTGAAACAAAACGTCATCACTTAACGTGTGAATTGTTAACATAAAACCATTCACAACGCTCACTAGCCTGAATCAAGCTTTATGAATCAAAATTAATCATTTAAATTCAATCAATTAAAAATCAACCCCCCAAATAATTCACGTGGTTATCCACAGAATCTGTTGATAGGTTAGCGACAGGCCATATGCTTTAATTTACATTAAAAACAATAAGTTAAATTAAAAACATCGAAAAAATAAATTTTTCTTGACCTAATGCCAATTCACGATGTTTTTTTCGCATGATTTAATGTGCAAAAATTGAGTGCATAGTGAGGCATTAAACTGTATGCACATCACTATGTTACACAGAAGTGAATGAAAGGAATTTAGCAATAAAATGAAAAAAAATGACTAGATTAACCAGCGACTCGCTGCGTCAAAAAGCAAGCGGTCTTCACCGTGATGGGCCAGGAATGAAATGCCCATCGGTGCGCCACCAACAGTCACAAAAGGAATTGTAAGTTGCGCTAAGCCAGCCACTTCGGCAATGGCATAAAGCCGGCGTTGATTGAGTAAAAAGGTTTCATCAACGAACATCTCATCAGGCGATTGCCCCGGAGAGGTAGGAATCATTAACACTTCGCCGCTTGAAAAGAAGCCCTGCATATTGTGACTAAACAGCTCTCTTTTCTTTTTAGTGACCACAAACTCTTTAAAGCTGTTGCCTCGTATACGCTCTAAGTGCTCTACCGTTTCGTCAGAAAGCTTGGGCTTGTGAACATCAAACCATTGTCCATACTGCAAGTCGACTTCTCGCCCAAGCATCACCGTATGGATGTTATGAGCTTGAGTCAGCGCAAGCTTACTAAAGCTCGGAACATGTTCCACAGAGACATTACTTTCCTTCATTGTGATCTCCCATTCCAACATGGCTTCAATTGGGAGAAGTTCCTGAAACAGAGATGTCGCGTATTTGATCGATTTGAGTTGAACGGCTTTGGCGGGCTTGGTCCAACATTTTTCTGCCACTTGCTGCAAGATTGGCAGTTGTTTTGTCATAAAACCAATCGCATCAAATGATGGCGACAACGCTGCGACGCCGCGTAAATCGACCATGCCTTGCGACGGGCGATAACCAAACAAGTGGCAATATGACGCGGGGATCAAAACACCGCCACAACAGTCGTTACCAATACCCAAGGTGGCAGCGCCTTTCGCCACGGCAATTGCTGCACCAGAAGAAGACCCACCTAAACGAATATTTGGCAAGATAGGGTTTTTGAGGTTGGCTAAGAAAGGATTCTGGCCGCTAATACTGGTACCAAAATCATCAGACTGGGTTTTACCCAACAGTTTGCAACCAGAATGCATTAACGTTGTCACCACGCTGGCATCGTTCTTCGCAGGTTCGTTACCGTCAGACCATTCGGGGATACCGATGCCCGTGACCAAGCCTTTAACACTGACACAATCACTGACCACAAGACGCTGACGAGCCATTACGCCCGATGGGACATCTTGGCGAATTGGCTTCAATGCTTGTAGAAGGTAACTCTCACCTGTCATCGACGGTTATGATCCTTATCTTTCAGTTATTTATAAGGTTATATCTAAATATGCCTTCATGCTTGTTACAACGTTATTTTTTGACACTGATCCAGTAGTTCCACGCGGCTCGACGTAAATGCCTGACTCGTAAAATATTCTTCGTTGATTTTCAACTTCCGGCTTTGTGTCCAACTCTTCGGTGATGACCCTTGTCCATAAGGGATTCTGTATACGTGAAAGTGCTGATTTTGATGTTGATATATCAAGTTAGCAGCAACACGGAGTGGCTTGTAAGGTTTGTTGAGATACAAGCGAAAATCACCTGAACAATCGTTGACGATATAAGAACCATTGTCGCTTCTTATCGCAATGTAGGGTTGGTTCGATTCCGTGTATGACGCCAGAGACCATATACCCGTTTGCTGTGTCAGCTTCAAAAACGGTAAAGCACGTGTTTCGTCTTCTGTCATCTCTGTGTCCATGGCGTCGCTCTCTGCTAACGGCAAGACTTTCTCGCTCGGTTTCGCATGGACGACTCGAACAACTGGTGCTGCGGCCTCTGGAGGCTTCTCATCAAACCATACGGTTACAAATGACCAGTCGATCATTTTCACACTCAGTGCCACAACAATCACGAGAGATGACATTGCCATGGCCGGAAGCCAAAATTTCTGTGCCCAAATAAGCAAACCGGGCATTTTCAATCCCGACTTCCTGTCCAACTCCGTTTCCATGACTTCGTTATCAGACAAAGCACGACGTAGCTCACCGGCCAGCTTATTCTGTTCCGCAATCGCGCTCTCTTTTTGATGAGCAAGACGATTACGTTCTTCTTTCAACAGGACAAGTTCACCTTCGAGTTGAGCTACTTTTCGAGAAAAGTCTGCACTCGCATTGATGTTCGCACCGATGCTCTGCCCTTTCTGCGCTTGGCTGAGTTGCACTTTTAGCAGCTGGTTTAACGCCTCAAGTTCATCACGATCCTTTTTGACCCGTGACAACTCGCGCTCCAAGGCCAACGAATTTGCGCCACCAGCAGACGCGGCAGCAGGAACGGATAAGGCACTCTCACCCCTCCCTTTCACAATATTGTCGTAAGCATGCCTAACAAGCTGCATCAACGCTTTCGACCCACCTTTGTCAGGATGGACTCGCGTTGAAAGCAGCTTATAGCGTTGCTTCACTGTAGATTCAGTGTCACCCGGCTTGGTACCGAGTAGTTCATTAAACGTGGTCATTTCTAATCGTATGATTACTTTGATAAAGATTTATCGGCAGCGGCAGAGAAAACTTGAGTGTTATAGGGGGAACCTTCAAGCGTTGCGATAACATGCCCGCGTCTATTTGTCTCACTATTAAGATAGTAATTTCCCCATGGTTCTGCGCACCCAATTGATGAAGTTTTGTGCTTGGCCTCGTTTTTAATTATCAAAGCGAGTACATTTCGTTAACATAAATCATCAGTTTCACCCATCTCAGCCTGAAAGTTAATCCAACTCACTATTTTACGTTGCATTCGATTTTTTGTGATCTATGATGCTATCGACAATTTGACGTTCCGTTGAAGACAGCAGGAGAGAGATGGCCTTTGCCATCCGCCGAAGAAGTAAATCTTTCAGGCACTCGTTGGTGCATTTGCACCTGAGTATGGACTGTTGTTGGAGGAGCCTCTGGAGAGAGATAGGCACGACCTATCCGCCGAAGGAGCAAACTCAATTTACCCTCATTTCTTAATGAACGTATTTTTGAGTGAAACTCTCAGGCAAAAGGACAGAGGAGAAAACTGCACTATAGCTTGCGCTTTAGTGCTGCTTTGTGCAGCTATTCTCCTCCTTTTAATTTAAGCCCACACTTTCATCACTTTTCATTGAAAGCTTGGCATTAAAGGGGGAATCATGAACCATTCACTTTATAACTTTCTTCAAACCATCGACAACCTTGTCTGGGGTCCACCTCTGCTGCTATTGCTAGTGGGAACGGGGGTATATTTCACCTTCCGTCTTGGTGCCATTCAATTTTTCAAACTGCCTCTTGCACTCACATACCTTTTCACCAAAGAAAAAGGCGTGAAAGACAAAGGCGATGTCTCTAGTTTCGCCGCGTTATGTACGGCCCTATCAGCCACCATTGGTACAGGTAACATTGTCGGTGTTGCTACCGCGATAAAATTGGGCGGCCCTGGCGCGCTGTTTTGGATGTGGATGGCTGCTCTATTCGGCATGGCAACCAAATACGCTGAGTGTCTGCTTGCCGTGAAATATCGCGAGCAAGATGAAAACGGCAACATGCTAGGCGGCCCGATGCTGTACCTTGAAAAAGGTGCGGGCAAAAAATGGCTTGCTCGCCTTTTTGCTTTCTTCACGATTGGTGTTGCCTGCTTTGGTATCGGGACTTTTCCACAAGTGAATGCCATCGTTGACGCTGGTTATATCGCGTTTAATGTCCCGCATCATGTCACCGCAGTCGTGCTTACTGTCTTAGTGGCAGCCGTCACCATTGGTGGGATCCGCTCTATCGCAGGCATCGCCAGCAAAATCATCCCGACGATGACAGTGGTTTATGTCACGGCTTGTGTCGCCATTTTGTTCAATCACGCTAGCGCGATTCCTTCTGCGATTAGCTTGATTGTTGAGTCTGCGTTTACAACAACCGCAGCAACTGGTGGTTTTGTCGGTGCAAGCATCATGCTTGCTATTCAGTCTGGCGTAGCACGCGGCGTATTCTCAAACGAATCAGGTCTAGGCAGCGCGCCGATGGCTGCTGCATCGGCGCAAACTAACTCATGCGTCCGCCAAGGTCTGATTTCGATGGTCGGTACCTTCCTCGACACCATTGTGATTTGTTCGATGACGGGTTTGGCGCTTGTGTTGACAGGTGTGTGGTCGATGGATATTGAAGGCGCTCGCATGACCACTGAAGCGTTTTCACTTGGCTTGAACCAAGACTTCGGCCCTATTGTTGTTGCCATCGGCCTCATGTTCTTTGCTTTCACGACGATTCTTGGTTGGAACTACTACGGTGAACGCTGCGTCGTTTACTTATTTGGTCAACGAGCAGTTCTGCCCTACAAGTTGGTGTTTGTTGCCTTGGTATTGTCAGGCGCGTTCATTAAGCTCGACATGATTTGGCTACTCGCTGACATCGTCAACGGCTTAATGGCGATTCCTAACCTCATCGGCTTGATCATGCTACGCCATGTCGTGGCCGATGAAACCAAGGTCTACTTTGACGCACTAAAAGCAAAACTCGCTAAGCAGTCTGAAAAATCTGCTCACGCTAATATCTAAGCCTTGATGTGAGATCTTGAGGTTTTCATAACGACAAGATGTGGCAATGAGCAACGGACAAACAAAAACAGCGCCGTTGGGCGCTGTTTTTGTTTTAACCGCAGCGTAAGCCGGGTTCAATCTCGCGTTAGCTATGCTTACGCGGACTTGGCATTAAGCATATTACTAAGACCAAGCTTACCAAAAATCGCATCGTAGTGAGCGAAGTTAGGAATACGCGTGTGGTGCTGCACTTTGGTGCCTACCGCAACGAATTCATATCCTAAGGTGCTGGTTGCCATTTTGTCCCATTCACCGTCACCAAAATACACACGGCGACTAAACACAGCGCCTGTATCTTGTTTGGCACGGAATGCAGCCAGTGCCATGATTTCGCTGCGTGTCATTGCATCTGAGCAAGATGCAAAGCTCACACCGCTGACATCAAAACCAGCAGCTTTCAGCTTCATTCTTGCCGACTCTTCCCAGCCCCCTGTCGCAATCGCCAAAATCACGTTAGGGTGAGATTTCATGTCATTCACGAACTTAATCGCGCCCGGCGTAGCCGCTAATTCGGTGGCGTTATTGGCAATATAAACACGCAGTTTACTCAAAAACAGGGCTTTTACTTCTCTTTGAATGCGCATTCTTTCATGGCGCAGACCTTCTTGGTCAATCAATTCGTCTAAAATGCCGACGTCAGTGACATTAGTAAATGCCCCCCACTCATCGGTTAACGCTATACCCATCACTTCTTCTACTGCAGATCGGAAGCAATCGGAGTCAAAATCATAATTATCGATGAGCGTACCATCGACATCTAGCATAAACAGGTTCATTAGCGCCTTTCCTCAAATCTTTTCATTTCGCTACTCAAGGCTGATTTGATATCGCGCTTGGCATTTCCCACACGCAAACGAAACATTGTATTTACATACGCAGTCCATTGGCAACTTTATTGTGCGCGTTTAGAGATAGTAGACCGTCTTCAAACACAGTGCTCCATGTATTGGAAAACTGTGATTTCGCAAAGGCTTATACCAGCATGGCGTGAAAACACAAAAGCTATTTGTCAAAAGTGTGCGTTAGCCTTTTGGTATCAATCACTGGCTGCCTATTACACGTTTAGTAAACGACCAAAGATCAACAAAACCCTTGCAAGGCAACCTTTCAACAACATACCAGCAACGTTTCACTGCCTGTATCTGATGTGACGAAGGTGACCAAGTTTTGGGCAATGTCTCCCTTATTGGTTTTACTATCAGAACAGTTTGAACACACAACGCGCTGTGGCAGAAAGAGAAGTAAAATTTGTTCGATAAAGTGTGCTTGTCAAGACTTGAAGATCACACGATATAGTGGTTTGATCTGCGCCCTTGCCAATCAGAGACACAATATAGTGTCTTTGGCCAAGTTTCGCTCAACAAGTCGGCATTACTCTCGAGGTGCAATTTATAATGGCCAAAACCAAGTCAGCTTCTGAAATCGAACTTACTGGTGTTCTAGCAATTCCATACCAAGATACGTCCATGGAAATCTGGGACAGCAAGTACCGCTTAAAAAGCAAACACGGTGACGCAATCGACGAAACACTCGATGATACGTTCAAGCGTGTTGCTCGTGCTCTAGCTGATCTCGAAGAAAAATCGGTACAAGATAAATGGTATCAAGAATTTCTGTGGGCGCTTCGCCACGGTGCTATCCCAGCAGGACGCATTACGTCTAACGCTGGCGCTTTCGAGCACAAACCAGCAACCTCAACCATCAACTGTACGGTGAGTGGCACCATTGAAGATTCAATGGATGACATCTTGGGTAAGGTTCACGAAGCAGGCCTCACGCTAAAAGCTGGCTGTGGTATTGGCTACGACTTCTCTACCCTACGCCCACGTGGTGCATTCGTTTCTGGTGCTGGCGCTTACACGTCTGGCCCACTGTCGTTCATGGATATCTACGACAAGATGTGCTTTACCGTATCGTCTGCTGGCGGACGTCGCGGTGCGCAAATGGGTACCATGGATATCCGTCACCCTGATGTGATGGAATTCATCCGTGCAAAACGTGAAAACGGTCGTCTACGTCAATTCAACTTGTCATTGTTGATCAACGAAGAATTTATCGAAGCAGTGAAGAACGACGGCGAATGGCAGTTGATCTTCCCTGTGACAGAAAAAGAAGCACGTCAGGACAAAACTGACCTAAACAACGATGCCAACATTGTTTGGGCTGACTGGCCAAGCAGCGAAGGCTTTGTTGAAGACGAACTTGGCCGTATCGCATGTAAGATCTACCGCACCATGCCAGCACGTAACCTGTGGAACGTCATCATGACGTCAACCTACGATTACGCTGAACCAGGCTTTATCCTGATCGACAAAGTAAACCAGATGAACAACAACTGGTTCTGCGAAGAGATTCGTGCAACCAACCCGTGTGGCGAGCAACCGCTTCCACCATACGGCGCTTGTCTGCTTGGTTCTGTTAACCTAACCAAATTCGTTCGTGACCCGTTCACTGAGAATGCTAAGTTCGATTGGGAAATGTACCGCAAGGTTGTTGCCACCTTCACACGTATGCTGGACAACGTGGTTGAGATCAACCAATTGCCACTAGCGAAACAACGTGAAGAGATTGAAACCAAACGTCGTCACGGCATGGGTTTCTTGGGCTTGGGCTCAACGCTGACTATGCTACGCCACAAATACGGCAGCGCTGCGTCTATCGCGTTCACTGAGCAAGTTTCGCAAGAAATGGCCATTACGGGTTGGGAACAAGCTGTGGCACTCGCTGAAGAAAAAGGCGTTGCACCGGTCATGGACCAAGAGTTTGTTGTTACCGCTAAAATGCTGCGTCTACGCCCTGAAATGGCAGTGGATGGCATTAAGATCGGCGACAAAGTGAAAGGTAAAGTGCTTCACGCTAAATACAGCCGTTACATGCAGCAGATTGGCGACATTCGCCCAGATTTGATTGCCAAACTGGTTGAAAAAGGCGGCCGCTTTACTCACCACAGCTCCATCGCACCGACAGGAACGATTTCACTGTCGCTAGCGAACAATGCAAGTAATGGTATTGAGCCAAGCTTCGCTCACCACTACACGCGTAACGTGATTAAGCCGGGTAAAAAATCGAAAGAAAGCGTTGATGTATTCAGCTTTGAATTGCTGGCTTATCGCGAACTGATCAACACCAAAGCGATGCCATACAGCACCAAAGAAGACGAGCAATTGCCTGAGTACTTCATTACTGCTGATGACATTACGCCAAGTCAGCACGTTGAAGTTCAAGCAGCAGCGCAACGTTGGATCGACTCTTCGATTTCAAAGACGGCTAACGTACCGACTGACTTCCCGTTTGAAGACTTCAAAAACATCTACATGGATGCTTACGATAAAGGTCTGAAAGGCTGTACGACTTTCCGCTTCAACCCTGAAGTGTTCCAAGGCGTATTGGTGAAAGAAGAAGATCTTGAAAACACCACGTATGTATTCGCGCTAGAAGACGGTTCTACCTTCGAAGCGAAGGGCAACGAAAAGATTGAGTACGACGGTGAAATTCACTCGGCGGCTAACCTTTACGATGCGCTGAAAGAAGGTTACTACGGTAAGTTCTAATCGTACCGGAATAAGATTGTTGGGATGGCTTGAGAGCAAGCCATCCACTATGAAAGAAGTAATTCGTTATGACACGTAAAATTGAAAGCAAAATTGTTTCATACAAAGTAAAGAGCAAAGACTCTGCTGACGTTGCACCGGTCGCGCTTGTACCAGAACTGCCAACCATCGAGACAATGCATGAAGAAATGCCACGTCCAGAAATCCTGCTTGGCACCACGTACAAGCTAAAAACGCCTGAGCACGTTTCTGAGCATTCGCTGTTCATCACGATCAACGATGTGGTGTTGAACGAAGGAACGGACCATGAAATCCGTCGCCCATTCGAAATCTTCATCAACAGCAAAAGCCTTGAGCACTACCAGTGGATTGTTGCGCTAACACGCATCATCTCAGCGGTGTTCCGTAAAGGTGGTGACTGCACGTTCTTGGTTGAAGAACTTCGTTCAGTGTTCGATCCAAAAGGCGGCTACTGGAATAAAGGGAAATACGTGCCATCACTGATTGCTGAAATCGGTAATGTTATCGAACAGCACCTGATGAAAATCGGCATGTTGCGTAATCCTGAAATGGATGAGCACCAAAAAGCATTTCTTGAAGCTAAGCGTGCTGAAAACGCAGCTAAAGAAGAAGTGAAGGAAGAAGAGCCTGTAAACACCGGTTTCCCGCCAAGTGCGACCCTTTGCTACAAATGCCACAACAAAGCAGTGATTGTGAAAGACGGTTGCCAAACTTGTCTGAACTGCGGCGATTCTAAGTGCGGTTAATGCACTTAGCGTATTGCTAGAGAGAGGCTTCCTAAGGGAAGCCTTTTTGTTATCTGCCTATCTATATTTTACTTCTCTTTTGGGCTTCACTTCTGACCAGCCCACCAATCCTGCCAGCCCTACATCTTAACTTGTTCAATTTATTCGAACGATAGCGACGGAAATTTGCGCTTTGTCATGTCCAACGTTTTGCTTATAGTTTGCATCAATAAAGAAATCAGTATTTTATAAAAAATCTACGGAGCGTCTAATGGCAAGTGTTTTGGTTTTGAAATCGAGTATTCTTGGCGAATTTTCATCTTCAACAAAACTGATCGACGGAGCGATTGAGCAGTCAGGCAATGACCATTTCGTTATCGAGCGCGACTTGGCAGCGCACCCTGTGCCTATGCTAGATGGCGAAATAATGGCTGGCTTACGTGGCGCGGAAAATCCAACGCAGCGTCAACAAGACGCTCTGGCGTTGTCTGAACAATTGATCAACGAAATCCAAGCCTGCGATACCTTGCTAATTGCAGCGCCCATGTACAACTTTACTGTGCCTACTCAACTGAAGAACTGGTTCGATCTTATCGCTCGTGCTGGCGTTACATTCGCCTACACAGAGCAAGGGCCAAAAGGTCTGCTTACCGGTAAAAAAGCCATTGTTGTGACCACACGTGGTGGTTTGCACAAAGACACATCGCGTGACCATATCACGGGCTACCTCACCACGTTATTGAACTTTGTCGGCATCACTGACATTGAGTTTGTTTATAGTGAAGCGCTTGCGATGGGTGAAGCCCCTGCCGCCGAGTCATTCCAACAAGCGTCCAACGAACTTTCAGCTCTGATGTCTTAAGCTTCACGACTGCTAACAAAACGCAGGGCGGCCATCGCACTGCGTTTTGTTTTATGGCAAACCGCCCTTTTTTTCACCTCTCCGCAGAGTGAATATCGATCTCCCTCTCAGCCTGATAAAACCGTCATTTTCTTTTGTCTAAAAATCCCGTTTCATGACGCATCTAACATTCCTTCATTTGGAGTTATAAGTGATTAAAAGCAATCCATTTTTGGGTAAAGATTCTGACCGCGCAGAAATTTGGGACATGCTGGTAGCCAAAGATATTAAGGCTTACACCCAAGCGGATTGGTCAATGGTTGAGAACGACTTTCTCGAACAAGAGTTTTTCGCTGTTAACGCAGGGTTTGATCAAGACCCAGGAAACTGGAACCTTGCCTTCTCTCGATTCGATGATTACCGCGATTCATGGTTAGAAGCGGCGAGAGCCAGCCTTGATACTGAATATGCTGAACCACTCGAAGACGCGATTCATACGCTGACCACGCTTGAACAAATTGAAGTGAAAGATGGAAAAGCCATTGCCCGTAAGCAGTTCGATGGCACCATACAGGTTGTTGGTAAAGAGCCTGAAACCCTGAAATGGCAAACGCTTTATTATCTGAAACAAACGCCATCAGGTTGGAAAATCGTCGGTTTCACAGGGTACTTGCCCTACACGGCGTAATGGCTGATAAGCAGACACAAAAAACGGGCTTATCGCCCGTTTTTATTGTCTGGCATTTGGATTAGTAATACCCAGCGAAAACGCCAACGGTTTCGCTAGAAATCCATTTGTAAGTAGATGGTGTTGTAGTTGCTGCCGCCTTTGATTCGCCCAAACTGGCTCGCTTTCTCAAAGATCGCAGAGCGGTGATGAATGGAATACCCAAGCCAGAGATTGTTCCAACTCTTTTTGCCCACCAAATCACCCACATTCACATCTAGTGATAAATCTATATAGTTAAGAAGATGACTAGGCTCGTACCCTTTGCGTTCCATTTCTGATCGTTCTACATGCGTGATGTTGTTCACATAGGACAACCCTTCTGCCACACCGAGACGCCATGTAGTGGGCCAATCAAACGTGTAAAAGGCTTTAATCGCCATCACGTACTCTGACGACGAAGCTTGAACATCCGAACTCCAGTGCCAAACGACACCAGGGGTAAGGTAAATATCCAAAGGAATGCCAAACAAGGAATCACTGAGAGGATGCCCATAGAACAAGGACGTCAGTGTGTTTCCATACGGGTCTTTTTGTGAATCGCCCGCAATAATTTCACCGATATTTGATGGCGTCGCCCAACCGTGAGCCAGTCGCCAGTATGGTCGTGTTGAAATATCTTTCTTTCCATGGCGCTTATTATCATTAAAGAAGCCAAAGCCCGCGAAGACCTCACCTTGCCAATCTGTATCTATGGTTTTAGCGTGTCGAACATTCTCATCAAAGTACGTCGCATAGGCAGCACCCACCAAGTACAGGTTCGAATACACGTGATAACGCACATTCATACCTGTTTTCACATCGACCCCTGCGCCTATATGCTCGCCTTCATTCCTGTATTCTGACAGCCCATAATAGAAGCTATTAAAGTCGGCATCTTTATAGCGCGCTGACAAGGTTGCTTCAAAATCGGCATTGTCAGTCGACCATTGCTTTCCAAGCGTTGCGATACCATGAAAGCGATATTCTTTATCGGACAACAGATCGATATCTGCAAACCAGCCATCACCTAACTGACGTTTAAGCTGAAAACCGAAATCACCCGTGTCGCCACCAATGTCATTTTGTACCGCGGTAGGTAAATCGATAAAACGCATGCGAAGAATCGCATTGGCACGCCAATCGCCTTCCTCCCACAAACGGATCCCGCCTTCTGTTCCTTTAATGAAAAATGCTTCGTCTTCATAAAACATCATGGGAACAAAGCTAGAGACATTGGAACTTCCGCCTTCAGTAAAAGGGACGCCCGCCGTTCTTACCGTGGCAGCAATACCCCAGTTTTCACTTCGCTTTAATCGCAGAGAATCGACACTGTCAGTCGAAGATGATTCGGATTCAACAACCGGTGTATTGTGAGTCGACGTGTTTTGAGCATCAGTATTACCCCAACAAAATGGGGCAAGCAAGGCAGTGGCAATAGCAGCAGATTTAGATAAGCTTGGCATTAGACAACGAGACGGTAAGTTCACATTGGTTTTATTGTAACCTAACTCTGTCGATTTTCCGGACAGAGTGGAAGAAAAAAGAGTGGAAAAGCAATTACTTTGCCCACTCTTTCCATTGTGCGACTAGTGTTCTCTCGCTGTTAATACGAAGAGATCGACATGCCCAACGAGCGCAGGATTAATAGGGCGAATCGGGTTTGCGTTATGCCAAACAGCATGATCATCTAGCAGTGCGACATCACCATCATTCATGGCCAACGAGAAAAATGGTTGTTGCGCTTTGTCCTTGTAAACAAGGATTTCGCCCCCCTGAACGTTTTGGCGATGGATTGCAGCAATCGCAATATGATCAAACCCATCCTGATGCACACCTTCCGGTGAAACCGGCGTGATATCGTTGAGTGTGATCACCCTCATCTGATGTATCTCAATATCTTGTTCATCGTCCAGCTCGTTGTTGTCTTTAAACAGCCGACACAATTCGAAAAAGCCTTCTGAGTGCAGCACATGCGTCGATAGATCTTCGAATTGACGAACGACGCCGCCTTGATGCTGGTTAATGGTCTTACTTTGCACAAAGGTATGCTGAGGCATGTGGCGCACCGCACCTTCATGGCATTGCACGATGGAATAGCGTCTTAACCTGTACTGGCCATCGGCATAAGGGGTAGTTGGCAGATGATCAAAGGTTGGTTCTAACTCTCTGACAGCATGGTCGCTGATATGACATAGCTGCATAAGATAGTCTGGATGATACATGTTACGTCCTCCATGTTGATTGTTCGCCACGAGCTTCCGGTAAGAAACAAGCGACAGCAGTCATCACATAAAGTTAACGCCACCGCAGCAATTTTGACAAACTTATACAGAGTGATTAATCAACCGATGGAGGATATACGCACAGATAAACTATATAAAATATCAATAACAGGATAATAGTTTGCATTATTTGATCTGCGCCTCATGTAAAAACACAGATTGAGAACTCCCCCTCGAACGTCGACCTTCCATTCAGCTAACATTCATCTTCAGTCGATATGATGAAGTTGTGGACACTCACTGGACACCAACCCGAGTGACCCTCAACCAACAGAGGTATTTAGATGGGAAGAATGTTTAAAGCGCTGATTATCGTTCCTATTCTGGTGATTCGTGTACCCGCTTACGCTGAGCAACTCGACGTAAAAGTACCCGAAAGTAGCCAGAGCATTTCATATCAGCAGCCACAAGCAAGCCACGAAGCTACCCTTTCAGAGCTATTCTCTATTCCTTCATTCCGCGCCAAAACCATCGAACAACCGCATACAGATTTAACCGATCTTTATGCCGCCGCACCAGCCGCTCAGGCTGAACTAGAGCAACTTGCTACCAACATTGCCAAACAAAGTAACGGCAACGTGTTGTCCGCCGGATTGAAAGGACTGGAGCGTGCAACTGAAAAAGTCGATAAAGAGCTTGATGGCGATGTGTCACGCCTCACTGACCTTGTTCGAATCACTGTGGAAACAGACTCAATAGAAGACTTGAACATCGCATATGAGCAACTTGCGGCGTCAGCAAAAACCATGGAGGTCATCAATCGTTTCCACACACCTCGTCCATCAGGTTATCGAGATATCAAAGTATTGGTTGCTTTGCCAGAGAGCAAAATGATTGCTGAAGTTCAACTGCACCTAAAGGCTATTTCAGCCGTTAAGAATGGCAAGGAACACAAAAACTATGAACAAATCCAAACCATTGAGCGCAGTGCGACGTTGGAAACTCGCGACTTGAGCCAATATGAAGTGGCTAAGATTGAAAAGCTGCGAAAAGAATCCCGCGCTTTATATGACCATGCATGGCAAGGTTATCAACCCTATGGTATTGCCATTTAGTACATTTCAAATACTCAAAGGGCGCACGCTGCGCCCTTTTACTTTTCACAGGTCCCACTGAATCACCAAATAAACTCACCGCCATCGTTAATATTCAAGCGGTGCTATCAAGCGTTTCCTGAGCAAGATGAAATTCTGTCACCGTGACTTGCTCACCAACCATTTCAACAAAGCTCTGAGCAGGAATACTTTTCCACTCATGTCTATCTAACTCAAACGGCTCAGAAGCAAGCACAACACCGCTGTCGACGCCTTTAAAGAACATGGTTGGCGGTGTACCAAACGAGGCGTAACGTAACGCCCAATATTGCTGACCGTCACTAATGCACAATGCCGCTTTGAAAGGCTGATCATTGATGCCTTTGTTTGCCATCTCAGCTTCAATCATGCTAATCACTCGTCTTAACGCCAATTTAGGGTTTTGCTCTAACCCATGCTGCATCAAAAGAAGAAATATCAGCTCGCTATCCGTTGTGCCTTTGCGCTTTAAATAACAAGGTTCATCGAGTTGTCGCTCAAGTTGGTAACGGACTCTTTCAAACTCAGGGATTTGCCCATTGTGCATAAAGAGCCAGTTTTTCACGTTGAACGGATGGCAATTCTCTCTGGACGTATTCGCGCCTGTTGATGCCCTCACATGCGCCATAAATCGGTGCGAGCAAGTGTGTTCGGCAAGAGAGCGTAAATTGGCATCAGACCATGCGGGAAGCACTTCTCGATACAGCGCTGGGGTCGGCTTTTCACCATACCAAGCCGCGCCAAAGCCATCAGCGTTTACGGCCGTCACCGCTTTGGATGCTTCCATGCTTTGCATCACCAACGAATGATTCGGCTGGTGTAGCATTTCATCTAAAAAGCACGGTTTTCCTTGGTACGCCAGCCATCTACACACGAGAATTACTCCTTGATTATCATATCAATAGTATGACGCAATCACGGTTTATTGCAGTGCGACGTGCCACAAAAGCACGAAAGTGGCTTATCCGGGGTGTCCGTCCACCCTTGCTTTTAGGAGCATCGGGCCAAAATTCATCACAAAGCCACCAAATGCCAACGCCCAACCAATGCCGGCAATTATCACCCATATTTGAAGATATTCAGGCCAAACTATTGCTCCGACAACGCGCACTAACGTGGCCAATACCAACGAGGCATAGGCGAATCTGAACTTAGGGCCTTTGTAAATTTCACGCCCCGTATGCCCCATACTCACGCGAGCAATCATGGCAAGGATGACCCCTGCTAAGGTTCCCATCGCAAACAAATGAATCAAGGTGTGTGAAACCCAAGGGTTACTGATGAATACTGCTTTCGCCAGCAAGCCGATAGGCAGTGCCAAGTAGAACAAATGCAATGACCACACTAAAGGCTCTCCCATCGACTTCAACCCCTGCCAGCGATAGAGACGATAGGCTTGCGCTAATCCTGCCGTGGCCATGAGAGCGGCGCTGATTAATGCTGGAAGCAAAGGAAAGAAACTCATGACCGCCAACAACAATAGAGGAAGGATCGCCAAGATATCGAGCCAGAGAAGTGGTTTTGGCGATTCGAGTTGAAAGCGCTTCGCGGTAAAAAATGGGATAACTCGCCCACCCATTACCGAAATTAGGATCATGAACCACCACAACATCGCCTGCCACAGCGCGTTGGATGAGAATGGTGGCATACCTTTTACGGTGGCGTAGCTTGCCAAATTGGCACTCACTGCCACCAGCAGCATAGGAATGAAAAAGAGATTTCTCCAGCGTTTGGTTACCACAACGCGATACCCCACTTCCCAGCCCGTCATTGCAAGGAATGCGGTATCAACAATGGCGATAACTGACAATGGCACATCAATCCAAAACAGAATTCGCGCAAGCAGCCAAAGCATCACAATAAAAGCGAGCCTTGCCCCTGACGTACCTTTCACGCCCGTCCACGTTTGTACTGCAGTCAGCAGAAAGCCGGCAACCACGGCCATTGCAACGCCAAACAACATTTCGTGGGCATGCCACCACATTGTGGGAACATTTAATGGCGATGGACTTCCGCTGGTAAATAGCCACACCCATACCGCGATCGAAAACACGGCGTAGATCCCCGCCATGAGAAACAATGGCCTGAACCCGAGACGAAGCACCGGTGGGATCCGTTCTTCTTTTTGCTTATCAACAATATTGAGCATCATGAGATCTACCTGTGCGAAGAAAACCTTTAAACATGTATTATTTTTGCATGTTTAAAGGGGATTGAAAAGCTCCCTTTGAATTAAACATGTTTCGCGTCGATGCTTTTCTTCGATGCTTTTCGCCGATGTAATGAGGGTTGGTATTGATGTCAGAAAACAAAAAAGCCAGCAAATGCTGGCTTTTCGAAGCAAAGATAGGATTAGTTGCCAGATTTCGGATCTAAGGCATCTTGTAGTGCATCACCCAAGAAGTTGAATGCCATCACCGTTACCAAGATTGCGATACCCGGGTAGATAGCCAGACCTGGCGATTGCCAAATCACTTCTTGTGCATTTTGCAGCATGTTGCCCCAAGATGGCATTGGTGGCTGAATGCCTAGCCCCAAAAATGACAACGCACTCTCCAACAAAATCACCCCGCCCAATGCCATGGTGGTCGCAATGATCACCGGTGACAAAACGTTGGGCAGTACATGGCGGCGAATAATACGCCAAGGCGAAGCACCGTAACCTACCGCGGCTTTGACATAATCTCGTTCACGCAGTGACAAGGTGCCAGAGCGAACCAAACGTGCCGTGGTCGGCCAGCCAAACAAAGCAACAATAACGATGATGCGAATGAAGCTCGCGTTCTCGCCTTGCGCCCAACTCTCAGGCAGGCCCAACTTATTCAAATCAACTGCTGCCATAACAATCATCAGAGGTAGCGTCGGCAATGACAGCGTAAAGTCTGCAATACGCATCAATACAGCATCCAACTTGCCACCAAAGTAACCCGCAAAAACGCCAACCAAGGTACCCAATACCGCAGTCATCAGTGCAGCAACTGCACCGACAGACAGGGACACCTGACCGCCATACAGTAAGCGGAGGAATACATCTCGTCCCAGTTCATCTGCACCTAACCAGTGTGTGTCACTGGCTGGCTCAAAACGTGCGAAGAAATCAACTTCAAAAGGGTCGTGACCAAACCAACTGGCAAGCAGTGGCGCACTAAAGCAAAGGATCGCGAGTAGCAGAATAAATACACCGCTGACTAAACCGGCTTTATGTTTACAAAAGCGATGCCAGACTAGTACCCATGGCGAAGAGGCTTGGCGCTTTGGTGCTGCTACTGGAGCAGCATTTGTCATGTCTTGTGTCATGCTGAAGCTCCTTTTGTCAGACTGATTCGTGGGTCCAATTTCGCGTAGGCAATATCTGCCAGCAAGTTACCCAATAGCGCAGTGAAGGTGATAACCATCAATCCCAGTAACGCGAGATTGTAGTCATTGCCCATAATGGCATCGAAAATTAGCTTACCCATACCCGGCCATGCGAACACCGTTTCGGTGATGAGTGCACCCGACAGAAGAAAGCCAATGTCCAACGCGATAATGGTTACCAATGGAATCATGGCGTTGCGAAGCGCGTGACGAAAAATAACGCGGGTTCTTGATGCGCCTTTTGCTACCGCCGTGCGAATGTAATCCTGACGCATGACTTCTAGCATGGTGCCGCGAACGTAACGAGAGTGACTTGCCACATTCAATACAGTCAGCGAAATAACCGGAAGAATAAGGTGCTTAAGTTCAATCCAGAAACCGCCGCCTTCTGCTTCACCTGTTCCGCCAGCAGGCAACCAACCAAGCGTGACAGAGAACACGAGGATCAACATCAGTGCCAACCAAAACGCTGGTGTTGAAAAGCCAACAAATGCACTAAAACTAATGACATAGTCCGCCCAAGTGCGGTGTTTCAACGCGGCGATTACGCCTACGGGAATGGCGATAAGTAACGATAGCATTGTCGCTATGCCAACCAACTTAACAGTGTTCCAAACGGCAGGAATAAGAACATCTTCTGCAGGTTGGTAATACAAGCGAGAGTAACCAAAGTCGCCCTGCACTGCTGCTGAGAGCCAGTGCCAGTAACGCTCTACCAATGGCTGATCCAAGCCTTGAAGGGCTTTTAGCATCGCGACATCTTCTGCCGTCATGTTTGGATCAGACGTTGCCATCAAATCAATCGGGTCACCTGGCATGAGACCAATGAGCGCATAAGAAACAAATGAGACTAAAAACAGGACAAATACGCTTTGTAACACTCGGCCAATAACGAACTGCATCATGCTGTGGCCTCCTTACTTTCAAACTTTTTTGCGTCTATCACTTCGCTTGGGTAGTGACACGCAACAATGTGCTTACTGTCTCCGCCGTATAGCGACGCACTTGGCGCTTCTGTCTTGCACTTCTCCGTCGCTTTTGCACAACGAGGGTGAAATGCACAACCACTTGGCGGATCGATCGGACTAGGAACATCACCCTGCAGCGCTAAGCCTTTAAGACGTTTGCCTCTTCCAACTTCAGGAACTGCTGCCAGCAAGGCTTGGCTATATGGGTGCGCGGGGTTTGCAAAGAACGCATCACGTGGGGCTTGCTCAACAATCTGACCGAGATACATCACCACAATGGTATCAGCAAGATAATCGACCACCGCCATGTCATGGCTGATGAAGAAAAAAGACAGGTTGCGTTCGCGCTGCAATTCGGCAAACAAGTTGAGTACTTGGCTTTGTACCGAAACATCGAGCGCGGAGAGCGGTTCATCCGCGACAATCAATTGAGGTTCAAGCACCAATGCACGAGCAATACAAATGCGCTGTCGTTGACCACCTGAGAACTCATGGGGATAGCGATCCAATGCATCTTCACTAAGCCCCACAGCGATGAGAGCGTCAATCACCTTAGCTTTGCGTGAAGCCTTGTCTCCAACGTTGTAAACCTCAAGCGGTTCACCCACCAGCTCAGAAACCGGTAAACGAGGGTTTAACGCAGAGTACGGGTCTTGAAACACTAAGCCAAGCTTACGTCGAAGTGCCTTAAGTTCCTCTCCTTTCAAATCTGCGGTTTTAATACCCGCCAATTCTACCGTGCCTTCAATAGGGTGTTCGAGTAGCGCAACCATGCGCCCGAGCGTTGATTTTCCGCAGCCAGATTCACCGACAATTGCAATGGTTTCCCCTTCATCCAAAGAAAGAGAAATCTTGTTTACGGCTTTCAACTCTTGCGCAGGTTTCCCGAACCACCCTTTTTGTCCTATGGGGTAGCGCTGACAGACATTGTCTAATTTTAATAATGTCATAAGTCCGTCCTTAGATATGGTGACACGCAACGGTGTGCACGGTATTTAGTTCAACCGTTTCAGGCATGGTAGAGACACACGTTGGCGTTGCTTTACCGCAGCGATCTGCAAACGGGCATCCATTGCCTCGCAGATCAAGTGGAGGTACTGCCCCCGGAATTGCTGGCAACACATCACGTGCGCCGCCAATTTTGGGTAAAGTGGCTAACAAACCTTGGGTATACGGGTGTTGAGGGTTAGCAAACAACTCTTCCGCTGTCGCTTGTTCAACAATGCGCCCTGCATACATCACGATAACGCGCTCAGCGAGTTGTGATACAACGCCCAAGTTGTGGCTGATAAACTGAACGGCAGTTCCTGTGGTATCACGCAACTCTTCCAGCAAATCAAGAACCTGCGCCTGTACCGTGACATCCAATGCCGTTGTAGGTTCATCGGCGATAATGAGTTCTGGTTCACATGCCAGTGCCATGGCAATCATTACACGCTGTCGCATCCCACCGGAGAGTTCATGTGGGTAGGCTTTTGCGCGTCGAACCGGATCGGGGATATGAACCCTTTCCAACATCTCTATCGCACGTTCTTTTGATTCTGCTTGATTACTACCACGGTGAAGCTCAAACATTTCCGCGATTTGATCGCCCACTGTTACAACAGGATTCAGCGCTGTCATCGGCTCTTGGAAAATCATGGCGATCCCTTCGCCACGCACTTTCTGCCAATCCGCATCACTGTTGTTGAGTAGATTTTCTCCACGGAAAACCACGTCACCACTGGCTTTCATGACATTGGGCTGAAGCCCCATCAAGGTAAGCGCCGCAAGGCTTTTGCCGCAGCCAGACTCGCCCACAACGCCAAGAATTTCGCCTTTGTTAATATGAAAGCTGATATCGTTAACCGCTGGGTAGCCATTAAAGGCTACCCGCAGACGACGAACATCCAGTATCGTCTGTTCCATTGACGGCTCCTACTTCTTGGTGGTGTACCACTCTTCAACCCAGTTGGTTGAAGGGAACATATGACCCGTCGGCGTCACGCCCTCTAGCCATTTCGGCATCACAAAGCTGTCCGCTCGGAAATACAGTGGCAGTGCTGGCAAATCTTCCGCGTAGATGTTCTGAATGTCGTGGAAGATCTTCTTACGTTTCTCCGTATCCAGTTCTGCTTCGACTTTGTTCAGCAACTCATCCATTGCAGGGTTTGTATAGCCAATGTAGTTTTGGCCAGACCAACCATTCTCTTCCGTTGGAATGTTGGTGGATAGAAGTGTTGTACGCGGTGGACTTTCTGGCGACGAATACCAAGCAAACATTGCGAGGCCTTTGTGCTTACGCTTGTTCAGCGTCTCACCAAAGTAAACGCGTGCTGGTTGGTTATTGATGTTGACCTTCACACCAATCTGCTTCCACTGTGATTGCAGCACTTGCTGTACCAACTCACGGGTTTTATTGCCCGCCGTTGTCATCAATTCGATTTGTAGCGCGTTGCCATCACCATCAACCATCACACCGTTTTTCAGCGTGTAGCCAGCATCAAGAAGTAATTGCTTGGCTTTTTCCGGATTGTATTCGTAACGTTTAACATCCGCGAAGAAGGTGGTGTCACGTGGGCTTACGTTGGTATCCGCAATAGGCTGTTTGCCCGCAAACAATTTATCAACGAGCTGTTGGCGGTTTGCACCATACAGCAGCGCCTGACGCACTTCTTTCTTAGCAAGATGCGGGTTGTCCATTGTGGTATCTAGGTGCTCGTAAAGCAGACCCGGCTCGTAGTGAACGTTGAACTTGTTGCCGTGACGTTTTTCAAGTTGTAGTACTTGGTCAAGCGACAGACCGAGTTCACCCGGTAAGTAGTCCACAGAACCCGACAATAGGTGCGCCTCTAGCGCCGAGGTGTTCTCTACCGCTTTGAAGATAATCTCATCGATGGCAGGCGATTTGCCTTTCCAGTGTGGGTTTTGCTCAGCCGTAATGAAGCTACCAGCGTTGACTTTCGAGAGAACAAACGGGCCAAAGTAAAGGCCAGGATTGGTCGGCTCTGTGGCGTACTTAGTGGTTTTCGAGTAGCTGGTTGGATCTTTCGCGTACAAATCACCTTCAACGTGTGCAGGCATAGGTGTCGGAACGAACGTGTTGTATTTAAAGGTGATTTTATTCAGATAGACTTCGAATTTTTTGTCGTCAAGCAATACCAATTTTTCCATGGTTTTTGCTTCTTGCAACCCTGGGTTTCCGACACGCTTATCTGTTGCGATGTCGAAGCCTAGCTTCATATCTTTAGTGGTTACGGGAACGCCGTCACCCCAGAACAGATCATCAGGGATAGTAACGGTCATCTTGATACCTTCACTACCATCTTCGAGTTTGATGCGTTCGGCTAGGCCATTTTCAAAACTTGGCACTTCCACACAGGCGTTACATTGTAACAGCCAGTCTTTGCCGTAAATCACGGTGCCGCGATGCGCAGTACTAAGAATATAGGAGGCAGCAACGTTTGAGACGAGAATCGGGTGCAAACCTTCAGGGTATTGAGACATACCAATTTTCAAGGTTTCAGCACTTGCCGATGCAGCTGAAAGCGCAAGAGGTGCTGCCATCGCCAATGCGAGGATTGTTTTCTTCATTTTATCAGTTCCTTTGTATGCAGCTGGGGAAATTCCGTTGCCCAAATATCATGCGCAATTAAGGTGGTTTCATTAGCCCCAAAACTAAATGCAGTTGAAAATTGCGCATATGCCTTCAATGTTAAACATATGTTTCGATTGTTGTCGACTACACACTGTTTACAATTCATGCATAAAGAACAAATAAATCACGAAAATGCCCGAACAGGTCGCATTTAAACATTTTTAACAATTTAAATGCTTACAGCTCAAACAGTTACACCAGTAAGTATTTGACATTATAAACGATCATGCTGAATTTATAGATAATCATGCGGTAAATTTATAGCACGCAATCGGTGAGAGATAAAAAATGGACAGGAGTAAGTATATACAAATACTTAAATTAGTGAGGGCTTGGGCATAACCCAGCCAACACCTGATGACAGACAAAAGATTGACCAGTGAATAATTAAGCAAGACTGAGGGGATAATATAAAGAAGAAAAAGAAAATGATGCCACCAGCAGAATCCAGTCCTAACAACATCAATGACTCTCGACCGCAATAGACTCGAGATAGGCGACACAGCGTTTTAAACGTTTCGGCATCGTTTAACTCAAGCACCCTGAATTGGCATGGCCACAGGTTGCTCACCTTTAACCACCACACGATGAAGCTTACGAGGCTTATCGCCATAATCTGTGACAGCAAAATGTTGGGTACAACGGTTATCCCATATCGCAACACTCCCTGTTTGCCATGAGAACCGAACCTGAAACGTTTCAACGCGACTCAATGCAAACAGCGAAGACAATAGGTCATCATCCCCTTCCGCATTTTCGTTTTTTTGAGCACCCACATATTCGCTGTCTGAGGTGTCCTTATCAATGTATTGGCAAAACTGTTCATTGATATAAAGGCTCGGTCGCTCCGTTTCTGGATGGCGAACAACCAATGGATGATGCACACCTTCCATCTTGTCAGCTATCTGTGCGACTTTACTTTCACCCTCCGCGTTCGTTTCATCAAATCGACTCCCCGCAAAACCATGCACAGCATGGGTCGCCGTTTTACCCAGCAATGCGCCCTGCAACGCACTGGGTAAATGTTGATACACCGCCTCCATCGACACCCAAATCGTATCCCCTCCCTCGTCTGGAAGATGCTGAGCACTTAACACAGAGCATTTGGGCGGCGCTTTTTGCCATGTCATGTCGGTATGCCAGAAACTCTTACCCGGTGGGTTGCCCGGCGTCGTTTCAATGACACTCACTTGTGGAAAGCCATCAACATGGGGGAAAAATGGATGCGGTGCTTCCAACTCGCCAAACCGACGAGCCAGTGAGAGTTGTTCATCAGGAGAAAGGCACTGATCCCTAAAAAACACCACTTTGTAGTTCAAGAATGCCTGATATATCTGTGTAAAATCGTTGTCGCTACACGAAGCGAGGGCGACACCTTCAATGATGGCGCCAATATGGGGCGTGAGTGGCGTGATTGTTAACATCTATCCTTCCAAGTGATTGAACAGGTTATCGACGTATAAGAACGGGCAAAGCGTCTTTATCGTTCATCATATACCCTAACAACATGAAGGGGCAGGATACACAAAGCGCTACTGACCTTATGTTCAAGGCATCAAGACGTATTGGGAGTTAATCTTTCGCACGTTACCAAGAGATTGATATCGGCCTATTTTACTGCCCTTGGCAAGATTTCTCTTTTGATTTGCGGTAACATCGCCTCGTCTTTCAAACCCTTGGATACCACCGTGGCAAACACCAACGAACCGACCTTTTTCTTTGACTGTGAGACTAATACGGTAAAAGTATGATATTTAATAGGTATTTGTCTTGGCTGGGGAAGTTTGGACGTAAATAGGACACATTCTTAGAATGTAAATAGCTACCCCATATTGGTAAAATGAAAAGTAGAATGCCTCATAAGAATTCTGCCAAGTTCCCATGCCCAACCTATCTCCTTAAATCTTGGCTGTCTTATTCGCTTACCTGAACTAAATAAAACCCAACTATCACCATCATAGAAAACCTGTTCGACGATAGGAGTTAAATCAAAGCACTCTTCTACCTTTACTGTTCCCTGACCACGAAGAAGCCCTTGAGCAATAGAATGGTTACCTCCTGTCACTAGGGCCAAATTCAAAGGCCAGTAGTAGTTCACTGAATGGTTTGAAGTCTCTGCGAAAGGGCCTTTAGGTAAACCATCCCCTATCGTCCCTAAATTTCTAATAATTCTTTGTGGATGCCAGGGACTAGTTATTGCGGGTTCGGATCTTAAGTTGATAAACGCAGCTTCAACAACAGTGACTAACTCATGGGTACTTGGTTGCACGCAATCAAATTCAAAGTCGTTATGTTCAATGGATGTCCAGGAGGAATGATCCTTAACTAAATAAGGCTGCAACAGGAATTTGCTCTGAAGCTGCCGCCAAACAGTTCGTTGCAGGTCTCGCAATCCTTCAATATTACTATCATCAACTAATGCATCAGCCCTCCTTAGTAAATTTGCTAGTTCATCATCTCGACATACGAACTCAGTACTTAGCTCCACTATCTCCTCCAATAATTAAACAACGTGTTACGAATAACGGTAACAGAGTAGACTGGAATTAATCGTGAAGATAGCCGCGCTGTTGGTGATGACTAGGCGACCCGAAAAATTTTTATCACCCGAGGGTCGCCCTAGTTTGAGAGAAACAGTGACTGGAAAGAACCTATTTTCACTGAGAGAAACGGTGATTCATGCCAATATAATCTCTCTTGCTAACGGCCTTTGCCCGCCTGGTCGGATGCCAATGAAAATTATCGCTGCTTGATCCCACATGCACTTGAGCCCTCTCACAGCTAATCAACCTATTTGCTTCCTTGGTTTCAAGTTCAACTCCATAACACTCTTTAAACCTCGAAATGAACAAGCTTGTACTAAATTCCACATCAAATGTATTCACAATAAAATTCGCGCTTTGCTGTCGTTTGTTTGTCATATTCCCACCTATTGAAATAACATCACTCACGCAAACATACCGTGTTAAAAACATATCGCCAATAAATCTAAGTAAATGATTTATAATGGTATTATATCTGACGGGGTAGTGTTCCATTGCTTCAAATATACGTAAGTTAACCCTCCAATTTGTGAAGATTCTGCTCGGCGTTCGATATATGCTTTTTCAAATAAGCGCTTCAACAATGTGCTCGCGAACGATTGAGAAAGATCGCAACGGGTTGAGATTTGTTCCGGTGTCACTTGCTCGCCACATCGAATGGCATTGAGCACTTTCAATTGTGTTTTACTGAGCCTCACCGCGTTGATCTGATGAGGCAATAGACGTGCGATGTTAGCCAATCGCGGGTCGATGGGTGCTGTTTGGGCGTGATTTTGCATGACTTACTATCATCCGCTTGGATTTATTTGAGAATTGACGTAGAGAATTGATATAAATAGGGAAAGTGAGGATCTAATTTTCAGTCGAGACAGGCGTGAAACAGGTTAACCAGCACGATTTTAGCCACTCGTGATAGGTTTCGAGTGCCTCTTTCTTCTGTGATTCCATGTGAGTATGGATATACGCTTGGTCTAGTTTGTCTCGTGCGTGATTGAGTAGCGATTCACAAACGATGTAATCAACACCAATCTCAAGCCAAATTGAACGCGCTCGCTTTCTTAAGTCGTGTCCTGACCATTCTTTATTAGAAATAGCCCTCACCCAACCACTTGCCAACGAACTATAAGCCGGCTTGTTTTCACGAAAGGATATTGGAAACAAACAATCGCCTTTATAACCTAGTTCAATTTGCCACTCACGGTATGAATGCAACAACTCAACCATGCCAGGTGAAAACGGGTACACCATCGCCTCACCGTTCTTCGCATCACCTGCAGGAATGGTCCACTGTTTCAGCGTTAAACTGATATTTTTCCACATCGCCTTACGTGTTTCACCAATTCGAGCTCCATGGCCTAGCATCATCGTCACCAATATACGAGCTGGCGGCGCTTGTTCGCTGGCCTTCGCCAAAATGGCCGGTAATTGATCCGTGTCAACACTCACACACAATATGTAGTGATTTTGATAAACAGCTCACAAAGCAAACATTGTTAAGCCATTAAGTAGTATTGCTCGTAGCGAAAGGTATTCACTTGATGCCAAGACTAGAAACTCTTTCTTTGTAGTCCGAAAATTCTTTGGAACCGATCACTCCAGCTATAACAGATGATTCATAGTAAACTAATGGAACACTACTGAAGTAACGATCAAACGATGAAGAAGTATGTGACGTTCTGAATCCTTCGAGCCACGATTCAATAACAAAGCTAAGTGACGTATTCGTACCGAATGCTTCACTCCGATAAACAAACGTGGCTCCAGTTTCCAAGCTCAAAAATGCAATCCCCTTTCCACCTTTTTTTAGAGCATTCTCCATGTGTAAGTGTTCTAGCATTGCATAGCGTTCAATCAATAGTATGTATTCACAATATTCACTATCAGCTCTATCAGTCCACGCACTATTCGCGGCTAATCCTTTAAGCACGTCGTGAGGAATCATTGAACGAACCAAGCTTGAATATACTTTCTCATCGTCACTTGGCCGCAGTGACAAGTATTCCCTATCGAATCTTCTATGCGTATTTTCAGGATGATTTCTTGCTATATATTTCAAGAGTTGATAGAGAACCCTATAGTATTTACAAAGCATCTGACACTGATGTATTTGTTCTCTAGCTCCAAAAATTGACAGCTTCATTTCGACACCATTCAGCACTGCACACGCGTCATTATCCTTAGATATTTCGTTAAGCACCCTACCGTGCTCGGCCAATAACGTTGAGAATGTGGTATCAAACTGCTGTTGTCTCGAAACGTTCGCTTGAAGCTCTGCTGCTCTTTCAGCCGCTTCAACCTGCTTTCTAAGTTCAAGCGCCTGATCTTCGTTGAACTTGGTAGTTTTTTCCATTTCTTTTCGTGTCAGTGAAAGCTCATTTGTCTGCAAGTAAATTGTGTATAACAACGCTATGAGTGAAAAAAAGGCTAGAAATGGATTTAACAATCCGCCAAAGTAATCTCCTTGAGTACCAAGAACACCAGCTAACTGCTCTGGTCCCAGCGCATTTTTATTAAGATCTTTAAGGATGCTTTGATACTCGTTAATAAGGTCTAAAGCGTAAATAAAAAAGCCATACAACGCTCCTATGGTGACTAGTATTGCAATCACACGTCTCATTGGCATACCTGAGCCTGACTCTTTTTGGGTCATTAGTTGCTCCATAAAAAATGAACATAATACATAGACTTCTCACCCTTTCAAATCTGGCTTATGTTAAAACTAAGTTTTTATGCCCATGTTTGACTATGAGATTGTGAAAGAGGATACCAATAATGCTTAGAAATCTCTTTTTGGCTCTAATTTCATTACTCATTGCAGGCCTTGTAACGTTAGTTGCTCGCGCACCTTCAAAGAATGTTAATAGCTCTGATGAAGTCATAACTCAGGGTTTTAAGGGAGTCAAACATTCTGCGAACACTCTAGGCCATGCGAATACAATCACCTCAACCATCGAAAAAAATAGATTCCAACTCATAAAAAACCTTGGCGAGAAAAAGACTATATAACGTTTTACTGTATTGGAGAAGTTGAACACGTACTACCTGATAGAACGCGTGTTGATTGCCTTACAGATACCCACGCCTTAGAGTTTAATTATGGTGAAAAATGGGCTGAGGCAATTGGGAAAGCCATGTATTACAGCGCAGAAACAGGGAAAAAGCCGGGCATTGTTCTGATCAAAAATCCCGATTCAAGAGAGCGCTACGTGAAACGTGTGCTCTCTGCTATCACCCACCATGGGGTTGAAATTACTGTCTATACTGTAGACCTTAAATAGCAAGATTAAAGTCAAGAAAATGTCTCGAAGGAGTTATAACTAAAATAATCACTTAGCTTTTTCTAACTCATCCGTTCTTGATCCGAGATCTAGATAATTTTCAATTTGATCCGAATCGCCGTTTTCAAACAGAACATGCTCGTTTAATTCTTGAACTTTTAACACAAAATTGTCCTGTTCTAATTGGTCAAGAAGTAGCTTTTCAGTCTCACTTAACATATGACTACTTGAGCTCGCCCGCTCATACCAACTATATATTTCCCTTAATGAAGGAAGCAAATGAGTACACATTTTATTGTAACTTTGTCGGATGGTCTCTTGCTCTTCAAGTCTATCAACTTTACTACTCATTGCATCAATATTAGATTCAAGCTCTTCTGTTTCCTTTTCCAGCCTATCGAAGTCTTCAGCTTTAGCTCTAAGGTCTTTTAATTGCTTATCAAAGTCTTTCTGTACATAGTCTGCTGTTGACTCAAACGCAGCCCATTGTCTTACACGTTCTTGTACTTTCTTTACCTCGATATCACGAGATTCAATCCATTCGAAACGCACTTTCTCAACGAACATCTGTACCGCAGGAGATACTAGATAACTAAATACCAAGTATCCTGTAGCAAGTAAAATCGCTAGTAGTTCATCGTAACCAACACCGTATTGCCTCACGATCTCAATACGCGTTTCATTATCATTAGCAAAGATGAAAGCAGCGATACCTACGCGATTTACTATCAACCAAGCCATAATATAGGCACCTACTAACGGATTAGTAATACGCTGTGCCACTGTGTCAAAACTAGATTTGAAAAAATTCAACATATAAAAACCCTAATAAATGCTCAGCCCGCACCCTACATATATTCGGATAAATTAAAACAACAAAAGAGCCACCTTTCGGTGGCCTTCACGATTTCAATCTAGTTAGCTCACATCACGCAGCTTTCTTAGCCTCGCGTTTTTCATTTCCCATCTGTCCTTGCATGCGCAGTAGTGCAGCGGTGCGACCAATGGTTAGCCAATCCACCAAATCTTCCAGAACCGGCTTGTAGCGGATAAAACGGCTAAATGGGACATCTAGCGTGCGGGTGAAATTGGCGTAACGGGTTTCATTGTTCCACAGTACACGCCCTTGCGTTGGTTAAGAGAAGCAGTAATGGAGTTGGTTCAGCATGAAGGTGGGTTTAAGGGGTATTAGGATCATTTGTTGTTCCCCATAGATTCTAATCATGAGACTTTGATTCAATGGATGAAAAGCACTCAGCTGCGCGGCTTAAGTCAAAAATTTCTCGGTAAGTTATTGGAAAATATGTCTAACTAGCTCAATATTGCCTGACCCGATTTCAAAGGAAAGCCTTATGTCAGTTGTAATCAATAAAGCTGTTGTGCATCGTTTAAACAAGGAACAGCATCAAGAAATCCAAAAATCTAGCCTTCGGGATGAGCTGTTGCCACTGAGCGACCCTACAGTAGTATCACTTATCGAGGGAGTTATTGATGCTTACGGTAAGAAAGGCAACAGCCTTCAGTATGGTGTTTTTGACAATTCAGGCTCTCACGGGGAAGCACCTCAAACTATCAAGGACTACTACACCAAAAGAGATGGTGTTAAGGACTCGACCTTTCTTTCTCTAACAAACACCATAATGAAAGAACTACACAGAGAGGCACGGTCAACGGGCCCAGCTACTGGCGGGCATATCCTGTTCATAGACTACCAAGCCAACAGCTCACGATTTCTTCTCGTAGCTATGGTTAAGCAAAAACCAGGTTTCGGCATGAAAGGCTTGGACGTCCAAGATTTACAATACATTGATCTAGGTAAACTACATTCCGCGGCTAGGTTTAGCTTTCAAAGGTGGACGGAATACCTAACTGCGTCTCCTGAAGAACAAAACGACATTTGTTATCTGACATTTATTGGATCTAGTGCCAACAACGAGTCTTCCCAATATTTCGTTCGAGCTCTTGGCTGTAAAGCTGGTTCTCCGTCAGCTAAAGCGACTAAAGGTGTAGTTATCCACGGGACTAAGTTTTTTCGCTCTACAGAGGGTTTGGATTCTTACGCAGATGAGTTCAAACGCAAAGTTACTGTATACCTGACTAATAAAGAAGCAAACCCAGATGACAAAACAGCAAGGCTTAGCGAGGTTGTTGAGTTAGCAAGGGGGATATTTGCAAAAGTTGATATTGATACCGTCGATGACCTCACAGAGAACCTGTTTCAACATCTTAATAGCGAAGATGTTGGGGTCCCTGCTGAATTCTCCGTCAATAAAAATGAGTTGAAGAAACTTACTCACATTATCTATAAAGACGAGGCTTTAGGCATAAACTTTGATAGAGGCGACCTTGGAACAGATTCTGGAAGCCGAATTTGGTACAAGAATGGACAGCTTACAATATCAAAACTTCCGCCAAAACTAAAAGCTGATATTGAAAGGCAGCTAGGTATAATTGAATAAAATGGCTCTCAAAAACCTTGTTGAACTATACCGGATTGGGAATTATCCGAAGTTAAGTGGGAATAAGTTCGACGTCAATTTCACTGCCAACCAGATGATCATGAAGCACTTGCAAAGTGACTGTACTCCCCACAGAGTAGAAAGGATTTGGCCTATTTCTGATCCAGATGAAGATTTGGATGTAAACGAGTTACTGCTCGATACTGATTATTGTGCGCGCATTCGTATCGGAGATAGCGGCAGTTCTCCTTGGTTCAAAAATTTAAAAGAACTTGTGGACAGGAGTCCCTCACTCCTAACCGGCGAAATGCCTCAAACATTTTATTTAGCAAGCAGTGACATCTGTTTCCCCTCGGAAACTTCATCTGTTACGAATAAACTTGAACAAGTTTGTTCGTTTGTTTCTGCGATAAGAAAGATCGCTCCCTATCACGATAAAAAGAGCGATTCTCAAGATCACACTCTGGTATTCGTCGCGAATGTAGCTGAATCTAGTAAACCATTGGTACTGGACATCTGTATCGATGAAGAGGTAATTGACAATCACCCTGTAGATATATCCATACTTGAGTATCTTATTAAAGAAGAGTCCAATACTGATCATCATTTCCATGAAAAACTGAGCGTTTTCAGCTCAACACTGTTGGAATTTACTTCTGATGCTAACTCGCCAAAAGACGCTTTTAAAAAGCTAGCTACAAATTGGAGTGACTTTGTCTCTCTTTATCAAGATAATTTCGCTACCTACCTTAGTGGTTTTGCTTTCCATAAAGCCAAAAAAGAGGTTGCACAGGCCGAAATAGAATTAGCAGAAAAAATAGCAAATGTGACATCAGACGTGGTAAGCAAAATCCTTGCTGTACCAGTTTCTATGGCTGCTGTTGTAGCAATTAATACGAAAAGCGTAGGGATTGTTGGTGATATTTTAGTTGTATTGGGCTTGTTGATTACAACTTATATTACTGTCACTGCAATAGACAATCAGAGGAATCGGCTGCAAATTGTGAATGAAGCAAAGGAGCTGGTACTCAAAGCATTCAATGGTAGAAAAGACAGTTATCCTACCGATCTACAGACTGCAATCACTAACATGGAAACCGGATTGAGGAACAACTACCGTAAAGCCAAGCTACATCTATGTATCTTCCGGTTTATAGCTTGGATTCCTGCAGTCTCATCCACCGCAGTTTTTGTGATGAGCTATCGTTGACTATCAAAAGTTGTATTTCCCGTATTCATCTTTAAAGTGTAGTGATACGGCAAGAGGTCAACTTGCCTTATCAACTTCATGCTCCAACTCTTTCCTAACTTGCTTCGACAGCGCATCAGAATAAACCTCATACGCTTCCTTCTGCTCTTTAAGCCAGTCGTGTTTGTTGTAAACAGCCATAATTCCGCCCAGCTCATGCCCCAGCATTTTCTTTGTCACATGTGGCATAGTGCCAAGTTCTGAGCAAACGGTTGAAATGATGATGGGTTTGTTGAGTGAGGTTCCTGGGAAGAGGTAGTCATCATAGATGTGCATCAAGCGTTCGAGCATTGGCTTGATATCTTTCGGTATTGGCATGCGAATGGTGTTCCCCATCTTGCTCAGTTCTGGCGGTACCGTCCAAACATCATTGACCAGGTCGAAGTGCTCACGTCTCGCTAAGCGAAGCTCAGAAAGTCGTTTTCCCCAAAGCATCGTCATCAGGTGTAGATGCTTTGTTGATGTTCCAGCTTTGCTTCTTTCTATCGCAATACAAATTTTGGCGAGTCCGGCAGTGATAGCACTCTGTCATCAGCCACTGGCGCAGCACCTGCATCTTGCTGGCGAATTTTTTCCAAGTGCGTTCCGTCGATCATGAACTTGGATTTGCAGTAATTAAAGCAGGTGCGGAGTTTCGAGAATGCTGAGTTTGCCGTTTTGGGATTTTTCTTGGCAATTTCATCAAACCACTTCATCCACTCTCTTGCGGGTATTCGTTCTACATCGACATCCTGAAAAATGTGGTAGTAGTTATCGGCAAAAGAATGGTATAGCTGGCGCGCTCCTGGCTTAAGTTGTGGGCCTTTGTTCTCCAGCCAATAGTCAACGCAGTTTTTAAGGGTGACGAAATCGGTTTCACCCGTAAGCGCTATTTCTGGATTTCGCCCCTCTTCCCTTAACTCCAACACCCTTTTATGGATTTGCCTTGCGTTCTTGAGAGAGGTTATCGGATACTTACCAATACGAAATCGTTTATTGGCGCCATTGAAGCGACAACGATACTGAAATGTAATGTTGGCCTTGGGTGAGATTTTAGCAATCAGCCCCTCTCCATCATTCAACTATGAAGAGCCATCGTAACTGTCTGAATTTACGATAGCCCTTAATTGTTTGTCTGTTATGCTCATTTCAACATCCCTAGAAAAAAGACGCAGCACTTACCAAAAATAGACGCAGGTTCGGACGCAAGTGCAAATGTGAAACGCAGAAAAACGAATCACTTTAGTTTAAAAATCAGCATAATATATACATTTAATCGCCTGAATTTAAAGGCTTAATTACCAAGCCTTGGAAAAACTAGAACTCTTATGAAAAATTCCGAACAGCCTACATTCTTCTTCTTTGATTATGAAACCTTTGGTATCAGCCCCGCGCTTGATCGTCCCTGCCAGTTTGCAGGCGTAAGGACAGACAAAGACTTCAATATCATTGGCGAACCCTTGGTGATTTACTGTCAGCCTCCCAATGACTACCTTCCACAGCCCGAAGCTTGCTTGATCACAGGTATCACACCACAAACCGCTGTCAGCCGAGGCCTTTCGGAGCCCGAGTTCATCGCGAAGATCCATGAGCAGTTTGCGCAACCAGGAACATGCTCGGTGGGCTACAACAACATCCGTTTTGACGACGAAGTGTCACGCTATACCTTGTACCGTAATTTCTTCGACCCTTATGGCTGGAGCTGGCAAAACGGGAATTCAAGGTGGGATCTTTTGGATGCCATGCGCGCAGCATACGCACTTCGCCCAGACGGCATCGAATGGCCACTAAATCAAGACGGTTTTACCAGCTTTAAGCTTGAGCATTTATCTGTCGCTAATGGTATTGAACACGCCAACGCGCATGACGCCATGGCGGACGTGATTGCCACCATAGAGATGGCAAAAAAATTCAAGCAAGCCCAACCACGTTTGTTTGATTACCTATATACGCACCGCAATAAGAACAAGCTAACGGCTTTGATTGATATTGTTGCCATGAAGCCATTAGTGCATGTGTCGGGCATGTTTGGTACCGAACGTGGCAATACCAGTTGGGTTGTGCCCGTCGCTTGGCACCCTGACAACAAGAATGCCGTTATTGCCATCGACTTGGCGCTAGATCCTACGCCATTGTTCAATTTAGATGCCGATGCGTTGCGTGAGCGTCTTTACACCAAACGCACCGACCTAGCGCCAGATGAACTTCCTGCGCCGATCAAGCTTATTCACATCAATAAATGCCCTGTACTGGCGGAAGCTAAAACCTTGCGCCCAGAAGATGCGGAAAGGCTGGGTATTGACCGTCAGTTCTGCTTGAGCAACCTGAAAAAGCTTCAAGCGCACCCGGAGGTTCGAGAGAAACTGGTCGCGTTATATACTGACAAACCAGAGTATGCTTCATCCAATAACGTAGATAGCGAACTCTATAACGGCTTTTTCTCGCCGTCTGATCGTTCTACCATGGATATCATTCGTCAGACCAAGCCTGAAAATCTTGCAGCGCTTGATATTCAAGTGTCAGATCAACGCATTAAGCCCTTGTTGTTCCGTTATCGTGCTCGAAACTTTTCATGGACGCTGACCGATAGCGAACAGAACAAATGGCATCTGCATCGTCGTGATTATTTCGAAACCCATCTGCCAGAATATATGACTCGGTTAGAAGATCTGGTGGAGGAACATCAAAGTGATGAAAAAAAATTGGCCATTCTTAAGTCCATTTATCATTACGTTGAATCGCTTGTATCTTAGTGTTTATCGCTAACTCCCCTTGAATACCGTGTGATGTGCGCTATACACCCCTGAATAAACAGGGGTGTTGCAGTTGAAATTCTGTGATTTGAGTCCACACTTTTCTTATCGGAGATAGTGAGATGGATGATTCAATGGTCACGAAAGTTAACAGTCGGTGCTACCGATTTTCTGACGTCGATTTCGAGCCAGAAAGCCGCTCTTTGTATTGGCAAGACAGCTCAGTGACAACACTCACCTATGAAGAATGTCGTTTGCTGGAAATGCTTTGTTATCACGCCGGGGAAGTGCTTTCTGCACGTGTGCTTTATGCATCTACGTCTCTGCCTGATTCATCGTTCTCTCAACATCAAAGCAGCCTTTGCTCTCTGCTCTCTAAATCATACCGCCAAGGCGAAAAAGTGCTTCCATTAGATGTCGTTGGCGATCATGGTTATCGGGTCTCGCTACCTCAGAAAACGTATCAACGCCAAGCCGTGCCCGCGCCGGATCCCTCCGTACCAGACCCGCTTGATGTTCACGTTGATGAACCTGTGGTTGATAACAGCACAGAGCGTCACATTCTCCCTATTGTTGCTGTTACATTGATTTCGCTCTTAACTGTAGCCGCTGCATTTGCCTACTTTATGTAACACCGACACGATTGCCTAACTAATGTGCAATAGTGGGAATAACCTCGGTTTAAACAAGATTTTTATAGTCAGCTCAGTTTAAAATGGCAGTACGTTCAATCTTGCTGGCTTTTCTCCGTGAAACATCTTCTTGGCTTTGTTCTCATTGCCGTTTACTACCTGATAGGTAGTTTGTTAACTCAGCTATTACATCTCCCTATTCCCAGCAGTATCGTCAGCATGCTGTTGCTTTTTGTTAGCCTCACAACGGGCATTGTGCCAGCACGTTGGGTGAAAGATTCCTGTACATTGCTCATCACCATCATGCCGCTGTTTTTCATCCCCGCCAGTATGGGATTGATGAACCATTTCCATTTGCTCATCAGTGATTCACTGCCGCTACTTAGCGCAACAACGTTAAGCTCACTGTTGGTGTTCGTTATCGTGGCAAAACTCGTTGATAGATCTCAGGGGAGCGAACAATGATCTGGTTATTCGCAACCATAGGGGCATACCTCATTGGTCGCCAAATTGCGTTGAAATTACGTCATCCCGTTTTTAATCCTTTGCTGATAAGTATGTGTCTATTGATACCCGCACTGACATTTACGGATAACACCTACGACACCTACTTTGAGCAAAATACGATCATCAACTTTATGCTTGGCCCTGCGGTCATCGCGCTTGCTTATCCTCTATATGAACAGATGCATGTGATTCGACGTCAGTGGAAGGTCATATTGATCGCTTGCACGGGGGCGAGTGTGCTATCGATGATTCTAGGAACAGTGATTGCGCTTGTAACAGGTGGCGACATGCAGATCGCCGCATCTGTATTGCCTAAATCTGTCTCAACACCCTTTGCTCTCAGCACCGCGGAAAATATAGGAGGCATACCCGCCGTTACAGCCGCTCTTGTGGTAATTGCGGGGTTGCTCGGCGCGTTGTTTGCGTATCCAATCTTGAATGCCATGAAGATCAAATCACCATTAGCTCGCGGGTTATCGATTGGAGCTGTATCCCATGCCATTGGAACCGCAAAGGCTGCAGAGACCAACTATCAGGAAGGTGCGTTCAGTTCTCTAGCATTGGTCATTTGCGGCATTATCAGCGCGATTCTTGCGCCATTTATCTTCTATGTCATTGAGTGGTTTGTTAATTGCAACCTAATCACGACTTGCTTCAAATGAAATCGAATTCATGTGAAGTCACCTATAATTATGAAACAATAGATCTAATTGCATTGATTTGGTGATTTTGATCACATTTATAATCTGGTATTTGCCCGTAGAATACTCAGCCATACCATTGCCTTTGGAGCAAACATGCGAGCTAGCATTCAAGAAGCCATTTCAGCGCTTTCGTCGCCACTGAAAGAAGCCATAGAAACGCTATGCGCTTCTCCAGAATTTGATGCGACTATTAGCGCACAAGAATACGACAACTTGCTTGAAATCACGGGCTTGTCTGATCAAGACCTGCGCGTTGCGTTATTGCCTTTAGCGGCTGCCTATTCTGTTGCACCCATTTCTAAATTCTATGTTGGCGCTATTGCTCGTGGCGAATCAGGCAAACTCTACTTTGGTGCAAACATGGAGTTTGAAGGTGTTCAGTTGAGCCAAGCCATCCATGCTGAACAATCTGCAATCAGCCATGCATGGCTGAAAGGCGAAACCGCCCTTAAAGACATCACCATCAACTACAGCCCTTGTGGTCACTGCCGTCAGTTCATGAATGAAATTAACGGCGCTGATACGCTCAACATTCAACTGCCAAATCGTGATGCAAAACTGCTGCACGAATATCTGCCTGAGCCTTTTGGCCCTGCAGATCTTGGTATCGAGCAGCCTTTGCTTGCACCGGTTGATCACGGCTTAACCGTTAGTGAAGACAACGCATTGGTTCAAGCGGCAGTCGCGGCGACTAACCGCAGCCATGCCCCTTACTCCCACAACCTGAGTGGTGCAGCAATTCGTGACATCAATGGCACGGTATTCGCTGGCATGTATGCTGAAAACGCGGCATTTAACCCAAGCCTGCCGCCACTTCAAGTCGCTCTCATTGCGATGAACCTTGCCGACGCAGACTTGAAAGACATCCAAGAAGTTGTTCTGGTTGAAAAAGCCCGCGCTGTGGTTAGCCATTTGCAAGATACTCAAGCTATCCTAGAAGCACTGAATCCCGACATTCCATTGAGTTATTTGGCGATTTAGCGCCAACAACACACATTTGTCGTCCAAAAATACAAAACGCCAGCAAACGCTGGCGTTTTCGTTATGCCTAGCGCCTAAAGTTCGCTACTATCTCTGCACTTTTTCCAACATTCTGTACACGCATGAGCCAACCTCACAATCCCATTATTGGTGCCTCTTGGATGCTCACCGCTGGCGTCTGCTTCGCGATGGTCAACAGCCTTGCCCAATATGTTAGCTTCAAGATGCAACTACCTTCTACGACGGTAGCGTTTATCCAGTATTTCATTGCGCTGGTCGCTATGATCCCTTGGCTTCGAAGCATGGGCATTCGAGAAGCATTAAAAACCGATCAGCTCGGAATGCACTGCCTACGTGTATTTTTCTCTGTCATTGGTATTCAGCTATGGTTATGGGCGCTCGCCTACCCTGTTCCGATTTGGCAGGGCATCGCACTACTTATGACTTCACCGCTGTTTGCCACTATCGGTTCTGGACTGTTTCTCGGCGAACGAGTGGGCCCTGCTCGTTGGATAGCAACGTTAAGTGGCTTCGTGGGTGCCATGATCATTCTTGAGCCATGGTCTGATGATTTTAACTGGGCAACGCTGCTGCCAATTGGTGCTGCATTCTTCTGGGCGACGTATTCCTTAATGGTGAAAAAATTGTCACATAAGGATTCACCTACCACCATGGTGGTTTACCTTCTGTTACTGATCACACCATTCAACATTGTGTTGGCGATTCCGGATTGGACGCTACCAACTGGCCACGTTGCATGGCTAATGCTATTGGGGGCGGGTTTACTCACAGCGATTGCACAATGGGCTATCGCCAAAGCCTACGCGGCAGCAGATGCTTCATTCGTTCAGCCTTTTGATAACGCGAAACTACCACTCAACGTGTTGTTTGGATTCTTAGTGTTTGGCTGGGTGCCGCCTGGTCGTTTGTGGTTAGGTGCTGCCATTATTGTGGCTGCGGTGTTTTTCATCACGCATTGGGAAACACGTAAACCAAAAACAGCCTAATCAAGGCGTTTTATCAGGCACAAAAAGACACCCTAGCAATGCTCTAACAACGGCCGCTTTTTAGCGGCCGTTTGTTTATTCTTGTTTAAGTGAAATCAGAAACTTGGCACTAGAATCTGCGCAAAACACCAAAGCAAACGCTTGCGCAAACGATTGCTTAAGGTAAAATCACCAGCAGTTAATTGCATTGTTGGAAGATAATCATGTTTGGAACTGCTACTCGTCCGGGCGCAACGCGTGTTTTGCTATTAGGGTCTGGCGAATTAGGTAAGGAAGTGGCCATTGAGTGTCAACGTCTTGGCATTGAAGTCATCGCGTGTGACCGATACGCTGATGCACCCGCGATGCAAGTCGCCCATCGCAGCCATGTTGTCGATATGCTTGATGGCGACGCGCTCGCAGCCATCATTGCACAGGAAAAACCAGACTTTGTGGTACCTGAGATTGAAGCCATTGCGACAGACCGCCTTGTTGAGCTTGAAAAAGAGGGATTGAACGTCATCCCGACTGCCCGCGCTACCCAACTGACCATGAACCGCGAAGGTATTCGCCGTCTTGCCGCGGAAGATCTTGGCGTTGCAACCTCCCCTTATGCCTTTGCAGATACATTCGACGCATTCAAAAGTGCGGTGGAATCTGTAGGCATGCCATGTGTGATTAAGCCAGTCATGAGCTCCTCGGGCAAAGGGCAAAGTGTCATTAAAACCGATGCTGACATCGAGACATCTTGGGCGTACGCTCAAGAAGGTGGCCGCGCAGGTGCGGGACGCGTCATCATCGAAGGCTTTGTTGAATTTGATTATGAAATCACGCTTCTCACCATTAGCGCGATAGACGGGATTCATTTCTGCGCGCCTATTGGACATCGCCAAGAAGACGGTGATTACCGTGAATCATGGCAACCACAGGCAATGAGCGATAAAGCTCGTGCAGCAGCCGAAGATGTTGCCAGAAAAGTGGTGGGCGCATTGGGTGGCTATGGCTTGTTTGGCGTGGAACTGTTTGTGAAAGGTGATGAAGTGTTGTTCAGTGAAGTCTCCCCTCGCCCACACGACACCGGCATGGTGACTTTGATCTCTCAAGATCTATCTGAGTTTGCGCTGCATGTTCGCGCTTTTCTTGGATTGCCGATAAACACGATCAGACAGTTCGGTCCTTCCGCATCCGCTGTGATTTTGGGCCAAGGCACGTCTAGCAACATTGGTTTTAATGGATTGACTCAGGCACTTCGTCAACAAGATTCACAAATACGTCTGTTTGGTAAGCCGGACATTGATGGGCAGCGTCGACTGGGTGTTGCACTGGCGTGTGATAACACCATTGATGCTGCGATCAGCAAAGCAATCACTACTGCTTCTGCGGTTAAAGTCGAGTTGTAGTTTTTTCATCGACAAGCGTTGTAACAACACACGCCACCTAAATGGGTGGCGTTTTTTTTGTTGATTCACTAAGAAAGACAAGCGATAGCCACGCTTACTCGGATTCGATGAGCCACACCTCTTCCACAAAATGACTTGCCGCTTTGCCCTTTGGCGGTCGATCGCTGTTTTCATCACGATCAAGGCGGGTGATCTTGTATCCCTCAAACAATGAATGCACGTCGTCTGCAGTCACACTAAATGGAGGCCCATCCATTTGAGCCTGAGGATAATCCAAAGTGACCAATAAAATACGACCTCCAGGTTTTAGCAACGAGAGCAAGCGCTCGACATACTGCTGACGAAGGTCATCTGGCATAGCAATCAATGCCGCTCGATCATAGATCAGTGGATATTGAGCCAAAGGTGCAGAGAAGTAATCACCACTGTAGATAGAGACTTCATCAAACTGATACAGCTTCATGATTGGGCTGATTGCCGTTACCAATGGCGTATATAGATGTTCAGAGAAAAATGCGCGTACCGCAATTTCACTCAATTCAACGCCAACAACTTCATTGTGTTTGCAGGCAAGCCAACTGAGATCGACCGACTTACCGCACATTGGCACAAACACCGCTTCATTTCGTTGTGGTTTAAGCGCATTCCAATGTTTCACTAATGCAGGGTTAGTATCGGTAAGGTGGAAGCCAATGCGATTCTCTGCCCAGCGGCTATGCCAAAATTCCTGATCCATCTTCAGCTCTCTAAAAAATACTTACTGTGGCTCTTATCATATACCCAAACAACTTCAAGGTGCTTATTCAACAGGAATTTATAGGCTGGATGGCGCTGTTTCAGTGGAGTGTTTTGAATTTGAACTGTGGTTGAAAAGCATTAACGCGCTGAAGAACAGCATGTGATGTCATCAATAGAAAGCCAATTTGTGAGGATCAAGTCGCTCATATTCGTGATCACCGTCTCGATGTTTTCTCATTCCCTATTGTTTTTTGTGTAAATTATAACTACTGTATACACATACAGTATTGGATAAACATACAGGAAATTGAGATGAAACACTCGTATGCAACTCCCCATTCAGTACCTCATCAGTCAATGTCACGTCCCGTCGTACGTGAGCATTATGCTCGTCTTGCTGCGGGTGCAAAAAGCTATCGTCACACTGATTCTAATGCCTTTTCACAGGAAGGTAATACAAATGGGAGATTGGTTTCGGTCAACGTTTACCAAAACAATATGAGTGAGTTGGCTTACTTACTTCGCGTACTGAAGTCATTCAGTGAGAGCCAAAAGTGGATCACCTTGATTGCCCCGCCGTCTCGTTTTTGTTTATCTCTTTTTCAGCAGGCTGGTATTCAGGCATCCCAAATCCGTATTGCGAGGCCAACATCTACGCATGATGCGATTGCATTGATGAAGAAAGCGATGGCGTCCGATACGTCTTCCGCTGTGATCGCTTTTGGCGAATACGAAGAGTTTCACAATGCCGTTTTGCCACAGCACTGTATAGATTCGGGTGAACCAAATACTGAAGCGCAAGGTTTCGTCATCAATGGATTTTCTGAGCACCTGCACTGATCCAATTGTGAAACCAAAGAACACTGCCTAGCGGCGTTCAAAGGGGAATTACTTTGAATGCCGCAACCCCTTGTTTTATTCACTCGACATTTCTATAACTTCCGACGCTTCAATCGCCTCCAATATTTTCAAATCCCATTTCTGAACAAATAAACCATCGATTTTGTTAACTATACTCATCCACTTCATTATCAACTTCTTAGATTGATCGTATGGGCAGCTATTTTGAGTAATAAGTTAGATTTAAAAGCGCTTACAGCACTTGTCATTGGTTCAATGATCGGCGCAGGTGTTTTTAGTTTGCCGCAAAACATGGCAGTCGTTGCTAGCCCTGCTGCGGTGACACTGGGATGGGCAATAACAGGGTTTGGTATGGTCTGCCTTGCGCTCACATTTCAAGAATTGACGATGAATAAACCTGAGGTTTCAGGTGGCGTATTTGGTTATGCGCAGGCAGGGTTTGGCGATCTATGTGGGTTCTTTTCAGCGTGGGGCTATTGGCTAAGCGCCGCGGTGGCGAACGTTTCTTATCTCGTCATCGTATTTAGCACCTTGGGTTTATTCTTCGACACCAGCTCAATGACACTGTTTGGCAATGGCAACACCTTGCTATCCATTGGGTTGTCCTCTGTGCTTATCTGGCTCGTCCATACTTTGGTGCTTCGTGGCGTGCAAACCGCTGCCATCGTGAACTATGTCACCACCGTCGCCAAACTGATCCCGATTATCATTTTTATCGTCGCTGCCCTCTTTGCCTTCAAATGGCATACGTTCACCTTCGACTTCAGTGGCGTCACCATGGCTAACGAACCCAGTTTGTTTGATCAGGTTAAACAAACCATGTTAATCACTGTCTGGGTGTTTATCGGCGTAGAAGGTGCTGTGGTGGTATCCAGCCGGGCACAAAATCGTAAGGATGTCGGACGCGCTACCATACTCGGACTATTAACCTGCTTGTTCTTATATGTGTCAGTCACCTTGCTTGCAATGGGGGTCGTTTCAACGCCTGAACTGGCTAAGTACCCTAACCCATCAACCGCTAAGATTCTTGAGGCGCTCATTGGTAAAGTGGGTGTTGTGATCATCGGCGCAGGCTTGATTATCTCAGTGTGTGGCGCATATCTTAGCTGGACACTACTCGCGACAGAAACCCCTTATACCGCGGCGAAAGATGGGATGTTCCCCAAGTGCTTTGCGAAAACCAATAGCAATGGTGCGCCCACAAATTCAGTTTGGCTGACAAGTATCGTTGTTCAGTTGTGCCTGATATTCATGTATGTGATTGGCGGGGGTTATGACGATCTGTTAACGGTCGCGTCTGAGATGATCTTGGTGCCGTATTTGTTGGTGGCGGCTTATCTGCTTAAGTTGTCACGATCTGAACTCAATAGCACCCGAGTGCGTTTAATCGCAGCACTGGCCACATTTTATGGCGTGTGGTTACTGTATGCGTCCGGCTTACATCATCTGCTGCTTGCAACGCTTTTGTATCTGCCCGGCATCGTATTTTATCTGTATACGAAACATGAAAATGGCGAACCCGCGTTTAAAGGAAGAAATCGGTATATTCTGATCGGTGTGCTGATAGCGGGTGCGGCGGCGGTGTATCTTATTGCCAGAGGAGTAACACTGTAAACGCGTCGGCGAAGGCGAACTAGGCGAACTAGGCGAACGAAGGCGAGAACAATCGAAATAGAATGAGGCTTCACGCCATTTTTCGTCCATTCACCGTCCCCCGCTAACTGTTCGCGTGTCGGCATATCGAAAAATGGCGTTTAATTGAGCAGCACTGATAACCGCTCCACCTAGAGCAGTTGAACTTGCAGCACGTCTCGCTCTTCTTCCAACTGTATAATTTTAACGTGAGTTTTACGGCGAATTTTATCCAGTTCACTCTCATCAAGAGCGTAAGGTAGCATGATATTCAACGCCTCAATGTGCTGTTTCTTTGCCTCTTCGATCAAGGTGATCAGGTTAGAAACATCGCTGTACAATGAAGAGAGTGAATGGCTCACCGCCGAAGCAAACGCCTCGCTAGGAAATACGCGACTATCGTTATCAGGCTCGATAGCGGCGCGACGACGCCAGCGTGATACTTGCACCATGAGTGCTTGAGAAAAAGTCCAACTCTCACGGCTAGACTCACAGAGAAAGTGCGTATAATCAAAGTTGATTACACCACTAAGATGATGCTCCGTTCCACCAACATATCCAGTCATAGCAAATCCTGCTGCTTTGTTTTCAATCCAATTTGCATTCAAATGCTACCCGCTTGTCTGCGCTGACAGCCTTCAACCTCTCCTTCATTTGGAAGAGTTATTCGCCCCAATGAAAGACTCAAACGGAAGACAATACATGCTGTTATTGAACCCTTGCTGGGTGACTAAACAGGCGTATCAAACAAACTAGGCACATTCAAATTACCACTCACTATATGTGTTTTTCGCGACTAAACTCGCAAATAAACCAGAAGTTTGGCGTTGATCGGCGATTCATTATTCCAAAGCAAAAACACCACCATTAACGGCTACAGCACGTTAACACTGATGTAATTTTTAGCGAATTTTGCCTACAAAAAAACCAGCTCGAAAGCTGGTTCAAAACTTTATGAAGCGGTGGAGAAATTAAAGCGCTTTGTAGAGCACTTTGCTACCCACTTGTAGGCGTTCAACCACGCCTTCTTCTGCCAGTTTCTTCAGTGCCGCACTTGCCCATGAAGCCGCTTTCGCTTCTTCCTGACCTGCAGCCAGACCAATACCTTTAGGGTTAATACCTTCAGCATTTTGGCGGACAATATCCAGAACCTGCTGTTGTTTCGGAGTCAGAGAAGTACTCGCCACAACTTTAGGTGCTGTTTCAGTTTTTGGCTCAACAGCCGGTTTTGCCGCTGCAACGGCTTTCACTGGCTTTTCTTTCTTCACAGACGCCACTGAAGCCGATTTCACAGCTTTAATGTGTTTTTGAAGTTTGCCTTGAACTTTACGTTTATGAGAGATCTTCATTAAATCGTCCTACTCCGATGCACTGCGTTAAGCATCCCCTGATACAGCAGGGTGAAAAACAAAGCGCGTTTTATACCAAAATCCTCATAGGTTTTATAGCGCTAACCGTGTTTTCGGACGAAAGTTGAGCCAAGTGTCGGAAAGTTCTTGTTATTTTGTTTGAAAGATAAACAGCTCCTCTTTGCATGACGGAGGCATCATTCGAGTGTTATGTTAACGGAGTGATCGCACTATGCTTTGATTATGTATCGAATAGAAGGACCGCCAAAGAAGTGAACAAGCAGTTGCTGATTTATCCGCCACACCAACAGCTCGGAAAATATTTCTCCATTGCGGTCATCGTACTCGTCATGATTGTGTTGACGCTCGTCATCATTAACCCACAAGTCAACGCTATTCCTGCGTTGCTAGGCGTGTGCCTTCTTAGCGGTTTGGGCTTTTACATTGCGCGTATCATCGATCAACAACGTCTCTCCTTCTCGCTTTCCGATATGCACATTCAGCATCACACACCGAAAGGAGGGTGGAGTGTAAAATGGCGAGATATTCGGGAAATCGGCATCCCTTCTGTTTCTACGCAAGGCTGGCACCAGCCTATGCCTTGGATAGGAATAAAGCTGAAAGACTACGAGCCACTGTTAGACGGCATCAGTTTCCGCCTCGCTAGCCACATCATTATGGAACAACGCGGTATATTGCTGACCGCCTATCGACGTGCTGAAACTGAACGTAAAACCAAACTCGAAGACATGATGTTCGATGACACGCCGTATGTAGGAGCAAGTGGTAAGGTCTACAAAGGGTTGGTCGCCATGCTGGCAAACCGCATGAAATACACAAGAGAGTTGTTGGGGTATGACGTGTTTGTCAGTGAAGATTTGTTGGACAGGCCGTTAGAGGATTTTGTCGGATTGACGCGCCAGTATTTAGCATCTGCGGGACGGCATCCCGCAGAGAAAACAGAGTAAAGAGTCAGCTCTTTACCAAATTGGCATATTGTCAGCTACATAAGGGTTTTGCTGACGCTCAACACCAAACGTTGACGTTGGACCATGACCAGGAACAAAGCGAATATCATTACCAAGAGGGAACAATTTCTCTTTGATTGAGCTGATCAGTGTCGCGTGGTCACCTTTAGGGAAATCAGTACGACCAATGCTTCCATTAAACAGTACGTCACCCACCCATGCCATACGATCATCTTCACTAACGAAGCAAACATGTCCAGGTGTATGCCCTGGCGTGTGAATCACGTTCAGCGTGCTTTCACCGATTGTTACCGTGTCGCCGTCATTTAGCCATTGAGTTGGCTCAAATGCCTCTGTGCGCGCAAAACCAAACATTTCACTTTGTTTCGGTAAACCTTGAAGCCAAAACGCATCCTGCTTTTCAGGACCGATCACTGGCACTTTATACGCTTCCGAAATATCAACCGTTCCACCCACATGGTCTAGGTGACCATGAGTCAACAACACTTTGGTGACCTTAACGCCCAACTGATCAACTTTTGCAATCAATGCAGCCACATCGCCACCGGGATCAACCAATGCTGCTTCGTTGGTTTTATCACACCAGATGATGGAACAGTTTTGCTGATAAGCGGTAACAGGAACAATCTCAAACTTCAAAGCCATAATACAATCCGTATAAATGCGAAAACGCGCAAAGCATACCACGCTATTTCCTCAATTTTAATGTTGTCATCCCACCCCACTCGCATTTAACACTCGCGGTGTCATCTCTTTGTCAACCAGCCGACATCGTCATGTCACGGGAATGACAACAGTTTTTCATCTTTACGCCGTAGCTTAGCTTTTGTACATCACGCGTTTTGACTATTAGATGGAAAGCTATGAATTCAATCTCAGTGCGTACCCTGTGGATCTCAGATCTTCACTTAGGCAACAAAGATTGCAAAGCAAAATACCTCCTCGATTTTCTTCAGCGCCATGAGGCTCAAACCATTATTCTTGTGGGCGACATCGTTGATTTTCATTCCATGAAATCAAACCGACATTGGCCAGAATCGCACAGTGAAGTCCTCTCTTTACTGATTCAACGCGCCCACTCAGGTAGCCGCTTAATCTATGTACCCGGCAACCATGATGCCGCTATTCGTGATTACCTATCTTTCGACTTTGGACGCATCGAAGTTCATTCAAAGTACCTCCATGAGTCTGTCACAGGCAAACGCATTATTGCCCTGCATGGCGATGAGTTTGACAACGCCGTTTGCCACAGTCGTCTCACTGAGTTAGCCGGATACGTTGGGTATGATTTTTTGCTATTCCTCAACCGATGGTGGGCAAGGTTAAGACGAAGAATGGGCTTCTCGTACTGGTCGTTAGCGTCTTATATCAAATCAAAAGTCCAATCTGCGAATGTCGCCATTTCCCGCTTTGAGAACGCTGCAATTCAGTTCGCACAGAGAAAAGGCGCCGATGCCGTGGTGTGTGGCCATATCCATCACCCTGGCATGAAAGACATTAACGGGACGCTATATCTCAATGATGGAGATTGGATTGAAAACTGTACGGCACTGCTTGAACAACACGACGGCACAATGCAGTTGATTCGATGGACCGAAAAGCCAGAATTGGTTGCGGAAACCAAGGCCTTTGTCGACCCATCTTCCATTTCAATACCCTCTGAAAGCATTGGCTTTGGCGAACCTGTTTCTAAGAACGGTAGTTCTGAAGACAGTGACTCAGAAGCCGCTTAACCACCAAGATTGGAAAACGTCATTTTAGGAATACTATGTTCAATATTGATGAAGTTATCACGCACCATTATCCGAATCTGGCGCAGAAGCCTTGGTTAGCAAAGCCCGTGTCCTCAACGCTGCATAAGTTGCTCCACCAGCAAGCGTTTCATGATTTTGCCGACAAGTACCCGTACCTGAAAGGCTTCGAATTTGTCGAACAAGTACTGGACTACTTTCGTTTTAGCTACTTCACGAGCGACCGAGAAAAAGAACATATTCCCCGAACTGGACGTGTTGTGATCATCGCTAACCACCCAATTGGTTCGCTTGATGGATTAGCATTGCTCAAGTTAGTCAGAGAAATTCGCCCCGATGTTAAAGCGGTAGCCAACAACCTGTTAATGCAAATAAAGCCGCTGCACAATTGCCTGCTCCCCGTGAACAACATGTCAGGCAAGACACCAAAGGAAAATTTACGAAGCATTGATGAGTGGCTAAACAAAGATGGCGCGATCATTATATTTCCTGCGGGTGAAGTGTCTCGATTTGGCCCTACTGGCGTGAAAGACATTGATTGGCAAAACGGTTTTTTGAGAATGGCGACCAAAGCCAAAGCCCCTATTTTACCGATACATGTGGATGGCAAAAATTCCGCTATGTTTTATGGCGCGTCAATGGTTTATAAACCACTCTCGACGCTGCTATTAGTCAACGAAATGTTTGGTCAGCGAAATAGCCACATCACCTTCACCATTGGGGAGTCCATCCCCTTTGCCAGCTATCACGCCAGTCGCAACCTACCGATGAAAACGCGGGTCAAGCTCATCAAGAAACACCTTTACCAGATCGCGAAAGGGAAAGCGGGACAATTCCCTACAGAGTCAGCCATTGCCTCACCGGAAAACCCTCTGGCACTGCAACAAGAGCTACAAGACTCAGAGCAATTAGGCGTCACACCCGATGGAAAGATCATTTATCTCTATCGCTACAAAAACGAATCGTCAGTGATGCGCGAAATCGGTCGATTGCGTGAAGTGGCATTTCGCGCCGTTGGTGAAGGGACGGGACAGCGCCGTGATATCGACAAACACGATGAACACTACTTCCATTTGGTTCTTTGGGACCCCGCGAGCATGGATATCGTTGGTGCTTATCGCTTCTGCGATACGCAAGCAGTCATCGCTCAGCAGGGTATTCAGTCGCTATACACCCATAGTTTGTTCAACTACGACGAAGGCATGACTCCCTACCTGAATGCTGGTTTGGAACTTGGACGAAGCTTTGTTCAACCCAAGTACTGGGGTAAACGCAGCTTAGAGTACTTATGGCTTGGCATTGGCGCATTCCTCTCTAAGCATCCCCACTATCGCTATTTGTTTGGCCCTGTCACCATCAGTAATGCCATGCCGCAACCCGCGAAAGAGCTACTGATCTTTTTCTATCGTACCTATTTTGGTGCGACGGCTGACGTGGCGCGCTCAAAGCATCCATTTAGTATGGACAGCCAAAAAGAACATGAATTACTCAATCACTTCTGTGGAAATGACTATCAGCAAGATTTAAAAACACTGAAGGTATTGCTCGATAACCTCGGCACCAGTATTCCGACATTGTACAAACAGTACAGCGAGCTTTGTGAGGCGGGCGGCGTGCAGTTTCTTGATTTCGGCGTCGACCCCGATTTTGCCGATTGTATTGATGGCTTAGTCATGGTCGACATGACCAAGCTCAAAGAGAAGAAGCGTCAACGCTACATGCGCACTAACAACGCGCAACAATCCACAGAACTTGGTCAACAGAACCAATCAAACCGACAGCCTAGTCCGGTTTAGCCGCATAAAAACAAAAAGGGCGCTAGCTCGAAAGCTGCGCCCTTTTCATATCAATTGTCTTTTCACATCAAGTGTCTTAACGCTCAAAGTCGAATTTTTGCAATCATTACCACGTTCTTACTGGGCCAGTATCAATATGGATGAAGCCACTGTTGGGGTAATAGCCAACACCACCAGCTTTCAGTGAAAGTGCAGCATCACGAATTTTTGCCAATGGCACGCCTTCAATATGAAAATCGATAGCTTGCCCAGTCATGTGGTAGCTTTTCTTCGCCTGACCGCCGCCATTTTTGCGTAGCATTTCATTCGTGGCTGGTGAACGATAACCTGACACCATACTAATAGGATGCTTAGCCCCTACTTTTTGATAAATGGCCGTTAATTGGTCATACAGTTTCTTGTCCATCTCCGTTGAGACATTTCGACGATGATCGCGGCACAAATTGTTGAGTTCGTTCAGCTCATTCGGCAAATACATTTGGCCGTTAAAATAGCAAACATTCAGGTGTTCACCGGTGTTTATGCTTGTCATTGATAGAACGCGACGTTCGCCATCAGTAAAAGGCAGAGCAAGAGCATTTTTCGGTAGCGCAGCCGCTACCATACACGCCGCACCACCCAGCAAAAAGCGGCGACGTTGGGTATCCAAACCGTCCATAAAAACCAACTATTTCCCAAAATATAAATTCAAAAATAAGTCGCCCACTGCTTTGAAGTTGCAGCTAACGGCGCTTTAAACAAGCTGGAATTTAACGGGAGTTGATCAATGAATCAAACGGTCACCTGTCTCTAAAATGAGCGAACCGCTGTAAAAACCACCTCTTCATGATGAATTTATGTGTTTTTTTATCTTTGTCAGCAATATGTAAAAATATGTAATTGTGGCGTAGGTCTCTATTTCTACCCAAGCAACCTCACGTAACTTGGGCGTAAAGACCTAATCTAAACAAAAATGCGGAATTAGAAGGTTGGGGTATTGGCGGCGACAGTCCCTAGTGCAGTAAGGGTGCGTTTTGGTCGTGCATCATAATGATAAACATCACTGCGAAACTCTACGTTCCCTTCCCCATTCACCCACGCGGTTTGATAGATGGTGTGAACGGCGACTTTTTGTCTCAGCGTCACCCATTTGGTTTCGAGATGCTGACGGTAGTAGTCATAATCGCCAAACTCCAAACCAGAACGACTCAACAATACCTGCGCTAAGGTCTCCGCTTTTTGAACTCGAATACATCCCGAACTGAACGCCCTTCTCTCTTTATTGAATAAACTCTTCGCAGGCGTGTCGTGCAGGTAGATAGCATTGCCATTAGGGGTGTTAAATTTGTAGCGCCCCAGTGCATTAAAGTCGCCCGGAGATTGCTGTAAACGATAAGGGAAATTTCTGTCCGTGATATTTTCCCAGTCAATATCGCTATGAGGGATCACATCACCATTTACCCAGCCGCTTAATACGGTGTAGCTGTGCTTGGACAAATACTCGTTATCTTGACGCGCCTTAGGAAGAATGTCTTTGCGCATAATGGTCACAGGGACATTCCAGCTAGGATTGAACACAACGGAATCCAAGCGCGAATCAAACAATGGGGTTCTTCTACTTGGACGCCCAACCACCACTTTACTGTCGAGCACAAGTTCGCTGTCTATCCACAATTCCATTTCGTAATTGGGAATATTCACCAGAATGATCTTGTTTCTTTCGGTTGGCCACAAGCGCAAACGTTCCATATTCAACGCAAGAATTTGGATGCGTGTATTCACCGATTTATTCAACCATTGACGGGTTTTATTGCCTATCACGCCATCTTCTTTCAAACCGTGACGAGCCTGAAATCGCTTTACCGCACCTACCATCGTGGCGTCGTAGTCGCTCACTTGTGCGATCTTTAACCGCTGAGCATCCATAGTGCTCAACACCCCGTGTCTTTCCAAACTGGTGATCAGACTGTCTGCGTCATCGAGTTTTTTACCCGGTCGGATCAGCCCGCCTTGCGCCAATTTTGGCCAATAACGTTGCTCTACGTCCTGAAGCTTAACAATGGCTTTCGCCATTTCGCGATATTGTGGCGTATCAGGGCGCAGTTTAAACACATAATCGAAAAGTTGATTGCGACTTCCCGCTGCGACAAGGCCATTGATTTTGGTCAGTGTTGGTGGCGGTAAGTCGTCAGTAATATCAGTGCCGAAGAACCAGCTTTTCCCATGCTCTGGAATGCCGTCGATATAGCGGGTCAATGCCAATAAACTGTCGGTGGCAAACACATCGTAAGCTCGCCAGTCGCCACTCGATCTGAGATCACGCAGCATAAGCGCGCGCCATTCAAAATCTTCGCTCAGTCCTGCAAGAGAAATAATGTTGATCTGCGTTTCTAATTCATCTTTAGCACGATAATCATGCCAGATCGGTGAAAAAGAAAAAAACTCGTAGATGTTTGCAAGCTCGCTGGTGTGAGAAACCACCCCGACTTCTGACTCGGCTTGTTTCACCCAAGTCAAAGCAGATAGAGATGGCTTTTGTTGCATATCAGAAGGTTCCGATGCCCATAGGGACATAGGTATTAAGGCTACCACCCATAATGCCTTAAAAAACGTACGAGCTAAAAACATGCGCTACCTCCCAATTGAGATCTTAGTATGGCAAAGGACGCGGCTTTCGTTGGCGGATTTTTTATGAATCTAGAAAAACAAAGAGTTAGAAAAGTATGACGTCACAGCATGACCCAATGATTATCCCAGGTCACGCCAGATGTATGAAAATTAATACTTTTTCTCGCCAATTGAAATGCAACCCTGCCACTGCCTGAACTTAAGGCAAAACGGTCGGCTTCAGCCGAGACGCCAGAAGCATCCATCAAGGCGGATAGCGACTGAAGCTCGCCGGTTGCGATATCCCAAACCCCAAAGCAATTACCCCGAGGTGAGGTAGCAATGACTTGTTTTTCCGTGCATGCCACACTGCCAATGTAGTGTTGAAAACGCGTCCACTGCTCAGTACTCGCCTTAAGCGCTACAAAGTCACCATTTTTTCGTTTAATCGCCAATAATGGTGAAACTTTATCGGTGTCACCTTTATATTGCTGTGCAATCACCACGTCTTTTGCGGAACTGACTGCAAGATGGCGGATACTCAGTTGGTGGTCTTCTAGGTGGTATTGCTGGGTGATTCGCCCTGAAGGAATATCGATGAATACCAAAGCTGGCTTCATGGTATCTAGGTTCATTGGGGTTCGCTTGTCCGTGTGTATTCCCCCAACAGCGACAGCCAACGTATGTTCATCGACGACCTTAAGCTCGTGTGGTCCAATTCCAAAACCCGTAATCTCACGGAGTTTGGAGAGGCTGCCATTAGAAGCAATACGATAGATCCCAATCACACCTTCACTTGACCCCTCAATGCCTTCCGTTGTCAGTAACACGTCACCCAACACATCACCATGACCGTAAAAATAACGCCGAGGGTCGGAATGATAAGTAGAAAACACCTCACCGGTATCCGTTGATATCACACTAATATACGCGCCTGGCCGGCGAGCAAATACAAACGCTAAACGCTTTGAGTGATCAACCGCAATCCCGTGACCACGATGCGAAAGTGGTGAGGTGAAACAGACCTCTCCCGCATCATTGATGGCAGTCACATTGAACTGGCCGTCTGGTTGCCGAGCACATCCCATATACGCTGGCTTCAATGCGTGCTCGGCACGAGCACGCGAATACACGCCCCCAACGAAACCGCCAGACGCGACCACCGCCAACGCCGACAACAGCATGCGTCGTCGTTTGTGGCTTACCATGGCTAGTCTCCGTCCGTTGAGTTAAATCCCACAACCATACCCAGCGCTGCGGCGACCTCATCGGCTAACGCAATCTTGATGTACTCTAAGTTATTCGACAACGTGATTAACTGGCGGTAATCCGAGGGTTCTGACAAATAGGGTTTGATAGCGTCACCATTGGGCACACTTTCCAGCGCAATGTCCCAGTGCTTTACCAGTCGATCAGCCAAAGCCCCTAGTTGTTGATCTTTGTTTTGGCCTTGGCTTTGGTTTTGCTCACGCAACACACCATCTAGCGTTTCAATATAACGTGCTTGTAGCGCAACAATGCGGGCTTTCAGCAGCGCCAAGGATTGTCCTGAACGCCATGCTTGGGCTTGATACGGCTTGGGATAACCGGGTTTTCCCATCGCTAAGGACAAGGTTTTCATGGCTGAATCTAATTGACTCGCCAAAATATTCAGCGCATCTCTATTACGCTGTTCTTCAGAAGCTTCCTTCCAAAGATTACCCTGCCATGCCAATGCCATACGTTCTGAAGAATTAACCAAGTGTGACGAAACCGCTTGGGTCAGTGGGCAACGTACTGCCAACTTATCTATCCCTTCAGCTTCAAGCTTGGCTGTGCCAGTATTAGTTTGAGTAATAGGCATCCCATCAAACAGCAACCATTCAAGTGCCCCAACACCTTGAACCGCGACACTTTGATTTTCGAGCGCCAACGTCGACATATCCTCTTCGCTCTTCAGCAATTGCCCGATCTGACGTCCAATCGTGTTTTTCTTGTCAGGATAGAATTGAATTTGCCAGCTCAAGGACATCGCCGTTTCATTGCCATAGTTAGCCCCCGCCAAAGACTGCCACGCCTTCATGGTTTCTACCCACTGCGCTTGGCTTTTGAACAATGCGTGATTGGTTTTTGTTTCGCACAGTGCCGCGATATCGGATTCCAACCTATTGGCTTGAGCAACAAACTCAGATGTCGAACGCGTTTGGATCTCCCAAAGGGCATTTTGAGGATCTGCTTGTTCAGATGAAACAGATTGCGCTTGGCTATCACACCCCATCAATAGTGACAGCGTCACTAATACGACAAGACCTTTTGCGTCACTCGCTGCATTTCTCGCTACGTTGCTCGCTATATTATTCGCTACATTCATCATCACATCCCATTCCTACAACGACTTCAGAAATGCTATCAATGCCGCTCTTTGGCGCGCATCAAACCCTAAGACTGCTTGTTGGCTTGCTTTGGCTTCACCACCGTGCCAAAGAATCGCCTCCATTTCCGTTCGAGCACGACCATCGTGAAGATATTCAGTGTGCCCATTCACTTCGTGGGTATACCCAATTCCCCAAAGCGGTGCGGTTCGCCATTCTTGACCGTTAGCCAAAAACTCCCCACGGTTATCTGCCAATCCTTCACCCATGTCATGCAGTAAAAGATCGGTATAAGGGTGAATGGTTTGTTCACTCAGTGCAGGCCTATTGCTGCGCGCTGCCGTTTTGAGGTTTGACTGGTGGCAACTTGCGCAACCGGCCTCTTGGAATAACGTCTCCCCTTTCTGAACCAAGGGGTCGGAAAGATTGCGGCGCATCGGAACAGCGAGATGTTGGGAATAGAACTCGACAAAATTAAGAATCTTTTCGCTGACTTCTGGGTTGCCACCGTTTGGCAAACGCTGACAAAGATCTTGTCCTGTGGAACAGTTTTCGTCAGCAAACAATGCGCTGGTTAAGCCCAAGTCGCCATTAAACGCCGCGGCATTTTGCTGCATCAGATTTGGCTGACCGGCTTTCCAGCCAAAGCGCCCAACCACCGTTTTGTCTTGCGCTACATCCCACACATAATTGGGACGCCCCGACACTCCGTTGTTATCTTTATTTTGCTGATCAGCAATAGCCAATAACGTCGCTTCGGGGATCGATTCCAACAAGCCTAACCCGATCATCGGCGGTGCAATACGCGCCGACATTTGCGTGTTAGGGTGCATCGCGCCGTAATTCAAATCTGCAATAGAGATGATCGGCTTACGCAACTCAACCGTGTGTCCATCAGCGAATGTTTCCGTGTGGTAATCAAACTTCACGACAATTCTACCTTCCGGCTTTTCACCCGGAAGCGCAAAATCTTGAAGTTGCCCACCGTATGTCGGTTCAGGAATGTTACCGGACAAAATGAGCTGCTTTTTCTGTGTGTCGGTCAACGCAGGAATGCTCAAACGAATGAGCAAAGAGACGGCATTCTGATCACCTTCAAGCGGCAAATGACCTCGTCCATCTTTAATGTGGCAGTTTTGACATCCATTGGTATTAAACAGTGGCCCAAGTCCATCTCTGGCATCGGTCGATGCGGGGGCGCTTACCCAAGGGTTACGGAAAAAACTGTTGCCGACACTGAAGTCAATGCGATCACTAAGAGGAAGATTCGTGGCTGGCTGGGAAAAGGCGTTCGCGCCCTGTTTGCTCGTCGTCGTGTCTCCACCCGACTTTATCTCACTTGCGAATGACAACGATGCAAAGACACTGAGCAGTAAAACCGTATATTTCATGACTACTTTCCAAATACGTCAAAGGGAGTTGCGACAAACCTGCCGCAACTCCCTGTTTAATTTTCTATTTCTTAGAATTGGTGATCGGCGCTATCCGGATTGAGATTGCTAATACCCAACTCGCCAGCGATAGACTCAATGCCACGAGTTTGATCAACCAGTGCAGCAATCGCGTTGTTGATCACGAGGTGACCATCCGTGTTGTTAACAGCAATCAATTGGTCAAAATGCACGCCGTCCACTTCAGCAGATTCCACCAGCTTAAACACAGCACTGCGCGCAGAGTCGAAATCAGCAAGGATCTCTCCCGCCTTTTCAGGGTTCGCTTTTTTCACCATGCCATACAAAGATGGGCCGCTCACTGCAGAGCCGTCTACGCGAGAGTAGCTACCCGTGAAGACGTTATAGATGCCTTGCTCGTTGTAATAATGAGAGTTATGGGTGTTGTCCGAAAAGCAGTCATGCTCGTCTTCCGATGAGTTCGCTTCCAGTGCCACTTTCATGCGCTCACCCGCCAATTCACCTAGCGACAATGACCCCATGCCAAACAGCATTTTTCTCAGACCATTCTCTGCGTTTTCGTTAAGCAAGGTTTCGCGGTAATTGCCACTCACACCCGCTGCCCATTGGTTTTCCATCCAAGCTAAGTCGGTGATAAGCAATTCAGATGCCGCTTTTAAATAGTCTCTACGACGATCACAGTGACCATTTGTGCATGATTCACCATAAGCAAAATCGGTGAATGAACGTTCGCCCGCGCCGCTATTTGTACCGTTAAGATCTTGGCCCCACAGTAGGAATTCGATAGCGTGATAGCCGGAAGCCACATTGGCTTCAGATCCACCCAATTCATTCAAAGACGCAATCACCTCAGGCGTGATTTTCTGAATATCAATGGTTTCATTACCAACACTAATCGACGTGCTAGCAACAATGTTAGCCACCGCGCCTTCATTACCCAGTTCATACTGGTAGTCCGTTGCCACGTAATCGATCAAACCTTCGTCCAAAGGCCACGCATTCAATTGCCCTTCCCAGTCATCAACAATGGCATTGCCGAAGCGAAACACTTCAGATTGCTGATACGGTACTCGAGCTGCAAGCCACGCTGTTTTAGCTGTCGCCAATGTTTGCGCTGATGGTTTCTCAATCAACGCGTTGATTGCGGTATCAAGCTGCTTTGCGGTGAGGTGAGAATCGCTATAAACCGCATGAGCAAGATCGGCATAGTGGCTAACAACTTGATCTGGCGTCGCTGCCGACGTAGTAAAAGAAGCTAACGAAAGAGAGAATGCAGAGAGAGCCATGGCACGAGAGGAATACATCATAATCTGTCCTTGAAAAGTTGATATGTAACCAGTTATTACAAACGCGAATGATTATTACATTCACTATCAATCATTTCAAATGATAATGAGAAAAAATCTCATTCAAATACGCATTACCTTAACATTTGTATTGAGTTGCATAGCGTCAACGCCTCGTTTTTGAGCCTCAACGAAAAGTCTATGGCTTTCCGATATCGCATCTTTCGCTTCCAGTGTGTAAGGTTATTGAAAAAGCCTTTTATTATTTGTGTTTTACGCAGATAATTTCGCGGTTTTTCACCCTGCTGCAGTTAAAGGAGACGCTTCGATGGAGAAGCACGAAGAGGTGCTGGTTGCGCTAAGACAAATTATTCGAGCCATTGACCTACATTCACGTAAGCTCAACAAAGTTGCAGGCTTAACAGGACCTCAACTCGTACTCATGAGTGCGATTCATGAATTGGATGAAGTGACCATTCGTCAGCTGTCTAACCATACCAATATGAGCCAAGCCACTGCGACGACCATCTTGGATCGTCTCGCAAGCCGCAATCTCATCGTGCGTGTCAGAAGTAACCTTGATAAGCGTAAAGTCCATGCGCATTTAACGCCGGAAGGTGAAAAAGCACTTGAGCAAGCACCTAAACCGTTACAAGACAGTTTTATTTCGCGCTTTCAATCGTTGGAAGAATGGGAGCAGTCGCTACTGATATCTTCAGTTCAGCGAATCTCTTCGATGATGAATGCTGACAATATTGATGCAGCACCGCTACTAGAAGTCTCTGCACTGACTACCTCAGAGTCACAATAAGCGACAGTCAGCACCCACAAAAAAGAGCCCCTCATGGGCTCTTTGTCTATTCATGTTCAATGCAGGCGGTTTCACCCCCGCTTCCCTACACTATGCGTTTTTCCTCTGCCTGCGAGATAGGAAACCCGTTGCTAACGCTGTTCCTAAGAAGATGGCTAACGCGCCAAGCATCATTCTCACGGTAATAATTTCTCCCAAGAACATCGCTCCCCACACTGCTGCAAACAATGGGATCAAGAAGGTCACCGTCATCGTGTTCGCTGGCCCAATGTTACCAATCAAGCGGAAGAATATGACATAGGCAAAACCCGTTGAGGCAAAACCCAGCACCATGGCAGCGATCCAGCTTGCTGTGCTTGGCGCAGCATCAGGCCAAAAATAAAAACCGAACGGAATTAAAGACAAGGTTGCCCCTATTTGGCTGCCTGTTGCCGTGACTAAAGGTGGAACATCATGTAAGAATCGCTTGGTGTAACTCGCTGAAATTCCGTACATAAACGTCGCACCCAATACAGCCAACACTGGAAAGCCTAATCCCTGGTCACCAAAGTCCAGTTTCCCCCAAACAAGAATCACCACACCGAGCACACCCAAAAGGAGCCCAAGAACGCGATTTCTTGTCATAGACTCACCCAACCATAGGTAAGCAATAATTGCTCCCCATATCGGCGTGCCGGCATTAACGATTGATGCGAAGCTTCCCGTTACACTCATCATTGCATAGGCAAAAAGTAAAAAAGGTACGGCTGAACTAAATAGACCGACAGTGCAGGCGTGAAACCAGTGCGCCTTGAAAATAGGGAGTTGACGGCGAATCATTAGAATCGGTAGCAGTAATAAGGCAGCTAACCCCACACGCACCAAAATCAGAGCAAACGGGCCAAATTCAGGCACGGCGTAGCGAATGAGTATGAATGAAGCCCCCCATAACGCGGCGAGCAGCACCAGATCAAGTGTGTCTTTTCTATTCATTTCCATGAAAAATCCTGCATAGTGTTTATCCTTCGTGGTGACTTTAACTCGATCTGCGATCACCAATCGCCAGAATCGGATGTATCAACAAAACTTCAATAAAAACATTTCTTCAAATCAATGTTCTGTCACTAAGTGTCTAAACCGATTCAAAATTTTCGCCTGACTTCGCATTGTATGCTTTTTCATACCTTGTAGACGTTTGTGTTTTTCTAATATCCATCTAGTTTTACTATTGAGACACTTTTTTTAGGGATTAGAAATGAGCAAAGATAGGCGAATTTTGATAGTTGACGATTCCATCGCCATCTTAGCGTTAGTTGAGGGAATGCTGCGAGAGCTGGGCTATAGCGACGTCACTCGCTTTTCATCACCCGTTGAGGCCATTGAGGAACTGCAGCATTTCCCCACCAAATATGACATTGTCCTCACCGACCTCAACATGCCCGAAATTGATGGCATGGGCGTCATTCGAGAGTTAGGAAAAATGGACTTTAAAGGTGGCGTGTGCATTATTTCTGACCTTGATGTGCGGATCATTGAACTCGCTGCTGAAGTTGCCAGACAGCAGTCAATCTGCCTACTTGGAAATGTATCCAAACCGCTGAAAGTCGACGCTTTAAAACTGATACTCGATAGAATGGACCAAATTGAAGAACGACGATTTACTCATTTTCAAAAAATGAGTAAATCAGAGTTATTACACTGTATTGAGCGCCATCAAGTCATCCCTTATTACCAACCTAAGTTAAACCCTCAGACAAACCGTGTCGAAAGCCTAGAGGTACTTGCACGTATTCGACTGCCGGGAGAAACCGATGCCGTTCTACCGGGTCGCTTTATACCCACAGCCATAGAACATGACCTGATGGACTTAATGACGATGCAGCTGGCAGAAGCGACTGCACATGATATGGATAAGCTCTCGGAAATCTTTGGCGACAACGTACACGTCAGTATCAACCTATCCGCTCAACAGCTCGCGGACCTAGAGATCCCGAATCGACTTGAAATTCTCTTCAGCGAAAAACATATCGATAAATCCCGTGTAGTGTTAGAAATCACTGAGGAATATGCGCTTAAAACCCCCGAACAAATGGAGTCACTCAACCGACTACGGATCAGGGGGTATGGGCTATCAATGGATGATTTTGGCACGGGTTTTACCAATATTAATCAGCTAAGAAGCTTGCCTTTTACCGAAGTAAAAATTGATAGAACCTTGATCAACCACATCCATCAAGATCAATTCAGTCAGGTGATTGTTCAATCACTCGCTGAGATTACCAATTCATTTGACGTAGATTTGGTAGCAGAAGGCATTGAGCACTTTGAGGATCTCGATTATCTCTATTCCAGGTACCCCGGCATATTGTTGCAAGGTTTTTTGATCTGCCGACCGAAGGCCATAGAAAGCCTGGGCAGTTGGTATAGCAGCTGGTTGAAAGGTGTCAGCGCCAATGCGACGACATCAAAAACGAGTGGCTAGCACAAACGTGTTTCCAAAACGGTTACCAAAAAAGTCATTCGCCTGAACCACAAGAACAATCCCGATATCAATGCCGGTATCAATGCCGGTATCAATGCATTGTTCAAATGTGTTACTTAAATGTGTTGTTTAATAGAGGCTAACTTTTGTTAAACAACACACCTTAAGTGCCATATCCCAAACACCATATCCCAAGTAACCTTGAATCCATTCTGAAAACACCACCCAGCTTGACGCTTTCACAACCATACACCCCTTTTTTCATTCCCTTTTTAAACATCAGTCTGTCTATTCCCCCTCAACGCAATAGTTGCAATGATGTTGAGAAAGCACGACTTCTGATCTGTCTCAGCAAGTAACAGTGCCTTTTCGGAGATTATATGGTATTTACTGTTTAGTTAACGGAAGCATATAACTACATCAACATAGTTACATCACTACATCTGTGCTCGGATATACAAGGATTGTGCACATGAAAACAATAGGTTTAATTGGTGGGATGAGTTGGGAGTCGACAGCAATTTACTATCGCCTACTCAATCAAAAAACCAAGGAAGTGCTTGGCGGCCATCATTCCTCAAAAATGATCCTGACGAGTGTCGATTTTGCTGACATTGAATCACTTCAACGCGCTGGAGATTGGCAAGCTGCAGCAGCTCTGCTAGCCAATGAAGCGAAGAAGCTCGAAACGGCGGGTGCCGACTTTATTATGATCGGCACAAACACCATGCATAAAGTCGCTTCGGAAGTGCAAGCCGCCACCTCTATCCCTTTACTTCATATCGCTGATGCAACCGCGCAACAGTTAAAACATGATGGTATCAAGCACGTAGGGCTGCTTGGGACACGGTTCACCATGTCTCAGCCATTTTATAAAGAACGACTCAACGAGCACGGCATTGAAGTGTCCGTTCCCCCTGAGTGGCACCAAGACATTGTTCACGAGATCATTTACCAAGAGCTTTGCCAAGGTAAGATTTCCGCACAATCACGTAAGCAATACCTCTCAGTTATCGACGAACTGCAAAAGCAAGGCATTGAAGCCGTCATTCTTGGTTGTACAGAAATCGGGTTGCTGGTTCAGCAAAAACACACCGGTATCCCACTGTATGACACCACTGAGTTGCACGCCAACGCTGCCGTCGAGCTGGCGCTAAAAGAACAGTAAACACCGCGTAGAAGGAATGACTGAGTGACAATTAGAAATGCAAGCGTGTCGGATCTAGACACCATCAATGACATCTACAACCATTATGTATTGAATACGGCAATCACTTTTGACTATGACCCTTGGTCAATCCAACGGCGACAAGCATGGTTTGAAAAGCTTTCTGACAGTGATGGCTATTATCATGTATTGGTGAAAGAAGATCCGCACGGCCACGTGATTGGGTTTGCTTATAACGGTGAATTTCGCGAGAAGCTGGCCTACAAAATCAGTAGCGAAATCACCATCTACTTGCACCATGAGTGCCAAGCTAAAGGTATGGGTTCTGAACTCATGGCTGCATTGTTAGAAAAAATGAGCAGCTCCCCTATTCGACGCGCCTATTCTGTCATCACATTACCCAATGCCGCGTCATTACGCTTGCATGAAAAATTTGGATTTACGCAGGTGGGATATCTGACAGATGTTGGCTATAAATTTGAACAATACTACTCGGTCGCTATTTTAGAACGCGCATTGGTAACCGACTAAAAAATAACAGATATCGCATCACACCCAAAACCAAATGATGGACATGTTCACCCCTTTAGGTTATGTCCACTCATTTAGGCAAAACATACACTTTCAACACCGTATAAAGCCAACAAAACGTTAGACATTTGTCAGTTAGTTGACGAGTTAATGGTCTGCGTTTTGACGGCAAGCTACGGATATCAATACGATAAAATTATTAATCTTCAAATTCATAGCGTTAACACACATTTGGCGGAAAACCTCCAGATTCGCCAACAAAGCATGTCAAATTTTCTACACTTAATGAGAATCACATTTGCAACCAATGACTAAAATTTGGAGCAAAAAGCATGAACATCTCTACAAAAATCAAAGTTATTTTTGTCTCTGTTAGCGCGGCAACGGTCATTGCTACCGCAACACTGCTAACCCTTACGGCAGATAAAACATCTGCCGACGCCCTAGAGCATCAAATTCAGAACCAATTGATGTCAGCGCGAGAGGTGAAGAAGTCGGAGGTTACGCGCTACTTTGACACTATCGTAAAGCAGTTGACCAATCTGGCTAATTCCACCATGACTGAAGATGCGATGCTTCAGTTTTCAACGAGCTTCCAAAGTGTCGGAACGGAAGCGGTGCTGGTCCCGAATCAGGCAGGCACACTGAAAAAATATTACACCGATGAGTTTGGTAGTACATATCAAGACACAAACCAAAAGCCATCCGATGCACTGCGAAACCTCGAGCAGATAGGTCTCAATGGCAAATTACTGCAACAGGCTTACATTGGTTTGAATGAACATGAGCTTGGCAATAAACATCTGCTCGACAAAGCTTCTGATGAAACCACGTACAGCGAAATTCACGATGTTTTTCATAGCAACTTTCGACAATTTTTAGAATCGTTTGGCTATTACGATATCTTCTTGGTCGATACCAGCGGCGACGTCGTCTATTCAGTATTCAAAGAACTCGACTATGCCACCAATTTGATTAATGGCCCATACCGCCAAAGCGGTCTGGCTGATGCATTCATGCAGGCTAAAGATCTCGAAAAAGGTGCGTACAGTTTTATTGATTTTTCCCCCTATTACCCTTCTTACGACAGTCCTGCATCCTTTGTCGGTACACCCGTGGTAAAAAATGGCAAAAATGTTGGTGTTCTTATTTTCCAAATGCCTATCGATAGTATCAACGCCATCATGACCTATGACGGTAACTGGAAGCTTGATGGCATGGGCAATACCGGAGAGACTTTCCTTGTCGGGCCCGACCAATTAATACGGTCTCAATCTCGTTTGCTTGCCGAAGACAAACCGGCCTACCTTGATTCACTGCGAAACAATGGTATTCCAGACGCTGTAGTCGAACGAATTGGTCTTACGGAGTCGTCATCAGGGCAACAAACGATCCAATCTGCCCACACCATAGCAGCACTGAATGGCGAAAAAGGGTTTACGTCAGGACCAAACCATGTAGGAAAAGATGTGTTTGCGGCCTACAGCCCCATTTCAATACTCGGACAAGAATGGGCATTAATCGCAGAGATAGAGACAGCAGAATCTCTGTTTGAAGTGCATCAACTGCAGCAAACCTTACACCAACTCGCTTTTGCTATCGGTGCTGCCTTGATTCTAGTTTCTCTCGTCATCGCATGGCTGGTTGCAGCAAGTATCAGCAAGCCCATCACTGCGCTGACTCAACGTATTTCACACATTGCCAGAGAGCACGATTTGACAATACGATTGGATTCCTCAGGAAAAAATGAAATCGCCGAATTATCAAAATCGATGAACATCATGCTTGATGACTTCCTTGAGCTTATCAAGGGAGCCAATACCACGGTAAATTCGTTGGGAATTGCATCGAAGAATATTCAAAACAATATAAATTCAATGCGAAACGAAGTGGATCAACAAGAAACAAATTCCAATCAGGTCGCTACTGCAGCCACCCAAATGAGCGCGTCAATCAGTGAAGTGGCAAGTTATGCAAGTAATGCCTCTGACTCGTCAGAAACCGTTGTACAGTCTATTCGACAAAGTGCTGACGTTGGTAAGGAGTTAGTGGGCGAGATTTCGCAACTTTCTTCACGAATGGGGGATGCGACTGAGTCTATGAAGCAACTCTCCGCCGAAAGCGACTCCATCGGTTCTGTTCTTGATGTTATTCAAGGGATTGCTGAGCAAACCAACCTTCTGGCGCTAAATGCAGCAATAGAAGCCGCGAGAGCGGGCGAGCAAGGCCGCGGGTTTGCCGTGGTCGCCGACGAAGTAAGATCGCTCGCGATTCGTACGCAAACTTCAACAGAAGAGATTCGTGCAAAAGTCGAATCGCTTCAGTCGGAAACGAAGAAAGTGGTTGGGGGTATCAGCGGTGCGAACCAATATGTGGCGAGCAGTGTTGAAAACTGTAATAAAAATAATCAAATGCTAGAAGAAATCGCCCAAATGATGACTGCGATTAACGACATGAATACTCAAATTGCCACCGCAACCAATGAACAATCTTCTGTCACGGAAGAGATCACGGTTAACGTCAACAACATTGCCCGATCTGCAGGTTCGGTATCAGAGCGGACGCTTGACACTGACACCACAGCCCAAAGTATCGATACTCAAGCCAAGAAACTGACTGAACAAATTGGTTTATTTAAAATCGCTTAAGGGATGACCAAATCATCCAACGTTGCTTGGTATGCCGCGACTCAATAAAAAAGGCCAGCATTGCTGGCCTTTTCGTATCGAGGGTTAAGCCCCATTTTAATAGAAGCGAATATTACTCGACTGCTTCTTCTAATGACGCTTGAGTCGGAAAGCTTGTCTGAGATACATCGCCAAAACCACGCAGACCCACTACATGCACATGCTCTTTATCGTTAAAGATCTTACGCACCAATTTATAGGTTGTGCCTTGCTCTGGGCTGATGTTTTCCGGTGCTGCGATGAGCAACTGCATATCCAGACGATGACATAGCTCGAACAGCGTCGAGATAGACTTCGCATCCAAACGTGCGGCTTCATCAAGGAACAACAGACGGCATGGAATCACATCTTTACCACGTAGGCGGCGAGACTCTTCTTCCCAGCTTTGAACGACCATCAACAAGATAGCTTGACCCGTACCGATCGCCTCACCCGTTGACAGTGCACCCGATTCAGCACGCAGCCAACCGTCAGTACCACGGTTAACTTCAATACCTAGCTCAAGGTAGTTGCGGTAATCCAGAAGCTCTTCGCCCAAAATTTGCGGTGAACGTTGACCCATGTCGATATGCGGGTTCAAGCGCTGGAACAATTTCGCCATCGCTTCAGAGAAGGTCAGACGATTGTTACCAAACAAATCTTGGTGCTGCTCAGCATTTTCTGCCAATCCAGCCAGAAGTTGCGCGTGCGTATCGCGAATCGACACATTCAGGCGAACGCCTTTCACCTGACCAAAGCCAATATTCGACAAGCCTTGGTTCAAGACGCGAATACGGTTTTGCTCACGCTGGATCGTTTTGCGAATAATATTCGCAACCGACTCTGAGCTAATCGCCAAACGTTTCTCACGCTGTGTCAGTTCTTCCGTCAAACGGCCCAGTTCAACTTCCATCTCTTCGATAGCTTCGACTGGGTCATCCGTACGAATAATGTCGTGGCGAATACGTTCACGCAGGTGTTGGTATACCGCAACATAGAACAACACTTTGCGTTCTGGACGCGCCATGTCTTCTGACGAACGCAGCGCGTCACGCAGTGTTTCATTGTCTGCAACAGCTAGACGCAACGCACCCAAGGATTTATCGGACAATGAACGTAATTCATCGGCTGACATGTACGCCATTTCACGACGGTTAAGCTGTTTCTCTACGCCACTGTTACGTGCGATTTTGAGTACTTCAACCCAACCCGCTTTCGCGTTCACCACAAAAGTACGAAGATCAGCGTACTCTTTCGACACTTTCTTCAGTGTTTTGAGCAGCGACTTCATCTCTAGCTCAACCGACGTTAAGCCCTTCTCAAGTTCGCTCTTACGCTGACGAGATTGTGACAGCTGTGCATTCAACTCATCGCGACGAACACGTGAACGTTCCTCCGCTTCCACATCAGCACGAACACCCAGTTCCATCAATTCGCGCTTAAATTCAGCGACGGTTTCTTGTTTCGCTTGATGAGAACTTTTCAGTGATGCCAGTAATTGGTTGTACTGGTTCACTTGGTCGCGTACTTGCTTAACGTGTTCACGAGAACGCGTACGTGCGCGCTCTGCATCAACCAGTTTGGTTTTCAGTTGTTCGTTTAGCTCGCTGCTCTTATCAAGCAAGGCCACCGCATCTTGATAACCGAAATGATGACGACGTTCTACGAGATCTGACAGCGCAAACAACTTCTTCTTAAGAAGTTGCAAGGACTCGTCAGCTTGAACATAAGCATCGTTCAATGCATCAAACTGCTCTGGATCGGCATCAAGCGTAGACAGCAGAGGTTCTAGTTCTGCCAATGTTTTACTGTGTTCTCGAGTAAAATGGCGAGCCTCATCAGCTTGTGCCAAACGCGCCTGAACCTCTTCTAAGCGTGCTTCTACCGTGTCATCTTCGAGTGCATTCACCACATGTTGAAGCTTGTTCAGCAACGCAATGGCTTCTTTTGCACCCGTCAGCTGGCTGCGAATTTGCTGCTCGTTATCACGCAATTGACCCAATTGACGCTGAACGTGATTACGCTGCTCACGCAGTGCTTTCAATGCCGCTTCAGGGTCTTCATTGAACGCAACGTTCATGTGGTGCGAAACGAACTGGTTAAAGCTCTGGGTTAGACGCTGAAGCTTCTGAGCATCAAACGACGCTTTGGCGTAGTCTTCCACCAGCTCTTCACGCTTTTCACGCAATACTTCAAGACGATGCTCACGCGCCGCGCGGCCAAACAATGGCACTTTAGGGAAACGCGAATAACGCAACTGGCGATCATTCAGATGAACGCAAACCGCCCCTTCCATTTCATCCGCATCGAATACGCTGTCATCAAAGCCGTCAGTCTCACCTTCAATGACATAAAGATCGTCGGGACAATCTTCAATATCAACCAGCTTCTCTTTGATGCCCTTAAGGTCAGGAACAACAATGGCGTGACGCGCAGGGCCGTACAATGCAGAGAAGTACGGCGCATCTTCCATGGTGATGTCATCGTAGATTTCTGAAAGCAGTGTGCCACCTAAGGTGTCAGCCAGTGATTGCAAGCGAGCATCGCCGCTACCGCCAGGCTGTGCTAAACGTTCAATTTCCGCTTCAAGCGCTTGTTTTTCCGTCGCCAACTTGTCACGGGTATCTAGCGTTTGACGTTCTCTCACCATCACTTTTTGCATGGTGTCGAGAACCGCTTGGTTGTCGTATAGACTCTCTTCCGTTTGATCAGACAGCTTTTCTAGCGCTTCTTGAGCTGCAATCCATGCGGGAGCAACGTTTTCAAACGCCGTCACCTTGCCATTGATGTCATTTTCGCTGCGCAGAAGTTCACGAAGTTTATCCGCTTGCTCGCCAACCGCTTCCTCTGCTGACTCAAGACGTTCTTGCTGGCGCGCCATTTCAAGCTCAGTCAGCTCTTCTGAATCAATCGCTGTGTTGAACTGACGTTGATATTGCTCAGAAAGCGTTTTGGCTTGCTGGTAACTGCGCAACTGACGTTCAAGGTCACGATGCTGTGCAGTTAACTGGTCGCTGTTATTGGCCAAGTTGGCAAATTCACGACCTTTCGCAATCACTTCGCGTGCTTTCGTTGATGCATCTTCGCGAGAGACCTCACCAACGATTTGACGCACTAGCTGCAAACCACGTTCAAACTGTTTTGCCGCCGCTGACGACAAATCCAGTTTGTGCTTAAGGCTCAGAAGTTGCGCGGTTTGCGTTTCTTCATCCGCTTTCAGTGAATTCAACAAGACAGAAGCGTTGTGGTGCTCCAAGTCATCGTTGCCAGTCATCTCTTGCGCTTTTTCAAGTGCTTTAACGGCTTGCTGGTACTGAAGCGCACGCGTTTGCTGCATATCCAGCGCTTGTTGGTAATCGGCTAATTGCGTTTTAAGGCTGTCCACTTCCTCTTCATTGAGGTGGGTTTGCTCTTCCGCCATCGCAAGCTGTTCTGTGGCTTCTTCCACCACCATCATCTGTTCTTCCAAACGAACAGCAAGCTCTTCCAAATCTTCTTGGTAACGCTCTACTTTCTCTTGCTGGCGAACCGCGGTTTGCACTAGCTGAAGGTGATCAGATGCTGCTTGATAGTCTTGCTCTAAGTGCGCTTGACCGTCGGTAAGCACATCCAGTTCATCGGTCATACGACCGAACGTTCCTTGGAAATCACTTAGCTGACGACGCGAACCCAGCAACTCGCCACGACGCTGCAATGCCAATTCAAGCTTCTTACGACGCTCATTGGCATGGCGCATGTAATCAGACGCAACATAGTTGGTCGATTCAGTGATCAAGTGCTTGAACAAGTCACGGTCACGCTGGGTTAGCTTAATGGCTTCCAACGTCATGCGGTTCTCGCGAAGTGCCACTTCCATGTCTTGGAAGGCTTTCTTCACACCACCGTTTTGCGGCAATAAGTAATCGCGTAGTGACTTGGTGATCGCACTTGAAATACCACCGTAAAGCGACGCTTCAATCAAACGATAGAACTTCGAGCGATCGGTTTGATTACGCAGCTTCTTAGGCAATGCGCCCAATTCAAACATCTGCGAGTGGTAATCGGTTACAGACGTAAACGCTTTAAAATGTGCCGTCTCGTGCTCACCTAGCGCGTCTTTCACGTCATTAAGCTGACGAACACGTACTTGGTTAGCAGACACGCTTTCGATCAAAATATCCGTTGGTGTTACGTGCGACGGCAGACCTTGAATGATGAAAGGTTTGATGTCGACTTTCTTGTCTCGTCCAGCCACTTGCTGAAGGCGAACACCGAACAAAATACGTTGGTTACGTGAGTTCACCACGTCTAGCGCGGCATAACACGCACCTGGTTTCAGCTTACCGTGAAGCCCTTTGTCGCGTGATGCCGTTGAACTGCCCGCTTCGGTGGTGTTACGAAAGTGCAGCAAGCTTTGATCGGGGATCAAGGCTGTAATAAACGCCGCCATCGTGGTCGATTTACCTGCACCGTTACCACCAGACAAAGTAGTCACTAGGTTATCGATATCAAAGGTGCGAGCAAAAAAGCCGTTCCAGTTAACCATGGTCAGCGATTGGTATTTACCGCGTTGGATCATGCCTGAACCTCCTGATCGTCGTTGCTTAACGCGTCGATGTCTAATTCATCGCTCTCGTCGTTATTCAATAGACTTGATTGCGCATGCTCTTGGGTATGAACTACCGCTTCGCCATCACGAATCAAACGCAGTTGCGCTTCACGCATGTCGTCTCCCACTCGCACATCAGCACCGAAGCGGAACGTGGCTTCGCTAACGCGGAATTTTCCGTTCTCACCGATTGGGACAATCATGCCAAGACGGCGAAGGCGACGCAGAGACGTTTTCACTTTGTCGTACAGCTTTTCACGATCAAGATCAGAGCCGCTGGCACGCAAGGTCACCAGCTTCATCAGCTTTTTCTCATCGGCTAGCGTCAGCAGTTCGTCAAATAGCTCTTGGGTATTGAAAATACCTTCTTGTGCCAAACGCTCAGGGCTGAGGTAAAGAAAACACAGTACCTTGCCCACGAGCATGTCTAGCTCGGACAACACACTGCGACCGATCAGCGATGTTGAGCGAGGGCGCAAGTAGAAGAAGCCTTCTGGCGCACGCACTAGCTCAGCATGGTAACGCTGATAGAAGTGCTGCAGCGGGTTTTCAAACTCAATCAGATACGCGTGGTTATCCAAATCTTCACTGGCAATATGACGGCCAGCACGCAGCGCGCTATCCAATGTTGGAAACAACGGGTTCGCAATCGCTTTTGCCAGTTCCTCTGGCATCAATTCTTCAATATTTATCGATGACATTCGCTTGTACCTTGGCTCCGTATTCATTAATTGCCTGCCAATCCGGTTGGATCGCATTGAGATCTGATTGTGAGTAACCCAGACGTACCGCCTGATTAATCACTATCCGAGCCAAATCAAAATGGCGAGCTTGTGGGTGTTGAGCCAGATAGTTTTTCAAAACAACGCCCAAATCGATGCCCTCGCCTGTCGTTCGATGACGAGACAGCATGTCAGCGATTTGATCGCCCAATTGGTCGGTAACCAGTGTGAGTTCTTCAAACTCGACTTCCGCAGGCATTTCGCCCGTCACTTCATCGTCACGAAGCACCAAGGCTTCATCACGCATATCGCGAAGGCGTTCGGCATCTGCAAACGTTAGGAACCACGGGTTATCAAAGTATTCTGTCACCGATTGACGCAAACGCTGGCTAAAGGCGCGGTTTTTGTCCATGTCGATGGCATTACGAATAAATTTGTGTACGTGGCGGTCGTAACCAATCCACAGATCTATGGCTTGTTGCCCCCAATTAACGATGCGGTCTAGCTTCATTTGCAAGTTGTAGATCATGGCATCAACGAAATCGAGATCGTCTCGGCCTTGCACTTGTTCCTGAATATTGAATAGCTGTGTCTGCAGTTGGTCACCCGCAGACTGCAAGGTATCTTGCAGTTCACGCAGTGTGCTGGATGTTTCGTTTAGCAGTTGCTCACAGTTAGCAATCGCGGCTTGCCAATCTTGGTTTAACAGCGCAGCGATGTCTTCTTTGACCTTCTGCTGTTGTTCATCCATGGTGCGTTGGTTCAAATCGATGCGATCGAAGATTTCTGCCACAGAATACTTAAGTACGCCGTAAACATTTTTGCGCCAAAAATCCGCATCGCCATCTTCTGACGCTGCTGAAAGGGCTTTATCAATCTCATCGGCCACCATAGATAGCTGAATAGACAGCTTCAACGAGCTGTATTCACGGTGACGTGCGTAGTAATCGCTGATACCCAGCGCAAGCGGTGTAAGACGATAGATGCTCGCGCCGTCCGTCAATTCGCTGGTAAAGCGACTCAACAGGCGACTGCGCACCAAATCGTTAATGGCATTGTTTGCGCGAAACCCGATGGTTTCGCTAGCTTGATCGAATTGGTCACTGACAATGCGAAATGCATCGACAAGTTCCCCTTCCCCTAGCTCCTCCTCATAACGCTCGCTGCTGAGTACTGCAACGGCAAGGAGAAATGCCAGCCGTTCCGGCGGCAGATTGAGAGAGAAGTCATTCTGTTTCACCCAACCGACCAACTCAGGAACAGTCTGAGAGAATTCGCTCATCCGTAATCCTTGTTGTCTATTTCTAATTATTTATCGAGAGGTCTTTGCGCCCACACATGGATGTAGCGCCCTAGCGATATAAAAGGTTCTTGGCGGCAGAGCTGTTGCTCCATTGCCACGACCTGTTCAAAGGTATATTCACCCGTTCGCGTGTCTTTCATGTAGTCATGGAACGTGCGTACACCACTTTTCCCTAAAATTTCAAAACCAGCGTCGCCTATCCATTGATAGACGTCTTCTGGTTGAAGACCTTTTTGAGGCTGAAGCTTAAAACGCTTTCTATGCGGCATGCCTTCTTCCACATGGGTAAGATTGCCGCATATCAAATTTTTGAAAAGCAAACCATTTTGGTTGTAGAACATCACTGAAGCAATGCCACCAGGCTTTACTTGCGAAAGTATGACATTCAGCGCGTCTTTCGGATCGGCGAGCCATTCCATCACTGCATGAAAAAGCACCAAATCCGTCTGCTTATCCACGTGCTGCGTAATTTCCTGCACTGGCGCATGAACAAAGCGATATTGAGGAAGCAATCCTGCTGCTTCGATATCTTTTTCCGCCAACTCGAGCATCTGTGAAGAAAGATCGCACAAAGTGACGTGATGACCACGGTGTGCAATTTGCTGCGAAAGCTGCGCTAAACCGCCTCCGGCATCCAAAATGTCCAGTGGTTTAGATTCACCCAGTTGTCTCAAAATTGATTCGAGATCTTGCCAAACAACGGCTTGGCGGATTTCTCCCTTGCCCGAGCCGTAAATGTTTTTAACAAATTTGTGGGCAATGTCGTCGAAATTTCTATCCTCTGTCACAGTGCCTTCGTTATCATATTCTACTGAAGGGGTTATTTTCGCATAAGACTGCCGTTAATAAAGGTTTGTTGTACTTATTGGCCCCTGTTTGACTATATTTCGGGCGACATTTCATGTTTGAACTAAAAAAACTTATATCAACTTTACTGATGCCCCTCCCTGCACTACTGCTTATTGGATTTTTTGGCCTGTTTTTGATTTGGTTCACGCAGCGTAAAGGGTTTGGTTCGTTCTTTGTTTTTGTTTCACTGCTGTTAATTGCGCTGGTGTCTTTTCAGCCAATATCTTCGTCGTTGTTAATGGACTTAGAAAGACAGCACACACGTTTCTTGCCACCTGAAGAACCCGTCGATTTCGTGATGGTGCTCGGGCATGGTCACGTCGTTGATGATGAGATCCCTCCCACGTCTGAATTGTCACGGGTCGCATTGATGCGCCTCGTTGAAGGGATCCGCATCCATTTCATGTATCCGACCTCACAACTGATTTTATCTGGCTACGATGGAGGCTATGAAGTGAGTCATGCTCGTATGCTGGCGCGTGTAGCCATGGCAATGGGTGTGAACAAGAACAACATCTTGTTGCTAGAAACAGCAAAGGATACATGGGAAGAAGCTTTTCAAGCGGCATCTGTTGTTGGCGACAGCAACTTGGTGTTGGTGACCTCTGCCAGCCACATGCCTCGTGCACTATATGAATTCCAAAGTGCTGGCCTTAATCCTATTCCTGCACCGACAAATTACATGGCACAGAAAGAAATCCAACAGCCTTGGATAAAATACAGCCCTCGCGCGCAATACCTCGAACAGTTCGAACGTTTCTGGCACGAGCGTTTAGGGCAATTGTGGCAGCGTCTACGCGATAAAGTCGCACAGCAAGAAGCGGTACTACAAGCAGACCCTGTGACGTCACCAGAGCCAGTTGAGCCTGTAATAGAGACTGGCATCGAGAATATCGCACCAGCAAACTAAAATTCGCACTGGCCGACAGGCCAATTGCTGTTCGCTAAACGACAAAAAGCTGCCATTCGGCAGCTTTTTTTGTATTCACTTGTATCAGCAAATTCTACGCAATAGCTCGTTTAAAGATTGCTAACCAACTGGCGCACAACCTCAAGATCTTCAGGCGTATCCACCCCAGCAGGTGGCACTTCGATAGCCACATCCACATGGATTTTCTCGCCATACCAAAGCACACGCAGTTGCTCTAAGCACTCGATGTGTTCAATCGGGCTTGGTGCCCAGTTGATGTAGGTATTGATAAAGCCAGCACGGTACCCGTAAATGCCGATATGACGTTTCAGGTTGTGGTGAATTTCCATTGGGACTTTGGCAAAATTGTCACGATCCCACGGGATGGTTGCACGGCTAAAATACAGCGCATAACCGTCTTTGTCCGTCACCACTTTCACTGCGTTAGGGTTAAACACTTCGTCAGCATGATCGATGTTAACCGCCAGCGTCGCCATAGGCGCAACACTCTTGGCTAAGTTCTCGGCAACCTGACGAATCACGCTTGGTGGGATCAGTGGCTCATCGCCCTGCACATTCACGATGATCTCATCAGCATCGAGGTTGTATTTCTCGATAACTTCAGCAAGACGTTCAGTGCCTGATTGGTGATCTTCACGAGTCATGCACACTTCGGCACCAAAGCCGTTCGCTGCATCAACAATACGCTGATCATCCGTTGCGATAATCACGTTGTCTGCGCCAGACTTCAGTGCTTGCTCGTAAACCCATTGAATCATCGGCTTTCCGCCGATATCCACTAAGGGTTTTGCAGGCAAACGGCTTGACGCATACCGCGCAGGGATCACCACGGTAAATTTCATTACTTAACCTCTTCAGAAGACAGTTCACGTGCTTCCGGTGTCAGCATGACAGGAATGCCATCACGAATGGGGTAGGCTAACCGGTCAAATTTACAAACCAACTCGTTCTTTTCTTTGTTGTAGTTCAGCTTCCCTTTACACGCAGGGCAAGCGACGATTTCAAGCAGTCGGTGATCCATATCCATCCTTCACTTTCTTAATGGTATTCATTACGTTCGCAGTATCATCCGCATTGAAACTTGCATCAACGGGTAAATACCACCAATTCTCAATTTCTGGTTGCTGTTGTAATAGGGCGCGACATTTGACGGCATCTTTTTCCGTCATCAATAAATGTTCGCCTTGCTCAGCTAACGCCATCAATCTGTCCAATTCAAACGCTTTGTGATCCGCAAAGGGCTCGCAATGAATAGGGTGTTGACCTAATTCATTAAGTGTATTGAAAAAACGTTGAGGGTTGCCTATTCCGGCCATCGCAACGGCATTTGGTAAGCTATTGGCAACGACACGCTGACCCGTTTTCAAATTGACCAACTCATGCGGCAATAAGGCCATACCAATCTCGCCAGGTAGCGCGATATCACCGTTACAGATAATGAAATCAACACTACTTAGACGGTCAACCTGCTCACGCAGTGGCCCAAACGGCATGTAATGACCATTGCCAAAACGACGCTCACCATCCACCACTACAAACTCAAGATCTCTATCTAGTTTATAATGCTGCAACCCATCATCAGTGATGACAATATCAACACCAAGAGGCAGCAAGGCTTTCACTGCCTCACTTCGAACAGGGTCTATAGCAACGGGGGCACCCGTTCTTTGGAAAATCAATACTGGTTCATCGCCGGCCGCATCAGTGGTGGTTGTGTCATCCAATACCAGAGGATACTGCTTTGCATTTCCTCCATAACCACGAGAGACAACCCCAGGGGTCATACCAAGCGCTTGAAGTTGCTCCACCAGCCAAATCACAACTGGCGTTTTGCCATTACCACCAACGGTGATATTACCCACCACGATAACAGGGACTGGCGCTTTGTACGGCTCGCCGCTTTTCGTCAAAAACGCGTTGCGACGCTGTCTGGCAATTGCACCGAACACTTTACTCAACGGCCACAATAGTGGCGCAGCGAGCCAACCTAGCGGGTGGTTTTCAAACCAAATTTTTTCGACCAAACCCGCCAAGCGTTATTCTCCAAATTGAATTCGATGAAGCTGCGCATATGCGCCATCTTTCTCAATCAAGGTAGCATGATTTCCGCGCTCGATAATTTCACCTTCATCGACAACCAAGATCTCATCGGCTTTTTCAATGGTCGATAATCGGTGTGCAATGACCAACACGGTGCGATCTTTTTGCAGTTCATCCAACGCCGATTGAATCGCACGTTCTGATTCGGTATCTAGTGCTGAGGTTGCCTCATCCAAAATCAAAACAGGTGCATTACGCAACAGTGCTCGCGCGATAGCGATACGCTGACGCTGACCACCTGAAAGACTCACACCGTTTTCACCAATAATCGTATCGAAACCGTTATCCATGTTCTGAATAAAGTCAGAGGCGTAAGCCAGCTTAGCAGCTCGCTCTATTTCTTCACGGGTGAACTTCTCTTCTGCCGCGTACGCGATGTTGTTAGCGATGGTGTCGTTAAACAGGTGTACGTTCTGAGAAACTACCGACACGTGATCACGCAAATTACTCAATGTGTAATCTTCAATACGCACGCCATCGATAGTGATACCACCGCTATCGATGTCATAAAAACGGGTCAGCAGATTCGCGATAGTACTTTTACCCGAACCAGAACGCCCCACGAGCGCAAGCGTTTTACCCGCCTCAAGCTCAAAGTTCACCTTATTCAAGGCCGGCGTATCTTTGGTTGGGTAGGTAAACACCACGTCATTGACTTTGATGTCACCCTTCACACGCTCAACTTCATGGCTACCGTTGTCTTTTTCGGTTTCCATTTCCATTAGCTCAAACAAGCTATTACACGCTGCCATACCGCGCTGAAATTGCGAGGTGACGTTAGTCAGCGCTTTCAGTGGGCGCATCAAACCAAACATTGCGCCGAAGACCACGGCGAAAGTACCCGCAGTGAGCTCTGAGCGAATCGCTTCGGTGTTTGCCAGCATCAAGACCGCCACCAGTGCGAATGACGCTATAAGCTGAATAACTGGGTTAGCAATCGCCTGCGCAGACACCAACTTCATGGTTTGTTGGCGCATACCATTGCTGACTTTCTCAAAGCGCTCTTTTTCAACATCTTGACCGCCAAAGCTCAATACCACTTTGTGGCCTTTAAGCATTTGCTCAGAAGAAGACGTCACTGAGCCCATGGCTTCTTGCATGTTGGAGGAGATTTTACGGAAGCGCTTAGATACAAAGCCGATGGCCCACGCCACAACAGGCGCGATAACCAACAGGATCGCCGATAGTTCCCAGCTGTAATAGAACATCAAGGTCATCAGACCAATAATAGATGCACCTTCGCGAACCAGGCTGACCAAAGCGCCACTGGTCGCATTCGCCACTTGTTCAGAGTCGTAGGTAATCCGTGAAAGCAAGGCACCGGAGGATTCTTTATCGAAGAAGCTCACAGGCATCTTCATGAAGTGATTGAACATGCGACGTCGCATTACCATCACAACATTGCCTGACACCCATGAAAGGCCATAGGCGGAAACAAAACTCGAAACACCGCGAACGAGCATTAGGCCGACAAGATAGAACGGCATCATTTTCAGGAAATCGCTATCCACGCTGTCATAGGTAAAGCCTTCATCTAGTAGAGGCTTAATCATGGAGAGCATGAGCGTGTCACTTGCTGCGTTAACAATTAACGCAATGATGGCAACCACCAGTCCTAATTTGTAATTGGCAATGTACGGCCAAAGGGCTTTGAACGTTTCTCGGGTGGTTTTATCTTGGTAATTTGACATTTTATTTGCTTATATTTCTGCAAGTAGCGGGCATTCTACTCTTTTCTTTTGGGGCGTCCAAACATCTTCCGGTACCAAAATGGCTCCAGATCAAGACGTCGACTAAGAATTCGCCAACTTGATAGTGAAAATTGCACACTCACCTGACCATGGCTACCCGTTTCGTACCATGTAATATTTCGTTGTTGATAGCGCGCAACAACGTCTGGGTGTGGCAAGTTCCAAGGTGTGTAACGTCCGGTTGAGGCAATAGCGACTTTTGGCTGTACGCGTTCGATAAACCTAACCGATGAAGATGTTTTGCTGCCATGGTGCGGCACTATCAACACATCAGCGTCAAGTTTGTCTTCGTGTTCCACTAGGAATGACTCCCCTACTCTTGGCACATCCCCGGTCAACATCACGCGATGAATACCATCTGATACAAGCACGACACAGGAATCAGGGTTCCTTGCTTCATCAACAAGCTCTTGAGGATAGAGAGCGCGAAATTGTAAACCTTTCCAGATCCATTGCTCACCACGGTGACAAGGCAGCATATCTGGGTGGTTCTCGCTAATACGCACCCATTGAGGCTCGAAGTTATCGATTGCCCATTCCATCCCGCCAGCATGGTCGTTATCTCGATGACTAAGAATAAGCCCAGCCAAACTACTGCCTCTTGATTGCAAAATGGGCGACACAACACTTTCTGCAATGCTGCCAGATGACCATGCCCCGCCAGTATCATAGAGCACGGCTTCCCCGTCTTTTTCTATCAAAACCGCTAACCCATGCCCGACATCAAGGACGTCGACGGTCCAGTTATTTGGTTCACCACCTCCGCTATCCCACATCAGTAAGATCGCACCTAGCGATCCGAACAGTACTGCAAATCGCCGCAATTTGAGCATCAACCCAAGACAAATCGTCATGACCATCACTAGTAACCAAAGCCACGGCACGTGCTCGATACCCAACCAGCCTGACGAAGCCGTATCTAATGCAAACAGCAAAGGGCGCAATGACCAATCTACAGCCATCCATATCCAGTTGGCTGAGAAAAATGGAGAGAAGAATAAGGCAAAGAGAACCAGAGGCACCGTCACCAAACTAACTAGAGGAACAGCAAATACATTGTAGAAAATTGACGTTATGCTGATGCCACCAAACCATGCCCACATAAATGGCAACATGCCGACGGTAAGCAAACACTGCATCAGAAATAGAAGTTTGAAATAGCGCTTAACCGACCCAATAAACGACCACCTATTCGTAACAGCTTCGGTGCCACGCATTTGATTTTCTAGATTATCACTCTTTGTGCTGTGCCCCATTAATGACATGAGACACAGCACAAACACCGCGCCAAAGGATAACCAAAAGCTCGCGGAAAAGATCGACAAAGGATCAACAACCAACACAACCGAAAGAACAATCAAGAATGTGTTAAATGGGCTGACACTGAAACCTGATTGGCGAATGAGAGAGAACGTGAAGAGTGCAATAAGCGCACGTTGCGCGGTCAAAGAAAAACCCGCCATCCACGCATAACCTAACGCAAAGAGCAGCCCCACCATCGCGGCAACCCAAAGCCCTTGATCATGTCTGAACAACAAAGGCATGATCATTTTAGTGACACTGTAACCAAAGAAGAATGCCAAACCGATGTGTAGCCCTGAAATGGCGAGCAAATGGGCTAGCCCTGAATCTTGAAGTTTTTGCCAATCAGCCTGTTGCAACAAAAAACGCTCACCAAACGCCAACGCGACCAAATATCGAAAGGATGGGTAGTCTCTAATTTCGCTCGTCACTTGGTCGAATATAGACTGTCGATACGATATCGAATCATCGAGTATTTCTGCAGATAACACCGACCCTTTCGCATGAATGTGTCGGGACAGAAAATAGGTCTCGGCATCAAAGCCCGCTTCATTGACTCGGCCATAGGGCTCTCTCAACCTTGCCGTGATATTCCAACGCTGCCCTTGCTTCACAGACTCGTCGCTTCGCCAATAGAGACGTACTCTAAATGTCTCAAAAGTGGTTAATTTGCGTCCATTCACTGTGTCGACATCAAAGATTACACTTGTTTGCCGTTTTTCCTCTGTAAAAAGGCTGCCAACTTTTCCTGCTATGGTAATATTCTGAGCCACTGTCAGAGCGGAAATGGTTTTGAATGTAAACAGTGCCGCAGAGCTGGATGCCACTAGACAGCCAAGGGTGAGACCAATGAAAAACACGGAGACGTGCTTTTTTAAGGCAAGCAAAACGACAAGCACAAGAACTGAGCCCATCGCCAATGTGCTGATTTCTGGAATGTCTGGCCACCATTTGAGCGTGACGATAGCCACCACGATACCCAATAACAATTTCATGAAGGTATCAATTCCGTGTTAAATGAAAATCTATGCCAAGAAAAATAATTAAAAAATTCCTCCCCAGACATGACGTGATCCGCAAACAAAAAGCACTCGCGGTGTTTGGCAATCTGCTTTATGACCCAAACCTGTGGTGTTTGAATCGCCGCTCGGCGTCTGGTGCGTTTGCTGTCGGCTTGTTTATGGCATTCATTCCTCTTCCCAGCCAAATGATCATGGCCGCAGGCCTTGCCATTATGTTTGGGGTGAATCTCCCCCTGTCTGTCGCTTTGGTGTGGATCACTAACCCAGTCACCATGCCCGTCATTTTCTATGGCGCTTACAAAGTCGGTACGTGGATTCTGGGGACACCCAATGTGCACTTTCATTTTGAACTGACATGGGACTTTCTTTTCGGTCAAATGCATCAAATTGGACCACCGTTTTTGCTGGGTAGCTTGGTATGCGCCTTCTTCTTTGCTGCTGTCGGCTACTTTAGTGTTCGCGGTCTTTGGCGCTATTCGGTAGTGAGAAGCTGGCAAAAGCGGCGGTTGCGCTTACCAAAAATCAAAGTGCTGAAAAAGAAAAAGTCAGACAACTAAAAGACATACATACAAAAATACCCCGCTTTTGCGGGGTATTTTTTTCGTATCGAATAAGATGCGAGACGCTAGGTGTTGAACCGATTCTTGGCTGTAACTCTATGAATTATCAACGAGACGTCGTCCGAACTAATACCTAATGTTAACGTGCGCTCAGTACTGTCGCTGGTTGCAACTTACAGGCACGCTGTGCGGGATACCATGTAGCCAGCAAGCTCAAAACAACCGCTGTTGCAGAAACCATGAACACATCACTGTAGTGCAATTCTGTCGGTAAGAAATCGACAAAATAGATGTCACCAGACAGGAAGTCTTGTCCCGTTAGTCGCTCTATACTGCCAACAATGCTAGTGAGATTGAGTGCGATCAAACATCCAGCCACAGATCCCATCACGCTGCCTAACAAACCAGAAAGCAAACCGTGCCACACGAAAATTGAGCGAATTAAGCCATCTTTGGCGCCCATCGTGCGGAGCACTGCCACATCAGCAGCACGGTCTTTCACCGCCATCATCAATGTTGAAACGATATTGAAGCAAGCAACACCAATCACAAGCACCATTACCAAGTACATAATCACACGTACCATCTGAATATCGCGATATAGGAAGCCATATTCCTGCGTCCAGTTCTTGAGGTACACATAGGCTGTTAGTGTTCGGCCTACTTCTCGCACAATGCTTCTTGCGTCGAGAGGATCGGTTAACTTTAACGCGACACCAGAAACCATTCCACCAATGCCCAAGTAAGCTTGTGCGTCCTGTATTGGAATCAAAGCTAAACCATGGTCAACTTGGCCTGCCAAACTAAGAATGCCCGATACTTGAAGACGAATGCGCTTAGGTGCGCGCAATTTAAGATCTGGGTCAGGAGAAGGCACTAATGCCGTTATCCAATCCCCAACATCTACGCCCAAACCATCGGCAATTCCTTTGCCAAGCACTACCGCATTACTTCCCGGCGTAAGCGAAGACCAGCCATCACCCAGCACGTAGTCTTTAATACTACTGACATTAACCTCTTGCGACGCATCAATACCGCGAAGTTGAACAGGCTTTAGGTTCGCGCCTTTCTCAAGCAGTGCAGTCAGAGTGACATAAGGCGCACCCGCCACCACACGGGGGTTCGCGACCGCTGTCTCTTGCATTTCTTCCCATTCGCTAACTGGCGTATTCACACCTTCAAGTTGAGCATGGGGGATCACGGCCAATACGCGATTATTAAGTTCTCGCTCGAAACCATTCATGGCAGACAAACCAACAATAATCACCATGACGCCGACTGAAATACCAATCATTGAGGAAACAGAAATAAACGAAACCAGTTTATTGCGGCTTTTTGCTTTGCTAAATCGACGCCCAATGAACAGCGCTAAAGGTTCGATCATGCTGAAACAACCTCACCTTGTTGTTCCACGAACTGCCCGTCCAACATCGACAGTTGTCGGTCCATTTTGCCAGCCAGTTCTTGATCGTGTGTTACCACCAAAAATGCCGTGTTGAACTCGCGGTTGAGTTCGCGCATCAGGTCATAGATATCAAGCGCGGTCTTATGATCGAGGTTACCTGTAGGTTCATCCGCCAAGACCAGCGCTGGACGATTCACCACTGCACGAGCAATAGCAACACGTTGGCGCTCACCACCAGAAAGTTCTGAAGGACGATGCTCCGCACGATGAGACATGCCCACCGCATCTAAAATTTCCAATGCTCGACGCTTGGCTTCTACTGGTTTTTCCCCGCCAATCATCAGAGGCATTGCCACGTTTTCCAGTGCCGTGAAATCGGCGAGAAGGTGGTGAAATTGGTAAATGAATCCGATATTGCGGTTTCGAAGGGTTGCTTGATCGGATGCGCGCATTTTGATCAGGTCTTTGCCATCAAAATTCACCGAACCTTCAGTTAGCGTATCCAGCGCGCCCAGTACGTGCAGCAAGGTGCTCTTTCCTGATCCAGACGCACCCACTATTGCCACCAGCTCACCTTTATCGATAGAGAAGGACACACCTTTCAACACGTGCGTTGTTAGCTCGCCTTCTTGATAGGTTTTCACAACATTAGAACAGGTAAGTAGCGTATTACTCATAGCGAAGAGCCTCAGCAGGACGAACAGATGCCGCCTTAAATGATGGGAACAAAGTAGCAAGCAGGCTGAGCACAATTGCGCCCACGACGACAGAAAGAACTTGCTCAGTTTTAACAACAACAGGCAAAGCAATGCCGTTACCAAGCAGACTCAAATTGAAAAGATGCATAATTTCATTGATATTCATTGCCAGCGCAGTGCCAAGCAAACCGCCAAGCATCGCACCAATGACACCGCTGCTTGCGCCCTGCACAACAAACAAGGCCACAATACTTTTGTGCCTCATGCCCTGTGTTTTCAATATGGCAACTTCAGCTTGTTTTTCCATGACCACCATAATAAGCGCAGAGATAATATTGAATGCAGCCACCATAATGATCAGGCTCAACATTAACCCCATCATGTTCTTTTCCATTTTCACGGCTTGAAAAAGCTCACCGCGTAGCTCGCGCCAATCTGACCATTCGTACCCCATACCCTCAGCAATTTGCTTAAGGGTTGGCACATCAAAAGGATCGTCAAGAAAGAGTCGCAGGTCTGCAGGTTGTGAACGAGGAAGACGCATTAATCGTGCAACGTCATTGAGGTTGGCATACATAAGTTGGCCATCAACATCCGTTGCAGTGTCATAGATTCCAGCAACCGTAAAATTGCGCTGAGAAGGAATACGACCAACAGGGGTAAATTGGCTCGCACTGGTTATCATCACGCGAACTTTATCGCCCACGGACACATCCAAGTCACGCGCTATCTTCCTGCCTAGCACTAAATGATAAGCACCAGGTTTTAGCATGTCGAATGAGCCACGCACCATAAATTCGCGAATCGGCTCAGTGCTATTAGGCTCAACGCCTAGCAAACGACCAGCGGCAATGGAAATAGGACTTTGTACTACCGCATCAGTGCTTACGATCGGTGCAGTCCCTGTTACGTTATCCCAGTTAGCAATAGTGTTTACATCGGGAGCAAGCTCTGCGTCTCCCGAAATCACCGCTTGCGGCAATACACCTAAGATACGATGTTTTAGCTGACCTTCGAAACCATTCATCACCGACAGCACAGTCACGAGTGCCATGACACCAATGGTGATACCAGCGGTCGACATATAAGATACAAACCGACCAAATTTGTCGCCTGATCGTCCGCGTAAATAACGTAAGCCAATAAACACCGATAAAGGGTGATACATAAATCGAATTCTCAACGAGTCATTTGGACTACGAAAAACATCACTCAGTAGTCCGTTGTTGTTTGTGTATATCCCTAAAGCAAAAATGCTTCACAAGCTCTTAGGGTGAGATGATCGCTTTTGATCGTATCAACTCTTTAAATTGCGTGGGTATCGTGAAAAGCAAGAATACCTTTAAGGTCAGCGGATTGCCATGAATCGCAGCCTCGCCACCAGCGGTTAGGTGCTTTTTCACGCAAATCGTTCCATTCTTCTGACAACACCGCTTTTTCATTCGCTGATACTGTGACGTGCGCTAACACAATACTCCAAGAGATCGCCGTCAGGAATCGCACGCTGACGATGCCCAACGGATGCCCATAAATACATGGGCGCAGCCGTGAGCCGAGAACAGAGAACCAAGAACCAAGAACCAAGAACCTAACTATCTCGTAGCTTTAGTGAATCCCGCGGGTTCACTGACGCACATCTCCATAAACAGGCAAAGAATCAAATGCCTTAAGCACAGAAACATGCATCTTGGGTCAGTTTGGGTATAATCAACAGATTACAACGCATTAGGACACACAATGAGTCAGGACGAATACTTTTCCGTACATGCGCACCTAAAAATCAACGTTGAAGAATTAGGTGATGGCGAGCATGTCCCGTCTGACGTCGCGTTTGGCCGTGAAATCCCCATTGCATTTCGTATTGCTAGCGACTGCAGTGATATTGATGGTAGCGTCGAAAAAGAAATCCATACGTTGCATCACGATCAGGGTCATGCATTGAGCAAATTTCTTACCGCTCAAAATGAAAAGATCAACTTGCTCCTTGGATTTATGTTGTCCCAACAAGATGATCCCAACCTTCGATTTCAAACCGAAACGTTCGGAGCCAGCAGCCTGACATTTATCGCCAAGAAAGCATTCCAGAAGGGACAGCATCTTCGCCTAAAACTCTTTCTTGAGAACCCTCCTTCAGCCATTTACTGCTACGGTACCGTGTACGGATGCAAAGAAAAAAATGGTAAGTTTGCCGTGGGTATTAAATACACTCGCCTTCAAGAAGAAGACAGAGATGTGCTGATCCGTGCTGCTCTTCATCAACAGCAGAAGCTTCTCCGACAACGTGCATTAGAAAGAGATAACTAAGCCCCAAATCATGAAAGATAACGCCTTATTTACCTTGCCTTCGCCGACTAAAGCTGGCGACACACGTGTTATTGCCAATCTCCTTGGCGCTTCACTGCCTCTAACCATTGCCGATATTGCGGATAAGCAACAAAGATTGATGTTGCTAGTTGTCCCTGACAACCAAACTGCGCTTAAGCTTCAGCCAGAAATACAGCAGTTTACAGGGCAACCTTGCCATGTTTTCCCTGATTGGGAGACACTGCCTTACGACAACTTCTCTCCGCACCAAGATATCATCTCTGACCGTATTGCAAGGCTCTATCAGCTCTCAAAGCAAACCGCTGGCATTCTGATCATTCCGGTATCGACATTGCTGCAACGCGTCATGCCGAAGTCCTTCTTGGTTCAGCATGCGTTGATGGTAAAAAAGGGTGATCTGTTATCACTTGAAAAGCTACGTCATCAACTCGAATTGTCTGGCTATCGCCATGTCGATCAAGTTATCCAACACGGTGAATACGCAAGTCGTGGTTCAATTCTTGATCTGTTCCCTATGGGCTCAAACCATCCTTTCCGCATTGATTTCTTCGATGACGAAGTGGATACCATTCGAGAGTTTGACCCAGAAAACCAGCGTTCTACCCAAGAACTCGACCATATCAATTTGCTACCTGCGCACGAGTTCCCAACCGATGACGAAGCCGTCGAGCAATTCCGCGTCCGTTGGCGCGAGCGATTTGAAGCAAGACGTGAACCTGAGTCCATCTATCAGCAAGTCAGCAAGAAAACATGGCCAGCGGGCATTGAGTATTGGCAACCACTGTTCTTTGAACACACAGAAACCCTGTTTGATTATTTGCCAAGCGACACCCTTATACTCGCCAAAGGGGATCTAGAATCTGCCGCTAAGCAGTTTTTGACCGATGCAGAGTATCGCTTCGACCAACGTCGCGTCGATCCGTTGCGTCCCCTACTTCCTCCCATAGAGATTTGGCAGAGCGTTGACGAGTTGTTTTCAGCGTTTAAAGCCTATCCGCGAATCAAACTTCAGATTGATTCAACAGAAGACAAAGCGGGACGACAAAACGCACCGATTACGAATTTGCCTTGCCTCACAGTCAATCAACAACTTAAAGAGCCACTAGGCTCGCTGCGCAAATTCACAGAAGACTTCAAAGGCAAAGTGGTGTTTTCCGTAGAAACGGAAGGACGCCGAGAAGCCATGTTGGATCTTCTCGCTCGCATCAAGATTCGTCCTTTCGTGAGTGCGAACCTCGAAGAGGCGCTCAACGCGCCAACACCTTTCGCCATGGTGGTTGGCCCAGCTGAGCGAGGTTTCGTTTGCGAGAAACCTGCTTTTGCGCTGATTTGTGAAAGCAACTTGCTCGGTGAGCGCGTAATACAGCAACGCCGCCGCGGGGACAAAAAAGCGGCCGTTAACAGCGATACCATGATCCGAAATCTTGCAGAATTGCAGATCGGACAACCCGTGGTTCACCTCGAACATGGCGTGGGTCGCTACCTTGGGCTTCAAACGCTAGAAGCTGGCGGCATTGAAACGGAATACGTCACACTGGAATATCAACAAGGTTCCAAGTTGTATGTTCCAGTCGCATCACTGCACTTGATCAGCCGATACAGTGGCGGTGCAGAAGAAACCGCCCCATTGCACCGTCTTGGTGGCGAAGCATGGGAAAAAGCACGTAAGAAAGCCGCAGAAAAAGTCAGAGACGTGGCTGCTGAACTGCTTGATGTGTATGCCAAGCGAGCGACCAAACCTGGCTTTGCATTTAAGCATGACCGAGAAGCCTACTTGGACTTCTGCTCAAGCTTCCCATTTGAAGAGACCCCAGACCAATCTCAAGCCATCAATGCGGTACTGTCTGACATGTGTCAGCCAATTGCCATGGATCGCTTGGTATGTGGTGACGTGGGCTTTGGTAAAACGGAAGTCGCCATGCGAGCGACTTTCCTATCAGTAAACAACAACAAACAAGTTGCCGTGCTTGTGCCAACCACACTGCTGGCACAGCAGCATTTTGAGAACTTCCGTGACCGATTTGCCAACCAACCGGTTCGCGTTGAAGTGTTGTCTCGATTCAAATCTGCCAAAGAGCAAAAAGCGATTCTCGCTGATTGCGCCGAAGGCAAAATCGACATCCTCATTGGTACACACAAACTGCTGCAAAGCGATGTGAAGTTTGAAGATCTGGGGTTACTGATTGTTGATGAAGAACACCGCTTTGGTGTTCGACAGAAAGAAAAAGTGAAAGCGATGCGAGCGGATGTCGACATTCTAACGCTGACCGCTACCCCTATTCCTCGTACCCTGAATATGGCCATGAGTGGCATGCGCGATTTGTCTATCATCGCCACACCACCGTCACGTCGATTAGCCATCAAGACCTTCGTGCGAGAGCGAGAAGACGCCATGATCCGCGAAGCACTGCTGCGTGAAATCATGCGTGGTGGTCAGGTCTATTTCCTTCACAACGATGTCGACAGTATTGAAAAAGCCGCAGACGAATTGGCAGAGCTTGTGCCAGAAGCCCGCGTGACCGTCGCACACGGACAAATGCGCGAGCGCGAACTCGAGCGCATCATGTCTGATTTCTACCACCAGCGCTTCAATGTTCTGGTGTGTACCACCATTATCGAAACGGGCATCGACGTTCCAACCGCCAATACCATATTGATGAATAGAGCCGATCGCTTAGGCCTTGCTCAACTTCACCAGTTGCGTGGCCGTGTAGGACGCTCACACCACCAAGCTTACGCTTACCTGCTGACTCCTCACCCGAAACGCATGACGAAAGATGCAGTGAAGCGACTTGAGGCCATCTCATCACTAGAAGATCTCGGTGCTGGTTTCACACTTGCCACACATGATCTAGAAATACGTGGTGCGGGTGAACTCTTGGGTGAAGAGCAGAGCGGTCAAATCCACTCTGTGGGTTTCACGCTCTACATGGAAATGCTTGAACAAGCGGTAGAAGCGCTGAAAGAAGGCAAAGAGCCATCATTAGAAGACTTGCTCAACCAGCAAACCGATGTGGAATTACGTCTACCTGCGCTGTTGCCTGATAGCTATATTCCAGACATCAATACTCGCCTGTCGCTATACAAACGTATTGCGGGTACCAAGTCACAAGATGAGATCGAAGAGATCAGGGTCGAGCTGATTGACCGATTTGGTTTATTACCTGATGCCGCATCGAATTTGCTCAAAGTGCAACAGATTAAACTAGATGCAGCGAAACTAGGTGTACGTAAGATCGACGCTCACGACAGAGGGGGTGTGATCGAGTTTAACCAAAACGCCCAAATTGATCCCGGCTTCTTGGTGGGTCTGTTACAATCGCACCCAACTCGATATCGTTTCGATGGACCAACCAAACTGCGAATTGTGGAGTCGCTGACTGATCGCAGAGAAAGGGTTGAGTTCGTTGAGACACTACTGACCCAATTTGCTGACAACCTATTGGTCGCCTGAGTCATTGGCGACAAGATGCTATTAACGGAGTAATGCTTTGAAAAAGCTAATTTTCCTGCTTCTGTGCACCATTAGCTGGCCTTCACTTGCAGAACGTTGGTTTGACGTTGAAGTGATTGTATTTAAACGTAATCAGAACCCTGACAGTGTTCAGGAAAACTGGCCGGACACCCAACCGAACATTAATTTGTCAAATGCGGTCTCTGTTTTCGACTCAGCGACTTTATCAGCTAAAGGGCTTCAAGTTCTGCCAAAAAGTAATTGGCAGCTGAACGCAGAATACAACAGATTGGCGAATCATGCGGGCTTCAAGCCGTTATTGCATACGGCTTGGCGTCAAAATGACGGTAGCAAGAATGCCATGCCAAAACTGCGCTTCACGGCGGGCAAAAACTTTGGTGACGCTTACTACACGGACGGCACCCCAAAAAATATCGCCCTTAATGCTGATAACGCTTATGACAGCAATGAGAAGCAAAGTGGCTCAATGTATGAGCTAGATGGTTTTATTCGCGTTTACGTTCAGCATTACTTGTTTATTGAAACCGACCTCGTGCTGCGTGAGCCTGGTGAGCGAAAAGTGCTGCAAGACGTGAGTGAAGTGCCAGCACCGCTGAGCAACCAACCCATCACTGACATTGAAACTGTTTCAGCGGATGGCTCGGTAGCCAACTTACCCGCAGAGGCGGATACCTTCGCGGGTCTTCAAAAGCTTGAGCGCACTTATGCGGTGGAGAAATATTTGAAGCCTTATGCCTTTGAGCAAAAGCGCAGAATGCGCAGCGGCGAGATCCACTATCTCGACCACCCTTTGATGGGGCTGATTATTCAAGTTACTCGCGTCGAGTAATCGGTATAAACAAGCAACCGGAAGATGCTCAATGTCAGGTTGCTTTGGCATATCAAAACGCCCTCTTTCGAGGGCGTTACTTTTTCAAGCTTGAGTGTCGTCACGCTGAATGGCATTAGGTTTGGATATACTCAATCAATACATCACAAAGAAAGACAACGAATAACCCATGCAAGCTCATTTGGAATTTCAAACAGACCGCCTTCTCCTGCGTGCACTCAATCGCGTAGATGCCATTGCGCTACGCGACGCTATCAGAGACTCCTCTGACACCATTTCACCGTGGTTAGATTGGTGTCATGACGGGTTTGATGACTTAGATTCAGAAGCGTGGATTAATCGTAGCCGTCAAGGGTGGCTGACAGGCACAAGCTATGAGCTTGCCGCATTTGATTTAGAAACCGGAGCGCTCGTTGGCTGTGTGTATATCTCTAGCATCGACAAAGTCGCTAACCTCGCCAATTTGGGGTATTGGATTGCCTCGTGCCACCAAGGTCGAGGGTTTGCGATTGAAACAACAGAAGTGGCAGCAACACTGGCGTTTAGTCACCTACTGCTAACCCGACTTGAGCTTGTTATGGATCCCGCCAATCTCGCCAGCATTCGTATCGCGGAAAAATTAGGCGCAAGCTTTGAATGCAAAGCCAGAAACCGATATATGTATGATGGTGAAGCCAAAGAAGGCTTAGTGTATAGCTTGATTCCATCAGATTTTGGGCTTTAAAACGACGCCAGCAATCCCACAACACCACTCATCAAGATCAAAAAAATCATCAAGATCAAAAAAAGCTGCCAATGGCAGCTTTTTTATGCGTTAACGGGCTAGCCTACTTGCGGCCAACCCACTCCATCAATGAAGTTTCAGCGATGGACGCAACACGCGGTTGATACGGCTAACAAGCATCATTAAGCCCGTTTTAATCACGCCGTGAAGCGCAATTTGGTGCATGCGGTACAACGAAATATACACCACACGCGCCAAACGACCTTCAACCATCATCGATCCGCGAGTCAGGTTACCCATCAAGCTACCCACGGTGGAGAAACGGCTAAGTGATACCAAAGATCCATGGTCTTTATAGACATATGCTTTAAGCTCACGATCAGTCAGTTTCGCAACGATGTTCGAGAAACAGCGGCTCGCCATCTGGTGTGCAGACTGAGCACGAGGTGGAACCATCGAACCATCCGCTTGCTCACATGCTGCACAATCGCCCAGCACAAAGATATCGTCATCACGCGTGGTTTGTAGCGTTGGTTTAACCACAAGCTGATTGATACGGTTAGTTTCCAAACCTGCGATGTCTTTTAGGAAATCAGGGGCTTTGATACCTGCTGCCCACACCATGATTTGCGCATTAATCTTATCGCCATCCTTAGTCACCAAGCCGTCTTCTTCGGCTTTAACGACCATGGTTGCGGTACGCACATTCACGCCCAACTTAATCAATTCTTGCTGTGCCGCACCTGAGATACGAGGAGGCAACGCAGGGAGAATACGCTCACCCGCTTCAACTAACGTCACGTTCAGCTTTGAACTGTCTAAGTCGCGGAAACCATAGTTCTGAAGCTCTTTAATTGCGTTATGCAACTCTGCAGACAGTTCGACACCCGTCGCGCCTGCACCAACAATCGCAATATCAACCGTGCCGTTACCCGATTTAGCATGCAGTTTCAGGAACTCATTGTTCATGTCGTTACGGAAACGACGCGCTTGCTCTGGGCTGTCTAAGAAGATGCAGTTATCACGAACGCCTTCGGTATTGAAGTCATTCGATGTAGAGCCAATTGCCATAACGAGAACGTCATAACTCAGTTCACGCTCAGGCATTAACAGTTCGCCATCTTCTTCGTCGTGCAATGCGGCCAACTGAATGGTTTTGTTCTCACGATCGATATTGGCCAAGCTACCCAGTTGGAAATCAAAATAATGATTACGAGCATGGGCACGATAGCTGATGGCATCAACACCTTCATCCAATGAACCTGTTGCCACTTCGTGCAGCAAAGGCTTCCAAAGATGACTCGCTTTGCGATCAACAAGAGTGACTTGGGCGCGTCCTTTACGTCCAAGCGTGCGACCTAGTTTGGTTGCTAACTCCAAACCACCCGCACCGCCACCGACTACAATAATTTTGGTCACGATTACTTCCTCACCATGAATTTAAAACGAAAAAATGTGCTTCACCCCGCAGCCGAAAATGCGTGATGACAAAATATGTGTGTTCTAACGTGTGTAGGTGATGAGGTAAAACTTGATCGCTAGCGGTAATGTGAAGTCGCAGATGTATCTATTATTTTTTGTGTATCTGCGCTTTTTAGTTTGTTTTTTTGCGCTTAACGTCACGACCAATTTGTAGGTTCTATTATACAGCTCACTTGATCTCAATCAATTTTTATATCTAAAAGTCGCCGCCAATTGCCGTGAAAATGCGCAATCTATCCGTTGTGATCGGGAAAGTGCTCGCTGGAAAATCAACAAAGGACAGCCACGTTATACGCAGGTGTCCTTATCGTGGGGTAGGATGAGAATTACGCTTGTTCTTTAAATGCCTTCATCGCTTGAAGGTGATGGGAAATACTCTTGAATTTGTGTCCTTGAGTTTCATCCCAAACCACATCATAGAACGCACTCAATGCATCTTCTGAGCGCGAATTATCAAGCACCTCATCATTTTTCGATAGAATGACCAAGCAACGACCCGTGTTTTTGACTCGGAAGTCTTCTACACATTTAGTGCCGATATCCGCATATTCTTCAGGTCTGTCTATGCGACCTTCCATGTTTTCTTGTGGGAACAAGTTAGGGTTAAAAACAACCTGCTTTAATCCACTCAAAAAGCCGATACGCTCTGACCAGTAACCACCGAGGCCAACACCGCAAATCAAAGGATGCTTGTCATCTGACATCTCAATTTGCTTGCTGACTTCTTTGAGTAGATGTTGCATGTCATGTTTCGGATGACGCGTGCTGTAACTCAGGAAGCGAACATCAGGATCGATAAACTGAAGTTGCATGACCTTTTCGTGGTTGCCAGGGCTTGTTGAATCAAAGCCATGAAGATAGATAATCACTGAAACTCCCTCTCACACTTGTTTGGCTAACGCCATTATCTTCTAAGTCTGTGTCATGGTGATAACACAATCTATCATGCATTCACACACTTTACTTAAGGTTAAAGAACAAAGCCTCGAAGGGGTCAATAAATTCAACGCGAATTGGTTATGTTCTCAACGACCATGCTCTCACCTGCAATGTTCTCGCCGACCATGTCCTTTGGGAGCGGCATATCATCAATACCATTGGCCGCTGAAGTACGTCGCATAAAATACGTCGCTAAAGCACACCGCTGATGTCGTCACTGTAAGAGGCCAATTTATCACGTAACGCGCGACGCTGTTTTTCACTAAGATGACGATCTAATCGCTGGAGTAATTCATATCGTCGCGCGAGATAAATAGCCATATCAGTTTGGTGCGCGTCACTTTGAAAACGGATAAGTCGAGAGAAATACGCATTAATGCGCTGCTCTAGATCGGGGGCTTTCCGTTCAGTGAGGATCGCTGTTAACTCTGCAACCAAACCATCACGAATGTCATAGAAAACAGGGCGCATCTCAATCTGATATGTTGCCATTTCAGAGAGTTGTAATTGCTGTTTGTCATTCACCGTGTTCACCCAGACTTCCATTCGCTCGACCAATCGCGTTTGACGACGCTCTACCTGATCGTCAGGTGATCCTTCATTTGCCTCTTGAACTCGCTCATCGATGTTTTCTTTGAGGGTGCGAACCCATTGCTCGACTTGCTCGTCACTCAGTGACCGAATCAGATTGGCTAAAGTCGGCGTTAAACCAAAAAGTGACGCTTGGATGGTATCGTTCACTTGCTGGTGGTAGGCCCCTATTTTCGAATAGGACAATGGTGATGCAGTGTCTCGCTCAAGCTGATTGAGCAATGTTTGTATTTTAGGGAGTTCAACTTGCCTGTGCCAAGCATGAAAAGCTTCTAAGTCTTTGTCCAGTTGCGCTTGCTGAGACGATGTCATATCAACATAGTCAGACAAATAGTAGTCAATCCAAAAAGGCAGTGTGTTATAAGCAAATTGGTTAGTGCATGCAGTGAGGGACAAAGCAATGAGGGCAGCAAAAACCACGTTTTTGACCGAATAACTAAGGTGTTTCATCAATGCTCCCTCACTCATAACAATTTTATCGATGAATAAGCGCTACATAGCCACCGCTAGATTACCATCGTGATATATACACTGTTCAATCACGATGATGTCCGTTGCGCGTTCAACGTCTCGCTTAGCAGCAATGCGCGTTCTTGGTATATGAGAAGACCGTAGAGTTCAAACCCGAGCAAAAACCAGAGTAAGCCTAAGTAATTCGCAACGGGGACCCATTGCTTGCAGGTTGCCTGCCATAAACCAACATTCTGTATACGTCGTATTTGACAGTACCGATCCACCAAGGTTTCAAGATCAACGTCATTTGCGAAAGAGGTCATAACCAAATCCAGCGCGGGGTCGCCTAAAGCGGCATATTCCCAATCAATGATTTTCACTTCATCGTTAGGTTGCCTGATAAGGTTATACACACCCAAATCGTAATGACTAGTGGTCAATGGCAACCCACTCTTGAACGCATTGCGTTGAAAATGTTGATGGATAGCAACGACATCTTCAGTCAATGACTCCGTAGACAGACAACGGAAGTAATGCGCACCTTTCTCAAAAGGATCGAATCGATTTGCCAACGCTGGTAATGCATGAATCTTGGCTTGCAAGCTAGCCAGAGACGACAAAGAGATCGTCTCAACCACCTCTCCTTTGACCCACTCATTGAGCAGGCCTTCAGGGTATAGCGCAACTGGTTTCGACGTTAAACCCGCCGCCGACGCTATCAACAAGGCATCATGTTCATTTTGACGGCTCAAGCCAAATACTTGCGTAGGCCGACCGCTCGGCCGCCACACAAATTGACGTCCGTCAGAGGCTAACAGCTTCATACAGCGGTTGCTTAAACCGCCTTCCAGCCATTGTGCATCTTCAATAATAAAATGAGGCCGCAGTCGTTGTACGACTGCGGCCTTATCAAGCGCTATGGTCTGCAACAGTATTACCAACCAATCAGAGATTTAGACTCTTTCTTACGAATTTCAGTCTCGTCAGCCCATTCAATCAGGCCCGTTTCAATATCCATCAAACGCATCGTCATTTTGTAGTAGACGTCAGCATCGCTGCCGCTGCGCTTGTCGATGCTTGATAGGTTGCCATACAACATGTACTGCGCACCCACCATTTTACCGAACTGAATAGCGGTACCTGGGTTAACTAACGCATCGTTGTTTTGGAAATCCAACTGCTCACGAACGGCTTCCACACGAGTCATGTCCACGAAACGGAACTTGCCAGAGTTCAGCATGCGCGTGCTAATAGAATCAGTGATTGATTCAGTATCAATGTGCTCTGCAGTTTTGTTCTTGATTGACTCAACAAACACAATTGGTCGGCTGTCACGAGTGATTGCCGCGACTGAACCTGAGGTCAGCATGCTGTCAGTCATTTCGACAGCTATTTTTTGAAGATCCGTCGAGCCAAACTCGATCGTCGTCGTTTCTACTTCCTGAGCATCGCCGTAGCTCACTTTCTGTGAACACCCGCCCATGATGAGTGCGACACCCATCAGCGCAATCACGCTTTTATTCATTCTTCTCACCCGTCAAGTTGTCTATATTCGGTTGCTATTCATGTTTCATGAACAAAGTATTACTGCACGTTGCGCAGTGATACTCGAAAGTTCTTAGCTGCTGGGTTCAGTGCCACGCCTTGAAGCGTCACAGAGTCTTGACCGTAAATTGTAAACTGACGCCACGGAGAGCGGCCGCTATCAACTTCCAGTCCCTGCTCGTCATACCAATTAAAGCGGTATTGAAGGTTCTGTTCATCACTGCTTTTATTCGTGACCATCACTTGTGCGAGCAGACGGTCATTGACCTCGCTGGTTTTGGCATTGCCAAACTCCAAAGACTTGCCCAGTACCTCGTTACCCAAAACAACATTTTGATTACTGCTATCAATGCTAATTCCGGACGTATTATTCGCACACCCCGCCAAAAACAATGTTGCCGTTAGCAAAATAAGTGCAGATCGCATCATATATCTCCTAAAATCCCTTGCCAGTGCACGACGTTACCACCCTGTCGAGATAGCCATAACAATGTCGTTTTTCCCGATTCCAACGTTACATCAATGGATTGACCATCCACTGTTACAACGTGTTGGTTGCCAGAATACACGCCAGCGAACACACCCGCACTTTCGGGCAGTGTTTGCCAACTGCGTGTATCCGGTTGTTCTGTTAATACGTTGAAAATATTGGCCACAAGATTTCCAACACCACTTTCATCATTTTTAGACAAAGACTTACGCATTTCGTTTTTTGCCACAAGCCTTAATATCTGACGAACACTCATCGCTGGCATGGCTTCGCTAAGTGCATGTTGAGCCATTGCATTCACATTCACCAACGCAGACGGCGTTACCGTCATGCCATCTATACCGATAGATTGCTGAGGCTTAGCACTAAAAAAAGTGTAATACGGAAGTGCCAAACTGTAGGTTTCCAAATAGCCATCGCTATCTGTCAGCCAAATCGGCAAGCGCCAATCTTGACGTGCATTCACCACACCTTGTTCGTTAATTACAACAAGCTGAGATTGACTTCTGAGCGGACGTCGATAGTCGCCATAGCGCTTTTCAAGTAAATCCAATTCACTGTGACGACCTTGCTTGAACGCCACTCTCATTGTCGCATCAGCAATGTATTGATTATCGGGAGCAACCGTCAGCGCTCGGCTGTAATCAATGAACGCACCGTTAAGGTTGCCTTCGGCTTCATATAACAAGGCCGATAGATAAAACAGGTATCCGTTTTGTACCGCCCCTAGCTTATCACCCGCGTCAGGATAACGTGACAGTATCGCGCCAACGTTGTCTGAAATCCCGTTGGTTTTTGCCGACTTCGATGCATTTCGCAATTCCGCATCACGAATCTTACGGGCTTCTTCTTGCACCCTATTCGCGCGTCGAGACTCGACTAATGCCGCCGTCAAATCGCCGTCCTGCAAATACCCTAACATCAGGTACAGATGCAAAAATCCCAATTCATAATCTGGCGGCGTATAGGTCAATATGTTGTCGTTAGAAAGCAAAGCGCCTGCTTGGTTAAACCCTTCAGACACTTGAATCACAGCTTGCTTCTGTTGCTCAACCGCCGCAACGTCCGCTTGATCAAAACCTTCTTTACTCACGACGTTATCGCCAGCAAGTAGCGCTAATCGTCCGCGTTCCATGCCATCAAGTAGGTCACCGTCAACAGATTCAGGCAACGCATCTAACGCTTGCTCATATTGCCCCTGAGTTGCCAGCAGGTGCGATGGCTTCAATGCCGCAGAATAATGGCTAAACAAGCCTTGGACGGACAAATTGGCACAGCCAATCAGGCCAAGGCTAATGAGGCCTACCGCGATATTTTTTCGATGACATTGACTAAAAGCCCTACGCGTCATGGCGAGGGCTTTAGAGGAGTAATGATTCATTAACCGACAGTTATCGGGCCCAACGGGCGTCCACCAAGTAAGTGCATGTGTATGTGATACACCTCTTGGCCACCATAGTTATTGCAGTTCATGATCAAACGGTAACCGTCGTCTGCAATGCCTTCTTCTTCCGCCAGTTTGCGAGCAACCGTAAACATACGACCCATGGTCGCTTCGTCTTCAGCTTCGATATCATTAACGGTTGGGATCAGCTTATTGGGGATGATGAGCATATGGCTTGGCGCGCGAGGATTAATGTCTCGAAAGGCAGTAACAAGATCGTCCTGATAAACGATGTCTGCTGGAATTTCCTTACGAATGATTTTACTGAAAATAGTTTCTTCAGCCACGGGCAGCTCCAAATGAATGATTTCATGAAGGTCTAAGTATGCTAGAGACCAACAGATTGAGCAATAATGAACAGTGTTTTTATCAGTGCTAATCAAAAGGATTTCTCGAACTTTACGTTTCGTTACAAAACATGGCGACTTTTCAGCCAACCTCTGGCTGCACTTATCAATGATTAGCTACTTATTAATCATCTTCTCAACAATTTTGCGTCTCACTTCAAAGACTGGAAAAGCTAACCAAATTTAAACGTAAAGTTTTTGAAATACTTGCGGATGATAAGAATAGCGATGTGTTAGAAGTCAGTAATTAACTTTTATTAACGGTAGGTGGTTTGTTTGCAGCAAGTCCCCCTTCCGTAGCAACGACTTTTCGGCCTCAATTTAGGTCGTAATTCTGGGAGACATTAGCCCGTGGCTAGTGGGAGGAAAACAAATGGCTAAGAAGCGACAGAGTTCTGTTATACGTCGGATGTACGCTGGGTTTGCAGTGCTAGCAGTCAGTTTAGTAGCAACAAACACACTAAACATAAATAGCTCTCAAAACATTCATGAACAACTGGAAGTGGTTACCACTGAGGCTCTACCTCTAGTATCCATGTCCAATAAAGCCAGTGTGAGCTTGCTCGCTGCGGACAAAATCTTCAAAGACTACCTAACCAGCGGCACGGTAACCGCGAGTCAGGAAGTGCTTGAGCAATTTGAAGCAGCAAGACAAAAGTTCGATGTAAACCTTGGTAATCTTTATGAGGCCACCTCCAACCAACCTGAACTGGTTGGGCAACTTGAAGCCCTACGTGAGATTGAAAAGCGCTATTTCGAAGAAGCATCTATTGCAATGGGTAACTTCCAGCGTCAACAAACGGCAAAAGATAGTGGCGTAAAAGCCGCCCGTCAATTTCAACGCATGAACACGGCACTGGCCCTTGGCATGCAAGACTTTGTTGCCAATAACGGTTCCACAACGCTTAAAATCATTTCAAAAACCTACTTTAGAAAGCTACAGGAAACCGAAACTCACACCTCCGATGCACTCGCCAGTAATGACCTCAATGACGTTACCAAAGCCATTTCAGGCAATAGACGTAGCATTAAACAGCTGAACTATTCTTTCCGCTCTCTCACGTCTCAGCTGCCTGAGCTAAAAGAGAAGTTCCAGAAAGACCTCGACTCCTTTACATATGATGTGTCTAGAGAAGGCGGTGTTCTTGACCAGCACTACGCTTATTTGGTCGCAACCGGCGAGCTGTACGACAACATCGCCAACCTCGCCGCTGAAGTAGATAATGCGATGGCAATATTGGATCAATTCCGCCAACAAGCAGATGGCGTGATGATGGCCTCCATTGAACAAGCTAACACCTCATTCCAAAACGGCGTAAAACAGACCATCTTTATTGGTGCCTTAATTCTTGCCATTACTTTCTTCATTGGTTGGCACATCGCACGCAGTGTTCGCAAACCATTGAGTAGCACGTTGACGGTATTGGAAGCCATTACCGAAGGTGACATGACTCAGCGCATTGAGGTGAAGGAACACAACGAATTTGGTCAACTCGCTGATCACATCAATACGCTGGCCTCTAACCTTCAAGGCATATTGAAACAGTTACGCGATGCGGCAGAAGATCAAGCGCAGGTTGCCGCTGAGAACCAATCAACCACTCAAACGGCCAAAGAGCAGCTCAACGAGCAGCGCCAACAAACCACGGCGGTTGCGGCTGCCATGACGCAAATGGAACACTCCGTTCAAGATGTCGCCAGCAGCGCACAGCAAACGATGGACAAGGTGATGGAAGTGAGTGATGCCGCAGCCAAAGGTCGCGAGATCATGACGCGCAGCATCAGCACTACCCACCAGCTTTCAAGTCGCCTTGATGAATCGGTCTCCGTGGTATCGTCTCTCCAAGAGATGACCGCGAACATCGAAACCATTCTCGACGTGATCAGCAACATTGCTGACCAAACTAACTTGCTGGCGCTTAACGCAGCGATTGAAGCAGCACGTGCGGGTGACCAAGGCCGAGGGTTTGCCGTGGTCGCGGACGAAGTGCGCGTGTTGGCGAAACGCACATCTGATTCCACCTCTGAAATTGAAGAGATGATCAGCAAGCTGCAGACACAATCAAAAGATGCCGTGTCAGTGATGCAAGAATGCGTGACAGAGATGGGTAACAGCGTGACGCAAGCGTCTGATGCCAACTCTGCGATGGAAGAAATTGAAGCCATCATCATGATGATCAGCGACATGAGCAGCCAAATTGCCCAAGCCGCAACAGAGCAGCGCACCACGTCAGCCGATATCGCGCGCAATGTTGAACACATCAGCTTTATTGCCGATAACAGCTACAGCGCCATGCAGAATGTTGCTGGCGCCAGTGAGAGACTTGATAAACAAGCTGTGAGTCAAAACGAACTGGTTCATAAGTTCACCGTTTAAACGGTAACCCCATAAAAACGGGCACATCAATGTGCCCGTTTTTGTTTGCCTAGACGACGACAAAATCGCTCACATCTTCCATCTCTGCTCGGCATTAACCACTTCCATTCTGCTTACGGTCTATGCCCAAGCTCTTGCATTTTTTGCCGTTTCTTACGATGTATAGATAGATCATCAATTCCCATAAATTTCTGTGCAAAATATTCAATAACGGGTGAACGTATCATGCTCGATTTTCACCCCTTCCCTAACTCTCTGATAAGCCACCTCAACTGTTTGTTTTATAGACAAAGTTACTCCGCAATAAGAATCAACACACCTATGCGCTAGTGGAATAGCGCAAAAAACGACAAGTGTGATCCATGTTTACCTTCGCAATATTCTTGGTTGTGTTATGCGTCTCTTGTGGCAAAAATCAAAAAGAAAGCGCTTTCTTTTGTAGTTTGAATGCAACACGTTGGATAACTAACGAGACGAAAATCGCAACCATAAAATCATAAGTCACTGATTAGTAATGTGACATTGACGTTAGGATAGCAGCTATCCAAAGGGAGTTAGACAGTGTCGAGCAAAATGGCCTACCTGTACCAGCAAAACGGTGACGGGTTAACTGAGTTGAAAATGAAAACGCGCCAAATCGTGGATAACAAGATTCACGGTATTTCGTTCAGTCCTTATGTTGATGGACAAGGACCTGGCTCTGAAATTAGCGAGGCGCAAATTCACGAAAGATTGCAAATCATCGTCCCTCACGTGAATTGGGTACGTTCGTTTTCCTGCACAGAAGGTCACGAGAACATTCCAAGAATCGCCAAAGAATATGGATTAAAAACCATGGTTGGTGTTTGGATTGATCATGACAAAGAAAAGAATGAAATCGAATTCAACAACGCTATCGAAGTCGCCAAAGCAGGCCATGTCGATATCTTGGCCATTGGCAACGAAGTGCTATTGCGTGGTGACTTATCTGAAGACGACTTAATCGACTACATTGATCGCGCCAAAGCTGCCCTACCGAATGTTGAAGTTGGGTATGTGGATGCGTATTTCTTATTTGAGAACCACCCACGCGTGACGGATGCATGCCAAGTATTGCTCACCAACTGCTACCCGTTTTGGGAAGGCTGCCCGCAAGACTTCGCGGTGCCATACATGAAAGAGATGTATCGCCGTGTAATGAATGTCGGTAAAGGCAAACGGGTGATCGTATCTGAAACCGGTTGGCCAAATCAGGGCGTTGCTGAACGTGGTGCTGAGCCTTCAGAGATTAACGCACTGAAATATTTTGTTGATACCTATGCATGGGCAGAGGAAGACAACATCGAAGTCTTCTATTTTTCTTCGTTCGATGAAGCTTGGAAAGTAGAAGATGAAGGCGCCGTAGGCGCTTATTGGGGACTTTGGGACAAAGACGGCAACTTTAAGTACAACGCTTAATCTTCGCATTCTCTAACCGTCTTTTTCTATTATCTGGAAAAAAGGAAACAAGGTATATCGCTATGGAATACAGAAACGCTATTTGTTACTCAGGGTATCGAGAAGGTCAAAACCCTCGTGAAGGGATCTACCCGTCTTACAACCAAGTGAAAGAAGATCTACTGATCCTCTCTCAAAACTGGTCAGCCCTACGCCTATACGATTGCAGCACGCATGCACGTTTAGTATTGGACGTAATAACAAACGAAGGTCTGGATTTCAAAGTCATGCTGGGTGCGGATGTTGGCGCTGAGATGAATAACCCTGATTGTCCTTGGGGCGCACAATTTAGTGAAGAAACGCTGGCAGAAAATCGCAAAGCCAACGAGCAAGAAATCGAACGATTGATCGACCTAGCAAATGCCTACCCTGACACTGTTGGATATGTCTCTGTCGGCAACGAAGCCAGTGTTGAATGGACCGATCACCTGATCTCTGTAGAGAAGTTAGTTGAACACGTTAAGCGTGTTAAATCTGCGATTTCTCAGCCAGTGACCTTCTGTGAAAACTATGTACCTTGGACGTACAAGCTCGATGATTTGGTGGCAGAGCTAGACTTTATTTCTCTTCACACCTATCCGGTTTGGGAATACAAAACCATTGATGATGCGTTGGAATACACAAAGCAGAATTACTTTGCTGTCGCTAATCGCTACCCAGGCAAGCCTGTTATCATCACGGAAGCAGGCTGGGCTACCGCATCAAATGGCCGTGGTATTGACGAGTGGAACGCATCAGAAGAGTTGCAAGCGGCTTACTACGAGCAATTGTTGAACTGGACACGTGAAGAGAAGATCCTCACGTTTGTGTTCGAAGCGTTTGATGAGCCATGGAAAGGTGACTCCCACCCACAAGAACCAGAAAAACACTGGGGCTTGTTTAAGGTTGACCGCACACCTAAATTGGTGATGCAGGAGTTATTTGGTTAATACCAATCACAATAGGTAGGTGATCAGAAATAGCGTAGGAAAAATGCTCGAGAACAAGGCGGAAAATTTCGATAAGTAGTTATTCTACAACCAAATTTTCCAACGCAGTTATCGCGTATTTTAACAAGCTAGGATGAGCAGATATTTACTACGATTGGTATAATACCAAACCACCGCAAAATTCAGACACAAAAATGGGCAGATAAACTGCCCATTTTTTTTGCTAATCGCAAGCTGCGGCGGCTGACACGCCCGTCTAACTAGCAGAAGGAAATTAGGCTTACAGCCCTTTCCTTTCGTCTTTGCATTCCCAAGAACCCATTTCGAACTCTCGGCAAATCCACGGTCGGTTTTCATAAATCGTACACATGAATGTCTCGCGATCTAACGCAGAACACCAGCCATCGTCTAAACGTAACATGGTCTCTCCGCCCCATTGGTCGTAAGCAATATGCTCTTCAGGGACACCCGTGTCCGAGATGATCATCACTTCCAATCGACAACAACATGCTCGGCAGTTAGAGCATAATACTTCTGGCGTGACATTTTTAACGGGGATAGTCATAGACATCTACGGTTAACTCAATTGCCGCATAATACTTCAAAAAGCAGTGAAATCCTTCTAAATAGTGATGCAATATTTGATTGACGCCACCGTCGCCTTTTTTCACACCAAATCACTTCAAACCTACTTCGCTAAAAATGAGAAAAGCCTTACAATGCGCGCCCTTTTTACATCCCGTAGGCTATCTTCTTGAAACTCAGCAATAGATTGAAGCACATCGAACAGATGGTGACGTCGCGTTACACCCACATATGGGATTGCTGCTGTGACCACGGTTTTCTTGGTGCGGCTTTGTTGAAACGAGATGCTGCTGACAAGGTTCACTTCGTCGATATAGTGCCAAATCTCATGGCGACGCTAAATACGCACTTGAATCGACTCTATTCGCACATCCCGTCTCAATGGCAAACCCATTGCATTGACGTCGCCACGTTACCGCTGGCCGATTATAAGGGAACGCACTTAGTGATTATCGCCGGCGTCGGTGGAGATCTGATGAACGAGTTCATTAGCGCTATTCATCGCTCACATCCGGACATGGAAATTGATTTCCTGCTGTGTCCTGTTCATCACCAGTTTGCATTGCGTGAAAAGCTGATTGATATGTCATTTAGCCTAAAAGACGAAGCCTTAGTCGAAGACAACCAACGTTTCTATGAAATATTGCTGGTATCAAACCGCGCAAATGAACTGGCTCCAATAAGCCCTGTTGGTGACAAAATGTGGCATACAAACTGCGATGTTCAATCCCATGTTGCCCAAAAGTACCTCACCAAATCCTTGGCGCACTATTCGCGAATTCAACAAAGCAATGCTGCCACGGGCGGACATATCATTCAGGCGTATCAAACAGTCACCCTGAACAGAAATCAGATGGGATTGGAAAAGCATCTAGGATGATTTTAAAAGGGGCAGGATGATGTTAAAAGGGGCAAAACGCCCCTTTCTATGCGTTGTTGGGGGGAGCTAGGATAAATCGTTATCTACCCTTGCTGAGTCACAACGCGATACTTGGTTTTCACCAGCTGATTCAACAACACTTCTGAGCTTTCGAATTTCAACTGTACTTGGTTTTCTAAATCACCAAATAACGAGATCCCTTGCCCAAGCACAACAGGCACCGTTGTGACCGTCATTTCATTCAATACACCAGAACTCAGTGCGCTTTGAAACAGCTTACCGCCATCCAAGTAAACAGTATTGATACCTTGCTTTTGCAACTCAGATAACATGCTTGGTAGTTCGCCAGAAATAATATGTGCTTTTCCAGCCAGCTCATTCGGCACTTCCGTCAAGGCGTTACTCGCCACATACACGGGCTTATCATAAGGCCACATACCGAACGACAACACTTTTTCAAAGGTATTTCGCCCCATCAGCAGTGCATCAACCGAAGACATAAATTCAGCGAAACCAAAATCACTGCCTTCAGGGTTTTCAATCACTTCAAGCCAGTCCAGCTCACCGTTCACACCAGCAATAAAACCATCCAGACTCTGCGCCATATAAGCCACAATCTTCATTTAACACCTCAAAACGCACACTGCGAATACGACATTATCCGCCCATTTCTCGGAATACAGAAGCAGATTTACCGAAAGAAACTTTCAAGGCTAAGCCACCAGAACATGAATCAAAAAAGCACTCTCTCATGCGAAGTAAGGCGCGGTTTAACACGCCAGTAAAATAGCAATTGAACCAAGTAAAACAGAGCATTATTCACTGCTAGCACAAACACCAAAAACTGATAACATGCGCGAGATCTTCCCTATTAGAGAACGCTTTTTCATGTCAGTAAATAACCCCCAAGTCAAAGATGTCTATGTCGCATTCCAAGTCATTCCACGACTTAAAGAAGGCAATAATTTTGAAGTGGTCGATAAGGCTATAGAGGTGGTGAAAGCCGCTAATGTGCCTTACCAAGTTGGCGCAATGGAAACCACGATGCGCGGCGAGCTAAATCAATTGCTTGATATCGTAAAAGCCGCCCAGCAAGCGTGTTACGACGCGGGTGCGCTTGAGGTGATTACCAACATCAAAATCCATAGCAAAACTGAAGCTGCCACAGATACCTTCTGCACCTACGATCGAGGTGTGACTAAGGCGAACCATATGTTTGTCGATAAAGCATAAAACAGGCATAAAAAAAGAGAGCCTAAATGCATTAGGCTCTCTTTTCAAAAGGTTCCCTTTTTACAAAGGGTCGGTCGGGATTAGCTGTAGTAAGCTTCAACCGTGCCTTTTAGTGTGATCAAAAGCGGTTGACCGCGACGATCTAGTGCTTTCGGAGAAGGAATTTTCACCCAACCTTCGCTGATGCAATATTCTTCGACATCGAAACGCTCTTTGCCGTTAAAGCGAATACCAATGTTGTGCTCGAAACACTCAGCAACATGGTGTGGGCTGCGTGGGTTGCCTGATAGGCGATCCGGCAAAGCTGGAAGCGAAGTAGTGTCGTTCATGGTCATGACCTGTAAATGTAAAAGTGCGACATTGTAGACAATATGCCTTTCGCGCTCAAGATACTGCGTTATAAATCGTTGCAAGCACTCTGTAAGCAACAAAGTGCAAAACGGCAGCACCCACAGTGATGGCGATACGTGAATGTCCGTTAAGGGCGAACCAATGTCATGGGCACAAAACGTATCCCGTTAAACGATGCTTCATCTCCTGCGGTTTCAAAACCGACATGCTCATAAAACTGCACGGCATTAACCGACGAACGTAAACGAATTTCCTTTTCAGTCGTCGAATTCAACAACGAAGTGAGCAGCTTTCTTCCTAGCCCAGTCCCTTGGCAGGATTTAGACACAAACAGGTGCGTAACGTAGTTGCCATCTCGAAGCGCGGCAAAGCCCACCACTTCCCCATCATGATCAGCTTTTATCGTCGTAAACTGGCTTTCATCAAAGGTCGTTTGAATATCTGGCAGTACACGAGTCTTGTATTCTTCTCTTCCTTGCGCATTGAACAACGGCAATACGTCATGCTCTGACACCGTCGCGATCAAGGTCTGCACCGCCGCCACATCACTAAGGTTTACTGCTTTAATCTCCATATTCCCTTCAAATATCCCTGCATTATGATTTGATGATAACGGACTTAAGACGATGAATAAATGGCAATAATTTGTTCAACAATGCCATCCATAGTGGCGGATTGAATATCTGGTTTTAAATAGAGCGGATGATATGGAACGCCAGAACGATCGATATACGCGGCTTTCAGACCAGCGGACAATGCGCCGTGGGTATCCCAATCATGTGTTGCAACAAGCCGAAGGTCGCCAACTGAAACGCCAAGAGTACGAGCAGCAAACTCGTACACCCTCGGGTCGGGCTTGAAACTGCCCGTTTCTTCAACCGAGATGATTTCATCAAAAACTTGGTCTAACCCTGAGTTTCTCATTTGGGCGGAAATGAGGTTCAGTGAAGAGTTTGAAAATGCCACGGTTTTAAATCCGTGTGAGCGCAAGGTCTCTAAAGCGCCTCTAATATCTGAATGCGGTTTTAGATTCGCGAACGCTACCAGCAACGCAGTGCGCTGGGTATCAGTGAGTTCAACATGGTATTTGGCGGACATGGAATCCAGTGCCACACCGGCCAGTTCTGCAAACTGGGTTTGAACCTTAGTGGAGATACACACAGTAGAAGCATGCAGCAAGGTGGAAAACCATCGCGGCAGCGCTTCATCACTGCCAAATGCCTCACTAAACGCTGGCTTCAGTGAATTCAGATTAAGTACGGTTTCATTGATATCAAAAAGTACGATTTCTTTGTTCATAACCCGTCCCTGCATTGATAGCTCTATTCAATCTAGCGAATTGGCGGCGAGATATCGACAAAAGTGACGTTCATAATATTTCTTCGCAGTAACACGGTGGTATTGAGTCGAATATCAATGCACTAAGACTTTGCAATCACGAACTTTTCTAGGTTGAAAATCTGATCTTCACGCAGCGCTCTTCCGACTGGCGCAAAATAGACATCGTTGAGATCTGCCAGTGATTGATTCTCTTTCAATAGAAAACCACTTTGATTAAGCAGCGTTTCCATTTCTTCCGCCGTATAGAAGGATATCCAAGGCTCTCCCACTTTGGCAGATAAGCGCTTTATGGTTTCGGCTCGCTTCACCGCATTGGGATATCCCTGACCAAAGCATGCTTTAGGGTCGTCATTAAGACGCTCATCAACGTAGGAGATAAAAAACATTGAACTGACTTCAGGCGTTAACGCTGCCATGTCTTTGACTGTTTCAGCCACGGCTTCTTTCGTGATGTATTGAGAGACACCTTCGAGCGTGAAAATCGTGGACTTGGTTTGATCAAAGCCAGCAGCGAGCAATCGTTCAGATATCGACTGGCGATTGAAATCAACACTCACGTAGGTGACATTATCTGAGTTAGGTATTTCTTTGGGCAACTTCGTGCGCTTTCTTTCCTGAACCTCGGCTTGGTCCACTTCAAAAATTTTCATCGCAGGAGGGAGATCTAGCCGATGCGCTCGCAAATCATAGCCAGCGCCTAAAATAACGTATTGTTCTATCCCATCAACTGCGCTACTTCTTACCAAATCATCAATAAAACGCGTACGCGCAATCAAATGCTCATGAAAACCGGGGGAAAACTGTTGGGTCACCCAAACACTCAATTTATGCCCCATCAGCTTGATTAAGCCAGCCCCAACCACAAACCGATCAGCATAAGGATCATCAATGATGCGTTGCACAGGTTTAGCAAGTGTTTCCATTAAACGCTGCTTGGCTACGCCCTGAGCAGTACCGTCTTTTCTAAACACTGAATTTGTCATAACCACCCCTATCTGCAGCGCCTTTCCTGCATTCCAACCAACCCATTTAGATGCGTCAAAACACACTATGAATAACGTCTTTTTTACGCAGTAACTAATTGACTAAGTTAGCAAAAGCACCCAGAAACGTACAGTAAGAAGCGCACAGTCGAATCAATAGTTATTAGAGGGCTATCAAGTCGGCCGTGATTTTTTATTTTCCTTTCTCACCTTTCGATTTGCGACCTGCAGCATTTCATTAAACTTTGGGCACTCTAGGTGATTTGGCTCTGGGCAATGAGCGGCATGACGAAGACCATCGCGCACCGCCGTAATCTGCAGAATTGTTTGATCTAGTTCCTTTGCTTTATCTAAAAGTCGCTGTCTGTCTATTGTCAAACCATCACGGTTTGAAAACATCTCATGGATTTCCTCTAGAGAAAAGCCCGCCAAACGTCCCAAAGAAATCAAAGAAAGTTGCTTCAATACTTTGGTTTCAAATATACGCCGTAATCCATGACGACCAATGGATTGTATCAATCCTTTCTCTTCGTAATAGCGCAAGGTTGAGGCAGGAAGCCCAGACTGTTTCGCTACTTCTCCAATATCCATTGTGTGTTTTTTCATTTTGTCCCTTGACCTAAAGTCAACTTGAAGTGGCATGATGAATAAACTGACACATCAACAAACGCAACGCCAGAACTCGTTGATGGAAAAAGAAATACAACGTTATTTAACGACAAAAAAGGATAATGGAACATGAACAGCGAGACACTCAATTTTATCGTTACCAGCGTAGTCATCGGTGTTGGAGCCACATTGGTAATGGATATTTGGGCACTGACACTTCGCAAATTCTTGGGAATAATGCCACTAAATTATGGATTGGTGGGGCGTTGGGCAGTACATATGGGAAAAGGAACCTTTCGACACGAGAATATATCTAAGGCGAAGCCCGTCAGAGCAGAATTATTGATTGGTTGGACACTACATTATTTAACGGGCGTGATATTCGCCGCCACACTCATAATGGTACTAGACAATAGTTGGATAACCACGCCGAGTGTCTTTCCTGCCATCTGCTTTGGCGCCCTCACTGTAGGACTCCCCTTTTTTGTCATGCAACCCGCCATGGGGTTAGGGATAGCCGCATCAAAAACGCCTAAACCATCAGTAGCAAGATTTCGCAGCGTAATAACCCATATCATTTTTGGTTTTGGCTTGTACTTGTCGGCAAGCATGATCGGGCCACACTTGTCTTAGCGGTTAATTGTTGAAAGGGACACTAAAGTGGTTTGAGGGATTGTGATAAGAAACTGACACGTCACAGTTTTAGATGACAGCCCCGACCCACTTCAAGAATCACAGCAGGAAGGGAACTGAGAGATAGCGCCTTGGATATCGCCTTGTGTCGGCGCTATTTAAAGGCCGCTTTTCTCTACTTGGTTGAGTGCGTAAACATAAGCTTCAACATTTTGTCCGCTTTCAGTGCTAACCAACACAGGAACTCGCTTGTAACCCGTCCCTTCGTAATCATCTAGCCTTGCCCAATGTTGCGATAAGTGGCTTGAAGAAAAAAGAAAACCTTCCACTTTCTCGCCTTCATTTGACGGCACAATACCAGGACAACCAAGTTCTGATCCCCAGCCTTCATTCACCAAATGCCCCTTCATGGATGCAGCTACCCAGTCGCCCGGAATATCAGCGACAACACCATGATTTGGCCTTCCTGGTGCCAATGTCCCGTAAATAAACAGTCTTTCCATGTTAGGTACCTCTTCTTTCCCTGAATCTAAATTACTTGTCCACGTAAGCCAATTAAGTTACCAAAAGGATCTTCTAGCTGACACATCGTTAGCCCGTGTTCTATTTTCATAGGGCCACGATACAACGTTGCGCCGAGTTGCTCAAAGTGAGCGAGTCGATCACTCAGGCATTCGACTAACCAGTAAACAACGGTTCCTTTTTTCCCAGCGGTTACTTTCTCATCAGCCTGCACTATTTCCAAACAAAAACCGCTTAGTTCAAGTACCGTAAAGTCGGATTCTGGATAGTAGACAGGAGTAGCTTCAGGAAACGCTTTTTGATACCAAGTGAGCCCCTCAGTGACATCGGGAACATGGATAAGAACGGCTACTGGGATCATGTCTCTCTTCTTTTACTTAACGTCAACTTGATGGGCACAAAACTGACTCTCAACCAAAACATACCATCTAAATCAAAAAAGCCGATTGCATCACGATAAGTCCTACGTTTTGCATACAGGTTGAAACCCTTATTTTCGATCTTTTATGACAATTGTTCTAGCCAATAAATCTCCTAAACGTCTTCTTTTCTTACCTAGAATAAACGCTGAATCTATGATTCCGAGAGTAAGGCAAAGAAGGTTTCTAAAAAATGACTGAATGAATGAACAATATGCACCTGTCCGCTTATTAATCACCGAAATTTTAAAAAACCACTTTCCGATACTCTTCCCCCTTGGTAACGAGTCACATAAAAGATAGTAAGACACTGAAAATAAAAGTGAATATATGCGCACGTTTTCGGGTTCAAATTTAGCTTCACTGAGTATGTAAAACACACTGATAAAAATAAGCACACTGATTAAAGAATCTGCCATTTGCGCAAAAAAACGAGCGCGTAGCGGCGCTGGCAAAAAATTAGGATCCTCTGGTAAATACTCTTGTGGCATATCAGCATGCTCCACAAGTGCATCAGACAAATCTCCCAATCGTGGCTCTTTTCTATCCATACCCCTCGTTGTAGCCAACGCCTAGCGATAGCTCTCTCCTCAACATCCTTTTTTAACAATGAGAAAGACATGCACCCTACCCTTGTTCTAATGAACTGCGCGAAAACAACGTTCCACCCAAAAGGAAAGAACGATACGCAATATTCAAATACTACAATATACTCTACAAAATCAGTGTCCCAGTATTCATAAAAACGGGCTCACTCTCTGATGCTTGCGACTCAATCCTCAATCGACGGGGCTTATCTTACGCTGACTAAACTCGGTCGATCCCTTGACGTCATAACCACCGCAAAGCATGCCATTAAGCAGGCAGCTACCCTCATCGTTGTTGCTCCTATGGCGAATGAAAGAGCCGCAATAAAGGTAAACGTGTCATCCAAGGAGGACGCGCACAAGTGAGAACTGTCCTTTATATGGCGTTGATGTAGAAATGAAATGTAATCCGATTTCAAGGCAACTTACACACGCTTGGTGGAAGCTGGAAGCCCAAGAAAGTCGCCATCATTACTGTATGAGAAAGATGGTTGTTATCTTAAACTCTATGCTCAGAGACGGCGTAGTGTGGAATAAAGACGACGCTAAAATCAATTATTGACGCCATAGTCGTTTGCTATGTATATGGTCAACCACTGTAAGTACCCCAATCCCACCACCCCTTAACAGGAGAAGCGACAAGTTTTTTTCCTGAACCGAGCAATATCGTTACTTTAGCAGCAGCATTATGGTTACGGTTTCGAATTTCATTCAGCGCGTCAAAATCAAAAGAAGTACAACCGAACGACGGGAGGTTTAAGGGCTTATCTTTCATTGAGTATATACAGATACTTTCAGAACCCTTGGACCTCAAATAGACATGAAGAATCACCTCATTTCTATCTTTTTCATTGATCAGATGTAAACGTTTTTTTTGTGGGTTTTGATCCTCAACTTTAGATACTATAAATTTAATTTCACTTTCAGACTTCAACTTGAAGTTAGCAAAAGCAACTAAAAAAGCGCTAATAGCTATACACATAGCGACTAAAGTCAAATGATGTTCCGTAGGTTGGATATCGATACCGGTATCAAAAAAGTAATTAATCACTGGCATTAGATACGGCACTGACACTGAAACGATGAATATAAAAATCCCACAGCCCAAAACTATTAATAACAAATGAAACTCCACTTCAATTTTATATTTCCTGGGTATACATAACGCCTGCATCATACGTTTGCTACGATACAGACTTAGCTGAATTTTACTGACTTAATCACTGAAATTAAAGACAAACTGACAACGCCGAATGTAGAGCGGCAGTCCATAACATATCTCAGAATGTCTTGCGGATGTTTGACGAACGGGGGGATCCATGTAGTCCTGTTAAGGTGTGAGCAACGCAATACCGAAGCTCCCGCATACCACCTAAAACACTAAAACCAACGCATGGTAAAAATGCCACGCGTTGCGAATCACTCTTAAACAGTTTGTTTGTTAAATGCTCTTAACCATGAACAAACAAGGGGTACCCTCGCCCCAGAAGTCTGTGATTTCTTCGAGTGGGTAGAAGCCTAGTGCCATATAAAACTGTCTCGTTTTTTCATAGTTAGTATCACCCGCGGATTCACCAAGAGTTTTAACTTGAACAAACTTAACTGCCCCAGCTTTTAAATCTGACTCTATAGCCAAATATAAAGCTCTACCTACTCCTTTTCGGTGATAATCTGCGCTGACGGCTAATACATGTAACTCAGCTGTATGCTCATTGTGATAATTTACCGAGAAGAACCCAACCAATTTGTTTTCGCACCACGCAGTGTAGGTATCTAACTCATCAATTTCCCTTGCATAACAGAGCAAGGCGTCCTCCCTACCAAACCAATCCGGCACTGTTCTGAGTATCGCTTTACACTGTTTACCTAAGCCTCTAGCCGGGGCTTTCAATTCTAAGTCTTCCACCATATCTTCCCTGAGCATTTAACGTTCTAATAACGGGCGTTTACTAGCCCAAACTGATTGAAGCACCTTAATCACAGAGTTTTCATGAAAAAATGCGCCACGAGTAAACGTCCGCGTTGATTTGCTTGATACTCATTGAGCCTTCTCCTCCAGCTTAACCCTCGGGCTAAGCTGGAAGGCGACAAAACCAAAACGGAGAAGACTCAATGAGATTTTATAACCAACAGCATAACTATTACTGCGGCATCGATCTGCATGCGCGCATTCTTTACGTCTGTATTCTCGACGCAACGGGCAATAAAATCCTTCATAAGAAGATTGGCGCTGACCCTGATGCTTTACTGGAAATACTCGCGCCATTTCAAGATGAAATCGTCGTCGGTGTCGAATGCATGCATTGCTGGTATTGGGTCAGTGACCTTTGCCTCGATTATGCTTTTGATTTTGTGCTGGGTCACGCCTTGTACATGAAGGCTATTCACGGCGGCAAAACCAAAAACGACCGCATCGATTCATTTAAAATAGCCTCGCTGCTTCGCGGTGGGAATTTCCCATTGGCCTATGCTTACCCGAAGGTCATGCGCGCTACCCGAGACTTACTCCGCCGCCGAACCAAAATCGTGCGTCATGGTGCTAACTTAAAAGCGCATGTGTCCAACAACTTCAGCCAGTACAATCTCCCTGCACCTAATCTCCAACTTCGCTATCCCTATGCCAGAGAAGAAGTCCGCAACCGCTTCAATGAGCCTGCGATTAACCGCAACCTCGATATCGATTTGAACGTCATTGCCTTTTACAGCAAAGAGCTGGCGAACGTTGAACACTTCATCGAACAAAGCGCCAAACAACATAACCCGCACGATTACCAACTGCTACAAACGGTCCCCGGTATTGGCCGCATTCTGGCGCTGACCATTCTCTATGAGATTGGCAATATCCAGCGCTTTCCAACGGTTCAGCACTTCGCCTCTTATTCCCGTTTGATTAAATGCAAAGCTGAATCAGCAGGAAAACAATATGGTACCAGTGGAAATAAAATCGGGAATGCCCACCTGAAATGGGCGTTCTCAGAAGCCGCCGTGCTTTACCTTCGTGGTAATGAAAAAGCCAAGAAATACCTCACTCGTTTGCAAAAACGGATGAGCAAAGCTAAAGCACTGTCTGCTCTCGCCCACAAGCTTGGGCGATGCATTTACTTTATGTTGAGGAACCAAACCGTGTTTGATGAACGTCGGTTCTTACCCGAATAAGTCGCACAATGGGGTAAGCTGAAGGCCTAACTGGTGCTGAGAAAGAGCACGTTGCTGACTAAGCTCTGTGGGTAGTAAACCCGAATGGTCTGCTGTGCCAAATGTTGTCCAAGCCCGATTGCTTTGATTAGCCGCCCCATTGGTGCGCATTACAACGAACAACAAAGTTGCTTATACCTAGCCTGAGCCTGAAGATAACTGGAAAACCATTGTTTAGCCTTCTTTTTGAATAGTGCCAGCCTGGGTTAACCGATGAATGTCTAGTGGCCCTGTCACACAAGTGGCAGGCAGCGGTGAGACCGCAGTAAGCGACCCTCTATATGTGTTTGCCGTAAGCAACGACTTAATGGCGGAAATGACAGAACGAAGTAGACGGCTTTGTTGTTCAAGAGCATTGGCTGCTAAGGCAGCCAAAAGAATGCTATTGCCTATTGACCGGAGAAGGGCTCATATGTGTTATGCGTTTTCACTTATTTATTTTGGTTATCATATTCTTCAAAATCCATCTCATCCAGAGCATTTTCAACATCATCTGGCTCATTGCTGCCTAGAATAGCTCTGGCCTCAGCTAGTTCCCACTTCGCGACCAACTCTGGCACAATTGCCCGTAATACAGGATAAAGTATGTTTGCAATGATGGTCACCCCAACAATTGCACCAATGAAAACACCTATACCCATTGGAATAGATTCAGAACCAAAATAAAAACCACCATAAAATGCGAGGCCAAACTTGATATAGAAGAATGGAGTCCAGTAGGGGTGCATAATTTTTCTCCTTTAATTATTAAAAAATACTTGCTGCTTGCATTTTTGCCTTGTGCTTGTCGAATAATGGATTACTAAAAGCTGAAGCCTCCACGACAGCATCCAAAAAGGCCGATTGTTTTCCAAAAAAAGTGCTTTTCCCGCTGAATATCCGCGGCTGAAATTCCGTGTTGAAACCTAGACAGTAGTCATCTTTTCCCAACGTTGTGGGTAAACCAGTTCTAACATGTGTTTCGAGGAGCATATGAAGTTCACGCCATGATGTCTCACGTTCTTCTGCAGTGTCTTCCGGACTTGTCAAGATGAATACGAGTTGATGCGGAGGGCAAAGACGCAGTAATTGCTCAACTTCCCAGCGCGCACCTTGCGTGGGACGAAAGCGCACCACCACAAGTGCCGCCCGAGCTATGAGACCTAGAACCAGCTCCTGCCATTTGAGTTTTTCTACATCCTCAATTCGAACACGGCTCGCACCGAGATTAGGTAGACCTTCGCTAGGGCCTTCCAGAGCAATCAAGGGGCCTTCTACATCGAACACCTGACTGAGCTTTTCCTCGGTAGTCTTCATATCTGTAGAATTGAGAAAGTGAGATATGTAGCCATTAGGATCTTTCCCAGCGCCATCTACGATGTGGGAGCGAAGGTAGAGAATCGGAGCCCTTTCATCGTGAGCGAGTGAAATGAGGCCATCAGGCGCATTCTCCCGACGGTATTCGATTGTTTTTTCCCCAATATAACGTCTAAACAAAGGAAAAGATAATAGAGCAACTACCGCTGCTAACACACCTATAGCTTCAATGGGTATTGTCTTTGCGACAGACTTGATAAGCATGGCAATCGAAAAAGGAACAGCTAGAGCGAACATCATAATTGCCGCCCCTTTATTTTTAGGTTTCTCAATTTTACGTAATTCGGGTTTTGTATGCAGAGAAATGTATTTAACTAAACGATATGTTGCATCTAGTTCCAGATCTAGAACATAGGCTAGCCTAATAGCTACCTCTTCTTTACTCTGGCCTTCCATGAGACCTAGATACGTAGTCATTGCCACCTGTTTTATACCCAATTTTTCAGGCAATGTAAGTTGGGGTGCATCAGTCAAATTGGCAGGAAATTTTCTAATCACAACCTCAGTTGGCAAACCGGCCTTAACAAGTTTTTCTTCACGCTCTTTATCATGTAGGCTAAGACCTTCCCTGATTTGAATTAGGTTCTTTAAGAACCCATCGTTTTCGAACGATCCTAAAATACATTTTTCTAAGGGGCGGCACCCCTCTTCCCATTTACGAATTACTTTATGGAAGTCTAAACTTTCTTCTAACTCTTCTGGCAAAATCTCAAGAGACCTGTTGTTTGCTACATACTTAGCTTTATTAAGCAGTAACTTTGCAGATTTAGGGTGAATTACTCCGCGTTGCAGCTCAGCGAGAACGACATCTTCAGGAATACCCTCGCGTAGTAAACGCGCTCCTTCAAGAACTAGGTCTTTAAGTCGTTCGTGTTCTTCTGAATTAGAATCTTGTTCTAGAACCATTGAAAAAAACCTGTCATGTTACTATTCGCCACTAACTAGTTGCCTTTCTTCTTTGTTTGTAGATACAACTTGGTCTTATATGGGGTATGTCCAATTTCAATTGAAATTAGGTATTTACGGATAATGCCCAAATCACAGAGCACGCGTTAGCGTGGTCCGGTTGCTTTGCTTGTTATGTGATTTCTCTTTGGCGGCGCGAGCCCACTGTGTATTTTCTTTGGAAATCAAACTTTCTACACGAGTTACGAAGTGACCGAAAGCATCATCACCATCATAAGGCTTAGTTGCCGTCATGAATAAATACTTCTCATGGCGCAATGTTTCGCAAGTAGTTCGATACATTAGCCAGTTTTCTTGGTACTTATTGAGTGCAGCCAACCCTGCACAAATGGCAATTACAACCCCAAACAAGCCAATAACAACCGTACCGTAAGGAATTGATTTGCTATAACCAGCAATAAAAGGAATAATCGCTGCACTTACTATTTCAACGACCCTTAAATATTTAAACCACCTTTGGTTCGACTTACTTTTAGTGCCATACCAGTTGATTTGGTCATCAACTCGATCTTTTAAATATGCGCTTTCATCCATAGTTTTACCTCATTTAAATAGCTCCCAAATACCACCAACAACGACTTCTTTATTCCAACCCACAGTTTTACTTGCCGCTTGCCCAACAACGCTAGAGGTACGCTGTGCTCCCCAAGGGTTTACAGCAAGTATTGGTTTGCCATAGGCCACCGCACCATCAATCTCTTTTTGAATCCACTTGCTGTAGTTAGCATACATTCCTGTCGGAATGACAATTACGTGGCCTCTAGAAATTTGATTATCGAGAGCCTGACGAAGTTGTGTGTCATTATTAGCATTGTGTATAGGATCATTCTTAGGTACTGAATAATCACGCAAGTCTAAGGACGCCTGACCAACACTCCAATTATGGTTAAAGACCCAATCAGCTAGCGTGTCGTAGTGATTGGAATAAGATCAGGCATGGCTAATAAAAACATGTATTTGTCTCGTGCTCATTTACAGATCCATTGTCTGATTGAGTAGTACGCATATCGTTCTAATAACGGGCGTTTACTAGCCCAAACTGATTGAAGCGCCTAAATCACAGCATTTCTATGTGAAAATGCGCCACGAGTAAACGTCCGCGTTGATTTGCTTGTTAGCCCTTGCTCCGCACTTTCCCGGCTTCGCCGCCAACACCCAAAGAACGCTCCGTTTTGTGAATGCAACTTCGCCCCTAAAGATAAAACCATTCAATAAAACCAAGGACATTAAATTCAACTTAGCAAAGATCTCCGCATGGTTTTGCATCAAATATGGGATTGGTTTGAGGAGGGTTTTGAGATTATACAGCCTGCGACAAAGTGAGGGACTAGCTAGCCAAACATCGCATTCTAAACACGGAAAGAACTGACGGATAACGTTCGAATAACGGGCGTTTACTAGCCCAAACTGTTTGAAAAGCCTAAATCACAGCGTTTCTATGTAAAAATGCGCCACGAGTAAACGTCCGCGTTGATTTGCTTGTTAACCCTTGCTCCGCACTTCCGCGGCTTGCCGCCAACCCGCTCTAGAAACAAATCACTGCACGAGACGTCGATACAATTGCTTGTTTAAACAACAAAGAAATAACAGCTTTGCTTTGAATTCAAATTCCTCAGTGACCGTTTCGACTCTGGACACAAACCGATGAAGCTTCAATCACGATCAAACTAGATACAAATCACCAGCTATGAAAAGCAAGTTTAGCCCGCCAAACCTCGAAGCAAAGTACATTCATTGTGAACACGGGATAACGTCAGCATAATGGGCGTTTACTAGCACAAATTGATTGAAACGGCTAAATCACCGTTTTTGAAAAATGCGCCACGAGTAAACGTCCCGTTCATGCTCTTGTTATGTAATGATTTTTCGACCACGATCGAGCACCCAGCAACGCTCATTTCTTGTGTAACCAAGCTGCTCGTAATATTCATTGGCTGTTGGTGCGGCGATTAGGAACAGTTTGCAAGTAGACTGTATTTGCGCTTGAGTTTGAATCTGTAACTGCTTCCCAATACCTAACATTTGATATTTTTCATCAACCGCTAGATCTGATAAATAGCAACAATAATGGAAATCTGTAACTGAACGGGCAACACCTACCAGCTTACTACTATCCCAAGCAGTGACGATGAGATTGCTATTATCCAGCATCCCTCTAATACAGTTGGTATTTTCTACTGGGCGACGTTCTCCAAGAGTCGTTCGCTTAAGCAGGTCAATAAATAGTTCAGCAGAAATTTGCTGATTAACCTTATACTCAATCTTCAGTGTGACCTCCTTGTCACATAACAGTGTATTCAACCCCAAAATGGGGTGTTTAAACACCCCATTTTGTCCAATAATAACAGTACGTATGAATGTAATAATTTGTAATGCACTAATTCATAATCACTTTAACCGATTTTTAAAAATTGTGTTTGGAGAAATACCCCAAAACGGCGTGCTTCGGTATTATACACCTTACCTACAAATACTGGATGGATGAACAGTGGTTCGTTTTGACGTATAACGTCGCAATAACGGGCGCTTACCAAACCGCCCAAAACTGCTTTAATCCTTTGTATACACTAAACTTTTAAAAACTGCCGCAGTGGCAAAGCGTCCACGTTTATTGCCTTGTTATGTAAATCATCTCGGATACTCAATTTCCTTTTTGTGCTCTACACCACGATCATCAACTGCCAAAATAAAAGGTCCTTGTTTTGCAGGCCATTGAAAATGCAGTGCTGTTAATGATTCGAGCTTAACGTTCTGATTTATAAGATGCTTACTTAGACCGGCGAACCAATAGCCGATAGATTTCTCAATTCTTTCGCTGCAAAGCTGGTATGGCTCGAAATGCCCATTGAGCCAATCAATTGATATGTCGTACCCTTTCCTATGAATACTAGTTAACTCATATAAAACAAAGTCACCGTCAACATAGTTTTCATAGCTTATGTAACTATGTCCGAAGTTATGTATCGCTGACTTAATGTTTTTGTATTTCATAACCCACCAGTCACATAACGCCGCACTAAGCGGACTAAAATGGTGGGTTATACTGTGGAGCGAAGCGGAACGTAACCCACTGTTTTAGTTCCGTTTAAGTGCCTTGTTATATGTTGATTACTCGGCTTTTAATTCTGAAAAATACCACTGTAGTAATATTGCAATACTAGTCAACGGCAGTACCGTCATAAGGAAATTTAAGTACCAAGGATTATCAAAAGTTGAGAACAAATATGTGTATATAACATAACCAAGAAATCCAAGTACTCCACCAAGAACCGAAGAGCTATAAGTTGAGAAGTGGGATTTACCTTTACAATTAGGACACTTATATGGTGACCACTTTGTTACCAAAAGGAACCTTATAGGGTTACAACGTTTTTTGCAATGTGGACAATTGGTCATCTCAACTCCAAGTTTGATGTAATTAGATTGAAAACATATAACGTTCGAATAACGGGCGTTTACTAACCCAAACTGATTGAAACGCCCGAATCAGAGCATTTCTATGAAAAGCAGGTTCAGTTATCCAAACCTCGAAGCAAAGTACATTCATTATGAACACGGGATAACGCCCAATTAAGTAGTGAGCAACGCTGCCACCCGACCTAACACATTGCACCGTAATCACTAAAGCCGATTCAAACCGAGAATGCCAAGCGTTGCGAATCTGCTTAAATTGTTTGTTATGTGATACTTTCCACATCGTATATACTGATGGAAAACAAACACATATGAGTACTTATGCTAAGACAATTACAGCTTGCTGATAAAGAAAAAATGCTTGAGCTTGTGAACAAGACACAAATGTTTGAAGCAGAAGAAGTTTCATTTATCGCTGAGACTTTTGAAGGTGAATCCAGTGAAGCTATTTGGTTCGGCAAATTTGACGACGAACTAATGACCGGTGTCGCGTACTGCGTACCAATGGAAATGACCAACGCAACATGGAATGTACTAATGTTGCTCGTTGATCCTGAGCATCATCGTAATGGAATCGGTAGAGACTTGATGCAACTAATGGAAAGCACTTTGACCAAGCAAGGGCAAAGACTTCTTATTGTAGAAACCTCAAGCACAGACGATTTTCAGACAGCAAGATCGTTTTATAGTGCTATTGGCTATGCTCAACAAGGGGCTATAGAACACTATTACGACGATAATGACCACAAAATTACGTTCATCAAAAGACTGTAATTTACTAGGAGTTCTGATGGGAGCTCCTATCACATAACGAATGACATGGATCCCCCCTCATGTGGATTTGCCACACTTAAGTGCCATATTCAAAACCGGAGGTTCCATGTCTTCTTTAATCTTTTGCGGTGTTGACCTCGCCAAACACCACTTCTCATTGCACGCTGTCGATGAGCGAGGAAAAGTCACTCTTCACAAATCGGTGTCTCGCGCTAAATTGCTGTATAAATTAGCAAATATGCCACCTATGCGTATAGGTCTCGAAGCTTGCAGTGGTGCGCATTATTGGGCGAGAGAGTTCATTAAACTCGGTCATGATGCCCGCATTATGGCGGCGAAATATGTGGGACCGTATCGTACCAAAGGCAAAAATGACCTTAACGATGCCATCGCTATCTGTGAAGCGGTTCAGCGTCCCAATACGCGCTTTGTCCCCGTTAAATCGCCTGAGCGACAAGCTATCTTGTCCATTCACCGAATGCGTGAACACTGGGTACGAGAGCGCACGGCTCTCATCAACCGTATTCGCGCTCTGCTGGCTGAGTTCGGTATTGTTTTTCCCACAGGTCGCGCTGCTATTCATCGTGAAGTGCCACTCATTCTTGAAGCGGCGGAAAACGGTTTGCCCGACATTGCACGTGCGGTCTTAGCTGACTGTTTCGAACATCTTCAAACGCTTAATCAGCGCATCAGTGAAGCAGAGCAAAGCTTTGATCTTGTGGTAAAAGCGAGTCCTAGTGCTATGCGCATCATGAAAGTAAGAGGTATCGGCCCTCAAACGGCTACCGCAATTATCGCCACTATCGGCAAAGGGGAACAATTTGATTCAGGTCGAGACTTTGCCGCTTGGCTAGGGTTAGTCCCTAAACAGTATTCCACCGGTGGTAAGCCCAGACTTGGGCGGATCACTAAACATGGCGACAAATACCTACGAACATTACTCGTCCACGGTGCTCGAGCCGCAATCACCAATATCGGTGAGAAGCAGGACAGGCTCAGTAATTGGGGACGAGATGTACTTGAACGGCGAGGCATGAACCGAGCGATTGTCGCACTCGCCGCTAAGAACGCACGAATTATCTGGGCGTTATTACACAATCAAACTGAATATCAAGACTACGCGGCCTAACACCCAAGTCACGTAGAGAAACACCCCAACCGGGTCATTGCAGACGCAGCTGATGAGAATAGGTTAAGACCATTTGCAGAGAGCCTGTTAATGCGGCGGGCACATTTGATGCCTTCTAACGAATAAGGCACTGCAACCGCGCAATGTCATCAGGGCCATGACGAGAGTCAGATAAAGGCCGAATGTAGAGCGGCAGTCCATAACATATCTCAGAATGTCTTGCGGATGTTTGACGTACGGGGGGATCCATGTAGCCGCATTAAGTGGTGAACAACGCGACCACCCAAGCTTAAACCTTGCCACATTTAGCACTGAAGCCAAGCTAAGCAGAAATCGCCAAGCGTTGAGAATCCGTCTTAAATGCTTTGTTATATTTAAATTCCGAAACTATCATCTTCAATAATAACCCCATTGCAATCAGGAAGTCGGTCTATTTCTTCGAGATAAATTTTTAATTTTTCTACCATACTATTACTCCATTCAGATTTCGGAATCCATGTTTTTGCAACTAAGCCATTACTCTCATCAATAGAGTGGATATATGTGAATGGAACAAATGAACATTTAGTCAATAGTATGAAGTCTTTTGTGGGTAAAGTTCCATTAACTTTGCCTTCCATAATGAACAAATAATGTTTACTAGCCCAGTGTGCTATATCTTTTAAACCCGAAGCTTCACTGCGCATAATGAGCCTTGCTAACAAATGCTCCGATAGATTAAAAGCACACACAGGATTAGTAAAAGTGAGAGTTTTTGTATCAAAGAGCATAACAACAATCGGTAGTAACTTTGATTTGTGGTACTCCAATGTCAAACGATCAGAAAAAAAGGCTAACTCGACATATTTCGGTTTTTTAGATGAATTTCCTCTTGAGTTTTTTGAGTCCCTCCGATTGACCATTAGGTTTCCATAAAGCTCTTCAAATGAATCAATCATTTTGAAAAAATTTTTACGAGTCCTTGCTCTATATCCAGACAAAAAATTTGGTAAATTCTCTTGGTGCATTATTTCACCATTTCGTATCCAATTTCGAGCTATTGCTTTTGCATGACTCTCATCCTGGATAAAGTCTGGTCTAGCTATTTCTTTCATAGAACCCCTATATCACCTTAAATATAACGTTCTAATAACGGGCGTTTACTAGCCAAAACTGATTGAAGCGCCTAAATCACAGCGTTTCTATGTAAAAATGCGCCACGAGTAAACGTCC
>NZ_JHZA01000017.1 GCF_000621165.1 Enterovibrio calviensis DSM 14347 | reverse complement strand
CCACCATCGGTGCCGCCGTCAGTGCCACCATCGGTGCCGCCGTCAGTACCACCAGATAAATCGGATCCAATGGATCCATTAGCAGAAGCGCTGAAGTAAAGGTTGCGTACTTCAATCACGCCGCCATCATCTACTTGGCCGTTGAAATAAATCAGCGATGTTACATCAGCAAGATTTGCCGTGTTGCCAGCCGCCGCCATCAACTCTGACATTGGAATTGAATAAGACTGCCATTCACCAGTGATTGAACGACCACTTGGACCGAATGTCACACCGTTGTTCGTTTGAGGGCGGCTATCAACGCCAAATACGCCCGTTTGGAATCCAACAGTAATATCTGTTGTCGTCGTACCCATGATTTCAAAATTCATGAAACCATTTTGGTATCCACTTAAGTCAGTCGACGCCAGATCTTTGGTGTTTAAGCCTGCACCCCAACCCCAAACTTGCGCGGTGCCCGCAGTAGGAGGCGTTGTGAGTTCAAGAGATTGCTTGTCTGGGTTAGCGGTAAAGAATGAAGTCTGTTCCCAACCATTCGCCTCTAAATCGTATTGAATGGCTCCATTTTGATACGCTGTAAATACTGCGTCGGAATCCGTACCGCCGTCAGTGCCACCATCCGTTCCACCGCCGCTGCCATCACCATCATCGAGGTCTGATGCAATAGCACTATCCTTGGTTTTTCCGAAGAAGACGTTACGAACTTCAATCACGCCACCGTCGTCAACTTCACCATTAAAAAATATAGGAGACGTAATGTCAGAGAAGTTGATGCTTTTGTCGCCGACAAGCTCTGAAACTGGAATTTGGTACGTTTGCCACTCAGAAGTAATTGAGCGGCCGTTTGGACCAAATGTCACACCGTTCGATGTAGCAGGGCGTTCTCTACTTTCAAACACACCAGTTTGAAAGCCGATGAGAATATCAGTTGTTGTTGTCCCCTTGATGTCGAACGTCATGTAGCCGTCTTCAAAACCAACAAGGTTTAATGTAGTAGGCTCGTCATTTTCGTCTCTCGAAGTGACAGCACCAGCACCCCAGCCCCACTCTTTTGCGGTACCCGCAGTCGGAGGCGTTGTTAACTCAAGCGAGTTGGTTTGTGGGTTATCCGTGATAAAGGACGTCAATTCCCAACCAAATACCTGCAGGCCATACTGAAGATCCCCTTCATAGTAGACCGTCAGAGCGCCTTGGTCATTTTCAGGGCCCGGAATAGGAATAAGTTTTTGAAACTCTTCATCGTCTTCAATTGTGCTTGTCGCATCTTTAGTGAAGTGGACGTTACGCAACTGCAGCGTACCATCATCTTCAAATTCACCTTCGACAAACAAAGGAATGGTGATATCAGTGAAATCTACCGTATCACCATCAAGAAGCTCGCTGATTGGCACCTGAAAGGTTGTCCATTCTGGTGAAATCGTGCGAGAGCCTGCTAAAGAGGCCTTTCCAGATTGAGAGGCTTTATTGGTCGTGCTGAACAACACACCAAACGACTTATCAGGTCGTGTTGCATCAACAAGGTTGCCTTCGCCATCACGAAGGTCTGAACCCGTTTTAAAACCAATGGTTACAGGCGTTGTCATGGTCCCTTTTGCATCAAAGGTCATGAAGCCATTTTGGAAACCTGATAGGTTCGTCGAGTTTGCTTTGTCGGTACTGTCTTCGGTGTAGATACCGCCGCCCCAGCCCCACGTCGCCATTTGGAGATCGTTATTTGGACCTGGTGGAGGGGTAACCAACAGTGTTTGCGTATTTTCATCATTGGTAAAACCAGCGGTACTGAATTTGTTGCCGCTTTCATCTTCACCCTGCCAACCGTCGGCTTTGAGATGATCAGGTAAAATACCTTTGTAGTAGATCGTTGTCGCGCCACTGGTCGTGCTAGCTTCATCTCCCGTGACTGACTGCCCGACGGGTGGCTCATCGCCCCCGCCACAACCAGCAAGAGCAACGGAAGCTAATAGCACCGTTTTAGCTAAAAAATTCTTCATCATGTCGTCCGTATTTTTGATTCTACATCTAAGCAGCGACGCGTCATTGCCAACCGCTGGTTTTAGAGCTCCCCTGCCGAACGGAGAAATCTTTTTGCAAAGTGGGTGTCATTGCCAAAAAGAAAGCGCTTTCACTTTATTGTCAAAATAAAGCCGGTCACCCAGCTCTATTACAGTCGAGATAGGGATCTCGCGCATAATGTAAATTTATTGTTAAGGGGCAGTACAACTCAACAACATTATGCAATTTATATCGGATTTGATGAGCAATTCCATGTAATAAAATGCACCAAATGCAAGATTCTCATTAGTGATTCATGTCCCACAAAAACAAAACACAAATGCAACAAAGCCCATATAAGGAGACAAAGTCACCAAAATAACGGGCTAAATGTAAATATTTTGTGAATTAGGACATATTTTGAGGTTATGAAATTTGCACTGGACAACAAGCCTACTTAGTTTGTCAGATGACTAGCGGTTTCACAGTGTCACACTCACTTTCCTTTTAAGATTTTTAGACACAAAAACCCTGAAAACTAGTCAAACCCGTTACTTAAGATTAACAATGCCCTTCGGGTGTCTGGCATTTTTAATTGATATTTCGGGGTTAGCATTATAAAGACAAGAAAGCGCTTTCTTTTAGAGTGGCCAAATCTCTAACGGAGTGAGAATGAAAAAGTCCAAATTATCGATAGCGATATTAGGCGCAGCAGCTGTCCTTTCGGGGATCCCTGCCGTGAATGCCGCCATCATTGACGAAGTCGAGTTTCACGGTTATTTCCGTGCTGGTTTTTTTGCCAGTAAAGAAAACGACTTTAAAAAAGCAGGTATAGGTGGTCAAAAAGAATTGCTCGGTCGACTCGGATTAGAGTCTGATAATGACGGCAATTTTGGGTTTACTACTTTTACCGATATTGGTGAAGAGCAGCAGCTTCGTATCAATATTGGTGTTGGCGGTACCGATTTTGATGAACTCATTGGTTTCGTCGAAATGGACGGTGTGACTCGTTCAGGCACGCTTTGGGCTGGCGATAGGAAAATCGGTGAAGAAAACTACATCTTTATGACCGACTTCTTCTATACCGACATTGAAGGCATTGGTGTAGGTATCCAAGATTATGAAATCGGTGACAGTTTTATCGATCTTGCGTACATATCAAGTGAACGCAGCATCAGCCTAGACGATGACTATGACGACTTCGTTGATCAAGCATTCTCTAGTGGTACTGATGTCTATGCGGGACTTTTTAGAGCAGGTTTTTCAGACCCCGCTGCTAGGGCGTTAATCGCGTCCAACCAAAACAACCCAATGCACACTTTCCACGCCTCTTACACATTGGGTGCTTTGACGCTTCAAGGTAACTATAAGTACATGGCAGATAACTGGGATTTCACTGGAAAGCAGTGGGCAGACACCGGTTATGACGCCACCGCGATCTATCACATGCTCGACTTTTTTGGCCTGAAAGGAAATGCCTTCTCATACGCCATCGCGCAAGCTGGTCGCGGTTTGGGTTCTGGTAACCTACTGGGTGGCACCATCACTGACTACGGTTCTCTGCGCCCAGGTTCTACAACTCAAGGCTACCACACCGGTGAGTGGGGCAAATACAGTGGTGACCCGTACTACCTCATTACACACCGTGAAGAAGATGCACTTTCTGCACGTGTTTTACTTTGGGGTGGATACACAAACAGCGATGGCATCGGTTTCTTCCCATCCATTCAAGCGCAATACAATGATGAAGGTACTAACTCTGTATCAGGTGCTGATGACGGCGGTTACAACTACTGGGTCTCAGTGATGATGCGTAACATCTTCCCAGTAAGAGACAACTTTATCATTCAAACAGAGACGGGCTACTACGAGAACACAGCAAACGGCAGCACTTGGCACCAATCCAAGTTTACTGTCGCGCCAACGTTCGTGCTGTCTGATGGCTTAAAAACTGCCGAGATCCGCTTCACCGCGACATACCTGCCATTATCTTGGACAACAGGTGATGAAACCGATCCAACGGTGACACTCAAAGATGACATCGTCATCGGTATTCAGGCTGATGCCTACTGGTAAGCCGTTCACGTCATGTATGGCTACGCTCTATGTGTAGCCACCAGAATAAGAGAATTTTGCAATTCGTATGAATTGCCGACGAGTAAGGAAACAATAATGAGTAATTTCCCTTATCGACGTGTACTGCTAGCCACCGCCGTTTTGGGCGCAATGGTCGGGTGTGAGTCGAAAGTGTATCAACCTGTGCAAACTGGCCCGGACACCAGCGTTGCAGAAACGCAGCCTAACGATTCGTGGACACTGATTTGGAATGATGAGTTCAGTGGTAATGCCATTGACAAGAACAAGTGGAGCCACGAAGTTAACTGTTACGGTGGCGGTAATGCTGAACGTCAATGTTATACCAAGCGCCCTGTTAACTCGTTTGTTGAAGACGGTAAGCTTCACATCGTTGCGCGTAACTACCAGTTCACTGGTCCATCTGATCCTGAAGGTAAGACTCGCCATAAAGCGACGCTCCCTTACACATCAGCGCGCTTAAGAACCTTGAACAAAGGTGATTGGCAGTATGGTCGTTTTGATGTGCGTGCGAAATTGCCATTCGGTCAAGGTACATGGCCTGCTATTTGGATGCTTCCAACTGATTACGTTTATGGCGGTTGGGCGGCATCGGGTGAAATCGATATCGTTGAAGCAGTTAACCTGCAAACGCCAACCGATGAACTCGGTGCGGAAGCCGGTAAAAAAGAAGGCCGAATTCACGGTACACTTCACTATGGGCGTGAATGGCCAGACAATGTGAGCACCGCTGCGGAATATGAACTTCCGGGCCACATCAACCCAGCTGATGGTTTCCATACCTACTCTATCGAGTGGGAAAAGGACGAAATGCGCTGGTACATTGATGGCAATCACTACGCAACCCAGCGTTCTGATGGTTGGTACAGCCAATACAAAGAAGGCGGAAAATGGGTAACAGGCGAAAGTGATGCGCCGTTTAACCAGCGCTTCCACATGATCTTAAACCTCGCTATTGGTGGTTCATGGGCATCGAACGCCAACGAAGGCGGCATTGACGATTCAATTTTCCCGCAAACCATGGAAGTTGATTTCGTGCGTGTTTACGAATGCTCTAAAGATGCGGTCACAGGTAAAGGTTGTTCCACCGTATCAGAAGATGCCCAATTCGTTGCCGGCACCGCCGCGCCAGAGATTATTATTCCTGGCCCAGACTACGCGAAAGGCCCGCTGTTTACTTTGTATGATGACAAGCTAGACAAGCACCTTCGTTCGAAAGAGTACGATCCGCAATTCAAAGTCTACACAGAGACCAAAGAAGTCGCGGGTCGTGGCAATGTGCTAGCCATTAAGAAAACTGGCGAGATCGGTAACTTCTACTTCGAGTCTCCAGAAGTCAACATGACGGATTGGATGAACGGCGGCGACATCGTGTTTGACATGATGGTTGAAGAAACTGCACCAAACGTGGGCGTGATGGTTCGCGTCGACAGCGGCTGGCCTGCATCAAGTGATATTGATGTTGCGCTTCCACCGATTGGTCAGTGGACAGAAGTTCGCATCAACGTTGCTGAGTTGATTGAGAACGGAAACCGCTTTGCTCCGGGCGCGAAAGCTAACATTGGTGCGTTGAAAAACATCTTTGTTATCGAGCCAACAGGCCCAATGGTGTTGAACATCGACAACGTGCGCTACGAGAAGTAATCGCTCTGCGATAGAAAGCAATATATAAGCAATCTAGAAAGCAATTTAGAAACTAAGAGGCGGCGAAAGCCGCCTTTTTTATGTCTATAAAATGTGCAAAAGCCGTCAGTTTTGATCGGAGACAGCATTTCGTGGTGCTGATATGACTTTAATGCTGGAAAAACCAAACCAGTGATTGATAAAATCCACCCACTTCAACAAACGTAAATTATAGAGAGTAACTCCCCATGGGACGCAGTTTCGAAGTTCGCAAAAATGCAATGGCGAAAACTCAAGGCGCCAAAGTTAAGGTGTATTCAAAGTACGGTAAAGAAATCTACGTTATCGCGAAAAACGGTGGCGGCGATCCAGATACCAACCTTTCGCTAAAGCGCATGATCGAGAAAGCTAAAAAAGATCAGGTGCCAAGCCACGTTATCGAAAAAGCGATTGAAAAAGCGGCTGGCGGCGGCGGTGAAAACTATGAAGTTGCTCGCTACGAAGGTTTCGGCCCGGGTGGTTGCTCCGTTATCGTTGACTGTCTAACTGACAACAACAACCGTACCTACATGGAAGTACGTCAGTGCTTCGTGAAAACGAATTCTAAGATTGGTGGCCCAGGTACTGTTGCTCACATGTTTGAGCACCAAGCTGTATTCCAGTTCGCGGGTGACGACGAAGAAGCCGTACTTGAAGCACTAATGATGGCAGACGCAGACGTGACTGACATTGAGTGTGAAGATGGCGTGATCACTGTGTTCGCACCAACCACTGAATTCTTCAAAGTGAAAAACGCACTGGCTGAAACAATGCCTGACGTGGTTCTTGACGTTGAAGAGATCACCTTCGTTCCACAAACCATGACTGAAGTAAAAGGCGACGATGTTGCTGCTTTCGACAAGTTCATGGACATGTTGGACGATTGCGACGACGTACAAAACGTATACCACAACGCAGAAATCGCGGAGTAATTACTCCCCTGCGTATAGAAATGCCCGGTTCAACCGGGCATTTTCGTTTGATTTCACGATTAAACAGATGAAGTAGACAGTCATGAATTTGCGCTGCAAGCGTGACTGAACATTCGTTCTTATTCATAGAAGTAACAGGTTGGATTCCTCAATGGAACAACAAGATTTTGAAACGCTGGTAAAAGCTTTGTGCGAAACCACCAGCCTGCCTGATGCACTCAACATGCTGAAAGCAAGTGAAGATGAGAACGTTGCAGAAGCCGCAACAGCGCTTACTGGCCAGTTCTCTCTTGCCGAAATGGACGGAGAAAACCGCGTTTATCATGTATTTACTGACATGAATGACGATGGCGAAGAAGAAGAATTCGTTGACCACGTAATGAACGTGGGCGAAGACGTGATCGTGTTCGTAGCTTGGTTCTTCTACACTCAATTCGACATTAAAGGCCGTGACACTTACGCTGCCGCTGGCCGTATCTACAAGCTGCCAAAACGCAGCTAATCTTCGCCCTACTCGCTGGTGATGCACAAGATATTGGCACCGTAAAAGCCCTAAGAATATTTATTCTAGGGCTTTTTTATTCCGCCTCCGCAAATCACTCCCCCACTTTCTATCTCCAATACGCACATAGGTGTGATTTACTGACATAGCTGTTAATTGCTCACATAGCTTTTAATTGCTCACATAGTTGTTAATTGCTCACAGGGTTTTTAGTAGCTCATTGATGCATTCATGGTTTTGATATGCTCACTCAATGGAAGCGGCTTTGCCATACCAAACCCCTGGGCGTAATCAATGCCAATCTCTTTCAACAAATCAGCATGTGCTTCCGTCTCAACGTATTCTGCCACCGTGACTAACGACATGTTGTTGGCCACCAAGTGCAGCGATTCAACGATCAATCGATCCGTTGGGTTCGTCAGTAGATCGCGAATAAACTCCCCATCAATTTTTAGTACCGTGACAGGAATACGTCGCAAGTACGCAAAGCTCGCATAGCCAGTTCCAAAATCATCCAGCGCGATGTTACACCCTGCCAACTTGAGGGCTTCGACAGTGGCAATAGCTTGTGCTTCATTCACTAGCGCGGCAGATTCTGTGATTTCAAAGCAAATGCGATCCAATGGGATCTCGTACTTCTCAGCCAGCTTGATCACGAACGACGATAACTCCTCGTCATTAAGAGACTTCGCCGTTAAATTAATGGCGCAGCGGTTGACTGACGCCCAGTGAGACAGACTTTCAGACAACTGCTTGAACGTATTTTCAATCACCCATTTGTCCAACTGTTCTTCCACCCCAAACTCATTGATCATTGGGAAAAATTCCGCAGGCTCTAGCTGGCTGCCATCCGCAGGATGCAACCTCAACAGCACTTCAAAGTGGCTGGCTGAATTTGACCCTTGTAGATGGCGATATGGCTGGCAATAGAGCACAAACTCATTGTGCTTGATGGCATGCTGTACCTTCACCAAACGTGACACTCTTGCCGCTGAAAGCGCGTTATCCTCAAACCACAGTATTTTCTGATGTGCATAATATGGCTGATCACAAAAGGTCGAGATCTTGGTATCCAAGTCCTTGTCATCGGAAAGCGTCAAGCAATGCAAAGTATGAGAGACCAAGCTGATAGATGTACCTTTCCAGTAAAACTGAAATTCATCCAACATCGCGCTGACAGAAACAAGCTCCCGTTGGATGTTGTTTGTCATAGGAAGAATGAATAACACACCCGTGGTGAAAGGCGGTCGATAGGCGCGTTTGATATCTGAGCGGGTGGCAAAAAGGTTTCGTGTAATTTGAATCAGCAACTGAGTCTGACCACTATGACCAATTCCCGCCAATTTCGACAAGGTGGGCCACAAATCAAGAAACACCAAAATGGGCTGCTGGCAGGTCGCAATATCATCTCTCAACTGGGCAAGATTATAGAGCCCCGTGTAAGGGTCCGTTCGTTCGCTACGAATTTTTTCCTGAGCGAGAATGAAGCTCCGTATGGTCGAACTCCCGTGAATGTAAGCAAGCACGACAAAAGCGACGAGAACCTCGATTAGACCCACGTACCTATCATCGTATGCCCACGCATCATTCACCTTAGCCGTGGCGTTATACAACATCACGCCCACCACCATTAGGCCAAGCACCATAGGGCGAATGATCCCAAAACGGCCAATCCCCACAAATATAATCACTAAGAATAAAAACCATAGCGAATAAAGCAGCAGTGACTCGGTTAAGAAGGCAATGGATGACAATGTAAATATGATCAATGCCAACCACACACGATAGCTCCACACCGTGCTATTCATCTCGAATATCTCTTTATCCATCGCGATATATTTGTCTTTCCCTGAACCAAACAACACGCTCAGCAATAGGAAAATGATCGGCGTGAGGATCATGTGCGTCAAAGCAACACTCGACGATGAAAGCAGCATAAACTCCGCGCTCAAATCGACGTTACCGAGCGAAGAAACCAGCAACAGCAACGCCGCTTGTAGCAAAGGGAGAACCAAACCAAACAGCAGGAAGTAGACACTCGACATCAACAAAACACTGCTCTGCTGTTTCACCTGCTTGATGGCAGAAAGGTGTACTAGGCTCACCAGAATTGGCGGAATAGGAAGAGTCAGCGAAAACATAACCGCATACCCCATCGTCACATCGACAAACAATACCCAATGAACAACCAAGGCCAAAATGATAGCGGGCAGAGCGCGTGCCCCAATAAGCAACATTCCTGCAGCAACAAATGCATTCACGAACGAAAGAACAAAATAGTGCTTCGGTTGGTACGTAAAAAATGAAGAAAAATAGAAACTCGCTAACGTGCCAAAAAATATGGCGACATGCACAAACAGAGGGTGTTGCATTTGAGCGTGTATTCGCGTCGCGAGAGATTGCAAGCGTGCTTCGATTGGCATGGCCTTGTCCGCATTGTATGTTCCGAAAAGCGTAGCAAGTTAAGACCTAGTCGAAAGCAAAGATGCCCATGTTTTCACACAATGCGGCGTGTGTATTAGTAGTGACGATATAGGGTAAGCAGTAAAACGCTGCAGCGCAATCCGAATTGGTCATGACTCAAACCATCACTTTGGGAAGCGTTTTCCATTGGAAATAGCTGCTGTGTATAAATGCCCCTCCTTGTCGCATTTCTGTGCACAGCAAACGACTCGCTTAAATCCCAATAATATAAAACAGCACCTTATGCGTATACCTTGGTCATGATTTGTTGATTTTAAAGCTTTTTCTTGTCCCATCTTTTATCGCGATAATTGCTCTCGTTGGTAGGTTTAGAGGTACAGCAACTGCTGGGGTGCTCTCTGACTTTCCCGTCATTTCGGGACCAATCTTGTGGTTTATCTACCTTGAAAATGGAAGTCAGTTTACCTTAGAAGCTGCAAACGCAACGATTGCGGGCATTTCGGCGTTATCAACCTTCTGCTTCACGTATTCCTGGCTTTGTTCTCGCTTTACTTGGCCGGCAACGATCACGCTGTCTCTTTTCTCATATGGCTTGGTAGTCTTAATACTCAGCACAATAAATTTGAGTCTTCATTCGTCAGCATTGCTTTCGGTTTTTGTCGTTATTTTGCAAATCTATTACTCGCCTGAAATAAAGAGTCAGTCTCTGCTTACTCGCTCATCCAGTTTAGAAATTACGTGCCGTATGGTATTGGCATTTTTCTTAGTCTTCCTAATTACAGGGTTTTCTGACGCATTGGGCGAAACGTATAGTGGATTATTTACAGTGTTTCCCATTGCAGGTTCTACGATTGCCATATTCACTCACAAAAACTTTTCAGCCTTACATACAATCAGATCTTTAAAGTCGATGAAACAAGGACTGTTGAGTATGTGGTTGTATTTTTATATTGTCGCTTTAACTGCCCCAAGCTTAGGTTTTGGTTTGGCTTTTTCTATCGCAGCGATTTTAGCGATACTAAATCAAACGGGCTTGCAGCAACTCAAGAGAAGAGCTAAAAACTTCAACATTACAGCAAGTTAACCAGCAGGTCTTCGAAGCTCATGATCCAGGTGCTAACTGTTTAGTCTGAAAGGGAAACACATGTATATTCCGAGCAAAATAAAAATGGATGACCCATCAATCGTGCATGACTTCATTGATGAGTTTGGTTTCGGCCTGATCGTATCGAAATCACTAACGGGAACCCACATCCCTTTTGTGTTGCACAAAAATGAAGGTGAAAATGGAACGCTTTATGCTCATTGTGCAAAAGTGAATAGCCACTGGAAAGAGTTTGATAACGCTGAAGTCCTAGTCGTTTTCACCGGCCCTCACAGTTATATATCGCCGAGTTGGTATGCTAAATCTCCAGGAGTACCGACATGGAATTATTCAGCGGTGCATGCTTATGGCGTTGTTTCTCTGTTAGACGACGAAGAAACACTAAATGCAATAGAGGAAGTGGTAAAGAAATATGAGCCTGAGCTATTGGTCAAACGAGATATCGTGACGGATGAATTTAGAGATAAATTACTATCCGGAATTGTAGGCTTCAAAATTGAACTTTCCAAAATTGAAGGTAAATTAAAGCTAGGCCAACAAAGGAAAAAAGAAGATCAAGTTGGCGTTTTTGATGCCCTTTCAAACTCAAGTGATTTAGACAATCTTGCTTTAGCCAACCACATGAAAAAGTTAAACGTAGGCGTTGGCAGATAACAACAACCGATGCTGGTCAGTGTTTAGACGCATCTTGAAGCTCTTTTTCTATCCACTGCTTGAACGCCTGAACTTTCTCTAAGCGCAGATGCGACTCAGGGCAAACGAAGAAATAGCTAAATGCTATAAGCTGGTTAAAGTCTTCACCAAATGGATAGACCAATTTGCCTGCTTCTATGTCTTGTGTCACCAACGCCTTGGCGGTCAACGCCACTCCTTGACCTTCAATAGCAGCTTGGAGTGTCAAAAACTCCGACGAAAAATGATGCCCTGCGTCTGGATCGATATCCGTAAGACCAGCAGCCCTTAGCCACATCCCCCAGCACGGCGCACTCTCCTGACCCGTTTGCCACGCTGAACGGAGCAGCATGTGATGTCTCAGGTCATCCGGTTTATGCAAAGGTTTGAGGCCGTTCAACAATGCAGGGCTGCACACTGGTATCACTTCTTCAGGTATCAGCGTCTGGCAGAAAAGATTAGGATATCCACCTCGCCCATATCTTAACGCCACATCCACACCATCAGATCGAAAATTAACCAGACTCTCACAGGCGTCCACACGCAATCGAACCTTTGGATAGGCTTTGTAGAAGCTCCCTAGCCTTGGTAACAACCATTTAGCAGCGAATGTCGGTGATGCGCTGACCACCAATTCGTTACTCTGTTGTCTACGCCGTAATTGCCTGACGCCTTCCTCAAGTTTTGAAAAGCCCTCCTCCATGAACGGGAACAATTGCTCCCCAGCTTCAGTGAGCGCTAACGATCTCACCCTTCGTTCAAGCAATTGCACGTCTAAGTAGTTCTCAAGGGATTTAATCTGCTGGCTCACTGCGGCAGGCGTGACATGCAACTCTTCAGCTGCCGCCTTGATACTGAGTAGTCGGGCAACACTTTCAAAAGCCCGTAACGCGTTGAGTGGAGGTAAATGATCTTCCATGATTAAGATTTTCTAATTCGATGTAAGGAATACTCGTTTGTAGAACATAGCAGGTTATCCCATCATCAACCAACAGATAAGAAAATCTAACGCAAGTTACACTGGAGGGTTAAACATGAAACCACTGAATCCAAAACACACATTGCTAGTAATGCCATTTAATCAAAGCGCATCTACGTCCTCACTGGTTAGCCATCTCGTGCTCAAATTGTTCAATGCTGTTGACGGAAAAATCCGAGCCTACCAGATAAAAAAAGTAAAAGAAGATGTCTATCGCGAAGTGGCCGACTACCCGGCGTACCTTTTGGAGGACATCGGATTACAGCAAGAAGATATTGTCGCCATGACTAAGAAACACAGCCACCGGAGCGCAATGACGATGCGTGAATCAGGAAGACGATAAGAAGACTGTCTGCCAGTCAATGCAACCAAATCACGCCAGCAGTGTTAATCAAACTTGCGCTGGTATCTCGGCAGCATGCTTTCATTACCCAGCACTCCACCTTGGTGAATGTACAACAGCTGTTTATCCGTGTTTTGTGGGTACCATTCCAGCAAACAGCGCCACATTAGCGGGTCATACAAAAGATCAAACTCGATATGGGTTTGTTCCAATAGCGATTGCCAGACACGATAATCCGCCTCGTACAATTTACCAAAATGGTGTTTCTGGTTGCGTGTTAACACGTTCGGATGGTTGGCTTCATTAAGCTCATTGAATTGCGCGATTAAGTAGTCTTCGCCCCCAACACACGGGCACGTCAGCACCTCGATGCCATGTTCAGTCAAATGCTTATTCAGATACAACGCCGTGGTGCCTGTTCCTGAAGGCAGAGCGACGACAATTGGTTTGTCTTGATTGAATCGCGACCACTCTACAATTTCATCGGCCAATGTTTTCACACCCGCTTCTGCAATGGGCGATCGACCACCTTCAGGCACTAACAAGTGATGTTCATCTTGTCGGTGTTTCTTGATAAAGGCTTCGGGGTGCATAGACTCTGCGCAAATGTCCGACATGGCGATGACTTTTGCACCTAGGTCGAGCGCACCGCGGTAGTTGCCAATCGGACGTGATTTAAGCCAGCTTGGGATACGGTCAACATAGAACTCTAGCTGCCAGCCTTTTATCGCCGCCAGCGCCGCCAGAGAAAGCAACGAGTTAGCTTGAGGCGAACCATAGCCGATCAAATGCGTTATATTCGGGTCATCATGCTGCAATAGCGACATCAGTTTCCGCGCCTTGTTACCGGAAAATTGGCTGTGAAGTAAATCATCCCGTTTTAGAAAGAACGGAATATCTTCAAACATGTGCTGTGTGACAGGGCTATTGGCAAGCTTCATGGACAAATACTAACGATTTAACAAGCGGGCATTATACCTGCCCTTCCCTCCAACAATAACAACTCAACCAACCGCTATCAGCCGTTTGTTTGATCTTCGACAGCCGATGAACAACAAGCGAGCGATTCTTCTGGTTCTTGCTTCCAACGTTCAATGGCTTCTTGCCCTGCAACAACACCAATGCCATATGCTTGTTCAAGTGAATCCGCATTTCGACTCAAGCGTTTAAGGCTAAAGTTCTCAGGCGGGCACACTTCTATGATGGTGACACCTTCTGGCGGGTTATTGATCAGTGTCAGGGCGGCGTTATATCGCAGATGACGCGTTAGCATGGGTTCAATGAGACTTGGATAATCTTTCAATAAACGTTTGGTTAGACTGGCAAACTTCGGGGCAGATTTTCGATAACTGTTTGGACGGCTTCGGAGCACCATGATTTTGGTTACGCCACGTCGAATCGCTTCAGCAACGGGTATTGCATCCGCCACGCCACCATCGACATATCTGATACCTTCGAGATCGACGCCATGTCGATACATCACGGGCAACGCGCTACTGGCTTTCATCGTCTCGACGAGCATGTCGATATGTGGAGTAAGGTATTCCGCTTGCCCCGTATCTTGTCGAGTGACGCCGAGAAAGAAAGGCCTTGGATCTGCGCGCAATACCTCTTTATCAATACCGAGTTCTTTAAGCGTGATATTCCACATCCAATCGAGATCCATCAAATCACCGCCCAAGGCAAATTTCCCCGGTCGAATGAATTCTTTGCGAAGACTATAGTCGAGATAAATTTTACGGTTTCGTCCGGGCATGTTCGCAAGGTAAGCCGCAAGATTACTCGCACCCGCAGATACCCCCCAAAAGCTGTCAAACGGGGAGAAACCGTGAGCCAGGAAATGATCAAGCACACCACACGAGAAAATCCCTCGCATTGCGCCACCTTCGACAACTAGCGCCCTTTCACCGACTGTGTTCAAACAAACCTCCCTATTTTCATGTATACCCGAACAGCTGAAGATGCTTGGGTATATACCTAAACAACCTGAAGATGCGCGGAAAACACAAGGTTGATTGTTCAAACCCATTTGAAAACGAATCGCAAACGGCTTCAATCAATTTCGCTCCCCTTTGCTGTTTTTTGACTGTTTTATCATCAGAATTGACTCCCTACCGGACTTGTATACCGACAGTCGTGGTGCACAAAATTAAGTGATAACAAGACGCCAACATGCCTTAAATGGTAGGCTTCGCAATCTCTTATCTTGTTCCATGCATTTACGCAGGCGTTTTCACTCACATGCACAATGATATTGAAAGTTCGACAGTTTCAGGCACCACCGCACTCACTGATGAATGGACTGTCACGCTACCGTCAGCATTCCAGAGCAAAATGGAAGAAGAAGACTTAGTGATATGGAAGTCAGGCTTGACGATATGGTGTTCGGTTTGGGGTATTGAACCGGAAGAATCTCGCGAAGAAGCGCTAGAGTGGATCGCTGAAGAGCAAGCTGAGAAAGCGTTTGACGTTGAACAGACCGAAAAAGAGGGGCTTATCTTTTATCGTTATCGCTTGTTTGAAGAAACCAACGACTACAGCGTAGCGTCCGTGTATTGCTTTGCTTTTTCGCACACCAATTACATTCAGTTAGGTATCTACGTGGATGACGAAGCCGACGTCGCACTAGCTCTCGACATTTGTGAGAGTCTCTCATTCACGAATCACACGGTATTTCACTAATTCTTTTCTCCGTACTGACTACCGCAAGCAACCTGAAGGCGCAGGATTCAGGCAGTTCGTATACAGCGCCAGCTTGACGCTAACGCTCAGTTTCAACAGTATTTGATATATCCTGCAAACAAAGCGTCATCAAATAGCAACAAAACCTCTCTACGTCTCGCATCTACAACACCACTTATCTCGTCATGACGCATACGATGAATGAAGCAAGCAACAAACCTTGCTAAAGAATAGCTAGCGAGCTTTTGCCCTTAGCAAATAATAATAAGCATGTGCAGTGTTCTTCGATGAAAGCGCTTGATTCATCGTAGTGGGTTTCCTATGACGGATACGATCTCCCGCCAAAACGAGAATAGAAATGTCAGGCCATTAGCGCCTTCGGCATGGCTTTCGAGTACCCATCGCCTACTTAATCTGATTGGTATAACACCCGTGCTTTATCAGAAACCGCGTCTTTTTCCGTTCACAAAATGCATGAACCTAGATTAAGAATGCGGCATTTTCCGGTCAAAAAATGTAAACAACTGGAGGTAACATGAAGACGGATATTCCTGAAGGTGCAAGAGCACCGCTTCTATGGGAAGCCATCATCTCACTCTTATCACTCGTGTTTGGTATCAGTATATCAATCGTCATCTATGGATTAGACCCGCAGATACCCATGCTTCTCGGGGTCATTGTCGCCTGTATTGTCGCGCTTCGATGTGGCTTTCAATGGAAGGACATTCAAGCAGGCATGGTGAACGGCATATACAACGCGCTCCCCGCGATGATTATTCTCATGATTGTAGGCTCACTCATTGGGGTTTGGATTCTCGCTGGGGTTGTACCCACGCTGATTTACTACGGGTTGCAAGTGCTTGCGCCTGAAATTTTCTTGCCTGCTTGTGTGATCATCTGTGCCGTCACCTCTCTCGCGACAGGCACCAGCTGGGGCACAACGGGCACCATTGGTGTTGCACTCATGGGCGTCGGCGGTGGTTTAGGTTTCCCTTTGCCGCTCGTGGCCGGAGCGGTGTTATCTGGTGCGTACTTTGGCGACAAAATGTCACCACTGTCTGACACCACCAATCTCGCCCCCGCGATGGCTGGCACTGACCTTTTTACCCACATTAAGCACATGTCGTACACTACAGGCGTGTCGATCAGTATTACGTTGGTCATCGAGATCATGCTTGGGCTTCAATACAGTGCGAGCAGCAGCAACATAGAACGCATAGACACTATTCTCACCACGTTAGACAGCACTTTCTTCATCAACCCAGTTCTCTTTCTGCCTCTTTTGATTGTGCTTGGTGTGTCTTACAAGAAAATGCCTGCGATTCCCGGCATTGCACTGGGCGTCATCGCGGGTGCGATTTGTGCAGCCAGCCTGCAAGGCGCAGATTACAACGCGATTGCAAGTGTTGCGTTTGGTGGTTTCACCTCAGAAACGGGCGTCTCCGATGTGGATTCACTGCTTTCTCGCGGCGGTATGGATTCGATGATGTACACCATCAGTTTGATCATTGTTGCCATGATGTTTGGCGGCGTGATGGAGCGAACCAACCAGCTTCGCGTGATCGCGGACAAAATCCTATCTGCTGCGAAATCTACCGGCTCACTGATCGTGTCGACAGTATTAACCGCCATTGGCGCAAACTTGATTTTGTGTGACCAATATATGGCGATTGTAATGACGGCGCGCAGTTACTCTGAGGCTTATCGAGAACGAGGGCTTGCGCCAGAAAACCTCTCACGCGCGGTTGAAGACTCCGCCACAGTGACCGCAAACCTTGTTCCTTGGAACTCCGGTGGTGCCTATCAAGCAGCCACATTGGGTGTCGCGACGCTTGCGTATTTACCCTTCAATTTCTTCTGCTGGATCTCTCCAATCGTGACCATAATATTTGGCGTGATGGGTTGGACGATTTGGAAAACAGACGACGAAGAACCCCGTGAATCGAGTGTTGAGCGTGATTTATAATTGCGGTCAGCATAAGCAGAAATAGTCACCAAAAAAATGGCGCTCATTGAGCGCCATTATCATTTCTACATTTTGCTTAAACCATTATCTACACAACTGAATATCCAAATATCCAACTAACGATTAGTTAGGCAAGAAGGCTTCTGACCACCCTTCACTCACAATCCCGCCATTGATAAGGGCTTGAATCGCATCATCATCTAACGACAAACGAGAGAGAACCTCGCGGCTTGACGTGCCAAACCTTTCCGTCGGTTTCAATGCGATGATCTCTGCGTGAGAAGGACGAATAGCGTAATGATCGACCGTGGTGGTTTCTAAGCCGCTTGGGTGGTCCTCATAAACAGAGAATGCGTAGCTTCCTAGGTCACTACCCACTTTCCCGTCACTTTTTCGGCTGTACTTTTCGCGAAGCCATTCAATGCTCTTTATTTCAGCCGCGCCAATGTCCAGCTCACAGAAGGTGTTCATCCAGTAATCGCATGACTGCTTTGCCAACGCGCCAGCGATAAACGCTTTTCGCTCTGCATCATCACGTGATGAGATTCCTTGAAAGTGCTTAAGCAGCTCAAATGTCGCAAGATCTTTTTCAGACGCATCAAGATACAACCAACCGTCGGATGTCGGATAAATATGTGACAGGCTATTGTAGCCCAGTGCCTCTCGGCCTGATGGCTCGTTAAACGGCGCGCGGCCTGCGTAGTCATGGCTATATTTTATCTGCGCAAGGTTAGTGGTCGAAGACAATGATGTTCTAGCACGTAACGCTTGGCCCGTTTTCTCACGGTGATACAAAGCCACTGCAATACTCAAACCACCAGCAAAGCCGCAATTCACATCGAGAGTGCCGATATGTGCATGTTCCTCTGGGGTTTGCGCCCCACCAAAACGACTCATGATCCCGCTATTGGCTTGGATAATATCGTCATAGCCAATGTAATCGGTTTTTAGGCCACGCTTAGGGCCGCCAAAGCAATCTAAGCGACAAAATATCACATTGGGATTAATCGCTTTTAACCGAGCATCGCTTAGCCCTAGCGCCTCAACTTGACGCTCTGGTGCGTTGATCACAACCACGTCGCTCTCTTTGACCAGTTGCTCAAAAATAGTTTTACCTTGGTCAGTCAGCATATCCATCAATAGGCTTTCTTTTCCGCAGTTAGACAAGAAGCTAAACAATACACCAATGAGCGGATCGTAAAGCGATTTGGTCGGATCCAGTTTTGTCACTTTGGCTCCAAAGCGCGCCAAGAACCCTGTTGAATGTGGCCCTGCAATGACATTGGTGAGGTCGAGTACACGCACACCGTCTAGCCAAAGGGGATTGGTACCGTCTTGTTGGCCATTCTCTTCATCGAGAGAAGCGGTGTTCCGCGTAGGTTCTGAACGGAAAGAAAAGAGATATTTTGCATCATTAAAATCACCGTACTGACGAGGTGACATGTCGCACAGCTCCTCGCCCATACCTTCAAACCAAACGAGCGGCCCGGGTTGTTTCATTTCACCATAGTTTTCATCGTTCACAGTGACAGTCAGGCCGCTTTCGACGTTATGTGGATTATGCATCCATTCTTGCGTAGAGCGATGAGGCGCACCAGGAATGCCATGCTCACCAAATAGCACGCCCCACTCTTCAGAGGTTTTGGTCAAAAAAGCGCGCTTCATTTTAGCGGCAATAATATCTGCCCATTTTTTAGGTAATGGGTACACACCGATTGAGGTCTCACCATCCCACTCAGCGATAGGCAAGTACAAGTTCTCCACATCTGGAAGCCCTTCTTCAACCAGCTCATCATAAAGCCCAGCAAGCTCCAGACAGCGTTTTGCATGATTACGGTGTGACGGACAAACAACGTAGAAAAAACGGCCATCTTTGCATTCGTAGGTGCGGAAAAACGGATCAAGAAATTCTTGTAATTCCTCATAGGTCACATCCATTTCCAGCCCATGTTCGCGACGATGAGCAATCTCATTTTCACGCATGGTGTGGTAACGCTCTGGCATCCCTTCAATCACGATTGAGTTATATGACAGCCCTTCCATCAGAGCGGCAGCAATAGGGACTTCGATGTGATCGCCGCGGCCGCTTTTTTCGCGTGCATACAGGGCAAGCGATGCAGCACTGGCGGCAAGCGTTGTCGCATACGCTGACCCTAACGTTAACGGAGAAAAGCTTGGATTACAGCCCATCAGAACACGGTTAAAACCCATGTCGGTATAAACACCCGAGCTGGCGGCAATCACCGCTTCAGTGGCTTTCCATTCTCTTCTTAGGGTGTCATTGGAAGCAAAACCGGGCATAGACAAGGTAATGAGCCTTGGATCGGCTTCTCGAAGTGAATCGAAATCAATGCCGAGTCCTTGAAGTTTTCCTGGGCGGAAGTTTTCGATGATGATGTCTGCAGAAGCACAGAGATACAGGGCTTTCTCTCGCCCCTCGCTGGTTTGCAAGTCCAGCTCAATACACAGTTTGTTTCGGTTTAGAACCGCATTTGCGGGATCATCCCACATAGGGCCACCAAGTGGGTCGATATGCACAACATTGGCACCTAAATCGGCAAGAATCATTGCTACAGCAGGGCCTGCGATATATTGCCCAAAGTCCACAACGTTGATTCCTGCAAGCGGCAGTGTATTTCTCATTTATTTATGCTCCTACCATAGAGATGTTTACCTGAAATGAGAAACCTCCTACTCACAGAGTCGGAGTTTCATTACAGGCAATGATAGGTTGCATAAAAATAAACGACTATTAATAAAAATTAGGGCTCGGCGTATAAAAAATTAATACGAGACAACTTTAATTATATAAATCCCTGTAATCATTATTCGTCGAATCCAATTCGACTTCCATTAGCATCCAATCAATAAACAACTTGGCGTGAGGATGTAAAACCCTTGAATTTGAACTAACAAGATAGAAAGCTTCTTTTGTCGTTACATCTGTCTCAAATAAGCGAACAAGCCTTTCCTCATTAATATATCTTTTCACCAAACTACTACGACCAAGTGCAATACCACCATGATTAATAGCCACTTCTAATGCATTTACCAAGGTGTCATATTGGCTGCCTTGTTGAAACTCTGCATAGGGTAATCCCATACTGGTAAACCAGTGCCCCCAGCCATCCTCATAACCAATGACATGCAGCAATTTCTCTTTTAACAGCGCCTCAGGAGTAATGTTTTCGGGAAGCCGTGCTGCGTATTGCTTACTGCACACAGGGGTTAAGGTGTCCCACGTTAATCGATGTGCAGTCAAGTGCGGCCAGCGCCCATTTCCGTGAGTGACTTCCAAATCGCAATCGTTCGAACCATGGCGATTGTTCACCCAGATATTACTGGTCACTTTGAGGTTCACTTCAGGATGTTTCTCGGTAAAGGCTTCTAATCTCGGGGCGAGCCAATGAATAAAAAACACCAGATTAACTCTAATATTCAGAAGCTTAGACCTACCCTGACCAAAGAGTTCTTCAGTAACCTCAGAAAGTTTCTCAATGGCATCATGCACTACAGGCATATAGGCCGCCCCCGCCTCGGTTAATTGAAGGCCACGCGGAAGACGCACAAAAAGCGCCGTACCTAACTGGCTCTCTAGGCCTTTGATTTGCTGGCTCATCGCCGCCTGAGTGATGTGCAGCTCTTGCGATGCATGGGTAAAACTTAAGTGCCTTGCTGCGGCCTCAAAAGAGCGAAGCCAATTCAATGGGGGAAGTCTCTTTTTCATGTTTACGTCCTTGTAAGTACTTTTTCAATGTAACTCAATAAAACGTAATTTGCGCAATAAATTAAGCGTCTATTTAGATGTATAAATTTTCTTATGCCAATGGCTGTAATTTTTTTGATTGTCTAAATGAGCGTGAACGTAGATGTTTAGCTGGCTTTAAATATGAACAATGGAAAATTGGAAAGATTAGAGACGTTAAGGAAACCAGACAATAACAACATAACGTGACAATCGTCACTAAAAATCATAAGAACATGCTTTAACAAGGAGTGTTGCAATGGGCAATGAGATAAGTAGGAATAATAAAAAAGGAATATTTGCGGGGGTAAACCCTGTAATGGCCACAGGGTCTTCCTTTCTTATTATATTGTTTGTTATTTACACCACGTTAGCTCCAGAACACGCAAGTGGCGTTTATTCTGCGTCAAAGAATTATATCGCAACCAATTTGGCTTGGTACTACGTCGGATTAATGAGCATATTCTTATTTATATCTATCTATCTCGTTTTCAGTCGCTATGGAAGCATCCGGTTGGGGAAAGATGATGAAAAACCGGAGTTTGGCTTTTTCTCATGGTTCTCCATGCTATTCGGCGCAGGTATTGGTATAGGCATTCTGTTCTGGAGTATTGCCGAGCCTATGTACCACCTTCAGAGCAACCCTTTCATTACAGAAGGCACATCATCCATTGATGCAGCTCAGATAGCGATGCGACTAAGCATCTTCCACTGGGGTCTCCATGGTTGGGGCTTATTTGCACTTTGTGGACTATCACTCGCCTACTTCTCATATCGCAAAGGTCTTCCTCTTTCTATTCGCTCCGGTCTTTACCCTTTACTTGGCGACAAAATCTACGGACCGATTGGGCATGCCGCCGATCTGCTTGCTGTCTTTGGGACGGTATTTGGTATTGCCACGTCACTCGGCCTCGGCGCGCAACAAATGAATGCGGGTCTCAACTATTTATTTGGCATTGAAATCAGCACCACGGTTCAGGTCGTGCTCATTGTTGTGATCTCCATGATCGCCACCTTCTCTGTGATTACCGGCGTCAACAAAGGCATTCGTATTCTCAGCGAACTCAACATGCAACTCACCGTCGTGATGCTCGCTTTCTTTATCATCCTTGGCCCAACGGCTTATGTCATCGGTTCGTTCTTTACCAATCTCGGTGACTACTTGCTGAACTTCACGTCACTCGGCCTCTGGGTTGACCCTGATCCTGAGCACACTTGGCAGGGCTCTTGGACCATTTTCTATTGGGGATGGTGGATTGCATGGGCACCGTTTTGTGGCATCTTCATTGCGCGTATTTCCCGTGGACGCACCATCCGTGAATTCATTCTCGGCGTATTACTTGCTCCAACACTATTGGCTACATTTTGGATCACCATCTTCGGCAACACGGCCATGTTCATTGAATTGTTCGGACAAGGAGGCGTGGTCGACGCCGTGAACAGTGACCTCACGTTGGCATTATTTAAGACCATAGAATTTATGGACGTCGGCACTGTCCTCACCACGATCGGGGCATCTATCTGTACCATTATGTTGGTGACTTACTTCGTCACATCTGCGGACTCAGCGACCTTGGTTATTTGTACACTCGTTTCAATGGGCAGTGATAATCCACCTACCCGCTACCGTATCTTCTGGGGCATGGCGATTGGTTTTGTGGCTGCCGTTCTACTGCTTGCGGGTGGACTGGGCGCACTTCAAACCGCATCCATAGTGGCCGCCTTGCCCTATTCCTTTGTTGTGATTGCGACCGTTATTGGACTTTACCGAGCGCTACGCAGCGAACCCCTTCCAGGAAAACCAGACGTAATAGGAGCGACAAAATGAGCGCATCAGTCACCTTACCAAGAATGATGGAAATTGGCGGCGGCGCGATCGCTCGTACGCCTGATTTGGTCAAGAACTTAAACGCATCACGCGTGCTGTTAATCACCGATAAAACCATGGTGCAGTTTGGTTATGCCGATAAGGTTCAACAATTGCTCACCCAAGCAGATATTGAATCTCGCGTGTATGCAGACACCATCCCAGAGCCGACGGCGAGTTCGGTCGATGAAGCAGTACAAATCGCTAAAGACGGCGGGTTCGATTGTTTAATTGCGCTCGGCGGCGGCAGCGCCATAGACAGTGCCAAGGCCATTGCGATTCTTGCTCACTTCGGCGGAAAAATGCGTGACTACAAAGTCCCGCGCATTGTGAATGAGCAAGGTTTACCGATTATTGCCATTCCGACCACGGCGGGGACCGGCTCTGAAGTGACCAAGTTTACCGTGATCACTGATGACGCCACCGACGAGAAAATGCTGTGTGTTGGATTAGGCTTCTCCCCTACTGCGGCGATCGTGGATTATGAATTGACCATGTCATTGCCCGCACGCATTACGGCAGATACCGGCATCGACGCATTAACCCACGCCATTGAAGCCTACGTCAGCCGCAAAGCCAGTGCGTTTAGTGACTTCAATGCGCTCGAAGCGATGCGATTGATTGCACCTAACCTTCGCACGGTTTACCACAACGGCAGCGATACCAATGCCCGCGAAGCCATGATGCGAGGCGCAACATTAGCAGGGATTGCGTTTTCCAATGCCTCCGTTGCCTTAGTTCACGGAATGAGCCGCCCGATTGGTGCGTTCTTCCACGTTCCTCACGGTCTATCAAACGCCATGCTTTTGCCAAGCATTACCGCCTTCTCCATTCAAGAAGCACCGGAGCGCTATGCACAGTGTGCCGTCGCGATGGGGCTGGCCAGTGCGGCAGATCCAATTGATGTTGCTAATACGCGTTTGGTGGAAGAACTCGCTGCGATCAATCAAGAGCTCAAAGTCCCAACATTGGAAGAGTTTGGCGTGACGCGTGACAACTTTGAATCAGTGGTCGACACCATGATCGAGCAAGCACTGGCATCAGGATCACCCGCGAACAACCCAAGAGTTCCCGACCCAGAAGAAATGAAATCATTGTATCGAGGCCTTTGGTCTTAAGAAAAGGAAGCCACCCATGGAAAATATTGGACACCTCATTAACGGCGAGTTGCGCGAAGACAACGCAGGCACGCAACCGGTTTATAACCCAGCAACTGGGGAAGCGATCCGCGAGCTAATGCTCGCACCCGACGCTCTTGTTAACGAAGCGGTTGATGTCGCTAACGCCGCGTTTCAAGCATGGCGCGACCAGCCCGCCATTAAACGTGCGCGCATCATGTTTAAATACAAGCAGTTGCTTGAAGAAAATAAAGATGAAATCTGCCGACTCATTGGCGAAGAACACGGCAAGATTGCGCACGACGCAGCGGGCGAACTGCAACGCGGTATCGAAAACGTCGAGTATGCCTGTGCAGCAGCAGAGTTGCTAAAAGGTGAATACAGCAAGAATGTCGGCCCTTCCATTGACTCATGGTCAGAGCATCAACCTCTGGGTGTTGTAGCGGGTATCACACCGTTCAACTTCCCAGCGATGGTGCCACTGTGGATGTTCCCAATGGCCTTGGTATGCGGTAACTGCTTTATCCTCAAGCCATCAGAAAAAGATCCAAGCACTTCGTTGTTCATTGCGAAGTTGCTCAAAGAAGCTGGCCTTCCTGATGGTGTGATGCAGGTTCTTCAAGGCGGTAAATCTGTGGTAGATGGCCTGCTAACGCACAAAGGCATTGAGGCGGTGAGCTTTGTTGGTAGTACGCCGATTGCCAAATATATCTATGAGCAAGCCACACAAAACGGTAAGCGCTGCCAAGCGTTGGGCGGGGCGAAAAACCACGCGATCGTCATGCCAGATTGCGATCTCGAAAATGCTGCGAATCAATTGGTTGGCGCTGCATATGGCTCTAGCGGCGAACGTTGCATGGCGCTGTCAGTGGCTGTTGTTGTCGGCCAAGAAACGGCAGATAACTTGGCAGCGATGCTCAAACCAAAACTGGACGAACTTCGTGTGGGCGCATTTTATGATAACGACAACGACTTCGGTCCTGTTATCAGTCGCGAGCACAAAGAGAAAGTGAACGGCTATATTTCTTCTGCCGAAAGTGACGGAGCGACCCTTGTGGTTGATGGCAGAAATCCCGCAGTAGAAGGCTATGAAAGCGGATACTTTGTTGGCCCAACATTGATTGACAACGTGATGCCGAACATGACGAGCTACCAAGAAGAGATCTTTGGCCCTGTTATGCAAATTGTTCGCGTCGATTCAATGCAAGAAGCCATGACGCTCATCGACAACCATGAGTACGGCAACGGCACTTGCATCTTCACCCGTGACGGGGAAGCCGCGAGATACTTCTCAGACAACATCAAAGTCGGCATGGTTGGGATCAATGTGCCACTACCTGTGCCGGTTGCCTACCACAGCTTTGGGGGTTGGAAGCAATCCCTGTTTGGTGATTTGCATGCCTATGGTCCGGACTCGGTGAAGTTCTACACCCGCAGAAAAACGATCACACAGCGTTGGCCATCAGCCAATGTTCGCGAAGGTGCGGTGTTCTCCATGCCAACACTCTAACCGCACTACCTGCTTAATCAGCAAGTAGAAATAAACAGCGCCCAAAACCATTCAACCGGTTTTGGGCGTTTTCTTTCTTCTTGTTTTGTGTTTTTTCCACTCAGCTACCAACAACAAAAGCACCACAAGCCGCTAATTTTAAACAATTTACCCCGCCAATAATTCGCACCTCTTACGCGCGCCACACACGCAGCTAGTTAACATAAAATTAACCAAAGGCCGAATTTGGGATCTAGATCTCGGAAGGGAATTAAGTTACCGGTAACACTATTGCAAAGTTACCGGTAACATTCGTAACAAACAGAACAAGAAACCTTCAGTGGAAACGCTGTTATTTTCCAACGTGGAACCCATAAGGATACCTCTGAAATGAACATGCTATCTAAAGCTTTGTTAGCTGCTACTGTCACTGGCCTCTTTTCTGCATCAACCTTAGCCGCTGATTTTAATTTAAAAATTCAGTCCTCTGATCCGTCAGGCGACCTTAACTTCAAAATCCAGCAAGATTGGGCAGAGCGTGTCGAACAAATGTCGAATGGCAGAATCGATATCGACTTGCTGCCTGTCGGCTCTATTGTTAAGCATACTGAAACATTAGGTTCGATCAAATTAGGCATCCTCGACGGCCATATCACCGCGACAGGTTATTTCTCCGGCAAAGACCCTGCATTTGGTTTAATTGGCAACATGGTTGGCGCGTGGTCAGACACCACTCAATTGCTGCAATACATGAACTACGGTGGCGGCAACGAGTTAATGACTGAGCTTTACGCGCCTTATGGTGTGAAATTCATTGGCGCATCGACCACGGGCGTAGAATCCTTCATTTCGAAAAAACCATTAGATGGTGTTGATGATCTTAAGGGCCTGAAACTCAGAGCGCCTGAAGGCTTGGTACAGCAAGTGTTTGCCGCAGCAGGCGCAACACCCGTTAACCTCCCCGGTTCCGAAGTGTTCACAGGCTTGAGCAAAGGCGTGATCGACGCGGCTGATTACACGGTGTTCTCCACCAACCAAAAAGCGGGCATGAATGACATTGCAACGCATCCTGTTCAACCCGGCTTCCACTCTCTGCCGCTTATTGACGTCTCCATCTCGCAGAAGAAATGGGATTCCATGCCCGCCGATCTTCAGCAAATTCTGCAAACGTCGGTGCGGGACTTTTCTTACGACATTACCACCCAACTAAAAATTGCTGACCAAGCGGCATTGACCGAAGCGCAGAACAATCCAAACATCACCATCCACAATTGGTCAGACGATGAACGTAAGAAATTCCGTGAAATCGCGAAGACACAATGGAAGGTGTTTGCAGAGCGTTCTCCTAACGCGCAAAAAGTCTATGACTCTGTCACGACGTTCCTAACCTCCAACGGTTTGTTGTAAGCACACATGTTTGTTGAAAGTACACATGGTTGACCCGAAGAGGGCGTTTGCCCTCTTCATCTTTGGGAAGAATTGTTATGGATGATAAACCACCCGCGTCAGCTCAAGCAGATGAAAACGCGCCCCGTAATGCGCTAGATCGGGCTATTGTTCGTATCGGCAATCTGCTCAGTCTTCTCTTTATTGTCACTGCATTGATCTCTTTCTACGAAGTTGTCATGCGCTATGCCTTTAATGCACCGACAACTTGGGTACATGAGACCGCTTCGTTTATTGGAGGCTCACTTTTCATTTTTGGTGGCATCTATGCGTTCGCGACCAACAGACATGTTCGCGTGGTACTGATTTATGATGCGGTATCTGCGAAAAAGCGACGCTACCTCAATATCTTCCATCACATCGTTGGTCTCGCGTTTGCTGGCATGCTGGCTTATTCGGCCTACTTCACCGCTGAAGAATCTTGGTTTGCGCCTTGGGGTGACCTGCGCCTTGAAACGTCAGGTTCTGTGCTTAATGCCCCTTATCCAGCCTTGCTTAAAGGTCTACTCTTCGCTGTGTTATGCGTGTTGGTGATTCAATTTACGTTACACCTCATTCAAGAAGTCAGCAGTTTTAGGAAATCCAAAGATGTTTGAATTGTCCTCAATCGGCCTCGGTTGGGGCAGCATTCTCATGCTAGGAATGATGATCGCGTTGTTGCTTACGGGGATGCAGCTTGCCTTCGTAACTGGGTTCGTCGCGCTGTTCTTTACCTTAGGTTGGTTTGGCCCAGATGCATTGCCACTCATTGCCAGCCGCACCTACAGTTTTGTTTCCGGCTATGTGTTTCTTGCTGTGCCGATGTTCGTGCTCATGGCTTCGATTCTCGACCGTTCAGGCATCGCAAAAGATCTGTTCAACGCCATGCGGGTAATTGGACGCCGCGTGCGTGGCGGGGTCGCTGTGCAAACCCTACTAGTAGCTGTTGTTCTCGCTTCCATGAGTGGCGTCATTGGCGGCGAAACCGTGTTGCTTGGTATTCTCGCTTTGCCGCAGATGCTGCGCTTGGGGTATAACCGAAAGCTCGCGATCGGCACAACCTGCGCGGGCGGTGCATTGGGCACCATGCTGCCGCCTAGTATCGTGTTGATCATCTACGGCATGACTGCAAGTGTCTCGATTGGGGATTTGTTTAAAGCCTCATTTGTCCCAGCCTTGCTATTGGCAAGTTTCTACGTCGCCTATGTGCTGATCCGTTGTTATCTAGACCCTTCCCTCGCCCCAGACACCGCGGAGTTTGATGCAGAAGAAGAGGAAGAAATCAGCTACATGAAGGCGCTGTTTTTCCCATTGCTTTCTGTCGCAGTGGTGCTGGGCAGTATCTATTCCGGCATTGCTTCGGTCACTGAAGCCTCGGCGCTTGGCGTCATTGGCATCATGGCGAGTGCATGGATACGTGGAGAGTTAAACTTCCCCATGATGAGAGACAGTGCTATCGCCACGATGCGCACATGCGGCATGATCATTTGGATAGGCATTGGGGCCAGCGCCCTCGTGGGCATTTACAACTTGATGGGTGGGATTGATTTTGTCGGCGACGTTATCTTCTCACTCAGTGGCGGTGGGGCACTGTCCACCCTCCTGATCATGATGCTTATCTTGCTAGTGCTCGGCATGTTTCTGGATTGGGTGGGAGTGGCGCTGCTCACCATGCCAATCTTTGTTCCGATGATCACCGAACTCGGGTATGACCCGATTTGGTTTGGCGTCGTGTTCTGCCTCAACATGCAAGTGTCTTTCTTATCACCGCCATTTGGCCCAGCCGCGTTTTACCTCAAATCCGTTGCCCCAAAAGACATTAGTCTGGGAGAGATTTTCAGCTCTTTGTTGCCGTTCATCGCGCTGCAAATCTGCGTGCTGACCCTGACCATCGCATTCCCTCAACTCGCTATGTGGTGGAAATAATGAGAGTGAATTCTAGTAAAGCCGTCGCTTTTTCATGTCTCGCCAGGTGGCTCAAGGCCAGAGGATATCGATTCAGATGAAACCGAAGAAGATTCTATTGATGGGCGTATCAGGCTCTGGAAAGAGCTTGATTGGTAGCCTCATTGCTCAAAGGCTCGCAGTCCCTTTTTATGACGGCGATGATTACCATCCAGAAAAAAACGTGAAGAAAATGCGCCAAGGGATCCCTTTGAGTGATGCAGATCGTCAGGGCTGGCTTCGCACGCTTAACAGGCTGTTTGTTAACAACGATGAGGTCGTCATCGCTTGTTCTGCGCTAAAAAATGAGTACCGAGAGACGTTACGCCAGAATAATGAAGACATGATCATTGTTTTTTTGCGCGGCGATTTCGATACGATTTGGTCACGTCACAAACAGCGTACCGACCACTATTTTAATGGGGAAGACATGCTGAAAAGCCAATTCGAAACCCTCGTCGAACCCACACTTGATGAAGCCATTTTCATCGATATTACTCATAACGCTGAAGATGTGGTCAATGCAGTAATGCGTGCACTGCAGAACTAACAACATTTTGCACGGTTAGCGCGAAACACGACCTACCCATAGCTCTAAGACAAGCAGGCTACTGATTTGAAATCAGCAACGTTCACTCACACCAATAAGTGACAATGTCACTTATTGGTGTACCCAAAATAGACTGAGATAAGGCGTGATTGCCGCCTTCTCTTTCTTCTCAATCAAAAACGTTGGTCAGATTTGATCATCAAGCGAGTAGAAATCAAATCAGCTTCGATTAATCAACCAGTTATCCGTTAATAGGAGATTGCGAAACCTCTGCGATAATTTTGTGAGATTTGTCAGTTAGATTCTCTGTATCTCTTCATATTGCTCTCAGCAAATTGGAGAAGACGATGTAAAGGAGAATTCAATGACCGTGACACTTAACTCGATGGCATTTCCACCAACACCACCCTCACTTCTCTCAAACGACGATAACGTATTCCACATCTCACCGCTGGAAAGTCTCAACGCGGGCGATGTCCGAAAATTTATCGAATTTGGTCGTGGTTCCAATGAAAAGCCCACATTTAATACCCTGAACAGTGCATTCGAACATCATGCAACTAAAACGCCATACGCTATTGCTGCCATTCATGGCAATCGATCCATGTCCTATCAAGAACTGGATAGCTATGCTGAAAAGCTCGCTACCCTACTTCATCATCAGGGAATCAAACGCGGCGATTCTGTTGGTCTGTTTCTCACACGCTCTTTGCCAATGCTCGTCGGGATTATTGCTTGTTTAAAACTAGGAGCAAACTATGTCCCTCAACATGCTGGTGTTGCCCCTAATTCACAGTTGCAGCACATTGCGAATGTGGCTCGTATTAAAATCGTACTAACCCTCAGTCGTCATGAAAAGTACTTGCCCGACTTCGAGAACAGCAGCGTTATCGCCCTCGATAGCTTAATGAAAACCCGCGAGTTTAATGATCTCAATGTCACCAAAAAGCGTACGTCAAAACCCAACGATAACTGCTTTATTCTCTTTACGTCGGGGACAACTGGAAACCCAAATGGCGTTCAGGTAACGCACCAAAATGTCTGCAATATTGTGATGACTTCACCGGGCAACCTTGGCGTTAAACCGGGTATGCGGGTCGCACAAATTCTTAGCATCGCGTTTGATATGGCAGCGTGGGAAATTTTTGTCGCGCTTTGCCACGGCGCGACATTGCTGATTCGAGACAGCGTGATTGAAAACACCGCGACAAACGTCGATGTAATCGTCGCCACACCGTCCATTCTTGGTCAAATTGACCCCATTAAGTGCCAAGACGTAAGTGTGGTAGCGGTAGCCGGCGAGCCATGCCCAGAGCCACTCGCTGAAACATGGGGTGGATTTTGTGATTTCTATAATTGCTGTGGCCCAACAGAAACCACCATCATCAACACAGCTAAGTTATATCGCCCTGGAGACAAGCTTTCCATTGGCAAACCTACCCCAAACAACACCGTATATATCTTGGATGATGAACTCAAACCTTGCTCCATTGGTGAGGTCGGCGAAATGTGGGCAGGCGGCGTTTGTGTCACCAAAGGGTACTTAGCCAATGCAGAACTCAGTCAGGCACGCTATCGCCCCGACCCATTTTTAGGCGATGGAAACGTGATGTTTAGAACACGAGATCTCGGGCGTTGGTCAGCAAACGGAGAGCTCGAGCACTATGGTCGTACAGATGACCAAGTCAAAGTGAAAGGGTTCCGCGTTGAGCTTGATTCCATCTCCACCATGCTAGAGAGCCTTCCTGACTGCCAATTAGCTGTGACATTGAAATTGGATGACGATCACCTTGTCTCCTTCGTCACTCCTTCTTCGGTTGACGAGAAAACTGCCACTGACCATGTTGCCGCGCACCTTCCCTATTACTGCGTGCCAGTCGGCGTGATGGTATTCGAAAAATTGCCGCTGACTCCACGAGGGAAAATCGATAAACGCTTACTACTCGAAATGTATCAACAATCCATCCTCAAGGACGGGGAATAACCCATGATGGCACCTTATTCACAATCAGAATTACCGGCCAAGCAGGGCTGGATTCAACGCGTGTGGAAGAATCCTGCACTCGAGCATTATGTCCGATTAATCATCTTAGTGTCTGCCATCAACATCGGTTGGCTGATATACTGCTTAACGGAAGGGCAATGGTTTACTCAAGGTAACGTGGCTTTATCTAGCCTCAGCAACATGGTGATTGCCAATTTCTTCGTCGCTATTGTTATTCGCCAACAATACGTCATCAATTTGCTATTTTGGCTTGCCACGCGCGCACCTGTTACTTGGCCTTTGTCTGTGCGTTGGCACTTAGGCAAGGTATATCACCACGGTGGTCTTCACAGCGGTTGCGCGGTCAATGGTTCACTCTGGTTTGCCCTGTTTACTGGAGCCTTAATCTATCAAGATTCACAAGGCTCAGGTTCAGTGTCTGACACCAGTCTATATGCCACACTCGGTATCTTAATGTTGTTGGTCATCATCATTGCCATGGCCATGCCCAATATTCGTCGGAAATTTCACAACGCCTTTGAGCGTACTCATCGCTTCGCTGGTTGGTCTGTACTTATCTTATTTTGGGTGCAAACCATCGCTATTCATTCTGACCAACATACCAGCGGGACGTTTTGGCAACACGCATTAGAGACACCTGCGGTTTGGCTGCTATGCGCCATGACATTTAGCATCATTCTGCCTTGGCTTCGCCTTCGCAAAGTGCCCGTTGCGATATCAACGCCTTCTCGCCATGTCGCCTTACTCAAGTTTAATTATGGCGTTACCCCTTTCGCGGGCTCTTCAATGGCAATCAGTCGCTCGCCACTATCTGAATGGCATCACTTTGCCAATGTTCCCTCTCCCACCGAACCAGGTTATCGATTAACGGTTTCACGAGCAGGAGATTGGACAGGAAAACTAATAGACGACAAACCCAGCCACGTGTGGGTAAAGGGAATTCCAACTGCGGGCGTTGCTAACATCGAAGTGTTATTTAAACGCGTGGTTTATATCGCAACTGGCAGTGGTATTGGCCCATGTTTGCCACACCTACTCGCTCAGAAGCTGCCAATTCAATTGGTGTGGTCAACACGAGATCCCCGTAAAACTTATGGTGACGAACTGGTGGATGAAATTCTCGCTGCACAGCCTGACGCACTCATCTGGGACACCGACAAAGAGGGCAAGCCCGACATGGTTCAACTCGCCTATGCCGCCTACCATGCGTTCGACGCAGAGGCAGTTATCTGTATTTCCAATCAAAAACTCACGCGCCAAGTGGTCTATGGCATGGAAAGCCGAGGCATTCCCGCCTTTGGCGCTATCTGGGACAGTTAAGGAAAATCATTATGTTTATCAACACAGAAGCGGCTGATGGCGTCGTCGTCATTCGCCTAAATCGTCCCGAGAAACACAATGCGCTCAATGACGCACTTATGCGCGAGCTAACCCAAACACTGATGGAGTATGACGATAACCCTGATATCGGCTGTTTCGTCCTGACGGGGTCCGATCGTGTCTTTGCGGCGGGAGCAGACATCAGCGAAATGGCCGCCATGAGTTATCAAGATATGGCTGCCAACGATTACTTCTCAGGCTGGGAAACCATTGATCGCATTCGCACACCAATCATCGCTGCAGTGTCGGGCTTTGCGCTAGGTGGAGGATGTGAACTCGCGATGATGTGCGACACCATTTTTGCTGGCGAATCGGCACGGTTTGGACAACCTGAACTCACCATTGGCGTGATCCCCGGAATGGGCGGTTCTCAGCGCCTGACGAAACTGGTGGGAAAAGCCAAAGCCATGGACATGATTTTAACCAGCCGAAAGATGGATGCGACTGAAGCCGAGCGCGCAGGCTTAGTGTCTCGCGTGATCCCTGATTACAGACTTCTTGAAGAAACGATTGAAGCAGCAAAGACCATTGCAAGCTATAGCAAACCTGCGGTGGCACTGGCAAAGGAATGTGTCCTAAATGCAGAAAAGCTTCCCGTGAATGAAGGTGTGCGGATAGAGCGTCGACTCTTTCATGGCCTGTTTGCCACACACGACCAAAAAGAAGGTATGTCCGCGTTTGTGGAAAAACGTAAGCCCCAGTTTTTAGGCAGATAGTTGAGCAATGCTTGCTCAAAGGCATTCACGAGTTGAATGCCTTTTTGCTTGATGACCACATATGCAAAGTGGCAAGGCCGTGCCTATGACGAAATAGATAGACTCGCCTTTCATTCTTCAGTGACGTCACAATCATTTCCCAATTCTCCGCTCCTTACGAATATGGAAACATTCGGCTTATCTCAAACAGAGTTAAGTTAACCGAGCATCACTCACAGAACAATTGCACCGAACCCAATTGAAACATCCAACAAGACGGTTAATCGGCTGTTGGCATTGCACAACATAGTTTGCAGAAAAGTTTCTTAACTTAGACAACTTCTTCTCTCTTCTCTTCATAGACTTACATTCCTTGAGTATCCCCCTCACTTTGCCCTCTCGTTAAGGGCGTTGCCGATAAGGATGTATGCGTTGAATAAGGCTCGCCGTTTAAGCTGTTTTTTGATCGTATTTGCTCTCGTAGTTTGGGTTTATGCACAATGGGCGGAGCGTTTCACACCCATGACTAAACACGGCAGAGTCAACGGGCAGCTTATTCGCATTAGTCCTCAGGTATCGGGGCCGATATCTGGTATTTCGGTCATGAACAATGCCGAAATCCGTCGTGGGCAAGCATTACTGAGTATTGAGAAGCAGCCGTTCGAGTTAGCCGCAGAATCAGCACGATTGACGCTACAAAGAGCGCTGAAGGCATTCAAAGTAGATGCAGAATCCGTAGCTTTGGCGAAAGCCAGTGAAGTTACCGCTCGCGTTAAATGGGCCAAGGCTAGGCAACATACTGAACGGAACGCCTTGCTTGCACGCAGAGGGGTTATTGATCAAGCAAGCCTAGATGCCAGTCAACTGGCGCTGATTTCTGCCCAAACAGCGCTAGCTGAATCCTCAACAGCGCTTGAGGAACTGCATGAGGCGCTGGGGCCGAAAGCGGCGAAAAATCTTGCGTTAAACGTTGCAATGACTGAACTCAATCAAGCTCTTCTTAATCTTTCATATACCGATATTAGGGCTCCCGCCGCGGGCGTGGTGACAAATATCACTGTATCAGCGGGAGATTATGCGAACATTGGTCACCCACTGTTGACCTATCTAAACACTGACCACTTGTGGCTGACGGCAATGGTAAAAGAGCGATCTCTTGTTTATATCGACAAAGGGACACTCGTGAAAATCGTCTTTGAGGCGTATCCCGGAGAGATCTATCATGGTGAAGTCACGTCTATTGGCTGGGGAACTAGCGGAAATGGCAGCCTTAAAATAGATAGCACCACAGGTTTGTTTGATTCACCAACGGAAATTCAATACCCTCAGCGGTTTCCCGTTAATGTTCGTTTTTTTGACATCCCTGAAGACGTCACACTCAGATATGGCGGGCTCGCGACAGTGAGTTTTTATCCAAGGGAATCTGAATTTGGTGAGGTACTATTGGATTTTTGGACATGGCTTTGGAGTTACATTAGCTATGTTTAACGCTACGGTCTTTTAGTCTTGACAACACCAATGGTTAACGCGCTACTTATCATTGGATCTTGCATCGAATTTGCCGTCTTCTTGGTGAGTTCCCGGCTCAGGATGTGTTTCATCGGTTCGCTTCGCTGATGCTGCAAATGACGGTAAGGGCGTATTCTTATCAACATCCTCCTCAGCAACCATCGTTGGGGCGCTAACTGGCGCGTCTTGGCCATTGTCCGCATCAGTCATCAATACCCTGGGCAGTGATGAATTGATTTTGGGTTCGTCATCTTCATCCATTGCAGACACCACCGTATCGGGCACTGCGCGCACTTGACGTGAAGAGGCACTTGCAAGAGATGACAACTCAAAATAAGCACAAAAACCATGCCCTCCCTCTTGCTCAAAAAGGTGCTCAAGTTGGCTTTGATGCAGGCTTAATATGGCATCGACAATTTTTGTCCCCATACCCAGAGACCCTGGGGCTGCATTTTCATCGATTGAGTTTGAAACTCTGAAACCAACGCGACGCGCACCAACAGATAACGTCTCCAACACTATCGTCGACTGCGCAGGGCTATGACGCACCGCATTTTCAAGCAAGTTGTCAAAGACTCGATTGATCAGTTGTTCATCAGCCAAAATGGTACAAGGGACATTTACATTAACTAAAATCTCGATATTTTTTTGCTGCGCAGACAACGTAAAGCGTTCTTTGATTTCTTGAAGTAAGGCGTCGACATCAAGCTCTTGGTATGACAAAACAATTTTTGCTGTTGGCGATCGTGCCGCTTCTAATTGCTCTTTTAAATGACGCTGAAGTCGTTGAGCATTGTGATACGCCGTATCAATCATGCTTCGACCTTCTTTATGCTGAATGCGCCACGTTTCTAGATAGCCCAGCACGTTTGCCAATGGTGTTTTTAGATCATGGCTGAGTTGCATCAAGTGCTCTCGGCGTTGCGCTTCTTGAACCCGAAGTTGAATGAATTGCTGTTGTATCACCGCCATCATGCGCCGATATTGGGTCGCCATTTCTTGTAGTTCGGCAGCGGAAAATTGAAGCGGGGGCGTGACGCGAAATTCGGACGTGGCGGCTTGTTCAATCTGATTCACCATGAGTCTGCCCGGCGTAATAATGTGCCGAATAACCATGCGATACACACCAAAAGCAAACAATAGAATAGCCACCAGCGCGGCGATAACGACAGGGATATAAAGCACCAGGGTATCTGGGTCTAATGGAAGGCTACGTTGGGAACTGCCAATCAAGACGTACAGATAACCCGCCACACTGCCATCGGCTTCAATCTGCGCCGCGGAAAAGACCTTCTTACCATCTTGAGATAGCGGATCATCGCCCAAAATTGGAAATGGCTGATTGTCCAAAAACTGCTGTATGGGCGTAATATCGATCTGCCGACGTGAAACCTCATCAATCGGCGGGCCAGACGTTGTGATATTACCCTGTGGATCAAGAAAATAGATTTCAAAATCAGGGCCAAGCAGCATCAAAGTATGAAAAATTGATGAGAGTGCTTCTGTGCTGTAGTCATCGCCCACCATCAAAGGGTTATCGTCACGCATGTGTACAGCGAGATCTCGATGAAGGATTTGCTGCGTTCTGAGCTCGTTACCTTGCCACACAGACACACTTAAGCCTGTCAGTATGGTTGCACTGATAAAAAACCACACCAAAGTGAATAGCATTAATCGGTGTTTAAACGTCAATATCCCACTCCAAAAACCACCTCAACATCCACTCAACGGGACTGCCTTTTCGCTGACGACCTGTTTTCTACAGTTGTCGTAGTGCGTTTGCCTCTCTGAATTTATAGCCTACTCCCCAAACAGTATGTATGTACTTCGGCATATCAGGGTCACTTTCGAGTTTGCTACGAAGGCGATTTATCGCGCAGCAGACGGTGTGTCGATAACCGTCATAGTCAGTGTTCCACACGCGGCTCAACAGTTCGTCTTTACTAAAAACGCGTTCTGGTCGCTTCGCTAAGCAACACAAAAGAGAAAACTCTGTGGGCGTTAAGTTTATGGTTTTACCGCCTAATGTCACACTGTGAGTCTCAGTCGAGATTTCCAAGTGATCGAACATCAAAGACGCTTCATTTTCTTGGACACTCTCTGCTTCCATCACTTCTGCTGGGGCATTTTGCCAATGGTTGTGCACTGCCGCTCGTCGCATCAGTGCTCGTACTCTTGCTTGGAATTCAACCACGCTGAACGGTTTCGCCAAGTAGTCATCAGCGCCAGATTCAAACCCTTCTACCATGTCAGATTCAGAATCCAAGGCAGTTAACATCAGGACAGGAATGCCATTTTGCTTTTGGCGAAGGTATTCACAGAAGGTTTTTCCATCGCCATCATCCAGCCCACGATCTAATACAACGGCAACGATATTGTTCTCCACCAGCGCTTGATACCCCGCGGCAAGCGACGTGCCTTTCGTCACTTCAAAGCCCATGACCTTGAGATGCAAAGCAATGAGTCCCGCAATATCGGCATCATCTTCTAAAACCAAAACAGACTGTTGCATAGAAAGCTCCACTCAGCTGAAAACGTTCTTATCAAAGAACCGCCAATGTGCGCATTTATTTCACAGAAATGACTATTTTTGGCAAATTTCAGTATGAATCTTTGTTCTGATTACGCTTTCTTACATTTCATACATTCAGTATCAGACATCCGACAGTTTCACTTTTCAAATCATTAAGTTATTGAAACCAAGCTTCTCGCTCCACGCCGCAAAATCGATTATCACTCGAACCCATCTCGGCAGATTAAGTAACAGCACTAAAGAAATTTTGCTGCAGAGTTGTTATGATTAACGTCATTGCGCACATATTTTTCAGTTATTTAAACTGCAAATGGATAGATAACGTAGTGCAATATTAGCGAGATAAATGATTAGAGCTATATACATTTATCGTAACTATTTAAATGAGAGGGAACTTCCATGAAAAAACTTCTGACCACTTCATGTCTGCTGCTTTCGGCAATGCCAATGACAAGCTTTGCAGCAGAGTGCGGCAAAGTGACCATCGCAGACATGAACTGGAACTCCGCAACCCTCATCGCAAATATTGACCGCTTCATTCTCGCAGAAGGCTACGACTGCGACGCTGAGCTTGTTCCTGGCGACACCATGCCAACCGGAACGTCAATGATTGAGAAAGGTGAGCCGGACATCGCTCCTGAATTCTGGAGTAACTCCCTGAAAGCCGCGCTAGACCGCGGTGTTGAGGAAGGTCGACTTCGCTTTGCAGGTGCTGTTCTTTCAGACGGCGGAGAAGAAGGTTTTTGGGTACCAAAATTTTTGGTCGACAAGAACCCAAGCCTAGCAACTATTGACGGCGTCATTGCAAACCGCGAGCTATTCGAACACCCAGAAGATCCAACAAAATCTGCATTTTACGGTTGTCCAGCTGGCTGGAACTGTCAGATTTCTTCTGGCAACCTGTTCACCGCAATGGGCTTAGAAGACAAAGGTTTCGAACTGATTGATCCAGGCTCTGGCGCTGGTCTTTCTGGCTCTATCGCTAAAGCATACGAGCGCGGTGAAGGTTGGTTCGGTTACTACTGGGCACCAACGGCAGTACTGGGTAAGTACGAAATGGTAAAAGTAGACTTCGGTTCAGGCATTGATGAAGAACACTTCAAAACTTGTACCACTGATGCAGACTGTTTAGACCCTAAGGTGACCATGTATCCACCTTCGGCGGTTGATACTGTTATTACCGAGAGCTTTGCGCAAAACTCTCCACAAGCAGTGAGCTACTTGTCTAATCGCTCTTTCACTAATGCTGAGTTGAACGGCCTGTTGGCTTGGATGGAAGAAAACCAAGCTGATGGCGAAATCGCCGCTGAATACTTCCTTGCTAACCACGAAGATATTTGGGGTTCTTGGGTCAGCGCTGATGTTGCTAAGAAACTGAAAGCAGCACTTTAATCTCAAAGTAATAAAGGCGGACTGGTTTTCCAGCCCGCCATTTTTCGCGACATATTAAGCAACACTTTTTTAGCAAGACTTTGCGACCCATCTTTCTGAATTTCAAAGAAAGTCGCCACTGACCCTTCATTGAAGGGTATAAAGTTTCTCATTATTCTAAAACGCAGAGGACGCTGTACTGTTATGGCAGACAATTCTTGGCTGACCGAATTTCCGGAGATGTCACGCTCCGACCTTCTGGCAATTCGTAAAACACTCGATGGCGCTTACCGCGAATTTTCGCGAAGCTATGGCGAAACTATCGAATCTTTCTTCGACCCGCTTCTCCAATTCCTTATCTGGTTTGAAAAACTTCTTCTTGGCACCCCGTGGTGGTTAATGATCGCCATTCTTGCTGGGGTATCTTTCGTTGCCAGCCGCTCATGGAAACTCTCCGTCGCGGTCATCTTCTCATTCCTCGCTATCGGCTATTTTGGTATGTGGGAGGACACGATGCGCACCATGAGCATCATATTGGTGTGTACCATGGTGGCCATCTTCCTCGGTATACCCATTGGTATCGCAATGGCGCGTTCGAACCGCATTCAGTCTGCTGTGACTCCCCTTTTGGATGTCATGCAAACCATGCCCGCATTCGTCTACCTTATTCCAGTCGTCATGCTATTGGGCATTGGTAAAATCCCAGGCGTTATCGCGGTTGTCATTTACGCGATTCCACCGGTGATTCGCTTGACCAATCTAGGGATCCGTCTTGTTGACAAAGAAGTACTTGAAGCCGCCACGGCCTATGGCGCTAGCCCGACACAACGTTTGTTCGGTGTTCAGTTGCCGTTGGCAATGCCAACCATCATGGCGGGCATTAACCAGACCATTATGATGGCACTAGCCATGGTGGTTATCGCTTCTATGATCGGTGTGAAAGGGCTGGGACAACCTGTACTCAAATCCATCACCAACCAATACTTTACCCTCGGTTTGATCAACGGCCTCGCTATCGTTGCCCTTGCTATCATTTTTGATAGGGTTTCACAGAGCTATGCAAAACGCACTCAGCAGCATTTGAGTGGAGGTCACCATGAGTAAGCGAGACAAAACCCCTCTGATTCAGATTAAAGGTCTGTACAAAATCTTTGGTAAGACACCGGAGAAAGTACTCCCTGATGTGAAAGCAGGAAAATCGAAAGACGACATTCTTGCTGCTACTGGACACACTGTTGGCCTACAACAAATTGACCTCGATATTGAGCGCGGCGAAATCTTCGTCATCATGGGCCTATCCGGCTCAGGTAAGTCGACGCTGATTCGCCACTTCAACCGTTTGATTGATCCGACTGAAGGACAAATCATTGTTGAAGGCGAAGACGTCATGAAACTGGATGAAAAAGGTCTTCAGCATTTCCGCCGTCATAAAATGTCGATGGTTTTCCAACGCTTTGGCCTGATGCCACATCGCACAGTGATACAGAATGTTGCTTATGGTTTGCAGGTTCAAGGAGTCAGCAAAGAAGAACGCGACAAAAAGGCTGCTGAATGGTTGGACACCGTTGGACTCGGCGGTTATGAGCACCAATATCCTTCACAGCTTTCAGGTGGTCAGCAGCAACGTGTTGGTCTTGCTCGAGCATTGTGTACGGACGCCGAAATCCTTTTGATGGATGAAGCATTCTCGGCCCTCGACCCACTGATCCGAAGCGAAATGCAAGATCAGTTGATTGAGCTTCAAGAGAAGCTGCATAAAACCATCATTTTCATTACGCATGACTTGGATGAAGCGCTTCGTCTAGGTGATCGCATCGCCATTCTGCGAGACGGTAAACTCGTTCAACAAGGTCGTCCGGTTGACATCCTTCTTGACCCTGCTGATGACTACGTTGAAGCATTCGTTAAAGATGTAAACCGTGCGCGCGCACTGACAGTGGATACCGTCATGCAGCCTCAAAGCCTTCGCATTAGCGCTGACACCATTGGTGAAGCTCTGGCTCAAATGCGCAGCGCGAAGGTAGAGCATGGCTACTATGTCAATGATGAGGGCTATCAGGGTGCATTGAGCATTGATAAACTGGAGTCAGTGGATTCATCTCGCCATGACGATGCCATTGATGACAAGGTTCTAGAAGATTTGCCGGGTATTCAATCCGATGCACTGATTGAGCACGTGATCCCTGACACTATAGAGCATGAGTTGCCGCTTCCAGTGCTTGATCAGGACGGTGAAGTTCAAGGTCAGCTGTCTCGCGAAAGTGTTGTTGAAGTATTAAGTGATCAACCCGCTAATGGCAATGCTGAAGCAGAAAAATTCAGCAGACCTAGCAGCACAGGCACTGATCAAACCAAGGCATCAGCGTAACAAAACACTGAGTGACTTGTTTCACCATTCAATGCGCTTCGTCCCGAAGCGCATTTTTATCCTACCCACCTCACCGATCAGCCTCAAACTCTTCGCTATACTAAAGAAATCTTTTTCAATATTGAGACGAGATTGTGTTCGCTACCAATAGCAAAAGCTCATACGCTCACAGTGCCTTTGGCCTCAAGCTCGCAACCATTAATTTGTTTAACTTCATCGAACCCCCTGGTGCGTTTTACGAGTTCAGTAATATCTACAGCGAAGACCAATGGCGACAAAAAAAGATGTGGCTTAATCGCTATATCGGCAGTTATCAACCTGACATTATTGCATTTCAGGAAGTCTTCAGTGCGTCTGCACTAAAGGCATTGCTTGAACCCTTAGGTTACCGATTCTTTTCGGTGGTTGACGAGCCAGAGCCCATCAACTCCGTGAACGACTATGTATACAAAAGCCCTGTCGTTTGCCTAGCGTCTCGCTACCCCATTTTAAGCGCGCTACCACTGCGTGCTGACCCTGTGTTGTCTGAACAAATCGGAATGACTGAAGATTTTGAATACAGCCGCTTGCCGCTTTGCGCAACGCTCGAATTACCGTCGTTGGGACAAACCGATGTGTATGTGGTGCACTTGAAATCCAAACGCCCAATTTTAGATGAGAGTGAGCAAAGCGAAGAAAACAAGAAAACACTGCACGAATCCATGCGCGCTGAAATTGCAGGCTCTTGGGCTTCATCCATTCAGCGCGGTTCTGAGGTATGCCAACTGATGGCCGCCATCATTCAGCGCCGGTTTGAAACCAACAACCCAGCGATTGTGATGGGTGATTTTAACGACGACATGAATTCAGACGTGCTAGGCGCTTTCCATGTTTCCGGCCTACGTTCCATCACCGAAGACATGGCCGACATGCCGTTATCTCACTATCAACTCCATGATAGTTGGGATTTATTCGTTAAGAATACGGGAGAAACAGGATTAGAACGCCCTAGCACACACTACTTTCACGCCAAGGGTTCTGTGCTGGACTACATCTTACTTTCAAACGAATTTAACAGCAGCGATCCCGCGAGCCTCGCAGAAGTCGGTGATTTTCATTGTGAAGATAGCCACCTTATCAACCCCAAGTTCGATCAAGATGCCTATAGCAGTGACCACGCAATTGTTAGTGTCACGATCGGATTGCGTCGATAGCACTTATACCCAGGCAACCTGAAAATACTCAATTTGGCGAGCTTGGGCGTGATCATCCACAAAAACAATCTCCGGTTTCCTCGCGGAACGCCCTGATTTGGCATAGCTTTAAAGTGACCATCTCGATATTAAGACATGATGGGCATTTTTTTGTATTGGAGAATGTTAATGACTGGCTTCACCTGGACGCCCCTTTTAAATACGCATTCCATCAAACTGCGTACACTCATTAGTTTGCTACTCGTCAGTTTCTTTGCTCCGTTACCAGCCTATGCAACGGTTGATGCCCAAACCCCCAGCCAAGAAGTCACCATCGTCAGTGAAGCTTGGGCAGACGCAACAAATAAAAACGGTTCAGGGCTCTACTTTGACATCATGCGCGAGGTGTTCGAGCCGTTAGGTTATAAACTGAATTTCCTCACAACCACCTATTCGCGCAGTGTTTACTTAGTTCAAACAAAAAAAATGCATGCCTTTCTCGGTTCATACATCGATGAACAAGAAGACGTCTTATATCCCTACTGGCATTTTGATGCCGAGCAAGTTGCTGCGGTATACAAATCTTACGCGATTCCAGAATGGGAAGGAGAGCAGTCACTGCAAGGTAAAACGGTAGGATGGGTGAAAGGATATGACTATAACGAATACATGGGAACCACAGTAAATATTAGAGAAGTTAAGTCACGCAGACAGGGATTAACCATGCTCTACTCTGACAGGCTCGATGCGTTGATTGATGCGAGAAGCGAGATTGAAGAAGAATTTGAAAAAGTAAACATAGACAGAAATGCTTTTGTTATTTCAAATTTCACCGACTTGAAGCTCTACCCTGCATTTACAAATACTCCCCAAGGTGAAGAACTGCGCCGCGCCTATGACGAAGGTTTTGAGGAGTTATTGCATTCTGGCAAGCTCAAAACGATGTTTGAAGACTACGAATGGGAATATTTTCCTTTTTGAGATATACCCAAATAACCTCTTAGATTAGAGGCTATGGGCTTTATACCCAAGCGGCTTCAACATAGATTCTACGTTCATTCAGATACAAAAAAACGCCGATTCTCACCGGCGTCTTTTTTTGATCTTGGCGTCAAGCCTATTAACTGACTAATCGCTATTAGCGGTTATCAGTGACGTCCTGATAATCCCCATCAATGGTTTGCCCTTGATGACGCTGCTTTGGGCCAAACGGCGTTTGTTCCGTTTTTTGTTCGTATTGTTCTTGGTAACGATTTGCTTGCTCTGCTTGTGCTTTGCGTAGCTTCCTCACTATGAATGGCTTCGCGATCAGTGCGCTCACTGACACGATCAAGCCAAACACCGCTGCAAACATCAAGGTAAAGAAGCCGAGAATAAGTGTAACCACACCGATCAGGATTTGTCTCATGTATATTTCCCGTGGATTAAAATCGTATTGACTTCAGATACCCAAACAACCTGCCATCACCAACATCTTTGCATCAAGTTGCTTGGGTATAGGTGTTAAAATGCGCCTAGCACTGGCACTTTTCAAGGGTACTTTACAGATATTTACACTCTTTGCGCACAACCCTATTTTAAACAGGCGGCTTTCATTACTGGGCCGACGCAATCATTTCATTGATTTGACTCACTAATACAGGCACATTTTGCCACAATACGAAATGCCCCTCATCCTTTAACATTTTCAAATTGGCATGAGGTAATCGTTCTTTTGCAAAGAGCGAGTTATTCGGGTCAGCCAAATCATCATCTTCACCATGCACTAAAACGATAGGCATGGTTAATGCTTGCCAATCTTGCGCCGCCAGCTTTTGCAATTCCGAATCTAACACCATCATTTCTTCATTCGAGCGAATCATATCGTCTGGAATGACCCATTTCGCCAATAAGGTATCTGCCATGTAGTTATACCACTTAGGCGCTTCCAGTTTGGGGTCAAATGCAGACGCGATCAGCAGCAGGCTATCCACATAGTCAGGTGCAAGCAAAGCCAGTTGCAAAGCAATCGGACCGCCAAGAGAGTGACCAACCAATAAGGTTTTCTTTTTCTCTTGTAACAACGGGAGCAAAGCTTGTGCTTGTTTTTTCAATGAGGTCTCAACAGGTGTTTTCGATTGCCCAAAGCCAAGCCTGTCAACAGCGACAAGATCCACATCTTGCAGCGCGGGATGACCAAGATAGTCATCATAGGCTTCTTTGTTACCGGGTGAACCGTGAATGAAGATTATTCGGTGATCAGACTCAGGATCGCCAGACGTTTTCAAAGACACGGAAGGAATAACCGCTTTCTGCTCTGGATCATGTCCATCGTTCATCGTGATTTCACTATGGCTTGGAGCGCTCAACATAAATGCTATCAGTAACAATGTTTTTTTCATTATGTGTACCTTATCCCCATCAATGACGACTCCCTCATATCAGCTAAGGTATAGACCGCTTAAACGTCATTTGAATCCCACCGCATCACGACTAAATGTACCGAAAAAGAGACTTTACACCTGCACTTACTATTGAGACAGATTCCGAGCGTAACACCCATGTACTCTAGCCATATGTCATTGAAGGCATATTGCCTCAGCATGTCAGTAAGAGGATGTTTGGCATGAGTACTCTCCTTAGAATTAAACCTACGTTATATATTGTCGGTTTGCTTGGTGCATTAATCACTCTCAGCGCTTGCACGAGTACACGACACGACCAACTCGCAGACTTAGGGTTTGCTACGCCTTACCTTGAAGGCTACGACGACGGTTGCCATAGTAAAGTCACGGCAGCAAAAACGATTGGTGAGGGCTTTAGGCAAGATCCAGAACGCATGTTTAAAGAAGCACGTTATGCAAACGGATGGAATGACGGGTATGAGCAGTGCTATGTATCTAAAAAGTCATTCTATTAATAAGCTTTCTATTAATAATATTTCTATTCACTGGGCTTCCTGCTTACAGAACTTCCTACTCACAGGGATTTCTACAAAAAATCCTGCCATCGCAGGCAGGATTTTCAACGGTTCTACACGAATCACGTCGAGTAGCGGTTTTCAATGTGGCAACCCACTAGTGATCACGCGGGATCACTACAGATCGTTCAATCTCTTGACCATCCGTTAACATTGCGGTGAATACACCTGTTCGTGTTTGCGGCGCAGACGTCATGACAAATACACGACCATTCTCTGGCGTGACGTAAGTTCCCAATTCACCAGATAGCGTAATCGTTGCCCCCTTTACAGGCTCTCCATTTTTCATCAGTTGAGCCCAAGCTCCCTGACCCGCAGTGGTCACACGCATATCAACGCCACTATTCATTGCGCCTGCGAAAGCGGTAGAAGAAGCCAACATCATTCCCACTGCAATTATGATTTTTTTCATCACATCCTCTCTTTTTATTATTGATATATATGCCTTTAAACATAGTTCGCCACTGAACTCTATGCCAGTACGAATGCAAGTCGTCAGATGTGACGTTGAATCAAGCAAAACGCCACAAATCGACCCCAGCCCCTTTAAAAATTAGAATGCATCGCATTAAAAAGTCGCAATGTAATATTTTTGCAACATTTTCCGTGACGTATCGTTTATATGTCCTACATTTAAGACATAAATTGTACAGACAAACATATTTAACAGCATGGTCTTCAAGCAGCGGTCATCGAAACAGTCGTCATCTAAGCAGTGGTCATCAAAGCTGTAGCGATACCCAATAAATCATAGGAGCGAAAATGCGTAAGCCCATTCCTCAAACTATCAAGGCGCAATTAAGCAGTATTGTCCTTCTGATTTTGGCCTCCGTCGTTGTATTTGCCATCACGTTTCAGCTGTCGTTCAAAGAGCTAAGCACGCTAGATAGCGCATCTGTTGATATATTGAAAAGCCAAACTTCAGTATTAATGTTACGCCGCCATGAAAAAGATTTTATGGCTCGTAGCGACGTAAAATATAAAGACAAATTTGACCAAGAATACAATGCGATCAGAATACGACTGTCTAGCGCGTTGGAGAAGCTGACCACGTTGAATATGCCCGGGCGCGACGCTATCAGCAACATGCTGTCAACGCTTCGCAATTATCAGCAGGATTTTGATTCATTAGTGACAGAGCGTGTCAACGTTGGGGTTGAGTATGACGCAGGGCTAAAAGGCACGACCCGAGCAGCGTCGCACAGAGTGGAACAAGCCATTCAACGTATCGAAGATGACACCATTTACCGAATGCTGCTTATGCTGCGCCGCCACGAAAAAGACTTTCTACTGCGCGCAGACGAGAAATACATCGACCAATTTAATGCCCAATTTTCCAATGTAGGCTTGGCGATCGCCACTCGTGAAATTCCAACAAGTCATCGTCTTCTGATGGAAACCTCGCTTAATGACTACCACAAAGCGTTTAATTCCTTAGCGATGAGCTTGAAAGAAATTGGTCTAACGCCACAAGAAGGTTTGCACGGCAGTTTGAGAGCATCAGTGCGAGAAACAGAATCACAAATGAAATTGCTCAGTGAAGAGTTGATTACCGCCATTGATCAACGAGAGCATCAGGTCACAACCACGCTCGCGTTAATAGCTGGGTCTCTCGCTGTGCTGGTTTGTTTATCGCTGGTACTTGTTATCCGCCATGTCACTCAGAAAATTGCTGTGGCAAATCACCTCATGGCCAATATTGCGAAAGGAAACAGCTCGCTCAATGTTCGCATGAAGCTCCCAGGGAATGACGAGTTGTCCCAACTTGCCTCCCACTTCAACCAATTTATAGGAAATCTCCAGCATACGATGGAGAAAATATCGGCCATTTCCACAGAGCTGTCATCGAATGCCAGACACAGCCTTGTGATGGCAGGATCAACGGCTGACAACGCTGAAAAGCAACGCGCGGAGTCTGATTCGGTTTCAACCGCAATGAATGAAATGACAGCCACCAGCCGAGAAATTGCTCAGAGTGTGGCGCGAGCTGCCAGTGTCGCCCAAGAGCTACAGTCGTCTGCCAATACTGGCCGTGAAGTGAACAGCGAAACGTCTGTCAAAGCGACCCAGCTCTCAGAAAGTATGCGAAGTGCCAGCGAGAACATGCAGCGATTAAATGATGACAGTGAAGATATTGGCTCGGTGATCGACGTGATTCGTTCTATCACTGAACAAACCAACTTGCTGGCGTTGAACGCGGCGATAGAGGCAGCTCGCGCCGGTGAGCAAGGTCGAGGCTTCGCGGTTGTCGCCGATCAAGTGCGCGAACTGGCGATGAAAACCCACCAATCTACCGATGAGATCACCAAGATCATCGAGCAACTCCAAGACGGGATTCGCCATAGCGTGTCGGTCATGAATCAAAGCAGTGAAATGGCCACCATCAGTGTAAATCAAGCACGAGAAGGTGCGTCGGTAATGAGTGCAATGGTGGAACAAATTGAAGATATTGCGGGACAAAACATGCAAATTGCGACGGCATCAGAAGAACAAACCATGGTGACTGATAGCGTTGACCGTAACATTGTGATCATCGCTGAACTTGCAGGAGAAACCGCTTCAGCAGCGCAGAAATCAAATCATTCGGCGAGTGCTATTGAACAATTGGCCAACGAATTGGATGGTCTAGTCGGAACATTCACAGGTAAACGAGATGGCGCTTATTCTGGTAAGACAAACTCTGCGCACAGGGACCAAACTCTAGACGTAACAACCTCACCATTGGCACGCGCGTAGCGCGACGTCTTAAAGCCCAGAACCACTTATTTCGAATAGTGCCGCTAGAGTAAGTGGATCTGGGCATTCTAAATGCCCTTTTTGATCCAGCCTCTTTCATCCGTATCCTCACGCCCCATTGGGATGGACTATAGTAATGAAAACACTCATGCACTGGATTGCTCATGAAAAAGCCCGCGATGCCTGCTGATGAAACGATCAGACTCAAGTCCCTACATGACCTGAATATTTTGGACACTGGCGATGATGAGAGATTTGACAGAATATGCCGGCTTGCGAAACAAATGTTTGCAACCAAAGTCGCCGCTATTAGTCTTATTGACACCGATCGCCAATGGGCTAAATCCTGCATTGGACCGCTTGATCGAACCATCCCTCGTGACCTTTCTTTTTGCGCCCACACCATATTGAATGCAGAACCACTCGTGGTAAATCACGCTGCTAATGACTCACGATTTCACGATAATCCCTTAGTAACATCAGAGCCGAATATACAGTTCTATGCCGGATACCCTCTTAAGCATGTCAATGGCGCAATCATCGGTACGCTATCCATCATGGATGACGAACCCAGAGGCTTTGACGCCGAAGACATTAAATGCCTTAAAGACATGGGAGAGTTAGTTCAGAGCGAATTGCATGCCATTCAATTGACCACGCAAGATCGGTTAACAGGACTTCTCAATGCCAATGGGTTTCGTGTTCTGTCTCAAAACAGCCTCAATATGTGTGAACGTTTGCGGGCACCCGCGGCATTGGCATATTTTGATGTGAGAGACGTGAAGCAGATAAACACAAAGCAAGGCAATAGTGAGGGAGACCACGCTCTCATGATTTTTGCAGAGCTATTAACCTTTGGGTTTCGCGATTCAGATGTGTTGTCTCGGCTAGCCAGCGATAAATTTTCTGTACTGCTCACCAATACATCGATTGCCAATACACGAGATATCTTGGATCGTTTTAAGGAGAGAGTGGATAGGTATGCCGTTGAAAATCGGCTTTCCTATACGCTTGATTACAATGTAGGGGTGTCATGGGTAGATGTTGAAGGAGATTATGACTTCGATAATCTTTTTGACGAAGCGAAAAACCTCGCGCTAAAAACCAAGGCCTGAAAACACGAGCTAGAAAAAGAGGACGAGAAACCGAAGATTAAGCATGGGGTGCATCGCGAAAAACAAGACGCCTTTCAGCGCCTAGCGATAACCATTCAGCACTGTTCAGTGCACAATGTTTGAAAACAAATTTATGACAACAACACCAATAATGATCAACGACATGCCAACGATAGCGCCAAGATCAAGTTGTTGACCGTGCCATAGCCATGCGACCAATGACACCAACACAATACCTGCGGCACTCCAAATTGCATAAGCAATGCCTAGTGGCATTGTTTTCACAGTAATAGAGAGCAGATAAAATGATATGGCATAGCATAACAGTACGATTGCAGTGATCACAGGATTCGTGAAAGACTGCGTTTTAGGCATCATAGATGTAGCGATGATTTCGAATAGAATCGCTAACGACAGCGAAGCCAGTGGAGGTACAGTGGTTAAAATTTTAATCATAATCCTGCCTGCTCTATTTCAGCATCCCTTAGTGGTTTGACGCTTCCTATACCCAGCTCTCTGATGATGCAGGATCTAAGGTTACTTTGGTACAAATAACAAAGCCCCGACCCAAAAGGACGAGGCTCTGCATATCGAATTAGAGCAAGTTACACGCGGTTTGCCGCGTACTCATTCAATTCTTCAACAGAAACAGTGGTGATGAATTCGTCGTTCAAGTAGAAGTTCACCATCTCACCGTCCTTCTCGCCACGCAGTACTTGAGTTGTACCGTCTGCGTAAGCTACTGACATTTCGATAGACTTGTCATTAACTTGCTTAACATCAGCAGAAGAAATTTTGATCGGTGCGGTAGTCAGGTCTTTGTCCAGTTTCTGGTTGATTCTGAAAATAGCATCAGCAGGCATGTCCGCAACAGCAGGAGACTTACCAGAAATTGGGTTAGTACCGGTCCAAAACTCGATAGAGTTGAAAATGAAAAGGTCAGCAGTCGCGGCAATACCGTAAACTGGGCTCATCAGCAAGTACAGACCCGCGCGAGCATAACGGTTGTCAACAGCAGTCAGGTTCATTTTCATTACCATACCTGACGTTGCCATTTGACCAATACATCCCGTTAAAGATGAAGCCACCACAACAGCTGCAATAGCTTTAATCGCAATTTTTTTCATTGTTTTACACACTAAGAGTTCAAAAAGTTGGCGAAGTATACAGCGAATTCTCCATTTTAAAAGCGCGAGAAATAGCCATGAACGGACGACAAATAACAGCCAATTAACAGCCATTTGTCAGCGCAAAGTCAGCACGGTTAACATCTGGTTACAACCCGCCAAACGTGACACGCATCACGCCCAACAAAACCTCAAATCATTGATCGCGCGAATGAGTCTAGCAAGATTCAATTGCTGCTTATTTACACTAATATCGTCATGTTCCGTGTTTGTGCTTGAGTCTATGTGCTATTTGTCCTTACAATCCCCCCTCGAAAAATTGACGGTCATTCCTAATGAACAGAAAAAAGAAAATCATTCAAACGCTAAAGAAACGTGAGAAGAAGCAAAAGGCCAAATTGCACACTTCTAACAAACCAAAATACGTTTCAAAAGCTGATCGTGAGAAGCTTGCACTAGAAGCACAAGCTGCCGAGGAAGCGCAAGTATCAACCGCTGAAAACTCAGGTGCTGAAGAAAATTCCGGCACTCAAGAAAACGCATGATCTTAACTAACCAGCAACGTTAAGACGCTTGGTTATCGATGACTGCTGCCGAAAATTTCGAAGCAGTCATCACTTCCAGCTTGGTGTTGAACCACCACAGTTACGTTCCCCCTCTGTATTGCGCTATGGTTACCTCACACAAGCAAGCAAGAGGAAGACGGAATGTCAGCGCCAAGTTGGGATTTTTCATTTGTTTACCAAAGCCTTCAAGACCCAGAAATCAATAATGACTTGCTACTCAGCAAGCAGCATTTAGACGCTTTAGCACACTTATCTATCGACGAGGTAGAAGGATGCCAGCGAGCGCTAAGCCTTTATGACTCCATCGATACCCTTATTCAATCCGTATCCAATTACGCCGCTTGTCAGTCTGCTGTCGATGCAACAAACGAGGCCGCCAAAGCATTGGTGATTAAAACCGATGTTATGCAATCCGCACTGACACAAGCGTTCAGTCCTTTCGAAAGCCAACTCTCTGTGTGTGATAACGCGTTTTTTGACGCTGTCATGTCTGGTAGTGACGAAACGGGAAGCTTTGATCGCCATGCGTTTCGCTTCTCGCGCATGCGTCAACATCGCGTATTCCGATTATCCGTGCCTGAAGAACAACTTCTATCCGCCACTCAAGTTGATGGACGAAACGCATGGGGAAGACTCTATGATTCGATCACTGGCACTGCCAAGGTATCTCTCACGCTTCCAGACGGTAGCCAAGAAGTCATAGGGCTGTCGCAAGCTGCCAGCTTACTGTATGGCGGAGACGCTTATCGTCGTGAGCCTGCGTGGCGAGCAATCCACAGCGCCATGGAAAAACAGGAAATTACCTTCGTTGCCATTCTTAATGCACTGGCGGGAGGGCGTTTAGCCGAATACCAAAAACGTAGCCACACTAAGCCGCTTCACTTCCTAGCGCCTGCGCTAGAACAAAGCCGTATCGAGCAAAAAACGCTTGATGCCATGATGGGTGTGACAGAGAAACATAAAGCCCTTTCACGTAGAGCAGCCAAGAGCATGGCCAAAATGTTTGGTAGCGACTCACTAGCGCCGTGGGATGAAATGGCAGCTATGCCCTCGCAGGATGCCAGCGCGCCTACTAGCTACTCGTTTGAGCAAGCTATAGCCATCATTCGTCGTGCTTTCAACTCTGTTCACCCCGAAATGGCAGAGTTCGTCGATATGATGGTCGAACAACACTTGATCGATGCCGCACCACAGCCTAATAAAGTCATGGGCGCTTTCTGCACGAAAATTGCGAAAACGCGAACCCCATTAGTGTTCATGAGTTTTGGCGGCAGTATGTCCGATGTGCTGACGCTTGCGCACGAACTTGGTCATGCTTTCCACAATTGGGTAATGAAAGATATGCCAATGGTGGAAACAGATTACCCAATGACATTGGCGGAAACAGCCTCTATTTTCGCTGAAAATGTGGTACGGGATGCGTTATTGGAAGAAGCCGAGAGTGACAGCGACAAGTTGCTGATGCTATGGGAAGAAGCGCAAACTGCCGTCGCGCTGATGCTCAATATCCCTGTTCGCTTTGAGTTCGAACGGGCTTTCTATGAGCAGCGTCTTCAAGGCGAACTCACGCCACGACAATTGCGTAATCTGATGTCAGACACATGGAAGCATTGGTATGGCGACGCCATGTCTGAACCGAATGATTTGTTCTGGGCGAGCAAGCTTCATTTCAGCATCGCGGAAATCAGCTTTTATAACTACCCCTACTTGTTTGGGTATCTGTTCAGCACGGGCGTTTACGCGCAGCGAACCAGTAAAGGCGAGCGCTTTTATGAAGACTATAAATCGCTGCTAAAAGATACAGGACGAATGAGTGCAGAAGAAGTCGCACTCAAACATCTTGGTGCCAACCTAGAGCAGCCGGATTTCTGGCAGCAAAGTATCTCTATCGCCGAAAAACGCATTGAGGCGTTTGAAGCCTTAGTCAATAAACTAAAATAAGTTAACTCGCACCCAAACAAAAACACCCGCCGAAGCGGGTGTTTTTTATCTAATACCAATCGGATTGGTACTAAGCTCGATTAGTGGTCAACACCGCGAGACTTAAGGAATTCAGCATAGGTACCTTTGAAGTCAGTGATCTTGTTATCTTTGATTTCAATGATACGGGTCGCCAACGAATCCACAAAAATACGGTCATGAGAGGCGAAGAACAATGTGCCTTTGAACTGTTCTAAGGCGGTGTTCAATGCTTCAATAGATTCCATATCCATGTGGTTGGTTGGTTCATCAAGCAACAGCATGTTTGGCTTGTGCATCATTAGCTTACCAAGCAACATACGGCCTTGCTCACCACCAGACAGGACTTTCACAGACTTTTTAATGTCGTCTTGTGAGAACAGCATACGACCAAGGAAGCCACGAACAACTTGCTCGTCTTCGCCTTCTTGACGCCACTGACCCATCCAATCCATCAGTTTCAAATCTTCTTCGAAATCCGACGCGTGATCCTGTGCGTAGTAGCCAAGATTAGTGTTTTCCGACCATTTGTAGAAACCAGTACGCGGCTCTAGCACACCAGCAAGGGTATTTAGCAGCGTCGTTTTACCCACGCCATTCTCACCGATGATCGCGATGCGCTCGCCCACTTCGAAAATACCAGAGAAATTCGAGAATAAGTCATGGTCAAAACCTTGGCTCAGATTTTCAACTTCAAGCGCGTTACGGAATAGCTCTTTTGATTGCTCAAAACGAATAAACGGCGTTTGACGGCTAGACGCTTTCACTTCATCAAGCTTGATCTTATCGATCTGCTTCGCACGAGATGTCGCCTGCTTTGCTTTTGATGCGTTAGCAGAGAAACGCGCAACGAAGGTTTGCAATTCAGCAATCTGCGCTTTCTTCTTCGCGTTGTCAGTCAACAATCGGTCGCGCGCTTGAGATGCCGCTGTCATGTACTCGTCGTAGTTACCAGGGTAAACACGCAACTCACCGTAATCCAAATCTGCCATGTGCGTACACACAGAGTTTAGGAAGTGACGGTCGTGCGAGATGATGATCATGGTGCAGTTGCGATCATTCAAGGTATCTTCCAACCAACGGATAGTATCGATATCCAAGTTGTTCGTTGGTTCGTCAAGCAGCATGATATCTGGGTCGGCGAAAAGGACTTGAGCAAGAAGAACTCGCAGTTTCCAGCCAGGTGCAACATTGCTCATTAAACCGTAATGCTGTTCCAATGGAATACCCACAGAAAGAAGCAGCTCACCGGCTTTCGACTCCGCCATGTAGCCGTCCATTTCCGCAAATTCCACTTCCAGATCAGCAACACGCATGCCATCGTCTTCGCTCATATCCGGCAGTGCATAAATGCGGTCACGTTCTTGTTTCACGTTCCACAGTTCTTTGTGGCCCATGATGACGGTATCAATAACCGTAAATTCTTCGTAAGCAAACTGGTTCTGGTTTAGCTTGGCCACGCGTTCGTTAGGATCAACGCTTACGTTACCGCCACTTGGCTCCAGCTCACCGCTCAGGATTTTCATGAAGGTTGATTTTCCGCAACCATTTGCACCGATGAGGCCGTAACGATTGCCTTCGCCAAACTTAACCGAAATGTTTTCGAAAAGAGGCTTGGCGCCAAATTGCTGGGTAATATTCGCTGTACTAATCAAAGTGATTACAATCCTGAGCTATGAATACAAAACGCCGCAAGAGTACAGAGATTGCTCCATTACTTCAAGCAAACAGCGAATTGAGTCACAGACTTGTCATAAAAAATCGAGTATCGAGAAAGCGAATGATTGCTTAGAACAATCATTGTTATTAATGCTGCCAGTCGTGATCCAAAAAAATGCTAACTGCTCACACATCTCAAAACCTGCTATTTGTTTGACTTAACAGCTGAAAAGGTAACTACACTTACTAGCTAATCGACTCACTTGTGAGTCAGGTGATCATTAAACATGACAAAAAAGTAGAAGAGAACGCTATGAGCAAACGCATTCTATGTAAGGTCACAGGCCTAGTCTCTCGATGTTTTAATATTCAATTTGCAAGCGTCGTGATGGTTTTGCTTCTTTCAGCGAGTGCCACCTCTCTCTCATCAACGCCTGTCTCCGCTGAAATGAGCGCCAAGAAAATACTGTTCATCAACTCATTCCACCGAGGTTATGGATGGAGTGACGAAGTTGAGAATGGTTTAAGAGAAACGCTAGCTGCTTCAGCCGAGCCGATCGAACTTTCCGTCGTATACCTCGATACGCTTCGTCATGATGCGGCTCCAATTAAAGACAAGCTTGCCGACATTCTTGCGTTAAAGAAAGTTAACGACGCGACTGATCTTATTGTCACTTCTGACAAACCAGCCATTGAGTTTGCTTTGGCTCATCAAGACACGTTGTTTCCACGTCAGCCTATCATTTATACGGCATTGACCGACTTTTCAGTGAAAACACTCAATGATGCCCCGCGTATCACCGGTATTTCGGAATTTACTGACTACCTCAATGCTGTCGATATCGCCTTAACACTCCACCCAGAAGCTGAAACCATCGCGTTTATTGGCTCAGAGCGTGAAGGCCACAACCAGCATATGGTTGATGTCATTAGGGACAACGTGATCCCTGCGCTTTCAAAGAAACTGAACATTGAAATCTATCTCGATAAACCACTTGATGAGCTTGATGAATCACTCAGCCAGCTGTCAGCCAAAACGCTCCTCTTCGCATTGAGTAATACCATTCCAAAGATGGATGGCAGCCTTTACAGCCCAGCAGAAACTGCACGCCTACTTGCTTCTGTTACCCCGTTCCCGGTTTATACCTTTTGGCATTCTCACATTGGTCATGGTCCCGTGGGCGGACAAATCGTGACTGGATTCAGTCAAGGTAAAGCAGCGGCGCAGCTTGCCCTACAGGTGCTAGATCAAGACCTCAATGCACCCCTACCTGCCGATCAAGTTGCCCCTGCCTCACTATTTTTCGATTTAGAGGCCGTTGAAAAGCATCAAATTGAGTCAGCGAAGCTCCCTGAAGGATCTCGTTTCATTAACTACCAAGCGCCTATTTGGCAGGAATATAAAACAGAAGCACTGACCACACTCGTCATCGTGTTTGGACTCAGTTCGATGGTGCTAGCCTTTGTATTGCTCGCTAGACGCCAAACAGAAACCATTCATCAGATCAGCGATGAAAATGTTGAACTTAACCATGCCTTAGATTTAAACCAAGAAGCGTTGGATGACGTCACCCATCAGTTAGAAGAGGTCAATATCGTTGATGAGCTAACGGGATTAGGGAATACTCGTCATTTTAATGATATGTTGGACAAAGAGTTACGCCGCGCAAGTCGCTACAAAACACCTTTGAGCCTTTTGCTCATTTCCGTTGACCAATTTGACGCATATGTGAATACGCAGGGGCAAGAAGATGCCGACAAGCAATTGGTAGCGATAAGCCAAATTATCAAAGACACATGCCAGCGTTCTTCCGATGTTCTCGCTTTCCTTCAAAACGCAAAGTTCGCAATCATTTTGCCACATACCACACGAGACAACTCTCAGGTCGTCTGTCAAAAATTGCACAGTGGGCTTAAGCAAAAAAGCCTCCCGTTTATCCTGTCGCAAACAGGTGCTATCACATTAAGCATTGGTTTATCCTCACTCGAAAGCACCGAAGATCGTATTAATCCTCAACACATGTTTAATACGAGCGAGATGATGCGAATTGATGCGGAGCGGAAAGGCGGGAATGGTACACGGTCGGATGTTATTTCGGTGCATTCTTCTTCGAGCACATCGAATGGGAATTAGGTTACCTTCACCGTCTACACCTTTTTAAAACCACTTATCGTCACATATTGACGTTTATCTCATCATGCTGACAACAAACACGTTCTTTGTTAACGTGTTTGTGTTGGTTGTTTTTCCATATTGTTTTCCCAAACATGACGGAAAAGCCACTGTGCATCCGAAATACCTTATCGAAAGGCGCGCATATTTTTTGCTGCGCCTATTTTTTAGACAACATTCCAAAATGAAATCCAATTCGAACGATTGAAGGATGATAATTGTAGTTTCCTCGACAATTATCACTCTTATTCATCTATATAGATGTATCGATTTGCCTTGATAAAAATTAACATCGTCTAAGACTCAAGAGGCACGGGCAAATGACTAATAATTCCACATATAAACATTTTGATATCTCCAATATCAGTTACTCAGTCCTTTTATGTCTTGTAATTGCTTATCTCACCCAATTTCTATTTGAAGGCTCGTATCTCTACCACGTCGCTATCTCTTTCGGGTATGGCGTTAGTTTTACCATATCCAATAATTTCATCTCAAAAACATATCCCAATAAAAATAGTTGGAAGAACATCGGTTTAGCTACTTTGGTGGGAATGCCTATTGGTACGTTAAATATGTTGCTTTGGATGTACAGTCACAAAGGTTTAACTCGAGTTGATAGCATATTGCCTGCACTGACTGTCACCGTGGTCATTGCTTTTTGTATGGCTTACTTTTTCATTACTCGGGCACGAGTTGCTAAAGCAGAGTCACAATTAAAGGATATTAAGCTCCAACAAATTGAACAAGAAAAAGCGCTTATCAATAGCCAATTGAGAAGCCTACAGGGACAAATGGAGCCTCACTTCTTGTTTAACACCTTAGCCAACATCCAAGTTCTCATTGATAGCGACGCTCAAAAAGCAAAAAAATTACTCGAAAAAATCACGGATCTGCTCCGGGCAAGCCTGAAGCAACAACGCAAAGACACCATTTCGCTAACAGATGAATTACGTCTTCTTGATAGTTACTTGTCTATTCAACAAATACGCCTTTGTGACCGAATGGGCTATACCATTTCATTGGATGATTCCATTTCACCACAAACACTTATACCCCCATTTCTGATTCAACCTGCTGTTGAGAATGCCGTCGTGCATGGCATCGAACCGTCCATCAAAGGGGGGCATGTTCAACTGAATTTCTCCAAAGAAGGCAATACGATAACGGTTGAAATAACAGACAACGGCATTGGTTTCAATGACGCATCAAATGGTCATGGGCTAAGTATGAAAAACGTGCGACAACGTCTTTGTGCTCTTTATGGTGATGGTGGGAAATTAGAACTTATTCCTCATAGCAGAGGTGGTTTCACGACGAGGATTTCTATTCTATGCGAGCAGTGATAGCTGATGATGAACCGTTACTGCGTCATCATTTAAGTAAATTACTAGGTGAACTCAGCTCATCTATTGATGTGGTTGCCAGTGCTAAGGACGGGATTGATGCAGTTGAAAAAATCAAAGCACTCAAACCCGATGTGGTATTTTTAGACATTAGAATGCCAGGGCTAAATGGCCTAGAGGTCGCTAGCATCATTAATGATCTAAATGTGCTACCCCATATCATTTTTGTCACCGCTTACGACCACTATGCCATCGAGGCCTTCGAGCAAGGCGCGGTAGACTACCTCGTTAAACCCATCGACAAAGCTCGATTGCAAAAGACATGTGAGCGACTTGCCAATCAGCAAGAGCAATCTCTAAATCGTGACGATTTGCTCAGCATTCTGGCGCAAGTACAAGTAAAAAAAGAAACGCCTTTAACTTGGCTAAAAGCCGCCAAGGGTGAAGATATTCACCTCATTCATGTTGATGATGTCGAATACTTTAAAGCCGAAGACAAATACGTAACTGTGGTCACAGAAGACGGCGAATATATCATTCGAACACCGCTAAAGAGTCTATCCAATAGTCTGTGCAATAACACTTTTTGGCAAATACACCGCTCAATTGTCGTTAGGGTCTCTTCAATCAATCGCGTTTCTCGAGATATCACTGGAAAAATGGTTGTTGAGCTCAACAACAGCAATATCAAACTGCCTGTCAGCCGCAATGCCAATACCCTATTCAAACAAATGTAACTAAAGACCGATACCCTTACCTTGATGCTAATGCCCACCAGCAAGATGTCCTTTGCTTCTGGGCCTTAAGGGCATTTATCTAAGTGATAAGACAGGCAATTACCATTCATCGCAAAGATTCACCGTTTGTCGCACAGCCCTTTTCAATATCACAACTGGCGATAAAGTAACCTTACTGACCAAGCATGTTGAACACACTTGGTACTAATCAGAAGCCAACGATATATTAATGGAGTCAAGGATATGACCTTTAAAAACAATCTATTTGGTCGGTCACTGATCCTCGCTATCGTTGTACTAACCAGCATCTTTCCCATTTGGTTCGCGCAGGTCAACGCCGACCCTGCTCCTAGAACACTGCAAGACTTTTTTATCGACGCATCCTCTGGCGAGAGTAAAGCGAGAGAAGTTGTTCTTACCTCTGTCGCTAGCCTATTGAGACAATACCCCAACGATCCGCTACTCACCGCATACTATGGCAGCACGCTAAGCATGAAGGCGCGAGATTCTTGGTTCCCTTGGAAACAAAAGGAATACATTGAGCTTGGCTTTGAAAATCTCAATAAATCGCTAATGCTATTGAGCATAGATTCTTATTCCAAGCCATATTATGGACTTAACGAAGGTATATTCATTCGTTCAATTGCCGCCATTACATTCGTCAATAGCCCCGAGCACCTCCATCAAAAAGAACGTGGCTATGAGATGTTGAAACACATGATGGCTTCTGAACATTTGCAAAACTATCCTTTTGGACCACAAGCATGGATACATATTGGTGCAGTTGAAGCAGCTCTAGACATGAAAGAGAACGACATGGCCAAGATGTGGGCCCAAAACATGCAAAAACTCGCTCCTACACATCCTATGACCAAAAAAGCACTTTCACTCACCAGCAAGGCTTAATCAAAGCACTATACTTAAACAACCTGAAGATGCAGGATTCAGCGAGCATCTTCAGATTGCTTGGGTATACATTCCATCCTTTCTTTCCCAAAGCGTAAATACGCGAGTATCTATGCATCGATCGTCGAAATTTTCCTATTTGCCCTCAGCTGAATATCACGCACTCTCTGGCAACTTTTTCAGGGTTTTGGTGGTCTTATTCAAGTCACGTTAATATTCGAAATGTTAACGTGAGCGTCCATCCTAAGAAGTATAAAGCTTGATAGGACACTGACACGCCCCCAAAGCGAAGACCGCTCATGCTTAGCAACCTCGCACTTGCGAAGCAAAGATTTCACTGAACCTGAGAGAACACTATGTACTTACGTCTGATTTCACTCTTTTTCATGCTGACATTAGTAGGATGCGCAAAAAATGTTTATACCGATTATGATCAACAGTATGCGTACAATGACATTCAGTCATACGAGATTGTTGGCCCCGAAGGTTCAAGCCCTTCATCGCTTGACGATGGACGTGTGAAGCAAGCGGTGAGTGCGGAGCTAGCGGCAATGGGACTCACTGAAACTGACAGCGAGCCAAACGTGAACGTTCGTTACTTTATAGAACCCAAAACCGAGAATGTCGCTTTTGGCTCATCCGTTCGTTTTGGTTATGGCTCACGACGATTCGGGATGGGCTATGAAACGCCAACACGCTATGAAGAACGAAGCTACGGACAACTCGTTGTTGAAATGGTAGATCCAATGTCCAATCAAGTGATTTGGCGAGCAGTATCGAAAAGAAAGCTAACGGATAGAATGACGCCTTCGAGTAAAAACGCGTTAATAAAAGAACAGGTTAAAGAAATGTTCGAAGAGTTTCCGCCTATACCCAAGTAGCTTAATGCTTCACCCTAGAAGATCGGTGAATATTCAATGACAGGGAAGATTGCTTAATGACAACTGATTTGCTTATTACCAATGCCGTCATTCGAGGCCAAAACTCTCCGTCCAACATATTGATAAAGAAGGGAGTGATCTCCGCCATCGACACCAATGATATCGATGTTGAATCACATATTGAGACGATTGACGCTGAAGGCGGTCTAGCTCTCCCTCCTTTTTGTGAACCTCATATTCATTTAGACACAACCCAAACTGCAGGCGAACCCAGCTGGAACATTTCTGGCACCCTGTTTGAAGGTATTGAGCGATGGTCAGAGCGAAAGGCAACGCTATCGAGTGAAGACGTAAAGGTACGCGCTAAACAGACGCTTACGTGGCAAATTGCCAACGGCGTTCAACACGTCCGAACCCATGTTGATGTCTCTGACCCGACGCTCACAGCATTGAAAGCAATGTTAGAAGTGAGAGATGAGATGAAACAATGGATTGATATTCAGATTGTCGCCTTTCCACAAGAAGGCATTCTTTCATACCCGAATGGAAAAGCCATTCTAGAAGAAGCAGTCAAACTGGGTGCCGATGTTGTAGGCGCAATTCCCCACTTCGAATTCACCCGAGAATACGGCGTTGAATCGCTGCATTTTGCCTTTGAATTAGCCCATCAATATGGTCGTCTCATTGACGTGCATTGCGATGAAATTGACGATGAGCAATCGCGTTTCGTCGAAACCGTGGCCGCGCTGGCACACAAATACAACATGGGCAATAAAGTGACTGCCAGCCACACCACTGCGATGCACTCATACAATGGCGCTTATACCTCGCGTTTGTTCCGGCTACTGAAGCTGTCTGAAATCAACTTTGTTGCGAATCCATTGGTTAATATTCACCTTCAAGGTCGCTTTGATGACTACCCAAAGCGTCGCGGTATTACTCGCGTCAAAGAGATGCTGGCATCGAACATCAATGTGTGTTTTGGTCACGATGATGTCTTTGACCCTTGGTACCCACTCGGCACGGCGAATATGTTGCAAGTGCTACATATGGGCCTTCATGTCTGCCAAATCATGGGGTACGACCAACTCAACCAATCTCTTGATCTGATCAGTCACCATTCTGCACGCACGCTAAACATCGAAGATAATTATGGGATCGACGTTGGCAAACCTGGCAACCTTATCATTCTGCCTGCAGAGAATGACTTTGATGCCGTTCGTCGGCAAGTGCCCGTTAGGTATTCCATTCGTTTAGGCAAGGTGATTGCGCAGACCCAACCTTCAGTAACATCCGTTTACTTCGATACCACAGAAAACGTGACGTTCAAACGCCAGTAACGCTCGCTGAATCCTTCTTCTGCCGTTTGTTTGGGTAAAAATAGAAGAAGCAAAAAGCAGGAGAAATTAGAAGTAAGTGCAAAAAAATCGGCGCTCTCCTAAGAAATTTGCGACTCCCTATTCAATTGATTGTGACGTACCTATACACCTGAAAAATCTGTGTGTTTAAATCACCCCATGTCATTCCAGCTAGGTTAAAACGCCATGTATCCACAAATCATTCTGCTCAATGGTACAGGTAGTTCAGGCAAAACCAGTATCGCGAAAGAGCTGATTGAAATGCTACCCGTGCAGTATCTCAACTTCAGCATAGACAGCGTACTGTACGCACTACCACCCAGTGATCTCGAAAAGATGATGGAAGGAAAAGCCATTACACGCCAAGGATATGACTATCCAACTCTAGTGCGCGGTTATCACCAAGCAGCAAAGGGACTTGCAAAAGCCGGTTGCAAACTGATCCTTGATAATGCGTGGATTCCTGACGATGAAAAACGCGACATGCTTGAAGCATTGTCTGAATTTGACGTCTGTCTAATCGGCGTGAAATGCGAGTTGAAAACGGCAAATGAACGTGAGCGTCAACGCGGTGATCGGGCCATTGGTTTAGCCGAAAGCGAATTCCCTCACGTCCATGCGAGCATGCATTACGATCTTGAGTTAGATACCACGTCTGTCTCTCCATCGACGAGTGCACAGAAAATATTGAGTAGTTTGAAAAACAGTTCAGGATTCAAAGGCGCCGATACCAGCCTTAAATCTGTGTCTTCAAAAATGGAAAGAGAATCTGACACAGAAACCATCTAGCTGCATGAAGTTAATGACGACCTAAAATTACGAGCTGACTTGGCGTGCTGTCTGCTGCATAAACAGATAGCGCCCAGTAAAGAAAGTATTAGCGCTCTGCCACCACCTCCGCCACCGGAATCGACGGTCGACTGAGTCGACGTTGTCTCAGACATTGACAATGTTGCGTCTTCGAAAGCCTCTGAGCCATATATCATCACATAGTAGGTGCCGGCGCTCATCCCAGATAGTGAGCATGATTCCTGATTTGAGCTCCCCTTAGACTGACAATCATACTCAGTCGTTGTTGGCACTACCCCTTCCCGAACATAAAGATCGGCATCACCTATCCCTCCTGATAACGAGACAGTGACTGTGCTTGTAGAGAGTGCAGATGCATTTAATGCGGTTGCGCTTAATGATGATTGATTGGACGCCAACACACCCGAGCTCGTAACGGTGAAAGAATAATAGATCGCTTCATCTTCCAAGCCTTGAAGGTTGGCAATCGGTGAATTTGGATCAATGGGCTCTGCGCGTTCTTCTGGAGGTAACGCCACACTCCCCTGCTCGATCCACAGCGTCACACCAGAATAATCACTGTACCCATGGAGCATAATGTAGACAATTTCACCAGCGTCACCTGTAACTTGGCAGGTTTCATTATTGCCATAGTAATAAGGTCTGCAATCGTAGTCTGATTGAGATGGCGCGCTCCCCTTATTCACATACAAATCGGCATCGCCATTCCCATTGGCGATACTGACGCGTACGTCATTACCAATTTCTGGCATCGTGAACGTGTAGAACAGCATGTCACCACGTGTCCCCGCAAGGTTCAAAATACTGTCGCCAATCGACAACGCTTGAGGCGGAGTCAGTACGACATCCAACTCGATAGTTGCGCCGGTAAAGCTCGTGTCTCCAACAAGCAATACATTATATTCACCGCTGCCTTGGAAGGTGATATCACACACCTCATTGTTGTCAGACCCAGTCGACGCACAGTCATAGTCAGACGGCGAAGGCCAATCATTGTATTTCACAAACATATTGGCGTTGCCCGTTCCCCCAGATAGCGTCACACTGGCACTATCCGTATTAACCGGAAGCGAGAAATAAAACGACGTTTCTGAACCAGCGCCACCACTGACGTTTGTCACAGGGACCTCATCAGTTAACTCGGTAGCATCCAAACACGCATAGACACCGACTTGCTGAAACGCATTCACAACATCCGACGTGTTATAGCCAAGGTCACTTGCAGCACGCACCACTCCACAGCCGCCATCATCGAAATTTGAGTCTGCCTCCCAATAAAGTTTGTTGGCAAACGCAAACGCTTCAAACGCTTTTCGGACATCCCATCCGGAGGTTGTCGCTAAGAGATAGAAAGCGCGATTAAATACACCGCTAGAGTAATGAACATCCATGCCCGAATAGTATTCATTTGCATGATCAATGGAGCGTCCGTCATCCGATGGCGTGACAAAATATCGCAATCCAAGTCCAGTTTTAAATATGTCCGAACCAACAACCCAGTCAGTGGTGCCCTTCCAAAAATATTCGGCCGCTTCACCCGCGATATCAGAGAAGGATTCATTGATGCCCCCCGACATTCCCGAGTAAATCAAATTCGAGTTCTGGCTGGTAAATCCGTGGCTCACTTCATGTGCAGACACATTAACATCCACTAAGGGATAAAAGGTGCTGTAGCCGTCGCCAAATGTCATTGAAGAACCATTCCAAAAAGCATTTTCATAGTTACTGCTGTAGTGAACACGCATGACCAACTGAAATGTCAGCGGTGACATACTTAGCCAATCGTTATACATATCAAACACTAACTGGCCAAAGAAATGCGCGTCATTAAGCGGAGAGTAAGCACCATTTATGGTTTTGTATGAATTGGTATTACTCGCGTCATTACACGTATAGGAATAAGCCGTCGACCCAGAAGTACCATGGTTTAAGTTGACGGTTTTCACGTTGGCATTTTCCATCGTGCATGTCGTACCCACTTTATCAACAGCAAAGCCTGCATAATCAGAACCGAAAACGTATTGCCCAGTTTTCTCATTGCCACCAGGGCCGCCGCCGATATCAGACGCGTGCGCCAGACCTTCCCACATTTTCAAGATTTCGCCCGTCTTAGCATCAATGTAAGCATGAGGGCGAGTGGGTTTTCTCGTTGGCATGAAAAAACTCACTTCATACACGAGATGGGGCTGGCTGTTTTCATCAAGCCATACAAATAGCTCACTCGACTCGTCTTCTGGCACGACGATATTGTTGTATGGTGCGGAGGTGGGATACTGATTTTTTAGCAGTTGTTTTGCTCGATGATGGCTAACAGAAGGCGATGTCTTCGTTAAATTCTGGGACAGTCCTACAACGTGCTTACCTCGTGCGTTCGAGAAGCCATTAATGTCTTTGTCAGACACTACCCGCCCTTTTCGCACAGGCAATCCTTGATAATATTGTTGGTGTTTGGTCTTAACTTTGCCGTTAGGAAGCACGACGGTTTCTGTTGGTACGAAACCCGAGAAAGACGAACGTTGTGTTGAATAACGCCCCTGTTGCACATCTGACAATAAAGAAGCATCACCATTAACTGATTCCACCACGGTCCCGTTGGCTGATTCAATGGAGAGTATTGCTGAAAGTATCACCAAGCATTGGCACCGGAGTATCTTCATTAAGCCACCAGAATCTAAAATAAGACATATGGTCTCTATTTAATAATGGTAGAGGTTTTGGATTTGATAAAGTCAGATACAGCAGTTCTCATGGTTTATTTTTTGTTCGCTGATCGCCCAGTAATTAGGCTTCTTTGCAACCGTTTGATGCCGAATATCTTTTGAGTTATTTCTAGTCGATGCCCCCAGAAAACACAGTGGAAAAGGAGATGGCTCTCTCTCACCGCAAACCTTCGGTGAACACGCTAATTGAATGCGACAACCTATGCCCATGTAACCTGAAGATGCAGGATTCAGGTTACATGGATATAGGCGTAATTACGCTGATCTCAAAACAGTCGCCTCCCTCTCTTGATAAGACAGTATATAGTCAGTAGTGTGGCAAAAAAGGTTTCTACCTATTGAATATATTCGTATAACAGGAAACGCCAGTGGAACAACTTCAGTCGCTCATCACGTTCTTTACTGAACACAAATTTCTCCTCACCTTACTGATCATTTTCGTTATCTGGACCATTCGGCGCATCATGATCAAGCTCATATGGGGCGAGACCAACTTCCTTAGTGAAGAGCAACGTAAATGGATATCACAGACAAAAAATGGCTCTTTTACGATTCTTCTCATCGTCATGTTTTTGGTTTGGCGATCAGAAATCAACGAGTTCGCATTGTCACTCACCGCCATCGCAGTCGCAGTTGTCGTGGCTTCAAAGGAAATCATTCTTTGCTTTACAGGTTCGATCCAACGAGCAAGTTCTCGCTCATTTCAGATAGGGGAATGGATTGAAGTGGGCTCACTGTGTGGTGAAGTGATCGAACACAATCTAATGGCAACCAAAATTCAAGAGATTGACCTTCACCATGGCACTTACACCTACACGGGCAAGACCGTCACCTTTCCTAACAGCTTGTTTTTCACGACACCAGTGAAAAACCTAAACTTTATGAAACGCTATGTTTATCATGAATTTAAGATAACCGTAAAAGAGACCGCAAACCTCTACCCAATGGTCCCAAGTTTGCTCGCACGCATTGACGATCATTGTGAAGATTTCTACGAAGTCGCCACACGATACAACCACATGATTGAGCGTCACGCTGGTGTGGATTTACCCGGTGCAGATCCTCATATCCACGTCACATCAACCGATCTTGGCGACCCACAAGTTCACATACGCTTATTCTGCCCGACCGAACGTGCGCCAGAATTAGAGCAGATGATCAGGGAAGATTTCATGACGCTTTATTGCGAACGAATTCTAAAACAAGCTCCGGTTGCGATCGCTGATGATCTCCTATCTGAACTCGATTCAAACGCTCTTCACTGCTAATTCTCGCTAATACACCTCACAATGCTGTCTGATATAACAGACAGCACTGTGTCTTGTTTACCTGTCAAACCTGCTGCAATGCACACTTTCTAAGTAAAAAAATCATCATTCCTCATACTAAAAAGTACTTTTATTCACTGCTTTTATTCACAGGCGCCTTTTTTTGTACTTACATTGTTAAACAGATGTTAACAACAACCGATGTTCATCTTAATAACCATGAGGAACTAAAAATGCTGTCTACAAGGAAAACGTTAACTGCCTTTGCTGCATGCTGTACCGCTTTCTCAATGTCTGCATACGCAGCGACTGAGTTGACCATTGCAACGGTCAACAACGGTCACATGATTGAAATGCAGAAACTTAGCGAAGAGTTCGAAAAACAAAATCCCGATATAAAACTCAACTGGGTAACACTGGAAGAAGGTGTACTTCGCCAACGCGTCACGACTGACATTGCCACCAAGGGTGGGCAGTTTGACGTGATGACTATCGGTATGTACGAAACGCCAATCTGGGGCAAGAAAGGTTGGTTAAAAGAAATCGAAACAGACGATGCTTATGATGTCGATGATCTTTTACCTGCCATGCGCGCAGGCCTCTCGGTAGACAACAAACTGTTTGCGGTGCCATTTTATGGTGAAAGCTCGATGGTGATGTACCGCAAAGACTTAGTCGACAAAGCGGGCATGACAGTACCTGATCGCGCCTCATGGGGACATATCCAAGACGTTGCAGCTGCCATCCATGATCCAGACAACGGCGTTTACGGAATTTGTCTCCGTGGTAAGCCAGGCTGGGGTGACAACACAGCATTTGTCACAACCATGGCGAACTCATTTGGTGCCCAATGGTTTGATGAAGATTGGAAGCCACAATTAAACTCACCTGAATGGAACCATGCAGTTAGCTTCTATGTAGACCTTCTCAGCACGTATGGTCCTCCAGGTTCAAGCTCTAACAGCTTCAACGAAATCCTTGCGCTGTTTAACGAAGGCAAATGTGGCATGTGGATTGATGCGACTATCGCTGCGTCATTTATCACAGACCCAAGTCAGAGCAAGGTACACGACAAAGTCGCTTTCGCTCAGTCCCCTGTTGCCGTTACCGACCGCGGCGCTAACTGGTTATGGGCATGGGCGTTGGCAGTACCTGCAGCAACGAAGAATGTCGATGCTGCGCAGAAGTTCGTGACTTGGGCAACGTCAAAAGACTACATCAAACTTGTGGCTGAGAAGAACGGTTGGGCAAGCGTACCGACAGGTACACGCCAATCAACGTATGACACGCAAGCATTCCTAGACGCAGCATCATTTGCTGAAGCGGAACTGGCTGCCATTAACTCAGCAGACCCATCAAACAGCACGCAGAACCCAAGCCCGTATATTGGTGTTCAGTTTGCTGCGATCCCTGAATTCCAAGCGATTGGTATTGCAGCAGGACAACAGTTGTCTTCTGCCCTAGCAGGAAAAACCACAGTAGAAAAAGCGCTTCAAAGTGCTAACAAGTCAGCGGATCGCGAAATGCGTAAGTCTGGCTACTACAAGTAATACGCACCTCCCTTTGCCGGGCAGCCCTCTGCCCGGCTTCATCTTCCGTTTATTGGTAGTCGCTCATGCAAAAATGGTTGCCTCGACTGTTGGTTGCCCCATCCTTTATCAGCTTGCTGCTATGGATGATCGTCCCGCTCTCTATGACGATTTATTTCTCAACCATCAGATATAACCTGCTTTACCCCGGAGAGAACGAGTTCGTCGGATGGATGAATTTCGATTTCTTCTACACAGATGACGCTTTCTGGCCGGCATTGTTCAATACCTTGACCTTGGTAGGCATGGTATTGGTGGTCACCGTACTCGGCGCTTTGTTGATTGCTATTGCACTCGACAAACCCTTTTTTGGCCGCGGGATAGCGCGCGTTTTATTGATTTCACCTTTCTTCATCATGCCCACAGTGAATGCACTGATATGGAAAAACATGATGATGCACCCGGTGTACGGTGTTCTCGCATCACTTTGGGAAAGCGTAGGATTGGAGCCCATAGACTGGCTCACCCAGTTCCCGCTGGGGTCGATTATCGCCATGATAAGTTGGCAATGGATGCCCTTTGCTCTGTTGATATTCATTACCTCGTTGCAATCGATGGACCATGAACAAAAAGAAGCAGCATTGCTTGATGGCGCAACGGGCTGGCAAGTATTCCGTTACCTCACATTGCCGCACCTAGCGCGTCCAATCGCCGTCGTCATGATGATTGAAACCATCTTCATGCTATCCATCTTTGCAGAGATATTTGTGACTACCGGTGGTGGTCCGGGCTATGAATCAACCAACCTCGCCTATCTGATCTTCGCACAAGCGTTGATGCAGTTTGATGTGGGTGTCGCTTCGGCTGGCGGTTTGATTGCGGTCATTCTTGCCAACATTGTGGCGTTCTTTCTTATCCGAGCAATCGGCAAAAACTTGGTCGCTTAAGGAGGCATCATGGCTAAAAATGTTTCACTTATTGATCAAACGGGATGGCTCAGGCCGATTATTTGCTGGGCGTTAGCACTGCTGGTGTTCTTCCCGATTTTCATGATGCTTATTACGGCATTCAAAACTGAGCAACAGGCGATTTCTGTTCCTCCAACGTTCATTTTTGAACCAACGGCTGAGAACTTTGGCATTGTTCAAGAGCGCAGTGACTACATGAAGTTTGCCATTAACTCCGTAATCACCGCTTTCGGTTCGACCATTTTGGCACTGATAATCGCTATTCCTGCCGCATACTCGATGGCGTTTTATCCTCAAAAACGCACCAAAGATATGCTGTTGTGGATGCTTTCCACCAAGATGTTGCCGGCAGTCGGCGTTCTGGTTCCTATCTACGTCTTGTGTCAGAAAACAGGGCTGTTAGATACCACCTTTGCACTGACGATTATCTACACCTTGATCAATTTGCCCATCGTGGTCTGGATGTTGTTCTCTTATTTCAAGGACATCCCGCGTGACATCCTTGAAGCCGTTCGTCTTGATGGCGCAGACACACTGGGCGAGATTCGCCATGTACTGCTGCCATTGTCGCTAGGCGGAATTGCATCAACGGCGCTGCTATCTATCGTGCTGAGTTGGAACGAAGCATTCTGGTCAATCAACCTGACGTCAGCCAATGCTGGAACCCTCGCCACCATGATTTCGACGTACTCAAGTCCGGAAGGTTTGTTCTGGGCGAAGTTGTCTGCTGCGTCCACACTCGCGTGTGCGCCTATCGTCATTCTTGGTTGGTTCTGTCAGAAACAACTGGTTCAAGGATTAACCTTCGGGGCTGTGAAATGAGTTACTTACAAGTCAAAAATTTATACAAAAAATACGGCGAAACGCTGGCACTTAAGAACATTGATTTTGAAATCAAGAAAGGCGAATTTGTGGTATTTGTTGGCCCATCAGGCTGCGGAAAATCCACCTTACTTCGCACCATTGCAGGGCTTGAATCGTCATCTGATGGCGACATTCATCTTGACGGGGAATCCATCATTGAAACCCATCCGTCAAAACGCGACGTGGCTATGGTGTTTCAAAGCTATGCGCTGTACCCCCACATGTCGGTCAAAGACAACATGTCTTTTGCGCTGAAGTTAGCAAAGCGACCTCAGCAAGAGATCGAAGAAAAAGTCGGGAAAGTGGCGAAAGCACTTAAGCTGGAAGCCCTACTCGATCGTAAGCCAAAAGCGCTCTCTGGCGGTCAACGCCAGCGTGTCGCCATTGGCCGTGCCATTGTGCGAAACCCGAAAGTTTTCTTGTTTGATGAGCCCTTGTCTAACCTTGATGCGGCGCTGCGTGTCGAAATGCGTATTGAGCTTTCGCGTCTGCATCAAGAGTTAGAGAGCACCATGATCTACGTGACACACGACCAAATCGAAGCCATGACCCTCGCTGACAAAGTGGTGATCATGAGCCAAGGTGAAGTTGCACAAATCGGCACGCCGTTGGAACTGTACCATCAGCCAGCGAGTCGCTTTGTGGCGACATTTATCGGTACGCCTAAGATGAATGTCTTGCCAGTAAATAAGGTTGTGGATGGTGACAAACTCACTGTTCAATTTAACGATGACGCTAACATTCAGTTGTCCAAATCTGCCTATGAAGATCGTGCAGTGTCTTCTGCCAGCATTGGTTTTCGTCCTGAATCGCTAACTCTTTGCGGCCCCGAAGACGGCGACTTAAAGGGCGACGTGGAAGTTATCGAGCAACTAGGCAGTGAAACACTGACCTATGTCCGCACATTAAGCGGAGAAACCATCGTGGTGCGTGCCGATCCAATCCACACACCGAAACTGCGTGAAACCATCGGTATAAAGCTCGATTCAGAAAAAGTGTACTTATTTGATAGTGATGATAAAGCCACCAACATCTACGGTGAGGTAAGCCATGTCTGAAAACAATCGTCTCGTCCATTTTGGCATCGGTGCTTTTCACCGAGGCCATCAGGCCTATTACCTCCAATTGCTGAACGATACGCTACCAGAAGACGAGCGCTGGTATTACACGGACATCAATCTTCGGCAGGAAACACGAGCGATCCCAACGGCACTGAAAAAACAAAACGGCAGTTACCACTTTAAACGTATTGCGCCAGACGGGTCGGCACAATTCATTAAAATACGCAGTATCAATGCCGTTGAAGATGCATCTGAAAACGCAGGTGTCATTGCCCATGTGCTCAATGATGACAAAGTCAAAGCCATTACCATTACGGTGACCGAAGGCGGTTACTATTTAACGGACAGTGATGACCTTAATCTCACCCATGCTGAAATCGCCCATGATGTTGAAGTAATACGCCAACAACACGGTCAACCTAAAACACTATTTGGTTTTCTCGCATTGGCGTTATTAGCACGCCAAAAAATGCCGCACGGTGCCATCACCGTTGCGACTTGCGATAACCTGCGCGATAACGGTAATAGGCTCAAGAAAGTGTTCTATCAGTTTGTTCAAGCCGCACAACTCACTGAGCTTGAAACTTGGCTTGATGATAACGTGACCTTCCCGTGTTCCATGGTAGACAGAATTACCCCCGTCCCTCCTGCTTCATTGCTTGAAGACGTAAAACTGCACACGGGCATGGACGATGCGTGTCCCATCATGGGGGAGGATTTTGAACAGTGGGTCATAGAAGACAATTTTGCCACGACTTTCCCGCCGCTAGAAAAAGTAGGCGTGACTTTCACCAACAATGTTCATGCCTTTGAAGAAGCGAAAATTCGCATTCTCAATGGCGGTCATTTCTTGCTTTCCTATGTTGGGGCTTTGCGAGGGTACATAACCTATGACGAGAATATTCGTGATTCAGAACTCAATGAATGGCTCAAGCAGTATCACCAAAACGAAGTGATACCGACCATTTACGATCGCCCGTTTGATCTCGAGGAATATCGCGCAATTATCATTTCCCGTTTTAGCAATAGCTACATTGCAGATTCCATTGAGCGTATCGCGATGGACAGTATCAGTAAGTTTCCGCAGTTCATTTTGCCTACGGTGAAACTCAACCTCGATCGCGACTACATGCCAACAGCAGCGGTTAACTTGATCGCTCACTGGTACTGCTTCCTTCACCTCAATCTCAGTGGCCGTTTTACGTTCAACTATAAAGACCCTTACCTCTCGGTCGCACAACGTTGGATGGAAAGCCCTGAGCCTATCGAAGCATTTCTCAGTGACCCAGACATTTGGCAGGGACTAACCTCGCGTTTTCCAATGTTCCACCAAGCCCTTGCAAGCCAGATCCAGCAAACCTTAGACAGCTACGAGGAGCGCTACCCATGACACTCGCCATTGAGCAACATGGAAAACCCATACTTCAAGGAAAAGTGGCGCTGTTAACCGGCGCCAATGGCGGTATTGGTCTTGCTGTCGCCTATGCGTATCTCGCCAGCGGCGCAAAATGTGTGATTGCTGATTTACCCAAAGAACCGTCAACAGGTGTGTCAGCGTTGCTTGACCAATACGGTGACAGCCTTTGTTACTTGCATGCCGACATTACCGACGCCGATGCACGCCGCCACTTGGTCAGTTCGACGGTGTCTCAGTTTGGCGCTATTGATGTGCTGTTCAACAATGCCGCCGTGTTTGACATGGGACCATTGCTTGAAGCGACGGAGGCTCAGTTTGATCTACTTTTTGACGTCAACGTCAAAGCCATGTTCTTTTTGATGCAAGACGTCGCAAAGGAAATGGTACAAGCGGGTAACGGGGGGAAAATCATTAATATGGCGTCACAAGCAGGCCGTCGCGGTGAAGCGCTAGTGGCGCATTACTGCGCAACCAAGGCTGCAGTGATCAATTATACTCAATCTGCCGCCTTAGCGTTGGCTGAACACGGTATCACGGTGAACGGTATTTCCCCCGGCGTGGTTGATACGCCCATGTGGGACAACGTTGATGCGTTGTTTGCTAAATATGAGCACCGCAAGTTAGGCGAAAAGAAGAAACTCGTTGGTGAAGAAGTTCCTCTCAAACGTATGGGCGTGCCCAATGACATTGCTGGCACCGCGTTGTTTCTCGCTTCACCCCTATCGGATTACATCACTGCCCAGACATACAATGTCGACGGCGGCAACGTCATGAGCTAGCTGTATGACAACATACCTTGGTATTGATATTGGCACCTCTGCGGTCAAAGTCCTTCTCGTTGATCAACATGGCAGTGTTCTAGATAGCCACTCAGAAGCGTACGGCATCGACTCTCCTCAACCGATGTGGAATGAGCAAAATCCCGACGTATGGTGGCACGCTACCTGCTCGTCAATGCATTCACTGAAAGCGCGAAATACCGCAGCTTGGCAAGGCGTCGCTGCCATCGGGTTGTCAGGACAAATGCACGGTGCCGTATGCTTAGATCAACAAGGTCGGCCTTTACGACCCGCAATCCTTTGGAACGACGGACGGGCGTTCGAACAGAGCCAAACACTTAATCGTCAATGTCCTAACATCGGCCACATTGCCGGTGTGCCTGCAATGCCGGGATTCACTGCGCCTAAGTTACTTTGGCTACATGAGCATGAACCCGAATTATTCCAGCGAATCCACAAAGTGATTTTACCGAAAGACTACGTTCGCCTTCAGCTCACGGGCACTTACTACACCGATGTCAGTGACGCCGCGGGAACATTATGGCTCGATGAAGCCAAACGTGACTGGGATGATGACATCCTTCAAGCCTGTTACCTGAAGCGATCGCAAATGCCGCAACTCATAGAGGGCAATGAAAGCAGCGGGTCGCTATTAGATAACATTGCAGAAGAGCTTGGGCTTTGCGCTGATGTCATCGTTGTAGGTGGTGCGGGCGATGCATCCGCTGGCGGTATTGGTATTGGCGCGATCAATGAAGGGGACGCGTTTCTATCTCTGGGTACGTCTGGGCAAATATTTGTCGCTAAAGAGCAACACACCGCCAACCCAGAAGCATACATCCATGCGTTTGCGCATGCCCTACCAAAACGATGGTGTCATATGGCGTGCCTACTTAATGGAGCAAGTCCGTTGAGTTGGTTCGCGTCAATCACATCAACGCCCATTGCGACCCTGCTTGAAGAAGCAGAAGCTCATTACAACATACATCAAACCGTTTATTTTCTCCCCTATCTCACTGGAGAGCGCACCCCCCACAATAATCCTTTTGCGACAGGCACTTTCGATGGCCTAACTGCTCACACTCGGCGGGATGACATGGCCGCAGCGGTTTTGGAAGGCATCGCTTTTAGTTTTCGAGATTGCATAGAAGCACTCAACCAAAGCGATCGCCCTTTGACTGCGCTCGGTGCGATTGGTGGTGGAACAAAAAGTACTTTCTGGCTTCAAATTCTTGCTGATGTATTGAATGTATCGATACACAAGTATCAAGGCTCAGAAACAGGGCCCGCTATGGGGGCAGCTAGGCTTGCCATACTGGGGCATACTCAGCAAGATATTGAAGCGATATGCGCAACACCTAATATCGAGAGAACATTTGTTCCGAACCAAAGTCGGCACCGTGTTTATTTAGAGAAGCATGCACACTTTAGCAAACTGTACCAAGCATTGCTGCCCACCTATGGACACACAACTTGGTAAGGAAGGAAACCCTAATGTCAGCTGAAAAAGATCCAGTTTGGGAATTTATTCAGATTGAAGATAAGTCGGTGTTCTACAAAGAACATGGGGTGCCTCATCACAGCATCCACTGGCATGTTCATGAGCAATATGAATTGCATCTCATCGTAAAAACCAATGGTAAAGCCATGATTGGAAACCATCTTGGCCCTTTCTCACCCGGTCAACTGACGCTGGTTGGACCTTGGTTACCCCATAATTGGGAAAGCCAGTTAACACCAGGGGAAACTCACGAACTTCGTGACATGGTGATATTGTTCAAACCCGACTTGTTTTACACGGCGGCAAAGTCGTTCCCAGAACTCGTCCAGTTTGGTCCGCTTTTGGAACAAGCAAAAATGGGTATCGAGTTTTTAAATGTGCCGTTTGACACCGCAGTGGAACACTTCATGAAGGTGAAAGAAAGCCAAGGTGTCACGCGATTAATTCACTTTCTTTCTTTTATCAACTACCTGAGCCAAAGCAATACGCGCTTACTTTCAAATATGCCAGCGTCGGAAGTAAAAGATGCGGGTACCTTGCAAAGTCGAATAAACGAAGTGGTGAACTATGTCATGCAAAACTACCAACAACCACTTCGTTTAAAAACACTGGCCGATAAATTGGGAATGTCAGAATCGTATTTCTCTCGTTTTTTTCACCAATCATCTGGACACCGATTCACCGATTTCGTCAACCGCGTTCGAATCCAGCGAGCCTGCGTCTTGTTAAGTGACACGAGTGACACCATCGCTGATATTAGCCAAACTGTTGGTTTCCATAATCTTGCCAACTTCAGCCGACAGTTCCGCCGCATCAACGGGCTTAGCCCCTTGGCTTACCGCAAGAAACATGCATCTCAAACTCGCGGCGTTAACCTAGACTTGTCTTAGTCAATGATACTTTATCGATGCCACTACTGGCGTTGAGCATACAAAAAGGTGCGTCTATGGGTGCTCATTGAAACTCTGGATCTGGCCAGTTTTGGGTATCTGTGCTTTTTCCAGATTTCCATTTTCGAGGAATCGAGTTAAAGCGATGCTGGCATCACAATAGCTCTGTTTTTCAGAAAACACCGCTCGCGCAACGTCTATACCCTCTTCAGCCAGCCGCCTTTCTTCCATCGATTGTCGACTATCACTGAATACGATTTGTTGTTGTAGTAATTGTGTTCGAAGTTTATCGCGGCAAACAGGTTCACTGGTATTCACCTGTTGATGAACATATTTGTCAGTGCTGAACCCAACTCTTGAGCTGGTTAAGTACTCAGCGGAAAATGCTTCAGGCGCACCCAAAGTGAACAAACATGCAGCAAGCGAGATAGAGAAAGGTCGAATAAGAAACAACATCATACTTATCAGCCATTTATGATGTTCAGCATTATTCCATAAATGCGCGTGATTGTTTATACCCAGCAACCTGAAGATGGACGATTTCAGGTTGCTTGGGTATAGGACCCGAAAGTCTAAAGCAAATCAAATTCCGCCAGTGACATCTATGATGCTTCCTGTCGTAAATGACGATGCATCAGACAAAAGAAAACAAATAGCCTCAGCCACTTCTTCTGGAAGGCCACCACGTTGCAACGGAATTCTGTCTTGAAGGCGCTCAATACGGTTTGGTTCCCCGCCATCTGCATGGATATCGGTATGAATTAACCCCGGGCGAACGCCATTCACTCGAACACCTTCCCCTGCAACCTCTTTAGATAGACCAATGGTAAATGTATCCACCGCACCTTTACTTGCCGCGTAATCAACATACTCGTTAGGCGAGCCTAATCGAGATGCCCCAGAAGAGACATTCACAATCGATCCACCCATGCCGCCATACGACCGTCCCATACGTTTTACCGCTTCTCGCGCACAGAGCAAGGTGCCCGTCACATTGGCGAGCAGCACGCGATTGATGCGCTCGGCGCTCATGTCGACCAGCTTGCTTTGTGTGAATAAAATGCCTGCATTATTCACTAGCTGCGTCAGAGGTAAACCGACCTCATCAATACGGGCAAAGAGCTTAAGTACATCGGCTTCTTGTGAAACATCGGCTTGAACAGCGAAAGCTCTCCCACCCGCCTCAGTAATTGATTTAACGACGGCAAGCGCTGCGTCTTCTCTGGCATGAAAGTTTACACAAACAATATATCCTTGAGCGCTAAGCTGACGTGCTGTTGCCGCGCCAATGCCACGGCTTGCCCCTGTTACGAGTGCGATTGATTGATGCGTACGACTCACTTATTTCTTCCCTGAATTTGGAAAATCGATCGATTCAATATCTACAACTTGCCAAGGTCGCCCTTGGTTTCGGAAAATTCGCTTGTTGAGTCGCGGATAGTCCGCCTCATCATGGGCAAGACGCTGTCCTACAACGATGCAGCGCAATGTACTGTCGCCATTATTGACCATGGTATGCGGCAGCCCGCCCGCCGGATAACCAATAAAGTCACCCTCAGACACCGGATAAGTCTCTTCCCCAATGGTCACTTCTGCGTTCCCAGAAAGCACGTATACACATTCATCTTCAAAGTAATGAACGTGGAATTGCGTCGACTCATAGGAGGGTTCTATCTCAACGATGTGGAAGCCAAGGCCCGTTAACCCTGCCAAGTCACCGAGCGATTTATTCGTCCTTATGGCGTTAGGGTTTAAAAAGTGAGTTTTCGTTATCCCTTCCATGGCCTCAATGGTTTCTTTTTTTACGATATAGTCGCTCATCACCACTCTCCAGTTGTCGCACGTTATTGTCTCCAGCATATCAATACTGGCGAAGTAATGAACAGGCAATAAGAAGAACTTACGTCATCGCAGAAGGATAAAGTGCGACTCATATCGAAGCGAGAACACCGACGAGTCCACGAAAAGAGGTGGACACGTGAAATCCTCACGTTTTGGGGCAGGATAGTTGAAGAGTATTATCCCCAAACAACCTGAAGATGCAGGATTCAGCGAGCATCTTCAGATTGCTTGGGTATAAGCAAGAATTCAATGTAATTGAGGAAAAAACGAAGCATCAAGTTCGATTCTCTCTCCGTTCAAAGAAGCAGGATTCATCACATCATCAAAACGTGGATCAGACAGCATTTTCTCCATGCCTTGATCACGAATCTCTCTTGATGGCCACACAATCCAAGAAAACAAAACGACGGACGCCGTTAATGGATGGCTCGCCCTTGATCGAGTGACATCGCCATCTTCGCAATGCACCACGTTCAACGCACCGTATGCTCTCATCAACGGAATGACAGACTGAACGAGTCGTCGGTATATTTCTTTATTCGTTACGGGCAAGGCAGTAACTAAGCCATCAACATAAAGCACGATCTCTTTCCTCTACGCAGAGTAACGATGGTCGCAGCCAAAAAGCGACATCATGATCAAGCCACTGACAAAATGCTTTACTTGGCGGGATACCCAAACAGTTTGAGTAAAGACGTGCGTGCGCACGACAAACTGCTGAATAAAAAGCCAAATTCGAGTAGTCGAATTACCTACACCTCAGGGAGGTTAAGGTCTGCTACTTGGAGAGAATTGTAATGCAGGCGCTGCAGTCAGAAATGACTCAACGATGAGAAGTGCAAACAGTTTCTTATAGCGTATTGGTTTCGTTGATGAATGAAGTTCAAATAAAAATACGGTTGAGTAAGATGAGACCAAAGTAGAACGAAGGACAGTCGCCGACTCGATCTCATTTACCCTTACCAAATACTTTTGAATTGCTCGATAAGATAGATGACATCAGGGCCAATTTCGCCAAAGTCCTTCTCATCTAATTTATGGTCAAGAAAGTCGTTGTAACCACGCAGTTTCTTCCTATCAAATTGCTCTAGGTTTTTAAAACCCATGGACCAATCTGGAAAGTTACGTTTCGTGATTTCACTCCTATCAAGTACCACGACGCTTGAGTGGCGTTCATCTTGTTGTATTTTGCAGAACAACGTTTCTACCGTGTCCTTTTCGCCTTCCAATATCTGAAAGAAATTGCCTTTCGCATAAAGTAATAGTCCACCGACGTTAACGCTCTCATTGTTAGATCTCGCTTTGCCCAACAACTGCATCAACTTAGACTCAGAGAACTCACCGGTTGCTGCGCTTGCATAGATCAAACGAATCATTCAAACCTCCAAAATGCAACTATACCCAACAATTTCAACTTGCCGGAAACCAGCATCTTGAACCGGATTGGGCATATCATACTGTTAAATATGTGATTTATAGTTATCCATTGAGTGTAGCAGTTGGTAAGAATCTAATAGGAGGTATACGCGAAAGCGCAATCGTAATCGCAGAAGGACTAGGGAATATCTGACTGAAAAATCGACACAGGGATACGCAAATCTTTGCCGGTTTGCTCAAATAGCTTGAATGCCGCCGAAATACGATGACCGCCATCTTGCAGGATATACGTTTTGCCACAAGCACACCGAATCAACTGAATCGCCTCATTGATCCCTTCACCTTGTTTAAGGCTTTTTAACACGGATTTGAATCGACTATCTTCGCCGCGCAACCAGTGGAGATCCATCTTTATAATCTCACTGACAGGAATGAATTCCATGTGCTCTCCTTATTCACTCAGTCAACACAGTATGACGCGCATACGCATCACAGTGTCAGTTAATAGTGAGAAAAAGCTATTCGTTCGCAACAAGCCACTTCTTAAGCAGCATCGCCAATTGTGCTTGTTCTTCTTCCGTCAACGCGAGAAGCATCTGGCGTTCATTTTCCACATGCGCTTCCACCACGTTGTCGATTAATGCCAACCCTTCCGCAGTCAGCGTCACGAGACAGCTTCTTCGGTCAGCTTCACTCGCTTGTCGCTCTACCAACCCACGTTTTACCAAACCATCTACACGTGTGCTCATTGCACCAGACGATAACATCAATGTTTGATATAGCTCAGTGGGCGTCACGGCTTCACCTACTCGCCTCAACGAAGCAAGAATATCAAACTCTATGCTGCTCAATTCATGCCGTTTATAGACCTCTTCAAGTTTTAGCGTCATCAAATGTCTGGCGCGTCCAACTCGTCCAATTACGCCCATTGGTGCGCAATCTAAATCGGGCCTTTGTTTCTTCCATTGCCCCAATATTGTTTCTACATGATCCATCATTGACTACTCATCTACCACTCACCGAAATATCTTTTACAAAAGATACTTGAACAAAAGTTAAAAAGCGAATAGTTTATCTTTTAGAAAAGATACTTTTTAATAAGAAACCCTTAACCAATAGGAAAGCTGAGGAGCTCAACGTGGCAAACTACTTACTCGCGGCACTCGTCCCTTTACTTTGGGGAAGCACCTACGCAGCAGTCAGCCTTTTCTTACAAGATTTATCACCTTTTTGGGTCGCAGTTTGGCGGGCATTGCCAGCGGGTTTGCTTCTATTGTTGCTAAAACCTGGTAAGCCCCCTCTCCCTTGGGGACGAATGACACTGCTTAGCGTGTTCAATATTGCGGCTTTCTTTCCATTACTCTTTATTGCCGCATATAAACTGCCTGGTTCTGTTGCAGGTACCCTCGGTGCAACACTTCCCCTTCAACTCATGTTCATGCAGTGGTTAATAGAGGGGAAAAAACCCGAACTTACAATGCTGCTATTAGCCATCATAGGTCTTGGTGGTGTTGTGCTGATACTCAACCCGAGTGCGGATATCGACCCCATTGGCGCTGCAGCGGCTCTCACCGCGACCGCGTTGGTAGCAAGATCGTCGTTATGGCTCAAGAACTGGCCTGTCACTGACATTTTTAGGCTAACCGCATGGCAACTCACGCTCGGTGGGCTGATCTTGATCCCCATTGCGTTTATGGTTGAAGGCATGCCAAAAGCGATTACCTATCATGAATTGCCAGGTCTATTGTGGGTTATCTTGCTAAACAGTTCGTTTGCCTATTGGGCGTTCTCACGTTCCATCAAAAAAATTGGCCCCGACGCCATGGCCATGATCAGCATGCTAAACCCTGTCGCAGCGGTTAGTTTAGGTATTCTGCTCGTTGGCGAGGTGCTAGGTCCTTATCAGTGGATGGGAATTGGTGTGGTGATAATCAGCCTGATGTTGATGGTAAAGATGAAACAAAAAGCAGCACGCGCTGCAAAGCTTTGCTCTGCCTAAACGTCAACAATGCATAACTCACGAAGAGGAAAAGCCCTTGAGCGGCTTTTCTCTTCAGCTCACAGCCAATGCCAATGCCAATGGGCCGCTAGAGCGACACAAATTTAAGATAACTCCCAAACAAAACACGCTAGTTGTGTGACCAACCTCAGAAATCAACGCTCGCATGCATACATCAACAACTGCCCCGCGCTTGAATCATTCCTCCATAAATCAAGTGCAACTCAGTGAATAACATCAGCATTAAAAGATACCAAGGTTGATTATCACCCACTTACACCGAATGCCATTCCTTATTCTCCAACATAGCAAACTTGAACAGCACCGAAACACAGTGCTAAATGCAGATTGTTTTTAGTTTTAGGAGGAAATGATCATGGAAATACGGATAGATGATTTAACGGGCAAAGACATTCAAGCTCTCCTCCAGCAACATCTGAAACGAATGCATGAAATTAGCCCAGCAGAAAGCGTTCATGCTCTTGACTTGTCTGGGTTACAAAGCCCCGACGTGACGCTTTGGAGTGCATGGATTGAAGGCCAACTTGCAGGCTGCGGCGCACTTAAACAAATCAGCCCTAATCATGGCGAAATCAAGTCGATGCGTACCTCAGAAAATTTTATTCGTCGAGGCGTCGCTGCGAACTTGCTCGCACATATTCTTCAAGAGTCACGCAGACGCCAATACTCGCGTCTAAGTTTAGAGACGGGCACTGAAACTGAGTTTGAACCAGCGAGAAAGCTATATGAACGCTTTGGTTTCGAAATCTGTTCGCCGTTTGCTGACTACGTGGAAGACCCTAATAGCGCCTTTTATACACGAGCACTTCAGCAGTTCAGTCCAGCCCTCTAAATTCAGCAAAATAGACGTTTGATTCAGAAGAGCCTATGAACCCAAGAATTGAGATTGTTGACTACCATCCCCGATATACCGAACAAACCATTGAAATGTGGCGCTTGAGTAAAGAAAGAGCGTTAGGCATTCCTGAGGTACATGACCTTGATGCCCATCGCTACTATTTAAACAGAATTCTTGCAGCAACCAACCGAGTCTACCTTGCTATTGAACGCAGAACGGGGCGGGTATTAGGAATGATAGCCGCCAACGATGACTTTATTACGCAGCTTTATATTGCTCCCGGCTCTCAAAGAATGGGCTTTGGTTCCTTGCTCGTGCAGTTAATCAAAGACACAAGCCAAGGCGATCTTAAACTTTATACTTTCAAAATTAACCATGGTGCTCGTTGCTTCTGGCAAAAGCACGGTTTTGTTGAATGCCAAGTTGGCCAGCACCATAATGAGGAAGGGTTAGTCGATATTCTTTGTGAATGGCGTAATGAGGCGGCATACGGTAACCTCAACTACGCCTAGTTCTGCCCCAATACTTTCGTGATTAATCCCAGATTGAACGAGGAAAATGGCGATATTTTTAAGCTAAAATATCGCCTAATTTAATCCACATATCACCCTGTTACTTCAAGCAATATCGGGCCTCCTCGCACCTTCGGTTTGGCGTTAAACTCATCCCGATTTCGCCACTGCCATACCTTTCTAGCCGTTCTCATTTCTATGCAATAAACTGACACATAACTTCGATAAAAATTATTCATCGTCACGAGTTAAAGATTGACTTGTCGACCACAGGGCAAAGCTGTAACTTGCGCCCTCCTTAGTGCGGTGCTGTCAATGTGGATGCGATAATTGTGCCGCCGGAGCTGTAACGATAGTGTTGATTATTCAATCGGTTCTTATAAATGTGAGCGGAAAAAATTCGCAGAGCAGCTATCGTTTTACTTGAGTTAGTGTCAACGACTGGCGCGCTCACTCCATCATACCGAAATACACTATCCGGGGCATTGACAGAGATGACTGACAACAAAGCAGCTCGACCAGCACAGGTCGAAGAATCAAACCAACCTCAAGCAAATGCAATGACGACTGTCGGCTGGCGTGAATGGGTGGGCCTTCCAGAGCTAAACATCTCTGCAATTAAAGCCAAAGTGGACACAGGGGCAAGAACGTCGTGCCTACACACTTTTGGTATTGAAGAATACGAAAAAAATGACGAAAAATGGGTGAAATTTTGGGTTCACCCAATTCAAGATGACAGCGTAACAGAGCAAGAATGCCACGCGAAAGTCATCGACATGCGAACAGTTCGCGATTCGGGCGGTCATGAGACCTTCCGTTATGTCATCCTAACAACATTAATTATTGGGAAGATGCGCTACCCAATTGAGATGACATTGACAGCACGCGATAACATGCAATTTAGAATGTTACTGGGACGAACCGCTATGGAAGGCCGACTATTGGTCGATTCAGAAGCATCATTCATCGTTGAAGCGCCACAAGGTTAAGTTTATGAAAATTGGAATTCTATCTCGCAACGCAAACCTTTACTCGACCCGTCGCCTGATCGAAGCGTGTGAAGCACGTGGGCACGAATACAAAATCATTGACGCACTGCGCTGTTATATGAATATCAACTCAACACAACCTTCAATTCATCTAATGGGTGAAGATCTGGTTGGTTTTGATGCGGTTATTCCACGTATCGGCGCTTCAGTCACCTTTTATGGTTGTGCTGTGTTGCGCCAATTCGAAATGCTAGGCATCTACACAGTGAACGATTCTGTCGCTATCTCACGTTCACGTGACAAGCTACGTTCGCTTCAATTGCTGTCTCGTAAAAATATTGGTATGCCCATCACAGGTTTTGCGAGCAAACCAGGCGATATTAAAGACCTTCTTAGCATGGTTGGTGGCACGCCTGTTGTTATCAAACTGTTGGAAGGCACGCAAGGTATTGGTGTGGTTTTGGCTGAAACACGTAAAGCGGCTGAGAGTGTTATCGAAGCGTTTATGGGTCTGAAAGCCAACATCATGGTGCAGGAATACATCAAAGAAGCAGGCGGTGCTGACATCCGTTGTTTCGTTATCGGTGACAAAGTCATCGCGGCGATGAAACGTCAAGCTCTGCCAGGCGAATTCCGTTCAAACCTTCACCGTGGTGGTAGTGCGTCACTTGTTCGCATTACACCTGAAGAACGTAAAACAGCGGTTGCTGCAGCGAAGGCCATGGGCCTACACGTCGCAGGCGTTGATTTACTGCGCTCTGAGCGCGGCCCCCTGGTGATGGAAGTTAACTCGTCGCCAGGTCTAGAAGGGATCGAAACTGCAACCGGTAAAGACGTTGCAAGTTTGGTCATAGAACATATAGAGAAAATAGTCTCTTCTCCGAGGACAAGGACACGTGTCAAAAGCCAATAATAAAAATAAAGCATTCGAAATTGGCGGGGTAACCATCCCGCCAGGCGAACGTGCAAGCGTTGAATTTGAAGTTGCAAAGCTTTACACACACTCTCCGCTGTCGGTGACAGCGGAAGTCATCCATGGCAAAAAGCCCGGCCCCGTTCTTATGATTAACGCGGCGATTCATGGTGACGAGTTAAATGGTGTTGAAGTTGTTCGTCAGACGCTAGAACGCCTAAACCCAGCCACACTGAAAGGCACTGTTATTGCCATTCCTGTGGTGAACGTGTTTGGTTTCATTCACAAGTCACGTTACCTTCCTGATCGCCGAGATCTCAACCGCTGTTTCCCAGGCTCTGAGCGCGGTTCGATTGCAGGTCGCATGGCATACCAGATCTTCGAACAGATCGTACGCCGATGCACCCACATTATCGACCTGCACACGGCAGCGATTTACCGTACAAATTTGCCTCAAATCCGCGCTAATCTGGCCAATGAAGAAACCAACGAAATGGCGGTTGCTTTCGGTACCCCTGTGGTTATCGATGCTGCACTTCGTGAAGGCTCACTGCGCTCAGAAGCGGAAAATATCGGTATTCCGGTTATTACCTATGAAGCAGGTGAAGCACTACGTTTTGAACCTTACGCGATCACTGCAGGTGTTAATGGCGTTAAACGCGTTATGCAACATCTGGGTATGATTCGTAAAAGTGCTCGCAAGTCAAAAGTGGAGCCGGTTATTGCTCGTGCTACGCGTTGGTTGCGTGCAGAGTCAGACGGTATTTTACGCTCACATGTTTCCCTAGGTCAGCGTGTTAGCAAAGGCCAGTTGTTAGCGTCAATCAGCAGCCCAGGCGGCAGCGAAGAAATCCAGACCATTGCCCCGCTAGGTGGCATCATCATTGGTCAGCAAACGTTGCCGTTGGTTAACGAAGGTGACGCGATTTTCCATATCGCTTACTTCGAAGAACCTGATCGCTTGGTAGAACAACAAGTAGAACATTACTTGGATGAAGTGACCGACGATGCAAGTAATGAAATCAAGTTTGGTATTGGCGTTCAATAAGCCATCCCATCATTGATTGAACACTTCAGGATAACCTCGTTTCTGACAAGTTATCCTGCATGAAAGAGCTGTCGTTCTCACGCAGCTCTTTTTTTTGCCTGCTCCTTGCCGACACCCCGCGTTCTCCCTCAGTTTCCGCACATCAGAATTTAACATTTTATAAACATCTCACCAATGAGACAAAAACCATGCTCAACAGGTGGCTAATATGTAATCGACATCAGAGGACTGACCAGAGGTAATTATTGTGAAAGGATTCATACTGTCACTGCTACTCGCAACGGCGTCTATATCAGTTTTTGCAGGCTCAACCACCAGCGGCACCTCCACCACCGGCTATACACAAACAAAGTATCCCATCGTATTGGTTCATGGCTTATTCGGGTTCGACCGCATCCTTGGCGTCGATTATTTTCACGCGATTCCCCAAGCCTTAACGCGAAGCGGCGCAAAAGTCTTTGTCGCACAAGTATCAGCAACCAACAGCTCCGAAGCGCGTGGCGAACAACTCCTTCAGCAAGTTCGTTGGGTACGCGCCGTCACTGGTGCACAGAAGGTTAATCTGATCGGCCACAGTCACGGCAGCCCAACGGCTCGCTATGTCGCTTCAGTCGCCCCGCAGTTCGTGGCATCGGTAACCAGCGTGGGGGGTGTGAATAAAGGTTCTGAGTTTGCTGACGTGGTAAGAAAAGCATTCGCTCCGGGCTCTGCAGGCGAAGCCTTGGCGGTGAGTGCAGCTCGTGGCCTTTCCGGTTTGATTAGCGTGTTATCAGGCGGCAGTCATCTTCCTCAAGACCCGCTGGCTTCCCTCCAATCTTTAACCACCAAAGGTTCGCTGGCGTTCAATGCCAAATACCCCGAAGGCATTCCAACGTCTCGATGCGGAGAAGGTCGCTACCGTGAAGCCAATGGTGTCTATTACTACTCATGGTCTGGTACCAGCACTGCCACCAACATTCTTGATATTACCGACCCTGCATTGTTTGTGACTGGCCTGTTTTTTTCAGAGCCTAACGATGGTCTAGTCGGTCGCTGTGCAACGCACTTAGGGCGCGTTATTCGTAGCAACTATCGCATGAATCACTTGGATGAAGTGAACCAGTTCTTTGGTCTGCATCACTTGTTTGAAACCGATCCCGTGACCATTTATCGCCAACACGCAAACCGGCTGAAACAACAAGGTTTGTAAAAATAGAGCAGCATCAAAATAGGAGTACGCCATGCGCATTAGCTTTACGACTTACAAGATTCTTCTACTGCTCGTGGTCGGTATCATCTTTGCCGTGCTTGTATTGGTGTACTCCGACGATGAAGGCGAAGAGCAGGCGCAGGTTCAATCTCACTTAGGGACAGAGGTTGATATCTCTTCGGATCGCGACACGTTCGAATATTTCCTCTCGACGTTAGGCGAACAAAATCTGGCGCAACTTAATGAGTCCTACGCCGAATTTTCAGCTACATTGAGTTTTGGTGAACGCCAAAAAGTTTTGTTTGAAAAATATCAAGCCTATCGCCAATCACTCGCTCTTATCACACCGCCTCAATCACTGTCTGGCATCGATTATTTGCAGTATATCCATCTTCAAAGTCTGTTAATGCAATCTGAGCATTTCAGTGAAGAAGAGCAAAAGCGCCTGTTCTATGAACAAAACCTGACACGAGAATTGGCAATTAAGCGGCTAGAAATAGCACTACTGGGGCTGGATGAAGACAGCTACCAAGCGCAATGGCAAGCTGAGCTAGATCAGCTAACACCTGATATGAAAGAAAGCTATGAAAACGCAGCACTCGTCGGGCAGCTAAACCGTGTATTTTCACTCGACGACACAACCAAGTCTGAGCAAATTCGCAATCTAGTGGGAGAAGAAGCAGCGATACGCCTTGAAGCACTTGAGGCCGAAGAAGCCGCGTTTAAACAAACGTTTGAGCAGTATCTTGTCGAACGCGGTGACATACTGCAACAGTCTTCCGCATCTCGATATGAACAAGATCAGGCACTCGCAGCGCTTAGACAAACACATTTCTCGCCAGAAGATATCCGCCGCGTTGAAGCGTTAGAGATCATAAACGATCAAGACAACTAGTCTGCGAGATAACTTACGCGGGTGTGTCGCCAAGCCAAGCCAAGCCAAGCCAAGCCAAGCCAAGCCAAGCCAAGCCAAGCCAAGAAATTGTGTCAGCACACCGCCATAGCGTGGAAAGAGTGGCGCTATTGCAAATGGTGGGACAGTGCAAGCAGCGACACGCGGAACCGAACGTGTTCCCCGAATCTCTGGCTAACACGCTGGCGTGCGTGCTCCGATTCATCAACGACTTCAACCGCAACAACCTCATCAAATTCATCGACATATACGCGTAGATTACCAATGTAGACAGTTTGGTCATCAACACGCACTAATACGGTGAACCACTCTGGAAGTGCCAAGGTCACATAACGTAAATCGCCCTCTTCACGCAGTGCGCGCTCTAACCCCGTCAAAACATGGGTTTGCTTGGGAATCGCAATATAAAACGGGACGTTCCAGTCAGCCAACAGTCCAAGTTGACTGTCCGATGTGGATAATTCTCGTGCTTTATTCAGGGAGTCGGAGACATTAGCATCTACCCAAACGAGCACTCGCTCACCATCAAATGGCATGAAGGTATCGGTTTCTTTTTTCAGCGAAGCACCAATAACGGCAGGGAGCACAGAGATACGACCGACAAGAACAACCTCATCATCTTTGATCTGAGAGAAATCCATCAACGTATCTGTCGTAGAGTTTGAGGACGAGCATCCTCCTGCTGCCACAACCAACAAGACCAGCCACGAGCGAAGCACGGACAAGGAAAACAACTGTCGGGTGAATGAACGAAGATAATGCGCCATCGTTCAACCTTAGTACAAATCACCACGTACCGAGATCACATTGCAATGAAATAAACAATGAACCTCGACGGTCTTTTCATTCACCACATATGTGAAATCACAATTGTGGGTTATCAATATCAATAGATAGGAAGGTGACACAATGCTTAACTGGGAGTCTGTATTAACCACAGCGAAACATGGTAACCCTACCCCTCCACGTCGGGTTGAAAAAACAGAAGTGGAATGGCAGGCCGAGCTAAGCGAAGAACAATTCTATGTCACGCGTAAGCACGGCACAGAACGACCATTTAGCTCGGAAATGTGCGGGATTTTCCAGCCCGGCATTTACGCCTGTGCATGTTGCAACACTCGCCTTTTCGATGCCCAAGAGAAGTTCGATTCTGGCACTGGCTGGCCTTCTTTCACTGCGCCACTCGAGGAAAATGTCGTGGCATATACCATGGATATCTCACATGGCATGACGCGGATTGAAGTCACGTGCAATGTGTGCGACGCACACCTTGGACATGTTTTCCCTGACGGCCCCGAGCCCACCAGACTTCGCTACTGCATTAATGCTATCGCGATGAACAAAGAAGACTAACAAGCCTGTGCCAACAAAGGCGTAATAACAAAAAAGCCAGCCCGACATCGGGCTGGCTTTTGAGGTTTTAGAGAAAGGCTGAATTAACGATCAGCTTTCTTTACGCGGATCTTGCTCTTCGCAACATCGCTGAGATTCAGGCTAGCAATCGCTGCTTTTGCTTCATCTTCATTTGGCATTTCAACAAACGCAAATCCTTTCGATAGACCCGTCTCTTGGTCTAGAACAAGCGTACATTCTCCCACTGAACCGTGTGCAGAGAAAAGAACACGAAGTTCATGTTCAGTCATGGTGCGCGCTAGGTTGCGAACTAAAAGTTTCATATTAAGCCGTCTGATATAAAAATTACCTCTGAATTGTCTCAGGTAACCCTGAGCAAACCAAGCAAAGAATCGACACATCGGCCGTTCGTTGCTTTTTTGGTCCAGTTTTGTCTTTAAATATCACTTGGCGAAGGGTTTTCGGCGCAACCTTGGTATCTACTTAAACAAAAGGTCAGGTGAAAGAGTAAAAAATGTATTGTCTCGGTAGCGATAAGCCTTCTTTTTGCCGTACCATACAGCAGCAAAAATACTCACAGCGAGCGCAAGGCGAAAATTCATGAATGACGACGATATCCTCACCAGCGAACATCTTTTAGAGATCGTTGAAAACCAGCTCAACGACAATCATCCGAAAAAAGTAAAAGAAACATTGATGCGTCTTCGTATGACAGGTTCTTCACAAGAAGAAGCCATTGAATACATTGCGTGTGCGTTAATGGTCGAAGTCTATGATGTGGCAAAAGGTGGCGGTGAATTCAACCTTAAGCGCTACCAAGAGCATTTGGATATGCTGCCAGAAATGCCATGGCAAGATGATTTAGAAGACTAACAATCACAATTAAAAAAGCGCCCAAGGGCGCTTTTTTACTGTTTCTTGTTCTATGCCGCCTGTTTCCGGCCCATATTTAATCAGATTGGTATTAGACCGTCTGGACAGGCAATCCACTCATACCATTACCTTCCAACCAGTAAAGCAGGAACACATGACAAACCACCACAACGGCGGTTAGCACAGCGCGCATTAATGTGTACCAAAACGGATATATCCCCTTAAACATCAGTCCGACTTCCAACGCAAACAACACCACAAAAGAAGCGATCAGTAAGTAGAGGGAATAGGGATAAGGCATCAGCAATGCACCGACCGCCACCAAGGAGAAAACAATCCCCACGGTGAGACCATTTGTGGGTTTATCTGGTTTTGCTCCACTGATCGTCATTCCCCATACCGCACCAGAAAGAAACGCCAGAATCACCGCGCTATAACTCAAGAAGGTATGGATCAAAGCGCCCTGCCAGTCAGTCGGCCATATGGGCAGCAAAACGCCGAAAGCTATAAATGGGACCAGTCCCATTGCGCCATAGATAAGTGCTGTCTTTTTCATGTTCAGAACTCTCATGTTGGTTACGCAGTCGGTCTACGTGAGATCACGCCTTTGGTTTATCAATCAAGGAGAAGTGGATGACCTTCGGGGAGCTGTTTTTGAATCCAAAGCACCAACTTGTGCTTCATGTTTGGGCCATCTTCTTTATCAGACGCAAGGGGAACAATCACTTTATCATCCACCAACAGGCGGTAGATGCATTCAATTTTTATCTTATTAGACGTCCCCTCATCGAAGGTAATGTACCCCCTTGTTTTGGCGTACTGTTCGCCAATGCTTAGCGCCTTTTTCAGTAACTGAGCCTCGTGCTTAATTTTTTTCATTCTTTCACTCCAGCGTAATTCCTCGAACCAGCATATCAGAGACATAACTATACTCAAACAGACTCAAGAGAGGTGTGCATCTAAGTAATAACGATTAGGGAATAGGAAATGATGGGTCGCAACTGGCTGATGACATCGGAAGTGGTCGTTAACATAATGTCAAAAAACTACAAAACGGCTTTTAGAGAGAGTCATCGCTTTATTGATTAAGAAAATTAACAAATAAATAGTGATATAGATCACTTTAATTTTCTAATAAAGACATGAAACATTCATTTTAGTGATATTTGTCACAATAAATATCACTCGGAGAGAAGCTAAAACTGTGACAAGAGTCATCTTTAAATCCCCGCCCAAATGTTGACTTTTTGTTAATTTTTAATTTGGAATAAAATTACACATCAAATGCGAGAGAGGTCTCACTTTTTTCGGAGGGTACGGAGTAAATAACGTGACATTGATCAAAAAAAACCCGTCATCGGCGTCTTTAAGCGTTTGTGTGGTAATTTGATGTTGACGACAAACAAACCAGCGGTTTTGGCGAACCGCTTTACACAATTTAAAGAAACTTCAAACGGGTAACATTTATGATATCACCAGATGTGAAGATCAAAGTACAAAATTTTGGTCGGTTTCTCTCAAATATGGTTATGCCTAACATTGGCGCATTTATCGCGTGGGGCATAATCACTGCACTTTTCATCCCAACCGGTTGGTGGCCTAACGAAACATTGGCCGCAATGGTTGGCCCAATGATCACCTACCTACTCCCTCTTCTTATCGGTTATACCGGTGGTAAGTTGGTTGGTGGCGATCGAGGCGCTGTAGTAGGTGCAGTCACCACGATGGGCGTTATCGTTGGTTCAGACATCCCTATGTTTATGGGCGCGATGATTGTTGGTCCTATGGGCGGCCTAGCAATCAAAACATTCGATAAGAAAATGGAAGGCAAAGTCAAAAGCGGCTTTGAGATGTTGGTTAACAACTTCTCATCCGGCATCATCGGTATGTTGTGTGCGATTGTCGCATTCTTCCTGATTGGTCCATTTGTTAAAGTCGTTTCTGACATGCTGGCTTCTGGCGTTAACTTCCTTGTAGAAGCTAATCTCCTCCCTCTGACTTCCATTCTTGTAGAGCCAGCGAAGATTCTGTTCCTCAACAATGCGATTAACCACGGTATCTTCTCCCCGTTGGGTATTCAGCAAGCTGCGGAAACGGGTAAGTCTATCTTCTTCCTGATTGAAGCAAACCCAGGCCCAGGTCTTGGTATTCTTCTGGCTTACATGTTCTTCGGTAAAGGCATGGCGAAACAAACCGCTGGCGGCGCATCTATCATTCAGATCTTCGGTGGTATCCACGAAATCTACTTCCCATACGTATTGATGAACCCACGTCTTCTTATTGCTGCGATTGCTGGCGGTATGACAGGTGTGTTCATTCTGACCGTCTTCAACGCTGGCCTAGTATCACCTGCATCGCCAGGTTCTATCTTCGCGATTCTGTTGATGACGCCTAAGAGTTCACTGGTTGGTGTGCTGCTTTCTGTTGCCGCTTCTACCGCCGTTTCTTTCTTTGTTGCCTCCGTATTGCTGAAAGCACAGGGTGAGACTGATGAAGACGGTGATGAGGACGCACTCAACAAAGCCACATCACAAATGAAGGACATGAAAGCGACGTCTAAAGGCGCAGCAGTTGCTCAAAAATCGAGCGGCAACGTGAACATGGCTGATGTGAAAAGCATTATCGTCGCATGTGATGCGGGTATGGGCTCCAGTGCCATGGGCGCAGGTCTGCTCCGTAAGAAAGTTGCTGAAGCCGGCCTCGAAATCTCTGTTACCAACGTCGCCATCAACAATCTGCCTGCAGATGTTGACGTGGTTATCACGCACTCAGATTTGACTGACCGTGCTCGTAAACATGCAGAACACGCACACCACATTTCGTTGAAGAACTTCCTCGACGGTGACGTTTACAACAACTTGGTGACGCAACTGCTGGCGGCCCAAGGCCCAAAGGCGGCAAATGATGCTGAGTACATCAAAAAACCTCTACTCGCGGCGAATGAACCAACACTGCAACCAGAGCCAGTGCCAGCGTTCCAACTAGAGAAACAAAACGTCCATTTAGCGCTTCGCGCTGATAGCAAAGAAGAAGCGATTCGCTTTGCGGGCGAGCGTTTGGTTGAACTGGGTTACGTTGAGCCAGAGTATGTGGACGCAATGTTCGAACGCGAGAAGCTGGTTTCTACCTACCTTGGCGAATCAATCGCCGTGCCGCACGGCACGATTGAAGCGAAAGATAAGGTGAAGAAAACCGGTATCGTTATTTGCCAATACCCGGCAGGTGTTCAGTTCACTGATGACGAAGACGATGTTGCAAGACTCGTTATTGGCATCGCGGCGAAAAACGACGAACACATCCAAGTTATTACCGCAATCACCAACGCGTTAGATGACCCTGATGCTATCGAACGTCTCGCTTCAACGAGCAGCGTAAACGAAGTTCTGGAAATTCTATCGGCTTCTGAGGCTGCATAAGGCCAGTAGAACCAAATGAAGCCAGCAATTGCTGGCTTCTCATTTAGAACAAGATGTTGGTGAGGTAATAACAATGAAAAAAGCAGTACATTTTGGTGCTGGCAACATTGGACGCGGCTTTATCGGTAAACTACTTGCCGATTCGAACGTCGCCGTCACGTTTGCCGATGTCAATGAACCACTCATTGATCAATTAAGCCATGAACAGAAATACAACGTGCGCGTGGTAGGCACTGAAAGCAAAATTGAGTCAGTTAGCCACATTTCAGCGGTTAACTCGATGAGTTCAGATGTGATAGACCGCATTGCAACCACTGACATGGTGACCACAGCCGTAGGCGCAAATGTCCTCGACAAGATTGCTCGCACCATTGCCGAAGGCTTAAAGAAGCGCTTTACCGATGGCAATGAATCTCCGCTAAACATCATTGCTTGCGAGAACATGGTGCGTGGTAGCACTCACCTAAAAACTGAGGTTTACCTGCATTTGAGCGAAGAAGAACAAGCGAAAGCTGAAGAGTACGTTGGGTTCGTCGATTCTGCCGTAGACCGTATCGTTCCCCCGATGGATGCGGCGAACGACGACCCACTTGAAGTCACGGTTGAGAGCTTTAGCGAATGGATTGTTGATGACCAACAGTTCAAAGGTGAGATACCTGCGATTATCGGCATGGAGCGTACCAGTAACCTTATGGCGTATGTCGAGCGCAAGTTGTTCACGTTGAACACTGGGCATTGTATTACGGCATACCTTGGTTGCCTTTCTGGTTACAGTACCATTCGTGAATCCATCAGTGACGCGGTCATTCGCACAGAAGTGACACAAGCTATGATGGAGAGCGGCGAAGTCCTTATTCAACGGTATGGATTTGATCGCGATAAGCACTATGCCTACATCGATAAAATCATCGAGCGCTTTGCAAATCCCTTCCTTGTTGACGAAGTTGGACGAGTTGGTCGTGAGCCCATCAGAAAATTAGGCCCTAACGATAGATTAATCAGGCCGTTACTCGGTACAATGGAATACAGCACGGACAATCAAGCGCTATTGAAGGGCATTGCAGCTGCATTGAAATACACCAATAGCTCAGATCCGCAAGCTGTAGAGCTTCAAACTTATTTGCAAGAACACGGTGTAGTCAAAACGCTTGCGCATTATTGTGGCCTAGAAGAAACGAGCAAAGAGGCGCAAAGCATTGAGTCAATCTACCACCAGCTATAGCGTCAAACGTCCAAGTCCGGACAATGACAAACGGGAGCGAAAGCTCCCGATACCAAGGAAGAACACCGAACCGAGAATGGTCGCACCAATAGATGAAACTCAAATTTTAGAGAGGCTGAATAGTGCACTGTCTGTGCGCGGCTTTTTTATTGCCTCTGTCGAGGTCTTTAATGATGCTATCGATTCCTTGGTACAACGGATTTTTCGCAAAGATGATTTTGCGGTGACATCCGTCGTCGGCCCTTTACTAGATAGCACTGGTCCGCTCGGCGATCTTTCTGTGCGCTTAAAACTACTTTATGGATTGGGCGTGCTGCCAGACGCAGCCTACCAAGACATCAATGATATTATTAAGTTGCGTAATCAACTCAACAGCGATGGTGAGGAGTACACGTTCACCCATCCGTTCATTCTCAATGCCATTAAGAAGCTTCACTTATCTGAGAAAATGGGAATGGTGAAATTAGATGAGACACAACCCGATGATGACATTGACTTGGAGTTCTACCAACTTCAGCTTAAACGTCAGCAGCAGATGATTGTGTCTGGGCTTTCTCTGGCCATTGTAGAAATCTGCAATGAGCTGAACAAAGAGAGTCCCTTTTAGCGCTCGCGACCAAACACATCAGAGAGAATGCAAGGATGCATACTCTCGACACCCCACATTGCCTTCCCCGTTTTTTGTTCTACGAAGCACGTTCTGCTTCAATACCGCCATCAAAACAGTGCCCTCACTCCTCAACTATTTGTTTTCTTCTCAGAGGCACATTGTTCATTGTTGCTTTTAAGACGGCCTGTAACCGTAACCCGTTTTAGGATGTAGGTAAGGGTTTTCGCCCAAAAAAAAGGAGTGACATCGTCACTCCTTTTTCAGTACTGAACTTATCTGCTCAACGTCTCTTTAACGGCGATCCTTTGGCTTGCGGCCATTCGGAGCACCACCGCTGCGATTGCCGTCTTTGCGAGAGCCGTCTTTACGAGAACTATCATTTCGAGAGCCATCATTACGTGAACGATCATTCTGTGGGCGACCACTCGGGCGAGGACGCTGCTTATGAGAATCATCACGGCCAGAACCACTCGGACGCGCGTCTTCGTTACGCGATCTTCCGTCATTTCTCGCGTTGTCACGCTTCGGTTTGTCGTTACGGTTGTCATCTCTACGACCGTCGCGGCGACCATCACGACGTGCGTCGCCTGAACGCTCGCCACCTGAGCGATCGCGGTCTTGGCGAGGCCCATCTTGGCGAGAAGAGCCCGGACGTGAGCTGTTTGTGCGCCCACCGTCATTACGCTGACCACCCTGTCGCGCGCCATCTTTCGAGAATGAACGTTTGTCGCCACGACCGCTGCGAGCAGCAGGCTTCGGCTTTGCGAATGAAATTTTGCCGGAACTCAAGTTCTGTTTTGCCGCTTCGCTAGCTGCACTTTTTACATCGCCGTTGCCAATGCCTTCCTCAGAAAACGCAGCATCAGGTTCAAAGGTGCTTTTTGAATCAACAACAGCGGTATTAATCTCGTCCATTTCTTCTGCGGTCAGTTCACGCCATTCGCCCAGCTTCAATGTTCCCAAGCGCACATTCATGATGCGAATACGCTTAAGCTTGGTCACTTCAAACCCTAAATATTCACACATGCGGCGAATTTGGCGGTTCAAACCCTGCGTTAGAATGATTTTGAAAACAAATTTACTTTGTCTTTCTACCACACAAGGTTTGGTTACCGTGTCGAGGATTGGAATGCCGTTTGACATCAACTCAACAAACTTCGGTGTGATTGGGCGATCCACGGTTACAAGGTATTCTTTCTCGTGGTTGTTGCCCGCACGAAGAATCTTGTTCACGATATCGCCATCACTCGTCAGGAAGATCAAACCTTCCGAGGGCTTATCTAAACGTCCGATAGGGAAAATACGTTTTGGGTGGCCAATCGCTTCCACAATATTTCCGCGCACATTTCGCGCCGTCGTACAGGTAATACCGATTGGCTTGTTGTAAGCAATGTAAACGCGATCGGCTTTGCTTTCAGGCACTTTATCGATGCGTTTGTTGTTCACCATGACTTCATCGCCCGGCAACACTTTCGTGCCAAGCTCAGGGACAATACCGTTGATGGTGACTTTTTGCTGCTCAATGAATTTGTCTGCTTCGCGACGCGAGCAAAAACCAGAATCACTGATGAATTTATTTAGACGTATTCCGCTACTTGTGTTCACAAACGTTTCTTATCTCAAATAGTACTGTTCTCGCACAGCCAAACTACCTACTCACTTCTGCCATGCGCAATGGCAAAGCTTTTCGGTGGCTGACACGGGTATAACCGCTAATTATACGTTAAACCAAACCCTGCAAGATAGCGGGATACAGGCTTTTATCTGTTCCAATCGCCTTAACCACCCACCCTCGTGTCGTTTATCACCAAAAAGTGTGTGCGATTCTCTAAAAATCTGATGCAATTTCCCGACTCTGTGCTTTAATGCGCAGCCATTGTCATCTCACTTATTTGAGGCAATCACTGTGAGCCAAGCACCCACTAAAATTACCTTCTTTGAATGGCTGACGCCGCTTGTTGCGTCAGGTAAGAAAACCATCACGATCAGAGATGAATCTGAATCTCATTACGTTCCCGGCACACGCGTTGATGTTCATACGCTAGAGCAAGATGCTTACGTCTGCCAAATTGACATCGTATCGGTCGAAAAGATTGGCTTTGATGACATCAACGAAGAACACGCAGCTCAAGAGTTCATCGCGCTGGATGAGCTCAAGCCGCTGATCCGCGAAATCTACCCGAACGACGAAGATTTCTACGTGATCACCTATACGTTAGTGAGCGAATAAGCCCCTCTCGCCACATAACGAAAGAGACCCGCCCTTTGGCGGGTCTTTTCATTTGTAAGCCGATGTACAAACACGCACCTCCCTTCCGCATGCGCCATTCGGCTTAAAAAGGAAAGGAGATACACTGAGATTGCTTGGGTCAGATAGAGGAGCGAACATGGTCTTGCTTCCTGAAATGGAAGGCTACGTCGAGCGCTTACGTGTGCTGCATTGGGTAATGGCAGCCATGCTAACGGTGATGCTAATCACTGGATTTATTAGCCCTCAACTGTCAGACATGAGCGCCGTCAAATGGTGGATACGTGATACCCATGAATCCATCGGATTATTGCTATTCCCTTTGTTCATGATGAGGTGCTGGTTTCGCCTGAGTGCGACAACGCCAGATTGGAACACCTACTCGACATCTTATATCGCCGCACTATCACGCTCGGTGCATGGGAGCTTCTACCTCTTAATGCTTGCCCTACCTATCTCTGGTTATTTGACCTCACACCCTTATGGGATTCAATTTTTCGGGGTCTATGTTGTTAACTACTTACCGAATGCAGTGAGCGACGCGCTACTTATGAAAGGTGATCCCGACTTTGCACTGGCAGGTCACGCCGCTCACTATCATAAAGATTTCGCGATTGTGCTTTGCCTGTTAATCGCTCTCCACGTAACTGGAGCGTTTAAGATACACACCAAAAAATAACGCCGACACAATGGTCGGCGAATCATCATCGGAGACATTCCGACTTGCCTGTGTTCAGGCCACTGTTGATAAAACGTCTTTTAGTGCATCGAAGAAAACATCGATCTCTTCTACTGTGTTGTAGTGCATCAAGCCCACGCGCAAGATGCCGCCTTTCGCTGTCACGCCAAATGCGTCTGTGAGTCTATCGGCATAGAGGTGACCGCTCCAAACATAGATTTGTCGACGACCTAAGGCTTCGGCAACCACCGTTGGGTCACAATCACCAAATCTCAGCGCAAACGTCGCCGTGCGTCCTTCCACCTGATCGACACCATATAATTGCACATTATCTAGCTGCTTTAACTGCGCCAAGAAGTAGGCTGATAAGGTCATTTCATACTGCTGAATATTGTCATAGCCCGACGCCAATCGTTCGCGAAGTGTTTTATCTTCGCCTTCATCGCCCAGCGACGCTAAGTATTCCACCGCGGCGACAAATGCGCTCAGTGCTTCAAAGTTCAGTGTGCCAGTTTCCCAGCAATTAGGCGCTTGTGTCGGCGCAGGCTCGACTTTGTAAGGACGAATTGATGAGAGCCATTCATGCTTTCCGTACAAAAAGCCAAGGTGAGGACCATAGAATTTGTATGCAGAGCCCGCTAAAAAATCAACATCTAACGCGTGCACATCCACCAGCTCATGAGGCAATAGATGCACCGCATCCACAAACACTTTCGCGCCCACGTCGTGGCTCATTGCAATCACGGTTTCCAGATCTGTCAGGGTGCCCGTGATGTTGCTTGCGGCCGTCACCGCCACCAGTCGAGTGCGGCTATTGAGTAAGGCTGCCAACGCATCTAAATCTAAGGTGCTGGTGTTATCGACAACAGGAAGATAATGAACAGTTACCCCCCTGTCTTGCGCCGCCATGATCCAGCTTGATCGGTTGGCACCATGGTCAGCCATAGAGACAATCACTTCATCGCCCGCTTGCCATTCTTGGCTAAGTGCGCGGCTAAAAGAGAAGGTCACCGACGTCATATTTGCGCCAAAGAAAATGCTATCTGTCGAAGAAGCACCCAGCAACGCAGCTGCACTGGCACGCGCACGATCCACCAGCGATACCGTTTCCTGACTGACCTGAAACTTACCGCCTAAGTTCGAGTTCCCGCTACGAAGATAAGCACCAAATGCATCAATCACCGAATCAGGAAGCTGGGTGCCACCTGGGCCATCAAGGTATACAGGAGAAACACCATTAACTGTTCGCTGCAATGCCGGAAACATTCCGCGCAGTTGTTTTACATTGTCTTGATTAAGCGGTGAATACGAAGACATCGCGGACTCCCTCTTTGCCTGCCTCGCTCGACAGCGTTTCTGAAATATGGTGGTAATAGCGCTGATCATCGAGGATAACGAATTGATTAGGCTCTAATACAGTGTTTAAGTGCGGATGCTGTTCAACCGGAGAGGTATAGATTTGCGTAAATCCACCCGCGATATTTTGGCGCTGTACACAGAAAATACCGACGAAACGGAATCCGTCTTGATGAATGCCTTCTGGCGCGGGGGCACTGGTATCTTGTGCGGAGCAGGTTACGCGGATTTGGTGAACATCTACATCGCCACTCGTCACATCCAAACCTGTTGCCGACGCAAATGATCGCAATAGGTGAACAAATTCAGGAAGCGCCACCATGTCATCATCCATCGGTGCAAAGTGACGCTCAACGTCCCCAACAACCCGATTCACATCTGAAGACTGTATAAATGATTGATGAGGTAAGCGTGATATTTCGCCGCTATCGTTTAGCGCAAAGCGCGCATAGCTTCTAAAGCGAACATCACTGTCGACATAGGGGTCTTTACTCAGTTTGGCAAAGTAAGGAAGCAATGTTGACGATACTTCTTCCGGTGTTTGGAAAGCTTCGATCAGAAATTTATTTTGCATCTTTCATTCCTTGAGAACCGTAGCAGAACCCAACCTGTTATCAGATTGTTAAAGAAATCTTATGCCACCTAACAGTCACATATCAAGCTCAAAAAGCCAATATAGTTTGATAATCCAGTATTAAATGTCACATATGAGTAAGCATGACATATTCCGATAGTTTTGCTTCTGCCACTGGCATTTTGTACCACGCTTAGAAAGCGGCTCAACCAACCTCAAGATACAGGGGGTCAAACTGCTCCTTCTGTTACTTATACCTAAGTAAACTAAAGATGCAGGACTCCGGTTGCTTGGGTATATACCCCTCAATTCTGTGGGTTGTTATTTAGCCAATGCTCAATCAATATGCGAGTTGGACGCGCTGGCAGTAAAGCAAAGGAAACAAATCAAGAATGAGTAAGCAGCAAAACGACACAGACGAATTAACATGCCACGTGTTCTCTACGATCACTGCGATTGCGGAAAACGAATGGAATGCACTTCTGCCCGATGATTATCCGTTTGCTCGTCATGCATTTTTCGCCACCCTAGAACAGAGTGAAGTCATAGGTCGTAAAAGCGGTTGGCTGCCTCAGTATTTAGCTGTTTACCATCAAGATGAACTTGTTGGCGCCATGCCTTGCTTCTTAAAAACGCACCCCTATGGTGAGTATGTGTTTGATTGGTCGTGGGCTGAAGCCTATGAAGATGCAGGCATTGAATACTACCCCAAGCTAATTTGTGCGATTCCCTTTACCCCCGCTTCTGGCGAGCGTCTTTTTGTTTCAAAGATGCATGATCAACGCACGGTGATCACCTATCTGCTCGGCGGCATGCGTTCACTCGCCGATCAATTGGGCTGTTCAGGTACGCACATCCTATTCCCAACCAAAACGTCACTCTCATCCATGACCCATCGTGGGTATTTAGAACGACGTGCTGTGCAGTTTCATTGGTTCAATCGGGACTATAAGACGTTCGACGATTTTCTAGCCACATTGACGTCACGCCGACGGAAGAACATTCGCAAAGAGCGAAAGAGCATCGTGGCGCAGGACATCAATATTCAAATCCGAGAAGGCAGTGATATTTGTCCATCAGACTGGCAAACCTTCTATCGTTTTTATCAGAGAACCTATTTAAAACGGTCGGGGCATTCTGGATATCTCAATCAAGATTTCTTTGAACAACTAGGCGCATCGCTGAGTGACAGCCTCGTTCTCACACTGGCTTTTGTCGACGAAGAACCCGTCGCGGGCGCGCTGTATTTTAAATCGAGTGATACCCTTTATGGGAGGTATTGGGGATGCTTAGCGGAGTACGAAAATCTCCATTTCGAGCTTTGTTATTACCAAGGTATTGCTTATTGCATTCAACATGGTCTTCAGCGTTTTGACGCAGGGGCACAGGGAGAGCATAAATTGATGCGCGGGTTTGAACCCATCCTCACCTACTCTGCCCACTACTTAGAACACCAAGGCTTCCACCAAGCTATTGGGGATTACTTGCAGCGAGAGCATGGTTTGATTCAGCAGTATTTAGAAGATGCCAAAGCACACCTACCCTATCGTGTGGAGTCTTAACGCCCTCGAAGCGTTGTATCCTTTAGCGCTCACCCACTCAGACAACGCTCCGCGAGCCGCCTCCTCATAGAAAAACGGGTTGGCTAGTTAACCAATTTAGGCCGACGTAACTCTCTGAAATGTTGCTGTCGGTTTCGGCCTTGCGCTTTGGCTGCATAAAGCGCTTTATCTGCTTCTTCAAACAGGGTTTCGAGAGAACCTGATGCTCGATTAGGTGACATCGAAGCGATACCAATACTCATCGTCAGCCCGGCATTCCAAGGAAACGGTAATTTGGTAAACCTCATACACACACGATCGGCAAGACACACTGCATCCTCGGCGCTTAATTCAGGGCAAACAATCAAAAACTCATCACCACCCCATCGCCCAATATGATCCACCTTTCTGAAGACATTGCGAAGATGGTCAGCCGTCATCACTAGCCCCTCATCTCCCGCAGTATGACCTTCGCTATCGTTGAGAACTTTGAAGTGGTCAAGGTCGATAAGTAGCACCGACAAATCCCGGCCATATCGCTTGGCGCGTTTCACTTCAACATCGAACAATTGCTCCATCGAGCGGCGATTTCGAAGATTCGTCAATAGGTCGTACTGAGACTCTTTTTCAAGCTTTTTGTGTTGGGATAGGTCGCGGACAATGGCGATATTTCGATACGTTTTTTTGTATTGGAAAGAGGCAATAGCGATAGACAGCGGCATGGTATGACCCGTCTTAGACAGGCCTCGTACTTCTGTGGACGAATCGGACATCAGTCTTGTCCTATCTGAATCAGAGAATGATTCGCGATATGTAACATGATCTTTGCGCAGAGAATCATCCATTAAGCTTTCTACGGTCATCCCCTTCAATTCACTTTCGCTGTAGCCAAAAATTGCTGTCACCGCATGATTGGCGCGCAGAATGATGCCCGTTTCGTCGACGTATAGGCACCCGTCAGGAGAAGAGTCAAAAATGGCATCCGTCTCTCGGAGTCGATAGAACAAACGCCTCGCGATGACCGACACAGACATCGCAAGGATCAGGATAACCAGTAAGGGAAATGAGGAGGAGATGTAGAGCCAAAATTGGTTCTTTTCATTACTGTCATTGACCTTCTCATATTTCGAGAAAACATTTGATAGTAAATCCGAACGAAGGCGAGTAAGGGCATCCCGAGCACGAGTATCATCGACCCTAACCTGCTTATCAACATCGACTGCAGGTGCAAACTTCAACTCCAAATAGATCTGATTGAGCTGTTTAAAGTACTCATTCAACGTACCTTGAACAATGATGAGGTCGTTAACATGGGCTTCTGACAGATCCGAGAGCAATAATTTGAGCAGTGCATCGTTAGCTTCCCAATAGCTATCGGTGGCCTCGACATAGTAATAATCAGTTCTTCTCAATACATAGTTTTTGAAATGATGAATAAACCCCAAATAGCCGAAACTCCTCTCCAATGCCGCCAACTCAAGGGCCACATTCACCTGTTCTTGTGATTCTGAATGCCACTCTTCGTTCAGCGTTTCAACGTAGTTAGATTGATTAACGGTATAGGCAATGGAAATCGCCAACATGGCGATGCATAAAACAGCGAGCGTAATATTGAGGTTTCTGTTCGACATGGCTTCCAGCAAATTATCTTATTTTTTAACCATATGAAGTTTAGTAGAGAGAATGGAACCATGTTTTTTTACACAGCAGAGTGCGACGCATCACCACAATCAGATGCAGCAAACTGAAATTGAAAACTGATTCTGTAACAAAATGGGATGACGATGAGCAGAGCGGAATTGAGAAAAGAAACGATCAGACCAGGTGGGAATCAACGCCCCACATCAAAACCAAGCACCGACGCACAAAAACAAAAAAGGTGGCCTTAGCCACCTCTTAAATTCAGTTACGCGTTGTTATGCGTTGCTATGCGAAGAAATCAAACGCCACTTAGCCTTCGTTTGATTGCAGCTTAGCTTTCACAGCGTCGATACGCTTGCCCATGTATTCTCTGTACTTGAAGTAGCCGTAAGTGGCGACCAAAGAAAAGAACAAGTAAGACAATGCAAAAATAAACGGTGATGTCAGCAAATCTCGTTCAACACTCCACATCACACCAAATACTGTGATGCCCATCTTAACTGCGAAACCCGAAATAAGCATGAGGAGCGCCAATTGAGGGTATTTTGTATGGCGAAAACTCAGCCAGTAACAACAACCTACCGCTAAGGTCGCTAGTGAGAATCCCACCATGTACGAGTGGAAATGATCACCAGCTAGAATGCCGCCAACAACCGAAAGAAAAATAACCGCAAAGAAGGCCATCTCAACTCCTACAACAAGAAACAATGAACGTATTGAGCAATTTTTGCTCGTTGATGCGTATTTTTGCACACTTTGTAGCCAGTTGCTAAAGTTGCAAATATTACATTCTCGTAACATTTATTCTCTAATTCATACCCTTGGATATCATGAAACATCTATTTATCTTCGAGTTAGCATCAAAAAGGCGCGTTAATAATTTGTTGTTTTGTTACCCATGGAAACATATTGTTACGATTTAGATTAATTTATTTGCGACACAGCTACTGTTACCGTTCTCCGTGCGCCATTTTTTTGCCTTGGCATGGCCTAAATATCTCGGCCTTGCTATCCGAATTTGCTGACATTGTTCATCATTCTGTTCACTGTCAACGAAGTTTCACTTTACATATGTTATTTCATATATATGATTTTCCGCATATGAATTTTTCAACGCATTCCGTTTTCACGAAAAGATAAGTAAGGATCAAGCATGACAATCAAAATTGGCATCAATGGATTTGGAAGAATGGGCCGCCTCACGTTTCGTGCAGCCTTCGATCAAAAAGATGTAGAGTTTATCGCGATCAATGACCCTGAAGGCGATGCAGCGACACTCGCGCATCTGGCGAACTTCGACTCTGTACATGGCCGCTGGCATCACGAAGCTCGTGCAGAAGGAAATCAAATCACCGTCAACGATACTGTGATCACCTGTAGCCAAAATCGTGCCATTGAAGATACCGATTGGTCCGGTTGCGACATCGTTATCGAAGCTTCAGGCAAAATGAAAACCAAAGCACTGCTAAATGCTTACCTCGAGCAAGGGGTAAAACGCGTAGTAGTAACTGCTCCTGTCAAAGAAGACGGCGTACTTAACGTGGTTATGGGTGTTAACCACGAAGACTACGAGCCAGAAAACCATCCGATTGTTACCGCCGCATCATGCACAACAAACTGCTTGGCTCCTGTTGTTAAGGTCATTCACGAGCAGTTGGGTATTGTCCATGGTTCAATGACCACCATTCATGACATTACTAACACACAGACCATCATTGATGCGCCTCACAAAGACCTTCGTCGTGCACGTGCCTGCGGAAGCTCACTCATCCCTACCACCACAGGTTCTGCAACTGCGATTACGCACATTTTCCCTGAACTGAAAGGCAAACTTAACGGCCATGCAGTTCGTATTCCGCTGACGAATGCATCACTGACTGACTGCGTTTTTGAAGTCAGCCGCCCGACCACGGAGCAGGAAGTTAACCAAATGCTCAAAGAAGCGGCAGACGGCCCTCTTAAAGGGATTATGGGATACGAGGAACGCCCATTGGTGTCTATCGATTATCGTACAGACCCACGCTCAGGCATCATCGACGCGCTATCTACCATGGTGATCAACGGCACTCAGGTTAAGCTTTACGTGTGGTACGACAATGAGTGGGGTTACGCAAACCGCACCGCAGAACTCGCACTGATGGTTGGTCGCAAAGATAAAGCGGCACAATAGGAGATAGCGACTCATGGCATTGGCCTCTCTCTCGTCAGAACTTAAACAGTATCTCATTGTTACTGGCAACTATTGGGCATTCACGCTGACTGATGGCGCCTTAAGAATGCTGGTTGTCCTTCACTTTCATAGTTTGGGGTACAGCCCGCTAGATATTGCATTGCTGTTTTTGTTCTACGAACTGTTTGGTGTCGTCACCAACCTTGTGGGCGGCTGGCTCGGCGCGCACATTGGCTTAAACCGCACCATGAACATTGGCTTAGGCTTGCAAATCATTGCATTGGGCATGCTGTTAGTGCCGACATCTTTGTTATCTGTCGGATGGGTGATGGCTGCACAAGCCGTTTCAGGCATTGCAAAAGACCTCAATAAAATGAGTGCTAAGAGCGCAGTGAAAACACTCGTGCCCGCCAATGCTGAAGGTAAGCTCTATCAATGGGTCGCCGTGCTCACTGGGTCAAAAAATGCGCTCAAAGGCGCTGGATTTTTCCTTGGTGGCGCATTGCTTTCGTTGTTTGGTTTTCAAGGTGCGGTTGGGCTAATGGCGGGCATGTTGGCCATTGTTTGGGTAAGCAGCATGTTTTTCCTTCATGCTGATATTGGACAGGCCAAGAACAAGCCTAAGTTCACCCAGCTGTTCTCAAAAAGTACGCCTATCAATGTGCTGTCTGCTGCGCGTATGTGCTTGTTTGGTGCACGAGATGTTTGGTTCGTTGTCGCGCTTCCAGTGTTTCTTGCCAGCCAACTAGGTTGGGATCATTGGTATGTCGGCGGTTTCCTTGCCAGTTGGGTGATTGGCTATGGCATCGTGCAGGGCTTCGCGCCTAGCATCACAGGAAAAGCCTCAGGCAAAGTACCTGATGGACGCGTAGCAATGACATGGGCTGGCATGTTAACCGTGGTACCCGCACTGATTGCGTTAGCACTGGCTAATGATATTGCCCCCGTATTTAGCGTCGTGATTGGATTGCTGATTTTCGGGGGAATATTCGCGGTCAACTCGTCGTTTCACAGCTACCTCATTGTGAGTTATGCGCGTGAAGACGGGGTATCGCTCGACGTTGGGTTTTACTACATGGCTAATGCCATGGGTCGTCTACTTGGAACACTGCTATCAGGGTGGATATACCAAGAACATGGCCTGGTGGCGTGTTTGTGGGCTTCTAGTCTTCTGCTTGCCATCACTTGTGTCATCTCATACTGGTTACCCACGGGCAGCCAAAAGGTGTCGAATTCTTCGTCCCGCATGTAATTTGGCGGCTCACCTAGCCCCACGTAGAGAACAGACACAAAAATGCCGAGCAATATGCTCGGCATTTTTTCATCGATAGACCAATACTTTATTAGCTATACCACTGGGCACAATTCCGCGCATTCGCGCTGCTTTTCCAAGTAAGCGTTATTCAGCGCATTGACTTCAACAACAGGCCCTAGCATTTTGACGCGCATCAATGCGCCATGTGATCCCGAGATTTCTGCAACATGCCCTTCGGAGTAATCACTCTCGTAGGAAAATGTTTCTATGGCGAGATGCAGCAAGTTGAAATCTTTTCTGCGTACAGAAAGATAAGAGCGCCACATCAACGCATCAAATACTTCTGAAGTGCTGTAGGCTCGAATGACGAATCGCCACCCTCTATCTGCACCATAAAAGTCTAACGGGAAGAACTTTCGGATTCGTTTTTTAGTTTTCAATGTCGTATCTCTTTTCCATGTGAAAACCGAGGTGTACAAGGTTTGAGTATAGAGTGTGATTTTGGGCACGTCATAAAATCACTAAAATAAATTATTGTTTTAATTGAAATCTATACTTTATTTTCAGCAGATCTGGGTCTAATGACTCAGCATAATGTGCTAATGAAACAGACCCCAATAACACCTCGATATATTCCTCCCCCGATCAAGGGTAACCAAGTACACCGAGCACACTTCAATGGCCTCGCTCTTTTTTGAAACACAGGTTCCAAGGGTGTGGGTATACTCAATGTGGGATAAACGATACTCTGTTATCAATCAGGGCAATGGCGTTTAACAAAGGGCGGAGATTTTACATGAAATTAAAGATTTTCCGATGGGTTATTGTCGTCGTACTGGTTTTTGGTGCTTTCATTCTTGGCGTCGAGTATCAAAAATTCACCTACCTAGATGCTTGTCTCGACATGGGTGAGAAAAGCCAAGTGGGTAGTCATCGAATCTGTGTGCTGCAAGACCAGCAGCCTGAGTGAATGTTGGCTCACATCCATATGAAGTGAAAGGCCAATCTAGCGGTCAAAGGTCGACATCTCATCACCACTAATCCTATAAAATGATCTTTTTCGTTAAAGATAACCCCTTGAATGTCACATCATTTTAATAGATGCTGGCAATATGCTCAATTAGCACAAAAACCAACAGCTCAACGATTAATTTCACCTGAATTAAGCGCTTGTTGAGGTAAACTAACCAAAAGACAGTGTTCTGTTCACCACTATGAGTCGTGCATGCAAAATCCTTTTTCAACATTGCGCCAAAGTATCCAATCAAAAATTACTGCAATAGTCCTTGGGTTAAGCCTCACATTCGCTGTCGTTTCTATTTCCGTGCAACTTCACCTCAATTATACCGGCATCCATTCGCTCACTGTCACTGCTCTGGAAAATCGCGCAGAAGACACCTTGTCGACCATTCACTATTCGCTGAAGAAACAAGATACGTCTTTGCTTCTTCATCAATTGATTAGCCTTGCAGACATGCCCTATGTGTCTAACGTTCACTTCATCACCAGTGAGGGTGAAGAGTTCTGGGCTGACAATGTGACTAGGATGGGTCAAGAGGGGCAGCTTAAAGAGCGCCCTATCTCAGTCGAAGAGGATGGCGTCGGCAAGCTCAGTATTTACTTAGCGCTTAATACGATAGAAGACGATGCCTTCAATCATGCTTTGCCTTCCGCGATGATCTACCTCATCGAAGCGTTAGCCATTGCGTTGCTATTGCTGGTTACGCTGAGAAAAACATACATAAAACCTGTTAAAGCCCTCGTGAGAAGCATCGATAAGATTGATCTCCACCGCGTTAACAAGTTCGCGATCCCAAAGTCTCTCACTCGTCATGAAGATGAAATTGGGCAAGTCGCGAGGTCTGTGCAAGAGCTGTATATGCGCATTCGTGCCGATGCTATTGAAAAGCGACTAAATGAACGCACATTGAAGCAACATAAATCGCTGCTGTTAGAAGAAGTCAACGCACGCACTCAGACTGTCGAGTGGCAATATCTCGCCAATCAATTACTGGCGGATTTATCACTAAGATTGTTAAAGGGCCACAAAACCAACATCGAGCATGATGTTCGCTGCAGCATGCCAAGATTGGCGGAGTTACTGCGCTCTGACCACGTTTTCTGGTTGTCATTTGAACAAGACATGATTATCTATCGTGCCTCCTATCCCGAAGACAGTGATCAACCCACCATTGATTTCAGCAACATGTACAAAGTGAAGCGATGGTTAATGGAAGCGCAGAGTGTGGCCGTGGTTGATATCGACAACCTTGGAAGCAACGCATTGGCAGAGCGTGATTTTCTTGAAGATGTCGGTATTCACAGCTTGGCCATGTTCCCTCTCACTGATGGTCGAAAGAGCTTTGGGTTACTTGCCGCAACCAACAATTACACGTCACTCGATTGGAACGAGAACAAAAGCCTACTGTTGACGCGCTTTGCCACCATGCTCAGTGAACTGACCATTCGAGAGCGCGACCACTACGCAATGACTGAGCTGCAAGAAGAACTCATCATGGCCAATGAGAGACTGCGCGTCGAAGCGGAAACGGATGAACTGACGAATTTGCTAAACCGTCGACCTTTTAGCCGTCAGTTAAGCGCTGCCTTATATGATGCGGTGGATGATGCATCAAGCGTCGCCGTGATGATGATTGATATTGATCACTTTAAAGCCTACAACGACATTTACGGCCATCTGCAAGGCGATAATGTCTTGTCCTGCGTTGCAAACGCCATGAGCCGTGTAGCAAAAGAGTGGAAAGCGCCGATCGCTAGGTTCGGCGGCGAAGAGTTTTCTGTTTTAGTGCCTAACTGTGACATAGATAAAGCGCAAAAAATTGCGTGGCAGTTGTGCCAAACCGTCCGAGACCAGTGTATTTCACACCAAGGCAGCATGAACAGCGGGATCATCACCATCAGTATTGGCGGTGTCGCTTGTGAGCCACATGGCAGTACTAAGCCCAATGAGCTGTTGGAGTCTGCCGACCAATGTTTATACAAAGCCAAACATGCAGGTCGAAATCGCGCGGTTATGCAACCTTACTTTGAATTAGATAAACACTAACTCTAGCCCTTTGCCATTGATACCGATTCGCACCGACACACTTCCTCTAAACGTCGGTGCACCTTACTTTCCGCTTAGTTTCTGCGCAGTTCCTGCGTAGTTTCCACTTACTTTCCGCCATCTTTTTTCGCATTTGTCTCTGAATTCAGAAAAGTAGCCTTGCGCAACCATGCGACTATGTGTCCATTGTTTTCCTTTGTGTAAGAGCCAACGAAATGTTAGCGAGACCTTCACCTATTCATATCTGCCACATCGTGGGCTCTATGGCCGACGCGATGCAGGATGATCAGGTCTTTTCTAACATCCGTCAGTTTCGACAGCCCGAATTCGAGCACACTTTGATAGTGCTCAAACGATCGAAGATATTGTCGACAAAGCACTTACCCGCCAATGTCAGTTGTTTGGAATTGAACGTTGGAGACTCGCGTTTCGGCCAGTTTCTGGAGTGCAAGAAAGCACTCACGGCGCTTAAGCCTGATGTCTGTTTAACCTACGGAAGCAAAGTCTACCCCATGCAGTGGGTAGCCAAAAGGCTGAATGTGCCAGTGAAACTGCATGTTCACCGTCAAGAAAACACGCAACGCAATGCACTTAGCAAATGGTTTCATGAGTGGGTACACCGAACACTCTCACATTCGTCTGACTTGGTCGTCGCCCCATCAGATATGGCGCAGGCATGGCTAAATCAACATGCAAAGATCCCAAACGCCAAGATCAAGTTGATCCGCCATGGAATCGATAGCCAAAAGTTATGCCCGCCATTGCGCGCTGTTGAAAGCACAATCACCGAAAACCTTGTTGGCAGTGTGGCTGTTCCATCGCATCGTTTAGTTATGGGTTTAAACGTCTCCGGCCTAAGCAAGCAGGTTATTGTCGATTTTTTTGATGAGTATTTTGCTGCGTGCTTACGATCTCCCATGTTTGTGCAACAGACGTTGCTGCTTGTGGTAGGTAACACGCCGCACCTAAGCAAGCTACAACAGGAGCTCGACAATCGTGGCGTCTCTGAAAAACAGGTCAGTTTCACTGGCCATTTGAACAACCTGTCTCTCTTTTACAAGCACATAGACATCTACGTTTACCTGCAGCCTCAGGAGCAGTCAGTTTCCTTGCTTGAAGCCATGTCTATGGGCTTACCCATTGCGTCTACTCGCCTGCCCCATCAATCTTCAACCAATAAAAAAGGTCACCCTGTTTATTGGTCAACAGATGCAGATAATGACCCGCTTCGAGACCAACTTTTAGAATTGTTTTTGAAAAGTAATAAACGTTTGATGTTAGGTCGAGCGTCGCGACGCTATGTTCAAGATAAGCATCATCCAGAAGTGTATGAATCCCAATATCGCGCTCTGTTTGAACGCAACGAATCACCAAACACGCCGCAAGTTGCTGTCAGCGCTTTTAGGCAAACGCATTCTTCGCGGAATTAATCACTTGTCCTAGCAAACCCTCACCGCGCAACGCCTTCAAATACGCCACTTCCGCTAGCGACATTGGATAATATCTCGCTGCATAGCACCGATTTCTTGACAGAGTCACCGCCAACACAACTCGAAGTTACTGAGGTTTAGGCTATATTTTATTCAGGCAGCTGAATTTAAGGTAATCCTCATCGATGAAAATTCTGGTCGTGGATGACATGACATCCATCAGACATGTCATGTTGAATTTGCTCAGAAGTATCAATTATATTGATCTAGAGGAAGCGACCAATGGTTGGCAAGCCTTGCAAATGGTCAAAAAGAATCGCTATGACTTGGTTATCACCGATTTGAATATGCCCAAGATGGATGGGCGAGAGTTGCTCAAGGAAATTCGCACTGACGAAAAACTCAAACACACGCCGGTTCTGGTCGTTTCCAGCGAGCAAGACAAGGAACGCGTCAAAGAACTCATACAGCATGGGGTTAACGGGTTTGTGGTAAAACCATTCAACGCGGCAACGTTACAAAAGCAGATCCAACGTATAGAACGTCAGATGCAGATAAAGGCCAATAAGTAAGTTGCATTAACGCCTTACGGCACTCCATCACCACTGACCCACCCTAGGTCTTCAAAACAGTCACAATCACAATGCCGTGAATGCAACTGCCATATCCAAAGTCACGGCATTATGACGCCAATGCTCTACCACATATTCTTGCGCGATACCTGCTTCGTCAATATTCACCTTAGAAATACGCAAAGCGGGCGCGCCCATTGTTGCTTTTATCTTGCTTGCAATCTCATCATCAAAGGTCGAAGAGCGCACTGAATATTGGCATGATGCTGTATTAAGCTGCCAATGTTCGCGATAGAGAGACGATAGATCGCCATCCAAAGGGTACTGAAGTAAGTTGGGAACACGATCCGCTCGCACATAGTGCTCGGCATACATCACGGCCTTCCCATCGAGATAGTGAATACGCCCAAACGTGAACACTTCCGTAAAAGGAGGAAGGGACAGATATTGCGTGCTTTCTTTATTGCCCATGACACTGTCAGCAAAGTCCAACTCGGTCATGGTAGAACGACCTTGAGCCTTCGCTACTGACGAAAATGCGAAAGGAACGGACAAGTTAATGCGCAGGGCTTGGTGAGCAATAAACCAACCACGCCTGTCTTCACGATAAATCAAACCATCAGCTTCAAGCAGTGAAAGCGATTCTCTTAACGTGACCCGTGTAGTTTTGAAAGATTCAGACAGTTTTCTTTCTGACGGAAGCTTTGTTCCAGCCGCCAATTGACCGCTTTGAATTTGCTCTTTGATGGCATTTTTAATTTTGATGTATTGCAAGGTCGCGATTTCGCTCAACAATTAACAATAGTTTTAGCATACCGCAGCCACAGGCAGAATACAGCTATGGGAGATGGGACGTTCGCAAGAAAGGGTTGTTAACTCTCACGAACACCATTAAGCCGGATAATTTCCATACGCTCTAACTCATGAAGCAAACGCCGTGCATATTGCGCTTCACACACAGACAATGCAGACAACGCCGCACCAAGAGGGAGGTTCTTTTCTATTAGTGACAAAAACACGCTGGTTGCGCTATCACAAATCATCACATCATCCGTGTTAGGGCTAAACAGAACAAGCTGATCGCCTGATTCATAGCTACACACATCAAGTGAAAAATTTTCAGAAAGAGATACATCGACTTCAGCTTTCAGAACCAAATTGCTATCTACTAATTCAGCCACTCTCATCCTGTTACTCCATATCGCTATCGCCAAGACGCCACAAATAAGGGAAACATCAACAAGTCAGAGTTGCGGAAACACCGCTTGTTGTTACAAGAACTTTTCTTTCAAGAACAGTAGGAGGAGTTGCTCAATTCCCTTCAACGTTATTAGCCCAACATGCCTGCGGCCAAATCATCCATCAAACGTTGCAATCACCCCATACCTATATTCACTGTATATGCTCCACAATAAAGCCAACGTAAAAGGAACGCCTATTTCACCCCCAGTCTCACTATTGAACCAAACAACGGTAACCAACTTATGGCATATGCCAAGCAATCTGAATATGCGTTGGTATCGCGCCGACTAACGCTGCAATGCATATTTATCAATCAATGTGTACAACGTCGGACGAGAAACACCCAACAGGTTTGCCGTTTGAGACATATTGCCTTCAGCGCGTGCAAGAGCACGTGTCACCGCTTGCCTTTCAGCCTCTTCTCTCACCTGACGTATGTTTAGTGGTAAGCCCGAATCCTTCTTGTGCTCCTTCGTCAGAGCCAGATCAGAAGCGGTAATGTGGTGCCCATCGGCCATAATCACCGCAGATTTGATCTTGTTTTGAAGCTCTCTCACATTCCCCGGCCACACATGCGCTTGCAAGGCTTCCAACGCGTCTTCCGTATAGCCAGCGACATTACGATTCATTGACTGATTAAACTGAAGCAAGAAGGTTTTGGCGAGCAGGAGAATATCGTCACTACGCTCTCTTAGAGGGGGAATGGAAATCGCCACTTCACCAATGACATTCAACAAATCATCTCGAAAACGTTTTTCTGAGCTTTTTTGTCTTAAGTCCTGATGTGTCGCGCAGACAATTTTCACATCGACAGGAATGGCACGGCTACCTGAAACGCGGTCAACGAGCCTGTTCTGTAAAAATCGCAAAATTTTGCCTTGAATATGCACTGGCATGTCGCCAATTTCATCCAAGAACAGGGTTCCACCATGCGCAGATTCGATTTTACCGAGTTTCACGCGATGAACACCGGAGGTGTCACTTTCAACACCAAATAACTCATTTTCGAGCAAAGCTTCTGGGATAGACGCGCAGTTGATCGTAATAAACGGTTTCTCGCTGCGAGGGCTGCGATCATGAATTGCTCTCGCGAGCAGGCCTTTTCCCGTCCCACTTTCACCAATAATGAGCGTGTTGATGTCCGTTAACGACACACGATCAGCCATTCGCAGTAACTGCATCATCTGTGGGCTTCCGCCAACAATGGAATCTTGTCGGCGCTCATAGCTTTTAAGGCGATAGACTTCTTGTTCGAGCCTGCCAACATGACGCGCTCGACGCACCAGCAACCTTAAGTATTCGTCACTAAATGGTCGTTCAATCACATCAAATGCGCCTGCCTCTAAAGCAAGCACTGCATCGCTGTTTTTATCATTTTCGACCACAACCACGATTTTCGTGCGCGGCGCATAAGACAACATCTCTTTCATCAAAGACAAGGTATTTGCGTCACACCGTCCAATCAGGACAACGGCGGTCAAAAACTGCTGCAAAGATGCAGACACACCCAAAGAATTAGCAGTGAGTAAGGAGCCTTCGCCTTCCAGCGCTTGGCTATATTTTCTTTGTACTTCTGGGTCATCCTCTACAATTAGAAGCGCTTCATGTAACTGAGAAGCCAAACCCTGATGAGCATCAACCATGGTTCTCCCCTTATGGGTACTAACACCTTATGTGTGAAAGGCCTCAGGCCAAGTGCAAACGCATGGAAGCATTCACATTCGGAAGCAACACGATATCCGTGTTTTTTGCCTTTTTGGCGCATCAAACCCATTGGAGTAAATCTGGCTACGGAATCAAACTACACACTACTTTCCAATCGCCTTGAGTTATTGTTTTGATTACTCCGTCGGTTTTATTAAAGTCACAGGTGTTACGTCGTAAAAACTAGAAATCGATAGGAATCGATAAAGTGAAAACAGCGATAATCAGAAATATTCTTTGATGAAACCACGTTTCTGACTGTCACTGCGATAACGTCGAAGAGCATCTAGATCGAGACTAATCACTCAGAATCTAATGCAACACAGCTCCGAGTTTGTGTTGCGCACGATAGGCACTTAGTCTCATTAATCACATGAATATCCAGAAAGAATCTATTGCTCTTTCCTGAAGCTTTTTGCTCCTTGAAAGGTATCCACCCGCCGCCAATTGTGATGCTTGGCCGCGTCTAACCTTTTAGTATCCGCGTGATCTCTAATACTCGTTAGTCACTCTAGCAGCGCGGATTGACATCGCATTGCGCAAAATTTGGAATTACATTTAATTCTTATTTCCTAGGCACATTCTTTGATCTTGAATGGCGATCTGCACAACAAATTACGCACAAAACTCACGGGTTTTAGTGGGTATAATGGTGGGATTACCTGCCTAGAATAGGGCGCGATGCCCTATTACTGCCGACGAGAACACCATGAAAAAAATAGAGAGCCACGCGGAATACTATGACCTTATTTTCGAGCGAATTGAGCTAGCCGGACAGAGCGTCGAATCTATCGAATTTGAAGAGTGTGAGTTCCGTGATTGCCACTTTTCTGAAGCCACATTTCGGCAGTGTAAATTCATCAACTGCACGTTTACTCGCTGCAACTTGAGCTTGATGAAAATCCCCTATTCTCGCTTCTCTGACATCTCATTCGTTGAGTGTAAGCTCGTGGGTATCGATTGGACGTTTGCGGATTGGCCAAGTTATCGCGCTGATGCTGACATGTCGTTTCGCCAATGCATCATGAACGACAACTCGTTCTTCGGATTAACCTTGAGAGGGTTAACACTCAAAGAATGTAAGCTTCATGACGCAGATTTTCGGGAAGGGGATTTCAGTGATGCCTCGATGACTTACTGTGATTTCACCAACAGCGTGTTTATGCGCACCAACTTACAAAATGCAGATTTCACCGAGTCCGCCAATGTGTTCCTTAGTGTGCTCGATAACAATATTAGCGCCGCCAAATTTTCCCGCTATGAAGCTCTGGGTCTGTTAGAAGCGCTCGGCATTGAACTGGTTGATTAGCTCGATTAACCCAATTAGCTCGATCAGCTAAGCTTTCATGCACTCGGCCAATGCGTTAATACCCGTGACAATGTCTTCACGAGAGCTGTTGCCAAAGCCTGCGACCAACGCGCGATGAATCCATTCCTCCATGGTGTTCATCGCCTTCGGATCACAATAGTAATCCAAAGTGCGAATCGTGATACCTTGCTCCGCTAATGCGTGCTTCACCGTTATGGCGTCAGGCCCACTTTTCCAACGAAATGTGACGTGTAGACCCGCATCCTGACTCAACACTTCAACGTGATCCCCAAACTTCTCACGGAGCTGTTCAACAAAGAACTGCTGCTTACCTTGGTACAGATTGCGCATACGCCGTATGTGGCGCAAATAGTCGCCGCTTCGAATAAATTCTGCCAACGCTTCTTCCACATGAATGGGTGTATCCCCACCAATGGCATCTTTAATGTTTAGGCATTTTTCTACGAGTGATTCCGGTACCACCATATAGCCGACGCGTATCGCTGGCAGTAGCGTTTTACTGAATGTGCCGATGTAAATTACATTGGCTTCGGCACCATAAAACTTGGCCGCTAACCCCTGTAAGGAAGGATACGGTCGATTAGCAAATTGGAACTCACTGTCATAGTCATCTTCAATCACCCAGCGCTGTTTGCGCACAGCCCAATCAATACATTGCTTACGGCGATTGGTATCAATGCTGGTCCCCATTGGGTATTGGTTGCTTGGTGTGAGGTAAATGGCTTTCCCTTCAAACGTCTCTAGCGGAGAGATATCGACGCCGTTTTCGATCGAGAATGGCAAATACGACAAGGTGGCATCGCAACGATTCAGCACTTTACGCATCTGAACATAGCCGGGGTTTTCCATCATGACTTCATCACCACGTTCAAGTACCGCACTCATGGCAATATACAGCGCTTGCTGCGCGCCCAAGGTGGTGATAATGCGATGCGAAGGCGCATCAACCGAACGGCTAATGGACAAATACTCGCTCAACGCTGCGCGTAAATTATGGCTTCCCTGAATGTCGTTTTGACCCGCTATCGCCAGACGATCAGCGTGAGATTGCAAGGCTCTCGTCCATTTTCGATAAGGAAACGCAACCAGATCAGGGACACCCGTCGCAAACGGACGGTTCTTCTCTCTCACATTCAGGGTGTGGGTGGTTTTGGTAAGCTTAGCGTGAACGGTTTGCTTGGTCTGACTTGCCTGCGCGGCTGTATTCGCGGCGTCGAGCGGCTGCGTCAGCAAGTACGATTCTGGATTCACCAGCTGAATGAAGAACCCTGCCCCACGCCGACTTTCAATATAACCTTCCGCTTTAAGCTGCTCATAAACCGCGGTGACCGTATTTCGGCTAACCATCAATTCTTGCGCCAGTAAACGCGACGACGGCAACTTGGCTTTCGTCGGCCATTGACCGCTCAATATTTTCTCCTGAATCGCTGAATACAAAGCACTTTGCTTGGAGGGCATGGTGGGGTTCAACGATAAGTCGCCGACATCGATCAACTGCATATTGGATCCATAAACTTGATTAAACTGGCTCTATTTAAGGTGCCAGTTTCCACGTAAATTACAAGTTAACGGACGAACAAAAAGACAAAAATGCACTAGCAAAGGAGAATGTCATGACAGTAGGAACAACCGAAAGAACACGCGTGAGAAAAGGCGCACACAAAGCCGTGAAAGACCAAGAGGCGCTATACAGCATTATCGATGAATCCAAACTGGCGCACGTTGCGTTCAATGACAAACGCGGCCCAACAGTCATCCCTATGCTTGCTTGGCGCATCGGCAACAACGTCTACATTCATGGCGCAAAAAACAGCCAGATGTTGAAGCACCTAAAAAATGGTGAGCCGTGCAGCATGACGTTCAGCATTCTTGATGCATGGGTATTGGCGCGATCAGCGTTTCATCACAGTGCGCACTATCGCTGCGCCATGGTATTTGGTCGCTTTTCAGTGGTGGAAGACAACGAAGAAAAATCCATTGCGCTCGACGCCTTCCTAGAACAAATCACCCCAGGACGAAGCAAAGAAGCTCGCCCCGGCAATGAAAAAGAGCTTACCGCCACAGGAATGCTGGTGATGCCCCTGGATGAAACCTCGGTGAAAATTGGACGTCACGGTGTGAATGATGATTTGGCAGACATGGACATCGATGTGTGGGCGGGTATTTTGCCGTTTCGTACCGTCGTGGGTCCACTAGAAGCAACGTCTGACAATAAAGTCAGTACGGAACCTGACTATTCAGCGGCATACCCTAATCGCTGGTACGAATAGAAATTCATCCCCCAAGCGGCGTTTGCCTCTTGGGGAATCTCCATCTCCCTGATATATTGAATTTTCGTCGATCAGGAGAGGACAAGGATGAGCATATTTAAGCGGGTAGCCGTTGTTGGTGGAACCCATGGTAATGAATTCAGTGGTATTTACCTGCTCAAGAAGTGGCAAGATGCACCAGCACTTATTCAACGCGATAGCTTTGAAACAGAAACCCTTTTTGCCAACCCCAATGCCTATCGAGACAACAAACGTTATCTTGATTGCGATCTCAACCGCCAGTTCATTCCTGCCGATCTCGCGAACACTGAATTAAGCAATTACGAGCAAAGCCGTGCAAAGGTCATCAATGCGCAGCTAGGCCCGAAAGGCAATGCACGAACCGATCTGGTTATCGACCTGCACAACACCACCAGCAACATGGGCCCTACGCTCATTCTGCTCAAATGTGATGCCTTCAATACTCAGCTTGCTGCTTACGTGGCTGAGAAAATGGATAACGCGGTTATCCTGTTTGAAGATCAATGCACTGTCGAAGAACACTTCTTCTTATGTTCGATTGCCGACCAAGGCATCATCATTGAAGTTGGCCCTCAGCCTCAATCCGTTATCCGACAAGATGTGCTGGAATGGATGGATATCATGACTGCCCATATTCTGGATTTCGTGGAATTATTCAACACCAACGCGGTACCGCCACTACCGAAAAGCGTATTGGCTTATCGCTATGAAGAAACACTAAAACTGCCAGAAGATGAAAACGGCGAACGTATTGGCATGGTGCACAAAAACGTCCAAGATGCCGACTTCACCGTACTGCGCAACGGCGACCCAATTTATACGCTATTTGATGGCACCGAAATATGCTGGGAAGGTGATTACGACGCTTACCCGCACTTCATCAATGAAGCCGCGTATTACGACAACAACCTTGCCATGTCGCTCGGTAAGAAAGTCGAGATTGATGTGATTCAATAAGCATGTGACTGGTTGAATTGGGAAGAAAAAGAGAGAAAGCGCCGTTTATAAGGCGCTTTTTTGTTGTCACGTTACTGTTGCGTTTTAAGCCCTTCCCGAAAACGAATACCATTTGCTGCCTCACGTTGATCTCGTCTAGCACTGTGCGGTGTTTTCAGGATTATCCAGTGTCGAACCGCCTTTGTAGGTGATGCCATGCGACATCGACATGTACCGAAAGTTTTCGAAATACTGCAATATCCGCGATAAACGCTGACCAAATCTGAAAACTGCCCGTGGCGCACGTGCAAAAGTTAAGCGAATATTTTACAAAGGGAATTCACTCACACTCGTGTTCTGACTCAACCTCGGAGAGATTTCATGCTCGATAAAATGGCATTCTTTATCTACGTGATCCGTACAGGTTCTATCTCTTCTGCGGCGCGTCAGTTCAATGTCTCCGTCTCTGCGGGAAGCCGCTGGCTTCAAGAGTTGGAACAACATTTCGGCACCACGCTGTGCCATCGTTCAAACCGCCTATTGGAAGCCACACAGGCAGGCCAAACCCTCTATGAAGAATTTTCTCCGATTGTCGACAAAGCCGAGCGCATTAGTCAAAAGCTGGCGGGCTTTCAGGATCATGAAAAAGGCCACATCAACATTGCCTGTACACCGGTTTATGCCAACCACTATTTGATGGACAAAATCACCGAGTACACACGACTCAACCCAAAAGTGACGTTCAACATCAACGTCACGCCTTGGGCACTCGACCATGCCAGCACCAGCGATTTGATGATCAGCGCCAACGCCCGCTTTCAAGGCTACCGTGAAAAGGATTTGCTGCTGGTAAAAAGGGAACTGTTGGCTTCTCCGTTTGTGGTGGTGGCTTCACCGCAATACACAGAGCAACAAGGCCTGCCAACCCAGCCAGAAGATTTACACGAACACGCTTGTCTTGTCGCCACCACACTCACTGGCAGCAACGAATGGATCTTCCAAAAAGGCGTTGAAAACATCGTACTGAAAGTGCCAAAAACCATTGAAGTGAACGACAGCGACCTCTTGCTACGTGGCGTCTCCCAAGGGGCTGGGGTCGCGTACCTGCCTCAGTTTGTCACCCAAGAAGCGGTCGAAAGCGGCGCGCTAATTCCCTTGCTGCAAGACTTTAACACCAGCACTTGGAGCCTGAACCTCTACTACCACCCTGCCAGTGTCGCCTCGCCCGTCGCCAGTAAATTTAAAGATTTCTTACTGGATAATCCTTGCTGACAAAATCTTGTTTATAGAGCCTCCACTCGCCTAATTTTCCTGCTTTGCATTTTTGCAAAGCCACTTTGAATTTCTGTCTATATCGACTCCCGCTCCCCTTCCGTAAGCTGAAAAGCAGTTAGCAAATAACAAATCGCAAGCATGGGAGTACTGGTGACATGGAACGCATCTATATTGTGGCGGCTAAGCGCACGCCAATCGGCAGCTTTAACGGTTCTCTCGCGCCATTGTCAGGCGTTGATCTTGGCGCACACGCGATGAAAGCCGCACTTGAGCAAGTAAACATCACCCCTCACCTTATCGATGAAGTCATTGTGGGCAATGTGCTAACGGGCGGCGCAGGCATGGGGCCAGGTCGTCAAGCTGCCATCAAAGCCGGCGTTCCTGATACTGTGCCAGCCTACACCCTGAACATGATTTGCGGCAGCGGCATGAAAGTCATCATGGACGGTGCCAGCCATATCCGCGCTGGCGATGCTCAAATCGTCCTCACTTGCGGCATGGAGAGCATGTCCAATGCGCCCTATGTGACCTCCGGACAAATTCGCCGTGGAGTTCGCATGGGTCATCAAATGCAGGAAGACAGCATCATTAAAGACGGCTTAACCGATGCCTTCCATCACTACCACATGGGCGTCACCGCTGAGAATATCGCCAAACAATGCAATATCAGCCGCGAAGCGCAGGACAAGTTTGCCCTACAAAGCCAACAAAAAGCCGTGAATGCCATTGAGAACGGTCACTTCGAGGCGGAAATTGCGCCAATCACCGTCACTGAGCGCAAACGCCAGTTCGACGTCAAAGACGATGAATACCCAAAATCAAACGCCACCTTTGAAGGGCTACATGCACTGCTCCCAGCTTTCGACAAACAAGGCAGCGTGACGGCGGGCAACGCGTCCGGTATTAACGATGGCGCTTCGGCAATCTTGCTGGCATCAGAAAGCGCAGTGAAACACCACAACTTGACGCCATTGGCAGAATTGGTGGAATACGGACAAGGTGCCATTGCGCCTGAAGTGATGGGACTTGGCCCTGTTTCAGCCATCGCCAACACCTTAACCAAGGCAAGAATGGCCATCGAAGACATCAACGTATTCGAACTGAACGAAGCCTTTGCCGCACAAGCCCTTGGCGTGATCAAAGAAGTCGCCGAAGAACATCAGATCGAACAAGACTGGCTGTTAGAGCGAAGCAACCTGAGCGGCGGCGCGATTGCACTTGGTCACCCTATCGGCGCATCTGGCAACCGTATTGTCACCACGCTGGTATACCAACTGCAACGCACGCAACAAGATTACGGTTTGGCGTCGCTGTGCATTGGCGGCGGCATGGGCACCGCGTTAATTCTGAAACGTTGCTGAGGAAATGAACAACATGAAAAAAGCTGCGACCGCCCAACAGATTGAAAGCCTTTTACATGATGACATGACCATCATGATTGGTGGCTTTATGGCGACAGGCGCACCAGAGCATCTAATCGATCTCTTAATCCAAAAAGACATCAAAGACATCACGCTGATCACCACAGACACGGGATCTCCCGGTCGCGGGTCAAGCCGTTTGATTGCCGAAAAACGAGTAAAGAAACTGTATGCCTCCCACATTGGCACTAACCCCGAAACGGGCAAGCAAATGAACGAAGGCACGTTGGAGGTGGAACTGGTTCCCCAAGGCACACTCGCGGAGCGCATTCGCAGTGCGGGGGCAGGATTAGGCGGTGTTCTCACACCAACAGGGCTTGGCACTATCGTCGCGGAAAACAAACGCGTAATAGAAGTCGATGGGCAACAATTTTTGCTGGAAACACCCCTGAAAGCCGATGTAGCCCTAATTCGCGGCTCGAAAGTCGACCGTCGCGGCAATGTGTTTTACAGCAAAACCACCCAGAACTTTAACCCATTAATGGCGACCGCCGCAGACACAGTCATTGTCGAGCCGGAACAGCTTGTTGAACTTGGCGACATTGCACCTGAAGCGGTTCATACCCCCAGTATTTTTGTCGATCACATCTTTGTTGATCATATTCTGGTGGAGGACACGCAATGACAGCGCAATTAGATAAAGACACCATCCGTCGCCGCATTGCATGGCGTGTTGCCCGCGAGATGAAAGACGGCGATGTGGTCAATCTTGGCATTGGCCTGCCAACACTTGTCGCCAACCATGTCGACAAAGAGGTTGAGTTATTACTGCAAGGGGAAAACGGTTTGCTTGGCATTGACCAACTGGCGGATGAAAGCACCCTCGATGCCGATCTGGTGAACGCGGGGGGTCAGCACATTACTGCTGTACAAGGGGCATGTTATTTCAACAGCGCCGACTCTTTCGCCATCATCCGTGGCGGTCATGTTGATGCCACCGTATTGGGTGCGCTACAGGTGGACGAACAGGGTAACCTCGCCAACTGGATCATACCGGGGAAAATGGTTCCGGGCATGGGCGGCGCAATGGATTTGGTCGTCGGCGCCAAAAAGGTCATTGTCGCCATGGAGCACACTGTGAAAGGCCAGCCTAAGCTGTTGAAGCATTGCTCATTGCCACTGACTGCAGCGAATCAGGTCAACCTAATAGTGACGGAAATGGGTGTGTTCGAAATCAACGAACGCGGCATGGTGCTCACTGAGCTTGCCCCTGAATTTTCTATCGAAGACGTTCAAGCCGCGACTGAAGCAACGCTTCAAATATCACCCGACTTAGCGCCGATGCAGTTGCCATCTGATTGATGTCTATGAGCTAGCCTATCCAAGCGCAGCTATCGTAGAACAAACATGTTTAGAATAATTTGACTCATTGCATGCACTAAAAATAGGGTATAAAGGCACATGGCAATCAAGTTCAGTGACTTGCCATTAACCTTGATAAGTAAGAGCAATCCCAATGTCTAATGTCGTTCAGTTCGCCAAGTTCGGTGGTAGTAAGAAGACCAACAATACCCCAGAAACCACATCGCCAAGCCCTAAAGCGTTAAGGGAACAGGCCGCATTGAAGCAAGATAATCAATGCTACTTTTGTGGCACACGCAAAGAACCCAAAGAGCTGAACTGGCTTGATAAGGTGGGGTTTAAGCAAAAAGCGCACGTTGTCTGCAGCACATGTAGCTCTGAAGCTAAATCACGCTCAATGGATGAACTGCGAATAATCCTTGCCCTGAAGGCGATGGATTTCAGAACCATTAAGCTTAAGCAGTATCTTGAACTGAGAGAAAAAGACGTTCAAATCGACGGTGTTCGTGAATACAAATTCCACTTTGAAACGATTGAGTGATTGTGGGCTAGATATATCAGATGGCTTACAAATCTAAAGTGATAGTTTTGTGGTTTTCTCAAAGTGCCTGTTCCTGTTCTACTTAACTGGAAGCCCTATTCCCGCAACACAGAGAGCAGTCTTTAGCGATCGCAGCTAAATGATTTTTGGACAATTCGGAGTTAAGTGTCGCGCTTCAAAATTGAAGCTAAGCGCAAGATGTATAGTTACATAGCTTGTGGTCAACTTCCTTCCGTACAAGATCATTTAATCAAACTGATTGAATGCAGTCCGGAGCCACCTGTGTAAGTTGGTTTCTTATATTTTTGGCTCGTCAACGTATTTGAGGAATAGATGCCTTTCAGTTCCAGATAAGGCTCTCCCAAGTCTTCTTAGTTCGACTTTATCTCCCTTCTTGATTGGTTCGCGCTGAGGCAGTTTGACGCGAACAAGTTTTTCGCGATCTGTTAGTCGAACCATCAGGTGCAAGGTATGCCCTGCTTCATGGAGAGAAGCTTGGTGTGACTCGACAACTCCCACAACATTCGTTGCATCCTTGGTCTCATTTTTCAGCATCAACCAAACACTAACGGCAATAAAGAAAATAGCTACCAACACCAGGCGAAACTTCTGATGCCACACTTTAGCCATTTCCTTATCCAACTGATCCTTCGTTTCTTTTCGCATACCCTACAAAATATAACGTCGCAATAACGGGCGATTACCAAACGACCCAAACTGCTTTAATCCTTTGTATTCACAATACTTTGAAAAGCTACCGCGTTGACAAAGTGTCCTATTGATAGCCTTTGTTATGTAATTTGCTCATTGGGTGATTGCAACCACTTTATTTGTTCTCTACCGAATGACCCCAACCATTTAGTGGAGCCATCACTGAGCACACATTCGATTTCAAAAGCTCGATTATCATGTACCATCACAACTGCACCGCTATCGCCGATCTGAGCTTCTGGAACGTTTTTGTTGAGTGATATTATCTCGACTACATCATATTCTTTGATTGTTCTGAAACAGCTAACACAAAGGACTTCGCCGGCACCCTCTTTTCGTTTCAATTCCTCAATTGACTCGGAAGAGGTGAATCTTAGATGAAATGATTCGCCGCACATTGAGCAATTAGTAAAAGCCATGACTCTCCTGAAAAATAACGTTCTAATAACGGGCGTTTACTAGCCCAAACTGATTGAAGTGCCTGAATCACAGCGTTTCTATGTAAAAATGCGCCACGAGTAAACGTCCCGTTGATTTGCTTGTTAGTTTACTGGTTTGATTTTTCTGGGGAAATATCTAACCTTAACGTAAAATGCATTCAACCCAGTCGGAATGGCAAAGAAAACAAACACTGCTACTCCAAGTAACAAAGAGTCTGTAATTGTCTTAGTCGTAGGCAACTGGCCCATAAATGACAAAATACTGAACGCAAGCGCACCAAAAGAAAAAAATACATTTCCTAAATATGAAAGCCTAGCCAAGAGTCTACTTTGGACTGTAAAACTGCAAACCACGCCACCAACTAAAACTGCAATCATAAATAAAAAAGATATTTCACCTAGAGTAAATAATGCATAGAAAGATGCTGCTATCAAAAGTATGTTTAGCGTTAAGGATACTTTCTTCATAATGCCTCTGTGTAAACTAACATTCTAATAACGGGCGTTTACCAGCCCAAACTGATTGAAGCGCCTAAATCACAGCGTTTCTATGAAAAATGCGCCACGAGTAAACGTCCGCGTTGATTTGCTTGTTAGCCCTTGCTCCGCACTTCCGCGGCTTGCCGCCAGCCCGCTTTAGAAACAAACCGATAAAGCTTCAATCACGACCAAACTAGATACAAATCAACAGCGATAAAAATCAAGTCGAGCTAGCCAATCCTCGGAGTAAAGTATATTCATTGAGAACATTGGATAACGTCGCAATAACGGGCGCTTATCAAACTACCCAAACTGCTTTAATCCTTTGTATTCACAACACTTTGAAAAGCTTCCGCGTTGACAAGGCGTCCACGTTCATTGCTTTGTTATAGGCTTTCATCTGCAACTGCTTGATCAAACCAAACATGCTCTGACTCACCGCCTAAGTTAAAACGATACCCAAAAGGAAGAGCCATATATATTGCTAATTCAGGGCGTTTTTCAATGATGTGCTCAAAATGCACAGTAACCAATGAGCTGATGTTACCGTCATATTCATCTGTAGTTAACCACCAACCACTCATATGGTTTGGTGATGGGTAACGAACCCCTTCGACCGGGGTTGAGCCCTCATAAATGCCTTTAGAAATAGTAACAAGCTGAGTAAGCTCAACAGGAGCATATATTGCTTGATAGTGCTCACAACATTCCTTTTGGATTAACTCAATACTCAAGCTTCTAACTCCGAAATTGAAAAAGCATATAACGTTCGAATAACGGGCGTTTACTAGCCCAAACTGATTGAAACACCTGAATCACAGCGTTCCTATGAAAAAAAGCGCCACGAGTAAACGTCCGCGTTAATTTGCTTGTTAGCCCTTGCTCCGCACTTTCGCGGCTTGCCGCCAACCCGCTTTAGAAACAAACCGATAGAGCTTCAATCACGACCAAACCAGATACAAATCAACAGCGATGAAAAGCAGGTTTAGCTAGTCAAACCTCGAAGCAAAGTACATTCATTATGAACACGGGATAACGCCTACTTAAGCGGAAAAATATAGTTGGCTAAAATGTTGAACGGAGTGAAAACAGCCAACTGTATTTTTTCCGTTTGAAGTTCTTGTTAGCTTTTCCTTAACTTTACCGATAATTTTAAAAAATAATATCCTGAGCATATCAGTGTACAAACAAATAACCAGTAACCGAGTCCCATTGAAACTCGCGCAACGATGAGAGCCTCTTTAGCCGAAAATGGTATAGTAAGCCCTTCAGCTCCTGATGTAGAAACGATTGCACCAGCTAGAGTTAATGCCCATGCACCTAAAGATGACACAGAAAAAAAGCTAATCACTGAAATCCAAACTATATCCTGCCTATCAAATTCTGTTCCAATTTTTTCCCACAACTTTCCAATACCACCAGCATAAAAAGTTAAAAAAGCCGTAAGAACCGGAACCATTACTTTAACTGCTTCAAATAGTAACTTTGATGTTTCAAGATTTGAACTCACAGACATAATATCGATCCTTGATTGAAAAGCTAACGCCTCAAGCAAGGGCGCCGGTCACCGCGTCCCATTGCCTTGACTTGTTATGTGGGGCGCGATATCTGGGTAAGCTGCCAGCAACTCTAGTGCCACTTGCTGTATTATTCGCGCCTCTTGAGTTGGCTCTACAGTCCAAGTGCTGGCATCTGAGTATCTAGCCAATAGATCGACAAATGCTTCTCGATCAGCTTTTTTCAGATATTCCACGCCCGCAACCAGTTTGTCTGTCGATTTCGTTGGCGTAAGATTTGCCGCCTTAAATTCGTAAAGGAGATCATAGAGAAGCTTTAGTTCGGGGAATCCGTTAACTCCGACCTTTCCGCAATAAAGCTTCATCCTCTCTATATCGACAACAGCCTCAGCTAGCGAAACACTACCCACGACATTTTGTCCGTAGTGATTACAGAGTCTGAATGAACTAGTTGTATTTGAAAGTAGCTGTTCTTCAAACAATGTATCAATCTTACTGACTTCTTCCTGTAGGTCTGCCGATGTAAAAGATTCAAGTAGACTCTCTAACAATACGGGCAACTGTGGAGAATTTTGCGTGTTTTTTGACTTCTTAATATTTTCAAGAAGAGACATAATACGTTTTTTGTCGTCGTTACTAAAACCAATTGATTGCTCTAATTCTCTGATTGCATCACGCAGTGACTGCAAAGCTATTTGGTCTTGAATCTTCTGCGAAGTGCTATCGAGTTCGGCTGAAATAGCTCTCGCTCGATCTTCGATTGAGCTTTTCTCGGCCTCGAAAGCCAGTCGAACCGAGTCAGATACAAAGTACTTAGTCAGAGTAATTGCACCTGAAAGCAACGCGACACCCAGTATAGAACTTGTAATTACAAAACGCCGATGCGCTCGCTCCTCTCTTGCCAGTTGCCTACTATTAGCCTCTTCAACGCACCTGGAAATTACGTATTCGAGAATCTTCTCATCTTTAAGGTTTATGCGTACTTCTGAATCTTCCATGATTTAACTCCGTGATTAATCTGGTAGGACATTGGCCACATAACGTTCTAATAACGGGCGTTTACTAACCCAAACTGATTGAAACGCCTGATTCACGGCGTTTCTATGAAAAAATGCGCCACGAGTAAACGTCCGCGTTGATTTGCTTGTTAGCCCTTGCTCCGCGCTTTCGCGGCTTCGCCGCCAACACCCAAAGAACGCACCGTTTTGTGAATGCAACTGCGACCCTAAAGATAAAATCATTCAATAAACCAAGGACGTTAAGTTCAACTTAGCAAAGATAGCCGCATGGTTTTGCATCAAATCTGGGATTGGTTTGAGGAGGGTTTTGAGATTATACAGCCTGCGACGAAGAGAGGAACTGGCCAGCCAAACATCGCTTTCTAAACACGAAAAGAACAGATGGATAACGTTCTAATAACGGGCGTTTACTAGCCAAAATTGATTGAAGCGCCTAAATCACAGCGTTTCTATGTAAAAATGCGCCACGAGTAAACGTCCGCGTTGATTTTCTTGTTAGCCTTTGCTCCGTACCTTCGCGGCTTGCCGCCAATCCGCTTTAGAAACAAACCGATAAAGCTTCAATCACGACCAAACCAGATACAAATCAACAGCGATGAAAAGCAGGTTTAGCTATCCAATCCTCGAAGCAAAGTACATTCATTATGAACACGGGATAACGTTAGCATAATGGGCTTTTACTAGCCCAAACTGTTTGAAACGCCTAAATCACGGAGTTTCTACGAAAAAAGCGCCACGAGTAAACGTCCCTCGTTCATGCTCTTGTTATACGCCAGTTCACCAAGCCCCTTTTTATCTCAGTTCAAAAGCTGGACACGGTGTTCCTTGATGATACTTCAACTGCCAGCAAGTACCTGTAAAAGCCCAAATTGAACAACGCTTAGCGTAGTCGCTGATTTCACCTGTCGGAGCGACCAAAGCAGTCTCATATTTAAGAAGCTGAACCGAAGGCGCTAGTTGAACACATTCATAACTCTGCGAATGAACTCTGCAGACCGAAGGCTCCTCTGAGCTCATCATGTTAACGATTGAAGCGAAGTCAAAACTGACTCCTGACTTACCAACTTCAGAAAAACTAGGATGGATCAATCGCTCAACATCAGCTCGACTTTGACGAACTTCATACCAATGAAGCTCGGTTTCTTGTTCAACTAAAATATCCACTTCTTCTCCTGAACTGACAAGGCATATAACGTTCGAATAACGGGCGTTTACTAACCCAAATTGATTGAAGCGCCCAAATCACTGGGTTTCTGTGAAAAATTGCGCCACGAGTAAACGTCCACGTTTATTTGCTTGTTAGCCTTTGCTCCGCACTTTCGCGGCTTGCCGCCAACCCGCTCTAGAAACAAACCACTGTACGAGACGTCGATACAATTGCTTGTTTAAACAAAGAAGAAACAACAGCTTGGCTTTGAATTCAACTGAGTCTGTGACCGTTTCGACATTGGACACAAACCGATAAAGCTTCAATAGCGACCAAACCAGATACAAATTACCAGCTATGAAAAGCAGGTTTAGCCAACTAAACCTTGAAGCAAAATACATTCATTATGAACACGGGATAACGTTCTAATAACGGGCGTTTACTAACCCAAACTGATTGAAGCGCCTAAATCACAGTATTTCTATGAAAAATGCGCCACGAGTAAACGTCCGCGTTGATTTGCTTGTTAGCCCTTGCACTGCACTTTCGCGGCTTGCCGCCAGCCCGCTTTAGAAAGAAACCGATAGAGCTTCAATCACGACCAAACCAGATACAAATCACTAGCTATGAAAGTAGGTTTAGCCATCCAAACCTCGAAGCAAAGTGCATTCATTATGAACACGGGATAACGTTCTAATAACGGGCGTTTACTAGCCCAAACTGATTGAAGCGCCTTAATCACAGCGTTTTTATGTAAAAATGCGCCACGAGTAAACGTCCGCGTTGATTTGCTTGTTAGCCCTTGCTCCGCACTTCCGCGGCTTGCCGCCAACCCGCTTTAGAAACAAACC
>NZ_JHZA01000016.1 GCF_000621165.1 Enterovibrio calviensis DSM 14347 | reverse complement strand
ACCATACAACACCCAAGGGGTTTTAGCGGACTCAGATAAGAACATTGAATGTGTGTAAGAGAAGCTAGTCAGAATTTTCCCAGATTTTAGTTTTTCGCGGATGCGGGAAACACAACAAAATTTGCTTGGCGACCATAGCGTTATGGACCCACCTGATTCCATGCCGAACTCAGTAGTGAAACGTAACAGCGCCGATGGTAGTGTGGGGTCTCCCCATGTGAGAGTAGGACATCGCCAGGCTTCAAATTCGTTTTCATCTTTTTCAGAAAAAGATGAAGGCAAAAAAACAAAAAGCCCTGACCTGACGGTCAGGGCTTTTTTGCATTTGCGTTAAATTAATCCCTTCTGAACGAATCTGATCTGGTTTGCTTATTTACTGAATCAATATAACTGTCTGTTTTTGATATTCTATTCTGTAAAGTTGCTCGCTATGTGATCACTCAGACAGCCAACTATTGAGTTGCGTGAAATGATATCGATGAAATCAATTTTGAGGGGGTTATATGAAGAAACTGTTCAGTGTCTTGTTAGCTTCGTTTTTTATAGCCGCGTGCAGTACATCTCTACCACATCAGTATGTATGTGAAGGAGAGCAAACCTTTGATGCCATGGTGACGTCAGACTCGGCAGTTGTACGTTTTAATGATGACGAGTTAACTCTTCCGCGGATTCGATCTGCGTCCGGCGCGCAATGGGAGTCTGAAGATAAGCAATTTGGGCTTTATACCAAAGCTGATGAAGCCATGTTGGTATGGGGCGATAACACTTTACGAGAGTGCTTATTGGTTAAATGAGTGCTTCCAGCAGCCCAAAAATAGTATTTTGGGGTGGTGAATAGGTGGGCATCGCATCGACATACTCAAATACTTTGTCTGTTTACCAACTTGAATCTAGATGAAAGCCCTAATCATATGATTAGGGCTTTAAACGCTTGATTTCTTTTTTTACTTAACTATCGATACTCGGCTAGATCTTTCACCGGATACTGTGCGGATCAATGCGTTGGAGACAGACGGCGCTTGAGCCGCGTTATAGATCTCCCAACTTTGACCATTGTCTACAGAGTATTCGATCATGAGGCCAGGGAAAGCACTGTTTGCTTTCAGTACACCACCATCAATGATCCCACCAGGAACCGGCAGGTTAAAAGCAATGCCATTCGCTTCAAGGTTCGGCATGACTTTTTTCGCCACTAGATTTGCAAACGTGTTGTAGTCTGCTGCGCGGGCTGCATCATCAACCAGCTTTCCGTTCGCATCATGCGCTTCCCAGGACGCTGTGTGCCAAGCACGCTCAGCCAAAGCGATTGCGCGTGGGAAGGTCATTCCTTCAAATTGCGCTTCGGTACGAATGGTTTCAGTCCATACTGAGCCCTGAAGACCAAGCACGTTTTCAGGACGCTCTAGCGTTTTTACACTTGCTGCATTTAACACTTCTTCTTTAGTGATCGGGGCCCCAGCACGGGTAAAGTCAGCATTTGCGTATAGATCGTCAGGCATGAAGCCAAATGATTTACGTGTATCGGTAAAGCGAGGAGCCCAGTAGTAGCCGCGCTCTTCTGGATCCGGCTCATAAGGGTGATCGAAATAGAAATGCGTCGCTTGGTTGTAAACTACACCATAGCCATTGTTCGCTAGGTTAAAGGCGCGATCGGCTACGCCCCATTCCCAAATATTTTGCCACGCATTGCCACTGACTTTTGTGTTGGCAAGCTCGCCACGTGGGTAAACAACGTTGTTATGCATCAAGCCATCTTCCCACCCACCTAGATTTAGATTGTGGTTGGCGGTGATTGCAGAGATTCGTTCGACAAAGTACTGGCTGAGCTCATCTACTGTTGTAATGCCTGCGCTATTGTTTGCTAGGAACGACTGACAAATTGGTGAATCTGTCCAAGCACCTGCAATTTCATCACCGCCGAAGTGGAATGTTTTCAGCGGCTGAATATCTTGATGAAGCTGAATCAGTGAACTCACGACGGTATCAACAAAGTTGTAGGTTGAATCCATACAAACGTTCATTGCATTGTCGGTAAACATCTGAACTGAAAGGTATTCAGTGGTGTCATCCGGATCGCTCAATAGGTACTCATTGGCTGCTGTCATATCGCCTTCTGCCGCGAGTCTCTCATAGCGAGCTTCCATGGCTTTAATGGCTGCGTGTGCATGGCCTGGCATGTCTACTTCTGGAATGACTTCGATGTTCAGAGCGTTAGCCGCTTCAAGAATCTCTTTGTAGTCAGCTTGGGTGTAATAACCGTTTGATTCGGCTGTACCGTCTGGACCTGCGCCAAGGAAAGGGAGCACACATGCTGTTTCGCTGAGATCATGGCAACGCTGAGAGCCAACGGTGGCTAATTCAGGCAAGGCTGGGATTTCGATACGCCACGCTTCATCGTCGCTAAGGCGAAGGTGCAGTTTGTTGAGTTTTACAGCCGACATTTGGTCAATCAGCTCTAGAATTGAGTCTTTGGTTCTAAAGTTTCGCGCAGCATCAATTGAAAGCCCGCGGTAAGCGAAACGTGGTGCGTCAGAGATATTTACCTCGGGGATGATATTGCCTTCTGTTAACTGAAGAAGTGATTGAGCGGCATACAATGCACCTGCTTGATCGACGGCATCAATGTTGATTTTCTCTGCGGAGGGCGACACTGTAAGACTGTATGCTTCCTCCCACTTTGGTTTACCATCAATGTTGACCTGTCCCCATCCAACGCGAATGACTTTAGATTGGTTAGGTGTCCAAGGCACAGCAGTTAGCCCAAACTGCTTAGCGATAAATTCGGCTTGATGTTGGTAACCATTGTCAAAAACCACCACCCAAGAAGGGTCGATGGCAACGTCGCCGTCACCCAAGACAATAGAGGCTGGTGTAGGAATGACCCCTTTTACGTTTTCTAATTTGTTTAGGTCGCTGTTTTTTGCGTAACGATTAGCCGCGGTAAATGGGTCGTAAAAATCCGTTATGCTGCCACCATAGCGCTTCCACTTCAGTTCGTTGTCAAAATCTGAAACGAAGGGGAGCTCCTCACCGGGTTTTGTTGGAACTTCACCATCAATACTATTACTTGTGCTTTCAATTAAGGCAGTCTCGCCGCTATCAGACACTAAGTACCAGTTAGGCATGATGTCGGTTTTCGCTATCTGCCAAAACTCTGATTCAAACTCGATGGTTAGTGTTTTTCCTGCTTCTAAGGCTTTGAAGTTCTCTGTCGGCTCTATTTTAAAAATATCGCCATTCACGTGACTGACGGTCAAATCATTATTTGCCAGTGGCTGCATCATGCGAATATGGCTGAAGTAGATAGACCAACCTGAAGCAGGCAGCGCGACTGAACTGGTGTTTTGTAACGTGATTTGGCCTTTAAATGTACGCCATTCGTTCTGTTGGTTGTCTAAAACCGCGTATGTCAGATCAATGCCATCTCCCAATTGTGATAATGCTTGCGAAGAAATGGCATAGCTTGGTGATGCCAATGCACCAGAAATTGCCGTGGCGAGTAAAACGCGTTTTAACATCTGTAGCTCCTTAAATTCACTCATCGAAATAAATCCATTGAAGCGTAGGAGATGAGGCTGCTGACAAATTACGCATTGAAATATCGGGCTTTATTTATGGGAAGGAAATCTTGTTGGTTGGTGAAACTGCGTTGTGTTTAAAGTAATAGTTTCGAGTTACTTATCGTTATTTCCCCAGTGTTTTTTGTGTGTGGGAAGGAGTATTGATACAAATTGCAGTGAAAAAATAAGTACGAACGCAATAAAATAAGTGAGAACTCAATTGAATCCATGAGCATCGCAGACTTAACACTGTTCGGCTTGATGATAATGAATCATTTCGTCCGCGCATTCGCTCTATGTCCGTACAATAATGAGAGTCTGAGTATTGCAGATAAAGCGTAATCGAAACGCCAATGAGAGCATGTTGGTGCTGGTAGAAAATAGATGAAGATAGTGTTTAGCAGAGATGAGTATTCATCCGTTGCGGGAAATGAAAAAGGGCAGCAACGCTACCCTTTTTGAACGGTATGACCCAAAAGGCTGAACTGGCATGTGATCCATTCTCATGAATTCAGCTATTCGATGTAATGGGTTATACGTATAGAAACTCTTTGATTTGTTGAACTAGCGCTTCAGCAGTTTCTTTGTCTTCCCACTCAACGAAGATACGAAGTAGTGGTTCAGTACCAGAGAAGCGAGCTAACGCCCATCCTCCGTTCTTGAAGTAGACTTTTAGACCGTCGGCGTAGCTGACTTTTTCGATTTCATATGCAAACTCAGGGAGTTCTTTATCAACGTAGATACGATTGTAAAGACTGTCGCGTTGAGATGCCTTGAAGGTGCAGTCGCCCTCAGCAGTATAGGCATAGCCATATTTGCCGTAGATTTCATCAAGCATTTCAGACAATTTCTTGCCCGTAACACTGATCATCTCAACCAAGAGGCTTGAGGCGAATACGCCATCTTTGCCTTTGATGTGACCGCGAATCGTTAGACCGCCAGAGCTTTCACCGCCGATCAGAGAATCATCCGCTTCCATTTGAGAACTGATGTGTTTGAAGCCAACAGGTACTTCAAAGCTGTTTTCATTATGGTCTGCCGCAACTCTATCAAGTAGGTGTGTGGTGGCGATATTGCGCACCACAGAGCCTTTCAAGCCCTTGTATTCCAACATGTAGTAATAAAGCAGCAGCAATACTTCGTTCGGGTGTATGAAGTTACCTTTTTCATCGATGATGCCTAGACGGTCAGCATCACCATCGGTACCGATACCAATGTCATAGCCTTCATGGGCAACCATGTGTTTCAAGCGGTAAAGTGTCGCAGCGCTTGGTGAAGGCATGGTGCCACCAAATCCTGGGTTTTCGCCATCGTTGATCACGTCGACATCACAACGACCAGAAATCAGAACGGTTTGAAGGGCATTCTTTGCGACACCAAACATTGGATCGATCAGTACGCGAAGGTTAGCGGCTTTAATGGCGTCGATATCAATGAAATCAATGATCGAATCAACGAATTCGTTCATTGGGTTGATGATCTTAACCAGCCCTTGGGCTTGTGCGTCTTCAAAATCCATCGATTTCACATCAGTGGCTTTTAGCTTGCCGACTTGCTCTTCGATTTTTGCCGTAATGATTTCATCTGCGTCGCGGCCGCCTTGGATAAAGACTTTGATGCCGTTGTAATCCGCAGGGTTATGGGAAGCAGTGATACACGCAGAGTAATGCGTTTCCATTTGCTTCGCTTTGAACATGACGACAGGTGTTGGCACGTATTTGTCGATGAAGCTGACAGTAATACCGTTTGCAGCTAGCACTTCTGCAAACCATGCTGCGGCTTTGTCTGAAAGAAAACGACGGTCGTAGCCGATGATGAAGCCAGGCTCGCATGCGTTTTCATTAATCATTATGTTGGCAAGAGATTGCGCCACTAAGCGTACGTTGTCTTTGGTGAACTCTTCACCAATGAAGGCTCGCCATCCGCCTGTACCAAATTGAATCATGGTAGAGCTCCTTTCAAAACAGGAATAAAAAAGGAGGGCAAAGTGCCCTCCTTTTTTTGTATTAGCCCATTACTACGCTAACAACGTTTACTGAACCTTCAGCTTGCGCTGGGATGGCACCAGTAACTTCTTCACCGTTTAAGGTGATGGTTTTCACGCCTTTGCTTACGCCGTTCGGGTTTTCTACCTTGATTTGGTAAGTCGCACCGCGCCATTCGCGGTTCACTTCAAATCCTGGCCACTCAGTAGGAATACAAGGGTTAACGCTTAGGCCGTCAAAGCCTACTTGTACGCCAAGAATGAAGTTGGTGACAGCAAAGTAAGCCCAACCAGATGTGCCTGTTAACCAAGGGTGGTTAGCACGGCCATGGTTTTCATGGTCACGACCCATGATGAACTGAACGTATGAATAAGGTTCAGCAACACGTTTTTCGATCATGTCATTTTGGTTGTACGGGTTAAGTGCATCGTAGAACTTCATTGCACGGTCACCACGACCCAGTTTCGCTTCAGCAACCCAAGCCCATGGGTTTGGATGCGAGAAGATTGCGCCGTTTTCTTTCACGCCTTGGTAAACGCGGGTGACGAAACCGATGTCGTCGTTAGGTGTTGAGAAAGACGGTGAGTTTAGGTGCAAGCCGTATTCAGAGAACAAGTTCTCATCAACTGCATCCATGGCCTTCTCGCCACGATCTTGCGATGCCATACCAGAAAGAACAGCCAGTGTGTTTGACTCAAGGTGAATACGACCTTCGGTTTGTTGAGCTGTACCGATTTTGTCGCCATCTTTGGTTAGACCACGGATGTACCAGCCCCCCTCGTCATCCCAAAGGTGTTTTTCACATGCTTCGCGCACGTTTGCTGCCATTTCAGTGTATGCCTGAACGTCAGCATCTTGGCCTTTGTGTTTCGCTAGAGTGATGAACTCTTGCAGTGCCCAGAAGTGAAGGAATGAAACCATGGATGACTCACCGCCACCTAGGTTTAGACAGTCATTCCAGTCAGCGCGTAGACCTTTACAGATACCGGTTTGACCAACGTATTCTGCAGAGAAATTCAATGCCGCTTTCATGTGCTCATATACGGTTGCGTTGCCGCCGTCTGCATATGGGATCACTTCATCAAGGAAGCTTTCTTCACCCGTTTCGGTGACGTACTTGATGATGGTTGGTACGATCCACAGGTGATCATCTGAACAGGTGTCGTCGATGCCGTGGATCTTGTCTTCGTCACTTGGCGTTGGAACAACGGTTGGTGACTTAGAAGGTTTAACGTCTGCTTTTGCTGGATCGAACCAATCTGGATCAAATAGGTGCAGACCGTACCCCGCTTTTACTTGGCCGCGTAGCAAGTCGACAAGACGCTTACGTGTCATTTCAGGGTTTGAATGCGGAACAGAAATCGCGTCTTGCGCGGTGTCACGGTAGCCAAGACCAGTACGGCCACCGACTTCGATGAACGAGGCAAAACGAGACCAAACAACACATGTTTCAGCTTGGTAAAGTGTCCAAGCATTGATCATGGTGTCTAGGCCTTCATTTGGTGACTTCACTTGGAACTTGTTACAACGGCTGTCCCAGTGACCTTTGATGTCTGCAAATGCAGCATCGACGTTAGTGAAGTCTTGGTACTTAGTACGCAAACGCTGACCTTCACCTTTGCCGATACCTAGAATGAATACGAAACGAACTTCTTCACCCGGCTGGATAACGAACTGCTTGTGCAGAGAACCACAGTGGTTGTAGCAAGTTTGAACATGGTTAGAACAGCGACCCTTTTCAACCGCAATTGGGTTAGCTTCGTCGCGGTACATACCAAGGAAGCTATCACGCTGACCATCGAAGCTATCAGGATCGAAGCTTGAAGCCATGTAGTAGAAACCTTCGTAATCGTTGGTGTTGTAGTACAAGTCGTACTCAAGAACCCCATCGTTGTATGACGTGCCAGCTGAGTAAAGGCTCATCTGGTGGTTCTGGTTGTCTGACTGGATGTGGCTGAATGAGAACTCAACGAACGAGAATGCACTAATGGTACGCGGCTTGTCGCCGTCGTTCTTGATTTTCACATCCCAAACTTGCGCGTCTTCACCCTTAGGAACGAACAGTGTTTTCTCAGCGGTGATACCGTTGTACTCACACTTGAACTTAGAGTAAGACAGACCGTGACGAACTTCGTATGAAGCTTCTTCAAGACTCTTCGCTACAGGTTGCCAAGAGATTGACCAGTAATCACCGGTTTCGTCATCACGCAGATATACATAGTGCCCAGGACGGTCGAATGTGCCGTTTGGACGGAATTTAGTCACACGATTGTACTCAGGGCTGTTGTAGAACGAGTAGCCACCTGCGTTGTGTGAAATCACGGTACAGAATTTTTCTGTGCCTAAATAGTTTGTCCATGGCGCCGGTACGTCAGGGCGGGTAATGACATATTCCCGGTTATCATTGTCAAAATAGCCGTATTTCATGGCGTGTTTCCTCTACAAATCTTATAAATTAAAGTTATTACCGACGATAGTTAATACCTAGACGATCTAGGTACTGCAGTTGTCCGCTGAGACGGGCTTGGAAGTCTGCCCAATCTCTTTGTTCCTTGGCGCTCCAGCACACTTCTGCAATCGCGAGAAGGCGAGGGAAGATCATGTACTCAAAGCGGCTTTGGGTATTGGTCACTTCGCACCAAAGTGCGCATTGAATGCCTTTGATTTTCTCAAACTCACTGGGAGTGACGTCCGAGCTAGCAAAGGGTTCATAGTGATAGGCTTTTTCAAGTGGTACTTTACAGGCCCAATCTGTTCCCGGTTCATCCGTAGAAAAGTCTTGTGCCATATCGAGATACGTTTCTTGTCCTGGCTGCAGAACCACATCGTAGCCATTACGAATACAGTCAATGCCCGATTGTTCGCTAACCCAAGAGAAAATAACGGTGTCTTTACTGACTTTGTCGCCAAACACCGCTTCTTCCCAACCAAACATTTGTTTGCCTTTGGTGCTTAAGAAGTTTTCGGCATAACGTAAAACGTGGCCTTGAAGTTCTTTGGTGTCGGAATAGCCGCATGTTTTCATCAATGCTTGGCATGAAGGGCTGTCTGTCCAGACATTCTCGGGTACTTCATCGGCACCAATGTGAACGAATGGGCCGGGGAATAGCTCACAAACTTCCGCTAACACGGTTTCTAGGAATGTGTAAGTTCCTTTCAATCCTGGATTTAGTACATTGTCTGTGTAGTTTTGAATACTGCGATACGCGGAAGCATCGGCATCTTCTACCAACATATGAGGTAGGGATTTGATGGCTGCACGGCAGTGACCTGGAATATCGATTTCAGGGATCACAGTAATGCCACGCTGTGCGGCATAGGCCACAACGTCGCGAATTTCGTCTTTGGAATAGAATCCGCCGTGGATCTTTGAAAGCGACGTGTATTGAGGCTCCAGCGTTTCAAAAGGTCCACGCCATGCGCCGATCTCAGTAAGCTCAGGAAACGCATCAATTTGAATGCGCCAGCCTTCATCGTCGGTCAAATGCCAATGGAAGCAGTTAAATTTGTAACGAGCCAATTGGTTGATGAGATCTTTGACACGACGTACTGGATGGAAGTGGCGAGCACAATCCAACATCATGCCGCGATAGCCAAAACGTGGGTGATCTTCAATCTCAACACACGGCAAGGTGTAAGCAGCATGGTGACGGTGAGACACTTGGCTTGGAACCAATTGCAGCACTGTCGCGACACCGTGCGAAAAACCGCCCTCATCCGATGCGCTGATAGTGATTCCTTGGGGCTTCACACTCACTCGGTAATGGGAAGGTGCCAGTTTTGTGTCTTGTTTTAGACGAATAGCACCATCCGCTTTCACCGTAACATCACTACGCAAATGAGCAGAGAGCTCTTGGGCAAGCCATGTTGCTGCAAGCTGACCTGCATCACAGTCACTGACGACAGCACTCTCGTCAGTAAGCGCGAATTGTCCCTGTGTGACAACCAATGCTTTTGGCTGAGGGATCAGATTGATAGCTTTTGGTTCTGGCAGTGTTAGCGGTGTACGCTCTGGCGATTGCACCCCTAGGTTGATGAGTGTTGTCTCCACCGGTGTTGCTGTAATGCCTTTGTCTGTGGTGATCATCAGACATGCGTCGCCAATCCCTTCATCGTGCATAGAGAACGGCTTAGTGGTGTGGCTGAACTCGAGATACAAATGATCATTCGCATTGAGTGGAGCGCCTGTTTCGAAGACGCACAAGCTACCCACCTGCTTCAATGTGCCATGAGACACACTCGTAGGGATGACGTATCGGCTGACACTAAAAGTGAGTTGCCAATTTTCAATGTTGTATTCAGACAAATTGTGCAGCACGAGAGCGAAGCGGCTTTCGTTTGGCTGAACGTCGATAACATTGAGATCTAAGCGAAAGTTCATGGCTTACCTCGGAAACGGATAAAGGTTGTGGTCGCCGTGGGCCATTAAAATGGCTCCGGTCATGGCATCCGCCTTGGGTTGAACCAACAAAGCTTGGGTAGCTGGTGTTAACCAGGGAACAATACGTTCACCGATGCTGCCCATGAGTGCGACTTGTGAGGCGCCTTTTCGGTTTAGACCGAGAATCAAGCGTTCAACATCGTCTGCTGAGCCTTGCAGTAACTCCATGGCAAGTTCATCTCGCTGCATTGCCAATTCGAAAACGGTAGGGCTGAACTGCCCATAGTCACGGGGTTTAGCTGTCTTAGACCAGCTAACAATGGCATCGAGATCGTGGTCAAAGTGAGCAAGCACATGCTGAGATAAAGCAGAAGCAGGGCGCAGCCCATCATGTGCAAGCAAGGTTTGTTGGATAAGGCGGAGGCCCATAACGGCACCACCACCTTGATCGGAAATAGGAAACTCGCGGCCACCCAGAATATGCTGTTGACCGTTCTCTAGATAGATACCCACCGAGCCCGTGCCAGCAATGACAATGGCGCCGTTTTCACCGCTAAACGCACCCATGCAAGCGCCGTAACCGTCTGTATTTAAGGTCACGTGATAATAGGGGTGAGGAAGCGCCATGAAGGCCATCCATGCGGACTTTTGCTCGGCAGCAGCTAACGCCATACCAACGGAAAGGGTGGATAAATCGCTAATACCTGCTTGTTCTGCAGCTAAAGCAATCGCGCTCTGGATGTTGTCCATGGCAAGTTCAACACCTAAAAGAATGTTGGCAGAACCTGTTTTGGCTTCACCCAGAAGCTGACCATTTTCATCAACGATGCGGGCGCGACAAGATGTGCCGCCTCCGTCGACTCCACAGAAGTACTTAGGCATCAACGATGTCCTTTTTCTGCATAGCCACGGCGAGTAGATACCAAGCTGCATGTGGGATCCATTGCTCACCCCAACGCCAGTTTTGAAGCATGTCATCCTTTTGACCTTGAGGGTTGAACGCGATATCACGCTCATTCTCGAAGCCCGCAGTGATGCCATTGCAAACACCACCTTTTGCGTTGATGAAGCCAAGATGAGGCAGGTAGTCAGGGTTGTTTCGACCGTGACCATCTAGCATGCACATGTCGTAAGGGTTGAGACCCAAAATCCAGTTAAGTGCTTGCTGACCATACTGACGAAGTTGTTTTTTTAGCTCTTTATCGGAAACTACACCAGTCGCCATGTATGCCATCGTCGCGAGAGAGCCCAAACGGGCATTCTCGCCTTGCCACCAATACCCTGTTTCATTGCGCTGTGCGATGAAAAAGCTCGTACGCTTGTCAGCATCAGTGTTCTTAATATATTGGCGAGGATAACCGAAAGGGTTGTTGACCTCACTGGTAATGCTTAATTCGAAATTAATTGCATTAACAACGACTTGTTGGAATTTATCTTTAAGTTCGACGTCAGACTCAATGGCCAAGTACTGCATCAGCGCGATCGCTGGTAACCCTGCTTCAGCCGCATGGAAGTAAGGGCGAGAGCCATCACCATTCGCCGACCAAAAATGGGAAACTTGTTCATCACTTTGCTGTTGCTCAGCTAAACGAGCTGCCCAATATCGGGCTTCTTCGAGGTAGGTAGCGTTGTTTGTTAGCTTAAATAGCTCTGTCGCCGCCAGCAATGCGCAATAGAAATCGATGGTGTTTTCACATCCATCATCCAAATAGGCTGCATTGTTTTCTTTAAGATGCAGGTAACCTGCTTCAGCTGTTGATTGGTAGGTGGCGACATCAAAATCACCGTTGATACCTAAACGAGCGGCTGCCGCGAGGGCTGCGATGGCAACGCCAGCGCCTTGTCGAAAACCAGCCTGATACGCTGAAGTTTTGTTGCCTAGCTGCGTTTCATAGGCACAGATTTCACGCTGAGCGGTGTCTTTGCTCCATTTGTCGAACACGGTGAGATAGAAATATCCGTCTGCATCATGCATGCGAACAAGAAAATCCGCGCCAAACAAGGCTTCGTCATGCAGTCGTGTTTTAGTAAATGGGGCTAATTCGGATGATAAGGTGTTAATTGACGTCAGCATATTCCAAACAACCATGGGAATTTGCTGAGGGTTTAAATAGTTTCCATAGGAAAGGTGGCTGAAGTATTTACTGACGTCGCCTGACGCGTCATACCAACCGCCACGAACATCAACATGACGATCCGTTCCTAAAATAGGAGCTTGACGATCATATTGATCAAAAGTGCCTGTACAACGCTGGGATTTGAAGTAGTGGATCACATCGGAAAACGTGCGATCAAAAAGTATACCGTCAGCAATCGTAAAGGCTGGAGATTGGGTATCTCCAACCTTGATGTGGAACTCACCGCTCTGCTCCAGAGCGGTGAAATCCAACTGATATACGTCGCCGGTATGCCACTGGTCTACAGAACCACAAGCACAGACAGGCAGCTGCATCACGGATTGACCTGTTTGGTCATCCACAATATCGGCATGCGTTGCGATAACATCGTGTGTCGCAAGAACAAGCGCCATTTTACTGCCTAAACGCTCATAGCCGATATGGTTGGTCAACAGCTGCATTTTACCTCCTAAAACATGTGCTCGAATAAATTATTCGTACAGGTAGCAGCGCACAAAGTGGTTGTCTGCCAGCTTGGTAACGCTTGGCAATTTCTCACGACACTTCTCTGTCGCATGTAGGCATCGACCCGCAAACGGACAGCCAACTGAGTCAGGCGTCCAAAGTGGGATTTCCCCTTTGTTACCTTCCAGTTGCTGGTGGATCGACTTAGATGGATCTGGCACCGCTGAGACAAGAAGTCTTGTGTATGGGTGTTGAGGACGGTGAATGATCTCTTCACAGTCGCCCCACTCAACCATGTGGCCAACGTACATAACAGCAAGATCTTCCGCGATGTAGCGAGCGGTTGCGATGTCGTGCGTGATGTAAAGTAGCGCCATTTCTTTCTCGAATTTCATTTCTTCCATCAGGTTCAAAACACCTGCGCGGATAGAAACGTCGAGCATTGACGTTGGTTCGTCAGCCAATACCACTTCTGCGCCAACCGCTAGGTTACGTGCAAGGTTTACACGTTGACGCTGACCACCAGAAAGTTGGTGAGGGTACTTCTGTGCGGTTTCTTTTGGTGGTGTTAGACCGACTTGATTCAGTAGGTCATACACTTGTTCTTCCAATTCTTTCGGATTGCTGCTCGCTTTCTTGTGGATCTTTAACGGGCGCTCAATATGGTGAAAGATATTCTGCGTTGGGTTCAAAGAGCCGAACGGGTCTTGCCAAACCATCTGGATGCCTTCGCGGTAGGTCATCAGATCGCGGCTTTTTGTAATGGTGCTGATGTCGCGGCCTTTGTACTCAATACTTCCTGATGTTGGCGCATACATCTTTGCAATCATTTTTGCTGTGGTCGATTTACCGGAACCGGATTCACCAACCACAGATAGACCGCGGCTTTTATACAGTTTGAATGACACGTCATTCAGTGCGCGCATCAAAGGCTTGTTTAGCGCGTTGCTGCTAATAGGGAAATCCTTTACTAGGTTTTTCCCTTCAACAATTGGTTGGCCTAATTCTTTAGTCATGCTCACTCCTACAAGTCGCAAATAGCCGAATTACTTACCTGTGAACAGGTGGCAGTTGGTGAAACGAGACGGCTCGATCTGAGTCAAAGTGTTTGCTACGTTGAAACACTTGTCCGTCGCTTTGCTACAGCGAGCTTGGAAGCGACAACCTTGCGGTATTTCGAGCAGGTTCAATGGGTTACCCGGAATGCCTTTTAGGTGCGTTTTCGGACCAGTAAGTGCAGGGAAAGAGCTAGCCAAACCTTCGGTATATGGATGGTATGGTGTTTTTAGGATCTCTTTTGACGGCGCGACTTCAATCAGCTGACCGGCATACATGATGCCGATGCGGTCGGTGAATTCGACCATCAATGATAGGTCATGCGTGATGAACAGAATCGAAAAGCCAAACTCTTCTTTCAGCGCGTGGATCTTTTGCAGGATCTCACGTTGTACCACCACGTCGAGCGCTGTTGTTGGCTCATCCATAATGATCATTTTTGGATTCAGAGCCAGAGCAATCGCGATAACCAAACGCTGACGCATGCCGCCAGAGAATTGGTGCGGGTAATCGCTTAAACGACTTGGGTGAATATCAACAATCTCCAACAGACCTTCAGCACGGCTCTTTGCTTGTGCGCGAGTCATGTTGGTGTGGCGCATAATCACGTCACAAAACTGCTCTTCCATAGTAAGAACAGGGTTCAAGGCGTTCATTGCAGACTGGAACACCATTGACACTTCTTTCCAGCGGAAGCGGCTCATGCGCTCGTCGCTGTATTTCATGATGTCTTCGCCGTTGAAGTAGACCTGACCACCGCTGATATAAGCAGGTGGCTTGTGAAGACGCATCAGAGAGAAAGCGACGGTTGATTTACCGCAGCCAGACTCACCAGCCAGACCAAATACTTCGCCTTTACCAATATCGAAACTTACATCGTTTACCGCGCGGACATCGCCCGCATCGGTAATATAGTCAACACAAAGGTTGCGGATTGATAGTTGTGCATCACTCATTATTTTTCTCCGCTCAATACTGCAGTTTGTGGAACAACGTCAGCCTGTTCGCGGGCTTTCTTTTCGTCTTCCTGCACTTTCTTCCAACGCTTCATGCCTTTTTGTGCACGTAGCTGTGGGTTGGCAATTTCATCAACTGCGAAGTTAACCAAAGCCAGCGACAGTGAAAGTAGTGTTAGAGCAATACATGGTGCTAATACTTCCCACCAAATGCCGAGCTGCATGGCGGATGAAGTACGTACGTTGTAGAGCATGCTGCCCCAGCTGACGGTACTTGCACTGCCCATACCAATGAATGAGAGCACTGATTCAGCGAGAATTGCGTACATGACCGAGCCGATGAAGCTTGCGCCTACAAGAGGGATCAGGTTTGGCAGAATCTCAACAAAAAGGATGCGTAGTTTTGATTCGCCGAGCACTTCAGCTGCTTTTACAAACTCTTTTTCACGAATGGCTAAGGTTTGGGAACGGATTACCCTGGCGCCCCAAGCCCAGGAGGTGAACGCTATTACCAAGGCAATGGTGAGTGGGCCTGCCTGTCCCACGAATGCAGCGATTACCATAATGACGGGAAGTTGCGGTACAACGAGCATGACGTTCATGGCACCGGACAAGATGTTGTCGACTCTGCCACCGAAGTAGCCAGCAGAAATACCCATGACGGTGGCAACGACACACACGAAAATACCGGCAGTAAAGCCAACCAATAGAGAGGTGCGCGCGCCATATGCAACTTGTGACCAGATGTCACGACCTAAGCGTGTGGTGCCCAGTACGTGATCCGCATCTTTAGAGATACGAAGGCGTCGCGCGTTGTCAGTAACATTTTCAGCCACCCAGCCGTCAGGACTGGCTTGTGCCATTTTGACGAGTACAGAAGGATATTCGTGCGGGTTACCAGAACGTTTTTGTGGGTCATATTGTGATAGAACAGGTGCAAAGAGCGCCATCAACAAGAAAGTCACAATCAGAATAACACCAACAAATGCTTTCGTGTTTCCGCGAATAATTTTGAATACATCTTTCATGATTATTTGCCTCCCTTACGCAGACGTGGGTCAAGCAAAACAATAAGAACGTCGGCCAAGAAATTGAAGAACAGCATGACAAGGGTCAAGATGATCAATAGGCCTTGTAGTACCTGGTAGTCACGTCCGTTAACGGCATTCAGCATGGTTGTGCCAAGGCCTGGATATTGGAAAATCATTTCTACGACGAGCTGACCACCGACTGCCATGCCAAGCGCCATCGAAAGCGCGGTAACGGTTGGTAGCATTGCGTTGCGTGCTGCGTAGTTGAAGACAACACGATTCTCAGAAAGGCCTTTGCCTTTTGCCATCGTGATGTAGTCTTCACTCAGCAGGTTGATCATGTTGTTACGCATATTGATTAGGAAACCACCGATTTGGGCGACAGTTGCACAGATCAATGGAAGTACTGCGTGGTACAGAATACCTTGGTAGGTATCCCAACTTGTCCAGTCTAGAATTGCGCCTTCAGGCATACCGTATGATGTAGGGAACCATTTAAGGCTGATACCAAAGATAAACAGAACCATCATACCAATAACAACAGGGGGGACTGCTTGGAGTGCCATGAACCCTGGTGATACGAATGAATCGAATCGGCTGCCACGTCGCCATGCTGCAAAGATACCGAGCACTGAGCCGATACAGAAAGCGAGCACAACAGAGCTACCTGCCAAGAAGAGTGTCCAACCAAGTGATTTAGCAATCAGCTCATTAACCGTCATCGGATAGAATTGGGTCGAGATACCGAGTTCCCATGTGAAGATACTTTGCAAGTAAGTCAGGAACTGGATGTAAATTGGACCGTCAACAAAGCCTAATAGCTCGCGCATGGCGGCAATACGCTCTGGTGTTACTTGGACGCTCGCATTCGCGAACATCATGGTCACTGGGTCGCCAGGCATTGCTCGCGGTAAAATAAAGTTCAGCGTGATTGCGATAAGCAATGCGCCAAAATAAAACATTAATCTATTAAGAAAAAATCCCATAACTCACACCTTAAGTGGCACGGCAAAGCCGTGACCAAAGAAATAGAAACTCCGAGGTCAAAAGTACTGATAGCCTAACTTTGGAAAGAGGCGGTGCGAACGCACCGCCAGATTTTGAGTGTTACTATTTAGCTTCTAGGTCAAGGATATGCAGCAGACGCTCAGGGATACCTTGCCAAATCATTGGACGGCCTTTAGCGTTTTCTGCATCCCAGAATCCAGTGAAACGAGTTTCATTGAACTGGTACATTGATGCAGCAGACAGAACTGGGATTACCACTTGATTGTCAGAAAGGATCTTTTCAATCTTGTGTGCAACTTCCAATTGCTCAGACTTGTCAGCTGTTGCGTAGAAACTTTCTAGCAGTTGATCAACTTCCGCACTCTGGAAACGGTGCATCGCGAAACGTGGGTTACCTTGTTTGCCCATGAAACGTGAGTGGAAACCAGTGTCCCAAGTTTGGTGTGGATCTGGACCAGTGAAGTAGTTCGTTAGAGCCACATCAAAAGTACCGCCAGCCATCTGCTCGTTGTATACAGAGAAGTCTGGAGTAACAGCTTTCACTTTGATACCAGCATCAGATAGGTTTTCTGCTGCTAGTTGTGCAGTGTTGTTCCAGTCAGTCCAGCCAGAAGGAGTTTGAACTTCTAGCTCAAAGCTCTTACCTGTTGGAGTCTCAACAAAACCGTCACCGTTGGTATCTTTAAAGCCTGCTTTTTTCAGCATTGCTTTTGATTTTTCAACGTTGTAGGTGTTGTACACTTTCGCGTTTTCGAAGGTGTCAACGTCAGACCAGCTTTGGTAAAGCGCAGCAATACCAGCAGCCGAATGGTTAGGAGTACCTGCACCATAGAACGCGATATCGATGATTGATTGACGGTCGATAGCAGTAGACATTGCGCGACGGAAGTCGATGTTAGTCAGTGCTTCGTTTTTCGCTGCATCTGGGTGTTCAAAGTTAACCAAAAGGTTTACTGAACTACCTACTGGTGCTGGCCAGTATTTGTGGTTTTTGTTTACAGATGCATAAACAGCGTCGATGTCAGGAATGAACGAAGAAGTCCAGTCTAGCTCTGAAGCAACAATTTTAGACAGAAGACCGTCATTGTTGGTGATCAGAGGCATACGTAGACAATCAACTTCTAGGTTTGCAGCATCCCAGTAGTTAGGGTTTTGGCACTGCACGTACAAGTTGCTAGTGAACGTATCAACTTCAGTGAAAGGACCAGTACCTACAGGGTTTTCGTTTGCAAACGCTTCTGGCTTATCAATCTTGCTCCAGATGTGCTTAGCAACGATTGGCGTTTGAACCAGTTTGAAAGGAGCTGATGAGTTAGCTTCGTTCAAAGTGATTGCTACGCTGTTGCCTTTTACTGCAACGTCAGCGATAAGCGCTGCGTTACCTGCAAGGTCAATTGCTGCATTTTCACGGATAAGGTTGTAAGTAAATTCAACATCTTGAGCTGTGAAAGGCGTACCGTCAGACCATTTAACACCGTCACGGATTTCAAAAGTAACCGTTTTAAGGTCATCCGAAATGGTGTAGTCCTTCGCCAGACGCATAACTGGAGTGTTACCGTCTAATTGGTTAAAGATAACCAATGGCTCGTACACAAAATCAAGAGTGGTCTTCAAGTTGTTCTGTAGGAACGGGTTGAAGTTACGAGTAAGTTGTGGGTAGAAGTCAGGTACGATAGTCAGTTCCGTTCTGTCAGCAGCGCTGACAGTTGGTACTGTCAATACAGACGCTGCGGCCGCGACGATGGCAACTGCTAGATGTTTTTTCTTTAGATTGGCAAGCATAGCTGTTCCTTACTAGTTGCTTTGTTTCACTTTATTCTGACCCTTTCAATGTGGTCAGGCCGGACCCCGCTATGAATAACCAAACAAGTGAACTTAGTTATTCACATGGCCGTGCAGGCTCAGTGCAATGTAAGGAAACTCCGGTTCCAGTTTTGGGTCAATCGCAATGCCCGTTAAAAACGTTAAAAGTTAAAGGGGGCGCGTCAAAAACGTTAAAACTAACGTTTTTGACGGTGCGGTTTTACGTTTGATGCAGGTCAAATACCGCACTTTTTGGCCACTGGTTTTACGTTTATGATAGTGGATACTAACCTTTCAGGCCTCATTTTCATTGGTCATTGATCGTTATGATTATTGGCGTGATCACGATCTCTATTTCGAAGTTGGGTTAATTTTTTGCTGAAAATTTCAGTGATTGGTTTGTTGTGATTATCTTCTCAGAAACAGAAATTACGTGGTTGCGTTTTTCGTTGCGAACGAATATTGACCACTTTTTTGCATCAAAAATGAGTAGAGTGACACCTTATCAAGTCCGTCACTTTTGTGTATTTCGTGACGTGAAATAAGTACACGCTGACTATGTTATGAGTTTATGGCAATGATGGGGCTTAGGAATAAGCCAATAAGGTGGGTCATTGAGTTTTCGGTTTCCTAAGCGCAGTCAATGTGCTTGATGTCGATATTGGATGGCACAGATAGTCTCTACAGAGACAGAGACAGAGACAGAGACAGAGACAGAGACAGAGACAGAGACAGAGACAGAGACAGAGACGGAGACGGAGACGGAGACAATCAATGTGGTTGTTCGAAGGAGGTATGGCGGTAGAAAACGAAGACAGTAAAAAGCCCCGTTTCCGAGGCTTATTTGGTGTTTAGCGTGTGATAAGTGATTGCAACCTGTCGCGTAGTTGAATGACCTCATGCCTTTCTTTTGTTTCATCACCACAGCGATCTAGTACAAAGTCGATGGTATTGATAACCGTGCGCCATCGTGGTGATTTTGGAACAGTTTCTGCGTGAAGATATTTGTCTAATGTTCGGGTTTGCAACGTACTCCGGTCTAGGTAGACACGCCAGAGTCCGCTTTCTTCAGCAAGATCAAACTTGGTCTTCCCGGTGGCGTTGTTCCAGTAACTGAGCGTAACAAGCATGACTTTCACTAAGGTTTCACGCAGTACATCGCCTTTATCTGGTTTATCGCCAGAGAACTTGTCTGCCATTCTAGTGAATTCGCCACCTAATTCGCGAAGTTGCTGCAATTGGTTTTGGTCGCCATCAAAAGCATATTCAGACAAGGCTTCAACCGCACTCTCAAGTAATTGAACGCGATGAGAGGATGCCTTTTCTCCTGCGTTCAATATGAGCATCATTTGCAACCCCGATGTCTCGGGTAAGGTGAAAACGTCTGAATCAATACTGACCAGTTCGCCATCAATGTTAAACCGAAGCTGCCCGCTATAATGGCCTCGACCCGTTTCAACATCAGGCAAGGCCATTGCCAGGAAATCGTCGATGTGGTGGCGCTCTAGCTGTTCAGCACTGAGTTTGAAGACAGAGCTACAAGAATCATTGGCATAGCTTATCTTGCCGTTCTCATGCACGCACACAATGGCTTCTGGTGCTGAATCAAGTAAGCCCAGCAAACGGTTTTGCACTTCGCGCAGTCCCGCTTCGACTTGCTCTCGGAAATGGATCTCAGACACCAATTTCCGGTTGTTTTCACGTTCTTGCTCTGTCAGAGATGCATTAATATATGCGCGAATGCGTGCGCTAAGTTCATCTTTGTTGAAGGGTTTGGTTAGGTAGTCATTCGCGCCCGCGTCAAACCCTTTTACTTTGTCTTGAACTTGCCCTAAAGCCGACAGCATGATGATAGGAAGCTCTGCTCGGGAGTAGCGCTCGCGAAGGTGAGTACATACCTCATAGCCACTGAGTTCAGGCATCATCACGTCGAGTAGCATAAGCACGGGTTTTTCTTGAGTAACAGACTCTATGGCTTGGCGGCCATTTTCTACCGCTTTGACGCGATATCCTTCAAGGCGCAGGAAGTTGTTCAAGACTTGCAGGTTTACGGGTTCGTCATCAACAACAAGCACCAGTGGGCCACTCGGGTTTTCCGGCAGTTGTGCTAAGTCGTTATGCACCAATTCCACTTTAGGCACTGCGAAATGGACGCTATTCGACAAGCGAGTTTTTGCTTTGTCTTCTTCCGTCGCAGTTGGCAGTGTGAAGCTAAAGGTTGTGCCGACCATTGGCTGGCTGCTGACGTAGAGTTGCCCGCCCATAATTTCAATGAGCTGACGACTGATTGATAAACCAAGACCTGCACCTTGTCGATAGACGGCCGTTCCTGATTTTGCCTGTGTTAAGGGCTCAAAAATATACTCTAGTTGATCTGACGGAATGCCTTGTCCAGTGTCCACGACTTGAATGCGCAACTGTCCTTCAAGAACGGTGGCGGAAATGATGATTTTTCCTTCATCGGTATACTTGATGGCATTGCCGATTAAGTTGTACAGCACTTGTTCCAGGCGCTGTTCGTCAGCACGAACCAACGGCAAGTCGATAGGTACTTGGTTGATGATTCGTACAGGTTTACCGCCAAGCAGGTGGCTAGAAAGCTCAATGACCAAACGCAGCGCATTGGCGGTATCAACCGCTTGTGGAGAGATTTCAAGACTGCCATAACGCATTTTGTGGTAATCAAGGAGATCGTCTACCAAATTTGAAAGGCGCTCTCCACTGTTGATAATCATCTCGAGTTGATGCTTTTGGCGTTCAGGAATGGGGCCTTCAGCGCCCGCCAGCATGGATTCTGCAAGACCAACCATACCGTGAAGCGGCGTACGGAGTTCGTGAGACGTTGTGGCCAAGAAGTCATCTTTCATGCGATCAGCTTGTTGAAGTTCTTCGTTCTTTTGTTTGATCAGATTGATGTTCTGCTCGAGCTCTTTGTTCTGCTCACGAATTAGCGCCAATTTGTCGCGAACAGATCGCTGCATCCGGGCAAAGCTGATGGCGAGTCGTCCAATCTCATCTTCCCGATCCGTGCTGTTTATCTTCTGATCTAAATCGCCAGCAGAGACTTGTTCTGCTGCCCAAGTGAGGCGAAGCAGTGGGGCTGTAATGGAGTTTGAAAGTAAGTGCGAAGCGATCACAACCAAGAGGATAGCGACGACCATGACAACGATGAATATTTTTTCTAGTTGATAGATGCGTGCGAACGCTTCCTCTTCAGGTAACTCTAGAATGATCGCCCATGTCTTATCCTGGATATTAACGGGCGCGTATGCACCGAGCACGCGTTGATGGCTTGTGCCAACAAAATTACCAACATCCCTTGCGCCAGAAAGTGCCTTTTCTATTGCTAAACTATTAATGGCAACAAGCGGGTCGCTAGCTTCAATATTGCGTGCAATATGATCTGGGCCGACGAGTAGTGTGTTGATATAGCCTTTTTCAGTCGGCGCTTTGTTGAGCATATCAACTAAGGCTTTGTTAGGAAGCTTCATCAACACATAGCTATGCAAATAGCCTTGTTGAGTGATGGGCGCAGCAAACCAAGCCGCGATTTCGCCGTTGGATTGCTGGCTAAAATCAGTAAATACGACAGGATTTTTGTCTGTGTCGCCGATCGATGTCGTGACCTGACTTTTGATGTCAGTAAAGGTTTTTCCTGCCGGTGTGTTTTGCCATTGTTCTTCGAGTAAATTGGCGCCAAACGTTTCATCTTTTAACGCTGAATAGACGACGTTTCCTTCAATATCAACAAGAAGCAGGTCGGAAAAATCTGAACGCTTGAGATGTTCTTTGTACGCCCAGTCATACCGTTTATGGAGCAAACGATAGCGCTCACTGCCCACGAAATTACTGTCATCAACGCTTGCGGTCAAAGATTTACTTGGGGTATCGACGTAGCGCATTCTCGCTGTTTCTCGCGCTTCTTCTTTGGTTTTCCCTAGCTGATGGAATGCGGCGACTAAGCCATAGAATCGACCACCACTGGCGGTGGCGAGCTCTGAGCGTGAGAAAGAATTCACTTCGGAGTAACGCGCATCAAAGTAACTGATGATCTGTTCTTTCTTGTTATCTCGAAGGAAAGAAAGGTGGGTTGTGCTTTGCTGTTCTAAATCACTGCTGTGTGATTCAAGGAAGAACATCGCCAGTAGGGTGAGAGGCGTAATACTGAGCACAAGAAACGCTAACATCAGCGTGTGCTGAAGGCGCTTGAACTTCTGTTTTTTTTGCATGTCTCTGCCTGACAAGATAGAAAATCAAAAATGCTATATGACCTCGATTTTGTCGAAATTGACGTTTTTTCGACCGAGTGCATATGAATGGAATCTATTGTCAGCTCTTATACGGACTTAATTATTGTTGGCAAGTAAGTTGTCAATGAAGTACGTGTGAAGACACAAATTTAACGTTTTTAACGAGGGGTTGGAGATCAACCCCTGCGAGATTTAAGCGGTTTTGACGGCATGATAGATGGCGAATTTGTTGTTTTTTGCCGGCGTATCACAGTGGCCAAACGCGCTTTCAATAAATGGCGGGTAGCGTAAAAAGCTGTTTGCCACAACGGTCAATTGACCTTGGCGATTTAAAAACTCAGGAGCGCGTTGTAAGAAGGTTTCTGTCGCCGCATAGTGCGTTTTTAGCCCTGCATGAAAGGGCGGATTACTCACGATGTGATCAAATTTAGATGACACTTCACTATAAACATCAGAGGCAAGTACCGTTCCGTCAAGCTCGTTAAAACGCAACGTCTCACGGGCTGATGCCACGGCTAACGCACTAATATCGACCATGGTGATGTTCGCTGTTGGATATAGAAGCTTAATTGCAGCGCCAATGACGCCAGCACCACAGCCAAAATCAAACACTTCGCCGCTGAGTGAAGGCAGTGTATCAAGCAGCAGTTTACTGCCCACATCCAGTTCACCGTGACTAAATACGCCAGGCAAAGAGCGAATGGTTAGTGTGTGCTCACCAAGGTGAAGTGGGTAACTCTTGTACCAGTCGTCGAGGTTAAATGGCGTTGGCTCGTTAGTGCACTGGCCCCAGTAGAACCCGCATCGCCTTGCAGAATCGAATTTTGTCACCGTGCCATAGGGGGTAAACATCTTCTCGATACTTCTTACACCGCTTCGATTTTCACCAACCACGACAATTTCAGTATCTTGACCCAGTGAGGCCATGAGCATGGATAGCAAAAACTCGGCTTCCGCTTTCGCTTTAGGCCAGTACAGCAGCACCATATCGACGTTAGGCATGGCGGAGTAGCTCTCACCAAACTGAACATTGATGGCATCGTAACGACGCATTTGATTGGCGTAGGCAAGGTTTGTGGTAAAGATGCTGACGCTCTCAGCACTACCTAGTAGTTCCGTTGCGAAGGTATCTTCGAGTTCTCCAGCAAGCAAAACATGCTTGCCTTCAAAGTATGCCAATTGACGAGCCACTACTTGGCTAGGGGTGCTGTATGACATGGCTGCCTCAGGGGTTGCAACAAAATAGAGCGCGGATTCTCCCACAAAGCGCGGCTCGTGAAAATAACCGTGCTTTATGGGAGGCTTAAATGTCTTAACTCTATACATCATTGTGCCAAGCGCGCGGGAAACTATGTGAGTAGGCGCTAACACCGATGACTAGAAACGCTATGAGTTATCCTGCTTTTCGAGAAAGTTGTGAAATTCTGCTTCGTACATACGAAATAGTACCAGTGTCACTGAGAAGATGATCGGCCCGTAAATTAGCCCCATCAAACCGTAAACTTGTAAACCACCAATGAGCGAGAAGAAGATCAACAGGGTATTCATCCCTGAGTTACCTTGCATTAGTAATGGTCGAAGAATATTGTCGACCGAACCGACGACGATCACTCCCCAGCCAACCAAAAACGCGGCCCATTCCCATTGCCCAACAATAAGAAGGTAGCCAGCGGCGGGTAGCCATATCAACGCAGTGCCTACAACAGGGATGAAGGATGCAAAGCCCATCATTGTGCCCCAAAATAGGCCAGCAAACCCTGCCATCCACATCGCAAAACCACCCACTAAACCCTGTGCTAACGCGGTGAGGAATGAACCCATTACCGCAGATTTTGCCACTTTCTCGACTTCATCAAGCAAGGTGTCTTCTTGGCTACGAGAGAGGGGGCTGACGTGGCGGAGCAACTGGATGATTTTGTCGTGATCGCGTAGCAGGAAAAACAATACGAACAGCATCAATAGGAAGTTAACAAACATGCCGGTGACGTCGCCAAGGATTTGCGAGCTCATGCCAATCATCTCGGAACTTAACGCTGACACGGTCGACGCAACGCGTGAAATAATGTCTTGAGGGTCGATGGAATCGAACGGTAGCCATTTATCTAAGGATTGCAGACTTGTTTGTACGAAAGGCATGGAAAGGATGTCTTTCGCTCCGCCAGCACTTAGCCATTCATAGGCACCAGTAAAGAAGGTAATGCCTTGGCGTAAGATCGCGCCAGCAACAAAGATCATTGGAATGATGATCATTACCGTCAGAATTGTGCAAGACAGCGCAGCGGAAAGGTTTGGGTAAGATTTCAGCTTGTGATCAATGCGGTCATGTAAGGGAAAAAAAAGCAGCGAAACAATGAAGGCGAGAACAATTGAGCCAACGTAAGGGGCGATGAGGACGTAACACGCATATGCGGCAAGAGCCAATGCGCCAATGAGTGTCCAATGTCTGGGTTCTATCTTGAAAGATGATGCCACTTGTAGGCTCCTTTGTGTCGCGCCAGTCAGTCTGGTGAACAGTGTAGTGTGAAGAGTATGATACGTTGTGACCAATTAACGAAAAAGCGTTAAATATTAATTAATCAAACTGTTAAGTTTTTTGCGATAAATCGGTGTCTTCGAATGGAACACAGTTGCAACATTAAAACGCATCTTTAGATGGCGAATGGAGAGGATATGGGGTGTTGCGATCAGCAATGTCATGCAAAAAAGAGCCGTAAGGTAAGTCTTCCACTGATTGTTTGCGTTTTGCTCGTCGTTTTGGTGGTAGTGTATTGGCAATAAAAAAAGCGAAGCACTGAGGCTTCGCTTTTTAATGGTTAATCGCTTTGTCATTTATTCTGCAGCGAGTTTGGCAAATGCGCGATCTGCGGCAGCCAATGTTGCTTCAAGCTCTTGTTCGCCATGAGCCAAAGAGGTGAAGCTTGCTTCAAAGGCAGAAGGCGCCAAGTAAATACCTTCTTCAAGCATAAGGTGGAAAAAGCGCTTAAATTTCTCGATATCACACTGCTGAACGTCAGCAAAACAAGTGATGCTCTCTTGCTCAGTAAAGAAGAAACCGAACATTCCACCCACTTGGTTGGTGGCCAGCGCAACACCATGTTTTTGTGCTGCGGCTTTGAAGCCTTCCGCAAGACGTTGAGTGACGTCAGCCAATTGTGCTTCATTGCCTTCTTGGCGTAATGTCGTTAATGCTGCTTCACCTGCCGCCATCGCCACTGGGTTTCCAGAAAGCGTACCTGCTTGATATACAGGGCCTGTTGGCGCGATGTATTCCATCACGTCACGACGACCACCGAATGCACCCACTGGCATGCCGCCACCAATTACTTTACCCAACGTTGTCAGGTCAGGTTTGATGTTGTAGTGCGCTTGGGCACCGCCAAGTGCAACACGGAATCCTGTCATCACTTCATCAAAAATCAACAATGCACCAAACTCATCACACAAAGCGCGAAGGCCTTCTAGGAAGCCAGCTTGCGGTGGAATGCAGTTCATGTTGCCGGCTACTGGCTCAACAATGATGCAGGAAATGTCTTCTGGGTATTGTTCAAACGCCGCGCGAACAGAATCAAGATCGTTAAACGTGCAGGTCAGAGTGTGTTTGGCGAAATCAGCAGGAACGCCTGGTGATGTTGGCTCACCCAGCGTCAGCGCGCCAGATCCTGCTTTAACCAGCAAGCAGTCAGCGTGGCCGTGGTAACAGCCTTCAAATTTGATGAACTTATCACGACGGGTGAAGCCACGAGCCAGACGAATGGCGCTCATGGTTGCTTCCGTACCAGAGCTCACCATACGCACCATTTCCATTGATGGAACCAGTTGGCTAACCAGCTCAGCAAGCGTGATTTCACGTGCAGTAGGCGCACCAAAACTCAGGCCATGTTGCGCCGCTTCAATGACTGCGTCACGAATCGCAGGGTGGTTGTGGCCTAAGATCATTGGGCCCCATGAGCCGACATAATCAATGTACGCTTTGCCATCGGCATCATAGATGTAAGCACCGTCAGCGCGTTCAATGAAAATAGGGTCACCGCCCACGCCTGCGAATGCGCGTACTGGCGAATTGACGCCACCAGGAATGGTTTTGCGTGCTTGTTGGAACAATTCGGCTGATTTGGTCATGGGTTCTTTCCTAGGCCATATGATCGTTAAGTTTTACCTGGGCCGTATTGTAAGGGAAGTGTGAAAAACTGGCGAGTCTGATGATGAGGTAAGCATCACATACAGATTAAACTTGGTGTATATTGCTGCATATAGTTTCTAGCTGCGACCAATACTTGAACGAATTAGTCAGGTATTAGATAATGCGTTCAATATAAAAGAAGTAATGTGAGGTCGAAATGAGCGATACCAATTTGCCGCTGCAATTTACTGACACAGCTGCGACTAAGGTAAAGACGCTGATTCAGGAAGAAGAAAACCCGAACCTGAAACTGCGTGTGTATATTACTGGCGGCGGTTGTAGCGGCTTCCAGTACGGTTTCACGTTTGATGAAAACGTCAATGATGGCGACATGACGATTGAAAAATGCGGCGTTACTTTGGTGGTTGATCCAATGAGCTTGCAATACCTTATTGGCGGAGAAGTCGATTACACAGAAGGGTTAGAGGGATCACGTTTCTTTATCAACAACCCGAATGCCACCACAACATGTGGTTGCGGTGCCTCGTTCAGTGTATAAACTATGAGACACTCTCAGAGTTAGGGGTCTACCTAGCTAAGAGATACAGCACATCATTAGTTCAAAAACAGCCTGCCGTTCAGGCTGTTTTTGTCTTCGGGCCGGAAGGATCAGCGTCCGTTTTCATTTACTGCAGTAACCACGTCGGGAAGGACTATTATGGCGAATGCAGGCGTAAAAGCGTCTTACTTATCACAGCGACCTTGGATCATCTCTTTGGTTCTTCTTATCGCATTAGTGTTCTGGGTCGGCAGTGGCTCAAGCAGTGCGAATCCCTCTCCTGAGCAAAGTGAACAACCCAAAGCTCCGCTGACTAAAGTGGCGGTAGATACGTATTTCTCTGAGCCTGTTACCCGTTCGATTTCTCTATACGGTCGCACTGCGCCTGATCGCGATGCAACGATCTCGGCTGAAGCGGATGGCCGAGTGACCAAAGTGAATGTCAGAAAAGGCGCCGCGGTTAAGAAAGGTGATCTGCTTATCTTTATCGATAAAGGCGATCGTGAAGCGCAGCTTAATCGTTCAAAGTCGTTGCTGCTTGTTCGTCAAAAAGAGTTCAATGCTGCGAAATCACTCAAGAAGAAAGGCTTACAAGGCGAAGTCGCATTTTCGTTGGCGGAAGCAAACCTTGTTGAAGCGAAGGCCAATGTTGAAAACATCGAATTAGCGTTATCACATACGCAGGTTCGTGCGCCATTTGATGGCATTGTTGATGATGTGATGGTTGAAGTTGGGGATTATCTAGGGATAGGCGATCCTATGGCGACCCTGATTGACCTAGACCCGTTGATCGTCACTGCCGATGTGTCTGAAAAGCACATCAGCCATATTGACGGGTCATTGCCAGCGCGCGTTTTGCTGGTTAATGGCGAAAAGAAAGAAGGAAGGCTTCGTTACCAATCCAGCCTTGCATCTCCAACCACAAATACTTTTGCGATAGAACTCGAAATTCCAAATCCTAAACAAGCGATTCCTGCAGGGATCAGTGCTGAAGTCGATCTTGCGTTGGATTTGCAGCGTGCTGTGAAACTGAGCCCCTCTGTTTTAGCGTTGGACGAACAAGGTAATCTTGGCGTCAAAACACTTCAGGGCAACAAAGCGGCGTTCGTTGCCGCTCGTATTGTGAAAGCAGAAGAAGACGGTGTTTGGTTGTCTGGTCTGGGTGAGCAAGTGGATGTCATCACCAAGGGACAAGGTTTTGTGCGCGACGGTGATGTGGTTGACGCCGTGCGTCAAACACAACCTCAATAAGGAGATCGCCGCATGAGAACCTTGATTGATGCGTCGCTAGCGCGGACGCGTACCATGGTCACACTGCTACTATTTCTCTTTGTAGCAGGCGTTTATACCTATCAAACGATTCCTAAAGAATCTGATCCCGACATCACCATACCTGTCATCTACGTGTCCGTGAGCCACGAAGGGATCTCGCCAGAAGATGCTGAGCGTTTGCTTGTTCGCCCAATAGAGCAAGAGTTACGCTCCATTGAAGGCATCAAAGAGATGACAGCGATTGCATCCGAAGGCCATGCGTCAGTGACGATGGAGTTTAACGTCGGTGTCGACCTCGATTTGGCAATGACCGATGTGCGTGAAGCGGTTGATTTGGTCAAACCTCGTTTGCCTGACGACAGCGATGAACCCACAGTGAACGAAGTCACGTTCGCCAACCAGCAACCCGTCTTATCTGTTGCTTTATATGGTGATGTGTCTGAACGTGCCACCGTTAAGATAGCGCGTGAGCTGCAAGAAACACTCGAAGGTTTTAAGCAAGTCCTTGAAGTGGATGTGGCAGGCGATCGTGATGATGTAGTAGAGATCATCGTCGAACCTTTGCTGCTAGAAAGCTACGGGCTTGATCAAGCCGATATCTTCGATTTGGTTACCAAAAGTAACCGTGTGGTAGCTGCAGGCTATGTTGACACGGGCTACGGTCGTTTTTCCGTGAAAGTGCCTTCGGTTTTCGAATCGGTGCAAGATGTATTGCAGCTTCCCATCAAAATTGATGGCTCTCAGGTAGTGACTGTCGCCGATGTGGCGACTGTGCGTCGTAGTTTTAAAGATCCAGAAAGCTTTGCTCGCCTCGATGGTAAGCCTGCTGTCGTGCTGGATGTCAAAAAGCGCGCAGGAGAGAACATCATTGAAACCGTGGAGTTGGTGAAAGCGGTGCTTGCTAAGGCGCAAACCTCCTCTCAGTGGCCCGCAGCATTGCAAGTAAAATACACATGGGACGGCTCTGAAGATGTCCGTTCAATGCTCACCGATCTGCAAAATAACATTCTTTCTGCCGTTTTGTTGGTGGTGATTGTCATCATTGCCATTCTCGGTGCGCGTACTGCTTTCTTGGTGGGTGTTTCTATCCCAGGTTCGTTTTTGACTGGGTTAGTTGTGCTTGCTCTGAGTGGCTTGACCATCAACATCGTTGTGCTTTTTGCATTGATTATGGCGGTGGGTTTGCTGGTGGATGGTGCGATTGTTGTCACTGAATATGCAGATCGCCGAATGCGTGAAGGCATTAGCCGAAAACAAGCGTATCGTGAAGCGGCTCATCGCATGGCATGGCCGATTATCGCATCCACAGCCACAACCTTAGCGGCGTTTGCACCCCTATTATTCTGGCCGGGCATCACTGGCGAGTTTATGAAGTTTATGCCATTAACCTTGATTGCGACCTTGTCCGCGTCGTTGGTGATGGCACTGCTGTTTGTTCCTGTTCTTGGCAGTTTGATGGGTAAACCGTTGCCACTGACAACGGAACAGAAAAACAGAATGCAGGCGCTTGAAAATGGTGACTTCTCTAAAGCGAAAGGGCTAACTCGCGCCTATATCTCGACGCTATCGGTTGCCATTAAGCATCCAATCAAAATTTTGTGTGCCGCATTTATCGTCGCGTTTGCGGTTGGCTTTGCCTACAACAAGTCAGGGCTCGGGACTGAGTTCTTCCCTGATGTCGACCCGGCATTTTTTAACATCAAAGTGCGGTCACACGGTGATTTGTCTATTTATGAGCAAGATGCGTTGATGAAAGAAGTCGAGCAGCGCGTTTTGGGTATGGATGAAATTGACAGTGTTTACACCCGTACCGGTGGGCAAGACGAAATCGGCGTTATTCAGATGAAGCCAGTTGAGTGGCAAAACCGCCGTAAGGTGAAAGAGATCATCGAAGAGCTGCGCGAGAAAACAGACGATCTGTCTGGCTTGGAGCTTGAGTTCAAAAAGCCCGACGCAGGGCCGCCGAGTGAACACGATCTTTCTATTGAGGTAACGGCAAGCAATAGTGCTGACATCGAATCTGCGGCAAAGCAGGTACGAGACCTACTTGCACAAAACACCGCGTTTACTAACTTTAGCGATACCCTGACGAAGCCCGGCATTGATTGGTCAATAGATATCAATCGCACGGATGCAGCACGCTTTGGCGCAGACGCCACAGTGGTTGGGAATACGGTTCAGTTTGTCACCAATGGTTTGAAAATTGGTGACTATCTACCTGACGATTCTACCGAAGAAGTGGATATCTTGGTGCGCTACCCAGAAGACAAACGGGATATTGGCCGCTTCGATGAGCTAAGAGTGAAAACGCCATATGGCTTAGTCCCTATCACTAACTTTGCGAAAATCACGCCGGAGCAAAAACAAGGCAATATTGATCGGGTGGATGGCAAGCGCGTGATCAAAGTAATGGCTGACATGGCTGAAGGTTATAACCTCAGTTTAGAGCTGCCTGGTTTGACGGAACAACTTGATGCTATGGCATTACCCGATGGCGTCAGCGTTTCGCTGCGTGGCCAAAACGAGGAGCAAGATGAAAGCCAAGCATTTTTGATGATGGCGTTTCTCGCGGCGCTAGGCGCAATGGCAATTATTCTTATCACGCAGTTCAACAGCTTCTACCAAGCATTTTTGATTTTAAGTGCGGTGCTGTTTTCAACCGTGGGTGTTTTCCTTGGGTTGCTTATTTTCCAGCGACCGTTCGGTATTATTATGTCAGGCGTAGGGGTGATCACCTTGGCGGGTATTGTGGTGAACAACAATATCGTCTTGATTGATACCTATAATGTCCTCCGTCGACGCGGATTGGCGAAAGTGGATGCCATCTTACAAACGGGAGCGCAACGTCTTCGTCCTGTCATGCTCACCACGGTGACGACCATTCTTGGTTTGATGCCAATGGTGTTAGAAATGAACGTGGATTTGGTGAATCAGGGTGTCGAGTTTGGCGCACCGAGTACTCAGTGGTGGTCTCAACTGGCGACGGCAGTTGCGGGTGGTTTGGCGTTTTCAACCGTGCTGACCCTGGTGTTAACACCGTGCTTATTGATGTTAGCGCGTGAACCCAAGGTGAAAAAAGTAGCGTTGGATTTTGAAACTCAGCTGTCTGATGAGCAACAAAAGGAGGAAACACCTCCACTCCCAAAGCCACAATCTAGCGTTGAGCCTCAATATTGAGGTTAGCTGTCTAGCTACTTAGCAACCAACAAAGAAAAAGCAGCGCCATGGCGCTGCTTTTTTTATGTCTCACAGACTGTGGTGGTGAATCATTAAGAGGCGTTATTGCGCTCTAGGGTACCTATTGATGCAAGCAGTTGGCTGAACTTATTGAGTTGAGCTAATCGTTGCTGTGCCAGAGAAATAAACTCAGTTTTCGCTTTGCCTGAGAGTGATTTCGCTTGTGGCAGTTTCACAGTACGTGGGTTCTTGTGAACGCCATGTACCAAAAATTCATAGTGCAAATGCGGGCCTGTTACGCGCCCTGTTCCGCCCAGCGTACCAATAGTTTGTCCCTGCTTCACACGCTGACCCGTTTTGACCTTACGTTTGGTGAGGTGCAAATACTTGGTGATGTAGGTGGAGCTGTGTTTGATGAAGACATAGTGACCGTTGAATTGGTTATATGCCGACTTCATGACGATACCGTCACCAGCTGCCCATATTGGCGTACCAACAGGTGCAACATAGTCAGTACCTCTGTGGGATTTCACTTTGCCAGTGACAGGGTGCAGACGACGCGGGTTAAAGTTAGAGCTGACGTAACGGAAGTTAACCGGTGAACGTAAGAACGCTTTTTTCATGGCGCGTCCTTTTTCGTCGTAGTATTTCCCCGTCTTCGAACGAATGGCGGTAAACGTTTCGCCGCGGTTGGTGAAAGTGGCGGCAAGGATATCGCCTCGACCAATCATCTCACCTTCAACAAGTTGCTCTTCATACAGCACCGAGAAGTGGTCGCCTTGGCGAATATCTAATGCGAAATCAATATCCCAGCCAAAAAGACCAGCAAGCTCCATGATTTGATTGGGGCTTAGCCCGCCACTTACGCCAGCATTCCAGAAACTAGACGTAATGGTTGCCGATGCATAGTTAACTTGTGTGTCGATTTGCTTGGATTCCACTTTGGAAACGAAGTCATTTCCAATGCGGTTAACGATTAGCGTTTCGTTGGCATTTTTAGGCTGAACCAGTTGGGTAAACAGGCCATTTTCATCAAAGCCTAGGCGAATTTCATCGCCCACTTTGAGTGAGGCGAGAGACTTAGTGCCCTTGTCGCTGTTTATCAGTCGGTAAAGCGTGGTTGGGCTAATACCCACACGGTCAAAAATACCAGCAAGGCTATCACCCGCCTGAACGCTAAATTTGTGCCACTCGAGCGGAACAAATGACTGGTTCGGTTGCGGTTCACCTTTAGGTGGCAATAAAGAAGAGGTTTCTAGAGGTATTGGGTAAAGTTTCCCCACCTCAAACTTGGCATCGGGATGTTGAGCCGGTGATTCTGAAGGAATCGCAACCAGTAGCACAATGAAGGCACTGAGAGCCATGATCAACAATTGATGAAACTTTGGTAACGCAGCAATTTTATTAACAGGCATTAAGAAACAATCATTAGAAAAAGGGATTTATTCGAATGCACCATGTTTATGCCAAATCCCTTTGTGAATACAGAATGGCCAGTGAATCCGTTTTAGCTTGCTTTCAGTTTAACTGGTTTCAAAAACCATCGCTATTCAAGTAGTATGTCGGCTTACGAAAAAATGCCGATTCTGTGGGAGCGATAAAATATGGCGAGCATTGAAGCCGCGCTAGCCGAAATTAAGCGTGGTGTTGAGGAATTGATTCCTGAAGCGGAACTGATTGCGAAACTAAAAGAAAACCGTCCTCTTCGTATCAAGTTGGGTGCGGATCCAACGGCGCCAGATATTCACCTTGGTCACACTGTGATCATGAATAAATTGCGTGCGTTTCAAGAGCTGGGCCATGAAGTTATCTTCCTGATCGGTGATTATACCGCGATGGTGGGTGATCCAAGTGGCAAGAACGCAACGCGTCCGCCGCTGACTCGTGAGCAAGTGCTTAGCAATGCTGAAACGTACAAAGAGCAGATCTTCAAAATTTTGGATCCTGCTAAAACCCGCATTGAGTTCAACTCAAGCTGGTTGAGTGAGCTAGGCACAGACGGCATGATCCGTTTGGCGGCAAGCTCTACCGTTGCGCGTATGCTTGAGCGTGATGATTTTAAAAAGCGTTACACCAACAACCAACCAATCGCTATCCATGAATTCATTTACCCGCTTCTGCAAGGTTATGACTCAGTTGCGCTTGAAGCGGATGTTGAACTGGGCGGTACGGATCAGAAATTCAACTTGTTGATGGGTCGTGAGCTACAAAAGCAAAACGGTCAGTCTCAACAAGTTGTGATCACCATGCCTTTGCTGGTGGGCCTGGACGGCGTGAAGAAGATGTCAAAGTCTGCTCACAACTACATTGGTATCAGCGATGTGCCTAACGAGATGTTCGGCAAAATCATGTCTATCTCTGATGATTTGATGTGGAACTACTTTGAATTGCTGTCATTCCGTCCATTGGAAGAAATTGCACAATTTAAAGCAGACATCGAAGGCGGTAAGAACCCACGTGATGTGAAGATCTTGCTGGCAAAAGAAATCATTGCGCGTTTCCACTCTGAAACTGATGCAGAAGCCGCTGAAGCTGAATTCATCAATCGTTTCCAAAAAGGTGCGATGCCAGAAGAAATGGCTGAATTCTCTTTTGAGCAAGGCGTCGCGATTGCGAACCTTCTGAAAGACGCTGACCTAGTTGGCTCTACCTCAGATGCGATGCGTATGATTCGCCAAGGTGCAGTGAAGATTGACGGCGAAAAAGTCGAAGATACGAAACTGGTTCCTGCGGCAGGTACTTCTGTTTACCAAGTGGGTAAACGTAAATTCGCACGTATCACGTTAGCGTAATTTACTGCTGAGCTTTAGCACTTAGCTTTTACTACTGAGCTATGTGACCCAAAATGAAAAGGCGCTGAAAAGCGCCTTTTTTGTGCCTAATGTCCCGTCATAAATCAGGTCAACAGACTCTAGCGAACCAGCTCTGCCACCCGCTCGCCAAGCCGCATCGCCGTTTTTATATCAATGTCATCCAGTTGGCCTTTTTCATCCACCAAGCCGATGGCACCGAGCGATGAATTGAGGCGATTGAATGTTCTTGATGATGTGCCTTCTGGGGCATCGATACCTACCCACAACATACTGTGCTGCGTGGCGAACATATAAAAGCTCTCAATTGTGCTTTGCACTTCACCGCACGGACTGCCGCCCACCGTAAATCCTGCTGCCAGCTTGTTGTGCCATAGCTGATTTGACCATGTCTCGCTACTTGCATCTACAAAGGCTTTAAACTGTGCTGCTGGGCCACCCATATAGGTTGGTGAGCCAAAAATAATGGCATCCATATTTTCGAGTTTTTCAAACAAGGCATCGTTTTTAAAGCGCCCCTCAGCGATCTCCGTGCCGGAAATTGCGTGAGTCAATACCTTAGCGCCTTGTTGTTTTGCGCCTTCAGCAATGGCCAGCGCCATGTTCTCTGTACTTCCTGTGTTGGAAAAATAGATGATAGCAATGTTCTTCATGATGAGGTCTCCAGTCGATATTTTATGGCGGATAGGGCTTCAGGGAGGCGCAGGTGATCATAAAGGCGTGCGCAGCTATAAGTGAGTTTGATGGTGTGGTCATTTTCAGTTTCTAATGCCTGTTCGAACCAATGTGACCAATCAAGAATATCTCTGGGAGCGTGCACCTGAACTGGGCGCTGAAAGGGTTCACGGTATGCAGCAGTGCATGATGCAGCGACATAAGCCTGCCAGAAATAGTGCAGGGCAAGATCGTGATTCTCAATGAAAGGAAAGAGAGAAACGAGCGCTTGAAAACCTGTAACGCCATGTAGCAAGGTAAAATCGTTGCTGGCCGAATACTGGGATAGCACGATGCGAGCGACTTCTTCTAGTGACAACGAACTCGGCTGACTCGCGATGGTTTGATACTTTTGCAGTGTGATCAGTTCCTCCACGTGATCGATGATGATCCCTTCGTGGTAAGTTTGATCATGAAATATCGAAAGGGCTTGGTTTAAATCCTCTTCTGCGCTGAGATTTTGTTGAAACGAAAGCTCGCCTAGCGGCGTGTGGCCTGAAGACCAGTAGGCAAGTGCGTGACTAGTTTCGTCAATATCTCCTAGCTCAACGGCATAGGCGAGGCGGATGACACCATGAAAAGCGCCAGCAGATATCCCTGGTAGCAACGAAGGTAGCACTTGTTTTAGGGTCTTTTCCGCCCCAATCTGACTTAACATCTCGCGGTAATATTCTACAAAATCAACGTTGTGCGTGCTTTGTCCTAGTGTTGGCGCGGATACCCCCAATGCGTTTCCGAGAGGAGCTAAGTGACCGGATGCCCGCTTATATTCTGCGTTCAACTGGTCACTGGATGCGCCCAGTCTTTGCATCGCCGACAGAGCCATCGGTAGATGGTTAGATAGGCGGGCACTGAAAGTAGGCCCGAAGCGATGACTTCTCTTTATCAGCTCAAAGCCTATTGATGTGAATGATTGGTACATGGCTGCATTCCTTTGCTCTTGTCGTTACAACACGTAGTCGTTTCGGCTTCCAAAATCATCGGTAAGGTATTCGATAAACTCCCATTGAATACCATCGGTGTCGTAGAAATACGCGCGCTTGCGGCTAGGGTGGCTTTCGTCAAAAGACACTTGCTTGAATCCAGCCGCTTTGAGGTTCTCGGCCACTCGCGTCGCATCCTCAACGACAAAACCAATGTGGTTAACACCTAATTGGGAATGTGATATTCGATCAACGGGCTTATCAATCAACTCTTCCTCAAGTGCGATATAAGACGTCTCTGATCCAATATGACACCAAGCGGAAAGCTCGTCTTTTCCTCCGCCACGCACGAAAAAATCAGGCATCGCTGTTTGTAAGAAGGCGATGGTGCGATTGAGATCAGTAACGGTGATATTGGCATGTTCAACATAACTACTCATGATGCTCTCCTGTTGTCTTACGTGTTTAAGTAAACTTATTTGTTTATATAATAGGCAATGAGCTAGATATGTAAAGTTTTTGCTTTATTTAATTGCGAGTGACATAAAAAAACGCACGTCGAGTAACGTGCGTTTTTTGAGTCTTTCTTAGTGTGTTGAGGAGGACTATCTCTATTTGCTGATGGCAAACGTTGGTAGAGACAGGTGCCAACGAATGGCAGCAAGGCGGATCAATAATGTGGTTATCATGCCTGATATTGACGCTAACTCAACATCGGCATTGGCTGCCAATGCGAGGGTATGAATTGCGCCGCCAGCAATACATGCCGTGGCGTACACTTCGGTTCGCAATACCATCGGCACTTCTCTTGCCAATACGTCGCGGATAATACCGCCGCCACATCCAGTGATCACACCCATGATCACTGCAACTAAAGGTGAAGCACCGTAACTTAGTGCCTTATCCACGCCAATCGCGACAAAAACTGCGAGACCAATGGCGTCAGCAACGGGTAAAAAATACCAAGGAAGACGACGTGGATGGCGGATCAGTAACAAAGACAGCATACAGATGATGAGGATGACCCAAAGGTATTCAGGACTGTTGACCCAAAACACGGGGGTTGCGCCTAATGCCATGTCTCGAATCGTGCCACCACCAATGGCGGTTACCATGGCGAGTACTACCACGCCAAAGGGATCCATCCGAAGCTTACCTGCCAACAAAACGCCAGAAATCGCAAATACTGCGGTTCCAAATATGTCCAATATATATAAAAGCATGGTACGCAGTTCCATTCCCAAAGAAAGGCACATCGCGATGCGCGGTAGGCCTAATATCTGTGGCATTACGCCAACAAAAACGTGCGCGATTGTACGTGAAATACGTTATCGAGCAATCCGATGTTTATAGGGGCTGGCGACCATGTTTGAATTAGTGATCGAGATCGCTTCTTACTTTATCAAAGGCACTGCATATATGTTTTACCGCCTTCAACGCGCGTGGTGTCGGTCGACTTAACCAATCCCCACTTATCGCAAAAATATCGTTGTTCTTCACTGCCGGAATGAACTCAGCCCACTTAGCCCATTCCTTGGACGGTGCCGCTTTTACTGATGGATAAAAGATAGCTTGCGGTGTTCTTACAATCACTTGTTCCATGCTGATTTGTGGATAGGGCGCGACACTGTTGGCGAAAATATTTTCACCTCCACACAATGAAAATAGCGGTTGAGGCCAATGTTCGCCGTTGTTTGTCATTAACGGTGAGTCACTTAGCTGATAGAAATAAGGAATTTTACGCTTGCCCTTCTGCGCCGCTTCAATGTTAGCCAATTCATGACGAACGATGTCGGCACGCGCTTTGGCTTTGGCCGGATCGGCTGACCATTGGCCGAGTTTTTCGATGTTATCAGCAGCGTCATAGAGCGAGTGTGGGTTGGAATAAAATATCTCAATACCTAAGCGCTCAAGCTTAGCCAGTTCGCGATCAGGGTTGCCGCCTTTCCAAGCAAGCACGAGATCTGGCTTTAGTGTGACAACCCGTTCGATATTAATCCCTCTGAAATTCGCCACTTGTTCGAGTGCTAACGCTTCTGGCGGGTAGTCACTGTGTGCGCTGACGGCAATAAGGTTGCCGCCGAGGCCGGCTTCAAAGGCGAGCTCTGTGGTATGAGGTGAAAGACTAATAACGCGAAGAGGCTCCGCCAGCACCATATTGGGTAGGCAAAGAATAATAAGCAGGTGTAGATACTTCATAGAAATCCGTGTGCAAACCACATTAAGAAGCTTTGGATCAGGATCCAAAGTAAGGCTTTTTGCCGCAATTGTTGATTCAGGAGGGCGAGGTGCAAGGGTGATGGCGCAATTTCACCGCCAATACGTGGACGGGAGACTTTTTCATCGTCATAGATGGCTGGGCCACCCAAAGCGAGTTGAAATTTTGCACCTGACGCTGCGAGTATCCAACCTGCACCGTTAAAAGACCACTCTCGGCCTTGTTCCTTGATGGCGCTAAGAGCGGGTTCGAAGCGGTGTCCGGTTGCAATAAGAAGCGCAAACAATCGCGATGGTAGGGCGTCAACAGCGCTCAACACGGCCGATACGGGTAGACCAAACTCGACGAACTCTTCACGCCTTGTCGGCCAGCAACGTGACAGTTGAACAATGAGTGTGTAGAGGAAGGCGGCAATGCCACCACCAATGGCGTACCAGAAAAGAATGCCGATCAGGCCGCGAGCATAACCTATCAATAGGGTTTCACACCCTGCTTTGGCGATGCCGACGGGTGATAGTGAAGAAGTGTCGCGGTTGAGTGTTCGTGCCAAAAGCGTTCGTGCTGCGGGCTTGTCTTCGCGCACTAAGAAAGCTTCTAGCGCCAGCATGCTTTGCGTCAGGGGTTTCCAGCTCAATGAGAACCAAAGTAAGAGGAGGTCAAATAACCAAGGAACCCAAACAATTTGGCTCAGTGCGATAAGTAACACGGCCAACGTCAGCCACATTACGCTCAGTGCGAGACCGCCCGCTAGGCGTTGCTGGGAAGGTGCATCTTCCGCATGATTGACTTTGTCTGCGATGGCGTGAGCAACTTGACGCCATAAGGAAAGCGGATTGAGTTCGGCTGGGACGGGGAAGAACCAATGCAATAGCAAAGCTCCCCACATCGCGAGCAAGGTGGAATGGCCCAGCAAAGCGTCTAGTGGTGTGAGGAGCTCGTTCATTATGCTTTCAGCAGTTCGACCATTTTTTCAACCATGGCGCTTGAGCTTTTTGCTGCCAGTGGCAGGAACTCGTCAAACGTCATCGGTGATTCTTTGTCGGCAACATCAGAGATGGCGCGAACAACAACGAAAGGTACGTTGAACTGGTGGCATGCTTGCGCAATCGCAGCGGCTTCCATTTCTACCGCAATCACGTTCGGGAAGTGTTCACGAATGTAGTTTTGGCGCTCGGCGGTGCAAACAAAGGCATCACCGGTACAGATCAAACCGCGAACCGCATGAGGAGCAGGGTCCATAGCTGCGAGCGCTTGCTCTGCAACGTCCATCAGTTTTTCGTTTGATGTAAAGGTGGCTGGCTGGCCTGCCATTTGACCCATAGTGTAACCAAATGCCGTTACGTCAGCATCGTGGTATGCCACGTCAGTCGACACGACAACATCGCCAAGGTTTAGTGAAGGGTCAAAACCGCCCGCAGAACCTGTATTGATCACTTCAGTAACTTTAAAGCGATCAAGCAAAATTGACGTGCTTAGTGCAGCAGCAACTTTGCCAATGCCTGATTGCAGAAGAACAACGTCAACGCCATTCATGTCACCTGTGTAGAATTTGCTGCCTGCAATTTCTTGTAGTTGGCAGTTATTGATCTTGTTCTTAAGCAGGGCAACTTCCTGCTCCATCGCACCGATAATACCGATTTTCATGTTTGTTCTCATACGATTTTCGTTAATGAAAATAAGTGTATCATGGCGGAAAATTCGCGCGAAAAAAAAGTGCCCTTGCAGGCACTTAATTTCGTGATGTTTGAAGCAAGCAAAGTGGTTTACACGTCGAGGTAATCCAATATGCCATCTGCCGCTTTTCGGCCTTCATCAATCGCGGTGACCACCAAATCTGAACCGCGAACGGCATCACCGCCCGCGAAGATTTTCTCGTTGGTGGTTTGATACGCGAACGCGCCTTTTTCTGGTGCTTGAATGCGTCCCCATTGGTCTAAATCAACGTCGAATGGTTCGAGCCAAGACATTTGATGCGGTTGGAAGCCAAAGGCCATGATAACCGCATCGGCGGGTAACACATGCTCACTGCCTTCAACAGGCTCAGGACGGCGACGACCTGCGTCATCAGGTTCGCCCAGTTGGGTTTTCACCACATTGACGCCAGTGACGTTGCCGCTGCTATCCACTTCAAGACCAAGAGGTTGAAGGTTGAACATGAAGTTCACGCCTTCTTCTTTGGCATTCTTCACCTCACGGCGAGAGCCGGGCATGTTGGCTTCGTCACGACGGTAGGCACACACCACGTTTTTCGCGCCGTGGCGAATTGAGGTGCGAACACAGTCCATTGCGGTATCACCGCCGCCGAGCACAACAACTTGCTTGCCAGCCATGTCGATAAACTCAGGGGCATCGCCTTCCAGTTCCATCACACGGTAAGTGTTGGCAATCAAAAACGGCAGGGCATCGTAAACACCCGGCGCATCTTCGTTTTCAAGGCCTGCTCGCATTGACTTATACGTGCCAACACCAAGGAACACCGAATCATATTCTTTCAGCAGGGTTTCCATGGTGATGTCGGAACCGACCTCTGTGTTGAGCTGGAATTCCACGCCCATCTCAGTAAAGACGCGCTGACGATTGCGCATGATGTCTTTTTCCAATTTGAACGAGGGAATACCAAAGGTCAGCAAGCCACCAATCTCTGGGTAGCGGTCGAACACGACAGGCTTCACGCCATTGCGAACGAGCACGTCTGCACAGGCAAGACCCGCTGGGCCCGCACCAATGATGGCGACTTTCTTATCTGTCCATTCCACGCCAGACATATCTGGCTTCCAGCCCATTTCGAAGGCTTTGTCGGTGATGTACTTCTCGACATTACCGATGGTCACGGCACCGAAATCGTCATTCAGCGTACATGAACCTTCGCACAAGCGGTCTTGAGGACACACGCGACCACACACTTCAGGCAAGCTGTTGGTCTGGTGAGAAAGCTCCACTGCTTCAATGATACGGCCTTCATTCGCCAGCTTAAGCCACTGAGGAATGTAGTTGTGAACGGGACATTTCCATTCACAGTAAGGGTTACCACAGTCCAAACAGCGATCAGACTGCGCAGATGCTTGTGTACCCGTGAAGGGTTCGTAAATTTCAACGAACTCTGTTTTACGTGTCTTGATCGGCTTCTTACGTGGGTCGATACGTTGCACGTCGATAAATTGGTAAACGTTCTGGCTCATAAGGTCCTCCGTTACTGCGCCTGAACACGCAGCTCTGCTGCGCTTCGGCTTTGGTGACCAAGCAGAGAGCGAACGTCTGCGGCTTTAGGTTTCACCAGATAGAATTTACTGATCCATTGTTCAAAGTCGGCGAGGATTTCCTGCGCACGGCTGGAACCGGTGAGTTCCAGATGTTGATCAATGAGACCACGGAGGTGTTCTTGATGAATCGTTAAGTCATCGAGTGACAGCGCTTCCACCAGTTCAGGGTTTACACGGCCTGCAAAATCACCTGTTTCATCCAGCACGTAGGCAAAACCGCCCGTCATGCCTGCACCGAAGTTGACGCCGCAATGACCGAGGATGGCAACGATGCCACCTGTCATGTATTCGCAGGCATTGTCACCAGCGCCTTCCACCAGGGCTAAAGAGCCGGAGTTACGCACCGCAAAACGTTCACCCGCCGTGCCAGCAGCAAACAATTTACCGCCCGTTGCGCCATACAAACAGGTGTTACCGATGATGGTAGATTCGTGTGAACGGAACGCGGAACCCACTGGCGGCTTGATGATGATCCTGCCGCCTGCCATGCCTTTACCGACATAGTCATTGGCATCGCCCGTGAGCGTGATGTGCACGCCACCCGCATTCCAAACGCCGAGGGATTGTCCCGCAGTGCCCTGCAACTGGATATTGAGCGGTGTGCCCGCCATACCTTGGTTGCCGTAACGTTTCGCGATGGCACCGGACAAGGTCGCGCCGATGGAGCGGTCGGTGTTTTTCACGTTGAGGTACGTACTCGCGGGCTGACGTTTTTCGATGGAATCGGCAAACGTGCCCATGAGTGTTTGGTTCAGCAAGGCTTTATCAAACGGTGGGTTTGGTTCTGTCCAATAAACGGATTTACCCGCCGCCGGTGTTGGTGATTCAAGGATGCTGCTCAAATCGAGTTTAAGCTGCTTGGCCGTGAAACCGTCAACCGCTTCCAGTAGGTCAGTTCGACCAATCAAATCGGTGAGTTTCTCAACGCCAAGCTCTGCCATCAGCTCACGCACTTCTTCGGCAAGGCCTTTAAAGAAGTTCATCACTTGCTCTGGCAAGCCTTTGAAGTAGTCGCGACGTAGCGTGTCATCTTGCGTTGCAACACCGGTCGCGCAGTTGTTCAAGTGACAAATACGCAGGTATTTACAACCCAGAGCGACCATTGGCGCAGTGCCAAAGCCGAAGCTTTCAGCACCCAAAATGGTGGCCTTGATGATGTCTAAGCCTGTTTTCAACCCACCATCCACTTGGAGGCGAATTTTGTGGCGAAGGCCGTTCGCGACGAGTGCTTGTTGTGTTTCTGCAAGACCAAGTTCCCACGGGCTACCGGCGTATTTCACCGAGGTGAGTGGGCTTGCGCCTGTGCCGCCGTCGTAACCGGAAATGGTGATGAGATCGGCATAGGCTTTCGCCACACCCACCGCGATCGTGCCCACGCCAGGTTCAGATACCAGCTTCACCGACACCAGCGCATCAGGGTTCACTTGCTTGAGATCGAAAATTAGCTGTGCCAAATCTTCAATCGAGTAAATGTCGTGGTGCGGCGGTGGTGAAATCAGTGTGACGCCTTGTACAGAGTGACGAAGACGCGCAATTTCTGCGGTGACTTTGTGGCCTGGAAGTTGTCCACCTTCCCCCGGCTTAGCTCCTTGCGCCACTTTGATTTGCAGCACGTCGGCATTAGTTAGGTAATGAGGCGTCACGCCAAATCGGCCTGAAGCAATCTGCTTGATGCGCGAGTTACGCTCGGAGTTAAAGCGGCGTGGATCTTCGCCACCTTCGCCTGAGTTGGAATTGCCGCCAAGGCGGTTCATCGCAATCGCGAGAGCTTCATGCGCTTCTGGGCTCAAGGCACCAATAGACATGGCCGCGGAGTCGAAACGCTTAAACAGTTCGCTTGACGGTTCAACGTGCTCAAGAACCGATGGTTTTTCAGCGGGCTTGAGGCGCATCAAATCGCGAATTGATGAAACTGGGCGGCTGTTAACCGTTTTTGCGTAAGTCTTGTAATCAACACTTTCGCCGGATTTCACTGCAGATTGCAGCGAGTTCACGACATCTGGGTTATACGCGTGGTATTCGCCATTGTGGACGTACTTTAGCAAGCCACCGTGTTCGAGTGGTTTACGCTTGAGCCAAGCGCGACGCGACAGGTTGACGAGATCTTGCTGGAAGTCATCAAAATCCGCGCCTTGAATACGGCTTGCTACACCTTTAAAGCAAAGGTTAACCACGTTGTCATTGAGTCCGACAGCTTCAAACAACTGAGAACAGCGGTAAGAGGCAATGGTCGAAATACCCATCTTAGACATGATTTTAAACAGGCCTTTATGGATACCATTTCGGAAGTTAAGCGCCGCTTCCGACATGGTTTTGACAATCACTTTGTTGTCGACCATCTTACCGATGGACTCATACGCGAGGTATGGGTAAACCGCTGTTGCACCAAAGCCAAGTAAAACGGCGAATTGATGTGGATCGCGTGCAGACGCGGTTTCGATAACAATGTTGGCATCACAACGCAGATTGGCGTTTACCAAACGTTGTTGAACGGCACCGACCGCCATGGCTGCCGGGATCGGGAGTTTGTCTTTTGCGATGCCGCGGTCTGACAAGACCACCAATACTGTGCCGCCACGAACGACGCGCTCTGCTTGGTCGCAAACATCAATAATGGCTTGTTCGAGATCTTTCTCTTCAGGGTTGAAGTTGATGTCGATGATGCTGTTTTGATAATACTCATCGTCCAACTCAAGCAACTGCACCATGTCTGAATAGAGCAGAACGGGGCTTTTGAACGAGACGCGGTGTGCGTGGCCATCGGTTTCTGAGAAGACATTTTTCTCACGACCAATCGACGTTGCCAGTGACATAACGTGGTTTTCACGTAAGGGATCGATCGGTGGGTTAGTCACCTGCGCGAACTTTTGTCGGAAGTAATCCGCGACGTTTCGTGCTTTGGAAGAGAGTACCGCCATTGGCGTGTCATCACCCATCGAGCCCGTTGCTTCTTGGCCGATATCGCCAAGAACACGCAGAACCTGATCGAGCTCTTCGCCGGAGACGCCATAGAGTTTTTGGTAAGTCTGAAGCTCATCATCGCTCATGTTGCGTTGGGCAGTGCGAGCGCTTGGATCCATGTCTTCAAAAGGCGTGAGGCGTCGAACGTTTTTGTCGAGCCATGCTTTATACGGGTGACGACCTTTCAGATCGTTATCGATGTCGGCGGAGTGCCACACTTCACCGTCAAAGGTATCAATAACCAGCAACTCACCGGGGCCAACACGGCCTTTTTCGGCCACTTCGTCCGGTGCGTAATCCCAGATGCCCACTTCGGAAGCGAGGGTGATCAGTTTGTCTTTGGTGACAACATATCGTGCGGGGCGCAGGCCATTTCGGTCGAGGTTACATGCGGCGTATCGACCGTCTGACATTACGATGCCAGCGGGGCCATCCCAAGGCTCCATGTGCATGGAGTTAAAGTCGTAAAATGCGCGTAAGTCTTCGTCCATGTCTGGGTGATTCTGCCACGCGGGTGGCACAAGCATGCGCATTGCACGGAACAAATCCATGCCGCCAGCCAAGAAGACTTCCAGCATGTTATCAAGGCTAGAACTGTCGGAACCTGTTTCATTCACAAACGGCGCGGCTTGCTCTAGGTCAGGCAAAAGCGGTGACTTGAATTTGTAAGCACGTGCGCGCGCCCATTGGCGGTTACCTTCAATGGTGTTGATTTCACCATTGTGCGCCAAATAGCGAAATGGCTGAGCCAATGGCCAACGGGGAGTGGTGTTGGTTGAAAAGCGCTGGTGGAACAAACAGATCGAAGACTCAAGACGAAGATCGGCAAGATCAAGGTAGAACCTTGGCAGATCGGCCGGCATGCACAAGCCTTTGTAGACAATGGTACGTGTCGACAGGCTAGTGATGTAGAAATCTGAGTCTTCTTGAAGGGCTTTTTCTGCGCGGCGACGGGCGATATACAGACGGCGCTCGAGGTCACGGGCGCGCCAACCAGCTGGGCCGTTGATGAAGACTTGCTCAATAGTAGGGACTGAGCTCAGGGCAATTTCACCCAGTACGTCTGAGTTGGTTGGCACTTCGCGCCAGCCGACAATAGACAGGGTTTCGGCTTCAATTTCACGCTCAAAGATCGCTTTGGCTTTTTTGGCTTTCTCGGGATCTTGGCTGAGGAAAATCATGCCGACGCCGTAGAGTTTACTGAGTGTCCAGTTGTTCTCTTCGGCAATCATGCGGAAAAAGTTATCGGGCTTTTGAAGTAATAAGCCGCAACCATCACCCGTTTTCCCATCGGCGTTAATTGCGCCGCGGTGGGTCATTCGGTCTAGTGCGGAAATAGCGGTTCGGACAAGTTTGTGGCTCGCCTCGCCCTCGGTATGGGCAATGAGGCCAAAGCCGCAGTTGTCTTTCTCCAGCATTGGATCATACAGCGACATTGCAATTCTCCCTTGCGACTGCTCCAGGCAGTGACTGCAGTTCTATGCCTTCCTGGCATTTAGGTTGAGTCATCGTGCTCAACGGTATTTATTTTGGGCAGAACAACTTATCGGTTAATGATGACTAGGTCAAATTTCGTCACATCACATTAACCTCGTTTTTAAACAGATATATATGTCGAATTGTAGGGGGTGATGTAGCATTTTGTGGTGGTTTTTTTAACTCTGTCGCAGAGATTCACTTATTCGCACGCTGAGATTCGTCCAAGCATGTTGCTGGCTTTTTGCGATGTGTACGGGAAGTCGGGGAGGAAGTGACGCAGTTTCAGGGCGTCAAAAAGAAAAAAGCCAGCCGCGGGGGCTGGCAAAACTGGAAGATAACACTTACTTATAGTTATGCGGAGAGCATCAAAGAGTCTGCTTTAGCCTCAAGATGCGTATCACCCATTAGATAAGTATCAATTGCACGGGCACATTCGCGGCCTTCGTTGATACAACGTACAACCAGAGACTGGCCAGTACGCATATCACCTGCAGCAAATACGCCTTTTTGACTTGTTTGATAATTGGTTGCCGCCACGTTACCGCGGTCATCCAAGGCAACATCTAGCTGTGCTAGCACACCTTGAGGTTCTGGATGAAGGAAGCCCATCGCCAAGAATGCGTTATCACATGGGATAACACGCTCGGTGCCTGCCACTTCTTCAAAACCGGGGCGTTCGCCTGGCGCTGCATCTTTCCAAACAATATCCGCGATACGCAGTGCTTTAACATTGCCTGCATCATCACCGATGAATTCTTTGGTCAGGATATTCCAATGACGGTCACAGCCTTCTTCGTGAGACGTTGAAGTGCGCATGATCATTGGGTATTGCGGCCAAGGCATGTTGGCTGGGCGTTTCTCCGGTGGGATCGGCATGATTTCCACTTGAGTAATGCTTTTCGCGCCATGACGGTTGGAGGTACCTACACAGTCAGAACCTGTGTCACCGCCACCAATCACAACAACATGCTTGTCTTTGACGTGGATTTCTTCGGTTTTCAAATCCATGCCGTTTGCACGGCGGTTGTTTTGACCGAGGAATTCCATCGCAAAATGCACGCCTTTCAGATCGCGACCTGGAATTGGCAAATCGCGTGGCACAGTCGAGCCACCCGTGAGCAACACCACATCGAAGTCTTGACGGATTTGCTGAGCGTTAACGTTGATGCCTACGTGCGCATTCACTTCAAATTGCACACCAGCTTCGGCCATTAGGTTGATCTTACGATCGATAATGTCCATGCCCAGTTTGAAATCAGGAATACCGAAACGCAGCAAACCACCGACTTTCTCATCACGTTCAAAGACGGTGACGGAATGGCCTGCACTGTTAAGTTGCTCAGCAGCAGACAGGCCCGCAGGGCCTGAACCGATGATCGCGACTTTCTTACCGGTGCGAGATGTTGGGATTTTTGGTTTGGCATAGCCTTCACGGTACGCCGTCTCAACGATGGTTTTCTCGATATTACAAATCGTGATTGGGTCTTGGTTAATACCAAGAACGCACGATGTTTCACACGGTGCAGGGCACACACGACCTGTGAATTCAGGGAAGTTGTTGGTAGAACTCAAGATGTTCCACGCCTCTTCCCAGCTGTCGCGATATACCGCGTCATTGAATTCAGGAATGATGTTACCGATTGGGCAACCGTTATGACAAAACGGTACGCCGCAATCCATACAACGTGACGATTGCTCGTTAATCTTTTCACCAAACTCTTCGTTCAGGACAAATTCCTTGTTGTCTTGAATACGAACCGCAGGGTCTTTTTTGCCCGGGAGTTCACGGCCAAATTCTAAAAATCCAGTTGGCTTACCCATTTACAGCCTCCACTTCTTCCTTGTTTGCGGCTTCTGCTTTGCGTTGTTCCAGCACAGCTTTGTAATCACGCGGCATCACTTTCACGATGCGCTTGAGGTTCTCATCAACGTTTGACAAGAAGGTCTTCGCTACGGCACTGCCCGTCAATGCTTGGTGTTTACCAATCATCTCTTTCAGCAGTTCAATGTCTTCCGCATCCAATGGATCCAAGTCAACCAACTCTGGGTTCAGCTTAGATTCAAAGTTTTCGAACTGGTCCCAGATATAAGCAACACCGCCGCTCATACCTGCTGCAAAGTTACGGCCTGTTTGACCAAGAACAATGGCAACACCACCGGTCATGTACTCACAGCCGTGATCGCCAATACCTTCAACAACCACTTTCGCGCCGGAGTTACGAACACAGAAACGCTCGCCTGCAACACCGCGAATGAATGACTCACCAGAGGTTGCGCCGTAGAAACAGACGTTACCAACAACGATGTTGTCTTCTGCAATGATGTCGCTCTTCGCATCTGGATACAGCACCAAGGTACCGCCAGATAAACCTTTACCCCAGTAGTCGTTCGCGTCGCCTTCGACTTCGAACTTCACACCTTTCGCAAGGAATGCACCGAAGCTTTGACCTGCAGAGCCTTTGAATTTCACATTCATTTGCTCTGGTAAGCCTTGGTCTTTGTAGATTTTCGAAATCTCATTCGACAACATAGTACCCGCACTGCGGTCTGTGTTGACGATAGCGAACTCGGCATCCACCTTGCGGCCTTCATAAAGCGCACTCGACGCTGCTTCAATCAAGCGACGATCCAAGATGGTTTCAAGACCGTGGTTTTGCTCGCGCTGGCAGTACATGCCGTCGCCTTCGCGTGGCTCTTCTTTGTGAAGAACAACGTTGAGGTCAAGGTTCTTATACTTCCAGTGACCCACATCGCTACGTACTTTTAGGTGCTGAGACTGACCGACCATTTCGTTAATAGAACGGTAGCCAAGCTCTGCCATCACTTCACGCAGGCCTTCAGCCATGTAAGTGAAGAAGGTCACGATGTCTTCTACGCGGCCGTCAAAACGCTCACGCAGGGTTTTATCTTGTGTTGCGATACCGACAGGACAGGTGTTGAGGTGACACTTACGCATCATGATACAACCTTCAACAACCAGTGCTGCTGTTGCCACGCCCCATTCTTCTGCGCCCAGTAGTGTTGCTACTGCTAGGTCACGAGGGGTTTTCATCTGACCATCTGATTGAACGACGATACGGTTACGCAGGCCGTTTTTCAGCAGAGTTTGGTGAGTTTCCGCCAAACCTAGTTCCCATGGCAGACCCGCATGCTTGATTGACGACAGTGGTGATGCACCGGTACCGCCATCAAAACCTGCAATCAGTACCACGTCAGCTTTGGCTTTTGCTACGCCTGACGCGATGGTGCCAACACCTGCTTCTGATACCAGTTTGACGTTGACTCGCGCTTCACGGTTTGCGTTTTTCAGGTCATAAATCAGCTGCGCCAAATCCTCGATAGAGTAGATGTCGTGGTGTGGCGGTGGTGAAATTAGGCCGACCCCTGGGGTGGAGTGACGTGTGCGACCAATCCAGTCATCAACTTTGTGACCTGGAAGTTGACCACCTTCACCTGGCTTCGCGCCTTGCGCCATTTTGATTTGGATCTCAGCGGCATTGGTGAGGTAGTAAGACGTTACACCGAAACGACCTGATGCAACCTGTTTGATTGCTGAGCGTTCCCAATCACCGTTGTCTTTCTTCTCAAAACGGGCTGGGTCTTCGCCACCTTCACCTGAGTTTGATTTCGCGCCGATGCGGTTCATTGCGACTGCAAGGGTCGAGTGTGCTTCATGAGAGATAGAACCAAAGCTCATTGCACCGGTAGCGAAACGCTTCAGGATGCTTTCAATTGGCTCAACCTCTTCAAGAGGAATGCTACCTGCTGGATTCTTCACAAAATCAAACTGGCTACGAAGCGTCGCAGCATCATCACCTTGGCTGTCTACAGCGTGGCAATACTCTTTGAACTGCTTAACGTCTTTGTTACGCGTTGAGTTTTGCAGCAAGTGGATGGTTTCAGGGTTGAACAGGTGCTTCTCACCACGTTGTTTCCACTGATAAACACCACCGACATCCAGCATTTGAACTGGGATTTCACGCGTCGGGTAACCCAAACGGTGACGGATCAGCACTTCTTTCGCGATGTCATCAATGCTTAGGCCTTGAATACGCGAAACAGTACCGGTGAAGTATTTGTCGACAACCGCTTTGCTGATACCCAATGCTTCAAAGATTTGCGCACCGTGGTAAGACTGAAGGGTTGAAATGCCCATTTTCGAGAAGATTTTCAGCAAGCCAGCGTTGATAGACTTACGGTAGTTCTCGAACAACACATCCACATCCGCTTCTGGATCAAGCTTCTTGGTGCGCTGTAAATCGACCAAAGTTTCGTAGACCAGGTACGGGTTAACAGCATTCGCACCGTAGCCAACGAGCGTGGCGAAGTGATGGGTTTCACGAGCGTCGCCCGTTTCGATAACGATGTCCGCTTTTGCACGAAGGCCTTTGCGGATCAGGTGGTGGTGAACCGCACCTACTGCAAGCATCGCTGGGATAGCTGCATGGTTAGAGTTCACGGCACGGTCAGTCAGAAGGATGATGGAGTAACCATCGTTAACCGCATCTTCTGCATACTGACAAATACGTTTTAGTGCGCGCTCTAGCTTGCCGTTTTCGCCGCTTGCACGGAATACGATATCTAGCGTTTTCGCTTGGAGGTGATCGTTATCAATGGCACGCAGCTTTTCTAGCTCCGCATTGCTCAGAACTGGGGTTTCCAATTCCACTTTGCGGCAATGCTCAGGTGTTTCAATCAGCAGGTTCTGGTCTTGACCTAAGTAGGTTTTCAAAGACATGACCATACGCTCACGGATCGGGTCGATCGGTGGGTTGGTGACCTGTGCGAACAGCTGCTTAAAGTAGTTAGATAAGTGCTGAGACTGGTGAGAAAGAATAGCCAATGGCCAATCCGCACCCATAGCACCCAGTGGCTCTTTACCATCTTTGGCCATAGGAAGAAGAATTTCATTCACTTCTTCTGTGGTTACGCCAAACGCTTGTTGATGATGCAACAGACGCTCAGGAGATGGCTGGTGGTTCTTAGTGCCGGCTTCTGGAAGTTTGTCGAGTTGCAACAAGTTCTTCTCAACCCACTCTTGGTATGGCTGTGCAGAGGCGATTTCGTTTTTCACTTCTTCATCAGAAATGATGCGGCCTTGTTCTAGGTCGGCAACGAAAATACGGCCCGGCTGCAAACGGCCACGGAAGTGAACGTTTTCAGGCGCGATATCTACAACACCAGACTCGGATGCCATGATGAGGTAGTCGTCTTTTGTCACGGTATAGCGGCTTGGGCGAAGACCGTTACGGTCAAGCGTCGCGCCGACTTTTACGCCATCAGTGAAACATAGAGAGGCTGGGCCATCCCATGGTTCCATGATGTTGGCGTGGAATTGGTAGAAAGCACGGAGTTTCGGATCCATGTCTTTCTTCTCTTGCCAAGCTTCCGGCACCATCATCATTAGGACGTGCGGCATGCTACGACCAGATAGCGTTAGCAGTTCTAGCGCCATGTCGAAGTTAGCAGAGTCAGATGCGCCTTCTTGACAGATAGGCAGCAGCATTTTGAGTTCTTGATCGCTGAACAGTTTAGATTCCAGCAATGCTTCGCGTGCCTTCATCCAGTTCAGGTTACCGCGAACGGTATTGATTTCGCCGTTGTGCGCGATATTACGGAAAGGCTGAGCCAAGCGCCAACGAGGGAAGGTGTTGGTAGAGAAGCGTGAGTGAACCAACGCCAATGCCGTGACCATCGAAGGGTTTTGCAAGTCTAAAAAGTACTGAGGTACTTGCTCAGTCGTTAGCTGACCTTTGTAAACCAGTGTCTTGGCGGAGAAAGAGTTGATGTAGAAATCGTCGCCAATGTTCGAGATGCTTTCTAAGCAAACTCGGACTGTATAGTTACGAAGAACAAACAGTTTGCGCTCAAGTTCATCAATAGAAAGGTGGTCGCCGCCCGTAACAAAGGCGTGTTCGAACTGAGGTTCAGTGCTTAGTGGGTCGGCACCAATCATTGAGTTGTCGGTTGGCAATACGCGGTAACCGATCACTTCTAACTCAAGACGTGCAGCGTTGCGCTCGAAGATGTCACGGCATTGCTGGCGTTTGTTCTCGTCTTTCGGGAACAACATAACACCAACACCGTATTTGTCAGTAGAAGGCAATTGGAAGCCTTGCTTACGGGTTTCTTCGAGTAAGAATTCGTGAGGTTTTTGTAAAAGAATACCTGCACCGTCACCACTACATGGGTCACAGCCTTGGCCACCGCGGTGTTCCATGCGGGCCAGCATATCAAGTGCCTGAGTGACAATCGCGTGAGACTTTCTGTTTTTTAAGTGGGCTACGAACCCAATACCACAGGCGTCGTGTTCCATTTCGGGCACATAAAGCCCCTCTGTGCGTAGCACTGAATCAGTCATTTTTTACGTCCTTCCAGTTGACACAAATGCAGCGGGCGCATTTGTCTTCCCTTGCTGTACCTGTTGCGGGTACAAGCTGAGCGGGTTCCAATATTGAATAGACAAATTTTGTCTATTCGAGGTACCCAAGCCCGGTGATTACTTCGAAAGTAGTCACCTTCTCCGTTCTGCAATCCTATGCAGTAGTGCTGCGTTTCATTTGATTAGCCAAATAAGTCACTGGTTGAGTGCCAAATTTAGCGAATTTTATTGCTCACAATTTAGACGCAGCTGTAGCTATCCTACATATTTCGAAATTTAATTACCATCAAAAATTGCCAATCAATTGCCTTGCAATCGTTTCCGTACGACTGGTTTGTCGGTATTTATGAATAAAAAATCATCATAAGCTGCATTGTGTGAATATTGATATTTTTGGTGAAGAAGTATGCCTACATGGAAGAATTTGAAATGTAATTAACTTTCACCTGATGTGATGAAAATTTGAACCTACATTGATTTGGTCGAGGTTTTCAGGGAGGCATCGGTGATAGGATCCCGCGCTTTTTTATTCTCCCCCTCAATCTAACAATATAGGCAGACGACAATGGAGCTTCATCACTTGGTGAATACCTTTGGTCAGGACTTACAACGCAGGTATGGCGAAAAAGTTCATAAGCTAACGCTGCATGGCGGATTTAGCTGTCCTAACCGTGATGGAACGATCGGTCGTGGAGGATGTACGTTTTGTAATGTCGCCTCATTTGCGGATGAAACCGCGCAGCAGTTATCGGTATCAGACCAGCTTTCTCGTCGTGCTATTGAGGTAAACAGAGCCAAGCGCTACTTGGCCTATTTTCAGGCTTATACCAGCACCTATGCGGAAGTAGAGAAGCTTAAGGCGATGTATGAAGAAGCTTTGAAACATGCGGACATTGTTGGGCTATGTGTTGGCACCCGACCTGATTGTGTGCCAGATGCGGTGTTGGATCTTTTGGCTAGCTATAAAGATCAGGGCTTTGAAATTTGGTTGGAGTTGGGGCTGCAAACGGCCAATGACCGAACGCTTCAGCGTATTAATCGGGGCCACGACTTTGCCTGCTATGACAAGGTGACTCGACGTGCACGTGCATTAGGTTTGAATGTTTGTACGCATTTGATCGTGGGTTTGCCAGGTGATACGAAAGATGATCATATTGGCACCATCGAGCGCGTCGTCGATACGGGCGCGGATGGCATCAAATTGCATCCTTTACATATTGTTGAAGGAAGTATCATGGCCAAATCGTGGCGAGCTGGGCGTTTGCAGGCGATTACACTTCAAGACTATGCCGACAGCGCCTCTGAAATGATTTTGAGAACGCCGTCAGATATCGTTTATCACCGTGTCTCCGCAAGTGCGAGAAGGCCTACGTTGTTGGCCCCTGAATGGTGCGAAAATCGCTGGTTAGCCATGACCGACATCGCGCGTTTGTTGACAGTGAAAGGTGCGCAAGGAAGTTTGATTGGCAATCCGTTTAATGTCGCACAATAGTGTGACAAGTGTTTAATTGTCAGAAAAATAAGTAAGCCCTGTTCGTGTTCTTTCATATCAGTGTGGCAAGATAAAGCGTGATGTTTATTCAAAAATATAATGCTGCTTCAAGGATGTTGAGCAAAGGACGAATTAATGAGTGAGTGGGTGCCCTTTGCGGTATTGATTCTATCTGTGGTTTTCTTCGTGGGGTCTTTCTTGATTTCCCGCCGACGTGTGATGTCGATGAAGACCTGGCAGGCCTATCTCGCTAATCTTCATTCTCCGAAAGCAATGGTGAGCGAAAAAGACGGTAGCATTCTCTACGCTAACCGGAGTTTCGTTCGCCTGTTCAATATTGCGCATGAGAACAGTAACTATCGCATTCGAGGTGAACGCGAACGCCAGTCAATCGATGCCTTACTTGCTAACCGACGCTGGCCAAACCCATTTATTGAGATTACTCCCGATTTTCGTTCGTCGTCGGACACTCGAGTTCGGCGCTATGCGCGTTTTTCCGCGCTTCCTGTTTGGTGCAATGGACAAAGGTCATGGATTGTTTCGTTGGAGCCAGAGTCTGACTCTATTTATAGCGAGCCGTTTGTTGAGAACGATAATCAAATTTTCCGCAGTGTTATTAACTCGCTTGCTGAGTTGGTCTGTTTTCAGGACAGGGACGGCAAAATTGTTGGCTCCAATGTGGCATTTGATCAGTTCTGGGAAGGAAGAGAAAAAGAAGGTGTACTCCTTCATTCACACCGCGAAGTCGAAGGCCGCCGAACGCAACAAAGTTGGACGACTAACCCTAATGGCGACAGTTGTTTGCTTGAAACCAGCCAGACTGTCTTGCGAGACGACTATCATCGTATCTATGGCACCTTGAGTATCAGCCATGACGTGACGAACTGGCACATGATGCGACAAGTCATGGAGCAAGAAATTGAAGCGAGGCAGGAAGTGGAGCAGCAGCTCAAAAAGCACTCTAACGTCTTGGCTTCTATCTTCAAAGCCAGTGTCGATCCTATTGGTATTTACAACAAAGACTATGAGTTCCTAGGGGGCAATGCCGCGTTTGCCGAAGCCATGGGCGCGACGCATGATAATCTCGAAGGAGAGCATGCAGTCGATGTGATGGACCCAGAAGTTCTCACTCAGCATCAACGTATTGACGTACCAGTGATTGAGCAAGGTAATACCGTTAAGTACGAAGATTTGGTGATGAAGCGTGATGGTTCTCAGGTTTGGTATGAGCTGACCAAAACCCAATTCTGCGACCCGACTGACGACACCATCGGTGTATTGGTTATTGCACGAGATGTGACTGAGCGTAAAGCCACTCAGCAAGAACTGGCTGATGCGATCATGGAACTTGAAGAACTGAGTTTCATGGACGGATTGACCAAGGTGGCCAACCGACGCAGTTTTGACGAGCAGCTAGTGAAGATGTGGCATTCTCATATTCGTGAACAAGAGCCGCTGTCTTTGATCCTCTGTGATATTGACTACTTCAAACCCTACAATGATAACTATGGTCACCAACAAGGTGACACCGCATTGCGACGCGTTGCTGAGGTGTTTCAACACGTGATTCGTCGTCCGTTAGATGCGGTTGCACGTTATGGTGGCGAAGAATTTGCGATTTTGCTCCCGAGCACGTCGGAAGAGGGGGCCCGTGTAGTGGCAGACAACATTGCTTACGAGCTTTCTCTTGCGAGCATCCCACATGAATTCTCCCAAGTGTCCAAGCACATCACGTTGAGTCAAGGTATCGCGACTTTGCATCCTGCCGCAGGGCAAGATTATGGTGATTTGGTTTCAATGGCTGACCGGGCGCTGTATCAAGCCAAAAATGCTGGACGTGATCAGATAGCGTCGAATGCCGAGACCAACGCAGAAATATCGTAGTATTCTCCCAATCGTGTGCAGCTAACGTCCTTGGTCGCTCTGCGCGTCTTTTTCTTTTTCTTCCCAACGCTCAAGGCTATCATGGCTGCAATTCACGTTGATCAGGAAGTTCAATGAAGCAGATAAAGCTCTTAGCGCAATATTATGTCGATTTACTTGTCAAACTCGGCATTGTTCGCTTCAGCATGTTGTTGGCACTCGCATTGGTGGCACTGGCTGTCGTGGTGCAAGTGGGTATCACCTTATTTCTTAGCGGCACCGTTCATGACAGCGATATAGTTCGCTCTGTGTTCTTTGGCCTACTCATTACCCCTTGGGCGGTGTACTTTCTCTCCGTTGTTGTTGACCAGTTAGAAGAGTCTCGCCAACGTCTCACCAAGCTGGTGGCCAAGCTTGAAGAAATGCGCGCTCGCGACATGGAACTCAATCGCCAACTAACGGATAACATCACCCAGCTAAACCTCGAAATTGAAGAGCGAAAACGTGCTGAAGAAGCGCGTGAAGAAGCGATGCTCGATCTTGAAAACGAAGTGTACCAGCGCGAAAAAGCGCAGGTTGAACTGGCAGAACAATCCGCACTTCTTCGATCCTTCATTGATGCCTCTCCTGACTTGATTTATTACCGCAATGAAAAAGGTCAGTTCTCCGGCTGCAACAAAGCCATGGAAGAACTGACAGGTAAGAAAGAAACGGATTTGGTGGGACTAACTCCTTGGGATGTTTACAGCGAAGATGTTGCCAGTAAGGTCGTTGAAACCGATCAGCAAGTGTTTGATAACCGCGTTTCACTGACTTATGAGCAATGGCTTGAGTACAAGGATGGCCGCAAAGCCTACTTTGAGTTGCGTAAACTCCCGTTTTACGCACGTGATGGACGCCGCCTTGGTCTCGTCGGTTTTGGCCGAGAAATTACCGAGCGTAAGCGTTATCAAGATGCCCTAGAGAAAGCCAGTCAGGACAAGACTGCATTTATCTCCACCATCAGCCATGAGCTGCGTACTCCGTTGAACGGCATCGTTGGCCTAAGTCGAATGTTGTTAGACACCAAGCTCTCTGACGAACAATTGGGTTACCTGCGAACCATTCACGTAAGCGCGATCACCTTAGGCAATATCTTTAACGACATTATCGACTTGGATAAATCGGATCGCAGTCGTTTGGCATTGATGCCGGAGCCGGTTGATTTACCCGATTTTGTCTCTGAGATCGATAACATCAGTGCGCTGATGGCTGAACAAAAAGGACTACGTTTTAGCCTTGATAGGCTGACCTCGCTGCCAGCGTCGGTCAAAGTGGATGCCACTCGCCTCCGTCAAATTCTATGGAATTTGGTCGGTAATGCCGTGAAATTCACCAAGCAAGGTGCCGTGAATGTCACCGTAAGCTGTGACGTGGAAGATGACATGGCCTTCCTGCAATTTGATATAGAAGATAGTGGGATTGGTATTCCTCAAGAGGAAGTCTCTAAAATCTTCGCCATGTATTATCAAGTGCGACAAGGCGAAGACAATCTGCACGCGGTAGGCACAGGTATTGGTCTCGCGGTATCGCGTAAGCTAGCCCGTTTGATGGGCGGTGATATCACGGTTGATACCGAAGAGGGAGAAGGCAGTACGTTTACGGTGTCGTTGGCTGTGCCGATTTGCGAATCTGCGGTGAATACTGAAGTGGTGAGTGTAGAGCAAAGCCCGCTTCATATTTTGCTGGTTGAAGACATTGAACTGAACATCACCGTGGCCTTGAATTTGCTCGAGAGCTTGGGCCACACGGTGACAGTGGCTCGTAGCGGACAAGAAGCATTAGACACTTTCCCTACTGCGTCATTCGATTTGTTGCTGTTGGACATTCAACTGCCAGACATGACAGGTTTCGATATTGCAAAGGTGTTGAGGGTGAGTGGTAAATCGCTGCCGCCGTTAGTGGCTTTGACGGCCAATGTCATCAAAGACAAAACGGAATACATCCGCAAAGGCATGGACGATGCGATTAGCAAGCCTATCAGCGTTGCTGCTGTTACTGATGTGATTGAGCGCTTAGCGCTGCAAAGCGAGGTTGATAACGATGTGGTGGTTGAGCCTCGTCTCCATCAGCCAGCGACAGACATGTTTGAGACCTTGCTTGACCTCGATATGTTGACCTCTTACGTGGATATCGTGGGCGCAGAGCCTGTGTATCAAAGTATCGCCATGTTTGAAGAGGTGATGCCTGATTACTTGAAAATACTAGACAGTAACATGATGGCAAAAGACCAAGATGGCATTGCCAGTGAGGCACATAAGATAAAAGGTGCGGCTGGCTCAATTGGTCTGAAACACATTCAGAAGATCGCCCAGAAAGCGCAATCGCCCGAACTACCTGCATGGTGGGAAAACATTGATGACTGGGTGGATGAAATCAAAGAAGGCTACAAGCACGATTTGAGTGTATTGAAGGAGTGGCTGGACGAGTACAGCAAGTAGTCCTGTAGTTTCGCTATAAAGCTACAAAGCTACAAAGCTATAAAGCTACAAAGCTATAAAGCTATAAAGCTATAAAGCTATAAAGCTATAAAGCTATAAAGCTATAAAGCTATAAAGCTATGAAGAAGGGATGAAAGCTGACGCTTTTGTCCCTTTTCTTTTAGCTTGATTCGCTAATCTCAATGCGTTTAATCACAGACAACAAAAAGGCCTGCAATGCAGGCCTTTTCAGTATTAGTCGGTTGCGTCAGCGAAGATTAGATATCTTCTAGCTCGCCGCAGAAACGGTAACCTTCGCCGTGAATCGTAGCGATGATTTCTGGCGTATCACCAAATGACTCAAAGTGCTTACGGATACGACGGATAGTCACGTCAACCGTACGGTCATGCGGCTTAAGCTCACGGCCAGTCATCTTCTTAAGAAGATCAGCACGTGTTTGAATTTTGCCTGGGTTTTCACAGAAATGCAGCAGGGCACGGAACTCAGAACGAGGCAGTTTAAACTGCTCTTGGTCTGGGCTAACCAGTGAACGGCTGTTGATATCAAGTGTCCAACCATTGAATACATAGCTTTCTACTGAACGCTTGTCTTCTGGCAGAGCGCCTTGGCTCATTGCGCGAGTTAGCAAGTTACGTGCACGGATAGTCAGTTCACGTGGGTTAAATGGCTTGGTGATGTAATCATCCGCACCGATCTCTAGACCCAAAATTTTATCGACTTCGTTGTCGCGGCCTGTCAGGAACATCAGCGCCATGTCGCCTTGCTCACGCAATTCACGCGCAAGAAGTAGACCATTTTTGCCTGGCAGATTGATATCCATAATGACCAAGTGAACCTGACTGTGAGACAGAACTTGATGCATTTCTTCGCCATCATTGGCTTCTAGTACTGTGTAACCTTCTGCTTCAAAGATGCTTTTTAGCGTATTACGGGTTACGTGTTCGTCTTCAACAATCAGAATATGAGGGGTTTGCATTGGCGTTACCTAATTTCTTTAAGGAATCTGGTATTAACAATCACAGAGTACTCAGACTCTATGAAGAAAATTTACAAACAGGACAAGTATATCAAACGTGTTCAAGTTGCTTAACAAGCATACTTTCCTGATACAAACGCCATCCTTAGAGAAGGTGATTGCAGATACGGTTAATCGCACTGCATGCTACCAGTCAATTCAATCTGACTAGCAAATCCATTGGATAGGGCTGATTGTATTCATTTAACAGCGTGCTAACAATATTTAGTAATAAATCAACGCAACTTTTTTTAATCTTTATTGATATACGTCAATCTCAGCCGCTGTGGTCACAAATGATGGAATATTGTGTCAAAAAGCGCTCTAGAGTTTACCAGTAAGTTTAATCTATTTCGTAATATTACAACAGCTGTGAAAATTGTGTAACAACATGGTGGTATCACACCATTTTGCGTTGAAACGGTCAACAGTTTCACTGAGAGAGTAATTGGCTTTTGTCGGTTAAGTGTGCAAGGTTTGAGTGTTTTCTCGAATAATGGAAAAGAGAATAATTTTGTCTATTACTAATTGATTTAAAACATTTTAATTTTTATTTTCCCACGGTTTTCGTGGGTTGTATCTCCCTTTTTTGTGTGCCATCGCGTAAGAGGTTCTCATTTTGAAAGGGGGAACTGGGCACAACATGGCACCGTTGCTACTTTTATGGGGTAATCGACGAAACAAGAGGAAAATGACATGGACGATTTATTGCCCGACATTAGCGATGCGCACGGAGACGATGTTCACTGGATCCCAATTCAATGGCAAAACTTTGGCGGAAATGCCGCATTTTCAGGGCGTGTAGAAACCTTGAGGTGCTTTGAAGACAATACCAAGGTGAGAGATATATTGGGCAAGCCCGGACACGGGTGCGTGCTGGTGGTTGATGGTCACGGAAATTTGAACAAAGCACTATTGGGCGATCAACTTGCCGAGCTGGCTGTTAAAAATGGTTGGGAAGGGGTTGTCGTGTTTGGGGCTGTGCGTGATGCGGGTGCATTGAGCAAGATGTCGTTAGGTGTGAAGGCTTTGGGTGTGTGCCCGATAAAAACCGAGAAGCGAGGAGCTGGTGACGAGAATGTTCCTCTGCGCATCCATGATGTCCTTATTTCTCCAGGAGACTATGTGTTCGCAGATTTGAACGGGGTGATGGTGAGTCAACACCCCATTGAATTTGGTGAGCATGAGTAGTCAGCAATGAACAAGGTGTTGGATTTTGCGATTAGAAGCGGTATCCGACACCCAGTTGATAGTTAGCGGTTGCTGAAGGTTCCTGATTCAAGCTGTAATCAAATTTGGCTTCAAGGTTTAATTTATCAGTGAGCCTAAACTGGCTGCTCATCCCTACGCTACCCACCGTTTCTTCGTTGATTCGTTCGGCTTGGACGTTACTACCAAAGCTGAGAGCATCACTAAAGTTGAACTCTAGCCCGCTGAGAACACCTTTGGCACTGGCGTTGTAATTTGACTCTGTGGTCATTTCCGTCGCCAAGTACACGTTGATATTTTTCATGACGGGATAATGATAACCAGAGCTCATGGTCCAACTGTCAAAATGCTGGCCACCCGTTGACACGGAGTGCGAAAACCATGGTGTTTGGTTATTGTCTTCTATGTATTCATACAGCGGTAACGAACCCTGCGCGAATGTAAAAAAAGCCACTGATTGCAGGGTGATGGCAAGCAAGATGTGTTTCATTGATACCCTCCCTGATTCGTTTTTATTTGATTGCGAAATTTAGTCTAGCCCATATGTCTCACATTTGTTACTGGACTGTCATAAAATTTGCGCCACTTCTAACTCACCTCTGTCATCGCTATGGCAACGGGTTGCCGCCATGACGAGGTGGTTAAAAATAAAGCAATTTTCGCGCCCGATATTGCGGCATTTTTCTGTCAGTGCTTGTTTGGGTTCTCATTTTTAGAGATTGGAGAAACGAGAGACCTCACTGTATGGGAACACATCGTTGAACTGACCCTGTTGAATGTTGTTTTGTAGGCTCTGCCAATAGCCAGCATCGAACAGATCCGAGTGCAGTTCGTCGAACAAGGCGCGGATCTTAGGATTAATTAACAAGAAGGTACGAAATTCCTCAGGGAAAACATCGTACTCGCCCACGCTGTACCAAGGTTCTGCCGCCATTTCGTCTTCCGGAAAGCGAGGTGCTGGAATGTAGCGGAAATTCACCTCGGTGAGGTAAGAAATCTCATCATAATCATAGAAAATGACGCGGCTGTGGCGTGACACCCCGAAGTTTTTGAACAGCATATCTCCGGCGAAAATGTTGGCCGCAGCGAGTTGTTTTATCGCATCACCATACTCTTGCACTGCTTCACGCAATTCATCGTCATCAGCTTGTTCCAGATAAATATTGAGTGGGATCATTCGTCGTTCCATGTACAGATGACGAATGTGCACCTCTTTATTGGTCAGTTTGATGTTCGATGGTGCAACCTCTAAAAGCTCTTCAATCAAAGCATCACTGAATCGATGTCTTGGGAATATAAAGTGGCGGTAATCCAGTGTGTCAGCCATTCGGCCGACGCGATCGTGTTCTTTAACCAGTTGGTATTTTTCTTTGACCACTGCATGGGTCACGTCTTTTTGAGGGGCGAACTTGTCTTTGATGATTTTGAACACAAAGCCATAAGAGGGCAGTGTGAACACGGACATCACCATGCCTTTGATACCGGGCGCGACAACGAACTGATCATCGGAATTGTCCATGTGTTGCAAGAACTCACGATAAAGCTCGGTTTTGCCGTGTTTCTGACAACCGATAGCGGTATAGAGCTGCGCCGGCGTTTTGTGTGGCATGAGTTGATTGAGAAAATCCACAAGTGCTGCGGGCGCGGGGGCGTACACCATAAAATACGAACGGGCGAAACCGAAGATCACACTCACCTCATCGGAGTCTGTAATGCAGGCATCGACATACAGTTCACCATGAGAATTGACCAAAAGCGGAAGCACTAAAGGACGGGTTTGATTAGCCATATCAATACGACCGATCAAGTATGCCGCTTTATTTCGGAAAAATGGTTCGCGCACCATGTCTATCGTAATTTCGTTGGTTAGCTGAGGCCCTAGTCCATGTTGCAGGGACTCAACAATACGATGAACATCTCGCGCCTTATTCACCCAAGGGAGCGTAAAAGGGGTGTCATCAAGGATGCGCTCAACGGTTTGAATAAGGCTTTGTTGTGAAGGGTAACGTTTTAGCAGTGGTGTCGGGTACTTGGGTATTCGACCACCTTGTGAACTGTTGACGAACAGTTTGTCGCGGCGAATATTTCGATGATCGAACATTCGACAGTACACGGAGTTGAAAAAGCTCTCTGCAATATCGTAGCGAGGGTAATCGTCCAGAAGGTGGCTGTACGACTCTTTAACGGCCATCAAGAACGAGCGGGTGGCATGTTGTTTATCCAGCATGGTTTTTAGTTGCTGACTCACCAGTGCGACGTGATGGTCGTAAAAATTAATGCGGGTTTTTAGTGCGCTTTGCACGCTTTTCCAGTCTCGCTGTTCAAACCTTTCTTGTGCGCCAGCGGTGACGTCTAAAAAGCGCCCATACATGGCGTCAGAGCCTTGTAATATGGTTTGTGCAACCAGTTCCTCCATTTCAACTGCCATGGTTCCCTCCTTTGCCATTGGTGGTTTTCTGTTCAATTCAATTCACTATGTCGTGCTCAATGAACAATCGCAAGCGTCAAGGGGCGGAATGCTGCGCTCTCTCATCTTTTAATAATGTTAATTTAATCTTGCGAATTGATGCGTTTTTTTGACAGATAACTTAAATTTTTGTTGACCTGATACCCTCCCTTGAGTAAAGGTTATAAAAAAGCAGCAAGGAAGGTCCGAAGCGATGCTTCATACAGTCGGCACCACAAACATGATTACCATTATTACCATCACCACAGGTGAAGGTGCGGGCTGACATGCACAGAATTTTTAAAAGAAGCCCGCACTAAAAAGATGTGCGGGCTTTTTTTTCGCTTATTTGTTATTGAATCTTCGGATTCAGGAAGGAGTTGGAGGTAAGGATGCGAGTTTTAAAGTTTGGTGGCACATCGCTAGCCAATGCGGAACGATTTAGCCGCGCAGCAGAGATCATCACAAGCAATACCTGTCAAAGTGACGTGTCAGCGGTACTGTCCGCTCCCGCAAAAATCACCAATGCATTGGTAGATGTCATTGATAACACCGTTAAACATGGTGAAGCGGACAAGCAAGTTGCACTTATTGAGTCCATTTTCTCTGCACTGTTTGATGGTCTTGCTGAGATGGAAGCAGACTTCGACAAAGCCGGTTTATACGTTGAACTAGAACGTTCAATGAATCAGCTCAAGCAATACATCCACGGTATCGCGCTTTTGGGGCTGTGTCCGGACAACATCTATGCACGCATCATCAGTAAAGGTGAGCGCCTCTCCATAGCGACAATGTCAGCCTTACTGCAAGCTCGCGGCCACAACACTTTCGTGATTGACCCTGTGCACTATCTGCAAGCCAAAGGCGATTACCTAGAAGCAATGGTTGATATTGAAGTGTCTTCAGACAACTTCAAGCGAGAGCCAATTCCGGCCAAGCATATTGGTTTGATGCCCGGATTTACCGCGTCTAACGAAAAAGGTGAGCTAGTAACATTGGGCCGAAATGGTTCTGATTACTCTGCAGCTGTTCTTGCGGCCTGTGCGCGCGCTGAGTGTTGTGAGATCTGGACGGACGTTGATGGCGTTTATAGCTGTGACCCACGCTTAGTGCCAGACGCGAAATTGCTTAAATCGCTTAGCTACCAAGAAGCAATGGAATTGTCTTACTTTGGTGCCAAAGTCCTCCACCCGAAAACCATTCTTCCTATCGCACGCTTCCACATTCCATGCTTGATCAAAAACACCGCAAACCCTCAAGGGGCAGGCACTTTGATCGGTATTGATAATGGTGAAGACAAGCTGGCAATCAAAGGCATCACCACGCTTAGCAACCTCAGCATGGTGAACGTGTCTGGGCCAGGCATGAAAGGCATGGTGGGTATGGCTGCCCGTGTATTCGGCGCAATGTCTACCGCTGGCGTATCTGTGGTATTGATCACCCAGTCTTCTTCTGAATACAGCATTAGCTTCTGTATTGAAGCTGACGATAAAGCATTGGCCGAGCGTGCGTTGCACGACAGCTTTGAGCTTGAGCTTAAAGACGGCTTGCTAGAGCCTGTTGATTTCGTCGACAACGTGTCGATTGTGTCACTGGTTGGTGATGCAATGCGCACGGCGAAAGGTGTGGCGTCTCAGTTCTTTACGTCATTGGCTGAAATGAACGTCAATATCGTTGCGATTGCACAGGGGTCTTCTGAGCGTTCAATCTCTGCAGTGATCCCTGATAACCGCGTCTCGGAAGCGGTGAAAGCCTGTCACGAAAACCTCTTCAACAGTAATCACTACCTTGATGTGTTTATTGTCGGTGTGGGTGGTGTAGGCGGCGAGTTGGTTGAGCAGGTCAAGCGCCAGCAAACCAAACTGGCAGGACAGGGCATTGTTATTCGTGTTTGTGGTCTTGCGAACAGCCGTCAAATGAAGCTCGATAGCAAAGGCATCGATCTTAACAACTGGCGTGATGCACTGGCGACAGCGGAAGAAGGCTTTAGCCTGCCACGCATGGTGAAGCTGGTTGAGCAAAATCACATCATCAACCCTGTCTTTATCGATTGTACGTCGGATCAATTGATCGCTGATCAGTATGCCGATTTCTTATCTGCTGGCTTCCATGTGATCACACCGAACAAGAAAGCCAACACAGCAAGCATGGCCTACTACCAGCAACTTCGCACCGCTGCGCGTGGAACACGTCGTAAATTCATGTACGACACCACGGTAGGTGCAGGTTTGCCTGTCATCGAGAACTTGCAGAATTTGATCTCTGCGGGTGATGAACTTGAGAAGTTCACTGGCATCCTATCGGGCTCACTGTCTCACATCTTCGGTAAGTTGGACGAAGGTCAAAGCTTTAGCGAAGCGACAACCGTTGCGCGCGAAAGTGGCTTCACCGAACCTGATCCTCGTGATGACCTATCCGGTATGGACGTTGCTCGTAAACTATTGATTCTTGCTCGTGAAGCGGGAATGAACCTTGAACTGGAAGACGTTGACGTAGAGCCTGCACTGCCGCCGGGCTTTGATCAGTCTGGTGATGTTGATGCCTTCATGGCGAAACTGCCAGAAGCCGACGTTTACTTCAATAAGATCGCGTCAGAAGCGCGCGAGGAAGGAAAAGTACTGCGCTACATCGGTAGCATCGACAACGGTCAATGCTCGGTAAAAATACAAGCCGTAGACGCTGATGACCCGATGTTCAAAATCAAAGAAGGTGAGAACGCCTTAGCATTCTACAGCCGCTACTATCAGCCAATTCCTCTTGTCTTACGTGGCTATGGAGCGGGAACTCAAGTTACCGCTGCCGGTGTGTTCGCGGATTTGATGCGTACACTTGGCTGGAAATTAGGGGTGTAATGATGAGTGTTGTTGTTTATGCGCCGGCGTCAATCGGTAACGTAAGTGTCGGCTTTGATGTTTTGGGCGCAGCAGTGTCTCCGATTGATGGAACACTGCTGGGGGATCGCGTGCAAGTGGCTGACGGTGGCGATGTGCCATTTAGCCTCAACTGCGTCGGTAGCTTTGTTGATAAGCTGCCAGACGTTCAAGAAGAAAATATCGTCTACCAAAGCTATATCGTGTTTTGCCGTGAAATGGAAAAACGTGGCGAACCTGTGCGCAATATCGCCATGACACTAGAAAAGAACATGCCGATTGGTTCTGGTTTAGGTTCGAGTGCGTGTTCTATTGTTGCTGCTTTAGATGCATTGAATCGCTTTCATGATAACGCCCTTGATGAAACCACGCTGCTAGCCCTGATGGGTGAAATGGAAGCGGCGATTTCTGGTAGCTTGCATTACGATAACGTGGCGCCTTGTTACCTTGGTGGTTTGCAGTTGATGGTGGAGCAAATGGGCATCATCAGTCAGCAAGTCCCTTGCTTTGATGAGTGGTACTGGGTCATGGCGTACCCAGGTATCAAAGTCCCAACAGCTGAAGCACGTGCGATTTTGCCCGCGCAATATCGTCGTCAGGACGTGATTAATCATGGCCGCCATCTGGCAGGCTTTATTCATGGCTGTTACTCTGGTCAGCCGCAATTGGCTGCCAGCATGATCAAAGATGTGGTTGCAGAACCGTATCGAGAGAAGCTATTGCCAGGTTTTGCGGACGCCCGACGCTATGCCACCGATGCTGGTGCGCTTGCGACTGGCATTTCAGGCTCAGGCCCAACGTTGTTCAGCATCACAGATGATAAAGAGATTGCTGAGCGCGTCGCGAAGTGGCTACAGGATAACTACGTTCAAAATGAAGAAGGATTTGTCCACGTCTGTCGATTGGATGTGACCGGTTCGACAGTGACAGGAAGTGAACTATGAAGCTTTATAATATCAAGGAAAACGACGAGCAGGTCTCGTTTGGTCAAGCAGTAAAACAAGGACTTGGTCGTAACCAAGGTTTGTTCTTCCCAAGTGAATTACCCGCTTTTGATGATGTTGATGCTTTGCTAGAGAAAGATTTTGTTTCTCGCAGCACCGACATTCTATCTGCATTTATCGGTGACGAACTGCCGCAAGAAACCGTTCGTTCTATGGTCGAAAATGCATTCCAATTCCCAGCGAAAGTTGAAAAAGTCACTGACGACGTGAGTGCATTGGAGCTGTTCCACGGTCCAACACTGGCGTTCAAAGACTTTGGCGGTCGCTTTATGGCGCAATCGCTGGCTGCTGTGTCTGACGGCGGTAAAGTGACCATTTTGACTGCGACATCGGGTGATACTGGTGCAGCGGTTGCTCATGCGTTTTACGGCATGGAAAACATCAACGTTGTTATCCTTTACCCGAAAGGCAAAATCAGCCCACTACAGGAAAAGCTTTTTTGTACCTTGGGTGGCAACATTCACACTGTTGCAGTGAATGGCACTTTTGATGATTGCCAAACCATGGTTAAACAAGCCTTTGATGATGCAGAGCTTCGCCAAGCCATTGGCCTTAACTCGGCTAACTCAATCAACATTAGCCGTTTGATGGCGCAGATTTGTTATTACTTCGAAGCGGCGTCTCAGCTGACACCAGCGCAGCGCGAAAATCTTGTTATTTCTGTGCCAAGCGGCAACTTCGGTAACTTAACGGCAGGTCTGCTGGCTAAAGCGATTGGCTTGCCAATTAAGCGTTTTATCGCCGCGACCAACGTGAATGACACTGTGCCTCGCTATCTGAAAACAGGTGAGTGGACACCAACACCGACTATTCCGACATTGTCGAATGCCATGGACGTGAGTCAGCCAAACAACTGGCCGCGTATCGAAGAGCTTTGCCAACGTAAGGGGTGGGGCTTGAACGAGTTGGCATCTGGCGCTGTGACTGATGAAGAAACCGCTGAAACGTTAAAAGCCATGTTTGATGGGGGCTACTTGTGTGAGCCGCACGGCGCAATTGCTTACCGTTTGTTGGAGGAGCAACTGCAAGACGGCGAACACGGCTTGTTCCTTTGTACTGCGCACCCAGCGAAGTTCAAAGAGTCTGTTGATGAGATTTTGTCGCAAGATATTCCGTTACCAGCACCATTGGCGAAACATGCTGTCATGGAAATGTTGTCGGTTGAACGCGATGCAGATTTTGCTCAGATCCGTGCGTACCTAATGGATGTGGCAGGTTAAGCGCCGCCCCCTATAAAAACTGGAAACGCACCAACAAAAAAAACCGACCCTTGGGTCGGTTTTTTTCATTCTAGCGGTTTGTATAGAAGAGTCTATTACAGAGAGCTAGTGAAAGTACGAGCGATAACGTCACGCTGTTGTTCAACAGTCAGTGAGTTGAAACGCACTGCGTAACCAGATACGCGGATCGTTAGCTGTGGGTACTTCTCTGGGTGTGCTGCTGCATCTTCCAACGTTTCACGTTTTAGTACGTTCACGTTTAGGTGCTGACCACCTTCAATTTTCGCTGGTACTTCAATCGCGATATCGCGGCTTTCGTACTCACCCAGATCTGCTGCTGGGATAACTTGGTCTGCGTCAAAGCCTGCTTTTGCAGCAACGCAACGTGCTTCGTTAGTTTCGCTGTCTAGCAGCCAGATAGAATTCAGCAGGTTGTCGTTAGCGGCTTTCGTGATTTGAATACCAGTGATCATATTCTTTCCCCTTGATAGGCTTTGGTGGTTTTAATATTCCATCATTTGATGAGCTGGGTACTTGTATACCTTACTATCTGTAAGGTTATTTTGATTTTAGTCAAAATACAATCAAAATATGCACAAATAGACACTTTGATTTCTTGTCCTGAATCAATAAAATCTCAACTATATGTATTTAAACATTTAATTAACATGTGGCAATTTATCACAAAATTACATTTGTAATTTAATTACTACACTTTTCACGGCTTGCTATGCAGTACATAAAGACTGAATAAAGTCTAAAGCACTGCCATGACCGACATAGTTGACGTTTCAGGCATGAAAAACAGTCGAGGACATTCTTGTTCGAAGTAACTTAAAATGTTGTCGGTTACGGTTTTCGCGAATGGAGAAAATATGAAGTACATCGGAGCACATGTTTCTGCGTCTGGCGGTGTTGAAAACGCGCCTGTTAACGCAGCAGCGATCGGTGCCAATGCGTTTGCGCTCTTTACTAAGAATCAACGACAGTGGCAGGCGAAACCGCTAGAAGCAAAAAACGTTACGGCATTTAAAGTCAATTGCCAAAAACATGGTTTCTTACCCGAATCCGTATTGCCGCACGACTCTTACTTGATCAATTTAGGTGCACCAGAAGCAGATAAGTTGGAGAAGTCCAGAGCGGCTTTCATCGACGAAATGGAACGTTGTCAGACGTTGGGCTTACCATTGCTTAACTTCCACCCTGGCAGCCATCTGAAAAAGATCAGTGAAGCTGCATGTTTGTCGTTGATTGCGGAGTCGATTAACCTAGCTCACCAAGCCGTGCCTAACGTGGTTGCTGTCATAGAGAACACCGCAGGGCAGGGAACGAACATGGGTTGGTCGTTTGAGCAGTTAGCGTCAATTATCGAACAGGTTGAAGATAAAGCGCGTGTGGGTGTCTGTATTGATACCTGCCATGCCTTTGCTGCGGGCTACGATTTACGTACTCACACGGCAGCAGAACAATCATTCGCAGAGTTTGAGCGCATTGTCGGTTTTAACTATTTACGGGCGATGCACTTAAATGACTCAAAAACGCCGCTTGGTGGACGCGTGGATCGTCATCAGGCGCTGGGTGAGGGCGAAATTGGTCTACCTTGCTTTGAAGTTATCATGCAAGACGCTCGATTCGATGGTATTCCCCTTATATTAGAAACCATCAAACCTGAACGATGGGCTGATGAGATCCGTCTTCTGCGCCAGTTTGAGGCTGCTGCCAGCGCGCCTATCAGCGCGAAGTTAGCCTAGGTTCATTTACAAATAGCGAGGACACCATGACACAGCCAGTAACTTGGGATGACGTGATCGGTCAGGAACAAGAACAAGATTACCTTAAACAAACATTGCAGGCCGTGGCAGAAGCGCGTGCGCTGGGAAAGGTGGTTTACCCTCCCGAAGAAGACGTGTTCAATGCCTTTACGTTTACTGAGCTGTCTGATGTCCGTGTGGTAATTTTAGGGCAAGACCCCTACCACGGTCCTAATCAAGCTCATGGCTTGTGTTTTTCGGTGCTGCCGGGCATCAAGACGCCGCCATCGTTAGTGAATATGTATAAAGAGCTGGCTCAAGATATTGAAGGCTTCAGCGTGCCAGATCACGGCTATTTGAAAAGCTGGGCGGATCAAGGCGTGCTGCTTCTGAATACTGTGCTGACGGTTGAGCAGGGCAATGCACACTCTCATTCACATTTGGGCTGGGAAACGTTTACTGATCGCATTATTAGTGCTGTTAACCAACACGGTGAGGGGGTTGTGTTTCTTTTGTGGGGAGCACATGCGCGCAAGAAAGGCCGAGCCATAGATCGTTCTCGTCATCATGTACTTGAAGCTCCGCATCCTTCTCCGCTGTCTGCGCATCGCGGGTTTTTAGGCTGTAAGCACTTCTCGACCACCAATATCTTGCTACAAGAGATGGGACAACCGCCGATTGATTGGCAACCTTCTCTTGATAGCTGATAGCTGATAGCTGATAGCTGATAGCTGCAAAAGAGCCCGCATTCGTGAACCGGATCGCGGGCTTTTTTCATCGTGCTTTGCTTATACCCAAGTAACCTGAATCCTGCATCTTCATGTTGCTTGGGTATACGTATTATTCAAACAAATCATGATTGTGCTCAATTTTTGTTCGCGAGGGTTGGTTAGACTGAATTTCAACCGTGAATGAAAGAAGGGAGTCACTGTGTTAGTTGCCAGCATTCATAGAGATCACCGTAACATCACCCGCCTGTTAAGGTTGCTGACCGACAAGTTGGCAGCCATTAGGGACGAGCAGACCGTCAACTATGGCCTTATCCGAGATACCTTGTTGTATCTACAAGATCATGCGGAACGATGCCACCACCCCAAAGAAGACCTCATTTATCACTATTACCTCGCCAACTACGCAGATACAGAAGGCGTGGCTAAGTTAGATGCAGAGCATGAAGCCTTAGCCGCTCTGACCGCCGAATTTTCGGCCTCGGTTGAGATGATCCTCATGGATGCCGTTATCCCGCTAGATGTCTTTGCGGACAAACTGACCGAATTTGTTGAACAGCAGAGACGCCACCTCGAACTAGAAGAAAGGTCAGTATTACCCGCGATTGAGAAAACGCTGACCGCTGAGGATTGGCGTTACCTGCAATCGCAATGGGAAGAAGAGGAAGACCCCTTGTTTGGTGAACAGGTTGCTGTGCGCTTTAAAGCGTTAGCATCGGCGATGTAAGTAAGATCGCTAGATGCACGTTATTTGGACTGTGGTGAGAAAACAAAAAAGGCACCGTGTGGGGTGCCTTTTAATCATCCGTCTAGCGCACAATTTAGTGCGTGGGAGGGTTAAACCAAATGGGCGATCTTCAATTACAGTTCAAACTCACTGCTGTTAAAGTCGCTTAGCATATCGATATCTTGAAGCTCTTTACGCAGACGCTGACGATCTTTCAGCGCTTCAATCTCTCTCCATTTACGTTTTGCTTGTTTGGTTCGTCCACCGCGTTGTGGGCGCTCTTGTTCAAAGATGTTGTCAAAGGCAAAGCTATCCATAAATTCACCTCGTTTTACCTAGCGGTTGCTAATTAAGTATCAAACCTTCAATAAAATAAAATTGAAGTGTTTCTCATTTGTTACACATGAGTGAATTTTTTATGAGATGGTCATCACTATTAGCTGTGTAATGGTCGAAAAACGTACCCTCGTTGAACAATCAGGAAACCTTGTAAAGCATGATGTGCGCGTCGAGTCGGATGATAGGAAAAGCCCAATTACAGCAATATACTTGCACTGCGCATAAAATAGTCACAGTGGAGCGCGAAGTGGAAAATCCGAGATGACAGCGGTGTGCAGATGTTTCGCTCATGTTGATAGAATGCATATTTATTTGCTGCTCAATGGCTTGTGAAATCATGGATAACTGATGAATATAAAACTTTATGCATATTGATTTTTGTTAAGGCAACCCTCATCATCTCGCCTCAATTTGCGATTGTAATCCGCAACATCAATACAAAAACGACACGTTTCTTGGAGTTTTGTGTGATTTTCTCACTCAAGATCTCCTCATCAATTTAGACCAATGCAAGCACGTTCTAGTGAGTTGGTCGTTTCAAATCGCACGCTCCGAAACGGAGATTTAATCACTGCGAGAATGTTTATGCGTAAAGAGAGGTCTGCGTGGTAGGTCTGGTTAACTTTTTGAACGATCTGATTTGGGGATCGGTACTGATCTATCTTCTGATCGGTGGTGGGATCTTTTTTACTTTGCGTTTGGGGTTCATTCAGATCCGTCATTTTGGTCATATGTTCAAAGTAATGAAGAACAGCCGAAAGTCCGATAGCGAAGGGATATCTTCTTTTCAAGCATTGTGTACTAGCCTAGCGGCTCGCGTCGGTACGGGGAATATGGCGGGCATTGCGGTCGCGCTGACACTGGGTGGCCCTGGCGCGATTTTCTGGATGTGGTTGATTGCCATTTTGGGTATGGCCACTGCATTTGCTGAAAGTACATTGGCACAGCTTTACAAGACCCGTGATGAAGATGGGAACTTCCGTGGTGGCCCAGCCTACTACATGGAGAAAGGGCTAGACATGAGATGGATGGGTATCGTTTTTTCCATCTTGCTCATTATTGCGTTTGGTCTGGTGTTTAACTCAGTTCAAGCAAATTCCATTACACAAGCTGCATACGTTGCCTTTGGTTTCGACCCCCTTTACGTTGGTTTTGCTTTGGTGTTGATGTCTGCGTTCGTCATCTTCGGTGGGATCCGCAAGATAGCGCGCACTGCTGAATTGATTGTGCCGATTATGGCGTTGCTTTATCTGGTGTTGGCGTTCTACATCATGCTCACCAATCTAGAAAAAGTGCCTGAAGTGTTCGCATTGATTTTCCGCAGTGCGTTTGGCCTAGAAGAAGCCGCTTCGGGCGCATTGGGTTACACGATTGCTCAAGGCATGGTGCAGGGCATCAAACGAGGCTTGTTCTCTAATGAAGCCGGTATGGGTTCTGCGCCGAATGCGGCTGCCAGTGCGACGCCATATCCTCCTCATCCAGCATCACAAGGTTATGTTCAGATGCTTGGTGTGTTTGTCGATACCATTGTCATCTGTACCGCAACGGTGGCGATTATCTTGATGTCGGGCGAATACATGCCGGGCAGTGAAATCACTGGCATTGAATTGACGCAGCGTGCGTTAGCGAGCGAAGTGGGCAGTTGGGGCAGTTCCTTTGTTGCCGTTGCTATTTTCTTCTTTGCATTTACCTCGATTATTGCCAATTACTCGTACGCTGAAACCAACCTGATCTTCTTGGAACATAACCATAAAGCGGGTCTGAATATTTTCCGCTGCATCGTGCTGGGCATGGTGATGTTTGGTGCGATGGCAGAGTTGCCTGTGGTGTGGATCATGGCTGATACGTCGATGGGATTGATGGCCATCGTCAACATGATTGCCATCTTGCTGCTCTCAGGCACCGTGGTGAAGTTGGCCAAGGACTACAATCAACAACTCGCTCGCGGCAAAGTGCCTGCGTTTGATAGCCGTCATCACCCTGATATGTTGACTCAGATTGAACCTGGTATTTGGGGAAAACCTTCTGCGACAGTGAAGGAAGAGAGCCGTTAATAGATAAGTGATGTGAAAGGATGTGATCTCTTCGGTTTCATCTATCGCTGATATCGGAAAAAGCCACGCTGTACAGCGTGGCTTTTTGCTTATCGGATGGTACTCTTTCCCTAATAAAAGATTGAAGGGAAAAACATTATGCTGATTGTGGTTTCTCCAGCCAAAACACTGGACTACCAATCTCCGCTGGCGACGGAACGCTTTACCCAGCCGACGTTGACCGAGCACTCGCAACAATTGATTGAGGTATGTCGTAAGCTGACGCCAGCAGATATCTCCAGCCTAATGAAGGTGAGCGATAAAATTGCTGGCCTGAACGCTGCGCGCTTCTCTGAGTGGTCGCCAACCTTCACCCAAGACAATGCACGCCCTGCAGTCCTGGCGTTTAAAGGCGATGTGTACACGGGCTTAGATGCAGACACCTTGAGTGATGACGACTTTAGCTGGGCGCAAGATCACTTGCGTATGCTGTCAGGTCTTTATGGTTTGCTGCGTCCTTTGGATCTGATGCAGCCGTATCGTTTGGAAATGGGTACACGCCTTGCGAACCCGCGTGGTACGAACTTGTACCAGTTCTGGGGAGACATTATCACCGATACACTGAACCAAGCGCTTCAGGCTCAAGGTGATAAGGTGTTGGTGAACCTCGCCTCCAATGAATACTTCAAATCGGTGAAGCCGAAGACGCTAGATGGGCAGATCATCACGCCAGTATTTAAAGACTGTAAAAACGGTCAGTACAAAGTGATTAGTTTCTTTGCCAAAAAAGCGCGAGGCATGATGGCGCGCTATATCATCGACAACCGCATTGATTCCATCGACGCCTTAAAGGCTTTTGATACGGCGGGTTACTGGTTCAGTGCTGAAGAATCTAATGACAAAGAATTGGTGTTCAAACGCGAAGAGCAGTAATGCGTAACCATTGCGTGTGAACAGATACGAAAAAGGTTAGCCAAGGCTAACCTTTTTTTATGTCAATTTTTAGGGCTAAGCGGATGGTGATACAGGTTTACCTGACACGTCTTTAGCGCTGTCTTCTTGTATTTTGCGAGCCAAGCGCTGCTCCCAGTAGTCCGCATTTTTGATACCGAGCTTCACGGGATCGAAGGTGTATTCTTCCACGCCTTCTTTCTGTTGACGCTCGTAGTCTTTCAATGCTTTGAGCGCAGGCCTGCCAAGGAAGAAGATGATGAGAAGGCCAACAATGTTGAGCCAAGCCATCAAACCCACACCCACATCACCCATTGCCCACGCAAGGTTGGCGGTTTTCACTGTGCCATAGAAAACTGCCGACATCAGGACCAGTTTCAACACAAACATCATACCCGGTACGCTCATGGTTCGACGGATATATGCAATGTTGGTTTCTGCAATGTAGTAATACGCCAGAATGGTCGTGAAGGCGAAGAAGAACAAGGCAATAGCAATGAACGGCTTGCCCCAGCCTGGCATCGTACTTTCAATGGCCATTTGCGTAAATACCGGGCCATTGGCTGCGATCTCAGCGGCCACGTTCTGAATGATGAAGGCTTCACCCGCACCGTGAACGTTGTAAGCGCCCGTGATTAAAATCATAAATGCGGTGGCAGAACAAACCAGTAGGGTATCGATGTAAATCGAGAACGACTGAACCAAGCCTTGTTGCGCTGGGTGCTGCACGTTTGCGGCTGCGGCAGCATGCGGGCCTGTGCCTTGACCGGCTTCATTGGAGTAAACGCCACGCTTAACACCCCAACCAATTGCGGCACCGAAACCTGCCATTGGTGTGAATGCATCACCGACGATCATAGCAATAATACCTGGGATTTCAGTGATGTTCAGAAGGATGATAACGAACGCGACGATGATGTAAGCCAACGCCATGAAAGGCACTACGACTTGGGTAAAGCTTGCGATGCGCTTTACGCCGCCAAAAATGATGAAGCCCAGCAAGATAGAGATCAGCGCACCGGTCACGATTTTGGTCACACTAAATGTGCCAAGAGCCGTTTCGATCATGTCGCCCGAACCGAACGCTGCTTCCATGGCGTTGCCGATACTGTTTGATTGAACCCCTGGTAGCAGCACACCACATGCGAAGATGGTGGCGATGGCAAAGATCCATGCATACCACTTCTGACCCATGGCTTTTTCAATATAGTAAGCGGGACCACCACGGAACTCGCCGTTGTCATCTTCTTTATAAATCTGAGCCAATGTTGATTCTGTGTACGCTGTTGCAGCACCTAGGAACGCGACGACCCACATCCAGAATACGGCACCCGGACCACCAAAACCAATGGCAGCGGCAACACCGGCAATGTTACCTGTACCAACGCGTCCGGACAAAGAAACGGCCAGCGCTTGAAATGATGAAATGCCTTTGTCTGAGCTCTTTCCTGAAAACAGTAAGCGCGTCATTTCTTTGAACTGACGTACTTGCACGAAGCGCGTCGCGACGGAGTAAAACAGCCCTGCACCTAAACATAGGTAAATAAGGACTGGACTCCAGATAATGCTGTTTAAAAAATCAACAACATATTGCATTATAAGATCCCTCTTTAAAAATATAATGGATTGGTTATTCCTCACCAACTGGCAGGATAATCTCAATCTGATACTGGTTGTTAATATTTTGTATTATTTATATTGCAGATTGTGAGCCCGATCTTTAGCCTGTGGTTCCTTGGCAGAATGGTTTATTTATCTGTGAGTTAACGCGGAGATACAAAAAAGGAGGCTTTCGCCTCCTTTTTATATGCAGTTTGGACATGAAATCCAGACGTTTAAGATTCAGTGGTTTTCTTTTCGGCTTTCTTTTCGGTTTTTTTCGCCGCTTTTTTGGCGACTTTCTTCGCTTTTGCCTTCAAGACCTTCTTAGGTGCTTTGACCTTTTTCTTCTTAAATGCAGGCTTCTTATGTGAAGGCTTCATGCCCTCAACATAGCGCTCTTTAACGTCTTCGTTCATGTAACGACAGATACGGTCCATCATTGGTTGGTCATGTGCTTCAACCAAAGAGATCGCGCTGCCTTTTTTACCTGCACGAGCCGTACGACCAATGCGGTGCAAATACACGTCAGCTTTACGTGGTAAATCAAAGTTAATCACGTGGCTGATGTTAGGCACGTCGATACCACGGGCCGCAACGTCAGTGGCGAGCAAGAAGTTCACTTCACCTTTTGAGAAGCGCTCAATGGCATTGGTACGTTTGGCTTGCGCCATTTCACCTTGGATCCATGCACAATTGATCTTTTGACGTGTCAGCTCTTCACGAAGCGCGGCAAGGCGATCACGAGTTTTGACGAAGATGATGGCACGGTTTGCTTGGTCCGCCAGAATGGCTCGTAGCAAAGTGTACTTGTGCTTCATGTCGTCACAGCGGTAGTACCACTGGGTGATTTTCTTGCGTTCACGACGAGGTGGCTCAGCTTCCACTTCGACTGGGTCAGTCAGCAGTGTTTCTTTAAAGCCGGTGATGCCTTTGCCTTCGAGCGTGGCAGAGAACAGCATACTTTGCTTACGCCAGCGACACTCATTAGATAAACGATCAACGGCAGGACCAAAGCCCATGTCTAGCATGCGGTCTGCTTCATCCAGCACCAAGCTTTCGATGGCGCGACAGTCAAAGCGCTCGCCTTCCACGTATTCCATCAAGCGACCTGGTGTTGCCACCACGATGTCTTGTGTTTTACCCAGAATTTCTGCGTGTTCTTGATACGAAATACCACCGGTGATAGTGATAATTTTCAAATCGGTATGTTTGGCCAATGCACGTGCTTGGTCGGCAACTTGAATCGCCAACTCACGTGTTGGTGTCAGGATCAATGCGCGAGCAGGACCAGGAGCTTGGCGCGGGAAGTCCAACAGGTGCTGTAGTAATGGCAGCACGAATGCAGCTGTTTTACCTGTCCCGGTAGGCGCTGAAGCCAATACATCACGGCCATCCATTCCATGAGGGATCACGTCAGCCTGGATTGCTGTTGGTCGCTCGAAGCCAATGTCATCTAGCGCTAATAGCAGTTGAGGATCCAGTTCTAGTTCTGCAAAAGTTCGCACGCGTTTTTTCTCCACTCAAAGTTAGGGGCGGATTATATACTCAAACATCTTCAAGATGCATCGTTCAGTGTGAATAACTCGCTTAGGAATAAAATAATATTTCAAGTGGGATCATCACATCTTGAGGTAAAAGTCTCTAGTTAGCGCCACAAAGTCCGCTGTGTAAGCCCCATCTTCTTGTATTACTAACATATTTTCTTGGCGCTCATCGGGTTGGGCCACGGTTAGCGTGACCAATTTTCGGCTGACAGGTTTCACCGCTGTGGGCTTAACGGATGTCAGTCTTTGGCAGTGAAGATCATAATCACGCGCTTTCGCGATCAATTGGTCTGCTTCTACTGAGGGTAAGATCAAATGTGCCTGCCCGTGAGGGAAAAGGTGTGCTTTTATCACTTTTAATAAGCTGTCATGAGAAAGCGTATCAGTGTGACGTGCAGTTGCCCGACGCTGATCGGAGGCTTGCTCGCCAGAATTGAAATAGGGAGGGTTGCAAATGATGGTGTCGAATTGAGGCCCGTCATGCCAACAAATTATGTCCTGAAGGACGATATTAATGCGATGCTTCCAAGCAGATTGTTCTGAATTCTCTTTAGCGCTGTTTACTGCATGTTCATCAATATCGATGGCTGTGATGTGTGATTGGGGGAATCGTTGCGCCATCATCAAAGACAACAGCCCAGTCCCCGTTCCAATGTCGAGCACAGTGTCGTGTTCTCCCGCGTTCGCCCACGCCCCAAGTAGGACGCCATCGGTGCTGACAGGCATGCCGCATCCCTTGTCGACAATTGAGAACTGCTTGAATTGGAAACCTTTACTCACATTCACTCCGTCTGGTATTTATCGATAATTGGTTAAAAAACAGGTGATAATGTTGCTTTATTGTTATTGTTTTTTGTTGGCAATATCTTTTGATAGTTTTGCTTTTTATGTCTATATTGGATTTATATTCTTATATTTAGTCATTTATTGGTTTTATATTTCAATTTAAGCCACCCTATTGTTTGTGTGGTGAAACTTCGTCATTATCCTGTGTATTCGGCAAAGCTCAGTAAAAATAACCAAAAGGCTAACCGATTGATTACACGTAAGTGCAAACACACATCTGCAAACACACATAGGTAGTAAATAGTGAAAGAGAGTTTAAAGGTTAGCGACATACTCGCGCTAGGTTTTATGACCTTTGCGTTTTTCCTCGGAGCAGGCAACATTATTTTTCCACCGCAAGCAGGCTTTCTTGCTGGTGACAACACTTTCCCTGCCATGTTGGGCTTTTTGACGACGGCTGTGGGCTTGCCTCTTATTGGTATCGTGGCTGTTGCAATCGCTGGTGGCGGTTGGAAAGGCTTAACGCGTGATCTTCCAACATCGGTGGCAACACTGATGGCGGTGCTGATTTTCATCATCATTGGCCCTGCATTTGCTGCACCTCGTGCTGGCTTGGTGGCATACGAGATGGGCTTTAAGCCTTTCTTAACCGACGCTGGCCAATTGGAGCTGTCGCTATTTTCTGTGGTTTTCTTTGCGATTGCGATGTTCTTCTCTTTGTCACAAGGCAAATTGATAGACACCATTGGTAAGTTGCTGACGCCTGCGCTATTTGCTGCGTTGGTAGTACTTGCGATTGCCGTTGTGGTGAACCCGCAAGGTGACGTTGCTGCGGCACAAGGTGCGTATGTAGACCAAGCGTTTGCGACAGGATTCCTTGAAGGCTACAACACCATGGACACCTTCGCGGCACTGATGTTTGGCATGCTGATTGTCGATGTGATCCGTAAGAAGGGCATTACATCTGAAGCGAAAACGTGTCAGTACCTGATTTATGCAGGTGTGATTGCGGCAACTGGCTTGGCGTTTGTTTACGTGTCTCTGTTTTACTTGGGCGCGACAGCAACAGGCGTAGCGGCAGGTGCTGCAAACGGCGGAGCGATTTTGTCTGCTTATGTCATGGCGCTATTTGGCCCTGCGGGTCAGATCATTCTGTCGACCATCATTGTGTTGGCGTGTTTGACGACCGTTATCGGTTTGGTGTCGGCGTGTGCGGATTACTTCAGCAGCTTGGTCAAAGTCTCTTACCGTCAGTGGGTAGTGATTTTGTCTGTTGCGTGTGCGGTTGTTGCGAACGTTGGATTGAACCAACTGATTGCAGTGTCTGTTCCTGTGCTGTTTGGTTTGTACCCTGTTGCGATTGCGCTGATTGCGTTGACCTTCCTGCGTCGCTTTATGCCTAACCCTGCCATCGCGTACCGTGTGGTATTGAGCGTGTCTTTGGTCTTTGCATTGTTTGATGCGGCGAAGATTGCAGGTTTGGATGTATCAGCACTGAATGTTCTGCCACTGTTTAACTTCGGTATGGCATGGCTATTACCAACAGTGATTGCGATGGTGGCGGTGCGTTTTGTGCCTGCACCAAAAAGCGAGTCATCTAAAGCGCCATTGAACGGCAAGCTGAACTAATAGCTCGGTACTGTTGATAAAAAACCACCGCTTGCGGTGGTTTTTTTCTGCCTAAACGTTGGCGGCGGTGTGTCACTACAAAGCACGGCGTATCGCTGCTCATTGCCCGCCATCACAACTCATTACAAGAGCGCTTGGTATTCCGTCAGCACTTGCTCGCACCACGTTGCAATGCGCTCGTCACTGAGATCGTATTGGCTGTCTTCATCTAAAGCGAGGCCAACAAAGTATTTGCCGTCTTCAGTGAGCGCTTTTGATGCTTCAAAAGTATACCCTTCAACAGGCCAGTAGCCGACGAAGTTAAGCCCGGTCGGAAGCAATTGGTCGCGTAGCATGCCCATCGCATCGAGGTACCATTCTGCGTAGCCTTCTTGATCGCCGAGCCCAAACAATGCGGCCACTTTGCCTTGAAGTTGAAGGCCATCCAGTTGTTCCCATACGGCTTCCCAGTCTTCTTGCAGTTCACCGAAATCCCACGTTGAGATGCCGAGTAACAGGAGATCGTACTGATTCATGTCACTCACAGAGACGTCTTTGATGTTATGCACATCGACCAAGTCATCGCCCAAGATGTCGCGAATTTTCTCAGCTGCCATTTCGGTGTAACACGTGGTTGAACCGTAGAACAATCCTATCTTCATGCCTTATTCCTGCTGTTGCGCTTGGCGCGATTTTACCTGTCAGCGGTCTGCTTCTCTACCCCAGAGTTGGCTTACTGTTCTTAGTTTGCTGAACAAATGTGCGGGAAAGTCCCCAAAACATGCGCTGTACTTGCATTCGCAGCAAACTGAGGTAGTTTGAAGAAAGAAAAAATGCGTCGTTAAGTGAGTGAAACGTGGAACAAAATACCAGTTTGGTTGAGCAGTTTTTAGATGCGATGTGGATGGAGCGAGGGTTGTCAGAAAACACCTTGGTGTCTTATCGCAATGATTTAATGAAGCTGTGCCATTGGTTAGAGCAAGACAATGTATCCTTGACCACCGTCTCAACCCCGACGTTGCAGGATTATCAGCACTGGCTGTTTGATCAAGATTTCAAGCAGACTAGCCGCGCTCGCATGCTGTCGGCAATGCGTCGATTATTCCAATACCTCTACCGAGAAAAGCAACGCGAAGACGACCCAAGCGCGACGTTGATCAGCCCTAAGCTACCGAAACGCTTGCCGAAAGATTTGTCTGAAGAGCAAGTCGATGCCTTGTTAGAAGCACCAGATGTCGAAGACATGCTGGAGCTGCGTGATAAAGCCATGATGGAGTTGCTCTACGCAACCGGTCTGCGTGTGACGGAGCTGATTAGCCTCACCACTGAAAATGTCAGTTTACGACAGGGAGTCGTCCGGGTGATAGGTAAAGGGGGGAAAGAACGTTTAGTCCCGATGGGAGAGTCCGCCATTGATTGGCTGGAACGTTACTTAGCGCATGGGCGACAAGGTTTGCTAGGCGAGAAAACGTCAGATGTATTTTTCCCAAGCCGCCGAGGCCGCATGATGACGCGACAAACTTTTTGGCACCGTATTAAGTTTTATGCTGCGTTAGCTGGCATAGACAGCGAATTGCTGTCGCCGCACGTACTGCGCCATGCTTTTGCGACGCATCTACTTAACCATGGCGCAGATTTGCGTGTGGTACAGATGCTGCTGGGCCATAGTGATCTTTCGACCACACAAATCTATACCTTTGTAGCAACCGAGAGGCTAAAACAATTGCATCAAGAGCACCATCCTCGGGCATAATGGCACACGTCTCGAATTGGCTGAAAACAGCATGACTGGAATTTTTTTCGAACACTCAGGGACTTTTTCTCTGTCTTTCCGGTCTGTATTAAAAGTTGGTATGCCTGTGTTTACGGGTCTTCATAGATTAAGTAGGAAATATATACGATGAATTTCAAACGACTGCTTGCGGGTGTGACGCTTTCTTCAGCGGTGCTTTCTTCAGCAATGTTGTCTTTTGGCGCAAGCGCGGCAGAAGGTGCGGATCAAGCTGCAATTGCGGATGTATTGGCGCAATACCGCCTTAATATCGACAGCATCGAAGTCTCTCCCGTTGAAGGGCTCTATGAAGTCGTGACCAATGGCGGCGTGGTGTATGCCAACAAAGATGGCTCTTACTTTATCTATGGGCAATTGTTTCACACCACAGAAACGGCATCGATTAACCTGACTGAGCTTGCTCAAGCTAAGCGCAACAAAAAACTGTTTGCTGGTGCGGATGTTGAGAAAGAGCTCATTGTTTACCCAGCAAAAGATGAAAAGTATGTGGTGAACGTATTCACGGATACCACCTGTGGCTATTGCATGAAGCTGCACCGTGAAATGCAGCAATACAACGATCTAGGTATTACCGTTCGTTATTTGGCATTCCCACGTTCAGGTGAGCGTTCACCGAACATGGAAGAAATGAGTGCGATTTGGTGTGCAGAGGATAAAGTCGGCGCAATGAATGCCGCGAAAGCCGGTAACTTTGATGAAGAGACTGCGGTATGTACACCACTTGTTCGCCGTCACATGGCCCTTGGCTCGGCGATGGGTGTAACGGGGACGCCTGCGATTATGCTGCAAGATGGCACCATGTTAGGTGGCTATTTGCCCGCTGATCGCCTGCTTGAAACCCTAAAAGCGAAAGGTTAAGTCTCTCGTTATTTTAAAAAGCGTCGGCATGCCGGCGCTTTTTTCGTTTTCTCTCCTTACTCACCAGACGAAGGGCTTCCCCTTTGTGTTTGGCTCGCTACAATGATTGCCTCAATCCGCATTCTATTGACCGTCGGTGTCATGCGCCGTCACAGACAGGTATTTGTCCCCATGATTGAAATTAAACGTCGTCAAGCCACGCCCGATGCCGTGTTTCCGGCTTCGATCCCGCCATTGCTTCAGCGTATCTATGCTAACCGAGGCGTGATCAATGAAGGTGAATTAGAGCGCAGTGCGAAAGGGCTGCACAGCTTCAGCGAACTCCATGGCATTGAAAAAGCTGTTCAGTTGCTTGCGAATGCCATGGCGGATGGCCGACGTATTATTGTGGTGGGGGATTTCGATGCCGACGGAGCAACCAGCTCAGCCTTGTCGGTGACTGCTTTTCGTATGATGGGCTGCCACAACGTAGATTATCTGGTGCCAAATCGCTTTGATGATGGTTATGGCCTGAGCCCTGATGTTGCTGCACAAGCCGCCGCCAAAGGGGCTGAAGTTATCATGACCGTCGACAACGGCGTGTCGTCAGTTGAAGGCGTAGCGGCTGCTAAAGCGTTAGGTGTTCAAGTCGTGGTGACTGACCATCACTTGCCGGGCAGCGTGTTGCCAGATGCGGATGCCATGGTGAACCCGAACCTTGATGAGTGCGGTTTCCCGTCCAAATCATTGGCTGGTGTCGGCGTGGCGTTTTATTTGATGCTCGCGTTACGCGCACACCTTCGCACAACAAATTGGTTTTCGGAGCGTAATATTCCAGAGCCTAACTTGGCGGATTTGCTTGATTTGGTGGCATTGGGCACGGTGGCGGATGTGGTCGCGCTAGATACCAATAACCGGATACTGGTACATCAAGGCTTGATGCGTATTCGTGCCGGGAAATGTCGACCAGGCATCCAAGCGTTGATTGAAGTCGCAAACCGCAACATGGCAACGCTTGTGGCCAGTGACTTTGGCTTCGCGCTTGGCCCGCGAATTAATGCGGCGGGACGCTTGGATGACATGTCTTTTGGCATCGAGTTACTGCTGACTGACAGCTTGCCTGCGGCAAGACAAATGGCGAGCGAACTTGATGCGCTAAACCAAAGCCGTAAAGACATCGAGCAGGGCATGAAAGACGAAGCCATGGCGATTTGTGAGCGTTTGCAGTTTGGCGAAGACACGCGCTTACCAAGCGGCCTTGCGCTTTTTCAGCGTGAGTGGCATCAGGGTGTGATCGGTATTGTTGCGTCACGCATCAAAGACAAATTCCATCGCCCTGTGATTGCGTTTGCGGCGGGAGAAGAAGGCGAAATCAAAGGTTCAGCGCGCTCCATTCAAGGGCTTCACATGCGCGATACCCTAGATTTAATTGATACCCAAAACCCAGGATTGATTAAGAAGTTCGGCGGACATGCGATGGCAGCAGGCCTGACGATTGCTGAGGCGGATTATTCGCGTTTTTCGCGTTTGTTTGATGACGCAGTGCAAAACATTATCAGTGAAGACCAACTCAAAGGTGTGTTGCTATCAGATGGCGAACTGATGCCTACAGAGATCAGTATGGATGTGGCTGAAACACTGCGCTCAGGCGGCCCTTGGGGACAAGGTTTTCCTGAGCCTTTGTTTGACGGGAAGTTTAAATTGCTGCACCAGAAGCTGGTGGGCGGCAAGCATCTCAAAATGATGTTGGAGCCTGTTCTTGGCGGTCAAATGGTGGATGGAATTGCGTTTAATGTCGACTTGCGTCGATGGCCTGATCCTTCGGTGCAGATGGTAGAGTTGGCGTATCGCCTTGATGTTAATGAATTTCGCGGTAACCGTACCGTGCAATTGATGATTGAGCACATCATCGCAGTGTAACGTTCGGTTCGAATCGGGTAGGCATTGGCATATTCGTCCAAGTGTCTACCCGCTCATAGTTGTCTTGTTTTTCACTCTTTTTCACTAAATTTTCTTCTTTGATCCCCATCACACTCTGTTTATTCTGCCCGCAATTCTGTAGAATTCTGCGGTTAAAACTCATTCTGAACTTAGATAAGTGACCATGTTTGAAATCAATCCTATCAAAAACCGCCTAGCGGACATTGCCGAACGTGCAAATGTCCTTAGGGGGTATCTTTGACTATGACGCCAAGAAAGAGCGTCTAGAAGAAGTTAATGCCGAACTCGAACAACCTGATGTATGGAACGAACCTGAGCGTGCACAAGCACTTGGGCGAGAGCGTGCGTCATTGGAAGCGGTCGTCGAAACGATTGACCAGCTAGGCCAAGGTGGCGAGTACATCACTGATTTGTTGGAACTGGCCGTTGAAGAAAGCGACCAAGATACGTTCGACGAAATCGAGCCAGAACTGTCAGAGCTGGAAGGCAAGCTAGTTAAGCTTGAGTTCCGCCGTATGTTCTCTGGCGACCACGATGGTTCTGACTGCTATATCGATCTGCAGGCTGGTTCTGGTGGTACTGAAGCGCAAGACTGGACATCTATGTTGTTGCGTATGTACCTGCGCTGGGCTGACTCGAAAGGCTTCAAAACAGAAGTCATCGAAGTGTCAGAAGGTGATGTGGCAGGATTGAAATCAGCGACGGTGCGAATCAGCGGCGAATATGCCTATGGTTGGCTGCGTACTGAAACCGGTGTTCACCGCTTGGTACGTAAATCACCGTTCGATTCAGGCGGTCGTCGTCACACCTCGTTTGCTTCTGCGTTTATTTACCCAGAAGTTGACGACAACATTGAAATCGATATTAACCCTTCTGATCTGCGTATTGACGTTTACCGTGCTTCGGGCGCGGGTGGTCAGCACGTAAACACCACCGAATCAGCGGTACGTATTACGCACGTTCCGACTAACACAGTGGTGCAGTGCCAGAACGACCGTAGTCAGCACAAAAACAAAGATCAGGCGATGAAGCAGCTTCGCGCAAAACTGTTTGAGCTAGAAATGCACAAGCAAAATGCCGAGAAGCAAGCGAATGAAGATTCGAAGTCTGACATCGGTTGGGGTAGCCAGATCCGCTCGTACGTGCTGGATGACTCGCGTATTAAAGACCTGCGTACTGGCATTGAAAACCGTAATACCCAAGCGGTACTTGACGGTGATCTCGACAAGTTTATTGAAGCCAGCCTGAAATCTGGTTTGTAATTTTTTACGTTAATTTCAAAGGTTCACTATGACTGACCAGTTACAAGACGAAAACAAGCTAATTGCGGAGCGTCGTGCAAAACTGAACCACATTCGTCAAACCTGCAATGCGAATGGCCACCCGAATGATTTTCGTCGTGAGCACAAAGCGGCAGACCTTCAGGCTGAATTTGGCGAACAGAGCAAGGAAGAGCTAGAAGCATTGGATCACAAAGTGACCGTTGCTGGCCGTATTATGGCAAAGCGTGGCCCATTCCTTGCGCTTCAAGACGTATCTGGCCGTATTCAAGCTTATGCTGCGAAAGACGTTCAGAACGAGTTGAAAGAAAAATTCCACGGTCTTGATATCGGTGACATCATCGGTGTGAAAGGTGCCCTGCACAAATCAGGCAAAGGCGACCTTTACGTGAACATGGAAGAGTACACATTGCTGACCAAAGCACTGCGTCCTCTGCCAGAGAAATTCCATGGTCTGACTGACCAAGAGACACGTTACCGTCAGCGTTACGTTGACCTGATCGTAAACGAAGATTCTCGCACTGCGTTCAAAGTGCGTTCGAAGCTGATTTCAGCGATCCGCCGTTATATGGAGTCAAAAGACTTCATGGAAGTGGAAACGCCGATGATGCAAGTGATCCCTGGTGGTGCGTCTGCACGCCCATTCATCACTCATCACAACGCGCTTGATCAAGAAATGTACCTGCGTATCGCCCCTGAGCTTTACCTGAAGCGTTTGGTTGTTGGTGGTTTCGAGCGTGTATTCGAAATCAACCGTAACTTCCGTAACGAAGGTTTGTCTCCACGCCATAACCCTGAATTCACCATGATTGAATTCTACATGGCGTACGCGGATTACAATGACCTGATCGACCTAACCGAAGACATGCTGCGTACCGTGGCTATCGAAGTGTTGGGTAACTCAGCAATGCCATACGGCGACCACACTGTCGAATTCGGCGGTAAGTACGCACGTATGACAATGCTCGAAGCGATCAAGCACTACAATCCTGAGCATGCTGATATCCAAGCGTTGGATGACGAAGGCGTTCAGAACCGTGATTTGATGGTTTCTATTGCGCAATCGTTGGAGATCTACGTTGAGAAGTTCTGGACCTGTGGTCAGCTACTGGAAGAAATCTTTGGTGAAACCGCTGAGCCACAATTGATTCAGCCAACGTTCATCACCGGCTACCCAGCAGACATTTCTCCGTTGGCACGTCGCAGCGACAGCAACCCATTCTTTACCGATCGTTTTGAATTCTTCATCGGTGGCCGTGAAGTGGCGAATGGTTTCTCTGAGTTGAATGACGCAGAAGACCAAGACAACCGCTTTAAAGCGCAAGTTGATGCGAAAGAATCGGGTGATGACGAAGCGATGTTCTACGACGCTGACTACATCACTGCCTTGGAGCACGGCTTGCCACCAACGGCGGGTCAAGGTATCGGTATCGACCGTTTGGCGATGCTGTTTACTAATACGCACACGATTCGTGACGTGATTTTGTTCCCAGCGATGCGTCCACAAAACCCAAAGAATGATTAATTCTGACTGACTTGTGAGACGTCGTTAAGACAACTCTGAGACACCAAAAACACTGGCTTCGGCCGGTGTTTTTTTATGCCCATAAGTTAATGTGCAAACGTTTGCTCAATATCACACTTTTTGCGACGCAATTAACATTTTTGTTTGGGTTTACGTCGTCACCGAGGATGATACTCGCGACATTCCTGAGCCATTATTGAAGACAATCATGCTGAAAAAATCACTCCTATCTGCCAGTGTGGCGCTTGCTACCTTGGCGTCGTCTGCGGCGTTCGCTGTTGAAAATATCGATCTGCTTATTACGGATGCAACCGTGCTCACCATGAATGCAGACAAGACCGTTTACCAAAATGGTGTTGTGGCCATTGATGGGAATAAGATCATTGCGGTAGGCGACGATTCATTGGCGAAAGACTACAAAGCAAAAACAGTCTTAGACGTCGATGGTGACATTGTTATGCCGGGTTTGATTAATACGCATACTCACGCATCAATGACAGTGTTTCGCTCGTTAGGAGACGATGTGCCGGATCGTCTGCACCGCTATATCTTCCCACTAGAGAAGAAGCTGGTTAGTCGCGACATGGTGCGTATCGGCGCACAGTTGGGTAACGTTGAAATGCTAAAAGGCGGCGTAACGACCTATGCCGACATGTACTACTTCGAAGATGAAGTGGCAAAAACTGTTGACCAAATCGGCATGCGCGCCATTTTGGGCGAGACCGTGATTAAGTATCCGGTTGCCGATGCGGCCAATGCCGAAGCGGGGATCCAATATGCGGTGAACTTTATCAATGAATATAAAGATCACCCTAGAATCACCCCAGCTTTTGCGCCACACGCACCGTATACCAACACCACCGAAGTGCTGCAGAAAATTACCAAACTATCGCTAGAACTTGATGTGCCAGTGATGATTCACTTGGCTGAGTCTGATCGTGAGAATGAAGTGATCGCGGAACGTAGTGGTGGCAAGTCACCAGTGGCATACATGGCTGAGATTGGTGCTCTGACACCGAACTTAGTGGGCGCGCATGTGATCAACGTTGATGACGCAGATATCGCGTTGTTGAAAAAGCACGATGTTGGTGTGGCGCATAACATGAGTGCCAATATTAAATCGGCGAAGGGTGTGTCTCCTGCACTGAAAATGTTTGATGACGGTCTGCGTATCGGGTTAGGAACGGACGGACCAATGTCTGGCAATACCTTGAGTACCCTTGATGAATTCAACCAAGTAGCGAAGGTTCACAAGCTGGTGAATCAAGATCGCGCTGCGATGCCGCCTGTTAAGGTGGTTGAAATGGCCACCATTGGCGCGGCACGTGCACTGCATATGGAAGACACGATTGGTTCATTAGAAGTGGGCAAGCTTGCAGATATCATCGTGATTGATACCCAAGCTCCAAATATGGTTCCAATGTACAACCCTTACTCGGCATTGGTGTACTCCGCCTATGCGTCAAATGTTAAACACGCCATCGTGGATGGTAAGGTTTTGATGCAGGATCGAGACGTATTAACTGTGAACGAAAATGCGATTCGTGAAGAAGCGTTGCAGTTTGCAGACAAAGTTCGTGAAACCGTGATTGCTAGTGGGGAAGAAGTTCGCTAATTCCACTCGTTTTTTGAATACCCTGCCTTAACTAAAAGACCGTGTCTCATAGAGATACGGTTTTGTTTTCTCTATCAATAGATCCCCTCACGAAAGCGGAGCATAGTCTATGATTTAAGAAAACTTAGAGAGAAGCCCTTTTTTCTCTAAATTGAGACTCTTAGAGATCTCCGTTTATGTTGTGATGTCAAAATTGTCTGATTTTCTCGGCTAATTTGCTGAATTGTAGGCAGTTATCCTTTGAATTTGTCTGTTCGCTTGTCGGAACTTGAAACAACAGAAGTGTCTCTTTTGGTATGTGTGCTGATTTGAGAGTCATGTTGTATCTACAATGAGACAGAATAGTTTTTCTTACAAAATATAATGAGACTCACAACATTTTGAACACATGTCGTTAATGGATGACTAAAGGCAGGCGTTATGGGTATGCAATTCAGATCTGAGGCGGTTCCAAGTTCACTCGTCGTAGTAGGCGGAACTTATGAACCATGGTTAGCAACGTTGGAACAAGCGGGATGGCGTTGCCACCGTTGTTACGACCTTAGGGCTGCCCAATCTCTTCTCCAAGATATCGGTCCTTGTATCGGTATTGTGGACATCAGCCACGATGATTTCAGCCTCAATGGCGTGGCTTCTCTCGTTAACCGTAACAAACAAGTGCGCTGGTTGGCACTTATCCGCGAAGACCAACTCAACAATGATGCAATTTGCCAGTTCATTGTGAGCTTCTGTATTGACTACTTTACCTCACCTATTCCAGATAGCCAGTTGATGAGCACTATTGGTCACCAATTGGGTATGTTGAAGCTAGAGCGTCATGTTTGGCCACAATTGGGCGACCATAGTGACATGGGGCTGCTGGGCAAAACGTCCATCATGAAAAAACTGCGTGACCAAGTTCGACGTGTCGCGCCAACCGATGTCTCTGTGTTGATCCACGGCGAAAGTGGCACAGGTAAAGAACTCGTGGGTATGGCAATTCATAATGCCTCTACTCGCGCTAAAGGCCCATTTGTTTCCGTGAAATGTAGTGCCTTGCCAGAAAAACTGATTTCTTCTGAGTTGTTTGGTGATGGCACCACGGAAGGCAAAGTGCAGCAAGCGCATCAAGGCACCTTGTTTCTCGATGAAATTGGTGACTTGCCGCTGAACCTTCAAGCGAACCTTCTGCATTTATTGCAAGATGGCACGGTTGAATCACATGATGACAAGTATGCCAAAGAGATTGATGTGCGCGTCATTGCCGCGACACACATGGATCTTGAGAAGGCGGTTGCGGAAGGTCTGTTCCGTGAAGATCTCTTCTATCGTCTCAACGTACTGCGTATTTCTGTGCCTTCGCTTAAAGAGCGTGCGGCAGATATCCCTGACTTGGCAGAGCACTTCTTGCTGAAGTTTGCTCGTCAGTACAACACGCAGGCGAGAACATTCTCTGAAGAAGCGAATAAGATCCTGACTAACTACAGCTGGCCGGGTAACGTTCGTGAACTTATCAATCAGGTGAAACGTGCTGTGCTGCTTGCTGATAACTTGGTGATTGAAGCTGAGCACCTCGATCTGCCGCGTCAAGGCGATTACAAGCAGAGCCTGCGTAAGATCCGTGAAGAGTCTGAGCGTGATGCATTGCTGGCCGTACTTGAAAGCAACAACGGCCAAGTATCTGCAGCGGCGAAGGAGCTGGGTGTTTCTCGTGCGACCATGTATCGCTTGCTGAACAAGCACAGCCTGATCCCTGCACCGCGCAGCTTTCGCTAGCGGGTAGTTCGCATCAAATAAGCGAATGAACACCAATAAAAAAACCGCCATCTCTGTGGCGGTTTTTTTGTTTTCTGGGTAATGACGCGCTTATTGAGCCAGCTGCATGTCAGGCTTCACAGGAAAGACTTTGTCGTAAGCGAGGTTATACACGTAGGCGTAAACCAAATAGAAAGCCACAAGACCAATATCCATTAGGAATGCTTGGTACAAACTAATGTTCAGCCACCATGCGATTGCAGGTAAGGTTACCCATAACAAACCAAGTTCAAATATCACGGCATGCAATATGCGGTGTTTTTGTGTTTTCGTGGTAGTGCCTGTCCACTTCACCATTGCCTTGTCAAACCACAGGTTATACACGTAGTTCCAACCTGTCGCGATCACTGAAAACGCGATGCCTAGTATGCCAGTATGGGCTGCATCAAAGCCAAACATAGACAAGATACTGACGATGGATAATAGGCCAATAATTTCGAACGCGATGGCGTGTCGAATACGGTCTAGTGTTGTTCTCATTGTTCATTCCTCCGAAAAGATGACGCCATATTACTCAATAAATGGATTGGTAAAAGTTACTATCTATCCGAATTTCGGATTGATTGGCGAGAGTTGTCGCCCCAGCACCAAGTTCATTGACGTTTCACTGCGCGAGGAGAGGGAAAGGTGTCGGACATGCCAAATGGGGATGTGAATATGCATATACAGAGGTATGTACTAACTATTGGGCATTTTGATTGTTGTGACGTGATGAATGTTTGAACAGTTAGGAGTGACTAGAGAATGACTTCGAATTCATCGGTATATCTAATAACATATTGATATATTGATCCATATCATTAAAATTAACAGTGAATTTACAAATGAGATATTTACTCAAGGTTACGGATTTAAGGAGGCAATAAACATGACAAATCATAAATTTACATCAGTAGTTACTTGCGCTTCCGATTCGTGCGCAACCATGCGAAAACCTGTACAGTAATTTCCGTACCCTAGCAAAATGGGCCGCGGATATTTCTGCGGCTTGAATGAAAAAGCACTACCCTCGTTTTCTCCGCAGATTATCCAAGGCCTCCAATAAACCATATGGAGTCCACAATGAACCAATCACTGTATTTACGCCTAGCCATTATGTTTGTTCGCCTAGACCTTAAGCGTGAAGAAAACCAGTGGCGAAAAAACCATCGACGCGTGCGTTATGTTGGTCAGCCTTTATCCGATCATTTAATGCGTGACATTGGATTTGAAAAAGACGGTTTTTCTATCGGTCACACCGTTGCCCCTCAATATAAAGCGCAACGCGAAGTTGTGCGGATGAGAAGAAGATTAAGGCTGAACGCCACGACATAACGCAAAGGGCAACCCTAAGGGTTGCCCGAAGTGATATCTCATCAAGATAAGCGCCAGTAATGGCGCTTTTTTGATCCTATTAGCTAACGATCATCAATACATCATCTCAATGCTTATCGATGATCACTGCATGAAGCTTAAGGGCAGGGGTTGGAATACTTAGCGCCAATGGCGTCGATACGCTGGAGTAATTCTTCGGACAATGTCAGGTCAATGGAATGAATATTGGTTTCAAGCTGTTCGCGTGTTGTTGCGCCAATAATGTTACTTGCGACAAACGAGCGACTGTTAACAAACGCGAGCGCCATTTGTGCGGGGTCGATTGAAAATTCATTGGCTAAATCAACATACGCTTTGGTGGCAGCTTGCCCTTGCTCGGTAAAGTAACGAGCAAAACGTTCCCAGCGAGTGCAACGCGCACCTTCTGGTCGAGCACCATTGAGGTATTTCCCTGTTAACACACCAAACGCCATCGGTGAGTAGGCGAGTAACTCAACCCCTTCGTGATGACTGATCTCGGATAGGCCGACTTCAAAACTTCGGTTAAGCAGGTTGTACGGATTTTGAATGGAGACGATGCGGCTTAAGCTGTGCTTTTCAGCCAATCGCAAATAATTCATCACGCCCCACGGTGTTTCATTGGAGACGCCGATATAGCGGATCTTTCCTTCTCGCACGAGTTCTGACAGGGCATCTAGGGTATCAAGAATCGAAACACCGGAGTTTTCATCTTGATGCGTGTAGTTAAGTTGCCCAAAACTATTCACGTGTCGCTGCGGCCAGTGAACTTGGTAAAGGTCAATATAGTCTGTTTGCAGGCGGGCGAGGCTGTCATCTACCGCTTGACGAATATTGCGTCGATTTAGCGACATGTCTTCACGAATATAAGGCACACCGCGAGGGCCGGCGACTTTGGTCGCAATGATGACTTTGTCGCGTTGGCCTGATTTTGCCAACCAAGTACCGATGTACTTTTCAGTGAGCCCTTGTGTTTCAGGTGTCGGCGGAACGGCATACATCTCAGCGGTATCAATAAAATTCACACCAAGGTCTAATGCCAATGACAGCTGTTCGTGGGCGTCGGCTTCAGAGTTCTGCTGGCCAAATGTCATGGTGCCGAGACATATTTTACTCACATCTAGGCTGGTATGAGGAAGGGTATGATATTGCATCCATTCTCCTTGAATAGCGCGTGTCGCATAATGAAATGACGTGATCTCATTGTCGAGAGAAGCCAGTTTATCCTCCACATTAGAAGGTTTTGCGTCAAGTGCTTAATAGGCAGCCATCTTCCTACCCGATGCCATGGAGTGTGTTGCTGATGCGCGACTGTGTTAAACCCGTGACCCATAAACCAAAATTTCATCAAGATGGGGTGTCATACGCTGACGCATCTATACTAGTATTAACATCTGATTAACAATGCGGAAGGCACGATGAAATTAAAGCAATTGAAAAACTGGATACAGGCTCATCCTGATAATGTGCCGCATTGCTATGTGGTCGCTCACGCGGGTGGTGCGCAATATATTGTTGAGATAGAAGTTCGACATCAATTAGAGCCACTACGAGACGATAAAACGGATGAGGTGATGCACTTCGACAATGTTGAGCAGATCAGTGCAAAACTGAAGAAATTAGGCATTAAGAAGGCGACGATGCGTTTGCTTGACCCTTATGATGAGTTTGGTCCTGCTGATCCCTCTTGCAAGGAAGACATGGAAATTTCGCTTTAATGTAGTCCATGTCAGTTTTACTATGCCGTGGTCATATTATCGTATGTTTGGCTACTCGTTGTCTGACAGCATGAAATGTCGCGCGAGTATCCTACCTGTGAATTGGGTTCGCAGGTAAAACCCTCTTGGTAGCGTCTTTATCGGCTGGCCATTTGCGCCATATGCTTCGGTTTTAACTTTGCTGTTTGCCGCCTTTGGTCGAAGCTGCAGATATTCTCCATGCCTTGCTGAGATCTCGTGCACTTTCCCTAGCACAATAAATTCCATCAACTCTTCCCAATCGGATTTAAGCTGATGCTCTTCTTCTTCTGAAGGTTGCCAAATCAGTGGCATGCCGACATGGCGTTCAGCTAGCGGTATTTCTCGCTCTCCTTCCACAGGAACCCACAGCACTTTGGATAATTTGTTGCGGATATGGCTGTTTTCCCATGTTAAGCCATGGACGCCTGTTAACGGCGCCACACAGACAAACGTCGTTTCCAATGGCTTACCCGTGTGATTGATAGGGATCGATTTTAATTCGATGCCAAGATCCTGAAAGTCTTGTTCCGGTTTACTTCCGGCTGTTGCTCCAAGGCAACTCTCCAGCAGCATTCCCACCCATCCTTTTTCACGACGAAGATCCGCGGGGCATTCAATACCCTGTTGTGACGCGAGTTCGCCGAGCGTAAAGCCTGCGAGTGCATAAGCACGTTCAAGCAGCTCTTGCTCAGAGGTGGGAGGAAGGATCATTGAGTATTCCTATCAGTATTAATCGGCGAAAAACTATCAGCCCAGCGATGAAAACACCAGTCTTTGTCTTTACTAGGTTAAGGATCTAGGTAAGTCACACCCTTTTTTAAGGTTATCCACAAGCAAAGTTGTATATACGTTGGATTTAAAGTACATGGATGCTTATACAGTGCTTTTAATGCATTGATTACGCGAACTTATGCCATAATTGGTGTTGAATTGTACGGATGGTGTGAGTAACTGTTACTTTGGTGGATCTTTGAACACTTTAAGATCTTTACTGTTTTTTCAGAGGTTTGGTTTCTCATTTTTTCTTTGTTTTTATTTTAATTCATTGATTTTATTTATCTAAAATGGTTTTTTGTGAATGTCATTTTGAGTGGGGATAAGCCACGCAACATGACTGATATCAGTTTAAATGGTGTTCTTCACAAATCTATCCACAGAAAGCGTGAATAAATGTGCGCTTAGTCTCATCGGCTTGTTTATAACTTGGTGGTGGCCTTTGTTTTATCCCTAAAGGCGGTTGAACTCCCCAAAAAATGCGTTTCATTCACAATGTTTGTTTACCACTGTGCACATAGTGTGAAAAAATCACTGTTAATAGAGATTTATATTTGGGGTCGTCCAGTGATAGATGGCGATGGTTACCGTCCCAATGTAGGGATTGTAATATGTAACAGCCACGGTCAGGTTCTCTGGGCTCGTCGATATGGACAACATTCCTGGCAATTTCCACAAGGTGGTATTGATGACGGTGAAACACCGGAGCAAGCCATGTATAGAGAGTTATACGAGGAAGTAGGACTCTCTAAAAAAGACGTTAAGATACTGGCGACAAGTCGCCACTGGTTGCGTTATAAGTTGCCAAAACGTCTGGTTCGTTGGGATTCAAAGCCGGTGTGTATTGGGCAGAAGCAAAAGTGGTTTTTGCTGAAGCTGGAATGCGACGAGTCAAAGGTGAACATGCAGCGAAGTGGTACGCCAGAGTTCGATGGCTGGCGTTGGGTAAGCTACTGGTATCCGGTAAGACAAGTGGTGTCGTTTAAGCGTGATGTTTACCGACGCGCAATGAAAGAGTTTGCCGCTATTGCGATGCCTTTTCGTGAGCGAAAAGTAAAACGTAATAAAAGCAAGCGAGGATCAGCTAAGTACTAAAGGAAGACTTCGAGGGCGCCGATGCTGACGAAACTGCGAGATATCGTAAATAACGTGGCGTCATCCAGTGACGTTAAGCAAGCGCTCAATACTCTCGTGAGTGAAACCTGCTCGGCGATGACTACGGAGTGTTGCTCTGTCTACATTGCTGATCACGATCGTAAAGTCTATGAATTGATGGCCACCCAAGGCCTCAATGCGCAATCTCGCCCCGTGACATTGTCATTTAGCGAAGGTCTTGTTGGTCTTGTTGGCCGTCGTGCAGAGCCCATCAACCTCGCCAATGCTAGCGAGCACAGTGATTTCAAACACTTCCCTGACATTGGTGAAGACCTCTTCAACGCTTTTCTCGGCACGCCAATTATCTATCGTAGGGAAGTTCTTGGCATTTTGGTGGTCCAGCAACGGGATTCTCGCCAATTTGACGAAAGTGAAGAATCTTTCCTCGTCACCCTTTCTGCACAATTAGCGGTTGTTTTTGCTCATGCAAAAGCACAAGGCTTGTGGCCGTCCAATGTCAAAGGCACATTGTTGTTACAAGGCGCGGCAGCTTCTCCTGGTGTCGCGATTGCAAAGGCGTGGTGTGATGTCTCGCAACCACGGCTGGATTTGGTATTACCCGCCTCTTGTTTAGATAACCAACTAGAACGTGATCGTCTCGATACTGCCATCGGTGCGGCGGTTGCTGATTTTCGTCGCTTGAGAAAGCGACTGGATAACGAACTCAATCAAGATACGCTGGCGATCTTCGATCTATTTATCCACTTGTTAAACGATCCCGTCCTTCGCAAAGCGATGAACGAGTGTATTCAGCAAGGCGATCTTGCTGAATGGGCGGTCAAACAGACGATAGATGCATTCGCGATTCGTTTTGAAAACATGTCAGACCCTTATCTTCGTGAGCGTGCGAATGATGTAAAAGAACTGGGTCAGCGATTGCTGTACTTCCTCGAAAACCAGCAAAGCAAGCAATGGAATTTTGACGAGCCTGTCGTCCTTTTTGCCCGTGAATTAACGGCGGCGATGCTTGCTGCTATTCCAAGAGACAGTTTGGCAGGTGTCGTTGCGGAAGAAGGCGCTGTGAATGCGCATGCCGCTATTTTAGCGCGTGCCTTGGGTATTCCTGCCGTCATGGGCGTTGAATTCAATCCGCAATTGATTCATCAAAAGAACGTGGTTCTAGATGGCTTCAAAGGCCGTGTGCTGGTGGAGCCGTCCGAGCCTATTCTCGAAGAGTACAAGCGCCTTCGTGATGAAGAACTCGAATTACAGCAGGAAGTTGACAGCGCATTTACTCGGCAAACTGAAACGGCCGATGGGGTTCGAGTCGAAATCTACCTTAATGCGGGACTGAGCGCGGATACTAGCATTGCCATCAACCGCGGTGTCGATGGCGTGGGCTTGTATCGTACCGAAGTGCCATTTTTGATGCAGAGAAGCTTTCCTTCCGAAGATGATCAGGTGAAGCAATACCGCTCTATTCTTGATAGCTATCCGACACAGTCTGTCGTGATGCGTACGCTTGATATTGGCGGTGATAAGCCATTACCGTATCTGAAGATTGAAGAAGACAATCCATTTTTAGGTTGGCGTGGCATTCGCTTTACGCTCGATCATCCCGATATTTTTCTGATCCAAGTGCGTGCGATGCTTCGTGCCAGTATTGGACGCGATAACTTGGCCATTCTGCTACCCATGATATCTGGCCTTTCTGAGTTGTTAGAGGCGAAGACGCTGGTCGATCGCGCTTTCACGGAAGTTGCTGAGTTAGCTCTGTTAGACGGTAAAACGCTTAATAAGCCGCGTTTGGGTATCATGGTTGAAGTCCCTTCTGTGCTCTATCAATTTGATGCCATTGCACCTCATATCGACTTTTTGTCTGTCGGAACGAATGATTTAACGCAGTACCTGCTGGCGGTGGATCGAAACAATGCTCGTGTGGCGGACGTGTATGATACATTCCATCCCTCGGTGCTTGCCGTGCTGCATCAGATATTGCTGAACAGTCAGCGGTTAAAGCTCCCAGTGAGTGTTTGCGGTGAATTTGCGGGTGACCCCATCGGCGCAGCGTTATTGGTTGGCATGGGTTACCGTCAACTAAGTATGAACACGCGTAGCGTTGCTAAAATAAAATATGTTTTGCGTCATATTCCGTCAAAGGCATTGAAAAAACACGTGGCGGCGATGCAAAAGCTTTGTTTAACCGGTGAAATTCGTAAAGCCTCTGAAGACTTTTTAGAATGCTATCACTTGGGTGGCCTCATCCGAGTGGGAAAATAGGAACACGTTCATGATTGAAGCCACCTTGTGGCTATTCGGTGCATGTCTTGTACTGGGAAGCTGTGTGGGGTTGCTGGCAGGTTTGCTTGGCATTGGCGGTGGCTTATTGGTGGTACCGGCTTTATCGGTTTTGTTGCCGTGGGCGGGTATTTCCGCATCGTTAGTGATGCCTATGGCGTTGGCGACTTCTCTTGCCAGTATTGTCATGACTTCCGCTTCTTCTGCTTATACGCATTATCGCTTGGGTAATGTGCAGCCAGCCGTAGTAAAAACGCTGCTACCGGGCGTATTGCTCGGTGGTCTAATGGGAAGCGCGATTGCTGACCGGTTACCCACGGAATATCTCCCTAAAGTATTTGGTGTCATCGTGCTGTGCTTGGCACTTCAAATGGCGCTGTCTTTGCGTGTTAAGCCTGCGAAACCTTTGCCTGGCCCTGCAAGAAACGTCGTGAGCGGTGGTCTAATAGGTATGGTAGCAAGCCTTGCTGGTATTGGTGGGGGCTCGCTGACTGTTCCGTACCTCAATTACTATGGCGTTGAAATGCGTCGAGCGATTGGCAGTGCCTCGTTGTGTGGAGTGTTTCTCGCGCTATCTGGCATGACGGGGTTTATTTTTTTTGGGCTGACGCAAACTGAAACCTTACCAAGGTTTAGTGTCGGCTATGTTTACTTACCTGCATTGATTGGTATTGTAGGCACCTCTGTGTTTACAACGCGATATGGTGCGAGACTTGCCTCTCGTTTACCGACGCCAACAATAAAGCGTGTTTTTGCTGTTTTCTTGCTCTTGGTTGGGGCAAGTATGTTTATAAGCTAAGGATGACAACCCTATGTCTCTGACATTTCCCCAAATAGATCCCATTTTGATTGAAATTGGTCCGCTTGCAGTGCGCTGGTACGGCTTAATGTATTTAGCTGGTTTTGCATTTGCACTTTGGTTAGCCAATCGTCGTGCTGACAAACCGGGTAGCGGTTGGACGCGAGACGAAGTTAGTGACTTATTGTTTGCTGGATTCTTAGGGGTAGTGCTCGGCGGGCGCATTGGCTACGTGCTTTTCTATCAATTTGATGCATTCTTGGCTGACCCGTTGTTTCTTTTCAAAGTCTGGACGGGCGGGATGTCTTTCCACGGTGGTCTGCTAGGTGTGATCACCGCAATGTTTTGGTTTGCGCGTAAAACCAAACGTACCTTCTTTACCGTGTCTGATTTCATTGCGCCGCTGGTGCCATTTGGTTTAGGCGCAGGACGTCTTGGTAATTTCATGAATGGTGAACTTTGGGGAAGGGCGACCGATGCGCCTTGGGGCATGGTGTTCCCAACGGGCGGTCCGATAGCTCGTCACCCTTCGCAGTTGTATGAATTTGCCCTTGAAGGCGTGGTGTTGTTCTTCATATTGAATTGGTTTGCACGTCAGCCTCGCCCTGCTGGTGCAATATCAGGTCTGTTTTTGGCTGGATACGGTACGTTCCGCTTCATCGTTGAGTTCTTCCGCGAACCCGATGCGCATCTTGGGTTATTTGGCGACTGGATCAGCATGGGGCAGATTCTGTCTAGCCCAATGATTATTGGCGGTGTCTTGATGATGGTTTGGGCTTATCGTCGTGGACAAAGCGCAACCCACTCAGCATAATTTTGTATTCAAAGCCGCAGTGTTCTCTGCGGCTTTCGTTGTTTTCAATTAACTACCCCGTTAACTGATGGGGTGGATGAAGTAAGGATAAATCATGAAGCAATATCTTGATTTGATGCAGGATATCATCGACAACGGCAGCGATCGTGGTGATAGAACGGGCGTGGGTACACGCTCTGTATTTGGGAGACAACTAAGATTTGATCTCAGCGAAGGCTTCCCAATGCTGACAACCAAGAAGCTTTATACGCGTGCCATCATTCAAGAGTTGCTGTGGTTCCTTAACGGCGATACCAACATCAAATACTTGCAAGACAATAACGTCAGCATTTGGGATGAATGGGCAACCGAAAACGGTGACCTCGGCCCTGTATATGGCGCACAGTGGCGCTCTTGGGCATGCCCTGATGGCTCAACTGTGGATCAAATTGCCGACCTTATCGAGCAAATTAAAGCGAAGCCGAATTCACGCCGCCACATTATCACGGCATGGAACCCGTCGGATTTGCCTGACGAAACCATAAGCCCTCAGGCGAATGTCGAGCAAGGCAAAATGGCGCTGGCTCCATGCCATTGCTTGTTCCAGTTCTATGTCGCTGACGGCAAGCTCTCTTGCCAGCTTTATCAGCGCAGTGCGGATTACTTCCTTGGCGTACCGTTTAACATTGCCAGCTATGCTTTGCTCACGCACATGATCGCGCAGCAGTGTGATTTAGAGGTGGGCGATTTTGTGCATACCTTTGGTGATGTTCATCTTTATCATAACCACCTCACTGACGACATTGTTTATGAGCAGATGAAGCGTACGCCTGGCAACAAACCGACATTGAGCATTGCTCGTAAGCCTGCCTCTATCTTTGATTACACGTTGGAAGACTTTGTGATTGAAGGCTACGAAGCGCAGCCTAGCATTAAGGCGCCAATTGCGATTTAAAGTGTGAATCGCACTTAATGAAAGCAGCATATAAGAAGCCGGGCATGCCCCGGTTTTTTTACGCCTGTCATACCCATCGATTTGAACTTTTCATCTTGAGTCGGCTTGGGTTTCTTCTTCCCTCCAAATAACGAGCCCTATAAGCACCAAATCCAAGCGACAAACCGCAAGGTGAGTAAATACCTTAATGAATGACTTTAGGCTGCTGAGTGCAAGAATAGAGGGCTTAAACGCAAAGAGGAGAAAGTACTTGGGGAAAGGAGCAATAAATGAGGCACACAAAGCTTGTATTACGTTGATTGAATGGGTTGTATACCAAAGCAATCTCTAAGTGACCCACCATCACTTCGGATTTTTTCCTCAGGTTGAATGCAATGAGAGGTTTTGAATCCTGCATCTTGAGGTATTTGGTGTACTTCAAAAACAAAAACGCCCGCATTAAGCGGGCGTTCTTTTGTATCTTCGAGGCAATTACTGCGTTGCTAGCATCACAATAGATGGAACCACAACGAATACAAGACCAAGGTAAGCCACAACAGCCAGCTTGTTCTTCGCTGCAGCGTCACCCAGCATCTCAGCACACTTCAATGGGATTTCGCGTAGGAACGGCGTACCAAAGATAAGCAGTGTCGCTAGGACGTTGAACGTTAGGTGTACCAGTGCAATTTGCAGAGCAAATACTGCGTTTGGACCGGTTACCGCTGTCGCTGCAAGTAGTGCAGTGATACATGTACCGATGTTTGCGCCAAGTGTGAACGGGTAAACATCACGTACTTTCAATACGTTTGTACCTACCAGTGGAACCATCAGGCTTGTCGTCGTAGAAGAAGACTGAACCAGAATCGTTACCAAGGTACCTGATGCGATACCGTGGATTGGACCACGACCGATAGCATTGTGAAGTAGCTCTTTTGCACGACCAACCATCAGTTTACGCATCAGTTTGCCCATCATAGTGATAGAAGCAAAAATCAGTGCAATACCCAGAACAATCAGTGCAACGCCACCCCAGTCACCTGGTAGTGAAGAAAGCAGGTCTTTTGAACCGTTAACCAAAGGTTTGGTCAGTGGGCCCATGAAATCCATGCCTTTCATGCTTAGGCTGCCTTCGAACATCAAAGGTGCAACCAACCAGCTAGAGATTTTGTCTAGTAGGCCGAACATCATTTCCAATGGTAGGAAAATAGAGACCGCCATTAAGTTGAAGAAGTCGTGAACAGTTGCACAAGTAAATGCGCGACGGAACTCTTCTTTGCAACGAGCGTGGCCAAGGCTAACTAGTGTATTGGTAACGGTAGTGCCGATGTTTGCACCCATTACCATAGGAATCGCAGTTTCAACTGGCAAGCCGCCAGCCACCAAACCAACAATAATCGAAGTAACCGTGCTTGAAGACTGGATCAGTGCAGTTGCAACGATACCGATCATCAAACCAGCTACAGGATGAGAGGCGAACTCGAACAGGGTTTTCGCTTCATCTCCGGCAGCCCATTTAAAACCACTACCAACCATGGACACTGCAAGAAGCAGTACATAAAGCATTAGTGCCAGGTTGGCCCAACGTACCCAATTCTTAGAGCTGTTAATTGGAGCAGCAGTAGAAGCTTGGGATGTCATAAGGAAATCTCCGAGACAGTTATATGTCAGATTTGTGTCAATGAATTAATCTGGGCGGAATAGTAGGTAGGAAATATTTCACTAATATTACAGTTTTGAGTCACTGTGTGCGTCATGCATGAGGGGAGGTGTAAAGGTAAGTGTCCTTTCGGTTTTATTTACCTATAAAACAATGATTTAAATTATTATTTTTAATGCGTAAAAAGTGCTCAAAAAGCAATCAAACGCACTTCTTACGCGTAAATATTTGGTACCATGGACAAGTTTTGTGACAAAAGATTCTTTCATATTGCGAAAAAAGCATCATTTTTAAGTGGAAAGTTCGGATATTCCGATGTTTAATCTCCGAAGAACCGATTTTTCTTAACTGAGGATTGGTGACTAGACTATAAGGGATTAATTAATTTAACGGAGTGCTTTAAATGACTGATGCGATTCGTCAGTTTATGAAGATGGAATCAGCCGGTGGTTTGGTGCTGATCGTTGCGGCTATATTGGCGATTGTTATCGCGAATTCGCCATTACAGCCATTATATGATGGCGCTCTTCATAGCTATATTGCTGGTTTGTCAGTTGCACATTGGATTAACGATGGTCTGATGGCTATCTTTTTCTTACTGATTGGACTTGAAGTAAAACGAGAACTTATTGAAGGCGCTTTAAACACCAAAGAGAAAGCAATCTTCCCAGCTATCGCAGCTGTGGGTGGTATGTTAGCTCCTGCTCTGGTGTATTTGGCGTTTAACTATTCAGATCCAGTTACTGTGAACGGTTGGGCTATTCCTGCCGCGACAGACATTGCTTTCGCTCTTGGTGTCATGGCGTTATTGGGTAAGCGTGTACCTCTTTCATTGAAAGTCTTCCTGCTCGCACTAGCAATTATCGATGACTTAGGCGTTATTGTTATCATTGCATTGTTCTACAGCAGTGATCTGTCTGTGACGGCACTGACTGTTGCCTTCATTTCAACGGCGGTGCTGTTCATTATGAACAGTAAGAATGTTACCGGCGTAAAATGGTATTTGATTGTCGGAGCTATTCTTTGGTTCAGTGTCTTGAAGTCTGGTGTCCACGCCACGCTTGCAGGCGTTGTGCTTGGCTTTGCTATTCCATTGAGTGGCGGTAAAGACGGTAAATCCCCGTTAAAAACCTTGGAACACGCCATTCACCCTTATGCGGCGTTCCTTATCCTTCCACTCTTTGCATTTGCGAATGCGGGCGTTTCATTGGAAGGCGTATCGCTGGCCAGCTTGACCAATATGTTGCCTCTAGGTATCGCGTTGGGCCTATTGATAGGTAAACCACTGGGTATCTTCACGTTTAGCTGGATTGCAGTGAAAACGGGCGTTGCCAAGCTGCCTGAGAATGTCGATTTTAAACAAGTGTTCGCTGTATCACTGCTATGTGGTATCGGCTTCACTATGTCGATATTCATCTCTTCGCTGGCATTTGTGGGTGTGGATCAAAGCTACATCACGTTCTCTCGATTGGGGATTTTGATTGGCTCAACCGTTTCAGCCTTTGCAGGTTATGCCTTGCTGAATCTGTGCTTGCCTAAGACACCTGCGGTTGAGGATGAGAGTGATAGTAAGAAAGTGAGCATTGATTATTAGTCGTTCTTTACGGATCGTCGAATGCCACAAAGTGAAAGGCTAGATTAAAACCTGATAAAAGGGCGTCAGAACTGCGTAATCCGTGGTTTTGGCGCCTTTTTTTGTTGAGAGCGTATGTCACATTTAAATTACAACCACCTTTATTATTTTTGGATGGTCTGCAAGCAAGGCTCTGTATCTAAAGCAGCAGAAGCGTTGTTTCTAACACCACAGACGGTAACGGGCCAAATTCGAGCCCTAGAAGACCGCCTTAAAGGCAAACTGACGAAGCGCTCTGGCAGGAACGTTGAGCCGACTGAACTCGGTCAGCTCGTTTACAAGTACGCTGACAAGATGTTTGGCCTTAGCTATGAAATGCTCGATATCATCAATTACAGCCAACGAGACAATGAACTCTTTGATGTGGGTGTCGCGGATGCCTTGTCAAAAAGCGTCGTGAGTCGTGTCCTATTGAAGGCCGTACCAGGTGATGATGGCATTCATCTGCGTTGCTTTGAATCGACACACGAACTCTTACTTGAGCAGCTAAGCCAACACAAATTAGACATGATTTTGTCTGATTGTCCCGTGGACTCTAGTCAAAGCCCTGGGTTGTTCAGTGTGAAGATTGGCGAATGCATGATGAGTTTTTTTTGCTCAGGCGCCGTCTCAAAAAAGAGATTTCCTGCCATAATTGAAGAGCATAAGTTGCTCATTCCTGGAAGTCGAACGGCGATGGGAAGGAAGTTGATGCATTGGTTTGATAGCCAAGGTATTACGCCTAACATTCTGGGTGAGTTTGATGATGCGGCCCTGATGAAAGCATTTGGTGCCAATCACAAGGCAATGTTTGTCGCCCCAACGTTTTACTCTGCAGATGTGTTGGATTTGCCTGATATTCAAGAAATCGCGCAAGTTGAGGAACTTAAAGAAGAGTATTACGCAATATTTGCGGAAAGAATGATCCAACACCCCGCAGTAAAGCGTATCTGTGAGGCTGACTTTAGCAAGCTATTTCATTAGCGTTTGGTTATGCAATTAGTATTCTTAAACGCAAGGCATTTTTGAGTTGTTGTAAGGTGATAAGCTAACGCCAACATAGACAACCTTTTAGAGTATGGTAAATAGGCAGTACGTATGGAATTAAAACAAATGCAGGAAACTGGGCCCAAAGCAGTGCAATTGCTTAAAGCAATGGCGAATGAGCGCAGATTGTTCATACTTTGCTATTTACTTGAAGGTGAAATGTCAGTTGGAACGCTCAGTGAGAAGCTAGAATTGAGTCAATCGGCTTTGTCGCAACACTTGGCATGGCTAAGGCGAGATGGGTTGGTCGCAACGCGTAAAGAAGCACAAACCGTGTATTACTCGTTAAAGAGTGTTGAGGTGCAGACCATCATGATGACGCTGCATCAGCTTTATTGCAAGGATGCGCAATAAGGCAAAAGAACACATAAAGAAAGAGAAAAGAAAAAGAGAAAAAACAGATATAAAAAAACCGGCCTAAGCCGGTTTTTTTAGTTCAAATCTAAGCGCTAATTAAAGAGCTTTGATTTGAGCAACTAGGCTAGCTTTATGACGAGCAGCCTTGTTCTTGTGAATAAGGCCTTTAGTAGCCATACGGTCAAGAATAGGTTGTGCTTCAGCAAATGCTTTAGTAGCTGCTTCTTTATCGCCAGCTGCGATAGCTGCGATGGTTTTCTTCAGATAAGTGCGCATCATTGAGCGACGGCTTGCATTGTGCTGACGGCGCTTCTCAGATTGGATTGCACGCTTCTTAGCAGATTTGATATTCGCCAAGGGTCTAACTCCCAAATCTTATATTCGGTGACAATTTAAGGCCGAGGAATATGCCCCGTTTTACCCTAGTTGTCAATTCATTTGTGCAATAATGCGCCGCATCACCATAGCAATGGCATGTGACGAACATCGCGGTTAATATGGCGGCAGATTCTACCAGCATTCTTAGTATGAAGTAAGCCTTTTATCTGTCTTTTCGAACTTGTTGTACCGTCCAGAATTCAATCAAAAGAGACGTGATAGCATGAACGGACGGATGCATCTTACTTTATTTTTGGTTTTAAGGGGTTATAGGTGTCAAAGCGATTGCTTCGCTCGGGGATGATTGTCAGTTTTATGACGATGGTGTCACGCGTTATGGGTTTGGTGCGTGATGTGATTATCGCAAACCTCATGGGCGCAGGTGCAGCGGCAGATGTTTTCTTCTTTGCCAACAAAATCCCGAATTTTCTACGTCGACTATTTGCAGAAGGTGCATTTTCTCAAGCCTTTGTTCCTGTGCTGGCGGAATATCAGGCCAGTGACGACAAAACGAAGACGCGAGAACTAATCGCTTACGTATCAGGGACATTGGGCGTGTTGGTGACGATCGTTACCGTGATTGGTGTAGTGGCATCACCCGTGATCACCGCCATGTTTGGTATGGGGTGGTTTGTCGATTGGGTTAATGATGGCCCGTCGGCGCATAAGTTTGAACTTGCCTCGCTGATCTTGAAGATCACCTTCCCGTACCTTTGGTTTATTTCCTTTGTGGCGTTGGCTGGCTCCGTTCTCAACACGCTTGGTCGGTTTGCAGTGTCATCTTTTACGCCGGTATTTCTCAATATTGCGATGATTTCGGCCGCCATTTGGATTGCACCAAATTTAGAGCAGCCAGAAATCGGGTTAGGTATTGGTGTTTTCTTAGGTGGCTTAATCCAATTTGCGTTCCAATTGCCTTTTCTTTATCGCGAAGGGATGCTGGTTAAACCTAAATGGGGTTGGTCCCATCCTGGTGTCGTAAAGATCCGCACCTTGATGATACCTGCGCTGTTTGGTGTCTCAGTCAGCCAAATTAACTTGCTGCTTGATACGTTTATTGCGAGTTTCCTCGCGACAGGCTCAATCAGTTGGTTGTATTACTCAGACCGTCTTTTAGAGTTCCCTCTGGGGTTGTTTGGCATTGCAATTGCGACTGTCATCTTGCCAGCTTTGTCGAAAAAACACGTAGAGCAGTCTTCCGGTCAGTTCGCCAGTACGATGGATTGGGGAATTCGGATGGTGCTTTTACTTGGCCTACCTGCCATGGTGGGCATGATGGTATTGGCGAAACCCATGCTAATGGTGCTCTTCATGCGTGGTGAATTTAGCCCATCTGACGTGGATGCAGCCTCATTATCGTTGATGGCTTATGCGTCAGGTTTGCTTAATTTCATGCTCATCAAAGTACTTGCTCCGGGGTATTACGCTCGGCAGGACACGAAAACCCCTGTTCGCTATGGCATCATTGCTATGGTTAGCAATATGGTATTCAACCTTATTTTTGCCTCGTTTTATGGCTATGTTGGTCTTGCCATGGCAACGGCATTGTCAGCGTTGGTGAATGCGGGCTTGCTTTACCGAGGTCTTCATAAGCAGGGTGTGTACCGCGTGAGTCGTGAAACACTGTTCTTTACGCTGCGTCTGGTGGTTGGTGCAGCGTTGATGGGCGGCGTGGTGTTTTGGCTGATGCCAGAAAATACGGATTGGCTTGCTATGGGACTTTGGGAGCGTACCTATGTACTTTTCGGCTTAATTGCTTTGGGTGCAGCGACTTACCTAGTGTCATTGGCTGTTTCTGGTGTGAGGCCGCGTCAACTTCGAGCGGAAAGCTGATTGCTGCGCATAACTAGTATATAATCCGTCGGTTTTTTTAGGGGAAAGCAGTTTTACCATTATGGAATTGATCCGAGGCATTCATAACATCCGAGACAGACACCGAGGGTGCGTTCTGACGATCGGTAACTTTGATGGTGTGCATTTAGGCCATCAACAAGTGCTTGTTCAGGTGGTAAAGAAGGCGCGTGAGTTAGGTGTTCCTCCTACCGTCATGCTGTTTGAACCTCAACCTAGAGAATTGTTTGCAGCCGAGAATGCGCCGGCAAGATTGACTCGCTTGCGTGACAAGTACACGCAGTTGGCGCAATTAGGTGTTGAACGGCTGCTTGTGGTGAATTTTAATGCGAAATTCGCTGCCATGACGCCCTATGACTTTGTTCATCGCTTGTTGGCTGAACAATTGGGTGTTAAGTTTCTGGTTGTCGGTGACGACTTCCGCTTTGGCGCTAAGCGTCAGGGCGATTTTGTTTATCTGCAACAAGAAGCAAAATCTGCACATTTTGATGTGGTGAGCACACAAAGCTTTTGTGTCTCTGAGCAGCGCGTCAGTAGCACCGCGATTCGTGATGAATTGGCGCGAGGCGAACAAGACGCCGTGGAGCAGATGTTAGGACGACCTTATAGCATTAGTGGGCGAGTTTCCCACGGAAAGAAGCTGGGTCGTACCATTGGATTCCCTACCGCAAACGTTCCTTTAAAACGACGTGTTACGCCTGTGTCAGGTGTTTATGTTGTTAAGGTTGGCGGTATTGATGAGAACACATTGTTAGGTGGTGTTGCCAATGTAGGCACGCGACCGACTGTTAACGGTGTACGCCAACAATTGGAAGTGCACCTTTTTGACTTCGCTGGCGATCTTTATGGTCGACATGTTGAAGTGCAGCTTCTTCATAAGCTGCGAGATGAAAAAAAATTTGGTTCGCTAGACGAGCTAAAAGCCCAAATTGAACTTGATGCCCAGACAGCACGTGCGTGGCTGGCTGGTCAAGATAATGTCGAAAACGTCCATACGGAATGAACAATCAATGAGTGACTTTAAAGATACCTTAAACCTGCCGGAAACCGCGTTTCCGATGCGAGGTAATCTTGCGCAACGTGAGCCGCAAATGCTCAAGCGTTGGTACGATGAAGATCTTTACGGCGAGATCCGTAAAGCGAAAAAAGGCAAGAAATCTTTCATCCTGCATGACGGCCCTCCGTATGCAAATGGCAACATCCATATTGGTCACTCAGTAAACAAGATTCTTAAAGACATTATTATTAAGTCCAAAACACTGTCGGACTTTGACGCACCTTATGTACCTGGTTGGGACTGTCATGGTCTGCCGATCGAACTGATGGTTGAGAAGAAAGTCGGCAAGCCGGGCAAAAAAGTGTCTGCGGCTGAATTCCGCCAGAAGTGTCGTGAGTACGCAGCAAAGCAAGTTGAAGGCCAAAAGGCGGACTTTAAACGTCTTGGCGTGTTGGGCGAGTGGGACAAGCCATACCTGACGATGGATTTCAACACTGAAGCGAACATCATTCGTGCGTTGGGTAAAATCGCTGGTAACGGTCACCTTCACAAAGGCTTTAAGCCTGTTCACTGGTGTACTGATTGTGGTTCAGCACTGGCTGAAGCAGAAGTAGAATACGAGAACAAAGTCTCTCCTTCTATTGATGTGATGTTCCGTGCGACTGACGAAGCCGCTGTACTGGCAAAATTTGGCTTGGCGGAAGGTCATGAAGGTCACGGTGACGTATCTATCGTTATCTGGACCACAACACCTTGGACGCTACCTGCAAACCGTGCAGTCGCCGTTTCTGATGCGCTGGAATATGTGCTTGTTCAAGTGGAAGGTGAGACACCTCGCCGTTTGATCGTGGCATCTGAGCTTGCGAAGCAAGTGATGGATCGCGCAGGTATCGAGCATTTCCATAATCTTGGTTTCTGCCAAGGTGAAGCTCTGGAGCTATTGCGCTTCAACCACCCGTTCTACAGCTTTGATGTGCCTGTTATTTGTGGCGAGCACGTAACGACTGAATCAGGTACTGGTGTGGTTCACACTGCCCCTGGCCACGGTCAAGAAGACTTCGTGGTTGGTCAAAAGTACGGCCTAGAAGTGGCAAACCCAGTGGGTAGCAACGGCGTATACTTGCCTGATACTGAACTGTTTGCCGGTCAACACGTGTTGAAAGCAAATGACAATGTGATTGACGTGCTGAAAGAACACGGTTCTTTGTTGCATCATCACGCGTACGAGCATAGCTACCCGCATTGCTGGCGCCACAAAACACCGATCATTTTCCGTGCAACACCGCAGTGGTTTATCTCTATGGAGAAAGCGGGTCTGCGTGCGAAAGCACTGGAAGAGATCAAAAACGTACAGTGGATCCCTGAGTGGGGTCAAAACCGTATCGAGTCGATGGTAGAAGGTCGCCCTGATTGGTGTATCTCTCGTCAACGTACTTGGGGCGTGCCAATTGCGCTGTTCGTTCACAAAGAAACCTCAGATCTTCACCCGAACACGGTTGAATTGATCGAGCAAGTGGCGCAGAAAGTTGAGCAATCAGGCATTCAAGCTTGGTGGGATCTCGACACGGCTGAGTTGCTTGGTGACGACGCTGAAAGCTACGAAAAAGTGCTGGATACCCTAGACGTTTGGTTCGACTCGGGTGCAACGCACTATGCAGTTGTAAACCAACGCGAAGAATTTAATGGCCACGAAGCTGATATGTACTTGGAAGGCTCGGATCAACACCGTGGCTGGTTCCAATCATCGCTAATGACGTCGGTTGCCATCAAGAACAAAGCGCCTTACAAGCAAGTGTTGACCCACGGTTTCACCGTTGATGGTCAAGGCCGTAAGATGTCTAAGTCGATCGGTAACGTCGTTTCTCCGCAAGAAGTGATGAACAAGTTGGGTGGCGACATCCTGCGTTTGTGGGTGGCTTCAACGGATTACACTGGCGAGATGACAGTGTCCGACCAAATATTGAACCGCAGTGCTGATGCGTACCGTCGTATCCGTAACACCGCGCGTTTCTTGCTGGCTAACTTGAACGGTTTCAACCCAGAAACTGACATGGTTGCGGCAGAAGACATGGTGGTTGCAGACCGTTGGGCTGTGGGTAAAGCGCTTGAAGCTCAGGAAGAAATTCTGAAAGCATTCGAAGAGTGTAACTTCCACGCCGTCACACAACGTTTGATGCAATTCTGTTCAGTAGAGATGGGTTCATTCTACTTAGACATCATCAAAGACCGTCAATACACCGCGAAAGCAGGTGGTCACGCGCACCGCAGCTGTCAAACAGCATTGTTCCACATCGTGGAAGCATTGGTTCGTTGGATGGCGCCTATCATGTCGTTCACTGCAGATGAAATCTGGAACGAAATGCCGGGCGAGCGCAACAAGTACGTGTTCACTGAAGTGTGGTACGACGGCTTGTTTGGCTTGAGCGATAACGAGCAATTGAACAATGCGTTCTGGGCTGAGCTTCTAAAAGTGCGCGGCGCCGTGAACAAAGTCTTGGAGCAAGCGCGTAGCGAGAAAACACTAGGTGGTTCTTTGGAAGCCGAAGTGACGCTGTATGCGAAAGCTGATTTTGCTGCCAAGCTTGAAGCAATGGGCAATGAACTGCGCTTCGTGTTGTTGACGTCTAAAGCTGATGTTGTTGCGACCGATGCAGCGCCTGAAGCTGCTGTTGCGACAGACATTGAAGGTTTGTCAGTGATTGTTGCTAAGTCTGCCGCTGAAAAATGTGAGCGTTGCTGGCACCATGTACCGGATGTTGGCACGATTGCTGGGCATGAAGCCTTGTGTGGTCGTTGCGTGAGCAACATTGACGGTGAAGGCGAAGAGCGTCAGTTCGCTTAATCGCTAATATGAAAATGCTGAACCAAGGTGTTCAGCATTTTCAGAACGATAATAGGAACGTTGGATGAAAGATCTGGCAGCGAAACAGTCAGGTATCCGTTGGCTCTGGTTAGCGTTACTGGTATTTGTTTTCGACATTGGTACGAAACTGCTGGTGATGGATACCATGGGGTATGGTTGGGCAAATCGTATAGAAGTTTTGCCTTTCTTTAACCTTTTGTATGTTCATAACTACGGGGCAGCATTCAGTTTTCTGAGTGATGCTGGCGGTTGGCAGCGATGGTTCTTTGCCACGATTGCGCTAGGCGTGTCGGGAATGCTTATCTATTGGATGCGCTGCACTCCAGCCACCAATAAAATCCTGAATGTGGCGTATGCATTAGTGATCGGCGGTGCCATTGGCAATCTGTTCGATCGTCTGGTGCATGGTTATGTTGTCGACTTTCTTGATTTCTATATCGGCAACAGCCATTGGCCAGCGTTCAATCTCGCAGATGCCGCCATTTGTGTTGGCGCAGGGTTGATTGTTTTGGACAGTGTCAAAGCATCAAAAAAGCCGCACGCTGAAACTGAGTAAGCACTGTGCTTACTGAGTAAAAATACATTGATGGCGCTGGTCGCAATTGCGAACGGCGCTTTCTTATATTTAGGGTTTTAAAACCCATTATTCTTTAGGGTTTTAGGTGCTGACCTTGTAGGCAGAACCAACCGTTTAATTCAAGGATGTGATTGAATGACACAGATTATTGCCAACAGTGAAGTGATCATGCACTTTACGATCAAGATGGAAGACGGTTCCGTCGCTGACAGCACGAAAACATCAGGTAAGCCTGCCAAGTTGGTGATGGGCGATGGCAGCTTGACTGAGAATTTTGAAAAGTGTCTGATCGGTTTGAATGAAGGTGAAGCAGCGAGTTTTACATTAGAGCCCGATGATGCGTTTGGCATGCCAAACCCAGACAACGTTCAGCACATGGATCGCACCTTGTTTGTGGGCGATGCGCCTGCTGAAGAAGGCACTATTATTGCGTTTGCAGGACCGGGCGGACAAGAAATCCCGGGTGTGATCACCGAAGTGGCTGGTGAATCTGTGACGGTAGATTTCAATCATCCATTGGCGGGACACCGCGTTATCTTCGACGTTGAAATTGTCAGCGTCAATTAAAGAAAATTGGTTATAAAGGCAACCCAATGAAAATCATGCTTGCTAACCCAAGAGGGTTTTGCGCCGGTGTTGACCGTGCTATCAGCATTGTCGAGCGTGCACTAGAACTGTATCAGCCTCCTATCTATGTGCGTCATGAAGTGGTTCACAATCGTTTTGTTGTGGAAGGGCTGAAGTCTCGCGGTGCTGTATTCGTTGAAGAGCTCAGTGAAGTGCCCGATGACAGCATTGTTATTTTCTCTGCCCACGGCGTATCACAAGCGGTTCGTACTGAAGCGAAGTCGCGCAGTTTGACTGTGTTTGATGCTACCTGTCCTTTGGTGACAAAAGTTCATATGGAAGTTGCACGCGCTAGTCGCAGGAATATGGAAGTGGTTCTGATCGGTCACGCGGGTCACCCAGAGGTGGAAGGCACCATGGGACAATATGCCAGCGACACGGGCGGCATGTACCTGGTAGAGACACCAGATGACGTGCACACGCTCGACGTGAAAGATCCGTCTAACTTGCACTACGTTAGCCAAACGACCTTGTCAGTGGATGAAACCGCAGATGTGATCGACAGACTGCGTCAGGTATTTCCAGAGATTCAAGGCCCGCGCAAAGACGATATTTGCTACGCCACCCAAAACCGCCAAGATGCGGTGCGTGAATTGGCAATACAATGCGATGTTATGGTGGTGGTTGGTTCGAAAAACAGTTCTAACTCCAATCGCCTGCGTGAATTGAGTGAAAAACTGGGAACACCAGCCTACTTAATCGATTGCGCAGAAGACGTGAAAGCGGAATGGTTTGAAAGTAAGGTGAAGGTAGGGGTTACAGCGGGCGCATCTGCACCAGAAGAATTGGTGAACCTAATTATTGCTCAAATTGAAGCTTACGGCGGTACCGCGGTCGAAGAGCTAAAAGGGCGTGAAGAAAACATGTTCTTTGAAGTACCCAAAGAACTTCAAGTGAAAACGATCGACTAACGGCAGATCCACTAATACGAGTACGACGGTTGTGTGATCCGAAAAAGGAGCCTTTGGCTCCTTTTTGCGTTCTATGGCGCGGTGAATTTAACCAAAGAAGAACAGAACAGATGGGGCATAGCTCGGATATACATCACTGTTTGAAAAAGGTAGAGTGATAAACGAATGATTTCATGGCGCTGCGCAGACGCGGCGTTGACCGAGAGTAGAAAGGGGATTTACATGGTTCGCATTGCAATTGCGGGCGCTGCTGGCCGCATGGGTCGACAGCTAATTCAAGCCACGGATGGAATGGAAGGCGCAATACTGGCTGCTGCAAGTGAACGTCCAGAGTCGAGCCTAATCGGTGCTGATGCGGGTGAACTCGCGGGTATTGGTAAACGCGATGTCACTATCGTCGATGATTTGGCGAAAGTGGCCGATGAGTTTGATGTCATCATTGATTTCACTGCGCCAGTCGTCACATTAGCTAATCTGGCACTTTGCCAAGCGCATGGAAAGAAACTGATCATTGGTACAACAGGCTTTACCGATGAGCAGCGCGCGCAGATTGACGCTGCGGCTGAGAATATCGGCATCGTTATGGCACCAAACTACAGCGTTGGCGTGAACCTTGTCTTTAAGTTGCTTGAGAAGGCCGCGAAAGTGATGGGTGACTACTGCGACATTGAGATCGTTGAAGCGCATCACCGTCACAAGGTTGATGCGCCTTCAGGTACTGCGATTGGCATGGGAGAGGCCATTGCAGGTGCCATGGGCAACAACCTGAGTGATGTTGCGGTTTATGCGCGTGAAGGCATCACTGGCGAGCGAACCCGTGACGAAATTGGTTTTGCGACCATTCGTGCTGGCGATATCGTCGGTGAGCATACCGCCATGTTTGCTGACATTGGCGAGCGTGTAGAAATCACACACAAAGCGACAAACAGAATGACATTTGCCAATGGTGCAGTACGTGCTGCGATCTGGCTGAATGCAAAAAATGCAGGGTTCTTCACCATGCAAGACGTGTTAGACCTAGACGCGCTCTAATCAAAAACGATTAACTATGCAGTTGGTGCGTGCCATCTGCATGGTTTTTGCACTTTTTTACCTCCATCACATTTCTACATTCCCATCCATGTTGAGCTCTAGTTAACCCGTGTTTTCGGGGGTTAGTGAGAGATTGTCCCTATATTGCCTCTAAATAAGCACATAAGTCCCGCTGGGAAACGGTTGCGTATTGCGATGGCTGGTTTTCCCTGGCTGACTTCATTTTGGTTGTCTAAAAGACGCCTCTTGAACCTGAATTTATGACTTTAGCCTAAGGTTAGTGGGGTTTTTATGGGCTTGAGGCTAAAACTCATATAGGTTGGCTGAAAGTTATGTTCTTTTTTTGCTGTCCTGTTGACACATTCCGCGCCTGTCACTAGAATGCGCGCAATTTGTCAAATTTCGGCTTGACGTCGAACTGGCAATTGTATGGAATGACTTAATGCGAATTTATCTATTTATTTTGCATTTTTATTGATTTGGAGGTTGTCTTGAGCAAGTCTGCGCTCTTAGTCCTAGAAGATGGGACTGTATTCCACGGTGTGTCCATTGGTGCTGATGGTTCCGCTGTTGGTGAAGTTGTTTTTAATACCTCGATGACGGGGTACCAAGAAATTCTCACTGACCCTTCCTACTCTCAGCAAATTGTTACTCTCACTTATCCTCACATTGGCAACACCGGTACTAATACCGAAGACGAAGAATCCTCAAAGATCCACGCGCAAGGCCTGGTCATTCGCGACCTTCCCCTCATTGCTTCAAACTTCCGCAGTCAACAAACACTTTCTGATTACCTTAAATCTCAAAACATCGTTGGTATCGCTGACATTGACACCCGTAAGCTGACACGTGTTTTGCGTGAAAAAGGCGCACAAAACGGCTGTATCGTTGCGGGTGACAACCTTGATGAAGCGTTGGCGCTTGCCCAAGCGAAAGCATTCCCTGGTCTGAAAGGCATGGATTTGGCGAAAGAAGTAACCACCGCAGAAGCTTACGAGTGGAAGCAAGGTTCTTGGACGCTTGAAGGTGGCTTGCCAGAAGCAAAAGACAACAGCGAATTGCCATACCATGTTGTCGCGTATGACTTTGGTGCGAAGCGCAACATCCTGCGCATGCTGGTGGATCGCGGCTGTCGTTTGACTGTGGTTCCTGCGCAAACCTCTGCAGAAGACGTATTGGCGCTTAACCCAGACGGCGTATTCCTGTCGAATGGCCCTGGTGACCCTGAGCCATGTACTTACGCGATTGAAGCAACAAAAGTGTTCCTAGATAAAGGCTTGCCAGTTTTCGGCATCTGTCTTGGTCACCAGATTCTGGCCCTAGCATCGGGCGCTCAAACTGTAAAAATGAAGTTTGGCCACCACGGTGCTAACCACCCAGTAAAAGATTTAGATCGCAACGTAGTAATGATTACGTCGCAAAACCACGGCTTTGCCGCTGACGAAACAACGCTTCCTGAAAACCTACGTGCTACTCACGTATCGCTATTTGATGGCTCTCTGCAAGGTATTCACCGCACAGACAAGCCAGCATTTAGTTTCCAAGGGCACCCTGAAGCGAGCCCTGGTCCGCACGATGCGGCACCACTTTTTGATCACTTCATTGAACTTATTAAGCAACACAGCGCGTAATCCGGAGTAGCAGAGAATGCCAAAACGTACAGACATAAAAAGTATTCTTATTCTAGGCGCAGGCCCAATTGTAATTGGTCAGGCGTGTGAGTTTGACTATTCAGGTGCGCAAGCTTGTAAAGCGCTGCGTGAAGAGGGTTACCGCGTTATTTTGGTGAACTCTAACCCAGCCACCATCATGACTGACCCAGAGATGGCAGATGCGACCTACATCGAGCCTATCCAGTGGGACGTAGTTCGTAACATCATTGAAAAAGAACGCCCTGATGCGGTTCTGCCTACGATGGGCGGTCAGACAGCATTGAACTGTGCACTTGATCTAGAGAAGCACGGCGTTCTGGCTGAATTCGGCGTAGAAATGATTGGTGCAACGGCAGATGCGATTGATAAAGCAGAAGACCGTTCACGTTTCGACAAAGCGATGAAATCGATTGGCCTTGACTGTCCTCGTGCAGACACGGCGAAAACCATGGAAGAAGCTTACGGCGTTCTCGATATGGTTGGTTTCCCTTGTATCATTCGTCCTTCGTTCACCATGGGTGGCACGGGTGGCGGCATCGCTTACAACAAAGAAGAATTTGAAGAAATCTGTCGCCGTGGTTTGGATCTTTCTCCAACTAACGAGCTACTCATTGATGAATCTCTGATTGGTTGGAAAGAATACGAGATGGAAGTGGTTCGCGACAAAGCGGATAACTGCATCATCGTATGTGCGATTGAAAACTTCGACGCAATGGGCATCCACACGGGTGACTCGATCACTGTTGCGCCAGCGCAAACGCTGACAGACAAAGAATACCAACTGATGCGTAATGCATCGCTAGCCGTTCTGCGCGAAATCGGCGTTGAAACGGGTGGCTCAAACGTACAGTTTGGTATTAACCCAAAAGATGGCCGCATGGTTATCATCGAGATGAACCCACGCGTATCTCGCTCTTCTGCGCTTGCATCAAAAGCAACAGGCTTCCCGATTGCAAAAGTAGCAGCCAAGCTTGCGGTTGGTTTTACGCTTGATGAGTTGATGAATGACATTACTGGCGGTGCAACACCAGCCTCATTCGAACCAACCATCGATTACGTTGTGACTAAGATCCCTCGTTTTAACTTCGAGAAATTTGTTGGTGCTAACGACCGCTTAACCACGCAGATGAAATCTGTAGGTGAAGTGATGGCGATTGGTCGTAACCAGCAAGAGTCGCTTCATAAAGCACTGCGTGGCCTAGAAGTGGGCGCGACAGGCTTTGATGAGATGGTCGATCTGGATGAGCCAGATGCAATGACCAAGATTCGTCACGAATTGAAAGATGCCGGTGCTGAGCGTATTTGGTATATCGCTGATGCCTTCCGCGCTGGTATGTCTGTTGATGGCGTATTTAAGCTGACCAATGTTGACCGTTGGTTCTTGGTACAGATTGAAGACATCGTCAAAATCGAAGCTGAAGTGAAAGAAAACGGCTTCGCGGGTTTGAACAAAGACGTACTGCGCAAACTGAAGCGAAAAGGTTTCGCGGACGCGCGTCTGAGCAAGCTACTGGGCGTGAGCGAAAGTGAAATTCGTAAGCTTCGCGACCAATACGACATCCACCCGGTTTACAAGCGCGTTGATACCTGTGCAGCCGAGTTCTCTTCTGACACTGCTTACATGTACAGCTCTTACGACGATGAGTGTGAGTCAAACCCAACAGACAAAGACAAGATCATGGTTCTTGGCGGCGGTCCAAACCGTATAGGTCAAGGCATTGAATTTGACTATTGCTGTGTACACGCGTCGCTAGCACTGCGTGAAGACGGCTATGAAACCATCATGGTTAACTGTAACCCTGAAACGGTTTCTACCGATTACGATACCTCAGACCGTTTGTACTTCGAGCCAGTAACACTGGAAGACGTGCTTGCTATTGCACGCGTTGAGAAGCCAAAAGGCGTTATCGTTCAATACGGTGGTCAAACGCCACTGAAATTGGCTCGTGCATTGGAAGCGGCTGGTGTACCAATCATTGGTACTAGCCCTGACGCGATTGACCGTGCAGAAGACCGTGAGCGTTTCCAGTCAGCGGTTGACCGTTTAGGTTTGAAAACGCCAGAAAACGCGACTGTGACCACCATGGAACAAGCGATTGAGAAGTCAAAAGAGATTGGCTTCCCTCTGGTTGTTCGCCCATCGTATGTATTGGGTGGTCGTGCAATGGAAATCGTTTATGACGAAAGCGACCTGCGTCGTTACTTCACCGAAGCAGTGAGCGTTTCGAACGAATCTCCGGTTCTTCTTGACCGTTTCCTAGACGATGCGACCGAAGTAGACGTGGATGCTATCTGTGACGGCGAGCGCGTTGTGATTGGCGGCATCATGGAGCACATCGAGCAAGCGGGTGTTCACTCAGGTGACTCAGCATGTTCATTGCCAGCTTACACCTTGAGCCAAGACATTCAGGACGAGATGCGTCGCCAAGTTGAAAAACTGGCGTTTGAGCTAGGTGTTCGCGGTTTGATGAACACGCAGTTTGCAGTTAAAGACGGCGAAGTTTACCTGATTGAGGTAAACCCGCGTGCAGCTCGTACGGTTCCATTTGTGTCGAAAGCAACTGGTGCACCGCTTGCGAAAATTGCAGCCCGAGTCATGGCTGGCCAATCGCTTGAGTCACAAGGTTTCACGCAAGAAATCATTCCTCCGTATTACTCTGTGAAAGAAGTGGTATTACCGTTCAACAAGTTCCCGGGCGTTGACCCACTGTTGGGCCCAGAAATGCGCTCTACGGGCGAAGTGATGGGTGTGGGTGATACATTTGCTGAAGCATTCGCGAAAGCAGATCTTGGCTGTGGCAAGCAATACAGCGAGAAAGGCCGCGCACTGTTGTCTGTTCGTAATAACGACAAGCAACGTGTTGTTGACCTTGCCGCGAAGCTTATCAAGCTTGGCTTTGAGCTGGATGCAACGCACGGTACTGCTGTTGTTCTGGGTGAAGCGGGTATTAACCCACGTCTAGTGAACAAAGTACACGAAGGTCGTCCTCACATTCTTGACCGTATTAAGAATGGTGAGTACAGCTACATCATCAACACTACTGAAGGCCGTCAGGCGATTGAAGATTCGAAAGTACTTCGTCGCGGTGCACTCGCTGAGAAAGTGAACTACACGACAACGCTAAACGCAGCGTTTGCAACGTGTATGGCACACGCAGCGGCAGACCTGTCGAAAGTGAACTCTGTACAAGAGTTGCATGCTCGTGTGGCAGAAAAATACGGGAAAGCTTAATTCCTTTCTTGTAAATAAAGATATAACCAATGAGCCAGCAGGAAGCTGGCCTAGATAACCTCCTTGCCCGCCAAATTGGCGGGCTTTTTTGTGCTTGAAATTGGCTGAATGAATGCAAGTACAGTGTGTTATTCCAAGGCCAAATCTCTCTGCGTATTGTCATAAAATCTTCATCTTTCACTTATCGTTGAGTGCTTGATTGGTGCAAAAATGAGAGTAATATTGCTCCGTCGCAATACTGCGGCACTTTTGGAGAAAACCATGAACGTTATCGACCATCCTCCGAGTTGTCTGGGAGGCCTGTAAGTCCGGCGATTTCGTTAGTGAGTCTTCACATTTCGACCGCCCGGTCGGAATGACATCTACTGTTCTATTCCCAGCGTCTCCCCTACATTCAGAGTGAAAATACGTCAGAGGCCTATGGTCTTCATTACGCATTGTGACCAATCACAGCGCGATAGAGCTATTGGCTGTTCTGTTGATAGAAACAGAATGCGAAAAAATACGTATTTCTATGGTCGTTACCCTCACCAGATAACCCATATCTGGCACTAGCCAATCGGGAGGTTCGCTATGGCGGTAATGAATGCCACTATGCTGGAAAACCAGCAAAATCATGTCGCTGCACATGAAATTGAAGCAGCAAAAAACGCGTTTCTGATTTACAGCGATGAAGATCGTATTCGGTTGCTGTCCGTCATGCCTGTTGCGGAAGCTATCGGTGTGCTGAATTGCTGTCCGTTGGCGATTGTCAGAAAGCTATTGGATGATCTCGCTGAAAAAGGAGACGCGATCCGAGTGCGACAAATCGCGACTGGGTTAGGGCTCATCAATTCTGAAGTGGAACCTGATGGGAACTATTTAACAAACTCTGTTATGTCACATGTTCGACAGCGAATCGGTTGGATTATTGGACTCGCTTTGCTCGGGGTTGTTTCTGGGTTGATCATTTCGCACTACGAAGATTCGATCAGTCAGCTGATCTTGTTGGCGATTTATATGCCCGTGGTCGCAGCAGCAGGGGGTAATGCGGGGTCACAAGCCGCCACTTTGGTCGTGCGAGCCATGGCGATGAACGAAGTGTGTCCGTCTCACTGGCTTCGCGTGATGTGGAAAGAAGTGCGCGTGGCATTTGTCATCGCATTTGCGCTTGCGGCCGTCATCATGGCGAGGGTCATGCTCTTTAGTGACAGCTCTGCGCTGCCGTCCGGTTTTTTGCTGGACGACATTGCCGTGGCTATTGGGATCGCACTGATCATTCAAGTGATTTTGTCGACGACGATTGGAGGCGTGCTCCCTTTAATTGCGACGAAGTTTCGCCTTGATCCCGCTGTACTTGTTAGCCCAGTGTTGGCATCCGTAGTTGATATTAGCGGGATGGCGATTTACTTCATAACAGTTAATGCGTGGTTAGACTTGATGTAAGTAATGCCTGGTAGAGCTCTCGTTCAAATTGGGTGATTGGACTGGCCACGTTGCTAGGACGATCATCCGATTTGGGAATGTGGTAGTTGGTAACCAATTGCACAACGAGTACGTCTTGTCCTTGGTTGTTTTTCAAAATCCCAGCAAGGTTGTAACTCCCATAGAGAGAGCCTGTTTTCGCTGTCAGCTTATTTTTGAGCGGAGCATGACGGACACTACTGCGATACTTCAATGTCCCATCCACGCCCGATACAGGCAGCATCGCCAAGACGCCCAACTGAGGCTGCGAATAAACATATTGGATCACTGACATTAACTGTGTGGCGGTCATTCGGTTGTTACGAGACAACCCAGAGCCATCAACAATCACCGCGGTGTTGAGGTCAATGTTCGTTTGTTGCTTCAATATTGCTTTTATCGCTGCCGCGCCGTTGCTAAATGAACCGGGTTGGTCGAAGTAGCGATGGCCAAGCGTTTTGAGGATGTTGTCTGCAATCAAGTTATCAGAGCGCTTAAGCATAGTGTTTAGTAAAGCGTCTCGCTGTGCCGATTTGTGCAAAGCGATAACCCGGTCTTGTCCTTTTGGCGAGCCAATTCGGACCTTGCCTTTGAAGGTGATTGCCGCTTTTCTAAGTTCGCTGGTGAGAACATCACTCACGTACTTTTGAGGGTTTTGAACTGCGAACTTAAGAGGGAGTGGATTGGAGCGATGCACTAAACAACCACTCAGCTGATAGTGGTTGCTGTCGTTGTAGTTGAGTTCTAAATCACAATGCTGGGTTTGTTGCTGTGCTTTGGTCACTGCTCGCGCATTTGTCGATATTTCTATCGGTTGATGCTCAGGAACAAACACTCGCGTTTGGCGTTGCCCCTTGTTGCTATATATCGAGCCTTGTACGCAGTTACGCTCTAGGGAAATCGCTGATGATGGTGCGCTGTAGCAGACCCCCAATATATCCCAAGGCCAACCGACCGCTCGTTCATATCCGGTAAATATCTCTCCATCGAGCCAGACATCACCACGTATCTGGTTGATGCCTTTTGCTTTCAATGCGCTAACAAGAAGTTGTAAGTCCTTACGCTTTAATGTCGGATCCCCCCCAAACTTAAACACTATGTCTTTGCCTGATTGAAGTACTTTTGTCTCGAAACTGAAGTCAGAAGGAAGATATAGAGAAGCGGCTAGCGCCGTCACCACTTTCTGAGTGCTGGCTGGTGGGAGCAATATGTCGTCATCGCGCTCAACAAGCTGCTGGCCACTGTTTACGTTATAAACCGATAGGGCAAGCTGACTTCCCGCTGGAAGCATGGCTTCAAGTGTATTGAGTGGCACTGAAAAGGCGGTAGCGGAGAAGAGAGAACAAAAAAGAATAGAAATGAGGCGTGCCATAGGAAGTTCCCGCAATGTAGGAAGATTCAGTATGGTACAAAAAACGCCTACTCGGAGGTAGGCGTTTTTGTTTCTAAATTAAGTGAAGCACTTAAGTCAGATTAGAAATCGTAGCGTAGACCGAATACTAGCTCGTCTTCTGTTTGTGCTTTCGTGATCTCTTTAGTTTCATCTAGAAGATTGAAGTTGTAAGACACGTAAGTACGGAAGTTGCTGTTGAAGTAATGCGTCGCGTCAATTGCGATAGAATCAGCAGTGTCAGTTGATTCAGTTTCCGCTTTACCGTAAGTGGTGGTGAATTTGGTTTGGCCCATGGTGTAAGCCGCTGCGAATTCGTAACCAGTTAGGTCTTCTTTAACACCTGAAGTTTTGTTTTCGCCGTCTTTGTAAAGCGCAGCAAAGTAGATGTCGCCCATGGTGTAAGAAACAGCCGCTTCGATTTGGCTTTCAGCCAACTTGTTGGTGGTGTCTTGGTCAGCGTAACCTAGAGCCATTGCAAGACCGTTCTCCATCGCGTAAACCGCACCTAGAGAGTAACCTTTTTCAACGTCGTCATTCTTACCAACGTAGTTAGCTTTAACGGTAAGACCGCCGAACTCGCCTTTGTATGCGATGTTGTTGCTAGTACGGTCAGCAACGTCGATTTTCGAGCTAGCTGCAGCACCGTGGTAAGACATGATATCAGTGAAGTCAGTGATCATGCCTAGAGAACCGTCGTTTAAGCCGTAAGTAACTAGACCGAACTCAGTGCCGATACCTGCGTATACGTAACGAGTTTCATTCTTCTCGCCAGAGACAGTACCGATTTTCACACCATCAGTGTTGAATACATCTGAAGACTTGCTTGAAGTAGTGAACTCGCGTTCGAAGAAACCAACACCGTATGTACCTTCAGCAATCTGAGTAGTACCAAGAACGTTGATACGTACGCGGCTGTTGTCAGCCATGTCGCCATCTTGGATAGATGCACGTGCTTCAGCGCGGCCACCAATAGCCATAGAAGAAGTACCGTCGTTGAAAACTTCAGCAGCAGAAACAGAGGTAGAAGCTAGAGCAGCTACAGCAAGTGCGATAAACGTTTTGTTCATTACATTGTCCTTTATAAGATTTTGATTTTCGAGATGTAATCTCCAAACATCCCGATGTCATGTTTGTAACCGCTCACGAAATGCAACTGTTAGTAAAACGATAAAAAAACAAATAGAAAACATCGTTTTTTATGTGCACATCTGTTTTTAAATCCATTTAAAACAGTTGCTTGTGCCAATGATGAAAGGTTCAATTCAATCTGTATTTTTTACTATTTTTTATTTTTTTCATTTTTCCAAATGCTGGATCTTCAGTTTATTTGTGTGATATTCGTCGAGGAATTGTTGTGTGGGATGTGTATCAAAACGATTTAGTTGAGGGTTATTTGTTGTAAGGATCTAGTGTTGAGAGCGTTAGACATTGTTCCGAGATAAATGGTAGGTGACCAGAACAAATAACTTGTTTACACTGAGGACATATATATTTGTTTGCTGCGCTCATACCATCGCTTGGGCGTGGCTTTGTTATTGCCAAAACGTAGGTTTTGGACATAGAGGTAATGTCGTTTATGGATAAGGTACCCATGACTGTTCGTGGCGAACAGCAGCTTCGTGTAGAATTAGAGCGCTTGCTGAAACGTCGTCCAATTATTACTCAAGCTATCGGTGAAGCTCGTGAGTTGGGCGATCTTAAAGAGAATGCTGAATACCATGCAGCGCGTGAAGAACAAGGCATTTGTGAAGCGCAGATTCGTGATATCGAATACAAGCTTTCTGTTGCTCAAATCATCGATATTGCAAAGATGCCAAACAATGGCAAAGTTATCTTTGGTTCAACTGTAGGCTTGATTGATATCAACACAGACGAAGAACTTTCTTATCAGATTGTTGGTGATGACGAGTCTGATATTAAACAACACCTGATTTCTATCAATTCTCCTATTGCTCGTGGCCTTATCGGTAAAGAAGCTGGCGACGAAGTATCTATCACCACCCCAGGTGGCGTGAAAGAATTTGAAATCGACAGCGTGAAATACGTGTAATCGAAAAAAATGTTAGCGGTTATTACGTTCGCAGAAACAAAAAAGGCCGCTTAGCGGCCTTTTTTTATTTGCGTGGTAGTTCGATTTTACGCTCTTTGCTTGGGCGGTACAGAACAAGCACCTTACCGATGACTTGAACTTTTTCTGCCTTAGTTTCACGAACAATTGCGTCTACAATCAGGTTCTTAGTGTCGCGGTCTTCAGAGGCCACTTTCACTTTAATCAGTTCGTGGTGATCGAGAGCGATTTCAATCTCAGCAAGCACGGCTTCTGTTAGGCCATTGGCACCCATCAGAACGACAGGTTTAAGTGAGTGTGCCAGACCTTTTAGATGCTGCTTTTGTTTTGTGCTTAGATTCATGTTGACTCGATTTGTTGTTTTATCGGGGTTGAAAACGTGACATTCTACCGCCATATCCTTTCAAACTGAACAAATATCCCCCTAAGTAGTCCGTTAACATTTAACGGCCGGAAATGTGGGCTAGGTAAAACATGAGTAAAAAGAAACACTCAGCGAGTTCTGGCCGCTGGTTGAAAGAGCATTTTGATGATAAATATGTTCAAGAAGCCCAGAAAAAAGGATTTCGTTCACGTGCAATTTTCAAATTGGATGAAATTCAAGGTAAGGACAAGCTACTTAAACCTGGCATGACTGTGGTCGATTTGGGAGCAGCCCCTGGTGGTTGGTCTCAATACGCTGTAGAGCAAGTTGGCGACAACGGTCAGGTTATTGCGTGTGACATTCTTCCAATGGATTCCTTGCCGGGTGTAAGTTTCTTGCAAGGTGATTTTCGCGAAGAAGCAGTGTTGAACGCATTGTTGGATCGCATTCAACCAGACATGGTTGATGTGGTGATGTCAGACATGGCGCCAAATATGAGCGGTAATTTGGCATCCGATCAACCCAAAGCAATGTACTTAGTTGAACTTGCTATGGAAATGTGTCGAGAAGTTCTTGCTCCTAACGGCGCGTTTATTGTCAAAGTTTTCCAAGGGGAAGGGTTTGATCAGTATTTGGCTGAAGTGCGTAAGATGTTCAAAGCGGTGAAAATCCGTAAACCAGACTCCTCTCGAGCTCGCTCGCGTGAGGTGTACATTGTGGCTACAGGTTATAAACTGTAGTACTCTACTATTATTACTAAAGTTTCCGCGGGGCTAACACCTTGAGTGACATGGCAAAAAACTTGATTTTATGGCTGGTTATCGCTGTTGTTCTGATGTCTGTGTTCCAGAGTTTTGGACCAGGCGACAGCGCGGGCCGTCAAGTCGACTACACAACGTTCGTCCAAGAGATAGGACAGGATAAACTACAGGATGTACAGTTCGATAATCGCGAACTGAAAGTGACACGTCGTGATGGCACGAGCTATGTCACCTACATGCCTGTTCTCCAAGATCCTAAGCTTCTAGACGATCTTATTAACTCTAAAGTTCAGGTTCGCGGTACGCCTCCTGAAGAACCAAGCATTCTTGCTTCAATTTTCATCTCTTGGTTCCCAATGCTTCTGCTTATCGGTGTGTGGATTTTCTTCATGCGTCAAATGCAAGGCGGCGGTGGCAAAGGTGCGATGTCTTTCGGTAAGTCGAAAGCCCGCATGATGAGCGAAGAGCAAATCAAGACAACGTTCGCGGATGTCGCTGGTTGTGACGAAGCGAAAGAAGACGTTAAAGAACTGGTTGATTACCTGCGCGACCCAAGTCGCTTCCAGAAACTCGGTGGTAAAATTCCAACGGGCGTCTTGATGGTAGGCCCTCCTGGTACTGGTAAAACCTTGCTGGCTAAGGCTATTGCAGGTGAAGCGAAAGTACCGTTCTTTACCATTTCGGGTTCTGACTTCGTTGAAATGTTCGTGGGTGTGGGTGCATCTCGTGTCCGTGACATGTTCGAGCAAGCGAAGAAAGCTTCACCATGTATCATCTTTATTGATGAAATCGATGCCGTAGGTCGCCAACGTGGTGCGGGTCTTGGTGGTGGTCACGACGAGCGTGAACAAACGTTGAACCAAATGCTGGTTGAAATGGATGGCTTCGAAGGTAACGAAGGTATTATCGTTATCGCTGCGACGAACCGTCCAGATGTTCTTGACCCTGCACTGTTGCGTCCTGGTCGTTTTGACCGTCAAGTCGTTGTTGGCTTGCCTGACGTACGTGGTCGTGAGCAAATCCTTAAAGTACACATGCGTAAAGTACCACTAGGTGGTGACGTTGAAGCATCTCTAATCGCACGCGGTACACCTGGTTTCTCTGGTGCAGACCTTGCAAACTTGGTGAACGAAGCGGCACTGTTCGCGGCTCGTGGCAACAAGCGCGTTGTATCTATGGTTGAGTTTGAGTTAGCGAAAGACAAAATCATGATGGGCGCTGAGCGCAAATCGATGGTGCTGACCGAAGAGACCAAAGAATCAACTGCCTACCACGAAGCGGGTCACGCTGTTGTTGGTCGATTGGTACCAGAACACGATCCGGTTTACAAAGTCTCTATTATCCCACGTGGACGTGCGCTGGGTGTGACGATGTACTTGCCTGAACAAGATCGAGTGAGTATGTCTCGTCTACATCTAGAGTCCATGATTTCGAGCTTGTACGGTGGCCGTCTCGCCGAAGAAATCATCTATGGTGTTGAGAACGTTTCAACGGGTGCGTCGAATGATATCGAACGTGCTACAGATATTGCGCGTAAGATGGTAACGCAATGGGGCTTCTCAGAGAAGTTGGGACCTCTATTGTATGCTGAAGACGAAGGTGAAGTTTTCCTTGGTCGTTCAGTCGCGAAGTCTAAGCATATGTCTGATGAAACCGCGCGCCTTATCGATAGCGAAATTCGTTTGTTGATTGACCGTAATTACATCCGTGCGCGCAAGCTCATCGAAGAAAATATGGATATCATGCATGCAATGAAAGATGCATTGATGAAGTACGAAACGATCGACGCTGGTCAAATCGATGATTTGATGGAACGCCGTCCAGTCCGTGAGCCTGCTGGCTGGGGTGCTGAAATCGATAACTCTGGTAACACGCCGAAAAAACCTGATGCTGATGTGGAAGCTGAAAAGCCGTCTTCAGATGAGAGTAATAAGCCTGTCGATCCAGATAACCAACCAGAAGCGTAATCGCCTCGTAATGATTACAAACCCCGAGCTTACTCGGGGTTTTTCTTTTTGTATTGATAAATTCTCGCCTAAAACAAAGTCCAACTATGATACTGACCAGCAAAGAATTCGTTCTCGATCTATCTTCTCCAAAAGTGATGGGTATCCTCAACGTCACGCCAGATTCCTTCTCCGATGGTGGGAAATACCACCACCTCGATACTGCGCTTTACCATGCAGAGAATATGCTTAGTGCTGGCGCGTCGGTATTAGATATCGGCGGGGAATCAACAAGGCCTGGGGCGGCAGATGTATCGTTGGATGAAGAGCTCTCAAGAGTCATTCCTGCGATAGAAGCGATTCGAGAAAGGTTTGATTGCTGGATCTCCATTGATACCAGTAAAGCGGCAGTCATGACGGCAGCGGTAAATGCAGGTGCTAATCTAATCAATGATGTACGTGCACTTCAAGAACCCGACGCGCTCGATGCGGCAGCTAAGGCTGACGTGCCAGTGTGTATTATGCACATGCAAGGACAGCCTCGTTCGATGCAGGTTGACCCAACCTACGACGATATTTTTGAAGATATTCATCGTTTCTTCGACGAAAGAATAGCGGCTTGTGCGGCAATGGATATTGCCAAAGAAAAACTTATTTTAGACCCAGGGTTTGGGTTTGGTAAGACGCTTATACATAACTATCAGTTACTAGCAAAGCTGGAATCGTTTCATCGCCATGGGTTGCCTATACTTGCGGGTATGTCACGGAAATCTATGATTTTTAAATTATTGGATAAATCCCCTGCCGATGTGCTTGGGGGAAGTTTAGCTTGCGCCACCATTGCTGCTTCGAAAGGAGCACAGCTCATTCGCGTGCATGACGTAAAAGAAACCGCCGACGTGGTTCGTGTTGTCAGCATGATGCAAGAAGCAGCAGATTTATTTGGAGATACACAATGACAGAACGTAAGTACTTCGGCACCGATGGTGTACGCGGTAAAGTGGGCCAATTTCCGATCACGCCTGACTTCATGTTGAAATTGGGCTGGGCAGCAGGTCGCGTGCTGAGTCAACAAGGCACGAAGAAAGTACTGATTGGTAAGGATACGCGCATCTCTGGCTATATGCTTGAATCTGCATTAGAAGCTGGATTGTCTGCTGCGGGTCTTCAGGCTGCTTTTACTGGCCCGATGCCAACACCAGCCATTGCGTATTTAACACAAACGTTTCGTGCTGAAGCGGGGATCGTTATCTCTGCATCACACAATCCTTACTACGACAATGGCATCAAATTCTTCTCATCTGAAGGCACGAAACTGCCTGATGAGGTAGAGCTTGCTATTGAAGCAGAGCTAGAGAAGCCTCTGACCTGTGTGGATTCTGCGGAATTGGGTAAGGCGAGCCGTATTGTTGATGCAGCGGGTCGTTACATTGAATTCTGTAAAGGCACATTCCCGTCAGAGATGAGCTTGAAAGGCCTCAAAATCGTTATCGATTGTGCACATGGCGCAACGTACCACATTGCACCGTCAGTGTTCTCTGAGTTAGGTGCGGATGTTATTGCAATGGGCGTTGAGCCAAACGGCACAAACATCAATGCAGAAGTGGGTGCGACAGATGTTCGTGCACTTCAAAAGCGTGTTGTTGAAGAAAACGCTGTATTGGGTATCGCGTTTGATGGTGACGGCGACCGCATCATCATGGTTGACCACGAAGGCAACAAAGTCGACGGCGACCAAATCGCTTACATCATTGCGCGTGAGTCGCTGCGTCGTGGCGAACTGAAAGGCGGTGTGGTTGGTACTTTAATGACCAATATGGGCATGGAAGTGGCGCTGAAAAAGCTCGGTATTCCGTTCACCCGCGCCAAAGTGGGCGATCGTTATGTGATGGAAAAACTGCTGCAGAACGATTGGAAAATTGGCGCTGAAAATTCAGGTCACGTAATCCTTCTTGATAAAGTGACGACGGGTGATGCCATTGTTGCCGCTCTTCAAGTGCTGGCAAGTGTTGTTGGTACAGGGTTGAGCTTAAAGGAATTGTGCGATGGCATGAGCATGTTCCCGCAAGTGTTGGAAAATGTTCGCTTTAGCGGAAGTAGCGATCCTCTAGAGTCTGACGCAGTGCTAACGGCTAAAGCCGGCGTTGAAGCCAAACTGGGTGATACAGGTCGCGTCTTGCTTCGTAAATCCGGCACTGAGCCACTGATACGCGTTATGGTGGAAGGCGAAAATGCTGATGAGGTTCAAGCCTATGCGCTTGAGATTGCTGAAGCGGTAAAAGCAAATTGCTAACACCGTAAAAGCACGACAGCAAAACTACATGGAGTGGGAGTTAAGGTGGTTACAAGATGTGCAAACGGGATGAAAACTACCGTTTTTTTGCATTTTTCTCTTGTTTCACTGTCTGGCATTCGTTAGTATTCTCCCGCTCCCAATGATGGGAGTTGCGCTAGTGAACTTAAATGTCAGCTGGCTCAACAATTTGGAACATAGGTGGAACCCATGTACGAAATTCTACTTGTGATTTATCTGTTGGCCGCGCTCGGTGTTATTGGCCTGGTTTTGGTTCAACAGGGTAAAGGCGCAGATATGGGAGCCTCTTTCGGGGCTGGGGCATCAAATAGTGTATTTGGCTCTGGCGGCTCTGGAAACTTTCTGACCCGAATGACTGCGATTTTCGCAACAATATTCTTTGTACTTAGCTTAGTGCTAGGTAATTTAACATCTCACCAAATCCAATCGGGTAGTGAGTATGAAGACCTGAGTGTGCCATTGACTGAGCAGACACAGGCAGGTGATGTTCCTGCTACTACAGGTAGCAACAGCGACATCCCTAACTAAGCAGTAGATTTGCCGAGGTGGTGAAATTGGTAGACACGCTATCTTGAGGGGGTAGTGCCTGTATAGGCATGCGGGTTCAAGTCCCGCTCTCGGCACCAATTTAAAAATCCTGAAATAAGGTTCACAGTACTTGTATTAGTGTGTGAGGCGAAGATATACTGTTCGCCATCGGACGCGGGGTGGAGCAGTTTGGTAGCTCGTCGGGCTCATAACCCGAAGGTCGTCGGTTCAAATCCGGCCCCCGCAACCACTTTACGGTGATTGTTTAGAGAGACCAAAACAGTCGCTGGTCATGGGAAACCATGGCACAAGGGTCCAGTTGCATTAAACCCCGATATTCGGGGTTTTTTGTTATCTGAAGATGACCATTCGGATGGATAACTGGGCTTTTTAGCCCTTTTTTTATTTCTGGGGTTTGTATGACAGGATTAGAAAAACAGCTTTTCGCTATGCTTGAAGCACCTGTTGCAGCGTTAGACTATGAGCTTGTTGGGCTTGAGTTTGTTCGCGCTGGGCAGCACTCAACCCTTCGTGTCTTTATCGATCACGAGAACGGTATCACAGTTGAAGATTGTGCTGAAGTGAGCCGTCAGGTTAGTGCAGTCATGGACGTAGAAGATCCAATTACTGTGGCTTACCACCTTGAAGTTTCATCTCCAGGTTTGGAGAGACCACTTTTTGTCGCTGCACATTACCAGCGTTTTATTGGCCATGAAGTCAACATAGTGCTGAAAATGGCTATGCAAAACCGCCGTAAATGGAAGGGAATTATTCTTTCTATGGAAGGTGAGACTGTGACCATCAACGTTGATGGCAACGAAGAAGCGTTCGCCCTGAGCAATATCGCCAAGGCCAACCTGGTTCCTTCATTTTAAGCTTAAATGAGGCATGAGTTCATGAACAAAGAAATCTTGGCTGTCGTAGAAGCGGTATCCAACGAAAAAGCAGTTCCTCGCGAGCGCATTTTTGAAGCGTTGGAAACAGCGCTGGCAACGGCCACTAAGAAAAAACACGAAGCAGAAATCGAAGTACGCGTTGTAATCGACCGTAAAACGGGCGAATTCGAAACGTTCCGTCGTTGGGAAGTTGTTGAAGAAGTGACTCAACCAACGCGCGAAATCACGCTTGAAGCTGCGCAGTTTGAAGATGAAACAATGGTAGTGGGTAGCTACGTAGAAGACGATATTGAGTCTGTTACGTTTGACCGCATTACTACGCAAACTGCGAAGCAAGTTATCGTACAAAAAGTACGTGAAGCTGAGCGCGAGCAAGTGGTTGAGCAGTTCATGGACAATGAAGGTGAGCTGATCACAGGTATTGTGAAGAAAGTTAACCGTGACGTAATCATCGTTGACCTTGGCAATAACGCAGAAGCGGCAATCCAACGTGACGATCAGTTGCCACGTGAAAATTTCCGTCCAGGCGACCGCGTGCGCGGTTTGCTGTATGCTGTGCGTCCAGAAGCGCGTGGCTTCCAATTGTTCATGACTCGCTCTAAGCCTGAAATGCTGATCGAACTGTTCCGCATTGAAGTGCCAGAAATTGGCGAAGAAATGATCGAAATCATGGGCGCAGCCCGCGATCCTGGCTCACGTGCAAAAATTGCCGTGAAGACAAATGATAAACGTATTGATCCAGTTGGTGCGTGTGTTGGTATGCGCGGTGCGCGAGTTCAAGCTGTTTCGGGTGAACTTGGTGGCGAGCGTATCGATATTGTTTTGTGGGATGACAACCCTGCGCAATTGGTTATCAATGCGATGGCACCAGCTGAAGTTGCGTCTATCATCGTAGACGAAGATACCCACACCATGGATATCGCAGTTGAAGCAGACAACCTGGCGCAAGCGATTGGTCGTAACGGTCAAAACGTACGTCTAGCATCACAACTAACTGGTTGGGTGTTGAACGTGATGACTGTTGAAGATCTTAAGAAGAAGCACCAGGAAGAAGCGGGTCAGTCTATTGAGCTGTTTAGCAAGCACCTAGACATCGACGAAGATTTCGCAGCAATGTTGGTTGAAGAAGGTTTCACCACATTGGAAGAAGTGGCTTACGTACCAGCAGCAGAGCTTATGGAAGTTGACGGTCTTGATGAAGATACCGTTGAAGAACTGCGTAGCCGTGCGAAAGAAGCACTGACCACTATCGCATTGGCGAAAGAAGAAATCCTTGACGGTGCAGAGCCTGCTGAAGACCTATTGGGTCTAGAAGGCTTGGAGCGTGATTTGGCGTTCCGCCTGGCGACAAAAGGTATCTGCACATTGGAAGATCTGGCCGACCAAGGCACTGATGATCTTCTAGATATCGAGGGAATGGATGAAGTTAAAGCGGGCGAGCTTATCATGGCAGCACGCAATATTTGCTGGTTCAGCGACGAAGCTTAAGCGCAGCAAAGGAGGAGCAGAATGTCAGAAGTTACAGTTAAATCACTGGCGAGCGAGATCGATACGCCGGTAGATCGTTTGCTTAAGCAGTTTCAAGATGCAGGCATTCAAAAGTCTGCAGAAGACAGCGTAAGCCAAGATGAAAAGCAAACATTGCTTTCGCATCTGAAACGTGAGCACGGCGACGATGGTAGCGCTCCAACTCGACTGACGTTACAGCGCAAAAAACGCAGCACCTTGAGTGTTTCTGGTGCTGGCGGAAAGAGTAAGGATGTTCAGGTAGAAGTGCGTAAAAAGCGTACCTACGTGAAGCGCAGCGACCTCGAAGAACAACGTGTAGCGCAGGAAGCCGCACAACGTGAAGCTGAAGAAGCAGCACAGCGTGAGGCTGAGGAAAAAGCCCGTCGCGAAGCTGAAGAAGCAGCGAAGCGAGAAGCCGAAGAAAAAGCAAAACGTGACGCTGAAGAGAAAGCGAAGCGTGACGCCGAAGAGAAATTACGTGTTGCGGCTGAGAAATCAAAAGCTTTGAACGAGACTGCAGAGCAAAAAGCATCTCGTGAAGCTTCTGAGGCGCAAGCAAAAAATGAAGCTGATGAACTCAAGCGTCGCCAGGAAGAGGAAGCCAAGCGTAGAGCTGAAGAAGAAAGTCAGCGCCAGCTAGAAGAGGCACGCAAGATGGCAGAATTGAACGAAGAGCGTTGGAGTAAGCAAGAAGTGGTAACAGATGTAATGGAAGCAACCGATCATCACGTTACAACTTTCCAACATGCACGCGAAGCAGAAGACGAAGCGGATCGCCGCCAAGAAGCAGCACCTCGTCGTCGCAAGAAGAAAAAATCAGCACAAGATAAAGACGACTCGTCAGCAAATCGCGGACGTGGTGGTAAAGGCGGCAAGCTGAAAGGCCGTATGTCTAAGCCAACGTCTATGCAGCATGGTTTCCAGAAGCCAGCACAGAAAGTTAACCGTGATGTAGAGATCGGCGAAACTGTGACAGTTGCGGAACTTGCTAACAAGATGGCTGTTAAAGCGACTGAAGTTATCAAGACCATGATGAAGATGGGTGCAATGGCAACCATCAACCAAGTTATTGACCAAGAAACTGCAGCACTGGTTGCAGAAGAAATGGGTCACAAGGTTGTTCTTCGTAAAGAGAACGAACTTGAAGAAGCGGTCATGCTGGATCGTGATGACAGTGCAAAACGTGAACCACGTGCACCTGTTGTTACTATCATGGGTCACGTTGACCACGGTAAAACATCGCTACTTGATTACATTCGTAAAGCGCACGTTGCTTCAGGCGAAGCCGGTGGTATTACCCAGCACATTGGTGCATACCACGTTGAAACTGAAAACGGCATGATCACCTTCTTGGATACTCCAGGACACGCAGCGTTTACCTCAATGCGTGCACGTGGTGCTAAAGCAACGGATATCGTTGTTCTAGTAGTTGCAGCGGACGATGGCGTAATGCCACAAACTATCGAAGCTATCCAGCACGCAAAAGCGGCCGATGTGCCACTTATCGTTGCTGTGAACAAGATCGATAAAGAAGCTGCTGACCCAGATCGCGTGAAGAATGAACTGTCTCAGCACAACGTTATGTCTGAAGACTGGGGCGGCGAAAACATGTTCGTTCATGTTTCTGCTAAACAAGGTCTTAACATCGACGAACTGCTTGAAGCTATCTTGCTGCAATCAGAAGTTCTTGAGCTTGAAGCCGTACGTGACAGCATGGCGAGCGGTGTGGTTATCGAATCACGTCTGGACAAAGGCCGTGGCCCAGTTGCTACTGTTCTTGTTCAAGAAGGTACGCTGAAGAAAGGCGATATCGTTCTTTGTGGTCTTGAATATGGCCGTGTTCGTGCAATGCGCGATGAGAACGGTAAAGACGTTGAAGAAGCTGGCCCGTCTATCCCTGTAGAAATCCTGGGTCTTTCAGGTGTTCCTTCAGCGGGTGATGAAGCGACTGTTGTTCGTGATGAGCGTAAAGCGCGTGAAGTTGCTCTTTACCGCCAAGGCAAATTCCGTGACGTTAAACTGGCTCGCCAGCAGAAAGCGAAACTGGAAAACATGTTCTCTAACATGGCTGAAGGTGAAGTGTCTGAACTGAACATTGTACTGAAAGCTGACGTACAAGGTTCTGTTGAAGCCATTGCTGACTCACTGGTTAAATTGTCTACTGACGAAGTGAAAGTGAAGATCGTAGGTTCGGGCGTTGGTGCTATCACCGAAACCGACGCGGTTCTAGCTGCTGCTTCAAACGCTATCTTGGTTGGTTTCAACGTTCGTGCTGATGCGTCTGCGCGTAAGACGATTGATGCTGAAAGCCTAGATCTGCGTTACTACTCAGTGATCTACGCCCTGATTGATGAAGTGAAACAAGCGATGAGCGGTATGCTTGCGCCTGAGTTCAAACAAGAAATCATGGGTCTGGCTGAAGTACGTGAAGTCTTCAAATCACCTAAGATTGGTGCAATTGCAGGCTGTATCGTTTCTGAAGGTACCATCAAGCGTAACAACCCAATCCGCGTACTGCGTGATAACGTTGTTATCTACGAAGGTGAGCTAGAGTCACTGCGTCGCTTTAAAGACGATGTCAACGAAGTAGCGAAAGGCTACGAGTGTGGTATCGGCGTTAAGAACTACAACGATGTTCGCACTGGCGACCAAATCGAAGTATTCGAAATCGTTGAAGTGAAACGCACCATCGAATAATAGCTACCTGTAACAGGTTGTTTATAAACACCATGGGGGGAAGTGCTTAGCGCTTTCCCCCCATTCTTTATGAGAGAAGAGAGTTATGGCCAAAGAATTTAGCCGTACCCAGCGTGTATCGCAGCAAGTGCAAAAAGAAGTCGCACTTATCCTGCAGCGCGAGATCAAAGACCCGCGCATCAGCATGGTAACGGTATCAGGCGTTGATGTTTCTCGTGACCTTGCTTACGCAAAAGTACACGTGACCTTTTTGACGACTGGCGATCAGACAGCAGAAGCGGGTCTGGAAGCATTGAATGAACAAGCATGGTACGTGCGTACATTGCTGGGTAAAGCAATTCGTCTACGTATTACCCCTGAAGTGATTTTTGTGTTTGACCAATCACTGACTGAAGGTATGCGCATTTCTAACTTGGTGAGCCAGGCTGTGAAGTCTGATGAAGAACGCCATGTAGAAGATGACAATGACGGAGACAAAGAATAATGGGTCGCCGTCCTCGTCGTCAGGGACGCCCAGTTGATGGGATCGTTCTACTAGACAAACCAACGGGTATCACTTCCAATGGTGCATTGCAGCAAGTGAAACGCATTTTCTTTGCCGAAAAAGCGGGCCACACTGGTGCACTCGATCCTTTGGCGACGGGTATGTTGCCAATTTGTTTTGGTGAAGCCACTAAGTTTTCTCAGTTCTTGCTCGATTCAGACAAGCGCTACGTGGTTGTCGCGAAGTTGGGCGAGCGCACCAACACCTCTGATTCAGACGGTGAAGTGGTTGAAACGCGTGACGTGAACGTGACTCAAGAACAACTGGAAGGTTTCATTGCAAGTTTCCGTGGCGAAACCATGCAAGTTCCATCTATGTTCTCTGCGTTGAAATTCGAAGGCAAACCGCTTTACGAATACGCTCGTGCTGGTATCGAAGTACCGCGTGAAGCGCGTAAAATTAACGTTTTCGAAATCACGCTACTGCGCTTTGAAGGCGATGAAGTTGAGATGGAAGTGCATTGTTCTAAAGGCACTTACATTCGCACCATCGTTGACGATTTGGGCGAGATGCTAGGCTGTGGTGCGCATGTTACTGCACTTCGCCGTATCGGTGTATCTCGCTACCCAGTTGAGAAAATGGTCACGCTAGAGCAACTCGAAGAATTGCTAGAACAAGCACGTGAACAAGGCGTTCAGCCTCGTGAACTGCTTGATCCATTGCTACTTCCTCTTGATTCTGCGGTTCAGGACTTGGAAGAAGTGAACATTTTGCCTACCGTTGCAAGTTATGTCTTGCAAGGACAAGCTGTTCAGGCGGCGAATGCGCCAACTGAAGGCCAAGTTCGTATGACGATGGGCGAAGAACGCACCTTCATTGGTGTGGGTGAAATTGACGCTGATGGCCTGATCGCACCAAAACGTTTGGTGAAGATCCGTCAGCAATAAATTTCCCAAATGGAAATTAGTATTTGGTAGAGACTATATCGATTGCCTTCTCGAGGTAAGCGCTGTAGAATCCGCCGCTCGGGTGTCGGCTGAATCAGAGATTGGCTGGCGCAAATATAACCTTTTACATTTAGGAATAGACTATGTCTCTGAATGCAGAAACTAAAGCAGCAATCGTTGCAGAATACGCACAAGGCACTAACGACACTGGTTCTCCAGAAGTTCAAGTAGCGCTTTTGACTGCTTCTATCAATCACCTGCAAGGCCACTTCGCTGAGCACAAAGGTGATCACCACAGCCGTCGCGGTCTACTGCGCATGGTTTCGCGTCGTCGTAAACTGCTTGACTACTTGAAAGGCAAAAACGCTGACCGTTACCTTGAGCTGATCAAGCGTCTGGGTCTGCGTCGCTAATAAGCCTTTGGCTTTTAAGCACCGCATACCGAAAAGGAGCCCTAGTGGCTCCTTTTCTCGTTTTTGTATCCGCCTTTTTCAGTGTGTCGGCTAGTCTTATTGTTCGAGAGTTTGCGGGTTTGTGTTGGCTGCGACGTTTTCGCTTCTGCTTGAAAGCCGCATGAATACTCACCCTTGAGCATCACCCCAGTAATTCTTGCCGAAACATGCATATTGCGTCAGTTTGGGTATATAATATTGGCGCTTTCATTGGCTTCGCAGTCTACGAAGTCGACCATCAGGTCGCGACTATTGAGAACACTCTATTGCTGTCTTCTTCTTACGAAGAATTATTGAGTTTTGTCATTAGTCGCGATTGGTGAAGCCATTGAGAATAAAGTGACTCGCACTAAGTAAGTGCAAATAAAACAAGGAATTTCACGTGAATCCAATCGTAAAAACATTCCAGTATGGTAACCACACCGTAACGCTGGAAACTGGCGTTATGGCTCGTCAAGCAACTGCAGCTGTTATGGCTAGCATGGACGACACTTCAGTATTCGTAAGTGTTGTTGGTAAAAAAGACGCGGTAGAAGGTCAAGACTTCTTCCCGTTGACGGTTAACTACCAAGAGCGTACTTACGCAGCGGGTAAAATCCCTGGTGGTTTCTTCAAGCGTGAAGGTCGTCCTTCAGAAGGCGAAACACTAACTTCACGTCTGATCGACCGTCCAATCCGTCCACTATTCCCAGACGGCTTCAAAAACGAAGTTCAAGTTATCGCAACTGTGGTTTCTGTAAACCCAGACGTTAACCCTGACATCGTAGCAATGCTTGCAACGTCAGCGGCACTGACCATTTCAGGTCTGCCATTTAACGGCCCAATCGGTGCTGCACGTGTTGGTTTCATCAACGATCAGTTGGTATTGAACCCAAGCAACACTGAACTAGAAAGCAGCCGTTTGGATCTGGTTATCGCGGGTACTGAAGGCGCTGTTCTGATGGTTGAATCAGAAGCTGACCGTCTAAGCGAAGAACAAATGCTACAAGCGGTTGTTTTTGGTCATGACCAACAACAAGTTGCTATCAAAGCAATCAACGAGTTCGCCGCTGAAGTTGCCACTCCTTCTTGGGATTGGGCTGCACCAGTTGTTAATGCTGAGCGTAAAGCTCGCGTAGCAGAATTGGCTGAAGCACGTTTCGTAGAAGCGTACCAAATCACCGAGAAAATGGCGCGTTACGCACAAGTTGGTGAAATCAAGCAAAGCGTTATCGCTCAAATGAGCGAAGAGAATGACGATCTGAACGTTCGTGAAATCCAAGGCATGCTGGGCAGCCTTGAGAAGAACGTTGTACGTGGCCGCATCATTGCGGGTAACCCACGTATCGATGGCCGTGAAAAAGACATGGTTCGTGCGCTAGACGTACGTACTGGTGTACTTCCACGTACCCACGGTTCTTCTTTGTTCACTCGTGGTGAAACTCAGGCTCTTGTTACTGCGACCCTAGGTACGCAGCGTGATGCACAAATCATTGATTCAATCACTGGTGAGCGCACTGACAACTTCCTACTGCATTACAACTTCCCTCCATACTGTGTAGGCGAAACGGGTTTCGTTGGTTCTCCTAAGCGTCGTGAAATCGGCCACGGTAAACTGGCTAAGCGTGGTATTGCAGCAGTAATGCCTTCACAAGATGAATTCCCGTACACCGTTCGTGTGGTTTCTGAAATCACTGAATCTAACGGTTCGTCTTCAATGGCGTCTGTATGTGGTACTTCTCTTGCGCTAATGGACGCGGGTGTTCCTATCAAGAAATCTGTTGCGGGTATCGCAATGGGTCTTGTGAAAGAAGAAAGCGACTTCGTTGTTCTGTCTGACATCTTGGGTGACGAAGATCACCTAGGCGACATGGACTTCAAAGTAGCGGGTACTGATGATGGTGTTACTGCGCTGCAGATGGACATCAAAATCGAAGGTATCACTAAAGAGATCATGGAAATTGCACTGAACCAAGCGAAGGGCGCGCGTCTGCACATCCTTAGCGTGATGGACCAAGCAATCTCTGCAGCTCGTGACGATATCTCTGAATTCGCACCACGCATTCACACCATCAAGATCAACCCAGAGAAGATCAAAGATGTTATCGGTAAAGGCGGCGCTGTTATCCGTGCGTTGACTGACGAGACTGACACAACTATCGAAATCGAAGATGACGGTACTGTGAAGATCGCAGCAACTGACGGCGAGAAAGCGAAAGCAGCAATTGCACGCATCGAAGCGCTGACTGCTGAAGTAGAAGTAGGCCGTATCTACACGGGTAAAGTAACGCGCATCGTTGACTTCGGTTGCTTTGTGTCTGTTATCGGCACCAAAGAAGGTCTGGTACACATTTCTCAAGTGGCTGATAAGCGCATCGAGAAAGTGTCTGACTACGTTGAGCAAGGTCAGGAAGTTCAAGTTAAGGTTCTGGAAATCGACCGTCAAGGCCGTATCCGCCTAAGCATGAAAGAAGCAGTAGAGCAAGCGCCTGCTGTTGAAACTGACGCTCAGCCAGAAGCTGACGCAGAATAAGTGACACACTCGCGTTAAACGCGGTATAAAAAGGGGGCTATGCCCCCTTTTGTTTTATCTGGAGATACGCACACATGCGAAATATGAGATGGCTGCCGTTGACCATTGTTAGTTCGTTGCTACTGCTTTCTGGCTGTGCGACCTCAACGTCAAAGCAAAACTCACAACCTTGGCACTATTTGCCAATGGCTGTGCCATTGCAGTCAACCACGCAACAGGAAGTGCAGTTGGCGCGAATAGATCAAATTCTGCTTAGAGAAGATCTTACTGAGCAAGACCGAGCACAGATTTATTACGAGCGCGGCTTAATCAACGATAGTCTCGGGCTGCGTGATCTCGCTCGTTTAGATTTCAACCGTTCACTGTCCTTCAACCCAGCCCAACCGGATGTGTTTAATATTCTGGGTGTGTATTTTACCCAAAGCGGTATGTATGACGCAGCCTATGAAGCCTTTGATTCAACGCTAGAGTTGGATGAAACCCATCAGTACGCTGAGCGAAACCGTGGCATTGCACTTTACTATGGCGGTCGTTATGACCTTGCCGTACGAGATTTGTTGAAGCATTACAAAGACGATGGTAATGATCCTTACCGCGCAATATGGCTGTACTTGGCTGAGCAGCAAAAGTCGGGTACCGAAACAGCGACACAAGCATTACGGGCTCATTACCAAGCGTCTGACAAAAAGGATTGGGGTTGGCTGATTACGCGCTTATACCTCAACGATATTAGTGAAGAAGCGTTCTTTAGAGAGATCATGAGATCGAGTGCCGATAATGCCCAGTTGGCGCAACGACTGTGTGAAGGGTACTTTTATCTGGCCAAACGCTATCAATCCCAAGGTGACTTAGGCTCTGCGGTTGCATTGTATAAACTCGCAATGGCTGGCAACGTCTATGAGTTCGTTGAGCATCGCTACTCAATGTTGGAGTTAAGCCTCATTGCTCAGCAATTGAATCGCGTGGTGCCAGTGTCTTAACTCTGCTTGAAGAGTCGAGATCAACCGTTGCTTTTGAGTTCACCGGTTGAAGAAGAAGAGCCGCGATTGCGGCTCTTTTGCGTTTGGCGCTAAGGCCAGTTAGGCCGAATGAACCGCCATGCCTTCAATGCTGTGCCAATAGCCATTGCAATGATGAGTTTGCGCAGCGCCCTGGCGCTCGCCCCGCTTAAACCCTGCAATGACATCAAGAGAGTTGATATCCTGCGGACTAATACGCGCGACATCCACAATACCTTGCATTGAGGTGACATCGGCACTGAGATCGTAACAGTAACCAGATTGAGTCTGGATGCCATTTAGCGTAAATACGGCTTGGCCTTCTTGGCTTTTCACCTCAAGACCCTGCGGGTAATTAATACAGCAGGTTTCACACTTGTCTTTCGGGCGGTTTTCAGCACGCGCACTGAAGCAGCGAGCTGAATAGGCTAGAGGTAAGTGACCGTATGAAAACACTTCAACCTCGAAGCGATCACGAATCCCCATCGCTTCCGCTTCAGCGAGCACTTTGAGTAGCCATTCGCGGGAAAGCTCTACGGGCATGCACCAGCGCGTCATACCTTTTGACAGCAGTACGTTAAGCGCCTGTGCGTTGTAAAGGTTAAGTGCTGGTCCAGCGACAAACGGAAGTCGTTTTTCATGCGCCAATTGAATGGCTGATACATCGTTGGCTTCAATGATGAAGTCGCCATTGTCGATGTAGTTTTGCATCACCTTCACTTCGCTCGGGGCTTCGAGCAATGCCATGGTTGAAAGCACCACTTGCTTGCCGCTTTTTGCGAGTTCGCGACCAAGTTCCATCCAATCGCCCAAACGCACTTCACGGCGTTTAGAGCACACGGTTTCACCCAAGTAGACAATGTCTGCGTCGCTGTCGACGGCGCGTTGATAGAAGCTCTCAACGTCTTGTTTTGGCCAGAAATAGAGTAGTGGGCCAAGTGAGTATTTCATGGAAGCTCCTCTTACTGCCATTTACGGTGATAAGCACCGAGTGTCGTTTGTGCGCCTTCAGAGACACTGTCCAAGCACTGGTTCCATTGCGGAAGCACGTCATAGGCATCTGGATTACGCTGATAGCTATCAATAGCTTGGCGCCATGTGCGAGTGACTTGCTCAACATAAGCAGGGCTGCGTTGACGACCTTCGATTTTCACCGAAGCGATATTGGCAGCGAAAAGTTCAGGGAGAATTGACAGCGTGTTCAAGCTAGTAGGCTCTTCCAGTGCGTGGAAAGGTTCGCCGTCAGTCACGAACCTGCCTTTGCACAGGGTTGGATACCCTGCGTTTTCCCCCGCTTTGTAGCGGTCGATCAAAATATCATTGAGACGAGATTCAAGCCCTTGTGGCGTTTCCTGCCAGCGAACATATTTGGCCGGAGAACATGCGCCTACCGTGTTTGGAGATTCACCCGTCAGATATGACGACAGGTAACAACGACCTTCGGACATGATGCAAAGGCTACCAAAAGCAAACACTTCGAGATCGACATCTGTGGTGCGAGAAAGCTGCTTCACTTGATGCATAGACAATACGCGAGGCAAGACAACGCGTTTGACGTTGAAGTGGTCACGATAGAAATCAATGGCGGCACTGTTGGTGGCTGATGCTTGCACTGACAGGTGTATTTCCATGTCAGGGTGTTTTTTCGCGGCATAATCAAGTACCGCAAGATCGGCAATGATCAGCGCATCGACGCCGAGATCAACGGCGGCATCAACGGCATCCGTCCAACGAGTAAAGCCATCAGGGTGCGCAAAGGTATTTAGCGCAACATGAAGGTGTTTGTTCCTGTCATGAACATAGGAGACGGCCTTCTCGAGCTTTTTGCCATCAAAGTTTAGACCTGCAAAGTGGCGAGCATTCGTGCCATCTTTGAACCCGATGTATACGGCATCGGCGCCATTATCAATGGCCGTTTTCAGCGCAGGAAGATTTCCCGCAGGGCAAAGCAATTCCATAAATATCCCCACATCGCGTGGTCAGCATCTGGCTATGAATTTGAGCGTAGAGTCGGGATTTTAGGCACAGTCATGCCCCGTGGCATTGATGTGGGGCAGGTTTGGTTAAACAAATGAAGAAACGAAAGGCAATTGAGGATGTATTACTAGGGGATATATACCCAAACAACCTGAAGGCCTCTGAAATCGAGCATCTTCAGGTTGCTTGGGTATAAGTTGGCGCATAACCTGCGCCAATAGATATTAGGACGCGGCTTTTATGGCCTTGCGGTTGTTAACAAGCAGCGCTTCAAATTCAGCTCTCGGCATGGGTTTGTAGAAGTGAAAGCCTTGAATGGTGTCGCATTTTAAGTTACCGAGAACGCTGGCTTGTTTTCCCGTCTCAACCCCTTCAGCCACGACAGACATGTTCAATGAGCGGCCCAGGTTAATGATGTTCTCAATTAACGTGACCTGCTTAGGGAAGATTTCCATATCGCAGATAAACGCCCGGTCGATTTTCAATTCATCAAGCGGAAACTTAGCGAGGTATGACAGTGATGAGTAGCCGGTACCAAAATCATCGATAGATAGTGCAAAGCCAAGATCTTTAATGGCGTTCAGCATTTGAATAGCATGGTCGCCATCGTTCATCACGGCACTTTCTGTCAGCTCAAAAGTGATAAGCGAAGGGTCGGCTTGGGTCGCAGCCTGAAGCTTTTTCATGTGTCCTGTTAGGTTCGGGTTACGAAATTGCTGTGGTGACAAGTTAATGGCTACGCGCCCAGGTAGTACTTTGAGACCCTGCCAACGACGTACCGCTTGAAAGACTTCACGCATGACGTTTCGACCAAGTAGTTCAATCATACCTGAACGCTCCGCAACAGGAATGAAGCGTGCAGGACTGATATAACCTTCGACGGGGTGTTTCCAGCGCACCAAGGCTTCCGCACCATTAATGGTGTAGTCCTTTGCGTTGACTTTGGGTTGATACCAAACTTCTAGCCCATTATTTTGCAGCGCTTTCTGAAGTTCTATTTCTAACCAAAGGCGCATGCGCGCTTCTTTGTTCATGTGCTGATTGTATGTGACAACGCGGTTACGGCCTTGCTCTTTGGCTTCGTACATCGCCGTATCCGCATTCTGCAAAAGACTTCGTGCGTCCTTACCGTCTCCAGGGAATTTAACGGAGCCGATTGAACAGGCAAGGTATTTACTGAAATGGTAGAGATCAAATGGCTGACTGATGACTTCAACGATCTTATTGGCGAGCTCAGTCGCTGTTTCATCACTATTTTGCTCTGGCAAGAGAACCGCAAACTCATCACCACCCAGATGACCCAATATGGTTTCTGAAGGTAAATGGCGACGAAGACGTTGGGCTATCTCTTGCAGCACGCGATCACCAATGTGATGCCCGAGCGAATCGTTAATGTTTTTAAAGTTATCGACGTCGAGATACAACATCAATAGAGGTGTATCACTGGCGATGAGCTGTTCGAGACGGCGTGAAAATCCATGTCGATTATACAGGCTTGTTAATGCGTCAAACTGCGCCAATTTTTCAATGGTTTGCTGATGGTCAGAAACGGCAACCGTGTGCGATAGCGTAATCAGTGCACCACTGCCACCCAATATATTGACGGACCCATAAGAGACGTTTAAGGGCTTGTTGTTGGCATTTGCTTTACTGGCATGACACACCAGTTGCTGTCCAGCCCCCAGATTGGTGAGAGAGGCGACCACTGATTGGCCCTTAACTGGGCTTGCCAGCAGGTTTTCGATGTCCTCACCTAAAATTTCATTTGGGTTGTCAAAACCTAGCATGCTGACAGCATGATGGTTGGCGCTGAGCACGATACCGTCATCTAGGACGCAGCACCCTTCTCCGACCAATTGGCAAAGGTTGCTAAAGCGGTCTTCTGACGATTCCAACGCACTGGTTAAAACTTGTCTTTCTGAGGTATCTGCAGCATGGAAAATGATCGCGCCTTCCGGCCACTCATTGCTGGCGAGAGGAGATACACTGAAGTGAAAACTGGAGTCATGGATACCGTCGTTGAGCACTATTTCGCCTTCCGAGTGTTCTCCACTGAAAGCACGTTGATAGTGAGGTGACAGCGCCTCATAAAAGCCAAGACCGAGAATGTCTGAATCCTGTTTGCCGACCAATTCATTTTGATCTAATCCGCTAATTTCACAATACCGCTGGCTGACCCAAAGATAATGATGATTTTTATCAAGCACGGCAAAAAGGAAAGGGCTGTTATGAGTTAGGCGCGAAAACCAATAGGTTAGTTGCTCAATTGGCATTTAGGCTCCATACATCCAAGCTAGCGAAGCTATTTCCTACTTCAACTCCAAATTTGAGCCAATACTATATAACGCGAGTGTTTCGTTATAAACACATATGTCACCAAATTACTCATGCTTACCTCTTAATTGAACCCATGCCGCCTTTTGCGCATTCAAACCAATTATGTATTGGGGTGTAACGCCGGCGATGATGAATGATTTGGGTGGGGTGTTTACTGCGGCTAACAATGGGAATTGCGAAGGCGTAGTGTTGCGCTTCGAGTTTTTTGATTCAAGGCATGATCTATGGGGGGCACAATGGCATACAATGACGCATACTTTCGGCACCCTTAGCGTTGGAACACTACCTTGCTCAACAAACTCCATACAACCTTGGTGCAACAGGCACCTTCATTTTTTAGACTGCCCGTTAAACTTGTCCCAGCAGCAGCGCAGCAGGCGCTAATGTTAGAGACACTAAAACGCGTGTTTCGTGAAGCATTGGATGATGGCGAATTTGAGTTCCTTGAGAATCGCTGGTTGGAAGTGCATGTTCGTGACATCGGGTTTAAAAGTTACATCAGCTTTGATAATGAAAAACTCGTTGTCAGGCAAGATATCGAAACGCCTGATGTGCGATTTAGCGGCGATCTCAATGACATGATTTTAATCGCAGCGCGTAAAGAAGACCCAGACACGTTATTTTTTCAGCGTCGTTTGTTAATTGAAGGTGACACTGAACTTGGTTTGGAAGTCAAAAACTTGATGGACAGTGTGGATCTGGATTCATTGCCAGCTCTACTTCGCCAAGGTTTGTTTTCGTTAGCAGCGTTCGTTCAAAAAGGCCTGCAAACACCTGCCACTGCTGATGAGGCGCACTATGCTCATAAGATCTGAAGCACCCGCCGATCTTCTTCCTATCGACCGGTTGGTAAAAAAAGCGTTCCCAACCCCCGCAGAGGCGAAGTTGGTGATGTCATTGCGCGAAAATGGGCACAACACCTTGTCATTGGTGGCTTGCACCGACGAAGGCAAAGTTGTGGCTCATGCGATGTTTAGCCCTGTCACCATTGGTGGACAAGACACTGGCGTGCAAGGATTAGCCCCCGTTTGTGTTCACCCCGATTATCGTAAGCAGGGAATCGCGGCGGCGCTCATCAAAGAAGGTTTTGAAATACTTTGTGAGTTTGGCTACCCCGCGTGTGTGGTGTTAGGTGATTCAGCGTACTATTCTCGATTGGGCTTCATGGCGGCCGATAGCTTTGGTTTCCACTGTAAGTGGGATGTGCCTGCCGAAGCATTTATGGCGATCGAATTGATTGATGGCGCATTTGATTCATTGCAAGGGCTAGTGGATTACTGCCCAGAGTTCGACGAGCTATAATTTTCAGCGTTATGTGGTTATAAAGAGCAGCCAGAGGCTGCTCTTTTCGTTTTCCAGACTCGCTTCGAGAGTGGACCGTTAGGGGAAGAGTAGAGTTACGTTAGTGAGTTCATTCCGATACCCGCAGAAGTTTGTTAGGATGCATCGCATATTCTCTTGGTTCATATTTTGATATTCGTGGTGCCATGAACGATTTACAGCGACTCAAAGAAATGGGGATCACGGTATGGGACGTTAAGCGTCCTGACTTGTTTCCAAACAATGCGGACAAGGCCATAGCGTTACCTTCGTCGTGTAAACTCTTGTTTGTGAGTGATGCCGAGTTGAGTGTGCAAGATGCTTGGTTGTTTGGGAAAATCCTAGCCAGTATGAAGCTGTCCCCTGAACAGGCGCTGAGTTTGCCCTCAAGAGCCGTGGCCAACCTCGGCGAGCATTCATTGAATTGGTGTTGGTTTGCGGGTGTGTCAGTACAGACATTATCAGGCGTTAATTCACTTTCCTCGCCAGCACTCTCGATACTTAATGATGATCAAGACGCCAAAAAGGCGTTATGGAAACAAATCAAACGTTATGAAAACTGAATTTCTCTCGATGGATGATGCGTGGTTAGACTCGGTCGTCGCCATTGAACGAGCGGCTCATAGCCATCCTTGGGCTGAAAGCCTATTGAGGAAGCCACCGACCAAATTTGGATGTAACCGCGTTCTGGTTATGGATAATGAGGTGGTAGGGTACTTTTTTGCACAATGTGTAGCGGGAGAGGCATCACTGCTCAACATTGCGGTTGCGCCGCAGCATCAAGGTAAAGGCTTCGGTAAGCAGTTGTTAAATGAGTTTCTTGTTTGTATGCGTAGCGCTGATGCACAAGAAGCGTGGTTAGAAGTTCGAGAAAGTAACCAATCGGCAATTAAGCTTTATGAATCACTGGAGTTTAATGAGTTCGACCGTCGTTATGGGTATTACCCGAAAGATGGTGGCAAGGAAGACGCGCTGATCATGAGCTACTGGTTTGAGTAAAAGAAAACCCGCATTGAGCGGGTTTTTTTATGCCATTTATACAGCCTGTTCTCGTGAGGCAATCACCGTTGGTGGGTGAATAAAGCCTTGGTAAGCGTCGATAAACTCTCGATTTAACGTCAGTTTGCTTTCTTCGTCTTTCACCCCCGTCGCAATCACTGTGATATCCAGTGAATCCGCAATGTTGGCTAAAGTTTCAGTAAACAGACGGTTTTGACTACTTTGCTCTTGGCTAAGTGCTTGATCGAGTTTGACGTAGCTAGGCTTAAGTTTTGCTAGATATTCCACGCCCTGCAAGTAGCGACCGAAGTGGTCCACACCGACAAATGCCCCCACATGCCGCACTTTGTCACTAAACGTGATGCAGGCTTTTAAGTTATTACGTGCACTTGCTTCACTGATTTCAAAAAATATTTTATCGCTAGGTAGCGCGGTTTTGAGTTTCTGCATCAACCATTGAGTAAACGCTTCACTGGACAAGCTTTCATCGGTTAGGTTGAGTGCAATATGCGTATCAAGCGGCTGCGATTTGTGCAAAGCGATAAGTGACTCTATGACGATTTTGTCAAACTCGATACCTTTAGCGAACAGTTGAATATACGGCATGATGCGACCGGCCGATTGCCACTGTTTTTCGATCAATGCCTGCGTGAATACTTCATAATGAAACGGCTCGCTGCTGGCGTTATCCAACGTATTTACCGGCTGCCATTGCAGACGAATCGTTTTTTCGCGCAAGGTGTCAGTAAGTAATAATCGCCAAGTTTCGCGGTCAATGACTTGTTCTTCTGAACCACGGTTGAAGACAAACACATCGTTGATTTGAATGGCTCGCTGCATCGCGTTATCTGCCAGAGACATCAACTGAGAACTCGGGACGCCATGGCCATGAACCACACCAATGTGGAACCCTTCGTTGGCATCAAAGCCTGCCATTGTCACTTCATTGTTCAGTGTGCTGATCAACGTATGAAGGCAATGCCTGCTTTGCTCTTCGCTGTGTTCAGGTAACAGCAGCGCCACTTCCGTTTCGCTAATACGGGCGATACAAATATTGGTTTGATTACCGAGTGCCGATTGCAGTGAGTTTGACAACAAGCACCAAGTTTCATCGCGCGCAGCGAAACCGTAGCGACGATAAATTGTATCCATCCATGCCATGTTAGCGATAAACACCGCTCCCTGAGAGTCATGACCTTCACCCATCCAACTGTTGAGTTGGTGTGAGAAGTACTTGCGGTTAGGAAGACTGGACACTGCGTCGTACATCATACTGTTGTGCAGTGTTTTGAGCTCGTTGTTCAGCGACTGAATCAGGCGTTGCACTTGTTTAGCTAGACTATCAATGGCGCTATCTAGGAGAGGCAATCCCGATCGTTGTGCCGAGGATTCTTGAGAGGAAAAGTCTTGTACTGCCAACTGATGGATTGTTGATGTGGCTCTGCGGATCGCGCGACGGTGCTTTTCACTGACAAGAGTGAATACGAATAACAACCCCAATGTCAGTAGGCTCGCGCTCGCTATCAAAGAGGAAACGTGCTCGGCGACATGTTGATTCGCTTTAGCGGGTGACAAGGCCAATACGAGAGAGGCGACAACAGTATCGTCATTTTTTAGCTCAACCGTTCGCTCTATTGGTGTTACCTGTGTCAGAGCAGAGAACCAGTAAAAGGGGGTAGATATCTCATCCGCAGATCGGGTGTTCGCAGAAAGTGTTTCATACGACCACGTGGCGGCTTCTGAGGTGATCTGATCGGTCAGTGTTATCGATGTCAGCTCGGCAGACAGCATCGCTTTCACGATAAGCCTGATCGAATCGGTGTCGTAGTATGCAATAAATTTTGGCAGCGTTTGCACGAGTTGATGTGTGGCATCATCGGCGCGCTGCGCTAGCTTAGCCTGCTGTTCATGGGTATTGGTGAACAACTGACCCGCTATAAATAGCGCGAGTAACAATGCAGCTGACACGTAAACCTGAAGTAGAGAAAGGCGTTTCGTTATCATAGTAAAACTCGTGATAGCGCAGAATTAAATGGGCCAGCACGCTTGTGCGCTGGCCCATTCTCTTATGTGTATATAACGTTAGGTCGCCCTAAAGTTATGCCGCATAAGGTCATGCGAAATAAAGTTATTCAGACGTAAAGATGGTCCATCTCATGTCTGTGGTGCTGTATTCGCCAGAAAGCGATGCCATCACTCGACGGTTCGTCTCGTGAGCAAGTTCAGACTCTTCATCGATGAGTGGCACGGTATCGCCATAACCAATGGCTTCAACACGTGACGCGGGAATGTCGAAATCTTCAACCAAGGCATTGGCAACCGCATCAGCACGGCGTTGTGATAATGCTAAGTTATACGCAGGGTTACCGACCTTACTAGCGTGGCCTTCAATGGTTACAACTGCACCGTCTTGCTCTTCCAAAAACGCAGCGAGCTGCTCGAGCTTCGCATAGTTACTCGGCAAGAGTTTTGATGAGTCATTGGCAAACTTCACGTCTAGGCGAAAGCTTTGCTTGACGGTTTTGTCTTTTGGACAGCCGTCGTTATTGACTGATGCACCGCTGAGGGTTTCATCGCACAGTTCACGTGCTTTGATAACGCCATCATAGTCAAGATCACGCAAATCACTCACTTGTGGAGAAGCGTCTTGCATTGTGACAATCTCTTGGTTGGCACAGCCGGCCAAGAATAGGGCTGGAATTAAGAGAATGAGCTTATTCATTATTGAACGCCTCCTTTGTAAGCGTCTTCACCTAGCCATACCTCTGGCGTTGTTATACGTAGTGAGTCGAGCAGTTGACCTGTTGCGTTTAGTAATCGGTATTGAGCAATTAAGTCATCATATTCTGCAGTGAGGTATTCACGGCGGGCTTGGAAAAGCTCATTTTCAGAATCAAGTACGTCGATCAACGTACGTTGACCAAGTTTGAACTGATCTTCATAGGCGTTGCGCGTTTCAATGGCTGATTCCACATGCTGGCGAAGATAGGTCATTTGTTGGCTAAGGAAATCGCGAGCATTCCAAGCCAGTGTCGTGCCTTCTACGACATCACGATACGCTTCTTGCTGAATCGCTTTGGATTCGTTAATGCTGTAGGCGGCTTCACGCTCTCTTGCCCTATCTGCGCCACCTGAGAACAAGTTATAGCTGACACGAACCATGGCTAAAACTTCATCACTGTTGCCGCCGACATCTGCGCCAATCGGGCTTGTACCGTCAGTGCCATCGAGGTTGTCGTCCCAACCGGCAGACAAATCAAACGTTACCTGTGGGTAGTAATTACCTTTGGCTGATTCGCGCTGTGCGCTGGCAGCATTGATATCGCTACCCGCTGATTTCAACGTTGGATGCTCGACCGTAGACATATCAATTGCTTGCTCCAGGCTCGTCGGCAACATGACTGCATCGGGAACGGGAAGACGAGTATCTGACGGTGCAATGCTGACCAGCTTTTTGTAAGTGATCGTGGCATCAGAAAGGTTATTTTTTGATGAAATCAGGTTGGAATGGGCACGAGCAAGACGGCCTGTTACCTGAGAGAGATCCGCAGTAGAACCCAAACCAGAGTCGGTCTTTTGTTTTACCTGATCAAAAATAATCTGATGGCTTTCTAGGTTACGTTCGGCAAGTACTACGATTTGTTTTGCGCGCAAAAACTCTAAGTAGGCACGCGAGACTTCAAGTGCTACATTTTCTGCAGAAGCAAATAGCGCCCACTGTTCGGCACTGGCTTCATATTCGCTGCGTTCTACTTCGTTGGTGGTTTGAAAACCACTAAATAAAACCTGGCGAAGTGAAACACCAATCTCGCGACGTGTCAGCTCTTTCGTGTCGTCTACATTGTAGGTCTGTGCATCTCGACGGGTTGAGGGACTTTCAGTCCATTCACGTCCTATCCCTGCATCGAAATCAATCGTTGGGTAGTAGCCAGCAAAAGCTTGGTTCACCTGCTCTTCACGCACCTTGAAGCGGTTGAATGCTTGACGAATTTGAGGATGGGTGTCCAATGCTGTAGCCACTGCCTGTTCGAGTGATTGAGCAGCAACTGACGTTGGTAGCAATACGGCAGCCACTGCCAATGCTGCCACGCTTTTTTTAAGCGTTCGGCTAACACTGTTTTTCATGTCTCTCTCCTTGATTATTATTAGCGCTCTCTTAGCGCCGATTCTTTTGCCCTTAAAATCGGATTGAGCAAGTACTCCAGAACTGTCCGTTTCCCTGTGATGATGTCCACGGATGTCAACATTCCTGGGATAATGGGCAATTCACCGCCATCCTTTTTTTCTAAACTGGATTTTTCTGTTCGGATCCTAACCAAATAGAAACTGTTTCCTTCTTCGTCCTGAGTCGTATCAGCACTGATATGTTCAAGCGTGCCGTTCAGCCCGCCATATCGGGTGAAATCATATGCTGTGACTTTGACAACAGCGGGAAGTCCCGAATGCAGGAAGGCAATATCTTTGGGGGCAATCTTTGCCTCGATAAGCAATTTATCTTCCGCGGGAACGATTTCGATCAAATCAATACCAGGCTGAACCACGCCGCCTAATGTATTGATATGAATCGTTTTAATAGTGCCAGTCACCGGGGCGGTAATGACCGCCTTGTCGACTTTGTCTTGTGAACCTACTTGCGCCTGCGTTAATCGAGATAGGCGTGATTCCAGTTCACCCATTTTTGAGCGAGTCTCGTTGTTAAAAGACAGCACGGCCTCTCGACGTTTTAAAATCGCTTCATCGACGGTGGATTTAATTTTTGGTTGCATCAAACGCAATGACTCGAGCTCGCCTTTTAGGTCATTAACTTGACGCTCAAGCTTGAGCAAATCGATAGCTGACACGATGCCTTTTTTGGCCAGAGGGACGGTTATTTTCAACTCGCGGCTGATCAGTCCATAGCTGTCTGACAGCGTTCGAAGTTTTGAATCGATTTCTTGTCGTTCTTGCTGTTTTTGCTGAATTTGACGAGCCAGTATTTCTAGTCGGTTTTTCAAGTCGAGTAAGCGACCCTCATACTCCTGACGCTGTCCTGCAATCAAGTCGGGCTCTTCGCTTGCTAATGCGACCGGAAATTCCAGAGGAGATATGACGATCTGAATCTGTTCCCTCCAGTTAGGCGCGGTCGGTTTTAGCGTGATGCTGCCAAGCTCTGCTTGCATACGAATGATATTGGCGCGAAGACTAGACACTTCCTCTTCTTGTTGCGCCAAGTCGGAGCGAAAGCGAGTGTCATCAATGCGCGCAAGTGGTTCACCTTGCTGAACAAGCTGGCCTTCTTGCACGTACATGGCTTGAAGAATACCGCCATCAAGGCTTTGGATGAGCTGAACTTGAGAAGATGGAATAACCTTTCCTTCCCCTCGGGTCATGCGATCTAACGAGGCGAAATTGGACCAAACCAGCATCACAGAAAAAAATGCAAACACTCCCCAGATAACGATGCGATAGCGCAGCGGGGCGTCAGTAAGCATGGCGCCATACACATCGTCCGTCATTTCAAGATCGTGGCGCTTTAACGTGTTAGTCATTCTGTCCTCCGGCGCTACCACTGTTTAAACGCTCTAGAACTTTGTCTCTTGGTCCATCCATGACGATACGGCCTTTGTCCATCACAATGACGCGGTCAACGAGTTGGAGTAGTGCCATTTTGTGTGTGATCATTACCAAGGTGCGATCTTTGGCAGCGAACTTCATGGAATGAATAAATTGGTTTTCTGCGTGAGCATCTAAACTGGCCGTTGGCTCATCCATGATCAACAAAGGTGGATCATTCAATAAGGCGCGTGCGAGAGCGACCGATTGTCGTTGACCACGAGACAGTGTCTCTCCTCGTTCGCCGACTTGCTTATCTAAACCTTCGCTATCTTGAGAAGTGAAAATCCCCACACCAGAAAGCTGTGTAGAGCGGATCAATTGATGCTCGGTAACTTGACGTGTCCCAAACATAATATTTTCACGAATAGTACCGTGGAAAAGTGTGACATCTTGCGCCAAATAACCCACATTGCGGCGTAGATCTGCTGGGTGTATTTGTTTAGCCTCGATCCCGTCAAAACGCAGACTGCCAGCGCTAGGCTGGTAAAGCCCGGCGAGCATTCGGATCAGTGTGCTTTTTCCGGTTCCGTTCTTGCCCAAAATGGCAATTTTCTCACCGGCTTTTATCGTAAAGTTGGTGGGATGAAGTGCCGGCTTCTCTGATTCTGGGTAGCTGAAACCAATGTTGTCGGCATAGATATCACCTTTTAGGCGCTTGCGGCTTATCAGGTGACCTTTGTCAGCAAATTCATCCTCTTGATCCATCATGGCATTCAGCTGACGCATGCCCGACTGGGTTTGATTCCAGCGACTCATTAAGCCTGCAAGCTGCGCCATCGGCGATACAGCACGACTAGACAGCATGACGGCGGCGATGATGCCACCCATACTGATGGCGGCATCCGCAACGCGGTAAACACCCAGCACGACCACTGCGACGGAAGTAACTTGAACTACAAAGGAAGCAAAGTAAGACACCGAGTTGGTGATTTGTTTAACCTTGAGGTTCCAGTTGGCGGTATGTGCCGTCATCTGTTGCCAGCTTTTTTGTACGATACCTTCTGCGACATTGGCTTTGATCCCTTCCAAGGCGGAGAGGCTTTCAATCAAATGGCCATGTTTTTGGCTGGCGTACTTGTTAGATTCTTCAATGGCGGCTTTAAGGCGAGGTTGTACGAATAAGGCATAGCCCAAAATAAGTATGCCTGCGACAACAGGTACGACGGCTAAATCACCTGCGAACAGGTAAATCACAAACAAGAAGAACACAGCAAACGGTAAATCGACCAAGGTAGTAATGGTCGCGGACGTTAGCATGTCTCGGATACCGTCGAACTCTCCCAATTGCTTCGCCATGCCGCCAACACTTTTGGCGCGCTTTTCTAACGGGATACCCATTAATCGTGCGAACAAGCGCGATGACACAATAATGTCAATTTTCTTACCAGCAATATCAATGAGGTAAGAGCGCATTTTCTTCATGAGGAAGTCAAAGGCGAAGGCGATAAGCGCACCTGACGCTAACACCCACAGTGATTCGAAGGCGAGATTAGGCACAACCTTGTCATAAACGTTCATGACAAACAGTGGTGACACCAAAGCAAATAGATTGACTAAAACGGAAGCAATTATGGCATCCCGATAAATCGGCGAGGCGTCTTTGACGGTTTGCCAGAACCAATGGATTTTAGAGTCGTGCAGGTGCAGATCGACACTGGAATCACCGCGGTATTGGCGCTTAACCAAAAAGGCATAGCCCACATACATGGACTCAAGCTCTGCTAAAGAGATTTCATCTTCGCCTCCGTTCTCGGAGGTTTGGATGAGAGCCATGCCTGTATCTTCGTTAATCTCTCGAAGGATACACGATCTTTTGTCAGTCAAAAGAAGTATGCAGGGTAACAAAAGTTTCGGTAGCGCTTTTAACTGGCGCCGCGAAAGCTTAGCGGTTAACCCCGCACGCGCCGCCGCCTGCGGAAATAAATCCGCCGTCAGCAACGCATCTGTCATGGGTAAACCTGCCGTTAAGGCATCGCCAGAGCACGGTGAACCATAGTGCTCGGTCAATAAGACCAAGCAATCTAACAACGGGTCGTCAACCGCCTGCGTAGACGCTGAAATGCGCCACTGCGACGGTTTGCGTTCAGCGATAGCTGCTTCTGTCACCTAGATCTCTCTTAAAAAGTAAAAATCAAAAATAAAACAGGCCTCAACTATAGGTAGAGGCCTAAAGGACACTTTAATTTGTTTCTTCAAAATCAACAGTGATTTGTGGAGCAGGACCAATATCTGAAGATTTTGTTAAGGTCAAAGTACCAGACACATCGCTACCACCTTGGGTGTACAAGGTGTTAATTACTAAGGTGTTGCTGCCCTCAAAGTCGATATTGTTAAGTACAATGTGTTGTTCTATATCACCGTCACCATCGATATCTAGATTTAGAATAAGGGTTCCGTCATCACCTTCCGTAACAGAGATCATTGACTCAATACTTGATTCACTCGACACCAAATCAGAAAGATGAATTTTATCTTCAGAGGTGTTGAAATCGGTGATTGTATCTTTGTAATTTTCGTCAACAATTTCATTCTTTAAGTTGAATGTAGCCTCAGTATCTGAAACGCTGAATACAAATACATCATTGCCTTCTCCACCGGTTAGATCATCATCACCTTTTTCACCTCTTAGATAATCGTCACCGGTTCCGCCAAAGATTTTATCGTCACCAATACCTCCTCGAATAAAGTCATCTTCGGTTCCACCATAAAGGATGTCGGTGCCAGAGCCCCCTGAAATTAGATCTGTGCCAGCTTGTCCATGAATAGTATCGTTACCTTCTTGGCCTGATCCTGCGTCAAGCCAACTGTATGACGTATAGTTATTCATGAAACCGTCACCTTCAAGATAAGTACCGGAGTTGTCGTTGTGAATAGTTCCTATTTCACTGAATACAAATTCACGTGTAACAGAGGTTTGACCAGTATCCGTTGAATCGTATCTATATGGGTCAAATACACCATCGGAGTCTTTATCAGCATAAGCAGATTCACCCAGATAAATAGTATCATTGCCTTTACCTGCCTCGATGTGATCGTTTCCTGCCCCTGAGTTGATAACATTACCTTCTGATAATTTATGCACTAGTTCTTCTACAGTTACAAAACCTCGGCCAAAGATTTTCCCGTCGATGAGAATTCCTGATGCTAAATGGCCGTCGCCAACAGTGCCAGGATAGCCGCTAGGGTCTAAGCCATATAGAGCATCCACGCCTGAGTTGATTGGTTCGAAAGTTGGCCCACTTGAAACATCTACGTCGGCAGAGCTAGGTTTGATATCTTCATAAAGTTTGAACAGTTCCTCGCCAGCTTCAGTTTCCTTAACACCCCAAACATTTACTACTGTAGCGGTTATTGAAACGCCACTTGAACTTCCCTCACCGGAAGCATTTCTAACCTCAAGCTCTCCAGTGTGCTCGCCTGAGCCAATTGCGACATAGATCTTGCTTGTCGTTGGAAGCGCAATCCAGGTCTCAGACTTAGCATCATATATTTCATACGAGCCAGTGAGATCTGTAGCTGTAACGGATACTTCCACATAACGCTTATCTATGTGAGTTAGTGGTAGTTGGACATCAGGATCATCCCAAGAAGGGTAAGTCAGGCTGATGACGAAGCTACCTGCAGAATCATCATCGTGGTCGTGTTTCTTATCATGGCCTTTGCCTTCACCCTGATGATTCTCATGACCTTGACCGTTGTTTTTGTCATGACCTTGACCATTTGAGCCGTTACTTTCGTCGTCACCGCCAGCCTCATCATCTTTTGAGACGAAGCTAATTGAAGTGTTGATGGTGTCTTTGTCGTCAGCTATGTAACCCGTAGTCGTGCTGTCTCCGGCTCTTGGTTTATCATTTTCCAAACGAGCTTCCAAGATTGGTAACTCAAAGGTGTCTTCTGTTTGTGAAATGTTCTCAATTTCAACAACTACTGCATCATCGTTCTCATGCCAGAAGTCATCCTTAATCTCGAGCTCAATTGGGTACTCCGATTCCCCACCAGAGATTTTAATCGTGTCAGGGCGAGTAGAAACAAAATCATCATCTGTTGCTTCACCGGCTCCCCACTTCAAGTTAACGGTCACTTCTTTGCCTGATGGAACAATGACAGCATTGCCCAAGTGATCGACCAGCTTGACTGTAAAGATTAGCTTTTTACCACTACCTTCTTCTGCTGTAGACCCCGGCACTAGAACAGCATAAACCTGGTCTTCAGGACCTTTCTCTGTTTCATCTTGGATGGTTGCCGTATCAGAATCTGTTTTGCTGTTAATTTGTTTGCTTGTTGTGGTCGCTTTTAACGTTACGATTTCGTCATTCTCAACAGCAAAGTCGTCTTTGACTTCCACGCGGACATTGATGGCCGAGCCGTCTTTCGGCAGGGTGATACCGGCATCAGTGTATTTGACCCAGCCTTGGTTTACGTCACTGTCGCTGCCCAGCTTCACCCAGATGGTGTTGATGTAGTCGCTGTCGGCGGTGGCTTCATTGGCGGCATCGCTGCCGAGTGAGAGTTTGGTCAGGACATCTTCTGCTGCCGGGCCACTGAGTTTGACCTGATAGGTGAGGTAGACGTCATCCGCTTCTTCCACGGTGTTGCCATTTAGCACCAACAGGTTCGGGGCCTCCTCATCCACGCCTGGCGGGCCGCCGACCTGGTCGTCGGTGATGGTGGCGGTGTCGCTGTCGGTCTTACCGTTGACCTGGTTGCTCGTGGTGGTGGCGGTCAGGGTGACCACTTCATTGCTTTCAGTTTCAATGTCGTCTTTGACTTCCACGCGGACATTGATGGCCGAGCCGTCCTTCGGCAGGGTGAGGCTGCCAGTGTATTGCACCCAGCCATTGCCGGGGGCGTTGACGTTACCGGTCTGTACCCAGATGGTGTTGATGTAGTCACTGTCTGCGGTGGCTTCGTTGGCGGTGTTGCTGCCCAGTGCCAGGGAGGTGAGGACATCTTCTGCTGCCGGG
>NZ_KK211219.1:63726-234633 GCF_000621165.1 Enterovibrio calviensis DSM 14347 | reverse complement strand
CTCTTCGTCGTCAACCATGTCACACTTGTTCATGAAAACAAGGATGTAAGGAATACCAACCTGGCGACCTAGAAGGATGTGCTCACGAGTCTGTGGCATTGGACCATCAGTTGCAGCAACAACTAGGATACCACCGTCCATTTGCGCAGCACCGGTGATCATGTTTTTAACATAATCGGCGTGTCCTGGGCAGTCTACGTGTGCGTAGTGACGTGTAGGAGTATCGTATTCTACGTGTGAAGTAGAGATAGTGATACCGCGCTCGCGCTCTTCTGGAGCGTTATCGATAGATGCGAAGTCACGTGCAGAACCGCCGTATACTTTAGAAAGTACAGTACAGATTGCTGCAGTTAGAGTGGTTTTACCGTGGTCAACGTGGCCGATAGTACCAACGTTAACGTGCGGTTTCGTACGTTCAAATTTTTCTTTAGACACGATCGTGTTCCTTCCTAGTTATGAGCCGCACCTACCGTCGTAAGTGCGATCAGAAGTTTTTATCAATGCTGGCGAACAATGCCAACATCAAAGCTACTAATCAACTACGCTGTGCGATGATTGAGTCAGCAACATTCTTTGGAACGTCAGCGTATTCGCTGAATTCCATAGAGTAAGATGCGCGGCCCTGAGTCGCTGAACGCAAGTCAGTTGCGTAACCAAACATCTCAGCCAGCGGTACTTGTGCACGAATGATTCTCAAACCAGCAGGACCTTCGTCCATACCAGAAATCAAACCACGGCGGCGGTTCAAGTCACCCACTACATCACCCATCCAGTCTTCTGGAGTGGTGATTTCCACTTTCATCATTGGCTCAAGAATGACAGGTTGTGCTTCAAGCGCACCTTTCTTGAATGCCATAGATGCAGCGATTTTAAACGCCATTTCGTTGGAGTCAACATCATGATAAGAGCCATCGAACAACGTGGCTTTCACGTCGAGTACTGGGTAACCGGCAAGGACACCACTACTCATCTGTTCTTCAATGCCCTTAGCCACTGAACTGATGTACTCTTTTGGTACTGAACCACCAACGATTTCATCAACGAAGACAAAGCCTTCGCCGAGTTCAGATGGCTCCAGTTTGATCCATACATGACCATACTGACCGCGACCACCAGACTGCTTAACGAACTTGCCTTCGACTTCAGCATTTCCACGGATGGTTTCGCGGTATGCCACCTGAGGCTTACCTACGTTACATTCAACGCTGAACTCACGGCGCATGCGATCGACAATGATGTCGAGGTGCAGTTCGCCCATACCTGAGATCAGGGTTTGCCCTGATTCAATGTCAGTTTCAACGCGGAACGATGGATCTTCTGCCGCCAGTTTACCCAGCGCGATACCCATTTTTTCTTGATCAGCTTGTGAGCGAGGCTCTACAGCAATCTGAATTACCGGCTCAGGAAACTCCATGCGCTCAAGAATCACTTTAGATTCTAGTGCACAAAGGGTGTCACCCGTCGTCACGTCTTTCAGACCAATTGCCGCCGCGATGTCACCCGCGCGGATCTCTTTGATCTCTTCGCGTTTATTCGAGTGCATCTGAACGATACGGCCAAAGCGCTCACGCTTTTGCTTCACAGAGTTATAAACTGTGTCGCCAGTATTCACCACACCTGAGTAAACACGCAGGAAGGTTAACGTACCAACAAATGGGTCAGTGGCGATTTTGAATGCTAGTGCTGCGAATGGTTCGTTATCGTCAGCATGACGGTCGATCACATTGCCATCTTCGTCTTCACCATTGATCGCTTTCACGTCAACCGGTGATGGAAGGTATTCAACAACAGCATCTAGCACCGCCTGAACACCTTTGTTCTTAAATGCAGAACCACAAGTTGCCAGTACGATTTCGTTATTTAGTGTGCGTTCACGCAAAGCTTGCTTAATTTCGGCTTCTGTCAATTCCCCGTCTTCGAGGTATTTGTCCATCAGCTCTTCGTTTGCTTCAGCAGCAGCTTCAATTAGATTTTGATGCCACTCTTCAGCCAGCTCTTGCATGTCGGCTGGGATTTCTTCATAACTGAAGGTCATCCCTTGATCAGCTTCGTTCCAGTTAATCGCCTTCATTTTAATCAGGTCGATAACACCACGAAACTCATCTTCTGAACCAATATTCAAATGAATTGGAACAGGATTAGCGCCTAGTCGATCTTTAATTTGATTAACTACGCGTAAAAAATCTGCGCCTGTACGATCCATCTTATTGACGAAAACCATACGAGGAACTTGATATTTGTCGGCTTGACGCCAAACAGTCTCAGACTGAGGTTCTACACCAGAAGAGCCACAGAATACAACGACTGCACCATCCAATACGCGCAGTGAACGTTCAACTTCAATCGTGAAGTCTACGTGTCCAGGGGTATCGATGATATTGATGCGATGCTCAGCGAATTGTGCATCCATACCATGCCAGAAGGTGGTAGTCGCAGCGGATGTGATAGTAATACCACGTTCCTGCTCCTGCTCCATCCAGTCCATGGTTGCGGCACCATCGTGCACTTCACCAATTTTATGAGATAGACCGGTATAAAACAGGATACGCTCTGTTGTTGTAGTTTTACCTGCGTCTACGTGAGCACAAATACCGATGTTACGGTAGCGCTCAATCGGGGTCTTACGAGCCACAGTAGTATCCTCTTACTAAGGTCAACCTTAGAATGTGGTTTAGGCGCGGCAGATGCCGCGCCTAAAAAGGTATTACCAGCGGTAATGAGCAAACGCTTTGTTAGCGTCAGCCATACGGTGAACGTCTTCACGTTTCTTAACCGCAGTACCTTTGTTCTCAGATGCATCTAGCATTTCATTAGCTAGACGCTGAGCCATAGATTTTTCACCACGCTTACGCGCTGCTTCAACCAACCAACGCATAGCAAGTGCGTTACGGCGAACCGGACGAACTTCTACTGGTACTTGGTAAGTTGAACCACCAACACGGCGAGATTTAACCTCTACCGCAGGGCGTACGTTTTCAAGAGCTGTTTCGAACACAGACAGATGCTCTTTACCAGAACGCTCTGCCATGATGTCTAGTGCACCATAAACGATTTTTTCTGCAGTCGACTTTTTACCGTCAACCATTACGATGTTTACAAATTTTGCCAGCAGTTCTGATCCGAACTTAGGATCCGGAAGGATTTTACGCTGACCAATTACGCGACGACGTGGCATGGAATTCTCCGTTGTCTTCTTCAGGTTTTATCCAAAACTTTTCAGTTTTTTCAAAATTACAAATTAATTAGTGTTTGGCCTTACTTAACGGATTCCATTAAGACTTCGGACGTTTCACACCGTACTTAGAACGACCTTGTTTACGGTCGTTAACGCCTGCACAGTCAAGTGCACCACGAACGGTGTGGTAACGCACACCTGGAAGGTCTTTTACACGACCACCGCGGATAAGAACAACACTGTGCTCTTGCAGGTTGTGGCCTTCACCGCCGATGTATGAAGTTACTTCATAACCGTTAGTCAGGCGAACACGGCAAACTTTACGTAGAGCCGAGTTAGGTTTTTTAGGCGTGGTAGTGTAAACACGAGTACAAACACCACGTTTTTGCGGACACGCTTCCAACGCAGGCACGTTGCTTTTTGCAACTTGCTTAACGCGTGGCTTACGTACCAGCTGGTTGATAGTTGCCATTAAATAGCTCCTGATATTACTTACGTATAAGTGTGAAAAATCTATGCCCCACAAAAGTAGGGACGCGAAATTTTAGGCGTCGTCTATTTAGGTGTCAAGATTTATACAACGATCTTTGCATCGCGCAAATTGTAAACGCTGCAATCCTGAACTTTTACGCTAGTCGAAAGAGGCGGAATTCACCATTTCATTTGCGTGACATGCCGTTCGGTTAAAGAAATAAAACCTTTAATATCAATAACCTTAAATGATTTTATAATTTCATCATTTATGCCTCGAGCAACAACATCTTCATGAAGCACATAAATTCGGCGTCCACACGATGTCAGCGCTTGTTGCCACTGTCCGCTGTCAATTGCGGCGATTACAGCGTCTTCGATCAGTAAGATCTCGCTGTTTGGGTCAGAATATCGCAGACAATTGCTCAATGATGACGATGAAAAAGGGGAAGTGCTAACGGTATGAAGCATCATCTGTCCTTAAAACTGAAGTACTTTTGTACACGCAGAAAGTTGCTCTGATATCGTTGCCGATGACACGATATCGGCATCAATCACCAAGGATGAATGACTCAATCCCCGCTCTTTCAATGAAGAGTCACACACATAGATTTCTTCCACATCACATAGAGACAGCATTTTGAATGTAGAGATGTAGTCACGGCAGCCTATTTCATTAGGCCGCTGATTCGCTAACAACTGCATCACCCCGTCACCCACGAAGAATAGCGCGAGGTTTTCGCTATAGTTTGATGTCGCGAGTACGGCATCCAGTCCTTCACGCCCACTGGCAGAACCATGCGGTGCGGAAGAAAAGACAAATCCTAATTTCTTCATGTCTATTCTCTTAAAATTGCACAACACGATCGGCGGTAAGCAGCGCTTCAGATAGCGCACCGAGTCCGGCTTGAGAAAAGCCCGCCGCCATATTCGAGGAAGATAAACCGTGTAACTTAGCTTCATCTTCGCCAATTTGTCCTCGACGAAGCGCTGCTGCGACACAGGTTTCTAACTCAACATCATGCGCTTTCGCCAGTGCTTGCCACGCAGATACCAAATCAAATTCATCATTGGCTGGCACTGTCAGCGACGACGCGTTGGACACACCGTCTTGATAGAAAAAGACTTTCGATAATGTATGCCCTTGTGCCACTAACGCTTCGGCAAAACGATACGCCGTCATCGACGATTGGCGTCCGTATACAGGCGCACTCACAACAATGACATAGTTGAGTGTCATCTTTCTCCGTCCTCACCTTTGCGCTGACGAATATAGAGATACACGGTGTGCTTTGAGATATTGAGGCGGTCCGCAACACGGTTGATAGCATCTTTGATATCAAAAATACCTTTATCAAAAAGCTCCATCACGATCTGGCGATTTTTGGTGTTGTTAGAGACCGATTTGTCCGCGTTGATTTCTTCTATCGTGCGCTCTACCGTTTGGTCGACAAGCTCATCTACGTCGCTCGCAAAGTTAACGGCAGATACCGCCTGACGGGCTTCTTCTGTGGGCATAAAGGCTTGAAGCACTTGAGAGAATGGCGCGTCGAGGTTGATGTTGATACACAACAATCCAATCACTCGATTGTCGCCATTGCGAATGGCTACCGTGATGGATTTCATCAAGGTATTCCCTTTCGCACGCGTGAAATAAGCACGAGAGAAATTACGCTCAGACCCTTCAATATCTCGCAACATGCGCAATGCCAAGTCGGTGATGGGTGAGCCCACCTGACGACCGGTATTTTCACCGTTAGCGATTTTAATGGCTGACGTATTTAAGTCTTCGAGGGAGTGCAGCACGATTTCACAATGTTGACCAATCAATGCTGCCAGACCGTCTACCACGGCTTCATAGGACTTTAGGATAGTGAAGTCTTGCTGTGTGAACGGATTACTTTCGATAAAGTCACTGTCGACGATCACATCTGAATCCAAACTGTCTGTTGATACCACGGCCTGTTTTCCTTCTGTTAGTTTTCGCTCATCAACGGACAAAAGATAAACGAAATCTGCAACATTTAAAATATAGCGACAAGTCTAACAGACTTGGTTCAAAAGATATAAAAACCCCGACATTAGTCGGGGCTTCAAGTATCGCAATGTGATCATCGCAGTCGGCATCACACGATGCCGAGCGAGCAACGCGGATTACTTTTTGATTTCAAGCAACTCAACGTCAAATACCAGCGTTGAGTTCGCTGGGATTGTTGGTGTGTCTTGCGCACCGTAAGCCAATTCTGACGGGATCACGAATTTGAACTTAGAACCCACAGGCATTAGTTGAACACCTTCCGTCCAACCTGGGATCACACGATTAAGCGGGAAAGTGGCTGGTTGGTTACGATCATACGAGCTATCAAACTGCGTACCATCAGTCAGTGTGCCTTTGTAGTGAACAACAACGGTATCTTCCGCGGCAGGCTTATCGCCTTCGCCCATGGTTTCAACCAAATACATTAGGCCAGAATCCGTGGTTGTTACGCCTTCTGTTTTTGCAAATTGAGTGCGGAACTCTTCACCGGCTTTCACTGCTACTGCAGCATTTTCTTGTGCTTGTTTTTGCGCCATTTCAGCAACACGTTGATCCAATGCTTGCAACGCAGCTTGCGCTTCTTCGTCGCTCAGTTTTGATTTATCTGAGAACGCGTCTTGTACGCCTTGTAGAACCAAGTCAGAGCTTAATGACAAACCAATTTCTTGTTGTTGCTCAAGGTTCGCTTTCAGGTATTGCGCCAACGATGCGCCAATCGCGTAGGCAGCTTTATCGTCTTCGGTCGCAAAGGTAACGGTTTCTGCGGCCACTGGCGCTTCTACTTTCGCGGTTTCTTCTTTCGCGTCTTCTTGACAACCGACTGCCAATGCAACGGTTGCCGCTAGCAATGACACTTTAAAAACTGATTTCATTTGTTACTCCGTTGGTGTAAACACCACATTTCTCTTATTCGCTTACGCGAGAACAATGCGAAAGCCCAAAACGATCAATATACTCGACGTTATAGGGGTCCAAGATAAGGAACACAAGGGTGACGCGACAATTCGCCAGCACAATTTGCTTATTTCTGACACTGTTAGCACTTTCTGGATGCTTTCACTCCACCCATGAAGCCCAGCGTTGGACGCTTCAGCCGGATGGCGTGACCAGTTTCAGTCTCAGCCGGGACGGGCGTTTTGCCCTGATGGCATCCACTGAAAATGGCATCGTTCTTTGGGATTTACTCCAAAACAAGCAGCTTGCCGATTTTGGTTATCAGGACCCAAACAAGAACACCGTCACGGCCAGTCAGATCTCCGATAACAATCGTTATGCAATTTCTGCCACTTCCCAAAACTTTGCGGTGTGGGATCTTGCATGGGGACAAGCTGAAGGCTTGTGGTCGATATCAGACGGAATTATCCGTGATGTTGATATCAGTAATAACGGCCAGAAAATCCTGCTCGCGCTGTCTAACGGCAAAGCCTTGTTCGTAGACTTAGGCACAGGAAGACGCTTAGAGTTCCTTGCTCATAAAGATAAAGTGAACAGCGTGTCTCTTGCGCCCAATGGCAAATACGCCATGTCTGGCGGGAATGATCACAATGCATACTTCTGGAGCACGGAAACGGGTCAAATTTTAAATGAATTTGCCCATGAGCATCGTATTACTCGTGTGGAATTACATAGAAGCGGTAAATTTGCCTTTTCGGCAGATGGCGACGATTCTGCCATCATTTGGGACTTGTCCACTGGCGAGCCAATGAGTGAACTCCAGATGTTCCAGCGCCATGCCAACTTCTCAACGGCACGATTTTCAGATGATGGCACCAAGTTAGTCACTGGTACGCCAGGGCGACGCATTGAATACTGGAATACCGCGACCGGAGACAACCTAGGCCGCTGGTTAGCGCAAGAACAACAAAATACTCGGCCGCCAAGCGCTGTGGTGTATGATGTCGCTATTGATCCAACTGGACGCGTTATATCTGGCACCTCCGCGGGTATCGCACAGGCTTGGATAGCGCAGGAAGATTAAAAACATGACCGAATTTGAACAACAGCTACAAAAGCAGATTGAAGATCTTGAAATCAAACAAGCATTTCAAGAACACACCATTGATGAACTCAATGATGCGTTAACTGGCCAACAGAAAACGATTGATCGCATGAACACGCAAATCGCTTTTCTCGTGACCAAACTAAAAGCGATGGAGCCTGCCAACATTGCAAGCATGAACGAAGAAACGCCACCACCGCATTACTAACACATAGGTTCTAGTGCGTAAGTTTCTAGGGCCTAAGGTTCTAGGGCCTAAGCGCCTAGGACCTGAAGTTCCTCATCCGCAAAAATTGCCACTCGCGCATTGCCATCCGCATCCACTGTCGCACGATACATGCCCGCGCAATTCAATTCGAAGTTTACCCTGCCGTTGGCATCAATCGCGATCACGCCGCCTTCACCACCTAGGGTGAGGAAGTCGCCATGAACAACATCACGACACGCCTGCTCAATACTCGCATTCCCATACTGCATTCGCCCTGCAATATCGCCTGCCACCGTGCAACGCATCAATAGTTCGCCCATACCTGTGGCTGATACCGCTACATTACCGTTACGGGCATAATTCCCACCGCCGACAATAGGTGTGTCGCCAACCCGTCCCCAACGCTTGTTGGTTAAGCCACCTGTGCTGGTCGCCGCCGCCAAGTTACCATACTGATCCAACGCCACCGCACCAACCGTCCCGTGTTTCTTTTCATCGGGGTAGCGGGCTTCTGACAGTGCAACACCACCCGTTTTCTTCATCGCACGCAGTTCTTTGTATCGACGATCTGTGAAGAAGTAATCCTGCTCGGTGTATTCATAGGCGCATTCTTTGAAGGCAAACGTCTCTGCACCTTCACCCGCCAGCATCGCATGTGGGCTTTTTTGCATCACGTCGCGAGCCAGTTGTATCGGGTTTTTAATATGGCGAATCAAGGTCACTGCGCCAGCACCGAGGTCTTGCCCATCCATCACACAGGCATCCATTTCTACGGTTTCGTCATAAGTCAGCACTGATCCCTTTCCGGCGTTAAAAAGGGGACTGTCTTCCATCACAGTGACGGCGGCCACCGTTGCATCAACCGCATTGCCACCAGCAACAAGCACGGCATGACCTGCAAGGACAGACTGCGCTAATGCTTGGCGATAGGCCTTTTCAAGCTCCGGTGTCATCAAACTACGAACAATGGTTCCTGCGCCGCCGTGAATAGCGATCGATAATGGGTGAGACATGGCGATTCCTTCGTTAACGATTACTGATTACTGATTACTGATTACTGCAAGTGTTAAATGGTTCTTCGTTCAGTGTAAAGCGCTTAGCTTTTCCTAGGATCTTCTTTTCCCACGACCTAAGTCCTGACCCCAAACCAAAAAACAAAAAGCGCCGCTCGATTTCTCGAACAGCGCTTTGTCAGTCAGACGCTCAAAGCGTCTAGCAGAATACGATTAGTGAGAGCCGCAACCGCCGCCGCCACAACATTCGTGGTCGTCGCCTTTGTCTTCGCCACCACAGCAACCACCTTCGTGGTCATGGTCGTGATGACCGCCACAACCGCCAGCTTGGTGGATGTGACCGTGCTCGATCTCTTCTTCTGTTGCTGCGCGAAGCTCTACCACTTCAACGTTAAACGTCAGAGTTTGGCCAGCCAGCATGTGGTTACCGTCAACAACCACTTCGTCGCCGTCAACTTCAGTCACTTCAACAGGGATTGGACCTTGGTCAGTATCCGCAAGGAAGCGCATACCTACAGTGATTTCGTCAACGCCTTGGAATACGTCAGCAGGAACACGTTGAACCATTTCGTCCATGTGCTCGCCGTATGCATCTTCCGGTGCAACTGTCACTTCAAATACTTCACCTACTTCACGGCCTTCCAGCGCGTTTTCTAGGCCAATGATCAGGTTGTCGTGACCTTGAAGGTACTGCAATGGGTTCGCTTGGGTTGACTCATCAACCACGATACCATCTTCATTTTTCACTTGGTAAGCAATGCTTACTACCACGTCTTTAGTGACTTTCATCTTTACTCCGGAAGCGGTTATTTAAGTCTGGGTGCTGCCATCGCGAGTTTGCATTATGGCCACCTGCTTATTTCGGCGCCGATAATACATAAATCTTCTCGCTACGACTATCACTGCGGTTTAAATATCCCTATCACTTGCGCATCCTGCTGTTTGGGTGCGGACTCAGAATCTTCCGATGCCACGGGTGAACGGCGGTCAGTATGACCACATTTCACACACTCTACCACTTCTACGTGGTGCTCTTGCCACCAGCGCATCGTGTCACCTTCTTTACATGATGGGCACGTGGCGCCAGCGATAAAACGTTTCTTAGTCATGTCAGTCCTTGTACGTATTTCATCAACCACTCCGCTCAATACTCGCGTTCGTCTCGCCGTATTGAGCGATTGATATTATTCCCGATTCCAGCTTTGGTGTCGCTCTGTGTCCCCTTTCATTTCGAGGTCAAACAACTCTTCCAGCTCCAAACGGGCTTCTTTTGTTCTAGACGCTGCCGATACATCCTCACTATGGTGAGGCTGCATTTCATGTAAGCGCATCTCATCTAGCTTGCGGAAAAAGGCTTCCGCCCGTTTCGCTTTGTACGGGTGCATCCCTAAAGCGATCAATGTTTGCTTACCTAAATCCAATGCACTTAAAAAAGTCTCACGCGAGAAACCCTCAACATTGAGACCCAGCAGTTGATTGGCTTCAACGCGGCTTCGTGCTCGTGCCAACACCTTTAAGTTCGGAAAATGATGCTGACACAACGAGACAATTTCGATGACCTCTTCTGGCGAGTCGGCACACACAATAATGGCCTCTGCGGTGGCAGCGCCAGCGGCTCGCAATAAGTCCAATTGCGTTGCATCTCCGTAATACACCTTGTAGCCAAACTGACGCAACAGCGCGATTTGAGATGGGTCACGCTCCAAAATCGTCAGCTTAATTTTATTGGCAAACAGTAAGCGCCCAACCACCTGACCAAATCGACCAAATCCGGTAATGATCACGCGACCACCATCATGGTCAAACTGCTCATTTTCCGGCAAAGATGCATCTGCATTAATGGTGCGAGCAAACCATTTGGTTTGCAGCATTAGCAGTATCGGCGTCGTCATCATAGACAGGCTCACGACCACTAACATGAACGCATTCAAGTCAGGGTCAAGAAGCCCTTCCCCACGCGCTGCAGTGAACAATACAAACGCAAACTCGCCACCTTGACTGAGAAGTAGCGCCACCTGACTGCGTGATTTGGCACTCCCGCCAAAGGATCTAACCAACGCATAGATGATGGCGACTTTCACGCCAATCAAGGCAATCACAGCACTGATTATCTCAAGCGGGTATTCCAGCAACAGCCCCAAATCAACGGCCATGCCTACGGCGATGAAAAACAGCCCCAACAACAATCCTTTGAACGGTTCAATCGCGATTTCTAACTCATGGCGATATTCACTTTCTGCCAAAAGCACACCCGCAAGGAAAGTGCCTAATGCCATCGATAACCCTAACGCTTGCATGCCAAGTGCAATACCGATCACCAGTAGCAATGCGGCAACTGTGAACATCTCTTTGACGCGGCTCATCACGACCCAGCGAAGCAGTGGACGCAAAAGGTAATGACCGCCCACCAGGAGCGTGATCACTGCGCCTAACATGATACCGACGTCTAACCAGCTTCCGCCCGCGCCACCCGCCAAGGCAGGTAGCACTGCCAGCATAGGTATCACTGCGATATCCTGAAACAGCAATACCGCAAAGGCAGATTGCCCTGCTTCACTGCGCATTAAGCGTTGTTCTTCGATAATTCGCATGGCGATAGCGGTTGATGACAACGCCAAGCCCATCCCCACAACAAGGGCATCGACCTTGGACGCGCCAAACAACATGACAACGACACCAATCACCACCGCACTGATCAGTACCTGGCTGCCCCCCAGCCCTAATATGGGTTTGCGCATTTGCATTAGTTTTTTGGGGTTAAGCTCAAGGCCAATCAAGAACAGCAGCAGCACAACACCGAGTTCAGCAAAGTGAAGAATGGCCTCAACGTCACTGATAAGCCCCAAACCCCAAGGGCCAATCACCACACCGGCAAGCAAATAACCCAAGACAGAACCAATCCCAAGACGCTGAGCGAGAGGTACCGCAATCACTGCGGCTGCAAGAAAAATGAGGGCGTCGAGAAGAAAGTTATGCTCCATTACACCACCTCCGAAACAGGGTGGCACAACCAATCCGCATACAACTCCGCGTGGGCGTTTCTGTCATCATCAGTGATGCGACGCGCCCAGTGCAGAATCAGCGGTTCAACCCAGCGCATTTGGCACAAGAGCGCCGTCAGCTCGAAAGGCTGCAACAGTTCTTCCATGCTGTATTTGTTATAACCCGTTTGGCTAAAGGCTTCCGCTGCGCCCCCCGTCGTCACCACAAAGCGACAGGTTTTCCCTGCCAGCGCATTACCACCGCCATGAGCAAAGCCCTTGCCAAGCACGACATCAATCCACTCTTTCAGTAAAGACGGACAGGAATACATTTGAAGAGGGTGTTGAAACACAATCACATCATGGGCAAGAAGCAGTTCACGTTCGTAGTGAACATCGATAATGAAATCGGGGTAAGTGGCGTAGAGATCGTGAATAGTCACATGCTCGTGCTGGCGAGCGGTATCAATCATGCGCTTATTTGCCACTGACTCATAAGGGTCTGGGTGGGCAAATATGATCAATACTTTTGATCGAAAAAGTGACGTCGTCTTGTTTTCCATTTTGCAGCAAATTCCTTTATCACTGTGGAGCATCAGCATCTAACAAGCAAAAAGCATCTCGAGATAGCTCGGACATAACATAATATTTTTTATTGTCTTTTTATGATGACACAAATCACCCGATCATGAGTGGTACTCATTATTGTTTCCACCATACGGTAAATACCGCCACTTTTCACGACCTGAGACTAGGACAAATCCGTCAAAAGCCCCCTACACTCTCGATTTACCCTCCGTCCGACATATCGCATCTTAAGTAAACGACTGGCCTGTGGTATAACTGCGCCAGAATTTTTATCTCCAAAGCATGCGGCTGGGGCCGCCAGTAGTCATGATCACAATTTCTGATATTCAGCTTCTTCGCGGCGGAAAACCGTTACTTAATCAAGCTTCTGCCACGATTCACCCCGGCGACAAAGTCGGTCTGGTGGGTAAAAATGGCTGCGGTAAATCAACCTTATTTGCGCTATTGAAAGACGAATTGTCACTCGATGCCGGCAGCTGCAACTTCCCAAGCGGCTGGGAGTTAGCGTGGGTGGCACAAGAAACCCCTGCGTTAGAACGTGAAGCGATTGAATATGTCATTGATGGCGATCGCGAATACCGCGCATTGGAAGCATCTCTTCGTCATGCAGAAACCATCGACGATGGGCACAAGGTCGCCGTACTCCACGACAAGATTGATGCCGTTGGCGGTTACAGCATTCGAGCTCGCGCCGCAGAATTGCTTGATGGCCTGGGGTTTAGCCAAGAGCAGATGCAATGGAACCTGACGCAGTTTTCGGGCGGTTGGCGTATGCGCCTTAACCTCGCACAAGCGCTGCTTTGTCGTTCTGACCTATTGCTACTCGATGAACCAACCAACCACTTAGACCTCGATGCGGTGATGTGGCTTGAGAAGTGGCTGCAAAATTACCGTGGCACCTTGCTGTTGATTTCCCATGACCGTGATTTCCTTGACCCTGTGGTCAGTCGCATCGTGCATGTCGAAAATCAGTTACTCAATGAATACACGGGTAACTACTCCGCATTTGAAAGCATGCGCGCTGAAAAGCTCATGCTGCAACAATCGATGTATCAGAAACAGCAAAAGCAAATGACGCACATGCAGTCATACATCGACCGCTTCCGCTATAAAGCGAGCAAAGCACGTCAGGCACAAAGCCGAATCAAAGCACTTGAGCGCATGGAGAAAGTACTACCAGCCCAATTCGATAACCCATTCAGTTTTGAGTTTCGCGAGCCAAGCGCGCTGCCTAACCCTATCCTAATGATGAAAGATGTGGCGGCAGGCTATCCGAACAAGCTGATACTGGAAAAAATCCACCTTAACTTGGTTCCCGGCAGCCGCATCGGCTTGCTAGGTCGCAACGGCGCAGGTAAATCAACACTGATCAAATTGCTATCGGGAGATTTGCAGGCACAAGCTGGCGAGCTTCAGTATTCGCAAGGGGTGAAAATTGGCTACTTCGCCCAGCATCAGCTGGAAACTCTGCGCACCGATGAGACGCCGTTACAGCACATGATGCGCCTCGCGCCCAAATCGACTGAGCAACAGCTTCGCGATTACCTTGGTAGTTTTGGTTTTGTGGGTGAAAAAGCGCTAGATATCATTGGCCCATTCTCTGGTGGTGAAAAAGCGCGTCTCGTACTGGCACTCATTGTTTGGCAAAAGCCCAACCTGCTGTTACTTGATGAACCAACCAACCACTTAGACTTGGATATGCGCTCAGCGCTGACATTGGCACTACAATCATTTGAAGGTGCCATGGTTATTGTCAGCCACGACCGTTATTTGTTGCGAGCGACAACCGACGATTTGTATCTGGTTCATGACCATCAAGTGTCCCAGTTCAATGGCGACCTGAATGACTACCATCAGTGGTTGACCGAACAACAACGTGCAGAGCGTCGACAAGAGCAAGCGGACAACGCCAAAGCCGCTGGGACTAACACCCAAGTCTCACGTAAAGAGCAAAAGCGCCTCGAAGCCGAATTTCGTAAAGAGACCGCGCCACTTCGCAAGAAAATTGACGCGCTGGACACAAAACTCGAAACCTTCTCTGCCACAATCGCAGACGTAGAATCAGCATTGTCGGAGCCTTCTATCTATGAAGCTGCTAACAAAGATAAACTGACTGAGTTACTGCGCAAACAAGCCGATGCAAAATCGTCATTGGAAGAGGTGGAATTGGAATGGATGGATCTTCAGGAACAACTGGAAGCGATGGAAACCGCGTTCCAAAACCGCTAAAAAACAATGCCACGGCCGATGGGCTGTGGCAGTTTTGCCTGCATCACTATAGTCAGCAGGAAGTGAAACATGCCTGTTTGAAGCTGCAAGACCACTACAAAGGCAACGTCAATCTGGCGTTGCTATTGGCATGGTTAGAAGATGCGGGGTTCTCACTGACAGGCACATCATTGACAGCCTTACGCCAATCTCTGATCCCATCGGAAACCCTGCTCAACCGCTATCGCGTCATGCGACGTGATTTAAAACCCCAGCTCTCTCGCGGTGCCTATCAAAAGATGCTGAATTACGAACTCACGCTAGAAAAGTTCCAGCAACAGGCGCTGTTAGCATGCATCAATCAGCAGCCTTGGCGAGACAGTGGCCCTTCTGCGCTTCAATTGTATTGCACACAACTTGATGCCTCTTCACGGTACTTGTATCCAACGCTGACCAAAGGCTTGCATGGACTTGCTGACTCGAGATAACACCACATTAGCCTCAGTTCATTTCCCCCTTCGTGATGCCCTTAAGCCCAAATGAAAAACAAACACGACGCCGTCAACATACCCATCACACGATTGAATATGACCCAGCTTCTGTCCGACGACAGTACCTTGCCTACCCAAACGCCAAAGCCAGCCCAAATCGAAGTCAGAGATAAACCAACCACCAAAAAAGTGATGACAATCACTAGCGAAGACAGCCAGTAGTCCCCACCAGACAGCGTAAAGGTTCCCACCGCACTGACCGCCATTGCCCATGCTTTCGGATTCACGTATTGGAATAAGGCCCCTTCTAATAACGTCATTGGACGACGATCAGACGACGTATTTTTTGACGGCGCACCCGCGATGGCAATACGCCAAGCGAGGTAAAGCAAATATGCACTGGCCATCAGTTTCATCCCCTCCTGCACCCAAGGATAAATTTGAAACACCGCGCCAAGTCCGGCCGCCACCACGCCGATCAACGAAGCAACCCCAAGGGAGATACCAATCAGGTGCGGTACCGTGCGTTTGAAGCCAAAATTCGCCCCAGATGCCGTCAGCATCATATTATTGGGACCAGGCGTGCCCGTCATCGTCGCGGCAAATAGTGCCAGTGTTACTAAAAAAGATAGTTCCATCATGAATTGTCTCCCCGCTCACATTGTATCGATACAATTCACATCAAAAGTTGAAATGACCGCACTTACTGTTCAAAATTCACGCTAACAGGGATCGAAAAGCGGATCAAAAGGTTTATTGTCACCATGACAATCATGAATATTGTATTAGAGAAAGACGGCACGCCGATTTATCGCCAAATCGCAGATGCCATTGCCACTAAAACACAAAGTAATGAGCTCCCCGCAGGCAGCAAGCTGCCCACGCATCGTGCGCTCGCTGATGCATTGTCTGTTACGGTGGGAACCATCACTCGTGCCTATGCTGAGGCAGAGCGACGCGGTATTGTCGAAGCGAAGGTCGGTGCGGGCACTTATGTGTGTCAAAACGACAAACCGCGATGGACGTTCGCCAGCCCAGAACGCCCGGGGATCACCAGCTTTGGCTACAATGTGCCCCCAGCAATCAACCGTGCCGATTTATTTTCCGATGCGTTACAACAACTCGCCGATCACCCCAATGAATTGAACAACCTGATGTTGTATCAGCCGCCATCCGGTATTGTGCGCCATCGTGAAATCCTGTCGCAGTGGCTGGCGCAACACAATGTCATCACCGACATCAATCGCTTGTTGTATTGCTCAGGGGCACAGAATGCCATGCAGCTTTGCATGCTCACGCTCTGTCGTGCCGGCGATACCATTTTGGCGGATAAATTTACCTACCCCGGTTTAATGAGCCTTGCCCGTCAATTGCAGCTCACCGTTAAGCCTGTTGATATGGATGACGAAGGCATGCTGCCAGAGTCACTGAGCGCCGCCTGTCAGCAATATCAGCCTCGTTTCGTCTACCTCACGCCCACGTTGCAAAACCCAACGTCTGCCATCATGAGCGAATCACGCCGACACGCGATGATTGAGGTTTGCCAAGCACAGAAACTGGTGATTGTGGAAGATGATGTGAACGGACTCCTGCCCATTGAACGCCCGCAACCTATGGTGAACCTCGCGCCGGATGACGTGATATATATCGGTGGCCTCGCGAAGACATTAGCCCCCGGATTGCGACTGGGCTTTCTGCATTTGCCAGAGCGCTACTATCCGCAATTTGTGAATGCGCTACAAAACCACAGTTGGATGATTAGCCCCCTGCTCACCGCAATGGCTGCCATCTTGCTGGAAAACGGCGGCGCTAATCAGATTTTGCAGACCATACGCCAAGAAATGGAACAACGATGGGAAGTACTAACACACCATCTTGGAGAGGCCAATCTTCGCTTTCATCCTAACGGTTTCCATGGCTGGCTGCGTTTGCCAGACGAGTGGTCACTCAGCGAATTTCTCTCGGCATGCAAGACACAAGGGCTGGAGATTAAATCGTCTGAACTGTTTGTTCCCGCGGGCTATTCTGCTCCTCCTTGTGTTCGGTTAGCCGTCAGTGCGCCCCCCACCCGAGAAGCACTGGAATTTGGCAGTCAACAATTAGCACAACTGCTTGCCAACCCGCCGATATCAGAATTTGCGATATGAGCATGCAATCCATGAATGAGAATTTTGAACCGATGAAATGGGGGAGCAACCCTCACGTACAAACCCTGCTACCCCGCTTCATCAGAAGAAAAGCCGTGTTTGAACCGATATGGCAACGCCTCGATACACCCGACGGTGATTTCCTTGATATTTGCTGGACTGAACCACCAGAGAAAGCACAAGGAAAGCCAGTCGTCGTGTTATTCCACGGCCTTGCTGGGTGTTTCTATAGCCCTTACGCCAACGGATTACTTAACGCCTTCAAACAGAAAGGCTGGCTGGGCGTGATGATGCACTTTCGGGGTTGTAGCGGTTTGATTAACCGCCAAGCTCGCAGCTATCACTCAGGGGAAACCAGCGATGCGCGTTTTGTGTTGGAATATATTCAACAGCGCTTTCCCGATGTTCCCCGACTGGCAACTGGGGTGTCGTTGGGCGGAAATATGTTGGTTCGGTACCTTGCAGAGTTTAATCACGACCCACTCATACAAGCCGGTTGCGTGATCAGCCCTCCGCTTGATTTAGGTGCCTGCTCATCGCGTATTCAACAAGGCTTTTCACAGGTCTATCAGGCGTATTTACTGCGTTCCATGAACCGAACACTCACCAACAAGCTTCAGCGTCACCCTCAAATTGGTCACTGGACATCGGGTCAAAAAGTGAAGATCTCCACCCTGTATCAATTTGATGAAACAGTGACAGCACCACTCAATGCATTTGATAGTGCAGAAGATTACTACCAGCGATGTAGCGGATTGTCGGTGCTCCAAGACATTGCGACACCGCTAAAAGTGATCCATGCTAAAGATGACCCATTTATGACACAGGCAGTTATACCAACAGAACCATTGCCGGATAACATCGACTATCACTTAACCGAGTTCGGTGGTCATGTCGGGTTTGTGTCAGGCACGCTCAAACAGCCAGAGTTTTGGCTTGAGAAAGAAGTGCCACGCTGGTTAGCCCTGCACATAGAATAATTCGACCAAGCAGGGCGAGAGAGGTGGACAATGACATTATCTCGCACTGCTTACTCAATGCTCGCGCTGCCCTTTTTTTTGCAGCCAGCGTTTGCTGACGAATCAAAAGAAGAGACAACGGAAACTCATGCGATGCGACTTGGCCCGTTTATCGTGCAAAGCCAAGCGCCTCTCCAAATCACCGGGTTGACGCCCTTCCTCCACGACCCGACACTGTTGAAAAGTGGTGAAACCGACGTGTTCGCATCGGCCACCATTGCCAGTGTTTGGGCCAACACGCCAGAGTACCAATTCGATTACTACCACAATCAATTCATGTTGGGCTTCTTGCACGCCCCCAGTGACACCACCAAAGTGGGTGTCTGGTATCAATATCGCTATGCAGCTAATAATCGTTTAGACGGCCTGACAGAGAAATTTCACAGCATATTTGGCATTGACCAAAACGGGCGAACGGAAGTCGATGAAGACCGATTTTTCATCGACTTTCCCAATGATAATTCTGCTCCGCAGGAATACTTTGTTGGCGACCCTTTGCTTAGCGCAATCAATCTCTACGGAGAGCAAACCGTCTATCGTTCCGCACACCATGCAGTCAGTGTGGGAGCGACGTTGTTTTTTAATCGAGTAAGTCATGGCACGTTTGCCAACACATCTTTTGAGCAATCGATGCAAATCAATTACGGCTATCAGCGAAATAAGCATCGCGTTACCGCTTCTTTCGCCATCGTGCATCGCCCCGACAAGCCCCAACATTTTGTGCCCGTAAAATCGACAAGCATGAATGGTGGCATCAGCTATCAATACCAATGGCGAAAAAATCACGAATTCATTGGTGAGTACCTGCTCTCTCAGGCAAAAACCGACACCGACGGTTTGGGGGAATTGAATGCGCCGGTTCATGAGTTTGCACTGGGTTATCGCTACCTTTTTGATACCAGTGCGCTAGAATTGGTGGCCTTAGAAAATATGTTTAATCACGATAACAGTACCGATATCGTGTTTACTGCCACCTTCCGCCACCGTCTCATGTTGTAGGTATCGCGATGATCATCCCTTGGCAAGAAATCCCAGAAGAAACGCTTCGAAATTTGGTTGAACACTTTGTGCTACGTGAAGGCACAGACTACGGAGAGCAAGAGGCAAGCTTCGAAGAGAAAGTAGAGCAGGTCTACCTTTTGCTCAAAAACAAAGAAGCCATGGTGGTGTACTCCGAGTTACACGAAACGGTCGATATCAAACCTGCGCGATCACTCACCGCCTAACGTCTACTTGACCCAACCGCAACACCCTGTTAATTGTTTGACATCTTTTTAAAATTGACAGGGTTTGTCATGTCTGCAAAACATCCTATTATTGCAGTCACCGGTTCATCCGGCGCAGGAACCACCACCACATCTGATGCATTTCGAAAGATCTTCAACATGATGGACATTCGTGCCGCGTGGGTTGAAGGCGACAGTTTTCACCGTTTTACCCGTCCAGAAATGGACGTAGAGATCCGTAAAGCCAGAGACCAAGGCCGCCACATTAGTTACTTTGGCCCGCAGGCCAATGACTTTCCAAGGCTTGAATCCTTTTTCAATGAATACGGTAAGCAAGGCACAGGGCAGTTTCGCCGCTACTTGCACACCTTTGATGAAGCGGTTCCCTATAACCAAATGCCTGGCACCTTCACCGCATGGCAAGATTTACCTGAAAACAATGACGTGATGTTCTATGAAGGACTTCATGGTGGCATTGTGGATGGTGACATCAACGTTGCAAAACACGTCGACCTTTTGATTGGCATGGTGCCTATCGTGAATCTAGAGTGGATTCAGAAATTTGTTCGAGACACTCGCGACCGTGGTCATTCACGCGAGGCTGTGATGGATTCTATCGTGCGTTCCATGGACGACTATCTTAACTACATCACGCCACAGTTCAGCCGAACACACATTAACTTTCAACGTGTGCCTACCGTGGACACATCCAACCCGCTAAACGCCAAAGGCATACCCAGTCTCGATGAGAGCTTTGTCGTGATTCGCTTCCGCGGTATTAAGAAAGTGGACTTCCCTTATTTGCTGTCCATGATCCAAGGGTCTTTCATGTCGAGGCACGATACCTTGGTGGTACCTGGTGGGAAAATGAGCTTTGCGATGGAATTGATTATTCAGCCACTTATTCAACAATTGATTGAAACAGGCAAGATTAGCTAGGTAACAAGATAACGCTCTGCCTGCCTGAAAGTCTTGGCAATATCGCAACCCCAGACTTCGCTATTGCATCGTCACAAACAACATTAAAAAATACATATGGAGGGCTACGCCCTCCATTTTCTCGTTTGCTAAATCAAAACGCATGCGAACGCTACCAGCCTTCCGCTGCACTCAAACCTTGCAACTAGGGATATCACGCACTTCGTACGAATGCGTCATTTCCATGCCCGCGCCTAGCATCAAACACACAGAGCAATATTTCAATAAGCTATCTTTCACCGCGGTTGCCACCAACGCTTCTTCCAGTGCTGTACCTGTCACCACAAAGTGAAAGTGTATGCCAGTAAACAGGCGTGGTGCTTGCTCTCTTCGCTCTGCGGTTAACTCGACTTCACAATGAAAGATGGATTGTTCGGCTGATTCTAAGGCCGCGACGACGTCAACTGAGCTGCATCCGCCCGCGCCCATCAACACCATTTCCATAGGGCTTGGTGCTTTTTCACCCCCATCTCCATCCATCACAATGCTATGGCCTGAATTTGACTGGCCTAGAAAAGTCTTATTTCCGCACCACTTGACGCTTGCTCGCATCTCTTTCCTCCATTTACTTTCAGTGTCGTGATCTTGTCCACGTTTTTAGCCTTTAATAGGGCACTAAGTCCATATCAAAATCAAGAAATCGTGCTGGAAAAAGGATAAACTCAATGACTCAAACAGAGAGCTTGTAGCCTGACGGTTGACACTTTATGCTATCCGACGGACTTGTGCCGCAGGACGGTGGGCTAAGGAAGACTCATCAGGCAACAACTGCAGAGGAAATGAGAGATTATGGTTCCAGGAAAACCTCAAACAGACCCAACACTAGAGTGGTTCCTTTCACACTGCCACATTCATAAGTACCCTTCAAAAAGTACACTGATCCATGCTGGTGAGAAAGCAGAAACGCTGTACTACATCGTGAAAGGTTCTGTGGCTGTACTGATCAAGGATGAAGAAGGCAAAGAGATGATCCTTTCTTACCTCAACCAGGGCGACTTCATTGGCGAACTGGGCCTATTCGAGGAAGATCAGGAGCGTACAGCTTGGGTTCGCGCTAAATCTCCATGCGAAGTCGCTGAAATCTCTTTCAAGAAGTTCCGTCAGCTGATTCAAGTGAATCCAGACATTCTAATGCGCCTTTCTTCTCAAATGGCTCGTCGCCTACAAGTGACCAGCCAGAAAGTTGGCGACTTGGCATTCCTAGATGTGACAGGTCGTATCGCGCAAACATTGCTGAACTTGGCGAAACAACCAGATGCAATGACTCACCCAGACGGTATGCAAATCAAGATCACCCGTCAGGAAATCGGTCAAATCGTGGGTTGTTCACGTGAAACCGTTGGTCGTATTCTGAAGATGCTTGAAGAGCAGAATCTGATTTCTGCACACGGTAAAACTATCGTGGTATACGGCACTCGCTAAGCATTTATGCTTTGAAGTGAAAGCCACCGTAAGGTGGCTTTTTTGTTTCCGCGTGTTTTTTGTTTCCACGTGATAATTGTCACATGAATTTCATCACAGAGATTCCAATTTGGTGCTAAGTTTCAGTGCAAGACATGTACGAATTAACGTGCATATCATGACAGAACTGGAGCCTCAATATGGACATGGAACGTCACGCGTTTGGAAGCACCCCGACCCCATCAGCTATTGGGCCTTGGGGACAAGCAAGCACAGAGCTAACCGGCTTTACCGGCATGTCTCACTATCATCTTCAACGTCTATTGGGCGATGATGAGCGACGTACTACGCCGCCCGCTCATGCAGAATGGCCAACAAGCCCAACCGACCTTTGCTAGACACCAGCCTCATTTGGACGCTGAGCTCTTTTAAACAGAGTGATATCATTGCCATGTGATAAACACTTCGTGATTGCTTACGCGATCAGCAAACTAGGCCTAATGATCGGTACTCTCAAAGATCTTATCCGCTGACGCTTCAACAAACCCCTGATACAAAGAACCATCAGGCAAAGGGTATCGCTTAGCAAATTCATAAAATCCGCCCGAAACCTCTTTTTCACCATCACTAAAGCGCACTGAAACCTTATCTGCCATAGTCGCAGATTGCTCCAAGCACACCTCTGGGTCACCTTTGACTTCGCCACCCGACTCATTAATCGCAAAGCCAGACTGACGCAGCACTTGGTTGACATCAACCACCTCATTAAGCGTGCTTAATTGGTTAACACTCACCGTAAAGTGGTTCGCGCCAAAACCATGCGCCGACAACCAGCCTGCGTATTCGCTTTCGCCCGACAGCAATTCATAAGTTGCGGTATCAAGATCCCAAAGGCGTCCGCCATACAAAAACGCGGGGTCATTAAGTGCTGCATCGTCTACCTGATCAACCAAGGCGCGCACAGCCTGCTGCAACTCAAACGAGCACTGTCCGACCAGAAGTTCGCTAATAAAAACCTTAGGGGCATCAGGGTTCGGATGCTCAAAATGGCGCGCGAACAGTTTCTTGGCCTTGAAATGGTATTCCCCTTTTGGAACGTAGCCGATAGCAATGAATGGCGCAGCCAGTCGGTCAAGTCCTACCTTAGGAAGCGCAAACGTGCGCAGCGCTATATGGTCATTGAGAAGCGGGGTTCCTTCTTCCAATAATGCATGTACTTTCGCCGCTGATGGGCACAACCGCTGAGTGTAGTCTTTCCAAAGTCCATCAAATAAAGCCCGTACGCGTTCCATGACATCCTCCTACCTTGAGTATCCTAATTGACTTTTATATCGCTACAGCGATAACCCTGGACTCAGTTGTGCGGGCATGGACACTTTATCGCCCTCCATTGATGCCATCGGATACGCACAATAGTCCGCCGCATAGAAAGCACTTGGACGCAGATTTCCTGACGCGCCCGGCCCACCAAATGGCGCATCACCACTGGCACCCGTCAATTGGCGATTTCGATTTACAATGCCAGCGCGAATATGATCTAAGAAATATGCCCATTCGCTATCGTCTGTCGAAATTAATCCCGCAGACAATCCATAGCGTGTGTCATTGGCCAGCACAACCGCTTGCTCGAGGGAGTCATAACGCACGACTTGAAGCAGTGGCCCGAAGTATTCTTCGTCTGGCAATTGTGCAATCGCTGTTGCCTCAATGATGCCCGGCGAGACCACAGCATCATGCAGCAGTTCCGCTTTCAACAGTGGCACACCACCCAAAGACTCCAAGTTAGCCTGCGCCGCCAGAATGCCTTCTGCGGCGCGTACAGAGATTTGTGCGCCCATGAACGAAGCTGGTTCATCAAACTGACCGCCCACTTTGATGTTCTTGGTCATCTCAACAAGACGGGTAAGCAGTACATCTCCGCGCTCACCGTTAGGTACATAAAGGCGACGCGCACACGTACAGCGCTGCCCTGCACTGATAAAGGCAGACTGGATGATGGTGTAAGCCGTCGCATCCAGCTCGCCATAATGCTCGGAAATCACCATAGGGTTATTGCCGCCCATTTCTAGGGCTAACATCTTGCCGGGTTCGCCAGCAAACTGGCGGTGAAGTATGTGTCCGGTATTCGCACTTCCAGTAAAGAGCAGCCCATCAATCCCTTTGGATTGCGCTAAAGCTTCACCGGTTTCGCGACCACCTTGCACCATGTTGATTACGCCTGCAGGTAAGCCGGCATCTATCCAAAGCTTCATGGTTTCTTCAGCGGTTTTTGGTGTGAGATCAGACGGTTTGAACACCACAGTGTTACCCGCTAAAAGCGCAGGAACAATGTGTCCGTTTGGCAAATGCCCTGGGAAATTATACGGGCCAAACACAGCCATGACGCCCAAGGGGCGATGACGCAATACTGCCTGCGTACCCGCGACATCTTTGCTGCGCTCGCCCGTGCGTTCTTGATAAGCGCGCAATGACAGCGCAATTTTTCCCACCATGGCAGCTGCTTCAGTGCGTGTTTCCCAAAGAGGTTTTCCGGTTTCTTCTGCAATGACGCGTGCCATGTGCTCGCTGTTCGCTTTGATTGCCTCAGCGAAGCGCTCAACCAGTGCCTGACGTTCTGCCAACGAGGTGTGCTTCCACGTTACAAAGGCGTCTCGCGCTGCGCTCACCGCAGATTCCACTTGCTCCGGCGTTGCTGCACGTCCTTGCCAAATCGACTCGCTATTAAACGGGTTCAGTGATTCAAACGTGTCGCCTTTGCCTTCAAGCGGCTGGTTATCAATCCATTGTGTCATTATCTACTCCTACACAGACACGAGTCGCACCACGTCGCCATTGCTCACATTGAGCGCATCGGCGACGGCTTGGCTAATCAATGCTTCATTGCGCTCTTCGTCGACACCAATTTTGGCTGACGTGGCACGGAAGTTTTGGAAGTCGCTGTTACAAATCAGGTAATCCTGCGCACTGCTGTGCTCGGCGATTTTGACCCTTGCAGTGAACGAACGACGAATAGAATCAATGTTTTGAAGCAAGCATTCGACTGTCGGTCCGGCATCAAAAATGTCGACGTAGCCACGGCAGGTAAACCCTTCTTTTTCTAGTAAACGCAACGCTGGGCGTGTTTTTTCATGCACTTGCCCAATCACCTCACGCGCTTCATCGCTGAGCAAATTCACGTAGATAGGAAGCTTGGGCATCAAATCGGCGATAAAGCCTTTTTGACCAATTCCGGTTAAGTAATCTGCGAGGGTAAAATCAATGGAGAAAAAATGCTCTTTGAGCCATTTCCAGAACGGTGAATTCCCTTCTTCATCAGACACACCGCGCATCTCAGCGAAAATGATGTCCGAGAACTTTTCAGGGAATTGCGCCAGCATCAAGAATCGGCATTTAGACAGCAACTTGCCATTGAGCCCGCCGCGAAATTCAGGGCGCAAAAACAGGGTGCAGATTTCCGTCGCCCCAGTGTAGTTGTTCCCGAATGTCAGCACTTCGACCACGTTGTGCACGTTGAGTCGGCGCGAATGGTGTACCACTTTGCTGATGTGATAGCTATAGAAAGGGTTATCCAGTCCGATGGCGGCTTCAATGCCTGTCGTCCCAGCAATTTCTCCGGTTTCCGTATCTTCCGCGACCATCAAATAGCCTTCGGTGCCCGGTGCTTGAGCGTTACGAGAAAAACTGTCTACCGAATGATCGATACGGCCTTGGATCAATTCATCATTGACCGGCAGTGACGTAAAGCCATGCCCCGACTCTTCGGCACAAAGCATCAACGCGTCAAAATCAGATTCCCTGATGGGACGAATTACTAGCATCTTACTTCCTCCTGATGCAGTGGGTGGTCAAAACAGCGCGGCAATTATGCCGCCGCCAGTTTCGCCAGCGCACGATCCAAGCGCGCCATACCTTCATCGAACTCTTCTTTGGTGATAACCAGTGATGGCGTCATACGCACCACGTTGGTTCCTGCCACCAGCAGCAGTAGCCCTTCATCGCCAGCTGCCAGCAAAACGTCACGTGCGCGACCTTGCCATGTTTCATTCAATGCAGCGCCAATCAAAAGCCCTTTGCCTCGAATTTCGCTAAACATATTGTATTTCGCATTGAGCGCTTCTAATCCTTCACGGAACCACGTTTCACGCGCTTGAACGCCCGCAAGAACCTCAGGCTTGCTCACTTCTTCCACCACGGCTTCAGCCACAGCACATGCCAATGGATTACCACCATAAGTAGAACCATGTGTGCCCACTTTCATGTGTGCCGCCAACGCTTCTGTCGTTAGCATGGCACCGATTGGGAAGCCGCCGCCGAGCGATTTCGCTGTGCTCAAAATGTCTGGAACCACGCCTGTTGGCTCGTACGCATAGAATGTACCCGTACGACCGTTACCAGTTTGGACTTCATCGAAAATCAACAGGGCGTTGTGCTTATCACACAGCTCTCGCACACCTTGTAAAAATGCTGCGTCCGCCGACACAATGCCGCCTTCACCTTGAAGCGGCTCCATCATGATGGCGCAGGTTTTGTCTGACATCGCCGCGGCAAGTGCGTCGAGGTCATTGTAAGGAAGGTGGGTAACATCCCCCGGTTTCGGGCCAAAGCCATCGGAGTAAGCCGCTTGTCCACCTACTGTCACAGTGAAGAAAGTACGACCGTGGAAACCTTGCGCGAAGGAGATGATTTCACTCTTCTCTGGACCATGAACATCAACGGCCCAGCGACGTGCCAACTTCAGTGCAGCTTCATTGGCTTCTGCCCCTGAGTTAGCAAAAAAGACGCGTTCCGCAAAGCTCACTTCCGTTAGCTTTTTCGCCAAACGCAAAGCGGGAGCGTTGGTCATCACATTACTCAGATGCCACAACTTTTCTGCTTGTTCTTTCAGGGCATTCACCATCACAGGGTGACAATGACCCAAGCAGCTCACGGCTATCCCGCCGGCAAAATCAATATACTCACGATCGTCTTGATCCCAGATACGAGAACCTTGGCCTCTATCAGGGATCATTGTCATGGGTGCATAACATGGCACCATTACTTCATCGAACAGTTTACGTTCTACTTTATGTCCGGCTGTCATCGCTCATATCCTTCTGTCGATTCTGCTATAAGCATAGTATTTACATTTCATTAACCATATCAATAGCAGAAAATATCAAACCCTTAGCGTGTAAAGGCGGGGAAATTCATCACAATGTCATAGTTATGCGCAATTGCGCCGAAATGATTAATACCACAAGAGGTAAGAGTGTCTTTCCTGGTGGGAAACAAAGCGACAGAGGGAGTATGGGAGTGAATAAGGTTTCACTGTTAACAGGGCGAAAACAGTGGGATTAAAATGTAAAATTGGTGATACAGATCGTCTTCGCGTCACGCGCAAAACGCACGAACAGCGACAGATTACGCGCAGGATGAAGCAAGAAAGTTCGCCAACAACTGGTGACCTTGCTCAGTCAAAATACTTTCCGGATGAAATTGAACGCCTTCCAACGCCAGCGTGCGATGACGGATCCCCATGATTTCATCGAACTCACCATCACGCTCTGTCCACGCAGTTATCTCAAAGCAATCAGGCAGTGACGCTGTTTCGACGACGAGTGAATGATAACGGGTGACCGTAAGTGGATTGTTCAAACCGGCAAATACGCCAAGGTTTTGATGCGTCACCGGGCTAGTTTTCCCATGCATAACTTGCCTTGCACGCACCACATTGGCACCAAACACTTGTGCCATGGCTTGATGACCGAGACACACGCCAAGGATCGGAAGCTTTCCGGAAAAGTATTCGATGGCATCAAGGGAGATACCTGCATCATCGGGGGTGCAGGGTCCAGGGGAGATCACGAGATGGCTAGGCGCCATGGCATCGATATCGGCGAGCGTGATCGCATCATTGCGATGCACTTCAACCTCAACACCTAATTGACAAAAATACTGATACAGGTTGTAAGTAAAAGAGTCGTAATTATCAATGATTAACAGCACAGTTGATCCCGCCAAAGCCTTTCCGCACTACGTCAGCGGAACTGGGCGCAAATGCTACCACAGGCAATTGCGCACTGCATCAGCTGCGACGCTAGAACTCATTGATAGGAAGAATAGGGGTAGGCCAAGGCGAAGAGAGCCAAAGTGCATAGTGCTTGATAAGCTCATCACTTTGGGTGTCTAGGATATGAATGAGCCTAGGGTCCACCAAGGTGCCCGCTTGCTGCGAAATAGTTTGAAGCGCTCCAAGCACACGTTGTTCGACGCTTCCTTCCTGTCTTTCAACTTCTGCATCCAATAACTCAGCGGCACTGACAACACGGCATTCTTCTGGGATTTTCTCACCCTCTATTTCAGGAAAACCAGCGCCGTCCCACCGCGTATTTTTGTAAGTTAACAGCGTAACCGATAAACAAGCAAAGCCTTTAGTGGCCTCGGAAAGAAGCAACATGCTTCGGCTTTCTGCGGATGTGTTATTGCCCCCGTCGTCCCAAAGCTCACCGATGGCGCATAATGGATAAGCGAGTGAAATATCCTCCGCTTTCGATTTCGTCAGCCCATATTGCAAGGCTAACCACTCGCACAATTGCGCGATACGCGGCGCTGCAATCTCTACCTGATTATTATGAAGCGCGGCAACAGCAGCAATTTGATTCATGACCAATTGGTAGTTTTCACGCATGTTTTTTGCGCGGGACTCGCCGAGCAAATTTGCCACTCGACTTCTCACTAACTCTGGAGAGACGGGTTTAATCAGAAAATCGGCGGCACCGCTTTTGAGCCCTTCCACTTCGCTTTGGTATTCATCCAGTGCAGAAACAATCACCACAGGAATATGCCATACCGTTCGCTCACTTTTTAATTGGCGGCACACCTCGTAGCCGTTCATGCCCGGCATCATGATGTCTAGCAAGATTAAGTCAGGCTTTTGCTGCATGGTAAGTTCAATCGCACGCTCTCCGCTTTTGGCAAAAATTAACGTGTATTGATCTTGCAGTATGGTTCTCATAACGTGCAGGTTGCTGGGTTCATCATCAACAACAAGAATTTTATATGCCATAACTTTGGACTCCATCGCGCTGCGAGTTCGGCATCTTATCCATTATGGTTAAGATCAAACTGTATGCCTCATCAAGCTCAAAACTTTCTATTGACGCAACAAACTGCGAAAGCAACGAAGGCGCGACAAAGCTGGCCATCGCTGGAACGAGTTCTTTGTATAAGCCGTCGTCAAATTGGCCTTCTGACAATTTGCTAATAAACACTTCTGTTTTACGGGAAAACGCTTCTTGCGAGAGTTTCACGAACGCCATGTCGCTATCCAATTCATCGGAGCGTATGCCAAGGTAGGCCAGAGCCATGTCAAACGTGTTCGTCATGCAAGCCTCCAGCCCATCGAGTTTGGATTCTGCTTTAGCAATGTCCCCGCCCTCTATGTAAGACAGCAATCGTGTCATGTCTTGTTCAAGCCGCTGAAAACCAATGTGATGAGCGCCATCAATGGCTTCGGAGAGTAATCGCTCTATCGTTTCTGGTTGCTCGCTCAACATTTCTTTCATATGAACAGCAAGACCAAAATAGTTAGTTCGATATTCGGCTACGACACCCAATAAAATCTCTGACGTTGGCCAGTGTTGGAATGCCCATGCATCATTGAAATATTCCCTCTCTTTTTCCTGATCAGCCACATTGAGGGTCGTGATATTTTCATTGCCATCCGCACAGCCACAACACTGCTTCAAAACATCAAGGACAGCGTCACTGAAAAATGGTTTTTCAATCACGCCATCAAAACCGTTTTTGGCCCATTCGTCATCAGGCGTCGGGTCAACTGACAGTTTCATCGCAATCACCTTCAGTGACTCTGAACCACTTTGCTCAGACCATTGACGCAACGTTTCCGGCGAGGGGTAACGCTGTTCATCCAAATAAGCATCGAATAACACAACGTCTACCTGCTGAGTTTTTATGACATCTTCCGCCGCCTCAATGTCTGTAAAGGTCAGTACTTTCACTCCTTGCCGCAACAGCATGTCTCTCAATTCCTGTTGGTTGCGCTGCACATCATCGATAACCAGCACTTCTAATGGTGGCAGTGCGTAACGAACGGTTTCATTGCTAAGCTGAGCGCTATGTTGCGCCAAAATAATCGGTAAATCGGCATACACGACCGAACCGTGTATGGACTCGCCGTCAAACCATAAACTGCCATTCATTAGCTCAATAAGTTGTGTCACTAAGGTGGCAGACAAGGTTTGCCCTGTTTTTTCAGCATCCGCAGGCAGTACGTTACCGTTTTCAAAGGAGTAACTTGCCACCGCAAAGCGCACCATATCGCCGGTAGGAAGAACATGAAGCGCCACGTTGCCTTTGTCTGTTTTGGTTAACGCACTTCGCATCATGTTTTGGAGTAGCTGCTTGATTCGACGAGCATCACCCACATAATGCTCTCTTAGTTGGTGGTTGTAATGCAGAGACACCTGCAGTTCCCGCGCTTGCACCGTTTCTCTGGCTATGAACTCAATTTGGCGGCAAAGCTGAACCAACGAGAAATCATTAATGTCGAGAGGCAATGATTGGCTTTCTAGCTTCGAGGTATCAAGAATGTCATTGATGAGTTTCAACAAGCTGTTACCAGACTCTCGGATGACTTCTAAATGATGACGATGGATAGGGTTATGTTGCTCGTCAATCAACACTTCGGTCAGCCCCAATATTGAATTCATTGGTGAACGAAACTCATAGCTCATGTTCGCCAGAAAAGAGGCTTTCGACTGCGATGCTTTATCTGCTAAACGTATTTTCTCTTCGAGTTCTTTTTCTTCTTCACGCTTATCGGTAATGTCGACAATAATGCCGTCAATCCACGCGCTGCCATCCTCGGCTCGATAGCTATGACCAATTTCCCAGAACCATTTCTCTTCGTCATCTCGGCTAATGAACCGATACTCACAGTCATACTTGCCATTTCGCCTTGATGCGACTTCTCTCGTTTTACGATAATTAGCGGTATCTTCTACGTGGATCCTATCCACAAAATGAGAAACGCCATTCTCGCCGGTCAGTATGGATGCGCTATACCCCGTCATCGACTTTGCGGCTTCGCTGATATACACCATATGGCGTGTCGCACCGGTCATTTCTCGAAAGGCCATACAAGGTAAGTTGGCCACCAAGGAGCGGTACTGCTTAGCATTCTCTCTTAGCGCCCAAGCAAGATGTCGCTGCTCTGAGATGTCAGAAATAACCCCAACAAAACAATGTTCTTCGCCCTTCTGCTGGTATCCAATTGCCAGCCTTACAGGAAACACCGATCCGTCTTTGTGCTTTGCCATGACCTCTCGAACACTGTTCACTACCCCAGGGTCGCGATTATCGAGAAAATTATGAATGTACATGTCGTGGCGATGCTGATGCTCATCAGTGACCAAAATGCGGATGTTTTTACCCAAAGCGTCTGATGCATACCAACCAAACACTTTTTCAGCTGCGGGATTAAAGAAGGTGATCTTGCCTTTACTGTCGATAGATATCACCGCTTCCGTTGCGGTCTCTAGAATCGAATCGAGCTTTTCCTCTCGCCTCCCCAACCGAATGGCTTGCGCTTTCACGCTGAAGTAAGCATTTGCGAGCAGGCTGAACAAGAGCACAAAACTGACAATGAATGTCAGGATCATCAATACATCCCACGCCTCATAGGGACGTTGATCAATTCGATTGGGTTGTGAAGACAAAGAAATCGCTTCGCAAGATAGTATGGCGCAAAGAAGCAACGCCAACGCAAAACACAAACCGCTAGTTAGTGCCCCAGAGATATCGCGTTCCTGCGTGACCTTCTTCTTTTTGGCAAAACGCGACCATAATGCAAGTGTGATCAGCGCAACGCCCACAACCGCAGCCATGGTGAAAACCGCCATATCAAAATGCGCAATCGCGACACCATTAATACCGGCATACACCAAGATGTTTTGCACAACCAGAGACACGGATAGCATCCCTGCGGCCATGAAAATTTTAATCGGTGGGTTCGATTGATAGGCAATCAGCCTCAATGCGACCAAATTAAAGTAGAAGGTGATAACCGCTGGCATCGCAAACATGGCCGGCAAAAAACCTTCATTTTGAAACGATGACACCGACAATACAGTCGCAATAGGCATCAGTGCCATGCCTACTGTCAACACAGCCGCATTCACTAAAATTGGCGAAAATTGAAACATGGGGCTGCTTCGTTCCTGCAAAGGCCTATGCAAGAATGCAAACGTCGCCGTCGCAAACGTTGCCACCGATGCTATCAGCAATACCCACGGTCCTGTGAAGCTGTGCGGCAAAGGCTGAAACGTCACGGAAGGCAGGAAAAATAATGACAATGATTCAATAATTGACATGCACGCTACCGATTTAACTCAAAGTGATACGCAGTGCCCCACACTCAGCAAAGAGATACTAAGCGCTTTTATGAGACACCTATAAGCGTAGTCAAGAATCGGCGTGCAACCCATTAAAAGATGGGTAAAAAATAGGCTCCCGAAGGAGCCTATCGTTTCACCAGCATGTGGTTACTTGATGTTGCAGCTAAAGCGGCGGAATACCGCTTTGGTTTTCTCGTCGAGCGTGGCCTCTCCACATGGGATGTCGATGAAGCCCCACAAGCGGATACCTAGCGACACGGAGTCGCCATAGCTAATGCCCTGGTCAATAAGGAATTGGTTGTCTTGCTTGTACTTACGGTTACTCTTCCAACGTAGCCAAGGGCGAGACGGATCCACGAGCCCATTGATGGTTGGTTGTACCCAGAAGAAACTCTTATTCTTAAATCTCAAGGTGAATTTCTGAGGCGCCACCGCGTAGTTCAGGCTGATAATCACAGGATCATGATCTGATGATGAGTATGGATTATCAGATTTTACCAATTCACCCGTGAAGCGACCCGAGTACTCAAACAATGTGCTTTCTACCGAGTTAATGTGCCAATCTTCTACCCCAGTGATTTTCTCCACCACACTGGCGTTACCAACGGCATGATCTAAGCTGCCCAGCTCACCATCAAAGGTGTAAGAGAACGCATCATCACCTAACGCATAGGTTGCTAGGTTGACGTAACCAAAGCCATCACCCACTTCTCGTGCCATTTCATCGAGCTTCACGCCCGCAATGGAGGTACCTGCCGCCGTCACAATCTTGCGAGTCGCACTCGCGGCATCATAATCAGTGAAGACGCGCATCGGATCTTCTTGCCCGTAGGCATTGAAATCACCTAACGCAATCACATCACCTTGAATATCGCTAAGCGCGTTGCCTAATGTTTCTGCAGCAGAGACACGGAACTCGTTACAGCGGCCTTGAAGATCGGCAGGGTCGTCATCAAATTCACCGGCAATCCAATCCTCATAGCAACCCGAGCCTTTAGATTTGAAGTGACTGACCGCAACAGACAGCATTTCGCCCTCAACCACATCAAAAGTTTGCAGCAAGCTGTCACGTTGGAATTTGTCCAACTGGCGCTCTTCGCCACTTGGGTCAGCTCCACTGATGTGCTGCTCAGGCATGCGGACAACCACTGCATCAGACGACGGCGCGACCGACGCTGGACGGTAAATCAATGCTACCTGTATCGCATCGCCACCCAAGAAAGCACCTTCCGTCAGATCTGCCGTGGCTGGCGTGACATAAGCGTAATGATCGGCTTCATCGGCAAAACGACTGTTCAGCTCCTCCACCAAGTTGGCCAATGCGCCCGTATCAGCAAAGCCGTTGTTCTCGATTTCCATCAAGCCAACGATATCCGCATCCATTGCGGTTAACGCATTGACGATCTTCGCTTGTTGCAGTGCAAATTCCGCTGCGTCTTTGGTGCCGCGGTTACAACCTCGTGATGCATCTGCATCCGCTTGGTCATTACACGTCACGTTGAGGTCACCACCAATCGCACTTGCACTGGTGAAGTAATTCAACACGTTAAAGCTGGCGACTTTCAGGTTGGTCTCGTCAAAGGTTTGCGGAGCGGCAGTTCTGTCTTGCTCACGCACAAAGTCGCTCGCAACCAGCTCATTGGTTACCACCAGTCGATAGTCACTAAAGCTGTAACCCAGAACACCTTCAAGGTTCGTGACTGTATCACCGACACGGATATAACCTTGCTCGGCATCTAGCCCAGGGAAGTATGGGACAACGCCGTCTGGCGCTTTTTCATCTGATTCAATGAACAGTTGATTGGCATCATTTGCCGCCACCAAATCTGCCGCTTCTTGCGAGCCTGCAATGTGAAGCTGCGTTGGCTTGAACAATGGCGCTTCATGAGACAGCACCATATTGTTTCTAAAGGCATCAAAGTCAAAACCGAAGTTACGTGCCACGACCATCTCACTGGTCTGTGTCAAACGCACCTTCATGCCTTCGTGACGCTCTAGCGCTTCGTCAAGAGACTCGTTGTCGTTAACCACAAGTTCGGTCGCCGCCAGTTCACCGACGGTATCGAGGATTTCCCAGTTATTGCCCGACGCATCAAGTTCGGTGAGATTAAAGAACTCTTTGACCACACCACCCGCACACACCTGCATGCCGGGCTCTATGTCGGTTGGCGCTTGTCCTGTAAACACGAACAAACCATCAGACGTGGCTGAATCACCATCACCATTGGCATCTTGAATCCAAAAGCCTTTGTACAAGCCCGTAGTAACCGCCGTAACGACACCGGACACAAAATAACTATCTTCACTTTCAAAGCTACCATCAGGCACTAGAGGACTTCGCGCACCGTTGCCTTGAACTGCATAGGTTGTCGTTAGCGTTTCATCCTCACACGTGAAGGTATTTCCACCCCCACCACCTCCGCCGTCACAGGCTTCAAGGCCACTACAACCCAAACCATCAAAGGTATCTTGCGCGAAAGATTGCCATTCAATCGATGAATCAAACGCTGTCGTGACATCAGTACGGCCAGTGCTGCCCTCTTGGCGGCGCAACGTGGTGTTAATCGCATAGTTAGAACCCAGCGCTAACTCGCCTAAGCTATCAACAACGTTATCGCCATCATCGACCAAGGCAACGACATCGTTACCATTGAACCCTAATGAGCCTGTCGTGATCTGGCTTACATCGGTGATGTCTGCCGAGGCGCTGCTGTTGCCTACCACAAAGCTTTCACCCGCAGCCAAGGATCCAGACAACGCAATGGTCGAAGAGAAGGTGGTGTTACTGTTGAACGCGATTTTGAGCGACCAGTTATCAAGGTTGACCGAAGAGGCACCTAGGTTTGAAATTTCGATTGCCTTGTTATTGGATGAACCTTCGACGTATTCGGTAATCAATACGTCAGCGCTGGCAGGCAAGGCCACGCCTAATGCTAGAGCCAGAGAGCTCCATGATGAGATCTTCATTTGCTGTCCTTTTTTGCGTGTGAAGTCGTAAACACAACAAATATGTAACAGCCATAGATTTCATTTAAGTGATAAATACCTCAAGTCCATTAATAGAGACAGGACATGTCTACTTGTTTCTTGAGGTTAATGCAGCATTCAACAGGAAGAGAAAGCATCATTTGGAATTGATTACAGGTAGGTAACAGGAAGAATAAAGACAAAAAAAGCAGCGAATTCGCTGCTTTTTGATTGGATTGAACGAGAACAGGTTTCGATTATGGACGAGTCACGAAGCCCACAGCCTCGTACACTTTCTTCAATGTCACGGCGGCACGCTCAGACGCTTTCTCGGCACCCGCTTTCATCACTTGATCCAAGTAAGTACGGTCTTGGCGGAATTCTGCATAGCGCTGCTGAACAGGCTCAAGCATGGCAACAACGGCATCAGCCGTGTCCGTTTTCAGGTGACCGTACATTTTGTCAGCGTAGTCTGCTTCAATTTCAGCAAACGTCTTGCCTGTTGCAACCGACATCAGACCCATCAAGTTAGCAACACCTGGCTTGTTTTGAATATCAAACAGAACGCGTGGTGGCTCTTCTGAATCTGTCATCGCACGTTTGATTTTCTTGGCAATCGCTTTCGGGTCTTCAAGCAGGCCAATCACGTTGTTGCGGTTGTCATCAGACTTCGACATTTTCTTCGTCGGGTCTTGCAGGCTCATCACTCGCGCACCCACTTGCGGGATGTACGGTTCTGGCACGCTGAACACATCACCGTAAACATTGTTGAAACGGGTCGCGACGTCACGCGCAAGTTCCAAGTGTTGCTTCTGGTCATGACCCACTGGCACTTGGTTTGCCTGATACAACAGAATATCTGCCGCCATCAACACGGGGTAACCAAATAAACCAGCGTTAATGTTTTCTGCGTGACGTGCTGATTTGTCTTTGTATTGGGTCATGCGGTTAAGCTCACCCATTTGCGTGTAACAGTTAAGCACCCAACCCAATTGCGCATGCTCAGGCACGTGCGATTGAATGAATAGGTTACTCTTTTCAGGGCTCACACCAACCGCTAGACACAGAGCTAGTGAATCCAATGTTGCTTCACGCAGTTTTTCGGCTTCCTGACGAACAGTGATCGCGTGCAAGTCTACGATGCAGTATTGGCAATCGAAGTCATCTTGCATTTGTTCCCACTGACGCAAAGCTCCGATGTAGTTGCCGATACTAAGTTCACCTGAAGGCTGAACACCGCTAAGTACAATGGGTTTGGTCGAAGGATTACTCATGTTCTTTCTGTTCCTGTCAGTCAATTCAGCCAGCGTGACCACACGCTGGCTGTCTGTTCGAGAAAATTCTAAGCGTTCTAAATTTACGCTGTTTTTTCGGTGCTGAGAACCGTTAAAAGCTGATTGAAGTGCTCAGCGACAAACTCAGGAGCACTGTCACTGATTGGCTCTCCATAGTTGTACCCGTAAGTCAGGCCAACAGAGACAAAACCTGCATTTTTTGCGGCAAGAATATCGTTTTTGGAATCACCAACCATCAGCACTTGGTCGTTATTGAGACCGTGCTTGTCACGCAGGCTGAATAAGCCCTCAGGATCGGGTTTATTGGTTGGTAAAGAGTCACCGCCAATCACATCAGTAAAATATTGCGCCAAATCCAAGTCAGCGAGGATCTCTGGCACAAACTGATACGGCTTATTGGTGACGATGCCCAGCGTGTAACCTGCTGCCAGCAACTCACTCAACGTTTCGCGTACGCCTGGGTACACAATGGTTTTACTATGGCCATTGTTGGCATAGTGAAAATCAAAACGCTCGCGAACTTGGCGATACAGTGATTCGTCGATATCCGGACGAATCGTCACACTTTGGCTAAGTGCGCGCTTGAGCATGATCTCTGCGCCGTTACCGATCCAGTTACGCACTTCGTCGTCAGTCACTGTGTACAGGTTGGCGTCTGCCAATGCCATACGAATGCCTTCCGCCAAATCGGGCACGCTATCAACGAGGGTGCCATCAAGATCAAACGCGATGTATTTGATCGAATCAAAAGTTGCCGTCACGAATTATTTTCCTACTTTACTCAGTTCCGCTCGCATTTCATCGACCACAGTTTTGTAGTCGGGCTGACCGAAGATAGCGGAGCCCGCTACAAACATGTCAGCGCCCGCTTCTGCGATTTCACGGATATTATCGACTTTTACGCCGCCATCAATTTCAAGACGAATATCACGACCGCTTTCATTAATGCGGCGACGTACTTCACGCAGTTTATTTAGCGTTTCAGGAATAAATGACTGACCACCAAAACCTGGGTTCACCGACATCAGTAGGATCAAGTCTACCTTGTCCATGATGTGGTCCAGGTGGTGCAATGGTGTCGCTGGGTTAAAAACGACGCCTGCTTGGCAGCCGTGCTCTTTGATCAGTTGCAAGCTACGGTCAACATGGTCACTCGCTTCCACGTGGAAGGTGATCATGCTTGCGCCAGCTTTGGCAAAGTCAGGGATGATGCGGTCAACCGGCTTCACCATCAAGTGAACATCGATTGGCGCAGTGATGCCATAGTCTCGAAGAGCTTTACAGATAGGTGCACCAAACGTGAGGTTAGGTACATAATGGTTGTCCATGACATCGAAATGCACCACATCAGCACCCGCTGCCAGTACTCTTTCGACATCTTCACCTAAACGTGCGAAGTCCGCCGAAAGTATCGACGGCGCAATCAGAAAATCCTTCATTCTATAGCCTCACTTGCCCAAAAGTCGGCGCAATTCTACCCGATCCGAACACATCTGTCTTATCAGATCCTCTGATTGATACCATAACGTGATCGTTTTATAGATGGGGCAAGTGATACCTATACAAATGGGCTAAGCTGGTGTCAGAACAAGCAGATACTGCGAGAGAGTCACTATGCACGACACCGATCAAAAACCAGAAAAAGTCGGCCTTTGGGATGTAGTAAAAAGTGTATTCGCGGCGATGTTTGGCGTGCAATCCGACAAAAATAGACAACGTGATTTCAAGCAAGGCAGTATGCTGCCTTACCTGTTTGTCGGTATTATTTTTGTAGTGATCTTTGTACTGGGGTTGATTGGCGTGGTGGCGTTGATCACGCCAAGCTAACGTGCGCGATTACGGCGACTCAGGGCTTTCGCAAGCAAACAGAGCCAACAGTTCGTTAACTTTGTTTCTTCCGCTACCATTGCGACTGATCGTTCGCTTAACTCTCACCACGTTCAAGTGTGCGCCATGATAAAGGCTGCGTGTTAGCGGCGTATCGTGGTTTGAAATCAACACTGGAACACTTTTATCCATCGCGGCTTTGCGGGCAAGATCGCCCAATATCGCTTGGTCGTCGAGACTAAATCCACCACTAGAGTAAGTCGTGAAGTTCGCCGTCGAAGAAAGCGGGGCATAAGGGGGATCGCAATAGATTACGCTGCCACGGCGTGCGCTCTTAAAGCTCTGCTCATAACCTTCACAAACAAACGTCGCCTTTTTGGATTTTTCTGAGAAAAACTCAAGTTCGGCTTGTGGGAAGTAAGGTTTCTTGTAAGAGCCAAATGGCACATTGAAGCCACCTTTTTTGTTGTAACGGCAAAGACCATTAAACCCGTGACGATTCATGTACAAGAAGTACAGTGATCGTAGGTACGGATCGGTCGTGGCGTTAAACTCTTCGCGAATAGAGAGGTAAGCTTCTTTTTGATTGTACTCTTGCGTAAACAAGGTTCGCACATCATCGATGTAACGCTGCGGCTCTTGCTTGAGCAGATTATAGAGATTAATCAAATCAGGATTGATGTCAGCTAGGCGGTAGTGCTCGTAATCTGTATTCAGAAATACCGAGCCAGCGCCAATAAAAGGCTCAATCAGCTTTTTACCTTCCGGCAAGTGTTTGCGGATATCGTCAACCAGAGAGTATTTACCCCCAGCCCACTTAAGAAAGGCGCGATGCTTTTTCATTAATGTGTATCCACCACCACAGATGCTCGAAAGGTGGCGGATTGTATCTCATTTTTAACCATCAATCAGCGTAATTTCGCACCTGACGTGACGCTCAGGCGCGGTTAATTAACCAGTCCTATCTCTTTGTGGATCTGAGTGAAGGATTTCGCCCACGGATTTAAGCCTCGAACATCGGCAGATAATGCCAATTCAGCACGTCGTGCTTCAGCCACGGTTGGGTAGTCGCCGAGCAATACCATGTACCAAGGTTCGCCATTTCGACGAGTCTCATAAACCAATGCGCGCCCTTGAAGCTCATACTGCGCCAAAAAGTCGCTCACAGCCGCCTTTGATTGCAATGCAGCGAGCTGAAGCGCATAGCTTGCCTTTGGCACCGTCAGCAAAAGCTTATTCGCCATCGGCACATCTGACGCTGATGTCGATGGTGTTGGAGGCGTCGTTGCTGCTGCAGTCTCAACAGCAGCACTCTCTTGCACCGTCAACATCTCAGGCGTCTCAAGCTCTGTCGTCATCGAATCAGAGATAGTCGCGTTTTCAGGTTGAGCCAATTCGGGGATCAACGGTTCAGTAACGGCATTGGTTCCATCACCACCGGTTTGTTGATCATCCATGATGGCGTCAACCACATTATCTGGCACCACAATTCGGCGATCTTGATCGCGACGACCGACGGTCATACCTTCAACAATTGGGGTATCAGGTAAAGCCATGGTGTCATCAAGCACCACGGAGGAATCCTTAAGCTCACCGGACATCGACTCGTCACTGTTGGCCTGCGCTGCCATTTCTTGCTCTTTTTCATCCAAAATATCAGCGAGCGCTTTCACGCCATCAGGCATGTCTACGACTTCTTCTTGATGAGTCTGAGGCATCATTGACCACCAAACAATCCCACCACCGATAGCCAGTAAAAACAGCACTAAGATAAGCAAGGGTAATGGGGATCGACGTTTTTTCTCTTCCATCAAGGAGGTCTCCTGTTGTTCCAGCCCTCGTAAAGCGCCAGGTAACGAAGGCAACGATGCCGCTTTTTGCTTCAGCGCTCTGCGCTGTGCGGCATCCAATTGGCGGCTGACCATCATCACTTCGATGAACATCTCGCGTTCATTGTCAGCCAAAGGGCTGACTTCTAGCTCGAGTGGTTTTACACCCTGACCATAAGAAACTTTATGTAGCCACTTATTTAGCTTCCCTTTGAGACTAAACAGTAACACATTGATTTGCCAGCCTTCACGTTGCTGTGATTCGGTCACTAAGGCCCACAATTCAGCAATGATGGTGGCACTCAAACGCTGCGCATCATCAATGACAACTAATGCATGAACACTTCGGCCTTCGAGCATGTATTCAAGGCTTTGCAGCATCGAGTCCTGCTCGTTAAAGACACCGTCACGTACGATCTGACGCAAAATGATGGCACGATGTTGTGCATCTTGCTGGCTAGGATTGCAGATAAGAAGGGATTGGGTGGGCTCATTGGCCCAATTCTCGAGGTAACGTTCGCTTAACCACGTCTTTCCTGCACCGGGTTCACCAGTGACTTGGACTAGGTTAGAGCTGAATCGAGTAAGGAACTGTATTCTCGACAATAACTGGATTTGGCTATCTAAATCCAGTGCGATCATGTCATGGGAGCCTGTCATATACAAACCCGCTTAATGTGTCTTGATGACCTCAGCAAGCGTCTCGGGAGTCACGTTTGCAACTACTTCAGCGGTGCCAATAGATGTTGGCAGCACGAAGCGAAGTTGCCCTGAAAGCACTTTTTTGTCGCGTTTCATGTGCTTAATAAAGGCATCATAGTCCATGCTTGCAGGTGCTTTCACGGGGAGATTCGATTTTTCGAGCAAGGAAGTGATACGGCTAACATCTTCTTGCGAAAGCAATTGCTGATATTGGGCTGTTTTGGCAGCCATCACAGTACCCGCGGAAACCGCTTCACCATGCAGCCAATTACCGTAGCCCATTTCCGCTTCAATCGCATGACCAAATGTATGACCAAGATTGAGCAGAGCACGAACACCAGACTCTTTTTCATCTTCGGCAACGACATCTGCTTTGATTTGACAACAGCGCTTGATGGCATGCACCAAAGCTGAGGAGTCTAGTTGGTTCAGCGCTGCATAGTTGTCATCCAACCACGTGAAAAATGCGCTGTCAGCAATAATGCCGTATTTGATCACTTCAGCCATACCTGCTGCAAACTCACGGGCAGGTAAGGTTTTCATTACATCAATATCAATCACGACCGCTTTAGGTTGGTAAAACGCGCCGATCATGTTTTTTCCGAGGGGATGGTTTACCGCGGTCTTCCCCCCCACAGAGGAGTCCACTTGTGACAACAAAGTCGTAGGCACTTGGATAAAGTCCACACCACGTTGATAACAAGCAGCCGCAAACCCCACAAGATCACCAATCACACCACCACCAAGGGCAACAATCAACACGTCGCGAGCATAGTTGCCCTCAAGTAAAAACGTATTGATGGTGTTAAACGTGTCGAGTGTTTTGTATTGCTCACCATCAGGGAGGGTAAGCAAAGCTGGTTTACCACCAGCTTTTTCCAAGGTATTCAGGAGACGATCCGCATACAGCGGAGCAATGGTATCGTTTGTGATAACCACCACTTGACGGTCTTTAGCATCAGAAAAGAAGGTGGGATCGGAAAGCAATCCTTCACCAATCGATATGGGGTAGCTTCTGTCGCCTAGATTTACGTCGATCCTTTCCATGGAATACCTTATTCGTGCTTAGTGATTTTCCAATAGTTCGATGATTTGATTTGCCACAACCTTGGCACTTTGATCATCAGTACGAACTACGTAATCAGCAATTTCTTCGTAAAGAGGGTTACGCTCTTGTGCCAACGCTTCCAGCACTTCACGAGGCTGATCGGTTTGCAACAATGGACGCTTTTTGTCACGTTGAGTACGTGCCAACTGCTTTTCGATAGTGGTTTCTAGATACACAACAATGCCACGTGCGGATAGACGGTTACGGCTCTCTTTACTCAAGATTGAACCACCACCGGTCGCCAGTACGATACCTTGCTTTTCAGTCAGGTCGTTAATGACGTTCTCTTCGCGAACACGGAATCCCTCTTCACCTTCAACATCAAACACCCATGCGATATCAGCACCAGTGCGCTCTTCAATCACGGTGTCCGAGTCAAAAAATTCCATGTGTAGTTGTTGTGCTAGGTGTCGACCAATTGTGCTTTTGCCAGCCCCCATTGGACCTACAAGAAAGATATTTCGTTTTTCAGCCATTTTAAGCAATATACGCGCGGTTAATGAAAACAACACCGCCCGCAGGCTCGCTACTTGAAAGCCCGAGGCGCCAAATTCCTCACAGATAATTCGTGATCAGACCAAAAATTATCTCAGGTCAACTAGCCCTTTGGCAACTTAAAATAGCCTTTATGGCAGTTTAAATTTACGGGCACGGCATGTTTATCAAGGAAACAGGCTGAAACAAGCACTTGGTGCTTACTTCAGCCTGTGTAGGATGTTTGTTACGACAAGTATCTATAACACAATGAGTTAAATCACTTTATTGTGTCATGATTCGTGGTGTAACAAAGATAAGAAGCTCTCGTTTGCCCATGGTTTCATAATTTCGGCGAAACAATTGACCAATCCCAGGAATGTCGCCAAGCAATGGAATTTTGTCGACACCTACCATCATTTCATGTTGATAAATGCCACCTAGCACGACGGTTTCGCCGTCATTCACCAAGACTTGGGTGCCAATACGCTGAGTATTGATCGCCATCGCTTCGCCAGTACCAGCTTTTACTGTTCCTGCTGGCTTGTCTTGAGTCACCTGCAAGTCCAACACCAGTTTGTTATCTGGCGTGATCTGTGGTGTCACGGAAAGACTCAATACGGCCTTCTTAAACGACACCGCCGCAGCACCACTGGATGATGCTTCCAGGTATGGTAATTCAGTACCTTGCTCAATGTAGGCCGCACGTTTGTTAGTGGTCAGTAGGCGCGGAGATGAAATGATTTCAGCGCGCGATTCAGCTTGAAGCGCTGACAGTTCAAGATCCAACAGTAAGTCTTTACCGAGGTTCGCCACTTGAAACGCGATGCTTGCTGCATTTGGGCTGACCGCTCCCAAGTTCACGTTGAGAAAATCATCAATATTATTTTGATTGGTGGAGTTAGAGCCGTCCGTAATAAAGTCGCCGCTATCTCGATCAGAAATAAATTGGTTGTCCCACCCTACATTGCTCTCAATCGAGCCACCCGTTGTGAAGCTACCATTGGTGTTCGCGATACCCCAACGCACACCTATTTCTTCAAGTGTACCTTCATCAACGGTTACTATACGTGCTTCAATTTCTACTTGTTCGACAGGGATATCCAGTGACGCAATCAGTGATTTCACCACATCAATATTGTCCGCCAAATCTCTGATCACCAATGCATTGGTACGAGAGTCAACCGCAATACTGCCGCGCTCAGTCAGCAGACTGATGCCTTCATCTTCGCCACCATCAAGCATGTCTTTCAGATCAACTGCATTGGCATATTTGATGTGCAGTACTTCTGAGCGCAGCGATGCTAGCTCTCTCTCATTGCGTCGTTTCTCAAGCACCAATCGCTCTTGTTCATCTAACTCAGCTTTTGGAGCAACCAACAAGATATTGCCCATCTGACGCTTATCTAGCCCTTTGACATTCAAGATGGTATCGAGCGCTTTTTGCCACGGCACATCATCGAGTCTCAAGGTTAACGTGCCGTTGACCGAATCCGATACAACGAGGTTAAATCCGTTGTGCTCTGCCACCATCTGCAAGACAGAACGCACTGAGATGTCTTGGAAATTAATTGAGATGTTGGCGTTCTTCTTCGCTTTTTTATCTTTGTTTGATTGGCTCTTCGGCAAAGATGAAAAGGGGAAAACCTCCACGGTTAAGACATTGTCGGTTTGATAATAGTCGTAGCCGAAGTAGCCAGCAGTTTTCAACGTCACTTGGGTGTCATCATCGACCGCTTGAACATCGAGAGACTCAACAGTGGTGTCAATCTGGTCGAGACTTCGCGAACCAATCATGTTGTCTTCAACCTGTGTTGCTTTAGCGCTAATGATCAGCGCTTTGTCTTCTTTGCCAAAATTCGTCACCACGGATTTATCGGCAAAAGTTAGGACAATAAGCGTTTTGCCGTTTTCTCCTTTTGAAAAATCGACGTTTTGTAGCACATTACTTGCGGACACCAGCGGTGACGCAAGCAAACATATCGCAGCGAGAACCCAATACATTCCGCTGCGTATTTTGCCTTGGCATCCTTCCCTCAGGCTTTTCATTATTTACCCTTATTTGTTGTTATTTAGTGCCAATCTGACGTTACGTACCTGCCAACAGCCAAGGCCGTCTGGCAAGTGTTCAGTAATAGAAAGCGTGTGTTGACTAATGCTATCGACGCGACCACGGTTGTTTCCCATCATGCGCCCTAGCCCTACTCGGTGAATGGTGCTGTCCGGTGCCTCAACCAAAGCCCAATAACTGCCAGGTAAGCCAATGACCCCTTTAAAATCTAACGACGCGAGTTCATATCCTTCCAACGTGTCTCTGCTTGGTAAATCATTAGGCTGCCAGCAATCACCTTTTGCCAACGTGTCTTCTTGCTCCGCCACCGGCAAAACAAATGGATCGGTATCAACCGCAGGGCTAAATGGCAATGCCGCATAAATTGGCTCTGGCGGCAGCGGCGTTGCAGTCACTTCTGCGGCGGAGTAAGTCTGCACGATAAAACGTTCTAGCTCTTGCGAGGCATCGTTTTTCTCACAGCCTGTCAGCACGGCGAGAGCAATCAGTGCAAAGGGATATTTCATTGCGCCACTCCCTTATTCGCGTTTTCATATCGATAGGTATGCGCCGTGACGGTAAATCTCAGATTATCTTGCTTGCCTTCACTTGATATAGAGAAGTCTTGAAGCGCGACAATCCGCGGCAATCGCGCTAACGCTGCAGAGAATTGGCCAACATTTCGATAGTCGCCCTTCAATTCGATCTCTAGCGGAATTTGATACAGCCAACCCATGCGTTTGCCACCACGCCAATTAAGACGTTCAAAGCTCAAGCCATATTGCAGACCTGTATCATTAATTCCCGCAAGCAAAAGAGCGAGTTCATCTTCGGCTGGAAGCTGCTGTGTTAAACGCGCATAGTAGCGTTGTAACTCAACCATTTGCTCTTCCACATCCGGCAATGCCGCTACTTGTTCGGCTTTGATTCGAAACTGAGTTCGAAGCAGCGTTTCCTCTTGTTTTGCCATGTCAATATCGTCTTGCACCGGCAACACAACAAAAAACATCGCCGCCCCTAGCAACGCTAAGGCCATAACGCCAAGCAACAGATTTTGCGCCACTGCGGGCCATTCGGGGATTTCATCGATATCCCAATCACGCCAATCAGCGGCCATCCGTGTTCTCCTTAGGTAAGTTAGGGATCACGTAACCCACCAACTCAAAGGTTGCCTTAAATCGCTTTTCAACAAAGGTTGCTCGTGATGAATCACTAATTATGGAATGAATTTGAACCTGATTAGCGGCTGGATCGGCCTCTAGTAACGCTAGCAGCGTCGCCAATTGCGCATTTGAGCGGCTTCGTCCTTCAATATTCACTTTCCCCGACGTCATAGAGACCTTGTCGAGCACCACACCATCGGGGGTGATTTGAGGTAAAAGGTTAAACAGCAATGTCGCGTTATTTCGCTGTTTTTGTAGCGCATTCACTAGCGTTAAGCGCCGTTGTAACGTGTCTCGCTCAACTTCTCGTTTAGCAAACGCACGTAAGGTTGTATTCAAACTGTCTATCTCAGTTTGCAAGCGTGCATTGCGGGCCTCTTGTGCCTCAAGTTGTTGGCTCATCATCCAGCGCCCCAAACCAGTGAGTGCAATCAGCAAAATGAGTAACATCGCCACTTTTTGAAAAAACTGCCGACGTATAGCCTGTCTATTAATCTCTCGCCACGGAAGAAGGTTAATACTGACCATCATTGGTTCACTCCTCGCAAGGCGAGACCAATCGCTGTAGACCATGCGCTCACAGGCTCATTGAGTGTTTCAATGAGATCCGGCGAATACGTCAAGCCACGCAGTGGGTTTAAGGCTTGTGTTGGCCAAGATAAGAGAGATTCAAGCTGCAAGATATCGACATGCTTTGCACACTCGCCCGACAGCCAAACGTGCGAGACTTCAGCGCCAGAAAGCTGGGTTGCCGCGAGTTGATAATGACGCTTAATGATATCGGCGAGTTGCTCGGTATACATATGTCGATCTGTCGAAGGCTGGCTGGATTGAGTCAACATAGGCGCTGGCAGTTCACGATAGAACGGGCCTGATTGCTCTCCACCCATACAAATCTGTAATCGCTCAAGGCCAACATCCACCAATAACCCTATCCCAGGCACAAGCTGAATGTCTGATTGCTCTCGATATAAGCGCGTCAACGCCTGAGTATGAAGCTCGATCACAGACAACGAGAACCCAGCCTGAGCCAGTCCCGCTAAGGTGTCATTCAACATGGATTTTCGACAGGCATACACTTCCGTTGCGCTTTTGTCGGCCAGTGTATGGTAATCATAAAGAAGCTCGTCAAATGGCAACCCTAGGCTTTCAGAGAGCTGCAAGCCTACTTGAACAAACTGCTCATGTTCAGGAGCGTCTTTTAGTACAGGGAATCGCTTCACAGCAATGCTACTTTGCGGCACACCCATGATCTGATGTTTTGGCCAGTGCCATGGCAGTGAGCACGCCTTAGCAATACGTTTTTTTACACTTTTTAATACGGAATCGAGGGTGTCTGCGTCATAAGGAGCAACCAGCAACGTTTTCAACGTGACCGATTGATTACCTTGCTGAAGTAAAGCCGCTCGCACTGTGTTTGTGCCAATATCAATGCCTACCGTCGTTGTTACACCAAACATTTACCGTGCTACCTTCTTAAAAGTCAGCATCAAGTAACTTTTTTGAAAGTTCTCTTTGCAGATCCGTTATTTTTTGTTCAGTTGTCTTTATACTACCCACATTAATCAATCAGACGGCTCGACAAAAAACGTGACGGGAAATATCAAGTGAAGTTCATTAAGCGACTGCTCATACTTGCAATAGTTTGCATATTACTTGGAGTGGGTACAATTTTTGGGTTTTATGTTTACGTAAAACCTGAATTGCCAGACGTTGCCACTCTAAAAGATGTGGAGCTGCAAACGCCGATGCAGGTATTCAGCTCAGATGGCAAACTGATCTCCCAATTTGGCGAGAAACGTCGCATTCCGGTCACCTATGATCAGCTGCCTCAAGACTTAATTGATGCATTAATCGCAACCGAAGATAGTCGTTTTTACGAACATCCAGGGATCGACCCCATCGGGATCACCCGAGCTGCCATCGTGGTTGCGATGTCCGGTTCGGCAAAACAAGGTGCGAGTACCATCACTCAGCAGCTAGCGCGTAACTTCTTCTTGTCCAACGAGAAGAAAATCATGCGTAAAATTAAAGAGATTTTCATTGCCATTCACATTGAGCAACTGCTAACCAAAGAAGAAATCATGGCGCTGTACGCCAACAAGATTTTCTTAGGTTATCGCTCATACGGATTTGGCGCTGCCGCACGCGTTTACTTTGGTAAAGATTTGAACGATCTAACACTCAGTGAACTCGCGACGTTAGCGGGCATGCCAAAAGCCCCGTCAACCATGAACCCTATTTACTCCATCGAACGCGCAACCAATCGCAGAAATGTGGTTCTCAAACGCATGTTGGATGAGGGCTATGTCACGCGTTCAGAATACGAACAAGCACGCAACGAGCCTCTCGTTGCTCGCTATCACGGTGCCGAAATTGAATTGAACGCCCCTTACGTGGCGGAATTGGCGCGTGCTTGGGCTGTCGAAAAATACGGGGAAGGTGTTTACGAGTCAGGCATGAAGGTTTACACCACCGTCGACTCTCGCCTTCAAGAGTCTGCGCAACATGCCACTGTCAGCAACTTACTCGCCTATGACCAACGTCATGGTTACCGTGGTGCAGTGGCCACTCTTTGGTCCGACAATGCGCAGCCTTGGAGCAGCGAAGAAATCATTGCTCACCTAAGAAAACAACCGAGCTATGGCGACCTAAAGCCAGCGGTGGTTACCAAGGTTGAAGACAAAACCGCAAACGTTGAGCTTCAAGGTGGTGAAACTGTCACGCTACCTTGGGATGGCATGAAGTGGGCACGTCGCTACATTACCGACAACCGCCAAGGCTCTGCGCCAAAGCAAACAGCAGATATCTTGAGTGTCGGTGAGCAAATATGGGTACAAAGTATCGATGACGCTTGGCATTTGAGCCAAGTGCCGGACGCCAACACCGCCATGGTTGCTATCTCTCCTGAAAATGGCGCAGTCAAAGCGTTAGTGGGCGGATTTAACTTTGTGCACAGCAAGTTCAATCGAGCGACGCAATCAATCCGTCAGGTCGGGTCGAGCATCAAACCGTTCATCTATTCAGCTGCGCTGGATCAAGGCATGACTTTAGCTACCTTGGTGAATGACGCACCAATCAACCGCTGGGATTCGAGCCAAGGTGTTGCATGGCGACCAAAGAACTCGCCACCCACTTACGATGGACCAACGCGCTCTCGCATTGGTCTGGCGCAATCCAAAAACGTCATGGCTGTGCGCGTGCTTCGTCGTGTTGGCCTCGATGAAACCATCGACTTCCTCACTCGCTTTGGATTTAAGCGCGGCGATCTTCCTCGTGCAGAAGCGTTGGCATTGGGCGCAGGCAGCTTAACGCCAATGGAGATGGCCCAAGGTTTTGGTGTGTTTGCCAATGGGGGTTACTACCTCAAGCCGTTTTACATTGTCAAAGTCGAAGATGCATTTGGTGAATTAGAATACACAGCAACACCTCAGACTATCTGTCGTGAGAGCTGTGAATCGCAACAAGCCAACAAACGTGACTCCGACAATTTGCTAGAAGAAGAGAACCTGCTCGAGCAAACCGCTGACATGGTGAATGAACCAGAATATGCGCCGAAAGTGCTGAGCGAACAAAATGCATTCTTAGTCAGAGAGATGCTGGAAGCCAACATTTGGGGTGGCGGTGATTGGCGTCAAGGTACAGGTTGGAATGGCACAGGCTGGCGAGCGCAGAAGCCGCTAAACCGACGTGATATCGGCGGTAAAACCGGTACGACCAATGACTCTAAAGATGCTTGGTACACAGGTTTCGCTCCGGGCTTAGTCGCCACAGTATGGGTAGGTTTTGATGACCACTCTCGTAACCTTGGCCGTACGTCACGCAATGCCAACTTGGACAACACCCAAACGTCTGGCGCGGAAGCTGGCGCAAAAACGTCTCAACCTGCATGGATAGACTTTATGGTTGATGCCTTGGTGGATGTCCCTGCCCAACGTAAAGTGCTGCCGTCTAACATCGTTAAAGTACGCATCGACCGCGATACTGGCCTGCTTACGCGTAAAAACGATGCCAGTGCAATGTTTGAGTACTTTGAGAAAGGCAGCGAACCGACAGAATACGTCTCCGCCGCGGCCTCTAACGGCGGCAACATCTACGAATCCGATGGTGAAGAGCTTTTCTAACACGTAAGTGATGACGTTAGATACCCAATGCAACTCACATAATATAAAGGCGCCCCCGCGGGCGCCTTTATTGTTTGAACTTAGTTGCGTGAAACTGTTGCTTGAACCTGGTTGCTTTAAGTTAGCTGTTTCAACTGGCTATTCGCGAAACGTATTCACATTCTAAGCCGTTAACCGAATGCGTTAGTTTTTCACTGGATGACAAACGTCTTTCAGTGCAGAAGCAATGATGACGGCAAGCTTTTCATAGCGCGCTCGCAGCGGCGATCCAGGACGGTAATCAAGCGTTACCAATCGTTGTGGCTCTGGGTCAACAGCATTGATGTACACCACTCCGTCTCGACGCATGCTCTTAGGCACTGACAGTTTTGGCAACAAAGTTATGCCCGTTTCCGCCGCAACCATATTGCGCAGGGTTTCTAAGCTCGTCGCTCTAAAACGTGTATCTTCTTTTGCACCTGCCGCGAAGCAAAATCCCATCGCCTGATCACGCAGACAATGACCGTCAGCCAGCATCAATAGATTTTCCCCGTGTAACTCAGGCATGCCAATTTCTGTTTCATTCGCCCAGCGGTGACTTTCAGGCACAGCCAACAGCATAGGCTCAAGATAAAGCGGGATCTCTTTGAAATGCTCCGTCTCTTTCACTGATGCCACAATGATGCAATCGAGTTTACCTTCATCAAGCTGTTGAACCAGCTGATGAGTTTGCGCTTCATGCAGGAACAGCTCTAACTCAGGAAATGCCTGCTTAATCGCGGGGACAATATGCGGCAAGAGGTAAGGGCCAATGGTGGGAATGAACCCAACATGCAACGGACCGGACATCTCCTCCCCTTGCTGGCTGGCCATTTCTTCCAGCACTTTCACTTCCATGAGCACCTTCTGCGCTTGACGAACCAGTTGCATCCCCGCATCCGTGAAAAGGACCTTACGACTGGTGCGCTCAAGCAATACCACGCCAAGCTCATCTTCGAGTTTGCGTATCTGCCCACTCAACGTTGGCTGACTCACAAAGCAAGCTTCAGCAGCCTTACGAAAATGCTGATGCTCTGACAATGCCACCAGGTATTCGAGGTCTCGAATATTCACTTCACACACCTTTTGATAGATTTCACTTATTAAAATGATAAACCTAATCAATTAGAACTATCTACCCTTATCGACGTAATATAAACACATCAACCGGGAACACCGGACTAAAGAACTGAAAAACAAAATTTATTTTAAGGGGTACACCATGGAACTAATTAATAAAGAAGGTCAAAATATCCCAAACGTTACTTTCCCAACTCGCCAAGGCGATGCATGGGTTAACGTAACAACGGATGAACTGTTTGCAGGTAAAACAGTCGTGGTCTTCAGCCTACCAGGCGCATTTACACCAACGTGTTCATCAACTCACTTGCCACGCTATAACGAGCTGCACTCAGTATTCAAAGAGCACGGCGTTGATGACATTCTGTGTGTATCAGTGAATGACACCTTCGTGATGAACGCTTGGAAAGCGGATCAAGAAGCAGAAAACATTACTTTCATCCCAGACGGCAACGCAGAATTCACTCGCGGCATGGGTATGGCAGTAGCGAAAGATGATATCGGATTTGGCGAGCGCTCATGGCGTTACAGCATGCTGGTGAAAGACGGCGTAGTAGAGAAAATGTTCATCGAGCCAAACGAGCCAGGTGACCCATTCAAAGTCTCTGATGCTGACACTATGCTAGGCCACATTGCTCCAAATCATAAGCTGCAAGAATCAATTACGGTATTCAGCAAACCAGGTTGTCCGTTCTGTGCGAAAGCAAAACAACAACTGATCGATAACAAGCTACAGTTCGAAGAAATTGTACTGGGTCAAGATGCCACCACCGTCAGCCTTCGTGCTATCAGCGGCCGCGCAACGGTACCGCAAGTCTTCATCGGCGGTAAGCACATTGGTGGTAGTGAAGAGCTTGAAGCGTACTTCGCTTAATCTCAACACTTAACCATCTTGAGGGCAGCATTGGCTGCCCTCTCTATATCCGAAGCCCAATACACGAACTCGATTTATCGCGCCGTCTGGACGTCGTTTCATCTGGAGAAGAATAATGAAAACCTTGAATGTTGATGTAGCAGTTATTGGCGGTGGTACCGCAGGACTAGGCGCTTACCGCGCTGCAAAAGCACACACTGACAACGTCGTCATGATTGAAGGTGGCCCTTACGGCACCACATGTGCTCGCGTTGGCTGTATGCCATCAAAACTGCTCATCGCCGCTGCTGAAGCTGTTCACAATATCGAGAAAGCACCGGGGTTCGGTGTGTATCCTCAAGGTGAAATCAAGATCGACGGTCGCGAAGTCATGGACCGCGTTAAACGTGAACGTGACCGCTTTGTAGGCTTCGTTCTAGAAGGTGTCGATGAAATCCCTGCCGACGATAAAATCGCAGGCTACGCCAAGTTCATTGATAACAACACACTCATGGTTGATGACCACACTCGCATCGAAGCTAAACGCGTGGTCATCGCGACAGGCTCTCGTCCAACGTGGCCTGCCCCATGGAACGATCTTGGTGACCGTTTGATCATCAATGATGACGTATTCGATTGGGATGACTTACCGGAGTCTGTGGCAGTCTTTGGCCCTGGCGTGATTGGTTTGGAGATAGGCCAAGCCCTACATCGTCTTGGTGTGAAGGTGAAAGTATTTGGTGTCGGTGGTCAGGTTGGCCCGCTGACTGACCCAACGGTGATGGCGTATGCAGACAAAGCCTTCAATGAAGAGTTTTATCTCGATGCCGATGCCAAGGTTGAAGAGATGGTGCGTGAAGGTGAAAAAGTCCACATCCGCTATCTCGACAAACAAGGCGAGCAGCAACACATGGAAGTTGACTATGTGTTAGCAGCAACAGGTCGTCGCCCGAATGTCGACAAGCTCGATGTCGAAAACACCGGTATGGAACTTGATGCTCGCGGTGTTCCTATCGCGGATCACTACACCATGCAAACCAGCGTGCCTTCAATTTTCATTGCTGGTGATGCAAGCAATCAGCTTCCGCTGCTGCACGAAGCCGCAGACCAAGGCCGAATTGCAGGTGATAACGCAGGACGTTCACCAGACATTCGAGCGGGACTGCGCCGCAGTAAGATTTCCGCCGTGTTCTCAGATCCACAAATCGCAATGGTCGGTGAAACATACAAAGAAATCACCACGCGTTTAGGAACCTGCGGCTGTTTTGAAACCGGTACAGTGTCTTTCGAAGGGCAAGGTCGTTCACGAGTCATGCTAAGAAACAAAGGCGTGCTTAACGTGTATGGCGAGCAAGGAACAGGGCGTTTCCTTGGCGCTGAAATGATGGGTCCGAACGCAGAACACTTGGCTCACTTGCTTGCTTGGGCACACCAAAACCAAATGACCATTTCGCAAATGCTAGATATGCCTTTCTACCACCCAGTGATTGAAGAAGGCGTGCGTACGGCACTGCGTGACTTAAATGCAAAACTGCACCTTGGCCCTGAAATGGTTAAACACTGTCTGGACTGCGGTCCTGGCTGTTAAGTTTCCCCTAAAGTGCGTAAATGCACGTTCACACCAACCCTTTCTTAATTAGATTGGGTTTGTGATTTGCCCTTCTTTACGGAGGGCTTTTTTGTTTGTACGCTTCAAGCATCTAACCCCTAACCGACTGAATTCATGAGCTGCCGATTTTGTCAGGATGCATCACTTTCACTGCGCGCCAAACTGGGGCGCTGCAAGCGCTGCATGATCCAACTTGCTGTAATGAATTTAGTGCTTTGGCCCATTTGGCTAATATGGTTTAGCGACACGCCTAAATCCATTGAGTCGATCACCCTATTATTTGCCGCTGGAGCCAGTGCCATCTTGCTCTCATTGCACCTGATCCTCATGCCTTTTCGCAAAGGTGAACCCGACACTAAATAGCGAAATAGCGAAATAAAAAACACAAAAAAACCGGCCTCAGCCGGTTTTTTAAATCTTATGACCCGTTCTTACTTTACGTTCTTACTTTACGTTCGCACTGTCAGCTCGCACTATGCCACATTGGCTTTGGCGATAAGACGGTCTTGGTCGAAAGTAAACTCGAGCGCAACTTCATCACATGCGTGCAAGCGAGGACAACGTTCACAATCTTTCATCACCTTCTCAGGCAACAAGGATTTTGATGTTGGGATAAAGCCCTGCCCCATGAAAAACTCTGGAACACGTGTCAGCACAAACACTTTCTTTATAGCCATGCTCTTCGCTTTTTTCAGCAAATGTTGAACGATGGCGCTGCCTTGGCCTTGGTTCTGCCAACCCGCTTCCACGCCCAAAGAGCGCACTTCAGCAAGGCCAGAGTCATAGACATAAAGCGACGCACAACCCGTTACTTCCCCTTGGTGCTCTGCCACAGAGAAAGAGCCAATATCGCGTACTAACTCATTACGTTCACGCGGCAAGTTCTCACCGAGACCTGCCCAGTACACCACCATACCTTCGATCGCATCAAGGTCAGTCAACCTTGCTCCGCGTACCTTCACGCGCGGTGAATAGCGCTTATCAAGACGTTTCTCAGCTTGGCTGATCGCATACTCAACTTGCGTCGGTGCAACGCCGCCTAAGGCACTGCGTTTTTCTAGGCAAGATTCGATGGTCAGAATGGGGTAAACATCTTCGTCAATAACCGTGGAGAATTGCTTCATCTCTTCGAGACTCAACTCTTCCAATGCGCAGCCTTTCTCAATGGCCGCCACCACAGCAACACCCACGATATGGTGCGCCTCACGGAAAGGAATACCTTTAGCAACCAAGTAGTCAGCAAGTTCTGTGGCGTTGGAGTAACCTTGCATGGCCGCTTCCAACGTACGCTCTTTGTTGATTTTGATGCCATCAAAACACAAAGCTGCCATTTCGATGCAGTCGAACCACGTGTCCAGCGCGTCAAATAAGCCTTCTTTATCTTCCTGCATGTCCTTGTTGTAAGCCAACGGCAACGCTTTTACCGTCATCATCATGGCTGACATTGCGCCGTACACACGACCTGTCTTACCACGAATCAGCTCAAGGGCATCGGGGTTTTTCTTTTGTGGCATCAGGGATGAACCTGAAGTGACTGTATCAGCCAACTCAATGAAGTTAGATTCACCGGAGTTATAGAAAATCAGGTCTTCCGCCATACGCGACAAGTGAAGCATAGAAACGGTCGCCACGGACATCAGTTCCATCACGTGGTCACGGTCAGACACGGAATCTAAGCTATTGCGGGTTGCGCGACGAAAGCCCAGGCTGTGTGCCAGCGCTTCACGGTCAATAGGGTAAGCCGTTCCCGCTAAGGCACCTGAACCCAATGGGCAGGTATCGAGGCGGTTGAGGGCATCGCTCAAACGAGAGTAATCGCGCTCAAACATTTCTACATAGGCTAGACACCAATGCGCAAACGTCACCGGTTGGGCGCGTTGCAAGTGTGTATAACCGGGTAATACCGTGCTTTGATTGACTGCTGCTACCTGAACCATTTGGTTTTGTAGCTTATCAAGAGCAAGGAGAAGCTGCTGACCTTGCTGACGACACCATAGCTTAAGATCGGTGGCCACCTGATCGTTACGCGAACGACCCGTGTGCAGCTTTTTACCCAAGTCGCCGACTTTGGCAATCAACTGCTGCTCGACCCAGCTATGAATATCTTCGGCATCAGAGCGCAGGATCTGTTCTGGATCTTCCATCACAGCCAGCTTGATTTCGTTGAGCGCTAGCTCTAAACGCTGTTGCTCCTGCTCTGTCAGAACACCGACAGAGCGCAACGCTTTAGACCAAGCGATAGAACCCACGATGTCCTGCTCTGCGAGGCGATAGTCAAAACGCAACGAATCATTAAACTGCTTAAAACGTGTGTCGGCTGCCTGACTAAACCTTCCGCCCCATAACGCCATAGTTACTTCTCCTTAAACTCTTTATTGCTTCCAGCTATCTATTTTTGTTTTTTTTCGTTTAGCGCACGGATACGGCTTGATAGAGAGTAGAGACGGATGAAGCCACCAGCATGGCTGTGATCGTAAACATCATCTTCACCAAACGTCGCAAATTCTTCTGAATACAAGCTATTGATCGAGCGCTTTTGCACTACTGTAGCCTGTCCTTTGTACAGTTTCACCACAACTTCGCCTGTTACAGGTTCTGCCAGCTTATCTGATGCTGCCAAAATCGACTCACAAAGTGGTGTAAACCAACGACCATCATAAATCAGGTGAGACGCTTTCAAGCCCAACTCTTCACGGAACTCGAAGCAATCTTTGTCCAGTACCAGTTGCTCAACACCACGCAGTGCTTCCATCATGATGGTGCCACCCGGCGTTTCATAACAACCGCGAGACTTCATGCCCACCAAACGGTTTTCAACGATATCGATACGGCCTACACCGTGGCGAGCGCCTTTTTCGTTCAAGGTTGTCAGCACTTGGTATGGCGACATGGCTTGGCCATCAACCGCAACCACTTCACCTTTCTCGACGAGCAGAGAAACGGTTTCGGCTTGGTCTGGTGCTTGCTCTGGATCAACTGTCCATACCCAACAAAGATCATTTGGCTGGTTCCACGTATCTTCTAGTACGCCACCTTCTGTCGAGATGTGCCATGCGTTTGCATCACGGCTATAGATTTTTTCAAGACTCGCGGTACAAGGGATATTGCGCTCTGCAAGGTAATCCAGCAGCGCTTCACGGCTACGCAGATCCCATTCACGCCAAGGCGCAATCACTTTCAGGTGCGGTGCTAGTGCTGCAAAAGCACTTTCAAAACGAACCTGATCGTTACCTTTACCCGTACAACCATGACACAGTGCATCCGCACCCACTTCCAATGCGCACTCAACTTGCGCTTTTGCAATGATTGGACGCGCCATTGACGTACCTAGCAGGTATTTACCTTCGTACACTGCACCCGTTTTCAAACTTGGGTAGATGTAGTCAGCAACCATTTCTTCTTTCAGGTCAGCGATGTAACACGCTGATGCACCTGACGCGATTGCTTTCTCTTCGATGCCAACCAGCTCTTCTTCACCCTGGCCTACATCCGCAACAAACGCGATAACTTCACAGTCATAGTTTTCTTTCAACCATGGAATGATCGCCGACGTGTCGAGACCGCCAGAATACGCAAGTACAACCTTCTTAATAGTGCTCATAGTAACTTCTCCTTGTTACCGCTCTGACGGTCAGTACAGGCGGTGAATGACATTAGTAAATTATAAATTCAGTTAAACAGTGAAACGGGTACCGATATTGCCGCCGCTGAACAAGTCAGCCAACTTTTCGGGATAACGCCAGCTCGCCACTTCAATTGGACGACCCAACGCCGTTGCCGCTTCAAACGCCGCTTTCACTTTGACTATCATGCCGTCAGTGATCACGCCGCTTTCAATCAATTCATCCGCCAATTTTGCATCCAGTGCAGGCATTAGCTTGCCTTTACCATTTAGCACACCGCTCACGTCCGAAAGCAGTACCAATTCAGCATCGAGTGCCGCAGCCACGGCAACTGCCGCTTGATCGGCATTCACATTCATCAACTCACCCTCGGCATCAATACCGATTGAGCTAATGATAGGCACACAACCTGTCGCCAAAATGGCTTGTAACAGCGCAGAGTCACCGGGCGCAGCTTTTCCAACATGGCCCAACTCTGGGTCCATTTGCGTCATTTGGCACAAGCCACCATCGGCCAAACTCAAGCCGACAGAATTAATGCCGCTTCTTACCGCTTGTCCTTGCAGCAACTTGTTCGCTGTACCCGCAAGCGCACCTGCGACCACATTGATTTGGTCGCTCGGCGTCACACGTAAGCCTTGTTTCTTCTCGACCTTTAGGTTCAATGCCTTCATCAGGTCATCGACTAGATAACCACCACCGTGAACAATCACGATGTCACGATGGGCCGATGCTTTATAAGCTGCAATCGCGTCGAACAGTTTCTCTAATGTTTCAGCACAAGACAGTGCTGCACCACCTAATTTCACGACAAGAGGACGTAAACTCATTGTGAATCTCCTACACAATCGCCGTTAAAGGCGCAAAACCAAAACGAATGTTTATGCACTGCATGGCTTGGCTTGCCGCGCCTTTTAGCAAGTTATCAATGGCAGAAGTCAGGATCACATGCTGACCATTCACCGACCAGCCAATGTCACAAAAGCCCGTATTTTGGACCGATTGCAGCTTGGCACTTTGGTTGGCTCCCAATGGGCGCACCAATGGCATATCTTGATAAGCTGACTCGAGTGCTGAAGACACTGCGGATTCTGTCACACCATCGGCAAGCTTTGCTGTCATGGTTGCGAGAATTCCGCGTTTGAAATTGCCAAGATGCGGCGTGAAGATAACATCACAACCAAGATGGGTTGAGATTTCAGGCTGGTGACGGTGACTGAATATACCGTAAGCATGAAGGCTGACTTCGCAAAAGCTGTTCGCCATGGATGCTTTACGTCCTGCGCCCGATGCACCGCTCACGGCGTTGATAACTGGCCACTGTTCTAAGTTCAACAGCCCATTATCAATCAAAGGTTTAAGTGCAAGTTGCGCGGCGGTAGGGTAACACCCAGGCACCGCAACTAAATCTGCGTTCGCAATCGCTTCGTGGTTCCACTCGGCTAAACCATAAACCGCTTTATCTAGCCAATCAGAGTGTTGATGTTCGAACCCATAAAAGGTTGTGTAAAAGCTGTCTGATTGAACACGAAACGCCCCAGATAAATCGAAAACCCTACATCCTTGCGCAAGAAAGGCAGGTGCAATGTCATGGCTCACTTCATGCGCGGTTGCCAACAACACCACATCCGCGGTTTTCGCCACACTGTCGACATCGCTTAGCGGCGACAAAGGCATATCAATCAAGCCTTTTAATGTACCGTGAAGGTCGCTGATTGGCTTGCCGGCATCTGCACTGTTTTCAGACACATAGAGGCCGTTCAATTCAAGTTGAGGGTGTAGGTGAACCATTTTGGTTAGCTCGGCACCGGTATAACCGCTGGCACCGACGATCACTGTCTTTAACATAAAAATCCGTTTAACTGTCTAGTCATGACTGATGAAACAATCAGCTCGCTCAGCTGTGGGAGGGGCACACGCGCCCAACGTCTTTAATTAACGTCGGCGTCGTCGCTGGAGAAGGGGGGTTGAGAACTTATCCATTTCGTATCGTACCTTTCGCTACATCCAATGAGCTTTATAATTGTTTATTCATTTAAAATGAATTTATATGTGCTTTTTAGCGTGATAAGTGACTAATGTCAACAGTATACATAAAATAAAAGCACCAAGTTTATTAGTCGCTCGCACATACGCGATGAGCCCTTCATTCAATGTAATTTTGTTACACATGCCCGCACACCCCATGAGCAAAGGGGTGTGAAGGAAAAAGTATCAATTTCGATACGTATAAGATTGACCTTAGGGGCACTCATTGGCTAGATTGAGCCATTAAGATTGCAATTTGGATGTAACAAAGTTACGAAATGGATGACTTATGAATGACAAGTATGACGCGTTAAAAAGCAACGTCAGCATGCTAGGACACTTGTTGGGTAACACCATCAAGGGTGCGCATGGTGATGAATTGTTGGCCAAGGTAGAAGAGATTCGCAAGCTCTCAAAATCTGCATCCGCAGGCAATAAAGATGACCACGCCAAGCTCATTGACGTACTTCAAAGTCTGCCTAACGACCAATTGCTGCCAGTCGCGCGAGCGTTTAGCCAGTTCCTTAACCTCACCAATATCGCTGAACAATATCACTCTATCTCTCGCAATTGCGAAGAGCTGATCTGCAGCCCAGATGCATTAGACGACCTCTTTCAACGCCTTAAAGGCAATGATGTCTCCAGCAACGATGCCGAAAAAGCCGTTGATGATCTGAAGATAGAGCTGGTCTTGACCGCGCACCCGACTGAAATCGCACGTCGCACCACAATTCATAAGCTCGTTCAAATCAACAAATGCTTATCGCAGCTAGAGCTGAACGATCTGTCCAGCACTGAGCGTGGTAAAGCCGAGTTACGTTTAGAACAATTGATTGCACAAGCATGGCATTCAGACGTTATCCGCCAGCAACGCCCTACACCGCTAGACGAAGCGAAATGGGGCTATGCGGTCATCGAGAACAGCTTGTGGCAAGCAGTTCCTGAATTCTTACGCCAGTTTGATCAGAAACTCAAAGGTCATCTCGGCAAGCGCCTACCTGTTGATGCTGCGCCAATTCAAATCTCAAGCTGGATGGGTGGAGACCGTGACGGCAACCCATTCGTAACAGCAGAAGTGACACACGAAGTCCTGTTGCTTTCACGCTGGAAAGCCGCCGACCTTTATCTTGGTGATATTCAAGAACTGGTCAGCGAGCTGTCGATGACGCGTTGTAACGATGTTGTTCGCGCCATGGCGGGCGATGAGCACGAACCGTACCGTGCGATTTTGAAATCTCTTCGTAAAACACTCACCAATACGCTCGATTACCTTGATGCAAAGATCAAAGGTCAGCACATTGATGAGAAAGATATCCTGACTCATGTCGATCAGCTGTGGACCCCACTACATGCGTGCTACCAATCGCTGCACGATTGCGGCATGGGCATCATTGCTGACGGCTTGCTGCTCGACACCTTGCGTCGTATTCGCTGCTTCGGCGTCAACCTCATCAAGCTCGACATTCGCCAAGAAAGCACCCGTCATGCCGATGCTTTGTCTGAAATCACTCGTTGCCTTGGCATGGGTGACTACAGCCAATGGAGTGAGCAAGACAAACAAGCGTTCTTGATCCGTGAATTGAGCTCCAAGCGCCCTCTCCTGCCTCGTGATTGGGAGCCGTCTGATGATGTTCAAGAAGTACTGGATACTTGCCGAATCGTCGCACAGCAGCCACGAGAAGCATTAGGTGCTTACGTTATCTCCATGGCGCGTACGGCTTCTGATGTACTCGCCGTTCACCTACTTCTTAAAGAAGCAGGTTGTCCGTTTAGAATGGACGTGTGCCCGCTGTTCGAAACCCTCGAAGATTTGAACAACGCTGAATTGGTGATCAGCCAGCTGCTGAATATCGATTGGTATCGCGGCTTCATCCAAAACTTCCAGATGGTCATGATTGGCTATTCCGACTCAGCCAAAGATGCAGGTGTCATGGCGGCGGGTTGGGCACAATACAAGGCGATGGAATCACTCGTCACCCTGTGTGAAAAATCCGGCGTAGACTTGGTCTTGTTCCACGGTCGTGGCGGCTCGATTGGTCGTGGCGGTGCACCTGCACACGCAGCCCTACTTTCTCAGCCACCACGCAGCCTAAAAGGCGGCTTACGTGTGACAGAGCAAGGTGAGATGATCCGCTTCAAGCTCGGTCTACCAGACGTCGCAACCAACAGCCTTAACCTTTACGCCAGCGCTATCCTAGAAGCGAATTTGCTACCACCACCAGAGCCGAAACAAGAGTGGCGTGATCTGATGGAGGCATTGAGTGATGTGTCTTGCGAAGCGTACCGCGATGTGGTGCGTGGCAGTAAAGATTTCGTCCCATACTTCCGCTCGACCACACCTGAATTAGAGCTTGGCAAATTGCCACTGGGTTCACGACCTGCCAAACGTAACCCGAATGGCGGCGTAGAAAGCCTACGAGCGATTCCATGGATCTTTGCATGGAGCCAGAACCGTTTGCTACTTCCAGCTTGGTTGGGTGCGGGACAAGCAATTCAATACTCCATCGACAATGGTCACTTGAAGCAGTTGGAAGAGATGTGTCGTGAATGGCCGTTTTTCTCTACCCGCCTCGGCATGCTAGAAATGGTGTTCACCAAGACCAGTCCGTCGATTTCTCAATACTATGATGAGAAGTTGGTTGATGAAGCGCTTTGGCCTCTGGGTGAACAACTTCGTGCCCGTCTGGCACAAGACATCAAAGCCGTACTAATGGTCGAGAACAGTGATCACCTCATGGAGCAAAACCCATGGGGTGCAGAAGCCATCCGCTTGCGTAATATCTACGTTGAGCCGCTTAACATGCTTCAAGCGGAACTGCTCAGTCGAACACGCGCCTGTGACGATGAAAGCGTCGAGCTTGATGAAGCTTTGATGGTGACCATCGCGGGTATCGCTGCAGGTATGCGCAACACCGGATAAGTGAGAAAGCGAATCAAAAATAAGAAAGGCTGCCAAGTTGCAGCCTTTTTCTTTTTCTAAAAGTCATTTTCGATTGTCGTCGGATTGATAATGTTATTAATATGTTTCGGTGAATGTGACGAGGATAACTAGCACTCTGAGCACGACACAACACCGACGTAAAATTAACCGTTTTAATGCCTTGATCTATTGCCTTTTTTACCTCGTAACTTTAGGGGCACTTATGTTGGCTTGGTGATAGACGAGACCATTACTAACGAATCGATCCACCCGTGTTGCGGAAATAAAAATTCGCCATAGAGCGACATCCCAGGGCTAAGGATCGCCTTTTATGATTTTGGATAGAAGAGATGTCATTACCGCATGTAATTCTCACGGTGTTAAACCATCGTGACGCAACTGGTTACGATATAACCAAAGAGTTTTCTCACGCCATCGGCCACTTCTGGAAAGCCAGCCATCAGCAGGTTTACCGTGAACTCAACAAACTCGCCGATATGGGTGCAGTAAGTTGTCGGCTAGAACCACAAGATGGAAAACCAGATAGAAAAGTCTACACCATCACCGAGATTGGCAGACAAAGTCTCTATGAGTGGTTTTTGCTTCCTGCAAAACACCCGACTGATCGCGACGAAGTCTCCGCTAAGCTCCTCACCTGTAGCATCTTCGAACCGACACCCATGATTGAACACATGCATGCCTTGATTGATGAATCTCGTATGCAGCTCAGCCAATACCGTGATCTAGAACGTAGCAAGTATTCAGATTCATCCTTGCTGACGACAGAAAGCCGTTTGGAACGTTTAACATTGCGTCGCAATATTTTACGTAAAGAAGCATGGTTAACATGGGCAGATGAAGTGCTTCTTGAGCTATCAGCAATGGAAGTGGCAACATCGCATCAAAGAGCTGTTGCCTCTCGCTAAGTGAAGGGCTTTACGCTGCTGAAAGATAAAAGCCGTCGCAGTTGCGACGGCTTTTGTTTGTTCTTCTTAGCGACACTAGGCTCGCCGCACCACTAAACGCCTGGGCGCACACCTAGCGTGTGGCACATTGCGTAAGTCAGTTCTGCACGATTAAGTGTGTAGAAGTGAAAATCTTTCACGCCTTCGCGGCTGAGTACACGAACCATGTCAATGGCTTGACTTGCTCCCACCATTTGACGTGTCACCGGATCATCATCCAACCCTGCGAATTGATTGTGCATCCAGTTAGGAATACGCACATTGGTCATTTTGGCGAATTTTGAAGCCTGCTTAAAGTTCGACACGGGCAAAATGCCAGGGATAATTTCGACATCAATGCCTGCCGCCACACAGCGGTCGCGAAAACGCAAATAGCTTTCCACATCAAAGAAGAACTGAGTAATGGCACGATTTGCCCCAGCATCCACTTTGCGTTTCAGGTTAATCAAATCCGCTTGCGCACTTTTGGCTTCAGGGTGAACTTCAGGGTAAGCCGCGACAGAAATATCAAAGTCCGCTTCTGCTTTTAGTAGCTCAACCAAATCCGATGCATACATCTCCGGCTTTTTGCCTTTCTCTGGCAAATCACCACGCAATGCAACGATATGGCGAATACCACTGTTCCAATAGTCACGAGCAATGGTTTTGAGTTCTTCACGGGAGGCATCAATGCACGTTAAATGCGGAGCGGCTTCAATGCCGGTTTCTTGCTTGATACTTTTCACGATGGAGTGGGTACGATCACGCTCACCCGAGTTTGCGCCATACGTGACAGACATAAATTTAGGTTGAAGAGCTTTCAGACGCTGAACCGATGCCCAGAGCGTTTGCTCCATTGCTTCTGAACTGGGTGGAAAAAATTCGAACGATACATTGATATCGCCATTTAAATCAGAAAGGTTCTGATTCAGTGAGTCCAGATGGCTGGCATGTGAATAACCCATAACGTCTCCCTACTTCGGTGTAAGTTCACCGATAAATCCTTAATGACGACATCCGTTTAGCCGTCTATATGTCTAGATATTGAATTGCGAGCAACTCAATGTCAACTTGCTTATCGTGAAATTTATTCATGATCAATATGCATCATACTCACATAAAAAAAGCAGAGGTTAACCCTCCGCTTTTTTGTCTCGCTTTTCTTGTTATTTGAGCAAGGATGCGATGCGATTCAAATCCGACAATAACGCACCCGCAGTAACATCCCTTCCCGCACCGGGCCCGCGTATCACTAGGGGGTTTTCACGATACCATTGGCTTTCAACAGCGAAGATATTGTCACAAGGAAGCAAGTTCGCCAGTGGATGCTCATCAGACACCACTTCTAAGCCGACGCGCGCTTTTCCATTCCGTGTTAAACGAGCAACGTAACGCAGCACACCATTTTCCGCTTTAGCTTGCTCTAACCAGTCTTCCAGCGCTTCATCAAGTAAGGCACTTTGATCAAGGAAGCCATCGAGAGACAATGACGCTATGGCCTCTGGCACCAAGGATTGCACTTGCACCTGTTCTGGCTCTACATCCAGACCAGACTCGCGCGCCAGTATCACCAGCTTACGCATGACATCCGCACCGCTGAGATCTTCACGCGGATCGGGTTCCGTTAACCCTTGTTGCCACGCTTGCTCAAGCAGCTCACTAAATTTGACATCGCCATTAAATTGCTGGAAAAGCCAAGATAGGGTGCCAGAGAAGATGCCTGACAAGGCGAGAATCTGATCGCCACTTTCGCGCAAATCTCGCACCGTATGGTTAACCGGCAAGCCAGCACCTACCGTGGCATTGTAAAGCCAGTAGCGACCTGTCTTAGCAAACGCATCTTGTACTTGGTGATAATGCTCGCCGCTAGCAGAACCCGCCACTTTGTTGGCTGAAATCAGGTGATAACCATGTTCTGCCAGATCGGGATACTGACCCGCCAGTGGTGCGCTCGCCGTCACATCCAGCACGACAATGTCGTCGTAAGGATGGTTAAGCAAGTTCTGTATCCAGTCCGCCGCTTCGTAAGGCGTTGCCCGCTCACTAAAGTGTTCCATCACCGCATCAGCATCAATACCCGAAAAATCGACCCATTGATGGTGGCTGTCTTGAACTGAAATCAGCTCAAAGTTCATGCCATGGCGTTTTTCTAGTGCACTTTTTTGTTCACTGAATAGGGACAACCAGCGACTACCAATGTTGCCTTTACCGAGCAACACCAGACCAATGCGACGCTGTGCTTGGAACAAGGCACAATGAATGTCTGCAACTAATGAGGACGTGTTGGTTTTGCGCAGCAGTGCGGCAATGCTCAGGCCACTGCTTGATTCGCTGATAAACTCAATCGGCTGACCACGCAGTTGCTGATAGAAACCGTGGCAATGAACTGGGTTCGCCGTGACGCCAGCACCTACTGCCGCCACAAGGCTAAAGCCTTCACGCAATCGAATATCCGCAGGGATGCCTGCATCTTGCAGTTGCTCAAGCACACTGTTAACGACTTCAGCAGTGTAAGCCAATTGAATACGATATTGATCGGCACTGGCAGACAATGCCAGTGGTTGAATTTGATTGCGTGTGAGCAATCGCTCGATGTCACGTCGCGCCACCTGAAAATCATGCCCACGCGGCACATCAAGTTGCAGTAAACACACGTCATTAAGCGAGGTGATAATTTTGGCGCCGCGTCCCGATGCTAATACACGTTCAATACGGGTCGAGCCGGATTCAGGGTCGTAGCTACAACGTAAATTCAGGTCGATGCAGCTTTGCGCTACCGGTTGTAAGGTACGCGTATGCAATACGGGCGCAGCCAGACGAGCAAGCTCTGCCGCTTCATCAAGGCGTAATAGCGGCAAAAGGCAAGCGTCATCAACAAGACGAGGGTCGGCACTGTAAACCCCTGCTACATCACTCCAAATCGTCACACGGCTGACATCGGCAAGTGCACCAATAATGGTGGCGGAATAGTCAGAGCCATTGCGTCCTAGCAGCACAGTTTCGCCCGATGTGTTTTGCGCCATAAACCCAGTGATCACGATGCGACGCTGGGTGTGTTGTACCAGCTGTTCTTTGAGCAATGGCCAAGAGCTGGCGCGATCCACTTCCGGTTGAACCGAGCGCTCTGCACGCAAGAAGCTGCGTGAATCAAGCTTCACAGCAGGCATCTCTTGTTGCGTTAATAACGCAGACAACAAACGCGCTGACCACACTTCACCAAACCCTTGCGCCCATGAACGCTGAGCGATGTTCAGTGGGTTTTCGGCGGCCTGCGCCATCCTGCTGAAATCCTCATACAAGGCATCAACCAAGGACTGCTTGATCTCGCCTTCAATCAGGTTTTCGATCAAATCTTGCTGATACTTACGCAAGCTTTGCAGGGTTTCGTGTGCCAAGCGTCCATCTTTATCCAACAATCCTAGCCATTCGATAAGGCGATTGGTGGTTTTACCGGCGGCTGAAACGACAATAATGTCTGTCGCACCACTATATTGCGCCAGAATTCTCGCCACTCGGCGAAAACAGTCTGGGTCGGCAAGGCTGCTTCCACCAAATTTATGCAATTGGCGGGACGGCGACTGCTGAGGGGATACGACTTCAACCGCGCTCATTACTGATTCTCTCTCACTTTATCGAATGCTTGTTTCAGGTCAGCGACCAAATCCGTATGATCCTCCAGACCGATAGATAAACGCAAGAGGGTTGCAGCAATACCTGCTTCTGCTTGCGCCTCATCAGACATGGCACGATGTGTCATTGAGCCTGGATGTGTGACTAAGCTTTCCACCCCACCAAGGGATTCGGCCAGTGAAAACAGTTCTAGTGCTTTAAGGAACTGCTTCAACGCGTTTTCATCCCCTTCAAGCTCAAAACTCAGCATGCCACCGAAGCCTTTTTGCTGCTTCTTGGCAATGTCATGGCCTGGATGGTCTGGCAGCGCCGGATGGTAAATAACACGCACCAACGGCTCTGTCTGCAAGAACGCTAAGACTTCTGCGCTGTTCTCTTCGTGCTGGCGCATTCTCGCACTCAAGGTGCGTAGGCCTCGTAACGTCATGTAACTATCAAACGCGTTACCCGTCGCGCCGATACAGTTACCCCACCATTTAAGCTCATCAGCTAAGGCTTGCTCTTTAGCAACCACCACACCACCGACGGTATCAGAATGGCCGTTGATGAATTTCGTCGTCGAGTGAACAACGAAATCTGCACCGAGATTCAACGGCTTCTGCAATACAGGAGATAAGAATGTGTTATCCACCCCAACCCACGCACCCACAGCATGGGCTTGTTGGCTAATCGCTTCGATGTCGACAACGCGCAATAGCGGGTTTGATGGCGTTTCAATCCAAACCAGTTTAGGATTTTTTGCCAACGCTGATGCCAATGCGGCTTCATCAGATTGATCAACAAACTCAATCTTAAACGCACCTTTGCGTGCACGGGAATCAAACAAACGGTAAGTACCGCCATAGCAATCATGCGGGGCAACAATCAGGTCATCCGGCCCAACCAAAGAAAGCAGCAGATTGATGGCAGACATGCCACAGTTTGTCACCACGGCACCAGCGCCGTTTTCAAGCTCGGTAAGCGCCGTCTCTAAAAGGTTACGAGTTGGGTTACCACCACGCGCATAGTCATAAGTTGGCACTTCGCCAAACTCAGGGAATTCATAGTTGGTAGAAAGGTAAATAGGAGGAACCACAGCATTGTGCTGAGAATCTGTGGTAATGCCAGTGCGTACGGCAATCGTGGCTGACTTCTTGTCGCTCATGGTGTCTTTCCCTGTCAAAATGCGATCATAATACGAGCAGATAGCGTCAACCTTAACCACTCAGAATCAAGACGTCAATACTTCTGGACGTCTATATGTCTTTACATGTAGCGGTTAATATCGCTAAAATTCGAAATTCATCCAACCTGGGCATCATGCTTCCGGTGTTGACAGCGATTTATCAATGAAACTGCTTAGAAGGTGCACGATGGCAGAGTGGAATGGCGAATATATTAACCCTTACGCCGAGCACGGTAAAAAGAAAGAACAAGTAAAGAAGATCACCGTCTCTATCCCACTGAAAGTGCTTAAAATCCTGACAGATGAGCGTACGCGTCGACAGGTCAATAATTTACGTCATGCCACCAACAGTGAATTGCTGTGTGAAGCGTTTTTGCATGCCTACACAGGCCAACCGCTTCCAACGGATGACGACATTCGCAAAGATAAAGCGGATAGCGTGCCTGCCGAAGTGAAACGCATCATGAAAGAGTTAGGTATCGAGTTTAACGACGAAGAGTATTGATTTCGTCGTCGTAATGACAGAGTAATGAAAAAAACCAGCCAATTAGCTGGTTTTTTTTCGTCAGAAGAAAAACAGTACTATTTTCCTTTCAAGGTACGACAGAAGAATGAAGCGCCTCCGAAACCGCGACATATCTTCCGTGTTTCGTGCTGTTACCTATCTGTCAGCTGTAATTTATCTTCCAGCCGTTATTTGTCTTCCATATAGTTTTCTGGCATTTCAATTCGTGCAACCCCTGACTCTACCGCAGCAACGGCAACAGCTTTTGCTACGCGAGGCAATAGACGTGGGTCCATCGGTTTAGGAATGATGTAATCAATACCAAAGCTGAGCGCATCAACACGGGCCGCTTTTAACACTTCCGCTGGAACTGGCTCTTTCGCCAGTGAACGAATGGCTTCAACCGCCGCTAACTTCATTTCATCATTGATGCGGCTTGCACGTACGTCGAGTGCGCCACGGAAGATGAACGGGAAGCAAAGCACATTGTTTACTTGGTTCGGGTAATCAGAACGACCCGTTCCCATGATCAAATCATCACGCACTTGGTGTGCTAGTTCAGGTTTGATTTCTGGATCTGGGTTTGAGCAAGCAAACACGATAGGTTTATCTGCCATCAACTTAAGCGCATCTGCTGGCAACAAATCTGGGCCAGAAACACCCAAGAAAATGTCTGCACCTTCGATCACATCTTCCAATGTGCGTTTGTCCGTGTTGTTGGCAAACAGCTGCTTGTATTCATTGATGTCATCACGGCGCGTGTGGATCACGCCTTTGCGGTCAAGCATGTAGATCTTTTCACGCTGTGCGCCACATTTGATCAGCAGTTCCATACACGCAACGGCCGCAGCACCCGCACCTAAACAGACAACGACGGCGTCTTCGATGTTTTTGCCTTGCAGTTCCAACGCGTTCAGCATACCTGCCGCCGTGACAATCGCAGTGCCGTGTTGATCGTCGTGGAAAACAGGGACATTACAGCGCTCAATCAATTGCTTTTCGATCTCAAAACAATCCGGTGCTTTGATATCTTCAAGGTTGATGCCACCGAATGTGTCAGAGATATTCGCTACTGTGTCGACAAATTCTTCGATTGTGCGGTGTTTGACTTCGATATCAATCGAATCTAGACCAGCAAAACGTTTGAACAGAAGGGCTTTACCTTCCATAACAGGTTTAGAGGCTAGCGGGCCTAAGTTACCCAAACCAAGAATAGCGGTGCCGTTAGAGATAACCGCAACCATATTGCCTTTTGCGGTATATTTATAAACGTTATCAGCATCTTGTGCGATTTCACGAACGGGTTCGGCCACACCTGGGCTGTACGCCAACGCTAAATCTTCCACGGTATCAGCAGGCTTGGTCACTTCTACCGAGATTTTGCCTGGCACTGGATAGGCGTGATAATCCAGTGCCTGTTGGCGTTTGTCTTCAGACATGTTGTTATTTCCTGATTTTATTCATCGTTATTGGTTAGTTTAAAACCTTGCCACGTTAACGATCTCGCAAGCGAGCAGATCAATGCGTAACAAGTTAAGGGTGAGAACATCCTTACCCTAAATATAATCATAAAATGTTAACGCAGTGAGAATGTGAGAACCACCCCAAACCACGGTTATTCTTCATTAGTATCTTTACTGATTTATGTGACAGGTCGTATATGCAAATTCAAGCATAAAAAAAGGGAGGTGCTTTCGCACCTCCCTTTTTTTTCGAAATCTGCAATATTACTTGCTAGACAACGCACCGAAACGCTTGTTGAAGCGATCAACACGGCCGCCAGTGTCAACAACACGTTGCTTACCAGTGTAGAATGGGTGGCATTTGTCACACACGTCTAGGTTAATGTCTTTACCCATAGTTGTGTTGAATTCAAAAGTGTTGCCGCAAGAACATTTTGCTGTTACTGCTTTGTACTCTGGATGGATACCAGCTTTCATAGGGATAACCTCTAATATAAGGCCGTGTCGCTCTCCCGAGCCTATCGGGCACCACACGTCGTTGACAAAAATTTGTAAGGCGCGAAATTCTAATCAAGGAGACCTGTGATAGCAACTTTTTTGTTCAATTCATTTATTGACTCCCGCCAAGCCCTTTGGTTGCGCCGCGCAAAAGAAAACGCATTGCAGGCTTTGCGCACTTCTTTACCATAGGTACACTGTCGCGATGACTTGTCTCAACCACCTAGACGCTAGGACCTCATGATCCCAACCATCGCTCAAGTGGCATTGCCCGTCCCTCTTCATAAGACCTTTGATTATCTGATTGGCAATGACATGCCAGTGGTCGGTGGACGAGTTCGCGTGCCATTTGGTAAGCAATTCAAAATCGGTATCGTGACGGCACTGACCGACCAATCAGACTTCCCGCTCACACAACTCAAGCCCGTTAATGCTGTTCTCGACGACGCGCCGCTTTGGCCTTCTTCTTTATATAAGGTATTAAACTGGGCGAGTCGCTACTACCAATACCCTTTAGGCGATGCACTGGCGACGGTGATGCCGGGCAGCTTAAGAAAAGGTAAACCTGCGCAGCGAGAACGCGAGCGTGTGTGGCAACTCACTGAGTCGGGACAGAACCATCCGCTCACCGCATTAAGCCGCGCGCCAAAACAAGCGCGAGTGATTACTATGCTTCGCCAAGGCTCCATGGCGCATAGTGATTTATTGGAAAGCGACCTTAGTGCCACTGTCATTAAAGGTGTGGAAGAGAAAGGATGGATTGAAGCCGTTCAGAACGTGCGCCCCAAGCCTTGGACCACGGACTATCGCATCGTTGAAGACAAACCCACCTTGAATCATGAGCAAGCCATGACGGTTGCGACGATTAACGCGAGCCAAGAATTCGGTTGTTATTTGATTGAAGGGGTCACGGGTTCCGGCAAAACCGAAGTGTATCTTAATGCACTGGAACCGGTACTGGCGCGTGGTCAGCAAGCCCTGATTTTGGTGCCTGAAATCGGCTTAACCCCCCAAACCATTAATCGGTTTAAGCGCCGTTTTAACGTGCCCGTTGAAGTCATGCACTCCGCGCTAAACGACACCGAGCGCTTGAATGCATGGCTAGCCGCCAGAGACAATGAAGCGGCCATTATCATTGGTACACGCTCAGCGTTGTTCGCTCCGTTTAAATCGCTCGGCATTATTATTGTCGATGAAGAACATGATGCCTCCTATAAACAGCAGGACTCTTTCCGATACCACGCCCGCGATCTTGCAGTAATGCGTGCACATGAAGAGAACGTGCCTGTTTTACTGGGTTCCGCCACACCATGTTTAGAAAGCCTTCATAACGCCAAGACTGGAAAATATCACCATCTGACGTTATCCAAACGCGCGGGTAACGCCATCAAAGCGAAACATGGCGTGCTCGATATTCGTGGGCTGTATTTAGAAGCGGGGCTATCTGCACCTTTAATTGCCGAGATGCGAAAGCACTTGTCTGAAGGCAATCAGGTGATGTTGTTTTTAAATCGTCGCGGCTACGCACCAGCACTGATGTGCCATGAGTGTGGCTGGCTGGCGGAATGCAAACGCTGCGACGCCTATTACACCTTACACCAACAAAGCCACGAACTGCGTTGTCACCATTGCGGCACGCAACGCCCTATCCCACATCAATGCGGCGGCTGTGGCTCAACACAATTAATCAGCGTCGGTGTCGGCACTGAGCAATTGGAAGCGCAACTCGAAACACTGTTTCCTGAGTTCAAAACCATCCGGATTGACCGTGATAACACGCGCCGCAAAGGCTCGTTAGAAGCCTACCTTGAGGCTATTCATAACAAAGAATATCAAATCCTGATTGGCACACAGATGCTTGCCAAAGGGCACCATTTCCCTGATGTCACCCTCGTGGCACTGGTGGATGTTGACAGCGCCTTGTTCAGCAATGACTTTCGCGCGCCAGAACGCCTAGCCCAACTTTTTGTGCAAGTGGCTGGACGTGCAGGACGTGCTAGCAAGCCTGGTTTTGTCCTACTGCAAACACACCACCCAGAACATGCTTTACTGCAATCCCTTATTAACAAAGGGTATGACAGCTTTGCCACCGAAGCACTGACTGAGCGACAACAGGCCAACTTGCCCCCTTACAGCTTCTTCGCATTGTTTCGTGCAGAAGCCAACCAAAATGAACATGTAGAGCAATTTCTACAGCAAGTCAGAACCATACTTGACGCCTCGCCAATACCAAACGACGAATGCGCAGCCATGGGGCCAGCTCCCGCACCACTTCCTCGTCGTGCTGGTCGCTATCGCTGGCAATTGATTTTTCAAGCACCTAATCGTCGGATTTTGCAACAAAGATTGTCAGTTGCATTGTCTGCCATTCGTCAGCTTCCCCTGTCAAAAAAGGTACGTTGGTCTTTAGATATCGAGCCTCAAGATATGAGCTGAACAAGTTTCATTCCCTTAAACCGACTAAGATCACAGTATTCTTGTAATAACTGTTAACATGACCATGTTTAATACATCGCCATCAGATTAAGATATGAGCTGTTAACAAAAAGTCTTATTGCTGAAGGTCCCTAATCGGGAAGCATTGCCATACATTACGAGCAAGAGGAAAAGCACTATGGCGACAATGAAGGATGTTGCCCATCTGGCTGGCGTCTCTACGGCGACAGTATCGCGTGCGTTGATGAACCCGGAGAAGGTATCAGCGTCGACCCGCAAAAAAGTCGAGCAGGCGGTGATGGAATCAGGGTACAGCCCTAACTCGCTCGCAAGAAATCTTCGTCGCAATGAGTCAAAAACCATTGTGGTGATCGTTCCCGATATTTGTGATCCCTACTTTACAGAGATCATTCGTGGTATCGAAGAAGCAGCCATGGAGCACGGCTATTTAGTACTTCTTGGTGATAGTGGACAACAAGCGAGCCGTGAAAGCTCATTTGTAAACTTAGTCTTCACGAAACAAGCTGACGGCATGCTCCTTTTAGGTACTGATCTCCCATTCGATGTCAGCAAGCCCGAGCAAAAGAACCTGCCTCCTCTTGTGATGGCTTGTGAATATGCTCCAGAACTCGAACTGCCAACGGTGCACATCGATAACCTAACCGCTGCGTTTGAAGCGGTGAACTACCTTACTCAGGTAGGACACAAGCAGATCGCGCAGATCACAGGGGATCCGAATGCAGCATTAACGCAATTTCGCGTTCAAGGCTACCAACAGGCACTTCGTCGTGGTGGCGTGACAGTCAATCCGGCCTATACCGTTGCAGGGGATTTCACCTTTGCCGCAGGCGCTCGTGCTATGACAACCTTGTTGTCGCTGCCGACTCCGCCAACCGCCGTATTCTGTCACTCTGATGTCATGGCAATTGGCGCGCTTCAGCAAGCGAAACGTTTGGGCTTTCGTGTTCCGCACGACATCTCCATCGTCGGCTTCGATGACATCCAGTTCGCCGAGTATTGCGACCCAGCACTGACCACGGTTTCTCAGCCTCGCTATGATATTGGTCGTCAGGCCATGCTTATGCTACTGAAGATACTGAAAGGTAATGATGTTCAAGCGGGTTCACGCTTGCTCGACGCACAATTGGTGATCAGAGAGAGTGTGGCACCACCATCTCGCTAAACTGATAAGCTAGGTACTGGCGCGCTTTCGAGCAAGCCAGTACCATATAGCTTCAACTCGCAGAAAAAGATATCCGAATCAGTGGCAACCCGAGATTATGTCAAACGCGGAAAAGCACCGCGTAAACCCACCAGAAACAGCAAAAAACCGCCTCCAAAATCTGGCTTCCCGCTTAAATGGGCGCTGATTGCGTTAGTCTTGGTGGCGAGCTTTGGCTATGGTCTCTATTTTCTTACCACTAGCGAACCGCCTGCCCAACCTGACACTGAGAAATCAGTGACCAAACCTGTCAGTAAACCTTCCAAACCGCAGAAGAAAGAGGAAAAATTCATTCCTCCTAAACCTGAGGAACAGTGGAGCTATATTGAAGAGCTGGAAAATAAAGAAGTGCAGGTTGAAGCCAACGAGCAAGAGCTCTCCAGCCGCCCGTACCTAATGCAATGTGGTGCTTATCGCAGTGCCAGCCAAGCTGACGAACGTAAAGCTATGATTGCTTTTCAAGGCTTGGAAAGTCACATCAAAACCAGCCAAGGTGAAAAAGGGATTTGGTATCGCGTTGTCATGGGACCGTATCCTTTGAAGCGAGAAGCCGAGCGCGACCGCAACCTTTTACGCCGTGCAGGCATAGAGCCTTGCGCCATCTGGTACTGGAACTAATCCGCCACAATATAAAATCAGGGCAAAGACCGAGTTCTCGTTCTCTTTGCCCTTGAATTTATCTTTTCTCATCCCCACCTCCTGCTTAACAACCCATACTGGCTATAAGCCAGAGAGCAAAGAAGAGGTTCTTCCGTGACGACTATCGTTTCTGTTCGCCGCAACGGCAAAGTAGTAATCGCCGGTGATGGCCAGGTGTCACTGGGTAATACCGTAATGAAAGGCAATGCCCGCAAAGTTCGCCGCCTGTACAACAATAAAGTGTTGGCTGGTTTCGCTGGCGGCACCGCTGATGCCTTCACCCTATTCGAGCGTTTCGAGCGTAAGCTGGAAATGCACCAAGGTCATTTGACCAAAGCCGCGGTAGAGCTCGCTAAAGATTGGCGTTCTGACCGTGCACTGCGCAAGCTAGAAGCACTGCTGTGTGTTGCTGATGAAACCGCGTCTCTGATCATTACCGGTAACGGTGATGTGGTTCAGCCAGAGCACGACATGATCGCCATCGGCTCAGGCGGTAACTTTGCACAGGCAGCAGCCATTGCATTGCTTGAAAACACTGAGTTAGATGCACGCGAAATCGCCGTGAAATCTCTGACCATCGCTGGCGACATCTGTGTCTTCACCAACCAGCACCACACCATCGAAGAACTTGATTACTAAGCAGGATCCCAGCATGTCTGAAATGACCCCACGCGAAATCGTGTCTGAACTAGACCGTCACATTATCGGTCAAACCAAAGCTAAACGTGCCGTTGCGATTGCGCTTCGTAACCGCTGGCGTCGCATGCAGTTGGATGAAGATCTACGTGCAGAAGTGACACCAAAGAACATCCTGATGATCGGTCCTACCGGTGTTGGTAAAACCGAGATCGCACGTCGTCTCGCCAAATTGGCGAATGCACCGTTCATCAAAGTCGAAGCCACCAAGTTCACCGAAGTGGGCTACGTGGGTAAAGAAGTGGAAACCATTATCCGTGACCTGACTGACGTCGCGGTGAAAATGACCCACCAGCAAGCCGTGGAAAAAGTAAAATTCCGCGCTGAAGAATTGGCTGAAGAGCGCATTCTGGATGTCCTACTGCCGCCACCACGCGATGCATGGGGACAGTCTGAAGAACCAAAACCCGATTCGAACACACGTCAAAGCTTCCGTAAGAAGATCCGTGAAGGCAAGCTAGACGACAAAGAAATAGAAATCGATGTTGCCGCTCCGCAAATGAGCATGGAAATCATGGCCCCTCCGGGCATGGAAGAAATGACCAATCAATTGCAGGGCATGTTCCAAAACCTCGGTGGTGGTAACACGTCTAAAAAGCGCAAAATGAAGCTTAAAGACGCGTTGAAAGCCGTGACGGAAGAAGAAGCTGCAAAGCTGGTCAATCAAGAAGAATTGAAAGACCAAGCCATCCACATGGTTGAGAACAACGGCATCGTCTTCATCGATGAAATCGACAAAATCTGTAAGCGTGGCGAAAGCTCAGGCCCAGACGTATCTCGTGAAGGTGTTCAGCGCGACTTACTTCCATTGGTTGAAGGCAGTACCGTTTCTACCAAACATGGCATGGTACGTACTGACCATATCTTGTTCATCGCATCAGGTGCTTTCCAAGTGGCAAGCCCGTCTGATTTGATCCCAGAACTGCAAGGTCGTCTACCGATCCGTGTTGAACTGGAAGCGCTATCAGCGTCTGATTTCCAACGTATCCTCGTTGAGCCTAACGCATCGTTGACTGAGCAATACTCAGCGCTGATGGGTACCGAGCAGTTGAACCTGACCTTCACGCCAGATGGCATTGAAGAAATCGCTAACGCCGCATGGCGTGTGAACGAGCGTACCGAAAACATCGGTGCACGTCGTCTACACACTGTGATGGAGCGTTTGGTGGATGAAGTGTCATTTGACGCGAGTGAGCGTGGCGGCGAATCCGTTGAGATCAACTCAGAATACGTGCGTAACTGCCTAGAAGAGTTGGTTGACGACGAAGATCTCAGCCGCTTCATTCTGTAATTTTACAGAATCAGTCAAAATGGGGTGGCCTTGGCTACCCCTTTTTTATTGCCTTTTCACCGGCCTTGTATTGCACTGTTTATGATTTATTGGTGTGATTGAGCCATCAAATTCAGTAAATCCTGCGCTTTCATTGCCCCACGAAGTAAAAAAACCAATAATGAGGCCAGTTATCACACACGCTTTTTTTGGTTATGTCCTCATCCACACTCAAAACTTGGCTTGATGCCGCTCGCCCCAAAACCTTGCCGTTGGCTATCGCATGCATATTGTGCGGAAGCGCCGTCGCCGCAAAGACCGGACATTTTTCCGCATTACTCACGGTACTCGCGCTCATCACTGCCCTGCTTTTGCAGATCTTATCTAACCTCGCTAACGATTATGGCGACGCAGTAAAAGGCACAGATAACGATGATCGTCTTGGCCCTAAACGCGCTATGCAACAAGGTCTAGTGACGCCGAAGACCATGAAAAATGCCATGGCATTGAATGTGTGCCTGATCATGGCTGTGGGCGCGTCTTTAGTACTCAGCGCATTTGACAATGCCACCGATATTGTCAGTTTTATCGGACTCGGTGCGCTCGCGATTCTCGCCGCCATTTGCTACACCGTGGGCAACAAGCCCTATGGCTATCAAGGGTTAGGCGATCTTTCCGTGTTGATATTCTTCGGTTGGCTAGGCGTGGCTGGCACCTACTACCTGCAAGCGGGCATCTTGGATTCCGCTGTGCTGTTACCCGCCACCGCCTGTGGTCTGCTCGCAGTCGGCGTTCTTAACATCAACAACCTTCGAGACATTGATAACGACCAAGCCTGTGGAAAGTACACCTTGGTGGTCCGCATGGGCGCGGATTGGGGACGAAACTATCACCTCGTTATCTTGGTCACGGCTTACTGTTGTTTTGCCTTATTTGCGCTGCTAGAACACACCGGCTTCACTGGATGGCTATTCATGATGTCGCTACCGCTCGCCATCGAACATGGCAAAGCAGTATCAGCCTCGCAAGACGGTGAAGCGTTACGTCCAATGATGGGAGACATGGTCAAAGTCGCGCTCTTAACCAACGTGCTGTTTGCGGCTGGCATCCTACTTCATTGATACACATTTTAAGAGGCTGACTGATTTATGTCCTCAGTCATTGCAATGCCCTACCGTGTCGTTATACTTTTTTGCATAGGGTGGCGTCTGACATCCGTCGGATTGCCACAAATTTGCCTTTTCGGCACCGTTAAGCCCAAAGAAGAAGTCTGATTATGGAATACAATACCTCAGAGTTATGCGACGCATATTTGGAGCAGGTTGATGTACTGGAACCTATGATGAGCTCTTACGGTGGTCGTAGTTCATTTGGTGGTCAAATCACCATCATAAAATGCTATGAAAACAACAGCCTGATCCGTGAAGTTGCCGAACAAAACGGTGTCGGCCGTGTGATGCTAATCGATGGTGGCGGTTCATTGCGTCGTGCACTTATTGATGCTGAAATTGCTAAAACGGCAGCAGAAAATGGCTGGGAAGGTTTAGTGGTTTACGGCTGTGTTCGCGATGTCGACTCGCTAGATGAAATTGATATTGGCATTCAAGCTTTGGCGTCATTCCCAGTTGGAGCAGAAAGCTCAGACACTGGAATGGGAGTTGGCGAATCTGATGTACCCGTGAACTTTGGCGGCGTCACCTTCATTCCTGAAGATCATCTCTACGCGGATAATACAGGCGTTATCTTATCTCAAGAGTCCATTGATATTGAGTAAGCTGCCAGAGGGTAATACGATCTATTGACGCTATTTGCAGCGCCAATAAATCACTTACTCGCTATGTCTAGCCTGATCTGACGCAGACCTGGTATAAGCACATAGAAAAACAGAGCCCATCGGCTCTGTTTTATTATTCTACTTCTTCAATCTTGCCAAGCAGACTACGAATGCGTTGCTGCCATGCGTCCTGATCGGCGCGAAGGCGAGCATTTTCCTGCTCTAATGAATCACGGTTTTCACGCACAGCCTCTGACTCACGACCAAGCGTTTCGTTTTGTTCTTTCAGTTCTTCAAGTTCCATCTGAAGCAGAGAAATGGTATCTACTGCCATTTGAACTTTGGCTTCAAGCTGCTCTAAAATTTCCAATGACATCAAGGCCACCTATGTTTTCCAACGTCTAAGCGCAAATGCGCAATCTTCGTCAAGGCTTGCCCTATAAGGCTTTTCTACCTTGCACGTCCCAGAAAACCTATTCTAACGGGGCATTGCGCCAGTCGCACCTTTCTAATTCACTTTTGGATCACAAGCGAACAAAAAACCATCAATTCTTGCCATTTTCCGCCCCTACGCCTTGCCTTCGACTTACCCCAAAACGTTGTGATGACTAAAAATGCGACTTAATTCAATTTCTATTCACTCGTTGCGTGATAGGTTAATAAGGATCGTATCTCTCTTGGAATACTCCAAGACTTGCCGACATCGGCTGGGCTGACACTTCTGTTGTCAGCCTTTTTCTTTCCTGCCAACCTTTCGCCATTCATATTCGAATACTCATACACTCTGCAATATGAGACGGACAATGTTCGAATTCGACCATATAATTCGCAATCAATGAGCGAACGCACATTTTGCCACCCATAGACTTCACGAAAACTGTTTCGCCACTAAAGTAAGCAAAGTGATGAGGGTCAAGACACCAGAGGCCAGTCAGAAACCAAAGGTTAAGTAAAAACCAAGCCGCACTATGCTTTTAAAAAGGACTACAGAGGACGCACCATGAGCACCGAACAAAAATACGTTGTCGCGTTAGATCAAGGAACGACCAGTTCCCGAGCCGTGATCCTTGACCACGACGCAAATATTGTCACGGTCGTCCAGCGAGAATTCCCGCAAATCTATCCTCAGTCAGGCTGGGTTGAACACGATCCGCTAGAGATTTACGCCACACAAATGTCTACCTTGGTTGAAGCCATCGGCAAAATGGGTATCCGTTCAGATGAAATCGCGGCTCTCGGTATCACTAACCAGCGTGAAACCACCATTGTTTGGAACCGCCATACAGGCAAACCCATCTACAACGCCATTGTGTGGCAGTGCCGCCGCACCGCACCTATCTGCGAACAGTTAAAGTCTGATGGTCTTGAAGACTACATTCGCGAGAACACAGGCTTAGTGGTCGACCCTTATTTTTCAGGCACAAAAATCAAATGGATCCTCGATCATGTTGAGGGGTCGTATGAGTTGGCTGAAAAAGGCGACCTGCTATTCGGCACCGTCGATACCTGGCTCATTTGGAAAATGACCCAAGGAAAGGTTCACGTCACGGACTACACCAATGCCAGTCGCACCATGCTGTTTAACATCAATTCGCTCGAATGGGACGAGACGCTTCTCAACGCTCTCGGGATCCCTCGCGCCATGATGCCGGAAGTCAAATCGTCCTCTGAGGTTTATGGCAAAGCCAACCTCGGCGGCAAAGGCGGCACGCGCGTTCCTATTGCAGGCATTGCAGGCGACCAACAAGCCGCACTGTTTGGTCAAATGTGCGTGGAAGCAGGACAAGCAAAGAACACCTACGGCACGGGTTGCTTCTTGCTCATGAATACCGGAAAAGAAAAAGTTACCTCTCACAATGGTCTATTGACCACCCTCGCCTGCGGCCCGAAAGGTGAAGTTGCCTATGCACTTGAAGGGGCGGTATTTATGGGCGGCGCGTCGATTCAATGGCTTCGTGACGAAATGCACTTGATTAAAGATGCCAAAGACTCCGAATACTTCGCCACCAAAGTCGATACCAGCAATGGTGTGTACGTCGTTCCTGCATTTACTGGACTTGGTGCGCCGCATTGGGACCCTTACGCACGTGGCACCATCGTTGGGATCACACGAGGCGTCAATGCCAACCACATTATTCGCGCCACCCTCGAAGGCATTGCTTACCAATCTCTCGACGTGTTAAACGCCATGGAAGCGGATTCCGGCATCAAACTCGATTTTCTCAAAGTCGATGGGGGCGCTGTTGCCAACAACTTCCTGATGCAATTCCAATCTGACGTGCTGAACACCGAAGTACATCGCCCTAAAGTCACTGAAGTCACCGCATTAGGATCGGCCTACTTAGCAGGTCTCGCTGTCGGGTTCTGGGGCAGCATTGATGAACTAAAAAACAAAGCCGAGATTGACCGACGCTTTAGCCCAAGTAATGACGATGGAAAACGAGAGCGTCGCCATCGCGGTTGGAAGCGAGCCGTCGAGTGCTCAAAAGGGTGGGCAGTCGAGTAACCTCACGCTAATGGTCTGACTGTGCATCGAAAAAGGGGCTTGCCCCTTTTTTCTTGCCACAAAAACGCAAACGTTTCCTTTTTGCATATGGTAGAATCCGCGCCGAGTTTTTTCGCTATCAGACAACGATGCTGATGGCTTTTGATTCCACAAAATAATGACACTGGAGATCGGATGAAACGCGATTTAGCGATGGCTTTTTCACGCGTCACAGAGGGCGCGGCACTGGCGGGTCACAAGTGGCTTGGCCGCGGTGACAAGAACGCAGCAGACGGTGCAGCAGTAGAAGTAATGCGTATTCTTCTGAACAAAACCGAAATCGAAGGTGAAATTGTTATTGGTGAAGGCGAAATCGATGATGCGCCGATGCTATTCATTGGTGAGAAAGTCGGTTTAGGCGGCGATGCCGTTGATATTGCTGTCGATCCAATCGAAGGCACTCGCATGACCGCGATGGGCCAATCCAATGCGCTGGCAGTGCTCGCTGCCGCAGAGAAAGGCAGCTTCTTGAAAGCACCTGACATGTACATGGAAAAGTTGTGTGTCGGCCCTGAAGCCAAAGGCGTGATCAATCTTGACCTGCCACTGCGTGACAACCTGATCAACGTCGCCAAAGCCTTGGGTAAATCGTTGGATGAATTGGTGGTAACGACGCTGGCCAAACCTCGTCATGACGACACCATCCGCGAAATGCAGGAAATGGGCGTGAAAGTGTTCGCCATTCCTGATGGTGATGTTGCGGCCTCGATCCTGACCTGTATGCCAGACAACGAAGTTGACCTGATGTACGGCATTGGCGGCGCACCAGAAGGTGTGGTTTCTGCTGCAGTTATCCGCGCACTGGGCGGTGACATGAATGGCCGTTTGATCCCTCGCCACGAAGTTAAAGAAGACAACGAAGAAAACCGTCGCTTGGGCGAGATCGAAATCGCACGATGCAAAGAAATGGGCATCGAAACCAACATCTGTTTGAGCATGGCTGACATGGCAAGCAGCGACAACGTGATTTTCTCGGCAACCGGTATCACCAAAGGCGACCTGCTGGAAGGCATTACCCGTAAGGGCAACATTGCGACCACGGAAACCCTGCTTATTCGTGGTAAGTGCCGTACTATTCGTCGCGTTAAATCGATCCACTATTTGGATCGTAAAGACGATGCAGTGAAAGCTATCATCCTGTAATTGTCATCGTCCACAATGGAAGAGTCATGATTTGAAAAAGCACGCCTAGGCGTGCTTTTTTATTGCCTGCGTTATGTCTCTTGCTTAGGGTTTACCTTCGCTGGGGGTCGCTTAAAGAGCGCCAGCAACGGGATCAAGACAATGTAAGACACCATGATAAAACCGAACGAGTAAACAAACGCCAGCAACGTCGATTGCTCATGCAATAGCTGCGTCACGGAGGCGATGAAACTCGGATCTGTCACCGCCACGCCCTTAGAGGCAGCAAGTTGTTGAACGGCAGGATTGTCCGGCGTGATTCCTCCGCCGAGTGCATGCCATTCTTTTTGCTGAATTTGGCTAAAGTAAGTGTTCACGATAGAAATCCCAAACGAGCTACCTAAGGTTCGACAAAGGTTGAAGACCACCGCCCCACCCACAGTGTTGTTGGGTGATAGCGTGGCATACGCCAGCTGGCTAAGTGGCGCAAACACCAGCCCCATACCCGCACCTTGAATGATGCTCGGCAACAGCACCCAATAAACATCAATGTCGAGCGAGTAGCTCATCATCATGAAGCTACCAATGCCATTGAGCACCAAGCCCACCACAATCAACATTCGTGGATCGAGCCGGTCGATGATACGAGAAATCGATATCAGCACAATTGCAGAAGCAATGCCACGCGGTGCCATCACGAAACCGGTGGTATCAACGGGGTAATTCAGCAGTTGTTCTAGCATCATGGGTTGCAGCTGGGTAATGCCAAACATCCCCATCGAAAAACCTGTCATGACAATGCACGAGAGCAACAGGTTTCTGTCTTTTAGCAGCCACATGGGCGCAATATCGCCTTTGGTTTTGAACGATCGCAGCAAGAAAAACGCCCACGCCATCATGCTAATGATAAAGGCGAACAAGATCGTGTTAGAGCTAAACCAGCCATCTTGGTTGCCACGTTCAAGCACTAACTGCAGCAAGCCAATACCAATTGCCATGCCAAACACCAGCGGCCAATCCACGGATGTCTTGTCGCGTCCGTCCAAACGCACGAAGACTGCCAGCAAGCTCAAACACAACAGGCCAACGGGCACATTCACATAGAATATCCAACGCCAATCCATGTGTTCGGTGATCACGCCGCCGACGGTAGGGCCAAGAATCGGACCGAGCAATATGCCAACCGAGAACAATGCCATGGCCTTGCCGCGTTCTTCTGGCGGATAGATTTGGATCATGATGGATTGAGACAGCGGGATCACCGATGCCCCAAATGCGCCTTGCAGAATACGAAATACGATCATTTCCGTCAGCGAGTCCGCCTGCCCACACGCAGCCGACATCACCATAAACCCAGCTACCGAAACCAAAAGCAAACGCCGAGAACCAAAGCGCAGGCTGAAATAACTCGCCAGTGGGATGAAAATCGCTTCTGCCATTGAGTAAGACGTGAGCACCCACGTCACTTGCTCAGAGGTCACACCTAACGACCCCATCATGTGCGGTAGTGACACATTGGCGATCGTCATGTCGAGTAACACCATGATGGCAGAGAGCATCACTGCCAGCGTGATCATTAAACGTCCTGGCCCTGCTGGCAGCGGGCCATGTGCGTTAGGCGAAGAGGCGCTGCTACTGGCTGTCATCGCTATTGCCTTTAGCAGGGTTTTGCGTGTCTGAACTTAACGTATCGTTGCTAAAAGTGTCTATGGTCACAGTTGCGCTCGCACCAACGCGTAAGGGTCGTGTATTCCCGTCTGTTTTAATGCTTAAGCGCACAGGAAAGCGTTGCGGTACTTTGACCCAGTTACCCGTGGCATTTTCAGGAGGAAGCAAGGAGAACGAGGAACCACTGGCCGGAGATATCGCCTCAACCACGCCGCTGAAAGAGGTATCCGAATACATGTCCAGCACGATGGTGGCCATCATGTCCGCACCGATATGGCCAATGTCATCTTCTTTGTAATTGGCCTCCACCCAAAATGAATTATCTTCAATCAAAGGCATGAGCGCCTGTCCAGGCGCTACCACACTGCCGGGGCGAACTTTTACATCGCCTAACGTCCCTGAAGTGGGTGCAATAATCGAGGTATACGAAAGATTAAGTGATGCTTCAGACAATGCCGCTGCCGCTTGACGCACGAGAGGCGCCGCGGAGCCCGATGCCCCTTGCTCACTGATCAACTGCGACATATCAGCCCGCGCCGCATCCAAATTATTTTTGGCGGCAGCCAATTCTGCTTTTAGATCACTACCGGTTTGTTTAGGCAATAATCCCTTTTCCACCAGCGCCATATTGCGTCGATATTTCGCTTCGACATCCAGCAGTTGTGCTGATGCGGCTCGAATTCTGGCACTTGCCCCAACAATCGCATCACTGGTTGCCTTGTTGGCGGCGGTGGCATTTTCATAGGCGGCTTGCGCTTGTTCAACACGCGCTTGATAGGCAGACGGGTCTATTCGGGCAATCACTGCCCCTTTATCAATATGCTGAAAATCATCCACGTTCACTTCAATCAATTGACCACTCACCTGCGGTGCAATGTATAAGATATTACCGTGGACATAAGCATCATCCGTGCTGGGATATTTTTCCTGATGGCGAACATAGAAATACGCAGCAGCAACTAACACCGCCACAACACCAACGAGAATGAAAACGTTACGAAAAGGAAAACCACGTTTTTCAGCCATGAAACCTCCCAGTAAACCCATAATGTGACCTATACGCGCAGGTCAAGTTGGGAGAGTCTAGTAACAGGGGTGAAGCTTTGCGGCCTAATACGGCGTCACTCATCAAGTTTCTTATGCGGGTTTTAAAGTTGTGACAGTACTTCTCACTTTAATGACATCCCTCGCCAAGCGGCTTCTGCATTGACGCTGGCCTGCATGGGCCACCAACCTCATCTTCACAACGCCTGTAATTGTTAAGTAAAGACATTGCTTTATTTAGCAAGCTCGCTTCATAATGGAACGTAAAGAAGACAAATGAGATCACGATGAAAACAGTCGACAAAATCCTGCACAAGATAAAACGCGAAGGGGCCATCAGTGCACGCGTATTGGCCGATGAAATGGGCATGACGACCATGGGTATCCGCCAGCATCTGCAAATCATGGAAGATGATGGTCTGTTGGATTTTAGTGATATTCGCGTCAAAGTGGGCCGCCCCACTCGCCATTGGTCATTAACTGCCGAAGGCCATCGTCGATTTGCCGACAGCCATGGCGACCTTGCTATATCAGTGATTGAGTCAGTGGAAAGTTTGTTTGGTGAATCAGGGCTCACCAAGGTGATTCAGCAACGAGAAGAAAAGACGTTGCAACAATATCGCGACGCGCTCAAAGATTGCCATAATTTAAAGGCTAAACTTGAAACCTTGGCTTATCTTAGAGAGAAAGAAGGTTATATGGCAGAGCTTCAGGAAACCGAAACAGGCTTCCTGCTAGTCGAAAATCATTGTCCTATCTGTCAGGCAGCGAAGCGATGCCCAGCCTTGTGCAAATCCGAAAAGCATATCTTTCAAACTGTGCTTGGTGATGAGTATGAGGTCACGCGAGACGAACACATCATAAAGGGACAACGCCGCTGCACTTATAACGTTCAACACAAAAGCTAGCACGCGTCATCCCGATAACTATTTTGCTAAAGGAGTGTGTATGTCGACTTGGATCAAAGCGGAAGTCATTGAAAACAGACGCTGGAATAAAGATCTTTTCAGCCTAACGCTGGACGCCGACGTCGCGCCATTTGCCGCAGGCCAATTTGCCAAGTTGGGCCTTGAGATCGATGGAAAGCTCATCCAGCGCGCATACTCCTATGTTAATCCACCAAGCAGCAAGTACTTAGAAATCTATGCCACCCGCGTAGCCGATGGGCTGCTCTCTCCTCGCCTCCATGAGCTTGAAACGGGTGACACCGTTATGATCACCAAAGAGGCAACGGGTTTTTTCACCTTGGATGATATTCCAGAGAGTGAGCATTTGTGGATGATTTCGACTGGCACCGCGTTAGGTCCATTCCTATCTATCTTGCATGAGCCGGAAGTCTGGCAGCGGTTTCGGAAAGTTGTGCTGATCCATGCTGTACGATTCTCCGCAGACCTGAGCTACCAAGCTGAAATTAATGCGCTGAAGAAAAAGCACAGTGATCAAATCTTGGTCCAGCCGTTTGTCAGCAGAGAGCCAACGGTAGATGCCTTATCAGGGCGAATAACCCATGCGTTGGAAGATGGTATGCTAGAGCGAGTCGTCGGTTTACCGCTCTCGCCGGAGAAAAGCCATGTTATGTTGTGTGGCAATCCTCAAATGGTGAAGGATGTTCGTGCACTGCTGCAACTCAAAGGGCTAGAAAAACACCTTCGCCGTAAGCCTGGGCACATCACCACTGAGCAATACTGGTAAGCGAGAGAACTTTCTCACGTAATTCATCACTCTGGTATTCTCGCTTGAGAGTCTCATTGAAACGTGGCTGTCATTGACGGTCACGAGTTATCGAGACTAAGGCAAATGCCCACATTCTTCTCTCCGCAATCCAAATCAACAACTTTTACATTAACGTCTCTTTATTGAGACAAGGAAATACCGCATATCGTGTTTTCTCTCCCTATCAAGCAATTACCTGTATCAAACTAAAAACACACCAAACCCTGTGAACAACTTCGTCTCATTTATGAGTCATTGATGTGATTGATCGCTCACTTTTTAACCGTATAGTCAAAGGCAAGTCATGCGCTGTCAAAGGAGTAATGCCATGAAAACTCTGCCTTCATTTGATGAATTAAAAGCATTAGCGGAATCCGACCCGCAAGCGCTGGAAGCGTTAAGAATTGAGATGAGCGAAGAGATCATCGAAAGTGCAAACGAAAGCTTGCAACCACAATTGCGAGCCCAAATGAGCCACATTAATCGTGTGATCAGTTCAGGGAAAAACCCTAACCATGTTAATGCGTTATTGATGAAAGAACTGATGCGTCAGTTTGACCGTTTTGCTACGGCCGTCAATGACCCTGCAGCTTTAACTGAGCGAAGCGCAACCGTCACTACATTGCAACCAAAGCGCGACAGAGAAACTGTTGCCGTGGAGGGATAACTCAGTCTTTACGCGGTGGCTAATTGCCACCGCCCTTTTTTTACTCGTACCTGTTATTTCGTAACCTTCGCGTACCAACGTCTGTCCATATCTCGCACATCAACGGTCAAACTGGCGACGTCCGTACCGTGCTGTTTGAGCACATCAAGAAACGCATGACTCAGGTTATGCTTCTGTTTTTCATCGCGCCCATCAAGCAACCACAAGGTCACATGAATAAAGTTTTCTTGGTTGTCGTTTTCCCCGACTAACCATTCATGACTCGCGTAGGCGCGAGATTTAACATCTGCCGCCCCAAACTCCCCGCTGCCTATTGCCGTTTGATGTAAGTCTTCTAGCAATTGACCGATATTGACCCGCTCTGACACCGGATCACTGTACTCCATGACAATATGGGGCATAACTTGCTCCTTGTTACGATATTGAGCCACTTTACCCCAGCATTTCCGACGATTGTTACTGTGATGAGGAATTCTGACCTCAGATCACACCTTGTCATCGACCGAATTTCACGCCAATCCGAAAATTTATAACGAAAATTTGTTACTCAAAGGTTCACATTTCGGCGTAAAACGCGTAAAAACGATGGCATTTATGATTTTGAGCAGGAAATGCTAGCGGGTCTGCTGCTATCGTTCCCAGCAATTGATTTTGATAATTGGATTACGGAGAAATTCCTATGCGCCGTCCACTAGTAATGGGTAACTGGAAACTTAACGGTAACAAGACAATGGTAGCTGAGCTTATCAAAGGTCTTGAAGCTGAACTTAATGGTGTAGAAGGTGTTGATGTTGCTATCGCGCCACCTGTTATGTACTTGGATCTGGCAGAGCAACTGCTAGGTAAAGCGGAAAGCAAAATCATTTTGGGTGCACAGAACGTTGACGTTAACCTAAGCGGCGCGTTCACTGGCGACATCTCTCCAGAGATGCTGAAAGACTTCGGTGCAACTCACATCATCATCGGTCACTCAGAGCGTCGTGAATACCACGAAGAGTCTGACGAGTTCGTTGCTAAGAAATTTGCATTCCTAAAAGAAAATGGCCTGGTTCCAGTTCTTTGTATTGGTGAGTCTGAAGCACAAAACGAAGCAGGCGAAACTGTTGCAGTATGTGCACGTCAACTTGACGCAGTGATCAACACCCAAGGTGTTGAAGCTCTGAACGGCGCAGTGATCGCGTACGAACCAATCTGGGCTATCGGCACAGGTAAAGCAGCAACTGCAGACGACGCACAGCGCATCCACGCAGCAATTCGCGCACACATTGCAGCGAAGAGCGAAGAAGTGGCGAAGAACGTTGTTATCCAATACGGCGGTTCTGTTAAGCCTGAAAACGCGGAAGCATACTTCGCACAACCAGACATCGATGGTGCATTGGTTGGCGGTGCAGCATTGATCGCTGACAGCTTCGCAGCTATCGCTAAAGCGGCAGCAAAAGCGAAAAACTAATTTCGATTAGTCACGCTTATGCGAGAAAAGGAGAAGCCACGGCTTCTCCTTTTTTGTTTGTGGCTTTATCCCTACTAACCCGCCAAGGTATACTGCGTTTTTCCCCAACGCACGGTCTCTGAACATCATGTTCCACATTGTCCTTCACGAACCTCAAATCGCTCCAAATACGGGTAATATCATCCGCTTGGCCGCTAATACAGGCTGTAAACTTCATTTGATTGAGCCACTTGGATTTGATTTTGAAGAGAAGAAACTGCGCCGTGCGGGGCTCGATTACCACGATCTCACCAACGTCACTCGTTACCCTAACTACCAAGCGTTTCTCGATGTGATGTTTGCTGAAGAAATGCCATCAGATACCCCTCAAGAGCGTCGAATCTTCGCCTGCACCACCAAAGGCAGTCGCCCACACTCTGACGTTGAGTATCAAGCAGGAGATATATTTCTGTTTGGTTCGGAAACCTGCGGATTGCCAGATGACATTCGTAATGCTTTCTCGCCTGAACATCGCATTCGGGTGCCAATGATGCCCGATAGCCGAAGCCTCAACTTATCAAACTCGGTGTCGATCATTTGCTATGAAGCATGGCGCCAACTTGGGTTTGATGGCGGATTGTAGACGTAAAAAAAGCAGGCTAGCCTGCTTTTTTCGTGTTTAACGGCGCCTATCTTGCTCACCGTATATCGAAAACATTGGTCATCATGCGGTTTTACCCGTAGAAGCCTGAAGATCATTCGATATTTGGTTGAGTCGAGATGTGGCCTCAACAAGCAGTTCAACTTCCGAGGCACTCTGCGCTGCCATTTCACTGATCTTGTTAACGTTCATGTTTATTTCTTCCACTACACCACTTTGTTCTTCCGCCGCACTGGCCACCAGCAAATTCATGTCGGTCACTTCTGACGTCGCATTGCCAGCCTGAGATAACAATGTGGAAGACTCTTGCGACAGTTTGAGCGTCTGATCACCCATTTCACAGCTCTTTTGCATGGTATCAACGGCTTCTTTCGTCACGCTACTCAGCTGAGCAATCATGGTTTCAATTTCTGACGTCGAATCATGTGTACGCTGGGCCAAACTGCGCACTTCATCTGCAACAACAGCAAAACCACGGCCTTGTTCACCCGCTCGCGCTGCTTCTATCGCTGCGTTGAGGGCCAACAAGTTAGTTTGCTCTGCAATACCTTTGATCACATCAAGCACTGAAGTGATATTACCGCTGTTTTTCTCTAGCTCAGTCAGCGCGACACTACTGAGGTTCAAACTTTCAATTAAAGAGTTGGTTTGCTTCATCGACTCTTGGTTAATACGCATGCTTTCGGATGACTGCTTCGAAGCACTCTCTGTCGCCGCTTGCGTTTGTGTCGCATTATTCGCGATTTCTTGTGCGGTTGCCGACATCTCATTGACCGCCGTCGCCACTTGAAGAATTTCTCCACTCTGAGCGTCTGAATTGCTTTTCACAGCCTGCGCGGCAGTATTCAGCATTTTCACCGCCTCTCCGACCTCATTGGCGACTTTAGCCAGCATGGCATTGGTACTCTTGCGCGTCCCTTCCATGTTTTTCTGCAGCTCACCAATAATGCCCGGCTCATCGACAATCCCCACACGACTGAAATCCCCTGCGGCTTGGACAGCTAACGCATCAGACACCTTCGTGAGCCCCGCATAAATACGATTAAGGATGATCTTCGACATGATGATCGCCACGAGCAATGCCACTATTACGGAAGAAATCACGACAATCTCTAGTGTCACTGCCCTTTCTTCGATATCTAGGACGGCTTTTTCCGTGAATTTACCGACGTCAGTCAACAAGCTATCAACCATTTTGGTGGTGGTTTCAGCCTCTTCTCCCACCACTGCGTCAAGTAATTCCGCTTCGTGATAATGCTTGCCTTCGAGTTCTTTAAAGACGTCTGCAACATGACCCATCCATTTTAAGTGCAATGCGACGGCATCATTGAGCTTATTGTCTGCGGCCTTAAACGCCGTTTTCTCTTCGTCTGTGCCAGTGGTTATCCCATCAGCCAGTAACGATTTAATCTCTTTTTTGTCCTTTTCGACTTTCTCACCCAGCTCATAGAAATAGGCTTTTTCTTTGGCATAATTAGCTTCAGCGTTAGGCTCTTGTCCTACTTCAAGGGCATATCGAAAGGCTTTGTTGTAATGAACACGTTGTTCCACTTGGTGCTCAGTGGCTCGACTGATCGCGGCTAACACGGGGATATCACGGTGTGCTACCCCCTGCACATGGCTTTCGATATAAGCCAATTTATAGAAAACAAAGGCACTCACTATGATTTGAATACCGCACACCAAAGCAACAAACATGTTCAATCGCTGCTTTATGGTAATTGGTGAAGTCATGGCTCATCTCTCCTTTTAGACCCAAAAGTGTCGGGCGCGACACAAGGTTTAATCTGCAAATATTGAATTGCTTAAGGATAAGATTAGCTCTTCGCTTCAAAAGTGAGACATTAATCAGTAATGTTTATCGTTGTTAAGGGTTTATCGATATTCTGGCTCATGACAATGCAAGCGCAAACGTCAGCCTAATTGACAGTCCGCCTTTAGAATTAATTGATGCTCGCGCCGAGCCATTATGCTGCCTGACGGCACTGTCCGTGATCGCCAGCCCTAAGCCAGTGCCGCCACTCGCTCGATCTCGTGCTGTTGATACACGATAGAAAGGCCGGAATATATCATCGAGCATTTCTTCAGGTACGCCCTCTCCATCATCACCCACAATCACTTCCAATGAAGCTCCTGTGACTGACATCGTTACATCGATTTGTTGATTGGCATATTTGATGGCGTTTCGAACCACGTTTTCTAACGCGCTGCAAAGCAATGGCCCGTTCCCTTCGATATTGGCTTCGGGTATGTCGCCATATGTTAAGTGCTTGCCGCACTGCTCTGCTTCAAATTCAGCGTCTTCCAGCAAGGTTTGCCAAAGTTCTGATAAGGAGTAAACATCTCGCTCGGCGTGGCTATTGATTTGCATACGTGACAACGACAGCAAGTCCGCGATCATTTTCTCCATACGCTCAGCTTCGGTATCTATGCGCGCGAGGTTATCACTTTGACCTTGTTTGCGAATCGCAAGCGCATTGGCCATACGAAGTCGCGTTAGCGGCGAGCGTAGCTCGTGAGAAATATCAGACAACAACCGCTGCTGCCCGCTGATCATTTGATTCAGCGCCGTCACCATCTGGTTGAAGCTTGCACCTGCTTGGTGAAATTCTCGTGGTCCTTTTTCCAAATCAGGGTCCGTTTCAAAGCGCCCTTGTGCAACACGTTCAGCCGCAGCTTGCAAGCGACGAGCAGGCCGCGTTACGGCCCAAGCAAGCCATAACAATAATGGGGTGCTCACCAACATGGTGACCAACAACAATTGAAAAGGTCTATCCAGAATCCGAACATAAAACGGTGGCGCTTCACGCCACATTTTGCCCACGTACATCAATGCTTGCTGGTTGCTATCTTCGATAGTAAATGGGCCAGCTAGCATCCAACGACCATAAAGACGCTGCATGGGTTCATCGGGATCATCCGCAAGCGTGACAAAGTTCTTTAACGCACGGCTGCTGCCGTGATGGCCGCGCCCAAACATTTCTCCATCGACATTCGTGAAGTAAAGTTTGATTGGCCCTCTTTCAGGCTGTTTTTTCTGGAACCTTTCCAGTTTCTGTTTAAACGAACCGTGCCCGCTCGCTATTTTCGCAGACACGGCTTCGGCAATCTTTGCGTATTCCGCTTTTGCGCTGACAGGCAAGTTATGCTGCTGTCGAGGATCGCTGTGCTGTGCCATTAATACAGCAATGAGCACCAACATGAGGGTGAGCCAAAAAATAGCAAAAATACGGCCATAAAGGCTTTTTATGGTCGGAAGCTTCATTATGCCTCCACCAGCAAATAGCCACGGCCACGCAACGTTTTAATGCGAGGTTTCCCGTCTTCACGCTCAGGCAGTTTTTTACGAATGTTAGAAATGTGCATATCAATGGCGCGATCAAATGGTGCCAGTCGTTTGCCTAGCACATTTAAACTGATGTCCGCTTTGGCCACGATTGAGCCGGGCTGTCTCACTAAATAGGTCAGCAACGCGGTTTCTGTGCCCGTCAGATCGATCAACTGTTGTTGGCAATAAACTTCCATTTTGCCGGGGAAAATCTCGATGTCTTGATACTCGAGTTTCTCCTGAGCATCGTCGCTGCGTTTATCATCGTGGTTTTTACCTGTACGACGCAAAATCGCCCGCATTCGCGCCAGCAACTCTCTGTCACTGAAAGGCTTAGGGAGGTAATCATCCGCGCCTAGCTCCAAGCCCATAACACGATCAATCTCCTCGCCTTTCGCGGTCAGCATGAGCACAGGTGTCTCCCAACTTTCACGCAAACGACGAAGTGTCTCCATCCCGTTCAATACAGGCATCATGACGTCCAAAAGCACCAAATCAATGCTGTCATTAATTTGATCTAACCCTTGCTGACCGTTATTGGCGATATCCACCTCATAACCTTCAAGCTCCAAAAGGTCGCTAAGTAAGCCAGTTAGTTCAGTGTCATCGTCAATCAGAAGGATTTTGCTCATGGTACGCGCTCGCATAGATGTTATTGGCTCTAGTATCTGCCAATCGTGTCAGTGACGCCATGAGTAAACATCAGGTTTACCTCCCTTTACATTGCTTTACGCTCCATGAACACCGGTTTACGTCTGGGTCAGTAAAGTGAACACATCAACACGAAACACCCAAACCAAATAACAAATCCCAAGCAGCTAGCTTGGAAATAAACCGGAGAGAACATCATGAAATTATCTAAACGCATTGTTGCTACTGTTATCGCACTTCCACTAATGATGGGTTCAATGTCAGCCATGGCATATGGCGGTGGCAAACATCACGATGGCAAAGGCATGATGGGTAAACACCTGCTGCGCGGCATCGACTTAACCGACGAACAAAAAGCAGAGATGAAAACGCTGCGCGAGCAAAGCCGCGACGCGATGAAAGCAGGCAAAGGTGAGATGAAAGCTGGCATGATGGCTGACCGTCAAGAGATGCAAGCCCTGCTGCTCGCTGATAATTTCGACGAATCCCAAATTCGCGTATTGGCAGAAAAAATGGCGGAACAGCAAGTTGAACGTCGTGTGGCGATGATGAAGCGCCAACATGAGATGCTGAATATCCTCACGCCAGAGCAAAAAGTCGAAGTGAAAGCGAACATGGACAAAATGGCTGAGCGCCATCAAGAGCGCATGAAAAAGCACCACTAATCGCAGACATCCATCGCGATACAGTGAGACCTCCCTTCATGCCGGCCCTTGCCGGCATGTTGCATTTCACCGCCACAGTCAGCCGCACACTCTGAGAATAAAAACGTTATACTCTCTCCACTTACTCTTAGTTGTACGTGCACATGACTGAAAAATACGCCCGTTTAGTTCAGATGGCCGCATGGGCGGCAACCATCACTGCATCCTTCCTTTTGCTGATGAAACTGGGAACCTGGTGGTATACCGGCTCAGTCAGCTTGCTGGCGTCGCTCGTCGACTCGCTGATTGACTTACTTGCCTCTGTCACCAACCTTGTCGTGGTGCGTTATGCGCTGCAACCTGCCGACGAGGAACACCGATTTGGTCATGGCAAAGCGGAATCTCTCGCTGCATTGGCTCAAGCGGCCTTCATTGTAGGCTCTGCGTGTTTCTTGTTGCTCAATGGTGTTGAGCGGTTATTCAAACCGACAGAACTCTTTCACCCAGAGGCCGGCGTTGTCATGAGTGGTATTGCCACGGTGATCACCGGAGGGCTCGTGTTGTTCCAAAAGTGGGTGGTGCGACAAACGGGCAGTCAGGCTATCTCGGCAGACTCTCTGCACTACCAATCAGACTTGTACATGAACATTGCCATCATCGTGGCGCTTGGCTTGGCGTGGTATGGCTTCCCAATGGCCGATGCGATCTTCGCGATTGGTATTGGTATTTTCATACTTATCAGCGCATTCAAAATGGCCAACGAAGCGGTTCAGTCGCTGCTTGATCATCAACTTCCCGTGGAAGACCAAGAGAAAATCATGCTGCTAGCTTCAACCGTTTCTGGCGTGGAAGGGGTTCACGACCTGCGTACACGACAGGCTGGCGCAACCCGCTTTATTCAGCTTCACCTCGAGCTAGACGATGATCTGAGGCTGGTCGATGCTCACGTGATTGCCGATGAAGTGGAAGACCGATTAGAGATCGCTTTCCCCGGCGCAGATATCTTAATTCACCAAGATCCGATATCTGTAGTAGGAAAAATCCCTCGTGAGCAAAATTAATACACGACAAACCTCGAAGATTTGCAACGCTTAGTGATATTAATCAACGAAAAAACGTAGTGAAATTGTAATAGTCTTTCATAAGTAGGAAAGTTACAGTTTCAAAGACGTGGTCAGCGAGATAAACTGGCACGTCAATGCATGCTGAGACATACCCGCGTTACCTGATAAGACTTTTCATTGAAAAGCTGGGTGCAAGATTCGCGGTCTTAACATGTGAAAATGGATTTGAAGTTTCAATTCCCAAAGTCAGAGGGTAACCATGGTTAGTAAAATTGGTGTTTTGACCAGTGGCGGTGACGCCCCGGGTATGAATGCAGCCATCCGCGGTGTTGTGCGTGCGGCATTGAGCGAAGGCATTGAAGTGTGCGGTATTTATGACGGCTACCAAGGCCTTCACCAGAACCGTATTGAAAAACTGAACCGCACTAGCGTTTCAGACATGATCAACCGAGGCGGAACGTTCCTTGGTTCTGCGCGCTTCCCTGAATTTAAAGAAGAGAAAGTGCGTGAGCAAGCCATCCAGAACATGAAGATGCATGGCATCGAAGCGCTGGTTGTGATCGGCGGCGACGGTTCATACATGGGTGCGAAAAAGCTAACTGAAATGGGTTTCCCATGCATCGGTCTGCCAGGCACCATTGACAACGATATCCCAGGTACTGACTACACCATCGGTTACCTAACGGCACTAAATACCGTTGTTGAGGCAATCGACCGTCTACGTGATACCTCTTCTTCTCACCAACGTATTTCTATCGTTGAAGTGATGGGTCGCCATTGTGGTGATTTGACCCTGATGGCTTCTATTGCTGGCGGTTGTGAGTACTTCATTACGCCAGAAATCGGCCTAGATAAAGAGAACCTGATCGCTAAGATCAAAGAAGGTATCTACAAAGGCAAGAAGCACGCAATCATCGCGATCACCGAGCTAATGACTGACACCAACGAGTTGGCGAAGTACATCGAAGCAGAAACCGGTCGTGAAACGCGCGCTACCATTTTGGGTCACATTCAGCGTGGCGGTCAGCCTCGTGCATTTGACCGTATCCTTGCTTCTCGCATGGGTGCATTCGCGGTTGATCTATTGATCAAAGGCGAAGGCGGTCGTTGTGTAGGTATCCAGCATGAGCAGCTGGTTCACCACGACATCATCGATGCCATCGAAAACATGCGTCGCCCGTTCCGTCAGGACCTGTACGACGTTGCGAACAAATTGTTCTGATTATTAGTCAGCACAAACAAAAACGGAGCCCTAGGGCTCCGTTTTTTTATTCTGTTTCCGTGGTGTCTTCTTTGTGCCTGGCACCATTTGGTAGTAAAGGCCAGAAACTAAACGGCTAGATACCGTCACCTTCGATAAACTCTGAACTGGTAATGTTTTGGTCCATGTCGAATGAAGGTGTTTCGCTGCTTGGTGTACCAATGATCTTGGCAGGTACGCCCGCTGCAGTCGTGTGCGGAGGCACAGGGATAAGAACGACAGAACACGCCGCTATTTTCGCGCCTTCACCGACTTCAATATTGCCCAGCACTTTTGCGCCCGCACCAATCATGACACCAGTACGAATTTTCGGGTGACGATCGCCACCTTCTTTACCCGTACCACCTAACGTGACGTCCTGAAGAATGGAAACATCATCTTCAACTACGGCGGTTTCACCAATCACGATACCCGTTGCATGGTCAAACATGATGCCTCGGCCAATGCAGGCTGCAGGGTGAACATCCACTTGGCAAGCCACAGAAATTTGGTTTTGCAGGTAGACCGCTAACTCACGACGACCTTGATACCAAAGCCAATTCGCCACACGAAAGCCTTGCAAGGCGTGGAAGCCTTTTAGATACAAAAGTGGGGTTGAGTAAAGCTCAATCGCGGGGTCGCGCTCCACGGTCGCGCAAATATCACACGCTGCAGAGGCCACAATGCTGCTGTCGCCAGCATAGGCTTCTTCCACCACTTCACGAACCGCCATGGCAGGCATGCTTGGGGTCGCAAGCTTGTTGGCGAGAATATAACTGAGTGCGGCCGCTAACGTGTCATGCTTAATGATGGTGGCATGGAAAAAGCTCGCCAGCATAGGCTCACGCTCTGTTTGCTCTTTCGCTTCACGCTTAATGGCCTTCCAGACTTTTTCTTGCTGGCAGCTCTTATCACGGCCTTCACCACACATCCTTTGCATCTTTGTACCTTTTACCCTGCTACTTGTCTTGTTGACGTTCCCATGATGTCACGAGATAGTCAGTGTGACATAGATATACAAACAACCCAATATTGAAACCTTCAGCGATAAGCCTCTTTGGCACCACGATTCTCACAATGCATGCCACTCGTCGCAAAAACAAAAAACGCGAGAAGAGTTCCCGCGTTTTTTCAGACTCAATAATAGTAATACGTTAAATATCGCTATTCAGATGTTCTCTGGCGCGCTAACAAATCTTGCGCAGCCAAGCGCGCATCTTTGTTTTCGTACAGCACCTGATAGATTTGCTCTACGATCGGCATCTCCACGCCAACACGTTTTGCCAATACACGTACTTCTTTGGTGTTACGGTAGCCTTCGACGACCTGACCAATTTCGGTTTGTGCTTCATCTACGCCTTGGCCTTTACCTAACGCCAAACCAAAACGGCGATTACGAGATTGGTTATCGGTACAAGTCAGTACCAAGTCGCCCAAACCCGCCATGCCCATAAAGGTTTCACGCTCTGCGCCAAGTGCCACGCCTAAACGCGTCAACTCAGCAAGACCACGTGTGATCAATGCGGTACGCGCATTCGCCCCAAAGCCGATGCCGTCAGACATGCCCGCGCCAATCGCGATCACGTTTTTGACTGCACCACCAAGCTGCATGCCGACAAAATCACTGTTGCCGTAAACACGGAAGGTACGGCTACAGTGAATCTTCTCTTGCAGATCAGCAACAAACTCGGCGTTAGGTGACGCGACCGAAATCGCGGTTGGCATACCTGCCGCCAGCTCTTTCGCAAACGTTGGGCCTGATAATACCGCCAGCGGCACATCATCACCGAGTTGTTCTTTGGCAACATCTTGAAGTAAACGACCCGTCTCAGGCTCCAATCCTTTCGTTGCCCAACAAATTCGTTGGTCATCGCGAAGAAAAGGTTTTACCTGCGCCAATACCATGCCAAATACATGGCTCGGTACCACGACCAAAATATCGCGTGAAGCTTGAACCGCTTCTTGCAGGTCAGCACTTAAAATCAATGAGTCTGGAAAGGCGACACCCGGCAGAAATGCTTCATTAGAACGATCAATTTCCAACTGCGCCATATGCGCCGCTTCATGCCCCCACAGGACGACATTCGCGCCGTTTCTCGCCAAAGAAATGGCCAGAGAGGTGCCGTATGAACCTGCGCCCAATACGGTCATGGCAACATCTGCCATCGTATGAGTGGCTTGGGTATTTTCTGTCATTGGTGTCGACCCTTTTCGCGACGCTTATGCGTCAGCGTTTTCAGTGTTTTGCGTTTGGTTTTGCAGGTAGTTCATGAACAATGCGTCAAAGTTAACTGGCGCAAGGTTTAGTTGTGGGAACGTACCTTTCACTACCAAGCTTGAAATAGTTTCACGAGCGTATGGGAACAGGATGTTCGGGCAGAATGCGCCTAGGCAATGTGCCAGTTGTGGTGCTTCCATACCGTCAACGCTGAAGATACCGCCTTGTTGAACTTCACACAGGAAGCCAGTCTCTTCGTTGTTTTTCACGGTTACTGTCAAACGAAGTACCACTTCGTAAACGCCTTCACCCAGCTCACGGCTTTGCGTGTCTAGATCTAGGTTTACATCAGGGTTCCACTCTTGCTGAAACACGTCTGGAGAGTTTGGCGCTTCAAAAGACACGTCTTTCAGGAAGATACGTTGAATCGCAAAGTTTTGTGCTTGTTGGTTGGTCGCTGCTTCAGCCATGTTGATAAATCCTTGTTAAATAAACCAATGCGTTCTCGCATTCTAAAATAATTCAGGCAGCCTTTGAGAGCTGCCTGTCGTATAGCTCAACGGTTAGCGTTACTTTTTCTTTTTGTTACGAACCAATGGTAGATTCGCTTCGTTCCACGAAATCAGACCATCTTTTAGTACGCTAACATTCTCAAACCCAGCTTTTGTCAGCAGATTAGCGCTTTCAATTGCCGTCTGGCCGGTCTTACATACCAGAATGATTGGGTCAGATTTATGTTTTTCAATATCACCGTAAGTTTCGGCTTTAATGTCTTTCGCCAAAACGTGAAGTGCGCCAGCAATATGGCCTGCGCGGTACTCGTCACGGCTACGGATATCAACAAACACACCATTTTCACGGTTAACCATTACAGTGGCATCATTTGGCGTGACGATGCGGTACGACGCGGTTTTCTGTTTGACAACAGAAACCACCAGTGCAACGACCAGACCTACCCACACCAGTGACAAAATCAAGTTACTTTGGACAAATTCAATTAACTGCTGCATAGCTCGCTTCTACATTCATGTCGGCAAAAAAATCGACCCCGAGTATAACCTCCCGCGCTCGCAAGTACAGCATGGGCTTGGATTTCCATGCCCTTGTTCACTGTTAACAAAGCGCAAAAACTTGAAATAAATCACACTCGCCCACATTTATTGATTATTGCATTAACAATTAACCGCACAGCATGTCGCTCACGCTTCAACCGACCAAAAGCTGTTGACTTACTACAACTATTTTCCCGCCCTTGATGATCAAGCTGTATCGCTTGAGTGAGAACATCGAGATACAGAGCAAGAGATACGGGAGCTAACCACTTGGCATTACAAATTTTGTTGATATTTTAGCGAAAAAGTTTGCCTACTGCTTAACCAGTAAAATGTAGTAAAGTTACGCTAATTGTTTTTCTATTTTAAACATTGAAATCGACATAAAGAGGACACCGTATGTCAGCTAAGAAGCCTTTGGCACTCGTTATTCTGGATGGATGGGGTTATCGCGAAGATAACAGCGACAACGCCATTGCTAACGCTAACACTCCCGTTCTTGATGGTTTGATGGCGGGCACCAGCACGCTGATCTCTGCATCAGGTATGGATGTAGGTTTGCCAGACGGTCAAATGGGTAACTCTGAAGTTGGTCACACCAACATCGGCGCGGGTCGTATCGTTTACCAAGACCTGACTCGTATCACTAAAGCGATTTCTGATGGCGAGTTTTTCGATAACGCCGTTCTGACTGGCGCTGTAGACAAAGCAGTTAAAGCTGACAAAGCCGTTCATATCATGGGCCTGATGTCTCCAGGTGGCGTTCACAGCCACGAAGATCATATCGCTGCAGCCGTAGAATTGGCGGTTCAGCGTGGCGCTGAGAACGTGTACCTGCACTGCTTCCTTGATGGCCGTGACACACCACCACGCAGTGCGAAAAACTCTCTGGCTCGTTTTGACGAACTGTTCGCGAAACTGGGTAAAGGCCGCACCGCGTCTATCGTGGGTCGTTACTACGCCATGGACCGCGATAACAACTGGGATCGCGTTGAAAAAGCTTACGACCTGCTGACTGAAGCAAAAGGTGACTTCACTTACGCTTCTTCTGTTGAAGCGCTTGAAGCGGCTTACGCGCGTGAAGAGAACGATGAGTTCGTTAAAGCCTCTGAAATCCGCGCTGAAGGTCAACCTGTTGCGTCTATCAATGACGGCGACAGCCTGATTTTCATGAACTTCCGTGCTGACCGTGCGCGTCAAATCGCTCGCACCTTCCTGCCTACTTTTGACGGTTTCAACCGTTCAAAAGTCGCAGAGCTGTCAGATTTCGTGATGCTGACTGAATACGCGTCAGACATCGACGCATCTTGCGCTTACCCGTCAGACAACCTTGTGAATACACTGGGTGAGTGGCTATCAAAAGAAGGTAAAACGCAGCTACGTATTTCTGAAACAGAGAAATATGCACACGTGACTTTCTTCTTCAATGGCGGCGCTGAAGACGCATTTGAAGGCGAAGAGCGCTCGCTAGTTGCTTCTCCTAAGGTAGCCACCTACGACCTTCAACCAGAAATGAGCTCAGAAGAACTGACCGACAAGCTGGTTGCTGCAATTAAGAGCGGTAAGTTCGACCAAATCATCTGTAACTACCCGAATGGCGACATGGTTGGCCACACCGGTGTATACGATGCGGCAGTGAAAGCATGTGAAGCGGTTGATAGCTGTATCGCTCGCGTGGTTGAAGCGATTAAAGAAGTTGACGGCCAACTACTGATCACCGCTGACCACGGTAACGCAGAAATGATGATCGACCCTGAAACGGGCGGCATCCACACGGCTCACACCAATTTGCCAGTACCGCTAATCTACGTAGGTAGCAAAAACATCGAGTTGGTTGAAGGTGGCAAACTGTCTGACCTAGCGCCAACCATGCTGTCTCTGACTGATGTGTCTATCCCATCAGACATGACCGGCAAGCCACTTTACGTTCAAAAGTAATGGTATCTCGCTAAATACCCATTAGGGAGTTAGCAAGTAAAAGCGCCGAGGCCAAAAGTAGAAATGCTTTTCCTCGGCGCTTTTTTATGGCGCATCATCAGCTTCTCGTTCACGCCGTCAGTTTCACAAACTGATTGAATTAAAAGCACTAATAATCACGGTATTTCTTCACGTTCTTGCGACGCTGAGACACTCTCAATAGTGCAGACCCCAAACCAGATTGATATACTGAAACACATGTTAGGAATAAAATTGCGCCTACTGAATTCATTGCGCGCCAGTGCTTTATGCACTGGCGCTTTGCTATGCCTGCTTATTTCGCCATTATCGACCGCCAGCGATGAACAACTCTCAGGCGTGAAAAATGAAATCTCTCGTCAAGAGCAGCAACTTAGCAGCAGCAATAAAAAGCTAAACTCCCTTCAATCCTCGCTCAAGAAACAAGAGCAATCTATCAGCGGCTTGGCTAAGCAAATCCGTACTTCCAACGCGACACTGTCGAGCCTGCAACAAGATATCGCGGTATTGAATAAAGAGAGCCAACGTCTAGAGCAGCTCAAATTGGGGCAAATGGAATTGTTGAAGGAATTACTCAACAGCCAGTATCGCCAAGGCGAACATAATCAACTCAACGCGATGTTGAGTGGACAAGACACCAACCAATTAGACCGCATGACGGTTTACGCCGAACGCCTATCTAAAGCACGCACCGATGCCATCAATGAATTGGCCGCAACAGACACTGAATTGCAGCTAAAACGCCACACACTGACAGAGCAAACCGAAAAGCAAAAAACGGTGCTGGCGTCCTTGCAGGCAGATAAGTCCGCATTGGAAAAAGAGCAACGCGCCCAGAAAAAAACTGCCAATGCCATTCAACGTCAAATTAGCAGCGATAAGTCCTATCTGACCGAGTTGAAAGACAACGAAAAACGCCTGAAAGTCGAATTGGAAAAATCTGCCGAATTGGCGCGTGTTGCCGCTGAACAAGCCAAAGTCAAAATGGATGGACTGGGTAAGTACAAAGGCAAACTGCAATGGCCTGTGAAAGGCAAAGTGCTTCATAGCTACGGCAGCGCGCAAAGCGGTCAACTTCGCTGGAATGGCATGGTCATTTCCGCCAAAGAAGGAACGGAAGTCAAGGCAGCCCATGATGGCACCGTTGTGCTCTCAAACTGGCTACGCGGATACGGTTTGATGGTGGTCATCGACCACGGCAAAGGTGACATGAGCTTCTATGGCTACAATCAAGCCTTGCTTCGAAACGTCGGTGAAACCGTCAAAGCGGGTGACCCTGTTGCCCTCGTCGGAAACAGTGGCGGTCAAGCCTCGTCAGGTCTTTACTTTGAAGTTCGGCGTAAAGGTAATGCCACCAATCCTAGCCCCTGGTTAGGCCGGTAAACACGGAAGGTTACAGATGCAAAGGATTGTTACTGTCACCGCTCTACTCTTACTGCTTCTGGCACCCAGTGTCGTTGCCAAGCCCAAGCTCGCACTGATTATTGATGATCTCGGCTATGATTTGATGCCGAGAGACATCGCAAAACTGCCCAGCGAAATCAGCATATCCGTGATCCCTTTTACGGAGTTCGATACCGCCGTGGCGCTGGCGGCACTCAGTCAACAACGTGAGATTTTGCTGCATTTACCGATGCAAAGCGTTCCCAGCGCCCCATCAGAGCCGAACCAACTCACGCTTGATATGGGAAAAGCAGAAATACAAAACGCCGTACAAGAAGCGCTATATCGCGTCCCTCATGCCGTTGCCGTGAATAATCACATGGGGAGTCTGCTCACGCAGCACCAAGAGCCTATGCATTGGATCATGGAGACACTTCATACCAAGCAGCTGGGCTTTATTGATAGCCGCACGACACCGGGTACCGTCGCGCAGAAAGTGGCAAAACAGCATGGTCTCGCCAACAACCGCCGTCATGTTTTTCTCGATCATCTGCAAACTGAAGATTTCATCCTGCAGCAGCTTGAACTCGCGATTCAGCAGGCCAATCATCGTGGAATTGCGGTGGTGATTGCTCATCCGCTTCCTATCACACTCGAAACGCTTCAAAACGCCCTTCCTGCGCTTCAAGAGCAGGTGGATTTAATCCCTATATCTCAAGCATTGCTGAAAAAGTAGTGATAAAAAAACCCGCCGAAGCGGGTTTAATCAAACGTTCAAGCTGGCGTTATTTCTGCCAATCAAGGATGACTTTACCTGACATGCCAGAGCACATCTTGTCGAAGCCTTCTTGGAAGTCATCAACGCTGTAGTGGTGCGTGATGATTGGGCTTAGATCCAAACCAGATTGGATCAAGCTTGCCATTTTGTACCATGTCTCGAACATTTCACGGCCATAGATACCTTTGATCACCAAGCCTTTGAAGATCACTTGGTTCCAATCGATACCCATGTCTGATGGCGGAATACCCAGAAGAGCAATACGACCACCGTGGTTCATGGTTTTCAGCATAGAGTTAAACGCTGACGGGTTACCTGACATTTCAAGGCCCACATCGAAGCCTTCTTTCATGCCTAGCTCAGCCATGACATCTTCCAGCTTCTCTTCTGCCACGTTGACCGCGCGGGTAACACCCATCTTACGCGCAAGGTCGAGGCGGTATTCGTTCACATCGGTGATCACGACATAACGCGCACCCACGTGTTTCGCTACAGCTGCAGCCATGATGCCAATCGGGCCAGCACCGGTGATCAGCACATCTTCGCCAACAAGATCAAACGACAGTGCAGTGTGTACCGCATTACCGAATGGGTCAAAGATGGATGCAAGATCGTCAGAGATATCTGCAGGGATTTTGAATGCGTTGAACGCTGGGATCACTAGGTATTCTGCAAATGCGCCTTCACGGTTCACACCTACACCCGTGGTGTTGCGGCACAGGTGCGTGCGGCCTGCACGACAGTTGCGGCAGTGACCACAAGTAATATGACCTTCGCCAGAAACACGGTCGCCCACGGTGAAACCGCGAACTTCCTGACCCATAGCAACCACTTCACCCACGTATTCGTGACCAACAACCATTGGCACAGGAATGGTCTTTTGTGACCATTCGTCCCAGTTGTAGATGTGTACATCGGTGCCACAAATCGCGGTTTTACGAATTTTGATCAGAAGATCGTTATGGCCTACTTCTGGAAGCTCAACCTCGGTCATCCAAATGCCAGGTTCCGCTTTCAGTTTTGCCAGCGCTTTCATTTTGTTCGTCATTGACTGCTTATCCAATCAAGCCCATGTCTTTACCGACTTTGATAAAGGCATCGATAGCTTTGTCTAATTGCTCGCGGCTATGTGCAGCCGACATTTGTGTACGAATACGTGCTTGGCCTTTTGGTACCACTGGGAACGAGAACCCAACCACGTAAATACCTTCTTTCATCATGCGCTCTGCAAACTCAGCACCCACTTTCGCGTCGCCCAGCATCACAGGAATGATCGCATGATCAGCACCAGAAAGCGTAAAGCCTGCTTCGCTCATGCGTGCACGGAAGTGGCTTGCATTGTCCCAAAGTTGGGTACGCAGATGGCCGCTTTCTTCTAGCAGGTCAATCACGCGGATAGACGCAGACACAATGGCTGGTGCCAGTGAATTCGAGAACAAGTACGGGCGTGAACGCTGGCGCAGCCAATCAATCACTTCTTTTTTGCCCGAGGTGTAACCGCCTGATGCGCCGCCCATGGCTTTGCCTAGCGTACCGGTAATGATGTCGATACGGTCAATCACCTCATGGTGCTCGTGTGTACCACGACCATTCACGCCCATGAAGCCCACTGCGTGAGAGTCATCAACCATCACCAATGCGCCGTATTTGTCTGCCAAATCACAAATCGCAGGTAGATTCGCAACCACACCGTCCATTGAGAATACGCCATCAGTCACGATAAGCGTGTTGCGTGCACCCGCTTCTTTTGCCGCAATCAGTTGCTGCTCAAGCTCTTCCATGTTGTTGTTCGAATAGCGGAAACGCATCGCTTTACAAAGGCGCACACCATCGATGATTGATGCGTGGTTTAGTGCATCAGAAATGATGGCATCTTCCGCGCCCAAGATGGTTTCAAACAAACCCGTGTTCGCATCAAAGCAAGAGGTATAAAGAATGGTGTCTTCCATACCTAGGAATGTAGAGAGTTTTTCCTCAAGCTCTTTGTGCGCATCTTGCGTACCGCAGATAAAGCGAACTGATGCCATACCAAAGCCATGCTCGTCCATGCCCTTTTGCGCCGCTTCAATCAGTGCAGGGTGATTAGCCAGACCTAAGTAGTTATTGGCACAGAAGTTCAGCACTTCATCACCTGATGCCACGGCGATTTTGGCTTGCTGCGCCGTAGTGATGACACGTTCATCTTTATAAAGACCTTCAGCTTTCACTTCTTCAAGCTGTTGGCGGATTTGCTGGTAAAAAGCGGTAGTCATCGCTCACTCCATCATGGAAAACAGGAACAGATTTAAGGCATGTCATCAGTAGCTCACTGATAACACAGTATTTATCGCGCACAGATAAAGCTGATACGTCCACTGCATGAAACTCATGCAGTATTACATATCACAATAATGGCTGATAATAGAGTTATGAGGAAGGTTTCGTCTATCGAATTAGCACATCTTATTGCCAGAGATCACGCAGAAGCATCGGTCATTTGCTGTTGGTAGTGGTCAATCAACTCACCCACAACTGCTCGCCCTTTATCTGTTGTCATCGGCGAGACCATATTGAGTATTTGCAACACACCTTGATAGATCACGGCTGGCGTTATCTTGGCTTGCGGCGCTTGGGCGCTTTGATAGAAAATCCAGCTTGAAGCAACAAGCTTGAGTGTGCTGCATAACGACGCTAGCGCCTCGTCTTTCATATCTAACCAACCAGTGTCACGAAATTGCCCCAACATGGTAAACAAGTTCGCTTTCAAGCTTTGTTGTGCAGTGAGATATTTATTCTGCAACACTGCATCACGTCGCAATATATCTGGCAGATTGGCGTAGAAAAAGCGATAGCGCCACATCAACTGAAACGTGGCATCTAAATACGCAAGCAGGCGTTGCTGGTCGGATTCGGCAGGGACTTCTGGCTGAAATCCCACCGTGAGATCGAGCGCGTATTGATCGAAAATACTGTGTATAATCTCTTCCTTATTACGGAAGTGGTAATACAAGTTTCCTGGGCTTATCCCAAGATCGGCAGCAATGTGATTGGTAGTGACATTTGGTTCACCCTGCTCGTTAAACAGTGCCAATGCAGAATGAATAATGCGATCACGGGTTTTCATGGTTAAACTGCTATCCTCAGGCCCAGAAGGGAAAAGTAAATATTACCATAGCCTCCGCAAGAGTGATGGCGGGGTCTTCTCATTGTCAGATATTAGGTAAAAGTATGATTATAGTGACTGGCGGCGCTGGCATGATTGGCAGCAACATTGTTAAAGCCCTGAACGACCAAGGCATCAACGACATTCTGGTGGTTGATAACCTAAAAGACGGGACCAAGTTCGTCAATCTGGTTGATCTAGATATCGCTGACTACATGGACAAAGAAGACTTTATCACCCAAATCATGGCGGGTGATGATTTCGGCCCAATCGAAGCTATTTTCCATGAAGGCGCATGTTCAGCCACCACTGAGTGGGACGGCAAATACATGATGCTCAACAACTACGAGTATTCAAAAGAGCTGCTGCACTTCTGTCTAGAGCGTGAAATTCCGTTCCTATATGCCTCTTCTGCAGCGACCTACGGTGGCCGTGACCACGACTTTATTGAAGAGAAGCCGTACGAAGGCGCGCTGAATGTTTATGGTTACTCGAAGCAACAATTCGACAACTATGTACGACGCATTTGGGCTGACGCAGAAGCGCACGGCGAAACGCTGTCGCAAATCACGGGTTTCCGTTACTTCAACGTTTACGGCCCGCGTGAAAACCACAAAGGCAGCATGGCGTCAGTGGCATTCCACCTGAACAACCAAATCAAAGAAGGCCAAAACCCGAAACTGTTCGAAGGCAGCAATACCTTCAAACGTGACTTCGTGTACGTTGGCGACGTGTGCAAGATGAACCTTTGGTTCCTTGAAAACGGCGTATCTGGCATCTTCAACTGTGGTACTGGCCGCGCAGAACCTTTCCGCGCCGTGGCTGAAGCAGTGATTGCTTACCACAACCAAGGTGAAGTGGAAGAGATCCCATTCCCTGACCACCTGAAAGGCCGCTACCAAGCCTTCACCCAAGCCGACCTCACTAAGGTTCGCGCTACGGGTTACAGCGAAGAGTTTAAAACTGTCGCTGAGGGTGTTGCCGAGTACATGGCAATCCTGAACAAGTAATTGGCAGGAAAACGGGCCTCGGCCCGTTTTTCGTCTTACCTCTGATTTATCTGTAGTTTCGACTCTATGAGCCAAGAATCAAGCAACACCTCTTATTTACCCAAATTTGAATGGGCATTCCTACATCCTCGTTACTGGGGTACTTGGTTAGGCATGTTCCTGGTCGCGATCCTCGCATTTGTTCCTTTTCGTCTACGTGACAAGTTCGCTGAGTTTCTCGCCAAACGACTGGTTAAAATGAACAATCGCGCGAAAAAGCGTGCCGTCGTCAACCTTCAAGAATGTTTTCCTGAGAAAACGGAAGAAGAGCGTTTCGCCATTCTTGAACAAAGCTATATTAATGCAGGATGCGTGATGCTTGGCTTTGCCACCATCATGATGCGCAGCAAACGCTACCTCGAGAAACGTACGCTTTTTCGCAACGAAGAGATCCTCACGGAGCTCGTTGAGAATGGTGAAAAGGTCATTTTGCTCGTGCCTCATAGCTGGGCGATTGACTACCCAGCCGTGCAACTCGCATCACGTGGCTTACCTGTTGCCGCTATGGTGAAAAAGCAAAAGAACCGCGTGGTCGACTGGCTGATGAACGTTCAACGTTTAAAATATGGCGGTCGCACGCACGAGCGTGCTGATGGCGTAAAGCCATTCATCAAATCCGTACGTGAAGGTTTTCTAGGATACTACTTACCAGACGAAGACCATGGTCCTGAACACAGTGTGTTCGTGCCACTTTTTGGCACACAGAAAGCGACACTCTCAGGTCTTGGTAAACTAGCAAAACTAAGTAGAGCGAAAATCGTCCCTCTGATGCCTGTGTACAACCGCAAAAGCGGTAACTTTGAAGTGATCGTTCAACCGCCGTTAGCACCGTTTCCAACAGGCAGCGAAGAAGCAGACGCACGCATGATGAACGAACGCATTGAGCAGTTTTTGGAATCTGACCCCGGCCAGTATATGTGGATCATGAATCTGCTGAGATCTAGACCGGATGGTAGTCAGTTATATTAATCATACAATGCCGGACATTCAAAGAGCCAGTTAATCAACAATGGACGTCGTGAAAAAATGACTAAAGTTCTTCTACTTGCTGACAATAGAACAAATCTGATCACCCCCCTCTTACAAGGAATGAAAGATGAAAAGATCGATGTTACCTATGTTGACGCAAGTGATCTAATTGTCTTAAAAAAATATCCTACGACCTACCATAGAATTAAAGCAAAAATAATCGACGGGCTTATACTTCGCAGAAAAAGAAATTGGGGGGTAGAAAAGCACATAGCTGAACTTTGCGAAGAAAATTTCGATCAAATCATCGTTATGATACCTGCAATGCTCAGTGAACCCGCCTTCTTAAGCTTAAATTCAGCATTTAAAGAAAAGTTTACATGCATTTTTTTGGACTCTATAAACAAGGCGCCTTCAGGAAAAATTGCACTGAAATTTTGTAGTGATTTTTTCAGCTTTGACAAAGAAGATACCAAATACGAAGGGGTTGAATACCTACCGACCTACATAGAAGATAATGTAGAGAATAAGAATAATAAAACCCCACACAATCACTACTTTGGTGTTTTCGCAATTGATAGTGAAGAGGATAGACGCTATCAAAAAATAGAGGCGCTGGCCATTTGCAATCCTGAAATCAAGGGATGTGTTTATATTTTTTCTGAAAGCTCAGAGGAAAGAAGAGAAACGATAAACCAAACACAAATAATTCATACCAATAGGAGGTTAGTCGGGGAGCAACTTGTACAATGCATACTGGATGCGCATTGTATCCTTGACATTGTAGATGAAAGGCAAACAGGGCTGTCCCCAAGAATAGGAAATGCATATAGTTATAGTCGAAAGCTTATTACCAACAACACTTCCGCAAATGCTGAAACCTGGTTTAAGGATAACATGCTAGTCATTAATGAAAGTAGTTTAACCATCCCACTGTCATTTATTGAAAAGGAATATGTGTTTTCGGAGAACCCAAATAGTGTTTCAAACTGGATAAATAAGGTATTAGCACATTAGAATGTGGGAGAAAATTGAAAATGTATTTTCTCCCCTGAAAATATTAAATAACATTCAGAATTCCAACTTATCATTTGGCCACTTTTACCATTATCATTCATTTAAGAAACTCTTGTACAACTATTTTCACTTCATACAATCATCGCACCATAACCGCCTATATATACATGATAAACATAGGAAATTCAAAGGTAAGAAGTAAGTAGAATGCGCATGTACGATCTAACGTCACAAGCGCACTTAGCATTTTATTCGAAGGACAGCTAAAGCTGTGCGAGTCCTTTTTTAGATGTGTATTCCCCAGCTTCCCTGCGACAATGCATGACGGTAAGCAACGCGTCTAAGTTCTCAAATGTTCTATTTCTTTTCTCATGATACAAATGAAAAACATTTGCAATATTCTTTACGGATTTCAATCTTAGACCGTAACTAATAAAGCGCCATTCGATATCAGTGTCATCACCAATAGCTGTTTCCCCATAGGACTCATCAAAGCCATTAATAGAAACAATATCCTTCTTAAAACATGAAAAATTACAGCCGAGGATGCTCGTGGTGCGCTTCATTTTTCTAAGAACGTACCGTTCAACAATACCACCAGCAGGAAAGGAAAATCCGCTTTCTGCATGGCCTTCCTTTCCATCGATAAGTATAGGGAGAAAATGCTTTATATAGTTACGCGATACGCTTTCTGGTGAAATCAGGCTGTCTCTAAACTTTCTAGAATAATCAGGCCCAAGATTAACCCTTCGCCCTGATGCAACCTCTCCTTTGACTGAAGAATAGACATGAGCTTCGATAAAGTTATGGTAAGGAATACAATCCCCATCAATAAATATAAGGTACTCACCAGATGATGCCATTATCGCTCGATTTTGAGCGCGCATTTTCCTTATGCCATCGTCTTCTTGCGATAAATGCACAATGTCGAGAGAGCTATGCTTTTTTATTACGTTTATCACCTCATCACTTACTGCATCTTCCGTAATAACAACCTCGAAATTCTTATACGTTTGAACACTCAACTGCTTCAAAATAAGGTTTAACGCACAATAATCCTTATACACCGCAATAATTAAACTAACTTTCATCTTTAAAATCCAGCCTCATATACTGAGAAAAAAACAGGGCGACAGAAAATGCAATAGTAAACGATGAATAATCCTGATACAGGCTATAAAATGGAGACATAAATAATACACCAACGAGATACGTCGCAACTATCGCGGATATATTTGACTCTCTCATCGCCCCTTTTAAGGAAAAATAGAGAACTGAAACTATTGATAATATAAGTGATACACCATAAACAAATCCGGACTTAATTACCAAATCTAGTACTGCAGAGTGAAAATCGGTACCACCTAGGTAATCGCCACCAAACTTGTATTGTTCGCTAATTGCAGCGGGTAGAGAATCCAAGTATGAGTAATATTCATACGAGGAACTATACATCCCAGAGCCTAGAAAAAATTTAACAGGACTAAATTCAATGCAATATTTTAAATAGTTTAATCCGCCAGCCCACATGCTTAGCCTTTGCATGTTAGATATATCAGTATCAAGATTAAAAATGGACACTGCCCTATCTAGGGCATATAAGAGTGAGTCAGTCTTGAAAATAGCCAAAAGCAAGACCACAACAGACAAAAATAACATAGAACGCATGACCATTCGTTTTTCATACTTTAGAATAAAGAATAAAAAAGATGCCGTAAAAGCGATCCAAGCCCCCCTAGTCCCTGAAATAAAAACACTAATTAAAATTAAAAAAATAGCCGAAGCGAAAAATGCCCTGTTTTTTTTGATTTTAAAGTAGCAAACTATCGAAATACAAAAACCCAACAAAAGTGCATTTAAATGCCTAGAGTAATCCAAAAAACCGGTCACTCTTACCGCCGAACCACTTTCAAGAAGTAACGCATCAAATATGCTTTTTATAGAAGCAACTAAGCAAAAAAACACAAAGACATAAAGCGCTCTATCTAAAAATTCATCATTTTTACAACACACACTTAGCGCCGGAATCACTAGGAGAAATGAATTTTTCTGCAAAAAAATGAAAAAGTCATCGATATCCCCATGAAAAGCTAGTGCAAAAATTGAAAATGTCGCATACACGATCAGAAATAATATGGCTACATGTTTATCTTTCTGACATTTGAGCACAAAAGGGAATGACATCACCGCTATCAATGAAAATACTGATAACACGTTCATACCTGCTTTTGATGTTGGTATTGATGCAATAAGAAAAAGAGCAAATAAAAAGCATACGTTTCTCGCTCCACCTTTTTCGCCAGTAATGCTTAACAAATATCACCTCTTATCAAACAACAGCTCATTCCAAGCTTTAAGATTAGATTCCGGAGAAAAGAACTTAGGGAATATTAATGAATTTTTTTCGAAAAATTCGTTGTCATCATCAAAAAATGCATTTTCGATAGCTTTAGAGAGCATCGTAATATTTCGATTCTCTGCAAAATAAAAACCCTCGAATCCCAACGAAACATATTCAGGGAAAACAGTATTATCATATGTAATACAGCGAAGACCATTAGATATAGCTTCAAGCACAACATTACCCAAGCCTTCTCCGTGACTTGGAAAAAGTAAAAAACTGTTTTTCTGATAAAATGGGGTTACGTTATTACAGAACCCCTCAAATATAACCTTAACCTGATTGGCAGTAGCAAGTCGGCTAAGTTTTTCCTTGACAGTTGTACTTTCAACGTTCCCTAGAAAGGTAAGCACCTTATTCTCTGGCGGTATACTTGCTTGACCAAGAGCCAATACAGCATCAAACACCCCTTTCCCTTCTTCCACTCTCCCTACATGTAAAAAAGTCAAAGGTGAGTTTTCATTTTTCCTAATATCGCCAGAATCTAAAGAATTGTAAATCGTATGCACACTGCTAGGCTTTGCAGGAAGGACTTGGAGAATATTTCTTGTCAAATGCTGACTAATACCTACAAAATCGGATACACAGCTATAAAAAAGTCGATGGATAGGGTCTTTTTTCGATGAAGATTTTGTTGTTCCATGCCTTACAATTACGCGGCACCCGGTTCCCTGAACAGCAAAATATATAGATTTTATTTCCGATGCACCGAAGAAAATCAATGTACTAAGTCTTTCATCTTTGATTGCATCTCTTAAGCCTTTTATAAGGGGAAGACTCAGCTTAGCTTTAAACTTTATACTTTTGAATTTTATCCGCTGCTCTTTCGCTAATTGCTCGAGAAAAGTCCCCTCTCGGCAGATGAGAATCGCATCCAAGCCATTGTCAACGAACAGTTTCGTTTGCTTGATAGCGTCAAGTTCCATCCCCCCTCGAAAATGAGACAAGCATAACACCGCGATTCTGGGTAGTGAGTTCATAAAGAGCCTATAGTATACGAGGGTTACATTTACAAGAATGTAAATGCGTTGTGTTATTGCGATTATAAGCATCTAATCATAACACCTCAAATGGTTGCTTTTTATTTTGCTCCTAGGAAGTGGAGTTTAACATTAGTACAATGCTTACTGCTCTCATCTTATGTCTACAGGTTAAATTCATAGCTATGCATCCATCAAATAAAAAGCCTAAATATTTAGTCATCGGCCCTTCTTGGGTTGGAGACATGGTGATGTCTCAAAGCCTGTATAAGCAACTAATGGTTCAGGCGCCAAATTCATGCATCGATGTTCTTGCTCCCGCATGGTGTAAACCTATTCTCGAGCGCATGCCTGAAGTCAACCAAGCCATCGAAATGCCTGTTGGGCACGGTCAATTTAACCTATCTGAACGTTGGAGTCTTGGTAAAACACTTCTTCAGAATCGTTACGATCAAGCCTACGTACTTCCAAATTCAGCAAAATCTGCTTTAATTCCTCTTTTTGCAAAGATCCCCAAGCGGACGGGCTGGAAAGGCGAAATGCGTTACGGGTTACTCAATGATCTGCGACCTAATCGGAAAGTATTTCAGTTTATGGTCGAGCGCTACGTTGCACTGGCTCACGACAAATGCACCATGTTGTCAGACGTCAAACTGGACGATATCCCTTACCCATCACTCAATGTAGACAAGTCAAACCAGCGTAATTGCCTAGAGCGATTCAGTATTTCTGCTGACACTCCCATTGTGGGCTTGTGTCCTGGCGCGGAATTCGGTCCAGCAAAACGCTGGCCTGAGCAACATTACGCATACATCGCCAAACAATTGATTACTGAAGGCAATCAAGTTTGTCTTTTCGGAGGGGCAAAAGACAGGACTGTGACAGAAAGTATAATTAACGCTCTTTCTGAGCATCAAAAATCAATGTGTTTTGATCTAGCTGGCGAAACGTCTTTGGTCGATGCCGTTGATCTTCTGGCAGCATGCCACACTGTCATTTCTAATGACTCAGGGTTGATGCATGTCGCTGCAGCAGTAGGAACAAATATCGTAGCCATTTATGGTTCAAGCTCCCCTGAGTACACTCCGCCACTAACAGACTCCGTAAAGGTAGTAAGCTCAAATATTAGTTGCCGCCCCTGCTTTAAACGAGAATGCCCATTGATCCATAAAAACTGCCTTAATGAGCTATCTCCATCGCAAGTTATGAAAGCATATAGAGAACTAATCGTTGCAAAATGCGAAAGTCAAATTTAACTAGCCGTCTCAGATCTATTACTCACTGGTAAACGAAATGATTTCAACGCTTCTTACTTTTGGCGACCGATTAGAAAACCACTATCAAGCCTCTTTTGCGATTCTCACATACTTGAAAAGTGACCTCATTTCTAAGGTTTGTGTTGTTACTGACCGCCCAAAATTCTATGAGTATTTTGGAGACCATGTTGATGTTATCGAAATTGACCAAAACATCATGAACGAATGGCGTGGGAGCGATGATTTTTTTTGGCGCATCAAAATGAAAGCCATTGAAACCGTAGCACTGCGTAACCCCGAGCAAGACATTCTTTATGTAGACTCTGATACCTTCTATGTTCGGGACATAGATGTCATTGCAGACGGCCTAAGCCAAGGGCAGTCTTTCATGCATGAAAATGAAGGAAAACTCTGCGGCATGAAAAGTAAAACACCTCGAAATATGTGGAAGTCGCTACAAGGTAAATCCTTCGCTGGCGTCATCATCAACGAAGATACTGAAATGTGGAATGCAGGTGTCATTGCGCTCCACCGGAGTCATGCCAAACAGACAATTTCGCTCGCCATCGACATATGTGATGAAATCTGCAAAACAGACTGCCCTAGACGCTTAGTAGAACAGTTCGCTTTTTCTGTCGCCCTCAAGCACTCCTCGATCTTAACTGCTGCAGAAAACCAAATTGGTCATTACTGGGGCAATAAGCCTGATTGGAATGCAAAAATCGTCGACTTTTTTATGTTTTCAACACTGTCAGGGTCATCGTTTGAAGAAGATTTAGTTCGAATTCAAACGTTGGAGCTAAGTAATCTGCCGACTGTCTACAAAGAAAAAAGTATTAAAGGCAAAATAAATAAATTACTCGACCGAGTATTCCCGCCAAAAGAGGTGCAATACTATAAAGGACGAGCTTAATAGCAGTCTTATCAACTTTCCGTAGATAGAATGCGTTAACGGATGGGTTCACTGACACATGGATGAGGAATTCAATGACCAAGCCAGTTATCTCCATCGTATGCCCCTGCTTTAACGAGCAGGAGGTTATCCATACCTTCACTGATAAAATCACGGAGATATTGGGAGAAACAAATTTCAGCTACGAGCTGTTATTTGTTAACGATGGAAGTAAAGACAACACGTTAACAGTGCTCCATGATCTTGCTGAAACGGATAAGCACATTCGCGTGCTTAACCTTTCACGTAACTTTGGCAAGGAAGCTGCGCTGACAGCAGGCCTTGAGCATGCCGAAGGTGACGTCATCATTCCTATTGATGCCGATATGCAAGACCCGCCAGAACTCATCCATGACTTTCTTAGAGAGTGGCAAAAAGGCTACGACGTTGTTGTCGCCAAGCGCATCGACAGAAGCAGCGATACGCTCGCCAAGAAAATCACCGCTAATTTATTTTACAAGTTTCACAACAGCATTGCGGATGTCGAAATCCCTGACAATGTGGGAGATTTTAGGCTCATCACTCGCCGAGTCGTTCAGGCTATTCAATTGCTACCTGAAAATCAGCGCTTCATGAAAGGGATCTTTTCTTGGGTGGGCTTCAAAACCTCAGTGGTTGAGTATGCACGTCAACCTCGCGCAGCCGGAGAGAGTAGCTTTAACGGTTGGCGACTGTGGAACTTTGCCTTAGAAGGGATCACCAGCTTTAGTACCGCCCCTCTCAGAGTTTGGCTGTATATCGGCGTCGCTATTTCTACTGTTGCCTTTGTCTTTGGTAGCGCCATTATTTTAAAGACCATCATGTTTGGTGTTGATCTTCCTGGCTATGCATCGCTACTCACCGTTGTGCTTTTCTTTGGCGGAATGCAATTAATTGGGCTTGGCGTCATGGGAGAATACATTGGGCGGCTGTACATGGAATCCAAGCGAAGGCCTGTTTATATCCTCGAGCAAGATTCAAAAAAAACCGAGAGTGACGGTAAATAGTGCATCCTATCGCGGAAAAGTTACTTCAACACAGAATCATACGTTTCGGCCTAACCGGCGGCTTAGCGACTCTCATACATGTCTCTATTGCCTTTTGCCTACTGCATTTTTTTGCGGCTAGTGTGCTCACTGCAAATCTGCTTGGATTCAGTGTCGCCTTTGGTTTTTCGTATTTCGTTCAATCACTGTTTGTGTTTAAACAATCTTTATCACGTAAAAATGCAAAACGTTTCTTTGCCGTTCAATTCTCTGCGTTAGTGATCTCACAACTGATCAGTGAACTCTTCAGCGATACCAACAGCTATCTACGAGTCTTGCTAGTTGTATTTATGATCCCTCTCGTAACTTACGTTATTCACCGATTCTGGACATATAAAGAAACAGATTCCTCGACAAACTAGGTTGTACGGACACTTCATGACTCCTTATTTTGTGACCCGATTTGCGCCTTCACTTCAACGTGCTGGGTTCTACTTAGGCTTAATGCTCGCCATTTTGTACGCGAGCAATCAAATCCTCACTGGCGATCAAACTCAAATGCTCTACAAAGGGTATTTGGGCGCCTATCAGGATGTATGGTTGACGTTTGGCAATGCCGCCAGCGCAGTTGGCCATGTACCGGGTTCATTATCCGCTTGGATTGTCGGCGCGCCACTCATGTTATGGGATAACCCTTGGGCGCCGATGCTCACCATCATCGCGCTGCGGGTCATTTCATTCTTTTGGCTCGATGCCGTTATTAAGTCTGTCTTCAGCCAACCCGTTCGCTTTCTTTTCATGGTTGCCTATTGGCTGAACCCATGGCTTTTGTACGACAGCCTGCTCTACAACCCAGCCTATTTGTGTTTTTTCACAGCCTTACACTTTTGGTCGGCATTTAAGCTTCGAGATAAACCTTCTTTCGCCTATAGCTTTCTACATGTACTGGCGATTGGCGGTGCGATGCAGTTCCATTACTCTTGGCCAGTGTTGGCGGTCATTTCCTGCTATCTGCTGTATCGGAAGATGTCACATCCCAACTGGGCGGGTGTCGTCACTGCCGCCTTGGTCATACTCGCATCACTCATCCCATATTTTCTAGAATATGCTGTGAACGATGATATTAGCCGAGAGAGTGATCGCTACATTGGCTATGGTGCTGTTCATGTTTATCCCGTGATCAAAGCGGTGTTCTATTGGGTTCGATACGGTTCGACTCTCTTTTCAAACCGGCTGATCACTGACGTCAACTTTGACTGGATAACCACCATCAGTTGGTTGCAAATGGTATTTCAGTACGCGTGGCAAGCCCTGCTCTTTGTGGTTGGCGCGGCGACTGTTGTAGTGTCAGCCCGCGTGAACTGGCGCGCATGGAAAACCATCAAGCCGATCATCCAACGCAATAAGCCGATACCAAACGACTCGCAATGGTTGTTGTTGTTTGCGGGTGCAGCCGTGGTTGCGATAGTGGTAAACGCCATGCTGTCGCCCATTACTTTTTCATATTGGCATTTGATCCTCACCTTCCCACTGGCACTCATTCCTATCATGGTTGCAGCAGAAGCATGGCGTTTATCCATGCCCGCGCGTTTCAACAAAGGGCTCATCGCTTTGTCTGCATTCTTCCTTCTCGTCAATCTTGTTGCCGCACATGACAGCGATAAGTACTCGTATAAAGTCGACTACGTCGAGCAAGTAGAGCAATACTTGATAGATGAAGGGCTATCGAAATAGGCCGATATTTCCTCTAAAGGGCTCGATTTCGAGCCCTTTGTTGTAAACTAGCTCGAGGTTTTCCAAACAAGGTTTTCGTGTGCGCCTTCTTTATACCCTTTTACTTTTCATCGCTGCCCCTTTTCTTCTTCTTGGTCTCTATCGCGCCAAAGATGGAAAACCCCGTGTTGGTAAGCGCTGGGTTGAGCATTTTGGAAGAACGCCAGCACTGGTAGGCCAACGTCCGATTTGGATTCATGCCGTTTCCGTCGGTGAAGTGATTGCCGCCAAACCGATAATTCTGGCACTTCGCAAGGCATACCCCAACGCATCCATACTCGTCACCACCACAACGGCGACAGGCGCTGCGATTGCAAGCAAGCTTGGCGATGGCGTAGAACACAGATACATGCCCATCGACTTTTCCTTTGCCGTGAATGGCTTTTTGAAGCGCGTCAATCCACAAGTCATGCTGATCATGGAAACCGAGCTATGGCCAAATACCTTAACTGCGGTAAAAAAAGCAGGCATCCCGATCATCGTGATGAATGCGCGCTTATCGGAAAAGTCGATGCACGGATATCAGCGCGTGCAACCGCTATTCGATCTGCTTTCAAAGAATATCGACCACATTCTTTGCCAATTCCAAGACGATGCCGACCGTTTCATTCAACTTGGCGTGAACTCGCAGAACGTTTCAGTATCTGGCTCTGTGAAGTTTGATTTACCCGAATTTGATGAAACGAGCGATCCCGTTATCTCGCTTAAGCAAGCGATCAAACAACGCCCAGTGTGGGTAGCTGCCAGTACCCACCCTGGCGAAGACGAGATTTTACTCGACGCTCATCAAGCCCTATTGGCTGAACAGCCCGATGCATTAATAGTGCTGGTGCCACGCCACCCTGAACGTTTCGGTGATGTCGCTGCGCTCATTGAGCAAAAAGGGTTCTCACTGTCACGTCGTGGCCAATCACAACCGATTGATGACAATACGCAGGTGTATTTGGGTGACACCATGGGTGAAATGATGACCTTACTTGCCACATCGACCGTGACGTTTATGGCGGGAAGTCTGATGGGAGAGAAGATTGGTGGCCACAACTTGCTGGAACCTGCTTCTCTTGGGAAACCTCAAATTACAGGCCCTAGCTATTTTAACTTTCAGGTAATTGGCGATCAGTTGATAGAAGCAGGCGCTTGTGAAGTGCAAGAAGTACCATCAGACATTGCCAATGCGCTGTTAGATTTCATGAACAACCCTGAAAAATGCCGACAAGCTGGAGAAGCCGCACTCAACGTGGTGAGGAAAAACCGAGGCGCGGTCGCTAACACACTTGAAGCCATTGCCCCTTGGATTGATGCCAAGGCTCAATAGCCAAGAATGTGCGGGATAAGGGGTCACCTTGCACCTGGTTGCTTTACCGCTTGGTTGCCTTGCGTTTAGGTGCCTTGCTCTTTATAACTTTACCCTTGATAACCCAGCAACAAAGCATCCCAATCTGATTCCTGCCACTGGATGTGTCGCTTGTTCAGCTCTTTTCGAAATGAGCGAAGCAAGCGACTGAGATTAGAGGCCTTCCAGCCTTCCCCTGCCTTTTTACCGCACTTATCAAAATCGATTAACCAGCACGTTCCTTGGGTATCGAGCAAAATATTGTGGATATTGAGATCAGTGTGACACACCCCCGCATCATGCAGTTTTCTAACCATGGCACCAATCTGGTGGTAACGCACAGCATCAAGAGGAGACTCCACCAAGATGTCGACCAAATCTTTGGCATCATCGATTTTTTCCACCAGCAAGTCTGCTTGGTAGGTCAAGCCATCTCGTATCGCTCGGGCAGCTATCGGGCGCGGTACTGATATGCCCTTTTCACGAAGATAAGTCAGTAGCTGGAACTCCTGCGCCGAGCGCGTGTTTCCCCATCCGGTGAACGCATAGCTGTCACGAACCAATTTCCCGAACAAACCACCTCGGCGATAATGACGAAGCGCTGCTGGCAATATCTTAGTTTGCACAAACCATGTCGTGCCACGCCCCGTTGCAGAGCCGATGATCGCGTTTTTCTGCTGCCAGAATTCAACGTCAAAGCATTGCGCAGGATCTTCACGTAACAATGACGCGTCAAACCAAATACGGGTGTTGTTGTCGACTAACTGATCCACGCAAGCTCCTTCAAATATGTCTTATCTTCTCAGTATCTCAAGCATTACTGACAGATACGATGCAGTTGCATTTTACATTGCTGATCGGCAACTGCATAATTTCAACCATCAAAACCCTATAAGCATTCTCATGGCCTTATTTTCTGCCCCACCACAGTCTCTCTGTATTTTGCGCCTCTCTGCGATTGGCGATGTTTGCAATGCCATTGCTGCCGTTCAAGCTATTCGCGAACAATGGCCACAAACACAGCTGACATGGGTAGCAGGCAAAGCCGAAGCCGCCCTTCTCACACCATTGTTACCCGATGTTATCGTGATAGTGTTTGATAAGAAGCAAGGCTTCAAAGGGATGCAAGCGGTCTGGAAAGCTCTGAAAGGCCAACGCTTCGATGCGCTACTTCACATGCAAAGCGCAATCAGAGCAAGCATGTTATCTGTCGGGATCAAAGCCAAATACAAATTGGGGTTTGATAAAACCCGAGCCAGTGATTTGCAGCAATGGTTTACCAATGTGAAAGTACCATCGCCAGCTTCGCCCCATGTATTAGACGGTTTCATGGCATTCACCGAAACATTAGGTTTGAAGCCTCAAACTCCGACATGGACATTGCCACTGTCTGAAAGCGACGTCGTCTGGGCGAAAGATCAGTTATCCTCCAAGCCGACCCTAGTGGTTGCGCCAGCCGCGAGTAAAGCCTTTAAGAACTGGACGGCTGAAGGTTACGCGGGCGTGATTGAGCATGCACTCGACAAAGGGTTCAATGTCATCTTAGCGGGCGGCCCTGGCAAAATTGAAGTGGAACTCGGCCAAGCCATAGAAAGCCGCCTTTCCCGACCTGTCACCAATTTGATTGGTAAAACAACGCTTCTACAATTGCTAGCACTTGAGCAGCAAGCAGATTTGGTTTTAGCACCCGATAGCGGCCCTGCACACCTTGCCAATGCAGTGAACACACCCGTTATTGGTTTATACGCACACCACAATCCGGCGAGAACCGGCCCTTACAACTGGCGACACTATGTCGTGAGCGCGTATGCGGAAGCAATTGAAGCAGAAACAGGCAAGACTGCTGATGAGGTATCTTGGCGAACGCGAGTGAAAGACGATACGGCCATGCAAAGAATAACCATTGATGAGGTGATCTCGCGTTTTGATGAAGTCATCCAAAAAGAGGAAATCGGCTCATGAGCCAGAATCAAACTCGCGCCTCGATCAGCGCAATCATCATTACCAAAAACGAAGAACAGATCCTGCCAGAGTGCTTAGCATCACTAGATTGGGTCGATGAAATCATCGTGGTGGATTCTGGCAGCACAGACAATACCGTCGCCATCGCCGAGCAAGCGGGCGCGAAAGTCTTCGTGAATGCTGAATGGCCAGGCTTTGGTAAACAAAAGCAATTGGCGCAAAGCCATGCAACCAAAGATTGGGTGCTTGCGATTGATGCAGATGAAGTCATTACTGATGCGTTGAAAAACAGTCTGTTGGCGGTATTAGAAAATCCGCCAGAGAAAACCCTGTTCGTGCTTCGTCGCACCACATGGGTGTTTGGGCGTTTTCTTAAACACTCAGGTTGGTACGATAAAATCGTTCGCTTCTACCCTCGCGAATTTACTGGCTACAACGATGCCTTGGTTCACGAGAAAATCATCGAGCCAGAAGGTAGCCAGAAGCAAACCTTGAGCGGAGACATGCTGCACTACTCATACCGCGACTTACACCAGTACCTTGTGAAGTCCGCGTTCTATGCCAAATCATGGGCTGATGGTCGTCAGGCTAGAGGGAAGAAAAGCAGCATTGGGCAAGGTATTACCCATGCCATTGGCTGCTTCTTGAAGATGTATTTACTCAAGCGCGGCTTTCTCGATGGTAAGCAAGGCTTCCTGATTGCCGTGCTCTCGGCGCACTCAACGTTCGTGAAATATGCCGATCTATGGATCAGAGAAAACGACAGCCGCGCGCAATAAACCTCAAAGTACGAGCTGAAGAAACCTCAAAGTACGCGCTGAAGAAACGCTAGCGAGTCTGGCAAAATAGTATCAATGTCGATTTTCGACATGTCTGCCGCCACGTCTTTGTCTTTGTCTGTCGGCGGTGCAAAGGCAAGGTGGCGCCCTTCACTGTTGATGGGTTGCCATCTCAATGGCGTCGCACTGCGCTTTGCGGGGAAAAATCCGATCGTCGGCACATCCACCGTTGCCGCTATATGCAACGGCCCCGTAGAACCCGCGATGAAAGCACTCGCGCAGGCGATTGAACGTGTAAAATCTTGCAAGCCGTCGTTCTTATCGTAAATCACCGACAGTACACCAACCTCCGCCAGTAGCGCTTTCAATTCCGCCGCTTTTTCTTCTTCACCCGGCCCAGCCGTTAACACCACGTCCATAGCAACATCTTGAACCATGCCAGAGACCAGCGCCGTGTATTGCTCAAGCGACAAGTTATTCGCTGAGCCACCACTGCCGGCATGAACAAATAGCCAAGGTTTTTCTGCGTCGAGCGAAAGTAAGGTCGTCAGTTTTTGACGTTGAGCTTGAAGCGTATCCGCGTCAAACGTCAGATAAGGCGCGGCAGGTTCAACTGCCTTGGTACCTTGTTTCTTCAAGAAAGCGCGTACCAAGTCGAGGTTATATTCAAACTCAGGTTTGGCAGATTGAGAGCGGCGCTGCTTAATGCGGTGGTTATAAAGAAGTTGAGAGATTTTCGTTGCGGGTGCCAAGCGAAATGGGATACCTGCTTTCCACACCAGTCCCGCATTGTAGCTGTCTGAAAACAAACAAATCGACGCATCAAATTGCAGCGCCTTAATATCGGCAATCAGAGCTTTTTTGGTCAACTTATCCGCATTTCTCCCACAATCTATTAACACCTTATCAATCGATGGGCACAACTCCGCAAGCGCTTTGGTGTACGACGGTACCAATGCGGTGATTTCAGCATCAGGCTGCGACTGCTTCAACATGGCAAAAGCAGGCCATGCCAACATGAAGTCACCGATTTTATCGTTGCGAATGACAAGGATTTTTTTCATTTTGTGCCCTAGTTTACGGTTCTTAGTCCCGATCATACCGAATAGTTCTGATTAAGCCATAGCGAGGTAGTACGCTATGAGACTGAACCTTATTTTCGATATGCTTGCGTATTATGTTCACCAAAAACACATGATATTTTGGTAGCATGTCGCCAGTTTAAAAGATGGCAGGAAAAGTCTGTGAGCAAGAAAACCCCGACTCGGGTCATTTATCCCGGCACCTTTGATCCAATCACCAACGGTCACACCGAAATCGTTAGTCGTGCCGCATCCATGTTTGATGAAGTCATCGTGGGAATTGCCGCTAGCCCAAGTAAAAAACCTTTATTTGAGCTTGAAGCACGAGTCGCCTTTGCCCAAGAAGTGACAAAACACCTCGATAACGTATCCGTTGTGGGTTTCTCTGGCCTGCTTGTCGACTTCGCGAAACAGTATCAAGCGAACATTCTGGTTCGTGGTCTGCGTGCGGTTTCAGATTTTGAATACGAATTCCAACTCGCCAACATGAACCGCCGTTTAATGCCGGAACTTGAAAGTGTTTTCCTCACGCCTTCTGAAGAGAATTCTTTCATCTCATCCACACTGGTGAAAGAAGTCGCCCTGCATGGTGGAGACACCAGCGGCTTTGTTCACCCATCGGTGCTGAAAGCCATGCAAGCGGCGCTCAAAAAACCGGAATGAGCGAACACACACAAAAAAGCCCGCTTTCGTAGCGGGCTTTTTCATGCATATTGATAAGCGCTGCCTATCTAGATCTGACAGTCAGGGCAAAAAACGGTGTTTCTCTGTCCAAGCTTCACGCTTTCAAGCTCAGTGCCACAGGCGGGACAAGGTTTACCTTGGTTGCCATACACTTGAAGTTCTTGTGCAAAGTAACCAGGCTTTCCATCCGCCTGCTTAAAATCTTTTAGCGTTGTGCCGCCTTGCTCAATCGCCGTTGCCAGCACCGATTTAATGTCTGCCACAAAGCGATTCGCTTCTTCTAGGTTTAGCTGACCGGCTTGGCGTTGTGGGTGAATGCGAGACATGAACAGTGATTCATTGGCGTAAATGTTGCCCACACCCACTACCACTGCGTTATCCATGATGAATTGTTTAATAGGCGTGCGCTTGTTTCGGCTTCGCTCAAACAAATATTCACCCGTGAAATCATCGGTTAACGGCTCAGGCCCTAACTTGCCCAACACGGGATGGTCGGAACCATCATTTGGCTGCCAGAGCCAAGCACCAAATCGACGCGGATCGTTATAGCGAATCATCTCGCCTGACCCTAAATGCAAATCGACATGATCATGTTTTGCTGGCGGCAACCCTTCAGGAATCACACGCAAGCTGCCCGACATACCCAAATGCACCAAGGCATAGCCCACATCCGTTTCCAAAATAAGGTATTTAGCGCGACGCGAAACGCTACGAATCACCTGACCTTCCATGTCATGCAACTCTTCCGGCACTAGCCAGCGTAACTTAGGCTGTCGCACTTCAATCTTGGTGACCGTTTGACCTTCCGCATGCGGCCTTATCCCCATGCGGCTAACTTCAACTTCCGGTAATTCTGGCATGTTATTGATTCTGGCTGTCGAATGGGAACAGGTAGTGTTGATCAACCGACACAGCAAGCCAACGGTTTTCCCAGTTTTGGATGAGCCAAAATTGAGGAAGTTGGTAATAGGTTAAGCGCAAAGGCTCAACGCCCTGACCGCGTTCCACCACCAAGGTGGCGAGCGAGCGTAAGCTTGGCTTGAGTTTGTTATAGGTCTCGGTATCGATTTCCGTACCAGATAGGTTCAACCAACGATTGGCCAACTCAGTGGCTGAGACATCCAATCGCTTATCAGTTTGCCAAGGAGTGCCATTGGTTAGCGTAAACGTCGGGAATTTGAGTGCTAGCGCTGACACATCATCCGGCATCAAAGCAATCACACCTTCGGGCAGCACCTGTTCAACGTGCTGGCTTTGCTCACCTTCCGCAAGTTTTGCGCGGATATATTCAGGCAAGTGCATCATCACAAAAAACAGAAGGATGCCGATGATAAGGAAATTGTTAAAGGTACGACGGGATGGTCTTGCCATAGTGCGCTCTCAGCCATTGGACATGACTAAAGTGTATATCTGGAAGTGACTGATTTACAGAACTATACCCAAGCAACCTGACGGTGCTCGACTTCAAATACCACCAGAGCAAGGGTTATTTGAATGTGTACGAATGCATATCTCAAATTACAGGCATAAAAAAACCCAGCCTAAGCTGAGTTTTTTTTAGCAAAGCAAAAAACCAATTACTTGATTTTAGCTTCTTTGTACATAACGTGTTGACGAACAACTGGATCAAATTTCTTGATCTCAAATTTGCCCGGCATGTTACGTTTGTTTTTATCAGTTGTGTAGAAGTGGCCTGTACCAGCAGATGATACTAGACGGATCTTCTCACGAATGCCTTTAGCCATTCTTTAAATCCTCTTAAACGTTCTCACCACGGGCGCGGATGTCTGTAAGAACAGCATCAATGCCTTTCTTGTCGATGATGCGCATACCTTTAGGGGTTAGACGCAGTTTAACGAAGCGGTTTTCGCTTTCTACCCAGAAACGATGAGTTTGCAGGTTCGGCAGAAAACGACGCTTGGTGGCGTTACGTGCGTGCGAACGGTTGTTACCCGTTACAGGACGCTTGCCAGTTACTTGGCATACTCGTGACATGAATGTCTCTCCAAATCGTTTCAGCTCGATATCAACCTTGTCCACCAGTCCTGCAAACAAGGTCAGGCTCTAGGTCAAGGCTATCAAAGGTGGCGCATTATACTAACTGTATTTGCATTGCTCAAGTCCCGAGCAGATCCTTTTGTCATTTATTTGATCGTTTTTTAGCAGCTTTTACCTGAAAAGCTTATATCCAGCCACGTTCAGCGAAGGAGACAACCTCTCCATCGCCAATCACCATGTGATCGAGCAGCCTGATATCTACTAACGACAATGCATCCGCAATGCGTGATGTTATATGACGGTCGGCAGGACTTGGTTCGGCAATACCAGATGGGTGATTATGAGCCAAAATCACCGCATTTGCATGCACTTCCAACGCACGACGCACAACTTCTCTTGGATAGACCCCTGCAGCGTTGATAGTTCCTTCGAAAAGGATCTCATCTAAAATAGGTCGGTTTTGGTTATCTAAATACAGGACGAGAAAGGCTTCTCGGGGTCTATCGCGCAGTTGAGCGGACAGATATCTCGCCGTGTGGGAGGGGCTGGTTAGCGCATCTTCATAAAACATAATTTCTTTAAAATGTCGCTTGCTCAGCTCCAAAACCGCCTGCATTTGTGCGTATTTTGCCGATCCCAACCCTTTTCTTTGGCTAAATTGCGCTAAATCTGACTGCATCAACTTCCGCAGAGACCCAAAATCCTCCAGAAGATAACCTGCCAGTTCTATCGCATTCATGCCTGACACGCCCGTACGAAGAAAAATAGCCAACAATTCCGCGTTCGTTAATGATTCAGGCCCGTGGGCCAATAATTTTTCTCTCGGACGGCAATCTGGCGGCAAATCCTTCAGTGACATGACGAAGCCTCATAATAAAAAAGGCAGCCTTATCGTAGACGCATGTTTAAGCAACCGTTCACATCTCAGCATGCGATTTAGGCGAGTAAGACGTTTTATGAGTAGCTTCTTTATTACATTTCAATTTGTGGTACCTCTGCTTTCACAATCCTCTGAGTCCAACGCGTGATTAGGCGGTCTTTTATGTTATCTTTCTCTTAATTACTTCGTAGGCTTACTTGGTTATGGTTCAGAAAATTACCCAATCCCTAACAGGAAAACGCATCGTGTTGGGCATAGGCGGTGGTATTGCCGCTTATAAATGTGCAGATCTCACTCGCCGTCTTATCGAACGAGGTGCAGATGTCCGTGTTGTCATGACGCACGCAGCAAAAGAATTTATCACCCCTCTCACCATGCAAGCCGTCTCTGGTCATCCAGTGGCAGATAGCCTGCTCGACCCCGCTGCAGAAGCGTCAATGGGACACATCGAAATCGCCAAGTGGGCTGACCTCGTCATCCTTGCCCCCGCGACTGCCGATTTAATCGCGCGTGTTACCGCAGGAATGGGTAACGATCTGCTCACCACACTTTGCCTTGCTACTGATGCGACCGTTGCCATTGCGCCGGCAATGAACCAGCAGATGTATCGCGCTGTCGCCACCCAAGAAAACCTCGCGACGCTTCAACGCCGCGGCTATCCGATTTGGGGCCCTGCAAGCGGCGAGCAAGCGTGTGGCGATGTTGGCCCAGGCAGAATGCTAGAACCGCTTCAATTGGTGGCATTGGCTGAAGAGCATTTCTCAGAAGGTGACCTTGCGGGTACGTCTTTTTTGATTACCGCAGGGCCAACACGTGAAGCCATTGACCCAGTTCGTTACCTGAGCAATCACAGCTCCGGAAAAATGGGTTATGCCATCGCACAAGCCGCTGCTAAGCGCGGCGCAAACGTGACACTGATTAGTGGCCCAGTGAATCTGCCAACGCCTGCTAACGTCTCTCGTGTCGATGTACTTAGTGCAGACGATATGTATGACGCCGTTCAGCAACATGCCAGCTCGCATCAAATATTCATTGCGTGTGCCGCTGTAGCGGATTTCAGACCCGCTCAAGCCGCAGAGCAAAAAATGAAGAAGCAAGATGGTCATGATGAAATGAACATCTCCTTGGTGAAAAACCCTGACATCGTTGCCTCAGTGGCAGCCATGACTCAGCAGCGACCTTTCACCGTGGGCTTTGCGGCAGAAACCCAAGATGTGGAACAATATGCTCGCGGTAAATTGGCCAAGAAGAATCTTGATCTGATTTGCGCCAACGATGTGTCTCGCGAAGGCCAAGGGTTCAATAGCGATCAAAACGCATTACACCTTTATTGGCCAAACGGTGATAAGCCTTTGCCGCTCGCCAGCAAGGCTGACATTGGCAACCAATTGGTCAGCGAAATCACTACCCTATTTAAAGCCAGCAAATAACATTCAGTGGATAACAACCGGTGGAAAACCAGATGAAAAAAATTGACCTAAAAATTCTCGACCCACGTGTCGGCAGTGAATTCCCACTTCCCGCTTATGCCACTGAAGGTTCTGCTGGGTTGGACTTACGTGCAATTCTTGATGCACCAGTAACACTAGAGCCGGGTCAAACCGAACTGCTGCCAACCGGTCTAGCGATTCATATCGCCGATCCATCACTGGCTGCTACCATTTTGCCGCGTTCAGGTTTAGGCCATAAACACGGCATCGTATTGGGCAACTTGGTCGGTCTTATCGACTCGGATTACCAAGGTCAGCTGATGGTTTCTTGTTGGAACCGTGGCAACACCACGTTCACCATCGAACCAGGCGAGCGTATTGCGCAACTGGTATTTGTACCTGTTGTTCAAGCGGAATTTAATATTGTTGAAGATTTTGATGCCACAGAGCGTGGTGCCGGTGGTTTTGGACACTCTGGTACAAAATAGCAGCAATTTCAGTGTGTAATGTGTAGATACGCCGCCAATCTGCGGCGTTTTTAACGTCTTATTCACGCTTTCTAACATTCTTATGTGCGTCGATAACCCCAAAGGTGCATTATCCTTTTAATACAGATGGCGCGCCGTTAAAATAGAGACCCTTCAGCCGAGATTTTGGGTCCGAGACCCCGATAACAACAAAGGAAACATCTATTCATGGCTGTCCAAAAAAAGCAAAACCGCCGCGAAGAAATTCTTCAGGCTCTCGCTCATATGCTGGAGTCTAATCAGGGCAGTCAACGGATCACTACCGCCAAACTTGCGGCTCAAGTTGGTGTGTCGGAAGCCGCGCTATATCGCCACTTCCCAAGTAAAGCGCGCATGTTCGAAGGGTTGATCGAATTCATTGAAGAATCTCTCATCACCCGTATCAACCGAATTCAAAGCGAAGAGAAAGACACGCTGACGCGTCTTCGCCTGACACTGCAACTGTTATTGGTATTTGGTGAGCGTAACCCAGGCTTAACCCGAATCATGACCGGCCATGCACTCATGTTCGAACAAGATCGTCTGCAAGGCCGCATCAATCAGCTGTTTGAGAAAATAGAAAGCCAATTGCGCCAGATACTTCGCGAGCGTCGCCTTCGTGAAGGGAAAGGTTTTCCGGTTGAAGAGTCGGTTCTTGCCGCTCAGTTATTGGGGCAAGTTGAAGGTAGCTTAAACCGCTTTGTTCGCTCCAGCTTCAAGTACCCGCCAACGGCTGACTTTGATCAGTACTGGCTGCTATTGAGCGCACAACTAGACTAAACATGTCACGAAAAGTATTAAAAAAGGCTGCATCATGCAGCCTTTTTCGATTTTACGTGTTTGTGTTTTTACAACATCGATAAATCAGATGCCGTATTCAGCACGGTAAGCTTTTACTGCTGCTAGATGTTCTGGGTTACCGCCTTGCTCTTCAAGGTAAGTCACCAAGTCGCCCAAGCTAACGATAGACACCACTTTACAGCCAAAGTCGCGTTCAACTTCTTGAATCGCTGATAGCTCGCCTTTGCCGCGCTCTTGGCGATCAATCGCCACCAATACGCCCGCTAAATCTGCGCCGTTCGCTTGAATGATTTCCATCGATTCACGAATCGCCGTACCTGCGGTGATCACATCATCAACCAGCATTACACGACCTTCAAGCGCGCTACCGACTAGGTTGCCGCCTTCGCCATGCGTTTTCGCTTCTTTACGGTTGAAGCAATATGGCGTGTCGATATCATGGTGCTCAGCCAACGCAACCGCCGTCGTGGTCGCAATAGGAATACCTTTGTAAGCTGGGCCAAACAGCAAATCGTAATCAATGTTCGCATCCACGAGCGCTTCTGCATAGAAACGACCAAGACGCGCCAAATCACGACCCGTGTTAAATAGGCCTGCATTAAAGAAGTATGGGCTCTTACGACCTGACTTCAGGGTGAACTCACCGAATTTCAAAACTTGTTTTTCCAATGCAAACTCGATGAACTGACGCTGATAGGCTTTCATTTTCTCTCCTGACTCACTCTTCGGCTTTCTGGCCGTTACTTGTGTATTTTGGTTAAAAAAAAGCGGCTCCAATAGAAGCCGCTCTTTCATCAATCAATTAACGATGCTTTCTGAATAACGATGATGTCTTCAATGCCCTTATTGGCCAGAGCCAACATCGCATTCAATTCGTCAGCGGTGAACGGTTCACCTTCTGCCGTGCCCTGCACTTCAATCATGCGGCCATCTTCCAGCATAACCACGTTCATGTCGGTTTCAGCGGCAGAATCTTCAACATACTCAAGGTCGCAAATTGGCGAACCTTCGAAGATACCCACAGACACAGCAGCAACGTGACCTTTCATTGGGTTTGCTTTCAGTTTGCCTTCAGCAACCAGCTTATTCAGCGCATCAGCCATTGCCACGCTTGCACCTGAAATAGACGCAGTACGTGTGCCGCCGTCCGCTTGGATAACGTCACAGTCAACGGTAATCGTGAAATCACCCAGTTGATCGAGGTTCACTGCAGCGCGAAGGCTACGTGCGATCAGACGCTGGATTTCCATAGTACGACCGCCTTGCTTACCGTTCGCCGCTTCACGACGGTTACGGGTGTGGGTCGCACGTGGCAACATGCCGTACTCAGCAGTGATCCAACCTTGGCCTTTACCTTTAAGAAAACGTGGCACGCCTTCTTCAACGGTCGCGGTACAGATAACTTTCGTGTCGCCAAACTCCACCAGAACAGAGCCTTCCGCATGTGCGGTAAAATGACGTGTCATGGTAACTGGACGAATTTGACCAACTTCTCTTCCGCTAGGACGCATATTGTTCCACCTTTAATTGTGCTGTAGCTGTGCTGTCGTCGTGTAAGCGCGACTGAATTTCGTTAACCAGCGATTATAGCGACTTCACCTAAGTCGCGCTAACACAAACCTAGCTCCGGCGCTTTTTTCTTCAACATCCGTTCTCATGGTTGATAAGAACAGACTAACAAGAAGGCGCACAACTGCGTATAATCAGAGCAACATCGATAAATGAGTGAATATCAATGATCCACAGTATGACTGCCTACGCCCGCCGCGAAGTAAAAGGCACATGGGGCACAGCCGTTTGGGAAATCCGTTCGGTAAACCAACGTTACCTAGAAACTTACATCCGCATGCCAGAGCAGTTCCGTGGCCTTGAACCAATCATTCGTGAACGTTTCCGCCAGCGCCTTGCTCGCGGCAAAGTCGAATGTAACCTGCGCTTTGAAGCCAATGCTTCTGCAAACACCGAGTTGAAAATCAACGAAGAGTTGGCGAAACAGGTTATTCACGCCGCCAAGTGGGTCAAAGAGACCTCAGGCGAAGGCAATATCGGTCCTTTCCAAGTCCTGCAATGGCCGGGCGTAATGGAAACACCTGAACAAGATATGGACGTGATCAACAAAGCCCTAATGAGTGGCTTTGATGAAGCCGTTGATGATTTCATTGCCGCTCGCGCAAGCGAAGGCGCAAACATGAAGGCACTGATCGAACAGCGTCTTGATGGGATTGCAGCAGAAGTTGTGAAAGTGCGCGCGAAGATGCCTGAAATTCTTAATTGGCAGCGCGAGCGTCTTATCACCAAATTAGAAGAAGCCAAGATTGAGCTAGACGCGAATCGCGTTGAGCAAGAAATCATTCTGCTGGCACAAAAATCTGACGTTGCTGAAGAACTTGATCGCCTTGACTCTCATGTATCAGAAGCCAATAAAATCCTGAAAAAAGGCGGTGCATGTGGCCGACGTTTGGATTTCATGATGCAAGAATTTAACCGCGAGTCGAACACACTAGCGTCAAAATCTATCAGCACTGAAACCACCGCATCTGGCGTTGAGTTGAAAGTTCTTATCGAACAAATGCGCGAGCAGATCCAAAATATTGAGTGATCACGACTCAATATTGCATTGCCCAGCCCACTTGCTGGGCTTTTTTTTATTCTGATGGGTTATCCTAAACAGAGAATTCAATTTTTGCGCAGTCCGTGGTACTCTGCGCGCCCTTTAACCTCACAGTGATCAAAACCATGAGCCAAGGTACGCTTTACATCGTTTCAGCGCCAAGTGGTGCCGGAAAATCAAGCCTGATTTCGGCGCTGTTGAAAGACAACCCTCGTTACGACATCAAAGTGTCCGTTTCCCACACCACCCGTGCAACTCGTCCGGGTGAAGAAGACGGCGTTCACTATCATTTCGTGCCGGTTGACGAGTTCAAAGCACTGATCGAACAAGACGCGTTTTTGGAACATGCGGAAGTATTCGGTAACTATTACGGTACATCACGTATTTGGATCGAAGACATGCTGGCAAAAGGCATCGACATTTTTCTTGATATTGACTGGCAGGGTGCTCAGCAAATTCGTGAAAAAATGCCGCTGGCGCAAAGCATCTTTATTCTTCCACCAAGTCGTGAAGAACTAGAACGCCGTTTGAATGCCCGTGGTCAGGATTCTGATGAGGTCATCGCGAAGCGCATGGAAGAGGCCTGTTCGGAAATCTCCCACTTTAACGAATACGATTACGTTATAGTGAATGACGATTTTGATCTGGCTTTGATGGATCTTAAAGCCATTCTACGTGCCGAGCGTATGAAGCAAGACAAGCAAGCCAGCAAATATCACGACATGCTCGACAGATTGCTGGCACAATAGTCAACGCTTTTGTATAATTTTCGGTCATTTTGATTTTATTACTTACTGGAGTTCTTCATGGCACGCGTAACCGTTCAAGACGCTGTTGAAAAAATTGGCAACCGTTTCGATCTAGTATTGGTAGCAGCTCGTCGCGCACGCCAAATGCAAACTGGTGGCAAAGATGCACTAGTTCAAGAAGAGAACGATAAGTACACCGTTATCGCTCTTCGTGAAATCGAAGAAGGCCTGATCACGAAAGAAGTGCTAGACACTCGTGAGCGCCAAGAGCAGCAAGAGCAAGAAGCGGCTGAGATGGCTGCTGTAAGCACCATCACAGGCTCACTCCGCTAATCTAACTTCAGGGAAACAGGCAGATTGTATCTCTTCGATAGCCTGAAAGAAGTCGCCGCACAATACTTGCCGGAGCCGCACTTAGAGGCACTCCGGCAAGCGTATTTGGTGGCGCGTGACGCCCACGAAGGGCAAAGCCGTTCAAGCGGCGAACCATACATTATTCACCCAATTGCCGTTGCTCGTATTCTTGCGGAGATGCGTCTCGACCACGAAACCTTAATGGCAGCCTTGCTGCATGACGTGATCGAAGACACTGAAGTCACCAAAGAAGACCTGCAGCAACGATTTGGTGATACCGTCGCCGACTTGGTTGATGGTGTGTCGAAACTCGACAAGCTCAAGTTTCGCGACCGTAAAGAAGCGCAAGCGGAAAACTTCCGCAAAATGATCATGGCGATGGCCCATGATATACGCGTTATTCTGATCAAACTGGCCGACCGCACTCACAATATGCGCACACTCGGTGCACTTCGCCCCGATAAACGTCGCCGCATTGCTCGCGAAACCCTCGAAATATTCTCGCCACTTGCCCACCGCCTCGGTATCCACAACATTAAAGTGGAACTGGAAGAGCTTGGCTTTGAAGCGCTCTACCCCAACCGCTATCGCGTGTTGAAGGAAGTGGTCGTTCAAGCCCGCGGTAATCGCAAAGAGATGATCCAGAAAATCCACGCAGAGATTGAAGGTCGTCTTAGCGATGCCGGCATGAACGCGAAGGTATTAGGGCGCGAGAAGAACCTGTACTCCATCTACAACAAGATGAAGAACAAAGAGCAGCGCTTTCACACCATCATGGATTTGTACGCATTCCGTGTGATCGTTGATGACCTCGATACCTGTTATCGCGTGCTCGGCCAAATGCACAATTTGTACAAACCTCGTCCTGGCCGCATGAAAGACTACATTGCCGTACCAAAAGCAAATGGCTATCAGTCTTTGCATACGTCAATGATTGGTCCACACGGTGTGCCGATTGAAGTGCAAATCCGCACCGAAGACATGGATCAGATGGCAGACAAAGGTGTTGCTGCGCACTGGGCTTACAAAGATGGCGCTGAGCGTATTCAAGGCGGAACTACCGCTCAAGTTCGCGCACAACGTTGGATGCAAAGCCTGCTTGAGCTTCAACAAAGCGCAGGTAGCTCGTTCGAATTTATCGAAAGCGTGAAATCTGACTTGTTCCCTGACGAGCTATTCGTGTTTACGCCAAAAGGCCGTATCGTCGAATTGCCTGTTGGCGCAACAGCGGTCGATTTCGCCTACGCCGTACATACCGATGTGGGTAACTCCTGTGTAGGTGCGCGTGTTAATCGCAACTCCTACCCGCTGAGCCAACCATTGAAAAATGGCCAAACCATCGAGATCATTACTGCACCGGGCGCACGTCCAAATGCAGCATGGCTTAACTATGTCGTGACATCGCGTGCTCGTACCAAGATCCGTCAGGTACTCAAAACCAAGCGCCGCGAAGAATCTCTGATCCTTGGTCGCCGTTTGCTCAACCATGCCCTAGGAGATTTCAATCTTCAGGATATGGACCCAGAGAACATCAACAAAGTCTTGCTCGACCTCAAACTCGAGACCGTAGAAGATTTGTTGGCCGATATCGGTTCTGGCGAGCTAATGAGCGTGGTGATAGCAAAACGCCTACTGGGTGATGCTGACAGCTTAGAAGAGCAAGGCGGTTGCCTGCCGATCCGCGGTGCAGAAGGAATCCTTCTAACTTACGCGAACTGCTGTCGCCCTATCCCAGGCGACCACATTGTCGGTCACGTCAGCCCGGGTAAAGGGTTGGTTATCCACCGTGAAGAATGTGCCAATATCCGCGGCTACAGCCAAGAACCAGACAAGTACATGTCTGTCGAATGGGGTGCCGATATTGACCAAGACTTCGTGACGGGTTTGCGTATTGATATGCACAATCACCAAGGCGCATTGGCCGATTTGACCAACGCCATTGCTGCGACAGGCTCAAACATTCAAGGCTTGTCGACTGAAGAACGTGATGGACGCTTGTATACGATTTACGTGAAGCTCACGACCAAAAACCGTGTGCATCTGGCCAATATCATGCGTCGCTTACGCGTGATGCCAAAAGTGGTTAAGGTTAGCCGTCAGAAAAACTGATTGGGCACACTGCGTGGCCAGCAATATCAGCAATGCTCAGGCAACAAACAACAACGCCCGCCATTCGCGGGCGTTTTTATAGACGAGAACAAAATGACTCCAGAACGTTTTGCACGTATTCATGACGTGCTGGCCACCCGTCAGCCCGACTTAACGGTCTGCATGGAAGAAGTCCACAAACCCAATAACATTTCCGCCATTATCCGCACCGCTGATGCCGTTGGCGTCCATCAAGTGCATGCGGTTTGGCCGAAGAACAGCAAAATGCGCACCTTAGGCGGCACGTCCGCAGGAGCGCGTAACTGGGTTGATGTTGTCACGCACGACAACACGCCTGACGCCTTTGCCGCAATGAAAGCCAAAGGCATGCAGATCTTAGTGACCAACCTGTCTGATACTGCCGTCGATTTCCGTGAGATTGATTACACCAAGCCGACGGCGATTGTGATGGGTCAGGAAAAAACCGGGATCAGCAAGCAAGCCCTTGAATTGGCAGATCAGGACATCATCATTCCCATGATTGGTATGGTACAGTCACTCAATGTTTCCGTCGCTAGCGCCCTGATTTTGTATGAAGCACAGCGCCAACGACAGAATGCTGGCATGTACCAACGCTCGCACACACTGATCCCGCAAGACGAAGTTGATCGAATTATCTTCGAACGCGGACACCCTGTGCTGGCAAGAGTCGCCAAACGCAAAGGTCTGCCGTATCCTGCGCTAGATGACCAAGGTCAGATTGTTGCTGATACTGCGTGGTGGGCGCATATGCAGGCCGCCAAATAAGACCAAACCAATCACTATTTAGGAGAGATGAAACCGCCATGCGCGCTTCAATGTTAGATGCAGTTCCCGTCACCGCGCTGACAGGTGTCGGTGGAAAGATGGCGGAAAAGCTCGAGAAAATCGGCCTTTTTACCGTTCAAGACCTGCTATTTCATCTCCCTTATCGCTACGAAGACCGTACGCGAGTCTGGCCGATCATGAGCTTAATGCCGGGGCAGCACGCCACGGTAGAAGGCGAAGTGGTGAACAGTAATATCTCCTTTGGTCGCCGCCGCATGCTGACGGTTAAAATCACCGACGGCAACGGCTCACTCACCTTGCGCTTTTTCAACTTCAACGCGGCAATGAAGAACAGCTTGGAAGCCGGTAAACGCGTGAAAGCCTATGGTGAAATCAAACGCGGACAAGGCGGCCTTGAGATTATTCACCCTGACTACAAGGTATTCTCGGAGCCCACTGAGCTATCACTGGAAGAAACCCTCACGCCGGTTTATCCCACCACAGAAGGGCTTCGCCAGTTAACGCTGCGAAACCTCACCGATCAGGCGCTCGCGTTGCTCGAAGGCGCTGCCGTGCAAGAACTGCTGCCTGAAGGGCTGTACGATCGACAAATCACCCTGAAAGATGCGCTGATCACCCTGCACCGCCCCACGCCCGATATTTCTGTCGATTCGCTGGAAAACGGCGAACATCCCGCTCAAAAGCGACTGATCATCGAAGAGTTGTTGGCGCAGAATTTATCCATGCTGGCGGTACGCAGCAAGCTACAACAAGATCCAACGTTTTCACTGCCGCCTTCTGTGGATTTAACCGCCAAACTGCTGGCTTCGTTACCCTTTACTCCTACAGGCGCGCAGTCACGCGTTGTCGCTGACATCGAACGCGACATGGGGCTGACCAAGCCAATGATGCGCTTAGTACAAGGCGATGTGGGTTCAGGCAAAACCTTGGTTGCCGCCCTTGCGGCGTTACAAGCCATTGAACAAGGCTACCAAGTGGCACTCATGGCACCAACTGAGCTATTGGCTGAACAGCACGCCATTAACTTTGCCAATTGGCTTGAACCTTTGGGGATTTCGGTTGGCTGGTTAGCCGGAAAGCTGACAGGAAAAGCCAAAGAAGCAGAGCTGACTAAGATTGCCAGCGGCGAGGCCAAAATGGTGGTCGGTACCCATGCACTATTCCAAAAACACGTTGAGTTTGCTCAGTTGGCCTTGGTTATCATCGACGAACAGCACCGATTTGGCGTACATCAGCGGCTAGAACTGCGCGAAAAAGGCATGAAACAGGGCATTCACCCGCATCAGCTGATCATGACGGCAACGCCTATTCCGCGCACGCTCGCTATGACGGCTTACGCCGATTTAGACACTTCCATTATCGATGAACTGCCACCAGGTCGAACACCAATTCAAACCGTTGCTGTGCCCGATACCCGCCGCATTGATATTGTGAACCGTGTGCATGCGGCCTGTATCGAAGAAGGTCGTCAGGCCTATTGGGTGTGTACTCTAATTGATGAATCTGAAGTGTTGGAAGCCCAAGCGGCGGCCGATACCGCAGACGATTTGTCACGCGCCCTGCCCGATCTCAACATCGGCTTAGTCCACGGACGAATGAAAGCGGCAGAAAAACAAGCCGTGATGAAAGCCTTCAAAGACGGCGAGCTTCACCTGCTTGTAGCCACGACCGTGATTGAAGTCGGCGTCGATGTGCCAAACGCCAGCTTAATGATCATCGAGAACCCTGAGCGTCTGGGCTTGGCGCAATTGCACCAGCTACGTGGACGCGTAGGCCGAGGCGAAGTCGCGAGCCATTGTGTGCTGCTCTACCATGCCCCGCTGTCAAAAACGGCGACCAAACGCTTAGGCGTACTACGAGAAAGCAGCGATGGCTTTGTCATTGCGCAGCGAGACTTGGAAATTCGTGGGCCGGGAGAGCTGCTAGGGACGAAGCAAACGGGCTTAGCGGAGTTTAAGATTGCGGATTTGGTGCGCGACCAGAAGCTGATCCCTGAAGTGCAGAAGCTGTCGCTGTATCTGCATCAAAATTACCCTGACAATGCCAAGGCGATCATTACGCGCTGGCTAGGCAACAAAGATAAATACAGCAATGCGTAGGTCATACCACGCATTGTCGAACAGCGAGTGTTGAGGAAGCTTTTTCAATGCTCGCTGTTTGCGTCACCGCGATACGGCTATTCTTCTTCCCAATACTGCATCACCAGCGCCATCACTTCAGATTTGCTGTACCCGACTTCACGCGCATCCATCAGCAAGCTTTTCAATGACGGTTCAATGAAGCCAAATCTGTCTTCCATGCGCGCATTCAGGCCATCACGAGCCACTAACATACCCACGCCGCGCTTACGCTCAAGCCAACCCAGCTCTTCCATGTTCTGATAACAACGAGAAATGGTCATTGGGTTGATATTTAGCTCAGCGGCTAACTTCCTGACAGACGTCAGTTTTTGTCCCGGCTTTAAGGTTCCCGCCACAATTTGACGCTGGATCTGCGTCATCAATTGACGGAACTTTGGTGATGGATCCTGCGGGTCGATGACAATGTGCATTTTTCATCCCTGCTGTATTGGCACTCTATTACAGTTGTAGCAGATGACTCATAAATGAGACGATAAAAATGCACAAAATTTGTTGTTAGGGCAGTTGTCGCCCACAAAAAAACGCAGAACGGTATCCGCTCTGCGTCTTTGATAAGGCTAAAAATAAACGGGTCAGTTAACGCGTTGCGCTACGAGAACCTTTATTTCTGGCCACAGGCAAAACAATCTGAGCGCGCAATCCACCTTGTGAACGCTGCATCAGTTTCAAGGTGCCATTGTGTTGTTCCACAATGCGTTTCACGATAGCCAGCCCAAGTCCAGTGCCTTCACTACCGCGAGCAGTATCGCCTCGCGTAAAGGGTTGCAGCACCGTTTCCACCTGGTCAGGCGCAATACCGGGCCCATTGTCTTCGACCGTGATCCACTGATGACGACGATCAGCACTGCTGCCCGTCGCGATACGCACCCAGCCGCCGCCATAGCGCACAGCATTTACCACCAAATTGGTCACTGCGCGGCGGATAGCCACTTCGTTCGCCTCTAGCTTACCCACCAGCTCGCCTTTGCTCACTTCGAGATCATGACCCGTTGCGCCATCGGCGACCGAGACATCATCAACCAGGGTATTCAAATCAATCGCCGTCATATCTTGTAGCTGCACTGAGCGGAGATAATCCATGAATTGATTGATGATCTCGTTACACTCTTCCGTGTCTTTGATCATGCTGTCAGCGAGGTATTCATCCGCCGGTGACATCATTTCTGTCGCCAAACGAATTCGAGTTAGTGGTGTGCGTAAATCATGACTCACGCCTGCCATCAGCAGGGCGCGGTCTTCTTCCAGCTTACGAATACCTTCGCTCATCTGGTTGAACGATTTGGTCACGGCACGAATATCGGACGCACCACGCTCTGGCAATGGTGGCGGGAACTTCCCGTTACCCACTTCCAACGCCGCCTTTTCCAACGCAGCCAATGGACGGTTTTGCACCTTAATAAACACCCAACCGCCACCTATCACCAGCAAGGCAATAAACATGGAATAGAAAAACAGTGGCTGGAAATCATCTTGATGTAATTCGGAGAGCGGAATACGCATGACATAGCCAGGGAACGCCGTGCTATCTAGCCAAAGCACATAGTTCTTCGACTCTAAACTGATCCGCGCTTCTGTCGGCGCACTCAGTTTCTCCGACATGTCCGTACTGAGGTAATCCACCGTCGCCGCATTCTCGAACTCGTCCATCATGACGGGTTCAGATTCGTCATGCATGGTCACACCCAGTTTTTCGAGCAACTGACGGCGCAGCTCTTCGTCGAGGTGGTAAACCTTGCCATCAGACAGCGTCATGTCCTCATTCAGCATGACCTGAATTTCATGGGCGAGGATTTTATTGAACTGCTTGATACTCGGCAGGAGGGCGTAATTGAGGATGGTGAGATAAGAGAAGATCTGGCTGGCGATAAGAAGGCCAGCCATTACCACGAGTGTACGAGCAAAGTTACTGCGTGGAGAAAAGCGCATTATTTACGCTTCTCCGTCCGGAACGAACACGTAACCCAATCCCCACACGGTCTGAATGTAGCGCGGTTTGCTTGGGTCTTCTTCCACCATGCGGCGAAGTCGTGAAATTTGCACGTCAATCGAACGTTCCATGGCGGAATACTCACGGCCACGCGCCATGTTCATCAACTTATCGCGAGACATAGGTTCACGAGCGTTAGTCACCAGCGCTTTTAGTACGGCAAACTCACCGGATGTCAGCGTCAATGGCTGATCGTTGCGGAACATTTCACGTGTACCAAGGTTCAAACGGAACTGACCGAACTGAACCACTTTTTCTTCACTAGACGGTGCGCCCGGTGCTTCAACGACTTGGCGACGCAACACAGCACGGATACGTGCTAGCAATTCACGCGGGTTGAATGGTTTTGGCAGATAGTCATCTGCGCCCACTTCCAATCCCACAATGCGGTCAATCTCATCACCTTTTGCGGTTAGCATCAGGATAGGCAATGTGTTGTTCGCCTGACGAAGGCGGCGACAAATGGACAAACCATCTTCACCCGGCAACATCAAATCCAACACCATCAGGTGGAAATTCTCTCGAGAAAGTAAGCGGTCCATCTGCTCGGCATTCGCCACGCTACGAACCTGAAAACCTTGCTCTGACAAATAACGCTCAAGCAGAGAGCGCAAACGCATATCGTCATCTACCACTAGGATTTTATGATTATCTTGCATGACCTACCTTTCTTTCTATTCTTGAAGGTGTTTACGACTTTGATTGTATCGTCTGACCTGTTTATGAAACATCAAGGTGAAGCCCTTCGGGGAGAAAAACTGTTACCAGTTGTAACCGCCTCTACTCGTTTTCCAGCCATCATTTCGCGGGATAGCTTAACGTTGCAAGGCCAGTTGGCTTTAATCATGAAGCCAAAGCGGTTATAACTCTTCCCGAAAACGAATGACATACTCGGACATAGCAATGAAAAAAACCGATTTGGTCACCCGAGAAGGCTACAAAAAGCTCAAAGCAGAGCTCGATTTCTTGTGGAAAGAACGACGCCCAGAAATCACCAAAATCGTATCGTGGGCGGCAAGCCTCGGCGATCGCTCAGAGAATGCGGATTACACGTACAACAAACGAATACTACGTGAAATTGATCGCCGCGTTCGTTACCTGCGCAAGCGCTTAGAAATACTGCGCGTCATCGATTATAACCCACAACAAGACGGCAAGGTGTTCTTCGGTGCATGGGTCGATATTGAAAATGATAACGGCGACACACTCACCTTTCGTATTGTCGGCCCCGATGAAATTTACGGCCGAAATGACTACATCTCCATTGATAGCCCAATGGCACGCGCATTGATCAAAAAAGAAGTCGATGACGAAGCCTCAGTGACAACCCCTGAAGGCCTCAAGGTCTGGTATGTTAATGCCATCCGCTATCAACAAGACGAACTTTAATACTGCCGTTGCGGCGGTGACTCTCAAAGGAACACCATGACCTCGTCAATTTATCAGCAAATTGCCAATGAGCTAAACGTCAATGACGCGCAAGTGATTGCCGCCGTTACCCTACTCGATGATGGCAACACCGTCCCGTTTATTGCCCGTTACCGCAAAGAAGTCACTAACGGCCTTGATGACACCCAATTGCGTAATCTGGAATCTCGCCTTGGCTATTTGCGTGAGCTTGAAGACCGCCGCCAAGTCATCCTGAAGTCGATTGATGAGCAAGGCAAACTCAGTGACACACTGAAAAGAGACATCCTGAGCGCTGACACAAAAAACCGCCTCGAAGATTTGTATCTTCCGTACAAACAAAAGCGTCGCACCAAAGGGCAGATCGCCATTGAAGCGGGCATTGAGCCATTGGCTCAAAAACTATGGCAGCATCCAGAGACGGATCCAGACGCCGAAGCCGCTCGCTATATTGATGCCGACAAAGGCTTCGCGGACACCAAAGCGGTGCTTGATGGTGGACGTGCCATCTTGATGGAGCAATTTGCCGAAGACGCTGCGCTGCTTGATAAGATTCGTCGCCACTTGAACCAGCAAGCCGAGCTTCAAGCACGAGTGATTGCAGGCAAAGAAAACGAAGGCGCGAAATTTAAAGATTACTTTGAGCATGATGAGCGCCTCACCAAAGTGCCGTCTCACCGTGCATTGGCCATGTTCCGTGGTCGCAACGAAGGCATTCTTCAACTCTCGCTCAATGCCGATCCCGGTCAGGATGACAAATCCACAGGGTCGTATTGCGAAAACATCATCTGCGATCACTTTGGCGTGACCATTGGCACTGCTGCGGCCGATCGCTGGCGCAAGCAAGTGGTGAGTTTCGCGTGGCGCATCAAAATTCTGATGCACATGGAAACCGAGCTGATGGGCAACTTACGCGAAATGGCCGAAAACGATGCCATTAAAGTGTTTGCCGATAACCTCAAAGATCTCTTAATGGCCGCACCTGCAGGCCCTCGTAGCACCTTGGGCATCGACCCAGGTTTGCGCACTGGCTGTAAAGTCGCTGTCGTGGACAACACGGGTAAGCTGCTTGATACCGCCACCATTTACCCAACCGCACCACACAACAAAATTGCCGAATCATCCCGTGTCGTCATGGCGCTGGTGAAAAAGCACAACGTGGATTTGATTGCGATTGGTAACGGCACAGCATCACGTGAAACCGATGCGTTTGTGGTTGGCATGCTTAAAGACGCAGGCCAAAAAATTCAAACCGTGATGGTGAGTGAAGCCGGCGCGTCAGTTTACTCTGCCTCTGAACTTGCAGCGACAGAATTCCCGGGGCTAGATGTCTCACTGCGCGGCGCGGTATCCATTGCACGTCGCTTGCAAGACCCTCTGGCAGAACTGGTGAAAATCGACCCGAAATCTATCGGTGTAGGCCAATACCAGCACGATGTTAGCCAAAGCCAACTGGCAAAACGTTTGGACGCTGTCGTGGAAGACTGTGTAAACGCCGTGGGCGTTGATGTGAATAGTGCCTCTGCGGCGCTGTTAACCCGTGTCGCAGGCCTTTCTACCACCATGGCGGCGAATATCGTGGCGTTTCGCGACGAGAACGGCCGCTTTGGCGACCGTAAAACCTTACTGAAAGTCCCGCGCCTAGGCCCTAAAGCGTATGAGCAGTGTGCCGGTTTCTTGCGTGTGATGCATGGCAAAAACCCGCTGGACGGTTCGTCGGTTCACCCTGAAGCCTACCCTGTGGTGAAACGCATTGCCGACAACACAGGTAAAGCGGTGGATGCCATGATCGGCAACCATGACTTCCTGCGCAGCTTGAAGGCATCAGAGTACGCTGACGATACCTTTGGTATTCCAACGGTCACTGACATTCTGTTGGAACTGGCTAAACCGGGACGTGACCCACGACCTGAGTTTAAAACCGCCACGTTCGCGGAAGGCGTGAACGAAGTGAAAGATCTGATCCCAGGCATGGTATTAGAAGGCTCTATCACCAACGTGACCGCATTCGGTGCCTTTGTGGATATCGGCGTTCACCAAGACGGCTTAGTGCATATCTCGGCGCTGTCAGACAAATTCATCTCTGACCCACGTGAAGTGGTTAAAGCCGGTGATGTGGTGAAAGTAAAAGTCATGGACGTTGACCTTCAGCGTAAACGCATCGCCCTAACGATGCGCCTGACCGACGAGCCGGGAGCAGATAACAAAGCGCCTTCTCGCGAAAAAGCTAACCGTGATTCGCGCCCATCAAACCAATCAGATCGTGGCAGCAACGGTAAGCAAGGTGGCAACAGCCGCAATGACCGCGGCGGCAATCAAGGCGCATTTGGTGGCGCGTTTGCCGATGCCTTTGCCAAGGCGAAACGCAACTAGAGATCTCGTTGACTCAGGCTTTGACGCGACGACTCGTCGTATTTCGTCAGTCAGGGACTGAAACCAAAAACAGCGCCATCGGCGCTGTTTTTTTATCTGGAAATTCTCACTCTTTCACATCCAGCTCGAATGCACCTGTCTACTCACCGCTAAATCACAATCAGCACTTCAGAAGGAAGGTTTGCCGCTGACGATTGCTGATAGCGCATGGCAACTACCGCCCCTGTGCGCTGTGAGTCTTTTAACTGATCAATCTTGTCCAGCACTTCTTTGGGCAACTTAAGCTTCATGGCATAACCATTTTCACTTGCGGGAACATAGCTGCCGCTAGATAACATTGAAGAAAGCTGGCTTAACGTTTCATGCGCAGCAAACTGTGCGCCATCAAACTGTCGAGACTGTTGAGTAATATCGGTGTAGTTAGGATGCTCAGACGGATCCCACGATGGCTTGCGAAGTTGCTTCTCTTCTTGGCTTACCGGACGCTCTTGGGCGTTGGCGGTGGGTTGGCGCGGTGGGACAATTTTTTCGCGCACGCGATTGTCCCGCGCAACTTGCTCCGTTGGCGGGTTTACTGACGGGACGACAGCTGGGATGCTGACGTTTGCGGGCGAAATGTTCATGCTAATGTTGTCTCCCAACATCAACCGAAGGCTATCGCCTTAGGCAAACCGCGGGCTGACCCGCGACATGCGCAAACTGTATCTCTACAGCGAAACTATACCAAGATAGCTAAAATGCCACCTATCGTGCCGATGGCAGATAAAACTTGTCCGGCGGTATAAGCCCCATCATCATTGGTTTTCACTTCGTCAGGGTGGTCCATGCCCAATGCCCCGTAAGTGAATGCTTCAACGTCAGATGAAGCGGGAACTTTGCCTTCGGTTTCCGTTGCCTGGTTGACAGTCTTCGCGTCCGTTACACCTTTAGCGACTTGCGCATAAGACTGATTTGCACCCTCTGGCGTTTGCGCCTGATTAGCCTTTGCCTCTGCATTCATTGGCGAAGGTTTGGCGTAAACGTACTGAGATTGCCCAACGTTACCTATATTCATTATGGTCTCTCCTGATGCCATAGCAAGTGACACGTATAAAGTATCGGCAACTAACGTGTAAAATTTAGCCGCATTTCACTTTATTTCGTCACTTTTTTCTGACAGGACGGCAAACATTGTCCGCAAAACGCCAGCAGCGCCTGCGTAAAATGGGCGGGATCCGAGATAAACGGTGCATGCGACGCATTGGCAAAAATTTGCCGTTGCGATTGCGGAGCCAGTACATCCAGCTCTTGCGCCACTTTAACGGGCACAAGGCCATCTAGCCGACCGTACATTCTCAGCCAAGGCATTGAAATATCATGCAAGTGCGGTCTCAAATCAGCGTCAGCAAGAATACCAAGGCCAGCCTCTAGAGCCTCAGGTTGCGGCGCAGGGTGTGACAACACCGATTGCTTCAACCACTTGATATCTTGTCGTGCCGTTGGACTGCCCATTGCTTGCAGCGCCATAAATCGCTCAACGGTTGTTTTAAAATCACCCGCCAATTGTTTGGTAAACGCTTGCAATACCTCGGGTTTAATCCCTCGCCATCCGTGTTCTGCAGCAAATCGAGGTGAACTCGCGATAGTCACTAACCCTTTCACTCGTTCAGGGGCCATCAATGCTGCTTGCGTGGCAACCATGCCACCCAAGGACCATCCAGCCCAGATCGATTCCTGTGGAGAATTATTAAGCAAGCAATGTGCCATCTCTTGCAGAGAAAAAGCATCTGTCGGTTGGCTAAAGCCATAGCCGGGGAGGTCAACACAATGCACGCGATAGTGAGGAGTGAGAGCGGGGAGAATGTTTTGCCATACCGCACTGTTCATTCCCCAACCGTGAATGAGAATCAGATCGGAACCCTGGCCTTCCGTGTGCCAGTAAAGAGATGTCGTCATTTACACTGCCTAAATTCGATTCGTTTCGAGCCATCAAGCTACAAACTACAAACTACAAACTACAAACTACAAACTACAAACTATGATGTTTCGCACTATCTTACGCGCCCTGCCACTTCGCTGTCAGCTTTGTCATCACACGCTGATGCATCGGCATTATCCATGGTGCGAAACCTGTCATGACACTTTCCCTCGACTACCCCGCTGTTTGCATTGTGGCTTACCAACACCCTATGTCACCGAAAGCTGTGGACGCTGTCTGAACTCCCCACCCGCTTGGGACAGGCTCATTTGTGTCGGCGGTTATACGTTTCCTTATGACAAACTGCTGCACCGCTTTAAATACCAAGGTCACTATTGGCTGGCTCCTGCACTCGGAAAATTGCTGGCCAAGGAAATCGACAACCCTGCGCCATTGTTATTGCCTGTTCCTATGCATTGGCGACGCAGACTCATGCGAGGTTTTAATCACAGCACCCTGCTGGCAAGGGCACTAGCCAAGCAGTTAGCGGTTCAATGTGCGCCCGACATCCTAAAACGCAACCGCGCGACTCGCCAACAGCAAGGATTAAGCCGACAATCTCGCCTGTCTAATCTTCGCGGGGCATTTTCTAGCAAAGGAAGACTGCCCGAGCACGTTGCGCTGGTTGATGATGTGGTCACCACTGGCGCAACCATTGCCGAGCTGTGTCGGTTATTGCGTCAACAAGGCGTCACGCAAATTGATGTCTATTGCCTTTGTCGAACACCACCAAAGTGACAAAAAAGTAACCTCACAGCTTTGGGGGTGATAGTAAAGAAAAACCAGAGTAAACTGTCATTAACATATCGGAATAGTCAGGTAAGAAGCCGTGTCACACATTATTATTTCAGAAAGTGCACAAAGCCATTTCGTTAAGCTGCTGGAGCAGCAACCAGAAGGCACAAACATCCGCGTATTCGTGGTTAACCCAGGCACGCAAAGCGCAGAGTGTGGCGTGTCTTACTGCCCTCAAGATGCGATTGAAGCATCTGACACCAAATACGAATTCAATGGCTTTTTGGCCTACGTCGATGAACTTAGTCTGCCGTTTCTTGATGATGCGGAAATCGACTTTGTCACTGACAAAATGGGTTCTCAGCTGACCCTAAAAGCACCAAACGCGAAAATGCGTAAAGTGTCGGATGATGCCACGCTGCTAGAGCGTGTTGAATACGTTATCCAAACCCAAGTGAACCCACAGCTTGCTGGTCACGGCGGTCACATCAACCTGATTGAAATTACAGAAGAAGGCGCAGCTGTTATCCAGTTTGGCGGCGGCTGTAACGGTTGTTCTATGGTCGACGTTACCCTGAAAGATGGTATCGAAAAGCAGCTACTTGAAGAATTCAGCGGCGAATTGACTGCCGTGCGCGATGTGACTGAGCACGCGGCTGGTGAGCACTCTTACTACTAAGTGCCCAGCGAGTTTCAAATGGACACATCAAAAAGGCTCCCAAGGAGCCTTTTTAGTTTCTGTTATTGCCGTCTTGTCATCGCTGACAACGCGCTATCACGAATGTGATGACAGCAAGAACTTCCCACGTCGCCACTGATACACAAACAACACGCCTAAGGTCACGCCTCGCAAAGCCATAAAGCCGAGCATTGCCGCCCATAACGCATGGTTGCCGATGTCTTGATTAGCACTACTCAAAAGCCACCAAATCGCAAAGAAACCCGCCATCGAGACGAACATGGTGTTACGCATTTCTCGTCCACGGGTTGCCCCAATGAATACGCCGTCCAACAAGAAACACCACATGGACACCAATGGCATGGCGATCAGCCAAGGCAGGTATAAATACGCTTGCTCACGCACGGCGGGAATGTCGGAAATCACCCCGACAATGCTCTGCCCACCCAGTAAAAACGCCAAGGTGATCAGCAAGGAAATGATTAAGCTCCAGAAGGATGTTGCGGTAAGAGACTCCAACAATTCCTGCCGATTTTTGGCCCCGATCGCCTTTCCGACCATGGCTTCCATCGCGTAAGCAAACCCGTCCATGGCGAAAGACACCAGCATCAAGAAATTCATCAATACCGCATTGGCGGCCACCACATCATCCCCCAAGGTCGCGCCTTGAAAGGTCATGAAGGTAAACGCCAGTTGCAGGCAAAGGCTACGCAGGAAAATATCTCGATTGAGCTTGGCCAATCGACTCATGCCCGCAGAGGCTTTCTTCCATTGAGCAAGCGGCGAAGGCAGCGACGATTCCGCCCAAACCTTGGCAACGAAGTACAGCCCTAGCGCCATCCCTGAATAGTCGGCAATCACGCTCGCTGCCGCAGCACCCTGAACTTTCCAGCCAAAACCCACCACAAACAGTAAATCGAGGACGATATTTACCAGATTGACCAAGATGATCAGCATCATCGGCTTCTTGGCATTTTGCGCACCAAGCAACCACCCCATGATCACCAGATTGGTGAGCGCAGCAGGCGCACTCCAAATTCGAATCGAGAAATACTCATCCGCATAGCGCTTTACTTCGGCGCTGGCATCACTAAACGAGAACACGGCATCGGCGATAAATGGATGTACGACGAGAATCACAGCCGCCAACAGCCAAGCCAAGGTCAAGCCTTGCAAGAAGACATTGGCAAGCCCTGTTTTGTCGTTAGCGCCCCACGCTTGCGCCGTCAGGCCTGTAGTCGCCATGCGCAAAAAGCCGAGCAACCAGAAGGTCACGGCAATCATTGTGCTGCCGATGGCGACACCGCCGAGATACCAAGCGTGGTCGAGATGGCCAATGACAGCCGCATCCACCAGACCCAATAGCGGCACAGTGATGTTGGATAACACCATGGGAAAAGCGAGTGAAAACACGCGAACGTGAAGTGATTTTTGTCGAAGAGCTGAAAGCATAATTCGCACGCTGGGAAACTTTGGTGGGTCAGTTTATATCGTTAGCGTTAAGAACACCGTATCACCCTGATGATTTTCATCATTTTCTTCTCGGACAAAGCCGTTTTTCTCCAACACCTTAATCGATGGGGCATTCTCGGCGCTGGCGCCACCAGACAGAGCAGTGACAACGCCTGAAGCGCGACACCATGCCACCAGCCCAGCAATCATTTCACTGGCAAGTCCCTGTCCTTGATAGCGTTCAGCCACCACATAACCCAATCGCAGCAAATAGCCGTCGCCCTGACTTTCTTGCTCAATAGCCTCGGGGTAGAGCAAAAAGAAGCCTGCTAACGCATCGTGGTCGACCAAGCTCACCGCAACAAACTGGCATTCATTTAGGATGCTCGATAGCCAATTAGCGGCGCTTTCTTTGTCTCGCACCGTTTGTATATCTGGAGGAAGATGACGCGTGACATCCGGCGTCAGTATGGCGGCAAGTTGCGTTGAGACAGCATTTAACGTTTGAGACGATGATGAATATGACAACGCCGCGGCAGTTAACCGCGGCGTTCGAAACGTGACAGAAGGAAACGTCATGATGGCACTCTGCGATAAGGAAACTCTGTCCTTATGCTAACGCATACCAAGCATGGTCCGCCAACAAGGCCACAAACAAACCGAAGATGTGCCAAATGGAATATTTGAAGGTTTGCCATGCCAAACCTTTTTGATCGGCAAACTTCAATCGCCATGCATACCAAGCAAAACCAAGGTTCAGTGCAAAGCTGCCGACCAAGTAAATCTCACCACTCATGCCCGCTAGCCACGGTAAGAAACCGACGACGATGAGCAGCATGGTATAAAGCAAAATCATGGTCTTGGTGTATTCCACACCATGAGTCACCGGCAACATAGGTACGCCAGCTTTGGCATAATCTTTCTGACGGTGAATCGCCAGTGCCCAGAAATGAGGTGGCGTCCATGTGAACACCAACATCACAAGCAGTAATGCGTGAGGGTCTAATGTACCAGTGACAGCAACCCAACCAAGCAGCGGCGGCATCGCGCCAGCAAGGCCACCAATAACAATGTTTTGAGGCGTGGCATGTTTCAGCCAAACGGTATACACCAAGGCATAGCCAATCAAACTCGCGAACGTGAGCCACGCCACCAGCGAGTTCAACGCCCAAAGTAACGCAAAGCCCACCACCATCAAGGTGGCACCAAACGCCAATGCCTGCATGGTACTGACTCGCCCTTTGGCCACAGGGCGATGAATGGTGCGTTGCATTTGGCGGTCTATGCGACGGTCAATCACATGATTGAATACCGCAGCAGCGGCAGATTGCATCCCAATACCCAGCAGACCTAAAATCACCACTTTTGCCGTTGGTAGCGCAGGTACCGCAAGGCACATACCCACCATGGCGGTGAGCAGCAACATGGCCACCACTTTGGGTTTGGTTAATTCTAAATAATCACGCCAAACGGCCTGTTCCACATTGTTGGATGCTTTGTTGGGCGTACTTGTAGATGCACTCGTGGGTGCGTTGCTTGCTAGCGATTGCGCTGAAACTTTAGCCATGACTCAACCTCCCCGATTCTTCCAATGACGTCCGCGACACCTTGGAAGGTTGGGCGGAAAAAACCAACACGGTTGTCCGCACCATAATTAATAACAACAACAAGCCACATACGTTGTGAGCCACCGCCACTGACAATGGCAATAAGGCGACAACATTGGTTACACCCAATGAAATTTGTAGCAGTAACGCGCCGACGAGCAACATCGACGTGGTGTTTCCTAACGGTCGACGGACACGCCATGCCAATAGCAGAACCAATGCAGTCACTACCATCGCGCCGATTCGGTGCGTAGCATGAATGGTCACGCGCTGTTCAAAACCGAGCACACCGTATTGATAGGTCTCGCTGGTTGGGCTGATCGGGTGAAAGGCTGACGCGTCGTAGCTGCTCACCCAATCCACTTCACAGATAGGTAGCTGTGTACACACCACCGCGGCATAGTTCGCTGACGTCCATCCCCCCAAGGCAATTTGCAGTATCACCGCCATCAGAGCACCGACCGTGAGCGCTTTCAGTCGACCGGACAGAGACGAATCCGCCTGATGTGAGGCCATCGTGTCTCTATTGCGGATGGATGGATTGCGCGTTAATGGTTCTGGCGGCGAAGATTCGTCATGAGTGTCACGCAGTTGCCGAACGCGTTTTCGCTCCAACACCGCCAACAAGAACAGCAAGGTCACCGTGGTGAAACCGCCCAACAGATGCCCCATCACCACAATGGGCATCAGGTTCATGGTGACCGTCCACATACCGAGCGCGGCCTGAAACGTCACCACACCCAGCAAGATAGTAGGTAATGTTTTGCGTCTTCCCTGACCTCGCCAAGCCAGCCAAGCGATGCCAGCTATGACTAACCCTAACGTGCCAGCCACGTAACGGTGGATCATCTCATTCCATGCTTTTTGTACTTCCACAGGTGCATTCGGGAATGCTTGCGTGGCTTGTTCCACTTTTTCGGGTGTGAGCGGCACAGTCAAAAAGCCATAACATCCCGGCCAGTCAGGGCAACCTAAGCCAGCTTCCGTTAAACGTGTGAATGCACCAAGCCCCACCACCACGAACGCCAAGAGCAGTGCGCCATAGATTAATCCAAGATAGCGTTTTTCAGTTTCCATACTCACCCCACCTTTGACAGCTTCATGAGTTTGCGAAGATCAGAGAGCAGCCCTTTGCTTTGGGTAATCTGCTCAGATTTTCCTTCAGGGATCGGATACGCCAAGATGAGGTTATTGAGTGGGTCGACCAAATAAATCGCTTCACCCGCATGAGGCAACGCCGCCATGGTTTGGTGTTGTTGAGAATCGATTTTCTGCTCAATGATATTGTCATTACCGTTCGCCGATGGCGTATCAGAGACGAGTAAAATACTGGTCACGCGATCACGGCTAGGGCCAACAGCAACCGGAATTTGTTTTAACTGGAACAGCGCACTTTCACATTGCTCCGCACAGGTTTGCGGCAAGGAATACACCAAGCGCCACTGCCCATTGTGTTCGAGCCAATCGGTACGAACCTCTTGTGTCAGCAATTCCCCTTTGTTGGTCACTCCTTTGTTAAACCAACCCATTTCCAAGACCAATTTGGCAGCCACCACGGGCACAGCAAAGGCTATTACCACCATGATTAAGGCTTTCTTTCCATTCATCAGCGTCCCTTCCTCCACCAAATCACAAATCCCAAAGCCACCACCAGAGCCAATCCGAACCACTGCATCGCATAGCCATAATGTTTTTCCGGCTGCATCACGACAGGTTCCCACACAGGTATAGCATTCCAATTAACCGTCTCGCCCGAATCTCGGGTGATGGTTTCAACACGTATCACCCAAGGCTGTAGGGTGTAACCACTGGCCTTAGATATCGCCTCAACATCAACAGATTGCACTCGCCAAGGCCATGAGGGTGTTGCGCTTTCCTCTCCAAGCACAACGCGTTGTGAGGGAAAGTCCGCAATGCCCTCAACGCGATAATTTCCTTGAATCTCGGGCAAGTCCGGTAATATTTCTCGTCGCGGTGGTGCTGCAATCCATCCCAAATCAATCAACAACCAGCGGTTGTCAGTGAATAGCGGCATCATCCAGCGATAGCCCACTCTTCCTTGATGAATTTGGTTGTCCAACAACACACTGCGATTCACGTCGAAGGTGCCACTTAGGTCAACAGCAAACCCTTTGGCATCTTGAGGAAGAGAGGAAACTTGAGTGAACACTTGCTGCTGACGTTCCGATAGTTGATCCAGAAGCGTCTCTTTTTCCGCAGCGCGTGACATTTGCCACATCCCTAACTTGACCAAGAGCACAACCATGGTCAAAGTAAAAGCAAGGAAACCCCAGCGTCGTATGCGACGTACTTTCGATGTCGACACCCATTCACCCTGTTGGTCACCTTTTTGGCCAGATGGAGGCAAAATGTTGCTCAAAGCTATCCTCGTCTGCCTACTTATCTTTATCGTATTTAACCTGTTTCGAGCGCTTCCCATCATGCTCAAAGGGAAGTCCGATATCCCTATGTCACGTTACCTTGGTCGGCGTGTATTCTTTTCAGTGATTGCGTTCGTCCTGTTACTGATTGCGATTGCCACTGGGGTGATTGAACCCAACGCTCGTCCTTACTAACCGCTGAGATACGCAAAAGGGGTGAATAATCACCCCAACATTAATTGCGCTATAAGACATACACGAACACAAACAGTGTCAGCCAAACCACGTCCACGAAGTGCCAATACCAAGCCCCCGCCTGAAACGCAAAGTGCTGATCAGGCGACATGTGCCCTTTTAGCACCCTGAGCCAAACAATGAACAAGATGACCGAGCCAAGGAAGACGTGCATGCCGTGGAAACCGGTCAACAAAAAGAAGGTATTCCCGTACACGCCCGAATCAAGACGCAGGTTTAGTTCTTGGTAGGCGTGGATATATTCTTCACCTTGGAAGAACAAGAAGATCCAACCGAGCAACACCGTCAAACCCAACATCTGCACGATGCGCTTGCGATTGCCCTCTTCCATCGCCACATGAGCGATATGAAGCGTGATTGAAGACGCCAATAGAATAACGGTATTGAGCAGCGGTAAGCCCCACGCCCCCATGGCAGTCGTTTCTGTGCCGTCTGGTGTTTTCACCAACGGCCACCCCGGGATGAAATCAGGCCACAGCACTTCTGCCGTCATGGCATTGTTACTTGCCCCTCCTAGCCATGGCACTGCGATAAAACGAGCGTAGAACAGTGCGCCAAAGAAGGCGGCAAAGAACATGACCTCAGAGAAAATAAACCAGCTCATGCCCTGTCGGAACGAGCGATCCATTTGATGGGAATAAAGCCCACTCATGGACTCATGAATCACATCGCGAAACCAACCTGTCAGCATGAAAATCAATACGGCAGAACCCGCCAGTAGCATCCAAGGTCCATTTCCACCGAATAACCCTCCGACCGTCGAGCCTGCGCCCATGGCAATCAGAAACAGGGCAACCGCACCGACAATCGGCCATTTGCTCTGTGCAGGTACGTAATAATTTTCGTAGTCCTGCTGTGCTTCGGAATTTGAGTGCGTTGTTGTCATGATGACCTCACTGCGGTTACTGAGTTACAGGCTCAGGTTTAGCGCTAAACAGGGTATAAGCCAACGTCAGGGTATTGATGTCGTCAGGAATTGCCGGATCTACATAGAAAACCAATGGCAATTCTGCATCCTTCCCCGCCTCTAATGGCTGGCGGTTAAAGCAGAAGCATTCAATTTTGTTCAAGTATTGGGCCGCTAACCCCGGTGAAACCGACGGTACAGCTTGCCCAATGGAATTCATGGTGGTGTTGTTCGTTGCTCGGTAGGCAATGGTGTGCGTTTCGCCCGGATGAACGGTGATTTTTTTCATTTCAGGCGTGAAATCCCAGCCAAGGCCAGGATTGATATACGCGACAAATTCAACGGTAACCTCACGCGAAAAGTCCACTTGCTGGCTTTCCTGTGCGGCAACATCCGAGGTTTTCCCATTGATGCCCGTAATGTCGCAAAACACGTCATACAAAGGAACAAGGGCAAACGCAAAGCCGAACATCAGCAACGCCATGCCCGCCAGCTTTAACGCTGAGCGACCTGTCTGTTGTTGCATGTTGTCGTCTTTTAGTTCGCCCATTCAAAACCTACCTTTAATCAATTTTCGGTGGTGTAGAGAAGGTGTGATAAGGCGCTGGCGATGGGATTTCCCACTCCAGACCTTCTGCGCCTTCCCAAGGTTTTGACGGTGCAGGCTCGCCGCCGCGGGCACATTTCACGACCAAGACCAAGAAAATCAGTTGCGAGAAACCGAACAAGAACGCACCCACACTCACAATCGCATTGATGTCTGCGAATTGGAGCGCGTAATCAGGGATACGACGCGGCATACCCGCTAAGCCAAGGAAGTGCATTGGGAAGAACAAGATGTTGACGGAAATCAGCGAGCACCAGAAGTGCCATGATGCCAACTTGTTGTCATACATGTGTCCCGTCCACTTCGGCAGCCAATAGTAGGCAGCCGCCATGATGGAGAATATCGCACCCGTCACGAGGACATAGTGGAAATGCGCCACCACGAAATAGGTGTCGTGATATTGGAAATCAGCAGGCGTGATCGCCAGCATCAACCCAGAGAAACCGCCAATGGTGAACAGCACGATGAAAGCGAGCGCAAACAGCATGGGGGTTTCAAACGTTAGCGAGCCTCGCCACATGGTGGCGACCCAGTTAAACACTTTCACGCCCGTCGGCACGGAGATCAGCATGGTACAGTACATGAAGAACAGTTCTGCAAACACCGGCATCCCTGTGGTAAACATGTGGTGCGCCCACACAACGAAACTCAAACCCGCAATGGATGCGGTGGCGTAAACCATGGAGGCATAACCAAAGAGCTTCTTGCGAGAAAATGCGGGAACAATGGCAGAGATGATACCGAAGCTCGGCAAAATCATGATGTAAACTTCAGGGTGACCAAAGAACCAGAAGATATGTTGGAACATCACAGGGTCACCGCCACCTGCGGCATCAAAGAAGGAGGTCGCAAAGTATTTGTCGGTGAGTACCATGGTCACCGCCCCGGCCAACACGGGCATCACTGCAATCAGCAAGAACGCTGTGATAAACCATGTCCACACGAACAACGGCATTTTCATGTACGTCATGCCCGGCGCGCGCAAGTTCATGATGGTGACGATAACGTTAATCGCCCCCATGATGGAGCTGATACCCATGATGTGAATAGCAAACACAAACAGTGCGGTGCTGTCAGGGGAATACGTGGTCGAAAGCGGCGCGTAGAACGTCCAACCGAAGTTAGGGCCGCCGCCTTCCATAAACAGTGACATGATCAGCATGAAGAACGCGAACGGTAGGATCCAGAAGCTCCAGTTGTTCATGCGTGGCAACGCCATATCTGGCGCACCAATCATCATTGGCACCATCCAGTTTGCTAGCCCTGTGAAAGCAGGCATGACGGCACCAAATACCATGATAAGACCATGAACCGTGGTCATCTGGTTGAAGAAGTTCGGCTCTACCAGCTGCAAACCAGGCTGGAACAACTCTGCGCGAATCACCAGCGCCATGGCTCCGCCAAGCAAGAACATGCTAAAGCTGAAGATCAAATACATGGAGCCGATATCTTTATGGTTGGTTGTCAACAGCCAACGCATCACCCCGCGAGGTTTATGATCATGGTCATCATGATCGACCTGATCGGGCGTCATATCCGTCATTACCGTTCTCCTTAAAGATCGTCACCGTTAAGCACTGCGTTAATTTGAGACGCTTGAATGACATCCCCCGTGTCGTTGCCCCAAGCGTTTCGCTCGTAGGTAACCACTGCAGCCAATTCTTTCAACCCCAGCTGTGCACCGAAGGCTTGCATCGCCGTACCCTCTTTGCCGTGAATCACTACGTTCAAGTGCTCAACCAGCCTTTCCGGCTTAATCGCCATATCAGACTGCGCTAGCGCTGGGAACACACCCGGCAAGCCAAGTCCGTTAACTTGGTGACAAGCTGCACAGCGAGAGTTGTAAACGTCCTCGCCCAATGTCATCAATTCGTCCATATCCATGTTCATCGACAGCAGTTTCTGTTCTTCTTCACGCACTTTCGCTTGTGCCAGTGCAGTCTCTTGAACCCACGCATTAAACTCGTCAACTGGCTTGGCGATGACCACGATTGGCATAAAGCCATGGTCTTTGCCACACAGTTCGGCACATTGGCCACGGTAGATGCCGGGCTTGTCGATTTTCGTCCATGCTTCGTTAATAAAGCCGGGGTTCGCATCTTTCTTCACCGCAAACGCGGGTACCCACCAAGAGTGGATAACGTCTTCTGAAGTGATCAAGAAACGCACCTTCTTACCAACAGGCACAACCAAAGGGCGGTCAACTTCGAGTAAGTAGTTGTCACGCTTTTTCAGTTCGCCATTAATTTGCGCGGGGGAAGAGGCTAACAACGAGAAGAAAGACACATCGTGGTCAAAATAGCGGTAGTGCCACTTCCACTGTGAGCCAGTCACCTGAATGGTGATGTCTGAATCAGACGGGTCTTCCATCGCGAGCAACACGCGCGTAGCGGGCACGGCCATACCAATGAGGATCAAAAACGGAACCAAGGTCCATAAGATTTCCACTTTGGTGCTTTCATGGAAATTTGCCGCGACTGCGCCTTTGGATTTGCGATGGTGCACGATCGACCAAAACATAACCCCAAAAACCACAATCCCTATCACCACACAGATATAGAGAATGGTCATGTGCAGGTCATAGACCTGCTCACTAATATTCGTCACCCCTTTTGTCAGGTTGAACGAAGACTGTTCATCTGCGGCAACGGCAGCAAACGATGGGAGGAGCGAGAGCGTAAGTAGAATTTGGCGAGTCGTCACCGGATCCCTCCTAGAAGTCACTACGCAAAACAGATATTCATTGGGCGTAGCAAACAGAAACATCGATTAACACTTCATTTACAATTAAAACTAGGCAAGGAATGAGGAAAGAACAAAAAATGGGCTGCAAAATGCGCTGAAACTTGATGCCAGCCACGAAATTACGAGATAAAGACAAGTGTTTCATCCTTAACTTTTTTCGGCAAATTCGCTAGCGAGAACGAAAAATCGAGAATGGTAACTTACTAAATTAGTGAAGGTTTAATCGCGAACTAATGGGTGGATACAGTCGGAAAAGGCTGAAAATAGAAAGGCAATGACACCCCAAGGACAGGGCGTGTGGCACGAGAAAAAGGTAAAAGAAAGGCGGTTAGCATGCTTTCGCCGCTAACCGCCTATTATTCTCAGTCATCTCGATGTTTCGAGTGGTATTACATCCAGTCGCTGTTGCGAATAACACCAACAGCAATACCCTCAATGGATAAGTTCTGCTGCGTTAAGTCCACGACAATAGGTGAAAACTCTTCATTTTCAGCATGTAACCACACTTGCGTGCCTTTGCGTTCGAGGCGCTTAACGGTTACATCATCTTCAACTCGAGCAACCACAACTTGACCATTACGCACATCTTGAGTTTTGTGCACGGCGAGTAAGTCACCGTCCATAATACCGATGTCTTTCATACTCATGCCGTTGACTCGCAGTAGGAAATCAGCGCTCGGCTTGAACAAACTTGGGTCAACCTTGTAGTGCATTTCTACATGTTCTTGCGCCAAAATTGGCTCACCGGCTGCCACTCGGCCGATCAGAGGTAGCCCATCATCATTGGCAGATTCCGCTGCAATCAGCAAACGGATACCACGTGATGCACCAGGTACGATTTCAAGCACGCCTTTTCGCGCCAGCGCCTTCAAATGTTCTTCCGCGGCATTCGCTGAGCGGAAGCCCAGCTCTCTCGCGATCTCGGCACGGGTTGGTGGCATTCCCGTCTCGTCGATTTTTGCTTTGATAAGATCAAAGACTTGCTGCTGTCTAGCGGTTAACGGCTTCATAATCAGACCTGTCTTTTTATACAGTTAACTGTGAGTATATCCAGTGTTTAACCAGTTGAAAAGGCGCATTTTGCACCAACTCGGTTAACGAGCCTCTTTGAGATCACACTTTGCTGTTTAATCTTGCGTTAACCATACTGACTCACGGCTGACATAAGCAGGCGCATTGGTGTCATTTCGCTGCAAGTTCGCGGACGTTTTCTGCTAGACTTGCCACGCACAGAATATAAGAGGCCGCGATCAGATGTCTGCTTGCCAATCGTTTTATCACAAGTTATTGAATTTACCTTTATCGGTACTGGTCAAAACGATCAGTATCCCGTCAGATCCAATTAACCAGCTGGGCTTCGATCTCACGCGTCCTATGGTTTACGTTCTGCCGTTTCGCTCTCATACCGATCTGCTCACGTTGCGCAATATTTGCCTGCAACTCGGGTTACCTGACCCACTTGAGCCGCTAGAACTTGGTGGGAAAACCCTGCCACGCTATGTTTTCGTCTCGGAAGGCAAGCGCATGTTCAAACAAGGCGATCCGGTTCCTGAAGAGTCCATCGAACTGTTTACTGAACTGCTCGAACTGCACAAGCGCGACTCTGAACTCGATATTCAGTTGATCCCTGCGTCTGTGGTTTGGGATAGAAGCCCTGGCAATGAGTCGCGCCCTGTTGCTGCGTCATTGCAAGCCATGAATGGGCTGCAAAAGTGCTACACCATTTTGACCTTGGGTCGCGACAGTATGGTGCGCCTGAGCAACCCTGTTTCGCTGCGATTCATGGCAGACAAGCACGGCACAGACACGACCATTGCGAACAAGCTCGCTCGTGTGGCGAAAATCCATTTCTCACGCCAAAAAATGGCGGCATCTGGCCCAGGGTTGCCTGACCGTCAGTTGTTGTTCAAGCGCTTGCTTGCATCTAAAGCCATCGACAAAGTCGTACAAGACGAAGCTGCTAGCCGAGATGTGCCTGTCGAGAAAGTGCGGAAAGAAGCCATCGATATGATGGAAGAAATCGCTGCGGACTTTTCGCCAAGCATGATTCGCTATGCCGATCGCTTGCTGACGTGGCTTTGGAACAAGCTGTATCAAGGCATTAATATCAATAATGCTGAACGTGTGCGTAAGCTTGCCCAAGATGGCCATGAGATTGTTTACGTACCATGTCACCGTTCGCACATGGACTACGTGCTTCTCTCGTACACCCTGTACAAAGAAGGCTTGGTACCACCACACATTGCTGCGGGGGTGAACCTAAACTTCTTCCCTGCTGGGCCGATTTTCCGTCGTGGGGGTGCATTCTTCTTGCGTCGTACCTTCAAAGGTAACCGTCTGTACTCCACTGTGTTCCGTGAATACTTGGCCGAGCTATTTGCCAAAGGCTATTCCGTTGAGTATTTCTCTGAAGGTGGTCGTTCACGCACAGGTCGCTTGCTTCCAGCCAAAACCGGCATGCTAGCAATGACCATTCAAGCCATGCTGCGCGGCCTGAAACGTCCTGTCACGCTTGTGCCGGTGTACATCGGCTACGAACACGTGATGGAAGTCAGTACCTACGCGAAAGAGTTGCAAGGTAAGCGCAAAGAAAAAGAAAGCTTCGGCCAAGTGGTCGGCATTCTGCGCAAGCTGCGTAACTACGGCAAAGGCTATGTGAACTTTGGCGAGCCGATTCAGGTGAACCATTTCCTGAACGAGAAAGCGCCGAATTGGCACAAAGACATCGACCCGATTGAGCCTCAACGTCCGAGCTGGCTAAACCCAGTGGTGAACGAATTGGCTGACCGCATGATGACGCAAATCAACGATGCCGCGGCAGCGAATGCGTTAACGCTTTGCGCCACGGCTTTGCTTGCATCTCGCCAACGCGCACTAAGCCGTGAAGCGCTCGAAGAGCAGCTGAACATTTACCTTGAGCTACTGCGCCAAGTGCCGTATTCATCGACCAGTACAGTGCCAGAAGACACGGCACAGGAACTCGTTGAGCACGCGTTGAGTCTGAATAAGTTCGTGGTAGAGAAAGACTCATTGGGTGAAGTGATTTCGCTAGATCGCCATCAATCTATTTTGATGACCTACTACCGCAATAACATTATTCATCTGTTTGCGATTCCGTCACTGATCGCGCAAATGCTGGTGTTCAAGACCAGTGTGAAACGTGAAGCCTTGCTGGAAACAGTACGTCAGCTTTACCCACTACTTAAATCTGAGCTCTTCATGAGCTTTGATGATGAAGCACTGGAAAGCTACGTGGATGCGGTGATCATTGAGCTAGAGCGTCAGTCATTGCTGACCATTGATGGCGACACCTTGCAAAGAGCGTCAGGTAAACTGAATCAGCTTCAGCTGCTAGGTCGCACCATCGCGGAAACCTTGCAACGCTACGCCATTACCATCACCTTGTTCTGTCACGAGCCAGATGTGTCCAAGTCCGACTTGGAACAACAAAGTCAGATGATGGCACAGCGCTTGAGCCGCCTTCACGGTATCAATGCGCCAGAGTTCTTCGACAAAGGCGTATTTAGCACCTTGGTGGATTCGTTGCGTGAAGAAGGCTACCTCAATGATGAAGGCCACGCTAAAGCAGAGCACATCGAAGCCCTGCAAGAATGCGTGTTGGGCTTAATTTCGCCAGAAGTGCAGCTCACGATTCAAGCCATTTTGAATCAGCCATCTGACGCGTAACAACGCCGAATCGAGCAAACAAAAAACCCTCGCCATGGCGAGGGTTTTCTTTTTTATGCTTATCGGTTTTTCTCTGGCACGACGCAGTGCTGTCTCGCAAACCCGTCGAAGTGACTGTATCGCTAGAACATGACAGTTAAAGCATTACCGCCAAACCCACGCCGATAAACACCAGCATACCGACGTAGTTATTGTTCAGGAAAGCTTTAAAGCAAGCATCTCTGTCGCGACCTTTTACCAACCATTGTTGGTAAACAAACAGCGCCGAGGCCGCCAATAAGAACCAGTAGTAGACCGTAGATAGCTGACACAAATACCCCACCAGCACCAGCAGCAATAAGGTGAGGAGCTGAAGTACGCCAACCGCTGCCTTGTCATACTTACCGAATAAAATCGCCGACGACTTGATGCCAATCTTCACGTCGTCATCCCTATCGACCATGGCATAAAGGGTGTCGTAAGCCACCGTCCAAAGGACATTGGCAAGAAACAGCATCCACGCAACCGGCGGTAGTTCACCCGCCTGCGCCGCATAAGCCATTGGGATCGCCCAACTAAACGCCATGCCCAATACCAGTTGCGGCATATGGGTGAAACGCTTCATAAACGGGTAAATTGAAGCAAGTGCTAGCGCCACCACAGAGAGTTTTATCGTCAGTGGGTCAAGCGTCAGAACCAGCAAGAAAGCGCCAAGGACAAGAAAAGCAAAGAGTGCCAACGCTTCTTTGGCAGAAACAAGTCCCGAAGGCAGAGGACGCGCTTTGGTGCGTTTCACATGACCGTCTAAGTTGCGGTCCGCGAAATCGTTAATCACACAACCTGCCGCTCTCATCATGACAACGCCAAGGATAAACACCACGAGGACTTTCGGATCAGGTACGCCGTCGGCAGCAAGAAACAACGCCCACAAGGTTGGCCATAACAGCAACAAGCTGCCAATTGGCCTGTCCATGCGCGTTAATTGCCAAAACGCTTTAGCTTTGGCTGCATCCATTTAGCCTTCCTCCTGATAAATCGGTGCGTGCGGCAGAAACAATTCAGACACCAGCATCGGCTTGTCATTCACCCACAAGCGAGAACGTCGCGCCAGTAAGGCTTGTCCTTCACAGACGACGTGCGCCACTTCTATCGCATCGCGACGTGCGTTGGCCTGATTGAAAACGCGCTGCCCCAAAGGCACTGCGCCCAAATCTGCGATATCTTGTTCGCGTTCAGTTAAGGTCGACATCGGTACCAAGGTTCGAGCACAAAGCCATGGTACATCGTCCCCCGACAGGACCACTTCGCGCACCAAACAAGCTTGGTCACCTAGCAGATCACGTTCATTGTCAGACAAGACTTCTTTGCCGACTTCATGAAGGCCCAGCACTTCCACCGTCAAGGTGCTGCAGCAGGCTTTCAAGCGCTCTGTCATTGAATGACGCTCAAGCAGCCACTCACCTTCCTTTGTTTTTTCCAGCTGTTGCCAGTCTGGGGCCTCCCAATTCGCCGCCAAAAGGGCTTCTACATATAATCGCTTGAAATCTGACATTTTATCCTGAGCCAAAGAGCAAAAAAACAACAAAACTTTCGCCGAATCTGCCATTAATGTTTAGTATTAATAGTGCGCTATTGTACACAGCTGTGCGAACGCATGCGCAGCTAAACTACCATAAGAGATTCATTAAATCTGGGGTTTGGCAAAAACCATGAAAAAAAATATGACCGCCATTTTCGCCTTGTTATTGACGCTGCTGCTCTCAGTTCCATCCATTGCAAATGCGGAAGAGGAAGCCGCGAAATTTAGCTATTTTACGCTTGAGCCTGAAATCACCACCAACTTTATTACCGATGGTCGAAAACTCGGTTTTATCAATGTGCGTATCGACTTAATGGTTGATGACCCGTCGCTCATCCAAATGCTGGAATACCATCAGCCGCTGATCCGCGACACCATCATTGAAGTGTTGGCTCAAGAAAATGAAGTACGCGTCAAATCCTTATCAGGACGAGAGGCGATTCGTAAAGCTTGCTTAGAGAAGGTGAATGAACTGCTGCTGGCTGAAACCAATCAAAAGGTGCTGGTAGACCTGTTATTTACCAAATATCTCTACCAGTAAGAACGACCAATAAAAAAAGCGCACCTTAAGCGGTGCGCCTTGTCGTGTGCTCATTTCATTTGTGCGGCTAGGCGCTGATCACTTGATCGGCTCTCACTTGGTGATATTGCGCCACGTAATCACAGACCTGTTGCTGCTCTTGTTCAGACAAGTACAAACCCATCTTAGTGCGACGCCACAACAAATCTGCTCCCGTCTGCACGTACTCAATGGCCATCAAATAGTCGACTTCTTTTTGCGTAAGACCACTGCCAAATTGCTCGCCCAAATCAGACGCCGACGTCGCATCCTCTAGCCACACCCAAACACGCGCACCATAGGTGGTTGCCAAACGGTTGACCGTCATTGCATCCATCCAAGTAAAACGACGAGACAACTCGTCTTCAATATCACCGAAAGACGCAATTCCCTCGCCTCCCGGCAACACACTATCCGCCGTCCAAGGTTTACCCATTTCCGCAAAGAAAGGTTCAAGTTTGTTCACGGCGGCTTGCGCCAGTTTTCGATACGTCGTTAGCTTGCCACCAAACACCGATAAGATTGGCGCATCACCGCCATTTTCATCTAGCTCTAACGTGTAGTCACGGGTCACGGCTTGCGGGGAGTCTGACTCATCATCACACAGTGGACGAACGCCGCTGTATGTCCATACCACGTCGTTGATGTCTAACTGCTTTGTGAAGTGTTGGTTGTAAACCTTCAGCATGTATGTGATTTCATTGTCATCAATCGACGCCTTGCGCGGGTCATCATGATGTTCAACGTCTGTCGTACCGACTATCGAAAAACGGTCCAAATACGGCAACACAAATACAATCCGGCTATCTTCATTTTGTAAAATATACGCCGCAGACCCTTCGTGCACTCTTGGCACCACGAGATGACTGCCTTTAATAAGACGAATACCGCGAGGAGATTTAAGCGTGGTGCTGTCATCGTAAAATTGCTTCACCCAAGGCCCTGCCGCATTCACCAGCACTTTGCAGTGGCGAATGAGTGTTTCTTGCGTCAGCTGGTCGACAATCTCTACCTCCCAGTGGTCGCCTAATCGTGTGGCTGTGGTGACTTTGCAGCGATTGCGCACTTCAGCGCCACGTTCTTGCGCGTCCATGATATTCAATACCACTAAGCGCGCATCATCGACCCAACAATCTGAGTATTCGAAACCCTTGGTGATTTCCGGTTTGAGTACCGAATCTTCGCCAAACTGAATGCTCTTACTGGCAGGAAGGCTGGTACGTTTACCGAGGTTGTCATAGAGAAATAGACCGGCACGAATCATCCAAGCAGGCCGAAGATGAGGGCGATGGGGTAAACGAAAGCGCATGGGCCACGCAAGGAAAGGCGCTTTTTTTAACAAGACCTCACGTTCAGCGAGCGCTTCACTCACCAAACGAAATTCATAGTGTTCAAGATAACGGAGACCGCCATGGATGAGCTTCGAACTTGCTGACGATGTCGCCGATGCAAAATCATCAGCCTCGAACAGCCCGACTTTTAGGCCACGGCCTGTCGCGTCAGCAGCAATGCCTGCGCCATTGATACCGCCACCAACCACCAGTATGTCCAACATTTCTGTGCTCATTTCACCTTCAGCCTTGTCCATGATTTGCTGTTCCATTGCGTCGCACCGTGCAGCGTAACCTATCTGCAGCTTCGTTCATTCGAACATTTAACTTTCGTTTACGAACATTCTAGTGCAAAAAATGAGCGTGTCCAGTGTCGTAATGGTGAAAAAGGCAACAAAACGCGCATACAAAAACGCCGCCAGACGGCGGCGTAATAAAAGTCAGTACGGCTAGGAAATGATTTCGACCTGTGTATCAGTGCCTTGCAGCAGGGAGGCCACGGATTCAGGCAAAGGAGCATTGGTGAAGAGCATATTAATTTGCGAAATCTCTCCGACATTAACCATGGCGTTACGGCCAAATTTCGTATGATCTACCGCGAGCATCACTGAGCGGCTGTTTTCCATGATGGCTTGTTTAACGCGTACTTCGTGGTAATCAAAATCCAGCAAGCCGCCATCAAGGTCGATGCCGCTGATCCCCAAAATACCGAAATCAAGGCGAAACTGGGAAATGAAATCCAAGGTTGCTTCACCCATGATGCCGCCATCACGATTGCGCACTTCTCCGCCAGCCATGATGATTCGAAAGTCTTCTTTCGCCATCAAGATGCTCGCGGCATTGAGGTTATTGGTGACGATACGCAGATCTTGATGATTCAGCAGTGCCCGTGCGACCGCTTCGGGTGTGGTGCCGATATCGAGGAACAAGGTGGCACCATCGGGAATGTGCGAAGCCAACGCCAACGCCAGTTTGTTTTTGGCGTCTTGCTGCATAACCTTACGTGCATCATACGCTGCATTCACCGAACTCGATGGAATGGTCGCGCCGCCGTGTTGGCGTCGGATTTTGTTTTCCGCCGCCAGCTCATTGAGATCGCGACGAATCGTCTGAGGGCTTACGTCAAAAAAAGCCACCAAATCATCGGTGCTGACATACCCTTTGCTTCGAACTAAATCGAGAATTTCCTGATGTCGTAGCGTTTGCTTCACAGTGCCCTCTGCGCTAACACAATGTCTGGGGATAGTTTACGTGGCTGCCTGCAGCTTGCCAATGTGGGCGCACTCAAGGGTCAGCACGCATCACACTACTCACCAAACCCTAGGTACTAAGCCAACTACTCGGACTAGGCGAACTAGGCGAACTAGGCGAACTAGGAAGGATTTCTCGCAGCGCGGGAAAACTTCGCATCAAACACCGCAATGGCACAACCGGACACCAAGCCAAACAAATGCGCCATGTTGGCAATCGCCATACCAAACGGTTCAAAGAATCCGACCACGAGCCACAACAGCATGAAGCCGACATAGCTTGGCTCTATCGACAAGCCACGAGATGGTGCCAGTGTGCCCATCAACCATAAGTAACCCAGCAAGGCATAAACCACGCCGGACATGCCGCCAAACGCAGGGCCTTCGAACATATATTGCCCAAGGCCAGAGAAGAGCGCGGTGAGTAAGAACAACTGCACCAGCTTGGCGCTGCCACATTGTTTCTCTATTTTTCCACCAAGCACCCACCACCAGAGCAGGTTAAACACGATATGCGTGGCTGAAAAGTGCAGCAAGGCGTGAGTGAATAACCGCCAGAGTTGCCACTGCTGATCATCCGTCGCGGGGAAATGCAGCAAGGAGAAGACTTCATTACCAAACCCAAGCGTTAGCCCTGCATAGGCAACAATGCACACCACCATGATAGAGAGGGTAAACGGACCCGCGTTTTGTCTCAGTGAAGCCAATATGCCCTGCTTTGGGTAAGAAAAATGCGCAGTGCGGCTTTCGGCCATCTCCCATGAGGCTGATTGATATTTACGTGCGGTGGGGTTTTGTAAGAAGGCGTGAAGTTCAGACTCTGCTTCAACTTGATGCTGGCTGTCTGCCAACCACAAGCCAAACTGCCCTTCACCTTCTGGCATCATTTGAACATCGATCTCTCGTGAGGCCATGTAGTCAATGAATGCCTGTCCGGCGCGAGGGTTAGAAATTGCAATCAGCCTTATCATTCAAGCCTCTTTATTGTTGTTCTAATCGTTATTGCCTGCCACAGGCAACGACTGTCGATGCCAGGCTTCAAAACCACCATCTACACTGTACACCTGCTCAAAGCCTTGGTTAACCAAATATTGTGCTGCACCTTGGCTACTCACGCCGTGATAGCAAATCACAAGCACGGGTTGTTCATAATCAACCTGTTGGTCGAACTGCACCATGGTGTCGTTGGTAAGATGAAATGCGCCCTGTGGATGAGATAGCGAAAATGACTGAGGATCCCGAATATCCGCGATCACCGCGTTCTGATCGTTGTCCTCAAGTAGCTTCCAAGCATCCAAAACAGAGATATGCGCAAATTGTTCCATGGGTTATTCCACTCCCTACCATTATTCAAAATGCTGAGATTTCACATAAATTAAAGGAAACAACAGCGAAAACACCATTGTACCTGAGTTTTAAACAATCCATGCCACAGAGAAATAGTGGGCTTTGTACGCTTTTTAGCCGCCTGTGGAAAAAACTGTGGATTGCGTTGATAAAGTAGGATCGCGGCAGAAGATCCACAACATATAGTGTTGATCGTAATAAAACTGTGGACAAGTGATCTGAGCCCTAGTGAGATAAGGCTTTATTAGGCACAAAAAAACCGGCGAAAGGCCGGTTTTTAACGATCAAAGAGGGAGGCAAGATCACAATGCGTCTTCGCCAACTGCCTCTTTCAATTTTCTCATCGCATTCTTCTCTAGCTGTCGAATGCGCTCAGCAGATACTTGGTAATGATCTGCCAATTCTTGCAAGGTCGCTTTGTTATCATCATCTAACCAGCGCGAACGAATAATATGTTGGCTTCGCTCGTCCAGACCCGACATCGCATTAGCCAGTCGGCGGTTAGCATGGTCTTCCCAGTTTTGATCTTCGATGTTGATAGCAACGTCTGAGCTTTTATCTTCTAAGAAGAAAACCGGCGCTACAGGGCCAGAGCCTTCACGCTCATCATCATCAACACCGCCATCGAAACCAGCATCTTGCGCCGCGAGACGAGATTCCATCTCACGCACTTCGGATGCATCAACACCCAGCTGCTCGGCAACCAAGTTCACTTCTTCAGCGTTAAACCAACCTAGACGTTTTTTCGACTTACGCAGGTTGAAAAACAATTTACGCTGAGCCTTGGTCGTAGCGACTTTCACAATACGCCAGTTTCGCAAAACGTATTCGTGAATTTCCGCTTTAATCCAATGCACGGCAAACGATACCAGTCTCACGCCCACTTCTGGGTTAAAGCGCTTCACCGCTTTCATCAGACCGATGTTGCCTTCTTGCACGAGATCAGACACAGGCAGTCCGTAACCGGAATAACCACGGGCAATATGAACAACAAATCTCAGATGAGACAGGATCAGGCTCTTAGCCGCATCCAAGTCTTCGTCGTAGTGCAGACGTTCTGCCAGCTCACGTTCATCATCGGCAGACAGCATTGGATGGCTGTTTACCTGACGTAGATAGCTATCCAAGCTATCTCGGGAGATCGGGGCTAGTGCATACATCTCTGCTGTCATTTTCACCTCTTTTCGAATCTATCGAATACATTTGGCCTAAAAAGGCCAAAGGCATACTCTACTCATGTACAAAAAAACTGCAAGCATGAGTGCATATTCACTACATTGTGTGACCATTCCCTGTTAGACAGGTTCAATGTCTCGCAAATGTTTTCCAGCGGCCAGTCGGGCAGCTAATAGGCCAATCAGCCCTGCCACCATAAACAGAATCAAGGTTTCATCGAGACCTAAGCCACTGAGACGAAAGCCACTGCTATACAATGTAGCCAATTTCGCGACGGCTGCATCAAGTAATAGTCCATTCACTGTTGCAACAATCCACGCGACCACAGCACCAGATAAGGCTAACCACACACCCGTGTACAAATAGGGGCGCAGAATATAGCTATCGGTCGCGCCAACAAGCTTCATCACTTGGATTTCTTGTTTTTGGTTGAGTACCTGCAATCGCAGGGTATTTCCGACAATAAGGAACACTGCCATTAACATCAGACCGGAGAACACCCAAGTTAATGTCAGCACCAGTGATTCAATCGCGGCAAGACGCTGCAACCAATCACTATCCAGTCGCACCTCTTCAATGCCCGACTCTGCGCGCAGCTTAGACGCCAACGCGGTGACTCCCGCAGCATCATCGCTATTAGGCGTTACCACAATCACCCCAGGGAGGGGATTATCGTCAAGTAAACTTACCGCCTCATCAAATCCTTGGATTTGACGAAGCTCCGACAATCCTTGATCCGGAGAAATATACGCTGCCGTGCCAATTTCAGACCACTGCAACAACTCATTACTGAGTGATGCGGCACGATCTTCTGGCATTTCATCGAGGTACACGGTTAATTGGTTCGGGGCTTGCCATTGTGAACTGACCTCCACCACGTTCTTCGCCAACATATATAAGGTGACGGGTAACGCGAGCGAGAACGCCAGTGCTAGCACGGTTAACAGGTTACCCGTTGGACGTGCCAATAAATCTTTGAGGGCTTGTCCGCATTGCTGTTTATGAAGCGTCAGGAAGTTAGCCACGCGCCACCTCCGACAAATGCCCCTGATTCAGATCGAAGCGACGCATGTCGTATCGGCTCAACAATGAGGTGTCGTGCGTTGCCATAAGTACCGTGACACCCACTTGGTTGAATTGACGAAACAACTCCATGATTTGCTGCGACAGCGCCGCATCCAAATTCCCTGTTGGTTCATCGGCAATCAACACTTGCGGACGGTTAACCACAGCGCGGGCAATGCCCACACGCTGCTGCTCACCGCCGGATAGCTGAATTGGCAAACACGCGGCTTTGTCCAACAAGCCCACTTTGTCTAAGGCAGCAGATACGCGCTTTTTCACGTCAGATTCATTGGCCTGCTCAATACGCAATGGCAGCGCGACGTTGTCAAACACCGTTCTGTCCATCAAGAGCTTATGATCTTGAAAAATCACACCAATGTGGCGACGTAAGAAAGGAATATCTTTACGGTCAATGCGTGAAATATCGTGGTTATTGAACAGTATTTTGCCGTCACTTGGCCGTTCAATCGCGCACAAAAGTTTCAGCAGTGTACTTTTGCCTGCCCCAGAGTGACCGGTCAAAAATGCCATGTCCCCTTTGGGTAAGTGAAAGCTTACTTTTTGTAATGCTCGCTGCCCACCGCGGTAGGCCTTACTAACCTGCTGAAACTGGATCACGCCTATCAGTCCTCCTGACTAAACAGTGCTTCTATAAAGTCTTCCGCAACAAACGGTCTTAAATCGTCGATCCCTTCACCCACACCGATATAGCGGATAGGAATGTTGAATTGATCAGCAACCGCAAAGATAACGCCACCTTTCGCCGTACCATCAAGCTTGGTCAGGGTAATACCCGAAAGCGGCGCGATGTCGTTAAACAAACGTGCTTGGCTGATCGCGTTTTGACCGGTACCTGCATCAATGGTCAGCATGATTTCATGCGGTGCATTCTCATCAAGCTTCTTCATCACACGGACGATTTTTTTCAGCTCTTCCATCAGGTTAGCTTTGTTTTGCAATCGACCGGCAGTATCAGCAATGACAACATCAACATTACGTGCTTTTGCAGCTTCAATCGCGTCATAGATCACTGATGCACTGTCTGCACCCGTATGCTGTGCGATAACAGGGACTTTATTTCGCTCGCCCCAAACCTGTAGCTGTTCGACTGCAGCCGCACGGAAAGTGTCACCTGCCGCCAACATCACGGACTTGCCTTCTTGCTGGAATTGCTTCGCAAGCTTACCAATGGTGGTGGTCTTACCCACGCCATTGACGCCAACCATCAAGATGACAAATGGACCGTCTTTCTTGGTCACATCCAGAGGTTTCTCTACCTGACTCAAGATACCTGCCATTTCTTGCTTAAGCAGGCCATACAAGGCTTCACCATCTTTCAATGCCTTGCGTGAAGCATTGTCAGTCAAGTTCTTGATAATTTTGGTTGTGGTGTCCATGCCAACATCGGCAATGAGCAGTTGTTCTTCGAGTTCTTCGAACAGCTCATCATCAATTTTCTTACCACTGAACAGGCCAAAGAAGCCTGCACCAATGTTCGCTTTGGTTTTTTGAAGGCCACGCTTTAAACGCGCAAATAAACCTTCACGTTTCGGTTTCTCTTGCTCAGCGTTTGCTTTGGCATCCGCTTCTGCTTTCGCGTCAGCTTCTGCTTGAAGACGAGCCGCTTCTTCGGCTTGTGCATCCGCTTCCGCTTGAAGGCGAGCAGCTTCTTCGGCTTGTGCTTTCGCGTCCGCTTC
>NZ_KK211219.1:508-62833 GCF_000621165.1 Enterovibrio calviensis DSM 14347 | reverse complement strand
ACTTCTTCGGCTTGCGCTTTCGCGTCAGCTTCTGCCTGAAGGCGTGCAGCTTCTTCAGCCTGTGCTTTCGCATCCGCTTCCGCTTGTAAACGGGCTTGTTCAGCCTGTTGTTCTTGTTCGTCGTTCTTACGGCCGAAACCCAGCCAGGACATAAATCCGCGTTTCTTTTTTTCTGCCATTGGCAAATCCTAAAGCATGATTGGTACAATCAGCGCGATAACATCGAGCTGATCTTAAACTGTGAGCACTGCGCCTTATTTATGCAGTGTGGTAACGGCGATATAATACATACATTGCGGCGCAGAAAATTCGGCGAAAGAGGCCAAAAACCCTTACGTCGCTGATCATTTAATTAAGGGCAAATTGACCTTGAAAATGCTGAGCCGTTACCGAACCGACATATACTAACACCTTCTTGGCGGTCAAAAAATCTATGGTAAGACGTAACCCTAAAAACCCTGCAAAACAAACCCAAAGCAGGGGCAACCATCCTTCATCAAATACGGGGGGCGGTTCTGGTTTTGTCCGCATTATTTCGGGTAAATGGCGTGGTCGAAAGTTGCCTGTAAAAAATGTCGAAGGCCTACGCCCAACGACGGATCGCGTCAAAGAGACCGTATTTAACTGGCTCGCAGCAGATTTACACCACGCTAAATGCTTGGATGTGTTCGCAGGTAGCGGCGGTTTGGGGCTGGAAGCGTTATCGCGTCAGGCTGATCACGTCACCTTGTTAGAGCTTGATAAAGGTGCGGCGGCGCAAATTAGCCAAAACCTTGCCACATTGAAAGCCGACAATGCTACCGTGCTCAACACAGATGCGTTGCAGTATCTATCGCAGCCGGGTCAGCCGTTTGATGTGGTTTTCATCGACCCACCTTTTCGTAAAGAGTTGTTAAGTGACGCGCTAACCAAACTGGAGCACAATGGCTGGCTTAACAAGAACGCATTGATTTACATTGAGGCGGAAAAAGAACTCGGCTTGCCAGACGTTCCCGCCCATTGGGACATGATTAAGGAAAAACACGCCGGACAAGTGAGTTTCCGGTTGTATCTAAGAGAGGAAAAATGAAAGCACTCATCTTGTTAGCGAAAGCAGCCATTGGCTTTGTCTGGTTAGTTCTACTCGCCAATATCGTATCGCCATTCCCAGGTGTTGCGGCCATGGCGCTGTATATTATGACCGCTTTCTTGTTCTGTATGCACGGTTTACAGATGCTGATATTCATCGGTGCCTTTGGCGATAAGATCACCATGACGCGTTGGGAGAAATGGTCCATCTTGATCTTTGGTATCTTTGCGCTGCTCGATATTCGCCGCAAATACATGCTGAGCGAGTAAACCCGCGACAGTCTGTTTTACCCACACTGTGTATCGGCAAGTGTATTGGTGATAGACCGCGAATAGCAAAAAGGCCTCTATCGAGGCCTTTTTTGAATGCTGTATTTGATGATCAGTATATGACTATCAGTGTTGGCAAATACTCGCTTCGTTCACCACTAATGAGCCAGCTTGCTCAAGAATTTTCTTTCGGCGGCGCAAAAAGACGAGTACTTCACTCAATGACAGCCCATTTTGGCTACACGTATGAAAACGCGCCGATGTTCCCCATTGACCACTCACCCAATCAACCAATGCCTGTTCAGACACAGATTGAGCTTTGAGGTAATTGAGTACCTCATGAACATGAATTGATGCAGACATTCAAACTCCAACAGCGCACATCATTAAACAAAAGGCATAAAAACACACTCTTGTTACCGCTACTTTGACATGCAGCAAGCTTACTCAGGATTCATTGCGCGGTGTGCTGCATTGCCAGCAAAGCTCAAAGCTACCGCTGTTTTCTTCCTGACATGAGGAACAATACCAAAGACTTTCTGCCTGCAATTCATACTGATGAAGTGCTTCTCGCGCTTTCGCTGAGCGTAACGCATCCACCCATAAGGTCACTGCAACCACGTCGGCGGGCAGCTCTCCGGTGGCACTTGAGAGCGAATCACCTTTTAGCATGACGTCCATACCCATGGCTTCAAGCATCCCTTTCAGGCTATGCGCTTCCAGTGAATTGCTTGCACTATACACTTGAACCCAAGACATCAATGACTCCTTACTACCCAGAGATCGCGGACAAAGTGATAAGACCTTGCGCGCCAAAATAGGTGCTCATGATTAAAACCACCGCTAGGCGAAACGGCCCCTTGAACCGTTCAAATGCCAAAACGGTGTCTGACACCATAAACAACAGTGCGCCGCCAAATGCGTAAGCCGCCGTTTGGGAATGGGTGTCCATCCAAAACTCTCCCGCCCCCCATGCCATTTGCGCGATCACTGCAATATAGATACCCACGGGCACCAAGAGCGGGCCAAGGTTGGGAAGCAGTAAGAGAAAAATGATCACACTGGCGGCACCAATCAGCGACGGCAACCACCACACCATTTCACCATCAAATTGCTGCCAGAAGGCCACGCTATAGAAAATATGAGCAACGAGGAAACTAAGAAGGCCAGGAATGAACCTGTCTTTTGGCAACATCAGAAATACGTCACCAAACAGCGAGAACAGTAGGCCCGCCAAGATGATGTAGGTATAAGTGTTTGCTTCACCCCCCGTTATTACGATCAGCATCATCAATGCGATCGTCAGCGGTTTGAACAGATAAAACTGCCAGCGAGGTCCCTTGTAAGCAGCATTGATGTGCAGTAGTCCTGAACACCAAACAGCGAGCCAACTCAACATGAATTCTTCCCTTAAATTGCAAGCCAACCAAGTCTAGGGATGCAATATGGAAAGTCCACCGCACATGTCTCAGAAAGCGAACCACGCATCAAAAGCCGTCATCAAACTCTGGGGTCGATAACATCTGACAGTACGGGTGAGAAAAATCACAAGGCAGCACTGTCTATCCCCTTAAAAAGGGTAAGCCTTTTCGTCTCACGGTTCGTCTTATTTTGGCGACGAAATCTTGATAATCCTCACCACAGAAAGATCTCGAACCAACATGTCGGGCAACTCGCGGAGACAAAAAAAGCACCCATACAGGTGCTCTTCCATTTAGTTTCACGTTATCGCGTCGATCAATTGCCGACGATATGGCGCCAGTTTTCGATATAGAACCATACTGCGCCGGCGGTAACCGCAAAAATAAGGAAAATGGCTGCGCGCCAAATCATTCGACTACTGCGTGGTTCGAGTTCTTTTTCGCACTGCTTACAGGCAGAAACGAAACCTCGCATGTCATCCACTTCGTAGCCATCTTCGTGCACCGCTTTATTTCTGATCGTGGCAACGAAGCGCAGTTTAGCAATTACGTCATGGGGTAATCGCTCTTGGCAACTGCTTACAAGTTCATGAAGCCCTCGCCCTTGAGCGTGGTAATGCTCTTTCAGCAAACGCTCCAGACGCCGACTTTGTCTCACAACAACTGCAATGTCATCCATGTTGGCCTCCTCGGGTTCGTCATTGAGCCGTGTCTATCACCCAATACTTTCTCTTTCCATTAGCTTACGTCATATCACTAAAAATGAGAAAACTCTTTAACTTCGCTTACGTTAGCGCCAAATCTGACTCAGATAAGTGCTTTCGATCACGAATTTTTTCTGGTGAAGGTTTGTCAGACCTTGTTCTGAAGTAGACTCACTGCCGGCCTTTTGTGGCCGGATAAAGGAGACAAACGTGCCCATTTCTGTGATTTTGCTCGTGATCGCCCTTGCTGTGATCGCTGGCGTCTACTTTGTATTCACCTTTCAAAAACACACTCTCGGACAAGGTGCAGAAGAGCGTGCTATCGACATTCGTATACTTGATAAGCAAGCCGTCGCCTTGCCTAGTGATGAACAGCATCAAGATCCTGAAGAATATTGGATCTATGTCGAGCCTATGTCAGGAGGCCCGAAACGCGAATTCCAAGTGGGGATTCACTATTACCATGCCTTGCAGCCGGGTGATTGTGGTCGACTCACCTATCGTGGTTCTAATTTCGTGCACTTTGCCAAGCTACAAACCATTCAGTGATCATGGCACTAGCCATGCGGTAACTCGCCACCTCGATAGTCCGACACTGGTCCAGTATGACAACACGAACACGGCCAGTGTCACTAATGGAATGCTCAGCCAAGCCATACCCAAAATTACATCCGCCTCTCTCAATGGCCACAAAAATATGGGGTGGATGAGGTAGATACCGAGCGAATGCCGACTCACCGCCGTCACCCTCTTCTGCCACGATGGCGTGACGTTTTCCGCCCAGCGCTGACACAGCACAAACACCATGGTTGCGATCAGCACGGTATTGACCGTTTTATAGGAAAACCAACCGGCATTCGTGTATGCCCCTCTTGAGACACTTTGAGAAATCGCTGTGTACTCCGTCGCCACCAGCGACAACACACCAACAAAGAACAGCAACCTGAACGGTGCTTCGTACTTGTGTAGTGCATATCCCAGCAGTAAATACCCTCCATAAAGCACAAAATCTTCAACGATGCCCAAGTTAACCCCCATTAATCGGGCGGTACATAAGCCTAACCATATTGCTAACAGGGTATTGAAGAGATCGGGCGAATCTTGCTGTGCAACGGGTCGTAATATTGGAATGAGAAGATATAGCGGAAGAAAATAGTAGAAAAAACCCAAATGGTAATACGTTTCTTCTACTGGAAATTGCACCAATCGCTGTACGGTTTCTGACCAATTTACATTTTGTAACGATATCGCCGCCAAAAACGCATAAAAAACAGACCAAACCACAAAAGGAACAAACACTTTCATGACTCGGCGTTTCACAAAATACGATGCCGAGAATGAACGAGCGTCCGATAGCATTAATGCACCTGTGATCATGATGAAAACAGGCACTGCCCAGCGACTTGCGCCGTTAATTGAAATCGCGGAGAGCCAGTCACTCACTGGGATATCGCCTACTATGTAGCGATATGGTCCCAACACATGGATTGCTATCACGGCAATCGCGGCGATCACACGCAACAGTTCAATATAAAAGACTTTTTTCTGCATCTTATCTTCCGAGAATGGCACAACCGCACCGATTGATATTGGAATTGTAAACCTGGTGACGATTCAGCCAAACCGAACAAAAACCAAACAACATTTGACGCCAAATGTTACGTTTTATTTAAATAATATGGCTGATTTATTGTCATTTAATAGCAGTAAGTATTGCATTCACCCTTTTTCATGACCTAGCATGCTCCCAACAAAAATGGAAAGTTGTTTAACATGGAGGAACTGATGCAGACATCAGCTTCGCAACACCACAATGGCGGGAAGCCGAAAAAATCACTTTTTTCCCGTTTTCTCGATTCCGTAGAATTTCTCGGTAACTTGCTTCCGCACCCCGTCACTTTGTTCGCCATCTTGTGTGTGGCCATTTTCTTTGCTTCTGGTATTGCCGGTTACTTCGGCATGTCTGTTGCCGATCCTCGTCCAGAAGGAACCGCGGGACGCGCTGCCGACGGCATGATCTATGTGAAAAGCCTGCTAAACGCAGAAGGCGTTCAACTGATTGTGACCAACCTAGTGAAAAACTTCACCGGTTTTGCGCCCCTAGGCACCGTGCTGGTTGCCATGATGGGTGTGGCCGTCGCTGAACACTCAGGCCTGTTGTCTGCCACCATGCGTTCAATGGTCATGGGCGCATCAGCGCGCATGGTTACTCTGACCGTGGTCTTCGCTGGTATCGTATCAAACACCGCGTCAGAGCTTGGCTACGTTGTACTGATCCCGCTCGCTGCGATGATTTTTCACTCGTTAGGTCGCCACCCTCTGGCTGGCCTGGCTGCGGCGTTTGCCGGTGTTTCCGGTGGTTACTCCGCTAACTTGCTATTGGGCACTGTCGATCCACTGCTGTCTGGCATCACCGAAACCTCAGCACAGATGATTGACCCAAGCTACACCGTCGGCCCTGAAGCAAACTGGTATTTCATGTTTGCCTCAACCTTCTTGATCACCATCCTAGGTGCGTGGGTCACAGAGAAAATCGTTGAACCGAAACTGGGTAAATACGACCAATCGATGGCGGCAGAAGATTTTGAAGCCAAAGAAGCAGGCAAAGTTACCGACCTTGAAAGACGCGGCATGCGCAATGCAGGTATCGCAGCACTGGTTGTCTCTGCGCTACTGGCACTGACCATCGTGCCTGAGTGGGGCATCCTGCGTCACCCTGAAACTGGCGCTGTTGCTGGCTCACCATTCTTGAAAGGTATCGTCGCATTCATTCTGGTGTTCTTTGCTATCCCAGGTTACGTCTACGGTAAAACCGTTGGCACCATGAACAATGACCGTGATGTGATTGATGCGATGGCGAAATCCATCAGCGCCATGGGTCTGTACATCGTACTGGTGTTCTTTGCCGCGCAGTTTGTTGCTCTGTTTAAGTGGACGAACTTCGGACAGGTGATTGCGGTAGGCGGTGCGGACTTCCTGCAAAGTATCGGTTTGACTGGCCCAATGCTGTTCTTTGCCTTCATTATCATGTGCGGCATCATCAACCTGACACTGGGTTCAGCCTCTGCACAGTGGGCAGTGACAGCACCAATATTCGTTCCTATGCTGATGCTGGTTGGCTACGCACCAGAAACCATTCAAGCGGCGTACCGTATCGGTGACTCGGTGACCAACCTGATCACCCCGATGATGAGTTACTTTGGTCTGATTCTGGCGGTAGCTTCTCGATACAAACGCGATTTGGGTATCGGTACCTTGATAGCGACCATGCTGCCATACAGCCTGATATTCCTTGTTGGCTGGAGCGTATTCTTCTACCTGTGGGTATTTGTTGCAGGCATGCCAGTCGGCCCAGGCTCTGCCACCTACTTTAACTTCGCGCAATAAAGCCATTCGACGTAATAGTACAATTTGCATGAAGTCCAAACAGCCAGCCTTTGCTGGCTGTTTTTGTTTGTGACTATTTGCGGTTTCTATCCGCCTAAATCTTGTCTCAACCTACGGTATCAGCACCGATCAGCGAGATTGGCTAACACTTAACCAAGCACTTCTCGCCTGCCGTGATATGCTAAATAAAAACCCAAGAGCGGAATGTACATGTCAATTGAACGCCCTTTTTTATTTTCTCGCGAAGATGAACTCACAACCACAATGACGGATCAGGTTGCCCCTTTCTGGGCGAATCGTCAGCAAGGGCAAATCATTGGTCAAGATGGTCTGCGTTTGCCGTGGTGCGCCTTTACGAAGCCCGAACACACTCGCGCTATTGTGGTGGTCAATGGCCGCATTGAGTCGATAGAAAAATATCAGGAAGTGTTTTTCGACCTATTCCAACAAGGGTATGACGTTTACAGCTGCGATCACCGCGGTCAGGGCCACAGCCACCGTTTAGTGACGGGCAGTGACATTGGCCATGTGGTTGAGTTTGAGCACTATGTTGATGACCTAGAAACCTTTATCGATGAAGTCGTCACACAAAAGCCCCACCAGCAGCGCATGATCCTCGCCCACTCAATGGGTGGTGCTATCTCGGCGCTTTATGCAGCCAGAAAGCCAGCGGCCATTGATGCGTTAGCATTAAGCGCCCCAATGTTGGGTATCAACCTGTCTCCGCTACTGCAAAAAGCGGCCAAGCCTCTCTGTCGTTTCTTGTCTGAGATCCATCACCCAGCAAGCTATGCACCGGGACAAGTGCCGTATTGGTTAAAGCCATTCAAGCACAACTTGCTGACAAGCTCTCAAGCGCGCTACCAATGGTTTCGTGACCTGTATGAAGATGACAAGACACTGAAAGTAGGCGGCCCAAGCACGCAGTGGATTTGGCAAAGTATGTCAGCCTGCGAACGCGCCCTTAAAGCCGCGAGCATTATCGAGATGCCGATTTTATTGATGCAAGCTGCGCGTGATGAGGTGGTGTGCAACCATGCCATGTTCAATTTCCATCGCAAACGACAGGAAGCGGGTCTTCCTATCCAATTTGAAATAGTGGCGGATTCTCGCCACGAGCTGTTGTTTGAGAAAGACGCCATTCGTGACGCGGCGTTGAGCCTATCTCTCAATTTTTTCAATGAGATGGCTAATACACCCTTAGAACAGTCTGCGTAATCGAGAGAGCGTTGCGAACCCCAGTGGAGTGCCGGTTATTTGACCTAAACGGGAAAAAACTGCCGGCCATTTGATCCCTTTTCTTTCTCGGGTGCTTCGATACACTGGGGATGTATTGCATATCCTTCTTTAATTTGAGGTACACATGTACAGAATCGTTGCATCCGATCTCGACGGCACTCTGCTGACTCCCGAACATAGCATCGCCCCATACACTCGCGATGTCCTGCAGCGCCTGCATCAAAAAGGCGAGCACTTTGTCTTCGCAACAGGCCGTCACCATATCGATGTGGCACACATTCGACAAAACGTGGGGATTCCGGCCTTCATGATCACCTCTAACGGTGCACGCGTTCATGATGCTGACGATAACCTGATTTTCAGCCGCAATGTCGACCCTGCGCTTATTCCTGAATTGATCAATATGGTGAAAGATGATGAAACCATCACTATCCATATCTATCGTGAAAACGACTGGTTGCTGAACCGCATTGATGAAGACTTGGCGAAATACCACAAGGATTCTGGTTTTAGCGCAGAGCTGTTTGACCCAGAAAATCCGCCACTAGAAGACGTGGCAAAAATCTTCTTCATCCGCCATGACCACGACTACCTGACCACTTACGAGCACAAGCTTGTTGAAAAGTTTGGCGATAAGGTCAGCGTGGCATTTTCGACGCCATTCTGTCTTGAAGTAATGGGCGCTGGCGTATCAAAAGGTGAAGCGCTAAAAGCGGTCGCGGAAATCAAAGGCTTTAGCCTTGAAGAGTGCATCGCCTTTGGTGATGGCATGAACGACGTAGAAATGCTGACGGCGGCGAAGAAAGGCTTGGTGATGGAAACCGCGCACCCGCGTGTGAAAGCCACCCTGCCAAACAACGAAGTGATTGGTAGCAACGCTGATGAAGCCGTTGCTCGCTACTTAGAAACCCATCTACTGTAAGCAAAACGGCTTCTCGTAGAAATAACAACGGCAGCGATCCCCCCGCTGCCGTTTTCTTTTCTTACCCTTTCTCGCTCGTTACCTGATTGACGTTGCCGACATGGCAAGGATCTCATTCCACTGCATGTCCGTGACCGGCATGATGCTGAGTCGACTGCCTTTCTTCACCAGTGGCATATCTTCCAGTGCAGGGTTTGCTTTAATACGAGCCAAGGAAACATAGCGAAGGTGTTGACGGTATTCGATATCAACCATTATCCAGCGTGGATTTTCAGGGGAGCTTTTTGGGTCAAAATAGGGGCTTTCAGGGTCGAATTGGAAATGATCGGGATAGGCCTCTTTGACGACTTCCCCCATACCCACCACGCCAACATCTTTGCATGACGAGTGATAAATCAGCACCGAATCACCGAGTTTCATGCCATCGCGCATCATGTTTCGAGCCTGATAATTTCGAACCCCTTCCCAGCAAGAGACCTTTTGCTGTTTTAAAGTGTCTATAGAAAAAGTATCTGGCTCGGTTTTTAACAGCCAATACGCCATAATTCCCCCAATTGGTGTGAATGCAATCATCAAGGGTATATACCCAAGTAACCTGAAGATGCTCGATTTCAGGTTTCTTTGGTATACCCTGTTAGCTAATGAAAGAGAAGAGGAATCTCCGTTGCCAACCTCAAACTGCCGCCTTATCAAAACACTAAGCATCGCGAGTGCAATTAGCCTGCTTACCGCTTGTAGCCTGTCGCCTTCTGGTCCGGTCGAGTTGGGCAACTCAGACGACTTGTCCCCGCAGGCATCTCCAGAAGCATCCGACCAAGCCATTAAACCAGCTACAATTCAGCGCTTTATGTTGCGCGGTGACGTGACCCTAGGACACGAAGCGCGTTCTATCACCCCATGCGGTAGCAATAGCCAATACTGGTTACAGTTTGACCCGAGCATCAGTCAAAAAAGCATGGCCCCGAGCGCTAGCCCTTACAACACCATGTATGGCGAGATGATCGGCGAGTTTGTCGCCCCGCCACACGATGGATTTGCAGCGGACTACCCTGCGGTATTCAAAGTGACGCAACTCAACCTCATGTCTGGTGAAATCGATGGCTGTCAGCAACGTCGCGATCGCACCGTGGCCTCAGGTACTGAGCCATTCTGGTCAGTGTCCGTCTCTAGCAATACACTAAAAATGAGTCGCTTGGGCTTTGAAAGCGAAAACTTCACACTTAGAGAACGACATGTCACCCCCGACGCTCGCGTTTATCACGCGGAAGGCGCCACATTGACGCTTAGCCCTGGGCTGTGTAGCGATGGTATGAGTGACAGTGTCTATGGCTGGACATCGACGTTCACCAAAGGCAAAGAGTCTTGGGAAGGTTGTGCGACCTTGTCAGCCGACGATCCCACTCAAACTTGGGTGGGCGACTACCAAGGCATGACAGCACAAGGTGATGTTCGACTCACCACCACAGTCACTCTCAATGATGACCATTCGGCGACCACGCGCTACCAGCAAGCCAATGAGCCAGATATCGAAGAAACCGGCATATGGCAGCAAGTCCGCCCCAACGAAGTTCAAGTGATGATGACACGTCATCAAGGGCAATATCTGGTCAGTGAGCGCGTATTTCAGCGCAACGGTTTAACGCTCACGGCAAAAACTGAAACCGTAAATGGCCGCGAGTACAGCTTAGGCACCGAAGGGTTAGCCTTGTCATTGATGGTAGGCAATACTGCCAACGCGGCAACCAGCACCGGATCAGCGGTCGCCTCTTATGGCGTCGAAGGCTCTTCAACCTATAACCCCGACGTGGATGCGGCATTGCTGGCATACCTCGGCGACGCAGCAAGAGAAGCGTCTGGTATGCGTTACCGTTGGTTAACCCAAGATCTCAATGATGATGGCAATGACGAGCTTTTTGTTTTTACAGACTGGTGCGGCAGCGGTGGATGCACATTGTTGGTGTTTGATAACCAGAATGGTGACTGGCACTTCAACAGCCGGATCACATTGGTTCATTTGCCCTTCCAACTCGGAAGCATCACCCAGAATGGCTGGCGTGATTTGATCATGCCAGTGGGCGGTGGTGGCGCGAAAGCGTCGACACGCGTGCTCTTGTTTGACGGCCAACGTTATCCGAGCAACCCTTCACTGGCCCCTGAAGTGAGCCTGCCTGATGAAAGTGATATCTATCTGTTTGCCGACGGTATCTATCCGCAGCAACAAGGCATCACGTTCAAGTAAAAGCGATGAAGAAAGAGGAAACCGTTTTGTCGACCAAACCAGCGCCATGCCGAGGCTGCGGCTTTCATTACAATTGCTTGTGCGAGCGCATACCGGCGCTGCAAAGCCAGGTGCGTATCGAGCTACTAATGCACGAAACCGAGGCTATGCGCGCCAGCAACACAGGCCGTCTATTAGAGGCGGCGTTGCCTCATTGTCGTCGACATATCTGGCAACGGAAAACGCCACCCGCAGAACTACTTACACTGTTGGCAGACCCCGCTGCTCAGCCCTACTTGGTATTCCCAAGCGAAACAGCACTGCCTCTCGACGCGGTAGTCACGCGCCATTCATCCGCGTCATACGCCAAGCCATTGCACTTCATCATTGTGGATGCGACGTGGCAACAGGCGCGAAAAATGCTTCGCCAAAGCCCATGGTTAGAGGACATTCCCACGGTGACATTGCCAGATGGGCTAACAACAAACTATTCACTCAGGCGCAATCAACCCACGGGTTCACTTTGCACTTGCGAGGTTGGCATTGAGATATTAACCGCAATGCATGAAAGCGAGAATGCGGGCGCAGTTTCTCATCTATTTCATGAGTTTATTGCGACATTCGAGGCAGACCGTAATCATGTGGCACTGTCGCAACCGTTGTCACAATCACAGCAGCAATAGTCACTAACAAACTTGCCAATATTGTGGTCAGACCTTAATGTTATGCAAACACCCGTGCAGGAAGGACGCACTTTACAATGACCACAGCTTCGGTGACCGCCAGCCAGCCAAAAGCCCAAACCATCACAGTGCTTCAGGCTCAATTTTCATCTATTGCTACCTTGAGCAAGTCGGTTCCTGATAGCAGCTATGAGCAGCGCATCGACGATCTCAATCGACTGCAAAAAGCGCTCAAAGCCCACTATAGCAAGCTGGTTGAAGCACTCTCGCAAGACTATGGTCATCGAAGTCATACCGACAGCCTCATGGCTGACATCATGCCGTGCTTTCAAATGCTTAGGTACACCAAGCGCAAACTCAAACGTTGGATGAAACCCTCACGTCGCTCGGCTGGGTTATTATTAGCGCCTGCCAAGGTAGAGATTCATTATCAACCTCTCGGTGTCGTCGGCATCATCGTACCTTGGAATTTCCCCATCACCTTAAGCCTTATCCCTCTCATGACGGCGATAGCAGCCGGTAATCGCGTGATGTTAAAAATGAGCGAATTTACCCCGCTCACCAATCAAGCTTTAAAAGCCCTACTGAGCGACGCATTTTCGGAAGACCAAGTGGCGGTCATCGAAGGTGAGGTTGAAGTGGCAACGGCATTTACCCAATTTCCATTTGATCACCTGCTATTCACAGGCTCGACCGAAGTGGGTAAGAAAGTGATGGAAGCGGCATCCGCCAACCTGACGCCTGTCACGTTGGAGTTAGGAGGAAAATCGCCGGTGATCATTGCGCCTGATATCTCCCCTGCGCTGGCGGCTGAACGCTTGCTGTTTGGCAAAAACCTCAATGCAGGACAAATCTGTGTCGCGCCCGATCATGTGTTTGTTCACGAAGACCAATTGGATGATGTGATAGAAGCGCTGCGCCAACAATGGCATGCCGCCTATCCGAAAGGCATACAAAGTGCCGATCGCACCGCCATTATTAATGACCGCCAATTCGCAAGGCTTGAATCACTGATTGATGATGCCAAGCAGCGCGAAATTAACGTCATCGCGCTAGGCGATGTCGCATCCGTACCAGACTCTCGAAAGATGGCACTCCATTTGGTGATCAATCCCACCGAAGACAGCGCCATCATGCAGGAAGAAATTTTTGGCCCACTGCTCCCTATCATTACCTATAACAACGTGCATGATGTGATAGATACAGTGAAGAACATGCCACGACCGCTGGCGCTGTATTTGATGACCTTTGATCAAGATTTTACGCGCCACGTGATCCGTCATACCCATTCAGGTTCTATCGCGATCAATGACACCATTATGCAAGTAGCAGTTGATGATGCGCCTTTCGGTGGTGTCGGTCCATCAGGGCTTGGCCATTACCACGGTATTGAAGGGTTCCGCACATTCAGCCATGCCAAAACCGTGTTCACCCGAGGGAAGCTCAACCCAGGCAAACTGATGGCTCCGCCCTACGGAAAGTGGTGGCAGAAGATTATGTTTAAGCTATTTTTGCGCTAGGTTTTAAGGCTCAAAGAAGTAACATTGCGCATAAACGGGGTCTGCACATGCAGACCCCGTTTATCTTTATTTTCATGTAATGAGTGCTGCTAATTTCAGAATGTCATCTTTCCCTATTGCATCATCTGAAATGCTTGGCTGTTGAATAGCAAAAGAGACCTTGTTTCCAACGAACGCCCCCACGTATAACGTTGACGTCACCCAACTTCAGCACTTATCACTCAAACTTTTTTTTCAAAACGGCGCGATAACCTGCCTAGCGATATTGCCTTCTTTCTTCTTGGACAAAAGGACACAAAACCATGATGCGGGTCGTTGACTGACGAGTGAAAAACATCCACCTAAGCAGTTGTAATTTCAGGTAACGAAGCGTTTCCTCGTGATCTTGGTTTCAATTTCATTTTTTAACACCTCTTATGATTCCCCCATATTTTCTGGCAACAAAAGTCGCCAGATGTCGATGTGTAGGTAGGTATGAAAATGAAGTTTAAGCTAGCTCCCGTTTCTGCGTGTATTTTGCTTTCCTTAGCCTTAGTGGGTTGTAACGATGACAACAATAACGGCACTGACAGCGGTGTTGTATTAGAACAATACACTGACGTACTTAACCGCCAAGGCGACCCACAGTTTCTTCGTGATTACGACGAATATAGCAATCTAAAATACAACGCCTTTGTCGATAACGGCGCGTGGCATGGACACCTACTGCCAGCAGATGAAGCGGGTTACGGAGCGGTTGGCGGCATCATGCAAGTTACGCAGGAGTACGCCCATTACATATCCGATCAGACCTTTGATAAGTTAGTCCTTACTGACCGCAAGACAGGCGATGTTATTGACTTAGCCAATGCAGAAGCCAACGTTTACAGCACCCCTGACGCGCTGATTCAGGAGCTTTCCACACCAACACTCAAGGTGAAATTAACCCTAAGATTTGCCACCAACCGAACCTCCCTATTGGAAACTCGCTTAACCGATATCAGTGGAGAAAAACGCACCTTTACGGCTGAGTGGCAAGGTGAACTGTTAGCCCACGCCATTTCGACCAAACCCGCACTCTCTGTCGATGAAATGTATCCAGAATATGGTCGCCGCATTGAGAAATCAGATCTTGGCTTGACCATCAATGCGAACGAGATGAAAAACAACTGGGCCATTCGCAGCGATGCTGATGCATCCATCGTGATTGCTCGATCAGTGGAAACCGGCACCACAATTAACGGACTCGCGTTTACCGAGACCGCTGTCATTTCTGTAGGCGCTAATAGCGAAACATCGCTGTTTACCACCTACTCGCACCTGCACAATGCGCAAGAAGTGAAAGCTGAATCCACTAAGATTGCAGCAATATTCAACGCGCCTTCAGACTACATGGACGCCGCTAAATCTCGCTGGGAAGGCTACTTGAGCAAGGGCCTGACCAATACTGATGCCACCACAGAGCAAAAGCGAGTGGGTGTTAAGGCGATGATGACCCTGAATGGTAACTGGCGCTCTGCAGCAGGAGAAGTCGAACACGATACCGTGACCCCATCAGTCACTGGGCGTTGGTTCTCGGGCAACCTGACTTGGCCTTGGGATACATGGAAGCAAGCTTATGCCATGGCGCACTTCAACCCAGACATCGCCATGGATAACATCCGTACAGTGTTCCAATATCAAGTACAAGATAACGATGTAATTCGCCCGCAAGACAAAGGGTATCTGCTGGATGTGGTCACTTACACCGCACCAGAATCTCGCGGTGGTGCGGGATCTGAAAACTGGAATGAGCGTAACACCAAGCCTTCGCTGGCAGCATGGTCAGTCATGGAAGTGTACAACGCGCTGCGCGACGAATTTAACCGCCCAGACGATGCACAAGCGTGGATTGATGAGATGTATCCGAAATTAGTGGCTTACCATGACTGGTGGCTGCGAAATCGCGACCACAACAACAATGGTGTGCCTGAATACGGCGCTGCTGTTGACCCATCACACAACACCGATGATGGCCGCATGTATGTTGAAGTGACGACCACCGAAGATCTCACCGCAAAATTTGGCTCGAACGCCATTGTTATCGACACCGCTGAAAACATTGCGGATGGGAAGATATACAAAGTGATTGGCGTCGATAACTACAACCAAATTCTAGATACCGTCACCTATTCTGATTTACATGTTGGCGCGCAAGAAGCGGCAGGATGGGAGTCTGGGATGGATAACGCAGCCCGTTTTGGCTTTATCACTCAAGAACAGACTCAAGCTTATGCAGACGCTCATTATGACGGTGATTTGTTGCTAGCTCGCAAAGATTGGCAAGTTCGCTTTGCAGAGAACCGAGATGCCGAATCAAACGCACTACTTGGGTTCTCGATGCTGCAAGAGTCGGTAGACCAAGCGTCATACATGTACTCGGATAACTTCTACCTCGCAGACATGGCAGAGCGAGTATCGGCAACCGTTGCTGGAAAAGCGCGCGCCGAAGAATTTCGTTTAGGCGCGGAGCGTATCAAGCAATACATCAATACCTGTATGTTTGATGAAAGCACTGGCTTCTATTACGACATTCGGATGGTGGACCAAAACGGCAATAACACCGAATACCAAAAAAACGGTATTACCTGTGCGGGCGAACCTCTTGTCGAACGTGGCCGTGGGCCTGAAGGTTGGGGGCCATTATTCAACGGCGCAGCAACCCAATCGCAGGCTGATAGCGTGGTTCAAACCATGATTGACCCGAGTGAATTCGCCACGTCAGACGCCTTCCCTGGCTATGGGGTGTCATTGCCAACAGCAAGCCAGACCAACCCTGCGTATGGCAAAGATATTTATTGGCGTGGACGCGTGTGGCTAGATCAGTTCTATTTTGGCGTAAAGGCGATGGAAGATTACGGCTACGGTACGGAAGCTGTACAGATGGCCCATCAACTGTTTGAAAATGCCGAGGGCATGACCGCAGATGGTGCAATTAGAGAGAACTACAACCCAGAGACTGGCGCGGTTCAAGGAGCATCTAACTTCTCGTGGAGCGCCGCCCACTTGTACATGCTCTATCGCGACTTTTTCTGATAGCGCTTTACCGTGATGGTTTTGCCACTGACGCGCTGAAAAGCCACTAGCAGAACACCACGATCCGCATCAATACAAACAGGTGCTGCCTTCGGGTAGCGCCTTTTTTACGTTAACAACAACGCATATACCCAAGCAAAGACGTGAACATTGGCGGTAAAAATATATTAGGAATAAATATAGCGACAATAAATAACAATAGAAATTGAGCTGAGAAATGAGTAACAAAGAATTAAAACAGGAGCAAAAGAAGTGTTAGAAAGTATTACTGAGGAGAGTTATAGAATGGATTTGACGAATTTTAGATATAAAAAAACGCAGATGGATAACCATCTGCGTCTTCTTTCGAAATTACAGAGCTACAACGTTTGCAGCTTGTGGGCCTTTTTGGCCTTGCTCAACTTCGAAAGATACTTTTTGGCCTTCAGCCAAAGTCTTGAAGCCTTCAGAAGCGATTGCACGGAAGTGAACGAATACGTCAGCACCGCCGTTGTCTTGAGTGATGAAACCGAAACCTTTCTCTTCGTTAAACCACTTTACCAGACCAGTTGTTTTGTTAGACATTGTGTGTCCCTTAATATATTAATTCATAAGAAATTCGCAATAATGCGATGCACTGAGAACCTGAATTATTGAATGTTACGATGAAGCTAAGGGAAACGCAGAGGGCACAACAATGGAAGGCAAACTGAATTTTAACTTTTACTTTACGTGTTTCATTAATAACCCTGCACAACAGAGCGAGGTGAATAATACTCGAACAGTTATTTTTGTAAAGGTTTATTTTGAGGGTTTAAAACTTAATATCAGCGCGTAGAAAAAAAGCTGTGTTGGGTCACGTTAGCGGAGCCTCAAAGAGACTCCAACTTGATTTATTTTCAATAACTTAGGCGGAATTACACTACGGATATCAAACCACACTCACACATCAAACATGTTGCCCTGCGACCCAGCCCGAGCTCCAAGCCCATTGAAAGTTATACCCGCCTAACCAACCAGACACATCCATGACTTCACCAACAAAATAAAGCCCTGAGACGTTCTTTGTCTCCATGGTTTTCGATGACAATTCATCGGTATCCACGCCACCTAAGGTGACTTCAGCTGTGCGATAACCTTCGGTGCCATTCGGGGCAATGTTCCATTGGTGCAGGTATTCAGCAAGCTTTTCGATGTCTTTTGGATATAACTGCTTAAGCGGTTTATCTTCCATATCGCCACGCGTGATCATCGCTTCAACCAAACGCTTGGGTAGCAAACGGGACAAGCTGTTCTTCAGGCTTTGCGCGGGATGCTTCTCTCGCATCGCATTCAGCGTGTCTACCACATCCAAGTCCGGCAGCAGGTTCACTGTCACCTTCTCGCCTGGCACCCAATATGAGCTGATTTGAAGCACGACCGGACCAGACAGACCGCGATGCGTGAACAAGAGGTTTTCTTTGAACGTCACTTCATTTTCTGACGTAACGGTAACCGGAATGGCAATACCTGACAGATCGGAAAACGCCGCTTTGTCTTTGTCGTGCAGCGTGAACGGCACTAAGCCGGCTGTGGTGGGTATACGCGCCAGGCCAAATTGTTCTGCAATTTGATAGCCAAACGGCGTCGCACCCAGTTTCGGCATAGATAATCCGCCGGTAGCCACGACCAGTGATTGGCAAGCGACGGTGTCGGTATCCAGTTTTAAGGTGAAGCCTTGCTCTGTTTTTTCGATGTCATGCACGTCACAACGGTAACGCTGCTCGACATTCGGCATATCGCATTCTTTTAACAGCATTTCGACGATATCTTTCGCCGAGTCGATGCAGAAAAGCTGCCCGTGTTCGCGCTCTTCCCATGCGATACCGTGCTCATTAACCATAGAGAAGAAATCCCATTGGCTATATTGCGCCAATGCCGATTTAGCAAAGTGCGGATTACGACAGACAAAGTTCGCCGCCGTGACATCGTAGTTGGTGAAGTTGCAACGACCACCACCAGAGATCAAAATTTTACGTCCCGGTTTTTTGCCATTGTCGACCACCAGCACGGAACGACCACGCTTACCCGCCTGCGCGGCGCACATCAGGCCTGCTGCGCCTGCACCAATGATCACCACATCAACTTGCTTCATCACTACACTCTACTGCTTCAAATACGGTCTGCTTTCAAATAGGGCGGCATTGTAGCCGCCCTGATCACCTTGAGCCAGTGAGTTTAACACTCACAGATTGTTTGGTGCGCCTCCGAGCGCCTCAGGCACAGGGATGGCGGCCTCGATGGCCTCGCCGTTATCAAACGAAATAGTGCGAGACGGGAAGGCGAAATCTGCGCCATGTGCATGAACAATTTCAACAATTCGCAGCATCACGTCTTGTTTCACTTCGTGGTAACGCGCCCAATTGACGGTTTTGGTAAACGTATAAATAAAGAAATTGAGTGATGAGCCTGCGAAGGCATCGAAGTTGACCATCAAGGTGGCACGCTGCTCAATGTCAGGGTGCGTTTCGAGCATGGCTTTAACATCCGCCACGATTGCCGACATTTTACTGGCATCTTTGTAGCGAAGTCCGATGGTTTCATTGATTCGTCGATGCTGCATACGCGAAGGGTTTTGCACCACTATGCTGCTGAACACCGAGTTGGGCACATACAAAGGGCGGCTTTCAAAGGTGCGTATCATGGTCATGCGCATGCCGATCCGTTCAACCGTGCCTTCGATGTTCCTATCAGGCGAGCTTATCCAGTCTCCGACACTAAATGGACGGTCGAAGTAGATCATCAAGCCGCCAAAGAAGTTTGACAGTAAATCCTTCGCTGCAAGGCCAACGATTAGCCCGCCAACACCACCGAAGGTCAGCAAACCCGTCAAGCTAATGCCAAATGCCTGCAATGCCGTCAGCACGCCGATAACTGCCAAGAGCAGACGCAAGATGTGCCCCATGGCCGAGACAGTAGTCTGGTCGCGGGTATCGGATTTCATTAAGTAGGCTTCAACGCGATTGACCAATCGCAACATGATCCAAAGGATAACCGCGAACACCATCACCCTTCGGGAGATAAACAGCCAGCTTCCTCCTGCTTTTTCAGTGACCGCCAATAGGCTGTCCAACACAAAACTAGAAGGCCACAACCAAATCAACACACTGACAGGCGTGCTGACCGACTGCAGCATGATGGTGTCCCATTCCGTTTTGGTCTTCGTTGATATCGCCACTAAACGCCCAAAAACCACATGCCAAATCACCCATGCAAACGCAGCCATTGCGAGCAACACGCCGATATGTTCTAGCCAAGCAAAATTAAGTTCTTCTGTACTAGAACGCCACCACGCCCAAAATCCATCCACGTCGTTGTCCCTTTTCTTTGATTGATGTTTTCCTTGATAACGAGGGTAACAAAAAAAACGCCGACTTCTGTCGGCGTTTTTTCGTTATGAGGTGGATACGTGCTTAAAGACCTGTGAACGCCACAAAAAAGAGTGAAACAACCAAAGCGAGTATAAGGGCGGTCGAGAGAATGAATAAGTGCCTGACTTTGTTGCACTTGGCAATAAAGGCGCCATCATGGTGATGAAGATATTCCTGACTACGTATGTAATGGAACAATCGTTTCTGACGGCTGATATCGCCTTGAGAGGAGAAAAAATTATTGCCTCGATTCATTTGCTGATACAGCAAAGGATTGGCTTCTCGCATCATCACGAGTAGCGCTCGAAGTGAGCTTAAGTAGCGCAGGATATTAGCTAACGCGACGAAAAAAATCGCAATTATTAAGGCGTCTCCGCTCATGGTTTCATCTCCCATAATTAACGATGGGAAGCCCGAGCGAAGACGCGATAACTGTCTTAAGCCACTGGGCTATCCATCACAGAAGTTGGCGCTTGTTTCGCCATTTCTGCCAAATCTTTATCAATGAAGAACAGGGCTTTTCCGTCTTCCCCTACCAGTTCAATTTTGTCGATGACGCTTTTGAATAGTTTTTCTTCTTCGTGCTGTTCGGCGACATACCATTGCAGGAAGTTAAATGTAGAGTAATCCTGAGTGGTGAACGCCACGTGTGCTAAATGATTAATTTTCTCAGTAATAAGTTGTTCGTGTTTGTACGTTTCACGAAACACTTCACCGAGTGATTCAAAGCTATGGCGCGGCGCTTCAATCGTGCCCAGAATTGGCATTGCGCCTGTCTCGCTTACATAGGTAAATAAGCGCTGCATATGCTCCATTTCTTCTTGCGCATGCTTACGCATAAACTGCGCTGCACCTTCAAACCCTCTGTCTTCACACCAAGCACTCATTTGTAAGTATAGATTTGATGAAAAAAACTCCAAATTAATCTGCGCATTCAGTTGGTCAATCATTGGTTTTGCTAGCATGCTTTGTGTCCCTTCTCTTAAATATGGTAGGCATTTTGTCTGGCAAGCGGTTGTATTTCAACCCTCTCCGGCATTCTTAAGTCACAAGTTATTTAGGCGCTCACTGGCATTGGGATCTCTGCTACAGTCTTGCTTTGGAGACAGTGGTAATTTCTGATCAGAATTCATTGCTAGCATACACCGAACTGAATTCAGGTGGCTCGACGAGCACCACAATGCAAAACAAACATCAGGCTCTCGAACTACGCTAGCAAGCCTCAATAAGAACCCTTTAGGAGTCAGGCTATGAGCTATAAACACATTTTGGTCGCTGTCGACTTGTCAGCAGACAGCGAATCTCTGGTGCAAAAAGGGGCGGCGCTTGCAAAGCCACTTGGCGCTAAGCTGTCGCTGATCCACATCGATGTGAATTACGCGCAGCTTTACACGGGCCTGATTGACGTGAACATGGTTGAAACGCGTAACCACATCATTGATGAAGCACAATCACAGCTTAATACGCTCGCGAAACATGTTGATGTTCCAGTAACAAACACCTTGGTGGCCAGCGGGGATTTAGCTGAAGAGATCACCGAGTCAATTCAACACTTCGGTATCGATCTGGTGATCTGTGGTCACCATCAAGATTTCTGGAGCACCTTGATTTCATCCGCTAAACAGTTGATCAATAAAACCCCTGTCGACATGCTAATGGTGCCATTGCCAAACTGATCGCACTGACTCGTGTCGCTGCTCCGTCCAGATTGACGATCCCTACCTATTGCTGCAATTTCGGGTACACTTTGCGGCAATTTACTACCAAATAGGGATCGTTATGGGATATCTCGCGTTTATTACCCTCCTATGGGCCTTTTCTTTTAGCTTAATCGGCGTTTACCTCGCCGGTCAGGTGGATGCGTGGTTCTCTGTGATCACTCGTGTGGCATTGGCAGCCGTTGTCTTTCTGCCGTTTCTTCGCCTAAAAGGCGTACCTCGCCCCTTAATGCTCAAACTGATGGCCATTGGTGGTATTCAGCTGGGACTGATGTATTGTTTTTACTATCAGTCCTTCTTGTACCTTTCTGTTCCCGAAGTCTTACTGTTTACCGTTTTCACGCCCATTTATGTCACGCTGACGTATGATTTATTGCATCGCCGTTTCTCACCTTGGTACCTCATGACCGCCGCACTGGCAGTACTGGGCGCGGTGGTGATTAAGTTCGCGTCAGTCAATCCTAACTTTATGCAAGGCTTCTTGATTGTTCAGGGAGCGAACCTTTGTTTTGCTATCGGACAGGTTAGCTACAAGGTCGTGATGGAGCGTTCAGAAGAGAAAGTGCCGCAGCATACGGTCTTCGGCCTGTTTTACCTTGGCGCACTCTGCGTTGCCCTGCCCGCTTTCTTGCTGTTGGGGAATACAGACAAGCTACCAACCACCTCCATGCAATGGGGCATTTTGATTTACCTCGGCACAGTTGCGTCTGGATTAGGTTATTTCCTTTGGAACAAAGGCGCTACCTTGGTCAATGCTGGCGCGCTTGCGGTCATGAATAATGCGCTAGTTCCTGCGGGTATTGTGGTCAATGTACTGATTTGGAACCGGGATGCGGACATCATGACGCTCGCAATGGGAGGGGCGGTGATACTGGCATCACTCTGGATCAATGAAACTTGGGTGAGAAAGAAAATACACGCGTCGGCAGAAGCCTAAATCAAAGTACAGGCACAGCGCGCTGCCGCTTTCCATACAAAACTCCATATAAAAACACCGCCATCAGGCGGTGTTTTTTATTCTAGGGTCTTTGTGTTTACAGGAAGGCAAACGCATCCGCAAACAAGTGGTCACGTTCTGCGCCGCGTTCGGTACAGAACATCTCACGCGCTGCGCCGGCCATTTCAAAGCGACCTGCGATGTAAACGTCATACGCTGACAACGAGACAAAGTCTTCCATCACGGCTTGCAGCACGTTGCCCTGCTTGCCTTGCCAACCTTCAGGGGCGTTTTCCACCACAGGAATATAGGTCAGCTGGCTGTTTTTCAACGCTAACGCTTCCATCTCATCATTGGCATATAGCTGGCTAATATCACGACCGCCCCAGTAAAGGAAAATCGGTTGTGAGAAACCTTGGCTCAGACAGTGATCAACCATGCTGCGCACGTAGGAAAAGCCCGTTCCGCCTGCAATCAAAACAAGCGGGCGTTGGCGCTCTTCACGAAGCCAAGCATCACCGTGTGGTGCTTCGATAGTAAATGAGCTATCGCCTTGCTCGAAGGTCTGTTTAGCCGCTTTTACCACGTCCATCGCATAAGCATTCTCTTCCGCCGCACCAATGTGCAACTCAAGCTCATGACCGTTTTGACGACACGGGCTGCTCGCAATCGAGAACGGACGTTTGTCTTTTTCGCCCATCACAGCAAGCAGGTATTGGCCAGCTTGGTAGCTCACTGGCTGCTCAGGCTTTAATAAAATTCGATAGGTGTTATTGGTCAGTGACGACACTGACGTTACTTCACATTTAATAGTCATCGCTTTCCTCAAAACTAACCACCAGATCACTGCTTGGAATGGCCTGACAGGCAAATATCCAGCCTTGCTCTTTTTCTTGTTCGGTGAGCATAGGCTCTAGATGATAACGCACATCACCTTTTATCAACCTGCAAAGGCAAGTTGCACAAGCACCGATCTGACAACGGTTAGGAAATGCTATTCCTGCGCTGAGCGCGCCTTGTAATAGTGTTTGATCAGTAGAAACCTCAAACTCGGTTCCTGCTGGCATTAGGTTTACTTTATACACAGATTAAATACCTAGCTTGCCCCACATTTCATCGACGTTGGCGACGATTTGCGGATCTTTTGCTATCGGTGTTCCCCACTCTCGGGTCGATTCACCTTGCCATTTATTGGTGGCATCTAACCCCATTCTAGACCCGCCAAGCGCAACTGGCGACGCCTGTTGAGCAGAGTCAGCCTGCGCGTCTGCTGAGCGAGCATGCGCAAATAGGGTATCACGAGCAGGATCCATTCGGGTGGTTATTGCCCAAATTACATCGTTCCAGTCCCGTACATTGACATCACCCTCATCAAACACCATCACAAATTTCAGATCAGTGATCGGTCCTAGCGCCGCCCATAGGGCTTCCATAATGCGAGGGCCATGGCCAACTGAATCTTTCTTAATAGTCACAAGCGCCATCTGGCTCGCACTCGCTTCCGGCGGTAGATGGAGTTCGACTATCTCTGGATACTGCTGGCGCACAGAACGTAGCGCCGCTTCAAGCACTTCAGTGTCTGGTTCTGTCTCGCACGGTGCAGGCGAATTAATGGTTTCAGCTTCCCATTTGATGGTCGCATCCAAGCCCATTTTTGAGCCTAATCCCACCACGGGTGACGCAAAGTCCAGTGAGTCTATTGGGGTGTGTTCAATCAGTAGCGTGTCTCGTTGTGGATCCATACGTGTGGTCATGGCTTGGATCACACTGTTCCAATCACGTGTATCAACATCTTCATCCACTACGATCACGTATTTGGTGTACATAAACTGACGAAGGAAAGACCACACGCCCATCATCACGCGCTTGGCATGTCCTGGGTATTGCTTCTTCATGCTAACGACCGCCATGCGGTACGAACAGCCCTCAGGCGGCAAGTAGAAATCAACAATCTCGGGGAACTGCTTTTGGAGAATGGGCACAAACACTTCGTTAAGCGCCACGCCCAATACGGCGGGTTCATCCGGTGGACGTCCGGTATAGGTGCTGTGATAAATCGGTTTCTGACGCATGCTGATGTGCGTCACCGTAAACACGTGATGACGCTCGACTTCGTTGTAGTAACCGGTGTGGTCGCCATAAGGCCCTTCATCGGCAAACTCGTTGGGGTCGATGTAACCTTCCATGATGATTTCCGCACTGGCTGGCACGTCTAAGTCATTACTGAGGCTTTTGACCACTTCGGTTTTGCTGCCTCGCAGCAATCCTGCGAACGCATATTCCGACAAGGTATCAGGCACTGGAGTGACCGCCCCTAGAATGGTGGCAGGGTCTGCGCCATACGCCACAGTCACGGGGAAAGGTTCACCAGGGTGAGTTTCCATCCAATCACGTAAATCCAATGCGCCGCCACGGTGTGCCAACCAGCGCATAATGACTTTGTTCTTACCGATTTTTTGCTGGCGATAGATCCCAAGATTTTGACGCTTTTTATTGGGGCCTTTGGTAATGGTGAGGCCCCACGTCAGCAGTGGTGCCACATCTCCCGGCCAGCAACTCATCACCGGAATTTTATCCAGATCGACATCATCACCCGTCCAAACAATGTCCTGACACGGTGCTTTACGCAGCCTTTTGGCGGGCATGTTGAGTACCTGACGGAACACCGGCAATTTATCCAACGCGTCTTTAAAGCCTTTTGGCGGCTCGGGCTCTTTAAGGTAAGCCAGCAGTTTTCCTACTTCACGAAGCGCTGTCACGTCTTCTCTGCCCATGCCCATCGCAACGCGCTTTGGGGTGCCAAATAAATTCGCCAATACGGGAATGTCATAGCCAACGGGGTTTTCAAACAACAAAGCAGGGCCGCCATCTCGCAGCACGCGATCGGCAATTTCAGTCATTTCCTGATTTGGGTCGACAGGATGAGAGATGCGTTTTAGCTCACCGACAGATTCCAAATAGTCGATAAATGCACGTAAATCAGTAAATTTCATAGCCTTCCCGGGTGAGATGTGAGGAATTGATTATAACGAGATGTCTAGTGGGTATCACGATTGAGGGAATAGAAACAACGAGCTTGTCAGCTAGCTTTGACGCTCTCTAAACCATTCTCAATATTACGACGAGTTACGCCGGATGATTGCGCCTGCATTTCTTGCAGCCAATCGCGATGACCTTTCTGCGCGAGTAAGACCACAACGGCTTCGCCCTGCCTGCGATCGCCAATTTTCTTAAGCAAAAAGGCTTTCACGTTATCCGGCAGTGGATGCAGGCTCGATATTTGTCTCAACGACGTCTGAGCCAATACGGGGTTCACGGTGGCCGCGATCATCTGATCGATATCGTGCTGAGTCACGGGAGGGACATCAAGCTTTTGCAGCACTTCTAAACTGTAGCTGTCTGTGCGTCTTAGCCACAGCAAGTTATACAACTTATCGCTGCCAGTAGTGCTTGCCAATGCGGCTAATACAGCATTGTCAGGGCTCCACACAACGTTCTTGTCACCGACGTAAAGCGCCTCAAGTTTGCCAAGAGCCTCAGGGGTTAAGCGTGAAATAAGGCTAACGAGCGCTTCTCGTCGCAAGGTGTAATCCGAGGACGAAAAAGACAGCCACTTCGCCAATGACAGTTGGTCATAGTTAAGCAAGCGACTCGCTTCATCTTCAAGCAGCTTTATTTCCCAGCGGTTCAGCACCCATTTCGCTTCTCCTGCATAGTTAAATGCTGGCATGGTGACCCAATAGCCGTTGCCCTGACTTTTTACCAAATATTTGGGTTGCTGATGACTGATGGTAACGAGAAACTTTTCTCGCTCAGGCGTCATGTCGGAAAAATCCAGGGCGCTACGTGCCAATACCGTCAGCGCTTCTTCGCGTAGCAAAATTGGCATTGAATCAAGATAAGTATTGAGCTGGGTGATCTTATTTTTATCAAAAAGCGCGGTCGCTTTAAGGATGGCAGCTACGGAGTTGGGATCGGCAATATGCGAAGCAACGTCATCGGGAGAAATCGTGATCGCACGAGAAACACCGCCAAAGAAGACGACAAATAATATGATGAGTAGAGCGAGTGAACGTTTCATCCCAGAAATCCTGCACCAGTACATCCCAATCCACTGGCTGAATAATATGCTTGCTCAATTCTGAGGCTGATTCTCATATTTAGCAACCCATATACACCAGTATCTATGCCTTGTTAGGCGGGTATTCAGCGCAATCTTGCCATCATTGCGACGCCCTCTGAAATACCTATCAACCTACGCCATAACTTATTGGGCATGGACGTAAAAATATTCAGGCAAAAAAAAGCACCGCATTAAGCGGTGCCATTTTGTGCATGATGCGACGTTACGATTTCTGACGGCGCATTGCTTCAAAGAACTCTTCGTTGGTTTTGGTCATCGAGAGCTTATCAAGCAGGAATTCCATGCCATCAATTTCGCCCATCGGATGAACAATCTTACGCAGAATCCACATTTTCTGTAGCTCGTCTGATTTAGTCAGAAGCTCTTCACGACGGGTACCAGAGCGGGTGAAGTCGATAGCTGGGAAGACACGCTTCTCTGCAATCTTACGAGATAGGTGCAGTTCCATGTTACCTGTACCTTTAAATTCTTCGTAGATAACTTCATCCATCTTAGAGCCAGTATCAACCAGTGCCGTTGCGATGATGGTCAGGCTTCCGCCCTCTTCAACGTTACGTGCTGCACCGAAGAAACGCTTAGGACGGTGCAATGCGTTAGCATCTACACCACCGGTCAGTACTTTGCCTGAGCTTGGTACCACGGTGTTGTAAGCACGTGCCAGACGCGTAATAGAATCCAGAAGGATAACCACGTCTTTTTTGTGCTCAACTAGGCGTTTTGCTTTTTCGATAACCATTTCCGCAACTTGTACGTGGCGGCTTGCTGGTTCATCAAAGGTAGAAGCAATCACTTCACCTTTAACCAAACGTTGCATTTCGGTCACTTCTTCTGGACGTTCATCGATAAGAAGTACCATCAACTCACACTCAGGGTGGTTGTGGGCAATGCTCTGTGCAATGTTCTGCAGCAAAATGGTTTTACCCGCTTTAGGCGGAGCAACAATTAAACCGCGTTGGCCTTTACCGATTGGCGATGCCAAATCCAGCACACGTGCTGTGATATCTTCGGTTGAGCCGTTACCACGTTCCATCACCATACGCTCGTTCGCGTGCAGTGGCGTCAGGTTTTCAAACAGGATCTTGTTGCGGGCATTATCAGGTTTGTCATGGTTAACTTCGTTCACTTTCAACAGTGCGAAGTAACGCTCGCCGTCTTTCGGCGGACGAATTTTGCCAGAGATGGTATCACCAGTTCGCAGGTTAAAACGGCGAATTTGGCTTGGTGAAACATAGATATCATCTGGGCCAGCAAGGTAAGAGCTGTCTGCGCTGCGCAGGAAGCCGAAACCGTCCTGAAGAATTTCCAGCACGCCGTTCCCAAAAATATCTTCGCCGCCTTTCGCATGTTGCTTCAAAATCGCGAAGATAATGTCTTGTTTACGGAGGCGGGCAAGGTTCTCAAGGCCCATGCTTTCGCCTAAGGCGACCAGCTCAGAAACGGCCTGATTCTTCAGTTCGGTAAGATTCATAGTGGTAGGTGTCTTGTCAGTCAAAGTTGAGGTCTGAATTAGTTTGAATTTAGGAATCACGGATGTGATCAAGAAATGAACAGATGTACACTTTACGTGCAATAAGTTAGCACCAGATCGGGGAACTGTCTAGTTGCTAGAAACAAATAAGCCGTGTCCTGAGCGGTACACGGCTTATTTATCACATTATAGGTTTGCGTCTAAAAACTCTTTCAGTTGAGTTTTTGACAGCGCGCCAACCTTAGTTGCCGCTACACCGCCGTCTTTAAACAGCAATAATGTTGGAATACCACGGATACCAAACTTAGGTGGGGTACCGGCATTTTGGTCGATATTCAATTTACCAATAGTGACTTTCCCTTCGTACTCTTCAGCGATCTCGTCAAGAATCGGCGCGATCATCTTACAAGGACCACACCATTCTGCCCAGAAATCGACCAGTACAGGGCCTGCAGCATTGATAACATCTGCCTCGAAGCTGTCGTCTGTCAGCTGCAAAATCTTGTCGCTCATCTTTCACTCCAATGATTACTTTTTGTCACTGGTGATATACCAACCAGTAAATCATCACACTATTTGAATGTATTCACTATCGTATTGCAAGCCTAAGCTGATATTCTATGCTGATGAAAATGACGCATCTCACAGAGCAAAAATTTGCCGACTTCGGTCTACACGCCGATGTCATCAAAGGTTTGGAAGAAAAAGGGTTTCATAACTGTACCCCTATTCAAGCCTTGGCATTGCCGGTCCTGCTCACCGGCCGAGACATTGCAGGACAAGCCCAAACGGGCACAGGTAAGACACTGGCATTCCTGACTGCGACTTTCCATCACCTGCTGACAACGGAGGCACCCGCCGACCGCAAGAAGAATTGCCCGCGAGCCATTATTATGGCACCGACGCGCGAACTTGCGATCCAGATCTACAACGATGCTGCCCCGTTACTGGCCTCAACCTCACTGACCGCTGGCCTAGCCTACGGCGGTGAAGCGTACGACAAGCAGAAAGAAGTTCTCGAAAACGGCGTTGATATTCTTATCGGCACTTGTGGTCGCATTATCGACTTCTACAAGCAGCGCGTGATCGACCTGAACGCGATTCAAGCCGTGGTGCTTGATGAAGCGGATCGCATGTTCGACCTTGGTTTTATCAAGGACATTCGTTTCTTGTTCCGCCGTATGCCAGCTCCTGCTGAGCGTCAAAACATGCTGTTCTCAGCGACCCTTTCCTACCGTGTGCAGGAATTGGCGTTTGAGCACATGACAAACCCTGAACATGTTGTGGTTGAACCCGATCAAAAAACCGGTCACCGCATTCAAGAAGAATTGTTCTACCCATCGAACAACGACAAGATGCGCCTGCTGCAAACCTTGATCGAAGAAGATTGGCCAGAACGCGCGATTATCTTCGCCAACACCAAGCACCGTTGTGAGCAAATCTGGGGCCATTTGGCTGCCGATGAGCATCGCGCAGGTTTGCTAACTGGTGATGTGCCTCAGAAGAAACGCGTGAAAATCCTTGAAGATTTCACCAAAGGTGACATCGACATTCTGGTTGCTACTGATGTTGCCGCCCGTGGTCTGCACATCCCTCAGGTAACACACGTATTCAACTACGACCTGCCTGATGACAGCGAAGACTATGTACACCGCATTGGTCGCACGGGTCGTGCTGGTGCAAGTGGTCACTCTATCAGCTTCGCGTGTGAAGAATACGCCGTGAACCTGCCAGGAATCGAAGAGTACATCGCTCACGCCATTCCGGTATCTGAATACAATGAAGATGCCCTGATGACCGATCTACCTGCTCCGATCCGCCTGCAACGTCCACGTCAGGTTAACGGCCGTCGTAATACATCAGGCAACAAACCGGGTTCGCAACCGCGTGGCCGTGGTCGTCGTCGTCCGGCGCCGAACAAAGCGTAAAACACTCAGGGGTAACACAGCATGGATACCGCACGTTCGCCCCTGTATGCCGCCATAGACCTCGGTTCGAACAGCTTTCATATGCTGATTGTTCGCGAGGTTCAGGGCAGTGTACAAACGCTGGCAAAAATAAAACGTAAAGTCCGCCTCGCCGCAGGTCTGGATCAAAATCTTCATCTCAGTCGCGACGCCATGCAGCGCGGGTGGGATTGTCTTTCCTTGTTCGCAGAACGCCTACAAGATATTGCCCCTCAAAATATTCGTATTGTCGCGACAGCAGCACTTCGTAGCGCCAAAAACACCGATGTGTTTATTGAAAAAGCCAACCAGATTTTAGGTCACCCGATCACCGTTATCACCGGTGAAGAAGAAGCCTGTACCATCTATCAAGGTGTTGCACACACCTCTGGTGGCAAAGGTAAGCGGTTGGTTGTCGATATCGGCGGTGCCAGCACGGAACTTATCATCGGCGAAGGATTTGATGCTGCGGCCCTCACCAGCCTTGATATGGGTTGTGTTACGTGGCTTGAACAACATTTCAAAGACCGCTCGCTGACAGAAGCCAGCTTTGACCGCGCCATTGAGGGCGCTAAACACGTCCTCGCACCCATTGTTGAGCGCTATCGCTCTCTGGGTTGGGATATCTGCGTGGGTGCCAGCGGCACGGTTCAAGCCCTGCAAGAAATCATGATCGCGCAAGGCATGGATGAGGTGATCACCCTCGCCAAATTGCACAGATTGCGCAAGCAGGCCATTGGATTTGGTCAGGTCGAAGAGCTAGACATTGACGGTTTGACGCTAGAGCGAGCTTTGGTGTTCCCAAGTGGCCTATCGATTCTTATCGCAATCTTTAAGCAATTCGACATTGATTCAATGACACTGGCCGGCGGTGCACTGCGCGAAGGCTTGGTGTATGGAATGATGAATACAATGCAACAGCAAGATATTCGCATCCGTACCATTCAAAGCATACAGTCTCGTTATCAGCTAGACACCGAGCACGCTAACAACGTCGCTAGCATAGCTACCAACCTGCTGCGTCAATGTGGTGATGAATGGGTTGTTGAACCAATCGCTGAAGACATGTTGAACTCTGCAGCCGAGCTGTACGAAATCGGTATGAGCATTGGTTTCAAAAAAGACGGTGAACACGCCGCTTATTTGATCAAAAACCTCGATTTGCCGGGCTTCACGCAAGCACAGAAACAACTGCTCGCTCAGCTACTTCGTCAGTATCGCGAACAACTGCAACCGATCGGCGCACAAAGCGCGTTATCGGCCACCAGCGCCAATCGCATCCTACGGATACTACGATTGGCTATCATTCTGTGTCACCGTCGTGATAGCCAAGCGCTGCCCATCGTGACGCTCAACGCAGAAAACGATGCGCTGAATCTAACACTGCCCAATGGATGGGAAGCAAATAACCCACTCATGTCTGCAGAGTTAGCACTGGAAGCCGAGCGTCAATGCGACCAACATTGGCCTTTGACCATCGTCTAGCCAAATTTGAAACATAAAAAAGCACGGCAATAATTGCCGTGCTTTTTTTGTGGCATAGAGTGTGGTTACAGAGTCAAAACAATCTGCGCCGACACACCATAGTTATTGTCTTCACCGTAGTACGCGCCTAGGTCAAAACCAAATGCACCAAACGGTTTAAAGCCAACACCCGCAGTCACAGTATCTTGTGCATAATCAGTTAGGCTAAGGCTGTAACCTGCACGAACCTGCGCCCAATCCCACGCATTGAGTTCCGCACCGACGCGAGCAAACTGAGTCTCATGCTCTACTTCCTTGAAATAGCGCGTTGCAGAAATATCGTAATCCGCCGCCACAGTCAGTAGTCGCGAGTTAAACGCAATGCCTGCAGTGTACTTTGGTTCAACCAAGAACGTAGCCTGAGTGCCATAGCTAACATTGGTTTCAAGCTCTTGCGCAAAAATATTCTTCGCAGCCAAGCCCAATGTTAAGTACTGAGTTGGCATATAACTGATGCCCATGTCAGCGTTAAACACGGTTGCCTCTTGGTACTCAGAACCCAAATCGACGTCATCTTCTTCAAAGCCTGAAACGGTGTTCTTGTAGTTCAACGCCACGATGTGCTGCGCTTTCGGTGTCACACCGACTGACACTCGCTGTCCTTGGAAAGGCAGGTCGAATGCGCGAGCCATCGCAATACCCACATCAACCGTCCCGCCGATCAAACCATGCACTGTTGACTGCATGTTTTCACTATCCGGAGTGCCAACTAAATCACTATCAACAACATCAGTCATCGCGATCGTAGCCACGTTTGCTTTAGCAAACATGTTCATACTCAAATACTTGTTTGGAATGGCAACCGCAATGCCAACGCTAGTATCAACACTCAATGAGCCATTATCCAGTTCGCGAAGTGCCGCACGCCATTCGTCTTGCAGGTTTTGATCCTGATTGTTGTATTCCAGCTCTTCATCAATTTGTTGGAAATGATCAATCTTGTTATACAAATCATCACTGTCATGTGCGCCCAAATTGACACCCAACAGCAGGCCAAAGTCATCTGAGCCCGTAAAGTTCACCGTCTGAGCAGGGTTATGGAAAGCCGCCATCAAATAATTTGAAGACGCTACGCCTGTCCCGCCCATTGCTGTTGAGCGAGCATCAGCAGCGCCAAAAGCCAGCGCTTGGGAAGATACAGATGCCATGAGCACTGCCAGTGAAACGTTTGTCATTTTCATTTATTTTATTTCTCTACATTCTCTAAATGCAACATTTAATACTTTATTGGCTTGCAATAAAAACTGTGGATTTTTTTATACAAAATAATAATTACTGGCACATGAAATATTTCCATAAGCTACAAAATCATGATGCATACGTTCCATTAACGGCAGGAATATAAACAATAAGTGAATCAATATCACTAAATTCCACAATCTCTCATAAACAAAACAAGGATCACGCATCCATAAAAATATGCATTTACAGAGCCTAATCTTAAAAGCATAATCTGCCGACTTTTTGCTCTAAGAAAAATTAAATAAAATATACATGTCTATATTTCAAACTAAGAAAGCAGCACTGGCTGTAGCAATTTCTTCTGCGCTGATCCTTTCAGCGTGTGGTGGCGGTGATAATAGCGGCGCACCAGGCGGCGGCAATATTGGTGGCGGTGACGGCGGTGGCGTAACTCAGCCAGGTGGCGTGATCATTACTGCAATGGATGGTTACTTTCTGAATGCAGCCGTATTCGTCGATCGCAATAACAACGGCATATTGGATAGCACAGAAGCTGTTCTAGGTCTTACCGATGCGAAAGGCCAAGTAAAACTGACTAAAGAACCTGAAGGTACTTTGGCTATCCAAACCATCGTACCAAACGGTCAAATTCAACAAGCGCTTATTGAACTAGACCCTGCAAAATATGCAGGTAAATACACAGTTGATATGGACCATCCATCTCAACCGATGGAACACGAAGTCGTTCTTCGTTCACCAAATAAAGGCGAAGATAAGGTCACTATTTCGCCTCTAACTGATCTGGTTATGATTCATGCGGGCGAGAATCCAGATGCGGCATCAATCGCAGCGGCTGAACAAAAAGTAGCTACGCAACTGAATATCGAAGATGTATACGTCAACTACATCGAAACAGAAAACAAAGAACTGCACAAAACCGCACAGATTCTGACTGAAACGAAAGCTACTGATAGCAACTACGCTGAGAAAGTAGAAGAGATCGTTGAAGAGGCGCTGACTGTTGTTGGTGACATGACCGCGGAAGAAGTTAAAGACCCAGACTTCAAACCAGTGGTTGATGGTGACATCTCTACCCCACCAGTTGTTGACTACAAGACTGTTGTAATTGAACAAACAGCAAACGCAATTCAGTCCGAACTGAACACGTTCAACGTTGACCTGCAAACTTCTGCTCCTGCAGAAGGCATCTCGGTATCGGCTGACATTACCACCCTGTTCCAAGACAAAGACATTAAGAACGATGCAGGTGAGCCAATGCCTTTCGCATCAACTGACATGACGTTAGATGCGACGCAACTGGTTGCGGCAGGCATCGAAGTGAAATTTGAAAACAACCAACTGGTTGTAAGCTTGGCACCAAACACCAAGCCAACCAAAGCGGGTGTGTTCAACGTAGAAATCACCTTGAATGCGCAGGACAAAGTGGCAGAAACCACCGCAATTTTCACTGTAAAAGTCGAAAAAGGCGTAGCGAAACCACCTGTTGCAGACCAAGCTGTTATTGACAGCCTGCAAAATGAAATCAGCGCATGGAACATTACTCAGGGTGAAGCATTCTTTGGCCCGCTGGATTACTCAACATTTCAGAGCATTTTTGAAAGCAGTGTTGAGGTAACATTCGGTACGGATGCAAGAACCAATGGTCTAGATTTCATCTACCAAGGTGCAAGCCGTAATTTAGCCAAGTTTGGTTTAGCCGGCATCCCACTTAACGCTGCGGCAGCTGGCGAATACCGCATTTGGATTGAAGGCAAAGCAGACAATGGCTTAGCGGTACTGCTGACATTGGAGCTTCCAAAGATCAACACAGCGCCAGAAGTAATTCCACCACCACCGGAAGACAACGCTCCGAAGTTCAAACCAGAACACTTTGAGAAAGGTGGCGTTTGGCGCATGGGTTCATTCAACGCTGGTGACAGCGAAGTTGGTTATGCTTCAATGCGCGACACCAACGGCGCATTCGAATTTTGTTGGGGATCGGATGCTTCACTAAGCGATGATGGCTGGTCACACGCACTGTCAACACTAGACCAGAACAAACCAGCCAACGATGCACAACTGCAATGTGATCCAGTAGCACTGAATGAAGATGGCACCATCGAATACACCAATGGCCAAATGGGCGCATTTAAGCTGGCTTACGAACACAAAGTAAATGGTGAATATAAACTACTGTTTACCGTTGACCGTGGCTTGTTCTGGTTAGATTCTGCAGCAGAAAACTTCGAATTCAGTCTAAGCGTTCCTGTGGTTGATGGCTTTGAAGAATTGACCCTGTCTGACGACAACACCAGCCGTGAAGGCATTGAAACCATGCTTGCAGTCAGCCGCTTCGCAGCCAACGGTACCGTTGAAATGTTCGATGCTGACCACCCGCAAGATACTCTTTCTGCAACCTGGGAGACAATGACCGACGGTTCTGGTGACAGCTTAATGCTGAGCGAGCAACAAGACAGTGGCATCGTTGAACGCGAGATTTTCTACGTTCGTGATTTCGGTGACGTTACTGTTTCCATCGAAGACAAACATGCTGACGACAACCATGCAGCCTTCACGTTGAAGTCTCAAAATGAAACTCTGCTACGCGCAATCAAAGAAGCATGGCAGCCAGGTCCACCAAAACCAACAACGCCAGCCACTGAGTTTGAAAACAAGGTATGGTTCACTACGGAGCATGGCAGCAATGGCGAATTCAATAACTCAGTGACGTGGTGTGATAGCTCATATTTCGCCAATGGTATTGCATACAGTAATATCCGCACGTCAGCAAATCGTACTACTTGCTCGGATTACAATGCAGACCCAAGCAGCTTCGAAGTTTACGGCTCTTATGAGGTTGATGGTCCATACCTCAAGATCACCGTAACCAATGACAGCACGGGTGAAGCACCTGAAACGACGCAATACTCATTTGCACCAGTTGCTGCGCAAATTCCAGGTGGCAAAATGGTCACCGCGTGGGGTGAGCGCTATGCATATTTCACAGATAAAGCGGCTGCCGAAAGACGTCTAAATGCTAAGAGTAGTGATGCACCTGAAATCCGCGACCTACCAATGGAGCTGCCAAACTTAGAAAGCGATACCTATTCAACAGGCACAATGTCTGCGCGTATTCGTAACGGCCAATTTGGTTTTAGCATTGACCAAGCTACTGGTCGAAGCTTTACATGTGAAGAGTTCGAAGAGTTCTACGAGGCTATGCATGTTACAGATGGACAAAACTACATCTCTAGTACATGCCAAAACTCGGTCAGTAACAATTTGACGCATGCGAGCTTTAGCTTCCATGACACTCCAGAAACAGGTGTGCAATACAGTTTTATTGCACGAGTAAGAGACCATCAGCAACCGCTTGTTGAAGCCATTAAATACGGCTTAAAAAACTAACGGCTTAATTATTAATTAAAAAAGGCGACCAATCGGTCGCCTTTCTTCTTTCTAAACGCGAACGCTTAGAAGCTCCAAAGCAGCTGAACACCCGCACTGTAGTGCATGGTGTCACCCTCTGGAACCACTGCGTGGTAACGCTTGTCATCAATGGTTACGATCACACCATCACTTTCTTTACGGTTCTCATAGGTCGCAGTCACAAAGCCACCGATACTCACTCCAGGATACACGCGGTAAGCCACAGCGGCCTCTAGTGCTCCACGGTATCCGGTTTCATAGAAAGTTTGTTCTTCTAATCCTGGTGCGGTGTTGGTGGTATAGCTCCAGACAGGCACACCTAAGATTGCACTGAACTTGTAATGCCATGGGCTTTCGTTATGAAGGGTGCCCGTGTCGTACATCACGCCCATATCCAAAAAGATATCCGTTGAGGTTTCTTCCCACGTACTGGAGAAGAACTCATGCTGCCCTTCTGGCAAAGCTTGGAAGCTCTTTTTTCCGTAACGCTTGTGCGTCTGGTAGCTAAACGCAGGGCCACCAACCAAGCGCCATTCTGGCGTCATCTTGTAGTGCAGCAACGCGTTGGTTGAAGCGCGCAAGTATTGGTACTTATTGGTCTGCATCAGGCCGTTGGCGTCATACCAATCTTCCTGTGCATCACCCGGTGAAAATGTTGCCAATGCTTCCAACGAGAAATCAAATGTGTCGTTCACATAATAAAGGCCACCTGTATTAACAACAGGGCTCATTACACTGACTGATGAGCTGATACCCGGATGTTTTTCGTCGTAAGTCACATGCTCAAAACCACCACGAAAATAAGAGTATCCACCCTTCGTTTCTTTCTCACCTGCCACTGCTGCAGGAGCTAACATACCGGTCGCAACAAGCGCCAACGCGGACGCCAATACCGTCTTTTTCATTGTTGTATAATCCAACTGTCGTTTTATTTATATAAATAGAAATTTCAAGAGCGCGGCATTATACAAACTTGCATGGATTTAGATTTAGGAGGCACAAAAAAAGCACGCAAATTGCGTGCTTTTCATTACTGTTTGAACAGTTAAGCGCCAATACCACTGTGGCGCAGCAGCGCATCAGGCGATGGCTCGCGGCCGCGGAAGCGTTTGAACAGCTCCATTGGCTCTTCACTGCCGCCGCGCTCTAGAATATTTTCTAGGAATGACGCGCCAGTTTCGGTGTTGAAAATGCCTTCCTCTTCAAAACGACTGAACGCATCCGACGACAACACTTCTGCCCACAGGTAGCTATAATAGCCCGCGCTGTAACCACCCGCGAAGATATGGCTGAATGAATGCGGGAAGCGATTCCACTCTGGTGATGGCACCACTGAGACTCGGCTTTTCACCTCGGCGAGCGTTTCCAGCACTTTCGCGCCCTCTTCTGGGTCGAAGCGGGTAAACAAGGTGAAATCGAACAATGCAAATTCTAGCTGGCGCAAAATGAACATCGCTGATTGGAAGTTCTTCGCGGCTAACATTTTATCGAGCATGTCTTTTGGCAGTGGCTCTCCGGTTTCAAAGTGACCTGAAATGAACGCTAGCGCTTCTTCTTGCCAGCACCAGTTTTCTAGAAACTGACTTGGCAGCTCTACCGCATCCCAAGGTACGCCGTTAATACCGGATACTGATGATTCATCCACTTGGGTGAGCATGTGGTGAATGCCATGACCAAACTCATGGAACAAAGTGACCACTTCATCATGCGTGAACAACGCTGGCTTGCCACCGATAGGCTTATTGAAGTTACACGTTAGGTATGCGACAGGAGTTTGAAGCTCACCCGATTGGGTAATGCGGCGACCGCGGCAATCGTCCATCCATGCGCCACCACGTTTGTGTTCACGCGCATACAGGTCCAAATAGAAGCTACCACGCAGCTCGCCTTTGCCATCGAAGATATCGTAAAACGATACCGACTCGTGCCAAACGTCCACACCTTCACGGTGTTTCACATCCATACCAAATACACGCTTAAGCACTTCGAATAGACCGGCGACCACTTTGTTTTCAGGGAAGTAAGGGCGAAGCTCTTCGTCTGAAATGCTGTATTGGTGTTGCTTAAGTTTCTCGGAATAGTAAGCCACATCCCAAGGCTCAAGTGCGTCAACGCCAAAGCTCTCTTTCGCGAATTGTGCCAACGCTTGGAAATCTTGCTCGCCTTGTGGGCGCGCTTTGTCGACAAGCTCATTAAGGAAGGTCAATACCTGATCGGTCGATGCTGCCATTTTGGTGGCCAACGACAGCTCGCTATAGCTAGCAAAACCAAGTAGGCGAGATATCTCACTTTTCAGCAGCAAGGTTTCGCTGATGAGATCAGTGTTGTCCCACTTACCCGCAGTCGGTCCGCGATCTGATGCACGCGTGGTGTAGGCTTGGTACATCTCTGCGCGAAGTTCACGATTATCACAGTACGTCATCACAGGCAGGTAAGACGGAATATCAAGCGTTAGCAGGTAGCCTTCTTGTTCTTTCGCCTCGGCTTGCGCTTGTGCAGCCGCCAGTGCTGATTCAGGCATGCCCGCAAGCTCGTTCACATCCGTGACTTGTTTGCTCCAGCCCATCGTGGCATCAAGCACATTGTTTGAAAAGTTAGAGGAAAGCTCAGACAGGCGCTTGCTGATCTCGCCAAATCGATGCTGCTCTTTTTGTGGCAATGCTATGCCTGATAATTCGAAATCACGAAGCGCATCGGTAATGGTTTTTTGCTGCGCTGGCGTCAGAGAATCAAAATCATCACGCGCTTTAATGGCTTTGTACGCATCATATAAAGGCTTGTTTTGACCTACCCATGTTGAGTAATCAGACAGCTCCGGCAGACATGCTTCATAAGCGTCTCGAAGCTCAGGGCTGTTCACCACACCATTCATGTGTCCGATAGGTGACCAAATACGGCTGAGCCTGTCGTCACTCTCGGCAAGCGGCACACAAATGTTGTCCCAGCTTGGATCTGTGTTGTTTTCCAACACCGCTTCTATCGCGGAGCGGCAATCAGCGATAGCTTGCTCAACGGCTGGTTGAACGTGCTCTGGCTTAATGGCAGAAAAGGGAGGCAAATCGGTAAACGACAGCAACGGGTTGGACATGATCAATTCCTTTATCTCTTTCTCAATGCTCTAGTTATGATGGCAAACGAACGGGTTTTCAATGCTGATGCTACATATATACCCAAGCAACCCGAATTAGCTGGTTTCAGCGATAAGTGAATGACATCATGATCGCAACTTTTTCCTTCATTCTTTTAAAAGCCTTTTAGGCGCATTCTTATAGTACGCTCGCCCTTCGGGAGCTCGTCAGCATGCCCACTACTTCGTCAAATTCACATCAAATAGCCTGCTATTATTCTGGAAATTTGTCTCGCATTGGACACGCTAACGCACTCTGAAATCCAGCCCCTCCGGGCCGCTTGGGTATTACGCCTCAATAAGCGATAATGCTCGCTACTTTTGTCCGTTTTCATTCAGGTCTATCATGCTCAGTTATCGCCACAGCTTCCACGCAGGCAACCATGCCGATGTGGTTAAACACATTGTTCAGAGCCTTATCATTGAATCTCTTAAACAAAAAGATAAAGCCTTTGTGTATCACGATACCCATAGTGGTGCGGGGCGTTACGACCTCGCCGATGAGCATGCTGAAAAGACTGGCGAATACAAAGAAGGTATCGGCCTGCTTTGGGATTGCCAAGACATACCAGACGCCATTGCACCGTACATTGGTGCAATCCGTAATGTGAATAATGGTGATGAGCTGCGCTTCTACCCTGGCTCACCAAAGGTAGGCAGAACATTAATGCGCGACCAAGACCGCGCAATGTTTACTGAACTTCACCCGACAGATTTCCCTCTGTTGCTACAAGAGTTTCGTGGCGACCGTCAGGTGAAAATGTTCAAAGAGGATGGCTACGCACGTTTGAAAGCCAGCCTTCCGCCAAAAGAGCGTCGTGGCGTGGTGTTAATTGACCCACCTTATGAGCTAAAACACGAATACCAAGACGTGGTTGATGCCATTGAAGAAAGCGTTGCGCGCTGGGCGACTGGCACTTATGCAATTTGGTATCCGGTGGTGTATCGTAAAAATATCGACTTGATCACCCGTGGCTTGGAAAAGCTCGGCATTCGTAAAATTCTTCAAATCGAATTGGGCGTTGCACCCGATTCCGAAGAGCGCGGCATGACGGCGTCAGGCATGATTGTGGTCAACCCGCCTTGGACGCTTGAAGCGCAGATGAAAGAAATTCTACCGTGGTTGCAAAGTAAAATTGCACCCGCGACAGGTCATCAGTTTGTAGAATGGATTGTACCTGAGTAACAATCAGCGCCCATCGGGTCTGTTAGTATTGGGAAATATTGGATTGCCGCTATCAATGCGGAAATAAGAATAATCACATGGAGAATAAAATGGCCAAGCATTTTGATTACATCTGTATCGGTGGTGGTAGTGGTGGTATTGCATCGGCTAACCGAGCGGCAATGTATGGTGCAAAGGTAGCAATTGTTGAAGCGCGCCACTTGGGCGGCACTTGCGTAAACGTAGGCTGTGTACCTAAAAAAGTGATGTGGCATGGCGCTCAAGTTGCTGAAGCGATCAAACTGTATGGCCCTGACTATGGTTTTGATACCACAGTGAACAAATTCGACTGGGGAAAACTGGTCGAAAACCGTGAAGCCTACATTGGACGTATTCACACTTCTTACGAAAACGTATTGGGCAAAAACAACATTGAAGTCATCAACGGCTTCGCTAAATTTGTTGACGCAAAAACCGTAGAAGTGAACGGCGAGCACTACACCGCAGACAATATCTTGATTGCTGTAGGTGGCGAGCCAACCATTCCGAACGTACCAGGTGCTGAGCACGGTATCGATTCAAACGGTTTCTTTGAACTGACTGAGCAGCCAAAGCGTGTTGCCGTTGTCGGTGCAGGTTACATCGCAGTTGAAATCGCGGGTGTTTTGAATGCACTGGGTACTGAAACCCACCTGTTCGTTCGCAAAGAATCACCGCTTCGTACCTTCGATCCAATGATTATCGATACCTTGGTGGAAGTGATGGAAGCAGAGGGCCCTCGCCTTCATAACCACTCAACGCCAAAAGAAGTCGTGAAAGAAGCCGATGGCTCTGTGACTCTTCACTTTGAAAATGGCACATCGCACAACACCGATGTGTTGATTTGGGCGATTGGTCGTAACCCAACCACCAGCAAAATCAACTTGGAAGCGACAGGTGTTGAAACCAATGATCGCGGCTACATCAAAGTTGATGAGTTCCAGAACACCAACGTGGCTGGCATCTACTGTGTGGGTGACATCATGGAAGGTGGTGTTGAGCTAACGCCTGTGGCAGTTAAAGCAGGTCGTCAGCTTTCTGAGCGTCTGTTCAACGGTAAAACCAACGCCAAGATGGATTACACGCTGATCCCAACCGTGGTATTCAGCCACCCACCTATCGGCACCATTGGCCTGACAGAGCAAGAAGCGAAAGCGCAATACGGCGAAGACAACGTCAAGGTGTACGGTTCTGGCTTCACCGCCATGTACACCGCGGTGACACAACACCGTCAACCTTGCCGCATGAAACTTATCTGTGCAGGTGAAGAAGAAACGGTTGTTGGTCTTCACGGTATCGGCTTCGCCGTTGACGAGATGATTCAAGGTTTCGGCGTTGCAATGAAGATGGGCGCAACCAAAGCAGACTTCGACAGCGTTGTGGCTATCCACCCGACGGGCTCAGAAGAGTTTGTGACCATGAGATAATTGGCACAGCCAACAAAATTCAGCCCTGCTAGTAAATAACTAGCGGGGCTTTTTTATGCCCTCACAATCATGACAATCGCTAGATCACTCACACAGCACATTCAATGTCAGCGTGTCTGATATCGCCACAAATGCCATATCCAGCTTGATGTCGTAAACATTGCCATTGCTCAGCCAGTAAGGAATGGTTGCGGGGAGTTGCGTTTGCGCGCCTTTTCGTTCTGAGGCTCGCCTTAATGATGATTCTGCTACCAGACGTTTGCCTGATTGCTGGCAGGCTTTCTTAGCGTCTGAATACGTCGCTCTCCACCAGTCACGCTGATGAGTGGTGTATCGAGCATCATTACCTTTTGGTTTTGGAGTCCAAAGCCCTAACACAGGGTCAAGCTTTCGCGCTGCCTTGTTTCGTTGAACCGAAGCGGTTGATGCCGTTTTGGACGAACTCGCCGTCGCCGAAGCAGCTTTGCCGCGATTGGCGGTGATTTGTCGAACAAACGCATCAGACGTTACCGCCTCTTGTCGAATCTTGTTGCGTATTTCATTGGCATCACGAAATGTGGAATAAGGGCCAAGCAAACAGCGATACCCTGGATTTTCGGGTCTGAAAACCCAATCAGTCGTGTTGTCGATGTGCTTTTTGATGTGTTGCTGGAAAGCTAACGTTGGCAATTCATCAACAATACCGCACTGCACCCAGAACTCACCGATTGGCTCTGAAGGCTTGTTGTTCCATAAGCCTTTGCCAATGGGGCAATGCTTGGAAACAATGTTCATACCTTGCTGAATGTGTTGAATGGGGCATGTTTCAGTGCCATGAACACCCATGGCGAAAAGTAAACTCATTACCACTAAAGCATGTTTCACAACTTGCGCTACCACTCCAACACCAGCCGTGTTTTTGTTTGTCTCGCATCCATCTTCTGACCTCTACCTCTCGCAGCAATGTGCGTCGTGGATTTATCGACACATTGTAGAGGGCAAGATCAAAATTGAGATATTTGTTGATAGTTTCTACAGCGGATTTCACAACATGCCAATGCGACGCCACATTGGGTTTACGATTTATGTTCCTAGATAGCGCTTACTCACACAAAACAAGCAGCGAAGACTCCTCTGATAATGGCATGGGAACCATCATGGTTGAATCAAATGCATGTTGCTCTGCCACCCAAAAAGGCAGACGCGTTGGCAGCAGCGCTTTCTTCTCTGGGTTTTCAGCAATGGCTCTTAGCGTCGAGAGCGACACCAATTTCATCCTGTCATTCTCACAGGCCAAGGTCGCTTCTTGTAACGTTGCTCGCCACCAAACGTAATCTCCATTTTTAAAGCTACGTTCGTCCGATGTTGGTTTTGGGCTTTTGGTATTCGCAATCTCAAAGTAGTCACGCTTAAGCGCAATGACGGGCTCTGGCTTTGTTTTCTGAGTCGAGGAGGTATGCATTTGTACAGGAACAGCGGTGTCCGGCAGCATCGCATCGCGAATGAACGCACCAGAAAACGCGGGTTTCTGGCGCAATGCATCTCGGGCCGTGAGTGCGTTAGCATACTTATCAAAGGGACCGACTAGGCATCGGTACTGATTGCCTTCTTGACGAAACACGATGGCTTCTTTGTCGATTGAATCGGGCAGCATTTTGACAAAAGATGGTTCAGGCAGCTTGTTTATTAACCCACACTGCACCCAAAAAGCCCCTGACGTATTCTCAGGCGTTCTCCCCCACAGGCCTTTACCTATCGGGCAAGATTGCTTTACAACGTTCCAATCATTTTGAATGGAGGAGCTACAGTCTGTCTCTGCCGATTGAACGGCATTGCTCGAGAGCAACAGCGTGAATAGCACACCTAAAAAGTGATAATAACTTGGACGCATTACCCTTCCTTAGTGAGGAGTGTTTATTGTTCAATATCTTAGCGTAGTTCGATTTTTGTTTATAAGATCAAATTTTCGTCTAGATAGGGCAACAAAGACTGCCCTATCTATTGGATAATCACCCCTGTTCTTCAACCACAAAACAGGCAATTTGGCGGTCGCTATACGTTTTTAACGCAGGCTGCTCATGAGCACATTTATCAATGGCATGGCGACACCTTGCATTGAACGCGCACCCCTTAGGAGGATTAAGTGGACTAGGTAGCTCACCCGTCAACTTAATGCGCTCTCGGCGATGCTCAGGGTCAAGACGAGGCGTTGCTGACAGTAATGCTTGCGTATAAGGATGTTGAGGATCATTAAACAGCGCCTCAGCAGTGCCCTTTTCGACACAGCGTCCTAGATACATCACCATCACTTCATCTGCAATATGCTCTACCACGGACAGGTCATGAGAAATAAACACGTAAGACAAGCCCAACTCTTGTTGCAAGTCCATCATGAGATTGAGGACTTGCGCTTGAACGGACACATCCAATGCTGAAACAGGCTCATCCGCCACCACAACTTCTGGATTTAGCATCAAGCCACGCGCTATCGCGATACGCTGACGCTGTCCGCCAGAGAACATATGCGGATAACGATCGTAATGTTCCGTTTTGAGGCCGACTTTCGCCATCATTTCCAGCGCGCGTGCTTTACGTTCAGCTTTGTTCAAATCGCTGTTTATTTCCAACGGCTCTTCGAGGATCTGACCAATCTTCTTTCGAGGATTCAGCGATCCATAAGGGTTTTGAAACACAATTTGAATCTTCTGGCGACGAAGTTTATCGGACTCCGGGTCGCGCATTAGAAGATCTTTGCCTTGAAAGTCCAACGTCCCACCCGTAGGCACTTCAATCATGGTTAACAATCGTCCTAACGTGGATTTACCACATCCTGACTCACCAACCACCGCAAGCGTCTTACCACGCTCAAGCGTGAAAGACACACCGTCCAATGCTTTCACTTCAGCATCGGGCTTGAAGATACCTTGCTTCACCGGGTAGTACTTTTTCAAATCCACTGCATTGAGCAGCGGCGCTTGTTGATCACTCATCGCGTTGGCTCTCCCTGCTCATTCAATGGATAGTGGCATTTCACGGCACGCTCAGCTGGGCCCTGAACATCTGGCTCTTGCGAGCGGCATAGGTCTGTCGCATAAGGGCAGCGCGGATTCAGAAGACAGCCCGAAGGCCTGTCAAATAGCCCCGGCACCACACCAGGTAAAGAATCTAAACGATCTTTCCCAGCGGAAGATTCTGGCAACGAGCGCAATAGCGCTTGAGTATAAGGATGCTTAGGCGATCGAAATATCGCGTCAGCAGCCCCCGTTTCGACCACTTGTCCGGCGTACATCACCATGACTTTGTGTGCAGCTTCTGCCACCAGCGCCAAATCATGCGTAATCAGGATCAGCGCCATGTTTTGCTCTTTTTGCAGGTCGAGCAGCAAGTCGATGATTTGTGCCTGAATGGTGACATCCAACGCCGTGGTTGGCTCATCCGCGATCAGCAAACGTGGGTTACACGCTATCGCCATGGCAATCATGACACGCTGGCTCATGCCGCCAGATAATTGATGGGGATAGACTTTAAGGCGTGAGCCGGGATCGGGAATCCCTACAAGGCGCAGCAATTCTTCTGCACGTGCTTTACGCTCTTTTTTCGAGCCCCCTTGGTGTACTTCTAGCGCTTCCATGATTTGGTAGCCCACCGTAAAACAAGGGTTCAAGCTGGTCATTGGGTCTTGGAAAATCATGGAGATCTCCGCCCCTGTCAGCTTTTTACGCTCTTTTTCTGGCATATCGAGCAGGTTCCCTCCCGAAAATGCCACCGACTGCGCGCTTACTCGACCAGGAAAATCGATAAGCCCCATGATGGCCAGTGAACTCACTGACTTACCCGAACCAGACTCACCAACGATGCCAAGGATTTCCCCCTCATCAATGGTGTAGCTAATTTTATCTACCGCTTTGAACGGTGCGCTCTCATCACCAAAATGCACGGAGAGCTGATTTACTTCTAAAATCGCCATCTCACTCTCCTACTTCTTGAGTTTCGGGTCGAGGGCATCGCGTAAGCCATCGCCCATCAAGTTGAACGCAAGTACCGTCACCAAAATCGCAACACCTGGGAAGGTCACCACCCACCATGCTGAGTTAATGAACTGACGTGCATCGGCTAGCATCACGCCCCACTCTGGCGTGGGTGGCTGCGCACCTAAGCCAAGGAATCCTAATGCTGCCATATCCAAAATTGCTGCAGAGAAACCCAAGGTGGCTTGAACAATCAAAGGAGCTAAACAGTTAGGAAGAAGCACTGACACCATCAATCGAAAATGACCAGCGCCTGCTACGCGAGAAGCCGTGACGTAATCTCGATTAATTTCCGACAACACGGAGGCTCGAGTTAAGCGCACATAGTGAGGAAGCGAGACAAACGAGATCGCCAAAGAAGCATTAAATATCGAAGGCCCAAGAATGGCGACAATAGCAATGGCGAGCAGTAAGCTTGGCAATGCCAGCATAATGTCGACCAAGCGCATGATGGCAGTATCCACCATACCACCGAAATAACCGGCAGAAAGGCCAAGAAACACACCTATCACCAGTGAAATCACAACAACCATGCAACCGATAAGCAGCGACAAGCGCGCCCCGTAAATCAAGCGAGAGAGGATATCTCGTCCAACATCGTCAGTGCCCAGAATGTAGCTCCACGATCCCCCTTCAATCCATGCAGGCGGCATTAACAGCGCATCACGGAATTGTTCGGTTGGGTCATGAGGGGCAACCCACGGCGCAAGCGCTGCAATCACGATAACTACCGCAATATAAATCAGCCCAGCTAGCGCGCCCTTGTTCATCGAAAAATATGCCCAGAATTCGGCAAACGGTGTGAGCGGTTGCTTTTCCTGAGGAGGATTGGTGGTTTGTGTTGTATCAGTCATTTTTCACCCCCCTATTTACCGTGTCGAATACGTGGATTTACCACGCCATAGAGAATATCGACGAATAAATTGACCAATATGATGATGGTTGCAACCAGCAAGATGCCGCCCTGAACCACGGGGTAGTCACGACGTCCGATGGATTCAATCAACCATTTGCCAATCCCCGGCCACGCAAAAATGGTTTCCGTCAAAATCGCACCTGATAGCAAAATACCCACCTGCAAGCCAATCACTGTGATCACAGGAATAAGGGCATTACGAAGGCCATGGATAAGAACAACACGCCAAGGCATCAAGCCTTTTGCACGTGCAGTACGAATGTAGTCTTCACCCAATACTTCTAGCATGGAAGAGCGTGTCATACGTGCGATAACAGCCAACGGAATCGTACCTAGCGCGATAGCAGGCAATATGAGGTGATGCACAGCAGCGCCGAATGCGCCCTCTTCACCCGATAGCCAACTGTCTATCAACATGAATCCCGTGACTTCATCCACCCAATAGGTCGCATCATCCATGCGGCCTGAAACTGGCGTGAGATCGAGCCCAATAGAAAAGAACAGAATGAGTAATAGTGCCCACCAGAAAATAGGCATGGAATAGCCAGTCAAAGAGACCGTCATTACAGTATGGTCAACGAAAGTGCCGCGTTTAACGGCCGCGATGACTCCAGCAGGTAAGCCCACCAAAATGGCGAATAGAGCGGCACAGAAAGCCAACTCCATGGTGGCGGGGAAAAGCGTCATAAACTCTTTCAGCACTGGCTCTTTCGTGATCAAGGAATTACCTAAATCACCGTGGAGCAAGTTACCGATATAAATGAAATACTGCTCAAAAAGAGGCTTATCAAGACCCAACTCAGCCATCAGCTGCGCATGGCGTTCGGGTGATACACCGCGCTCACCAGCCATCACTTCGATGGGGTCGCCGGGGATCATTCTGATAAGTGAAAACGTAAGCAGGGTTATGCCGATGAAGGTTGGGATCACCAACCCTAATCGCTTAAGGATAAACTGCAACATACAACGACTCGCTCAAATGCCAGAAAGGCAAACGCGGCTGCAAAATGCAGCCGCATAATTGGAATGGCAATTATTCTTGGATATCTACGCCATAGAAGATGTGACCGCCGAATGGGTCAATTTTGTAGTCTTTCACTTCTTTACGAACAGGTTCGAAGACCACGGAGTGGGCGATAGTTACCCAAGGCGCTTGCTCTTTGAAGACAACTTGCGCTTCTTCATAAAGACGTGTGCGCTCTGCAACATCGGCTGTTTTCTTCGCTTGTTGGATCAGTTCTTCAAACGGTTCGTGACACCACTGGGCACGGTTTGAACCGCCGACACCAGAACAGCCTAGCAATACCGCAAGGAAGTTATCTGGGTCACCGTTATCACCGGTCCAACCAAGCAAGACTGAATCATGCTCACCAGCTTTAGAACGCTTGAGGTACTCACCCCATTCGTAAGTGACGATTTCAGCTTTCACGCCCACTTTTGCCCAGTCAGCCTGAATAACTTCCGCCATACGACGTGCATTAGGGTTGTAAGGACGCTGTACTGGCATTGCCCAGATATTGGTCGTGAAACCCTCTTCCAGACCCGCTTCTTTCAGCAGCGCCTTGGCTTTATCCAGATCGTATGCATAGTCTGTAACGGCATCGTTGTAAGACCAAATCGTTGGTGGGATTGGGTTCTTCGCCGCTTTACCTGCACCTTGGAATACAGCGTCAATGATTGCTTCTTTGTTCACTGCCATGTTTAGAGCTTGGCGAACACGCACATCATCAAACGGTTTCTTTTGAGTATTGAAGCCAAGGTAGCCCACATTCAAACCTTCCTGATTCATCAGGTTCACAGCATCATCAGTGCGCATGCGCTTGAGATCGGCTGGGTTTGGATAAGGCATCACATGACATTCGCCTTTTTGCAGCTTCGCGTAACGTACAGAGGCATCAGGCGTGATCGAAAACACCAAACGATCAATCGGAGCTTTGCCTTCAAAGTATGTTGGATGCGCTAAATAGCGAATGGTGGAATCCTTTTTGTAGCCGGCCAATTTGAAAGGACCTGTACCTGATGGTTCAAAGTCGATTTTCTCTGGCGTACCTGCTTTCAATAGCTGATCAGCTTGTTCCGCTGACATTATGGATGCGAAATCCATGGCAAGGTTAGCGATGAATGGCGCTTCTGGGCGCGAAAGGTTAAAGACAACAGTGTTGTCATCAACTTTCTCGATGGACTTGATCAAGTCACCCATTTCCATAGCGTTGAAGTACTCGTAGGAGCCGCCTGAGATTTTGTGGTACGGGTGACCTTCATCTTTCTGACGCATGAAAGAGAAAATCACGTCATCAGCATTAAAATTACGCGTAGGCGAGAATTCTTTCGTTTTGTGGAACGTCACGCCTTCACGCAATTTAAAGGTGTATTTCATCCCGTCATCAGACACGGTCCAAGATTCTGCCAATCCTGGCCCAATGTTGGTGGTACCGCGTTCAAACTGAACAAGACGATTAAAGATTTGACGTGAACTGGCATCGAAGGTGGTGCCTGACGTGTAAAGCGATGGGTTAAATCCTTCCGGAGAGCCCTCAGAGCAATAAACCAAGGTTTTTGCCTGAACACCGGCAGCCACAGCTGACGCGATCAAAGCTGCGCTCAGCTTCAACATTCCTGTTTTCATCGTTTGGCTCCAATATGATGTGAACAATAATTAATCACACATCATGCTCAGAGGTAAGCGACATGTTTGCCATCCTACGAAGAGTTTTGCGGTGGCTGCTTGTCAGTAGTACTGCAAGCAAACCATGTCGAAAAGCATGAGAGTGACCAGTCAAAAGTTGCGCATTCGATGCGCAATTTGTTGATAAATCAATCTGGCAAAGATTTCACAAAAAATCAACAAAGCAGCACGAAATTCCATACTTTCACTCTCAGTACGCATATTTAGTCAATATAACGCTAGAAGGCAAAGGGGGAGCAAAACGGTAACAAAGAACACAATCAATTGTAAATCATTACCTTATAGTCATCACCACAACAAAAAAAGGGCGATAGCCAAATTTTAACAACAGAATAGAGAGGATAGCGGCCTCAAACGATACAAACCAATTAATGTAGAGATTTTTGAAATATTTATTAGCATTTTCGACCAAAATTCAATCGAATTATTAGCATAATAATCGAACGGTTAATCTGAGCGTTTTGAATAAAAACTGATGTTCTGGTGCATTTATTTCACTACAACAACCACTTTTCAGTATGACAAACTTCAAAGAAAACATAATTTCCTCATCAGTCGTTGGCAAAACGCTTAAAAACGAAACACTTATTGATTAAACACTTGCAGCGCGCGCTTTGCACCATATTGAAACCCCCATCGGCGATAGCTTAGCGAAGACCTTCCATTTTCAGACACAAGTAAAACCTCACCAATACCAACCAATGCAGTTTCAATCGCAGATACGAAAAAGCCCGCTCTAATGAGCGGGCTTAGTCTGAATGTGGTCGGTGAAGAGGGATTGGATGGGGCTTACCATCAAGCGAGGCGGCCTTCCAGATGGTTCGACACTTCGACCCGCTCTGGATTGGCGCAATCCAACCACTTTTCTAAACCGCAGATACGAAAAAGCCCGCTCTATTGAGCGGGCTTAATCTGAATGTGGTCGGTGAAGAGGGATTCGAACCCCCGACCCTCTGGTCCCAAACCAGATGCGCTACCAAACTGCGCTATTCACCGAGTGGGGTGGCTAACGGGACTTGAACCCGCGACAACTGGAATCACAATCCAGGACTCTACCAACTGAGCTATAGCCACCACATTATTTTTTTGCCAATTTCTTGCTGTATCCGGATTGGCGCACCCGACAGGATTCGAACCTGCGACCTTTGGCTCCGGAGGCCAACGCTCTATCCAGCTGAGCTACGGGCGCTTGTCCCTGTCGGCGGAGTCGCATATTACGGATATCACCCCTTGCCGTCTAGCACTTTTTTTAATTTTTTTTCCGAGCGCTCTGTTTTTGTTCGATCAGAATAAAAACCGCACTAACAGGCGCAATCATAACGGTTTAACGCAACAATCTAAAGCGCTATAATCACTTAGTGTTTACACGGAGTTAACCTAATCACGGCATAGCTTCGTAGTCAGTCTTATCACAAATGCTAAAAAGATCGCCCCAGTTAGACGATCAATGCCCTTTAATTGTGATAAAAATAACTAACAGCATAAAAAACGCCCGAATTATCGGGGCCAAAAACATATTGGGAGTGAAACCGTGAGCGCAAAGGGAATTTTTTTACGTCGTTTAGCAGTGTCCGCTATCGCCGCGCTGTCTCTGCTAGGCGCAGCAAATGCAGCAGACATGTCTGAAGAAGCCATTGCAGAGCGAATCGCACCAGTAGGCTCTGTCTATTTAGAAGGCCAAGCCCCTGTTGAGACCGCAGCGGTGCCTGCAGGCCCTCGTGCAGGTGATGCCGTATACAACACCTATTGCATGGCCTGTCACTCTACAGGCGCTGCAGGCGCACCTAAAGCAGGTGATGCGGCAGCTTGGGAACCTCGTATTGCACAAGGCAGAGATACACTGATCGGTCACGCAATCAATGGCTTTAACGGCATGCCAGCAAAAGGCACCTGTATGGATTGTTCGGATGACGAAATCGTCGCAGCAATCGACCACATGCTGTCACTGTAAACCATACCGACCTAGCATTGAAAAAGGCGACCCGAGGGTCGCCTTTTTGTTGATTTAGCGTTTGTGGTGATTTGCTCGCGTTAGTCTTTGTTAAGCATCGCTCGTAGGTTAGCGATAGCAGCCGTTCCTTTTGCCATGCGCTCTTCTTGAGTTTGAGGCTTTTTCTTTTCTTCCCATTCAACATCGTCGTACGGAAGCTCTTCAAGAAAGCGGCTCGGCAACGGCTTAATCAGCTCGCCGTATTGGCGGCGCTCTTTGCACAGCGTAAACGTCATTTCTTTTTGCGCACGGGTAATGCCCACATACGCCAATCGACGCTCTTCTTCGACATTGTCTTCATCGATACTCGATTGGTGCGGCAACAAGCCTTCTTCCATGCCAATCAAGAACACGTAAGGGAACTCGAGACCTTTAGACGCGTGCAACGTCATCAACTGCACTTGGTCAGCGTCATCGTTGTCTTCGCCGCGCTCCATCATGTCTCGCAAGGTGAGTCGCTGAACCACTTCTCTTAGCGTCTTAGGTTCATTGTCGTAATTGTCCCCTTCTAGGTCGGCAACAATCCAGCTGTACAAATCCGAGACATTTTTCATCGCCATTTCTGCGGCTTTCGGGCTAGAAGAGCTTTCATACAGCCAATCTTCGTAGTGCGAATCACGCACGAGCGAGCGAACAGCATCGACCGCATCACCTCGTTCGAATTGATCAGACAGCTCTACAATCCAACGGGTAAAACGCTCAATGGATTCTAATCCACGTCCAGTCAGGTGCTGTTGAAGTCCGATTTCGAAACTGGCTGCAAATAGGCTTTTTCCACGCATATTTGCGTATGTTCCCAGCTTTTCGAGTGTCACTGGGCCAATTTCTCGACGTGGCGTGTTCACGATTCGTAAGAAGGCGTTGTCATCATCTTGGTTGGTCAGTAAACGCAGATACGCCATGATGTCTTTGATTTCGGCACGCGCGAAAAACGAAGTTCCCCCTGAAATTTTGTAAGGGATCCGGTTTTGCATCAGGGCTTTTTCAAACAAACGAGACTGATGATTACCGCGATACAAAATCGCATAATCTTTGTAATCCGAGCGATGCATATAACGGTGCGCAATGATTTCACCCACCACACGCTCGGCTTCATGGTCTTCGTTGTTGGCTTTGAGCACTTTTAGCATTTCGCCGTCTGGCAAGGTCGAGAACAAGGTTTTTTCAAACACGTGCGGGTTATTGGCAATAAGGATGTTTGCCGAGCGCAAGATACGGCTGGTTGAGCGATAGTTTTGCTCCAGCTTGATCACTTTGAGGCTTGGAAAGTCCTGATTTAGCATCAAGAGGTTCTTAGGCTGAGCGCCGCGCCAGCTATAAATAGACTGGTCATCATCCCCAACCACGGTAAAACGCGCGCGCTCGCCCACCAGCATTTTGACCAGCTGATATTGGCTGGTGTTGGTATCTTGATACTCATCCACCAGCAAATAACGAATCTTGCTCTGCCAGCGCTCTCTCACCTCTTGGTTGGTTTTCAGCAAGATCACGGGCATTAAGATCAGGTCATCAAAATCCAGTGCGTTGTATGCCTTCATCTGCTTTTGATACATGGTGTAGCAATGCGCAAACAATTGGTCTCGCTCTCCCATCGCGGCAGATTCTGCCTGCTGCGGAGTCAGCATGTCGTTCTTCCAATTGGAGATGGTATGCAGCAATTGCTTAAGCAAATCTTTGTCGCCCTCGAGCTCATCTTCTGTGAGCTCTTTTAACAGTGCCATCTGATCTTGGTCGTCAAATAGAGAGAACCCGGCTTTCAATCCTAAGCTTTTATATTCACGACGAATGATATTGAGGCCGAGGGTATGAAACGTCGACACCGTCAAACCACGCGATTCTTGTTTGCCCAGCGTTTGACCAACACGTTCTTTCATCTCACGCGCTGCTTTGTTGGTAAACGTCACCGCCGCGATATGGCGCGCTTTGTAGTCGCACTGTTGCACGAGGTACGCGATTTTATTGGTGATAACGCGTGTCTTCCCTGAGCCAGCGCCTGCCAATACCAAGCACGGTCCGGACACGTGGTGGACGGCGTCATTTTGGGCTGGGTTCAGTTTCATGGTGTCCTCGATGATTTAGGCAATAGTTAGCCTGTGTATTGTATACCCAGCCATCTCAAGATGCTTGTTCAGCGAGAATTTGTTTGGATAGCGAAGAAAAGCACACTCACCTTGCCCACGATAAAAAATTCAATAAATTCAATGCCGACTTTATCTTGCAGCACGCATCAAAAAACATACAATGAATGAACGTTCATTCATTGAGAGCGCTGTGTTATGTCTGATAAGAAAACACAGATCCTAGAAGCAACGGAACATTTACTCGCAAAACACGGTTTTGACCGCCTCTCTATGCAGATGGTGGCAAAAGAAGCTGGTGTCGCTGCGGGAACCATTTACCGTTACTTTTCGGACAAAGAAGATTTGTTAAGTCAGCTAAGGAGTCATGTTGTTCGCCAGTGTGCGACCAAGATGCTCGGAGGCTTCAGTCATAACATGTCTTTGAAACAACAATTTGTCACGCTGTGGTTAAACGCTTGGCGATTAACGATCAGCCGTGACGACAACGCGATTAACCGAGAACAGTTCGACAGTCTGCCTTACCAAAACAATGGCGAGCAGCGAGTAGCAGAAAGAGAGGCTTTTTCTGCTGTTCATCAGTTCTTTGAACTCGGCATCGCAGATGGAACGTTTAAACCCCTTTCCACCGACGTGCTGTCCGGCATAGGTATTGAACCGGCGATTTGTTTAGCACGGAAACAGGTGAAAGGGATTATTACCCTTGACGAAACAGCACTTGATGGCGTGATCAACGCTTGCTGGGACGCAATTTGCCTTCATAAAGAATCGGAGCAATCTACATGAAGAAATGGTTGATTATGCTAGCCATTGTGGCCGCTATGGCCGCGCCAGTCCTCTACAAACTTAATGATAACCTAGGTAAGTACGAAGCCTTTAAGAACATGCCTGAGGCTGAGTTCCCGGTGACGGTTACTGAAATGGTATCAACCGATTGGGTACCAACCATCCAAGCCATCGGCTTCGTTGAACCCAATCAAGGTGTCACACTGACCAGTGAAGTGAGCGGTGTTATCGAAACCATCAACTTCGAATCAGGTCAAAACGTAGAAACCGGTGATGTTCTACTGGCGCTCGATTCAAAAGTGGAAGTCGCGAACCTTAAGAGTACTCAAGCTCGCCTGCCTGCGGCTGAAGCCAAGTACAAACGCTACCAAGGCTTGTTCCGCAAAGGGTCAATTTCCAAAGAAGCATTGGACGAAGCAGAAGCGAACTTCCGTTCACTTCAAGCGGACATAGAAAGTCTTAACGCGTCGATTGACCGTCGCACCATTGATGCACCATTCGATGGCATCGTGGGTCTGCGTAACGTGTTCCTTGGACAGTATTTGCAGCCGGGCAATGAGATTGTGCGTCTAGAAGACACTTCTATCATGCGCCTGCGATTTACGGTTCCTCAAACGGATATTGCGAAAATCAAGCTGGGTCAGCAAATCGACATTTCTGTCGATGCGTATCCTGACACTCCGTTCACGGGGAAAATCAGCGCGATTGAACCTGCGGTTAACTACCAAAGTGGCTTGATCCAAGTACAGGCTGATATTCCAAACAACCACGGTCAGTTGCGTTCAGGTATGTTTGCTCGTGCGGATATCATTCTGCCGACGTTCGAGAATCAAGTCGTCGTGGCGCAAACCGCCATCAATTTCACCCTATACGGTGAGAATGTGTACGTACTTCGTGAAGAAGACGGTGAAATGCGCGCGTATCAGCAAGTGGTAAAAGTTGGTGAGCGTAAAGGTCACATAGCACAAGTGCTTGAAGGCTTGAAAGCTGGCGACAAAGTGGTGACGTCGGGTCAAGTTCGCTTGAGTAACGGTGCCAAGGTTAATGTTGTAGAAAGCGATGCCCTAAACCCACCGGCTGAGCTGCCACAACTGTAAGAGGCCGCCATGAAATTCACTGATATTTTCATAAAGCGTCCGGTGTTAGCAATTTCGATCAGCTTTTTGATCGCCTTGCTGGGCCTGCAGTCTATGTTCAAGATGCAGGTTCGCGAATATCCGGATATGACCAATACCGTGGTCACCATTTCTACCAGTTACTATGGTGCGAGTGCTGATCTCATTCAGGGCTTTATTACCACGCCGCTTGAACAAGCGGTCGCGCAAGCTGACAACATCGACTTCATGACATCTGAGTCTGTCTTGGGCTCGTCGACGATTACGGCGTATATGAAGCTCAACACCGACCCGAATGCCGCCCTTGCAGATATATTGGCGAAGGTGAACTCGGTACGTGCTCAGCTACCTGGCGAATCTGAAGACCCATCGGTATCGATGTCTACAGGCTCTACGACGGCGGTGATGTACATCGGCTTTACGTCTGAAGAACTCGACTCAAGCCAAATCACTGACTACCTAGAGCGTGTAACCAAACCACAGCTGTTTACGGTCGGTGGTGTGGCGAGTATCGATCTTTATGGTGGTCTGAAATACGCCCTACGCGTTTGGTTAGACCCTGCGAAGATGGCTGCTTTCAACCTCACCGCAACGGATGTGATGGGCGTGCTAAACGCCAACAACTTCCAATCTGCGACAGGTCAGTCGATTGGTACCTACATGGTATACAACGGCTCAGCAAACACGCAGGTTTCGGATACGGAAGAGCTTAAGCGTCTTGTTGTGTCTACTCAAAACGGTCAAGTGCTTCGCCTTGGTGATATTGCTGACGTCTCGCTAGAGAAAAGTCACGATGTTTACCGCGCAACGGCAAATGGCTCTGAGGCAGTAGTTGCAGCAATCAACGCGGCACCAACAGCCAACCCAATCAACATTGCGGCAGATGTACTCGCGAAGCTCCCTGATCTTGAGCGCAACATGCCAAGCAACATCAAGATGAACATCCTTTACGACTCGACCGTTGCGATCAACGAATCGATTTATGAGGTTGTTAAAACCATCATCGAAGCAGCATTGATTGTACTGGTAGTGATTACCCTGTTCTTGGGTTCATTCCGTGCAGTATTGATCCCTATCATCACCATCCCACTGTCTTTGATTGGTGTGGCCATGATGATGGAGCTATTCGGCTTCTCGTTGAACTTGATGACGCTGCTGGCAATGGTATTGGCCATCGGTCTGGTGGTCGATGATGCAATCGTCGTTTTGGAGAACGTTGACCGGCATATCAAGCTCGGGGAACCGCCTTTCCGCGCTGCCATCATTGGTACGCGTGAAATTGCAGTGCCAGTTATTTCGATGACACTCACACTGGCAGCAGTGTATGCGCCTATCGCTTTGATGGGTGGTATCACGGGCTCGCTGTTCAAAGAGTTCGCGTTGACCCTTGCTGGCGCGGTATTTGTCTCCGGTATTATCGCGCTGACACTGTCTCCAATGATGTGTTCGAAGATGCTGAAAGCCAATGAGAAACCAAGCAAATTCGAAGCAAAGGTTCACCACTTCCTTGAAGCGATGACTGAGCGCTACGCCAAAATGCTGAAAGGCGTGATGGGCATGCGTCCTGTGATCATCACTTTCGCGGTCATTGTGTTCGCAAGCTTGCCAATGCTGTTCAAGCTTATCCCAAGTGAGCTCGCACCGGCAGAAGATAAAGGTGTGTTGGTAATGATGGGTACTGCGCCGTCTACGGCCAACCTTGATTACATTCAAAACACCATGGCAGAAGTTAACCAGAAACTGGCTGAACAACCGGAAGTGGCGTTCTCTCAGGTGTTTTCTGGTGTGCCTAAGTCTAATCAGGCGTTTGGTATTGCCTCACTTGTTCCATGGAGTGAGCGTGAAGCCAGTCAGGCTGATGTCGTGCAACGTATGGGCATGGAAGTGAAGGACATCCCAGGAATGGCTGTTACCGCCTTCCAGATGCCTGAGCTGCCAGGTGCATCTTCAGGCTTGCCGATTCAGTTTGTTATTACCACGCCGAACAACTTCGAAAGCTTGTTCCAAGTGGCATCTGATATCTTGGCGGAAGTGAAGAGCAATCCTCAGTTTGTTTACTCAGACATGGATTTGAACTTCGATTCAGCAACGATGAAGATCAACATCGACAAAGACAAAGCCGGCGCTTATGGCGTAACAATGCAGGACATTGGTATTACCTTGGGCACCATGATGGCGGATGGTTATGTTAACCGTATCGACCTTGATGGCCGCTCTTACGAGGTAATCCCACAGGTTGCGCGTAAATTCCGCCAAAACCCAGAGTCTGTGAAAGGTTACTACGTTCGTTCAGCAAATGGTGATGCCGTACCTTTGGGCTCGCTCATTACTATCGATGTGATTGCAGAGCCACGTGCACTGCCTCACTTCAACCAGCTGAACTCAGCGACGATCAGTGTTGCAGCTGCTGGTATGCCAATGGGTGATGTGATCAACTGGTTTGAAAACGTCGCGGCAGAAAAATTACCTTCAGGTTATCAGCATGATTACCTTGGTGAGTCTCGTCAGTTCGTGACGGAAGGCAGCGCACTTGTCGGTACCTTCATGCTGGCTTTGGCCGTTATCTTCTTGGTTCTGGCGATTCAGTTCGAGTCATTACGTGACCCGCTGGTGATCTTGGTATCTGTTCCGTTGGCTATTTGTGGCGCATTGATTGCGTTGGCCTCTGGCGCGGCAACCATGAACATCTACTCGCAGGTTGGTTTGATTACTTTGATTGGTCTGATTACCAAGCACGGTATTTTGATCTGTGAAGTAGCCAAAGAAGAGCAGCTCCATAATGGCCTGAGCAAAATGGATGCGGTGATGGAAGCGGCGAAAGTCCGTCTACGCCCGATATTGATGACTACGGCAGCGATGATCGCGGGTCTTATCCCACTGATGTACGCAACGGGTGCTGGTGCAGCTCAACGCTTCAGTATCGGTATTGTTATCGTCGCAGGTCTGACGATTGGTACGCTGTTTACCTTGTTCGTGCTACCTGTCATCTATTCTTACCTGGCTAGCCGCCATGAGCCGCTACCTGAGTTTGAAGAAGACTTGAAGGCATAAGACAGCAAACATTAATGTACTGATGTCGATGTGAATCTTCACATCAAAATAAAGGGTCTCTTTGTGAGACCCTTTTTGTATTTTCTCGTATAGAAAAGCATCGCCATCCGACAAATGTGCAAAAGACAGTTTCGACAAAAGCAGTCGTGTTGCTTAGAATAACGGCATCAAAATAAGGAGTAACGCATGTTCGATCCCAAAAAGCTGGAGCAAATCGCCAAGCAAATTCATGAGTCAATGCCAAAGCCAGTGAAGGATCTGGGCAATGACGTTGAACAGAAAGTACGTGAAGTGATTCAAGGACAACTCGCTAAACTAGATGTAGTGAGCCGAGAAGAGTTTGATGTGCAAACCCAAGTTCTCCTTCGCACTCGTCAAAAGCTGAGTGAAATGGAGCAGAAGTTGGCAGAGTTCGAGCAGAAGCTAAACGAGAAATCTGACGCTTAATCATTGCCACTCAATAAATCAGCTTTAAAGCAAAACCCAGAATTAAAAAACCCGGCTTTCGCCGGGTTTTTCGTATTCAATTCGTCAGTGCGAAATGGTTAGTCACCAACCGCAATGCGCTTCATGTCAGTCATGTAGCCACGTAGCTCTTGACCAATCCACTCTACTGGGTGGCTGCGTAGTGCGTCGTTAACAGCAATCAAGGTTGCGTTGTCAGCGTCGTTGCCTACATCACCAAGGCCTTTACCAATAACGTCAGTGCCAACACCCGGCATGAACTTCTCACGCAGTAGCGGTGTTGCAACGTTTGCGAACAAGTAGTTACCGTATTCAGCAGTATCAGAGATTACCACGTTCATTTCGTACAAACGCTTACGTGCAACAGTGTTGGCAATCAATGGAAGCTCATGCAGTGACTCATAGTATGCAGACTCTTCGATAATGCCTGATGCTGTCATTGCTTCAAACGCCAACTCAACACCTGCGCGAACCATTGCAACCATCAAGATACCGTTGTCGAAGTACTCTTGCTCAGAGATCTTAACGTCTGAATCTGGGTATTGTTCGAATGCAGTTTCTGCCGTCTCTTCACGCCAGCCTAATAGGTTTGCGTCATCATTTGCCCAGTCAGCCATCATCGTTGATGAGAAGTGGCCAGAGATGATGTCGTCCATGTGCTTGTTGTAAAGCGGACGCATCAGATCTTTCAGATCTTCAGACAGTTCAAATGCTTTGATCTTCGCAGGGTTAGACAGACGATCCATCATGTGTGTGATGCCGCCGAACTTCAGTGCTTCTGTGATCGTTTCCCAACCGAACTGCAGCAGTTTACCTGCGTAGCTTGGGTCGATACCGTCAGCAACCATCTTCTCGTAACATACGATAGAACCCGCTTGAAGCATGCCACACAAAATGGTTTGCTCACCCATCAGGTCAGATTTCACTTCAGCAACGAAAGATGATTCAAGAACACCTGCGCGATGACCACCCGTTGCAGCAGCCCAAGCTTTTGCGATTTCGTGACCTTCACCTTGTGGGTCGTTCTCTGGGTGAACGGCCATCAGAGTAGGAACACCGAAACCACGCTTGTACTCTTCACGTACTTCAGTACCTGGACACTTAGGCGCAACCATCACTACTGTGATGTCTTTACGAATTTCCATACCTTCTTCAACGATGTTGAAGCCGTGCGAGTAGCCCAGTGCAGCGCCTTGTTTCATCAATGGCATCACAGCACTAACAACACTGGTGTGCTGTTTGTCTGGCGTTAGGTTAACGACCAAGTCTGCTTGTGGGATCAAGTTTTCGTAGTTATCTACGTTGAAGCCGTTTTCTTTGGCGTTCTTGTAAGACTGACGCTGCTCGTCGATAGCAGCTTGGCGAAGCGCGTAAGACACGTCTAGGCCAGAGTCACGCATGTTTAGGCCTTGGTTAAGACCTTGCGCACCACAACCAACAATAACCACTTTCTTACCTTTTAGGTAATCCGCTTCATTGGCAAATTCCGCTTTGTCCATAAAACGGCAAACACCTAGTTGAGCCAATTGCTCGCGTAGATTCAAGGTATTGAAATAGTTAGACATGTCGAATACTCCGTAAGAAAAATCTGTCCTTGAGCGACGTGAGCATGACAAGCTGCCACATCGAATTGGGTTCATAATAGATCAGGCGGTAAATTGCTTAAAGTGATATATTCACAACATGTAATTGCAATTTATGCAACATAGAGAACGACAATGGACGTCAAACATCTACAATTCTTTATCCACCTTTGTGATAGCAAAAACTTCTCCAAAACCGCGGCGGCTATGCACATCAGCCCATCGGCACTCAGTCGGCAGATACAAAAGCTCGAACAAGAAGCCAATCAACAGCTTTTCCTTCGCGACAATCGCAGTGTGGTGCTTACCCCTGCAGGAAAAAAACTATTGCCTATAGCGATGCGAATACTGTCGGAATGGCAACAATACCAAAGCCAAGCTGATGCATCAGAAAATGACTTACGAGGTGAACTCCGCCTGTTTTGCTCAGTGACAGCAAGCTATAGCCACTTGCCGGAATTACTCTCAGAGTTTCGTATTCGTCATCCATTTATCGAGCTCAAACTCTCAACGGGCGATCCTGCGCAAGCTATCGACAAAGTGCTGCTTGATGAAGCTGATATCGCCATATCCGCAAGACCCGAGCAACTGCCAGCCAAAGTAGCATTCAAAGCCATTAGCGAAGTACCGCTATCAGTTATTGCGCCTGCGGGTGTCAGTAGCTTTGCAGATGCATTGCAAAAAGAAACGCCTGATTGGCACGCGATTCCATTCATCGTCCCCGAAGCAGGTACCGCCAGAGAAAGAGCCAACACTTGGTTCAAACAGATGAAGATAAAACCCAACATATATGCACAAGTGTCTGGCCATGAAGCCATCGTGAGTATGGTTGCTTTGGGTTGTGGGATGGGTATCGCACCAGATGTCGTCATCAACAACAGCCCAGTGAGAGAAAAAATAGAAAGGCTTCGTCTTGCTCCGATCAAACCTTTCGAACTTGGTGTATGTAGCCTGCGCTCGCAGCTGAATAACGCTTTAGTTAAAGCGCTGTGGGATATCGCAGAAGACAAAAGCATTACTATCTAGCTGAACGAATATCGATTTCGTCTCAAGCTTGGTTAGTTAGGATTTTGTCAGACTAAAGAAATGGCGTCTATTCTCCCTATTTCACATCAATAGGTTGAGAAGACATGTCTCTCATCGATCGCGTTGGAAAAGCATTAGAACCCATAATGTTGGCGATGGGATTAATTAGCCCACTCGCAACACTCCCTCAGATCTATAAGCTCTACTTTTCGCACAGTGAACATGCAGCAGGCTTATCTCTCATCACTTGGCTTCTTTACGCTTGTATCGCGTCATTATGGACAGTCTATGGGTTGTACCATAAGAATCCAACCATATGGGTCGGCAACGGATTGGGTTTCATTATGTATGTAGCAATGGTTATAGGGATCGTCATTCATACAGGTATAACGCTATAGCACTGTCCGCTTTTTGTATGAGCTCAAACGCAAAAAGCCCAAGCAATTCAGCTTGGGCTTAATGTTCCTGTATCAATCACGTCGTCACAACGGTATTTGAGGCAGGCTGCTACACCTGAACGGCTTGTTATCTATCAGGATTAAAATACTACAGACGATAAAAAGCCCCGCTATTGCTAGCGAGGCTTCTTAATAAATGGCGGAACGGCCGGGGACGCGCACGTCCGGGACTCAAGCCGAAGG
>NZ_KK211219.1:0-268 GCF_000621165.1 Enterovibrio calviensis DSM 14347 | reverse complement strand
CGATAAAAAGCCCCGCTATTACTAGCGAGGCTTCTTAATAAATGGCGGAGCGGACGGGACTCGAACCCGCGACCCCCGGCGTGACAGGCCGGTATTCTAACCAACTGAACTACCGCTCCACACGGTGATAAACAGTTTCCTGTCTATCCGATACCCGTCGTTCAATACGTGTATCTAAATTTGAAGCCTGGCGATGTCCTACTCTCACATGGGGAGACCCCACACTACCATCGGCGCTGTTACGTTTCACTACTGAGTTCGGCATGGA
>NZ_JHZA01000012.1 GCF_000621165.1 Enterovibrio calviensis DSM 14347 | reverse complement strand
ATTGATGGCCGAGCCGTCCTTCGGCAGGGTGAGGCTGCCAGTGTATTGCACCCAGCCATTGCCGGGGGCGTTGACGTCACCGGTCTGTACCCAGATGGTGTTGATGTAGTCACTGTCTGCGGTGGCTTCGTTGGCGGTGTTGCTGCCCAGTGCCAGGGAGGTGAGGACATCTTCTGCTGCCGGGCCACTCAGTTTGACCTGGTAGGTGAGGAAGGTGCCGTCCGCTTCGGTCACGGTGTTGCCATTTTCCACCAACAGGTTCGGGGCCTCTTCGTCCACGCCTGGTGGGCCGCCGATCTGGTCATCGGTGATGGTGCCGGAGGCGGAATCGGCCTTGCCGGTCAGCAAGTCGCTGTCGGTTGAGGCGGTGATGGTGACGGTCTCGCTGTTTTCCTTCTCCGCGTCATCCTTGACCAGCACACGCAGCGCAATGTTGCTGCCGTCAGCGGGTAGGGTGATGCTGCCGTTGTAGTCCTTCCACGCATTGGCGACGGAATCAAAATACTGGATACCACCGCGGTCGCCGTCGCCGGCGGTGCCGCCGAGGCCGAGGGAGGCGGTGATGTCATCGGCTGCCGGACCAGAGAGGCTGACGGTGTAGGTCAGGTAGGTGCTGGAGTCGCTGGCGTCGCTGTCCTGCTCACGGACGGTGTCGCCGCCAGTGATCAAGATATCAGGGCGCACGTCCTCGTCAACGTCCGGGTTCCCGGTGCTGCGGTCATCGGTGATGGTGCCGGAGGCGGAGCCGGTCTTACCGGTCACCAGATCGCTGGTGGTGGTCGCGGTGATGGTGACGGTCTCGCTGTTCTCCTTCTCCGCGTCATCCTTGACCAGCACACGCAGCGCAATGTCGCTACCGTCAGCGGGCAGGGTGATGCTGCCGTTGTAGTCCTTCCACGCGTTGGTGACGGAATCAAAATACTGGATACCACCGCGGTCGCCGTCGCCGGCGGTGCCGCCGAGGCCGAGGGTGGCGGTGATGTCATCGGCTGCCGGGCCAGAGAGGCTGACGGTGTAGGTCAGGTAGGTGCTGGCGTCGCTGGCGTCGCTGTCCTGCTCACGGACGGTGTCGCCGCCGGTGATCAAGATATCAGGGCGCACGTCCTCGTCGACGTCCGGGTTCTCGGTGCTGCGGTCATCGGTGATTGAGGTTTCTACAACTGGTGGTAACTCTGGGGTGTTTTCAAAACCACCACCATCAGCACCTGTGACGGTAACAGTAAAAACCTCGTCTTCCGTTTCAGTGAATGCGTCATCCAAAGTCTCGACATCAAACGACACTTCTGTCTGCCCTGGTTCAAACGTGAATGTTCTCTCAACAGGAACTATGTCGCCATCTTCAGTGGTTTTGTGTCCAATTACGACGGTAACGGTCATTGCTTCGGTTGGTGCATCCGAGAGGGTTAACGTGTAGTTGGCACTTTCACCCTCAGCTACACTGGTGTCACCAGCCAGAGTTAAGGTCGGTGCATCGTTATCATCTACGACTTTGTTGGTCACGGTGCCAACAAGCTCAACTTGGTCAAAATCATTTTCTGAGACGCTATCGATGGACACGGTAATGTCGTCATCATTCTGAGAGTAGAGATCATCTGGTCGGACATCAGCGTCGACAGAGCCTGATAGCTCGCCAGCTTCAATAGTAATGGTCTGCCCGTTGCTTAGGGTGATGGTGATATCTTCACTTGCGGCCGCTCCCAAGGTGACTGTGTAGGTGATCTTTCCACCTTCTACAATGTCATTACCCTCAGTGGTCGAACTTAAGGTGAAGATTGCAGTGCTTTCTGTCTCATCACTGCTTTGTATTGCTGCTGAGCTGTCCGTTTCTTCCCTAAGTACTGCTGCATTATTAAAGCTTCGAGAAACTCCCTGGGTATCAAACCCTGCTTGCGCAACGGTTTCATTACCTACTCGCGTTTCAACTTGCGGCGCTTGTGAGCCAGAACCGGTTGGTGAGTTACCCGCAGCCGTGGCTTCTAATTCTTGTGTCGGGTCAAAGTCTTCATTAAGGAGTAATTCTTGAAGTGCTGCGATCTCATCATCGACAGCGAATGCATCTGTTGATGCATTTTCTGATTCAACATCACCGACAGGGATAAAAGATCCATCCTCCAATTGAAGAAGCGCGCCTGCGCCTGGGGGGAGGAGGAGCTCAGTGCCGGATTGTAGCTCCGCCAACTCGGTAACAGGAACCTCTTTACCGTTAATCTTGACGTGTGCGTTACCGTTTACTGAAACTACTTTTGCAGCCTGCTTGGTGATAATCGAATCCATGAATATTATTCCTGCAGCAAGTTAAATAAATGCGTGTATCTAAATCGAAACATTAGTTTCATCTATATTACTATGCAAAGCAATCAGCGAGGAGGCTGTTGTTACTCAAAAATGCCAAAAAAGTGACGCAAATTGTAAAGTTTGGTTAACTATTGACCGTTCTGACGCTTTTGAAAACTCGATAATTTTTATGTTTGTGCGATGGGTGTCAATAATTTGGTGTTGTTTGAATTGTGCTCGAAATACTGGACAGTGCCTTTGCTTCAATATGCAATGAGAGGAGCTTGCATATTTCAAAGTAAGGAAAGAAGCGGGTTTCTTTCGTCAACCGTTGAGTCTGGTGGCTAGATCGTACAAAATACCCGCCGATTTGAATTGATGTACAATACGGCGAAAGTCTTCCTCTTTTATTCGTTGATTGTCTAACCCGGAAAAACCTAAGCATGACAAATTCACCATTCCATCTAGAAGTTGGTAAACGACGTACGTTTGCGATCATTTCGCACCCAGATGCTGGTAAAACCACCATCACTGAAAAAGTGTTGTTGTTCGGAAACGCACTCCAAAAAGCCGGTACCGTAAAAGGTCGTGGCTCTAACCAGCATGCGAAATCTGACTGGATGGAAATGGAAAAAGAACGTGGTATCTCTGTCACCACATCTGTCATGCAGTTTCCTTATAATGATTGCTTAGTAAACCTGTTGGATACGCCGGGACACGAAGACTTCTCGGAAGATACTTACCGTACGCTGACTGCTGTCGATTCTTGCTTGATGGTTATTGATGCCGCGAAAGGTGTCGAAGACCGTACACGTAAGCTCATGGAAGTTACCCGTCTTCGCGACACGCCGATTGTGACCTTCATGAACAAATTGGACCGTGATATTCGTGATCCAATGGAATTGCTAGATGAAGTTGAAAATGAACTTAAGATAGCGTGTGCGCCAATTTCTTGGCCGATTGGTTGTGGTAAAGAATTTAAGGGCGTTTACCACATTCATCGTGATGAGACGATTTTGTACCAAACCGGTCAAGGTCATACCATCCAAGAAAAACGCATCATTAAGGGATTAGACAATCCAGAACTTGATGCTGCTGTTGGTGAAGATCTTGCGTTGCAACTGCGTGATGAACTTGAGTTGGTTATTGGAGCATCACACGAGTTTGATCAGGAGCTATTCCTGAGCGGCGAGCTTACGCCAGTGTTCTTCGGTACAGCATTAGGTAACTTTGGTGTTGACCATATGCTAGATGGCCTGACTGAGTGGGCGCCAAAGCCGTTAGCTCGCCAAGCACATGAGCGTGCTGTTGAATCAAGTGAAGAGAAATTCAGCGGCTTCGTGTTTAAGATCCAAGCGAACATGGATCCTAAGCACCGTGACCGCATTGCGTTTATGCGTATCGTGTCAGGCAAGTACACCCAAGGCATGAAAATGAAGCATGTTCGTACGGGTAAAATGGTGTCTATCTCTGATGCGGTGACCTTTATGGCGGGTGACCGTTCACGTGCGGCGGAAGCGTACGCGGGTGACATTATCGGTTTGCACAACCATGGCACCATTCAAATTGGTGATACCTTCACACAAAGCGAAGATTTGAAGTTCTCGGGTATTCCTAATTTCGCACCGGAATTGTTCCGTCGTATTCGTTTGCGCGATCCACTAAAGCAGAAGCAACTTCTGAAAGGTCTGGTGCAATTGTCAGAAGAAGGCGCAGTACAGGTATTCCGTCCGTTGATTTCTAACGATCTGATTGTCGGCGCGGTAGGTGTGCTTCAGTTTGATGTGGTTGTTGCGCGTTTGAAGTCTGAATACAACGTAGAAGCCATTTACGAACCTATTAACGTGGCAACTGCGCGTTGGGTTGAATGCTCTGATGCGAAGAAGTTGGAAGACTTCCAGCGTAAGAATCAGACTAACCTTGCCCTTGATGGTGGTGATAACCTCAGTTATATCGCGCCAACAATGGTGAACTTGAATCTGACGCAAGAACGTCATCCAGATGTGAGTTTCCGCGCTACTCGCGAGCACTAATTCTCACGAAGGAACACGTATCGCATAAGAAAAGCCGTCGGACTCGACGGCTTTTTCGTATGCTAGAAACGAAGCTAAATAGATAGCGATAAGGGCTCAGTATGATTGATACGCACTGTCATTTCGATTTCCCGCCTTTTGATACTGATGCTAACGAATGGGTTATTCGCAGTCAAAAAGCCGGAGTTCATCATCTTATTGTTCCTGCCGTTGCGGTTAGCAATTGGAAGCGTGTTGCTGGTCTTGCCAACTCGCACCGCAGTATTTCCTTCGCGTTAGGGCTTCACCCTGTTTGGTTGGCGTCGCATCATGAAGACGATATTAAAGCACTTGATGAAGCTCTCTCTCAGGCACCTGACGGTTGTATTGCGGTGGGAGAGTGTGGCTTAGACTTTGCTATTGATAATCCAGAGCCCGAAAGACAAAAAATGTTTCTTCGTGCGCAGCTGACATTGGCCGAGAAATACCAGCTACCTGTCATTTTACATTGCCGAAAGGCGCACAATGAACTGCTACAAATTCTTAACGAATTTCCTAAGGTAAACGGTATTTTGCACGCTTTTAGTGGCAGTGAGCAAATAGGGCTTAACTACATTCGACGTGGTTTTTTGCTTGGAATAGGGGGAACGATCACTTACGAACGGGCAAATAAAACCAGAAATGCGGTTAAAGCATTGCCACTTTCATCCATGGTGTTGGAGACTGATGCGCCGGATATGCCCATATTCGGGTTTCAAGGGGAGCCTAATTTACCAGAGCGATTACCGCTGATTGCGAAAGCGTTGTCTGAAATAAAAGGTGTCGATGTCGAAGAAATTATTCAAGCAACATCACAAAATGCGGAAGCATGTTTCGCGTTTAGGACGATATAGCCATCGTTTGCCCAATCGTTTGCGTCGTGCATAGGTCACAAAAATAGATCTACATCACTCTTTTGAGTGAATTGCACCGAATTTTTCACTTAAACCGTGACTCGTGCATTCCTTTGCAGCGTGTCCCGTGAGTATAATCGCCGCCGGAATAACACTCCCAATTTGTCGAGACGCCAAGACTTTCTTAGGAACCCATATTATGAGCCTGATTATGAGCATTGTAGGGATGGTTGTACTGCTGTTAATCGCTGTACTTCTGTCTGACAACCGCAAAGCAATCAACCTTCGCACCGTTGGTGGTGCGTTTGCTATCCAGTTTATCCTGGGTGGATTTATCCTTTTTGTTCCGTGGGGCCAAACCCTACTGAACGGTATGGCAAATGCCGTACAAAATGTTATCAACTATGGTAAAGATGGTATCGGTTTCCTTTTCGGTAGCCTGGTTAACTTCTCAGTAGATGGCATCGGTTTTATCTTTGCTTTCCAAGTTCTGCCAACCGTTGTTTTCTTCTCTGCGTTGATCAGCGTACTTTACTACCTAGGCGTAATGCAGTTTGTTATTCGCATTCTGGGTGGCGCACTACGCAAAGTACTTGGCACCTCACACGCTGAGTCGATGTCTGCGACTGCGAACATCTTCGTTGGCCAAACAGAAGCACCATTGGTTGTTCGTCCTTACGTTCCTAAAATGACCCAATCAGAACTGTTCGCAGTAATGTGTGGTGGTATGGCATCTGTAGCAGGTGGTGTACTAGCAGGTTACGCAGCAATGGGCGTTCCTCTTTCATACCTGATTGCAGCATCATTCATGGCGGCACCTGGTGGTCTACTGTTCGCGAAAATCATCAAACCTGAAACTGATCAACCTGTTGAGCAGTTTGGTAAAGATTCAGACGAAGAAGAAGATAAGCCTGCAAACCTTATCGATGCTGCTGCTGGCGGCGCATCATCAGGTATGCAACTTGCGCTAAACATCGGTGCTATGCTTCTTGCTTTCATCGGTCTTATCGCGCTAGTGAATGGCATGCTAAGTGGCATCGGTGGTTGGTTTGGCATTGAAGGTCTAACCCTTGAGTGGCTGCTAGGTAAAGTCTTTGCTCCGCTTGCATTCCTAATCGGTGTTCCTTGGGCTGAAGCTGACCTTGCTGGTTCTTTCATCGGTCAGAAACTGGTTGTGAACGAATTCGTTGCTTACTTGAACTTCACACCGTTGATTCCTGAATTGTCTGAGAAGACTGTTGCTATCATCTCGTTCGCATTGTGTGGCTTCGCTAACCTATCTTCAGTAGCAATTCTACTGGGTGGCTTGGGCAGCATCGCACCGACACGTCGTCACGACATCGCTCGCTTCGGTATGAAAGCTGTTGCAGCAGGTACGCTTTCTAACCTGATGAGTGCAACCATTGCTGGTTTCTTCCTGACTCTGTCAATGATGTAATCACAGCAATTGCTGACACGAAAAGCCGCCTTCACTGGCGGCTTTTTTGTGCCTGTGATTTGTGTTTTTTGATATTGATGTCGAGCGAAGTATCGAAACGAATTTTACCCATCAATAAGACAGGGCAACGGTGGGCAAGCACATATAGTTGGATTATTGCCCTTATTTTCGACGTTCTGTTGGTTCCCGTGTGATTAATATTGCTGCGTTGATGGTTTGGACACCAAGGGCAACAAAGTGTTTTTCAACAGAAACAGGTAACACCTAGTCGTGCTCGCAGAACATTGGTAAAATTGGTGAGCACTGTCAAAGATTCAGAAGGTACATTTCATATATTTTCACTTCTGTTTCATCACGACAGCGGAACGATGAAATATCAATGCCCAAACGCTGCTTGCGTATAGCGCATGTTGCGGTTGGGTTGGCACCCTCGATATTGATGATAGAGGGTGTGCGGCAACAAGGAATGTTGATTGGCCACTGTATTGCCAAACTTCAAGGAGCCAAGTCCGCTCATCAGATTGTGACGCGCCAATTTTGGCCGTTCAGTTTGTTACTTGGTTTTGAATATTTAGACTGGAGAAAGTCATGAGCGATCTACAAGCAGCAGCCCTACGTGCCCTTAAATTGATGGATTTGACCACCCTTAACGATGATGACACCGATGCAAAGGTGATCGCGCTGTGTAAGAGTGCTAAATCGCCTGTCGGCAACACTGCTGCTATCTGCATCTACCCGCGTTTCATTCCTGTAGCGAAAAAACAACTTCGCGAACAAGGCACACCTGAAATCAAAATTGCTACCGTGACGAACTTCCCACATGGCAACGATGACATTGAGATTGCCGTGGCTGAAACTAACGCAGCAATCGCATATGGCGCAGACGAAGTCGATGTGGTTTTCCCATACCGTACGCTGATCGCTGGCGACGAGAAAACTGGTTTTGAACTGGTTAAACAAGTGAAAGCAGCATGTGGTGATATCACGTTGAAAGTGATTATCGAAACCGGTGAGTTGAAAGACGCTGCGCTGATCAAGCGTGCATCAGAAATTTCAATTGAAGCAGGTGCTGATTTCATCAAAACCTCAACGGGCAAAGTGTCTGTTAACGCAACGCCAGAATCTGCAGAGATCATGCTGACTGTAATTAAAGACATGGGCGTAGCGCAGAAAGTGGGCTTCAAGCCAGCTGGCGGCGTGCGTACTGCAGAAGATGCTGCTGAATACTTGGCAATGGCGGATCGCATTCTTGGTGGTGACTGGGCTGATAGCGCACACTACCGTTTCGGTGCATCTAGCTTGCTAGCAAACCTTCTTAATACCTTGGGTGAAGGTGAAAAAGCGGCAGAAGGCGGTTACTAAGCCTTTTGGTCGGGGAGTGATTACGCTCCCCGTATGTTGCTGTTCACTGAGATTGTGAGGTCGACCATGTACCTTCCCCAAGAGATAATCAGAAAGAAGCGCGACAACATTGCGCTAACGACCGAAGAAATAAATTTTTTCATCCAAGGTATTGCTAAAGACACTGTGTCCGAAGGTCAAATCGCGGCGTTTGCGATGGCAGTGTATTTCAATGATATGACTATGGATGAGCGTGTTGCACTGACATGCGCCATGCGCGATTCCGGCATGGTGATTGATTGGTCACACATGAATTTTGATGGCCCAATTGTCGATAAGCACAGCACTGGCGGTGTGGGCGACGTTACCTCATTAATGCTAGGCCCAATGGTGGCAGCATGTGGTGGCTATGTTCCCATGATCTCAGGCCGTGGTTTGGGCCACACTGGCGGAACGCTGGATAAACTTGAGTCCATTCCCGGTTATAACATCACGCCGACCAATGATGTTTTTGGTCAAGTCACGCGAGATGCGGGCGTCGCTATCATCGGCCAAACAGGCGATCTGGCTCCTGCAGATAAACGTGTTTACGCGACGCGAGATGTGACTGCGACCGTCGATAATATCTCGTTGATCACGGCGTCAATTTTGTCGAAGAAATTGGCGGCGGGCTTAGAGTCGCTGGTGATGGATGTCAAAGTCGGTTCTGGCGCATTTATGCCAACCTACGAAAAATCTGAAGAACTGGCGAAATCCATTGTGGCGGTAGCAAATGGCGCGGGAACACGCACAAGTTCATTGCTGACCGACATGAACCAAGTTTTGGCCTCAAGTGCTGGTAATGCGCTTGAAGTGAAAGAAGCGGTGCAGTTTTTGACGGGCGAGTATCGTAACCCTCGCTTGTATACCGTAACCATGGCTTTGTGTGCTGAAATGCTGATGATCAGCGGTTTGGCGAAAGACAAAGATCACGCCATGAACAAGCTGCAAGCTGTGCTAGATAATGGCAAAGCGGCAGAGTGTTTCGGCAAAATGGTTGCGGGCCTCGGCGGCCCACTCGATTTCGTTGAGAATTACAGCAAATACCTAGCGACTGCTGGCGTCATAAAACCTGTGTTTGCAAACACCTCAGGCTTTGTGTCAGCGATGGATACGCGAGCAATTGGTATGGCTGTTGTGGGTTTAGGTGGCGGACGTCGTGTTGCGAGCGATACAATTGATTATTCAGTGGGCTTTAGTGACGTGATTCGACTTGGAATGCGCGCTGACAGCACCACGCCACTGGCGGTAGTGCACGCGAATAATGAAGACCAATGGCAGCAAGCGGCAACTGCGCTTCAGTCAGCCATGGTTGTTTCAGACATCGCGCCACAAGCAACACCGGATGTTTACCGTCAGATTGGCCCAGAAGACGTCTAAAGGAGGCGATCATGAAACGTGCGATAATTTTGGTTCTCGATTCTTTCGGGATCGGAGCGTCAGAAGACGCCCACACATTTGGTGATGTGGGCGCCAACACCCTAGGTTCAATCGCGAAAGCATGTGCCAAAGGGGAAGCGAATAATGAAGATCGTCACGGCCTTTTGACGCTGCCGAATCTTAATAAGCTCGGTCTAGGTAAAGCCTGTGAAGAAGCGTCGGGCTACTTCCCAGAAGGCCTAGATGCTAACGCTGAAATCATCGGCGCTTATGGTCATGCTCAAGAGTTATCGTCGGGCAAAGACACGCCATCTGGTCACTGGGAAATTGCTGGCGTGCCTGTGTTGTTTGATTGGGGATATTTCACCGACAAAGAAAACAGCTTCCCGAAAGAACTGACTGATCGCATTCTTGCGCGCGCAGGTATCCCGGATTACTTGGGTAACTGCCATGCATCAGGCACAGAGATTCTGGATCGACTGGGTGAAGAGCATATGAAGACAGGTTTGCCTATCTTCTATACCTCTGCAGATTCGGTGTTCCAAATCGCATGTCACGAAGAAACCTTCGGTTTAGATCGTCTACTTGAGCTTTGCCAAATTGCGCGTGAAGAGCTGGAAGATTACAACATTGGCCGCGTTATCGCGCGTCCGTTTGTTGGTGAAGGCAAAGGTCAGTTTGCACGTACGGGCAACCGTCGTGATTTGTCAGTAGAGCCGCCAGCGGCGACTGTTCTGCAAAAACTGGTAGAAGAAAAATCGGGCGAGGTTATCTCCATTGGTAAAATCGCCGATATCTACGCGCACGTAGGTATCACTCAGAAAGTGAAAGCAACGGGCTTAGAAGCCTTGTTTGATGCGACGAAAGACGCCATTCAAACCGCAGGCGATAGCAGCCTTGTGTTCACCAACTTTGTCGATTTTGACTCACATTACGGTCATCGCCGTAACGTCGCGGGCTATGCTGCTGCGTTGGAATATTTCGATGGTCGTTTACCTGAAATCATCGACATGTTGGATGAGAACGATGTACTGATCCTGACGGCTGATCATGGTTGCGATCCAACCTGGCCTGGTTCAGATCACACACGTGAATACATTCCTGTGTTGGTATATGGCAAAAAGGTTCCCGCGGGCTCATTGGGTCGCCGTGAAACCTTTGCTGATATTGGCCAGACCCTGGCGGAATACTTCGGTACTTCCGACATGGAATACGGTAATTCATTCTTGTAATACCCCGTGGAACGCCGTTGCGGTGACGATGAAGTGCCGCATCGCAACGAGATGTTCGATGGGTTGAATCCGAATTTTGATCAAAAGGAAAAAACAAATGGCAACTCCACATATCAATGCTGAAATGGGTGATTTTGCAGACGTAGTTCTGATGCCGGGTGACCCGCTACGTGCTAAATACATTGCAGAAACTTTCCTGCAAGACGTTAAGCAAGTTTGTGATGTTCGCAACATGTTTGGTTACACAGGCACTTACAAAGGTCGTAAGATCTCTGTGATGGGCCACGGTATGGGTATCCCATCATGCTCAATCTACGCGACTGAGCTGATCAAAGATTTCGGCGTGAAGAAAATCATTCGCGTAGGTAGCTGCGGCGCCGTGCGTGAAGACGTGAAATTGCGTGATGTTGTTATCGGTGTTGGTGCATCTACTGATGCGAAAATCAACCGTACTCGTTTCAACGGCCATGACTTTGCAGCGATTGCAGACTTCGAAATGACCCGTAACGCAGTTGATGCAGCGAAAGCAAAAGGCATCAACGTGCGCGTAGGTAACATTTTCTCTGCAGATCTATTCTACTCACCAGAGCCAGAATTCTTCGACACCATGGCGAAGTACGGCATCCTAGGTGTAGAAATGGAAGCAGCAGGCATTTACGGTGTTGCAGCAGAGTTTGGCGCGAAAGCACTGACTATCTGTACCGTTTCTGACCACATCAAGACTGGCGAGCAAACAACGTCTGAAGAGCGTCAAAACACGTTCAACGAGATGATTGAAATCGCACTTGAATCTGTACTGCTTGGCGACGCTGACGAAGCGTAATCCACACAGTTCAGAAAGAGAAAAGGATGGCTTTGGCCATCCTTTTTGCGTTTCAGTGAGATAATGAGTCGCGAGGGCTTAGGGCTTAGCTTGCTCTATCAATCGTTACTCTTGAGCAAAAACGTCGATTTCAATAAATCTTTCCGGTTTGCAAAGGTAAAGATCAATAGCGCACCTGTCATGATAGCGACCAAAATCATGGCGCGTACCAAATTAATACTCTGATCCAAGCGGTTAGACGCTGTCTTAATCACATTGCCGTGCTCTAAGGTAATGCGAACAAAACCCACCATGTTGCCATCTTCTGCCACAGGTTCGACAAGCTGTTGTCTGCCGATGCTTGCCACCGACAGCGGAGTGTTCAAACCGGTCAGTTGTTCAAGCGGCATTGCACCAATAGAGCTGACAACGAGGTTACCTCTCATGTCATACACCGCCGCATCCAAGATCAGGTCTTCTTGTTGAAGGTTCGCAACGATTTTTTGCAGGGCATCCATATCATCGCTGGCAATAGCGTCATGAGCGGTGGCGGCTGCCTGCCGTAAGATCACACGAGAAAGTGACTCTGTCTGATCGTATAGCATCTTATAGTTGCGGTTGTTCAATTGGTTACTGTACATAAAGAGCATCATGACAGTGGCAAAACACGCCACAAGAATGATGAACTGCCACAGTTTCTTTAAACGTTTTTTGTTTATTTGTAGCATAAGCTTTCCAAGCCATGGCGAAGACATCAAAGGCTTCGCATCAAATTAGCGCGTTCTCAGTTTGCTGCCCGCACTCAAAAAATGCAAGTCAGTGCTTGGTTTAACGCGAGTCTGCCGTTAATGTGATCACTCGCACTCTTTGGTATAGTGATATACCCGAGCGACCTCGATATGCAGGATGACCTGAGGTTGTTGGGGTATATGAGTTTTCGAAAAGGAATTGATGCAATGGATGCACTTTCAGCTTATCCAATAAAAAAACACACAAAGCTTCTTAACCGTTTTCCTTCTATCCGTGGCTTTCGCCCCTCAGATTGCCGTCAAGCGGGATGGCTTCTTTTCGGTCTTCACCTAAGCCCGTCTTATCTTGATGACCTGGCCTTTTTAACGGGTGAACAGATTCTGCCTTTAGCGGGTTGGACGGTAGGCCCTTATGAAGTTCTCCTGATGCGTGGTGAACTGACGCCAGAAATCGTCGCCCTCTGCGATGCCTTGTCTTTAGATTGCTCAGGGCTTGAAAATATTCCTAATCTTTACGAGCCAGGCTTAGCCTTGTTTGACATGGATTCAACCGCCATTCAAATCGAGTGTATTGATGAAATTGCCAAACTGGCAGGCGTAGGTGCTCAAGTCTCTGAAGTCACCGAACGCGCAATGCGTGGTGAGCTTGATTTTGAACAAAGCCTTCGTCAGCGTGTTGCAACGCTGAAAGGCACCGATGTGTCGATTCTAGAGCAAGTTCGCGACAACATTCCTTATATGCCAGGCATGCATCGTTTAACCGCTTCGCTTCAAGCGCGAGGCTGGAAAGTGGCCATTGCCTCCGGCGGATTCACATGGTTTTCCGATAAACTCAAAGATGATTTGTCTCTTGCGTACGCAGAGTCTAATCAACTGGTGATTGAGAATGGAAAGCTAACAGGTGAATTGTCTGGCAATGTGGTTGATGCTCAGCGAAAAGCGGATATTTTACGTGATCTCGCTGAAAGTTATGAATTTCCGCCGTCTAACACGTTAGCGGTCGGAGATGGCGCGAATGACCTGACAATGATGTCAGCGGCAGGGCTGGGCATTGCGTTCCACGCCAAGCCAAAAGTGCAGCAAGCAGCTCAAGTGGCGATTCGTCATGCCGATCTTGGTGGCGTGATGTGCGTGTTATCGGCCTCTTTACTGCCACAGCGCCTAAGCTGGTAACGTTGCAGGCGTTAAGCATGTAGCCATGCTGGTCACAATCATTGGCGGCGCAAGCCGTTCAATGTGTTTACCATCGCTTATCTAAAACATATCGCGTACCTAAAACATATGATGATGTGAAGCTGGAAATGGGGTTACCCCATTTCCAGACGCATCAGCACTTCATCTGTAATATCACTCATCTCACCGTAAACACATAAATCAGCAAATTCATGTTCGAGCTGCGCCGCTCTTTTGGTGGACAGCTTCATCAGTTGCTCTGTGGTTTCCGTACTTAGCCATTTTCCGCCACTTTCAATTGGGTGCATCCAATTTCGTACCGCAAAAAACTTACCGCGCTTTTTCGCGCGTGAAATGAAAAACTTTCGTTCTTCCACCGACTGAAAGCTCTCTAGTGATCGCGATGTCACATCGATCACGACACCATCAGCGATTGTTGCGGCAACATAAAACTCATGTTTCACCTGCTCCAAACGGTTGCGTTGTCGGGTGATAGCATTGGTGTATTTAGACAAATGTTCACCCAGCACTGGGGCGAGAGAAATCATCCCAGCCGAAGCACTTTGGTGCAAAACACGGTTCAATTCGCTACCTGGGTAGTTAGTGCCAATACCTGATACTTGTAACGTTTCGCCGCGACGTAGCAAAAAGTATGGCGTCACAGATAAACGAGTCAGCAACATTTGATGCATCGCACTTAGCAATGGCGCATCAGGCATTTTTTCACTGTCTAACAAAAGCTTATGTTGGTTGTGGTCAATCAGCCTTTGTAAGTAATGACTTCGGTGTTTGCTGTGTCTGTCTTTCAGTAATGACAGCTTTACCTGCATTCTGTCTTCACTGATTTGGACGACTTTGTACGGAACGTTGCCCAGTGGCGCATTGGGGTCAACCCGTTTTAAGTCCGTGAATGTCACCGCGACCTCCTGACACTTACTGCCAGAAAAAGGCTCGCTGAGTACGAGGTTCAAACCATGCGGAGAGAAATCAATGGTTTCACCATGCAGCTCGCCACTGACATGATGGATCAGAATCGTCCCCGTCTTATGCTGATATCGTGGCTCTTTTCGCTGAGGCGCTAGTGCTGAGGGAATGGCATCAATCATGGAAATAGGGTCACGTCGATGCACAAATTGATTCAGCGCTCGAGACGGCTGTTTGGGTTTGATAGGAATGCGAAAGTCGCTGTTGACCGCCGACAAGGTTAAATCTTGAATAGTGGCTATGTGCGTTAGCTCTTCAATTTGGTCGATATAAGCCGGAGAGGCTTCTTGCAAACGACGAGTATCCTCTTCACTTATCTTTGCCATTGTGACGCGAAGAACCCGCCAAGAGGCTCTTGCGCTGCCTATATGCCAAAACAGCCGACGTAATTCGGTCGACAGTTCCGTTGGGCAAGCAGAGAAAAAGAAGGTTTTGTCACTGTGTTGGTGGTTAAAGCAGTACACCAGTGTTTCACTGCTGGTTAATCCATCCAATGCCAGATGTTGTAGGCGTTGCTCTGAGAACAGTTTGTCGATCACTGGCAAGTTGCGTTCGTCGTGCCAATAATCCCAAAGTGCTCGGTTTTGCTCAGTGATCAAGCTGTAGCGTAGTTGGTTGCCACAGAAAAACAGCGGTAGGGATGGGGTTTGCTCAAGGAATACTTGTTCATAGCTTCGCGAACGTGTGGACAAAAACTTATCTTCGTTCTCCGCAAGTGCAGAGATATCCTGTTTTGCACTTTTGGTTTCAATCGCCTTTTTGATGCAATCGGTGCTGGACACAAGGCGCAAGCGTAAACGTTGAAAGCTATCTTTATTCACGTTGAGTTCGACGCCAACAACACGGTAATTCAAGCCACTAAACAATTCGGGTAGTTGGCACTCATCACCCAGTTGTGGGAAGTAGATGATCAGTGTCGAACCAGCTTCATAACGAAAAGAAGCGGGCAGTTTGACTTGCATTCCCGAGTTGGAAATATCGATAGTTGACCCGTTCACTTCGGTGCCGTCAGGGAGAAAGGCCTGAATGCGAGTCGATAGTTGAATACGATTCTCGCTACGTGACAAATAATGCCCGAAGCGCAGTGGCACGGTTTCTACCGTATCGAGTGATTCTGTGGCGAGAACCTCGCCTTGACGCTGCAATACGCGATAGCTGTTCGCGGTGTTATGAAGCTCATCCCACAGCCCTTGAGTCATATTTCCTTGGTAAATATCCAGACGACGGTGATACACATTAATAGCGACGTCGTCTAGCCAATGGTTAACACCATGGAGGAAGTATCGTCGACACTCACCGACGACTTTACCGCGCAAGTCGATAGGTCGGCTGCATGCAGACATGAGTTTGCGCACTTCCATTTTGATCAGTAAGCGTTCGGGGTTTGTTTCGCTTGGCGTCAGCTTTAAAAGGAGATCATCGAATCCCTCTGTTTCGTACAGCGGAAGGAGTTGATCGTACAGCGCCTTATCGTGGTCCTGCATCATGGTAAAGTCTGGTAGAATCGTGGATTCTTTAACGGCAGTGAAGATGCATAGTTTACCTTTTTTCGCTAACTAATCGCGAAGAGTTGCATAAAAGCGCCGTGTCTCGCATTTATCTCATTTTTAGACGTTATTTCAGGAGAAATCATGTCGAAAGCAAAACGTGCCTATGTCTGTAATGATTGCGGCGCTGATTATCCACGTTGGCAAGGGCAATGTTCAGCGTGTGGTGCTTGGAACACTATTACAGAAGTACGTTTAGCGGCATCCCCTCAGGTTGCACGAACCGAAAAATACGCGGGTTATGCGGGTAAAGCCGATGCCCAGGTGCAGACGCTATCATCGATAGATCTGCAAGAAGTACCGCGCTTTAGCAGTGGTTTTAAAGAACTCGATCGCGTGCTGGGTGGGGGCGTTGTTCCTGGCGCAGCCATCTTGATTGGTGGTAGCCCGGGCGCGGGTAAAAGTACCTTATTACTGCAAACCATGTGCTGGTTGGCAAGCAAAATGCCAACCTTGTATGTAACAGGTGAAGAATCGCTACAGCAAGTGGCGATGCGCGCAGAACGTCTGGGTTTACCGAAAGATAAGCTAAAAATGCTATCGGAAACCAATGTTGAAACCATTTGCCAGATCGCGCACAAAGAACAGCCAAAAATCATGGTGATTGATTCTATTCAAGTCATGCATTGTGCGGATGTGGTCTCTGCGCCGGGTAGTGTGGCTCAAGTCCGCGAATCCGCCGCGGCGCTGACGCGTTATGCCAAACAGCATAATGTCGCCATTTTCATGGTGGGGCATGTGACCAAAGACGGTTCATTGGCAGGCCCGAAAGTTCTCGAACACTGCATTGACTGTTCAGTGATGCTAGATGGTTCCAACGATAGCCGTTTTCGAACGCTGCGTAGCCACAAAAACCGTTTTGGTGCGGTGAACGAGCTTGGCGTTTTTGCCATGACTGGGCAGGGGCTTCGTGAAGTGAACAACCCGTCTGCAATTTTCTTGAGCCGTGGCGAAGAAGTGACATCTGGCAGTTCGGTGATGGTGCTGTGGGAAGGTACGCGACCGTTGCTGGTAGAGATCCAAGCGCTCGTCGATTACAGCCAGCTGTCTAACCCTCGTCGTGTTGCTGTCGGCCTTGAGCAAAACCGTTTGGCCCTATTGCTTGCGGTATTGCACAAACACGGTGGCCTTCAAATGTCCGATCAAGATGTGTTTGTGAACGTTGTGGGCGGTGTGAAGGTTACGGAAACCAGTGCCGATCTTGCTTTGTTACTCGCGCTGATTTCGAGCTTCCGTGATCGTCCATTACCTCGTGATTTGGTGGTGTTCGGAGAAGTTGGCCTTGCTGGTGAAATTCGTCCTGTGCCAAGTGGTCAGGAGCGCTTGATGGAAGCGGCTAAGCATGGTTTTACTCGTGCTGTTGTACCGACGGCCAATGCACCCAAAAAAGACATTCCCGGCATGAAAGTGTATGGCGTGAACAAGCTATCGGAAGCGTTGTCAGTGCTGGATGAATTTGATTAGTACCAAACACCAAATACCAAACAGGGCGACCAGAGCACACACGCATAAACAAGAAAAGGCACGTTGAGTGCCTTTTTTTGTTTGTGTTATTTGCGTTGTTTGTACTGAACACGCTGTTACTTTGTATTTTTTGCCTCAGGGCTTTTGGGGTTGCTTGCACCGTCTACAGAGTCAGTGGACGCAGTAATGAGTTCTGGCTGTGCTACCGCATCAGACGCCAACTGAACTTGTGTGGCGACCATGCTTTCAATCACACCGACGAGCATCGCCCAATTCACTTTATCTTCTTCTTTGAACAGTGATTCGAAGTTATCAGATGTCCACGCAATAAAGCGTTTGGGGTTCAAGGCACGGCTGAGGAATCGTACTTCATAATGCAGGTGTGGGCCGGTTGAGAGTCCGGTGTTGCCCGACCAACCAATCAGGTCGCCTTTTTTTACGAACTGACCTGTGTTGACATTAAACTTGTCGAGGTGGGCATACAGCGTCATGAAGCCAAAAGCATGGTCAATCTTCAGTAAATTACCGTAGCCCTTTTTACGACTCGGGCGCTTGTATTCGACAACGCCATCGGCAGGGGCGTAAACCGGTGTGCCGATGTCTGCGGTTAAATCGAGCCCGAGGTGGAATTTCTTGTTGCCGGTGACAGGGTGGGTGCGAGAACCGTAACCGGATGAGCGGCGATAGCTTTCAATCGGCTTACCGCTTGGGATCAATTGCAACATGGTGGCGCGCACGGCTGAGTTAATCACTGCAACGTCTAGGCGCTCGACAAGGGGAGTATCGTTGTCGTCTTTCTCTAGCCCGAGCACTTCTTCAACACTGGTGACGCGTTGAGTGAGGTAATTGAGTTCACTGTCTTTTTCCTCAATAACCTGAGCATATTCTTCTTCTTTGTTGCTGATGAGTTGCTCTAACTGTTGGCGCTTTTGTTTTAGCGTATCAAGCTGACCTGCCAGCTCAGAGCTTTGCACTGTCATGCTTTGAAGGGTTTGCTCCGCGGTTTCAGAGCGATGATTGAGGTAATAAATCGTCGCAATACTGGCGATGATGCCTAACAACAAGGTGAACAATAACGTCAGGATGACGTTCTTTAGTGGCGGGGAAAGCACAAAGTGGCGCGATCCATCCGCATGTGAAACGGCGATTCGAATGTTGTGAGGCATGGTTACTACTACTTAATGTATCTATGCATTTGTGTCTAAGCATGTATTCGATGCATTTCAGGACACGTAATGCGCCCTTAAAACGAAGTGCGCAATGAAGATTGCGGATTATACAGTATCTTTTAGGTCGGTGAGTTGCCCTAATTCTCGGTGCAGCAAATCGTCATTCCCGACGTTGAGCTCAACCAGTCGTTTCAAATGACTGGCGCTATCGATATCAATGTGATCGATTTGGAAACGAAGGAAATCGTCGCTATCGCTGACCAGAAGCACCTCCATCTTGATCTCGATGTCAGAGTCATGCAGTTGAAACGTGACGAAATAATCTGCGTTGTTCCCTTCTGCCCAATCGGATGGTGTGGCTAACAGCGCTCCCTTGAGTGAGAGATCAAGTACGCTTGAGCTCCAACTCTGATCGTGCTGCCTGATTGTTGCTGCGGTGAGATAGACTACACGCGAAAACATACGACGTTCTGGCATCGACAAACTCCCTCTATATTTTACACCAGTGTAGGAGAGACGATGCAATATCTCTACTCTTGTGTTTCGTCTCCGTGATGCGCTGCGCGTCTCGTTGATAGGAAACTCAAAAAGAGGCCAAAAAAGAAAAGGGCCACCGAAGTGACCCTTTGCGTACAGTGTGCCCAAACTTATTTGGTTACACGTTTGTACTTCATGCGGTGTGGTTGGGCAGCTTGTGCGCCCAGCGTTTGCTTCAACCACTCGCTGTATTCGTTGTAGTTACCTTCGAAGAAGTTCACTTTGCCTTCGTCGCGGTAATCAAGAATGTGGGTAGCGATACGGTCAAGGAACCAACGGTCGTGCGAGATAACCATGGCACAGCCTGGGAATTCCAGCAGCGCTTCTTCCAATGCACGCAGGGTTTCTACGTCCAAGTCATTGGTTGGTTCATCCAGCAGCAATACGTTGCCGCCTGATTTAAGCAGTTTTGCCAAGTGAACACGGTTACGCTCACCACCTGACAAATCACCGATACGTTTTTGTTGATCGCTGCCTTTGAAGTTAAAGCGCGAGCAGTAAGCACGTGCTGGAAGCTCAAAGTTGTGGATACGGATGATTTCCGCGCCTTCAGAGATCTCTTGGTATACGGTGTTTGAATCCGTCATGCTGTCGCGGAACTGTTCAACTGATGCCAGTTGCACGGTTTCACCCAGCTCGATGGTGCCGCTGTCTGGTTGCTCAGTACCACTCAACATCTTGAATAGGGTAGATTTACCCGCACCGTTCGCACCGATGATGCCGACGATCGCACCTTTTGGCACGCTGAATGACAAGTCGTCGATCAACACGCGATCACCAAATGATTTGGTCAGGTTGTTGATTTCGATAACTTTGTCACCAAGACGTAGACCAGGCGGAATGAACAGCTCATTGGTTTCGTTACGGCGTTGGTGTTCGCTGTTATTCAACTCTTCAAAGCGCGCCATACGTGCTTTAGATTTTGACTGACGACCTTTAGGATTCTGACGAACCCACTCAAGCTCTTTCTCGATGGTCTTTTGACGAGCACTTTCTTGCGACGATTCTTGTTGTAGACGCGCATCTTTTTGCTCAAGCCACGAGGTGTAGTTACCTTCCCATGGAATACCTTCACCACGGTCAAGTTCTAGGATCCAGCCAGCAGCGTTGTCCAAGAAGTAACGGTCGTGCGTGATAGCCACAACGGTACCGTTGTAATCCACCAAGAAACGCTCCAACCAACCCACAGATTCAGCATCCAAGTGGTTCGTTGGTTCGTCAAGAAGCAGCATGTCAGGTTTTTCTAACAGTAGACGACAGATAGCAACACGACGACGCTCACCACCAGACAGATGCTTAATTTTCGCATCCCATTCTGGCAAACGCAGTGCGTCAGCAGCGCGCTCAAGGGCGTTATCAAGGTTGTGACCGTCTTTAGCTTGGATCAGTGCTTCAAGTTCGCCTTGCTCTTTTGCTAGGGCATCGAAGTCTGCATCAGGTTCTGCGTACGCCGCGTAAACTGCGTCTAGACGAGAAAGTGCACCTGCAACATCCGCTACCGCTTCTTCTACGGTTTCACGAACGGTTTTGTCTTCATCAAGCTTTGGTTCCTGTGGCAGGTAACCCACTTTGATGCCAGGTTGTGCACGTGCTTCACCTTCGATATCGGTATCGATACCCGCCATGATGCGAAGAAGGGTGGATTTACCTGCGCCGTTCAGACCCAATACGCCGATTTTGGCGCCAGGGAAAAAGCACAGAGAGATGTCTTTCAGGATCTGACGCTTCGGTGGCACAATTTTGCCAACGCGCGACATGGTATAAACGTACTCAGCCATTTCTGCTCGCGTTCTCTTGTCACATAAAAGGCTTATTCTATCCCAAACCACCTCAAGTTGCAGGTATCAACGAGAGAAATCTGGTGTCTATCCGTGATACGAAATTTAAACGTGAACGGAACCAATTCGTCGATTAGACAACCAATTCATAAAGGGTGGGAAAACGGAATGTCGCAAACCTATCGGTACTGATATCAATGTTAGAAAGGCAGTGCCGTTGCTTAATGTGCTACAGGCTTCACTAAGACGCATTCAGCAACAGTTAATTTGAGGCATTCCTGCTGCCAGTTTGGTATATAACCAATAGTCCTGAATATTTTCATCACTATGTTGCTTGGGAATAACGCGTACGCATGATGCGTTGTAACACCACCAAAAGTGACACAGTGGAAGCATGGAAGGTTTAGATCAAAGATTGAATTAAACTTGGTGAAACCTGAATCTTTGACTGGTTTGGGTATAAGCTAAATGAACCAGTGCGTTTTGGAGAAGCATACGGAATGCTATCAACAGAAAAATCAATAATTACAAAAAGCTACAGGACGTCAGTGAGCGGCATTTTTCGTCTGATTCGTTTGGGAACGATTGCAATTTTTTGTACATCTCTTCCAGTACAAGCACTGAGTATGGATGAGCAACGTACCCGCTATGAAAAGGCCATTGCAGCAGTTGAACGCAATAACATGGCCACGTTCTCCAAACTGAAATCAGAGCTGAAAGACTATCCCCTCTATCCCTACCTTGATTATCGAGAATTCATGCGTGGGTTGAGCAGCGCAGACGTTGAGGAGATAGAAGCTTTCGTTGGACGTTATGACACTTTGCCGTTTAAGAACACGGTGCGTGCGCGATACTTAAATGTATTAGCAGCTCGCGGGCAATGGTCTGAACTGTTGGCTTTTCAAACCACCTTGCCGCGCGGGGAGAGCTATCAGTGCCACTACTACTACGCTCACAGCCAAGTTGGCGATAAAGCCCTCGCCATGTCTGGTGCCAAATCTTTGTATTTGTCAGGTTCCTCGGTCGATAACGCCTGTAACAAGCTTTTTGATGAACTGAAAGATCAAGGCAAGCTGAATAATGCCTTGGTATTGGATCGCATGTTGCTGGCGTTTGATAATCGAAACACATCCTTGCTTCGTTATTTGAATAAGCAACTGACAGGCAGTGCTAAGGCGTCGGGTAAGCAGATCATTGCGCTCTATAACAAGCCTCAAGGTGTGGGTGACTTTGCGAAAAAGAGCAAAGTGACGCCATTTAACCAACGTCTCACTCGTTTGAGTTTTGAGCGGCTCGCGCGAATTAAATCAAAAGATGCCGTGGCGCAATTTACGCGAGTTGTCGAAGGGCAGCACTACAAAGCACTTGAACGACAAGAAATGGCTGATTACGTTTCAAGCCGCCTGATGTCGACGGACGACAATGTGCTGGCGAAGTGGCGTGACAAATGGCTAAAGCAAACCGCCAATGCCTCTCTGTTGGAGCGACGCATTCGGGTGAGCCTAGTACAAGCCCATTGGAAGGGCGTTGAAGGCTGGCTAAATGTCTTGTCTGAAAAAGATGCGAAGAAGCTTAAATGGCGCTACTGGCGTGCACGTGTTGAGCTAGAGAAAGGCAATAAAACGCTAGCGGAACAGCTGTTCGCAGACATGACGGGTAAGCGCAACTTTTACAGCGTTGCAGCGGCGATGCACTTGGATCAGCCCATCGATATTCCTTTCCAAACGACGCCGTTAAACATCGAAGCACTGAAGCCTTTCAACCCAGCGCTCGATCGAGTGGCGGAGTTGTTGGTGCTTGATAAGGTGGTAGCAGCCAAGAGGGAATGGCAGTATCTGTTAAAACAAGCTGACGTAGAGCAAAAAGCCATGTTGGCAGCGTTTGCGTCTGAAAGTAATTGGTATCACCTTTCTGTGCAGGCTACCATTGCGGGAAAATTGTGGGGGCACTTAGAGTATCGCTTCCCTGTTGCGCATCGCTGGTGGTTCGAATTTTTCAGCAAGGAGCGTGAATTACCGTTGACCACCTTGTTAGCGCTGTCTCGTCAGGAAAGTGCGTTTTACACTAACGCCGTTTCTCCGGTAGGTGCGCGTGGCTTAATGCAGTTGATGCCAGCAACCGCCCAAGAAACCTCGAAAAAGCTTGGCTACCGCTATTTGGGCAAGAATACCTTGAGCGATCCGGGGATAAACATTCGCCTTGGCAGTGGCTATTTGAGAATGGTGTTGGATAGATTTGATGAAAATCGAATTTTGGCGTTTGCTGCCTACAACGCAGGCCCGCACCGCGCGTCACGCTGGTTAGAGAAATCAGACGGAAACTTGGATGCGATTGCATTTATTGAAGCCATTCCATTTAACGAAACGCGTGGCTATGTGCAAAACGTGCTCATGTACGATATCTATTACAGCAAACTGCTTGGCCAACCGCTCCAATTGCTACAAGAAGGCGAACTTAACCGCCGTTATTAGTGGATGATTTGGTGACGGTTTGTGCCATGAAACGGCCAGAGATTCTGCCGTTCAACGACATTGTATTATTGAGAGAAACTCTGGCGATGCGTAAACTGTGCCAGAGTTTTTTCTTCCTACGAGGCTAGTATGCAAGAAACGCCTGAGTATTCTGAGTGGCAAGACGTATTGGATTTGATCCACCGCGCGATAGACGTGGGGCATGAAGCCGAGCTGTTGAAAATGTTGCTGACACAAGATGAGCGCACTTCGTTGATCGCCAGAGTGAACATCGTCAATGAGCTGATGAAAGGCGAGATGAGCCAACGTCAACTGAGCCAAATGCTGGGTGTGGGCATTGCCACCATTACGCGTGGTTCGAATGAGTTAAAGCAACTTGATGACAGTCAGAAAGATTGGCTGGGCAAGGTGTTAGAAAAATAATCGACAAAAAGCGAGTTAACCGTACCATCCAGACAACGGGTGACAGCGAGTATCTTCATGTATTCGCGAATCTTCAAGTGGCTGAGGCTTGGGCTGGTTATGGGGGGGATGACTCGCTTTTTGTTTGTTTGTCTGTGTGCTTACGTCGTTGGGTACAAATCCGGATGCATGAAGGGGATCAGCGCCAAAATCAGCGCTTGATGATAAACCGAACTTCTCGTTAATAAGTGTCCGGTTAGCATGCCAATCGCGCCGCCTTTTTGTTTGACGTTTTCCTCGTTAAACATTTCGTCCATCACATCACCCAGCTCTTGTCCTGCTTCTAACGCTTTCAGTGCTTGTGTTGGCAAAGGCACTGATGCTGAACGTGATTCACCGACACGATTTGATGATTCAATCACCATCCATGCAAACGTGTACGGGCTATCTAATCCCGCTTCCACACCCACATAAAAATTGCCATCAACTACTTTCTTCGCATTGTGAACACGATTTCGGGCTCCTAGAAGTGTTTCTTCGCTGGTCATGGGTTGATCCGCAACGCCGCTCGATACGGATATACCTTCAAAAGTCATGTCGTTATTCGGAAATACGGTTCGAAATGCCGTTTCCACGGCTGCAATTTTTGCAGGGTTAAGTGAAGTTACGATCACTTTTGTCATGATTCAGATGTCCTGATGTTGGGTGTTAATGCGCTGACTGGCTTAATTGCGTGGGCTAGGATATCAAGGTCATGTGCTTTAGTCTTTCTTTGATGCTGAGGGGCGAAACAACCGAAAAGGCAGGGTTAACAAACCCGTGATCCAAACAACATGTCGTTCTTCTCGATGCGCCTTAATGCCAATTGTCATGCCGTAATGCCCGTCATCGGGCTGCGCACGGTAGGTGTGAAACAGTCGATCCCAAATCGCGAGATTAAAGCCAAAGTTTGAATCACTTTCATAGCGATGAATAGAGTGGTGAACCCTATGCATATCGGGTGTCACAACAAAGGGTCTTAACCAGCGGTCAATCGCTGGAGGGATAGCAACGTTGCTATGATTAAACAAGGCCATACCACTTAGGATGACTTCAAATAAGATCACGGCGACTATGGGCGCACCCAGTAGCGCGATGGCGATGATTTTAATCACCATGGAGAGCAATATCTCAATCGGGTGGAAGCGAGCGCCCGAGGTGACATCTAAATCACGGTCGGCATGATGAACGGCATGCAATCGCCATAACACCGGGACGGTATGAAACAGGCGATGTTGCAGCCAAATGATGCCATCCAATGCAATGATGCAAACTAACACTGACGCCCATAATGGGACTTCCACGAGATTAAACAGGCCAATCCCTTGGCTGTGACACCATGCAGCGAACCCAGCGGCAGCGAGCGGAAAAATAGCGCGAAGTACGACTGTGTTTAGGATCATCAGTGAGATGTTGTTAAGCCAACGTTTGGCTTTACTCACAGTGAGAAGTCTTTTAGGAAAGAGCCATTCGGCGAGTGCCATGACCGCAAAAATAGAGAAAAATGTGAACAGTCGGAAAACCATTTCTTGTGACTCTATGTATGTCAGCACGCGCGCTCCTGCTTTGAATTACGGGTGTTATACCCAAGCAACCTGAATCCTGCATCTTTAGGTTGCTTGGGTATATAAGCTTATCACACTCTCGTTAAGCACCTTGAAGTTACTCAGGTATATACGGTTTTCCGCGGTGTTGGCTCAATCTCTTGGGTACATTGTTAATTTAAAACGTTGGTTTCTTTCAATACATAGCCTCTTCTCAGGTTATTTGGGTATAAGCGCAACGGCAAAATTGAAAAATGCGCCTGACGAGAGGGAGCGTCAGGCGCATTGTCTTCATTGACGAAGCGCTAGTGAATCGCGGGCGGCAACCCATCGACTTGGGAGATCGAGTTAATGGGCTGCGTTATCAGCGATGTGACCCATTACCAAACCCGTTGGATGGTTATTTTCGCACCAGGGTTCAGCACGCGATGGCGATAACTCAGAATAGATGTTGATAAACCATCATCTTTCGACAATACGCCGGGATGTATACGAATATGATCCGCATCATCGCGATCAGCATTGAAGCCTTCACCGTTTGCCGCTGGCCCTGGAACAGAAAGTAGCGATTCGCTGTTGGCTTCAGTGCCTGCATCCCAAACTGGTAATGCGAGAGTGATACTCTGACCCGGCTTGAGTTTTCGTAAGTCGATACCGGACTCTGCGACTAGCGCGTCGTTGGTATTGACCAACATTGATGCCACAGACAAGTAGCGCGTTTTTTGGTGGTTCAGTTGCAGAGTGAATGTTTCAGATGCGCCAGGGGCAAGTGGCGCAGCACCTGATACGGTGTCTTCAACAGAGCGACGTTTTGAATACTTCATAACATCACTGTTGTCACCGCTTTCTGCGAGCTTTTCTAAAGCGACAGAAACAGGTTGCCCGACTTCAAATAGTTCGAAATGTTTACGATGGGCTACCAAGGTGACGGGCGACATAGGTTGCGCGTCAGTCAGGTTTTCTACCGTAACCGTGTACTCTTTTTGCAAAGGACAACCCGCCAGTACCAGCGCAGTTAACCCAACGAGAGATAAGCGAAACATAGTGCGCCCTCCCTTAATATACCGTGACGGTGATGATAGCCACTGGGTTTAACCAACGGTGTTGCGTGCTATCGAAGTCGCTGATGCCGCCGGAAGCATTGGTGTCGCCCAGATTCCCTGGGTGAATGTGGATTTTTTCATTGGCCACTTCGGTGTCTACACCTGTCCCATTTGAACCAAAGGTCAGGAAGCCCGGTGTTGGGACGCTGGTAGCCAGTTCATCGTTAGCTTCGGTACCCGCATCATAACCATTGGCTTTGATGACATAAGTGCCTTTCTTGTGTGGGATTTTCCAGCTATCTACGCCAATGAATGCGTCATTGGAAGGCAGAAGCATAGCAGCGATAGACAATACATCTCCATGTTGTGCATAAAGGTTAGTTTGTGCTGTTTCCCCCGGGGCAAGAATGCCACCCGCAGGGTTCGCACTTACCGTCGCGCCGATACTCAATGCGATGTCTTCCAAGCCTGAGATGTCACCACCTTCAGCCATGGCTTCAACGGCTTCAGAGGCTAGCTCGCCAGTTTGAAAAAGTGCGGCATCGTCGTCATGAGCGGCAACAATAAGGGGGGTGAAATAGATGCCGTCAGTCGCGTTAGTAATGCTCACATCGATGTTGGCGGCATTGGCATTAAAAACCGCGCCCATTGCGATGGCTAAAAGTAGTGGTTTCATATTTCGCTCCATGGTGAATGAAAGGCTCAAATACATTGAGTTATTCAAAGCATGGCGTGGAAAAGTTTCGAAATGGTCTCGAACTTCTTGCGAAATTCTCACAGAACAATGTCAAATTCATCAGGTGCGCAGTGAGGCCTGAATGGACGGTGCGTTGAAGAGGCGTTGAAAGAGGGCGCAATCGAAGAGGTTGAGCATGCGCGCGAATTTAAGCAGTAAGGTCAACAACTTGTGAAGTTGCGGTTTGTTGGCGGTAAAGAGGGTAGCGCCCTCTGGGTATATATCCCGTTGCTCTCGTTTAGGCGCTACTTTTCTTGTTTGCATCCAATTCTACGTGTGTCACTACACGGTTACGGCCTTTTTCTTTGGCGATGTAAAGGGATGAATCTGCTGCTTCAATGATAGATTCGATAGCATCAAACTCAGGGAAGGTTGCGACACCTGCACTCAACGTGGCGTAGAACGTCTCCGGGCCGTTTGAGAACGGTGTTTTCGCAAACGTGATCCTAAACTCATCGATAAGGCGCAAGGCGATATCCGCCGGTGTGTCCGGTAAAATAAGCGCAAACTCTTCTCCCCCGTAGCGCGCACAGGTATCGGTTTTTCTGAAACGATAATTCAGCAGGCGTGCCACACCTTTGATGACTTTGTCGCCCACAGGGTGTCCATATCTGTCGTTAATTGATTTGAAGTGATCAATGTCTATCATCACAAAGCTCAACGGTGAGTTGTGACGGCGTGCTCGTGACAATTCTCGTTCAAGTGCAACTTTAAGGTTGGAGTGATTGAGTAGACCAGTAAGGCTGTCTCTGTCCATCAACGCACTTAATTGTCGGAATCGTTTAGCGCGAATGGAAACCGCTTGCGTCAAATGGAGATCGTTTATTGGTTTGGTCAGAAAATCATCGGCTCCCACTTGTAGTGCTTTCATCTGTAGCTTCAGGTCAGTTTCACCCGAAAGGTACACGATAGGCACGTTAGTGTGGGAGGAGTGTTGTCTGATCACACTGGCCGCTTCGACGCCCGAACAATTGGGCATGTATAAGTCCATTAATACCAGATCGGGGCTAAACTCACCAAGCTCGTCGAGGAGGTGCTCGGGGTCATCCACGATCAAGGTTTTCATCCCCGCCCCTTGCAGCACGATAGAATAGTGCTCTGCAAGCATGCGTTCATCTTCAACGATCAGTACGCGATACTGCGCGTTATGGCTCTCCCAAAGTGAGTCAAGCACACTGAGAATGTCATCGTATTCAACCGGCTTGTGAAAAAAGGCAAACGCCCCCGCTTTGGCGGCGAGCAATCGACTGTTCCAACACTCCGTACTACTCAATACCACCAAGGGAATACCGCTGTTTTTTCGCCAAACTTTGGTGACTTTACTCAATAGATCACATTCATTGATATCAACAATCAAGACCGATGGCGCTTCGTTCTTTAATGCTTCTTTTAAGTCATCAGTAGAATCGAATGACAGCACGTCATATTCGAGATACTTGAGTTGGTCGACCATGTCCTGAATGGTTGTGAAATCATCGGCGAGCATATAAACAAGCTGCTTGGTTCGGCCTTGCTCGTGAAGCAGCGTGACTTCACCATAGGTCAGATCTTCTGGAGGCTTAGGGGCGATGCTCGCGATGTCGTCAATGGTGGCAATGAGAGTGTCGATGTCGGCGTTGGGCCAAGGGTTTTCCTGATTCTCCAGAGAAGGTTTGAGCAACACTTCTATGTCGCGGCCTCGTTCGCCTAGGTCAACAAACCCTAATGTTGTTGCAGTGCCCGCTAACTTATGGGCTTCAAGGACGAGTTCATCAAGCTCGCCATGCATTGATTCTTTGTTTGTCTGAATCGTATGCCACAAGGTTTTTATTCTGCTGACACGCTTATTGATGCCTTTGGCAAACTTGGCTTGTTGCTCTTGGAATTTTTTTAATTGCGATGGTCTCATAAGCCTTCCCCTACCATGATGCCTTTGATTTGTTCGGCAAGCATCATTGGGTCAAACGGTTTGCTGATCACGCCAATGGCGCCACAATCGTGGTACGCCTTTACCTCTGAAGGTTGCACCTTAGCGGTCATGAATATGGCAGGCGTTGACGCAAGATGAGGGAGCTTTCTCAAATGCCCCAAGGTCGTCGGGCCATCCATATCAGGCATCATGACATCCAGAAGCAATAAATCTGGGTCTGAAAGCGCCGCTTTCTCTAACGCTTCGTTGCCGCAACAGCACGACAGGAGTACAAACTCATCTCCCTCTAACGCCATTTCAGAGACATCACGAATATCCTCGTCATCTTCAACGTACAGCACAGTAATTGGTTTGTTCATTACATTGCCTTTTGAGGAAAGTTTTTCTTAAGTATAAGACGGACTTCAGATTTGAGTTTGTCGATATTCAAATCTGACACTGTGTGGCGCGATAGGATGTTACTTGGCATCGCAGTATGTGATGCCACTTTGGAGAGCACAATGACAGGAATGGCAAGGTTTGAAAGCGTATTGAAAAAGGGCATGTAACGCGCTTCGCCATTCGCGACATCGCAGATAATCAACTCAAAACGTTGGTGTTCAATTGCTATCTCTGCCGATTTAAGAGATGGCGAACAGGAAATCTCAATGTCATTTTTAAATGCATCGCGCAGTGTTAGCTTTAAGGCTTGGTTATCACCCACATAAAGCAATTGTGGTATCGCGTAGTCGGAGTGAGATACGCGATTATCAAATGCTGCCAAGCGTTTAGCCTCTGATGCATCAATGGGTAGTGTAAAGAAAAACGTCGATCCTTCTCCTAGCACTGAGAAAAAATCAATACTCCCTTTGTGACCATTGATGATCGCTCGGGTAATACTGAGCCCCAGCCCTGTGCCACCCACACGACGCGTCGCAGAGCTGTCAGCTTGCGAGAAACGTTCGAAAATATCGTTATGAAATTCTGCGGGTATCCCTGAGCCCACGTCCGTGACCTCAACACGAAATTCCGTATCGACCCTTAACAGAGTTATGGTGACTTGGCTGTAGGCTGGCGAATACTTGATGGCGTTTGAAAGCAGGTTTGCGATGACTTGTTGAAGTCGACTTGAATCCACATTGATATAGGCATCTTGGATCTCATTGATGTATACCAATGAGACATGGTGCTGTTTTGCATAACCGTCCATGTCGTCAACAGAGCGGCGAATAATGGCATTGAGGTTGTTACGACTGAATTGGAATGTCATTTGTCCTGATTCGAGTTTTTCGATATCAAGAATGTCATTAATGAGTAGGGTTAATCGTTCGCTGTTTCTGAGCGCAATGGTGAGCATTTTTTTGCCTTTGGTTGGAATATCGTCGCCAAATTTTCCTAGCACTAACCCCAGTGAGCCGCGAATTGAAGTGAGTGGCGTGCGAAGCTCATGGCTGACTGTCGCGACAAATTCATTTTTCATGTCTTGCTCTTGTTTTCGAGCGGTAATGTCTCGAATGATGCCGGTGAACATGCGCTTGCCTAGCACGTTCATTTGGCTCACTGACAACTCTGCGGGAAACGTGGAGCCATCTTTGCGCATGGCCACAATTTCACGACCACTACCGATGATTTTTGCCGGTTTACCGCCTAAGTAATTCGCAAGATAGGTGTCGTGTTGGCTGGCAAGCGCTTCAGGCATCAGCAATTTTACGTTTTTCCCGATCACTTCTTCGGCATAGTAGCCAAACAGACCTTCAGCAGCGGGGTTAAACGTAGCAATGTGGCCAGAATCATCAATGGTAATAATGCAGTCAATCACGGTTTCAACGATGGCTGCGAGTTGACTTTGCCCGGACTGGCGTTCGGCTTCGACCGTGAGTTCGTTGCCGTGTCTTATTTGCTCGGTAGCGTGGTTGAATGCATTGGCCAATACCGTCAACTCGGTTGTTGTTTGTGTCAATTCAATGGGGTAGCTGCCTGTGTTCACTTTTTCAGATAAGTGGGCGATTGGCGCCGCCATTCTGCGCCCTAGTTGACGTGCAATTACTGCCATTGGAAACAGTGAAATGAGCGTGAGGATACTAAAACTGGTTAGCCAAGGCGCGATAGCGCTAAGCAAGTAAAAGTAAGACTCTGATAGCATTAGCGAAACGTCGTACTTACTTAACATCATGTCAGAGGGTGGTGTGACGAAGGCCGTTAGACCCATGGTATCTCGGCTCTTATTTTCGAACGTCCATTTACGCTCAAAGGTGAGCGAGTAGTTTTGCGTGACATTTTCAAAAGTAGGTGTGACAAGCGCAGGCAAGGTCACATACGCGATAATACCTCCCTGAACCGCGCCAAAATAAACAATGGGTTCGACAATGTAAAAGGCATTATTTTCTAGTTTTATGTAGCCTTTTCCGGTGACTAACGCTTCGCTGACTAATGAAGGGTAATACCAAGTCGGCGTAGAGGGGGATTTGAAAATATTGCCGGCATAATCGAATACCTGAGCCCCATTTATCGAGTTTGAACGTGTTAGGTCCTCGAGTGCATGCTCAAAGTAGAAATCAGAGCCCTCTGTATCAATTAAACTGTTGATGGAAAGCTGGCTTTGCGCGGTGCGGATAATAGCTTCTCGGTGGTTTTCTAATGTTTGTTCGATGGCTTCTAGACGATTTAGGGCTTGAGTGCTGAGCTCTAAATGAACGTATTTCTGAATTCGGAACAATTCCATAATCGTGGTGGTGCCTACCACGAAGAGAAAAAAGGCAATGAGTAAGACTAAGATGAGTTTCGTGAAACTATCAGCAATGCTCCGATCTTTAATCATTATTGCGTTGGCTCCAGAGGGTGGAGCTTACCATTGTGGTAATGAGTGAAAATGAAATCGTCCGCAGTTAATGCGTCTTGTCGTGTTTCAAATGGGCGCTGGTACGTTTTCATCAGGCCTTTGTGTATATCTGTGTTTTTCATCTCCTGACGAATACGCCCCGTGTCGTTTTTGCCCGCTTTACGTGTTGCTTGGGCGAGCATGTTCATTAAATCGTAAGCATGAGCGGTTCCTGACGGCGCAACGATATCCTCTGCAGATGATGTGAAGTACTTACCATGATACTTGGACACGAGCGACTTAACGTTAGGGGCTTCGTTGTCGATGAACGAAATCGTTTGTAGGACTCTAAGGTCGACTTTTTCCAATGATTTCGCGGCTTTTTGCGCAAATTCTGACCCTGTGATACCCCAGTGAGATATCACCACAGGCGGATTCGGGTGCCTAGATAAAGCGTCGAGAAATTTAGCCCCTTCAATTGCATTGCCAACATAGATGACCGCTTCTGCGCCTTGGTCGACCAGCGATTGCGCTTTGGACTCAAATTCTTTCTCGCCCCAGTCAAACCATTCTAGAGATGTGGGTTGTAACGTAAGGCCTTTCATCACCTCTGACAGACCCTCGTAGTTACTTCTTCCCCAGCCGTTGTTGACTAACATCAACCCGACTTTATCGGAGACCTCTAAAGCGCCTTTGAGAAGAAACCCTGCAGCATATTCGTCTCGCACCGACACGCGAAACACATAGTTGGGATTTTGGCCGCTGTCGACAATCGGTGTCGCTGCCGCCCAAGGTGCTAAAGTCAGTATCTTGTGTTTATGGATTAAATCGAGTTCTGCCAGCATGACTGGGCTGCTGATCCCGCCAAACACGGCAAGCAGATTTGGCAGTGTGGCGAAGGTTTCGATGTTGTCGATCCCCCGAGCAGGGACCATGGAGTTGTCTCTGGTGACCAGTTTTACTGGTTTGCCGAGCAGACCTCCTTGTTCATTGATCTCTTCAAGCGCCAATTCAATGCCACGGCGAATGGCGAGCCCGGAAAGGGCAGCGCTGCCTTGCAGGTCTGCATCTAACGCAACAACGAGCGAGTCGGAATGCGCATTGTCCCAATCTTCACGAGCTTGAAGCACTTGCTCGACTAACACAGTGCCAAATTCCATTCGGTGACGTTCAAGAAGGAGGGGGAAGGCTTTTTCCATTTGTTGACTCAGTGCTGGTGGCGCTGGCATCACGGTCATTTTTTCGTTCACTAATTGGTACGCATCTTCCCGAGCGATATCGACTAACAATTGATGATGTAAGTTGCTGTCCCTAACTGCATCCAACAACTGGGCTCTGACGGCAGGAGGCAGCGACGTTAATGTGTTTGAAGACATCATCATGACGAGTGTAAGAAACCCGTGATTGGTTTCTAAAACGTGTAACCCTTGATTAGGAAGCTTGGCGAGATTGACATAGGTGTTTTCCGTTCCATCGATGGCTTCTTGTGTAAAAGCATCAGGGGCTTGATCGGCCGCAATCGCCACCGTGTTTCCTCCCCACGTGTCGAATTGCTCCCGTATCACGCTGCTTTCCATCGCATCAAAGAGTCGGTATTGAAAATCACCGTAGGATTGAAAAGAAAAACTGCTGACGAGTTGTTTGAACCCGCCGGGCAAAAGTGCAAGCCCTGTCACCCCATGCTCTTCAAGTGACGACAACAATGTTCGTCCGGCGTTGCTTTCGTAAACTCGACGCGCCGCTGCGTGATCATTGAACAGGTAAGGGAGGTCCAAAATCTGCAGGGTCGGTGCGAGGTGTGACAACTTGGACGATGGCGTGATGGCAATATCAAGCTCACCTTGTTGAACTTGCGCAATAAGCTCTCGGTCAAATGTAGACGCCGTCGTCGACACAACGTTTACCGACAGTTTCCCTTGTGTTTTGGTGCTCACTAAATCGGCAAAATAAAGCGCGGTTTGGACTTCTGCATGACCAGATGCACTGGAGAGTGCCAAAGTGAGAGTGGTGGTCTCTGCTTTTTCGGGCGTTAGTGCTTGGGGGTCAGTGTTGCGGTCACAACCCGTCAGCAATAGGGTCGCGATGCCTAGCATTAGCATACGCTTCATTGGTATTCCTTTGGTCTTTCATTGAATTGCTATCAGCCTGTGCACAAATACCGCTTGCACCTTTAGAGATTAGAAATAGAACGAATGTTTCGCCAGTGAGACTTTTCGGGGTTTGACATGGAAGGAGGGAAAATTGGGGCGAGAGTTTGTGAGGTGATGCAAAGACGCAATCCTGCATCATCACATTCTGGTCTAGTCTGTTAAATAAGCGGCCAATTAAGTAATTGGTTAATAGTGGCATTTTGCCACACGCTTTTTAACAGTAGGGGCAAGGTATGCTTTATGAACTCAATGCGACATACATGGAATCCATCAAACCGCTAAACAGTTGGGTGAAGTTTGTCAGAGATTTTAACGCCGCGCCTTGGAACTGTATGCGTGATTTGTCCGTCGTTCGTACGTTTGACGCATCGATGGAGTTGGTGGAGAGATTAACGGATTGCTACGACGAACCGGCTTGGGGGCTCGACCATACGGTGATTAACGGCCAAAGTTTGGCGATTCAATACAATGTTATTGCCAACAAGCCATTTTGTAATTTGCTTCATTTTCGTCGAAGTAAAGCCCAGCCACAACAACCGAAAGTGCTATTTGTCGCCCCGCTTTCTGGTCACTTCGCCACGCTGTTGCGTGGAACGATCAAAGAATTTTTGCCTGATCATGATGTGTATGTGACGGATTGGCAAAATGCCCGCGATGTTCCCGTCAGTGAAGGTGAGTTTCATTTTGATGACTACGTAGACTACTTGATTGAGTTCCTCGAAATGCTGGGGCCGGATACGCATGCCATTGCGGTATGCCAGCCGTGCGTGCCTCTCATGGTCGCCACGGCGTTGATGGCGGAGAAAAACAACCCTGCAACGCCATCAAGCATGACGCTGATGGGCGGGCCAATTGATACGCGCATCAACCCAACGGAAGTGAACGATTACGCCAGCGGAAAAGACTTGGAGTGGTTCGAGTCGAACGTGATTTGTTCTGTGCCTGAACAATACAAAGGGGTGGGGCAGTGGGTGTACCCCGGATTCGTGCAGCTTTCTGGGTTTATGTCGATGAACCTTGATACCCACGTGCAAAAGCACTTCAAGTTCTTTGGCGACTTGGTGAAGGGTGATGGCGATAATGCCGAGTCACACCGACAGTTTTACAATGAGTATTTGGCGGTAATGGATTTGCCCGCTCATTACTATTTGGACACCATTCGTAAAGTGTTCTTAGAACATAAGTTACCTAATAAAACCATGACCTATCGTGGCAAGCTAGTGGATCTGGATTGCATCACAGATACCGCCATTCTCACGATTGAAGGGGAGTTAGACGATATTACAGGACGAGGCCAAACGGCCGCCGCGTTAGAGTTGTGCGGAAAACTGAGAAAATCCAAAAAAATGCATTATGAACAACAGGGCGTGGGTCATTACGGGATTTTTAATGGCAGACGTTATCGCGAAGTCATCGCCCCGAAAATTAAAGGGTTTATCAAGAAACATAATCCCAAACTGGTGCGGGCTGCATAGTCTAGTTGCACACGCTGGCGTGAAAAACACTTTTGCCTGAGGGGCGATTCTGTTCCTTCTCAATCACCGTTATAACAGAAACGGTCTTCGGTATTGAGAAGGAAACGATTCATGCTCAAACAACTCATGCTCAAACAAGTCACGCTAATAAAACTCCCCCTCCTTTTGCTTTCCATTATCAGCTTACTGGGTTCGTCTTTTGTCTACGCACACGGCCCTTCACGGCTCAAAGTTAACGAGTCCATTACCATTAATGCCCCTGCCGACAAAGTATGGAAAGCGGTGGGCGCTTTCGACAGCCTTGCTTGGCTTCCGCCAGTGACCAAGGTAGTGATGGAAAAAGGACCTGCGGATCAGAAAGGGGCTGTGCGCGTCGTGTATGTGGGTGAGCAAAGCGTGACGGAGCAACTGAAAAAGTTAGACAAAGAAGGCATGCTACTGAAATATAAAATCAGCAAAAACAACACTGCACTTCTTCCTGTCACCAATTATCAATCGACCTTAACTGTCAAAGCTGACGGCGATAAAAGCATCGTGACGTGGAAGGCCGGTTTTTACCGCGGTGATCCAAACAACGATCCGCCAGAGAATCTGAATGACGAAACGGCGATTGGTGCGATCGTCGGGTTATACAAGGTGGGCTTAGAGAACCTGAAGGTCATCATGGAGCAGTAATCACTGTCTTCCCAAACGTCAAAGGGGCAATTTCACTCAACCTTGTGCCCCTTGTTATCGGCTTCCTTGCTTCAACGCATCCCTCTTCAAAACAGATATTAACTTAACTCCTGACTGCCACCACCGCTGACGGTGAGCACTTGTCCGCTCACCCAAGCCGCCGCTGGCGAACACAAAAATAGCGCAGCAGAGGCGATATCATCGGTTTTTCCTAATCGGCCTAGTGGCGTGTGTTTCAGCATGGCTTTCTCTATGTCTGGCGTGAGCACTTTTTCTAGCGCCGCAGTGCGAATTGCCCCTGGAGCAATGGCATTCACGCGAATGCCCATCGGCCCTAAATCAAACGCGGTATTACGGGTGAGGTGATTCACTGCCGCTTTTGACGAGCCATAAGACGCCATGTGGCTGTTTTTGTTTTCTCCCGCCATAGAGCTGATGTTTAGCATCGCGCCGCCGCCCGCTTTTTGCATGGCAGGGGCGCAGAGCTGCATTAACCGAAATGGCGCGAAGACATTGAGTTGATATGCCCATTCGAAATCTTGCATGGGCATATCAAACGGTTTAGGGCCGCCTCCGCCCGCGTTATTGGCAAGGATCGACAACTTGCCAAACTCCCGCATGGCAGTGTCTACAAGTGCGATTCGGTCTTCATCTTGGGTGACATTACACACGGTAGCAACCGCGCGACCGCCGCTGGCTTTGATTGCAGAAGCCACATCATTGGCAGCCTGCAAATCTAAGTCGCTCACCACAATCGCCGCGCCTGCATCCGCAAACATTTCAGCGATACGCCGACCAATACCCGCCGCTGCCCCCGTGACAATGGCGACCTGCCCATCAAGGCTGAATTGTTGAATCGCAGACATAGCAAACCCCTCTTGATAATGAATGCAAAGAGCGTAGTTATGGCTGAGTAAATTTGTCGGTTTATTGTTGATACAGCGTGGCGATCAAGCGGGGTTAAGGCAATGACGGCGAGGATGGCAATGACGGCAATGATGGCGAGGATGCATACGGAAATATAAGCGAAAAAAAAGCCGAGCAGGGGGAGCTCGGCTTAGGATGTTATGGGTTTGACTGATTAGCGATTAACGCTCAGAAACCGCTTTTACGAGTGCGGCAATGCCGTCCCAGTCGCCGTTGTCCATCATGTCAGTCGGTACCATCCACGTACCGCCACAAGCAACGACGCTTTTTAGCGCAAGGTACTGATCAACGTTAGTTGGGCTAACGCCGCCTGTTGGCATAAAGCTCACCGGGTAAACCGCGCTTAACGCTTTCAGCATGTTCACGCCGCCAGAAGGCTCTGCAGGGAAGAACTTCAGCGTCTTCAGGCCCATTTCCATGGCTTGCTCAACCAAACTCGGGTTGTTCACACCCGGTACGATTGGCATGTTGCGCTGCTGACAGTACTTCACTGTGGTTGGGTTGAAACCCGGGCTCACGATGAAATCCACACCCGCGTCGATAGCGATGTCGACTTGTTCTGTCGTCAGTACCGTACCTGCACCAATCAGTAGCTCAGGGTAGGCATCACGCATAATACGAATTGATTCTGCTGCTGCTTCGGTGCGGAAAGTGACTTCAGCACATGGCAGGTTGTTTTCTACCAACACTTTTGCCAGAGGCAGAGCGTGAGCGACATCGTTAATCGCAATGACTGGAACGATTTGGATTTCTTTTAGTCGCTGTTCAATCGTTTTCATTATTTACCTCTACAAAATGAAGCTAAGTGTTGCGACGATAATAAATGCGATACCGCCTAACAATGTTTCCATCACGGTCCATGTTTTCAGCGTGGTTTTCTCATCCATGTCGAGTAGACGAGATACCAGCCAAAAGCCTGAATCGTTGAAGTGTGAAAGTACCGTCGCGCCACTCGCAATGGCGATAACGATAAAGCATAAGTCAAGTTCACTTAAGCCTACCGTCGACGCTACCACTGGGGCAATCAGTGCTGCGGTGGTCGTTAGTGCAACGGTTGCCGAGCCTTGAGCCACACGCAGACAGGTTGAGATAACGAATGCGGCCACAATCACGGGCATACCTGTGTCTGTCAGTACGCCTGCCAATGCATCGCCAATACCGCTGGCACGCAATACGCCACCGAACATGCCGCCAGCACCGGTTACCAGTACCACGCCACAGATAGGAGCGAGTGAATCACCACACAGTTTTTCTAGTTTCGCCATGCCGTAGTCTTTGGCAAATATCACCAAACACACCAACAGGGTGATAAGCAGCGCGACGGGCGTTTTGCCTAGCATGCGAAGGAATTCAACCAGCGGTGTTTTACCGTCAATGATCCCAGCAACAGAAAGCGTGTGCAGACCTGTGTCGAGACAGATAAGTACCACAGGCAGCACCAGAATGCTCATTACCGTGGCGAATTTAGGCAATTTAGCTTCATCAACCACGGTGTCGCCGTTGAAGAATGCTTTAGACAAAGGAATATCGAATTTTTTGCCTGCGTACAGACCAAACAGATATGCACCGAAGTACCAAGTCGGGATGGCAACGAGCAGACCCACAACAAGTAGTAGACCGATGTTTGCGCCAAGAAACTCAGCCGCAGCCACAGGGCCTGGGTGTGGCGGAACGAAACCGTGCATCACGGCAAATGCGCCCGCTGATGGCAGTGCGTATTTCAGCGGAGAGCCGCCGAAACGGCTCGCAACACTCAGGATGATAGGCATCATCACCACAAGGCCAGCGTCAAAGAAAATAGGGAAACCAAAGAGCAGTGAGGCAACACCCAGCGCAAACGGGGCTTTGTCTTCGCCAAATCGACCGATCAGCGTGTCCGCAAGAACCTGCGCACCACCGGTGACTTCGAGGATTTTACCAATCATCGCGCCAAGACCGACAAGCAGCGCAACGGAAGCCAATGTGCCACCGAAACCACCCATCATGGTCGGCACCACTTGTTCTGACGCAACGCCTGTCGCAATCGCGGTGGCCAAGCTGACAATGGTCAGAGAGACAAACGCGTGCACTTTTAATTTAATGATCAATACCAACAGTGCCGCGATAGCGAAAACGGCAATGGTTAACAAAAACGTAGGATCTGAGGGCTGAACTAACTGCTCCATAGTGACACCTTATCTAGCATTGTTATTGTTTGTGTGTGAGTTCACATTTGTTTACGTTACCGGTAACATGTTACCGATAACATTCGTAAGATAAACCCATATTTCAAAGTGAATTCCAAAATTGAGAGCACGCGCAAATTTGGTAAAGAGGATTAGTCATGGCTGGAAGTAGTGTCATCGTTATGGGCGTTTGTGCCAGTGGAAAAACCACCATTGGAGAGTTACTCGCTAAACGGCTTGATCGCAAATTCATCGATGGGGACGATCTCCATCCACGTGCCAATATTCAAAAAATGTCATCAGGTGAACCCCTCAATGATGATGACCGCATGCCATGGCTAGAGCGTATTCGCGATGCGGCTTACAGCCTAGAAAGTAAGAATGAACACGGTGTGATCGTGTGTTCAGCATTGAAGAAAAAGTACCGCGACCAGATCCGCGAAGGCAACCAAAACGTGACCTTCTTGTTTTTAGATGGCGATATGGAATTGATCATGAAACGCATGCGTGCCCGCAAAGGCCACTTTATGAAAGAAAACATGGTGAAAAGCCAGTTTGAAACGCTTGATCGTCCTGATAACGAGCCACAAACTATTATTGTGAGCATTGATTGCGACATCAACACCGTGGTTGATCGCGCCGCTGAAGCCATGCTGGACGTGCGCGAGGTCGTCGTATGATTCATTCCATCGTCAAACAAGTCACCGAGCGTTTGATTGAACGCAGCCGCGCCACTCGCGATGTGTTCCTTGCTCACACTCAAGCGCAAGCCGATGCCGGAAAAGGTCGCAATCAGCTTTCTTGCGGCAACTTGGCGCATGCCGTAGCGGCGTCTTGTGCGTCTGAGAAGAAATCGATTCTCGATCTCACCCGCGCTAACGTGGCGCTTATCAGTGCTTACAATGACATGTTAAGCGCGCACCAGCCTTACAAGGATTACCCAGACCAAATTAAACAAACGCTGGCGCTGCAAGGACACACGGCGCAAGTCGCGGGCTGCGTGCCTGCCATGTGTGATGGCGTGACCCAAGGTCAGCCGGGCATGGACATGTCGTTGTTCTCTCGTGATCTGATTGCGCAGTCCACTGCGCTGTCACTGAGTCACAATAGCTACGACGCCACGCTGTTGCTGGGCATCTGTGACAAAATCGCCCCAGGACAGTTGATGGGCGCATTGGCTTATGCTCACCTGCCGACCGCGTTCGTACCTGCAGGTTTGATGGCGACAGGGATCAGCAACGAAGAAAAAGTGGATGTACGCCAACGTTACGCGGCAGGCGAAGTAGGCAAAGAAGCGTTGCTAGACATGGAATGCAGCGCTTATCACGCGCCGGGCACATGCACCTTCTACGGCACTGCCAATACCAACCAGCTCGTGTTTGAAGCGATGGGCTTGATGCTACCGGGTTCTGCGTTCATTCACCCGCATTCCGCCATGCGCACGGCATTAACCGATCATGCCGCATCTAAAATCGCGGCTATGACCAAAGATTCTGCGCAGTACCGCCCGCTTTCAGACGTTGTGACCGAGAAGAGCCTGATCAACGGCGTGGTCGCGCTATTGGCATCCGGTGGCAGCACCAACCACACCATTCACATGCTGGCTGTCGCGCGTGCGGCGGGCATCATGCTGACGTGGCAAGACATTAGCGATTTGTCAGACGTGGTTCCGCTACTCGCCAAGGTATACCCGAATGGCCCAGCCGACATGAATGCGTTCCAACAAGCGGGCGGCGTGCCAGCATTGATGCATCGCCTTCACGAAGCACAATTGGTGCATTCTGATGTGTTGCCAGCATTTGGTTCTTTCGACGATCAACTGTCATTGCCAATCCTAAATGACGGCAAACTGAGCTGGCAGGCGTGCAATGGTTCAATTGATGGGTCGGTTATCGCGGCGAGCGGTGAAGTGTTTGAAAGCACAGGCGGCACACGCGTTCTGGATGGCAACCTTGGTCGCGCAGTGGTTAAAGTCTCTGCGCTTAAATCTGATCAGCGCATCATTCAAGCGCCAGCGGCTGTGTTCCGTTGCCAGCACGAAGTAGAAGCGGCCTATAAGCGCGGCGAGCTGAACAAAGATTGCATCGTGGTGTTAACGCACAATGGCCCTGCAGCGAACGGCATGCCTGAACTGCATAAACTGATGCCAATTTTGGGCAACGTGCAAAAAGCCGGTTTTAACGTGGCATTAGTCACTGATGGTCGCTTGTCGGGCGCATCGGGCAAAGTACCGTCAGCCATTCATGTTTCACCGGAAGCCATTCGCGGCGGCGCGATTGGTTTGGTGCATGAAGGGGATATGATCTCTGTGAACTGCGAGACGGGTGAGCTTAACAACTTGGCGGACACTCAAGGCAGAGAGCAAATCGTGCTGGACACTGAAGCGCTGCAACAAACGTGGGGACGCAACATGTTTAAAGTGATGCGCCAAAGCGTGACCAGTGCTGAAGAAGGCGCGAGCTTTATTCTCTGACCCTCAACGCATCAGGAATACAAATCATCGATGCAAACAAAGAAGGGCAGCCGTTTGGCTGCCCTTTGATTTTTTGTCACTAAGCTGCTAGTAACTAAGCAGCTAGTCACCAAGCAGCTAGTCACTGAGCCGCTGGCTAGTGGCTGCCGCCGTGGCTGATTTTATAGCCCAAGTCGACAATCTTGTTTTCAATCTCATCGCCTCTTAGCCTTGCCAGTAACAGCTCCGCACTTTTTTCACCAATCTTAAAGCGAGGAGTGTCCACGCTGGTCAATTTCGGCTGTACGGTTTGGCCAATATCTAACGCGTTGTACCCCACAATCGATAACTGCGCTGGCACATTTAGCCCGCGTTGTTGCGCGCTGAGCAAAGTGCCAATGGCGATATCATCGTTAGTACAAAATACCCCATCCAAATCAGGGTGCAGCTCAAACGCGCGAGTGAGCAGATCCGCAGCCAACGAATAGCTGGAGTGGTCGCCAGTCAGAATATGCTTTGGCGTTAAGCCGGCATCATTCATTGCCTTGTCATAGCCTTCCATTCGCAACCGAGTACGAGTATCAAGACGCGCACCAAAGTAAGCAATAGAGCGCTTACCAGATGCAATCATGCGATTGACCACATCATATGAAGCGGCAATATGGTCAAGACCAACGGCCATATCGATCGGGTTAGTCGGCAGCTCCATGGTTTCCACCACAGGGATCCCAGCATTCTCGATCATTTGCAGCGTTTTCGGTGTGTGGTGACTCTCCGTTAAGATCAGCCCATCCACTTGATAGGAAAGAAGCGAGGCAATTTTTTGCTCCTCTTCTTCCTCGTCATAACTAAAGTGCGCCAGCAAGGTTTCATAGCCATGTGCTTTCGTCACAGACTCGATACCTTGAACAAAAGAGGCGAAAATTTGGTTAGACAGTGAGGGAAGCAAAATGCCAATGGCACGACTGGACGATTTCGACAGCATCGCCGGTGCTTTGTTTTCAATGTAGCCAAGCTCTTCAATCGCTTGGGCTATTTTTTCGCGGGTTTTCGCCGCGACAGTGTCAGGATTTCGAAGGTAACGAGAGACCGTCATCTTCGTGATACCAATGGTATCTGCTACATCTTGAAGCGTAGCGCGCTGTTTTTTATTGTTTTTAGACATATAGTTAAGCCAACTTCCAATGTTACGGTAACATTATTGGTGATATGTCTCAGATGTACAAGTGGTTAACGTAGCGTTATGGATATTAAAGGGCGATCACCGAGAAAGTTATTCTCTACGCCCCAATATTGAGAGGATTTTGCTGACTTTATAGTTCACGTAGAACCTGAACGCTTCTATTGAGCGAAAAGCGAACAGGGCTTTTTATGCACCAATGCGTAAGTATAGAGATTAGTGCTCAATGACGACGTCAGTCAGGTCAACACGAAGTCGAGGACCGTAGACGCCTTCCGGCAAGCGTTTACCGCAGCTAACTACCATACAAATATCAGCTTCTTTTGGTAAGCCTAATAAATCTTTCAGGTGGTCTTCATCAAAGCCTTCCATTGGGCAGGAGTCATACCCAGCTTCAGAAAGGGCATACATGAATGTCATGGCAGCAAGTGCAGCACTCTTGTTCAAAATGACGCGAACATCTTCTTTACGCTGACGTTCACCTTCCTCTCCCGACAAGCCTTTGTATTCGACCATGCCTTCGCCGTTGTATAGAAACGGCATGTCTTTTTCGTAGTATGCAAATACGTGCTCAGGGGTGTTAGGTTTGGATGCAAATGCATTTCGAATGACTTTCGCGTTCATGTCAGCGCGTGCTTTCCATTTTTGCGGAGTTGTTACAAATGCCACCAATTCGTTGGCGGTTTTCGCCGCATTTTGTCCTAGGCAAGCCGCCTTCATTTTTTCTAGCATTTCAGGGCTTCTTACACGGTGGAATTCCCACATCTGCATGTTTGAGCTGTTTGGTGCCAATGTAGCAAGCTCAAGTGCTTCTGCGATGACTTGAGGGTCAAAGTTAAACTCTGGATCGTACTTACGAATAGCGCGACGATAGTTGACGATGTCTGAAAAGGTCTTCATTCCATATTCCTTTATTCAAATTGTTATTTGAGAACGAGTCAAAATGTATCAGTTTGAAGTGTTCAAAATGAAAACTTTTTGTTGGTTTCAAAAGTGAAACGCCTCAGTCATGCTGACTGTTCAAAATGACCGTTTTTGGCACGATTAAATCGAAAAACAAGACTTGGATCACCCGTCTAATTCCCCTTTTTTCCTTGTTGATATCCTTTTGAGTATCTAATCAAATATTGGATTTTCATTTTGAATTATTCCTTATAAAAATTATGACGTTCCACAATGATGCTTTTCATCAGACGAATGTTCGTTTAACCAAGGAAACTTCAAAATGAAAAGTGAAGCAAAAATTCCGGCGCGAGGCTGGGGGATTGTGTGGATCGCATGGCTTGCCTTTATGGTCGCAAACCTTTCGAATTTTGCGTTCGGTGTGATCTTGCCTGATATGAGAAATGATGTTGGATTCGGTTTAGAGATGGCGGGTTGGTTGAGCGCTATCGCATGGCTCGGTAAAGGCTTGCTGACCATCCCTATCATTTGCTTCATTAGCAAGGGTAAACCTAAAACAGTTCTTTTCAGCATCTTCGTTATTCTCGGCGTCGGTATGTTAATTCAAGGACTAGCAACTAACGTCACCATGCTCTTCGTTGGTCGTCTTTTCGTAATGGGTGTTGCCGCAGGTATCGTTTCTGTGCTGGTGGTTTTCAAGATCCAATGGATCCCGAAAGAAAAGCTGGGTTCTATCAATGGCATTGAAATGTTCACAGGCCCTGCAGGGCAAATGCTTGGTACTGCTGCATTCCCGATGTTTCTGGCGATGATGTCAGGCTGGCGTGAAGTGATGATTGTGATGGGTATCTTCGCCCTGATTCTGGCGGCCGCTTGGCTGTTCATAGCAAAAGATAATTCAGCGAATGAACAACAAACCTACGAAAAGGTTCCAGTACTCCAACCACTAAAAGAAGCATTGCAGTACAAAAATACGTGGATTCTGGCTCTGGCTTGGCCAATGACATCTCTCACATGGATTGCGGTTTATACCTTTTGGCCAACCTATGCAGTAGAAAGTCTGAACTTATCAATTACAGAAGCAGGCATGGTCTTAGGTCTGCTGCCGATTGGCTCAGCGATTGCGTGTCTTGTCTCTCCGGTCATGGCGCAGAAGTGGGGCTACGATAAACCGCTTATCGTTGCATCGGGTGTGGTGCTACCTATCGCTTACTACAGCCTGATGTTGACCAATAACGTGTTGCTACTGTCCGCCGCGACCTTCATCGCAGGTTACGCCGCGTATAACTTCGTACCGCTGGCTTTCACCACGCTATACAAAACCGACATGTCACCACGTGCAGTGTCTATGGGTACTGGCTTTATCTTCTCGTTAGTTGGCCTTGGCGGTGCGGCTGGTGGTGCTCTGACGGGTTGGTTAGGCATGCAATATGGCCTAGAAACTGCCCTGTCTCTGACTTGCATTACTCCTGGATTCTTCGCTGTTCTCACTATGTTCTTGACCGAAACCGGTTGGAAAGCAGAGCAGAAGAAACAGCCACAAATATTAGAACAAGAACACGCTTAATTACTTATTCCAATAGACGGAAGCTAAGAGATGAACTTTCTACTCGATCAAGAACATCAAGCAATTTTCGAAAAAGCAAAAGCTTACAGCCTTGAGTGTTTGGCACCCATCGCACTGCAGTTAGAGTCAGACGAAGATTTGCTCAACGCAAAAATGAAAGAGATGGCAGAGCATGGTTTCTACGGTTTAGGCATCCCAACTGAGATGGGCGGAAAAGGTTATAACTATCTGCAAATGTCTCTGGTTTACGAAGGTCTGGCTCACGGCAGTGGCATCATGTCTTTCCTGCTCCAGCTTCAAAACAACATCAACATGGAAATTGCGACCTTCTACGAAGGTATCGATCCGGAAATTCTGAAAGTTGTGCCGGACCTTGCTTGCGGTAACAAAACTACGGCATTCGCTCTGACTGAAAGTGCATCGGGCTGCGATCCTTCAGCAACCAATGCGTACGCGGAGTTAGACGGCGATGTTTATCGCATTCATGGCACCAAAGATTGGATCACCAATGCGAAAGGCGCTGACTACTTCAACGTGATGGTGAAAGACGGCAAAGACAACAAAAACATGATCATGTTGTTTGTGCCCGCTGATACCAAAGGTTTGCGCTACTTCGAGAACCGCCAACGCATGATTGGTAACGGTATGTTCGTGGGGGGATTGGAGTTCGACAACTGTGTGGTGCCAAAAGCTAACCTACTTTCCGCCGATGGCTTCAAAGAAGCGCTCAAGGCTATTGACGTAGCCCGCGTGTTTACGCCAGCGATTGCGATTGGTGTCGCCCAGCATGCCGTTGACTCGGTATGTGAATATTTAGGCCAACGTGAATCATTTGGTAAGCCCATCCTGACCAACCAAGGCGTTCAATGGCAACTGGCTGAAATGGCAACAAAAATCGAAGCAGCTCGCTGTCTTCTATACAAAACGGCTGCCGTGATGGATAGCGGTGAACCAGTCGCTCTGACTGCTGCCATGAACAAACTGTTCGCAACCGATGTTGCCATGGAAGTGACGGTGAAATGTGCTCAACTTTTCGGTGCCGAAGGGTTCATGAAAGACGCACCAATCGGACGAGCTATGGCTGTTGCGAAGATGCTGCAAATTGTTGATGGCACCTCTGAAATTCAAAAAATCGTTGTGGGTCGCGGCATTGCTCGCCAGTACCTACCACGCCGTTAATTAACTGATTCTCTGAAAGAAGTATTACCAGAAGGAATTCTAAAATGTCTGTACAAAATAACAAAATAATGGACGTAAAAGACGCAATCAATTTGATTAAAACTGGCGATTGCGTTGCGATTAACGGCTTCGGTTCTCTGTGCTACCCAGAAAAAGTAACCAAAGCGCTCGGCGAGAAATTTTTAGAACAAGGCCAACCCCGTGACCTGAGCTACTACTTCGGTGCCGGTCTGGGTGAGTCTCAAGAAGGTCGCTTGATCGACGGTATCTCTCACGAAGGCATGGTGCGTCGTGTAGTTGCTTCTCACTTCATTAAAATGCTGGGTCTGAAAAAGCTTGCAGCTGAAAACAAAATCGAAGCGTACAACCTTCCTTACGGTCCAATCAGTCATAGTTTTCGCGCCGCTGCAGCAAATCAGCCTGGTGTATTAACCAAAGTTGGTCTGAAAACCTTCGTCGATCCTCGCAACAGCCGCGGTGCACTTAACGAACGTTCAACAGACACTCTGGCTGAGTTGATGGTTATCGACGGTGAAGAATACTTGTTCTACAAATCTCCAAAAGTAGATGTGGCGATTATTCGCGGTACGACTGTTGATGTTAATGGCAACGTGTCATTCGAGCATGAAGCTTTCTACCTTGACCCATACAGCACCGCTATGGCAGCGAAAGCGAATGGCGGCAAGGTTATCGTTCAGGTTGAGCGCGTGTCGGCAACGGCCTCTCACCCACGTACGGTAAAACTGCCAGCTGCAATTATTGACGCCATCGTAGTCGATGAAGAGCAAATGCAAACCATGATCGAAAAATACGAACCGGCCTACACCGGCGAGTTCGTAATGTCGAAGGAAGGTATTAAGGATAAGCATGAAACCATCGCACAACTGACTTCGGGCAGTGGTAAGAAACCGCGTGAACTGTTGCACAAAGTTATCGCACGACGTGCGGCAATGGAGCTGTGTGATGGTGCAGTGGTTAACCTCGGCATTGGTGTACCTGAGTTAGTACCAGGAGCAGCTCGTGAAGTGGGCGCATCTGACAACATGTACTTAACGATTGAAGCAGGCTTGATTGGCGGAACTCCGGTTGGTGGCTTGAGCTTTGGCGCAGTGCTGAACCCTGAAATGTGCCAAGACACTGCGAGCCAGTTCGATCTTTACGATAGTGGTATGTTGGATATTACCTTCGTTGGCGCTATGCAGGTCGATGGCTCAGGTAACGTCAACGTGAGCCGCGCTGGTGACAAAATCATCGGTGTAGGTGGCTTCGTGAATCTAACTGCGAGCGCGAAGAAAGCGGTGTTCTGCTTCCCATTCTCTGGCGGTGGCCTGAAAACGGAAATTGCGGATGGAAAACTGACTATCCATCAAGAAGGCATTTATCCGAAGTTCGTATCAGAAGTGGATGAGATTTCTGCAAGTGGTGACTTCCGTGCAGAGCAAGGCGGCGTGACAATCTACGTGACAGAGCGTTGCGTATTCGAGCGTAACCGTGATGGCATGATGCTGATTGAAATCGCACCAGGTGTAGACATGCAGCGTGACGTTCTTGACCAACTGCCATTCACACCGATTATTTCTCCTGCACTAAAAGAGATGGATGCGCGCTTCTTCAACGAGCACGTTGAGTAATAAGAACCCCCGGCTTCTATGAGGAGCCGGGAACCCTTTTCATCATGCTGCATCGACACATTGCCCACAACGACAAGGCCCAGAAGCAGCTCGGTGAGGTATAGGCGAATGAAAGGCGACTGTTGCTACGAGATGGCGAAAGACATTTTTGTTTGTCATCTGGGAATGAGTGAGGGAGAAGCTGAAGCACAACTGGCGCATATTTTCGAGCGTCCTAGTTCTGGTTCAACAACTCCATCCAACCCTGAACATAAACTTACGAACTATTTAGATAATAAAAAGGTGTAATCGTGGCTGAACTAATTATCAACAAGAAAGAATCGTGGGTGTCGGACTCCATTGACGGCACGCTTTACACGCAACGTTTAGGCAACTTGATCAAGCTCGATTTTAATAACGACATCAAAGTCATTGCGCGCAATGACTGGAACAAAGACAAAGTCGCAATCATTTGTGGTGGCGGTTCTGGCCATGAGCCAGCACATGCCGGGTTTGTCGGTAAAGGTATGCTTACTGCTGCAGTTTGTGGTGATTTATTTGCGGCACCAAGCGTTGACGCTGTGCTTAACGCCATTGTTCATGTGACGGGCGATAAAGGCTGTCTGGTTATTATCAAAAACTACACTGGTGACCGGCTGAATTTTGGTCTTGCGTGTGAGAAAGCCAAAGAGATGGGCTACGACGTCGAACTGGTTATCGTAAACGATGATATTTCCATTCCAAACAATCCAAAACCACGCGGCATTGCGGGCACCTTATTCGTGCACAAAGTGGCAGGTCATGCCGCAGAACAAGGCGCATCGTTGGCAGACGTAAAAGTGGCAGCGCAAAAAGCGATAGATAACACCGCAAGTATCGGCATCGCTTTGACTAGTTGCTCGTTACCGGGTGACACCAGCGAAAGCCGTATTGCACATGGAAAAGCAGAACTAGGCCTCGGCATTCACGGTGAAGCAGGGATTGAAACCATTGATGTGGCGGAGTGCCAAGAGTTTGTGGCACTGATGTCAGAAAAACTTCTCGAAGCGCGCCCAAGTGAGAAGCACGCTGTGTTGATCAATAATCTGGGGGGCCTTTCTCCTATAGAGATGAACGTGGTTGCGAAAGCAGTGGTGGAGTCCAAGCTGGGTGAAGGTTTGGAATTTGTTGTTGGCCCCGCAGCACTGATGACGGCTATCGATATGAAAGGTTTTTCGTTGTCGTTGCTGCGTCTGGACGAAGAAACACGTTCTGCATTGCAATCTGACACAGCGACCGAAGCGTGGCCGGGCGTTATTGCTAAACGTGAATGTCCTGTTGTTCAGTGTGAAAACAAAGCAGTGAAAATTGAATACACCCCAAGCCAGAACGATGCAGTTGCAGCAGCGATTCGCACTGTTTGTGGCACTCTTATCGATTTGGAATCTGAGCTAAACCGTTTGGATGCCATCGTGGGTGACGGCGATACAGGTTCAACGTTTTCCGCAGGTGCCCGCAAAGTGTTGGCAGAATTAGATGCCAACAACCTGCCTCTGGGCGAACCATCGGTGCTATTGAACGTTATTGGCGAAAAGCTTACCACCGTGATGGGTGGCTCCTCTGGTGTATTGCTGTCCATCTTCTTTACCGCTGCAGGAAGTTACTTGTCTTCAAGCGACGATCTTGTTGCTGCCCTACAAAATGGTCTGGTTCGCATGATGCAGTATGGCGGCGCGAAGCCGGGTGATCGCACCATGATTGATGCATTGTACCCAGCATTCAATGCATGGGCAGAGCAAGGTTTGGAAAGTGGCACAAACGCCGCTCGTGAAGGTGCAGAATCAACGTCTACCATGCTGAAAGCCAACGCGGGTCGCTCGTCTTACCTTAATAGCGACAGCCTGAACGGTACCAAAGATCCTGGTGCATACGCAGTGGAATGTGTATTCGCTTCATTGACTAAATAACACGAATTAAGAATAGGAAAAGTCATTCATGGACAAAATTATTATCTCTCCAAGTAAATACATTCAAGGCGAAGGTGCGTTGGGAAATATTGGCAAATATGTGTCTACCTTTGGTAGCAAACCTTTTGCCATTGCCGATGACTTCGTTATGGGACTAACGCAAGATACGGTAGCTACCAGTTTTGCTGCCAGCGAAATTCCTGCGACGTTTGAATGCTTCAATGGAGAATGTTCACGTCCTGAAATCGATCGGCTATTGGCGTTGGCTGAAGGCGTGGAAGCGGATGTGATTATCGGTATTGGTGGCGGTAAAACGCTGGATACAGCTAAAGCTATCGCATTCTATGCAAAGCGTCCTGTAGTAGTGGTACCAACCATCGCATCAACTGACGCACCAACTTCTGCACTCGCTGTTATCTATACCCCAGAAGGAGAGTTTGCAGAATACCTGTTGTTCCCTGCTAACCCGAACATGGTGATCATGGATACGGCCATTATTGCAAAAGCGCCAGCTCGCCTTCTTGTGGCAGGTATGGGCGATGCGCTTTCAACTTGGTTTGAAGCGCGAGCCAACATGATTTCAGGTAAATCGACGATGGCTGGTGGAGCACCAACACGCTCAGCGCAAGCATTGGCAAAACTGTGTTACGAAACCTTGTTGGCTGATGGTTTAAAAGCAAAGGTAGCTGTTGAAAATGGTGTGTCGACCAAAGCGGTAGAAAACATCATTGAAGCGAATACGTATCTGAGTGGTATTGGCTTTGAATCAAGTGGGCTTGCTGGTGCGCATGCGATCCACAATGGCTTAACAAAACTAGATGAATGTCACCACTTATTGCACGGTGAAAAAGTGGCATTCGGTACACTGGTGCAGTTGGTTCTGGAAAATGCTGATTACGAAGAGATCCAGACCGTAATTGGTTTCTGCCGCAGTGTTGGTTTGCCAACAAACCTGCACCAAATGGGTGTGAAAGAGCTGAACAATGAGAAGCTAATGGACGTGGCACACGCGTCTTGCGCGGAAGGCGAAACCATCCACAACATGCCTTTTCCTGTCACTGCAGAAAAAGTCTTTGCGGCTATCCTGACCGCTCATCAGTTAGGTCAGTAATTTACTGACCAATAAAGAAAAACCTCGGCTTGGCAACGTTTTGCCGAGGTTTTTGATTCTGGTCAATCAAGGTGTATTTAGCTTGCCCTGACATCTCAATACTGGATGAAAGAGATATCCAAGAAAACTGACAAAAATGACAATGATTTGTCATATTTTTTGAGTTGTATTTATGCGTCGTACCAGTGAAAAGCACAAAAAGTGGATGCTTCACATACAGAATAAGTGGCCTAACCAAAAAGAGTTCAACGACCCCTTAGTATCCTCTTGGTTTGAAGACCGTGCGCTTTGTGCTTTTGATTGGCAGATGCAGTCTGCCTTGCCCAGCAGTAACCTTCCTCGTCAGAGACTTGCTGAGCCTTATATTGACTACCTTCGTGGCTGCCAGCTAAACATGCTTTTGGGAGAAGGGGCTGTATGGTGCTTGCTTGATGCTGACGGCTATTTACTGGCGTTAGATGGGGCAATTGAGGTCAAAGAACCTCTTCGAGAGCTTGGCGTTGAATTGGGCTTCAGCTTCAGTAAAAGCTTGGTGGGAACTACAGCGTTTTCTATGGCGGCTCGCACGCAAGAGACCGCGCTAATGTATTGTCATGAGTCATATAAAAAAGCGCTTCATGACTATGCCGCCGTGTGCGTGCCTGTGCGGAACCATACAGGTAACTATTTCCTGATGGTACTAATGGATAAACATCATGAAGCTGGTCTTCAATCTATAAAACCGTGGCTTGAAAGGCTCGTTCAACACACATCGAAAAACCTGAGTAATGTGATCTTGTTTGAAAGCGTATTGGACGCGCTGTCCGAAATGGTGTGCGTGTTTAATCTGAGTGGTGGCATTCGATATCTCAACCGTGCGGCAAGAGAATGTGCCAAACACGGCATGATGCTCATTAACGGTATGGAGACGTTTCCCATTGCTTCGTTCTTTGGTACCTCAGAAAAAGAGACGTTCTCAGTGACCACCTCTGAGAACGTTATCACTGCAGACATAACCCGACAGATTATAGGAGAGCACTGTATCTGCTTTGTCGATATCGAGCAGACGCACTTGCGCGATGATGATTGGCGACGCCATGTAATGAGTCAATTGTTAGTCAAGGATGGCTATATAAATAGAGTGCTTGCACAGCGCGGAAAATCAGGGCTTCGTTTGTTTATCACGACTGAAGTTGGCTCAGGTGAGAGATATCTGGTGGACTATATATCTCGTCAGATATGTAATAAAACGTTGAATATGCTGGATTGCCTGGCAGGTTTTACCCAGCGAACGATGAATGAAGCAACCAAGGCGCGTTTTGTTCGTTATCTTCTCAATGCTAATGGCAATATGCTTTGTCTTGAAAACCTCGAACTGCTTGCTCCTGATCTTCAAAGTGTTCTGCTCAAGATCTTATCCTCAGGTGTTATCACCGATGAACACGGCCAGCATAAGGCTTTCAGTGTTGAACTCATTGCTTGTTCATCTCCACAATACGATTGGGATGCGTCGCGATTAAGCCACTTGTTGTATTTGAAGTTGTCTTTGGCGCAGCTTGATTTAAAACCACTATGCATTGATAAGTTGCGTCTGCAAAAAACACTGTCACTCATTTTGGAGCAACTCAGTGCTCGAGAATTAGTGCCGTTAAGTCTAGATAGTGACGCCCAAGAATTATTGATGGAATATCACTGGCCTGGCAATTTTCTCGAAGCTTTTCAGGTATTAGAAAATGCAGCCTTGATGAGCAACCAAGGTTTGATCAATGCCAGAGATCTCCCTGAAAGAATCCAAAATAAAAGGACTAAGGAATATGGCATCACCGATCTTGTCGAAGCTGAGCGCAATGTTATTGCGAATGCATGGAAAGAACACGGTGGGCAAGTGACAAATGTTGCGAGAGCGCTGGGACTGAGCCGTACAACCCTTTGGCGCAAAATGAAAAAGCTCAATTTAGAACGTCAAGATTTGGCTGAAAGCGCCTGAATAAGGATATAACAATGGTCGCATTACATTACGGGATAACCGACGCTAGATTGGAGGGGCTCAAATCCCCTGGCCTCATCAAAGATTTCAGCAAGGTGATGACTAAAGTCAGTCAATGGCCCATGAGTACTGAGGGTACGCTTCTTCTGTTTAGTCATGAATTTGTTTGTTTGTCTGTGCGCGGCAATAAAGCGATAAAGCAGTCATTAGAAGTAGATGATTATGTGGTCGGCAGCTATTGGACCCCCGAAGTACTGGGGCTTCAGGGGATTCACAAACTTCGCTTAAGCAATAAACTACAGCTTTCGGTGACGAGTGTACCTATCGCCGATTCAGAAAGTGGTGTGCTGGGTTACATCAGTTATATTGATGACAGTAAAAATGCTTTAGATAGCGTCCAATTTATCCTGATGATGATAGCGGAATGTCTGGTTGAGATGAGCGCGAATCGCCGTCAGTTGAAGGGGATTAATTTCAATCAGCAATATATCGATGCCAGCAAAGCCTGCTTTTTAGTGTTAGATGACGATGGTTTCGTGTTGCATTGTAGTCAAGCATTTCTGGAGCGGTTTACTGTCTCTGAGGGCGACATTATCAATACCAGCGTGTTCGAAACGTTTCTGTTTCCGCCAAAGGTAAAATCCCTTATAGCGGAAGGTGGAGAAATTAACGGCGACAACGTGGATTTCGACTTTGCCGGACAGTTGCAGCAATACCGTGTCACCATGCTACCTATTGCGGGTGGTTGTCGTGTTCTGCGTTTTTCTGACGCTTCAGAAGCCACAACACGAGCGGACAAAAAACACCGATTGGCCTCTACGCTGGAAAGGTACCACACTGAATCGCCAGCGATGCAGCGTGTCATTTCTGCTGCGAAAGCTTGCATGAAAAACACGTCTCCAATTTACATTCTTGGCGAGGAGGGCACGGGGAAAAGAAGCTTAGCTCATACCATGCATAACTCTTGTTCACGCTTTAGCGAAGGTCCGTTTGTGGCTGTGAATCTCCATTCAGCTAAAAGAGAGGATCTTTCTGAGCTATTGCTTGGCAGCGACGAGGAGGGGAACAAGTCTAAATTTGAGCTCGCAAATGGCGGTACTCTGTATATCGAGCGTATTGATTTGCTTCCTGGCGTATTGCAAGCAGCCTTAACGCACATCATCTTGACTAAAACACTGTTCGACTTTAATACCAATAAATCGACCAGCCTCGATTTCAGATTGATCACTAGCTCAATCAATCCATTGGAAGATCTAGTGCATGAGCGTCGCTTCTGTCCATCTCTCTATTATTACCTTACAGGTGCATCGCTATCTTTGCCTAACTTGCAAAATCGAACAGAGGATATATCGCTGATCATCGACAGGAAACTAAGCGAACTTTACGGCGATAACAGCGCTGTGGATGACAGCCTACGCCATCTGTTGTTGGAACATGCCAAGCGCAGAGTTTGGGCGGGGAACATCTCCGAGTTAGCGAAATGGATAGAGCATGCATTTTTACATCGCGATAACGTGCTGCTTGACGCGGAATCTGTTGATGCGATGTCTGTTGTGGCAACACCCATTCAACTGCTGGATGACATTGAGAAGCGAGAAATTGCGAATGCTCTGGCTCTACTCAACCGAAAATATGTAGATGTCGCAGAGCAATTAGGGATTAGCCTTTCGACGTTACGGCGGAAAATTGCCAAGTACGACCTTTGAAATCATGCGATCCAATGAAGCTAGCTAACCGAAATGAATGCTAGCTTCGCTGGTTCTGAGCTCAAACCAAACTCAGCAATGCATTTGCTTTGAAGATAGAGATCAGTTGATCGTTGCGGCCAATTAATTCCTCTTGAACCAGCTATCGATTAAGGGCATCACCAGCTTTTCTGTCATACCAGCACCAATATCTGAATAATAGAGTAACGGAGTAATGTGAGGTCTAATTGCGCTATCAGGTTGTTCTTAGATTAGAAGCATCATCAAAATAGAAGAGAAGACTTTGTCAGAACCATTCGGTTACCCCATCACTTGAGTGATTTATTCGACCACTGAATAGCCTTTGGTTAATGTGGCACCTTTTGCCCCTTCCCATTAAACAATATCAAAGCATGACGCCCAAGTTCATCAAAGTAACGCCAGCGGTTTTCGGGGTCTTTAGCCACCTCACAGCGCTCTCCTGCTATGTCTGTTAAGCACGCAGCGCTGTATGTGATGAACAGCGATTCGCCTTCAGCGAAAACATCAAATGTGCTGGTTTTTAAATACCCATTGGTAGCGGCGCGATAGGCTTGAATGGCTTTTTCTATCCAATCTAAACTGCCAAGGTCTCCAGTCAGTTGGTAGCTTTCAAATTGCCATTGTGAATAGTCTGCTTCCGGGTTAAGTTTTTTTCGCCACGATACAGAGAAGTTTCTTGGGAGAGCGATTCTGTCTCCAACGGTGTGTTTGGCCGCATTTATATCCCCAAATTTGGCTTCACTGATGACCGTTTCTCCGACATTTGATGCTCTTATTCTCCGGTTGTCATAAGGAGATGTAGGGAATGGCTTAGCAGATGCTTCTCCTTCACCTGAAAACAGCACTACAACGTCGGTAGAGCCATTTGGACTTTTAACGATCCATCCGTTTGGGTTTCGAGCATCAACTTTCGCATCGCGCCAACCAGAATTAATCAAAGGGTCGAGTGGCCAAAGACCACATCGGCAGGGGCAATATCCTGCTCGAAATTATCAAGATATCGTTTTGATTCTGCGTTGTACTTCTAGCTTTCGATATCGGTAAAAACACATACTTAAAACAACCCCAACTCAGTGACAAACTCCGATTGGCGAGCGAGAGCTTTGGATTCTTCTGCCCAGTTTGGACGGGCTTTCAACCACTGTGATACTAAAGGAAGCGCCTTATTCCCTGACATGCCAGCACGAATGTCAGGCGCATAAAGCAACCTAAGTAAGGTCACGTCTAACGGCGTCAGAACACTGTTCTTGGTGTTGTCATTGAAAATGGAAGGGAAAACCTCGTTGGAGTCATTCGGCAACCCCATGGCTTGCGTTAACTCTTCCACCACACAAGCAAACAACTTTCCACGTTCACGCGCAAAATCGACAGGGATGACAATCAGGCCGCGTTTAATCTCATTGCTTCGAGTCACTGAAAAATGCGCCATGCAGATAGCGCCGCGAAACGGGTAATCCTCATCCGCTCCCCATATCTCTCGGGTTTCGTCCTGCCAGCGACTTTGGCGAGTAAACACCATCCTCAGATTGGATTGCTCCAAAGTATCGACCAGTTGGACTGTGTGACCCGTTACCTTTGAGAGATGCTTAAGATGCATGCGAACCAGCATGGTATGAAGCTCTTGGTCTCCCACGCGATGGTCAATCCAAACATTAATGGGCTGATGCCACTTGCGTATGGGGTGCGTGTTATCGTCATACTCGTTATTGAGGGCAATCAGCTCGAAGGCTTTTTCCACATAGGCTTCATCATCCCAAGCCGCCTGCACTGGCGAGATGAGTAACGAAAAAAGCAGCCCTAAAACAAGATGTCGCATTTCACACTCCATTGTTAATCATCGCTCGAATCCCAAAGCGACTGTTGTTACAAGGTAGCGCAGATTGGAGTGGGAAGGGAAATGGGCTTGGCGTATCAAGCCAAGCACTTTGTATGCCGATCTACTTCGCGGGGTACTGATACCAAAGCTCATCTTTACGCAAGTTGATGATAGTTTCTTGTTCATTGAGAACATGATCATAATGTACGGGAACCAATTGCTCCCCTTTCAAATTGAATATACCGTAGCGATAAGTTGAGCGGGAACCTAATTGCATCTTTTGCTGGGCTACAATGACATTCAATTGAGCGTTGAACCAAAAGTGGTCATATTCGTTTTCTAGTAACACGACTCCGTCACGATTCATTAAACCGACTTTGCCATATCGAACACGCGTAGGCGTTGATTCACTCACCTCTCGGAAGGTAAACAAACCGCTGTTGTCCAATTGTGATATGGTTTGTTCGGCTAACGGAATAATCCATGCTTTGTTTTTTAGATCAAAAAGGCCTTGTAGGTTGTCATCCTCCCAAACAAAGTAAAGTTCGTCGTCAACGAATCGAAAGTTCTCAGCTATCAGCAACGATTCCCCTGACTTATTAAGTAGCTCTTTGCCAAGTTTAGATTGACCAACAAAAAAGCCGTCAACCCACTCAATTTCTTCGAAGCGGTTTGGGATGATAAGCCTGGCTTCACTATCTAAAACGCCTGCGGCCCCAAAGAAATAATCATCAGGGTTGTCATTGTCATCAAAGACAGTAAACCATCCTTCAGGTTCATCCATAGGCTTAACTCTCTTGTAATAAAACGATTTTGAGAGCCATTGTTGAGTCATCCAAGGCAGGGTTTGAGCTGTAGTCAGGTGATTGCAATGGTGGGCAAATTCTAATTGCTTCGTTACTGAAACTGTTGATGGAATTGAGACAAGTAAGTTCAAACCCGAATCTTGGAAAAGGCAATAAGTGATAAAGCTCATTGGGTCTGTTTGGCTTTGCATCACCATGCTACCCGATTGCTTTCCCGGCAAATAAGCTTGATGAAAACGAATATCCCAATCGTATTGATCTGCCTCGTCAGCGAACTTTTCTAGGGTGTCTGTTTCAAGCTCAGGGTATATGTCTATGATTTCATTGAATGCGTTAAATTTGGCCCAAAAACCATCAAGTGTGCGGGTGCGAAGCACTCGTTCTTTTGTTAAGCCCTCTTGAACATGTTCTCTAAGTTCATTTGCTAGTGGGTTATCTTTGCCTATTTCCTTGGTCTGTAACTCGTTCGCAATGTTGAAGGGGGCTGTGAATTTTCTCTGTTTTGTATTGGGAGTGAAGGAGTTAAGCACTTCAAACATCGCTCGTGCTTGGGCCAAATCTTCAGTATCAAAGAGTGTGGCTTTACCAAGAACATGCTCCTGGCCAGTGTAAAAATACGTGAAAATATGCAGTACATTTGCTGAGGAGTAAAGCATGCCTCCAGGAACTTCATCAATAATTTCAACACCATCTTCGACCATGCTTTTTCGCCAGAAAGCATAATCAAAATCCGATTGTGGCGCTTCGCTGACGACGATATCCAAATTATACGGAGCAATTTGGAAGATTTTGTCTTTTGCGGGTGTTAGTCGTAGCTTCTGAATGTACCAAAAGTAAATACCTGACTCCCTAAGCTTCAACTCAGCATCTATGGGGAGATCGATGGACAGATCTTTATAGAATGGTACAGTTATCACTCTGAGCGCATCTACTTCCATCGATAGTGGGGTGTTGCTGAACAGACTGCTGAAAATGAGGAATGAAACTTTCAGTAGACCTTTTATCTTCCGGTTGCTGTCTTTTCTTGTATTCACTGGTGCTTTCCTTGCGGAGAGTGTCATTTTTGAATTGAAGTACAAGAATAAACGACCAAGAAGCATTCTTATTGTGTCAACAAATGGACAATGCAAAAGGATAGAGCTGACATTCCAACACCGACTAGCAGGTGTAGGTATCTCCCGCGAAAATTGTTTTGCTCTGCTTCTTGTGGATTATTGACGGGAACCCATATGCTGACTTTATCGCCGACCTTGGGGCCGAACAGCTTTTGAAAAAAGCTATCACGAGAAATTAGGGATGCAATTCGATACTCCCGTCCTAAATAGTAAAACTGGAAAACAGGTGAATAATGAGTTTTAGCTTCCCTGCTTAATGAGCCCTCTTTTTCTACAAATTTGGTGCTGCTAGTAAGGCTGACAACCACGCCTTCGACAGTCATTGATTCAACAAACAAACTGACCACGAATTTGCGTAGTGCCCCAAATGCTACCAATGCAAAAATCAAGGCGAAATACCCACCAAGAATATGGCCGCCGTGCTCGTCAAATACCACAGCCGCAATCAAGGTTGCCGGTATCGAAGCCAATAGCAACATGGCTTTTGCGAAATCTGATGATGAGCCTTTTTCCTTGGTGTTTTCTGCTTTCCCTGTTTGCATTTTGACCTTACCTTGAAGTTACGACTCGACCGTCGATGATAGAGAAATAGGGGGTAAAGGAAGTTATTGCATCCAACTCGTCTGAGGAAACTCTGAGGGGTGAATGGCCTCTGGCGTTTTCAAGTCGAACTAAGCGTCTTCCGGCGTAGGTAACAAGCTTAAAATCAGCCCACTCACCAATGGGTTCAAAGATTATGTCTTTGTATCTTTCGTATTTGCTTTCAATACCAATAGCATTAAAAATTTCGTCTGGTGTGGAGCCATAACCATCTGCCATCGTTTTCTCTCTGCTTGATAATGACCACGCTGCTTTCAATCCTTCGGTATCGCGTTTTTTAATCATTTCCTGCAATTCACTGTAAGCTCTGTAGAGCTTTTTCATATTGTCGCCATTCTGGACAAACGGCGTGGCATTCACCCACCTCCACTCTGGAATGGTTTTAATGAATACCTGGCGATCAAAAGTGGTGGTTCATGAGTCGATGGGTGTGGAGTAGCTTCCTACCGCTGTTGTCGCAGCAAATAGAGTGCTAGGTAAGTAAGCCAACTATGACTAAGAGAAGTGCAAATATGGATTTAACAAAGCAGGGCATCATTTAGCGCGTCACCACTTTACCAAAATATCGGCGTTCGTTTTCTAACCTTAGCTCTAAGGTTGGCCAAACTTCCATAGACATAGAAACTTCAGGCTGCTCACCAAAAAAGTGGTTAAAAACGATATTCCCTAGATTCTCGTAACCCGAATAGACACCAACACTGGCGTGAAATTTCCGGTTTCTTTTTACGATATTGCTTTGACTGAGTACTGATTCGATTGACGTGTCACTGTCTACAATGGCGCCATAGAAATCAATGGCATAATCGGCATACATTGTATAGTAAGGGTGCTCGGCCTCTTCTTTATCTAAGTAACGATAATCACTCGGATTAGCTTTTGATTCAGGGTTCATACTGATCCTGACAACACTAACGAAGCGATTATACGGATCTTTTAATGTGCCGACTTCTCCATCTATCCAATCTGACTTAACATCGGAGTAGTTTAATTGAACCTCTAAGTCAATACCTAACTCGGGGTAAATAAAACGATTCATGTAAAATGCGCTAATTGGTCCATTGTTACCTTGCAAATAACCGTCACCTAAAACCTCAATCCACTCTTTGAGCGGTTCTTCAAAACTTAATGCCTTGCCGTCAATGGTAATTTGATCTCCCGATATGACCAATCGAATGGGTTTGTTAGATGCTTCTGTTTCAGAGAAACATCCACTTAGAAGAAATAAGGCGATGGTAATAAGATATCTAATTTTCATAAATGACAATGACCTTACTCTGAAAGTAACTTTTCAAGTCCAATGTAAAAGTCCAGGGCTTGGGTGTTTTGTTCTGCCATTACCTTGAGCTTTTCTAACTCATGTTCCAGATGGCCATCATACTCGGCAGCCATCCTCAGTTTAATAGGGTTATTAAGTGCCCATATGCGTATTTCCTCATACAAATCCCTTATATGAGCCGGGCTGTTATTGCTAACGTGTTCCGGATGAATGAAGAAATCATCTACAAAATTCTCTAGGCTCGACTTGTTTCTTCGCCCGAGCCAGACTTCGCTCATCGCTTCCCCCATTGTACCTACCATCCGCTGAGCAGTTTCTGCAGCAATAGTGTGTAATGGATGGTCATCCGGGTCTTTAGCCAACTGGGTATGTGTCGGATTCGTGGGTGATGTATCATCCTGTGCGTATTTTATCGCCTCCATCATTTGGCGGGCAATGAGTGCTTTAAGCTGATTTGAAAACAGGAACAATAAGTTTAGAAGCTCTTTGACCATCCAACGATAGAGGTATGATACCTCGTCGGCTTTTTGGGCAGCCTCCAATGCCTGCTCTGCGGAAAGGCTTTTAGCCTTTGAAGAATATTCTAAGCCCAGTTTGTCAAAAAGTAGCGCGACAGCGTTTGGCTTATAATCATTGAGTAACACTAACATAATACTGACTTGTGTTTGGTAGTGCTCTTTTTCTGCGGATGTTGAATGATCACTGCCTTTTTCCAAAACCGAAAGTAGGCTCACAACGGTGTCACTGGCGCCAAATATTCCTGTGGTTAAGGGCTCTACCTCTTGGCTATCAGTTTTGCCAACTTGTACTGGTTGAACCCAAGTATTCATAGGCTTGGCCCAAAATAACCTTTTCTCACCACTCTCACGACGATGCCTGTTGATAGCGAGTTCCACGAAGTTAGAGTGGGCATAAATATCTTCCATCACATGTAATGCTTGCCCAAAGTGGATCAACCCTTTGGGATTCCTGCCCGCATCAGCGGCGAGAGAAAGCTGCTCTTTCGCGTAGGTGATGGAGTCTTTGAAGAAATTCTTATACCACTTGTTAGCGTCAATCTCTCCTTCAGAATCTTTATAGTTACCTCTGAATGCGCCTGTGTATTGAGGGTTGGCTGGTGCGGTTATACCTTTGGGATTGTCTAAATGCTCTTCGGGTCGATATACACCGAGCTTCTTAGGGTTGAGCCGGAACGGAGAGTTATCGCTTTCAGCGAAACGTTCAGGAAACTCCTTTCTTGCCAGAATCTCGACAACTTGTGTTAAGGACTCACGAGAAATCGCTTTGCTACCGACACGACGCCCGCCGGAAGTGATCCCTGTATTATCTGTAATTTCTATATCAGCCACTTTTTTGAGCAGAGCAGAGCATTTCTTCAATGCTTCCTGTATTTGGGTGAGATGTTGCTCGATAGCAGGGAGTGACTGATGAACGTGCTTAAAAAAGCGACTGATATCCGCATCTGTAACAATCCGTTGTACAGAAGATAACTGATGTTCTGTGCTTTGGCTTGAAAAGGAAGCAATTTGGCCACCACCAAGAACAAAAGCATCCAGTTCATCGATTAAACTGAGCTGCGCCCGCTTTGCGACAATTGCGGAGTCAATGTTATCTATACTCTGTTTAACTTGATTTGTGTTACTGGGTGGCAACGAACGTTGATTGAGTAGGGTGTTAAGCTCAGCCCGGGACGCTGTTAAAGCATTTATTTGAGCATTCAGGGCGCTTCTATAACTGGATAGCTCAGAAGACATTCTGAACATCTGCTCAGAAGTTGCATCAGTGAAACGGGCAAGATTGAGTTTTGCTTTTTCTAACTGAACGACAGCTTGCGTTCTAATTTGCTCTGTTTCGCTTTGCACTTTATTCAGATAAGAAGGTAATTCTTTCTTAATGGTATCTATGTCATTGATTTGCTCGTCTGCTGCACCAATAAGTAAATCGAGATTGAATTCTAGAAGCTTGATATCGACTACCTGAGAATAATCACGTAGCCAATTGCCGTAGTAGATTGTGTCCCTTTCTTCTTCATCGAAAAAGCCTTCGAGTGCTGCTTCTATCGACCTATGCCCGTATTTTCCATATTTGGCTTGTTCCGCTGTTCCTCCTGCGGAAAAATACTCCCTATCTCCGTCTTGGCTTTTTTTATCGTTTTCTATGAAGCTGCGCTGCTTCTGAAGCTCTTTGTGCACATTGGCATAGGTGATAGAAAGAAGCTCGTCTCCCCATGTTCCTTTGTAGTTTGCAACAACGGTTTCTGTTTTCTTGCGCATATTGATATTGGATAGCAGCACGGCAAAAGCCGCACCTTCGTCCAAACTGGCATCTCCACCAACCGAGCTGTAAACATTGCGCAGCAGGTAATCAACATGGTGACCAAACTCGTGCACTAAGACTGTAAGCAGCTGGGCTTTATGGTCTTTACCTGTTTCACCTTTCGCGTTTCTGATGAAATTTTTGCCAATGATGATTGTCTGGGTTTTGTTGTTGTAATAGGCCACACTGCCAACAACGACTTCAATCGGTGGGTTGGTGATACTTCCCGATTCAATGGCTTTGTAAAAATCTAGATAGGCTTGTGGCGGAATATCATGACCAAACACACCACTCAGCCACATAGAGAATCTGTGTTCATCGAACACTTTAGGCAGCCCATTGAGCTGAGTGAGAGCAAATTTAGATTCTAAGGCATGCTCTTCATTATCGTTGAGCTGAGTTGTCAGTTTTAGTGGGTCAACATCATCAAGCAAAAGAGGCATTATCGGCATAACGCCACCAAACCCACTGCCACTTCCCGCACTGCCCCCAGAGTTCAGGTTCACCACCGCACCAGATAGATGCACGCCCGCAGGGTCGAGTTTTACAAAACCCGCGGCGGTTTTGATGGTTATTTCAGTTCCCGCTTCAATAATGACTTTGTCGCCAGCCTTGTGATGGATTTCCGTACCTGCTTCCAGAAGGTGTTTCTTACCTTGTTTGATGTGCAGTGAAGCGTCCGTGGTTAAACTGATGTCGCCTTTGACATGCGTTTTACTTTGTCCATCGACGGTTAAATGGTCATCCACCTTGATGTGAGAAAAGCGCTCGTTTTCCACATCCAAGTGCAAGTCATGTTTGATGTTGTCTTTGCGGTCGTTCTCCACCAGCAGGTTCATGTCTTTTTGGGCATGAACGTAAATTTCTTCCTGCTCTGCTTGGTCCTCAAAACGCAACTCGTTAAAGCCTTCACCCTGATGGGTTTCGGTTCTCAGCACCGTGCGGGTTTTGTTGGCCGGTAGGGGGTAGGGCGGCACATTGGTCGCGTGATAGGTGCGGCCGGTAATAATCGGTTGGTCGGGGTCGCCTTCAAGGAAGGAGACAATCACTTCATGGCCAATACGCGGTATCGCCATCATGCCGTATTGTGCCCCCGCCCAGCCTTGGGATACACGCACCCAACAGCTAGAGTTTTCGTCGCTGTCGCCGTAACGGTCCCAAGGGAACTGCACTTTTACACGGCCATGTTCATCACAGAAAATTTCTTCGCCTTTTGGGCCAGTGATAATGGCGATTTGAGGGCCATGCACACAGGTTTTTGGTTGTGGCTCGGGGCGCCATGGTCGATGACCGGGGATAACCGCGAAGGTATTGTGAAAGGTGGTCATGCCTTCGCCGCCATGCTCTTCGAGTGCCTGCGGTTGGGTACCTTCACATTGCATGCTGACGACGATCCAGTCACGGTTGTTTGCTGTATCAGGGTGTTCTTCGAGCTCAAAGATCTGACCCGCATCGACCTGCATGATATTACTCGACGCCGTGGCAGTCAGCGCATCACTGCGCAAATGCTCTAGTCGGTATTGGGTAAACGGTTGTCCTGATGCATCACTTTTGAAGCGGCCGGGATAGTCATAGTGTTCATACGTGCCGCGCTGAAAGCCCATCTCTGTGCCGGCCTTGTTTTGCAGAAAACTGTAGGTGGGCTTTTTGAAGCTGTAATCTTTCAGAGTGACGGAAGACGGGCGGGCTTGCGCCGTAAATTGCCAGCCTTTAACGAACGCTTGGTCACTGACGCCACCGACGTTGGCGTTGTAAAGGAAAGCCTGATCCGATGACGGTAACGTCTGGGTGTCATCGGAAAACAACACGGTGTGCTTGTCTTTGGCAGACAAAAAGCAATAAAAAATGCCTTCTTCAGCGGCAAGACGTTGGAGGAACGCTAAATCTGTCTCGAGATACTGGACGCAGTATTCACGCACTTGAGGCGTAGCTGACAGCGAAAAAGCATAGTCATCAATGCCCATTTCTTGCAGCAGAATACTGATGATTTCAGGCGCAGTTTGCTGTTGGAAAATACGGCTGTTTTGACGCAGAGATAACCGAGATAAGGCTGGGACGATTTCCAGCATGTAAAAGGTATGACGAGCACCAGTATCTCCACGGGTGAAGCGACGGACAATACCGTGCACACGCTGCGCAAGTTCACCGTCACGCCAAAGCTTCAGGGTCACATTGCAGTCAACCACCACGTCCTTGGAGACATTATCCTGACGGCTGGCAAGTTTGACCTTATACAAGTAAGGTGCCGAGAGCGTTGATTCGCCCGAGAATTCAAGCACAGCGAAGGTGTCGTCAGGTAAGCCTTCGACGGTGAGTGTAAATTGGAGACCGCTTTCCGTAGCCATACATCATCCCAGCACGACCCTTTTTTGTCAGAGTCGGAACATCAATCATATCGTGCCGTCATGCCTCATTGCTTGACGACAAAACCCGCCAAAAGGGCGGGTGACGTTAGAAAGCTGAGAGAGTGATTCTCTCAGCTTGTTGCCGAGAAGCCTTATGCTTCAATCGGCGCGCGCCAGTCATCCGCACCCGAAGTACCAGCTACAGTGTGCTCCCAATCAATCTTGCGGTAGGCAACAGACACAGTCACCAGTTGGGTGAACTCTTTCTTTTCAGCGTCCTGACAATGCGGCATTTGGCAGTCGATATCGATGATGGTACCGTCCGTCAGAATGGTCGAGAAGAAATGCTCTTGCTTACCTTCTACAGAAGTGCGGTACCACTTGAGCTCAATCTTCGGCAGCATTTCGCCCGATGCCAGTGAGTTGTACATCAACGGAACGGCTTTGTTCAGCGCCACGGTGAACTTAAACGGCTTGTGAACACGTTGACCTGAAGGCTGACCGCTTTGTGGATCAGTTGGAACCGTCACGATGTGGTCAAAGGCTTGTACCAGCATTTGATCTTCATGGCCTTCTACATAGATGTTACCGACAGAATCAGCGGTAAATGCGCCAGCGGTGATGTTGCCCTGAGTTTTGCCTTCGATGGCGATATAACAAGGAGTTGGCATCGTAATGTCCTTTTAGATTGCGATTAAGAAGAATACACAACCAATCACAATTCGTGCCATCACTATTATTTAATAAATACAGTAAGTTATGTTGTTTTGTTTGTTGGTAGGGCGAAATCTTACCCGATATTTAGGCAAGAAATGGCTCAGCGGGCGAAAAGTTGCTTATCAATCCACATGAAAGAATGGGTGAAAAGCATGCTGTTTTTTTAGTGTATCTTTGCTCCAATGTCACTTTGAACATGACTAATCAACAGGTAATAGGCTCGCCCAATGTCCCTAAATAAGACGAAAAAAGTCCTTAAGTGGTGTTTGTTTTTCCTGACCGCTGTCGTCGTGGCGTTGTCTATATTCATGTATGGCCTTCTTACCGTCGTCTCTAAAGGGAAACAGGCCGATGCTCAGGTGGTTGGGGATGTGATTTGGTATGACGCACCTGACGGTGGTGTGGGCTTTAAAATTATCGAATCCGATCATCCAAATTATAGAATCAAGGTAACAATGAACTCACCTGATGAGCTTTATTATGAAGGTCTGTTTATCTATGAAGGCTCTGCCCTAGATGAAGTGGTTCTAACGGATCTTGGCTCCTACTTGGGACTTGAGATTGCTTTAATGAATGGAGAAACAATGACACCAGTTGAGTGATTTATACGCTTATTGATAGGGGGAGTTGGAGCCAAGATTTTTCCTGAAATACGAATCCATCTTCCCTACGGTCTATCAATCAGTCGATGTGTTGGTGCGTAAATGATCCACTGATTTGGAGGGCGTAATGCGTTTATTTTGTAGCGACTGCATTCAACCGTCATCGCGTTTTCATCCAATTAGCCGTGCATAAAAGGCCATACAAAGTAAAATTGACAAACCACTCATAATTACCGCCGCCATGAACCGAACAATTCAGCATTACCATACCCACGCACAAACACTTGATGCCCAATATCAGCAAGTGAGTTTTGAGCAGGTTCACGACAGCTGGCGCGCGTACTGGCCTGAAGGCAATGATCGCACCTGTAAAGTGCTGGATGTGGGCACCGGCAATGGCAGTGATGCCACATGGTTTGCTAAGCGTGGCTGCGACGTTTACGCCGTTGAACCCGCCGATGCGTTTCGGGCGATTGGCGAATCTCGTACCCAATCGCTTTGCGTCACGTGGCTTTCAGACACCTTGCCAGAATTGAAAGTGGTGAATCAGCTTAGCCTGCGTTTTGACTGCATTTTGCTGTCAGCCGTTTGGATGCACATCGCGCCCAGAGACAGACCCCGCGCCTTTCGAAAACTCGCCAACTTGTTAGCGCCAAATGGCTGATTGGTGATCACCCTTCGTCACGGTAGTTTTGACGATGCGAGAACCGCACATTCAGTCTCAGTAGAGGAAATTGAGTAATACGCCAAAGACCATGCCTTGCAAGTGCGGTTTAAAACAGACGTGCGGGCCGACTCCCTTGGGCGTGACAGCGTCAAATGGCAGACTGTCGTGTTAACGCTGCCCGATGATGGATCAGGCGATTTGCTCACCGCTCGCCATGTGATCGTGAATGACAATAAATCATCGACCTACAAGCTGGCATTGTTGAGAACGCTACTGCGTATTGCAGACGCGCATCCCGGTGCCATGAACGATAGAAGTGATGGACGTGTTGCCATTCCACTCGGGCTGGTGGCGCTTTACTGGATTCGACCAAAAAACCCAGCTCCATAATCATGCGGGGTGGTGGGGAGGGGGGAGCTCAAAGACCTCACTGCAGATGATTTAGCGGAAGGCGCATTTCTCTCAGGTGGAAAACCGATGGTTTATCTTTACGTGTTAATCGGTATCATAAATCTTTTGGTTGAATTGAACTGTGATTTTATACAGTATATAATTTATGAAAGCGACACGTCCTAGAACACTTGAAACTTCCGATGTTTGGCTAACGCCAAAGTATATCATCGATGATATTGGCCCGTTTGACTTAGACCCATGTACAGAAAAAGTTCGGCCATGGCCTACCGCCGATTCGCATTTTACACTGATTGATGACGGGTTAGTACAAGACTGGTTTGGTTTTGTTTGGTGTAATCCTCCATACGGTTCACAAACTCAACATTGGTTGAAAAAAATGGCTGAGCATAACAATGGGGTAGCGTTGGTTTTTGCCAGAACAGAAACCAAAATGTTTTTCGAGAGTGTTTGGCCTAAAGCTCAAGCTATATTTTTCATTCAATCAAGAATTAAATTTTGTTTTCCCGATGGCCGCCAAGCTAGAGAAAACTGTGGAGCACCATCAGTGCTAGTTGCATATGGGAAGGAAGCAGTAAGGCGTTTAGAGAATAGTCAACTGCTCGGCAAACTAATTTACATAAAGTAGTGGATCCATAACCCTAAATCAGTTAGCATCTACAGAACACTAACGGAACGACAGAGTATTATGAAATTTATTGACTTATTTGCAGGAATGGGTGGAACAAGGATAGGTTTTGAGCAGGCTTGTGAAGAGAAAGGCATTAAAGCAACTTGTGTTTTTACATCTGAAATTAAAGAATATGCGAAAAGTATCTATGAATATAATTTTAAAGATGAAGTTAGTGGGGATATTACTTCTATAGAATCGACAGATATACCTGATTTTGATTTTCTACTAGGTGGCTTTCCTTGCCAAGCATTTAGTTCTGCCGGAAAAAGACACGGATTCGAGGACTCAAGAGGAACGTTGTTTTTCCATATAGCACGAATTCTTAAAGAAAAAAAACCAAAAGGTTTTTTGCTCGAAAACGTACCAGGTCTTGTAACTCACCCTAAAAGAAGACCAGGAAAAGAAACTGGAGAAACACTTGAAACTATTCTAACTATATTAGAAGGGCTAGGTTATAGAGTGTCTTGGTCTGTTTTGGATTCAAGTAAATTCGGTGTTGCCCAAAAAAGAGAGCGTATTTATATTGCTGGCCATTTGGATTTTAAACCTGATTTAAGTGATTTTAATCTATCAACGGCAAAGTTAGGCGATATCCTAGAGCAACATCAACCGTGCCAAGATACACCGTTTAGACGACGTTTATTGAACTTATACGAACGCCACGACCTATATGGAAAAAGCATTAAGGATAAAAGGGGGGGGGAAACTAACATTCATAGTTGGGATTTAGAGCTAAAGGGCTCAGTAAGTCCAGAGCAAAAAAAACTAATGGGTATGCTTTTAAAGCAACGTAGACAAAAAAAATGGGCTTCCGAGATAGGGATAGCCTGGATGGATGGAATGCCGTTAACTTTAGACCAAATAGCGACATTTTATACTTCAGTATCAAAAGATAACCTTCAATCGATGTTAGATGATCTAGTTCTTAAGGGTTATATAAAGTTTGAACATCCAAAAGAATTGATACACTTAGAAAATGGCACAACTAAAAGAGAGCCAGATTCAACCAAGCCAAAAGGTTACAATATTGTAACTGGAAAACTGAGCTTTGAACTAAATAAGATTTTAGATCCAAACTGTATTTCAAACACAATTGTAGCAACTGAAACTAGTAAGCTTGGTGTTTTAGATGCTGACGGTATTAGAACTTTAACCGACCGTGAATGTCTGAGATTATTTGGTTTTCCTGATGATTATAAAGTAAACATCAAACAAAAAGAGCTATACGACTTAATTGGAAATACTGTGGTTGTGCCAGTAATTAAAGAGGTGGCAAAGAAGGTGATTTGAATAAGTAAAGGATGGGTTATCCCCATCCTTTATTTTTTATTATTTTCTTGTGTTCCTATGAAAACGCTCTTCTTCTTCCGAAATTTCAATATTTAAATAAATTTTCTGTGTTGAGTAGAGAGCATTTACAAAATCATTAGCCGTTCTGAAAACTTGAGTTCTTGCCTTGGAAGAATACCAAGTGGCTGGGCGGATATTATAAATAACATCTCTTTTGGCTTGGACTTTTAATGGGAATCTTTCTGATGAGCATGATATTTCCCAGATTTTTTTAAGCCATACTTTCTCAATGCGTAACTCACTACCGCATAACTGGTAACCAAATATTAAGTAATCAGCATTTAATCGACTAGGGTTATAAGATAAAGATTCACAGTAAGATTCAAAATTTGCAATATCGAAATTGGCAGAAGCATCTAAATCAAATGCTTTAATTTCTAAGTAACTGTTGTCTTTGTTAATGTAAAAGTCGGGAAATGACTGTCCTCCTTGGTTTGGGGAAATATTAATGCCATTTTTAATGGCCCAAGTCCCCAGCCACTCTTCAATTAACTTACCTATTCCATCCTTTGATGCTATTAAAATGGAGCTCTGGCCAAGGGTGAATTGAGTTCCGCCAACAAGTTTACCTCTTTCAGCTTCTAAAGATAGTTTGTTATATATTTCTTCACTAACTAGGTGATAATCCAATGTTCAGTACCTTTTCTTTTGTAATGTTTTGTACTCTTTTCAATGCTGCAGTAGAAAGCCTTTCTAGGTGCTCTATAACTATTGGCTCTGATCGATAAATTTTGTGTAATCTATTGTGGTTTCGAGTTTTGACTTGAATGAGGGATGTTTTTCTATTTAATATATTGATCCATTTATTGCTTCTCTAGGGGGGGGAGAGTTGTTAGATGTTTACTAAATAAAGAGTTGACATTTCTCAGAGTGAATGCGGTTTAAGAAATTAATTTGTTTTCAGTAGGCTTACTGTGATTAATAAAATTGAAATTTATAATTTCAATACAGACCTCTTGCTTAAATAGGGGGTAAAATTCTCATGTCATTCATCGGTGATATACAAGGCTCTCCTTTTTTTGCCTAAAATGATGGTTAAAGTCATTGGTTTTACTTCTAAGTCTTAGCGTTTTTTCTGGAGAGGGGGGGAGAGGTACATACTTCTTTAATGTGGTTGGAGGCCAAAATGAAAATCATCTCGTCAAATTGCTTACTAAATATTTCATGATTCCAAAGGTGATGCTGGTTTATGTAAATCGTCAAATGTAAAAGAGCAAGATCGGGAAAGAGCGCGAACTTTATAGTCTGCTTTATCAATAGTCGCAGGGTATCATGATTCCCCCCTTCTTTGGAAATTAATTGTGCTTTAACTTGGGTGTTACTGAATGGACGGACTTGACTTTAATGGCGTCTTAGGTATCTCTGCGTGATTACAAGTGCAGATAAACTTATCTCTAAGAAGATTTGATACTATTAGATCTAAATTGCTACATGTGTGTTGCGAAATCTTGGGGTAAATGCTGGTTAATTGTTGTAAGGGGTGCGCTGATGCAATTGTGACAGGCTACGATGAGCGAGTTAATATTATAATTATTTCAATGCTTTAGCTTTCTATCGAGTGTTGGGGAGAGATATTACGTATTATGGCCTCACATTAGTATTCACTTTGGTAGTGTGCTAATCCTAAACGACTAACTAAATAGCTGTTCCTAATAGTAGATCTCAAAGGTAAGAGAAACTCAGTCCAGTTTGCGCGATCTGATCTATCGCCAAACAGAAAAAACCTACAAAAAGGACTGAGTGATGGCCATCATAGCACCGATCGACCGAGCAGAAAGACGACGCATCCACAAAGCAATTCAACGCACCGCAGATAAGGGATTTTCTCGCCGTTTGATGGCGATGTTGCTTTTAGCCCAAGGAAAAACGATTGTTGCTGTCAGCGAAACTACGGGTGCAGCGCGGTCCTCCATTGGTCGATGGATAAATTGGTACACCGACGGTGGAATCGATGCTTTGAAATCTCAGCCTTCGGGGAGACCGTGCTCGCTACCTGTTGAACAAATGTGTGCCATTTTGCTCGTGCTTATCCAAACGTCACCACAAGACTTTGGATTTCAACGAAGCCGATGGAGTACAGAGCTTCTCGCTAATCAGCTCAACAAAACGTTCAAATCTCGTGTCGCGGCTTCTACAGTCAGGTGTTGGCTACCGAGGATGGGTGTCGTCTGGCGAAGAGCCGCGCCAACCCTACGTATTAAAGACCCTGAAAAAGCAGAGAAACTGGCGGCAATCCAAAAGGCTTTAGACCAATGTGACCCGGAGAATCCTGTCTTTTACGAAGATGAAGTCGATATAGACTTGAACCCTAAGATTGGCGCTGATTGGACGCTCAAAGGTCAACAGAAAAAAGTGGTCACGCTAGGAAAGAACGAGAAACACTATCTCGCAGGTGCACTGCACGCCAAAACGGGGAACGTTATTTATGTCTCAGGCACCAAGAAAGATCCCAACTTACTTATCGCCATGCTGGAGAAGCTCAAACGGTATTATAGGAAGGCGAAAAAAATCATTTTGGTGCTCGACAACTATGTCATTCACAAGAGTCGAAAAACGAATATATGGCTGGCAGCTAACCCCAAATTTGTCTTGTTATTTCAGCCCGTCTATTGCCCTTGGGTCAATGTGATAGAAAGACTATGGCATGCATTGCATGAGACGATCAAGCGCAATCATCAATGCAAATACATGTATCAACTCTTAGCACAGGTAAAGCACTTTATGGCGACGTTATCACCTTATCCTGGCTCAGGGCATGGGATGGCGAAAAAGACTCACAATTAGGATCAGTTATTTAGAACTGGTTTCACCTCTAATTACAAACCACTGCAAGGCGAGTTCCAAGTAAAGAGTATACCGAATACAGTGTAATGGGTAAAAAACTAATTTATTCTAGCCCGTGCGCAAACCAAAGAACAATATGGACGCACCATGGTTTTAGATATTTTTGAGAGGTGGAGTTTGCGGGTCATACTGGAATATAACTGTTAAACATTTCTTGGAAGCTTAATGTGCTGATGCCTGGTGATATGTGGTAACTGGCTGTGAAATTGACTGTGGGTTGAGTTTGACGACTTAATCGGTATTTTTCGCGACCTGTAACGTTACTGGTTTCTGGTGTGTTTACTGAAAGAATGAGATAGAACGTATTATTGCACCAAAGAATCTCTATTCACCATCTTCAACGACTGCTCAAAAATCGCCGTCGAAACATGTTCTGGAAATGCTTCTGGAAGTTGCTGTTTGACCTGCTCGACGGCGTAAGGAAGTTGGTTGGCAAATTCATCCAAGATCGCCTGCATTCTCTGCGTACTAAATCCTACCTCTTTGGCGGTTGCCAAAAAATGGCGAGCAAATATCTTAACGAGTTTGTACTTTCGCCCTTTGTTGGCCTTTAGCCCCATGGCTAGCTTTAGGGAGCGAAGGTGCAGCCCTTTGCCTCCTAATATGGGGTAAGCCGAAAGGATGTCGTAGAACGGGGTAAGTTGATAACTGCCGCCAGCACCAAGGAAAATCGAGAAGTTTTTCGCATGACCGTCCGTCGCTCCGATAATCCATTGGAATACCTGAAAACGCATAAAGGCTTCACGATCTTCCAGTGCATTGCTTGAGCCCAGAAGTAGCTTCATGATGTCTTTAATTCCCACTCCACCGTCGCTTTCATATTTGATGGCAGAAGGTTTACCAAAGGCTTGGCACATGTCTTCTTGTGGCAGGCGTAATAGCCAGGCTTTGTCTTTTGACCAGCGTCTGTCGAAGCGCTCGACGGCAAGGGCTTTGATGCCGTTACAGTGAATGATCTCTGCGTTGGGCACGTTAAGGCCGAGCGCTTTGGCGAGCAGCAGGCAGAGATATTCATTTTCGACGCTGTCGCTCATATCAAGCGTGGCGCTAGGCTGTTTTATCTCGCCAATAGGCAGTTTGATGATATGCGTTGTTGGTGTTGCGTATTTAGGCATGCACCAATCATTCCCCAGTTTTAAAAGTGCGGTCTTTTCTTGTGCGCCAGCGACGGAAATACGGAAATCGTCTTCATCACTAAGCATGCCTAAAGGGATGTTGGCATTGTAGGCACTTAGGACTTTCTCCAAGCGCTCATTGGTGAGAACGTCATAGTCCAGCTGCTTAAACGTGGGAGTGTCTTCATTGGGTTCATAGAGCGCAACGGCCCCAACACTGTCTTTGCCGACCTGTTTCAACAAATCGAAGGCTTGCCGAGAGTCGGCTTGATAGCGCGCAACAATACGGTCTCTAATTTCGTTGAGGTCGGGCAGCAGGTTATCGAAGTAGTTAATGACGTGGCTGGATGCGTGCTTTTTATATTGAAGCGGTAAGGAAAGTGACAGCGGCCTGCCTTTGGGGTTTTCAATCCATTGTGCATCGTACTGAAATTCATGTGCGCCGTTCGACAGCTTCATGAATTCACCAACACGCTCTCCGTTCATGTAGGCCACTAAGGTTTCCATCACCATACCTCTTCATCGGATTTTGCGATGGGAGTTTTCTCTTCCGAGAGTATGTCAATTTTCACACCGAGTGCTTGGATGATCTTAAACACGGTTTTGAGTTGTGTGGTGTCGGGGTTATTTTCAAAGTTGGATAACGTAGCCTGCTTCAAACCAACACGCTGGGCCAGCTCTGCTTGAGTGAGCTTGTGCTTAGTGCGAAGTAGTTTTAAGTGGTTTGCTAATTGTTGCGGGCTATAAATCATCACAACCGCTCCCTATAAGGAAATATCTCTTTAAAGGTATATGCTGTCAATTATCCCTTTTACGTTATATTTAAAGCTATATCCCTTATAAGGTATACGCAATGTTATATCCCTTATCGCGGATAATTTAATATAGTAAGTGTGAGGGATTAATCAAAAACGGCTTGATTCAGGTCGGATCGGACAATAAAAAAGGCCAACCCTTTCAGGTTGGCCTTTTCCAATCGATTGGTGGAGCTGGCGGGAAGTGCTGTGACCGTCAGACCATCATAACAAAGGCTTATATAATAATAAGTTACGTTGAATATAGCATTATGTGGATCAGTATGTGTAGCACTTTGTGGATCAGTAGATTTAGCAATAAATGCGCAGTAGGGAACTGAACCCGCGTCTTAAAAAGTCAGGCTGGCTGATAAAAAAATGGTCAAAAGTTTTCGATGGGTGGGGTAAGGAATAGGTTTTTTGGCTGATTTTAGGGTATGGGGGGCTTCGGGCTGGTATTCGCTGTTATAGGTTTAATACTATTGTTCGCCTTTTACTTATTTTAAAAAGCGAACCAATAAGAATCTTGCATTAAACGTCGATGATGAAGCTGTTGTCCGTTGTGTGTCCTGTTGTATTACTTATTCCAGTGACGCTTTACTGTAGCGATTCCAAGGCTTGTAGCGGCAGCAGTTTTGGACTGTGATAATCCTTGTGCCTTGTAATACTGAACCTGCTTAGTGGTTTCTTGTGCTTCTGGTCTACCTAATTTCTTCCCTTGCTGCTTTGCACGTTCAAGCCCTTCTTTCGTTCTTTCACTGATGCGGTTGCGTTCAAATTCAGCAAAAGCACTGAACATTTGAAGCATCAACTTACCTTGTGAAGATGAAAGGTCGGGTGTTGGTAGGTCTAAACAAACAACATGAATTCCTTTCTGAATTAGCAATTCAACTGTTTGCTGTACATCTATATTGTCACGCCCAAGACGATCAAGCTTCAACACAATCAACGTATCGTTTGGTTCAAGTTTGTGGTCAACCAGTGCTTTGAAATTTGGACGTAGCATTGCTGACGTTGCACCGGATACCGTTTCAGATATCACGCGACTGTCGTCAACGCTGTAGCCAGAATTTCTAATAGCAACAATTTGGTTTTCGGTTGTTTGTTCCGTTGTTGAAACTCGGCAGTAAGCAAATGTTCGCATTAGTATCCGTTTAGTTTTAATTGGTATCATCTATGGGTGGTATCATCACTCTGTGGTATCACAAAGTCAATAGGTATGATTTATGATACTGAAATGGCATATTAGAAATGGTATCAGCTAACGGTCAATTTTTGATGCTACTTTATTTGTGCATATAAACCACCAGCAAATGTGCGCGGTGTTTAGACCGAACTCTGTCACGTTGTAATGACGTTACTGCTCAAAGCCAATTGCTGAATACTGGATTCTGATTTACTTCTTCTTTATAACCTTCATCATCACTGATGTATTGCTGCATTAAGTGTTCATGAATCTCAAACGTTTCGTACTCATTAACATGATCCATTCCGCCGTTATTAGTAATGTTCACAACAAAGCGTTCTGGTTTTTGCATTGTTGATATACTTACTGTGTATCTGATCGACAGGTCTTCTATATCTAATATGTATTCAAGCCATGCATCTTGCATTATGAATTTATAATCATCTTGATCTGTTTCATGAAACATGTCGGGTACTAAATGTATTCCGCTTCTTTTGAAGTAATCACATGTAATGCAAATACATGTGTTTCTTTGTGCATTTGTTATATCTCTCATTGCATCTCCTTACTCAAAAGAAGAACTACTTCCTTTAGAATACATGGATCTGTTTCATCTGGATTACGCATGATTTTTTGTATTTTCATTGTGTCTTTGTTGTTCATGTAAATTCCTTTCTGACGGCTTCAAATAGCCGTTTTCTTTGGCAAACGAAGTGCGCAGTCACGCCCAAGTAGTAGCGGAACGAAGTGCAGCGATGCCATAGTATTTAAAGGAAGAAATAGGAAGTGCATGAAGTAATTATAAAGAAACCGATTGCAAGCAATCGCTTTGCGTCCATCAAACTGAAGCGCTGTTCGCGCATCATTTCGATAATCCGCATGTCTTTTAATTGGAATAAGAAACAATCATCTTTAACGAAAACACCAAAGTGTTTTCAAGACACATTAGGTAGTTGGTAGAAGCAATATTTTATTCCCCCCGTCAGTGCTTTTGATCCACACTGGACAAGGGTCTTAGTTTAGCAGTACATCGCTAATATTTGCTTACACCTAAATCCACAGGCGGTAGTGCTATACCTGTGTCAGTGCGTCCTTTCTTCACTACGGTCAGGGCGTTAACCCCACCACTATCACAACAAAGCAAACTATTGTAATAGTCCGAAATCTAATCGAAAAATCAGATTTACATCATTTCCATTTATGCTCACCCAATCAACTACGATTGGCACATAAGTCCGTCTTTCTTTATCCTTGCGCGTGTATCGATATGTAGTCCTTCCGTTTGGGCACATCAATAGTTCTTCAAGTCGCAGGGGAAGCCCTGCCTTCATATGTGCAACACACGGTCTGTTAAGATACCTATGAAGCCCTACACACGTGGTAGTTACGTCTTACTACCATTTATCTTCCCTGTAATTTTCATCAGGCATAAAAAAGCCCAATGCTTTTACACATCGGGCTATGTTTTCAAAAACCTGATGTGTTGAACTTTTAGGCGGTGAAACACATCTGATTTTCTACTAATTTTGTCTGTATCGCCTAAGCCATACATAGGAATTTGTTCATCGTTATACTTCACCGCCTATAGATCAGTATAAGGTAATCATCTGATTACAATAGTATTTATAACTTTATCTTCGTTATACTTTTATTATGACATGACTTCTGAAAGTGCCTAAAAATACTGTTGTTAACGTAATGCTTAAGTGGTGATCCGCGACTAATACGACTACAGCGACTAACACTTGATTTATATCGAATTTGTTAGACTAAGGCGCGACTAACTGATGCTTTAATTTTGGATGACATCTGATGTCCTGTATCACTAACACACTACTAAGTCTGTATTCTGTTAATCGTAAGTCATTGATATTAAAGTATCATTATAGTTAAAAGGATCGCGCGCGCGTGACACACGATTATTACTTGTCCAAAAATAAAAGCCACCAGCATTGCTACCAGTGGCTTATAAGGGGAAGTAATACATTGTTCAGGGTTAAGCGTAATAAGCGTCGTAGTGTGGCTTATCGTTCGTTCTAATGGCTTCGCCAATGATATCCCAGATATGGACTAACTGTGGTTGAACCGCTTCTGGTAATTCTAAACCTTGTACTATCGACTTCGCGTGACACTTCTCATTCATGTATTCGTAAAGGGTACTGGATTTAACCTCTGCACCTTCGATACCTTTTAAGAAATTTGGGGCTATAAAATCTTGTCCCTGTTTCTTGAATTCAGACAGATTAAATCTGAATGAAAAATAGACTTCCAATATCTTACGAATATAGGCTTGAACACTGATTGCATCAAACTGCTCTGGATGTTGTATTGCTTCTTTAATCTTACTGATTAGATAGGCGTATTCTGACTTATAATTCAGCAGTAATTCAGGCAATTCACAAATGCTTGACTGATCTACCTTACGGTTGACTAAGTAGAACTGGGCACGTCGTGGCTTTCTTTGGTAATAACTGAACCATGTCTTCACCAAGTTGAAGAATTCGAAGTTATGCGTTGATATAAACAACTGCTCAACTTTGTCATGATTCAACTTATCTTTAATAATCCCAAGTACATTATAGATGTGGTTTGAATCAAGACTACAGATCGGGTCATCCAAGTACACAATCGGCTTCGTGCCCTTCAAGGATTCATCTTCCAGTTCTGTGATGAAATATGCAAATGCTATAGCCGTTCGTTCACCATCAGATAAGTGTTTCGCTGGTCGTCCTTCACGCACGAACTGGTAGGTTTCACCGATAGGTTGGATTTCAATATCAGTCTTACCGAAATACAACCGAAGGTTATCATTCAGATTATCAGCCCCTTGCTTAACATTACGAAGTTCAGCCTTGATTTCCCTTATTCGGGTATTCAAGCGGATAATTTCAGTCAAGGTGGCTTGGTGTTCATCTTTGAACGCTTTAACCTGTATCGTCGCTTCTGGATGGTCGTATTCAGTAGTTTCAGCATAAGCATAGTGACGTTTAATCGCATCACGTGCCTTGGTCTGTTCGGCTCCATGCTGTAATGAACGACGGTTGTGCTCGTTTATTGGCGTATTGAACAATTGCACTAATTCTAATGCATCAGGCATAGGATAATCAGAAGGTGAAAATGGAACAATTTCTTCCATTCGTTCACGCTTATCTTCCAAGGCTTTAAGAAGTGAATTCTTAACACCTTCGACTTGTTCATCTAATGGCTGAATTTGATCACTAAGGGCATCATAGCCTTGCTGTAAATCCGCATATAGATTGGTTGCTTTCGGAATAGAATGCGATAGTGAAATGCCTTGAACTTGCTTTATAGCGGCGTTGATTTTTGTAGATAAGTTTTTGTATGTATCTGAAAAGTAGCCATTTAGCTCATCAAGGCGATCAGCAGTTAATGGGTTCTTACAGAACTGGCATACCTCTGGTTCGTGATGATGCTTCAGACCATCCTCAACCCATTTACGAAGAACTGCATTGGCTTCAAGTTCTTCGATAGTTGTACGGGTTACAGATTCCGCCAGAACCGATTCTATTTGTTCTAATAAAACAGTTATATCAGGGATTTTTATTGAAGCAAGATTTACTGTATCGGCCTGTTTAGAACGTGCAGTGTCCATCAGTTGATCAAGTTCTGCACATGTCTTTAAGTCTTTCGCAGTAACTTGCGTCAACAAAGGGGTAACGCCTGTGCGGGTGAAAGTAGAACCGCCTAATACGTTCAAGGCGCTGACCACCTGACCAACCGTTTTCAGTCGGTTATCTTTTTCAGCCTGTTTATCGTCGGCTGACTTTTTATGCTGATCGCGTTCCAATTCTTTGGCTGGAATATCAACGTCTTCTATGCGCTTTAACTCCGTTTCCAATTCAATATTAGGTTCACCAACTATCAGCACTGGGTTCACACTTGAATCGATAAAGTTAACGTTGTCCTTGATGTAATCGGAATTAAAGACACGAAGGTTTGTGATAGGGGTTAACGCAGCACTTGATACTGATGTACCTTCATGACGCTCAACAGTAAAAGTTGCACCTGCAAAGTCTTCGTGAAGATGTCCTTGCTGCATGGCTCTGAAGATTCGTGATAGTGTAGTTTTACCTGAATAGTTGAAGCCATAGAACAGGTTAAACTGAAGGAATGGTTGACCTGCATTAGTCTTGGTATCTTTGAAGATACCGAAGTTCTTTATTGATTTTATGTTCTTAAACATCAAGTTATCCCGATTATCATTATCGGGATACTATACCAGTTTCATTTAATTCGGATGTGATTGCTATCAAGCCTTACTGCCAAGGCTTTACGTTCTTCAATACGTCTGTGAAATCTAATACTTGAACGGTTTTATTCATTAATCGAATATTCAGATCTTTACCATAACGTGCATATGTAATTGTCTGATCTTTATGCCCAAGTAATGAAGACGCTTGTTGTGCTGGTACTTGATTTTGCTTTAATTCATCAGCAACAGTATGTCTGAAACTATGGAAGTCTACATGTGAAAGGTTATTCTGCTTACGTAAGCGGTTGAACCACTTTGAAGCGTTATGTGAAAAGCCATCACGTGGTAAATCACCATTATTTGTAAGTAAACCATCAAATAACCATTCTTTACCTTGCCGTTGTTTTAGGTATTCATCAAAACCAAGTTCAATTAGGTGTGGATGCACTGGAATTAGACGTTTAGAACTGGTGTTTTTCAGTTTCTGACCTTCATCTTCATCTGTGATTTGAAAGCATTGAATATTATCTGCATGTATAACGTTATCTGGTTTCATTTGGGCAAGTTCATTTAAACGTGCGCCTGTATATAAGGATAACAAGGGCAACCAATAGTAATAGGCATGTTTAATATTCTTATGTTCTGACCAGATCGGCATACTGAACAGTTTATGTAGATCTTCTTTGTACCAACGATCACGTTGTTCGCTTTCTTTACGGTTATCTTTTGGCATTGGCATCTTGTAGAAGTAGTTCTGATCTACGTAGTCTGCTTTTGTTGCCCATTGGAAAAACGTTGAACACTTTTGAATAGTCCCTTTAACAGTCGCTATCGCTTGTGGTTTCAAATTCATATCTACTATTTCAGATAACGATTTACCTTTTAACTTCTTGTTTTTTGAACGATTAGGTGGAAGTTTTAATAGTAAATTACGAAATTCTTCTGCTTGTTCAAGTCGGATAGTGCGGATACTTGTATCTGCACCAAAGAAGTCTAGAAGTAAGGTTAAATGTGCTTTATTTGCTTCCAGTCCTTTGTCTTGAACTGTTCCTGATGCAGTTTTGGATGCCATAAAGCGTTCTACTACGTCAGATAATGTGTTAATTGGTTCTTTTAGGGATGTTGATGTAGAAGTAGGGGCTTGTTGTGCAGTTAATATTTCAAGTGAACAGTGATCCGCTGCTATTTCTTCACTTGTTTGTCCTTCATGGTGAACTTCTGTTACTTGTTCTGTAGTTCCGTCTGGATGATTGATAAGACGCACTGATATCCATTCATTTGTATTTGGGTTTATTGTTTTAGGCTTTGTACCATGCATAATTGCATAGATGGTTTCAGTTAGATCTTCATTCGTCATTGTATTCATCTTCTTTCTTGTATTTGAAAAAAGTAAGTCTGTTTGACTTACAAGTGATGATGACATGCAAAGGGCTGTTGCCCATTTTGTTGTTTTTAATGACGTATAGAAGTGTGATTTATTAAAGATACAGCGTAGATCAGAAGGGATACGTTTTTTGAAGTAGTAGGTATTATTTCGGGTTGTTAGATAGGTGGCATTTGTCATATGTGGATCACATTGTGCAGCACTTTGTGGATCACATAAACCTTGTAGATACAAAAAGGACTTGTAAATCATTGATCTACAAGTCCTTTCCAAACGTTTGGTGGAGCTGGCGGGAGTTGAACCCGCGTCCAAAATCAGTCTAACTAATGGCGCTACATGCTTAGTCTATCTTTGTTCTCGTCAGTGTGCTGCGAATAGACACGCTACAAAAAGACATACCAGAATTCTATTTCGCGGTTCAGCTCTCTAGTCAAAGCATCCCTCGCTATCTCGTTTGGGTTTGAACTTCTATGATTCCCCGTCTTACAAGCGGAAGCTAGGGTAGAAGTGCGCTAGCAGGTTATTAAGCTGCTAGTGCGTAGTTTTCGTCGTTTGCGACTATTTTTTTGCGGCTTTTTACGAGGCAAACCGCCCCTCGGCATGCTCCACGAGCCTTCTTGATCCTGTCGAATCCTGAATCAGCCCCGGAATTATGTCGCAGATACTAGCATAAAGCTCTGCTGCGTCAACGATTATCTGGCTGAGGACTTCATGATACGCGCTTTATCGCGCTGCCAATCGCGTTCTTTCGATGCATCGCGTTTGTCATTAAGCTTTTTACCTTTCGCCAGACCAATCTTAAGTTTAGCCCATGACTGTTTCCAGTACATAGACAGTGCGATCACCGTGTAACCTTCGCGGTTCACTTTGCCGATTAAGGTGTCGAGTTCACGACGCTTAAGCAGCAGTTTTCGCACACGTGTTGGGTCTGCAACTACGTGAGTAGAAGCAACGTTAAGTGGCGTGATTGTCGCACCGGACATGAAAGCTTCGCCATCGCGGAAGAACACATAGCTCTCCGTGATATTGACCTTGCCTGCACGGAGGGCTTTCACTTCCCATCCTTGTAGCTCAAGCCCGACTTCTACATCGTCTTCGATGAAGTACTCGTGGCGAGCTTGGCGGTTCTGCGCAATTGTATTGCTGCCCGCTTTATTCTTTGAATTTTTCTTTACCATAATGGCTGCATTATACGTAGTGGTAGGGAAGGGCGATATAGTTTTTGCAGGATTTTTGGGATCTCGCCCGCTGTGTTCACGTTTCGGGTCGTTTCGGGGTATCTATCATGGGTGATTTCCTGCCTTTTGAAGACGTTTGGGTAATATTAAGGTCCAATGATATGATGTTGGCATCGACGTAGAGGAGTTGGTATGCCGCGTATTACCCGTTCTGCACTCGTGCCGTTTAGTGCAGAGCAGATGTTTAAGTTAGTGAATGATGTTGAAGCCTACCCGGCATTCTTGCCTGGTTGCTCCGGTTCACGTGTGTTAGAAGCCAGTGACATTGCGATGACAGCGTCGGTGGATGTGGCGAAAGCGGGCATCCGCAAAACGTTTACCACTCGCAATGAGCTTGTGAATGGGCAGGCCATTAAGATGGAGCTGATCGATGGTCCGTTCCGTAAATTGGTGGGCGGCTGGCATTTTACGTCGCTGGATGTGGATGCGTGCAAAATCGAGCTAAATCTAGATTTTGAGTTCACCAACGGTTTGGTGGAGATGGCATTCGGCAAGGTGTTTAACGAGTTAACGTTGAACATGGTAAAAGCATTTACGCAAAGGGCGCGAGAAGTGTATGAGTGAGGGTAAATTGCTGCATATTGAAGTGATGTATGCCTTGCCTGATGAGCAGCGTGTGTTTAAGGCGATTGTTACGCCAGATATGCATGTGGAAGACATCATCCGCCATTCTGGGGTGTTAGACGCCTACCCAGAGATTGACCTGAAAACGAATAAAGTGGGCGTGTTTAGCCGCTTGGTCAAGCTTGATGCTTTGGTTCACGATGGCGATCGCATTGAGATTTATCGCCCACTGGTGGCTGATCCGAAAGAAATTCGCCGCCGCCGTGCAGAGCGCATGAAAGCGGAAGGCAAATCCGACCCTGTGACGGGCGGTAAAGTGAATCCACAACGTAAAACAGATTAACGTTTTCTGTTGATTGAATTTGATCTCATTTGAATCCATGGGGTTCATGGGGTTCATGGATTCAGATGAGATCTGAACTGGCGACAGTCACAATGAAAAAGCGGTGAGAAATCACCGCTTTTTTTGTTATCGTCTTGGTATTTATCTTGGTATTCGTTTGGGCTAGTGGTTAGCGCTATTTTTTAGCGCTTAGTCCACGCATCTTGCCAGAAGGCAGAAACGCCCGGCGCGTAGCTGGCGTTTGAGCACCAGCCTGAATTCGGCCACGGTTTGCATTGGTATAATGCGTTATCCGCGCCGACAACCATGTCACCGGCTTGGTAAGCGAAACCCGCTTGATAGGCTGGGTATTCGCCTGGCGGTGGTGGTGTCACTTCTGGCTCAGGATCTGGCGTTGTGCAAACATCCTCAGACGCTTTCTTCCACACGCCCCATTCGCCCGTTGTTCCCGGCTCTTCACCTTGTGTCCACCATCCTGCTTGCCACACAACACCTTGATGCGCGACGCGATCGCCACTCAGGTAAATCGCCTGTTTGCGCCAATCCGCGGTGCAGACGTCATTGGCTTCTACGGTGATAACGCGCTCAACGCTCGTCTGCTGTGCGTTACTGTCGATAACGGTATACGTCAGCACATACAAACCCGCTTGTTCAGTATTCACTGCGCCTGACATCGTAATGTTCGCGGTGATCTCGCCATCTTCAACGTCATGAGCACTCACACCTGCAAGCGGATCAAAGCGGTCATTAAGTTGCAGCGTGATGTTATCCGCGCCATGAATGGTCGGTGCTTCGCCAAGTTCGGTGGTCACGGTGCTGGCTTTTAGCTCTGTGGTTGGCGGGGTGATCGTCATGCTGTCGAGTAAGGTGTTGTCACAGTAAAGCTCGGCGCGATACGGCTGACTGTCGGTTGCCACGTTGACGTGGAATCGGTTCATCAAGCCATCGTTTAAGCGACGGTTATGTAAGTTAAAGGTGAGTGTGCCATCGTTGTGAGTCTGAACATTAAGCTGACAAGATGAAGGCGTGAAGTTGTCTTCATACACTGCGCCGTATGCGCCGTTCAGTGCGGGGTAGAAGTAACTTGGCAAGATGTTCTGTGGGTCGTAATAGCCAACAATTGTTGTCACAGCAACGCCTTGCTCGTGTGGAACACGATCAATGGTACCGTCAATGATGTTGCTATCGACTTGGTTCCATTGGCCTGCCTCGAAACGGAAAGCATGTTGCTTACCATCGATGAGCAGCAGAGACGTGTCACCGAAGTGGATGTGTGAGTTGTAGCCTGCGGTAGAACGGAACACCGCCACTTTGCCTTCGAAGCTTTCATCTTCCGGTAAGTAGAAATCTCTCGCCCAATGGCCATTGCCCGTGTTGAGTCGCACTGCGTCTGCGGTGGCAAACAGCTCATGGAATTGACGGCTGTTTTCATCGAAGTCATTCAGCTCGTTGTTACCGCTGACGACAACAATGTTAAAGGCCAAATCGTCGGTGAGAGTATTTGCCCACGGTGCCATAGTGAGGCTTTCTGGATCCCACTTGCTGAAACCGGTTGGAGACGTAGCGTCGAAATTGGCTTTGCTTTCCAATAGGGCCTGAAACACATTCAGTTCATACGGGGTATGCAGCGTGTAGGCGTTGGCAGCAGGGTGTAGCGGCCAACCGCCAGCCATGGTTCCCCAGCCAAAGCTGTGGCCTTCGAATGGGTCTGCGCATTGTCCTTCATAACACGATGCGCCGTTGTTTCGCGCTTTGCTCAGGTTCGGCAGGAAGGTATTTTCAAACAGATCCCAGCCCCACGTTGAGTTGATTTTGGTTGAGCTGTTGTGCACTGAACCTTTGAAGCCGCCCAAATAGTGCGCTTCAGGGTGAACCGAGCCAATGCCCGCGCCCAATTCATGGCCAACTTCGTGGCTGAATTCATTGCCTGTTGAGCTGACAACGGATGCCACACCCGCATACGATCCCAGCAGGCCGTGCGCAATCAGCCCATTGCTATATTTGCCGATCGAGTTGTTTACTGTGATTTGCGCAGCGTGATAAGGCGCACTGAAGTTCCATGCTGCGTGGTCGCGCACGTATGAACTGTTTACGCCATAGTTGGCGCTGTTGATGCCCGCAGAGATAAGCTCACGCGCAATGCGATAGTGAGAGTCACTGCCGTAGCCATCGGCTTCACTCGGGTCGACATCAACCAGTAGGCGACCATCCGGCAGCATGATTTCTTCAAGGTGGATGGGCGCGTAGGGGTTCACAATCAGCTTGCTGATTTGCAGGGATTGGAAGTAGTCGCGATGTAGCTTCTTATCTTCCATGAATTGGAATTCACCGCGTGGTGGTGTCAGTAACCCCACATCGACGGTGTTAAGAATCAATGTGGTGCTCGCACCAACCTGAATGCCTTCAACGATGCCTTCGCTGCTGCCAGTAGCAAACGTTAGGCTAAAACCCGGCTTAATCACTTCAGCAGGCAGTACCGTGGTATACGCGTTGTCGCTGTAGGCAAGCTTGCCATAATCAACGTCAGACTGTGCGTACCAAAGTCCATCGACGTTGTTATAAGTGATGCTGTTGCCATTGCTTAACGTGTCAACGCCGTGAGAATAACGAATGGTTGAGTTGTAGCCTGCCTGCGAGGAGAAGGTGACGATGCTGCCCGTGAATTCAGCGCCTTCTGGCAGAATGAATTCGTAAGCAAAGTTACCGTCGCTGGTGGCAACGTGAATGGAATCGTGCTCGGCGATCAGGGATTTGAAGGTGGTTTGTCCTTGCTCGCCCGCAATGCTGCCGATGGTGTTATTGCTGCTTATTGTGTGTGCGTAGGAATCTGGCACTACGATGGTGACGTCTGTTTCAATTTGACCTGCCGGCTTTGGTTGTTCTGCTGGGGCTTTTAAGGTCGCGTGATGAACTTGATTGCCTTGGCTGTCTTTCACCAATACCGAAACAGCATTGCCGCTGATGGCATTCGTGTCGCTAGGTTCAAAGATCACTAGCGCTTTGCGCAATGACACCAAATGAGGCTGGCGATCACCGTCAATGTGATTGATGGTCGGCATGATGACACTTTGCGCGAGGCTAACAGTGCCCGCGAGCGTCCCTTGAGTGTCGGAAGGGAGTGATTTTTGGCTGAAATAGACGGTGTCTGAGGCTGTCGCGGGTGTCATCGCAGTGGCAAGCGCAAAAGAGCTGCTTAATCCAGCAGTCATGGCTGAGATCAGGTAGGCAATATACTTCTTATTCATGACTTTACTTCGTTATTAGTGGTTTTTTGCGGAATATACAACGCAATGAATAATTTGACGTGTGTCACATTCTGGCATTTGAAGCAATCGCACAAAATGGCACATAGAATTGATGGGGGATGGAACGGCGCGCAAGAAATCACACGGGACAAAAAGGGCAGCATAACGCTACCCAAGTTGTTGTCTAGACACGGCTATTTGCTGTTTCTCATTCGTTGTTTTCGGTCATGTCAGAGGCGATGTCGGGCACGAAGCTTTGGCTTTCTAACGGGACACGTACATAACCTTCTTTGCTTATCTCAGGCAGCTCAATGTCATCGTACTGAATGTTCTCATAAGGGATGCTAGAGAGCAGGTGAGAAATACAGTTAAGACGGGCGCGTTTTTTGTTGTCTGCATTTACCACCCACCAAGGTGACTCTTTGGTGTCTGTGTGGGCAAACATGCGATCTTTAGCTTCACTATAGGCGACCCAACGGCTGCGAGACTCCAAATCCATTAGGCTGAATTTCCAGCGCTTGATAGGCGTGTCGATACGTTCTTGGAAGCGCTTTTCTTGCTCTTCATCGGAAACCGAAAACCAGTACTTCAGCAAAATGATGCCTGAGCGTTGCAGCATGCGTTCGAATTCGGGGCAGGTGCGGAAGAATTCTTCATATTCATCATCACTGCAAAAGCCCATCACTTTTTCAACGCCCGCTCGGTTATACCAACTGCGATCGAACAGCACGATTTCGCCCGCACCGGGCAGGTGGGAAACATAGCGTTGGAAATACCATTGGCTGCGTTCACGCTCGCTGGGTTTATCAAGAGCGACAATACGGCAGACTCGTGGGTTGAGCTTTTCGGTAATGCGTTTGATCACGCCGCCTTTCCCTGCGGCATCTCGCCCTTCAAACACCACGACGACTTTTAACCCTTCTTGTTTCACCCACTCTTGAAGCTTAACAAGTTCGGTTTGAAGGTGCTCGAGCTTATGCTCGTAGGCCTCTTTACTCAGCTTACGTTTTTTCTGGGGATGTTTTGGGGTATCTGCACTCGCCATTTGCCACTGCTCCTTGTCTGCGGGAATGCCTGTTCGCGATATGTGCACAACGAACAGGCGTTTCTCACCCTAAGAAGGATGGGGGATCATTGCAATCCCCCGTCTGGAAAAGTGCGAGTTTGTCTTATAGCCAACAACATCAATGTGCTTGTTCAGCGAGATATTGTCGGGCTATTTCAGCGCCAACACGGTTTGTTGGATGATGTCAGGGCTAGTCACGGTGATATCGAAGTCGCTTTCGCCGTTGCCCATGGTGGCTTTTTCATTGCGATAGGTCATCAATGATGCGCGCGTGGTTTTGCCTGACAGGTGAATTTCAGTCGCGCCTGTTTCCGTGATAATGCGTTTTGCATTTTCGGGTGAAACTCCAGCCCCCGGCATGATGCTGAGTCGACCTTGGGTCAGCTGAACCATGTCTTTCAGTGTCTGAATACTCTCATCGGCACGCTTGGCAAGGCCGGAGGTCAGCACACGCTCTACGTTGTGGGACATGAGAAACTCAAGCGCATCAAAAGGGGCCACGCAGTGATCAATGGCACGATGGAAGGTGATACCCATACCGGACGCGGCACTGATCATCGCTTTTACGGCGACTTCATCGATTTTTCCGTCAGCGGCCAGTGCGCCGATAACCACACCGTTCAATCCGGCATTTTTTGCGGTGTGTATGTCTTCGAGCATGATGTCGACATCATGGCTTGAATACAGAAAATCGCCTTCGCGCGGACGAATGATCGCGTAAACAGGAATGGTGGCAACACGAGCGGCTTGCTTCATGTAGCCAGCGCTTGCGGTTAGCCCGCCAGTAGCCAATGAGCTGCAAAGCTCAATACGGCCAGCGCCCGCGGTTTGTGCAATAGGAAGAGATTCAAGGCTATCGATACAGACTTCGATCAATACAGACATTACGCATTCCTCAATAAAAGACTGCGAACATCATCATGGAGTTAGCGAAGAAAGAGAAGCGGGTAGGGTGTAAAATTTAGGTAAAAAAAGGGCCCGGTGGTCCGGGCCTCGTTTTTATATGCTGACTTTGGCTTTACGCTTACGCTTACGCGTTAGGGGGAAACTGCGTGAAACAGTTAGCCAAAAATATTACAGGTCGTCAGAGTGCTCAGACAGGAACGCTGCTACACCTTTAGGTGATGCGTCCATACCTGCTTTGCCTTCTTCCCATTGTGCTGGGCAAACTTCACCGTTTTTCTGGTGGAAGTTTAGTGCGTCAACCATGCGTAGCATCTCGTCGATGTTACGGCCTAGTGGCAGGTCGTTAACCACTTGGTGACGTACAAGACCGTCTTCGTCAATCAGGAAAGAACCACGGAATGCAACACCAGCTTCTGGGTGCTCAACGTCGTATGCTTTACAGATTTCGTGCTTAACGTCAGCAACCAATGGGTATTTAACTTGGCCGATACCGCCGTCTTCAACAGCAGTGTTACGCCATGCGTTGTGAGAGAATTGAGAATCGATTGAAACACCGATAACTTCAACGCCTTTCGCTTGGAAGTCAGCGTGGCGCTTGTCAAAAGCGATCAGCTCAGAAGGACATACGAAAGTGAAATCCAATGGGTAGAAGAAAAGAACCGTTTTCTTACCTTTGGTGAACGCTTTCAGATTGAAGTTATCTACGATTTCACCATTGCCCAGTACTGCTGCTGCAGTAAAATCTGGGGCTTGACGGCCTACTAGTACCATTTCTCAGCTCCTAAATTGTGTGTTGTCAGGCGTTAACGCCTTAATTCATCTATGAACGGGACAAACTATAGTGGAACTGTTAGATTGGAAAAAGCGAATTTAATAGATTATTGCAATCGGAAAAATCGATGACAAAATTCCCTTCTCTCAAACAGCTCCATTATCTCGTGACACTGCATGAGACGCGTCACTTTGGTGAGGCGGCCAAACAATGTTTCGTTAGTCAGTCTACACTAAGTTCCGGTATTCAGAACTTAGAAGATCTGATTGGTACTCAGCTTATTGAGCGCGATAACAAAACGCTGGTTTTTTCGGGTATCGGCGAAGACGTTGTTGTGCGCAGCCGAGAGATTTTGGCGCGTAGCCAAGATCTGATGGAGCTGACTCAGGTTAAAGAAAGCCCGATGCAGGGCAAGCTTCGGGTGGGATGTATTCCGACAATCGCGCCGTTTTTACTGTGTGATTTGGTGTGCGCGGTAAACCAGCATTTTCCCGAGCTTGATTTGCTGTTGCGTGAAGACACCACCGTCAATTTACTCGCAGCCTTAAAGAGCGGAGAAATGGATGTGCTGATATTGGCGCTGCCCGTCGATATCGGCGGGATGGAAAGCCGTGTTGTGGGGGCTGATTCATTCAAGATGGTATTGAGCAAATCACAAGCGGATAAAGTGAATGTGCCTATTCGTTATGCCGATTTGCCCGACGAGTCTGTTTTCTTGCTCGAACGTGAACACTGCTTGACCGATCATGCGGTGTCAGCCTGCCAACTAACATCAACCGCGAAAATTAACCCGTTCTCAGCAACCAGTCTGCATACCTTGGTGCAAATGGTCGCCAATGGCTTGGGGTCGACGTTTATTCCGCAAATGGCGATTAAACACGGTTTGTTGGATAACCTTGATCTCGTGATCGTGGAACCGCCAGGCCGCAAAGCGTATCGCGATATTGGCTTGGTGTGGCGTCCCACGTCGAGCCGAAAAGCCACGTTCGAAGCATTGGCTGATCTGGTCAAAACCTTGCTGTAATGGCCCTCCTTTATATGCCAACTGACAAGGATTTGTCGGTTGGCTACAGGATGAACCGATTTGTTAGCCATACGTTATTTGGCTTAAAACGATGAAATTACCTCTCCTTTTTCTAGATTCTTTACCTCTTATTGCATTTCATCTCAACTTTGGTTGATTGTTTGGTTCTACTTTTACTTTCCAGATGATCACTCTGATTTCAGGGTGGTAACTCCGTGGCGTTTCTGAAATTAAATTCTGTCGATATCAAGACATATTTTTTTATGATTATTAAGCGCTTATCGCCAAGCATTGTTAGCGTAGATATCCGCCCTTCATTGTTAACTTTTTGTTATAAAAAGAATTTATGCAAACTCTTGGTTCTGCTGCTACGTTTAAAACAGGCTTTTTTGTTGGGTTGCGATAGTTGTCGTTTGGTAATTTTATTTCGTAAGTGGTTACAAAAATGGCACTAAAGGATGAAATGATCACAAACGGAAGAAGAATCTGAGAATTGTTTTAATTTGGTGTTTTGAGTTAAAACTCTATTTGTTCATAAATTATTGTTATTTATCAATATTACTCATTTTATACTTAAGTCTAATGCCGCTGGTGGTGTTGACGTGTCGCGTTAAATACGTCAGCTTAAAGACGTGTTTCGGCGACATGGCAGCAATTGAAGCAGTGAGGCGTTAATTGACATTGTTGTGATTTAGTTACAAATGGAATTGGAGGGCGATTTATGGATTCACACGCACAGCAAGCTTCTCAGGAACTATCATTCGTTCCGCCGATCACGGACAAAGAATCAGATGTTCTTACCGATGACGCGCTTTCATTCATCCACATGTTGGCCGTGCGATTTGCAGACCGTGTACCTGCATTGCTTTCTGCCCGAGTGGCACGCCAAGAAAAATTTGATGCTGGGGAGTTACCTGACTTCCTGAGCGACACTGCCAATATCCGTGAAGATTCATGGAAAATTCGTGGCATTCCAAACGATTTACAAGATCGCCGTTTAGAGATCACTGGGCCACCTGAGCGCAAAATGGTAATTAACGCTCTGAACGCCAATGTGAAAGTCTTCATGGCGGATTTTGAAGATTCATTTTCGCCAGCGTGGGGGCCAGTGCTTGATGGTCAGCGCAATTTAACCGATGCCATCAATCGTACTATCTCTTATGAAAACCCCGTTAACGGCAAGCAATACGCACTAAACGACGATCCTGCTGTGCTTATCTGTCGCGTTCGTGGGCTTCATCTGAAAGAAAAGCACGTTCTGTTGAACGGTCAGCCTATTCCCGGTGCGCTTTTTGACTTTGGCTTGTATTTCTACCGAAACCACAAAGCGCTGCTTGAGAGTGGCTCTGGTCCTTATTTCTATCTGCCTAAGCTGCAAGCACACCAAGAAGCAGCATGGTGGAATGATGTTTTCTGTTTCACAGAAGATCACTTCAATCAGCCACGCGGCACCATTAAAGCAACGGTGTTGATTGAAACCTTGCCAGCAGTGTTTGAGATGGACGAAATCTTGTTCAACTTGAAAGACCACATCGTGGCGCTGAACTGTGGACGCTGGGATTACATCTTCAGTTACATCAAAACGTTCAAAAATCACCCTGACCGCGTGTTGCCTGACCGTCAAGCCGTGACCATGGAAAAACCGTTTTTGAACGCGTATTCACGATTGTTAGTGAGAACGTGTCACCGTCGCGGTGCGATGGCGATGGGCGGAATGGCGGCATTCATCCCATCGAAAGACCCTGAGAAAAACGCTTGGGTGCTCGACAAAATTCAGACAGATAAGTCATTGGAAGCAAATAACGGTCATGACGGCACATGGGTCGCACACCCAGGTTTGGCGGATACCGCAAAAGCAGTGTTTGATGCCGCGCTCGGCGATCGCCAGAACCAACTGGATGTGTCGCGTGAGCAAGATGCGCCAATTACCGCCGCAGAGTTGGTAGCCCCTTGTGAGGGAGATCGAACGGAAGAGGGTATGCGCCATAACATTCGTGTGGCGGTGCAATACATCGAGGCATGGATTTCAGGTAATGGCTGTGTGCCCATTTACGGCCTGATGGAAGATGCGGCCACAGCAGAAATATCAAGAGCCTCGATATGGCAGTGGATTAAGCATGAGAAGACATTGAGCAACGGCAAAACCGTCACGGCAGCGTTCTTTAGAGAGTGTTTAACGGAAGAAATGTCCGTGCTTAAAGGCGAGCTAGGCGAAGACGTGTTCAATCAAGGGAAATACGAACAGGCGGCCAGCATGATGGAGCAGCTGACCACCAGTGATGATTTGGCCGATTTCTTAACCTTATCCGGATATGAATTATTGGATTAATGAGCGGAATGCTTTTTGACCCCAAATTTTGTTTAAACCCAAGACGAGTTAACCCAAGTTTAGGAACACATTGAGAGAGGGAATCACAATGACGAAGACAAGACAGCAGCAAATCGACGCACTGAAAGCAGACTGGGCAGAAAACCCACGCTGGAATAATGTAAAACGAACGTATACGGCAGAGGAAGTTGTTGCGCTGCGTGGTTCCTTCGTCCCTGAGCAGACTATTGCTCAGCGTGGTGCGGATAAGTTGTGGGAACTGGTCAACGGTTCTGCGAAAAAAGGGTATGTGAACTGTTTGGGCGCGCTGACCGGTGGTCAAGCGGTGCAACAAGCGAAGGCCGGCATTGAAGCGATTTACTTGTCAGGCTGGCAGGTGGCTGCTGATAACAACACCGCATCTAGCATGTACCCTGACCAATCTCTCTACCCTGTGGATTCTGTTCCTGCAGTGGTTAAACGTATCAATAACTCTTTCCGTCGTGCTGACCAAATTCAATGGTCGAAAGGCGGCACGCCAGAAGAAGGCACAGATTACTTCTTGCCTATCGTTGCCGATGCTGAGGCGGGCTTTGGTGGCGTACTGAATGCTTACGAGCTGATGCGTTCAATGATTGAAGCGGGTGCGGCAGGTGTTCACTTTGAAGACCAGTTAGCATCAGTGAAAAAATGTGGTCACATGGGCGGTAAGGTGCTGGTTCCTACCCAAGAAGCCGTTCAAAAACTGGTTGCAGCGCGTCTTGCTGCCGATGTTGCAGGCACCACCACCCTTGTGATTGCGCGTACCGATGCGAATGCCGCTGACCTACTGACTTCTGATTGCGATGAGTACGATAAAGATTTCATCGTGGGTGAGCGCACCGCAGAAGGTTTCTACAAAGTACGTGCTGGCATTGAACAAGCCATTTCTCGTGGCCTTGCTTACGCACCTTATGCTGACTTGATTTGGTGTGAAACGGCAAAACCTGATTTGGAAGAAGCGCGACAATTCGCGGAAGCAATTCATGCGAAGTACCCAGATCAGCTGCTGGCATACAACTGTTCGCCTTCGTTTAACTGGGAGAAAAACCTGGACTCAGAGACGATTGCACGTTTCCAGCAAGAGCTTTCAGACATGGGCTACAAGTACCAGTTCATCACTCTTGCGGGTATTCATAACATGTGGTTCAACATGTTCGAATTGGCTCACGCTTATGCACAAGGTGAAGGTATGCGCCACTACGTTGAGAAAGTTCAACGTCCTGAGTTTGCGGCTGCCGAGCGTGGTTACACCTTCGTGGCGCACCAGCAAGAAGTGGGTACCGGTTACTTCGATACCATGACGAATACGATTCAAGGTGGTAACTCGTCAGTGACGGCACTGACAGGGTCTACCGAAGAAGATCAGTTTTAATTGACGCGTTGCCAACACGCGTTATCAAAACGAGTCTAAAGGGGCCACATTAATCGAGCCCTAGAATCCACGCTTTGAGCGACCTTCGGGTCGCTTTTTTTGTGTTTGCTTCGTTGCCACTGTCCTAACTAGGAGCTGCTAACTAGGTGTGCGCGTAAAGGTTGAAGCCGCATCTAAGACTTGTTGATAGATAGAGGGAAAAGCGTCGAGCAGTTGATCTTGATGCGTGATAAGCACTGCGGCAGTATCAGCCAGAGGTGCCATTCTGGGGCTACGTGTCGACATTCGCTCTAGAACAAAAGGCAGGGTGTTGATATCCGCATAGGATAGGATCCATTGCTCTCGCCACATTTTCTCTGACATAAACAAGAAGCGATCGGGAAGTGTTTCGGATTCTTTCTGTATCGATAACTGGCAGGACGTCTCAGCGTCTTTTACAAAACTGTGCAGTGGCTCGTCATGAAAGGCGGACCAGTGTTTGACCAGCGCGTGATCCCAAAAGATATCGAGCGCAATGGCACTGTAGCGGTAGAGCGCTTTTGGAAACAGCGCTCGACAGGTTTTAATTTGCGGCAAAGCATCAATATAACCATCCACGAATCGATGCAGATAAATTCCATCGACGGTGTCAGGCAAATAAATGCCGTCAGGCTTTCCTCTCACAAAATCTGCCAGCAAATTTCCCATCAACTGACTATCGCAACGTGATGCAACATGGAGGTGTGCAAGATAATTCAATCGGCCTCGCTTGGTCTGCGCCTGTCCATTTGGCACATTGACGTGTCAGCGATCGAGTATGCCGAAGAATCCCCACATTGTCGCGACTCAATCGTGCGGCTACGCCATTTCTTCTTCGGCTTCTTCGATCTCCATGGGCTCAGCGTCTTCTTGAATTTCAAGTAGGTTGATAGCAATGGCGATAAAGTCAGAGTCCGTAATAATGCCGACCAGTTGGTCATGTTGAATGACAGGCAAACACCCGATTTTGTGTTGCTGCATAAACAAAGCGGCCGATTTTAACGATGCTGACGGCGAGACGGTAAATAAGGACGGCTTCGTGAAACGCGATAAAGGCGCCAGCATAGGATCATCACTACCGAGTGACTTTTCAAGGCTAGAGCTTTGGGCTGCAAGGATGTCTCGTTGAGTCACTATACCTTCTAGTTCATAGCTTGCCGATACGATAGGAATGTGGCGAATTCGTTTTGAATCCATCAGGCACTTTGCGTCATATATCGTATGCTTAGAAGACAAGGTAATGGGTTCTGGTGTCATCATTTCTTTGACGGTAAGCATATAACCTCCTAAAGACTTACAAATACAAAGGGTATATGTCGAATGTAGCCAAATTGAGGCACATGAAAGGTGACCGGAATCAAAGATTTGCGTGACCATGTTTTCGAAGGCTCATTGTCTTTCTATCAGCAGTAGTAGCAACACGGATGTCAGTGCGTGATCAACGTTTAACTGTGATGAGGATTTTTGGGATGCGAAAACACTTTGCTTTATTGCTACTCATACTGTTGTCTTGTTTTGCCCAAGGCGCGGAGCGCGAGCCTCGTGTGGTAGGGGGAAGTGATGCTGCCATTTCAGATGCGCCTTGGCAGGCGTTTGTAAGAATTGGCAACTTTTTTTGTGGTGGCGTAGTGATCGGCAGTGAATGGGTGCTCACGGCTGCGCATTGCCTTGATACCGCAGACGATGATGATTTCTCATTAGCCTCAGCAAACTCGGTCTCAGTCTATACGGGCACCGCGACCATCTACGGGGCAGATTTCGCCTCTTTCCAATCTAGCGTGGACGCGATTCATGCCCACAGTAGCTATGACAAAACCACGCTGGCCAACGATATCGCATTAATCAAATTGTCTTCGGCTATTCATAGCAATGCTTCAAGTGTTGTGTTGGCGAGCATCGCTGTGCAAACGGCAGTGGATGCAACCGCTGATTTATCGCAGCAAGATTTACTGCTGACAGGGTGGGGGTACATAGATGCCAATCGCAATACATCGACCAACGACCTTCAAAAAGCCACACTCTCGACGATCTCAGACAGCGCGTGTGCGTCTAGCTGGGGGACAACAATAACGGATGTTGCGGGTTATGAAAGTAAATATTTTTGCGCGCAAGAATCTGGTCGAGGTGCATGTAACGGCGATTCGGGTGGCCCGTTAGTGTGGTTTGACCCTTCGCGCGCGGCAGATTCTGATGCTGGAGCCACGCTGGTGGGTTTAGTCAGTTTTGGGGTTAACTTCCAATGTGCCTCTCCGACCTTTCCTGATGTTTACACGCAAGTGTCAAATTACCTGAGCTGGATAAGCAGTTGCCAAGCGGGCAGTTGTGCGAGCAATAGCTCTCAAGTTGTCACCGCTTCATCGGGTGATGGGGGCGGTGGCGGAGGTGCGCTGGGTTTAGGCGTTCTGCTGTGGTTGTCGATAATGGCTACGAGTCGTCACGTTCTCGTACGACGTATTCTGAAAAGGACCAGATCGCGATGAATGCAACAATACGTCGAATGGCTCGAAGTATAGATTGACTCATTTCTGGTTTATCGGTGTAAAGTCGAGAAAAAGCCGCATGTTCTTGTTTGCCCGCTTTTTCTTTAAACAATGTTGAGATACGGTCTCCGCTGACTATAAAAAAAGTTGGCGAGGGACGAGGAATGAGAAGTTGGCAAAGGAATGCAACGCTGGCACTTTTGATGTTGGGAGGATCTGCAGGAGTAGCGGCTGAAGATATCAAACAACCATTAATTGTTGGGGGAAGTTATGCGCCCATTAGCGAAGCACCATGGCAAGTGTTTCTAGTCATAGATGATGGGGTTTCTCCCAATCAAAATGTGTGTGGTGGACTGATAATCGCTGACGAGTATGTGCTGACAGCTGCACATTGCGTTTCAGGCCATTCCTCATCTGATATTACGGTCTATGCTGGTATTGATGATTTAGATGATGCCAGAGACGCATCGAACGGTATTACTCTTTCCAATCTGGTTGTAAACCCCAATTATGATTCCTCTAATTTCACTGCTGATATCGCTCTTCTTACCCTTTCTAAATCCCTGCCGTCTAACGCAAAACCTATTGATTTATTAGGCACTTCTGGCCAAATAGACTTGGATGCTGAATTCTCAGCAGGCAAGAGCAATAATCTTTATGTTTCTGGCTGGGGGGCAACAACAACTGGTGGGTCGGTTTCTAATTACCTGCGTCGTACGCTATTGACGGGTGTTACTGATCAGCAATGTAGTTGGAACTATACAAATAATGTTTTTAGCCAGTTTCTAGCAGATGCAACGATTTGCGCAAATCAAACGGTTACAACGGGTGTTTGTTCTGGTGATTCGGGCGGTGCATTGATATGGCAAGACCCTTCATTCGCCAGTGATGCAGATTTTGGTTATCGAGCAGTGGGAATCGTTAGCTTCTCGAGCAGAGAACTTGGGTGTGCAAACACGCAATCGGAAGATGGTTTCACTCAGATTAGTAACTATTTTGATTGGATTAGTGACAATATTGATGGTGGCTATGTTCAGCCGTCAGATAGTTTGTCTTCCAACATATTTACGGCAACATCGGGCTTCACTCCGCCAGCACTTTTGGTGCCTTCATCTTCGGATGGCGGAGGAGGCGGTTCTATCGGCTGGCTATCATTGGTCTTTGCGGGCATGATTGCCGCGCGTAGACGTTTCTCCTATTCATAACGCCTGACAAACTTGCTCGCCAAAAGTGTTGGCGAGCAAACCCTGCTTCACAAACTGACTACCACTTAACACATCGCTCAGTACATTGCCCCTTCATTTCATTTTGCCAATTCATCCAATAATTGCACTAATTCGGTGCGATTCGCTTCTTCTGTGTACTTATAATTGACACTAATGATTCATAAATGAATCACTTGATTAGTTTTTGACCAGTTAACGTGTGATTAATGCCGCCTTGATTGTTACGTTTTCTCAATAATTGATTGGTTGTCTAATTTTTGGGTGGTGGCAATGGCAAGGACATTATTGAGTGTATGTATGTCGCTTATTGGGGTGGTTACGGGGAGTCATTTGGCCTTTGCAAATGACAAAATGCCGACCATTGTAAAAGGCTCCACGATTTCCATTGCAGAAGTGCCTTGGCAAGTGCTTGTTACAACGAGTAAAGGGACACTTTGCGGAGGCACTTTGGTGTCTGTTTCGTCAGATGATGAAACAAGCTATGTGCTGACAGCTGCGCATTGCGTCGATGATGGCTTAAGTGCTTCGGATGTCTATGTGACAGCGGGAGTCGACGACTCAGCAAATAGAAGGGCGGCTATCGTTGCGTCTAACTTATGGATACATCCTGACTACAATCCATCAAATTTCACAGCAGATATTGCATTGCTGCGCCTCAATGACACATTGCCTGAACATGCAAAGCCAATCGCCTTAGCGGATGCCAGCATGAATGCGAGTGCTGAACTTGAATTCTCTGCAGGTGCTCAACATAACTTATTGGTTTCCGGTTGGGGGCGAGTTTCAACCAATGGTTATCAAAGTCGATATTTGCAATTCACCTATTTAGATGGTGTCGAAGACAGGCAGTGTCGATGGGTGATGACAGGCGGGGTTTATCACTCCGCTAAGGCCAATGCCTACGTGTGTGCTAATCAGCGTGAAGGTGCAGGCATATGCAATGGAGACTCAGGCGGGCCACTCGTTTGGCAAGATCAAAGTCATGCTGGAGATAGCGACAGAGGTTACCGCCTTATTGGCGTCGTGAGTTTTCGACATAAATACAATGGTTGCGGCGACCCAAATACGGAAGACGGATTTACGCAAGTCAGTCATTACTTTCATTGGATAAATGCATTAATAGAAGGGGGGTATCAGCGCCCTCGTGAAACCTTTGATAGTGATGTTTTTTCCCGAGCTGACAGAACCACGCCTGCGCCGCCGAATGACTCAAACCCAGATGGATCTATTGTCTATCCCTCTCCCAATACACCTTCGGATGTCGGTGGAGGAGGCATAGCGTGGCTCTCTCTCCTAGTGGGCAGTGTTATCGCTGTGCGTAGACGATTCGCATTTTCATAATTTCTGACAAATTCGCTCACCAGAAATTTGGCGAGCGAGCGCCATCTCGCTTGATATTGCAGCGTGTGTCCCTATACTAGCGGGCTGCTGCAGAATGGGGCTTTTTCAATGCAAGTATCCGATTTTCATTTTGACCTACCAGATTCGCTCATCGCACGTTATCCGCAACCGGATCGCACGTCGAGCCGCCTGTTGCACCTCAATGGCAACACAGGCGAATTGAACCACAAACAATTCACTGATGTATTAGACCTCGTTGAGCCAGGTGACTTGATGGTGTTTAACAACACCCGAGTGATTCCTGCACGTGTGTATGGCCGAAAAGCGTCGGGTGGCAAGATTGAAATACTTGTAGAGCGTGTGCTGGATGACAAATCTATTCTGGCCCATGTGCGTTCATCGAAATCCCCTAAACCTGGCAACCTATTGCTGCTTGGCGAGAATGATGAGTTTGAAGCGGAAATGGTGGCACGCCATGATGCGTTGTTTGAGATCCGGTTCAGCGGCGAGCAAGCCGTGTTGGATATTCTTGAGCAAGTTGGACACATGCCATTGCCGCCGTACATTGACCGTCCTGATGAAGACTCTGATAAAGAGCGTTATCAGACGGTGTACAACGCCAAGCCTGGTGCAGTAGCAGCACCAACAGCAGGTCTTCACTTTGATGAAAACATGCTTGCAGCACTGAAAGCAAAAGGCGTTGAAACCGCATTTGTGACCTTGCACGTCGGTGCAGGCACGTTTCAGCCAGTGCGTGTTGACGATATCAACGATCACATCATGCACGCTGAATATGCTGAAGTGCCGCAAGACGTTGTTGATGCCGTGTTGGCTGCTAAAGCACGCGGGAATCGCGTGATTGCGGTAGGTACAACGTCCGTGCGCTCGTTGGAAAGTGCGGCGCAAAGCGCCAAGCAAGAAGGCACAGAACTGAAGCCTTTCTTTAACGACACGAAAATCTTCATCTACCCAGGTTATGAGTGGCAGCTTGTTGATGCATTGGTGACGAACTTTCACCTGCCTGAATCAACCTTGATCATGTTGGTATCCTCTTTTGCGGGCTACGATCATGTCATGAATGCCTATCAGGAAGCGGTGAATAATGAATATCGCTTCTTTAGTTACGGTGATGCGATGTTTGTGACACGTCAGACTGAGGTATAATCTCAGGCTGACGCTGAATACCAATGACAATGGCCCTTTGTCGCCATGCCATTGAGCAGAATTTTTTGACTGGCTGTCAGCTCTTTAAGTTGGCAGCCAGTTTTGTCTCTGTGTCGCTATACCAATTTTATGGGTGTTGGACACATATTCGCCAGACTGTTTATCTGGCATTTCGGAGGTATCGTGAAATACGAACTGATTAAAAAAGAAGGCCGCGCACGTCGTGGTCGTCTAGTTTTTGAACGTGGTACGGTAGAAACCCCAGCATTTATGCCTGTGGGTACTTACGGCACAGTGAAAGGCATGACGCCAGAAGAAGTGGCTGACACCGGCGCGCAAATCCTTCTGGGCAACACCTTCCACTTGTGGCTGCGTCCGGGTCAAGAAGTCATGCGTGCGCATGGCGACTTGCACGATTTCATGAACTGGCAAGGTCCTATCTTGACAGACTCAGGCGGTTTCCAAGTATTTAGCTTGGGTAAAACCCGTAAAATCACCGAAGAAGGTGTTCATTTCCGTAACCCAGTGAATGGCGATCGCGTGTTTATGGATGCTGAGAAGTCGATGGAAATCCAATACGATTTGGGTTCTGACATCGTGATGATTTTTGACGAGTGTACGCCGTACCCTGCAACGCACGATGAAGCCAAGAAGTCGATGGAAATGAGCTTGCGTTGGGCACAACGTAGCCGTAATCATTTCGACAAAATGGGCAACAAAAACGCGCTGTTCGGCATTATTCAAGGTTCTGTTTATGAAGACCTGCGTGATGTGTCGGTTGAAGGCCTAACCAATATCGGTTTTGATGGGTACGCTGTGGGTGGTTTGGCTGTTGGTGAGCCAAAAGAAGATATGCACCGCGTACTGGAGCATACCTGTCCGAAACTGCCAGAAGATAAGCCACGTTACCTAATGGGCGTGGGCAAACCAGAAGACTTGGTAGAGGGCGTGCGCCGCGGTATCGACATGTTCGACTGCGTGATGCCAACCCGAAATGCACGTAATGGCCACTTGTTTGTGACTGGTGGTGTGATCAAGATCCGTAATGCGAAGCATAAAAGTGACACAACTGCACTGGATCCAGAGTGTGACTGTTACACTTGCCGCAACTACAGCAAGGCGTATTTGTATCACCTTGATCGTTGTAATGAAATTCTTGGCGCTCGTCTTAACACCATCCACAACCTACGCTACTACCAGCGTCTGATGGAGAGTTTGCGTAACGCTATCGACGAAGGTAGATTAGAAACCTTCGTGAAAGAATTCTACGAACGCCGTGGCCGTGAAGTGCCACCGCTGAAAGAAGACTAAGAAGTTCTGCCTCTTCGATGATTCGTTGTCGGAGAGGCAAAATCGCTAAAAATGTTCAAATTAATACGAGGACGTGACTGAATGTTTATTTCACAAGCTCATGCAGCAGCAGAAGGCGCACCACAGGGTGGCGGTATGCAGCTATTTATTATGCTTGGCCTGTTTGCCGTTATTTTCTACTTCATGATTTACCGTCCGCAGGCAAAACGTGTTAAAGAACACAAGAACCTGATGGCATCTATGGGTAAAGGGGACGAAGTTCTTACTGGTGGTGGCCTTGTTGGCAAAATCACTAAGATTTCTGAAGACAACGACTTCATTGTTATCGCACTGAGCGACAACAACGAAGTAACCATCAAAAAGGATTTTGTGACTGCTGTTATGCCAAAAGGCACCATTCAGTCGCTGTAATCTGATAACCATAAAGGATCATAGCAGTGCTAAACCGTTATCCTTTGTGGAAGTACATTATGGTGGTGTTGGTGTTACTCATCGGCGCTGTCTATGCACTTCCCAATATCTACGGTGAAGATCCAGCGGTTCAAATCTCCGGGGCGCGTGGCGCCTCGGTTGATCTATCGACTCTGGACTCCGTCAAAAATACCCTCGAAAAAGACGACATTTCTTACCAATCTCTTGCTCTAGAAAACGGCACCGTTCTGGTTCGTTTCAAAAACACTGACCAGCAGATTGAAGCCCGTGACGTGTTAAACGGCGCTTATAAGGATGATGGACTTGTTGTTGCGCTTAACCTCGCCCCTGCAACCCCAACTTGGCTAGAAGTTATCGGTGCTAACCCGATGAAACTCGGCCTAGACTTGCGTGGTGGTGTGCACTTCTTGATGGAAGTGGACATGGACGCAGCAATGGAAAAGCTCCTCAGTCAGCAAGAAGATACGTTCCGTACCGAACTGCGTGAAGCGAAGCTTCGCTATCGCGGTATTCGTGTCGGTGCCGATGACAACATCGATGTTAGCTTCCGTAACGAAGCAGACATGGATCAAGCTGAGTCTGAACTCTCGAAACTGCACCCAGATATGGTGTTTACCACCGACAGTGCTCGTTTTGCTGTTTCTGCTAAGTTCACTGAGCAGCGTCTTCAAGAGATCCGCAACTATGCGGTTGAGCAAAACATCACGATTTTGCGTAACCGTGTTAACGAACTGGGTGTTGCCGAACCGATTGTTCAACGTCAAGGCGCTAGCCGTATCGTGGTTGAGCTACCTGGCGTACAAGACACCGCACGAGCGAAAGAAATCTTGGGTGCAACTGCAACGCTAGAATTCCGCGAAGTGGATGACAGCGCAGATTTGGCAGCAGCGGCAGCCGGTCGTGTTCCTCCTGGTAGCGAAATCAAGCAAACGCGTGATGGCCGCCCTGTGGTGGTTAAGAAGCGTGTGATTCTTGGTGGTTCGCATATCACTGATGCAAGCTCTAGCTTTGATGAGTACAGCCGTCCGCAAGTTAACATCTCGCTAGATAGCGAAGGTGGCAGCAAAATGTCTGCGTTCAGTAAAAACAATGTTGGCAAGCTAATGGCAACGGTTTTTGCTGAGTACAAAGACAGCGGTAAACGTGATGCAAACGGCAAGGTTATCCTTACCAAGCACGAAGAAGTGATCAACCAAGCGACCATTCAAACGGCGTTGGGACGTAACTTCCGTATTACGGGTATCGACTCTCAGCCTGAAGCGCACAACCTCGCATTGCTTCTGCGTGCAGGTGCACTGATTGCGCCGATCTCTATTGTTGAAGAGCGTACGATCGGTCCATCAATGGGTCAGCAAAATATCGATATGGGCGTGAAAGCGTGTCTGTTCGGTTTGATTGCGGTCATGCTATTTACTGCTGTTTACTACCGTCGTTTCGGTCTGTTTGCAAACATTGCCCTACTGGCTAACGTTGTGTTGATTATCGGTGTGATGTCTTTGATCCCTGGTGCCACCATGACGCTTCCAGGTATTGCCGGTATCGTTTTGACCGTCGGTATGGCGATTGATGCCAACGTACTGATCTTCGAACGTATACGTGATGAAATCTTGGATGGGCGAAACCCACAACAAGCGATTCACCAAGGCTATGCGAACGCATTCAGCACCATTGCCGATGCGAACATTACCACGCTGATCACAGCGATTATTTTGTTCGCGGTAGGTACAGGCCCAGTGAAAGGTTTCGCTGTGACTTTGTCTATCGGTATTTTGACATCAATGTTCACTGCCATTATCGGGACCCGTTGTTTGGTTAACCTGGTATACGGTGGTAAGCGCGTTGATAAACTGTCGATTTAGGGAGGCATTAAAATGTTTCAATTGATAAAGCCAAACTTTTATTTCGACTTTATGCGCTTAACCAAGCCAGCATACATTCTGTCGGCGTTGATGATTGCTGCGTCAATCTTTACCTTGTCGACCAAATGGTTGAATTGGGGTTTGGATTTCACGGGCGGTACGCTGATTGAGGTCGGTTTTGAACAACCAGCAGATTTGCCACTCATTCGTGCATCATTGGCCGAAAAAGGCTTTGGTGATGCGATTGTGCAGAACTTTGGTACGTCACGTGACGTGATGGTTCGCCTGCGTCCTCGTGATGACATGAAAGGCGAGATGCTGGGCAACCAGATCCTGAACGCTATCAAGACGGGCACGGGTCAAGCGGTGGAAATGCGCCGTATTGAGTTCGTTGGTCCAAACGTGGGTGAAGAGCTGACTGAAGCGGGCGGTTTGGCGATCATTGCATCGTTAATCTGTATCTTGCTTTACGTGTCAGTACGCTTCGAATGGCGTTTGGCAACCGGTGCTGTTGCCTCCTTGGCGCATGACGTCATCATTACTTTGGGCATCTTCTCTTTCTTGCAGATTGAGCTGGATTTGACCATTGTTGCGGCGTTGTTGACCGTTGTCGGATACTCACTCAACGATACTATCGTTGTCTTTGACCGCGTGCGTGAGAACTTCCGCAAGATGCGTAAGGGTGATGCTTCGGATATCATGAACGAGTCTATCTCGCAGACATTGAGCCGTACCATTATCACGTCGGGTACGACCTTGTTCGTGGTGATTGCGCTGTTCTTGCAGGGCGGGGCAATGATTCATGGATTTGCAGCCGCACTGCTTATTGGTATCACTGTGGGTACTTACTCTTCTATCTACGTGGCATCGGCATTAGCACTGACATTGGGTCTAACCCGTGAGCACTTGCTACCACCGCCGCCTGTAGAAAAAGAAGGCGAAGAATTCGACGCGATGCCTTAGAGCCAGTCGTAACAAAAAATGGAGCCGAAAGGCTCCATTTTTTTATGGGGAAAACAAGGTATAGAAAGAGCTGAAGATAAGGGCCTAGGAAAAGCAGTCCCTAGGTCCTGAAATTCAGTATTCAGTATTCAGGATTTTGCTCTCGCTCTTTCCACCCCACAAACAAAAACGGCGTCCCGAAGGACGCCGTTTTTTGATTCTTAACGAATCTTATTTCTTCATCGCTTCATTCGCGTTGTCGCGAATTTTCGCCAAAATACCTTTCAGTACTTTCGGGCTAGCAGAAACAATGTTGCCGGTTTGCATGTAATCAGTCGCGCCAGAGAAGTCGGTGCATAGTGCGCCAGCTTCACGAGCGATCAATTCGCCTGCTGCCATGTCCCAAGGTTTCAAGCCTAGCTCGAAGAAACCATCAACGCGGCCAGCTGCAACATAACAAAGGTCTAGAGCAGCAGAGCCAGTACGACGGAAATCTGCACAATCAATAAACAATGCGCTGATAACTTTGATAAAGCCTTCAGAGTGTTGTTTTGCTTTGTACGGGAAGCCAGTCGCTAGCACAGTGCCAGTTAGGTCTTTCGGGCTGCTTACACGGATACGCTTGCTGTTAAGCTGTGCGCCAGAACCGCGTTGTGCCGAGAAGAGTTCGTTGCGAATTGGATCGTAAACACACGCAACTTCAGTGCGGCCTTTAATGCGCAAAGCGATAGACACAGAAAAGTGTGGAATGCCTTTTACGAAGTTGGTGGTGCCATCCAGTGGGTCGATGATCCATTGGTAATCAGCATCTTTACCCTTGATAGCGCCCGCTTCTTCCGAAACGATGCTGTGGTCAGGGTAAGATTTCTTGATTACATCGATAATGATGTGCTCTGCAGAAGTATCGATATTGGTAACGAAGTCATTAGTGCCTTTTTGAGTGGCTTCTACGTTATCAGGGTTTTCAGCAGATTTAGCGATAAAGTCGCCAGCCTTTCGCGCAGCGCGAATGGCAATGTTTAGCATAGGATGCATACAATTTTTCCCAACGGATGTTAAAGAACGGAAAGCGGCGGCGAGTATATCAGAGCTACGGCAAAAGGGAAGTGGTTATTTTTTGTTCATCTGCTTTTGTTGGTGGGCGTAAAAAGGGTAAATCAAATACCACTGTGGTAGAATCTCGCGGCTTAATGCTCAAACCCCGTACCGCGGGGGCTGGGCCGATTTCCTCGACGTAATTCAGTGATAGCTAAATGTTAGATAATATTCGAATTGTACTGGTTGGTACCACCCATTCTGGCAACATCGGCTCGGCTGCCCGAGCAATGAAAGTGATGGGCCTAAAAAACATGGTGCTGGTTTCTCCTGACTGCACAGTAGATGGTCAAGCTATCGCTCTTGCTGCAGGTGCAAGCGATATTGCCAACAATGCTCGCATCGTCAATACGGTGGAAGAAGCGGTGGCAGATTGCGGTTTGGTAGTTGGCACTAGCGCAAGAAGTCGCACTTTAGAGTGGCCAATGCTGGACTCAAGAGAGTGTGGCAAGAAGGCGATTGAGGAAGCTCAACATCATCCTGTTGCATTGGTTTTCGGCCGCGAAAGAACCGGGCTGACCAATGAAGAACTTCAAGCTTGTCATTTCCATGTCGCTATCCCTGCTAACCCTGAATACAGTTCGCTGAACTTGGCGATGGCGGTTCAAACGCTATGTTATGAAGCGCGAATGGCATGGCTAGATAGCCAAGCCTATCAGGGAGAAGTCAAAGAACAACCTTACCCATTGGCGGAAGATCTTGAACGGTTTTACGTGCACCTTGAAAATGTGCTGGATAAAACTGGGTTCATCAACAAATCACATCCTGGTTTGGTGATGACCAAATTGCGTCGTCTATTTAACCGCGCTCGCCCTGAAAGTCAGGAGCTGAACATTTTGCGTGGTGTGCTTTCTGCTGTTGATAAAAGCACCAAAAAGACGCAAGAATAACCTTTTAAAATGAAGGGCTAAAAGCTTGACTGTTTTACTAGGTTAAATACTTGACCGTTTTAGTCGGGTATGTCAAACTCATTTCATTACTCGCTCACAGGTAGGATGTTATGAGACTGACTTCTAAAGGCAGATATGCCGTAACAGCGATGCTTGACGTCGCGCTGCACTCAGAAATGGGGCCAGTGCCTCTTGCTGATATTTCAGAACGTCAAGGGATCTCTTTGTCGTATCTTGAGCAGCTATTCTCTCGTCTACGTAAAGCTGGATTGGTATCTAGTGTACGTGGTCCTGGTGGTGGCTATCGCCTTGGTGTCGATGCAAACGAAATTGCAGTTGGCATGGTGATCGCTGCGGTGGATGAATCAGTAGACGCGACTAAGTGTCAAGGTAAAGGCGATTGCCAAGGCGGAACACGCTGCTTGACACACACGCTATGGCGTGACCTAAGCTCGCGCATTAGCGGCTTTTTAAATGACATTACGCTCGGCGAACTGATGCAAGACAATGAAGTCAAGCAGGTCGCGGGGCGTCAAGACTCAACTCATGAGTCAACCACTATTGTTAGACACGGTTTAAATTCCAATGGCAGTGAAAACTCAGTGACCATGGGTGTGAACTTTCGCTCGTAATGAGTCGTGCCGGAGTACTTGGAGACACAAATGAAATTGCCAATTTATTTTGACTATTCAGCAACATGCCCGGTAGATCCTCGCGTTGCCGAATTAATGATGCAACACCTAACGCTAGACGGCGTGTTTGGTAACCCAGCATCACGTTCACACCGTTTTGGTTGGCAAGCGGAAGAAGCGGTTGATACTGCTCGTGAGCACATTGCTAATTATCTGAATGCGGACTCACGTGAGATTGTTTTCACGTCTGGAGCGACTGAATCAGATAACCTAGCGATCAAAGGGATTGCACACTTTTACGGTAAAAAAGGTAAGCACATCATTACCTGCAAAACCGAACATAAAGCGGTTTTGGATCCTTGCCGTCAGCTAGAGCGTGAAGGCTTTGAGGTCACTTACCTTGAGCCTGAGTCAAACGGTATCGTTGACTTGAACAAGCTCGCTGATGCGATGCGCGAAGACACCATTTTGGTTTCTATCATGCACGTGAACAACGAAATTGGCGTTATCCAAGACATCGCCGCTATCGGTGAATTGTGTCGTGAACGCAAAGTGATTTTCCACGTTGATGCTGCGCAATCTGTTGGCAAAATGCCACTCGACACGCAAGCGATCAAAGTTGACCTCGTATCAATGAGCGCACACAAAGCATATGGTCCTAAAGGTATCGGTGCATTGTATGTTCGCCGTAAACCACGTATTCGCCTAGAAGCACAAATGCACGGTGGTGGTCATGAGCGCGGTATGCGTTCTGGTACGCTTCCAACTCACCAAATCGTGGGTATGGGTGAAGCTTTCCGCATCGCAAAAGAAGAGCTGGAAAAAGACCAAGCTCACTCACTGGCATTGCGTGACCGTTTCCTTAATGGCGTAAAAGATTTAGAAGCTGTTTATGTGAATGGTGATCTGGATCAGCGTGTAGCGGGTAACTTGAATGTGAGCTTTGCCTTCGTTGAAGGTGAATCACTGCTGATGGCACTGAAAGATCTGGCTGTTTCTTCTGGCTCTGCATGTACTTCTGCCAGCCTTGAGCCGTCTTATGTTCTTCGCGCACTCGGCCTGAACGATGAGTTGGCGCACAGCTCAATTCGTTTCTCATTTGGTCGTTTTACCACTGAAGAAGAAGTGGACCACGCGATTGAGCAAGTACTGAAAGCAGTCACCAAGCTTCGTGAAATGTCACCTCTTTGGGATATGTACAAAGAAGGTATTGATTTAAACACCGTTGAGTGGGCACATCACTAATCGGTTAAAGGATGTCGAGGAATAGATCATGGCTTACAGCGAAAAAGTAATCGATCACTATGAGAATCCACGTAACGTGGGTGCATTCGATAAAAACGATCCAAGCATTGGTAGCGGCATGGTTGGCGCACCAGCGTGTGGTGACGTTATGAAGCTTCAAATTAAAGTGAATGAGCAAGGCATCATCGAAGATGCGAAGTTCAAAACTTACGGCTGTGGTTCAGCGATTGCATCAAGCTCACTGGTTACTGAGTGGGTAAAAGGCAAATCACTAGACGAAGCGGCAGCGATTCGAAACGCTGAAATTGCAGAAGAGTTAGAACTGCCTCCGGTTAAAGTTCACTGCTCAATCCTAGCGGAAGATGCAATTAAAGCTGCTGTTAGCGATTACAAGAAAAAGCACGAAGCTTAATACGTAAGAAGGGTTGTTGTATTTATGGCCGTTACTATGACAGATGCTGCGGCATCACGTGTTCGCACTTTCCTTGAAAACCGAGGCAAAGGCATCGGGCTTCGTCTCGGTGTAAGAACCTCTGGTTGTTCAGGCATGGCTTACGTTCTTGAGTTCGTAGACGATCTCAATGAAGAAGACCAAGTGTTTGAGCATAAAGGCGTGAAAGTGATCGTTGATAGCAAGAGCATGCTGTACCTTGAGGGTACAGAGCTCGACTTCGCCAAAGAAGGCTTGAACGAAGGCTTCCAGTTCAACAACCCCAACGTAAGCAGTGAATGTGGTTGCGGCGAGAGCTTTAACGTTTAACACGACGTGAGATGACATGAATCATTTCGAACTATTCGGGCTATCATCTCAGTTTGAGCTGGATGGTAGCTCTCTTTCTTCGCAGTATCGCGAACTTCAACGACGTTTTCACCCGGACAAATTTGCCACGGCCTCTTCTCAAGAGCGCCTGTTAGCTGTTCAGAAAGCGGCGCAAATCAATGATGCCTATCAGACGCTGAGCGACCCCGTTCGCCGTGCCGAGTACCTTCTTTCTTTGAATGGGCTAGAGCTGCGCGATGAACAGCAGACAATGCAAGACCCTGAGTTTCTGATGCAGCAAATGGAACTGCGTGAAGAGCTTGAAGATATTGCAGATAGCGATGAGCCGGATGTATTGTTGTTTGACTTTGAACAACAGGTATCGACACTTCATCAATCCCTGTTAAATGAACTGATAGCGCAACTCAATGATCAACAGTGGGCTAATGCCGCTGTCACAGTGCGCAAACTCAAATTCTTAGTCAAACTCAAGCTAGAAATCGAACGAATCGAAGATCGTTTGCTGGGGTAATCCCACAAGCAGCAGACGATCAGGCACAGGAATCTACATGGCACTGTTACAAATTGCAGAACCGGGTCAAAGTGCTGCGCCGCATGAGCACAAGCTCGCGGTCGGTATTGACCTAGGTACAACCAATACGCTCGTGGCCTCTGTTCGCAGTGGCACCGCAACGACGTTAGACGACCTAGATGGTCGCTCTCTGATCCCGTCAGTCGTTCACTATGGCGACGCAGTGAGCGTCGGCTACGAAGCGCAGGCAATGTCTGAAACGGACAGTGCCAACACCGTAATTTCTATCAAGCGTATGATGGGACGTTCATTGTCTGACGTTCAATCGCGTTATCCGCACCTTCCTTACCAGTTGTCCGCCTCTGAAAATGGGTTGCCTTTGATTGCAACGCGTTTAGGCACCAAAAACCCTATTGAAGTGTCTGCTGACATATTGCGTACGGTGAATGCGCGTGCAGAAGCTGCGTTAGGTGGTGAGCTAGAAGGCGTGGTGATCACTGTGCCTGCCTACTTTGATGATGCGCAGCGTGCTGGTACCAAGGATGCAGCCAAACTCGCTGGCCTTAATGTGCTTCGCTTGTTGAATGAACCGACCGCGGCTGCCATTGCTTACGGCTTGGATTCAGGTCAAGAAGGCGTCATTGCCGTCTATGACTTGGGTGGTGGTACGTTTGATATTTCTATCCTTCGCTTGTCGAAAGGCGTGTTCGAAGTATTGGCGACGGGCGGTGATTCTGCACTTGGTGGTGATGATTTCGATCACTTAGTGGCAGATTGGATTGCTGAACAAGCAGGCTTTGAGACTTTGTCTGGCGATGACCGTCGCCGTCTGCTTAATGCTGCAACCGCGACCAAAGTGTCTTTGAGCGGTAATGACAGTGCTGACATTTCAGTACTGGGCTGGAGTGGCTCAATCACCCGCGCGCAGTTCGATGATTTGATTGGCGCGTTGGTGAAGAAAACCCTACTTTCTTGTCGCCGTGCAATGAAAGATGCGGGCGTCAGCGCAGAAGAAGTGTTGGAAGTAGTCATGGTAGGCGGTTCAACACGTGTACCTTTGGTTCGCGAGAAAGTGGGCGAGTTCTTCAACCGCACACCGTTGACCAGCATTGACCCTGACAAAGTGGTTGCCATGGGCGCTGCAACGCAAGCTGATATTTTGGTCGGCAACAAGCCAGATGGTGAGATGCTGTTGCTGGACGTTATCCCATTATCGCTCGGCATTGAGACCATGGGCGGTTTGGTTGAAAAAATCATTCCACGTAATACCACCATTCCTGTCGCTCGCGCTCAAGAATTTACCACCTTCAAAGACGGCCAAACCGGCATGAAGGTTCACGTGGTGCAAGGCGAGCGTGAGATGGTTGATGATTGCCGATCGCTAGCCAACTTCACCTTGAAAGGTATTCCGCCGATGACGGCAGGTGCTGCGCATGTGCGTGTGACCTATCAAGTTGATGCGGATGGCTTGTTGTCTGTCACGGCGATGGAGAAAAGCACTGAGGTGCAGTCTTCGATCCAAGTGAAGCCTTCTTATGGCCTGAGTGACGACGAAGTGATGGACATGATCAAATCATCGTTCACTCACGCGCAAGAAGACAAAGATGCCCGCTATTTGGCGGAACAACGTGTCGAAGCAGATCGAGTGATTGAAGGGCTGCTCGTTGCTATGCAGTCTGATGCTGACACATTGTTGAATGATGAAGAACAAAAAACCTTGGTCGTTGCCATTGAAGCGCTTATCGCGCTGCGTAATGGTGATAACGCCGCAGCGATTGATCAAGGTATTAAAGATACAGATAAAGCGAGCCAGGAATTTGCATCGCGTCGAATGGATAAATCCATCCGCGAAGCGCTGGCTGGCCATTCCATTGACGAGGTTTAAACATGCCAAAGATTGTTGTTCTGCCACACCAAGACCTTTGCCCTGAAGGCGCAGTTCTGGAAGCAGAAGCCGGAGAAACAGTATTAGACGTTGCACTTCGCAACGGCATTGCAATTGAACATGCGTGTGAAAAATCTTGTGCGTGTACAACTTGTCACGTGATCATTCGTGAAGGCTTTGATTCATTGAACGAAAGCGATGAACTTGAAGACGACATGTTGGATAAAGCGTGGGGACTAGAGCCTGAATCTCGTTTAGGTTGCCAAGCGAAAGTCGCGCAACAAGACTTGGTTGTGGAAGTTCCTCGTTACACCTTGAATCACGCGTCTGAGAACCATTAATTCAAAATAGGGAGCCGGGGCTATGAGCTTAAAATGGATTGATACTCGCGATATCGCGATAGAGCTTGTTGAAAAATTTCCAGATACTGACCCTAAAACGGTACGATTTACGGATCTGCATCGTTGGGTGATGGAGCTGGAAGATTTCTCCGATGATCCTAATCACTCTAACGAGAAAATCCTAGAGGCGATCATCCTGTGTTGGATGGATGAAATGGATTAATCTTTGGTTATTCCGCTTGTGTTAGCGGAATATTGAAGGCACATTGATCATATTGAAGCGGGCGGATGCCCGCTTTGTTTTATCTGATAAAACGTCACATATATGGCGTACTCTATACCCAGACAACCTGAAGATGCAGGATTCAGCGGGTTTGACTGGCATTGTGATCGCGACGTCCCTTTACAGGTGTAGTCATCTCCATCAAAAAGTGACAACAAAGAGCACTGCGTCAGTCAACTCGTCCACTTCTTCGTTAAATTCCACGGGAATAGAACGACTATTCCTCGTAAAATTCGCCACGAATTGAACGCATTGACGATCTCTGAATGTGAGCATCTTCAGGTCGTTTGGGTGTATAACTAAAATCAGTCGAGAATAACATTACGTGTTGCCCGAGATTGGCAAGGCGAGTTGAAAAAGGAGTTCAGCATGACAGAAAAAATGCGTATTGCGTTATCTACCGAGTCAGCGGCAGAGGTTTGGGGAAATAATGCTGTTGTGTCTTTTGGTCAAGATGGTGCGGTCGTCCACGCGGTAGGGGAGGATACCCTTTCTCCCGTTCAACAAGCTGCGCGTAAGCTTGAAATGCAAGGCATTCGTAAAGTCAGCTTGGTGGGTAACAACTGGGACCTTGAAACTGCTTGGGCATTCTATCAAGGGATACGTGGTCCTAAAGCGGGTGTCGAGTTTGAAACACCTGAGCTTGAATCCTCATCACAGAAAGCCCTCAATGATCGTATCACCGCGATTGACTGGGTTTGCCAGATCATCAATGAAACCGCAGAAGAAGTCGGCCCTCAGCAATTAGCAGTTCGTGCTGGCGAGTTCATTAAATCACAAGCGCCTAGCCCTGAGCACGTGACTTACAAAATCGTTTCTGGTGCGGATTTGCTTGAACACGGTTGGGTAGGTGTTCACACCGTTGGCCGTGGCTCCGCGCGTAAACCTGCCATGCTTCAACTGGACTACAACCCAACGGGCGATGCCGATGCCGAAGTATTTGCTTGTATCGTAGGCAAAGGGATTACCTTCGACTCAGGCGGTTACAGCATTAAGCAATCAAGTTTCATGGATGCCATGAAGGCAGACATGGGCGGCGCAGCCATGGCAACGGGCGGTTTAGGTCTTGCGATTGCTCAAGGCTTGAACAAGCGTGTAAAACTGATTTTATGTTGTGCAGAGAACATGATTTCCAGCAACGCTTATAAGCTGGGCGACATCATCACCTACAAGAACGGTGTGACGGTAGAAGTGCTCAACTCGGATGCAGAAGGGCGTCTTGTTTTGGCTGATGGTCTGCTTTACGCCAATAAGTTTAACCCGACTTTGACAATCGATTGTGCCACCCTCACAGGCTCAGCGAAAATGGCGTTAGGCAACGATTATCATGCACTGTTTAGCTTTGATCAGTCTTTGGCTGAGCGTTGCCTTGTCGCGGCGAACGCAGAGAACGAAGGCATGTGGCAATTGCCAGTCGCGGATTTCCATCGCAACATGCTGCCATCAAGCTTTGCTGATCTGGCTAACGTGGGTGCAGGCCAATACTCACCGGGTGCGAGCACGGCGGCAGCCTTCCTTTCGTACTTTGTTGATGACTATAAAAACGGTTGGGTCCACTTGGACTGCTCTGGTACTTACCGCAAAGGGGCCAGTGATAAATGGGCCGTGGGCGCGACTGGTATGGGCGTGAAAACCCTATCGCGTATTTTGATGGATGAATCTTCACGATAATTCAAACAAAAGTGTCTGGTAATTATCAACACAGTTAACGATTCCGCAATGTTGGGGTAGGGTCTAACATTGCGCTCTGGTAGGCTACCTTTGACATTACAAGCAGATAACTCGTTTTCTACCTGCTGTCTGAAAATATAATAAGGAAGATAGAATGACTATTGAGCGCACCTTTTCAATCGTGAAGCCCGACGCCGTTGAACGCAATCTGATTGGCGCTATCTATCAGCGTATTGAAGCTGCGGGGCTGCGAGTTGTCGCAGCAAAAATGCTTCACCTGAGCAAAGAGAAAGCCCAGGGCTTTTATGCAGAGCATGAAGGCAAGCCTTTCTATGATGATCTGGTTGAGTTTATGACGTCTGGCCCTGTCATGGTACAAGTGCTGGAAGGCGAAAATGCGATTGCCAATTACCGTGAGTTGATGGGTAAAACTAACCCTGAAGAAGCAGCATGTGGCACATTGCGTGCTGATTACGCGGTGAGCATGCGTTTTAACTCAGTACACGGCTCTGACAGCCCAACCTCTGCCGAACGCGAAATTGCTTATTTTTTCGCCAGTGATGAGATTTGCCCTCGCAAAGCCTAATGCATTGTGATTGAACATAAAAAGGGAGCTGGAGCTCCCTTTTTTTATTTTGTTCTATTCTGGACTAATAAAAGCCACATAAGTAACAGGTGGAATCCGGATCACAAAGGCTGTACAATTTCGCGCCTTGATTTAAGGCTGTAAGCCCCTATACCCAAGCAACCTGAAGATGCTCGATTTCAGAGGGCATCAGCGCGTTCAATTCGAGGCAAATTCCTGTAGGAATAGTCATTCTATTTCACAGGAATTTAACGACGAAGTGGACGCGCTGAGGACCTCCCTTCGGGCGAGTTGACTGACGCTATGCTCGGTGTTATCCCTTTTTGATGGAGAGTTACTACATCGGCAAAGGGACGCCTTGATCATAACGTCAGTCAAGCTCGCTGAATCCTGCATCCTCAGGTTGTTTGGGTATACCAACCTGTATTTAACCTGTTTCACGAGGCAATCTGATGACAACGGAAAAAATCAACCTGCTCGATTTTGATCGGCAAGCGCTGCGAGCATTTTTCGCTGATGAGTTAGGCGAGAAAGCGTTTCGTGCTGATCAGATCATGAAGTGGATGTACCACTTTGGTGTTGATGACTTCGATCAGATGAACAACATCAATAAAAAGCTTCGTGAAAAGCTGAACGCGAAATGTGAAATTCGCGCACCAGAAGTGACGCTAGCTAAGCATTCAAGCGACGGCACCATCAAATGGGCAATGCGTGTGGGTAACCAAGACGTAGAGACCGTTTATATCCCTGATGAAGATCGTGCGACCCTGTGTGTGTCTTCTCAAGTGGGTTGTGCGTTGGATTGCAAATTTTGCTCAACCGCACAGCAAGGCTTTAACCGTAACCTAAAAGTGTCTGAAATTATCGGACAGGTTTGGCGTGCAGCGAAAGAGATTGGTATTGAGAAAGACACAGGCCGTCGCCCTATCACGAATGTCGTGATGATGGGGATGGGTGAGCCTTTGCTTAATATGAAAAACCTGATCCCATCGCTTAACATCATGCTGGATGATTTGGGTTTTGGTCTTTCGAAGCGTCGCGTTACCGTGTCGACTTCGGGTGTCGTGTCAGGCTTGGATCAAATGACAGACAAAATCGACGTTGCGCTCGCGATTTCTCTTCATGCACCAAATGACGAGCTTCGCAGCCAAATCATGCCAATCAATGATCGTTACAACATTGATACGTTTTTGGAATCGGTTCGCCGCTATATTGCATCATCAAATGCTAACCGTGGGCGTGTGACTGTAGAGTATGTTCTCCTAGATCACGTCAATGATGATATGGACCATGCGCGCCAACTCGCAGAGCTGTTAAAAGATACCCCTGCGAAGATAAACCTGATTCCTTTTAACCCTTATCCTGGGTCACCATACAAGAAGCCGAGTAATTCGCGCATCGATCGTTTTATGAAAACACTGATGCAGTACGATTACACGGTAACCGTGCGAAAAACTCGCGGTGATGACATTGATGCGGCATGCGGACAGCTTGTTGGTGATGTTATCGACCGTACCAAACGCACGCAAAGCAGACTGAATGTAGAGGAGCAAATCCCTGTAAAATCAGTCTGATCGCATAGACTGATAGGATGGGATGATGGCAAGGACGCTTAGTACACTGTTATTGATGGGATTATTAGCAGGCTGTGTCACAGTAACGGATAAGCAAAGCAACGTGAAGTTTGATAGTATTCAGGCTGCTGAATCCAGAATTTCACTCGGTATTGCTTATTTAAACGCGGGTCAATGGGAACGGGCGAGACAAAACCTAGAAATGGCGGTGCAATTTGCCCCCAAATACTACCGTTCCTTGATTTCCTTTGCCCACTACTTAGAAAAAGTAGAAGAGTTTGACCAAGCCGAGCAGCAATATATTACTGCACTGCGCCATTCCCCTAAGAACGGGGACGTTCAGAACAATTATGGTGTCTTTTTGTGTCGCCAAGAACGTTATAGTGAAGCGCAGAGGGCGTTTGCGAAGGCAATAGACCAGCCGTACTATTACAAAATGTCTGGTAGCTTTGAGAATGCAGCACTATGTGCATTAAAAGCGGGTGAAAGGCAACAAGCGAAAATATGGTTTGGAAAGGCGATTGATCATGAACCCAACCGCCCACTGTCTTCTGTGCAACTTGCGCGTTTAGAAGTTGAAGACAGCGAATTGAATGATGCACGAATACGCTTGTTTAAATTTCATAAGCGATATGGTTATCGCCCGAACTCGCTACTGACGCTCATTGAGTTGGAAAGCAAAGCAGAACGTCCCAATGAAGTGACACGATATGCCAATGTGTTGGCCAGACAATTTCCCGAATCTAACGAATATAGACAGTACTTAGCGAATGAATACTGAACAAAACGAAGAGCAAGTGTTAGACGTTGAGTCCGCACACCCAGGACAGGTGTTAAAGCAAGCCCGTGAAGCTATCGGGCTTTCTGCTCAAGACGTGGCTGATCGTCTAAGGCTTCGTGTATCCGTTATTTTAGATCTTGAAGAAAACTGTTGCGAAAACAAACAAATAGCCACGTTTACACGTGGTTATATTCGTTCTTACGCCAAGCTGGTCGGTTTGAATGCTGACGAGCTTATCTGTGACTATCAAGCGCCGCCTCAAACCGAAGAATCAGCACAAAAGATGCAGAGTTTTTCGCGTAAAACACGTATCGATAAACATGATAGCCGTGTAATGAGCCTAACGTGGGTTATCTTGACGGTGGTCGTTGGTATTACCACATTTTGGTGGTGGCAGAATCAGCAAAATGATCCTCTGATGTCGCTATCAGAAAATACCTCGATAATGGCTCAAGTCGTCGGCGCTGACGACGGTAACGATAATCTGTCCATCAACGCTCAAGTTGAACAAGTGACACAACCTGATGTGGCGCAGACTGACGCTTCTGTACCTAGTGACACGACGGTTGATACACCTGTCGTAGAAAATACCAGTGATGATGTCATTGAAGAGATGGCGCAGGTTGAAAGTACTGCTCAAGAGCTTGTCGTTGAACAAGCCGAGTCGAGTAATAACGCATCATCAGAAACATCCCCAAATTCAGAAACAAATGGTTCGGCACTAGCGACAGTGGCAACGAACGACGTGACGACCAATGGCGAAGCGTTAAACAAACAACCTACGTTGGCGTTGTCTTTTGACGGTGACTGCTGGGTTGATATACGTGATGCTAGTGGTAAACGCCTTCTGACTGGCATAAAGTCTGCTGGTGAAACCGTTGACCTATCGGGCGAAGCGCCGTTCAAGATTGTATTAGGCGCGCCATCAGCTGTGCGTCTTGTTTACAATGGCGACAACGTTGATTTAAGTGGTTACCCTTCTGGGCGTGTTGCCCGTTTGAGCCTACCGAAGTAATTCAGAGAACACCAAATGCATAGCGAATCTCCTATTAAACGCCGCCAATCCACGCGTATTTACGTGGGCAATGTGCCCATTGGCGACGGTGCTCCCATTGCCGTTCAATCAATGACTAACACGCGCACCACGGATGTGGCTGCTACCGTTGCACAAATTAACGCGCTAGAAAAAGTCGGTGCCGACATTGTGCGTGTTTCTGTGCCAACAATGGAAGCTGCGGATGCCTTTAAGCTGATCCGTGAACAAACCAACTTACCTTTAGTTGCTGATATTCATTTCGACTATCGCATTGCGTTACGTGTTGCAGAGTTCGGTGTGGATTGCTTACGCATTAACCCAGGAAACATCGGTAACGAACAACGTATTCGCTCAGTGGTTGATGCTGCGCGTGATAAAAACATTCCTATCCGTATTGGTGTGAATGGTGGTTCGCTGGAACGTGAAATCCAAGAAAAATATGGCGAGCCTACACCAGAAGCACTGGTAGAATCGGCCATGCGTCATGTGGACATTCTGGATAGATTGAATTTCGACCAATTCAAAGTCAGTGTGAAAGCCTCTGATGTGTTTCTCGCAGTTGAATCTTACCGCCAATTAGCCAAACGCATCGACCAGCCTCTGCATTTGGGGATCACCGAAGCGGGTGGTGCTCGTGCTGGCGCAGTGAAATCTGCGGTCGGTTTGGGTATGCTGCTGAGTGAAGGTATCGGTGACACGCTGCGTATCTCGCTGGCGGCTGACCCGATTGAAGAGATTAAAGTCGGTTTTGATATATTGAAATCACTGCGCATTCGCTCGCGCGGTGTTAATTTTATTGCGTGCCCAACTTGCTCCCGTCAGGAGTTTGATGTGATTGGGACAGTTAATGCGCTAGAACAGCGTCTGGAAGACGTTGTGGTACCAATGGATGTGTCCATCATTGGTTGCGTGGTTAACGGCCCTGGTGAAGCTGAGGTGTCACACCTTGGTGTAGCAGGCAGCAATAAGCGCAGCGCATATTACGACGATGGTATTCGTCAGAAAGAACGTTTTGACAATGACAACCTGATCGACCAGCTGGAAGCGAAGATCCGGGCTAAAGCCTCAATGCTGGATGAAAACAACCGCATTGACGTAAACACGCAGAAGTAAGCCCTCAGGCTCACTTCTAACAGAATAAATAAAAGATCGGTTTCGAGAGTAAACGTGGCAAAAACAATTCAAGCAATTCGAGGCATGAACGACTGCCTTCCAACACAAACTCCTCTTTGGCAAAAAGTAGAGGGTACGGTTAAAAACGTGATCAGCGGATATGGCTACAGCGAAATCCGTATGCCTATCGTTGAAATGACCAATCTTTTTTGTCGCGCCATCGGTGAAGTGACCGATGTAGTCGAGAAAGAGATGTATACCTTTGAAGATCGCAATGGCGATAGCCTAACGTTGCGTCCAGAAGGGACGGCGAGTTGTGTGCGTGCGGGTATTGAAAACGGTCTACTGTACAACCAAGAACAGCGCCTATGGTACATGGGCCCTATGTTCCGTCATGAGCGTCCTCAAAAAGGCCGTTACCGTCAATTCCACCAGTTTGGTGTAGAAGTGTTTGGCCTGAATGGCCCAGACGTTGACGCGGAACTTATCATGATGACAGCACGCCTTTGGCGTGAGCTGGGTATTCATGAACATGTACGCCTTGAACTGAACTCTATTGGTTCGTTGGAAGCGCGTGCAGGCTACCGTGAAGCATTGGTCGCGTTCTTGATGCAGCATGAAGCTATTTTGGATGAAGACAGCAAGCGACGTATGCACACCAATCCACTGCGAGTTCTGGATTCTAAAAACCCAGAGATTCAAGCCGTGCTGGTGGATGCGCCGAAGCTATCTGAGTATCTAGATGACGAATCAAAACAACATTTTGCTGGTTTGTGTGAACTGTTGGACGCTGCAGGCATCCAATACTCAGTAAATGAGAAACTGGTTCGTGGTCTTGACTACTACAACCGTACTGTTTTTGAATGGATCACTGAGAGTTTAGGATCGCAAGGCACCGTATGCGGTGGTGGTCGTTATGATGGTCTGGTTGAACAACTGGGCGGCAAAGCGACACCAGCAGTGGGTTTTGCCATGGGTGTTGAACGTCTTGTGCTTCTAATGGAAACATTGGAATTAAATGAAACTCGCCCTGTTGTTGATGTTTACGTGGTCACCGCGGGTGAAGGAACAATGGCAGCGGGCATGCAGTTGGCAGAAACTTTGCGTGAACGTGTACCGGGCCTTCGTGTGATGACTCACTTCGGTGGCGGTAACTTTAAGAAGCAATTTAAACGTGCTGATAAAGTGGGCGCGTCCGTGGCATTGGTATTGGGTGAAGACGAAGTGGCGAACAAGGTTGTGACCTATAAAGATCTTAAAGGTGGCGAGCAACTGACCATTTCTCAGGATGATGTAGCCGAAAAATTGGCTCAACGAGTTTAAGAGAGGACTAAACGTGGACGTCTACACCACAGAAGAACAACAAGTCGAAGCGATTAAAACGTGGTGGCGGGAGAATGGCAAAGCCATCATCCTCGGCGCAGTGATTGGTCTGGGCGGTCTTTATGGATGGCGCTACTACCAGTCAGAACAAGAAACGAGCCGCGAGCAGGCGTCAGAAGCGTACATGCAAGTTGTGAGCGCATTGGCTGCTGGTGATGCTGACGCACAAGAGAAAGCCGCTGCATTTATTCAGTCTAGCGATAGCTCTTACTCGGCATTGGTCGAGCTGCAGCTGGCGAAGACATTCGTAGAAGCGGGTGATCTTGCCAAAGCCGCTGAGCAATTGCGCTCAGTGCAAGCGTCTAAAGACGATTCGTTGAAAGCGACGGCGACACTGCGTCTTGCGCGTATTGAAGCGCAACAAGGTAACGCTGACGCTGCGCTAAAAGAACTTGATAGCGTGACTGCAGAAAGCTGGAAGCCACAAGTTGAAGAACTTCGTGGTGATATCCAACTGCGTAAAGGCGATACCGCCGCTGCACGTTTAGCTTATGCAGCATCAATTGCAGCCGCGTCTAACCCTGTTGTTCAAATGAAATTGGACAACTTGCCGCAATAAGGGTTGAGTATGATGCGCACGGGATGGAAACGTGTAAGTGCAGCGGCTTTGTTAGGCACGCTGCTAATGGGTTGTGCGAGTGAAGAAGACTCCATCGTCATGGCGCCTGTGCCTGTCGTAAGTAGTGAGTTCACTCCTCAATCACTTTGGACTTCGCAAGTTGGTGACGGTGTAGGTGGCTATTACAGCGATCTCACGCCTGCTTATGAGTATGGAAAAGTGTTTGCCGCGGATCGCGCTGGTGAAGTCAAAGCGATAGATGCCGAATCAGGTAAAACGCTTTGGATGGTTAACCTAGGCGAAGAAACGCCAGCGTTACTCTCTGGCGGTATTACTGCGTCATACAGTAAATTGTATATCGGCACTGAAACCGGTGACCTCATCGCGTTGGATGAAGAAACCGGTGAAGTGGTTTGGCGTACTAATGCGGGTGGCGAGATCTTATCGAAACCACTGGCAGATGTAAGCCTGATTGTGGTAAATACCAGTCGTGGCGAATTAGCGGCGTTCGATGCTGAAAGTGGTGAAGAGCGCTGGCGTATTTCAAGTGATGTGCCAAACCTGACATTGCGAGGTGATAGCTCACCAGTAGCTATTTCAGGCGGTGTGTTCTGGGGAATGGCAAACGGTCGTCTGGGTGCTGCTTTCATAGAGAACGGTAACATCATTTGGCAGCAAACTGTTGCGAGCCCTAAAGGGGCAACGGAAATTGATCGTCTAGTCGACGTTGATGCCACGCCAGTGATTTCTGGATCTTTGCTCTACGCAGTGGGTTACAATGGTCAACTTGTCGCTATCGATTTGCGTTCAGGACGTCCTGCTTGGAAACGCACTTACAGTTCGACAACAGATTTCTTGGTCGTGGGTAGCTATTTGTTCCTCGTTACCGACAAAGATCATGTTGTTGCCGTAGATGCGCGTAGTGGCACTGAGCTATGGCAGAATCGCGATCTTGAATACCGTCAGCTGACAGCGCCTGTGGCCATTTCTGGCTATGTTGTGATGGGCGATGCGGAAGGCTATTTGCATTGGCTTGATCCGACAACGGGTGAGTTTGTCGCACAGCAGCAACTGGATGATAGCGGTATTGCCGTTGCACCAGTGAAAGCGGATGATGCGTACATCGTGATAACCCGTGACGGGAAAATCAGTAAAAAGCAAACGCAGTAACATCAAGCGTTTATGAATTATTCGGCTCCTGAACCCTAAGGTTCAGGAGCCGCTGTTATTAATAAGTAAGAGATTTTAAGAGGTCAGTATGATTCCTGTAGTAGCCCTTGTTGGGCGTCCAAATGTGGGGAAGTCGACACTCTTTAACCGGCTGACAAGGACGCGCGATGCGCTGGTAGCCGATTTTCCGGGTTTGACCAGGGATCGTAAATACGGAAAAGCCGTGCTGGGTGAGCATGAGTTCATTGTGGTAGACACTGGTGGTATCGACGGTACCGAGGAAGGTGTGGAAACCAAAATGGCTGAGCAATCACTGGCGGCGATTGAAGAAGCTGACGTTGTTCTATTCATGGTAGATGGCCGTGCTGGTTTGACCGTTTCTGATGAAGCGATTGCCCAACATCTGCGTTCGCGTGAAAAAACGACTTTCCTTGTCGTAAATAAAGTTGATGGCATCGATGCTGATGCAGCCAGTGCTGAATTCTGGCAGCTGGGCATGGAGCATATGTTCCAAATCGCTGCTGCACATGGCCGTGGCGTATTAGGTCTCATGGATCGTGCTTTGAGGCCATATGCAGAAGCATTGGCTGAGAAAGAAGCCGAAGAAGGCTTGGTTGATCTCACTGGCGAAGAAGAGTACGAAGAAGAAGACAAAGAATTAACGGAAGAAGATGCAGAAACCGCGCTTCAGCGTCTGCAAAATCTGCCGATAAAATTCGGTATTATTGGCCGTCCTAACGTGGGTAAATCAACACTGACTAACCGTATTCTCGGTGAAGATCGCGTGGTGGTTTACGATATGCCGGGAACAACCCGTGATTCTATCTACATTCCTATGGAACGTGATGGTCGCGAATACGTCATTATCGATACTGCAGGTGTTCGTCGTCGTAAACGTGTTAACGAGAAAGTTGAAAAGTTCTCTGTTATCCAAACACTGAAAGCGATCGAAGACTCGAACGTCGTGTTGCTGGTCATTGATGCGCGTGAAAATATCTCAGACCAAGATTTGAGCCTATTGGGCTTTGCTATGAATGCTGGTCGTTCAATTGTGATTGCAGTGAACAAGTGGGATGGTTTGGATAAAGACGTGAAAGACCGCGTTAAGTCTGAGCTGGACCGTCGCTTAGGTTTCGTAGACTTCGCGCGTATTCACTTTATCTCGGCATTACATGGTACAGGTGTTGGTCACTTGTTTGAGTCTATTCAAGAAGCGTATGAATCCGCCACAAAGCGTATTTCAACGGCAATGCTGACACGCATCATGAACATGGCACAAGACGATCACCAGCCACCAATGATTCGCGGTCGTCGTGTGAAATTGAAATATGCGCACGCAGGGGGTTACAACCCACCGATCTTCGTGATTCACGGTAACCAAGTCAAAGATTTGCCTGATTCGTACAAGCGCTACTTGATGAACTATTACCGCAAATCGCTGAAAATCATGGGTACACCTATTCGCATTCAGTTCCAAAGCAGCGAAAACCCATTTGAAGGCAAGAAAGAAAACCTAACTATTTCCCAATCTCGTCAACGTAAGCGTTTGATGGATATGGTTAAACATCGCGGTAAGAAGTAATCATACTGTGAGAAGCAAAGAGCCGACCCTAGTGGTCGGTTTTTTTATGTCCGTAATCTAGCCGGAAAGATGAAGATTGAATGACAACTTATGTAATTTATACATGTTTTGCATTCTTCGGTCGCTAAACCCCTAATATGACAGAACTCATTGGGTGTAAACGCGTAAATTAGTGACCATTGAAAGGTATTCGTGACAGATCTGTTGCGAGAATTTCACTAAAAAATAGATCTTCGTCACATAACTGTTTGGTTGTAAGCGGGAAATATCGTTCTAGGAGCATTCGGTGTATTTTTGCTCGGTCACTAAACCACCTTGCTTTTACTAAATGTTGTTAATTGACGAAAAATAACCAAACATAAGAATTTTATTCCGCTTAAAATCCAAATGCAGAACATGTAACTTATGCTTTCGGGAGTTGTATTGATAAATATTCTTTTGAGGGTAGATCGCTGATCGGATCCCATAAACGCTGAGATCTGACGATCTTGATAGGATCCAGCGTGAGGCTGTTCTGTTTGATCTTCGATTTTAGTTAGAATAGCGCTTATTGATGAGAGACAAAATGTTGGACAGTTAAAGTGCGACATGAACCATTGGGAGGAAATAGATATGGAAAACAACTGCCCTGATTGTAATGAATCAATGAGGTGGGAACAGGGGAGTTATCACTGTGATCCTTGCGATAAAGTCTTTATAAAACAGGGGTATTGTCAAACTTGCGATGCGCAGCTAGAAAAGCTTCAAGCATGTGGTGCCACCAATTATTTTTGTAATCAGTGTAATGAGTTAAAGTCGCGCTCAAGTGCGACCATTGTATTTGAGGCAAAAAAAACGGTGTCGCAATGACACCGTTTCATAAAGCGTTTGCGTGATCTTAGATCACGGTGGATTGGATCTCGCCGCTCGATAATACCGTGGTGATCCGATCGCCCGACTTTACATCGTCCTGAGTGCGAATTACCTCGTTGTTGCTTCCCCGCGTGATCGAATAGCCGCGAGCCAACGTTGCCAGAGGGCTAACGGCGTCTAAGGTTTCCATTTGCAGCGCCAACTTATGCTGCTGCTGGCGCAATTGCTGACGCATTGATTCAATCAAACGTTGCTCGGTATAGCCGAGTTGCGCATTCAGTCCGGGTAATTGGTTCGCCGGGGAAAAACGATCCAAACGCTGGCTTGCTCTGTCCAATCGTTGGGCTTGTGTCTGGAGTTGGGTGCGCATCGATTGATAAAGACGTCGCTCAAGCTCGTCAAACTGCTGTGCTTGCTGTTGAAGCCTTGCTTGAGGGTGATGCATAGCCAAACGGTGTTGTAAGCGCGTGAGGCGCTCCTGACTGCGAGATAGGTGACGACTCAATACATGTTTCAGCCTATCGGCACGTTGTGAATACTGTTGAGCCCGTACAGAGGTATCTCGGCTGACGAGTTCGGCTGCCGCCGAAGGGGTAGGGGCACGCACATCCGCCACAAAATCGGCGATGGTCACGTCCACTTCATGGCCAACGGCACTGACGATAGGAATCGAACTGGCTGCAATGGTTCTCGCGACAATTTCTTCGTTAAAGCACCACAAATCTTCTAAAGAACCGCCGCCACGGCCCACAATTAGAACATCACATTCGTCTCGGCTGTTTGCTCTCCCTATAGCCTGCGCAATCTGAATCGCCGCATCCTTTCCTTGTACCTGCGTTGGGTAAATCACGACAGGCAGGCTTGGGTCACGACGTTTTAAAACATGCAGGATGTCGTGAAGCGCAGCGCCAGTTTTGGAGGTAATAATGCCCACACGCTTGGGTTGCTCAGGAAGGGGCTGTTTATTACTTGCGGCGAATAAACCTTCCGCCGCGAGATTCATTTTCAGTTGATCAAACTGCTGTTGAAGCATGCCATCACCTTCTGGTTGCATGCTTTCAACGATGATCTGGTAATCACCGCGCGGTTCGTAAAGGGATAAACGTGCACGCACCAGCACTTGATTGCCGTTGGCTGGCTTAAAGGTGACGCGACGATTATTCCCTTTAAACATCGCGCACTTAACCTGCGCGCGGCTGTCTTTAAGCGTGAAATACCAGTGGCCGGAGACGGGCACCGTCAAATTTGATATTTCGCCAACCAGCCAGACGATGCCCATTTCGTTCTCAAGCAGAAGACGCACTTCGGCATTCAAACGAGAAACGGTATATATGTTTTGATTCGGGCTTGTCATCGCCAATTGACCTTAAATATCAGAGGGATTGCGTCATGGTACTGAGCCAAAAAATGAAAGCCAAACGTTTTCGTGAAAATCTATAGCCAAACGTTTGCGTCATCAGTATAATGCGGCGGCAATATTTAGTCCCCCCGTATTTAATTTTGGCGTGAGATATTGCAATGTTACGAATAGCTAAAGAAGCCCTAACTTTCGATGATGTATTGCTGGTTCCAGCACATTCCACAGTTCTTCCAAACACTGCCGACTTACGCACTCAACTGACGAAAACTATTTCGTTGAACATCCCAATGATATCTGCGTCTATGGACACAGTGACTGAAGCGCGTTTGGCTATCGCCCTAGCTCAGGAAGGCGGCATTGGCTTCATCCATAAAAATATGTCAATTGAACAGCAAGCAGAGATGGTTCACCAAGTGAAGATCTTTGAAGCTGGCGTTGTCTCCCACCCTGTCACTGTTCATCCAGATGCGACAATCGCAGATGTTGTTGAACTCACCAAAAAGCATGGTTTTGCAGGTTTCCCTGTCGTTACCGAGAGTAACGAGCTTGTTGGTATCATTACTGGTCGTGATGTTCGTTTTGTCATTGACCTATCCAAGAAAGTCTCTGCTGTTATGACGCCTAAAGATCGTCTGGCTTGTGTCAAAGAAGGCGCATGTCGCGAAGAAGTGCAAGAAAAAATGCACCAAGCGCGCGTTGAGAAAGTTCTGGTTGTGAATGATGATTTTCAACTGACTGGGATGATCACTGCAAAAGACTTCCACAAAGCAGAAACCAAACCAAACGCGTGTAAAGACGAGCAAGGCCGTCTTCGCGTAGGTGCGGCAGTAGGTGCTGGCGCAGGTAATGAAGAGCGCGTAAAAGCACTGGTTGAAGCTGGCGTGGACGTTCTACTTATTGACTCTTCACACGGTCATTCTGAAGGTGTATTAAACCGTATTCGCGAAACACGCGAAGCATACCCTGACCTCGATATCATCGGTGGCAACGTCGCAACGGGTGCGGGTGCGAAAGCACTGATTGAAGCGGGTGTGAGTGCAGTTAAAGTGGGTATTGGCCCAGGCTCTATCTGTACAACACGTATTGTTACGGGTGTGGGTGTTCCTCAAATTACAGCCATTGCTGACGCAGTTGAAGTGGCAAATCAATACGGCATTCCTGTTATTGCTGATGGCGGTATCCGCTTCTCTGGTGATATCTGTAAAGCCATCGCAGCGGGCGCATCATGTGTCATGGTGGGCTCAATGTTCGCGGGTACAGAAGAAGCGCCGGGTGAAGTGATCCTATATAACGGACGTTCATACAAATCTTACCGTGGCATGGGCTCACTGGGCGCAATGTCCCAAGGTTCTTCAGATCGCTACTTCCAATCGGACAATGCGGCAGACAAGCTTGTTCCTGAAGGTATTGAAGGTCGTATTGCATACAAAGGTCACTTGAAAGAGATTGTTCACCAGCAAATGGGTGGTCTGCGTTCAAGCATGGGTCTGACTGGTTCTGCGTCGATCGAAGCAATGCGTACCAAGGCTGAATTTGTTGTTATTTCTGGCGCGGGCATGGCGGAATCTCATGTGCATGACGTACAGATCACCAAAGAAGCACCAAACTACCGTCGCGGCTAAATTTTCACAAAGAAACCCTGACGTAAACGTTTGCTTTTTTTCTTGAAGCACTGATAAGAGGCGAGTAAACTCGCCTCGTTTTCATAACCCACAACCACAGCGTAGGAAAGAGAACCCATATGGTATGGGGCTTCCCAAGCGATAGAGCTTAGCTGGTGGTAACGATAAGACTGCACAAAATGACTAAAGACATCCATGACCAACGTATTCTGATCCTCGACTTTGGCTCTCAGTACACTCAGCTTATCGCTCGCCGTATCCGTGAAATCGGAGTTTACTGTGAACTATGGGGCTGGGATGTTGATGAGCAGGATATCCGTGACTTTAACCCGAACGGCATCATTCTTTCTGGCGGTCCAGAAAGCGTGACGGAAGCGGGTTCTCCACGCGCACCTGAGTATGTATTCAACGCGGGCGTACCTGTACTTGGTGTGTGCTATGGCATGCAAACCATGTCAGAGCAGCTTGGTGGTAAAGTTTCGGGTTCAACTGAGCGTGAGTTTGGTTATGCGAAAGTAACCATTGACCAACCTGGCAGCCTATTCAAAGGCATAGAAGACTCTCTAAATGAAGAGGGCTTAGGTATGCTGGATGTGTGGATGAGCCACGGTGACAAAGTAGTCGAAATCCCATCTGACTTCGTCAAAGTCGCTTCAACTGACACTTGTCCATATGCGGCAATGGCTAACGAAGAAAAACGTTTCTACGGCGTTCAATTCCACCCAGAAGTGACGCACACTCGCCAAGGTCACCGCATGCTTGAGCGTTTTGTGATGGACATCTGTGGCTGTGAGAAGCTGTGGACATCAGCGTCGATCATCGAAAATGCGATTGAGACAATCAAGGAGCAAGTGGGTGACGACGAAGTTATCCTTGGCTTATCTGGTGGCGTAGATTCATCTGTGGTTGCCATGCTGATTCACCGTGCAATCGGTGACAAGCTGACTTGTGTGTTTGTTGATAACGGCCTGCTTCGTTTGAACGAAGGCGAGCAAGTGATGGACATGTTTGGTGATCACTTCGGCCTGAACATTGTTCACGTAAAAGCGGAAGACCGTTTCCTATCTGCACTGGAAGGCATTGCTGACCCAGAAGCGAAACGTAAGAAAATTGGTCACGTGTTTGTTGATGTCTTCGATGAAGAATCGAAGAAATTGAAAAATGCGAAATGGCTGGCACAAGGCACAATCTACCCAGACGTGATTGAATCTGCTGCATCTAAAACGGGTAAAGCGCACGTTATCAAATCTCACCACAACGTTGGCGGCTTGCCAGACGATATGGAAATGGGATTGGTTGAGCCGCTGAAAGAGCTGTTCAAAGATGAAGTGCGTAAGATTGGTCTAGAATTGGGTCTGCCTTACAACATGCTTTACCGTCACCCGTTCCCAGGCCCTGGCCTAGGTGTTCGAGTACTTGGCGAAGTGAAGAAAGAATACTGTGATTTGCTGCGTCGTGCTGACGCAATCTTCATTGAAGAGCTGCACAAAGCGGATCTATACAACAAAGTATCTCAAGCCTTCACCGTATTCCTTCCTGTGCGCTCTGTAGGCGTTATGGGCGATGGTCGTAAATACGATTGGGTTGTGTCACTACGTGCTGTTGAAACGATCGATTTCATGACCGCACATTGGGCACACCTGCCATATGATTTCTTGGGTAAGGTGTCTAACCGCATCATCAACGAAGTCGATGGCATCAGCCGCGTGGTTTACGATATTTCAGGCAAACCACCTGCGACGATTGAGTGGGAATAATCCCTTAGATCGAATCAAGATTAGGCACGCATAGCGTGCCTTTTTTTGTTTTTCACTATGCAACTCCGTTTTAGTTTCTACTCCCTCTCAATACCGTGACGCTTACTTCTGTTTACTTGCCCAATACTCATGCTTTCTTCTCGACGTAACGTTTTCTTTGGAATTGTTGCGGCACGGGATTAACACTGTTTCCAATGTGTTTATTTGTTGTGTGCATATTGAATCAATATTCTTTTTTTGTGAGTTTAATTGATATTTGTGGCTACCAAATAAGAAATAAGTATGTATTTTATGCTGTTGAATAATTATGACGTCTTTCGGATCTAAGGATTCAGAAAAGGCGAAGCAAACACACACACAATTAACCATGGAGCTTTACATGAGTAACCATGCTATGGACAACATTCCAGACGCGCCAAAGAGCGCAATGGACAAGTTTCTCAACGGGATTGAGAAAGCAGGGAACAAAATCCCTGATCCAGCATTACTGTTCTTCTACGGATTGTTAATCGTATGGGGTCTGTCTGCCGTTCTTTCTCAGGTTGATTTTGGCCTGATACACCCAATCTCTGGCCAGGCCGTCGAAATTAACAACCTTCTAACGGGCACTGCATTGGCAAACTTCCTTGCCAATATGGTTACCACATTCACTAGCTTTGCCCCTATGGGTATCGTGCTTGTTGCGATGCTAGGTGTGGGCGTGGCAGACGCGTCAGGGTTTATCACCACTGGCCTGAAGAAAATGCTCAACGTAACGCCTAAGAAATTGCTGACGCCAGCACTTATCTTAGTGGCTATCGTGTCGCATACTGCAGCTGATGCAGGCTATGTTCTGGTTATTCCGTTGGGTGGTATTATCTTCCACGCTGCGGGTCGTCACCCATTGGTGGGTATTGCGGCAGCGTTTGCTGGCGTATCTGGCGGTTTCTCGGCTAACTTCGTGCCTGCGGGTATCGACCCATTGCTTGCTGGTTTCACACAGTCTGCAGCACAAGTGCTAGACAAAGACTATGTGGTTAACCCGCTAGCGAACATCTACTTCACCGGTTTGTCTTCGATTCTGATCGTGGCAATTGGTTGGTATGTGACTGAAAAAATCATTGAGCCACGCCTAAGTAAATTGCCTATCGACGAAGATGCAGAAAAAGCACCAGATCTTGGTAGTTTCTCTGCAATTGAGAGTAAGGCGTTTAACCGTGCAAGCCTTTCAATGCTTGCTGGTATCGCGTTGCTTATCTTTGCGTTGATTCCTGAAACGTCTGCTCTGCGTTCGCCTGAAGGTGAATTGACCGCGTTCTCTGCACCGTTGATGAAATCTATCGTGCCGCTGATCTTTATCCTGTTCGTGATTCCGGGCGTGGTATATGGTCGCGTTGCGGGAACCTTCAAGAAGCAGGGTGACATCATTGTGGCAATGAGCCAGACCATGTCTACCATGGGTAGCTACTTGGTCATGTCGTTCTTCTGTGCTCAGTTCCTTGCGGCATTTAGCCTATCAAACATCGGTACATTGCTGGCATTGGAAGGCGCTGAACTTCTTAAAGCCTTGAACATGCCAGGTCAGTTGACCATCGTGGGTATGATTTTGCTGACGGCGTGTGTGAACCTATTGATTGGTTCGGCTTCAGCGAAGTGGGCATTGATTGGTCCAATTCTTGTTCCTATGCTGATGGCGTTGGGTATTTCTCCTGAGCTGTCTCAAGCGGGCTATCGTGTTGGTGACTCTGTTTCTAACATCATTTCTCCGTTGATGGTGTTCTTCCCATTGGTTGTCGTTTACTGTCAGCGTTACGTGAAGACCACGGGTATTGGTACCTTGGCATCGATGATGATGCCTTACTCAATCGCTATGCTAGTGGGTTGGAGCTTATTCCTACTGGCTTACTGGGCACTGGGTATTCCACTAGGTATCCAAGCACCATACACTTACACGATGTAAGCACTATTCGTATGAACGCGTCTTTACGAGGCGCGCTTCATGGAATCGAAAGCCCCGCCATTGAGCGGGGCTTTTTTTTAATTCTTTTCCCCATCTCTACGCTTTATGCCAGTCAGAGTCTGTATTACCCACCTTGTGTGCTACATGTTTACAACAAATGCAAAACATAAACCTATACATTAATAATTTTGTGGTTTTTTGTATAAAAGATGTATGTTCTGCGTGGGTGTTAAATGATCACACGATAATCTGCAGCATTGGATTTGGGTGTTTTTTGATATCTACAAACATTCAATAATTGGCATTAAATGCTAATTAATGTCGCTGGTTGGAGTTTTACTCTAAAAGAGTCATCTGCTAAGTTCGAGGCGAAAATTAAGTATAAGCTCAGCGATAAGGTGGTACGACATGAGTCACGCTTCAAAAGCAGCACCGCAAGCTAACGGTGCAATTGCGTTTATTGAACGCATTGGTAAGAAAATCCCCGATCCCGTCATCATTTTTATGTTCCTTCTTGTGGCTGCATTGGCCATTACGGGTGTTATCGGTGGAATGGAATTTCAAACAACGGGAGCAGATGGTTCTCCGGTTGAGCACACAGTAAAAAGCATGCTGGCGGCCGAAAATGTACGCTGGATGTTTGATAACGCGATATTAGAAAACTGGCTTTCATTCGGCCATGGCGTACTAGGCGTCATTCTGGTGGTGATGCTGGGTGTCGGAATTGCCGAGAACTCAGGCCTATTGAGCGCGCTGATCAAACGTATTGGCTTGAAGTTGAATGAAAAATGGCTGCCAATGCTGCTAGTTTTCCTCGGTATTATGAGTTCTATCGCGACCGATGCAGGCTATCTGGTACTGATCCCATTGGCAGGTATGCTTTACGCCGGCGTAGGGAAAAACCCACTAATTGGTATGGCAGCCGCGTTTGCCGGTGTTTCTGCTGGCTTTAGTGCGAACTTGATCCCTGCAACGCCAGTCGATGTCATCATTGGTTTGAATGCGCGTGTTTTCGCAGAGTCTCAAAACGTCCCGTTTGAAACGGCTGCAGGTGAAGCACTAAACCCTGCCACCATGCACTATTTCTTCATCTTCGCATCTACCTTCATGCTGGCTTTTCTTGGTGCATGGGTAACAAAACGCTTTGTCGCACCTCGCCTTGAAAAAATGGACTATGTGCTGCCTGACGACCTCGATCAGAGTGACTTTAGCGTGAGTGAAGTTGAGCAAAAAGGTCTGCGCATGGCAGGTCTTGGTCTGCTTGCATCATTGGCGGCAATTGTTGCGTTGGCAATGGGTCCTTTGGCACCTTACACCAACGAAGCTGGACGTACCGTTACGCCTTACATGAACAACGTGATCTTGTTGATTGCGATGGTCTTTGCGGTAACGGGTGTTTGCTTTGGTTACAGCACGGGTAAATTCAAATCGTTGCAAGACGTGGTTAACGCCATGGTTAAGCAGATGAATACCTTCGGTTATGTGTTAGTGCTGACGTTCTTCAGTCACAACTTCTTGGCCGTATTAAGCTACTCAGGTCTAGGCGTTTACATCACCTATCTTGGTGCTACGGGTTTGATGTCTATGGGGCTAGAGCAATTCCCAGTTCTGTTGATCATTGGCTTTATCATCACCACTGCACTGATTAACTTGTTCGTGGGAGGATTGACGTCGAAATGGATGCTATTGGGACCTATCTTCATTCCTATGTTGTACCAGGTTAACCCAAACATGACGCCTGACTTGGTGTCAGCGGCATACCGCGTGGCTGACTCGTCCACCAACATTATTACGCCGATGATGACCTATGCGGGCGTGATTTTGGCCTTCATGCGTAAATACAAGCCAGAGCTAACATTTGGTGATGTGATTGCGATGATGGTGCCATACTCGGCAGCTTTCTTGACGGTATGGAGCGCCATGTTGATTATGTTTTTCACCTTCAACATCCCATTGGGTTTCTAAGAATTCCCGTCAAAAACTAAAAAAACCGGCTTTAGCCGGTTTTTTGTTTTCTGGTCGAAAAGTTTAAAGATTTAATCTTTAAGATGCTGAGCATGAAAGCGAAGATGGTCGTCAATGAAGCTAGCGATGAAGTAATAGCTATGGTCGTAGCCCTCTTGCATACGCAGTTCGATGGGGTAACCCGCTTTTTCTGCAGCCAGCACAAGATTTTCAGGCTTGAGCTGATCGTGTAAAAACTGATCACCATCCCCTTGGTCAATCAGCATGGGCAAGTGCGTTTCGGCATTTTTGATCAAAGCACATGCGTCGTATTCCAGCCATGTAGACGTATCCTCTCCCAAGTAATTAGAGAAGGCTTTCTGTCCCCAAGGCACAACTGACGGGTTGACGATCGGGCTAAATGCCGAGACCGAACGGTAAGCATCGCTGTTTTTCAGCGCAATAGTCAGAGCGCCATGCCCACCCATGCTGTGACCCGAAATTGCCTTCACATCACTGACAGGGAAGTGACCTTCAATGACCGCTGGCAACTCTTTGACGACATAGTCGTACATATAGTAGTAACGGTTCCAAGGCGCTTCGGTGGCATTCAGATAAAAGCCAGCGCCGACGCCGAAATCGTAGGCACCATCAGGATCATCGGGGATGTTGTCACCGCGAGGGCTAGTATCTGGCGCAACAATGGCAATTCCAAGCTCTGCCGCGAGTTGCAGAGCTCCCGCTTTTTGCATGAAGTTTTCGTCGGTACAGGTTAAGCCTGATAACCAATATAGGACGGGAACTTTGTTTGATTCCGAAGCCTGTGGCGGCAGATAGATAGCGAAACGCATGTTGCAATGCAATGTTCTTGAGGTATGGGTGTACTGCTTGTGCCACCCGCCGAAACTGCGGTTGCTACTGGTATTTTCAAGACTCATGATCGGCTCCATTCAAACCGCGCTTTGCGTGAGTGGCAAAGCGCGGTGTTCGCTGAATTACTTGTCGAAGTGAATGACAGAACGAATGCTCTTACCTTCGTGCATTAGGTCAAACGCTTCGTTAACGCCGTCCAAGCCCATGGTATGTGTAATGAAGTCATCAAGCTTGAACTCACCAGCAAGGTAGCGCTCAACAATTTCAGGTAGCTCTGAGCGGCCTTTAACGCCACCGAATGCAGAACCACGCCATACGCGACCAGTAACTAACTGGAATGGACGGGTAGAGATTTCTTGGCCAGCACCAGCAACACCAATGATCACGGATTCGCCCCAGCCTTTGTGGCAGCACTCAAGCGCTGAACGCATCACGTTAACGTTACCGATGCACTCGAATGAGAAGTCGACGCCGCCGTCAGTCATTTCTACGATCACATCTTGGATAGGCTTGTCGAACTTGCTTGGGTTGATGCAATCGGTCGCGCCCAGTTTGGTGGCGAGTTCAAATTTGCTTTCGTTAAGATCGATACCAATGATACGGCTCGCACCTGCCATGGCCGCGCCAATGATTGCGGACAAACCAATACCACCAAGACCGAAGACAGCAACGGTGTCGCCTTTCTGCACTTTCGCGGTGTTCATTACAGCGCCCATGCCCGTTGTCACGCCACAACCTAACAAGCAGACTTCTTCCAGTGGGGCGTCTTTGTTAACTTTCGCGAGTGAAATTTCTGGCAAGACGGTGTACTCAGAAAACGTCGAACAACCCATGTAGTGGTAAATCGGTTGGCCATCTTTGTAGAAGCGAGTGGTGCCGTCAGGCATTAAACCTTTACCTTGGGTTTCACGAATCTTTTGACAAAGGTTGGTTTTACCTGACAGACAGAACTTACATTCGCCACATTCTGGTGTGTACAGTGGAATAACGTGATCGCCGACTTGTACGCTGGTGACGCCTTCGCCGATTTGTTCAACGATACCGCCACCTTCGTGGCCAAGAATGGCGGGGAAAATGCCTTCTGGATCGTCACCTGACAGAGTAAATGCATCAGTGTGACAGACGCCTGTCGCAACAATACGCACTAATACTTCGCCCGCTTTAGGCAGCATGACATCCACTTCTTCAATGCTAAGTGGTTTGCCCGCTTCCCAAGCAATTGCTGCGCGCGATTTAATAAACTGTTCCGCCATGACCTTTTCCTCTGTACATATGGTTAGTCCTACTGACTAACACTAGATGATTTTTGATACGAGTATGTGTCCAATTCTGTGACAACCCGATTTTCATGACCTAGTCTAATTGTTTCTCATAGGTTGATAATCCATAATATTAGCAATTAACTTTTACTGGTGTGTAACAATGGCGGATTGGCAGGGCGTTTCTGAATTTGTGGCTGTGGTGGAAACAGCAAGCTTCACCAAGGCAGCTAAGCGACTTGGTATATCAACGGCACATGTCAGCCGACAGGTTGCGATGCTGGAAGATCGTCTCAACACCCGCTTGTTCTTTCGAACCACTCGCCGTGTATCAACCACCGAAGAAGGGGATGTTTATTACCAACACTGTCGCATGCTGGCTGATGCGCTGAAAGAAGCGGAAAGTGCCGTTACACAGCTTCAAAAAACGCCCAATGGACATATCAAACTGACAGCACCCGTGACGTATGGCGAGAAAGTGGTGATGCCATTGATTCTCGATTTTATGGCGTTGCACCCAGAGATCCAAGTCGATGTTGATTTGACCAATACGCCACTGGATCTTATTGATTCAGGGTGTGATTTCGCATTGCGATTAGGCCGACTGACCGACTCTTCGATGGTGTGCAAGCGACTGGCGACACGTAAGTTGATTGTCTGTGGTGCCCCTCAGTATTTGTCTAAGTTTGGTACGCCCCATACATTGTCAGAACTTCCCCAGTTTAATTGTTTACGCGGGCAGCATGATTACTGGCGCTTTCGCGAGAGCGGAAAAGATCGCACGGTGCGCGTGAAAGGCAACTTGCGCTGTAACAGCGGGGTCGGGCTGGTTGATGCGGCCTCGCGTGGATTGGGCTTAGTGCAACTGCCTGATTACTATCTCCATGAAGCGCTAGATTCGGGAGAATTGGTGCGTGTACTAACAGCTTACCAAGAGTTGGAAGAGGGGATATGGGCGTTGTTTCCGCATCGCCGATTGCAACCTATGCGAGTGAAAATGCTGGTGGATTATTTGGCGGATGGATTGTCAAATGGGGCGGCGTCAACGCCAGCACAGAGTGATATACTGCACACTGCAACATCTTCAGGCAGATAACACAGTGATTCAAGACGAACTCGATAAGCAATTTATGCAGCATGCGATGGTATTAGCCGGTCGCGCTGAAGCAAATGGTGAAGTACCAGTGGGAGCCGTTGTGGTTCTCAATGGTGAAGTGATTGGCGAAGGTTGGAACCGTCTTATCGGTCAACATGATGCCACGGCACACGCAGAGATGATGGCTTTGCGTCAGGCTGGTCTGGTGTTGCAAAACTATCGATTACTAGATGCGGTTTTGTATGTCACGCTAGAGCCTTGCCCGATGTGCGCGAGTGCGATGGTACATAGCCGTATTGGTAAAGTGATTTATGGCGCGCCGGATTATAAGACGGGTGCGGCGGGTAGTGTGATGAACCTGTTGAGTTATGAGGGAGTGAACCATCACGTTGCGTATCAAGGTGGGGTGATGGAAGAGGAGTGTCGAGCGCAACTTCAGGCTTTCTTTCGTCGACGTCGAGCCGAGAAAAAAGCGGAACGTGATGCGCGTAAAGTGTCACAGCTTGACGACTCGGACACGTCAGAGCCCAAGGCGAAAAATTAAAAACTCTCGTCCATCATCGCGAACTCGCGAATCGCAAAAGTACGTTGACGCCAAAGTACCTTTTTGAGGTTAACGTTGCGCATGCGCTTGCGGCGGTTTGATGCAGAGCTTGAATTACGTGCAAAGTTAGACTGCGTTTTACGTTTACTAGCAAACATACATTCAGTTCCTTTTTAAGAAAAACGCAGCCATTGCTGCGTTTTTTGTGTCTGACACTAATGTTATAACCCGCCATTGTGAACACTCTATGACAGATTCTCTGTCGACGTTGTATCAAGGTTTATACTGAATAACCCGTTGCCAATGGCTTGCTCTATAGTCAGGCGAATTGAATGCAATATTAAGATTTAGCCGTTGATGCTTCATCAGCGGATACAGATTCGTCAGTTTGGTTTTCTGTGTCCTCAGCATCTGATTGACCTTCGCTTTCCTCGTCAACCATTTCAACATTAATGGTTTGCAGCCCTTCGAGATCATCGGCTTGCTCAGCGGCAATGGCTTGGGCTTGATCTTGCTCGTAGCCTACGATGCTTTGATAGTAGCGGCGGATGTTTTCTACATAGCTCAACGCTTCATAGCCTCGTGCATATCCATAGCGCGTTTGAGTATGGTATTGGCGCTTGGCAAGCAGCGGTAAGCGCTGTTTAACATCGGCCCAAGAATCAGGATTTCCGCCTTGTGATTTGGTTAAACGACGTGCGTCCATCATGTGACCAAACCCGATGTTGTATGACGCTAGCGCATACCAAATCTTTTCATTTTCATTCACACTGTCTGGCACACGAAGCAGCATTTTGTGCAGGTATTCAGCGCCACCGCGAATGCTCTGCTCAGGATCAAGACGATTTTTAACGCCGACTGACTTTGCTGTGGGCAGAGTTAACATCATCATGCCGCGAACACCTGTTGGCGAAACCGCTTTCGGGTTCCAATGCGATTCTTGGTAAGAGAGCGCAGCTAACAAGCGCCAATCAAACTGATCGGCATACTTCTTAAATAGGGGTTCCCACTGTGGCAACTTGCTGTCGATTGCGCGTAAAAATGCGCGGGTATCGACGTAATCAAAGCTGTCGACATGGCCAAAATATTTTTCTTCTAACGCTGCCAATTCACCGCTTTGCGTTTTCTTGCCAAAAAACTCAATCATCAGTGCGTAAACGCTGTCATCTTGTGATTTCTTCATAAACCACGCGACAGGTTCGTCTTCGGTAAGCTCTAAGGCCACCGTGATTTCTGGGTGAATACGCTGGATTAATGCAATATCCACAGAGTCTGCAATTGTGAAATCAAGCTGGCCATCTGCCACTTGTTTTAGCAGTTCATCGTCGTCGGTGTCTTTCTCACTTTCCCAAATCATGTCTGGGTATTCACGTTGAATAGATTGAAGTGTGAGGGAGTGGCTGGAATCTTCCACGACGGCAACGCGAGCGCCATCTTTATTTAGCTCAGACAAATTTCGTGGACGCCAATGGCCCTTTTTGTATACCAACTGTTGGCTGACATAGTAATAGGAAGGACCGGGACGAAAGCGGTCTAGGCGCGATTTGGTAATGGTAAGGCCTGCTGCAATGACATCGACATCACCGCGTTCTAAAGCAGGAAATAAACCCGACAGTGTGTAGGCAGGCTGCATTTCGAGTTTTACACCAAGGCTTTGTGCAAACTGAGAGGACAACTCAAAATCTAGACCTGTCGGCCCATCGGGACCGATATAGTAAGAAAGCTGGTTGTTCAGAGTGCCGACTCGCAATACGCCGCGATCACGAATTTTCTCTAGTTCCGTTCTGTCGTCGTATGTCCATTCGCAACCGGACAGAAAGAGCACGAGCAGAGTGCCAACAAGGAGTTGATAGAATCGTTTTATAGCGTTTGCGTTCAAAAAGTTATGCTCATTCTTAGTTGATTACCGACTGTTATATCAAAGGTGGCACCCGGCATAAAGTTCAGCTGGATGGGTCACCTTGATTTCGATGCGCAATAGTGACAGACATCGGCGGTGAAAAAAAGTTACGCAAACGGTTGCGTCAGGTGTTACGTCGCTCACCTTTTTACCCTATAATACCGCCTCGAAGACCTTGTTAGAGGCTCAAAAGTGGTATCGACGTAGCTTTTCCATGAATGTTAGCAAGATGAATCATGGGGTTAGGTCAATGTCACTTTAATCCACCGCTAACCGAGAGACGTACGCACATGGAAATTTTGCGTGGTTCCCCCGCTCTGTCCGATTTTCGAGTCAATAAACTTTTAGAAAGCTGTCAGGCGAATGATTTGCCTGTTACTGGCCTCTATGCAGAGTATACCCATTTCGCTGATATCAGCGCGCCATTGAGTGAAGATGAACAACAAAAGTTGGCTCGCCTTCTAACTTATGGACCAACAATCGCTGAACATGCACCAACAGGAACCCTGATTCTTGTTACGCCACGTCCCGGCACCATTTCTCCTTGGTCCTCTAAAGCGACCGATATTGCGCACAATTGCGGATTAAACCAAATCAAGCGTCTTGAGCGCGGCACGGCGTACTACGTTGAGCTGTCTGCAGCACTGACCGAAGCACAAACAAGCACACTTGTTGGGCTACTTCACGACCGCATGATGGAAGTGGTGTTTGCAGATATGGCAGATGCATCTGCGCTGTTCATTGAAGCAACGCCTGCACCCGTGAAAGCCGTTGATGTGCTGGGTGGTGGTCGCGACGCATTGGTTACTGCCAATGTGGAACTGGGCCTTGCGCTTGCAGACGATGAAATTGATTACTTGGTGGAAAGCTTCATCAAACTGGGTCGCAACCCGAACGACATCGAATTGATGATGTTTGCTCAGGCGAACTCAGAGCACTGCCGTCACAAGATCTTCAACGCGGATTGGACGATCGATGGTGTTGATCAGGACAAGAGCCTGTTCAAAATGATCAAAAACACTTTCGAGCACAACAGCGAAAACGTGTTGTCAGCGTACAAAGACAACGCCGCTGTGATGAAGGGTTCTGAGGTGGGGCGCTTCTTTCCTAACCCTGAGTCTCGCCAATATAACTACCATCAGGAAGCGGCACACATCCTGATGAAAGTCGAAACACACAACCACCCAACGGCGATTTCTCCGTGGCCGGGTGCATCTACAGGTTCTGGCGGTGAAATCCGCGATGAAGGCGCAACCGGTATTGGTGGTAAGCCAAAAGCAGGTTTGGTTGGTTTTACAGTATCTAACCTTCGTATCCCAGGCTTTGAACAGCCTTGGGAAACCGATTTCGGCAAACCTGACCGTATCGTGAATGCGCTGGACATCATGCTAGAAGGCCCTCTGGGCGGCGCGGCATTTAACAACGAATTTGGTCGCCCTAACCTGTTAGGTTACTTCCGTACCTACGAAGAAAAAGTCACTTCACACAACGGTGAAGAAGTTCGTGGTTACCACAAACCAATCATGATTGCTGGCGGCATGGGTAACATTCGCGAGCAACATGTACAGAAGAAAGAAATTCCGGTTGGCGCGAAGCTTATAGTGCTTGGCGGCCCTGCAATGAACATCGGCCTTGGTGGCGGCGCAGCCTCGTCAATGGCATCTGGTCAGTCAGCAGAAGATCTTGATTTCGCATCAGTACAGCGTGAAAACCCAGAAATGGAGCGTCGCTGTCAGGAAGTGATCGACCGTTGTTGGCAGTTGGGTGAAAGTAACCCTATCGCCTTTATCCACGATGTGGGCGCGGGCGGTATTTCTAACGCATTGCCAGAATTGGTTGATGATGGTGAGCGTGGCGGTAAATTCCAGCTACGCGATGTACCGAACGACGAGCCGGGCATGAGCCCGCTAGAAATTTGGTGTAACGAATCTCAAGAACGTTATGTGATGGCCGTTGCGCCAGAAAACATGGCCGTGTTTGATGCGATCTGTAAACGCGAACGCGCACCCTACGCTGTGGTGGGTGAAGCGACGGAAGAGCGTCATTTAACTCTAGAAGATGAGCACTTTGACAATACGCCAATCGACATGCCGCTAGACGTGTTGCTTGGCAAGCCACCAAAAATGCACCGCGACGTGCAAACACAGAAAGTGGAAGGCAAGGCGATCGATCGCAGCGCCATTTCTGTGGAAGATGCATCACTTCGCGTGTTGCGTCTGCCTTCTGTGGCTGAGAAAACTTTCCTTATCACCATCGGTGACCGCACGGTAACGGGCCTAGTTGCACGCGACCAAATGGTTGGCCCATGGCAGGTACCTGTGGCGAACTGTGCGGTAACGGCTGCGAGCTATGACACCTACCACGGCGAAGCCATGTCGATGGGTGAGCGTACGCCAGTTGCTTTGCTTGATTTCGCTGCGTCTGCCCGTTTGGCTGTGGCTGAGTCACTGACGAACATCGCATGTTCTGACATTGGCGACCTGAAACGCATCAACCTTTCAGCAAACTGGATGGCTGCAGCGGGTCACCCGGGCGAAGATGCGGGTCTTTACGAAGCCGTGAAAGCGATCGGTGAAGAGTTGTGTCCAGCGCTTGATTTGACGATTCCCGTGGGCAAAGACTCCATGTCGATGAAAACCCGTTGGGAGCAAGACGGCGAGCAGAAAGAAAATACCTCACCACTTTCTTTGGTGATCACGGCATTTGGCCGTGTTGAAGACGTACGTAAAACCGTCACGCCACAGCTTCGCACTGATAAAGGCGAGAGCGCGTTGTTATTGGTCGACCTAGGTCAAGGCCAAAACCGTCTAGGTGCAACCGCACTGGCACAGGTTTACAAGCAATTGGGTGACAAGCCTGCGGATGTTGATAGCCCTGAGTTGCTGAAAGGCTTCTTCAATGCCATGCAAACCTTGGTACGTGACGAGAAGCTGCTGGCTTACCACGACCGTGGTGACGGTGGCCTTTATGTCACCTTGGCAGAAATGGCGTTTGCCGGTCACGTTGGCCTTGAAGTGGACATCAATACTTTGTCTGCAACAGGTGAGTGTGATGACGAGATTGCAGCTCTATTCAACGAAGAGTTAGGTGCGGTTGTTCAAGTTCGTACCGAAGATTTGGATGCGGTTCAATCGACCTTGGCAGCGCATGGCTTAGAAGCGTGCACCCATGTGATTGGTACGCTGAGCGACGAAGATACAGTTCGCATTTGGAATGGTGATGATTTGGTGCTGGAACAAAACCGCACTGAACTTCGCACCATCTGGGCGGAAACGACCCATAAAATGCAAGCAATGCGTGACAACCCAAGCTGTGCAGACCAAGAGTTTGCGGCGAAGAAAGATGTCACTGACCCAGGCTTGAGCGCAGCATTGTCGTTCGACGTTCAAGAAGATGTGGCTGCACCGTTCATCGCAACGGGTGCGCGTCCTCAAATGGCGATTTTGCGCGAGCAAGGCGTTAACTCACATGTTGAAATGGCAGCGGCATTTGACCGCGCTGGCTTTGACGCGAAAGACGTTCACATGAGTGACGTTCTGAGCGGCAACGTGACGTTGGAAGGTTTCAATGGTCTTGTGGCGTGTGGCGGCTTCTCTTACGGTGACGTATTGGGCGCTGGCGAAGGTTGGGCGAAATCCATCTTGTTTAACAACATGGCACGTGATCAGTTCGAACGTTTCTTCCACCGTGGCGATTCATTTGCGCTAGGTGTGTGTAACGGTTGTCAGATGCTGTCAAACCTTCATGACCTGATCCCAGGCGCTGATTTGTGGCCACGTTTCGTGCGCAACGAATCTGAGCGTTTTGAAGCGCGTTTCAGCTTGGTAGAAGTCCAAGAAAACCCATCCCTGTTCCTTGGTGGCATGGCGGGTTCTCGTATGCCTATCGCGGTTTCTCACGGTGAAGGCCGTATGGAAGTACGCAATGCTGAGCATCTTGCTGCGATTGAGCAATCAGGCACAGTCGCACTGCGTTACTTGGATAACTTCGGCAAGGTGACGGAAGCCTACCCATCTAACCCGAATGGCTCTCCAAATGGCATCACAGGCCTTACGACCACAGACGGTCGCGTGACCATCATGATGCCTCACCCTGAGCGAGTGTTCCGCACTGTTGCTAACTCATGGCACCCAGACAGCTGGGGTGAAGATAGCCCATGGATGCGCATGTTCCGCAATGCGCGTGTAACGCTAGGTTAATGGTCGCCATATCGCGAGGATTGCCAAACTTGTGACACAAGCCGCTACCTTCGGGTAGCGGCTTTTTTATCTCATTGCATGCGGTAATGACGAGAGGGTAAAGTAACGCGGTTGTATTCGAGCGACCGAATGAAGCGGTTTGTTTGGGTATAGAATGTATGGAGAGATGCAAATGGACAGTGCAATTAGCTTAACGCTTATCCCAACAGGGCAGATTCCAGAAACCCTTCAAGCCCGTTTTCCTTCTTTATCTGTGTTGACAGATGCGTCAAGTGATCATGAATTGCCCGTGCTGGTGGCCGAGAAAGACGGTGAGCCCGTTGCGGTGGCCGTGTTGAAGCATGAAAAGCGCCATAACGGCATTATGGTCAATGATGCGACCATTACATTGCTTGAAGTGGACCAAGATTCTCGTCTTCAGGGGATAGGTAAAACACTGCTTAATGCATTGGAAGCCTATGCCGCAACAGTGACTCATGAACTGAAAGTGGATTGTGGAGCCGTGATCGGACGTAAACCGATGCAAGCCCTATTGGCACATTCCGGTTACGAATCCCCGTTTGCTTGCGACGATGCAAAAACCACGCAATGGAAAAAATCACTGATTTAACCTGCTCATTTTTCGTAAAAACCTCGCGGAAACTTCACGGAAACTAAGCGAAGCAGGCAGGGTCGAGTTACAATGAAAACATTGACGCTAACGCTTTGATAAAACTTAAAGCGGGAATTTAAAGGGAATGCTAAATGAAAAAAATTGAAGCGATTATTAAGCCGTTCAAACTTGATGATGTGCGTGAAGCGCTAGCGGAAGTTGGCATCACAGGTATGACGGTTTCAGAAGTAAAAGGTTTTGGTCGTCAGAAAGGCCACACTGAACTGTATCGTGGTGCTGAGTACATGGTCGACTTCTTGCCGAAAGTGAAGTTGGAAATCGTTGTTTCCGACGATGCGGCTGACCGCTGTGTAGAAACCATTGTTGAAACGGCGCAAACCGGCAAAATCGGCGACGGCAAAATCTTCGTAACGGAAATTGAGCGCGTTGTACGCATCCGTACCGGTGAAGAAGACGAAGAAGCGATTTAATCGACCTGATTTGAATACAAAAGCCTCCCATCGGGAGGCTTTGTTGTTTTACCAATTTGATTATTTATTAATTTTGCTAACAAATCTTTAGTAACACACCACATAACGATCTGGTCTGTGATTCATCGTGAGCACCAAATTCAACACAAATGCACCCAGCACCGAACACGCCAATAGCCACGGTGACACAAAAAAGAATGATGCGAGCAAGATGGAGATATCAATTGCCATTTGGACATTGCCCGCCCTCACGCCGAACTTGTCCTGACAGATCAGCGCCAGCACATTGAAGCCACCTAAGCTGGCGTTGTGACGGAAGATCATCAGCATACCCACGCCCATCAATAATCCGCCAATCAGACCGCAGTAAATCGGCGACAGCCATTCAATGGTAAAGACATGCGCAATATGGTCGACGATGAGCGAGACCATGCCACCTGCAAACACACTGCGTAGCGCGAATTCTTTTCCGAAACGTTTCCAACCCATCAGGTAAAAAGGGATATTGAACAAAAAGTAGAGCGTACCGAATGAGAGGTCGACAAACTGCGTGACGAGCAAAGCGAGGCCTGTTGTACCGCCCGTGAGCAATCCCGCTTGTTGAAGAAAGTACACCCCCTGAGCAACGAGAAATGTGCCAGACAGAATGGCGATCAAATCTTCAGTGGTGTTGTGTTTTGGCGCATGGATCAAGGTGTTTACTCCCTAGGAAACGGCGAAGAGCATGTCGTGAATCAAGGAGAAAATGGCGCAGCGACATGCCAGTGAAATCAAAATTCAGGGCATCTTAATGATTATGCAAAAAGTAGAAAAGAGTGAGAGGAAACTTAGTGTTACGTGGGTGTCAGCGCTCGGTTACGCAGTGTAAACATCAAGGGTTTACACTCACTCGTTTTGGTCAAAATGAATTCAATTCATGGCAAGAATGAAAAATGACCATGTTTACTGGGATAAAAAAAATGTGATTGCTACTACCTGTTGCGCAACAAATTTTGTAGAATCGCAGCGGTAGGATAGTCATGACGAAAACGTTTGCGTCTGCATGGATACTGGCGTGATCGAATTGACAACATTTAACCCATTCTGAGGTTACAACCAGGTTGTCCTGATGGTTTGATTTTAACGAGTCATTTGGTCAACTTGGTTACATTGGGAATTGTCTGAGTCAGGAGATACAGATGCTAAAGCGTGACATGAATATTGCTGATTACGATCCGGAACTATTTACCGCGATCCAAGAAGAAACAGCACGTCAGGAAGAGCACATTGAGCTCATCGCGTCAGAAAACTACACCAGTCCTCGTGTTATGGAAGCGCAGGGTTCCCAGCTAACCAACAAATACGCTGAAGGTTACCCGGGCAAGCGTTATTACGGCGGTTGTGAGTATGTAGACAAAGCCGAAGCACTGGCGATTGACCGTGCTTGTGAGTTGTTTGGCGCAGAATACGCTAACGTGCAACCACACTCTGGTTCTCAAGCGAACAGCGCGGTTTACATGGCGTTGTTAAACCCAGGCGATACCGTTTTGGGCATGAGCTTGGCGCACGGTGGTCACTTGACTCACGGTTCACCAGTTAACTTCTCTGGTAAGCACTACAACGTGATTCCTTACGGTATCGACGAAGCTGGCCAAATCAATTACGACGAAATGGAAGCGCTAGCGCTTGAGCACAAACCAAAGATGATTATCGGTGGTTTTTCTGCTTACTCGCAAATCGTTGATTGGGCTCGTATGCGCGAAATCGCTGACAAAGCGGGCGCTTACCTGTTTGTTGATATGGCACACGTAGCGGGTTTGATTGCAGCTGACGTTTACCCAACGCCAATCCCACATGCGCACGTAGTCACGACAACGACGCACAAAACATTGGCAGGTCCACGCGGTGGTTTGATTCTTTCAAACGCTGGCGAAGACATGTACAAGAAGCTGAACTCAGCGGTATTCCCTGGTGGTCAAGGTGGTCCTTTGATGCATGTTATCGCAGCAAAAGCGGTCGCATTCAAAGAAGCGATGGAGCCTGAGTTCAAAGCATATCAGCAGCGCGTAGTTGATAACGCAAAAGCTATGGTTGCTCAGTTCCAAGAGCGCGGTTACAAAATCGTCTCTAACAGCACTGAAAACCACCTGTTCTTGGTTGATCTGATCGACAAAGACATCACGGGTAAAGAAGCAGACGCAGCATTGGGTGCAGCAAACATCACTGTGAACAAAAACAGTGTGCCAAATGACCCACGTAGCCCGTTTGTGACGTCTGGTATTCGTGTTGGTTCTCCTGCAATTACTCGTCGTGGTTTTACCCAAGATGACGCGAAAGAGCTAGCGAACTGGATGTGTGATGTACTTGATAGCATCAATGATGAGCAAGTAATCGCAGCAACCAAAGCGAAAGTGCTAGAAATCTGTAAGCGCCTTCCTGTTTACGCGTAACGCGCTATTTATCCATTTCGTGATGGATTAATAGAGAAAAAGCACCTTCGGGTGCTTTTTTTGTAATCGAAATACTCTCAACACCGCTTACCCTTGCGCTTAAATCGGTTACACTGTCTTCCAATTGTTTAAGGAGGCGACATGCACTGTCCATTTTGTGGTGCGAATGACACCAAAGTCATTGATTCACGTTTGGTTGCAGACGGTCATCAAGTGCGTCGTCGTCGCCAGTGTTTGGCGTGTAGCGAACGATATACCACGTTTGAAACTGCAGAGTTGGTGATGCCGCGGATCATCAAAACAAACGGTAATAGAGAACCGTTTGATGAAGACAAATTGCGCGGTGGTATTCAGCGAGCTTTGGAGAAGCGTCCAGTTAGCACTGACGATATCGAAAAATCCATCAATACCATCAAATCCACCATACGAGCCACTGGTGAGCGAGAAGTCTCGTCTACCATGGTGGGTAACTTGGTCATGGATGCGCTGAAAGAACTCGATAAAGTGGCGTACATTCGCTTTGCATCTGTTTATCACAGCTTTGAAGACATCAGAGACTTTGGCGAAGAAATTGCGCGTTTAGAAAAGTAAGCGGTGACATGTTTTCTCAATTTGATACAGACATGATGTCGCGTGCCATTGATTTGGCAATACGCGGCATCTATACCACAGCACCTAACCCCAATGTCGGCTGTGTTATCACTCAAGGTGATGACATTGTCGGTGACGGCTTTCATTTTCGCGCGGGTGAACCTCACGCCGAAGTCTTTGCATTGCGCGCGGCTGGTGAAAAATCCAATGGCGCGACAGCTTATGTCACACTTGAACCTTGCTCCCATTTTGGCCGAACGCCGCCCTGTGCTGATGCCTTGATTGCTGCAGGTGTTGGCCGCGTAGTATGTGCCATGGTCGACCCTAACCCTAACGTGGCAGGTCGCGGCATACAACGTTTACGTGATGCGGGTATTCAGGTGGATGTTGGACTGCTACAACCGCAAGCAGAAGCGCTGAATCCGGGGTTCATTAAGATGATGAAAACTGGTATGCCTTATGTGCAGCTTAAGCTCGCTGCAAGCCTTGATGGGCGCACTGCGTTAGCAAATGGTCAAAGCCAATGGATCACCGGACCCGAAGCACGCGCTGATGTTCAAGCTTTCCGTGCTATGTCTGGAGCCGTACTCTCGACCAGTCAGACAGTGTTAGATGATAACCCGTCGCTCAACGTACGCTGGGAACAACTCCCTCGAGATGCTCAAGCTGACTACGACATCAAAACGCTTCGCCAACCTATACGCGTGATCTTAGATACTGATGCCAAAGTCAAAGCAGACGCGCAGCTGTTTTCGCTCGATGGCGAAGTGATGTTAGTCACAGCCAATGCCCAAACCGTGTTTTTGAGTGATGACGTTGAAGTGATTCAGGTGAATCGTCAGGACAATGGGCTAGATTTGTCCGAGACGATGCGAGCGCTGGCATCCAAAGGCGTTAACCATATTTGGGTTGAAGCGGGTGCGACACTTGCAGGCAGTTTATTGAATGCGGATCTGGTTGATGAGCTTATTGTGTATCAAGCCCCTAAACTGATGGGACAAGATGCTCGTGCACTCGCGAATCTGGGCGGTTTCACTGCCATGGAGCAAGTGCCATCTTTTGAATTAACGGACGTTCGCCAAATTGGTAACGACGTGCGCCTTCGTATGAAAAAGCAGTAAAGAATTATATGTTTACAGGAATTATTGAAGCAGTCGGTCGCATTGGGAAAATCACGCCAAAAGGCAAAGACATTTCCCTAACCATTGAAAGCGGTGACCTTGACTTATCCGATGTGAAATTGGGTGACAGTATCGCGACTAACGGAGTGTGTCTTACCGTGGTGTCGTTGACGGGTAATGGTTATGTGGCTGATTTATCCGTGGAAACGCTTCAGCGCACTGCATTTGCAACCTATCAATCTGGGCAAGCAGTGAATCTCGAAAAAGCCATGCTACCGACCACGCGATTCGGTGGACACATGGTCTCAGGCCATGTCGACGGTTTAGCGACCGTTGTGTCACGTCATGAATCAGGGCGTGCGATTGAGTTTTGGCTGGAAGCGCCAGCAAGTCTGGCAAAGTACCTGGCTGAAAAAGGCTCAGTGACCATCGATGGTATCAGCCTGACCATTAATGACATTGATGGTAATCGCTTCAAATTGACCATCGTTCCTCACACCGCACTTGAAACCACCATTGAAACCTTAAATGTCGGTCAGCAAGTAAATCTTGAAGTGGATGTGATTGCTCGTTATTTAGAGCGTTTAATGATGGGCGACCGCGCCGCACAGCAATCTGGTGCGGGTGGATTAACCATGGCGAAATTAGCAGAATCAGGTTTTCTTAGATAGCCATCACGACGATAGCTCGTGACGCTATCAGCAAATAACATATACCGTGCCGATGAGCACTGACAGTGACAGGGATAGAACAATGCCGATCAGTAGCGCTGCAGAAATCATTGACGATATTCGTCAGGGAAAAATGGTCATCTTGATGGATGATGAGGATCGAGAGAATGAAGGTGATCTTATTATCGCCGCTGAAAAAGTCTCTCCCGAAGCCATCAATTTCATGGCGATGTATGGCCGCGGTTTGATTTGTTTAACCATGACCAAAGACCATTGCCAGCGCCTTGGGTTACCCTTAATGGTGAGCGACAACAATGCACAATTCTCTACTGCATTTACAGTGTCGATTGAAGCGGCGACAGGCGTAACAACCGGTATTTCAGCAGCAGATCGTGCTCGTACGGTCGAAGCAGCGGTTGCGCCAAACGCGGTAGCGGCAGACTTGGTGCAGCCTGGGCACATCTTCCCGCTAATGGCGCAAGATGGTGGCGTGTTAACACGAGCTGGGCACACGGAAGCAGGATGTGATTTGGCGCGTTTGGGCGGTTGCTCTCCGTCCGCGGTTATCGTCGAAATTCTTAACGAAGACGGCACTATGGCACGTCGCCCTGATCTCGAAGTGTTTGGTGAGAAGCATGGTATCAAATTAGGTACGATTGCCGATCTTATCGAGTACCGAAACAACCATGAAACCACCATCGAGCGTGTGGCGAAATGTAAATTGCCGACTGAGCACGGTGAATTTGACCTGATCACCTACCGAGATACCATTGATAACCAAGTTCACTACGCGTTGCAAAAAGGCGAAGTGTCTAATCAGCCAACGCTAGTGCGTGTGCATCTTCAAGATACCTTTACGGATCTTCTGCATTCGGATCGCTCTGCAGAGCGCAGTTGGTCTCTGACAGGTGCGATGAAACGCATCAATGCAGATGGTGGCGTATTGGTGATTTTGGGTAAAGAAGAATCGTCAGACACCATTATTCATCGTGTTAAAACGTTTGAAGCGCAAGACAATGGTGACCAGCCCGCATCAGCCAAATGGCAAGGCACCAGTCGACGTGTCGGTGTTGGTTCGCAGATCTTGGCAGATTTAGGCGTGACGGAAATGCGCTTGTTATCCTCGCCGAATAAGCGTTATCACGCGTTGTCAGGCTTCGGCTTGAAGGTTGTGGAATACGTTTGCGACTAAGATGAAAGGCCATTCGCCAAAAGTCTTGTTGAAAAAGCACAGCAATTGCTGTGCTTTTTCGTTAAATCGAAAAGATTTCTTCCCTATGCAGGGCAAGAGTCATGAGGGATAAGCGCTGGATGCTTTACAGAAAAGTGTGATAGAATCCCGCGGTTTCTAAATCCGGATAAAACAGTCACAGGAAGGCCCATGAAGGTAATCGAAGGTGCATTCGCAGCACCAAATGCTCAAGTTGCTATCGTTATATCTCGTTTCAACAGCTTCATTAACGAAAGTCTGCTGGACGGTGCTATTGATGCGCTGAAGCGTCAGGGCCAAGTTAGCGAAGAAAATATCACTGTAGTACGTTGCCCTGGTGCTTACGAGCTTCCATTGGTTGCACAACGTGTTGCAAAAAGCGGTCGTTATGACGCAATCATCGCTCTTGGATCAGTGATCCGCGGCGGTACGCCACACTTTGACTATGTGGCCGGAGAATGCAACAAAGGTTTGGCACAAGTAGCACTAGAGTTTGATACTCCAGTGGCTTTCGGCGTGCTGACCGTAGATACCATCGAACAAGCCATCGAACGCGCGGGTACCAAGGCTGGTAATAAAGGGGCAGAGGCTGCACTAAGCGCGCTTGAAATGGTAAATGTCCTGTCCCAAATCGAATCCTAACGGGGGTTATCGTGAAACCAGCCGCACGACGCAATGCGCGTCATTTTGCACTACAAGCCATCTATTCTTGGCAATTGACCAAAGGCAACGTTGCTGATATTGAAGCACAGTTTCTAGCGGCAGATAACTACGAAGAAGAAGAACACCAGGCTGATGAGCCGCGTCTTCGTCAACCAGATACGGACGTTGAATACTTCCGTGATCTGTTTTCAGGCGTGGTGTTGAACTACCAAGAAATGGACAGCAAAATGCGTCCATACTTGTCTCGTCCAATCCAAGATTTGGATGAGATGGAGCATGCTTTGCTACGTCTTGCTATGTATGAACTGTGCAAGCGTCAAGATGTTCCTTATAAAGTGGTTATCAACGAAGCTATTGAGTTGGCGAAGCGTTTTGGCGCTGAAGACAGCCACAAATTCGTGAACGGGGTGCTGGATAAAGCAGTACCAACCCTGCGAAAGAAATAATCATTAAGTAATTCCAAAGGCCAGCCTCGCTGGCCTTTTTCTTATCCTCGCTTGCATGGAATGAAAAGATGGCTGGTAACGAATTCGATTTAATTAACCGTTACTTTAAGGCGCAACCCGTCGGAAGAAAGGATGTGGTGCTCGGCATTGGTGATGATGCTGCAGTGATCACTATACCGGACAATAGCCAACTGGTCGTGACGACAGACACCTTGGTGGCGGGTAATCATTTTCTCCCTGATGCCGACCCCGTAAAAGTGGCCCATAAAGCGTTGGCTTCTAATCTTAGTGATCTCGCCGCGATGGGAGCCATACCTGCATGGTGCTCTTTGGCGCTGACACTGCCTTCGGTCGATGAAACGTGGTTGAAAGGGTTCTGTGACGGCTTCTATAAGCTGTCTGAGTACTATCATGTTCAGTTGATTGGTGGCGACACAACCAAAGGCCCTCTTAGCATTACGATCACGCTTCAAGGCTTTATTCCTGCAGGCAAAGCGATTTGTCGTCATGGCGCTATGGCAGGAGATTGGCTGTATGTTACGGGAAACCTCGGTGACAGTGCGGCGGGTCTGGATGTGATTCTTCGTGGAGATACCCCCTCGAATGACATCGAAAATACGCTGCTAAATCGTCACTACTATTCGACACCTCGCGTATTAGCGGGGCAAGCACTGCGCGGCCTAGCGTCCTCTGCGTTAGATATTTCTGATGGTTTGATTGCCGACCTCAAGCACATACTCAAGGCAAGCAATGTCTCTGCGGTGGTGAATGCAAATGAATTACCGTTATCTGATGAGCTGTTACAGTATGCGGGAAGTCGAGAAGCGGCAGCAAAACTGGCATTATGCAGTGGTGAAGAATACGAGCTTTGCTTCACTGTGCCAGAAAGTCACCGTGGCGCGTTAGATGCGGCTTTAGCGCATACAAACACACCAGTTACATGCATTGGACAAATTCGACATGGTGAAGGGCTCAGTGTGCGGTGGGAAGATAAAGAAGTCGATTGGTCACTCTCAGGCTGGGACCATTTTTCGTCGTAAGGTAGTTGAAGTAAATGAATAACCCTATCAGTAAAATTCGCTTGGCGAATCCGGTACACCTTTTAGCGACAGGCTTTGGCTCTGGGCTTTCTCCTATTATTCCGGGCACCATGGGCACGTTGGCAGCGATTCCGTTTTATCTGTTAATTGTTTCCCTATCAACAACTTTGCTTCCGGTTGCAATCGTTATTGGTAGCGCAGTTGGTATCTACCTTTGTGGTCGTACATCGCAAGATATGGGAGTCCATGATCACGGCAGCATCGTATGGGATGAGTTTGTCGGCTTTTGGATCACCATGTTGTTGGTGCCCGTGACGGATTGGCAGACTGTGTTAGCGGGTTTTGTTATTTTCCGATTCTTTGACATGGTTAAGCCTTGGCCTATTAGCTGGTTAGACAAACAGGTACACGGCGGGTTAGGCATTATGCTTGATGATATTGTTGCCGGTATTATGTCTATGTTGGTGCTTTGGTGCGGCCATGCCTATTTGGGCTGGTGGTAGTCAAGATCAAGCCAACATTCTGACATGAAGAAACGGCACGATTGCCGTTTTTTTATGCCTTATTCGCTGTTTTTTCTGTCAGCGAGATAGGACTTCAAGCGCTGGGCTCGTGCGCGGTTGTCTATGACGGAATCGATCAGCGGATACTGCTCATCTTTTATTTCTGGGCTAAGTAACCAACTTGGATCGGGTTGCCACTGGGTCATCCATGTCAGTACCTTATCTGCAAGCAACGGCTTTGAAATACCGTATCCTTGTCCATACTCGCATCCGAGCCAAAGCAATAGCTGGATTTGTTCTATGCTCTCCACCCCCTCAGCCAGAACAGAGCGTTTGAATGTATTGGCCAGCGTAATAACCCCTTCTAATATGGCTAAGTTGTCTGAATCGTTAAGCATGTCACCAATGAAACTTTGGTCAATTTTAAGGGTTTGTGCCGGCAGTTGTTTTAGGTATGTCAACGACGCATAACCTGTGCCGAAGTCATCGATTGCGAAAGAGACACCAATGGATTGGCAGTAAGTAATGATTCGCGACACGCTTTCTACGTCTTCTAGTGCACTGGTTTCTAGAATTTCTAATTGGAGTTGGCTTGGCGCAATATGAGGGTAGCGAGCGAGAAGCGACTCAAGGTGACTGATAAAGTCAGGTTGTAGGAGTTGGAGTGGCGCAATGTTGACACTGACTTGGGTGACTAAGCCTTTTTGCTTCCAATCGCTCAGTTGTTTCAAGGCAGCCTCGAGTACCCAGTTTCCCATTTCAACGATCAAGCGATGGTTTTCTATGCTGGGAATAAAATCAATCGGCATCAGCTTCCCACGCTTAGGGTGTTGCCAGCGAATCAATGCCTCTAATCCGATAATGTCGCCGGTACGGAAGTTGACCTTGGGCTGATAAACCAAGAAAAACTCATTTTTGAACAGTGCAGTGCTGATTAAGCGAATGTATTCATTTTGACGTTTTAGCGTTCGTTCAAGTTCAGCGTCGAAGAAATGGTAGCGGTGTTTCCCTTCTAGTTTTGCTTGATACATGGCGTGATCAGCCTGACGAATCAGTTTGTCTGCATTCACTTCCTCTGCTTGTGGGTAAATCGTGATCCCTAAACTCGCCGACACTTGAACATAATGCCCATTTGCGCTCACTGGATCGGATGTCGCCTTCAGTAAGCGGGGGAGGAGAGGGTGACAATCTTCAGGTGAATGAAGCCCAGTTAATACTGCAACAAATTCGTCGCCTCCTATTCTGGCGATGGTGTCACTTTCTCGGATAACGAGCTGCATTCGCTTAGCCAATTCTTGTAACAAGATGTCGCCAACCTTATGTCCATGGATGTCGTTGATGGGTTTGAACCCATCGAGGTCAAGAAAGATGACCGCAACATGATCGCCCTGACGCTTGGCATGTTTCATGGCATTTTTTAGTCGGTCGGCCAATAAAAAGCGATTTGGCAATTTTGTCAGCGTGTCAAAATGTGCGATTTTCTCAAGCTTACGTTCGTGTTCCTTGTAAGACGTAATGTCAGAAAACACAGCCACATAATTAACGGGCATTCTGTCGGCATCACGGACACAACTGATGGTTAACAGCTCTGGATATATCTCTCCACTTTTCTTACGGTTCCATATTTCGCCGCTCCAGTGTCCATTTTTTTCCAGTGTCTTCCAAAGTGCCTGATAAAAATCTGCATCTTGGTGACCGGAATGCAAGATGCTTGGCTTCTTCCCTCTCACCTCTTCAATCGAGTAGCCAGTTATGCGAGTAAATGACTGATTTACATCTATGATATTGGATTGTCTGTCAGTGATGATGATGCCTTCTTGAGAGTGGGTGAACACTTTCGCGGCAAGTTTAAGACTTTCCTCAGCTTTCTTGTGTGCGGTGATATTTTGCAGCGTCCCCAATATGGTGAGTGGGTGCTCGTGTTCATCCCACTCGACAACATTGGCTCTGCCTAATACGTGAATCCATTCGCCTGAAAAGCTTTTCAGCCGAAGTTCACAATCGTAATAGTTGATCTCTTTCTCGAATAATTGCTGGAGAAGCTTGTCTGATAACGCTCTGTCTTCTGAGTGAATAAAGGCTTTCCAATCCTGATTAGGCTCACCATTGAGTACTTCATTACTCCAACCAATAATGTCTTGCCATGCGCCGTCATAGGTGATTTTTCCTGTTTCTATGTTCCATTCCCATGTCCCTGTGCGTGTGCCCTCAATCACGTTCAATAAGCGTGAATGTTCAAGCCAGATCGATTGGTGAGATTGGCGAATCATAGAAAGCATGTTGTTGACGCTATGGCTGAAAGACGAGAGTTCTTTCGTATTGAAATCGGGAAGTAAGGTATTAGGTATTCCGTTGGTATCTTGATTAGCAAAGGCACGAGAGATTGTCGTGAGTGGGGTGATGAAAAGACGCTTAACCAAGTAGAGAAGAATTGTGATGAGAAAAAGTGCCATGGCAAGGCTGGTAGACAACGTATGGACGAGCTTTTCCTGGAGTTGTTCGTTGATATCGTTATCGTCAAAAAAAACCACAACACGACCTAGGACTTCACCTAACTCTGACCTAACGGGAGAGGGAGCTTGGAAGTATGCCGATTCAATGACATGAAGGTCTTCGTTTTTTATCTTTCTGTAATTGCGGTGATTCTCGTCATGGATATAACCGGTGATATGGGGAGACTGGTCAGTTAACCCTCCCAATTTGAAATCGTAAACGACCACGGCGTGATGTTGATTTTCGTTCACAGCCTCGAGAGCAAGCTTATCGTATTGATCAATCGATCGGGAGTACATCAAAGTGGAAATGGATGAACTCAATTGAGATGAGACTTTGCTGGCACTATCCGTTTGCAACGCAATGAGTTCATCGCGTTGATTGTGGTATATCAATAGGGACGATGCGGAAAATACGGCGATAACAGTGATAGAGACGGCGATAGCCAACTGTGAGAACAGGGAACGTTTACTGCGTGTCTGCTGCGCTCCGTTCATTGTTTTGCCCTGCTCAACAGGGTGAGAAGAGTGCTCGAACTGGCTGTTGGCGAAAAGCGCTTAGTGAGTGCCATAAGCATGATGACATCCTTTATCATAATGCGCTGATAGAAAAGTTATTTTTGATAGTTAAGGATAGTATTGATTGTGAGATTTTGCTGAGGTAAACAGGGATTTACTGACGTGTTTATTTCGAAAGCGTTAAATAGAAAACGGCGCCTTAGCGCCGTTTTAGGGGAAGTGTTTCACTTAAACCTGTTTAGCCCAAATAGCGACGAATTTGCGCTTCGATACCTTGTGCATCTAATTCGAGTTCAGTGTGAAGCTCTTGTTGGGTTCCTTGATGGATAAACTTGTCTGGCAAGCCAATCTGAAGAACAGGCTTGAGTTGGCGAGACTTCATCAAATACTCGATAACCCCTGAGCCAGCACCGCCAGCAATGGCATTTTCTTCGATGGTCACAAGCACATCGTGTGTCGAGGCAAGATCGTCGAGCATTGCTTCATCCAATGGCTTCACAAAGCGCATGTCTGCCACGGTTGCATTGAGATTTTCTGCCGCTTCCAGCGCTGCAGGTAACATGGTACCGAAGCTCAATATCGCCACTTTCTCACCTTGGCGGCGAAGCATTCCTTTACCGATAGGGAGAGCCGTCATCTCGGTTTCTACCGTTGCACCACAGCCAGTGCCACGCGGGTAACGGACAGCACTAGGGCCATTGTGTTTATGACCCGTGTACAGCATTTGGCGACATTCATTTTCATCGCTTGGTGCCATGATCACCATGTTCGGGATGCAGCGCATAAAGCTAAGATCAAACGCGCCTTGGTGCGTTTGTCCATCAGCACCGACTAAACCACCACGATCGATTGCAAACATGACGGGAAGATTCATGGTGGCAACATCGTGAATTAATTGATCGTAGCCGCGTTGCAAAAACGTCGAATAAATTGCCACAACGGGGTGATAACCCCCGATGGCCATGCCTGTGCCCAGCGTCACCGCGTGCTGTTCGGCAATGGCGACGTCAAAGTAACGATCGGGATACTCTTTCGAGAAGCGAACCATGCCCGAGCCTTCTCGCATTGCTGGGGTAATGGCGAGCAGCTTTTCATCTTCCGCTGCCATGTCGCACAGCCAATCACCGAAAATCTTAGAGAATGTCGGCCCTGATGCTTTGGCTTTAGGGAGTGTATTTTCTGCTGGGTTGAATTTTGGCACGGCGTGATAACCGATCGGATCTTTCTCCGCGGGTTCGTAGCCTTTGCCTTTTTTGGTCATCACGTGAAGGAACTGCGGGCCTTTAAGTCCACGCATGTTTTTCAGTGTTTTGACCAATTCTTCCACATCGTGACCATCAACAGGGCCGATGTAGTTAAACCCGAGCTCTTCGAACAAGGTGCCTGGGACTACCATGCCCTTAAGGTGTTCTTCTGCACGACGCACCAATTCTTTGATCGGTGGCGCACCAGAAAGTACCTTTTTGCCGCCTTCACGGATAGAGGTATAGAAGTTACCAGATAGCAATTGTGCTAAGTGGTTGTTGAGTGCGCCGACATTTTCAGAAATCGACATTTCATTGTCATTGAGCACAACCAACATGTCTGGGTGGACATCACCGGCATGGTTCATGGCTTCAAACGCCATGCCTGCGGTAATCGCGCCGTCACCGATAACGCTCACCACTTTGCGCTCTTGGCCTTCTTTCGCCGCCGCGATAGCGAGACCGAGTGCAGCACTGATTGACGTAGAACTGTGTCCGACGGATAACACGTCGTATTCACTTTCTTCGCGCCAAGGGAAAGGATGCAACCCGCCTTTTTGGCGAATGGTTGGCATTTTTTCTCTTCGACCCGTTAGGATTTTGTGTGGGTAGGCTTGGTGGCCAACATCCCAAATCAAATGATCAAATGGCGTGTTGTAGACAAAGTGCAGTGCCACGGTGAGTTCTACTGTGCCTAAGCCAGACGCAAAGTGTCCGCTCGAATGGCTAACAGAATTCAAGAGATAAGTTCGTAGCTCGTCACATAGCATAGGCAGGATATCACGCGGTAGTGACCGCAGTTCATCCGGAGTATTTGCCAGCGCAAGCGTTGGGTATTTTGCGATATCGAGAGTCATAAATTCGTTTTGGCGCAACGTCATTGCTTTTAGTTATTTCGCTCGACAATGTATCGGGCGAACAGCTCCAATTGCTCAGTATTGTAGGGGATAGCTTGCAAAGCGAGTAATGCTTCTTGGTACAGAAGAGACGCTTTTTCTTGCGCGCCTTCTAAACCCAGCAATGCTGGATATGTACTTTTATCTGCAGCTAAATCGGACCCCTGAGGCTTACCAAGTGTTTCAGTGTCGCTGATGATGTCAAGAATGTCATCTTGCACTTGAAAGGCAAGGCCGATGGCATTTGAAAATGTATCGAGTTGTGTAAGATAGGCGACGCCTTTCTCGCCAGCAGCGTAAGCGCCCAACCTGACCGCACAGCGTATCAGAGCACCGGTTTTGTTGCGATGAATAGTTTCTAATGTGGTTAAATCAACACATTTGCCTTCAGCGCCCAAATCAAGCGCTTGGCCGAGGCACATCCCCATCGCACCGGATGCTGTTGCCAGTTCTCTCACCATATGAATACGATAGGCATCGCCTTCTTGAGAGAGGGAGCCTTCTGCCAAAATGCTGAATGCCAAAGTTTGCAACGCATCCCCTGCGAGAATCGCGCTGGCTTCATCGAATGCGATGTGGCAAGTCGGTTGCCCGCGGCGCAGGCTGTCGTCGTCCATGGCGGGGAGATCATCATGGATAAGAGAATAAGCATGAATGCATTCAACTGCCGCTGCAGGCGTGTCTAACGCATCATCGCTAACGCCAAATAACTGGCCTGTGACATAGGTCAGATAAGGACGAACACGTTTTCCACCCATCAAGGTGCCGTATTTCATTGCTTGGATCAGCGGTTGATCCGCGTTACCGAGTCGATCAATCCATTGTCCTAACTGTTCATTATTACGTTGTTGATAGTGCACCAACGTATTTTTCAAACTGCTGTTATTCATCGCGTGCGTCTTCAAAGGTCTCTAACGGCGCGTTGTCGTCTTGCGCCAAAAGGATTTCTACACGTTGCTCTGCATCAGTCAGTGTTTTTTGCCCTTGGCGAGCAAGTGAAATGCCGCGTTCAAATTGTTTGAGTGCAACATCCAGTGGCAACTCACCATTCTCAAGTCCGTTCACGATGGTATCTAGTTCCTTGAGGGTTTCCTCAAAGGTCATGTTTTCGGGTTTCTTAGCAGCCATGATAATCCTAGATAAAAGGGAATGGCGGAGAAGTTAACTCAGCGCCAGAAACGGGTCAAACGCTGGAGCGAAATTCTGTGTATTTGAGGAGGATTTCAAGGGCGTTTTAGTCTCCAGTACGTAAACGGTCTAGCGCGAAGGGGAATTTACATTCGATTTTCGCTAATTTTTGCTCAATATTGAACAATGAGCTTAAAGTTGCGAACGAAATCTGCACCTTGAGACGACTTGGGTATAAAATCATTAATACACGCTAAACCAATTTGCATTGCTGCCGATAACTTGGTCAGTGAATAGCGTCACTCATACTCTTTTACACACACCGTTTACGACAATTAAGGGGAGCGCTCCGTGGATCTGGCGACACTCATAGGCATTTTGGGCGCCTTCGCATTCATCGTTATGGCGATGTTGCTTGGTGGTACCATCAGTATGTTCGTAGATGTTCCCTCTACGCTCATCGTATTTGGCGGCAGTCTTTTTGTTGTATTGATGAACTACACCATGGGCCAGTTCTTTGGTGCATTTAAGATCGCGGGTAAAGCTTTCATGTTTAAAGCCGATGACCCTGAAGATCTGATTGCTAAAATCGTAGAAATGGCCGACGCCGCACGTAAAGGGGGATTCCTGGCACTTGAAGAAATGGAAGTGACCAACTCCTTTATGAAGAAAGGCGTCGACATGCTGGTGGATGGTCATGATGCGGAAGTGGTTAAAATGACCCTTCAAAAAGACATCATCATGACCGATGAGCGCCATGACAGCGGCGCACAATTCTACAGTGCACTTGCCGATGTGGCCCCCGCGATGGGGATGATCGGTACATTGATCGGTCTGGTTGCCATGCTTTCAAACATGGATGACCCGAAGGCGATCGGTCCTGCGATGGCGGTTGCACTTTTGACCACACTATATGGTGCGATGCTCGCGAACATGATCGCGATTCCCATCGCGGCCAAACTTCGCCTTCGTAAAGACCAAGAAAAGATGAACCGACGCCTGATAATGGACGGCCTGTTGGCAATACAAGATGGGCAAAACCCACGTGTTATCGATGGCTACCTGAAAAACTACCTCAACGAGAAAAAACGCGCCGTTGATGTAGACGCATAAGGAGTCTGGAATGGAAGAAGAATGCAAATGTCCCCCCCCCGGTCTCCCGGTTTGGATGGGTACGTTCGCCGACTTGATGTCTCTTTTGATGTGCTTTTTCGTACTTCTCCTTTCTTTTTCGGAAATGGATGTACTGAAGTTCAAACAGATCGCGGGCTCAATGAAGTTTGCATTTGGTGTGCAAAACTTACTTGAAGTGAAAGACATCCCGAAAGGCACGAGTGTTATTGCTCAGGAGTTTCGCCCTGGTCGCCCAGAGCCGACACCGATTGAAGTGATCATGCAACAAACCATCGATATGACTCAGCGCACGTTGGATTTCCAAGACGGTGAGTCAGACAGGGCGGGCGGTTCACAACGTGAATCTGCAAAACTTGAGGGTGGCTCGACCGCATCTGAAGCGTCTATGCAGGAACAAGAGCAAGACACTGAGCAAATGTCGAGTACTGCGCAAATGGTCGTTCAAGCACTGGAACGTGAGGTTGAAGAAGGGGCGGTCGAAGTTGAGAACCTCGGACAGCAATTGATCATTCGTATCCGCGAAAACGGGGCGTTTCCAGCAGGTTCAGCGTTCTTACAACCTAAGTTCAGGCCACTGGTTCGACAAATTGCAGAACTGGTGAAAGACGTACCGGGTATCATTCGTGTATCAGGCCACACTGACGATACTCCTTTGGATTCAGAGCTGTATCGATCAAATTGGGACTTGTCCGCGCAACGAGCCGTATCTGTTGCACAGGAAATGGAAAAGGTCAGTGGCTTTGATCCGATGCGAATGCGAGTAGAAGGGATGGCAGGAACTACACCGCGCTTACCGAACGACACCCCTGAGAATCGCTCGAAAAACCGTCGCGTTGAAATTGCGGTAATGCAGGGTAAGCCTAGGGAATCTGACGCCATTTCTGCGGAATCGCCCATTGAGCCGATACAAGAAAACTAGGTCTTAGCGTTAATGAATCATAAGGCAGTGCGAAAGCACTGCCTTTGTCGTTTTGAGTGGGTTATTTCGAATACGTTATGCTTGATGTATAATCCGCGCCTTTAACGAAGCTGTAGCGAAACCTGTTATGAAATTTATCGTAAAAATTCACCCTGAGGTGATGGTCAAAAGTGAATCTGTACGGAAGCGCTTCACGAAAATTCTGGAAGGTAACATCCGAAATGTTCTTAAGCGGAAGTCAGTTGCTATGGCGGTATTTAACCGTCGCGACCATATCGAGGTTTCGCTAAAAGATGCTTCTCAACGTGAGCTTACGCTAACGGCGCTAACGAGCACGCCTGGTATTCACCATGTGCTTGAAGTTGAGCAAACCGAGTTTACTGATCTGCACAATATTTATGAGATTGTTGCGGCTACGGTAAGTCACCAACTGGAAGGTAAGTCTTTCTGTGTGCGTGCGAAACGTCGCGGCAACCATCCGTTCACGTCAATCGAAGTTGAGCGTTACGTTGGTGGTGGTTTGAACCAAGACGTTGAATCTGCACGCGTTCAATTGAAGAACCCAGACATCACGGTTCACCTTGAAGTGGACAAAGAAAACGTCAACGTAGTGCGTGAGCGCTTTAAAGGTTTGGGTGGCTTCCCTCTTGGCACACAAGAAGATGTGTTGAGCTTGATTTCTGGTGGCTTTGACTCGGGTGTTTCAAGCTACTTGCACATCAAGCGTGGCAGTAAAGTGCATTACTGCTTTTTCAATCTGGGTGGTGCATCTCACGAGATTGGTGTTCAACAAACAGCTTATTACTTGTGGGAGAAGTTCGGTTCTTCGGCAAAAGTGAAATTTGTTTCTATCGATTTTGAACCAGTTGTCGCTGAGATCTTGGAAAAGGTTGAAGATGGTCAAATGGGCGTGATCTTGAAGCGTATGTTCATGCGTGCTGCATCAATGATGGCTGAGCGCAATGGTATTCAAGCGTTGGTAACGGGCGAGGCATTGGGCCAAGTCTCTAGCCAAACGTTAACCAACCTTCGTCACATTGATAATTCGACAGACACTCTGATCCTTCGTCCTTTGATTAACTGGGACAAAGAAGACATCATCGGTATGGCGCGTCAGATTGGTACTGAAGATTTCGCTAAAACGATGCCGGAATACTGCGGCGTGATTTCTCGCAAGCCAACGATTAAGGCTGAGAAAGAAAAGCTAGAGATCGAAGAAGCCAAGTTTAACTTCGAGATCCTCGACCAAGTCGTGCGTGAAGCGCGTACTATCGATATTCGTGAGATCGAAAAGCAAAGCAAAGAGAAAGCGCCAGATGTTGAACTGGTGGATGAAATTGCCCAAGACGCAGTGGTGTTGGATATTCGTAGCCCGGAAGAAGAAGACAATAGCCCGCTTGAGATCGACGGCGTGGAAGTGGTTCATATTCCGTTCTTCAAACTGGCAACCAAGTTCGGCGACCTAGATCAAAGTAAAACCTACCTACTGTATTGCGATCGTGGCGTCATGAGTCGTCTGCAAGCGTTGTACTTGCAAGAAAACGGCTTTGCTAATGTGAAGGTATATCGTCCGTAAACCCCAACGACGATAGTTTTCTGCGACCTTAAAGGCTTCGCGACGTAAGCAACAGAATGAAAAAAACCGACCCATGGTCGGTTTTTTTATGCGCCTCACTCTTTGGTGAAACGTCGCTACGCAAACTTCTTGTCGTAGTGAAGGCTCGGGATCATCACCATGGGATCGGTGACTTCCTTGGCTTTTTCTTTTCCTGCCAGCACCAATACAATTTCAACAGCAAATTCGAGAGCAGTACCAGGACCTTGGCTGGTGATTAGCTTGTGGTCATGGTCGGTGAATACACGCTTGGCGTTGCGTTTTTCCTCGTTGATCTGATGGATAAACGCAGGGTGACAGGCTTTGTGTGCGTCAGGGAATAGGCTATTTTTCTCCAGTACCAGCGCAGGTGCGGCGCAAATGGCGGCGACCCATTTCTGGTCACATTGCTGCTGACGAAGCATCTCCAACACTAAAGCGCTCTCTCCCAAACTTGTCGCACCTTCAACGCCACCGGGTAAGACGATGCAGTCGTATTCTTCGTCAGCCACTTTAACCAGAGGCGCGTCGGCAACCAGTTTGACACCGCGAGAGCAGGTCAGGGTCAGCTCTCCATTCTCAGCCGCACTGGCTGTGGTCACGTTAAAGCCTGCTCGCACCATGACGTCAATGACTGCCACTGCTTCAATTTCTTCTGTGCCATGGGCAAGGCACACTAATACACTAGGGGTTGTCATAGGATGACTCCAAATTTCTTATTGCGTTGTATAGCGCCTGATTTTCCGACGCAGCAATTCCATGACGCGTTGCACAATGAATCAAATATCCCGTAATTGCGTCTATCTCAGAAGGGCGCTTAAAGTATATGTCACGGTTCATTGAAGAGTAATTTGATGCCGTTGCCTCGGCAACGGATAGGGCGCTTTTCAATAAGATATCGCTGTTTGTATCAATGCCCTCCGCTTGCATCACGTTGGCAACTTCGCGGGCAATCTTACTGAGCTTATCCCTAAACACTGGCTGAGTGAGATCGCCATTAGGAATTTGATGGACTGCTGTCAATGGGTTGATCATGCAGTTTATCGCGAGCTTTTGCCACAAAGCGCCTTCAATGTTGCTCTCCCACGAGCAAGGGGCGAGCGCATGGTTGAGAACCTCCGCCATGAAATCACATTGTTTTCCGCTTGGATTAACACCGCCTATGCGTGTTTCACCTACACCAGTGTGTCGAATCGTGCTTTCTGATAGCCGTAAGCTAGCTTGCGACGTTGTCGCCAACAATAACGGGGTGTCTGCAAGTTTTGTAAGTGCTTGGCTGGCGGTTCCCATGCCGTTGTGCATGAGAATAACGGGAGTGTCGGGATGTAGATGGGGCAGCACGCTGTTTAGCGCCGCATCAACTTGGAAGGCTTTGACACAAACCAGAATGCAGTCGGATTCATTCAATAAGAAAGCTTGATTGGCAGTAAATGTCGCTGGGGAATGATCATCCAATCTGCATTGAATGACATCTTTGTTAGAGCGAGTCCATAGATGAACATTGTGCCCTGCTTGGTGCAGCTTCAACGCCCATAAAGTGCCAACTGCTCCGGCGCCGACAAGGGTAAATCGCATTTTAAACTCACTCTATGAAGCAATAGGACAAGAATATCATGCTTCGCAGAGAGTCCGAATTTCAAATATAAAAAAAGCACCCGAAGGTGCTTCTTAAAATGCTTTGGATTACAGGTGCATACCGATGCGGAAGATTGCCGCGTCGCCGTAACCATCTACACCAAGCTTATTAGCAAAGTAACGGTAAGTCAGACCAGTGTAAATAGTGTCAGTGATGTCATACCAAATGCTCACACCACCGTTAAGACCAGTTGAACCATTTTGAGCTACTTCGTAAGCGTCGTTACGCGCAAACTCAACTTCGTTCCAGTTAGTAACCATGAATGGTTGACCAGCGATTTCGAAGTTGTAACCAGCGGTCCAACCCAACATACCGCCGTTCAAACCTGAAGCGTCACCATTGCCTGAAGTTAGGTCGTGTACGCCAACCCATGGTTTGAACCAGTAATTCTCACCAGCTAGACCAACAAAACCAAGACCTAGTACACGGTTTTGCTCACTCATGCCAACGCCTGCGCCGTTTTCAGAGTAGTCATAGATTTGACCGTATGCAGTTACGTTGCCAGCAACTTTGTAATGCATTGAGAATTTAGCAGCTTGGCTACGTTCTGAAGATGCGCGGTCAACTTTTTCAAACTCGTAGAAGCCGTAGATTTCACCCCAAGTGAAGCCTGCGCCACCTTCAGCACCGATAGTCACATGATCATCACGACCTTCACTAACATCAAGGCGATCGCCGTAACCTTGAGTGCCGTTAGTCCAAGTTAGGTAGTCGGTGTAAACATTACCGAAACCGTATAGGTATTCAGCTTGTGCTGGTACAGCTGCTGCTGACGCTAGAATGGCAAGTGCTACTACTGATTTACGCATCTTAAGTTCTCTTTACATCATCAAGATTGAGTGGCAAAGACACCATTGTGGTTAGACCTCTGCCGTTGCGAGCGCCATTCTAGGGGAAAGTTCAAAAAAGAAAATGCAATGAAATAGCAAACGTTTGCCATTTGTGACTTAGATCTCGTTGCAATGGATTGCATTCGAGATAAGTGTTTCAAAAGATGACACGGACAAAGGAATCAACAGATTTATCGAAATAACCCGCGACATGTGTCGCGGGTTAAACAGGTTTAAGCAGCTTCCTGCTTGTCGGAGAGCGCTTTGAAGTGATGTCTTAGCCCCACAATCATGGCAAGGCTAGGTATTACCATGATGGTGGTGAGGATAAAGAAGAATGACCATGGATTCAGCCATTCGATATGGTTCAACCACTCGAAGCCTTCAATCCAATCGACCGTTGCCCCACTGAAAGAGGAAAGTGTCGTGCGGCCTAAGTTACCCAAAGATGCCAGCAGAGCGTACTGCGTGGCAGAAAATGCGCGTCCAGTCAGGAAGGTCAGGAAGGAAACAAACGCGATGGTGGCAAATGCACTGGTGAAGTTGTCGACGATCACCGTGGCAAGGAAGAGATCCTCATTCGGGCCAACTTGCGCCATGATCGCAAACATCAGGTTGCTGGCCGCCATGGCGATGCCGCCAATCAGTAGACCTTTGACCACGCCAAATCTGACATTTATAGCACTACCAATGAGGGTAAAGATCACGGTGGCACCCCAGCCAATGAGTTTGGAGTAGTGACCAATGTCTTCATTGCTAAAGCCAATTTCTTTGTAAAAGACGATCGACATTCTGCCGAGGAAGGCTTCACCAATCTTGAACAAGAAAACGAACAAAAGGAGAGTTAAGGCGACTTTCACGCCGTTTCTTCTGAAGAACTCAGCAAACGGTTCAACCAACGTCACGGATAACCAAACCAGAACTCGACTCTCACCGTGTTTAAGACGCTTTGAGTAGCGCGCTTCTGCTTCGGCTTGTAATTTTTCGCGTTGTGAATCGGGTTCACCCACAAATAGCGTAAACACGATAAGTAGACCAATGAATGCAGCCATCCCGTAGTAGACACCATTCCAACCAATGCTATCGGCATTGATAAACGCGAAATAGCCAGGAAGACTGTAGCCTGTCCACCATCCAATCACTGCCATGGCGGCAGCTTGTGGCATTTTTGACTTTTCTTGTTCGTTGAAGCTGTCGATACGGAATGCATCGATGGCGATATCTTGCGTGGATGATGCCAATGCAATCGTCAGGGCGAGTACTGATGTGAGCCACAAGTTAAAAGAGGGATCAGTATTGGCGATGAACAAAGTGCATATCAGCATGATGAATTGCATGAGAACAATCCAACTGCGACGTTGACCTAATCGATTGTAAAGGTAGGGAAGTTTAACGCGATCAATGAGTGGAGCCCACATCCAGTTGATAGCATAAACGACAAAAATGGAACCGAATAGACCAATCGCTGTTCTTGTTAGGCCTGCATCCTTTAGCCAACCCGACATGTTTGAGCCGATGAGTAGCCAAGGAAATCCACTGGCACAGCCAAGAAGAAAAACCCAAAAAAGCCTGCGATCAAGGTAACTGTGAAGCGTTTCTCGCCACGAGTAAGACGGTGCGGGGGACATGTATCGACGTCCTTGTAAGTAACATACGTAATGTCATGCTACCGTGCTTCAAGGGCGAATACCACGTGCGTATTCAGGAATTTTTTCCTTATTCATCAAATAACAAGCACACTCTTTCACCCGTCTGTTGGCAAAGCGATTGCCCCGTAATTCATCTTCACGTCGTGATTCAATCAAATAGATAAGATACCAATAGACAGATTCATAGGTATCGTTGGGAGAGCCACTTGGCATGGACAATTTCCACCAATCAACAAACTGTTGTTGGCAACACTGTCTGAGTTCTTCGTAAGGTGCTTGCCTCAAGACAAAGCGGATGACTTCAGACGCAAACGCCGGCGCATGTGTCTTGATATGCTGACCGGCGATAGCTTCATTGACTTCGGGATCGGGATTATCCGCAACGAGTTTTAGCATTCCCTTTACCTGCTACTTACTGATGATAATATTCTCAATAAGTATAGGTTGCTGTGGTACATCACGCATGCCGCTTTGTGGAATTGTGACTGTCTTCGTGTTGGCCATCTTTTCGATGACGTTAAAGCCCTCGATCACTTTACCAAAAACCGTGTAGCCAAACTTATAGGAAGAACCGTTTAAGTTACTGTTGTTCTGCAAGTTAATGTAGAACTGACGCGTTGCCGAATCAGGCGAAGACTTACGCGCCATGGCAATGGTTCCACGCTCGTTTCCAAGGCCATTTTTAGATTCATTAACGACTTCGCCATACGTGCTTGGACGAGCATTAAAAGAGGCGTCGTAACCGCCACCTTGAACCACAAAACCCTTAATCACACGGTGAAACTGAGTGTCCACGTAGCTACCATCTTCGACATAACGAAGAAAATTCTCGACGGACTTCGGTGCTTTGTCTGGATACAGTTCCAGTTTGAAGTCACCAACGCTCGTTTCTACTTCGACAATCGGATTTGTCGCAGCCAAGGCAGGAGCAGCCACCATCAATGTTGCTGCAATAACAGCAGTTTTAATCAAGCCATGCATTAGAAGTTCTCGTTCATGAAGGTCATCAATTGCGCATCACGTGCGATGTCTTGTAGCACTGCTTCTAGCAAGCTGTTCAACGCGATTTCCATGTCTTCTACAGACGCGCTGGTTGCACCTTCAGACGTTGATTTGCCCGTGTAACGTTTAACAAACTTGTTTTCGCTGTTTTCGGCGACCAATTGAATTTGCACATTGGTTGTCATGTCATGTGAAAACACAGAATGTTCCACTTTGACGAGGGCATCTAACACGTCAATGCGCAATTTCCCTTCGCTATCAGCAACGACACGAAAGCCTTGAGAGTTCAATTGGCGAGTCAGCGCATCTTCTAAGACGATACGGACATTGGATGTTGATTGGATGGGTTGAACGTTTTTACGGCCATTATCAACCACAGCGACAAATTGAGCGGTACGCAAATCACGGCTTTCAATAACCAGTGCTTTATTTTGAGCGACAGGCACTGAAGAAATGACAGGCTGAGGTGCAATGGTCAGCTGAGGTTCTTGAGGCGCTGAACAAGCACTCAAACCAAGCACGAGTCCGGAAACGAGCAGAAGTTTTTTCATGAGTTAACGTATCCCTTTAAAGTCTGGCTATTTATAAGCTTCGACAATAACAAACTTACGGTTAGAAGCAATGACTTGAGCATTGCCAAAAAGACGTTTCAATTTAGTATGATAGCCGAGGTGTCGATTGCCAATAACCACAATTCGCCCCTTCGGCTCAAGAACCCGCTGAGCGTCACAAAACATTTGCCATGCGATGTGATCTGTTACGGCTTGTAATTGATGGAACGGGGGGTTACACATCACAACATCAGCACTGTCTGGCGTAAAGCCATCAAGGCAGTTATTCACCATACAATGTGTTCTTGACGGGTCAATACCGTGATTTGCCAAATTCATCGTGGCAGATGCAATCGCCATATGACTCTCGTCCACAGCGGTGATTTTAGCTTGAGGGTTTAGTTTCGCGGCCTGTATTGCTAACACGCCGTTACCACAACCTAAATCAATGATGTGTTTAATTTTTTCATCCTGCGGCATATGTTGAAGCATCAAATAGGCGGCGATATCAAGGCTCTCTGAGGAGAACACATTCGCGTGGTTAGCGAGTGTGAGCTGATAGTCGGGCACATCAAATGATGTTGTCGCGGCCGGTAATGCGTCAATTTGCTTTTCTTTTTCACAGAAAATCAGTCGCGATTTCTTCTTGGCTAACGAGGTCAGCGTTGCGCCCAAGTGCTTTTCAAACAGTTTGAGTGTTGAGGTATGCACGTCTTTTACTTTTGCTCCAGCAACAATGGAGATGCCTTTGCTGCTGAGCTGAGAAACTTGCTGAAGCTGCCATACTAAAAGGCGATTGTTCTTTGGTAGCTTCATGACAACGACGTCGATATCTGATGGCAGGGTATCTAGCGATGACAGCATCGCAACATGGCCCAAGTCATTGGCCTTGAGATTTTGCTCAATGCTCTGCTGTGACAACCAAGAATCATTGATCGTCGTGACTTGAAAGCCTTTCAATGAGGCCCAGCAACTCAGTGCACCGAATCCGTCATTCATAAACAGAATATGTGCGCCCGGTTCCAGCTCTTTCTCTTCGATGCACTCGATGAGATATTCATCGGCAGCATCCCAAGCTTGCAATGTTTCGTTCTTTTGCAAGGGATATCGGCGCAGTTCCAATGCTATGTCTGCAATTTGTAATGTGGTTTTCATGGGAGGTGTCAGCGAAGCGCTAGTGATAATGATGTATATTGTCGCAGAAGACAGGAATACTGCAATTGTCTTGCGGCAATCGAAGATGACATTGTAGGAAAAAAGCAATGATTAAAGAGGGACACATGATTGTTCAACAAAAAATCGAACAGAAACTGAACACCACGTTTTCACCTATCTTTTTAGAAGTACTCAACGAAAGCCATATGCACAACGTGCCGACTGGATCAGAAAGTCACTTTAAAGTAACGGTTGTGAGTGCGGACTTCGAAGGGCAGCGATTGATCACTAGGCACCGTGCGGTAAATCAGACGCTGGCGGATGAATTACAAAATGATATCCATGCTTTGGCAATTCATACATATACTGAGAGTGAGTGGAATGATCTGAATGGTCATTCTCCGGCGTCGCCAGCTTGTCGTGGCGGGTCGTTGTTAGATACAAAATAATTGAGACGGGCTGTTGAAAATAATGGCCCTTTTATTGCGCGGTAAGTAATTTGATAGATACATATCGACTCACAAAACGTTTTTTGTTGTGAGTCTGATAAAAAATGATTTCCAGTGGATTGTTAAAGATTTTGGTGTATTAAGAAAATCAAAATTAAGGTGGGCTATAGACGCTTATGTTGATTTTGTAACAATTTTTACACATGGGCTTTGCAGGCTATTTTGTGCACCCGCTCATACTTATTGACCTGAATTGGCGATACTTTGCTCAGTTGCCGAAAATACAGGGTGCATCACGGTGATTGCCGTGGAATAGCATCTTTGGTTGATGATAGAATCCACCGCTTGAAAACTGACTCCGTAAGTCAAAATGTTGCGAGTTGGTGATGAGGAAGTTGCGAAGGCTATGATTGAATATCGTTCAGCCAGACAGTGGAAAGTCGTGTATTAACTGCGCAATAACAGATTTTTTTTTCCCGTTAATGTAGTGCAAGTGCGTATGATTACAATAAAAAAGGGCTTGGATATCCCAGTTTCAGGGGTTCCTGCTCAGGTGATAAATGATGGCCCAGCCATCACAAAAGTCGCCTTGCTAGGCGAAGAGTACGTTGGCATGCGTCCAACCATGCATGTTCGTGTTGGGGATGTAGTGAAGAAAGGTCAGGTTCTTTTTGAAGACAAAAAGAATTCAGGCGTTAAATTTACTGCACCTGCAGCGGGCACAGTGGTTGAAATTAACCGCGGTGCGAAACGTGTTCTTCAGTCAGTTGTCATCGAAATTGAAGGCAACGAGCAAGTCACTTTCAACAAATATGAAGCCTCTGAAATCGCGGGCCTAGATCGTCAATTGGTTGTAGACCAATTGGTGGATTCAGGTTTGTGGACAGCGCTTCGTACCCGCCCATTTAGCAAAAACCCACAGGTTGATGCAAAACCTAAAGCTATTTTCGTTACCGCGATGGATACCAATCCTCTAGCGGCAAACCCTGAGCTGATCATTAATGAACAGCAAGCAGCGTTTGTAGCTGGTTTGGACGTTGTTTCGCGTTTAACTGATGGCAAAGTATACGTGTGTAAAGGCGAATCAAGCCTGCCACGTAGCTCTCAGTCCAATGTAGAAGAGCAAGTGTTTAATGGTCCTCACCCAGCTGGTCTGGTTGGTACCCATATTCACTTCCTTCGCCCTGTTGGTGCTGAAGCGCAGGTTTGGCATTTGAATTACCAAGACGTTATTGCGTTCGGTAAGCTTTTCCTTGAAGGCGAACTTTTCACAGACCGCGTTATTGCTCTTGCGGGTCCTGTGGTCAATAACCCACGTCTTATCCGTACTCAAATTGGTGCTTCAATCAACCAGCTGACTAACAGCGAATTGATGCCTGGAGAAATCCGTCTCATTTCTGGTTCCGTACTAAGTGGTACACAAGCTGGCGGTGTTCACGGTTATCTTGGTCGTTTCCACTTACAAGTAAGTGCGTTACGTGAAGGTCGTGAAAAGGAACTGCTTGGCTGGATCACTCCAGGCAAGAACAAGTTCTCAGTGACGCGTGCGTACCTGAGTCAGTTCTTTAAAGGCCAGCTGTTCAACATGACCACTACCACTAACGGTAGTGAGCGTTCAATGGTACCAATCGGTAACTACGAGCGTGTTATGCCACTGGACATTGAGCCAACGCTTTTGCTTCGCGATATTTGTGCAGGTGATCTGGACAGTATGGCTCAGCTAGGTGCACTTGAGCTGGATCCTGAAGACCTTGCTTTGTGTACGTTTGTTTGCCCTGGCAAATACGATTTTGGCCCGATGCTACGCGAGTGCCTTGATCAAATTGAGAAGGAAGGGTAATCATGGGTCTGAAAAAATTTCTTGAAGATATCGAACCGCATTTTGAACCAGGCGGCAAGCATGAGAAATGGTTTGCGCTTTACGAAGCAGTAGCCACTGTTCTCTATACGCCTGGACTTGTCACTAAGCGTGGTGCTCACGTTCGTGACAGTATCGATCTTAAGCGCATCATGATCATGGTGTGGCTGGCGGTATTCCCAGCAATGTTCTTCGGCATGTACAACGCGGGTGACCAGGCCATTATGGCACTGAACTCTATGTACGGTGCTGAGCAGCTTGCGTCGATTGTGGGTGGCAACTGGCACTACTGGCTAACAGAAATGTTAGGTGGTTCGCTGGCACCAGAGGCGGGTTGGGCAAGCAAGATGCTGCTTGGCGCAACTTACTTCCTACCAATTTACGCTACCGTGTTCATTGTTGGTGGTTTCTGGGAAGTCCTTTTCTGTATGGTGCGTAAGCATGAAGTTAACGAAGGCTTCTTTGTTACTTCAATTCTGTTTGCGTTAATCGTTCCACCAACGCTTCCTCTTTGGCAGGCAGCACTAGGTATTACCTTCGGTGTTGTTGTTGCGAAAGAAATCTTTGGTGGTACAGGCCGTAACTTCTTGAACCCAGCACTTGCTGGTCGTGCATTCCTTTTCTTCGCATACCCTGCTCAAATCTCTGGTGATTTGGTGTGGACTGCGGCAGATGGTTTCTCAGGTGCAACTGCACTGAGCCAGTGGGCTGCAGGCGGCGAAGGCGCGCTAGTTAATACCGTTTCTGGTAACGCGATCACTTGGATGGACGCTTTCATTGGTCACATTCCTGGTTCTATCGGTGAAGTGTCAACGCTGGCAATCTTTATCGGTGGCGCAATGATTGTCGCGATGCGTATTGCATCATGGCGCATCATTTTGGGTACCTTTATTGGTTTGGTTGCAACGGCAACGCTATTTAACATCATTGGTTCTGATACCAACCCAATGTTCAGCATGCCTTGGCACTGGCACTTGGTACTGGGTGGCTTTGCCTTCGGTATGATGTTCATGGCAACCGACCCAGTTTCAGCGTCATTCACCAACAAAGCTAAATGGTCGTATGGCATCCTGATTGGTGCGATGGCAGTGATGATTCGTGTGGTTAACCCAGCTTACCCTGAGGGTATGATGCTGGCTATCCTGTTTGCGAACCTGTTTGCACCGCTGTTCGACAACCTGGTAATCCAGGGCAACATCAAACGGAGACTGGCTCGTGTCAAGCAATAACGATAGCATTAAAAAAACGCTGACCGTAGTTATCGCACTGAGCCTTGTTTGTTCAGTTGTGGTTTCTTTTGCGGCAGTGTCTCTGCGTCCTCTACAGCAGAAAAACGCAGTTCTTGACGTTCAGCGCAACATCTTGTCTGTTGCAGGCATTGATGCAAATGGTGACGTTCAGGGCGCTTTTGACAAGTTCATTGAACCTCGTCTTGTTGATTTATCGACTGGCGACTTCACAGGAACGGTTGAAGAAGCTGCAGCTTACGACCAACGCGTCGCTGCGTCTGATCCTTCTCAGTCAGTGAAACTTGCTGCTGAGGAAGATTTCGGCAAGATTGGTCGTCGTGCGAATTTGGCTAAGGTTTACTTGGTTAAGAATGATCAAGGTCAGACTGATGAAGTCATCCTGCCAATGCACGGTAACGGTCTTTGGTCCATGATGTACGCGTTTGTTGCTGTTGAAACTGATGGCAACACTGTAGGTGGTATTGCTTACTACCAACAAGGCGAAACACCAGGGCTTGGCGGTGAAGTTGAAAACCCACGCTGGCGTTCACAATTCGAAGGCAAGTTGCTGTTTGACGACAAAGGTCAGCCTGCGATTCGCATGGTAAAAGGTGGCGCACAACCGGGTGACATCCACGGTATCGATGGTCTTTCTGGTGCAACACTGACTTCAAACGGTGTTCAGAATACTTTCGACTTCTGGCTGGGTGACAATGGCTTTGGCGCATTCCTTAAGAAGGTTCAAGAGGGAGAGCTGAACAATGGCTGATACTAAAGAACTGAAAGAGAACCTATGGGCACCGATCCTTAGCAACAACCCGATCGCCCTTCAGGTTCTAGGTGTTTGTTCTGCGCTAGCAGTCACCACCAAGCTTGAAACAGCATTTGTAATGACACTCGCAGTAACTTTCGTTACCGCGTTTTCAAACTTGTTCGTTTCGGCTATTCGTCACCATATTCCTAACTCTGTTCGTATTATCGTGCAGATGGCGATCATTGCATCGCTAGTTATCGTGGTTGACCAGATCTTGAAAGCATACGTTTACGACATCTCTAAACAGTTGTCTGTATTCGTTGGCCTGATCATTACCAACTGTATCGTTATGGGTCGTGCAGAAGCGTATGCAATGAAGTCTGCGCCCCTGCCATCATTCATTGACGGTATCGGTAACGGTTTGGGCTACGGCTTCGTATTGATCACTGTTGGTTTCTTCCGTGAACTGTTGGGTTCTGGCAAGTTGTTTGGTGTTTCCATCCTACCTTTGACTTCAGAAGGTGGTTGGTACCAGCCGAACGGCATGATGTTGCTAGCTCCATCAGCGTTCTTCCTGATCGGCTTCCTGATCTGGATTGTACGTACGTTCAAACCTGAACAAGTAGAAGCGAAGGAGTAAGGACGTAATGGAACATTACATTAGCCTTATGGTTCGTTCGATTTTCATCGAGAACATGGCGCTTTCATTCTTCCTAGGCATGTGTACTTTCTTGGCAGTATCTAAGAAAGTTAAAACATCATTTGGCCTAGGTGTCGCGGTTATTGTTGTATTGACCATTGCTGTTCCTGTCAACAATCTGGTGTACAACCTGATTTTGAAAGATGGCGCATTGGCACCAGGCATTGATCTGAGCTTCCTAAACTTTATCACCTTCATTGGTGTTATCGCTGCATTGGTTCAGATTCTGGAAATGGTCCTAGACCGCTTTTTCCCGCCACTTTACAACGCACTAGGTATCTTCCTTCCATTGATCACAGTTAACTGTGCGATCTTTGGTGGCGTATCTTTCATGGTTCAACGTGACTACAACTTCATGGAGTCTGTGGTGTACGGTTTCGGCTCAGGTGTGGGCTGGATGTTGGCGATTGTTGCGCTGGCAGGTATTCGTGAAAAGATGAAGTATTCTGATGTTCCTCCTGCACTGCGTGGTTTGGGTATTACCTTTATCTCTGTAGGCTTGATGGCATTGGGCTTTATGTCTTTCTCTGGTGTTCAACTGTAAGTCGGGTAAACCGCGATATAAGGATTAGTCAATGGACATTATTCTTGGTGTAGTGATGTTTACTCTTATCGTGCTGGTATTGGTATTGGTGATTTTGTTCGCCAAATCCAAACTGGTACCTTCAGGTGACATCATCATCTCTGTAAATGGCGATCCCAATTTGGCGATCACCACTCAACCAGGTGGCAAGCTGCTAAGTGCACTTGCTGGTGCTGGTGTATTCGTTTCTTCTGCTTGTGGTGGCGGTGGCTCTTGTGGTCAGTGCCGCGTTAAGATCAAAGACGGTGGCGGTGATATTCTGCCGACTGAACTTGATCACATCAGCAAAGGTGAAGCGCGTGAAGGCGAGCGTCTAGCGTGTCAGGTTGCAATGAAAACTGACATGGATATCGAGCTGCCAGAAGAAATCTTTGGTGTGAAAAAATGGGCTTGTGAAGTTATCTCTAATGATAACAAAGCAACCTTCATCAAAGAGCTTAAACTGCAAATTCCTGATGGCGAATCAGTGCCTTTCCGTGCGGGTGGTTACATCCAAATCGAAGCACCGGCTCACCATGTTAAATATGCAGACTACGATGTACCAGAAGAGTACCGCGAAGATTGGGACAAGTTTAACCTATTCCGTTACGAGTCTAAGGTTAACGAAGAAACCATTCGCGCATACTCAATGGCGAACTATCCAGAAGAATTTGGCATTATCATGTTGAACGTGCGTATCGCTACGCCGCCACCAAATAATCCAAATGTTGCGCCTGGTATCATGTCTTCATACATTTGGTCTTTGAAAGAAGGCGATAAGTGTACGATTTCTGGTCCGTTTGGTGAGTTCTTCGCGAAAGATACTGATGCTGAAATGGTATTCGTAGGTGGTGGTGCCGGTATGGCTCCAATGCGTTCGCATATCTTCGATCAGCTTAAGCGATTGAAATCTAGCCGTAAGATGTCTTTCTGGTATGGTGCACGTTCTAAGCGTGAGATGTTCTATGTAGAAGACTTTGACGGTCTTCAAGCAGAGAACCCTAACTTCCAGTGGCATTGCGCTCTGTCAGATCCTCTGCCAGAAGATAACTGGGAAGGCTATACTGGCTTTATCCATAACGTGTTGTTTGAGAACTATCTTAAAGACCACGATGCCCCAGAAGATTGTGAGTTCTACATGTGTGGTCCTCCAATGATGAATGCGGCAGTTATCGGCATGCTGAAAGACCTTGGTGTAGAAGACGAAAACATCCTTCTGGATGACTTCGGCGGCTAATCACCTTTGAGTCGAAAAGACAAATGGCTGGCCTTTGGGTCAGCCATTTTGCATCTACATCGTCAACAATCCATCGATACTAATCACAGTGGGTATTTCTCCGCTATTGCATGGTCATCTCACTGTAAATGCATACTGCGATTCGTATTAAACAGGCTCGCTCATCTTATTGGTGCTGTTCCTGTATCTCCATTTCAACCAACTGGATGAAGTAATGAAAAAATTCCTGTTGTCTCTCGGTCTTATTGTTAGCAGCCTTTTTCTCTTGGCCGGATGTGACCAAGCGCCTAAGCAGGTCCACCTTACGGGGTCGACCATGGGTACTTACTATTCCGTTAAGTATTTACCTGAAGGCGATATGCCAAGCACCGTTGATGTTCAGGCTGAAATCGATAAGCGCCTTGAACTTGTTAACGACCAAATGTCCACGTACCGAAAAGACTCTGAGCTGAGTCGTTTCAATAACCAGAACGACAGCGAAGCATTCACGGTTTCGGCGGATACTGCGAAAGTGGTGAACGAAGCCATCCGCTTAAATCAGTTGTCTGACGGTGCGCTTGACGTGACTGTGGGACCTCTAGTTAACTTATGGGGCTTTGGTCCTGAGGGGCGCCCAGATCGAGTTCCTAGTGATGAATTGATCGCCGAACGCAGAAAAATGACCGGTATCGAGTTTTTGAGTGCGACGGATAGTTCACTCACCAAGACGAATGCTGATCTTTATGTCGATTTATCGTCTATTGCTAAAGGTTTTGGGGTTGATGTGGTCGCTAACTATTTGGCACAACTTGGCGCGCAAAACTACTTGGTTGAAATTGGTGGTGAACTTCAGCTTAAAGGCGTGAATGGAGAAGGTCATCCGTGGCGAATTGCCATTGAGAAGCCGAGTGAAGAGCAGCAGTCCATTCAAGAAATTATTGCGCCTGGTGATATGGCGGTTGCCACATCAGGTGATTACCGTAACTATTTTGAAGAGAATGGGGTGCGTTATTCGCACACCATCGATCCAAAGACGGCTAAGCCGATTAATCACCGCTTGGTGTCTGTGACCGTTCTGGATAAGTCATCCATGACCGCTGATGGTCTATCAACGGCATTTATGGTGATGGGACCTGATCGTGCGTTAGCTTTGGCGAACCGCGAAAATATCCCAGCATTTTTTATTGTAAAGACCGATAATGGTTTTACAGAAGTCGCATCGGATGCGTTTACAAAATATCTAACACGTTAAGGGTCATTATAATGTCTGAGTATCTGATAACGTTTTCGGTTTTCCTGCTAGTGATTGCTGGCATGGCGATCGGCTACATTGTTCAACGTAAAACCATCAGCGGCAGCTGCGGTGGATTGGGTTCGGTTGGCATTGAGAAAGAATGTGATTGTCCAGAGCCTTGTGATGCGAGGCAAAAGCGCGAAGCACGCGCTGCTCGCGCCGAAGAGTGGAAGAAGAACCAAATCATTTAAAGGAAACCGCCGAAAGGCGGTTTTTTAATAGACGATGTTGTTCCTACCATTGTCTTTTGCTGCGTATAGCTTGTCATCGGCAGTCTTAAGCAAGTGAGGCAACGACTGCTCTCCGCTTGCCACTCCGATGCTGGTAGTGAGTCGTATGGTCTGGCCCTGGTAACTCATCATGGTATTTTCCAACTGGCCTCGGAATGCCTCCAGTTCGGCATTGAATACATCAACGTTACCAGTGCAAAGCACCACAAACTCTTCACCACCAAATCTTGCTGGCAATGCAGAAGAGAACGCAGTGTTAAGCATTTGCCCAATGGACTTTAACGCATAGTCGCCGCCGTCATGCCCAAATTTCTCGTTAATCATTTTGAAATGGTCAACATCAATCATGGCGATGCTTTTAAATGGCGCTGGGTTTTCGTCGGCAAAATTGAAGAAGTATCTGCGATTCCACAATCCCGTAAGGTCATCTCGGTTAGCTAAAAAATAGAGCTGTTCGCTGGCGTCTTGCATATCGAGCACTGTGTGAATGCGACAATATAGCTCTTCCTGATTAAAAGGCTTGTTAAGGTAATCATTGGCGCCGGCTTTTAAGAACTGAGGAATGAGATCGGGGTTGTTAGATGCTGACAATCCTATGATAGCGAGTTCATCACGGGTTTTATTTAATCTTAAATGCTGAGTGAGCTCCAAACCGTTCATTAAAGGCATATCGTTATCGGTGATAACGAGATTCACGTCCCAAGTGTTTTCCATGACTTCGAGTGCTTCTAGGCCATTAGACGCTGTTACTACATTCAAATACTGACGTTCTAATAATTAAGTTAGATATTGCGTAATGACGCGGGAGTCATCGACGACCAATGCGGTTTTATTGGTGTTTTGAACCAAACGATTCAGCAAAGGCACCAAAAATGCTAATGACACTGCACTGTCTTTAAGGATGTAATCGACAATCCCTTTTTTCAGCAACTCTTCCCTGAGATTCTTATCGGCATTACCCGTTAATACAATGGCGCGATATCCAGCTTGTAGCACGCTGTCCATCACTTCGCCTTTAGGCGCATCGGGCAGACAGTAATCAAGCACAGAGCAAATGAGAGGAGGCTCTGATTCTAAATACGCCATGGTTTCGGCGAGCGTACCAAAAACCACGGGTTCAAAACCAGCATCGACGAGCAGTGCTGAAACGTAACTTTGAAATGTAGGGCTATCATCGACAACAAGCACTTTGAGGTTATTTTTCATGAGGGTATTTTCCTTCTCATGTCTCATCAATGTGTCTATTGAATGGTTTATCAGTCAAATGTTAATAATAGCCGAGATACAAGAATACGCAGGGTGATTGACTTGGTATGTAAATACTGTTTTTATAAACAGTGATACAGGCACATTTAAGTATGACATGAGAAAAATTATCCACGTAGACATGGATTGTTTTTATGCAGCAGTGGAGATGCGGGATAACCCAGAACTGCGTAATATTCCGCTAGCGATTGGTGGCTCTGAAAAGCGCCGCGGCGTTATTTCTACCTGCAATTACATGGCTCGCCAATATGGTGTGCGATCCGCGATGGCCACTGCCCATGCACTTAAACTCTGCTCCAACTTGACGGTTGTGCGAGGTGACATGAGCAAATATAAGGCCGTCTCTGTCCAGATACGCGCCATTTTTGCCCGATACACTGACAAGATAGAACCGCTATCTCTTGATGAAGCCTATCTTGATGTTAGTGAATGCTTACTTTTTAAAGGTTCAGCTACCCTAATTGCGGAAGATATCCGCCAGTCGATAAAAAATGAATTGGGATTAACTGCGTCTGCGGGGGTTGCGCCGGTTAAGTTTGTCGCCAAGGTAGCCTCGGATCTCAACAAGCCCGATGGCTTGTATGTTGTAACTCCTCCTGAAGTTGATGCTTTTGTAAAAGCTCTGCCGTTAGAGAAGATTCCGGGAGTGGGAAAAGTGACTTTGTCGAAACTGCATGAGCTCGGGCTATTCAAGGGGGAGGACGTACAGCAGTACGATCGAAACATGTTGCTGCAGCGGTTTGGTAAGTTTGGACATGCTTTGTGGAATCGCTGCCAAGGCATTGATGAGCGTGACGTTGAAACCGATCGTGTGCGTAAGTCGGTTGGGGTGGAACGTACGTTACCTGAAGACATTCAAACCGAAGAAGAGTGTTTGGACGTGATGAAGTCGCTCTATGAGGAAATGGAAACACGGTTGAAACGTGTTTGCCCTGATTTACTGATCGCTCGTCAGGGCGTTAAGCTGAAATTTTCAGACTTTCAACAAACCACGGTTGAGCATAAGCAGTGGCGCTACGATGAAGATGCATTTCCTGAGTTGATGATTGAAGCCTTGTCACGGAAAAATGGACGTGGCATTCGGCTGATAGGCCTTACTGTCGGGTTGTTAACCATTGATAGTAGTAAGGCAACACAACTGAGTTTTGATTGGTAAAACGCACTGTTAAAAATGCAAAAAGGCGCGATATTCGCGCCCTTTGTTGCGATTGGTGTTATCACATTAAGCTTTAACAGGTATCGCTTTTAGCATCGCAATCATCTGTTCCCAGAATAGGCCAACAGTCGCGATGTTCACTTTCTCATCAGGTGAGTGAGGGAACTTAATCGTCGGACCGAAAGAGATCATGTCCATGTTTGGATAAGGTTCTTTGAACAAACCACACTCCAAGCCAGCGTGAATGACCATGATATCAGGCGTACGTCCGTAGATGTCTTTGTAGGTGTCGCGGAAGACATGCATGATTTCGGAATCTGGGTTGGGTTTCCAGCCAGGGTATGCTCCCGAGAATGTGACTTCTGCACCGGCCAATGTGCTTAAAGAGCGCAGCATGCTTTCTACGTAGCTTCGGCCGCTGTCATCTAATGAGCGAATCAAACATAGCAGTGTCATTGTATTGTCTTCGGTAGTTATGACACCTAGGTTCAATGAGGTTTCAACCACCCCCTTGATATCATCGCTCATGCGGATCACGCCATTAGGGCAAGCGTTGATGGTCGCAATAATGCGGTCTTGCACGTTTGACGTCAGTGCTTGTTCTTCAATGTTAAGATCTAGCACTGCCAGAGCAATCGACGTTTCCACCGCGCCTAACTCTTGTTGGAGCAAGGCTTCAAAATGCGAGAACAATGTAACAAGCTTATCCACGTTCTCAGCAGGCACGGCCAAGTTAGCAAAGGCTTCACGTGGAATGGCGTTGCGAAGCGTACCACCGCGAATAGATAGAAGACGCAGACCTAATTCTTTTGCGTGCCCAGCAAGAAAGCGTCCGAGCAGTTTGTTGGCATTAGCGCGACCAGTGTGAATATCAACACCTGAGTGTCCGCCTTTTAGGCCTTTGATTTGAAGGGTTTTACCGACATAGCCTTCACCGAGATCTTCTCGCTCTAGCTTGAAGTCGATGGCAGTGTCTACACCGCCCGCACAACCCATGTAGATTTCACCTTCTTGCTCGGAATCGGTGTTTAGCAAGATCTCGCCGTCTAGCCAGCCTTCTTTTAGGCCAAAAGCACCCGTCATACCCGCTTCTTCGTCGATCGTTAATAGGACTTCAAGCGGGCCATGTTCGATATTACTCGCGGCAAGTACAGCAAGACAAGTTGCCATTCCCATGCCGTTGTCAGCACCTAGCGTGGTGCCATCGGCAGTCACCCATTCGCCATCGATATAAGGACGGATAGGATCGACAGCGAAATCATGATCAGTGTTTTCGTTCTTTTGCGGCACCATATCGATGTGTGCTTGTAGTACGACACCTTTGCGGTTTTCCATGCCTGAGGTGGCAGGCTTTTTGATGATGACATTGCCTATGTCGTCGCGTTTAACCGACAGTCCCTCAGTCGTTGCCCAGTCAACAATGAACTGAGCGAGTTGATCTTCGTGCTTTGAAGGATGAGGAATAGAGCAAATTTTGTCGAAAAACTGCCACACAGGTTGTGGCGACAATTGACTAATTTCTGACACAGGCTATCTCCAGAAAAACATGGAATGAAAAAGGCAGCAGTGCTGCAAGCAATTAACCTAACAGAATTTGTAACGGAAAAGTATGCCTTGTTAAAAGCATATCGCTGCAGATAGGCCTAATAGCCCACATCTTGAGCTGTGACTCCGTGTTTTGCACTATTCATGACTGCACATACGGTGTAACTGAAACGGAGTCCGTGAGTGGGCTATTCAAGAGGCAATGCATGCGATAGCACTTTCGTTGCCATGCGTATGTCTTTATCTCTGTGCAATTACTCAGCACTATTTGTGTAATTTAATTACATAAAAATGCGACATCAAGCATTAATGTGATTTAGATCTCTTTTTTGTTTGTAATAAAATAACGTATAGGCTATTATCTCACCGTCTTCTGGATGGGCAGTGAGCCCAAAGACATAGCTGTGCGCTTCATTTGTTTATGGATAAACCCGAAATCATTCGTCTCCACGGAACCGAGCTTTATTAAAGCTGCATTTATTCCTATCGAATTATTTTGAGGTACAACTGATGAAAGGCAGTTCTGCTAGCCAATACTGGAACCGTGGTTCCGTATACACCGCCAATTTTCGTTATCCGGCGACGTTCGGATACAAAAGCAAGTAATTGAAATTCTTGCTTGATACATACATTACCCCGCTCTAACAGATATTTTCGTTCCGATTTGGAATTTGATTTTTGATCTGGCGCCACTATCTAGTGGCGTTTTTTTTATCTCGATTTCCGTCTCTTGCAGTGCCTCTCAGTCTATTGATGAAGCAGACAACGTTGATCACAGCTTTGGCCGCTGTTCGTTTATTAATCAATAAATCACTCTAGAATTTGAGTCTTAAACAGGCAATGTCGTCAGGAAGACGAGAAGTCGTTTAATCTGCCACCGATCGACCAGTAAGTGATGTAATTCACACTGGAAATTTTGTGAAGTGGCGAGTAATATTCGCGTCAAATTCAGACGCAAACGTTTAGCCAAACGTTTGCGTAATATTTTCAGACACATACTTTCCAAGGAACGAAAGCCATGCTTGAGCGTCTTTTTAAATTAAAAGAGCAAGGTACTGATATACGCACCGAAGTTATTGCAGGGGTTACCACCTTTCTGACAATGGCTTACATCATCTTTGTTAACCCTGCGATTTTGTCTGAAACAGGCATGGATCGCGGTGCTGTGTTTGTTGCCACCTGTTTGGCTGCGGCCATCGGTTGTTTTGTAATGGGATTGGTCGCCAATTACCCGGTCGCACAAGCGCCAGGTATGGGCCTTAATGCTTTCTTTACTTATACCGTCGTTTTCCAGATGGGTTACTCATGGCAAGTTGCGTTGGGTGCGGTATTCCTGTCGGGCCTGTGCTTTATCGCTCTGAGCCTATTTAAAGTTCGAGAGTTGATCATTCACTCCATCCCACTTTCTCTTCGAACGGGTATCTCTGCAGGTATTGGTATGTTTTTGGCGCTGATTGCGCTGCAAAACTCCGGCATAGTGGTTGCGCATCCAGCAACACTGGTATCAATGGGTGATTTGTCTTCTTTTGCCCCTGCTATGGCTGCACTGGGTTTCTTCCTGACCATTGGTTTGGTTAACCGCGGTATCAAAGGCGCGGTGATGATCGCCATCCTTATTGTTACTGCGATTGCGGTCGTCACAGGCAATGTGGAATACGCTGGCCTTATGTCAGCGCCGCCAAGCCTTGCTCCGACCTTTATGCAGATGGATTTATCTGGCGCATTTGATGTTGCTATGATTTCTGTTGTTTTCGCTTTCTTGTTTGTCGATCTGTTTGATACTGCAGGCACCTTGGTGGGTGTGGCGCAAAAAGCGGAATTGATGGACAAAGATGGCAAACTGCCTCGTTTGAACCGTGCGCTATTGGCGGACAGTACTGCAACCACTGTGGGTGCGGTTCTGGGTACATCAAACACCACGTCATACATTGAAAGTGTGTCAGGCGTTGCCGCTGGAGGCCGTACCGGTCTGACCGCGGTTGTTGTTGGTGGCATGTTCTTGCTGGCATTGTTCTTCGCACCGCTGGCTGGCATGGTTCCGGCTTATGCAACTGCAGGCGCGCTGTTCTACGTTGCGATTTTGATGATGTCAGGTCTGGTCAGCGTAAATTGGCGTGACCTAACTGAAGCGGCACCAGTTGTTGTGGTCTGCTTGCTGATGCCATTGACCTATTCCATTGCCCATGGCATTGGTTTGGGCTTTATCTCTTACTGCGCAATCAAAGCATTTAGTGGTAAGGGACGTGACGTACCTATTAGTATTTGGGTTCTAGCTGCGCTGTTCTTGCTGAAATTTGTTATGTAAGACACAATACGCCGCAATTGAATCTGTGAGTTAAATGGCGACCGTCGCCACTGAGGTTTTTTAAAATGAGCAACAAGTTTGTTATCACGTGGGACAACATGCAAATGTATACCCGCCAATTGGCTGAAAAATTATTACCTGCTGAACAGTGGGCTGGCATTATTGCGGTGAGCCGCGGTGGTCTAGTACCTGCTGCTATTTTGGCTCGTGAGTTGGGTATTCGTCATGTTGATACTGTTTGTATCTCAAGCTACGACCATGACCATCAGCGTGATATGAAAGTATTGAAGAAAGCTGATGGCGACGGTGAAGGTTTCATTGTTGTTGACGATTTGGTTGATACTGGCGGTACTGCGGAAATGATCCGTGAAATGTACCCGAAAGCAAAATTTGTCACCGTGTGTGCAAAACCAGCTGGAAAACATCTTGTTGATGATTACGTTGTTGATATTGCTCAAGACTGCTGGATTGAACAGCCTTGGGATATGGCAGTGACGTTCGTTGAGCCTGTGGCGAAGCGCTAAGAAAAATATTATCGATTGAAAGCCCCGAAAGGGGCTTTTTTTATGCCTTACATCAGTGAATGAGTGAACAGATGTTGCATAGCTTTGAGAGAGCATGGTTTTCTTATTTGCTTCGTTTACACTAGAACTCGTTGAAATAAATGCGCCGGAGAGATGCCGTGAGAGAGACAGAGTCAGAGAACTTATCAGTCAAACTCTTCAAACCCACCAAACACGCCAAAGAAACATCGACCATTGTCGGCACAGCTAATCAGCCACCTAAAGACATTGAAAATGTGTTAGATGGCCAAAGTGATAACAGTTGGTACCGTGTGTTACGCCGCCCTCAATGGATTTGGCAAGGCGTTGATCCCATCGTCATGGATGAAACCTTGGCGAGAATTGCTGCCTCTGACAATGATAGAAGCAACGAAAAACTGCTTGATACGGTAGTTGGCTATCGTCAGGGGAATTGGTCCTACGAGTGGACCCAAAGCGGCATGAAATATCAAAAGCTGGCGCTAGAGAAAGACGAGCAGGCCGATAAGTCCGGTGCGACTGACAATTGGCGACGCGCTTCTGCCTGCTTCAGTATTGCTGGTTATCCGCATTTGAAAGGGGATCCTCTTTCCCAGCAAACCGAAATATTGGCCAACAAGGCGTTTCACGCCGCGATGGAAACATCGCCAATGAAAGTCAAAAGCGTAGTCGCAAAAGTCGATGGCAGATCGCTGGAAGGGTTTCTGTATCTCCCACATACCAATGAACCGTTGCCGACGGTGATTGTTAGCGGAGGAATGGACGGGTTGCAAACGGATCTGTGGCACCTGTTTGAAACTTATTTCGCACCCGCCAACATTGCCATGCTGACGCTGGACATGCCTTCAGTCGGCAGAAGCAGTCACTGGAATCTCACAGAAGACAGTAGCCGTCTGCACCAAGCCATGCTCCATGAACTCGAATCCGTTCCTTGGGTTGATCATCATCGCGTCGGTTGTTTTGGTGTCCGCTTTGGTGCGAATGCTGCGGTAAGAATGGCTTTCGTTGAGCAAAATCGTGTGAAGTCCTGCGTGTCAGTGGGTGGCATTCTTCATGCCATGCTGACCGATGTGAATCGCCGCAATAATATCCCGCCTATGCACTTAGATACGATCGCGTCTCGCATGGGTAAGAATCAAGCATCATCGACGCTTTTGACCCAGCTGCAAGCGCTGTCACTAAGACATCAAGGGCTACTTAATGGAAGGAAGACGAAGGTACCTATCCTAGCCATTGGTCTAGAAGGCGATCCAGTGTGCCCAGATTCTGATAATCAACTAGCTGCGCTATACAGCTATGGAGGCAAAGCGAAAACGCTGCCGAACAAACCTATTCATGACGGATATCACAGAATTATGCTTGAAGCAGTCGAATGGTTTACCAAAACACTGTGATCGAGATCTTTTAAACTGTCTTGGGATGAAGACATATTAAAGAAAGCGCTCCCTGTAAGGACGAATTTTAACCAGATGCATGTTATATAAATGGGTGTTTGCTGTTAACGCGTTTTCCCATGCGTGAACAAGCATGACGCAGTGTAAGGAATGGCCAAGTCGCTATCGCTGCGTTTACGCAAATATTCTACTGATAATAATGAGATCGACGTTCGTCTTAAGGGAGCTTGCTATGACTGAAGAAACGAAAAATATATCTCACGGGAGGTTGTTGACGAAGTTTGCTCAACTCGGTCCTTACTTGAGACAAAAAAAATGCTCAGAAGACGGGTACTTCTTTGATTGCCTTTCTGCGTGTGTAAATGCAAAGAAACCGCCTGAAAGTCGCGAATTTTGGGGCTGGTGGATGAAGCTAACACCCAAAAAAGGTGGTTTTGAATACGCTTATACGTTCGGAAAGTTCAATACCGAAGGTGAATGGCTAGAAGAGAATGTACCGAATAAGTGTGTAAAAGAAGTGAAAGCGTCTCTTGATACTTTCTATCAAAAGATAGCAGGATTTATTGAAGGCGATCTAGCATTAGAAATCACTGCATTGCCATCACTAAAAAAACCTAAGTTAGGTACAGCTGCATAACGCTTTCGATTTACCACTTGCCGCACGACTGCTGACTTATACCCAACCAACTGAATTCCAGTATTTTCAAGTTGCTTGGGTATAATTACTTGTTATCTTGGTCTGGGATTGATAAAAGAAGGGCATATTCGCTTTTATGTTGTCAATGTCATGTCAGGCCAAGAAAACGTTTCATCTTTGATTTCTGAATCTGGCGATAAACAAGATCGCCAGACTGTCGTTGTAAAATTGGGAACCAGTGTACTCACTGGCGGCTCAACCAAAATCGATCGCGCTCACCTTGTTGAGTTGGTGCGCCAATGCGCCAAGCTTATGCAGCAGGGTCATCAAGTCATTGTCGTTACCTCAGGCGCTATCGCCGCGGGAAGACAGCACCTCAATCACCCCAATCTACCCAATACGATTGCCAACAAACAAATGTTGGCGGCAGTCGGTCAAAGCCGTTTGATCCAAGAGTGGGAAAGCCTGTTTGGCATTTATGGCATCAACATCGGGCAGATGCTGTTAACCCGTGCTGATCTTGATGACCGCGAGCGTTACTTGAATGCCCGCGATATGCTGCAAGCCCTGCTCGACAACAACATTGTTCCCGTTGTGAACGAAAACGATGCTGTGGCGACCGCTGAAATCAAAGTGGGTGATAACGATAACCTTTCTGCGTTGGTGGCAATCCTAGCCGAAGCAGACAAATTACTGCTTTTGACCGATCAGCCGGGCTTATTTACCGCGGATCCGCGTTCAAACCCGGATGCTGAACTGATTCGTGAAGTGCACACCATCGATGAAACCCTGCATCAGCTTGCTGGTGGCAGTGTGAGTGGGTTGGGTACCGGCGGCATGGCAACCAAGTTGCAAGCCGCTGACGTTGCACGTCGCGCGGGTATTGAAGTGACCATTGCTGCGGGCAGTCGCCCTGAAGTGATTCAAAACGTGGTGAATGGTCAACCTGCGGGCACGCGATTCCTGCCGCTTGAGTCACCACTAGAAAGCCGTAAACGCTGGATTCTGGCTGGCCCTCCGCCAGCAGGCGACATCATTATTGATGCAGGCGCTGCTTCTGCCGTTGTAGAGCGACACAGTAGCTTGCTATCAAAAGGCATCGTGTCAGTGAAAGGCGCGTTTGATCGCGGCGCGGTTGCACGTGTGTGCGATCAGCATGGCAAGCAGCTTGCTCGCGGTATCTGTCGTTATTCAAGTAAAGACTTGAGTGCGATCGCGGGTCGACACAGCCAAGACATTCAAGATATTCTGGGTTATGCACATGGACCTGTCGCGATTCATTGCGATGATCTGGTCGTAACCGATTAATCCGATTGCGGGGTGTTCCGCAGTCGAAAAGGACGAAGCAATAGAGGCGAAAATGAGTCTGCAAACCACCAGTTTACAGAGCATGGGACGTGCGGCGAAAGATGCTGCATATGCATTGGCAACGGCACCAACAGCGCAAAAGAACTACGCGCTGGCAGTGATCGCTGATGAACTCGAGGCGAACGCAGCGGCAATTTTAGCTGCGAACGCAAAAGACATTGATGCAGGCAGAGAGGCAGGATTGCCCGATGCCATGCTTGATCGTCTATTACTCAACGAATCTCGTTTAGCGGGCATTGCCGCTGACGTGCGCAATGTTATTTCTCTGTCTGACCCCGTCGGCAGCGAAATGGATTGTAAAGTGCTGGAAAACGGCATGACGTTGAGCCGTCGTCGCGAGCCCATTGGCGTTATCGGTGTGATTTACGAAGCACGACCTAACGTGACGATTGATATCGCGTCTTTGTGCCTGAAAACCGGTAATGCGAGCATTCTTCGCGGTGGCCGTGAAACCTTCCACTCAAATGTGGAATTGGTGAAGGTGATTCAAACCGCGCTTGAAAAAGCCAACCTGCCTGCTTCGTCTGTTCAGTACATTGAAAAGCCGGATCGCGAATTGGTGGGTGAATTGCTTCGCCTCGACGATTACGTGGACATGATCATTCCTCGCGGTGGTGCGGGCTTGCACAAAATGTGTAAAGAAAACAGCACCATCCCTGTGATCATTGGCGGCTTTGGCATCAGCCATATGTATGTTGATAAAACGGCGGATCTCGATCGCGCTTTAGATTTGATCATCAACGCGAAAGCGCAGCGTCCATCAGCGTGTAACGCGTTGGATACCCTGCTGGTAAATGAAGACATTGCTGCGGCATTGTTTGAAAAGCTAACGCCACTGCTTAACGACAACCAGTTGAAGATTGTTGCTGAGAAAGCGGCGCTGCCATTGCTGAACGGTGTGGCGGATCTGCACGAAGCGGGCGAAGGTGATTTCGATACGGAATGGCTGAGCTACACACTAGGCGTGGCATTGGTTTCAGATGTTTACGGCGCGCTTCAGCACATGCGTGAACACAATGCGAGCCACTCGGATGCGATCTTAACTAATGATTTGATGGCGACTGAAGCCTTCATCAATGGTGCAGGCTCTGCAGCCGTGTACGTGAATGCCTCTACACGCTTCACAGACGGCGCTCAGTTCGGTTTAGGCGCAGAAGTTGCTGTGTCTACCCAGAAGCTTCATGCTCGCGGCCCTATGGGCTTAGAGGAGCTGACAACCTACAAATGGGTAGGTAAAGCAGATTATCTGTCTCGCCCATAGTTTGGGAAGCAGATTTTCGATGAAAAGGCGCTGATTCAGCGCCTTTTTTGTGTCTGGCGCTTTTATATACCCAAGTTACTTAGGTATATCTCTACCTCCAGAGAAGGTTTAAGGCTACGCTATGCCGTGAATGTTTGAATGATGATGGCCTTCGATGGATTACGCGACACTTTCCCGCATTAGCGTTAAGCACTTAACCGTGATGCACGTGCTTTTGATGACGCACAGCGTTACGGCGACAGCCAATATTTTGTGTGTCACGCCATCGAGCGTGAGCAAGGCGTTGGCGCAGCTTAAAACGCAATTGAACGATGAGCTGTTCTTCCGCACGGGCAATCAACTTGCACCCACGCAATATGCGTTGAGCATCGGGCCAGCAATTCACAATGTGCTGTCGAACATCAATGGTATTTTCCAACAAGGCGAGTTTGCGCCGGAGACTTTCACAGGCACACTTTCCTTGTCGATGCGTGAAAGCACCTTTGAGCTTTTCGCCCCTCAGATAGGGCACATTTCTCAGCAATTGAGCGACCATGCTCAGTTGGTGATTTCTACCAAAGAACAGTTCAGTTTTGAGGCGTTACTGAGCGGGAAGATAGACTTTCTGCTGCTGCCTCACGATATCAGCCAGCCACCGACACACAGCAAGAACTTGGTTTGGAAGGCGATTTTGAGCGACGAAATGGTCTGTTTGATGAATCATCATCACCCGCTCGCGAACGAGGATCTGACGATTGAAAAGTACCTAAGCTATCGTCATATTCGCGTGATCGACAAAGACTTGGCAGAACCTTACTTTGAGCAGACACTCACGCAGCGTCATGGTGCGAGAAACATTGCGACCATGGTGGCGGATTTTGGCTCAGCGGCCTTGATGTGTCAGCATTCGCCGTATCTGTTTACGTGTTCGAAGCGTTGGGCTGAAACCGCGTTGCAAGGAAAAGGGCTGGTGGCTAAAGCGTTACCGTTCGATTACGGGCAAGTGGCTTACAGCTTGGTGTGGAATACCGTGAGTTTGAACAATCCGGCATGTCGTTGGCTTCATGACCAACTGGTTAGCGGCACGGAAAATACCTAGCCTCGAGGGTTAGCTCAGCTTGGATGATTAGGCGTTGTGCCTAGGTATAAATGGTCGGCAATTGCATCGGGCGATTGATTTTCGAAAACAGCAAATCGTGGAAGCGGGTCATCTCGCTTTCACTGCATTTCTCCCACGTCAGCGCCTCACCTATCACACCGTGATGTTGAAACGCGTTGAGGCGAATCTTTACGTCTTCAGGCAGGGTGTTGAGGTAATCGCCCACGGCATCGACTTCGGTGTCTAAATCACTTTTCCCCGGAATGTGCAGCAAACGCACTTCGTGCAATTTGTTCTGCGCCGCCAAGTAATCAATGGTGTCGATGACGCGATGTTTATCTCGACCGACGAGCCACAAATGGGTTTCTGATTGCCAGGCTTTTAGATCGATCATGGCACCATCAAGGTAGGGGGAAACACGCTCCCAGCCCGCGCGTGATAGCGAACCGTTACTGTCGATATAGCAGGTAAGGTGTGCAAGTTCAGGGTCGGATTTCACCGCTTTGAACAGCGAGATAATAAACGGCAGTTGCAGTGTTGCTTCACCACCTGAAATCGTAATGCCATTGAGGAAAAAATGGTGCTGGCGAATGAGTGTGAGCATTTCATCGACGCTGTAGCTGACGATTTTTGGGTTTGATTTGTCAGGGCAGACGTCAATGCAAAGATCGCAGTGCGTACACTTATCAGCATGCCAAACAACGCGTTGTTGACCGCTCTCTTTAGTATCAATGGACAAGGCATCACTTGGGCAGCTTTCCACACAATCACCGCAATGTGTGCAGTGGTTGATCGTGTGAGGGTTATGGCACGTGATGCAATCGAAATTGCAACCCTGCAAAAACACCACCAAACGGTTACCCGGCCCATCAACACAAGAGAATGTCAGAATACGACTGACCAGTGCTTGGTTTTGCGTTGGTTTGACTGACATTCTCTTGGTCTCGCTTTGTTCGTTATAAACGGACGTTTTCTATGTTGAAACTGTTATTTGTAAACCGGCGTTGATTCAAAGCTCACGACGCGAGGTGCACGGTTCAGAATACCTGTGTTTTTCGATGCTTCTGCACCTAACCACGTGGTGTTCTTGCGAGAACCTTCGTCGTCAAACTTCGCGATATCAGACAGCTTGATCATATAACCCGTGACACGAACCAAATCGTTAGACGCCACGTTTGCTGTGAATTCACGATAGCCTGAATTGATTGCGCCTTTACAAAGGTTGAACATCGCTTCTGGGTTTGATTTTACCGTCTCATCAATGGTCAAAATGTCGCTGATGCCCGAGGTGTAGTGCTTGTGGTGGCCCGCAGTTGCATGCACGTAAGTCACTGGGTCTGGTTCAGTGCCGTAAGGAATACGCACGCCCGGCGTTGCGTCCAAATCTAGGCTGATACCGCCTTGTGCGTGCAATAGCGCTTTACCGTTGTAGCCATACTTCACTGGGTTTTCATCAACCAACGCCGCCAGTTTTGCAGAGATTACATGGCCCAATTCGTTCGCGCTGATGTCGTGACCGTACTTGCCTTGCTTGCCATCTTTTCCAAACAACGTATTCACGGCTTCCGCCATGCCGTAGATGCCGAACATTGGCGCAAAGCGGCTTTCTTCGATCAGACCTTCAGTTGCAAGGAAGTTGGTGAAGAAGTTTGACGATTCATGCAGGTAAGTGCTGCGAACGTCCATCAGTTCAACCATCAGTTTGCTGTAGGTCGGCAGAACATGGTTGATGAAATCGTCGCTGTTTGTCGCTTTGCTTGCGGCTTCTTTTAGGTTCATACGCACGAGGGTGTTTGAACCGCCAGCCAGTGGCAGCGAGTTGTAGCAGCTCACAATACCGAAGCGCTTGTCACCGTAAGCACCAGCGTGCATTGGGTAGTTAGCAATGTGTGGCTTGCTGCATTCACAGATGTTGCTGGTGGCGTGGCGAAGCAAATCGTCTGGCGTGACCGCAGGGTCATACATGAACGTAAGGTTTGGCGCGATTTGTTTCAGTTCAGCATCAACGCGCAGGATAGTGCGGCAGATGATGTTGTCAGCAGGGCCGATGTTCGCATGCATGAAGGCATCAGGCAGGGTGCGGTCAAGCATGATCCAGAAGAGTTTGATCTTTTCGTAGATCTCTTCTTCCGTCAGCGTGCCCACATACGGCATCAATACGTCATCAAGTTGGCCAACATATACAGGGATGTTGGTCACTGATGGTACGTGGTGGTAGATGATGTTCAGCATGTTCAGCGCATCATCAAGGTTTTCCGCTGGCGCAAGTTCTAGGTACTCAGAACCTTGCGACAAGAACTTCGCGTAATCTGGTAGCACGTAACGTGGCTTGAAAGGCGCATGGCCTTCGAACATGTCACAAATCACACCGTCTTTCATCGCTTGCTCGATGCTGTCTGTGATCGACAGGTAAGGCAGGCTTGCTTCCGCTGCTAGCGCAAGAAACTGGTTCTTTTGCTTTGGTGAAAGGCTTGGGTTGTTGATGATGTCGTAAAAACGTTGCTGCAGTTCAGATAGGTTATTGTTCATGGAAAAGACCCTACTTTAATTTGGGTTTATTTTACGGTGTGAGTGAGTTTTTCCACTATTGATATGATGAGAAGGCGGTGTTTCCATTTTGGAAATCCGAAATCCGTATAAAAAATCGGTAGTGGCAGAAACAAAAACGCCGAGCAGTGCTCGGCGTTTTGGATGTCTATTGGTTGTGTGCGTCTTATTTGATTTCCACGCCCTGCGCTTGCAGGTCTGCGTGGTAAGAAGAACGAACAAACGGACCACATGCTGCGTGAGTGAAGCCGAGCTCCAACGCGATGTCACGTAGCTCGTCGAACTCTTCAGGTGGCACGTAACGCTCAACTGGCAAGTGGTGACGGCTTGGCGCTAGGTATTGACCCAAGGTCAGCATAGTCACGCCGTGCTCGCGCAAATCTTTCAGGACTTGAACGATTTCCTCTTTGGTTTCGCCAAGACCCATCATGACGCCAGATTTGGTCGGCACGTTCGGGTGCATTTCACCAAATTTCTTCAAAAGCTCTAGCGACCATTTGTAATTCGCACCGGGACGCGCTTTGCGGTACAGACGCGGCGCCGTTTCAAGGTTGTGGTTGAATACGTCAGGTGGATTGTCTTTTAGCAATTCCAACGCAGTGTCCATACGGCCACGGAAATCAGGAACCAAGGTTTCGATACGGATTTCTGGGTTCAGGGCACGAATTTCGCGGGTACAGTCAGCAAAATGTTTTGCACCACCGTCACGCAAATCGTCGCGGTCAACAGAGGTCACCACCACGTACTTCAGCTTCATGTCACTGATGGTTTTCGCCAGTTTCGCTGGCTCGTTGTCATCTGCTGCGTTAGGACGACCATGTGCCACATCGCAGAACGGGCAACGACGGGTACAAATCGCACCCAGAATCATGAATGTCGCGGTGCCGTGGTTGAAACACTCTGCCAAGTTAGGGCAAGAGGCTTCTTCACACACCGAGTGCAGATTATTTTTACGCAGCGCAGACTTAATCTCTTTAATACGCTTACTGTCAGCCGGAAGTTTGATTTTCATCCACTCAGGCTTGCGCAGCATCTCTTTTTTCTCGGTCGGCATGTTCTTGACCGGGATGAGCGCCATTTTGTCTGCATCGCGGTATTTCACGCCGCGTTCCATCTGGATCGGTTTGCTCATAATTGATTGCTTTCTGTTAGGGACTCGACCTGATCGTAACCGAGGTGCGAAGTCAGTTTATCTACTAACACTGGGTTTAGCTCAGCCAAAGAGGCTGGGCCACCAAGATCGACAGTTTGCGTCATCGCCATGCCAGCATAACCGCAAGGGTTGATACGCAGGAATGGTGAGAGATCCATGTTTACGTTAAGCGCGAGACCGTGGAAAGAACATCCTCGGCGGATACGAAGACCCAGCGAGCAAATTTTGTTCTCTTTCACGTAGACGCCTGGCGCATCAGGACGTGCGTTTGATTCAATGTCAAAGTGAGCCAGCGTATCGATAACGATGTTCTCGATATGAGTGACTAGCTCGCGCACACCCATTTTGTTTCGTTTTAGGTCAATCAGTATGTATGCCACTTGCTGACCGGGACCATGGTACGTCACTTGCCCACCACGGTCGCTTTGTACAACGGGAATATCACCCGTTGCCAATAAATGTTCTGCTTTGCCCGCTTGGCCTTGTGTAAACACAGGCTCATGCTCAACCAACCAAATTTCGTCGCATGTATCAGCGTCGCGTTCGTCAGTGAACGTATGCATAGCATGCAAGATAGGTTCGTATGGCTGCAACCCAAGTTGTCTGATAATGAGGCGGTTTTGCTGCAAAGTACACCTGCTTGGCTAGATATGGGTTGAGAGAACGTGGCACCGAACGTATCAGTTACGCCATTATAATGACAGACGGCTGAATTAACAGCCGTCTTAATGTAAGGGTATTCTGTGCGAAGGTGCTTTGATTACAGAACCATACGAACGATGTCGATATCACCCAGTTCTTTATACAGGATTTCAACTTGTTCGATTGAAGTGGCTGTGATCGAGACAGATACCGCGTTGTATGTGCCTTTACCGCTTGGCTTTACGCTTGGGGTGTAATCACCCGGCGCGTGACGCTGGATAACTTCCAAAACCAGATCTGTAAGTTCTGGTTTGGCGTAGCCCATGACTTTGTAAGTGAACTTACATGGGAACTCCAGCAGGTCTTTTAGTTTTGGTTGCTCTTGCATTATTTACTCCAGGCTGGACGCCAAATGCTCTCTCTGGGCGTCTATCTTTTGTGCTTATGATCACGGTTTGTGAACTGGGGAGCATAGTAATCGTCCTGTTAGCAGAAAACAAGATGATGCAAAACCCCAGAATTTCTTTTTATATGGGGACGAACAATCAAAATAAAAAGGCAGCCAATGGCTGCCTTTTAAAATTGTTGGTGTTCTTGTTGATTGAACTTAGAACAAGCTCTTGAAGAACATGATGATGTAGTCAACCAAGCGACTGAACAAACCACCTTCTTGTACGTCGTTCAACGCAACCAGTGGGTATTCAGCGATGTCTTCACCATCAACTTGATAGAACAGTTTGCCGACAACGTCGCCTTTAGCAATCGGTGCTTCCAACGTTTGCTCGAGCACGAAGCTTGCTTCTAGGTTTTTCGCTTTGCCGCGCGGTAAGGTGACATAGGTGTCTTCGCTTACGCCTAGCGCCACTTGGTCAGTGTCGCCCATCCAGACTTTTTCCGTCACGAATGTTTCGTCAGCTTTATGTGGAGCAACCGTTTCGAAGAAACGGAATCCGTAGTTTAGAAGCTTCTTGCTTTCAGCTTTACGTGCGTTGGCACTGTTGGTACCCATTACAACAGCGATGAGACGCATTTTGCCTTCAGTCGCAGAGCTAACTAGGTTGTATCCGGCTTTGTCGGTGTGACCCGTTTTGATGCCATCAACGTTCATGCTCTTGTCCCAAAGCAGACCGTTACGGTTGTATTGGGTAATGCCGTTGTAGGTGAACGATTTCTCTTCGTAGATACGGTACTCTTCCGGCACATCACGAATCAATGCTTGGCTTAGCAGCGCTAGGTCGAAAGGCGTTGAGTACAACTCGTCGTCATCCAAACCGTGAGAGTTGGCGTAGTTGGTATCTTTCATACCTAGGGTTTTCGCCCAGCCATTCATCAGATCGACAAAGGAATCTTCAGAGCCCGCGACGTGTTCAGCCATTGCAACACACGCATCGTTCCCTGATTGAATAATAATACCGCGGTTCAAGTCGGCAACAGAGACTGTCGTGCCCACTTCAATAAACATCTTCGAACTGCCTGGGAAGTTTTTCGCCCATGCATTTTTACTGATAACAACCTCATCTTCGAGGCTGATGTTGCCACGTTCTACTTCCTGACCGATGACATAGCTGGTCATCATTTTGGTTAGGCTGGCAGGGTTTAAACGTTCGTAGGCATTGTTCTCGGCCAAAACTTTGCCCGAGTTATAGTCCATCAATACATAGCCTTTTGCTGCGATTTGAGGCGCATCAGGTACGACAGATGGCGCTGCAATAGCAGCAGCGGAGGTGGATACGGCAGTCAACAAGACTAAAGAGCGCAACAAAGAAGGTGATTTTTTCATAGATATAAGTACTTACTTGAATATTTCTCTAGTCAAAAGCAGCCGACACTATATCAGATAGCCCAGATAAGTGTCAGATGGGGTTACAACAACTTACTAATTAATGACACTCTATTTCAAAGTCGGTTCAGTCAAAATTGGCTCAACAACGATAAACGCCTCATTAATTTGATGTTCTCGCGCAAGCATTGCAGCATTTTGTGTTTGGTCGTAGTCATAAAACGGGCCAAGGCGCACACGATATACATCTCCTGCTCGGAGTATGTCAGCAGGAAGTTCGAACTGTTTGCTGAAATTCGCTGCTGCTTGCTGTGCCTTCACTTGATCCGACGTGGCGACCAGCTGAACAAAGTAGTGGTTCAATCTTGCCCCTTGCCACTCTTCATCATCTTTCGGCTTATCAACCTTTAGCAATGTCACTTTGACAGGTGCAGTGCCCGTTGCCAAGACGTCAAGTTTTGAGGCAGCAGCGTAACTCAGGTCGATAATGCGACCTTCGTGAAAAGGACCACGGTCATTCACGCGCACAATCGCTTTTTTGCCATTCGCGGTGTTTTCTACTTCAACGTAGCTAGGCAAGGGTAGCGTTTTATGTGCCGCTGACATGGAGTACATGTCGTAGATCTCGCCATTAGATGTTTTGTGTCCATGAAATTTCTTGCCATACCATGAGGCAATACCTTCTTGGGTGGTGAAGGCTTCCGTGTCTTGGATGACTTCGTAGCTTTGACCTAACACGGTGTAGTCTTTGTTTCCCGCTCGGCTATAGGGCTCGTAGCGCGGCTCCGCATCTTCGATATGCGCCAGCGTTGGTGTTGCTTCTGGTGCGGTGTCTTGCGCGATGCTGTATCGCTCATCATTTTTAGTGGCGCAGCCTGACAGCATGATCGCAAGAACGACGAAAAGTTTTTTCATTACAAAGCCTTCGAAAGCATTTTTCTGTGAGTGTGAATAGACATTAGGATCCCGAAACCTGCCATGAGAGTCACCATGGATGTTCCGCCATAACTGACCAATGGCAGAGGTACACCAACAACGGGTAATATGCCGCTCACCATGCCGATGTTAACGAACACATAGACAAAGAAACTTAGCACAATACTGCCAGCCATCATGCGCCCGAATGCGGTTTGTGCGCGACTCGCCAACATAAGGCCACGGCCGATGATGAAGAGGTAGAGCGAGAGTAAACATGCTACGCCAATCAACCCCCACTCTTCGGCAATCACCGCAAAGATGAAATCCGTGTGTCGTTCGGGAAGAAACTCGAGTTGAGATTGTGTGCCGAGCAACCAACCTTTACCTGTCATTCCGCCGGAACCAATGGCTATCTTTGATTGAATGATGTGATAGCCCGCGCCAAGCGGATCGGATTCTGGGTCAAACAGCGTACGAACGCGGATGCGCTGATATTCACGCATCAAGAAGAACCAGAGGATCGGAATGAAAGCGGCAACAAGTCCGGCTGCGGCGAAGATAATGCGCCAGCGAATACCGGATAAAAACAGCACGAAAATGCCCGATGCAGCGATCAGAATCGACGTACCCAAGTCCGGTTGCTTGGCAATCAGGATGGTCGGTACGAACACCATGACCAAACCAATGATCAGATTGATGAATCGCGGTGGTAGTGGCTCTTTGCCAATAAATCGCGCCACCATCAGCGGCACGGCAAGCTTGATCAATTCCGACGGTTGAAAGGTTAAGAACCCTAAATCCAACCAACGTTGTGCCCCTTTGGCCGTTTCACCGACCAATAGCACGGCAATCAGCATGATGATGCCAGTGACATACATATAGGGCGCCCAGAACTCGTAGTGGCGCGGGGAAAACTGCGCCAATACAAACATGACGCCGAGTGCGAGCAGCATACGGAAAACTTGACGCTCCATCATGGCAACGTTTTGGCCGCTGGCACTCCAAATGACGAGAAGGCCAAATCCCATTAACGCGATAATGCCAAATAGCAAAGGTGCGTCTAGGTGCAGTCGTTCAAAAATGGTCTTCTTTTGACCTGCGGATGCAAACATACTCATTGAACGCGTTCCTCGTCGTCTTTCTCTTTTTCGAGCAACATATGGTCAAATATTCTTCGGGCAATTGGCGCACCGTTGGTTGAACCACCGCCTGCATTTTCTAATACCATAGAGACAACGACCTGCGGATCGTCAAATGGCGCAAAACCCGTATACAAGGCATGGTCGCGAAGGTGTTCTGCAAGTTCGTCTGCGTTGTACTCTTCGTCTTCAGCAAGGCCAAATACTTGTGCAGTACCTGACTTTCCGCCTGTCATATATGGGGCCTTGGTGAATGCACGTCGCGCGGTGCCTTTCTTACCATGGTTAACCAACCGCATGCCTTCAAGCGCTGCATCCCAGTACTTATCGTCAACATTTTCGATAGGTGGGTACGGTTCAATCGGGGCGAGTTCTTCAATGCCTTCTGATTCTGTGCGCATCAGTAGGTGAGGAGGGTGGACTTCTCCTCTGTTGACCAATACTGTCGTGGCCTTTGCGATCTGCATCGGTGTGGCAGTCCAGTAACCTTGGCCGATACCGACGGGAATCGTGTCGCCTTTGTACCAAGGTTGGCGATAGCGTGACATCTTCCACTCTCGCGTCGGCATGTTGGCCTTACTTTCTTCATGAATATCGATGCCGGTGTAGTCACCAAAGCCAAACTTACTCATCCACGTGGAAAGCTTATCGATCCCCAAATCGTAAGCGATTTGGTAGAAGAATGTATCCACCGATTCCTCGATAGACTGCACGATGTTCACTCGACCGTGCCCCCAAGCTAGCCAATCACGAAATGGACGGGAAGTGGAGTTAGGTAAGTGCCAATAGCCCGGATCGTTTCGGGTGGTTTTCGTGGTCACCACTTTCTCTTCGAGTGCCGCAACGGCGATAAACGGTTTGATGGTGGAGGCTGGTGGATAAATGCCGAGGGTGGCTCGGTTCACCAGTGGACGGTTTTTGTCATTCAGTAGCCCGCGATAGGCTGGGCCTGAAATACCATGTACGAACAAATTCGGGTCATAACTTGGGGATGACACCATGGCTAGCACCGATGAATCTTTTGGATCTAGCACAACCACGGCACCGCGGCGTTCGCCCATTATCCCGCGAATATAGAGCTGCAAGTCGACATCCAAATTGAGCACGAGATCTTTCCCCGGCTCTGGTGGTACGTATTTTAGCGTTCGAATGATACGACCACGGCTGTTCACTTCGACTTCTTGGTAGCCTGCGGTGCCATGAAGCGTTTCTTCGTAGTAACGTTCAATACCCAGCTTACCGATATCGCGAGTGGCTTTGTAATTGGAGCTTCGTTCTTCGCGTTCGAGGCGTGCGAGGTCTTTGTCGTTGATTTTGGCAACGTAACCCATGACGTGCGTCAGCGCATCACCATAAGGGTAGTAACGTTTGAGGTAGCCTTTAATTTCAACGCCGGGGAATTTGTGCTGATTGGCCGAAAATACCGCGACTTCTTCTTCAGAAAGCTGATTTTTCAGTGCCACAGAATTGAAACGTCGAGTACGTTTTTTATCACGCTCAAAGTTGGCGATGTTTCTATCAGAAATTTCAATCAGTGATTGTAAACGTGTAATGGTTCCCGGAATGTCTTTGACTTGCTCTGGCGTGATTTCCAGCGCATAAACAGGGCGGTTTTCCGCTAAGATTTTTCCGGTTCTGTCGTAAATTAGGCCGCGATTGGGCGCAACCGGCACGACTTTGATGCGATTGTCGTTAGAACGAGTAATGTAATCATCATGGTCGCTAACCTGAATGGTATACAGGTTAGCCAGAAGAAGGCCGACTAAAACGACAATGCCGCCGAAAGCCACGACGGCTCGGCGGAAGAATAAAGAAGATTCGGCCTGATGATCGCGTATGGGGCTACGCTTGTATCTCATGAATTATTCTCGGTGGTAAGGGTGGTTCGCCGTAATGCTCCAGGCGCGATATAAACTTTCTGCCATTACAACCCTAACCAGCGGGTGAGGAAGCGTCAAAGGAGAGAGTGACCAACTTTGATCCGCAGCGGCTTTACATGCAGGAGAAAGACCTTCTGGGCCACCAATCAAGATGGACACGTCGCGAGCGTCTAGCTTCCAACTTTCAAGTTGTTCTGCCAGTTGTTCGGTGTCCCAGCGCTTACCTGGGATGTCCAAAGTCACGATGCGGTTTCCCTTTGGAACGGCAGCCAGCATGGCTTCACCTTCTTTTTGCAGTATGCGTGCGATGTCCGCATTCTTTCCGCGTTTACCTGCAGTGATTTCAACCAGTTCCAGTGGCATATCTTTAGGGAAGCGACGGCTATATTCTTTGTAGCCTTCTTCAACCCATTTCGGCATCTTTGTGCCAACCGCGATCAGTTGTAATTTCATCGAATCAATTCCACAGCTTTTCTAGCTGGTACAACTCACGTTGTTCATCTTGCATGATATGCAGCATGACATCGCCAAGATCGAGAACGACCCATTCACCTTCAGTCTGTCCTTCCATGCCTAATGAACGCACGTTGGCAGCAAGTGCTTCGTCAGCGACGTGTGCGGCAATAGATGAAACATGACGTTTGGAGTTACCGGTGCATAGCACCATGAAATCTGTGATGCTGCTTTTGTCTCGAACATCGAGAGTGACGATGTCTGCGGCTTTCATATCATCGGCTTTATCGACAACGAAATGTTGAAGTTGTTCAGGAAGCAATGTTTTCCCCTTAATGGTGACAAGTTGCCAGTGAAATAAAATTATAACACTGGCTGTTGGGATTAGAATACGGTGGCAAGGCGAGCGAGTCAGCCAAGGGGCTGAAGTTCAACTGGGTGGCCACACATATCGAGACAAAAAGCAGATAAGGCTGGCCATGGCTGGCTGTCAAAATCGGTTTTGACCATGATTTCGATCTCAGCAAGGCTTTGTACAAGACCCATCAATTTAGGCAGCGTCAAACGGTGCAACGCAGAGGTAAGCGGTGCGCGACGGGCTTGCCATACACGGTAGTGGTCAAAGATCTTGTTTAGCGTCATGCCTGACGCGCCATATTCCTGCATTTTGTAAAGTTGTATTAGTTCTTTTTGAATCACACGCAGCAGTATCGTGATCTCAACGCCTTCGGCTTCGAGTTGACGCACAATGCGCACGGCACGTTTTGCTTTCCCTTCTATCAACGCATCGGTGAGTTGAAAAGGCGTGTAATGGTTATTTCTCGACAGCGCATCTTGCAATCGTGGCAAGGTGAGTTCGCCATCGGGGTAGAGCAATTGCAGCTTCATCAAGCTTTGCGACAGCGCGAGAAGGTTGCCCTCATGCCATTGAGCAAGCAATAACACTGACTCATGGTCGGGCTTTAGGCCGAGTGCATGACAACGATTTTCAACAAAACGAGGAAGCTGTCTTGCGTCTGGTGTATTGCTTGGCACGTAGAGGCCGTTACTTTGAAATAAGGTGAACCACTTGGCCGATTCTTGTTTCTTGTTGAGGCGAGGGCCTTCGAGAATAAGAACAAGATCTTGATGGAGCATTGGAGCAAGTTCTTTCAGCGCATTCGCTTGTGCCGCCGTTAGCGCATTTTCAGGCAGGGTGAGAATGATGACCTGACGACTCGCAAATAGGCTGAGTGCTTGGCAGGTGTCATAGATGTCTTGCCAGTTGAGCTGGTTATCTACGCTAAAGCGGTACTTTTCATCAAAGCCTTGTTTGGCGGCTTCTGTGATGATGCTCTGTTGCGCTTCTTGCTTAAGGAGTGGCTCGTTGCCAAACAGCAAGTAAGTCTGACACAAGCCTTGGGAAAGGCGCTGTGTCAGTTGTTCTGGGTAGACCCTCATTCGACGTCTTCGCCATCAAGGTTATAACTGGAGAGCGGTTTGCCGCGTGGCTCTTCTTCTTTGCCATCGAAACGGGTTTCAATGGTCAATGTTGGCGTTGTGTCATCGACACCCTGGTAAAGCTCACGCAATGCTTTTTCTTCGGCTTCTTTGCGTTCAAAGGCTTCGATGTGGGCATTCAATCGCGCAAGCTGTCGCATGATTTGCTTGGTTGCCTCAACACGCATCTCTTGTGCCAACATCTCTTCTTCCACAGATTTCGCTAGTGCGGTCAGTGGGTTATCAAGGTAGGTGCGGCTCAGTGATGTGGAGAAACCATAGTTACCTTTGCCCGGCACTGTCACCGAATAGCTGACGGTGTAAGCAAATTGCTTCTCCGCCACACGGCTGTTTTGGTAAAGGGACAGTGTGCTTTCGCCATAGCTTTCGCCATTCAAACGAAGGTTTGAGATGTTTTCAGCAGGCTGGACGAGGTCAATGTCGTAGAGACGAACTTGTGACTTCATTTCACGGGTCAGTTTGCCATATTGGTCAAAACTCGTGATAGAAAGCTGTTGGATCTCCTCGGGCAGGTTGTAGCTGCCGCGGAGCTGGAATCCGCAAGACGCGGTGGCCAGAGCGGCCACCACGACAAGCAGGGTTCGGAGAGAGCGAAAAATCGATGTCACCGAATTCTCCCTGTTTTATTTATCAAGGGGGTTAACAATGCGATCAGTTCGCAACGATGTTAACCAGTTTGCCCGGTACGTAGATCACTTTACGAACGGTTTTCCCTTCAGTGAACTTCACAACGTGCTCGTCGTTTTGCGCCATGGCTTCAACGTCATCTTTTGCTGCATCAGCTGCAACAGTGATTTTTGCACGAAGCTTGCCGTTAACCTGAACGATGATCAGTTTTTCATCTTCGACCATGGCGTCGTTGTCTGCTTCAGGCCACGCAGCGTGGTCTGCGTCAGTTTCGCCCAGTGCTGTCCACAACTCGTTGCTGATGTGTGGAGTGATTGGGTAGAGCATCACAACAACGGCTTTCAACGCTTCATCAAGAATAGCGCGGTCAGTGTCAGTCTCTTGTGGTGCTTTTGACAGACGGTTCATCAGTTCCATCACGGCTGCGATAGCGGTGTTGAAAGTTTGACGACGGCCAATATCATCGCTCACTTTAGCAATGGTCTTGTGTACTTCACGGCGTAGCGTTTTCTGATCTGCATTCAGTGAAGATGCATCCAGTGTTGCTACTGCGCCTTTTGACGTGTGGTCGAACACCAATTTCCAGATACGTTTCAGGAAGCGGTTAGCACCTTCTACGCCTGATTCTTGCCATTCAAGAGTCATGTCAGCCGGTGAAGCGAACATCATGAACAAGCGAACGGTGTCTGCACCGTACTTATCAACCATCTCTTGCGGGTCGATACCGTTGTTTTTCGACTTAGACATTTTGGTCATGCCTGAGTGAACAAGGTTGTTGCCTTCGGTATCAACAGCGCTGGTGATGCGACCTTTTTCGTCACGCTCAACGGTTACTTCCGTTGGAGAAACCCACACTTTCGCGCCTTTCTCGTTGTTGTAGTAATACGCGTCTGCCAAAACCATGCCTTGGCAAAGTAGTTGCTTGAACGGCTCGTCACTTTCAACCATGCCTGCGTCACGCAGTAGCTTGTGGAAGAAGCGAGAGTACAACAGGTGCATTACCGCGTGCTCGATACCGCCAACGTATTGGTCAACAGGCAACCAGTAGTTAGCTGCATCTGAATCCAGCATTTGGTCAGCTTTTGGTGAACAGTAACGCGCGTAGTACCAAGAAGACTCCATGAAGGTGTCGAAGGTGTCGGTTTCACGCAGTGCTGGTTGACCGTTGAACGTCGTTTCTGCCCACGTTTTGTCTGCTTTGATTGGACTGGTCACGCCGTCCATCACAACGTCTTCTGGCAAGATCACTGGCAGTTGGTCAGCAGGTACTGGGTGTACTTGGCCATCTTCAGTGGTCACCATTGGGATTGGAGAACCCCAGTAACGTTGACGAGAAACGCCCCAGTCACGCAGACGGAAGTTAACCGTCTTGTGGCCTTTGCCTTCTGACTCAAGTTTTGACGCAATTGCGTCAAATGCTTCTTCGAACGCCAAACCGTCGAATTCGCCAGAGTTGAACAGAACACCTTTTTCAGTGTGTGCTGCTTCAGAAATATCCGGTGCGTTACCGTCTTCTGCCAAGATCACTGGCGCGATGTCCAGACCGTACTTGGTCGCGAATTCAAAATCGCGCTGGTCGTGACCAGGAACGGCCATTACAGCACCTGTTCCGTAATGCATCAGTACGAAGTTAGCAACGTACACAGGCACTTCACGGCCGTTTAGAGGATGGATAGCCTTCAGGCCAGTATCCATGCCTTTTTTCTCCATGGTCGCAAGCTCAGCTTCAGCAACCTTGGTGTTACGGCATTCATCGATAAACGCTGCAAGTGCAGGATTCGTCTCTGCAGCTTGTGCAGCAAGAGGGTGACCCGCAGCAATGCCCACGTAAGTCACACCCATTAGGGTGTCAGGACGTGTGGTGTAAACTTCTAGATCTGGGTTGCCAGCCACTTTGAATGACAACTCAACGCCTTCTGAACGACCGATCCAGTTGCGCTGCATGGTTTTCACCATGTCAGGCCAACCTTCTAGGGTGTCTAGGTCGTCAAGTAACTCTTGCGCGTAGGCAGTGATTTTAATGAACCACTGTGGAATTTCTTTTTGCTCTACTGGGGTGTCACAACGCCAGCAGCAGCCGTCTTCAACCTGTTCGTTCGCAAGAACGGTTTGGTCGTTCGGACACCAGTTAACGGAAGAAGTCTTCTTGTATACCAAGCCTTTTTCGTAAAGCTTGGTGAAGAATTCTTGTTCCCAGCGGTAGTATTCAGGGGTACAGGTCGCGAATTCGCGATCCCAATCGTAACCGAAGCCCAGCAATTTTAGCTGGTTCTTCATATACTCAATATTCTCGTACGTCCAAGGTGCAGGTGCTGTTTTGTTTTTCACAGCCGCATTTTCTGCAGGCAGACCAAATGCATCCCAGCCGATTGGCTGCATAACATTTTTGCCTTGTAGGCGTTGGTAGCGAGAGATCACATCACCGATGGTGTAGTTACGCACGTGACCCATGTGCAGTCGGCCGCTTGGGTACGGGAACATGGATAGGCAGTAGAACTTTTCCTTGTTCGGGTCTTCTTGAACCACGAAGGTTTTTTTGTTGTCCCAATCAGCCTGAACTTTAGGCTCTATGTCCTGAGGACGGTATTGTTCTTGCATCGATGACATCCGGGAATTTGTGAGATAGGTTTGAAATGAACCAAAATAATCGACATAGAATAACCAAAGGTAGATGGCGCAACAACAGTTGAATGCAGAGGTGACCTATGACAGAGCAAAAAACGGAGTATAAGTTACTCGCTCAGCGGATTAGTGACGCTTTAAAACACAGCCCTGAAGAGCTAAAACGCTGGCTGGAATTGTCTGAACGGTATTTCGATGCCGCATCAGACATGACCAAGGACGAATTGGCCTTGATTGAAGCGTACTTCAAACGCGATGTTCAAGCGTTCAGTGAACAATATAACGAGTCTGAAGGCCGCGCTGATGATGGTGAGCTGTTCAAAAGCCTCATTGCCAATACGCTTTGGGAGCAACTGGCTGAAATAACGGATAAAACCCAGCTGGAATGGCATGAGGTGTTAAAAGACATTCAACACCACGGAGTCTACTCTGCGGGAGAAGTTGTTGGGCTTGGCATTTTGGTTTGTGAGACTTGCGGGAATCAGACCGAACATAGCCATGTCGGTGTGTTGATCCCTTGCACTAAGTGCGGTAACTCGCAGTTTAGTCGTAAGGCTTATCCGGCGTAGGTCTAGAGCAGGGTATAGAGGAAAAGCAGGCCCTAGATCCTAGGAAGGTCGAAAAGCTTGACGGCCTCTTGGATTTACCAAAAATCCGTCTAGGACCGCGCTTATTCACTAAAAACGCTCAATATTAAACTTCTGCCCTGCGAGCGCGGCTTCTACCATTAAACCACCCTTGGCTTGGGTGAAAATGGCTGTGCCATTGATGTAATACGCTTTGGATTGGGCGTTTCCAGCGCTGGCAGATGTACCCGTTGTTCCTACGTGCGCTGCAGCGCCTTCCGTCAGCGCGGTGGCGGATGCTTGAGCGCCAAGCTCAAAGCTTCCCGACATAAAACTATCGAAAGTGTGTTTGTCTTCAAAAAACAGTATTTCACTGAACGCTTGCCCACCGAAGGTTAACCCTATCGAGACTTGAATCAATTCTGCTTGCGCCAGTGTTTGGTTGCCTTGGTAAACCAAACCATTGCCGTAGGCTCCGCCAATCCAGAATCCGCCTTTGCCCACCGAAGGAAACACCGCATATCCATAGGCTTTATCGAAAAAGGGTTTTACTTCATCAAAGCGATGAAAGTTCGCCAGCGCCGCTCGGGTGTCAGCAAACAGTTCTGCGTCTGGTTCTGCTGAAGCAGGCGCGACAAAAAGCGCCGAGATAAGTAATGGGATCAGTAAAAGTCGTCGAAACAAGGCGCGCATGAAGATCTCCCTAAGGTTATCGAAGCTTTTATACATCGAGCTTTGATACATTGATACATCGATACTTTGATCCATTGATATATGGAAAAAGGTATCGAAAAAAATAAGGCTAAGGAAAATCCTTAGCCTTATTTATGACCTAGCGAGAGAGCGAATGTTCGCTCTTATTATTGCGACTGATCGTCTTTAGCTTGCGAAGTGGTTTGACCGCGCGTAAGCCAAAATAACGCCGCCCCAGACAACACAATCCAGATATACAACGGCCAATCACCGAATTGCGTATACGGCGTTTGTCCGCGAGTCGTGGGCACGTCTGCGCGTAGAACCACGGTTTCAAATTGCGGAACTTGAGCAATCAGGTCACCTTGGTAACCAATGGCCGCCGTGAGGCCGGTATTGGTCGAACGAAGCACAGGTTTGCCATTCTCAAGCGCTCGCATACGTGCGATTTCAAGATGCTGGTGTGGCCCGATGGATGTGCCAAACCACGTATCGTTAGATAGCGTGAGAATAAAATCAGATTCAGGCGTTAGACTTTTTCGCACTTGATCGCTAAACGCAATTTCGTAGCAAATCGCTGGAGCAAGCTGGTGACCTTTAGCGCCAATGTTAGGCTGCGTGTAATCACCGCGACTGAACGAAGACATTGGTAAATTAAACAGCGGCGCTAATGGGCGCAGAATGTCCGCAAACGGCACAAACTCCCCGAACACGAGTAAGTGGTGTTTGCTGTAGCTTTCTTGCGCAGGGTAATTGTATCCCTGCATGCCGTTGTCACCGAGGGTGATCACGTTGTTATAGAATTGGCCGTCATCGTTTTGATCCAGCACACCAGTAATGATCGCGGTGTTATTGTTTATGGCGGCGGCATCGAGACGCGCAAGGAAATCCGGCACATCACGCTCGAGTGCTGGAATCGCGGCTTCTGGCCATATCACAATGTCCGCATCCCAGTTCTGGCGCGTCATATCTTGATAGCTCAGAAGTGTCGGCCAACGTTGGCTAGGTAGCCATTTTAGCTCCTGAGGGACATTGCCTTGCACCATAGCAACATCAACACTTTCTCCTGTTTCTTGCACCCAAGGTACATAGCCTGACACGGTGGCAACAATGGCGGCCACTAAGGCTGGAGTCAATGCCGATAACTTACGCGTAATGGCAGCAAGTGCGATGGAACCCGAAATAATCAGCAGCGCGAGGGTGATACCTTGCACACCAATTAAGGGGGCGAAACCTGACAGTGGGCCTTCGATCTGGCTGTAGCCCGGCCATAGCCAAGGAAACCCAGTGAGGAACCAACCTCGGAACCAGTCGATCACTAGCCAAAGGGATGGCGCGAACAGTAAGTAAGATAACGCCAGGGGCAGTTGAACGCGTCTTAGAATGAATGCAAATAGCGCAGGATAGAACGCCAAATACATCACAAGCAGACCAATTAGGAGTAAGCCAATGGCGGTGGGTAATCCACCAAATTTCTCAATGACGACATACACCCAACCAACGCCGGTACCAAATTGGCCTAGACCCCAACTGAAACCGATTAACGCGGCGCGTTTGGGAGATTGCTCGTGGATGAGTAAAAGAAGGGCGAACAAAGAGACCAGCATGGCTGGCCAGATAGAATAGGGGGCAAAAGCCAATGTGGCGAGCGCACCAGAAAAAGCGGCCCCGAAGATCCGCATGAATACTTGGGGCCGCTTTAAAGTTTTAATATTTAGCATTTGACGATTATGCCGTTTCCTCTGCAGTAGTATCTGGAATAGTAACCTGCAATTGGATAACACGTCGACTGTCGGCTGCGGTGACTTTGAAATGGAAGTTTTCAATGTCTACTTCTTCGCCGCGGGTTGGTAGGTGACCAAAGCTGGTCATGACCAATCCACCGATAGTATCGATATCGTCATCATTGAACTGAGAACCAAATTTCTCGTTAAAATCTTCCAGTGTTGTCAGCGCTTTCACCGCAAAGGTGTGCTTGCTGAGCTGGCGGATTTCCTGCTCTTCTTCATCGTCGTATTCGTCTTCAATATCGCCAACGATTTCTTCGAGAATATCTTCGATTGTCACCACGCCTGATACGCCGCCGAATTCATCGACAACGATCGCCATGTGATAGCGTTCTTCCTGAAACTCTTTCAGCAATCGGTCAACACGTTTGCTTTCCGGCACTACCACAGCAGGGCGGATCACTTCATCAATGTTAAACGGTTCGCTGTTGGCCATCAGGTAGCGTAGCAAGTCTTTTGCTAGCAGAATGCCTTCAACATGGTCTTTGTCATCACTGATCACCGGATAGCGAGAGTGCTGGGCGTCGTTGATAACGGTGATGATTTGTTCGAGAGGTTGTGAGCGTTCGATGGTTACCATCTGCGAACGCGGAATCATGATGTCTCGAATGCGCATTTCAGAAATCTGCATAACGCCTTCGAGCATATCCCGTGTATCGTGATCGATCAGATCGTTCTGTTCCGAATCACGGAATACATCTACCAGTTCCTGACGGTCTTTAGGTTCACCCTGAAAGATCTGTCCTAAACGTTCGAAGAAGGTCTTTCTACTCGGACCTTCAGAGCTTTGTGAGTTGTCTTCGTTCATTGTCTCAATATTTACAACGTTAATTTAGATGAAGTCTGCGGCATACGGGTTTTCATACCCTAATGCATTCATGATAGAAATCTCGAGAGATTCCATTTCTTCTGCTTCTTCATCATCAATATGGTCATAACCTAGCAGATGGAGACTGCCATGTACAACCATGTGTGCCCAGTGGGCGAATAGTTCTTTATTCTGTTCTTCGGCTTCTTTTTCGACGACTTGTCGACAAATAATCAAGTCACCTAGCAGATCTAACTCTACACCAGGCGGCGCCTCAAACGGAAACGACAATACATTTGTCGGCTTGTCCTTGCCGCGATAATCACGGTTCAGGCTTTGGCTTTCAAATTCATCCACGATACGGATGGTCGCTTCTGCTTGTGCGCAAAATGATTTTACTGCTTGCTCAAACCAGAGTTGAAGCTGCTCTTCGCTTGGCAGGTTGTCGGTGTTTTGTGTCGCGATTTGAAGATCGACGAAATACTGCATTTTACTGATGGTTCTCTTCTGATGGCTGCACCGCAGCAAGGGCTGCTTCACGCTCGAGGCGACGACGCTCTTCGGCATGTTTACGTGCTTTGGCGTCTTCTGCTTCCCATGCTTCATAAGCAAGGACAATACGTGCAACCACAGGGTGGCGAACAACGTCGTCTGCTTGGAAGAAGTTAAAGCTAATTTCATTTACATCCGCTAACACTTCAATGGCATGACGAAGGCCAGATTTTGCGTTTCGCGGTAAATCGATTTGCGTAACATCACCGGTGATCACCGCTCGGCTGTTAAATCCGATACGGGTCAGGAACATTTTCATCTGCTCGACAGTGGTGTTTTGGCTTTCATCCAAAATGATGAATGCATCATTGAGTGTGCGTCCACGCATATAGGCAAGTGGCGCGACTTCAATGACGTTACGTTCGATGAGTTTTTCAACACGCTCGAAACCCAGCATTTCAAACAGGGCATCGTAAAGTGGGCGTAAATACGGGTCGACTTTTTGGCTCAAGTCACCCGGTAAGAAACCCAGTTTTTCGCCTGCTTCAACCGCAGGGCGTGTTAGCAAAATTCGGCGAATCTCTTGTCGCTCAAGTGCGTCAACCGCAGCGGCGACAGCAAGATACGTTTTACCTGTACCTGCGGGGCCAATACCAAAGGTAATGTCATGCGTCACCATGTTCGCAATATATTGCGCTTGGTTGGGTGTACGCGGTTTGATGACACCTTTTTTGGTTTTGATGTGGATTTCTTTGCCATAAGGAATCGACGACTCGACAGCTTGCTCGAGCACACCACTTTCTTTAATGGCTAAGTGAATATCTTCAGGATCGATATCGGGATACTGATTTTTGACCGGCGCAGTTTCAACGTAGAGTGTTTTGAGAATCTCTATCGCCGCAGTGGCGGTGTGTGGTTTACCCACGACAGAGAAGAGGTGGCTTCGGTGGTTGATTTCCACTCCCAAACGGCGTTCGAGTTGTTTGATGTTGTCATCGAAAGGGCCGCATAGGCTGGCTAGGCGTGAGTTATCAGCTGGTTCCAGTGATACTTCTAAGGTGATTATCTTGTTCAATACTGTCCTCGCAAACCTGTCCTCGGAAATATTACCGGTGCGTGTTCTGTGCACCGGTAACGTATGAATGCTCCCGTTCGCTAACGGGCTTGGTAAGGCAATATGGCCTCCGTGCTATTACGGAGTATACACGCCTACGCCAAGATCATCTTCTTTGCGTGTTTTTGCGATCATTTCGGCAGGCGACACTGCGATGCGAAGGTTCATTTCTTTCTCTGTGCGAACCAGTTCGCCACGTAGTGAGTTCGCGTGCACGTCAGTGATTTTGACGTCAACGAACTGACCAATCAAATCCATGGAGCCTGCAAAGTTAACCACACGGTTATTTTCGGTGCGACCGCGCAATTCCATCAAGCTCTTACGTGATGGGCCTTCAACAAGAATACGCTGCTCAGTTTCTAGCATTTGACGCGCAAAGATCATGGTTTGTGCGTTGATCTGTTGCTGAAGCTCTGACAGACGATCTTTCTTCACTTGCTCTGGGGTGTCATCGGGCATGTCTGCCGCTGGTGTACCCGGGCGCGGTGAATACACAAAGCTGAAGCTCATGTCGAAATTGATGTCACGGATCAGTTTCATTGTCGCTTGGAAATCCGCATCTGTTTCGCCAGGGAAGCCGACAATGAAGTCAGAACTCATGGCGATATCAGGGCGTACCTGACGCAGTTTGCGGATTTTCGATTTGTATTCGATAGCCGTGTGCGGACGCTTCATCATGGTCAGAATACGATCTGAACCGCTTTGAACTGGCAAATGCAAGTGGCTAACAAGCTCTGGCGTATCACTGTAAACATCGATGATGTCATCAGTGAACTCAATCGGGTGGCTGGTGGTGTAGCGAATACGGTCGATACCGTCAATCGCTGCCACGTAACGTAGCAACTCAGCAAACGTGCAGATCTCGCCATCATGCATTTCGCCGCGGTATGCGTTTACGTTTTGACCCAGCAGGTTGACTTCACGTACGCCTTGCTCGGCAAGTTGTGCGATTTCGTAAAGCACATCATCCAACGGACGGCTAACTTCTTCACCGCGCGTATATGGCACGACGCAGAAGGTGCAGTATTTCGAGCAGCCTTCCATGATGGAGACAAATGCGGTTGGGCCTTCAGCACGTGGCTCTGGCAAGTTATCGAACTTCTCAATTTCTGGGAAAGAGATGTCCATCACTGGGCCGTGGTCTTCACGTGATTGATTAATCATTTGAGGCAGGCGGTGCAGTGTTTGTGGGCCAAAAATGACATCCACATACGGCGCACGTTCACGAATGTGATCGCCTTCTTGAGTCGCGACACAGCCACCAACACCAATCACAAGGTCTGGCTTCTGATCTTTCAAGTTTTTCCAGCGTCCCAGTTGGTGGAACACCTTCTCCTGAGCTTTTTCGCGAATAGAACAGGTGTTAAGAAGCAATACATCCGCTTCTTCAGGCTCTTCGGTTAGCTCGTAGCCACCAGCTGCATTGAGCAGATCCGCCATCTTAGACGAATCGTATTCATTCATCTGGCAGCCCCAGGTTTTGATCAAAAGTTTTTTAGCCATGTAACTTATTGCTCATAGTAATGTTTTACGTGTTTCGGCTGAAAGGTGATGTGTGGTAACGCTATGTTATAACTGCAACCTCAGCCGAAAAGCATTGTCCAGTTTGTCGCCAACCCGTGAGTATCTCAACGTGTTTTGGGCATAGGGGGCGTATTGTACTGCTTTAGCTAAACTGTGACCAGATCACGTTCTCCCCAATTTTTTTGCAGGATTTAATGAGGCTATCGCCAAGAGGCTGTCGCAATTGGTGGCATGACAGGTAAAATGCCGCAAGGACTTAAAGAGAATCTGTTATGAAACAATTCGATATTATCGTCGTGGGCGGCGGTATGGTAGGGGCTGCCACTGCGCTGGGCCTCGCGAAACAAGGAAAACGTGTTGCGATGATTGAGCGTATTGCGCCTCAATCATTTTCGCCTGAACAGCCGATGGATTTGCGCGTATCTGCGATTTCACCTGCATCAGTTTCTTTGTTGAAAGCGCTCAAAGTGTGGGATGCCGTACTGGCTATGCGCCTGTGCCCTTATCGTCGTCTTGAAACATGGGAGCACCCTGAATGCCGTATCCGCTTCAATGCGCAAGAGATGGATTTATCCGAACTTGGTTTTATTGTTGAAAACCGCATTCTTCAACTCGCGCTTTGGCAAGCGTGTGAAGCGCAGGATAATCTCGAGATGCTGTGTCCTGCCAATATTGTCTCGATGCAAGCAGATGATAATGGTCACGCTGTCACGTTGGAAAATGGGGATGTGCTGCATGGTCGTTGGTTAGTGGGTGCTGACGGTGCCAATTCCCGAGTGCGCGACTATGCCAACATTGGTGTCACGGCGTGGGATTATCGCCAGCATTGTATGCTCATCAACGTGAAGACAGCATTACCGCAGCAAGATATCACTTGGCAGTGGTTTACGCCTGATGGCCCGCGCTCTTTCTTACCGTTATCTGGGCATCAAGGCTCCTTGGTTTGGTATGACAGCCCGACACGCATTAAACAGCTGTGTGCCATGTCGCCAGAGGCTTTGAAGCAAGAGGTACTGACGCATTTTCCTAAAGAGTTGGGTGACATTGACGTTGTTCAGTCTGGCGCCTTTCCGTTAACCCGTCGTCACGCGCAATCCTATTCGCGTAATGGCGTGGTGATCCTTGGCGATGCTGCGCACACGATCAACCCACTAGCTGGGCAAGGCGTGAATCTTGGCTTTAAAGACGTTGATGCTCTGCTAGACGTTGTCGCGGATGCGGGTGTTGAATGGATCAGTGACGATGTTTTAGCGGCCTACGAGCGAAAGCGTAAACCTGACAACTTGATCATGCAGGCGGGAATGGACGTGTTTTATGGCGGATTTAGTAATGAGATTGCGCCGTTGAAGTTCCTTCGCAATGTCGGCTTAAAGTTGGCTGAAAATAGCGGACCGATTAAAACCCAAGTGTTGAAGTACGCCATGGGGCTATAGCTTTTGTCATGAGACGACTGAAATCGAATGAAAAATGGGGCTTGAAAGCCCCATTTTTGTATTCAGTGTTTGACCTAATTGACTCTTAGGTTCCACAGAAGGTTCGCAATACTCGTTGTTCAGGCATGGGAGCCGCTTGTAAATCGCGATTATCATCGCTGACGCTATAAGGGTTCTTCAAAGCCTGGCTCAAACGATTGAACAGTGCAAAGTCGTCACGTTCCATCGCATCTTCAATCGCTTGTTCTACTTGGTGGTTTCTTGCGATAAGAGCGGGGTTTGCGGCGCGCATGGCCTTAACGCTCTCTGACGATGAGTCTCTCAATGAGTGCCAACGTGCTATCCACTGTTCGCCTTTTTCTTGGTTTGAAAACAGCGAGAGCAGCGGTGTGTCATCTTCATCGCCTTGAGCAACACGCGTAAGCGCATCAAAGAACTGAGTGAAGTCCATGCTTTCGGCCGCGACCGTTGGCAGTGCTTCGTTTATGAAGTCATCTGCATCTTGCGTTGATGCTGTCACACCGAGTTTTTGTTTTAACCCATCTTGAAACGCTTGTTGGAATACAGTTATATAGGCTGAGAGCGGCGCCTGAGCCATTTCTATGGCGTTGTCTGAGTCTTCATCAAACTTATCATCAAACAAGGGCAAGAAAGTCTCAGCGAGGCGCTGCAAGTTCCAATAGCCAATGTTGGCTTGCTGATCCCATGCGTAGCGGCTTTCTCGGTCAATCGAGCTAAATACTTTGTTGGCCTTAAATTCGTCCATAAACGCACAGGGGCCGAAGTCGATACTTTCTCCGACGAGCGACATGTTGTCTGTGTTCATCACGCCGTGAATAAAGCCCACTAACATCCACTGTGCAATCAAGTTAGCCTGACGAACACAAATGGCCTCAAACAAAGCGACATATTTGTTTTCGTTGTCACAGCTATCGCGTCCATCAACGTCAACATCGGGATAGTGCTGGGTGATAAGAAAGTCTGCTAACGCTTGAACGCCGCTTTTGCCTAACTTGGCATAGGCATATTGAAAAGACCCAACACGAATATGGCTGGTGGCTGTACGCACCTGAATGGCACCGGGTACCATCTGGTAGTCTCGCATCACGCTATCGCCCGTCGACATCATGGCGAGGGTTCGCGTTGTGGGGATCTTCAATCCCGCCATGGCCTCGCTAATCAAATATTCCCTGATCACCGCGCCGAGTGTGGCTCGTCCATCACCGCCACGCGAATAGGGGGTGCGACCAGATCCTTTTAATTGCACATCGATAAACTGGCCATCACCGGTTTTTAGCTGACCCAGCATATGCGCTCGCCCATCACCCAGTTGTGGCGAGTAATGCCCAAACTGATGGCCAGCGTATCCCATCGCGATAGGGTGCTGCGAGGCATAATCATGATTCCCAGTAAGAAAGTGAATGCCATCGGCGCTTTCGAACCACTCAGGGGATAGGCCGTAGTGCGCGAGCAAATCATGATTGAGTGCAAGCAGGCTAGGTTGCTCGACGCGAACGGGAGGCACTTCACTGTAAAGGCCGTCAGGTAAAGAGAGATAAACTTGATGCTGGATAGGGTTATCGACTTTGTTGTTAGGTGTGTTCATTCTGGCTGCGTCCCTGTCGTACATATGGCTGCACGTGAGATCGAAGATGATTCGATCAACTACTATGAGAATAAGCCTACAGGGATTAAAGACCAATTCAACCACATAGACGTAGTGGGGAAATGGGAGCAGGAGAGAATCAGCGGAGTAGAAACAAAAAAAGCCCACCCGAGGGTGAGCTTTTAAATGTTGTGGCTGGGGTACCTGGATTCGAACCAGGGAATGGCGGCATCAAAAGCCGCTGCCTTACCGCTTGGCGATACCCCAACAGAACTCACGCAATTAAGCATGACTCTTTAAATATGGTGCGGAAGGAGAGACTTGAACTCTCACACCTTGCGGCGCCAGAACCTAAATCTGGTGCGTCTACCAATTTCGCCACTTCCGCATTGTTATCAGAGTTTTTACTTGCCTGATTTCCTTATTCTGCCAGAAGGCAGGCATAAAGAGCAAGAGGATTGGTGCGGAAGGAGAGACTTGAACTCTCACACCTTGCGGCGCCAGAACCTAAATCTGGTGCGTCTACCAATTTCGCCACTTCCGCAATCCTAGTTGTTTCAGTTTTTTAGTCTTGTCTGAAACCTTCTCTTCGTCGTTAAACGATAAGAGAAACAAGATATATGGTGCGGAAGGAGAGACTTGAACTCTCACACCTTGCGGCGCCAGAACCTAAATCTGGTGCGTCTACCAATTTCGCCACTTCCGCAAATCTTTCAGACTAAAGCTAGCGCTTTATAACACGTGGCAGTGTCAGTCTGTTTGAAAGCCAAAGGCTTTCGAATCAAATGGTGGCTACGACGGGATTCGAACCTGTGACCCCATCATTATGAGTGATGTGCTCTAACCAACTGAGCTACGTAGCCATGCCAAAATATGGCTGGGATACCTGGATTCGAACCAGGGAATGGCGGCATCAAAAGCCGCTGCCTTACCGCTTGGCGATATCCCAATGACTATCACGCTATCAAGCATGATGTCTTCAATATGGTGCGGAAGGAGAGACTTGAACTCTCACACCTTGCGGCGCCAGAACCTAAATCTGGTGCGTCTACCAATTTCGCCACTTCCGCATATTGTTGCTTTCTAAAGAAAGCGTTGCACGTTGAAAAAGAATGGTGGCTACGACGGGATTCGAACCTGTGACCCCATCATTATGAGTGATGTGCTCTAACCAACTGAGCTACGTAGCCATCTTTTTCGTTCAGGGTCATGCCCTGAGTGCGGGGCGCATTATGCGAAGAACCTTGGTTGTCGTCAACCTTTTTTCCATGCTTTTTTTATCATATCGGTGACTTCGCTGTGATTTTGAGCAGGAGGAGGTGTTTTCTTATTCAGTTGGGCTGCAAATGGCGAAACTAGGGAGATCTAAAACGAAAAAAGCTGGCAAAAGCCAGCTTTTCAAATCGAGTTAACGATTGGAATTAAACGTTAAAGCGGAAGTGAATAACATCGCCGTCTTTAACAATGTACTCTTTGCCTTCCAAACGCCATTTCCCCGCCACTTTCGCGCCAGCTTCGCCATTGTTGGTGATGAAGTCATCGTAACCAATGATTTCAGCGCGGATGAAGCCTTTTTCAAAGTCAGTGTGGATTTTACCCGCTGCTTGTGGCGCGGTTGCGCCGACAGGGATTGTCCAAGCACGGACTTCTTTCACGCCAGCGGTGAAGTAAGTTTGCAGTGTTAGAAGATCGTAGCCCGCACGAATTACGCGGTTAAGACCAGGTTCTTCTAGGCCCATTTCCTCAAGGAATACGGCTGCTTCGTCTGCTTCTAGCTCAGAAAGTTCGCCTTCGATTTCAGCACAAACAGCAACAACGGTTGCGCCTTCTTTCTCAGCGATTGCGTTAACAATGTCAAGGTAAGGGTTGTTTTCGAAACCGTCATCGTTCACGTTCGCGATGTACATGGTTGGCTTCATGGTCAAGAAGTTCAGGTAATCAACCGCTGCTTTTTCTTCTTTGGTCAGTGCTACTGAACGCAACATGTTGCCCTCTTCCAAAACAGGAAGCAGCTTTTCAAGTACAGCGATTTCGATTTTCGCGTCGCGATCGCCGCCTTTCGCTTTCTTCGCCTGACGTTGAATAGCACGTTCACATGCTTCAAGATCAGATAGCGCAAGCTCGGTGTTGATAACATCGATATCGTCAGCAGGGTCTACTTTACCCGCAACGTGGATGATATTGTCGTTCTCGAAACAACGAACCACGTGGCCGATTGCATCGGTTTCACGGATGTTTGCTAGGAATTTGTTACCTAGACCTTCACCTTTAGACGCACCAGCAACCAAGCCAGCGATATCTACGAATTCCATCGTGGTTGGCAAAATGCGTTGTGGGTTAACGATTTTCGCAAGCGCATCCAGACGCAAATCAGGCACAGGTACCACACCCGTGTTTGGCTCGATAGTACAGAACGGGAAGTTTGCCGCTTCGATACCGGCTTTTGTCAGAGCGTTGAACAGTGTTGATTTACCTACGTTTGGCAGGCCAACGATACCGCATTTAAAACCCATGAGATGGTAACCTTTCGTTAAAAATATTATTGCGCCTTGAATGTATGAAGGCGGTTCTGCGCCTTGGCCAAATCATCTTTCAGCAGAATGTCGATGCAGCGTACAGCTTCATCGGCGGCTTGCTCGATTTGACTTTGTTCGTTCGCAGGGGCTTTTGTTAATACAAAACCCGCTACTTTGTCTTTGTGACCAGGGTGTCCGATCCCGATGCGAAGACGATAAAACTCTTTGTTGTTGCCCATCTTGCTGATGATGTCACGCAGACCATTGTGTCCACCGTGACCACCACCTTTCTTGAACTTGGCAACACCTGGCGGCAAGTCGAGCTCATCGTGAGCCACCATGATTTCTTCCGGTTTAATTTGGAAGAAGTTCGCCAATGCAGCCACAGATTTGCCGGATAGATTCATGAATGTGGTCGGGATCAACAAACGAAGATCTTCACCACCCACACTGATTCTTGCCGTCAAACCAAAATATTTTTTGTCTTCCTTTAGCGACACGTTATGAATACGTGCCAACTCTTCAACGACCCAAGCCCCCGCATTGTGACGGGTTTTTGCGTATTCTGGTCCAGGATTCGCCAGACCCACTAAAAGACGAATTTGGTCGCTCACGGTGAGATTCTCGTTGTTATTGTTGTCATTGGTTAGGCGCTGAATAACAGATTTGGTCATAGGACCAACGCCAAAGGCGGCATATCCTAACACTATACGTGAGCGACCTCAAAATGATGCCGCAAAGAGTTCGCTCACCAGTGTGCTGCACAAAACAAAACGCCCCGCAAGAGCGAGGCGTTTTCTCTCACAAGGTGTCGATTAAGAATCGAACATTGCTGAGATTGATTCTTCGTTGCTGATGCGACGAATCGCTTCAGCTAGCATGCCAGACAGGGTCAGTTGAGACACTTTACCGGTTGCTTGCATTTCCGCGCTTAGCGGAATTGAGTCAGTAACGATCACTTCGTCAATCACTGATTCTTTGATGTTTTGTGGTGCATTGCCAGAGAATACTGCGTGGGTTGCGTATGCGAATACACGCTTAGCGCCACGGTTTTTCAGTGCTTCTGCTGCTTTACACAGAGTACCACCGGTATCAATCATGTCATCAACAATGATGCAGTCACGACCTTCGACGTCACCAATCAGGTGCATAACCTGAGACACGTTTGCACGTGGGCGGCGCTTGTCGATGATTGCGATATCAGTGTCGTCCAGCAGTTTAGCGGTTGCACGAGCACGTACAACGCCACCGATGTCTGGAGAAACAACGACAGGATCTTCCAGTTTCTTCGCCAGCATATCTTCTAGCAACACAGGTGTACCGAAGATGTTATCTACAGGTACATCGAAGAAGCCTTGAATCTGCTCTGCGTGCAGGTCAACAGTCAAAACGCGGTCAACACCAACGTTAGACAAGAAGTCTGCAATAACTTTCGCGGTGATAGGTACACGCGCTGAACGCACACGGCGGTCTTGGCGAGCGTAACCAAAGTAAGGAATAACTGCAGTGATTCGGCCAGCAGATGCGCGACGCAGTGCATCGATCATTACAACCAATTCCATCAGGTTGTCATTGGTTGGTGCACACGTTGACTGGATAACGAATACGTCGCTACCCCGTACGTTTTCATTGATCTGTACACACACTTCGCCGTCAGAAAAACGGCTAACGGTAGCGTCACCTAGTGACATATATAGGCGATTCGCAATGCGTTGGGCGAGTACAGGCGTTGCATTACCAGCAAACAGCTTCATATCAGGCACGGTGGAAAACCTCGGGGTTGTATCCATTGAGTGTTGTCTGTCTCATTGTTTCTGCGCTTTTAGCGTGGTTAAGAGCGGTGAGGTGTTCACACCACGAGCTACAAAACCAGTGAGCCAGTCGGGCAAATTGTTTAATGTTAAACGGGCGTCATCCTCATTTTCGAACTCCGCGAAAATACAGGCACCTGTTCCAGTCAGTCTTGACGGCGCGTATTCTAGCAGCCACGAAATAGCCTTATCAACCTTTGGAAACAACTCTCTGACTATCTTTTCGCAATCGTTTTCGTAATTTCCCGCTAATAGCGCATTTAATGCGCGTTTTGGCGTATTTCGCGTCAGGTTAGGATGACTAAATATTTTTGCTGTGGCGATACTAACATCGGGTTTTGCGACCAGATACCATTTTTCTTCAGCATAGGCTGGCGTAAGCACTTCGCCTACCCCTTCTGCGAAGGCTGTGACGCCACGAACAAACACGGGAACGTCGGCACCTAATGCCAGCCCCAACTGTGTTAATTCATCAGTTGATAATTCGGTATTCCAAAGGTGGTTGAGGGCAACAAGCGTAGTGGCTGCATTCGACGAACCACCACCAAGACCACCGCCCATGGGTAAAATCTTTTCAACGTGTATGTGCGCACCGAGTGTTGATCCTGATGCCGACTGAAGCGCGATAGCGGCTCGGTAAATCAGGTTTTCTTCGACGGTGACGCCATCGATGTCTGGCGATAAGGTGATTTTGCCTGAATCATTGGGCGTGATCTGGAGCGTGTCACCAAAATCGAGAAATTGAAACAAAGTTTGTAAATCGTGGTAGCCGTTCTCACGCTGTCCAGTGATGTACAGAAAAAGATTTAGCTTGGCGGGAGACGGCCAGTTACTCGTGGGTAAAGTCATTGCGGGTAGATCCATTCTGAAATCACTAAATTTACTTTTTGAGTGTTCTGATTCATTTTAATTTTTGATGGAAGCAAGCTGCCTGTGCTGGCGTCATACGCACTGTATTCGACTTGCCACCCGGGTTGATTGGTGTCAGCGTTATTTTCGCTGAGAAACGCTAAACGATTATCCCCTCCCAAGGTGATATCGTTCTTTTCTGTAGGCAAGCCTTTGATCCATTGCGTCATCTCGTCGACAGGCAATGCCACGCCCGTCAAGTTACGCAACAGTGTTGATGCATTTCGGTCGACATAACGTTGGCCTTCACCATCAACTAATACCGCCATGTTGGGTGTGGTATCTAAAGTAAGTAATGTCGTACCGAGAAAATTGGTGAGTCTTAGTGATAACTCATCGTCTTGCTGTTTCCAAAGGAAATTGGCAGAAACACGCTGTTCTGGACTGATAAAGGCGACTTTGCCCTTCGCGGTAAAGTTATTGATGTCTTCGAGCGCGGCTTGATGGTTATCCCACTCAGTGGTTGGCGCAGGGATCGACGTACAGCCTGATAGCGCCAGAAAGCCCAGCAGAAAGGTTAGTGTAAACCTTATGGAACGAGACATAGTGAAACTCCGTGTATTTGGCAGTCGCCATCGATTATACAGATAATTCTTTGCAATCATCAGTGGCTTATCCGCGACAGGCTATCAAAATATAGTTATCCATGATTTGAAAAGTTATCTGTGCCAAGGTCGTTGAAAATTAAATGTCGATTACCTGTTGAAAAAATGGACGAAAAAACTGATTTGGGTGTGAAATAGTCACACTTCTGGTTGTTAGCGAGATGAGGAAACTAATGTTATCTTTTATTCGACGAGCCCATAACGTAAAATCCACGGCTCGGATTTCACTTGGTGCTGTCGGTAACCCTGCTTAATGAGCTTGCTAGTTCTCGGAATAAATCATAAGACCGCTACGGTCGATTTGCGTGAGAAGGTCTCTTTTTCTCCGCAACAACTTCGTGATGCACTTCACCAGCTGAAAGAAAAGCAGGTTGTGCAGAGTGGAGTGATTGTGTCTACCTGTAACCGAACTGAGATCTATTGTGAGTTAGAGCAGCCAAGCCCTGGCGTCGTGGTGGATTGGCTTCGTGATTTTCATCATCTTGATAGCGAAGCTCTGCTTTCTTGCTTATATACCCACCACGATCAAGCTGCAGCGCAACACCTAATGCGTGTGGCGAGTGGATTAGACTCCTTAGTGTTGGGTGAGCCTCAGATCCTTGGCCAAGTCAAACAAGCCTATGCCGAATCAGTCGAGTTTGATGCGATTAACGGGCCGCTGGAGCGTTTGTTTCACAAGACGTTTACCGTAGCAAAGCGTGTTCGTACGGAAACGGATATTGGTGGCAATGCTGTTTCAGTCGCATTCGCGGCATGCTCTTTGGCGCGTCAGATCTTTGAATCATTAGAAACATCGACAGCATTATTGGTTGGCGCGGGCGAAACCATCGAACTGGTTGCCAAGCATCTGTATGAGCACGATTGCAAAAATATTATTGTTGCCAACCGAACCAGAGAGCGGGCGAAACCGTTTGAAGACGCTTTTGGCGCGCAAGTTATATCCTTGGAAGAAATTCCCGATCACATGCATAAAGCCGACATTGTGATCAGCTCGACTGCCGCGCCGTTGCCCATTATTGGTAAAGGCATGGTCGAAAAAGCCTTGAAAGCACGCCGTCATCAGCCCATGCTGCTGATCGACATTGCGGTACCAAGAGATATCGAAGAAGAAGTGGGCGATCTAAATGACGCCTATTTGTATACGGTTGACGATTTACAATCGATTGTGGAACGCAACATGGAGCAGCGCAAAGCTGCTGCGGTTCAAGCGGAAGCGATCGTTGATGAAGAAAGCCATGGGTTTATGACCTGGATGCGTTCACGCGATGCCGTGGACAGCATTAAACAATACCGTGCGGATTCAGAAGCACTAAAAAATGAATTGCTCAACAAAAGCTTACAAGCACTGGCTAGCGGGGCTGACCCACAAAAAGTGCTGGCTGAGCTGAGCAATAAACTGACCAATAAATTGATCCATGCGCCGACTCAGGCCATGCAGGAAGCTGCCAGAAATGGCGATGAGCGTACACTCGAGACGCTGCGTCAGAGCTTAGGTTTGGATCCCCTGAAATAGTTGTAAAACTTACTATGAAACCATCAATTCTCGCCAAATTAGAATCGCTCGCTGAGCGTTATGAAGAAGTACAACACTTACTGGGTGATCCTGGCATTATCGGAGATCAAGACAGATTCCGTTCGCTATCAAAAGAATACAGCCAGCTAGAAGAGGTCACGCAGTGCTTTGGTCAATATAAGCAAGCTGCTGACGATCTGGATGCAGCGCTAGAAATGGCACAAGAAGACGACGCTGAAATGCGTGAAATGGCCCAAGAAGAAGTGAAAGCGGCCAAAGTGGAAATGGAGCGCCTAACTGACGAGCTTCAAGTGCTACTTATCCCTAAAGATCCGAATGACGAGCGTAACTGTTTCGTTGAAATTCGCGCCGGTGCTGGTGGTGATGAAGCGGGTATTTTTGCGGGTGACTTATTCCGTATGTACAGCCGATTTGCAGAATCTAAAGGCTGGCGTGTAGAAGTGATCAATGCCAACAACTCTGAGCAGGGCGGTTACAAAGAGATGGTTGCTAGAGTCTCTGGTGACGGCGCTTACGGTGTCCTGAAGTTTGAGTCTGGCGGTCACCGTGTTCAACGTGTACCAGCGACTGAATCTCAAGGCCGTGTTCACACTTCAGCGTGTACCGTTGCTATTTTGCCAGAGATCCCAGAAGCGGAAATCCCAGACATCAATCCGTCTGATTTGAAGATCGATACCTTCCGTTCATCAGGTGCCGGTGGTCAGCACGTCAACACCACCGATTCTGCTATTCGTATTACCCACTTACCAACCGGTACTGTGGTGGAATGTCAGGATGAGCGTTCGCAGCATAAGAACAAAGCCAAGGCGATGTCAGTGCTGGCTGCGCGATTGATTAAAGCGGAAGAAGAAAAACGCGCTGCTGAGCAAGCAAGCACACGCCGCAACCTGTTGGGTTCTGGTGATCGTTCTGACCGTATTCGTACCTACAACTACCCGCAAGGCCGTGTATCAGACCACCGTATTACGTTAACGGTTTACCGTTTGGATGACGTGATGGAAGGGGATTTGGGCTGTTTGGTTGATCCAATCATGCAAGAGTTCCAAGCGGACCAACTGGCAGCGTTGGCAGATCAACACTAATGCCAACCACCATTGAAAATGTGCTGCGAGAAGCAGCGCATTTACTTGCCGAACACCAAAGTCCGTCACCGAGGATTGATGCCTCGGTGTTGCTGTGCCACGTACTCGATAAACCAAGCAGTTATTTGTATACGTGGTCAGATAAATTATTGTCTGACGAAGAAATTGCTGCGTTCAATGAGTTGATAGCGCGTCGACAGCTGGGTGAGCCAGTTGCGTATATCATTGGTTATCGTGATTTTTGGTCGCTGCGACTAAACGTAGAGCCGAGCACCTTGATCCCTCGTCCTGATACTGAACGTTTGGTCGAGCTAGCGCTTGAGCGTTTGCCGAAAGGTGAAGGCAGCGTTCTGGACTTAGGAACCGGAACGGGTGCCATTGCACTGTCGATTGCGAGTGAGCGTCATGACCTTCAGGTTACCGGTGTTGATTTGCGTCCAGAAGCGGTCGCATTGGCTCAGCGTAATCAGCAAGAAAATGGCATCAGTAATGCCCAGTTTCTGCAAAGCAGTTGGTTTGACACTGTGCCAACGCAAGCATTTACCATGATTGTCAGCAATCCGCCATATATTGACCCAGAGGATCCTCACCTTGCTCAAGGTGATGTTCGTTTTGAGCCAAAAACGGCATTGATTGCCGACGATCACGGCTTGGCGGATATTCGCCATATATGCCAACACAGCCCGCGCTATCTCGCACAAGATGGTTGGCTAATGATTGAACATGGTTACGATCAAGGGGAAGCAGTGAGAGCGCTGTTTTTAGGCGCAGAATTTTGCGACGTAGAAACCGTGCAAGATTATGCTGGCCTCGATCGTGTGACCTTAGGCCGTATCGCGTAGTCAGCGTTGACTACAGATGCTGCCCTTACATAACTCAACACATTATCGATAGGGCAACTTATCGATAAACCACTATCAATAACGAAAAGAGAATTACGGATTATGTACGCTGCATTGAAGCACTCCCATTTTTTGTTCATCGCCTTGAGCGTCAGTCTATTCATCCTGCGTTTTGTCTGGCTCATGATGGGCAGCAAAATGTTGCAAAAGAAATGGGTGAAAGTTGTTCCTCACATTATTGATACAGGTTTGTTGGCAACAGGTGTCGCGCTTATCGTGATCACTGGCTTTATTCCATTCACGCCAAGTGCGGTGTGGATGACTGAAAAACTGACCTGTGTGCTAGCGTATATCGCGTTGGGCTATGTGGCTCTTCACTACAGCCAAGGCACACTATTTAGATTGTTTGCCTTCTTTGGCGCTTTAGGTTGGGTCTTTGCTGCCGCTAACTTAGCTATCAGCAAAACACCGCAGCTGTTGGGGTAATAATGATCGCGTTTACAGATCAGGAACTAGATGCTTTAACAATGGTTGAAGGCGCACTGGCGCTGAATGCCGCTGTTGACCCTGCAACATCCATGCATTGGGTGAGAGCAGAACTTGAGCAATTAGCCAAAGATGCCGAGCATTTGTTGGCGAGTGAAACCAACGATGAGCTTCGTCTTGAAGGCTTGATTCGTTTGTTCTACAAAGACTGGGGTTTCAAAGGCGACTTCGAACAATATTTCTCTTCCGATAATACGTTCGTAGAGAAAGTGCTTAAGCGTCGTAAAGGGATCCCTGTGAGTTTAGGGGCGATTTTCCTGTTCTTTGCGGACCGCTTAGATTTGCCGCTAGAGCCTGTGGGCTTCCCGACGCAGTTGATTTTGAAAGTTGACTGGTTTGACCGTGAGCCGCAGTATATCAACCCATTCGATGGTGAGTTCTTGTCACCGCGTATACTGCGCGGTTGGCTGGTAGGCAAAGAAGGCTCAACCGCTCAACTTTTGCCTGAGCACCTTGAAGGCAGTGACAATCCGACACTGATTGGTCGCTGGCTTGCCGTGATCAAAAGTGCATTGCTTCGTGAAGAGAACTACTCGATGGCATTGCGCTGCAGTGAGCTGGCGTTAACCTTCAGCCCTGACGACCCTTACGAAATTCGAGACCGCGGCTATATCTTCCAGCAGTTAAAATGTGACTGGGTCGCCGCGGAAGACTACGAATACTTTATCGCTCAGTGCCCCCATGATCCGGCCGCTGAGTTATTGAAACTGCAGGTCAAAGTATTGACGGCAGAAGCCCCTATTTTCCATTAATCAGGAATGTAGCATGACAGCACAAAAAACAGTTCAGATTGGCGATATTCAAGTTGCTAACGATAAGCCATTTGTTCTTTTTGCCGGAATGAATGTTTTAGAGTCTCGCGATCTGGCAATGCAGATCTGTGAGCATTATGCGGAAGTGACCCAAAAGCTGGGTATCCCTTACGTATTTAAAGCATCGTTCGATAAAGCTAACCGTTCATCGGTGCATTCTTACCGTGGTCCAGGCCTCGATGAAGGCATGAAAATCTTCCAAGAATTGAAAGATACCTTTGGCGTCAAATTGATCACTGACGTGCATGAAATCTGGCAAGCACAGCCTGTTTCTGAAGTGGTTGATGTTATCCAATTGCCAGCATTCCTTGCTCGCCAAACTGACTTGGTTGAAGCGTTTGCAAAAACCAATTCGGTTATCAACGTGAAAAAACCTCAGTTCATGAGTCCGGGCCAAGTGGGTAACATCGTCGACAAATTTGCTGAATGTGGCAACGACCAGATCATCCTGTGTGAGCGTGGTTCATGCATGGGTTACGACAACTTGGTTGTTGATATGCTTGGCTTCGATGTGATGAAGAAGGCGAGTAACGGTAGCCCAATCATCTTTGACGTGACCCACTCTCTCCAGTGCCGTGATCCACTAGGCGCAGCATCTGGCGGTCGTCGTTCACAAACGGTTGATTTGGCGCGTGCAGGTTTAGGTACCAAGATCGCAGGCCTATTCATTGAAGCGCACCCAGACCCAGATAACGCACGTTGTGATGGTCCATCTGCATTGCCGTTAGACAAGCTAGAGCCGTTCTTGAAGCAAATGAAAGCGCTGGATGATCTGGTGAAAAGCTTTGATGATTTAGATATTCGCTAAGCAAAACGGTGACGCCTTGTTAGCAATTAGCTTTGTTAGCAATAATAAGGTGAAACGAAGAAATGAAAAAGCCGGCTGATGCCGGCTTTTTGTTATCTAACCGATTTCTAGCAGGTCTTAGAGCTGGAAGCGAGAGATCTCAGTATTTAGCTGTTTAGATAGGTGCGAGAGCTCACTGGCTTGCTGTGATGCATCGTTGGCTTCTTGCGCCAGTTCATCAGACGCATTGCGCACCGCTTCAGTATTGCGCGTGATTTCTAGCGTAACAAGTGACTGCTCTTCTGCTGCTGAGGCGATTTGTGTCGCCATGTCACTGATGGTAGAAACCGACGCAGTGATTTGCGACAAGCTATCAGTTGCATTGTTTGCATCTTCCACGCTGGTGGTCGCGAGATGACGGCTGCCTTCCATAATAGTGACCGCTGATCGCGTGGTGTTTTGTAGCGTTTCAATGGTGGATTGAATTTCACGCGTTGAATCATGTGTGCGCTGGCTCAGTACACGAACTTCATCTGCTACAACAGCAAAGCCTCGCCCTTGCTCACCCGCTCGTGCTGCTTCAATGGCAGCATTCAGCGCCAGCAAATTGGTTTGCTCAGCAATGTCCTGAATGGTCGACAAGATAGAGTTGATACTTTGCGTGTGAGATTGAAGCTCTGCAATCACAGAGGTCGCAGATTCAACTTCGACGGATAAATTGCCGATTGATTGTTGGCTTTGTTCCACCTGAGAAGCACCAGATTCTGATGAACCAACGGCATCTTGCGAAAGCTTGGCCGTATTTTCAGCGCTACCCGCGATTTCTTGTGTTGCTGCCACCATCTGGTTGATTGCCGTGGCGACCATATTGATCTCATCTTGCTGGGTGCGAATGCGCGCACTGCGGACACCCGCTTGATCAGCGGCATGATTGGCTTGTTCCGACAATGCTTCACCCACGCTTTTTAGCTGAGAAACCATGTTGTGCATGTTGGCCACAAATGTATTGAAGTTGAGGGCAAGTTGGCCAACTTCATCGTTACTGTGAGGGGTCAAACGCTGTGTTAAGTCGGCATCACCACTGGCAATTTCAGCCATTGCATCAGCCACTCGGCTTAGGTCTCGGAACAACACATTGACCAGCCATACCGACAGAGCGAGCACCACTAATGCAACGGCAAGACTCGTCATAATGAGTGTTGCTACCGCGCTATCATGCGCTGCCAGTTCAGTGTCCATGTCTAACTCAATACCAATAAACCACTTCGCGGACGGTAACTGAGTAAAGAAGTAGGCTTTTTCGCTGCCATTGAGTGAAGAGAATACGAGGTCACTGTCTTGGAATGCTTGGCGTACCGTTGGAAGGTTAAGTGCAGAGTTGTATTGGGTAACAGGTTGTCCGTTCAACGATGGGTTCTTATGTGCAATGAGCGTCCCTTGATCGCTAAACAACATACCAAATGCATTCTTTCCGAAATGGAATTGAGACAAATCGTTGACCACTTTGCGAAGACTTATATCGCCGCCTAGCACACCATCAAGCTCGCCATTAACGTAAGTTGGCATCGCAATGGTTACCATGGTTTCGCCAGTAAGTGCATCACGATAAGGTTCGGTGCTGATCGTTTTGTTTTCTTTGATCGCTTTAATAAACCAAGGGCGTTGGCGAGGGTCAATGTCTACACTTGCGCCGTTCGATAGCGCCAGTGTGCCATCGGTTTTCGCGTAGAAGGTCATTGCGAATTTACCCGATACTTGCAGCATTTCTAACGCGTTGACCTCATCACCATGTGGCATGGTTTGAACATAGCCCTGCATGGCTGTAGCGTGCGCATCGAGCCAGTCAGAAAATCCGACTTTAGCCACTTCTGACATGCTTTTAACACGATACTCAAGGCTTTGTTGCGTTTGAGTCGATAGCTGATTACCCGCCAATATTGACAGTATGGTTGCCATAGCAACCACGGCTATGAGGCAGGTGCCTGTGAGTTTTTGCTTGAGCGTAAGTGTCATCTTGTTTTGTTCCTTGCAGCGCGATCGGGAAATCAAGTAAAAGGCAAATGGCCTTTCAATCTTCTTATTGTCGGTATGGAATACTGTATCGACTGGCAGGGGATATGCTTTAGGTGAAAGAAGTGATTATTTGATTTTGTTTCAAATAAAGATGAATTGTTAATGTATCGATAAAAACACTACTGGCGGGACCGAGCGGATGAAGGGAAAATACAAATGCTTAGACGTTTAGACGTCTATTTGTTGACGGAGTGGACGTTTCCTTTTACTCTGCGTTCAATCTCACAAAAAATATGCAACCTGACATGACACAGAAGCAATCAGACATTACTCCTTCAGCGTTGGCATTGTTGCCACTCGGACTGTTCTTGTGCCTGTTTATTGGCACTGGCGTATACTTTTCTACCCAAAATATCGAATTCGCTTTTTACCAACTTCCAGCGCCAATTGCCGTACTACCAGCAATTATGCTGGCGGTATTGATGAGCAAAGATAAGTTAAACACTGCGATTGGCCAGTTCATTGAAGGCGTATCACACCGTGATATCACGGCAATGTGTCTGATTTATCTCTTGGCTGGTGCTTTCTCTGCAGTCGCTAAAGCGACGGGCGGCGTGGATGCAACGGTTAACCTTGGCCTAGCGGTACTCCCTTCAAGCTTCATTTTGCCGGGCCTGTTTTTGATTTCGGCATTTATCGCGACATCGATGGGTACGTCAATGGGCACCATTGCTGCGGTAGCGCCTGTGGCACTCGGTATCGCCGACAGCACAGGTATGGATGCAGCCTTGATGGCGGGTGTGGTGTTGAGTGGCGCTATGTTTGGCGACAACCTTTCGATCATTTCTGATACCACCATTGCCGCGACCCGCTCGCAAGGGTGTCAGATGAAAGATAAATTCCGCGAGAACGTGAAAATTGCGGTTCCTGCAGCCATGGTGGCATTGGTTATCTTCTTCTTTGCTAATGAAGTCACCCAAGCACCAGTGTCGGGCAGCATTGATTGGTTGGCGGTATTACCGTATCTGACGATTTTGGCGTTGGCGGTTTATGGCGTTAATGTGTTCGTGGTACTGACGATTGGCATCGTATTCGCGGGTATTGTGGGTTTGGCACAAACGGAAGGCTACAGCGTGATGACCTTTAGTCAGGACATATACGCAGGTTTCGGCAACATGCAGGAAATATTCCTGTTGTCGTTACTCATTGGTGGTTTGGCCGAGCTAATGCGCCAGCAGGGTGGCCTTGCTTTTGTCACCGAAAAACTCAGCAAGCTGATCATGTCGCGAGCAGACAAAGCGGCGGAAAAAGGGTCTCCACGTGCCAGCGAAGCAGGTATTGCATTGCTTGTCAGCTTGACCAACCTTTGCACGGCAAACAATACGGTCGCCATCATTGTGGCAGGTGGCGTGGCTAAAGAACTGTCAACACAGCATGATGTTGCACCCAAGCGTAGTGCCAGCTTGTTGGATATTTTCTCTTGTGTCGTTCAAGGCGTATTGCCTTACGGTGCACAAGCACTGCTGCTGGGCTCTATTTTCGAATTGTCACCGTTGTCAGTGGTGGGCCAGTCATATTACTGCTTCCTTCTTGCGATAGCCGCAGCGTTTGCGATTGCGAGATCGCAGGGGCAACACTCGGTGAAATAACCGCCTAAAACACCCCATTATCGGTACAAGATGTCTACCAATGGGGTGTTTTTCAGTGATCTGGGCGGCAGTTTATTGAAAGAAGAATGTGATGGTGGATGGATATATTTAGACTGTTTCGTGAAGATGAAAAAAGTCTAATTCAATCATCATAGAAGCTGGACTTAGCGCCAACTTCCTCGTTCTCAATAAATATAGGTAACACCCATGAAGGATCGCCTTTCTCTCAAGGCAGCAATTAGCGCTGCACTGCTGGCCTCTCTGGCTGGCTGTTCAACCACCACAGAAACAACGGAAGTTGTACCGGGTTGGCAACCAGATACCACCTATAACGTCACCATTCTTCACACTAACGACAACCATGGTCGTTTCTGGCATAACCGCCATGGCGAATATGGTATGGCGGCGCGTAAAACCCTGATCGATAACCTGCGTACTGAAGCTGAAGCGCAAGGCTCATCTGTACTTCTTCTTTCTGGTGGCGATATCAACACCGGTGTTCCAGAGTCAGATTTGCTTGATGCAGAACCAGATTTCAAAGGCATGACCATGATTGGTTATGACGCAATGGCACTGGGCAACCACGAATTTGATAACTCGCTAGACGTGCTAGAAAAGCAAATGCAATGGGCTGATTTCCCTATGCTGTCGGCGAACATCTACGACAAAGCCACTGGCGAGCGTAAATACCAAGCGTATGAGATTTTCGAAAAGAACGGTCTACGTATTGCTGTTATTGGCTTAACCACCGAAGACACCGCGAAAATCGGTAACCCAGAGTTTATCGGTGAGTTGGATTTCCGTGACCCGAAAGCAGAAGCGAAGAAGCTGATTGCGGAGCTTGAAGCCACCGAAAAGCCTGACATCATCATTGCAACGACTCACATGGGTCACTATGAAGATGGTAACCGCGGTGTGAATGCGCCGGGTGATGTGGCGTTGGCTCGTTACCTCGATAATGGCTCACTGGACATGATTGTGGGTGGTCACTCACAAGAACCTGTGTGCATGGAAGGTCCAAACATGTACAGCAAATCGTTCAAGCCGGGCGATGAGTGTAAGCCAGATAGCCAAAATGGCACTTGGATTGTTCAGGCGCATGAGTGGGGTAAATACGTCGGTAAGGCGGATTTCGAATTCCGTAACGGCGAATTGAACCTAGTTTCTTATGACCTTATCCCTGTTAACTTGAAGAAGAAAATCAAAGTTAACGGAGAGAAGAAACGCGTCTTTATCCAAAGTGAAATTCCAAAAGATAAAGAGATTTACGACTTCCTGAAACCTTACCAAGAGAAAGGTCAGGATAAGCTAAGCGTTAAGATTGCTGAGACTAACGGCAAGCTGGAAGGCGATCGCAACGTGGTTCGTTTCCAACAAACTAACCTTGGCCGCATGATCGCTGCTGCGCACAAAGAACGTGCGAAGGCGGATTTTGCGGTAATGAACTCGGGTGGCGTACGTGATTCCATCGAAGCGGGTGACGTAACGTATAAAGATGTTCTGACTGTGCAGCCGTTTGCGAACATGCTGACTTACACCGACATGACCGGTGCTGAAGTGCTTGATTACTTGAATGTGGTAGCAACGAAGCCTGTAGATTCTGGCGCTTACGCACAGTTTTACGGTATTGCTATGACAGTGACGCCTGAAGGCGTCAGCGATGTCGTCATTGGTGGTGAGCCACTTGATTCTAGCAAGATGTACCGTTTCACTGTGCCAAGCTATAACGCCGCCGGCGGTGACGGCTATCCAAAAATCGCTGACCACCCTGGCAACGTCAATACCGGTTTTGTTGATGCAGAAGTGCTGAAAGACTTCCTTGAGAAGAACTCACCGATTGATGTGAACAAGTATGAGCCAAATGGCGATATTGTTTATAACTAAAGACATGTGAGTTGTAGCGAAAACCTTCGCTAGAACAAGCACGCGCTAAATCAAAAGGCACTGGTGACAGTGCCTTTTTTTATGTCATTATCAACACGATATTGATAAGGCTTTGCCGTCTCCCCCAATATATGACGCTGCATAGCCATGCTTGAGAGAAATGAGTATGACACCGGCTATCACCCTTGCTGAAAAATCAGGTATTCCATTTAATGTTCATAGTTATGAGCATGATCCGAGCAACACTCACTTCGGACTTGAAGCGGCTTCTGTACTAGGGCAAGACCCTGCTCGCGTGTTTAAAACACTGTTATTTGCCATGAATGGTGATCCAAAGAAATTAGGCGTCGCCATTGTTCCCGTTGCGGGTCAGCTTGACCTCAAAGCAGCCGCCAAAGCAGCAGGAGCAAAAAAAGCAGAAATGGCCAATCCAGAGATAGCAGAAAAAACCACGGGTTATGTGGTGGGTGGTATCAGCCCTCTAGGGCAGAAAAAAAAGCTTCCAACGTTATTGGATACGAGTGCGCAGCAATTCGACACAATTTACGTGAGTGCAGGTCGACGCGGGCTAGAAATTGAATTATCGCCATCGAATTTACTGGCGTTAACACAAGGAAAAATGGCGGCTATCGGAAAAGAGGGGAAGTGATGGTTAATAGGCTGCCTTTATTCATGCTGGCGTGTTTACCTTTTTCATCCACGGCACAGCCATCTGATTCCGTTATTATGACGTGCCATAAAACCAGTGAGAATCATGTTCAAGTGACAGCATGTCTTGATAATCATTGGCAACTGGCTCAAAAGCAATTGGATAAAACCGTGACGTTATTGAACGCACATTTTACCAAGTTGGATGAAATTTCATCAATATCAAGCGCCGTTAAATCTGCGGAATTTATGGTGACTCGTTTTAACGTGTGGCGAGAGGCGCAATGTAAAATGGTGGAAGCCAGCTATGCATCAGGGTCTGGAAGTGGTCAAGGGTATCTCAGTTGCATGATTGAATTGACGCAAGAACAAGTTGGTAGGTTGAACGACGTGATGGGTATTAAGGAGAATGCACAGTGAGTGTATCGGTGTGGCTGAGTTTAGTGTTGGTGTGCATGTTAGGCGCTATGTCTCCCGGGCCTAGTTTAGTGGTTATGGTTCGTCATAGTCTTGCTGGTGGTCGCTTACACGGAATCGTTGCTGCTTGGGCGCATGCGTTAGGCGTGGGGTTTTATGCGGTGCTGACTTTGTTAGGGCTTGCCGTTGTGCTCAAAGAGTCTCCTACCTTATTTTCCTTTATCACGTATGCGGGAGCTGCTTATCTTGCATGGCTTGGGGTCAAGTCGTTACGAGCAAAGGGTGGGGTTGCCGCTAAATTGGAGAAAGGCGAAAAAACCACCTTGCTTGAAGCAGCAAGAGACGGGGCAATGATCTCGGTTCTTAATCCAAAGCTTGCGCTGTTTTTTCTCGCCTTGTTCAGTCAATTTGTGTCGATTGGCACTGATACTCTCAGCCGCTCGATCATCGTCGCAACCCCATTTGTGATTGATGGCTTGTGGTACACGATAGTGGCTCTTGTGCTTTCATCTAGCCGCATGCTAGACAAGCTCAAAAACAATGCATTGTTGATCGATAGGCTTTGTGGATTGGTGTTGATCGGGCTGGCTGCACGTGTGGTATTTATGCAATAAGCGGTGTGAATACCGTGCGCGCGTGAATACAGTGCGAGAGTAGCGATGGAATGAAAGAGAAAAGGAGCGAAAGTCGCTCCTTTTTTTATGCGTTGTTGAATGCAAAACCCATTAACCGCGACGATGGAGATGTCGTTCGCGTGTTTCGAGTTTCTTTTCCTGACTCTTTTTAATCAGCACATAAACCGCACCTGCACCGCCTTGATGGCGCAATGCTGAGTGGAAACACTGAACATCACTGATCTGCTCAAGCCACTGACAGACATAGCTTTTCATCTGCGCTTGTGGGGTTGATCGCTCGCCTTTCCCATGCACGATGATCACAGTACGAATGTCCATTCTTTGGCATTGCTTTAAGAACTTTAGAATTTCTTCACGCGCATCTTTTAGCGTGAATTTGTGCAGATCTAGACGAGCTTGGATGTCGTACTTACCGAGACGAAGCTTTCTGAACACGCCATCTTGAACACCTGCACGTTTATAAGCAACGACATCATCGGGCTTAAGCATCTTAGCGTAATCAAGGGATAGGTACTGCGGATCGCCATCAGACAGCTTCTGAGCGGCAAGTTGACGGGCCAACTGTGCGTCAGAAGGTTTGTGTGGGTGGCTGGTTCTTTCGACCGTATCGTGGTCGATAGGAGAGACATCAGCCATCATTTCCCGAAAAATATCGGACTCATTATTACCGTTCATAGCCGTTACGGATTGGTGAAGCATTGCTGCAGTATAATTGGAATTTTTGATTAGGTCTCGTAGAACATAAAATCAGAAAAACCTGATGGCGGAAAATGGCACAAAGGTGGGGAGAAATAAAAAAAGCCAGAGCAGGTAGAAGACTCTGGCGTAATAACTTCAAAAGAGAGGGTAACTTACTGTGTTCCTGGTGCTTGAAGCGCTTTATATACAAAGAAACCACCCATGAACATGATCATGCCAACAGCAACAAAAATGACGATCATTGAGGAGAGGCCAATTGCGTTTCCGAAAAGTAGGTCTAACCAGAAGTCCATTTTTGTGATTCCTATGTCTATGAAAGTTAATACTAGGTTGCCAACTGGTGAAGGATTCATCGATGATCCAGATCAAGTGAACGGCGTGTTATCGCAACGTGATAAATCAACTGTGTCCAAGGTCGCAATTTGTCCGTATTTGGTGATCCTTTAAGCGATCAGTCCGTAACGCATGAAAAACGTGATAAAACACTTGAGTCTACGCTGAGGATGAGTAATATAAGCCACCTCCGCAGCGCACAGCGCAGCGGGCATTGTCGGTGAATAGCGAAGTTTGTGGCGCATCCGGCTCTTGGGAATAGCGGACCAGAGGGTGACCCTCGGAAAGTATTCCGAAGAAACACAAAACGATCGGTGAATAGCGCAGCTTGGTAGCGCATCTGGTTTGGGACCAGAGGGTCGGGGGTTCGAATCCCTCTTCACCGACCACTTATTTTGGTAGACATCCACCTCTGTTAATTCAGTAAGCGGTGTGAATAGTGCAGGTTGGTAGCGCATCCATCTTTTGATGAAAAGCGGACCAGAGGGTCGGGGGCTTGACGGCAAGTCCCATCGAATCCCTCTTCACCGACCACTATTTTGGTTAACAGCC
>NZ_JHZA01000011.1 GCF_000621165.1 Enterovibrio calviensis DSM 14347 | reverse complement strand
GTTTCCAACTGTTATCCCCCACGTCAGGGCAGGTTCCCAGCCATTACTCACCCGTCCGCCGCTCGTCATCTTCAAAAGCAAGCTTTTGAAATGTTACCGCTCGACTTGCATGTGTTAGGCCTGCCGCCAGCGTTCAATCTGAGCCATGATCAAACTCTTCAATTAGAATTTTGTTGTTATCCCCTCTCCCGAAGAAGAAGTTCTAACGCTCAATGAATACTGAATTACTTTTTTACCCTAAGGCAAAACTGCATTGACTGTGTTGATAGTGTCACTTCGAAAAGCTCAACCATCTTGGGTCACTCAGTTCACTGATAAATCTTATGCCTATCAAGTACGAGTGCCCACACAGATTGTATAGGTCAAATTGTTAAAGAACGTTGACTTGGTCAGCGGCTTAACTCGCCGTGTTCCGTGTCGATGGGCCGCATTATAGAGAGATCGATCACGTTGGCAATAGCAAAGTACAAATAACTTCAGAAAATCGACTCAACCGTTCACTTTTCCATCAAAACACCCGAAAGTGATAATTAATTGCACTGTTTTACTCATTTTCACTCTAGTTATTTTCTTTGAGGCACACCAAATGCTCTCGTGTTAGCAGGTATTTCTCTCGCTTACCTTATCAATCAACCTTCTTTGGTGTTGTCGCGTCACTACATAACCTTCATACGGCAATTTGGCATTCAATCAGAACTCGCACGTGAATATCTTGCTCGGTTATATACCTTCAGCTATTCGGCAGCTATCTAACGTCTGGCGAAATGATATGACGCTATGAGATAGATTTGGCAATTTGGCAAGACCTAAACTAAGGGCCGAACTTCTTCGCCCATTCAGTTCACATATATAAAGAAGGAATATAACAGAGTCAGTCAGAATGGGGGAATCGTTCATCGTAGCCTTTCGCTCATAGATTTAGCTCAAAGACTATTTGCTTTGTAGAAGGTATTAATAGATAGGAGTAGAAGTAGAAGTAGAAGTAGAAGTAGAAGTAGAAGTAGAAGTAGAAGTAGAAAGGTTAGCAGAAACGCTTGGGGCTTAGAACGAAAAAAGCCCCAGTCTTTCGACTGGGGCTTTTCCGGAAATTGGTGCCCGGGGCCGGACTTGAACCGGCACAGTTATTCACCGGCGGATTTTGAATCCGCTGCGTCTACCAATTTCGCCACCCGGGCAAGTGAGGCTGATTATACGCAAGCCGAACTACAGCGCAAGCCCCTAATTCATTATTTTTGTTCAACCGTTTCTTTTTTCGCCAGCTTGCTATAAATACACTCAAATGGAGGCATTTTTATGCATTCACCATCATCGCTAAGGCTGGTAGACTCTATATATACTCAATTTTAGGACAGAAACATGTCTCAATCTTCAATTCAATACAGTGTCCCAAAGGGCGCAAGTTTTTTCCGTCGTATGGGTGCATGGTTATACGACCTTCTCGTACTTGCTGCCGTTGAGATGTTAGCCATTGGTGTTGTTGTGGGTGGCTTTGCTATTGCGATTCAATTTGGCTTTTCAATTGAAGGTTATGTCGATGTTGGGGACTACCTCACTCGCAATCCAATGATCAGTCCTTTATTTACCCTTTATGTGTTTGCCGTCGCGGCGGCTTTCTATGGCTATTTTTGGTCAAGAGCAGGTCAGACTGTCGGCATGAAGGCTTGGAAGCTTCAACTCATTAGTGAGTTTGGCGGACAAGTAACATTTACCCAATCACTAATCCGTATGGCGACCTCATGTTTAGGGGCTGGCAACCTGCTTGCACTGTTCGACCGAAACAATCGTTCGTTTCAAGATCACTTCGCGAACAGTCAAATGGTCAAGATCGACTGAATCACTCCGCCACCTGATGCGTCATCCATTACCATATAAAAGAGGGAGCCATTCGGCTCCCTCTTTTTCGTTTCTTGTTATTAGCTATTGGTTAGAGCTTTCTATTTAGCAAATAGAGGGTCACACCTATAAAGGCCAAACTAGGTGCCACCGCACCAAAAAATGGTGGAAGGTTGTATACCAAGGTCAAAGGCCCAAACACTTCATTGGATATATAGAAGGCAAAACCAAAGATCACACCTGAAAGTACACGAGCCCCCATTGTTACTGAGCGCAATGGACCGAAAACAAAACTCAATGCCAGTAACATCATTACACCGATAGAAAGAGGCTGAAGCACTTTACGCCACAACGCGAGTTCATAACGAGCCGCATCCTGTTCTGACGCCTTGAGGTAATCTACATAGCTGTATACACCACTCAATGAAAGCTCTTCAGGTTTGACTGTCACAATAGAGAGCTTTTCAGGGGTCAACGTCGTTCTCCAAGCCAATTGATCTTGCTCGGTTTCACTGATTTTAACCGGACCTTCAAAATGGGTAATGGTTACGTTGCTCAACATCCAACTATCTTTATCTAGGAAGGTCCCTTTTTCAGCAAACACCATGGTCTTTAGTTCTTGGTCATCTTCGAACTTCCAAATGTTCACCCCTGTTAGAGATTCTTTCTGATCGGTACGTGCAATATAGATAAAGTCTGATCCATCTTTCGCCCATACGCCACTACGAACAGACATGACATTACCGCCAGATTTTGCAAATGCTCTTAACTCGCGAGCCGCTTTCTGTGCATCAGGAGCGCCCCATTGACCAAGCGCCAATACAATTAGCATGAGTGGCATTGCAGTTTTCAGTACGGAAAGGCCGATATCAAGCTTTGAAAAGCCCGAAGCTTGCATTACAACAAGTTCTGAACTCGACGCCAATGTCCCTAAACCAATCAACGCGCCGAGCAACACCGCCATAGGAAAGAACATTTCGATATCACGCGGCATGCTCAACATAACGTATTGAACCGCAGTCAACATGGTGAACGTGCCATCACCGACCGAGCGCAATTGCTCGACAAATTTAATGATGGCTGACAACCCCACCAGCGTTGCCAAACAAAGCGAAGTCGTCGCGATGATGGTCCGCCCAATGTAAAGGTCGAGGATCTTAAACATTAAGCGGCTCTCCTCATTCGATATCTCACTTTACGCACAGGTAATGTGTCCCAACTTATCAATGCAACCGCCACCAACAAGGCAAGCACATTAATACTCCACAGGCCGATTTCAGGTTTTAGAGTCCCCTCTTCGATTGCAGATTTCGCAGCACTAATAGCAAGGAAGTAAGTCAGATAGATCAGCACTGCTGGAAATAACTTAGCAAAACGGCCCTGACGCGGATTCACGGAAGACAAAGGAACAACAATCATAGTCATCAATGGAATACAGAGCACTAATGAGATACGCCATTGCAATTCAGCCTGTGCTGGCGCAGATGGTTCATCAAGCAATGCAACTGTCGGCATCGCATCCCAGTCACGGTGCTTTTGACGCACTTCCCGCTGACCAATCAAAACCTGGTAATTCTCATAGTCCGTCACGGTGTAATCCAATCGTGTTGGAATACCTTCGTAACGTACGCCTGTATTCAGATCCAGTACCTGACGCCCATCTGGTAGCTCCGAAACAAAGCCTTTCTCTGCAACGACAATGTTCGGTCGCATGGTGTCGCGAGGAACAGGTTGTGCGATAAACACTTTATGTAAGTCTTTTCCGTCGCCAGTAATATCGCTTACATACACAACCGCTTCACCATCAGGAGACGGTTGTATTTGGCCTTTTACAAGTAACTCAAGGCCACTTTCCGCCTCAAAGCTTTCCATAACTTTGATTTCTTTATCATTTGCCCATGGCGTAAGCCAAAGTGCATTGAACGCAGCCACAGCCCCCGTAATCAGTGCGAGGTACAACGCAGCATGAATCAGAAACTTATTTCCGATCCCCGTCGCATTCATCACTGTAATCTCACTTTCGGCATAGAGACGCCCGAAAGTAATCAAAATCCCTATATAAAGGCTAAGTGGCAGCATTAACATCGCCATAGATGGCATGTAAAGGCCGACCAGCGTTAACACATCGCTCCCCGGAATTGAGCCATCTGTAGCGTTTGCCAGTACACGAATAAACTTCTGACTAAAAAAGACCAGAAAAAGCACAAACAGCACAGCAAGTTGTGTCTTCACTGTCTCTCGGATCAAATACCGAACAATAATCACGGCGTTTTACCTTTAGAAAACTTGTTTTTTTACTCGAATCGCTATAGTTTTTGGGTAAATGAGTTATTTTTTAATCTTTCGGCCAAGTGTTGACCTGCTTAATTCAAATTACCTCGAACAACAAATCGAGTGCCAATAAAGCGGGCATTATCCAACATTTAGCCTCACTTGTCTTTAGGATGTAGGAGTACGCATGGAGTTCAGTGTAAAAAGCGGGAGTCCCGAGAAGCAGCGCAGCGCATGTATTGTCGTCGGTGTGTTTGAACCACGTCGCTTATCACCTGTAGCGGAGCAACTCGACAAAATCAGTGATGGTTATATCAGTAGCCTTTTGCGTCGCGGCGATCTAGAAGGCAAACCAGGCCAGATGCTACTTCTGCATCATGTTCCTAACGTACTGTCTGAGCGCGTACTGTTAGTAGGCTGCGGCAAAGAACGTGAACTGGGTGAGCGTCAATACAAAGAAATTATCAAAAACACCATCAACACCTTGAACGAAACAGGTTCAATGGAAGCGGTTTGTTTTCTGACTGAACTGCACGTTAAAGGTCGCGATACTTATTGGAAAGTACGTCAGGCAGTAGAAAGCACCAAAGATAGCCTATATACCTTTAATCAATTTAAGAGTGTGAAGCCGGAAACCCGTCGTCCACTGCGCAAGTTGGTGTTTAACGTTCCTACGCGTCGCGAGCTAAACCTTGGCGAGCGCGCTATTGCGCACGGCCTTGCTGTCGCATCAGGCGTAAGAGCATGTAAAGATCTTGGCAACATGCCACCAAACGTCGCGAACCCAGCTTATCTGGCCTCTCAAGCACGCCGTCTTGCTGATGACTTTGATAGAGTCAGCACCAAGATCATCGGTGAGCAAGAAATGAAAGAACTCGGCATGACCTCTTACCTCGCGGTGGGTCAGGGTTCTCGCAATGAATCCATGATGTCCGTGATCGAATATAAAGGCCATCCAGACCCAGACGCAAAACCAATCATCTTGGTCGGTAAAGGTTTAACCTTTGATGCAGGCGGTATTTCACTGAAGCCACCAGCAAGTATGGATGAAATGAAGTACGACATGTGTGGCGCGGCTTCAGTATTCGGCGCAATGAAATCATTGGCGAAACTAGAACTTCCAATCAATGTTGTGGGTGTTTTGGCCGGTTGTGAAAACATGCCAGATGGCGCAGCGTATCGTCCAGGTGACATCGTGACCACCATGTCAGGCCAAACAGTTGAAGTGCTAAACACTGATGCTGAAGGCCGCTTGGTTCTGTGTGACGCGCTGACTTATGTTGAGCGTTACGAACCAGAGTGTGTTATCGATGTAGCCACACTGACTGGCGCATGTATTGTGGCATTGAGTCACCACATCAGTGGTTTGGTGTCTAACCACAATCCTCTGGCACATGAAATTGTTAACGCATCAGAACAAGCGGGTGACCGCGCGTGGCGTCTGCCGATGACAGAGGAATACCAAGAGCAGCTTAAGAGCCCGTTTGCTGACATGGCAAACATTGGTAGCCCTGGCGGTGGCACTATCGTCGCTGGTTGTTTCCTTTCTCGCTTTGCGAAGAAATACAACTGGGCACACCTTGATGTCGCTGGCACCTCGTTCCGTGGTGGCGCAAACAAAGGCGCGACTGGTCGCCCTGTCCCATTGCTAGTCCAGTTCTTATTGAACCGCTCTGGCCTTGAGACCGTGGAGTAACATTTCTCCATACCAAAAAGGGGGCTGACGAAGCCCCCTTTTTTCGTTTTTGACGTGAGCGAAGAAACAAAAAGCAATGGCTTTTCATTCAGACTCACCGCACACTGAGACGCGTTAATTCGCCGCAAGAGAGAAACGCTAAAATGGCACTGGCAACCTTCTATATATTGGATGATACCCATACAGACGACCAACATCGTATGGTGGAAAAAGCCTGCCAACTTTCCGCGCATTTTTCTCAACACGGCATGAAGGTTTACATCTCAGCGAGCGACAAATCTCAAGCGGAAACCGTCGACGAATTTCTGTGGCAACAGTCACCCGATCACTTTGTCCCGCACAATCTTGTGGGAGAAGGCCCAAGAGGTGGCGCGCAAGTTGAAATCGGCTGGTCAGGTGTCAGACATTCAGGACACAGAAATGTGCTGATAAATTTGGCCGAAGAAGCAGCAATTTTTGCGCCTTCCTTTGCACAAGTGGTAGACTTCGTGCCTTGCGAAGAAACTCTCAAGCAGCAAGCGCGAGAGCGCTACAAAATTTACAGAATGGCAGGGCGACAAATGCGAACCCTTGCCATTGATGACATGTCCTAAATCACACGATCCATCAAGAGCGCTATGGAAAAGACATACAACCCAACATCGATTGAAAAAGCGCTGTACCAGCGCTGGGAAGAGGCCGGTTATTTCAAGCCTCATGGTGACACTTCAAAAGATGCATACAGCATCATGATCCCGCCACCAAACGTCACTGGTAGCCTTCACATGGGTCACGCGTTCCAAGATACCATCATGGATACCTTGATCCGTTGCGAACGCATGAAAGGCAAAAACACCCTTTGGCAAGTAGGTACCGACCACGCAGGTATCGCGACGCAAATGGTTGTTGAGCGCAAGATCGCTGCAGAAGAAGGCAAAACTAAGCACGATTACGGTCGTGATGCCTTCATCGACAAGATCTGGGAATGGAAAGCGGAGTCTGGTGGCACTATCACCAAGCAGCTTCGTCGCCTTGGCGCGTCAGTCGACTGGGATCGTGAGCGATTCACCATGGACGACGGCCTGTCTAATGCCGTTCAAGAAGTGTTTGTTCGCCTTTTCCAAGAAGATCTTATCTACCGTGGTAAGCGTCTGGTTAACTGGGATCCGAAACTGCACACCGCGATTTCTGATCTAGAAGTGGAAAACAAAGACGTGAAAGGCCACATGTGGCATTTCCGTTACCCACTGGCTGACGGTGTAAAAACCGCAGACGGCAAAGACTACATTGTTGTTGCAACCACACGTCCAGAAACCATGCTGGGTGATACAGGCGTTGCAGTAAACCCTGAAGATCCACGCTACCAAGCGCTGATCGGCAAAGAAATCATGCTGCCTATCGTGAATCGTCGCATCCCTATCGTGGGCGATGAACACGCAGACATGGAGAAAGGCACAGGTTGTGTGAAGATCACCCCTGCGCACGACTTCAATGACTATGAAGTCGGCAAACGCCACCAGCTGCCAATGATCAACATCTTGACCTTCAATGCTGACATCCGTGACAGTGCCGAAGTGTTCAACACCAACGGCGAAGCAAGCGACGCATACAGCGCCGAGCTTCCAGAAGCTTACCGTGGCATGGAGCGTTTCGCTGCACGTAAAGCGATCGTTGCTGAATTCGACACGCTTGACCTACTAGAAGAAATCAAAGATCACGACCTAACCGTGCCTTACGGTGACCGTGGTGGTGTTGTCATTGAGCCAATGCTGACTGACCAATGGTACGTGCGTGCTGCAACACTGGCGAAACCAGCCGTTGAAGCCGTAGAGAATGGCGACATTCAATTCGTGCCTAAGCAATACGAAAACATGTACTTCTCTTGGATGCGTGACATTCAAGATTGGTGTATCTCTCGTCAACTTTGGTGGGGTCACCGCATTCCTGCATGGTACGACAACGACGGTAACGTCTATGTTGGCCGCAGCGAAGAAGAAGTGCGAGAGCAAAACAACCTTGCTCCTGTGGTTGTGCTTCGCCAAGACGACGATGTACTGGATACCTGGTTCTCTTCTGCACTTTGGACCTTCGGTACACAAGGCTGGCCTGAGCAAACCCCAGATCTGAAAACCTTCCACCCGTCTGACGTGTTGGTCACTGGTTTTGACATCATCTTCTTCTGGGTTGCTCGCATGATCATGATGACCATGCACTTCTGTAAAGACGAAGACGGCAAGTCACAAGTGCCATTCAAAACCGTTTACGTTACCGGTCTTATCCGTGATGAGAACGGCGACAAGATGTCGAAATCAAAGGGCAACGTGCTTGACCCAATCGACATGATTGACGGTATTGATCTGGAATCTCTTGTTGAGAAGCGTTGTGGCAACATGATGCAGCCTCAGCTTGCAGCCAAGATTGAAAAGAACACGCGTAAAGCCTTTGAAGGCGGTATCGAACCTTACGGTACAGATGCACTGCGTTTCACCCTAGCAGCCATGGCTTCAACCGGCCGTGACATCAACTGGGACATGAAGCGCCTAGAAGGTTACCGCAACTTCTGTAACAAGCTATGGAACGCAAGCCGTTACGTGCTGATGAATGCAGAAGAGCAAGACTGCGGCACCTCTTTGTCTCAAGAGCAGCGCGCCTCGATGGAGTTCTCACTGGCAGATAAATGGATTGAATCTCAATTCCAACTGGCGGCGAAAGATTTCAACACACACATCGAGAACTTCCGTCTGGATATGGCAGCAAACACGCTGTACGAGTTCATCTGGAACCAATTCTGTGACTGGTACTTAGAGCTGACCAAGCCTGTTCTTTGGAAAGGCACTGAAGCGCAACAGCAAGCGACGCGTTACACATTGATCACTGTGCTTGAGAAAACGCTACGTCTTGCTCATCCAGTACTGCCATACATCACCGAGTCCATTTGGCAGAGCGTTAAGCCATTGGTCGACGGCATTGATGCGGCTAACTTTGACGAAACCATCATGCTGCAAGCACTGCCTCAGTATGATGAAGCACAGTTCGATGCCAATGCACTTGCAGACATCGAGTGGGTGAAAGCGTTTATCACTTCTATTCGTAACCTTCGCGCTGAATACGACATCGCACCAAGCAAAGCGCTTGATGTCATGCTGAAAGCGGCCGACGAGAAAGACGTTGCTCGTCTAGAAGCAAACAAACAAGTTCTATTGTCTTTGGCAAAACTGGACGGCATTCGCGTTCTGACTGCTGGCGAAGAGACACCAGCGTGTGCAACAGCACTGGTTGGTAAGTCTACGCTGATGATCCCAATGGCGGGTCTGATCGACAAAGATGCAGAGCTAGCTCGTCTAGACAAAGAAATCGCAAAAACGGAAGGCGAAATCAAGCGTATCGCTGGCAAGCTAGGCAACCAAGGTTTCGTTGCTAAAGCACCAGAAGCGGTTGTTGAGGCTGAACGTGCGAAGCTAGATGGCTACAAAGAAACACTGGTGAAACTGGAAGAGCAGAAAGCAACTATCGCTGCACTGTAATTCTCCACGCTAACCAACACAATGCAAAAGGCTGATGGGTGACCATCAGCCTTTTTTATGTGTTTTTTGTCATCACCAAACAACAGCCCCCCCACAAAATTGTGCGTCACTTGACCGTTTCAGCACTCCCGTTCTATGAAAAATAGTGCTCAAATTCGTTATCTCGCTTGATGCTCATCACGAATACTCACTATTTTCGATTTTACCAACCAACGAAAAATAAAATTAACCACTTACTAATCAACAGATTAAACAAGAATTAATTTCCAATAGCTCATGGCTATCGGAACAATCCATGAAAACCCTATTTACAAATGAGAATCATTTGCAATAATTAAGTCATACCCATGAAGGACCTAAGGACCTGTTATGAAAAAGACCATCAGTTTTGCTGTGATCCATTTTACCGTTGCCTTTACCGTCGCATACATTTTGACTGGTGATATTCTGCTAGGTAGTTTGATAGCCATGGTAGAACCAATGGTCAACACCGTCGCGTTTTACTTCCATGAGAAAGCATGGGATAGCAAATTATTAAAACGTACGATGAACAACAACCCAAGCCACAAAACCATAAGCTTTGCGATTGTTCATTTTAGTGTCGCATTCACCGTGGTTTACCTTCTGACAGGGGATGTGTTGATCGGTAGCTTGATGGCGATGATTGAGCCATGCATCAACACAATGGCTTATTACTTCCATGAACGCGTATGGCAAAACAAAGAACGTATGAGCATGCTTTGCCACCATCATCACCCTACGCGTGTATCTTGATAGTCTCCTCACGAAAAAGGGCAGCCTCGCTGCCCTTTTTCATGTTTAAAGTAACTTACTGTTCCTGAAAATTTTCCGTGGCTTGAATACGGCTTTTCGTATCAGGATGCGAGCTCAGCCATTGCGTGACCTCTCCATCGGTGAGCCCCTGCCCCATTAACGTAAACATTTCCGCCTGCGCAGTGGCGTTGCCATAAATGGCCGTGAGATATTGCGCGGCAAAAGCATCTGACTGCACCTCATCGGCTCGGGAATAACCGGCTGTTGCTAGCAACACACCAACACCTGTCATCAGGTCAATCACTCCGGTGCTTTCGCCTGTGATCACAGCGACAGAGACTGAAATCAATGTTGAACGCACTAAGCGGATCATGACGTGCTGGTGATAAACATGCCCGAGTTCATGCAAAATCACGCTTTCAAGCTGCGCATCGTTCTCTGCTAGCAATACTAGCGAATCCAGCAAAACAATCGTGCCATCACTCAATGCGAACGCATTCGGCCCTTGCTCCCAGCGACGGAACTCAAGCTTTGGCGTGATAGGCATGGGAGGCAGCGACGCTAACAGCATCTCGAAGCGCTTTCGAATGGCATCCTGCCTTGGGGCATCAAGTGCTGATTGAGTGAGAAGCTGACCGTCGAGCTGTGTCATCACATGATCACCAACTGCCATTGGCACATCATCAGGCAGCGCCTTCGCAATCCCAGTGCTCAGAGCTGGCACGCCAACATAGAAAAACAATGTGATCAAAAACACGGCGCCAACAACAAATGAAAAAATGGCGGCCTTGCTGCTTTCGAGTCGAGATAACCCTCCCTTCTTTGAGCGTTGAAAGCAAAGTGGGAGAGATGACTCGTCATCAGGGATAAAAAGCTCGCCATTTGGAAAACACAATTGAAGCGGCAGTGTACCAATAGACTCAGACGGAGTGACGCTAGCAAGGTCGCACGTCACTGTCTGACCATCATAATTCAAGACTGCTCTGTTCTGAGCGACGACGGTAAATGTCGCTTCGTGTTTCGCGGATTCTCCCGCGCTAAAAGCAACGCCGTTCACCATCAACTGATACCAATATCCAAATCAAAGACCTGCGACGTTTCATCCCCAATAGAAGATTTCACATTGCTTTCATCTTCGTAAACGCTAAGCGCATCCAGATCACCGTGTACCGATGTCACTGATAACAGATAACGAGCAGTGCGCACTTTTACCCAAGGGCGCGCCAAACCGAGAGTGACAACTTGTAGCAAAAAGTTAGTGATGATCAACACGGTGTAATCTAGGGTTTTCATGTTGGAGCTAAGTCGGTAGTCACCGGTGTCACCCACCTGCATTAAGCTGAACACGTGATTTCGAATTCTCGAAGCAATATATGCACTCGCCATCAACATCGAAAGAAACATCATGGCGTACGCTAGAAGCAAAACAGCAAACATACTAAACAGTGACGACATGTCAGAGACATTGAAAGACTCCCAATCAAAAGCCTCAATATTAGGGATAACGGAATCGCCAATCAGGAAGACAATGACTCCGCCGAACAGTAAAATTCCAACTGACGCACAAAGTGCAATCCCAATAGCGCCCAAATAGGTGCGAACAAAATAGCCAGTCGAAAGTTCTGCCTCAAACGTCAGTTTTCCGTAGCCATATCCATTGGCAAAATAGCTGGCAACACCTTTCATTACCCAAGCAAACGTAAATAACCCGGCAATGAGCCCGCTCATCACGAAAATAAACGTGACCCACCCATTTGTCGGTGCAGACGCAAACGTGCCAAAAGCAATAAATACGATGAATAGCACTGAACCTCGCCCCAACAACGCGGTATAGGCGCCGAGCAATGACCCCGTAAAATTAAGCCTAACGTTACGATAGCTGGTCATCCGAGCATCGAAGCGCGCATTGTTGCGCGCCAGCCAAGGCATGATAGCGATGCCTGCAAGTAATAAGGCGACGGAAAAAACGGGGAAAAACTGCCCTACCACATACCAAATAATAAATGCCGACACGGCGATTATTCGTCCAATAAGGATCTGAATGGGCGTCGCATGATAATCAAACCGGCTACCCGCCAATTCCGAATTTCCATAGAAATACTTTTTAGTTCTCACTTTAGCCCACGCCGAATAAATACCGAGAGTGAGAACACTCAGCACGATATTCACAATCCAAATCCCGAAGAACTCACGGCCAGTTCCGTGAAACTGCATCTTGTTTTCCATGGTCAATCCTTTGCCAACTGATTTATCATATGTTTTCGCTATCATAAGTGAATGCCATGACTCACTCACATTGCTCAGTAGCAAGTGCGAATAAAATAAACAAATGATGCAAATACACGGCATACTCACTTACATAAAATAGTGATTGAGCAATAATCGCAAACCTCAACGCACAGGGCGTGCAACATGCAAAATGGAGAAACAATGCCTACAGGTCCGGTTGAAATCCGCTCTTTAGTCCGTCAACTGCTCAGGCATCGTGGGTTGCTAGACAACATCTACGGCACGGCAGGCCTGACGACTGTGCAATGTCATGTATTAATTGAGCTCGAACAAGGTCCTCTCAGCGCAGAAGAGCTTGCAGGGAGACTTAACATTGACGTCATCAACGCCAATCGCACCTTGGCTATCTTGATTAATAACGACACCGTCTCTTACCAAGCCGATGCCAAAAGTGCCCACCCCACCTACCTGTTGTCTGATTTTGGCCGAGCACGACTCGACCAGCATCATGTCGGGATCAATTCAGAAATCGCCTTGTACTTAGAGCAACTCGATTTGGACGAGATTGAAAACTTGTCACGCTCTCTGTACCGCTACAACCGAGCAATGGAGCAGAGTCATCACCAGAAAGGCTTCACACTGCGTTTGTTAGAACCCGCAGACAACGCCGCCATCGCAGCCGTTATTCGCAAAGTGTCGACAGAATATGGATTAACCGAGGACAAGGGGTACAGCATCGCAGATCCGACACTCGACTCACTCAGCGAATGCTACCAAGCAGAGAACGCGGCATATTGGGTGGTAGAGCATAATGGAAAGATCTTGGGTGGCGGTGGCATTGCTCCACTGAAAGGCGAAGATACCGTGTGCGAGTTGCAGAAAATGTACTTCCGTCCAGAACTTCGAGGGAAAGGGTTTGCCCGTCGCCTTGCGGCAATGGCGATGAAGTTTGCCCGAGAGAAAGGCTACACCGCATGTTATCTCGAAACCACGGCATGTTTAAAAGAAGCGATTCACCTATATGAATCGATTGGCTTTAAACACCTCGACAAGCCACTTGGCGATACCGGACATGGCGATTGCGAAGTCGTCATGCTGAAAACTTTCTCGTCATAGCACTCATAGTCACTCTCACGTAGCATTCTCAAATAGCGCCCACAAAAAAGCCGGATATATCCGGCTTTATCGTTTTTATTACGAGAGACTAAAAGAGGACGTGATTACTTCTCGTCGTCTTCTTCAAGGTCACCTTCTTCTTCGTCGTCAGATTCTTCATCTGACTCAAAGTAAGTGCCCCAACCGTCATAATCAATTTTGTGTTTTTCAGCCAATGCAGCAAGCGCTTCTACTTGCTTATCGATACGATCAGCGTCAAGCGCAGATTCCATTACCGCATCAAAACAAATCACTGTTGAACCGTCATCCAGCTCAAGCTCTTCCGCATCCAGCACTTCATAACCCAGTTTGAACGCTTCCACTGCAGCGCCTTCTAGCTCCGCAAAGCTATCCGCCGAAAAGTGGTGTTCAATCGTGTAAAGCGCATCTGGATCGCTACCATCATCTAGCAGCGCAGCAATGATTTCGCGGGTTTCCGCTTTTTGTTCTTCAATAATGTCAGCGTAAGACATTGGATAACTCCAGACTGAAATAATAACCGAGGCACTATCGCATGGATTGGCTTGGTTTGCCACGTTCAATTGATACCAATACCAAGACGCCAAGTGATCGGATTTATCGCGAAAAAGATCGCACCCGACACATGTTAACTAAAAGTAAAATTGACCTTAACCTACAAGGTTGTCATTATTTGAGAACGGGGTCATAACCATACAAGATGCTGGATATACCTAGGTTTCACCTCATCTTGCGCCAAGAAAACCCCGAATTATGGAATAGTGTGCATTTCTATCGCATAGATAAGCACAATTGAACGTGAGCATTTATTGGGATCATTGAGGTATAGCGCTCGCGCTACCCCACCCATGCCACTGTTTAGATAAATGGATTTACGACATGTTTTCAGGCGTCTTTGCTATCAAGCGCCCCTATTACAGAATTCTGTCGCTTAATCTCCCTATTTCCTCGTTGTTGCGTACATCATGCTATCACCAAAAAATCTCAGGTTTCCCCCATAAAACCGAGTAAAAGGCGAGCGTGGTAACCAACAGGCGGGTCTAATAAAAATTCAAGAGAGAGACGATAATGAGTCAGTTATATGTGGGTTCTGAAGTCGGTCAATTAAAGCGCGTATTGCTGCATCGACCAGAGCGAGCTCTTAACCACCTCACACCATCAAACTATAAAGAACTGCTATTTGATGATGTGTTAGCGGTTGAGCGTGCAGGAGAAGAGCACGACCAATTTGCACAGACATTGCGTGACCAAGATGTTGAAGTCTTGCTGCTACACGATCTTCTTGCAGAAACCTTAGCGATCCCTGAAGCCAAAACGTGGCTGCTTGATGTGCAGATAGGCGAATACCGTCTCGGCTACCAATTTGCGGGCGATGTGCGCAAGTACCTCAATGAACTGAGCAATGAAGAATTGGCGCATATTCTTTTAGGCGGCCTGAGCTACATTGATTTCCCCGTGCAATCGTCTTCCATGATGCAAGCCATGCACGAACGCACCGATTTTATTATCGACCCACTGCCCAATCACCTGTTTACCCGTGATACCTCATGCTGGATTTACGGTGGCGTATCGCTAAACCCGATGGCGAAGCCTGCTCGCCAGCGTGAAACTAACCACCTTCGCGCCATTTACCGCTGGCACCCGACCTTTGCGGGTGCAGATTTCCTTACCTACCTTGGCGCTGAGCAACGTGACTATGACAATGCCATGGTAGAAGGTGGCGACGTATTGGTTATCGGTAATGGCGCGGTCTTGGTCGGCATGTCAGAGCGCACCACCCCACAAGGTGTTGAAGCGCTGGCAAGAAACCTGTTCAAACACGGACAGGCCAAAGAAGTAATTGCAATCAATCTGCCTAAGCATCGCTCATGCATGCACTTAGACACGGTCATGACCCATATGGACATCGATACCTTTTCTGTCTATCCGCAGGTCATGCGCAAAGATCTTCAGTCTTGGCGCCTCATCAACAAAGGCAATGGCGACGTTGAAGTCAAAGAGACGGACTACTTCCTCCATGCGATTGAAAAAGCCCTCGATCTGCCACAACTCAATATCATTACCACGGGTGGTGATAGCTTCGAAGCAGAACGTGAGCAATGGAATGATGCCAATAATGTACTCACGGTACGTCCTGGTGTTGTCATTGGCTACGAAGGCAATGTCTACACCAATGAGAAATATGACAAAGCGGGTATCACGGTTCTTCCTATTCCTGGCGACCAACTCGGAAGAGGACGCGGCGGCGCACGCTGCATGAGCTGCCCTATCGAACGCGACGGCGTGTAACCATCGCAACCCCCACTCTGTTGATAACACCCATCAAGGCCACCATTCAAGGTGGCCTTTTTAATGAATAGAGATCCACAACAAATAATTATTTATTCACAGGGGTTGCATTCTTAATCATATTTGAGTGAAAATCGTGACTATTATCATAGTAGAGGATGATTCTACTATTCAGTTGTACACAAGATTTTGAAGGGAACTCATTTATGGCTTTTAATCTTCGCCACCGGAATTTTCTGAAGCTATTAGATTTCACACCTCGCGAAATCGAACACCTGTTGTCACTGTCTGCCGATCTGAAAAAAGCCAAATACAATGGTTACGAGCAGCCTCGTTTGAAAGGCAAAAACATCGCATTAATTTTCGAAAAAGCCTCCACACGGACTCGCTGTGCATTTGAAGTCGCAGCATTCGATCAAGGCGCGCAAGTCACTTACCTTGGCCCGTCAGGCTCTCAGATTGGCAATAAAGAATCGATGAAAGATACCGCCCGCGTGCTGGGTAGAATGTACGATGGCATTCAATATCGAGGATTTGGACAAGATATCGTTGAAGAACTCGGCCAGTTCGCGGGCGTTCCTGTTTGGAATGGCCTCACTGACGAATTCCACCCAACACAAATTCTCGCCGATTTCCTGACCATGCAAGAGTATGGACGCGGCAAACAGCTCCATGACATTAAGTTCGCCTACCTTGGCGATGCACGTAACAACATGGGCAATTCACTCATGGTTGGCGCAGCTAAAATGGGCATGGATATTCGCTTGGTGGCACCTAAGCAGTTTTGGCCAGAAGAAGGCCTCGTGGAACAATGTCAGTCCATTGCGAAATCAACGGGCGCACAGATCACGCTGACTGAAAATGTCGAAGAAGGTGTTAAAGGCTGTGACTTCCTTTATACCGATGTTTGGGTCTCCATGGGCGAATCTAAAGATGCATGGGATGAACGTGTCGCGCTGATGAAGCCCTATCAAGTGAATATGGACGTGGTCAAAGCCACGGGGAATCCACACGTGAAGTTCATGCACTGCCTACCAGCCTTCCACAATGACCAAACCACCATTGGTGCGGAAGTGGCTGAGAAATATGGCATGAATGGCTTGGAAGTCACCGATGATGTCTTTGAATCAGACTACTCCATCGTGTTTGATGAAGCGGAGAATCGCATGCACACCATCAAAGCCGTGCTGGTTGCCACTCTGGGCGACTAATCGCTATCTAGCCTCCTTTATATGGCCGCTGCCACTGCAGCGGCTTTTTTGTTGGCATGAATGCTATCGTCAGAGCACTCAATGAGGTTCGGCCGTTCTGTTGTGGCAGCTTTACTTCCTCGCCCTTGCACCCGCAAAAAATGGGCGTATAATTCTCCGCAATTTGTCAGAAAATCGAATCGGAATGCCACATTTAGCGACACAATTTATTGCTAAACACTGCCCAACTGCGGCAATGGCCTCCTATTTTATTTTTCATCTATTTTCAAAAAAAGCCTCCTGATCGGGAGGCTTTTTTTTGACTAAAAATTGTACCACCGAGCATTATCACGCTCAGGGTTTTACCCAAACAAGCATGATGCGCAACCATTGAGGGAAGAAAAACATGGCGACCTCGCTGTACAACAAACACATTATCTCCATCCCGGAGTTGTCCCGCGAAGAATTGGAAATCATCGTCGATGCGGCCGGCAAACTAAAAGCTGAGCCAAATCCGACATTGCTGAAAAACAAAGTGGTAGCCAGTTGCTTCTTTGAAGCCTCGACGAGAACACGCTTATCCTTCGAAACCGCCGTTCAACGCCTTGGTGGCACAGTGATCGGTTTCCCTGATGCAGGTAACACGTCATCAGGCAAAAAAGGAGAAACCCTGTCTGATTCGGTTCAGGTCATTTCTTCTTACGTCGATGCCTTTGTGATGCGCCACCCTAAAGAAGGCGCAGCGCGACTCGCATCTGAATTCTCTAAAGGTGTTCCTGTTATTAATGGCGGCGACGGTGCCAACCAGCACCCAACGCAAACCTTGCTAGACTTGTTCAGCATTTTTGAAACCCAGGGTCGTCTGGACAATCTCAATATTGCCATGGTCGGCGATCTGAAATACGGCCGCACTGTGCATTCATTGACGCAGGCGCTATCGAAGTTCGATAACAACCGCTTCTACTTCATCGCGCCAGACGCCCTTGCAATGCCAGACTATATTCTGGAAGAGCTCGACGATTCAGGGATCCCTTACAGCTTGCATGGCAGCATTGAAGACGTCGTGCCAGAGCTTGATATTTTGTACATGACTCGCGTTCAAAAAGAGCGCTTTGACGAGTCTGAATATGCGCACATCAAAGCCGCCTTTATTCTTGATACGCCCGCTTTGGAACATGCCCGCGATAACCTAAAAGTGCTTCATCCACTGCCGCGCGTTGATGAAATCACTGTCGCTGTCGATAAAACGCCATACGCCTACTACTTCCAGCAGGCTGAGAATGGTGTGTATGCACGTCAGGCACTACTCGCATTGGTTATGAACGAAGAGATTTAAGGCAGGAGCAAAGGACATGGGAAAACAAAACAAACTGCAGGTTGAAGCCATCAAGAACGGCACCGTGATCGACCACATTCCTGCCAATGTCGGCTTTAAAGTGATGAAATTGTTCAAGCTGCATAAAACCAACGAACGCATCACGGTGGGGTTAAACCTGCCGTCTTCTGCGCTAGGTGCAAAAGACATTATCAAGATCGAAAATATCTTTGTCAGTGAAGAGCAAGCACAACAATTGGCACTCTATGCACCGAACGCGACAGTGAATCAAATTGAGAACTACGAGGTGGTCGCAAAGCTTCCTCTTACTCTCCCTCAAACCATTATTGGCGTTTACCGTTGCCCGAATACCAACTGTATTACACACGACGAGCACGCGGTTGAAAGCAGCTTCAATGTGGTCAATAAAGCGGATGATATCCACTTGAAGTGTAAGTACTGCGAGAAAGTGTTCTCACGAGAAATCATGACAGAGCGCCACTAAACCTGAATTGCTATTACTGTAAAGCCAGAGCTTTCGGCGATAAATCCATCGCCACGGTATAGCGCACATAAGAAGCCGACGACAACTGTCGGCTTTTTCTTGCTCCTGATGCGCACCAAAGAGCACAACGGATGTAAAATGTGATTTAGCAGGTTTACCTATCTCCTCCCAAGATGCAGACTAGGCGACTACCCTGTTTCCGTACCAAATGTTTAATTAAGGATTGGTAATGACTAAAGTGCTTCACACTGAACATGCTCCAGCAGCAATTGGCCCTTACATTCAAGGTGTTGATCTTGGCAACATGGTACTGACGTCTGGTCAGATCCCAGTTAACCCAGTCACGGGCGAAGTGTCTCCAGATATCGCGGTGCAAGCACGTCAGTCACTTGAAAATGTGAAAGCGGTTGTTGAGTCATCTGGCCTAACCGTCACCGACATCGTGAAAATGACAGTATTCGTTAAAGATCTTAACGATTTTGGTACTGTTAACGAGGTTTACGGCAAGTTTTTCGATGAGCACAATGTTGAGCACTACCCTGCGCGCTCTTGCGTGGAAGTGGCACGTCTTCCAAAAGATGTTGGTATCGAAATCGAAGCCATCGCGGTTCGTAAATAGTCGACATCACTTTTCGCATCACAGCGAATAGAATCAAAAAAAGCGGCTAATGCCGCTTTTTTTCTGTTTGATGGAGAGAACCCACAAAGCTTAACTCGCCAATTGACCTTCCACATGCCCGACGACTTGCGCAAACCAAGCGGTGAAGTGTTCAGGGCTTGCTGCCATTGCCGTATTCATTTCTTGCTCAGGCCACCAGCGCCAATCCATAATTTCATCAGGGTTTGGCACAAGTTCAACGTCGTCAACTTCGCATAAAATAATCTGATCAAGCTCGTGCTCAGTCAGATCGTTATCCAAAGCCGCGCGATAGCAAAACGTCACCCCCATTTGATATTGCAGGGGCGCAACAATACCGAGTTCTTCATTCAAACGACGTGTCGCGGCCGCTTCGAAGGATTCCCCCTGCATAGGGTGAGAACAACACGTGTTAGTCCACAATCCACCACTGTGATATTTATGCTCTGCTCGTTGTTGAAGCAAATACTCACGGCCAGTCGCCGTTTCTCGATAAATCATCACAGAAAACGCCAAATGAAGCAGACCTTGTTGATGCGCTACCATTTTTTCAGCAAGCCCAGTGACTTCACCGCTTTCAGTGACTAAAACAACCTGATTTTTCAGCATAGTGCTTAACTTCTCTCACTCGACTGTACCCAAACAACCTCTAAATGCCAGATTCAGGTGGCTTTGGTATTTTGCGTAAAAACTAAAAAAGGATACGCATCGGCGTATCCTTTTGTTCAGCGTGAGCGGAAGTTTATGCTTTTTTATTTAGCTCAGCCACTTCAGCATCAAGCTGCGCCAACTTTTCTTCCATCACGTCGTGACAACGAGAAGCCAATTCACGCACTTGCTCTTTAGTGATGCCTTCCGTAGATATCGGATCCATAATTTCCACAATCACATGGCCATTGTCACCGCGTGACGCACTCAGATCTCGGGTTGAGCTACACACGATAGGAACAATCGGCACGCCAGCGGCGATGGCTGCGTGAAATGCGCCGGTTTTAAATGGCAGCAAACCGCGGCCACGAGAGCGTGTACCTTCAGGGAATAGCCACACTGACACGTTATTTTCTTTGATTTGGTCAACAACCTGACCAATCGTACCCATCGCTTTGCTGCGATTATTACGATCGATCAATATGTTACCGGTTAACCAATAAATCGCACCAAAGATTGGAATATAGGTAAGACTCTTTTTACCTACAGTCACAGCACGTGGGCGCACAGCGTTAGAAACGGTCACCAAGTCCCAGTTGCTCTGGTGGTTAGCAATATACACGCACGTACCCACCTCTTTAGAGGCATCGGTTTGGCGTAGATTCAGCTTAATACCAAACAAACTAGAGAGTTTGCCGAACCAGCGACCAATGGTGTAAACATTCTCTGGGTTTCTTGGACTTAACAGGCAGTAACCACAACCGAACACAAAGATGACAATCGCAAACAAGGCAACCGCCAACAGTCGCAGTATAAAGTACATTCTTCTCTCCTAATGCCTGACACCCGCTATCGGGGGTAGGAAAACATCCCTGTGAGCCCTATTCAACCTGGCGGAAGAATTACAGCGTACAGGTGTAAGCTAAAACACATTGGCGACTAGTATACTTATCCATCGGCAAAATTCACCCATCGAACGATAAAACGTCACCAAAAGCCGATAAAAAACCCTCCGATTGGAGGGTTTCGAGTGCTGATTGTGATTATGCTTCCGGTGTTTCCGAAGGCTCTGCCGCATTTGGCGATTCGATTTCAATCGTTGTGACACGTTGTAATCCACGAGGCAGCATTGCACCGCGTCTGCCACGCTCACCACGGAAGTTATCAATGTCAGTCGGCTTAAGCGATAATTTACGCTTACCTGCATGCAAGGTCACGGTTGAGCCTTGTGGGATCACACACAGCTGTGCCAACAGTTCTTCACGCGTTTTCGCTCGGGCAGCAGGAATGTTGATGATCTTATTCCCTTTACCTTTACCCAGTTGCGGCAGCTCTTTTACCGGGAAGACCAACATACGGCCTTCATTGGTAATCGCGAGAATATCGTCACTTTCAATGTCGCTGACTTTTTGCGGCGGCATCACTTCTGACGCTTGAGGCAGGCTTAACAAGGCTTTACCACTGCGGTTCTTCGACAGCAGGTCGTCATGCTTACACACAAAACCATAACCCGCATCTGACGCCATGAGCATCAGGTGGTCGTTCTCACCCATCAATACATGACGAATGGTTGTTCCTGCCGTGATATTCAAGCGGCCAGTGATCGGCTCACCTTGGCTTCGCGCAGACGGCATAGAGTGCGATTCCAGCGCATAACTACGTCCATCTGTTCCGATGAATACCGCAGGTTGACTGCTCTTTCCTCGGGCTGATGCTAAGAAGTTATCGCCAGACTTGTAGCTCAGTGTGCTCGCGTCAACGTCATGGCCTTTCGCATGGCGAATCCAGCCTTTTTCTGACAGCACAACAGTGATCGGCTCACTTGGCATCAAATCGCGTTCTGTCATGGCTTTCGCTTCAGCGCGCTCTACCAATGGTGAACGACGATCATCACCGTATTTCTCCGCATCTGCGATGATTTCTTTTTTCAGTAGCGTGTTAAGACGACGCTCAGAACCCAGCAACTTCTCAAGGTACTCACGTTCTTTATTCAGTTCGTCTTGCTCACCACGGATCTTAAATTCTTCTAACTTCGCTAATTGACGAAGTTTGATTTCAAGGATGGCTTCGGCCTGCTTTTCACTCAGGTCAAAGCGCGCCATCAATTCTTTCTTTGGCTCGTCCTCAGTGCGGATGATCTCAATCACTTCATCGATATTGAGATACGCAGCCAACAAACCTTCAAGGATGTGCAAGCGAGCAAGCACTTTATCCAAGCGGTACTGCAAGCGACGCGTCACTGTGTTACGACGGAACTCCAGCCACTCAGTGAGGATCTGCAGCAAGCCTTTCACTTGAGGTCGGCCATCAAGGCCAATCATGTTCAAGTTAGCGCGGTAGCTACGCTCAAGATCGGTAGAAGCGAACAGGTGATTCATCAGCTGATCGCAATCGACACGGTTTGAGCGCGGCACGATCACGATGCGCGTTGGGTTCTCATGATCCGATTCGTCACGAAGATCGTCCACCATCGGTAGTTTCTTCGCACGCATCTGGTTTGCGATTTGCTCAAGCAGTTTTGCGCCAGACACCTGATGCGGTAACGAGGTAATGACAATGTCGCCATTGTCTTTGTGCCAAACAGCACGCATCTTCACCGAGCCACGGCCTTCGCGGTACATCTTCTTCAATTCAACGTGCGGCGTAATGATCTCCGCTTCCGTTGGATAGTCCGGCCCTTTTACGTGCTCGAGAATACCGTCCAAATCCAATTTCGGTGAATCAATCAGTGCCACAACAGCATTGGCAATTTCACGAGCATTATGCGGCGGAATGTCCGTCGCCATGCCGACCGCGATACCCGTCACACCATTCAACAGAATGTGTGGCAAGCGTGCAGGCATGGTTTTTGGCTCTTTCATGGTGCCATCAAAGTTTGGCAGCCAATCGACAGTGCCTTGCCCTAGCTCACTCAGCAGAACCTCTGAGAAGCGCGACAAACGAGATTCGGTATAACGCATCGCTGCAAAGGATTTCGGATCATCCGGCGCACCCCAGTTACCCTGTCCATCAACCAATGGATAGCGGTAAGAGAAAGGCTGAGCCATCAATACCATGGCTTCATAACACGCCGAATCACCGTGTGGGTGGTATTTGCCCAACACGTCGCCCACAGTACGGGCAGATTTTTTATACTTAGCGGTCGCCGACAGACCTAGCTCTGACATGGCATAGATAATGCGGCGCTGTACCGGTTTTAGACCGTCACCAATAAATGGCAACGCACGGTCCATGATGACGTACATCGAGTAGTTGAGGTATGCATCCTCGGTGAACTTCCTAAGTGGAAGCTGCTCGACACCGTCATAAGTGATATCAGTCATTGAAAACGTCCGATTCTAAACTCTAATTAAATATCTGCCAGTTCGGCTTTGTCGCCTTTGTCTTGCAACCAGTGGCGACGATCTTCAGCGCGTTTCTTACCAAGAAGCATGTCCATCATGCGATCCGTTTCTTCTTGATCGTCAATGGTGAGCTGCACCAATCGGCGAGTGTTTGGATCCATGGTCGTTTCACGCAATTGCAGCGGGTTCATTTCACCCAGACCTTTGAATCGCTGGACATCAATTTTCGCGCGCTTCTTGCTCAAGCTTTCTAAGATGCCCGCTTTCTCTGCGTCATCAAGGGCATAAAACACTTCCTTGCCGCAGTCGATACGATAAAGAGGCGGCATTGCCACGTAAACGTGACCGGCTTTAACCAGCGCATGGAAATGCTTAACAAACAGTGCACAAAGTAAGGTCGCGATGTGAAGACCATCCGAGTCCGCATCCGCAAGGATACAAACCTTGCCGTAGCGAAGCCCCGTTAAATCATCATTATCAGGGTCAATACCGAGCGCGACAGAAATGTCATGAACTTCTTGTGAAGCAAGCACCTGATCGGCAGACACTTCCCACGTATTTAGGATCTTACCGCGCAGCGGCATGATGGCTTGGAACTCACGATCACGCGCTTGTTTGGCTGAGCCACCTGCCGAATCACCTTCCACGAGGAAGAGTTCGGTACGCGCCAGATCTTGCATGGAGCAATCCGTCAACTTACCCGGTAAGGCTGGGCCAGAAGCGACTTTTTTACGCACAACTTTCTTAGCAGCGCGCATACGCTTATGGGCGTTAGCAATACATACTTCGGCTAACTGCTCTGCCACTTGAGGGCGCTCGTTCAACCATAAGCTGAAGGAGTCTTTCACCACACCAGAAACAAACGCGGCGCACTGACGAGAAGACAAACGCTCTTTAGTTTGGCCTGCAAATTGGGGATCCTGCATTTTCACCGAAAGCACATAGGCACAGCGCTCCCATACATCATCAGCAGTCAGCTTCACACCACGAGGCAACAGGTTGCGGAATTCACAGAACTCACGCATTGCGTCAAGAAGACCTTGTCGCAAACCATTAACGTGCGTACCGCCTTGTGCAGTCGGGATCAAATTAACGTAGCTTTCAGTAACGAGCTCGCCGCCTTCTGGTAACCAAATAACGGCCCAGTCTGCCGCTTCATGCGGTGCGTTGAAGTCGCCCGTAAACGGTTCTGCCGGCAACAGTTCATAGCCTTTCACGCCTTCAGCGAGATAGTCTTTTAGGCCACTGTCGTAACACCACTTAATGGTTTCATTGGTGTTTTTGTCCGTGAAAACAATCTCTAAGCCTGGGCACAATACGGCTTTAGCTTTGAGGTTGCTTTTCAGACGAGAAACGGAGAATTTCGGAGAATCGAAGTACTTAGCTTCAGGCCAGAAATGTACACGCGTGCCTTTCGCTCTGCGTCCACACGTGCCTGTAACAGTTAAGTCTTGGACTTTGTCACCATGTTCAAAGGCAATTTCATATACCTGACCATCGCGTTTGACAGAGACTTCTACACGGTTCGATAGCGCATTCACCACGGAAATGCCCACACCGTGCAAACCACCACTAAATTGATAGTTGTTGTTCGAGAACTTACCACCCGCGTGCAGTTTACACATGATCAGTTCGACGCCCGACACCCCTTCTTCAGGGTGAATATCAACGGGCATGCCTCGACCGTCATCAATCACTTCAAGCGATTGATCAGCATGGAGAATAACTTCAACCTTACGTGCATGCCCCGCCAATGCCTCATCGACACTGTTATCGATAACTTCTTGTCCGAGGTGATTGGGGCGAGTCGTGTCTGTATACATACCGGGACGACGACGTACCGGTTCAAGACCATTGAGAACTTCAATGGATCCAGCGTTATAAACTTGATCTGTCATAGATGATTGGTTTCTAAATTTTGTCACATGGTCTGTGAAGGTTCGCTAGCTTGTCAAATAATGACACAGCTGGTGCGATCATTCTGTGAGTTACAGTCACAGTCCTAAGAATTGAATAATCTCAGCGGGATATCTATTAAAGCCGACGAAAGCGTGATCGCCGCCCGCTTCAACAGTTTGCTTACACCCCAGATACTTGGAGACGGCTTGCCTGTAATCAAGCACTTCATCGCCTTCCTGCTGTAACAGCCAAATTGAATTGGGATGTGTAATGAACTCTGTATCCAGCGCTTTGAGCTCATCCATATGATGAGGTTCTAGCAAATACTGTTCACCGGTATACGGATTTTGTTGCGGGCCAAGGTAATCTGCCAGCAGCGCATACGGTTTCACAGCAGGGTTAACCAATGCAGCTCGAAAGCCATATTTGCTATTGAGCCATGTTGAGAGATATCCCCCTAAAGAACTACCTACCAAACCGATACGATAGTCACCTTTATAGTGCTCAACAAGCTGCTCTAGCTGGCTCGCAGCGTCGGCAGGGTAACAGGCAAGGCGGGGAACTTCCAGCTTTATGTCAGGTCGGTGAGCGCCGCACCAAGCCTTCATTTGCTGCGCTTTTGCTGACAAGGGAGAACTATTAAAACCGTGGATATAAAGCAGTAAAGACGGCATCTTTAGTAACCTGACGAATTCATGTCAGGTTGAAATTCGCTGCCGTCCAAGCGTCCGATTGTGGAACTTATCGTGCCATCATGATGCAACGAAATTTCTCGCCATCCTGGATTGGTTGAATCGAGAGCAAAATCATCAGAATCAGGCAAGAATTGAATACACGTTGATGGCGCAGCCATCACACGACATCCATTGTGGTGAACATCCAACGCTTGATGGATATGTCCACATACCACCCCTTTCACGTTATTGTGTCTCGCAACCAAGTTCCAGAAGTCTTCTTGGTTGTGAAGCTGATGCTGATCAAGCCATGCACTGCCCGCAGGGAGCGGATGATGGTGCAACAACACTAAGGTGTAACGGTCGGGGTTAGCCGACAGCGCCGTATCCAACATTGACAATTGCTCGGGCGACAAACGACCATGAGGAACGCCTTTTACTTGGCTGTCCAACATCACCAATTGCCAATCTTCACCAATCAATACATGGTCGCAGCGTACGAGTGTCGACTGTGCCAAGACTTTTTGCATTTCTGCCTGATAGTCGTGATTGCCCGGCAGCCAATAGCAAGGTTGAGACCAAGGCGATATACCGTCCACAAAGCGTTGATAAGATTCTTCAGTGTGATCTTGAGACAAATCACCCGTCGCGATAATCGCGTCAAATTCAACGTTTTGAGCTTGGATCTCTGCCACCACGGCATGATAACTCGCAGCCGTACTCACCCCCAGCAAACAGCCATAAGGGTCGGCAAAAAGGTGGGTATCTGTAATTTGCAACAACCGGACGGTCTGGCTGTGTTGGCTAGGTTGATGGCAAGTCCGCAACGTCTTGAAAATCCTGATGGTAAATACGCGTCGACATGTTAACGCGTCAAACTAATAAATAATATTGTGTTTTGCTATTCCGTTTCGCAAACAATGTCCCAACCAGTCGGAGAGAAACGCATTAATCTGATGTTTCTCATTACGCTGGTGCATTCGTGGATTCGGATAATCATAACTCGGCTGAATTCGAGAAATCTGCTGACTAGTACACACTTCAGCGACTCGTGCATCGTGATACATCCGAACCGTGAGCCGAGGTCTCAAATAATGAGGGATCTCTCCCCGCTGCCAAATATCCAATAAGGTGGTGTAACGTGTCGACTCAACCACATCTAATTGGAATTCATTTCCCTGTATGTCATACACACAGAACTCACCGACATCATCCTGACGGGGCATCAGTCGCAGCAACTTGGCATAATTGGTTTCGTACATTCGCATCAAAGCTGATAGATCAACATGATACCCTCGTCTCAACATATTTCTTCCCGCAAGCGGTCAGATGAATGTACTACTCAATCTTCACGCCATTTCTTTAAATTTAATGCTAACCACTGTAACGCGATGATCGACGCCGCGTTTTCAATTTTGCCTTCTTCAACCCATTGCATTGCGGTCGTGCGCGGCACAAGGTGAACCAGAATATCTTCACCTTCTTCAGGCAAGCCGTGAATACCTTCGGCACGACTGGCATCAACAATGCCCAAATACAAATGAATGCGTTCTGAACAGCCGCCAGAGCTAGACAGGTAACTGGTCATTGGCACCAGTTCATTCACTGAAAGCCCAGCCTCTTCTTCGGCTTCACGAACAGCAACCGCATCTGGTGTCTCATCTTTATCGATAATACCCGCGACAATTTCCAACTGCCAAGGCGATGGGCTCGCAGCCATGGCACCTATGCGGATCTGCTCGACCAATACGACCTTGTCACTAACAGGATCATAAGGGAGCATTGCCACCGCATGCCCTCGCTCGAAAAGTTCACGCTCAATGGTCTCACTCCAACCACCCGCAAACAGGCGATGACGGAAGCGATATTTTACCATCTTAAAGTAACCATTATAGACAACGTCAGAACGTTCAATCTCGACGTCATCTTCACCAAACTGATTGGGGTGCATATTTTGTGACACGTTTTGTCCCATCATGGCCTCCGAGCGGGTTGCAAATGATAAGTCTCACAAATACGTGCCCGCAATCCTAAACCTTCACTTTTTTGGTATGGATTGCAGAAATATTTGAATGAGGTCTAGGTTTCGATGCTTTTACGACCAATTTTTCTTAATAAATCCTCATATTGTCAGTTTCAAGTAAGCGAGCATGGTTTACACTAGGCCGATTACCTTTTGGCAATTTATATAACAACGAAAAGTTCAGGGATTACCTTTATGAAGAAATTGCTTCCCTATTTCATCGGAGTAGCGCTGAGTACAGCTGCTTCTATGGCTAGCGCAGATGACTTGATCCAAGTGTACGAGCAGGCAAAACAAAGCGATCCGCAATTGCTGCAATCAGCAGCAACACGCGATGCAGCCTTCGCGGCTGTTGATACAAATCGCGGTACGCTTCTGCCTCAAATCAATCTATCAGCTGGCTACAACCTTATCCGAAACAGTGACGAAGGCTCTAACGGTCCTTTCTTCGATACAGACACGCTAACTGCAGGTGTGGATTTGAGCCAAGAGCTGTTTGACCAAAATAGCTGGATCAATTTAGACATCGCTGAAATCACTGCCCGTCAAGCAGACGCAGTTTACGCCGTTGAGCAACAAGGGCTTATCCTTCGTGTGTCGCAAGCTTACTTCAACGTGTTGCGTGCGATTGATGACCTGACGTTTGTTCGTGCAGAAAAAGCCGCGGTTGGTCGTCAGCTAGAACAAACCAAGCAGCGCTTTGAAGTGGGTTTGTCAGCCATTACTGATGTCCATGATGCGCAAGCGCAGTTTGACTCAGTACTGGCGCAAGAAATCCTGTCAGAGAACTCAGTGAGCAACAGCTACGAAGAGCTGCGTGCAATCACAGGTCAGCGCCATGAATCACTCAATGTGTTGAATACCAAATCGTTCTCGGCAACACGCCCTGACCAAACGCCAGAAGCGCTGGTTCAACAAGCAGAAGAGACTAACTTGAGCTTGTTGGCACAACGTATCTCTCGCGATGCAGCGAAAGAGCGCATCAGCTTGGCTGAATCCGGTCACATGCCATCTTTGACACTAGATGTAGGTTACGGTTACACCGACCAAAACAACAAGTCAAACTCAACGCGTGATGCAAGCAACAATCAGTTGTCTGGTGGCATTAACTTTGCGATGCCACTTTATTCAGGTGGCTCGATCACCGCTGGTGTAAAAGAAGCGCAGTACAACTATGTTGCCGCATCTGAGCAGCTTGAAGGCACTTATCGCACCACAGTGAAAGATGTTCGCGCATTCTTCAACAACATCAACGCTAGCATTGGCGCACTTCGTGCGTATGAGCAAACCGTTGTTTCACAACGCTCTGCGTTGGAAGCGACAGAAGCTGGTTTCGAAGTGGGCACACGTACCATTGTTGACGTTTTGGATGCAACGCGTCGCCTTTACGATGCAAACCGCAACTTGTCGAATGCACGTTACGACTACATCGTCAGTGTTCTTCAACTGCGCCAAGCGGTTGGCACACTGAGCGAAAACGATCTGGTTGAAGTCAACAGCGGTCTGATCACTCAGAAGAAATAAGCATTTGGTTCAAACGTTTCGTTGAAAACATACCGTTCAACGTAGCGCTCAACACATCGATCAACTTATCGATAAACGTAGATTTCTGAAAACAGAGCCTACGTTGAAACAGAAACAAAAAGGCACCGCAGATGCGGTGCCTTTTTTAATTCTTAACGCCAAAACGCAATCCGTTAGTTATGACCGCTCAGGATTGAATTGATGATTTCAGTGGTTGAACAACCGTCTTCAAAATTCAGTACTAGAACTTCACCACCTGCCGCAATCACTTCTTTGCCGCCTGCAATCTCATCCGGTTTGTAGTCACCACCTTTTACCAGCAAGCTTGGCAGCACATCACTGATCAAACGCTGAGGTGTTTCTTCACCGAAAGGCACAACCCAATCCACCGCACTCAAACCCGCCAACACCGCCATACGACGATCCGTTGGGTTCACAGGGCGACCTGGGCCTTTGAGACCGCGAACAGACTCATCCGTGTTCACAGCAACAATCAAGCGATCGCCCAATTTAGCCGCTTCGTTCAGGTAAGCCACATGACCTGCATGCAAAATATCGAAACAACCATTGGTCATCACGACTTTCTCGCCACGTGCTTTTGCCATTTGAACCGCTGCAATCAATTGGTTTTCGGTCACAACACCAAAGCCCGATTGGTGGCTACCATGTACCGCTTCGGTCAGCTCAATAGTAGAAAGCGTCGAGGTACCCAGTTTGCCCACAACCACACCGGCCGCTGCGTTAGCCAGCGCACACGCTTCAGCCAGTGATTTACCTGCAGCCAGCGATGATGCCAATACAGAAATCACGGTATCGCCAGCACCTGTCACGTCATACACTTCTTTGGCGAGTGTAGGCAAGTTCAGTGGTTCATGACCTTCTTGCAGAAGCATCATGCCGTGTTCGCTGCGCGTCACAAGCAATGCATCGAACTCAAACTTACGGATAAGCCCTAAGCCTTTTTCGATGATGTCATCTTCAGACAGACACGCACCCACAACGGTTTCAAATTCACTCATGTTCGGTGTTAACAACGTTGCACCGCGGTAGCGTTCAAAATCCGCGCCTTTCGGATCCACCAGCGTTGGGATACCCGCGCTACGCGCCAATTGGATCATTGGCTGAACATTCTCTAGCGCACCTTTCGCGTAATCTGACAAGATCATCGCTTTGGTTTGCGGCAACGCGGCTTCAATGCGCTCTAAGATCGGCTGCACATCCACGTTACGGAAGCTTTCTTCAAAATCCAGACGGATAAGTTGTTGGTTACGGCTCATCACGCGCAATTTCGTGATAGTCGGGTAATCCGCCAAACCCACAAAATGACAATCCACTTTCAGTGAACTTAAGGTGTCGTTCAGCACCTGAGCTTGTTCATCCTGACCAACAAGGCCAATCAGTCGCGCTTTACCGCCGAGCGCTGCAATGTTCATTGCCACGTTCGCCGCGCCGCCTGGACGTTCTTCAGTTTGATTGATTTGCACCACAGGAACTGGCGCTTCAGGTGAAATGCGGCCAGTTGGGCCATACCAGTAGCGGTCTAACATTACATCACCAACAACCAGAACATCGGCTTGCTGATAGTCAGGCAAAGTGAGTTTCATCGTTTTCTCCACGGACAAAGGAACGTGGCGATATTACCATATACCCGAGTAACCTCAAGATGAAGGATTCACAGCCTTAACCGCGCGGCTCTGCCAGCCTTCAAGCCAAAAAAACTCTCTGAATACTGTGTCTTCAGGTTACTTGGGTATCGTCAGCGTTAAGGTTACAATGCGTTTCTTCTGTATATCGACTGAGTCAGGAAACACATAATCGCCATGAGTCGAACACACGACGCACCGACATTCCAATGGTCTTATCTACATCCTAAGTATCTGCATACGTGGATTGGGGTTGGCTTGATGTTTCTCATCAGTTGGCTGCCTTATCGCGTTCAGCGCTTTTTAGGTCAGAACCTTGGTCTTCTGATCATGAAATTCTTCAAAAGTCGTCGCAAAATAGCCGATCGCAACCTTCAACTTTGCTTCCCTGAAATGACGGGCGGTGAACGCAATGCGATGTTGAAAGAGAACTTTCAACATATGGGGCTGGCACTTTTTGAAACCTGTATGGCATGGTTTTGGCCAAAGTGGCGCATCAGAAAACACATGAAGTTCGTGGGTTTTGAACAGCTTGATGAAATTAAAGCCGATAAAGACGGTGTGCTGATTGTCGCGGTTCACTCCTTCAACCTTGAATTAGGTGCTCGCGCATTTGGTGTGCACACATCGGGTTATGGCGTTTATCGCCCAAATACCAACCCAGTGTACGACTGGTTCCAATACCGAGGTCGTACCCGTGAAAATGGTGCCATTGAGCGCCGCGATGTAAAACGCATGGTCAAAGAGCTGCGCAAGGGTGAGCTCCTTTGGTATGCACCAGACCATGACTATGGTCGCCACCGTTATGCATGGGCACCCTTTTTTGCGGTAGAGAAAGCCTGTACAACAACAGGGACGCACCTTCTTGCTTCTGCAGGCAAAGCGAAAGTGATGACATTTACCATCACGCGTGATCGCAACGGTACCGGGTATACACTGACCCTAGATCCGCCGATGGATGCCTTCCCGTATGACGATGAAGAAGCCGCTGCAATCTATACCAACAAATTTGTAGAGCGCTCTATCATGCGAGCACCTGAGCAATACATGTGGTTGCATCGCCGTTTCAAAAGCCGTCCTGAAGGTGAGCCGTCGCTTTACGACTAACACTCTCCATCACAGACAAAGATCGCGAAAAAGCCAGCATCACTGCTGGCTTTTTTTGTGTCTAGCTATCGGGCTTATCGGGCTATTGGGCGCGCATTTATTCCATCCATGCTTTCCACGCATCACGCACCACTTCACGCTCATGACAGAAACGATCATTGGCGATTTCAACAGACGCATCCAACAAGTTGAGACGATGAATCTCATCACGCATTGCTACATAAGCATCGCGAAGAGCAAGTGCTTGGGCTGTTGCCAAAATCCCAGCTTGTGCCATGTCTTCAAGGATACGGGCATTGTCACTCCATCGGGTTAACGCCGATTCTTCATGGCTGTTAGCAAGCACCAAGAATTGCGTGAGAAATTCAATGTCAGTGATCCCGCCAGGATCTTGTTTAACGTGAAACTTCCCGCTCTCTTTACTCCCCAGATGCTCACGCATTTTCACCCGCATCTCTGCCACATCTTTTCTTAATTTATCGATGTCGCGCGCTTGGGTGAGCACTTGCTTACGCACTTTGGCAAACCCCTGCCCCAACGCTGCATCACCATAGATCAAACGCGTACGTACCAAGGCTTGGTGCTCCCACGTCCACGCTTCGGTATTCTGGTATTCTTGGAACGATTCGAGCGTCGTCACTAGCATGCCGGACGCGCCAGATGGACGAAGTCGGGTATCGATTTCGTACAAAACGCCCGAGGCTGTTCGCGTAGAAAATAGGTGAACAATACGCTGCGCCAGACGCAGGTAGAACTGACGACCATCAATCTCTTTCGGGCCATCGGTATACACATTGTCAGGGCAATCATGCAAGAAAACCACGTCCAGATCCGAACCATACCCGAGTTCGATCCCACCGACTTTTCCGTAACCCACCACCGCAAAGCCGCGACCCTCTCGACCGAGCAAATGCGTAGGTTGCCCATATTTCTCCGCCATTTGATACCACGCTTGATTCACCACCGCTTCCACAATGGCTTCAGCCAGATAGGTTAAGTGGTCGCTCACTTTCATCACGGGCAACACACCCGCGATATCTGCAGCGGCAATGCGCAGTAACTGGGTCTGCTTATATTGGCGGATCATTTCCATTTGCTGCTCCATATCCTCTTCAGGAATACGGGCCAAGAAATCAAACAGCTCGTTGCGGTATTGATCGATCGGTGTCGGATTATAGAGATGCTGGAGATCAAGCAACTCATCCAGCAGGATCGGATAGGTCGCTAATTGATCGGCAACCATTGGGCTAGCACCGCACAAGCGCACTAATTGGGTGATCGCACCATGGTGCTCATCAAGGAGTTCAAGGTAAGTCGTACGGGTGGCGATTCTCACCAACAGCTTCAACACACGCTCAAGCACCGCAAGGCTGTCTTCGCGACAGACAATTTGGCTGAGAACCACCGGCATTAAACGGGTCATCACTTCACGACCACGAGGCCCTAGTGTTCGTTTGGCCAATTCTTCTTTAAAGCTCAGTAAGGCTTGCGCCTTTTCAGCGGCATGATTAGCAGAGATATCGACAAGGATTTTCTCCACCAGCTCCGGATCGCGTGCAGCGTCCCAAATCTCAATAAAATCTTCAGCGATCTTCTCACCATCACTTTCTTCTTCATCACCGATAAGATCGTCAAAGACGGTGTGAACGCCTTGCATGTGGCTGCCAATTGCCGCCAAAAGATCGTCCCAGCTAGGCTCGCCCATCGCGATCGCCAAACGTGACTGATCGATAGGGCTATCCGGCAAGGTTTGCGTTTGTTTATCGTCAATCGCCTGCAGCAGGTTCTCAACACGGCGCAGATAGCGATAAGACGCTTCTAACGTATCCACTTCTGGCTCAGGCAACAAACCCAGTTCGCGAATCGCATAAAGGGTAAAGAACAGGCCACGTCGGCGAAGAATAGGATCTCGCCCGCCACGGATCAGCTGAAAGGATTGTGCGATGAATTCAATTTCACGAATGCCGCCCGCCCCCAACTTAATATTGTTGCTGAGCCCACGACGACGGACTTCACTGCGGATCATCGCTTTCATTCGGCGTAGTGATTGGATCGCGCTGAAATCGATATAACGACGGAACACAAAAGGACGCAACATTTGGCGTAAGGTTTGATAGCAATCAAACTGCTCTTTGCCCATGACACGCGCTTTGATCATCGCGTAACGTTCCCAATCCCGACCTTGTTCTTGGTAGTAGTCTTCCAGTGCAGCAAAGCTCATGACCAATGGGCCGCTGTCGCCAAACGGACGCAGACGCATATCAACGCGATAACAGAAGCCATCAAAGGTGTGTTGATCCAGCGCCTTGATCAAACGCTGTCCCAAACGGGTAAAGAACTGGGCGTTAGCGATACTCCGTCGCGCACCCTGCGTCTCGCCGTTTTCTGGGTAGGTGAAAATAAGATCAATATCAGATGAAAAGTTCAGCTCGCCGCCACCGAGTTTCCCCATCCCGAGGATCAACATAGGCTGCGGGTTACCCTCTGCATCGCAAGGTGTTCCCCACTCGCTGCAGCAATGACGATAGAGCCAACCATAGGCTTCCATGATCAACGCTTCAGCCAGCTTAGACAGGTGTGACAGGCTGTCATCTAATGACAAGGTGTTATTGAAATCATGCCACGCTAGCCACGTCATTTCCTGTCGGCGAAAACGACGTAATTCTCGCATCAAGCCGTTCTCATCTTGCTGCGTTTCAAGCTGTAGTTTGAGTCGTTTTCTGTACTGAGGCGCACGTAGGCCAGATGGCAGGTTTTCCTCAAGCCAAGGCAGCAAGGTGTTGTCATGCAGAATGGATTCAGCAATAAAATCGCTTAGCGCCAGCGTGCGGGTCAGCGTTTCACGCGATTCCCCCTGCCAACGGGCAAGGTTTTCCGGCTGATTCTCAAAAAGTGCTTCTAACCTGCGTGCCGCGCAAGTTTCCAGTTCCATGGGCAACGACATCTGATACTTTCCTATCAAAAATTCTATTTTGGTTTCTTTGCTAACTGTCTCGCTGATCTCCCCAAACCTTATCAAGAACCTCGTTTTTCGAAGCTAAGTTTGAGTGTCGCGTTATTAAAATATCATAAAAAAAGCCCACACAAGGTGCGGGCTTCTTGATTCGCGTGCAGAGACTAGACTGCAAACTCTTTTATTTTCAAATCCAGTGCTTCCGCATTATTTTGTATGTCGCCAGAGGTTTCTGCCAACTCCGTCACCACGGTCACCGACGCCTGTACCAGCTCTCTTACATTGTTCAGGTTCAGGTTCATTTCATCCGTCACGGATGCTTGCTGTTCCGCCGCTGAAGCAATTTGGAAGTTCATATCATTGATTTGCGCTATCTGCTCAACAATCAGGTTCAATTCATCCCCTGCTTTGCTCACCGACGCCACACTCTCAACCGCCTCCACCACGCTCTGTTCCATCAAGCCAACGGCTTGTTGAGCGGAGGATTGCAATTGGCTGATCATCTCCTGAATTTCAACCGTCGCTTTTTGTGTGCTTTGCGCAAGATTACGCACTTCATCCGCAACCACGGCAAAACCTCGACCTTGCTCACCCGCACGTGCCGCTTCAATCGCCGCATTCAATGCCAGAAGGTTCGTTTGCTCTGAGATCCCTTGAATGGTGACCACCACAGAACTGATTTTTTCCACTCGCTCTTCGACTTGATTGACCACTTGAGCCGATTCACGAATATCGTCAGACAGCTTGTTAATCGTCCCGATGGTGTTGCTCACGTATTGTTGACCGCTGACGGCCTGAGCGCGGGAGTTTTCTGTCGCTTTTGATGCTGCACGAGCGTGGCCTGCCACTTCTTGTACCGTAGAGGTCATCTCGCTCATGGCCGATGCCAGCTGATCAATTTCACCAAATTGTTCTTTCGCCGACTCTCGTGTTTCATCCATGCTGATGCTCATCACTTCAGCCATAGAAGACAGATCTTCGGAAGACGTTCGCTGCGTTTTAATCACACTCGCTAACTGAGCACGCGTTTTTTCGAGTTCACGGGCCAGCTCTCCAAACTCATCGTTACATTCCATCACTACTGGTTGGCTTAAATTTCGCTGTGCCATAGCGCGAATACAGTCAATTAAGTAGTTAATCTGACGGAGCATCAATCGAGAACCGCCGAGTAAAATCACCATAAACGCGACAATCATCAGCGCGGTTTGCCAAGCCACTTGCACAAGGTAAGCTTGGTAATACTGATTTGCTGCAGAATCAGGTTGCGATGCTATGGCTAGCCAATCCGTGCCCTTAACAGGAACGACAAAGCCATGACGCTCTTGCCCTGTCAGATGATAGGTGAAGTCGCTTTGTGCATTACGCATTTGCTCGTCCAACATACGCCCGCTTTCGAGTGACAAGTTTAACCCCTTGAAGTCACGAATCGTTGGGTGCGCGAGAACCTCACCCGTGGATGAGTTAGCGAAAAAGACATATTCATTATCGGTGCTGGTCGAATTTTCGCGGTCGGCGACGTTTTCCAACAATGTGGTTCCTTGCGGCAACGCAAGGAGGACGCTAGCAAGTTCCGCACTGCGTAATGCCTGACCGTGGCTTTGTTTTTCCGTCACCGTGGTAACAGACTCTCGAAATGTATTGGCGTCCCACAGTTGCTTTGCAATCAGCAACACGGTACTAAATACCATCAGCAGCACAAGTTTAGGGACGAGTTTGATGTTACTGACAGCCTTTTCCCAAGGCTTGAATATCATCTGGGACATTCTACGTGACTCCTTAATCATTGCATCACATCGGTTGCGATACACTAGAGCGACGAGGCATCGAGCCTTCTTTTCGCTCTACTTTTAACGGCAGCAAAGGTAATTAATTGAACGATGACTGACGACAAAACACAAAACCTAGATCTTAATCCGATGAGCTTGTTGAGCTTACTGCTCTCTTTCGTCTCATTGTGTGTTGTCAGTACCATTCTGTTATTACCCAAAAGTGATCCCCTTTATACCTTACTGCTCGGCATCGATACGCTGATTTGTCTAATTTTCTTGCTCCAACTCTCGGTACATTTTCTCAAAAGTGACAACAAGCTCAATTATTTGAAAACGCACTGGATCGACATACTTGCCAGTATTCCCGTCGTCGAAGCACTTCGATTTGCCCGCGTGTTCCAAATCTTCAGGGTGGTCAGATTGCTTAAGGTCAGCGAGCCATTACTGACCTACATGAGCAAAAATCGAAACGAAACCACACTCGCCAGCATATTGCTGCTTATGACTGTGCTGATTTCGACAGGCTCTGCCGCCATTTTTACGTTTGAAAGCCCGGCAGAAAACGCCAACATCACGAGTCTGACTGATGCAATCTGGTGGATGTTTGTCACCATTTCTACGGTTGGGTATGGCGATCATTATCCGGTAACGCCCGTGGGGCGGGCGATATCTGTCGTGGTGATCATTTGTGGGGTGGCTATTTTTGGTGCGGTGACAGGCTTGGTGGCGTCTTACATCACCAAGCCAGAGAAGAAAGAGCAGGAACAAGCTGAACGTCAGCGAGAAACCTTGAACACGCTATTGGTTCAACAAGACCAAATCCTCTCGCAGTTGTCAGCCATGGAAAAACGCCTAGAGGCGCTTTCTGCCCCGCCGGCTTCATCCATTGACGAGCAGACAAAAAAATAGCGCCATCAGGCGCTACTTTTGATGTCTAGACTTCTTGACCAAATCACGTTTCAGGCAAAGCCTACTCGTCCCAGTAAGGGTCTAGATTTAATCCAATCTGACGAGATTGCATCATGGCATGCGACAAGGATTCTTCCTTGCGGCGCAACCATTTCTCAATCTGCGCTTTGTCTTCATCACTGAAGTCTTCCTGCTCTGCTAATTTACGCACAGGATCGAGCAACAAAATATCGTCAATCCCTTGAAGAAGATCCAACCAAGGCAATCTGAATGTTTCACGATCTTCTGCATCATAAAGTGCAGCAACACAGCAACCCGACAACAAGTTACGCGTCAGACGCGGTTGTTGATCCAAGTAACCGAAACGATCCAATTCATGCTCAAGCGAAAAGACACTTAACAACTCATTCCAAGACGTCGTTAATGCACGGTTTGCAAAGCTTCGAATCGGCTCCGCCAATTTCTCGCGCGCTTTGTCATCCAAAAAAGGTTGCCAGCCACGCGTCAAAATCCAACGGCTAAGATCAAGCAGCAAATTGCAGTAGCGCGCAGAGTGAAGCAACTCGAGCACTTCAGAGCGCTCCGGCAGTGCTTCATAGCTTTCACCCAATTTTGCCAACAACGGCTTCTGCACGTTCAGCTTTCTTAGGAAGTAGCCTTTGTCATCGACCAAGCGCTCGATGGCGCGCGCTTCGTTGATCCATTCCAGCTCACCTTCAAGCCATTGCAGTTCTTGACGAAGCAACGCACTGGCGCGACGAGGAATTAAACCTCCATACAGTGCCAATGCTTGGCGGATCAATGCCACTGCATTGCACATCTCGAAAATGGCATCTGGCTCAGGCCGCTCGACGTAAATCTGCTCGTGGTAATGCCAATGCTCAAGCGCATGTTCCAAGGCGGTAACAAACGCTTGCTCGGTCGACTCTGCATCAACCACCTTTACAATCGATAACGGTTTAACGGTGTCGCCTTGATAACCTGTAGCAAGGCGATAGCCTCGCGCAGCTTTACTCAAGTTGCCCAGACGCAGTCCGCCGTTTTCAGCAAGCTCTCGGGCTAATACAAACAAAGCATCCGTTTGGCCTGATTTCAGTTCAATCTCCACCTCACAGATAGGATCGTAACCGCCATCAGTGGTGGTGACATCACCGCAATCAAAGGCGAGCTCTACCTGACTGCTGTCGGGCATCGCAAGTAACCATTGTTGGCGTTCAAAATCGGTCGAAAAGAGAGGATGAATGTTGGCACCAAGCGCCTCGATATCTAGCCCTTCAGGCCAAGCATCGGCTGGGATCAACGAGAGATCGGGAACGGGAGAATCAAGCTCCGCATTGTATTCTGGTCGTTGGTGAAGGCCTGCAACAACACGTCCGGCGGTTTTCAGGGTTTGTACAAATACATCGTCGTATCGTCTCACCCGCAAACCAATATCGTGCTGGCGCAGCAAAAAATCAGGGGTATCGTAGTAGATATTGCCGAGGTTTCGCTGGCGTTGCTGCAATACCTTTAAATCAGCAATTTTGTCTCGGATCTGTCGCGAAAAGTCCGACGAGACAAAAAACTTTAACTCTATCTCAGTTTCCATAAAGGTACCTATAACCAATAGCCAACCAAGAATATGGGTAATTGGACACTCGAGCAAGTGACTTTCATTGATCTGAAACGGTATCAATGAGAATGTGATTGCGCTAACATTCGCCGCTTGTACACCACTGTGTAAAAGTTAGTCTGCACGCCATGCTGACTTGATAGGTAGATACGGCTATGCCAGTAAATACAATCATGGGGCTATTCGCAAAGAGCCCATTAAAACCTTTGCAACGTCACGTGAGCCGCGTCAATGACTGCTGCTCTTTGCTAGTACCCTTCTTTGCCGAGTGCGAAAAAGGTGACTGGGTGGCAGCAGAGTCTTTGCGACACGAAATTTCGATGCTAGAAAAAGAAGCGGATGTCTTGAAGCGCGAAATTCGTCTCAAATTACCTCGTGGTCTTTTCCTCCCTGTAGACCGCACCGATATGCTTGATCTGCTCACCCAGCAAGACAAGCTAGCCAACCTCTCCAAAGACATTGCTGGTCGCGTTATCGGCCGACAACTTCAGGTACCTTCCCTTCTTTACCCAGACTTTGTTGCGTATGTGCAGCGTTGTCTCGATGCCGCCGATCAGGCGCGCCGCGTTATTAGTGAACTGGATGAATTGCTCGAAACTGGCTTTAAAGGACGTGAAGTTACGCTAGTGGAAGAGATGATCAATCAATTGGATGCCATCGAAGATGACACCGATACGATGCAAATTCATCTACGTCAGCAACTGATGTCAATCGAGAGTGAATACAACCCGGTTGATGTGATGTTCCTGTACAAGATCCTTGAATGGGTCGGCGAAATTGCCGATCAGGCACAACGTGTTGGCTCGCGTCTTGAGCTTATGCTTTCTCGTTCGTAGTGCAACGTTCACCGAACAAATAACAAGGTAAGACAATGGAAATCCTAGCGAATTACGGCACCATCATTATTTTGGTGGCCGCGGCTTTTGGTTTCATGATGGCTATTGGTATTGGCGCGAATGACGTCGCAAATGCCATGGGTACATCAGTTGGCTCTAAAGCATTAACCGTTAAGCAAGCCATCATCATTGCGATGATTTTTGAGTTTGCAGGCGCATATCTCGCCGGTGGCGAAGTGACCGACACCATCCGTAAAGGCGTCATCGATACCTCCTTATATGCCAGTCAGCCTGAAGTGTTAGTCTACGGCATGATGGCGGCTCTACTCGCCGCGGGTACTTGGCTACTGCTCGCCTCCTTCATGGGTTGGCCGGTTTCAACCACTCACTCTATCATTGGTGCCATCATTGGTTTCGCCTGCGTATCTGTCGGTACTGAAGCCGTAGATTGGGCGTCGGTGCAAGGTATTGTAGGCAGTTGGATTGTCACGCCGTTGATCTCGGGCATTTTTGCTTACGTGATTTTTGTCAGTGCACAACGTCTGATTTTTGATACCGACAAACCGCTGATCAACGCTAAACGCTTTGTCCCTGTTTACATGTTTTTGACGGCATTGATCATCGCCATGGTCACCATCAAAAAAGGCTTGAAGCATGTTGGTCTTCACCTAACAACCGGTGAAGCCGTCATGGTTTCAGTCGCAATATCTGCACTGATCATGATGTTTGGTTATGTGTACATCAACCGCAAATACAAAGACGATGTACCGGGAACCAATGGTTACCAAGGTGTCGAGCGCGTATTTAGCTTGCTGATGGTGGTCACCGCGTGTGCGATGGCATTTGCCCATGGTTCTAACGACGTTGCCAATGCAATTGGCCCACTTTCTGCTATCGTTTCAACGGTAGAAAACATGGGTGAACTCGCTGAGAAAACGCAGATCGCATGGTGGATTTTACCACTGGGTGGCGCGGGCATCGTGGTGGGTCTGGCAACGCTTGGTCATAAAGTAATGGCGACCGTTGGTACGGGCATTACGGAACTGACACCAAGCCGTGGTTTCGCCGCGCAGCTAGCTACCGCATCAACCGTGGTTCTGGCATCCGGTACTGGCCTGCCAATCTCTACGACACAAACGCTAGTTGGTGCCGTACTCGGGGTAGGTTTTGCTCGTGGTATTGGCGCATTGAACTTAGGTGTGGTGAGAAACATCGTGGCATCTTGGGTTGTTACCCTACCAGCAGGTGCACTGCTGGCCGTGATTTTCTTCTTCATGATGCAGGCAATCTTCGGGTTGTCATAGCCTAAAGAAAGGCATTTCCGTCACGTTTTTGTGCAGTGATGTCAGTCTTCGGTTAAAAAAGGGAGGTTATGCCTCCCTTTTGTTGTACCTAGCCCCGAAAATTTTTTAGTATCTGATACCAATCGCATGACGTTTCTGCTCGAAGATTGCCAAAGCAACCATGAGCAAGACATATAGACGAAAGAAAGACAAACTAACGACACTCACGAACAACCAAAGGAAGAATCCGTGAAGCAACTTTTCTCTGCCCTGGCTGTGTTGATGATGCTAGTGGTCTCAGCGGCACACGCGAAAGACAACTACATCTCTGACGAACTTTTCACTTACATGCATTCTGGCCCGGGCTCCCAATATCGCATTATTGGTAGCGTGGATGCGGGAACGAAGATTACAGTTGTGGACAGTAACCGTAACGCCGGTTACAGCCAAGTGATTGATGACCGTGGTCGCAAAGGCTGGGTTGAAACTAAATATGTCACCAATCAGCCGGGTCTAAAAACACGCCTACCTGCGTTGGAAGAAGAGCTAACTCAAGTCAAATCTGCACTGGAAAGTGCACAAGGCGATACTGAAGCAAAAACCAAAGGGCTGATTTCATCACTTGAGCAGCGCAACGCACAAGTGCAAGAGCTAGAGCAACACACCAGCGAACTGAACCAAAAGCTGATTGATGCTCAAACTGAAATCCGCGAATTACGTGCGCGTATCGACACTCAGAAAGACGACCTACTGATGCGCTACTTCACCTATGGTGGCATGGTTGCTGGTGGTGGTTTGCTGTTTGGTTTGATTTTGCCGCATCTGATCCCACGTCGTAAAAAGCGTAATAACGGCTGGGCGTAACGTCTGACGTTGTACTTTTAGCAACACGCTAAACGACGAATAAATAGCAAAAAGCCGCATGTTTCCATGCGGCTTTTTTGATCTTCCAAATTGTAGAAAGTGCTATTTTGTGAAATTCCCTACCACGTCGACAGCGCTGGAATAGCAATCAGCGCATCTTCAAACTGCACCACCACTTGCTGTGGTTCAATACCACGAAGTAAAACGCCATCCGCAACAAACTCCCCTTCACGTGCCTCTTGGCCATTCACCTTAACCCAGCGCGAGCTTTCATTAGAAGCATAGATATGGGTTTGGAAATCCATCTTAGGCAGACGATTTAACATCTCATTCGACAGCTCCGCAATAGACAACACATTGTCATCCGCGCGCGTGCGCTCAAGCTTAGCTTCCAAGGTTCGGGATTTGTCGCCGCTTAAAGCATTTTCTACTTTGAGCGCCAGCTCAGGTGACAGTTCAGACAAGTCGAGATCGTCTAGTGAAATCTCATCTTGTTCGATCATCGACAGTGGCGATTTCACTGGTTTACCGCGAGAAGACGTTGCATCTGAATTATCACTCACAGAGGCTGTTTCTATTGATGGCGAAGAAGGGGCAATACCAATATCGACCACGCCCTCGTCGTCTTTCGGTTCTGGCAGTTGTTGCAACGCAACGTCAAACACATCTTCGTCAGGCAACACAACAATGTCACCATCCGCAATCAGTGCTTTTTCAACCGACGTAGCATCAATACTTTTCGTCAAGCTCGGCCCCGGCATTTCAAGCACCTTGTCTAACACCATAAAAGTAATAGGCCCAGGAATGCCATCGGCATCCAAGTCGTTGTTTCGTTGGAATTCTCGGACTTTACTGCGCTCTTCAAGTCCAAACTGATTGGAAATCGGATCGGTACTACCCAACACCAAATTTAAACGCTGTTCCAACCAACGTACCCGCTCGCCACGCTGCCCCGATTTAATAGCAGACGGATTCCCCAAAGGCGGACGCCATAATATCAACGCTTCACCATTCCACATCTGCTTGAGAAACGCTTCGCTAACTAATACGCGTTGATCGCCTGCTAGCAGCTCATATTGTTGGTTGCCTTTGCTGTATAACACTGCAAACCATGAACTCCCTTCAGGGCCATTCATGGCGAGCACAGCAGGGCGACCAATGGTCATTAACTGATCAAACGGCAGCTTGCTTTTATAACAGGCCAGCTCACCACGTACTTGCGAGGAGCAACCCGCAGCAAATACATCGGCGTCAAAGCCCCACAACTTATAAAGCGACTGCATGGCAGAGCCGGCACTCAAGCTCTCCGCCACAAGCGCCGAGAAAGCGATAGTTTCAGGGGTGCTCTTGATGGTAGGTGTCACTGCCGTGTTAACTGCAGCCATTTGCGTTGTATTTGACACTGGTGCCATTGTTTGCACCGCAGCATTCTCAGTATCAATGGTCTCTACTGATTGCACGGCGGGCTGGGTCGAAACAACAGGCGCTGGTGCATTTACAGCGATTTGTGGCGAAACGTTGTCACCGCCACCACTCAAGCCAATGCGAATCGCGATGGCAAGCAGCGCAGCCCCACCAATCGCACCGACGTAGTAAGGCCAATACCGAGTCAAAGAACGTTCTGATGAGTCACCGAAAGCAGGTTTGCTCGCATCTTGCCAATCCAGTACGTCTCGGCAAGCTTGTGCAGCGATGTCTTTGTTTACGCGCTGCTTAGATTCTCTGAATGCTATCTTGAGCGATTGATCGCTGACTAAGTTAACCAACCGCGGGACACCGCCGGTTTCCTTGGCAATTTGCTTCACCGCAGCCGTATCGAACAATGGCACTAGGCCGCCAGCACAGCTAATGCGGTGGGTCATGTATTGATGCACTTCATCGGCCGTCAGTGGCATCAAGTGATAGCGCGCGGTAATGCGCTGTGCCAACTGACGCAAGTTCGGCTGACGCAGCATTTGTTGCAGCTCAGGCTGTCCGATCAAGATGACCTTCAACAGCTTGCGATAAGAGGTTTCAATGTTGGTCAGCAATCGAAGCTGCTCCAACACATCAGGCATCAGGTGTTGAGCTTCATCCACCAATAAGATGGTTTGAATGCCTTTCGATTCGTTATTAAACAACTTATCCGTAATCGCGTCATAGAGACGTTTAAAGCTGTCATCTTCACGGTATGTGACGCCAAGTTCATCACACAGCGTTTGCAATAATTCGAGCACTGAGACACTGGGGTTGAGAATGGTCGCGACCTGCGTTTTCTCAGGTAAACGCTCCAACATGGCCTTCATGGTCGTGGTTTTTCCTGTACCCACTTCCCCAGTCAACAATGCCAAGCCGCCACCGTCTTCGATACCCGACAGCACATGGCTCAACGCCTCTTTGTGTCGTTCACTCAAGAAGTAGAATTTTGGATTTGGCACGATCGCAAATGGCGACTCGGTAAGGCGGAAGAAATCTTGATACATGAAGGTTCTCTGTGTTCTCAATCCTGTTTGATTGGCACGTCACGGTATCGCGGCGCCCCAACCATGTAAAGGTTATCACTGAGTGTGACCCATGAATCAGGGGCAGGTTCGCAGCTTTTGCACACTCATACAAAATTCTACCCTCGCTGACCCCTGCATATTGGCGTTGTTTGGGTATATCATGACTACATTATTGCTTAAATATCGGATAGTCATGTGAATACCTACCTCGTTGGCGGCGCAGTAAGAGACAAATTGCTGGGGCTCAGTGTTACAGATAAAGACTGGGTAGTAGTGGGTGCCGATATCAACACCATGCTCAATTTGGGGTACCAACAAGTCGGCGCGGATTTCCCCGTGTTCCTGCACCCTAAGTCCCATGAAGAATATGCCCTTGCACGCACCGAGCGAAAATCGGGCTCGGGATATACTGGCTTCGTGTGCGACTTCGCCCCCAATGTAACGCTTGAGGAAGATCTCGCGCGTCGCGACCTGACCATCAACGCCATTGCAGAAGCCGATGATGGCAGCCTTATCGACCCTTATCATGGGCAAGATGACCTCGAAAACCGAGTATTGCGTCACGTCTCCCCCGCGTTCGTGGAAGACCCTTTACGCGTACTCCGTGTGGCGCGTTTTGCGGCGCGATTCCATCACCTTGGATTTGTGGTCGCAGACGACACTATGGGCTTAATGCGCACCATCGCAGAAAGTGGCGAGCTAGATGCATTGACGCCAGAACGCGTGTGGAAAGAGTGGGAGAAGTCGTTACAAACCGCCAACCCAGAAGTCTTTCTTCGTGTCCTGCGTGATTGCGGCGCACTTGCTGTGGTTCTGCCAGAAATCGATGCCTTGTTTGGCGTACCGCAGCCCGAACAATGGCACCCAGAAATTGATACCGGCATCCACACGCTGATGGTTGCCAAACAAGCCGCCGAACTGACCAATGACCCCGTGATCCGCTTTGCCGCGCAAGTGCACGATCTCGGAAAAGCACTGACACCACAAGAAGAGTGGCCAAGCCACAAGCTGCACACCAAGCTCGGGCTAAAGCCGGTGAAAGCGCTGTGCCAGCGAATTCGCGTACCTAACACCTATCGCGATGCAGGCTTATTGGTCTGCGCCGAGCACACCAATGTACACAATGCGGGCGAGCTAAAAGCCGCTACCTTCATCAAAATCTTTGATCGTAATGATTGTTGGCGTAAGCCAGAGAAAGTGCCGCAACTTGCCATTGCCAGCGAGGCTGACCACCAAGGAAGAACGGGCTTTGAAACCCGCGCTTATCCGCAAGCGGCTTTGTTAGAAGGCGCGTTTCAGGCAGCACTGAGCGTCGAAGTAAAACACATTGTAGCGGCGGGCTTTCAAGGGCCGCAGATCCGCGAAGAACTGACACGTCAACGAATTGAAGCAGTGAAAGGATTTCTTGCCGAGGCGAGGCCAGAAAAGCCGGAGTAATAATCAAGGTCCTAGGTCCTAGGTCCTAGGTCCTAAAATGCAGATTACATCCCAATGAAACGCAAAAAAAGCGGCACTGTCACCAGACGCCGCTTTTTCTTTCTCTAAATTCTGCTCTTCCTAGGACCTGCTCTTCCTAGGACCTTCTTTTCCTGCTCTATCTGCTCTTAACCCTATCGCGTGGCAAGAAATGCCATCAAGCCAAGACCCAGCGCAATGCGGTAAATCACAAACGGCTTCATGCCCATAGTGGTCACCAGCTTCAAGAACCAGTGAATACAAATGTAAGCACTGACAAACGACACCGCCACACCCACCAAGATAGGTGCCCACATGACAGGCACATCACTTTTCACTAGCCCTAGGCCAAGGTAGCTACCCGCCAGAACAATGATAGGGATAGACATCAAAAACGAGAAACGCGCCGCCGCTTCACGAGTGTAACCCAAGTAAAGTGCCATGGTCATGGTCGCGCCAGAGCGTGAGGTACCCGGGATCATCGCCAATGCTTGCGACAAGCCAATCAACAACGCTGATTTAGGTGTGGTCTTGTATTCATCGATTTCAGATTTTGCATTGTTGTCCACCCACCAAAGCAGAAGACCAAACACAATACAGGTCACCGCGATCACCCACGCCGAACGCAGATAAATCTCGATAATGTCTTTCATGAACAAACCAAAGATACAGGCAGGAATTGTCGCCAATGCGATCATCCATGCAAGAGTGGCATCAGAAGAACGCTCACCTTTAAAGATCGAACGGAAAAACGCACCAAGCAGTTGGGTAACTTCTTTTCGGAAGTAGCCGACAACGGCCAACAATGTACCGACATGGACCGCCACATCAAATGCCAGGCCTTGGTCTTGCCAGCCAAGAATTTCAGAAGGAAGGATAAGGTGCGCAGAGCTCGAGACAGGAAGGAATTCTGTCAGGCCCTGAATTAAAGCCAGCGCAAAGGCTTCAAACATACTCATAATGAATAGTCACTCAAATTATTTATAAATAGGAATTAATCACAAAGAGAAATCGTTTACAGGCCACAGAGGTTGTTCGTCACTGAACGCATCCCAAGCTTGCTGATAAGTTTGCGAGTCACCGGGGATCACTTGGTCAGGGCAAAGCTCTGCCAGTGGCCATAGGGTAAAGGCAAATTTATACACATCTTTTCTTGGTAACACAGGGCCAGAAGGCTGCGAAAGATCGCCATAGGTCAGCAGATCAATATCTAACGTGCGATCACGGAACTTAACAGCATCACGCTCACGTCCCCAACGAGATTCAATCTCGCGCAACGCCGCCATAATACCTTCAAGGCTTAACTCCGTATGAAGTTCGACAACAAGGTTGTAGAAGTTCGGCCCGTCAAAGCCCACCGGTACGGCTTCAAAAATGCGAGAGCAACGGCAAGTTGGATCAAGCACTCTAAGCGCAGCGATCCCTTCCGCAATGTGATGCTCACGTTCAATATTCGAACCAACACTGACCAAAACTTGAATCACCGCGTGCCTCGCTCAATCACAACACCCACAGAGCGTGCTTGAGGCACCGCACCCGGTTTGTTGACCTTCACTCGCACCCAAGGCACAGAGAATTGCGTTTGAATCAGCGTGGCAATTTCTTCGGCTACGCGCTCAACCAGAAGAAAACGTCCGTTTTCGACCAAATCAAGGATCGCGCCGCTCACGGCTGAATAATCTAAGGCAAATGCAACGTCATCACTGCTGGCTGCAGGTTTGTTGTCATGTGCCATTTCAATATCAAACACCAATTTTTGTTTGATTTGCTGTTCCCAGTCATACACACCGATGGTGGTGATGACCTCTAGCTGGTCAATAAATACTAAATCCATGTTCACTCAAAAAATTCAGAGGTCGGATACCCATTATGCGCAAAAGCACGTAACATCGCTCAATCACCGCAAAGATCGCTGTGAAGCATATACACAAAATCTCTATAAAATTGGATACTTTGTGTCTGGTGCGCGAACTATAGCAAGTTCTCACCGCCCTAGCGAATGTTCAACTGGATGAAAAAATGACCGCACTCGGAATGCTGATGATTGTTGCTGCTTACTTACTGGGATCCATTTCCAGCGCAGTGCTGATCTGTCGACTTTACGGTCTCCCCGATCCACGAGAACAAGGTTCAGGAAACCCCGGTGCCACCAATGTGTTTCGTTTAGGCGGGCGACTCGCCGCCGCCTTGGTCTTACTGTGCGATATGCTAAAAGGCACCATTCCGGTGTGGGCAAGCTACTTAATGGGTATCAACCCCTTCATGCTCGGCTTGATTGGTATCGCCGCCTGCCTTGGCCACATCTACCCCATATTCTTTCATTTCCGAGGCGGTAAAGGCGTCGCGACCGCCCTTGGTGCTATCGCCCCAATAGGCTTAGACCTCACAGGCATGATGCTAGGCACATGGATAGCCACCTTACTGCTCACGGGCTACTCATCACTTGGCGCGCTGATGGCGTCCTTGTTTGCTCCACTCTTTACGTGGTTAGTGAAACCCCAGTTCACTATGCCTGTTGCTATGCTGTCGTGTCTTATCATCTTCCGTCATCAAGAAAACATAAAGCGACTGCTCAGCGGCTCAGAGCAAAAAGTGTGGAACAAAAAGAAAAGGGCTAACGCGGATAAAGAGCAGGAAGAACAAGAGGGATAGATCTTAGGAATAGCAGGTCCTAGGTCCTAGGGAAAGTATCATTACTTCCAATACATAAAAAAAAGCGGCACTGAAAATCAGTCGCCGCTTTTTTTAATTCTGTTTATCGCATTTCCTAGGCTCTGCTCTTACTCTTCCTAGGCTCTAGGACCTTTCTTTTCCTAGGACCCGCTCTTCCTAGGAACTGATTTTATTCTTCAACCGGCTTAAGTTGATCGATCGGCCAACGCGGGAATGCTTTCACACCCAAATCGTTGTGCTCACCGTTCTTCAAACGCTGCATACCTGCATACGCGATCATCGCGCCGTTGTCCGTACAGAATTCGGTACGTGGGTAATACACCTCACCACCGATAGACGTCGCCAAGGCTTCCAGCTTCAAACGAAGGAAACGGTTAGCGCTCACGCCGCCTGCAATCACAATACGCTTCATGCCGGTTTGTTTAAGGGCACGCTTCATCTTGATCACTAGCGTATCTACCACGGCATCTTCAAATGCACGAGCAATGTCTGCGCGAGTTTGATCGTCATTGTCATTCGCCGCAATGGTGTTCGCCGTGAAGGTTTTCAGGCCAGAGAAGCTCATGTCCAAACCCGGCACCGTCGTCATCGGACGTGGGAAGGTAAAGCGCGAGCTATCTCCTTTCTCTGCCAGCTTAGAAAGCAGCGGACCACCAGGGTAATCTAGCCCCATCAGTTTCGCTGTTTTATCGAACGCTTCACCGGCAGCATCATCAATAGATTCGCCAAGGATTTGGTATTCACCAATGCCTTTCACTTCCACCAACAAGGTGTGGCCGCCAGACACCAACAGAGCGATAAACGGGAACGGAGGTGGGTTATCTTCCAGCATTGGCGCCAGCAAGTGACCTTCCATATGGTGAACCGCTACCGCAGGCACGTTCCACGCATACGCCAGACTACGACCAATGGTCGCGCCAACCAACAAGGCACCAACAAGGCCAGGGCCCGCCGTATAAGCCACGCCGTCTAAATCTTCTGGGGTTAAACCCGCTTCTTCCAACGTCGCTTTGATCAGTGGAATTGTCTTCTTCACATGATCACGCGAAGCCAGTTCAGGCACCACGCCGCCGTAGTCAGCATGCACCGCTACTTGACTGTATAACTGATGCGCCAGCAGCCCTTTTTCATCATCATAAATCGCCACGCCAGTCTCGTCGCACGATGTCTCGATGCCTAGAATTCGCATAACACCTCAGCTCACTTCGTTGATATTCAATCTGTCGACTCAAAAACAGGCCGCAATATTACATGGGCACGATCAAATTCACCAGTTATGCTTTACAAGCACCCGCTTATCGGATTAGAATTCCGCACCATTTTTAATCAAAGCTGGTCATTTTGTCTCCAGCGATTAACGAACAACCCCTGAGGTGAAAGGCACATGCCAGTAGTTAAAGTACGTGAAAACGAACCATTCGACGTAGCACTGCGTCGCTTCAAGCGCTCTTGTGAAAAAGCAGGTATTCTTTCTGAAGTTCGCCGTCGTGAGCACTTCGAAAAGCCAACTACCGTTCGCAAACGCGCTAAGGCTGCCGCTGTTAAGCGTCACCTGAAGAAGCTGGCTCGCGAGAACGCTCGCCGCGTTCGCCTGTACTAATTACGATTAATACAGGAATTGTGATATGGAATTGATTGCTCGTATTAAGAGTGAACAAGTTGTAGCGATGAAGGCGAAAGATAAACCTCGCCTTGGCACAATTCGTTTGATGATCTCTGCAATTAGACAGCAAGAAATCGACGGTCAGAAAACTCTGACTGACGAAGAATCGCTGGCAGTTATCGTCAAAATGGTTAAGCAACGTCGTGACTCTGTATCGCAATACCAGTCAGCAGGTCGTGATGACCTTGCTGATGTGGAACTGGCTGAAATCTCCGTTTTAGAAGAATTCATGCCACAACCACTCAGCGACGACGAAGTGGACGCAATGGTAAAAGATGCCATTGCAGCCTCTGGTGCGAGCTCCATGCAAGACATGGGCAAAATCATGGCCATCCTGAAACCTCAAGTTCAGGGCCGTGCTGACATGGGTAAAATCAGCCAATTGGTTAAATCCAATCTGGCATAAGGTTTTTACCTAACCCTGCAAACAAGCCGTGCTATCCCTTTGGGAGTGCGCGGCTTGTTCGTATCTTTCCGTTAGTCATTCTTGTTCCTGTCTTCATATTAGAAGATACTGAATACATTCACGTTTTCATTCAAAACACGCACATAGGTTATGGCAGGAAAAATCCCACGCTCATTCATTGACGATCTACTTGCCCGACTGGACATTGTCGAGCTCATAGATGCGCGGGTAAAACTTAAAAAGCAAGGCAAGAACTATGGTGCCTGCTGCCCTTTCCATAACGAAAAAACCCCCTCATTCACGGTGAGCCAGGAAAAACAGTTCTACCACTGCTTCGGCTGTGGCGTACACGGTAATGCCATCGATTTTGTGATGGAATTTGATCGTCTAGAATTTGTTGAAGCCATTGAAGAACTTGCCTCACAGCTAGGTTTAGATGTACCTCGTGAACAGAGTGACGGTGGAGCCCCAAAAGGCCCCTATGCGCGGAGTGACCAAAAACGCGACCTGTACCAGATGATGGGACAGATAGCCCAGTTCTATCAAGGTGGACTGCGCAGCGAAGCGGGAACAACTGCTATCGATTACCTCAAAGGCCGCGGCCTATCAGGGGAAATCGTGCAAAAATTTGGCATTGGCTTTGTTGCCGACGAGTGGGATCAAGTTCGCACACGCTTTGGCAAAGACAATGCAAGTCAGCAAGCGCTGGTATCAACCGGCATGCTGATCGAAAACGATAATGGGCGTCGCTATGACCGTTTCCGCGGTCGCGTTATGTTCCCTATTCGTGATCGACGAGGCCGAGTGATTGGCTTCGGTGGACGAGTATTAGGTGATGGCACACCCAAATACCTCAACTCCCCAGAAACGCCTATTTTCCATAAAGGGCGAGAGTTATACGGGCTTTACGAAGTGCTTCAAGCACACCGTGAACCCAAGCAGCTCCTGGTGGTCGAAGGGTATATGGATGTGGTTGCGTTAGCACAGTTTGATGTGGATTACGCCGTTGCTTCACTGGGTACAGCCACCACCGCAGAGCACATGCAAACCCTGTTTCGACAAACATCGAGCGTGGTTTGTTGCTATGACGGAGACCGTGCAGGACGAGATGCTGCATGGCGTGCCATGGAACAAGCTCTGCCGCACTTAGTTGATGGTCGCCAATTGAAATTCATGTTCTTGCCTGATGGCGAAGACCCGGATTCCATGGTGAGACAAGAAGGCAAAGAAGGGTTCGAACAACGTTTGGCTAGCGCCATGTCATTGTCAGAATTTCTCTTTTCCACCCTAATGGGACAAGTGGACACCAGCAGTCAAGAAGGCAAAGCCAAATTGACCACGCTAGCGGTTCCCTTGATAGACAAAGTTCCCGGCGGCACATTGCGCTTATATTTAAGGAACACCCTAGGGCAAAAACTTGGCTTACCGGACGAACAGCAACTTGAAAAACTGATCAGCAAACAAGGGCAAGCACAAACACGCAAGCCTCTACCAGAAATGAAACGCACGCCGATGCGTGAAGTCATTACACTGTTATTACAGAATCCTGGGTTTGTTGAATCTGTCCCGCCGTTAGACGGCGTGGAAGCGCTGGGAATGCCCGGTTTAAATTTATTCACCACCATGCTTGAACTTTGCCGTCATCGTCCCAATATTACGACAGGACAGCTGCTCGAACATTGGCGTGGCTCAGAACAAGAAGCATTGTTAGCCAAATTGGCCAGCTGGGAACTCCCCATCAATGAAGACAATGCGTTAGATGTATTTTTAGACTCGCTGGACAAAATATTGGCTCAGTGTGTCGCGCAACAAATAGACAAATTACAGGCTCGAGACAGAAGCGTCGGCTTATCAGCCGATGAGAGACGGGAACTGTGGCAGTTGCTTCAAAGCCGCCCCGACTAGAAAGTAGTCAGAACCTTAGTAATTTGCTAGAATTGGCGGTTTGCGTTTCCGCATACTAAATTCTTCACTCAGACCCGAAGTTGGATATCGTCTATGGATCAAAATCCGCAGTCACAGCTAAAGTTGCTTGTCGCAAAAGGTAAGGAACAAGGCTATCTAACCTATGCAGAAGTAAACGACCACCTACCAGAAGACATTGTCGATTCCGATCAGATTGAAGATATTATTCAGATGATCAACGACATGGGTATTCAGGTAGTGGAAACTGCTCCTGATGCCGATGAGCTGATGATGTCTGAAACTGTAGCTGACGAAGATGCCGTCGAAGCCGCAGCAGCAGCATTATCAAGCGTTGAATCTGAAATCGGCCGTACAACAGACCCTGTCCGCATGTACATGCGTGAGATGGGTACGGTAGAACTGCTAACCCGCGAAGGCGAAATCGACATCGCCAAACGCATCGAAGATGGTATCAACCAAGTACAGGTTTCGGTTGCCGAATATCCTGGCTCAATTGCATCCCTTCTCGATCAATTCGACAAAGTTGAAGCTGAAGAGCTTCGTCTTACTGACATCATCTCTGGCTTTGTAGACCCAAGCCAAGAAGACATCGCACCAACAGCAACTCATATCGGCTCAGAGCTGACCAATGAGCAGCTAGCGGATGAAGATAAAAACGATGATGACGACGACGAAGAAGAAGAAGACACCGGCATTGACCCGGAGCTAGCGCGTGAGAAGTTCAATGAACTTCGCGTGGCTTACGACACAATGCAATCGGCTATCAACAAAAACGGACGTTTCCACAAAGACACCGCAGAATCAGTTGCAGAACTGTCTGAAGTGTTCAAGCAATTCCGCTTGATACCGAAACAGTTCGATCGTCTGGTTAACGAAATGCGTTCCACCATGGACCGCGTTCGTACACAAGAGCGCCTTGTTATGCGCCTGTGTGTTGACCAAGCAAAAATGCCTAAGAAAACCTTCGTCCAACTCTTTGCCGGAAACGAATCATCTGACAACTGGCTGGATGCAGCAATGGCGTCAGAGAAACCATTCGTTGATCGTCTAAAGCTATACGAAGAAGATCTGCGTCGCTGCGTACAGAAGCTGAAAATCATCGAAGATGAAACTGGCCTGAACGTAGAGCGCATCAAAGACATCAGCCGTCGCATGTCAATCGGTGAAGCGAAAGCCCGCCGTGCGAAGAAAGAGATGGTTGAAGCGAACTTACGTCTGGTTATTTCTATCGCGAAGAAATACACCAACCGTGGCCTGCAATTCTTGGATCTGATCCAAGAAGGTAACATCGGCCTAATGAAAGCGGTAGACAAGTTCGAATACCGTCGTGGTTACAAGTTCTCCACGTACGCAACATGGTGGATCCGTCAGGCAATCACCCGTTCAATCGCAGACCAGGCGCGTACTATTCGTATCCCTGTTCACATGATTGAAACCATCAATAAACTGAACCGTATCTCACGTCAGATGCTTCAGGAGATGGGCCGTGAGCCACTGCCAGAAGAACTGGCAGAGCGCATGCAAATGCCAGAAGACAAGATCCGCAAAGTGCTGAAGATCGCCAAAGAGCCAATCTCCATGGAAACACCAATCGGTGATGATGAAGATTCGCATCTGGGTGACTTTATCGAGGATACCACCCTCGAGCTGCCAATGGACTCAGCGACAATGAACAACCTCCGCATGGCAACCAGCGAAGTACTTGCTGGCCTAACGCCACGTGAAGCGAAAGTTCTGCGTATGCGCTTCGGTATCGATATGAATACCGACCACACGCTGGAAGAAGTCGGCAAACAGTTTGACGTAACGCGTGAGCGTATCCGTCAGATTGAAGCGAAAGCACTGCGTAAGTTGCGTCACCCAAGCCGCTCAGAAGTTCTGCGCAGCTTCCTGGACGAGTAATCCACACGGGTTAAGCAACAAAAAATGAGAAGGCGAGCACAGCTCGCCTTTTTCATATCCAAGAATTGGTTTAAGTGGCTAAAATCCATACTGATTAGGGTGTGGTTGCGGCTAGACACCTAAACCTCCTTCCCCTATAATCAACCGCCTACACGGCCCCTTAGCTCAGTGGTTAGAGCACTCGACTCATAATCGATTGGTCCCCAGTTCAAGTCTGGGAGGGGCCACCATATACAGCAAGGCCTGAGGGGTTAGTAACCACTCAGGCCTTTCGCGTTTTTTAGCTCTGTGTAGCACCTGTGTAGCAGATTTTTGCTATAACAGACGCTCGTTATAGCAGTTCTCAAGCAATACCCTCTGCGTTTCACTTCTTTCTAAAGACCTCATCGAATACCCCACTCAACCATGTACCGAGATCTCACTGGCTGTGATTAATTAGCGGTATCGTGAATTGACGAGCGGCTGACATGCCAAAACGAAATGACCATATTCTGGTATTGCTAACCAGTGCACCTTGGTGGGTAAGCATCATTTTCTCGGCGGTTGTATACGCGGTTCTCGCTTTCCTAGCACCTTCGTGGCTGGAAAATGGTACTGCGGTGGGCGAAGAGTTAGCTCGACAGTCAGAAGGACTTGCCCCCATCTTTGGTGTGATATTTCTAATTCCTGCGGTGTTATCACTGATTAGGGATTGGCTATCGGGGCGTTGAAGCTGAACGATAAAATCAATGAAACCCAAACCGCCCCCCATTTTCTTTCACTTGAAAGTTAGTCGCGTTATTCGTACTTTTGTGGGAAGGAGGATTCGATATGACAGTCAACGCTTCGTTAAAAGGTTCTACAAATAAAACGTTTTCTTGGCACAGAAACGAGGCTAAGCGTTTTGAACTTGTGTCGGAACAAGTTGCTAAAAGGCTGGGGTTAACTAAAGAAGATTTGAGATGCCTTTATAAAAATAAGGCGCACTAGGCGCCAAATCTCTCTACGATTCTAATTCGAAGTTTGTACGATAAGGGTTGTGCCCCTCATGCTTACGCTCGACTTCTGAGTTGTACAAGTCCAGCAACTTACGATGTTTCTTCGCCATATCAAGCAACTCTTTATGAGTCTCTGCTGAGCCCATTTTTATTCCCAATTCCTTCAGCTCTTGATTCAAAAACATCAAAGCGATGTTAGTAATGTCAGATTGAATGTTTTTTGTAGTCGTCTTGCTGTGTTGCTTTAACATTATTTAATTCCTATTAGGGTTGTCAGAGGAGCATTCCTTCTACAAAAACTCGATATTCACACCACTGGTGCAAACAATGTCCTCATCAGATAGGCCTAATCGGTGTTTGGTGATCACGAAACAGTTAACAAAACCACTCCCTGTAAAATCAACCTATCACCTTTGACCAAAAATACAGTTATTCACAGAACTCCAAGTAAAAGCACATTTGCCGCTAGGACAAATGCCACTCGTTGACGCGGGTAATGATGGTTTTCCCGCCTGCTGAGATGCCTTTGAGTACCTTTAAAAGCTCCTCTTCGCTATACATGGAGCTTTTAACCTCTCCCGTCGCATAATCCACGCTGAGTTCATAATGTGGCGCTATGGCTTGCTCTGCGCGTTTACAGAACACACCACCCATTAATGCCGTGTAGGATTTCCAACAGCCGTTATCTGCGGCTTCGTGAATCTCTGTGACTAACTTGGTTTCGCCCGCCACTTCTTTAAGGCGGCGCAGTTCGCGCCACACGGTGACGGAGCAACCGCCGAGTTGCTGAAACTGGCGGATGCTCCAACAGGCCGCCCACGCTTCTACTCTTGCCGCTGCGCATTTAGGGTCTTCACCGTAAACACCCGCTTCTAGGTTTTCGCCGTCGATGTTCTTTGAAATGTATTTAGCGATGTAACCCGTTGCTGAACCCTTGTTAGGATCAATCTTCACTTCGGTAAAACGGTGTCGATCTGCGCCAGCTTCGTCGCCATCTTCGCGCAAATTGTATTCACGCATGGTATCTAGCAATACGTCATAGTGCCTTGGCTCTACAAACAACAATAAGTGCCAATGCGGAGTGCCATCGTGTTGAGGCTCCACGACACGAAAACCATAGAAACGCACCTCTTCACGTTGAAGTTTGGCGCGAATGAGTTTCCAAATGTCGTTTAGGTAAGCTTGCGCTTCGGCAGGTGTGTAGCCGCCCCATTTAGGGTTTTCATCGCCCGTGGTGGCGTAACTGCGGTGATACTTTGACGGGCAAGTCAGCGTTAAGAATGTCGCTGAATGGCCTAGTTCATTGGCAAGATCTTCAAAGCCTCTCGCTCGAACCATCAATTCCATTTTGCGAATTTTCGGATCAGAGACGCCCTTTTGTGAAAGCTCCAACAGACTAAAGCTTTGGCCTAGTTGGTTAGTGGCTATCGTATTCTCAAGGTAACGCGCTTGGTGAAACTTTTGAGCGGTTCTGGCATCGAGTGTTTCGTCTGAACAGTAAATCGCTTTCACACGATTCACTTGGTTCAAATGGCGCATCACGGTTTCAATGTTCTTGCGCAGTGCCTTTCGAAGTTTACGCAGCCACCATGACTTATCAGAAAGCCGTCTTAACCTTCCCTCTAACGTGTATTTGGTTTCGTCTGGCGGCTCAAAACCAAAGCTCAGGCAAAGCGCATGCAATGCATTGATGGTTTCATCTTCTGCACCATACAAGGCACGGCGAATAGATAGCGCAGCTTCGACCAACGCTTCCGCTTCTTCGCGCAGTTCATCTTCTGAAGTGTTGAGGTTGAGCTTTTCAGGGGAAACCGTCAGCTTCGAAACAAGGCCATCGACCGTTTCACGAAGGTAAGTATTGCGGGTGAATGCATCTGAAATTGCGCGATAGCGATTAAACAAAATGCGCTGTGCTTTAGCAGGCAAACGGCAAAGCTGCTCTTCTACGAACGGCCTATCGAATCTATCCAATGTTTCGTATTCTTCCTCAGTAATTGGAGACATCAAGCGCCCTCCCTTCCTGAGTCAGTTCATACCTTATCCATGGAATGCCGTAATATCTGACAAGCTGGCCATCAACCAATCCTTCACGCTGAAGTTTGATAATCGTTCGGTGTAGAACCCGAAAGCCGAACCCTTTAGAACATCCGTATCGGCCATGAAGGTTAGGTTTATCTGAATTACACAATTCAAACCAGTGTCCTTCCTGCATCGCTCGGATAATATCTTTTAGGTGTCTATTAAGCTTAAGCATGCTCACCCCCTTCACAGGTCAGGTGAGTGTATTTGCGATGTCGATTTAGCCAGTTATCGAGATCTTCTTTGAGGTAACGGACTGCACGACCTATTTTGATAAATGGCGGCGCGTCGGTTCGGTTTTCACGGTGGCCTTCCATGCGTGATTGACGCAGGAAGGAACGGCTCATGCCGATATAGGCGGAAGTTTCTTGCTCTGTGTATGCACGTTTCTGGGTGTGTTCTGTATGCATTGGCATCTCCATTATTGTTCATTAGGAGACACCAAGTTATTCGCTCAAAAGCCCTTAAGGGTTTAACCAAGGGTCTAGTTAAGGGCTTTTTTCAGAGGGTAGAGTTTACTGTTTGTTTAATCCTAGTTCCCCTCGGACTTTGGTAACTAAGTCGTTAAAATACTTTCGCTTCATGGGTTTTTCCTTGCCACTTTGCATCCGCCATGAAATCCCTTCTGAGTCTATTTTTTGAATAACCTCGTCAACGTCAAAGGTTTTATCCGAAAAGTCGGCTTTATTCTCGTGCTCATTATGCTCATCCCGAATCATCTTGTGGATAGTATGATAATCACCTTGGGGATTGGCCTTAAGTGCGCGCTCTATCACATCTAGAACGCGATTTCTTCGGCCTCTGCGTTGAGAAACACTTGGATTAACAATAATTGGACTTTGAAGCGCATTTTGATTGGTATCTAAACCAAATACTTTGTGAACAGATAGCAAATCAAAGCGAAGTGAATCAAAGCCAATCTCAAGTGGTTTGATTGCCAATTCTTCATCGGTATCCATAAACGCATTGAACATGCCTTGAAGCCCTTCCTTTCGAATTTCGTCTGCACCCGCTTTGGATAGTTCCTTTAACCTTTGACCTAATACTGCTGCTGTACCGATTGAGGCAAAGGCGACGAACGAATCTACAGGCTGTTTAGTCATCGTCGTAACCCGACTAAACCGAACATGTTTAGCTTTAGGGTAATCAACCAATGCACTTCGCCAATTGGTAAGGAACTCCGGTTCATGGATAACGGTTCGTTCAATACTCGTTTTATGTGAATTCACACATTCTATCGATTGCTTTGACGTAAGACTTAACACCCCACGGTAATCAAACAGATTTGCCAAAGCTGGCTGATTAGAATCAGAGCCTTTTAATTGCACACCTAAAGCTTTGGCATCAACCCACGCGCAGAGTGACAACTCACTCCGCTCTACGGCATGAAGCAAATCGCCTTTGGTTATGGTGGTTACATCGTTGATTTCATCGATACGGTAAAAACGTCTTTTTTGCATCCTTGCGTACTTCCTAACCTTTAGGTTCATCTAACCGAAACAGCCAAACCTTTAGGTCTACCTGTTTCGGTTAGAAACCTAGTGTTTATGCGGCTTCGTCGGTTAACTGACCGAACTTTGCTGATTGGAGATTTTGATTGACCTAAAAGTTCAGTAAACCGAAGATTTAGACCTTTAGGTTTAGATTGGCTTTGATTCCATTTAAACGCCAAAGCCAAAATCGCTCAATCCATCATATCTCCATGATCTCTAACGCATAACCTAACAACAAGCGATCTGGGTCGTATTCTCGTAACGTTACCTAACAGGAAGCACATTTAGTGAATTAACAGGAAACGTTCGTTACATAACGTTATGTTGGGACGATGGTAGGGGATAGAAGAAGTGTCGGCAGCCCGAATAGCCTTTAGGCTTAACCGTTTCGGTTAGAAGCCTAGTGTTTATGCGGCTTCGTCGGTTAAGAAGCCGAACATTTGATTTTGACCGAAAGGGCTAACCTAAAGGTTTATCTAACCGAAGTTGGTCGGTTAAGGAGTCGGCTTCCAAACCTAGTTTACATCCGGATAGATTAAGGCAAGTCGATAGTGACGTAACGCTGGGATAAGCGATATGGATCGTATTCTCTCCATCTAATGCAAAGTTAGTGGTCAAGGGTAGGAGTAAGAAAGTCTTTAGGCTTGTAAGCCGAACATTTGGTTTTGACCGAAATAGGCAACCTAAAGGATCATCTAACGAAGTTGATCGGTAAAATGACCCTTTTATTTGGTTAAGGAGTCGGCTTCCAAACCGACTCTACATCTGGTTAGATTAGGGGAAGTCACCAGTAACATCACAGTACCGATCTGGCCTCGCATTCCAGCAACGAACATTTGGCTTTAAGTTAATAATCAATAACTTACTACCGATTAGTCATGTTATTTTAAAAGGTCACTTAACATTTACAATCTTAGAAATCCCAAAAACACATTCGCCATGTAATTCCCAGTTAGAAAATATTAGAAATCGACACGAAAAATAAAATCCCTATTATTATACTTGCAATACATTTTGGTCATGAAATCAACAGTCCGACACCCTATGAAATAATACTATAGACAACCTTAAAAACCTTAATGTTAGGGAAAAAATATTGGAATGCAAAAGCGACATTAACAATAGAGCTTATCATTAAAAACAAAACACCTATTAAGTATGAGGATAGGGATAAAAAACAAGAGACTCTATAAGATTCATTTAAGAAATTATAAACATCCCAAAAAAAACAAGAAGCTCTATCTTTATCAACAAAGAACCATTCCTCCTCGATCTTAAGGTCAAATTTATTATCGTTTCCCTCACAGTTATCAAACTTAGACTTGAAAGTAGAGATATCTCCTTCTTTCACATCTGAAAGAAAAGATTTTTTGGATTCAACAAGGTAGTCTGATACATGCTGTGTATTTTTCCCTTCATTAAGAAACGAAGCATAGCTTTCATTCTGCTTAATAATACTTGGACATCGTAACTGATAAATCACCGTACCGAGACAAAAAAACAATGAAGCAAAGAAAAATTTAGATAAGCTAAAAGTCAACTCAAGATCGAGCCCAATGTGTGTACTTATAATATCGAAATTTTTCGCCAAGAGAGGTATAATAAATATCCATAAGTAGTTACTTCTAACTAATTTACTTTCACCAAAATAACGTACAAAGTTCCACTTATTCATACTTTAAAGAAATCCTCATCTAGAGCATTTGTAGTTGCAACTTTCGTTCTATCATAAACCGACCTCAAGGCATCGAATGGCACTAAGTTTAGGTTATCAATAGCCTCATCGATTAGATTTAACTTATCTAAAAATGGTAGAAGATCCATTGACGATATAATAAATTGATGTTTTGCGTCTAATTTCTCATGTGACTTAGAGGATTTATCAATGGCGGAAATTAATTTCTTCTTAGTTATTGATTCAAAATAAACCCTCATGCCTGAGGTAAACTTATCTAGATTTACCTTATTTACAATGATATCTGAAGATATAAAATACTTTGATGCAAACCAGTCAGTTCGTGGGACAAAGGTAATAGAAGTAAATAATATATCTCCACCAACCTTACTTCTAATAACTGTAAAAACAAAATTATGTAAGAACCTGATAGCAGAGTCTCTATTGAATAAAAACCTATTATTTTCCAGTTCTCTTCTGATAAAATAGCTTTCAATCTGCTTTTTAAGGTAAAAACGATTGAAGTTCATATCATCAATATCTTCTAAAAAATCTAAAATATTAGACCAAACATCTAATTTATTAATCCTCTCTTTGTAAAAAGCCTCAGATTGTTGATCTGAAGTGTTACTTCTAACACAGGATGCTGCAAAATAGAAAGGTATTGAATCATGAATAAATTTATGTGTATGGTTATCAATCTCTATTAAACAAGTGTTCTTTGTCAGATCATCGAGAACCTTTCTCGCAGTCCCCTTAGTAATTAATGCTTTTCTAAGTGCTCCATTCACTAGAACGACAAAATCTATCTCATTAGAACTACTATACCTTTTAGATATAAATAAAAATGAGATATATTCCAAGACAAGATGAAATTCTTCTGCAGACAGACCGCTTAGCGTTGGTCTTGTAAAGCCAATTTTCATACCATCATGTTCGGAAACCAATGTATTAAATAGCATTTTGTAGAACTTTGTTTTACTATCTGGTATTTTAACACTCCTCCTATACACTATAGCAAATAATGTTAAAACTAGAGGGGTCTGTAGTAAACATCTCAAATCCTCCTTCATTCCTGATATATTTTTACCTAGTTGAATTCTATGCTTCGAGTTCTCTTCATAACTATCCATTAGCTTACTAATAAATTTTATTTGATCCTCATTACCTAGTGGGTTTATACAAAAAACATCAAATTCAGCTGATGATTGGATCTCATTATTTGGCCGACTAGTACAAATGGTTTTTCTTGTGCCATTCCTTCTTGCCATTTCTCTTATCTCATTGGTAAGTCGAGATCTTTTTACAGGCTCCACCTCATCAAAACCATCAAAAAATAATGAGAAAACACCAATATCAATGAGCCTAGATGCTAATTCTCTTGAGCACCTCATAGATAACTCACTTTTTATATGGTTAGATATGTAATCAAGAAGACTCTCTTTACCAACATCTCTTAACTCTATAAATAATGGAATAGACTCAGCTAAAGAAAGTTCAAATCTATGAAGATATCTCAATAAAATTGATTTACCTTGACCAACTGTACCTTCAATGATTATTGAATTATCTGTACAAAAATCGGACAAACCTTCTGCATAAAAGTTAACGTGCGGATTTGCTCCTTTTTTATGCAACTGACTTGGATAGTAAAATTTGTTTACATCAACTGGATCTTCTTTTTTGAAAACATTTGCTACTATTGCAACCCTCACTGAACTTTCAACAATCTTAGCTATACTTTCTTTTTCCAGCCAGGGATTAAGCTCCGCATGGAGAGCTCCTGTAAGTTCTTTTTTCTTTTCAACTAAAAGTTTATATAAAGCTGAGGCGCATTTTTTTTCTTCACTATGTGTCATTTTTCATTATTAGCAATTGATCTCAAAGTCTGGAAAATATCATAAATTTTCAAGTTTAAAAATAAGTAAAGCAATTCTTACAGCATAGATCTGATAAATTACAGTAAGATCAATTATCACCACTGATTAAATTAACAGCAGCCGCCTTATGTTCTGGCGCTAAGTGTGCATACCTTAGCGTCATCTTTAGGTCTGAATGGCCTAGCAGCTCTCGGACTGTGTTCAAGTCTACCCCCGCCATTACCAGCTTACTTGCGAAGTGGTGGCGGAGGTCGTGAAAGTTAAAGCCTTGAATCTGCGCTAAATCCAACACCGTCGCCCACGGCTTTTTCACTTCTTTCAATGGTACGCCGCTTTTCCCTTCAAACAGATACCTCGATGCTTGGTTTTGCTCTCGCCAGTTAGTTAACGCGTTATAGGCTTCGTTGTTCAAAGGAACAATTCTCCCCTTCTTTGATTTGGCATTGCCGCCGCGCACTTGCACATACCTTTCACTAAACGATACGTCTGACCATTCAAGGCTTAGCATTTCACCACGACGAAAGCCTGTGTTCATAGCAAGCAGGATAAGCGGCTCGACGTAATCCACGAACGTCACATCATCCAAGCTTGGGTACTTTTCGTAGTTTCGGATTTCTCTATGGGTATTGGCAGAACGACGAGCAAGGCGGATATTCCAATCACGCTCTTTAATGGCATGGCGTAACCGCTTTTCTTCGTTGTCGTTGAGGTAACGAACGCGGGTATTGTCGGCTTTGATGGTCTTCACTTTGCTCAGTTCGTGGGAATCAATCAGCCCCCACTCGACCGCACGCGATAACGCGCCTTTTAGTGTGTTCACGGAATCGTTAATCGTGGCGGCGGCTTTTCCTTTTTGGCGTCGTTCGCTTCGCCACTTCTCAATCTCCCACGCGGTAATTTGATCGAGTTCTTTGTCCATCAAGAAAGCAAAGTGGCTTTTTAGGTGTTTGATGATGCGATGCGCGGTTTTGGGGTTTCTTGTCAGCAGGAACGGCAAATAGCGTTCATCTAGGTAAGTCGGCAATTTGATGTGTTTTCGGCGTTGGGCTTCTTGGCGGACTTTCTTCTTAATGTCTTGAACGTCGTTGCCTTTTGCCACTTCACCCGCTTTGGCTTTAGCGAGGTCTCGCGCTTGTGTTGGGGTGATGTCGTTCGCGTTCCCCAATTTATAATTGACCTGCTTCCCTTCGAAGCGATAAAACAGGTAATAGAAGATGCGACCCGTTGAAGAAATCCGCGCATGAAAGCCGAGAATTTCGGTATCATTGATCCGCTTATCTTCGACTTTAAATTGCTTGATACTGGTCGTGGTGATCTTCTTTTTTATGGGCATATTGATCTGCTTCCTTGCACTTAGCCGCTCGCTCTGTGTAGCACATATGTAGCAGATTCATCATATTCCCATGAATTTCAGTGAACAACTAGATACACCGAATTTCTTTCAATTTATTGATATTAAACGGTTATTTTGTGTTTCTTTGTTCATCGCCGTTCATGCTAATACACCCCTAAAACCGTCTCATAATCGCATGGTCTTAAATTCAAAAGCTCCACCATTTGTTGTCATTTGAATGGAAATGCTCGTGTCTTACATCCTGCCTATTCTATGTCTCTCACATTCGTTTCCACCCAAAAACATCGACCACATCGAGCCGTGAAAAAATCCCGATTTTCAAGGCTTCTTGCTCATGGTTAATTAGCTTTATTACCATTCTATGAGCTTTCATCGTGGCAAAGCGAAACGATCATCTTCTTGTACTTTTAACCGATGCGCCTTGGTGGGTCAGTGTTGTTGTTTCTGGCTGTGCGTTCGTCGCTCTTACTTATCTATTTCCTTATTATCTAGATAACGGCACTGTTGCCTCTGAGGGGTTTATTAACGCTTCGCAAAGTGTCGCGATTTATCTCTCTTCGATTCTTTTGCTACCTGCTCCGATTTCGCTATTAAAACGGTTTACTTCCAGGAAACGGTTACTAAAAACAGCGTCGCATGCACACTTACACCAAATGCATTGGTTGGACTTTGAGGCGTTGGTCGGCGAGTACTACAGGCAAAAAGGGTTCCGAGTAACTCAAAGCCTTTCACATGCACCGGATGGTGGCGTGGATATAGAATTGCGAAAAGATGAGGAGTTGCAGCTTGTTCAATGCAAACACTGGAAAGCGAGAAAAGTTGGCGTAAAGGTATTGCGAGAGCTTTATGGCGTGATGCTAGATCGACGCGCAAAAAGAATGATTGTAGTGACTTCAGGGAACTTCACAACAGAAGCCATCACGTTTGCCGCGTCTAAACACTTTGAGCTTATCAATGGCGGCAAGCTATTAGCCATGATTGAAGAAACGAAACCAAAAAGGGAAGCGGTACGAGAGCAGTTGGCAACACGCGATGAACCAAACTCGCACTCCCCTGTTTGCCCAAAGTGTAAATCACCCATGGTGCTTCGAATGGCCAAGCAAGGGAAGCACCAAGGCTCGTCGTTTTATGGTTGTTCGCGCTTTCCGCAATGCAGGCATATTGAAGGTATACCCGAAGTTGGGTCGAGTCCTTCAAACAATAAAGAAAACGCACAAGCCTAATGGCTAAAGCGCCAATGCAAACGGCCATCACTCCGCACAATATGATCGCTTTTTGACTTTTAGAGTATTAATCCCTGTATCCCAAAAACCGATCACCCATTGGTTTGGGTTATTCCTATCACATCAAATTACGGTGAAAGCACATGAAAGCATTAATGGCGATTTGGGTTGGTTGGCTTTGTTTTAGTGGTGTTGCGTTTGCAGCAAGTTGCCCCGAGGTGCTTAAAGGCTCTCAGCGTAAGTTGAATTCCACCGAAACCATTAACTTATGCGAAGCGTTTCAGGGCAAAACTATCTTGGTGGTCAACACGGCAAGTCAGTGTGGCTTCACCTCGCAGTTTGAACAGTTGGAAACCCTTTACCAGCAATATAAAGATCAGAATTTCGCCGTTATTGGGTTTCCATCCAATGACTTCAATCAGGACAGGGGCGGTGAAGACGCAAGCGCCAAGGTGTGTTATCTCGACTATGGCGTCACCTTCCCGATGATGGCGAGAACCAATGTGCGAGGGAGCGGCGCTAACCCTGTTTTTGCGGAGGTGGCACGTCAGGCGGGTGTTGAACCAAGGTGGAATTTTTATAAGTATTTAATTAACCCTGATGGTGATGTCATCGCGACGTTTCCAAGCTCGGTGTCACCGCTCTCCCCTAATCTGTTGTCTGTCATAAAGAACCAATTAGACAAGGGCTAGGCAATCCCTAATAAGCCATCTTATGCGGCGCACATCACTCAAATACGCGTATTTTTCATTGAGGTAACGGTCAGTGATTTTCTATATTCCTAGGGGGATATTTGACGGATAACGACGATGGGACACAACTTAGACATTCAAAGCATGTTTGTTTTGGTGAAGATGTATGAGCTTCGCAATGTGAAGCTGGTCGCTGACGCGTTAGGTAAAACCTCAAGCGCGATCAGTAAGATCTTGTCTAAGCTCAAAGTGCATTTTGAAGATCCGCTATTCATCCAAGGTAAGCATGGCTTTGAACCCACGACGTTCATGGACACCAACCTCGCTCATTTCGAACAAATATTAGACACCTTCGATGCGATTCAGCACAGTGAATTTTCGCCCCAATCCTTAAAGCAAGAAATCGTTCTTTATGGGCATGCGCTATTTTGGGACAACTTTGGCGGTCGGCTTTATCTTGCTCTGCGAGAAGAAGCGCCTCTGGCCAAAATTTCTATGCGCCAATGGAGCCTAGAAGCACGATCACGTATGGTCGAAGGGGAAAATGCGGTGCTGTTTAGTACCTATGACGAAACGCTCCCACAGGTCATACTCCAAAAGCCGCTATGTGAAGTGTCACCGACATTTTTTGTTCGAAATGATCATCCGGCGCAATCTATGGATGAGTTAAAGCACTATCCTTTTGTTATCACTCGCAACCCTGGTTGGAACGACGTTCGCTACCCATTGCTTGAGCGCTTAGCGGCGGTGGGTTATCAAATCACTCCCACGGTGGAAGTTGAAAATACAAAATCGATAGAAAGCATTGTGAGAAATTCTGACCACTACTCTTTCACCATGTCTCGACTTATCCCTGAGGACTGTCGTGGCATTGCACTGCCAACCTTGTCTGACGATAGAGTTAACTGCGTGATGTGCTATCACCGAGCCAAGCAAAACGATCCTCAAAAAGAGTGGCTCTATCGCGTCTGTCATCGCGTTCTCAATCAACTTGAAGAGTGAGGGTTTACTTGTCGCTGCCTGGCGTGAACACCGTATTCCTCCCTCCCTGCGCTCATACGCGAAATAAAAACAAGACGTTAATCACACTGATTTCCAAAATGGAAACTTAGGGTTTCCTCTACATGTGACTCACATCTCAGTAATCTTATTCCTGTCGAGAGGGGAAACCCCAACAAACTCCCAATGAATAAGGTACTGACATTATGAAAAATGCACTCATCATCGCACTATCAATCTTCTCTTTCTCTGCGTTTGCTGCTGGCGGCGCAGGTGCCAATAACGGCCTCAACGGTGATTTGATTCAGAAAGCAACAGCCGCAGGTCTTTCTAGCGAACAAGCCACAAAAGGCGTAGCAACGGGTCACATTAGTGTTGGTGCGACCGCAGAGCAGATGCGTGAAACCGTGCGCTAACGCTTAGAAGAAAAGCTTAGTATCCCGACCAAAAAAAATAAATAAAAACAATAACTAGATAGGAAAATACGATGAAAAATATACTTATTATTGCGCTATCAATTTTCTCTTTCTCTGCATTCGCGGCAAGCGGAGCAGGCGCTAACAACGGCCTAAATGGTGATTTGATTCAGAACGTCAGTGCCAGCGGCCTGTCTATCGAACAAGCGACACAAGGCGTTGCAACCGGTCATATTACTTCAGGCTCTACAGCAGAGCTGGAGCGTTAAAACAAGAGCAGTAAGCCGACCCAAGGGATAGCAATGCACGCTATCCCTAAAGGGCGAACCAAAGATGATGGCAGCCCTCACGCCCTAAACCGCACGGAATCACCAAATACATCTCTCAATTGATACGCCACTCCACACTTATTGTTTTGCCATTACACCTATTCACACATCCCATTTCGAGTACATCGAATTTCAAACGGCCGTTTTATGTCTATAGTCAAACAGTAAGCTAGGATGTGCTTAGGCTTACTTTTAGTGGGGTTAATGGCATGTTAGACAGACTCGATTACCTGCAAAATCTCTTGCCCAGTGGGAGTACGAATCGCGTCGTGCCCATTTATATGTTTGCAACGGATGAGGGGTTACCCGTGATTCTGCGTGTGAACATGGGTAATGCACGCAGTGATATTCCTGTTGCCTTGGTCAATTTCGACATTGACCCGATTGCCCCGACGTTTCGCTGTGAAATCCAATATCCTACAGAAAACGTGAAAACCTATCTGTTTGGGAAACTCACCGGGAAAAGCTTTACTTTAGGGGCGACCGAAATAGATGATTGGTCAACACTCGAAGCATTAGTGAAAGCAAGCCTTGTTACCCAAGAACCCGAGCAGGTACCTGAATGAGCCATGGGTAGTTCTTTGCCTGCTGACCTAAAGACGAATCCGTTTTAGCCACCCACTGCGGCTCAATACATCACATACCTTTGTGTTTTTATATCCCACTTAAATGATCGCAACACAGTTTTGGTTGCGTGTTCAATGTCATCGAGAATCAGATGAATCCCTTCATCATTGATCGCTTTGAGCTTTGATATCTGGTGATAGAAAACAGTCCATGACACGGTGGCATCATCCCAGTACACCACATCTTTTCCTTGGCTCCCTTCCGTCACAAAAATGTACTCCGGTGGCTCTACTTGTTTGTCTGATCCCTTTGAGTCTAAATGATATTTAGAAATTTCTTCTTCAATTTCATCAACGAGTTGCTGCTGGCCAGCACCGCAGGCAGAAATGCTGATGAGCACTTCACCGTTGTACTGACTCATGTCTTTAAGGATCGGCGAAAGTGCGAGAAACAAACGGCGCCAATTCACGAAATCTCGGCCAAAAGAGATGCCATTTGCGTTGCCGTGAGCGGAAATATGAATACATAGCGGCACCCTTGCCTGACGTATGGCCGCATAGTTGCTATCGATGGAAGAGATGTAGTCGAGGAATTTGACTAAGTCCTGCTCAGAGAACGCGGTGAGAATAGCCACTTCATGGCCGATAGCTTTGCAGATTTTATCTAACGCTTTCGCCTCTGAACGCTCTTGAAGCAGATCTAAAGGGTCAACACACTCGATGATAAAAAGGCGTATTTTGTCTATCACTGTAAAGTCCATTTATCAGTCAATATCATTTAAAAAACTTACCATATTCAATGGGTAATTAGATGATGAAGGCTAAACGATGGGAGGGCCCTAAAAAATAAATCACGGTGAATGTTATCGCGTGGCGATGCGATGCCGTTCGCTTCGGCATCAGATCTCCAACCCCCTGCTGCATTCCGAAGGCTTCTCGGCAGGTTAGTCGCTATTTCTCGCTCGCTACTTCAGTTTCTGTTTCACTTGCTCCCGCAGCTGAAACTTTTGAATTTTCCCTGTCGGTGTGCGAGGAATAGACGTGAAAGACACATGCTTGGGCACTTTAAAGCCCGCCACATGCTGGCTACACCAGTCTTTGAGTTCTTGTTCTGTCGCTGATTGCGCTTCACAACACTCAACAAATGCGTACGGAACCTCTCCCCATTTATCGTCGGGGCTGGCGACAACGGCCACCACCGCAACGGCGGGGTGTTTATAAAGCACATCTTCGATTTCTATTGAGGAAATATTTTCGCCGCCAGAGATGATGATGTCTTTTGACCTATCTTTCAGTTGGATATAACCATCAGGGTGTTTGACCGCCAAATCGCCGGAATGAAACCAACCTCCGTCGAAAGCAGATTGCGTGGCGGCCGGGTTCTTGAAATAACCTTTCATGACCACATTGCCCCGAAACATAACCTCTCCCAATGTCTTTCCGTCTGCGGGCACTGGGGACATCGTTTCTGGGTTCAGCACATCCAAATCTTCGAGGGGGAGATATTTTACGCCTTGTCGCGCCTTCAACTTGGCTTGTTCCTCTTCGGGCAAGGCATCCCATTCTCGGTGCCATTCATTCACCACGGCGGGGCCATACACTTCTGCTAATCCGTATAAATGTGTTACTTCGAACCCTGCTTGCTGCATCTTGCTCAAGGTGCATTCTGGTGGGGGTGCGGCTGCGGTAAAGAAGGCGACTTTGTTAGCCAGCGTCTCATGCTCTGCAGAAAGAATGATATCCATGACAATCGGCGCACCACACAGATGAGTGACGTTATGTTCATTCAATGCGCGCCAAATGGGTTCTTTACGCACTTGTCGCAAGCACACGTGCGTGCCGCAAATGGCGGAAATCGTCCACGGAAAACACCAACCGTTGCAATGAAACATGGGGAGTGTCCACAGGTAAGTTGAGTACTTGGGCATGTCAGCCGTGAATACGTTACCGAGTGCGAGCAAGTAAGCGCCGCGATGATGACAAACAACACCTTTTGGGTCGCCTGTGGTGCCGGAGGTGTAATTGATTGAGATAGCGTCCCACTCATCTTCAGGCATTAGCCACGCAAACGTGCTGTCACCCTGTGCTATCCATTCCCCATAATCCTGATAATCAGTTGAAGCGCTAACGTTGGCAGCCCCTTCCCATTCACTGTCTCGATAGACGATGACTTTTGGCGACACCTCCGCCAAGGCGAGTGCTTGCTGTGCCACGGAGAGAAATTCCAAATCAACAATCAGAACTTTGGCTTGAGCATGATCAAGCTGGTAAGCAATGGTCGCCGCTTCTAGTCGCGTATTAACCGAATGCAGAACAGCGCCCGCCATTGGTACACCGTAATGACATTCCAACATCGCCGGTGTATTTGCCAACATGGCTGAGACGGTATCCCCTCGCCCCAACCCTGATCGCGCTAATTGAGAGGCAAGTTGACGGCTTCTGTTATAAAACGCGCGATAGCTGACGTTGGTGCTGCCATGGATGATAGCGACAGCATTCGGGTAATTAGCCGCCGTGCGCTCTAGAAAACCTAATGGCGTTAAGGGCTGAAAGTTAGCGGGATTACGGTCCAGCCCAATGTTGTATGGATTTTCCATGCACTTATCTCACTCGTTTCGCCAAACGGGGGCGCGCTTTTCGACAAAAGCGGTAATGCCTTCTTCACCGTCTTTGGTCAGCATGTTTTCAACCATGACGTCACTGGCAAAACTGTAGGCATGGATCAAGTCCATGGTATTTTGGCGATAAAATGCTTCTTTGCCGATAGCTAGCGTCAGTGATGACTTTGCTGCAATTTTTTCGGCGACCGACTGAGTCATCGCCCTGAGTGAATCGCTGTCTGTCGTGCGGTTGATTAAACCTATCCGTTCAGCATCTGACGCGGAGATAAAATCGCCCGTTAGCAGCATTTCCATCGCATGTTTATTTGATACATTGCGCGACAACGCGACCATGGGTGTCGAACAAAAAAGTCCGATGTTGACACCTGGCGTGGCAAACCGGGAGGTGTCGGAGGCATAGGCCAGATCACAACTTGCCACTAGCTGACACCCTGCCGCTGTCGCAATGCCATCAATTTCCGCAATCACGGGTTTGGGACAATGGACGATGGCGGTCATCATCGCGGAGCACTTACTCATCAAGGTGGCGAAAAACTCGCGCCCCTCATCGGGTAATTCTCTGGCTGCGGTGATCTCTTTCAAATCATGCCCTGCACTAAACGCTGGGCCATTAGCACAAATAACGATGACCTTTACCGCTGGCGAATCAGCACCATGATTAATAGCATCATTCAAATCGCCAATCATGGACTCTGAGAGGGGGTTTCTGCGTTGTGGGTTATTAAGTGTCAGCCTCAAAATGCCATTTTCACTAAGGTCTCGTTCTATTTGCGCACTCATTCCCTACTCCTATTCCGCCGTTATTTAGTCGATGGCTGACTGATGCAATCCATGAAACGTTCAGTCCTGCTAATTGATGTATTTGGGTTGATTCCCATTACAGAGCACAACGCAAAGAGACGACAGATCAGATCTAAGACTTGTCGGAATATCACAAGCAAAAGGCGCAATTAGCCCCACTTCACACCTCGCACACTTCCTTGTATTGAATCCAAGAAAACACCAAGAGTTCATGAGTGGTGTGGGTTACAAAATTGACGAAGGCAAGGTATATGTACGGTTGGATTTTTAGTGTTTGACTGTGTCTTTCGAGCCTAAAAGAAAGCGCTTTCAATAAAGGGCAAGTACTGACCAACATCGGAGCCACAACATGGAAGTGAAAACGCTCTCTGCCGTTTTTATCGCATTATCTTCAGCGATGATGCTGTCCTGCACCTCTGAATATGACAGGGAGAAACCATTGATTCAGAACAACAAACATTTCGGATTGTCATCAACGGCTGAGATCCTGCTCACCAGTGAAGCTGGGGACAAAATGTCAGTGATGACAAACCAAACCTTCACCACTGACGCGGCCAGCGGCACGCAGATCGTGATCCAACCTGATGTGGTTAAACAAACCATTTCGGGCATAGGCACGTCGTTCACCGAATCTTCTGCGTTTGTTCTGGCGCATCTTCCGGTCGAAAAGCGCCGTGAAGTGATGGATAAGCTCTACGCTGACACGGGCGCGAATTTCTCACTCACGCGCACCCCTATTGGTTCGACTGACTTTTCCGTTGAAGGCAAGTTAGGTTATGCCGAGGTTGCGGGTGACAAAACGCTCAAGCATTTCACCATCGCCCCTGACAGCGACGGATTTTCAAAGGCGAAATACGCGGGGATTCAGGATGAATCTTTTGACGTTTTGCCGATGATCCACGAAGCCATGGCGATAAAAGAGCAGCAAGATGACAGCACTTTAAACATCATTGCCTCAGCATGGACAGCACCGCCATGGATGAAAGACATCGACACTTGGTTTATCAAAGGGGCAAAAGAGAACAATTGGGAAGGCACCGGCGGAAAACTCAAGCCAGAATATGTCGCGACTTATGCTGATTACTTGGTGAAATACCTAGAGCATTATAAAGAAGCTGGCGTTGATATTTGGGGGCTAACACCAGTGAATGAACCGCACGGCAACAGCGGTAACTGGGAAAGCATGCACTTCACAGCGGAAACCCAAAACAGCTTTATCAAAGACTTTCTTGGCCCGAAATTAAAAGAAAGTGCGTTCGCTGATACCCGCGTACTGATCTACGATCAAAACCGCGATCACTTGGAACATTGGACGGACGTGATCTTGGGCGATCCAGAGACTGCACCTTATGTGTATGGATCTGCAGTTCACTGGTACTCGAGCACCGTCGATGTGTATGAAAAGGTGATGGATCGCGTGCATAACAAGTTCCCCGATTTTGCCATCATTCACACCGAAGGCACGATTGACGATCTGGGTAAACCTGCGCCGAACGGAATTTTAGATCCGGTGAAGTTTCAAGAGTCCGGCTGGTTTAACAATGACGAATTCTGGTGGAATGAAAACGCAACGGATTGGGCATATACCGCAACGTGGGCACCCAACCCAGAAAACCACCCTATCTACACACCAGTGCATCGTTATGCCCGCGACATTATTGTTAGCTTGAACCATTGGATGGCCGGTTGGGTTGATTGGAATGCCGTGCTCGACAGCCAAGGCGGCCCTAACCATGCAGGAAATTTCTGTGGCGCACCAATCATGATCGATGTGGAAAACGGAGACGTGTATTACACACCAATTTACGACGTTCTGGCTCAGTTCAGCAGAACCATTCGCCCCGGCGACAAAGCGGTGCAAGCTGACAAGATCTTAGATGGGTTGGAGCATGACGCACTGCATACCAGTGCGTCGATCAACAGCGACAACTTGCTGAGTGTTCAACTGCTGAACACCACGAAGCAGCCAATTGCATACGATTTGGTGATTGGGGCGCAACACTCGCCAATCACGATTCCAGCGAATTCAATACAAACAGTTCGCGTGCAGCTTTAATCAAAATATATATACCCAAGTAACCTGAAGATGCAGGATTCAACCGCTTTCGGCTTTGAGTCGAAGGCGGTTGAGATGCACATAGGTTAGCGCCTCTATTCGCTGACCTATGTGCAATTCTGCGTAATTCTCGCCATTGCTTCTGAAGTATCTGTATACTGCCCGCCATCTTCAATCACGACAGCAACAAGGTCTCTCACATGCCATCAACGTCTGCGCATAGCGTTATCGTTCTCGACTTCGAAACCACGGGATTATCACCAAGCATGGGTGATAGAGCGATCGAGATAGGTGCTGTGAAATTGGTGAATAGCGAGGTGGTTGATACGTTTCAAGCACTGATGAATCCGGGCTTTCGGGTGAGTAGCTTTATTGAAGGGTATACCGGTATCACCAATAACATGTTGCGCACCGCAGCCAGCTGTGACGATGTCATGGCGGAGTTTAGTGAGTTTATAGCTGGTAGCAACCTAGTGGCTCACAATGCCTCTTTTGATAAGCGCTTTTTAGATGCAGAACTTGAACGTCTAAATCTTGGTTATTCCGGCCAATTCGCGTGTTCAATGCTTATCGCAAGACGTCTGATTCAAGACGCGCCAAGCCATAAACTGGGCGAACTCGTGCGTTTCAAACACATCGACAATGATGGCGTTTTTCACCGAGCCTTAGCCGATTCGCAGATGACAGCAAAGCTTTGGCTACTCATGCTAGAAGAACTGGAACAACAGCACATGATTAACCCGAGTTTTGGGTTCATGCAGACCATTAGTAAAACCAGTAAACAAGCGATGGGCGGGTTGTTTCAAAAAGTTCGAGGCAATCAGACAGGGCGTTGATGATGTCTCGATAGGTATTTATCTGACGGCAAGATAAATAGTCTATCGTTGTCGCGGTTTGCGCGTATTCGATTAACGCACAAGACTTATCAGTAGACCGAAAAGCCTCCCATCACGTTACCACTCGGCGCAATAATTTTGCCTGCGCCCGTTTGGTCACAGTATTCAAAATCGATGTCGTGATGACTAGATGTCATCTTCGGTAAGATGTGTCGCTTTAGAATATCGCTGTTTAGCTGATGAATTTCAGCCTGCCATGACGCATTTTCTTTATGTAAACGGAAATCAATTTTTATCATTTTTCACCTTTGGTAATTTGCTGTTTCTTATCGCGTGTTAATTGGTACCAGTGACGCTGTCGTGTTGTTCTACGAGACATAATTTTCCTTATTTTAGATGTTCAAATACTCGCTATCGCGCACACAAAAATGGCATGCGAGATCGCCTGCATATCACTCGTATGGCGTATTAAAAACGCACAGATACGGATCGCGAATGCGGAGAATTTGTGTTGTTCTTTTGGACTGATAGTAAAGCTATTGAATGTACGATGAAGATAAAGTTGACACAGGGAGATTAAACGAAGGTTTTCGAGAAGTCGCTGAGAAGGAACTTATACTTAATGTGGCATTAACAACTCTTGTCTAAGAGAATGGTGGACTATACACCGAGATGAACAAATAGCGAACATTTTTTTACACCTCCCCTCACCTCTTTGGCTTCCATACGCCAAAAACCACTATTTTAGTATGGAAAAACAATGAAATGCCCCTTGCTCTAAAACACGAGAAATACGAAACTGAATTAAAAAACATATATTTACGTCACCGTTAAATCACGCTTTTTTCAACGTTTTCATCTATGAAAAGTGTTGCGGTCTCACACTCAAATGTAACACACTCAGTTCCTTAGTGAGAAAAGCTCGCTGATAATCCCAACTTCTTGAAACACATCGCAGTTTTTACATGGATAAATGATAAGTTTCACATTCTTTTGACTATTCCTATGTCCACGTGATGCCAGACTTTAAAGACATATTAGATATACACCCTAATCCCTGTGTGATTCACATCGACTTCGTACCTAAGTATGCAAACAGTGCATTCGCTAAGTTCAGTGGTATGTCGAGTGTCGAAGAGGTGCTAAAACTCGAAACGATTAAAGTCTTGTTTGAAGAAGCTCACTGGCCAGAAGCACTGCGACGATACCAGCACGCCATTGAAACAGGCACGCCAACACCACCACAAGTCATTAATCATACGGACTTGAAAGGCAATCCAATGATTGCCGAGATCACTGACACTGTGATTGATTGGTTTGGTGAAAAAGCCATGTGCACCTTCGTAAGCGTGGTGACAGATCAAGTCTATCGCGAGCGTACGTTGCGCGACATGGCGAATCGCGACGATCTCACTAACCTCTACAACCGCCGCTATTTGTTTGATTTATTCAATCAGCGCCACGCTACGCCACAACGTCAACAATACCTCGCCATGGTCGATATTGATCACTTCAAACGCATCAATGATACCTTTGGTCACCCTGTCGGCGATCTTGTGTTGAAGCAACTAGCAAGAGTGATTGAAGAATTCGCGAAGCCTGACGAATGCGCGTTTCGTTTAGGCGGAGAAGAGTTTGCACTTTTGATGTGGGAAGATAACGTTGACGGATTGACCCAAAGACTAACGGAGTTGCGTCAGACCGTTGAAGCACTCATGGTGCGCGTGAGCTATCCAAACAGACAGCCGTTAGCGATTAACTGCACCATCTCGATTGGTGCAACGGAAGTCAGTCAGTTGGAAGGATTCCTTTCTGCTAGCCTCCGCGCAGATAAATGCCTGTATCTGGCGAAAGAGCGTGGTCGTAATCGAGTGGTAACTCACGAGAGCAACAGCGATAACAACACATCTTCGGACATCAAGCTCAAAGACGACAATTAAGTTTTCAGCTTACCACGCAGAAAGGTCGAACTTGTTTGGTTTTGCTTGAAAGCGATTGGATAACAAATCGATTTCGTCCTCCTTCTTTTGCTCGGTACATCAATTGATCTGCATGGTGTAACAGCATGTCTAACGAACAATCCGTTTTCTGAGTATCAATGAGCAACGCGCCTATCGAGGCTGTCACATGCAAACCTAATTCATGCTGGGATGCGCTCGGAATTAGCCGACGATGAATATATTCCATGACGGTATCAAGCTGGTGTCTACTTTTCACTTCCAACAGCAAGCAAAACTCTTCCCCTCCGAGTCGAGATATCGCCACCGCTTCTTGTAACGTGTTTTTGAACGCTTTTCCAAGGCACACTAAGACTTCATCACCTTTTAAGTGCCCTAAGGTGTCATTGATTTGCTTAAAGTAATCTAGGTCAATCACCAACAAGACTAACTGCTGATTCTTCATCAACGTTTTGATTTTTTTAGTCTCAAACTTCTGCTCTAAACCGCGGCGATTAAGAAGGCCAGTGAGTGAATCCGTAAAGGCATACTCTTCCAGCTTTCTGTTTACCGCTTTTATATGTCGCGTTTTTCGCTGAACGGTCTGGCGCAAAAGCAGGATATAGCTCAATGCCACTATCACAATGACCGTCAGCACTAAGGGCAACACCCAGTTCGGGATAGTGAACACTTGCTTGGTGTTGAGCCACTTCTGCTCAATGCGCGCCGATTCGGCTTCAGGGATCTTGCCAATACCTGTGATGATTTCATCGCGCAGCGCCTGATCGCCCTCAGATACAGCAGCATAGATCATATTGGTGTACAGCGATTCTATCGGAACAAATCGATGCAAATCTGGATCTTGCGATAAGTAATAAGTGGCCACTTGTGTATCAATGACCATGCGCGTGATCTCGCCATTTAACGCCGCTTCAATGAGTTTTGCGTTGTTATTGAAGCTGATTACCTTGGCATCGGGATAGTGATACTTGATGTATTCCTCTTCATAACCTCCGCGCACGACCCCGACTTCCATGCCAGGCAGGATCCCTTTAATTTTCAGTTGTTCGCTGTCATTGAGCACGTAAAGGGAGGAGGAAATTTCAAACAGCGGCAGCGTGTAATCTAAATAGTGATCGCGCGATGAGGAATAGAGCAGCCCCGCATGCACTTTCCTTCCCGGCTCTGTCATGTGCTCTAAGGATTGGTTCCAATCTGACAAGACAAACTGGACAGGCACATTGTTCACTTCACCGTAAACTCGCCAGTAATCGATCAGTAAACCTTTTGGCTCGCCGTTTTCAACAAATGCAAATGGCTTCCAGCTGTGGGAGTTAACAACCGTTAGCGTTTTATCGTCGAAGGCTGACATGGCATAGCGAGAGAAAAAGACAGCACAAAGCAGCGTGATGATAAATATTCCAGCGGCGGGTCGATGCAAAGGCATAAGTGTCATGAGGCCAAGTCAAAAAGTCCTTAATGCATTGTGGCAAAGTTGTGTTGACGTCCCCACCTCGATGGTTCTCTGTATCACAATATCGAGAAGTCACTCGATTAGTGAATGAAAACTAATGATATACAACACACTCAATCTGAATATTGTTGTTAAGTTTCATATAAAAACAAATCAAATAACGCGTATTTCTACCGATTTTCGCCGCATTCCTCTCTTGAATCGCCAGTATTTAAGGCTCTTTGCTGAATCGTTGCCAGATAGTGATCTGCCTCTTTTTATGTGGTAAATTTACGGCGCTTGAGATCGGCCTATACCTGTATCATTTGGTTGGGAAATGGAATGAAGGTGGGAAATACTCTTTATCCATTGCCTGCGATCAAATTTCCGCCACATAATGCATGTATACTGTGTCCGCTTTCATGGATGAGTTGTGTTGTCCAAGCGATTCCCGCCGTTTGGACAACACAATTATAGTGTCATGAATCTGTATTAACGCTGTAAGAGCAGCGGTGCAATCTGACTGCTCACCACGTCTTTGTTTGTTGTTTTATTACAGACATCAAGCACTAATGAACGTAATTACAGCCCAAATTGTCCCTTGGTTAAAAGCTCGACCGGAGAGAACCCTACATGAAAAAGACCAAAATCGTTTGTACGATTGGACCGAAAACTGAATCAGTAGAAATGCTGACCAAGCTAGCTGACGCTGGCATGAACGTAATGCGTCTGAACTTCTCACACGGTAACTTCGACGAACACGGTACGCGTATCGCAAACCTTCGTGAAGTCATGAAGAACACCGGTAAGCAACTAGCAATCCTACTGGATACTAAAGGCCCTGAAATCCGCACTATCAAACTAGAAGGCGGCAATGACGTTGCTCTAGTAGCGGGCCAAACGTTCACTTTCACTACTGACGCATCAGTAGTAGGTAACTCAGAGCGTGTTGCTGTGACTTACACGGGTCTTTCTCAAGACCTTAACGCTGGCAACATCATCCTTGTTGATGATGGTCTGATCGAAATGGAAGTACTAGAAACCACAGAAACTGAAGTTATCTGTAAAGTACTGAACAATGGCGATCTGGGCGAAAACAAAGGCGTTAACCTACCAGGCGTTTCAGTTAACCTTCCTGCACTGTCTGAAAAAGACAAGAGCGACCTAGTATTTGGTTGTGAGCAAGGCGTTGACTTCGTTGCAGCTTCTTTCATCCGTAAAGCGTCTGACGTTAAAGAAATTCGTGAAATTCTGGCTGCTAACGGCGGCGAGAGCATCCAAATCATCTCGAAGATCGAAAACCAAGAAGGTGTAGATAACTTCGACGAGATCCTTGAGCTGTCTGACGGCATCATGGTTGCTCGTGGTGACCTAGGTGTTGAGATCCCTGCAGAAGAAGTTATCTTCGCGCAGAAGATGATGATCGAGAAATGTAATCGTGCACGTAAAGTTGTTATCACTGCAACTCAAATGCTTGATTCAATGATCAAGAACCCACGTCCAACTCGCGCAGAAGCGGGTGACGTTGCGAACGCAATCATGGATGGCACCGATGCAGTTATGCTTTCTGGTGAAACTGCTAAGGGTAAATACCCAATTGAAGCTGTTACCATCATGGCGCAAATCGCTAAGCGTACTGATTCAGTATTGAAAGCTGAGCTAGGTTCACGTCTAGACAGCGCTCGTCTACGCATCACTGAAGCTGTATGTAAAGGCGCAGTAGACACCGCTGAGAAGCTAGGTGCTCCACTGATCGTTGTTGCTACTGAAGCAGGTAAGTCTGCACGTTCAGTGCGTAAATACTTCCCAACTGCAAACATCATTGCCGTTACCACCAACGAGAAAACTGCTGCACAACTTTGCCTAAGCAAAGGTGTTACGCCAGTTGTTGTTAGCCAATACGAAAGCACTGACGAGTTCTACCGTCAGGGTAAAGAAATCGCTCTAGAATCTGGTCTAGGCGCGAAAGGCGACATCGTTGTTATGGTTTCTGGCGCATTGGTTGCTTCAGGTACTACTAACACTTCTTCTGTACACGTTCTGTAATAAACGTTTACCGAAGCTAAGAAAGGAGCCGAAAGGCTCCTTTTTTTATGCTTGGGAAAAGTAGGAAGAGCAGGTTCTGGGTCCTAGGTCCTAGGAAAAGCATTCGAGATGCGAGATTTGAGCCTGTAACAGATTCTGTGCACTCCCCTATTCACTCAACTCTTCCGGATCTAAGTTCTCTGCTCTTCCTGCGCCTTCTCGTTTCTCGTGTTCTCGCTCCTCGAAACTGCTCCTCCTGTTTTTCCCTCTATTTCCTAGGACCTAGGACCCGCTCTATCCCTGCTCTTCAGCCACAAAAAAACCGACAGCGTCTCCACCATCGGTTTTTCTTATTCAAGCTGCTTGTTGTGTTAAGCAGTGATTGCGCTTACTGACGCAATGCACGCTCACCACGAGCAATTCCCACAACACCGCTTCGTGCGACTTCAATGATGTCTGTGACGTCTTTCATCGCAGAGATGAAGGCATCAATCTTCTCACTCGTGCCCGCTAACTGAACGGTATACAGCGAGTTAGTAACATCGACTATCTGTCCACGGAAGATATCAGCAGTACGCTTCACTTCTGCACGTGCAAATCCAGATGCTTTCACTTTGACCATCGCCAGTTCACGTTCAATGTGCTCTGACTCAGTCACATTGCTGACTTTCAATACGTCGATCAGCTTGTGAAGGTGTTTTTCAATTTGCTCACGCTCAGACTCTTTTACCACGGTCGTCGTAATATTGAGGCGAGACAGAGTAGGATCATCTGTCGGTGACACCGTTAAAGATTCGATGTTGTAACCGCGCTGAGAAAACAAACCCACGACACGGGACAATGCGCCTGGTTCATTCTCCATTAACACCGATAAAATACTGCGCATTATGTTCTCTCCGTCTTGCTCAACCACATTTCATTCATCGCACCGCCACGCACCAACATTGGGTATACGTGCTCGGTTTCATCAACACTGATATCGAAAAAGACCAGTTTGTCTTTCATCGCTAATCCACGTGCCAGCTCACTTTCTAGCTCGGCAGGGTCGTTGATGCGAATGCCCACATGCCCGTAAGCTTCTGCAATCGCTGCGAAGTCAGGCACCGAATCCATGTACGATTGTGAGTGGCGACCTTGATAAATCATGTCTTGCCACTGCTTCACCATACCGAGGAAGCGGTTGTTGAGGTTGATAATCTTGACGGGAATGTCGTATTGCAATGCGGTCGACAGCTCCTGAATATTCATCTGGATACTGCCATCACCAGTGACACAAATCACTTCAGCATCTGGGAGTGCAAACTTCACACCCATGGCTGCTGGTAGGCCGAAGCCCATGGTGCCAAGACCACCGGAGTTGATCCAGCGACGTGGTTTGTCAAAGGGATAGTAAAGAGCCGCAAACATTTGGTGCTGACCCACATCTGATGCCACGTAGGCGTCACCATTTGTCAGCTTATACACCGCTTCAACAGCTTGTTGCGGCTTAATGCGCTCATTATTGGTTTCATACGCTAGGCATTTGCGATCACGCCATACGTTGATGTTGCTCCACCACGCTTCGATCGCTGCAGCATCGTTCGTGCCGCCTTGCTCGGTGAGGATCTTCAGCATGGTGTTAAGTACTGCATCTGCCGAGCCAACAATCGGGATATCCACAGAGATCGTTTTTGAGATGCTCGATGGGTCAATATCGATATGCATGATCTTGGCATTCGGACAGTATTTCTCGACGTTATTCGTCGTCCTGTCATCAAAACGCACACCGATACCAAAGATAAGGTCGGAGTTATGCATCGTCATGTTGGCTTCGTATGTGCCGTGCATGCCTAGCATGCCCAGCGCTTTGTCACCCGTACTCGGATAAGCCCCTAAGCCCATCAGTGTACTGATAACCGGAATATTCAGTGTGTCTGCCAGCGTTTTAATTTGCTCGCCACATTCAGAGATGATGGCACCGCCACCCACATAAAGAACCGGCTTTTTCGCTTCAAGCAGGGCTTTTAAACCACGCTTGATCTGTCCTTTATGACCCGTGGTCGTTGGGTTATAAGAACGCATGGAAATGCTGTCCGGATATTCATACGGAAATTTATTGGCTGGGTTCAGCATGTCTTTTGGTAGATCGACAACCACAGGACCAGGACGACCCGTAGATGCGAGATAGAAGGCTTTTTTGATGATCTTCGGAATGTCTTCCGCATTTTTCACTAGGTAGCTGTGTTTTACGATCGGGCGAGAGACACCCACCATGTCACACTCTTGGAATGCGTCATTACCAATCAGGTTACTCATCACCTGACCAGAAAGTACCACCATAGGAACGGAATCGTAATACGCCGTTGCGATACCTGTAATGGCGTTGGTTGCACCTGGCCCTGAAGTAACCAGTACCACACCCACTTCACCCGTTGCACGGGCATAACCATCTGCCATGTGAACGGCTGCCTGCTCGTGGCGCACGAGCACGTGCTCAATATCGCTTTTCTCATGCAGTGCATCATAGATATCCAACACTGATCCGCCCGGATACCCAAATATATGTTTTACGCCTTGGTCGATCATCGAACGAACGACCATGTCGGCTCCTGATAACATTTCCACTATATGCCTCCATGTATGCATAGTATTAGGACTTATTTGTAGCCTAGTGATGGATGCCAACGTGACGTCTTAAACTGCTGCCATCCATGCCAGCTATGCCTTTGATTCCGGTCGTAACAAGAATCAAAACAGCTACACTCGAACCCTCAAATAAAACACGACCAAAGGCTGTGTTTTTGAGGCTGCTCAAGTACCACCAACTTTAACGCTTTGTTAGCAAATCTGTCTATTGGATAACCAATATTTACATGAAAACTCTATTTGATTACGTTTTCATCATCGAAGACTCTACAAAGCCACGCCAATACAGAATCAATAACCAAAAATTACAACCCAAACAAGATTTACTGTTTGCTAGACGTGAAAATACAGCGTACTGAAAGGTCTTTTTTTGCTGTGTTGGGACGAAAATATGGTTAGATTGGCCGGAAAGTGAAATTTCTCGATTTGTATATCACCTTTGAGACACACAAAAGAAACCGCACATCGACAACACCTCGCCTACTTAACGCCCACTCAAACATCAGAGCATAAAAAAACGCAGAGGAGAAACCTCTGCGTTTTTGTGTTTTTCTATTCAACAACACATCGTGCTGGCGCGATTAAGAATGCTTCTTATACATTGATTCAATTTGCTTTTTATAGCGTTCTAGAATCACTTTACGGCGCAGTTTAAGCGTTGGCGTCAACTCGCCGTTGGTCATCGAAAACTCTGATGGCAGCAAGGTGAATTTCTTCACTTGCTCAAACTTCGCGAGCTCTTTTTGCAACTCAGTGATGCGCTTTTCAAACATTTCAACGACGTCACTGTGCTTAATCAAATCCATGCGATCATGATATTTGATGTTTAGCTCTTTCGCCCAGCCTTCCAATGTTTCAAAGCAAGGAACAACCAATGCTGACACGAAGTGACGCGCATCTGCGACCACGGCGATTTGTTCAATAAAGTGGTCTTTACCCAATTTACCTTCGATAACCTGTGGCGCGATGTATTTTCCGCCTGACGTCTTCATCAATTCTTTGATGCGATCGGTGATAAACAAGTTACCCGCTGCGTCTATATGACCAGCATCACCTGTTTTCAAGAAGCCATCTTCTGTAAAGGTTTCAGCAGTTTCTTTCGCCTTGTTGTAATAACCGCGCATCACCATAGGGCCACGCACTAGGATTTCGTTGTTCTTACCAATTTTCACTTCCGCGCCCGGCATAGACATGCCGATAGAGTCTGGATCAAACGTCGCATTATCCCAGCAAGATACGGTCGCTGTGGTTTCGGTCATGCCGTAACCCAATTTAACGTTAATACCAATGGCATGGAAAAAACGACCAATCGCAGGCTCAAGCTTCGCTCCGCCGCACGGCATCATTTTGATCTGACCACCTAGCAATTGACGAAGCTTGCTCAGTACCAGTTTGTCTGCCATTCGGTAAGCAGCTTGTAGTGCCGCTGATGGCTTCTTGCCCTGCTGAAGGGTTGTCGCCATTTTATTACCAATAGAAACAGCCGCATGGAACATTCCCTTTTTCACTGGGTTTGCTGTGGCGACTTTTTCATGTACTGCGCTGTAGATTTTCTCGTAGAAGCGCGGAACCGCACACATCACGGTCGGTTTCACTTCTTGCAACGCTTCACGCACCATGTGGGTGTTTGACAAGTAGCAGTTGGTCGCACCGTTGTGCAGCACAAACAAGCTCCAGCAACGCTCAAACACATGCGAGAGTGGCAAGAACGCCAGCGAGACTTCGTTTTCAGAAATCGATAGCACTTTGTCGTGGCTTTCTAGCTGGGCAGCGAAGTTCGCATAGTCCAGCATCACGCCTTTTGGCTCACCGGTGGTGCCAGAGGTATAAATCAGCGTGGTGAGATCTGCCATCGACGCATCAGAGATACGTGTTTGAAGCTCATGCTCAACGTTGTCGTTGCCAAGCTTCATAAAGGCGTCGAAGCTCATTCCCATAGCGTGGCCAGAAAAATCTACACTTTCGTTAAAGCTAACGATGTGTTCAAGCGACGGGCACTGCTCTGCAATCGACATGGCTGCGTCTGCATGAGCTTGCTCGCCAACAAACAATACGCGCACGCCAGCATCTTTCAGAATGTAGGCAGTTTGATCCGCAGTATTGGTTGGATAAATAGGGACTGGTACACAGCGAATTTGCAGTGCCGCCATGTCCGCGATGGTCCATTCAGGACAGTTATTCGCGAAGATACCAATTTTATCCTGCACGGCAAGACCAGAAACAAGCATGGCGCGCGAGGCATCATCGATGCGCTGACCAAACTGACGCCAACTGATATCGCCCCAACCCTTCCCTGTTTGGAAACGCAATGCGGTTTTGTCTCCCTGAGCTTTTACCTGCTCACGAATACGGTTAACGATATGAAATTTCAGCGCCATTTAATTCTCTCTCAGCACATCTTTTGCCTGGCTGAAATAGTCAGCAAGACATCGAAAATATGAGCTAACACTTGTAAGCTCAAACTAGACATGCAGTGTAATCACTCCCCCATCAATTACAAGAAAAAGCACCCTTTAAGCGGCTAAAAATCACACGATATTGATTTAGAACAGCGTTCATTTGAGAGTACACCTGTTCTCTCAATCTATCAGGAAGATGTAACAAGACGTATCAGATTAGAGATGAAGAACGACAGGCAATAAAAAAGCCGACACGATGTCGGCTTTTGCAGATAAACAAAGGCGATTAAATCAGTGAGTTGCCACAAATTGACAACAATTGATCACGCATCCAAAGGTGACCCTTGTCTTTCTCTGCTGAGGCATGCCAGCTCAAATAGCCGCTAATGCGGTTAGCTTCAAGCGGCAAAGGAAGCATTTTAAGCTGAGCGTTAGTTTGTCCTGATTCCACCATCCAACGCGGCGCAACAGCCACCAACTCAGACTGGCTGACCACATACAGAATGTTGCTCAGGCTGACGCCTTGATAGGCTTCGCGATATCGGCCATCGCGATAGAAACCTTCAGCATAACCCAGCATCTGACCGTTATGCTTCAACACGGCATGTGCTTCGTTCAGCAGCGCTTTGGCCGTAATGGTTTCGCCCAGTCGTGGATGATTGGTATTTACGACCACCACAAGCTCGTCGTTGAACATTTCGGTGCTGCAAAAACCTGCTTCACCAAAACGCATGTAATCAATCACAAAATCCACTTCTTGGTAGCGAAGCTTGCGCGAGATATCGCGGTCAAATTCCGTTTCCACCTGGACATTCACGCTAGGCGCAACGCGGCGAATAGAATTTAGGATTTGTGGAACAAAACGCATGTCAGAAGGGCTGCAAATCGCCAAACGGAAAGTACGATTGCTCGTTTCTGGCACGAATACAGAGGTCGGCAGTTCATTTTTGATCAATTGAATAGCTTGACGAATTGGACCAAATAGCTGACGGGCACGCTGAGTGGGTTTGATGCCGCGTCCGTTGCGAACAAACAATTCATCATTAAACATCACTTTCAAGCGAGCAACAGCATTACTTACTGCAGGCTGAGACATGCCTAAGCTCTGTGCCGCACGGGTGATGTTCTGTTCTTGCATAACCGCATCAAACACAGTGATGAGGTTAAGATCGACACTTCTCAATGTCGTATCTGCACGGTTTTCCGAATTATTGGTCGACTCTATTTGTGTCATAACTAAACCTTGAACAGGGGAATCTATGTGCAGAACTTTCTTTATCTATGTCAACGCCACTGCCAATAAGGGGAAAACAACATCATGGTGCAACCGTATATACCGGATGCGGCAGTTCGAATCGCTAAGATAAAACGTCAAACACGCGTTCATGCCCTAGAGGGTGGAGCATTCACTAACATGAATTGAACACACCTTGAACAGGACACAAAATTAGTAACATGAGTGACGAAGTAGACCCCAGTAAATTGTTATAAAAACATGTTCAAGGAATACTTGAAAAACATAAAAATCCAAAAATAAAACAAAATAAATACAACAAGTTAAACATAAAAATCACACTTAATGTTCTTGTTGTCAAAATATTCACACAATCAATGCTGCTTGGCTTTTTTATTTGAAAACGCCGACAGCTGCATATTGAACATGGCGCGTTTTCGCTGATGACTTGGCCAAAAGTCGGACAATAATTCATTCACATGCTCAGGAAATACCACCTGCGACCATAATTCTTGATGAAGTAATGGCAACGAATCGACGTCTCCTTTTGCCAACCATTGAGCAAGTGCGTTCGCCACATCGGGGTAAGACACGCGTTGGCTCTCTGAACAATTTAGCCATTGATGTATGGCATCAATGTCGAGCGTCTCCATGGTGTTCACCAGACCAAGCATGTCCAAGGTAGCGACATTGCTTAACTGCTCAAATTGTCCATTCAACGGTTTAAGCAAGAGTTTCTTACCTAACGATAACGCTTCTGATGGCAGCTCAAATCCACCATTGGCAATTACTCCTTCGCATGCCACCAAAGCCTCTTGAAATGTTGTTTTACTCAGTGGACGGACACTCACATTTTTTGCGGTTGTCGCTTGGTGGCAATCCGGATGAAAACAGATGAAAGGCATATCCAAGGGTTGCAGGACACCCAATATGTCATCTAATCGCTCAAAAGGCAGATACACCAAAATGGCACCATTGGATGACGTCGGTTCAATAGACGCGAGGTCGATAATGGGGGGTAAAACAGATTGATTGAAGTGGTACCAGTGTAATCCGATACTATGCTGCGTCGGCGCAAAATAACGCATGATGACCTTGTCCAACATATTCTGGCCTTGCTTAGGCACATCATGCTTAAACGCAGATTGGTGGCTAATTGATAGCGAAGGCACACCTTGACGTTTCGCTGCATAGGCCGTTATTGGCTCAAAATCTGAAATAACCAAATCATATTGAGATGCATCTAACGCCCTCACTTCCCGACGAAAATGCCAAATATTGTTGTTTAATACCGTTTTGACACGGTCAATTTTTCCCGCATAGCTGTAGAAGGTAAAGCCTCGACACAGCGTGTAATCACCAAACACCGCCATGTCGAAATATTCTGACTCAGGACGACCTGAAAAAAGAAACTGCACATTGACAGAGGGGATTTTTGCCAGCGCTTTAGCCATCGCACGTGCTCTGGAAATATGCCCGTTGCCCGTCCCTTGTACGCCATAAAGAATTTTCATCATTGCTCTCTATTATTGAGTATGATTTTTACTGCTGAACCGGTGTTCAAACGTATTCAGAGAAACGCAACACCAGTGACGCACAACCCAGCCCCAGTAACGCCCCAACCAACACATCAGATATATAGTGAACGCCCAAAAGCACACGTGATGCACCAATACATGCAGCCCATGACCAATAAACAACACTGTATTCGGGGTAGAAATGGCTAAGTACAGTGGCCATAACAAACGCCGCGGAGGTGTGCCCAGAAGGCATGCTGTAAAGGTCGGATGGCACAATAAATGCGGGAAGATGTTGTGGCCTTGCACGTCGAAAAACACGCTTTAGCCCCATGAAAATAGGCAACTCAATGGCAAAAGCCTGCAAACCGCAGATGAGAAAAGACACACCTTTATCTCCTGCAGTCAGTGCCAGTAAGGCGCCTATCGCGAGATATAAATGTCCATCTCCGCTTTTTGATACCCAACGAAATACCCGTGCAATATCTGCACTGAATCGGTGACTTAAACAAAGGGTGGATACGGCCTGATCCACCCTCTGTAGGGCAACTAGACTGCGCATTCATCAACTCCATTTATTGACGTGACAACATCAGAATAGAATTGGGCAGTGACAGTCCGGTTACGATTTGCAGACGACTTGATGAAATTTACTAATCTATACCCAAGTAACCTGAAGGTGCAGGATTCAGCGAGCTTTACTGACGTTATGATCAAGGCGTCCCTTTGCCGATGTAGTGAGCTCCATCAAAAAGGGACAACACCGAGCATGGCGTCAGTAAACTCGCCCGAAGGGAGGCCCTCAGAGCGTCCACTTCATCGTTAAATTCCTGTGAAATAGAATGACTATTCCTACAAAAATTCGCCTTGAATCGAACACTCTGAGGGCCTCTGAAATCGAGCATCTTCAGGTTGCTTGGGTATATAGATAGGCAGCTTTAAGGCTAAGAAGACGAACAGCTAGAGAGGTAAGGTGGCGAGCCTATGACAAGGCTCGCCAACTGCGTTTTAGCTCAAACGCTCGTGTCGTTTCACTTTGCCGAAATCCGCCAAGATCGCGTAAGCGGCGGGTATCATAAACAACACCAGCATGGTGGACGCGAAAATACCGAACACGATGGAGATCACCAGTGGCTTCACCACTTGCGCTTGAAGGCTGGTTTCCAACATCAGTGGCAACAAACCTGCTGCTGTGGTTAGCGAGGTGAGGAACACCGCGCGAAAACGCTCCTGACTGGCGCACACAACCGCATCGTAAATGTCTTCACCTTCATCAAGGTGGTGTCGGATGTATTGCACCAGCAAGATGGAGTCATTGACCACCACACCTGCAAGCGATACAAAACCGAGCATGCTTGGCATACTCAATGGGTGACCGAGGATCCAATGTCCCCAGATCACGCCGATCAGCGCCAGCGGGATCGCCAGCAAAACAACAAACGGCTCTAAGTAACTGCGGAATTGGTAACTCAAAATCACGAAGATCCCGAACAGCCCCATCGCGAACCCTATCGCCATCGATTGTTGGGTTTCTGCTGCGTCTTGGCTTTGCCCTTCAAACAACACTCTCAGCCCCGGGTACTGTTTCTGGAGATCTGGCACTAACTCGACTTTTAGCTGTGCAAGCACATCACCAATGCTGACCTGACTTTGTATGACGTCGCCATAAACACTCAATGTACGCAGGCCATCAATGCGCTGAATACGCACATAATTACGTTGATAGTTGAGCTCTGCGACCGTCGACAATGGCACTTGGCTGCCATCTCCCAGCACTATCGGGAAATTCGCCAGCCCTTGCAGGCTGCTTGCATCCCCTTTATCAAGCCTGACATCAATTTCGATGCTTTCAGGGCCGACCTGAATTTCATCGGCGGTTTGCCCGAAATACGCAGAGCGAAGCTGGCGCGCAATCATTTGGCCATTGATGCCAAAGGCTTCTGCCCCTGGACGCAGTGTGATTTTGACTTCTTCTTTGCCGGGACGCATGTCATCAAGCACGCCCGACACACCTTCAAACTGGGCAATGAATTGCTGGATCTCGACGGAAGCTTGTTTCAGTTCATCCAAGTTGTCGTGTTGCAATCGGATATCGAAATCTCGACCACCCGGCCCCATGGCTGGCTGCTTGATCACCAAAGAAATAGGCTCAGTCAGCACGCCAATGTCTTGTTCCCACGCAATGGCAAAATCATCGATCAAGGTGTTTCGAATTTCTGCGCTCAGTAAATCCAATCGCACGGTCGCAATATGTGGCCCACTTTCATCGGCATCAGCATTGGCGTTAAATTGTTGCGTAATGTGCGAAATCAAAGGCTCGCTCTCGCCGTTTTCTTCACTCATGCGATCGCCAATACGCACCGCAGATGCCACTAAGGTGTCGACTACCCTTTCGGTTTGTGACAGCGACGAGCCCGGCGGCAAAATAATGCGCGCTTCCACGATGTCACCATCCAGTTCAGGGAATCCCACAAACCGGACAGAGCCTGACGCCAGAAGTGCAAACGAGATCAACAGCATCGCGATCACGCCGCCAACGAAGGCATAGCGCCATTCGACAACGCGCGTGACTAACGTGGCGAGCGTACCGGCACGGAACCGCTCAAATGCCGCCAAGAAGTGACGCTTAAACGCCAAATCGGGTTTTGGATCGCCTGCTTTGGATAAGGAATGTTGAAGGTGATGGGGCAATATCAAGAAGGCTTCGACCAAGCTCAAGGTCAGCACCAGTATCAGCACCATGGGCACGACACGAAGTACGGCCCCCATTTCACCTTGAAGGAAGATCAAGCTACCGAAAATACACACTGTGGTGAGGTAGGAAGAGACCACGCCGGGCATCACTTTCTTGACGCCATTGACCACCGCATCTTCGAGTTTCTGCCCCCGATCGATGTGCGCGGCGATGGATTCAGATATCACAATGGCGTCATCCATCATGATACCGATGGCCATCAACAGCCCCACCAGCGACATGATGTTTATAGACAAGCCCAATTGCGCCATCAAGAAGAAGCCGCCCAAGAAGGCCACGGGTAACCCTGCCGCAACCCAAAAAGAATAGCGAAACGAGAAAAACAGCCACATCACGCCGAACACCAAGAGCACACCCTGCCAGGCATTGCGCACCATCATGGTGAGGCGATCCCAAAGTAGTGAAGAGAAATCATTGGTGAGGTTTAAGGTGACGCCGTTTGGCGCTATGGCTTGTTGATCGTTAACAAACTGCTCGACCCGCGCTTTGATCCGCAAGGCATCGTCCGCTTTGTTTTTGCTGATCTTAAGCAGCGCAGACGGTTTTCCATCAAACCAAACTTGTTGCTCATCTAACTCAAACCGTTCAGTGAGCGTGGCGATGTCCTGCAATCGAATAACACCACCTTGGCTATCAGCTGCCACCACCACGCGGCCTAATGTGTCTGCAGTAATGCGTCTTTCATCAAAACGAATCAGTAAGCTTTTGTCGGCAAGTTCCACGTTACCGCTCGGCAAGTTAATGTTTTGGGCACTGACCTGCTCGGCAATATCTGACACGCTCAAACCAAGCTGACGCACCGCACTTTCTTTTACTTCGACGCGGATTTGTCGATCAGAAAAGCCCGCGACGCTGACTAACGGCACGTCATAGTCTTGCTTTAAGGTTTGTTTGAGGGACTCTGCGTAGGCTTTTAACCCTACCCAATCGGTGTCTGCGGCTATCGCGACATCAACCACCGGTTCATTCCAATCAAGCTCACGGACAACAGGCGGTTCGATATCGCTGGGGAAGTTATTCACGGCATTGATCTGCGTTTGAATGTCCACCAGCATGCGAGAGATATCGGCGGTTTTATCGAGCTTCACCACCAAAGAGGCGGAACCTTCTAAGGCTTCACAGCGCGTTTCTTCGATATTCGACAAGCCATCAACGGCTTCTTCCATCAGCAAACAAATGTTTTGTTCTACTTGCTCAGGGCTTGCGCCTGGGTAGACGACATTGGCGAGGATGTAAGGCGGAGCAAACTCGGGAAAGGTTTCGCGCTTGAGGTTAGGCAGTGACGTGATACCGATAAGTATCAGCGCCAGCATCAACAAATTGGCCGCGGTGGGGTGCCGCGCGAAATAGCGGATCATGATGCATCCTCATTCACTGCGTTTTCGCTTTCCGCATTGGCAGCTTGTTCATCATCAGCAGCCACATCAGCAACCACGCGTTCCCCATCAAGCGTGAAGGTTCGCAGTGTCATACCCGGCACGGCAGGCAAAAGATCGTTCACCACCAATTGCTGACCGTCTTTGAGATCACCAGAGATCGCTACCAAATCATCATGACGGAACAACACATCGACGGGCTCAACTGCCAGCACGCCCTCTTTCATCAAATACACTTTGTCGCCACGCAGCGCTTGTTCTGGGATCACCCAATGCGCCATCGGCTGTCCTTCGATCGTGGCTTGAACAAACATGCCATTCACCAAGGAAGGCAAGGCGGCCAGAGGGTTTTGCGTTGTCGCATCTGTTTGCGACGATGAAAGGTTAAGAGGGATTTCGAGGATCACACCAACAGTCGCCTGATTCAGGTTCACGGTGTCGCTCAATCGGGCCACATTGGCAGACCATGTTTGATTAAAGCTGCCACTGGAGAGCGCAACATTGGCGGTCAATCTCGCCAAGTGTCCATTCGCTGAGGATTGCGCATCGCTTTGATTGCTGCTTTGGCGAAGACTTGGCACAGCATTCAGAGAGTCAAACAGGGTTTGCATGTCATGGATCGAAACTTGCGCGTCAACTTCCACCGCTTCCAAGCCGTGTGACACCACCATGATTTGCTGCGGCGTGACAAACTGATCTTTCTCAATGTTCACTTCAGCAATGCGGCTGTTTACGGGCAGCACAACGTGGGTTTTTTCAAGATCGCGCTCTGCTTGTGTGAGTGCCAATTGACTGGCATCCAACTCTGCTTCAGTGATCAGGCGCTCATCAGGTAGCACTTTCAACTGGCTTTCTAAATCTTGCACGCGGGTTTGTTGTGACAGATACGCTTGTTGCTCAGTGTCGAGTTCCGATTGCGAGGTGAGGCCTTTTTGACGCAGATTTTTCTTTCGCGTTAATTCGTCTTTGCTCAAGGCTAAGCGACGTTTTTCGATATTCAGCGTGGCTTTAAGGTTACTGCTGTCCAAATCCAATTTAGCTAATCGCGCTTTTTTGGCGCTGACATCCGCTTGCGCTTGGGCGACGGCCAGTTGGTAATCTGTCGGATCGATACGAAGCAACTCAGTGCCGGCAGGTAAGATGCTGCCTTTTTCGAGTGCGGGGTTTCGATAAATCACCTTGCCATTCACTTCTGCAATGGCCTGCCATGTGAGTTTTGGCGTTACGCGTCCAAACCCAGTCACCACAGGAGAAATGGTTTGCTGCGTTAAAGTGAGAACATCCACGGGGCGCGCTTTTGATTGCGCAGGTTTTACAGGAATGTCGGGGCGGGTTTTAATCGCTATGACCAATACCAAAATACCAATGGCTAGAACTGGGAAGAAAAGCAGCTTTCGGCGCAATGTCATAGTGAGAGACCTCCGTATCCAAAAAGGTATTTATGCCTTTTAACGCATAAAGGTTCACGCCTTCGAGCATGAATGGCTCATTTAACGATAAATACTACGTTGGAACATCCAGCTTTTCTCTCAATTTACAAAACATTGCATTGCCGAATAATCAAATTGTGACAAGCCAAACTGTAAACGACCCAATGTCGCAGCAGAGCAAGTGACAGACGCAATGTCATGGCTTTTTGATGGCAACTCACAACGACGTAACATAGATTCAATGCTCGCTGCTGATTCAGTTCAAAAATCGCCCAAAACTCTAGTTAGTGAATAAAACCAACTTTTGACACAAAAAGCAGTGTTTTGCACCACAGTTAACAACATAGATAATGCTTTCTTGTTATTTTCTAATTTGATATTGACGTAATAGTAAATGGTTTGGTATTCATTTGTGCAGAGCCTTTTAGAGAACTGTAAAAATGATGCAACGTATTTTCCTCCTAGACCTACTCCTTCTCGTGAATTTTTCGCGCGGGTAGTCATGGACTGAAAATAGTATTCACCAAGACATACGAAACCCGCGCCAAGAGCGCGGGTTTTTTTGTATGGCCTGCCAGCGGTGCGGATTAACCAAGAAACGGGCAAATGAGGGAACGACCATGAAAGACCGAGTCATCATATTTGACACCACCTTACGTGACGGCGAACAAGCGCTGTCTGCCAGCCTAACTGTGAAAGAGAAGCTGCAGATTGCACTCGCACTCGAGCGTTTGGGTGTAGACGTGATTGAAGCGGGTTTCCCAGTTTCAAGCCCTGGCGATTTTGAATCTGTTCAAACTATCGCGAAAACCATCAAGAACAGCCGCATTTGTGGACTGTCTCGCGCCGTCAATAAAGACATTGATGTTGCTGCCGAGTCGTTGAAAGCGGCTGAAGCGTTCCGTATCCACACGTTCTTATCGACATCGACCATCCACGTTCAAGACAAACTGCGCCGCAGCTACGACCAAGTGGTTGAAATGGGTGTTAACGCAGTGAAGCGTGCGCGTCGTTACACCGATGACGTGGAATTCTCGTGTGAAGATGCAGGCCGAACACCCATCGATAACTTGTGCCGCATGGTAGAAGAAGCCATCAAAGCAGGCGCAACCACGGTTAATATCCCTGACACCGTCGGCTACACCGTACCGGGTGAATTTGGTGGCATCATCGAAACCCTGTTTAACCGTGTTCCTAACATCGATAAAGCGGTGATTTCTGTTCACTGTCACGATGACTTGGGCATGTCGGTTGCCAACTCCATTGCTGCGGTACAAGCCGGTGCGCGTCAAATCGAAGGCACAATAAACGGCATTGGTGAACGTGCAGGTAACTGTGCGCTGGAAGAAATTGCCATGATCATCAAAACCCGCAGCGAACTGCTGGGCGTTGATACTGGCATTAATCACACCGAAATCAGCCGCACCAGCAAAATGGTCAGCCAGCTTTGCAACATGCCAATTCAATCCAACAAAGCGATTGTGGGCACGAATGCATTCAGCCACAGCTCTGGTATTCACCAAGATGGCATGATCAAAAACAAGAACACCTACGAAATCATGACCCCTCAGTCGATAGGTCTTGGCCAGAAAGCCTTGAACCTAACCAGCCGTTCTGGCCGCGCCGCGGTGAAGAATCACATGGACACCATGGGCTACAGCGACACTGAGTATGATTTGGACAGCCTGTACCAATCATTTTTGAAGTTGGCCGACCGAAAAGGCCAAGTTTTCGATTATGACTTGGAAGCCTTGATGTTCTTCAATAACCTGCAAGAAGAAGATGACTTCTATAAGCTGAAGTACCTAAGCGTACAAAGTGGCAGCGTGAAAGCGACCGCCACCATCAGCTTGCAGTGTGGCGATGAAGAAGTCAGCGATGCCGCTATTGGTAACGGCCCCGTTGATTCTTTGTATCAAGCCATTTACCGCATTACCGGTTATGACATCGTGCTGGACAAATTCGACCTAACCGCAAAAGGCGAAGGGGAAGATGGTCTGGGTCAAGCTGACATCATCGCAAACTATAAAGGCCGCAAGTACCACGGTACGGGCGTGTCGACAGATATCATTGAAGCGTCGGGACAAGCGTTGTTACACGTCATCAACAGCATTTATCGCGCTAACCGCATCGCTCAAATCAAAGAACAAGCAACTTTAAAAACGGAGACAGTGTAACCATGGCAGGTACGTACAAAATTGCCGTTCTACCGGGCGACGGAATTGGCCCTGAAGTCATGCAGCAAGCACATAAAGTGCTGGATGCGGTTTCTAAAAAATTTGATATTCAGTTCGAAAAGAAAGAGTTCGATGTGGGCGGCATTGCCATTGATAACCATGGCTCTCCACTGCCAGACGCAACCTTAAAAGGCTGTGAAGATTCTGATGCGGTTCTGTTTGGTTCTGTAGGCGGCCCTAAATGGGAAAACCTACCACCCAACGAGCAACCAGAGCGCGGCGCATTGCTGCCTTTACGTAAGCACTTCCAGCTATTTTGTAACCTTCGCCCTGCACAAATTCATGCCGGTCTTGAAGCGTTTTCGCCACTGCGTGCTGACATCTCTGAGCGCGGCTTCGACATCGTCGTTGTACGCGAGCTCACCGGCGGTATTTACTTCGGCCAACCAAAAGGCCGTGAAGGCTCAGGCCCTGAAGAGAAAGCGTTTGATACCGAAGTTTACCACCGCTACGAAATCGAACGTATTGCACGCATCGCGTTTGAATCTGCACGCCTTCGCCGCAAGAAAGTCATGTCTGTCGATAAAGCGAACGTACTGCAAAGCTCTATCCTTTGGCGTGAAGTGGTTGAAGAAGTCGCTAAAGACTACGCCGATGTTGAGCTTTCACACATCTACATCGACAACGCGACCATGCAGCTGATCAAAGATCCTTCGCAGTTCGACGTTATGCTGTGTTCAAACATCTTCGGCGACATCATTTCTGATGAATGCGCGATGATCACTGGCTCAATGGGCATGCTGCCTTCTGCCAGCCTGAACGACAGCAAATTCGGCATGTACGAGCCAGCAGGTGGTTCAGCGCCGGATATCGCAGGCAAAAACATTGCCAACCCAGTGGCGCAGATCTTGTCTGCCGCACTGATGCTTCGCTACAGTTTGGGTGAAGAAGATGCAGCGCGCGCTATCGAAGATGCCGTGAGCAAAGCACTCGAAGCGGGCGAACTAACCGCAGACCTTGCAGGTGACAGCACCCCTCTGACCACGTCAGAAATGGGTGATAAGATCGCCGCTTATGTCAGCGAAGCATAAAAATTATACGGATCATGATAGCTCCAAGTCATCGGGTTCACAGGTAGGCCCTAAACGAGTCCATTCTCTGTGAATTCAATGATGATGAGAAAAAGGATTAGGCAATGTCGGCAAAAACATTATACGAAAAAGTCTACGACGCCCATGTGGTGGTAGCGGCTGAAGGCGAAACACCTTTGTTGTATATCGATCGCCACTTGGTGCACGAAGTGACCTCTCCTCAAGCCTTTGATGGCTTGCGCGAAAAAGGGCGTCCTGTACGTCAGGTATCGAAAACCTTCGCAACCATGGATCACAACGTTTCCACACAAACCAAAGACATCAACGCCTCTGGCGAGATGGCGAAAATCCAAATGGAAACGCTGGCGAAAAACTGTGAAGAGTTTGGCGTCACCCTTTACGATTTGAACCACCCATACCAAGGCATCGTTCACGTCATGGGCCCTGAACTGGGTATTACTTTACCGGGTAACACCATTGTCTGTGGTGATTCACACACAGCAACCCACGGTGCGTTTGGCGCATTGGCATTCGGTATTGGTACCTCTGAAGTTGAACACGTTCTTGCGACTCAAACCCTGAAGCAAGGCAGCGCCAAGACCATGAAAATCGAGGTCAAAGGCAAAGTCGCTGAAGGCGTGACGGCAAAAGACATCGTGCTTGCCATCATCGGCAAAGTGGGTCACGCAGGCGGTACAGGCTATGTGGTGGAATTCTGCGGTCAGGCGATTGAAGATTTGACCATGGAAGGCCGCATGACCGTGTGTAACATGGCTATCGAGCTGGGCGCGAAAGCAGGCTTGGTTGCACCAGACCAAACCACCTTCGATTACCTGCAAGGCCGTAAATTCTCGCCAACAGGCGAAGATTGGGATGCCGCGGTTGCTTACTGGAAAACGCTGAAAACTGATGACGATGCACAATTCGATGCCATCGTGACGTTAGAAGCGGCTGACATCAGCAACCAAGTCACTTGGGGAACAAACCCAGGTCAGGTTGTTGGCATTCATGGCGTGGTTCCTGCACCTGAAAGCTTTAGCGACCCGATTGAGCGTCACTCTGCTGAACGCGCACTGAAATACATGGGCATTGAAGCAGGTCAGAAAATCACTGACATCAATATCGACAAGGTGTTTATTGGTTCTTGCACCAACTCACGCATTGAAGATATGCGTGCAGCGGCGGCCATCGCGAAAGGCCGTAAAGTAGCGGCAGGCGTTCAAGCCTTGGTCGTACCGGGCTCTGAGCAAGTCAAAGCACAAGCGGAAGCGGAAGGTCTGGATAAAATCTTCGTTGAAGCCGGCTTTGAATGGCGTCTGCCGGGTTGTTCTATGTGTTTGGCAATGAACAACGACCGCCTAGGTCCAAAAGAGCGCTGCGCATCAACCAGTAACCGTAACTTCGAAGGCCGTCAGGGCCGTGAAGGTCGTACGCACTTGGTGAGCCCAGCAATGGCTGCGGCAGCCGCCGTTGCTGGCCACTTTGTTGACGTTAACAGTCTTGATATTCAGAGCGCATAAGGAATCACCATGTCAGGAATTAAACAACATACCGGTTTGGTGGCACCGCTGGACGCAGCAAACGTGGATACCGATGCCATTATCCCAAAGCAATTTTTGCAGAAAGTAAACCGCACTGGATTTGGTAAGCACCTTTTCCACGACTGGCGTTTTCTGGATGAAGCCGGCCAACAGGACAACCCTGAGTTCGTGCTGAACCAACCACGCTACAAAGGCGCAAGTGTGCTGCTTGCGCGCGAAAACTTTGGCTGTGGCTCTTCCCGTGAACACGCACCGTGGGCATTGGCAGACTTTGGTTTCCAAGTGATGATCGCGCCAAGCTTTGCTGACATCTTTTACGGCAACTCCATCAACAACCAGATGGTGCCTGTTCAGCTAACAGAAGCGGAAGTGGATGAGCTGTTCGCGTTTGTCGCAAACAACGAAGGCGCGGAGATCTCACTCGATCTTGAAGCTCAAACTGTGACTGCTGGGGACAAATCGTATTCATTTGAAATCGATTCGTTCCGTCGTCACTGCTTGCTAGAAGGCTTGGACAGCATCGGGCTCACGCTGCAACACAGCGATAAGATCGCCGAATACGAAGCGAAGATCCCTTCTTTCTTGGCGTAATCGTTTTCTTAGTTGTAAAAGACTAAGCAACAAAGCACTTGAATTGAAAGCCGACCTTGGTGGTCGGTTTTTTTATGCGCTCCGTACACGCATGGGAAGAAAAAGACAAAACCTCGGGTCTTTTACTCAAGCAATATACTGAATATATCCGATAACAAACCATCATATCGCTTTAGGGATTAGCCATGCACAAAGCTCTGCCACGTTACGTCACCTTGTTCGCCGCACTGCTCTTATTTTCAAGTCAGACCTTTGCTGCGCCAAAAAGCGAGTTATGGCCTATTTGGGATCGAAGCAACGAAGAAAATTCAGCGTCTTTTGATCACAGCAAGTGGCAGCGACTCTTAGACACCTATTTGACCGAACAAGGTCAACACACTCTATTCGACTACGGCACTGTGACGAAGCAAGACAGTGCTTTACTGAATCAATACTTATCGGATCTCACATCACTCGATCCGCGCAACTACCGCCAAGCCGAGCAGTTTGCCTATTGGGTAAACCTCTACAATGCACTGACAGTAAAATTGATTCTTGACGAATACCCCGTTAAATCCATAACCAAACTAGGTGGTTTGTTTAGCTTTGGTCCATGGGATGACAAAGTCACCAATATCGCAGGACAAGCTCTTACCCTGAATGATATTGAGCATCGAATTCTTCGTCCCATTTGGAATGATTCACGTATTCATTATGCGGTGAACTGTGCAAGTTTAGGTTGCCCAAACCTAGCCACTGACGCTTTCACTGCAGCAAACACAGAAGCCTTACTCGAAAATGCAGCCTCGCAGTTTACGAACAGTGAAAAAGGCGCACGCATTGAAGGTTCGACACTCACACTCTCCTCCATCTACGATTGGTATGGCTCAGATTTTGGCGACAATGAGCAAGAGATCTTACGCGAAATCGACAAGTACCGAGACGGTCGAAAGCTCGAAGGTTGGTCAGGTAAAATCAAGTACGAATACGACTGGTCGCTCAATCAGCCATAACAATGATTGGTAATCATCGCCTTGATGATTACAATATCAACCATCTCGTGGGGAGCTGACATGAAGTTGGCTGAGATTGCGAATGCTAAACCCATGCACCTGAACCAGATAATGCTGGCGTAGGAATGAGATGTCGCAGAGTGCAACCTCGCTCAATGACCCTCAGCCTCGCCGAACATGATGTGAGGCAACCATGAAAGTCCCATTTTCCACCCTGATGTTAACCATGGCCATGGCGAGTCCTGCGTTAGCCGATACTTCAAACACGCTAACGGTTTACACCTACGATTCTTTTGCAGCAGATTGGGGTCCTGGCCCTGCGGTAAAAAAAGCGTTTGAAGCTCAATGTGATTGCACCTTGAACCTAGTGGCATTGGAAGATGGCGTGACCATTCTTAACCGCTTGCGTCTTGAAGGAAATAACAGCAAAGCTGACGTCCTACTTGGCCTCGACACTAACTTGATGACGGAAGCGGAAAAAACAGGCTTGCTGGCACCACACACTGTGGACGTAAAAAACGTCACGCTGCCGGATGGTTGGAATAACACCACGTTTGTTCCTTATGACTACGGCTACTTTGCTTTCGTTTATGACAAAACCAAACTGGAAAACCCACCAAAAAGCTTGAAAGAGCTGGTCGAAACACGCGACGACATTTCTGTTATCTACCAAGACCCGCGAACGTCTACCCCAGGCCAAGGCTTGATGCTGTGGATGAAGTCCGTCTACGGTGATGATGTTGCAGAGGCGTGGCAGAAACTGGCAGACAAAACTGTCACCGTCACCAAAGGCTGGTCTGAAGCCTACAACATGTTCTTAAGTGGTGAATCGGACATGGTGCTGTCATACACCACATCTCCTGCTTACCATTTAATTGCCGAAGAGAATGCGAACTTTACTAGCGCTAACTTCGCTGAAGGCCACTACATGCAAGTCGAAGTGGCAGCAAAAGTGAAAGGCTCGGACAATCAAGCGCTCGCTGATGAGTTCATGCAGTTCATTCTCAGCGACGGTTTCCAAAACACGATTCCAACCGGAAACTGGATGTATCCTGTCACAGGTGTCACGCTACCAACGGGCTTTGAAACCCTATCGGTCCCTAACAAGAGTTTGCAATTCACTCCGGAAAAAGTCGCGGATAATCGCCGCAACTGGATCCGAGAATGGCAATCGGCACTGGTGAAGTAACATTGTGCTAAACCCTTCAAGAACCTGGCCGGGAGTGATTTCGGCCTCGTTAATAGCGGTGCTGATCAGCGCCGCTTTATTTTCTCTGCTATCCCAAGCGCCATCGTTAGATGTCGCTTCGTTGTGGCGTGACCCTTATCTTCAACACGTTACGGTTTTCAGTTTCAAGCAGGCGTTTTTATCTACACTGCTTTCCGTCGGTCTCGCCATTCCTGTCGCCCATGCCCTATCGCGCAGACAGTTCAAAGGCAAAGCGCTGCTACTCAAGCTGTTCTCCATGACCCTTGTTCTTCCCGTTTTGGTTGGGGTATTTGGGCTTTTAGCCATTTATGGCAAAAGCGGCGTACTTGCTGATGCTATGCAGCTATTGGGCTTAGAGTGGGATGTCAGTATTTATGGCTTATCGGGTATTTTGCTCGCGCACGTATTTTTCAACTTACCCTTTTCGACTCAACTCTTGGTGCAAGCGTTAGATCAGATCCCTGCTGATCAACGCCGTCTCGCTCAGCAATTAGGGATGCGTGGTTGGCATCAATTCCGATTACTCGAATGGCCCTATCTACGTCAGCAATTGCCACATGCAATTGGCTTGGTGTTCATGCTGTGTTTCACCAGTTTCGCAACGGTGATGGCGCTCGGCGGCGGCCCAAGCGCCACGACCATCGAACTCGCCATTTATCAAGCGATTCGCTTCGATTTCGACCTTCAAACCGGTGCCTTACTTGCCCTCTGGCAACTGCTGCTATGTGGCCTTTTTCACTTAGTGGTGCAGCGCATGACCCAGCCCGTTTCACTGCAAGGCAAGGACAGTCACATCTTGTTAGCCAAGCGCACGGATACTCGAGCCGAGCAAGTGTGGGATGCTGTATGGATTGGGTTTGCGGCGTTATTAGTTTTGCCGCCTCTGGCAATGGTGTTACTCAGTGGTATCAATGCCAGCGCGTTAACCGTATTAACGCAAGCGGCGTTATGGAAGGCGACGGCAAATTCTATATCATTGGCGTTTGGCAGCGCTGTTTGTGCCTTTTTGCTCGGCGCATCCATCATTCTGACCAGCCGATTTTGGCGTATTTCAGGGCACGAAAAGCGCGCAGATGGCATTGAGATGACGGCTTCATTGATCTTAGTTGTTCCCAGCGTGGTATTGGGGACGGGACTCTTTTTGATGCTGCGCGAACACATCGACGTATTCAGTTCACCTTATTGGCTCATTTTAGCGGTGAACACCTTGATGGCTTTGCCCTATGTGGTGAAGGTACTTAGTCAACCCGCGTATCAGCTAGCGCAACAATACCAAGGCCTTTGCAACAGCCTTGGCATTAAGGGGCTTAATCGTCTGAGGCTTATCGAATGGCGGGCCCTGAGGGCACCGATTGCCAGAGCCTTGGCGGTGAGTTTTGTGCTTTCAACCGGGGATTTGGGAGCGATTGCATTGGTCGGAAGCCAAGATTTTCAAACCCTGCCGTTGTATTTATTTCACTTAATGGGAAGCTACCAAATGGATGCTGCAGCCGCCGCGTCACTTGTGCTGTTTGTCTTAAGCCTTGGCAGCTATGCCCTTATCGAAACATTGATCAATAGGAAATCTCATGCTGCACGTCAGTGAATTGTCTCATCACTATCAGGCTGAAACCCTCTCTTTCTCGTTTCAGTCTGAACCGGGATCAATTACGGCGATACTCGGCCCAAGCGGTGCAGGAAAGAGTACGCTATTGTCTCTACTCTGCGGTTTACTGCCACCAAGTGGGGGAAGCGTTTCATTTGGAGAACGCGAGTTCACTCATTTGCCAGCACATGAACGCCCACTTTCCATTCTGTTTCAAGAACACAATTTGTTTGGTCACTTGAGCGCTTTTGACAATATTGCTCTGGGGATCAGCCCAAGCCTTGCACTGACTGTCGAAAACAAAGCGTCGGTCGCTCATGCTGCCCAACAAGTCGGACTTGAAAGCTATCTTGATCGACACCCTGGACAACTGTCAGGAGGACAAAAACAGCGGGTCGCATTGGCTCGTTGTTTAGTGAGAAATCGTCCGCTTTTACTGCTTGATGAGCCATTTTCTGCGTTAGACCCTGCACTACGCAAAGAAATGCTTCAGCATGTTAAGCAGTTAGCACGGCAATTCAACACCACCATTTTGATGGTGACCCATCACCCTGAAGATGCGCTGGCTATCGCTGATAAGGTGTTATTTGTTGAGGCTGGGAAAGTGGTTTATCACACCTGCGCATCGGAACTTAATACCCCTAATGACACCGTAAAGCGCTTCATTTCATAGCATTACCACTCACAAATCGGTCAAACATTGCGCATCAACAAACCGCATCTATACTTGTTTTTAAGACACCCAAATCATAAGAGAGATGCGATTGTGACTGTTACCAGTATTGATGTGCTGGACTCGGTGGTTGATATTACAGCTCAGACAGAGTCCGATACCATTTCTGAAAGCCTCATTACGACAATTTTGCAATTGACGCCGGCAAATCAGGTTTTGGTGTTGGATTATAACCCTGAAACCAACCCCGAATTTATGGTGGTCGCGTGTTCAGATATCTTCCTCTATGAAGAAGAAAAAGATGCGATTGAGCGTATTTTGCTGAACTGCGTGTCTTCCGGTGAAAACATTGTTCAATTCAGTTCCACCGAAAATCAGTCGTTACTCGCGGTGCCAATTTACGGTGAAGGTGAAGACATTACCGCCGTGGTTTTCTGCAAGTGCGACCAGCTGAAAGGCGATGAAGTCCAGTTGATAGAAGGGCTGGCGAAGATTTATGAGAACTATCAAAAAATCATCTCAGCCAGCGAACGAGACGGTTTAACTGGCCTCTACAATCGTAAAGTGCTCACGACCAAAATTGATTTACTCTTGGATCGTTTTCTTATTCAGGGTAGCAGTATTACCGACGACCCTTCTCACCATCATTGGGTGTGTATTTTCGATATCGACCATTTCAAACTCATTAATGATGCGTTAGGGCATGTGTTTGGCGATGAAGTTATCCTACTCATCACAGCCATGATGAAGAAGACGTTTAATGATGATGATCTCTTGTTCCGTTACGGCGGTGATGAATTTGTCGTCATCATGCACCCTCAATCTCGTGAGGAGATGGAAGCAACGGTTCGTGGTTTCATCCAAACGGTGAACGAACGTGACTATGGACAAGCGAAGGATGTGTCCATTTCAATGGGAGCCGCCGCCATCAGCGATCAAGAGCTCAATGCGATCACAGTCCTTGGCTTCGCTGACCAAGCGCTTTACAAAGCCAAGCAAAATGGTCGAAATCAAGTCGCGTTTTATGAGGAACTCATTGCCAGCGGCGAACTCCAAGCCTTAGTGCCTGAAGACGATGTCGAGCTGTTTTAACACCGAATGAGTTGTCGCTATGCAATGAAAGCCGCCTTCCGTGCGGCTTTTGTTTTTTGAGATCTTAGTTGCAATTTCACACTAACCATTCCATTGACAAAAACATCACGAATACATTCCCTAACTGATAAGGGTTGCGTATAATCGACGCCAGAAAATCTAGACAGGTCGATACTCTTGCATTCATTACTATCCTGCATTCGCCAGTTGGCAGCTATCTCGCTGACGTTGCTTATGTTTTTGGTATCGCCCGCTTCGTATGCCGACAAAAAACCCTTGATCGTGACCGGGGCTTCAACATGGCAGCCTTTCTCATTCATTAATCGCGACGGGCAACCTGATGGCATCATGGTTGACTACTGGCGTCTGTACGCCAAAGCGAACAATGTCGATGTGCACTTCAACCTTTTACCGTGGAGCGAATCACTCCAGTATGTCGCCAATACGCCAGGCGTGATACATGGAGGGTTAGGCTATACCGGAGAGCGTGCAGACGTTCTTGCCTTCTCTCGTGAGCTTCCTCTCAATCGCTATAATGTCAGTTTGTTTGCGCAAAAAGACCTGCCTTTGGATGATTTCAATACTCTTGATTCCGTCATTGTAGGTACCGTCAAAGACAGTACTAAACATGCCTTTCTCGCGTCACGGATTCCTGAAAGTCATATTAAACTCTTCCCTACGTTTGGGTCGCTAAATGAAGCGGCTTATCGCGGAGAAGTTGACGTATTTATCGACGACCTCAGTACAGCGCTCTATGACATGCGCCATTCAGGAAATGCTGGCTTATTTACGCAAAGAAGAAAGCTCTATTCCTTTCCTTTACACTTTGCTATCAACAAAAAAGAAAAGGATTCAATCACGGCGATTGAACGTGGATTGGACAAAATCAAATATGATGATGTCATGGCTATCTATGACAAATGGATTCCAGCCAGTAAGTTAAATTCCGTTCTGCCGTGGCTAAATAAAACCGCCCATTACGTGATCCTCTTTTCGTCTTTGCTGCTTCTGATTAGCGGACTGGCACTCTACCATCGCCTTTTAAAATACCGTACCGAAGAACTAAAAAGTGCCGTCGAAGCGCTTAAAGATACCAATAACCGCCTTGAATCTGCCGTGCAAAATGACGTGCTGACTGGTGCTAAGTCACGACATCAGTTCTTCACCCAACTTGCCGACAAGCGTTTTTCGCCATCACCGTTTGTTGTGGCGGTATTGGACATCAACGGTCTTAAGCACATTAATGAAAACCATGGCCAAGACATCGGCGACATGGCGCTAAAGCATCTTGCGACTCAATTGCGCTTACAGCTTTCCAGCCAAACCATGTTTGCACGCCTTGGCGGCGGTGAATTTGCGATTTTGTTTGATTTGAGTGATAGCAGTCAGGCGGTACGCAAAATTAATCAGCTTCAAAAAGCCCTTCAGTTGAGCGCGCTCTACATTGACCAACAAGTTGTTCCTGTGAAGTTTACGGCGGGTATTGGTTGTTATCCCTATGATGGGGAGCAGGGGGAAGCCTTGGTGCGTATAGCCTCTAGCCGCATGCGAGCCAGTAAGCCCCAATATGGCACAGCCAGTGCCAACGATCATGAGCCAGTAAGTATGGAGCGCCACTGGGCATAATGCCTCAAGTGCTTCATGTTGACCAAGCCTTGCCTAACCGCCGACGGTGGCATTTGCCAGCAACTAGATTGGATAAAAACAAAGGCTGCCTTTTGGCAGCCTTTTTGTTATTTCCTATTTTTACAAATTTTCTTCAGCAAACTCAGCCAAACGGCTTCGCACCACGCCATTGAGGTAAACGCACGCACTACCTTCAAAGTTCTTGAAGCGTTCAACAATGTACGTCAACCCGGAGGTCACGGGTGTTAAGTAAGGACTATCGATCTGCGCAAGGTTACCGGAGCAGACGATTTTCGTGCCTTCACCACAGCGGGTAATAATGGTTTTAAGCTGTGATGCCGTGAGGTTTTGACACTCATCCAGAATGACAAACGCATTCTGAATCGAGCGCCCACGCATGAAGTTAATGGATTTAAACTGAATATTGGCTTTGTCCATGATGTATCGCATGGAGCCATCCGTGCACTCATCATTCTTGTGCAGTGCTTCTAGCGTATCGGTCACCGCACCAAGCCAAGGAAGCATTTTCTCTTCTTCGGTGCCCGGCAAGAAGCCGATAGATTCTGCAATTTCAGGGGTGTTTCGCGTGACAATGATCTTGTCATACATGCCCTTTTCCACCACCTGCTCAAGCGCTGCCGCCATGGCAAGTATGGTTTTACCACACCCTGCAGGCCCGGTGAGAATGACTAAATCAACACTGGGATCAAGCAAGGCATCGACCGCCATTCCCTGATAAATATTTTTCGGACGAACGCCCCATGCTTCTCGATGCATTAAGCGCTCGCGGCTTATGTCTTTTAACTGAAGTTCACCGTCGGTGAGCCCCACCACGCGTCCCGCAAAATCCTTGCCTTCATCAAGGAGGTATTGGTTGATATAAGTATTGTCGACCATTTCACGTGGAACCGTGTGCAGTGTTGTTCTTCCACTGTTTCGCGTTTCACATTGTCCGACTCTGTCCCAGAAGCTACCCTCAAAGACTTGAAAACCTTTGGTGAGCAAGCTGACGTCATCGATCAGTTGATCGGTGCGATAGTCTTCGACATACAAAACGCCCGCCCCTTTGGCGCGAAGTCGCATGTTAATGTCTTTGGTGACTAGGACTACCTTACGAGGTGTACGTTTTGCTTGAAGGAATAAAACGGCGTTAAGGATACGGTTATCACCTGCTTTATCCGCGAAGGCTTGTACCGTTTCTTTAATTTCAAAATCAACAAGGATCGAAACCGTGCCGGTCGCTCCTTCTTTGCCTACCACGATCCCTTCTGAGATCTGATCTGGCGTGGCATCTTTGAATATATCTTCGAGGGCCCGAATCGCTACCCGCGCATCACGAGAAACATCTCGCTTGCTGTCTTTGATTCGGTCAAGTTCTTCGAGGACGGTCATAGGAATGACAACATCGTGTTCTTGAAATGAATAGATGGCGAAAGGTTCATGAAGCAGGATGTTGGTATCCAGCACAAAGAATTTCCGTTCGGCATCGCCCATAGACACCTCCTTGGTAACTTAGGCAAGTGGAGTTCCCACATATTCCCAAATGACAATTGTCTTTGTAATAAAGACACTGTCATCGGGGTATATTCTTAATCGTAAGACAATTTCAACGAATTACCCGTCGACAAGCCCACATTTTCATTAATTTGTTGCCTATTTGTTACACACGCCAAATTTCCTACATTGACCGTGACCATGCTCACAACTTCAAGTACCATTAGCAGCCATTTTCTGAGTGCTCAACATGACCTACAATGTAGTTCTCAAGAAGCACGCTCCAATTTGTGTCAGCTTTAACCAGAGGTTTCTTCCCTTATGCCATACGCCCTCGGACAACGTTGGATCAGCGATACTGAAAGTGACCTAGGTCTTGGTACCGTGATTGCTATCGACGCCCGTACCGTTACCCTGATGTTCCCCGCCAGCGAAGAAAATCGTTTATACGCCCGCAGCGACGCGCCGATCACCCGTGTAATGTTTAACGTGGGTGACACCATTGAAAGCCACGATGGCTGGTTTTTACTGGTCGAGCACGTTGACGAAGAACAGGGTGTTCTGACCTATACCGGTCAACGCACGGACACAGGTGAAGACAACGTCAAACTTCGCGAAATTTTGCTGAGTCACCAAATTCGTTTTAACAAACCGCAAGACAAATTGTTCGCTGGTCAAATAGACCGGATGGATCGCTTTGCACTTCGCTATCGCGCCCTGAAAAACCAATATGAGCAACACAAAAGCCCAATGCGTGGCTTGTGTGGTATGCGAGCTGGCTTGATCCCGCACCAGCTATTCATCGCGCATGAAGTGGGTCGACGCCACGCACCTCGTGTATTGCTGGCTGACGAAGTAGGTTTGGGTAAAACCATTGAAGCCGGCATGATCATCCACCAGCAAGTGCTGTCTGGTCGCGCCTCACGCGTTCTCATTGTTGTGCCAGAAACACTGCAACACCAATGGCTCGTCGAAATGCTGCGCCGCTTTAACCTGCATTTCTCGGTATTCGATGAAGAACGCTGTGTTGAAGCGTTTGCTGACGCAGATAACCCGTTCGAGACAGCTCAACTGGTGCTTTGTTCACTCGATTTCTTGCGCAAAAGCCGCAAGCGCGCTGAACAAGCTGCCGAGGGTGAGTGGGATCTCTTGGTTGTTGATGAAGCGCACCACCTAGAGTGGAGTGAAGAGAAACCAAGCCGTGAATATCAAGTGATTGAAGGTATTGCAGAAAACACGCCCGGCGTACTGCTGCTGACCGCGACACCAGAACAACTAGGCCACGAGAGCCACTTCGCTCGCTTGCGCCTGCTCGATCCTGATCGTTTTTATGACTATCAAGCCTTCGTTAAAGAAGAGCTTCAATACGCGCCCGTTGCTGATGCCGTCAGCCAATTGCTGTCGAACGAAACATTAAGCAATGAAGCGAAGAACAGCATCACCGAGCTGCTGTCTGAGCAAGACGTTGAGCCCTTGCTGCGTATTGTTGAAGCCAATGACGCCGACAATATTCAACAACGTGATGCACGAAATGAGCTGATCGATAATCTGATGGATCGTCACGGCACGGGCCGCGTCCTGTTCCGTAACACCCGTGCAGCGATTCAAGGTTTCCCTCAGCGTCACCTGAATTTGTACCCATTGGCCTTGCCTTCACAGTATCAAACAGCGATGCGCGTGGCGGGGATCATGGGCGCAGGCAATCAAAGCCTTGAGCAGAAGGCAATTCAGTGGCTGTACCCTGAAGACATTTACCAACAGTTTGAAGGTGACGACGCCAGCTGGTGGGGTTTCGACCCGCGTATTGATTGGCTGTTAGATTTACTTAAATCAAACCGCCAAGAAAAAGTGTTGGTGATTTGTTCGCGCGCGCAAACAGCATTGTCACTAGAACAAGCATTGCGTGAGCGTGAAGGCATTCGTGGCACTGTGTTCCACGAAGGGATGTCTATTCTTGAGCGCGACAAAGCCGCTGCTTACTTCGCACAAGACGAAGCTGGCGCACAAGTGTTGATCTGTTCAGAAATTGGCTCAGAAGGTCGTAACTTCCAGTTTGCAAACCAACTGGTGATGTTCGACTTGCCAATGAACCCTGACCTGCTTGAGCAGCGTATTGGTCGTCTAGATCGCATCGGTCAAAAACGTGATATCGAAATTCACGTTCCTTTCATGATCGGCACCTCTCAGGCACTGCTGGCGCGTTGGTACAACGAAGGCCTTAATTCCTTTGAAGAAACCTGCCCAACGGGACGCGCGGTATTCGAACATGTTCAAGATGATTTGTTGCAGTTGCTCGCTAAAGGCAGCATCGACGACTCACTGGATACCTTGGTTGAAACCAGTGCAGAAATGCACCACCGATTGAAAGGCGAGCTGGAAAAAGGTCGCGACCGTTTGCTTGAAATGCATTCAAATGGCGGTGATGAAGCCAAAGCACTGGCAGAGAAAATTAGCTCACTCGACGGTGACACCAACTTGGTGACCTTCGCATTGGGCCTGTTTGACACCGTTGGCCTGAACCAAGATGACAAAGGCGAGAACGCCATTGTTGTCACACCGTCTGAGCATATGTTGGTATCAAGCTATCCGGGGCTGCCAAGTGAAGGTTGCACCATCACCTTCGATCGTGAAACGGCATTGTCACGTGAAGACATGCGCTTTATCACTTGGGAACACCCAATGATCCAGGGCGGCATTGATTTACTGTTGTCAGAAGACGTAGGCTCAACAGCGGTATCTTTGCTTAAAAACAAAGCCTTGCCTGTGGGAACCTTGTTCCTTGAGCTTCTGTACGTCGCGGACGCGCAAGCACCGAAAAGTTCTGGTATCCACCAGTTCTTGCCTGCTGCACCTATTCGCGTTCTGCTGGATGCAAAAGGCAATGACTTAGCGGCACAAGTTGAATTTGAAGGCTTTAACCGTCAGTTAAGCCCAGTGAATCGCCACCTTGGCAGCAAACTGGTCTCTTCGGTACAGACGCAAATTCATGGCTTAATTGAAATGGGCACGCCGATTTCACAGGTTCACCTTGCGACAGTGAAGGAAACCGCCGAAGCGGAGATGACCACCAAGCTTCGTGGTGAGTTAGATCGTCTTCAAGCCCTGAAAGCGGTGAATCCAAACATTCGTGATGATGAGTTGGAAAGCTTGGAGTCTCAAATGGCAGATTTGCGCACTTACATCAGCCAAGCGCAAGTTCGCCTTGATGCGCTGCGTGTGATTGTGGTCAGCCATCAATAAGCGCTTCTAGCGACATCAATAAGGCACTGCTTCGGCGGTGCCTTTGTTTTTCTAGCCTCATACACGCAACCTCTCGGTGCTTATTCCACGAGAATGTGTTTGGGTATAGCCTTTCAAGCGTGTCGTGCTAAACTTCCGGCCGTTTAATTTTCGAGCGAACTCATGAGCGACTTTATCTACAATCCGCCAACAGAGCCTTGGCTGGATGTTATTTATCAGGACGATGACATTATCGCCCTCAATAAGCCTAGCGAACTGTTAACCAATCCAGGACGCGATCCTGCGCATTACGACAGTGCTTGGTCCCGTATTAAGGTCAAGTTTCCAAAAGCTGAGTTGGTACATCGCCTTGATATGTCCACATCAGGTCTGATTGTGTTCGCCAAACACAAAGAAGCTGAGCGTCACCTTAAAGCGCAATTTCGTGAACGCATCACCCACAAGCTTTACTACGCTCGCGTATGGGGCAATGTGGAAAACGATGAAGGTCGCATTGATTTGCCTTTGATTTGTGACTGGCCGAATCGCCCAAAACAAATGGTGTGTTTCGAAAACGGCAAGCCGTCAGTCACTGACTATGAAGTGATCAAGCGTGAGAAAAAGACCACCTTAATGCGCCTACTACCAATCACAGGTCGCTCTCACCAACTGCGTGTACACATGCTTTCACTGGAACACCCCATCGTCGGTGATGAGTTCTACGCGTATCCACAAGCATTCAAGTATTCGCCTCGCTTACAACTTCACGCCGGAGAATTATGCTTCCTGCATCCGGGGACGGGCGAGCCAATGCACTTATCTGCACCGTGTGATTTTTACGCTAACGCACCTACTGATACATTGGTCAAACGTGGCATTCAAGCTGACCCAAGTTTGTTGAAATAGCGCTGTCAACGTTCTACAGTGGCGGAAAAAGGAAGTCCGCCATGGAAAAGATTGTTTTTCTCGACAGCGCCACCATCCCCGCACACATTCGTATTCCTACGCCGTCTTTCCCCCATCATTGGGAGAGTTACGAATCCACGCAACCTGATCAGGTTCTGCAACGCCTTACTGATGCAAGTATTGTTATCGCTAACAAGGTTGTACTTAGCGCCGAGATACTCTCGCAGTTACCCTCACTAAAGTTGATAGCGGTTTCTGCCACTGGCTATAACAACGTGGATATAAACTGGTGCCATGCCCATCATTTACCCGTTTGTAATATCCGAGGGTATGCCACACGCTCAGTCCCAGAGCACGTTATGGCGCTGATTTTTTCGCTGCGCCGAAACTTGAATGCTTACCACAGAGATATTGAAAACGGGGTGTGGAAGGAGAAAGGTCAGTTTTGTTTTTTCACCCATCCCATTGGCGATATTGCCGATGCGACCTTGGGCATAGTGGGTTCGGGGAGCCTTGGAAAAGGCGTTGAGCGGCTGGCAAAAGCGGTGGGTATGAACGTTATTCGCGCTGAGCGAAAAGGCGCAGAAGATACTCGAGAGGGCTATGTATCATTTGATTCTATGCTTGAACACGCCGACGTTGTGACACTGCACTGTCCGCTCAATGAAAGCACACAAAACATGATTGGCAGAGACGAACTGGCCAAGATGAAACCTTCTGCGATTTTGATTAATGCAGGACGAGGCGGTTTAGTCGATGAACAGGCGCTGGTTCAGGCATTGAAGAAAGGTGTGATTGCAGGTGCTGGGGTTGATGTCTTCACCCAAGAACCCGCAGCCCTTTCCAATCCGTTGCTCGCCCACGCAGGCATGCCAAATTTGATACTGACTCCACACGTTGCATGGGGATCGGATTCCAGCATTCAGACACTCGCCAATCAGTTAATCGAAAACATCAATGCATTCATGGCCGGAACGCCACAAAATCTGGTATAGACGCTGGCACGGCGAGCATGCAATCACTAACAACTCGCCGCCCACTTCTCTACAAACCGAAATCTGCAAACCGAAATCTACGATCTGAAATGGCTATTTAAAGCCCTTTTCTTTTTTGATCAAATCGTAAGCACCTTGGATTTCTTGTGCTTTCTGCTTAGCAATTTCCATCATTTCTGGCGGCAAGCCTTTCGCGGCGAGCTTGTCCGGATGGTGTTCATTCATCAACTTACGGTGCGCACGCTTTATCGTTTGCCCATCAGCATCTTCATCCACACCTAGAATTTGGTATGCCCCTTTCAAGCGCTGGCCGTTGTCAGGTTGCCACTGTTGGTGATGCCCATCACCACTCCCACCATGTTGCTGGTAAAACTTGAATGCCGCTTCTTGCATGGCAAGACGTTGTTCAAGTTGCTGGCGAGAGAAACCCAGCATATCGGCAATGGTATACAGCACTTGGCGCTCACTAGGCTGCACAGTGCCATCGGCGTAGGCCGCTTGAATTTGCACTTCTAAGAAAAACTGCAGCAGGTCGAAGCGTCCACCCGTTGTGCGCCTGACATCTCGAAGCACATCTTCCAATGGAAATCCGCTCTCTTTACCTTCTCGGAATGCATCTTGCGCCTGTCGACGCGCTTCCCCTTGCAGACCCATACGATCCATCAGAACAGAAGCTAAGCGGATTTCATTTTGGGTCACTTGCCCTTTGGCTTTAGCAACATGTCCCATGACCGCGAAAGTGGCATGAAAATAAGCCTTTTGCTGCGCTTGTTGATTCGCACCACGAAAACCGCCACCTAATGCGCTATTTTGTCTGGCCTTATCGAACTTATGCCCTAAAAACAGACCTAACAATAATCCAAATGGCCCACCTAACAGGTAACCAAAGAATGCCCCAAGAACTTTTCCCCAAATCGCCATGTTTCTTTCTCTTTTTGATTAACCTATCGCGTTTGCAACAACATACGACCAACACATACCCAAACCACCTTTAAACTAATGATGACAGAGGTCGTTTGGGTATATGAGTAATTTGCATTATCATAACCCACATTTTGCAGCAAAATTTGCCGACACGCAGCGTCAGTGTATACCAGTGCCGTATGCCAACAACAGGATTGAGTTTTAATGTCACCGACTGCCAAAAGTTTTTTGTCCTCCATGATTTGGCTAGCGTTATATGGCCAAGCGATGGCGGAAGAGGCAAACGACGCGCCAAACAACACCCAACCTTTGGTTATCCCTACTGCAACTTGCCTTGCACCAGAGTACCGTTGCCTTCCAACAAACGCTCAGGCGGGCGACGTTAACAATGCACCTGTCACTATTGTTGCAGACCATGCTGAAGCTAAGGCTAACGAAAAGGCCATTTACCGCGGCGATGTAATTGTCACCCAAGGCAACCGCACCGTGAAATCGGATACCGCTACGCTGCGTCAACCAGAGAATATCGTCACCGCTGAAGGTAATGTCTATTTTCACGATGGCTCAATTGCAGTGAAAGGCAAATCACTTCAATCTAACCTCGACACTGAAGACACCACGCTGACCGATGCCACGTACAACATGATGTGCGAGCCAGGGCGCGGGCAAGCAAAGCGGGTATTCAAAAACGGAACCACTTTCTATGAGTTAGAAGATGGGACCTACACAACCTGCCCTGACAATGATGACAGTTGGCGTTTCAGTGCAGGGAAAATTGAAAAAGAAGACGAAGACATTTTTGCCGATCTTTATCACGCGCGCTTTGAAATACTCGACACGCCAGTCTTCTACCTTCCTTACCTGCGTGTACCTGTCGAAGATGGGCGCTTGACGGGTTTTCTATATCCATCTATCAGCTGGAATGACAGTGATGGGGTTGAAATCTCAACGCCATTCTATTGGAACATTCACCCGCAAACGGACATGCTGATCACGCCGAAATACATGTCAAACCGTGGCCTATTTATGACCATGGAGCCTAACTATTTGACGCAAGCAGGTAGTGGTGGCATGACGTTCGAATACATGGGCGAAGATAAACTGTATCCCACGATCGATAAAAGTTGGGGTTTGAACTGGCGTCACTCTGGCATCCAGAACCACTGGAAGTATGATGTTGATTACAGCAAAGTCAGCGATATTAGCTATTTCTCGCGCCATACCGATTCACGTGTCGGTAATCGTGAAGATAACACCTTGTTACAAACGGGTGATGTATCTTACCGTGAAGTCAATTGGGACAGCACCGTAAGTGTGCGTAACTTCCAGTCATTGAGCGCAAACACGTCGGTCTATCGTCTGTTGCCGCAACTTGCCATGAACTATTATCGTCCCGAACTTGCTTATGGCATGGATTTCTCACTGCCATTTAAAATCAGCAAATTTGCGACCGATGATGACAGTAAGCCTGATGCGTTGCGTATCAACCTTGAGCCCACGATTATACTGCCTTACAACTTACCTTGGTTCAGCGCCTCTGCAGAGGGAAAGGTGTATTACACCTACTATGACCAATCCAATATCGAGGGTGTAACAGGGTACAACGGCGAAACCTTAGATAGCACCGTTTCACGCGCCGTCCCAATGGCAAGACTGCACGGCATGGTTACATTGGAAAGAGATGGGGCGTTTCTTGGTAAGCGTTATACGCAAACACTCGAACCACAAGTTCAGTACGTATATATCCAAGATGTTGACCAAAGTGGCATATACAACCCCGTCAATTATGCGGGTGGTGGCTATGATACCGCGCGTCTGCAAACAGATTATTATGGCTTATTTCGTGCCAATCAGTTCAGTAGCGTAGACTACATTAACCCGGCAAATCAGTTTACGGTGGGTGCCGCATCGCGCTTTTTTGATGATGCCTATAAAGAACGTTTTAACGTCGCCTTTGGCCAAATCTACTACCTAGACACACCAAACAATCAAGATGAAACATCGATAAACTATTCAGCATGGGCCATCGAAAGCGAACTCAATGTCAATGACAAGCTATTTGTGCGCGGTTCATTGGAATATGACAGTAACTTGAGCAACCTCCAATTTGGTAATGCCACGGTGGAATACCGAGATGGTGGCTTTTTCGCACAAACTAGTTATCGCTATGTTTCAAAAGACTATATATCCAGTACCATTGGGGCTGACAATCTGGACTTGATCACGGAAGACGGCATATCCCAGGCGGGGTTGGTAACAGGATTCCCGATCACAGACAGTGTGAATTTTCAGGGTCAGTATTTTCACGATTTGACCCAAGATTTAATGTTAGAAAATCAATTAGGCATCACTTACACCTCAGCCTGTTGGGTGATTGGATTGCACTACAACGAGTACTTAGTGGCGCGAAGCAACATCAATAACCCTGCAGTTTATGACAACAGTATTTCCCTGTCCTTTAGCTTATTGGGACTTGGCGCAAACGCAGGGTTCGGTTATAGCGCGGGCAGTGGCAACGCGCTGGGCTACAGAAGCCCATTTGGCTTAAAGAATTAATTGTGAGATTTTGGAACCGCTAATGAATAAATGGACGAAAGCTTTACTGGCCACAGCAATCTCAGCCAGTTCGTTGTCAATCTCCGCAGCTCCGGCGGAACTCGATCGCGTGATCACCGTTGTCAATGAAGGCGTTATTCTGTCGAGTGATGTTGAAGCATTGAAAAAGACTGTGACTCTCAACGCGAGTGCAGAATCGCTGCCGCCTGCTGACGTATTTGAACAGCAGGTCCTCGACCAGCTCATTCTAGAAGAACTTCAACTTCAAGAAGCAAACCGTCTTGGTATCCGTATCGACGACTCGCGTTTAGAACAAGCGATTGAAGATATTGCTAAAGAACGAAAAATCACAGTTACAAAGTTAAGAGAAAGCCTCAAGCAGACAGGAATTTCTTGGTCTGAATATCGTGACCAAATTCGCCGTGAAATCACCATCAGTGAAGCGCGAAACGCGCAAGTGCGTCGCCGTATCAACATCCTACCTCAGGAAGTAGAATCACTAGCGTCGCAACTTAACGCAAAAAATCTCGAAAAGGTTCAGTATAAACTTAGCCACATTCAGCTTCGTTTGGACGAAGATGCAGAGAAATCAGAACGCGATGCTGTCGCTGCTAACGCTGACGCACTGGCTTCCCAACTGAAACGAGGTAAAGACTTCGCAACACTGGCACTGGCTAACTCAAAAGGGCCAAAAGCACTTAACGGTGGTGACTGGGGCTGGTTACGACTTGAAGAAATGCCGACTATTTTTGCCGACCAAATTGGCAACCAAGGCAAAGGCGCTATATTAGGTCCTTTCCGCAGTGGTGTGGGCTATCACATTTTAAAGATCACGGATGTTCAAGGCCTTGAGTCTGTGGCAGTTACAGAAGTCAAAGCACGCCACATTCTGATCAAAACATCGATTGTGTTGAGTGATGAAGGCGCAAAACGCCAATTGGACTTAATGCTTAAGCAAATTGAAGAGGGTGATAAAACCTTTGAAGATTTAGCCAAGCAATACAGCGCGGATCCCGGCTCTGCAGTGAAAGGCGGAGATTTGGGTTGGCAGACGACCGAAATCTACGTTCCAGAATTTAAAGACACGGTAGATGCCCTTCCTGAAGGTGAAATCAGCGAACCGTTTAAAACCGTTCACGGCTGGCACATTGTCGAAGTGCTTGACCGTCGCCAAGCAGACCGCACCGATGCGGCAATGCAGAATCGCGCCTATCGCATGCTGTTAAACCGTAAGTTTAATGAAGAAGCACAAGCATGGTTGCAAGAGCTTCGCGCTGGTGCTTACGTCGAGCAAATTGGTGACACAGATGAAAGCTAATCCGCAACGCATCGCTATCACCCCAGGAGAACCCGCAGGTATTGGCCCAGATTTGGTGCTGGCACTAGCACATGACGACTGGGCTCACGAGCTGGTCATCTGCGGCAACAAAGAGATGCTGGCACAACGTGCCAAGCTATTGGGGCTGGAAGTAAACTTGGTGGATTACAACCCAGATGCTGCTCCCAAAGCGCACACGCCCGGCACACTTGTTGTGTGTGATGAGCCCTTAGATGCTCAAGTTGTTGCTGGTCAGCTCAATGAAGCCAACGGCAAATATGTTTTGAACACATTGAGTCGTGCCGCTGAAGGCAACATGCAAGGCGAATTTGCCGCCGTGGTGACAGGCCCGGTTCACAAGGGCGTAATTAACCGCTCTGGCGTATCGTTCAGCGGGCATACGGAGTTTTTCCAACATCAGGCCAATGTTCAACAAGTTGTGATGATGCTTGCAACCGAAGGATTGCGTGTGGCGTTAGTCACTACTCATATTCCTTTGGCTTACGTGTCTAAAGCCATTACCGAAGAACGTCTATTTCAAGTTATTGAAATTCTTAACGACGATCTGAAAACCAAGTTTGGTATTGCTGAGCCTAAAATCTATGTATGTGGCTTAAACCCGCATGCGGGTGAAGACGGCTGTTTGGGCAGAGAAGAAATCGACGTGATTGAACCTGCCCTCGAAAAATTGCGTGAACAAGGGATGAACCTGATTGGTCCGCTCCCTGCCGACACTCTCTTTCAAGACAAGTATTTGAAAGAAGCAGATGCCGTGCTTGCGATGTATCACGATCAGGGCTTGCCTGTGTTAAAATTTAAAGGATTTGGAAAGTCGGTCAACATTACGCTTGGCTTACCTTTCATCCGAACTTCTGTAGATCATGGTACCGCATTGGATTTAGCGGGTACCGGAACGGCGGATACTGGAAGCCTGCGGACTGCGCTCTCCCACGCCCTCGAATTAGTAGATAAGAAATCATGAGCGATAATGTCCATCTAGGTCACCGCGCCCGTAAGCGCTTTGGTCAGAACTTCCTAAACGACCCGTACATCATTGACGGTATTGTGTCAGCCATCAATCCTTTGCCAGGTGAAAACCTCGTGGAAATCGGTCCTGGTCTAGGTGCGTTGACCGAGCCAGTTGCGCGCGAAATCGACAAAATGAGCGTCGTTGAACTCGACCGAGACTTGGCTGAGCGTCTTCGCCATCATCCAGAACTATCGAAGAAACTGACTATTTATCAAGGTGATGCCATGAAGTTTGACTTCGCATCCCTATCATCACCAGAAAACCCGCTGCGTATTTTTGGTAACTTGCCATACAACGTGTCTACACCACTCATGTTCCACCTGTTCACCTTTACGGGTGCAGTGAAAGACATGCACTTTATGCTTCAAAAAGAAGTGGTGAATCGCCTTGCTGCGGGTCCAAATAGTAAAGCTTATGGTCGTTTGACAGTGATGGCACAATACTACTGCAAAGTTGTTCCAGTGCTTGAAGTGCCACCAGAAGCGTTCACCCCAGCACCAAAAGTGGACTCTGCGGTTGTGCGCCTGATCCCGCACAAAGAACTTCCGCATCCAGCCACAAGCCTGAAATGGCTAGAGCGTGTATGTCGTGAAGGGTTTAACCAGCGCCGTAAAACCGTACGTAACTGCTTTAAAGCACTGGTTGAAGTAGAGACGTTGGAATTGTTGGGCATCAACCCTACAGCCCGCCCTGAAAGCCTATCGCTTGGGCAGTTTGTTGCGTTAGCAAACTGGTTGGATGCAAATCACCAACAACAACAATAACAACAGAAAGAAAAGGAAGCGCGACAGGGATGGTTAATAACAAGTTTATGGTTCGGGTTGTCACTCACTATGTTGAAGAGCAGTCCGAGCCAGACAAAAAGCGCTATGTTTTCTCTTACACGATCACCATTGAAAACAATGGCGATCGTGACGCACAACTTCTGCGTCGCAAATGGCTTGTCACTGATTCAAATGGCAAAAAACTGGTCATCGAAGGTGATGGCGTGGTCGGTGAACAACCACATATTCGTGGTGGTGAGCAATACTCCTACACGAGTGGCACCGTTATCGAAACACCAGTAGGTGCGATGCAGGGTTTCTACACCATGATTGACTTGGATGGCAAAGAATTTGATATTGAAGTCATGCCTTTCCGCCTCGCCTTACCCAACATTCTTCACTAGCTTTTAGGAACTTTCGTGGCGACTTACCTTGTCGGTGACATTCAAGGCTGTTTTGACGATCTTAGAACACTTCTAGATACCGTCAGCTTCAATGAAAAGCACGATCATCTCTACCTTGCAGGCGATCTTGTCGCCCGTGGACCGGATTCTTTGTCGGTTTTGCGTTTTGTGAAATCGCTGGGCGAACATGCGCATACTGTACTCGGTAATCATGATCTCCACCTGTTAGCCGTGGCAGAAGGTTTCAAAAAACCAAAAGCAAAAGACAAAACCCAACCCATATTGGATGCGCAAGACAGGGATGAATTACTGCATTGGCTGCGACAACAACCTTTGCTGCTACATTACGATAAACGTAACGACCTCGCCCCCGGTTTTGTGATGACTCACGCAGGGATCCCGCCTTGCTGGGATCTTAAAAAAGCAAAGCATCAAGCAAAACGCGTAGAAAAGATCTTACGCGGTGATGACTATCGCTGGCTACTCCAAAACATGTACGCCAATGAACCGACACGTTGGTCTAGCGAACTAGAAGATCTCGAGCACTACCGGTTCACCATAAATGCCCTCACTCGCATGCGCTTTTGTTCGCCAGACGGTGCGCTAGACATGACGTGTAAATTGCCTCCAGAAGAAATGACCGACGACGAACTCGTACCTTGGTTTAACGTGAAGCCAAAGAAAAAAATTGATGCAACGTTGGTGTTTGGGCATTGGGCTGCACTCGGTGGTGTTGTAAATCGCCACTTGATGGGACTCGACACAGGCTGCGTCTGGGGTGGTGCATTAACCATGATTCGTTGGGAAGATGGGCAAAGATTTTCGCTTCCTTGCCCCATACATGCTGACTAGCGTCTGATCAAAGATCTACTTATCGATCGAGTACAACAAACGCCATGTTGTACTTGTTCTTCTCATCTGCTTCATAGTGCTCAGAATGAGTCGTTTCCCATCCCTCTCCCCATGCAGGAAAGCAAGTGTCGCCATCAATATCGGCATCAATAAAGGTTAAATACAATCGGTCGGCTTTAGGAAGCGACGCCTCATAAATGGTTCCACCGCCGATGATCACCGCTTCTTCCACACAATCAACCAACGCCAATGCGTTCTCAATGCTAGTGACGCTCTCAACACCTTCAGCCATCCATTCACTGTTACGACTGATGACGATGTTACGACGCCCAGGAAGCGGCCTGCCTATCGATTCATACGTCTTACGCCCCATGATCACGGGTTTACCCAAGGTGTTGCGTTTGAACCAACCAAAGTCAGCTGGCAAATGCCATGGCATCGTATTGTCTTTTCCAATGACTCTGTTTTTCGCCATCGCTGCGATCATGCTGATTTTCATCGTGAACGGATTTCCTTTGTCGTTAATCGTCGTGCTTTACTCTGTGGCCTTTATGCTACACCACGGACTTTCTTCGGTAAAACAAGAGTCCCAGCATTGCTAGACCGATCGCCAGCGAGACACACTCCGTTGCGCATCTTCATTATCTACACTGACTCCCTGTGCCATATTCACTCCCTCATTGATATTAACCGCCATGTGATCAACGTCGGTTTTACGTGAGTTTCAGTCGGTTTACTTTGATATGGATGAAAAAAAACCGCCTCCATGAGACGGTTTTTTTAAATAACGATTAATTATGGGCGGTAAATGATTTCGACATCGTAGTCGTCTTCATTCCAATCGTCCCAATCATCATCATCGTCATCAGAGCCTTCTTGCTGCTGCTTGATTTGCTGCTCGTGGTAATCATCCCACTTGAATTCAACCTTGTTCTCTTCTGCAACTTCTTGTGTCAGTTCAACAGGTAGAGATTGGATGAATTCCATCAGATCAAACGTCAGTTGTTGGGTGTTACCTTTATTGATCGCAGAGATTGCGTAATGAGGTTCATCCCAACCCAGTGCTTCGAGTACACGTTCGATTTGCGCTTCAGCATCTTCTTCCGACATAAGATCCATCTTGTTAAAGACGATCCAACGTGGTTTATCGGCCAACTTGTCGCTGTAACGCTGAAGTTCTTCGATGATGGTGAAAGCATTGTCGACAGGATCTGAACCATCAACTGGCATCAGGTCAATCATGTGCAAAAGTACACGACAGCGCTCAAGGTGTTTCAGGAAGCGAATGCCAAGGCCTGCGCCTTCTGCCGCGCCTTCGATCAACCCAGGGATGTCTGCAACAACAAAGCTCTTATCTTGAGCAACACGCACAACACCAAGGCTTGGTACCAAAGTCGTAAACGGGTAATCCGCTACTTTTGGTTTAGCCGCTGATACCGCACGAATAAAGGTAGATTTGCCAGCGTTTGGCAGACCAAGCATACCCACGTCAGCGAGCAGAAGCAGCTCTAAACGCAAGTGACGCAATTCACCTTTGGTACCCATACTTTTTTGGCGTGGTGCACGGTTTACTGACGATTTGAATCGGGTGTTACCCAATCCATGCCAGCCACCTTTTGCAACCATGATCTTCATGTCGTGTTGAGTCAGATCGGCAATCACTTCGCCCGTATCTTCATCAACCGCACGCGTACCAACTGGCACTTTCAATACCAGATCATCACCACGTTTACCGGTACAGTTACCCGCACGACCATTTTCACCACGAAGAGCTGCATGGTAGCGCTCAAAGCGGAAATCAATCAGTGTATTCAGGTTTTCATCAGCAAGCAGATACACATCGCCGCCGTCACCGCCATCGCCGCCATCTGGGCCGCCACGGGGTACATATTTTTCACGACGGAAGCTAACGGTACCGTTACCGCCATCTCCCGCTTCAACGCGGATCACCGCTTCGTCTACAAATTTCATCTTCTTCTCCATACCCAGCACGACCTAACCAAAGGCGAGGTATTACATGTCTTAGGGTTAACATTGGCGATTTAGCAGCACCCTGATGGAGCACTTTGGGCTGATGATCATAATGATCTTAGGATCAAATGCCACACTGCGTTTAATATCGTCATCGATTGTGCACAAACAAAGTTATTCGTGACACCTGTGACGTTTGCGTGACGAGAATCCTACACTCCGTTAAACGAAGTTCACGCAAATATAGCCGCTTAGTCGCCTTTAAACGCTATATATCCAAGTCACGTCAAAGAGGCTATTTGCCTATTCTTAAAAGTCACTTGGATATACAACAAAAAGCCCCGCCGTAAGGCAGGGCTTCAGAATAAGTTCGAGTGCTATTACTCAGCTTCGATACTAATGAACTTACGGTTCTTAGGACCTTTAACTTCGAATTTCACTTTACCATCAGTCAAAGCGAATAGAGTGTGGTCTTTACCGCAACCTACGTTTGTGCCAGCGTGGAATTTAGTACCACGTTGACGAACGATGATGTTACCTGCAAGAACAGATTCACCACCGAAACGCTTAACACCTAGACGTTTGCTTTCTGAATCACGGCCGTTACGAGTAGAACCGCCTGCTTTTTTATGTGCCATTTATCTCTTCTCCTAAATTAAGCGCTGATGCCAGTAATTTTGACTTCAGTGAACCACTGACGGTGGCCCATTTGCTTACGAGAATGCTTACGACGACGGAATTTAACGACTTTAACTTTGTCGCCACGACCGTGAGTAACTACTTCAGCAGTTACTTTACCGCCAGCCAGGAACGGTGCACCAACGGTAACTTCTTCACCGTTAGCAACCAGCAGAACTGAATCAAACTCAACAGTTGAGCCAGTTTCAATGTCTAGCTTTTCCAAGCGAATAGTTTGGCCTTCGCTTACACGGTGTTGTTTACCACCACTTTGGAAAACTGCGTACATGGGTTTCTCCGCATTTACGCACAGCCTACTACGTTTAAAAATTGTGCAGTGAGGGGTGCGCATTTAATTCATCAATAGGGCGCGAATTCTACGGCAAGATTTGTCTACTGGCAAGGGGGCAATGAAAGAAAATTGGCGAAAACCTGTCCACTGTTACTCACCCTTGTTTTTCTAATTAAAGACCCTGTGTCGAGGCTTAAATTTTAGTGTACTATCAACGCAAAAATGACAGCATCGTACTGCATTCTTCCCTTGGACCGGACGCATCAATGGATTTTAACACCATCCAAGCACTTATTGCCGATGACATGGCAAAAGTTGATAAAAAAATACTTGCGCAACTCGATTCAGACGTCGCACTCATCAACCAGCTGGGCTTTTACATCGTCAGCGGTGGCGGCAAACGTCTGAGACCTATGCTCGCCCTTTTGGCTGCCAAATCACTCAATTATCAGGGTGAAGGGCATGTCACTGCTGCCGCGTTTGTTGAATTTATTCACACTGCGACCTTGCTTCACGACGATGTCGTGGATGAATCAGACCTCCGTCGTGGTAAAGCAACCGCAAATGCAATGTTTGGCAATGCTGCCAGCGTGCTAGTGGGCGACTTTATCTATACACGCTCATTTCAGATGATGACTCAGCTTAGATCCTTAAGGATCCTCGATGTCATGAGTGAAGCAACAAACGTGATCGCCGAAGGTGAAGTACTGCAGCTAATGAACTGCAACGATCCTGACACGTCTGAAGAAAGCTACATGCAGGTCATCTACTCAAAAACTGCACGTTTGTTTGAAGCGGCGACACAAATTGGCGCAATCTTGGCTGAAGCACCCGAGCAAATGGAAATCGCACTACAAGATTATGGTCGCTATCTAGGAACCGCTTTCCAATTAATTGACGACGTGATGGATTACACCTCACAAGGCGATGAGATGGGCAAGAATACCGGCGATGATCTTGCGGAAGGCAAACCGACCCTTCCTTTGCTTCACGCCATGGCGAATGGCAATGATCAGCAAGCAGCGATGATCCGAGAAGCGATAGAGCAAGGAAACGGACTTGATAAGCTAGATGCCATATTAGCCTGTATGGAACAAGTCGGATCCCTTGAATACTCGCGTCTTCGTGCTGAAGAAGAAGCAGAGAAAGCCATTCAGGCACTTTCTCCAATTCCTGAGTCTCCTTACAAAGAAGCACTCAAAGCACTTGCTCACCTTTCAGTGAACCGCAAAAAATAACAACGAGAACGCACTTCATCGAAGTGCGTTTTTTTATGTCTGCTCTCTTTATATCTAACTCGTTTTACCTGCATGGCAAGGAGCCTGTTTTGACATCCTTCATTTCCAAAACCACCTTATTACTGACGCTGGCTTTTTTCTTGTCTGGCTGTACGTCGAGCCACCTCCCCTCTGCCACCAATTTTACGAGCTATGAGGATTTTCAAGCGGGACCTGAAGGCGGTGTTGACTTAGTGTGGGCAAGAATAGGCTTACGAGATGCAGAGCGACTAAAGCGAAAGATTGCCCAATATGATGCTGTCGTCATCGATCGAATTTATGTCCTAACCAATGAAGAAAATGCGTTGAGTGACGATCAAATCACCGAGCTCACCACTTACCTCTCAAATCGCCTCAAAAATAAAATCACGCCGTACAAACCTGTTGTCGACGTCCCGACAGCAAACAGCTTACGCCTCAGTATTGCGATCAGTAATGTGGAAACCCCAAACCCTATACTCGCAGTGACCAGTAGCCTACTGCCCGTTGGATTAGGGATTTCAACTATTTCAAAGATCACTACCGGCGAACACACCAACGTGGGTAGCGCGACCATCGAATTGCTCGCCAGTGATGCAAGCACAGACAAACCCCTCTTTGCCGCGATTGATCGCGAAGCAGGAAACAAAGATCTCTCGACGATGATCGATTCACTTGATGACGCGAAAGATGCCATTAACTGGTGGGTAGATCGTTTAGGCCAAACGTTGGAAGGTGAATTTGATCAGAACAATTAATACGCTGACTTTTCGTTTTTTTAAGCGCCGAGCCAAGCAGACGTATTTTGTTAGTGCCACGCCTTAACGCTAGATTAGCACTGCTCACTCTGTCCCAAGACAGCATCAGCAATATGAGCATGCTGCTGTAACTCAAAAATCAGATATAAAAAAAGCGGCTTAGTCAGCCGCTTTTTTTGCTTTTGCTTGTGATTACTTCACAAACTCTTCACCCAAGGTGATGTCTTTACGCAGCGTGTCTAGCATGCTGTCGAGTGCTTCTTGCTCAAATGCACTCAGTGGGCCGTGGTCAAGAATCTCTTCTACGCCATCTTTACCCAAACGAACGGGTTGTGCGAAGAAGCGAGCGTATTTGCCATCGCCTTCAACATATGCACACTCAACAACGTCTTTCTCGCCTTGTGCAGCACGAACCAACGCTAGACCGAAACGGCAAGCCGCTTGACCCATAGAAAGCGTTGCAGAACCGCCGCCCGCTTTAGCTTCAACGACTTCCGTACCCGCATTTTGGATACGAGGCGTCAGTGCTGCTACTTCTTCTTCAGTGAACTCAACACCTTCAACTTGTGAAAGCAGAGGAAGAATCGTTACGCCAGAGTGACCACCAATAACAGGAACACGCACATTGCTTGGATCTTTGCCTTTCAGCTCAGCCACAAACGTTTCTGAACGAATGATATCCAGTGTGGTGATACCGAACAGACGGTTCTTATCGTAAACACCTTTTGCTTTCAGCACTTCAGCAGCAATAGCTACCGTGGTATTTACAGGATTGGTAATAATACCGATCAATGCTTTAGGGCAAACATCAGCGATTTTTTCGCTTAGAGAACGAACGATGCCAGCATTAACATTGAACAGATCTGAACGATCCATACCAGGCTTACGCGCAACACCCGCAGAGATCAACACCACATCAGCACCTTCAAGTGCAGGGGTTGGATCTTCGCCGCTAAAACCTTTAATCGAAACTGGCGTCGGGATGTGGCTTAAATCAACAGCAACACCAGGGGTCACTGGAGCGATGTCATACAAAGCCAGATCTGAACCCGCAGGCAGACGGTTTTTCAAAAGCAGGGCTAAAGCTTGACCAATGCCACCGGCGGCGCCAATCACAGCAACTTTCATCACGTTCTCCTTATTTACGATTATTGTTATATCCAGATCTCAGGACGCAATGGCTCTTCGCGGTTTACGATATAAAGCTGGCCACTGATCCCATTATGTAGACCTAAAAGCATCATACGTGGCTTTAGACAGTGGCGACAAGCTTATCAAGGTTAGGATAAGCCACGCTTCTCATTTTTCTTTTTAATGGCGAACACAGGCCGTTAAAGGTGATAGGTGCGTCACTTTACTGCGGATTTTATTGCCCGCGACTGAATCACTATGCAAAAATGCGCCATCCTGACACGGGCAAGAAAGAAGAAATATGCGTAATTCAGACAAACAAGACCAATTAGTGAAAGCCTTTAAAGCGATCCTAAAAGAAGAAAAATTCAGCTCGCAGGGTGAAATCGTTGATGCGCTCAAAGCGCAGGGTTATGAAAACATTAACCAATCTAAAGTCTCTCGCATGCTGACCAAGTTTGGCGCAGTGCGTACTCGCAACGCAAAAATGGAAATGGTTTACTGCCTGCCAGTCGAACTCGGCGTGCCAACCACCAGCAGCCCACTGAAAGAACTGGTGATGGATATTGATTACAACGATGCACTTGTTGTTATCCATACAGGCCCAGGTGCTGCGCAGCTTATCGCACGTTTGCTTGATTCTTTAGGAAAAGCGGAAGGGATTTTAGGTGTCGTTGCCGGTGATGACACGATCTTCATTACCCCGACTCGTGCCACAACCACCCTTGCACTATTTAATGCCGTTTGTAGCCTGTTCGATTACAGTCGTTAATACGGTAAAAATTGCACAATAAGGCAGGATATTTTTCCAAACGTCCTGCCTATTTTTATTCCCATACATTCACACATTCCTATCAAAACCCATCTCATATTTAAGACTTTTACGTTTTCTTACTTCCAAAGCCTCAAATCGATGTGAAAAGCCATGACAAAATGTACCTCTGGATTTAAATTCCTGATACGGGTTTGTTACAAAATGGCAATCACTTAAAGTGATTTATACTGAACAAACCGCGTGTTATCTGAACTAAGCTTTACAGCTGGCATTGTTAAAGATCTAAAAAATAGCCGTACGCAACGTGCTGAATAGATAACCCGCCTTGACGCAGGTTGATCACATTAGATGTCAGATGTTTTTACACTTTTATTTGCCAATATAGGGACTATGGCATGACGAAGACGACCGAGACACCGCTCGACGCACAAGATATCGTCGCGCAAGCGGACACTGGTGCCCGATCACCTTCAGGGATCCCAGGACGTATCCTTTGGTTCGTTCCATTGTGCTGGTCAATATTCCAGCTCTGGTACGCATCACCATTTACTGTCGCACTAAACGACACCGAAGCACGTTCTATTCACCTTGCGTTTGCCATTTTTCTGGCGTTTACCGCTTATCCGGCACTAAAGAAATCGCCACGAGATCGCATCCCACTGCAAGATTGGGTGTTTGCTCTCGCAGGCAGTTTTTCAGCCGCATACCTTTTCCTGTTCTATTCCGATCTCGCCACGCGCGCAGGCGCACCAACGTCCACTGACATTGTTGTTGCCGTCACGGGTATGGTGCTGCTCCTAGAAGCCACACGCCGAGCACTGGGTCCACCATTGATGGTGGTTGCTGCCGTCTTCTTGATTTACACCTTTGCCGGTCCACACATGCCCGATGTAATCGCGCATAAAGGTGCAAGCCTCAACAAAACCATGTCACACATGTGGCTAACAACCGAAGGTGTCTTTGGTGTTGCTCTGGGTGTATCAACCTCGTTTGTATTCCTCTTTGTTTTGTTCGGTGCATTGCTTGATCGTGCAGGTGCAGGTGGCTACTTCATTAAAGTCGCGTTCTCTTTGCTTGGTCACATGCGTGGCGGCCCAGCAAAGGCCGCGGTTGTTGCGTCAGGTCTGTCAGGCCTCATTTCAGGTTCATCTATCGCCAACGTGGTAACAACAGGTACCTTTACCATTCCGTTGATGAAACGTGTTGGCTTCCCGGGTACAAAAGCAGGTGCGGTCGAAGTTGCAGCGTCAACGAATGGTCAGCTTACGCCACCTATCATGGGTGCAGCGGCGTTTTTGATGGTGGAATACGTCGGTATTCCGTATATCGAAGTGATTAAAGCGGCTATCTTGCCTGCCATCATTTCTTACATCGCACTGATTTATATCGTCCACCTTGAAGCCTGTAAGGCAGGCATGACAGGTTTGCCACGTCGTCATACGTCGACCTTCCTGCAAACCCTGCAAAATATTGTCGTTATCGTGATTGGCATGTGTGTGCTTAGCTTCGCGGTTTACTATGGTATCGGTTGGACAAAAGATGTCTTCGGCGCAGCAGCAAGCCCAATCATTGGCGTGTTGATCTTTGCCGCTTACGTCGCCCTAGTGCGCTACTCTTCACAATTCAAAAAAGAAGCGGTTGAAGATCCTGCCGCCACAGACCTTTCAGAAGTACCCGATCCGGGCCCGACTGTTCGTTCTGGCCTTTATTACTTGCTGCCTATCGTCGTGCTGGTTTGGTGTTTGATGGTAGAGCGCTTCTCGCCAGGCCTGTCTGCGTTCTGGGCAACCTTGTTCATGATGTTCATCGTTGTTACTCAACGTCCACTGATGGCTTTCTTCCGCAAAGAAGGTGAGTTTGCCCAAGCCGTGAAAGATGGCTTTGTCGACTTAGCAGAAGGCTTTGTCGCGGGTGCTCGCAACATGATCGGTATTGGTGTAGCAACAGCTGCAGCAGGTATCGTTGTAGGCGTGGTTACTCTAACGGGCATCGGCTTGGTCATGACCGACTTCGTTGAGTTTATCTCTGGCGGTAACATCATTCTGATGCTGCTCTTTACGGCCGTGATCAGCTTGATCTTGGGTATGGGTCTGCCAACTACCGCAAACTACATCGTGGTATCTACTTTGATGGCGCCAGTGATCGTGACATTGGGAGCACAAGAAGGCCTGATCATTCCATTGATTGCGGTCCACTTGTTCGTGTTCTACTTCGGTATCCTTGCAGATGACACGCCACCCGTTGGCTTGGCGGCATTTGCCGCGGCAGCTATCGCGAAATCCGACCCCATCAAAACCGGTATCCAAGGCTTTACCTACGATATACGAACCGCGATTTTGCCATTCATGTTCATCTTCAATACACAGCTGTTGTTGATGGATCTTGATGGACCTCTGCATCTGTTCCTTACCATCTTCTCAGCCGTCGTCGCCATGTTGGTGTTCTCCGCCGCCACTCAAGGTTGGTGGCTGACCAAGAACAAATGGTACGAAACGGTACTGATGCTATTAATCACGTTCGCGCTGTTCCGCCCTGGTTTCTTCTGGGATGAGCTGTACGCACCAACGAATGATTACGCGGGTACAGAAATCATCAAGGTGGCAGAAACATTGCCTGATGGCCAAACCCTGAACATTCAAGTGAAGGGCGAGAATATCGACGGCAACATCGTCACTAAACACGTTCACCTGCCTGTTGATACCGCACAAGCAGAAGGCTTGGCGCGAGTATTGTCGACAGGTCTAGAACTGCGTGACGAAGACGGTGGCAAGTACATCGACATGATTCAATTCGGTAGCCCAGCAGAAAAAGCAGGCATCGACTTCGATTGGGAAGTGGTTCAAGTCAGCACACCTGCTGAACGACCAATGAAAGAATGGGTATTTGTACCGACCTTATTGCTACTGGCAGCTTTGGGCTGGAATCAACGTCGCCGCCTGAAGCAAACGGCATAACAACGGTTGGGGCCTTGCGCCCCACCGGATCACTTTAAGAAAAGAGAGTGTAATCCATGTATAAGCACATTCTGGTCCCTATTGATTTGAATGATGAGCACTTCGGTGACAAAGCTGTCGAACATGCCGTTTGGTTAGCAGGACAAACAGGGGCAACCTTGCACTTACTGACCGCACTACCCGGTATTCATAACTCCATGGTCGCATCATACTTCCCTGAAGATGCTGCGCAGAAAATGAAGCAAGATGTTCATGACAACCTAAAAGCGTTTGCCATACGAATGATCCCAGAGGGCATTGCCTACGATTATTCCGTCGCCGAAGGCAAACCCTATAAGGTAATAGTGAAGTCAGCTGAGCGTCTTGGCTGTGATTTGATTGTCATGCCAAGCCACAAGCGCTCGCGTGCCAACAAGCTGCTGATCGGTTCTGTTGCGACCAAAGTGCTGGAGCAATCCAAAGTCAACGTATTGATTTTGAAGCCTCAGCAAAACTGATTGGTCTTACCAAAGTAAGAACGAAAAAAGGGCGGTATCTACCGCCCTTTTTAATTTCGCCAACGCTGATTCGAAGCGGACTACCTTTTCTTTAGAACCCATCCCCGCTCACCTTCATGGCCGCTGATCGTATCCCCAGCGCGGCACCAAGCCTTGCTCAACACCAAGATGATCCAAAATACGCGCAACCATGAAATCAACCAGATCGTCGATCGTTTGAGGTTGATGATAAAACCCTGGCGCAGCGGGCATGATGGTCACACCCATCTTAGAAAGCTTGAGCATGTTCTCTAAATGCAGCGTTGAAAATGGTGTTTCACGCACCACCAACAACAGTTGGCCACGCTCTTTGAGCACCACGTCCGCAGCGCGTTCCGCCAAGTTGTCTGACATGCCATGAGCAATCGCCGCGAGCGATCCCGCCGAGCACGGGCACACCACCATCTGTTTAGGGGCGGCAGAGCCAGAGGCTACCGGCGAAAACCAATCTTCCTTGCCACACACCACCAACTTATCTGTCGACACAGTAAGGTGCTTTGTGAGCATCTCTTTTGCGGCATCTGGGCCTGAGGGCAGCTTTAAACCATGTTCAGTCGCCAGAACCACACGCGCCGCAGATGAAATCAACAGATAGACTTCGTAGTCTGCCGCCAATAAACATTCCAACAAGCGAATGCCATAAGGCGCGCCAGAAGCGCCACTCCACGCGAGCGTAATGCGTTTATCGTTTTTCGCCGAATTAACCATGCGCCTCCAAGGTGTCACGGTTTGAGGTTCTGTTTTCTAACGCCGTTTTCAGTTTGTCATGAATGCCGCCGAAACCGCCGTTACTCATCACCAATACCACGTCGTCGCTGTCCACGTTTGCCGCCATATGAGCAACTAGCGCGTCAATGTCATCAAAGCACTCGGACGGCGCTTTACACGCATCGCCAACCTCTTTCACCGACCATTTGATGTGGTCAGGTTGAAACAAGGTGACGGTGTCAGCGCTGTCCAAAGAAGGGGCGATATCATCTTTATGTACGCCAAGCTTCATGGTGTTGGATCTTGGTTCAAGGATCGCATGAATACGTCGCTTACCCACTTTGGCACGTAAACCTTCCAATGTGGTTTTGATGGCCGTTGGGTGATGGGCGAAATCGTCATACACGGTCACGCCAGCGAAATCACCTTTGTGCTCAAGGCGGCGTTTTGTGTTGATGAACGACCCTAGCGATTCACAAGCCAAATCAGGCGTAACGCCAACATGGCGAGCCGCCGCGATGGTCATCAGTGCGTTGCTAACGTTGTGATCGCCAATCAAGTCCCACTTGACCGTGCCAACACGCTCGCCTTCAAACCACACATCAAATTCACTGCCATCAGCAACACGTTTTTCGGCTTTCCACAGGCCATCTTCACCCGCAAATTCAAGCTCGCTCCAACATCCCATGTCTAAGGTGTCTTTGACATTCACATCCTCAGCAGGGGCAATGATGCGACCAAGACTTGGAACCGTTCGCACCAAATGGTGGAATTGACGTTTTATCGCAGCAAGATCGTCAAAGATGTCAGCATGATCGAATTCAAGGTTATTCAAAATCAATGTGCGTGGATGGTAGTGAACGAACTTCGATCGTTTGTCGAAAAAGGCACTGTCATACTCGTCCGCTTCCACCACGAAGAACATGTTTTCACCCAATCGCGCTGACACGCCGAAGTTGCCCGGCACACCGCCAATCAAAAAGCCTGGCTGATAACCGCAATCTTCTAGCACCCATGCCAGCATGCTGGCAGTGGTGGTTTTGCCGTGCGTTCCCGCCACCGCTAGTACCCAGCGATCTTTAAGCAAAAATTCGAGTAACCACTGCGGGCCAGACGTGTAATTGAGGTTTTTGTCGAGGACATATTCAACACATGGATTACCACGGCTCATTGCATTGCCAACAACGACAAGATCGGGCGCAGGATCGAGCTGAGAAGGATCGTAACCTTGAATAATCTCGATCCCTTGAGATTCAAGCAATGTGCTCATTGGAGGATACACATTGGCGTCACAGCCTGTGACTTTATGGCCCAGTTGTCGGGCTAAGATGGCCGCGCCACCCATAAAGGTGCCACAAATCCCTAAAATATGTATATGCATAACGCTTCGTCAGCCTTGAAAGTCACTTTGTCTTGGTTTGCACCGCGCTGCGATCACAGTTCCAAGCTCGTTCAAATTACTTCGTTACTATTAAAAAGTTCTACACTTTAAACTCGGTAACAAGTTGATTTACTGTTCAGATGTTGCGCAATTCTTGAGTGTCCTTCTGTTTGGCACCCGTCTTATGTCTACATTGAAAGAGTAACTCAACTTATGAAAGCACAGAGCATTTTCGCCTATCGCTTGCGGCGTGTGTTTCTTTGTTTTCAAGCATCTTACCCAAGAATTTAGTTACAGACATCAAAAGGATCTGAAATGTCCGATATGCGTACACTCGGGGAGTTCATCGTTGAAAAGCAGCATGAATACCCACATGCCAGTGGCGAACTGAGCTCGTTACTGTCCTCTATCCGTTTAGCCGCAAAAATCGTTCACCGTGAAATCAACAAAGCAGGATTGGTTGATATCACGGGTGCATTTGGTAGTGAGAATGTGCAAGGCGAACAACAACAAAAACTCGACGTCTATGCCAATGAAAAGTTTAAGTCAGCCATGGCTGCACGTGATCAGGTATGTGGTGTTGCCAGCGAAGAAGAAGATGACGCGGTCATTTTCGACAACGCACAAGGACACAACGCCAAATACGTTATTTTGATGGATCCCCTCGACGGTTCCTCCAACATCGACGTTAACGTCTCAGTGGGGACTATCTTTTCGATCTATCGCCGCGTCTCACCGATTGGCGGCTCGGCAACCATGGAAGATTTTCTGCAGCCTGGCAATCAACAAGTCGCAGCGGGCTATATCATCTATGGTTCATCCACCATGTTAGTTTATACAACGGGTAACGGCGTTCATGGTTTCACCTATGACCCATCCATCGGGGTATTCTGCCTGTCGCATGAGAACATGCGCATTCCAGACCAAGGCACCATGTACTCGATCAACGAAGGGAACTACATCAAGTTCCCATTGGGTGTGAAGAAGTACCTAAAATACTGCCAAGAAAACGAACCTGAAGATAACCGCCCTTACACGTCGCGTTATATCGGGTCTTTGGTGTCAGACTTTCACCGCAACATGTTGAAAGGGGGTATCTACCTTTACCCAAGCACGGCGGCCTACCCAAGCGGTAAGCTTCGCTTATTGTATGAGTGCAATCCGATGTCATTCATCATGGAGCAAGCGGGCGGCAAAGCGTCTGACGGCGAGCAACGCATTTTGGATATCAAGCCGACTGAACTTCACCAACGTGTCCCCTACTTTGTAGGCTCAACCGACATGGTGAACAAAGTGGAAGAGTTCTTAAGAGACAATCCTGATCAGGATTAAGACATGAAAAAGCCCGCGAAAGCGGGCTTTTCTTACTTAGCATCGACGTTTTATGGCCGAACCATACCTACTTGATACTGAACTGATAAAGCAGATCTACCGCATTGTCCGCACCCGATACCGCTTCAAGATACAAATCTGTCAGCAAACGATAGCGCACGGTAAATTCAGGCAAACTGGTGAAAATACCCACACCATATTTCACTTGCAGGCCGGGTAGTATGTAGCCCGACACCTCCACCATCTCATCATTACCGCTGCCAGATGTGTCCACACTTAAATCTTGTACGCCAAACGCTTCACCGATTTGCCCTACCAGCTTGCCGCTTTGAGACAGCCCAAGGCCAATCAGCATGGACGTCATCGCATTGCCATCGGATTCACTATCGAGATTTTGTCCCCGCGTAAGGTAAGAGAGCGCGTTGGCTTGTGGCATCGCAGGTTCAGAGAACACGCTCACCTCAGGCGCATCAGCGGGACCGGTTACTCGAATACCCGCTTCAACCCCATCATCAATCGCATCAGGGTTTCGGATCGCCTCAACTTGAAGATACGGCTGCTCTGGTGGCCCATTAAACAGGATTTGACCCTTTTGGATCAGCAAGTCCTGACCAAACGATCGATACGTCCCTTCCTCTAAATTGATTTCGCCGCTAACGCTTGGGCCTTTACTGTTGCTGCCTACGTCGAGCTTACCTACCAAATTCGTTCTTAAACCAAAAGCTTCAAGTCGGACATCGTCCCCAATGTTGACACCAATTTTGGCGTTAATCGTGATAGGAGAAGCTTCATTTTCACTAATGGGTTTAAGCTCATTATTCAAAATGACCACATCACTGGAAACCTGTACCGCTGACGGAGGAAGAGACTCCACAACTATTCTTCCCCAAGGCACAGACACATTGCCCGTAACATCGATTTTCTTTGGCGTCGCTTTCAACGTCATATCTGGACTGACTTCAAGCGCTACCATAGGTGGAACCACGACTTTCAGACGCTGACCTTTCACATTCAAAGACGCGAGCCAAGCATTGATATCTCGCCAATCCGCATCCCCTAACAACACCAAATCGCCATCGGGCGTTTTAATATCACCGTTAATACGCCCTTGCTGGCCGAACAATCCAATCGTGACATGTCCTTGTTTCACTTCCACGGGCGCAGACAAGCTTTGTAGTTTCAGATCGGTCAACTTGATACTGCCCGTTGCGTTAGGCGCATCAAGATCGCCAGTGATCTTCACGCTACCATTGATCATTCCCGCAAGCTCCGTGTCCTCACCAAGTAAAGGTGCCAACAGATCGAGGTTAAGCGCGTCAATATCAAATGTGCTTTCTAACGCTCGCTTCGTGCCTGTTAAATTGCTCATTAACGCTTTGAGCGAAATAGAGCCATTGTTGGTTACGTCAATCAATACGTCGGCATTGAGCTTGTCATCTTTGAGCGTGGCGTTCACCGTACTTTGGTTCCAACCTAGCGTGAACGGTTGGTCGAGTTGCTCTACAATCTGTCCTTTATCGAGAGTAATATTCGCCTTGACTGTCGGCAGCACATTAGGCTGCCACGCAACATCTGCATTGGCATCAAGTTGACCTGATAACGTGGTCGTGACAGGTAAGAAAGACTGAAGTATATCGAGATTAAAATCGACGATAGACACTTGTGCCGCGCCACGATCAGAGACTGAAATCGGCTTATCCAAGCAAACGCGGCTTTGACCTTGCGTCCAACAAAAAGCGCCGACATCGACTTGGCCGGTTTTCAATTCATAGCCCAGAGGTACATCGTTTTCGAGCTTCCAAGGGCCAACTGGCGTGGTGAGTTTGGAAGCATACAGCGTGCCTTTCCAACCCTTATCGCGATCTAGACTGCCTCGCAGTGCGATATCCACGCCAACAGGTTTACCTTCTAACGACAGTGATACCGTTTGATCTTTCTCATCGCCCGACGCACGCAACGACAACTGAGAAACATCCACACCGTCGGCTTTCAGGCCTGACACATCCACAATCAAACCACCGCCCACGATAGGCAGCGGTGTCACCGACCCTCGCACATTCACGCTTTGCACCGTGACTTGGTCTTCCCAGCGCAGCGTCTTAGCATTTAGCGTCATCGCGGCCGTTGGCTTATCAAGCGTTCCAGACAACGACACATCACCTAGCACACTACCTCCGGCTTGCGGCAAAGACGCAGACAATGTGGGTAGATTGAGTTTCACTGCAAGGTCGAGTTCTTTGTCGATTTTGCCCGTGACAGAGACCTTGTTCGGGCCATGAGCTAACAACAAGCCGTTCGTCTCAACCTTTAAGTCGCCGCTGCCTTTAACGTCAGAGGCATCAACCTGCCCCGCTAACGTCAACGCTTGGTCGCGAATAATGCCTTGAATATCCAATTCAGGGAGCGTCACTTTCCAGCCCCCTTGAGCCGTCAATTCACCCGCATTTTTCACCTTGCCCGTGAGTTTCCCTTCCGCTTCAGGCCACTTGATCCCCGGTTGAATATCAGTGAAATCGAGTGCCGTTTTCCACTTCACCCGGTCAGCCCAGCTCACCGTGGCCGACCCTGCCACGTTTCCGCCTAGGGTATCCAATGAAAAATCACTCAGTGAAATTTCGGACAAATTGCCACGGAGTTTCGTGAATAGCGCCATATCAGGGATTACATCCCCAGTGGCTGAGGTTTTTAGTGACGCGCTGTAGCGCTTGAGACTGCCGTTCGCGTTGAGCGCCGTTGACGTCAATCGATACTCCGCAGGCTTATCAATCGGCCATTGCAGATTTCGACTGGTCAGCATCAGCTTAAAGGGCAAGTTCGGATCGAGCGCATTCAGGTTGCCTGAAAGGTTCGCTTTCAATGTGCCATTGAGCTGCGCCCCTAACGCTAAAGCGGACAGATCGCCGCTCGCATCCAGAGAGAGTGAATGCCCACCTAATGGAGGCATGCGAATGCTCGCATCAGCCACCAGCTTAAGCGGGTAGTTTCCTTTCAGAGCAATGTCAGCGTTCAGGGACACTTTGCCCTGCTCAGCATCAAGCACTAACTCTGAGAGAGAAACATCGCTGCCACCGGCTTTCCCCACCAGCAGAAACTGATGAATCACCTGCTTTTCTGGCAGAAAGAGCGTCGCGTCGCTAAGTTCAAATCGCTCCAACACAACGTTTAGCGGTAATGACACCTCAGGCAAAATAAGAGGCGAATCACCATCATCTTTTTTGCTCTGATTGCTGGCATCATCAGACGCTTTCACTTGGCGATTGCTTGATGATGCTAACTCCACCATCACGCCCTTCCATAGCGTCGGCTTAAACGTCAGCGTGCTACGCTGCATTTGCGCGTCCGTGGTCAGCGTATCCCAATGCACCTTAGTCCCTAGGATATCGAGCGATATATCACTCAGTGACACACCTTTTAGGAAAACAGGAATGGGAGACGAAATCTCAGTCAGCGGCTCAGACGTCGTTTCGGGAGCGGGATCAGCGCTAGGCTCACTCTCTTTTACAACAACAGAAAGCCCCTCAGCTTCAAGCTCTTCAATGCACAGTGCAGGGCCACTCAAACATTTGCTCTCTATGTCGAGAGACAGAGATTTTCCGGTCAGCGAAAACGCAGTGTCTTGATAGGACAGCCCCTCAAGGGTAAAGCCATTGAGGAGCGCGCCTTGGCTACGCTCAATCGTCAACTCAGGTAACGCCTCTTGCGCAGCCCAAACCGCAATTCTCACGCCTGCTGGCGTTAGCAATAGTGTCCCTACGGTTAACACAATCAGAACCAATAAAATCACGATGGCAACGGCAAAACGATTCAACCAACGCATTACAATTCCGGCCCTAAACTAAAGTGGATCATGAAGTTATCATCTTTGTTCTCAAATCCATGTGCGACATCCAAACTGATGGGACCAACAGGAGACTCCCAACGCACACCAATACCTGCTGACGTTTTCCAGTCAGGAGAACTGCTGGTCCACGCATCACCGGCATCGGTAAACAAGGCTGCCCACCAATTGCCAGAAACACGATAATTGTATTCCAGCGATCCGGTCGCTAAGTAGCTACCACCTTCCAGTCGACCTTCTTCATCTTTCGGCGAAATTGACTCATAACTGTAACCGCGAATGCTATTGTCACCACCGGCAAAAAAGCGCAGTGACGGTGGTACGCGCTCAAACTCATCGGTAAACACGCCACCGCCACCAGCGCGAAAAATGAAGCGATTATTTTGGTTAAGGCTACGAATCCAAGCCGTTTGACCCACTACCCGATAGAGATTGATATCCGACCCCCAGATTGGATCGGCCATCTCGAATGTAATCGACTGTTTATCTCCCCATGTCGGCATCGCGCCGCCACGGCTTCGCACCCGTGAAAAGTTAATACCCGGCAATATGAGGTTAGAAATGTCCGACACACCCGCTTGGGTGTAATCCGAATACAGCCAACGCAAGTACACGGATCGTTGCCAGCCGGTGTCGTATTTCCAATGGCGAGAGACTGACGACGTTAACTCCAAGCTTTTGGTGTCATTGTTATCAACGTTTTCAAGACCCACTTGCACTTGATAATACTCACGCTGAACGTCGGCCAGCGGGATTTTATAGGTAGATTCAAGTGTTTGCTTAGGGCTAGACACGTACAAGTCAGTATTCAAACTGTGGCCACGGCTATTAAACCACGGTTTTTTCCAGCCGATTTTGACTCGTGGCCCCACGTCCGTGGAGTAACCAATACCCGTTTCAAATTGATTTCGCGGAGCAGGCTCCAAGCTCACGGAGATAGGCACACGATCATCTCGTAGCTCGTTCAAACCCGCTTCCACCAACACAGAAGAAAACCATCCGGTATTGGCCAATGCTTGGTTAAACGCCCCCAGATCGCTGACCAAATAAGGGTCACCTTCTTTGAACGTCAGCATACTGCTCAAACGCTCTTCGTTAATTTGGGTATTGTGATAGTAAACATTGCCAAAGTGATAACGCATGCCACTGTTGAAATGAAGCCGCAGAAATGCCTGATGACGACCGGGGGCAACCTCCAAACGAGTCAGCGTGTAGTCCGCATCAAAATATCCCCTGCGTATGGCAAGACTTTGAATTGCAGACTTTAAAGCGTCATATTTTCCTTGGTTAAGGACTTCGCCTTCTTTGGGGGCACCTTCCAGTAAGGTTTTGAAAGCAGGATCTTTTTTAGCATCTCCGCTAAGCTGAATATCAACCTCTGAAATAATTATTGGCTGACCTGGGTCTATATTCAGCACGACCGTCGCATCGGTCTCTGATTGATCCTCGACAGAGTAGGTAATTTGAGGCGAGTAATAGCCTAATGCTTGTAAGGCTTTCTCGATTTCATCAGTCACACGAGCTTGCAGGCGAAAGTTAAGGCGACGCTCGTTCTCTGGAATTGCATCGATATAAACACGGACGTTATCCGCCAATGCGTCATCAAGACCTTTGATATCGAAGTCAACATCGGCGTTGGCTACTCCAGGTATCCATACCGCACTACTAAGTAACCAAGATATTAATCGTTTTTTAATCATTTACCGTACGTTCTCTCTCATCCTGAGAGCCATTTTAATTCTTACTGAACAATATGACCCCTGATATACACCGTTGTTTTGTTGCAAAGTTGCACCAAAGCACGATAAATATGGGTTCAGTAACATGCAGACAAAAAGGAGTCACGGCATGCTTAACAACAAACAATCGGCTGTCACCGCTGAACAAGCGCTTCCAAACCGACTGACGGAAATTATTCCGGCTGAAACACATGCCGTCAATGGCGCGCCACTCAGTAAAGTTACCCCTGAGGGTCAAGGACAGATATTACTCGGAATGGGCTGCTTCTGGGGGGCTGAGCGTCTTTTTTGGAAACTAGACGGCGTATTGTCAACATCCGTCGGCTATAGCGGCGGATATACCGTCAACCCAACCTATCAAGACGTGTGTACCGCGCAAACTGGACATACCGAAATCGTCCAAGTGATTTACGATCCTAGCGTCGTATCCTTGGAAGCTATTCTGACACACTTTTGGCAAAGTCATGATCCCACGCAGGGAATGCGTCAGGGAAATGACGTTGGTACGCAATATCGTTCAGCCGTTTACTATTTCGATGATGCACAAAAAGCCGTCGCATTGGCAAGTAAAGCGGCCTATCAAGCCGCGCTAGTCGCAGCAGGAAAACCAACTGAAATCACGACAGAAATCGCTCAGGCAGGCCCGTATTACTTTGCGGAAACCTACCACCAGCAGTATCTTCACAAAAATCCGAATGGATACTGCGGCATCGGTGGCACAGGCGTTTGCTTGCCTCCATGGGAGCGTTAATCCATCGTTAGAATGGCTAGCCGCTAAAGCTTCGATCTTTACTAAAGCTTCGACCTTTAACGGCAGAAAGAAATAGCCGCTTAGAAACGCAAAACGCCCGTCATTGACGGGCGTTTTTTTAATTCGTGAGTAGGTGGCAAGTCGCTACGCTGCTGCAGCGGTCATCGCTCTGATCTCATTATTTACTTCAGTCATCACGCTCAGTGCTCGTTTGTCTTTTTTCTCTGGCGGCAACAATCTACCCCCATCAAACTCAAACGCACCGATGCCATCAATATAGAGTCTACCGCGAAAGAAACCTTTCACGTAACGGGCAACCTGACGCGGACGGTATTGATTAAAAATGCGCAGCATGAGTGAACTCCTCCATGTCAATATTATAAGACCTACATCGCACACCATTAGTTTCACCAACGGCTGACAAATTTACGATGCAATCTAAATGCCAAAAGTTCAGGGAACGCCATTAAAGACGTTGTCGGTATATTCAGGCAAGGTATCCCTATTTCTTACCATACCGAGAAAGCGTAGCTAAAAAAAATCAAATGACAACTTTAAGACACAGTGACGCAATAATGATTCATTTTAGCACATGGTAAATTTCCAATTTTGAGTGGTTGGATCTGTTATTGATACGGGAGAGCACCCTGTATCAGCTATAGTCAAAGTCCGAAACCTTTTAAAGATGAAGTACTTCAATGTCTGTTGCATCGGATGGAGTCGACAAATGACTGACCATTTCTGTCTGCTTTGCTGCTCCCCTAGACACAAAAACAAGCATTGAATGTCACATCTAAAGGCCTCTCGGTTAAATCACACACTAATAAATGGGGACATCACCTCTATGCGTTGTATTAAAACTCTTGCCTTAGCAACCGCTCTCATTTCAGGTTTCGCTTCGGCACATATCATTTCGAACGGCCAAACCGTGCCTTCAGCGACAGTTGAAAAGTACGGCGAGCTGACGCTAAACGGTGATAGCGTGGGCTATCAAACGTGGAACAGCAGCGCTCTCACAGGCAAAGTTCGTATCGTTCAAGCAATTGCGGGACGCAGCAGCTCAAAAGAGATGAATGCGCCGTTAGTTGAAGCGATTAAAGCAGCCGATTTCTCTAACGATACTTACCAAACCACGACCATCATCAACCAAGATGACGCCATTTGGGGCACGGGGGGATTCGTTAAATCATCCGCTGAGGACAGCAAAAAAGAATTTAGTTGGTCATCCATCGTTTTGGATGAAAGCGGCGCGGTGGCAAAAGCGTGGCGACTACAAGAAGAGAGTTCAACCATTGTAGTGATCGACGCGCAAGGCGTTGTCCGCTTCGTCAAAGAAGGGGCGCTGACGGATGCCGAAGTGACCCAAGTGATTGATTTAGTCAATAAGCTCATGCAGTGATCTTGCTCACCGCTTGAACGGAAAAAACCCGCCAATGGCGGGTTTTTTTAATGTTTTTCGATAACTAGCCGATAAACTGAGACAGATAGAGCAAAGTAATAATATAAAAAACGACAAGTAGGATATTCACAGAATTCATTTTGAACTTCTTCACTGCGATACTCCTCCCTGTTTAATCGACATTGTTAAATGTTAACAAATTTAAAGTTATTTTAACATAGTTGATTGTTTATCGACTTCGCTAAACCGTTGCTAAAACATTCATTTAACGCATGTATACGGACAACACTATGGCTGAGCCTAATAAAAATAGCGTGATTGAAGCTGTCATTGTCGAAGACAAAGGCACCAAACATTCCAGTCACACACAAAGTGGACAAGAGAGTCACATCAAATCCAGTCAGCACCGATTGGCTGCCATCGCCACGGCTCACCACATTGATGCAAAGTTGCACGAAATTGAGCACGATAGTCTCACGACTCGCGCTGCCTTTAGGCAACTGCAAATCAAACAGCAGCAACAGGCCAACCTCGAAAAAATCATCAAAGTGACACACGATCTTTGCCGAGATGAAACAGCCAGCTCACCGGATCCTGATTGGCTATATCGTTTCTTTGAAATGGCCAAAACCATCTATGGCGAAGGCATGCAGAACCTGTGGGCTCGGATCTTAAAACAAGAGATCCTCAAGCCTGGGAGTACGTCCCTCAAAGCATTAGCACTATTGGAAACCATGACACAGCGTGAAGCTCAAGCACTACAACGCGCTTGCTCTCTTGCCTGTACGTTTGGAAGCGATGGTGCCAATAAACTGATCACGGGTTTTCGTCACCCCGAAAGCGGGATGAAGAAATACTTTAAGCCGGATCTTGCCGAAAGGCTGGCATTGGGTAGTTTTAAGCTGCCGTTTACTGATTTGATGCTTTTGATGGATTTGGGACTCATATTGAGAACCGAATTGGAATCAGGCCAACTGGAGCCCACCTCTTCAGTACCGCTAAGTGGGCAAGGAAAGACGTTTATGATCACGCCGCTTCGAAAAAGCACGCGTATCTATTACTACCGCTTTAGTCCAACGGGCAATGAATTGGCAAAGTTGGTGGGGCAAAAAGCGCACCCAGAATATCTTGATGCGCTAATGGCGCTCTTGTCGCATGCGTTTTCCATCAACAGTGATACAGGTTCAACCGTTAACGAAAAAGCCTAGCGCCAAAAGTGCAATACCCGAATCAACCTCAAAATGCTGTCAGCGAAGATCGAGGATCTTTCTGAGAAGTGCTAACCCTGCATTTGAGGTGTTTCGGGCAATGGTTCGGGCAATGATGCGATCAGGCGATCACACCTTGTTTGCGTAAAGCACTGAGACACTGCTCAACAATCGCATCCACTTCATGCTGATCAGTATGAAGATGGATTTCAGGTTGCTCTGGCGCTTCATACGCAGAACTGATCCCCGTAAATGCTTTTATCTCTCCAGCACGCGCTTTCTTGTACAAACCTTTTGGATCGCGAGATTCACACACCTCTAGTGGCGTATCCACGTACACTTCGAAAAACTCACCATCGGGTAATAATTCACGAACCAATTGGCGCTCTTCACGAAACGGAGAAATAAACGCTGACAAGACGATCAGACCTGCATCAGTCATCAATTTTGCCACTTCACCCACTCGGCGAATGTTTTCACGACGATCATGATCAGAGAAACCCAGATCGCGGCATAATCCGTGACGAACATTGTCACCGTCTAACAGATACGTGTGATAACCCAGCTCTGCTAACTTATTCTCCAGCGCACCTGCGACCGTTGACTTACCTGAGCCAGAAAGCCCCGTAAACCATAACAGTGCCGGACGTTGCTTTTTCTGCTCGGCACGGAAATCTTTATCAATGGCATGGCGATGCCAAACCACGTTTTCATCCGTATGCTTCGAGTCCAAAGCACTCATAACTTTATCCTTGTTGTTTAAAATGGAAAAAATACAGGGATCAATCCCAGCACTAGCGCGGAGTAAACCAGTGATAATGGCAAACCGATGCGCAGGTAATCCGTCAATTGGTAATTACCCACACTGTAGACCAACAGATTGGTTTGATAACCATAAGGCGATATAAAGCTCGCACTCGCACCGAACAAGACTGCCATAATAAACGGCATTGGATCTACTCCATATCCGAGAGCGAGGCTATATCCGATAGGAAAGGCCAGTGCTGCCGCAGCATTATTGGTCACCAATTCGGTCAATACCAATGTCAGCAAATACGTCGCGATCAGTGCCCCGTAAACGCCCCAGCCGTTAAACCAAAAGATGAACAAGTCACCCATCTGTTCAGACAGCCCAGAGGTGATCATCAGTTGCGCCAAGCTCAGTGCGCTCCCCACAATCACAACAATCTCGGCTGGGAATCGACGCTTCAGCTCCACCAAGTTAACGACGCCCGTTAACAACAGCACGGTCAAATAGGCCGCCAAACCATTGAGCAGAGGTATCCAGTTCATGAGTGCAGAGCCAATCACGGTGGCGAAGCCAGCCAATACCCATGCACTCAGGGCTGAGTCCAGTCGAGCACTCGAGTCCAATCCATTGACCAAAACAAACTCACGCTGCAATCGCTGCTGCGCTTTGGCAAAGCCTTTACCCGGCACAATCACCAAGGTATCGCCCGCTTGCAAAGAGATATTGCCTAAGCCACCTTCGAGCTTTTCATGACCGCGACGAATTGCCACGACAACTGCATCAAAGTTTTCTCGAAACTTTGCCTCTTTGAGGGACTTGCCCAAAATAGACGCACTGTGGCTCACCACCAGTTCAAGCAAGTTCTGGCCATTAATATGGTGTTGGCCAAACAAGGCTAAACCTTCAATTTCTTGCAGTGTCGCAACGCTTTCTACATCACCACAAAATTGCAGCTTATCCCCTTCACGCATCACAGTGTCTGGGCAAACAGGCGCAATGATCTCTCCGTCTCGCACAATTTCAGCAAGAAACAGTCGGCGTAATGCTCGAAGTCCATTTTCAGACACTGAATTCCCCGCCAATGGCGAGCCTTTCGATACAACCGCTTCTAATACATAAGGCAAGTCATCATCGTTTTGATCGTCATGGTTAGGCAATAAATAGCAAAACGGGATCAATACCAGTAAACCACCCGCCAATACTGCAAGGCCAATCATGGATGGTGCAAAGAACCCCAACGACGGTAAGCCTGCATTTTCGACAAAGCTATTAATGATGAGGTTGGTCGAGGTACCAATGAGAGTCAGGGTGCCGCCAAGAATTGCCGCGTACGACAGGGGGATAAGAAGACGCGACGGCGCATGGCGGCGGTTTCGTTTTACTGCGCCAATCAATGACACCACGACTGCCGTGTTATTGGTGAAGGAGCTCAAGACCGCAGTGGAAAGCCCAAGCTTTGCCACCACGGTGCCCAAGCGACCGCTGGCGAGCTGTCCACTTACCCAACTCACCAATCGGGTTTTTTCTAACGCCGCTGACGCAAGGATCAGCATCACCAGTGTTAGCAAGGAACTGTTGGTGAAGTTCCCTGCCAACGCATCAATCGAGATCAATCCAGATTGAAACGCAATGAATGCCACCGCAGCGAATAAAATCGCAGGCTTAATCTTGGTCAGCACCAAGCCTGCGACAACCGCGAGCAGCAGACCCATCACCAGAGACTGATCCCAGCTCATGATGGGTTATCCAAGTAGCTTGCTGATATCGCGCGCATTCCAATGAGGGAAGTGCTTGCGAACCAGAGCATTGAACTCAACTTCGAACGCCGAAATATCGGTGCCTTGAACATTTGACGCCTGATCTTCAAGCAGCTCGTTGATCATGCCTGCGCCAACGGTCACGTTGGTCAAACGATCAATCACGATGAAGCCACCGGTGTCTGCACAATCTTGGTATAGATCGAGAGACACTGACTCTGTCAGTTCCACTTCACATTCGGCGATGCCGTTCAATGGCAGACTGTCAGTGTCAAAGGTTTCCAGCGAGTTAATGTCGACTTGGTGACGAATTTTGCTCACCGCACCCACAGTTTTCTTGCCCGCGACTTTAATATCGTATTGACGGCCAACCTCTAGCGGAGATTCATCCATCCATACAATGCTTGCCGCCAGTTTGCTTGTCGCTTTTTGCGTATCAGCAACAGGGACAATTAAATCACCACGGCTGCAATCAATCTCATCTTTCAATGTGATCGTCACCGCTTGGCCTGCATGGGCGAAATCAAGGTCGCCATCGAAGGTTACAATACGTTCAACCGTTGATGTCTTGCCTGATGGCAGCACTTTCACTTCATCACCCGGACGTACAGAGCCACCCGCGATGGTGCCAGAAAAACCACGGAAATCGAGGTTTGGACGATTCACATACTGCACTGGCAGACGGAATGGGCCTTGGTCTTTAACACTGGCAACATCCACGGTTTCCAGCATGGTCAACAGCGTGTCGCCTTGATACCAAGGAGATTGCGCGCTGCGCTCAACCACGTTGTCACCTTCAAGGGCAGACAAAGGAACAAGCTGGATGTTGATGTTCGAGTTCAGGTTCTTGGCAAACTCCAAGTACTCCGCTTTGATTTCTTCAAAGCGTGACTCTTCAAAGCCCACCAAGTCCATTTTGTTCACAGCAACGATGAACTGGCGAATGCCCAGTTGGCTCGCAATGTAGGAGTGACGACGAGTCTGATCCAACACGCCTTTACGCGCATCAATCAAGATCACAGCCAGATCACAGGTCGATGCACCGGTTGCCATGTTACGGGTGTATTGCTCATGCCCTGGGGTATCAGCAATGATGAATTTACGTGGACGCGTAGAGAAATAACGATACGCGACATCGATCGTGATCCCTTGCTCGCGCTCTGCTTGCAGGCCATCAACCAACAACGCCAAATCTGGCTTCTCACCCGTGGTGCCGACTTTCTGGCTGTCAGAGTGAATGGCTGCTAGCTGATCTTCATAAATCTGGTGAGAGTCATGCAGCAAGCGACCGATGAGGGTACTTTTACCATCATCCACCGAACCACAGGTTAGGAAACGCAACAGGGATTTATGCTGATGCTGTTCTAGGTAGGCCTCGATACCCATCTCGGCCACTTGTTGTTCAATTACGCTGTTCATGCTTAATCCCTTAGAAATATCCCTGACGTTTCTTCAATTCCATTGAACCAGACTGGTCGTGGTCAATGGCACGACCTTGGCGCTCACTTGAGGTCGCCACCAGCATTTCTTCAATGATGCCCGGCAAAGTATCTGCCGTGGATTCAACCGCACCCGTCAGTGGATAACAGCCAAGTGTTCTGAAGCGCACACTTTTATATTCAACTTTCTCGCCTTCACGCAGTTCCATACGGTCGTCATCAACCATGATGAGCATGCCATCGCGATCAACCACAGGGCGAATTTCAGACAAGTACAACGGCACGATATCGATGCCTTCAAGGTAGATGTATTGCCAGATATCCAGCTCGGTCCAGTTCGACAGTGGGAAAACACGGATGCTTTCGCCTTTGTTCACTTGGCCGTTGTAGGTGTGCCAAAGTTCAGGACGTTGATTTTTCGGATCCCAGCGGTGGTTCTTATCGCGGAAGCTATACACACGCTCTTTTGCGCGGCTCTTTTCTTCGTCACGACGTGCACCGCCGAACGCTGCATCAAACCCATACTTATCGAGCGCTTGCTTCAAACCTTGGGTTTTCATGATGTCCGTGTGTTTAGACGAACCATGCACAAACGGGCTACAGCCCATTGCGATACCTTCAGGGTTTTTATGAACCAGCAATTCAAAGCCGTACTTATCCGCGACCTGATCGCGGAACGTGATCATTTCCTTAAATTTCCAGTCAGTATCGACATGCAAAAGAGGAAACGGGATTTTGCCCGGATAAAACGCTTTACGTGCTAGGTGAAGCATCACAGAACTGTCTTTACCGATGGAATACATCATCACCGGATTATCAAATTCCGCCGCCACTTCACGAATGATATGGATACTTTCAGCCTCAAGTTGCTTGAGGTGGGTAAGGGTCTTGGCTTCCATTATGTGCTATTTCCTTAGCCTAAATTAACCACGGACGGTGCATGGATCTCACCAGCCGTATCGAAGGATTGCTTTCCAAACCAGGTCAACTGATCGGCAAGTTGAACCACTTCACCGACGACGATCAATGCAGGCGAGCCTACACCTTCCGCCAGTGACTCAAGTTCACTTAACGTTCCTTTGTAAATTTTCTGATTGGTACGAGTGCCGTTTTCTATGATTGCCACGGGCGTTTGAGGGTCACGCCCATGCTGAATTAATTGCTCTTGAATATGACCACTTTTCATCAGGCCCATGTAAATCACCAAGGTTTGACGACCGCGTGCCAGCGTAGCCCAGCGGAAACTGTCATCTTCTTTTTTCAGGTGACCAGTAATGAACATCGCTGTTTGAGCATGATCGCGATGGGTAAGAGGAATACCTGCATAGGCGGTTGCGCCTGCGGCTGCGGTAATGCCGGGTACCACTTGGAACGGCACCCCCGCTTCTTGAAGCACTTGAAGTTCTTCCCCGCCACGACCAAACATGAAAGGATCACCGCCTTTCAAGCGCACCACGCGGTGCCCTTTTTGTGCGTACTTCACCAACATGGCGTTAGTCTCTTCCTGAGACACGCTGTGGTAGCTCGCGCGTTTGCCAACACAAATCAGCTCCGCATCGCGGCGGCAAAGCTCCATGATTTCGTCAGACACCAAGTAGTCATATAATACCACATCAGCTTGTTGCATCAATTGCAGCGCACGCAGGGTCAACAAACCAGGGTCGCCTGGGCCTGCACCAATCAAGGCCACTTCACCTTGTAGTGATACACCCGTCGTCAATTTTTCTAGCTCAGCGTTGGCACCGTCTTCATCACCCGCTGCCACCAGTGAACTGAATCGTCCATCAAACGCCATTTCCCAGAACTTTCTACGTCCGTTCAAAGTGGTGACTTTCTTTTTCAAGGTGTCACGAAATTCGCCAGCAAGCTTTGCCATGCGGCCAACGTGAGAAGGAATCAGGGTTTCGAGCTTTTCGCGGAGTAGTCGCGCTAAAACAGGGGATTTACCGCCAGAGGAAATGGCAATAACAATAGGACTGCGATCAACGATAGAAGGGACAATAAAGCTGCACTTGGGCGTGTCATCAACAACATTGGCGAGAATATTACGCGCATTCGCCGCTTGAGAGACAAGTTCATTGACCAACGGGTTATCCGTTGCAGCGATCACCAAAAACATGGATTTAAGGTGTTCAGGCGAGAATCCTTCTTGCACCCAAGTCAACTCACCACGTGCTGCCGCTTCAGCGACTTCATGGTCTGCATCGGGCGACACAACGGTCACTGCTGCGCCAGCTTTCATCAACATGCGCGTTTTACGCCATGCGACTTCGCCGCCACCAACCACTAAACACGGTCGGCCTTCCAGCTTCGCAAAAATCGGCAAGTAATCCATAGTGAGCGTCCTTTCAATCCTTTGACTGTCACTATAAAGAGTTGCTGATATTACTTGAAATTCTAAAAATTCATTTTTTATAACATTTTGGTTATTTGACAGGTTTCTCAGGGTTAAAACAGCGAATGTGGCGAGATCACACGTTTCACGTTTTGTGACGCACAAAACGTGAGCACCATAAAATTAATTGAAAATCGAGATCACACTAATCGATGAAATGTAACCTTTCGAGTAGCCGACTATGCACAATATGCCCACATCCACTTCTTGCATATTAAAGAAGTCGGTAATGCCCCTTTGTCGTAGATCCTCAGGAGACACACATGACACTTTCACCTCGACCACTCTCGATTGCTGTTTTATCCGGCCTGCTCGTCATGGCAAGCCCAGCAATGGCAGAGACCATTAAGCTGCGTATCATCGAAACCACTGACATTCACACCAATGTGATGGATTACGATTATTACAAGGACAAGCCGAGTGAGAAAATCGGGTTAGTCCGCACAGCCACCTTGGTGAAAAAAGCCCAAGACGAAGTGAAGAACAGTGTGCTTGTGGACAATGGCGACCTGATTCAAGGAAGCCCAATGGGTGACTACATGGCAGCCAAAGGCATCGAGAAAGGGGAAGTTCACCCTGTCTACAAAGCCATGAACCAACTGAACTACGACGTGGGCAACATTGGTAACCATGAGTTCAACTACGGTCTCGACTTCCTCGACCGCACCCTAGAAGGCGCAAACTTCCCTTACGTGTCAGCGAACGTGTTCGACGCCAATACTGGTGAGTCTTACTTCACCCCATACATCATCAAAGAACACACCATGACGGACACCGATGGCAAAGCGCATCTGGTGAAAGTGGGTTATATCGGTTTTGTGCCACCACAAATCATGGTGTGGGATAAGAAAAACCTCGATGGCAAAGTGATAGCGAAAGACATCAAAGCCACCGCAGACAAGTTAGTGCCTGAGATGAAAGCCAAAGGCGCAGACGTGATTGTCGCCATTCCGCACTCAGGCTTGTCGCAAGACGAATATAAAGCCATGGCAGAAAACTCGGTCTACTACCTCGCCGACGTTGACGGCATTGATGCCATTGCCTTTGGTCACTCACACGCCGTATTCCCGGGCAAGGGCTTTGATGACATTCAAGGCGTCGACAACAAAAAAGGCACCATCAAAGGCGTGGCAGCAGTCATGCCGGGACGCTGGGGTAGCCATGTCGGCATCATGGATCTTCAGTTAGATAAACAAGGCGATGATTGGGAGGTGACCCCCGTACAAACCGAATCACGCCCAATCTTTGATGGCGAATCGATCGCCAAGGCTGATCCTGCAATGCGTAAGGCGCTAGAGCACGATCACAAGGCCACCCGTGAATTCGTCAACCAGCCTATTGGTCAAGCCAATGACGTGATGTACAGCTTCCTCTCGCTGGTACAAGACGACCCAACGGTTCAGATCGTCAACCTTGCGCAGAAAGATTACGTTGAGCGCTTCATTCAAGGCGATCCGGATCTTGAAGGCATTCCTGTCCTTTCGGCGGCTGCACCGTTTAAAGCTGGTGGCCGTAAAAACGACCCGGGCAACTACACCGAAGTTGAAGCCGGCGAACTGACGTTCCGTAACGCCGCTGACCTTTACCTTTACCCGAACACCTTGGTCACACTCAAAGTGACCGGTAAAGAAGTGAAAGAATGGCTAGAGTGCAGCGCAGGGCAATTTAACCAAATCGATCCAAACTCAACAGCGCAGCAATCGCTGATCAACTGGGACGGTTTCCGCACGTATAACTTTGATGTCATCGACGGCGTTAACTATCAAATCGATGTGACCCAGCCAGCTCGCTACGACAGTGATTGTAATCTGGTTAACCCAGACGCAGAGCGCATCAAGGCGCTGACTTTTAACGGCAAGCCTGTGCAATCAAGCCAGCCATTCTTGGTCGCAGCGAACAACTACCGCGCTTACTTGGGTAAATTCCCAGGAACGGGCAACGATTTCATTGCCTTTGCCTCGCCGGACGAAAACCGCACTGTGGTCGCCAACTACATCAGCAGTGTAACCAAAGAGAAAGGTGAAGTGACGCCAACCGCAGACAACAACTGGACGTTCGCGCCGATTGAAACTGACGCCAAGCTGGATGTGATTTTTGAAACCTCACCAAGCGACAAAGCGGCGCAATTCATCAAAGCCAAAGGGCATTATCCAATGGAGAAAGTGGGTAACGATGATGTGGGCTTTGCCCAGTACAGAATTGACCTTAAAAATAATTAACAGACTGTTAACACAGTGTTTAATTATTGAAAAAGAGCAAAATTAAGACAAAAAAACCGCGGCCTTGGTCGCGGTTTTTCATTATCTTGGCAAGTAGTAATGCGCTAAGTGAACTACAAACAAAGATAGCCCAAGAAAAAATAAAAAACTTTATCGATTTTATTAGGACAAAAAGCCCATGCAATGGATAAGCCTGACCTTTGGTCAGTTGTCTACGCGCCAACTATACGATTTGCTTCGGTTACGTACCGATGTCTTCGTGGTTGAGCAAAACTGCCCGTACCCTGAACTTGATGGTCACGACCTACATCCCGAAACCCGACATTTGCTAGGCTATCGTGATGATAAGATGACCGCCTATGCACGCGTATTGCCTGCAGGGCTAACATACTCTGAAATCAGTATTGGACGTGTAGTTACAGCCAATACTGAGCGTGGAAATGGCTGTGGTAACGAATTGGTGCGCCAAGCCATTATTGAAGCCCATGATGCTTGGCCAGAAGCGCCGATCACCATTGGCGCTCAATACCATTTGCGAGAGTTTTACCGTCGACACGGCTTTGAGGAAGTTTCGGAGCAATACCTCGAAGACGGGATACCGCATATCGACATGCGCAGAGCAGAAACAAAAACGGCTGCGTAATGCAGCCGTTCGTATCGGAATGTCGATTTAGGGTAAGCCGTTATTTACGGCGGGCAAAGCTGCCGTCTGACAATCTAAAGAAAATCACTGACTGCACGCCTGCGCTTTCAATTTGAATGATATCGAGATCGCCCTGTGTGTCTCGCTTAAAGCGCAGCAACTGGCCCGGTTGAATTTGGCTCAGTGGCTTATCGTCACCTTCAATCGCAGATATCGCGTACAAATCCTTTAGCGGTAGGTTTTGCGTTCGGAAAATGTTCGACAAGGTGTCACCACGAGCCACCTCATAGTTCACCCAATCCGTATCAATGGTTTGTGGCGCAACCACTGGCGTTGATGTTCGATCAAAATCAGTGTCTTCAGAAGCCGTATTGTTCGAGTTCTCAGTCGATCGAGGTTCATCTAGGTTCAACGGCACAGCAACACGCTGCCCATCAAGGTTCACCGTAGGTTGTTGAGACGGCTCACTGGATGGCCACAGCAGCAATAAAACCAGCAATACAGCCAGTGCTGACACACCGATTCGATGCGGCTTTGGTAGCGCCAGCCAATAGGGCTTCACTCGATCTAACACTGGACGCAACCCAGCAATTACTTTTTCACGCGCTTGTTTGATCACCTCGCCCAGAGGCGGCGTGGTGGTTTCCTTTTGGTTTTCGCGCTTTCCTTTCAAGGTCATCACCTCTCCCAATTTCCTCATCGGGTTTCGTCCAATATGCTAAGAATGCTTGCGCACATAGTAGACTCACAATATCAGCAAAATGTCAGCACCATCACGTTGAATTCACGCACAATGCTGAACAATCCAAAAGTCTTGACGCCTATATCGCCACACGAATCTTGCTGATAGTGACACTGTCCGGCATTTTTCAACCAGATTCAAGTAACGCGATTTGTCCCGAGCTACCCCCACCTGTTATCCTTTCACACTTTAAACCTAAACGCGGTGGGGATGTCATATTTCACCCGTGGTTTGGATGTATACCCGAGTAACCTCAAAATTAAAGAGAGACGACATGTCTGAAGTAAAACTAGAGACCGTAGAACAAAAAGCAAGCTATGGCATTGGCCTACAAATGGGTCAGCAACTGGCTGGAAGCGGTCTGGAAGGACTGAACGTTGACGCTATCGCAAAAGGTATCGCAACTGCTCTAGCTGGCGACATGCCTGCTATCGAAGTTGACGAGATCAACAATGCACTGCGTGAACTGCACACTCAAGCAGAAGCAGTACGTCAAGAAGCAGCGAAAGAAGCAGCAGCTGGCGGCGAAGCATTCCTTGCTGAAAACGCAAAGCGTGACGAAGTGACTGTGACTGATTCTGGTCTTCAGTACGAAGTTCTTGTTGAAGGTACTGGCGAAATCCCTACCAGCGACAAGCAAGTACGTGTTCACTACCACGGCATGCTGACTGACGGCACTGTGTTTGATAGCTCTGTAGAGCGCGGTCAACCTGCTCAGTTCCCAGTAACTGGCGTTATCCAAGGTTGGGTTGAAGCACTGCAAATGATGCCTGTTGGTTCTAAGTGGAAGTTGTCTATCCCACAAGACCTAGCATACGGCGAGCGCGGCGCTGGCGCTGCTATCCCACCATTTGCTGCTCTAGTATTCGAAGTGGAATTGCTAGAAATTCTGTAATTTCAGCGCATTTTCTGCATGCAAAAGCCAGCGTTCGCGCTGGCTTTTTTGTCATTGGCATTTCACTAAGCCTTTAGAAGCGGTATCGAGTCTAACCCGCTTACCCAACAACTAGTTCGCTGCTTGCCGCTCATCCCCTTCATCATCTGTCGCATCGTGCACCTCCTCATCCCAAGGTAAATGCGTCGTGAAATGCTCAGAAAGAAAGTCCACGAACAAACGGACTTTGGCAGATAAATTGCGATTGAAGGGATACACCGCCCATACCGCTGAATCTGCGGGACGATACTCGGACAAGATTTCGACCAGCTCTCCCGATTGCAGCTTCTGCCGCACGTAATAGTCCGGCAATTGCGCCAAACCAAGTCCACGAAGCGTTGCATCCAATACCGCACTTCCACTGTTGCCATGCCAACGGCCTTTGGGTTTAAACTGAATCGAGTTGCCGTTATCTTGAAACGCCCAAGATTCCACGAGCCCCACCAGACAATTGTGATCGTGCAGTTTCTCGAGATCGCTAGGCACGCCAAACTCTTTGATATACGTCGGCGACGCACAGACATGCAGTCGGCGTGGCGCGAGTTTCTTCGCCATCAGCGTGCTGTCTTTAAGATCCCCAGTACGAATCGCCAAATCATACCCATCGTGCACCATGTCTATTACATCGTTCGTGAAATGAAATTCAACACTGAGCTTAGGGTGAGCCTTGATAAAGTCGTTCGTTAATGGCGCGATGTACTTCTCACCAAACACGGACGGTGCCGTGATTTTTAACGTGCCGACAGGCTCGGTTTGCATTTGTGTCACAAGCGCTTCCGCCTCTCCGAAAGCTTCTATCAGATTATTACAATGCTCAAAATAGGTTTTGCCGACCTCAGTCAGCGTGATCTGTCTGGTTGTACGATAAAGCAAGCGCGTACTTAACCGGCCTTCCAACGCATCAATACGTCGGCTGACATGGGAAGTTGACACACCTAACTTTCGTGCGGCGGCGGTGAAACTACCACTGTTAACAACTTCAACAAATTCTTCAACACCACTCCAACGGTTCATCTTTGCTCCACTGAAAAGAAGTTTATTGATGGCTGCAACAATAAAACCCGCCCCTTGACGGTCTGATTGTTATCCTAATGTTAATCCAAAATGGATAGCTCTCTGCCCATCTCCTACTAAGGTAGGAGAATTATCGGAAGAAAGTAGTATGAACAGCCATGTGGAAGGAAAGAAAAAGCATCTTAAGTATGCGATTTTGCTCTGTTTTTGCGCATTTAGTGTCATAGCCAATACAGAGCTAGAACCCGTGCCGGAACCTGACACCTATCGCATGGAGAATTTTCGTGCGCCAGTTCCAAACACATTGGATGGCGCAAACGTGATTGATTCGCCGCAGGCACTGAAACAATTTATTTCTGAGCGCGCACCGCGCTTAATTGACGTTTACCCAGCCCCAAACAAACCAGATAACCTCGCTGACGGCACACTCTGGATTGAACCAACACGGGAGACCTTGCCCAACGCCTTGTGGCTCGCCAATGTTGGACACGGCATCATGCCGGATTCACTGATAGCCCTGCTGGGAGAAAACCTCGTAGGCAGTCACCCTATCGTGATTTTTTGTGAGCCTAACTGCTGGCATTCATGGAATGCCGCCAAGCGCGCCATCGCACTCGGTGGGCAAGATGTCTACTGGTATCGAGCGGGCGTGAAAGGCTGGCGAGAGGCGGGATTTGCGCTGGAAAGCCACACCCCGATCCGACCATGACGCGTATTCGAGCACTTTGCATCTCTTTGAGTATTTGGCTATTGGCGTTCAGCGCATCTGCCAATACTCAACCTGCGCTATCACTGACGGAAGTCTCGCCTGGTATCTACTTTCATCAAGGGAAAATTGCGGATCTGTTCTCCACTCAATTCGATCCGGTTGCCAACATTACCGTGATCATTGGCGAAGAGGCAGTGGCCGTTATTGATACCGGTGGCAGTCGACGAGCGGGTGAAATGCTCTATCGCGCCATTCGTCAAATCACCGCGCTGCCGATTCGTTATGTCATCAATACCCATGTTCATCCCGACCACAATTTTGGTAATCAAGCCTTCGTTTCCGAAAACCCCGAATTTATTGCCCACGCCCGTTATGCGGGCGACTTCGATGCCAAGGCCAATTATTACCTGCAACGCCTCTCCGCCCCATGGTTTGAAGGCACCACGCCAGTTGCCGCCACGCGTCTGATTGAAAAAGATGCCGACATCGATTTGGGTCAACGGCGCTTAAAGCTCATCGCCCACGAACGCGCCCACACACGCCACGATTTAACGGTGTTTGACGTCAACTCGGAAACCCTCATCGCCGGTGATTTACTCTTCGTTGACCACGTTCCATCACTGGATGGCAGCTTAATCGGCTGGCTTTCGGTGATCAGCACACTCAACACAATGCCCTATCAACGGGTGATACCGGGGCACGGCCCTATTCAAACAGGAAAAAATGCATTTGATGCACAAACTCACTACCTTCGCTCACTGGCACAAGAAGTTCGTGCCGCGATTAATCAAAACATCGATATCAACACTGCCAGCCTTACGGTACTAAGATCCCATGCCGACAATTGGAAACTGTTTGAACAGTTTCACGGACGCAACGTCATTCAGGCATACAAGGAACTGGAGTGGGAATGATATGAGGTACTCATCATGAACAAGACCCCCGCGTTACTTGCTACGCTACTCGCTGCCTTTCTGACAGTCTTCTCGCCGCTGTCGTTGGCGCAAAGTCAGCAGGAAAGCGTTAACTGGCCGCTGATCCGTGACAGCCTATTTCCGGGATCGCCTCCAATCCTAGAAGATGACATCGTCGAACTGGTGTCACCCGTTCGCGCCATTGATGCCGCACTCGTGCCACTCGACATCAAAGTGAACGTCAGACAAGACGATCCTAACCCGATCGAACGCATCCACCTGATCGTCGATAACAATCCCTCCCCTATCGTTGGCACTTTCGACATGAGTCCAAACAACGGCGTGGCAAACATCTCAACGCGTGTCCGCGTCAACGCTTACAGCCCTGTCCGAGTGATTGCACAAACCGCTGACGGCAAACTCCATATGACCAGTAATTTTGTAAAAGCCTCAGGTGGATGCTCTGCGCCAGCAGGGGCAGATGATCTACTGGCTCGCCAACGAATGGGAAAAATGAAACTCAAAGATCTTGGCAATGCTGACACGCGTATGCTGCAACTTCTGATCAGCCACCCCAACTACAGTGGCCTACAGATAGATCAAGTCACCCGCCACTGGATCCCTTCTGACTATGTCAGTGATGTGCAGATCACCCTTGATGGCGATCCTGTGATGCAATTTAACGGTGGCATCTCGATCAGTGAGAATCCGACGTTCACGTTTCATGTCGACGCCGAGAAACAAGGAACACTAAAAGCGGATGTTAAGGATTCAATGGGACGAGAATTTTCCCGCGAATGGGACATTTGAATGTGATGTAATAAATCCCAACAAAAAATAAGGTTATTGAGGTGTCGTATCTTACTGAAAAGACAGAGACGACATCTGTACCACCCTTGTAAAAACCGCTAAATCCTTGCTTTGTGACTGACCATTAATCCTCGAAATATTAGTGGGTTAATGGTCAATTTTCATCTCTCAGACATTGTTGCCTTGCAACAAAAGTGTTGTGCCCGTTTGCTCCTCACACAACCTCCAAACCTGCCATAAACTCAATTCACCAACGTTTTGATGACGTCACTTCGTTGTCAATGAGCGGCATATTCGTCTCCTCATTCGATGTTGGAATGAATTGGCATTCGGGGTCAATGCTGAAACGCGAGACCGCATAGTTGTATTTCGCCAACACGCCACCAACGCAACACTGCGCTTGGCAACATTAGGCACAGCGTTACTTTGAGTACTGGATTTTGTTGAGTACTGGCCAAAATAGCGTCCCTTACAACCCGCGGATTGCGCCCATCAAAAAATCGATACAACAAAGGCTGATGTGTTTGAGAACATCCATTGTTCGCGTGCACTCGCTGCCACGGAGGAAGTAAACATGATAGGTGTAGAAAGGTTGCGAAGCAGTATATTCGCAGTAGCAACTGTTTCCCTTACCCTGCTGTTTCCAGCAGTATCTCAGGCAAACAGTGAGCTCTTAGAGTTACAGCAAGATCCTGAGCAATGGGTAATGTGGGGCGGCAACTATTCCGGCACACGTTACAGCGCTCTTGATCAGATCAATGCAAAAAACGCGAAAGATCTTCAAGTCGCATGGACGTTCTCAACGGGCGTTTTGCGCGGTCATGAAGGCGGACCACTTGTGTTGGGTGACACCATGTACATTCACACACCTTTTCCTAACAAAGTGTTCGCGATTGATCTAAAAACCAAAGCTTTGATTTGGGAATATTCACCAAAACAAGACTCATCAGTTATCGCGGTCATGTGTTGTGACACGGTCAACCGTGGCTTGGCATATTCAGACGGTAAAATATTTTTACAACAAGCAGATACCACTCTGGTCGCTCTCGATCAAAAAACCGGTGAGGTGGTTTGGAAAGTCGTGAACGGCGATCCTAAATCTGGCGGCACAAACACCAATGCCCCATTGGTTGTGAAAGACAAAATCATCACAGGGATCAGTGGTGGTGAGTTTGGTGTCCGCGGTTACCTTACCGCTTATAACACCAAAGATGGCAGCGTCGCTTGGCGTGCATATAGCACAGGGCCAGATGACGAAATGCTCGTTGACCCAGAAAAAACCACAGAGATGCTCAAGCCAATCGGCAAAGATTCGAGCCTTGAATCTTGGGAAGGCGACCAATGGAAAATTGGTGGCGGTACCACTTGGGGCTGGTTCTCTTACGATCCTGAGCTAAACCTCGTTTACTACGGAACCGGTAACCCAAGTACGTGGAACCCGTCTCAACGTCCTGGCGACAACAAATATTCCATGACCATCATGGCGCGTGATGCTGACACCGGTATGGCCAAGTGGCTCTACCAAATGACACCACACGATGAGTGGGATTATGACGGCGTCAACGAAATGATCTTGGTGGATAAAAAGTTCAAAGGCAAAGATCGCAAACTGCTGGTTCACTTCGACCGCAACGGTTTTGGCTACACCCTCGATCGCGTCACTGGCGAATTGTTAGTGGCTGAGAAATTCGACCCTGCCGTTAACTGGGCAACCCATGTCGACATGGAAACTGGTCGTCCGCAGGTCGTCGCGAAATACTCAACCGGTCAAAACGGTGAAGATGTCGATACCAAAGGCATTTGTCCTGCGGCATTGGGTTCAAAAGACCAACAACCAGCGACTTACAGTGAGCGCACAGGCTTGTTCTATGTACCAACTAACCACGTGTGCATGAACTATGAACCGTTTGAAGTGGCGTACACCGCAGGCCAACCTTACGTGGGTGCAACACTATCCATGTTCCCAGCGCCGAATAGCCATGGCGGCTTAGGTAACTTTATTGCGTGGGATGCAGAAAAAGGTGAGATCGTTTGGTCTATCCCTGAGCCATTCTCCGTATGGAGTGGCGCATTGGCTACTGGCGGTGGCGTTGTGTTTTACGGCACGCTTGAGGGCTACCTCAAAGCCGTGGATGAAAAAACCGGCAAAGAGCTTTATCGCTTCAAAACACCGTCCGGCATTATCGGTAACGTGAATACCTATGTTCACGACGGCAAGCAATACATTGCTGTTCTTTCCGGCGTTGGTGGTTGGGCAGGTATCGGTATGGCTGCAGGTCTCGAAGGTGATACTGACGGACTGGGCGCGGTAGGTGCATATCGTAAATTGTCAGACTACACCCAGCTTGGCGGCGTGTTGACCGTCTTCGCACTACCTAACTAATCCACAATTTTTAGGGGAGTTTACTCCCCTTTCTCAACTTCGATGCATTGCTACCCATTGCACGAAGGTGTTGCCTTCTACACTCAACGCAATTGCGAAAAAAGGAATTCATATGGCTAAACGTTTTTTATGGTCACTTTGCTTGTTATTTGGATTGGCAAATCAGGGATACGCAGAAGAATATGAAATAAAGGCTGTCGGCGTGAAATTCGCTCCTTTAGTGGTGATGCTACAACCGGGTGACCGGGTTTCATGGACAAACATGCCGGCTCACCTTATTGAAACCATTGATGTAATGGTGCCAGAGGGCACAGAAAAAATTCAAACAGAAATGGGGGCTGACGTTAGCTTTGTTTTTGAAAACGAAGGTGTCTATGTCTACAAGTGCACACCACATTGGGGAGCAAGAATGGGCGGCATCTTGTTGGTCGGTAACCCCAGTAACATCGACGGCATCATTGACAGCTACATGGAAGAAATCAAAAAAGATAAGTCCCTTCTTCCCGCTAAAGGACTGTTGAAGAAATTCCGCAAACAACTTCAAGCTGAGGGGTTGTTGTAAGGCCGATGTTGTAAGGCCAATTATTGTTACGCAATAGACGTCGTCACATCGACATTGACACCAAGACGTCACAAGTAGATTGCAGGAGGCAGCTTATGTTAAAAGCAGTAAAAACGGTAAGTTCGCTCATTGGTTTGGCACTGTTGGCACTATCCACGCCCGCTAGCGCCAATGACTACCCCACGTTAGAAAGAGTCAAATTCGTTCAAGAGTGCATGGCACTTAAAGGCGGCCCTTCTTACGTCAACATGTACGGCTGTAGCTGTGTGATTGACAAAATCGCCAACCAACTCACCTTTGACGACTACATTCACGCCGATGCCTTTTTGCGTCTACGCAACATGCGCGGCGAGCGCGGCGGGTACTTCCGCTCATCCAAAGACAGCCGCACGGCACGTGGCGAACTACTAGCGATACGCGATGAAGCGGATCAGCAATGTTTTGTCGCCCAACAAATCACCCAAGTCCAATAGGAGGCAACGATGAATTCTCTCTTCAATCGCTGTATTGCCCTCTTCGCTTTGTCATTGGCCTTAACCCTTTCTCCGGCATTGGCAGCCAACATGTCAACGCCAGCTCCTCTGCCTGACAAGTTAAGAATATGTGCAGACCCTAATAACCTTCCCTATTCCAACAAAGATCAGCAAGGGTTTGAAAACAAAATCGCCGAACAACTGGGCGAGTATTGGGGGCTTGATGTGGAATACGTTTGGTTTCCACAACGCATGGGGTTTATCCGCAACACCTTAAAAAATTGGTCTGATGATAACGGGCGATTTGCCTGTGATTTGGTTATCGGGGTTCCTTCTCAATTTGATATCGCGGCAACAACCAAACCCTATTACCGTTCGTCATATTCAATCATCTTTAAAAAAGACGGCCCTCTCGGCTCGGCGGTGACGCAACAAGATGTCGCTACCGTACCTGACAGCGTAAAGAAATCGCTGAATATCGCCGCGTTCGCGCCCTCTCCGGCAGTCACTTGGCTCAGAGATAACGGCTTTAAAAACAACACCTCGTTTTTCCGCATCATGAATGGTGATGGAGAAGACTACCCAGGAAAAATGGTCAACCGCGTTGCTGACGGTGAGTTCGATATGTTGGTCATTTGGGGCCCTATTGCGGGATATTTTGCCAAATCTCATCCCGATCTTGCCGTGATCTCCATGGTATCCGAAGGCAGCAATGTGTTCGATTTCCCTATGTCGATGGGCGTGAGATACGGTGAACGGCCTTGGAAAGAAACCGTGGAAATGGCCATGGATGCGAACGCACCTCAAATCGCCATGATTTTGAATGACTACGGTGTGCCTGTCGTCGAAGCCTCATCAAAGCCCTTCGGCGGAGACGATGATGACTAACCATCATGCGCAAGTGTAAAGACAATCCGGTGCCATTTGTCGTTAAGAAAACGATAAGTGGCATCAGACCTTTTCTCATCATGCTATTCATTGCCCTGCTTTTGGCTTGGGTACCCATCGCCTTTGCATCCATCGCCGTGCTTGAATTTGAACTTAACGACCTCACCTTGCCAGAAAACGCCCGCGATACTCAATACCATGCCAATCCCCCTAACGCCGCAGAAATTGCTCGCACTGCCTCGCTTGCTGCGCTTCTAAGAAACACACTACACACCCAACATTCACTGGATATTGTGCCTGTATCACCGAAGCGCTATTTGGACGCTGACAAAGGCTTTGGTTATCTCTTTTCTCATCCCAACAAGGCCGCAGAGCTAGGGCAGTCTGTCGATGCGGAATGGGTCGCAGTTAGCCGCCTTCATAAGCCCAGCTTCTTATTTGCCTACCTCATTACCCACCTTGTTCACGTGCCCACTGGCCAGCAAATGCCAGAAATCATCGTAGAGATAAAAGGGCAGCAACAAGCATTAAATGAACGAGGGATCAAAGCGCTGGCTAAGCAAATTCGCCAAGCCATGCAAAACCATGAAAACGGGAAGTCATGATCATTGAATCGGTGGAAAGAGAGGGAAAGAGGAAAAAAGGAAAAGAAAAAAGAAGAGGAAGTGCTAGGTGAGCGAGAAGAAATAAAGAAACCAAGTATCAACATCCCTGTTTAACGATGACATCCTGTCAGGAATCAATTACCCAAACCTCTCTGGATACCAAACTCTCGCCATCAAAACTGGTGATTAAACTCCAAGCGCCATTCCACACTGCTACTTGTCCCTGCACTGTCAGAGTAATTGGCAAAAAGACGTACATTCTGACGCGGGTTTAGCTGATAGCTGGCCGCCGCGTCATGATGCCAACCATCCATCAAATCCGCCATGTAGTGGTTACTGTTCAAAGTGTTAATGTACATCGGGTTGTAGTTCAGCCAGATGTTTTCGTTAATCGAGTATTTGGCGTAGGTACCCACCACCATGTAAGTCGAAGGTATGGCATAACCCACACTGCCAACCGGGTTTTCGGTGCCACGAATTTCCGCCGTGTCGGTCACGGTCAACCCCGCGCCCGCAAGTGGGTAAAGCTGCAAATCTCCCATTGCCGGTAACGCTTGCATAAAGCTGTAAGACGCACTGCCAAGGTCACTTTCAAAGTCCCAATTCACATCAAGCTGTGAGCCTCGGCCCGTCGTGGTATCCAAACTAAAATGGCGGTAGCGCAAACCATCAAAGCTGTCGTTGCCATCCAAGTGCAGCAAATCCCCAGCAAACCCTTTTAGCTCTAGAATGTTCATCGCCATGGTGTCGGGATTGCCCGTGTCATAGGCCATGCCGAGTTTGAAATTTAACCCTTGGTCCGTGATGCCCACACCACCTTGGGTGTACACCGCCAACGGATCAGACATATCTTGCAGCGCGTCATCGCCCTCTAACGCCAACAAAGACGGGCTAGCCAACGACAAAGAAACCAGAACCAGAGTGCGAGAATAAGAAGACTTTTTCATAACGTTTCCCTAGAAATATTAAAGGGGCCAACGGAGCGCCCCTTTGTGTTACCTGTATTTAGCGTTACCGCTCAAGGTGATTGCCTCTCTTTTTGCTGAATAGAAGCTGATGTTTCGATGAGGAAATCTTACCGAGTTGACACATCAGCATGAATAAAGATAACTTTATGAAAAACATAACCATTAGCTATGTATTGAGGCGCGACGTTTATGGATTCCAAGCTCGACCTGAACCTGCTTTCTGTGTTCTTAGATGTTTATAGGCTGCGGTCCATCACGCAGGCTGCGGATGCTCTCAACATGACACAGCCAGGTGTTAGCGGGGCATTAAAGCGGTTACAACAGCAAATGGGGGTAGAGTTGTTTGTGCGGGAAGGACGCGGTATCAGCCCGACATCGGCAGCGGTTCAACTGGCTAACGACATCTCACCGGCTTTTGAGCAAATGGCGAAAGCCATGGGCAACATCAACCAGTTCACGCCACAGCACCATCGCAAATTCAATGTGCTGGTCAATGAAGTCGTCCTGCAAATTCTTCAACCCTTGGTTGAGCGTTCCGATCTGCTAGGAAACTGCGCCATTCAGTTCAACCCTACCCCTAAAAATGAAGAAGACATGCTGGAGATGCTGAGTCTGCAAAAAGCCGATTTAGCCATTGATATCGGCAAAGTCGACGGCCAGTCATACGCCTCGGTGCCGCTATTTGAAGAGTCGATGAAACTGATTTGTGCCAAAACGCACCCAAGGGTTCAGAGCACCATCAGCAAAGCGCAGTACTATCAAGAAAAACACATCACCTTGCGCGTTCGTCGATCTAATCTTTATGCAGCAGACTTCTTCACCACTGAAATATTGAAAGAACGTAAAATCAGCGCCGAGTGCGAGTCTGTTTTGTCCATGATGGCGTTGGTGAGCGACAGCGATTGTGTCGCCATGACCAGTGAGAAACTGGCCGGTAAGTATGCCGAGCGATTTGGGTTGCAGGTGTTATCGCCCCCGTTTGAGACACAAAAAGTGGTGCATCAAATCGTTTGGCATAAACGAAATCAGCACAGTCCTGCCAATCAATGGCTGAGAAATACGTTAATGGGCCTTATCAACACCCCCACATAACATGCGATGCACCCATTGCGACGCCAAGCAATGAACAAGGAGAACACAATGAAATCGATGCTATTGCTTCTGACTTTTCTGCTCAGCGCATGCAGTGCTGACATTGGGCGTGGAATCGCGGAAAGTGACTGCTCGAAGATCCGCAATAACGCTGACCGAGAACAGTGCTATAAAGATGCGGATCGAACATTCCGTGACTATTAACCATAAAAAAAGTGACGCTAGATAGCGTCACTTTTTTGCGCAAACGGAAACGTTAATGAACGCTCCTAACAGGAAACGCTAAAAGGATTAAATCCCTTCACCATCGCCACTCACATCATCTTCATGCAAGCCACATTCGCGTTTGAGGCCGAAGAAACGGGTCTCTTCTTCCGTCATGCCTTCTTCCAGTTTACGTGTGGTGTGAACATCGCCCACTGACACATAACCTTGATCCCACAATGGGTGGTAAGGCAAGCCGTGCTCTTTTAGGTAGTAGTGCACGTCTTTGTTCGTCCAATCAATCACAGGCAAAAACTTAAACACGCCATTTTGAATACCCAAAATTGGCAACGTTTGGCGAGAACTCGATTGGTCACGACGGAGGCCAGAGAACCATGTCCCGACGTTCAGCTGATCCAAAGCACGACGCATTGGTTCAACTTTGTTGAGGCGATTATATTGTTGAATGCCATCAACACCTTGTTCCCACAATTTACCGTATTGTGCTTCTTGCCAAGCAGAGCTTTGCTCCGCACGGTAGACGCGCAAATCCAGTGACAACTGTTTCGTTAACTCATTTATAAACTGATAGGTTTCAGGAAACAAATACCCCGTGTCCGTCAAGATAACCGGCGTGTCCGGCTTCTCTTTGACCACAAGATGCAGCATGACAGCAGCCTGAATACCAAAACTTGATGACAGGGCGAACTCGCCCTGCAGATTTTCCAACGCCCACCGAACCCGCTCCTGTGCTGACAAGCTTTCCAGTTCAGCGTTAATTGGCGCCAGTTCCAAGATTTGCTGCGCCTTGTTCAGGCCAAGCAAATCGGACAGTTGAAATTTAGGCATAGAAATCCCTCTTAGAGACTTTCACTTCCGCAATAATGCCAGCGCGGATAACAAAATCACCGAAGCCTTCGCCGTCGTTACGCTCTGTCGCCCAACGGCCAACCAGCGCATCGATCTCTTCTAGGATCTGGGCGTCAGTGATGTTCTCTTTATACATCTTAGGTACACGCGTACCTTCGCGGTTACCACCTAGGTGCAAGTTATAGCGACCCGGTGCTTTACCTACCAAGCCGATTTCCGCCAGCATGGCGCGACCACAGCCATTTGGACAACCCGTGACACGCAAGATGATGTGCTCACCTTCCAAGTCATGCTTTTCCAAAATGTCTTCAACGTCAGTCACGAACTGCGGCAAGAAACGCTCTGCTTCCGCCATCGCCAACGGACACGTTGGGAAGGCGACACAGGCCATGGAGTTCTTACGCTGCTCGCTTACACCATCGTCGATCAGTCCGTACTCACGTGCGATCTTTTCGATCTTCGCTTTGTTGGATTTCGACACGCCTGCGACGATCAGGTTTTGGTTCGCTGTCATGCGGAAGTCACCTTTGTGGATCTTCGCAATTTCAGCCACGCCACTTTTCAGAGGCTTACCTGGGTAGTCCAACAGACGACCGTTTTCGATAAACAGTGCCAAGTGGTGTTTGCCATCAATGCCTTCAGCCCAACCGATGCGATCGCCACGGTCAGTGAATTCGTATGGACGAACCGCTTCAAACGTAATGCCTGCGCGTTTTTCCACTTCCGCTTTGAATACGTCAGTACCGACGCGATCCAGCGTGTATTTGGTTTTCGCGTTCTTACGGTTCGAACGGTTACCCCAATCGCGTTGTGTGGTCACAACGGCGGCAGCAACATCCAAGGTTTTGTCGAGTGCCACAAAGCCTAAGTCGTCTGCTTTACGTGGGTAGGTCGCCGTATCGCCGTGCGTCATGGCAAGGCCACCGCCAACCAATACGTTAAAACCAACCAGCTTGCCGTTATCAGCAATCGCTATGAAGTTTAGGTCATTCGCGTGAACATCAACGTCGTTTTGCGGCGGAATAACCACCGTGGTTTTGAATTTACGTGGCAGGTAGTTTGAACCCAAAATCGGCTCTTCGTCTTGATGACCTTCTACCTTCTCACCGTCTAACCAAATTTCCGCGTAAGCGCGTGTTTTTGGTAGCAGGTGCTCACTGATTTTCTTCGCCCACTCATACGCTTCTTGGTGAAGCTCTGATTCAACAGGGTTAGTCGTACACAGTACGTTACGGTTCACGTCACCCGCTGTTGCGATGGAGTCGATACCAATCTTGTTCAGCGTTTGGTGCATCAATTTAATGTTCGGCTTCAACACACCGTGAAACTGGAATGTTTGGCGTGTCGTCAGGCGAATACTGCCGTACATAGTGTGCTCAGTGGCGAACTTATCAATCGCCAACCATTGTTCTGGCGAGATAATGCCACCAGGCATACGGGCACGAAGCATGACGTTTTGCAGCGGCTCAAGCTTTTGCTTTTGGCGCTCGGCGCGAATGTCACGGTCATCTTGCTGATACATGCCGTGGAAACGGATCAGCTGGAAGTTATCTGCTGTGAATCCACCCGTCACACGGTCTTGAAGATCTTGTTCAATGGTCCCGCGCAGAAAGTTACTTTCTCTTTTCAGGCGCTCGTTATCAGCCAAAGGCCCGAGTTCTGTGCCCAACACAACTTGCTTGTCACTCATTAATACACATCCTTTTGATAACGCTTGGCCTTACGCAGTTCATTCAAATAGCTTTCTGCGTCTTCTCGGCTTTTTCCACCTTGCTGCTCGACAACATTAATCAATGCTTCATGGACATCCTTCGCCATGTGGGTCGCGTCGCCACAGATGTAAAGGTATGCACCCTCTTGTAGCCACTGCCAAACCGCAGCAGATTGCTCAAGGATTTTATGCTGAACGTACTCTTTCTCTGCTTGATCTCGGCTAAAAGCGAGGTCAATTTTGGTCAACAAACCGTCTTTTAGGAACTTCTGCCATTCCACTTGGTAGAGGAAGTCTTGCGTGAAGGTACGGTCGCCAAAGAACAACCAGTTTTTACCTTCTGCGCCACGAGCATCACGCTCTTGCATGAAGGCGCGGAACGGTGCGATACCGGTTCCTGGACCCACCATGATAATCGGCGCATTGTCGTCAGCAGGCAACTTGAAATTGTTGTTGTGCTCGATAAACACTTTTACCGATTCCGCCTCTTCAGCACGCTGTGCCAAGAAGCCTGACGCACCGCCGAATCGGGTGTTGTCGCCGTTTTCAAACTCAACCAAACCGACAGTTAGGTGAACTTCTTCACCTACATCTTCTTGGCTTGAAGCGATGGAATACAAGCGTGGCGTCAGTTTACGTAGCAGACCCGCTAACTGCTCGGCAGTCAGTTTGGTTTTCTTCTCGCCGAGCACATCCACCACTTGGGTGTTGTTGGCATATTGGCGAAGCTTGTCTTTGTCTTCTGCTAGTTTCTGCAGTTTCTTGCTGCCTGAAAGCTCAGCATACGCCGCCACTTGTTGTGGGTTCGCTGCGGTAATTTCAAACTTGTCTGTTAGCGCTTTACGCAGCGACAAAGACTCGCCAGCAACTTCAACATTCTCATCGCCCGTCAGGCCGACTTTCGCCAGAATCTCATCAACCAACTCTGCGCTGTTGCTGTAGTAAACACCCAGTGCATCACCCGGCTGGTATGTTAAACCAGACTCACCCAAGTCAATTTCGATGTGGCGAACGTCTTTGCCAGAGTCACGACCGGTGATTTTCTGGTTAGCTACCAATTCTGCAGCGTAAGGGTTCTGCTTGTTGTAAGCCGATGCCGCACCGACTGTGGTTGCAGCGTGAAGCGGAACAACCACTTCGTCAGCACCACCGCCAATGGTTTCTTTAACCTTGCCTAGAACGTCTGCGCTCCAAGTTTCAGCATCAGCGTCGTAATCCACATCACAATCAAGGCGCGGCACGATCGCTTTTGCACCCTGCTTCGATAGGAATGCATCAAAATCTTTGCCGGTTTGGCAGAAGAACTCATAGCTTGAATCCCCTAAACCAATCACGGCGTATTGCAGGCTATCCAGCTTAGGCGCTTTCTTAGATTGCAGGAATTCGTGCAGAGAAATCGCGTTATCAGGCGGCTCGCCCTCACCGTTGGTCGAAGCCACGATGATCACGTGCGTCTCTTTCGCTAGATCACGAGGTTTGTAATCATCAGCAGAAAACAATGCGACATCTACGCCGTCCGCCTTCGCACTCGCTTCCAAAGCTTCAGCAACGCCTTTGGCGTTACCGGTTTGAGAGGCATAGATGATAGTCAGCTTACCCGCAGGCTTTGCCGCAGTGGCAACCGCTTGAGCAAGTGGTTGTGGGTTGCTACCTGCTGCTTCAGGTGTTTGGCTTAAACCCCAAAAATAACCGCTAATCCACGCCAACTGCTGTGGCGACAATTCGGCCACGGTCTGTTGAAGCTGACCGATCTGCTGATCGTTAAGCGGGCTTGCCAGTGCAGAAAGTTCCTTGAGTAACATGTCACGACATTCCTTTTCTATTTCGTGAGCATAGATTAGCTATTCGCCGTAATAACTAGAAAGAATAGAAATGCATGTTTTATAACCGCGAGTATGAGTCACTGCGAACTATCAAACCATTCAGGCATATAAACACAAACGCATAGACGGGATAAAACGGTCGATTTTTTTAGGGGGAGGATCGTGGGAGTCCGTTATTCAGTAGACTCGACGAGACATGCGCAACGCACAGCATGGGGGAAAACAACGAATATTTTTGCATCGTTTGCCAGAACGAGAAGCAAGGAGATCAAGATAACGCGGAAAGTGTGGGGCGAATTACACGTCGACGATACGCACTTGATGAAAACCAATATCCAGCGCACTTTCCGTGGCGATATCCACATCGCCAAAGCACTGCTCTAAGCCATTACCGTCCGTCAGCGGCACAAGTCCGCCTCTCGCATGGCGGAATTCGACAATCCATCCATCGCGAGATAACGACGGCTCAACCACCGCTTCAACCAGCATTTCCTGAGTGTAGAGAGAACGAAGTTCTGATTTTGTCATTGCATCTTCCTGTTCACGCACAAACAGAGGGGAATACTTAAAAGCATAGTCGCCCAGACTTGGATGTGCCACAGGTCAGATTATCGATTTCGAGATGCTATCGGCGTGTTTTTCAATGGCAGGCTGTCGGCATGATCGCCACTCAACAAATGCACCATCGTCATTTTTAGACGCATAGGAGATATCGGTTTGTGCAGCACGAGGTAACCACAATCTCGCGCATGGTGCTGAAGCTCCTCACTGCGATTAGCGGTCACTATCACGGTTGGGACAGGCTGTAATCGTTGCGCGTTAATGGATTTTGCCAGTGCCAGCCCCGTTAGCTCATTGTCGAGGTGATAATCCGCGATCAACAACTCCACAGGGCATTGCACGGTGTCACAACTGATTTGCAGTTCCTGCAACGAACTGGCAGTGGTCACTTCACACCCCCAACGCTGCAAAAGCTCTTCCATTGCACGGCAAATATTTTGGTCGTTATCGACCACCCATACACGCGCCCCTTGAAGGGCCACTTCGCCATCTGCCACCAGTGATTCAACGTTTCGCGAACTCGTCACTTCCGTCGCACCATAGGGCACAAGCACAGAAAAACGTGAGCCGACATCGGGAACGGAGTTAACCGTCACCGCATGGCCTAATACACTGGAAATCTTATCGACGATGGCAAGCCCTAAGCCCAGTTGAGTATGGTGATGGTCATGCCCTGTGCTCAAACGCTTAAACTCCTGAAAAATTTCATTCTTCTTATCTTCAGGAATACCCATTCCCGTATCAAGCACCTCAATGCGAAGCCCATCGCGGCAACGTCGGCTCCCCAGTAAGATTTTTCCAGAAGACGTATAACGCAAGGCGTTGGTCATGAGATTACGAAGAATACGGGCAAGAAGTTGTGAATCTGAATAGATGTAAGCGGAACTTGGCACGTAGCGTACTTCGACCTGACTGCGCTCGGCGGCATGTGAAAAGTCATGTGCAATGTTGTCCAGCAAATCACTGACAGGAAATGACTGTTTATCCGCCCTGACCACGCCCGCATCCAGCTTAGAAATTTCCACCAGCGTGGTGATCAACGACTCTACATCTTCGAGGGAATGCGCCAAGGAATTCACCAATTTGCGCGCAGATGGCGACATGCGATGACTCAGTAACGATCCCAAATACAATTGCGCGGCGTTAAGCGGTTGCAACAAATCGTGGCTGATAGCCGCAAGAAATTTGGTTTTCGATAAATTGGCGCGTTCTGCCTCTTTCTTGGTTTCTAGCAAGCGTTCTTGGATCACCCGACGCTCTTCAACTTCATCCTGCAACTGGCTGTTAAGTGTTTGCAGCTGTGCCGTGCGTTCTTGCACGCGAAGTTCAAGGGTTTGATAGGCCTGCTCTAACTTCGTCGCATTTTGTCGGCGCTCAGTAATGTCCCAATTAAGCACAAATAAACCCGTAATTTTCCCGCTTGACGATTGGTTCGGCACATAACTTTTTACGACGTAACGCGCCTCGCCGCTGGCGTTATATTCCTCTATTTCAAACACCACGGACTCACCAGAAAGCGCGCGTTCAACATACGGTTTCAACGCGGCAAATTTGGATTGGCTTCGAGAAATGGAAATATGCTGTCCAAGCAACTCACCCGGCGGGAAGCCATACCATTGGTCATACGCTCGGTTGGTGAATTGATAACGAAGATCGTCTCCCACATAAGCAATCAAAGCGGGCACATTGTCAGTGATCAACCTCAGCCATTGCTCGGTTTCACGTAGCTCTTTCGCATCAAGGTAGCGCTGCGTAATGTCTGTGTAAGTATTAACGTATCCGTCATCGTCCATGGCGTGACTGCGCACTTCAATAACCCGACCGTCCGACAAAGTTTGCACACGGATCCCTTCAGGTGGGTGTGTTCCACCTAATCCAATGCGCCACAACGTCATGGGAGAATCCGCCGTTAAGGCTTCGATATGCGCGCCATTTAACTGAGATTGGTCGAAGCCTGTCATAGCCAAAAAGCGCTGATTGAACACTTGAATATCACCGGTATGACTCACCATGAGCACACCCTGAGATAAGTTATCGACCATGTTTTGCAAGACACGGCTTTTCTCTGCCATCGCCGCTTCAAAGCGCGCAGTTTCGGCCAACTTTAACTGCGTCACGTCAGAGTAGAGCATCACCATCCCGCCATCGCTGGTTTCTCGCTCTTTGATTTGCAGCCAGCGATCGTCATGCAGCTTGATGGTATTCCCATTGTGGTTTTCACTCACTTCACGCACGATCAATCCATGCTCTTCGGCGAGCCTGCGAATTTTTTCTGGCGTAAGAGCGGGGGTATTCAGCGAAATGGCATTGTCGCGCCAATAGCGCTGAAAATGGCTATTGGAATAGACCAACTCACGGTTGGGATCGTACAAAGCAAAGCCGTCAGAAATCGATTCAATGGCATCAATGAAACGCTGATGCGCTTTTTCAGCCTGTGATTTGGCTTGGGACAATTGGCGGTTTGCGGACTCAATGGATTGCAGCGCATGATTCAGCTCATCGGTTTTTTCGCGCACCTGATCGGCTAATACTACCGAGTGCTGGAAGGCACCCCAAGCATCAAGCTGGCCGCTTCCGCCTTGTTCAACGCGACGAACCAACGCATCAATCATCTTTTTTTGACGGGCGTTTTCGGTTTTCAGCGCTGCCAGTTCTTGTTCTAGTGCCTGCTGCTTATCGCTCACTTACCCTACCTTTCTCGCTGCTTCGCCTTTGGTTGCATCGCCTTTTGTTTCGAAGCCGTCGTCGCTTTGGCCATTTTCAAACTCAGGTTCTGGAGGCTGGGGCGGCCGACCAATCATCACTCCGGTTAGGGTTTGGTTCATGTGAATGCCGTTTAGCTGCTCACCGTAAGTATTGAAACCCAGCAATCGAAATCGCGAGAACATGGCTTTCGCTTTGTCACGCATTTGTGCTTGCTCGATTTCCAAACGACGTAAGAAACAATCGCACCCTAACGTCAGTTCAAGCTGGCCGATACGGGCTTCGATGGCACTGAGCTTCTCTTGGGTGTCAGCAAACAAATCGCCGGGCTGCATTGCGGTCACCACGATGCCATCGTCCACGGCGCAATAAAAATCGAGGCTCAGGTCGTCATTGACCTTTTGGATAGAGCGAACGTAATACTGATCGCCAATCAGCACTGCCAACGGATGAAGGGCATAAATTTCAGGGCGCAGATCTTCTAGCGCAATCCCCACTTCTCGCGCATAAACTTGTGCGGCAGGCTCAGCGTTAAATTCATAGACACGTCGTGCTGTGCAATCAGCTTCGGTTACCACCAATTTACTCTCAAGGCTTTCTATGTGGTGGGTGGTAAAAACTTCGAACGGGCAATGGGTGTTGAACATCACCACAATCGCCGACTCGGTATGGAACGCGCCCTCACTGTAGACATGGGTGTTTGCTAGGTTGATGTCATCGCCCGCCGACCCGCCAAAGTGAGGTAAGCGTCCGAGCGCCGTGTCCAAGGTCACCAAAAACCTTTCTTCGTTCGGTGAGAGACCATCAATTAAGGTCAACACAAAGGTATTGCTGCCGATAGGCGCTTTCTGATCTTGCTGACACGCTTCTACCAGCGAACTCACACACAACTGCGCCGCTTGTAAATCGAACTCTTCGAGGGGAACGCGCGCGCCCGACACTTTGAAATCGCGACGCGAGAAACCCAGCGCGCTGATGCTGCTTTTGGCATAGCCAGATTGCGTAATTTCACCCGCGGAGGTGCATCCCATGACCTCACAATGCGAAAAGGCATGGTTCATTTCTTTCCCCAACGCCTCCAAATCGTAGGCCGATGAACAAAAGAACAACACAAAGCCTATCTCTTCATTATCAAGCTGAAGCGCCAGTTCATGTGCCGCTTTACCAGCATCCAGTTGATAGGTTGCGGCGCGATAGATGGCTTGTTGATTATCTGATGCTTGAGTTACTGATGGTTGAACTGCTGCCATGTCACCCTCCTGCTCGCACATCATGTTGAGCGAGTCCGAATACGGTTGCGTATGTTTTAGTTTACTCGGTCAGGGAGGAATGAAACCTCATACTTAGGAAGGATATTTACAAATTTGCAAAGTCTGTTGACCAAAATTTTCAAGAATGTGACACCCTATGGGTCACAAGTGGAATCAGGGTCACTACACTGAAGTGCTGTCAAAGCGTTTGATTATCTATGTCGTGATGATACGCCCCACATAATCAAACCGCAGAAAATCACAATTAAAACAAAGTAATGTCAGTTTTTACCAGCAGCAATATAGTTGTGAGCCCTGTCAGGACGATGGTGGTGCGACTACTTGAAAGGACTGTTTTATGTACAAATTTCTCGTTGCCGATGATCATCCTCTTTTTCGTGACGCATTAATCTCCGTCATTCGCGGACGTTACGAAGAGTGCGACATTCTTCAATCGGAAGACATTGAGCACACGCTCGTATTGGCACAAGACCACTCAGATTTGGACCTGATTTTACTGGATCTAAATATGCCGGGTATGGCGGGCCTTAAAGGCTTACTTGAGCTACGCAATCAATTCCCCACTATTCCTGTCGCCATTATTTCAGCGGAAACCAACAAACAAATTATTCTACAAACCATCGCGTACGGTGCTGTCGGTTTCATCGCGAAGAGCGCTCCGAGAGAGAAAATGCGCGAGGCATTTGAACAAATACTGGACGGTCACGTTTATCTGCCAGCGGACATTATTCGAGCAGAGAACGACAATAGCAGCGGACAAAGACGCAACGACGATCCCCAATTCTCACCAGAAATGCTGCACACCCTGACGCGACGCCAATTGTTGGTGTTGAAGTCCATGGCGCAAGGCGCAGCCAACAAACAGATCGCTTACGACCTCAACATTTCGGAGACCACCGTGAAATCCCACGTCTCTGCAATCTTGAAAAAGCTCGGTGTCCACAATCGAATCCAAGCGGTGGTTGGCGTGACTAACATTGATTTCGATCGCTACCTACGGCGCTGATCTTCTCACTGCTCTTGTTGTCGCTAGCGACCGAATGTTCAATCAACAAGGATTAATGCAGCGTGGTGTGCTTTAGCGCATAGAGCACTTGGGTTGCCAACTGCGCCAAACTGGCAGGAGAGACAACAGAAAAATCCAGTGCCACACTTCGGCCGACAGTATTGAGCAATGCCTGATGAAAACGGGCATGTGATTTGTTGTATCGTGCCGAGACCAGCCCCATTCCTCCACTGCAGACCTTTTCTATATCCCCGTCATCTAACGGAGAACACAAGGTTTCAAAGGCATTCAGCAGCGCAATGAAACTAATGCTCGGATCACTGTCCGCGACCGAGTCAAACGTCAGCTCATAACTCATTAAATCCAGTGAAACACTTAGGCTATAACAACGTCCTCCAAGTCGTCGCTGCAGAAGGAGATAAGATGCCATCACGGCTTGCCCCAACGCGGCCATCGTGCCCGCCTCTGTGGTATGGGGAAAAGACAACGCCACATGCATCGCGGTTTCATCATCACGATGACTTGCCATAATGGTGCCTGCACGGAACACAGGCACACTCCCCGCGCAGTTCAACACAATGCCTTGCGCCGTGTGTTGCCACTCTGCATCCATCGCATGGATCTCATTCGCAGATAAGGAGTGATGCCAAAAATGACGCAGTGCCACTACATCGCTTTCGGGTAAATCCACCATCAACCCTTTCACCACCGCATTGGCGCAGTGCCACTCTTTAATCTCACCCAAAATAGGCTTGCTCTGCATCCACGCCCACCGCAATGTTCGCTGCTCACAAAGCGCAAGCCAGCGCGTCAAATCGGCGCGGGTTTCGGTATCTCGCGCATTAAAACGACACAATATTGCTAACCTCGCTAACGGCGGGCACGGCGTCACCCACTCGCCTTGAGGCGGGCTTTCAGCAAAAGAAAAGCTCGGAAGTGGTTCGCACTCTTCCCCTTTCATATGGGGTGGCGCAAACGGCGTGGTAGAAAAATGATGGTACAAACGCTGTAAGCCATCCCCCCACCGTGTCGCCATGCTTTGGCCTTGTTGAAGCTTAAAATAACCCGATTGCCATGCCGTACGTTTAGGGGATAAACGTTGGCGCGCAAGGTCCACTAAGCGCTCAAGAACAGAGAGTGAGCATTGTTGTGAAGCACGAAATCGCAACGCTGGCGCGGGTTGAAAATCATTATTCAAAGGAAGCAACTGCGCACCGAGGTTACTCAAAAGCTGCCCGTACTTGGGTGAACTTAAAGTGGTATGTAACACCGCTGCCCAATGGGGAGATAACGACAACGTCTCAATGCGTTCATCGTCTTTTTCAGCCGCGACAGAAGAGAGAATATGTTGCTCGTTCAACGTGACAGAAAACGGCGCGCTTACGCCTTCCAGCGCTTTTGACATTTGACGCCACAGCGGCACCATCGGCCATGATCCCGCAGTGAGCAGTAAGATATTTTCAGGGCGATAGTAGTGATGGTGATAGCGGCGAAGCGCCGCAATATCCAACTGCGTGACGGTATCAGGCATACCGCCGAATAACGCAGCACGCGGCACGCTGTTTGCCGCTTGCACGGTGGAAGCACGAAACCGCTCAAAGCCCATGTATTCGTTGATTTCGCGATACAAGGTGCCACCTATGCCGCCCCCTTGAGGATGGAAAATCTCTTGCTCAAAGTCCTCTAAAGTCAATTGGGGAGACAGCACACTGTCAGCAAAAAAGCCGATCCCTCGTAACGCTGAATGGGGGTCATAGCCTGACAAATGAAATCGCGTCGATTCTTTTTTAGTGCTCGCGTTAAATTCCAACAGCGCCAACTCGCTGCGCAGAGAGAAAAAGGTTTCACGTTCGGGGAATCGCATCGACCCACGTAACACCATATGCTCGAGCGCATGGGTAATGCCACTGTCATCTTCCACGGGAGTGGGCACCACCAGCGATGCACTTAGCCGATTATCATCCGATGCCGCATGATGCCAATGCACCATCCCACTGACGTGACGATAGCCTACCCATCCGGTGTCGAGTTGCTGATCCTTCGGCGACAGCAAGATCCAATCCGGTGCAGCTGGGTGCGGTTTCGCCATAAACGCTCCTCATGTCAGGGTTTCACGGAAAGGATGATCTGGCTGTTCTTCACGGTTCGCGCCAATGCCATGCTATGACAGCCTTGATTGGCCTTCGCAACTGCCTCTTCGATCACGTGATGATCAGGAGACTTGCTGCAAACCGGATCCGCGTTTGCGGGGTCGCCAGTCAGCAACATCGCCTGACACCGACAACCGCCATAATCCTTTTCCTTCTCATTACAGCTTCGGCAAGGTTCCCGCATCCAGTCAAATCCGCGGAAGCGATTAAAGCTATCAGCGTGGTACCAAATGTCAGCAAGTGCGTGCTCTTTGACATTGGGGTGCGGCAGATCCAGTAGCGCTGCGCTATGGCAAGGCAGCGCCAAACCATCAGGCGCGATGTTGATGAAAATATTTCCCCAGCCACTCATGCATGGCTTGGGGCGATCTTCGTGATAATCCGGCGTGACAAAGATAAACTTGGGTCCTTCGCCTTGTTGCTTGTCTCGCAATGCGTTGACCTTGGCTTCCGCCTGCTCAACCTGCGTGCGCGTTGGCAACAAAGCGTCACGATTATGCAGCGCCCAGCCGTAATATTGCGAGGTGGCTAGCTCTACGAAATCGGCATTCAGTTCAATGGCTAACGCCATGATGGCTTCAATCGATTCAATATTCTGTCGCGTGATCACCACGTTCATCACCATGGGGAAACCCTGCGCTTTCACCGCATTGAACATGGCTTTCTTGTGCGCGAAGGCATGCCGTTTTCCTGCGATCGCATCGCTTAAATCCGGATCGGCAGATTGAAAGCTGATCTGAATATGATCCAACCCTGCCCGCTTTAAGGCTTCAATACGCCTTTCTGTTAAACCGACCGCAGAGGTGATCAAGTTGGTGTAGTAACCCAATTGATGGGCATGAGCGACCAACTGTTCGAGATCTTTACGAAGCAAAGGCTCGCCACCCGAAAAGCCCAGCTGCACCGCCCCAAGCTCGCGTCCTTGAGTCAGTACACGACACCACTCTTCGGTGGAAAGCTCGTCTGCCGCGTCGCCGAGATTGAGCGGATTGGAGCAATAAGCACAGTGAAGCGGGCAACGATAAGTCAGCTCTGCCAACAACCATAGCGGGGGATTAACAGCGCTCGATCCATTTTTTGTCATAAGCCACCTCCACAAATTGATGCACATCGTCTGCCAAATCCGCACCGGGGAATTTTTCTTCCAGCAGCGCAATCACTTCGCTAACCGCACGAGGTGAAGCAAACTGCGTTAAGATCTCCGCAGCACTGTCACTCAGTTTCACCATCCCCTCAGGAAACAGCAGCACATGGCAATCCTGCGCTTTTTCAAACTGCATGCGAAACATGGAATTTCGCTGGTACTTCGCTTCATCCGTCACGCGTTTTCGCTCCTTGTTCCCTGTCACTATTACCTGCCATTGAGTTTAGTTGGCGATCAGCCATTACGATCGATCCAGCGCATGATGCCAGACTGGCTTATCGGTAATGCCCACATACGGCGGACGTTCAAATTCATACGCCATGCTGATGGCATCTAATAATGACCAAAGAATATCGAGCTTAAACTGAAGGATATTGAGCGCTCTGTCTTGCTGCTCTGCGGTTTGAAAATGATCGAGGGTGATCGACAAACCATGCTGTACATCGCGACGCGCCTGACTGAGTCGCTGGCGGAAATAGGTTAATCCTTCGGGATCAATCCAGCCATAATGCGTCGGCCACGAGTCCAATCTCGACTGATGAATTTCCGGCGCAAATAACTCGGTCAACGAGGAACATGCTGCTTCTTGCCACGTCGCTCGGCGGGCAAAATTCACGTAAGCATCCACCGCAAAACGCACGCCGGGCAACACCCATTTTTCATCAATCACATCTTGGCGATCTAATCCGACGGCTTCTGCTAAACGAAGCCAGGCTTCAATACCGCCCCATTGGCAATCCAAACTCTGATGCCCATCATGATCAAGAATGCGCTGCACCCATTCACGGCGGATCGCCGGATCACGACAATTGGCCATGATGGCCGCATCTTTCACAGGGATAGAGGTTTGGTAGTAGAAGCGGTTTGCCACCCATGCGCGAATCTGCGCTTTCGAGCAGTTGCCGCTGTACATGGCTTTATGGAAGGGATGATGAATATGGTAATACTGCCCTTTGGTTAGCAGTGCATGTTGAAAATCTTCTCGACTCATCGCGTTCATCATCGTCCCTCCTTGGGCATCGCTTTTTGTTATTGACGTTTTGCGCTTACACCGTGATTGCCAATCCATCGAAGGCAATGTCCACCCCTGCTGCCAATACGGCTTGGTGTTCATCAGAATCGGGATCTAAAATCGGGTTGGTATTGTTAATGTGGATCAACACCTTCCGCGGTTTGTCATACTGCGCAAGCAGTGACAACATGCCGTTTTCACCGGATACGGATAAATGCCCCATGTCGCTACCCAGCGACTCTCCTAATCCTTCGCGGATCATTTCATCGTCCGTCCACAACGTGCCATCTACCATCAAGCAATCTGCATCTGCCATCGCGGCTAAAACAGCGGGATCATCGTTTGCCCCAAGGCCGGGCGCATAAAGCAGAGATTTACCGGTTCGGGTGTCAGTGATTTTCAACCCGATGTTGTCACCGGGGCGTGGGCGGTTGCGGAAAGGGGAAAATGGCGGTGCATTCGACGTTAGCGTAATCGGGGTAAAACGTAACGCCGGCACCGCCGGAATACTCCAGCCTTCAGACGACTGCGCGTCTACCGTGTGAGTGCGATACCCCCCTTCCCAATGCTTCATCATCGACAAGATGGGGTAACTGGTACTGAGCTCTTCTGCCACTTCGGTGGTGCAATACAAATCCAGTGGCAAGCCTTCACGCAGGATGAGCAGCCCTGTCGTGTGGTCAATTTGTGCATCTGTGACAATCACGGCACGAATAGCTGAACCACGTGCGCCAGATGCTTTTGCAAGCTGAGGCGTGGCATTAATCTGTTGGCGAATATCGGGGGAGGCGTTAATCACTACCCAGTGTTCACCGTCATCGCTCACCGCAATGGAAGACTGAGTGCGAGGCAAGGCTCGGCTGGTGCCATTTCTGACTGACTGACACATGCGGCAATGGCAATTCCACTGAGGAAAGCCCCCGCCTGCGGCTGAACCGAGTACCACTATCTGCATTCACCATCTCCTTTGTTGTGACGTGTTAGTTCGTATTCGTTCGCGCTGTTCCGAATGCGCTTTTCCATGAACTGAAGCATGCACTTAGACATGTAAGCCACCGATATTCGCCATGCTCACTGTGGCGGTATCGATAGCCAGAAAAAAGGCATAAAAAAAGGGATGCTCCCTTAGGGCGGCATCCCATTTCGACTCTCTCAACGATTGCTGATATAGAGGGTGACTTCGAATCCGAGTCGCAGTTCTGTGTAGCTAGGTTTTTTCCACATGGTGATTACTCCTTGTACCAGATACTAATAGTGACAAAATGCTCGCCACCGTCATTAGCGTAATAACCAGACCGAAAACTACCAATCCTACTTTGTGATGATTTCTCTACTCCGAGACACAATAGACTTTTGCCAAAACAGGGAAAGCGTAGGAAAATCGCCTCCCGAACGCTAACTATTGTGAGGAGAAACAACCACTACCACGTTTTCTGTCTCGACGGCTGCCGCCCTTCGCGATTTCCGATTTTTACCGTATTTGTTTGCCACGCAGCGATGCTCGTCACTGACAATCGCTAAGCATTCCAAACACTGAACGCACTCGTTGTAATCGATGTGTCCATCTTTTCGAATGGCATTAATGCCGCAGTGCTTTTCACACAAGCGACAGGGGCTGCCGCACTCACTGCGACGCGTCAGCCAGTTGAATAACCGAAAGCGCCCAAGCACTGCCAACCCCGCCCCTAACGGACACAAATACCGACAATATGCTTTGTGAACCCGCGCACTCACCAACAGTAAGAGAACCGCATACAGCACAAAGGGCCAGGTACGTTCGAACATTAAGGTGACGGCCGTTTTGAAAGGCTCAACTTCGGCAAGGGATTCTGCCAACGACAAATCAAAAAAGGCAGTGCTCACCAATCCCAACAACACGCCGTATTTCACGTAGATCAAACGTTGGTGTGTGACGTCGCTAATTTTCCACTGACGAAGACGGAGCTTATCCGCCGCGGTCGCCACCAACTCTTGCATCGCCCCAAATGGGCACAACCAGCCACAGAAAAGGCCACGCCCCCACAAAAACAAGCTAATAAACACGTACGTCCACAGCACGAACAAAATCGGATCGAGCAAGAACACCCGAATATCGAAGCCATTCCAGACCGATAGCAGCAAGGTATAGATATTCACGACCGACAATTGCCCTTGGGCATAGAACCCAATATAGGCGGTTACAAACACCAAGGAGACCATGCGCAGAGGCGTTAAATAACGACTAAAGCGCGCCAAACGGTGTTGGAACACAAACACGCCAGTGAGTACCAACAAGTACACAGCAACAATGGCGATATCAACCTGTCTATCGATCCAAATTCGCAGCCATAACGGCAATGGCGGTTCAGGCGGCGTGACAGCCACCAAGACCTGATCGGGCAATATATATTGGCTTTCGACAAAGACGTGCTCAGATTCCAAGTGATTTTTCACCAGTTGCACCGTCATTCCCACGGACAATGGTTGCGAGGGGTCGAATCCGCTTTGGTCAGAAAACGTGAATATGTTGACCCGATCAAACGGCACGAGAGGCAACGCAAAGTCGGCTTGCTGAAGATGAAACAGGTCGGCATCGCGCAATGACAGCGGGCTACCTTGCTGACGCAACGAAAAGCGAGCGGGCGTTGTGCCTGCCACAAAGTCATCTGCCACGAAATGATACGCCCCGCGAGATCCCACCAAAATGGCAACGTCGCTAGGCGCAAGCGAATCCATCACGCGCTGATATTCCACCTCGCCCAGCAGGTTCTTACCGACAATAGGCGGGTTAAGAACCGCCATAGTGAGATCGAAAAAAGGCACGTCATCGCTTTGTTGCGGATCCCGTGCTCGTGCTAGGCGAGAAGCTGACACCTCCAACGCTGCAGCGGCTTGTTCATCACTCAGTTGCCAGTGATACAACAGCCCTGCCTCGTTCAATTCGCGCACGGTTTGTGGTTCGAACGCGTCGGTTTCAAGCCTTGCTTTCACCGCAGAGCCAAACCCTGTGAGCCTTGCCTGCGCCACTTTTCGCGCCGCCGCCATGATGGTGTCGTGCACCACCATGACCGACACCGTTGCTTTGGTCACGCCATCAAAATAAGCGATACCGTCGCTAGCAATGCGTTGCTGATCGCTGCCAACCAACACCTGTTGCTTGAGCGACAAACCGCCATATTGGTCAATAAAATCCACCAGCGGCTTTTCACCGAGGCCATGAAGGAAGATAGGTTCGTGGTGACCTAACAACGAAAGGCCAATGATTCGCCCGTCGGTATCAAGACCGACACGAAGGTTAATACTGTCGCCAGAAAATCCGGGGAAATCGGTCAGATCATCGGTCTCAAAGAGATAACCAATAGGCTGATCGAGTTGATAGATTTCGGTCACGGGTAAGGTGTCGCTAGAGGCTTTCATCCGCGTTGCACGGGGAAACATTGTTGCCGCATCGTCGCTCACTTCGATCCACGATTCGGCAGAAACAATGAAAGGCAGCAAGATCAACAGCAACCACAGAAAAACGGTACTACGCCATCGCATGACAAACCTGCTCATAAAAAAGCGGGGCATCGTGCCCCGCAAAGCTATTGCGTCAGGCAGCGCGGGGAGGTCGCAGCTGCCTTCAACGAGCGGACAAGGACTAGAAGAAACCTAAAGGATTGATGTCATAGCTCACCAACAAGTTTTTGGTTTGCTGGTAATGGTTGAGCATCATTTTGTGCGTTTCGCGGCCTATACCTGACTTCTTGTAACCGCCAAATGCAGCATGAGCAGGATAGAGGTGATAACAGTTAGTCCATACGCGCCCGGCTTGAATGGCACGGCCCATGCGGTATGCGCGGTTCACATCGCGTGTCCATAGACCCGCACCCAAACCGTATTCGGTGTCGTTTGCGATAGCGAGCGCTTCCGCTTCGTCTTTAAACGTTGTCACCGCGATCACTGGGCCAAAGATTTCTTCTTGGAACACGCGCATCGTGTTGTCGCCTTTGAAGATGGTCGGTTTCACGTAGTAACCGCCACCTAACTCTGCGGCTTCACCGCCCATGAGCACTTCTGCACCTTCAGCGCGACCAACATCCATATATCCCAAGATTTTCTCGTACTGCTCATTGGATGCTTGTGCCCCCACTTGTGTCTCTAAATCTAGAGGGTTGCCATGTTTGATGGCTTGAGTACGTGCAATCACCTTCTCCATGAAGGCATCGTAAATGCTCTCTTGCACCAAAACGCGAGATGGGCAGGTACACACTTCACCTTGGTTGAAGAATGCCAACACACAGCCTTCAACGGCTTTGCTGATGAACTCGTCTTCTTGGTCCATCACATCTTCAAAGAAGATATTTGGCGATTTACCACCAAGCTCAACGGTCGAAGGAATCAGATTATCTGCCGCGCAGCGAAGCACGTGGTTACCGATGGCGGTTGAACCTGTGAAGGCGATTTTGGCAATACGCTCAGAGGTAGCCAGCGCTTGACCCGCTTCAGGGCCCATGCCATTGACCACATTCAACACACCAGGTGGAATTAAATCGCCAATGATTTCCATCAACAATAGGATGGTGGTCGGCGTTTGCTCTGCAGGTTTAAGGACAATACAGTTACCGGCAGCCAAGGCAGGTGCCAGCTTCCATGCTGCCATCAATAATGGAAAGTTCCACGGGATGATTTGTCCGACAACACCGAGAGGCTCATGAATGTGGTAGGCCACGGTATTGGCATCGATCTCAGCCGCAGTCCCCTCTTGCGACCTAATCGCGCCGGCGAAGTAGCGGAAATGATCGACACAAAGCGGGAGGTCAGCGGCAAGCGTCTCACGCACAGCCTTGCCATTTTCCCACGTTTCTGCCACTGCCAAATACTCGATGTTGGCTTCGATGCGATCGGCGATCTTGAGCAGAATATTTGAACGTTCGGTAGCAGAAGTTGCTCCCCACGTTGCTTTGGCTTGGTGGGCGGCGTCGAGCGCCAGTTCAATGTCTTCTGCTGTAGAACGTGGGATTTCAGCGATGGTATCACCTGTGCAAGGCGAGGTGTCGGTGAAATACTGTCCTTTGATTGGCGGAACCCAGTCACCGCCGATGTAGTTAGCATAACGCGCCTTAAAGTTAACGACGGCTCCGTCGGTATTCGGTTTTGCGTAAATCATTGTCCACCCCTATTGGCGATTGTCCCTGTGTCGTCCCTGACATGCCCTTACGAAATATGTCTTTCGAAACATGTCAGGCGTTATGGATAGAGTATGAAACTCTCACAGGATCTCTCCATCGCCCCATGGTCGGCAAAATCTCATACTTTGGAGGGAGATGAGGAGTGAGGATGAAACGTCATCCGCCAATAAATTTACGCGCCTATACCCGAGTATTGGCTGCTCAGCAGGCGCTGTCTGTCACGATTTCAATACAAGCCACCTCAGTCTTGATGGCGACCTTAGACACAAAAATGCCGAGCTTTCGCTCGGCATTTACTCGGCACTTATTGATATCTACACAAATACCCATCGTATTCGTGAGGGGGATTTCCCAAGGAAATCAGTACGCGAGATTAGCTTTTTGGCAGCTTAAAGGTCCATACCATGCCGCCTTGGTTGAAGTTCTTCACGCGTTTTGCCACATCGCCGCCCCACAGCGGCACTGCGCCACCCCAGCCGGACAAGACGGAAATGTATTGCTCACCGTCCATTTCCCAGGTGACTGGGCTACCGACAATGCCGGATCCTGTGTTGAACTTGTAGAGCACCTCACCGGTTTTATCGTCCAGCGCTAGCAAGTAGCCTTCAGGGTTACCCGTGAAGACCAAACCACCTGCTGTGGTTAGCACACCGCCCCACAATGGCGCGTAGTTTTTGTATTCCCACACGCGCTCACCGGTTTTCGGATCGTATGCACGCAGCACGCCAATATATTCTTCATTCAAGGCCTTAATGGTAAAGCCGGCACCAAGGTAAGCCGCGCCTTTTTTGTACGCGACCGGCTCATTCCAAATGTCCATTTGCCATTCGTTTGCTGGCACATAGAACAAGCCTGACTTTTGGCTATACGCCATCGGCATCCAGTTTTTCCCGCCTAAGAAAGACGGTACCGCAACCACCGTCTCGCCTTGCTTACCGTCTTTGACATCATTGGGATCCCCCGGACGGTTCTCGGCAACGTACTGAGGTCGCCCTTTATCATCGAGCCCTTTTGCCCAGCTGATCTTGTTGACGAATGGGAAGCCACGAATGAATTCACCATTGGTGCGATTCAGCACGTAGAAAAAGCCGTTTCGATCGGCCGTCGCCGCCGCTTTGATTTGCTTGCCGTTTTCAGTGTAATCGAAGGAAATGAGTTCGTTGACGCCATCAAAATCCCAGCCATCGTGTGGCGTGGTCTGGAAATGCCACACAATTTTTCCGTCATCAGGGTCTATCGCAAGACGAGATGAAGAGAAAAGGTTATCCCCCGGACGCATGTGTGAATTCCAAGGCGCAGGGTTACCTGTACCAAAGAACAGCAAATCGGTATCAGGATCGTACGTGCCGCCTAGCCACGGCGCTGCGCCACCGCTTTTCCAGAGATCAGCTGGCCATGTTTGTCCCGGCTTTCCACCCGAAATCCCGTTTTCGATTTTCTTTCCGTCTTTGTAGACGTAGCCCATGTGCCCTTCAACCGTTGGGCGTTCCCACACCAACTTACCTGTCTTCGCATCATACGCTCGTACTCGTCCTACAATCCCGAATTCGCCACCCGACACACCAGTAATAACATTGCCTTTCACAATAATGGGCGCAGCGGTGATCGAGTAACCGTCTTGGTAGTTATCCACGGTTTTCTTCCAACGCACTTTGCCTGTTTTTGCATCTAACGCGACAAGTTTGGCGTCCAATGTGCCGAAAATCACCAAATCGTCATACAAGGCAACGCCACGATTGATCACGTCACAACACGGCATGATGCCGTCAGGCAAGCGGGCGTCATATTGCCAAAGTTCATCACCGGTATTTACATCGATGGCATACACGCGAGAATACGAACCCGTCACGTACATGACACCATCTTTGACCATTGGCTGGCTTTCTTGCCCGCGTTGTTTCTCTCCGCCGAGTGAGAATGCCCAAACAGGACGGATTTCTTTTACCGTGTCGCGGTTAATGGCGTCCATGGGACTGTAACGCTGCCCTCGAAGCCCGAGACCATAAGTCACTATATCCTCAGTGGTTTCCTGATCGGCGAGGATGTCTTCGTCCGTGACACCCGCATAAACCGGCATGGCGGTTAACGCGAATGAGAGCGCAGCATACATGCCGCAGCGTTTAAATGACTTTGCTGTCATGGGAATACCTCATTGTTGGTTCACTACTTGGGTAAGCTTGTCGTGTGGTTTTTGTCATGCCTATTGTTGCCGCTGATGGGCACTGTCTATGAGACAGAACAGCAGGCGCGAAATGTCATGTCGTCACGACACCTCAGGGAACATTTGCCACCGTATTGCTCGCTTGTGGCGACGTGCTCTCTGCGACGTCGTTTTCTGGTTCAGGCAAATAACGGCTCGGCAATTGATAGCGAAGTCCGTACTTTTCACCCCAACGCAAAACATCGCCGTTTTGTATGTGCTCGACCACGATGTCTTCCAGTGCATAAGCCAATTGACGGTAATTTGTGTGTACTGCGATACCGAGTTCCCACTTGGCTCGACCGAGTAAAGGGAACGCCAGTTCGGTGAGTTGCATGTTGCTAACGTGAGCATTGCTTGCTCGAGCATCGCTAGATAGCGCAACGAGTTGGGCGTCTGATGACGCATTGTTATGGGTGGGATGCTTTTGATTTGGACGTTGTTGATCTGAACGTTGTTGATCTGAACGTTGTCGATTGAGGCTTGGTTGATTGATGCTTGCTTGATTGATGCTTGGTTGATTGATGCTTGGTTGATTGAGCTTTGGTTGATCGACAAGGCGTGAAGTCGAAGGTGCTACGATATGATTCAGCCATTGCAGCTGCGAACTCATCCCCAGCACCATGCCAACCTCGCCTTCCGTCAGCGCGGAAAATGCATCCCCTACGGAAGGAAATGTTCGGCTATTGTCACGAAAGCGCCCACCGAATGCCGTGGTCAAATAGACCTGCGGCACGGTATCCACTTCTACGCCGACGGGATGATACATAAAGCGGGCGGCAGTTTGAGGCCGATCAAGCTGGTTTGCGTCATACGCCAGCAACCAACGCTCTTCCTGATACGGGGCAAACATATGAACCAGCTCGTGCGCCGGTAACCCAAGGTCGTCACGCTGCATCGCAAACTGTCTGTCATAAGGCACTCGCATCATCACATCGGCTTTGACACGACGACCGTCTTCGCTGGTCAGGTTCATGCCCTTCCACAAATAGTTGCGCATGTCGTCTTCCACCGTTTCATCCGGTGTCATCCATTGCAGGTTCAATGTCACTCCCAAGCCTTTTGCCAAGGCATTAGCCAGCTCAATATCAACCCCTGCGGGCACCCCGTTTTCATCGACAAACGAATACGGCGGGAAGTCGCGATAAACGGCAATGGTTATCTCCCCCTTCGCCTGAATGTCGTCATAGGAAAGCGCAAAAGAAGGCCCTGCCTGCAGCATCCATGCCGCGAGCAGTGTTGAGAAAAAAGTGCGTACCCGCATTCGTAATCGCAATCGCATGGCAGTGACCTGACCAAATAGGATCATCATCGCCTCCTGTTAGCCGTTTTCCGGCGCCACAGACTCAAGCCAAGTACGAATCGCCCACAAGGCTTCTTGGTTGAGATGCTCAGTCATTTTCGGCATGTAAACCGCCCCATTTCGCACGGCGCCGTTTTGCACGCGGTAGATATACCACTCATCGCCATCGTAATCGGGCGACAACAAGCGAAGATCGGGTGCGATGCCGCCAGAGATCCCTTCTAGGCCATGGCAACGTGCGCAGTTTTGGTTGTAGGCCGATGCCCCGATGCGCTCAATTTCGCCCCGTACATCGCCCGTTTGTTCGCGATAAGGATTGGTCTCAGTCCATTCCGAGCCCAGAACGGGAATGCTTGAAGTATCGATAGATTGCGGGGTGACATCCCCATGAGCGAAAACGAGTTGTGACCCAAGAGCCGCTACCAGAGCGACGGCGGTGACGATGCAAATATTGCGTTCAACCTTTTCCATGTTGCGCTAACTCCTCTTTCAACCAGTACGTTTTTAGAAACACGCTTTATTCGTTACAGGGAGAAGTGTAGGAGCCGCGATGCGTTGCGAACATGCTACAAAAGCGGGGATATTTCTCATTCTTTGGGAGGATTTTTTTAAAACAGAGACCCTTTTTTTGGAAAAAGGCGACCACACTGCTTACAGTCATATCGAAGTTTGATACGGAGTGATTCAGTCAATGGATAGACATGATGCAAGCATTAACACGCAGTGGGCATGGCGTTTTATATCGCTGATAGTTTTACTGTTTTCCTTTATGTCACACGCCACTGTCAACGTCGACATTGGCCTACTAAGACAGCCCGTCGATACCGCAACTTCCGCACCTATTTATCTCAGAGAACCCGAAAACAATGGGGAAGCAGGGGCAACATTGTCGATCAGTGATGCCAATGGCACGGGGAAATTTCTCGGTCAGAAGTATTCGCTTCGCGTTGAAACAAATGCTGATAACAACCAACTCAATACCGCCGCTAAACAGTGGTATCAAGATGGCGTGCGCTTTTTCTTAACTGATATCGACACGCCGTCGCTTGTTGCCTTACGCCAAGTTCTGCCGGACGACGCCGTGTTACTGAATATCGGCAATCAAGACGATGCGTTGCGCACTTCCACTTGCGTGCCAAACACCTTACATACCGCACTTAGTTACAGCATGCGCGCCGATGCCATCGCTCAGTGGCTGAGAGTGCGTCGGCTCAATCGCGTCTTTTTAGTCTCTGGCACCACGCCCGAGGATGATGCGTTTTTAGCTGCTGTAAAACGCACTCTGAACAAATTCAACCACAAGGTTGTGGCCGAAAAAATTTGGGATTTTGATACCGACCTTCGCCGTACCGCGTCGGCAGAATTGCCCGTGTTTACCCAAGCCAGCGACTATGACGTGGTGTGGGTGATTGATGAAAGCAACCTATTCGGCCAACACCTTCCCTACAATACTTGGCTGCCTCGCCCTGTAGTTGGCACCCACGGTTTGCGAGCCGATGGCTGGCATTATGTGATTGAACAATGGGGCGCGGTGCAGCTACAAAACCGCTTCAACGAATTATTCTCACGCCCTATGAGTGCCAAAGACTATGCAGCATGGGTGGCAATTCGTTCCATCAATGAATCAGTGACGGTGTCCAACACCGCCGATCCTTCTGTGTTAGGGCCATTTATCCTTGGCCCTCAGTTTCAGCTTGCGGCTTACAAAGGCCGCAAACTCACTTACCGTCCATGGAATGGGCAACTTCGTCAAACAGTTCCCCTTTTTGATGCGCAAGCACTGGTTGCTTCCGCTCCCTTTGAGGGCTTTTTGCACCCACGAAATGAACTGGACTCTCTCGGCGTCGATCAAGCACAAAGCCAATGCCGTGTATTCCAGCCTACCAATAACTCATAAGGACACTTTGTTATGACAGTAACTCGCACTCTACTGACGCTCGCGTTCATCTCGCTATTCGCTGCGCCAACCGTGGCGAAAGAGCTGGCTTATGTCGCGAACGAGAAAGATGACACCCTCAGTGTGATTGATATGGATACCATGGAAGTGGTTAACACGATCGATGTGGGCGATCGCCCTCGTGGGATTGAAGTAAGCAAAGACGGCACGAAACTGTATATCTGTGCCAGTGAGTCTGACACTGTGCAGGTGCTCGATCTCACTACCAACACCCTTGTCGGTGAGCTGCCATCAGGGGAAGACCCCGAGCTGTTCGCATTGCATCCCGACGGGAAGCGTCTTTACATCGCTAACGAAGACGATGCCTTGATGACCGTGGTCGACATTCCGAGCGCTAGCGTGGTGACACAAGTGGAAGTGGGTGTAGAGCCAGAAGGTGTTGCAGTGAGTCCCGATGGCAAAATGGCCATCATTACTTCCGAAACCTCCAACATGGTTCACTGGATAGAAACAGACACTCACACCATGGTGAACAACACCTTGGTGGATACGCGTCCTCGCTATGCCGAGTTTACGCCTGATGGTAAACAACTTTGGGTCAGCGCGGAAATCGGCGGCACGGTATCAGTTATTGATACCGACACGAAAGCCATCACCAAGAAAATCAACTTCGCGCCAAAAGGTGTTCACAAAGACAAAGTCCAACCTGTTGGTGTCCGCATAACCGCTGACGGCAGCACCGCGTTTGTCGCCTTAGGCCCTGCAAACCATGTTGCCGTGGTAAACACGGATACCTTGGAAGTGGAAGATTACCTACTGGTCGGCCGCCGTGTTTGGCAAATGGCCTTCAATGGCGCACAAGACAAACTGCTCGCGACCAATGGCGTCAGTGGCGATGTGTCCATTATTGATGTGCCAAACCGAAAAGTGCTGAAAACCGTCAAAGTGGGTCGCTACCCATGGGGGGTTGCGGTTCAGGAGGCGAATTGATATCGCCATGATTGATGTTAGCGCGCTCACTCATCACTACGGTTCGCGCCTTGCCCTCAATGATATTACCCTGTCCCTCGGACAGGGTTTGCACATGTTGCTAGGCCCGAATGGCGCAGGGAAAAGTACCCTGTTTTCCTTGCTGACTCAGCTCACCCCGAGTCAGCAAGGCGACATCAAGTTGCTTGAACAAACCCCGAGCAGAAAAACCATGGCAAAACTGGGGGTGGTGTTTCAGCAAAGCACGCTGGATATGGATCTCACCGTGGCGCAAAACCTCAGTTATTACGGGGCGCTGCATGGGTTCAGTAAAGCGCAGAGCATGCGTAAAGCCGAGCCGTTACTGGCGCACTTTTCTTTGTCAGATCGCCTGCATGACAAGGTGCGCTCTTTAAATGGCGGACATCGCCGTCGAACTGAATTGGTGCGTGCTTTGATGCACTCACCAGCCATATTGCTGCTCGATGAACCCACCAGCGGGCTTGATCCCAAAGCGCGAAAGTCCTTGTCTGATGCCGTGCGCGCCTTGTGTGAACAGCAACCATTGTGCGTACTTTGGGCGACCCACTTAATCGAAGAAGTGGATGACGATGACGATGTGCTGATCCTTCATCGCGGCAAATTGCAGGCACACAACAGAGCCAGCACGCTGCGTACCCTGCACCAACACCCCACATTGGCGAAAGTCTTTGCTGCATTGACCAGCGACAATGAAAACTCGGAGACAGCCCAGTGACCTATTGGTACGCCTTTGTCGGAATATGCTATCGCGAGTGGTTGCGGTTTTTTTCGCAGCGGGCACGCTTTGCCGCTAGCCTTGTCAGGCCACTGCTTTGGCTGGTGGTGTTTGCTGCTGGATTTCGCGCCGCGCTTGGCATTGCCATCATGGAGCCCTACGCCACGTACATCAATTATGAGGAGTATATTCTCCCTGGGCTGTGCGCCATGATCTTGCTGTTCAACGGCATGCAAAGCTCTTTGTCTATTGTGTACGACAGAGAGATGGGCAGCATAAAAGTGCTGCTCACTAGCCCGTTACCAAGGCCATTTTTGTTGCTGTCTAAACAAATCGCCAGCGCGTTGGTGAGCGTACTTCAGGTAGGGGCTTTTCTGGTTATTGCGGCGTTGTACGACAGACCATTGGCACCCATGGGCTATGTTATGGCCATTCCTGCGCTGTTTCTCACAGCCTTGATGCTCAGTGCGCTAGGAATTGTCATTGCCTCGCGCATTCGCCAGTTGGAGAATTTCGCAGGCGTAATGAACTTCGTCATCTTTCCCATGTTTTTTCTTTCCTCAGCGCTCTACCCACTGTGGAAAATGCAAGAAGCTAGCGTCTGGCTCTACGATCTCTGCCGGTTCAACCCTTTCACCTTTGGCGTGGAATTGATTCGATTTGCGTTGTACCAACAACTCAATGTCACGGCATTGCTGGTGGTGCTTGGATGTACCTTGGTATTTGTGGCCTTGGCCGTGGCAGGTTTTCAGCCCACGCGAGATCAGGGTAAGGGAAAGAAATAGAGAGAGAAATACAGAGGACATTCAAAGGCCAAAACGCCAATATACAGACACAAAAAAACCGCGCCGATGCGCGGTTTTCAATTCTTCATCGCTTAAGACGATTAGAAGTTCAGTTCAACGCCACCGAAGAAGCCATCGTTCATGAACTTGCCGTTGTTTGCGCCGAAGTAGTTGAAGTCGTAATCTTGAACGCGGTAACCCGCTTTAAAGTTCAGATCTGCAGCAACAAGACCTAGGGTAAACAATACACCAGCTTCTGCATCTACTGTGCTGGTTTCATCGTAGCTACCAAAGCTAAAGGTACCGAACAGTGACACTGGCGTTGCAGGAATACCTAAACGTACGTCACTGTATACCGCTGGCTGCCACTCATCGAACTGGTGAACACCAAAGTTGCCATCAAATTTCTGCAGGTTCAGACCGATATCGAAAGAGATCAGATCGTTGTCCAGAATTTCGTAGTAAGCAATCAGATCATACTGAGTGAAATCAACGTTCGGGGTGTTTGCACCTTTAGAATCCACACCGGTGTAACGAATTTTCGCGTTAGGAACCAATGGGATAAAGTGCTCAAATGCCACGTAGTAAGAGCCCTGAACACTTGTATCATCGGCACGCACATCGTTGATTTTCGCATCAGCATACCAAGCATCAACACCGGCTTTAGCACCTAAAAGCACAGCAGCTTGTGCTGGCATCGCTACAGTAGCGGCCACTGCCAGAGCAGCAAGAGAAAGGTTTAGTTTTTTCATTGAAAGGGCTCCGCCTAACATTTTTCGGTTTATGGTTTGCGAGCACTATAGCAAAACTGATACAAAAATTCCGCACAAACTGCCGGATTTTTATGCGGAATCATCAATATAAACCTAGACAACAATAAGGGGGTATACCCCCTCATTTTCATGCACAGTATCACTTAGTATCTACGCGCTCTTGCATTACGGCGTGAGCGTTTGTAGCAGTAATCACGGGCATTTTGTGCCGTTTTATCACGCCCTTTCAGCAACCAAATCACAACGGCAATCAAGAGGATCCACGGCAGCATCTTAAACACTAATCCGATCATACCGGCCAACGCCATGACGACAAAACCAACAACCATCGCCGCAATCACACCGATAAAGCTGATCCCTGTAGCTAACAATGCAATGGTGAATCCCACCAGAAATAGAAACTCAATCATCAGACCCTCCTAAGGTACTCAGTGACTTTTCTTATACTGATATCGGTATTGCATGAAGCAGGCCAACTTTTATTATCTATATTTATCATATAGATAATAAAAAAGGCGTTATCCATAATGGATAACGCCTTCGAATATTTGGTAAATCACACCAACTTATGCGGTATTTTTAACCACATGTTATTTCATAATAACTGTGTGTTTATACGTTCAATTCGGCAGGGATTTTCGCCAATGCAGCTTCAAGCACTTCCACGCCAGATCCCGGCTTGTGTGCGTTTTCACTGATGTAACGACGCCATTGACGCGCACCCGGCATATTTTGGAACATGCCCAGCATGTGACGACTGATGTGGTTAAGGTAAGAACCTTTGCTCAGTTGCTCTTCGATATATGGGAACATCGCTTTCACCGCATCGCTGCGTTTAATGATTGGCGCATTGCCACCAAACAAACGGTTATCCACTTCAGCCAGCATGTACGGGCTTTGGTACGCTTCGCGGCCAATCATCACACCGTCCATAAATTTCAGGTGCTCTTCCGCTTCATCAAGGGATTTAATGCCACCATTAATGCCCATGGTCAGGTGCGGGAAATCTTTCTTCAATTGGTAAACACGCGGGTAATCCAAAGGCGGAATTTCACGGTTTTCTTTCGGACTCAGGCCAGAAAGCCACGCTTTACGCGCGTGGATCGTGAAATTATCACAGCCTGATTTCTCGTTAACCGTGCGCACGAAATCCACCAAGAACTCGTAGCTGTCTTGGTCATCGATACCAATGCGGGTTTTCACCGTAACGGGAATATCCACCACTTCTTTCATTGCTGACACACACTGCGCCACCAATTCAGCTTCACCCATCAAGCACGCACCAAAACGGCCGTTCTGCACGCGATCTGATGGACAGCCGACATTCAGGTTAATTTCGTCGTAGCCACGCTCAACCGCCAACTTGGCACAGGTCGCCAGATCTGCTGGGTTTGAACCGCCCAACTGCAACGCAACAGGGTGCTCTTCTTCGTTGAACAGCAAGAAGTCGCCTTTGCCATGAATGATCGCGCCCGTTGTCACCATCTCGGTATAGAGCAACGCATTCTTCGACAAAATACGGTGGAAGTAACGGCAATGACGGTCAGTCCAATCCAGCATCGGAGCGACAGAAAAGCGGGCAGTAGGATACATAGTTAATTTCTCACTAAATTTCAGCGTCTTAGCTATACATTCCACTATAGCGAAGAAAAATAAATCTCAATGGTGACTCGCTTTTTGTCCCCAAAATGTCCCCCAAGGGACAAAACAGGGGACACGAAAAGAGCGTGCGAGCTTGGGAGGCGGGATTATACATACCGCCATCAAGCGCTTCAAATTTAGTCAGCGTAAATTTATCTCTCCGTCAAAATCGTCAAAACCAGCAAGACCAATCGCAAAACATCATGTAGCACTTCGTCATCATTTTCACACAAAGCTCTACTCCATCGCAGTTTGATTGCAGTCTTTACGCAACCCAAACAACTAATGTGAAACAAATAAAAAACACGAGTGACAGAATAAATTTAGCGCTACTCAGTTCATTGCAACCCATTGAAAGGTAATGAATTCAGGATATTTTTCATTCCTTTACATTGTTTTATGAGTTAAATCAGTCAGTTATGGCATACATTCGATGCGAACCTGTTAACAAATCATGAGCAACTTTGACGCTTTTGAGCTGTTTTGGACCTAACAGACGATTAATTATACGGAATAAAAACAATGAATAAGAAACTACTCGCTATTGCTATCGCCACTTCTGTTTTCACATCTCAAGCGGTTGCAGTCGAGCTTTATAATGCAGACGGCTCTACATTCGCGATCGGCGGTCACGTGTCTGTCGCACTGAGCGATTCAGAAAAAGGTGAGCTAGAAGTTATCTCTGCATCACCACGTTTAAACTTCAACGCAACTCAAGACATGGGCAATGGTTTCGTTGCTGATGCAAAAGGTGAGTGGGCGCTGAACTACTTGACCAACAGTGAAAATGCATTCACTACTCGTCTTGGCTACGTTGGTCTGACCCACGAAGACGCTGGCCGTGTGGTTGTGGGTACCCAGTGGGCACCTTACTACAATGCAGTTGCAACCACTGACAAACCTATCGCTTTCGCTAACGATTTCACCTACAGCGACCACGCCAATCTGGGCACTGGCCGTGCTGACAAGATGGTGAGCTACACCAACACGCTGGCACTGGGTGAGTCTCAAGCTTTGACACTGTCTGGCGGCTGGCAAGGCGCGCATGACGACTATGAAGCGCGTCTGCAGGCAGCCATCAGCTACAACATCTCAGCATTCGCTGTTAATTACGCCTTCACCACGGGTGATGTAGGTACTATCGTTGCTGAATCACACATCGTCAGCGCAAGCTACGGATCATGGGGTAAAGGTCTCTATGTTTCAGGAGCTTACTCAATGGGTGAGTACATGATTCAGGATCTAGCAGAAACCAACGCGATGGAGTTTCTGGCAGGCTACGCACTGAGCAACGGTGTAAACCTAATCGCGAACTACGAGTCTGTGACCGACGAGAAAAAAGACAGCTCTGTTTATGAAACAGCGGCACTTCAAGCTGAATACAAGTTCACTCAAACCTTCGTGGGTTTTGGTGGTTACCAGTTTGGTCTAGATGGCTCTGAGGAAGACAACAACCAGTGGAAACTGGGCGTACGTTACTACCTATAATCTTGTCAAGGCTCTAAACGGGTAACCCGTTTGAAGCACAAAAATCCCTGAGTCTGGCTCAGGGATTTTTTATTCAACTCGCTTTTGTTCTCTGCCTAGTCTGGGCACCCTTCCAATTTATAGATGGCATAACCTTTCTGGCTAAACGCTTGGTCATATTGCGGGAGATCTGCCGTGGTGTGGCAAAATGCGCAATTTCCGGATTTCACTGTGGCGTCAGCCTCACCAATCTCTGCCAACCATGCTTTGGCGTATTTCACCGCAAGATCGTCATCTTTTGTTCTCATCAACACATCGAAATGCAGGATTTTGCCTGAAGATGCTGTCGCGTAAGTGTCGTAAACATGTATCGCCATATTCTCTCTCCTTACCTTTTCACAACGCCGGGCAATGACAAATCGCCCGAGGCAATGTCATCCACACCTGTGACACAAAGCAGCGGGTTGTGCACGCTATCATTGACCTTGAGCACAGCGGTAACGGCATCAAAATTAAAGTTGTCTTTGAATTGAATATCTTTGGTTGGCACGTCGACGGTTAACTCCGTTTTCGCGAAGTGCGGTTCATAGCCGGGGCTATCGATATAAATAGGAAGTTCAGGCCAAGTCAAAGGCACCGTCGGCGATGCTCCTTTCGGAATATCTCTTACTTTCAAACCACCAGGGCACAGTTTGTCCTCGGTGAGTACCACCCAATGAGAATGCCATACGTTGCCGTCATTGGCGTTATCGCCATCGCGGTTTTCGTCGTAGCGTGGTGTATCGTCAAAATCGGGATGCGCTGTAACCGCTAAAGCAACTACGCCTTTGTCTTTATCAAAACCAATGTCCGCGGAGTTAAGCGCGGTTGGCCAGACATAGCTATACACTTCGGAGCCCGCTAATTGGCCTACCGATTCAGGTTTCTCCTTTCCAGCCTCTCCAACAACGGCTGTTTGAAATGTCAGTGACGTTCCATTCTTAACGACTTTTGCATGAACAATGTCGAACGTAGGGCTTATGCCGTCTTTCTTGTCACTAACAATATGACCTTCATGCACATCTTGGTGTGCGATAGCCGAGGTACTGAACGAAAGTGCAAGTAAGACGAGTGCAGTTTTTTTCATCATAAATTCCTTCTCTTTGATTTGGTTTCGTATCGAAACTTTTAATCAGTGTAGAGATCCTGCTATGCTTGTCAACATAGTTTCGACAAAAAACCATTTTCAAAAAGAAGTGAGCATGAACGATATCGATCCTATCTGTGACATCCTTGAACGCATCACGACCTTGTATCGCAATGAAGTGCGACTCGTCGGCGTCGAACATGGTCTACACCCCGTGCATCTTGAGGTGATTTACTATTTGTCTCGTTGTAACAAATACAGCGATACGCCCGCAGCCGTAACCGAGTTTTTGGGCATTACCAAAGGCACAACATCGCAATCCATTTCTCTTTTGGAAGCAAAGGGCTACCTCACCAAAGAGAAAGATCCGAACGATCGTCGTGTTTCCCACTTGGTGTTGACGCCTCAGGGTGAGGCTGTGGCGAAAAAAGCCATTCCTCCGGCTTCTCTGAAGCAAGGTCTAGAAACGCTGGGGGATGGAAGCGCACAATTAAAAACACAGCTGGAAACCTTGTTGCGGGACATACAACGCAGCACACAATCAGCGAGTTTTGGCCTGTGTAAAACATGTCAATTTCACTCACCGATGTCTGATGGACACTTTTATTGCGAACTGACGAAAGAGACGTTGATTGAGGATTTCGGAACACTCATTTGCCGTGAGCACACGCATATTCAATAAAACGAATAATGCTCGGTGTTAATGCTTCCGCACTGGCTGGCTATCTACCAATGACCACCTAACGATAAATTACGTGCAAACTTTACGTGCTAGAACGCATTTTCGCGCATTTTGATGCATTTCTATCATCTACAATGATGAAAGATAAACCCCCATCACGGCCTAGCGGGTGCGCGTTTAATTTGCTGTGATAGAATGAAGCCTTAAGCCTGATTTTTGAGGTCATATGGCCAATCATTCGCAACTCATTGCCCGTGCTCAGTCGTTATGCGAACAACGTGGTGTTCGATTGACGACACAAAGGGAGCGAGTATATGAAATTATCATTCAAAGTAAGCGCGCGATCAGTGCGTATGATTTATTGGATGTATTAAGAGAGGTTGAGCCTCAGGCGAAACCACCCACAGTGTACCGAGCGCTCGATTTTTTGCTTTCTCAAGGCTTTGTGCACAAAGTTGAGTCAACGAATAGCTTTATTGCTTGCTGTCTGCCCGGCCATGAGCAACATTGTTCTCAACTTCTAATTTGTGATTCGTGCGGCGCGGTAGAAGAGTGTCATGCAGATACCCTATCCAACGCCCTTCAAAAGAAGGCGAATCACGTTGGCTTTGTTGTGAGCCATCATGTAATTGAAACACATGGAACATGCCACGCTTGCCAGTTGGCTACACATAAAATGCAGTAGGACGGTGATTAAGGATTATGCGCGCTGAATTTGTAAACCCATTTTTGTCTTCATTGGTTAACGTGCTCACTACCATGGCGCAGCTAGACATTACGCCAAAGAAGCCACAAGTTAAAAGAACTGAAATCGCGAAAGGCGACGTTTCAGGTTTGATTGGTATGGTTGGTCCTAAGACTAAAGGCTCTCTTTCTGTCACGTTCGAAGAAGAACTCGCATTGGAAATCATGAGCCGTATGCTGGGTGAGCGCCCAACGTCTATTGATGCTGATGTTACCGATATGGTGGGTGAAATCACCAATATGGTAACTGGCGGTGCAAAACGCATTCTTGCTGAGAAAGGTTTTGACTTCGAAATGGCAACACCGATTGTTGTTTCAGGCAAAGAGCACACCATTACCCATAAAAGTGATGGTCAAATTATTCTGATGCCTTTTGATTCAGAGTTTGGTCGCGCTTATATCGAAATTTGCTTCGATTAATCACGTGTTTTAATGGGGGGCGTTGCTCAAATAGCCTTTCACGAAGACAAAAAAACGCCGCTAAATGCGGCGTTTTTTGTTTCTTACTGAACCAGAAAGATTATGCGCGCCATTGTTTGAACGCGTTAATCAAACCGTTGGTTGAGCTGTCATGGCTTGCAACGGCTTCTTGATCTGCAAGTTCTGGCAAGATTTGGTTTGCCAGTTGTTTACCTAGCTCTACGCCCCACTGATCGAAGCTGAAGATGTTCCAGATAACGCCTTGTGCGAAGATCTTGTGCTCATACATCGCAATCAAGTTACCTAGCGTGCGAGGGGTGATCTGCTTCACCAAAATAGAGTTAGTTGGGCGGTTACCTTCGAACACTTTAAACGGTACAAGCTCTGCCACTTCTGCTGCAGTTTTACCTGCCGCGACAAATTCAGCTTCCACTTGCTCGCGTGTTTTACCGAATGCCAACGCTTCCGTTTGAGCAAAGAAGTTCGCCATCAGTTTTGGATGGTGGTCGCTTAGTGGGTTGTGGCTGATTGCTGGTGCAATGAAATCACACGGGATGATTTTGGTCCCTTGGTGAATCAACTGGTAGAACGCGTGCTGACCGTTAGTGCCTGGCTCGCCCCAAATGATTGGGCCTGTTTGGTAATCAACAGGCAGGCCGTCACGATCAACATACTTACCGTTTGATTCCATGTTGCCTTGCTGGAAGTACGCAGCAAAGCGGTGCAGGTATTGGTCGTACGGCAAAATTGCTTCTGACTCTGCGCCATAGAAGTTGTTGTACCAAACACCAATCAATGCCAATAGCACTGGCAAGTTTTCAGAGAACGGAGCTTGTTGGAAGTGGTTATCCATGTCGTGCGCGCCAGCCAGCAACTCGATGAAGTTGTCGTAGCCAACCGCCAAACAGATAGACAGGCCAATTGCAGACCACAGTGAGTAGCGACCGCCAACCCAATCCCAGAACTCAAACATGTTGTCGGTATCAATACCGAATTCCGCAACAGATTTTGCGTTAGTAGACAGCGCAGCGAAGTGTTTCGCCACGTGTGCTTGGTCTTCTGCTTTCGCCAAGAACCAATCACGCGCAGACAATGCGTTGGTCATGGTTTCTTGGGTGGTGAACGTTTTAGACGCTACCAAGAACAAGGTGGTTTCTGGGTTCAACTCTTTCAACGTTTCGGCGATGTGGGTGCCATCAACGTTAGACACAAAGTGCAGGTTCAGGCGCGTTTTGTAAGCAGCCAGTGCTTCTGACACCATGTAAGGGCCAAGGTCTGAACCACCAATACCGATGTTCACGATGTCGGTAATTTCTTTGCCGGTGTAGCCTTTCCACTCACCGCCAATCACGCGCTCAGAGAAGGCTTTCATCTTCTCAAGCACTGCGTTCACGTGTGGCATGACATCTTCGCCATCAACCATGATCGGCGTGTTGCTGCGGTTGCGTAAAGCCGTGTGCAGCACTGCGCGGTCTTCTGTTTGGTTGATCTTGTCACCACCAAACATTGCACCAATGGCAGTTTTTAGCTCTATTTCGTCTGCAAGTGCGAACAATTTATCGAGTGTTTGTTCGCTGATCAGGTTTTTCGAGTAATCCAGAAGGATATCGTCACCGAAGTTCACAGAGAATTTATCAAAACGGTTCGCGTCGTTGGCAAACAATTTAGTAAGGGTCAAATCCTGCGCATCTTCAAAATGTGCGGTAAGCGCTTTCCACGCTGCCGTTTGCGTCGGATTGATGGACTTCAACATAATTATTATTCCTTTGTAGACAGAGTCTGATATCGCGGGCACTACCCTCCCGCGTATTACAGAGGCAGACCGTGAATGTTGCAAGGTCCCCAGAATCGCATCATGTTACGATGTCGTTTCGCTCGATTCCAGAACAACCTGAGTCCGCCATGTTGTCATGTTTGTATGGCGCGAGTGTTGCGCTAGGTCAGTGATTGCATCACAGCCATCGACGCACCTATTTTGTTGATGGTGACTTTAACCAATTTTTACCGCAAGAGGTGTTTTAAATGTGGGCACAGAAAACGATCAACCTTCGCGCTCGACCTCGTGGCTTTCATTTGATCACCGATGAGATTGAACAACAGCTTCCACAGATAAGAGAATTAAGCGTGGGTCTCGCGCACGTATTCATACAGCACACCTCTGCTAGCCTTACTCTCAATGAAAATGCCGACCCTAGTGTTCGCACTGATATGGAAGCGCACTTTAATGCTTTCGTGCCAGAACGGGCTCCGTATTATGAGCACATTTATGAAGGCGATGATGATATGCCTGCGCACATCAAATCTTCCACGCTAGGCTCCAGCGTTTCTATTCCCATTACGAATGGACGGCTAGCACTGGGAACGTGGCAAGGTGTTTATTTGGGGGAACATCGTGATCACGGGGGATCGCGAAGGCTTGTGGTGACGATTCAGGGGGAGTGATTTTCTCTGGGTAAGAAGTGAATACAAATAGCCAACGCGATGCGTTGGCTATTTTTTACTTTTAGAACGGCTGATTGATCATCACTCTAAACAGCCCTTCTTCGCTTCCCAACGCCATTTCTGAGCGTACAACGATGCCTTCAACCTGAAAGCGCATGGCAACACCACTGCTCCATTTCATATCACGGTGAAGTTCCGCCAAATCGTATTCATCGGCCACGCGCCCTACATCGGTGAACAGCACCCATTGCCACCATGGTACGTCGTACCAATTGAACACGGGCAAATCACCAAGTGGTTGCCACTCTGGCATGACGCGATATTCTGCACTGTAGCTTAATGCGGATCGCCCTGCGAATCGTCCCGTTTGAAAACTGCGTAAACGATACAGACCGCCTAGGCGAGCACCCGCAAACTCTGGAGGCCGCTGATATTGGCTCGTGCCATCCATGTTGGAGGTTTGGTTCCAACTTGGGGTATCGCTGGTATACACGTTAAATGCCACAACCTGTTGGTTCGCTAAGTCTTTCCACGCACCAAGATCCCAATACCAACTTTGATTGACCTCCCACTGCCACCAGCTTGCTCGGTCATCCGCGCCCGGATCGAGCGTGATCACGACATCACTCAGGCTCCCCATGGTTGGGCTACTTAAACTATTGCGGTTATCCCAACGAAAACGCGTTTCAGCGCCCCAAACTTCTTCTGCACTGCCAAATTCACTCGGAGCATCAACCCCGTCACCTTTCAACGATTGCGCATGGTAGAAAGGGCGAAGCTCTATCGACGAGACGCCGCTGTTCCAAGGCGCATTTCCATCAACGGTTCGACGCGGTATCAACGCCGCACGAATAGGCTGTTGCTCGCCCGCTCCCCAAGGAAGGATATAGCGAAAGCCGACATGATGCTGCGCGTCTCGGCTGTCTGCGGTTAAGCGATCGTCAAAAGAAGAGGCGTTGGAGGCGGCGTCCCCCAAAAAGTAGTCGAACTGCTTAAAGTTGCCTTCGTAAAACTGACCGCTGATTAACCAACGACTTTCTGGTGAAAGCGTGTAGTTGTTGGCGGCAAAAAATCCCATCCACGAGCCTTTACTGGAACCTAACCCTGCGGCAAATAGTGATGCCTGTGGCTGACCAGCATGCTTCCAAAGCCCAGCCATACCCGCGGAAAATCCCATGGCTTCCGTGGAAAATGCGAAAGGGACGACTTCAATATCTAAGGCTTGTTCCTGCTCAGAAGCATTAGAAGCCATTGCGGTGGTGGATAGTGGGCATAAGAAAGCCGCAACACAAGTTGCGGCTTTTAACGTTCGTAATTTCAAGAGGACCTACAAATCATTAGGTATAAATAATGTCGACACGTGACGTGATATTTGTGACCAGTTCATAGCCAATCGTACCGACGTGCTGGGCGATTTCTTCAACGGGCAATCCGTCTCCCCAAAGGATGACTTCATCACCCACACGATCCGTGGCGTCAGGGCCAAGGTCGACCGTTAACATGTCCATGGAAACACGCCCAACCAAAGGGACACGGCGGCCGTTCACCATTAGCGGCGTTCCATCGGGGGCAACACGAGGATAACCGTCACCATAGCCGATGGCGACAACACCAAGCAGGGTGTCACGCGGTGTTACCCAACGGCTTCCATATCCAATCGCATCACCTTGCTTTGCGCGACGCACAGCAATAAGGCTAGAGGTCATGGTCATTGCTGGCTGCAAGCCAAAATCGGCACCAGTGCGCTCAGACACTGGCGAAATCCCGTAAAGACTGATCCCAGGGCGAACATAATCAAAGTGGCTAGTTGGCCACATCAAGGTACCAGATGATGCTGCCAATGATTTCAAGCCTGGCTGGCCTGCTGTCAACGTATTGAAAAGGGCAATCTGTTGCTTCGTCAGCGGGTTTTCTGGCTCATCTGCACAGCCAAAGTGGCTGATAAAATGCAGAGGTTTCGCCACGCTAGAACAAGCTTCCAAACGCGAGATAAAATCACAGACATCGTCAGGATTAACCCCGAGGCGATGCATACCTGTGTCTATTTTCAGCCAAACAGTGACGGGGTGTTCCAACGTTGCGCGCTCAAAAGCCTGCAACTGCTCTTCGCAGTGCACCACGGTTTGCAAATTGTTGGCAACCACGGTCGACAAATCAACAGCAGAGTAAAAACCTTCTAACAACAAGATAGGTTTCACCACGCCACCCGCACGAAGCTGCAGTGCTTCGTCCAAGCGGGCAACACCAAAGCCGTCCACTTGTGAAGACAACGCTTTGGCCACGGGCAATAACCCATGCCCATAGCCATTCGCTTTAATCGCCGCCCAAGTACGACTATTGGGTGCCATGGCGCGAATTACATCAATGTTGTGGTTTAGTGCTGCTGTACGGATAAGCGCGGTTGCCGCCTTCATAACGCCTCGCGATTACTCTTCATCAAACGCAGGGCCTGCGTAATTATCAAAACGAGAATACTGACCTTGGAAGGTCAAACGAACGGAACCGATAGGACCATTACGCTGCTTACCAAGGATGATTTCAGCAATACCTTTCAACGGACTCTCAGGGTTATAAACCTCATCACGATAAATGAACATGATAAGGTCGGCATCCTGCTCGATTGCGCCTGATTCACGCAAGTCGGAGTTAATTGGGCGCTTGTCTGCACGTTGCTCCAACGAGCGGTTAAGCTGCGACAGGGCGACAACGGGCACATTCAATTCTTTTGCCAGCGCTTTTAACGAGCGGCTGATTTCAGAAATCTCCAAAGTACGGTTATCTTGCAAGCCAGGCACACGCATCAACTGAAGGTAGTCGACCATGATCATCGACAGGCCGCCGTGTTCACGTGCAACGCGACGAGCACGAGAGCGCACATCGGTCGGTGTAAGGCCTGAACTGTCATCAATGTACATGTTCTTTTTCTGCATCAAGATCCCCATGGTGGAGGAGATCCTTGCCCAATCTTCGTCATCCAATTGTCCGGTACGGATTTTGGTTTGGTCGACACGAGAGAGCGATGCAAGCATACGCATCATCAACTGTTCCGCGGGCATCTCTAGCGAGAAGATAAGAACTGGCTTGTCCTGATCCATGGCGGCGTTTTCACACAGGTTCATCGCAAAGGTGGTTTTACCCATCGACGGACGTGCCGCGACGATGATCAAGTCAGACCCTTGCAGACCAGCAGTTTTCTTATTCAAGTCTGCAAAGCCTGTCGATACACCCGTCACACCGTCTTGCGGTGATTTGAACAACACTTCAATGCGCTCAAGGGTTTTCGAGAGTACGCTGTCAATGTTCTGTGGGCCTTCGTTTTCTGTGGTTCGCGATTCAGCAATCGCAAAGACCTTGCTCTCCGCCATGTCGAGCAGGTCTTCAGATGAACGACCTTCAGGCTCGTAACCCGCATCGGCAATTTCATTAGCGACACTGATCAAGTTACGAACCATGGCGCGCTCACGCACAATGTCGGCGTACGCGACGATGTTAGCCGCACTTGGCGTATTCTTCGCAAGCTCAGCGAGGTAGGCGAAACCACCCACATCATCAAGCTGGTTATGTTTTTCGAGTTGCTCTGAAAGGGTAATGAGATCGAGGGGCTGTCCCGCATCAAGTAGTTGCTTGGTGCTTTCAAAAATCAGTCGGTGAGGACGGCTGTAGAAGTCAACGGCAACCACCTTTTCTGCCACGCTATCCCAACGCTCGTTGTCGAGCATCAGACCACCAATCACTGATTGTTCCGCTTCTAACGAATGCGGCGGCATCTTCAGGGCATCTACCTGACGGTCTCGGGGTTTCTTTGAGTTAAATTGCTTGTTGCGTTGCTCTGCCATATCACTTAGTACCTTGTCATTGCGCAGGCCATTATATCCGAATCCCTTTAGGACGCACGACCCAGTGCGAAGACAAATTATTTTCCTATCAATTTAACGTCTTGCTGACCTAATGAAGGAGGATTCATATAAAATGTCCTCCCAAGTATTGTTATGGTAACCCATATGGCGTCAGTGCTGTTGAAACCGTCTCTTTTTTGTTTAGTTGCACTACCTCTTTGTGCGCTAGCTAGCGTCCCTGAACGTTGGCAATCTGAAGTAGAACTCGGTTTTCAATCTCTTTCTGGCAACTCAGATTCCATGACGCTGAATAGCCGTCTAGGTGTGAATTTCACCGATGGTCCCTATCGCCATATGTCAGAAGCGAAGTTTCTTTTGGTTGAAAAGGACGGGGAAGAAGACAAACACAAAAGTGAGCTTGAAAGTCAGGCCAACTACAAGTTTGACCCCAAGCGATATGTCTTGGGCAATATCAGCTTCATTGACGACAAATATGGTCCATATTATCAAGACCTCACTCTCGCCACTGGTTTAGGTTATCAAGCGATTTGGCAGGAAGATTTATCATTGCTGCTCGAGATTGGTCCCGGTTATCGTTACCAAAGCCCTAATCTGGATGAAATCGATGATGATGATCTGATCATGCCGTATGACGTCCAAGAGGTGATTGTCAGGGCTCAGGCCGAACTCTCTTGGCAAATCAATAAAAACGCACAGCTTGAAACGCGGGTTACTGCCATTGCAGGCCCTAGCAATTCGAGTATCGAAACGCGGGCGTCCATTTCGACCAGCCTGATTGACGATTTAGCCATCAAGCTTTCAACAACACAGAAGTATATTGATCAGGTGCCACCTGGGCTCAAAAATCGTGATTCTATTTTTACCGTGAACTTAGCGTACAAGTTCTAAAAACTACACGTTATAAGACCCGCTCACGCCGAACCTCTGAGTCTTCACTTTTCTTCATGCATAAAAAAACCGGCCCTAAGGCCGGTTTTTTCAAAGCTTACGTGGTGTCTGAATTACTCAGCTACAACGTTAACTTTAACAGTTGCGAATACTTCAGAGTGCAGTTGCAGGCTGATTTCGTACTCACCAACGTTACGTAGCGCACCTTCTGGCAGGCGAACTTCGCTCTTCGCTACAGCAACACCAGCTGCAGAAACTGCATCTGCGATGTCACGAGTACCGATAGAACCGAATAGTTTACCTTCGTCACCAGATTTAGATGCGATAACTACCGCTTCTAGTGCTTCAACTTGTTCAGCGCGTGCTTGTGCAGCAGCTAGAACTTCAGCAACTTTTGCTTCCAAATCAGCACGACGAGCTTCGAAATGCTCAACGTTAGATTTAGTTGCCATTACTGCCTTACCTTGTGGGATAAGGAAGTTGCGAGCGTAACCAGACTTAACAGTTACCTGATCACCTAGGCCACCCAGGTTAGCGATTTTATCAAGCAGAATAACTTGCATTATCTATTCCTCTATTAACTTGGACAGTGCCGATTACTGATGTTTGTCAGTGTACGGCAGCAGAGCCAGGTAACGTGAACGCTTGATAGCGCGTGCCAGCTGACGCTGGTACTTAGCACGGGTACCAGTGATACGGCTAGGTACAATTTTACCAGCTTCGGTGATGTAGTTTTTCAGAGTCGCTACGTCTTTGTAATCGATCTCTTGTACGCCTTCTGCAGTGAAACGGCAGAATTTACGACGACGGAAGAAACGTGCCATGGGCAATCTCCTGATCTAAATATCTATAATGTCATCGGCATGTAACACTAATTTACCCGCGCCATTTCGGCTGGTTTGGTAAGCGAGAAACCCGCTGACCTTAATGTTACTGCCTAAAGCTAAGTGCTGTGTTTTGCTTTGAGACCCCTGCCCGCTAATGACTACCGGTAAACGGCAATACACCTGCCTTGGCAGTGCAGCTTCCAGTTGTTCCGAGCGATGCTCAATCACAAAGTGACAATGAGGTATGCCGGCTGGACTCTGCTTTCGAATCGGGCCATTGGTGATAACACCAGACAGCGCAATTCGATTGGTCATCAATTCAAATTACTCAGCTGCTGCTTCGCCTTCAGACTGTGCAAATTCTGCACGGTCGCCGCGATCTTCACGATCTTCACGACGTGGCGCGCGCTCTTCTTTAGCCTTCATCATTACAGATGGCTCAGTGATAGCGCCTTTGGTACGCATGACCATGTTACGGATCACAGCGTCGTTGAAGCGGAACGCAGTTTCCAGCTCATCAACTACTGCTTGGTCAGCTTCAACGTTCATAAGAACGTAGTGAGCTTTGTGCAGTTTGTTGATTGGGTAAGCCAGTTGACGACGACCCCAGTCTTCTAGACGGTGGATCTGACCACCTGACTCTTTGATAGAACCAGTGTAACGCTCGATCATGCCAGCAACTTGCTCGCTTTGATCAGGGTGCACCATGAATACGATTTCGTAATGACGCATAGGTTGCTCCTTACGGATTATTCAGCTTCCAGTGTTGGCCCAGTCGTCCAAAGGAAGCAAGGAACGAAAGTAAAAGACCGGGAATTTGGAGGCAGGATAGTACAGAATTGCATCGGTAATAGCAATAGAAAGCACTACGCCCGACAAAATAAATTATCGGGCGCAGAGATTATTGAAAGCTGTGGCTTTTCGCAGGGTTAACTGCGACGTTGGCGCACGGCTTCAAACAAGCAAATTCCGCTTGCAACAGACACGTTCAAACTCGACACGCTGCCTGACATTGGGATGCTGATCAGCTCGTCACAGGTTTCTCGCGTCAGACGGCGCATACCGTCACCTTCTGCGCCCATAACAATCGCCAATGGACCTGTCATTTTGCTTTGGTAAATGTCATGCGTGGCTTCGCCGGCAGTACCCACAAACCAGACGCCTTGTTCTTGCAATGCACGCATAGTGCGCGCCAGATTCGTCACACGGACAAGTGGGACGATTTCCGCAGCACCGACCGCGACTTTACGTACCGTCGCGCTGAGTGGCGCTGAGCGGTCCTTAGGGACAATGATCGCACATGCACCAGCCGCATCCGCATTACGCAGACACGCACCCAAGTTGTGCGGGTCTGTGACGCCATCAAGCACCAACAGTAATGGGTTCTCTTTGCCTTCTAGAATCGCATCAAGGTCATTTTCGTTGTACTGACGACCTTGCTTAACACGTGCAATCAATCCCTGATGCGACGCGCCATCAGCTTTATCATCCAGCGCCTTGCGTCCCATTTCCTGTGTGGTGATGCCAAGCTCAGCCAATTCCTTCAGCACGGGCAGTAAACGATCGTCTTCACGACCTTTTAGAACATAAACTTCGATAAAGCGTGCTGGATCAGATGCCAACACGGCTTTGACGGCATGAATGCCATAAATCATTTCATTGCTCATGGGTTACTTCTTTTAATTGCCTGCTTTTTCGGGTTTGTTTCGTTGCGCTTTTTTCTTGCGCACCTTCTGAGTCTTGCTCTTTTTCTTCGCTGGAGTGCCGTCAGTAGTCGTTTTAGCTGCTGAAGGCCCCTTTCCCTTGTTGGCAGAAGAGCCCTTGCGATGAGGCTTTCCTTTTCTCTTTCCTTTGCCTTCAGGCCCTTTATCGTCGCCTGCTGCTTTCGGAATAGAGCCACGTTTTAGCTGCTGACGGACAGAACCACGCTCTTTTGCTGATTCTGGGTTTTTACCCGAATCCGCACGACCTTTCTTCGCTTTGTCTCGAGAGGTTTTGCCTTCACCACGCGGTTTACGCGTCACGCCATCCAGACCAAAATCGATCATCCTTTCATCAAGGTTGACGGATAATACTTTGACGGTGACCTGATCGCCAAGTCGGAATATACGACCAGAGCTTTCGCCTACTAGCTTTTGGCTCACCATGTCATAGTTGTAGTAATCATTGTCGAGGTTTGAAATATGAACCAAACCATCAATATGAATGTCATTCAAACGGACAAAGAAACCAAAACCGGTGACGTTTGCAATGGTACCTTCCATCACGTCGCCAACATGGTCTTGCATGTATTCACATTTCAGCCAATCAGACACATCACGGGTAGCATCATCAGCACGACGCTCTGTCATTGAGCACTGCTCACCCATGTTGTCCATTTCATCAACCGAGTAGTGATACCCACCAGTCGATGTACCACTATCGGTATTGCGACCTTCTTGCTTGGCAATAAGGTACTTAATGGCACGGTGAAGCAGTAAATCTGGGTAACGACGGATCGGCGAGGTAAAGTGCGCATACTGCTTAAGCGCCAAACCAAAGTGACCCGCATTGTCTGCTTGATAAACCGCCTGCTTCATGGAGCGCAGTAGCATGGTTTGGATCAGTTCTTTATCCGGACGACTGCTAATCAAATGTGCCAATCTTGCATAATCAGTCGGTGATGGCTCGAGTCCACCTTCCAACGACAGGCCCATTTCGCTCAGGAAGTCTTTAAAGCCCGTTAGACGCTCTTCGCCTGGCGCTTCGTGCACACGATACAACGCAGGCTCTTTATGTTTCTCAACAAAACGCGCTGACGCGATGTTTGCCAAAATCATACATTCTTCGATGATCTTGTGTGCATCATTGCGCTCTACTGGCACGATGCGTTCAATCTTGCGCATTGCATTGAAAATGAACTTGGTTTCAATGGTTTCAAATTCAATAGCACCACGCTGTTCACGTGCGCCTTTCAGCACTTTGAACATGCTGTTCAATTCTTCTAGGTGCGGAACCAATGGTGCGTAGCGTTCGCGCAACTCTTCGTCACCATCCAGCATCTGCGCCACTTTGGTGTACGTCAGTCGTGCGTGTGAGTTCATCACCGCTTCGTAGTGCTTGTAGCCTGACAGCTTACCGGTTTCAGAGATGGTCATTTCACACACCATGCACAAGCGATCAACCTGTGGGTTCAGTGAACATAGGCCATTGGATAGCACTTCTGGCAGCATTGGGATGACTTGCGATGGGAAGTACACCGAGTTACCACGCTTGATGGCTTCTTTGTCCAGCGCTGAATTCGTGCGAACGTAAGAGCTCACATCGGCAATCGCGACCCATAGACGCCATCCGCCTGATTTTTTCTTCTCACAATAAACGGCGTCATCGAAATCTCGCGCATCTTCACCATCAATGGTTACTAGCGGTAATTCGCGTAAGTCGACACGGCCTTGCTTGGCTTCTTCAGGTACGACTTCGGTGAAGTCTTTAACCTGCTTCTCGACGTCTTGAGGCCATTCATTTGGAATGTCATGCGTACGCAGAGCAATCTCAATTTCCATGCCCGGCGCCATGTTCTCACCAAGCACTTCAACGATGCGACCCATGGCGTTGTGTTGACGTGTTGCACGTTGGAAAATATCCACGACCACAACATTGCCCATGCGAGCGCCTTTGCGATCTTCTTTAGGGATGATGATGTCTTGGCTTAAGCGAGAATCATCTGGGACAACATATGCGTTGCCATCTTCCAAGAAGAAACGACCTACAATTTGTCCTTTACGCTCTTCAAGCACGCGTACAACACGCGCTTCTTTACGGCCACGCTTATCAGTGCCCGCTGGTTGCGCAAGTATAAAATCGCCATGCATGACGCTTTTCATTTGGTGATGCGGCAATAGCCAATCTTCTCGGTTGCCTTTGCCTTCAGGGCGCAAGAAACCAAAGCCGTCACGGTGACCAATCACGGTCCCTTTGACTAAATCGAGTCGCTCAGGCAGCGCGTAGCACTGACGGCGGGTGAAAATTAGCTGACCATCTCGCTCCATCGCACGTAGGCGACGGCGCAAGCCTTCGTATTCTTCGTCACTACGTAGACCGAGCACTTCAAACAGTTGATCTCGGCTAACGGGTGTAGTGAAACCTTTGATCACTTCAAGCAGGTGTTCGCGGCTTGGTACTGGGTTATCGTATTTTTGTGCTTCACGACCCAAATGCGGGTCGTTGCTGTGTAGATTTTTGTCCTGAGACATATAGGATTCCCGTTAGCGACACTTGTTTTTAAGTATATCGCTTAAAATAAAAGAAAATGGGTAGCCCGGCAGGATTGCCAGAAAAAACTGACAGATCGTCTCAAATACTGATTTTATGCCGGACGAACTGGGATAAGGAGGCTGTGGAGGTCGTGGTTTCCTGACACCATGTCATGAAGTGTGTGTTTGTCCATTTCAGCAAGAAACGCTTCCAACGCATCTGCAATGGCACTTTTCAGGCGACAGGCAGGGGTTATGTGGCATGCATCGCCACCACAATTAACAATGCTCAGCGGCTCTAACGCTCTGATCACTTCGCCAATCACAATAGATTTCGCTGGCCTGCCTAATCGGATCCCACCGTTCTTTCCTCGTACGGCTTCCACATAGCCAACCTGACTCATACGGTGGATAATCTTCACCATATGATGACGGGACACCCCATACTTCTCAGTAACTACGGTAATGCTGGTCAGCTCTTCAGGAGGCAGCATAGCCAGATACATAAGCGCCCTTAGGCCATAATCTGTAAAACTGGTTAATTGCACGTTTTCAAATCTCCTCGCTCGCATTGTACATCGAACTGATCTAAAAGGCGCGTATGTGGTCAGTTTCTTTTCTCGCCACTTTTCACCCCCACCCCTTGATTAAAGCAGGTCACACTTTTTTGTTGATCTAAACATTCATTTCAGATACAACTTATAACATGCATTTCAAATGACACTTTAAAATAAGACACAAGGACCTCCCATGCTCAGTCCAAAAACCATCGAAATCGTAAAATCTACCGCACCTTTGCTTGCAGCTACTGGCCCAACACTCACCGCTCATTTCTATGACCGTATGTTTGCTCGCCATCCCGAGCTCAAGGATATTTTCAACATGAGCAATCAATTCACTGGCGCACAGCGTGAGGCACTTTTTAATGCCGTTCATGGCTACGCAGCCAATATTGATAACCTTCCTGCCTTGCTGCCCGTCGTGGAAAAAATCGCCCAAAAGCATGTGAGTTTTAACATTACACCTGAAATGTACGCCATCGTCGGCGAAAACCTACTGGCGACCATTGATGAGTTATTCTCGCCCGGTCAGGAAGTGCTGGATGCGTGGGCTGAAGCGTACGGCGTACTGGCTGATGTGTTTGTCACAAGAGAAGAAGAGATCTATCAGAGCAATCAAGGTCATATCGGCGGCTGGCGTGGCACGCGTCGTTTCGTGTTAACCAGTAAAACGCAAGAAAGCGACGTGATCACCAGTTTCGTTTTCTCACCGGAAGACGGTGAGCCTGTCGCCCCCTACACGCCAGGCCAATACATCGGTATTTACCTCACACCTGCACAATTCGACAATCGTGAGATTCGCCAATACAGCCTCTCGTCTGCCTCCAACAATGAAACCTATCGCATCTCAGTAAAACGCGAAGTCGAGGGCACGGTTTCGAACTATTTACATGACCACCTGAATGTCGGCGACGTCGTCAAACTTGCGCCTCCTAGTGGTGACTTCTTCTTCCAATCAGACAGCCAAACACCTGTAGCGCTTATCTCTGGTGGCGTTGGTTTAACACCTATGCTTTCAATGTTAGAAACGTTGAGCGGTAAACATGAGGCGGACATTCAATGGCTGCACGCGGCTGAGCACGGTGAACAGCATGCGTTTGGAAAACATATTGATGCGTTAGTGGCGCAACATGATCAGGCTCAGCGTCATATCTGGTACCGAGAGCCAAACCAGAACGACTTGCAGGGCGAACAATATGACCATCAAGGGCTGATGGACATCAGTCAAGTAACAGGGTTAACCGACGACACACGTCGTCACTTTTACCTTTGCGGGCCGATTGGATTTATGCAGTTTATCGCAACACAATTAACAGCTGCTGGTGTGACGACTGATCGTATTTTTTACGAATGCTTTGGCCCACACAAAGTACTCAATTAACTTTGCCGTTAAAACAACAACGCCCTGCAATCGCAGGGCGTTTATTCATTCTAGCGACACCAATCTCATATCAAGTTGCTTGCTCAACAGGGTTAGATTGATTCACACCAAAACGATCAATGAACTACCAATAGGTGTCTCGCCGTTTGGCGCGTGCAATCACGTTGCGCGGCATTTTGTCTTCCAGTGCCTGACGTAGCATTGCGACTTTTCGGTGCGTTGATTTGTCTGCGGTGATGGTGTGATACAACCAGCGGTAGGCATCTTCGTAGTCGAGTGGGCTGCCATAATCCGCCACCAGCAACTCAGCAAGTTGAAGTCTAGCGCGCATATGCCCCAGTGAGGCGGCCTCGCGAAGGTAAGGTATCGCCCGCTCTCTATCTTGCTGCACCAACGTGCCCAACGAATAGTAACGCCCCAATTGCTCTAATGCCGCAGGTAGGCCCTGCTGCGCCGCTAACTGCATATAGAACACACCTTGTTCGACATCTCTGTCGACACAAACGCCCCACGCGAGCATATCGCCATAAAGGAATTGGTAGGCGGGCAGTTCAACACGAATCGCACGCGCTTCAATATCTTGCAGAAGCTGGCACTCATCAGCTTTAACTTTCTTTAAGTGAGTATTCGTTTCGAACAGGCGGATCAACTGCGCTTCTTCATATACAGGCAGTGCTGGCCCTAGTTCTGCTTTTGCCGCAGAGCTTGCCAACATGATTGATATAAATAAGGTTCGCAGTTTCATGCATTCCCACTTAAACGGTGTAATTTGGTTAAGAAACGGTATCTCTTGCCTAACTTGTATCGGCAAGGTTCTTCCTAACTTTACTCTTTTTACGGCGAAAATTTTCCGAGAACGAATATTCCAAGTATAGGGGTATTTGAACAAAAAAAAACCAGCCACATGGGCTGGTTTTTTTCAATACCGAAGCGATTAAGACGCGAAAGGTTGAACCTTAATGATGGTCTCGTTACGGTCTGGGCCAGTTGAAATAATATCAATTGGCACGCCCGTTAGCTCTTCGATACGTGCGATGTAATCAAGCGCTGCTTGTGGCAGTTCTTCAATTGTTTTCGCACCGAAAGTTTTCTCACTCCAACCCGGAACGGTCTCGTAAATCGGAGTAATGTTCTCGTACTCGTCAGCAGCCATTGGCGACACAGTCAAAATAGTGCCGTCTGCTTTCTGGTAACCAGTACAGATTTTGATTTCTTCCAAGCCGTCCATCACATCCATCTTGGTCAAGCAGAAGCCTGAGATAGAGTTGATTTGAACTGCGCGGCGCATAGCTACGGCATCAAACCAGCCAGTACGACGAAGACGACCAGTCGTTGCACCAAACTCGTGACCTACTGTGCCTAGGTGCTTACCCACTGGATCTTGTTTTTCAAGACCATCATACAACTCAGTTGGGAAAGGACCTGAACCTACACGGGTGCAGTACGCTTTCGCGATACCTAGGATGTAACCTAGGTGACGTGGACCAAAACCAGAACCTGCAGCAACACCACCAGCGGTTGTGTTAGAAGAAGTTACGTATGGGTAGGTACCGTGGTCGATGTCTAGAAGAGTGCCTTGTGCACCTTCAAACATGATCTTGTCGCCACGCTTACGCGCATCGTCAAGCTCTTGAGTTACGTCGATAACCATGCCAGTTAGTATGTCAGCTTGCTCAAGGATCTTCGCAAGTGTGTCTTCGTAGCTAACAGGCTCTGCTTTGTAGAAGTGCTCCAACTGGAAGTTGTGGTACGTCATCACTTCTTTAAGCTTCTCAGCAAACGCTTCTTTATCGAAAAGGTCACCAACGCGTAGACCGCGACGAGCAACTTTATCTTCGTAAGCAGGACCAATACCACGACCAGTAGTACCGATTGCTTTCTTACCACGAGCAGCTTCACGCGCAACGTCAAGAGCGATGTGGTATGGAAGAATTAGCGGACAAGCTTCTGACAGGAACAGACGTTCGCGAACTGGGATACCGCGCTCTTCGAGGCCGCCCATTTCTTTCATCAGTGCGTCAGGAGACAGAACAACACCGTTACCGATGATGCACTTAACGTTGTTACGAAGAATGCCAGAAGGAATCAAATGCAGAACGGTTTTTTCACCGTCGATAACGAGAGTGTGACCCGCATTGTGACCGCCTTGGTAGCGAACCACGTAATTTGCGTCTTCAGTTAAAAGATCGACGATCTTACCCTTACCTTCGTCACCCCATTGAGTGCCGAGAACGACTACGTTATTACTCATCTTTTCCAGTCAGTTGCTGATTAAAACGGGATTCTAGCACCTTCATTTAAACGTTGCAGTCATTTTTTAACCGTCGTCCCGAACATGTTAATCAGGCTGTCACAGTTTTTTGCTGTGTTCATTTACTTAGACGGCCACATCATATATGCGATGACAATTCCTGCTACCACCAAGCACCCACCAATACGACGCAGCGTCGTATCCGGTAATTGACTCATTTCATTGACCATATTTCGCCACTTATTGGGAATGAGCATCGGGCCGAAACCTTCAACAATCAGCACCAAACCGATGGCCAGTAGCAATTCTTTTCCCACAATACACCTCTGCGATCAGGAAAAAAAAAGACAAGGCACGATGCCTTGTCTTTTCGTTTTTACGATTTACGCCACATTAATTCAGATTAATGTTTGGCTCTTTCATGTACTGGAAGAACTCGCTGCTCGGGTCAACCACAAGGATGTCTCCCTTATTGCTAAAGCTCTTCTCATAGGCTTGCAAAGAACGTAAGAAGTTATAGAACTCAGGCTCTTTATTGAACGTGCCTGCATAAATGTTCGCCACTTCGGCGTCTGCTTCACCACGTGTTACACGGGCTGTTTTTTCTGCTTCAGCAAGGATGGTCGCCACTTCAAGTTCAGATTGAGCACGGATAACTTCCGCTTTCTCACGACCTTGAGAACGGTGACGACGAGCTACAGTTTCACGCTCTGCACGCATACGCGCGTAGATTGATTCACTGATCTTGTCTGGCAGGTTGATTTTCTTGATACGAAGGTCAATGACTTCAATGCCGATATCGTTAGCACTGGCTTGCACTTCGTCCAGAACGTCTGCCATTACTTGCTCGCGCTTCTCAGAGACAATCTCTTTGATGGTCTTTGAACCAATTTCTGCGCGGAGACCATCAGACACTTTACGTTGCAATAGTGCTTCTGCAGTCAAACGGTTACCACCACCTGTAGACAGGTAGTACTGACCGAAATCTTGAATACGCCACTTAACGTAAGAGTCGATGATCACGTCTTTTTTCTCAGACGTTACAAAGCGATCCGACTGATCGTCCATGGTTTGAATACGCGCATCCAAGATTTGAACACGGTCAAAAAACGGAACTTTGAACTGCAGACCTGGCGGGTAAATCTTTGCCTGATCATCGTCAGCTTTCAAAATTCGACCAAAACGCAGCACAATGCCTCGTTCGCCTTCATCAACCACAAACACTGACATCAAGCCGCCTACGAGCGAAGCAATAATCAGAGGGATTAACAATTTACGCATAATTAGTATCTCCCCTGACGCGTTGTCGATTGACGAGAGTTTTGAGTCGCTGGCGCCGTCGTACCAGAGGTTTCCAATTCAATACCGTAATCCATCGCGTTGTTGTCAGAAACAGCACCCGATGACTTAGATTGATTCATTAACTTATCAAGAGGCAAGTACAGCAAGTTGCCGCCGCCAGCTTGTGAATCGATCAGTACCTTACTGGTGTTACCATAGACTTGTTCCATGGTTTCCAGATAGAGGCGATTACGCGTCACTTCAGGTGCAGCCTGATATTCAGGAAGCAGCTTTTCAAACTGCGCTACGTCACCTTCAGCTTCATTGACGGTTTTCTCACGATAACCCAACGCTTCTTTCTTCAGACGCTCAGCACGACCCGTTGCCTTAGGCAAAATGTCATTGCTGTAAGCTTCTGCTTCTTTGATGTAGCGTTCTTCATCTTCTCGCGCTTTGATTGCGTCATCGAATGCGTCCTGAACTTGTTCCGGTGCACGTGCACCTTGCAAGTTCACGTCCACAACTAAGATACCCATGTCGTAGCGATCGATAATACGGTTAATTTCAGTCTGAGTTTTTGTACGAATTTCTTGACGACCCGTAGTCAGGATGTCATCCATCACAGCATCACCGATAACTGCACGCAGTGCAGAATCTGTTGCTTGTCGTAGGCTGTCATCAGCATTGGTCACTGCGTACAGATATTTCTCTGGATTAGCAACTCGATACTGAACGTCCATGTCTACGCTTACCACGTTTTCATCTTTGGTCAGCATTTCGCCCGAACTACGCAAAGAACGAATCGCTTGAACATTGACGGTTGTAACGTCATCGATGAAGTTTGGTTTCCAGTTCAAACCGGGTTGCACAATGCGGTCGTATTCACCGAAACGCAAAACAACACCACGCTCAGCTTCACCAATGGTGTAAAAACCTGTCGCGCCCCAAATAACCACACCCACAACGGCGATTACGCCCAAACCGGCAGCACTGCTACCAAAAGATGGTCCTTTGCCTTTACCGCCACCTAACAAACCATTCAGTTTGCGGCTTAGTTTACCGAAGACCTCATCAAGGTCCGGCGGTCCTTGGTCACGACCTCCGCGATTACCCCACGGATCTTTGTCCTGACCGCCATTATTTCCTGGCTCATTCCACGCCATTAGAGCACTCCATCAATATGATATGACGATAGTTTTTATACTGTAACAATCAGTCAGTGACGATGAAATCGTCTAACTCATTGCCTTCCCGTTTTCTTAACCTTAGCCAATCGGCTTGAGGTAAGCGCACATCAATCAGTAAATGTCCGTCTTGATCGTATTCTTCATGCAAAATACAACGCAAGCGACAGAATTTACTGTGCATTCTGCCAATCGCCGCAGGTGGAATACGTAAGCGATAGCTTACCATAGTCCCCGACAGCCTTTCGGTCAGCGCCTCAAAAAGAAGATCTATACCCCGATCTGCAAGAGCGGATACCCAAACAACACGTGGGACACCTTCTTCATCACGCTCGATTCGCGGCAATGCGTCTTCCATGTTGTCGATTTTGTTCATCACCAACAAGGTAGGGACTTCATTTGCATCGATCTCTTCCAGTACTTCATTGACAGCATCAATGTTCTCCCGAAAGCGCTCATCACTCGCATCAATCACGTGAAGCAATAACGTCGCTTCTTGCGTTTCTTTCAACGTAGCTTTAAATGCCGCAACTAGATCATGGGGGAGATGACGAATAAACCCAACCGTATCGGCCAAAATAACGTCACCAACATCATCCACCTCAATCTTCCGCAAAGTCGGATCGAGTGTTGCAAACAGCTGATCGGCTGCATACACACCGGCTTCCGTGATGCGGTTAAATAAGGTCGATTTACCCGCATTGGTATAACCCACCAGCGACACCGTAGGCACTTCAGCACGATTTCTCGCTCGTCGTCCCTGTTCTCGCTGTTTGGCTACCTTCTCAAGTCTACGCAAAATAGCTTTAACACGATCACGTAACAAACGACGGTCAGTCTCTAACTGACTTTCACCTGGCCCACGCAAACCAATACCGCCTTTTTGGCGCTCTAGGTGCGTCCAGCCGCGAATGAGTCGGGTTGACAGGTGACGAAGCTGCGCAAGTTCTACCTGCAGCTTACCTTCGTGGGTACGGGCGCGTTGTGCAAAGATATCGAGAATAAGACCCGTGCGATCAAGCACACGACATTGAATTAATCGCTCGAGGTTTCGTTCCTGCGCAGGTGATAGCGCATGGTTGAATATGACGATCTCCGCGCCGGTCATCCGGACAGCATCTGCGATTTCGAGGGCTTTGCCTTCACCAACGAAGTATTTGGAATGCGGGGATTGACGGCTGCCAGTAATTGTCTGTAACCGTGTCACCCCCGCAGACGATACCAGCAATTCTAGCTCGCTGAGATCTTCCCATTCACCTTGTTGAGTAAAGTTGATATGAACTAAAACAGCCTGTTCACCGGCTTCATAACGGTCAAACAAGCGATCAACTCCTTACCAAAGGATTGTTACTCCTCAGTCTTATCTTGCTGACGTTCGCCTGCTGGGCGGTCAGTAGGATTGTTATGATGATGATTCACTGGGCGAGCTGGGACCACGGTAGAAATCGCATGCTTGTACACCATTTGGTTGACGGTATTTTTCAGCAGGATCACGAACTGGTCAAAAGATTCAATCTGGCCCTGAAGCTTGATGCCGTTTACCAAGTAAATGGAAACAGGCACACGTTCACGACGCAGTGCATTGAGAAATGGGTCTTGTAGAGATTGCCCCTTAGCCATTTTTAATTTTCCTTATTGGTTTGTAGTTGTATTAGCAACAAAAAGATCAACAACGCCGCTGACAACAATCCCAGTATACCCTGCTCAATCTGTGATCAGGTTAAACACTTTGTGACTGTTTGTAACGATAACGGCACGTCGTCGCTATCAAGCCATGTCAAATTATCCCAGCTACGAAGCCAGGTAATTTGACGCTTGGCTAACTGACGGGTGGCACACACACCGCGATAAACTGCATCATCAATAGAGCAGCTACCCGCCAAATAATCCCACATCTGTCGGTACCCTACGCATCTGATCGACGGTAGATCTGGATTCAGATCACCACGTTCATAAAGCGCACGAACCTCCTCTTCAAAGCCCGCTTCCATCATCATTTGGAAACGTAACTCGATTCGGCGATGCAGGTCTCCCCTTTCCTTAGGGGCTATAGCAAACTGGTGAACCTCATATGGCAATGGTTCACCTTTGGTTTCGGTCAACTCAGTCAGAGTTTTACCCGAAATACGAAAAACTTCCAGCGCTCTCGACAATCGCTGAGGATCATTCGGATGAATCCTCGCTCCTGCGACAGGATCTATACGGCACAACTCATCATGCAGCGACTGCCAGCCTCGTGTTTGCGCTTCCTGCTCAATAGTAGCTCGGATCGATTGATCCGCAGGGGGCAAAGGCGACAAACCTTCCAATAATGCTTTGAAGTAGAGCATCGTACCACCAACTAAAAGCGGAATTCTCCCTTTTGCGACAATATCCGCCATTTCCTTCAGAGCATCTTCACGAAAATCTGCGGCTGAGTAAGCCTCTGAAGGATCGCGAATATCAATTAATCGATGTGGCGCTAGCGCGAGCTCTTGCTCATCCGGTTTCGCTGTACCTATATTCATATCTCGGTAAATCAGCGCGCTGTCGACACTAATAATATCGACGGGAAATTGTTGCCTTAGCGCAATGGCTAGCGCTGTTTTGCCCGATGCTGTCGGACCCATTAAAAAGATTGCCTTGGGCAAAGCGTTAGTCATGTTTGAATGCTTCTATTGCCGCTGCCACGTCAACCGGACGTAACAACGTTGAAAAATACCCTGCTAGCTTATCCTGCCAACAGTGTTCTAAGTCAGTGATCAGTGTAATCGCTTGTGACAACCCATAGGCGTCTGTTTTTTGCGTCGCTTGCGTTGCGAGCCAGTCGGCCAGTTGGTCCACAGAAATCGAGGCTTGCTCCTCGTTATTCGCTAGAACAGCCAAAAGTGCAGGAACAAAGTGTTGTAAATTGTGCTTTCGCAGCGCCTGACAGACCGCCATCACCATGACTTGCGTGGCGGATTTTTTCCGGATCACGATACCAAATTGTTGGAGCAAGTCCTCGTGTTGCGCTAACAATGCAATTTCCTCAGCGGATGCAGGCAACGCCTGAGGGATCAGCAATGGCTGCGCTTTCAATCCTTCTGACGATGCGGTTTGCATCTGCCCTAACACTGCCAAATAAGCCGCAGCATCTAAATCTAATAATGCAAACCCGTCAATGCGTTGGAGCAGTAAATACTTTGATGAAACCACTGCCAATGCTTTGCCTAGCCCCTTGTCGACATGCCCTACTGATATGGGTGTTGAAGCAATAGGTGCAGGAGAAATTGGTGTTGTCGAAAATGCTCTCGGGGCTTCGGCTAACGCCTGAGCAGGCACAACAGGCGTTGTCATCAGTTCTTTATATGCCCGCTGCTCGCGTTGCGATGGAGGCGCCTCACTAAAAGAGGCCGCGCTAGCACCGCGTGCAGATGGTCGCCCAGTAGATTCATTGCTTGATGAATATTGCTCACGACTTTTTCCTGCCGTTTCGGGCTGTGGTCGCCATGCTGTTGTTGAAGATTCAGAATAGTCTGTTGCGGCATGCGCACTTGCCGATCCCGACGACGCGAACCCGCGAGGCTCTGCGGATGATGATCCATGACGCGATGCACGAGAATGATCATCGGCACTGGAGGAGGAATCAGCGTGAGCCGACGTCGCTTCATCACCTGCATATTCAGACGAAGGTGCCATCTCTGGTATTTGTGCTTCTGCTACCTGCATCAGTGCATCAGCAACAGCTTGGTAGATAAAGTCATGCACCAATCGAGCTTGGTGGAAACGCACTTCATGTTTGGCGGGATGCACGTTTACATCGACTTGATGCGGGTCGATGTCAATATAGAGGACATAAGCTGCAAACTGATCAGGGCGAAGTGATGCTTCGTAGCCTTGTCGAATCGCATGATTGATGAGCTTATCTTTCATCATCCGTTGATTCACAAAGCAATGCTGAATGTCATTTTGTGCTCGTGCACCGTCCGGAGTACAAATCCAACCGCGTAGGGTTAACCCTTGGTGTTCAAGACTCACCTCTACGGCCGTTTTCACAAACCCGCTACCGCACACGGCGGCAAGACGACGTTCGCGCTGGCTGTCATTGTCTGCGGCTCGATATTGGCGAACCACAGTACCGTTATGTCTTAAGGTGATCGCCACATCGAAACGGCTCAACGCAATGCGCTTAAGCAACTCATCGATATGACCAAATTCGGTTTTATCGGTGCGGAGAAATTTACGGCGAGCTGGTGTGTTAAAAAACAAGTCGACCACTTCAACCGTGGTGCCAATTGGATGCGCAGCAGGTTTTACCTGAACAGCCATATCCCGCCCTTCAGCATAGGCTGACCACGCTTCCGTTTGCGCTTGTGTGCGAGATGTTAGCGTCAGACGAGAAACCGAGCTAATACTCGCCAATGCCTCACCACGAAACCCCAAGCTGATAATGGCTTCCAAATCATCAAGGCAGGTGATCTTTGATGTCGCATGGCGACTCAGTGCCAACTCTAGTTCGTCTTTATTGATGCCCGAACCGTTATCACGGATGCGGATTAACTTGCTGCCGCCTTTTTCGATGTCGACATCAATACGGGTAGCGCCCGCATCAATACTGTTTTCAACCAACTCTTTGACCACGGAAGCAGGCCGCTCAACAACTTCGCCCGCTGCTATCTGGTTAGCCAGACGAGCAGGTAATATCTGAATGGCCATGACTAGCTCCCGGGGATTATCAAGGTTTGACCAACCGCCAGCTGATCTGAACGTAACTTGTTGGCATTGCGAATACTGTCTATCGTCACACCGTAGTTACTGGCGATTTTACCCAGATACTCTCCACGCTTCACTTTGTGCTGTTTTTTCTTTGGCTTAATACCGACAATTTTCAACTTTTGGCCAATGGCTAACTCATCAGAACGCAGCTTATTGGCACTACGGATACTGGCAATCGTGACGCCATAGTTTGCAGCGATCTTACCCAAGAACTCTCCGCGTCCCACGGTATGAACTTTGGTGACGGTTCTCGATGTTGCTTGCGACATCGTTTTAGACGCTGATGCCGTACTGGATGATTGTGATGACAATGCCGTCACGTTCACATCAGGCACAGTCAACACCTGACCGATGCGCAATGACGTTGATTTGAGCCCATTCGCCGCTTTAATCGCAGACACAGAACTGCCGTATTTCTTGGCGATAACCGACAGCGATTGGCCAGTTGTTACTTTGTGTTTTATGCCGTTCTTGCGCGCCGCTATCAAGGTGCCATCTGGCGGAAAATCCTCGAAGTAGGTCAGCACCCCTTTAAATACCGCATTGGCGATTTTTTGTTGATGCCCCGAACTCAGCAGTAGTTGCTCTTCTCTTGGGTTCGTAATGAAACCGGCTTCCACCAACAACGAAGGAATATCTGGCGATTTAAGTACCGCAAGGCTGGCATGCTCTGGGCTAGATTTATGCAGTTTCGTTACTTTACCCATTTCTTTGAGTATTCGGGTCGCAACGTCAAAGCCTTCTTTTTGCGAGTTGCTAAATTGCAGATCTAAAACCGCACGGCTGAGGTATTCATCTTCGTTGTCATCTAACAGTGCGCCACCACCAAGCAAGTTCGATTGCTCTTCGTGTTTTTCAATCCAACGACCGATTTCACTGTTTGCACGGCGACGAGACAGTACCCATACCGACGCACCATTAGGTTGGGGCTTATGAAAACCATCCGCATGGATAGAAACCAATAAGTGAGCACCGTGCTTACGCGCAATCTCAGAACGTTTATTCAAATCTACAAAATAATCACCATTTCGCGTGAGCACCGCTTTCAGTCCCGGCGTTGCATTGATCTTTTTCGCCACACGGCGGGCGATAGAAAGGGTGACGTGCTTTTCGTATTTACGTCTCGGTCCAATTGCACCGGGGTCGTTACCGCCGTGGCCAGGGTCAAGCGCGATAATAATATCGTCAGTGCCAAACGGCAGTGCTGCTTGTGCTTCTGTCGGCTGAGTTTTTTTTACTGCAGGCTTAACAGCAGCAGGTTTTGCACTGTGTGGTAAATCGATAACTAGGCGATGCCCATATTCTCCGCCAGGTGCGAGAGCAAAAATACGTGGAAGGCTTTTATTTTTCAGCTCAAACACAAGACGGTAATCCCCTTTCTGCGCAGGATTACTTTTGCGTATCTTGGTGAGGATTTTGCTGTCTTTAACCGCCTTGGGGAGTTTCATGCCCAAAGATGTATCTTTAAGATCGACCACAAGGCGGTTAGGCTTGGTGAGGGTGAAAAAGGTGTAGGACGGCTCATTCGCCATATCCATTACCACGCGAGTTTCATCAGGTGCTGGCCAAATACGCACATTTTCAAGTGAATTTGCCCACGCTGAGGTTACGAGCCCCAACCATACGATGATCCCTACTAACACACCCCGCCAACGCATAACTCTATTTCCACTCCAAACTATCAATCAGGGTTTCGCCGATTGCAGTATTTGCTATGATCTGCACCGTGCGTTGTTCACCGTTATATTTCAGTGTGATATCGAGATCAGGTTCTGGCAACATGCCTTCACCTTTTTCCGGCCATTCAACCAAACAAAGTGCGTCAGGTGTGAAGTAATCACGGATCCCCATGAATTCGAGTTCTTCGGGATCAGCCAAACGGTAAAGATCGAAGTGATAAACCTGCCATGAGGCGAGTTGATAGGGCTCAACCAAGGTATAAGTTGGGCTTTTCACATTGCCGCTATGACCAAGAGATTGAATAAAACCGCGAGAAAACGTGGTTTTACCGGCTCCTAAATCCCCATGCAGATAGATGGTGGTTTGTTGTGAACACGCCGCTGCGAGTGCCGCACCCAACGCCACTGTTGCTTGCTCATCAGCAAGCTCAGTATTAAAAGTTATTGTCATGTTTCTCACTGCTTTATTGCCTGACGGTCATTCGCCGTCAAATCTGCATTTATTCTATGTTGTTTCCCAGCAAAGGGAGCAAGTCGCTGGCTAACAGCCCCCGCATTCCATTCTGCGCAGCAATATCCGCTGCGTAGCTGTGCAAGAGCGTACCAAACCTTGCCGCCTCTTTAGCCGATTGAGTTTGCGCTAAACAAGACGCTATCACGCCAGTTAACACATCCCCCATGCCTCCCGATGCCATACCGGGGTTACCAGCATGAATCACCGAACAATGCGTACCATCATAAACGATTGTGCCTGCACCTTTAAGCACCACCACGCCACCGTAGCGATTATGTATTTCTTTGACGGCAGAAAACCGATCCCGTTCAATTTCTTCTACTGTGAGATCTAATAATCTTGCCGCTTCTCCCGGATGAGGCGTTAGCACCCAATGGTCATAGTGGTGCGGGAACTGCGAGAGCAGGTTGAGTGCATCAGCATCCACCACCATCGGCAACTGACTGGCTAATGCAGCATCAAATAAAGTACGCGCCCATGCTGATTGGCCTAACCCAGGCCCAAGTGCAAGCACATCTGCCCAATGTATCACTGATGAAAGCGCTTGAACGCCATCTTCTTTTCGCCACTGACGGATCATTAACTCAGGCTGGCGGGCTAAAACGGCGTTGATGTGCGTTTTATCAGTCAACAGTGCCACTAAACCCGCCCCAGTTCGCAATGCCGCCTGTCCACATAAGATGATCGCGCCCCCCATGCCTTGCTGGCCACCAATACAAAGTAAACGACCGCACTGCCCTTTATGCACGCTAATCTGGCGAACTGGCTGTAAATTCTTTAGTCGCTGAGCACCAAGCAGTGTAACCGAAGTAGGGATATGCGCTTCAAACGCCTCATAAATACCCAGACCATCAAAAACAATGTGGCCACAATGATCGGCGGCTTTCCCTGTGAATAGTCCTTGCTTCAACGCTACAAAGGTAATGGTGCAGTCCGCCTTGATTGCACGACCAAAAACACAGCCAGTATCGGCATGCAGTCCACTAGGAATATCAATAGCAAGCACAGGCAATAAAGAGGCATTTATGTAATCAATCGCATCTCGGTATTTACCTTTCACCGATCTAGAGAGCCCCGTGCCAAACAGCGCATCGACGATCACATCAAACGGCCCTGATGGCAATTCGGCAGATAATATGGCGCCACCTTGCGCCACGAACGCTTGTTTCGCGGTACGCACATCACCCATCAATGTCTCAGGATCACGCGCAGACCACAGCACAACATGTAGCCCCGCCTCTAGTGCCAAGCGACCAATAACATAACCATCGCCACCATTGTTGCCACTGCCACAAGTGATCAGGATCTTTTTCGCTTCAGGCCAACGCAGTCGAAGTAAGCCAAACGCCGCTAAGCCTGCTCGCTCCATAAGATCGTACATTTCGACACCAAGATCCGATGCGATCTTACGCTCTCCGCGCTTAACCTGATCCGATCGGTAAAGGGATTGTGGTAAACTTGCCGCCATCTTCAGCCATCCATCCTGATCTTTATGCCTAACTCTCGATCTTCATCATCGATTAATTTTGACCTGCTTGCTGAAAATATCAGGCAATGGGGTCGCGAACTAGGTTTTCAGCATATCGGTATCACCGATATCGATCTCCGTCAGCATGAAGAACAACTTCAGCGATGGTTAGACGCGGGTTACCACGGTGAGATGGACTGGATGGCACGCCACGGCATGATGCGGGCGCGCCCACAAGAGTTGGTTGAAGGCACCATTCGTGTGATCAGTGCGCGTATGGACTACTTGCCTCCCAATGCAGGATTCGCCAAAACACTCGACGACCCATCTCTCGCTTATATCAGTCGCTACGCACTCGGTCGTGATTACCACAAGCTAATCAGAAATCGACTCAAGAAGTTGGGCGATCGCATATCGCAAGAAGTTGGCGACTTTGGCTATCGACCTTTTGTCGATTCCGCTCCTGTACTTGAAAGACCACTGGCAGAAAAAGCAGGACTCGGTTGGACAGGAAAGCATTCGCTATTACTTAGCCAAGAAGCAGGTTCGTGGTTTTTCCTCGGAGAACTGCTCATTGACCTGCCGTTGCCCATTGATAAGCCAGTTGAGAATCAGTGCGGCAAATGCGTAGCCTGTATCACGTCATGCCCTACCGACGCGATTGTTGGAGAGACTGTCGTTGATGCACGCCGTTGTATTTCCTACCTCACCATCGAGCTTGATGGCCCAATCCCTGAAGAGTTTCGCCGCCCTATGGGTAACCGAATTTATGGCTGTGATGATTGCCAATTGGTCTGTCCCTACAACCGTGAAGCGGAACTCACACAAGAGTCTGACTTTCATGGCCGCTCAAGTTTGGTTCAGCAATCATTGAAGACGTTATTCAGTTGGGATGAATCAACATTTTTGAAAGAAACTGAAGGGTCGGCTATTCGCCGTATAGGCCACGAAAAATGGCGCAGAAACCTGTCTGTCGCGATGGGGAATGCGCCTTATGACCCAGAGATCATTGAGCTTTTGCAGGCAGCCAAAAATTTCTCTGCTATGCTTGATGAACACTTAAATTGGGCCATCACTCAACAGATTGAGCGTAGGAAGGAAACCGAGGTGAGTGTGCTACCTGCTTCAACAAAACGGTTAGTCAGAATTGTTCAGAAAGGCTTATCCCGAGATGCATAAATAGTGCAAATCTTAATGGATGTCCTCTTCATCAACAGGTGAAGATGCAGAAATAAGACATAGGTTCACTTCTGCTGCGCAATGTGGAAAACATTTTCAGTACGCCATAAAACAGTGCATATCGACAAAGTTAAACACACTCTGTGAATAATTCCCGCGTCATATCACGGTAGGTGACAATATTGGGGATAAGCTTTTGAAAAAATCACATCTCCGACAATAAAAACCAATAAAACCATGCAGTTAAAAAACAAAACATACACAGCCCTCAGTTATCCACCGATCACCTAACGAACAGCAAATTCTGAGAAAGGTCACATCTTCATAGTTTCATCAACGGCTTTACCCACAACTTGGCTGCTGTGGATAACTCTGTGAGAAACATTGAAATACACCGATATGCGTCAGTGGCATACAGGATTTGCATAGCATTCAGATTTTATGGGCTAGACCTTGCCCCGAGATAATGCTTCACAGCATTAAAGACAACGACTCGCGGTACCCTAATATAACTGGTACGTGTTATGCGAAGTGTTGGTGCTTGCAGATGATTGACTGCAAGAAATTTGGAGCGACACACGAGGTTCGAACTCGTGACCTCAACCTTGGCAAGGTTGCGCTCTACCAGCTGAGCTAGTGTCGCATTAAAGAGCGTCCGAATGATTTCGGCAATTTCTGAAGCGAATTACAAGGTAACTTGCGTTTCGCACTTCCGACGTATCGAAAGAGTTTGGAGCGACACACGAGGTTCCCGATCTTCAAGGATTAGGCGTGACCTCAACCTTAGCAAGGTTGCGCTCTATTAGCTTGAGCGAGTATCGCATCACAGTGCCGATTTACATCGGGCTTTTTTCTACACTTACTGACGAATCAAAAGTGCTTTCTCTCAATTTAAAAGAAATTGGAGCGACACACGAGGTTCGAACTCGTGACCTCAACCTTGGCAAGGTTGCGCTCTACCAGCTGAGCTAGTGTCGCAAAGATCCTTCATGATCATCAAGTGATCTTTGTTTCTAGTGACCCGCAAAATTTGCATGATCTGCTGTCGATAAATCGATAGCGTCCTGTTCCACAAGAGAAGTGGAGCGACACACGAGGTTCGAACTCGTGACCTCAACCTTGGCAAGGTTGCGCTCTACCAGCTGAGCTAGTGTCGCTTAATCAAAGACATTTGTCTCTGTCAGGGCTGCGAATTATACGAAGAAAAATCAGGGATGCAAGCCTCTAAACTCATAAATTTTGAAATTTCTTCGTATCGCTTATTTTGGCATCAGATCGTAAAGATCTTACTTCTGTAGTAGCGAAGTTCTTCAATTGACTCTCGGATATCATCCATTGCCAAATGAGTACCTTGTTTTTGGAAGCCAGTCAGAAGATCTGGCTGCCAGCGTCGGACCAACTCTTTAATGGTACTGACGTCGACGGTGCGGTAGTGAAAGAAGCGTTCTAGTTCAGGCATATGCTGGTAAAGGAAGCGACGATCTTGCCCGACGCTATTACCACAGATCGGCGAAACGCCTGCTGGCACCCAATCTTTAAGGAACGCGATCGTTTCTTTGATTGCTTGCTCTTCATTCATTGTGCTCGCTTTGACACGATCCACCAGCCCACTGCGAGTATGCGTGTTTGTGCACCACTCATCCATTATTGCCAATTCATCGTCAGATTGATTGATGGCTATGACGGGCCCTTCAGCCAAAACGTTAAGTTCAGCATCTGTAACAACGGTAGCGATCTCAATGACTTTGTGAACTTGCGGATCAAGCCCTGTCATCTCAAGATCAATCCAGATTAAATTCTTATCGCTGAAAGACATCCAAATTGCCTATTTTACAAATAAACCATGTATCATACTTAGCCTGACTTGAAAGCCAACTAAACTAGCGACATTCTCGTGGCAAAAAAGAAAAATCTCACAAAAGGCCAACTGCGCCGAGTACGGACAAACCAAAACAAACGAATTGATCGTCAGCAAAAGGATGTCCAGTGGGATGAGTCCTTACTGGAATCAGCCCGTGAAGGGGTCGTGATCACTCGTTTTGGACAACACGCCGATATTGAAGATCTTCAAACCGGTGCTGTTCAACGCTGTAACCTTCGCCGCTCAATCGAAAGCTTGGTGACTGGAGATACTGTCGTCTGGCGTCCTGGCGTAAAAACATTGCAAGGCATTGCTGGCGTAGTGGAAGCTGTCCACGAACGTCACTCAGTGCTTACTCGCCCAGATTACTATGACGGTGTAAAACCAGTCGCAGCCAATATCGATCAAGTTGTGATCGTTTCTGCAATTTTACCCGAACTGTCTACCGACATTATAGACCGTTACTTGATTGCTACCGAACAGGTTGATTTCAAGCCTCTAATCGTGATCAATAAAATCGATCTGCTCGACGAAAATGGTATCGAGATCGTAAAAAATATGCTCGCGATTTATCACCAGATTGGCTACGACGTCATGATGGTGAGCCAGAAAACGGGTGAAGGCATGGCGGCGTTAAAAGCAAAGCTTGCTGACGTGACCAGTATTTTTGTCGGCCAATCAGGTGTTGGTAAATCAAGCTTGGTTAACGTACTGCTTCCTGAAGTGAATGCGGAGACGTGCGAAGTGTCTGAAAACTCAGGGCTTGGCCAGCACACCACCACCACTGCGCGCCTTTATCACTTCCCTGATGGCGGCGATCTTATTGATAGCCCAGGGGTACGTGAGTTCGGACTTTGGCACTTAGAGCCAGAACAAGTCACGTTAGGTTTCAAAGAGTTTCGTGATTACATTGGCGGTTGTAAATTCCGCGATTGCAAACACAAAGACGATCCAGGTTGCTTGATCCGAGACGCGGTCGAAGAAGGTAAGATCAGTACCGAACGCTTTGACAGTTACCACAAGATCATCGATAGCATGTCTGAAATGAAGGCAAATCGACAGTTTTCACGCAATAAAGAAAACTGATCGTTCATCGATTTTCCCCCTCCATCTGGTTAGCGGCCTGTTAATTTTGTAAACTAGGCCGCTTTTTACATTTCGGCCTTTGGAATTTCTCTAAGGCATTCGACGAGTTAGGAATAACCACTGTGTCTAACGATTTGAAAATTGGTTTGCAGTATTGTATGCCAAAACATCTACTAACCCGCCTTGTTGGGAAACTTGCCGCTGCGAAAGCCGGCTTTTTGACGACCGCTGTGATCAAATGGTTTGTACGTCAATACAAGGTTGAAATGGGTGAAGCTAAAAATCCAGATCCAGCGAGCTACCCAACGTTCAACGATTTCTTTGTGCGCGAGTTGAAAGACGGTGCTCGCCCAATCAATGATGCTGCAAACATCATTAGCCACCCTGCTGACGCTTGTGTCAGCCAAGCCGGTCCTATCGAGCAAGGCCGACTGATCCAAGCAAAAGGCCACACCTTTGATGCGTGTGAATTGCTAGGTGGCGACGCAATGTTGGCTGAAGAATTTGCTGATGGTGATTTTGCGACGCTGTACTTGTCTCCGCGTGACTATCACCGTGTTCATATGCCATGCGACGGAACACTCCGCCAAATGATTTATGTACCGGGCGACCTATTTTCGGTTAACCCACTCACCGCTGAAAACGTGCCAAATCTATTTGCACGTAACGAGCGTGTCGTATGTATTTTTGACACCGCATTTGGACCACTGGCACAAGTGCTTGTTGGCGCAACCATTGTAGGCAGCATTGAAACCACGTGGGCAGGCACCATCACGCCGCCAACAGGTCAAAGCATTCGTCGCTGGGATTACCCAGCCGAAGGCGATCAATCTGTTACCATTCAGAAAGGCGCAGAAATGGGTCGCTTCAAATTGGGGTCAACTGTGATCAACTTGTTCCCGAAAGGCGCGATCACCTTTGACGAGAGCATTGTTGCTGGTAAGCCAACTCGTATGGGCGAGAGCTACGCTCATCAAAAAGTCGCGGCACACAATCAAGAACAGAGCGAAACCGAAACCGTTTAGCGGCAAAGTTACGATCTGTGACGAAAAGGGCATTATTGCCCTTTTTTTGTGCACAAATATTATCAGAACACAGAGTATTTTCTGTCTGCGCCCGTATGCTGTTGTTAGCACAGTGGCATCCAACTTAATGAATTAAAAGCGAATTGATGCCACCACTTTATTCAAAGAGGATGGGATCAACCTTATGCCAACAGTCTCTCGTTCGGTTCTCTTCAAATTTGTTATTGCCTTTGGTATCCCGCTCGGCGTTCTTCTCATGCCTATCGACTGGATACCTCTCGACGACCTAACTGTCATTCAGCATCGCCTGCTTGCCATTTTCTTACTGGCCGCACTGCTTTGGGTGCTCGAGCCCGTTCCCGTTTTCGCCACATCGATTCTCATCATCGCTCTCGAATTGATCATGATTTCCGACAAGGGGCTCAATGTATTCCGTGGCACGACGTCGGGGCATGAGTTGGGAGAACTCATCGCATATACAGATATCTTCAGCGCCTTTTCCTCACCGATCATCATCCTTTTCATGGGGGGCTTTTCCCTTGCGATTGCCGCATCAAAATACGATTTAGACAACAACCTCGCTCGCGTGCTTCTCAAGCCCTTCGGCAATCAACCGCGTTTTATCATGTTAGGACTGATGCTGATCACTGCGGTGTTTTCGATGTTTATGTCCAACACGGCAACTACCGTGATGATGTTGGCACTGCTGGCACCGATTGTGGCTTCCGTACCGAAAGGGGACACGGGAATCAAAGCGTTGGTGCTATGCATTCCTATCGCCGCAAACACTGGCGGCATTGCAACACCAATAGGCACACCGCCCAACGCCATTGCCTTGCAGTACCTTACGGGGGAAAACGCCATTAGCTTTTTAGACTGGATGGCCATGGGTTTACCCTTTGTGGTCGTTCAATTGGCGTTCGCTTGGTGGCTGCTGCAAGCCCTCTACCCCGCCAACAAACAAGAAATGACGCTAAAATTAGAAGGGAAATTCCAAAAAAGCTGGCGTGCATACACGGTTTACACCACGTTCGCCGTAACCATACTGCTGTGGATGACCACCAGCCTGCATGGCATGAACACGTATGTGGTATCGATTGTTCCACTGGCCGTATTCACTCTTACTGGCATCATGGGTAAAGAAGAATTAAAGCTCATCAATTGGGATGTTTTATGGCTCGTCGCCGGCGGTATCGCCATAGGTTTAGCGCTGGACAAAACAGGATTGGCCGTCGCACTCGCACACGCCGTTGACTACGACACCCTATCTCCCGTTGCGGTCGTTCTAACCCTATCCCTAATTTGCTGGCTGATGGCAAACTTCATGTCGAACACTGCGACAGCGAACCTTCTTATGCCGATTGCAGCAGCCGTAGCAACATCCATGCAAAGCCTCTCCACGGTTGGGGGTATTCAAGGACTATTGGTTGTGGTCGCGTTTTCCGCTTCGCTTGGCATGATATTGCCAGTATCTACACCACCGAACAGCTTGGCATACTCGACGGGTTTAATTGAAAGCAAAGACATGGCCAAAGTCGGTGTTATTTTAGGTGTGGTAGGTTTAGTAATGGTTTACGCCGCGATGCTCATTCTCACCTAGAGTTCTTTTGCCATTTAGCACATTAGAACATCCGATCGGAAAGGCCGTCTGGCCTTTCCCAAAATCCCAAGTCCATATACACTCTCGCTCCTTTTCAAATTTAACCACGCGAACTTTGGCTCGCACCTTATGAGGACACTCTCTTGGGATATGAATGGCTAGCGCTTGCCGCCGCCTTTCTTTGGGGCATTTCCAGCCTAATTTCGGTGACGCCGGCTCGTCACTTAGGTAGCTTTGCCTACAGCCGTTGGCGTATGGCGTGTGTGTCGATCATGCTAACTCTACTGGCACTATTCACCGGTGGATGGGCCACTATCACGTCTGACATATGGTGGCCAATGGCCATATCTGGCCTGATCGGTATTTTTATTGGTGATACTGCGCTATTTGGCTGCATGAATCGAATCGGTCCGCGACGCTCTGGCCTTTTGTATTCCTGTCATGCTGGGTTCTCGGCACTGCTGGGTATCTGGTTGTTTGGTGAAACCCTGCAAGGCATACGACTTCTCGGTGCTATCTTGGTGTTTTCCGGCGTCATGATTGCCGTCTTTTTCCGCCAAAGCGGAAACGCACATCAGTGGGAAGAAACGAAAGGTAGCTTGGGCGTCGCTATCGCCCTTGGTTTAACGGCAGCGCTATGTCAGTCGCTAGGCGGCGTCATTGCTAAACCCGTCCTCACGGGCAATGTCGACCCTATCGCCGCTTCCGCCGTCCGTATGATTGCAGCATTTGCCGCACACGGAACACTCGTGCTGCTACAAGTACGTGTGGCGCAACCAGTGAACCCGATAAATTGGCGTATTTTCGGTATGGTGGTGGTCAACGGATTTCTTGCTATGGCCGTCGGTATGACGCTGATTATGTACGCGCTGAAGTGGGGAGAAGTGGGCATGGTAGCACTGCTGTCTTCAACAACACCTGTTATGGTGCTTCCACTCATTTGGCTATTCACCAAAGTGCGTCCATCACCCAGTGCATGGATTGGGGCTGCGCTTGCTGTCACCGGCGCGGGGCTTATCGTAACGAGCTAGGTGCGTTCATTAACGTGCCTCTGTTGCCCTAAAACACAAAAACGCCGCATTTGAATGCGGCGTTTTTCGTTAGGCACGCCCGACAGGGAAAGCGATAACATCATCAATATGTGATTTGCCCAACGCCAACATGATCAGGCGGTCAACCCCCAAGGCTACGCCCGAACAATCTGGCAAACCGTGTCTGATAGCTTCTATCAAATGGTGATCGATAGGCTGGGCATTCAATCCCATGCTTTCACGCTTTCGGTTGTCAGCTTCAAAACGTGCAAGCTGTTCGTCTGCATTGTCCAGTTCATAGAAACCGTTGGCCAATTCAATGCCTTTGAAGTAAACCTCAAAGCGCGCGGCAACACGTTTATCGTCCGTACACACTCTCGCTAATGCGGCTTGTGAAGCAGGGAAGTGATACACGAAGGCAGGAACAGTTTGCCCGATTTCGGGTTCAACACCCACGCTGAACAATAGTTGAAGCAGGGTATCACGGTCTTCTTCAGGATCAGCGATATCTGACAGCCCTAATGTGCTTGCCGCCAATTTAAGCTGTGCCATTGTGCCTTCGAGTGGACAGACTCCCAGCACCGCGATAAACGCATCTTGATAGGTCATACGTTCTGCTTGCCCCACACCCATCACGAGTTGCAGCAAGGTGTCCATCTCATCCATCAATGCATGATGATCAAACCCCGGGCGATACCACTCCAACATGGTAAATTCAGGATTGTGGTGACGACCCGCTTCTTCGTTACGGAAAGCTTTATTGATTTGATAGATAGCACCACTGCCAGCAGCCAACAAACGTTTCATATGGAATTCAGGGCTCGTCATCAAGTAAAGCGGTATACCTTTCGCAAAACCTGGGCCAACAAAATCGGTGCGGAATGTATGCAAATGAATATCGGTGACCGTAGCCTGACTCATCGCGGGTGTGTCTACTTCCATGACATCGCGCTCTGCAAAAAACTGACGGATATGACGCATCAAGGTTGCGCGTGCTTTTAATGTCTCGATATTAGACGTAGGACGCCACTGCGGAGTCATATAGAACCATTCTCTCTCATTGGGATTGGCCATATTGTATCTCTTGCTGCCTTCTCATAGAAAGCTCTCTGCTATCAAGCTGAACTGTTGTTTTCTCACGCTTGGACAAATCAAAGAGATAAGCCCCCTCAAACTGAAAGACGCTGTTTATCTTCATCAAACATCACTCAATTAAATATCTTTTAAAATAAAGAGTTAGCCAACCTAGAAGCAATGCATTCTTTACGTGTCAGAAACATACGAAAAGGCTAGGTAACCCACCATTAACATGCATGTTTTCTTACACTAACGACCCAGATCACACTTCTGTGGCTTAACACCAAAGAACACCGAAAAGTCGGAACAAATACCCTTTCAGGTCAAATTGTGATGAATTCAAGTTCACTAAGATGGAGGCAGCTTTGAGTTCGATGCATAGATTGCATCTCTTATTTTTTAACAATCCTCCGGAGGATAGCTGTGAAAACATTTACCACAGATATCGCTGTTATTGGCGCTGGCGGCGCTGGCCTTCGTGCCGCTATTGCTGCAGCTGAAGCAAACCCTGAACTAGAAATCTCTCTGATTTCTAAGGTATACCCGATGCGTTCCCACACGGTGGCCGCTGAGGGTGGCTCTGCCGCCGTCATCAAGGATGAGGATAGCCTCGATAACCACTTCAACGATACCGTTGGCGGTGGTGACTGGCTTTGTGAACAGGATGTTGTGGAATATTTCGTCGAGAATGCGACTCGCGAGATGATCCAATTGGAACAATGGGGTTGCCCATGGAGCCGCAAAGAAAACGGTGACGTTAACGTTCGTCGTTTTGGCGGTATGAAAGTAGAGCGTACATGGTTCGCAGCCGATAAAACCGGTTTTCATATGCTACATACGCTTTTCCAAACATCTATCAAATACAAACAAATCAAGCGCCTAGACGAATACTTCGTGGTGGATTTGCTGGTTGTAGACGGTGAAGCGCAAGGCCTGATCGCCATTCATATGTCAGAAGGCGAATTGGTCTGCATTAAAGCCAAATCCGTCATTTTGGCGACGGGTGGTGCTGGCCGCGTTTATAACTGCAACACCAACGGCGGCATCGTCACAGGCGACGGCATGGCGATGGCATACCGTCACGGTGCTGCGCTACGTGATATGGAATTCGTTCAATATCACCCAACAGGCCTACCTGGCACAGGTATCCTGATGACCGAAGGTTGTCGTGGTGAAGGCGGTATTATCGTTAACAAAAACGGTTACCGTTACCTTCAAGACTATGGCATGGGCCCAGAAACACCGATTGGCCAGCCAAAGAACAAGTATATGGAGCTGGGTCCTCGCGATAAAGTCTCGCAAGCGTTCTGGCACGAACAGCAAAAAGGCAACACCATTAAGCACCCACTGGGCGATGTGGTGCTGCTTGACCTTCGCCATCTGGGTGAAGAGTACCTCAATGAACGTCTGCCATTCATTTGTGAATTGGCAAAAGCGTACGTGAACGTTGACCCAGCCAAAGAGCCAATCCCAATTCGTCCTACTGCGCACTACACCATGGGTGGTATCGAAACCAACGGTAAGAACGAAACCACGATCAAAGGTCTGTTTGCTGTGGGCGAGTGTTCGTCTGTCGGCCTACACGGCGCTAACCGTTTGGGTTCAAACTCGCTGGCTGAGTTGGTGGTATTTGGTCGCGTCGCAGGTGAAGGTGCTGTTGAGCGTGCCGCTGAATTTACTGGCTGGAATGACGAGGAAATTGCCCGTCAAATCGCTGCGGTTGAAGCACGTATCGATGCACTAATGAATCAAGAAGGCGATGAAAATTGGTCTGATATCCGAACTGAAATGGGTCACACCATGGAAGCCGGCTGCGGTATCTATCGTCGTGAAGATCTCATGCAACAAACCATCGACAAGCTTACTGAGCTAAAAGCGCGTTACAAGCGCATCAGCATTCAAGACAAAGGAAAAGTGTTCAATACCGACCTTTTGTACGCCATTGAAGTGGGCTACGGCCTCGAAGTGGCAGAAGCGATGGCTCACTCAGCACTGATGCGCCGTGAATCTCGTGGTGCTCACCAGCGCCTTGACGAAGGCTGCACTGAACGCGATGACGCGAACTTCCTAAAACACTCACTGGCTTTCTATAACCCAGATGCTGCGCCAACCATTAAATATGGTGACGTGAAAATCACGAAATCTCAGCCGAAGGCGCGCCTATATGGTGCTGCTGCCGAAGAAGCGGAAGCTGCGGCTAAGAAGGCTGAAAAACAACAGAAGGAGCAGGCATAATGTCAGACAATCGCATTCAAAAAGTCAGCATTCTTCGCTACGATCCGTCGAAAGATGATGAACCTCGCCTGCAAACCTTTAACGTGCCATTCGACGACACAATGTCAGTATTGGATGCACTAGGCTACATCAAAGACCATCTCGACAAGCATCTCGCTTACCGTTGGTCTTGCCGAATGGCAATCTGCGGCTCTTGCGGCATCATGGTGAACAATGTACCAAAGCTTGCATGTAAAGCGTTCCTGCGTGATTACCCTGATGGCGTGACCATTGAACCACTGGCGAACTTCCCAATCGAGAAAGATTTGATCGTTGATATGACGCCATTTATTGAGCGTCTTGAAGCGATCAAACCTTACATCATTGGCAACGACCGCACGCCTGAAGATGGAGCAAATAACCAAACGCCTGAGCAAATGGCTCGCTACAAGCAGTTCGCGGGTTGTATCAACTGCGGCCTTTGTTACGCAGCCTGCCCTCAGTTTGGCCTGAACCCAGAATTCATCGGCCCTGCCGCGCTGACCTTGGCTCACCGCTACAACCTTGATAGCCGTGACAATGGTGCTAGCGAGCGCATGGCACTGATCAATGGTGAAAACGGCGCATGGGGTTGTACCTTTGTCGGTTACTGTTCAGAAGTCTGTCCGAAAAGTGTCGATCCAGCGGCGGCCGTTAACCAAGGCAAGATTGTATCTTCTCAGGACTTCGTCATTGCCATGCTAAAACCTGATGGTTCACCAAAGAAAGTGGAGGCTTAAGGATGTCTAACCGTAAACCTTACGTTCGTGAAATGAAGCGTACCTGGTGGAAGGATCACCCTTTCTACCGTATGTATATGCTACGTGAAGCCACTGTATTGCCGCTGATTTTGTTTACCTTGTTCCTAACCTTTGGCCTAGGTAGCTTGGTCATTGGCGAAAGTGCTTGGCAGAACTGGTTAAGTTTCATGGCAAACCCTGTCGTTATAGCGATCAATATCGTGGCACTGATCGGAAGCCTGTTCCATGCGCAGACCTTCTTCAGCATGATGCCGCAGGTGATGCCAATCCGTATTGGCGGTAAGAAGCTTGATAAGAAAATCATTGTGCTGACTCAATGGGCAGCAGTTGCGGTGATTTCTGCCGTTATTCTGTTTGTGGTTTAACACCATACAAGTGAGGAGATAAAACGTGGTCGATTTGAATCCAAAACGTTCTGACGAACCAGTATGGTGGGGCCTATTTGGTGCTGGCGGTTCTTGGTTTGCAATGATTACCCCTGTGACCATTTTGGTTCTCGGCATCATGGTGCCATTAGGCATGCTAGATGCAGAAGCATTAAGCTACGAGCGAGTCACTGGCTTTGTGACTAGCTTCATCGGTGCTCTGTTTACGATTGGTACGCTGTCTCTACCTATGTGGCATGCAATGCACCGTTTGCACCACGGCATGCATGACCTGAAATTCCACACCGGAGTTGCCGGTAAAGTAGCTTGCTACGCTGCGGCGTTCTTGATTAGCGCATTGTCAGTAATTTTTGTCTTTATGATTTAATTGCGACAAGCAATAAAAAAGCACCTTCGGGTGCTTTTTTTGTTTCTGAAACAGGCAGTCACTTCGATGGATTCATTCGACGTTTGAAGCAACAAAAAAGGCCGCCTGAGCGACCTTTTTACTGCAAAGCAGATGAACAGTGATTACTTAACGCGGCTTACGTATTCGCCAGAGCGAGTATCCACTTTGATCACTTCACCGATTTGAATGAACAAAGGTACACGAACAACAGCACCCGTGATCAATGTTGCAGGCTTACCGCCAGTACCAGCAGTATCACCTTTCAGACCAGGATCAGTTTCAGTCACTTCTAGCTCAACAAAGTTTGGCGGAGTCACTGCAATTGGGTTACCGTTCCATAGTGTCAACGTGCAACGGTCATTCTCTTTCAGCCATTTGATGTTATCGCTAACTGCTTTTTCATCAGCTGCGATTTGCTCGAAAGATTCTGCGTTCATGAAATGCCAGAACTCACCGTCTGTGTAGAGGTAGTCTAGTTCATGATCCATTACGTCAGCAGCTTCCACTGAGTCGCCTGACTTGAATGTCTTCTCCAGCACTTTGCCAGAAAGCAGCTTGCGGATTTTTACGCGGTTGAACGCTTGGCCTTTACCAGGCTTAACGAACTCGTTTTCGATAATGACACAAGGTTCATTATCAAGCATAATTTTCATTCCACCGCGGAATTCATTGGTGCTAAAAGACGCCATGTCTATCCTCTTAACATCTTCGAAGTTGTCATAAATGCCGGACATAATAACCCGAAACGCATCGCCTGTTGAGCAAAAGTGGCTCAAAGAGATCGCAAATGCTGTCTCAGATCCTCAAATTCTTCTGCAACAGCTTGATATCGAGCCTACACAATGGATGTCCGGCTTCTCAGCCCGCACTTTGTTCTCACAACGTGTGCCGCAAAGTTTCATTGATAGAATGGAGAAAGGAAACCCGGACGACCCACTTTTACGTCAAGTCTTGCCCGTCATTGAAGAGTTTGAGGAAGCCATCGGTTTCACAACAGACCCACTAGACGAACAAGATAACGATGTTCCCGGTTTACTGCATAAGTATAAAAACCGCGTTCTGATGATTGTAAAAGGCGGGTGTGCGATCAATTGCCGATACTGCTTCCGTCGACATTTCCCGTATCAAGATAACAAAGGCGGCAAAGAAACGTGGCGCGAAACGATCGCCTATTTGCAAGATCACCCTGAAGTCGATGAAGTTATTCTGTCAGGTGGGGATCCACTCATGGCGAAAGATCATGAACTGCAATGGCTAATTGAAGCGATAGAATCAGTGCCTCACATCAAGCGCTTGCGTATTCACTCGAGACTGCCCGTCGTGATCCCATCAAGGGTGACGTTAGCACTTACTCACATGCTTGAATCATCGAGACTTGCCGTGGTGTTGGTCACTCACATCAATCATGCCAATGAGATTGATGATGAGTTACGTGCGTCGATGGTGAAGCTCAAAAGAGCCGGAGTCACCCTTTTAAACCAAGGTGTGCTGTTACGTGGCGTGAATGACTCTGTCGAAGCGCTGAAAAACCTGAGCAACAGTTTGTTTGATGCAGGTATCTTACCTTACTACTTGCATGTTCTGGACAAAGTGAAAGGAGCTGCGCATTTCCTAGTTGCCGATGAAGATGCGAAAATACTGATGTCAGGGCTTATCAAGGAAGTTTCTGGCTACTTGGTTCCACGCCTAACACGTGAAGTCGGCGGTCGTGATAGCAAGACGCCACTCGACCTTCATCTCGAGTAAGAAAAGTAAGTCATTACTAACCTAAAAACTGCTTGCTAAGCAGTCAGTTGCAAGCAATGATAAAAAGTCCCTCTGGCGTTACCTAAGGAGTGACTATGCCTGTAACTGTTCGTCCTTTAGAACCTCGCGATATTCCCGCTATCCAGCAGCTCTATGCCTGTCCAAAAGCACAAGCTGGCACGCTACAAATGCCATTACCTTCACTTGCTATGTGGGAAAAACGACTCAGTAACCTACCGGATGACGTCTACTGCCTGGTCGCGGAAGAAGAAGGGAAGATAGTAGGTCAGTTGGGATTTGAAGCCAATCATCGCGCACGCAGACGTCATGTGGGTGAATTCGGCATGGCTGTGCATGATGACCACACCGGACAAGGCGTTGCCAGTAAATTACTTAGTACCATGATAGATTTGGCCGACAATTGGTTGAATCTACGTCGAATCGAATTAACCGTTTATAGCGACAATGAAGCCGCCATTGCCTTGTATAAGAACTTTGGATTTCAGCAGGAAGGCAGGGCTGTGGATTACGCTTTTCGAAATGGGGAATACGTCGATGCGCTTTACATGGCCCGTTCGAACACGCCTAAAAGCTGATTAAGTGCTATTTCTAACCATGAGCGTGAAAGCACTTTTCGCGCTCTTCTCCACAGCTTTACCGTTGAGTTTACCCAACCACAACTGAGCTGCCTTCTTACCCATAAGCCCACATCAATAGATGTCAGAGATGAATAACATTCATTGAAAGGCTCACTTCAATATCTCAGCTTAAAAAACAGATATGTGAATATTTTGGGATTAGTCTGTCTGTTCCAATTGATGCAAATCTACAAGCTCACCTAACTCTAAAAGCTCAACTTCACTTCGATCGTCAATCCATACTTTGATTGACTCCCTGTCCTGTGCTGTCGCAGAGCCATATCGAAGCGCTGAGCCCACAACAAGCTCAATATCACTCATACCACCTCCAGCAACAAGTAGATGGCGAGATTCTGCAAAATCGGCCAAAGACTCGATAAAAGCATCCAATTCTTCATCGTTTTCGGTATTCAGCTTCAGACTGATCACAAAGCCAAACACCGCGAACTCATCTAGGTACAGCTTCTTTCTCAATCGTTTAGAACGTTGTGATGGCATGGATTTATTCCTGTCAGCTAACAAGTGCTGACAGTGTAGAAGTTAGTCTTAGGCTTGTCGGTATCAAACATTAAAAAACGGGAGGAAAGACGCTTTGTAGGCACCAAAGTGGCAAAGTTAGTTTTGCCGCTCGATGTAGGCCAGTTTTTCGCTGTGTCTTGGACTCGTTGGTACCGGCTTCTAAAAAACCTAATGACTCCTTCGTTGAGTCCTTATAAGCCTTCAACCAAAGCTCACCGACATGGTGGATGCTCATACACCGTTATCGGAATATTTTCGCTCAAACGCAAAAAAGCCCTGACCGTCAGGTCAGGGCTTTTTGTTTTTTTGCCTTCATCTTTTTCTGAAAAGATGAAAACGAATTTGAAGCCTGGCGATGTCCTACTCTCACATGGGGAGACCCCACACTACCATCGGCGCTGTTACGTTTCACTACTGAGTTCGGCATGGA
>NZ_JHZA01000010.1 GCF_000621165.1 Enterovibrio calviensis DSM 14347 | reverse complement strand
ACTTCCGCGGCTCACCGCCAACCCGCTTTAGAAACAAACCGATAAAGTTTCAATCACTGCCAAACCAGATACAAATCACCCGCTATGAAAAGCAGGTTTAGCTATCCAAAGCTCGAAGCAAAGTGCATTCATTATGAACACGGGATAACGTTCTAATAACGGGCGTTTACTAGCCCAAACTGATTGAAGCGCCTAAATCACAGCGTTTCTATGTAAAAATGCGCCACGAGTAAACGTCCGCGTTGATTTGCTTGTTAGCCCTTTCACCGTACTTTCGCGGCTTGCCGCCAGCCCGCTTTAGAAACAAACCGATAGAGCTTCAATCACGACCAAACCAGATACAAATCAACAGCGATGAAAAGCAGGTTTAGCTATCCAAACCTCGAATCAAAGTACCTTCATTATGAACACGGGATAACGTCGTTTTAAGGGGCGTAAAACATTAGCTTTACGCCAAAAAGCCACCGTAATCGCCATAAGTTGATATAAAAAAATTTGCGGAGATGTTTTGCGTCCGCCTTGAAAACCTTTGTTATAAAGCTGCCACCAAAACTTTTTGACTAGCCGCACCTCGCCTTTTGCCTTTGCAAGCAGCCCTGGGATGCTTGATTTGTTATGGCCATTGATGGCTTGTTTGCAACACTTTCAATGGTGAGCGGCGATCCAAAACCAAACCGCTTTTTTGTTGAGAAAACCACCGTGTTTGAGTTTCAAACTCACTGGCTTACATGTAAGTAAAATCACAGCGTATAACGTTCTAATAACGGGCGTTTACCAGCCCAAACTGTTTGAAAAGCCTAAGTCACAGCGTTTCTATGTAAAAATGTGCCACGAGTAAACGTCCGCGTTGATTTGCTTGTTAGCCCTTGCTCCGCACTTCCGCGGCTTGCCGCCAACCCGCTTTAGAAACAAACCGATAGAGCTTCAATCACGACCAAACCAGATACAAATCACCAACTATGAAAGCAAGTTTAGCTAGCCAAACCTCGAAGCAAAGTACATTCATTATGAACACGGGATAACGTTCTAATAACGGGCGTTTACTTGCCAAAACTGTTTGAAACACCTAAATCACAGCGTTTCTATGAAAAATGCGCCACGAGTAAACGTCCGCGTTGATTTGCTTGTTAGCCCTTGCTCCGCACTTTCGCGGCTTGCCGCCAACCCGCTCTAGAAACAAACCGAAGCTCGAGACCTCGACACTGTTGTTTGTTTAAACAACCAAGAAACAACATGTTGGATTTGAATTCAACTGGGCCAGCTAAGGTTTAAACGCTGGATACAAACCGATAAAGCTTCAATCACGACCAAACCAGATACAAATCACTAGCTATGAAAAGCAGGTTTTGCTATCCAAACCTCGAAGCAAAGTACATTCATTATGAACACGGGATAACGTTCTAATAACGGGCGTTTACTAGCCAAAGCTGAGTGAAGCACCTGATTCACAGTATTTCTATGAAAAATGCGCCACGAGTAAACGTCCGCGTTGATTTGCTTGTTAGCCCTTGCTCCACACTTTCGCGGCTTCGCCGCCAACACCCAAAAAACGCACCGTTTTGTGAATTCAACTTAGCAAAGATAGCCACATGATTTTGCATCGAGTTTGGGATTGGTTTGGTGAAGGTTTTGAGTTTAAACAACCTAAGACGAAGAGAGGAACGGTCTAGCCAAACATCACAAACTAAACACTGAGAAGAACTGAAGGATAATGCTTTGACTTACTGGTGGATGCGTGAAGGGCCGGAACGAACTGCAGCTACTTGTTAAGCATCTTCATAGCAATGATAACCATTCGATATTCTCAGACTGCGTGCTAACCATTACTGCAATATGGTTAGGATCCTTTGTAGCTACTGCAGGATCATCATTATCCAAGTCAAAATATACAGACCAATACTCTTGGCCCTCCTCAACTATCGTAATCCACGACATGCCGCGTTTTCTGCGATTAAGGATGGCGAGCCCAGTTTCGTAAGCCACAGGGATGTCGGATTGCTTTCTTTGCTCTTTAATAAAATTAGTAGCAAGTTCAACTGCTTTAGTTTCAGATATACTCATTTTTATGCTTAACGCTGGCATAACACGTTTATTACCATGCAAACCAACCTGAATTTTACTGTCTTAATCACGAAACCCTGGGCAAACCCAGAACGCCGAATGTAATAAATCGTGTTGATGCGATTGTTATGTTTATTAACTAACGTTGCGTGCAATCATTAATATTTCATCCGCAGAATATAGATTAGTAATCGTTGCTTCCACTTCTGCGCCTAATGTTGATTTATACAATTCTTGAGCAAAATTGTCGGCTCTCGTTGTAACAAACACATGCTTTAATACTGAGTCATTCTCTGCCAATTTTGCTTTTACTAATGGTAAAGAGTTCATGATTAAGCTGCGCCCAATACCTTTTCTTTGGTGGTTAGGAGAAACCGCTAATTGCTCAATTTCCATTACGACTTCAGGACGAAAACCACTTTTCTGAGTCCAAATAATATAACCAATAATCCCATTGCTATCTTCAGCGACAAAACACAAGACTCGCGGGAAAGCATTGAAATTACACACTAACCATTCATAAGATTGTTTCTGTCTTACGAAAGCTAATTTATGTACTTCTGCTGTATCATTTAAATCAGACTTTTCCATTAACCTCACTTTCATAAGTACCTCAATTTATTGGATAACGTTCTAATAACGGGCGTTTACTAGCCCAAACTGATTGAAACACCTGAATCACAGCGTTTCCATGTAAAAATGCGCCACGAGTAAACGTCCGCGTTGATTTGCTTGTTAGCCCTTGCACTGGACTTCCGCGGCTTGCCGCCAACCCGCTTTAGAAACAAGCCGACAAAGCTTTAATCACGACCAAACCAGATACAAATCACCAGCTATGAAAAGCAGGTTTAGCTATCCAAACCTCGAATCAAAGTACATTCATTATGAACACGGGATAACGCCGCATTAAGGTGTGAGCAACGCAACCACGGAACTTAACCAAACCACCGTAAACACGAAACCCAACGATGAAATGAAAAATGCCAAGCGTTGGGAATCACTCTTAAATGCTTTGTTATGTGCCTACTTCCAACGCTCCAGTTCCACTAACAAAGTTTTCCATTCATCTGAAGCAAACAATTTTTCTCGATTCTTTAGATTTTGATCTATCACTTGCTCTAACTTACCCCCATATTCTTTTAGTTCATTTACGTTCATAGAACTCTGAATATGTTGATTGCAACGTGCTGATTGTAAGCACAAGTTTTGGGCACAATGCGCAGCATCACCATTCTGATTTCGAGACTGAAGATGCCCCCACTCATATTTTATATAATCAATATCCCAGCCGTTTTTAGATGGAGAGTTCCAACAGTAAGGAAGTCCTGAGAGGGACTCAATATGAAAAAATGGTTTACGATCTTGAGCTTCAAAAATGAGGTCAACAAACTGCTTTATTGTTGACTCTGCACGATTTAAGGTAATTCGTTTATAGCCTGCATCTTTCAAGTGTTTAACTACTGTGCCGTAGCACCTTTCAATATCTACTTCATATGCTTGAACATTATTTTTTAAATTTTCACGATGCTCTAATAAGCTTTTCATTTTTCCAACCTAATTATTACTACTGCCTAGCACATAACGTTCTAATAACGGGCGTTTACCAGCTCAAACTGATTGAAGCGCCTAAGTCACAGCGTTTCTATGTGAAAATGCGCCACGAGTAAACGTCCACGTTGATTTGCTTGTTAGCCTTTGCTCCGCACTTTCGCGGCTTGCCGCCAACCCGCTATAGAAACAAACAGATAAAGCTTCAGTCACGATCAAACTAGATACAAATTACCAACTATGAAAAGCAGGTTTAGCTATTCAATCCTCGAAGCAAAGTACATTCATTATGAACACGGGATAACGTTCTAATAACAGGCGTTTACTAGCCCAAACTGATTGAAGCGCCCAAATCACAGCGTTTCTATGTAAAAATGCGCCACGAGTAAACGTCCGCGTTGATTTGCTTGTTAGCCCTTGCACCTTACTTTCGTGGCTTCGCCGCCAACACCCAAAAAACGCACCGTTTTGTGAATTCAACTGCGACCCTAAAGATAAAATCACTCAATAAAACCAAGGACGTTAAATTCAACTTAGCAAAGATTACTACATGATTTTGCGTCAAATATGGGATTGGTTTGAGGAGGGTTTTGAGATTATACAGCCTGCGACAGAGAGAGGAACTGGCCAGCCAAACATCGCTTTCTAAACACGAAAAGAACAGACGGATAACGTTCTAATAACGGGCGTTTACTAGCCCAAACTGATTGAAGCGCCTAAATCACGGCGTTTCTATGAAAAAATGCGCTACGAGTAAACGTCCGCGTTGATTTGCTTGTTAGCCCTTGCTCCGTACTTTCGCGGCTTGCCGCCAACCCGCTTTAGAAACAAACCGATAAAGCTTCAATCACGACCAAACCAGATACAAATTACCAGCTATGAAAAGCAAGTTTAGCCCGCCAATCCTCGAAACAAAGTACATTCATTGAGAACATGGGATAACGTTCGAATAACGGGCGTTTACTAGCCCAAACTGATTGAAGCGCCTAAATCACAGCATTTCTATGAAAAATGCGCCACGAGTAAACGTCCACGTTGATTTGCTTGTTAGCCCTTGCTCCGTACTTCCGCGGCTTGCCGCCAACCCGCTCTAGAAACAAACCACTGCACGAGACGTCGATACAATTGCTTGTTTAAACAACAAAGAAACAACAGCTTTGCTTTGAATTCAAATTCGTCAGTGACCGTTTCGACACTGGACACAAACCGATAAACCTTCAGCGAAGACCAAACCAGATACAAATCATCAGCTATGAAAAACAGGTTTAGCTATCCAAACCTCGAAGCAAAGTACATTCATTGTGAACATGGGATAACGTTCTAATAACGGGCGTTTACTAGCCCAAACTGATTGAAGCGCCTTAATCACGGCGTTTCTATGAAAAATGCGCCACGAGTAAACGTCCGCGTTGATTTGCTTGTTAGCCCTTGCTCCGCACTTTCGCGGCTTGCCGCCAACCCGCTTTAGAAACAAACCGATAAAGCTTCAATCACGACCAAACCAGATACAAATCACCAACTATGAAAAGCAAGTTTAGCTAGCCAAACCTCGAAGCAAAGTACATTCATTATGAACACGGGATAACGTTAAAATAACGGGCGTTTACTAGCCCAAACTGATTGAATCGCCTTAATCACAGCGTTTCTATGAAAAATGCGCCACGAGTAAACGTCCACGTTGATTTTCTTGTTATGGCGCTTTACTTATAGTGTTGCTGACACCAAGTTTCCCAGTTTGTTTCACCCAAAAGCTTTCGAGCCTTAATGGTGCGAAATACGTCGATAAATCCCATACAAACACCAAATAGAGATACTGAGACAAGATATGTTACCCAACTATTTGGCTCTGAATGCCAAAAAAATACCCACATCAAAGCTCCCCATAATAGCCCCATAAATAAGCCACGTGTTATGAGTATTTTTGCAGGAGATTGAAAAACTAGAGGCTTTTGGGAAGGGTCTTTATATCTAGACCAAATAAACGCTGTTGACTTAGTTAAATCTGCTGGGACACCCTTCTCAATTAGGTGTTTTTGAATGAATTCTGCCTTTTCCATCTTCGTCTCACTATACGTACGCTAGTTTGAATTCTAAGGCTTTATCAAAATTTATCGAGAATGATGATTGAAGTGGTGCGACTGACTTCAAAGCCAGACTGCGCTATAACAGTGTATTAGACACCCAAAGTGTCCAATAATAGCGTCTTAACCATTCGTGGTCTCTGAGCAACATATTGATTTCATGAATTCTTTCGGAAACCTCTCACAAATTGCCTGCGGAAATGCACCTATGCCCAATTGTGGCTACATTCCAAGCAAAGCGTAGACGTTTCCACCTTGTCGACATCAGGAAGAATCATGAAATCCCCCTATTTACTCTCAATCCAAAAATACATGTACAAACGCAGGTATGCGAAACGGACGACCGAGAGCTATTTAAGGTGGATAGCCTACTTCATTAGACATAACAGTATGCAACATCCAGATGACTTAGGTGATAAGGAAGTTGAGAATTTTCTCTGTTTTTTGGCCAACAAAAGAAACGTCGCTCAAAGTACTCAATCTCAAGCCCTAAACGCTTTGGTATTTCTATATCGTGAAATTGTTAAGTCACCTTTATCCGTATCACTGAACTATGTTTCCAGTTCAAAAAAGAAGAAACTACCTGAAGTTTTGACGCATGATGAAGTGCGAAGGTTTTTAAATTTGTGCCCAGAAAAACACAAGCTAATTTGCTCACTGCTCTACGGGAGCGGCCTAAGAATCATGGAGGCTGTCAGGCTCAGAGTGAAAGATATCGATTTTGAGTACAGTTGCATCAAAGTCATTGATGGCAAAGGTGGAAAAAGCCGTGTTGTGACGCTTGCTTCAGAACTACATCCCTTATTGCGGGCTCAAATTAAAATGGTTGAGCAGCAACTCTCTATCGATTTGGAGACCCCCGAATTCGGCGGGGTGTGGATGCCCCACAGGTTAAGGTACAAATATCAGGCCGAATGCAAAGACTTACCGTGGCAATATTTATTCCCATCATTAAATACCAGTGTGGATCCCGAATCTGGCGTGTTGCGCCGGCATCATATTGATGAAAAACCCGTGCAAAGATGCGTACGCTCGACGTCGAAGAGGGCAAACATTCAAAAGCACGTAACACCGCATACCTTGCGACACTCTTTCGCCACTCATCTTTTGCAATCAGGTGCAGACATCAGAACGGTTCAATCCCAGCTTGGTCACTCTGATGTACGAACAACCCAAATTTATACCCATATCCTTCAAAACGGGGCCAATGGCGTGAAAAGCCCTTTATCCGCAATTTAGGCAAGCTACCGCACCTAGAGGTCAATCCAGCAGCACGACTAGTGATGATTGTATCTTTCGGTGTGCACTATGAACGCCAAACTTTCCCCAACTTCGGCGCATTTCAAAATATCACGCACAAAAAAACCGCAGCCAAAACTGCGGTTTTTAATAAACGTCGAGATAGGGTTTAAGAATTAGCTATCCATCTCAGCGATTTTCACTTTCCACGTATCAGGGCCGATTTGGTGAGCGTTGTCTCCACGTGAATCGACGGCTACCGTCACCGGCATGTCTTCCACTTCGAACTCATAAATGGCCTCCATACCCAAATCTTCAAACGCCACTACGCGGGATTTCTTAATCGCCTTAGCAACCAAGTATGCTGCACCGCCCACTGCCATTAAATACACGGCTTTGTGCTGTTTGATAGATTCCACGGTGGCAGGGCCACGTTCGGCTTTACCAATCATGCCCATCAAACCGGTGTCACCCAGCATCATCTCGGTAAATTTGTCCATGCGTGTTGAAGTCGTTGGGCCTGCAGGGCCAACTGCTTCATCACCTACTGCATCAACAGGGCCGACGTAATAGATGAAGCGACCATTAAAGTCGACGCCTTCTGGCAAACCTTCACCGTTATTCAACATTTCTTGAATACGTTTATGTGCGGCATCACGACCAGTCAGAATTTTGCCGGACAGCAGAACGGTTTCGCCGGTTTTCCACTCTTGGATATCATCTTTACTGATGTTATCGAGGTTAACGCGACGTACGTTATCGCCCACTTCCCACGTCACTTCTGGCCACTCTTCCAGTTTTGGTGGCTGAAGGTCAGCAGGGCCTGAACCATCAAGCGTAAAGTGAACGTGGCGTGTTGCTGCGCAGTTCGGGATCAAACACACGGGCTTTGATGCTGCGTGTGTTGGCGCAGTTTTGATTTTCACATCAACAACTGTGGTTAAACCGCCAAGGCCTTGTGCGCCAATACCCAGTTTGTTAACACGGTTGAAAATATCCAAACGCAGTTCTTCTTCGGCGTTCACTGGGCCACGGTCGATCAATTCTTGAATGTCGATGTGTTCCATCAAAGATTCCTTCGCCAGTACCGCGGCTTTTTCAGCCGTACCGCCAATACCTATGCCCAGCATGCCCGGCGGACACCAACCCGCGCCCATGGTAGGAAGGGTTTTCTCTACCCATGCTGCCACGTCGTCTGATGGGTTTAGCATCACCATTTTGGTTTTGTTTTCTGAACCGCCGCCTTTAGCTGCGATTTGAATTTCAACGGTATTGCCCGGCACCATGTTGATGTGAACAACCGCTGGCGTGTTGTCTTTGGTGTTTGAACGCTTACCCGCAGGGTCAGCCACCACAGATGCACGAAGTGGGTTATCAGGGTTGTTGTATGCACGGCGCACACCTTCATCAACCATTTGTTGAACCGTCATATCACCTTCCCACTGAACATTCATACCAATGTTCACAAAGCAGGTGACGATCCCCGTATCCTGACAAATCGGGCGTTTGCCCTCGGCAGACATACGAGAGTTAATAAGAATTTGCGCGATGGCATCTTTTGCTGCTTGGCTTTGTTCCTTGTTGTACGCCTTTTCTAACGCTTGAACAAAGTCGATTGGGTGGTAGTAAGAAATGTACTGCAGGGCGTCAGCGACACTGTCGATGACGTCTTCCTTACGAATGACAGTCATAGTTGCCTCTTTCATTGTTATGATTCCTTGGCGCTGCCTGCTCGCTTATTGGTGCGGGCTAAACAGGGCTTCCAGTAAAGCGTTTGTATTATCAAAGCGTAGGCCGCTTTTCGAACAGCGACCTTTTGGTGTCTCTATTTATCAATAACGCTCACTCGGGCTTCATGCCCAAAAAATGCGTGACTGTTGCTTTCCACATGGTGCTCAGCGCTCAAACTGTCGATAGGTGACTTGAGAATAAACCCCGCGAATATGATACTCTTACGACTCTATCAGCGCCAATTGACGCTTCAATGCCGATCACAAAAACACGAAAATGACTGAATCCAGACGCACGCCCCTCGCTTTGCAGTTTCTTGAGTACTCACCGTCAGCGCTCACGTCACTCTTTTCTCGTATCGAACACCTTCCGTGGGCCATGTTGTTGCAGTCTGCTGCGCAATCTCACCCTGATAATCGATTCGATATTTTGGTTGCCGACCCTATCGCCACGCTTTGTCATGAAAATGGCATCAATCAGATCCGCCAACGTGACGGACGCACCTCGGCCAGTGAAACCGACCCGTTTGAAGAGCTTCACGCACTGCAAACGTCGTTACTGCCTAAGCTTGAGCCTATTGCACCATGGCCGTTCTTAGGAGGGGCACTTGGGTACTTTAGTTATGACTTAGGTCGTCAGGTCGAAACACTGCCATCACTAGCCTCTCAAGACATTGATATTCCCGATCTTGCCATCGGCATTTATGATTGGGCGATCATTGCCGATCATCAAGAAAAACAGCTGGTCGTCATTCAGCCTCAGGGCGATGATCGACTCGCATGGCTTGATAGCCATCATGTGCAAGACCACGCGGATTTTGAACTTGAAGGGCCATGGCAGGCGAACATGACACCGCAAAGCTACACCGAGAAATTCGACCGCGTTCAGGCGTACCTTCAATCGGGCGATTGTTATCAAATTAACTTGGCTCAGCGCTTTGAAGCGCCTTATCAAGGCAGTGAATGGGAAGCCTATCAACGGCTGGCGCGTATTAATGGTGCCCCATTTTCTGGATTCATCCGCATGGACGATTGCGCCATTCTTTCTGTGTCGCCAGAACGATTCTTGCAACTGCATGGCCAAGAGATAGAAACCAAGCCAATCAAAGGCACTCGTCCACGAAGTGATGACCCAAAAACAGACGCCGAGAACATTCGCTGTTTGCAGAATGCAGAGAAAGATCGCGCAGAAAATCTGATGATTGTGGACTTGTTGCGTAACGATATTGGCAGAGTGGCCTCGCCGGGTTCGGTAAATGTGCCTAAACTTTTTGATATTGAGACATTTCCAGCCGTTCATCACATGGTCAGTACGGTGACGGGAACACTCTCAGAGAATAGCCATGCGACAGATTTACTTCGTGCATGTTTCCCTGGTGGTTCCATTACTGGCGCACCGAAAGTTCGCGCGATGGAAATCATAGAAGAATTAGAGCCACACCGTCGCAGTATTTACTGCGGTAGCATGGGATACATCAGTAGATGTGGCACCATGGATACCAGCATTACGATTCGCACCTTGGTGTGCCATAAGCAGCGTGTTTATGCATGGGCCGGTGGTGGCGTGGTGGCGGACAGTGAAGCCGCATCGGAATACCAAGAAACATTAGACAAGCTCAGTAAGATATTACCCACCTTGTCATAGCCCAACTCTTCATCAGCAACACGGCCTTCGAAATACACGGGATGTGCGCATGGACAAAGCAACACGGATGACAAACACAGCCACGTCGAATCAATCGGCTCGCTCTGCGCCCAATATGCGCCAGAGCCCCATGCGCCCTCTTTCTCGTCACTGGCTCGTTCAACGATTTAGCTTAAGTCCGGGCTGTCAGTACGATGAACGCGTCATCAAACGTGCTACCGACGCTATGAAGCGCCAAACCCAAACCGAATTGCGCCCTGCCGCCGTGATGATTGCCCTTGCCGAACGAGAAGGGGAATTACATGTTCTACTCACCAAACGCGCGACACATCTGAAACATCACCCGGGGCAAATCAGCTTTCCGGGCGGTAAAGTTGAACGTTCAGACAAAGACATCGTTGAAACCGCCATCAGGGAGATGGAAGAAGAGATTGGTGTTACCGCTAATCGTACTGATCTGCTCGGCTCCCTTACCCCGCTGCCCACCGTAAGCGGCTACCTCGTCACACCAGTGATTGCCTTTGTTGATCCGAATTACGATGCCGTGATTGACGAAAACGAGGTCGACACGCTCTTTGAAGTACCACTTGCTCAGTTTTTGAGACGAAATGCTATACGCAAACAACCCTTCCAAGTTCGCGGAAACACCTATGACATTTATGCCATGACCTACCAAGATCACCTGATTTGGGGTGTTACCGCTCAGATTCTTCATGCCTTCAGTCAGCAACTTTGCTTAAACTAATTTTTAACTAATAAACTTTTGTTTAAGTCTTTAAACAGGTTTTTTAAACCCTAAAAAATGCATGTGTACTGAGATCAATTAAATTCGTCGCACGAATTATTATTGCTACAAAAAGTGATCAACATCACTTTTTTAACTGCAAAAATGTAAATAATACGCATCAGATTCAGATCCGTTCCGTATTTTTATTGGTGAATAATTGATGCAAACTCACTCCACCGCAACTTCAAGCGCAGACAAAATGAAGTGGTCAGCGCAAGACACAACTTGGATGCTATCGCTGTTCGGAACAGCTGTAGGTGCAGGTATTCTTTTTCTTCCAATCAATGCAGGCTTAAACGGATTCTGGCCGCTGGTTGCTCTAGCGATCTTGGTAGGCCCAATGACCTACTTCGCTCACCGTGGTTTGGCACGCTTTGTCCTGTCATCTAAAAAACCAGGTAGCGACATCACTGAAGTTGTTGAAGAGCACTTCGGCGCGACAGCGGGTAAACTCATCACTCTGCTTTACTTTTTCGCGATTTACCCAATCGTTCTGATTTACGGCGTTGGTATTACCAACACTGTTGACTCTTTCATGGTTAACCAACTTGGCATGGAATCATTGCCACGTGTTGTTCTTTCTATCGTTCTTATCCTTGGCATGATGTCAGTCATGTTGGCGGGTGAGAAACTGATGTTGAAAGTGACTCAGTTCTTGGTATACCCACTGGTTGCTATCCTACTGTTCATGTCGGTTTACCTGATTCCTGATTGGAACATGTCTGCCCTGCAACAAGTTCCTACCATGGGCGACTTCTGGACGACGATCTGGATTTCAATCCCAGTATTGGTATTCGCGTTCAACCACAGCCCTGCGATTTCTGCTTTCTCTATGGCACAAACGCGTGACTACGGTGATGACGCAGAACGTAAAGCGAAACAAATTCTTGTTCGCACTTCAGGCATGCTGCTTGGCTTCGTTATGCTGTTCGTATTCTCTTGTGTACTGAGCCTAACGCCAGCTGACCTTGCAGAAGCAAAAGCACAAAACCTAGCGGTTCTGTCATACCTTGCGAACAAGCACGAAAGCCCATTCATCTCTTACTTGGGTCCAATCGTTGCATTCGTTGCTATCGTTTCTTCTTTCTTCGGTCACTACATGGGTGCTCGTGAAGGTCTAAACGGTCTCATCATCAAGCAACTACGTTCACGTAACAAAACGGTAAACCTGAAGAAAATCGACATGTTCACCGTATCGTTCGTTATCATCACCAGCTGGATTGTTGCAACCATCAACCCAAGCATTCTGGGCATGATCGAGTCACTAGGTGGCCCAATCATCGCAACGATTCTGTTCATCATGCCGATGTACGCAATCAAGAAAGTACCTGCAATGCAAAAGTACGGTGGCAAAGCGAGCAACATCTTCGTGACCTTCATGGGTCTAGTAGCGATTTCAGCGATTATGTACAGTTTCGTATCGTAATAAATCGTGTAGAATAGCGCGAAAAGAAAGAGCAGGATGCCGACTACGCATCTTGCTCTTTTTGCTTTCCTTTCCTGAGCCACGGAATGAACGGCTCGCAGAATGTCACCTCCACGGATGGATACAACGAATTAATCCAAATGCCCGTCTATGTAGACCACGGGCATTGACTGAGGTATGACACATGATCAGCGTTTTTGATATCTATAAAATCGGCGTAGGCCCATCAAGCTCGCACACTGTTGGCCCAATGAAAGCCGGTAAATCATTCATCGACGATCTACGCAGCATGGAAAAACTGCGTGACGTAACCAAGATCACTGTTGATGTATATGGTTCATTGTCTTTGACGGGTAAAGGCCACCACACTGATGTTGCTATCATTATGGGTCTTGCTGGTAACTCGCCAGAGCACGTAGATATCGACAGCATTCCAGGCTTTATTGCCCGCGTAGAAGAATCTGAGCGCTTGCCTGTTGGCATGCACTGCCACACTGTGGATTTCCCACGTGAAGGCGGCATGAACTTCCACAACACCAATTTGCCAATGCACGAAAACGGCATGCAAATTCACGCGTGGAACGGTGAAGAAAAGATCTACACCAAAACCTACTACTCTATCGGCGGTGGTTTCATCGTTGATGAAGAGAACTTCGGCAAAGAAGACAACAACAAAATCAAAGTTCCTTACGATTACAACAACGCGGAAGAGTTGCTAGCACATTGTAAAGAAACCGGTTTGTCTATCAGTGCAGTCGTGATGGCAAACATGCGTGCAATGCACTCTGAAGACGAAATTCAAACGTACTTCGGTAACATCTGGCGCACCATGCGCGAGTGTTTAGACCGTGGTATGAGCAACGAAGGCGTACTGCCTGGTCCACTACGTGTACCACGTCGCGCAGCAGCACTTCGCCAACAGCTTATTGCGTCTGAGAAATTCTCAAACGACCCAATGGCAGTGGTTGACTGGGTAAACATGTTTGCGTTTGCCGTGAACGAAGAAAACGCCGCCGGTGGCCGTGTTGTTACAGCACCAACGAACGGCGCATGTGGCATCATTCCAGCGGTATTGGCGTACTACGACAAGTTCATCCAGAACGTTGGCCCACGTGAATACATCCGTTACTTTGCGGTATCAGGCGCGATTGGCGGCCTTTACAAGCAGAACGCATCTATCTCTGGCGCTGAAGTCGGCTGTCAGGGTGAAGTCGGCGTAGCGTGTTCAATGGCTGCTGCAGGTCTTGCTGAGTTGATGGGCGGTAGCGCACAACAAGTGTGTATCGCTGCAGAAATCGGCATGGAACACAACCTAGGCCTAACCTGTGACCCGGTTGCTGGCCAAGTACAAGTTCCTTGTATCGAGCGTAACGGCATCGCAGCAATGAAAGCGATCAACTCAACGCGTATGGCACTTCGCCGTTCGTCTGAGCCACGCGTTTCATTGGACAAAGTTATCGAGACCATGCTGGAAACCGGTAAAGACATGAACGCGAAATACCGCGAAACGTCTCAAGGCGGCCTAGCAATCAAAGTGATTTGCTAATCAACTCTGCTCGTTAATAAAAGCGAGCGGCTATCTGAACGCCCGCTTTGCTTAACGCAGACAAAAGAAAACCGCCAGCTGGCGGTTTTCTTTTAGTGAGTTACTCATATTCTTATACCGATCGGATTAAGAAGGTGGTCATTAATTTGTGTTGGGAAAATCATCAATAACTCATGTCGCTATTGTCGATTCTAACCATCCAAAATAGCCAAACTCTTAATCTCATTGGTATTAAGCCATCGCAAGTAACCCCTCTTCTCTCGACACGTGCTTTTCAGCCGCATCAATGGCTCGGTAAAGGCGCATTTTCGTCGCGCTTAAACCTAACCCTAGAACATTACTGATCTCTTCTAGAGACAGGTCATGCTCAAACCGGAGAACAAGAATTTCTTGTGCCGGTTTCGCCAAGGATTTCACAGTCTGGGAGATTCCCTCGTCTGTGGTAACAGGGCATTTTTCCTCGCTGCCCGGTTCTTCTTGCGTTTCTTCAGAAACGAAGCGCTTCGCGTGAGTAGCACGCTTTTTCAAGTAGCTTCGGCATTGATTGTCTGCAATGGCATAGAGCCAACTTCTGAAAGCAGCTTCGCCGCGATAGGCATGGATGTAACGGAAACTCCGCACTAAGGTTTCTTGCAATACGTCATCCGCATCGTAAGGACAACCTAACCAAGCCATGCATCGACGATGTAATGGCGACAAGTAGCAAGCGACCAATTGGTCGAAGTAATTGCGAGCTAATGGATGCTCCGCCTGAATCTTTGCTATTTGTTCACGCTCACTGTTATTAGAACAGGTTGAATCCACTGAATGCATGTTAATACCCTCCTGGTATTCGAGTGGTGAACACAACCTAGCCAATGCGAGACCAACAATCAAACAGTGTTTTCTATCCAAAAACGCACAAAAAGCACCCAAAAACGCAAACAGGTCATACCACAGATAATGAACAGTGTTTTATTTTCAGTCACTTATCAGTATTTATTCAGAACAACGTACAATATCGATAAAAATCATCAGTATTTATCTTGTCTCACGAATTCTCACCGTTGGAACACAATATTAAATACGGACACTGGTCTGACCATATTTCAGACATAAAAAAACCCGCTCAATGAGCGGGTTTCAGTAACCTTGTTAACGCTTTGCGTTACGCGGTAACAGCTTGTGTGTCTTGTGCTTGCACTTTAACAGGCTTAGTCACCAGAGACAGAACAACCGCCACACCCAGCATTGCTGCACAGATGGTGTAGGCCATAACGTAGTTACCCGTCATGTCTACCGCAGTCGCTGCAACAACAGGACCAATGAAGCCACTTACACCCCAAGCGGTGTAAAGCACGCCGTAGTTACCACCGTAGTTTTTCAAACCGTAGTAATCAGCAGTGATAGATGGGAATACCGCTAGAAGCGTACCGTAGCCAACACCCGCAACCGCTGCACCCACCATCAAGGTGAACTCAGTGTTGTACGTTGCAAACATCATCATGTTGATGCCTTGCATGATGAAAGCAATCATCAGTGTTTTCAGACCGCCAATCTTGTCAGAAAGGATACCCGCAACAACACGACCACCTGAGTTGAAGATTGACAGAACAACAACCAAGAAAGCCACTTGCGTCAGATCAGACTGGTTGATGGCGATAGAAGTAATGTTGCCGATAACCATCAGACCTGCAGAAGATGCCAGTGCATACATCAGCCACAAAGAGTAGAACTGAGGTGTTTTCAGCATTGCACGCCATTTCATGTCTGCTTCACCCGCACCGCTTTTAGCCACATAGCCAGCTGGCGCTTCAGGTACATAATCAGCAGGTGGGTTGTTGATGGTGCAAGCCAAAGGCACAGCAAGAACCAAAATACCCACACCCAGAATCAGGAAGCTCGTGTTTACGCCGTACGTGGTGATCAGCATAGATGTTAGCGGTGCAAGGTAAACCGCAGCCAAACCGAAACCTGCAGCGATAAGACCGTTAACCAAGCCTTTCTTAGAAGGGTGGAACCACTTCATTGCTGCTGGAGCAAGACACGCGTAACCGAAGCCGATACCGCAACCCGTGATAACACCAAAGCTTAGTAGCAGTGTCATTGGAGTCGTTGCAAAGCTAGACACGATCATGCCAAGACCGACCATGATGGTACCAAGGATCAACACTTTACGTGGACCCATGCGGTCTTGCAGATTACCCGCCACTAGAAGAGACAGCGCAAAACAGATAGTTGCGACGGTGTAAGGCATAGAAGCGTCAGCGTTTGTCCAACCTTGCTCTACCAAAGACTGTTTGAATACAGACCATGCGTACAGAATACCTATACACATATTGATAAAGAAACCGGCAGCTAGAACGCCCGCAGCTTTGTTCAGTTTTTTCATGTTACGACTCAATAAAATCACGAGTAAGAGGTGTCGCTGGAAAAACCCAAAGTCAAAGACCTAACAACGTCACCCAAGAACAGCCAAATCGCTTTAATGCCATGACTTTAAACGCCATATCGACCAAAACGACTCAACTCCATAAATTATTTTTGGTATTTCTCAAATCGAGTGAGAAGAACCAAAGCGCGCGGAGTCTATCAAGGATTCAGAGCGTGATCAAAATCTACTTTTGTTTAACGCGAAAAAAGTTTTTCCCGCGGTCAAAAAACCAACAGCAGAAGCGGTGGGCAGGATGAAATACGGGGGGAGAAAATCGCCCTAACCCCTTATAAACACTGGGTAGAGCGAGGAAATGAATTGTTACATCTTGCAATGTGTTAACACGAGTAGACCAAAAAGTTACCAGTTCGTATCGGATGAAAATGCTACTTAATGTCAAAGCCTTTGCTTTGCAGAAAATCGTGCATAAAAGGACGTGATTCTTTTTCTAGCGTCGCAGAAATCTGCTCACTCCAACTCATGGTCTTGTTTCCTCCCGTGCGGGTCAAATAATACTCGCGCACTTGGGCGTCATATTCAGCCAGTCGCGCTTTATCCATCAGTTGGTACGCATCGGTATGAACAATCAATTCCGCTGGCAATCGCGGCTTTACTTCAGGATCTTGTGCGGGGTACCCCAAGCACAATCCGAACAATGGAATAACCTGCTCGGGTAACTGAAGCAGTTCACTGACTTTTACAGGGTTGTTACGAAGCCCACCAATGTATACGCCCCCTATTCCCATCGATTCAGCCGCGGTTAATGCGTTCTGCGCCATCAAGGCTGTATCTACCGCGCCGATCAAGGTCTGCTCGGCAAACCCAACCAGCGCATCCGGCTTAATCTGTAAGTGTCGATTAAAATCAGCGCAGAACACAAAGAACTCGGCGGCGTCAGCTACATACGGCTGATTGCCCGCGTATTCGGCGAGCAGCGCACGCTTTCGTTTGTCGATAACACGAATGATGCTTGTGCACTGAATAAAGCTGGAACTCGACGCCGCACGCGCACAATCAATAATGACATTGCGCTGCTCATCAGAAATCGGCGTACTTTCGAATTTTCTTATCGAACGATGGGCGAGAAGCGTCTCTATCACTGCATTCATGGTATTTCTTCCTTTTTAACGACGCGACAAGTGAAGACTCAAGTAACACTCGCTGAACCCGGCACCTTCAGGTTGCTTGCGTATCTGTTGATTTGGCTGCGCGGATAAACCTAGTGGCTATGTTATTCACGAGCGTGTGAAAAAATCAAAGCAGACCACGAGGGGTCTGCTTTGCATCACATATCAATAGGGGTCGGCGCTTTCAGCAAGATCGGACGATTGACAGACACGATGGAGAATATGAAGCAAGCGTTGCTCACTCAAAGGAAGCGGGTTGCCTTTAATGGAACTTGAACGAAGTGCAGACGCTGCAACCTGCTCAAATAAGGTGTCGCAAAGACCCAGTGAAGGCAAAGAACAGAGATCCAACCGTTTCAATGTACGCTGCACCCACACAATGCCATCACTCGGCTCTGCATTGTGGCGCCCTGTGAGAATGCAGGCTAATTGCCGATATCGATTTAACAGGCTCATTCTTCCGGCTTCACGCGCCGCCAGAATATTCTCTGCCATGACATAAGGCGCAAGCTGCGCGGTGATCGCACCATGTGGTGCATCAAGCACGGCACCCAACGCTGCTGCCAACCCATGCGCCGCGCCCAGCTTGCCGTTCGACTGCGCCATGCCACCCAACATAGAAGCAAACGCCATGTCTGCCCTCGCCTTCGGATCGTCATCTTCACAGGCATGAATGATGGCAGGCGCGAGTCGGCGTAGCCCTTCTTCACACACCATATCAGTCAGCGGGTTTGGGTCACCGCACACATACGCTTCCATTAAATGCGTGAAAGCATCCATCCCGCAGCGAGCTGAAACGTCTTTACTGGTGCCGTAAGTTAATGTTGGGTCAATGATGGCCACATCAGGGATCAAATCTGGGCTTCGAATCGCGGCCTTTACGTTCTCCTGCGCAGAGATCAACACCGCGTTGCGTGTCACTTCAGACCCTGTCCCAGCGGTTGTAGGAATGGCGATACACGGCAGTGGTTTTGCGGTGAGTGGCAACGAGCGCCCCACCACTTCAACGTAGTCATAAACACTGCCTTGATTAGGAATTAACGCCGAGAGTGCCTTGCCCACATCCATCACACTGCCACCACCAATCGCGATGATCATGTCAGGCTTGAACAATCGCCCTAATGCTGCCATTTCTTCCACCATGGCAATCAAGGGTTCATCGTGAACGGCCAGTTGTTGAAAACGTAAGTTTTGTTGTTTGAGGTAACCAAGAAGCGGCGCTGCACGTTGCTCATCTCGCCCTGTCACGACCAGGGCGCTATATCCATAGTTGTTTAATAAAGAGAAAGAATTGTTGAGCGCACCTTCACCAAAAATAATCCGTGTCGCTGTCATAAACTGAAACATGGAACCTCCTCAATGATACATCTCGTACTAGCTTCGCTCAGGTGATAGATAGGTAAATTGATGCAGCGCAGGGAAGTGAATATCCAGCCTGCTTGTTTTAAACATGTGTTGCACCAATCACATACCAACAACGCACTGATTGGCGGCGAGCAACAAACCTAAAATCGCTTTGATAGATTTTATCGATGGGAATAAAAGGCAAAACCTTCTTTTAACTTACGATCGCATCAGGCATAGTTTGCACAAGTCAGATGATGAAGCGCATGGATGTGAACGGCGCCATCTCAAAAAATCAATAATTAATAGGATCGTATATTATGTTCGTAGTTATTTTTGGTCGTCCTGGTTGCCCATTCTGTGTGCGTGCGAAAGATCTGGCAGACAAACTGAAAGAAGATCGTGACGATTTCAACTACCGCTATGTCGACATTCATGCAGAAGGCATCAGCAAAGCTGACCTTGAGCAAACCGTGGGTAAACCAGTAGAAACTGTGCCACAAATCTTCGTTGACCAAGATCACGTCGGTGGTTTTACTGAGTTTGAAGCTTACGCAAAAGCAAACTTGGGTCTTTACGAGTAAACGCCCAACAAGCACTGTTTTGAAAGCCAGCCTCGCGCTGGCTTTTTTGTTTTTAAAATCAGCCAAATAGCCGTGCTTTGATGGCGATTTACGCCGTTATGCTGAGAGCCTGACAAACACTTGAAATAAAATGCCATTTTAGCTGTAAGTTTCCATTACATTTGACGTTAAATGCGTATAATACCCGCCCAGAAATTCTCCTTCCTCCCGCTGCGGATAATGGTTCAGTGAACATAGACGTCAACAATCTGCTCGTTCAAAACGACATACTTTTACTCTTCGTCGTATTGGCGATTGGCCTCACCATCGGCAAGATCCGTATTGGTGGTTTTCAGTTTGGTAATTCCATTGGCGTACTTGTCACGGCATTGAGCTTTGGTCATGCAGGCTTTTCATTTAGCCCAGAAGCACTGAACATCGGCTTTATGCTGTTCATCTTTTGTGTGGGTATTGAAGCTGGGCCTAACTTCTTCGGAATATTCTTCCGCGACGGTAAATCCTATTTAATTCTCGCCTTCACAGTGCTCGCCGCATCGGTAGGTATCACGCTGCTTATGCGATACCAGTTTGGTGTCGATAGCAGTATTGCCACAGGCATGATGGCGGGAGCCATGACCGCCACACCCGTGCTGGTAGGTGCAAAAGATGCGCTCAATGCCGGTCTGGCTGGTGTGAACTATTCTCCACAAGAAATTGCATCGATGATCGACAACTTAAGTGTCGGTTATGCCTTGGCATACCTTGTGGGCTTAGTCAGCTTGATATTGCTGGCGAACCTGATGCCAAAGCTGCAAAAAGAAAACCTTGAGCATTCAGCCCAGCAAATCGCCATGGAGCGCGGCTTAGGGGATTCGGCCCACCGCAAAGTCTATCTGCCCATCATTCGCGCCTATCGCGTGGGGCCGGAACTGATTAACTGGGTAGATGGTCGTAACCTTCGTGAGTTGGGCATTTATCGCCAAACGGGTTGCTACATTGAGCGCATTCGGCGCAACGGCATTTTGGCTAACCCAGACGGCGACGCTATTTTGCAAGAAGGCGATGAAATTGCATTGGTGGGTTACCCTGATAGCCATGCGCGTCTCGACCCTTCATTCCGTAACGGTAAAGAAGTATTCGACCGCGATTTGCTTGACCTTCGCATTGTTGAAGAAGAGATCGTGGTAAAGAACGACGCCATCATAGGCAAACGTCTTTCAGATCTGAATTTGTCTGAATACGGCTGTTTCCTTAACCGCGTTGTGCGTGCACAAATCGAAATGCCGATGGACCACAATATCTTGCTATCAAAAGGCGACGTATTGCAGGTCAGTGGCGAGAAGCGCCGAGTCATGGGATTAGCGGAACGAATCGGTTTTATCTCGATTCACAGCCAAGTTTCAGACATGTTAGCGTTCTGTTCGTTCTTCATTTTCGGGTTGATATTCGGTCTGATCACCATGACCTTCGGCCAAATGACACTCGGACTCGGTAACGCTTCTGGCTTGTTGATTGCCGGTATTTTGCTTGGCTTCCTCCGTGCCAACCACCCTACCTTTGGTTATGTGCCTCAGGGCGCAATCAACATGGTCAAAGAACTGGGTTTGATGACCTTCATGGTCGGTGTGGGCTTGAGCGCAGGTGGAAACCTGTGGGAATACCTACAGCAAATGGGCTTCACCATCATGTTTGGTGCGTTAGCGGTCAGTGTGGTTCCCGTGATCCTCGCGTATTTGGTCGGCGCTTACATTTTGAAGATGAACCGCGCATTATTGTTTGGTGCCATCATTGGCGCTCGTACTTGCGCCCCTGCAATGGACATGATTAACCAGCATGCTCGCAGCACCATCCCTGCATTAGGCTATGCCGGCACCTATGCCATCGCGAATGTACTCTTAACGTTCGCGGGTACGCTATTGGTCATCCTCACTTAATTCGATCGCATTCTCGGTCAACAAGTCAGCCACTATTCAGCGAACAGCGTTAAACTGTTCGCTGAATCATTTCATCAAATCCCATTTTTTATTGATGACATTTACGCTTTGCCAAAGAACCTGACTCTCTCATAAGGTTCCCAGCGCCAAAACAACGGTACCCACGTATAGGAATCTCATTATGCGAATTCTGATTGTCGAAGACGATCCCTTATTGAGTCATCACCTAAAAACAGAGCTGCAAGAGCTCGGCAATCAAGCTCATTGTGCCAGCACCGCCAATGAAGGCCTTCACATTGCCAAAGACTACCCCAATGACATCGCGATTGTGGATTTAGGCCTCCCCGATAGAGACGGTATTAGCCTGATTAAAGACATTCGTGATGCAGGCATTCGCACGCCTATCCTAGTACTAACCGCGCGCGCAAATTGGCAAGATAAAGTCTCTGCGTTAGACGCGGGTGGCGACGACTACCTCGTTAAACCCTTTCAAAAAGAAGAGTTAGTGGCGCGTTTGAACGCGTTAGTGCGCCGCAGTGCAGGCTTTGTAAAACCTGAAATCAAAGCGGGTGATATTGTGCTCGACTTGCTGGCGAAAAAGGTCACCGTCGATGACAAATCTCTCGACCTAACCGCGTTCGAATATGATTTGTTGGAATACATGGTTCGCCATAATCGCCAAGTTGTGTCTAAGCACCGCCTATTAGACGTGCTTTACCAAGATCAAGAAGGCGACCCGAATACCATCGAAGTCATGATGAGTCGCCTACGCAAGAAACTCGCGCAAGCCGGACAAGAAAACCCGATTTCAACCATTCGTGGTCAGGGCTATATTTTCGAACTGCAGGTAAGTTAACCCATATGGCAGCCAAGATTTCTTCCCCGATCCACAAACGCGTGATCTCTACGTCGATTGGCATTATTTTGGTGTTTTCCGTCGCGGTTGGCGTCTTACTGAATCAGCTGTATGTGCAGAACTACTCTGCACTCTATGCCGCTGATTTGGTGTCTGCTGTGCCTGACATTATTCGCGAATTGCGCCAAGACAAGCCTTTGAAACGCAAAGGCGATTTTATTGAAACGCAAGATACCGTGACAAACCCGCATTACCTTTCCTTCATTTGCAGCAAAGAACAAGACATTATCTGGATGTCTTCTGAAGCAAGAAAGGCAAAGCTTGATGATATCTGTCGCCATATTCCTACCGACATCCCAGAACTTGATCTGGTTTACTATCAAGAGAGTCCCTACGCTGTTCACACCATTTCTGGCGCGACACATGGCATAGAAGAACACTTTTTTGTTTTGCGCAATGTCGAAACTCAAGTTGAAAAATTCGCCATATTGAAGCGTAAAACGTGGTTCTACGTGGCACTGTTGTTTGTTGGTGCAACAGGGTTGCTGTATGCCGCTTCTTACTGGAGTTTCAGCCCGCTGCGTAAGCTCGCCGGAGAGCTGAACGAAATCGCCGAATCTCGCCGAGAAAAGCTTGATGAAGACTACCCGCCAGAGCTTGAAGACGTCACCGATGCCCTTAACCGCATGATCACTTTGCGAAAAGCGCAAACTCAACGCTATCGTCATGCCATGGATGATCTCGCCCACAGTCTGAAAAGTCGTTTAGCGGCAACCAATGCACTGCTGGATGACGGCACGTTAGAGCGCGACATCATGAGTAAGCGCATCGTCGAGCAAGTCAGTCAAATGGATGACATGGTCCAATATCAGCTCAAACGCGCACTGCTAGGCCAACAAGGGCTCATGCGAGAAAATACCTTGTTACAGCCTCAAGTAGACAGTTTAACTGGCATGTTCATTAAGATTTATGGCGATAAACCCGTTGAAGTAATCACTGATTTCAAAAGGCTATCTTCCCTGCCGCTCAACAAAGCTGACTTAACCGAGTTGCTGGGTAATTTGCTGGAAAATGCATTCCGTTATTGCATTAGCCAAGTTCGCATTCGCACGGAAGAGAGCGCAGACAGCTACTTGCTGATCATTGAAGACGATGGCCCAGGCGTTCCTGAAACCTATCGCGATTCGATTTTCCAACGTGGTGTTCGCGCTGATCAGTTAAACCCTGGCACGGGCATTGGCCTTGCAGTGTGTGACGATATTGTTCAAAGCTATGAAGGCGCAATCTCGGTGGTCGCGTCAGACCTTGAGGGTGCAGCGTTTATCATGCGCTTTCCGAAGCACCGCTAGTGTGTTGAAGGAAGGCAATACTAGAGCCCATGACTCGGTTTTAGCTTTAAGGTTCTAGGTTCTAGGTTCTAGGTTCTAGGTTCTAGGTTCTAGGTTCTAGGTTCTAGGTTCTAGGTTCTAGGTTCTAGGTTCTAGGCCCTAAAGTTTGGGCGCTAAATTCACGTAAGCCTCAATATTAAAAACAAAAAAAGGCCGCATTCTCATGCGGCCTTTCTTTTAAATTCTGTATTCACATCTGCAGCGTACTGCTCTGCTGCTCAATTAATCGGCGTTAAGCAAATCGTCTTTGGCAGCGCGTAAGTATTGGTACATCGACCAGTAAGTCAAACCCGTCGCGACATATAGCGATGCATAGCCAATGTAGATAATGATGTCATTATCGTGCCAAAGCAGCATGGTTAATGCGAACATTTGCGTTGCGGTTTTGAATTTACCTACCCAAGAAACAGCAACACTGGCGCGTTTTCCCAGTTCCGCCATCCACTCACGCAGTGCAGAAATGATCACTTCTCGTGCAATCATTGTCGCAGCAGGAATCGTTACCCACACCGAATGGTAATACTCAGCAATCAGTACTAACGCAATCGCCACCATGACCTTATCGGCTACGGGGTCAAGAAATGCGCCAAACCGAGTGGTTTGATCAAGAGAACGAGCCAGATACCCATCAAGCCAATCTGTAAAACCGGCGATAACGAAGATCAAGGCAGCGGCAAAAGCCGACCATTCGTAAGGCAAATAGAACGCGACTACAAAAACGGGAATTAATGCGATGCGTATAAGGGTCAGGATAATGGGGATATTCAGTCGCATAGTTCTTATTATTTATGAGTGTCGCCGTTATGGTGCTTGAAAGTCACTGCTGTTGCAATGAGGAATGAATCTTCTCGGCTAAAACTCGGCTAATTCCGGGCACTTTGGCTATTTCTTCAACAGAAGCACGCTTAAGTTCCTGAATTCCGCCCAAGTATTTTAACAAAGCTTGTCTGCGCTTTGGCCCAACTCCTTCGATTTCTTGCAACACACTGCTTTTTCGCACTTTTGCACGTTTTGCTCTGTGGCCGGAAATTGCGTGATTATGGCTTTCATCTCGAATGTGTTGAATCAAATGAAGCGCGGGAGAATCCGACGGCATAGAAAACTCTTCACCGGTAACTTTAATCAACGTTTCAAGCCCTGGGCGACGTGTGGTGCCCTTGGCAACCCCCAACATGAGCGGATGCCTTGGCCACTCTTCCAAAAGCGGCTCTACCACTTCCCACGCTTTATTTAACTGCCCTTTACCACCATCAATAAGAATGATGTCAGGGATCTTATCTGGGTCGGTTTGCTTGCTGTATCGACGCTCAAGCACCTGAGCCATTGCGGCATAGTCATCGCCGCCCGTTATGCCCGTGATGTTGTAACGTCGGTACTCTTGCTTTACAGGGCCATCTTGGTTGAACACCACGCACGAAGCGACCGTCTGCTCCCCCATCGTGTGACTAATATCAAAACATTCCATACGCTTAATTGGCTCAAGGCTCAATACTTCTGCCAAGACAGAGAAGCGATTATGGATGGTCATCTTCTGGTTAATTTTGGTCGTTAATGCCGTCGCCGCATTGGTTTGAGCCAGCTTCAGGAAACGCGCTCTTGCGCCACGAGGCTTACTTTGCAGGCTCACTTTTCTGCCCGCAATCTCAGAAAGTGCGGTCGCAAGTGACTCACTTTCATCGCCCAAATCTTGCCCCAGCAACAAGCTGGTTGGAATGGTGCGCCCTTCGGCCTGATTGAAATAGAATTGGCTAACAAAGCTGGATACCAGTTCAATCACATCCGTATTGGCTGGCATTTTCGGGAAATAACTTCGGCTCCCCAACACCTTGCCCTGACGCAAGAACAGAACGTGGATACAGGCAATGCCATTTTCGATAGAGACGCCAATCGCGTCCAAGTCATCTTCACTGTTTTGCGAAACGAATTGTTGCTCTTGCACACGACGCAATGACTGAATTTGATCGCGGTATTCTGCGGCTTTTTCAAAAGCGAGAGACTTACTCGCCGCTTCCATTTTTTCCACCAGCGACGCTATCACTTGTCGGTCTTTGCCCTGCAGGAACAACCGTGTGAAATTGACCTGTTCGGCATAGTCATCGTCAGAAATAATACCGCTAACACATGGCCCTGAACATCGGCCGATTTGATACATCAAACATGGGCGAGAACGGTTGGCATACACCGAATCTTCACACTGGCGAACAGGGAATATTTTCTGCAACAGATACAAGCTCTGTCTCACCGCGCCCGCATCTGGGAACGGGCCAAAGTATTCGCCTTTACGCTTTTTAGCGCCACGATGAATCGACAAACGAGGATGTTTACTGGCAGAAAGGAAAATGTACGGATACGACTTATCATCACGCAGCAAGACGTTGTAACGCGGCAAATGCTGCTTGATAAGATTGTGTTCGAGAATGAGTGCTTCTGTTTCGCTGTGAGTGATCGTGACTTCGACATTGGCGATATTTTTCACCAGTGCACGCGTCTTCTCCCCCACTACATTGGCGCGAAAGTAGCTAGAAAGTCGCTTTTTCAGCGACTTTGCTTTACCGACGTAAATGATCTCACCGGAGTCGTCCATCATTCGATAGACGCCCGGTTTGTCTGAGACGGTTTTTAGAAAATTTTTGGCATCAAACACAGCAAATAGATTACTTAGAGAGCTTCTGTGTCTAGCATACCATGGCGAATTGCCAAATGGGTCAGTTCAACGTCACCATTGATACCTAGCTTACTAAACAAGCGGTAACGGTAACTGTTGACCGTTTTCGGGCTGAGGTTCAATTGCTCAGAAATATCTGTCACCTTCTGCCCCTTGGTAATCATCATCATTATCTGAAGCTCACGCTCAGACAGATTCTTGAAAGGGTTCTCAGCATCAGGTGTGAATTGACTCAATGCCATTTGTTGAGCGATTTCAGGCGAAATGTAGCGCTGACCGCTATTCACTGCGCGGATCGCATTGACCATTTCGTTCGCACCAGCGCCTTTCGTCAGGTAACCAGCGGCACCAGCCTGCATGACTTTGGTTGGAAATGGGTTTTCTGTATGAATAGTAAGAACAATAATCTTAGCATCTGGGTTATAGCGAAGGAGCTTACGCGTCGCTTCTAAACCACCAATGCCAGGCATGTTCATGTCCATCAAGATAATGTCCGCATGATTGCTACGACACCACTTGACTGCTTCCTCACCGCTTTCGGCTTCCCCTACCACTTTTACACCACGTTCGTCTTCAAGAAGACGACGTATCCCTGTGCGAACCAGCTCGTGATCATCTACAAGGAAAACACTAATCAAGCTTGTTTCTCCACTATGATTTTGGCTCGCCATGCGCCAGTATGGCGCTCGACTTTGTGCTGCATCTTACTTGAGTTTAACCTAACAATAAAAGACCGAACACTTTGATTCTGTGTAAGAGAGCATGTTTTTAGATCCATTTAGTCACAAATTAACCATCACAGTCGTTAAATTTGGTCTTAATCAAAAACTTAAAATAAAAAACTCATTCACGACAGTGAGTTAGAATTGAACCCCATTCTCGGGGTAAATGTTTGTATATCTAGTTATCAGTACACTGAATTATGCCAAAAAGGCATAAAATATGCTTAATAGTGAAATGGATAACAAATAATCACCATAACGTGCAAGGAGCGCAAAGCCGATGATGAAACTAGGCATTCTACTCTGTGATGATCACTATCCCGATTCCATTCCTACCTATGGCCATTACGACGATGCCTTCAAACGCATGCTTCATGGCAGTGCAATATCCTGTTATGAAACGTATCGCTGTTTCGAACAACACTATCCTAAACATCCTGACGAATGTGACATCTGGATAGTCACAGGCAGTAAATGGGGTGTTTATGACAATGAGCCTTGGATTGGCGCTGTCAGTAAGTTTGTTCAACAATGCCATGCTCAACGTCGCCCACTCATCGGCGTGTGTTTTGGTCATCAACTGATTCATCATGCCCTCGGGGGTAAGGTGGCAAAATCAGACAAAGGCTGGGGCATGGGTGTCTACCCCATCGAAAACCTCAAGCATGACCAATATGGCTTTACCCAAAGTGAAGCACCAGATGCACTCAATTTGATCGCTTGCCATCAAGATCAGGTACAAGAGCCTGCGCCCGCGTTTTCTGTCATTGCAGGCTCTGACTTTTGCCCAATCGCGATAACAGCAAAAGACCAACACGTGCTGACCATGCAGTGCCACCCAGAATTCACGCCTGACTTTCTCATTCAACTGATTGAACGATTAAGAGATAAAGCGGGTGATGACACCGTTGATCAAGCCATTGCATCTATAAAGCAATTTGGCGGCGGCGATCGTGACCTTGTGATCAGCGCACTGCATCAGTTCATCGCGCAACAAAATCAGTCGGCCTCTTCATCTCACTAACAAAGTGAAATCGGCGTCTGCTTGTGCAATTTGTCTTTTCAAATTGCAACCCAAGTTGCCACGCCGTACTGCATACGACAATAAGTCATTGATTTATAATATGTAACACTCTGGCATTCAAATTGCTCCCTCATCAATATCTCGTTGAAGGAGCGTTCGTATGAATACCAAGACCACAGTGTTGAGTCAGCCCCTGATTTTTGTCGGCCCGCCTCGCTCGGGGGTGAACTTAATTTCGGATATCGTCTTTCATCACAGTGATCTTTGTTGGCTTGATAAGAACTTCGAAAAACACCCGCGTTCGCAATTTCAACATCGTCTCTTTCAGCACACCACACGCTGGCGAAATCATGCGGTGCACTCTTCCTCTCTGTTAGGCAGCATTGCGAAAGAATTCTCCCCCGTTCCGACCGATGCGATGTCTTTTTGGGATGACGTAACACGAGATGACATCGACTTTGAACGAGGCTTTTTACGTGGAAAGCATGCTACGCCACTTGAAATTTCTTCCATTAAAGATGTGCTAGAGGCACGCCTCGCGCTTTCACAGAAAGAACGCCTCGGACTGCGCTTCACTGGCCCATCACGGCTTTGCTTCCTTCACAGTATTTTTCCCGACGCCAAGTTTGTGAACGTTATCCGCGACCCTGCCTCTACCGTGCATTCCATGACCAACTCAGAGGAATGGGAGTATCAAGGCCGGCGCTTGCTTTGGTGGCGCGGTGCATATTCACTTCAAGAACTCGCCCAATACGACATGCTGCGAGACCATGCAGTTGCTGGCACTGCTTTTCAATTGAATAAGTTGATGCAAACAACCAAACAAGAAGCGAAAGAATTAGACATCGACATGATCACCGTGGAATACGAAGACTTCGTGAAAAAGCCGCAAGATACTGTGGCCAAAATTCTGGCTCACGCCAAGCTATCAGAAAGCAAAACCATAGACACTGTGTTGAAAAATAATGAAATTCGAGGCAGTAATAAGGTTCTTAAAATGCCGGCCACCGATATCAATACCGTCTACACTTGGTGTCCATCTCACTAGGGTCTAGGCACTATCTACTTGCCTTGGCAAACGAAAGTTTGCGGTCTCTCATCAAGTTATCTCAAGGTCATGCGTTTTATGCATGACCTTTCTGCATCTAATTCATTTGCTTCATAATCTCACTACCACTACTCTACGCGCCTTTCTGCACTTGGGAACGTTATGAACTCGCAAACACTATTCGCGCAATTATCCCGCTGGTTAGTTGTGCTGATCATTACGTTGGTCGCAGTTCATCATTGTGCGCCACTGCAACGCGCGCTCTCAGACTACGCCGTGGATGGAGGTTGTCATCAACGCCATCATGTCGGACATCACGAGTAACGCGAGCGACTGCGACCTAACGACACCCCTGTTTTAATTACATTTTAAGGTACACCTATGAGTATTTTCCGGTTCCCACTTCTTGTCTGGCTGGGGATAGGGATTTTGATTATCAGCCTAGGGATCAGGCAATCTTTCGGCATTTTCATGATGCCAATCAGCGACACGTTTCAATCAGGACGTGAATTTTTCAGCCTTGCCATTGCCCTACAAAACCTCATGTTTGGCATGTTCCAACCCTTTATCGGTATGGCAGCTGATCGCTTCGGCTCAAAACGCATTATCGCCGCAGGCGGTATCGCGTATGGTCTCGGCTTATATCTGACATCTATCGCCACCAGCTCAGGTATTCTTTACCTGTCTATTGGCGTGCTCGTCGGTCTAGGTCTTAGCGCAACCAGCTATGTGATTGTGTTGGGTGCGGTGGCGAAAGTCGTGCCAGCAGAACACACGGCGAAAGCTTTTGGCCTGACCACCGCTGCGGGTTCATTCGGTATGTTTGCCGTGATCCCTGGCGCGCAAAGTTTGCTTGCACACTATGATTGGCAAACGGCGATGCAGGTATTTGCCGTGCTATGTACCTTGATGATTGCGTTCTCAGCATTCATGAAAGCTGCACCTAGTCAGGGACAATCTCAAACAACAGCTGACACTCAAACCCTGCGTCAAGCTTTGGCTGAAGCCTTCCGACATCCGGGCTATTGGTTCATCCATGCTGGCTTTTTCGTTTGTGGTTTTCAGGTCATGTTTATTGCTACCCACTTGCCAAGCTACATTGCAGACAAAGGCTTGCCGGGCAACACAGCCGCCATGGCGCTTGCTTACGTCGGCATTTTCAATATCTTTGGCTCGTATTTTTGGGGCGTGATGGGCGACAAATTCAACAAGCGCTATGTCATGACAAGCCTCTACGTCATGCGCTCTGTCGTGCTGGCATTGTTTGTCACATTGCCACTGACCAGCGAAACCGCCATAGTCTTTGGCGCAGCTATTGGTTTCTGTTGGCTAGGTACCGTGCCACTGACGTCAGGTTTGGTAAGACAAATCTTCGGTGCGCGGTATATGTCGACGCTATACGGCTTGGTGTTCTTCACTCACCAAATTGGTAGCTTCCTTGGTGCGTGGGTTGGTGGTCGCGTGTTCGACTATTACGGTTCGTACGAACCTATTTGGTGGGCAACCGTGGTGTTGGCGTTAGCCGCGGCGCTACTGCACCTACCAATCAATGACAAACCGCTAGTGCGCCCTGCTTTGCAGCCCGCGACTGCGTAAATAATATTGATTCAATGATTCGGTCATGCGCTTAAGTCTTGACCCGATAATCTGCGAGTTGAAAGGGCGAAACACCTCGGTGTTCGCCCTTTTTGTTTCTTGGCTCCTCACCTACATTCGCCTGTCTATTCGAACTCTCATCACGTCATTAAAAGTCCCCATCACACTCAACATGCCTCTGCGCACGTATTGAACGAATCGCGTTAGAAACCACACCGATGAAATGCTAAATTTTAAATGAATGATGACGCAACGTTTATGTGCCGCTCGGCAAAACGCTCAAAGGTGATTGTAGATGGGAAAGCTCACAACGCATGTCCTCGATACCGCAAACGGTAAGCCTGCCCAAGGTATCAAAGTCTCTCTCTATCGCATCGACGATGACGGACTTCAACCTCTGCTGACCACCATCACTAACGATGATGGCAGAACAAACGCCCCTTTGTTGATAGACGATGCCTTCACCTCTGGTCTCTATCAGCTTGTTTTTTCGACCGCGGCGTATTTTCGAGCAACCAACACCACGCTCGACCCTGTTCCCTTTCTGGACGAAATCGTGATTCGGTTTGGTATCTCGGACGAAAACCAACACTTACATGTTCCTTTGTTGGTGTCGCCTTACGGTTATTCTACCTATCGCGGAAGTTAGCGATTCGCAAACAGCAACACCAACACCAACACCAACAAGTAAAAGCAAAAAGCAATAAAACCAGCCATAAAGGCTGGTTTATATCTTAGTATCTTGTTGGTCGTTGGTCGTTGAGCGTTACTCGGCCAAAATTGGATACGCTTCGGTATAAATCCAATCGTTGTCTTTGGCTGGTATATGACAACCCAAGCAATCCGTTTTGTAATCTGATGAAGCATTGGTCGTCAGATTGTCAGGCTTGAACAATGCCCATCCCCAACCATCCCCCCAAGAACCATTGTCAGAAAAACGACCTGTGCTGTCTTTCACCATCACAAACCACTGTTTAAGGCTCGCAGTCTCATGGCTAACGTCAGAACCCGTGGTGTAATTGCCACTATTATGTGCTCGCAGCTCTTTCACCAGTGTGGCACCGTCTGGGAATTTTCCCGTCTTACGGTAAGCGTCTACCGTCGATTTTTCGGTGTAAACGCCATGGAAGCCGCTCGCGCCGCCCTCTGGAACAAACCATGAGCCTAAATGCACCATGTCCGTTCGAAAATCTTGAGGGAAACTGATCGCGCCCTTGTCATCCACAATAGGTGAAAAGCCACCACTCGTGGCAGCGATACTTACACCTGATGCTGCGACACTCACAAGCAATGCAGCAATAAAGGTCTTCTTCATTATGCCGCTCCTCTATTTCAACGAAGACGTGTGACCGCCCGTCGCCAACATACCCGCGCCTTTACCAGCACGAAGAACCGGATAGTATTGGGTAAACACGAAATCGTCTGCAGCGGCAGCTGCGTGACACGCATTACACGCGGCGGCTGGGAAAGCCTTCGCCGTGTCAGTTAACGATTTATGGTCTGGCGTAGAGAAGCTGTAGTAAGACCAGTTTCCCGGTTCATTAGGGTTGATTGACGTACTTTTGATGGTCGCTTCCAATCCGATGAAATCACCCTGAAAATAACCTGCGCCGCTCACTGCCGCTTTTGAGCCGACAGCCACCAACTCTTTGATGATAATAGTGCCATCACGAAATTCGCCAGTTTTCTTCCAGTGAGACCAGCTGGTTGGGTCGATGTACACGTTGTGGTGCTCTGGAAACGCGGCTTTACCATTGTTCATATCGTTAGGGGTGACAGGAGTACCGACATAAACCCACTCACGATAACCCGTTGGTCGTTGCAATTCGCCATCAACTACCGAGAAATATTCTTCAGCCATCGCTGATGTTGTTGAAGTCGCTCCTCCTAATAAGATTGCTCCAATACACAAAGAGCGACGTAGAGTTTTTGAGCTTATTGTTTTTCTGTCCATTTTCTCACCTCACTTACAGTTTGAACGCGCAAATTTTAAGCGCTCCGCCATAGTCTAAGCTAAAGTAGGAAAACCAAGGGCTGCCGAGGGAATCAGATCTGTGTCCAAAGGAATCAAAGACGTAAACACATTCAATTTATTCACCGATATCATTGAAACACTTAAATTTCGAGGAACGATTTTCTTCAGTTCCGACCTTAGCGCTCCATGGGGAATATCACTAGAAAAGCGCAAGTATCCTCGCTTTCATATTGCACTAAAGGGAGAACTCTACGTTGGTGCAGAAAGCACATCGAACGTCAAAGCCAATGAAATGGATATCTTCATGCTCCCCAAGGGAGACAGTCATTGGATCGCTGATAATCCGAGTAACAAAAAAATACCAAGTAGTCAGGCGGTTAATGCTTGTGAGTTAGGCACACCACTTTTTCAAACTGGCCCAAAAACCCATAGATTAATGTGCGGTCTTGTTGAGTTTGATGAAGGGCTAACGCACCCAATATTGGACGCATTACCTACTGTTATTCATGTTCAAGGCGTCAACCACAACAGCGTCATCTGGAAGCTGGTTATGCTTATTGATCAAGAAATTAGAGAGAGTGGCATTCATAGAAACCCAAGCATCGATAAGCTTACAGAAATTCTATTTTTGAAGATTTTGATGCAGTTTTTCAACGAAAATACTGAAAACTACAGTTTCTTACGTGTTATCCATGACAAACGCATTCACCAAGCGCTTATGCTCATGCATCAAAATCCACAACACGATTGGACCCTAGAAGCACTCGGCAGCGAGATTGGTATGTCAAAAGCCACGCTTGTTCGTCACTTCCAAGATTCGCTCGGGATCGCGCCAATTGCATACCTGAATCACTGGCGCCGCCTCAAAGCTTACAATGCGATTCGTTACACCAACGACTCAATGGACAAAATAGCGAATTCACTTGGCTTTACCTCCGGCAGGACCCTCAGTCGGGCATTAACGCGAGAACTAGGCAAAACACCAGCAGAAATTCGACAACAACAAAAAAGAGAAGGCATTTAGCCCTCTCTTTTAGTGTTACGTTTTGATGTTGACTACGTACGTTATGACCACGATGACTTCAAAACCAAGCTGACCACGCTTTTTGTAATCAGTTAGCCATCAGCCAATCAACCAGCCACATGGCTATCCCTGATAGCCCATGAGGCGCGGAACATACAGCACCACATCAGGAGTCAAAATCATGATCATCAGGGCCCCCAACAAGACAATAATAAACGGGATGACTTGTTTGATAATGCCAGCTAATGGGATTTTGGTTGTACCGTTAATCACGAACAACAATACCCCATAAGGTGGCGTAATTAAGCCAATCATCAAGTTAACAATCGTGATAACGCCAAAGTGAACAAGGTCGATTCCCAACTCGCGACATGCCGGAATAAACAACGGCACTATCACCAATATTACCGTGGTCGCATCCAGCAAGAATCCTAGCAACAGATAAATCAAATTCACCAGCAGCAAAAACGCCAGTGGCGATAAGTCAGCCTGATCAATCAGTGCGGCAATTGCCGTTGGCACGTTCTCTGTCGCAATGATGTAGTTGAAGATCAACGCTGAGCCGATCACCAAACCAACCGAAGCCGACGAGTAGGCGCTTTCCTTGAGCGCGGCATACAGTTGTTTCAAGCTGATAGAACGATAAACAACAGCAGCAAGAAACAAGGCATACGCAGCAGCAACTGCCGCAGCTTCTGTCGGCGTCGTCACGCCACCATAAATACCGAATAGCAGAATGGCTGGCATCATCAAGGTCGGCAACGCACGGAACGTGATTCTAGGAATATCTTTGACCGGGGTTCTTGGCTCTTTGACGATATTCATCTTCGTTGCCATGTAGGCGTTCATTCCCATCAGAACAATACCCATCAGCAGCCCAGGAACGAGGCCGGCAATAAAGAGATAACCAATCGATGTATCCGACACCAAGGCATAAATCACCATGGGAATTGACGGCGGGATGATCGGACCAATCGTCGCTGAAGCCGCCGTGATCGCCGCAGCATACGCTGGAGGATAACGACCGTCTTTCGTCATCATGTTAATGATAACGCGCCCAATCCCCGCGGCATCCGCAACGGCTGAGCCAGACATGCCAGAGAATATCAAGCTAGACACAATATTCACGTGCCCCAGCCCGCCCCTAAAATGACCCACCATGGCGACACAAAACTGGAGAAGTCGGTCAGTGATACTGCCTGCATTCATGATATTGGCAGCGGCAATAAACAATGGAACAGCCAGAAGAATAAAGCTGTTGTAGAAACCCTGAATAATTTGCTCACCCGCCAGTGCCAAATCTTGACCGCTTACCGCGAGATACACGATGGCACCAATAATCATTGAAAATGATACTGGCGTACCAAAGGCAGCCAAAAGAAGCACTGTCACTAAGCAAAGTGTTAACGCCAAACTCATTCTTCCACCTGCTCGTCCTTGTCACTGTCTTGCACTTTATAGTTCGGATTCAAATACTGAATCAGTGCAACACCGTAGCGGAGAATAATGACACCCAAGAAAACCCCGTAAATGCTAAACACATAGTCGAGGCGCCACTTCAAGATCGCGCTCTTTTTGATCTTATAAAAAGTGATGTAATCCCATGTCGGAAGAAAGCTGATACCAAAACCGATGATGATGCCAAGCGCCGACAAAATGAGAAAGATACGTTGCACTTTCCCGGGTACGTTTAAATAGAGAAGATCAAAGCGAATATGATCTTTGTTACGCAAGCAGAATGCTCCCGCCCAAAAGATGACCCATAACCAGAGTGTCAGAAGTAACTCAGACGACCAACCGAGGGGCATGTTAAGCACATAGCGGGAGAATATTTGCGCACAAAAAATAAGGAACATTGCGGCCAACATAGTGACCGCAACCCCATCTGCTATTCGCTGAATCCAAAGCAGAATCGTTTTCACGCGTTAACCTCACAGGTTGTTGATGTTTTCCACCATGCCTTCTGGCCAGGTTTTAGAAAACTCAGACTCAAGGTACGCTTTTTGAACGTGGGTACGGAACGCTTCAAGGTTTGGTTCGTACACTTTCAAGCCTTGCTCGCGGAAGAAATCAACCAACTCAGCTTCCAGTGCCAACTGATTCTTACGACCAAATGCCGCTGCATCATCCGCCGCTTTTTGCGTTTGAGCTTGCTGCTCTGGCGTCATGTCATCCCACACTTCTTTCGAGATAGCGAGGTAGTTTAAATCCACCAAGTGATTGGTTAACACAATCTGCTTGGTCACTTCATAGAACTTCGCATCTTTATCTGTCGGCAATGGGTTGTCTTGACCGTCAACCGCGCCAGTTTGTAACGCTGTGTATACTTCGGTGAAAGCCATAGGCGTCGGGTTTGCACCCAGTGCTTTACCCAAGAACTGCCATGCATCAGAACCCGGCATACGCAGTTTCACACCATCAAGATCCGCTGGTGTTTGCACTTCGGCATCCGTACGCAAGTTCAGCTGACGACGACCAAGGTAGATAACACTCAACAGCTTCACGCCCAAGGTGTCTTCGACTTCTTCTTTCAGCGGATCCATCGCTTTAGAATTAAAAACAGCCACTTGGTGGTCAGCATCACGGTGCATGTAGCCCGCAGAGAAAATGGAGAACGCAGGAATGAATTCTGCCAGCTCTTGCGCCGATGCCATCGCCATGTCGAGGTTACCTCGAGCAATGGCTTCCAACTCTGTACCTTGCTTAAACAACGAAGCATTCCAGTGCGGTTCAAATTCCGCGAAACTCGCAACACCCGGACCAAAAACTGTCGTCAGTGCAACTGCACGCTGATCAGTTTCTGAGCTTGGGGCAGACAAGCGTAACTTCATGTCTGCTGCACTTGCAGCAGTTACTGAAAACATCGCAATCGCTAATGTCGTTGCTTTCGTAACGTTACCAAGCCACTTAGCCGAGGTTCTGGACAACAATTTCATACACCACTCCTTAGTACGGGCACTTGACGACCAAATACCCAATGTTGGTTTGCTCAATGACCCCCTTGGTCAAAAAATCAGCTCACCGTTTAACATGAACATAGCGTAGACGATCGCATTACGTGATTGTTGGTCAAATGTGTCTCAATTGTTAAAACATCACCTATTTTTCATTTTGGGGGGTATTTTTTGTCTTATAGTGAATTCATGAAAATAAGACATATTCGATGTCGGAATAGGACCAGAATGTGGATCTGAGCTAACCCAAGGATTGAGGCGAGCGGCAATGAACCTCTACGAAACACTAAGAACAGACCTACTTCGGGGCGATTTTAAACCGGGAAGTCGTTTACGCATGGAGTCGCTAAAAACGCGATATGGCAGTGGCGTCAATCTCTTGCGCGAATGCCTTACACGCCTTGCCAGCGATGGTTTAGTCATCGCTGAAGGGCAAAAAGGTTTCCATGTCGCCAGCTTTTCCACGAAAAAAATGGAAGAGCTGACACGGCTTCGCATTCTTCTTGAAGCGGATGGCGCGGAGCAGTCATTCGTTAATGGCGATATGGAGTGGGAAAGTAATTTGGTTGCTGCTCACCACAAGCTAGAGCATGTCGAAAGCAAGATGCGCGACAACATCGTCGACAACTTTGTGATGTGGCATCGCTGTGATTATGAGTTCCATGCGGCACTCATTGGCGCGTGCAATTCGGAGTTGCACATGCACTATCACCGCCAAATCTACGACCAGTTTCGTCAGTTTGTGATGATGGAACTGCGCACGAACGGCTTTCGTGGCACCCATATCATTGACGAACATCAGGTCATTCTTGAAGCCGCGTTAAATCGTGACTTAGCGGCCTGCGTTGGCGCACTGGAAGCGCATCTAGGTGGGTTTGTCGAACGCTTGCGTGAATTTAACGAGCAAGAGTAGTACCGATTAACAGCTAAAAACAATAAGGACATTCAACTTAAATGGAACCATTAAACCTTGCCGTTGTTGGCGCGGGACTGATTGGAAAGAATCACATAAAGCTCATTAAAAAAAGTGATATTTGTCGTCTCGCCGCCATTGTTGACCCGTTTGAAGCGAGTATCACGCTAGCCCAAGAAAATGGCGTACCCCATTTTTCAGACCTTGAGAGTATGTTATCCACGCTAAAAGTGGATGGAGTCATTCTCGCGACGCCGAATAATCTTCACGTTCTGCAAACCAAGCAGTGCATTGAACGTGAAGTGCCGGTTCTTATTGAAAAGCCCGTTGCCCACTCGGTGGCAGAAGCCACTGAATTGCTCAACATTGCCGTCAGCTCTCCTGGCATTTGGGACACCCTGCTGGTTGGGCATCACCGCATGCACAGCCCGATCATCAAACGCACACGTGAATTGATTGATTCTGGCGTGCTAGGTGCGCTCGTGGCAGTGCAAGGCAGTGCTTTGTTTTACAAACCCGACGACTACTTTGATGCCGCGCCATGGCGCACCAAAGAAGGTGGCGGTCCTATTCTGATCAACCTCATTCACGACATTGGCAACCTTCGTTATCTGTGCGGAGAAATTGTCGCCGTTCAGGCCATGGCGTCGAATCGACGTCGCAACTTCGATGTGGAAGATACGGTGTCCATCAATCTGAGTTTCGCCAACGGTGCGTCTGGGACGTTTTTGCTATCTGACACGGCAGGTTCAGGCCGCAGTTGGGAGCAAACATCGCTGGAAAACAAAGCCTACGCCAGTTATCCCGATGAAGATTGCTACCACATTGCAGGCACAGATGGCTCAATCTCAGTGCCGACTATGCGCCTTAAACACTACACAGAAAAAGCCAACCGTTCTTGGTGGAAACCGTTTGTCAGTGACACGCTGGCGCTTCAGCGCAAAGATCCGTTAGTCGAACAGCTCAATCACTTCTGCGATGTGATCAACAAACGAGCCAAACCACTTGTCACGGTGCGCGATGGATTGCAAAACCTCCGTGTGACAGAAGCTGTTGTGGAAGCCGTGAAAACCGGAAGAACCATATACATTGATGATATTGGCTGAGCAGACAAGGAAGGATGCAATGAAATCGATTCTCGTAATGAACGGCCCTAACCTCAACTTATTAGGGCAACGCGAACCCGGACTCTATGGCCACACGACGCTGGCTGACGTAGAAACCCTGTGTCATCAAGCGGGTGATAAACACGGCGTCGCCATTGAGTTCATGCAAAGCAATCACGAAGGCGTGTTAATTGACACCTTGCACGATGCCGGAAAACGCGTCGCTGTAGGTGAAATGATCGGCGTGGTGTTTAACGCTGGCGCATTCACCCATACATCGGTTGCGCTGCAAGATGCTATCAAGGGGGCTCAAGTCCCTGTCATTGAAATCCATATTTCCAATGTACATGCCCGCGAACCCTTTCGAAATCACTCTTACCTGTCCCCAGTAGCCACAGGCATTGTGGTTGGCTTTGGCGTAAAAGGATACGCGCTGGCCATTGATGGTCTTGTCATGAAGCATGGCGAGGAAGCCTTATGATTTACTCCATCGCTACCGTCTGTTTGTCTGGCACTTTTCGCGAACGCATCGAAGCCATCGCTAAAGCAGGGTTTCGCGGCATCGAAATTTTCGAAAATGACCTGATCACACACAAAGGGTCCGTCAAAGATATTCGCAGCATGTTGGACGATCACGGCTTAGAAGTCGTCACCTACCAGCCGTTTCGAGATTTTGAAGGCTTACCTGCCCCTTATCGTCAAAAAGCCTTTGACCGCGCCGAACGAAAATTCGACCTGATGGAAGAACTCGGTACGGATTTGCTGATGGTATGCAGCAGTGCATCCCCTCACGCGCTAGGTGGTATTCAGCGAGCTGCGGATGATTTTCATGAGCTGGGAGAGCGCGCAGCAAAGCGGAACATGCGTGTTGCCTATGAAGCCTTAGCGTGGGGGAAATATGTCTACGACTATCGCGACTCATGGGAGATTGTGCGTCGAGCGAATCACAAGAATGTCGGCATCTGTTTAGATACGTTCCATATTTTCTCTCGCCAGACTGAACTAGACACCATGCTCAACATTCCCGGCGATCGCATATTCCTCGTGCAAGTTGCCGATGCGCCGAGTCTGTCAATGGACCACCTAAGCTGGAGCCGGCATTATCGTTGTTTCCCGGGGCAAGGTGATTTACCCCTCGATAAATTCGTTGCCAACATGCACGCGACAGGATACGACGGCCCTTTTTCACTTGAGATCTTCAACGATCAGTTCCGCGCAGGTTCCGCAGAAAAAACGGCCAGAGATGGCTATCGTTCACTGGTATATGCAAATCATGCTGCCGAACAAACGCCAGAGAGAGCAGCAACGCCGCTTCCTGTTGTTTCGCCACCCAGTGATGTCGAATTTATCGAATTCGCCCTCAATGACAATGAGAAGCAAAGCCTCACTGCCCTGCTATCCCAGCTGGGTTTTGTCCATGCCGCCACACACAACAAGAAACATGTTGAGTTGTGGCAACAAGGCAACATCAATTTAGTCATGAACATGGAACCTGACAGCTTTGCGCAGAACTTCCATCACAACCACGGCGTTTCAGTATGTGCTGTAGGCATGAAGTGCAACAACGTCGATGACATGGTGGAACGCGCCAAAAAGCTCGAATTTGCGCCTGTTTACGGCAACCCTGATACCGATACGCACGGCATCCCTGCCATCTATGGCCCGGGAGAAAGCTTGCTCTACATGGTCGAAGGCTCAGACAAGCCCGCGCACTGGGAACGTGAATTCCGTTGGCACGATGATGTCGATCCCCAAGCGTATTTGAGTAATGTTGACCACATCGCGCTGTCAATGAGCTACGAAGAGATGCTCCATTCCGTGCTGGTATTCCGCTCCATGTTTAACATGCAAACGATGCCAACCGTCAATGTGACCGATCCGGGTGGCCTGATACGCAGCCAAGCCCTGCAAACACCGGATCGAAAAGTCAGTTTCACATTAAACAGCAGCCAAGCATCACGCACGGTATCAAGCCGGATCCTTGACCAGTATGCAGGGACTGGCGTTAATCACATTGCGCTTTCCACCAATGATATTTTCGCCACCGCGGAATTCATGAGTGAGCAAGAAACAGAAACCTTACCCGCCACCAGCAATTACTATGAAGATCTTGCCGCACGCTTTGCGTTGTCAGATGTAACCATCAATAAGCTAAAACAATTCAATATCTTGTATGACGAAGATGAAAATGGCAGTTTCTATCAGTTGTACACTACCTTGTTCGCAGGAAGGTTCTGCTTCGAAATCGTTCAACGCAATGGTTACAGAGGGTTTGGCGCAGCAAACAGCCAAATGCGGCTAGCCATGCAGGCGCGAGAATTGGCGAGCTAAGTGAGATAACCGCACAGCCTTCATGATCGATACTGGTTCAGCGATGTGAAACAACGATAAATAAATAAAAATAAACAGAAATAAACAAAAATAAACAGGGAGCTATTCAGCTCCCTGTTTTTACTTGGTTCTCATGTGAATTTTTATGTGAATCAAGACAAACTATTCGCGGTCTTGGTCAAAGTCACCGTGGAAGTGACCATGGTCCGCCACTTCACGAGAAGCAGATTTGATTCGCTCGCCAATATGGTGCTGATGGCTTGACTCTTGCGCTGAGAAAGAACGCAGCAGTGTGCGTGTTTCTGGCTCATCCTCGCGACCATCTGCGTACAGATCTTCGCTCATGGCGTAGAACGTCGCGACATATGACAAGGCTTTCGAGTTGGTTGTCATCGCCGAATTGCTGACGTTATTCAAGTCATCACAGGCTTGGTGATAGCACTTGTCATATGCCACATCGACATCGCCTCCAAACTCTTCGACTTCTTCCGCCGATTTGATTTTCTCTGCACCGGTGAATAGACCACCAAATGCGATACCCCAATCAGCAAAACCGGAATAGTCAGACCGTTTCGACAAGGCTTGTGGAACAGTCGACTCACCAATATCAGCAAAGAATTCGTTAAACAAACCTTCGATATGCGATGTACCTTCCGGTGGCTCAAAGTCCCCAGGGTAAGCGTTGTCTGGGCTGTCTTTAGTATCCGATAAGTCTCCGTCCATGACACCAAAGATATAGTTTGGCGAGCCAATCATATCGAAGTTGAGGTACATCTTGATCGGATTGATATCGAGATAACGGGCTTCCACCAGCTCACGCTGTTCAGCTGTTAAATCTGAAGGGTCAGTAATGCCCAGCTCCTCCATGATTTGAGTTTGAGCCTCATCGTAATACCCGCCCAATATTTCATTGGTGTAGTATTCAGAGCCAATCAATCCCGCTTCTTCTGCCGCCCACCAAGCAAAGCGGACTTTGTTCTTTTGGGTAACAGGCAGTTGTCTCATTTTCTTTTTCAGGCGAATCGCGTATTCCAAGATCCCAGCACTCCCCGTGCCGTTATCGTTAATACCCGGACCTTCAGGGACAGAATCCAAGTGTGCGCCCAACATAACGATTTGATCAGGGTCGCCTTTCTTGGTTTCGGCAATTAAGTTTTCTGTTACTACCACGGCATCTTCAACCGTGATGCTTAGGGCCGCAGCCACCGTGCTCGATTGTGTTAGGTCATACCATTCTTTGCCTAAATCATAGCGTGCACCAAACGCAGGAATGGTTGCTTCACTATCACTGCCCAAGGTGCCATTCACCACGGCTTTGCGACCATCGTTATTGCCTTGGTTAAACACGATTGCGCCTACAGCACCTGCATTTTCAGCATTCACCACTTTAGAATCAAACGTACAACCGCCGCGCTGAATCACGGCTACCTTACCTGTCACATCAACGCCGTCAAAATCAGACGCTTCGCAGCCATCAGTATCGTCATAATCTGGGGATTCAAAATCAAAATCGGGAGTAACAAAAGCAATATCAGCGCTCACTGCGCCGTCTGAACTACCAGAATATGACATAGCAGCGTAATCCGCCGGAATGTCATCTGTGGCATCACGAACATGCACCAATTCTTGACCGTTTACGGTCAGCGAAGTGCCGTCCAACTCCGCCCAACTTCTGAAGTCGAATGATTGGAATTCCACCTCATAGCCATGTTTTTCGAGCGTGGCTTTGATGTATTCGGCAGAATTGGCGTAGCCATCTGTACCCGCAGCTCGCGTCGTTGAACCACCATCAGGCGTAGGCACAGCGGCAGCTTCCATCGCTTCAAGGTGATCGACGAGACGCTTTTCTTTGATTGCGCCACTGACTTTGTTTGCTACCCACCTTGGGTCTTCACAGCCTGCAAAGCCCGTCAGCAGTGCAGCGCTCATTGCCACAACGATGACTTTCTTTGCACTAACGTTGAATGTCTTCATATATGTCGTCCTTTTTATTTGACTTAACCAGTCAAACACTCAGAACGACATTCTTCCACTCAATGTAAGGGTAATATTTTCGCTAACGGAAACAGCATCACGGTTTATTAATAAAAAGAAACGTAGTGTTAAATTCGAATATATGACCAAGTGCAGACACTAGCCTCTCACTTTGAAATTAGCGATGTAAAGCCAATCGTATTATTAAGAAGCCAGCAGGCAGTGAATAACTATATTCAAGAAAAAGTAATATTACACTCCTGAGCCATGTGATCAACAGGATTTATAAACATAATGGTGAATAGACATTCAACAATCAACATACATCAGCGAGATAAAGACTGTCGCATAATGTGTTGAGGGCCATTGGGACCCCCTAAGAAATGCGTTTTTGTGTCATCAAATCCACCTCTCAGATAACACTGATATGCAACTGTATTTTTGCAGTTCACGGTCAGGTACAACCATTTGTCTTCTGGATAATAGCTATACCCAAACAACCTGAAGATGCAGGATTCAGCGAGCTTTACTGACGTTATGATCAAGGCGTCACTTTGCCGATGTAGTGCGCTCCATCAAAAAGGGACAACACCGAGCATGGCGTCAGTAAACTCGCCCGAAGGGAGGCCCTCAGAGCGTCCACTTCATCGTTAAATTCCTGTGAAATAGAATGACTATTCCTACAAGAATTTGCCTCGAATTGAACACTCTGATGGCCTCTGAAATCGAGCATCTTCAGGTTGCTTGGGTATAGGCAACACGGTGGCGAGTTCTTTCACTGTTGCTGTGCCCAGTCCCTTACCTTGCTGCCTCTGATCTATCGCAAACTTTCGCAGGCCAATCGCATTAGTTTCACAAGGTTGGAGTTGATTGGAGAAATGGCGATAGATCTTAAAATATCCAATGATATTCCCTTCATAGCCGACAACAAACCTGTCAGCGCTCCCTTGCTCTTCAAAAAGGAAAGCACGGGGAGACGCAGTATATTTTTCTTGTTCCTCACTCAGTGAAATTTCAAGTAACGCTGTTTCATCTTCTGGTGTATACCGCTCGATCGTTATCACCCGCGCCCCCTTAATTTTTTCTTTTTGTAAACTGCGTTTCCATGGATTAATTTTAAAATCGATTTTCAAAGCAGCGTTTAAAGCAGCTTTAAATGCCAGAATTAAAAACAACCATCTTGTTTTAAACGCTAGCCACCATAACAATCATTACAGATATTATAACCCATCAAATTCTCAGCTTAATATCTTACATTTTCGGTTTCACACGCTTTAGCCAATATTTGAATGAAAACATCAAAATATATTCATTCGCCAACCCATATCAACAGTGAGAATATCGTCATAAAGACAAGAGAACCGCCTATTGCCCTACGATCAATCCAAGGCGACATGTCATCCAATGATACAATTTCGACACGCAACATTCTTAGCCCTCGTCTCGTAAACGCGCTGTACCAACACGTTTGTTGTGTTCCCAGTTCACTTCCTCGCGCTTTCTATCGCCTGAAAGGGGTGACTGTTACCGACTTTGCCCCAAACAACGTGAAAATGCAGAACTCTGGCTACGGGGTATATGCTTAATTTGGACCCATTGACCGACATACGGATATGAAAGCAAACATTTTTTGGCGTATACGCCCTATCCTCTTTACCATTTTTGGCTTCGCCATTAGTCACAACTTATTTTTCATCATGCTACCGATACGCATGAAGGAGACGGGTTACGAGACCTCAAACATTGGTCTCGCCATGAGTATGTTTGCGGTGGGTGCCATTTGCGCTGGCCTGTTTGGCTCCCGCGCTGTGCTGCGGGCGGGTCATATTCGTGCGTTTGCTTCCATGGCAGCCACGCTATCGATTGTCTCCGTTATTCACAGTTACACCACGGACATTTGGTTAACGGGCGCATTACGGATGATCGCTGGTTTTTGCTACGTCACGTCATTCATCACCCTAGAAAGCTGGCTAAACGTTCTCAGTGACCGAAGTAACCGTGGCCGAGTCTATGGCACGTATCAAATCTGCTTCGCGATTGGGTTTGGTACCGCGCCATTTTTGTTCGGGATGTTTAACGAACAAGATCCACGCTTGTTTGGTTTAATCTCAGTATTCCTTTGCTTCTCACTCATCATCATGTCGATGAGCCGATTACCTGCCCCTGAGCTACCCGCGAAAAGCACCCCAATATCGTTGAAAAAGCTTTGGTCCTATTCCCCATCGGGCACGCTGTCGTGCTTTTGTGCTGGCTTAATCAACGCCGCTAGCGTCTCGCTTATTTCCCTGTATGCCTACAGCAAAGGCATTTCGGGTCTCTGGCTATCAATCATTCTAGGTTCCTATCAAATGGGCGGATTGCTCACTCAGTTTCCTACAGGTTGGTTGGCAGACAGATACGACAAACGTGTGATTGCATCAGGGTTGATGGTGATGGGCGTGATTAGCAACAGCTTGATCATACTCGACAACTTCCATCCCTACCCGATCGAACTCTTAGCCGTTCTGTTCTGGATTTCCGGCGGTTCAGGCGTGGCGTTGTTTCCATTGGCCGTCACTCAAGTGTTTGACCATATTGATCCAAAAGAAGCCATGCCTGTGACCAGCACCATGCAAATCCTATTAGGTGCGGGCGGCGTGATAGGACCGATTGTTGCCAGTGCATTGATGAGCGAATTTAGCGTGGTGTGGCTCTACTACTACATCATCACTGTGCATATATTTGTTTTTGCGTTCTTAATGATCCGCAAACTCTACGTGCGGACAGAGCGAATGCCTTCTACCAACCCAATGAAGGTCAGCGTTCAACCGATTGGTTCGACAGATTTCGACCCCATGCTGGATTTCAAAGACACCAACACCACCAATCCGGAATTGAAGCTATTGCTTGCAGCACTAGGGCAAAACCCGACAGACCCAGGCTTGCTCATAAAGCTAGCGTTGCAAGGCTCTGCGTTGAACGCGAATGATGTGGCCAAGAGCATTGTGCTCGCCTACCCCAAACGCTCTGGGGAAATGATGCGTCACCTGATTGAACAGTTCCCTAAGCGTCGACTCGAAGTTGCCGATTCATTGCATGATTTGTTTATTCTGAGGAAGGAGCGAATCAATACGCTGTTGCAAGATGCTTTGCTTGATGGGGCAACGCCCGATGAAGCGTCAGCCATTATGGATTTGATTGACGAAATTAAGTTCAAACTCGAAGAAGCCGAGGGCGGAGAGACGCCCAGCACTCAGCCAAATTCCCCAACGTGACCCAAATATCGCTCAAAACATGAGAGGTTCGCGTTAGGGATTTGAGCTTGTAGGATTTGTGCGTAGAAAGACTATACCTTGGGTAATTTCTTCAATGTGGCAGGCACAATGATCTTATGAGCAGGCCCAACAAAGAACATGTATAGCTTGCCGAGACGGTTCTTCTCATGCACAACGGTACTGGCTGTGACGGTAGCACGGTTTCCATTTGGGGCAATGTGGAACGACACTTTTACGTCGAGGTGTTTGTCTTGATCTTCCATGATCACCTCAACCGGTGATTGGTAAATCATGGTGAAAATACCCACACGATCACCCACCTTGTAACTCGTTTTTTCAGGTGCAAAATCTTCAAAGTTCCCTAGGTGTTTTAAACCCAACGCCGAGGCAATGCGGTTACGCAATCGCATCAACGCGCCAACCCATTTGGGTGTGCTGTTCATTACCTGCAAGTAAATATCCATTGCCGTTTCCCCGTTATAGGGAATTTCTCGAACATGGTTATCTGAAAATGATGCTTCTTCACTGTACTGTTTGAGCATGACATGGTTTGGTATTCCGTCCATAAATCTTCCCCTACATGTTTAAATCAAAAAAACGCTCTACATCGACCTTACGAATTGCCATGCCCAGTTTCAATGGCAACACTTGCCAAAAAGCGCAAACATCGACCACTTATAGTGGAATCCTTGACCATATCTCAGAAACGCTGTCGAACAATACAGATGTGTTACATGATCAGGCCTCCACTTTCAGGTATTCCATCGACATAAATTATCGTTTTTTTGCGACTTAATGATTGACTTACTTTTGGTGAGTCTTTAGTATCCGCTCCCAGCAAAAAGAGGGGCCGCAAGGGCCAGTCTTTTCAAATAGTTACCCGCCAAACATCAGCTGATCCCGGTCAGTTGTTTTTCTTTTTTTATAAAGAGAGAGACAACAATTTTTGGAATCGGCATGACAACGCAAACAATCAATCAAAACACCTCAACAACGTCTTGGCAGAAAAAAGCCATTCTTAGCGTTGCATTCCTGATGGCGACAACATCTGTCGGCCCAGGATTTCTGACCCAAACCGCCGTATTTACCAACATCTACAAGATGGACATGGCCTTCCCTGTCTTCGCCTCCATGTTTATCACTTTCGGTATTGTGATGAACCTTTGGCGCATCGTGGGTGTGTCTGGCTTACGCATTCAAGACATCGCCAACAAAATCGCCCCAGGGGCGGGTTACTTCATCGGTATTTTGCTAGCACTCGGCGCAGTGGCCTTCAACTTCGGTAACGTGAGCGGTTCAGCGCTTGGCATCAACGTGCTTACGGGTGTCGATACCACATGGGGTGCATTGTTTACGGGTGTGATTGGTTGCTTGTTGTTTGTGGTTCACAACGCATCAAAACGCATGGACCAAATGGCGCGCTACCTTGGCCTGTTCATGATTGTACTGATTGCCTACGTTGCCATGACAAGCTTACCGCCGATGGGCGAAACACTGACTGCAGCTGTTTTGCCTGCTGACATTGGCAACCTTCTGCTTCCTACCTTGACCATCGTAGGTGGCGCAGTGGGCGGCTACTACACAGGCGCACAACGCTTGGTGGATATCGGCCTGCAAGGTGAAGATAACGCCGATAGCATCAAAAAAGCGGCATGGGCGGGTATTTCTATCGCCGTGGTGATTCGTATCCTACTGTTCCTTGCAGTGTTCGGTGTGATTGCAACAGGCGCGACGCTTGATGCTTCAAACCCAGCGGCTGACGCATTCCGTCAAGGTGCGGGCGAAGTGGGCTACTTCATCTTTGGTTTGGTGTTGTTTGTGGCATCGATTACCTCGGTTGTCGGCAACTCCTACATGGCGATTTCACTGATTAAGACCTTGTTCCCAGTAGTTGCCCGCAATGAGAAAGCTTGGTGTGTGGGCTTCATTATCATCACCAGCGTCGGTACTGTGATGATGAACATGCCGATTCTACTGCTGATGCTTGCAGGCTTGGTGAACAGCATTATCCTGCCAGTGGTACTTGCCTTTGTGCTAGCAGCGACACGCCGTAAAGACATCGTGGGAGACTACAAACACCCACTGTACCTGACCATCTCAGGTGTGTTGATTGTGGTTGTGATGGGCGCAGCAAGTTTCAGCAACATCGGAAACTTTGTTGGCAAGTTCATCGGTTAATGCCGAGCGTTTATTCCCACGTAATCTGAAGACAGTCATGTGGGGATAATAGTTCGGGATAGCAACAGCATGTTTGAAACCAAAACCGCTGACTAGAACGAAAAAAGCCGTCGGAATCGACGGCTTTGTGTTTTGCTGACAAACGCAGGCTTTGGATTAATCGCGATCGCGCTCGGAATCCATCACTTTCATTTGCGCTTCGTTATAACGCGCGCCCACCACTTTGTCGTCGTGAATCAAGCCAGACAGATATTCAGCCACTTCCAACGGCAAATGCACGTTAGCCGCCGCAATGTTCTCACGCATATATTCGATGTGTTTAGTGCCCGGAATCGGAACCAAGGTTTGCTTACCCGCTCGGTTTGGCAGCGCAATAATCCACGCCAACGCCAATTGCGCTAATGAGCAGTTAAACTCTTGCGCCACTTCTCGCAGCGGCTCAAGCAGCTTGCGGTTATACGCAAACGCATCCGCTTCAAAACGCGGACGTGCATTGCTGGTGCGAATATCACCTTGTGTCAGCTTGTCAGCCTCTTGGGCTTTCCCCGTGAAGAATTGACGACCAAGCGGTGAAAACGGCACAAAGGTCGTGCCTAACGCTTCACACGCAGCGAGCATTTTTAGCTCAGGTAACCGCGTCCATAATGAGTATTCGGACTGCACCGCCGCAATCGAGTGAATATCACTGGCACGGCGTAAACTATCTGCAGACACTTCAGACAATCCAATTTCGCGGATTTTACCTTCGCTCACCAACTGAGAAAGCGCACCCACGCTCTCCTCAATCGGCACCTTAGGGTCAAGGCGGTGAAGATAATAGAGATCGATGACATCCGTATTTAAACGCCGCAAGCTCGCTTCACACTGCGCTTTAATGGTCTCTGGGCGACCATCAATGGTTGGCTTGCCGTCTTTAGAAAACAATGCGCATTTACTGGCCAGAACATACTCTTGTCGACGCGTTTTGAGTGCTTTTGCTATCAATTCTTCGTTCTTGCCGCCGCCATACATGGTGGCGGTATCAAGAAAGTTATACCCGACGTCAAGCGCCTCATTAAGCAGCTGAATGGAGGTTTTCTCATCGCTAGGTCCATACCCATGAGACATGCTCATGCAGCCTAACCCAATCGGCGATACCGATAACGATCCAATCTGACGCTTATCCATCTAATGATATTCCTCTTACCGCTTAATCATTGGCAACTACTCTCTCAATATTTTTTCAATGATATCGAGTACCTTCATTGCCGCGAGTGCTTGTTGTACGCTGGCGTTGGGTTCACGTTTCTCACGAATCGCTGCGATAAACTCACGATCTTGCAGTTCGATGCCGTTCATCGACACATCGACCTTGCTGACATCAATTGGGTTCTCGCGCCCATCCACCAAGTCATCATACCTTGCAATATAAGTACCGTTGTCACAAATATATCGGAAGAAAGTGCCAAGTGGACCATCGTTATTAAACGACAAAGACAGTGTACACAGCGCACCAGAAGCGGTTTTCAAGCCAATGCTCATGTCCATCGCAATACCAAGCTCGGGGTGCTTCGGCCCCTGCATGCCCTGAACTTGAACAATCTCCTCACCAGTTTGATACGCAAAGAGATCCACCGTGTGGCACGCATGGTGCCAAAGCAGGTGATCCGTCCAACTACGTGGCTCACCCAATGCATTTAGGTTTTGTCTGCGGAAGAAGTAAGTTTGCACATCAAGTTGCTGAAGCTTCAATTCACCCGCACGGAATTTTTTATTGAGGTATTGGTGGCTTGGGTTGAAACGGCGTGTATGGCCTGCCATAGCGACCGTGTCCGTTTCTTTCTGCACACGAACAATGCTCTCTGCATCTGCTAGCGAATCCGCCATCGGGATTTCGACCATCACATGCTTACCCGCTTGCATCACTTCGATGGCTTGTCGGGCGTGTATTGGTGTCGGCGACGTAATAATTGCCGCCTCAACACCCGGCACTGCCAGCGCTTCCTGTAAATCCAACGTCCAGTGCGTAATGCCATACTTCTCTGCCGTCGCGCGGGTGCTTTCTTCTACACCACCCGCTATCGACACAACCTCCACGTCGTCTATATTTTTTAGCGCATCCAGATGCTTGTGACCGAAAGCACCTTCTCCCACCATGATGATTTTCATTCGCTACTCCTTGAACCTAAATCTGCCTTGAAACTAAGTCTGCCTTGAACGTCAGCATGCCTTTTGTGACCCTGTCACTCGCATTCTCTAAAACGGTTAACCCATAGTGGGAATTCGACACAGGTGCGTGAGTGAATCGATAGATTTCATCGACCTTCTCATCCATTGCACCGCGCATCACCAGCCACATGATCGCTTCAATGCCTTCTGAACCCGTTTCGCGTAAATATTCAGTGTGAGAAACCGCCTTGGCCGCGTCAGGGTCATTCACCATTTTGTCTAGCCAGTTGCAGTCATATTCAGTGTTGATCAATCCCGCTCGTTCGCCTTGAAGTTGATGCGACAAGCCGCCCGTACCAAAAATAGCGACAGTGGTATCTTCAGGGAAAGATTCCACGGCTTTACGAATCGCTTTACCTAAATTGAAGCAGCGGTTACCCGTCGGTTGAGGGTATTGAACCACGTTCACCGCCAGCGGGATCACTTGGCACGGCCATGCTTCAGGTTGTCCATAAGCCACAGAAAGCGGCACGGTCAGGCCGTGATCCACATCCATCTCACTCACGATGGTCATGTCGAATTCATCAAGCACCAAAGATTCTGCAATGTGCCACGCTAACTCGCTATGACCTTCGCATGATGGCACTTGGCGCGGGCCATACCCTTCGTCAGCAGGGTTAAACTGCGGAGCCACACCAATCGAAAATGTCGCGACAGATTCCAATGAAAACGCCGAGGCATGATCGTTATACACAATCAGGCAAACGTCGGGTTTCACCGTGTTCATCCACTCTCGCACAGGCTGAATGCCGTTAACGAAGCGCTGCCAATAGTTGGCGTGCTTTGCTTCGTACATGCTGCCGTTATCCATTGCAGCACCGATTGACGGAATGTGAGAGGTACCAATACCGCCTACTACTTTACCCATTGGAATCGTCCTTGTTTTCGCTCTGTTCGCTGCTGTCAGCACTGCCTTGGTTCGCTGTGACGCTATCAACGTCCGCAGCATGCGCGCGATTTTCAGGCTTAGAATAGTATTCCGCCCATTCCTGCTTGCTGCGATTGCCTTCAATACCACGCCCACCTGCCAGCATCATGTCGCGAAAATCTTCAAACGTCATATTGTTGCCCGACATCGCAGCGCCCGCGTGTTGCATGGTCATGCCATCAAAAATCGCCAGCTTAAAGGTGTAATAGATATTCCCTCCCAAGCGCAGCATGCCAAGCCAATCTCGCGTTAATACCGCGTCACGCTGGGTGTCCGTCATCGGGTATTTGTCCATGTATTCGGCTTCATTTTGGCGGAACAGATCGCGGTTCTCAGCCTTGTTGAGAGACAGACAAAACATGTTCAAGTGATAGCCTTGACGCGATGCCTGCCCGTCGAATACATAAGTGCCAGGAATGTCGTCGTAATCCCTTTTTTCACGCATTATTTACTCCTTCAATAACGCTTAAATCACGCACATTAAATCAATCCGACTTCTTTCAGTCTGGCATCTAATCGCGAGAACACGCGACGTGTGTTGCCGTTGAAGATCTTCGCTTTGTCTTCATCATTCAGTTTAGAGCCGTCAATGTAGCGCTTTGTATCGTCGAAGAAATTGCCCGTTTGCGGGTCGATACCGCGCACTGCGCCAATCATCTCTGAAGCAAACAAAATGTTGCCTGTCGGCACGACTTCCATTAGCAAATCGATGCCCTCTTGGTGATACACACAGGTATCAAAGAAGATATTGTTTCCCATGATGTCGTTCAGTGGCGGTAAACCCATCATGTCGCATAAGCCACGGAACCGTCCCCAGTGATACGGCACAGCGCCGCCACCATGTGGCACGATGAACTTCAATTCAGGGAAATCTTTGAACAAGGTTTTCGACATCATCAACTGTTGGAACGCCGTGGTGTCAGCCCCGAGGTAGTGCGAGCCCGTGGTATGAAAACAAGGGTGACAACAGCCGCTCACGTGGATCATCGCTGGAACGTCCAATTCACACATTTTCTCGTAGATGGGATAGTAGTATTCGTCATCCAACGGCGGCGCTGTCCAGTAGCCACCGGATGGATCGGGGCTCAAGTTACAACCCACAAACCCAAACTCTTTCACGCAGCGCTCAAGCTCTGCCGCACTCGCGGTCAAATCAGCGTCGGGGGATTGCGGCAGCTGCGCCGCACCAATGAAGTTTTGCGGATACAGCTCAGCAATACGGTGAATCAGTTCATTGCAGTGCTCCGTCCAATATTTGCTCGTGGTTTGGTTACCAATGTGATGCCCCATCCAGCTGGCGCGCGGCGAGAATATGGTCACGTCTGTGTCGCGCTCGTTTTGCAGCTTCAACTGCGCGCCTTCGAGGCTATCGCGGATTTGGTCATCGGAAATATTCACCACGCCTTTGACATGATCGAACAGAGGATCGGTCGCCAGCTCGGCTTTTTGTTGGTCACGGTATTCACCTAGCTCATTCGGTGCGGTCGTGTAATGGCCGTGACAATCAATAATTAGCGTATCCTTGCTCATTCCAAATCCTCCAATGTATCTACATAAAGAAAGCCAGCTTGTTCCAACTTAGGGCGCATGTTGTACATGTCTAACCCTAGGATGCCGGTCTCCAGCATTTGTCGTTTTTCTTCTTCCAACGCCACGCGCGCTTTTGCTGCTGTTAAAACGGTTTCTGCACGGTCTTTGGGAACAACACAAACACCATCGTCATCTGCCACTATCACATCACCGGCATAAATAGGCTGATCGCCACACACCACGGGCACATTCACCGACCCCAGTGTCGCTTTCACAGTGCCTTTAATAGACACCGCTTTCGACCACACAGGGAAATTCATTTGTGTGAGATCTTTGGTGTCACGCACACCCGCATCAATGATCAGCCCTTGCACACCGCGCGCTTGCGCAGAGGTCGCCAGCAAATCACCGAAATAGCCGTCTGTGCATGGTGAGGTTGTCGCAATCACCAACACATCGCCAGGTTGGCAAAGCTCAATCGCCACATGCACCATCCAGTTGTCGCCGGGCTGTGCCAGCACTGTTACGGCACTGCCCGCGATTTGTGCGCCGGCATAAATCGGGCGAAGGTTATGATTGAGATTGCCTGTACGCGCTTGGGCTTCATGCACGGTGGCACTTCCACACTCGGCAAGGCCTTCCAATACGGTTTTGTCTGCACGCTCAATGTGTCGAACGGCAACACCTTGGATTGTTCTCATAGACATACTGCTTTCCTTAATCGTCAAAACCGTAGAGACGTGCTGGGTTATCCACCAGAATCTTCTTCTGCGTCGCTTCATCACGGGCAATCAAAGGCACGAGGTCGAGCAAATCTGCATCATTTGGCATGTGTTTTTTAATGTTTGGATGCGGATAATCCGTCCCCCAAAGGATGCGATCTGGCGCGACCTCCACCAGCCCTTGTGCATACGGCACAGCGTCATAAAACGGCGGCGCAATGGCGATGCGCTCAGAGCCACACACCTTCACCCACCAGTTTTCGCGCTGCATAAAATCCAGCAGGATTTGATACGCCTTTTGACCCACGCCTTCCGACGTCGGCACGCGTCCCATATGGTCAACCACAATGTCCATGTCGAATCGGTTGAAGAAGTCTTCGTAACGGATGATGTCTTCTGCGTTAACGTGGATCACCAAGTGCCAACCGAACGGCTTCACCCGCTTCAATACCCTTTCCATCATGTCGAGGTTGGGTGCGCCGCCAAGATGGGTCACGAAGTTGAAACGAATGCCGCGCACGCCGCCTTCATGAAGATCCTGAAAGTCATTTTCTGTAAAGGTATCGTCTGCCATGCACACGCCGCGATATGCGCCGCTACTGGTGGCGATCGCATCCATCATCGCGCGGTTGTCTCGCCCATGGCAGCTCGCCTGAACGAGCACTGCGCGGGAAATACCCAACTTGTCATGCACACGCTTCAGTGCATCTTTGCCCGCATCAGGTGGCCAATAGGTCGCGGTATCGGCATAAGGGAACTGCGCATGGGGGCCGAATACATGGCAATGGGCATCGCATGCATTCGCGGGCGCCACAAATCGCGGTGTACGCGTGTTGTTATCCGGTGGCATACAACTGGGTTTGGTCATTCCGTGACTCCTGTGCAGTCTATAAATCACTGCGTTTTCACTGTTTGTTTAAGCACTGGCTCTCGTGCTTTCGGTTATTCGGCTTTCTTGGGCAAAAAGAGCTCGCCTTTCGCAAGCAAGCGCGCCGTTCTGACCAACCCAGCGCTCTGCACTGCGCCAGATGGGTCGAACGTCAACGTCATGGAGAATTCCCCTGAGGGGTGTTCAACGGACAAAGTTTTCACCAAGCCGTCAGGGAGTGAGGCTATCCCTTCTGCCACTGAGCCAGATAAGGCACACGCCGTGGCGACAGATACCGCGCCCAGCACGCCAATGGCAGAGTGACAAACGTGAGGAATAAAGGTGCGAGAAGAGACATTGCCGCCATCAACAGGGGGCGCAATCAGGCACATTTTCGGCACGACCTTGTCAGTGACATCGCCAAGGTTCATTGCCACGCCTGCTTTTAACCGTACGGCTTCAATGCGCGCTTTCAATTCAGCGTGGTGATTAAGTTCGTCGGCGCTTTCGTAACCCGTCACGCCAAAATCTTCGGCGCGCATCACCACAACAGGCATACCGTTATCAATGCAGGTCACTTCGTAGGCACCGTCGAGACCTTCAAACGTATCGCGGGTGTTTCCAGTAGGAAGCAGCGCCCCAGTGATCGAGCCTGCAATGTCTTGATAATGACAAATCACCGGAGACGCCGTGCCGGGCACGCCATCAATGGCGGCGTCACCGTCGTATTTCACGTCGCCATTCGGTGTTTCGATTTCCAAATCACAGCGATTGCCACTGTTGGTCATCAACACACGAACGATGGTTGTCGGATGGGTGGCTTGCACAAGGCCTGATTCAATGGCGAATGCACCAACGCCCGCCAGAATGTTTCCGCAATTGGGTGTGGTGTCTACGCGGTTCTCGCCCACCACCACTTGCACAAACAGGTAATCGACATCGCAGTCAGCATCCGACGAGGAAGAAACCACCGCGACTTTGCTCGTTAGCGGGTTCGCACCGCCTAAGCCGTCGATTTGGCGCGCATCACGACCGACTGCATCAAGAATGGCTTGGTTTCTCTGTTCAGCATCGTCTGGCAAATCACTTGCGACAAAATAGATGCCTTTGGAGCTTCCGCCTCTGAGCTGCATATAAGGGATCGAAACCATGTCTTCCTGACCTTCGCATGAGAATTAGGACCAGAATAGTCATGATGTGACTCGCAATAAATTCAACTTTTTTACATTTTGTTGTACATTTTTAACATTACTGACTTTTGAAGCGCGAGTGTGATGTCGAACATCCCCCATTACTTTCTGTATGGCGAAGAACTGCCTGAAAGCTCACCGGATTACATGCATATCGCACGGCTTGAGCAGTCTCTGCCAAAACACAACTGGGAAATTCATCCGCACCGACACGATGATCTCCACCAATTGATGATCCTCGAATCCGGTTCGATGACCGCGCAGATCCGCGACAGCAGCGCAGAATACAAAGGGGGATGCGTGCTTTCCATTCCCGCCAAAGAGGTGCATGGGTTCATCCACCAGCCCGGGGTAACAGGGTTTATTCTGTCGATCTCACAGCCCTTCATTTTGAGCTTATTCAACGAGACCGAACGACAGGCGCTCTCATCCCTACTTCGAGAGCCTTTGGTGATCCCCATTGCCGACGGGCGAAACGTGATTGAATTGAAATCTCTCGGGGAGCGTCTTTTAGCGGAATACCAAGGCCGCTCGATAGGGCAAGCTTCTATGATTGGTGCGTATTTGAAGATTGTGTTCGTGCTACTGAGCCGTCAGATACAACACCGAGAAAAGCCGCAGGCATCCGATGCAAAAACCGCCCTGTTCGAGAAGTTCACTGCATTGGTCGATCTTCACTATCACCAGCATTGGAGCGTGAACGAATACGCCGCCGAACTGGGCATGAGCCAAGGCCAACTGAATCGGATTTGCCAGCGCAGTGCTGACTTACAAGCATTGGAAATCATTCATGGAAGGATTGTGGACGAAGCCAAGCGATTGTTGATTTTCACTCAGCTTTCATCGAAAGAGATTGGCTATCAACTCGGCTTCAAAGACCCGGGCTATTTCTCCCGATTTTTTACCCGCCACGTTGGGCAAGCACCCAAGCAATTTCAACAACAACTGCTCCGAGAACAGGTGCAGCAGCAGTAGCAGTAGCAGTAGCAGTAGCAGTAGCAGTAGCAGTAGCAGTAACTAGACGGGCGAATCATGCGATTGGGATTAAATCGGTGACATAGATTTGCGCAGGAAAAATCGTCAAGACGGTTAAATCAGAGCAACCGCGGCGATTGCAGTGCAAAGACCAACACACAATCCGACGATAACATCACGCCAATGGTGCTTTAAGGCTTTTACACGACCCAAGCCAACCAGCATGGCGAGACCATAAGAAAGCAAACCAATGATCCAACCATAACTCACGGCGAGTATGGTAGAAGCCGCAAACGCATTGGCGGTGTGGTTAGAAGGAAAGCTGTCGTTGCCGCTTTTGTCAGGGCGCTTGGCATCAATCAACATTTTGCCGAGCAATCCAATACCGGAAGCCATCGCTATGATGTACCCCGCGAACTTGAATTCACCCCATTCGCTATGAAAAACAGGGAAAGCCACCGCAGCAGCAACCAAACCGTAGACACCGACATCGCTCACCATCTGCCAATTTAACGAACTAGAGTAGTGAACAAAAAAGCACACCCACAAAGTAATCAGCAGAAGAGCAGGATAGAGAATCGTCATTAGTGCGTCAGTTCATCCTAAGTTGATCAATGACAGAACATTCAGTATCTCAGACTCTCGCCGCGCTTAACCACATGGAATGTAAGTAATTGTTACCTAAAGCAGCAACATACGCAGAAATGCCCAACAAATGAGCATGATAGCGCTTGGTCTGAACAGTCCACATCCTTATCGGTAACGGCAACGGCAACGGCAATGAACGTTACGCTTCCACAGCTTTGTCACCTTGGACACATTGGACACATTGGACACATTGGACAGCTTGGACAGCTTGGACAGCTTGGACAGCTAAGGCAACATCACCGTCTCGCCAAAAATTGACCGAACGGTCAGTAACCACTAAATTTTATAGAGGTGTATACCCACAACGTTTTCTTTTCATCAATCTGCCACAGCCATCGTCACCGCAACGACTACAGTACAAATTGTCATATTGCACTGGCAATGTGACTGCATCACCGCTTTGAAGACGACAAACAACCCAACGTGTAAGGGAGAATCTTATGGAAGACTTTATCCGACACTTACCTAAGGTAGAACTGCACCTTCATATTGAAGGCTCATTGGAGCCAGAACTCATGTTCGAATTGGCAGAGCGCAATGGTATTGCCCTGCCCTACGCCAATGTTGAAGAGGCTCGCGAGGCTTACCATTTCCATAATCTTCAATCTTTTCTCGATATCTATTACCAAGGTGCCAATGTTCTGCTCACCGAGCGGGACTTCTTTGATTTAACCTGGGCGTACTTAATGCGCTGCAAAGCTGACAACGTCATGCACACGGAAATCTTTTTCGACCCTCAAACCCACACTGACCGCGGCATTCCTTTTGATACCGCCATCAACGGTATTTTCCATGCATTGCGCCAAGGCGAGAAAGAACTGGGGATTACCAGCAAACTCATCATGTGCTTTTTGCGGCATCTGTCAGAAGAAGCGGCTTTCGAAACACTCGAACAAGCAAAGCCGCATCTGCATCGTCTTGTCGGCGTGGGGCTAGATTCCTCCGAGCTTGGTCACCCGCCTGAAAAATTCGCCCGTGTTTTTGCAGAAGCGCGCGCATTGGGGCTAAAAACCGTCGCACACGCGGGTGAAGAAGGCCCTGCCAGCAACATTCGTGACGCGATTGAATTGCTTCACGTCAGCCGCGTCGATCACGGTGTGCAATGCACGCAAGACCCTGAGCTGGTGAAACAGTTGGCGCAAACGCGTATGCCGTTAACCGTCTGCCCCCTATCCAACATCAAGTTGCGGGTATTCGATCGCATGGAAGATCACAACATACTCACCCTGTTAGACGACGGGCTATGCGTAACGGTGAATTCTGACGACCCCGCATTTTTTGGCGGCTACATGAATGACAATTTCCTCGCCCTCAATCGCTCCTTGTCACCGAGTAAAGAACAGCTCACACAATTAACACGTAATGCCATTGAAGCCTCTTTTGTGGACGAAGATGCACGTCAATGTTTGCATCAAAAACTGGACGACTTTTGGGCAAATCACGGCTTACACTAAAACAATAATCCCTCACGTTTGATCAACGTGAAATGGCTTGAGAAAGCACAGAGAAAAAGCGGGCTTGCCCCGCTTTCTTTTCATCAAGGAGAGACCATGAAAGCCTCGTTGTTTACGCTTACCGCACTCGCGGCATCGTTTACTGTCTTTGCTGACAGCCCTGCAAAGCCTTTTGCTGAGACCATTTACCACAATGCTGACGTGATTACCGTCAACGATGATCAGCCAGAGGCTAGCGCTGTTGCTGTGTTAAACGGCAAAATTCTCGCCGTAGGCAGCAATGAACAGGTACTCAAGCTAGCCGATGCGCGTACCAAGGTGATCGACTTGAAAGGCATCACCATGATCCCAGGGTTTATTGACGCACATGGCCATGTAATGAACACGGGTCTTCAAGCCGTTTCCGCGAATTTGCTCTCTCCCCCTGATGGGCCAGTGACCGATATAGCAAGCTTGCAGACATCGCTTCGCCAATGGGCGGAAAAACCCATCAATAAAGCCCAAGACTTCATCATTGGCTTTGGCTATGACGACTCCCAGTTAAAAGAACAAATTCACCCAACACGATACGATTTGGATGCGGTTTCCACCGAGGTGCCCATTCTTATCATTCACCAGTCAGGGCATTTAGCTGTACTCAACAGCAAAGCGCTCGATATGCTGGGATTTACCGTCAAAAGTAAGAACCCGCCGGGCGGTATCATTCGCCGCGTCGCTGGCAGTGACGTACCCAATGGCGTACTGGAAGAATCGGCATTCTTTGGCGCGTTGATCCCGCTGTTCACGCAAATCAGCCCAGAAGAAAACGAATTACTGTTTCAAGCCGGCATGGAGCTTTACGCCAAATATGGCTACACCACGGCGCAAGAAGGCCGCACCATGTCTGACAGTGTCACCACCATGTACGACATTGCTCAGAAAGAGAAATTGCTGCTCGACGTGGTCGCCTACACCGACATTCAACTCGGCACAGATATCATGAAACCGCCCTACCTGAGCCAAAGCTACAACAACGGCTTCCGTGTAGGTGGCGTGAAACTGACATTGGATGGCTCACCACAAGGCAAAACCGCGTGGCTGACCAAACCCTATCTGATCCCACCTGAAGGCCAAACCGCAGGTTACGCAGGCTATCCCATCATGTCTGATGAAGAAGCCGAGAAGTACGTGGGCATGGCCATGAAAAACGGCTGGCAGTTGCTAACACATGCCAACGGCGATGCCGCGATTGATCAGTACATTCAAGCAGTCGATCAAGCGACGAAGAAATACGGCGAAGGCGAACGACGCTTTGTTTCCATTCACGCCCAAACCGCGCGAGAAGACCAAGTGCAATCGTTTAAAGATCTGAATGTCATCCCGTCGTTCTTCCCGATGCACACCTTCTATTGGGGTGATTGGCATGCGCAATCAGTATTGGGCGATGAGAGAGCCGAAAACATCTCGCCGACAGGCTGGGCGTTAGACCGCGACATGATCTTCACTTCGCACCACGATGCGCCCGTGGCGTTCCCCAATTCCATGCGCGTGTATTCCGCCACGGTAAACCGCATTACGCGAAGCGGTCGCATTCTGGGTAAAGACCAACGCGTGTCGTCGATGACCGCACTGAAAGCGCAAACCATCTGGGCGGCGTACCAGCATTTTGAAGAAGACACCAAAGGCTCGATTGAAGTCGGTAAAATCGCTGACTTGGTGCTGCTGTCTGACAACCCTTTGGAGATAGACCCAATGGAGCTTGCTGACATCACGGTGCTTTCGACGATTAAAGATGGCGAAGTGATTTACACCCAAGAAGCCGCCATTGCCGACAACAGTTGCTCGACCTCAAGAAAATGTCAGGCACTCGCCACCCACACCTTCATGATCGCGGGGTTGATTCCTCACATACACTGATTGCCAGATCAGGCAGCCAATCAATTCTCGCGATTTCTCGCAACAGGGCATGAATAGAACGGCACAAGAAGGCAAGGCTCGTATGAGTCTTGCTTTTTTGTATCAAGCTCAATGGCACCTGCTCCGCTCAATAGCACCCGCTCCGAACCACACAAACTCTCGAACTCAACAACCCCAATACGCACTTTATTGCATCTTATCTACACTCACAGATAAAGAATAAACAAACCGATATTTCGTGGCGCTGATTCGCCGCCTTTACCGTTTGGGAGCCGCTATGCGTATGTTTTCTGAATCATTTGATAAGTCGCCGTCTCTGCAACGCACGTGGCACTTGCTTCTCAACATGTCCTCCTTTGTTTTTTCCTTGGTGCTGATTTACTGCATCTATCGACTGTTCCAAACCTACGATTGGGGACAGCCATTCACCAAGTTTCTCTGCTTTAGTGGGCTGTTTGCGCTGGTTCTCGTCCTGTTTCGCCACCGAGAACAGACAGATGACGTGGGCAATCCCATCTTGATCCTTGAATCCCTGTTTGCGGCCTTGGTGCTGGTGCTGATCTTTGCGCGCATGGTGCCTGCTTATGGCGATTTCCTGTTTGCCGCACCAACAGTGGATATTGGCTACACCACAGAACACGCCGCCAAACTGCTATTCATTCAGGGCGAAAACCCTTACCTAAGTCAGAGCATTAATATCCGACCGGAGTTGGCACCAGAGCACCGCGGGTTTCACTACGGGCCGGGCATGATCTTAGGGTATGCCGCTGCCGCCTATTTCCCTGGTATTGGCTACAAGTTAACAAGCCTTGTCTTTCTCGCCATCACCGCCATTGCGCTGTGTTCATTGGTGGCGGGCTGTTTAGCATCTAAAAGCCAGAATGAAACCAACAGCTGGCAAGTGCGAAGCGCCGTATTGGCCTCGATGGTGTTGTTATTCTTGCCAGAGCGATTGTGGTACGAAGTGTTGCAAGTCGGCGCGAACGATATCTACCCCGTGGCGCTGCTGCTTCTCGGCTTGGTGTGCGTACAAAAAGAAAAGTGGGTACTTGCGGGTGTGTTGATGGGTTTATCATTCGCCACCAAGTTCTCCCCTGCTGCCTTCCTGTTGGCGATGTTTCTTCGTAAAGATATCCGCCTGAACTTTTTGATTGGCTGCGCGATTGGCGCTTCGCCTTTGCTGGTTTTTCTGGCATGGGATCATCAAAGCCTGATTGAGAACGTCTTCATTCTGCGTTTTGGCCTGAACTTCGATTCCACCAGTCTCTATTCAATCACACCCGAGGTGTTGCATGTGCTGTTCCCCCTCACCCAGCTTTGCGCCCTGATTTACTTTCTGGTGCGCAACGCCACGAGAACCTTGTCTATCGAAGAAACCGTGGTGTGTTTCACCTTGCTGTTGATCATCATTGAAGTCACCTTCAAGGAAATCCACGCCAACCATCTGATTTGGTTCTATCCGCTCATTGCATTAATCGTCGCCTTGTACCGGCACAAGCTATTCCCCACCAAATAGACGACAAAAGTGGCAAGACGTTAACGCGTAAAACCCAAAGCACTGATGGGATTTTGCGCGAGCCTCGTCTTTCCTCGTCAATTGTTAAATTCGCGACAACCATTCCCATCGAATACTTCTTAAGCTTTTCTGAACGCAACCAAACGATTCTGTGCGCTTAGCAATGAGACAGAACCGCGCTGTAAGTGGTTAAATTGCCGCCAAAAGTGAATATATTTTCACTTGGGTACTGTGTTTAATGCGCGCAATGTGAGATAACGTCGCCCTTGCAGCCAATCTGCAAACTCGGTAACGGATGCCGACGTCACTCTTTTAGCTCCATATCTATAAAATCAAAGAACAATTTGCTCTCAAACATTAAGGAGGATGTTGAGGCTTAAGAGGCTTTATGAATCAATTAATTTCTGTTGGTGCGCTTGAATCATTTCTGATCGCCATTTTTGTGCTGTTCCTCGGCCACTTCATCAACGCACGAATTCCTGTACTGAAAAAATTTAACATCCCAGAGCCGATTGTCGGCGGTTTAGTCGTAGCAAGTGCTATTACGGTTTTGCACTTCAGAGGCATAGAACTCGACTTCCATTTACCTTTGCAACACACCTTTATGCTGATGTTTTTCGCCACCGTTGGCCTGGCCGCTAACTACACGCAACTCATCAAAGGCGGCGCAAAGGTCTTTATATTTCTTGGAGTCGCTTCGCTCTACATCGTGATCCAAAACGGGATTGGCGTGTCTCTAGCCACCGCGCTTGGCCTTGACCCATTAATGGGGCTGATAGCCGGTTCGATAACGCTCTCTGGCGGCCACGGCACAGGTGCAGCGTGGGCACAAACCTTCCAAGATGTTTACGGCATGAACAACGTGCTGGAAATCGCGATGGCATCTGCCACCTTCGGTTTGATCATGGGCGGTATTATCGGCAGCCCAGTCGCACAGCGTTTGATTGATAAAAACAAACTGCAGTCGCAATACGGCGCAACAAACAAAACCCATGACCAATTCCCAGAACTCGTAACCTATAGCGAGAACGAAGAAGACAACGTCACCGCCAAAAAAGTCATCGAAACTCTGTTCATTTTGCTGATCTGTGTAACGGGCGCGAAGTACCTAGAGCAATGGGTAAGCAGCTTCGACATCAAATGGTTGATGATCCCAGATTTCGTTTATGCGCTGTTCATTGGCGTGGTGATCACCAACTTCGTTGAAGTGAGCAAAGCACAGAAACTGGACGTGGAAACCGTGGATATTCTCGGCACTGTGTCTCTCGCACTGTTCCTCGCCATGGCATTGATGAGCCTAAAACTTTGGAACATTCTGGATTTGGCGGTGCCCTTCCTCATCATCCTGATCGTGCAATCTATGATGTTGGCAGTGTTCACCTACTTCGTAACGTATCGCGTAATGGGACGTAACTACGATGCCGCCGTTATCGCCAGTGGTCACTGTGGCTTTGGCTTGGGCGCAACCCCAACCGCGGTGATGAACATGGGTTCAGTAGTCAACCGCTTCGGCCCATCACCACAAGCCTTTATGGTGGTGCCAATTGTCGGCGCGTTCTTCATTGATATCGTTAATCTCATCATCTTGCAGGCCACGTTGACCATTATTGGTTAGTGAACCTTGTTGCCGCTCTCCTGATTGGGAGAGCGGTGATGCTCTCTCCTTTCCCATCCCCTTTTTTCGAAACGCCCTCTCCACATTCTCTTGTCGGCAATGCCCGAAATCACACTTTCAACACAACGCCACACCATCGAAAACCGCTCGCTAACTGATTGAAAAGACAGATTTATGAGTCACATCTAAATGCTGCATTCTCAATATGCCTTTATATTCATACCGTGATAGATTTGCTGACCAATTTGTCAACCACATGGCCTGTCGGATGCTGAGAACCGGAGGGCGGTAGCGTATGGAGTCATTGGGTTGGGGTGTTTATAGCCTCGCGTTAGCTAGGAGCAGCCTTTATTCGATAAGAGTCGGCCTCACTGATGATATTTTTCTCATACGAACCGAGCTTGTTACTGTTGATAAGCACAACATCGAAGAAATCAGTACATAGTGATGAAAGATGACATTTTGGAGCTTCTTCACAAACTGAAACCTTAAACGATAAGAAATAGACGTTAAATCAGACAGTAACAAACGAGCAGGATATGTTGCCCTGTTATTAATGGACAAAATGTCGTGTTTAATTCCGACATTTTGTCATCTAATACACTGTTAAGCTGCAAAGCATGTATCAATCTATCTTTAAACTGAGGGAATTGTGTTTAAAATAAAATATATAAAAATATCTGGATTCTGGGGAGAACACACCTTAGAAAGTGAATTTAATAATTCAGTGAATGTAATTATCGGTAGGAATGGAACTGGTAAAACAACTTTCATGAGCATTCTTCATGCAGTGCTAACTGTAGATATTGAGTGGTTGTATGATTTCGAGTTTAAAGAGGTTGAAATAAAGTTAAGTGAAGGAAAAAAAACCAAGACGATAAAAGTAAAAAAGATTATTTCTAACGATTTCAGGTTTCCACATGTTGAATATGTTATATCAAACAATAAATATAGTTTACGAGTGGTTGGTTCTGATGAAAATGTTCCGTCACATTTTAAAAGAAGAATATTAGAAGAGTCTGAAGAAATAAGAAATAAAATGGATGAGCTAGTAAATATTACAACTCTATCTGTTTACAGGATTAAAAAGGATTACGAGCAAAGCCGAGGAGAGAGGCAAGAATCTAAAAACATTTCCCCGGTTGATCTTATTCTTCAAGATTTAGTGCAGAGACTAACCACTTACCAACTTGAATTATCCGATAGGGCCAGAGTTGTATCCTCAACTCTTCAAAGAAAAGTATTAACATCACTTTTATATACTGGAGATAGTGATCATAAATCAGGATTTACATTAGATTTTGATAAGAAAGATGAAAAAAGAAAACTAATTACAGCATATAAACAGCTAGGTGTTTTGGATAGTAAAGTTAAAAATGACATAAATAAACATGTTGAAAAAGTTGATGAAAGTATTGGCAAGATGAAACATGTAATCGAGAATGCATATGATAACGAGGCGCTCGACTTTAATTTTATTAGCCCCCTAGAAAGAATTAAGCAGACTAATAAAGTTGTGAATATGTCATTGGAGGCTGAAAAAGAAGAAAAAGAAATTTTCAAACAACGAGATGACTTTTTAAAAATTTTAAAGGCATTTATTACGGACAAAGACTTTGAGTTCCAAAATGGTAATTTGACCGTTAAGAAAAATGGTGGCGTACCCGTTTCAAAACTTTCCTCTGGTGAAAAACAGTTAATAATTTTGTTTGCAGAAGCTCTATTGCAGCGGCAAGAGCCATATATATTTATTGCGGATGAACCTGAGCTTTCTCTTCATGTCGCTTGGCAAAGAGAAATTCTTCCTGCAATAAAGAAATTAAATCCTAATGCGCAACTTATTGTTGCTACGCACTCTCCTGAAGTTGCAGGTAAATACTCAGACAGACTTATTGATATGGAGGATCTCCATAAATGAGTGCAGTTGAATATTCAAGAGAAGCAGTAAATGTATTAAATAGATTTCATAGGTGCGAGCAATTAATCTATGTTGAAGGTGATGACGATATTTTATTTTGGGAGGTGCTATTTAACTATTTTGAGCTTTCTAATTTTAAAGTAATTTCAAAAGATGGCTCTAGTGAACTTGATAAATATACTGATCGTTTAATTTCTGAGGATTTAAATATTATCATAGCGAGAGATTCAGATTATAAGTCTCTAACGGGAAAGCTAGCTAATCATGAAAGGTTAATTACAACGTATGGTTACTCTATAGAAAACACCCTTTTTATATCAGAAGCGGTAATCGAAATTACCAAATTATGGATAAAGGATAATGAATTAGAGCTTTCTGAATTTAGTGGTTGGATTGATGATTTGACTGAAAAATTAAGAGAGTTAATTTATCTAGATGTAACCAATGATTGTTATGAACTCTATTTGGATGTGATAGGTGATAACTGCTCGCGTTATATGGCAACTCAATCATGCGCTAATGTTGACGTAAACAAAGTTAATAATCACCACTCTAGGCTACAGGCTAATTTTTGCGAAAATCAAATTGCTCACATAGTCGAATTGATTGATGAGTCAGGTAAGTCATTGTGGGAAATAATCAGAGGTCACTTCTTACAGTCTGCTATTTTAAAATTTATTAGTCATCATATTAATAGAAAAGGACTAAGCTCTAAATTGTCACATGACGCGCTGTATACTAATGCTATTCAAGAGCTAAAAATCACGTTTAATGAAGAGCATCGACATTTCGAGCATTATTGTGATTCTATATCTCCATTAGTAAATGCAGCTTAACAAGTTGCTTAAACGGACAAAAAACAGCTGGCTTTATCTCGTTCCTCGCTAATTTTAGCCAGCTATTTTATTGCCGCTTAGCAAAGCGTTATATGCTCAGAGGAAAAATGTGAATACTAGCTCTACTATCACTATTGATTGCGTTCTCTTCACATGCATCTAGTGATTATAAATGCGTTATTACTAATGCTGTAAACGTAGATAGTTCTGGAGAACTATTTGAAGTTGGTGATAAATCGGTTGTCGGAAAAATAGACCACAATGGGGACAGGCACTTTTCCGAACAAAGAGAACAGACTCTTCAGCCCCCCCAAACCTGATAACCGCCACACAATTCGTCCAATGCTATCGGGACACACACCTTTAAAATGGTAGAAGATCTATTCATCTACTTTTCTACCGTTTTGGGGGCTTAACGGAGACAGTCACTTTTCCGAACAAAGAGACTGACTCTTCAGCACCGCCAAACCTGAAAACCGCTACACAATCCGTCCAATAAGAGCCATGAATGTGCGTCATTCATGGCTCTGGCGTAGTTAGAGCACGGCAGAAAGAAAGCCCTGTAGTTCTGGCGTGTTGGGGTTTGCAAAAACCGCCTCGCTGCTGCCGGTTTCCCAGACTTTGCCTTCATTCATGAAGACCACTCGATCGCCTACATCGCGGGCAAAGTTCATTTCATGGGTTACTAGAATCAGCGTCATTCCTTCGGCTTTTAGTTGTTCTAGCACTTTAAGCACTTCGCCAACCAGTTCGGGATCTAGCGCTGAGGTGATTTCATCACACAAAAGGACTTTGGGGTTCATCGCCAGAGAACGCGCAATCGCGACGCGTTGCTGCTGCCCACCAGACAAACTGGCGGGGTAAGCATCAAACTTATCCGCCAGCCCCACTTTTTCCAGCAATTCCCGCGCATTTTTTTCTGACTCTTCGGCGCTTTGTTTCAATACCAGTTTCGGTGCCATCATGACGTTTTCACCCACGGTTTTATGGGGGAATAAATTAAAGCTCTGAAACACCATGCCGACACTTCGACTGAGCAGACGCAGTTTGTAGTCATCATTTTCAACCGCCTGACAGTCTACAATAACGCCCCCTTCTTGATACTCTTCGAGGCCATTGATACAGCGCAGTAAGGTGCTTTTACCTGACCCACTGCGGCCGATAATCGACACCACTTCCCCTTTATTTACCTTTAGATCCACGCCCTTTAATACATGGTTCTCGCCATAGTACTTATGGACTTTTTCGACACTAACGAGTGACATGATTCTTGTTCTCCAGATGACGGGCTAACGCAGAGAGTGGGAAGCAGATTGCAAAGTAAAGTAAGGCCACCAGCGCGAAGACTTTAAACGGCTGAAACGTCGCGTTGTTCAACATGGTGCCGGCTTTGGTTAACTCAACAAACCCGATGATGGAGGCCAATGCTGTCCCCTTTACAATCTGAACGGAAAAGCCAACCGTTGGGGCGATGGAAAGGCGCGCGGCTTGCGGTGCAATCACATAAAACATGCTTTGCATGTGCGTCATCCCCAGTGTCCGGCAGGCTTCCCACTGCCCTTTGGGCAATGACTCAATGCATCCCCGCCATATTTCATGGAAAAAGGCGCTGCTAAAGAGCGTGAGAGAGAAAATCGCGGCGGTCCAGGGTGACACTTCTATGCCAACCAGAGACAACCCGAAGAAGGCGAGGAACAGCTGCATCAGCAGCGGCGTGCCCTGAAAAATTTCAACATACAGTTTGATGATGCCTGTCAAAACAGGACGGCGGGTGCTGCGAAGAAAAGTGAGAATGAGCCCTATCACGCCCCCTCCCACAAAAGCAATGAGGGATAGAACCAGCGTCCACCTCGCGGCCAGAAGCAAGTTCCTCAGAATATCCCAATCAGTAAATTGCATCATAAGGTAAGGCTCCTAGGGCGAGGGATTCTTAAAGACCATGCGTTCTACCACTGAGAACGCCTGACGCATTAAGATCGCCAAAACCAAATAGATCGCGGCGGTTAAAATATAGGATTCAAAACTCAGAAAACTTCGAGACTGAACGAAGTTCGCGGCAAAGGTCAGATCCTCTACCGATATCTGAGAAACCACCGCAGAGCCGAGCATGACGATAATGCTTTGACTGACTATCGCCGGATAAACCCGCTGATACGCTTGCGGAATCACCACGCGGGTGAACACCTGAAAGCGGGTCAAGCCCAAGGTTTTCCCCGCCTCCCATTGCCCTATCGGCGTGGCTTCAATTCCTGAGCGAATGATTTCTGCTGAATACGCGCCCAGATTAATCACCATGGCGATTACGCCAGCCTCCCACGCAGACAATTTCACCCCCAACGCAGGCAATCCGAAGAACACAAAAAACAATTGCACGATAAAGGGTGTGTTGCGGATCATTTCGATGTAGCAGGTGCAGAGTAACTTTAACCATTTACCTTCGCTTGTTTTCACGGCGGCACAAACAGTGCCAAGCAATAAACCCGCTAAGGTGCTGATCACGGTCAGTTTGATGGTTGTCCAAATACCTGCCACAAAATGCGGCAGGTATGGCGCCAACCCTAGAAAATCGAGTTGATAGCTCATAGATCACCTGCAGTTACGCACCAAGTTCCGCAGGGAAAGGTGCTCTCAGCCACTTCTGAGAGAAACCTTCCAAAGCCCCTTCTTTTTTCGCTTGGGTGATAAGTCGGTTCACTTCCATCATGAGTTCTGGCTGCTCTTTCGCGACACCGATATAACACGGTGAATTCTTGAGCAGGAATTTGGTTTCTGGCGCTTTGTCTGGATAGCGTGTGGCAATCTCCGTCACGATCAAGTTACCCGTCGCAATCAAGCTGACTTGCCCTGAAAGGTAAGAGGACAATGTGGCGTTGTTGTCTTCAAAACGCTTGATCGTTGTGTCAGACGGCACGAGTTTGCTTAACTCTAAATCTTCCACAGAGCCACGGGTGACGCCCACGGTTTTACCACTTAAACCTGCTGCGTCTTTCACGCCTTCATCCGCAGAGCCGAACACGCCCAAATAAAACGGGGCATAGGGCTGACTGAAATCGATGACTTTCGCACGCTCCGGGTTTTTACCCATGCTCGAAATCACCAGATCGACTTTGCCTGTCTGCAGGTAAGGAATGCGGTTTGCACTGGTCACGGGAACGAGCTTTAGCTCGACATCAAGCTGATCAGCAAGGTATGCGGCCATATCGATGTCGTAGCCTTGTGGCTGAAGATCGACACCCACTGAGCCAAACGGTGGAAAGTCCTGAGGCACCGCGACTTTCAATACGCCCTTCTTTTTTACATCCTCAAGCTGATTTGCCTGAACGGCCGATGCGCCCACGATTAGGCTTACCAGCGCAATCACTCTGGCCACTGTTGAGAAAAATTTCATCGTGAATCTCCCTATTTGAATGAAACAATCGAAAAAAACTAAAAGTGGTACAGCAACGATTGCGCCAACTTTCCGTGTTTTATTTTCATGCTTTAAATCAGAGTGTTGTGGTGGCGCATTGCGTCAGGTCGAGAAAATAGACAGCGACGCGTTCGCCATACTGGTGCATTCACCACTGAGTTGGTGCACACTTTTCTGCAACAGGAGTATTACCGCTCTCTACAACTCGGTTGGTCAGCCGCAAAAATAAACAGTATGTTATTAGCAAGAATGGAAAGTGGCTCGTGACTGATAGGGATAGACGATGAAGAATATTTTGGCTCTAAGTGAAGTTTTATTATCAGTGACATCACCTGTTGCCCTGTCTGGTGATAACGTCAGCCTTGCAGAAGTTATGCTCACAGCGCCCTTGGACGAGTCCCGAGGATACTGCTTAGATATTGCAGGGGGGAAAGGCGCAAATGCTCCGTTAGACAAAGGGTTGCAGGCGCATACTTGTTATAACTACACCGGCGCGATACTTGAAGACCAAGGGTTTGATACGGCGTTGTTATCACAAGGTGCTTTTCGAATTGATTACTTTGATGTGTGTATGTCGGCATCCGCAATAAAGGCAGGCGCATCACTGGATCTAAAAGCCTGTGAGCCTACTGAAACGCAAACCTTTTCATTGAAAGCGAATGGTCAACTCTCGCCGAATAGCGACCCTAGCTTGTGCGTGACGGTTGATAGCGAAAATTAAAGAGAAGGACGAGGCGGTTCACCCGTGCATGTCATGAGGCCCGTCTCTCTTCAGGCATGTGATGACAGTAAAACTGATTATCAACACTGGGCCATTAAGCCGCAGTAAGAAGTGGAATAACCACTGACCTGTCCTGATATGAGTGACACTTTCTAAGCATAAAACGCCTGATGGACGTCATCGGGCGTTTTGTATTAACGCAGTGTGTGGCCGTCTTTGATTATTGCCACTGCGAGGACACCCTTAGTAACCCCTCGTTACTCCGACAGATTGATTTCCTCCGCCGCTCGCTCATTTGCAAACTCAATCCGACACTGTCTAATCATGTTTTCCAGCGACTGTGCCGAAAGGTTAGGGTTCCATTTGAGTATGCGGCATCTCACGTCAACGGGTTGTGCCAAATGCGTTTGAATGATTTGATTGCAACTCATCAATACCAATCTTTCTAGGCGTTTTACTACCTGAGTTGCGCCTTCAAGATCCGTTCCCGGCAAGATAACGCCAAACTCATCAGAGCTTAAATGGCCAACAAAGTCCCTAGGGCGGAATAGGCCAAGGCGCATACAGCGGGTAATTCGACGTAAAATCTTCACCGTCGCAGCGTGCCCGTAAGTCATTCTATATAAGCGCAATGAATCTACGCTAAGTACGATAATGCTCAAAGGAGACTCATCACGATTCGCAGCAGCCACTTCTTTCACTAGCGACAGGGAAAAACACTTCTCGTTCTGTAAGCCCGTTGTGGCATCGATCAGAGCTACGGTTCCCAACTCTTCGTTCAAGGTATAATTCTTATAGATATGCTTTATAGCCGCTCGATACCAGTGAGTAAGGGTTTGCTGAAGCGTAAAACTCAGGATGAGTCCGGTGATAAGAAGCAATATGTCGATTTTGAAAATATCGGCAAAGTACTCTTGCGGCATAAACAATACACTTCCCAAAAGCCCACCAACGAGACCAAGGCCAAGGCTGAGGTAGAGTGCAGGTGGGTAGCTAAAAAATGCGGAAATTGTAGAGACAGAGAAGATAACACCGAAGATGAAGTAGGAAAGGCTACCGCCCGAAAACTGCAATAAAATGGCGATAATGAGCCACGCAAAGGTACTGAGTACTGCGGTTATCATTGCTGCGTTTTTCCATGTCACGATGTCGGCTTGCGTTGCTACCCATACACCGTAACCAAGGAAAAATAGGGTCGAAAGGGCGACAATAATGATGATGAATACATCGTCTGCACTGTGAACCCACACGTATTCACCGCTAACAATCAGCGCAAGTGCAATGAGCGATAGAAGAAGCCTCTTCCATCCCTGTTCCTGCTGATTACGGTTTTGTCGGTCAATATAGCTATCGCTGCTAAAGCGCTCTTCTTTACTTGGGATCATCTAAAAATGCGGCACAAAAAAATATGGTTTACAAAGTAAGGCGACCTAAACTGCATGCACTTAAATGATTTATGCGATAAATGTGAAGCGTCCCTGATACCTTTTGTTTCGTGGTACTAACAACTAACGGGATATCACTAACGGAACATAATGCTGCAGTAGAAGATCACTTGATCGATATTTCTGCCATTGCGTTCAATTCCACCTCTTCCCCATATTCCCCATAGATTTAAGCAGGAAAGAAGAAAAGCCCGCTGAAATCACGGTGAATCGGTGTATTGCAGATAAGCGAAAACCACCATCGAGGTGGTTATTCGTAAATTTGAGGTAGTTTTGGCGATGCTAGCCAGCAAGGAGTCGAAATCCAAGCCCAGCCATCAATCTCTTCCGTTCTAAATCGAGAGTTCTTTGCGGATGATTTCTGCGCCTGCATTAAGTGCATTTAGCTTGGCATTTGCGACGTCGTGAGATAAAGGTGCCATGCCGCAGTTGGTGCAAGGGTAAAGGTTTTCTGCATCTACAAACTTCAGGGCTTTTCGTAAGGTTTCCGCGACTTCTTCAGGCGTCTCGATGGTGTTGGTTGCGACATCAATCGCCCCGACCATCACTTTCTTGCCGCGAATAAGCTCAAGTAGCTCAATCGGCACACGGGAGTTGTGGCACTCGAGAGAGATAATATCGATGTTGGACTTTTGCAGCTTAGGGAAGATTTCTTCATATTGTCGCCACTCTGATCCCAACGTCTTTTTCCAATCTGTATTGGCTTTGATGCCATAGCCATAACAAATATGGACGGCGGTTTCGCATTTAAGGCCTTCAATGGCGCGTTCTAGGGTGGCGATCCCCCAATCATTGACGTCATCAAAGAAGACATTAAATGCGGGCTCATCAAATTGGATAATGTCTACGCCAGCCGCCTCTAACTCTTTCGCTTCTTGGTTAAGAATTTTGGCAAATTCCCACGCGAGTTTTTCTCGGCTTTTATAGTGGGCATCATAAAGCGTATCGATCATGGTCATAGGACCAGGTAGCGCCCACTTTATCGGTTGCTTGGTTTGTTGGCGCAAGAACTTAGCATCTTCAACAAAAATGGGCTTCTGGCGGCTCACTGCGCCGACGACAGTGGGTACGCTTGCATCATAACGATCACGAATCTTAACGGTTTCGCGTTTTTCAAAATCAACGCCGTTAAGGTGCTCAATGAATGTCGTGACGAAGTGTTGGCGTGTTTGTTCGCCATCGCTGACAATATCTACCCCTGCGTGCTGCTGCTCTTGCAGTGATAAACGTAACGCATCATGTTTGCCCTGTGCTAATTCCTCATCTTGCAATTTCCAAGGAGACCAAAGTGTCTCGGGCTGCGCCAGCCATAAGGGTTTAGGCAAGCTGCCTGCAGTCGAAGTCGGTAATAATTTTTTCATCATAAATTCTGCTGTCTAATGGGGTTTATCACAAAGCGTATTGCGCTGACCAGTTCTCAAGAATCGATTGGTAAGGCTTAATGAAGTGCTCTTCTGCAAACTTGCCTTGTTCAATGGCTAACTGACCGCGCTCTTCACGGTCGTAAACGATTTGCGTGAGCGAATGGTCTGAGTTTTTCAAGTTGGGTTGGTAGCACTTCCCTGCAACAGCATTGGCATTGTAGATCTCAGGTCGGTAGATTTTCTGGAATGTCCCCATCGTGCTGATGGTGCTGATAAGCTCAAGATTGGTGTAATCATTGAGTAAATCACCCACAAAATAAAATGCCAAAGGCGCGACGCTGTTAGGCGGCATGAAATAGCGCACTTGCAGCCCCATCTTTTTAAAATATTGCTCTGTTAATGACGAGTCATTCGGCTGATATTCAAAGCCCAAAACAGGATGCTGATTCTCAGTGCGATGATAGGTTTTATTATCAGACACACTGAGGCAAATAACAGGCGGCTTGCTAAAATGCTGTTGATACTCATTGGAACTCAAAAAGTATTTAAAGAGTTTCCCATGTAATTCGCCAAAGTTATCAGGAATGCTGAATCCTGGTTTATTTTTGTTATGATCTAATAGCAACACGCTGAAATCGTAGTCGCGAACATAAGAGGAGAAATTATTTCCAACAATACCTTCAATGCGTTCGTTGGTTTTATGATCGATAATGTTTGTCTTCAATATTTCTATTGAAGGAAAGGCTTGTTCGCGACTCTCAATGCCCATGTCAACCGAGACAATTTCAAGCTCTAAAGAGTAACGGTCGCCTGTTGGGTTGTCCCAGTGAGCCAAGGCATTAAAGCTATTGTCAATCATCTTCAATGCGTTACGCAGGTTCTCTTGGCGGCTGTCCCCTCTTGCTAAGTTGGCAAAATTGGTGGTGATTCGGGTGCTATCCGAAGGATGATAGTTCTCATCAAGACAAATGCTCTTAATCGTAAATGTAAATTCTTTATTCATCGTAATCTGACACCCTTTTTTAACCAACAGCCTGAACTTGCTTGTTTCCGAGAGCCCTGCTCTATTCGCCGTTAGCGCTCGAAATGAAAAGATATTTGCTTAGAACCCACCATAAATACGCTTATAACCCACCATTAAAAGCGGTTATTCTTCTCTAGACTCAAAGCAGAATCTAATTTATACGTGGTTGAAAATCAGATTAACAATGGTTTTACCTCACTATCATCATGAGAAATATTCATGATCTATTTTATTTGAAAGTCTCACCAACGGTCGTTATATTCACAACCCAAAATACGGATGCACGGTATTTATTTAATTTTCAAATTTCTCCCGATATTAAAAAGTGAACTGAATGAGTGAATTGCTATTGTTGTTTTTATACTGCGCGCTACTAGGCAGTGGTGTTGGTTTTTTGGCCGGACTATTAGGTATTGGCGGAGGGCTTGTTATTGTCCCTATTCTCACCAGCATTTTGCTCTATTTTGCGATTCTACCCTCTGAGCAAGTGGTGATCGTTGCGATCGCCACATCATTGGCGTCGATATTATTCACCTCCACATCTTCCGCCATCGCGCACCACAAAAATGGCAATGTGCCATGGGATTTAGCCCCGTGGATAATGACGGGCGTCGCCCTCGGTGCGCTGATCAGCGGATTTATGGCGGCTCTGTTGCCAGAGGATGTCGTTAGATTGGTGTTTGCCGTGAGCGTTGTACTTATTGCATTGAAAATGCTTTATAGCAGCCGTAAAAATGATGCTGCGACAGATCGTCAATTGCCCAATAAGGGCGTGTTAACCCTACTCACGACCATCACCGGCGGTTTGTCTGCCATGATCGGTATCGGTGGCGGTGCTCTCTTGGTTCCTCTATTGACGTTTTTCTCACTTGATATGAAAAAAGCCATTGGATGTGCCTCTGCATGCGGCATTGTGATCGCGTTATTTGGCTCTGTTGGTTACATCAGTTCTGGAAGTGCGCATTTTGCTTTAGCGGATGGCTTTTTGGGGTTCGTCTATCTTCCGGCTTTATTCGGCATTGTTTGTACTTCGTGCTTTACCGCACCTTTGGGGGCAAAAGCGACGCATCACCTACCTGTTCCTACGATCAAAAAAGTCTTCGCCGTATTACTGTTGGCCATGGCAGCCAATATGGTGATGAGCTAACGCAAACTCTAAGAGTTTTGCCCACAAAAAACCGCGCTTAACGGTGCGGTTCTTTTCATCTCGTCGAACCGACAATATGTTGTGAAACAGGTGCCTTGTAGATAACGTGCAGGTCGGAGTTAACGTCTACCTCGAAGCTAACAGGGCTAATGGGACATATAGCCATAACCCTATTAGCCAATCTGCTTTCCTCGCGGTAATTCCCACGCTCTGTCGTTCTTCTCAAAGCCGACTTTTGGATAATATTCACTCGCGGCGGGCGCAGAAATCAGGAACAGTTTGCAGTGATGCCCTAGCTGATCATTCGTTAGCTGCATCAGCGTTTTGCCAATGCCCAGTCCTTGATACGCATCCTTGACCGCCAAATCAGAAAGGTAGCAAGCATAGTGAAAATCAGTAATGGAGCGCGACACCCCCACCAGCACATCACCATCCCATGCTGTTACCGTCAAATCCGCGTTCTTCACCATGCCTTCCATGGTGGCCATATCATCAAGCGGACGACGAACACCAAGGCTTGAGTGCGCAAGCACATCGATGAATTCAGCAACTGTAATTGCACGGTTAACTTCATAGGTGATTGTCATGCTTGTTCCTCTCTCGCTTCCTGTATAAGTCTGCCTGTTTGTGTTTGCTTTGCGGGTTTTAGCATGGCTGCTTTGCCCAGATTTTCTCTATCTACAAAACGATTAGATACTTATCACGCGTTTCCGTCTCCTGAGTCAATCCATTGTTAAATCCAGATCACACAAAGAGATTTCTGGAGGTTTGAAAAAACAAAGTCAGTACACGTTTTTAGTTAAAATGAAAACTAACATAGAAATTCATCCGATATTGATTTGAGTTTTCTATAGGAGCAATACAACTTTTTCTAAGCCCTGTACTAGTGTCAACAGCCGAAACATTCACCTCTTTAATTACAAATAGATACACTACGTCATGGAGACGTCTTCACCTGTAACCAACAGTCGCATCAAAGAACAACATAAGTACAAAGAAACAAAACTTAGAATTAACAACACCTCATCCACCTTTCAATAACACCTCCACATAAAATACACATTCAAATTAAAACCATTCAGTATCACAACTGAAACGCCCACTAGCATTAAACTTTAATAGATTTAATACTTCAATTCGCATTTCAATATCACTGGTGGTTTCATGAGCGTTAAAATATTATCGATCGACGGTGGCGGAATAAGAGGGATTATAGCGGGCCAAATATTGGTAGCGCTAGAAGAAAAACTTAGAATTAAATCAGGTGATAACACCAAAAAAATAGGAGATTTCTTCGACTTAGTTGCTGGGACTAGCACGGGAGCTATATTAGGCTGTGCTTACATATGTCCTAATGAAACTGGCGGGACAAAATATAATGCAAGTGAGGCAGTGGATATATACTTAAACGAAGGTGACGAAATTTTTGACATAGATGTATTGCAAAAAATAAAATCTTTCGGTGGCTTACGCGATGAGAAGTATTCTGCTGATGCACTAGAGACTGCATTGTTTGACTATTTTGGCGATACGAAGTTAAGCGCACTAACGAAGCCATGCTGTTTTGTCTCTTACGATATAAGGTCTAGAAATCCCGTAATATTCAATAGTAAAAATCGAAGTGGCGACACTATAACTTCTAATGATTTCTATGTTCGAGATATTTTAAGAGGAACCTCTGCGGCTCCAACATACTTTGAACCAGCACGAATCTATTCTTTAGCACCCAATAGACGCAAGCACATTCTTATCGATGGAGGCCTAGTAGCGAATGACCCTGCCCTCTGTGCATACAATGAAGCACTAAAATGTACAAACGCCAAAGGTATAAAAGATATGGTAATTGTGTCTATCGGGACGGGTAAAGAGTTAAAAAGCTACACTTATAACCAAAGTAAGGACTGGGGACCATTGGGATGGGCAAAACCAGCGCTAGATATCACCCTCGAAGCAGGCCCTCAAATGACCGCTTATCATATGGAGATGATCGCTTCGACTGTCAAAAATTCTAAGTATTTTCGAATTTCTCCCGAGCTACACAATGCTAAGCCTGACCTCGATGATGCTTCATCCGAGAATTTAAGAGCTCTTTCTGAAGCAGGGAAAATCAATGCTAAGCAGTTTAATAGTGAATTGGACGAAATCGCTGACGCATTGCTGGCCTGACTTCACAGGTCTTGCCTCAAAACGATCTGAAAATCATAAGGCTAAATTTTTATTTATTTCAATTAGGACAACTAGTTGCCTTATTTTTTAGCTCAGGTCGCAGTTAAAGAACTTATCGCCAAACCCCGTATTTATTCATAGAGACGGGGTTTCACTGAAATATTAAACTCCTGTTTTTTAGTTAATTATTACCTCACAATAATGAAACGGTTTTTAGTGGTTTAAATGACTTCAATTGGCTGACTTGAACCCTAAACCGTATGTCGTTCATTTTTCCTCAACATAAAATTAATTTTCGTTAATCAAAAGTGTCAATTTTTGCTCCCAGACTGGTTATGTCACCAACATAACTAAAAGGTATTGAGCAATGAGTAAGGAAACATTCGACCCTACACTGCGCAATCAAAGCGGCAACAAGCCGTTCGACGAGGTTCTGGAAGCAAACCTGTCTCGACGCAGTGTTCTGAAAGGCGGCGTGGGTGTTGGCGCACTGACGGCGATGAGCTCATTCGGTCTTTCTGGCTGTTTTTACCCTAACGTTTCGAAAGCCAAACTGAATTTTGAATCGATCCCGGGTTCGCTGACCGATTCTGTCGCGGTGCCTCCGGGCTATAACGCACAAGTGCTCGTGCCTTGGGGAATGCCGCTTAACCCACAAGGTAGCGCTTGGCTGGATGACGGCACCAACACCGGCGAAGATCAAATGAATGCAATCGGCATGCACCATGACGGCATGCATTTCTTCTCACTCAATAATAGTGACGAAGAAGGCCTGCTGTGTATTAACCATGAATATGTCGACCTCAACGCTCTTCACCCTAACGGGCCAAGTGTGGACAACGGCCTTCGCACTATCGTGGATGAAGTCCGTAAGGAAATTAACGCCCACGGTGTGAGTGTTGTGCGCATCCGCCTTGAAGACAATGTGTGGGTAATGGTCGACAACGATCCATTGAACCGCCGCTATACTGGCGCGACCGAAATGGACGTATCAGGCCCACTGGCCTACTCACCCTTGTTGGTCACCAAGTACGCGCCAAACGGCAACATTGCCCGCGGCACGCTGAACAACTGTGGTAATGGCTACACACCTTGGGGTACTTACCTCACTTGTGAGGAAAACTGGCCGGGTTACTTCGTGAATACTGGCACTCAGACGGCAGATCAAGATCGTATCGGTGTGTCGGATGACAACACTCGCTACTTGTGGGAAACGCTGGCTGGCAACGCGCAAGAAATGGACGATGAGTTCACCCGCTTTAACGTGACGCCAAGCGGCGCATCCGCCAGTGAAGATTACCGCAACGAAGCCAATGGTCACGGCTATATTGTGGAAATTGACCCGTACACTGCGGACTCCCGCGCCCGCAAACGCACGGCGCTAGGCCGTTTCCGCCATGAAGGTTGTGTGTTCGGCAATGTGAAACATGGCAAACCAGTGGTGTTCTATTCCGGCCATGATGCGCGCTTCGAGTACATCTACAAATTTGAATCTGCGGCGCGTTGGAACAAGCGCGATGCGAAGCGTGCAGATCGACTGTCTGTGGGTGATAAATACATGGACGAAGGTACCCTTTATGTCGCACGCTTTGACGATGATGGCACGGGTACGTGGCTGCCATTGACCCTATCTAGCGTGACCACTGACGGTGGCACTCTGGCGGATCATTTTGATTCGCTTGAGGCAATCATCCTCAATACCGCAGGCGCAGCCGACAAGCTAGGTGCAACGCCAATGGATCGCCCAGAATGGTGTGCGATTGACCCATTCTCTGGCTCTGCGTACATGACGCTGACCAACAACACCCGTCGCACAGAAGGCAACTCATCCAACCCACGCGTGAATAACAAGTTCGGCCACATTATCCGTTGGGATGAAGGTCGTCGTTCTACTGCATTCACGTGGGACATCTTTGTGTTTGGCGCACCTGCAGATGGCGACGCAGACACAAACCGTTCTGGCCTGACCGAGTTCAACCAGTTCGCCAGCCCAGATGGTTTGGCGTTTGATCCACGCGGTATCATGTGGGTTCAGACAGATAACGGTGCAGATGAAGTGGAAGAGTACACCAATGACCAAATGCTGGCGGTCGTTCCCTCTCCATTGATGGATGACAGATACAACCAAGTGCCGATCACCGAAGAAAACCAAGGCGAACTGCGCCGTTTCTTTGTCGGTCCAAACGGATGTGAAGTCACAGGTTTTGCCGTCAGCCCTGATTACCGCTCTGTGTTCGTGAACATCCAGCACCCGAGCAACTGGCCTTACTCTGACGATGCCACCGAAGACACCCCGAGCGATGTGGATTTACGCCCACGCGCTGCGACTGTGGTTATCCGTCGCAACGATGGCGGCCCAATCGGCACCTGATTGAGCAAGCACCAGTCGACACCAAAAGGGACGCATCTGCGTCCCTTTGTTGTTTGTGATGCTTCAAAATAGCGTTGCTCTGTCAGCTTCTGGGTTAGGACTCATTCAGCGAAAACCATTGCTGCAAGGCGTCAGCGGCGGTTTTGATGACGTCGTTTTTGCGGTCAGTTTTTCGGCTAATGATAAACCAAGTGAGAGGCAGCCCTTGCTTAGTGACAGAAACCGGTGCCACCAGCGATTGTTTGATAGAGCGTTTGAGCGCCCAACGGGAAAGAATACTCACGCCCAAATCAACAGCGATCATTTCTACGATGGCATCGGTCATTTCCACCACTTGCATGTGCGGCAGGCGAATGCCGGAAGGACGAATAAAGCGCTCGTATTCAAAGCCGGGAAGCGCATCCAGACTGTATGTAAGGTAATCGACATCCACCAGATCCTGCGCCTCTATCCACGGTTTCGCTGTGAGTGGGTGATTTGGGTGAGTGACGAGCACCAGTTCATCTCCCATGAGGGGCTTGCAGTCCAGCGCCGGATTCTCTGAGCGCGCGGGAGAAATGATGATATCGGTTTTTCCCGTTATCAAGGTGGCTTCGGCTTCACGGGTAGCGGCAGCGACAAAATCTATCTGGATCTTTTCCCTGCTGAACGCAAGCGATTTCAAAAAACCCGGCACCCAGTGGTAGGCGGAATATTCAGCAATCCCAATTCGGATCAGGTGACTGGCATTGGCAGCAGTGCGTTCAAACTCGTCTTCGGCACGCGATAGCTCGGGCAAAATCGATGAGGCAGTTTGGATCAATGCTTGTCCGGCTGGCGTAGGTTTGAGTCGTCTTCCGTCTCGCTCGAATATCGCGCTTCCCAAACGACGCTCGGCTTCAGCAAGGCGATGGCTCATTGCGGGTTGGGTCACGCCAATGGCGTCTGCAGCAGCGCCCAAACTGCCATATTTTCCAATCGCATCAAGCAACTGCCAGTGACGGATATCCAATCTCATACATGTATCCCTTTTATGTATGTCTAGAGTTATTCATTAATTATTCTACACAAACATAGCTATATTCTCCGTAGTTCTTTAAAAGTGGCAGGGAGACGTTTCATGGGCATTTGGATGATACTGGCAGCGGCATTGGGTTTTAGCTCGAACCCTTTACTCGCACAATTGTTGTTAAGTCAGGGACTTTCGCCCGATTCCATCACTCTGTACCGCTTTGCTATCCCGACACTCGTGATGCTGCTTTTGCTGAGAAAGCGCCCGATATTGGATGGTGAGTTTCTACGTTTTATCGCGGTGGGTGGCCTCTCGGCACTGGGTATGTTGGCCTTTATGTCGAGTTTAACCAAGCTTGAACCGAACGCCGTGATCCTGACCTATTACACCTACCCTATGTTCGCCATTCTGATTGGCTGGCTTTGCTTCAATAAAACAATGAGTCGTAACCGGATGATTGCCGCGATGCTGATAGCTATCGCGATCGGCATTATGCAGGAATCTCAAGATTTTGGTGCTTCTTGGCTAGATGTGATGGTTTGCCTTGCGGCTCCGGTGTCGTTCGCCGTGGTGATCAATATGTTCTCACTACCAGAGAACAACCACGATGCCCCCGCCCGAATGTTTGCGGCATTGCTGGGTCACATGGTGATTCTTGTTCCTCTCACGCTGCTCAGCAGTGATACGCTTTCGATACCAACATCCTTTGACCAACTCTGGCTGATTCTGGCACTGGGTGTGTTTTCCGCAGCCCTGCCCCAATACCTGTTTTCCCGCGGGGCGCAATTAGCAGACATGGAACAAACCACCATGATCAGCAGTTGTGAGGTGGTGTTTGCGTTAGGATTAGCGTCGGTCTTTTTAGGTGATGCGATGAATCAAAGTGATGTTATGGCCACTGCCCTAATTTTGTTAGCAGGTTTAATACGCTATGAGGGTATACCCCAAACAAGAGAGGACAATAGCCACTCAAGGGGACTAGGGAAAACAACTCCAAATCAGAGTGCAGAGGAACCTTCAGCGTAAGGTTGGAGTATTTTCTCCAATTTTTCTTCGCGATACAGACACTCGTTCTTTCTTGGAAAGTCATTAGCAAATAGTGCTGAAAAACAGTTAGCCCTCCAGTGAAATAACCCCGTTAGCCAATCTGCTTTCCTTGCGGTAATTCCCACGCTCGAACATTCTTATCAAAATCCACTTTAGGGTAATATTCGCTCGCGGCGGGCGCAGAAATCAGGAACTGTTTGCAGTGATGCCCGGGCTGTTCATTCGCTACCTGCATCAGCGTTTGCCAATGCCCAACCTTTGATACGCTTCCTTGACTGCCAAATCAGAAAGGTAAAAGCATAATGAACATCGGTAATGGAGCGAGCCCCCACCAGCGCGTCGACATTCCATGCTGTTTGATTCTCGTGCTTAAGTGACACGTCGTTTTAAACCTTTAAAGCACTGTCTGACGCCTCTGGGTACGGAGCGAGTCTTCTCACATTGATGCTAAAAAATACCATTCAGCTCCCATCATGAAAGCACTTACCCTAGTAACACCCGCACGACCTGACAGACATCTCTCAAATTCAATCATTGAATTCGTCACATTTGATGACTTTCAATATCATTCAATATGTTACGCGTTTACATTTTGAGAAAACGAGAATGCAATCCCCATGGTGACTTTTGTTACAAGCGCGCTATGGTTTAGTATGAATAATTAACATGTGCCGAACCCGCGCAGCACCTAAGTGCTCGTTGATTGCAATTAGCACGTACTGACTAAAGAGATAGCGAACAGCTTGCTTTGGATAGAACAGGATGACAACTAAAGACAAGGCTTACTGACACCAAGTGGGTTCTTGCATCTTTATCAATTTTTGACGCATCGCGTCGAGCCAAATTTGAGGGAACACTATGACCTGGCAATTGAACGATCTGCACACACTGCTGGCTGAACATGATGGTTGGAGTGTCACTGAAGCAGAGGGATCCTTATGTTTAACCAATGAGGATGGCATCGAAGCATTTCTGGCTGTTGCCGGCGAGCAAATTCTTGTTGAAGCACTGCTATTCCAACAAGACGCAGTTAAAGACGTTTCAGGTTTAAATGACACCATACTGCGTACCCACAAAATGTTCCCGCTTAGTACTATCGGCATCAACGATATCGCTGGAGACAGCTATTACGCTGCATTTGGCTCGCTTTCATCACAATCAAAGGCAGAAACTGTCGTGATTGAAGTCGCCACACTATTTCGTAATGTCGAAGCATTTCTCGAACTGTACCAAGATTACTTATAAGGAAGCACCACGATGAGCGTATGGAAGAAACTATTTACGGCGATTAAAGGTGGCGCGAACGAAGCAGCGGAAGCTGTGGCAGACAATCAAGCATTGCGTATTTTGGATCAAGAAATCCGCGATGCAAAAGAAGAGCTTCGACGCTCAGACAAAGCGCTAGTCGGCATCATTGCCAAGCGAAAGCTCTCCGCTCAAAAGGTCGCTGGCTTTGAAAGCGGCATTGCTGAATATGAAGGCCACGCCCGTGCCGCCATGGAGAAGGGTCAGCAAGATCTTGCGCTTGAATGTGCAACTCGCGTTGCTTCACTGCGTAACGAGCAAGATGCTGAAAACACTTACCTACAACAGTTCACCCAATCAGAAAAAACGCTGAAAACCAACATTGCGCAGGCCAAAGACAAATTGCGTCAACTTGAGCAACAAGTTGATGTCGTTAAAGCCAACGAATCAGTGCAACGTGCGCAAGCCGCGGTATCAAACACTAACGTAGGTGCTAACGCCAAAATGCACACGGCCGTTGAATCTTTAGAGCGAATCAAAAATCGTCAACAAGAACGACAAGCACAATTCGAAGCGGCCTCTGAGCTAGAGCAAGAACAATCAGGTAGTAGCCTTGATAAGAAATTGTCCGAAGCCGGTATCACAGGAAGCCAAAGTGCATCTGCTGAAGATGAACTCGCGCGTATTTTAGGCAAGAAATAATCTTCACATGCGATGGTGACTGTCGAAACCGTTCAGTCACCAAGTTTTTCACAACTTATTGTTGAATATAATAAATTCGGTTCGCAAAGTAATATCAAACAATCACTGAATGCGTAAGCTGTTTGCGCATTGATGAATTCTGACCCTCGGTGCTTCATATGTTTAGTTGGTTAAAGAAAAACAAAGTCACCCCCGCTCCAGAAGCCAGCGCACCTGAAGTGCTTGGGCTGCGATTAGGTGGTGCCATTGAGCTCGACGATCTTAAGTTTCGTCTAATGGAACCCGTTTTGGCCATTGAACAAGCGTCTCGCACCCAAATCATCAAAGCCGTCGGCGAAGTTGAACTGGACACTCAAACACGACTGGTCAGATTCTATACCGACGACGACGGGTACTTTCAAGTGTTGCAGTCCGGCACCAATGATGCAGACGTGACTGAAGTAAAACTGTTTTATTTCTATGAATCTAAACCCGTTGATACAGAATCGGCGTGGAACGATTGGATAGACAACAAAATCGTCCAACCGCAGTGGGATCTCGATGGCATGACTTACGAGAAAGTCTGGGACAACACAAAGCCTGTGGCGATGACAGAAAAAACCTGGGCTGAAGATGGCAGCACTTCAACAACCGACCAATTCATCATGGTTTATGAGCGAGAAGCAGGCGACGATATCTTTGAATCCTTACTCGTCTCGGGTGAAGAAATTATTTCCAGTGGCCGTGCGGAGCATGCCATTGTCCTGAGCACCGGTATTCCGCTCACCCCTACCGACTTTAGCGTGGCGGGTTAATACCCCGCCATTCACCCTATTAAGAAAGGAACTCTTATGTCTCAATTCGCACTTTCATTGGCAAGCCTAGGCTCATTCGCGCTCTATCTCGGCTTGTCGATTCTTTTTCTGATGATCTTCAAATTCGTCTATATCCGCATTACACCTTATGACGAATGGCAGTTGCTAAAGGAAGAAAACAATATCGCCGCCGCTCTCACTCTGTCTGGTGCTTTTATTGGGTACAGCTTAGCCATTGCAAGTGCTGCGAGTAATTCCGTTAACCTTTTGGATTTTGCCATTTGGGGAATTGTCGCACTCGTCGCCCAAATCCTTGCATTTATGATTGTTCGATATGGCTTCATGCCGAAGCTGGTTGAGCGCATCCAAAAGAATGAGATCCCTGCGGGTATTGTTATGGGTTCAATGTCCATTTCCATTGGTCTGCTTAACGCAGCGTGTATGACCTACTAGGAGATGTTGTCATGAAAAGAAGCCAACAGGTCATAAAAACGCGTATGCGTAAAAGCTGGCGACCCGCGGTTCCCAGTGCCACCGTCGCCGCCATTGTGTTGGTGTCCGGCTGCAGCGACAATGAACAAGCAATGAACATCTATTCCAGTGTCCCTGATTGTATCGATGACAACCCAGGATACAGCAGCGAATGCCGTGCGGCCTATCAAGATGCCGTCGATGACGCAGCCAGCACTGCTCCGAAATACAAAACCATTGATGACTGCGCCAATGAGTTTGGCTATGAAAACTGTGTGAGTGCGCCACAAAACAACTGGTTCATGCCAGCCATGGCCGGATTCATGTTTGCTCGAGCCATCAATAACCGACCTTATTATCACCAACCCATGTTCAGCTCTTCCTACCCTGGAAGCCGATATTATGGCGACTGGATTTCTTCTGATGGTTACTCTTACGGTAAGAAGAGTCGATATTCAAAGGTTTATGTGCCTAAGGATCACCTCAAGAAAAAGCCTGCTGTGACCAAGACTATCTCTCGTGGCGGCTTTGGTTCAAAAGTGGCGGCAAAATCCAGCTGGAGCCGTTCTAGCAGTAAAGGTTGGGGTGGCTAACGTACTGCAGATACCCGTGTGTACCCGTGACAAAGCAAGTTTGATGGTCACGGGTATTTTGTTGATCAGCACGTAATCTGTGACTACATGGCCCCCATCCCACACTTTTTCTCGTGATTTTCTCTTTCTCGTTCACAAGCGTGTGTAATGGCCTTCGCAATAACTAATGGATCCCGTTGATGTTTAGAGTTAGCAGTACCCCTCGCCTAAATTGGAAAAAGCTTGCCGATGAATATGGGTTTGGTTTTCACACCATGTATGGCGAACCGTATTGGGATGAATCTGCATACTATCAATTCACCTTGAAACAAATCGAGCAAGACATTGAAACACCAACGGAAGAACTTCACCAAATGTGCTTGGACGTTGTCGATCGTGTTGTCAAAGACGAGTACTGGTTAAATCGTTTTCAGATCCCACAAACACGCTGGCAAGGCATCTTAGACTCTTGGACTTCACGAGAACCCTCACTCTATTCCAGACTCGATCTCGCCTATAACGGCAGTGGTCACGCCAAGCTGTACGAAAATAATGCTGACACCCCAACCTCTGTATTCGAAACGGGTTTTTGGCAATGGGTTTGGCTAGAAGAAATGGTTAACAGCGGCAAAATCCGCCGAGACGCCGATCAGTTCAACTTGCTCCAAGACCTTTTGATTAGCCGCTTCCGAAAGTTGGGGCGCAGATTCCCAGGGAAAACGCTGCATTTTTCGTGCTGTCATGACACAGAAGAAGATCGAGGTACCGTGCAATATATGGAAGATTGCGCGAAAGAAGCGGGGCTTTCGTCAGCCTTTGTTTATATCGAAGATATTGGTGTCGATGCCAACGGCCAGTTTACGGATAGCCAAGACAGGATCATTGACTGGATGTTCAAACTCTACCCTTGGGAGTTTATGTTCGACGAGGAGTATGAAAAACATTTGGACACCGCCAAAGTAAATTGGATGGAGCCTATGTGGAAGAGCGTCATTTCTAACAAAGCGCTTCTTCCCCTGCTTTGGAAGTTATTCCCTAATCATCCAAACTTGCTTGCCTCTTACTTTGCCGACGACCCCGCGCGAAAAAGCCTAAGCAACTTTGTGGTCAAGCCCCTTTTCTCCCGAGAAGGCGCAAACATATCGATCTTTAAAGATGGCAAAGAAACCATGACAGTTGATGGCCCATACGGTGAGGAAGGGATGATTGTTCAGGCGTATCATGCGCTACCTAAATTTGGTGACAATTATACGCTGATTGGCAGTTGGCTGGTTGACGACAGAGCGGCTGGAATATCGATACGAGAAGATGCATCGCTGATCACTCAAGATTTATCACGCTACTTGCCACATATTATTATTGAGTAGTGAACGAAAAAATGAGTGAAAAAAAACCTTCTAATCTTGGAACCCTAGAACCCCTTATTGACCGAGGGACTCGTGAGTGTCCCTTTGTTCTTCGTGGTCTGTGGTTTGTGGTTTGTGGTTTGTGGTTTGTGGTCTGTCACGCGACTGATTACTTCTCAACTTTCTTAACCGAATCTGCCTTAGATGACGTTGAACCAAGCGTTCGCCACGCTTCATACTCTTCTCCGTCAATCCACGTTACGCCGATGTGCTCTTCCCAGTGCTGTAAATCGGCGCTGCGATAACGCTCCACCGCGCAACCACCCGCACCAAATGCCATTTGGCAGACGCTAAGAATAATGAATTTGACGTCGTGTTGTAGCGGCTCTCCTTCTCCCTCCCAGTTTTTACACGTTGCCAGAGGGCGTGAAGGCGCACGAAAAACAACAGTATCAACCACTACGCCGTCGGTGATGTTCACTTGAACAATCGAACATTTCCCTGCATAGAATTCGTCACTGTCGATAACAATATTTGGCTCCATTGCCTCCCACCAAGGTTGGGGTTCCTGCACCTCATGCCGCGTCTTGTCTTCAGGATTTTCACAACCAGAAAGCAAGCTGACAAACGCTGCCACAGTCAGAACATGTATGACGAATAGAAACCTGAATGAGAAGGATCTTTTATTCATCGATTGCCTTTGTTCATCAAATACCTCAATCTTAGCGCGATTACGTGTGAGCCCTTTTTTGGCTCAATTAACAGGATTCAATAAGCAGGCTTGTTGAACTGATTTCTCTATCTTCTCAAAGCCTAGTTTCATTGCGGGCTTTTTGTTTGTCGCACATTTCGTCATACAGCCGGAAACACAATCATTATGCTTAGTACATCGAATGGGGCGTTCGGCTGAACCTGAAGGTTGCTTGGGGCATTTGAATGACGAAATACGCCAGTTTCGCGCACAAACACGATCGGCTCCTCTACATGGTTCGCGTCACTTTGGTGATGGGATTGATCTTAGGTGTCGTCAGAGTTTTCAACGTGCCTTACGGGTATTGGGCGCTGATCACCGCAGTCACCATACTTGGCGCGATTCCCTTTGTGGGCGGTGTGCTGTCAAAAGCCAAGCAGCGAATTGCTGGCACCATGATGGGTGGCGCGTTGGGCTTGGCCTTGTTTCTCATTCCGCCTGAATATCACTGGACGCACCATGTCGCCTTCTTTGCCCTGCTCATTGCTGCCATGTATTTCACGCAAGAACATTACGCTTATGCCGCACTCATGGCTGCAGTGACTATCGTGATTGTCGCCGGTGGCGGGCCTGCAGATTTTGAAGCCGCGGGCTGGCGAATGTTAAATGTGTTGTGGGCTGGCGTTGTCGCGGTTGTGGTCAGTGTGTTTGTTTTCCCCGCCAAGGCCACTGACGAGTTTCTGTTCTTGCTTGAATCGTTTATGCGCGAACTCAACGTTTACTACACGCAACATATTGAATCGGCAAAACAAGGCGTTTTTAAGCCTGCGCATGCTGATAGGTTGAACACCTTGGTCGACAAGCAACAAAGCATTTTGCCTCATGCACTGAAAGAATCTGGTGTTCACACGCCTGCCCTCAATACCATATTGCTGATTGAAAAACGGCTTTATGCCGAGCTTGAGGCGCTGATCAGCGCCCAGTGGGATGCGCAACAAGGGAAAGACGAGATCAGTGAACTAGATGGGCTTATCAACACACAATATTCGCTCGCGATGCAGTTTGATGCACTTGCACAGCAAATCTCCAACAAGGAGGTAACAGCGGTTGATCAGGAAGACATTGGCATCCTCAATCTGACCTCCGACAAGATTGCTCATCCCAAAGGCGACAGTCGTGATATTAGCTATTTTGGCTATCTGTGGTTGAACCGAGAAATGGCGAGGCAATTTGCTCAATTGACCGTCGTGACCAAGAAGGTGTTCGCCTATCAATAAGTGCATGAATGAAGGATTGCTGGGTTCGATGTGGTTTACCCGACTGCCCCCAATAAAGGTAGACTTATTGTTCTGAACACGTATGATCTCGGATAACGTTACACTAAAACACCATAAGTGGTTGTTTAAAAATAAGATTTAGAATCCATTATGATCAGAGACACAACACTCGCGCCTTACAGTAAATGGACAAAACCTTTTGTTTCAGAAGTCGCTGAGATCATTAACCTACTGAAAGACAACGGCTATGACGCGAATCAGCTAATGAGCGTGACTGGCCTACAGCCAAAGAACGTGAACAGTTGGACGGCGCGTTATAAAAACGAACCTGACAACGTGTCGTCTATTCCTTATCCGTGCTGGTGTTTTTTGTGTGCCCTTGCAGGTAAGCCGAATATTCAAAGCGACGGTGAAGCGATTCAGGTCAACGTGCGAAGAGTGCTGTCTTACTTCAAGCCAACCGCGTTTAGACCAAGCGATGTTTTCGTATGCCCAACCAGCGAGCAATTTAGCAACCTGATTGATAACGAGAACTACGAAACGCTGACGACTGAGAAGCTGTCTGACGTTTTCCATTGGAATGCTAAGAACTTTGCACACGGTATTTCGCAAGGCTCGTTACCATTCCTAAACTGGAGCCTGATCGTTATGACGCTCGGCATTGATATCCAGAAAATGATTCTGAAGAACCTCGAAGGCCCAGTCTCAATCGACTAGTCTCGAAGCTGACTTTCAAAAGCTAGGTTTTTAAAAGCTAGGTTGTTAAAACCTAAGCTCTGAAAGCTAAGCCTTGAAAGCTAAGCCTTGAAAACATGTGCCTTGAAACTGAGGTTTTAAAGCGAAGAATCATAAGAAAGCCTGCATATTGCAGGCTTTTTGTGTTTTCAGCGCTGTTAGATTTTAGGCGCGATTATTCTTAAACAAAAAACCACGTATGCAAAAGTCTCCCCGGCATGAACGCAAACGCGCCAGCAACCACTAGAGCCATAACGTAGAGAATCACCATGGCGTTACGGTGTTTCTTTACATCACCTTTTCTGATGGCAATGTATGCTTCAGGTACTGTATACAAAGTGACAAGGCTGAGAATGTGAATATAGCCGAAGTGATAGAGTACTTGCGGGCCAACTTGCGCAGGAATAAACAATGCTGAGATAGCGGTGATCATCATCAACAGCATGTAGATCTTGCCCAGTAGCTTATGAGTGGGGCTTCCCTTTCTTCTCGCCAACAAATACGTGCCAAGACAAAAAGACGCAATCGCCGTCGCCAAGTGAAAGTAAATTAGCGCTAAGTTTTCCATCCCTCTACCGTACCTTTCTTTATCCGTTTATTCGCTTAATTGAGATATACCCATGCATTTTGACAACCATATCAAAGCTTCCGAAGCCATCGATTAACATGGCCCTATTCTTCGACAGATACCCGAATCAGCGTCAAAACATGGAGATAAAAAGCGCCAGTTCAACGGGGAGTCACATTTGATTGTTAACCCTGCTAAGTACATCGAATGGATTGAGGTGCGGGAATGTTCCGGGGACATAGAAAGTAAAAAAGCCGCTGAGCAGTGGAGTTCAGCGGCCGTATAAAAAGTGAAGCAGTATCAGTTCAAGATTCCTAGGGCTTCAGCCACCATATCGATATTACCTAGGCCGCCTGAAGGGATATAACCGCTGCCAGAAAAGCCTGTAAACGCACTGCTATCAGAGCCAATGAGTGTATTGATCGTAGTGCCTTCGTTCGTGACAACAAATACATCTGGCCCGGCGGTATCGGTAAAGGTTTGGTCAATCACTTCATTGCTCAACGCGGTGACGCGATTGATGCTATCAACAGACCACCAGTTGGCGATAAAATCCGCCCCACCGACATGACACTCTGCCGTTGCTTCTACAACATCGCCAGTAATGCCTAAAGCATATTCGCTATCGCCAGGTACATTGACCTTCAAGTTTGCGGTGCTGCATGTATTAGGATCATTGTCTGTCAGTTCATTAACGATGCCCTTATCCAAAACGATGTTTTGCAATCCTGCGCGTTTCATGGCGCCGAAGTAAGCCGGTGACGATGTTTGGTAGCTCAGTGTGTAGTTGTTGAAATCGGCACCGTTCACACTGTCATTTGAATACGTAGTGGCAGGAAGGTTGGCGACGTTGATAGGGGTACCCACCTGTACAATCGCGACGTTTTCATCAGTGCTAACTCTATCTTTTGCGTCTGTCACTTGAATGGCTTCGCAAGCGAGTGAGCGCACAATCAACATGCCAACATCATCCGAACCATCGAAGACAAAACCCATGTCTGTCAGGCTATTCACTGTGACGCCTTCTGGCACCTGAGCGTTTAAGTCAGCTTTTGATACAACAATACCACCAGCAATTTCTCGGCAGTTCGAGAAGTCGACGTCGGAATTGCTTAGTCTTATTTGGTTATTGTGACAGGCCGTAACGCCTAAACACAATGCGCCAATAAGGGCAATGCGAGTGTTGATTGGTACTCTGTTCTTTTTCGTTGTCATGCTCGTTTTCATGGGATGACTCCGGTTTAATATATAGCGTATGAGAAACGCCTACTTGAACGTAGACAGTTGCTGCCCAGTGACGAAATCAAAAGAAGCCAGTACCAGTTGGTAGACGGTTTCGACTTCTCTATCTGTGGTTGGTGTATAGATCATCACAAACCCTTCCCACCCTTTTCTTTTGTTCGCCCACGGGTGAGCAATCGCCCAACCACCATTGACCGCCTTGACGGCTAACGAAGGAGACAACGAGGCATGCAAACTGCCATCGGGGTGCATGTGTGCAAATTCGCGTCCGCCAACAATGGCTTGTGGGTTACTCAATGTGACGTGTTCTTCAATCCAAAACGCCGTTGCCCCTGGCATTGAAATCACGGTATCTCTGATATCAACATCAGGAATACGAGATGCTCGTGTCATCAGCTCTCGTATTAAAGCAGGGTTAGATTCCCCACCTAATTGAACATGCGGCACACCGCTTGTGGTGGCAGGCACTGGCGTGGTTCTTATCGGCAAAGGAGCAAATTCACTCGCGTGTGTTGCCTGTGTAGCAATGCTTGCGAAAAGTAATGCAGCGATAAGCAGCGGTGTGCGCGTTAATGTCATGGTGTCTTCCTTCACATTGAGTCTCGCCAACTCGGCTCAGGACAAAACTACAGCAATCCCATTGGTTCTGTTATCCTGAATTATGAGAAGACATAATTCCGCAGAGCAGAACAATGATTGATTACCTAAAGCATATGGCGATATTTGCCCGCGTGGTAGACGAAGGTTCTTTCCGCGCTGCGGCAAAAGATCTGAACTTGGCGCCTTCTCGAGTCAGCCAAGCCGTATCTGATCTGGAAGACCATTTGGGCATCACCTTGCTCTATCGCACCACACGTAAACTCGCGCTAACTAATGAAGGACGAATGTTTTATCCGCGTGTGGTCGAAATGCTACGCAACGCCGAAATGGGTTTGGATGAGTTAAATGCCTTGTCTGTCGAGCCTGTTGGCACCTTAAGTCTCTCCTTACCTGCTTATATGGCTTCTTCCCGCCTCTCTACGATCCTTGTAGAATTCATGCGCGAATATCCGCGAGTTTCTTTGTCCATTTCATATACCGATCATCCGGTGGGGCTGCTAGACAGTGGCTTTGACCTGAATATTCGTATGGGCTGGTTAGACGACAGTTCCATGGTGGCGCGCAAACTGGGGGAATATCGACGGGTATTGGTGGCAGGCGCTGACTATGTGGCTTCACGTCCGAGCCCTATTACGCTAGACGATGTTCAGTCGTGGGATTGGATCAGTTACAAACAGCGAAATGAGAACATTGAATTCACCGCGAATGACGAAAAACGTGTCATTCCCTTTAATAACTATCGCCTACAAGTCGACAGTATTAATGCCCTGCTTCATTTTGTGCAGCAGAATATCGGTGTCAGTGTCTTGCCGTGGCACCTTGCAGAAGAAGGCGTGAAGTCAGGCAAACTTATCCATCTACTGCCAGAATGGTCACTAAATCCTTTAGGCTGTTACGCCGTGTGGCCGGACAAATCACGCAGAGCAAACCTGACGCTTTTGCTCGCACGCTTTTTGGCCGAGAAGGAACAATATTATTCTGTCACAGAGCCGCGTTAGTGCATGATAGCGTGTTGAAGAAGACAGCACCTGATGTTTACGAGTCTGTTCACAAGGGACATCGCGTACCTGAATCTTACTCGTCCAGCTAACTCTGATTTTTCACCGCCAACAGACTCGCCCCCATTCCAATGAACAAGCCACCACTGATTCGAGTGAACCAACGAATGCCGTCAGGGTGAGTCATCATGCCTTTGGCTTTATTTGCGATGTAGCCATAAGTAGTTAAAGACAGGAATGAGAAAGCCATAAAGATTAACGTCATGACGACAAATTGCGGGGCGATAGACTGCGTGGTATCAAGAAACTGAGGAAACAATGCCGCAAAGAAAAGGATGGGCTTAGGGTTGGTCGCCGCAACAAAAAGCCCTTCTTTGAAAAATGAGGCATTTCCACGACGTGCTAAGTCAGGTTTTTCGAGATTTGGTTGAGCAAGCGGTGCACTGCTTCGCAGTTGCTTGATACCCAAGAACACCAAATAACAAGCACCAACCACTTTTAGCGCAGTAAATAATGTACTTGATGTCAGCACGATGGCACTTAAACCACTAATAGACAGCGTCGATAACAGCAACAATCCAAGAATATTGCCCAATGCAGAAGCCATAACGGCGTGGGTGCCATTCATGGCTCCGTTGTACATGGCCAGAAATATCGCTGGGCCGGGGCTAATGATGTAGAAAAATGACACAATGCTGTACATCACCAAAATATCGACACTCATTGTTTTCTCCTTAAATCACTGAGTTCTTGTTGCTGTTACTCCAGCATACCAGCAACACACGGACACAAAAATGGGCTGCAAATAATGCAGCCCATTTCGTTTAACGCTTATTGTACTGCCTCGCAATCCCTCTTATTTCGTGGTTTGCGTCATGACATAGCCATTCTATTGCGTGTATTCATGACGAACTTGTTGTTACCCGTTCATTGCATACCCGCATTATCTACCCACATTGAGGACGTCGATGTTCACGCTGACGCCTCGAAAACGCCATTCCTTAGCCACAAAAAAAGCCACCGAACCCATTAAAGGTAAGGTGGCTTTCTATTAACAATATTAGAGAGGGAGAAACCGCTTCAGCCGACTCCCACTGTCAATTTGTAGCATTTGTTTGTGGCGTTTGTCGCTTACAGCGAAATAAATAAGCCAGCCAATGCCGCACTCATCAGGTTCGCCAAAGTTGCAGCGCCAACCGCACGAAGACCCAGCGTTGCCACATCATGACGACGCTCCGGTGCCATTGCTCCGATAGATCCCAGCTGAATGGCAATCGAACCGATATTGGCAAAGCCACATAGTGCAAAGGTCACAATCACTTGGCTGTGATCAGAAAGCATCGATTTCACGCTTTCAAAATCTAGGAACGCCACAAATTCGTTCATGATGGTCTTCTGACCAATCAAAGAACCAACAGTCAGCACTTCACTCATCGGAATGCCAATAACCAGTGCCAACGGCGCGAACAAAACACCGAAGATGCGTTGCAGCGTGATCCCTTGGTAACCAAACCACTCGCCCACGATTTCAAAACCCGCGTTGAACATGGCGATCACACTGATAAAAGCCACAAGCATCGCGCCCACTGCAACCGCCACTTTCACGCCATTCATCGCGCCAGACGCAAGTGCATCAATCGCGTTAGCGTCCTCGCTTTTTTCTAGCTCGAAGTTGGATTGGTCCATCGTTTGTTCGCGCTCAGGCACCAACATTTTCGCCATCAACAAGCCACCCGGTGCCGCCATAAAGCTGGCCGCAATCAAGTATTTCAGCTCAACACCCATCGCGGCGTAGCCACCCAACACCGAGCCCGCGACAGACGCCATACCGCCAACCAATACCGCGAACAGCTCTGAACGTGTCATCGATGATAGGAATGGGCGAACCACCAAAGAGGCTTCACTCATGGAGAGGAAGATGTTGCCTGTCGCAGCCACAGACTCGATTTTACTGGTGCCCAGCAGGCGATGAATTGCGCCGCCCAGCACTTTGATCAGCCATTGCATCACGCCAAGGTAGTAAAGCAATGACACCAACGCCGAAATGAAGATGATGAGAGGAAGCACGCGGATAGCGAAGATGAAATCGCCACTTGCAAGATTACCGAACACAAAGCCAATGCCTTGGTCAGCGAAAGAAAGGATAGATGAAACGCCGTTACTCAGTGCAACAAGTGCGGATTGCCCAAAAGGAATATAAAGAACGAGGGCAGCAAAACCTGCTTGAAGACCAAATGCACCCAAAACGGTGCGCCAATTGATATCGCGACGGCTTTCTGACAATAAGTACGCGCACGCGAGTAGAGCCAATATACCGGCCAAACTGAAGATGATTTGCATTATGTTACCTTGCTTTAGTATCTGGATTTAGGCGGGCGCTCTAATCCACACGCGTGCGAAGACAACACTATTGGCAGGACATGCAAAGTGGTGTGCTTTACCATCACGGTGAATGAATAAGGCCCGTAAATGCTCACAGTTACGCTGGGCCCAGTTCCGTGGGGCAAGTATCCATTTTGCAGCCGATTGAAAGCTGGCTGAATCTACTTTTCGTTCATGAAAAGTAGCCTCTGTTACCGGTGGCGGAGTATATCCGTATCATATTTCCCCTGACAACCAGTTATTTTGGCCATGAGGTGGTCAAATCCCCCTATTTTCTTCATGGATTCTTTTAAAAACAAGCCACTAAGCGAAACGCGTTTATTTTTTCTCAGAGTGTTTTCAAAATAATTTGACCCGCCCCGCAAACAATCCCCCGATTAAATGCGCATTGCATCAACTGGCATAAGATTAATCATTAACATAAAAACAACGGCACGTGTTCCTGACAGGAACCAAGAGTACGCCTAGCGATTGCTGAATTTTAGGGAAGAAAATCTATGCCAACCGCTTATCAGACCGACGTTCGCCCCATCACCGCGACCATTGACGGGAAAGGCCCACATATCGTGACGAGCCTTTCAATGAGCGCAGAGATTTCAAACCACTGCACACTGAACGCCTCCTTGGTTTGCGAAGATCTCATCGCCGATAAATCACTGGGAAAAGTGATTAAGTTTGACATTAAGAGTCCGCAAGAAGACACGTCATTACTCGGGCTGATCACCACCATTTCGCTGCAAGGCTACAGCGAAGAAAAAGAGCTTTATTATTACTCTTTAGAAGCGAAAGACCCCCTTTCACTGCTGGCTTATCGTCGAAATCGCAAAATCTTCCAAAGCATGACGAGCAAGCAAATCATCGAAGATGTACTCAACGACGCAGGCATAAAAAGTAACGCCAAAATATCCGTCTCAGGTTCAGGCACAACCCACGAATATTGCACCCAAGCCGATGAGACAGATCTAGGATTTGTTCAACGGTTAATGAGCTTTGAAGGCTGGCATTACCATTTTGACCATTCAAGCAGCAAACCCATGATCACCGTGGGCGACAGCAACCAAGCATTCAAGGCGATTACTGACAACACGTTCACTTACCAAACGCCCAACCCTGATCCCTCACGAGAAGTCACCAGCTGGTTGACTGAAACGCGCGTCAACACATCCACTATCTCTTTGGGCGATCACAGCGAAGCCTTGGCAGAAGCCATTACCAGTGGGGATAAGAAAACCGCCAGCTCCGCGTTTGTGTCTGGGCTCAGCCAATATCACTACGGACAAGGCTTCTCAGATAAAGCCGCCATACGTGATAGCGCCAAGCGTCAAATGGAGATTCACGACAGCGGCAAGATCATTAGCTTTGCACAGTCCAAAGTCGCGACCTTGGGTGCTGGCAGTAAATTCAAACTCACCCAGCACCCAATCAGCTCCTGCAATCAAGAATACGTGGTCATCTCCATTCAAACTGAATACGCAGGTGCTGAAAGTGGCAGACCGTTCGAGTGTACAAACCACTTTCAGTGCATTCCTTCTGCGACACCCTACCGCGCAGCCTTTATCGACAAACCACGCATACACAGTATTCACACGGCCACAGTCACCGGCCCTAGCAGCGAAGAAATCTACAAAGACAAATCAGGACAAGTGAAAGTTCAGTTCCACTGGGATACAGAAGGCAAGAACGATGAAAACACCTCTTGCTGGCTGCCCGTGGTTCAGGGCGCGGCGAGCAATGGCTTTGGTATGCAATTTATTCCGCGCATTGGCGATGAAGTGCTGATCAGTTATATCGAGGGAGATCCTGACCGACCTGTGGTATCAGGATCCATTTATAACACCAAGAATGTCCCGCCTTATTCTGCCGCCACGCAAAGCGGCATTAAAACCCGCTCGACACCGAAAGGTAGCAGCAAAAACGGGAACGAATTACGCTTCGAAGACAAGAAAGACAAGGAACAAGTTTTCCTGCATGCGGAGCGTGATTTGATGGTCGAAGTGCTGAATGACAGCACACGCACTGTGACAGGAAAAGAAGCGCTCACCGTCGAGAAAACCATCGACATCAGCAGCAAAGAAGCCTTCACCGCGAAAACCGACGACAAATATACCGCCAGCAGTAAAGCTGACATGGCCTTGTCCTCAGACAAGAACGTTAAAGTCGATGCAGGCAGTAACGCCGAAGTCTCTGCCACTTCAAAAGTGTCGGTAGACGGACAGACGATCGAGATCAGCGGCAAGACCAAGATTTCTTTGTCTGTGGGTGCGTGCAAGCTCGAAATCAGTGCCAGTGGCATCAAGCTCGATGCGCCACAAATCAGTATAAACGGCAGCGGAAAAGCCGAACTCAAAGGGGCAATGGTGACAGTCGAAGGCTCAGGAAAAGCCGATATCAAAGGTGCAATGGTCAGCATTAACGGTAGTGCCATGGCAGAAGTAAAAGGCGGCGCCATGGTGCAAATTCAAGGCGCGATTGCGAAGGTGAACTGATGAGTTTTGTAAAGATCCCCCACCCGTTCGCAGAGAACATTCTGTGCCAATACGAGCCACAAGACGGTATCAAACCGTTGATTGAAGCGGGCATGACCCCAGAACAATTACTGAATCGCGCCCTGCAAGAAGGCTTGAATGCCGATGCCGTGATCTTCCTTGCCCATGGCCTACCTGTTCGCGAAGCCGTGTGGTGGGCGTGTTGCTGCGCCGGAACGCGACAAGATTGGGATGACGTACAACTGGATGCGATTCGTGCCGCCAAAGCATGGGTACACACACCAGACGAAACCAGTCGTCGCTATGCTGAATCGACCGCCAATGCCGCCACGCTGCAAAACGGCGCTGGTTGGGTTGCACAAGCGGTATTTTGGAGCGGTGGCAGCATGACAGGTCCATCGGACCCTGTTGTTCCACCGCCCGAGTATTTGTACGCACAAGCCGTCGCAGGCTCTATCAACCTTACAGCTATCTTGCCAGACGGCGCGGAAGCAGAGGCGCGATACAAACTGTTTATCGAAATGGGCTTAGACATTGCCAACGGCGGCAATGGAAACATAGGAAACGCAGCATGACATTACCTGCAGCCCGTGCTGGCGACATGCACGTTTGCCCGATGCAAACCCCAGCCGTACCGCCAATCCCGCATGTTGGGGGGCCAATATTGCCTATGCCTTGTACCGTGCTTATTGCCAACATGCCTGCCGCAACGGTCGGCCAAATGTGTACCTGTGTCGGCCCACCTGACACCATCACCAAAGGCAGTGCAACAGTGTTATTTGGCAACCTCCCCGCAGCACGAATGGGTGACATGACGGCGCATGGCGGCACGATCGTGGTGGGTATGCCCACCGTCTTGATCGGCGGTTAAATAATACGCATAATCGGACCCTGCTACGTAATAACGCAATCACACATTCAACCACGCACTTCATAATACCAAGGAAGAACCATGTCGTTATTTTCCGGCTTCGCGCTGTTTCTCGCCCTACTGCTATCGGTGATCATTCCAGGGCCAAGCGTGATGGCAGTGGTTTCGCGATCACTCTCCTTTGGCATGAAACAGGGCTTAATGGTGGTTCTCGGTGTGGTAGTGGCGGATTACATCTTCATTTGTCTGGCACTTTCTGGATTGTCAGCGGTTGCGACCGCCATGGGTGAGTTTTCCGTTTTTCTCAAATACGCAGGGGCGGCTTACTTGATTTGGCTGGCTTACAAAAGCTGGACATCACCAACGTCAGACAGTGACATGTCCGCACAAGATGCATCGAAAGCCAAAGGGTCTTCCAGCTTTGCCATGGGCTTGGTGATCACCTTATCTAATCCAAAAGCCATCTTGTTTTACATGGGCTTCTTTCCCGCGTTCATTGATGTTCAAGCGCTTTCAGGATCAGGCATTCTAGCCGTATTGATTCTCTCAACGATTGCCGTTTGCGGCGTATTGAGTGGCTATGCCATCTTGGGCGACAAAGCCACTCGCATCTTCAATGGCAAAAAAGCCAAAGCACGCATCAATAAAGTATCAGGTAGTATTTTGGCAGCTTGCGGCGTGGTATTGGCGATGAAAGTGTAAGACACAAACGCCGCCTAAAGACTTATAGGTTTATAGGTTTAGAGGTTTAGAGGTTTAGAGGTTTAGAGGTTTAGAGCGCACCAAGACCAAATTCTGACAGCAATACGCTGTCCAGTTCAACTGCCGAAATCACACGCTTCTCTTTGGTATGGTCTGGAAACGTCTTCGTGAAAGACAACCCTGACAGGGTCGCACGGTATTCTTGGTTTAATCGAGTGACAACCATATCTTTAGTAAACGATGAGTCTGGCGATGTTTGGGTAAATTCACATGACTTTTTAAAGTCTGGTGCGTGCTTAACGTCTGTATTGAACGCGTAGCGATATTTCCATTCGTCATCTTCAAACAAACACAACACTAAATAGTCGTCATTGTATTGCTGAATGCGATACCTCACACCCTCGCCAATGCTTTCGTCACTGCGCTTTATGTTGATGGGAAATCCATAGTGTTTCCCATTACCCACGTCGACCAAGTAGTCATTACCGTCCAAATTGACCAACAGTGCCATGTGGTCGAACTTATTTCTCAGCGTTTCAGCGGGGAACATTTCCGCGGCAATGTATTGAACCTTGAACCCTATCTCTGAAAGCGCCCAAAAGAACAAAGCATTGTTCTCGTAGCACACCCCCCCTCTGCGCTTCTCCACGATTTTGTGGAAAACCGCTTGGTACTCATAATCGAGTGGGATGTTTTTCATGATGTACGTGTTCTCAAACGGAACACTACGCACAAACTTCTCTTGAAGCTCAGACAGGCACGCCAAGGATACTTCGGCTTTCCCCTCGAACTGAATGCGGTTTAAAAAGTCTTTAATGTTCATATTTGCTGCCCTAGAGGAAAACGACATGATAAACCCAAACAATGCAGGAGCGCTATTGGACAGAAGCAGTTTAGGCGTTGCGCACTCAACCGACGATTTCGGATAAGCAGAGGTTGGGAAAAGAGAAGCTCAAATGTGTCTACTGCGTTGATGGCTATTCACCCAAACTATTTTTATGAACTGTTTTCCAATCACCAACTGGAGAAAAGCCTGGCTTATTTCTAATCTCACTTTCTGTAAATTTAATTAGCTCTTCATCAGACAACTCTAAATTCACAGGAAACTTACAAGGCTGATTAACATGCCACGGTGTATCTGCGAAAATTTCAAACCTATTGTTTTCAGGGTCACGAAAATATATAGACCAAGTAGTGCCGTGAGAAACTGTTTGCAAACTCATTCCAGAAACTGACTTTAATGATGAATTGAAAGCCTTCAATTCATCAATATTTTGCACTCTAAAGGAGATATGATCTATCGGACTTTCAAGAGCCCTGCGCGATTCCACAGGACTTAAAACAATCTGATGATGCTCTTCTGGGTTCCGGCTTAAAAAGACCATACCATTTAGCCCTTTACCTCTATCCGTCACTACAAAGCCTAATTTACTCGTATAGAACTCTTCCATCTTAGATAGGTTTTGAACGTATAATTCAATATGACTTAATTGCATGTTTGGGAAGATAGCTTTATTCGTGGTTTCCATTTTCATCTTTGATATCCTAAAACCCGCTTAAGTGTTGAAAAGAACAATACAACGTTAGCGCATACCGACATAATCAATAAAACCAACGCATGATAGAAATGCCACGCGTTGCGAACCCGTATTAAAGCGTTTATATGGGATCGAACTTAAATCCAACGGGGTAGCTATGCAAGCCATCAAAGTCACCTTTGCTTAAAGGGGTACCATTTTTTCTAGCGATTGCATACACCATACTGGCATGGAACATATAATTAGGAATTATATACTCAAAGACAAAACGACTTTGAGGGAGATTTACCTCAGAGAAACCTGCTGAGTCTGACATGATTTTACTATCATCAAGCTCGGTTATATCTGGCAACGACTCCAAGTGAGTTTTTACCCTTTCAAGTAACCTGCAAACCGAACCTTTGCCGGTTTCATTAAGCTCATAAGAAACCAAATCAACTGAGGCTATTGGGGAGTAACCTCTCAATAAAAAATTTGCTGCCACTTGTGCGTTCAACTCAAGTGAAAACATGCCTTCTGACAGCGCGTCTGCAAATAGGTTATCTGGAGTTTTATCAATGATGACACCTAGTTGATGTAGATAACGAAGGAATAAGTCCTTGATTAAAATATTCATTTTGCTCTCCTATATCCCTAACGTAGCAATACCAGGTTCTTGCCAAACCGCCACAGACTGCTTTAATCCTTTGCCTTCAATACACTTTGAAAAGCGGCCGCAGTGGTGAAGCATCACGTTGATTACCTTGATACTCATTAAGCCTTCTATCCAGCTTAACCCTCGGGCTAAGCTGGAAGGTGGCAAACCAACACGGTGCTGACTCAATGAGATTTTATAACCAACAGCATAACTATTACTGCGGCATCGGTCTGCCTGCGAGCATTCTTTACGTTCGTGTTATGCTCTGAGACGGCGTTGTGTGGCATGAAGACGATGATAAAAATCAATCATTGACGCAATCGTCGTTTGCTATACCGCTCCAGACGAACTTCTGTTGCATTAACATTTGAGCTGTCAACCAACTCAAAAATCTCTGACTCAACACGCTCCGCAACCTCGAAACCTAGAGCCTCAAAGATCTTCACATTACCAGTTTGCTCAACGCACCAAACTGATAGCAAGTCTGCATTTGAGAACATAAGCCCTGCTTCTAAAATCAAGTTTCGTGCTACGCCTCTTTTACGGTACTCAGAAATCACAGCAAGTGCACGTAAATCAAGCGTGTTGCCAGACAACTTGGCCTTTATAAGCCCCACTAACTGATGATCCAAATAGTATCCCAAACAAGTCCAGTCATCTGTTGAACTAGCTTGGTTTCTTTGAGCTTCGGAAGTCGGGCGATAGATTTTTCGTAGCTCGGAGAAGCTTATTTTTGATAGAGATAAGAGCGACGGTTCTGTGCCACTTACTTGCTTTATCATTTATTTCTCCTTTGCGGTATAACAGCGCCTTAAAAGGCTAAAAACACAAGCCTAATATGTTTTAGCCACCATAAACGCGAAAATTTCAAAAACCAAAAAATGATCCAGTGTTTTTAGTCCCACTCAAGGCTTTGTTATACAAATGCTTCCATTGCAGCAGACAGTTTCTTGATATGATTTTTAGCTAATTCTGTATCGTTTCTGCTAAGCCACTTTATGCAATCAAACAATTCCCAGATCAGACCGTCATCTCCTCGATAGTAAGCAGGGAAATCCTCATGCCTGGGTGGTGGTGCATCGGTAAGCCTGCCCTCAACAATGTCCAATTTATCAAACAGTATTTTAAATGGATGAGAAATACCAAAGTCCTCTGAGACATCTAAACAGTGGATCTCCGCACTAGACATATCATTGAATATGTACTTCTTAAAATACCCATTTTTATTGGAGTCATGAAAATCGGCGAAGCTGTAAAAGATATCCTTACCCGACTCGAAACGAGAAAAGCTAGGAGAAGCAGCTTTGTGGTAATTATTCTCCGTAAAAACAAGGATGTCAGCATCGGAAACTCGGTCCCCAGTTCCCGATGCCAGTGAGCCTAGTAGTACAGCTGCGACCACATCTCGCTCCGGATGAAATGCTGAATACACTGACTCAACAAGTTTCTCTTGAAGAGGCAAATGCTCAAGATTTAATTCAACCAAACTAATACATTCTCCTTTTTTGTATAACGAATGACATGGCTCTCCCCTCATGTGGATTTGCCACACTTAAGTGCCATTTTCAAAACCGGAGGTTCCATGTTTTCTTTAATCTTTTGCGGTGTTGTAGTGGTTCAATGACCTCGCCAAACACCGCTTCTCTTTGCATGCGGTTGATAATCGTGGAAAGGTCTTTCTTTACAAATCGGTTTTTCGCGCCAACTTACTGACTAAATTAGCAAATATTTCACCCATGAGTATAGGTCTTGAGGCTTGAAGTGGTGCGCATTATTGGGCGAGGGAGCTCATTAAACTCAATCATGATGCGCGTATTATGGCGGCGAAATATGTGAGTGTGAAAGCAGAGTGTTCGTAGTATCTGAAAACCAATAATGTCCTCGATTTGGGTTATATCTCCAATAACCAGGCGGCTTCTCCCATCGGTGTTATTCCTATGACGAAAGAACGGTGTCGCTATAAAGGTAAACGTGCCATCCAAGGAGGACGCGCCCAAGTAAGAACTGTCCTTTACATGGCAATGATGTTAGCGACGCAATGTAACCCAATTTTCAAGGCAACTTACAAGCGCTTGTTGGATCTGGAAAGCCCAAAAAAGTCGCCATCATTGTATGCGTGAGAAAAATGGTTGTTATCTTAAACTCTATGCGCAGAGACAGTGTTGTGTGGAATGAAGACGACGCTAAAATCAATCATTGACGCCATAATCGTTTGTTAGCTGCGTTTCAAAACTGGTAATACTTCAGCGGTTTCAGTATCTAGCATTTCTAAAACACTTTCAAAACCATGTATAGGAGACCAACCTAATTTCTCACGTGCGGACGACGAATCATATACGCGATCTAAGCTTTGAGGTAATTGCCAACTTCTTTGTTGAAATGCTAGCGCGATTTCTGAACACTTACGTTTGATAACAGCTCCAGCTTCAGTATATAGAGCTTCGCAATCAGAAAAATGAAAAGGTGTTGCACCTGAGATGATAAAACGATTAAAACCACTTAAGCGTTTTTCCACAGCACATAAATGAGCATTTGCTACATCGCGAGCATCAATACCACGAGTCAGGCGAAATACAGCCATTAAATCCGCAGGCTCAGGAAAGCATCTCGACATTTGCAGCACAGTCACTGGAAGCTGAAACAGATTTGAAATTTCTTCTAGCTTAGTTTCAGCCGCAATTTTACTTTTATGATAAATCGACTTGGGTTGAGGGGTAACTTCCTCATCAATCCAACCTGCAATACTTTTAGGTGTCGAGGCATAGCCGTACAACGCGGTTGTACTGGTAAAAATAAAGTGCTTAACACCTGCTTTTACTCCAGCCAAAGCCAATTTCTCAGTCGCATCTACGTTGATAGATGTAAACTCTGAATCAGGTACTAAACCAACATGAGGAGCATGAAGAGCAGCTGTATGAACGATGACATCAATATTTTCAAGAACCCCATCAATCAGAACGCTATCACGGATATCACCAATGTAATCGGCTGTTGAGCAAGGTGTTTTATCAATGCCGACTACGTCATGTGTTCGCATTAATTTAATATAGATTGCACGCCCGACCCTACCCGAAGAGCCTGTTATCAAAATTCTCATTACGACACCTTACTAATGATTAACCACAAAGCAGCTACCGTAGCCATAAACAGCGAGCGCGATTTTCGCGAGTCCTGCCCCGAAGGGGGCGATGTTTGATGGCCTTGTTAGCCTCGTGTGTTTAAGAAGCCGATAGCTCCACAAGTAAGACCAACAAGTGCTCCTACCAAGCCATACCATAGTCCGGCTTGACCAAAGCTGAGATTACCCTGCCACAAACCAAGCGTAATACCTGCATAGGAGCCTACTAAACCAATTGCTGCTCCCAAATAACCATAAATAACAGGATTAGAGCGATCTTGGCTTTTCGATGAATGAATACATAGTTGTTCTGGCTTGATTTCCAAAGCAGAAGATAAAGCTAACTTGGTTTCCAATGAAGCAGTACCCGTATTTTCAACTCTTTGCACTGTTCTTAAGCTTAATCCTGAAGCATTGGCTAGTCTCTCTTGAGACCAAGATTTTTTAAGTCTGAGTGACTTTAATACTTCTGAGTTAATCATAACTTCCATGTTTAGCTCCAAATCAAAAAGAGCTTCAATAATCTAATTTACAAACAGAAATCTCTACGACAGCAATACGACAATCAGCCGCCAATCGATGAAAATAGGGGGCTAACGTCGCCTTAAAGGGTTAACAACACACACTTCACGTGTTATTCCCACCTTAAACGCGAAAATACAAAAACTAAATAATGACCCAGTGTTTTTAGTCCCGTTCAAGGCTTTGTTATGAACAACATACTAAGCCTCAGTCTTAGATGTGCGTATCAAGTGCTCCAAAGCCATATAAAACTTTTCTGTGCAATAAATTGAGCCAGCCATAATGACTACTATTGAAAAGATCCCCAAGATCTCGTTGTACTGAAAGATAATCGGTGTGCCTACTATAACCATTTTAAAGCCGATAAAGCAGCTTGCTGCCCACACAACAATCCTTTTAATACTTATTCGCTTTACCATAACTATCCATTCCTTTGAGTTGCTTCATAACAGTGTATTAGGTGACAAAATGTCGGAATCAAACACGACATCTTTACTGTTAACAACAATGTATCATACCGATTTTCGCCGTTAAATATTGATCTAAAAGAATATTTTCATCATTCCAAAATCCGCGTTTTGGAAAAACGACAGAATCTTATTTTTCCACACTACGAGGTAGCTTCTTTAATTCTGTTCTTTTACACAGTTAAAAGGTTCAGGGTAGATTAGTAAAGGTAGGGCAATGGTGCGTCTCTTCTCTGGGCTGAAAATGCGCCAAGCCAATTTTGCGGTATAAACGCACCAGAATGAAAAGCCGAGTCTTATCACTCGGCTTTGGTTCTCTGGGTTCAGAACGCTAGGCTTTGAATCACTATGGCTGCTTTCTCAGCCAGTCCATGGTTTTATCAATCCGTTGTCTTCCTGCCTCCGATAGTTCAGCTTTGTCTAATTGCCTTAACCAGCGAATCAATGCATACCAATCGTCTGAAGCTTGAACGACGCCCTCGCCTTTCGCTTGGGCTTCTGAAGAGAACCCTTTGCTCATATGCCAAGCGCTCAGATTTTTGCGCGACAAACCAATAGGCATTGCCGCACCAAAATCTATCAAACACACACGATGGCTTATCTGGTTCCACAGCACATTGGATGGCTTTATATCACCGTGAATCCAACCGGCTTGGTGACAATGACATAAGGCTTTTAGTATCGCAGGTAGCAAAAGCGTGAAGGCTTCCGCTTCATGAGGGCTCATATCAATCATTGGTAGCATGTCAGGGTAGTATTCCAGTGCCATAAAGCTAGTGGCGGGATAGAGCGCAATTGCCTTTTGAACGCCCTCCCCTTTACACGCTGACAACGCTTCCCATTCGCGCTCTAAGCTAGATTTCTCTGATCCTAAAGGCGCTCGGCGCAACACAACTGCGTTACCCGTCTCAATCTCTGTTGCCAAGTACGCATTCGGCACGGGTTTCGAGCTGAGTTGCTCCGTCAGTGTGAATTTTCTGTCTAACACCGTCCCCACTTGCCAGCTTTCCTGCATCGCAAGGGTTTCCGCTAACAACTTAAGATGGTCTGGTGTCATCAAAGCCTCCTAGGCAAATCGAACTGAGTGAACAAGCCTTTATCGAGCACAACCACACTGTCTTGCAGCGTGTAATCAAGCACGATCTTGTGCGTATCTAACTCATAGTTGAGTTTGTTGATTCGGCGATCGCTGGTTGCGCTGCTCGCGCCATCAAAAATCGCTCTAAACAGAGCCCACTCGCCAGAATAAGAGCGCGTCGCTAAGCGATTGTCCCCTTGATAGAAACTGGTGCTTAGATAGCCATCAATCCCCATCGACGGCCAAGACACATTGCTCCACACTCTCGGGCCATGACGATAACTGAATACATTCTCCACCTCACGGATCTGAAATTCTGTCACGTCTGTGCTCATCGAGCTTGGACGCAACGACACTTGCAGTGCCAGCTCTTGCCCCGCCGAACCAAAGAACAGTTCGCTAATGGTTTTGGCTTTCTTAAGTTGGTCACGGGTCGATGCCGAAATCGGCATGGCTTGACCATCAATTTGTCGCAGCTTCAACAAGCCGTTATCCCAATACACAAACGGTGCGAGCATTTGGTCGATGAAGCTATCAAGCTTGCCCTGTGGCTTAAAGAAGCTAGAGAAATCATCAATCGCCACTTCCCCGCGCCCTTGCAACGCAAACGGGAATCGCCCAGCAACGGTTGCTGCGTAATATTGATAAACCTGCTCATCCCATTGCTTATTCAAGTATCCCGCACTGGCGTAGATCACTTGCTGCCACGACTGTCGCTCGATAGATTTAACCCAACCTGCGACTTGCGCTGGCGCTTTGCTTGATTGACGACCAAACAACACCAAAGCATCTTGACTGCCTTGTGCGTGGGCGATGGCGTAATCCATCATCACTTTGCCCGGATCAGGGCTCGTCAACGCCGTATCAAAGTAGGTATTGAGGCTGTCGAACTGAGCAATAAGTGCATCAACAGGCAATGGGCTTTTGGCATCACCCTGCCCTTTCAAGAATGCGCTGTAACTCGCGAAGGTCTCATTCACGACATAAGACGGTTGAAGCTTCAACAGCTTGTCGCCCGCTACGCCATTGACCTTGTCAGCAGTTTTGGCGGCTTTTGCAACTTTGCCTAACTTGAGAAGTTTCGCTCCCTGTTGAAGCGCTGCCGCGTCACCCGTTTCTTCTTTTGCTAGCGTGGTGTTAATCACGATGGCATCGAGCAAATCCAGTAATGGCCCACTTGAGGGTTCTCGTGAAAGACGCAGTGAATAACTCAAGTCATTGGTTGATGTAAATTTTCTCACCTCGATATTGCTAAGAATATCTTGCCAACGGTAGATGTAATCCGAGAAGTACAAACGTTGAATTTGCTTACTGAGCGCCGTCATTTCGGGAATCGAGACAGGCGACAAATCACCCTGAATCGCGCGAAACTCTTGGTACTGCTGTTTCAAGACAGGAGAATTGGCCGAGAGGTCAAGGCTGTCATATCCCTGTTTCGTGAATATTTCCGGCATCACATAGCCATGGAACCCGTCAGAGAAGGCGAACAGAACGTCGAACTTGTCTCCTAGCTGGCGTCGAACATCCACTTGCGCACGATACGCAGGCAAACTCTTTAATCTGGCATAGATCAAACGCTCAGGTGATAAGCCATCGAGGTTGCTTGATGCCACAGAGATCAGCTCTTGGTTGGCCTTAATAGCGTGGTCGTACTGACTGTCAAACAAGTCTTCAAGCAAAAGGGAGAGCGATTTCACGTCATCAATGGATGCTTCCCCTTGGTCTTCCAGATTCTCAAGCAGGTATGAAATCAGCGCTGCCTTATCCAGTTGCTGCTTATCAAAAAGCATCTTGTAGTAACGCAGGATCTCGAAAATACGAGTGGGATTTCCTAAGCTCACGTACACGTAAAGCTCATTACTGATCAGCTCTTCAACCCGGGGCAAGAGGAACAAATGCAGTTGTTCTTCGTAGGTGCTGTAAACCTTATTCGCGGTATCTTTTTGCTGAACGCTAACTTGGCTATACCAAGGTCGCGGCGCGATTCCTTCTTTCACCACACCACGTAGCTCGCTCATGACCGAAATCGTATCAATTACCGTGTGCGATTCTTTGGCTAACCGTTCGATATCACTTTGATACAAACCGAGCTGGGTGAGTGCCTGACTGCGCCACGCTTCATCGTTATCCCAATTCTCCTTCATTGCCGCCGACACGCCGCCAATGACGAGGAACGCCACTGCGACCATGGCAGTTCTCGACACCAAGTAACGTGTTTGACGGAACATGTTCATGGCCGTGATTTTGCGCTCAGGCAACAGCACATCAGAAAACAATCGGCCAGCAAAATAGCCACGTCGTCCAGGCAATTGCTCTCTGCGAACCAAGGCATTAAATTCCGCACGTTCTGCAATTGCTTGAGTCAGTAAGTCCAACTCTTTACCGCTTTGTCCGCTTGAAGCCAAATAGATGCCGCGAACCCATACTGCGCTCCGAACACGGTTTTCTCGGCCAACTTCAGCCATCAATGCGCGGGCTTGATCAAAGAAAATACGCAATTGATAAGGCAGTGCGAGCACAGAATCCGTGCGTTCATTGCTGACATTTCGCAGCAAGGTCATTTGCTGTTTAGCGAGATCTTTAAGCAGCAGTTTTACTTTTTCATCAAACTGAATGGTGTCGAATCGGCGCGTGTCGTCATTTGCTAAGGTAATACCGAACGGGTTATCGACATCTCTTCCAGAATAGCTTTCAAAGAATGGAACGAAGTCAGCAATCGTATCTGCTTTGGTGAACACGCTATAAACAGGTAAATCAACGCCGAGAGCTTCACACAATGAAAGTACTGCATCTTGCAAAGTCGCCGCGAGCGCCTGTGCGTCTTTCTTGTCGGCTTCGATCAATTGATTGGCTTCAACAACCGTCAAAACACCATTCAAACCTTGTCTAGGGCGGTATTTCATTAACTGTTGTGCCAGCACCTTCCATAAGGCAGGGTCCACACCATCATGATCAAAAAGCCGGTGCCCCGCTTCAATCACCACGATTTGGTCATTGCTCCAGAAACGAAGATATTGCGTCGCGTCCGTTTCACTCAGCTGAATATCAATGACTGGCTCGAGATCATTCTGACGAAGCAGCGCACTCTTAGCACTGTTTTGACGCCCGATGAGCACATACCAAGGCAATGAATACATGCTCGAGAGTTTACGGTTGCCATCGCCTTTGATTTTTCGGGTCGATGCCGCAAAGATATCTCGAATCGCTTTGGTGTCTTGTTCGAGCAAGACCTGCTGCTCATGTTTTTGAATCGATTCTTCCGTTTTTGGCTTTGAGAAAAGGCCAAAGGCCAATACCAAGAACGGCAAAACAAATGCAGCGATGAGAAACGCCATACGCGCCCAAGCCATGCTGGAATCAACAGGAACGGACCACCAGCCAAGCAAGCATGCACCTGACAGAGCCAGTGCAAGCAAAAGGAGTAAGAATGCCTTTTTCATATTATTGCTGCGCCCTCCTGATCGTCGCATTCAATCCGTAGCGAACGTTCAGTTCATTTTTGAGTTTTTTAATCGCGTTCAAGTTATTACCGGCATCCAAGATGACTTCTATCCCTGAATCCGTTTCGACGGAATGCGTGTCATAGCCAGATTTGCTTAGATTGCTGGAAAGCTTGAGCACATCCGCCGACTCAGAGAACACGGCCAGCAAGATTTCCCAATCAACCGTGACGGAAGAAGGTGTTGTCACTTCTAGGTCTTTTGGATCGTTCAACGGCAACAAACCCAAATCTTGTTCGTTGCTCACGTACACCAAATCTTTATTGGTTTTCGCCAAATCCACGTCAGACAAATCGAGGGTAGCAAACTGGCTAAGCAAGGCATCACTGCGGGTGTGATACCAATATTCAGACGCGAAATATCCACCGCCCAATAACACGCAAGACAGCGTGATTATTTTCGCCATGCTCAATGGTTTTTTCGGCTGTGTGTGGGTGTGCAATTCAGGAGTTCGAGGAATAGGAAGCGGCGATTCTTCGCGATAGTGACGAAGAATGCCGTAAACGTCCGATTTGATGTCATGCAGCGCACCCGGCTCAACATGGCGATAGCGACCTTTGAAACCAAGCATGACCAAGACATATTGAAGCTCAATAAAGTCTGCAAGTTTCGCGGGTTGTTGGCAGGCTTTTTCTAGCAACACGAAGAACACTTCACCGCCATTGCGCTGATTAAATACCTTGCTCAACAGGGAGTGATTTTCCCATCGTGCGCGTTGACCCCACTCGGTATAAAGAATGATTTCATCGAACGCTGCACACAGCACAAAACAGGCTCGGTCTATCACACTCGGGTGATAATCAAGGTACAAGCCTCGACGTTTAAAGTTGGCGATACCGTCTAGCACTTGTTGGCGAAAGCGTTCCAAATCTCTTGGCTCGCCTTGGCGCGGTAAGGTCACCAAGGTGCCGAGCAGTTCTGTCGCAGCGTTCAACAACGGGCTGCCATAAACCGCTAGGTTTTCAATCAACTGACCGCTATCACCCAATTCAGGCAAGGCTTCTTGAGCCACAGCTTGTGCTTGGGCGTGTACATCCAATTGCTGCCGACGGACAACAATGGTGGGTTCTTCGTTAAAAAGTCCGCTCATACGCTGCCTACCTGATCACATGGAGTTCAACACTGACATTGCCTACGCGCTCATCGATGTGCAGCGCAATGGGTTCATCTTTCTTGACGAGAGACTGCCAAAGATCCGATTGAATGTTCACTTCGAAATACGCTGCATTACTGCGCGATTTCAACTCTGTCGGAGCGACTGGCAGGTACCGAAGTTCGACGCCAGACAGCGCATTTCGCACGAGATCCGCAATGTCGCTGTTTCCTGCCATTTTCGCTGCCATGGAGAATTGCTCGCCTAACTCAACCGCCCCTAAATCGTCCGATGACACAACGACAATGAAGCGACCGCTGTTGAATAGCGCGCGATCTTTGACGATGGTGCGAAGCAAACGGCGGGAAACAAACAGGCTGGTATCCCAAGGCAAGGTGGTGACGTTATCAAGCTGAACTTCACGGAGCAGCACTTGCATCTCGGCGAACGCAATGGAGAAGTTGTCGTACATGGCATTTGGGTTCCAAGTTGGAAACTCTTCCGGCATGCGCCCTTCTAGCCCCTGCATTTGACCGACCATGGCAATGCATTCGAGATAGAGTGCTTCTGCCGTTAACGCACCTGTATCAAGCCAGTGGCGAATTTTCGGCAACCAACCGCCCAAGGTTTGTAGCCAAAGATAATCACGCATCAATGCTTGATAGCTCTTACTGCCGCTGTCGACTTGGAGACGATTAGAAATGGTTTGTGCGCGATACTGCATTTGTGCGTAGATTTCCGACACGCAATCTTTCAAATAGTCCGATACATTGAAACTCAAACAAGCCGGAACAAACGCCTTGTTGAGCAATACTTCACCTTCGGATTTATGCTCGGAAACAAACGCCACAGGCAACAAGGTGTAGTCTTGCAGATCTTCACCTTCTAGCTTCAATACGATGTTCAGTTGCGCCACTTCAAGCGGCACGGCTTCGCTGTGATCGCGGCTAGTGTCATAGGCTTGAAATTCCAACGGCATGTTGCGCATATGCTGGCCTTGGCCCACGTCAACCACGCCCGCGCGATACACAGGCACCGCCAAATACACACGCTTGTTTAACGTGCCTTTGGGAATGTCGAGTACCAAGCCTTGCGCCATGTCGAACGGCGTGCCATCAGGGAATATTCCCTTGGCTTTTTTCACGCCAACCTTGCCAATTTTTGGCATTGAAGCGTCGAGTTCCAGTTCCGAAAGCCCGAAGCTTCCCGGCGCGATTTGCCCACAATATGACTTAGCGAAATGCTCTAAATACCGCTCTTGTTGTTGGAAATGTTGAGGGCTAAGAAACATGCCTTCACTCCAAACGACCTTTTTCATGTCCACGGTTTAATCCTCTGTCCCTGTCATCGTCAGGTTAATGCCATCCAATTGCAGCGTGATGGTCTGAGACCAATGCCCAAACGATGTAAAAATTGCTTTGTTATTGGCTTCTCGATAATTCGCAAACGCGACGATGACGCCAACAAATTTGGTTTCCGCATTTGCGGGAATAATTTCGGTGCGGGTTTCCCCCGGCATGACACTCGGCAAATAGCGCTTAGACAGCAGTCCTGCTTTCAATGCGCCTTGGTCGTCGTTGTAGAGTTGAATGAAATCGGCCTGATTAAACGCTTCACTGTCCGCGAGTTGATAAACGCGGATTTCGACAGGCGACGGCAGGTTATCCACGTTTGGGTTGATGTTGCTTTCTGCGCGAATATCCATGGTGAATTTCGGGGGTGAATCATCGCTGAACCAATCAATCGGATTAACGGAAACAGACGAACTGCATCCCGCCAAGACGCCGATGGAAAGAAAACAAGCAAGTAACGCTTTCATCTTACTTGTCTCCCATTTTCAGCATGCGGTAAGACTCATTGAAATACGCCCCAAACTTGATTTGCCAATCTCGGTTCGTCACCTGACGCTGAAAATAGCGCTTATACATGTCCCAGTATTTGGGTTTTCGACCGAAAAAAGACGGACGAACCAGATCGTTAAACATGCCTTCCAAAGTGTCAGGACTTAGCTCTTCAAGTAAGCGCCCTAATGCCAGTTCCATTGCCTTTTCAACGCATTGTTGCTCGTGTTCTCTCGGCGTTAGATATTCGGCCACTGAGGTATGGTTCTGCCCAACGGGCTCAAACACATCTTCCGTATGTGCCGTAAAACTGGGGAAGTTGTCATCGCCATCCACAAAGGGATCATCCGAGAACCCATGCGACAAATCAGCAGGCGCATCCATTTGTGATTGAGGCGAAAATGATGACTGCGAAGAAAATGGAGCGGCTGTTGCAGACTGCGCCGCTGAAGATGGTGGCGTCGTGAATTCAGAATTTGTATTCGCAAACGGATCGTCAGCATGCATGCCTGCTTCGCCAAAGCCACCTTGCCCCGACCCCTGCCCACCAAAACCCAATGGATTTTGCTGAAAACCAGTATTCTGCTGAGAGCCAGTACTTTGCTGGAAACCAGTATTCTGCTGAAAACCGGCGCTTTGCTCAGCGCGTTGGCCTCCACCAAAAGGCGCTCTGCCCTGATCATTCTGTGGCGTGGCGAAGGTGTTTTCTTGGAAAGGGTCAGCATCAAACGCGTTTTGCTGATATGCAGCACGATTCGTGGAAGCCGATGCACCTTGGCCATTTGTTTGCTGCGCGGGGGGAGCGGTGTTAAAACGCGGCGCAGCTTGCTGTGTCGATGCTTGTTGCTGCGCGTTCGAAAACGGGTCATCACTAAACGGCATGCCTTGCGAGCCCGCCAGCGACGGCTGCTTGGCGGACGCTTGCTCTGGCACAAAACATGACACCAGCAAACGATATTGTCCGGCGTTGAGCACATCCCCATCGGTTAAGGTGGTTTGGTTTCCTTTACCTAATGGCGTAGGCGCACCATTGATAAACAAGCCATTCGTGCTGTTATCGACCACTTGATAGCCACGCGCTGATTTTTTGATCATCGCGTGAGTCCCCGAAATTTCTCGGCTCGCATCGCTAAGCTGCAACGTCGAACCATAGGCGCGACCAATCTCGCCGCCTTCTTCTGGAAATTGTTTATTCCACTCTGAAACGGTCTCGCCAGAGGGCGAGCTAATAATCCTAATTGATAGCGGCATAGCCCCTTCCCATACATTTCTTGGCAGAAGAATTAAACGAATCCATAAACTGCGGATATTTCTCGACAAAGTTTCGAGAAAAATACACTCCTAACGGATTGCTCTTTATCCGTTTTTTTGAAATCGCGCGGTAGCTGACACCTTGTTTTTTTATCGTTTCATCAATCACGGCATCGTTAGCCAAAATAGCCCCGACCTCGCCATTGAGCAGCAATTCAAGCAAGGCATCAGGCGAACGCGGCTTGCGTTCAACGCGGTAGCCTTGCTTGTGTAACCAAAACCATTTGTTTGACCCAAACAGGGCCGCCACTTCTACGTGTTCTTTGAATTTCTCACTACCAACATCGGTGGAATCAGAGAGAAAAACCCAACTCCATTTTTGTTCATCAATCGGCGATGAAAACACGGCGTAGGTATCACGAATGGCGTTTTGTGACGCGAGGAAGAAGCCATGTTGACTGCCCACTTCCACCATCAATTGCGCCTTATCCCATTTCGTCATCGTCAACTGATAAGGCTGCTTCATCTCCTTCATGACACATTTCACGGAGTCCACACCCGGCCCTTTCATCACGCCATCTTCTTGGTATTGGTAAGGAAACCATTCCTGCGTTGTCAGTAACAGTCGCTCTGGACCAACATCTGCACTCACCCGAAAACTTGAAAACATAACCATCAATGCAGTGGTAACGAGCACGTTTTTACACATCTTTTTTGCTCTCAATTATTGCCTCTCCACACTCATGCCTTGAGAACGCACAACACTGCCGTTTTCTGAATACACATCGCTCGCCATTTCGAGCAACACTAACGGCACTGCTTTTTCTAGGCGTTTTGCTTGTCTAAAACTGATCGAAATATCGGGTGGCGAAATCACGCCCACGGGTAAACCGCCCGCCTTTTCGCCATCACGAAGAATACGAATGCCATACAGCGCAGCTTGGTGCGCGTTATTCACGAAACTCACACCGACCGACATCAACGCACTGTGTTCATCACCATTGACCGCTTCTGGCACCACGGTGAGAAGTGGCAAACTTTGAGATAACCCATTAATTTCATCCACACGCGCGAGCAAACTCGAACTGCCTGTTAACCAAAGCAGGGTGTTTTCTAATTGGGGATCTTGCGATTTAAGGGCACTAATTTCCGACGCCATCACGCGCTCAAGCGTTTGATCTTCCATCGACTCATCAACCTCAAAACCCAGCACACGAATACCACGGCGCTCAGCTTCTTGTTGAAGAGGTAAAAACTGGGTGAGATAGGCACTTTTGTTGGTACGGGCATACAACACGCCAATTTGAGACAGGTCTGGCATGTATTTCAGCAAGAAGCTCAAAGTGACGTTGGCAGGAAGGTTGAGCGATGTGAACGCGAAATTGTCGCCCGAGCCACGATAGTTATCGATAAGCCCCATGAGTACCGGATCTTTCGCATTTACCGACACTACGGGCAGTTTCCCACCCTGATATTGCTTGTGTACGGCAACGGTGGCTTTTGACCCCACGGTGTAAATCAACTGCGCACGCTGTTCGGCTGCATCGAGCACTTGCTCTAGTTCAACCTCTGTTTTGGGTAGCTTGACCACATTGAATGAGACGCTATCGAACTCTTGCTGGTACACGTTCAGCATGGTTAACAGCGCCGTGTCGTATGACGCTGCTTTTCGCGAAACGATGACCCAAATCGTAGGATTCGATTTGCGCGGAGCAATGTGCAACTCGTCGTCATTGCCTTCAAACGTCCAGTCTTCTTCCGCAGTCAGTTTTACCGTTTCTCCCATCCAATCCGGCCAATCGGATGGCGTGGCATACGACGAAACCGAGAACGACATGAAACTCACGAGAATCATGCCAAGCACGCTTGCCTTCAACAGCTGAAGCTTACTCATGACTGCACCTCGCTCATTGTCTCGCTGTCGGCACGCGCAGAGCCCGTCAGGAAGAAAACGATGCCCGCCAAGATAAAGAAACCAGCCAGCAGGGTGAAACTCAGGCTGACGCTGAAGGATGTGATCATGAAACCAATTAGCATTGCGCCAGTGACGTGTCCGAAGCGTTCGAGGAAACGATACGTTGCCGCCGCTTTGGCTTCTTCAGCAGTCGGTACGCTAGAAACAATTTGCGTGACGACAGGGGCGTTGATCAGCCCATGAGACAAGCCAAGCAACATCATGGCAAGCGTTGTCACAAGCACCGTTAAGGACATCGCTTCTTGTTCCAATCCCCAGCCAAGAAGCAGTAAAGCCGATGCGGTGACAAAACTGCCAACTCCCAAAGACAGCTTGGCGCCGCCTTTTTTGTCGATCATTGGGGTCACTTTTCCATTCACAAACAAAACCACAATGGCGTAGGTCATGAGTACCTGGCCCACACTCTCTTTTGAAATGCCTTGGTCGGCCATGAGCAAAGGCACAGCGAAAAAGACGACACCCGTGAGCAACATTTTGGCGGGAATACCGACCAGCAACAGCGTACGGAGGAAGGAGGCTTGGCGGAGGTAGCGGGCAGAGTCTCTAGCGAGTTCTTTTGCCGCATTCTTCACCATCGCGGTTTTGGAATCCGGTCTTTGTACATTCGATGTTGAAACCAAAGCAGGTAACCACTGCGCGAACAGGAACATGCCGAAACCAATCGCCGCCGACAGCGCAAAAATGCCATGAACACCCAACATATCAGCCAGCAGCGCACCGAACGCCGCGCCAGCAATGAAGCCTGCGTTAAAGCAAAATACAATAATGCCGGTGGCTTGGGTTTTGTTGCGTTGGTTGCTGTACGACAAAATGTACTGCTGCACCGCAATAAATACCGCCGCCTGCCCGACACCAGAAATGAACCTTGCAGACAGCAATACTGCGATGTGGTCGCTGGCAAAAATCGCCAAGCTTCCCAGCGCCGCGAGGCAAATCCCTCCAAGTAGAACGCGTCGATTGTCCGCATACTCTGCCACTTTCGATGCTGGCAACAGTGTTAGGGTGAAACCGAGGAAATACAGCGAGAAGAATACAGAGGCCGACGCGTCAGAATACCCAGCACCTAATGCGACCTGTTCTATAAATTGCGGCAAGATAGGCGCCATCAGCGCTTCCATCAGTACTGTCATCAACAGAAGCGGCTTTATTTTATCCAGCACATCATCGTTACTTTGACTCTCTGCCGTCGCTTCCTTGCTCAGCAATTTCACAAAAGCGAAGCAAACGAACGCACAACCGCCAAACAAAATCGCGAAGCTCTTTAATACCTTGAGAAGTTGTCCAAGCAACACTTCTGGATGGAAAGCGATGTGAATGACATTGCCTTTCTCGTCTTCACTTTCGTACTCGGCAAGTTGCGATAACACTTGGCTGTGTTGATTGTCTTCACTGCGCGCAATCACCTGCTCATCAACAAATACGGATAACGAAGCCACTTCTTTGTTTGAGCGTATGAAATCTGCCAGCATTTGGTCCATGCCCCCCACCAAGGAGGGGTCGATGTCTGCTTGGAGCACAGGAGCAAGTCGATGCCCAATCAAGTTTGCCATCGAGTCCGCTTTGTTTTCGAGGCTTTGTTTGAGAAGTACCGTCACCAAAATGACCACCAGCATCGTCATGGTCAAAAAAATCACAGAAAAGCTTTTCAGGTATCGGCTGCCACTTTGATTCAGTGTGACGGACCAAATAAACAACGAAAGCAAAATCACCATGGCCCACAAAAGCGTCAGGAAACTCGCATCCACTTTTTCTTTTATTGGCGCGTCACTCAATAAAATATCTAGCGAGCCTGCGCGCGAGAATTTGTTATTGAGGGGGATAGTGATCAGGTTTCCCTCAATCACGGTGTTGGTGTAGCGATAAAGCTCCGTTTCACCGGAAGTTAAGCGCAGATCGACCACTGAAGGGTCAGTGTCAGCAATCGGCGATAACAAGGCTTGAAGGCCTGCAATATCATGAAGCGGCACACCAGAGCTTAGAATTTGCTCGATGTTCAGTTTGGCGACTTCAGCCTGCGCCAGAATCGCTTCGCGTGTTTGATGCTGATAGCTCTTCAGCGTTTGTGCATACCCGACAAACACCACAAGAAAGAGTGAAAGCCCAAGCAGCAGAATGCCAAAGAATACGCGGCTATTTTTCGACAGGTTACTCATGCCCATCACCTTTCGCGCCTAACGCGGTGAAATCGTCCTTCAGGCAATGAGAGACGTTTGAGGGTCTGTGTCGATACAGTTGTTGTAAGCGATTAAACAACAGCGATTGGATTAACGATTCGTAATCCAACCCTTCACGACCTAACCCAAAACTCACCAAGTTAACTTCGCTGCCTTTTGGCGATTTCAAATCAGGTTTCGGGTTCGCTTCCAACACAAACAAGCGCCCTTTTTTATCCATGCGAAGATCGACTCGGATCAGGGTTTGAATGTTGAAGGCGCAGAATATCTGGCAAGCAATGGCAGAGATGTCAACTTTCAGCTTTTCATCTGCAACGAGCTTGAGTCGGTCAGAGGTTATTGGGCACACGTCCATCGACGTAAAGATCAACTCGTCTTCCGCCAACAAACGCTCCGTTACCGAAAACACAAAGGGATGATCTTGTTCTTCAAGCTCACTGTCGCGATAAACAACGGGCCCCATGACAGCCGCGACAAACTCAGCACCCGAAAGGTAAGGCTCGATAATGACCGCATTATTGGTCGCAGCATGCACTTGATGCACGGCACTGACCAAATCATCGCGGTCGAACACGGGATATACATGAATTGAAGCGCGGCCTACAACAGGTTTCACGATGTACCCTTGGCCAAATTCCGCATCCATCTCATCAAGCTTTTTAAGTTGAGAATCGGAGAAGAATGGCGCTTCAGGCTGCACCGTAATAAACGGCGCGGTTGGAATACCCAGCGCGGAAAGCTCGTTTTTGAACATCAGCTTGTTGTCGAGCAAACCCGCCGTCATTGGCGCGTGCCCCACGTAAGGAACACCCAACATTTCTAGCATGGAAGGTAAGTGACACATCGAGTCAAAACCTTGCAGTCCACCGCTGTTAGCGAATACAAGGTCGAACTCCCCGTCTTTGAGCTGGCGGGGAAGCTTCATGCTTTCTTCAAGCAAAGCAACGCGTCGAAATCCTGCTGAATGAAGCGCATCGGCAATGTCTTCGGCAACCAAACGATAGGTTTTGGTCGAGCGCGGACTCAGGTTTTCGTAGATATAGTTGTCCGTGTGGAGCTTTTCACCACCACAAACAATGGCTATTTTCACCTGTCTTTTAATCCAATCGATCTGTTCTTGATTAAACAGTGCCGCGCTCATACATCATCCTTAACGTCTTACAATTTTCGCCCAGTACCCTTATTACTCTCTGGCACTGGGCGTACTTCAAACCGCTTCTAAGCCGTTCTTTTAGTCGATATCGAAACCGAATTGACTGCCATCAACGCGCACGCGAATGGCGGTGATTGGCTCACCTTCACTCATACGTGTAATGCATTGATTGGCGAGTTCAGGCATCAAGGTTCGATTAATGATTTGCTCGATCGCTCGCGCACCGGTTTCTGGCGAGTGGTTACGCATCACGAGCTGCTCAATCACATCATCGGCGTACTCAAAAGTTGCGCCGTAGTGCGCCGAAACTCGCTTCTCGATGCGTCTCAATGACAGCTTGGCAATCGATGCCATCTCTTCTTCATTCAACGGGAAATACGGCACCACGGTGGCGCGCCCTAAGAATGCTGGCTTAAAGAAATTTTGGAGTTCAGGGAAGATGCGTTGCGTCAGGTCTGGAATAGAAGGCCGCTCTGTGGCACAAGCGGCCACCACAGCACTGTCTGCCGCGTTTGACGTCATGATGATGATGGTATTGCGGAAGTCGATTTCTCGGCCTTCACTGTCACTGATCGTGCCTTTATCAAAAATTTGGTAGAACAGGTCATGCACACCTGGGTGGGCTTTTTCCATTTCATCCAACAAGAGCACTGAATATGGATTCTTACGCACGGCTTCTGTTAACACACCGCCTTTCCCGAAGCCCACGTAACCCGCGGGTGAACCCAGCAGCATGGAGATTTTGTGCTCTTCTTTAAATTCGGTCATGTTGATCGTGGTGATGTTCTGCTCACCGCCGTACAACAGATCTGTCAGTGCCAACGCCGTTTCCGTTTTACCCACACCACTCGGTCCGCACATGAGGAACACGCCCACTGGCTTACGTGGGTCAGTCAAACCCGCGCGAGACATACGAATGGCTTTTGAAATCTCATCAATAGGGGCAACTTGGCCTATCACACGCTGACCAATATGCGTTTCTAGGTGCATCAAGCGTTCGACTTCTTCTTTCACCATGTTGCCAACAGGGATCCCGGTCCACAGTGAAATCACTTCTGCAATGGTTTCTTGGTTGACTTGTGGCAATACAAGGGCATGCTCACCTTGAATATCGCGCAACTCAGTCATTTTATCGTCGAGTTCTTTACGCTCAGGCAATGCAGAAATGTCTTCGCCATCTAGGTATTTCTCATCCAAAGAATCTTGAAGATCCAGAATGCTCGATACCAAAGCTTTTTCTTCTTCCCACTGCTTTTCTAGGGCGTCGTGTTCTGTTTGCAACGACACTAAACGCGATTCAGCTTTCGCCAATTGATCGCTTTCAATCGACCACAATGCCGACTCATGACGAAGGGAATCTATTTCATTGTTGGTGTAACGAATTTGTTCTGCCAAGCCTTCGAGTTGCTGCGGCGTTGCGCTTTGGCTCAAGCCGATTCGTGAGCATGCAGTATCGAGCAGGCTAATGGCTTTATCTGGCAGTTTGCGTTCAGGGAGATAACGAATTGAAAGTGTCACTGCCGCCTCGATGGCTTCTTGCAGCACTTTTACATTGTGGTGTTTTTCCAAGCTGGTTTTCACGCCACGCAACATTTGAATGGCATCTTCTTGGTTGGGCTCGCCAACAGAAACCACTTGGAAACGACGCGTCAGTGCGGCATCGGTTTCGAAGTATTGCTTATATTCCGCCCACGTTGTCGCGGCCAATGAACGAAACTCGCCGCGTGCTAATGCTGGCTTCAAGATATTAGCAGCATCATTTTGACCTGCCGCACCACCCGCTCCAATCAGCGTGTGTGCTTCATCAATGAATATGATGATCGGCGTCGGTGATTGTTTAATCTCGTTGATGATGTCTTTAAGGCGGTTTTCAAACTCCCCTTTGATACTGGCACCCGCTTGCAGAAGGGAGAGATCTAAGCTGCGCAGCTCGACGTTCGCCAAGGCTGGCGGGACGTTTCCATCAACGATTTGCTGTGCGAGACCTTCAACGATGGCGGTTTTACCGACGCCAGGGTCACCCACAAGAATTGGGCTGTTTTGACGACGGCGACAAAGGATATCAATAGATTTGCGAATTTCGCTCGAACGCCCAGAGATAGGATCAAGTTTTCCGTTGCGCGCTGCGTCGGTCAGGTTATGGGTAAATTTATCTAACGCCGCCGTTCCCGCGTCGCCTGCTTCTACCGGTGCGCCACCCGCAGCAGATGCCTCGCCTAACTTACCGCTAGACGCTTCATTCGCTTTGCTTTTGAGCCACTCTGAAGACAGCTCAGAGATCCAATTGCTCAATGGGCCGTTATAAGCACTTTGGGTGATGCGTTGCTGCAATACCAATAACAAGTGGTACTCATTCACACTCGCTTGGGATTGATTGAGTGACGCGAGCAGCCAAGCATCTTTTAATAGCTCAATCAGTGATGGCGACAGCGAAGGTGCGGCATCATTACCACGGGCATACGACGATAACTTCTGATCAAGTTGCTCAAGCAGTGCACCTTTAGACGCGTTGCTTTGATTTACCGCTGCGTGCCATCCGAGGGTTGAATCTTTGATCAACTCGTAAAACCAATGCTCTAATTCCACAGAGTAGTGTGTGCGACCCATGCAATCGCCAGCCGCAGCCTCAAGCGATGATTTAACGCCCGGCGCAAGTCTTCTCACCAGATTTTGTAGTTCGATGTTTATCATAGTGCTATCCGTTATCCCTTAAGTGGCATTTCTACAAATGTCATCTTGTTATCCTGCGTCCTTATCCAAGCTGACTGGCCTAATTGCTGCCCTTTTTGCTGCGTCTCCGAGAGCGATAGTCTCGGGAGATACTGCCCATCGACTTTCATCAACAAGCGAAATTTGAGGTTCACGCCGATGTACTGCGTCACCATTTGGTTGATGGCAGAGACAAGGCGTTTATCACGACCAATTGCGCGGTAATCTTCGTAGTTTTGCGGTCGAATTTTGACGTCGAGTTTTTGCCCCACCATGGCGGCTTTCTTGCCGATTAACGCATCAAAACCCAAGGCGCGATTTTTTCCTGATGCGCCGATTTGTGTGAGCGCATCTTGGCTAATGGGTTGATAGGAGAGCTCACTGCGCTCCACATCAAACGGATAGCCAAAATAGTCTTCAAGCATGCAACGGAGTGTTTCTGGGCAAGTAACCTTCAAGCCGATCAGGCCGGTGTATTGCACGAAATGGCTTGCGGGAATGCCCTTGGGGCTTCCCGCTGCACCATGTAAATTGGTGAGCAACCCTGTGATGGATGGGCGATACGACGCCCAAGCAAAGGTTTCTTCTTCGCATTGCGCAGACAGGTTATGTTTGTTTTCGGTTTGGCAAAGTAAACGGTAATAGCGGTTATTAAAGCTATCGAAGAAGTCCGCCATTGCATGATCTTCTTCGTCGAACACCGCTTGAATAGCTTCTTTATAGAGGCTTCGTGGCATGACCCCTTTCGCGCCAGACAACCCTGACAACGAGGTAGTGATCTGCCAATCATCACTCATGCTCCGTTCAACAGACACAATCTCAGAGTGGTAATAGGCCGGAAGTCGCGCCGCTTTAAATCGAATATTAGGGCGTACACCTTGTGCTTGGGCATGATGTTTTACCAACTGCCAACTGCTCTGCAAGGATGCGAGATAAGGGTGTTCAACCCATTCTTTTAGAGAAGACTTTTGCATCCCGACCTCCTTGGAAAGGCTTGGAATACGCCGTCTTGTCCTTCAATCAAAATATCCACTTGCGTGAAACTGTTGAATCCAGCAAAGCACGCAAAGAATCGATCGAGCAGATGGGAAAACAGCTCAATGCCGCCGACCAATTCATTTGCATTAAGGGTGACACTTATCTTGGTGCCGTAGGCAAAACAGCTTTTGCCCGAAACACGGATGGGCGCGACGACTTGCTCGGTATCAATCGCCACCAAGGAATTAATGTAGGCGGTGATTTGTTGGCTTTCATGGTGGTTATACAGCGAGAACAATGACTTCAGCTGCGTGACCGGATCTTCAGCGCCAAAAATGGCGTGATAGTTAAAATGCAGGTGCGAAAGCAATACCCAAGAACTGTTCTGCAGATCTTTCTTTGGTGCTGGCTGTGTGGGTCGGCGGCTCAATCGCGCCGTACCGGGAATGGTGATGGTTTCACGGCATTGAATATGGCTTTTAGTATTCAGTTTTGCAGCACGTCGGCCGTTCGAACAAAGGGTTGTGACCAACCAAGTCCGAGGCTCACTGTCGGCACTTTCATTACGAGTATCCGTGACTTTAAGGCGACATTCCGTCTCGCCCGTTTCTGTCTCACGTTCTGACAACTGCCAGCGATAGCCGGTTTTCGAAGCGTAGTATTGGTCGCTGTATAACGCGGGGATGACAGTCGTTCCGCGCTCGTCAACATCCTCAACACGCTCGATCGAAAACAGAGACAGCGCCTCAGGGTTGCTGGCATCGATGGTCAACGGGTAGGAAGACTGGGTGAAATCAATGCGTGTCGGTTCAGCGACAACACGGTGAAGGTTGACGATAGGTGTGCTGTGAAGCGCGAAGTTTGATTTATCAATGGCACGCGCCACATCCACTTCAAGATCTTCAACGAAGAGTTTGATCGTCAGGCTATGTGAGTCAATGTGTTTTACGGCATCACCGAGATTCAACCGCAATGCATGAAAACGTTCAGGGAAAACGAAGAATTCGGTGAGAAGTTTAAAGCCAAAGAAACTGCTCGCAAGATACGGCAGTGTGGATTGCTCACTGTCAAACCCCACCACTTCGAGCGCATCTTTTCCAAGGATGCGTTCGCCGCCATCCCAAGAAACAACAACTTGCTCAATACCAGACAACACCATGTCATGCAGACGAAGCATCAGGTTTGGATCGCCCTGCAATTGCAAATCTATGTGCGACATGGACAAAGAAGACAAAGGCATTCCTTCATCAAACGCGCTGAACGTGAATGCCAGCATCGCTTTGGATTGTTCTGCGCCACGTGGTTTTGCGATATCAAAAGGCGCCATCGCGACATCAACCGCGGCCAGAGAAATCGGGTTCAGCGTTAAGTTTTGGGTAGTACGAAACACGGCGTGATGACCATTGTCATCAGACACATCGAACTCAGTGTCTTTCGGGATCACGTGCTGCGCTGTGGCATCATCCCCGACATCAATACTGAGGATGCCAAATGAAGGAACAGGACGAAGGTAGTGCGGGAACAACAGGCGCAACAGGCTTTCTGTGAATTCTGGGTAGGCATCATCAAGGCGTTTTTGAAGCTTACCGTTAAGCAACGCCACACTTTCAATCAATCGCGCTACTTGAGGATCATCAACAGTTTCTTTGTTAACGCCCAGCGAGCTTGCCGCGCCCGGATGGCGCTGAGAAAACGCCGCCGCTTCTTCACGGATAAAGCGAAGTTCTTGTTCAAAATAGGCAAGCAGAGAATCAGACAAGGTTCGTTTTCCTTACATCAAGTTTGCTGGTACTGAAATCTAAAAACGAATCAAAAACGACCGTCTCTTCACCTTGGTCAGTGTGCATAATGGCGGTAATGCGGAACTCCAGTTGGTTGTTGCCAGTGGTGTCTTCGTTGACTTCTAAATCAACCGACGACAAACGCGGTTCGAATGCTTTAATAAGCTGGCGAATCTCCTCTCCCACTACTTCACTGTTCGCTTTGCTTTGAGAACGAGAGATGTTTTGCATGCCGAGGGTGGCAATGGTGCCATTTAGGGCGCTCGCGTCGTTATCGCCAGTCCAAATCGGGGCACGGCCGGAAATCAAAGAGGAAATATGTGCAATGATGGCGTCACGCGCATCATCGAGATCGCCACGCCATTGCTGTTTTAACTTCATGGTCAGGCTCATACGCTTTCTCCCACTTCGTTCGAGGAAACTGCTGTTGAAAGCACAATTTGAGCGTCGAGTATTTCGTATTGATACTGAGGTTGAAGGCGAATTTCGCAGAGGTAACGCGTTGGATCTGACGCATCTTCAATCAAGGCAATGTCACAAGATTTGAGCGGATAACGCGCCATGATGGCGTCTTCGCCGTAATCCACTTCACTGATGTACTTTTGGATCCAACGCTCTAAGCTGCGTTTACAATCTGCGGCGCTGTCAAAGCTGCCTACTTGGTCACGCAGTTGCGCTTTGATGTAGTGACCAAATCGGCATGCCATTAAATTGGTTTGAAGCATGCCCAATAAGCGGCTCGCTTCATCTGGCGCTTTCCATACTGACTGATTCGAAAAGAAGCCTTGTTGACCACTGAGATACAAGCTGCTGAGTGCAATAAAGCCTTGCTCGGACCAAAAACCGTCTTCTTCACTGAACACATCAACCCGCGCAAACTGATTGTTTTTATCAAGCAAGATAGCGCCATGGTTGGCGGTTTCGTCATACGCACGTAGGAAACCAAACCAGCTAATACGATCAAATTCGCGCAGTACGTTTGCGGCGAGCAAATACGCAGGGTTGCCCCACAGCACAGGTTCCGACAGCGGAACTTCATTAAACACAAAACCCGCAGGATAGTTTTGCCAAGGCAGACGCTGGCTGTATTCAGGCAACACCAAATGGAGGAAACGGCTTGATTGGTTCTTGCGCAGTAATTGCCATGAGCGGTAATCATCGCTATCTAGAATTCGAGCAATACGGGCATTGTCATGCATCTGGCGTTCGGGCTGATCGCCAAAGAAATACGGGTCGACGCCCAGTGTTATGGGGCACAATGCCCGCTCTCCCACTTCCGCCAATAGCTGCAACGTATAGAGATCATCATAATCACTGTCGTCGCTAAAATCTGGATGAACACGATGGTCAATCACCAACATACCAAAAGGCTGACCACCGGCGGTATCAAGCTCTTGAGCGTAGGTTTTTTGGTATAACGTCGATTGAGAAATATCGAAAGATAAGCTCACATCATTAGCGATTTCTTGCCACGTCGCATCGAGCATTTTCACTTTAATGCGTCGCATTGAAACAGGCAGTTCGATAAGGCTTTGTAGCCCTCGCCAACTGGATTCGAGTTTTTTAAATTGCGGTTCTTGGATCACCAACGAAAGCTGTTCGCTGATTTTTTCATCGAGTGCGGCGATAAGCCGAGTGACGGAAGATCTAAACGCGCCAAGATCATTATCACGTGAAGAAGCCAGCAGAGCCTGCCAGTGCTCGCTGTCGTGAGAATTAATAAAGGTTGCGCTATCTACCATTGGCTATCATCCCTGTTCAAAAGGCGGGGATGAACCCCGCCATTTGAATTAGCCTGGAATATTGGCAACCATCCGTAAGGAGGTCGTCAATTCTTCCATTTGTAGCCAAGGGCGAAGATAAGCCACAGCAGAGTAAGCGCCTGGTTTACCAGCCTGCTCCTGAACCGTTACTTTCGCTTCAACCAATGGATGACGAGCTTTCGCCTCGTTGCCAATCGCATTTGGATTCACATACTGGTGAATCCACGTGTTGAGTTCTTTCTCAACATCGGTCGCTTCAAGGTGTGAACCGATTTTGTCGCGGCCCATCACTTTCAAGAAGTGTGCGATACGGCTACTTGCCATGGTGTAAGGCAGGCGAGCTGAAATGGCAGCGTTCGCTGTCGCTTCAGGGTCGGTATACGTCTTCGGCTTGTGTGCCGTTTGCGCGCCCATGAACACACCGTAGTTGGTGTTTTTGTAGTGAACCAACGGCAAGAAACCTAGGTCGCTAAGCTCTTTTTCACGCTCATCAGTTAGGTTAACTTCGGTAGGACATTGCTGAAGAAGATCGCCAGCATCGTTCTTGAAAGTAAAGTTAGGAAGGTTTTCCACTTTACCGCCGTTGTCATTACCACGAATGGCAGTACACCAGCCGAACTGACGATACGCATTGGTCAGGTTTAGACCGTAATCGTACGCCGCGTTGCTCCACACGAAATCGTCTTCAGATTCTGGTACAGCGGAACCGTCAGCGCCTTTTGCTAGCTCTTCAAACGCAAAAGATTTCACAGGAATTGTGCCTTCGCCGTATGGCAGACGTGCCAACGTCTTAGGTAGCGTAAGCGCCACATAACGGCTGTCGTCGCTTGCACGGAATGCATTCCAGCTTGCGTAAGCTGGTGAGTCAAAACCGGCAGCAACTGGCTTACCTTCTTGGAACGTTTGGAACGAATCGAAATCGAACATGCTCGCGTTCGCTGCTGCAACGAATGGGGCATGAGAAGCCGAAGCCACTTCACCCATGTAACGCAATAGCGCCACATCTTCATCGCCATAACCAAACTCATAATCACCAATCAGCGCACCGTAAGGTTGACCACCCGCCGTACCAAACTCTTCTTGGTAAATCATGGTGAAGAAGCGGCTGCGATCGATAGCAGGCGCATCTTCAAATTGCTCTAGCAATTCTTGCTTGGTGTAGTCAGCCAGCTTAATTTTCAGGTCTGGACCCAAATCGCTGTTCTTAACCAATTTTTGCAGGCCAAGCCACGTTCCTTCCAGTTTCTGAAAGTCTTTCTCTTTCATCACAGCTTGTAGCTGCTCTGAAATCTTCTCATCAATAGCAACAATGGCTTTTTCGATGGTCAACGTGAGGTTTTTGTCCCACGTTACTGTGCCATCAAGCACTTGAGAGGTTAGATTTGAAAGTAGCTCTTTGGTCGTATCTGGCGGTGTTTGCGTGGTTGCGGTGATCGCACGTTCCAGAAAGCTCGCTTGGCCTTCTGCCGCTTCTGCGCCAGCTTGATTCGCTTGTTGTTCAGTCGACATTACTCTTCTCCTTCCTTCTTCACGCCAAGCTCGTCAGCCAATCCTTGGATTGCGTCTGTGCTTTGCAGAACTTCTTTCAGAAGGCGCTCAAGATCACGTGAGCGGTCTGCTTTGCTCAGCAGGTCTTTAAGCTGGTTACGGGTCTCAACCAATTGTCTTAGTGGATCAATTTGATCAACCAAGCTTTCAGGGTGAAAGTCGCGCATTGACTGGAAGCTAAGGTTAACTTCGAACTGGCTATCGTCGTCAGCCAGTTTGTTATCAACTTTATAGCTAAGTTGCGGGTGAACTTGAGTCATCACTGAATCGAAGTTGTCTTTATCGACACCAGTAAATTCGCGCTCTTCCAAGTCCGTTTTATCAGAGTCAGGTTTGTGACCAGAGAAATCACCAATGACACCGACCACGAAAGGCAGCTCTTTGGTCTCTACAGCCCCATTTGTTTCCACATCATAAGTAATACTGACTCGGTTCTTACTTACACGTTTATGTTGTGCATTCAGTGCCATAACACAATTCCATTTTTTAATTTTACGTCACTAAGAAAAAGCGCCGACAACTAGACGGCGCTTATCGATTACTTAGCACCAGACAGCAATTTGCCTTGAGGAACGTTGTAGGTAACGATACCGCCGTCTTTCATCTCGCCATCTTCCAGCTCGTAGTTGTGCTTCTGGGAGATTTCGATGTAAGAAAGGGCGACTTTTTCAACAGGCTGGGCGCCATCTGAACCTTCAACGTTGTAAGACACAAGACGAGCGTTGGAGAGTTTAATTTGGAAGTAAACCACCGCACCTTGACCACTCGACTCGGGTTTGGTGAAGGCGATTTCACACATCTTGCCTTCTTTACCCGGGTTGAATAAGAACGACAGCAAATCTTCAGACGCGCCATCCGCTTGCTTAGTAAAGTTCACCTCAGTGATGGCGACCATGCCTGAATCGGCATTGTTTGCATTACCGATATCCATAGCAACGTTACGAACGCCGCCCCATTTGTAGGAGCTGATTGCAAACCATCCAGTACCTTCCAAGCCTGAAATAGTCGCGCCACCCTTAACGTCCACGCCATCAATGCGCATAAAAATACTTGCCATAATTTTCCCTATTTATTTGTGAACAATTTTCACCCTACCAGCGCAAACCTGCCGAGCCGGTTGAGGACTGACTAGAGCTTTCTTTGGGTGTTTCCTTCTGATCAGTGCTATGCGAAGCATTTTCCTGAACGGAATTTTGCATGGGCTGAGACGAAGAATGAGATGTTGTTCTTGATGTCACTTCTGGCAACACCACTCTCTCCTCATTGTCTAAGCCGATAAGATTGAAAATCTTGTCTTGGTCGTTTTCTCTGCCTACCAATAACTCCGTCATCAGCTCTGGCAGCGGCATGTAGCCCCAGCGAATGGCTTTTTCTAACAGGAAAGACACGGGGCTATGGGGCTCACTGACGCGGAAATACTCTGCCAATTCGCGCAACTGCACGAATGCCTGGTCTCGGTTCATGTTGTTCATTTTCGCTGCCTCTGAGAAGCTTGCGGTTTCGGACACCGAGACACTAACGTGAGATACCGACTGCTGACTGGCTGATTGAGCAACATTGTTGCCAGCTGGCATTTCCGTTGATTCTTGATTGTCTTGGCTAGAGGAATCTTGGCTATTGGAAGGTTCAGAATGTTCTTTTGTTGGCGTAAGCCCAGTGAGATAGGTAATCGCACTCTGAACTTTTGAAATGAGAGACAAGGCAAAGGTAAAGTTGACGCCTTTAACCAGTAGCGGTTGCGTGTGTTTATTCACACACTCCGAAACTGACACAAACAGTTTGGATAGCTGTTCCAGGTTATCGGTGCGCGTCTGCACAAGGCTTTTCTGAGACGCAAGTGCTTGGGTTGCTTGCTGGCGTAACTGAGCAGCTCCGCCTTTGTTCTCAGCGCTTTGATACTGGAAGAAAGTGATGTCACCAACCAGTGGCAGCATGAGAAGTGGCGCGTATAACAGACTGCTGTCTTCGCTATCTCCACATATCTGGAAAAAGGCTTTTACCTTGGCTTCAAACTGCTCTTTTTGGGCTTCATCACCCTCGCCTTTCAACTTGTCTTGAGGCAAAACGGGATTCAACGTCTCCCAATCATTCTCGACAAGCTCGTTTAACCAAGCGATGAGATTTGATGCACCATCGATGCTGTTATCTACGATAAGCTGAACAGCGAGCATCCATCCGATGAGTTCTATGTCGCGACTTTCTGTTTCAAACGTGCTCTTTAAGCTCGTTCCGAGTTGCTTCCAAGCTTGCAGGTTCTCGTCTTGCAAATTATCCAGCTCGGCTTCATCGGGGTTTTGAGCCAGCTTTCTCAGTGCGGTTTGAGCGACATTAAACTCATTCCTTAGCGGCCTGAATGTTGCTCGGTCAGCCTTGAGATATTTGCCGCATGGCTGCTCGCTTGAGATAGGCGATGAGAGTGATTTTTTTACGTCTTCCGTGAATATCATACCTATGCAGTTTCCCTGTATTGCTGCGACATCCTTTCACAGCAAAGTCATTTTGCTAAAGTCATGCATCGAATTAGAAACTTGTAAACACCCACGAATTGAAAGGTTTACATTCCAATGTGATGTGCTTCTAGGTGTTTAACTTGTTTGCTTATTGAGTACATCTCAATTCAAACTAAAACGCTTCTTAACAACCAAAGTTATGTTGATTTTTGTAGCATAAAAAGGAATTTGATCCAATTTTTGAAACAAATGAAACGATAAGGTTACAATATATTGATGCATTAGTCACATATAGGCTTTTTGGTTTTCTAAAATCACTTAATTCGACCCGCAAAGCATTTCACTGCAAAAATTCTGCTCATACTATGAGTTCGACAATCCTTTGGGATTTAGAGTGAGTAGCATTGTGATTTATAGATATGAAACCGAAACGTAGGGTTAGCTAGATACTCGACACTAATTATTGATAACATACAGATTAAAAAGGATATTTCTGCATGATTACGATTCAAGAAACAGGCAGGTTGTCTAAGCCTTTGGATGAAGCAAGAAAAATTTTGATCGTCCCTCAAGGCTATGCAGGATTTTGCTTTGAACCAAACAAATTCCCAGACCAAACCAAAACCGTACTCACCACAACAGGTGTGGGCCCCTGTCATTGCTTGATCATTGTGGAAGACTACTCAGACAGTGTTGTTTTGTGTCACCTTGACGAGAGTTTCACAAACAACGCATTCGCACACACCACCCGCCTTTTAGAAATTTTGAGAGATGGCTGTGGCGTAAGTAGCCCTAAATACAGTCTCTCAATAGCGACCAGCAGCCCAATAAGAGACACTGTATTACGTGGTAGAGAAGTCATTCGGGCTGCCAATGCATTTTGTGGTGATGATAGAATGGAAGCACCTCTCGTACACACTGTCTGTGGGCAAACCGACCATGCTTTTACAGTCGGCGATCCAACGACAACACACCATATCGGCGATATAGACCAGAATAAGCACTTTGACAGAAGTGATGGCGTGCTGGGTTGGTCTACGTGGCAGAAAATTGGTGGGATGAGCCCAGGTTTAAGCGGACGAAGAATTCGATATCTTCTAAATCCTGATGTGACGCCAACGCGCTATATCAAACCGGTATAGTGGTTGCTCTTTGAAGAGTCTTATAACGAAAAAGGAGGCATTTAGCCTCCTTTTCTATTACCTGTTGCATCATGGTGTTGCCAGATTTACAGCGCTTGTTCGCCTTCCCAAACAATACGACGGTATCTATCAGGGTTGGTGTCACCCTCAGTGCTAAACAGCAGGACAACAGAATCTTCATCTAAGCCCAAGGCTTGCGCATGCTCTTTGCTGTCTTCTTGCATCAGTAGGTACAGCAGGCCCATACAGATAGCGCCTGATTCACCACTGATCACCGGCGCGTCGCCATTGAGAGGATTACCCAGAATACGCATACCTGTTGCTGCCACCTTGTCTTCTACCGACACGAAGCTATGGCTGCAATCACGCAAGATTGGCCAAGTCACAGGGTTCGGTTCTCCACAAGCAAGGCCTGCCATGATTGAACTCAAAGAGCCAGTCACGTTAACCATTTCGCCCTTGTCGCCAGAACGGAAGATACAATCTGCCGCAGAAGGTTCAGCAATAATCGCTTTGAACGTGTCCGCGCCCAGTTTGTCTGCGAGATAGCCCAACACGCCACCAGCCATCGCGCCGACACCGGCCTGCAATAGAACGTGTGTTGGTTTTTCTTGTGCTTGCTCAATCGCCTCATCAGCCATGGTCATGTAGCCTTGAGAAATCCATGTTGGGATCTTCTCATAACCTTCCCATGCCGTGTCTTGCACCAGCATCCAGCCATTGTCTTCTGCAGTTTGGTTCGCCAAACGCACAGTGTCATCGTAGTTAACGTCAGTAACGATACATTCAGCACCCAAGCCACGAATGCGGTTAACACTTGCTTGTGGCGAGCCTTTTGGCATGTAAACCACGGCTTTCTGACCCATTTCACGCGCGGCCCATGCCACACCTGTACCGTGATTGCCCGCTGTCGCTGTGGTGAATGTCAGTGGTTTTTCCAATTTGGATGCCACGGTTTTCAAGTCGATTTCGCTGATATCAACATTCAGATGCTCAGCTAATTGACGACCCAAAGCATACGAACCACCTAACACTTTGAACGCGTTTAGGCCAAAGCGTTTAGATTCATCTTTTACTAAAAGGGTTTTCACACCAAGGCGCTGAGCCAGCTGCGGCAATGACACCAAAGGTGTTGGCGCATAACCTTCAATCTGTTTATGGAAGGCACGAACTTCCTTAGCAACATTGTCAGAGAAAATCGGGCTAGTTTGACCGGTAAAGTGCTTATTTTTAGAAACTTTCAACATGGCGGATACTTCATGACAAGAGTGAGGCGTAATGGGGCACGCTAGCTAGGTACCCCACTGCAAGACGAGTGTTTAAGGATTAACGTTTAATGAACGCAATCGCTTCTACTTCAACCAATGCGTCTTTTGGTAAACGAGCCGCTTGAACGCAAGAACGTGCAGGCGCCATCTCGGTACCGAATACTTCAGTATAAACTTCGTTGAATGCGACGAAGTTTTCCATGTCAGATAGGAAACAAGTTGTTTTCAGCACGGTGTCGATTGATGCACCAGACTCTTCCAGAATCGCTTTAAGATTCTCCAGTGATTGGCGAGCCTGCTCTTTAATGCCACCTTCCACGAATGCCATCGTCTGTGGATCTAATGGCAACTGACCAGAGGTGAAAATCAGGTCTTGAAAAGCCATAGCTTGCGAGTAAGGACCAATAGCAGCAGGCGCAGAATCAGTGTGGATTTTAGTTTTAGTTGTCATTTCTCTATCTCTTACTTAAGTGTTTACGACTTGAACTCGCGCAGATACTTGTAAATTGCATGGCGAGTAATACCTAGCCTTTCTGAAACAATTGCCGTGGCTTCTTTGAGCTCAAAAATGCCGTTTTCGAACAACAGCTTAGTGATGGCTTTATTCTTTCCTTTAAGGTTGATTGAGGCGTCCGCTTCCACTTCCACAATGGCGTGGTTTAGCGCCTGATCGATCACATCATTCGCGCTCGCACTGAAATTCTCACTGACCGACATCGCAGAGTGGGCCATGTCAGGCATCAGAGTTTTAATAATTTCAGGGAACGGAAAAGACAAATTCATGTTGATACAGAACATGCCAATCGGTCGGCCGTTTTCTCCTTCAAGGATGCATGTCGTCGACTTAAGTAACGCGCCATCTTTACTCTCGGTAAAGTAGCTATTTGGCGTCACATTCCCGGTTTTTTCGAAGGCACTTAACATTCGAAGCCCCAGATCTGTGATTGGTGAACCCACGTCTCGCCCTGTGTGATGACCATTCACTATCTTCACCACTGATTTCTCAAGGCTTTCAAAAGAGTGAATAACCACTTCGCAGTGAGGACCGATGAAGTCAGCGATAGTGTCCGCCAGCCGAAAATATGCCTGCAGCATGTCGCGATCTTTAGGCGTAAATTTGGTCGAAAATTCACTGATACTTTCCATGGGCACCGTCGTCTATTTGGTTAACATAAGTTGACTACATTGTCATATGAAGGTGAAAACCATTCAACCTTTAAAATTACGTTTCGTTAACTATGGAACGCCTAATTCAGGCTTTAAGCAACTAAATCTTACACCAAAGTTTAAAAATGTTGACCAAAATCACTCTTATGAACAAACAAAGTCGATTTGAGTGCACTTTAGTTAACGGTGAGCTTGAGGTCACATTATTTAACTGAATTATTCGTAAACTTGCTCGCCATAACGTTACCGAAAGTGAACGATAAACGAATTACAGTTCACTACGAGTAACTTCAGACGATGAGTAGAGAAGGAAAGAGCAATGATTGATTATCTGGCCCGTGGTTTTGAAGTGGCTGAGTTTGAGGCGCGTACCGCCCATGCTCAACAGATGATGCGCGACATGAAACTCGATGCGATGATTCTGACCACCGAGCCAAACGTTCGCTATTTCACGGGGTTCTTTACCCAGTTCTGGCACAGCCCTACCCGCCCTTGGTTCCTAGTGATCCCTGCTGAAGGCAAGCCAACCGCCATCATTCCTGAGATCGGCGCAAGCGGCATGGCGAGCACTTGGATTGATAACATCATTACTTGGCCTTCTCCACGCCCTGAAGACGATGGCATTAGCCTTGTTGCAGCGTACCTAAACTCTCTTCCAGCGCGTTTTGGCCGTATCGGTGCAACGCTGGGGATTGAATCTCACCTGCGTATGCCAGTGAACAACTATCTGCAGCTCACCACTATGGTTAATAAAGAGTTTGTTGATGTTTCACTGCAAATGCATGAAATCCGCCAGGTTAAATCAGCCGCTGAAATCGCCAAAGTGAAAGAAATCTGCCGCATTACGAATGTCGGTTTTGCAAAAGTGCCTGAATACGCGAAAGCGGGCATGTCGGAGCGTGAGATCTGTAAACAGTTCCGTATCGATATGCTGTTAGAAGGTGCTGATGAATGTCCTTACATCATTGCGGGCTCTGGCCCTGACGGTTATGACAGTATCATCATGGGCCCAACTGACAGAGTCATCGAAGACGGCGACGTTCTGATCATCGACACGGGCGCAAAACGTGATGGTTACTTCTCTGACTTCGACCGCAACTGGGCGTTCGGCAGTGCAAGCGAGCAAACTAAAGCCGCTTACCGCGCGGTTTACGATTCCACAACGGCAGGCTTTGAAGCCGCTCGTCCTGGCGCAACCACCTCTGACATCTACAACGCAATGTGGAAAGTACTGGAAGCTAACGGTGCTCTAGGTAACGACGTTGGTCGCCTTGGTCACGGTCTGGGTATGGAGCTGACTGAGCGTCCATCAAATACCGCAACCGATAACACTGTACTGAAACCGGGCATGGTCATGACGCTAGAGCCGGGCATGGTTTACGCCCTGGGCAAATCAATGGTGCACGAAGAGAACATTGTGATCACTGAGAATGGTGCAGAGTGGCTTAGTGAGCGCGCTGAACCCGAGCTGATCATCATCAAATAACCCATGAACTCAAACGACTAATTTGGCTGCAAGTATCGTAGCCATGGACAAGAAGGGAAACGCAATGAACTTATCAGCAAAAGATAATATTCTAGGGTGGATGGCTGCGATATCTGTTGCTGTAATTTGGGGGGTAACAGGCGTAGTTTCGAAGCCTTTATCTATGGCTGTTGACCCAATGACGCTTGTGTTTTTTAGATATGTAACCGCTGTCATTGGATTGTCCATTATTTTCCTCATTACATCTCGAAAGAAAAGTTTAAGTGCCGATCTAGGCTCATCGCTTAAAATAGATCGAAAAGACATTTTCAAAATCGCACTTTGTGGGATTGTTGGACAAGGCATGTTTTCTCTATTTAACTTCCTATCTCTTTCTCATATTGGAGCAACAGAGAATGGTGTTATTCAAGGAATGCAGCCTTTTGCCACTGTCTTTTTCGGTATGTTATTCATGAATTTTCGAATGAATAAAGTGCAATGGGGGGCCTTTACCTTCTCTGCTATATGTATCTATGCGATGAGTGTAGGACCAACCAACACTATAGAAGGCGGTACACCATTCCTAGGCTACATATTCGTGACAATATCTATGCTTTCATTGGCTTGGACTGCACATTTACGAGCAAGCCTTGCTGAGAAATATGGCTCTGTAGTATCCATGCTTTACCAATACATTGCAGTCGCCATCACAGGATTCATCGCTGTACTCGTCATGGGGCTAGATCTGACTCAAATCAGTATCATCCTTTCAAGCCCGCTACTTCTAACGCTGCTCATATTCCTTGGAACAGGTATTTCAGGTGGTAGTTACTTGGTACAACTTTACTCTTTCAAGCGTATCGGCGTTGAAAAATCAACAATGATGTTAAATCTGATGCCTATGGTCGGATATCTGGTAGCTGTGCTCACGCTAGGTGAGCAAATGGAATTAAGTAAAACAATTATTGTTTCTCTTATTGTCGTTGCACTTTATATGTTCAATAAATACGAATCTAAAAAAGCCACGAGTGAAGACGCTCATCAAGAATTAGTAGTACAAAAAGCATAAGTTAACTACGTGGCGCTGCTGACTCACGCAGCGCCCAAATTTTCATGAGGAACACCATGACCATTAAACAACTCGTTACTGAATGGCGTCGTCACATTCACAAACACCCTGAATTTGGCTTTGAAGAAGTGCTGACATCAGAAATGGTCGCAAACAAGCTCGAAGAGTTTGGTTTGGAAGTACACAGAAATATTGGTCAAACCGGTGTTGTTGGCATTCTAAAGTGCGGAAACAGCGACCGCTCTATCGGTCTCCGTGCCGATATGGATGCGCTACATATCGAAGAAAAGAACACCTTCTCGCATTGCTCAGTACACAAAGGCGTCATGCACGCTTGCGGTCACGATGGCCACACAGCCATGTTGCTTGGTGCAGCACATCAACTGGCTCAAACTAAAGACTTTGACGGTACCGTTTACTTTATTTTCCAACCCGGCGAAGAGCACGGCGTAGGCGCAAAAGCTATGATTGCCGACGGCTTGTTTACACGTTGGAATATTGATGCGGTGTACGCCATGCACAACCTGCCAGGTATTCCTGCTGGTCATTTCGCGACTCGCCCTCACTCACTTATGGCGAGCGAAAGTAGCTTTGAAATCGAAGTCATCGCGACGGGTGGCCACGCTGCCATGCCGCACATGGGCACCGATCCAATTGTTGTTGGCGCGCAGATCGTGACAGCAATGCAGACCATCGTGTCGCGCAACCTTAGTGCGATCGATGAAACCGCCGTTATCTCAGTCACTGAGTTCAAAACCAACGGTACGGTAAACGTCATTCCTTCCCGTGTGACCATTAAGGGTGATACACGCAGCTTTACCGACCAAGCGCTGCATAGAATTGAAAAAGCGATTGAGCGTATTGTGGCAGGTCAATGCATGTCTGCGGGCGTGGAGTACAAGTATCACTTCAACAACAGCTTCCTTTCGACAATCAACAGTGCGGAAGAAACTGAGCACGCAGTGCGCGCGGCAGTAAAAGTAGCGGGTGAAGACAAGGTCAATGGCGCATGTCAGCCATTCACGATCAGTGAAGATTTTTCATTCATGCTTCGTGAGCGTCCGGGTTGCTACATTCTAGTTGGTAATGGTGTTGGCGAATGCGGCGGAACCGCCCTGCACAATCCGCATTATGATTTCAACGACGAGATTCTGATGTCAGGCGTTCAGTTCTGGCAGACACTGGTTGAAGACCAGTTATCCAAATAACCATAACAGAAACTCCCTACAACATTGCGCCCCTACGGGCGCTTTTTTTTGCCTTAGCCACCCTTCTCTGCCGCCACAGCCAGTTTCCGATATCCTCTAGGGCTGCATCCAAATTGCTGCTTGAAACACTTTGAGAAATAATTGCTGTCTGAAAAGCCGCTTCTCTCTGATATCGACTGAATCGTCAGATCACTATCGTTATCTAAGAGTTTTACTGCATAGTTGAGCTGAACCTGCTTCAAGTACTGGTTTGGCGACGTATCCATAAACTGACGAAACAACCTTTCCAATTGACGCTTACTGATGAATGCCGCTTTGGCAATCGTGTCGCTGTTCACACCAGCGTCGGTAAAGTGCTGCTCAATAAACACAAGGGCGCGGCTCAAGGCGATCGTCGTAAGCGGTAAATCGCTGCTGCTATCTTGATATATTCGTGCAAGACGAATGACTAATTGTTGCATCGAGCTTGTCAGCATCACCTCAAAAGCAGGTTGATATGATTCGTATTCTGTCTTAATCACAGTCAGCAAGTGCTCGATTTCAAACAGTTGTTGTCTATCTAGGGTCAATTTGGCTTTGTATTCAGTGGTTTGCCTAGCAATGGGTTCTATTTTGAACATTGCCTGATAGCCCGGTAACTGACGCATAGACGGCAGCTCAAAGAAAGGCCTCTTCGCATCAAACATGAGGTTCACAACTTCAAGCTTCTTCACATCACGGAAGCCGTGCTCGATATCGCCGTTTATCACAAACACATCGCCTTTGCGTATCGGATACTCGTGATCTGCCACCGTATGTTTTCCACTTCCGCTTGTGACAAAAAACAACTCCGAAAAATCATGCTTATGCGCCGCGAAATCGCTGTGATGATGGCCATCTAGATAAGCGAATTTTAGGTGGCTATGTTTTTGATGTGATCTAAGTTGGTAGACGACACTCATGTCGCTAGATTCCTTTTATTGGTCGCCATATTGGTAGTTTCACGCACTCCGCAAGTATACTATTTCTCATCAATAACGTGAATTTTCACTCTTGTTTTCAACGACATTATCCCGCTAATTGCCATACTGATAATGACGATAGCAAGACTAAAACGGTTGTGTGATTGTATATGAACAGAAAAGAAATTATGGATGCGCAAAGCCACCTCGTCCCTGTCAGCCGCCAAGCTGCGGCAGAAGGTGTCGTACTCTTAAAAAACACTGACTCGATTTTACCCTTGAAGGAAAATGATGTGGTGTCTCTGTTTGGGCGTTGCCAAATTGACACCTATCGAAGTGGTACAGGATCAGGAGGTGCCGTGAATGTCCCATATGCAGTCAATATCCTCGAGGGATTTAGAGCCAATAGCGCGATTACTATCAATAAAGAGTTAGTGGCTGTTTATCAAGATTGGGTCGCCGACAATCCATTCGATAACGGCTGCGGCGGCTGGGCATCTGCGCCTTGGTTTCAAAAAGAAATGCCCCTATCAGATGATCTCGTCGCCAACGCGTCTGCGCAGTCAAATAAAGCAATGGTATTTATTGGACGCACGGCGGGAGAAGATCAGGATAACGCTGATGAACAAGGCAGCTATCGTTTAACTGATCATGAAATCGACATGCTCTCCAAAGTGACGCGTCACTTTTCGGACGTTATCGTGGTGATGAATGTCACCAATATCATGGATATGTCGTGGTTAAACACACTGGAAAACAAACAATCGATAAAATCGGTTCTTTATAGCTGGGCGGCGGGTATGGAAGGCGGTCATGCGCTCGCTGATATCGTATCTGGCCAACAATCCCCAAGTGGTCGCTTAACCGACACCATTGCGCTTCAACTTTCTGACTACCCATCATCAGCCAATTTCGGACGTAAAGACCGTAACATTTACGTTGAAGATATCTATGTCGGCTACCGATATTTTGAAACCTTCCAACCTGAGGTCGTCCAGTTTGAGTTTGGCGCAGGTTTGTCGTATACCGCGTTTAGTCACGAGCTGGTAGGTTTCTCGATTCAAGGTGAAGGCGCAGAGGCGTTGCTAAGTTTCGAAATCAACGTGAATAACATCGGCAATCAATACGCCAGTAAAGAAGTGGTTCAGCTTTATGTTGAAGCCCCACAAGGTCGACTAGGCAAACCCGCCAAAGTGTTAATCGGCTTCGCTAAAACCAACGTTATCGCACCAAACCAAAGTGACACTGTAAACATTTCCGTGCCCGCAAGTATGTTGGCTTCTTATGATGACAGCGGCGAGACAGGTCACCGCCACAGCTATGTGATTGAACCGGGCACCTACCAATTTTACTTGGGCGGCAGCGTTCGCCATGCAGAACCCATTAGTGCGGATTATCATTTAGACGCGTTAATTCTGGTTGAGTCACTAAGTGAAGCGTGTGCACCGATTCATTCGTTTGATCGCATCAAACCCGCCAGCAAAAAATCGAGCGGCGTATACGAATCTAGCCTTGAATCGGTGTCCGTACGCACCATTTCTTTGGCTGAACGTGTTAAAGAAAACATGCCAACGACACTCGAGATAGTCGGCGATCAAGGCATTAAATTGATCGATGTAAAACAAGGCAAAGCGAGCTTGAGCGATTTTGTCGCGCAAATGTCACCAGAACAGCTTGCCATGATTGTTCGTGGCGAAGGCATGTGTAGCCCAAAGGTCACACCGGGCACCGCGGCTGCATTTGGTGGCCTTTCCGATTGCTTATTTAACCTAGGAATTCCGGCGGTGGCTGCTGCCGATGGCCCTTCAGGCATTCGTATGGATAGCGGTCACAAAGCCACTCAAGTGCCAATTGGCACATTACTTGGCTGTACGTGGAATACAGAATTGAACGAACAGCTCTTTTACTTAGTGGGTAATGAGCTGCGTGCTAACCAGATTGATACTCTGTTAGGGCCTGGCATCAACATTCATCGACATCCATTGAATGGTCGTAACTTTGAATATTTCTCTGAAGACCCCTTCTTAACTGGGATCATGGCAGCAGCACAAACTCGAGGCCTAGCCAATGCGGGCGTCTCGGGGACCATCAAGCACTTTGCTGGAAATGACCAAGAAACGGCACGTGTCGATGTTGATAGCATTATGTCTGAACGCGCCCTTCGAGAAATCCACATCAAACCTTTTGAGATTGCCGTCAAGGAAGGCCAAGCATCCACCATTATGACCTCATACAACCCAGTCAATGGTCACTGGGCGGCATCCAACTATGACCTGAATACAACCATTTTGCGCAATGAATGGGGGTTCACTGGCATTGTGATGACGGATTGGTGGGCGAAAATGAATGACCCAATCAACGCAGGGCAAGAAAGCAAAACATTCACTTCTTTCATGCTGCGCGCTCAAAACGACCTGTATATGGTGGTAGAGCACAACGGCGCAGAATCGAATATCATGGGTGACAACACGTTACAAGCGTTAGCCGATAACACGTTAACCCTTGGTGAATTGCAGCGTTGTGCGATGAATATCTGTCGTTTCATCATGGCGACACCAGCGATGGAGCGCCCACTTAAAGCCTATGAACCAATAAAGTCCTTTGCCGCTTTAGACCAAGCCCCCGAAGGTTCAAGTCATCGTGCAGAACAAACTTTAAGCCTACATACCAACGTGAATAAGTCGCTAACACTTGAGGTAAGCGAAGCCGCCATTTATCAATTCCGAAGTGCGATGCATTTTGACCGAGATTCGCTCGCCCAATCAGCATGTAGCTTATTTCTTAACGGCGAATTTGGTATGACATTACCCACAAATGGCACTGACGGTGAACGTGTGACGGTTGAAGGGCTGCAAGTGAAGCTTCAACCTGGCTTCTACGTATTAGATATCGATTTCGTTAAGCCGGGTCTGGTGCTAGAAGAGATAACCATTACTAAGGCCTGATCAACGGCCTTTCAAATTGAAGAACACCCCAAAGCGACCGCTCAAGTGGTCGCTTTTTTGTGTGTAACCACTTAACAATACATTGGCACTTGAGCCGTGGTGCTGCAAATAAGCCCCGTGTATTGCCCTTGGCGACACCGAAAACATCAGCACCACTAAACGAAAATACCTCACCCACAGCATCCACACCCGTCCACATCAACAGCGCTGAAATTGAGTTCAAAATCAGCGGCTATTGAGATTAATGGAACGACAAATCAGTGATTAACATACTCATCGGTCTCGATGCCATCAACGCCTGCATCAAGGTTTTGATTTGGCCCATTTTCGAACATGTTAGCGGGGATAACACCGAACATCCTCGGCAATTGTTGTATTGGCTGACGACGAGGATCATCTTGCAACAACGCTGAGCGCGCCCCTAACGCATTATTGACATCAAGGGTTATTGGATGGCCTTCTACATGACATGAGGTACAGAACGTATTGTTTGTCGCATCAGGGCGGATATCGTCAAACACTAACTTCTCATGCGCCGGCACCAAAAGCGCATCACGAAGTGAATGAGATGCCTCTGGAATTTGCGCCAGGTTTGCACCGATATGATTGGTGTAATCGACGTAGCACGCATAGCGATTGCTGCTCTGCTGTGACAAACCGTTTGAATTCAGTTCCCTGTCGATCGCGGCCAAACCTAACGAACCCTCTCCCATCGCAAGCACATTCAATTCACCGTTATAGCTATCATCCAAGCCAACCAAGGTGCCTCTGGCATGTTCGCAGGTCATTTCCATTGATGTATTGGATTGCAATCGAATCATTTTCAACTCGTCCACCCAGCCTTTAAATGCCGGCACTTTGTTTCGTGATGCACCTAGAAGCAAATTACCAGGTAGATCACGGTCTTTCAGGCGGAAGTCCCTCGCGGCGAGTCTCGTGACTCGCTGAACCAAGTTCCCGTTAATAAAAATATCAATTCTGCTGGGATACACCTTCAAACCAAGGTGCGTCCAGTTTTTCTGTTTCAACACCTCTTGGCTTAGTGACAAAGCCTGAACCACATTTCCATTGCGTTTTTTCAACTTGATCAGGCCGCGACCAACATCAACCGTCACATACGCTTTATTTGGCAGTGTCAGTAAGCGAGATTCTCGATTTGATCGCGGGTCAAAAAACACACCGTAATACCAAATATCATTTTGGACACTACGATTTTGTCTTTCCACATTGAAGGAAATCCCCTCATTAGTCCCATCAAGCCAAGCACCTTTGCCTTTCACACCGCCCATCGCGACAGGTTCAATGCGCATCGATCCTATGCCCACCCCATATTCAGGAATATTGAAAAACTGGGGGCGCAGATTGGGATCCGAAGCTCTCGCATCGCGATCTGCCGTTGCTGCATTTTGAAAATGCACCGTTTCAGTAAACCCTTTACCACCGCCATTTTCGCTGAAGCCAAACCCATTTTGGTGGACGATGTCATCAACCCCTTGCTTCACAAAGGTGGTATTCATTGGCGCATAAATCATGACGTTGGGATCAATAAAATCATCGAATGCCATTTCAGTAGTGACGCCATTCCCTTTGCTCATCTGCCACACAATGTCACGCGGCGTAATCGGGCGCATATTTGGAAGGTAGTTGAAGCGATGCTCCATTGAGCCCAATTGTGCACCCGTAATGATGTCGTAATTCAAGTGGTCAGGCGCATTGGTACTTTGTCTTCTCTTGATTTTATTCGCAGCAAGAAGCACTTTACCTTCGGTATTGACGGGTGAATCGCCCTCTCCGGTATTAGGCTCATAAAGCCCAACGTTCAGGTGTTGGTAATTCTCGTCATTCATCCCATAGTCGTGGTGGTTTATCAGATTATCCAACTCGACCATTTTTCCATGGGTCCACAAACCAACGGCAACAACAGCGCGGTCTGCCTGTGTTATCTCGTAGCGCCTTATATATTGCACAGGGTTGGCTTGCTGATCGAGACGACAAAGATTGGTGCTCGTAGGATCGCCACAAGATGTTGGGTAACGGCTTTTCAAATTACCTGACTCATCTGTGTAATGAAGCGTGTCGTCGCCATACTCCATAAACAGCATCTCACCACGCAGCCCTAAATACGGATATGCGCCTCGCGAACGCTCTCCGTCTAAGAAGAAATTCCCTTCTGGATCGCGCATTTGATACTGTGCAAAACCGTATTTTTGGTTAATTGCCTCATCGAAAAATGCATGCGTCACAGGGAAAGGCCTTTTCGCCCACGCTTCTACATCACAAGGCTGATTATTCTCAGCATTGTAAGTATAAATAACGCGCTCAGAGCCTTGCCCAGGATCCCCTTCTAGATCCCAAGCAAGTCCATTGCCTCTCGTAAATCTGACGAGATACAACATACCATCAGCAGTCACATTGGGTTCGAAATAGCTGTTTGGGCGTTGACCCCAAATACTGCTAGGGAGAGGTGCAATAACATCAGATCCCTCTACCGATTCCACCGACAAAATTCTTGCGTTAGCGGTTTTTGGATTCGCTATAACAACACGAAAGTCGTGGCTCACGAACGAAAGTGGGGAATTGCGATTACGTTCACCCAACCCGACAACGGTAATGTTATAAACATCATTACCATTGCCATCAGCAGTAGGGTTCGTTGGTGTTTTCTCACATATCGTTTTAGCCCCAATCCGATTGATGCCAGTACCCGAAAACAATTCGGCGGTAGGTATTTCGATCGCGCGCTCTTCGATACCTTTAAAGCCTCTTTCTGAGAGCAATAAATGGGTATCCAACTTTTCAGGGACAATGTGATAAAACTTGAATCCGTGTATGCCTTTAACGCTGGTTCCAATACGCCCATCTGACGTAACGCGGTAAGGCTGCATATGCGGATACGCGAGCCCGCCTTTGCTTTCCTCACTATCCTCGGTATCTAGGAAATTGTTGCGAACAGGAAGATCAAGAATAATTGCAGGCACTTCTGGGGTAACGGCAGAAACTGCCGGTGTGGTAATACTCGAATCATGCGTTTGTGAATAAGCAATGTTCCCAACCGTCCCTAAACACAACGCAACAATACTTATGCTGCAATTAACCTTAATATTCCCTAGCATCGAACTCATCCATTCCTTTAAATATAAACATTAAGTTGCATATTTTTATTTCCAATAAAAACACGCAAAAAAATATAAAAGTCACTAATTACTCAACGCTAACATATGCATTTAGGTGCTTCTATCCATCGAATAAAAACCACACTTTCTTAGTGTTTATTGTTAAATTATCCGACATGAAGTATTAATAATTAGATATACGCTCTCGCATTAACAGCGAAGGGAGGCGCCAAAAACCAAAATAAACTAACCATATCAGACATTTAATTTACATTTAAACTCTTGGTAGATACTCAATAATTGTGATTATTGGAGTTCAACCATATGTACAATTTCATCTTCATCGATATCTTAAAAACGAGTCAAACTCTAACTTTCTGGCTGTTCATTCAGCCATTTCAAATAAAAAAGCATGAGCTAAAATTAAACAAGCTGAATTGTAATAAAAATAAAAATGTCCGGTCTCGGAAAATTAAATCAGTAAAACGATGGGCGAATACTCGCGGCTTGTTCTTTGGGGGGATTAGTCAGATATTTTTCAAAAGAAAGCGATGAAGCATGGCTCATAAGCATAGAAGTATGGCTAACCAACGTTGAAGAAAAAGCTCAGCGAACTCTCCCAGACACAATTCACTCAGGGGGAAACGTAAATTGAAGTCTTAAACGCTTGTTATAGAAGCATTGTTGAATGGGCCGATACAACCTGAAGTTTGCCTTCTTTTTCAAGCCAAACTCTTGAAAACACAAAACGCCCATTGGCATCTGCTCCATCGTATGTCCCTGAAATTTGTGCATTCACGTAAACAAACACACAGTGACCATGAGGTTCGACTTGTAGATCACTTAACTCCATCGATGTGATAGACAGCAAGCCAGATTGATGAAGCGCAATATCATCTTTTTTCGAAACTCTATGCCCAAGGTGATTGATGAATACCAAATCATCAGCAAGCAATTCGCCCAGTGCTTCAACATTCGAACTCACCATCGAAGCTTTTAGTCGCTTTTCGGCATTGATAACCTCTTGTACTAATTTGGACTTCATAATTATATCTCCTGATTCTTTACAACCTCGTATACCCGATGCCGTTTATTCCTTTGCATGCGCGACATGTTGAGCGCTCTCAAAGCAAGGCCTTCTCATTTCAACGGGCTTATTGCTAGCATTGCCACAACAGCTTACCAAACGTACCTTTTTCATCGATAAAAGCGTAAGCGACACCTGTACCGAAGTTCACCCATATAGGGAGCTCCCCTTCGTTCAACTGACACAGAAATTTCCAATCACTTGCAATTGGGATCTCTTCTGATTGGATAAAGAACGGGTTACCTCCAATCTTAGAGGGCTCCATCTCCTCTGCGTAAGCATCATAGGCATCTTCGTCGTTATCAATCATCAACCCTATTTGCTCATCGTTCAAATACTCGGGTTCTTCGATATAGTCGAACAGCACCTTGAATTCAATTAAACCTTCTTGGTCAACTTCGCAGTCTATCGGGAAATGATTAACAGGGCATGCTGGGCCAGTGGCACGAGCAACAGTTTTAATTTTGTTGTCACCGGGTTGCACAATTACCGCATTCAGACCAGCGTCAGGCTCCCAAGACCCTTGCCCCTCTTCATCACAATCAATAAAAATATATGCCATCTTTCCGAACGTATCACCAAAGAGTTTGTCTTTTAGTTCAATCTGACCGACAAATTGCATCTGCTTATCTTCGCAAGAATCTAAGGGCCACTCGGGCTTAGATATCCAGTTTGGCTGTCCGCCAAACTTTGAAATAGGTTCAGCAATTGGTTTTTTAACTTGCTCGAATTTAAGGTTTGATTTCAGGGGCATCCTTTACCCTCCAAAAGAATGTTCACGAGGCATTACCCTGATGCCGCCGCTTTGACGAAAACCAATTCACCCTCAGGGCCCCAAAGCACATCCTCCGTTGCGCGATAGCCCCGCAGCCAAAGACCAGCCTCATTAGCACTGAGGTTAACGCGGCTTTACGTTCACGGTCTTATTATTTCAATCTAAAAATCCAAGCCAGAACCTGTATCTTTAAAGATCTTACCAAGCCCTCGTATGAACAACGAAATTGCTCTAAATGGAAAATCAACAAACACTTCTAATACGTCATACCATGAACTGTCTTTATCATATTTTGGTGGCCACAAATAATGGGAGCACGCAAAACCAACAATACTGATAAAAAGCAATAGCCAATCAAAGCTAGAGATAATCAGATCAACAATGAAGTACGAACTAATGATAAAAGTTACAATTGCTAGAAACACTCGAAAATTATTCATGATTCTTATTACACACAATTCAGCAGAAGAAAAACAACGCGTTTAGTCTCAGGCTCTCTCACTAGACCAGTCCGCGTATAAGTATGAAATTTATCATATAACTTTTTCAAACCAGTTAATTTAATTGAGTTCTTGCGATCTGAATTGAAGGATAAAATCATCCTTAGCTAAAAATTAAAGATCTTCACCATATCCATTAGCTATTGAAAAAACCGGATATTGAGGCATTTCTAGCTTCTCAGTGGTTTGTTGTGCCAGACTGTTTTGAGTGCTTGATATAGGGTTATTTCACTAACCACTCTATCAATTAAACAGATATATTTTGAACGAATAGCGTCGTTGCTATCGTTATTACTTTGCAGGTTACAAGAATAACACCCAGATTTTAAAGCGCACCCAACACGGAAGTTTGATGACCAATGTGGTCGCTTATCATTCACTGTATTTCGATTGCACAGCCGTCACCTGCCCCAATAAAATTACCATCATCGAGGTGGATTCACTGCCAAAAGCGCTAATCGACAAAATGGCTATGGCCGAGGGATGAAATGAGAAGCGTGAGAATTTTGTTCATGAAATCATGACGGTGTATCGTCTAACCGACATAACAAATTGTGGCTGGTATGTTTTTGCTCGTAATGACCAGAAATTCCTTTAAATGATTCTATCTCTATCGGCATGATTCAGACACTCAAGGATTTACAAATCCCGAGATAACATCACATCGCTAGCATAAAAAAGGCCGCTGTATCTTTCACAAGAACAACGGCCTTTTCTAATTTGGCGAAGCCAAAGGAAACAACAAAAGCTGGATTTACTTGGTCGCCGCGCTCTTGCCCTTCGGGCCGTCGCCTTTCCGACTGCGTCGGGGCAACGTTGTCTCGCTTCACTCGGCTGAAGACTAGGCGTCCCCCCAGCCTAAGATTCTGCACCCCTATCTGAATTGAGGCAGATTCCAGATACGAAAAAGCCCGCTCACTGAGCGGGCTTAATCTAATTTGGCGGAGAGATAGGGATTTACTCGGTCGCTGCGCTCCCTTGCCCTTCGGGCCGTCGCCTTTCCGACTGCGTCGGGGCAACGTTGTCTCGCTTCGCTCGGCTGAACCCTGCCTAGGATTCTGCAACCCTATCTTTTTCGAGGTTTAAATATGCAAAAAGGCCGCTGAATTATCAGCGGCCTTTTCTAATTTGGCGGAGAGATAGGGATTTGAACCCTAGGTGGGCTATAAACCCACGCCGGTTTTCAAGACCGGTGCTTTAAACCACTCAGCCATCTCTCCGTTGTTGGGGCGTATACTAATGTTCGACGTGGGGTTTGTAAACCCACTAATTATGCATTTTCGTTTGAATGAGTGTTTTTACGCCACCATGCACATATCACAAGCAGAATGGGGCTTGTATTCAACCACCTAGCCAAAACTAAATAATTGGGTTCTTGAAAAAATGCATAAACATCTCATCAAGAGCAACACAATATTCTGGTCATCAGGGAAACTCACAGAAACTCAGAGGAATTGTCAATGTAGCGGCAGGTTGCATATTCACAGGATAGTGAGACTAATGAATAAAGTAAAAACAATGTGTTACATGATTGACTTGTTCACACTTTCAATCAAGAAAATGAACAAATTCGTCAAGATCATTGCATGGGTCACACCTCTTACTTGTTCAATTTGCAGCCAAGGCTACTACTCCTATACTGTTGATGTTAACCGCGTGTTAATTTCCAACTTGCCGTGGTTTTACAAGGTTCTCTTCATTTTTTGGCTACTTGCCTCTCTTGAACCTTGTCCATGAGTAACAACCAGTTATAACCAAAAAAGGATTGATAGGTATGGTTTCCAAAAAGTCGACATTTGGACTTGCAGTTATCTCAGCACTGCTTTTCACTGGCACTGCTAGCGCAGAAGGTCAAAGCACACTGGATAAAGTCAAAAAGGCGGGCGTACTGAGCTGTGGTGTCAGCACCGGTCTTCCTGGCTTTTCTAACCCAAACGCAGAAGGTCAATGGGAAGGTATTGATGTCGAGTTTTGTCAGGCAATGGCCGCGGCAGTACTCGGTGACAAAGGTAAAGTGAAGTACGTTCCTCTTACAGCGAAAGAGCGTTTCACTGCACTTCAATCTGGTGAGATCGATGTATTGTCTCGTAACACTACGTGGACTCTACAACGTGACGGTACTCTGGGTCTGAACTTCGTGGGCGTTAACTACTACGATGGTCAAGGCTTCATGGTGAAAAAAGACTTGGGCGTGAACAGCGCACTTGAACTTGATGGCGCTTCTGTTTGTGTTCAATCAGGTACCACAACTGAACTTAACCTTTCAGATTACTTCCGTGCGAATGCAATGTCGTTCAAGCCAGTGGTTTACGATACGTATGATGCAACTGTTAAAGGATTTGAATCTGGCCGTTGTGACACGCTAACGACTGACCAATCTGGCCTGTATGCGTCACGCATCAAGCTGGCTGATCCAAACAGCGCTGAAGTTCTGCCTGAAATCATTTCTAAAGAGCCACTAGGCCCTGTTGTTCGTCAAGGTGACGACAACTGGTTCAACATCGCTAAGTGGACACTGAACACCATGATCAATGGTGAAGAGTTCAACATTACTTCAGCGAACGTTGATGAAATGCTGAAATCAAAAGATCCAAACATTCGTCGTATTCTTGGTCAAGATGGTCCTAAAGGTAAAGGTCTTGGCTTGAACGACGATTGGGGTTACCAAATCATCAAGCAAGTTGGTAACTACGATGAGAGCTTCCAACGTACTGTTGGTACTGACTCACCGCTAAACATTCAACGTGGCGTGAATGCGCTATGGAATAACGGCGGCATCATGTACGCGCCACCAATTCGCTAATCTATTCGTTTTTACGTATAGCACTTGTGGGGCACAACTCTGTGCCCCTTATTTTAACGTGAAAGGATAGAGGTGCGGCTGTATGGCATCTAAAGAGAATTCGCTTAACTCATCGGCTACTCGCCCTGAGAAAAAGCAAAGTCTAATATACAATCCAACGTTTCGCTCTGTGGTGTTTCAAGCCGTAGCTATTTTTGCCTTAGTGTTTTTCGTTTACAACATCGTAAACAATGCACTGACGAATCTAGACGCGCGCGGTATTGCAACAGGGTTTGGCTTTATGAGCCAAGAAGCGGGCTTTGGGATTGGATTAACACTGATTGAGTACAATGAAACCTACTCATATGGTCGAACCTTTTTCGTTGGCCTATTAAACACAGCGTTGGTTTCCATACTCGGTATTGCGCTGGCGACAGTCTTGGGTTTCCTCGTCGGTATCGCGAGACTCTCTAGAAACTGGTTATTAAACCGTTTCGCTGCAATCTATATCGAGATCTTCCGAAATATCCCTCTTCTGCTTCAGATTTTTTTCTGGTATTTCGCAGTACTACAAGCACTCCCCTCTCCGAGACAGAGTCTCAGTGTGGGTGATTCCATATTCCTTAACGTTCGAGGCTTGTTTGTTACTCGCCCAGTTTTCGAAGAGGGATCAGTGTGGATGCTTATTGCACTGGTTGTGGCAGTAATTTTCAGCTTTGGTTTAGCTCGCTTTGCGAAAAAGAAACAAATTGAAACGGGTGAACAAACACCAGTTTTCGCTATTTCTCTCGCGGCTATTATCGGTTTACCCGTTTTAGCGTTCTTCATCTCAGGCATGCCCGTGTCGTTGGAATACCCAGAACTTAAAGGGTTTAACTTCCGCGGCGGTATATCCATTCTCCCAGAACTTGCGGCACTAACACTTGCACTGTCTATATACACTGCATCGTTTATCGCCGAGATTGTTCGATCTGGTATTAATGCGGTGAACCATGGCCAAACAGAAGCTGCAATGGCATTGGGTTTACCGCGAAACAAAACACTTCGATTGGTTGTTATCCCGCAAGCCATGCGAATCATCATTCCGCCTCTGACGAGCCAATATTTGAACTTAACCAAAAACTCGTCTCTCGCAATGGCGATTGGCTACCCCGATTTGGTCTCGGTTTTTGCTGGTACAACGCTGAACCAAACAGGGCAAGCTATTGAAATTATTGCAATGACAATGGGTGTTTACCTAACGCTTAGTTTATTGACTGCGTTATTAATGAACATTTACAACGCCAAAGTCGCGCTGGTAGAGAGGTAACCCATGGCTAAACAACATGAGTTTCAACCAGATTTGCCGCCACCACCTAGTACGGTAGGACCGATTAGCTGGATGCGTCAGAACTTGTTCTCGTCCCCTCTCAACTCAATCATGACATTGGTTCTGGCTTTTCTCGCCGTTCAAGGGTTATGGGCTGTTGTTGATTGGGCATTCATCAATTCAGATTGGATTGGAACATCCAGAGAGGATTGCTCGAAAGAAGGTGCGTGTTGGGTATTTATCAACGTACGTTTCGATCAGTTTATGTTTGGTTTCTATCCGCAAGAAGAGCTTTGGCGTCCTCAGCTTTTCTACGCCATTTTGGCGATTTTCACCGCTCTTTTGATCTATGAGCGCACACCAAAACGCGGTTGGATACTTCTGACATTCCTGATCGCATTCCCGTTTATGGCCGTGTTCTTGATCTTCGGTGATGTTGCTGGCTTGCCAAAAGTGGAAACACACCTTTGGGGCGGGTTGCTGATCACCATGATCATCGCCATCGTTGGTATCGTTGTGTCATTGCCAATTGGTGTGATGCTAGCCTTAGGCAGACGTTCAGACATGCCGATCATCCGCAGCCTATGTACTGTGTACATTGAAGTGTGGCGTGGCGTTCCGCTGATCACCGTCCTGTTTATGGCTTCTGTGATGCTGCCGCTGTTTATGTCTGGCGAATCAGAAACGAATAAACTGGTGCGGGCATTGATCGGTGTGGTCATGTTCTCAGCAGCGTATATGGCAGAAGTGGTTCGTGGTGGTTTGCAGGCGATACCTAAAGGCCAATATGAAGCGGCTGACGCGCTAGGCCTGTCATACTGGAAGAAAATGGGACTCATCATTCTGCCTCAGGCATTGAAAATCACCATTCCTTCCATTGTTAACACCTTTATTGGTCTGTTCAAAGACACCAGCCTCGTCCTCATCATTGGTATGTTTGACGTTCTGGGTATTGGTCAGGCTGCGAATACCGACCCGAATTGGTTAGGCTTCGCGACGGAAAGCTATGTGTTTGTGGCATTGGTGTTCTGGATTTTCTGTTTCGGCATGTCCCGTTACAGTATTTACCTAGAAAACAAACTCCACACTGGTCACAAGCGATAGAGAAACAAGGATAGTATTATGACTCAACAAGACGCCCCTGTTATCGAACTGACCGATATGAACAAATGGTATGGTCAGTTTCACGTACTAAAGAACATTAACCTGCGGGTTTCTAAAGGCGAGAAGATCGTTATCTGTGGCCCTTCTGGTTCAGGAAAGTCCACCATGATCCGCTGTATTAACCGCCTAGAAGAACACCAGCAAGGTACCATTGTTGTTGGTGGTACTGAGTTGACTGACGATCTGAAAAACATTGAGCTGGTGAGAAAAGAAGTCGGGATGTGTTTCCAACACTTCAACCTTTTCCCTCACCTTACTGTGTTGGAAAACTGCACCCTAGCGCCAATTTGGGTGAAGAAGATGCCAAAAGACGAAGCAGAAGCGATTGCGATGAAGTTTCTGGAACGTGTTAAAATTCCAGAGCAGGCTGACAAGTTCCCAGGCCAGCTTTCTGGTGGTCAGCAACAGCGCGTAGCGATTGCTCGTTCTTTGTGCATGAATCCAAACGTGATGCTGTTCGATGAACCAACCTCTGCGCTTGACCCAGAAATGGTTCGCGAAGTGTTAGATGTTATGGTTGAACTGGCAGAAGAAGGCATGACCATGCTGTGTGTAACACACGAAATGGGTTTTGCCAAAGAGGTGGCAGATCGCGTTATCTTTATGGATGCGGGTGAAATCATTGAAGAAAATGTCCCAGAGGAATTCTTCAACAACCCTCAATCTGATCGCACGCAGTTGTTCCTGAGTCAGATTCTTCAGCACTAAATACACACGTGACGAATGGATTTTGAGTTAATAACTCATTAACATTTAGTTACATATTGAAGCAGGCTTAGCCGATGGGATATATTAGTATTCTCAAAGGCTAAGCTGTTTTATTATCAGCAATGCGACAATTGTGACTTGAAAAATTGAGCCAAAGGCGCAATAAATGTCGTATGAGAAAGTATCTGTACCCCATCGGGAGAAAGCTATGAACGATCGTTTTGTTGCTCGCGAGTACTCGCAAGAGAGCCAGTTAGCAACCAACAAGGTGTTACGCAACACCTATTTCCTACTGTCACTGACCTTAGTGTGGTCTGCGCTGGTTGCTGGCGTTTCTATGGCGATGAACATGCCATACCCTGGCATCATCATTACCTTGGTTGGTTTCTACGGCTTACTATTCCTGACGGAAAAGAACAAAAATAACTCAATGGGCATCGTGCTAACGTTCGCGTTAACTGGCTTCATGGGTTACACCTTAGGTCCAATCCTAAACATGTATGTGGGCGCTGGCCTTGGTTGGGCTATCGCACCGGCACTGGGCGGCACAGCACTGACCTTTATGGCGTGTTCTGCATATGCACTGACCACCAAACGTGACCTGTCGTTCCTTAACGGCATGTTGATGGCGGGCTTTGTCGTGATCATCGTAGGTATGATTGCAAACATCTTCCTGCAAATGCCTATGATTTCAGTGGCGCTTAGCGGTGTATTTGTTCTGTTCTCGACAGGCGTGATTTTGCTAACCACTCAGTCAATCATTCGTGGTGGTGAAACCAACTACATCTCTGCGACCGTTGGTCTTTATGTAGCAATCTATAACCTGTTCCTGAGCCTGCTTCAATTGCTTGGCATTTTCGGTGGCGACGATTAATCACACTGATTAACGCTACGAACAAACAGGTATTAGACAAAATATCAGAAACGTACACACCTTGGTGTGTACGTTTTTTTATGCCATCAATACAGACCGCTCAGGCGTCAGGGGCAGTCAGAACCCATCCCCTACTTAACCTTTCCGCCGCACTACCTTCATCCAATTCAAGCCAATTCAAGCCGATTAAAACAATCGCATGCATTTTCGTGAATGGTATTAAGCCGACGGTGTTTCTTTAGGGTGCAACAGCACGCCTTTTCGCGAAAGAATAATGATAAGCGCGGGAATGGTTAGCCATAGCTGAAGCGATATCAGATGTGGCGATAACAAGCCTAAACTTTGAACCGCAATAGCGATAACTCCACTACCGCTCAATTGAATGAGTCCCAGCATGGCAGCAGCGGTTCCTGCTTGGTCCGGAAAAGGGGCCAACGCTTTCGTTGCTGATGCTCCAAGTACGAATGCAAAGCCAATGGAAGCAATGAAAATTGGCAACATAAAGCCCAACGCTGTTCCGTTGAAACCCAATGCTTGCATCAAACCACCCGCCACAATGAGCAGTACTAACCCAGATTGTAAAACTCTGCGGCTACTGAGTTTTGCCATTAGTTTTGGCGCAAGCACACAAGCGAATATATTGATGACCGCATTTAGTGCAAACCAGAGTGTGAATTCCGTGGTAGCCACACCTAGATGCGACAAAAGCCAGATCGGCGCAGATGTGATGTAAGCAAGTATTGCACTGATGGTGAGTGCACATAGCGTTGCGTGGAACAAGAAGCTAGGCTCTTTCAAAATAGACGTGTAACGCGCAACGCTAAAAAGCGCTTCATGTTTTTTACTTTCGTCTTGCGCTTTTTCACGAACCACACAGAAGATAGCAACGCCGACCATCAAAGAGAATAGCGCAAGAAAACCGAAGTTTGATCGCCATCCATATTGCACGGTTAACCAATGCCCAAGCGTGGGAGCCAAAGCCGGAACAAAAGCGATCGCGCCGTTAAGGTAACTGATCATTTGGTTGCTTTTTTCATGACTAAAATTGTCTTTCACTAATGCAAAGGCAATCACAGTGGTTGCACTGGCGCCGAAGCCTTGCATTAAACGCGCCGCCAACAGCATTTCAATACTAGAAGACATATATGCGGCGATAGAGCTGAACAGGTAAACGGCGATACCTAAGTACGCGACAGGTTTACGCCCATACTTATCAGCCATCGGCCCTGCGAGAAGTTGCCCAACGCCCAAGGACACCATGAACAAGGTAATAGAATCTTTAAGCCGAGAGACATCGACGTTGAAAGAGCCTGAAATATCATTGAATGCAGGTAAGTAAATATCAATGGCGAGTGGACTGAGTATGATTAACGACATCGCAATGGCTGCGACTACGCGTGATTGGAGTAGGGTGTTGTTCATTTCTTCCTAACTTACAAAGTGTGCTTATCATTCAATGCCCGTCATGGCAGCAGGGCTGCAGGGCTGCAGGGCTGCAGGGCTGCACAGTTAAACAGGTGTTGCGTAAGAAAAGCCATTGTTTTGATTGAGAAAGGCGAATATAACTAATCACGTTGAAGCAAGAACATGACAATTGTCTGGTCAATCTTCGCATAACAACCTACGCACAATAACTTACGCATAAGACCACGAAATTAAGAACGCGAAATGGATAAAGCAGCACTATTACAACTTGGTTATGAGACCGTTCTTCGTTTTATTGAAGAGAATCAATTTCGTACGCTGATTGTAGACAAAGGAGATTACATCCTTAAACAGCACCAATTAGTAGACGAAATCTATTGGGCCAGTCCTGCGCATTTCTCGATTTCCCACACCGCAGAAAATGGCAAACGACTCAGTTTGGGCGATTACTCCCTAGCAGATAACTTTTTCGGGGAATTTGAATACTTCACTGACGCCCAGAGTCCGTTCGACATGATTGCCACGGCAAAAGCAGAACTGATTGTAATTCCCTCCGCTCAATTCACTGAGTTGTTATTGAAAGACGGGAGAGTGGCATTTTGGATGAATCATCGAATCTCGACTATCTATCAACATACAATGAACATCGCCCTTGAACGCTCTTTGTACCCACTCAAGTTTAATATCATTAACGATATTGTTGCCCGGCATACATTGCCAACTCGATCCATTCATCATGCTTATATGTACCAAGAAGCCGAACGATTTGGTTGCACGGAGCGCGCCTATGCACGCATCGTTCGTGAGCTCATAGATGAAGGGCTAGTAACCAAGTCTCATGATAAGTCGACACTGACCCCTGTCGATCTCGAACGTCTTCAGCGTTACCTTGAAAAGTACCAACAATAGAGAGCCAATAAATATGCCTTTTCTTCTCGGCGGTGGTTTTTACTGTCATTAATAAATTGTGATCTTGAAGCGTCTGACACAAGCCGATATGCTTTGCGCGTTCGAAACACGAGGTAATCCATGTTGGAATTAAACGGTAAGCAAATTGAAACCGATGCTCAGGGATATCTGAAGCATTTCTCTGAATGGGATGCTGCGCTTGTGCCAATGCTGGCAGAACAAGAAAACATTGAGCTGACTGATGCGCATTGGGAAGTTGTTTACTTTGTGCAGGACTTTTATAAAGAGTTCAACACCTCTCCGGCGGTTCGCCTATTGGTGAAATCCATGGAGAAAAAATACGGCCCGGAAAAAGGCAACAGTCGATATCTTTACAAACTGTTTCCTAAAGGCCCTGCAAAGCAAGCCACCAAACTTGCCGGCCTTCCCAAGCCTGTAAAATGTATATAAAGAAAGAGACGCCATGTGCGTCTCTTTTTCGTTGTCGCACCGATAGTTGTCCCACTGATAGTTACCGCACCAACAAAACTCTTGGTACAAAATCCAACCCGCCTATTATCGAATCGAAAAACCATCAATGGCCTGCCAATCAACGCGTTCATAGGTTAAGCCCGTCACGTTAGCCGTCACTGGCCCTTTCTCTAACCACGCGAGTAAATCTTCGATATTCTTTTCATCACCACACATCATCACTGTGACGCTGCCGTCGGCTTCATTACGAGCAAAACCAGTCAGTGACCGTTTTAATCCTTCGTGCGCAGTATGGAATCTGAACCCCACGCCTTGCACCCTTCCGGAAACGATTGCCACAATGCAAATATGGGACATATGTCACACCTCTATGATTGGTTATTACAGTACGCAACAGTGTAAAATCCATCAGCCTGAGTGCAGCCTTTCACGGTCATTTCGCACATCACGCATTTTCTGTTAGCGCACTCTACAAGGATTTACCCATCATGAAAGAAACGCCGTTTCGTTGGATTGACCAATACCTCATCCGACTCAGTTTGAAAGAGAAATTCATGGTGCTTTACGCCTGCCTTTTTTCTCTGACTATTGCCACAGGTGTCATCTTTCATTCTGCATCATCAGCACAACTTGCCGATGTGCAAAACAAACATAGCGCAGCACTGAACGCCGTGCTGTCTCACTACGATGGCAACGCCAATGATGCCGCGCAGATCCTCGCCTCGTCAGGCGTTGCTGTTAGCCCAACAAGCAGTAACTGGGCGCAGCAATCTGCAACCGCCTATTCCGCGCAAGACACAAGCTTCTGGTCGCACATCAGCGTAACCGCCATCATCATTATGGCCCTGCTTTTTGTCGTCGGTCTGTTTGCACTGCACTACGTCTCCAGCTTCATTGGTGGCGCCATGTACACGATGAATACATCGCTACAACGCATGTTAGACGGTGACCTGACTAGCCGCATGAATTTCTTCCCAGTAAGAGATGAGTTCAGCATTATCGCTAACACCGTCGATAGCGTGGCTGACCGCGAGCACACTCTAGTGAAAGCCATTAAAAGTGCCTCAACATTGATGGAACAGCTCTCTGCAGATTTAGGCAACCGAAGTTCTGAGAGTCAAAGCCTGTCTGCCGAACAACGCACTTATCTTGATTCATTAGCCAGCGCGACAGAAGAAATGGCAGGCTCGATTCGTGATGTTGCAACCCACGCGGAAGAAACCTCCGGCGAAATCATGGTGGCCGGTGAAGCGTCTCAACAAAGCCGTAGCCAAGTAAACCAAACGCTGCATGCTATTCAAGCATTGAGCTCTGAAATCGAAGCAGCGGCGAAAGCGGTATCTTCATTGGAACAAAACTCCAACGAGATTGGCAGCATGGTGGCGACAATTAGCGCCATTTCAGAACAAACGAACCTACTTGCGTTAAACGCGGCGATTGAAGCGGCACGTGCCGGAGAGCAAGGTCGCGGTTTCGCGGTGGTTGCAGACGAAGTGCGCACACTGGCTGGACGCACACAGCAAGCGACCGTTGAAATCCAACGCATGATTCAAGATTTGGAAAGCAACACCGCCCACCTACGTGGTGTGATGCAAGGAACGGTCGACAATGCAGCGGCAAGCGAGTCGTTAATGCACAATATCGACATTGAAATTGGCAATATCTCTGAGCGTAGCCAACGTATTACTGACCGCAGCACCGAGATCGCCACCGCAGCTAACCAACAAGGCAGCGTTGCAGGTACGATTTCATCCGATGTTGAACGTGTTCGCCAGCAAGCATGGCAAGTCAGCGAGATGATCCAGCAGACCGCGAATGACGTGACACATCTGCAAAAGCAATCGAGCAGCCTCACTTCATTGGTTGATGGTCTTCGCACCGAATAAAACGAAGAAAATAACAAAGAAAAAACAGCCGCAATGCCAGCGGCTGTTTGCATTCTTGCCCTTCTTCTCTGACAATACCCACCAATTTATAGGCCGCTGTATGCTATTGCGGCCAGCCAGACTTTAGAATTTTAGGAAAAACCAATGAATCCGTCTGTTTACCTGGTTAAAGGCCGTGAAAAATCACTTCGCCGTCGCCACCCATGGATTTTCTCTCGTGGCATTCAACGTGTTGAAGGTAAGCCTTCTCTCGGTCAAACAGTGGATGTGTATGATCATCAAGGCCAGTGGCTTGCCCGTGGTGCGTTTTCTCCTAATTCTCAGATCCGTGTTCGCGTCTGGTCATTTGAGCAAGAAGAAATCGATGTCGCTTTCTTCAAAAAACGCCTACAAGAAGCACAAGGTCTTCGCGATACCTTAGCCACTCGTGATGGTCTAACGGGTTACCGTTTGATTGCAGCAGAGTCTGATGGCCTGCCAGGTATCACCATTGACCGCTATGAAGACTTCATGGTTTGTCAGCTACTCAGCGCTGGCGCTGAAGCGCAGAAACAAAACCTTGTTGATGCAATTGTCGAACTATACCCAGCATGCAGCATTTACGAACGTTCTGATGTGTCTGTTCGTAAGAAGGAAGGTTTGAAAGAACGTACAGGCGTTCTTCACGGCGAGATGCCACCAGCATCATTGGTCATTGAAGAAAACGGCGTGAAAATCAGTGTTGATATCACTGGCGGTCACAAAACGGGTTTCTACTTGGACCAACGCGACAGCCGTGAAGCATCAGTGAAATATGTGAATGGTAAACGTGTACTTAACTGCTTCTGCTACACCGGTGGTTTTGGCTTGTACGCACTCAAAGGCGGCGCGTCAGAAGTGATCAATGTCGACGTGTCACAACCGGCATTGGACATTGCAAAAGCTAACGCCGAAATGAACGGCTACGACATGTCAAAAGCGCAATTCGTGAATGCAGATGTGTTTAAGTTGCTACGTGAATATCGTGACAGCGGCGAGCTGTTCGATGTCGTGATCATGGATCCACCAAAGTTTGCTGAGTCTAAGTCACAATTGACCGGCGCATGCCGCGGATACAAAGACATCAACATGCTAGCGATGCAGATCTTGAAACCGGGCGGGACGTTACTGACTTACTCTTGCTCTGGCTTGATGGATAACTCACTGTTCCAAAAAATCGTTGCGGATGCCGCCCTAGATGCGCACCGTCAAGTTCAATTTATTGAACGTTTTGAACAAGCAGCCGACCACCCACTAGATAGCGCCTACCCAGAAGGCTTCTACCTGAAAGGTTTCGCCTGTTACGTAAAATAAACAAGAACCAAGCAACCTGAAATTGCAGGACTCAGGTTGCTTGGGTATACACATTTTGGCCTACCCTTTTTTCGTGGGCCTTTTTGAATTATTTAGGGGAACACGATGAAAAGAACGCCTATTATTGCGTCCTTACTGTCAGCATTGCTGCCAATGTCTGTGATGGCGAGCGTCACATTGCACGTCGACGATAACGTGGAGTTGTTGGCATATAATGGCCAATCACATAAAACAACCATGTTTGGCGGCCAAGACCCAGTGGTTTTGGAGAACGGCACTCAACAAATCGCATTCCGTTTCGTTGAGAGCTTCGAAGAAGGCAAAGATATTTCGTTCGCTAAATCAGATGTTCTGGTTGCGACATTTAATGCCAACGATGAAGACGTCTATTTTGTTTTCCCTAAAATCAAGAACAAGCGTCAGGTTCGTGAATTCAACGACGACCCAACGTTTCAATTGATTGATGCTGAAGACACGCCAATCGCTTTTGAACAAAACAAGCTAATGAAAAGTGGCTTTCAGTTGAGCCGCGACTACGTGGCGGAACTTTCTCGCTTCAATCAAACGGATGAATCCGCATCGCTTCAACTGACAGCAGCGGCAACAGTCGCTCCTTCTACGCCAGCGTCACGCGGTGCGAAAGTGGTACTGAATGACAGTGCGTCGATTGATGAAGTTGAATATCAACTTCACTACTGGTTCCAAAAAGCCAGCCCAGAGACCAAGGCGAAGTTCAAAGCCTACGTGAACACGCAATAACATCAAAAAGGCCACCTAAATCAGGTGGCCTTTTTACTGCCGCAACATATCTACATACGCCTATTGCAGTAAGCAAAACTTACTCTGACAGCATGCGGCTTATATCATCGAGACTCGCTGGGTCATCAATGGTTGACGGTACAACGTAACTTTCTCCATCAGCTATCTGGCGGATAATGCGGCGAAGAATTTTTCCAGACCGTGTTTTCGGCAACCTATCAACGATGATTGCTCGATTGAAGCAAGCGACCGGCCCTATTTCATTGCGTACTTTGGCCACTAACGCTTTTTCGATATCGCCATCATGTGAATAGTAACCGTCTTTTAGCACAACTAAGCCAAGCGGTAGCTGGCCTTTGAGTTCATCATAGACCCCAACCACGGCACATTCTGCGACCGCATCATGTGCGCCCACCACTTCTTCCATTTCCCCTGTTGAAAGCCGATGGCCGGACACATTGATCACGTCATCAATGCGCCCCATCACAAACAAGTAGCCATCTTCGTCCATGTAGCCGCCATCCCCCGAAACATAGTACCCAGAGAATTGCTGCAAATAGCCAGATTCAAAGCGATCGTGGTTTCGCCATATCGTGGACAAGCAACTCGGCGGTAAGGGCCGTTGAATGGCAATATAGCCTTGTTGGTTCGCGACAACAGATTCGCCAAGTTCATTGAGGATCTTCACGTTGAACCCCGGCGTTGGCATGGTCGAGGAACCGGGCTTGGTGATAAACTCCTCAAGCCCCAACGGATTGCACGATATCGCCCACCCCGTTTCTGTTTGCCACCAGTGATCAATCACGGGTCGGCCTGTGTGCAATTCAACCCATTCCAATGTTGGCGGGTCTAAACGCTCACCTGCCATAAAAATACTGCGCAGTGATGCCATCGGATAATCGGCAATCAGTTTGCCTTCAGGGTCTTCTTTTTTGATGGCCCGAAACGCTGTAGGTGCTGAAAACAAGACCGAAACATTGTACTCATCACATACCCGCCAAAAAGCGCCCGGATCTGGCGTTCTAACTGGCTTTCCCTCGAACATGATCGTGGTACAGCCGTGAATCAGCGGGGCATAAACAATGTAGGAATGCCCGACCACCCAACCCACATCAGACGCCGCCCAATACACTTCCCCCGGCTCAACGTTGTACACGGTCGACATGCTGTATTTCATCGCTACAGCGTGCCCTCCATTGTCACGCACCACACCTTTTGGTTTTCCCGTCGTGCCTGACGTATAGAGAATGTACAAAGGATCGGTCGATTGAACGGGAACACAATCATGAGGCGCTGCACGCTCAAACAGTGTCGCCCAATCTGCATCGCGTTCATGATCAAGCGCGGCGGGTTGCTCAGGCCTTTGGTAAACAACAACCGTGTCTGGCTTCCAACGGCTGTCCATCACCGCTTGGTCAACCATAGGCTTGTAAGGGATCACCTTGCACACTTCAATGCCGCATGATGCAGTTAGTAGAACTTTGGGTTCAGCATCTTCAAGCCTGACGGCCAACTCATTGGGGGCAAATCCGCCAAAAACCACGGAATGAATCGCGCCCAACCTCGCGCAAGCCAGCATCGAAATCGCGGCTTGTGGGATCATGGGCATGTAAATCACGACACGATCGCCTTTAGTGACCCCAAGCTCCGCGAGCATGCCTGCGCATTTCGCCACTTGATCACGAAGCACGGAATAACTGTATTGCACTTTCTTGCCCGTTACAGGGGAGTCATAAATCAGCGCGGTTTGATCACCTCGCCCATTTTCCACGTGATAATCCAGTGCGAGATAAGACGTATTGAGTTCACCATCAGGAAACCAGCGTTCTATCCCATTCGCATCATTTTCGAGTGCTTTAGTTGGCGGTGTAAGCCACTGAATGTTCGTTGATTGTTGAAGCCAGAAAGCTTCAGGGTCGTTAACGGATTCTTGATAGGCGTTTTGATAGGCTGACATAGTCATGCTCCTTGCCTCTTGCTGAGGTTTGCTCTTGCTGAGGTTTGCCTTTATGCCCGCGCCATGAAATGCAAAGTGCATTCGGTGAGGGAAAAAGCTTGGCAGCAAGCGGACGTCATTGCTCGCTGCCAAGTAACTGCCGTTTCTCAAGCCTTATACTGACTTGTCGTTGAAACACTAATTAATGGTAAACATCTCCATGAAGCTGTTCACCGGCGTCTTCATTAACGTGTCTTGGTCTAAACACAGTGCGTAAATTCTTTCGGCCTGTGCTGCAGGGAAGCGTGTTAGCAGGTTGCGTTTGAACTTCTGTTCAAGCACTGGAATGCCTTCTTCGCGGCGGCGGCGATGCCCAATCGGATACTCCACTTCCACCTTTTCTGTCGATGTTCCATCATTGAAGAATATCTGAATAGCATTGGCAATTGAGCGCTTGTCGGCATCCAAATAGTCCTCGCTGTAGCGCTTATCTTCAACAATCGTCATCTTGTCGCGCAGCACATCAATGCGACTGTCACCGCGATGAAAGCTATCTTCATAGTGCTCTGCCACCAAGTCACCGTAGATAAGAGGCACGGCAATCATGTATTGCAGGCAATGATCGCGATCAGCGGGGTTCGCCAAATCACCGACTTTCGAAATGATACGAATGGCTGATTCATGAGTAGTCACTTCGATACGCTCAATCTCATCGAGACGGTTTGCCACTTCTGGATGCAGCGTCACGGCGCATTCAACCGCCGTTTGCGAATGAAACTCAGCAGGGAATGAAATCTTGAACAACACATTTTCCATCACGTATGTATCGAACGCTTGGTTCACGCGAAATGACTCACCTTTAAACAGAACGTCATAGAAGCCCCATTTTTCTGCGGTCAGCACCGATGGTTGCCCCATCTCACCCTTCATGGTGATCATCGCCAATCTCACGGCGCGAGAGGTTGCGTCACCCGCTGCCCAAGATTTGCGAGAGCCCGCATTAGGTGCATGACGGTAGGTACGCAGCGCGCAGCCATCGACCCATGCTTGTGAGAGCGCATCAATCACTTGGTCGCGACTACCACCTAACATGCGCGTAACCACGCCTGTTGATGCAACGCGAACCAGTAGAACGTGGTCCAAGCCGACTCGGTTATAGCTGTTCTCCAACGCCAATACGCCTTGGATTTCGTGCGCTTTGATCATCGCCGTCAGAACATCTTCCATGGTCAACGCCGATTTCCCTTCTGACACGGCAACACGGCTTAAGTAATCGGCGGTCGCCAGAATACCGCCGAGGTTATCAGACGGATGCCCCCACTCTGCGGCCAGCCAAGTGTCGTTAAAATCGAGCCAGCGAATCATACAGCCAATGTTGAAGGCGGCAGTGATCGGGTCAAGTTCGTGAGAAGTGCCCGGCACACGTGCACCGTTTCTGACCGTCGTTCCCGGTACAAGCGGCCCCATATGTTTGGTGCACTCAGGGAAACGCAGCGCCAATAACCCACAGCCTAAGGTGTCCATCAAGCAGTTACGTGCCGTGTTGTAGGCTTCTGCCGAGGTGATCTCTTTATCACACACATAGTCAGCAATGTTTTGAAGTAGCGCATCAGGCTCTGGACGTTGGTTTACATCGACATTCATTGACATGTTTCGGTTCCTTCCCTTAATCAGTTATTGGCGTTTTTCGATGGGTAGCCAGTCTTGATGCTCTGGCCCAACGTAATCAGCACTCGGTCTTATAATTCGGTTATTTTCGCGTTGTTCGAATACATGTGCACACCAACCAGTGACGCGACTCATTACGAAAATAGGGGTAAACAATTTGGTAGGAATTCCCATGAAGTGGTACGCCGATGCATGGAAGAAATCGGCATTAGGGAACAAGTCTTTCTCGCGTTTCATGACCTGCTCGACGCGCTCAGATACGTCATACAGCATGGCATCTGGCGCTGAAGCAGATAGCTGTTTTGACCACGCTTTGATCAGCGCATTACGCGGATCAGATTCGCGATAAATGGCATGTCCAAAGCCCATGACTTTTTCTTTGTTTGCCAGCATCCCCATGAGCTTGGTTTCGGCTTCATCCGGAGATGCCCAATGTTCGATCATGTCCATTGCCGCTTCGTTCGCACCACCGTGCAAAGGGCCGCGCAAGGTGCCAATGGCCGCCGTTACACAAGAATGGATGTCAGATAAGGTTGATGCACAAACGCGTGCGGCAAATGTTGAGGCATTAAATTCGTGTTCTGCATAAAGCACGAGCGAACAATGCATAACACGAGTATGTAACTCGGTCGGCGTGTCGTCAGATAGCATATCGAGGAAGTAGCCAGCGATAGTGTCTTGGTCACTGATTGCGGTATCAATGCGAACACCATGATGGGAGAAGCGATACCAGTAACAGATGATGGCGGGTAGATGCGCCAGAATCGTATCGGATTTATCGGATTGCTCTGAGAAGTCGAGTTCCGTATCCAGATTACCCAGCATCGAGCAGCCTGTTCGCATCACATCCATGGGGTGCGCATCAGCTGGTATATTCTCAAGCACAGTTCGCAGCGCTTCCGGCAACCCTCTTTTTGCAACCAACGTTCTTTTGTAGTCACTCAAGGCTTTGGCATTCGGTAAGTGCCCTTTTAACAGGAGATACGCGACTTCTTCAAACTCCGCATGATGGGCAAGATCGGTAATGTCATAACCTCGGTAGGTTAAACCCGTACCTGTCTTTCCGACCGTACACAGCGCCGTGCTGCCCGCACTTTGACCACGTAAACCTTCTCCGCCCAACGGCTTGTTCTTGTCCGGCATGTCCTGCTCCTTGTCATTGACTAGTTCATTGTTTTTATTGCTTTCCTTTCGTTTTCAGATCTTTCACATTGCCTGACGATGGTCAGGACTATTCTTTATCGGCAAACAGCTTATCGAGTTGCTGTTCGTAGTTGTGATAGCCGAGGTAGCGATATAGCTCCTCTCGGGTTTGCATGGTGTCGACCACGTTGCGTTGATGGCCGTCTTTTTTCACTTGTTGGTAAACGTTCAATGCCGCCTGATTCATGGCACGGAATGCCGAAAGAGGATAAAGCACAAGATCGACCCCGACTTCATCCAACTCACTCACAGAAAACAGCGGGGTTTGACCAAACTCCGTAATGTTTGCCAACACAGGAACATTCAGGGATTGGGTGAAAATTCGGTACTGATCGAGGGTATTAATGGCTTCTGGGAAAATCATGTCAGCCCCCGCTTCGACACAAGCGTGCGCTCGCTCTAACGCGGAATCGATGCCTTCAACCGCCAACGCATCGGTTCGCGCCATGATCACGAAATTGGGATCCGTTCTAGCATCGACCGCGGCTTTCACTCGGTCGACCATTTCAGATTGGCTAACAATGGCTTTGTTTGGACGGTGACCACAGCGTTTTTGTGACACTTGGTCTTCGATATGCACTGCCGCCACACCCGCTCGCTCCATTTCTCGAACCGTTCGCGCAATGCTGAATGCCCCACCGAAACCGGTATCAATATCCACCAGTAGCGGAAGGCTCGAAGCATCTGTGATACGACGAGCATCTTCTACAACATCATTGAGTGTGGTGATCCCCAAATCGGGTAAACCAAACGAGGCATTCGCCACACCGCCACCAGAAAGGTAAATGGCCTGATGTCCCGTTTGCTCCGCTAGCATGGCGGTGTACGCATTGATCGTACCCATGACTTGTAATGGTCTGCTATTTGCAACGGCTTCGCGGAACATTTTCCCTGCGCTCATGAGGCTTTCTCCCTGTCTGAATTAAGTTGCTTCGCGGCCAATTCCCCACTGCGGCGAATGTGTCTTCGCATCAACATTTCCGCCAGCTCTGCATCTCGCTCTTCTAATGCGTTGAGTATCTGAATATGTTCGTCTAGTGCACGCTCTGGGCGAGATTGAGTCCGTGTTGATTGAGTGCGATACATACGAACCAAGTGGTAAAGTTCGTCGCATAACAAACTGATTAATTTGTCGTTTCTACTGGCTTGAATGATCCGATAGTGAAAATCGAAATCACCTTGCTGATGAAAGTAAGTTGCGCCATCAACATCATCGATATGCTGCTGATGACGGTGTAATAAGGATTTAAGCGCTTCAATCTCTGAAGCGGTGATATTCATGCAGGCCTGTCGTATTGCCATGCCTTCCAATGCTTCTCGCACGGCGTAAATCTCGGAAAGCTGAGCGGCGCTGATTGCCACCACCCTTGCACCAACATGCGGTACGCGCTCGACCAACCCCATGGATTCCAATCGCATCATGGCTTCCCGTAACGGGCCGCGGCTTACACCTAGCTCTCGCGATAACTCAGGCTCAGAGATCTTGCTACCCGAAGCAAATTTGCCACTGACGATGGCCTCTATTAGCCATTCGGTCATCCCTTCTGATTTGGTGACATCTTTCATTGTGCAATTCCTTGCCTGTCGACAATGTGTTTAAGCACCCACTCGCATAAAACACCACATTGTCGACAACATTTATTGTTTGGTTAATTATTAGCCGCAAATGATGAGTTTATCAAGCAAGATTGTCGACAATCGTTATTAGACATTGGTCTACCCAAAAACATTATTGAGCAAATATTCAACGCACAAAATTCATGCATTTGATGAATGTGTGTCAGTTGAAATTGTGAATCAGTACTAGAAGCGAACAGCTTTTTTTTCCAGTTACGGACTAGAGATCTAAAACTCACAAAAACCACCGTGTCTCATAAATGCAACTGTCCTACTTTATTTATTACGCGATTTAAGTTGCGTTAATTACAAATAAATCAATAAGTAGTTTCAATTTTCGAGGTAATTCCAATGGATGTGTCACGCAAGAGCAAAGGCTTCACGATGTCGGCAGTCGCCGTCGCGTGTATGTTTGCTTTCAACGCGCAAGCAGCAACCGATTGTTCAAATATTGAAGAATGGAAAGATAGTGCGGCCTACGGTGGCGGTTCTACTGTCCAGCAAGATAACACTGTATATAAGGCTAACTGGTGGACAATGGGTAACAACCCAAAAACGTCTTCCGGTCAGTACCAAGAGTGGAAAGTCATTGATCAGTGCGATACGGGCGGACCTGTCGATCCACCGAAAAATCAACTTCCTACCGCGTCAATCGACGCTCCAAGTGCTAGTGACAAAATCACGACCGGCGACAGCGTCACGCTGCGCGCTTCTGCAGCAGATGCTGACGGTACGGTCACCAGCGTAGAGTTCTTCGTTGATGGCGCATCTGTCGGCACCGACAGCACAGCTCCTTACTCTATGGCTTGGACCGCTGCGGAAGGTCTTCACACCATTACGGTTAAAGCAACCGACGATAAAGGTGCAGTAACTGAATCAACGGCACTTAGCGTTACCGTTGAAGCGGGCACCGTTGAACCAGGTAACAACCCACCAACAGTTTCAGTCCTACCTTCTGCAACAACCGTTGACCAAGGTGCGGTTGTTACCCTGACTGCGGATGCCGCCGATACCGATGGCTCTGTGGCGAAAGTCGATTTCTATGCTGCGGGTCAGTTGATTGGCTCTAAAGCAGCAGCACCGTTTACGTTTGATTGGACAGCGAACAAAGTTGGCAATGTCTCTGTTTACGCGAAAGCGACTGATAACAAAGGCGCATCAACCGATTCTGCTTTGATCACGGTTAACGTAACTGGCGCGCCTACCGTGTCTAACTGTCGCCCTGAAGGTTTGTACCAAACTCCTGGCGTGAACGTACCTTACTGTACAATTTACGATTCAGAAGGCCGTGAAGACATGGGTGCTGACCACCCTCGTCGTATCATCGGTTACTTCACAAGCTGGCGTTCGGGCGATGACCCACAAGCCGCTTACCTTGTGAATGACATTCCTTGGGAAGAACTAACGCACATTAACTATGCATTCGTGAGCATTGGCTCTGACGGTAAAGTTAACGTCGGTGATGTGAACGACCCAAGCAATGCCGCTGTGGGTAAGGAATGGGCTGATGTTGAAATCGATCCAGCACTAGGCTTTAAAGGCCACTTCGGTGCACTTGCTACCTACAAGAAAAAACACGATGTTAAAACACTGATTTCTATCGGTGGTTGGGCTGAAACTGGTGGTCACTTCGGCAACGATGGCAACCGTGTTGCAGATGGTGGCTTCTACACCATGACAACCAATGCCGATGGTTCTATCAACCATGCTGGCATCCAGAAGTTTGCAGATTCTGCTGTTGAAATGATGCGTCAATATCAATTCGACGGTCTGGATATCGACTATGAGTACCCAACCTCAATGGCAGGTGCAGGTAACCCATACGACAAAGACTTCATGGAACCACGTCGTGCTTACCTATGGGCATCATATCAAGAGCTAATGCGCGTACTGCGTGAGAAAGTCGACATTGCGTCTGAGCAAGACAGCCAGCACTACATGCTGACTATCGCAGCGCCATCTTCTGGCTACCTGCTACGCGGCATGGAAACCTTTGATGTCACTAAGTACCTCGATTACGTCAACATCATGACGTATGACTTGCACGGTGCTTGGAATGATCACGTTGGTCACAACGCGGCTCTATTTGATACAGGTAAAGACTCAGAGTTGGCAGCATGGAACGTCTATGGCACTAGCCAATATGGCGGCATGGGCTACCTGAACACTGACTGGGCATACCACTACTTCCGCGGTTCAATGCCTGCTGGTCGTATCAACATTGGTGTTCCTTACTACACCCGTGGTTGGCAAGGTGTCACAGGCGGTGAGAACGGTCTGTGGGGCAAAGCGGCGCTTCCAAACCAAGCTGAGTGTCAACCTGGCACGGGCGAAGGTGAGAAGAACAACTGTGGTAACGGCGCAATTGGTATCGACAACATGTGGCACGATACTGATCCGAAAGGCTACGAAATGGGCGCAGGTTCTAACCCAATGTGGCACGCTAAGAACCTTGAGAACGGTGTATTCGGTTCTTATGCGTCAGCGTACAAACTTGATCCTGTAAACGATCCGCAAGACAAGCTAGTTGGTAAATACGAGCGTAACTACGATGCTGTCGCAGTTGCACCATGGTTGTGGAATGCTGAGAAAGGCGTGTTCCTGTCTACTGAAGACGAAGCGTCTGTCAGCGTGAAATCTGACTACGTTATCGACAAAGGTATCGGCGGTATCATGTTCTGGGAACTGGCAGGTGACTACGCATGTTACCAACTAGATGCGAGCGGCAACCGTACTGACGTTGTCGATGCAACCGAGAACGCGTGTAAGACGGGTAATGGTGAATACCACATGGGTAACACCATGACGAAAGCCATCTACGACAAGTTTGCAGCAGCAACACCGTATGGTAACAAACTGTCTGACACACCTATGCCGTTAGAAGCTGTGGACATCACTGTTTCGGTCGGTGGCTTCAAAGTGGGTGATCAGAACTACCCTATCAACCCTAAAATCACCTTCACCAACAACACTGGTACTGATCTGCCGGGCGGAACGGAATTCCAATTCGATATTCCAACCTCTGCACCGGACAATGCAAAAGATCAATCTGGTGGCGGTCTGAAAGTGATTGCTTCGGGTCATACCAAAGCAAACAACATTGGTGGTCTTGAAGGTAACATGCACCGTGCAGCATTCTCGTTGCCAGCATGGAAAGCACTACCAGCCGGCGCGAGCTACGAATTGGATATGGTTTACTACCTCCCAATCTCTGGTCCAGCTAACTACACCGTGAACGTTAACGGTGTCGACTATGCCTTCGCGTTTGAATACAGCGATCTGCCTCTGGCTGACCTGTCAGGCTCTACTGGCCCAACAGATCCAGGCAACCCGAACCCAGGCACTTGTGATACGACGGGTCTAAGCGTTTACCCTGACTTTCCACAAACTGACTGGCAGGGTAATCCAAGCCATGCCAATGCTGGCGACCAAGTTGTTAATGACGGCAAAGTGTACCAAGCCAACTGGTGGACAGCGTCTGTTCCAGGAAGCGACGGTAGCTGGGCTAAGGTGTGTGGTTAATCACCACATAACCATATGACCAACACATAAACCTTAAAGCCGGCTGAATCAGCCGGCTTTCTTTTTGATGCCTAAACCCCTTTAGCACTCGCCACACCCTGAACAAGAACGTCTTATCCCGCTGTCTCATATGACTTTCGCACCCCGAATTCGGTCACCACTTAAGCGAGTTGAATCTTAAACTGAACGAAAATTCATACAATTTGAGTGCTATTCCTGAGCGCACAGTCGTATCATAGGGTGTCTTTTGACGATAACTCCCTATCGCCAATTCCTTTTTCGTATATCGAAGGTTCCATGATCTACAAACTCTTTGAGCGATTTACACGCGCATTTCCGCCTGAACAACCTCAGCAGCCGCCGAAAGGCTTACTCGCTTTTTGCCGCCATTACACCAAAGGTTTTGAGAAGCCCTTGGTTGCCATGTCATTTCTTACTGCGCTGATTGCCATTGCAGAAGTTTCTCTCTTTGGTTTTATGGGACAACTGGTCGACTGGCTTACCCATCAAGACAAATCGACGTTCTTGGCCCAAGAAGGCGATACCTTGGTCGGTATGGGCATTCTGGTATTAATTGTCATGCCATTGCTCGTCTCGCTGCACTCTTTGGTGTTGCATCAAACCCTGCTGGGCAACTATCCGATGTCCATTCGCTGGTCGGCGCATCGCTACTTACTCAAACAAAGTATCGGTTTCTACCAAAACGATTTTGCGGGTCGCATAGCCACCAAGGTTATGCAAACCGCCCTATCGATTCGCGAAACTGTCATGAAACTGCTCGATGTCGCGGTATACATCGGGGTCTACTTCACCACCATGCTGGTGATGGTTGGTCAAGCTGATATGCGTTTGGTGGTGCCTTTGCTTATCTGGCTCTTGGCATACATTGGTATTCAAATGTACTTCGTCCCTCGACTAAAAGCCGTTTCTACTGAACAGGCTGATGCCCGCTCTCTGATGACAGGCCGTATTGTCGACAGCTACACCAACATCGCGACGGTAAAGCTCTTCTCTCACACCGAACGCGAAACTGAGTATGCAGAAGAAGGAATGGATACCTTTCTCGACACGGTTTACCGTCAAATGCGTCTCGCAACAGGCTTTAACATCGCGGTCGAAATTATCAACTATGCATTGGTGTTTGCCATTAGTGCGATATCCATTTGGTTGTGGTTGGATTCCGCAATCACCATTGGCGCGATTGCCATTGCTGTGAGTCTGGCGTTACGCATCAATGGCATGTCGAAATGGATCATGTGGGAAATTGGCTCTCTGTTCGAAAACATCGGTACTGTTGTCGATGGTATGGAAACCTTGTCTAAGCCCGTTGATGTGTCAGATGCTCCCAACGCCCCAACCCTTGCTGTACCGAAAGGCGAAATAGCGTTTCAAAACGTTAGCTTCCATTATGGGGAAGACAAAGGCGTGATTGAAAAGCTCAACCTAAACATTAAGCCTGGCGAAAAAGTGGGGCTTGTTGGGCGTTCCGGCGCAGGTAAATCTACGCTGGTAAATCTGTTGATGCGTTTTCACGATGTGGAAGGCGGTGAAATTCTTATCGACGGCCAAAACGTTTCCGCCGTCACCCAAGACTCTCTCCGCGCAAACATCGGTATGGTGACGCAAGATACGTCGTTGCTGCACCGCTCTATCCGTGACAACATCTTGTATGGCAACCCCGATGCTGGCGAAGCCGCGATGTTAGAAGCGAGTAAGAAAGCGCATGCCCATGACTTTATTGAGCAGCTAAACGACACGCATGGCAATCACGGCTACGATTCTCAAGTGGGTGAGCGCGGAGTGAAACTGTCCGGCGGCCAACGCCAACGCGTCGCAATTTCTCGTGTTCTACTCAAAGATGCGCCAATTTTGATTTTGGATGAAGCGACATCAGCATTGGATTCAGAGGTCGAAGCCGCAATTCAAGAAAGCTTGTATGAATTGATGCAAGGAAAAACGGTGATTGCGATTGCGCACCGCTTATCAACGATTGCTGCAATGGATCGCTTAATCGTGCTGGATAACGGCGAAATAGCAGAACAAGGCACACACCAAGAATTGATTGCTAGCGGCGGCATTTATGCCCAGTTATGGCAGCATCAAACCGGTGGATTTATTGGCGATTAATCGCCGATTTCCGTCCCGAGAAAACAGGCGCATCACGCGCCTGTTTTGTTATCTGCACACTCCAATTTCGCATTTATAAGACACCTCTCCTACCCTTATCTGTGAGCAAACTATTAAAGGAAGGACTCATGTCATTGACCAAATTCGCTGCAAAATCTTCGTTTATTGCCCTACTCGCATTCGGCCTAACCGCATGCACAGACTACGACCCTATTCCCGTCAGCCAATGCAGTAAAGTGGTCAGCCATGCTCAGAAAGTACTTGGAGCGATGGCACCTTCAGCGGGCGAATTAATGGGACAGTGCAAATCCGCCACTGACAGTGAGCGAGGGTGTGTGATCGCAGCAACCAAAAAAGGCCAACTTGCTCAATGCCTCTAAAGGCTCAACATGCCGTATAATGGCCCCGTTATTTTAGCGGGAGCCATTTATGCAACGTTCCACCCTCGTCGGTTTGAAAGTCGGCCTAATCGCCCTTCTCATCTTTGTCGCCATGATAGGTATGAGTACCAACTCGCCAGCAACCGAATGGCTAAAAGAAGCCTTTCACGGTATTAGCTTTGCGTTTGCATTTGGTTTGGGCGCACCTGAAGCCTTAGCTTATGTGCTCGGCGGCGTTGTGTTTGTGGCGATTTTCTGTGCCGGATATTTTGTCGGCAAAAAGGCATCTAGTAAGCTCGATGGATAACGGCGCAAGGTGACAACCTTGTGTTGAGATACTGCATCAGAACAAAATCTAAAGACAAAATTCAAATACAAAAGACAAAGAGAAGAGGCCATTTGGCCCCTTCTCTTTTTTCTGTCTTTGCTTCTAACCCTAGATCTATGTGTTCATCAGAACATACTTAAATCTTGTCGACCAATTTTTGTAGCAGACGAATCATTTCCTTACGCTCATCGACGCTCAAGACTTCGAGGGTCTTTTGATTAATAGCGGCTGGGATCGGCAACAATTCATGCTGTATCTCCCTACCCTTGTCAGTGAGATAAATGCGAAATGAGCGGCGGCTATTTGGGTCAGCCTGACGTTCCACTAATCCAAGCGCTTCCAGTTTGTCCAATGTTCTTGTTGTCGTGGAGTTTTCAACTTTGGATTTAGCGGCAATATCACGTTGAGTGACGCCTTCTTCTTCCCACAAGCACATCAGGGTGGGCCACAATGCCACGGTCAAACCGTGCTTCTTCAATTCATTATCAAAGGTTTTTGACGCGTCATTTGCAACAACATTGACTAACCAGCCAAAACTGCGCTGCCTATCGAATTCCTTCTTCATTTATTACTCACATTCATGCTAACGCAACTATTCCCATGGTAACTGATGTTGCCAACACTAACATCAACAATGCACGCCATTGGGAAACAAAAATGACGGCTTGTGATGCACTTAGGTGTTTTTGTCTGCCCGTCACCATTGCCCAAGTAAGCGGCTTCGAACGAAATTTATAAACGAGAATGGCGCCCACATGCACAAAAACCAACGCAGGTAATAGATGAGCAAGTTGAACATGCACCACTTCTAGCCAATAGAAAACCGTGTCTGTTAGCACGAGATCCGCATAAGGCAATGCATCAAAAAAACCTGTCAGTGCTAGACCAGAAATGCATTGTAGGAACAGCGCGAAAACTAAGCTAATCACCATCCATCCCCCAGCCGGATTATGGCCAGGCTTGATCTTCTCTCGTCCCTTTAAGTAGTTCACAACATGCTTTGGCGAACGCACAAACTGTTTGAAGCGGCTGGTTTCGCTGCCCACAAACCCCCAAATCATACGCCAAATGATGAGTGTCGTGATTGCCAAACCCAACTGGACATGAGGGCCATTTCCAGAAAAACCCGACAACGTTAACGCGACAAACAACAACGCTTGAGCCCAGTGATATAGGCGAGTTGATAGATCCCAAACTTTCATTTCATTGCTCTCAATAAGGTTGACTCACTTCAATGAACGGGAATTTACACCGCAACAGTTGCTATTGCAACTATTGCGGTGTAAATTCACTCCTCAAATATATGACCCCTTAATACCGATATGAGAGTGACCCGATGAAACGATTGATCGTCAGCCTAACTTGCTTTGTTCCAATGCTGGTCAATGGACAAGATTACTCAGCACAAATAGAGACAAGACAGCAAGCATTCGTAGAAATAGGAATACTGGCAGAGAAAGCGGAGCAGCTGATTGATGGTGACAATACTGACTGGCCAGCGCTGGAGTCTGTCAGTGCTGAACTAAATTCTCACAGCCAATCGTTGTTTACTTTGTTTCCTTCTGGCAGCCAAGCAACAAGTAAGGCGCAAGAAGCAGTATGGGCAAAACCCGAGAAATTCAATCAGCTGCTCATTGAAATGGATGCAGGTTTTCAAGCGCTTTATCAATCGACAAAAGAGCAAAACGCCAATGGCGCTGAAAGCGGTATAGAAGAAGCACAAAGTACATGTAGAGGCTGTCACCGCACCTACCGTGCGCGTTGGTAACTTGTTTTTATTTGATTGGCATGGCGAACGCCAGTCTTGCTAAATGAAGAGATAAATATAGGGATGATCATGAATGGATGCAGAAGAAATGAACAAGCCAGACGACTCAAGGCGCCAGATTAACAGCACCTTGAGTCCCAACGAGAAAGAACGTTAACGCTCTTTCTCGTAAGGTTTCCCGATGGCTTTTGGCGCAACAGCTTTACCGATAAAGCCAGCCAGTAGCACCACGGTCAACACGTATGGCAGAGCTGAGAACACTTGAGTCGGTAATACGCCAATAAACGGAATATCGACACCCTGCATACGCGTTTCCAATGCGGACAAAAAGCCAAACAACAAGCAAGCAAGAAGTGCATTCCTTGGTTGCCATTTGCCAAAGATGACCGCTGCCAACGCAATATAGCCTTGCCCCGCCGTCATTTCTTTACCAAACGCCGCATTCTGTGCCGTTGATAAATACGCACCTGCTAAACCACAGAGTAAACCAGCAATGAGCACGGCACGATAGCGAAGCCAAACCACGGATATTCCTGCGGTATCAATGGCATTTGGCTCTTCGCCAACCGCTCGCAAGCGTAAACCAAAGCGGCTTCTAAACAATACCCACCACGTGACGATAACGGCAACAAACGCCAAGTACACCAGCACATTGTGCCCAGACACTACATCGCGATAGAAAGGCCCCAACACGGGGACGGCATCACCTAACCATTCAGCACCCGGCAGTTGGGTTGGCAAAAAGCGTTGCTCACTGCTTAGAGACGGAGTTTGCCCGCCGCGCTCGAACCAAGCGTGGCCTAGTGTAATGGTCATCCCCGAGGCGAAGAAATTCACCGCAAGACCAGAAATGATCTGGTCGCCTTTTTGAGTGATCGATGCATAGCCATGAACAAGCGCCAGCAACATTGAGCCCAAAATAGCCGCCGTTAGGCCCAACCAAGGGTTACCCGTCACATAAGAAACCGCCGCCGCAACAAACGCAGAGAACAACATTTTGCCTTCAAGGCCAATGTCTACCACGCCCGCGCGCTCAGAAAATATCCCCGCCATTGCCGCGAAGATAAGCGGCACAGCTAAACGCAATGTGGAATCGGCAGAAGAGAGTATCCAGTTAAACATTTCCATTGGCTGTCTCCTCTCTGTTTGACGCACGACGCACGAAGAAACCTTCAACCGGTTTACGAATCAACCTATCCAATGCCCCAGTGAAGAAAATCACTAGCCCTTGGATCACCATGATCAATTCAGGGTTCAGACTCGGCATTTCAAACTGCAACTCGGTGCCACCTTGGTATAGCGCACCAAACAACAATGCCGCGACAATGATCCCTGCGGGGTGATTGCGCCCCATCAGTGCGACAGCAATCCCGATAAAACCAAAGCCGCCCGTGAAGTTCAAAATCAGTCGATTCTGTGCGCCAAAGACTTCATTCACCGCCATCAAACCCGCGAGTGCACCCGAGATCGTCATGGCAATAATGATGATCTTCTTGGCATCAATCCCCGCGTATTCCGCCGCTTGGGCATTTTGTCCAACAACACGAATCGCATAGCCGAGGCGTGTTCTAAACAACAGAACCCAAACGAGATAAGCCACGATAAGGGCAAGAAGAATCGAAGGATTGAGCAGCGAAAATGGCAGTTCAAATCCCCAGCTTGCCGCCAGTTCATATAGCTTTGGAAAAACCGCTTCAGGATTAAAGTAGCGAGAGTCCGTTGAGTTGCCGCCATACTTCGCAATGTGCTCCACCAGCGCGTAACCCATTACCGAAAAGGCAATAAAGTTAAACATGATGGTGGTAACCACAATGTGCGAGCCACGTTTTGCTTGAAGGTAACCCGGTATTGCGCCCCACAGCGCACCAAACGCCGCCGCGACGATAATCGCTAACGGAGCCATCAACCATACGGATAGCACATCATCCAGCACCAGCATCAATATGCCGATGCCCAAGCCAGCAATATAGGCTTGGCCTTCACCACCGATGTTAAACAAGCCCGCATGAAAAGCGATGGCGACTGCCAACCCAGTGAACACAAAGTTGGTAGCGTAATACAGGGTATTGCTCAAACCGCCGTATTCTAAGTTGGTCGCGCCTTGGATCATCACGCTGAACGCTGCGGTTGGGCTTTCACCCACCAGCAAAACCACGAGGCTTGAAATCACCAGTGCCACAGAAAGCTGCAGCGCCGGCACCAAAAATACTTTTACCCACGAAGGGGCACTGTGCTGAGTGTTACTCATGCTGCACCCTCCTCTTGCGCGGCGTTCGCCATCAAAATACCGAGTTGACGTTCATTGGTTTCTTTTGCAATCACGTCGCCTGTAATTTCACCGTCAGCCAACACAATAATGCGATCAGACAATGACATGATTTCTTCAAGTTCTGTCGACACCAATAATATCGCCGCGCCCGCGTCGCGAGCCGCAATCAGGTTACGGTGAATGAACTCTATCGCGCCAATATCAACGCCACGTGTCGGCTGTCCAACGAGAAGCACATCGGGTTCACGAAGCATTTCACGCGCAATGATCAGTTTCTGTTGGTTGCCACCAGAAAAGTTGGCCGACTTAAGATGAGGGTCTGCAGGGCGCACATCGTATTTTTCCATCATGTAGCGCGTTGCTGCCTCAATGGCGGCTGGGTTCAACAAGCCTTTGCCATAAGCAATATCATGCTGAAAGCCTAAGATGGCACTTTCTGAGGCGGGCATGGCTTTCACAAGCCCTTGGCGAATGCGATCTTCCGGAATATGACCCACGCTGATTTGACGCATCATGCCAGCGTTTCGTTTTATTGAAGGGCCAAAGTGTGTCTCGCCTTTGCGTGTTTTGAAGGTCATCTCTCCTTCCTGTGGCGTCGTGACGCCAGACAACACCGCCAGCAGTTCAGATTGACCATTGCCCGACACGCCAGCCACACCCAGAATTTCGCCAGCTCGCAGACTGAAATTGAGGTTCTTTAGGCGTTTAACGCCACGGTCGTCTTTCCAAGAAACGTTATCCACACGAAGCCTTTCTTCGCCCGGTGTCGCCTCTTCTTTTTCAACTCGCAACAGCACTTTTCGACCCACCATCAGCTCTGCCAGTTCATCCACACTGGTATCTGCTGTATTGCGATGCGCAACCATGGCACCTTGACGCATCACTGACACTGAGTCCGTGATCGCCATGATCTCTTTAAGCTTGTGAGTGATCAAAATGATGGTCACACCCTGCGCCTTGAGGGTGTTGAGGATGTCAAAAAATTGCTCGATTTCTTGCGGAGTCAGAACGCCTGTAGGTTCATCCAGAATCAGAATGCGTGCGCCACGATACAGCGCTTTGAGAATCTCCACCCGCTGCTGAATACCAACAGCTAATTCGCCAACAATGGCGTCAGGGCTCACGGACAGACCATAATCACTTTCAATTTTTTCTAATGCTTTACGTACATTGCTCGAAGCAACATTCAGCAAGCTGTGCCCTTCGGCACCGAGCATCACGTTTTCAAGCACTGAAAAGGTTTCAACCAACATAAAGTGTTGATGCACCATACCAATGCCATGAGAAATGGCGGCTTGAGAATCTTTGATCTTAACGAGAGAACCATCGACTTCGATAGTGCCCGAATCAGCTTGATAAAAGCCGTAAAGGATAGACATCAGGGTCGACTTACCTGCCCCATTCTCGCCGACAATGCCGTGAATGGTGCCGGGCATTACTTTGAGATCGATGTCTTTGTTCGCGTGTACCGCACCAAAACGTTTATTGATGTCACGCAGTTCTATTGCGGGGTTTGCCATGCCTGCTCCTTGGCAAGTAATACCCATCAGAACATGTATTCAGTCATTCTCGCTGGTTAGAATCATCACTGGCTTGGTCAGCGATTCAATCAGAAGAACAGCAGCTTACTTAACCCGATTGGTATAAGAAGGTACAACGAAGGCTAACGAAACAAAACGCCCCCTGATGCTTTACACAATCAGAGGGCGATATTGTCGCTAATTAGTATTCGCAAGAATCAGAGCTGAAGTAATCGTGAACCACGATTTTTCCAGCAATGATGTCATCACGGATCTGTTTAACGCGAGCTTCCATTTCAGGCGTCACGAGATCTTTGTTGTACTCATCCAGTGCCCAGTCAACACCGCCTTCTTTTAGGCCAAGCGCTTGTAGGCCCGGTGTGAATTGACCACTTTTCGCATCATTGAATGCATCTTGAACCGCCACATCGACACGCTTAACCATTGAGGTCAGCATTACGCCTGGGTGCAGGTAGTTTTGGTTTGAATCAACACCCACTGCGAATTTGCCTTCATCAACCGCGGCTTGATAAACGCCAACACCCGTACCACCAGCTGCCGCATAAACCACATCGACACCTTTATCGAACTGCGATTTAGCCAACTCTGCACCCTTGGTTGGGTTGTTCCACGCAGCAGGGGTCGAGCCTGTCATGTTCTGAATCACGTCGGCATCTGCAGCTTGAAACTTCGCGCCTTGCTCATAGCCACACGCAAATTTGCGGATCAAAGGAATGTCCATACCGCCAACGAAACCGACTTTGTCGCTCTCACTTTTCATGACGGCCAATGCGCCCACCAAGAACGAGCCTTCGTGTTCTTTAAACACAACAGAACGCACGTTAGGCAGATCAACCACGGCATCAATAATAACGAACTGGGTTTTCGGGAATTGCTTCGCGACTTTTTCTACGATAGGTGCTTGCTGGAAGCCAACCGCAACAATTGGGCTGAAACCACGTTGCGCCATACGAAGCATGGCTTGTTCGCGCTGTGCTTCATTGGTGATTTCAAACTCACCGTAGCTAATACCTGTGTCTTCTTTAAATGCTTCTGCACCTGTGTATGCGGCTTGGTTGAATGATTTATCAAACTTACCACCCATATCAAAGATCACAGAAGGCTTAAACGCGTCGGCTGACGCCGATGCTGACATCAGACCAAGGGTAATTGCTGCTGCCAGTGAGGTGATCGTTTTCATCCTTGCTACTCCATTCATTGAAGAAATCCATAGTTTCGAATCAACGTTAACATTTAACTCACAACACACGGAACCTTAACCGCCATCAAAACGATGAAATCTTGAACACTTTCACACACCCCACTCGTTTTTGGGACGCCGTGCGAATACCAAAAGGACAACTCTCGTTAATTTATGCCGATGTCAGCCCAAACTAATCGGTGATCAGAGGATGATGAAGCACGAAGCTTTCTCGCATCGTTTGCGAGAAGCGAAAACGTCGGTTCATGAGGGGCTGGCCAAAACACACCATTAGCATGAAGGCGTAAGTCGCTGGAAGGCAACACATAGTCAAGACGCAAACCTCGCTGATGTGTGGCGCAGTCTTTATGACGCATCTGCCCTCGAACGAAGTGCGATGGGCCGTTGCTGATTGGCGCTGGCATAGATTGGACTCGGGGATCAGCCAGTAATTGGGTAATGACTTTTCTGTCGCCATCTCCGTTATACGGGTCGGCGTTGAGATCCCCCATCACCACAAACGATGAATCTGGTGTTAAGCCGCCTGCCACGCCCTTGTCATCCGTTAGATACGGTTGATTGCGCAAGATGTCGTGCAGCAAACGAAGTTCATCTGCGTTGCGCTTAAGGTTTCGTTTTTCTGGGCCATCAAAGACGGGAGGTGTGGGATGACACGCCACTACATGAATGGTTTTATCGCCCACCATGACAGGAGCAACCACATGGTTTTTCGACGACAAGCGCAGCCTTGCTTGTACCTCTTGGTCAAAATGATCCAAAGGCATTCGGTGTTGCGGCATATCTTTCCAAAGGAACTGCTGCCAGCTACGAACGTTATCGATATCTAATGGGTACTTGCTGAGTAACACAAAGCCGTACTGACCATGATGTCGGCCGAACCCTTGCGCACGTTCAGGGCTCTCTGTGATGTCTTCTCCCTCAAACAGTGCTAACCCTGTGTTAGTAGGAGGCAGATACTGAAACGAGTACGAAATCGGAGGTTGCCCATGTTGCGACACGCTGAGGAAATGCGACTGGAAATACGCCAACATCCCATCATCCCCGCCTTCGCCAAGGTGGTCGAATTCACATAGCAAGAGAACGTCGGGTTGGTAATGTTGAATGGTAGCGGCAATACGGCTAAATCGTGGGCTACTCGCGTCTCTCAGCGAGGTAAACATCTGATCGGGCTTATCTGCCGACATCGCCACATTAAATGTTGCAAATCGAAGGAGGGATTGAGGCGTTACCATGTCGTCTAGATCCAAAATTTACGTCAATGCAAAGATTAGAATGAAGGGTAACGCACTCTCACGGCTAGCGAACAGAACTAAGTGTTACTCAGACTCGATATTACTGACATCTATGTATTACTAAAATCTATGTATTACTGACATCTAGGAACAGCTTTGTTGACTGTGCTGGCGATCCAATACCATAGAAAGCGCATGTCGAATCTGCTTGGCATCCGCTTCGGCACGATGCGGCGCAGGGCCTAGCGATTCCAATGCACTCAAGAAATCTTTTCTGTCGATGCCATCATGACGATGAAGCCAGTGACCGACTTCCGTCAACGTAAACGTAGGACGCATATGGGCGGCTTTGTAGAGCCTGCCCAACCAGAACAAATCCCATTGGCTGTCACACAGCACATCATCGAAATAACACAGGGTGTCATTCAAATGTGCACACACATCAAAAACGGACAAGCCATTCACTTTCAGATAGTCACGGCTAATGCCATGAATTTCAAACTCCGCGTAATCATCCCAATACTGCCATGCTTCGGGCGAAGAGTCTGGGTTGATAAGTAAGCTAACACTGGCCCCATCGGGCAAGCTGTAGCCAACTTCTATCGGGTATGAAGCATCGGTTAAACCTGATGCTTCAAAATCCAAGGTAACCCACATATTATCGCTCCATGATAATTTAGTGTCGTCTAATGATATTTGAGAGTACTGTCGGGTCTGCCAACGCAAGGGACATCCATCATTTGCCCTAAACCGTAAGACCATAACAGACCGAATTCACTCTCCCCTAGAATTTAGCTGTAATATGCAACGACAACGCTAACTGTAGTTTGTCTACGTCACTGTGCACGCAAAAATGCCGTGCTCGTCACAATTAATTTGGTCTTTATCACTTTTTGGAAAACAGGCGTTAACAAGATGCAACACTCCTCCTCCACACCAGTTATCGGTTTCGCAGGATTTAGCGGTTCAGGAAAAACCACACTATTAGAAGGTGTTATCCCACATCTGAAGGCATCTGGATTACGTGTTGGGCTGTTAAAACACAGCCATCATGACATTGAGCCCGACTCACCTCGTAAAGACAGCTATCGACTTCGTTATGCTGGCAGTGATCAATTACTTCTCGCGACCTCAAAACGTCACATGCTTTTTTTCGAGTATCACGATGAGCCTGATCGTGAGCCTTCACTGCATGAGTGCTTGATTCAATTAGATCATTCTCGTCTCGATGTCGTTCTGGTTGAAGGGTTTCGCGATGAGGTGTTAACAAAAATTGAGGTGTATAGACCTTCATATGGCAAGCCCAAACTGCATACTGGCGACGCCAATGTCATCGCCGTCGCAAGTGATGAGCCATTAGCTTCTCTTGCACAAAGTAATGTTCATGCTCTGGATCTTAACAACCCAGAAGATATTGCCTTGTTTATCAGACACTGGTTAACCGACGCCTCTGTCGAAGAGAAGTATCTGCCCTATCTCGTCAATAAAAGAGAAAAAAACGGATAACACAGTCAGATAAAGAACCCAGTGAGAAAAGTCACAATCACACCGAAATGCGGCTCTACATCCAGTATTTAACGATCAATGTCTGGAAATAACGATTATCGTGTCGCTCAATTCCGGCAAAGTCACCAAAATGACTCATCATCCCCACAATGGAAAGCAGTACCACATGAAGTCAACCAATCGTACAGTCAGCAAAGTTAAACAAATTGCTCTAGTTGCACATGATCACTGCAAAACCGATCTTCTGCGCTGGGTGAAAGAAAACAAAGACGCTCTTTCTCAACATCAACTCTTCGCAACTGGAACAACCGGAACGATTCTAACGCGTGAAACAGGCCTTGAGATCACATCTCTGATGAGCGGTCCGATGGGCGGCGACCAACAGTTAGGTGCGATGATCTGTGAAAAGAAAATCGATGTGCTGGTTTTCTTCTGGGACCCTCTCAGCTCTGTTCCTCATGACCCTGACGTAAAAGCCCTGCTGCGTATCGCTGCAGTATGGAACATTCCTGTGGCTATCAACCGTGCAACCGCTCGCTACCTCATCACTTCACCGCTGATGAACGACGAAGTACAAGTTGAGATCCCAGACTACAACTCTTACTTAGAAGAACGCCTGTAACTATGATTATCCAGCCTCAAATTCAGGGTGTCGTTGCCCGCAGCTGCCACCCTATTGGATGCAAAGCAGCCATTGATGAACAAATTCGCCACGCGCAACTGCAGCAAACCACTCCTGGTCTACCTAAGAATGTACTGGTGCTTGGTGCGTCATCTGGATTTGGGCTGGCTTCTCGCATTGCACTTACTTTTGGCCCAGCGAACGCTTCAACGATTGGCGTGTCATTTGAGCGCGGCATTTCTGATAAAGGAATAGGCAGTGCAGGTTGGTACAACAACATTTATGTGAAAGACGCGGCTGAAAAAGCAGGCTTGATCACCTCTAACATCGTAGGTGACGCCTTCTCAGAACAAACGCGCCAAACCGTGGCTGACGCCATTCGTACACAATGCGGCGGGAAAGTCGATCTGGTGGTGTATTCCCTTGCCACGGGCGTACGACCCAACCCTGAAACTGGCGAATTTTGGCGTTCATCCATCAAACCAGTGGGTGAATCCGTTGAAGGCTATTCCATCAATTTTGAAAGCAACAGCCTTAACCAAGTGACCCTTTCCGCTGCCAGTGATCAAGAAATCAACGACACAGTGAAAGTCATGGGCGGCGAGGACTGGCTAAGCTGGATGCAGTTCCTGCAAGACAACGCATTACTTGCCGAAGGTTGTCGTACCGTCGCTTACTCGTATATTGGGCCTGAGCACACCCATGCGATTTACCACAAAGGTACGCTGGGCCTAGCCAAAACCCATTTGCATCAAACCCGTCATGATATTGATGCGTTGCTATCTGGCATTCATGGCAAAGCCGACATTGCGGTTTGCAAAGCCCTTGTTACCAAAGCAAGCGTGTTCATTCCGGGCCTAACCCCTTATTTGCTCGCGCTTTACCGTGTAATGAAAGCCAAAGGCTTGCAAGAGGGTTGCATCGAGCAGATGGATCGCTTGTTCTATCAAAAATGGAACGACGATAACAACAGAGACAACGAAGGCCTGATCCGAATAGACGATTGGGAACTTCAACAAGATGTTCAAGACGAAGTGAGTGCGATTTTGGCGGAAATGACGCCAGAGAATTTTGAACAAATGGCCGACTATAAAGGCGTACTCAACGACTTTTTAAAACTGAACGGCTTTGGCTACTCTGATGTCGATTACCAAGCACCTGTCGACATCGAGCAGTTAAAAACACTTGTTCCATAGCCAAACACTCCGTCATCTAAAAAGCCGCTAGATATCAAATAGCGGCTTTTTATTTGGCGCACAAATTATTTGGCACGCAAAGCATACAAATTACGCTTCAGCTTTTGGGTATTCCAACGCCTCTCGGATTCGATCTTCATTGAGGGCAACCCAATCGCGATTCACTGCTCCCCAGTCGTGGACTTGATAGCCCCCGTTTTTCGTCGCGCCGACAAACTGCACATCCATATCGAGTTCTTCCAATGCATCAATGGTGTCTTGCGCTGTGCGTCTTGGCATACCGGTTTCTTTGATGATCGCGGGGACAGTGTTCACACCTTGATCGATAAGAAACGCGACTAACAAGCGACGATAAAAGCTGGTTTTTGTTTTGCTTGGTTTACTCAAAAAGACACCCTCCTAGGCAGTAACCTAGAGTGTAAACCTTCACCTCAGCGGATAAACCGATTTCGACACATTACCCCCAATAGTGTGTGGTGTTTCACGCTACGCCAAACCCACTTTGCTAAAACAGAGTGTCGCACACCTCAATGCTGACGCTTCCGCTGCCTTTACATCGCGTTTACCCCATTAAGCATGGCGGTCGCTCAGCGATATCTGTTTTGATACACGCTATCTCGCCTTCGTCCACTACCCTTTGCTCCAACTTCCCAACAGACGAGAAAGCTGTGATGGATGGCGAGAATTCCAACGTTGCTTTTCATTTCATTGATGTGTTTTTCAACATGGTGTGGCAAATCTATTGGCCGCTGGCATTTGGTTTAATGCTTTCTTCTTTTATTCGAAACTGGCTTCCTGTCGATACCGTGGCCAACCACTTGGGAAAAACCAGCGTTAAAAGCCTGTCATTCACCACCCTACTGGGCGTTGTCTCTTCATCTTGCTCTTACGCTGCTGCTTCCATGTCCCACACGTTACTGATGAAAAGAGCCACTATTGCTAATGCGATGGCTTTTTTAGTATCGAGCACAAACCTGATTGTGGAGATGTTTATCGTCTTGGTTGCTTTATTGGGTTGGACCTTTTTTTGGGGCGAAATCATCGGCGGGTTGATTTTGATTATGGCCGTTTCGCTCCTGTTCGAACGTTTCTTTCCCAAAGACGTGGAAAAGGAGCTGAGACAAAAGCTCGCCGATGAACAAAAACCCGACAAAATGAAGGAGGAAATGAGTGACTGCGGCATGGACATGTCCGCCATGAAGCACGATGAGCACGCCCACCATGAACACATGACAATGCCTGAAGATGCCCATGACCAAGACATCGATTGTGGGATGGATATGTCCCACAGGCAGCATGAGGGTCATCAACACATGGACATGACGTCAAAGCCGCATTCAATGAATAACACACCGCAAATGTCTTCCCGCATGACCAAAATCAGCAAAGCTGCAGGTTTCTTTCACATGGATCTTGCCATGATAGGCAAAGAAATATTGATTGGCGTCGTGGTCTCTTCGTTCCTGATTGCCATTGTGCCAATCGACGGCTGGCGCGCGTTATTTATCAGCAGCAGCGTCGACATACCCGCTTGGTTACACTCTTTCCTTGATGTCATTATTGGTATTTTTGTCGCGATGATCGCCTACGTATGCTCTGTAGGAAACCTGCTGCTTGCTGCCGCGCTATGGCATGGCGGTATTTCTTTTGGCGGTGTGATTGGGTTTATTCTTGCGGATGTGCTGACTATTCCCATGATGCGGGTTTATCAAAAATACTATGGCTCTCGCCCGACAAAATGGATGGTAGGGTTATTGTTTGTAGGGATTTTATTTACTGGGCTTTGTATCGACGCCATTTTCACGGGGTTCGGTGTTGCAGTCTCTAGTGAAACCCTCAGACCTCTGATTCAAGATGGCGTAGGTATTAACTTCACCACCATCATGAACCTTATCTTTATTCCTTTATCTATTTGGTATTACCAAGTAGGAAAAAAAGCCAACGCAGGTATGGGAATGAGCATGTAACTCAACCGACAATAAATTACTGTCTCTGATGATAATTCACTGTCTTATATACCCAAACAACCTGAAGATGCTCGATTTCAGGTTGTTTGGTTATCTTCCACTAAGACACATACAAATGTTGTTGCGCCAGCATGGATTCAATCAGCAAGTTACTCACCTCTCCGTCCGTTCTGCCTGCGGTGTCGACGGAGTATGCTGTCGCCATGTCTGCCACGCTGAGATTATCGAAGATGATCTGTTGATCAACGTTGCCATCGCCTTCACTAGACACATTGATCAGCACATTCCCCGACCCATCGTCCACCATGGACAAATAGCTTTCAAGCGAGGTTTCGCTCTCATCTTGGAGTAAATCCCCCAGGTCGATAGCGTCGGCCATTAAATCAAAATCAGTGATATGGTCGACCGTCACCCCAGACTGTCCTTCTATGTCTGCATGGAGAAATTTAAAGATATCGGTGCCGGCACCGCCAGTCATCGTATCATCCCCTTGCCCACCAACGATCAAGTCATTACCCAAACCGCCATCCAAGGTATCGTCTCCGCCACCGCCATAAATGGTCTCATCGGCTGACGTGCCAGTGAAGCTCTCATCAACATCTAAGCCAGCAAACGAAATGATTGGGTCATCTATCAAACTTACCGTCACGGTGGACGTCACTGATTCATTGGCGTTCGACAAGGTATACGTAAACACTTCCGATTCGTTCAAGCCGTCTGTGGCCGAGGTGAGCAAAAATTGATATTCGCCGCTGCGGTGAACGCCGAAATCTTCGGTATACATTGAAAATACACCATGGTCGGTTTCTATGGTGATCAATCCGTCTCCATCTGGCGTGTACGTTGACCCATTCCATTGCACCGAGTCTAATGTGGCGTCACCCGTCACGCCCGTGTCGTTATCCAACACATTGCCAACGCGATAGTGAAGCTCGTTACCATACTCAGAGCCGTAAGCCAGCCCAGACTCATAAACCGATACCACATCCGCCACGGCGGTCATTGAGGCATCATGGGTAATCGTCAATACCGCCGTGTCCGTGTCGCCATCATCGTCACCCAAGGTATAGGTAAACAATTCGTTGGCAAACGATCCCCCACCTGAAGCAGAGGATTGGAAACTGTAGCTACCATCAGGGCTGATGATTAAGGTCCCCAATGCCGCATTGATTGTCGTTGGGCCGTTGACGAAGAACGTAGTTCCGTCGTAAAGCACCGAGGTCACTTTCGCGTCTGAACTCGCGGAATCTTGACCGCCCGAATCGGAAATAACATTGCCGTAAATCAGCCCCAATTCACCAACACTATCTGTATCGTCGTTAGCCACTGTATTTTGGTCGGTGACATCGAGCGTCACTAGCGTCCAACCGCCATCACCTAAGCGATAATAGAAGCTGTCTTGTTGCGTTTCGGCCGCACTATGGTCAAGCAGCGGTGCTTGATAAGTAAATGAACCGTCAGCATTTACTGTCACCGTGCCACCTAACAAGGTCGTAAAGATGGTTTCACCCGTCACCGTCGTTGCACTGGTTCCATTAGCATCTTTGGCGATCTCGATAGATGCATTAGTATCACCCGTATCATTGGCCAAAAGACCAGATGAAGCATCGACAGTTAACGTATTTTCCTCTGTGGCCGTGTAGCTGTCTGATAGCGCAACGTAATCATCAGTCAGCGTGATCCCATACGTTTTTAACGACACATTGCCTGATGAATCCACTGCGCGCACGGTCACCGTGGGATTCGGGTCGGTTTCAAAATCCAATTTGGTGTTGTCTCTCACCGTCACCTGTCCGTTCGACGAATTGATTTGAAATGCACCGTTGTAATCGTCGGTTAGGCTGTAGGACACAGAGTCTTGGTTGGTTGAAAAGGAAATGGGATAGTTATACGAAGAATCTTGAAAATGAAGGCCGCTCGACACGTTGGATGTTTGACCACCATAGGTGACGGTTGCCCATACATTTGTCCCATTGGAAATTGACTGGTTGTAGTTGGAATGATGTGCGTAGACGGTACCGCCGTTTGCTGAAACCGTTGATATCGCACTTCCGCCCAAATAGAACGTGACGGTTGCCCCAGCGGGAATACCGTTAGCATGTATCCCCGTGACATGGCTACCACCGTGCCCGTGCCAGCGTACTTCCGTGTTATCAATCCAATTGCCAATTCCCTCAGCATCAGCATACGCGGTTAACCCAACATACGTGCCATTAGCCGCACTTTCATTCACCGTATTGTCGCCACCGTTCGTATCAGTAACGCCCCCAATGCCCGACCCATCGGTTTCTGATGTGACGTCGATGGTAAATTGCTGCACCACTGAACTGCCATCGGTGGAACTCGCCGTCACTTCAATCGTTACCTGAGGGTCAGTGGACGCATTGAGCAGACTATGGTTCGCAACATACACCTGCCCCGTCGAGGAATTAATACTGAATGCGCCGCCATGACTATCGCTTAAACTATAGGTGACAGTGTCACCGTCGCCGTCCGTTGCCTGCGCCCTGATCGAGGTATATTCATTGCTGGAATCACTCACGAGATTCTGCATGGTATCGACATCGGAAATTGCGCCCACACCACCGTCTATAACATCAATATCAAAGTCTCTGGTGCTTGTACTTCCATCGCTGGACGTTGCTAGCACACTGATTGTTTGCGTCGTGCCCGTCAGTGAACTTAAGTCGGCCGCCACGGTGACAATCCCCGTTGAACTATCAACAGTAAACAGCCCACCAGCATCATCCGTTAACGTGTAAACAACGTTATCGCCGTCCGCATCCGTCGCTAATAAATCAATTCCAACCGTTGCACCAATAATGGCCTCGTCGGAAATGCGATCCGCGTTCGTGTCTGTGTCGCTAATCACGCCCAATTGGGAATCCGAATCCCCCTCTGTCGCATTGGCATTGAGCACATCAATCACGTAAGACTGGCTGCTTGTGCTGCCATCGGTCGATGTGGCTTGAACCACAATGGTGTGTTGTTGTGCGGTCTCGTAATCTAAATTACCCGCAACAAGCACCACACCCGTGTTTGGATCGATCGTGAACAGGCCACCAGAATCGTTTGTGAGTGAATAGCTGACCGTGTCAGAGGTATCACTGTCAGAAGCACTCAGGGTCAAACCCACTGTGTCGCCCAGACTCGCATTTTCCGATATTGTGCTGTTCGCTGCATCGACATCTGAAATCGCAGAGACTGAAAACTCACTCGTGTCATCGGTCAAATTGATCGTGAGTGTTTCCGTTGATGTGCTGCCATCACTGGACGTGGCTAGCACGGTAATGGTGTGTTCAGTGGCGGTTTCGTAGTCCAAGGCGCCTGCAACGGTGACTTCGCCTGTCGTGGCGTTAACAGCGAACAATCCGCCCGCGCTATCCGTGAGCGAGTAAGTCACCGTATCTGAACCATCACCATCAACGGAATTAAACGTGACACCCACCGAATCCCCGACAGAAGCACTCTCTGACACAGAATCCGCAGCCGCGTTGGTATCCGTGACTGCCGAAGCCGTAAATTCTGATTTATCGTCGTTGAGAGATATTGTGTAGCTTTGGTTAGACGTGGAGCCATCTGTAGATGTTCCCACCACGGTGATCGTATGTTGTGTTGCGGTTTCGTAGTTTAACGCGCCAGCCACGGTGACCACGCCCGTCGTCGCATCGATCTTAAACAAGCCTCCCGAGTCATCACTCAACGAATAGCTCACGGTATCACTGCCATCGGCATCCGACGCGCTAATCGTTAAACCAACCACATCATCAATGGCCGCATGCTCGGAAATCGTACTCGCTGAAGTATCCGTGTCGGTAAGGCCAGTAAGAGCAAACTCACCATTGTTATCAGTTAAGGCAATGGTCAAGGTATGCGTCGTGAAACTGCCATCGGTCGACATCGCTTGCACAGTGACACTATGCTCTGTCGCTGTTTCATAATCTAACGCCCCTGCAACAGTTAGCTTGCCGGTATTCGCATCAATGGCGAACAATCCGCCCGCGCTGTCAGTCAGGCTAAACGTTATGCTGTCGGTGCCATCACCATCCACCGAGTTAAAGGTCACGCCAACGGAATCGCCAACCGACGCACTTTCCGACACGGTATTCGCTGCGGTATCTGTGTCTGTTATCGCGGTGGCGGTGAATTCCGAATTGTCGTCGCTCAGCGTGACGGTGTAGGTCTGATTGGATGTTGAGCCATCGGTTGATGTCGCAACAACCGTGATGTTGTGCTGGGTGGCCGTTTCATAATCCAACGCGCTCGCCACCGTGACCACGCCGGTGGTGGGGTCAATCGCAAACAAGCCTCCTGCGTTATCACTTAGCGTGTAACTGACGGTATCGCTGCCATCACTGTCGGTTGCGCTCAGGGTTAACCCGACCGTTGAGCCCACAGCGACACTTTCTGAAATGACGCTGTTGCTGGTATCTGTGTCGCTGATCGACGTGACCGAAAATTCGCTCTTATCATCTCCCAAGTTGATAGTGAGGGTCTGCGTGGACGTGCTGCCATCCGTTGATGTCGCGAGCACCGTAATCGTGTGACTGGTCGCCGTTTCGTAATCCAACGCACCTGCCACGGTTACTTCTCCCGTGGTGGGATCGACCGCGAACAATCCGCCCGCATTATTGGTCAACGAATAGGTTATGCTGTCCGTGCCATCACCATCCACCGAGTTAAACGTCACGCCAACGGAATCGCCAACCGACGCGCTTTCCGACACGGTATTCGCTGCGGTATCTGTGTCTGTTATCGCGGTAGCGGTGAACTCGGAATTATCATCAGTCAGATCAATCGTGAAACTTTGGCTGGACGTCGTCCCGTCTGTCGATGTCGCGACAACAGTGATCGTGTGTTGTGTTGCGGTTTCATAATCTAAAGCGCTGGCGACCGTCACTTCACCGGTTACAGGATCGACAGTGAACAACCCACCAGCATCATCAGAAAGCGCATAGCTAATGGTATCGGAGCCATCATCATCACTAGCAGATAGCGTGATTCCTACGGAAGCGCCTATGCCTGAGCTTTCAGAAAGCACATTGGCGGCGGCATTGGTGTCTGACACTGAGGAAATACTGAACTCGGTATTATCATCGGTTAACGCAATCACGAAAGTTTGTGTTGCGGTACTACCATCCACCGACGTCGCGATGACTTCAATCGTTTGGGATGTCGCTGATTCGTAATCTAGCAATGAGCTATCGGCAACGAACACTTCGCCCGTCACGCTATCAATTGAAAATGCCCCATTGGCATCATCGACTAATGCATAACTAATGGTGTCGCCATCTTCATCAACGCCTGACACAAACAAGCCTGTCGAACTGCCATTCACTGCACTTTCGGAAAGACTTCCTTGATTGCCATCAAGCGCTCCAACCCCAGACAATGCATTATCCGTATCGCCATCTGACGCCAAATTGTCTGCAATATTAATGGTGAAAGTTTGGGTTTTGACTTGGTTGTCTTCGGAGGTTGCAGCAACTTCAATGGTGTATTGACTCGCCGTTTCATAATCTAAATTGCCTGCCACAGTGACGACCCCAGTCGCAGGGTCAATGGCAAACAAACCGCCACCGTCGTTCAGCAAGGTATACACGACATCACCATGGGCGTCTGCGAACTCTTTGGCGACGGTAATGCCAACCTCATCGCCTATTTGAGCATTTTCACTAACCAGATTCTCGCTCACATCCACGTCAAGCAAGTCGGACAAGGGGAACACTTGAGTCAGCAGCCCAAGCTGCACCGAAGAGAGTTGACCGGCCGCGCCTTCAGTATCAAAGCCTGCCATATCAGATAGCCACATACCGCGATGAAAGCTGCCATCAATCACGGAAAGGGGAACGCGTGTTTCATCGCCGTGTTGCGATTCATTGCCATCCGCGCCCTCGTTTGAATTGGTCGCAGAAGAAGATCTGGCTAACCCAATGACAGACGCAATACCTGCATTCGGTGCGGTCTGAGCGAGGATAGCATCCAGTTCGTCGTTAGAACGGGCAACAAGAAAAGGTTTTGGACCGGATTCTTCGATAATAAACACAGTCGCTTTACTGCCGAGTCCGGGATAGCCGTTGCTGTCTGGAGCGGCAAGTAAACTCGCTTCATGAAAAGCGATGACAACATCCCCAACGGATGCGGAATCATTACTATTAACAACACGTAACGCGCCATCTGAGGAAACTGCGATCATACTTCTCTTCCCTGTTAACACAATTTGACGTCGGCAATTTAATCCATCGCACTGTCAATAATTCAAACGAATCCATCAATAAATGTAGTACATTCATTTCACTATTGAGAAATCACTCAATTGAGAGAGTCACTGTGAGGCCTGACACCGCGCCTACCGAAAACCGCTCACAGAACCCATCAACCACTCAGCACGTCATATCGCCACTCAACCAAACATCAAATGCCCCCTTGCAGGCCGAGGCGTATGGTTGGCAGCGTGAATTAATTCAATAAGGATGATTGCAATGATTTGGTTTCTCACCTGTGTCGCCGCGTTACTGGGTGGCTACTTCATTTATGGTGCGTTTGTTGAAAAAGTATTTGGTATCAACGAGCAACGTAAAACCCCTGCCTACACAAAAACAGACGGTGTCGACTTTGTCCCTATGTCCACGCCGAAAGTGTATCTTGTTCAATTGCTGAACATTGCCGGTGTTGGCCCTATCTTTGGCCCTATCATGGGCGCACTGTATGGCCCTGCTGCCATGTTGTGGATTGTGGTTGGGTGTGTCTTCGCGGGTGCGGTTCACGATTATTTCTCAGGCATGCTTTCTGTGCGTAATGACGGTGCTTCTGTACCGACCATCACAGGCCGCTACTTGGGCAATGGCGCAAAACATTTTATGAACATCTTTGCCATTGTCTTGTTGCTGCTTGTTGGTGTGGTATTCGTATCAGCGCCTGCAGGAATGATCACCAACCTGATTAACGACCAAACCAGTCTGACCGTAAGCATGACCTCCATGGTCGTGATCATTTTCGCTTACTACATCATCGCGACGATTGTGCCAGTCGATAAAATCATTGGTCGTTTCTACCCGTTCTTTGGCGCATTGTTGATTTTCATGTCAGTCGGCTTGATCACTGCGATTGGTGTCTCCGACGAGCACACCATCATGGGTGGTTTTGAAGTCAAAGACATGTTCAGCAACTTGAACCCTAATGACATGCCGTTATGGCCTGCGTTGTTCATCACCATCGCATGTGGCGCTATCTCTGGTTTCCACGCGACGCAATCTCCGCTGATGGCGCGTTGCATGGAAAATGAAAAGAATGGCCGTTTCGTGTTCTACGGCGCGATGATCGGTGAAGGTATCATTGCCCTGATTTGGTGTGCGATTGCGCTATCATTCTTCGGTTCACTGGAATCACTGCAAGACGCTGTCGCTAACGGCGGCCCAGGTAACGTGGTCTACGGTGCATCATTTGGTTTGCTCGGCGTGTTTGGTGGCATTATTGCTTTCTTGGGTGTGGTGATTCTGCCGATTACCTCAGGCGATACTGCGTTCCGCTCTAGCCGCTTGATCCTTGCTGAATACTTCAACATGGAACAGAAAACCCTGCGTAACCGTCTGCTCATGGCGCTGCCTCTGTTTGTTATTGGCGGCATACTCACGCAAGTGGATTTCGGCATTATTTGGCGCTACTTCGGCTTTGCAAACCAAACCACAGCAGTGATGATGCTTTGGACCGCATCCGCGTACTTGCTGCGCCATAACAAGCTGCATTGGATTGCCACTGTTCCAGCAATGTTCATGACCACAGTGTGTGTGACCTTTATCTTAAATAACGCATCACTGGGCTTTGGCTTGCCAATGAACATTTCCACCGTCGCAGGCATTCTGTTCACCCTGTTCGTGACAGGTTATGTGATTAAGAAATCCAAAGGCAAAGGTGATACTGACTTTGCTGATGAAGAGAAACCTGAGGTTGTCACGAAAACCGCTTAACCTCCGAGTCGTCTAGTCATCTATTCGTCTAGTCTCCTGGTGACTCACCTAGTCACCAGGAGACTAGCCACTTAACCGCTCGGAGCAAGACCAAGAGCCTGAATTGTCAGGCTCTTTTTGTTTCAGCTTGTATACCCAAATCACCTGAAATTGTTCAATTTCAGCAACTTCAGGTTGTTTGGGCATAGGGCAGCAGTACAATAGCAAAAACAATCATTAAGGCTCGCCATGGAACTGGTTATTTCGTTGCTGCAGCAAATGTGTGTCTATCTGGTTCTTGCCTACACACTCAGCAAAACCCCCATCATTTTGCCCTTGCTGAATATCTCCTCTCGGCTAAGCCATCGCCTTATTTGCTACGTGCTCTTTTCTGGCTTCTGCATTCTTGGCACCTACTTTGGGCTGCACATTGATGATGCTATTGCTAACACACGCGCTATTGGTGCCGTGATGGGTGGCTTGTTTGGCGGCCCTGTCGTGGGCTTTTTTGTTGGGCTTACTGGCGGGATTCATCGTTACACCTTGGGCGGGTTTACCGACATCGCCTGTGCCATTTCAACCACAGCCGAAGGCCTGATCGGCGGTTTGCTGCATGTCTATTTGGTAAAACGTCACCGCGCTAGCCTATTGTTCAACCCTTTCGTGGTGTTCGGCATTACCTTTGTTGCCGAAATCGTTCAAATGGCGATTTTGTTGCTCGTCGCGAAGCCCTTTGATCAGGCGTACGCACTGGTTTCAGCCATTGCAGCCCCGATGATCATCGCAAACTCACTCGGCGCTGCGTTGTTTGTGAGCATTCTGCAAGATCGCAAAACCATATTCGAAAAATACTCCGCAACGTTTTCTCGGCGTGCACTGACCATTGCGAAACGCTGTGTGGGTATATTGCACAGCGGCTTTCATCAAGAAAGTGCCAATAAGATTGCCCGCATCATTTACGAAGAAACCCAAGTTGGCGCGGTGGCTATCACCGACAAAGACAAGATCCTCGCGTTTGTCGGGCTTGGTGATGATCACCATTTACCGGAAACGAAAATTTCATCGCAAAGCACGCTCGACGCCATGCGCCAAGACACCATTATCTATCTCGATGGCACAGAACATCCTTATCAGTGCTCACTATCATCAGAGTGCAAACTTGGCTCAGCCTTGATTATTCCCTTGCGCTCAGGCGATGACGTGGTCGGCACCATCAAGCTTTACGAACGAAAGCATAAGCTGTTTTCCACCATTAATATGTCGATGGCGGAAGGTATTGCTCAACTGTTGTCGAGCCAAATCCTATTCAGTGGCTACTTGCAGCAAAAGTCGTTGTTAACGCAGGCGGAAATTAAGCTGTTGCAAGCACAGGTGAATCCCCATTTCTTATTCAATGCCCTTAACACCATCAGTGCCGTGGTACGCCGTGATCCGAACAAAGCGAGGGAGCTCATCCAAAACCTCTCGCAGTTTTTCCGTAGCAACCTCAAGCAGAACATCAATACCATTTCGTTAAGAGAAGAACTGGCACACGTGAACGCGTACCTCAGCATAGAAAAGGCGCGTTTCACGGATAGACTCAACGTCGATATCGCCATTGACGAGGCATTGCTGGATGTTCAAATCCCAAGCTTCACGCTGCAACCGCTAGTAGAAAATGCCATAAAGCATGGGATATCTACCCTGCTAGATGGCGGTGATGTGCGCATTTACAGCCAACCATCACCACTTGGTGTCGCGATTTCGGTTGAAGACAATGCAGGCTGTTACGAAACGCCGGATAGTAACCATCAGGGACTGGGGCTAGACATAGTGACAAAACGGCTCGAAAACCAATTTGGACGTGACTCACAGCTAAAAATAGAGTGCGAACGCAACCAATTTACCCGAATGACGTTTATCATTCCCGCCGCCAAAATGAATATAGGTGCATAGGTAGGATGTTAACGGCGCTCGTTATTGATGATGAACAATTTGCCCGCGAAGAACTGATTGAACAGCTTAGCGAATCCCACAACATCACGGTTGTCGGCGAAGCACCGAACGCCATCGTTGGGTTAAAGAAAATCAACGAATTGCGCCCCGATGTGGTGTTCGTTGATATTCAAATGCCGCAGGTGACGGGGTTAGATCTTCTTTCTATGCTCGACCCTGACACCATGCCTTATGTGGTGTTCGTGACCGCTTACGATCAATACGCCATTCAGGCGTTTGAAGACAACGCGTTTGATTACCTGCTAAAGCCTGTTGAACCTCAACGTTTGGTGAAAACCCTACAAAAGCTGGAGCGTGATGCGCAAAAAGGAACGCTATCACAGAACGTGGCGACGATTGCCAGCGAGCATTTGGCACAAGTGCCTTGTATGGGCCATAACCGTATTGTGCTGATCCCCACCTCACGTGTAGAAAGCGTGTATACAGACCTCAGCGGCGTGCATGTTCGCTCCGCCGACCAAACGGCGACGACCCAACTGACCTTAAAAACGTTGGAGGAGAAAACGCCACTGCTGCGGTGTCATCGCCAATACTTAGTGAATGTTCAACATATTCGTGAAATCACTCTGTTAGACAACGGGTTGGCGGAAGTCATCACCACCAGCAACTTCACCATTCCCATTAGCCGTCGCTATCTGAAAGCGTTAAAAGAAGTGATAGGGCTAAAGGCATAATAAGTACCGATTTTGGCTGATGCCGCATCTTATGGCGTAGGCAAAACACGGTTTTTATCACGCCGTTTTATCGACTCTTTTGATCAACCCACTGCTAACAAACCGTTGTCACAGATACGTGGCAACACACTCCACCGCCTTGGACTATCGTCCTAGTTACCGTGTTCTCTCATTCGTTCTCATGGGCGTTAGCCTATTCCCTGCAAGCGCAGCCCGACATAGCCAGCAAGTCGGCTTACACCTTTCAGCAGAGGTGAGTGATTAACACACTAATGATAAAACAGTGGGTAACGATGAATGGTATTTCAGCGGCTTTGAGTCGCATTCAAGGTGAAACTAAAGGCCGTTTATTCACCTTAATGGGTGTGATGATTCTTAGCTTCGATAGCTTGCTTGTGCGCTTGATTGACAGCGACGAGTGGACGTTGATTTTCTGGCGAGGCTTGCTGCCAGCGACCATGTTCTTTCTAGCACAATGGAAAATTGACCCGCAGATTATCAAAGAACATTTCTTTCATCCTAAAACCAGCACACTGCTGACTGCCGCCCTTCTTTCAGCATCTACCATCTGTTTTGTCTTTTCACTAGACCATACAGAAGTCACTAGCACCTTAGTGATTGCCAATACCGCCCCTTTGATCACGGCTGTCATGGGTTTCTTCTTTCTTGGTGAGAAACTCAACCGTTCTACCGTCATCGCGATCATCATTTCTGTTGGAGGCATCTGGTTGGTGTTTGGTTATCAGCCGAAGCTTGAGGAAAGAGAAGGCGATTTGTTAGCGCTGGTCACCGCCATATCAATGTCTGTTTATTTGATCATGCTGCGTAAAACCCAAGCTCGCTACGCCACTGCATTTTTGATTTATTCCGGCATCTTCACAGCCATTATCGCCCTCATTGCAGGGGCAAAGCCGTTTTCCTTACCGCTAATCAAAGACCTCTATATAGTGTTGCTATGTGGCGTGGTGTTACCGTGTTCATTTTTGCTGATAAACGTTGGCCCACGGTATCTTCCTGCCGCTGAAGCCAGTTTGATCCTGCTGCTCGAAGTCTTGTTCGGCCCACTGTTGGTCTGGCTGATTTTGGGGGAAATGCCGACACCTGCGGTCGCTCTGGGGGCTGGGATCATCGTTGTAACCTTGGCTGGTCATACGATTTGGAGTCAGCGTAAACAGACTTCACCGGTTCAATAATTATGTCTCCCGACCAAGCACCTGACAGCAGACTGAAGGATTAAAGGCACAACAAAAAACTATTCGTTCTTTGCTTCTGTGCCCGCTTCAATGTCATCTTTCACCAGCCCCTGACCGGAGCGCAGTAGCATGTTCAGCAGTTTGTCATTGTCGATGGTTTCGCCAGACAAAATGCTCGCCAATATTTCACTGCCAAACAATTGTGGGGAAAGAAGCACATCCGGTTTCACCTGCTTTACCTTGTTCATGTTTTTCGCATCATTCACTGCAACTACGGTATGAATATCTGGGTTCAACTCTTTGACTGATAAGACAATAAATGCATTAGTGGCATCGTCATCCGTCAAGGCCAGAATGGCACGACTTTGTTCAATCCCTGCGGTTTTTAGCAACGCATCATCGGTACAATCACCAGAGAGCATGTCGAGTTTCATCCCCATTTTTTGCTCAATCAACGGAAACTTATCTTCCTCTTCTGACGTCAGAACGGTGACATCCAATCCGCGCTGCTTCAACTGCACAATGGTGCTTGTCGCCAGCACCGACACGCCGCACACAATATAGTGATTTTTCCGGTTCATTTTCTTGGGCGCTCCTTTAACTAATTTGTTTAACCCACCCCAAATAAGTGGCCCGAATACCGTGGTTAGCGAGGTGGCAAAAACGGTGATCCCAGCAATGATGACCGAGACAGTGAACAGCCTTGCGCTTTCGGTGATGGGGGTAATGTCGCCATACCCCACCGTGGTCATGGTGACCATGGAAAAGTAGAACGCCGTCATCAAATCATGAATTTTCGGGGTAAACCCGCCGCCGAAATACAGTGCGCCATACGTGGAATAAAACAGCAATGCAATGAAACTAATGAATGCAGCAATGCCGCCCGCAGTGGCACTGGAATGGTTGAAGTCTTTGCTTGTCACCATCAAGAGCGTAATCGCACCCAAGCTCCAATAGAAATGCTTCGAAAGAGAGGGGAAGAAATGCCACTCAAACGCCAGTAAAATCAGCAGTAAGATAATACTGACCGCCCAAGCAATACGGGCTCGAAATAATAGCCCCAAGGCATTGAGCATGAGAAATATGCCCAACAGAAACCACGGCCCATTGGCGACATCAGCCCAATCGATGCCGGTAAATGTTTTGATATTGAACACGGCTAGCACGTCGGTTGACTGCCCCCACACCGACAGGAAAATAAACGCACCATTGGTGAAAACCATCCCCGCGACCAGATAGTGCCGAATAGTCATCCACGCTGACGTTAGATGTCGAAAAACCTGCCGAATGATGCCCAAATCGCACCCTCAATATGCTGATAACTCAGGCAGTATAGTCAGCGATATGCGCATTAACGTGCTTCATTCCTTAGGCAATGAGCAACTAATGGAAAACACCTCGAAGCGCCGAAAATGGTAGATCGGCCGATCACCGACGAAGGGAGAGAATAAAAGTGGGAAGAGGAAGAGAAACTGAAACAAGCCAACATAAATTCAGTGGCGAACGGTCAGAAACCAAAAAGCCGCGGAACATCTTATGATGATTCCGCGGCTTTTTTATCATTCAAACACCATCTCTAAATCGCTAGTTCTATTGGTCGCAACCCATGATCACAACAGGGTTAGAACTAAACAGATAGCCATCAAAGTTAGGATCATCAATATCAGACAGCTCGATCAGTCGCTGTTTTACATTCTCTAGGTGCTGCCACATCGCGCTTTTAGCGGCGATGGGATCTTTTCTCTGCATTGCTGCGAGGATGCGAGCATGGTCATCTAACCATTCCCCGCGGTAATCTTGGGTCGAAATACGTGAGTGCAGTTTTTTCCACATAGGGCTTTGTTCACGTCTATCCCATGACTGTTTCAGCATATCTACAAGCACTGAGTTTTGCGTTGCTGCGGCTATCGACATGTGGAAGTCTTCATCTCCACTGTATCCGGTCGTACCGCTAGACAATTCGCGGCGCTCTAATTCGAGTGCAGAGCGCATCTTTACAATGTCGCCTGGCGTGACTTGAGTCGCCGCAAACTCCGCAATATTACTTTCCAGCAATTGACGAGCTTGCAGCATTTCAAACGGGCCAGCTTCATCGCTAACGTCATTATCACGCGAGGTCGACACACTAGGTATATTCAGGATATATACGCCAGAGCCTTTTTTAACTTCAACTAAGTTCTCTAGCTCCAGCATGATGATGGCCTCACGCACAACAGTACGGCTAACATCGAGACGTTCTGCAATATCACGCTCAGGGGGTAACCTATCGCCAACCTGATAGGTACCGTCACTCAGTTCATTTCTTAGTATGAGCCCTATCTCTTGATAAGGTCTTTTGGGTTCAAAGGATTTCATAACGATGCTATTTCTTTATCCGCTAGCTTTCCTTCCCCATCATAGCGACCAATGGAAATTGGTCAACCTAAATAACAGCAAGTAAATAACACACTGTTTTTAAATGGATTTACATCTCAACAATCACTACCTCATCGCCGTTCACTTTCAACCAATTCATTCAACGCATCCATCGAATCATCAACGTTGGACATTTTAAGCACTAACAGAAGAGGCTATCCTGCCCTTAGCTAGGTGATGATGTTAGACGCTCAGATTTAATCATTCGATAGATGGTCATCACTCCCAAAAACAACAGCATGGATTCGATGGCAATACCTCCGATTGAACCGATGATTACCGCATTTGAAATGCCGAAAAAACACGAAAAGATCAATACGAGGCGCATTTTAATTCCCTTGAGGGTAACAATTGCCATGGTATTAATAACTGCGCCAATGACGGGAAGTAAATCAACGGACTTTGACATGACTGAAATGCCCACAATTGAATAAATGGCTGCGAATATCAACGCCACCCACAAAGAGCTGTAACGGATAGAAACCAGATTTCTAACAACCCCGACAATGAGCGTACATGCAGTGACCACTGAATTTAACATGAGGTAGTGTGACGCCAACAACGCATAACCGAAGGTCATCCAAGCCTTCAACTTAATGTCATTGGTTTGCACCATCCCAATAATCGCAGTCAATAGCGCGAAGTAACCGAGAATTTGAGGTAATGAAAAAATTTCGTTCACGTTAGATTTCCAAATAAAAAAAAGGGAGGTTAAACGCAGATACCATTTAGCCAGTTGATATTTTTCTCGAACCCAAAAAGCGACAGACGAGAAGCAGGAGGCGAAGTTGTTCGACGTTCCATACAAAAAGAGCGGCCATATGACCGCTCTTTGTATTCGTATCGCTTAATTATTTTTGGTTGAAGTCTTTCACTGCACCCCAACGTGCACGCAAGTGGTGTGCGGCCATCTTAGGTTGACGGTCACGCGTAAATGCCCCCTTCTTATTGCCGTTAACACGAATAATGCCTTGGCCAGTGTTGAAGTCATGCATGTTCCAGCAGTGTTCACCCACAACAGCGTCACAGCTATCGAATGCCGCAAAATTCTGGTCCAAGTACTCGTTGTAGTACTCTTCGGTGAACATAGTTGATGGTAGTGCGTGGAAGCCAGAAACGGTATCAGCACCAAATTCAGTGATAATGATTGGTTTGCCTTCGGTCGCCCAACCTGCAAGTTCTTTTGCGAATTGGTCACCTGCATTTGGCAGGTCTGCACCGTTAGTGACATACCAACCGTAGTAACGGTTTAGACAGACTACATCAGCAAACTGAGACGCTTTACAGTTGCCATAAGCTGCTAGCATGAAGTTAACCATTGTCATTGGGCGGTCTTGCGCATCTAGGCCATCACGAGCAAACGCAAAGATTTCTTTGAAGTAAGCTTCAGACGACTCTTGAGAAGAATCTGGTTCATTTGATAGAGACCACATCACAACACAAGGGTGGTTCTTATCACGTGCGATTAGCTTAGTGATCGCGTCTTTGTGGTTCACCATGCCTTCGGTTTGAACATCTTCACGGTCAAAGTGTTTAACTGGAACGTCAATCGTACCACCAGCACCAGCTTGAGATACGTCAGTCATGTTCCACGCACCTACGTGTGAAACTTCATCAATGATCACCAAACCGCGGCGGTCAGCAAGTTGCATGAACTCTTCTGGGTAAGGGTAATGTGAGGTACGCAGTGAGTTAGCGTGGATCCAATCTAAACATTCAAGATCACGCAGGTTCATAATGTCGCTGTGACCGCGGCCGATGGTATGTGCATCGATGTGGTGACCAAAACCTTTGAAGTAAAAAGGTTCGTTGTTAATTAGGAACTTAGTTCCTTCAACTTTCACCGTGCGAACACCAACAGGTAGTGTGTAGATGTCGACAAGCTCTTCACCCTCAACAATCGTCGCGACTAGGTCGTACAAGTAACCTTTGCGTGGTTGCCAAAGAATTACGTTATCAATAGTCAGCGACCCTTGATGACCGTTAGCGGAAGCAACAACTTCACCTTCTGCATTAAGCAGTGATACGCGGATTTCCTGACCAGCATTCAGTGCTGATTCAATCGTATATTCAACCTTACCCGTTGTGCCTTCGAAATCTGTCACAACAGTAATGTCATTCACACGCGTTTTAGGTACCGCCACTAGGCGTACTGAAGAATGGATACCGGCGTAGTTAAAGAAGTCGAATGCAGGTGTACATTCTTTAACGCCATTGTCATGCGTTTTCACAGAGCCGACAGGGATTGTGACTTTAGACAGTTCGTTGTTAACGACAACAACAACGGTGTTTTTCTGTCCAAACTTAGCGACGTCGTTTAAGTTGCCCGCGAAAGGTGTAAAACCACCTTCGTGTGACACAAGCTCAACGCCGTTCACGAAAACTGTAGCGCGGTGTGTTGCTGAGCCAAATCGAATCAATGTATCCAATGCTTGAAATTCTGAAGGAATATAAAAGTCTGTTTGGTACCAAACATCACCACAGAAATCTCGTTTAGCCGCTTCGGTGAAAACGTCGTTGTATGAGCTTGGAACAACCATTTCAATGGTATCAGTCAAACCATCTTTCCAGTTCTCATTGCGACCAACACCTTGGGTGTCAAATTTAAACTTCCAAATACCATCAAGTGAAATTACACGGCGTTTTTCGTTATCTAGTGGGTACATGAATACAGACATTTTTATTCCTTTGATTTAATAATTTTTAATTAAAATAGCTTATTTTAAATTTTGGTCAGTGACCGAAATCACCTTTATTAATAAAACAATTAATTGAATTAATTAATGATTAAAAAGCATTCAAACAAGTGTCAGATTGAAACTACTGAAAGAAATTGAAATCATATTGCGCAGCAAACTTAATATCGTAGTAATCAAGTTGACCTGCTTTTTCGCCCGTTTGATCTTCTTCGGCCTTGTTAAGAACTAGTGACGATTTCAAACCTTTTAGTTGACCAGACGTAAATTTATGGGAAATTGTCACATTCGCTCCAATACCATCTACAACAGTTGTTTCGTATGAATCTAAATCACCATCTGTCTTAACGATAAATAATCCAGTCGACCAATTTTCGTTAAAGTTGTAACCGCCTCCAACTTGCCAAGATGTCGTATTATGTCCATTACGTGCGATAGACATGTCGAACGGAAATACAATATCGGTATCGATTGAAGAACCAGTAACTTTGTCACCAACTTGACCAAAACTTGCCACACCAAAAACCTGGCCTTTAGCAACGGTTACTTGCGTCGATGCAACATAGGTACTTTCTACATCATTTAATTGGTTTTCTTTTGTGTAACCGATGGTTTGACCATAGAAAATACGACCGTCGAATTTCACATATAATTTGCTATCTGTAACAAATGCATAATCTAAGTTGGTTTGTAATTGATAAGCGTCGTCTTCTTGGTAACGAGCACCAAATGATGCGGCGTACATCGGTGCGTCATACACGACACCTGCATGGTAACGTGGTGTATGTTTCCCGTTGATTGCGTCATCTTTCCAGGCAGTATCAAAGCCGCCAGCCGTTTTTGTTGTAACAGCGCCATAAAAATCCAGCGTATCGGTTGCTTCGTAATGAACTAACCCGCCCTCTTTCATTGATGGCATGGTGCGAACGGATGAGTATTCCAACAATGGCACGACATGATCCATCGAACCATACGCGTAATCCGTTCCCCAACGGCCTAACTTAATTTCTAGTCCGTCGACGGGCTTAAGGTTGACCGAACCTCCCAATAAACTGAATGATTCATCGTTTGCGTCTAGGTAAGCACGTGACGTGGCGTCGTCTGCGACATTCATCAGTTTGTGGATAGAGTATGAGTAAGCTTCCACATCAAACCAGCTACTGAGGTTAGATGTTTCATAGTCAACCATGACACCTTGAACCCAAGCTTCTACGTTTCCGTACTTACAATCTTGAGCATCAGGATCACTGCCACAAGCACTTGGGCGATCTGCCATACGTAATTCATTGCGTAAACGAACACGTAAATCTTGCTCTAGTTCATCAGAAGTGGCTCCTGATTGACTTTCTGATGCCATCGCTCCACCAGATAGCGCCAATGCAATAGCAGATACTAAAAGCCCTACATTGAATTTCTTGCTCTTCATAAAATACCTTTCTGTTTCACGTTATGGTTTTGAATATTTATAAGTAACAACTTCATTTGAGTTACGTTTTTTATTATTTTGCGTCAGCACCAAGCTTCATCATTGCTTGGTTGTGTAAAACCATTTGTTCACGTTTTTCAGGAGTGATATTCCACATAAATTTGAAGATTAAGAACATTGCAACGGATGCGATGGCAGGTAGTAGGAAGATCATCGCGTGCAAGCCGTTTTGTGTTTCCATGGTCTGAGTGGCAAGCGACGGGTCATAGCCAATAACGCCAATACCCACACCAGCTAGAGCACCCGCTAACGCGCCAGCAACTTTACGAGACAGGGAGTAAGACGCGTAAATAACACCAGCTTCACGCTTACCACACTTATATTGGTTGTATTCGATACAGTCAGAAACCAGACACCACATAATCGCAACAGTAAACATACTGAACAGTTTTTCTGATGTGTAGAAAGCGAGATATTGCATTGGGGTTTCAACGTAGAAGTAACCCACCACGCATAGCAACACTGTCATCACGGAGCACATCATAATGATGTTACGCACACCAAAACGAGCAGTTAATTTCGGCGTAACAAGCAGAATTACAATCATTGCGCCAAGGTCGATAATGCCCGTGTACGCTAAGATTTCGAGTGCATTGTCCATGTTGCTCTTAATCCAAAAGATAAGAGTCGCACCGACACCGTAAAGCGCAGTTAGGCAGCAAAGTCCGGCTAGACTCACAGCAATTAAAGGACGATTCGAAGCAAGAGATTTAATTTGCTGAGTGAATGGCGTCATAGGCGCTGGTTCTGGTTTGATGTTTTCTTTAGTATTGAAAACAGCAATCATGTGGCAGGTAATACCAAATAAACCAAGTACCGCCATCGCAAATAAATAGCCTTTACCGATATCATCAGCAAACAGAGTCAGCATGATAGGAACCACAAACTTAACCATGGTTGAACCAACAATCGCACCTAGCGTTCTGAATGTTGATAAGCTGGCTTGTTCCGCTGCATCTTGCGTCATTGAACTGGCTAGAGAACCATAACTGATGTTACAGATCGTATAACACATACCCCATGTAATATATGTTAGATAAACCCACGCTAATTTTTGCCCATCAGATAATGAGTCTGGAACAATAAACATTAGTATTGCTGAAGCCGCTAAAGTAAACGACCCCCACTTGATAAATGGTCTAAATTTATCCGCTGAAGGATTATTTAATTTAGCGTACCTCAGCTCTGCGATTGTCCCCATCATTGGGTCGTTGATTCCGTCCCAAATCCTAGCTAATAGAAACAAGGTACCTACTGCTGCGGCAGATATACCAATAACATCAACATAAAACGCGAGTAAGAATGTGGATGACATGGCAAATGACATATTGTTACCTATGTCACCAAACATGTACCCCACTTTATTTCGTAGAGTTAACATTTTCATTTTTATTATTCCATGTTATTGAATTTGGCTGGGTGACTAAGACATTTAGCCACCCTAATCATTAATTTTTATTACTTTTCATTTATTAAAAAAGGCGCGTTTAATCCCTAGTTCTAAGCCGCGGACTTCTGCGAGTCCTTTTAGTCGACCGATACAGGAATAGCCTGGGTTGGTTTTTTTCTTCAGGTCATCAATCATTTGATGTCCATGATCCGGTCTCATTGGAATGGAGCGCATATCACCTTTGGCAATACGTTTTTCTTCCTGAGTAATAAGTGCTTTAACAACCTCATACATATCGACGTCACCTTCTAGGTGAGCCGCTTCATGAAAACTGGATTGGTTTTCTTCACGTTGTGTTGAACGCAGGTGGGTGAAGTAAATACGGTCGCCATGTTTATTGATCATATTCACTAAATCATTATCGCCGCGAACACCGTAAGAACCGGTACACATGGTGATGCCGTTCATCATGCTTGGCACGGCTTCGGTCAACCAGTCGATATCCTCAATGGTTGATACAATTCGCGGTAGGCCCAAAATCGGACGCGGTGGATCGTCTGGGTGTACTGCCAGTTTTAGTCCATATTGCTCACAAACCGGCACTAACTCTCGTAAGAAAGCAGCCATATTTTCACGCAAAATGTCTTTGGTAATGTCTTTGTAGCGATCAAGTTGGGATTGGAAATCTTCTAGCGTGTAGCCTTCTTCCGCCCCTGGCAATCCGGCGATGATATTAGAAGTAAGCTTGTTTAAATCCGCTTCAGACATTGCGTTAAAGTAATGGTGAGCTTGTGCGATCTCTTCTTCGCTATATTCTTTTTCTGCACCAGGGCGTTTCAATATAAAGAGTTCAAAAGAGGCAAAAGCGATGTGGTCAAAGCGGAGAGCTTTAGAACCGTCACTCATTTCGAACTCAAGATCGGTTCGTGTCCAATCTAATACGGGCATGAAGTTGTAGCACACAGTGTCTATGCCACACTCCGCTAGATTGATAATGCTTTGCTTGTAATTCTCAATCCATTCGTTGTAGTTACCGGAGCGGGTTTTAATTTCTTCATGCACCGGGATGCTTTCAACAACAGACCAAGTCATGCCCATGCTTTCGATGGTTTCTTTGCGTTTCAGTATTTCCTCCACCGGCCAGACCTGACCGTTAGGGATATGATGAAGCGCCGTAACAATGCCCGTCGCGCCCGCTTGTTTGATATCAGATAAGCCTACTGGGTCGGAGTCCCCATACCATCGCCACGTTTGTTCCATAAAATCCTCTATTTCTTTATTTTTCGTTTTAGGAGCGTTTGTTTGTTGAAATCGACAACATGGGAATGTTTTTAATCAATCAATCGACTCGAGGCAATTGTGAATGATCAATTGGTTGACCAAACCTGCAATAAAATTTAATTTTGGTTTGCCAACATTCATTTTGTGATGAATATCTGAGATTAAGAGAGGTTTTTCAATTACATCGACGTGAAAATGAAGGTATTTGAAGTAGGGAAACGGCGAGTGAATGGATGAGAGCTCTAGATTCTTAGCGGTAGTAGGCTTTATTGCCACAGCCAGCCCCAAACCGTTTACGCATCAGATAATTAACGGTAAATAGCTTTTAAATAACAAGTTTTTCACATTGCTTGTCTTGTTTTCTCGGTTCAGGGTGAATCAACACCGAACACGAACTCCCAGTTGTTAACCACTCAAATTGCCAACCAACCTAAATTGATTGACCAAAATCACAGTTATACGCGGATTATTGGTCAACCAATACAATTGTGATCATTCTCACTATCAGTCTCAACCCCCTGTTTTATACTGCGATTCAATCAAAAATCATGCTGCCACACTGATGTACCTCGCTCCTTTTCATTGGTTTACCAATAGAGCTACCACATCAACATGGCGTCGCAGAATCACTAACAATCCTCCGATCGGTTATATAGGACACCATCATGAAAACCGTTTATAACTCAATGCTCAAAGACTTTGTGCAGCTACCCGACTACGACCGATCTGTACTGAAGAGCCGTATTGTTCACCTTGGGTTTGGCGCGTTTCATCGTGCTCACCAAGCGTTAATTACCAATGAAATGCTAAACAGAACAGGTTGTGACTGGGGCATTTGTGAAATCAATTTGTTTGGCGGTGAAGACTTAATCCAATCGCTTCGCGCACAAGACCACCTTTATACCGTGGCGGAAAAAGGCGCTGAATCAACGACGGTGAAATTAATTGGTTCAGTGACGGAGTCACTGCACCCTAGCCTAGATGGCATTCAAGCGGTTCTAGATAAGATGGCCGAGCCTCAAGTCGCTATCGTCTCTATGACCATCACAGAGAAGGGCTACTGCGCGGACCCTGCGACAGGGACACTCGACAAGAACAACCCACTGGTCGTCGCTGACCTTGCAAACCCAACTGAGCCAAAATCGGCACTAGGTTACATTGTTCAAGCGCTCAAACTGCGCCGTGATCGCGGCCTGTCTCCATTCACTGTTATGTCTTGCGATAACGTGCAAGAGAACGGACACGTCGCAAAGGCGGCCATTCTTGAATTCGCTCAATTGCTTGACCCTGAACTCGCAGCTTGGATTGAAACTCACGTAACGTTCCCATGCACCATGGTTGACCGCATCGTTCCAGCCGCGACAGAAGAAACACTGGCTGAAATCGCTGAGTTGCTTGGATGCGAAGACCCGTGTGCCATTGCGTGTGAACCATTCCGTCAGTGGGTAATTGAAGACAACTTTGTTGCTGGTCGACCAAATTGGAACATGGCGGGCGCACAGTTCGTCGCCGACGTTGTGCCATATGAAGAAATGAAACTGCGTATGCTTAATGGTAGTCACTCATTCCTAGCCTACTTGGGCTACCTCGGTGGTTATGCGCATATCTCCGACACCATGACGGATGAGGCATACCGCAGCGCAGCATTCAACATGATGATGCAAGCACAAGCCCCCTCTTTGTCGATGCCAGAAGGTACGGATTTAGAAGGCTACGCGACTCTGCTTATCGACCGCTTTACTAACCCAAGCTTGAAGCACAAAACCTGGCAGATTGCGATGGATGGCAGTCAGAAAATCCCACAACGTATGGGTGGCAGTTTGCAGTTCCATCTTTCAGAGGGCACTTCATTCTCATGGCTAGCCACCGCGATTGCCGGTTGGATGCGCTATGTCTCTGGCGTGGATGAGCAAGGTAACGAAATTGACGTTCGCGACCCAATGGCTGAAAGCTTGCGCGCGATCTGTGACCAACATGGTAACAAGCCTTCCGTCGTCCCTGCTTTGCTTGGCGTTGACGCCATATTCCCCGCAGAGCTTGGACAAAACCCATACGTGGTCGACGCGGTGAGCACTGCTTACCAATCTCTGATTGATCATGGCGCTCGCGCTACCGTCGCAGCATTGTAAGAGGCATCGGTGATGAAAAATTTCCTGTGTGATGACTTTTTACTCTCAAACGAAACCGCACGTCGCTTGTATCATGAGCACGCGAGTCACCAGCCAATTTACGATTTCCACTGCCACCTAAATCCAGCGGAAGTTGCAAAAGACCGTCAGTTTGAAAACATCAGTAAAATCTGGCTTGAAGGCGATCATTACAAGTGGCGTGGTATGCGCTCTGCGGGTATCGATGAGCGTTTAATCACTGGTGATGCGAGTGATAAAGACAAATTTATGGCGTGGGCGAAAACCGTCCCTCAAACCGTCGGTAACCCGCTCTATCACTGGACTCATTTGGAACTGCGCCGTCCATTTGGCATCAGCGGTACGCTGTTTGGCCCAAACACTGCCGATCAAATCTGGCATCACTGCAATGAGTTGTTAGCAACCCCAGAGTTCTCTGCTCGCGGCATCATGAAACAGATGAACGTAGTAATGGCAGGTACAACCGACGACCCGATTGATTCCTTAGAACACCACAAAGCGATTGCTGCGGATACAGCATTTGACGCTCAAGTGTTGCCGAGTTGGCGTCCAGATAAAGCGTTCAAAATTGAATTAGAGGTGTTTGCGGATTACATGCAAGCACTGGGTCAAGCTGCCGATGTAAACATTCAGCGTTTCGATGATTTACTGACAGCGCTAGATAAGCGTTTGGCGCATTTTGATGCACATGGCTGTCGCGCCGCCGATCACGGTATTGAGGTGGTTCGTTACGCCCCAATACCAAGTGATGCAGATTTAGATTCACTGTTGGCGCGTCGTTTGAGCGGGGAAACACTCACCGAGCTGGAATGCGCACAGTTTTCAACGGCGGTTCAAGTCTGGCTGGGCAAGCGTTACGCGAAAATGGGCTGGGTGATGCAGCTTCATATCGGCGCACAACGTAACAACAACACGCGCATGTTCCAGCGTTTAGGTGCAGATGCGGGCTTTGACTCCATTGGCGATAAAACCTTCGCGTTTGAGTTGGCACACCTGCTGGACGACATCGATAAGAGCAACGAATTGCCACGCACGATTCTTTACTGCCTTAATCCTCGTGACAACGAAATGATGGCGACCATGATTGGTAACTTCCAAGGTGGCGGCATCGCCGGCAAGGTGCAATTTGGTTCCGGTTGGTGGTTCAACGACCAGAAAGACGGTATGCAACGTCAAATGGAACAGCTGTCTTCTCTTGGCCTTCTTAGCCAGTTTGTTGGCATGCTGACAGACTCACGCAGTTTCTTGTCATACACACGCCACGAGTACTTCCGTCGTATTTTGTGCGACATGGTGGGTCGCTGGGTCGAAAACGGCGAAGCACCAAAAGACATGTCATTGCTTGGCCCTATGATTGAAAACATCTGTTTTGGCAATGCAAAGCGCTATTTCGAAGAGAGGGCTTAACCAATGAAACACATCGCCATTATTGGTGAATGTATGATTGAACTGAACGGAAAACCGTTCGGTTCAATGCATCAAACCTTCGGCGGCGACACGCTTAATGCGGCTGTGTATTTACGCCGAGGTAGCGAAGCCAATGCAAACCCAGATGACATCAAAGTCTCTTATGTCACGGCGTTAGGCACAGATCCCATCAGCCAAGGCATGCTGACACGCTGGCAACAAGAGGGTATCTCTACTGAATTGGTGCTTCAAGACAACACGCGTACGCCCGGCCTTTACCTTATCCAGCTGGACGACCAAGGTGAGCGCACGTTCTTGTACTGGCGTAACCAGTCTGCAGCGCGTTACTTACTTCAACACCCATCGTTTGACGCGATAAAGCGCGCGCTGGTCGACGTTGATATGGTGTTTTTAAGTGGCATTACGCTGGCAATTTTACCTAGCGAAGATCGCGTTGCATTGCTGAATTTGTTGGGCGAACTCAAAGCCCAAGGTGTCGAGATTGCTTTCGATAGCAACTTCCGCCCTGCGTTATGGCCACAAGACGACAACCATACCGTCAAAGACAACTATCAATCGATGTACGCATTAACCGATGTTGCATTAGTGACGTTTGATGATGAACAGCTCCTTTGGGGAGATGTATCGCCAGAACAGACCATCGAACGTCTTACCGCGCTTGGCGTCAGCAAATGTATCGTCAAATTGGGTGCAGAGGGCTGCCTCATTCAAGATTCCGGTGCGGCTTCGGCTCCACGAGCCGTACCAACTCATCCCGTCGCAGAAGTTGTTGATACAACTTCTGCAGGCGACTCATTTAATGGTGGGTTTCTTTCTGCCTACCTAGCAGATACCGACCTTATTTCGGCGTGCCAGCGCGGCAACGCCATGGCGGGTGTCGTCATTCAACATCGTGGCGCCATCATCGCGAAAGAACTCACTCAATTAGCTATCAAGCCCATTTAAGGATTACCAATGCCTAGCATTAAAGAACAACTGAAAGCCCTGAAAGTTATCCCTGTTATCGCTATCGACAACGCTGAAGACATTATTCCTTTGGGCAAAGTGTTAGCAGAAAATGGCTTACCTGCTGCCGAAATCACCTTCCGTTCAGACGCCGCTGTCGAAGCCATTCGTCTGCTTCGCGCTTCACAACCAGACATGCTGATTGGCGCGGGTACTGTGTTGAACCGTGAACAAGCCATCGCGGCAAAAGAAGCGGGAGCCACCTTCATTGTGTCCCCTGGCTTTAACCCAAACACCGTTAAAGCTTGCCAAGAAATCGGCATCGATATCCTCCCTGGCGTGAACAACCCAAGCACCGTGGAAGCGGCATTAGAAATGGGCCTCACTTTACTTAAGTTCTTCCCTGCGGAAGCCTCAGGCGGTATCAACATGGTGAAATCGCTGCTTGCGCCTTACACCAACGTAGAACTGATGCCTACCGGCGGCATTAACCCAGCCAACGTGAATGACTACCTCGCTATTCCTCGCGTCGTAGCCTGCGGCGGTACGTGGATGGTTGATAAAAAGCTGATTGAAGAAGGCAACTGGGATGAGCTGGCTCGCCTAACCCGCGAAGCAGCGGCATTGGTGAACTGAACCTATTCGGCGCATTAAACGGCCCTAGATATCAGGGCCGTTTTTTTGCGGAAAAATGGAGAAACAACATGGAAATGTGGTTCACGCAGTTGGTTGGTGGCGTCGCCTGTCTGGTGGGTATCTCTGCATTTTGGCAAAAAGACGACTTACGCTTTCGCTATCAGATGATGGCATTTTGCCTCGTCATGAGCGTTCACTTTGCGCTCATGGGCGCAGTGGTCGCGGCAACGGGTGTCGCCATTAACGGAGTACGCAGCTTTGCTTCTGCCAAAACCCGCTCTCGCATCGTCATGTGGTTTTTCATTGCTTTAATGTGGGCGATGACCGTCAGCAACATTTCCCACTTTTTTGAATTGATGGCAGTGGTTGGGTCAACCGTGGCGACGTGGGCGCTGTTCACCTTGAATGGCATCGTTTTGCGCTCACTCATCTTGTTCAACTCTTCATGTTGGCTAGCGCACAACCTGTGGCTAGGTTCCATTGGTGGAACCATTGTCGAATCCGCCTTTATCATCACCAATATCTTGACGATTTATCGGTTGTATTCGTCGCAACAAAACACTCAAAGCCCCAGCCAAGTTTCCTAATCACGCGTCATCACTTTCCCTTAATCATCAGGCTGCGCTGAATCGCCGTCTGTTTAGGAGCAACAAATGGAACAAATCAAACCATTGAGTTGGAATGACCAATCAATCCCTCACAAGTTTTGGGTAGAGCAACAGGAAGATGGTTGCAAAATCTGTTTGGAAGTCATTAAAGACGTCGAACCAGAATTGCTTTCTTTGATTGTACCCGATGTGGACATGGAGGCCGTAATCGCCGCGTGGCAAGGACAAGCAACCAATATTACGCCTGCTTTTGATGACGGCATTCTATTCACGCAAACCCGTGCGCTACTTAACTTGCCTCAGGGCTGCTTGCTTTGGGCTGTTACCCACATAAAACGCGTAGATGACTTAAAAATGTCGGCAGATAAGCTCTTTTTTGTGCCCTTGCGAACCATGGGTCAGTAAGGAAATGAAATAGCTTTAAGATCGCTAGAATGCAAAAAGGCCGCTGCATCTTTCGTAAGAGCAGCGGCCTTTTCTAATTTGGCGGAGAAATAGGGATTTGAACCCTAGGAGGGCTATAAACCCTCGCCGGTTTTCAAGACCGGTGCTTTAAACCACTCAGCCATCTCTCCGTTGTTGCGGCGCATATTAATGGCCTAAGGGAACACTGTAAAGCCCTTTTCTTGAATGCGGCGTTCAAGTGCGCCTTTTTTAAACAAAACCGTTCTTTTTCCACCACTTTGGCGTGATTTCATACTTCTGGCGAATCAAATACGACGTTGCTCGACTCATTAGCCGTTTAGCTTATTGACCCCTTTCTCAACTATGTGACTACACTGATAAAAAAGCCTTGCGCCATTGATAGGTTAATCAATTCCGTTTCCTGTAAGACCCTGATCTTAACAGTCTCGAATTGAATCGCTGTTTTTGAAGCCGCTATCTGGCTTCAAACGCGCGTCAGGCTATAACGCTAACGAAATTAGATACGAGAGAAATGTCATGAAAACATCCGATCTGTTTGTCAAAGCGCTTGAAAATGAAGGTGTCGAGTATATCTACGGTATTCCCGGTGAAGAGAATCTTGATTTTCTTAACTCACTGAAAGATTCAAACATCAAACTCGTCCTCACTCGACATGAGCAAGGCGCTGGGTTTATGGCGGCAACCTATGGGCGCTTAACCGGCAAACCGGGTGTTTGTTTATCCACGCTTGGGCCTGGTGCGACAAACTTTGTGACATGTGCGGCCTATGCACAACTTGGCGCGATGCCAATGGTGATGCTCGGCGGGCAAAAGCCAATCAGAAAAAGTAAACAAGGCCGTTTTCAAATCGTCGATGTTGTGAATCTTATGAAGCCTATCACCAAGTATTCCGAACAGGTTGTTGATGGCAATAACGTGCCTGCCATGGTGCGAGAAGCATTCCGTCTGTGTGCAGAAGAACGCCCGGGCGCTGGATATTTAGAATTACCGGAAGACATTGCCGATGAGAAATCTGGCGCGTCTGTCTTTGATGTGGTGCATCACCGTCGCCCTGATGCCAATGAACTCTGCCTTGATCAAGCCGCAGAGATGATCAAAGAAGCCAAAATGCCGTTATTGCTGATTGGTGCAGGGGCAAACCGTAAACGCGCAAGCCAAGCATTACAGAAGTTTATTGATGATACCGGAATTTATTTCTTCAATACCCAAATGGGTAAAGGAGTCATCGATGAGCGCCATGAACGCTTCATTGGCACTGCTGCCCTTTCCAGCCATGACTTCCTTCACTGCGCTATTGAAAAAGCCGACCTCATCATTAACGTCGGTCACGACGTCATCGAGAAGCCGCCATTCTTTATGGAAAAAGGCGGCACCAAAGTCATTCATGTGAACTTCTTCGCTGCTCGTACTGATGAAGTTTACTTCCCGCAGCTCAATGTGGTTGGGGACATTTCTTCTTCGGTGAATCGATTAACTGAAAAAGTCGGCAAAATAGAACAGGACATGAGTTACTTTGGTCGCGTTAAAGAAAACGTCGACGAACGTACAACCAAGTATTTTGAAGATCGCCGTTTCCCAATGCTGCCGCAGCGCCTCGTTAAAATCCTACGTGACCAATTGGATGATGAAGACATTGTCACTCTGGATAACGGTGTTTATAAAATTTGGTTCGCTCGTAACTACCAATGCCACTCAAACAACACGTTATTGCTCGATAACGCGCTCGCCACTATGGGTGCGGGTTTGCCTTCCGCCATGGTCGCGAAACAACTCTACCCTGACAAAAAGGTCGTTTCCGTGAACGGTGATGGCGGTTTCATGATGAACTCGCAAGAAATCGAAACAGCCGTTCGTATGGGTCTCGACATGGTGGTAATCATCCTGAATGACAGCGCTTACGGCATGATCAAGTGGAAACAAGAAGGCATGGAGTTTGACAATTATGGGCTCGATTTTGGTAACCCAGACTTTGTGAAATACGCCAATAGCTTTGGCGCGATTGGGCATCGTCCTGATAGCCATGACGAGTTTCAGTCAATCCTTAAGCACGCGTTAGACAGTAAAGGCGTGCATGTCATTGACCTGCCTGTCGACTATTCACTTAATCACTCAATACTGAATGTGTTGATCAAAGAAAGTCGCTCAATCAAGTAAGAACGGAGAAATACTGACATGGCTGAACTTAATGTTTATCGCCCCTTTGATGGGGGGTTAATCCGTTCCATTCCGATGCAAACCGAGAGCGATGTTGAAACCGCGATTGCGCGCGCGCACGCGTTATTTGAAGATCGAACCGCATGGCTCGCGCCACACGAACGCATAGCCATTCTTGAACGCGTGGTGGAAATCATGTCGTCGCAGGTTGAATCCCTCACTCGCTTAGCAGCCGAAGAAGGCGGAAAGCCGTATGGAGATTCAAAAGTGGAAGTGCTTCGCGCCATCAATGGTGTGAAACTGGCAGTGGAACATATTCCGCAAATCAAAGGTGAACAAATCCCGATGGGCCAAACGGCGGCATCGGTCAATCGACTCGCGTTTACGATTCGTGAGCCGATTGGTGTTGTGTCTTCGATTAGCGCGTTCAATCACCCACTCAACCTGATTGTTCACCAAGTTATTCCTGCCCTTGCGGTGGGTTGTCCAGTTATCGTTAAACCCGCACTGACCACCCCGCTTTCTTGCTTGCGTCTAGTAGAAATACTGCACGAAGCGGGCTTACCGAAAGACTGGTGTCAGGCCATCGTGTGTGAAAATGAAGCGGCAACGAAGCTAGTTTCAGACTCGCGCATTAACTTCCTCTCTTTCATTGGTTCTTCAAAAGTCGGTTGGTCACTTCGCTCACAACTCGCCCCCGGCACGCGATGTGCGCTGGAACATGGTGGCGCAGCCCCGGTGATTGTTGATAGCAGTGCCAACATTGAAGAAGTCGTGCCAAGCCTTGCCAAAGGCGGGTTTTATCATGCGGGACAAGTCTGTGTATCGGTTCAGCGCGTTTATGCGCATCAATCTTTTTGTCGGGAGCTGGCGATAAGAATTGCCGCTGCGGGCGAACAGATGATCGTCGGTGACCCGCTCAATCCAAACACAGAAATTGGCCCTCTTATTCTCCCTAGAGAAGTTGACCGTGTTGATGATTGGGTGAACGAAGCCATTGAAGCGGGTGCAGAGCTGCTAAGCGGCGGTAAGCGAATTTCAGATACGTGCTACGCCCCAACTGTTTTGCTAAACCCGCCTGAGAACGTGCGCGTATCGCAAATGGAGATCTTTGGCCCCGTCATTTGTGTCTACTCCTACGGCGACAAGCAAGATGCGGTTAAGCGGGCAAATTCGTTGCCATTCGCATTCCAAGCGGCGGTGTTTACCAATGACTTAGAAGATGCGCTAAATCTCACCCAACAGTTGAACGCCACAGCTGTCATGGTCAATGACCACACCGCATTTCGCGTAGATTGGATGCCTTTCGGCGGCAGAGATTCGTCTGGCGTTGGTCTCGGCGGCATTCAATACTCAATGCACGAAATGACTCGCGACAAGATGCTGGTATTCAAAAGCCCAAGCCTTTGATGCTTGATCTATCTTTATGAATCAAAAGAAAATAAAAAGCCTCAGCATTTCGACTGGGGCTTTTTTGACATTGCCCCAGTGATATTGGCTCAGTGACATTGGCTCGGTGCTATTGGCTCAGAGACATTAGCACAGCGAATGGGGTGAGGAGATAGCAGCGGAATGGCGTTGTTTCATCTCTTACGAGAAAGCAGCGCTAAGTTGCTAAGCGAACCCAGCGATGCTCTGCAGAACCGCTCATCATGACGAAATCATCTATCGACATTTTCTTGCGCGATTAACGTGGATAAAAAATGACCACTCATATAGAATCCTCGCTCCTTGGGTAATATGACTTACCTACACTTTCAGACAGTGCATCAGGAGACCGTTTCTGTCTGCGTTTACACAAGCACAGGCAATACTTCATGCACATTCTCAAACTTAGCGGCACGCTCGCAGTTGCTACGCTTTGCATCCAACTCGTCAACATGATGAGTGTCCGCTACCTTGATACTTCCAACCTATTGATATCGGCAGCGAAGATTTGTCTTGTCGCCATTCCGTTCATGTATATCGGCAGTGTCGGTTTCTCTGTTTATTACGGCAGCGGCGCACAAAAACTTCCCTACGTTTCTCTCGTACTCATGGCGGCGGGATTCTCTACCTTATTCGGTATTGTACTGACCTTATTTTTCCAAAAGGTCATACCCACTCCCCAACAGCTACTCGGCTGTGTACTCCTACTGGCAGGAATTGGTGTCACTGTGCTTGGGAAAAGTGCGTGATTTTCACAAAAGCAAAAGCACATCAAAGTCGTAGTGCTTTTTGGGGAAATTCAGTGTTCGGTAGTGTGTAAGAACCTGTTTCGGATAAATTGAATTTTTGAGAGGTCTATCCGATACAAGGAAAGACCCAGAGTCAAATATTAACCTATCTTTAGATGGTTTTCTTAGCCAACCATTGGGGATTGAAATACAGAAACATCGCCAATAACAATAAGATAAAGTGTGGGAACGCAACGCCAAAGTTGACGAAATTGTCCACAAAACTGCCTTTGCTTTTCGTTTCTGTCCAAGAGCGATCAATCTTAAAAATTTCGCAAGAAGTCGGCATATTCAACTCTCTTTCAGAAATACGGTATGGAGAATCCACACAATACTCAATTGCCTTCATCCTTGGATAGTAACTAACTTGATATTCCTTAAACTTTGCATCCATTAAATAAAAGCACAATGAACTAACTATACACATCAATAATATAGATTTATTTCCCTGCTGGAAAGCATAGCCAATAATCGTAATTCCAACAGTAATAGACCAACCTTTAATCATCATTAAATAACCATCATATTGACCTATTATATCTATTAGCGTGAAGTACTCTGCAGTAAGATTTTCCATGAAACTCCCGTACCAAAAAATGAAACACGCACACCACATCCATTAATAAGAATGATATCGCAAAGCAAGATCCAATAAAGCAATTAGCTACCTTGACCATTTAAAGGCTACAAGACGCTCTAAAAAGACAGTGTCTCACCATTCAGAAAAACAGTCTCATCCTAAGAGCCACTTGTGCTCAACCCTCTATCTATAGAGCCAAAATGAAGGTAATTGGAAGACAATCAATTCGGCTTCAATGTGAATAATTCATGCTACATGATTGGTAGACAACAGTGAGGTCGCGATAAGAGACCTACTATTTGCGTTTGCCGCAAGCAAGTGCTTAATGGGAAAGTAGACGACTCGGTTGCTCGATAGCATTGGCTGCTAGCGCAGCCAAGAGCGTTTTATTGCCTATTGACCGGAGAAGGGCTCATATCGATTGGGTTCATTTCGTCAGTGCTCGAATATCTAGGTCAAACTCTTTTTCTATGAACTCTATGGTTTCAGGCTGACCATCCAGCGAAGCTCGAACATGTGTCGTCGTATATAAACCAGATTTTTTTACCCATTTAGCATCTTCTCGACCCACAGAAGACAACCATTCAACAAGACAGACATATTCACAAAGATCATCTGAGTCTATATTGTCGCTCATGTTTTGACTGGATAATTCATACGATAGAAGAGGTTTACCCTGAATTGAAACTTCCCTAATTGGCCTTGCTACTTCTGAGATACGTCCTACACCGACGAAACCATGGGACTTAAGATAAGCCGAAAAAATGTCGCCTTTTTGAAAACCTTTTAGTGAATCTTTCCAGCGTACACCTTGTCCTGCTGAAATAAAGCCAAATCTTCTAAAGTCTTCCCAAGTTCTATGTTCTCCTTCCCCAACATTGTAATAAAAAATCCCATTCTTGTAATCAAAGCCGGACAGCTCCATGTGCATAGTATTATGAGGTCGAAATTTATCACTGAAATGCCCCGAGGCAACATTAGTAGTTAGATTCCCAAGTTTCCATAGAAGTGTTTTTTCTACAAGTAAGGCTTCTGATTCAGTCAAACCCTTCGCAATTACTCTGATTATTGGCTTTAAACCAGTGTTTTTTATCTCGTTAATTCTCTTAACTTTTTTCGAATCATTTTTATCAAAAAGGTGTTCATGTTTGCGCGAACCTTTTCCTTTGCCAAAATAGAACTCTTCATAATTTCTTGGGTCTACGTAAACATATACGTAGTAATTACCTGACATAACAAAGTCCTTTTTAAGTTACTTAACACTTATATAGCAAAAAAACACAACTCCTCCTCGTGCTGGTTCCCACGACAAGGGCATCATCTACAAATCAGTTATAGAGTTAAACCACTAATTACATTAGCAAATATACCAGTAATACGTATAGGCTTAGAAGCGTGTATTGACACGCATTATTGGGAAATCGAGAGAAGGAACAACAGGGACAGATACTTCAAGAGGCACGTAAATGACGTGTTAAACGGGAGTATTTTTAATCATCGTGTGCATCAAGAAAAATAAAAGGCGCTAAGAATAGGTTCTTAGCGCCTTTATACCGCATACAAGCAGCGGATTGCTGCTTAGTGGCTACTTACAACAATCGACTGCGCTTGGGTAGATCTACAGTTTGAACTGAGATGTCATTACATGTAGCTGATTGGCCAACGATGACAGATCTTCACACGCTTGCGTAGTTTGAACTGCACCTTCGGTAACCTCACTTGCAGCTTGCGTAATGCGCAGAACATTGCCACCAAGCTCTTCAGAAACAGCAGTTTGCTGCTCTGTTGCACTTGCAATTTGGCTGCTCATGTCAAAGATTTCGCTAACGGATAGGTTCATTTCGCGGATGACATCGCCGCTGCGGTTTACCGCTTCGACGCCTTTAGACATCTTCGCTACGCTTTCTGTCATTGTCATTTCAGCGGCAACAGCTTGTTCTTGCAGACGCTTAATGATATTCCCGATCTCTCCGGTAGAGTCTTGCGTACGAGTAGCTAGCGAGCGAACTTCATCAGCAACCACGGCGAATCCACGGCCTTGCTCACCTGCACGTGCAGCTTCAATCGCGGCGTTTAATGCGAGCAAGTTGGTTTGGTCTGCAATTGCGTTGATCACATCAACGATTGAACCAATGCGTTGGCTTTCGTCAACCAACTGGCGGATGCTGTCAGTTGTAATGGTCATTTCTTGTTCAACAGAGCGGATAGCAACGACAGTTTCATCGATAGCTTCGCCACCAACTTGCGCGTTATTCGCTGCACTGCTGGTTGCGTGAGCGGATGATTCCGCATTTTGAGCAATATCAGCTGATGTCGTGCGCATTTCTTCCATGGCTGCAGAAAGCGAATCCAGTTGCTCTTGTTGCGAGCGCATGTTTGCAGAAGATTGCACCGAGATAGCACTTACTTCTTCAGAGGATGAACTCAACTGCGCGCTAGACTCAATGATTTTGCCTAGTACGTCTTTGATGTTTAATCGCATGCTATCAATCGAGCGCGACAGCTCACCAAACTCATTTTGTCCATCGTCAACAAAACTCAGGCTGAGATCGCGATTACCAATGGCTTGAGCTGCAAGCAATGGGAATTGCAATTGCGCACTCATGCTTCGAACGACGATTAATGCAATCACCAGTGCAAGGACCAAAGAAGCGATCAACAGCGTGATAAGTAGATTGTTTTTTTCTTTCGAATCAAGAAGACGCTCATCAGCAAAGTGGAATCCTTGCTCGCCCAATCGGTTTTGCAACTCAGTTAGGGCTTTGTTCAGTTGGGCGCCAATCTCGATAGAGGAGCGGTGGGCGTTGTGATAAGCATTGATATCCTTATCAAGCATTTCCATCGCTTTTTGGTAGCGCTTTGCAGCTTCATACGCCTTAGCGGTAGCACTATCAGAGGGATTTTTTGCAAGAATAGTAACGGCAGCATCAATATTGTTAATCGCATTTTCGAGGTAGTTAATGCGCATGCCTGCTACAAAACCGTTGTAGTACAACGAAGCTGCTTGTAAATGGTTTACGGCGGTTAGTGCTTCCCTCTCCCATTGGCTGTCATAGACACCGTTTGAGATATGCAGTGCGTATTCGCGGTAAACATTGCCTGAGCCTACAACACCATACTTCACTGCTTTATCAACGGTCCGAAAATAATCAAACATGATTTTTGATTGAGCAATATACAGCGGTACAGTTTGTTTCAATAGCTGTCCAGATTCGCTTTGTGGTTTGTAGTCATTTGACTCTTCGCGTAGCACTTCCATCATACGCTCAGCGCTTGCAACGCGATCAAGATCGCGAGGATTTGACCATGTCATTATCAATGCGACGCGTGCCTGCCACAAATGGATACCGAAATCGGTAGCAATTTGTAAATGATCAACGCGGGTGACGCGTTGGCTTTGATAGGTTGCTTCATCATTTTTTTGATCGCTATACAGCCACCAAGAAAGACAAGCGATTACCAAGCCCATTAATAAGCTAGGTATTAGGACGGACGTGCGAAAGCCGATATCTTTTAATCGAAAGGTAAGCACTTTCATTAACCTCAAATAGGGTGTTTAAAATTTAGCCACCGTCCGTGGTGTTGTGGAATTGTTGCGTTCATGCAGCCAACTCACTCAAAAAGCCGCTATTTTTAACCCAAAAATGTGATTTAGCCAACATAAATATGGGGTTTTGAACAAATATAAAGAGACATGCGGCTGGGTGCTGAGATAGTGCATAATCAAGACGGTTTTATCTTCTTAATTTTCAATGAGGTAAGTTGATTTTTAACTGTGGGGTATGCGCTATGGATTGTACGTGATTAGTATTCTACGAAGCGGTTAATAAGGGGCGCTGGTTATTAATTGAACGCAATTAGTTTATTTATTGCCAGGATATGGTGTGTTGACTGATTATTTATTGCGCCTTTTCTCTGCGCTCTAAACCGACAGCTTCTATGCATTTTGCAGACGCCAATAATTGGGAAAATGCAGCATTGATGCTACTCCCTACTATCACTGTGTTTCTCGCTGTGTTCGTCGTTCATTTCTGTGTGGTTACGATGAACGAGCGCAGCAATCTTATGAACACCGAAGAGGATGAAAACACCGAGCCATGCCTATTTCCTTTTGCGGGAAATCCTCGACAAGAGATGCCCGACGGTATTCCTTTTCGTTTGATGGATTACCTAGAGCTTGTTGATTGAACTGGGCGTCAAACCCGAGAAGATAAACGCGGTCATATTGATAGTCAGGTGCCTGAGATACTCAATCGTTTAGGGTGTGATTCAGCTGAATGGCTCGACACTTACCAGCATGCAGAAAAAGGAGCCATGATTGGCACAGAGTCATCCATTAAGGTCGCCTTGCCGTTGCTCGGGCGAAAGCGACTCAGTGGATTTCGAATACCTGCTAGCTAGCGCCACGATAATTACCTTCAATTGTCTAATCCCCACCGTACAGGTGGCTTTCGCATATCTGATCTTTACTAATCCTCTGTAAATTGACCAAATTTCTATTCCAATGGTGAAAAATCCAGACGATGTTGCCTTAATGCCATGAATCAAAGAGCGCTCTTTGAGGTTGTTTGAGTTTTTTCCAAGTATGTGTGTCCCATTTTTACCATTTTTAATTCTTGTACTTTTTTTCATTCTAAATCAACTGTTTTCCCACCTATGATATAGCCCAATAAAAGAACTAAGAACTTGATTGCTATTCATTTCTCTTTGCTTATATTCAACAAAACCTCTAAAACAATGATAATAAACTTTTATAAGATCGAAAAAGTAATCCTTTAATATTTCCTCATTGACAACCTCATAAGTAACAAGGTGCGAAACTCTCTCAAAGTAATTGAATATGCAAACTAGAGATTCATGATGCTCTCTATTCTCTTTTAAAAATTCAGCAATCTGATTTCCATCCATATCCCGAACCCTATTTCGTATTTCGTATCCTTTAGTAATAATCTTCGACATTTCAGGGTTTTGCCATTCAGAAATCACCTCGGAAGAGTGCTTTTTCTTTTCAATCTCCAATATCTCCAAGTGATGTTTAGCACCTTGCTCCATAGCTAATTCGTTATAAGCCAGCACATTATGAAGATTCATTGCAGTATAAACTAGCGTTGCAAGTGCTACATTAGAGCCAATTATACCTAAAGCTATCGTTACTTCATTTGAACTCGAGAATAAATAGTACATTAGCACTGAAACTATCGAAGAAGCCACTGATAATATTAGAACCCAGTACTTCACTTCAAAATCAAAATTGATTTTGTCCATGAAACAAACCCCTAGTAAGATGCAACCAGAAAGATTAAATTATATACCACACAATAAAAAACCAATCAACTAAATGTAAATTCATCCCGCAATTGGTAAATTAAAATTAAATTTTCTCACAAATAAAAATCATGGCAAAAACTCGAGACCTTTTAATTGATTTAAGCACATGAAATCACATATTCTTTCGTGTTTAAAGAGAGGTTAAAATCAACGATTTCGGTATTATCACCGACTCGAAAAATACCGAATGTATAACAAACACAAGGGACACACACTCTAAGAAAATCATAACCCAGTCAGTTTCAATGGGTTTGTATATCTAGGCCTAAAAGCGTTCAGTGGAGATGAATGCTTGGTTGTTGAGCGATATGCTTTTTCGTAAAGTGCCTGTCTAGACATTCTTCCTGTCTAGGTATTCTTGCGAATCTCCGCAAGAAAAGTATATAAAAATGGACATAACTGGGCTTTTTATAACAAATGCCTAGTCATATATTCTCCTCATCATTCTCTCTTTTTTTCTTGCCTGTGTGATGGGAACATTTTTTCGCGAAAAATTGTGAAAACTCCCATCAAAATTGGAGGTGCGCGTTGCTCTTTGAGGCTATCTTAATAATGAGACGGCATGCAAAGAGAAGAAGATGAAAGGCCAACGAATTTCTAAGTCACAGTTACATAAAGGGTTATATGTCAAATTGCCTCTACGCTGGCACGAGCACCCTTTTTTAAGAAGTGCGTTTGAGGTGAGTACGGCGGAAGAAGTTGCGCTTATCAAGAAGTTGCCTCTCGATTACTTGTTGTACTTCCCTGAAAAGAGCAGTACGACGTTGAAAACAGTGGAAGAGGTGATCAAAGCGAAAGAAGAAACATTAGAAATTGAGCCAACCAAAGAGGAAGTCGTCCAACTCTCCGTGGATTTACATAAGCACAAACAAGAACAAATTAAAGAAATGGCAGCACTACGAAATCGCCAATCTGAGTGCGAACAGCAATACAAACAATCCATTCTTAAGCTCAGGTTAGGGATCAGTGAGATGGGACGAAATCCAGAGCGTGCTTGTACAGACATTAAAGGATTGTCTACGGAGCTCTCTTCGATTGCGAGTGCGGGTCCTCTCACCATGCATCTTATCGACAAGAAAATCGACAATGATGAACACTTCGTTCATACGCTAAACGTGGCCGTATTTGCTCTTATGATCGGAAAGATGCGTGGCTATTCAGAGCATGAAATGACAGAGCTCTTAATGGGGGCTTTTTTGCACGATATTGGGCTGATTGACATTAATCAACCTATGGGAGCAGATGGGAAAATGGCACTGGCGTCGGCAGCCAAATATCGCGAGCAGCACACCATCTTTGGTGTGAGAATGGTGGAAGATTTTGAGGTGCTTACACCCAATGTGCTAAATGTGATCCAGAATCACCATGAGTATTTTGACGGCAGTGGCTTTCCAAAAGGGCTGCAAGGCGATGCGGTGGACGATATGTCTCAAATCGTCTCGATTGCCAATATGTACGATGATATTTGCCAACCGCAAAAGTCAGGAAAAGCCTATCAACCTAGTTCAGCCATTGCTCTACTATACAAAAATATGAAATCGAAATTTCGGCCAGATTTGTTAGAGCTGTTCGTCAAAATGATTGGCATATATCCACCGGGGTCGATTGTGTTGCTCTCCGATCAAAATGCGGCAATGGTGCTTTCGAACAACCATGATGCTCTGCTAAAGCCCAACGTGGTTGTCTACGATGTTATGATCCCCCGCGACCAAGCACCGATTGTGGACTTAAGCCAAACTGATCTGTCTGTGAAGCAAGTGGTGAAGCAGAAATCGGTGCCCCAGCACATTTATGACTACCTTTGTCCGAGTTCCAAGTTTCATTACTTTTTTGACACCACAGTGTGACCCATTTTATGTCTGGTTTGTTATTTTAGTGTGCTAAATTAATAAGCATTCTTATACCAAATAGTTAGCATTTGAATTTTTTTACAATTTAAGTAACGCTTCGTTTTTTGCGAATGTGCCTTTTGGGTATTCCTCTGTCATATCACTTCCTCTGTTTTTGCAACTTGTAACGATGAACTCAATATACGCAGTGGTGGCAAACAACAGCAAACAACAGCAAACAACAGGGACACACACTCTAAGAAAATCATAACCCAATCAGTTTCAATGGGTTTGTGTATCTAGGCTCAATTACGTTCTGTGGAGATGAATGCTTGGTTGTTGAGCGATATGCTTTTCGCATTGCTCGATAATCGGCCATTTTGAATCACTATGACGAAAGCTCGCTCTTCCCTTATTAGCATTGATGCTACTCCCTACTATCACTGTGTTTCTCGCTGTGTTCGTCGTTCATTTCTATGTGGTTACGATGAACGAGCGCAGCAATCCTATGAACACCGAAGAGGATGGATTGAAAAGCGACTGTTAGCGCTTGCCAATGCATTTTGTATCGATGTTTGTGCCTACGCCATCATGAGTAACCACTATCACGTGGTGCTGCACATCAATACGAACAAGGCCAAAAAGCTCTCACAGACTGAAATCGTCGATCGTTGGCTCGCTTTTCATCAAGGCCCTGCATTAGTTCAGCGTCTGATAGCGGGAGATAAACTTTCAGATGCCGAAGCAGAACGATGCAGTGAAATCACTGAGGTGTGGAGAGAGCGCCTAACGTCAATCAGTTGGTTTATGCGTTTGCTCAACCAGCACATCTCATCAGAGGCAAACCGAGAAGATAAATGCACAGGACATTTCTGGGAAGGCCGCTTCAAAAGCCAAGCATTACTGGATGAATAAGCGTTGGCTGCTGCGATGGCGTATGTTGATTTGAATCCAGTACGAGCTGCGATAGCGGAAACACCAGAAACGTCTGAATATACATCCGTCAAAACGCGTATTGAGTCACTAAGGAAAGCAGAAAACACCGCGCCATGCCTATTTCCTTTTGCGGGCAATCCTCGACAAGAGATGCCAGACGGTATTCCTTTTCGTTTGATGGATTACCTAGAGCTTGTTGATTGGACTGGGCGTCAAACCCGTGAAGATAAACGAGGTCATATTGATAGTCAGGTGCCTGAGATACTCAATCGTTTAGGGTTTGATTCAACCGAATGGCTCGACACTTACCAGCATGCAGAAAAAGGATCCATGATTGGCACAGAATCATCCATTAAGGTCGCTTTTCCGTTGCTCGGGCGCAAGCGACTGAGTGGATTTCGAATACCTGCTAGCTAGCGCCACGATAATTACCTTCAATCGTCTAATCCCCACCATACAGGTGGCTTTCGCACATCTAATTTTTTCTAATCCTCTGTAAGTTGACCAAATTTCTACTCCAATGGTGAAAAATCCAGACGATGTTGCCTTAATGCCATGAATCAAAGACCGCTATTTGAGGTTGTTTGGATTTTTTCTAAGTATGTGTGTCCCATTTTTACCACCCGCTTTAGAAACAAACCGATAAAGCTTCAATCACGACCAAGCCAGATACATATCACTAGCTATGAAAATAGGTTTAGCTCGTCAAACCTCGAAGCAAAGTACATTCATTGAGAACATGGGATAACGCCTCAATCTAGCGAATCCCCTCAAAATTCCTTTTCTAAACAATGAGAAAGACGCGCACCGACCCTTTTGATCTAATGAATTTCGCCAAAAACCACATTCCACCAAAAGGGATGAACGATGCGCGATATTCAAATACTACAAGATACTTTACAAAATCAGTGTCCCACTATTCATAAAAAACGGCTTCACTCTCTGATACTTGCGACGCAATCCTCACTCGATGGGGCGGACCTTACGCTCACTAAACTTGGCCGCTCTCTGAACGTCATGACCACCGCTAAACATGCCATCAAGCGTATCGACCGTTTGCTTGGCAATACGCAATTGCATCGTGAAAAAGACGATATCTATAAATGGCATGCCAACCTTATTGCCCGCGCTAACCCTTGCCCGGTGATTTTGGTCGATTGGTCGGATGTTAGGGAGCAACTTCGCTATATGACATTGCGAGCCTCTATCGCTCTCGACGGTCGTGCCGTGACGCTGTACGAACAAGCCTTTGAATATGCGCAATATAACTCGCCCAAAACACATCAACACTTCGTTGATAAACTTCAAGAAATCCTTCCTCTTGGCACTACACCTATCATCGTTTCTGATGCTGGCTTTCGAAACACCTGGTTCCGACAGGTTCAGAATAACGGTTGGTTCTGGCTGGGTCGTGTCCGTGGTGAGGTCGCTATCAAACTCGACCGTCAAGATTGGCAATGCAATAAAGCACTCTATCCCAATGCGAGCAACAAACCCGCCTATCTGGGCACTTGCCAACTGGCACGCCGCTCTCCACTTGCTTGTCATGCTCATCTTGTAAAACAGACCCCGAAAGGACGTAAAGTGCAACGTCATGCCCGTACCAGCAAGAAGCATACGGCGTCTCGTCTCTTTGCCAAAAGCGCCAACGAGCCTTGGTTACTCGTCACTAACATCCCGGATAATACGCTCAACGCGGTTCAGATAACTCGCTTATATGAAAAGAGAATGCAGATTGAAGAAGCCTTCCGCGACTTGAAAGTCCCGCATATGGACTGGCTCTGAGACACAACCGAACGCGTTGTATTAAGCGCCTCAACATCTTGCTATTGATTGCGCTGTTGGCAGAGATACTCATGTGGTGGAACGGCCTCATTGCGACAAAAGCCAAATGGCAATACGACTTTCAAGCAAATACTATTAAGCATCGGCGTGTTCTTTCCATTCCTCGTCTGGGCCGCGAGGTGAGAAATCACCGGCGATATCGCATCAGTGAGCAGCAATATCAATGGGCTATGTTCGAATATCAAAGACTTGTACATACGGCAGGGCTGGGCGAATTATGAGGGGATCCTTCAGCGCCTCACTAAGAGGAAAATAGTTGTTGGTTAAAATAAGCGATGAAGAAACAAAACCAACTACTATTTGTCCTTTTAAGTGACTTGTTATGTTTGGGAGATTTTTACTATAATTTAAAGAAAATATGTCATACCAAATATGCTTTTTTGAGGTGCATCTATTTCCCTTTCAAGTGTTCTATTATCTCTATTTTGTCATCTTCGGTTAAATTTTTAGAACCGTTAAAAAGCGCATTTTTAACAGCAAATGAAATAGTTTTATCTAGTAAACCCTTGAACTCTTCAGAATCTTTAAATTGTGATTCTGAATTCCATGATTTTGTCCTTACATTTCTATTTCTGTGAGAAATTAGTCCAGCTTGTGTTTTTCCAACAAAGTTATAAAAGTGATCAATGTGACATTCTTCCACATATAAGTTATTACCTTTAGAATGATTGTATTTAATCTCGATAAAATAACATAACTCACCATCAAACTTATTAAATATTTCATCCCTCCATTTAACTGTGGTTGATAAATCTTGATTTGGATTAGTTATTTTTTTGCCAGTACTAAAAGCCACAGTGTTCCCAGCTTTAATATCAATAAATATTGGTAGTAAATATTGTTGATCAATAACATCTGGAACTTCGTTTTTGTTATCCGATTGGTCTTTGAATTCGTCCTTAGAAAGCAGACCATTATTAACAAGAAAATTTATTATCGGCTGCTCAACTTGCTTACCGAACTCTTTGTAATGCCAATGAAAATTTTGGTTCTCTTGAATAAATTTGTTAAGGTGGTCGGTTAGGTCTCCCATTACTCTTTGACGTTTTACAAGGTAATCACAAGGAATATTGTTATTTTTCGCCATTCATTTTTCTCTTTATAAGTACAAAATAAAGCATAATTTTTTTATAAATTTTCGGGATACTCCGAAACATAACAGTGTATTAGATGACAAAATGTCGGAATTAAACACGACACTTTGTCTCATAATAACAATGCATTATACCTTAATCGCTCGTTACCGCATGATTTTAATGATTTTTTTAATCACCCAAGATATCGATGTGTGAAAAAGCTCCAAAATGTCATATTTCATCACCATGCATTGGATCTCTGCGATGCTGTGGTTATCAACAGTAAAATCTCGGTTCAGATTAGAAAGAACAAGGCCAATGGGGGGGAGCTATTATCCGAGCAGAGAAAGAGCCAAGTTCACAATGAGGCATAAGCAATTTGGCGTGGTCGCGCTAAACCGATTTGAGGCAACAGTGAACGCTGAAGAGATCGTTAGATACAAAAAAGCCCCAGTCTTTCGACTGAGGCTTCGTTGTATTGGCGGAGCGGACGGGACTCGAACCCGCGACCCCCGGCGTGACAGGCCGGTATTCTAACCAACTGAACTACCGCTCCAATTCTGTATGAAATCCGGTTTTGCAACCCAACTTCTAGAATGTGGCGGAGAGATAGGGATTTGAACCCTAGGTGGGCTATAAACCCACGCCGGTTTTCAAGACCGGTGCTTTAAACCACTCAGCCATCTCTCCGTTGTTGCCGCGAATATTACTGCCCAATTGGAAGTGTGTAAACCCCTTTTCTACTCCAAACAAATCAAACGCTCAAAAAGCCATCAAACCGCGGTTTTTTCGCGTGATACGTGTCAAAAACATAACATCGTTGAACACTTTATTGAGAATTTTCACCTTTCTGAAATATGTTTCATCGCCTCCCCTCCCTCCGCTACAATATTGGCCTCGCCCATGATCCAAGAGCATTCTGATGCAACGCTACGTTATTGCCCTTTTACTTTCCCTTTTTACCCTTTCGACGTCATTTGCCGAAGAAACGACAGAAAGCAGTGCTGATAGCCGTGCAGTAAGCATTAAAGGCGCTGCTTGCCTTGTGTCTGATCACCAAGGGCGAGTGCTTGTTACGCGAGATATGCTCAACAACCGTATCTCCATTCCCGGTGGATACGTCGACAGCGATAACCCCGCCGATGCCGCCATTCGGGAAACATTGGAAGAAACGGGGATTCCCGTCGTTGCTGTGGGCGAGTTAACACGAATGGGCAGCGCGATCTTGTTTGATTGCCAAGCGACATCACCCATCCCTGTGGCAAACACCCCATCAGACAAGGCATCGGTCGCCGCATGGAGTGCCGAACATTTTGGTCGCGAAGTTCGCGCTGTGTATATGATGAAACCCAATCAGGAGATGCTTGATAACGCTCGATTCCCTGAGCAAGTCTCGCTGTTTCCGACTTTGCTCGAATCCGCCACACCAAGCCCGATAGAATCGTTTGACGATTTTAGCGCCCTCGCCTCACCGTTTACTGTGTGGAATGCAGATTTCAACCGAGGCTTCCAACAGGCGGTTATCGCGCTGCCAGCTCCACTCGCCACTGTGCTGATGAGTCTCTTGGACTATTCGTCGGCATTGGGCAGCGGCGTGCTGTTCTTTTTGCTGATCCCATTTGCGATGGCCACCGGCGGGATAAAGCGCGCTGCTGAGGTTTTGTTTGTCACGGTGGTTGCGACTGTCATTGTCACGTTCGGTAAGCTCTACTTCGGCGTTCCGCGTCCTTTCTATGTTTTCCCTGAGTTACAACTCAGCGGTGCATCAGGTTTTGCCTTTCCGAGCGGTCACACGGCCACTGCCTTTGTAGTTTGGGGATTGGTCTATTCATGGCTTAAACAATCAGGGCGCAACGCCTCGCTTGCAATTTGGCTGGTTCCCGCCACGCTTGTTGCGCTTAGTCGGGTTTATCTTGGCGTGCACTATGTCACTGATGTTATCGCAGGGGCGGTTGTGGGTGTGCTAATGGTGTTGGCCACGCAAGCTCTGTCACCTCGCATGCTGTCCCGTCGACTATGGTTGGGCTTAGGTGTGCTTGTCGCGCCTTTCGCGATGACTCAAATACAACCGCTCTTTCTTTACTGCATGGTCTTTTCATTGGCTTTCTCGGCAGTGTTATATTTTTCACGCGCGTCGAATGAACGTCTTACCGCACCTTTGGGAACGAAAGGGTTTGCCGTTAGCCTCGCGGGCACCGCTGCCATTGCAGCGACACTGTTTGTGGTGTCTCAGGTCTCTCGGTCTAGCATTGAAATCTTGGTGGCCAACACTGTTGGTATGGTGATACTTGCCATTTGGCTAGGCTGGGGAACGCTGAAGTGGGCTTCAAACGCTAAGTAATGGATGACTCCCATTAGCGCTAAATGCGCCGAAGCCTCAGATAGCAGACAAAAAAAGAGCGCCTTTCGGCGCTCTTTTCTCAACATGCATTCGAACTAGTCTTTAGCGGCGTCAGCCAACTCTTTCTCTGCATCGTGGTCAATCTCAACGTCCAAGATTGCACCCGCGTTTGGATCATTGAACACAGACTCGTCAAGCTTGCCTTCACTTTTCGCGACGATACAGCTCACGGTCGCATCACCGGTTACGTTAACCGCGGTACGAACCATATCAAGCAAACGGTCCACACCCAAGATCAAGCCAATGCCTTCTAGTGGAAGACCAACTTGCGCGAATACCATCGACAGCATGATCAAGCCAACACCAGGCACACCCGCAGTACCGATAGACGCCAATACCGCCATCACGATAACGGTCAGGTAGCCACCAATGCCTAGGTCAACGCCATAAATGTTCGCAATGAACACAGTCGCAACACCTTGCATGATTGCCGTACCATCCATGTTAATGGTGGCACCGAAAGGTACAGTGAATGAACCCACAGAGTTTTTCACGCCTAGGCGCTCGGTCACTGTGCGAAGTGTCACTGGGATCGTTGCATTCGAGCTTGCAGTACTGAATGCGAACACTTGCATGCTGCGTACTTTTTTCATGAAGGTCGCGATGTTCAAGCCGGTAAAGACTTTTAGGAACGTTGGCAACACAACAAAGAGGTGAAGAAGAAGCACACCGATCAACACCACAACGTAACCAATCAGTTCAGCAAACAGTGCCAAACCTAGGCTCGCCATGGCTTTTGCGATCAAACAAAAAACTGCATAAGGTGCGATTTCCATGATGACGGTAACCATCTTCATCATCACTTCGTTTAGCACTTCGACCAGCTCAACCACTTTCTTCGCTGGCTTACCCACCATCAAAATACACACACCCATCAAGATGGCGAAGAAGATGATTTGCAGCATTTCACCTTCAGATAGCGCACTGACTGGGTTATTTGGAATGATATCAATCAAGACCTGAGATAGCGGCGGCGCGTCTTTTCCTGTGAAAGCCACATCCGCAACCATGTTCATGCCAGCACCGATACCACTTAATGAAGACACGGTAATTGCAATGGCAATCGCAATCGCTGTCGTCATTAGATACAGGATGAAGGACTTACTACCCACACGCCCGAGCATTTTGATGTCGCCAATCCCACATACCCCACAAATGAGTGAGAAGAGTACGAGCGGAACTACCATCATTTTTAACGCGTTCACAAACATTTTGCCCACAACGTGGAACAAGCCGTTTGTGATGTATGTATCGACGAATCCACCTGCTGGATTTAAGCCGAGAATATTGATTGCCAACCCAAGGATAATACCGGCCACTAAGCCGATAACAACCTTGGCAGTCAGGCTCATCTTGCCATCACCGTTCGTTGTTGTGTTTACCATATTGCCTCCATGACTAGGTCTATTTTCCAGTCATGAAAACCCTTTCTTTTCGTCTTGTCTCATGGCGATCAGTGCAAGCTGATGAGCCGATCTTTGAATAATTAGTCACTATGGAGTGATATTCCATTCACAACATAATATAGAAGTGAGATCCGCTTAAAATTTAACCAAATGGAGAGACAAATGTCGGGGGTTTCCATAACGGGCCATAGATATATCCTGAAACGGAGAGCGGCACTGTCTCAATGGTGAGTCGATAACAACATTTGTTAATGTAACGTTAAATTCATATCCTGACGCGGCATAGCCCGAGCCAAAGTGTCTCTATTTTGACGTTACACTCGCTGCATGAAGCGAGCACTGTCACTGAATCGAGATGATGGGAGCATCTTGCGTTACAATAGCGGCATGAACCAAAAACGCGTTGTGACCATGAGCCAATGTCCTGAGTGCGGAGACGTACTGACTTGTACCGCTGAATCTGGAAGTTGCTGGTGTATGCAGTTTCCGAATGTACTGCCAGCCAGCGATAAGCCCGATCTGTCCTGCCTTTGCCAAACCTGCTTAGCGAAGAAAGTGAACGCCCAACTCGGCGAGATCTATCAAACCTACACCACCAACGAGCTTATTCGTCTGGCTAAGCCGTATGCGAAGAACCCACAGCTGATAGAGGGATTGGACTATACGATGGAAAATGGCTTTATGGTGTTTTCGGCGTGGTATCACCTAAAACGTGGCACCTGCTGTGGGAACGGCTGTCGTCATTGTCCGTTTGGTAAATTGCCAGATTCTTCCGTTCACCATGAAGATCCTTTTAACAACGTGGGCTAAGTCACTGACGAACGCGCGTTCTTCAACGACAATTCGCGCCCTCCGCATCACTGACAAAAGATAACGTCGAATCGATAACATGAAGATAGTTGCCGTCACCGCCTGTCCAACAGGCATTGCTCACACGTACATGGCTGCTGCCGAGTTGAAAAAGGCTGCACAGCAATCGGGCATTCACATCAATGTGGAAACGCAAGGTGCCATGGGTATCGAGAACCCGCTCAGCATTCAAGAAATTGCCCGTGCCGATGTGGTGCTGATCGCCTCAGATATTGAGATTGAAGATCGTGCTCGTTTTTCTGGCAGTAAAATCCACTGCGTCACGATTGAAGAAGTGCTGACTGACCCGCTTTCCGTATTGGCTCGCTGCAAAGGGTTATGATCACACGACGGATCACCTTCTTTATTGGCAAAGAAGGATTACCAGCATGGAGGCTGAACCGTTTAAAGACGTTGGCGGGACATTTCCGCTCGGTCACTGTGTTTGTGAATCTGTCACAACGTAAATCTGCCAACGCCGAACAGCCGATGCATGTTCTCAGTCTCAGCGTCCTTCCGAACGATCTCTGTCAGCTTCAAATTGAAGGCAATGACGCCGAACTGGCTTCCATGGTGTTAACCGATTTCATTGATGAAAATGCGATATTGATTTCAGGCGGGAAGTCGTCAACCCCTATCGTCCCATCTGAACACGAAACCTTACCTTTTTCCTGCACCATCCACAGAGTCGCTAATACAGAACATGATAAACATGGGCTGTTGGCACAGTTTGCTTTGCTGGTCGCGATAGATGAACACAAACAAAGGGCGAAGGAGCATGACGAGGGCTTGTTTGATGCGCTATATAAGCGAGAAACGGTCTCTTCGACTGGCATGGGAAACGGCATTGCGCTCCCTCACGTGATAACCAATGGTGTCACCAAGGCACACTTGATGATTGCCACAACACGATCACCTCTCGATTGGGCGTCTCAACGCGGCGCAGTGCGCTGTGTGATTGGGTTAATGCTACCTACACCCCCTGTGCGCGAACAATTGGTGGCGTTTTCTGGTTTTTCTCAACAGCTGATTGAAGCCGATTTTTGCCGCTACCTCACGGAAAACAAGCAAACCGATGTGCTTGAGCTCATCATTCTCAACGCGCTTAACGTGCCGTTTCACTCAGTCTCCTAAGTAAACGATTTGTTCTCGCCTCGATATTCCGAGGGCGTCATGCCTGTTTTCGATTTAAAGACGCGATAAAAGTAATTCACATCTTGGAAGCCACAGCGTGTTGCGACTTCATTCAAACGAAAATCGTAGCGTTTCAACATGAACTTGGCGCGATCAATCCTCACCCACGTAATGTAGTCTGCCATTCGCATGTGGCCTTGTTGGCGGAACAAACGCGAAAGGTGGTTGGGCGTCATGGTAAAGCGCTGAGCGATAGATTCCCGTGTAATTTGGCGGTGGAAGTTCTCTTGAATATAAATGCAAATACCTTGGTAGAGATCTTCCACGCGGTTGCGTGTGCCAGCCACTGGCGACGCTAACATTTGTTGGCAATAGCTCAACAGCGCATGCAGCAAATGTTCATCCATTGGCTTTCTTACCGGCTCGGTCGCCAAGGTGTTCAGGGCGCTGAGAATATGGTCGAGGGCATGTCCGGTTCGCGTTTGAATACTGAATTTCTGCACATCATAGAAGCCGGGCTGATTCTTGGCTTTACTCACCAAGCTAAACCCCAGCTGTCGCTTTCCAAATAGCAAACTCAGTACCGAGCAATCGGTGTCCCAATTTGGCTGATTCCAGCTGTTGGGTGGCACATACAGTGCGTCGCCCGCCAGCAACTTCACTTCACTGATGGTTTTATCTGGGTTTTCGAGTTGGTTGGGGTATTCCCCACTGATCACCAATTCTAAACGCGGAAAATTCACCTGATAGCTGAACGGAGGCGGTGTGACTTGGTCGCTGGCGAACCAGATTCGGTTGAAGTTCTCACGCTCTGTCAGCAAATTCTCCAATAACAGCTGAAAAACCTGACTCATCGATTGCCCCATAAATCCGCATTAGAATACCCAAACGACCTGAAGATGCAGGATTCAAGTCGCTTGGGTATTTTAACGAGGCGATTATGCGACCACCCTGCACGCACTGCTAACCATTCTCTGAGATATCACTCAATAGCGTGAACCAGCTCAACAAAACAGTCCTCCAACACATCAAATCTCTGTTACTTATTTCTAGCGACAATTATTTCCAATCGTCCATTCCGTTTATAGTCCATCGATAAGAATTAGCATAACTACATGTAATATATTTGAATTTACAAAAAATTCACGTAATCCATCAAACGTATTACAGTGAGAGTATGATCACATCAGGAATCCAGTGTTACAAAAATCCAGCAAAAGCCTTTTCTCTGCTCTATCTGATTTGGGGCAATACCTCGAAAATAGTCACATCGGCTTACGCCATCAATAAGAACTATTCATTTAGGGGTGACTTCATGATTACAAAGCTAATCAATGAAAATCTGATTTGCCTGAACCTGAGTGCAACAACCAAAGAAGCGGTATTTATCGAGATGATCGAACTGCTTCACGCTCAAGGTCGAGTCAACGACAAACAGCAATTTCTGGCAGATATTCATGCGCGTGAAGAGCTAGGTAATACTGGCTTTGAGGATGGCGTTGCCCTTCCTCACGCGAAAAGTGCTGCGGTCATTGAGCCTGCTGTTGCTATCGGCATCAGCCGTCAAGGTATCGAGTACGGTGCTGAAGACGGTCAACCTTCTAAACTCTTTTTCATGATTGCTTCGCCTGATGGCGGCGCTAACCACCATATTGAAGTGTTGGCTGAGCTATCTTCCAAGTTGATTGAAGACGGTTTCATCGACCAATTCATGAATGCGGAAAACTCTGCGCAAGCATTGGCTTTGCTACTAGAGAAAAAAGCGCAAGAAGACTCACCTGAAGCGAACAAAGGTTTGTTGATTGGTGTAACGGGCTGCCCTGCGGGTGTCGCTCATACCTATCTGGCCGCAGAAGCGCTTGAAAAAGGTGCAGCTGCGCTTGGCTACGAAATGAAAGTCGAAACTAACGGCTCGATTGGCGTAAAAAACAGCCCAACCGCCGAAGAAATTGCGCGTGCGGAAGCCATTATTGTCAGCTGTGATAAGCAAGTCGACATGGCGCGCTTTGCTGGCAAACGTTTGATTAAAACTGGCGTTAAAGCCCCAATCAAAGATGCGAAAGGCTTGATCAATCAAGCAGTGCAAGCACCAGAATATGTTGCCTCTGCGGACGACAACGCGACCAATTCAGGCGAAAGCAAAGCGTCACAAGCGCGCTCTGATTTGTATCGCTACCTGATGAATGGCGTGTCTCACATGATCCCATTCGTTGTGACGGGCGGTCTGTTAATCGCATTGGCATTGGCCATTGGTGGTCAACCGACGGAAGCTGGCATGGCGATTCCACCAGATAGCCTGTGGAACAAAGTGCTGGATGTGGGCGTGGTCGCGTTCACCCTGATGATCCCTATTCTGTCTGGTTACATTGCTTACGCCATTGCTGATCGTCCGGGTCTTGCTCCTGGCTTGATTGGCGGCTGGATTGCGAACAATGGCTCGTTCTACGGCGCAGAAGCAGGCACGGGCTTTATCGGTGCTATCGTTGCTGGTCTTTTGGTCGGTTACTTTGTGAAGTGGATTGCGACACGCGACTACCACAAGTTCATTCAGCCTCTTGTTCCAATCATGATCGCACCTATCGCGGGTAGCTTGTTCATTGCGAGTTTGTTCATCTTCGTTATCGGCGCGCCTATTGCGGGTCTGATGGAAGGTTTGAACGCAATGCTAACCAACATGAGCTCAGGCAACGTTATCCTTCTTGGTATCGTGCTGGGTGGCATGGCAGGTTTTGACATGGGTGGTCCATTCAACAAAGTGGCATTCCTGTTCTCGGTTGGCATGATTGCAAGTGGTCAAACACAATTCATGGGTGCGATGGCTTGTGCAATCCCTGTGGCTCCGCTTGGTATGGCACTGGCCACTGTGATTGGTCGCAAATTCAACATCTTTGAAGATTCAGAAATTGAAGCGGGTAAAGCATCAGGCGCTATGGGTCTGGTAGGTATCTCTGAAGGTGCGATTCCATTCGCAGCGCAAGATCCAATGTCAGTGATTCCAGCGAACGTTATCGGCTCAATGGTTGCAGCGGTTATGGCCTTCTCATTCGGTATCACTAACAGCGTGGCACACGGTGGTCCAGTGGTTGCGCTTCTTGGTGCGATGAACAAACCTGTGCTTGCTCTGGCTTGTATGGCGGCAGGTGCGATTGTTACCGCTCTGGTTGCAGTATCACTGAAGAAAATGCGCCAAGCGAAGGCACAACAAGACGTGGCGACAGCTAACGCAGCGTAATCAACACACTCTATGCTCCCTAATGTTTAGGGAGCATTCTTTGCGTTGAAGCACCCATCCCCTGTTTATCTTCTGGTAGAATTTCGCCCAGTTAAATGACGAGCCTAAGAATAAAAATGACTGCATACTTTTATCCTCTAAACAATGTGATTCAAGATTACGCTTGGGGCAGCTACTCCTCCCTAAATACTTTGTTTGGCATGGCAAACCCAGAGAACAAGCCACAAGCTGAAATCTGGATGGGCGCTCATCCAAACGGTTGCTCAACCATTCTTGTTGATGGTCAAGAAACCCTGCTTTCTGACTTCATCAACAAAGACATGGCTGCTGTGATTGGCGCGAAAACCGCAGAAACTTTTGGTGAGTTGCCTTACTTGTTCAAAGTGTTATGTGCAGAAAAAGCCCTATCCGTTCAAGTTCACCCAAGCAAAGCGCAAGCAGAAGCCGGCTTTGCTAAAGAAGAAGCAGCAGGTATTCCCCTAACGGCGAGCGTGCGCAATTACAAAGACCCGAACCATAAACCTGAATTGGTTTACGCCCTGACCTCATACACGGCGATGAATGGCTTCCGCGATTACGCAGAAATTCTGGCCTTCTTCCACCAGCTCAACATTGATGTGCTTTCCGAGTTGATTGCCAATCTTGATGCCAACCAAAACGAGCAAGGGCTAAGTGCATTCTTTGAAGCCTTACTGTCATTAGAAGGCGAACAGAAAGAACAGGCAGTGAACGAACTACTGGCGTTCGCGGCGGATAATCAAACTGACGAACTGTTTGCGCTATTGCTGACATTGTCTGAGCAATACCCTGGCGACATCGGCCTATTCTCGCCGTTGATCCTGAATACGTTAACGCTTCAGCCAGGCGAAGCGATGTTCTTGGATGCCTGTACCCCTCACGCTTACATCAAAGGCACTGGCCTTGAAATCATGGCAAATTCAGACAACGTATTGCGCGCAGGCTTAACGCCAAAGCATATGGATGTTGAAGAGCTCGTCGCTTGCACACGCTGTGTGCCAATGCCAAAAGACACCATTCTTCTTTCTCCAAGCTCGGATGCTAGTGGCAAAGGCAATGTGAAGCTCTACCCTATCCCGGTGCCTGATTTTAACTTCGGTGTTTACCAGCAAACCGAGAACGAGCGTCTGCATACCACCAGCGCAGAAATTCTCATGGCCATTGATGCACCAATGACGGTGTCTCACGCCAACGGTGAAACTGTCACTTTGCAGAAAGGTGAATCTGTGTTTGTACCGGCGTTTGTTGGCGAATACTCAGTGACTTGCAGCGGTTCATTTGCACGCGCATTTAATTAATCATTGAGCCATGGGTTTTCCCATGTCTCTAACCACCTAAATACCGCAGGTCTGTGCCCCCCTCACAGGCTTGCAACCTAACACCTTAAGTCTAAAGAAGCTCCGGCAAGCGTCGGGCTTCTTTGTTTTCTTCTCCTGTTACCACAGGTAACACCATGATTGTCTGCCCTCTCACCACGCCTTAATCGTTTGTTTTAATTACCTTACATTCCAAATTCGCGCCATTTATAACTCAACAGATTGCCTATATTTCAATGCTATATGTCTTGTTTTATTTAACACCGCTATTCCCTCTATTGAGAAAGTGTTGCGTAGAGTAAATACGCTACCATGTTTCACTCTTTAACTATGTTTAATGTATGAGTTTGCTCCTACCATTGCCCAGAGTTCTGGCGTCACTTTTCCGTAATCTGAAATTTGGCTGTCAAAACAAACGGCGTACTCGAGGGAGTATTTGATCAAACAAGAAAGCGCTTTCAGGTTTATTCGAATATTGAGTACTCAGTCGAAAGACAACAGAAGACCCTCGGAGGGGCATCATGCTCAAAGGAAAAATCATCGTGTTAGGAGTGACCTCGTTGGCCATTTTGTCTGGCTGCTTTTACGAATCAAAAGTACCTTACTTCCCAGACTGGCCACAGATAAACAGTGCGATTCCGAAAGACCCTGAAATCGAGCAACGTGTGTCGGACATTCTGGTGCAAATGACGCTGGAAGAGAAAGTCGGGCAAATGATCCAGCCTGATCTGCGCAGCGTGACACCGGAAGAAGCCAAAGAATACAAACTCGGTTCCATCCTCAATGGCGGCGGCGGTTGGCCTGATGGCAACAAATACGCCACCGCCCAAGACTGGGCGGATGAAGCCGACAAATACTACTTAGCATTAGAAGAAGGCTACGCCGACCGCGGTTTTCGTATTCCATTCATGTGGGCGACCGATGCTGTTCACGGGCACAACAATGTGTTCCGCGCGACCGTCTTCCCCCACAATATCGGACTCGGTGCGGCTAACAATCCAGCGTTGATCAAGAAAATCGGCCAAGCCACCGCAGAAGAAGTCGCTGCCACTGGCCTCGATTGGACATTCGCCCCCACCGTTGCCGCCCCACGTGATTATCGCTGGGGACGTGTTTACGAGGGCTACTCTGAAGACCCTGAAATCATCTATCAATACGCATCGCAAATGGTTGAAGGCTTACAAGGTGGCGTGAGTGGGCTGAAGAGTGAAAATCATGTCATCTCCAATGTGAAGCATTGGCTTGGTGACGGCGGCACCACTAAAGGGGCTGACCGTGGTTCAAATGAATACACCGAAGAGTATTTGCGCAACATTCACGCCACGGGCTATTTTTCTGGCTTGGACGCGGGCGCACAAGTGGTCATGACCTCGTTCAATTCCTGGGACAACGACGCCAACTATGACGTCATGGGAACTGACAACTACAACAAGAAACTTCACGGCAGCAAATACATCGTCAACGATGTGTTGAAAGACAAAATGGGCTTTGATGGGCTGGTCGTGACTGACTGGAACGGCCACAGTGAAATCAATGGCTGTACCGCCGGTAATTGCCCTCAGGCAGTTCTAGCAGGCAACGACATCTTCATGGTCACCGCCCGCAAAGATTGGCAAGCTTTCTATCGCAATGTGATTGACCAAGTGAACGACGGCACCATTCCTATGTCTCGCATTGATGACGCTGTCACCCGTATTTTGCGCGTGAAAATGCGGGCAAATCTATGGGAAAAACCACAGCCTTCGCTTCGTCGCCTTGCAGGTAAGCAAGAGATCTTGGGCTCTGACGCACACCGCAAATTGGCGCGGACTGCGGTGAGCGAATCCCTTGTACTGCTGAAAAACAAAGATAAAGTGCTGCCTCTTTCAAACAATCAATCTTACTTAGTGCTTGGTAGCGCGGCGCACAATATTCAGAAACAAACCGGCGGTTGGTCGCTCACCTGGCAAGGCACTGAGAACACCCTAGAGAATGATTTCCCGGGTGCAACCACCATGCTGATGGCCATGCAAGACCAAGTGGGTGAAGACAATGTTTATACCGATGCCGACGCCGCGCCCGATGACGCCATTGCGGTCGTTGTGATTGGTGAAGACCCTTACGCCGAAATGTTTGGTGATATCAACGCAACCAAAACCCTTGAATACGCCACGTTGAAATCAGCTTATGGTGCAGATCTTCGGTTGATCAAATCACTCAAAGAGCGCGGTATGAAAGTCGTCACCGTGTTCTATTCCGGTCGCCCTTTGTATGTGAACGACGAGATCAACCACTCTGATGCCTTTATCGCCGCATGGCTGCCCGGCACAGAAGCTGGCGGTATCACGGATGTGTTGTTCCGCGAAAATCGTCAAGATTTTCGTGGTCGCCTCTCGTTCTCTTGGCCTAATACCAAGTGCGCAACCACCATCAATCGCAAAGCGCCAAACCTGATGGATTATGAAACGCCAGAGATGGAACAAGATATTGAAGGCGATCATGCCCCGCTCTTTGCTTATGGCTATGGCCTGTCTTACAGCAAGAAAAAGAGCAGCAAGGTCACCACTGATCTCGATAATATTCCTCTCGACCCACGTGAGTATGGCTGTGGCTTAGATGCGCCAGATAACGGTATCGCAACCAACAACCTTGAGATCTTCGGTCGCTCTGCATCGGACGAATTCGTGCCGCGTATTGCTGGCTCGTCAAACGGTTGGGCGGGTGTCACTGTGTCAAACGGTACGCCGACAAGCATTGGTTCAATCACTACGACACCTATCGATCACCTGCATCAACAAGATGCGATCAACGTGAAGTTTACCGGTGAAGCGCCTGCACAAGTGTACATGCAGACACCTGATGAGCAGACGGTTGATAAACAAAGCTACCTCAACGCGGATGCCACACTGCAATTCGACATCGACATGAAATCTCAAGCGCCAGATAGCATGGTGCTCGCGCTTCACTGTCAATGGCCATGCTTGGGACAAGTGCCTGTCCACAAAGTGCTGCCTGCACCAACCGGTGCTGACGAAACGCAATGGACCACCATTAAGATCCCGCTTGAATGTTTCGCGGATGAAGGCATGGCCTTTTCTATCCTCAATACGCCATTCCTGATTTACGCAGACCAAGAGGTGGAATTTAACCTTGGTGAAGTTCGTTTCGTGCCAAAAAGCATTGACCCTGCTGACGATGCCATCAGTTGTGACGATCTGAAAGCGCCGACATTGCCGCCGCTAGAAGGCGACACGGTTGATGTCTGGGAAGCGTGGGAACCCAACCTCGTGACATGGCAGGCACGAACTGACACGTGGGAAGGTCTTGAAGATCATGTCATGGTATCAGGCAACGATCCGTCGGATACGACCCACGAGTTCACTGTCAGCTATGACCCTAACAGCCCTGAGTTCTTCAAAGGATTAGTGCTGGTGCAAGGGGAAAACCACAACTTGGTCAATTTCACTTCTGGGCAACTGACGTTCGACATCTATGTCGAAAGCTATGGCACACCAGCGAACTCTGGCGAAACCCAAAGTGACAGTATTGTGGTAAAAATGGAGTCCACGGCAGGCTCGGGTAACGATTATCCTTTGGGGTATTTGGCCACCGGAGAATGGCATCAAATTTCCGTGCCAGTTTCAGAGCTAAACACAGGCGCTTTGGACATCACCAAGGTGAACAAGCCCTTTGCGACGTTAGCTGAATGGGATGCATCTCAAGCAGGCGTTATCTATCGCGTGAGAAACATTACGCTCGAACAGTAGATTTCATAGTTAGTAGGCGTATTTGACGCTTAGCGATAGCATTTAGCACTAAGCAAAAAAAACACCTCAGCCTGACGCACGTGAGATAGGCTGAGGTGAAACTCCATCGATAGAAGTAATCGGTAAACGAGCCTCCCTCTCTGGGAGGCTCGTTTTTGTTTCAAATGCGAGTAAATCCTTGGCTTACAACGCTGGCAGCAACGGGCTGATATCAATCGAATCCGATTCAGAACGCGTATCAATGTTGTAGCTCTTCAATGCATCCCAAGCATTAGCACGGATGACAACGGCATTAACCGAATCAGGCGCGTATTCTTCATTGAAGAACGCCAATGCCTCATTCACCTTGCTCAAACGAACATAGCTGACATTTTGTGGGCTGCGATTTGTCCCCATTAAGTATGTTTCTAGAGATTCGCCGTCTTTCTCGTAAATCACATAGAATTGATACTGGTAATAAACGGGGACGTTTTCACCTGCCGATGGAAGGCTGAATTTCAACCAGCTTCCGTCTACTTTTTCGGTGCTAACATTGGCGCGTTTAACATCAGGGAATCCTGAATCGGTGCCGCTATAGAAATCATAGGTGTGGTAGGTTTGCCCATCCGTACCGAACACTGAATAAACATATAGACCTTGCTCAATGGATGTCTGCGTTTGATAGAAGGCATCGAGGTAGTTAATCAGCTCACCGAAATAGTCTTCAAGCTGCAATGAATTCCACAGGTTGAAGTCACCATCATTGATGTCATATTGGTCACCTAATGCCATGATTTCATTATAATCAACGTCATGTGTCACCACGTTGTCGAAACTGGAATTCACTTCATTGAAATACTGAATATCAACGCCATCAACAATCGGATCTAGCGGGCTAGCCGTGTGGTCTTCGACCATCTTTTCTGCACTAAATTGATAGATAAAGCTCGTGGTGGTTTCACTTCCTCGCTCTCTATTTCTTACATAGGTTCGCGTGAAATCAATACTGGCTTTGGCATTGCTTTGCGAAACAGGGACTTCATACAATTCTTTCAAGAACGTTCTCGCATAACCCTCTATATCGTCTGAAACCTCAACCAGTAGCGTCGAATCTGGGCGAAGAGTCAGTTGGTCATCTTCCTCTGCAATACGGTTACGCCCTTTCCTAAATGAAGATTGGTAATAGATGTTGCCATCACTGTCTTTGAGAGAAGCGCGAATGTTAAGGCTGTCAGACGGAATGGGGTAGCTAATGAAGTTGTCTATGTAGGGGTTGTTAACGGCTTCAACACCGCTACCCATAAACCAATCGATATTGACGTTTGGCGTAGCGCCGGGTGGAAAGAAATAATTCGACCCGATGATGGTGCCAGATTCGTCATCATTGTCACTGGCAATGGCTATCTCATACGCCCCCGTTTCCAGAAAACCTTCTTCGAAGGACAAACGGAAACGAATAATATTGGTGGTGCTTTCAATAATATCGGCGTCAGTAAGTTGGTGAGAGAAGTTTGGCCCAGTCACCACCAGATCATATTGCTCAAGCAATGTCGGTGAGAACGCAAACAGGGCTTCAAGTCTTTCTTCTACCGTACCATCCAGTTTGATGTAAACATATGCGTCACCATCAAGAATGGTTGGCCCACTACGAGCATTGACGTAGAAATCGTAAATATCGTCAATTTCGTCACTGTACGAGGAAATGTCACCTTGCCATTGTTCTTGGTAAGACAAAGCAATTGCATCAGCGTCAAAATCATCACTATTCATATCAACAATCTCTGTGAGCGTGTCAACGTCACTTAACAAGAGCCCTGTGATAGCCACCATCTCTTTTTCTGACGCAGAGCTATTGCTCTCCCCTCCGTGCAAAACGGTGAGACCCTGCCCTAACTGACGTGCAATCAACTGAGCAACACGATGAATCTGCTGGTAGTTTTCGTCATCAGCCTTGTCGATATAGTCATCAAACAGATCAACGTTGTCTGATAAGCCCATGAGTTGACGCATCGTCGCTGCCACGCCTTGAAGCGATGCATCAGATGTGCCGTCAGAATGAAGTGCCATGAGCGTGGTCATCGGGCTCACGAAGCGAAATTTCCCAGGTGGGGATACCAAGGTGTATGCATGCCTCACTGGCTCATTGGTATCTTTGTCGATGGTTTCAGTCGTAACGATGGCGATAAGCGGGTATTGGTTTGTTTCTGCTTCGGTTGCTTCCAACTCATAGCTGCCGTCAACCCCCGTCTGCGCGGTGGGTTCATCAGCATCACACAGCAAGTTGCCATTTTTATCGAAGCAAACTGTTGCTCCTTCTAGATACCCATCCGCTACTTTCCCTGTCGCGACATTGCTCTGAACCGGTGAAGATGGATTGCTAGGTAACTGGCCGCCTCCATCTGAGTCTGAACATGCAGTAAGAAATACAGCGAGAGCAGCACTAGCGATAATGTTGGGTTTAATCATCACCTTTCTCCTTCTTATGCGAATACCACTATTCACATTCCAAAGACTTCACTTTGGGAAAAAGAGAAAAGGTGCGCCTCCCCTATTTAGGGGATATGTCAGCATGTATTGAAACTGACACACGAAAACACGGGGAGGCCTTGCTCATAACGTCAGTCAAGCTCGCTGAATCCTGCATCTTCAGGTTGTTTGGGTATATCTCAACCGACTTGCCGTACCAAGATGTCATTTTCAATAATTTCACGAATTTTCAGCAGGATAAGAAAGTGACTCAAATGAGGTTCAACCTTGAGTTCAACATTCGGAAGCCGTTTCGCCAGTCGTTCAACAACCGTAAATGGCACATGTCTATCCTTTGCGCCGTGCCATAACGTCACGGGCGTATGAATTTCTTCAGGCGAAAAACTCAATTTCTTCATCAACAATTCCGTGTCTTTACAGGTTGCAAACAGACCTTGCTGCCACGCGTAGCCCAGTGAATCGCTATATATTTCAGCAAACCTTTTGTCACGAAAAATGGCGGCCTCCTCCAACACCACACTGTCTTCAATCAGCTCTAGAACCTTGCTTCGATCCTTTCGCATCGATTTAAACATCAAGCCAGCAACCAAACGATAAACGTTGGGGATATCTCGCGCTAAGGTCATGCTCATGCGCCACAGTGGATTCATGATTGCAAACTCTGACTTCTCGGTAGACGCCAATCCTGCACTCACACCGATCACTTTGGTGACTCGCTCAGGGTATTCTCGCGCAAACGCCATGCCATACAACGCACCCATCGAAAAGCCCAAGATATACACGCAAGGGATATCAAGGTGTTCGAGTAAGGCTTTGAGGTCTTGATTAAAGGCATTAAAACCCGGCTTTTTGTTAAGGCTGGATAAGCCATAACCGGGACGATCAGGGGCAATAATTCGACAGTTTAGGGCGGCGATGTCTTCAAACGACAACATGGTTTCAATTTCAGCACTCGCGCCCACCACGCTGTGTAAATAGAGAATAGGTACGCTGTTTGCTGCACCGATATCTCGATACGCCAACATACGATCATCGTTAACCCGGACACGAGAAATACCTTGATGCTCTATTTCTTCTTTAAGGTCAACGTACCGACGAACTTGGTCCAGCATTGATGTGGGGCTAGAAAAGAGAATCCGCACTAACTCAGCCTGTCGCTGTGTGCGCGTTTTTGCCATGAGCGATTTCAAGTGGCTTCGGCTGGTATGTTCTGAAATGAACATTTCGATGGAGATCTCTTTCACGCTAAAACCGCGCACCAAATAAGAGGCCACTTCTAGCTCTTTGGCCGTTAAGCCATACAACTGTGCGATAGAATCAGAAATCGTGATGGGTTGGGTTCGCGGGCTGGAAAGAAACAAGGCAATGTTATTGCAGCCTTCTGAATCATTCATGCCTTTCACCGCACTCACGAACACCATAATGCGCTCAAGTGAGAGTTCACTTTGGCCGAACATCAACGCCTTACTTGATACCTCCCCAGTCGCTGACGCAACATGCTTTATCGCGCTGTGTAATTTTGCGTTATCTCCGTCGCCATTTAACATCAGTCTGTTGTTTGCGATATCAAGAAGTGAATTATCACTAATCATTTGATTAGCCGATAAATTACTTTCAATAACATACCCATCTTGATCAACAATCATTACCGATATAGGTAAATGATCAAGCAATGCACCGATGACATCGCGATATTCTTCTTCTGCATTTAATTTCTGTGCGATCCCTAAGGCGCTTTGAAAATAACGTAAGAGAATAAGGTCTAGTTCAGGCTGACTGTAGTCAGTCATTTCCAAATCACTAGGGATAGACAGGTTAGAGACATTGGTGAGCGCATTGCCTAGCGGAACATCATCACTTTGATAATTGCCAATGTTGGCATAATTATTCTCTGACGTAAGTGACAGTTCCTTTTCCGCTGCTTTTTCAACGAGCTCTGCAACTGCTCTTATGAGTACGGGCCACTTATCTGGGTCTGCGGCGGCATCATAAATTTGAATCACGAGATCGTGAAATTCCTTATTTGCTATAAACATACAACAACCTACATAGCCAACGTTTTATTATAATATGAAGCCAAGCACACACTTCTTTATCCTAATTTAGCGTAAAGGCTTACAGGTTCTGTCACATTTAAAATACTCCCTATTATTTTAGAATATGATTGAATATTCATATTCTAAGCAAAGATATTCGGACATCGAGTTTTGAGACGATGAACGCTGAGAAATCAACAACATTGATGTAGCATTTCGCCTAATGCTGTACGGTATTTTGTGTACAAACATGCATTCTAAGAAACCACATATTCAGGCAAAGACGCCGAGACAATGAAAAAGGACAGACATGCCATTTGATACCATGACATTTTGCTATCCATGGCGTTCCTATCAGCGTCGCGTATTAGACGCCGTTCACGAACACTTGAGTGACCAACTTTTACATATCGTTGCGGCACCTGAAGCGCGGAAAACCACGCTCGGCCTTGAAGTCTTTCGTATCCTAAAAAAGCCAACCTTGGTGCATGAAAGCCTTCTCGTCGAATTTCAGTGATGAAGTCAAACGCCAAGACCGCTGAAATTGACCACAACCAGTCAATCAAACCGGCGGTTCATTGTGTTCGTTACCGGCTTCAGCAACATTGTTGCCATAACTTGTCATGGCTTGTCATAGCTTCGTCTACTATTTGAGAAATCATCAGTTTACCTCTGGTGATAGAGTAAAAACTCTGTGCAGACGTTCTCCCTATCGCCAAGATGGTTCAACGTGGCTATGACTCGAATACAAAAGGAATGAAGCATGAATCCAAAGCTGAGAAACGCAACGAACTTGTATATGGAAGGTATTCGTGACGGCAATGCTCGCCAAGCGGTGACGCAATATACGGGTGAGCGTTACACCCAACACAGTACGGGGGTGAAAAACGGGGTTGAAGGGTTCGTGGCGTTTTTCGAACCATTTCTCGAGCGATGCCCTGTCAGGGACATTCGCGTATTTCGTTCCGTGGTCGATGGACAATATGTGTTTGTTCAAGTGTTCCAAGACATCAATAACGGTGACGCGAAGTGGGTAACAACGGATCTCTTCGATACCGACGATAACGACAAAATCATTGAGCATTGGGATGTCATTGCAGCGTTTGAAGGCAATGAATCTGACGATAATCATCAATTGAGTGGCCCTATTGGCATCGAAGATGAAGACAAAACCGAAGCCAACAAAACGGTAATTCGCGACTTGATGTGTGACGTGATGGTACTGGGGCAAACTGATAACGTGGCCTTGTACGTTAATACCCAAGCGTTGGTAAACCACAACCCGTCTGACTCGGCTCCACTTCTCGAATGTATCGGTTGCTACGATCTCGTATTCAAAATCATCGGACAAGGAAACTTGGTGGTTGCTTATAGCCGTGTCGTCAAAGACGGCGAAGAAAATGCCCGATTCGATCTATTTAGGCTGAAAGACGGCAAAGTGGTCGAGGTGTGGGGAAATGAAGAAAAGATCCCACCAAAGCATGAATGGACCAATGGCGGAAAATTCTAAAGGCCAAAGGTAAACATACGCGTTTCCCCCGCGCCTTATCATAGCGATGAAGGCGCGTTTTCCCTCTCTCGTTAACGCCTCGGTGACGCTTCAATGAAGCCTAAATGGCGACTTATCCCATTAATTGTAAACGCCCTAACAGACTAAATTGAGACAAAAACCTCATAAAATACAATAACCCCTAAACTTACACGGCTGACCGCCGATACAGCATACGGTATGAATTTAAATGTCGGATTAGGGAAAAGAGATGCCTACAAAATTATCAGTACGCCAAAAGCTATACTTAGGATTTGGAGGCATCATGGCGCTTATGGTTGCCATGGTGGTGTTGGTTTGGTTTGAAGTCACAGGCCTAAAAAGTGAAGTGACAAAACTACGAACCGATGACGTGCCAGAAGTGCTTTCCTATCTTGTTTTGATTGATGAAGCCGGGGACGTCTATCGCGACAGTATTGGCGTTGTCACTGGTGTTGAAGGTTCAGCAGCCTCACTGAAAGAGAACAATAACGAGTTTCAGGCTGTAATTTCCCGCGCCATGCAACAAGAAGAACGAGGCAGTTCTGATTATCAAACCCTTGAGCGTGCTAGCCAAAAAATGCGAGATTTCCAAAGCGCATTTGACCGCGATGTTGCCTCCCAATTGTCACTCAATGAAAACAATCAAGCTCTGATCACCACACTTCATGCCCTCTACATTGAACACCTTCAGCCTATTGAGAATATGCTGGACCAAAGTTCTGTGATTGAAAACGCGCAAATGGAAGCCTCTTTTAACACTTTGATGGCGGATTTCGACGATATCAAAAAGATGAATGTGATCATCTCTCTCGTCGCCATCATGCTGTCTTGTCTCATTGCGTATTGGCTGTCTTCATCGATCACCAATCGCTTGACGGTGCTAGATGAAACGGCACAGAGAATTGCGAGAGGCGAACTGGTCAGCGAAGGCATTGAAGATAATACGGGCGACGAACTTTCCAGCCTCGCGGTATCTATCAATTCCATGCAACAGTCATTGATTGACTTAATCGGCGCCATTTCAAGCGTCACCAAAGACGTTCATCAATCCACGGTTGAACTGTCCGCCTTGGGCAATAACGTGGTATCCGGCGCATCGAGCCAGTCCGACAAAGCGGCCATGATTGCAACAGCCGCAGAAGAACTCAGCCTGACGATTTCAGAAGTTGCTCACCAAGGTACTTCGACATTCGATGAAGCCAAGAAATCCGAGATGCATGCGGTTGAAGGCCGTCAGGTTATCGGCGAAATGGTCAATAGCATTCAGCACGTATCAATTCAGATGCAAGATATGTCTGGCACCATGCAACAGTTAGGCGAACACAGCGAAGAAATTGGCAATGTGATCAAAGTGATCAGTGGCATCGCTGAGCAAACCAACCTACTGGCACTTAACGCCGCCATTGAAGCCGCGCGCGCAGGTGAATTTGGCCGAGGCTTTGCCGTGGTTGCAGATGAAGTAAGAGCACTGGCAGAAAGAACGACCAAAGCGACACAAGAAGTCGCGAACATTGTCCAATCTATTCAAACTGGCACCCAAGACGCCGTATCTCGCACTCAGGAAAACTATAAATTGGTCGAGTTGGGAGTGTCTCAAAGTGACGGTGCCGTCAAAGCGCTGGAAGATATCGTGTCGGGTGCTGCCATGGTACAAAGCATGATCAGTTCCATCGCGACTGCCGCTGAAGAGCAAACTGCCGTGACAAAAGAAATTGCATCCGATATTACTGCGATTAGCGATATCTCTAACCAGTCTCTTTCTCAAGCACAGCAAAGCGCCTCAAACATTTTGGTGTTGGAAGGCAAAGTGGAAGAGTTGAATCAGTTAATAAGCCGATTCAAAATTGCCTAAAGCTTAAGAGCCTTAAACACAACACTGGCTGTCTGACCATAGCATCATCCATTGTGCCATGTTGCGCCTGTTAGTCTGTTTACGCCTGCCCTTGGGTAGGCGTATTTATTTCCCTTCAAGTTCCAAAAAAAACATTCTGAACAGCATTTCAACCCCAAAAAAGACAATCTAGGGCAGCCCTAGACTTGCCAAAAACACGTCTCCCTACTGTGATCTATTCTTCCCTATTTCGTCAAAAAACCTCATCTCAATACATGCCATTTTGTTATCCATTGACTTAGTTAAACACGACGCTTACAAGCGCACAACTTGACCAATTAGGTAGATATATCCAACAAAAATTGTCATCTTTTTTCACGATTGAGATTGTTAAAACCTGATTAATTTCAACAACATGATTCTTATCTTAGAAACACGACTACTTGTTTTTTTCCTGTCATAGTCAGATCGCACGTCGAGCATATTTCACTAGACAGCTCTCAAAGGAGAACGATATGACAACAATCGTAGGAACGTCATGCGACGACACAATTATTAGTAACCATCACGTAGCCTGGATTTACGGAAATGATGGCAACGATTACATCCAAGCATACGGAAACGAATGCTTGATTGATGGGGGAAACGGCGACGATAAGATCATCGGCAGTCATAAAGGCGACCATATCAAAGGCGGTTATGGCAACGATTGGATTGACGCAGGCTACGGGGACGACAAACTTGAAGGTGGCGATGGTTGCGACACCCTCTATGGTGGATGGGGTTGTGATGTCATTTACGGCGGACATGATAACGACCACCTCGATGGCGGAAAAAACAATGACACGCTAAGAGGAGGAGAAGGCAATGATTACCTGTTAGGGGGATCCGGAGATGATCACCTATGGGGAGACCAAGGGAATGACAAGCTCTATGGCGGTAAAGGCAACGATTACGTCGATGGCGGCGATGGCAATGATTTGCTGCATGGCGGCGATGGCGATGACCGAATGATCGGCTGGCACGGTGACGATAAAATCTATGGCGGCAACGGCAACGATCACATTGACGGGCATTGGGGCGACGACCTCATTGTTGGTGGCGACGGTAATGACAAAATGTGGGCTGGCGACGGCAACGATTACATGACCGGCGGCAAAGGCAATGACCACGTTGATGGCGGTAGCGGGAATGATGTCTTATACGGCAATGAAGGTGCCGACAAACTCATTGGATATCATGGTGCCGATAGACTCTACGGCGGCGATGGTAACGATGAACTTCATGGAGACGAAGGCTACGACCACCTCAGTGGTGGACATGGCGACGACAAACTTTGGGGTGGCTCCGGCAACGATGCGCTGTTAGGTGGTGAGGGGAATGACGAACTCAGAGGTGAATGGGGAGACGACAAACTCTTGGCCGGCAAGGGTAACGATAAAGTTTGGGGTGGCGACGGCAACGATTATCTCTTCGGCGATTTCGGCGACGATAAACTTGATGGCGGTTGTGGCGACGATGAACTCGTTGGCTGCATGGGCGATGATAAAATCGACGGCGGCTGGGGTAACGACTACATCGTTGGTGGCATAGGAAATGATACGCTACAAGGTAACTGGGGTAGCGACACCTTCTATTTCTGCCGAGGTGACGGCAATGACACCATCACGGATTTCGATGGCAAGCACGACACCATTCAAATCGACACCTCTTTGGCCTTAGGTATCTGTGATATCAGCATCATTCAGACGTCCCACACTGTGACGCTCAACTTTACAGATGGCTCAGCACTTGAGCTAGAAAACTTCTGCGGTCACTTTAAGGAAGAATACATCGACTTCGTTTCTGGCTGCGAAATCATTGGCTAAGACAACATAACGTTCTGACTCCAATGTCCCTGCCCGCCCTCTCTGGCGGGCAGTTAACGTCCTATTATCTGCATGTTCCCAACCTTGGAAACAGTCGTCCGTTCCGCCTTGTTCGAGTCCGACCCCAGCTCTATTCTGACCTCAGTTCTATTCAGCATCGGTTCTATTCAGCATCGGTTCTATTCAGGCATCAGTTCTACTCAACAATAAGTTCTGGCAAGATACCCTTGTTCGATGAAACGAAAGGACTTCGTACTCCGCATGAAAGATAACCTCAGTATTCGCGCCTATACACGACAGCGGCAAGGTCACGCTCATGACTATCATCAGCTAGTGTTGCCCATCCAAGGAGCAATCCATATTGAACTGACCGATTACACGGGCAGGGTTGGGGTGGGTGAATGCGTGGTTATCCAATCCGGTGTATTACATCACTTCAAAGCCAATGAAGCGGCGAGGTTTATCGTTGCTGACCTTTCTATCTTGCCCAACCAACTCTCGACCCGTGATGTGGCTGTTTTCTCCATTACTCCCCCACTGCTTAGCTTTCTTCATTTTGTCGAGAAACAGTTAGAATTCCAGCTTGATGACAACCTTGAGAAATCCCTCGTCGACGTGTTCGTGCTGCTATTGCAGCAACAACATGGCGACCCGCTCATTGACCCTAGAATTCGCGCTGCACAAACATACATCGTGCAACAGTTAGACTCGCCCCTGTCCGTTGAGGCGCTAGCAATCATTGCCTGCCTTAGCCCAACCCAATTCAAAAAACGATTTAAGGAAGCATTGGGCATCAGTGTTTATCAATACATCATTGAACAACGAATGGAGAAAGCCAAAGCACTGCTTACTCATACGGATTTGCCCATTCAGTTGGTGGCAGAGCGTGCTGGCTACACCGATGTTTCCGCCTTCAGCCGACGTTTTTCTGCAAGTTTCGGTATGTCTCCAAGAGACTTTTCACGCTAGCCCAACATCGTCCAAGGCCAAAAGCGCCTTTCCTACCAAGTATTGCGTCCGATCAGCAAAGTGATCATTAAGCCTTTCCGTTACGCTTAGTCTCAATTCCGTACAGGTCAGGACGCGCGTTGACATGAAAAATACCTTCTTAAACTTAGATAGTGCGCTGCAAGGCAGCATGGCCATTTTACTGGCATCAGTACTTTGGGGAACCACAGGCACTGCGGCAAGCCTTGCTCCCGATGTCAGCGCATTTGCCATTGGAGCTTGTTCTACCGGCTTCGGTGGCCTACTTCTGGCATTCATTGCTCGAGATTCACTGCGCGCCGACAAGCAACAGCTTATTGCTCATCGGAAGGTATTGTTCGTGGGTGCGATCGCGCTGGCTGTTTACCCTCTGGCGTTTTACTCTTCCATGCGTTTTGCAGGCGTCGCTATTGGTACGGTCGTTTCTATCGCCAGCGCACCGTTTATGACCGCCCTTATAGAGCGTCGTTTCGGCACATCACAGGTACTGACAAGCCGCTGGGTGCTCAGTATTATGTTTGGCACCGTGGGCATTGCCTTGCTGACGTTTTCTGAAGCGTCACATGAGTCCTTACAACTCGAGGCTACGCAAATCGCCACGTCGCAGATGGAAGTGTTAACCGCGCAGCAATCAAACAAACTCATTGGAGTGTTGCTCGGGTTGCTTGCGGCGCTGTCATACGCCACTTATGCATGGGTCGCCCAGCGCCTGATCGAGCAGAATGTGCAATCTGAATCAGCCATGGGCGCCATATTCGGCCTTGGTGCACTCATCTTACTCCCAACCCTTGTGTTCACCGGTGATCATCTGCTTTCTAGCCTAAATAATATTGCCGTCGTCACCTACATGGCGCTTATTCCGATGTTTCTTGGCTACGTGGTTTTCGGTTTTGGGCTGCGACACATCAACGCCAGCAAGGCAACATTACTCACCTTGTTTGAGCCTGTTGTCGCAGCGTGTTTTGCGGTTTGGATAGTGGGTGAAGTAATAACCCCTGTAGGCTGGTTGGGCATGGCGCTGATCATGATTTGTCTATTGCTTCAAGCGACAGAACGAGCCAAGCCACAACACAGCATGATGATCGCGGAGTAAGATCAAAAAAGCGGCCAAACTGGCCGCTTTCAGCATCAACTCAACCACGTGTTGGCGCTGTTATTTCGCCATCAGTGTCACAAATTCAGGTTGGTTAATCGTTGCTTTAATCAAATCCTGAACCGCCGGAGAAAGTGCATCGGCCGTTGCATTGCACGCGGTAATAGCATCAAACCCGCTCTTGAATGTGTATTTATTACTTACATCCAATGATTTACCGTTAGAAGACTTAAGCTTCAAGCCAATATCCCAGTAACCGTTTGTTAAACCAGACACTGACGAAAACTCAATCTTGGTAATTTCGCCAGTAATGTCGATGCCTTCTGCAGAAAAACGATCAGCCATTTTGAGTTCATCGTTAAACGCTTTCGTGATGAAATCAGGAATGGAAAGCCCATCTGCAGGCTCGATAGGCCCCATTAAGCGACAGTTTGAAGAAAACTGCGCGGTTTGATTCAGGGAAACAAACTCCCCCTCTACGGTTTCTAACTGTTTGAGTTTCTGAATATTGTCCACGGATACCGCGTATCGTGGTGGTTGCATGGTTGAACAAGCACTTAACGCCAACGCTGCTGCTACAACAAGTAACTTTTTCATAGATCCCTCTGAGTCCTTTTTATTATTCATCCATTAAACGGATAATTTACATCGTACAACGATGTTATTGATTCAAGTGGGTGATATTTAAGACTCGGTTCATAAGCGGATCGCGTCCTATCAGAACGTTAGCGTTTTCTTATCCAACGTCGAAGCGGGTCTGCTCCGCGGTAAATCAGCAAGGAAAGCATGATGAGCGCACAGCCTGCCACCTTATGCGCAGGCATCGACTCGCTGTACCAAACCACACTCAATATCACTGTCCACACGGGTTCCAAAATCATAATGATGGCGGCATTTGCCGCACTTGCGCCTTTCTGACCCAAGGTTTGCATCAAATAACGCAGGCTGGTTGCCACTAGCACACTCAACGTAAACCAGCCCCAGATCGAAGGCGATATGGTGTCTGGCCATGTTTCTGTCAGCAATGAAGCAATGGTTGCCACTACACCCGTCGAGAACAATTGAACACAAGTGAGAACGAGCGTTGGAATGCGTTGGGCGTAACGGTTGTTTAAATTGAAGTGAACAGCAAGAAACAGCGCCGCAAGCAAGAACCAGATTTGGCTTGGTGACAATTGCCAACCCACGCCACCTAAAGACAACAACGCAAGACCGCCCACGGCAATTGGCATCGAGAACCAAAAGATACGCGGTGGCTTTTGTTTAAATAGCAACCATGCAATCGGCGGCACAATCAGCATGGACAAGCTCATAATGAATGCGCCTTCTCCCAGTGATGTACTGACAGACATGGCAAAAATCCAGAACAAGATCGCACATGCCAGCACACAACCCACGCCTGCTGCTCGCGCTAGCACTCCTCTATCCACCACTTTCAGTTGTCGAAAGCAAAACGGAAGAATACACAATGAGGCAAGAATAAAGCGTAGGCCGATGAACCCAAACGCAGGCATACCTTGAATGGCTTCTTTGGAGAATATCCATCCCCATGCAGCCAATACAGTCGCAAACAGCAAGATCAAAGAAGCACGTTTTTCGGGCAACATTTAACACCAATAGAAAAGGGAAAAAGAAAGGCGCGGGCATTATTCCACTGGAAGAAGAGATTGAACATCGCATATTCACGATTTAACCAAAAAATGAAAAAGCGGCACTGACGTGCCGCTTGGAGAGTCGGTGCGAATCGTACCTATTTATGCTGAGCGTTCAGCGCTCTAGGGGGAATTAAGAAGCGCCAAGTCGCTAATCCTGCATCACGATTTGACCACGAATTTCACCACTACCAACCGCGGGCGTGTGAACGTTAGTGTAGTAACCTTCTGCGTTAAGTGTCGCTTGCTCTTCGGATGATAATACGGTGCTAGCTGGCGTCACCCATGCATTGGCGCTGTCTATACTCTGTTCAAGCCCAATCACCACGCCACCATTCGTACCCGCCTCTCCTTGGTGAATATGCGCGGCAACGGCATCATCCACACCTTGTGTAATGAGTGTCAGTTCAAACTGACCATTCTCGCGATTCAATAGCGCATAGCCATCACCAGTTGCTTCTGTCGCAACGGTCGGCACTTCCTGCGCACCACTTAAAGGAAAGGTAAAGAGGGAATAGTCAGGCGAGAATATCTGCCCGCGTATCTCTCCACTCTGATGAGCGGGGGTATGAAAGTTGGTGTAATACTCACCTGAGAGCATGTCGGAAAATGTCTCCATACTCAACGATGTATCCTGAGGGGCAAGCCAGACATTGGCATCTTCAGCGCTTTGGTTTAACACCACCAGCACGCCCCCGTTATTTCCTACACGCCCATTATGAATATGAGCGGCAACGGCGTCTTCAATACCTTGCGTATTCACCTGCATATTTAGTGACTCTTGATCACTGTCGTAGGCTAAATATCCCTCACCGCTGCCATCGGTCGACACACTCGGTACCTGCTGGGTACCATTCACTTTAAATGACAAGATGGTAGTGGTTTTCGGTACGATCTGTGCGCGGATCTCGCCAGAAGGAACCGCATCGGTATGAACATTGATATACCAATCTCCGTTCAACAGAGCTTCCTTCTCGTTATAGCTCAACCCGTTTTCACGCACTTCCAAAAAACGACGGTCGCCATGCTTCCATTTGCGCTTTTTGGGCTCTTCAAAGGTGAATAGAACGCCGCCGGTTTGCCCTATTCCACCAGTGTGAATATGTGCAAACTTGAAACCTTCAATATCATCAACAAAAAGCTTTGCCCGCAACTTGCTACGTTTTTCATCTAACTTGACGTTGGCGCGAGTCGTTAACTCTGACCCATTCAACGGCACAGCCTGATCGCTGCTCAAGGTTAACTTATACGTCTGTGTGGCTTCAAAACCACATGCTGAGAGCAAAAATAGCGTCAGCACGACTAGTATGTTTTTCATCCATCGATCCTCATCTTTCCATAAATAAGGCCAAAACAGCCCTTCACAGAAAAAGACGCGAGATGACACACCACGGATGCAGTCAGGCGCGTTTTATTCCTTCATCCTTGTGATGCTCACAATCCCGAACCATGTCTATCAGGTTTGAGACAGTTTCACGCACATTAAAAAGCGATCATGTTGAATAAGCTTCGGGCGTCACGGCGACTGGTGGGGATTCCATCAAGGTTTAGTGAAATGCAGCATACCTTTGTCGATCACTGATGTTCCATTGCCCCAAGTGCCGACCAAAGATTGCTCGCCAGAAGACGCCAACATGCCTTTGCCTGATTCACTGCCCATCTTCCAATCAAAGTGAAGTTCAATGCCGGTCACCGCATCTGGTGTGGTATTGCTTCCCCAGACTGATTGCCCTCTTACCTTCTTGGTGTTCATCGTGACAGTTCCTGTTATCGTGCCACTGTTCATCACAGGGCCAACGCCACCTTGAATTGTGCCTTTGATTTTCCCGCCCGACGTGGCTCCCAAATCGATAAACACTGTGTCGTGTGAAATAGGAAATAGTGTTGATGATGTGCCCGACCAAGCGCCTTTGAGCAAGTTTGACCATACTTGTCCGCCGACACTTTTCTCGTAGAAGTTGGGATTCGTCTCTTCGTTCCAATTGCTGTTGATGTATTTGGCAATGGAAAATGACAACGACGGGTTGGCAACCAAATCTTTGTAAAATTGACCGCCAGTGCGATTGGCTTCCTGATCGGCATTCGAGTAAACGCCGGTTGTTTCTAAGCCAAAGCCACCCCCTTCGGTGCGTTCACTCTCTTCTTCCGCAGCGGCGTTACCGGTTTTCGCTTCAGTTTGAAAATAGGTCAGCCCCTGTTGGAAGAAATGGCCCAATTTGTCGCTACCGATACAGGTACCATGTACCTTCATTGTTGGGTTCAATATAGGAAAAATAGGGTTAGACCAAATACCGTAACTCACCCCTTTGTACTTAGTGCTGCTTTGCGCAGGAAGTGCGATTTTCGATGACGGCAGCGTATCCGCCCACACCTCAATCGCCGTTCGCCCAACGGACTGATTCACCGCTAAATCATTTGCGAGTCCTTTAACGACGATGCTTGCTTTGGGAGGTTTACCCGCGGACTTTCTCGCCATGGTCAGCGATGCATTCACTTTTTTATCAATATCAGATTCGCAATCTTTTAAACCCGCGCAATTACTTGATGTGTCTGTTTCGGCGCGTTGAATAACGCCGCTACTAAAACTCGATTGCTGTTGCATAACATGGGTAAGTTCATGGGCGATAAGCCTTCGCCCAACATCCGTCTGTGGTCGATATTGCCCCGCACCAAATACCACCTGACTGCCAACCGTATATGCGCGGGCATTAATGCTGTTGGCTGACTTTGCCGCATCGTCGTCGGTATGAATTCGAACCTGACTAAAGTCCGCCCCAAACCTAGGTTCCATGAATGAACGAGTTTGACTGTCTAATAACGCCCCTGGTTTACGCAGTGTCTGGTGAACCGCCGCAGGCACAGAGGATGTTTGTCTCGAAGGCCCTTGCTGCATGGAAGGGTTGTTAAGCAAGGGGGTATTCTGTGCTTTTCTTTGCACACCCAACTGGCTAGAACCGCTAGCGCTGTTACGCGCTGAACATACTCCCCCGCATGAACACGCTCCCTGAATGGCAGACGTTGGCATGCTCACCACCTTATCTGCAATCCGATCTGCCTCTTGCTCGAACACATCATGACTGCTGCCAATGGTCAGTTTGGCTTGCAAGGGCAATGGCCTTGCTGTGACTGGCATTGGGCGAGCCATCGTTGGAAAGCCGGAATGTGGGCTTGATACGCCATGGTGTGAGTCGCTGGTGATGTAACGTGGCTGAAAGCTAAACATAGTGGCCTCTTTAATTTCATGCAGCCTGCTAAAAGCTTAATCAGCAAAAATAGACACGCTGTCTTTATTTGGACACTAGCCGCCAAGAACCGATGTTCAACCAATCAAAGGGGTTCGTAAACGTTGGTTCATAAACGTCGGTTAATAGACGTTGGTTAATAGAAGTTGGTTAATAGTGGCTGGTTAATAAATTGTGACAATGTCACTTGTCTTGTGATTTTTCAGATTTGCCCATTAATGCGTCAAGCACGAGGTTTCATTGCTGTTAGGCTCAAAGTGACATCCATTACTGCAAGGGATAAGCATGAAAAAATTGTTATTGGTCGCGACAATAGCGCTATCTGCATTCGCGCACGCTGATCAGCTAGAAGACATTCAAGAAGCGGGCGTTATTCGCGTTGGCACTACGGGTGACTATAAGCCTTTTTCGTTTTTTGATGGCAATAGCTACTCCGGCTATGACATAGATGTGGCGCAGCATGTGGCCGACCAATTGGGTGTCAAACTCGAAATCGTTCCTACTACATGGAAGGGCCTTGTCAGCAATTTACAAGAAGACAAATATGACATTGCGATGGGCGGCATCACACGCCGTATGTCTCGTCAGTTGGCGGCAGAGCAAACCCAGGGCTACATGGTGTTTGGCAAATGTTTCTTAGTGGCAGACGGGAAGGTTGAACAGTTTGATTCCTTGGAAGAAGTGAACAAGCCGTCAGTCAGAGTGGGCGTGAATATCGGCGGTACCAACGAGAAGTTTGCCGAGGCCAACCTGCCCAATGCTACGTTCACCAAGTTCGAGAACAACCTTGATGTTCCTAAAGCGGTCGCTGCGGGCAAGATTGATGTGATGGTTACCGAAACCCCTGAAGGCGTTTTCTATGACGTCACGGATAAGCGACTTGATGCTTCTCGCTGTGATGAACCGTTCACGCGCAGCCAGTTTGGTTATCTGATCCCGAAAGGCGAGCAGCGTATGTTGAATACGGTTAATTTCATTTTGGATGAGATGGTATTGAAAGGCGTTCAAGACGACCTGATGGCAAAGAATCAGCTCAAATAAACCCGCGTAAGCGTCTATACCCATGCAACCTGAAGATACGCGGTTCAGGTTGCTTGGGTCAATTCACCTTGCAACTTGCGCGTTCATAAACACACACTTAGAAACATACATTTAGAAACATAGACAACAGCGTTAAATCAGATAAGGGGTCGATATGCTTCGTTTCTTCACCATCGAATCTGGCGTTATCACTGAAATTCATGCTTACGACTTTACCGACATGAATCAGCTGATCGCGAAAGCTGCATGGATAGATGCCCATGACCCTAGCGAACATGAACGAGAAGTGGTGAGTTCGCTACTGAAAATCGAACTTCCGGAATCTGACGATGTTGATGAAATCGAATCGTCCGCCCGCTTTTTCGTCGACCGACGCGGCTTGCATGTTCACTCTTTGTTTTTGGCGAAAAGTGAAGGTAAACACAATACGGTGTCTGTTGCCTGTATTTTGCAAAGTCAGCGACTCATTACTATTCGTGATGGTGATATTGCAGATTTTCGTCTGATGAGGCTTCGTGCTCGGCGTGGACAGATACGCTGCAAAGACATAGAAACCTTACTGCTCACCATGCTGGAACAAAAAGTCGAAAACCATGCAGACATGCTCGAAGATCTTCACCGAGGGTTAGAGAAAATCAGCCACGCTGTGTTGGAAGACGATGATTCCGACCTCGAAGAATGCATTAGCCAACTGGCAAGGCAAGAAGACAGCAACGGAAAAGTGCGCCTGTGTTTGATGGACACACAACGTGCGATATCCTTCCTACTAAGGCACTTACAATCACGCAGTGAACACCGCGAAGACTTGAATGAAATCGTACGAGACATTGATGCCCTGCTCTCTCACACCACCTTTTTATTCGACAAAATAAACTTCTTGATGGACTCCACCCAAGGCTTCATCAATATCGAACAAAACCAAATCATCAAGATTTTCTCTATCGCTGCCGTGGTATTTCTACCTCCAACGGTTATCGCCAGTATCTACGGCATGAACTTCGAACATATGCCGTTATTATCCTGGGACTATGGCTACCCGTTTGCGTTGGGATTGATGGTCGCTTCCGGCTTTGCACCGTTGGTGTATTTTAAGAAAAAAGGATGGTTGTGACGCTAACGCTAGGCCTACCTTAGGCTTAGCTGTTCACTTAACGAAAATCATCAATAATATTTTCACCCCATTTTTCGGATTTCCAAAGATAGGCATCAGGGGAGAGTTCCGATGCGCGAGCGTAAGCGACTCTGGCTTCCGCTTCCGTTTTTTCTAAATCTCCACCCAAGGTGATCGCCCAAACGAACGTCCCTTTTTTATCTGTGGTTTTATAAACTGCGATCTTGTATTCAAGATCTGCATCACCAACTTCTGCTAAATAATTGAGTAAGTCTGTCTCTCGATACGCTGAAGCAATAACAGGAAACCAATTATGCTGTGACACTTGGTTGTCATTAATCGCGCTGATATCTACTAAGGAATTCGATAATGCGGCAACGCTGACATTCGTGCTTTGAAGTGATTTAGGGTTGTTCGCCTCGTCTACTAAAGGTGAAAGCAATGTGGCTTGCACTCTTAACTCATTAAGCGTCGTTTCCGTCTGCTTTGCGACGAGCTTTAACCTCTCGTTTTCTTTTTGATGTTCCGCTACTTGCTTCTCTAGATCGCTTTTCGCTACCTTGTGTTGTTTTATTTCGCTTTCTAACTTTATCTGCGCTTGCCTTTGCTCGTATTGAAGCTCGTAGAGTTTTTTGATGTGGTCAATAGCAAATGCCCAAATCAACGCCCCAGCGACAATACCCGCAATACAAGCCTGGAACCAACGTCCATCGAACCACGAAAGCGGACTTCCCTGCTTCCCATTCTTCAGTGCCTCGACTTCAATTTTCAGTTTCTCGTATTCAAGCTGTTTTTTCTGCAGTTCTAGACTCTGTATCGCCGCTTCATGTTTACCATCGGAATTAGGCATAACTCACTCTCCTCAAAGTGTATCAATCAATTATGTCACCCAATTTCCATCGTCGGTTTTACATATCTGAGACGAGGCGGCTCAAATGGCTCGCCCCAACACAAATAAAACAGTTAAGCTCAAAACGGTAATATTTAGCAAAATAATGAGCCATACTGTTCACTCTTGGTTTGTAGCTATCGGTATTCTGGTGTCATTCATTACAAAGGAGTGCCACCATGAAAAAGACATTGTTAATCCCATTGATTGCCGCCATTTCATTTGGCAGCCAAGCACTGACATTAACCAGCCATGACATTCAAGAAGGGACGCGAATGGCAGATACATTCGCCTTTCAAGGATTTGGTTGTACCGGAGATAACCTTTCCCCGCAGCTGGAATGGAAAGATGCGCCGAAAGGAACCAAGAGTTTTGCGATCACCGCGTATGACCCAGACGCCCCAACGGGTAGCGGTTGGTGGCATTGGGTTGCCTTGGATATTCCCGCGTCACAGTACAGTGCTGAACGTGGCGCATCAGGCAAACTTGATGGCGTGCGTGAAATGACCAACGATTATGGAATGACGGGGTTTGGTGGCGCTTGCCCGCCAAAAGATCACGGCATGCACCGATACCAGTTTACGGTTTGGGCTTTGCCAACTGAAAAACTAGAACTGCCGAAGAATCCATCAAATGCATTGATTGGTTACATGCTTAACGCGTCAGCATTGGGCAGCGCAACGCTCACAGCAACCTATGTCAGTGAATAATTCAGAAGCAAACTTCTGTTGCAAACTTCGGTAGCAAACGTCCATAGCAAACGTCTGTAGCAAGTTTCGGCAGCAAACTAACGAGGAAAGTGAATGACGAAAACACTGGTGCAAGCAGGGCAATTTCGCGGTGCGACATCGCAACCGCTTCGCAATGTGCTGATTTACGCACCAACGATTATCTGGGTCAATCAAGGCCATAAGAAGCTTTGGTGGCACGACGAGCCTCGTCATTACACACAAGAAGATTGGCTGGTTGTGCCCGCCAATCATCACCTCACCTTTGTCAACGAGCCTTCCCATGTTGCGTTTTACTCACGCACATTGACCTTTCTTGTGCCGCCACCCGACGAATGGCTGGAAGCGTCTCGCCACGTGAACGCCAATCAAGAACCAAGATTGACTGTCACACCACAACTCGCCTTTTGCTTCGATCTGCTTTTTGGCATGAATGACAAGGCACTCGCGATAGAGACGCAGCAACAGTTTCTGATGGGGTTTTATGCCGAGTTGAAACAGCTTGGCGCGCTTCATCTGCTATTTCCAGACAAGGAAGGCGCGCTCAGGGAGCGACTCGCAAGCTACCTTAGCTTAAATCCCGGTGAACCCCACAGCGTGGAAAGTGTGGCATCGCACTTTTCAATGAGCCCCGCCACGTTGAAACGCAAGCTCTCCGCTGAAGCCACCTCGTTCAGACAAATTTTGACGCAGATAAGAATGGGCTACGCCCTTTCACTGATGCAAAAATCTGGCAACCAACTCAACGTTGCGCTGGCATGTGGTTATCAATCCGAAGTACGTTTTGCTCATCGTTTCAAGGACACCTTTGGCCTAACACCAAAAGAGTATGTGCGAACCCTCTAGCAAGACATTCAATGGTTGAGTGCCCGCGATGACGATGGTGTTACGCTACCTCGCCGATACCAAAATACATCACCCATTGACACAAGTAGAACGATCGCTCTACATTATAGGTAGAAGGTTCATTCTACTTGTGAGTATTTATGCTTGATGTTCAGATCGCCGAAAAACTTGAACTCGCGTTCAGCCAACATGGATTCGCTGAACCAAGCGTGTCGAAGCTTCAGGCCTCATGCGGCGTGAGCTTGCGAACACTCTACAAATACTACCCTTCAAAAGAAGCGATGATTGTTGGCGCATTAAACTACCGCCATCAAAGATACCTTTCCTTTCTGCTTGATAACGCGCCCTCTAACGAGCGAGATGCCGTGACGTACATCTTCGATCAGCTTGAAATGTGGATGGAAAACTACGCTCCCCATGGCTGTTTGTCGCTCAATGCGCTTGCCGCATTTCCGGACAACTCTTCGATATGTCAGGCCGTTAATCAACACAAGGAAGACGTTCGCCAGTTACTCGGAAAACAAAGTGGCCGACGTGACCTAGCCGCCGCGCTTTATCTTCTCCATGAGGGTGTATCCAACGCGTGGCCAGTGATAGGAACAGAGTCGGTGTCGGAAGCTAAGAAGATCATTCACGTATTACTGGGAGAAAAATAGATGTCAGATTTACCGAAAACGATGCACGCCGTTGAGCTAGTCGGACACGGTGGCCCCGAAATGCTTCAGTATCGTGAAGATGTGATTGTGCCGACACCGAAATCCAATGAAGTACTGGTAAAAGTGCACGCAGCTGGGGTCAATAATACAGACATTAATACCCGCATTGGTTGGTACTCAAAAGGCGATAACGACAGCGCTGATGCCAGTTGGTCTGGCAATGCGCTGCAATTGCCGCGCATTCAAGGGATTGATGTCTGCGGTGTCATTGTGGCTGTGGGTGAGAATATCGCGTCTTCTCGCATTGGAGAACGCGTTCTCCTTGAACCTTGCCTTTATGAAGGCGATAACCAGCCGCTCTCTCAACCTTGGTTTTTAGGCTCAGAATGTCATGGTGGTTTTGCAGAATATACCGTTATTGCATCTCGTCACGCTTATGCGGTCAATAGCGATCTCACCTCTATCGAACTGGCGTCTTTTCCTTGCTCGTATTCAACCGCTGAAAACATGCTGACTCGATCTCGTGTGTCAGCAAAAGATACCGTGTTGGTCTCGGGTGCATCTGGTGGCGTTGGGTCTGCAGCCGTCCAGTTGATTAAAGCACGCGGCGCGAAAGTCATCGCTATCACTAGCCCAAACAAAGAAGAACAACTGCGTGAGTTGGGCGCTGATGAAGTGATTTTCAGAGACCAAGACCTTGTGGCTGCATTGGGGTCGAATAGTGTTGATGTCGTGATCGATTTGGTGGCAGGTGCTACATGGCCAGCATTTCTGGACGTGCTGCGATCAGGCGGTCGTTACGCGGTGTCGGGCGCGATCGGCGGGCCTCTGGTCGAACTCGACGTCAGAACACTTTATCTAAAAGATCTCAGCTTTTTCGGCTGCACCGCGTTAGAGCCTGAGGTGTTTGGCAATCTTGTTTCCCTCATCGAAACAGGCAAGATCAAACCCATTGTCGCACAGATATTCCCGCTCAACGCGATCAACCAAGCCCAAGAATCCTTTGTCGCCAAAAAATACGTTGGGAAATTGGTGCTGACGATTGATGATCAGGCTTAACGCCATCACGCTTCACTCCTTGACGGTTAGCCCAATGGAGAGGCAACTCGCCTCTCCATTTCTTCATGCCTTAAAATTACTCTTTATCATTCTGTATAGGGAGAAATAACAATCTAGAAAAAGATGTTCATTCTAAGCAGTATTAACACCACACCTATTAACACACTCAACAAACCCGTAAATTCCCACATATCACCGGAATGTGCGCAGTTATCCGAACAAGATCCCACTTTCATTCTTACACTCAGCGAAATAAACCACATCTGTGACCATGTAAACAATGTGGTTAATTGCCATTTTAACGCTGTCATGAACAAGAGCCACATCACGAAATAGCCCTCAATAAACACGTACATTCAACCTGTATAGACAACTTAATAGATGTATAAGCAAGGTGATATGTATGCTTTCGACGCTGCTTTCTGAACAACGAATTTCCATTATTGATTCCGCATCAGATTGGGAAAATGCCATCAATTTGGTGTGTGCGCCATTGATTGAATCTGGCGACATTAAAGCGGACTACAAGGATGCGATCGTTAAGACCACGCAGGATCTTGGTCCCTATTATGTCCTCGCGCCAATGATAGCTATGCCACATGCACGTCCTGAAGAAGGTGTCGTCAATAACTCACTTTCATTGCTTATCGTCCGTAATGGCGTTGAGTTTCACAGTGAAGATAACGACCCAGTGAAACTGCTTTTATTGCTTGCCGCCAAAGACAGCAATCAACACATCGAATTGATCACTTCTATCTCTGAGTTTTTCTGTAGCGATGAGGATGTCCTCGCCGTTATCAACGCTCAGAACACACAAGAAATCATTGAAATAATTAAAAAATATTGAGGGAAACACTATGCGTATTATGGCCGTTTGTAGCACAGGTCTTGGTTCTTCTTTCATGATCGAAATGAAAGTAAAAGAAATCATGCGTGATTTGGGTATCGATGCAGAAGTAGAGCACACGGATTTGGGTTCAGTGACACCGGACATGGCTGACGTGTTCATTTGTACCAAGGATTTGGCAGACAGTATTCACGCTGGCGATGTTATTTCTATTCCTAACATCACCGACAAAGTCGCAATGAAAGAAAAGATTGAAGCTTACTTAAACCGTAATTAGAGGGTGTGGCTATGCTTGACTTCATCACTGATATTCTTAGTACTCCAGCTATTCTGATTGGCTTGGTTGCCCTATTAGGCTTGGCAATTCAGAAGAAATCGAGTTCCGACGTTATTAAAGGTTCAATCAAAACCATCCTAGGTTTTATTGTAATTGGCGGCGGTGCTGGCATTCTTGTTTCAGCGGTAACACCTATGGGTGTGCTCATGGAAGAAGGTTTCAGCCTACGCGGCGTTATCCCAAATAACGAAGCGATTTACGCGACAGCCATGGCGGATTTTGGTGCCTCAACGTCACTTATTATGGCGTTTGGTATGGTGGCTAATATCTTCTTTGCTCGCTTTAGTAAATTCAAATACATCTTCCTGACTGGCCACCACACGCTATACATGGCATGTATGATCGCCATCATTTTGAGTGTTGCTGGATTTAGCGGTGCCATGCTGGTGTTCCTAGGTTCCGTCACCCTGGGCCTTATCATGGTGCTTTTCCCTGCCATGGCACAGCCGTTCATGCGCAAGATTACAGGCAGTGATGATGTCGCGTTTGGCCACTTCTCAACCGTAGGCTATGTGGCTTCAGGTCTGGTCGGTCAGTTAGTCGGCAAAGGTTCAAAAAGCACCGAAGAGATGAACTTACCGAAGAACCTTGTGTTCCTTCGTGACTCTTCAATCTCTATCTCTCTTACCATGGGTATCATCTACCTTATTCTTGTTTTAGCAGCAGGCTCTGAGTTTGTTACAGAGAACTTGAGTAACGGTCAAAATCCTATTGTTTACGCGATTTTAACCGCGATTGGTTTTGCCGCTGGTGTGTTCGTGATCCTTCAAGGTGTGCGCTTGGTTCTTGCTGAAATCGTACCCGCCTTTAACGGTATTTCTCAGAAATTGGTGCCTAACGCTAAACCTGCACTGGATTGTCCAATCGTATTCCCGTACGCACAGAACGCGGTTCTTATCGGCTTCTTGTGCAGCTTCTTGGGTGGTTTGGTAAGCATGGGCATCTTGGGTGTGATGGAATTAACCTTGATTCTACCTGGCGTGGTTCCTCACTTCTTCACGGGTGCAACCGCGGGCGTTTTCGGTAACGCAACGGGCGGTCGCCGCGGCGCAGCAGTCGGCTCATTCGTCAACGGTGTTGTCATTACCTTCCTTACGCTATGGCTTCTACCGGTACTGGGTGACCTTGGTTTTGCCAACACAACGTTCTCTGACTCTGATTTCGCTATCACAGGTATCTTCCTTGGCTACCTCGCGATGATCGGCAAAGAAGCAGTGGTTCTGGGTATTGCTCTAGTAGCAGGTCTTGTACTGAGCACTAACTTCTTGGGCAAGAAAACACCACAAACTGCAGAAAACAACTAATTCCCAAGCGGGCTGAGTGCCAGCCCGCTAACCCAATTCCCCCGAGGTAACTATGCAATCTTCACTTGATCTGCGTGAGATTGAGTCATTCAATCTGTCTATCAAAAAAGAAATGGCAACAGCGCTTTTGAACATGGGTTATGGACATTTCGGTGGCTGTCTCTCTGTCACCGAAACCCTTGCCTGCCTTTATGGCCGATACCTAAAACACGACCCTGCCAATCCGCAAATGAAAGACCGAGATCTGTTTGTGCTATCAAAAGGTCACGCTGGCCCAGCACTTTACGCGACCTTAGCACTGCGCGGTTTCTTTGACCTGTCATGGTTAAAAACCATTAACGCCAATGGCACCAATTTGCCAAGCCACGCTGACATGAACAAAACGCCGGGCGTTGATATGACAACAGGCTCTCTTGGTCAGGGTATTTCATGCGCAACAGGCATGGCGGCTGGTTCAGATTCTAACGTATTTACCATTGTCGGCGACGGCGAGCTTCAAGAAGGCCAATGCTGGGAAGCGATTCAGTTTGCAGCCCACCACAAACTCAGCAACCTAGTGGTTTTTGTTGATAACAACAAACGCCAACTCGATGGTGACATCAACGACATTCAAGCGTCTTTTGATCTTCAGAAGAAGTTCGAATCTTTCGGTTTCCAATCGCTGTCTGTCGACGGTGGAAACGTTGAAGCAATTTGTCACGCCATCGAACAAGCCATCGCGACGGATGACCGCCCTACCGCCATTGTTCTCGATACCGAAAAAGGCCAAGGCATGCAGAGTGTGGTTTCTATTTCTGCCAACCACCATTTACGTCTAGACGACAATTTGCGCGCTGCGATTGAAGCAGACATTGCCCTGTTGGATGCAAAAATTGAGGAACTAAAATGAGCAAAGAACTTCGAGTTATCCACGCAGAAATGCTGATGGAACTGGCTGAACAACATGATGATGTCATGGTTTTGGAAGCCGATTTGATGGGTAGCGTCAGTACCCGCAAATTCGCAGACGCTTTTCCGAAGAATTTCCTGCAATGCGGCATCGCTGAAGCCAACATGATTGGCGTTGCGTCTGGTTTATCTGCGGTTGGTAAGGTGCCGTTTGTTCACTCTTTTGGCTGTTTCGCTACACGTCGTTGCTATGATCAGATTTTCCTCGCCGGCGGATATGCGGGACAGCACATCAACATCTTCGGCAGTGATGCGGGTGTCACAGCCGTGACCAATGGCGGCACGCATATGCCGTTTGAAGACACCGGTTTGATGCGCCTTGTCCCAAATGCCACAATTGTCGATGTGTCAGATGAGCATGTTTTCCGTGCAGCAATGCGCCATGCCTATCACCGTAAGGGTGTTAACTATATTCGCTCTACGCGCAAAGATGTTCCTGCACTGTATGAGTCAGAAAGTGATATTGAAATCGGCAAAGGTAACGTCTTAAACGATGGTGAAACACTAACAATTATTGCCTCAGGCATTTGTGTTCATGATGCTCTTGAAGCTGCGGAAATCATCGAAAACAATACGGACGCTACCGTTGCGGTGATCGACATGCACACCATTAAGCCGCTGGATACAGATCTCGTCGTGAAGTACGCGCAAAAAACAGGGCGAGTGATCACCATTGAGAACCACAACATTGTGGGCGGTTTGGGTGATGCGGTTGCAAGCGAATTGTTGTCTTCTGGTGTTGCGCTTAAGCAATTCCATAAGCTCGGTGTGAATGAACAATACGGTCAGGTTGGATCCTTAGATTATCTCAAAGATGCCTATGGGATTAGCGCCGAACGCATTGGCGATTTTTGCCTCACTGTCTTAGCTGAGAAGTAACGACTCCGTGATCAAGATCAGCGACTCGCGGTAAACCAAGCGTATTTGTTTTCACCGCGCAATAACATACACTGCTAACTGGTATCTTCTTTTAGATGCCAGTTTTTTTATCTGCACGACATCGCCGAAACGCGGCCATTTCAATAATCGAAAAAGATAATTATAAGAACACTATGACCATCAAAGTGACAGGGAAGCAGCAGGAAGTTATCGACTTTATTGAACACAAAATATCGTCAACAAACCTGAAGTCAGGCGACAAACTGGATACCGAAGCTGGCATTGCCAAACACATCGGCATTACACGTTCAACGGTACGTGAGGCCACACGTTACTTGGTTGAACAAGGCATCATCTATCGCGTTAAAGGTTCGGGGCTCTACGTTGGTTCAGGCCAAGCCGTGCAAAGCGGCAATTTTCATGAGCTTTCTCCTTTCGATCATCAAGCACAACAAGCAGGCCAAAGTGCTGTAAGACGTGTGGTTTCAAGCGCGATCATTCAAGTCCCTTCGGTTCAAATCGCCCACGCGTTGCGTATCAAGCCCAATGAACATGTCTACTATGTCGAGCGACTCATGAGCTTTGGCAATATGCCCGTCTCCTTCGAGCAAACGCACATCCCCGTTGCCATTTGCCAAGGTTTCGAGTTCAACCAAATCGAGCAATCAAAATACGGCTACATGGAACGGCTAACGGGCAAGAAAGTGCAAATGCGAGAGCAAGATATCTCGGCGTTTAACCTTCGTGATGTTGAACTGGCAGAAATGCTAGGTGTAGATACCGGACAAGCGATGATCGAGCTTAGAGAACTGGTTTCATTTGAAGACGGCACACCGTTTGAATACACCATTGCAATCATTAACAGCGACTTGTTCAATATTCATCAGGTGACTAAGCGTTAGTCTTGTTCTTCTGAGTAAAAGTCAAAACATCTAGTCTTGAGCTGATAAAGGCATAAAGGCCGCTGCATCTTTCACAAGAACAGCGGCCTTCCAAATTTGGTGGATCAAAGAAAAAAACAGGATTCACATAGTAGCTTCGCTCGGCCAAAGACTAGGCGTCCCCCCACCCTAGGGTTCTGCAACCCTATCTTTTTCGAGGCTTAAATATGCAAAAAGGCCGCTGAATTATCAGCGGCCTTTTTTAATTTGGCGGAGAGATAGGGATTTGAACCCTAGGTGGGCTATAAACCCACGCCGGTTTTCAAGACCGGTGCTTTAAACCACTCAGCCATCTCTCCGTTGTTGCGGCGAATATTAACGGCGACGTCGATTCCTGTAAACCCTTTTTTTGCACATACTGTTCGTTCGGTGATTTTGACAGCAACATGGCGATTATCGCCGCAATGACACACAGATTCGGAAAGAAATATTCATTGCAACCGCATTTACTTATCTCAACTCTATGCCGTTTGAACAGCCAAATCACAGGAATATCTTCAACAACCCTTTCTTTTAGCCACACATCCTGATAGAAGTGACGATAATAGACACATGAAGTACAGATTTTCGCGCAAATGATCCACTAGAATTGGAAAAATAGCGCTTTAATTACATGTATCCAAACACGTGATGCTCAAACAAATTAGGATAACAATGCAACTTAACGACTTTCTGTTAAAACTCGCTAACACGCCGGAACTTGTCGAATTCGAAGAGACAATGAGTGTAGTTGACGGGCTTTACGACTTTTCCCCAAGCCAGTTTGTAAATGGAAGCCTGACCAACAAAGCAGGCCAAAATTCTGGATCGTGCAAGATCATGGCCTTTGGCAAACTGCATGGACTTGATGAGCGATCTGTTCTTGCGTGTTTTGGGCGTTATTACCGAGAAGACGTGCTAGGTCACCCTAGCGGAAGTGATCACCAAAATATTCGTAATTTCATTGCCACTGGCTGGAAAGGCGTGTCTTTCGACCGTGTTCCGTTAACACCAAAATTTTCTGTCGCTTAATCGTTGTTCTAATTCTAAAGAGCAAACATAAAAACACAGGCTCCTAAGAGCCTGTTTTTTTTCTAGCAATTCGTATTGCTGCGTTTATCCGTCTTGGTTAATTTTCACAATCAGTTCATCTTGAACACGGGCCGCATGTTCGTTCGGAACCTGACAAGTGCCCGCATTTTCATGACCACCGCCATTGTAGTGAAGCATCAACTCCCCAATATTGGTTGTTGATGAGCGATCAAAAATAGACTTGCCGCAAGCAAACACGGTGTTCTGCTTCTTCAAACCCCAAAGCACGTGAATGGAGATATTGCACTGCGGGAATACGGCATAGATTTCAAATCGATTGCCCGCCCAAATGGGATCTTCATGCCTTAAATCGAGTAGCACTAGATTTCCGCAAACCGAGGCGCAACGTCTTAACTGTTCTTGGAATTTTTCACGGTGCTCAAAATAAACATCGGCTCGCTCTTTCACGTCCGGTAACGCCATGATCTCGGTTATCGACTTATCTCGACAATGTTCTATCAAATCCATCATCAATTCATAGTTCGAGATCCGAAATTCTCTGAAACGCCCCAAGCCCGTTCGAGCATCCATAATGAAGTTAAGTAACCCCCACTCTTTGGGGTAGAGCACTTCATCCTTGGTGTATTGTGCAGAGTCTCCTTTGTCCACCTCTTCCATCATTTCATCCCATTCATTGGGAAAGGTGTTTTCTCCGCCAAAGTGCTTCCATACAACTCTCGCCGCTGACGGGGCATCAGGGTCAATAATATAGTTAGCATTGAGGTCCTGATTACGGATCAACTCTGAGGCATGGTGGTCAATACAAAGGTGCGCCTTAGCGTTATAGGGCAGGTTTGTGGTGATGTCATATTCGTTGATATCGATTACGCCATCTTGCATGTCTTTCGGGTGTACAAATTTGATTTCGTCGATTAAATCAATGTGCTTAAGCAACACTGCACACACTAACCCGTCAAAGTCGCTTCGGGTGATAAGACGGTATCGTCTTTCTGACATAGCATTGCTCCATCTCAAGAGTTCGGGGGGACCCCTTTTCGCTCAATAGCCTATTGTGCTTCATTACATACTCTCTTAAGAATAAGACGAATACCCAATTCTGCAACTTGAAGACGAGACCGAGTTCACTTAGTTGGTTGGCAAAAAAGAAAAAAGCCGCAACGCGGCTTCTATTTTGGAAGGAAATTTTCAGCGAGCATACACCTAACGCTTCCGCCTCCGATGGTCTCAATCGTCGACACATCGATGGGTACTAACTTTCCATGTCTGCGCAATATGCTTTTTTGCTCAAGCGTGAATGCGTTATAGGCAGAGAGTGACATGGCGATGAGTCGCTCATCTTTATCATTTTTCAACTGCAAAACGTTACCGCAAAACTGCCCCATTTGTTCTTCACTAATCGAGATAACATCTTTGGTCTTCTGAAGTGAAGTCAATACTCGACGACGTTCAAATTCTTCAATGATTTCGTCACAAATTACTGCAAAACCTTCCCCGACGGCCATCATCACGTTGGTGTGATAGACAGGCGACCCAGATGACATCTTAGTATCAAAGTAAATGACCTCTCGAAATCCAACTGCATCGACGTATTCTTGAAGCAGTTGTCGATCGCATCGCACGGATAAGGCGGCATAAACCGTTGAGTTGCTGTGGTCCATGATCATCACGCCTGTACTTTCCAAATATCTCTGAGGTAAAGTGATATTTCCGATGTCATGAAAGGTTGGGGCTTTAAATCCTGACGCTATTAAAGCCTCAGTAAGTGCTTGCGGACGAACTTCTCGACGTCGATTTTCACAGGCCATTGGGAACAGATAGATCTCACCATCGAGCGAGGTAGAAAACCAATTGTTGGGAAATACAGCATCAGGTGTTTCGACGCCATTTTTGGCGTAGTCCATGACGGTGACTGTCACACCATGGCTTCTCAGTAGTTCAACCATTTGGTTAAATTCTGCCAATGCCTTTTCTTTGACCTGAGTTTCAGGGAGAGTCAGCGACGTTTGGAATTCATTGTCAGCACTGGTTTCTGTATTGAACTTAAAATCAACGGGCGGCACCATCACAACAGCGTTCGTTGTATGTACAGCATGAAACTGAGAGTGGATCGATTCTCTAGGAAATGATGCGACCATAAAAACACCTCAACATCTAATTAACATTATTGTAATAAGGTTTATTTTAGTCATTGGATCGCAGAAAAGTTGCCTAAATGAGAGAGCAATTCAAGCGTCGGCATCAATATATAACTTAAAAGTCATTGATTCATAGTTAATGTACCTATGAGGCACGTCTTATGCCCTTCACTTTATCTTAACGTATTGCCATTAGGACAGGGTGATAAGATCGGGATTGATACCTGCACTTCGCTTGTATTCGGCAATCACGATTTCACTTCGAGTTTGGATGACCCCTGGCAGTTGAATGATTCTGGTCGACATAAACTGTTGATAGGATTTTATATTCTTGACTCTCACCTTCACCATGGCATCAAAGTCGCCTGACAGTGAGTAACACTCCTCAATCTCAGGGATCAACATGGCAGATTTGGCAAATTTATCGAAGATTGAAAGATTGGTTTGGTCAAGACGCATATGGATAAACACCACCACATCCAAACCCAATTTCTCAGCTGAAATATCAGCATGGTAGCCAGAGATATACCCTTCCCGCTCTAGCCGTTTCACACGCTCAGAGCAAGGTGTGGTGGTAAGGTTCACACGCTTGGCAAGCTCAACAACGGGCAAGCGTCCGTTGGTTTGCAGAATACGGAGAATGTCGATGTCGGTGCGATCGAGGGTGGAGGTGTTGTTTCCTGACATAGCGCGCCTTTCGGAGAAAGTCCTTTTAGTCATGAGATTGTATTCAGTTTCACAAACAAACGACACCTTTTGTGGCATCTAATCGAAATAACGTCAAACGATTGTCTGACGTTTGGAGTGCGCAGGGCTACACAGGAAGTTACTGAAATTCAAGATTTATGCGTGACTTCAACACTGGCTAAGCGACACCCTGTATAATCAGGAGCAATTTGCCATCACAGGCTTCAAATCAATTGATTTTAGAAGAAGAAATTCGAGACAAAAAAAAGCCCAGCCAACTGACTAGACGTTCGAATAAGTGGTGCGGGAGCTGGATTTTATCGGGCAAACCCTTTGCAACGGCGTGAGGGTTGTGAGTCCGACGAACTGCTAG
>NZ_JHZA01000009.1 GCF_000621165.1 Enterovibrio calviensis DSM 14347 | reverse complement strand
GCGCCGATGGTAGTGTGGGGTCTCCCCATGTGAGAGTAGGTCACTGCCAGATACCTCTTCAAACCCGTAGCGGAAACGCTGCGGGTTTTTTCGTATGTGCACGCCAAAATCTATTCTCATAAATAGTCTTGAAGAGATGAAACGGATGTTATAGGGTTATTGGAATTCTAGACGTCTATACATCTTAAGAAGGGAGTGCTTTAAGATGCCTATTAAAATTCCTGATCAGCTACCCGCGGCAAGTACATTGCGTCAGGAAAACATCTTTGTGATGCCTGAAACTCGCGCTGCTAGCCAAAGCATTCGTCCTCTTAAAGTTCTGTTACTCAATCTCATGCCGAAGAAGATTGAGACCGAAACGCAGTTCATGCGCTTGTTGTCCAACAGTCCGCTTCAAATAGACGTAGAGCTTTTACGCATTGATGACAGGCCTAGCAAAAACACGCCAACTGAACACCTTGATACCTTTTATCGTCAATTTCAGATGATAAGAGAGCGTAACTTCGATGGGTTAATCGTCACAGGCGCACCGCTGGGTCTGGTTCAATTTGAAGACGTGATTTACTGGGATCACCTGCAAGACATAATGACGTGGGCAAAAGATCACGTTACCTCAACCCTGTATGTCTGTTGGGCCGCTCAAGCTGGATTGAAGTTACTGTATGACTTGCCGAAGAAAACCCGTAAAGAGAAACTTTCTGGCGTGTATTGGCATAACACTAATAAAGAGCACGGTCATAACCCAATCCTTCGAGGGTTTGATGATGCCTTCTTAGCGCCGCACTCTCGTTACGCCGATTTCTCTCCAGACTTTCTTGCTGAGCATACCGATCTTGATATTTTGGCAACCTCTTCGACAGCAGGAACTTATCTGGCGGCGACCAAGGACAAGCGTAATGTCTTTGTCACTGGCCACCCAGAGTATGATCCGCTGACTTTGCACAACGAATATGTTCGCGATGTTGGGGAAGGCATGGAGCCGCCTATTCCAGTGAACTACTATCCTGATGATGACCCTTCAAAAGACCCATATGTGAGCTGGCGCAGTCATGGCTATATGTTGTTTTCCAATTGGCTGAATTACTGTGTTTACCAGCAAACGCCATTCGATTTGGATCACTTCTCAGAAGAAGCATTTACGAAAGACGAAGATGCCTAAGTCGCAAATTTCAGATGGTAAAAAGCCTGCTAGAAGCAGGCTTTTTTTCATTTCGGGGCTTTTCTATATATACCGATATATCGTTTTATTCGACGCTCTTCTCTACCGAGGATTCATTCTTGGTTTGAACGTGAGGGTTGATTTCCATGTCCCTTTCCGCGACTTTCGCTTTCTCGATCATTTTTGTGATTGTAGAACCCTGAACAAGAATTGAGAACACGACGACCGCATAGGTCATCACCAGAATAATTTCGCGTACATCAATATTCTTTTCTGGCACAACCATATAGCCTGCCGGTACTGCCATCGCCATCGCAATAGCTAGGCCGCCACGAAGACCGCCCCATGTCAAAATACGCACAGAGAAAGGGTTGTAGTCGCGGTAGCGGTTAAAGCCGACATAACAAAGGCGAACGCTCAAGTATCGAGCGACAAGCACTAGAGGTATAGCAAATGCCATGATGATCCAATCTTCTTTGTGGAAGCTAAAGGTCAACATGCTCAAGCCAATCAACAAGAACAACACACCATTTAAGAACTCATCAACCAGTTCCCAGAAATGGTCGAGGTGGTCTTCACTTTCTTTGGAGAAACCAATATAGCGCGTCCAGTTACCGATCATGATACCAGCGACAACCATGGCTAATGGACCCGATACACCAATGAGGCCCGCGAAAACATAACCTGCAGTTGGAATACCTAGAGTCAGCAATAACTCCATAGAGTGGTCATCGGTGTTAGAGATCAGGTAATGGAACAAGAGTCCAAGCAGGAACCCGTAAACAATGCCACCAATTGCTTCATGCAAGAAGAGCTCAACCACGCCCATGACCGTTGGCGTTTCTGTACCAAAAGCGACACCAAACAAGGTCATGAATATGACCAAACCGAAACCATCGTTAAACAGCGATTCGCCTTCAATTTGCGTCGAGATGCGTTTGGGGGCATTGAGCTTCTTAACAATGGCCAATACCGCAATTGGATCGGTGGGTGAGATCAATGAGCCGAACAGTAGGCAGTAGATGAAAGCGAATGGAATGCCGATGAGTTGGAAGAATAACCAAGCTACACCGCCGATGAAGAAGGTGGAAACCAAGGTTGCGCCCAGGGCAAGCACAGTGATTTCCCACTTTTGATCTTTTAGATTGGGTAGTTTGACCCCGAGACCACCTGCAAACAGCAGAAATCCAAGAACGCCTTTCAGCAAGAAGTCATCGAAGTGTACTTCGTTAAGAGTTTCTGCCGCCAAGTCTTTCAAATCAAACCAGTTGTTCTGACCTGAAATGACGATGCCGAGAGAGAGAATCAGAGCGCCAGCAGTGATTGCGATGGTTGTTTGCATTTGGCCAATTTTACTATTGATAAATGCAATAGCCATGGCAGCGGCTGCGAGAAAACACAGTGTTGTATAGACGGTCATAGGTGACCCCATGTTAGCGAAAAAAGGAGATCCCAAAATTTGTAACGAAATATAGATCTATGCGAGCAAGAAAACTACAACAAATCCGAGTGTTTTCGGGGATCTGACGAGAGTGAGTGCTGAATAGACGTCTAGATTTCCAATTAAGCTATGTTACTATGCAACAAGCGAGCAATTTAAGAAGGAATTTGTGGCTGTGAGTAGTAAGGACATACTAAAAAAACTGTTGGCTGAGCGCATTCTCATTATTGATGGTGGTATGGGCACCATGATCCAGGACTACAAACTGGATGAGTCTGATTACCGTGGTGAGCGTTTTTCTGATTGGCATTCTGACCTAAAAGGCAACAATGACCTTTTAGTCCTGACACAGCCAGCGCTCATTAAACAAATTCATGCAGAGTATCTGGAAGCAGGTGCTGACATCCTTGAGACCAACACTTTTAATGCCACCACGATTGCCATGGCTGACTATGACATGGAATCGCTGAGTGCTGAGATCAACTTAGAAGCGGCAAGGCTTGCCCGCGAAGTTGCCGATGAGTGGACGGCAAAAAATCCCGATAAACCCCGTTTTGTTGCTGGCGTTCTTGGCCCTACGAACCGCACCTGTTCTATCTCGCCGGATGTGAACGATCCTGGCTATCGAAATGTAACGTTCGATCAATTGGTTGAAGCTTATTCTGAATCGACGCGCGCATTGATTGCGGGCGGAGCAGACATCATCTTGGTCGAAACCATTTTTGATACCTTGAATGCTAAGGCATGTACCTTCGCTATTGAAACCGTGTTTGATCAAGACGGCATTGAACTGCCTGTTATGATCTCAGGCACGATCACCGATGCCTCGGGTCGTACGCTTTCCGGTCAAACCACCGAAGCGTTCTATAACTCTCTACGACACGTTAAGCCTATCTCGTTTGGTCTTAACTGTGCACTAGGGCCTGATGAATTACGTCAGTATGTTGAAGAGCTGTCGCGAATTTCCGAGTGCTCTGTTTCTGCTCACCCCAATGCGGGTTTGCCGAATGCGTTTGGTGAATATGACCTCAGCCCTGAAGACATGGCCGAGCACATCGCTGAATGGGCGCAAAGTGGTTTCTTAAACTTAGTGGGTGGCTGTTGTGGTACGACGCCAGAGCATATTCGCAAAATGGCAGAAGCCACGCACAATGTGAAGCCCCGCCAATTGCCGGATTTACCAAAATACTGCCGTTTATCTGGTCTTGAGCCATTGACGATCGCGCCCGACACCTTGTTCATCAACGTTGGTGAACGTACAAACGTGACGGGCTCAGCTCGCTTTAAGCGTCTGATTAAAGAAGAGCTTTATGATGAAGCCTTGGAAGTTGCGCGTCAGCAAGTAGAAGCCGGTGCGCAGATCATCGATATCAACATGGATGAAGGCATGTTGGATGCGGAAGCTGCGATGGTTCGCTTCCTGAACTTGTGTGCGACCGAGCCTGAAATCTCGAAAGTTCCCATTATGGTCGATTCATCAAAATGGGAAATCTTAGAGGCTGGCCTGAAGTGTGTTCAGGGCAAACCGATTGTTAACTCGATTTCCATGAAAGAAGGTGTCGAGAAATTCATTGAGCAAGCCAAGTTAATTCGTCGCTACGGCGCAGCAGTTATCGTGATGGCGTTCGATGAAGTGGGCCAAGCCGATACGCGTGAACGCAAAACCGAAATTTGTACCGAAGCCTATAACATTCTGGTGAATGAGGTGGGCTTCCCACCCGAAGACATCATCTTCGACCCGAACATCTTTGCGGTGGCAACGGGTATTGAAGAGCACAACAACTACGCGGTCGACTTCATCGAAGCGGTCGGTGATATCAAGCGCACATTGCCACATGCCATGGTCTCGGGCGGTGTGTCGAATGTGTCGTTCTCATTCCGTGGTAATAACCCTGTTCGTGAAGCAATTCACGCCGTCTTCCTCTATTACTGCTTTAAAAACGGCATGGACATGGGAATCGTCAACGCAGGTCAGCTTGCGATTTATGACGATCTGCCGGATGAACTTCGTGAGGCCGTTGAAGACGTTGTATTGAACCGACGCGATGATGGTACAGAACGTCTTCTTGATATTGCGGACAAATACCGTGGCACAGGCGAAGTCAAAGAGGATCGCACGGCGCAAGAATGGCGCAGTTGGGATGTTGAGAAGCGTTTAGCGCACGCCTTGGTGAAAGGGATCACTGAGTTTATAGTTGAAGATACCGAAGAAGCCCGTACCAAAGCGAGCAAGCCACTAGAAGTGATTGAAGGCCCATTGATGGCAGGCATGAACATCGTGGGTGATTTATTTGGTGAAGGGAAAATGTTCCTGCCACAGGTGGTCAAATCCGCCCGTGTCATGAAGCAGGCGGTTGCCTATCTTGAACCGTATATCGACGCTGAAAAACAAGCCGGACAAACCAACGGTAAGATTCTGTTAGCTACGGTGAAAGGCGATGTGCATGACATTGGTAAGAATATCGTTGGTGTCGTGTTGCAGTGTAATAACTATGAAATTATTGATCTCGGCGTGATGGTGTCTTGCGACAAAATCTTGCAGGTCGCTAAAGAAGAAAACGTCGACATCATTGGCTTGAGTGGCCTTATCACCCCATCGCTTGATGAGATGGTACATGTCGCGAAAGAGATGGAGCGTCGTGGTTTTGATTTGCCGCTGCTGATAGGTGGGGCTACCACTTCAAAAGCGCATACTGCGGTTAAAATCGAAGAAAACTACCATGCGCCTGTGGTGTACGTTTCAAATGCGTCACGTGCGGTTGGTGTGTGTTCTGCATTGTTGTCTGATGAACATCGTCCTGCGTTTGTTGAGCGCACAAAGGCCGAGTATGTGACAGTGCGTGAACAACATGCGCGTAAGAAGCCACGCACGCCACCTGTCACCCTTGAAGAAGCGCGTGCAAACAAAGTACCGCTTGATTGGAATGCCTACACGCCACCAGTGCCAAACAAACCCGGCGTGCATGTGTTTACCGATTTCCCCGTCTCTAAAATTCGCAAATACATCGACTGGACGCCATTTTTCATGACGTGGTCGCTTAGCGGAAAATACCCGACGATTTTGCGTCATGAAGTGGTGGGCGAAGAAGCGCAGCGATTGTTTGATGACGCTAATGCGATACTGGATGACATCGAGCGCACAGGCATGATCAAAGCTAACGGCGTTTGTGGCTTGTTCCCAGCCAATAGTGTCGACGATGATGTTGAGGTTTACACAGATGAATCTCGCACTGAGGTTTTCACGGTATTAAATGGTTTACGTCAGCAAACCAAGAAACCGAAAGGGCCAAACTACTGTCTGTCGGACTACATTGCACCGAAAGAGAGTGGAAAGGCGGATTGGATCGGTGCGTTTGCGGTGACAGGCGGTATTGGCGAATATGACATTGCAGAGCAGTTCAAAGCCAAAGGCGATGATTACAACGCGATTATGGTTCAAGCGGTCGCTGACCGTTTAGCGGAAGCGTTTGCTGAATGTATGCATGAAGCCGTGCGTAAAGAGATTTGGGGCTATGCACCTGATGAAGCGTTGGCAAACGAAGATCTGATCCGTGAAAAGTATCAAGGTATTCGCCCTGCACCGGGTTACCCTGCGTGCCCTGAGCATACCGAAAAAGGCAAGATTTGGACTTTGCTGGATGCAGAAGCGAACACTGGCATGATCCTGACCGAAAGCTATGCAATGTGGCCAGGGGCTGCGGTTTCGGGCTGGTATTTCTCACACCCTGAATCGCGTTACTTTGCCGTTGCGCAGATCCAAGAAGATCAGCGAGACAGCTATGCGGATCGCAAAGGATGGGATTTGATCGAAGCCGAGAAATGGCTAGGGCCAAATCTGGGCTAGTGCTCGCGACCTAAGTTGTTCGAAAACATAAAAAGGCGCTCATTGAGCGCCTTTTCTGTATCTGCTACTTTTTCTGCCACCAGTCACGGCGGCAGAGGTCGAGCCGACTTATTCAAATAACTCTTTGTGAAGGGCTTTCACCACGTCTTTTGAATCGCTAGTACTGGTCAAAAAGCACAGGTTGTGGCTACTTGCACCATAGCAAATCATACGAAGGTTATAGTCCTCTAATGATCCAAAGATCTTCGCTGCCGCACCGCGAGATTCACCCATGTGGTTGCCGATCAGCGCCACTAAACACATATCTTGTTCCACGGTGACTTTGCACAGTTTGGCGAGTTCTTTCTGTGCTCCCTCAGGAAGCGTGGGTGCGCCGCCCTTAGTATTGGTTTGATCCAAGGTTAGGGAAACACTGACTTCCGACGTCGTAATGAGGTCAACGGACACTTTGTGCTTGGCAAGAATATTAAATACTTCAGCCAAAAAGCCATAAGCGTGAAACATGTTCAGACTGGTTAGCGTCACCATGGTTTGGTTGCAGCGTAATGCCAGTGCACGAAATAGCGGAGAGTGCTCGGCGGTATGACGGATCCACGTGCCGCCTTGGTCTGGGGCTTTTGACGAGCCAACAAACACTGGGATATCGTGGCGCATTGCAGGAACAAGGGTGGATGGGTGCAAAATCTTAGCACCGAAATTGGCCATCTCAGACGCTTCACTAAAGCTGATTTCTGCAATAGGCTTTGCTGCAGGCGCAATGCGAGGATCCGTGCTGTAGATCCCCGGTACATCTGTCCAGATCTCTAATGATGTTGCTTGCACGGCTTCAGCGAGCAGAGCTGCACTGTAATCAGAACCTCCACGCCCTAAGGTAGTGGTGTTGCCATTGTTATCTGCACCAATGAAACCCTGAGTCACCACAATTTTTGATTCGCACAATGGGCGAAGAATGCCTTGCGCGTGAAAAGCGGTTTCAATTAAATCAGGCGTCGCTTTACCAAAGACATTGTCCGTTTTCAGGATTTGTCGGACGTCGACACGTTCGGCGTCGAGGCCTTGCGCATTAAGTAAGTGGGCAAAAATATGGGTCGACATCAATTCGCCACATGCAACAAGGCTGTCGGTGAGGCGATCTGAAGGCGCACTCGCTGCGGCAGTCGCAAATGTTGCCACTTCATCAAGCACGTGATTGACGGCTTGAGCCACAACTGTACTTTCAGGTAATTGCGCCAAAATATTGAAATGAATATCAGCAAGCGTTGCCAACACTTCTTGTTGACGTTTCGCATCGGCAACACCATTTGCCAATTCAACCAGTAGATTAGTGACGCCTGAACAGGCGCTAATGACTACCAATCGAGTGTCAGAATTCCTTTTGATCACTGATGCGCTGTTAGACATAGCAGCGTAATCAGCAACACTCGTGCCGCCAAATTTTGCGACATTTAATGCGTTCACTTCCTTTTCTCTCCCACAATCGCGAATGGCGTTATCCTAAAAATAACGAAATACAAAATATATAAAATGCAAAAGCAGCGAGAGGGCAGGTATGGAAGAAAGGTAATTTCTCCAGAAGCGCTCCATCTCATCAGAGATGACAATCCGAAGGATTCAACCTTCTAGACCGACAACCCTACCCCCAAGGTTAGGTGTTATCTCGGCGTCTTATCCCCTGATCGGTTTGCATGGGAGCTGGGGCTCCGCAAACAGACTGCCTGATAGACGCGCCTCTTCTGCGTTTACACGATGAAGATCTCAACGTATAAAATTTGCTCTCTATTGATAATGTTTTGTAATGACTTTGTCAATTATAGATTGCGAGCTTTTGCCTCTCTTTTCGATCTTGTCGAGTAATTGGAGCATGACCGAGGTAGGAATAATGCGTGCTTGGGGGTTTGGCAAACACTGATCCAGTGATAGGGTAAGTCTACGAATGGAAGCTTATGGAGAACTAACAATGACAATATCCAGATTTATTCCGCCACAACGAACCTTGATGGGCCCAGGCCCTTCAGACGTTTCGCCGCGGGTACTACAAGCCCTATCACAGCCAACTATTGGGCATCTTGATCCCTTGTTTGTGGGGATGATGGATGAGGTCAAAGCGTTACTTCAATATGCCTTTCAAACTGAAAATGCTTTTACGATAGCGGTTTCTGCCCCTGGCAGCGCGGGTATGGAAGCCTGCTTTGTGAATCTGATAGAAGCGGGCGATACAGTGATTGTCTGCCGCAACGGTGTCTTTGGCGATCGCATGCGTGAAAACGTCGAACGGTGTGGCGCAACGGCAGTCATGGTAGATGATGAATGGGGCAAGCCCGTTGATCCTGCCAAAGTCGAACAAGCATTGCGTGACAATCCTCAAGCGTCAGTCTTGGCATTTGTGCATGCGGAAACCTCCACCGGTGCGCTCAGCGATGCGAAGACTTTATCGGCTTTAGCGAGAGAGCATGATTGCTTAACCATTGTTGATGCAGTGACCTCTTTAGGCGGCGTCCCTTTGTTGGTGGATGAATGGCAACTGGATGCGGTCTATTCTGGCAGCCAGAAGTGCTTGTCATGTGTTCCGGGCTTGTCGCCAGTGACGTTTTCGCCCAAGGCTGTTGAGAAAATGCAGAAGCGTGACCAGAAAGTACAGAGCTGGTTTTTAGATCAGAGCTTGGTGCTGGGTTACTGGAGTGGAGAAGGGAAACGAAGCTACCACCACACCGCACCGGTAAACAGCTTGTATGCGCTTCATGAGTCACTGTTGATGTTGCAACAAGAAGGGCTAGAGAATGCATGGCAGCGTCATCGTGATATGCATGAATTGCTCAAACTCGAGCTTGAAGCCTTGGGCATCGAGTTTCTTGTTGAGGCTCCTCATCGCCTTCCACAGCTGAATGCGGTGGCCATTCCTGATGGCATTGACGATGCGAATGTACGCAGTCGCTTATTGAACGAATACAATCTTGAAATTGGCGCAGGGCTAGGAGCTTTGGCTGGAAAAGCATGGCGTATTGGCTTGATGGGGTATACCGCGAGAAAAGAGAACATTGCGTTGTGTGCGAAAGCACTCAAGGATGTGTTGGGCTAGTTTGTTGGCTTGCCTCATCAGCCGAACGAGATAAGTTTGGTGCTATAAAAAAACGCCTGTTGAGGCGTTTTTTTTTATGCTCGTATTTGACCATGTCAGCAAAGGTTATTTGCTAAACGTTGGCTGAAACACACGATGAGGGAAAAGCGCATTTGCCTCTTGTTGAATCTGCATTGCCATTGTTTTGTTGCCTGTCAGCATGGCGAGCTCAATCAATGACTGGTAACCCTCCGCACTAGGAATGTTTGTTAATCGGCGAACTTGCTGGTGCAGGTATACTTCTTGAGCTTGTTTATCTCTGCGCTCAACACTGCGAAGAAATGCGCGCTTACCTGCCTCTTCACGAAAGAAGTCATGCCACCAAGGATGAGCTTGATATTGACGCAGTTTTTTGTCGCTCACTTGATAGGTGTGGAGCGCCTGTCCTCCTAGGTATACCGAGGACAGTACCAAGGTTGATGCCACAAGGAGAGTCACTGAGGAAAGCAGCTTAATGGGCACGGCAGAACGAATGGATGTACGCTCATATCGCGTTGAAAGGTTGTCTACCCAATAGAGCAATACGACCAATAGCAAGGCTAGGGTCGGGTTCACCGTGATAAATGGTGTCAAGGTGATACCAATTAATGAGGGCAGCATGATGGCGGTGAGCATCAGGCGCGTGCCCCAAGGCGCATCCATCAAACGGCGAATCACGAGTGTGATAAACAGGCCAAAGCTAACCAAAAGGGCAAGGCCTCCTTCAGTGAGTACTTTGGTTAACCAGCTAGATGGAAATTGTTGTACCGGCAGAACATTCAAAGTGCTTATGCCAAAAAGCAGCTGTGATTTCACTTGCTGGCCGAGCCCGACACCTTCAAATTGTGCGCTTTTTAATAGTGCTAGCATTTGCTCTATTGCGCTAAGTTCTTGTGCAGAATAGCGAGGCGTAAACAATGCACCGGAACTTAACCATCCCGCATAGCCTGCAATCAAAAACCCCAATGCCAACGCGCAGTTCCACAACCCATGATGAAGTTTGCGACTAAAGCGATAAAGGAATGGTTGAGTCAGAACAATGATAAGCAGTACGGCCGTCACCAACCAAGGTTGACCAAGTGCCATTAGGGTAGGAAGAACCACCAATGGTGTCGCCAGAAGGATAATGTGCACTGGCACCAAGTTGCGTTTGTATACCCGAGTTCTAGCGAGCAAGTAGGCCGACAATGCAAGCGAGGTGAGGAGCACAATGCTAGCGGTATCGTCATGAAAACTTGCGGTTTGCTGCGCGGCGTCGTGCCAGCCGAAGTGACTCATCAGCGACGGCGTAAAAAACAATAGGGCGAGCAGCCAACCTGATATCAAAGGAAGCCAAAGTAAATACTGGCGTTGCAGGTGGTTAAAACTGAACTGTTGCAAGGTACAAAAGAAAAGGAGTGCGGTGATGACGCTTAGTGTGTGCCAGATTGCAGCATTAAAATCGGCATGCAGGTAAAAGACTGGCAATAACGAAATGAAAGCACAAATTGACAGCCAGCGAGTCAGCGACGTTGTACTCAGCCGTTTTTGCCGTGCAACTTCCCATAACCCAAAACAAACGATGGCAATCGATAACAAAAATGTCAGGGCGATAGATGGATGCTGAATGCCAGAAACCGCAAGCTGGATCTGATTCAAAGGAAGGCAGAATAGAAACAGGGCGGCCATCGCGATCAGCACTGGCTTCACCAAGGGCTTTCTGGCCACCAGTGATGGCCAGTGAAATTGGAATCGAGTTGTGGGCATTAACTTATCTTGCACCTGTTATTTGCAATGGATGAGTCACCATCATGCTTAACTGAGTAAGGGTTTCAAGAAACGAGCCGTATGCGATTCCGTAGATTTCGCCACTTGCTCCGGTGTGCCTTCTGCGATGATCATGCCGCCACCACTGCCGCCTTCTGGGCCTAAATCAACAATCCAATCTGCGGTTTTTATTACATCCAAGTTATGCTCAATGACCACGATAGTATTGCCATGGTCACGCAGTCGATGCAAAACATTCAACAGCTGTTGGATATCATGGAAGTGGAGACCCGTTGTTGGCTCGTCCAAAATATATAGCGTCTTACCCGTATCGCGTTTAGATAGCTCTCTTGCCAGTTTAACACGTTGAGCTTCACCACCAGATAATGTCGTGGCTGCTTGACCAAGACGGATATAAGACAGGCCGACATCCATCAAGGTTTGCAGTTTGCGGGCAATCGCTGGCACGGCGTCAAAGTACTCTCGTGCATCTTCAACCGTCATCTCAAGAACTTCATCGATGGTTTTGCCTTTGTAACGGATCTCTAAAGTTTCACGGTTATAACGCTTACCTTTACATGCATCACAAGGAACGTAAACGTCAGGCAGGAAGTGCATTTCAACTTTGATGACACCATCACCTTGGCAGGCTTCACAGCGACCGCCTTTCACATTGAAACTAAATCGCCCGACTTTATAGCCGCGAGCCCGTGATTCTTGTGTGCCAGCAAATAGCTCACGAATGGGCGTGAAAATACCGGTGTAAGTCGCAGGGTTAGATCTCGGTGTACGACCGATCGGGCTTTGGTCAATGTCGATGACTTTGTCGAAGTGATCAATGCCTTCAATGTCTTTAAATGGCGCGGGTTCGCCCGTGGTTGCGCCGTTTAAGCGCTGGTGGGCAATCCTGTAGAAGGTGTCATTAATCAGTGTGGATTTACCTGAACCAGACACGCCGGTAACGCAGGTAAACAGGCCAACAGGAAGTGTTAGATTGACGTTTCTCAGGTTATTGCCTGATGCCCCTTTTAGCTTCACGACCTGTTTTTTGTCATAAGGCACGCGTTGAGTCGGGATCTCGATTTTCTTCTTCCCACTGAGATACTGACCTGTCAATGAGTTCTCATTGGCAATAATGTCTTCATAAGTGCCTTCCGCTACGACAAAACCACCATGAACACCAGCACCTGGGCCGATATCGATGATGTGGTCCGCGGCGCGAATCGCATCTTCATCATGCTCAACAACCAACACGGTGTTGCCAAGATTACGGAGGTGATTCAGTGTGCTCAACAGACGTTCATTGTCGCGCTGGTGGAGACCAATGGACGGTTCATCCAGCACGTACATGACACCCACTAAGCCTGCACCAATTTGGCTTGCTAAGCGGATGCGCTGCGCTTCGCCACCTGAGAGCGTGTCTGCGCTGCGTGATAAGTTGAGGTAGTTCAAGCCGACATTGACCAAAAAGTGCAGTCGGTCGTGGATCTCTTTCATGATCTTATCGGCTATCTGCGCACGTTGCCCCGTCAGTGAAAGATCCGCAAAAAACGTCAAGGCGTCATGGATACTCATTTCGCTCACAGCAGGCAAGTTGGTATCGCCAATAAACACATGACGCGCTTCTTCGCGAAGGCGAGATCCGCCACAACTTGAACAAGGCTTGTTAGCGATGTATTTCGCAAGCTCTTCTCTCACCGCCATGGATTCAGTGTCACGATAACGGCGGTTAAGGTTATTCAAAATGCCTTCGAATGGATGCTTGCGTACAGTGAGGTCGCCGCGGTCATTGACATATTTAAATGCAATATCGGTTTTACCAGAGCCATCGAGCACGACATCACGAATAGCATCAGGTAAGTCTTGCCATGGCGTTTCAATGTCGAATTTGTAATGTTCTGCCAGCGATGTCAGCATTTGGAAATAGTAGAAATTTCGACGATCCCAGCCTCGAATTGCGCCACCAGCAAGGCTTACTGCTTCGTTTTGCACGACGCGATTTTCATCGAAATATTGCTGAACACCAAGGCCATCACAGGTTGGACAGGCACCTGCTGGGTTGTTGAAAGAGAACAGGCGAGGCTCAAGCTCTTGCATGCTATAGCCGCAGTGTGGGCAAGCGAAGTTGGCTGAAAACACCATGTCTTCACCGTCGCCATCCATATGGCTGACAACAGCCGTACCACCAGTGAGTTCCAGTGCGGTTTCGAACGATTCAGCCAAGCGTTGCTGCAAATCGTCGCGTACTTTAAAGCGGTCAACAACCACTTCGATGGTGTGCTTCTTGTGCAGTTCAAGGGTAGGTGGATCGGAAAGATCGCACACTTCACCGTCGATGCGTGCGCGGATAAAACCATGCGCAACGAGGTTTTCTAAGGTTTTGACATGTTCGCCCTTGCGCTCTTTCACAATCGGTGCAAGCAGCATGAGCTTGGTGCCTTCTTCAAGCTCAAGCGCCTTATCGACCATTTGGCTGACGGTCTGCGCTTCCAATGTCACATTGTGAGTTGGGCAGCGCGGGTCGCCAACGCGGGCAAAAAGGAGTCGCAAGTAGTCGTAGATTTCGGTAATCGTCCCCACGGTAGAGCGTGGATTGTGTGAGGTCGACTTTTGCTCGATAGAAATCGCAGGGGAGAGACCATCAATGTGGTCAACATCTGGTTTTTCCATCAGTGACAAGAACTGGCGCGCATAGGCAGACAGTGACTCAACATAACGACGTTGGCCTTCTGCGTACAAGGTGTCAAATGCGAGAGAGGATTTTCCTGAACCAGAAAGCCCTGTGATGACAATCATCTTGTCACGAGGAATGGTTAGGTTAATGTTTTTCAGGTTATGGGTGCGAGCCCCTCTGACGTCAATTGTATCCATGTCTACCTTGCCTGCGAGTCAGAATTGATTCTGACGAAAAACGGATGAAAGAAAGTATCCCACAATATCGAACAATGAAAAAGAAGAAAGCTGTATGAATATACAGCTTTATTTGATTCTACAGTGACGTTATTAAACGTGAAGCAAGTGAGAGACGATCACTTAAATTTCACGGTTTTCTGCGGTTGCTTCGGTGCGTCAGATTCTAGGTAGATGTTTTGGTAGCAGTAGTTCGTTGCTTCAATAAACCCTTCTACGCTGCCGCAGTCAAAACGCTCGCCTTTGAATTTGTAAGCAAGAACACATCCGCTTTGCGCCTGCTGGAGCAATGCATCGGTAATTTGGATTTCGCCATTCTTACCTGGCTCTGTTTTTTCAAGAATATCGAAAATATCTGGCGTCAGGATGTAGCGACCAATAATAGCAAGGTTGCTTGGTGCCGTGCCTGGTTCTGGCTTCTCAACCATGTTATCTACGCGGAACAAGTCATCTTTGATCTCTTGTCCTGAAATAACACCGTATTTGTGTGTCTCATCATCTGGCACTTCTTCAACGGCCACGATAGAACAGCGAAACTGTTTATACAGTGCCACCATTTGAGACAATACACCTTCGTCTTGGTTAACACATAAGTCATCAGCTAGGACAACGGCAAAGGCTTCATCACCAACAAGATCACGACCTGTCAGGATCGCATGGCCCAAACCACGCATTTCTTTTTGGCGGATATAGGTGAAAGATGCCGCATCGATGGTGGCACGGATATCTTCGAGAAGCGCTTCTTTGTTGGTGCCTTTGATTTGATGTTCAAGTTCGTAGTTTTTGTCGAAATGATCCATCAGGCTATGCTTTCCTCGGCCTGTGACAATGCACATACCATTGATTCCAGCTTCAATAGCTTCATCTACACCGTATTCAATCAAAGGCTTGTTGACGATAGGCATCATCTCTTTAGGCATTGATTTGGTGGCAGGCAAAAAACGAGTTCCGTAACCCGCCGCCGGAAAAAGGCACTTCTTAATCATCAGATATCCTTAATTTTTTACGTCCAACTAACTGTAAGTCATATTATTTTCGTGAGTAGTGGAATGTTACCACTAACCCGTGGTGATTTGTTACATTCTTGGGATTTAGGGTTACTTAGCCGATAGGCCAAAAACCAAGTCGCTGTTTTACTTTACTCAGTGCCAGCAAATTTTGCGTACTGACACCAACACTGACTGCTACCGCTGCACCGAGTATTCCCCATAAAGACGTCAATACCATCAATAATGTCACGGTGAATATACCGGCAAAGATGGTGACGTTTCTCATGTCTTTCTCATAGCCACACATGGTTAGCAAAAAGCCAACCGAACCTGTCATAACATTGATAGTCTGGCCGATGGCGAGAACAACAAGCAATTGCCCTGACTGTGAAAACTCAGATCCAAACAAAGACATGATGGCATCAGGCCAAATCAATACGAGCGCCAACACAGGAAATGAAAATGCAATCATCATACGTGTTGATAGCTGCGCGAGTCTTTTTAGCTGGTCAAATTTCCCTGCATTATACAGCGCTGAAAAACGCGGTGCTGCGACGAAGTTTACGACCATGAGCATAAAACTGATTAACATCGATGTTCGTTGCGCGGCAGAGAAAAATGCCACCTCTTCGCTCGAAGCAAAATAACCTACGATGACGACTGACGCCCAAGGGATGGCTTGCCCTGTTGCTGAGATGAGCCAGAGGTTTGGCGCGGCTTGCCAAAGCGAGGGCATGCGCAGATTGCGGAAGTTCACCTCTCGAGTAGATACCTTGAACCACATCCAAAGCCCGGTAATAACGACAACAGCCGAGGCGATGACGTAAAGAATGGCTGCGCTGCTGGACAGAGGTATGTCTTGATAATACGGAAGATACAGCAGTGCGGGCATCGCCAACACGGTGACGCCGAGCTGCATAGAACAAACCGATGCAATAACATTTCTGGTTGCCTGCAGGGCATACCCGTTTAAGAAAAACAGACTAATAAATGGGATGGCAGCCGCGAAGTATTGCAGGGTGATCGTTGCGTCGGGTTTGTTGAATACAGAATCAGCCAGCCAAGGCGCACAGAGGTGCACGATGATGGCTGTCAGCACTGACGTGGGCAAAACGGCGACATAGGCATTGGTGAAAACCTGATTGGTTGTCTCGCTGTCACCACTAACATGCGATTGCCCGATAAAGCGAAGCATGGCGTTGTCCATGCCGAGCAAGCAGAGTGTTCCGAGCAAAATGGCGAGGCTTAAACCTAAAAAGAAGAGTCCAGACTGTTCTGCGCCAAGTACTCGCGCTGCAACGACACTCAGTAAAAATGCAGCGCCCGCCGCAAAGACACGAAACAAAGCGGCTAAAGCGGCATGAACGAAAAATTGCCGGCGTTCGGGAGCCAGTGATTGATAGCGATTTAGGAGGGCGGAAAGCATGACTCGAACCTCACCAAGGAAATGCAAGTGGAACAAGAGTGATAACACCAAGCCCGTAGATAACTGAAAGTGGTGCTCCCGCTTTCAGATAATCTCTCGTTTGGTAGCGCCCAGCCGTGTAAACCATCAGGTTGGTTTGATAGCCAAATGGAGATAAGAAGCTGGCGCTCGCTGCAAACGCAACGGTCATGATAAAAGGCATTGGGTCAACGTTGTATTGCGCAGCAATGGCCAGCCCAATGGGGAAGGCTATCGCTGCTGCTGCATTGTTAGTAATGAGTTCGGTCATGAGCCATGTGGCGAGATATAAAATGACCAGCGCACCAAATGGGCCGCCATTCTGGCTCAATATCACCAAGGTGGATGCAAGGCTATCGGCGAGTCCTGTTTGACTGATGGCTTGTGCGAGACCAAGTGCCGAGCCAACCACCAATACTAATTCAAAGGGAAAGCGACGGCGAAGATCATGGACCGATATCAGTTTGAAACCTATTGCGGCAGCAAGGAGTAATATCAGCCCTTTATGCAACGGCAGTATGTCGGTAAAACTTGCCACCAAAACGACGATAGCACCGAGCAAAAAGCACATGGATTGCTGAGGGCTTAGAAAGGTGCCATGTTCACGTTCCCCGACTAAGACAAAGTTCTGTGCGAGGTTATCTCGACGATAAAAATCGTCACCGACAGCAAGGACGAGTAGATCACCACCCTGCAAACGAACTTGCCCTAAACCGCCACGAAGCTGGTGGTTACCGCGCTTTACTGCCACGACTGCCGCACCGAATTGCACTCGAAAATTGAGCGATTTGATGGTTCTCCCTGAGACCATCGCATTAGGCGTCACGACAACATCGACCAAATTGTCAGAGGGCAATTTTTCCCCCTGAGTATTGAGTGTTAGTCCGTTGAATCGAGTGAGCAAAGGAGTCGCATCGAGATCGCCAGAAAAGACCAGCACATCATTGGCCTGCAGAAGTTCACTGGGCGACACGGGTGAAATCACTCGATCCCCTCGAATAATCTCCACGAGAAATAGGCGTTCTAGGTGCCTAAGACCGCTGGCTTCGACACTTTGATTAATCATGGAAGAATCAGCATCGAGGCGAGATTCCAATAGATACTGGTGTGTGTCCCCTTTCGTTTTGGCATTGCGGTTGGGCAAAAGGGGGAGCGACACGAAAACGATCACGATGATCCCTAACAGAAAGAGGGGCGCGCCCACTAACGTGAAATCAAAGAAATTGATCCCCGAAAGACCCGCATTCAGTGTAAAGCCATTGACGAGCAAGTTGGTTGACGTGCCAATCAGCGTCATGGTGCCACCCAAAATGGCGGCATAAGACAACGGAATAAGCAGTTTGCTACCTGAGTGCGAGCTTTGTGTCATGCTCCTCATCAAGGTAGAGACGACCGCTGTGTTGTTAATCACCGCAGACAATAAGCCGGCCGAGATAGTCGATTGCAGCGCGACCCGCCGTAAACTGCCTCGTGTGCACCATTGCCCCAACACACTGATTAATAGCGTGCGCTCTAATACCACAGAAACAAGTATGAGTAGCACCAAGGTAATCAGAGCGGGATTAGTGAAATTATTGAATAGCTGGGTAGCAGGAACAATGTCGGCGATTAACAATGCTGTAAATACGCCGCCAAACACCAACGCAGGGCGAAGACTGGTAAACAGCAATGCCACCAGCAGTGCCAAAATCAGGAATGCTACCAGCCAACTCATTTGCTAAACGCCATAGATGGAAAGCAAAGCCTCGCGTTGATTTTCTTCGCTGAAGTCGCGATTGATGTCATTCAACGCGGCTTGGTAATTTGGGTTATCAGGCTCTCGGCAGAATTTGACAATGTGTGCAGCCATGCTTTGCGGCGTTGCTGCCAAATAAGGAAAGAGCAAGCCATCTGTGGCGCCAATAATGCGCAGAATCATGGGAACTTGCATGCGTGAAGCTTCCAACAGAGTCAGAGGCATGCCTTCCCACGCGGCGGTGTGTAAGTAAAGATCGGCGTTTTCTAATGTTTGCATAAGCTGTGTGTGGGGGATCATGCCCGTGACCTTAACGCCTGCTTGTTTTAATGCTTCTTCACTGTCTGAATCGCCCCCGCCTAGCCAGGTAATAGCGATTTGTTCATGCTCTGGAAACGCCTGCAAATTCTTTATTGTGTCTAATAAAAACTGAGGATCTTTTTGTGCCGATACGCGTCCAACCACCACCAATTGGAACGGTGGACGTTGTTTTGGTGGCGAGTTTTGTGGGTTGGCCACATCGCTACCACTTGAACCTTCACTGAGATTCGCATAGTTATTGAGATGTATGGCACGTGACGCGCCAACCTCAGAGCAAGTTCACACTCTCTGACACTGCAGCCAGCGATGACATCAATGCGAGACAGCGCCAAAGACTCCAAGCGTTTGTAAGCCCGCTGCATCAAGGGGGAAATGTCTTGGCGCTCAAAGGAGTAGCAATGAGGCGTGTAAACCATCTGAGCGTGACCTTTCGGCACAAAACGGCCAAGAAAACCCGCATAGCTTGAATGCAAGTGAATCACATCAGGTTGAAATTCTTTGACGGCGTCGCGAGCGGCTAGATAAAACGTAAACAATCCACCTTCAACGGTTTTCACCTCGGAAAACAGAGACTGAATGGCGGTGCCTGTATCATCTTTTGGGCGAAGCCGAGCAAGCAATATGTGCTTAACAGGATCATTTTTCGACGTGCGGGCATAGCTGCAAAGCGCAGTTTGAATGCCTCCGCCAAACGCTTCGGTAATATGCAGAACCGTTTTCATTACGTGCTCCATTTACGTTTAAAGCGTGAGATTTCTTCTTCGCTGTAAATGGCCTTGTAGATGGGGGCGTCATAAAGGCCAAACAAGCGCTCGAACGGATAGGTTTCTTTGAAGCGCTGATACAGCGCGGAGTACCACTTATTTGAGGCTTCATTGCTTGATTGCAGTGAGAAGTTGGATTGATTTAAAAACTCACCCAGAACCTCAGCAGATTGGTTGATGGCTTCGCATTTAAGCAGTAACACATCACAGCCACCTTGATTGATATGCCAGTGAGTCGGCGTGGGGTCAGTAATATGCGGGAAAACATCAATGCCAAATTGGCGTTTGAGTTCGCGGTCGAACCATTCCGTGAAATAAGTCAAACGCATCTGGTTTTCAAATGCATGGGTCAGGTGTTTGAGCGTCGTGTCCATGTCACCATGAATAGATTCGTTCTTTTTCCCTTCGATGAATTGGATATGTAAATCTTGGAAAAAACGCGACACCACGGTTGCGACGGGATCTCGGACTAATGTGATGATTTTGAGTCGGTCGCGTTTTTTGAGTACACGAAGACGATGAGACAATGTCAGCTTATAGGCGGTATGGACAGGCCAATCAAAGAAACACGCGACATCTTTGGTGTTGCGGTACATTTGAAACTCTTCATTGTCATCAAATGTGTGGATGTGCCAACTGGGAATGCCAGCATGTTCCAGTGATGCCTCAATGGATGATGAGCCGACTTTGCCCATTTGGTAAACCAGAACGAAATCCTTTTCGCGCAGGGTTTGGTCGAAGGCACGTTGGCGCGCGATACTGAACTTCATTACTTTTCCTTATGAATAGCGGCGTCTGAAAGCGGTGTTTTTTGCGTTGCCTGTTGTAAGTACCGATTGTTTTCCGATGTTGTCACTGGTGTCGGCTGGTTGATAACCCGCGTGTTGACGAAAAAGGGGAGCAGGAACATCAACATGATCGTGCTGTTGATCGCCACAAACAGCACCATGGCAAGAATATAGACGGCCATTAAAAACGAGATAGGGTTTTGGTAGCGTTGTTGAAATAGGCGATACATACCCAATAAGAAACCGCCAAACAAAATAGTGAGACCTACCAAGCCATATTCGATCGCGACATCGAGTGCGAAGTTATGGGTGTAGATAGCGAGTTCTTGATTTTGAAAGTAATCAATAATGTGTTCGGGCAGCATTTTAGGTCCGACCCCAAGAATTGGGTTCTCTAGGAAGAGGTCAAAACCATTTGCGAGTAGGAGTTTGCGCCATAATTCGGAATCCCAGCGAGCTTGCTGTTGGTCGGCATAGTAAATATCTAACTGGGTAAACTCGAGATGATTCAATATGGTCGAAAGTCCAAGCAGTGACCATGTGGAGATAAATGCAATGACGACACCAAAAAACAGCATAAAGCCAAAAGCATTAACAGTTTGCTGCGTTCGGAGGTCATGAGAACGACGACAAAAAGCATAATCACAAGCGATCATTAAAGAGACACCAAGGAAGGCTTTGCGCTCGTCAGACATCACCAGTAATACCAGAGATAGCGCGAGGAAAATGTAGCTAAAGCGGATATGGTCACGCATCAAATACAGCAGTAGGCAAGAAAAACCGAACAAGTACTTGGTGTTACCGAGCTTTTTGAAATTCCCGAGGTCGGGAAAGACGATGAAGTGCCATATGGCGGTGTATACAGCACCTGCCAACGCGTAGAGCGCGACGGTAGAAAGAAAGCGAGGCGATGCCAGCAGCCCACTTTGGTGAAGGACACCCAAAAACGCCATAATCGATAGCCATTGAATGACCTCAATAATGACGAACGTTGGGGGGACATGACTAATGATGCCCGCGAGCACGATGTAAACCACAAACAACAAGACGAAACCTGATGCCTTGATGGTTGAATGCAACAGTTGTCCACGAATAGCGGTAAGCCCGATAAACCCCAATGAGGCAATACCCAACAAATCAGCAAGATAAATATCTATGCCTGATACGCTAAGTTTCATTGGGACAAAGAACAGGATGACGGCAGCTGCCGCCAAGTTCTCAAGAGGCTTTACCATTCGCTAACCTCTGTTTTCCATCAACCAACGTTTGGTAAACGTCATAGTACTGTTCGCGAAATGCCGACAAGGTGAAGAGTTGGCAGCGTTCAATCGAACGCTGTGTTGACGCTTGGTATGTGGCTGCATCGCCACACACGTTAGCAATCATGGATGCCAAGGTTTCGCTGTCGCCAACGTCAAACATGTTGGCTTCGCAATCCATCACCTCACGGATGCCAGGCACGCGAGAGGCTAGCACGGGCAGCCCTGCTGCCATGGCTTCAACCGCGGCGAGTCCAAACCCTTCGATGATTGAACTTTGCACGTAAAAATCTAACCCATCGAGAAAGTCAGGAATATCTGAACGAATCCCATGAAAGAACACACGGTCTTCAATACCTAATGACGTCGCGAGTGATTGGTACTCTTCTCGTCGATCACCGTCACCGGCGAAATGCAGTTCGTATCTCTGTGGCAAAAGCGCTAATGCACGGATTAAGGTTGGCTGATCTTTGTAGGGGTGTAGGCGACCGACCATACCGATCCGAATGGGGGCATCCGCCGCAGGAAGCTGTTTTGCTGTTAATGAAAATTTACTTAAATCGACACCATTGAAGACCACTTGATAATGGCTTTTCCACTGAGGAATAAAAGCCTCCAGCTCTTCTTGTACCTGTTGGGTAATGCAGACCGTGGTGTGGTATCGCCAATAAAGGAGATACTCAAACGGTTTCATCCAAATATGATCACGGCGACGATTGTGGCTGTTGTGTTCGGTTTGAACGCGTTTCTTACCAAAGGCCGCTAACGCGAGATAAATCGATGGGAACAAATGCCCGTGAACCACATCAGGCCAGCGCAAAAGCTTCCATTTTGCCTTCAGTGACAATGTATTCCAGGCGTAATAGGTGACACCTTGTGCATCAAGCGTGTCACGAAATTCGTTGGTATCTTCCAACGTGATGATCTTGATTTCATAGCCCGCTGGTGGCGGCGAAACCAAATCAATTAAAAACCGCTGCGCGCCACCGTTCAATGACAAGTCATTGATAATATGTAAAATCTTGACGGTCATCTGTGCATCACTCTCCCTGTCAGCATCCAAAGTCACTGTATTCATGCGTACCTTCCCTGACGCTTACTCGACAGACTTGGTGCCCCATTCTGGGTAGTGGTCACGAATGTAGCGATTCAATGCAATTTCAGCTGCGGTATAGGTGCGGCTTTGTTGCGTGCCGAGCGCGGAATGAATGTCTTCAACCATGCCTGCGGCAACCGTGATGTTACTGAGCCGATCAATAACGATAAACGCGCCTGTTTTACGAATGTCAGAGTAGCGGTCAACCGCGACGGGGGCGTTGAGGTGGATGTCTGCAACCCCAATTTCGTTGAGCGCCAGTTTGTCGGTCGCAAGCGTATTGAAATTATTTATGTCGATCTTATGCGTGATGTCAGTGATCCGTCCGGTGACGTTATGGCTAGCAAATTTGAAGTCATAATCATGCTGTGTTTTTAGCGCATCTTGCGACATCCAGACTAAGCTGGCAGTGACACGGTCAGTTGAAACGGGGGCGGTATCGGCGTGAACCAGCATATCGCCGCGAGAAATATCAATCTCATCAGCAAGCGTCACGGTGATGGCATTGTTCGGGGCAACAGCGTCTAGTTCACCGTCGTAGGTGACGATAGCGCTAACCGTGCTCTTTTGCCCTGAGGGCAGTGCAACGACTTCATCGCCTTGACGTAAAATGCCCGATGAGAGCGTGCCGCAGTAGCCGCGGAAACCATCGTCTGGACGGTTGACGAATTGAACAGGAAAGCGCATTAAATTGAGGTTTTGGTCGCGACTAATTTCAACGCCCTCGAGCATGCCCATCAGTGTCTCACCGGAGTACCAAGGCATGTTTTCGCTCTGACTGACAACGTTGTCTCCCGTCAGTGCGGACAAAGGCACATAGCTAACATCTTGGATGCCGAGCTGTGACGCCATGGCTTGGTAATCAGCCTTGATCGACTCGTAGACTTTCTCGTCGTAATTCACGAGATCCATTTTGTTGATAGCGACAACAACATGGCGAATACCGAGTTTACTGACGATGTAACTGTGACGACGTGTTTGCGTCAGCAAGCCTTTACGGGCGTCGACCATCACAATGGCCAATTCGCAGTTCGATGCACCTGTTGCCATGTTGCGCGTGTACTGCTCGTGACCTGGGCAGTCAGCAATAATGAACTTACGTTTCTCGGTAGAGAAGTAACGATAAGCCACATCAATGGTAATGCCTTGCTCACGCTCAGATTGCAGGCCGTCGACAAGCAATGCGAGGTCGAGTGCATCGCCGGCATTACCGACGCGTGCGTTGTCTTTGTGTAATGTGGAAAGGTGATCTTCGAAGATCAATTTTGTGTCGTAGAGAAGGCGGCCAATTAAGGTTGATTTACCGTCATCGACGCTGCCGCACGTTAATAGGCGCAGCAGGTCTTTGTTTTCATGCTGGTGCAGATATGCTTCGATATCTGAGGCTATCAGTTCAGAGCTGTGGCTCATGAGTCATCCTTATTGCGAATAGCAAATTCCATCTGAGAAGTACCGAGGCTTTTAGAAGTAGCCTTCTCGTTTTTTCTGTTCCATTGAACCTGCCTGATCGTGGTCGATCACTCGCCCTTGACGCTCAGAGGTCTTGGTTAACAGCATTTCCTGAATGATTTCTGGGAGTGTTGCAGCGGTAGACTCAACAGCTCCTGTCAGTGGGTAGCAACCCAAGGTGCGGAAGCGAACCGATTTCATTTCAGGCTTCTCGCCATCTTCAAGCGGCATACGATCGTCATCGACCATGATCAAGGTGCCGTCACGTTCAACCACCGGGCGCTTCTCTGAGAAATAGAGTGGAACGATTTCGATGTTTTCCAGATAGATGTATTGCCAGATATCCAGTTCGGTCCAGTTTGAAAGCGGGAATACACGGATGCTCTCGCCTTTGTTCACTCGGCCGTTGTAGGTATCCCACAACTCTGGGCGTTGGTTTTTAGGATCCCAACGGTGGTGTTTGTCGCGGAACGAATACACACGTTCTTTCGCGCGGCTTTTTTCTTCATCACGACGAGCGCCGCCAAATGCAGCATCAAAACCGTATTGGTTCAGCGCTTGTTTTAAGCCTTGGGTTTTCATGATGTCAGTGTGTTTCGCACTGCCATGCTCGAACGGGCTGATGTTCATGTCCACACCGTCTTGGTTGATGTGAACTTTCAAATCTAATCCGTGCTTTTTGGTGAACGCATCACGGAAGGTAATCATTTCCTTAAACTTCCACGTGGTATCGACATGGAGCAGGGGGAAAGGTGGCTTACCTGGATAAAATGCTTTCAATGCCAAGTGCAGCATTACCGCTGAATCTTTACCGATGGAATAAAGCATCACCGGATTATCGAACTCGGCGGCCACTTCACGAATGATGTGAATGGATTCATTTTCAAGTTGCTTGAGATGGGTTTGGTTTACGGAAATCTTGTCCACCATGAGTGTCCTTTTCTTACGTTGCCAGCGGATAGTGCTGGTGGAACGCTTTGATGAATTCAGGAAGTAAATCTGCGGGCAAATTATTGATGCCAGCGGCCGCTTTTCTTCCACCACCAGTGGGGAATGCCGCGGCAAGTTCATCTGCACCCATGCGTTTATTGAGAGGGGCTCGAATGCTGACTAAGTAGTTACCATCAGCTTTCGCGGTGATCACGGCATTGGCGACATCAGGATCACTGTTCGCCAAATCATTGGAATACACACCACTGATGCGGCGCGCCCACGCTTCATCCGGCAACATGTATACGCGAGAGCCCGCTTGCTCTGAGTAGGGGGCGATGGAGGTGGCCTGCTCACTGTCGCTCATAAAGCCACTTTCAAGGGTGGCGTAAACGTCCGGTCGTTCGGTGATGAAATTCAACGGTGAAGGATAGGGCGCCATCAGTTTGTAAATTTCTGCCGGAGAGAACAGTAAATCGGCGAGGGAAGAACCATAACCATTGTAGTTAAGGTAAGTGCCAAATTGTTTCAGTGTTAGCTTGTCTTGCTCACACAGGCCAGCCTTGTTTGCTAGGGTATCTGCCACCGCAAACAAATTGTCACCATACGCGCCAACGAGCGCCCACTCACGGTATCGTCCGTCGAGTAATTTATCGACGATAAGGCTTGTACAGGTGTTAGCTGCCGTATTGATGTGTGTGGTTAATGCATTGTGCTCAGGGATCTCATCAGGGTTGTGATGGTCGGCGTAAAACACACGCACACCCTGTGATAATAAGTTATCCAAGGCTGCACGGTTTTTTCCCATCGCCACATCTAGCACAGTGACATCTTGGGCGATGGCAGGATCAACTTGCTTGAGCAAGGTAATGTCTCGTTTTACACCTGTGATAAGCACACTGTCTTTGGGTGTAGCCAATCGAAGTTGGAGCAGGGCGCAGATCCCGTCGGCATCGCCGTTAAATACATCAAAACTCGTTTTCATTTTTATTGTGTGTCCTTTTGGCACTGAGGCTCTAGCTGGCTTCAAGTGCTTTATCGCTTTGTTTGTTTGCGTTGTAATATTCGTAATGCAGCTTATATTTTGCATCTGAAAATTTACTTGAGACTTGGTTTAATACCACACCGTCAATGGTAATGTCATGACGTAGCATCTGGGCAACCGCATCGTTGATTTGCTTCTCTGTGGTCGATTCCGCTTTGACGACAAGCATCATGCCGCCAGCCAAGCGTCCGAGGATCAAACTGTCACTCACTACGCTCACTGGCGGCGTGTCGAGAATGATTCGGTCGTAGCTTTGCTTTAGTTCAGAGAGTAGCGCGGCAAACTTCTGTGAGCCTAAAAGCTCTTGCGGGTTAGGTGGTAGCAATCCTGCTGGCAAGATATCCAAAGAAGAGTGGTCATCATGGTAGATACACTCATTCACGGGAGTTCCCATCACTAACGCATTGGTCAAACCTGTTTGGTTGCGAGGCAAACCATAACGCTGCCCTACGGCTGGCATTCGAAGGTCACAATCAATGAGCAGGGTACGCTCCATTTTTGCCAGTGACTGAGCGAGGTTAAGTGCTACCGTCGTTTTTCCCTCAGAAGGGAGAGACGAGGTTACAGACAGCACTTTTCGCTTACTGTTTGTCAGTGTGAGTAGCACGGAAGTGCGTATCGTCCTGACTGATTCACTGAACTGTGTTGCGTCGGGGTCTAGATATAACGTGTGGTCTAATGGCGCATTCTTAAAACGCTTCACCTTCACTTGGGGAATAAAACCTAAATGCTGCAATCCCAGCTTCTCCTCAACATCATCGGGCTTTTCAATGGTATTGCGGTAAGCATCCGCTAAAAGCGCGCCAACAATTCCGAGCAACAAAGCGAATGCGATGCTGATCGCAATTAATTTGCTGGTTTGAGGGCGAAACGGATCTTGTGAAGTTTTAGCTTTGTCGATGAAGCGTGCGATGACCGATTCGAAGTCACTGGTTGCTGTGGTTTCTTTCTGTCGGCTGAGGAATAGATCATACAGTTGGCGACTTGAATCGACATCGAGCTTGAGTGATTCGTACTGGGAGCGTTTTGAACTGATGTTTTGATAGTCTTTTTTCTTGCCATCAAGCGCGGCAATCAGTGACGCCTCTTGCTTACGCGCATTGGTGAGTTCTTTTTCAATGCCTCGGGCCAATTCACCGATCACGGAGTTAGCACGATTGCGCACGGCACTTAGGCGAGCACGTGCTTGAATCATCTTGTCATGCTTTTCACCGTAGCGCTTTGAAAGCTCAGAGACATTTCGCTCAGCATCAATTTCTGCATTTTTGACGTCCCGCACTTGCGGGTGATTCGATATCTCTGGAACGGATAACAAGGCGGCGGAACCCGCACCACTTCCTTGCATGAGCGAGTATAAGCTCTCTGCGGCTACGCGCCTTTCTTTGGCTTCAGCCACTCTGATGGTCAGGCTCGTGAGCTCTGTTCCTGCAAGTTCGTTAATGTTATTGAGTTCAATTAATCCTTCATCTTTCAAATACTGCGTGAGGGCAGCCTCTGAAATATCAAGATTGGCTTTCAGCTCGCCAAGTCTGTCTGTGATCCACCCTGCGGCGGTTTGCGTGGCTACTAACCGCGCTTCTAAGTTGGACTCGATATAGGCTTGGCCCAATGCATTTGCCACGCGTGTTGCAAGCTCTGGATTAACCGAATCAAAGTGCACTCTGACCATTTGTGTGTTGCGAATGGGCTCAATGGTGAGGTGAGATTTGAATTTCCTCAACACCGCTTGGTTAACCGTGTTGCTATCGACAGTTGCTGTCAGTGGCGTTGGTTTGGGCAAAAATGACTGCAAGAATTCAATGTTATGGAGCAATGTCAGCAGCCTATCGCGCCCAGAGGGTTGACCGACTGAGCTGTTAAACTCATAGATCTGCGCAATACCCAACTCGTCGATAACTTTTTCCGACAAAGAGTCAGATTTGAGGATTTCAAACTGGGTTTGGTAGTACTCTTTTTTCGTCGTATCTAGCGCATACACTTCTTCAATGGAGATGGTTTTGCTTGCTTGAGATTCAATCAGCAGCGTTGCAGTCGCTCTGTATTTTGGCGTAATAGAGAGGATAAGCAGTGTTGCAACGAGGGTAAAAACCGTGACAAATACGCCAATTGGAATCCAATAGCGACCGATGACATTGAAGTAACGTCTAAGGTCTAGGCGTGCTTGTCCACTAGCCGGGTTAGGCTCGATAAGTTTCATGCTGATTACTTCCTTTTATTCCCGCAGCGCTAACTAAAAAAAGCTCTGGTCGACCACGATGATGTCGCCGGGTCCAACAGCTTGTGACAGGCCAACGTTTTTTTGAGTGCTTCCATTTTTGGCTTCTGTCTTTTGAATATCATCCCGTGAAGCTCTATCAGTAAAACCGCCAGCAATGGCAATGGCTTTACCAATAGTCAGACCCGGTTGATAGTCATATCCCCCTGGGTGGTGCACTTCACCATTGACATAAAATTTGCGAAATTTAACGACGTTTACGGTTACTTTGGGGTCAATTAAGTAGTCCCCTCTGAGTCCGCTTTCAATAATGCGTTGTAACTGACTGACAGACTTCCCTGCCGCTTCTAGGCGTCCCAAATAGGGATAGTCAAAACGTCCTCGCGTGCTGAGCAAAATCTGCATGGAAAGATCCTCTTCCCCATACACATTAATCGAGATGTAATCCCCATCATCCAGCACATATTGTTCTGTTGTTGCGCCACTTGCGAAAGGCAGAAATAGCGCAATAAGCAACAAAAATCGATGAATCACAGACTTACCTCCATGCCAATAAATAGTCTTGTTTGCTCATAGCTATAACCGACCAAGCTAGAGTCACGTTCAAATCTGCTCGCGCCTACAGAAATATCCCACCAACGTTTAAGGCTATAAACAACCGTGATTTCGTATAACGTATCGTCATCTTTGCGCACGCCGAGCGGGTACTCGTTGGTGCCGTAACGCGCGCTAGCAATTGACTTGAATCGAGGTGTCCATTTGTGTTCCCAATCCAGTTGTATTGAACGATCTTTTACATAGTCAGCATTAATGTTTGGATCTCTCGCGTAATCACGGCCTTCAAGCCCGAAGGTGCTGTAATCCGTCGGAGCCCAACTCATATTGGCTCGCCAAATGAACCCTTGGAAGTCTTCACGCTGTGACGCTTCGAAGTCCTTGTTTTGCACACCGACGAGCAGTTTGCCCTGAGTTTTCCCTGTAATATCCCACTCCAAGCCGCCGTACAGTGCTGAATCTAAGCTATCTCGTGTGATGCCAGAGAATGGCTCTATGTACTCATAATTGCGGTCTTTTAGGCTTGCGACGGCAACGGCATAGAAATAATTTGATACAGCGTAGTAAAACTCACTGCTCAGGTAAGGCTGATTCCAATTAAAATAACGGCTTTCTTGAGTGAGACCATTTCGGATATATGTGACATCGTCATATTCTTTACTTTCATAGCCTGCAACCCCAGCCAATCGTCCCTTCGTGCCTGCTGCACCGTAGGTATAGCGAGCCTTCAAATTATGACGTTGAAAGCGAGTAGGCTCATCAACGGAGAGGCTGAACCCTTCGGTGATCCCCGTCCCCCGAGGCTCATTGGTGATGTTGTAGAGATAATCAATTAAGAGCCGGTTGCGAACATCGAATACAAAGAAACCCTGCCCATGTAATTGATGATCGATGTAGTTGTCATCACTGCTATTGCTGTAGTTGACGGCGTCGAAACCATAATCAAATTGATACGCAGAGCGATTTTTTTTCAATACCGCAGTCACTTTTGGCGAAATAACACTCTCGGGTGAACTCACGGTGTCATCGGTTGTGCGGCGAACATTATCATTATTGCCCGCACTCACTTTTAGTGTAGGCAGAATGTCTATGCCGTTCTCTGTTTGATACGCCAAAGGTTCAACCGCTGCCGCTGACAGTGGAAAAAACAACCCAGCACTAATCCATAAATGACTGCGAATCACGCCCCACTCCTAGTAAGCAGTTTTGCCAATAAAGCCTTTGAATACCGTTGCAATAACAATCTTAATATCCATCCATAGTGACCAGTTTTGGATGTACTCCAGATCGAATTGAACGCGCTTTTCCATTTTATCGAGCGTGTCTGTTTCTCCGCGGTAACCGTTGATTTGTGCCCAGCCAGTAATGCCTGGCTTCACTTTGTGTCGCAGCATGTAGCGATCAACGATGTCCCTGTATTGTTCATTGTGTGCGACGGCATGAGGGCGAGGGCCAACGATCGACATCGATCCTCTTAGCACGTTGAAGAATTGGGGGAGCTCATCCAAAGATGTTCGGCGAATGAAAGCGCCAAAACGAGTGACGCGAGGGTCGTTCTTTGTTGCCTGTTTGACAACATCACCATTGTCTGTGGTCGACATGGAGCGAAACTTCCAGACGTTAATTTTGCGGCCGTCGAGACCATATCGATGTTGCTTAAAGATAATGGGGCCAGGAGATGAGAGCTTCACTCCGATAGCAATAACCACAAGCACCGGAGAGATCATGATCAGAATGAGGAATGACAAAATGATGTCTTCAAGGCGCTTCGACCACGCTGAAAAACCGCTAAACGGGGTGTCATGCACGCTAAGGGTATGAACATGCCCTATCGTCTGCCAGCGACTGTGTAATAGGTTGTAGGTGAAAAAATCAGGTACCAAATACGTGGTAGCTGTGGTGTCAGCAAATTGGTGAAGGTAGCGTGCAATACGATCTTTGGCATGCATTGGCATGGCAATATACACATGTTGAAGCTTACCTTGCTTAGCTTGCTCCAATGCCTCATTCACTTTACCCAGCATTGGGGCGGGTAAGCCCCCTTCAATTCGGTCAACACCCCTGTCTTCATAGAAGCCAACAAGCTTAATGCCCAGAGCTTGGTTGCGCTGAAATTCTTGAGCAAGTTCAATTCCGTTTGCGGTGGTACCGATAATCGCCGCACAACGTGTATTGATACCACGATTACGGAGTTTACTGAGCGCAATGCGCGCGAGGAAGCGCCAAAGAACAAGCCCAATAGCGCCAAATACAAACCACATTGTCATGACGACGCGAGAAAATTCAATGCCGCGCTGAGTGAAGAAAAAGTACGCAACCAAAGCTAGGCAAGCACCGCACCATGGGATCAGAGTTGCTGCCACTTGGCCTTGGAAGTTACTAATACGCCAGGAACGATAGAGGTGTGAACTTTCAGCAAATAACAAATAGCAAATTGATATCAGTGTGGCGAGCAATAAGCTGTCATCGCTAATTGCTCCTAAATATAAGAGGCTTGCTAAAACCAGTGAACCGCCGATGACCGCAAGATCGCAAAGTCTATAAATGATCGCGGATTCGGTTCCGTGTGTGCGAATTTTTCTGCTGTCCATAAAATTAGAGCTCATATTTTTTTGTGATCTCAATCGAGGGATCACTTTTTTGTTTCTTACTATTAAAAGTAAACTACGCTATCCAAGCTTGCTAGCTTCTCGAAAAAATGGTTCGCCTCCATAGGGCGCGTTACTTTAGTAATATGAGGTAAGTAGAGCAGTCCGCGAGCAAAGAAAGAAGATGAAGTTTGTCGGATTTTTTCTTGCAACCTTAATGTCGCTAGAAAATCATGCATCGAAAGTCTTGCAAACTAGTGCCAAGTATGGGTTCTTAAAAGTGATTTGCTTCACGTTTTTTTTCGTATTACGTGTGAATGCAGAAGCCGAGCCCAAAGATTTCTACAAGGGGACTCATTCTTTGTTAATCGTCGTTTAGCCACCTCTAATCCATAAGTGCGACTTAAGAATTAGAGGTGACTGTGCTGATCACTCTTCACGAAATGCGCGATTTAAGCTTTCGGTAAGTGGTTTGGCCAAATATTCGATGGGAGTACGGGGCTCGGTGAGTAACATCACCTCCGCCTGCATGCCAGGATATAACGCAATGCCATTTAGTAGCTCTGTGACATTGTCGATGAGCTCTACTCTGGCAAGGTAATAGGCTAAGCCGGATTGCTCATCGACCAATCTATCCGCTGAAATGGTAAGTAGTTCGCCGTCTAGAGGCTTAATGCTGCGCATGCTTAACGCAGTGAGGCGGATTTGCGCTTTCATCCCAGCTCTAACCTGATCAATGTCAGAAGGGTCGACTCTGGCTTCAATAACAAGGCTTTCGTTATTCGGAACAATATCGAGCAATGGCTGACCGGGCGATATGACACCTTCCTCAGAGAACACTTGCAGATTTAGCACTGTCCCCGACAGTGGCGCGACAATTTTGGTTCGGTTGAGGATGTCTTTTGCTGATGCGACTTGCTCATCGAGTTCGTAACGTTCTTGTCGAGTTTCTCTTAGCTGCTCGACCACTTCTTTGATTCGTTCCAACTCTTGTTCTTTAATTTGAGCTTGGCTCTCTGCGACATTCTGGGCCAGGCGACTGGCGTTAGACTGCAGTTGGCTGATGGTGCTTAGGATCTGACTTTCTTCACGCTCTAAGCGCAATACCTGCGTTTTACTCACATATCCTTTTTCTGCCAACTGGCGATTACCATCAATTTCTTCACCAATGATCGACAAGCGGCGTTTTTCTATCTCAAGACGCTTTTTTTGACCATCTAGCTCAGCTTGATTTTGTGCTAATTGTGTTTTGATGACTTCTTGTTGGGAGGCATAAAAATCATTCCGCGCTTTGAAGATTCGTCGTTGGTTTGTCAGAATTTCTTCTACACGTGAATCCTGTGTGTTGGACGCTAACTGCTCGGGAAAGGTAATTGAATCAAGGTTATCTCGCTCGGCGATCAAACGCGCTTCCCGTGCTAGGGCATTACGTTGACGGCTATTGTATTGCTCCAGTTGACCGTTAGCTTGTGTGTTATCAAGCAGGATAAGTGTTTCACCTTTCTTTACATTCGCCCCTTCGGTCACCACGATTTTGTCGATGATACCGCCTTCAAGGTGTTGAACCGTTTTGCGTTGGCTGTCTACGGTCACAATGCCAGGAGCAATAGAAGCACCTTCTAGTGGGCTGAATACAGCCCAAACGCCGAATGTGCCAAAAAACACGGCGATGACACCAAAGCCAAATAAGGCAAGCTGTCGAATAGCGGGAATAGCCATTATTTTTGCCCTCCCTTAGATGAGAGCGCGGCGCTTTGTTCTAGCAAAGGCTTAAGCACTTCATCGCGCTCACCGAATGCTCGAACCTGACTGTCTTGCAGTACGAGTAATTTGTCCATGGATTGCATCATGCTGGGTCTATGTCCTACCAAAATAACGGTCGCCTTACGGGTTTTTAAGTAGGCGATAGCGCGTTGTAGCGCGACCTCTCCGACGCCGTCTAGATTGGCGTTTGCCTCATCAAGGATTACGAGGCTGGGGTCGCCATATAGTGCGCGGGCGAGCGCAACGCGCTGGCGTTCGCCGCCAGAAAGGCCTAAACCTCGTTCACCCACGACTGTGTCGTAGCCTTGTCGTTGGCGCAGAATGAGCTCATGACAACCGGCCAGTTTCGCGGCTTGGATGACGAGTTCAGGCTCGCCTTCGGACATTCGAGCGATATTTTGTCTGATGGTGCCCGGGAACAGCTCAACATCTTGGGGTAAATAGCCACAGTGAGGGCCTAAGTCATCAGGGTCCCACTTCGCGACATCCATATTGTCCAAGCGTATTGTTCCAGCGTTCGCGGTTAGGTTTCCAAGCATCAACCGTGCGAGCGTTGATTTGCCTGTGCCTGATGGACCAATGATGCCTAAGGCTTCACCGGCGTTAATTTTGAATGTGATGCCATGCAACACGGGCTCAGGTTGCCCTGGGTGAAAGTAGGTAACCTTCTCTACGGATAGAGTTCCTTGAGGTTTTGGTAAGGGCATAGATTTTGCGCGTTCTGGAAACGCGGGTATTTGTTCTTTTAGGCGCTGGTAGCTTTGTCTTGCTGAAATCGCCGTTCCCCATGCACTGATTGACTGCTCGACAGGTGCAAGTGCTCTCGCCATGAGGATTGAGCCAGCAATCATGGCCCCCGCTGTTAGCTCTCCTTCAATCACCAGCCATGCCCCCACTCCTAGCATCGCGATTTGCAGCAACATTCTTATAAATTTTGAAGTCGCGGTAAGGAGGGCGCCTTTTGAGTTTGCTGTGACTTGGCTATCAACGCTTTTGTTGTTCAATTCAGACCAATTTCGAATGAAATTAGGCATGATGCCCATCGCTTCAATGGCGTCAGCATTTCTTGCCGCCGACTCGGCTTGCTGCATGGCTAAGATCGCCGACTCGTTGGCTGTTTTGTGCGCTTTTCTGGTCATTGCATCGTTAAGAATGGCAATACAAAATAGGACAATCGCGCCTGCTGTTGCGATGATGCCAAGTATGGGGTGGAGCAGGAATATGAACCCAAGAAAAACAGGTGTCCATGGCGCATCCAACGCTGGAATCACCGCATTACCGCCAATAAATGCTCGAATCGCGGCAATGTCTCTTAAGCTTTGCACGGAAGCTGATAGCCCCTGTCGTAGTTGCAAAGCGATGCTGCCACTGAGTATTTCCGGCGATAAGCTTTGGTCAAACCATGCCCCAATTCTTACCATGATACGGGTACGCACATTCTCCAATATTGCCATGGTGAGCAGCGCGAAGATTGTGATAGCGGTAAGTAGAACTAGCGTATCAATGGAGCGAGAACTAATGACACGATCGTAAATTTGAAGCATGTAGAGCGGTACACTCAACACTAATATGTTGATGATAAAGCTGAATGCAATCACAAACAGCAGCGCTTTCTTACATTGCTCGATGGTCGTTTGAAGTTGTTTTTCTGTAGAAAGTGACATGTCTTATCCATTGACGTTGGATCATTGGGTTGTTGATACAGCAACCAAGCAACGACACAAATGATCCTTAAAAAAGGCAATCAGTTCATACGCTGATTGCCTTGAGTATAGCTTGGTTACGTTAGACGATATGAAAGTCGTCAGCAGAGAGATCTCCAGTAGAAACATTGTTCAAAATGACGCTTGAACCATCGGCAAGATCAATTACCGTGTTATTTCCAACTTGAGTCAGTGCAAGAGAAGCAAAATCAGTATCTCCCGTTGCACGAATGAATATCGTGTCGATACCCGCTTCAAAGTCTACGATGCGGTCGTCGCCAGTTTGGTTGCCGAGGATATTGTCGAACATGAACGTGTCTGCACCGCTCCCCCCAAACAAAAAGTCATCACCAGTGCCACTGATCAACGTGTCATCACCAGCTCCGCCGTAAAGTTTGTTGGAACCTGAGTTTCCTGCAATCGTGTCGTTGCCCGTGCCGCCGAGGATATAGTCATTGCCGACACCGCCGTAAAGCATGTCTTCACCGCTTCCGCCGCGGATGAGGTCATCGCCGCTTCCGCCTCTGACAACATCGTTACCTTTACCGCCAATGATGAAATCGTCACCTTTGCCGCCAAAGATTGTGTCATCACCGCCAAAACCGATGATGCGATCGTCACCATCTAAGCCGAAGATAAGATCTTCGTTGTTGGTTCCATCCAATACATCAGAGCCTATAGATCCATTAATGTCCGTCATTACAACTTCCTTATATTTAGTGTTGTGAACTCTTTCTTCTGAGAGTTGCCGTTGTTTGTCTTGATAACTGTCATCGTTAAGCTGACAAAGCTCGGCGGATAACACTTTGACTGAGTTGACATAAAAAGGGTGTCTCACTAGTGAGCGATGACATGAAATAACGCGCAGACTCTAAAGGGGGAGGTGATGTTAATGGGGGAATTAAATAGGCAACAAGCTGAGCGCTTATTGCCTATGGGTCTTTGCTATAGGATCTGTGTTAAGGGAGCTTTGTTAAAGCAATCGCTTTAAACGATGTGGAAATCGTCAGCAGTAAGATCAGTGGCTGTAATGCCGTTTAGGATGAAGCTTGAGCCGTCAGCCAAATCCACTAAGGTATTGCTTCCGACTTGAGTGAGAGACAGTGAATCGAAATCGGTATCACCCGTTGCTCTGATAAAGATCGAGTCAATACCCACTTCAAAGTCAACGATACGATCATTGCCTGTTTGGTTGCCCAGAATGTTATCGAATCGGAATGTATCAGCACCAGACCCGCCAAACATGAAGTCGTTGCCACTGCCGCTCGTTAGCCAGTCGTCACCAGACCCACCAAATAGCGTGTCATTGCCTGACACGGCATACAACTTGTCATTGCCTGTGCCGCCTAAGACGACATCGTTGCCTTTACCACCTAACAGGATGTCATCACCACTGCCGCCAGCGACACGATCATCACCTTCACCACCAGCAACGCGATCGTTACCAGCACCGCCGGTGATTCTGTCGTCGCCACGACCACCCCAAACAAAGTCATCGCCGCCAAAGCCGACGATAGCGTCATCATCACGGTAACTGACGATTATTTCGCCATCATTTGAACCGTATAGTGTATCTATAAAGTCAGTACCAAAAACATTAGCCATAATGCTAACCCTCTATTATTGAATATACCTAAGTCTTAAAACGAATAGATGGGATGCGTACATCGACACTGAACTTGCAGTAACGCACCTGAGCAAACTGCAACGAAGCAAGCATTTATGAGTAATAATTAGGAACGGCTTGCGACGTTTTTGCGCATAACATTATGAAGTGAAAATAAAAGGGATATCGTCTCGTTTATGAATTAACACGAGGGAATGTAAACGGACTGGTCATTGCGTATTGTCTCAGCCTTGGTAATCAAGGCCGATGACAGAGAGGTTGTTTTTGGCCCAAAAAACAGCTTGAACACGGTTTTTGACATTTATCTTTTTGAAAATATTATATAAGTGCGATTTGACTGTATGTTCCGATACAAACAGGCCATCTGCAATTTCGCTGTTTGACGCGCCAGTAACCAACTTACGCAGTATCTGCTGTTCACGATTGGTTAAGCAGATTTCAGAGTAGTCAATCGTGTTGCTATTGTTCTGCTGATAGTAGTGAATCAATTCCGCCAGTTTCTGCCTTGGTAACCAATACTCGCCTGAGAGCATTTTTTCGATACCATGGCAAAGGTGCTCAAGATCATCTTCTTTTCTAAACACCCCTTTAATAAACGGCCAACTGGCCAGCTCTTTTGCAGATAAGTCATGTGCGTTGAAAAGCGCAAAAACATGCTGCTCGCTAAATGGAGAGAGACTTTGCTTTACGAAATTGACGGTGTCGCCTTCAAAAGCACTCAAGTCGATCAAGACCAGTCCTGATGAGGTTGCTAGATCTTCACTGATCCCCTGCTTCTCGACTAAAGACACACTACTTTTAATTTCTTTCTCCAAGCATGAAATCAACGCAGTGATCGTCATGCTTGGCTCCGAAACGAGAAGAATCGTGTATTTATCAGAGGTGGTCTCAATGGTTTGCATGTGTATCCCTAAATGCTTTTGATGAAGATATTGCGCTTTTGTTTAACATGATGACAGTAACAAATTAACCATGTTTTCCGCAGCATTCTAAAGCGCAATCAGAAAGCCATTCGTATCATTTTTTGAACTTACTAACGAAGCGTTGGCAACGGCGACTCTCGCAAGCTCTTTGTAAGTCTAATACAAATTGGTTGATATCGCTGATTTCTGTCTGGCCTGTTTCAACAATATTGCGAGGTTTTCATCATGTTGCGATACAAGCAATGCGGTGTTCTAAGTTTCAATTGAAAGCCTGTGAACAATGCTCAGGCTTCTGTTATCATCGCGGTCTAAATATCGTCTTTGCGCGTATTGCCGCAAAGAAACTGATAACGCAATGAAGAAGGTTTGGGAGCAAAATATGGCCAGCCGTGGTGTAAACAAAGTAATTTTGATTGGCAACTTGGGCAACGATCCTGAAGTTCGCTATCTGCCAAATGGCGGTGCGGTTGCCAATTTGACTGTTGCGACCTCAGAAACGTGGCGTGACAAGAACACTGGTGAAAACAAAGAAATGACAGAGTGGCACCGTGTGGTGATGTACCGTCGTTTGGCTGAAATCGCTGGTGAATACCTGAAGAAAGGGTCAAAAGTGTACTTGGAAGGTCGTTTGCAAACACGCAAATGGCAGGGGCAAGATGGCCAAGATCGCTACACGACTGAAATCGTTGCGAATGAAATGCAAATGCTAGATAGCCGTGCTGGCGGTGGTATGGGTGGTCAGGGTCAACCTGCTCAACAAAATCCACAGCAAGGCAACTGGGGTCAACCTCAGCAGCCTGCTTATCAGCAGCAACCTGCTCAGAAGGCACCGCAGCAACCGCCTCAACAGCAAGCGCCGCAACAGTACAACGATATGCCTGACTTCGACGACGACATTCCGTTCTGAGGGTTACGTCAAACGAAAAAAGTGTCAGTCAAACCGACTCAAAAACCCCGCCTTTGCGGGGTTTTTCGTTTCTAGCGTTTGAGTTTGTTAAGACATAGGCTAAATGAAATGAATATCAAGAATGAGTCGCGCGCTCTTAGGCATCACAACAATACTTCGGTTGCTTTATTTTCCTAAACCGGAGTATTGATATGAATCACGTGATACGGAATAGCCTAAGTGTCGTGCTATCGCTTACGTGGCTTTCGATGAGTGCGTCAGCCATGACATTGGTCAGCCCTCAAATTGTTGAAGGCGAGACACTAAAAACACAACAGATATTCAATCAGTGGGATTGTCAGGGAGATAACCTATCTCCCGCATTGCAGTGGACAGATATCCCTACAGGAACAAAAAGCTTTGCAGTGACCATGTACGACCCTGATGCACCGACAGGGAGTGGCTGGTGGCATTGGGTGATGATCAACATCCCGGCAGATGTTCATCAATTGCCACTGGATGCGGGAAACGAGAACGGCAAGTTATTGCCAGCCGGCGCGCAAATGCAGAGTAATGATTTTGGATTTCACGGATTTGGTGGCGCTTGTCCTCCTCCGAAAGCATCGCCTCACAATTATCAAATCACCGTGTATGCACTCGATGTTAAAAACCTTGGTGTTCCCGTCAATGGATCTCCAGCGTTGGCGGGGTATTACATTCTTCAGCACCGATTAGGGGAAGCGCAGTTGATTGCGCCCACCAATGCCCGTAAGTAGCGGGTAATCATACTCAGTAAATAGCCTCGCTCTATCACGTAGAGCAATATGGTTGTGGCCTTGCGCGTTATCAATGCACGACTTTTTGTTTGATGAAATCAATAAACAAACGCGTCTTTGTGTGGTTGTATTCGAGCTTCGGATAGTACGCGTAAGCGGGGCTTTTGGGCTGACGCACATCAGATAAGACGGGAACAAGTAGTCCCTGATCCAGCTCTTTTCTGATGGTCACATCCCCAACCAAAATAATGCCTAATCCAGCCACTGCGGCGTTCACCAGCGCTTCGGGATTTGGCGAAACAAAGTTACCAGTCAACAGTAAGCGTCGGCCGTGTTCAAACTCATGCTCTTGAGGATGACTCGTCGAGCCATAAAGCAAGCAGTTGTGTTGCAGTAGTTGTTCGGGTTCGATTATCGGCGGATGCTGAGCAAGGTAAGTGGGAGAGGCAAAAAATCGAGGCTGAAAATCAAACAGTTTCGTTGCGATAAAGCTGGCGGAATTAAAGTCAGCCAGTTCGCGCGTAATAACAATATCCAAGTGAGGATCAGGTAATTGCCCGGGTGCCAGCGTGTGAAGCTCTACCTGTATGTTGGGGTAAGCCGCAAGAAACTCCCCGATATTGTTAACCAGCAATCGGCTCCCTGTGGCCAGCGGCGCGCCAATGCGTAAGACACCGCTGACTTCGCCATATGTCGACGTTGTTTCAGAGACCAACTGTGTCCAGTCGTCGAGTAACAACTTTCCGCGTTGGTAAAACAAGCGTCCAGCATCCGTCATCGTGAGGTTACGAGTCGTCCGTTTTAGTAGCTGCACACCCAATTGGTTTTCTAACCAAGCTAAACGCTTAGATAGCGCAGAACTTGAGGTGTTGAGCTTAGTGGCGGCTTGCGCCAATGAACCCATGTCGACAACGGTAATGTAGCTTTTTGCGCAGGTTATCCAATCCATCTCTTGATTCTTTTGGTTGAGTATCGAGTTTGCGTTCACTTTCGTTCCGTGAAGCACGATAATAACTAATTACGCGGCGTAAAAAAGCGCTATACCCAAGTAACCTGAATTGGCCGTCTTTTTCGGGGACTTGGGTATACGTTTTTAACATGCTGAACACTGAACGGCACACTCCTTGAGTTGGGTATTGAATGAGAAAAGTTGCAGGGATGAAGCTAACCAATCGGTTAGTCGCTTTCGTTACGCTAATTGTGGTCTGTGCCATGTTCGTCTTGTTTATTGGCGGGGCAGTCAGTTTCCGTAAACTGGGTACGGATTTTCTTTCTCATTACCTAAGCAAAGTGGTGGTCGAAATTGATCAGGCCATTGCGAATCCCACATCGAACGAAAATATCGGTTTATGGTTACCACAACTGTTAAAAGCCAGTGATGTTGTTGAACTGGAAATCACCAGTAAAACGGGAATGCTCTATCGTTATGAGCAAGTTCAAACGGCTGTTAAGCCGCTAGAATTGATAGAAAACCACTATGACTTGCCAAGCAACCCCGGCTTCTACATTAAAATCCGTTCTGTGCCGCCTTATGCTGACTTTGCCTACTCCATTGGCGCAATGTCTTCGTTATCTCTCGCGGTGCTTATTATCGTATTGGCGCTGTCTTGGGGGATAAAATGGTTAAGGACACAGTTGCTGGGAGCGGAACTCCTTGAGCACCGAGGGCGGTTGATCTTAGCGGGGCGAGCAGAAGACGTTCAAACTGGCGATGATAGAGAATGGCCGTCTACCGCAAGTATTGCGCTCGACCAAATGCTGATTGAGCTTCGAGATGCGCGTCAAGAACGCAGCCGTTTTGACACTTTCATTCGCACCAATACTTTCTTAGATAAGCTCACTGGCGCGGCGAACCGCGTGATGTTTGATAACCGCCTGCAAACTTTGCTGCAAGACAAAGGGGCGCAAGGTGCTGTGCTGATGTTACGCATTGGAGACTGGGAAACATTAACTCAAGAGGCCGGTAAATCAGGAGCTGATGAGTGGGTTAAAGAAGTGGGTAACGTATTATCGAATGCTATCCAACGTTTTCCTGATGCCGTTTTAGCGCGTTACTACGACACAGAGTTCGCGCTATTGTTGACGCACCAATCAGCAAAAGACGCCCGTCTTTTTGCCAATCAATTGATGAAAGCACTGGCGCGTTTGTCGCCCCCTGAGTCTTTAGAAGAAGACAATTGGGCGCACATGGGCATGACTTTTTTCAGCACTGGAGAGCGTCGTGGGCGCTTGATGGAAGAGGTCGATATGGCCAAGCGAAGTGCTGTGCTGCAAGGAAGTAATGGTTGGCATGCGTTTAAGAAAGACGTGGCTGCGGACGACGCACGAGGCAGTGTGCGTTGGAGAACCTTACTTAGCCGAGTGTTCGAAAATGGCGGGCCAGAGTTGTATCGACAAGGCGTCAAAGACAGCAGTGGTGAGTTATTACACACCGAATTGTTGGCGCGAATAAAAGATGAAAATGGACTCATCATTAAAGCGTCACGTTTCTTAAACGGTATTGAATTGGTGGGGATGAACATCACGCTTGATCGCAATGTTGTCACCAAAACGCTTCATCAATTACGCAACGGTGATGGTCGAGAAATACTGTCATTGAACATATGTGCAGAGTCTTTGCGTCAGCGCGCTTTTCAAACGTGGCTGCGAGACGTGCTATTGCAGACGCCTCGTAGTGTGCTTAATCGTATGCAATTTGAAGTGTCTGAAGGCCCATTGGTACAACACTTTGATGCGGTGCGTCCGACCTTGCGAATGATACGAGCATTGGGCTGCGCCTTGGTGGTCGATCAGGCGGGGCGCTCTGTGGTGAGTACCCACTACGTCAAAGACATTCAACCTAAGTACATTAAGCTTCATAGAAGCCTGATTCGAGATATTCATCAACGCCCTGAAAATCAGCTTTATGTTCGCAGTATGCTTGGTGCCTGTGAGCCGACATCGACAGAGGTGTTAGCCGTGGGGGTAGAGTCTGAACATGAGTGGAATGTCTTACTGCAACTTGGCGTTCAAGGCGGTCAAGGTCGTTTCCTCGGCGCGGAGCTATCTTCAAGCCCCGCCACGTTAAAACGCCAGCGCTGGCGCAAAAAATGATCTAAGTCGCGCAGTGTTTATAAAGCACTCAATTGCGTCATGAAATTGTCGCCTGCGTACTTATTTTTTGGCGGGAATTTTGATAGAGTATACTGTATGCCAAATTGGTTTTGGTGACCTTTTTTGTAACAGTATTTGAGCATCTATTAGTCGTAAATGGCCGTATCTACTCTCCTTGCGCGTTTTTCTTCATCAAGGCAGCGAAATGTTGTTAGCCTTGTCGTATCTGCCAGTCAGGTTGTCATTGGTTATCATGACCATAAAAAGGCACAGGTAGACACTCAGTCAATTTCTGGCACTGACCCTTGGACGGCTGCATTGCAGTTGTTAAATCGGCATGAGATAACCAAATCTGATCTTCATTTGGTGCTGGGGCATGGCCTTTATCAAACCCTGCTGATTGACGATCCAAAGCTGTCGCAAGAAGACATCCGCGCAGCACTGCCTTTCAAACTGAAAGACTTCTTATCTGATTCGCCTTCTGACATCGTCGCAGATGGTTTTTCATCTCCGATTGCCAACCGTTTCCAAGCGTTTGTTTGTCACAAGCAACCCTTGCTTCAGTTCAGTGCAGCACTTGAAAAGCGCCAATGTCAGCTGGTGGCAGTGTCACCCGAAGACTTGGTGCTTCGTCAGTGGACGCAACTCGACAAAACAGAAATGGTGCTGACGCGTGATAGTCAGGGCATTCTACAAATTGCGGTTTTTGACCAAGGTAAATTGTGCTTTCAGCGCCAAGTACGAGGCATGCTGTTTGAGGGCGACCAATTACCTCCTTTGGTGATAGACGAACTCGCACTAGAAATTCAACGTTCGCTCGATTACCTGCGCTCGCAGCTCAAGCATGCCCAAGTGGGTGGTTTGGTTGTCAGCGTAAACGGCGTTGATGATACTGAGTTAGCTTTTCAGCTTTCCTCCCGACTGTCGGTGTCAGTGCGACCACAGACTTTGTTTGAATCAGGCGATCACCACCAACACGTTGCCTTGGCGGCTCTTGAACGAGATTGTTCGCCTGACATCAACCTTTTCAGTGACGATCTCTCGCCAAGCAGCGCACTGCTTACCTTTGAAAAGATGCTATTGGTCTGGGGGCTGACAGGGCTATTGATTGTGTTAGTGGCTGCTTACCAACAATGGCAAGTGTCGCAATCGAACGAGGCGTTAGAAACTGCGACGCAATCGCGCAGCACGGCGGAGTCTACATCGAATCAACTTAATGAACAGTTGGCACTCCATGTGCCATCGCTAAGTATGGTGAACGACGTCAACCGTGCCGAAGCGGCGATTGCATCAAAGCAAAAAGCCCTTGAAGCGGTAGCGGTTCATGACGCCGCTTTGCAGCAAGGTTATGCCTCTGTTTTCCGTGCGCTATCTGATCTATCACGCCGAGATATTTCTGTGTCTGACATTGCGATAGGCAGAGACACGCTCGACATTAAAGGATTGGCGGCGACACCTTCTTCTGTTCCTGCATGGCTACAAAGCTTTCAAACGCAACAACCGCTATCTGGACGTGTGTTTGAACAAATGGCGTTAACGCGTGATGAAAAGGAACGTCTTGTGTTTAGTTTGAATGCAAAACGCGAGAAAGGAGAGGCTCAGAAATGAATGCATTGATCGAACGCTTAAAGCAAGGCTTCGATGGGCTTTCTCCTCGTGAACAGTGGCTTATCGCATTGGCCGGTTGGGGGATCATCTTGGCCATTGGCGTGTTGTTATTTATCGAGCCGATGACGAAAACCCTGAATCAGCTAAATGCACAAGTCGCGCAACAACAGCAAAGTACGAAAGATTTTTCGACCCTCAATCAACTTAAACAAGAAAAGTTGAGTGTGTCACCCAATGCCGAACTGGAACAACAGTTAGCAGATTTATCACAAGAACTTGCTGACCTTGATGCGCGCATGGCGGACAAAGTCGAAGGTCTAGTGAACGCAGACAAAATGGCGGGTTTGATGGAAAGCGTGTTGAAGCAATCCGATCGTTTGACATTGCTATCTATGGTGTCGATGCCAGCGCAACAGCTGACACATACCGATGACGCTGGCTATTTCATTCATCCCATCGAATTAACGCTCAAAGGTCGGTATTTCGACATCGTGGAATATTTGGCGGCACTTGAAGCCCTACCTGTGAAGTATTACTGGAAGCAGGTCAATTATCGTGTCACTGAGTACCCTTGGGCTGAAGTGACTTTGCAGGTTTATACCTTGGGTGAAAGCGCCGTGTTTATTGGAGGCGCGAATGAAAGCGTTGAGTAAATGGGTCGCCATTATTGCCTTCACCTCCGTGCCATTTATGGTTTTCGCACAGAGCGACCCCACGGCCCCGTTAGGCTATGAAGCACCCAATAAAACCACCAAAACGAAGACCTATCGCCTACCTCGTTTGGATGCCATTTTGTGTGGCAGCAACAATACGTGTTCGGCTGTGATTAATGGGCGAAGTATCAGCAAAGGTCAGTCAATTAACGGCTATTTCGTCAGCGCAATTCATGACAACAGTGTGACGCTAAAACGCGGACAGCGTCATTGGTCACTGACAGTATTTAATGAGCAGGTAGTACAGTGAATAAGATGAATTTTTTGAATAAACCACTGATAGTCTTCATTACTAGTCTGCTTTTGTCTGCATGCCAAAGTGTTGGGCATAACCAACCGACAGAAGTACAAGAAGCGCTAAACCAAGCTTACGCGCAAAACAGCGGGCAGCCTTTGGCTGATTTACCCGATGCTGTGTCTCTCGATCTTATGGGCGATTTTTCCGATGTGTCCGGTAGCGGAGAGGTCATGGAAAACCGCTTGCGCATTAATGCCAATCACGTTGATGCAAAAGCCTTTTTCGGCAGCTTAGTGCAAGGCACTAACTACAACCTTGTGATGCACCCAGATGTCAGCGGTAAAGTCACGGTGTCGCTAAAAGACGTCACCGTCGCGGAAGCACTCGATGTGGTGTCCGATATTTACGGCTATAACGTGGAAATTCAAGGGAGCTTAATTCAAGTGTTCCCCGCCACGCTTCGCACTGAAACCTTCCCTGTTGATTACTTGCAACTGCAACGCTCAGGCGTCTCGCTGACGTCGATCAGCACGGGCGCGATGTCTACCGATTCGAGCTCATCAAGTGGCGACGGCGAAAGCACGGAGCGAGCTTCTGTGCCAACCGGCGGCACGATCATCGAAACGCGTTCAGAAAGCAGCTTTTGGGTACAACTTGAGCGTGCGGTCGGCGCAATGATCGGCTCAGGTGACGGGCGCAGCATTGTGGTTTCTCCGCAAGCGAGCTTAATCACCGTGAAGGCTTATCCGAATGAACTGCGTGAAGTGAAACGCTTCCTCGCTGCATCGCAAAAACGTTTGAAGCGTCAGGTCATTCTAGAAGCGAAAATCCTCGAAGTGACGCTGAGTGATGGTTATCAGCAAGGCGTGAATTGGTCCAACATCAGCCAGTCGATAGGCAGCGGTGGCATCAGCGTAAGCCGCCCTGTTTCTGATCTTGCCGGTGATTTGATTTCCAATGTGATTGGCGGTCAAACCAACGTGACGATCACCGATGGTCATTTTGATGCAGTGCTAAGTTTCCTTGATACGCAAGGGGATGTGAACGTGCTGTCTAGCCCACGAGTGACGGCGGCGAACAATCAAAAAGCCGTGATCAAAGTGGGTGGCGATGAGTATTTCGTGACTGACATTTCTTCAAGTGATTCATCCGGTGATAACTCTGAATCAGGCCCAAACATTGAACTAACGCCATTCTTCTCCGGTATCTCGCTGGATGTCACGCCACAAATTGACGATGACAATGGTGTGTTGCTGCACGTTCACCCTGCCGTTATTGATGTGGTGACAGAAGAGAAAACCATTCAACTGGGCAGCGCTTCTCAGCCTTACGTTTTGCCATTGGCGAAGACCTCAATCCGAGAGTCTGACTCGATTATCCATGCTCGCTCGGGCGATGTGGTGGTGATCGGTGGCTTGATGAAATCGAGCTATGAAGAAATGGTGTCCAAGGTCCCTTTGCTTGGTGATATCCCTGGGCTGGGTCATTTCTTCCGTAACGTGAACCGCATGAAACAAAAAACCGAGTTGGTGATTTTGCTGCAACCCTCAGTGGTCGGAGAGCAAACGTGGCAAGAAGAAATTCAGCGCTCACGTGATCTGCTCAATGATTGGTTCCCTGAAAACTAACCATTACTGAATGCACATGTATTTGGAACACTTTGGCCTCAATGCCTCTCCATTCAGCCTAACGCCGGACACTCGACGCTTTTTCGGTGTCCGCTCGCACGTGGACGCCATTAATACCTGCGTCTCTGCAATGGAAATGGGGGAAGGCTTGGTCAAGGTGACGGGCGAAGTGGGTACAGGAAAAACCATGGTGTGTCGCCTGCTGGTCAAAGCGCTGTCGGCATCATTTACGTTGGTCTTTTTACCCAACCCTGCAAATACCGTCGCCAGCTTGCACCGCATGATTGCCGATGAACTTCGCATTGATAGCGATTTGCCATCAGACCGCTTATTGAGTGCTATCCAACGTGCTGCTATTGACGCTGCACATCAAGAAAAGAGAGTGGTGATCTTGTGCGATGAAGCGCAGACACTGCCTGATGATGTGCTTGAAGCCATTCGATTGCTCGGCAACTTGGAAACGGAGCAACACAAGCTGATCCAATTGATCATGCTGGGCCAACCCGAACTTGATGAGCGTTTATCACAGCACAACATGCGCCAATTGCTACAACGTATTAGTTTCAGTGCGCAGCTCGTGCCGCTGACCTTTGCAGAAGCTTCTGCCTATATCGATCATCGTCTGAAAGAGCAGGGCGCTTCAGCGCGTTTGTTTAGCGTCTGGACGAAGCGACGAATTTGGGTTGCAAGCCACGGTATTCCCCGTTTGGTGCATCAGCTTTGCCATAAAGCATTGTTACTGAGCTACGGGAAAGGACAACGCAAAGTGTCTAGCCATGCTGTGCGCTTAGCCATTAAAGACACCCCGCTCGCCAAGCAGCATTCTGCGCTGCATGCGTTGTGGGGCTAGGACATCACATGAGTGAATTAAACCGAATGCTGAGCGACCTTTCATCGCCAGAGAGCAACCCAAACCGAGTCGCCCCTGTCGCGATCCCATCCGTGTGGGGATTTCGCTTTGCACGTGTTGCGTTAGCGCTGGTTGCCACCTTGGTGGGAGCGACCGGAATATCATGGGCATGGGTGAGTGGTGATCATAAGACGGATGTGGCCTCGGCGCAGCTATTGCCAACAAAACAGAATGTGGCGATGGATGAATCCACCTCGGCAATGATCCCGACACCCAACGTGCACTCTTCAATGCCATCACCGACACAAAAAGTGGCGACCCGTGAGATGCGCTTTGTGGAAGCGAAAGCCCCTGAGGTTGTGGCATCTCCAACTGGCATCGCGATGGGTATCGAGACGGTAGCAACTCAGATCATTGAACCAGCATTACTGGAGCGTGAGCCTGTGTTGATTGCGCAAGTTCAAACTGCACCTGTAAAAGCTGCACCAGTCGAAGCTGCGCCAGTCAAAGCTGCACCTATGAAAGATGCGCCAACGAAAATCGCCGCGGTATCTGAACCCAAACCCGTCGTGCCGGTGCAAGAACAAAGCGCTTCTTCGGCGGTAACGCCAGAGTCATCACTCACCGTGGAAACCATTGAGTTATCCGGTGAAGAGCTAGCGGCGATTGCCTACGACAAAGCCCAAAAGCGCGCACAGGTCGGAGACACCAAAAAGGCCACCTCTTACCTGCGCGATGCCGTGAAATACGACGCTAACCACGTTGCAGCGACCAACCAACTGGCGGGCTTGTTATATGGCCGTAATCAGTTGCGTGATGCGGAATCCGTATTGCGAAAGGGGATCAGCGCCAACCCGTCTTCAGCATCGCTAAAACTGACGTTGGCACGCATGTACCAGCAAAGTCAGCGCGAAGAATCCGCACTCAATGTGCTGATGGCTCCTGCGAGTGTTTTAGATAGCGATCAGGTTCGCTATGTGTCTCTGCGTGCATCCTTGGCGCAAAAGCTCGGGAAGCATGACGTAGCCAATCAAAGCTACCAATGGCTCGCAGAGCGTGAACCGTTGGATGGTCGCTGGTGGCTGGGGCTCGGCATTTCTGCTGAACGTCAAAAAGATTATGCCAATGCAGAGCGTGGCTATGGCAAAGCGATCACCGCGGGTGGTTTGAGCAACGAGTCGGTGCAATTTGCCCGTCAACGTTTGGCCTACCTACAAAGCCAGCCGCAACAAGGAGCAGACAATGGCCGTTAAACTGCGAAAGCGTCTGGGTGACTTGCTCGTTGAAGACCACATTATTACCGAGGCAAACCTAACAGCAGCGCTGAATCGCCAGTCGGAAACCGGCAATAAGCTGGGCGATACCCTCATTGAAATGGGTATCTTGTCTGAAAGCAAAATGCTGGACTTCCTTGCCCGCCAACTCGGCGTGCCTTTGATTGATCTCAGCTTGACCCAAGTCGATCCGAACGCGGTGAGTTTGTTACCTGAAGTACATGCTCGCCGATTGCGTGCCTTGGTGATTGGCCGCATTGGTAACACTGTGCGCGTTGCCATGTCGGATCCCGCGGATCTGACGGCGCAAGAGAGTGTCCTCAACCTATTGCATCAATATCAAGTTGAGCTGTTGATTGCCGCAGAGCAATCGTTGATCAATGCGTTCGATCGTTACTATCGTCGTACCAGCGATATCGCATCATTTGCAGAGCGACTGCAAGCCGAACACGGCGTGAAGCTAGAACAAAGCTTCGGGACAGAAGACGAGCAGTCCGATGAAGTCACCGTCGTTAAGCTGATTAACTCTTTGTTTGAAGATGCGGTGCAAGTGAACGCGTCGGATATTCACATCGAGCCAGACGCCGATGCGCTGCGTATTCGCCAACGTATCGATGGCGTGTTGCATGAAACCCTATTAAAAGAGCGCGCCATTGCATCAGCATTGGTTCTGCGTTTGAAGCTCATGAGCGGCATGGATATCTCCGAGAAGCGTTTACCGCAAGACGGACGATTCAACCTTAACGTGCGTGGCAACGCCATTGATGTGCGTGTGTCCACGTTGCCAGTGCAACATGGCGAGTCCGTGGTGATGCGTTTGCTGAACCAATCTGCGGGTGTATTGCAGTTGGAAGAAGTGGGCATGGACGCGCAGATGCTGCAGCGTTTTCGCGGTCAGCTTCGTCGTCCGCACGGCATGATTTTGGTCACGGGGCCGACTGGCTCCGGTAAAACCACCACACTTTATGGCGCACTGAATGAACTGAACGTGCCGGGCAAAAAGATCCTGACGGCGGAAGATCCGGTGGAATACCGCTTGCCACGTATCAGCCAAGTTCAGATCGCCAGCAAGATCGGCCTGACGTTCTCGTCAGCGCTGCGTACTTTCTTGCGCCAAGATCCCGATATCATTCTGGTTGGTGAAATGCGAGATCTTGAAACCGTTGAAATCGGCCTTCGCGCTGCACTTACCGGTCACTTGGTGCTCTCGACTTTGCACACCAATAACGCCATCGACAGTTCATTGCGACTGTTGGACATGGAAGCGCCTGGCTATTTGGTTGCGAGTGCGGTTCGCGCCGTATTGGCCCAGCGATTGATCCGTCGAATTTGCCCTGATTGCAAAGTGCCCCATGCGACTGAAGACATGGAAACCATGTGGCTGACCACGATTCAACCCAACATGGTGAACCAAGGTTTCTACAAAGGCCGAGGCTGCCAGACCTGTAACTTTACGGGTTACAAAGGCCGGATCGGTGTGTTTGAGCTTCTGGAAATTACCCCGGATTTGATGGATGCACTGCGCGCGAATGACACCCAAACCTTCGCCATGCTGGCGGAGCGACAGGCTGGCTACAAGCCTTTGGTTCACAGTGCATTAGAGTTCGCACAGCAAGGACAAACCTCGCTGGAAGAAGCGATGAAGCTTTCTGAAGCCGCGTCATTGTCGATGGCGAGTGCGTAATGGCGCGCTATCGCTACACGGCGCGAGATGCCAAAGGCAAACGCATCACCGCGGTATTGGATGCCGCGACGGAGAGCGAAGCCATCGCCTCGATTGGCGATTTGGGCATGATATTGCTCTCTCTTGAGCCGACTAAAGCGAGCGTGAAAAAAGCGTCAACGCCCCTGTTTCAGCGCAAAGTGAAGCTGGAATCTGTGGTGGTGTTTTGTCGCCAAATGTACAGCCTAACCAAAGCGGGCGTGCCTTTACTTCGTGCAATCAAGGGTTTGTCACAAAGCACCACAGATAAAGCGTTGAAAGACGCCCTCGAAAGCGTCGGTAATGAGCTTTCCAATGGTCGCCCAATGTCTGCTGCGATGCGCGATCACGGACATGTGTTTAGTGAGCTGTTTGTGTCCTTGATCCAAGTGGGTGAGAACACGGGTCGATTGGATGAGGCCATGTTGCAGCTCGCGGAATACTACGAGCAAGAAATGGAAACCCGCCGACGCATTAAATCGGCGCTGCGTTACCCCACGTTTGTATTGATGGTGATCGTGGCGGCAATGGCGTTTTTGAACGTCAAAGTCGTGCCACAGTTTGCGGGTATGTTTGCCAAGTTTGGTTCAGATTTACCGCTGCCAACCAAGATCTTGATGGCGACATCGAGCTTCTTTGTCGATTTTTGGTGGCTGATTGTGTTCTCCACCGCGTGCCTGTTTATGGGCTGGCATTTGTGGAAGCAAACCGACAACGGTCGCGTGAAGTGGGACCAATTCAAACTGCGCATCCCTTTGGTGGGGCCCTTGGTCAACCGCGCTTTAATGTCGCGCTTTTCTCGCACCTTTGCCTTGATGCTACGCGCTGGCGTGCCGCTTAACACGGCGCTGCAAATGTCTGGCGAAGCGTTAGATAACCACTTCCTCGCCGCAGAAGTGGACAAAATGAAGGCGGCGATTGAATCAGGTATCAACCTGAGCTCGGTCACCGCAGACAGCAAGCTATTTACGCCGCTGGTACACCAGATGATCCAAGTCGGCGAAGAAACCGGCCAGATCGATACCCTGTTGCTGGAAGCGAGTGATTTCTATGATCGCGAAGTGGATTACAACCTGAAAACACTGTCGGCGCGCATGGAGCCTATTTTGCTATTGATCGTGGCGGGCATGGTACTGATCCTCGCGCTCGGTATTTTCTTGCCGATGTGGAACATGCTCGATCTGATCCGCGGCGGCTAAATGCATTGGCTTTTTAGGTTCAGAAATAGCAGTGCAAACCAGTGGGCGCTGCTGACCTTGATTATTGGCTGCTTGGTGATTGCGGGTATTCCGGTTTTCGAGCGCGTGATGCAGTTTGCCGATGACGTGGAGTTTCGTTATCTCGCCAATGCGTTTGAAGGCTCTGCCCAAAACATACAAATGCGATCAGCATTAAAAACAGAGAATAAACAAAGCGATATCGTTACTGTTGATAATGTTAATTTCAGAATGACGCAAAGTAACCAAACGCAAAATGGCTTTCCGTTTGCACTGGAAAATGGCGCGAAACAACTTAGCGACTTAACCGCCGACGATTGCGGAGCGCTATTTAGCCAATTGACTGACCAGTCTTATTGGTTAGAGACAGATACACGGCCGGAGGCACTAAAAAGCCCTCAGCCAACAGTTCGTGCAGTGGTGATTCAGGATACAGATAACCTGCTTCCCTATTGTCGATTTGAAAGACCGGTTCGCACCGGATTTTGGAGAGATGGTGAGTCCGACTTTTTGGATCACCATGTTTTTACTTACTACCCGGTGACTGGCCGCGTAGAGGTTTTGAGAGAAAATCAGGAGAAATAGAATGAAACGTCAAGGTGGTTTTACACTGATCGAAATGATCGTGGTGATTGTAATTTTGGGTATTTTGGCTGTGACGGCTGCGCCTAAGTTCATGAACTTCCAAGATGATGCGAAAAAAGCGTCACTTCAAGGACTTAAGGGGGCAATTGATAGTGCTTCGGGGATTGTATATGCAAAAGCAGCATTGGAAGGAAAAGAATCAGGTGATACAGCTCTGGCTGATGGTTTAGGTATCTTGGAGGGGTATCCAAAGGCTGACCATTCAGAGTTGAGCAAAGTCGTTATTGGTCTAAATGATGACTGGAAAAATAATACTGCTGCTGCTGCGAACACACTTGAATATACGCTAAAGAATACCTCATATGATCAATGTGTTGTTTATACTCAAGCTTCAAAAGTAGGAAATGTTGTCACGCCTGCGGCTACAACTATTACTACTTGTCAGTAATAAACAAGAAATGAAAGGCTTCACTCTATTAGAGCTCATTACTGTCTTAGTGATCCTCGGTATTATTAGTGTGTTTGCCGTACCGCGCTTGTCGGGAGCTGAAGGCTTTTCAGTGATCGGGGCGCGGGATACTGGCTTGTCTGTTGCAAGGCAAGTTCAGCTTAGAGCTATGCAGCAGGAGACGCCGTCTGCTAACTGTCATGTTCTGAGCATCACTGCCTCTCGCATGGGGGGCAGTGCCGCTTCTGGCTGCGGTTTTAACGACAATCGCAGTGATGTGTTGGACTTATCTGATTCTTCCGTTCGCGTGTCACCAGCACAAACGTATCGTTTTGATTTGCTCGGTCGCCGCGTTAACAATGATGGTAAACGCCTGTGCATCTCATCGGCATGCAAAATTACCTTCTCGCAAGGCACGAGCGCTGCCAGCATTTGCTTAAACAGCGAGGGCTATTTCTATGCCTGTAGCTGAAAAAAACACACTAGCTTCAACCCCTTTTTCTCGCCATCAGCGTGGTTATACGCTGGTGGAATTAGTTATCGGCATCGTCGTATTCGGCGTGGCCATGGTGCTGATCAGCACCACCTTGTTTCCTATGTTCGCCAAATCCGCCAACCCGCATTTCGAAGCCCGCGCTGCTGCGCTAGGGCAAGCGGTGATGAATCAAGTATTAGCGCGACAGTTTGATCGCAATTCCGATCCCAATGGTAGCCGTTGGCGCTGTGATGAAGATGCCGGAGCGCTGCTCGCGCAAGGTATTATCTCCCCCAACCCTGTGCCGCTATGCACACCGACATTGTCTGCGGGAGCGGGTTTTATTGCGGCGGAAGATTACATCGGGTGTTGGGGAGAGAGCAGCGCATGTACGCGAGCGCACCGCGGCGCGTTGACAGCTTTAATCGGCGGTTCAGCCGATGACTACCCCGGCTTTAGTGTTGATATCAATGTGGAGTATGACGACAGCACGTTTGATGATTCGACAAACAATAGCAAATTGTATAAACGCATTGATTTGTACGTGGATACAGGCAGCTTTGGGCGATATGACTTCACCGCTTATCGGAGCAACTTCTGATGGCTTCGCTCTCTCGCAAACAACGCGGATTTACGCTGGTTGAGTTGATTGTCACGCTGACCATTCTGGCAATTTTTTCTGTGGGGATTTTTGGCTTTATTGAAACCAGTGCCACGGGTTATGTGGAATCCCGTGACCGTGAAGCCTTGCAATCGCAAGCGCGATTTGCCGTTGAGCGACTAGGGCGAGAGCTTCGCCATGCAGTGCCCAACAGCATGACGGTATGGAATGGCGGTTCGTGTTTAACCTACACGCCTATTCGCTACTCAGGTGTTTACAATCAGCGAGAAGAAAACGTAAACACCTTAGATGTTGCGCTATCTACGACACAAACAAACTGGCAAGACACGCTGAAAGGCGGTGACCATCGTTTGGTGTTTCTACCAATGACACCATCCGATCTTGTAAGCGGTGCAACGAACAGCTTTGCGATTACTGGCGCCTCCGGGAGCAAGCTAACGCTAGATAAATCCCCTGTTGCTGAATGGCCGCCGGCGTCACCGTCTAAGCGGGTGTATATCTATCATCATTCAGTGACACTTTGCTTCGATAATGGTGAGCTTCGACGACGCGTGAACGATGGCGCGACACCGAAAAATGTCACGTTGGCACAAAATATCGCGGCGGGTAGTCGTTTCAATCTTTCTGACGAATCACTCTCAAGCGGCAACCTGATCAACATTTATTATCGCTTTACCCAATCCGGTGAAACCTCGGTCTATAACCAACAAGTGCAGGTTCTCAATGCGCCTTAATCCTCCGCCTTCTTTACGCCGCCAGCAAGGCAGCATGCTGATTGTTGCCGTATTTGCGATTACCGCATTGGCCGCACTCGGTGCTGCACTCATGCAAATTACGTGGTCGCAAAGCGATACCACTACCCGTGAAGTTTTGGGTGCCCGTGCCTGGCTTGCGGCTAACAGCGGTACTGAAATGGCGATGGTGAGGCTATTTCCGCTTGCCAAAGATGCTAACAATCTACCAGTAGCAACATGCAGCGAAACACCTGTTGTGACGAGTTTTAGTGCCGCAGGTCTTCGCGGCTGTTCGGTTTCAGTGACTTGCGAAGCGATAGATGCAGGAGAGTTTGTTCAATACCACGTTGAGAGTATGGGGCAATGTGGAAGCGGTGCGCATCAGGTTGTGCGAGTGCAAGAGAGTTGGGCAAGGGGGATTTCCCAATGAAAAGAGTTTTGCTGGCTTTTGTTTCTCTTATTTTCAGCTCAATGCTTTGGGCTTCTTCCAATAGCGTTTATTTTCCGGGACCCGCTCAGGCACCCAATATTCCTGGAAAGCCTTTCAATTGTAGGTGGGATCATCCAAGTGGTGTTAATAACTGTTTGATTCTTGAGTATCGTTCAACTATTTACCAACCAGAAAAGAACCCCGTAGAAGTTGGTTTTGATGAGGCTTTCTTCTCTGATGGTGTAACTTGCAATGACTACGGTAGTGCCCCTAAGAATAAGTGTGTAAATTCAGGAGCGAAGGCGCCAGATAAAGGTTTACAGGTTCTGAAAAGTAAACTTGAAGGCGGAATCTTAGATGAGAAAACTTATCCTCTTAACGACGTGATCGGGCATCATCATTTTAGTGCTAATGCGCCAAACTATCCTCTGGTGAGGATTGGGCAAGGTAGTACTGTTACTTTTGAAGAAGGAACTTACTATTTCGGTGAATTGATATTCAACGAAGATGTGACAATTACTGTTAAAGGTCCAATAGAAATACATGTTAACAGATTAAAACTATCCAATTTTGGTCATTTTAATGTTGATGGTCATTCTAAGGATGTAATTATTTGGGTTCACCAGCAAGAGTCTGGTGGAGGCAATTACAGCGCAACTATCGGTTCGGACACCCTTTTTTATGGCTACGTCTATTCAGTCGGTTCTGTAAAGTTATCAGGTACAACGGAAGGTAGAACTTGGGGCACTACAATTTATGGGGCAGTGACAGCAAAGTCTTTGGTTCTTGCCAACAGGTCCATCATTAAATTTGGCGGTTTTCTCGATAGCCATAATCTTAAAATTGACCCGCTACTCGCCTCTACAAATACATGCTCCCGTATCCCTGTCACTTTCAAGATAACCAATGATGATGGTGAAACTCAGAGAGACATTTCAGGAAAGCTGACCGCATCCGCAACCAACTTCTTAGATACAGCCTGTTGGGCGACGACTGCAGATGGAATGTGCAATAGTGACCCAGTTAAGACCGTCAATCTGAACAACGGACAGAGAAAGCTCTGGCTGCTAAACAAAGCGATTGGTACGGTTAACGTAACTGCCTCGTTTACGTCTGAAAAGACAGGCAAACTGGATTCCGAAGACTCGAGTAACTACACCTTTACGGCTGGCGGTTTCCGTTTCAAGCCCTCTAAGCTAGTCGCGGGCAAACCGGAAACGCTTTCCATCGAAGCCTTCTATGGCGATTGTGATGACTCCACGATACTCGATTACACTGGTGAAAAAACCTTACACATTGGTGATGTGCGTTACTTGCAGCCCTCGTCATCAGGGGCGGCTAACCCTATCAGGCCCGAAGTGGGGGTAATTGAAAGCAACAGGGTGAAAGGCGAACAAACGCTAAAAATCACCTTTGACAAAGGTGTTGCTAGCAATGCGGTCAGTGTGTCTTATGATGATGCAGGTGTTATTGCCCTGCCTATTCGTGAGCTTACAAACCCTCAAAGTAAAATTAAAAGTGGTATTGAGCAGAGCGAGTCCGCGAATGAGCGAGTTGTTGGGTTGAGTGGGGAAGCTTTGCTCTCTTTCAGACCCTATACCCTCGCGATTTGTGACCTCATCGCCTCGCCAGAAGCAGACGCAGCCAAAGGACAGTTTAGTAAAGCTGGGGAGCCATTTTTGGCAACGTTGCGCCCCATTATTTGGAAAAAGGGCGGTGTTGCGCCTAGCTATGTGGTTCCGTGGGAGCAAGATCAGTGCAATCCTGTCGTCTACCCTTCAACCCCTAGCTTCATGTTATCAGATGCGCCGGAGGCTTCGGTTACATTCAGTGATCAAGCTGCCTTTAATCCACTGGGCGAGGGGTCTGCTGCCGTGTTATCGGGGTTTACTGAGCAATTACACACAGAAGATAGAAGCGGACGATATGTATTCCCCGAGTTGAAAATCAGTGATGTGGGCAGCTTCAAGCTGGTGTCGCGCGTGGTGAATGAGTATTTGGGCATGCAGGTTAACCGAAGCGAGCGACCAGTTGGCCGTTTCTACCCATCACATTTCTCTGTATCCGGCAGTCTAACTCCTGCCATCACTGCCAGCAAAAACAGCGGCGGTGGCGGATTTACTTACCTCAACCAGCCTTTCGATGGTCAATACACTGTTAATGCGATGACGGCAGATAATAAGCCAGTTAAGAATTACCATCTGCTTGGCGCGAGGCAAAAAGCGCAGTTTGAAGATTGGGTAGTTAATCCTGTATCTACCGATCCAATTTGGGGTGATAACCTTTCAGAGCGCTGGGTGAGGTCATTGAGTTCGGGCTGGCAGGCTGACAATAATGGTGTGAGTCAGTTTGTTCTTACTGGAAAAATGAAAATTAAGAAAGGCAGTGAACCCGAGTCTCCTTTTTCCCCGCTTCACTTCGCAGTGGGTGTGATAGAAGCTGATGTTGATAACACGCAGTTCCGTTTTTGTGCTGATCAGAATGTCGAAGGATGTGAAGTTCGAGTAATAAGGCCTGCTTACGGTGCAATAGGCTCCATTGCAGGCGCTGAATTCGCACAAGGCGAATTCATGTTTGGGCGTATGCGTATGGAAGGCTTTACCGATACAAAGACGCCGTTCAGTGAACAAATCCTACCTGTTGCAGTCGAAGTCTTTAACGGCACACACTTTGAAATCAATACACGTGATAACGCTTCTATCGTTTCTACCGCGATAGGTCAAAAGGACGTGTTGTTCAGTGACAAAGCGGGTAACCCTGCTTTACAAGCGCAAGTTGTACTGCGTGATGATGCAAAAGATGTTATTTCGACCAAGTCCGTCAAACAGGGACGTGCTGATTTCCACGTTATCGCCCCCAACCAGAGCGCTGGATTAAACCGCGAACAGTTTCGTTACTGGCAACAACTTGATAAAGCTGTGAGCGGTGTCGTGCCGCAAACGTGGTTGCAACACAATTGGCAAGGCCGAGACTTTGATGATGATCCTTCGGCTATCGGTGTTTTTGGTTTTTACCGAGGAAGTGATCGAGTTATCTATAAAGGTGAAAAAAACATCACTTTGACAGGGGAATGAAAAAAAAGACTGATCTCATTCAGGTTTGTAGATCATCACCTTGCCGCGCCCCGTCTGCGTTGGTACATTTAGCGGAATTTGAAAAATTTTAACGCTTGCAGGATTAACCGAAGATTATGTTTAAGAAACTTCGTGGTATGTTCTCCAACGATCTGTCTATCGATCTGGGAACCGCTAACACCCTTATCTATGTAAAAGGGCAAGGAATTGTTCTTGATGAACCTTCCGTTGTCGCTATCCGTCAAGATCGTGCAGGCTCTCCAAAAAGCGTTGCGGCAGTCGGTCATGAAGCAAAACAGATGCTGGGCCGTACGCCAGGTAACATCGCGGCTATCCGTCCAATGAAAGATGGCGTCATCGCCGACTTCTATGTGACCGAGAAAATGCTTCAGCATTTCATCAAAACGGTGCATGACAACAGTTTCATGCGTCCAAGTCCTCGCGTGCTGGTTGCTGTGCCTTGCGGTTCTACCCAAGTAGAACGCCGTGCGATTCGTGAATCAGCGCTGGGTGCTGGTGCGCGTGAAGTGTATTTGATTGATGAGCCTATGGCTGCTGCTATCGGTGCAGGTTTGCCTGTATCTGAAGCGACCGGTTCAATGGTGGTCGATATCGGTGGTGGTACAACAGAAGTTGCTGTTATCTCACTGAACGGTGTTGTTTACTCATCGTCTGTTCGAATCGGCGGAGACCGTTTTGACGAGTCTGTGATCAACTACGTGCGTCGTAACTACGGTAGCTTGATTGGTGAAGCAACAGCAGAACGTATCAAGCATGAAATTGGCTCGGCTTACCCGGGTGATGAAGTGCTAGAAATTGAAGTTCGCGGTCGTAACCTTGCTGAAGGTGTACCACGTAGCTTTACGCTGAATTCAAACGAAATTCTGGAAGCGCTGCAAGAGCCGCTAACCGGTATCGTGTCTGCAGTAATGGTTGCACTAGAACAGTGTCCACCAGAGCTAGCGTCGGACATTTCTGAGCGCGGCATGGTATTGACGGGTGGTGGTGCATTGCTTCGCGACCTTGATCGCCTGCTAACAGAAGAAACCGGTATTCCTGTGGTTGTGGCTGAAGACCCGCTGACGTGTGTTGCTCGTGGTGGTGGTAAAGCGCTGGAAATGATCGACATGCATGGTGGCGATCTGTTCAGCGAAGATTAATCGTCTTCCATCAATTCCAGTAAAAAAACAGGTTGTGACTGAATGAAACCAATGTTTGGCCGTGGGCCATCTTTACAACTACGCCTGTTTTTCGCTCTTTTAATATCAGCCAGCCTTATGCTGGCTGATAGTCGTCTTGGTGCATTCACCAACTTTCGCTATCTGCTCAACTCTGTGGTGGCGCCGCTGCAATATGCGTCCAATGTGCCACGAGATCTCCTTGATAGTTTGTTCCGCCAATTCTCGTCTCATCAGCAACTTTTGATCGACAATAGTAAGTTAAAAGAAGAAGTGTTGATGCTTCGCAGCAGCCAGTTGCTGTTTGATCAAATGGAACAAGAAAACCAGCGATTGCGCGAGCTTCTTGGTTCTCCATTCGTGCGAGACGAACGCAAAATGGTGGCCGAGGTGATGGCGGTTGACTCTGATCCGTATAAGCATCAGGTCATGATCGACAAAGGGCGAACAAACGGTGTCTATGAAGGACAACCCGTGATCAATGAACGCGGGATTGTCGGACAAGTTTCCTATGTAGGCGCGCACAATAGCCGCGTGCTACTGATCACCGATCCTACCCATGCGATTCCAGTGCAGGTGGTTCGAAACGATGTGCGTGTCATTGCCGCAGGTCGCGGACAAACGGACAACATCCAATTAGAAAACATTCCGAGCAGCGCTGATATTGAACCTGGCGATATGCTGGTGACATCAGGTCTGGGTGGTGTGTTCCCTGAAGGCTATCCCGTTGCGAGAGTCACGTCGTTTTCATTTGATAACCGTCGTCCATTTGCACAAGTTGATTCGAAACCTGAAGTGCAATTTGACCGACTTCGCTACCTGTTATTGGTGTGGCCGAGTGACGTGGAAAAGCAACAAGAACAGCAGAAAGCTGAGGCGATGCTAGAGAGCGAAATGGATCCGCTGGCGCAAGAGGTTGAAACACAGTCGCCTGACGTTGAAGCGCAAGTACCAGCTGCTGACGAGAAACCGAAGCCTGACGCACAAAAAGAGATAACCAATGGCTAATTCTACCTTTCGCGGCCACGCGTTGATCTGGCTATCGTTTATTGTTGCCCTTATTTTACAAGCTGCGCCTTGGCCGGGAGAGCTAGCGCCTTTCCGCCCATCGTGGGTGTTGCTGGTGGCATTTTACTGGGTGTTGGCACTGCCGCACCGTGTCAACGTAGGTACGGCGTTGTTCGTCGGCTTGCTTTGGGACCTCATGCTAGGCTCTACACTAGGTGTACGTGGCTTAATGATGTCGGTGCTGGTTTATATTGTGGCACTGAACTTCCAAATGCTTCGCAACATGTCTTTGTGGCAGCAAGCGGTGATTTTGTCTCTGTTGACCTTGGCAGGCAAAGTCTTAGAGTTTTGGGCTGAATATCTGGTATCCAATGTTCAGTTTGACCCCGCGCAGCTATGGGCTGGCGTGCTTAATTTCTTGTTGTGGCCTTGGCTCTTTTTGCTGCTAAGACGGGTTCGCCGTCAGTTTTCGATCAAATAATCTGGAGAAGCAATGGCAGATATTCAGCTTTACCTTGCGTCTGCCTCACCCCGCAGAAAGGCGTTGCTTGAACAGCTCTCTGTTCGCTTTTCTGTTTTGCGCGTTGACGTAGAAGAACAACGACAACCTCATGAAGAAGCGGCGGACTATGTCCGCCGTTTGTCTCTTGATAAGGCGATGGCCGGCGTTGACGTCGCCCCTGAACCTCTGCCTGTATTGGGTTCAGACACCATTGTGGTTTGTGATGGTGAGGTGCTAGAGAAACCCTGTGATCTGGATGACTCTCGACGTATGTTGAATATGTTGTCGGGACGCCAGCATCAGGTGATGACGGCAGTAACACTGGCAGACAGGAACCATTCATTGACTACGCTTGTCACAACTCATGTATGGTTTAAACCACTGCTTGATAAAGACATTGATGCTTATTGGCAAAGTGGTGAACCTTGCGACAAAGCGGGTAGTTATGCGATTCAGGGGCTGGGTGGCCGTTTCGTAACACGTATTGATGGTAGCTACCACGCGGTGGTGGGGTTACCTCTTTACGAAACTGAAGCTCTGTTGAACGAATTCAAAAAATTATGTGGTGAAGACCTATGAACGCAGAGTTATTAATTAACGTTACGCCAACCGAAACACGTGTTGCCATGATTGAAGGTGGCAACCTACAAGAAGTACATATTGAGCGCGAAGCGAAGCGCGGTATTGTCGGTAATATCTACAAAGGCAAGGTCAGCCGTGTCTTACCGGGCATGCAAGCGGCGTTTGTTGATATCGGCCTTGATAAAGCAGCCTTTCTTCATGCCTCTGACATTGTTCCGCACACTGAATGTGTGTCTGAGAACGAAAAGCAGCAATTTCAGGTGCGTGATATTTCTGAATTGGTTCGACAGGGCCAAGACATCGTTGTTCAGGTGGTAAAAGATCCGCTTGGCACGAAAGGAGCCCGTCTTACCACGGATATCACGCTGCCATCACGTTACCTTGTTTTCATGCCTGGGGCTTCTCATGTGGGCGTCTCTCAGCGCATTGAAAGCGAGCAAGAGCGTGATCGTTTGAAAAAAATCGTCTCGCGTTATTGCGATGACTTGGGCGGTTTTATTATCCGAACGGCTGCCGAAGGTGCGTCGGATGAAGAAATGATGCAAGACGCGGCTTTCCTCAAGCGCTTGTGGAACAAAGTGATTGAGCGCCGCTCAAAGCGTCCGTCTAAGTCGATGCTTTATGGTGAGTTGGGCTTAGCGCAGCGCATTTTGCGTGACTTCGTGGGCACTGAGTTAGACATCATTCGTGTTGATTCTCGCACCGGTATGGAAGCGCTTCGTGAGTTTACCGAAGAGTTTGTGCCTGAACTGAGTCCGAAGCTGGAACTGTACACGGGTGAGCAGCCGATCTTCGATATGTACGACACCGAGAACGAAATTCAACGTTCTTTGGATCGTAAAGTAGAACTGAAGTCGGGTGGCTACATCATTATCGACCAGACGGAAGCGATGACCACTATTGATATCAATACGGGTGCGTTTGTCGGTCGTCGTAACCTTGAAGAGACGATTTTCAACACCAATACGGAAGCGACAAAGGCGATCGCTCGCCAACTACGTTTACGTAATCTTGGTGGCATTATCATTATCGACTTCATCGATATGATCTCTGATGAGCATCGCCAGCGTGTCGTGCAATCGCTTGAGCAAGCGCTGCAGAAAGATCGCGTGAAAACCAACATCAATGGCTTTACCCAGTTGGGTTTGGTTGAGATGACGCGCAAGCGCACGCGAGAGAGTATTGAACATGTGCTTTGTGGGCAGTGCCCAACTTGTGTGGGTCGTGGCTCAGTGAAAACCGTAGAAACAGTCTGCTACGAAGTGCTGCGTGAAATCACTCGCGTTAACCGTGCTTATGATGCAGATAAGTTCGTCGTTTATGCGTCGCCTGCCGTGGGTGAAGCGTTGGAAGGCGAAGAGTCTCACGCTGTGGCAGAACTGGAAGTGTTTATCGGTAAGCAAGTTAAAGTGCATATTGAGCCGCTATACACCCAAGAACAATTTGATGTAGTGATGATGTAATCAGGCGCTGATTTTGGCGTGGTGTATGTAGCTTGATGATGAATATAGTTAAATGGTAAGAATCGCCCAGCGACTGGCTGGAATTGTTACGTGGTTGGTGGTTATCGTTCTGGTGACCGCCGCAGTTGTGACAGCTTCAATGCGCCTAGTACTTCCCAACTTGGATGCCGCGAAAGCGCCACTTCAACGTTGGGCAAGTAAAGAAAGTGGGTTTCATGTTGAATTCTCTACCTTTCAAGGGCACTGGCGTTATCTTCTGCCTTCGCTCTCCCTCCATGATTTCACGCTCTCAACCAACGAGGGCGAACAACAAGTGCTGTCTGCTACAAGCATTGAAATGCAGTTCGACCTGTTGGCCAGTCTTCAGCGCCGAGAGCCCACGTTCACCAATGTCAGTATTGACGGTTTAGCGGTCGATCTCACTCAACTTCCGGAACGAAATACCGCATCAGACAAAAGCGGCAGTTTAGCGACTCAGCTAGAAAATTTGTTTTTAGTCGGCCTTGGACAGTTTGCGATCCATGATGCGAGCGTCACCGTGTTGTCGCCATCTGATGAGCGGAAAACCATCAATATCGAATCACTGCGTTGGGACAATCAAGCGAGCGAGCATCGCGTCCAAGGTGTGGTGAGCGTTGAGGGGACGTCGCTCAATCAAGTCGATATTCGCGGTGTATTCACTGAAAACGATGGGCTCGCTTCGCTAAGTGGTGATTTTTATCTTAATGCTGAGGATGTATCGCTAAGAGCCTGGATCGCCAAATTCATCAATCCGGATGTGGTTTTGTCTAAAGCGAAAGTCGCAGGGCAAGCGTGGCTGACGGTAGAAAATGGCATGCCGAAAACGGCACTGGTGAGCTTGACCGACAGTGTCATTGCTTGGGGAGCCAAAGCACCGACCCTCCAAACGCAAGATACTTCACAATCTGTTTCGATCCGTCGAGGCCAAATTCTGCTGGAGCGTGCGGGAGAGAAAAGCTGGCGGATTGCCACCGAAAATCTTGCCATTAAAACCGGTAAAGTTTTGTGGCCAGAACCCAAGTTACGAGCTGATATTGCTGATGATGCTTGGGCGGTGAACTTGGCGGCATTGGACTTATCTTTGCTGTTGCCACTGCGGGAGATGCTGGTTATTCCTGATGACGTCGAGCATGCACTGACGTCACTGTCATTGTCGGGTAACGCCTCAGATATTCGTGTCGCCAAATCGAAAGCATCAGACGTTGCTTACTCTGTTGAACTCGATGAAGTCGCATTCCAGCATTGGAGCTATCTGCCTGAAGTACACAAACTCCATGTATCACTGGCGGGAGTGGGAACGAACGGTAAAGCTACATTGGCGCTGCAAGATGACACCTTGCCTTACGGCGAATTTTTCCAAGCGCCGTTACCCATAGAACAAGGTGATGTGACCGCCTATTGGGATTACACCGATGAGCGTGTGGTGGTGTGGTCTGACAATGTTGCGGTGCGATCGCCTGATCTGAGTGTCGTGGGTGAGTTTCGACTCGATATTCCCTTTGAAGGGAGCAGTTGGTTATCGTTTTATGCCGAAGCTAACGCGAAGAATGCTGGCGAGACATGGCGCTATTTACCCACATTGGCATTGGGGTATGAGCTGACTGATTACTTGTCGTCAGCCATTCGAGGCGGCCGCGCTGATCATGCTAAGTTAGTTTGGTATGGTGACTTCAACACCTTCCCTTACCCTGAGCATGAAGGTACGTTTCAAGCCTATGTGCCGCTAAAAGATGCGAAGTTCAGTTTTGACACGCAATGGCCAATGCTGACTGAGCTAGACCTCAACCTATTGTTCCAAAATGACAGCCTGTATTTAGATGCCAGTAATGTGGGTTTGATGGCGGCGAGAGGCTATGACCTTAACGGTGAAATTCCGTCATTGAGCAATGAAAATGGTCAGTTGCTGATTGATGCAAAAATTGCGTCTAACGGCAACGATTTGCACGAATACATGTTGGCCACACCCCTTGTGGACTCTGTCGGGGCGGCATTGACCCATGTGCAAGTCAATGGCGAGATCGAGGGTAAAATCTCCCTCTCGATTCCATTAAATGGCGATGATGTGAGTGTGCAGGGTTCAGCATCCCTAGATGGGAGCCAAGTAGCCATTGCCAGCCCGAAGATCGAGCTGAACAACGTGACAGGAACGATGTCGTTTGATAACGATGTAGTGTGGGCCCAAAAACTCAATGCGACGCTTCTTGATCAGCACGTCAATATCGGCTTCAAAGGTGAAGCTGAAGCAGAGAACTATTTGGTCAATATTGATATTGATGGCAAATGGGAAGGTGACAAGCTAAAAGCGGCATTGGATCTGCCCGATCTTCAATTCATTGAAGGGCGTTCAGCGTGGGACCTTGGGGTCGATATTGCATTAAAAGACATTGGATTTACCTACGATGTTTTGCTGGATGCTGATTTGACTCACGTCGATATCAATTTGCCTGCTCCGCTAAATAAACCGTTATCGGTTGAACAGCATGGTCGCTTAAAGGCATCGGGGAATGAACGAGGCTTAGTGGGACAAATTGAGTTTCCTCAGCTTAAATATCAAGCCGATGTCGATATCAGTGGTGAAAGACCGACAGTCATTCGAAGTCGCACCGTGGTGGGTAATGGAGAGTTGTCGCTTAAGCCTTTATCCGGTGATGCTGTCAGCGTTGATGTGCCCGTTTTGGATGTTATGGCGTGGAAAGACATTGTTACTCGCTATGAATTAGCCCAAGAGGGGCAGAAGCATGACTTTCCCGTCAACATGTCGCCGCCATCAAGAGTGAATGTGAAAGCGAGCAAAGTGTTGGCAGACGAACTTACGTTTAACCAATTCTCACTCGCGGCCCGACGGAAAAGCGACGGTTTTCATATTCTGATAGGCAGTGAGGAATTGTCGGGTGATGCGTGGTGGGATGAGGATAACTTGCTGACCGTGTCTATCGAGCACTTATTTTTGAATGTCGATATTGAAAAAGACATCAAAGAAAAAGCATCAACTCCCATTATCGCAGCAAGAGAGGCGACAGATATTGATCGCGTCTTGATGTCGAAGATCCCTTCGACAGATTTGGTGATCGACGAGCTTTGGCTGCAAGGTTACCGAGTGGGGCGTATTGAATCGCAGTTGCTGAAAACCGATCAAAAACTCACCTTGTCGAAATTTAAACTCGCCAGTGGGAACACTCGCTTAACCGCGAATGGCGGCTGGGAGATCACGCCTGGTGGGATCAATAAGAGTCATTTGACGTTTGGTATCCAAGGTCACAACAGTAGTGACTTAATGGGGCGTTTTTCAGTGACAGGCGGGATTCAAGATGCCAGTGTCAAGACGAGTGGTAACTTGACGTTTGACGGCGCACCGTGGTCGATGAATATCACCACATTAAATGGCACGCTGGAAACGCGGCTTGAAGATGGCTACGTCAGTGGTGTCGGGGGCGCGGGCCGTTTGCTCGGCCTGTTTAGTTTGGATTCAATCTTACGAAAAATGCAGCTCGACTTCACTGGCGTCTTTGAGGATGGTCTAGCTTTTGATGAGATCAGTGGTAGTGCTTCAATCACTAACGGGGTGATTGTCACGGATAATATCCAGATGAAAGCGCTAGCAGGTGATATGTTTATTAAAGGGATAGCGAATTTAGAGAAAAATCAGGTGAATGCTGAAGTGCGATTTATTCCTGATCTCACCTCCGGCATCCCAATATTAACCGCGTTTGCCGTCGCGCCCCAAACCGCATTATATGTTTTGGCGGTGACGACCGTGCTTTCTCCAGTGGTCGATGCATTTACACAAGTTCGCTATCAGGTTACGGGATCCATTGATGAACCCATTGTCAGGGAAGTATCGCGAATTACAGGCGAAGTGACCTTGCCAGAACAGGCAACGGAACGCCTGCGCAATGAGCAGAAAGGGAGTAATGAGTAATGACCAAGTTTGGTGTTGTACAGATGAACTCGGGGATAAATGCTGAAGAAAACCTTGATGTACTTGAAGGTCAGCTCAGGCATTTACGCTCTCAGGGCGCTCGCCTCATTCTCACGCCTGAAAACGCATTGGTTTTCGGTCGCAAAGAAGACTACGAAAAATACGCCGAAGAGCTAGGGCATGGCCCATTGCAAAAGCGCTTGTCAGAAGTGGCGTTTGAGTTGGGCATTTGGCTTGTGATGGGGTCGTTTCCAATCCGTAATCACGATGGCACCTTGAGCACCACGTGTTTGGTGTATGACGCCGCAGGGAACTTGCGCGCTTCTTACGAAAAGCTGCATATGTTTGATGTGGATATTGCGGACAACCACCGCAGCTATCGTGAGTCTGATACGTTTCGTGCTGGCGAAAACTTAGCGCTGGTCGATACCCCGTTTGGTACGTTGGGTCTCTCCATTTGTTATGACATCCGCTTCCCTCAACTCTACTCTGCACTTCGCCAGCGTGGCGCGGACATCATTGTGGTGCCAGCGGCCTTTACCAAAGTGACAGGGGCTGCGCATTGGGAAGTGCTGCTTCGTGCGCGTGCAATTGAAACCCAATGTTGGGTGCTAGCTGCCGCACAATGCGGAGAGCACCAAGGTGGACGCGAGACATATGGGCACTCGATGATTGTCGATCCATGGGGGCAGGTTGCGTGTCAGCTTAACGACAAAATTGGTACGGCATGGTCTGATGTCGATCTGGCGTCTAACAGTGCAATACGTAGCAAAATGCCAGTATTACAGCATGCTCAGTTGCAATGCGTGATGAAATAGCGCAACCTCAATTCATTATTCATCCGGCAGTGGAACTTGCTGCCGGACATGTCTTTTTTCAGCGCTAAAGAGCAATTTATCCATGAGTCTGGAACACGTCGAAGAAACCATGCTTCACCTATCGGGTGTAAGCAAAAATCAACTCAGCCAAACGCTGGAGCATTTGGCCGCTAGAAACATTGATTACGGCGATGTCTATTTCCAGTCATGCTGGCATGAGTCGCTCGTTTTGGAAGATAGCATCATTAAAGATGGTTCATTCAACATCGATCGCGGTGTGGGTGTGCGTGCTATTACCGGCGAAAAGACAGGTTTTGCTTATTCAGACCAAATCAGTGCTGATGCGTTGATGCAGAGTGCGACAGCTGCGCGAGGCATTGCGGATAAAGGCGGAAAGCTTAAGGTATCGGCGTTTGCTAATCGTGCTCATTCCATGATTTACCAAGCTATTGACCCGCTTCAGAGCATGTCGAAGCAAGACAAAATAGCTTTGTTGAAAGAAGTGGATGTTTACCTTCGCGCGAAAGAGCCATTGATTGAAGAAGTGTCTGTGAGCATCAGCGGTGTGTATGAGCAGGTATTGATCGCCGCAACCGATGGCACGTATGCAGCCGATGTTCGCCCGCTGGTGCGCATGTCTGTGAGTGTGCTGGTGGAGAAGGATGGACGTCGTGAGCGCGGTGCTGCAGGCGGCGGTGGTCGCTTCGGCTATCAGTACTTTGTGTCGGACGAAGACGGCAAAACCATTGCTATGCATTATGCCGATGAAGCCGTGCGCCAAGCATTGGTCAATTTACACGCGAAAGCAGCGCCTGCGGGTACTATGCCTGTTGTATTAGGTGCTGGCTGGCCGGGTGTGTTGCTTCATGAAGCTGTTGGTCATGGTTTAGAAGGTGACTTTAACCGTAAAGAGTCGTCAGTGTTTACCGGACAAATTGGTGAGCAAGTGACGTCGACGCTTTGCACCATCGTGGATGATGGCACGCTACAAGATAGACGTGGTTCATTGAACATTGACGATGAAGGTGTTCCGGGTCAATACAATGTATTGATTGAAAACGGCATCTTAAAAGGCTACATGCAGGACAAGCATAATGCGCATTTGATGGGCGTTGCGCCAACGGGCAATGGTCGTCGTGAATCTTACGCTCACCTTCCTATGCCTCGCATGACCAATACTTACATGTTAGGTGGACAAAGTTCGCAAGAAGATATGATCAGCAGTATTGAGTATGGCTTGTTTGCACCAAACTTAGGTGGTGGTCAGGTTGACATTACCTCAGGCAAATTTGTGTTCTCAACCAGTGAAGCGTATCTGATTGAAAACGGCAAAGTGACGACACCGGTGAAAGGTGCAACCTTGATTGGCAGTGGCATCGAAGCGATGCAGCAAATTTCCATGGTGGGTAACGATCTTAAATTGGATCGCGGCGTGGGTGTGTGTGGCAAAGCCGGTCAAAGTGTTCCTGTAGGGGTTGGACAACCTACGGTGAAAATTGATGCAATGACCGTTGGCGGAACGGAATGAAATGACGCATTAAGCACTACGAAGTTGAAATAAAAAAACCGGGAATATCCCGGTTTTTTTATGGGTCGCAGCAGCATATTAGGGATGCTACGCCAAAATAATTACTCGCCAGCTTCCGCTTTGAGTGCTCTCAGGATTTGGAAAATCTCACGAGAGGCTTTAGGTGGTTTGTTGCTTTCTTGCTCTTTCTTCGCCTGACGCGCTAGCTGGCGAAGTTTTTGACGATCTGCATTTGGGTGCGCTTCCATCACAACATTGATGGCTTCATCACCGCTTTCAATGACACGATCGCGCATTTTCTCAAGCTTATGCAGTTCGATCGTTTGTTGATTGTGCTTGTTCTGCAGAAGATCTAGTGCGGCTTGAATTGGTTCAACGTCGCGGGTACGCATCATTTTACCAATCAGCTGCAACTGGCGACGTCTGGCTTCTTTTTCAAAGCGTTGCGCGTCTACAACCGCAGTGCGCATATCGTCGTCCAGTGGAAACTTGGCCAGTACAGAAGGTCGAAGTTCGACAAGCTGTTGACCTAGCTTTTGCAACGCTTCCATGTCACGTTTCATCTCGGATTTACTGACCCAGATGATCTCTTCTTCCTCTTCCCAAGGCTCACGTTTGTTCTTACGGCCCATAATCTTTCCCGAGGTTATCGCTTACTTTAGCGCCTTAGTTTATACCAATATCATCAAATATTCGCTCATTCTTAGCGCTTAAACGTATCGAATATTTTGTCACAACCCTTGATATGAGAGTGCTAGGCTCCCTAGAGGGTTACTCGACTCAGGTCTTTCATCATGAATCTGCAGTCGTTGAAGGGGCAGGTCGCGCGATTAGGGCGCTAGAATCGCATGGATATGTTCAATAAAGTCGAATTTTGCAGGCGTTTTATAAGTACGCTAATGGCTTCGAATGGTATGCTTATTGGTAACACACATCAATTTAAGACTTTATGGACGTGAAACAACAGGTTGCTCAGCAACGTGCTGAATTAGAAGCCGCGGTTACCCGCGCTTTAGAATTGGCGGGTAAGAAAGCAGATGCCGCTGAAGTCGCGATCACCAAAACCACGGGGATCAGCGTTGCCACTCGTATGTGCGAAGTGGAAAGCGTCGAGTTTAACAGCGATGGTGCACTGGGAATCACGGTCTATCGTGGTCAGCGTAAAGGCAGTGCATCAACGTCGGATCTGTCTGAAAAAGCCATTGCACAAACTGTTGCTGCTGCGTTGGATATTGCCAACTACACGTCAGAAGACCCGTTCTCTGGTCCCGCTCCCGCGGAATTGATGGCCTACGATTATCCCGATCTGGATTTGTTCTACCCTGATGAGCCAGAACCTGATCATGCCGCTGAAAAAGCGATAATGGCTGAGCGTGCTGCGCTCGACTATGACAAACGTATCAAATTCAGCGACGGCGCGAGCTACGATAGCCACTATGGTGTGCGTGTTTATGGTAACAGCCATGGCATGTTAGGCAGCTACGCATCAAGTCGCCACAGCATCAGTTGCAGTGTGATTGCGGAAGACAGCAAGGGCATGGAACGTGATTACAGCTATTCCGTATCACGTGACAAAAATGAGCTGTGGCTCCCCGAGAAAGTCGGTATTGAAGCCGCCCAGCGCACGATTGATCGTATGGAGCCTCGCCGTTTAACCACACGTACAGTGCCAGTGATGTTCTCGGCTGATGTGGCGACGGGATTGTTAGGTCACCTCGTGATGGGGATCAGCGGTTCAAGCCTTTACCGTAAATCGTCATTCTTGCTAGATAAATTGGGCCATCAGATCTTGCCTGAATGGTTTTCAATTTATGAGCGCCCGCACCTGCTGAAAGGCATGGCGAGTGCGCCTTTTGATAGCGAAGGCATGATCACCAAAGATCTCGATATCATTACTGATGGTGTGCTTCAGACGTATCTCGCGACCAGCTACGCGGCACGCAAGCTAGGTATGCAGCCAACCGGTCATGCTGGTGGTATTCATAACTGGTTTGTGGGTAACACGGGTCAATCTTTCGCTCAAATGCTGAAAGAGTTGGGCACGGGCTTGTATGTGACCGAGTTGATGGGGCAAGGTGTGAACTCGGTAACGGGTGATTACTCTCGCGGTGCGGCTGGTTTCTGGGTTGAGAATGGCGAAATCCAATACCCAGTCAGTGAAATTACTATCGCAGGTAACCTCACTGATATGTACAAGCAGATTGTGGCCGTAGGTGCTGATACTGAGTACCGTAGCCAAATCCAGACTGGTTCGATTCTAATTGAATCAATGAAAGTGGGTGGCGAGTAACGTTAATTTTTGATGTGTAACTGCCAGTCATTGTGGTGACGCTGAAAGTGCCACCCAAACATACCCAAATAACCTGAATCCTGCATCTTCAAGTTATTTGGGTATAGAAAGCCACCCATCATGGGTGGCTTTTTTGTGTTAAACGTACCGGAATTTTAATATCCGATGATGTAGCGAGACTTGACCTTCCCTGTCAGTATTTTGTTGAGGGCGATGGATATTAATACGCTCAAAGCAATGACAACAAAGCAAGTGATCAGATAATACGGAATGTTTGTTGATTCTGGATGATCTAAAAATGGAAGCCTTTTGATGGTTGTTAGCACCCAAGGGTGAATGAAAAATATAGCGAAGCTTGTATCGGAAATGAGGTCTGTTAGCTTGGTTTTAAAAACAAACGTTTCCAATAAAAAATACAACCCGATTGATAAAAACATTTTCTGTATAAACATAATGTCAATGCCGCCGTATTCGAAAACATCCTTTGAATAACTGCCTTCATGCCCTAAAACATACTGATAGAAGGCAAGTGCCAAAGCCATAATCAAAAACACGGTTGCTTTCATGCCACAGTGCTTATTTACTTCCTCTCGGTATAAGGAAATGTAAATGCCGACCAAATAGAATGGCGTAAAATAAACCAGCATTTGAATAGGGTTAATGTTTTCGTAAGAGCGATGAACAAAGAGTGATATTGCAGAGAAAATAGCAATTAAAATAATCTGAGTGCGCTTTGGTAGTTGTATGAATTTGAAATGAAGAGGCGACGCGAGAAAAAGAAGTACCGCAAACGGGATATACCAGTAAGCAGTAAGCATCCGCCCTGTCAGGTAATACTTGATAGTCGTTGCAAAGGTACTGTCTTCGGGTGAGAAAAAAACAATCCTATGAAAATCTGCATCAGGAGAGAAAAAACCAGACTTGATAACATAGACAAGGGTGATAGCGCAGGTGGTAAGGATTAAGTAGGGAACGATAATTCTTTCGAATTTCCCTTTCATGAAGGACTTATATTTATACCTTTTATAAAAGATATGATGAAACATGTAGCCGGAGATGAAAACAAAAAGAGCGGTTCCGCCAGTTAGAATGTTCTTTAAAACCGTAACAAATCCCGTTGTATCCTCAAGGCCATAAACGTATGAATGACTCATGACGATAGCAATAATAGCGACGGCCCGATAATTATGGATGGATTGCAAGAACATTATTAACTCCTGTACCAATATTCTGACCGTTTATTCTACTTTTACTGCATTAAGAATAGTGTCTAACTTTTGATTGTCCAGATAAGATAGGATGCTTAAAACCTTGAAGATGTTGGGCGTATTGTCTGAACCATTAGAATGGGTTCGCAGCGATGCAAACCGCTCCTTATATACCCAAGCAACCTGAATCCTGCATCTTCAGGTTGCTTGGGTATAAAGCCAAAGTCTTGTGTCATTAGGATGAACTAGGGCATAAAAAAACCTCCCGAGGGAGGTTCTTTGTTTCGACTTTGAACGCATCACACTAAAAACAGTGTTGCCAATCCAAGGAAGACGGAAAGGCCGACCATATCCGTAATGGTGGTCAGTGCCATCCCACCGGCAAGGGCGGGGTCAATTTTCATTTTCTTGAGTAAAATAGGTACAGTCACACCTGCAATGCCTGCGATCACTAGGTTGGTGAGCATCGCTGCGGCAATGATCGCGCCCAGCATCCAGCTCCCTTTCCACAACACGACAACGCCACCAATAATACACGCCCAGATGACACCATTAAGTAGGCCAACCAGCGCTTCTTTGTTTAACAGCCAGCGGGTGTTGGAGTCACCGATATGGCCTACAGCTAAACCACGGATCACCAAAGCCACGGTTTGGTTACCTGCTACGCCACCCATTGATGGGACGATAGTCATCAGAACGGCAATGGCCGCCATTTGGTCCAGCGTGTTTTCGAATAAGTTGGAAACTGAAGCCGCGGCAAGGGCTGCGAGCACGTTAGCGCCGAGCCAAACGCTTCGGCTGCGTGCAGATTTGAGGACGGGCGCGAAGGTATCTTCTTCATCGTCCAAACCCGCCATACTCATCATTGAGTGTTCTGCGTCTTCACGGATGATATCAACCACGTCATCGATAGTGATACGTCCAACCAGATGTTGCTCTTCATCCACAACGGGTGCTGATACCCAGTTACGTCGTTCAAAGAGGCTGGCGATATCGCTGTCATCCATGTCCACTGGAATCGCTTCATCAGCGTCTTCCATGATGTCGAGGATCTCTGTGTCTGGTTGTGAGGTGATCAACGCAGTAATAGGAAGAGAGCCAATAAGACGACTATTTTCATCAACCACATACAGGGTATCGGTCGCTTCCGGCAACTCGCCTTTCATGCGCAGATAGCGCAATACAACATCCACGGTGACGTCGGAACGAATGGTCACCACGTCGGTGTTCATCATGCCGCCCGCGGTATCTTCTGGATACGCTAGCGCTTGTTGAACACGATCTCGGTCTTGGATATCCATTTGCGCCAGAACGTCTTGAGAGACGCGGTCTGGCAAGCTTCGCAGTAGATACGCAACATCATCGGTGTCCATGCCTTCTGTGGCAGCAGCAAGCTGCTCAGGCTGCATACGCACCATGATCCCATCTTTCACATCTTCTGAAAGCTCTTCGAGGATCTCGCCTTGTTCTTCAGGGTCGGTCAATTGCCAAAGAACTAAACGGCTCTTTGGTGGAGAGGCCTCAAGAAGATGTGCGATATCCTCGGGTTCCATGTCTTCCAGCATTCGGCGAACGTGGACAAACATACCGTTTTCGAGGGCGCGGCTAACTTCCTGTAAGGTTTGATGGGTCTGGCTGGATGGTTCTACTTCGTAATTCTCTGCCATGGATATATCCGTGTAACGGCGAGTAGCGCAATGACATGAATATTAACGCAATCTGAGAGGGCTGTCTTTTTCGTTTTGTTGGCAAGAAGCAATGCTAAGCGTTGAGGCGAAGTTTACGATGAGATCTTTCATTAGTTTTCTTCATCAAATCCGGCTTCGATTAATCCAGTCACCGCGTCTAGTGCTTGCTGCGCTTGCTGGCCTTCAGCGGATACGATGATTTGCTCACCTTGACTGGAGTCGAGCAGTAAAATGGCCATTACGCTGTCAGCGGTGACCGTTTGATCATCTTTGGAAATCATCACTTCTGCATCATAGCTCTGCGCCATTTCCACCAGTTTTACCGCTGCGCGTGCATGAAGACCGAGTCGATTTCGGATCAAAACTTCTTTACTGACTTGTGTCATATATTCCCTTCAAGCGTGCGGTGTCGTATTTGTACTTGGTGATGGTGGGCGGCGAAATAGTCCGCAAGGAATTGCGCGATGTAGACGGAACGATGCTGGCCTCCCGTGCAACCAATGGCGACGGTGAGGTAGCTGCGGTTATTTTTTTCGAGAGAAGGGAGCCAAGACTCAAGGAAGCTTTTGACTTGAGCGATGAGCATTGCGACGTCTTGCTGTGCGGCGAGAAACATTTTAACGGGTTCATCGAGGCCAGTCAGAGGGCGAAGAGCAGGTTCCCAATGTGGGTTTGGCAGAAAGCGAACATCAAACACAAAGTCTGCATCTGATGGCAATCCATGCTTAAAACCAAATGATTCGAAGACCATGACTAAATCGCGATTAGTTCGGCCTAGCACCAGTGCGCGAACGGCTTCACTGAGATCATGGATGGAATGCTTGGAAGTATTGATGACTTTATCAGCGCGCTCTTTTAACGGGGTTAATAACCGCTTTTCTTGGCAGATGGCTTGCTCAAGAGAGAGGTTGTTTCGTGACAATGGATGTAAGCGTCTTGTTTCGCTAAAGCGCTTGATGAGTTCGTTGTCATCCGCATCAAGAAAGAAGATATCGACATCCACATCAGCAGGCAGTTTTGCCAGTGTTTGCGTGATTTCTTCTGGATCGGCTGGCATATTGCGGATATCAATGCTGACGGCGATTAAGCTGTCGTCGCCATTTTGAGCCGCAACAAACTGAGGCAGTAGGTCAACAGGAAGGTTATCAACGCAGTAGTAGCCAAGATCTTCTAGCACACGAAGCGCAACAGATTTTCCTGACCCTGAACGACCACTGACGATTTTTAACTGCATGATGTGTCCCTGTGGTGTTATCCAGTGATGATGTCGTAAAGCTCTTGATCTGAGCTTGCATGACGTAACTGACGGCAGACCTGCTTGTCACCCAGCTTTTGAGCAATCAGAGACAAGGTCTTTAAATGCTCTTTACACTGGTCGTCAGGGACGAGAAGCGCAAACAACAAATCCACAGGCTGGTTGTCAATGGCGTCGAATTCAATGGGCTCTTCACATTGGATTAATACGCCGACAGCATGGTCGCTGTTGAAAATACGGCCATGGGGAATGGCTATCCCATTCCCTATACCCGTACTTCCCATCTTCTCTCTGCCCAGCATGCACTCAAAGAGTTTCTGTGGGTTTTGATCCAATTTAGACGCAGCGAGTTCGCTGATAAGTTCAAGTGCACGTTTCTTACTTGAACAAAGGACTGCACTTTTGGTGCAGTCCAAATTGAGTACTTCTTTAAGTTCCATGATTAATGGTGATTCATCTTTTCTTTATGTTTATTTAATTGCTTTATCAGCTTGTCTGTCAGCGAGTCGATGGCTGCGTACATGTTCTCTGAATCTGCTTTTGCGAATATCTCGCCATTGTTTACATGCAGGGTCGCTTCAGCAATCTGTTGGAGTTTTTCGACGTTAAGTACGACGTGAACGTTATTGATGTGATCAAAAAATCGTTCCAGCTTATCAAACTTGGTTGTCACATATTCCCTAAGGGCGTCGGTGATCTCTACGTGGTGACCGGTGAGATTGATTTGCATAAACATCTTCCTTTTGATTGGACGCCTAAATGAGGCGTTTACGCTGATTTGACGGGGAAATACCCAGAGATTCTCGATATTTAGCGATGGTTCGCCGTGCTACCTGAATCCCTTGTTCCGCCAACAGTGTGGCAATCTTGCTGTCGCTGAGTGGCTTAGCCTGATTTTCGGCTGCAACCAACTTCTTGACCAGAGCGCGAATTGCCGTAGAGCTGCATTCACCGCCATTGTCTGTGCTGACATGGCTCGAGAAGAAGTATTTCAGTTCAAAGATACCCCGTGGGGTATGCATGTATTTTTGGGTGGTAACCCGAGATATTGTCGATTCGTGCATTTCCACAGCCATAGCGATGTCGTTCAATACCATGGGCTTCATCGCTTCTTCGCCGTATTCAAAAAAGTCTTGTTGATGTTCGACAATACAACGCGCAACTTTTAGTAAGGTTTCATTTCGGCTTTCTAAGCTTTTTATTAGCCACTTAGCGTCTTGCAAATGGCTGCGGATAAACTGGCTATCTGCTGCGCTACAACCGTTCTTGGTCAATGCGGCGTATTGTTGATTTACCTTGAGACGTGGCACGCTATCAGGGTTGATGTTGACGACCCACTTTCCGCGATCTTTAAGCACGGACACATCGGGAATCACATATTCGGCCTCATTGGTCACAATGAGGTTACCAGGGCGAGGCTCAAGGGTATGGATCAGTTGCATGACTTCTTTGAGTTCAGGCTCACGAAGTTTGCTTTCTTTCATGATTTGTCTGAAGTCACGATTCGCCAACGAGTTCATGTGCTCTTTCAGCACCATGCGCGCTTCGGCAAGCCAAGGCGTATCTTCGGCAAATGCGGCGAGTTGAATCAACAAGCATTCTTGTAAGGAGCGAGATGCAACACCGAGAGGGTCAAACTGCTGAACGCGTTTTAGGACGGCTTCGACTTCGTCGAGTTCAATGTCATCGTCTTCCGCACCCATACTTTCGAGAATGTCTTCACTGGTGACGGTGAGATACCCTTTGTCATCGACTGCATCAATGATGGCGGTGGCAATGGCAAGGTCGACTTCCGTAAACGGAGTGAGCTGAACTTGCCACATCAGGTAATCATAAAGGGTTTCTGTGGTTTCTCCCTGATACACCGGAATATCATCACCGAGCGCGATTCCGGTACTGCCCGTGTTAGCGCTGTACATATCATCCCATGTTGTATCGACGGGAAGATCTTCTGGCATCTCGTGCTGCTCCATGGCATCAGAGCTGTCTAAGGTGTCTTGCTTGCTTTCAGCGGATGCACTGACGTTGTCATCACCGTCATACGCCTGATCACTCTCTCCATCAGCGTTATCTGTTGATTCATCCTGCTCTAGGAGAGGGTTAGCTTCCAACGCTTCCTGGATTTCTTGTTGCAGATCGAGCGTCGACAATTGCAAAAGGCGGATTGCCTGCTGCAATTGTGGCGTCATCGCAAGTTGTTGGCCAAGCTTTAGCTGAAGCGAGGGTTTCATAGTGATTCTGGCACCTTTCCTAATTATTTTGTCAGTGCGTATCTATTTGGTCGTTCGCCAACCGAACTCTTATAACTATAGTCTGAACTGGTCGCCTAGATAGACTCGTTTTACATGCTCATCGTTGAGCACTTCATCAGGAGTACCGTGCGCAATCAAGTGGCCTTGACTCACAATATAGGCGTGCTCACAGACACTGAGTGTTTCACGAACGTTATGATCGGTAATTAATACTCCCAAACCACGATCGCGAAGATGTTCAATGATTTTCTTGATATCGATAACCGAGATCGGGTCAACACCGGCAAACGGTTCATCCAGTAGAATAAACTTTGGATTTGCGGCTAGCGCTCGTGCAATTTCGACACGTCGACGCTCACCACCTGACAATGACATACCCATGTTGTTGCGAATATGCTGAATGTTGAACTCGTCGAGCAAGTCCTCAGCTTTATCCTGTTTCTCTTCTTTTGATAGGTCAGAGCGTGTCTCAAGTACGGCCATTAGATTGTCGTAAACACTGAGCTTGCGGAAAATAGACGCTTCTTGAGGTAAGTAGCCGATACCCATGCGAGAACGGTTATGCATGGGTTGAATGCTGATATCCAAATCATCTATCTGAATGGTACCTTCATCGCGAGCGACGAGACCGACGATCATGTAGAAAGAGGTGGTTTTACCTGCACCATTTGGCCCGAGTAGACCGACTATTTCACCAGACTTTACTTCTAGGCTTACGTCAGTGACCACTTTGCGTCCGTTGTAGCTTTTCGCGAGATTTTTAGCGGTTAGTATGGCCATTCAGAGTTAGTTCTTATCTTGTTTGGTTTGTGGTTGTAAAACCGTTGTCACTCGGCTGCTTTCATCACTTTCTGCAACGAGAAGCTGTTTCTCAATGTTGTAGGTGATCTTCTGACCTTCAACCTGATTCCCGCCTTCTTGGGTCAATACCGCTTTATTTGTCATGGTCAAAAAGCTTTTGATGGTTTCGTAGCGAAGATCAAACGCTTCACCGTTGATCTTTTTGCCGTCATCCATGGTCTGCTCAAACGTCGCAGGTTTGCCATACGCGTCGATGATCTCTGCGCCTTCTTCGCCCGAAGGTCGAGTGACAACCACTTTATCTGCGTTTAGGCGAATTGAGCCCTGACGTAGGTAGACATTCCCCGTAAAAATAACCGTATTGGTGGTCATGTCGAGATTTTGCGAGTCAGAATCAATGTAAATAGGCTGCTCAGCGTCTGTTGACAAAGCTAGTGCGTTACTTGAAACCAGCATTAGCAAGATGGCAAAGAATTTAGTTCGTTTTTGTTTCATACCTGCTCTTCACTTGTTCAATCAGTTCCATCTGATGGGAGCCAAAATTGCCTTTTGCCCTGAGGCCTCGAGTTTGTAATCCCGTTCCTGTGATTTCAGTCTCTGTGTCTGACCAGAAATCACGAGACGAAAGATCGAGGGTAAGTTTCTCAGTAGTGACAACTTTAATTTGTGCATCTGGCAACAGGTTAAAGATCCTTACACGACCTGTCATCACCAGAATATGGTTATTCTCAAGAATGGCGAACTCAGAACTCATACGCCATTCTTCTTCTGTGCCGTTACTATAGGTCCATAGTACGGGTTCATTGAAGTGGGTTTCGTCTAGTTGTTGATAATGCTCGAGATGTGTTGAATCCAATGTGTAGCTGCGAATACCTTGTTCTGTATAGGATGTCGATTTGACGTTCTCTGCAGTGAACAGGGGTTTTTCCGCATCAGGTGTAATTTGTACTTCATCTTGCCAGTAGTGCTGGTTGAGCAGGTAATAGCCTGCATAACCGCACACAGCAAGCAAGATCACCACACCTAAACGTTGCAGTGTCATATGCTAAGCCCTTTGTGCGCATCGAGTTCACCACGCGCCTCAAGAATCAGATCACAGACCTCTCGCACTGCGCCATAGCCACCTGGTGTGCGCGTTACCCAACTTGCACGTTGTGCAAGTAGTGGATGACCATCTTGAACGCAAAAGGATACACCGACTTGAGACATGACCGCCCAATCAATGAGATCGTCACCAATATACGCGGTGTGTTCCGCAGGGATGCCCAATTTCGCCACAAGGTCTTGGTAAGCCGACGCTTTATCGTCTTGACCTTGATAGATGTGATTGATGCCAAGCGCTGACATTCTTCGCTCAACGATAGCGGATTTACGCCCAGTGATGATGGCAATTTCGACACCGGCCGCCATCAGCGACTTAATGCCATAGCCATCACGAGTGTGGAAAGCTTTTAGTTCTTCGCCATCATTACCCATGTAGATGCGACCATCAGAGAACACGCCATCTACATCGCAGATAAGCAGTTTCACCGATGCCGATCGCTCGACAATCTCAGTAGGAACTGGGCCATATAGCGTTTCAGTTTGCATTACATAACACCTGCTTTAAGAAGATCATGCATGTTGAGTGCACCGATAAGACGTGAATCTTCTGTGACCAGTAGTCCGTTGATTTTTCTTTCTTCCATTTGCTTTAGCCCTTCGGCCGCGAGCAAGTCCGCACTGACGGACGTTGGGTTCTTGCCCATGACATCGCCAATTAGGGTGGTGTGTAGATCAAGGCGCTGGTCGAGTAGGCGACGCAAATCACCGTCTGTGAAGATACCGCTCAAGGTACCATCATGCTCGACGATGGCTGCCATACCTAGTCCTTTCGCTGAGATCTCTAGCAATGCGTCTCGAACAGTGTCATCAGGTGAGACAACTGGCAGCTTATCGCCTGAATGCATGACATCGGAAATGCGCAGTAGTAATTTTCGTCCTAACGCGCCACCTGGATGGGATAGTGCAAAATCATCAGCGGTGAAGCCCTTGGCCTGCATGAGAGCGATAGCTAGCGCATCACCCATGACCAGTGTGGCTGTTGTACTTGATGTAGGTGCAAGTCCGATAGGGCAAGCTTCTTTTGGCACTTTGATACACAGATTAACCTGCGCTAGACGTGCCATGGTCGATGATGGGTTGCCTGTCATGGTGATCAGCGTGATCCCGCGGCGTTTGACTACGGGAAGTAAGGTGATGATTTCAGACGCTTCACCTGAGTTTGAAATGGCCAAGACCACATCGCCTTTCTCGATCATCCCTAAATCACCGTGACTGGCTTCTCCGGGGTGAACAAAAAACGACGGCGTGCCCGTGCTAGCCAGCGTCGCCGCAATCTTATTACCAATGTGACCCGATTTCCCCATCCCCATCACCACGACCTTTCCGGTCGCTTGCTGGATGAGTTGGCATGCTTGCTCGAAATCTTGGTTGATGTATTGCTCAAGCTGAGCAATCGCATCAAGTTCAATGTTTAACGTTGTAATGCCGGCCTGGCGAAAATCAAAGTCAGTCATAGATAATCCGATCAGGATGCGATGTTAGTGAATAGAAAGCCTTGGTAGCCCACAAAGCAGACTAGCAGTGCAATACCTTCCCAGCGCTTGATGGTTCGGTTTCGACCCGCAGCAAACAAGAAAAGCAGAACAGATAACGCAAGCATGACATAGAAATCGCGACTCATCGCCAAAGGATTCAGGCTTGATGGTGCAAGCAGTGCGGGAATGCCCATGACGGCCAAAATATTGAAGATGTTTGAGCCGATAATGTTACCGACCGCTAAATCGTCTTCACCTTTCAAAACACCCGCAACGGATGCCGCGAGTTCAGGAAGGCTTGTGCCAATGGCCACAATCGTAAGGCCGATAACTAAGTCGCTCATGCCGAAGGATTTGGCAATTGTTACGGCGGAACCAACGACCATGTCTGCACTGAAAATCAGAAGCACCAAGCCAATGACGACCCAAATGGCTGCAGACATATTACTGACGCCTTTAGGAATTTCAGCTTCTTGCTCGTTTAGCATCGGGTCTTCGTTGTCACTCTCTTTACCAAACTTCATCATAATGAGGAGGAAGAGGACAAATAGAACCACTAACGTAATGCCTTCATAGAAGCCAAGGTAATTGTCCCACAGCATTGCGCCAGCAATAACGGTAACGCCCATCATCAGTGGGAGTTCGCGACGAAGAATTCCTGAACTTATCGCAAGCGGTTTGATCAGCGCAGTGACACCCAAGATAAGTGCAATGTTAGCAATGTTTGAACCGAGCACGTTACCTACAGCGGTGTCAGTTTTGCCGCTCAACGCAGCGGTTGCCGATACCACCATTTCTGGGGCTGAACTACCCATCGCTAGAATGGTCATACCGATAACAAGCGGTGAGATCCCAACATTACGAGCTAGAGCGGCAGCACCGTAGACAAGTCGGTCGGCACTCCATACCAACAAACACAAGCCAACGACGAGAATGGCGGTCGCTTCAAACATTTTATTACCTTTGATAGAGATACAGCGGAAGAATCAAAAAAGTAATTTTGACTGCTAATTGAGTAAATGTGAAGGGAAACGGCATGATAGTTGCGACTGGTTTATGACTTGAGAGGATAGTGAAGAAGAATACGTGGTTCTATTAAGCTACTGTAGATCACAAAAACGGTTGAAAATGCGTTCCAAATCACGCGTTTGGTGCTGGAATTATCTACCCTAACTGGTTGAGTGATCTCTGTTCAATAAGGTGCATATATAAGAAGACAAAGGCTATCAAGGAAATTGACAGTTTTCTTACTGAGAAATTGCAAATGAATACTGTTCAATTGCTTGTTTTGCACTTTCGATCCCCTTATGATCCACCGTTTAACATTCAAGGACGTTAATATCAAAGGCCATCGATGACAAAAAATAATCTGGTTGAAATCAATAGCCTGAGTTTCTCTCGCGGAGAGCGCTTGATATTTGATGACGTGAGCTTGACGGTTCCTGTTGGCAAAGTGACCGCCATCATGGGGCCATCGGGAATTGGAAAAACTACGTTACTGCGTTTGATTGGCGGCCAACTGCCACCTGATAGCGGTACTATCGAGTTTGCTGGACACAATATTCCCACCCTTTCTCGCAGCAAACTGTATGACGTGCGCAAACGCATGAGTATGCTTTTTCAGTCGGGTGCACTGTTCACCGACATGACGGTGTTTGATAATGTTGCCTTTCCTTTGCGCGAGCACACCGAATTATCTGAAGCCTTAATCAAAACCATTGTGCTATTGAAACTTGAAGCTGTTGGCTTGCGTGGTGCTGCTGATTTGATGCCAAGCAGCTTATCCGGTGGCATGGCGAGAAGAGCCGCTTTAGCAAGAGCGATTGCGCTTGATCCCGAGCTGATTATGTTTGATGAGCCGTTTGTGGGGCAGGACCCGATCACTATGGGTGTATTGGTATCCTTGATTCGAAACCTCAACCAAGCATTAGGACTGACCGCCATCGTTGTTTCTCACGATGTGCCGGAAGTAATGAGCATCGCTGATCACGTTTATCTGCTGACCGATGGCAAGATCATTGCGTCAGGTTCTCCTCAATCACTGCGTGACAATCCTGATCCTAGAGTCAGTCAATTTCTTAAAGGAGATGCCGATGGCCCTGTGCCATTTAGGTATCCAGCCCAAGACATCACACAGGAGTTATTTTCGTGATTGTTAACCTAGTTCAAGACCTGGGTGCGCGTACGATGGCGGTGTCGCGAACAATGGGTCGCGCCACCTTCGTGTTATTGGGTGCGTTGATTGGCAAGCCACAGCCCAAAAAAATGTTTCCATTGCTCGTTACCCAGCTTTATTCCGTTGGCGTACGTTCGCTTGCGATCATCATGGTTTCGGGCTTGTTTATTGGCATGGTGCTGAGTTTACAAGGCTACTTAGTGCTTGCTGATTTTGGCGCTGAGAGTTCCCTAGGCCAAATGGTTGCGTTGTCTCTACTACGTGAACTTGGTCCTGTGGTCACGGCACTGTTATTTGCGGGCCGAGCAGGTTCTGCGTTAACCGCTGAAATTGGGTTGATGAAAACCACTGAGCAACTGTCGAGTCTGGAAATGATGGCGGTTGACCCACTGCGTCGAGTGGTTGCACCGCGCTTTTGGGCTGGCGTGATCTCCATGCCGCTTCTGACCATGATTTTTATGATTGTCGGGATTTGGGGTGGTCAACTCGTTGGGGTTGATTGGAAAGGGATTGATTACGGAAGCTACTGGTCTGTGATGCAGTCATCGGTCGAACTGGGTTATGACATTGGGCAGTCATTTATTAAGAGTTTGGTGTTTGCCATTACTGTTACCTGGATTGCCTTATTCAATGGCTACGATGCTATCCCCACGTCAGAAGGGATCAGCCGAGCAACAACACGTACTGTCGTGCATTCGTCTTTAGCAGTGTTGGGATTGGATTTTATCCTCACAGCACTGATGTTTGGGAGCTAACTAAATGCAACAAAATCGAAAAACAGAATTCTGGGTTGGCACGTTTGTCATTGTTGGGCTCGTTGCGGTTCTACTGTTGATCTTCCAAGTGGCCGATGTGAAGAGTTTCTCTCGCACCGATCATTATCGTCTGGAGGCACAGTTCGAGAATATTGGCGGATTGAAAGTTCGCTCGCCAGTGAAAGTCGGGGGCGTGGTTGTCGGTCGTGTTACTAGTATCAACTTGACTGTGCCTGATTACGTGCCGTCGGTCATTATGGAAATCGACCGTCAATACGGATACTTCCCTGAAACCAGTTCGGCCTCCATTTTGACATCCGGTTTACTGGGAGAGCAGTACATTGGTATCCGTCCTGGCTTTATTGATGAGGACATTGAGTTGCTGCAAGACGGTGATTTATTAGAAGACACACGTTCAGCAATGGTCTTAGAAGATCTGATTGGTCAATTCCTGTATAGCGTTGGGGATTCGAAGGAGTAATCAAGTATGAAAAAATGGATCACAGCGGTGCTAGCGGTTGTCAGTATGATGGCGACGAGTGCCGTGATGGCGCGAACAATTGATGCCACTAATCCTTACACCTTGATCGACGGTGTGGCTGACAATGCGTTCAGCCGCTTGAAAGATGATAAAGACGCGTATCAGGCAAATCCTGAACTGTTGCGTGATGTCGTCAAAGAAGAGTTAATGCCGTATATCAATGTGCGCTACGCTGCGTTGAATGTACTTGGGCCGCAAGCCAAAAAGGCGAGCAAAGAAGAACGTGATTTATTCACCGAAGCATTTTATGACTACTTGGTGATGTCTTATGCACAAATCCTGACGCAATACACCGATCAGGAAGTGACAGTAGAGCAGCCAAAGGATATCGCTAAAAACCGTTCAGTTGTCTCGGTGCGTGTGGATATTGTCGATAAATCCCGACCACCTATTCGCTTAGATTTTAAATTGCGTAAAAATCGCAAAACTAAGGAATGGCAGGGTTTTGATGTTCAGGTTGAAGGTGTCAGCATGCTGAACACGAAAGCGAGTGAATGGAGCGGTCAATTGCGCAAGAACGGGGTAGAAGCCGTAGCTCAAGAATTGATTGAGCGTTCGAAAGCGCCGATCACCAAAGAAGAGAGCGAATCGTGAGCGAACAGCTTGCGTTTGAAAAGCGCATAAATGGCGATTACTGCTTGTCAGGGGAGCTTGATCGTGACACAGTTCCTCCATTTTGGAGCCGGCGCGCAGAATGGCTGCCAAGCGACTCTCATGTCACCTTGGATTTGTCTTTGGTCAAGCGCGTAGATTCGGCCGGAATGGCAATGTTGTTGCATTTGCAGCAACAGCTCAAAGTGAATCAGCAAACGCTGATACTCAGTAATACACCTTCACAATTGAAGGTGTTGTTACAACTGAGCAATGTGGAAAGTCTTTTTACTGATGATACCTCATCGGTTCGCGGGGAATAATTGTGGAACCAACAGAAATTAAAGCGCTGCTTGAAGAAGCCTTGTCCTTGGACGAAATTCACGTCAAAGGCGATGGAAGTCACTTTGAAGTAGTTGCTGTCGGTGACATCTTTGACGGTATGTCACGCGTCAAAAAACAACAAACCATCTACGGGCCTTTGATGGAGCAGATTAGAACAAACGCTATCCATGCTCTTAGCATCAAAGCGATGACCCCTGCTGAGTGGGCTCGCGACAAGAAACTGATGCAACCGCTATAAGTTCACGAGGAACAGCATGCAAAAATTCCGTGTTCACGGTGGTGGCCCACTTCGTGGTGAAGTCACAATATCTGGTGCCAAAAACGCCGCATTACCTATTTTATTTGCTGCACTATTGGCGGAAGAGCCAGTAGAAGTTGCCAATGTCCCAAAATTGCGCGATATCGACACCTCTATGGAGTTGCTTTCTCGCTTGGGCGCAAAAGTATCGCGTAATGGCTCTGTTCATGTAGATGCGAGCAATATTACTGAATACTGCGCACCTTATGACCTAGTAAAAACCATGCGTGCATCGATTTGGGCGTTGGGTCCGTTAGTTGCTCGTTTCGGTAAAGGTGAAGTGTCATTGCCAGGTGGTTGTGCGATTGGTGCACGTCCTGTCGATTTACACATTCATGGACTTGAGCAACTCGGCGCGACAATCACGCTTGATGAAGGCTATGTGAAAGCTCACGTTGATGGTCGCCTCAAAGGTGCGCACATTGTGATGGATAAAGTGAGCGTAGGTGCCACGGTAACCATCATGTGTGCTGCAACGCTAGCGGAAGGCACGACAGTCATAGAAAATGCTGCACGAGAGCCTGAAATCGTTGATTGTGCGAAATTCCTCAACATGCTGGGTGCGAAAATCACTGGTGCTGGCACTGACGCAATTACCATTGAAGGTGTTGAACGTCTAGGTGGTGGCTATCATGAAGTTGTTGCCGATCGCATTGAAACGGGCACGTTCTTAGTTGGTGCTGCGGTTTCTGGCGGTAAGATCCTATGCCGCAATACGTCTCCTAAGTTACTTGAAGCTGTATTGGCGAAATTGGAAGAAGCTGGCGCGCTGGTGGAATCTGGCGATGACTGGATCTCACTCGACATGACAGATCGCGAGCTTAAAGCCGTTAATATTCGTACCGCGCCTCACCCTGGTTTTCCGACCGACATGCAAGCGCAGTTTACGCTGTTGAACTTGATGGCTAAAGGAACGGGTATTATCACGGAAACGATTTTTGAAAATCGTTTTATGCATGTGCCTGAATTGCAACGTATGGGCGCACACGCAGAGATTGAAGGCAACACAGTGATCTGTGGCGATTGTGACGGCTTAAGTGGTGCTCAAGTTATGGCTACTGATCTGCGCGCTTCTGCTAGCCTTGTGATTGCCGGTGCCATCGCTAACGGCGAAACGGTTGTTGATCGTATCTATCATATCGATCGTGGCTACGAACATATTGAAGATAAGCTTCAAAAGTTGGGCGTACAAATCGAGCGTTTTAGCGATTAAACCCATTTGAGGTTTGTAGTAGGCTAAACGACAAAAGGTCACCGAGAGGTGACCTTTTTGCATTATCGCAATTCCGTATTGTCGTTACTTAAGGCGAGAACCTCAAAGCGTCGGTTCTTCACCAATGGTGACAATGAGCTCCATAGGCTGACCTTCTCTGATCACTTTGAATGGCACTTTCGATCCTGGACGATTGTCGGCAACGACATCGAGTGCGCTGCGGAAACTGCCTATAGGCTGATTATCAATTTCAATGATCAAGTCATTGACCCTGAGACCAGAGCGATCAGCGGGGCCATTAGGCTCAGTGCTGGCCACTAACACGCCACGTAATTGCTCCGCATCTAGCAACCTTGCCATCACGGGATTAACCTCACGTCCTTCCACCCCGATATAACCGCGGATCACTCGTCCATCAGCAATCAGTTTTTGCATCACTTTGACGGTCAGCGAATAAGGAATGGCGAAGGAGATTCCATAGGTGTCGGTGTCTGTGGCTTGTTGGAAAGAGGCGGTATTAATTCCGACTAACTCTCCGCGACTATTGACCAAGGCACCACCAGAGTTTCCTTTGTTAATCGCGGCATCTGTTTGAAGAAAATCTTGCTGACGATTAAAGCTCATGCCTGGGCGGCCCGTCGCAGAGATAATGCCAAATGTGGTGGTTTGTCCGAGGTTGTAAGGGTTACCAATCGCCAGCACCACATCGCCGACCGCTGGGTCATAACTTTCGTTAAATGGAATGACGGGTAAGCTGTCGAGATCGATTTTCACCACGGCAAGATCGGTACGTTGATCTTTGCCAACAAGCTGCGCTGTGCTAATTCGACCATCTTGGAGAGCGACAATAATTTGGTCTGCACGTGCAACAACATGGTAGTTAGTGACGATATAACCCTTGTCACTCATGATCACGCCGGAGCCTAGTCCCTCGGCATTGAGCTGGAGTCGGTTCTCATTGCTATAGCGACGAGTATAAATATTAACAACGGCAGGGGAGGCACGACGGACGGCGTAATTGTAGGAGAGTAACGAGGCCTCAGGTTCAAACTGGGCAAGGGTTGCGTCAGTGACCAATTGGCCGGTTCGCAATGAAGGAAGTGTTAGCAGTAAAACGGCGGCCACTACGATACCGTAAACCACAGAACGTGCCCAAAAAGCTAGCATGCCACTCCTCAAAATCGCCACTATTCAAAACGACGAGCATACCATTGAAATGTGGACAAGAGTAGAGATTGACGATGCGTTAACATGGAGCCTGATAACATCAGGCTCCTGTTTTATGACGACTAAATTAGCGAATAACGAGGTACATGCTCGCGCCATCACGAATAACATTCAAAGCAAGAACACTAGGTTTGCTTTCGAGTTGCTTGCGGAAATCACCAAGATTTTTCACTTTGTCGCGATTCAGTCCAACAATCACATCACCCACTTTGAGTCCATAGCGAGCAGCCACTGAGTCTTTCTCTACGCTTGCAACACGCACGCCACTGAGCTTACCTTCAGAGAAATTCTCTAGGCGGGCTCCTTTTAAAGCTTCATGCAGTGTTTCAGCATTGGCTTTTGCGAGCGTTGCTTCTTTAAGCTCAGCAGTGACAGTTTGATCTTTTCCGTCACGGATAATACCGAGTTTTACTTTTTTGCCAGCACCGAGAGTCGCCACTTTTGCGCGTAACTCGCCAAAGGTACGAATATCTTTGCCGTTGACCGAAACGATAATGTCGCCCGCTTCTAACCCTGCTTTTTCTGCTGCAGAGTCAGGAATGACTTGGCTGACAAAGGCACCATGATTGGTTTCATAACCAAACGCTTCAGCCAGTTCAGAAGTCAGCTCTCCACCTTGCACCCCAAGCACGCCACGTTTAACTTCACCGAACTCGAGAATCTGTTCAGCAAGGTTTTTGACCATGTTAACGGGGATAGCGAAACCAATACCGACGTTTCCGCCATTCGGGCCGAGAATCGCTGTATTGATACCGATGAGTTCACCATTGAGGTTGACCAAGGCACCACCAGAGTTGCCGCTGTTTATTGCTGCGTCGGTTTGGATGAAGTTCTCAAAGTTTTCAAGATTTAGGCCGCTGCGGCCTAGCGCAGAAATGATCCCCGAGGTGACGGTTTGTCCTAGCCCGAAAGGGTTACCAATCGCGATAGCGAAATCGCCCACGCGCAGGCCGTCGGAGTCAGAAAAAGTTATTTCAGTGAGATTCTCTGCCTTTTCTAGTTTCAGTAACGCCACGTCTGACATGCTATCGCTGCCAATTAGTTCGGCATCGTATTCGCGTCCATCATGGAGTTGAACCAGAATTTTATTGGCGCCATCGATCACATGGTGATTGGTGATGATGTAGCCTTTACTTGCATCAATAATGACACCCGATCCCAGTCCGCGAAAAGGTCTCTCACGGGTTTGTTCTGCGTCGAATTCAGGGCCAAAGAAGAAGCGGAAAGATTCAGGGATGCGTTGTTTTGATACATGGCTACCTTCTACCGAAATACTGACAACAGCAGGGCTGACAGTTTCAAGCATAGGCGCGAGGCTGGGTAGAGTCTCACCAGCAACGGCAGCGGGTAGTGCAGCCGTGGCTGGTAAGGTTGTGAACGTCGTACTGAGCGCTAACGAAAGCGCACTTAATGTAAGCAAAGATTTTTTTTTCATATACACACTCCCCTCAATAGGTACGTTTTAAGAGTGGGGGTGGTTCAAAAAAGTTCAATGCTCTGAGTGAGTAAATCTGTGATCTACTTAGCTCGCCTTGCTCGTTTTCTCTGCATCTTTGAGCAAGCCTGATGCGCCGTCAGAGTAGTCTCTAGGTGGACCTTGCGCCGTGTCATTGTCTTCGGTGACTTCTGACAGTTTGCTAATACGCTTTGCAAATGGATTATCTTGATCCGGCAAGTTCGGCATTAGTTCTGAAGACGTCGTCGCCATGTGTTGGTACAGCTTACTGTAGTCGCGTGAAATGTTGTCGAGCAGTTCAGCACTTTGCGCAAAGTGGTCAACTAGCTCCTGGCGATACTGTTCCAGCTCATAGCGAGATTTATCGAGTTCTTTTTTCAAATCTTTTTGTTGCGTGTTTTCGCGCATGGTCAAACGGGCGATGATGAAGCCAATGACAACGCCGATGATCACAAAAACAAGTGTATTGATCCAAGCCATAAGTGCTCCTTAACTTTTTATAACAGGTTGGACTTAAAGCAATTCTCTCCGTCATGCGGTGAGTAATTAGGAAATGGCATACCCCTTAATGCTCTAGTTTTACTATACATGGCAAAAGTTACGCGTGGTACTATTGATTTTGAGAACAACTTTATTGTCACTTGCATACGTTAGGTTCAGGGAATGACACCTTTAGAACAATACAAAAATGATTTACTGCGCCCAGATTTTTATGAAGATGCATCTCAGAAGCATGCAGTGATGATGCTTGATGATTTGTATCATCGTCTGATAAAGCGCGCCAATACGCCCACATCAAAGCCAAGTTTCTTAACGTCTTTTTTCAAAAAGGCAGAGCCAGTTTCCCGACCTGAGAAGGGGCTATATTTCTGGGGAGGTGTAGGTCGAGGGAAGACTTATCTTGTTGATACTTTCTTTGAAAGTCTGCCATTTGAAAAAAAAATCCGCATGCACTTTCACCGCTTTATGCATCGCATCCATGATGAACTCAAAGCGCTTGATGGTCAGCAAGATCCTTTGCTGAAGGTGGCGGATAAGTTGGCCGACGAAGCACACATCTTATGTTTCGATGAATTCTTTGTCTCTGACATTACCGATGCCATGATACTTGGCACCTTAATGGAAGCATTGTTTGACCGTGGAATTTGTTTGGTCGCAACGTCGAACATCGTGCCGGATGAACTCTATCGAAATGGTTTGCAGCGCGCGCGCTTCCTTCCTGCTATCGCGTTGATTAATCAACATTGTGATGTTGTTAATGTTGATGCGGGTACGGATTATCGGCTTCGAACTTTGGAGCAAGCAGAAATCTACCACTATCCGCTAGACGATTCCGCCAACTCGAATTTGAAAGACTACTTTTACCAGTTGGCGACAGAGCCTTGTTTTGAGGCACGTGACATTGAAATCAATCATCGGAATTTGCATGCGATCCGCGAAGCAGAAGGGGTGGTGCAGTTTGATTTCTCCACTTTGTGTGACAGCCCGAGAAGTCAGTCTGACTATATTGAGTTAGCTCGCCTGTACCACACAGTGCTTTTGGCGAATGTGCCGCAAATGGATGCGTCAAAAGATGATGCAGCAAGGCGATTTATCGCAATGGTTGATGAATTTTACGAAAGACATGTAAAACTTATCATTTCTGCCGAAGCACCCCTGCAATCACTGTATGTCGATGGGAGGCTAACTTTTGAATTTAAGCGCTGTTGTTCGCGTTTGAAGGAGATGCAAAGCCATGATTATTTGGCGTTAGAGCACCTCCCGTAACGATACCTCGTTTAATGACGGAATTTTTCTGGCAAGTTAAGAGAAAAAGTCGCGACTTTTTTTTAAAAAAAGGTGATTTTTTCTCCACCCTTCCTTATAATCCTGCGACCCACCGTTACTGTTGAAAGGCTTAGGCCGAGGGAACCACCACTCGAAGGGGTGCTGAATGGGCTCTTATACAGTGGGAGCGAAAGCTCCTTAAGTGAAATCTTTAATTATCGGGTAATTATTAGCATGAAAACTTTCGTTGCTAAACCAGAAAGCGTAAAACGCGACTGGTATATTGTAGACGCAGAAGGTAAAACTCTGGGCCGTATCGCAACTGAGATCGCATCTCGTCTGCGTGGTAAGCACAAGCCGGAGTACACTCCGCACGTTGACACTGGTGACTACATCGTAGTTATCAATGCGGACAAAGTAACCGTAACTGGTGCGAAATTCACTGACAAGATCTACTACAGCCACTCTGGCTACATTGGTGGTATCAAGTCAATCAGCTTTGATAAGCTGCAAGTGAAAAAACCAGAAATGATCATCGAACTTGCCGTTAAAGGTATGTTGCCACGTGGTCCTCTAGGTCGTGCAATGTTCCGTAAACTGAAAGTTTACGCGGGCGCTGAGCACAAGCACGCGGCACAACAGCCGCAAGTACTGGACATCTAAGGGGATATTACAATGGCAGAACAATACTACGGCACTGGTCGTCGCAAGAGCTCTACAGCTCGTGTATTCATCAAGCCGGGCAGCGGTAACATCGTAATCAACAAGCGTGAGCTGGAGCAGTACTTCGGTCGCCCAACCGCTTGTATGGTTGTTCGTCAGCCACTTGAGCTGGTTGAAATGACTGAAAAGCTAGACCTTTACATCACTGTTTCTGGTGGTGGTATTTCTGGTCAAGCTGGTGCTATCCGTCACGGTATTACCCGTGCACTGATGGAATACGATGAGACTCTTCGTCCTGCTCTTCGTGCAGCTGGCTTCGTCACTCGTGACGCGCGTAAGGTTGAACGTAAGAAAGTTGGTCTACGTAAAGCACGTCGTCGTCCACAGTTCTCTAAGCGTTAATTCGCTTCCGAATTCTATTCGGGAACTATGGATCAAAAAGCCTGGCTTATTGCCAGGCTTTTTATTATCTAAATTCAAATCATTACACCGATCAATACACCCAATCTCTCCCTCTATTCCATCTTTCCTTATATTGATATTTCCCTGAATTTTTTCTTTTTTAGCAGTTAGTTAAAAAAACGGTGCATACCTCACATTTGTTACAAAAAAGTAGCTTTATCTTGTCAAAAAGTGGGGTTTTCCTTATCATTTAAGCCACGTATGCCTGTGCTATCTTTAGATAATCAATAGGCCGTCTACGTAATAAATATTTTTTTGAGTTAGCCGTACGCTCCAGGGACGCATAAGGACAGTTATAAAAATCCATGCGGGAGCACATGGGAGAATGTTGGATGAGCAATGCGCCAGTTAATTCCGGCCGACGCCGTTTCCTGACTCTATCAACCGCTGTGGTTGGTGGTGTGGGTGCAGCAGCAGTCGCTGTACCTTTTATTAAGTCTTGGAACCCTAGCGCCAAAGCAAAGGCTGCCGGAGCCCCGGTCGAAGTCGATATTAGTAAAATTGAGGAAGGCCAATTAATCAGGGTGATTTGGCAGGGTAAGCCTGTATGGATTGTTCGTCGTAGCGAACTTGCTTTACAGCAATTGAATGAGATCGGCGACAAGCTTCGCGATCCTGAGTCTCTTGAACCACAGCAGCCTGAGTATATTAAAAACGCTTACCGCTCCATAAAGCCTGAGCTTTTTGTTGCTGTGGGTTTGTGCACGCATCTTGGTTGCTCCCCAACGTATCTGCCAGACAGTTTTGGGGAACAGGTTGAGGGCGTCACATCTGGGTTCTTCTGTCCGTGTCACGGTTCGAAGTTCGATATGGCGGGGCGTGTATTCCAGAGTGTACCAGCACCACTTAATCTGGTTGTTCCGCCTTATACTTATTTGAATGATAAGCGTATTCTGGTGGGTGCCGATGAGGGAGCAGCGTAATGGAAAACTTGCTTAATTGGTTCGAGAAACGCCTGCCTGTGATGAATGCTTATAAAAAGCATTTGTCTGAATACCCAATGCCGAAAAACTTTAACTTCTGGTACCTGTTTGGCTCGCTTGCCATGCTGGTACTAGTCAACCAGCTACTAACAGGCATCTGGCTGACCATGAGCTACAACCCTTCTGCGGAAGGAGCTTTTGCGTCAATTGAATACATCATGCGTGATGTCGAATATGGCTGGCTACTACGTTATATGCACTCGACGGGTGCATCTGCGTTTTTCGTCGTGATATACCTCCATATGTTCCGCGGTCTCATTTATGGTTCTTACCAAAAGCCTCGTGAGCTGCTGTGGGTATTCGGCATGCTGATCTTCTTAGCGCTGATGGCTGAAGCTTTCATGGGTTACTTGCTACCGTGGGGACAGATGTCTTACTGGGGTGCGCAGGTTATCATTTCATTGTTTGGTGCAATTCCAGTCATTGGTGACGACTTAACACTATGGATTCGTGGTGACTTTGTCCTTTCTGGTGCAACGCTAAACCGTTTCTTTGCCCTGCATGTTGTAGCATTGCCAATTGTGATTTTGTTGCTGGTTGTTTTGCACATCCTTGCACTACACGAAGTTGGCTCAAATAACCCTGACGGTATTGAAACCAAATTGCCTAAGGGTGAAAAAGGCGAAGGCTACGAGACACAGTTCGCGTTCCATAAGTACTACACCAAGAAATACGACATCATTGATTCCGTTCCTTTCCATCCGTATGGAACAGTGAAGGATCTCATCGGTGTTGCTGGTTTTGGTATTTTGTTTGCTTACGTCATCTTCTTCAATCCAGAAATGGGCGGCTATTTCCTTGAGCCACCTAACTTTGAAGCGGCAAACCCGATCAAGACACCTGATCACATTGCGCCGGTATGGTACTTCACACCGTTCTACGCCATCTTGCGTGCGGTTCCTGATAAGTTAACCGGTGTTGTTCTCATGGGCTTGTCCATCGCTGTGTTGTTTGTTCTGCCTTGGTTGGATCGCTGTAAAGTGCGCTCTTACCGCTACCGCAGCAAATTGCACTTAGCGAACATTGTTCAGTTCGTTATCTCCTTCATTGCTTTGGGTGTGTTGGGTACGTTGCCTGCAACTAGCCTGTATACGCTGCTGGCTCAGATCTTTAGCTTTGGTTACTTCATGTTCTTTGTTCTGCTGTTTGTCTACAGCAAGAATGAAGCAACAAAACCATTACCGGAGAGGGTGAACTACTAATGAAGAAGTGGATTGTAATGTTGTTCGCGCTGTTGCCTTCTCTCGCGATGGCGGCAGGGTCGAGCGTTCCGCTGGATGCGGCAAACAATGATTTGTCAGACAAAGCATCACTACAAAACGGTGCTAAGTTGTTCATGAACTACTGTTTTGGTTGTCATGCAACTCAGTATCAGCGCTATGAGCGTATTGCTGATGATCTTGATATTCCAAAAGATCTGATGATGGCGAATCTGGTTTTTGATGAAAACGCAAAAATCGGTGACTTGGTTAAGAATGCAATCACTGTCGATGACGCAGCGACCTTCTTTGGTGGTCCAGCGCCTGATCTAACACTTGTGGCGCGAGTTCGCGGCACGGATTGGATCTATACCTACCTTCGTTCTTTTTATGAAGATCCCTCTCGTCCATTTGGCGTAAACAACACGGTATTCCCGAGCGTTGGTATGCCACACGTACTTGAAGAGCTTCAAGGCACACCGGTTAAGCAGTACAAATCTGTATTGATAGATGGCCAGCAAGTTGAAGAGTTTGTTGGTATCGAATCACTGGGTAATGGCGAGCTGAGTCCTGAAGAGTATGATGATGCTGTTCGTGATTTGGTGAACTTCCTCGAATATTCGGGCGAGCCGAATAAACTGGAACGTCAGCAGATGGGCTACTGGGTCATTGGCTTCCTTGTCGTTTTGCTTATCTTGACCATATTGCTCAAGAAAGAGTATTGGCGTGACGTTCACTGATCGGTTAATCTAGTGAGTTGCTGATCCACAATGGGAGCAGGTGCTCCCATTGTTTTTTCTATAGATGAAACATTCTGGAGGGGTTAATGGCTGTTGCTGCCAATAAACGCTCGGTGATGACGTTGTATTCTGACGCATCAGACATGTATAGCCATCAGGTTCGCATCGTTCTTGCTGAGAAAGGTGTAACCTACGAGATTGAGCTTGTTGATCCTACTAACCTACCAGAGGATTTACTTGATCTGAATCCGTACAACTCGGTACCGACTTTAGTTGACCGTGAATTGGCATTGTATAACGCCAATATCATCATGGAATACCTGGATGAGCGTTTCCCTCACCCGCCGCTAATGCCGGTTTACCCTGTTGCTCGTGGTAACAGTCGCCTGATGATGTATCGTATCGAGCGTAACTGGTACACCTTGGCTGAGAAAGTCGAGAAAGGCAATGCTGAAGAAGCTGATAAGGCTCGCCGTCAGCTGCGTGAAGAGTTGCTTGCTCTGGCACCTGTATTTGCAGAGTACCCATTCTTTATGAGCGAAGAGTTTAGCTTGGTAGATTGCTACTTGGCACCTTTGCTATGGCGTTTGCCAGTGATGGGTATCGAGCTAAGTGGTCCGGGTTCGAAAGAAGTGAAGACTTACATGGCTCGCGTTTTTGAACGTGATTCATTCTTGGCTTCCTTGACTGAAGCTGAGCGCGAGATGCGTCTGGCCCAGTAATGACTGAAGAGACATTGAAGCCTCGTCGCCCGTATTTATTACGGGCGTTTTACGACTGGTTAATTGAAAACGATCTGACGCCACACTTAGTGGTTGATGCGACGTTGCCCTACGTGAATGTGCCGCTTGAGTATGTTCAGGATGGTCAAATAGTTCTAAACGTTGCGCCAAGGGCGGTTGGCAATCTTGATCTGGGTAATGATGAAGTTTGTTTCAATGCGCGTTTTGGTGGTCGACCTATGCTCGTGTCGGTACCGCTTTATGCTGTACTCGCAATTTATGCACGAGAGAATGGTGCGGGTACCATGTTCGATCCTGAACCTGTTTATGAAGCAGAACTTGAGCGAATTGAACTGGAACCTGAAACTGAATATGAAGGCGAGAATATCGCTGATATTTCTGGGAAAGTCGAGGTGGAGGAATCCACTGATGTTGAACCAGATTCAGAGCCAGACAATAGATTCAAAGGTCGTCCAACACTGACGGTCGTTAAATAAAAAAAGCAGCCAATGGCTGCTTTTTTCTTATCCTTTCAAACTGAGTTATTCAGTTTCCGCGGGGGCTGAAGGTTGCTCATAATATTGAAAGCCTTTAATAACCTGCTTTACGCCGCTTAGGTTGCGCGTTATCTCGGTTGCCTCGTTGGCTTGCTCACGTGTGACATACCCAAGCAAGAACACTTCACCATCTTCAGACAACACTTTGATATTAACGTTTCTCAGTTTCTTACTGCCAATGATTGCGGATTTAACCTTGGTGGTAAGCCAAGCATCTTTACTCACTTCGCCTAATGACAGCGGTTCTTTAATGCGTATTTGGTCGTAGACCGTTTCTATGCCTTTAAGCTCGCGTATTTTTGCGACAAGAGACTGCTTGAGGTCGCTGGTCTTCGCTTGGCCAATCAGCAGTAGGTTTCCATCGTAAGCCACTGCATTGATGCGCGTATCGCCTTGGTAGGGGGCTTTATTGGCAATCCCTGCGACTTCCATTGATAGCTGAGTGTCTGCCCATTCTGTTTTTGCGTTTCGAGTGTCCTGCTCATAAATAGCCGAACAGGCACTTAAGCCAAAGAGTGCGGCAAGTAAAAGTGCCTTTTTCATCGTTTACCCTCCGTGTGTTGGGAAAAGGAATTGGTCAATCAAATCACAAAGGGTATGTAGGGTAACGAGGTGAACCTCTTGAATACGCGCAGTGCGTTGCGATGGCACACGGATCTCCACATCAACTTCACCGAGCAGCCCTGCCATTTCGCCGCCATCTTTACCTGTTAGTGCGACAATTGTCATGTCTCGGGTTACTGCGGCTTCCATCGCTTTGATAATGTCTTTGCTGTTTCCGCTTGTGGAAAGAGCCAAAAGTACATCGCCAGCCTGTCCAAATGCTCGCACCTGCTTTGAAAACACCTCATCATGGTGATAATCATTGGCGACGGCTGTCAAAGTCACGGTGTCAGCCGTTAGCGCAAGTGCTGGTAGGCTAGGGCGCTCGGTTTCAAAGCGATTGAGCAGGCATGATGCGAAGTGTTGGGCATTTGCTGCAGAGCCACCATTACCACAACAAAGGATCTTGTTGCCATTTAGCAAGCATTGAACCATGACCATCGCGGCTTTTGAAATTGGCTCCGGCAGTGCTTCAGCGGCTGCGATCTGAGTTTGGATGCTTTCGGTGAAGCTCTCTTTGATGCTGTCTAGCATTGATTACCCTTAAAAATATATATTCTTCATCCAGTTTACAGAGTTTACATCACCTTCAAAAGCCACAGCATCAAAGCGAAATTCAGCGTGTGTCGCGGAAAGGCCTTGTTTGGCAAGCCAGAGATAAGCGGATTTCAGCAAACGCTGCTGTTTTTGATGAGAAATAGTGACTGCTGCACCACCGAAAGCTGATTGTTTGCGAAATTTAACTTCTACAAATACGATGCAGGTGTCGTGGCGCATCACAAGATCTAATTCGCCCACTTTAAAGCGGGCATTTTTATCCAGAGTGACTAAGCCTTGCCGTTCCAGAAAACGGCAGGCTTGTTGTTCATAGAGATCGCCAGTTTGTTTCTTATTTAACTGAAACAATCCCTTGGTCTCCAAAGACAGCCCAAGACACAGAGCGATTCACTGTGCAATAGTCACCGAGAGACAGTTCTCCGGAATGACCTTCGTAGCGATATTCTGGTAAGGCTTGCATCTGAGGTAGCGCCTCGATAAGCGCGTAAGCATCCATTCCCAATGCGTATAGGCGCGTCATCCCGTTATCGAGTTCCGGCCAGAGTTGGTTGAAGCGCGCTGCGGTAGGATCGTTGGGCTCAACAAGCAAAGGAACATCGCTAAATTCAATCCCGCGAAGTTCGCCAATTTCACCGACACCATTCACGCGGTTGTTGCTGCGTGAACTCGCGTAGAGTTTTGGCGGTTTAACATCAGGGTTGATTGCGACTTCAATGAAGGGTTTAAGCAGTGTGAGTTCGCCAGCATTCGCTACCAAGTATACGGAGTCGACATCACGACGACTGCGTTGCTCTGATTCCATGTCCAAGCCAAGCAATTGGTTCATCTGCTGAATACGGCCTTGGCTTTCCGTTAAACCAAACACACGTTTAACGGTTTTTTGCATGGCTGAGCGATTTTTAAAATACTCGACTTCAGCGGGCTCGCCTGTTTCAGCTTCCCATTGCTTAGAGAAAGCATCACTGACTCGGCGACCAAAGCGGTTATCGGGGGCGATAACCAAAGGAAATTGGTGCTTGTTCTGGGCAATATGCAGTGCAGCTTGCTCGGCTTCTTGCTCTGGTGACAGCGTAAAAAAGCAGGTATTGGCTTCGCCATCTTCATTGATCGGGATATTCAATGCCAACGTAGGAATGCTATTTGCGCTTTTCGTGAGAAAGTCATCGACGTTGTCTTTTTGCAATGGACCAATGACAAACTGAATACCATCTGTGCGCATTTGATTGACGATATCCATCATTGGTATGGCATTGGTGTCATAAAACATCACTGAAGGCACGGTATTGCCCGAGTTATCGTCCAGCAATGCTTGTAATAAGCCATTGCGGATCGCTTCACCTTGTGTGGCAAACTTATCGCTAAGCGGCAGCATCACACCGATACGATCTGGGCGAGTGATCTCCATCGACTGCAATGTCGCTAAATTCTCAGGTAAATACTGATTGGCGGGGTGCGATGGATTCGCAGCTAGCCATTCGTTCAGCGCTTCTTGTTGCTGGGCAGGTCGGCCAGCGTAGCGACGAACTGTATTGACGAGTTCAATCCATCCCACCAAGGTTTGGTTGCCACTGGCGGTGAGGGCATTGAGATCAGACTGCGGCATTTGTACCAACAGATCCCACACTCGGTTCCAGTTTTGCTGCTTATCATAGCTGTCAGTGAGATAAGGCGATGCTTCAGCATAGGACAGGGCTGCACCCGCTTTATTTCCCACTTGCTGATAGAGTTCGCCTTTTAAGGTGTAGTAACGCTCAAGTTGAACTGAGGGCAGTTGCCATGTCGGCAAAAAATTGAGGCTATCTACCGCTGCTTGAGCATTGCCATTTTGTGCCAAAAGCTGTGCTCGCCCAAGTTGCCACTCAGAAAGCTGCAAATTTGTTAGTGGCATTTTTGCAATACGGCTCACTAAAACATTGGCTTGCGAAAATTGCTGCTCCGCAATAAGGGCTTTCAAAGCAAGCAAATACCAATCTGCTTTTTCTTCACCTGTCGTCGTTTCAGCCTTTAGCAAGTAGAACGTTGATGACTCACGCGCAGGCGCCGTAATGTCATATTGAGGTCCTTGCTCTACTGGTGGCGTTGTTACACACGCCGAAAGCGCCAATGCTAGGGCGATTGGAGAGATAACTCGTGATACACTTTTGCACTTATGGGTTATTTTACGCATGAACATCTTCTGTCCGTAACTTGTTGCCCTCTATATTAATCGCCGAAGGGTTGTGAAACAAATGACTGATGAAACTTCAACCGTGGTTGACGTCTCAACTTTATATATCGTGCCGACACCGATCGGAAACCTGGGAGACATCACCCAGCGTGCACTGGAAATATTGCAGCAGGTTGACATCATTGCTGCCGAGGATACCCGCCACACTGGCAGACTTTTGTCCCATTTTAGTATCACGACCCGAACTTTTGCGCTTCATGACCATAATGAACAACAAAAAGCGGATTTCTTGATAGAAAAACTGGTCAATGGTCAGTCAATTGCGTTGGTGTCGGATGCTGGCACGCCGTTGATCTCAGATCCAGGTTACCACTTAGTGACTCGTTGTCGTCAGGCAGGTGTTAAAGTTGTGCCTTTGCCCGGACCATGTGCGGTGATTACCGCGCTAAGTGCGTCAGGTTTGCCATCTGACCGCTTCAGTTTTGAAGGCTTCTTGCCGCCAAAGAGTAAAGGTCGACGCGATAAATTTACTGAGATCGCCCAAGATCCTCGAACCATGATTTTCTATGAGTCGCCACACCGCATTACTGACACGTTGGAAGACATGTTGGCGGTGCTAGGTACAGAGCGCCAAGTGGTGCTGGCTCGTGAACTGACGAAAACCTACGAAACCATTCATGGTGCGCCGTTAGGTGAATTGGTTGAATGGCTCAGTGAGGACAGCAACCGCATTCGTGGCGAAATGGTATTGTTGATTGCTGGCCATCGCGCAGAGAAAGACGATTTGCCGATTGAAGCTACCAATGCGGTTACCTTGATCGCCAAAGAATTGCCTTTGAAAAAAGCCGCCGCGATTGCTGCTGAGCTTTATAACGTGAAGAAAAATGCCCTGTATAAGTGGGGATTGGATAATCTAGAGTAATAAGTCGTGACGAAACGCTAGATTAGTGGTGGTGAGTTCTATATAATCCGCCGCCTGAGTTGGCTGGGTAACCGCTGCTTCGTTGATGTCCTTTGGGAGACTGACGGGGGGGAGGAAAGTCCGGGCTCCACAGGGCAGGGTGCCAGGTAACGCCTGGGAGGCGCAAGCCTACGACTAGTGCAACAGAGAGCAAACCGCCGATGGTTTACTATTTATAGTATTCACAGGTAAGGGTGAAAGGGTGCGGTAAGAGCGCACCGCGCGACTGGCAACAGTTCGTGGCACGGTAAACTCCACCCGGAGCAAGACCAAATAGGTCCCCTTTGGCGCGGCCCGCGTTGGGGACGGGTAGGTTGCTTGAGCCTGTGAGCGATTGCAGGCCTAGACGAATGGTTACCACCGTTTTTACGGTACAGAACCCGGCTTACAGGCCGACTCACTTAATACCCAGAAGGCGAGCATTAGCTCGCCTTCTTTAGTTTTAAAGATTGGAAAAGCTGATTTAGCGTCTGCTAAAACACGAATATTGTCACTGGTATGGTGTGCGGTTAAAAAAACAGCATGCCTTCAATCAACGACAAGTTGTTGAAATAAAATATGGTTCGCGGAACTGTGATCCATGTCGCCTAACAGGGTTGCTTGACTTTCTTTTTGCCTGATACTTACACTTCTAAGTGGGAAATTGTGGAATAAAGTGGGTTATTCTGGTGGGAAAGGGAATGAAATGACATGTTGAGAGGGGTGAGCGCCATTTCTCTCGACGGAAAAGGTCGGGTAGCATTGCCAAAGCGATATCGAGAAGAACTTGATGCGCTATGCGATGGCGTGTTTGTATGCACCATTGATCATCAGTTACCATGCCTGCTGCTTTATCCGCTCCCTGAGTGGGAGCGGATTGAAGCCAAACTTTCCCGTCTTTCTAGCCTCAATCCTGCAGAGCGTCGATTGCAACGTTTGTTGCTCGGGCATGCGTTTGAGTGCGAGATGGACGGACAGGGTCGAATTTTGATTGCCCCAACGCTGCGTGACTACGCGGGGTTGAATGGGAAAGCCATGTTAGTTGGACAGTTGAACAAGTTTGAACTGTGGAACAGCGACAAGTGGCAAGAACAGATCGACCAAGATATTCAAATTCAAGCCGAATCAGCGGAAGCGTTGAGTGAAAGGCTCAACAATTTCTCGCTTTAGGTACCCAAGATTATGTCAGAGCAGTTTTCACATATTTCCGTCCTTCTCCACGAATCCATTGAGGGCCTCGCTCTCAAGCCCAACGGTATTTATATCGATGGGACGTTCGGACGTGGTGGTCACACCCGCGAGATCTTGTCACGTCTTGATGAGAATGCCCGTCTTTACAGTATCGACCGCGATCCACAGGCGATTGCTGAAGCAGGCAACATTGACGATCCGCGTTTCAATATCATTCAAGGTCCTTTCTCTGGTATTCAGCAATATGTTGAAGAGCTAGGTTTAAGTGGCCAGATCAACGGTATCTTATTCGACCTAGGCGTGTCTTCGCCTCAGCTTGATGACGCGGAGCGTGGTTTCAGCTTTATGCGTGACGGCCCGTTGGACATGCGCATGGATCCAACCTCAGGTTTATCTGCAGCGCAATGGCTTCAAGAAGCTGACGCCGATGATATTGCGTGGGTGCTTAAAGTCTTTGGTGAAGAGCGTTTCGCTAAGCGTATAGCTCGTGCCATTGTTGAACATCGTGAAGATGAAGAAAAAGAGCCACTGACCCGCACATTACAATTGGCAAAACTGATTGCCAATGTTGCGCCATCGCGAGACAGAAAAAAACACCCAGCTACGCGCAGCTTCCAAGCCATTCGTATTTACATCAACAGTGAGTTGGATGAAATCGAAACCGCGCTGCAAGGTGCATTGAACGTGCTGGCGCCAGAAGGGCGTTTGTCGGTAATTAGCTTCCATTCGCTGGAAGACCGTCTGGTGAAGCAATTCATTCGTAAGCAAAGCAAAGGGCCAGCCGTGCCTCATGGATTGCCGCTGACGGAAGATCAAATCCGTGCGCTGGGCAGTGCAAAAATGAAGCCTGTTGGTAAAGCGCTGAAGCCAAGCGATGGTGAAGTGTCAGACAACACACGTTCTCGCAGTTCAGTGTTGCGTGTCGCTGAAAAATTGGGTGACTAATGGAACGCGCACCGGGTCTGACTAAGCAAATATTTCATGACCTTACCACTGTGGGTAAGGTGCCATTGGTGTTGCTGGTACTGGTGCTGCTTTCAGCGTTATCTGTGGTGTATGTTACGCAAAAAACACGCACTGAAATTGCTCATCAAGATCGATTATTGATGGAGCGAGAAAGGCTCGAGGTGGAATGGCGAAACCAGATCCTCGAAGAACATGCGTTATCGGAACATAGCCGTGTCGAATCCATGGCGCGGAATGATCAGGACATGATTCGTCCTGATAGCAGACGTGAAATCATAGTGAGTCAATAGTGTTTAAGGGAAAAGCCAAACCAACGAATCAACGCGCCAAGAAGCCAGCGCCAACACTGATTAAGTGGCGTTTCGTGACGGTTTGCGTGTGTATTTCCTTTGCTTTGGTCGCTCTGATATCTCGTGCTGCCTATATTCAAGTGATAGAGCCAGATCGCCTTCGTTATGAAGGCGATTTGCGTTCTGTTCGCGTCAAAGCTCTACACTCATCCCGCGGTATGATCACCGACAGAAATGATGAATCTCTGGCAGTAAGTGTGCCTGTTGAAGCGGTCTATGTTGATCCTGTCACAGTATTCAAAAACGGCGGTTTGAAAGAAAAAGACCGCTGGTATGCGCTAGCCGATGTTCTCGGGCTAGATCGCGAGGAAATGCTCACTCGCATCGAAAAAAACCGTAAAAAGCGTTTTATTTACCTGCAACGTCAAGTTGGCCCCGCTGTCGCCAACTATGTAGCTGGTCTAAAGTTGCCAGGCATTGGCATGAACGATGAATCACGCCGATTTTACCCCGCGGGTGAAGTGAGCTCCCATTTGGTTGGTGTGACGGGTATCGATGGTCGCGGCTTAGAAGGTATCGAGCGTGGCTATGATGGTTGGCTGAGCGGTGAACCTGGCCGTCGTACTGTGCGCAAAGACAGATACGGTCGCGTCGTAGAAAACATTTCTTTGGAAGCCAAAGAAGAAGGCAAGCCGCTGCAGTTGAGTATCGATCAACGTCTTCAAGCCATTTCCTATCGCGCCATCAAGCAGGCCGTTGCAGACTACCGAGCGACATCGGGGTCGTTAGTCATGGTGGATGTTCGCACAGGCGAAGTGCTGGCCATGGTCAATGCGCCGTCATACAACCCTAATAATCGCGCTGATCTCAAAAGCTTCAAAATGCGTAACCGCGCTATCACCGACGTTTTTGAACCGGGTTCAACCATCAAACCTTTGGTGGTGTTGGCTGCGCTTGAGAATGGCGTTGCTGATGAAAACACTATCATTGATACCGGCAATGGCGTGATGTCCATTGGTGGAGCGCGAGTGCGTGACGTGTCGAAAGCCGGTAAGGCTGACCTTCGAAAAATCCTTCAAAAATCCAGTAATATCGGTGTCAGTAAACTCTCTCTTTCTATGCCTGTTGAAGCCTTGCTTGGCCTTTACAGTAGTTTTGGTATTGGTGATGCCACTGGCGTGAACCTGATTGGTGAGTCGTTCGGCTTGTACCCTAACCGCCGTCGTTGGTCTGATTTTGAGCGTGCGACGCTTTCGTTTGGTTACGGATTATCTATTACCCCCGCACAATTGGTACGCGCCTATGCCGTCCTTGGTGGATTAGGTGTGAATCGCCCGTTGTCGATATTGAAAACCGAAGCGGTTGTGCCGGGCAAGCAAGTTGCCTCTCGTGAAAACACGCGCAAGGTGTTGGACATGCTTGAAGCGGTTACCCAAGAAGGTGGCAGTGCGAGAAGAGCGGCGGTGGACGGTTATCGGGTCGGCGCTAAAACGGGTACCGCCAAAGTGGCTGTCGCAGGCGGCTATGGTGATGAATATATTGGTTATACAGCGGGGATCGCTCCCATCAGCAATCCTCGTATCGCTATCGTGGTCGTGATCAATGAACCGCAAGGCGACAAATATTACGGTGGTCAGGTTGCGGCCCCTGTGTTTTCAGACGTAATGAAGAGCGCGTTGCAGATATTAAATATTGCACCGGACGCTCAGCAACCCTCGTTACAGATTGCTAAAACGGACAGGCAAAACTGATGCCGAATACCAGCTTTAAAGAACTCTTGGCGCCGTGGTTTGAATCAGCGCCAGATATCAAAATCTCCGGTTTGAAACTGGACAATCGCCAGATAGTTCGTGGCGATGTGTTTGTTGCCGTTCAAGGGCATAGCTTGGACGCACGTCGTTATATCCCCGATGCCATTGCCGCGGGTGCGGTAGCCATTATTGCGGATGAAGGTGATACCAGCGGTCAGTTTGGTGTGTCGCTTCATGCGGATGTGCCTGTGGTGGCTTTCCCCCACCTAAAATCAACCTTGTCAGATATCGCTTCTCGTTTTTATCAAACCCCCAGCCTTGCGATGACGACGATCGGAATCACAGGCACAAACGGTAAAACGACGGTAAGCCAGTTAATAGCCCAATGGATTGATTTATTGGGTGGAAGAGCAGCGGTGATGGGAACCACGGGTAATGGCTTTCTTTCGTCACTCGAAGCCGCGCCAAATACCACGGGAAGTGCGCTGGATATCCAACACCAATTAGCCCAGTTTAAAGATCAAGGCGCGACCCATGTGGCGATGGAAGTGTCTTCGCATGGTTTAGTTCAAGATCGCGTGAAAGCGGTCTCTTTTGATGCTGCGATCTTCACCAACCTCAGCCGCGATCACCTTGATTATCATGGCACCATGGAAGCCTATGCTGAAGCTAAGCAGCGGTTGTTTACCTACTATGGCTCGCCAGTTCCTGTGATTAATGTGGACGATCCTATTGGCGCGGGTTGGGTGAAAAGCATGCCTGAAGCTGTAGCTGTTTCTATGTCAGAACACGCAGTGAGTGCTCATCAAGGTAAAAAGCTCTGGTTGACGGATGTCACCTACGCAACCAGTGGTGTCACTATCGCTTTCTCCTCATCATGGGGAGAGGGAGAATTCACCGCGCCATTGGTGGGTGAATTCAATGTGATGAACTTGCTTCTGAGCTTGGCGACATTGTTGGGGCTCGGGAATGAAAAATCCGCGCTGTTGGCTGTTGCTTCCCAACTTCAAGCCGTTATCGGTCGAATGGAAGTTTTTCATCGCGCTGACAAACCCATGTTAGTGGTTGATTATGCTCATACGCCCGACGCACTAGAAAAAGCACTCCTTGCACTGCGCCGCCACTGTGACGGTAAGTTGTGGTGTCTGTTTGGTTGTGGTGGTGACAGAGATACGGGCAAACGCCCAATGATGGCTGAGATTGCAGAACGTCTCGCCGATGTCGCCATTTTAACAGACGACAACCCTCGCTCGGAATCTCCTGAAAGCATCGTGGCAGACATGCTCAAGGGCATGGCCTCGCCAGAGAAAGCTGTTATTCTTCATGACCGTGCAGAGGCTTGTCGCTATGCCTTTGAAAATGCATCAGAAGATGATGTGATTCTTGTTGCAGGGAAAGGCCATGAAGATTACCAAGTGTTGGCATCTGGCACTGTTCATTATTCCGATCGTGAAACGGTTCGCGATCTGTTGGAGGTAAAGGGATGATCCCGGTTTCGCTTCAAACGTTGCAGTCTGTTTTAGCGGCTGACCTACAAGGTGAAGACGTCATCATCAATGCCGTATCGACCGATACGCGCACACTCGGCGAAGGCGCTCTGTTTGTGGCGCTGGTGGGTGAGCGTTTCGATGCGCATGACTTTATCGATACTGCCAAAGCCAATGGTGCTTCTGCATTGTTGGTCTCGACACATGTAGATTCTGATTTACCACAGCTAGTAGTTAAAGATACCAAGCTTGCATTGGGCCAGCTCGGTGCGTGGGTTAAAGCTCAGTGCGATGTCAAAACCATCGCACTAACAGGCAGTTGTGGCAAAACCACGGTGAAAGAAATGCTGGCGGCGATTTTGTCTCAGCAGGGACAAACCTTGTATACCGCGGGTAATTTTAATAACGACATCGGTGTGCCATTAACCTTGTTGCGCTTAACCCCCTCGGACGCCTATGCGGTGATTGAGCTGGGCGCGAATCACATCGGTGAAATTGCTTACACCACCCAGTTGGTGAAACCCGATATTGCGATGGTAACGAACCTAGCTGCGGCGCACCTTGAGGGCTTTGGCTCATTAGATGGTGTGGCTCAGGCCAAGGGCGAAATTTTTGAAGGGTTGGCAGACAACGCGTTGGCGATTGTGAACCTTGATAGTTTTGGTGGTGAACGCTGGGACACGGTATTGGAAAGTAAGCAGTTACTTACCATGACAGTGGCGGATAAAAATGCTGACTATCGTGCAGAGAACATCAGACAAACTGATAACGGTTGTTTCGAGTTTGATTTAGTGACGAACGAGGGGGTTTACCCTTTGTTTGTGAATTTACCCGGGCAACATAATGTCGCGAACGCGATATTGGCAACCATAGCGGCATTGAATGTTGATGGTGTCACCATGGATGATGTGGCGCGTGGTCTCGCTTCCGTGTCGCCTGTTAAGGGGCGAGGCGCGATAAGCTTTCCGCGTCCGGGACTTCGTCTGATTGACGACAGTTACAATGCGAGCCTTGCCGCCATGAAAGCCGCGGTCGATTTACTGGATGGCTTTGCGGGAGACAAGGTTATCGTCTTGGCCGACATGGGAGAGATGGGAGAACATTCCGCTGCCGTGCACCAAGAGGTAGCTGATCATCTCAGCCAATCTTCCATTCAAACCGTGATCACATATGGGCCAGCCAGCGAAGTCATCAGTGCTCGTTGCGGTGGTCAACATTTTGAAAATAAAGACGCGCTGATCGCGCATGTAGTAGAACTCATGAAAACAAAACGTGAAGTATCCGTTTTGGTCAAAGGGGCCAACGGAATGAAAATGTCAGAAGTGGTAGCAGCAATCGAGGAGAGCGCGTCATGCTAGATTGGCTATCGGATATTCTTGCCCAGCACATTCCCTTTTTCAGGCTATTTGATTACCTGACCTTTCGCGCCATTCTCAGTGTGTTGACCGCTTTAGTGCTTTCCCTTTGGATGGGCCCGCGCTTGATCGCCCGTTTGCAGATGTTGCAGATTGGCCAGGTGGTTCGCAACGAAGGCCCTGAATCTCACTTCAGCAAACGCGGAACGCCGACTATGGGCGGCTTGATGATCCTCACTGCGATTACCGTCACTGTGCTGCTGTGGGCCGACTTGTCCAACCCGTATGTGTGGGCGGTATTGTTTGTTACCTTGGGTTATGGCGCCATTGGCTTTGTTGATGATTATCGCAAAGTGGTACGTAAGAACACGGATGGTCTTATCGCACGTTGGAAGTATTTTTGGCAATCCGCTATCGCATTGGTCGTGGCATTTGCGCTCTATGCTTACGGAAAAGATACTGCTGCGACTCAGTTAGTTGTGCCTTTCTTTAAAGATGTCATGCCGCAGTTGGGCTTGTTCTACGTGGTGTTTACCTACTTTGTGATTGTGGGTACCAGTAACGCCGTTAACCTTACTGACGGCTTAGATGGCCTTGCCATTATGCCGACGGTGATGGTTGCTAGTGGCTTTGCCTTTATCGCGTGGGCAACGGGCAACGTTAACTTCGCAGAATATCTGCATATCCCTTACATCAAAGATGCAGGCGAACTCGTGGTGGTTTGTGCCGCGATTGTCGGCGCGGGTCTTGGCTTTTTGTGGTTTAACACCTACCCAGCACAAGTCTTTATGGGCGATGTGGGTTCACTTGCGCTGGGCGGTGCATTAGGCACCATTGCTGTGCTGGTTCGCCAAGAATTCTTGCTAGTGATCATGGGCGGCGTGTTCGTTATGGAAACACTGTCGGTGATCTTGCAAGTGGGTTCGTACAAGCTTCGTGGCCAACGCATTTTCCGCATGGCGCCTATCCATCACCATTATGAGTTAAAAGGTTGGCCCGAGCCGCGCGTGATTGTTCGATTTTGGATCATTACCTTGATGCTTGTTTTGATTGGTTTAGCCACGTTGAAGGTACGTTAATTCATGGCAGGCACCGCGAAAAAACAAATAGTGGTGATAGGGCTCGGTATGACCGGGCTTTCTGTCGTGAATCATTTGCTGCGCAAAGGCGGTGATGTTGATATCAAGGTGATTGATACACGTGCTACACCACCAGGCGCTGAGCAACTGCCTTCAAATGTCGCGTTGCATGCGGGTGGGTGGAACATGGATTGGCTATTGAGTGCCGACCAAATTGTTGCAAGCCCGGGAATTGCGCTCGCGACCCCTCAGCTTCAAGACGCCGCAGCGAAAGGCATCGAGATCGTGGGTGATATTGAATTGTTTGCGCGTGATGTGACAGCGCCTGTGATTGGTATTACTGGCTCAAACGGAAAAAGCACGGTCACTAGCCTTGTGGGCGAAATGGCAAAAGCTGCGGGTGTGAATGTTGGTGTCGGCGGTAATATTGGTTTTGCTGCGTTAGACATGCTGGCGTATGGCCACGAGCTTTACGTGTTAGAGCTGTCGAGCTTTCAATTAGAAACCACGTCGTCGCTTGATATGGCTGCCGCTGTGTTTTTGAATCTGTCAGAAGATCACATGGATCGCTATGGCGGTATGGATGACTACCGACAGGCTAAGCTGCGTATCTATGATCAAACTCAGCTTGCGGTGTGGAATCAAGATGATATCCAGACGCAAGCGCCTGCAACCACGCAAGCAGAAAGTTTCGGTTTCTCACAAGGTGAGTACACACTCACTCGTCAAGAAGGTGCAGAGTGGCTGGCAGCCAAAGGTGAGCCAATCATGGCAGTGACTGATATTGCTTTGGTCGGTCGTCACAATGTGGCTAACTGTCTTGCTGCTATGGCGCTAGCGGATGCAGTCGGGATTGACCGTGCAGCACAATGTCAGGCAATGCGCGAATATTGTGGTTTGCCTCACCGTTGCCAACAGGTGTTGGAACATCGCGGGGTTTTATGGGTCAACGATTCTAAGGCGACAAACCCTGCCAGTACCTTGGCTGCGTTGGATGGCCTTCAATTGCCCGGTAAGCTTCACCTTCTTGTGGGCGGCGACGGCAAAGGCGCGGAATTTTCATCATTGAAGCCGGTGCTCGCAGCGCTAGATGTGACCTTGTATTGCTATGGCCGAGATGGACAAGCATTTGCGAACTTAGTGTCTTCACCTGTCGTGGTGGAAACCATGCAACAAGCTATGGACATCGCGGTGGAAACGGCAAAATCTGGGGATATGGTGTTGTTGTCACCCGCCTGCGCGAGCTTCGATCAGTTCACCAATTTCATGGTACGTGGTGATACGTTTACGGCGTATGCCAAAGCCATTACCGAACATAATGCCAAGGAGACGGTGTCAGAATGATGAGTGCAAAGTGGGAAGACATGCGTGTCTTGCGTTGGTTGTCACGACCAGCGCCCACTGCTTTGTATGATAGACACCTCGTTTGGCTCTCGTTCGGACTCATGATGGTGGGCCTGATCATGGTCTCGTCTGCCTCAATTCCAGTATCGACCCGCTTGGTCGATCAGCCATTTTATTTTGCTATCCGTCAGGGAGTGTACCTCGTTGGTGCGCTCATTATCGCTGCGATCGCAATGCAAATCCCATTGGCTCGCTGGCAACAACTCAGCATTCCCATGTTGTTTATCTCATTAGGGTTGCTGATAGCGGTTTTGGTCGTAGGACGCTCAGTGAACGGTGCAGTGCGTTGGTTGCCGTTAGGCGTCATTAACCTTCAGCCAGCTGAAGTGGCGAAACTGTCCCTCTTTTTGTTTATTGCCGGTTATCTCGTGCGCCGACATGGTGAGGTGCGAGAAAGCTTTACAGGGTTCCTGAAGCCACTGGCTGTGTTGGTTGTTATAGCCGGTTTGCTCCTGCTACAACCGGATTTGGGCTCCGTGGTGGTAATGTTTGTCACCACCGTTGGCATGCTGTTTATTGCTGGCGCTAAGTTGTGGCAATTTGGCGTGCTGCTCTTTAGTGGATTAGGGCTGGTGGGCTTACTGATTATCGCCGAGCCTTATCGTGTCGCGCGTGTCACGTCGTTTTTAGACCCTTGGCAAGACCCGTTTGGCAGTGGTTATCAGCTAACCCAATCTCTCATGGCATTTGGTCGAGGGGATTGGTGGGGGCAAGGGCTAGGAAATTCCATTCAGAAACTGGAATATTTGCCCGAAGCGCATACTGACTTTGTTATTGCCGTACTTGCTGAAGAGTTAGGCTTAGTCGGCGTTGTCGTGGTGCTATTAATGGTCTTTGCACTGGTTTTCCGCGCACTGTTTATCGGCAAGCGTTGCCTTGAGGCAAATCAGTTGTTTGGCGGCTTTCTCGCCTTTGGTATCGGCATTTGGTTTGCGTTTCAGGCGCTTGTGAATGTGGGCGCGGCAGCGGGAATTGTGCCAACGAAGGGCTTGACCTTGCCACTGGTCAGTTATGGTGGATCCAGTTTATTTATTATGTCGACAGCGGTAGCCATTCTTCTTCGTATTGATCATGAATACCGTTTAGAAACTTCTCAGGCGCACCAACGAATTGTGACCCATGAAAAACGAAAACGAACAAAAGCATAAAAAGTTATTAGTGATGGCCGGAGGGACTGGCGGTCACGTTTTCCCAGGGCTAGCGGTTGCCAATGAACTGCAGCAACAAGGTTGGGAAATCCGCTGGTTAGGAACAGCGGATAGAATGGAAGCAGATTTGGTGCCTAAACATGGCATTGAGATCGACTTTATTGAAGTAAAGGGGCTGCGTGGTTCAGGCTTTGCGCGTAAACTTCTCGCCCCTTGGATGGTGATAAACGCGGTACGCCAAGCGCGTAAACATATTCAACAATTTCAGCCGGATGCCGTGCTCGGTATGGGCGGCTATGTGAGCGGCCCTGGTGGCTTAGCGGCGTGGTTGAGTGGCATTCCTGTTGTGTTGCACGAACAAAATGCCGTCGCAGGTTTAACCAATCAGTGGTTGGCTAAAATTGCCAAGCGTGTGTTGCAAGCGTTCCCTGGTGCATTTCCTCATGCGGAAGTGGTTGGGAATCCGGTAAGGAAAGATGTGTGCGAATTGCGTGACGCAGCGCCTTATAAAGATGGATCGCCTCTGAATATTCTTGTGATGGGAGGCAGCCAAGGGGCTCGCATTCTCAATCACACCGTGCCAGAAGCTTTGGCATTGCTAAAACGCGATGTGATTGTTCGCCATCAAGCCGGTAAAAGCAGCCAAGCAGATACGCTTAACCGTTTCGCGCAAGCAAAGGTTGATAATGTTGAAGTTACCGAATTTATTGATGACGTTGCAAAGGCGTATGACTGGGCAGACGTATTGATTTGTCGTTCAGGGGCGTTAACCGTTTCTGAAGTCTCTGCAGCGGGCGTTCCATCGATTTTTGTGCCGTTTCAACACAAAGACCGCCAACAGGCATTGAACGCAGAACATTTAGTACAAGATGGCGCAGCCATCATGATTGAGCAACCCGATTTGACCGCTGAAAAGCTGGCTTCGGCGTTAGAACACCTAGATTCACAGTCGTTGATGACAATGGCACACGCTGCGAAACGTGCAGCGATTACCGATGCGGCAGCGCGTGTTGCTGCTGTCATCAAAGACGTAGCGAAATAAGAGAACAAAGTGATGGGCAAGTTTGATAGTCATCAGTTAGAAAAAATTAGAACCATGGTGCCAGAAATGCGCCGTGTTAAGCGTATTCACTTTGTCGGTATCGGCGGCGCAGGTATGTGCGGTATTGCCGAAGTATTATTGAACGAAGGTTATGAGGTTTCAGGGTCTGATTTGTCAGAGAATCCTGTCACGCAGCGTCTTGAGAGCAAAGGGGCAAAAGTCTTCTTTGGCCATGCTGAAACTAACGTAGACGGCGCGAGTGTGGTGGTGGTATCTACTGCCATTCAGCAAGACAACCCTGAACTCGTTGCGGCAAAATCGGCGCGTATTCCTGTGGTTCGCCGAGCCGAAATGCTGGCCGAGCTGATGCGTTACCGCCATGGCATCGCCGTTGCAGGTACGCACGGTAAAACTACAACCACTGCGCTGACGACGTTGATCTACCAAGAAGCCGGGCTTGACCCAACGTTTGTTAATGGTGGCTTGGTAAAAAGTGCAGGTACGAATGCGCGTTTGGGCTGCAGCCGTTATCTCATTGCAGAGGCAGATGAAAGCGATGCGTCTTTCCTGCATTTGCAGCCTATGGTCGCGATTGTGACCAATATTGAAGCCGACCATATGGATACCTATGGCGGTAACTTCGATAACTTGAAGCAAACCTTTATCGATTTTCTGCACAAATTGCCGTTCTACGGACAGGCAGTCATGTGTATCGATGATGCAGTTGTCAGAGAAATCATCCCATTGATTGGTCGCCAAGTGATCACTTATGGATTCTCTGATGATGCCGACGTGCAACTGAGAGATTATCGTCAAGAAGGCCAGAAAGGCATATTTACCATTCGTCGCAATGGCAAGCCTGATTTAAACATTGAGCTTAATATTCCTGGTCGCCACAATGCGCTAAACGCCGCAGCAGCGGTTGCTGTTGCGACCGAAGATGGCGTAGAAGACGAAGCCATTTGGCGTGCACTTGTGAACTTTGAAGGTACAGGACGCCGTTTCGATCAGCTGGGCTTGTTCCCTGTTGACGATGGTGAGGCTTTGCTGGTGGATGACTATGGTCATCACCCAAGTGAAGTCGATGTCACGATTCAAGCGGCGCGAGCGGGCTGGCCGGATAACCGCCTTGTGATGGTATTCCAACCGCACCGATATAGCCGAACACGTGATCTGTATGATGACTTTGCCAACGTACTCGAAAACGTCGATGTGCTGTTGATGCTAGACGTTTACTCCGCGGGAGAAGCACCAATCGCTGGCGCAGATGGTCGTAGCCTTTGCCGCACACTACGTGGTCGCGGCAAGATCGATCCGATCTTCGTTTCCGACGTAGAAGCATTGCCAGCGGCACTGGGGGCGGTGTTGCAACCCGGTGATTTAGTTCTGACACAAGGCGCGGGTGATATTGGTAAAGTGGCTAGAAAACTGGCTGAAATGAAACTAGACAAAAAGGCGCTGAACGCACAGATATAAGCGTGATTGCACGTGTTGCAATGCGGCAAAATGGGTTGTGTCTAATTTTTAACCTAATTTTGCACGATTTGCATGTATTTGATCTCAGCTTTATCACTTATGCGTCAACAAGGCTTGGTGACCTGTCAAACTGACCGTTATAATCCGGTCGGCTTTGTATACCGAAGCGACAGGTTGCCCAATAGAGGCGAGGCATTAGCCTGAAATGACAGATGTGACCGCGAATGACATACCGGCTCAACCTTCAATGTTAAGAGAACATTGGGGGGGGCTGGTGTTTTTGGTGTTTGTCATTTTAGCGATTCTGTGGCTGTTACTCCGAGTCCTCAATTGGATGGGAGATGAAAAACAACTGCCTTTGTCCCAAATTGTTGTACAAGGCGAATTAATACATTTGTCGTCGGTGGAAGTCAGAAACGCCGTCCTTCAAATTGGGCCTTTGCAAAGCTTTATGTTGCAAGACGTGGATGATATTCACGGCGCTATTTCGGCCTTACCTTGGGTTGCTAATGTCGCGGTTCGTAAGCAGTGGCCAGATACATTAAAAGTTGATGTGACTGAATACATACCTCAAGCAGTCTGGAATGGATCTCAATTGCTAGATGTAGGTGGTATCGCGTTTAGCGCTAGCCCTGATGACGTCAAAGAAAAAGGCTTAGTGTCTTTGCATGGCCCTGAGGGAAGCGAGAAAGAAGTGTTGGATGCATGGCGTGAAATGCGCGATATCTTGCAGCCTACCCAACTTAATATCGCAGCCTTGGCGCTAAATGAACGCCGCTCTTGGCGAATAGTGACACAAGACGGAATTCGGATTGAGTTAGGCCGAGAATCGAGACAAGAAAGATTACATCGTTTTGTGGATGTCTTTGATGATATGAATTCCACGGGACGAGATATTCAATACGTAGATTTGCGCTATGACACTGGCGCTGCGGTGGGCTGGAAAGCCCCTGAACAAGCGCTCAGTGAAGAGTAAGCCTAAGAGTAGATGGAATGAAGCAAGCAACTGACAGACCACTGATTGTTGGATTAGATATCGGGACATCGAAAGTCTCAGTGTTAGTCAGTGAGATATTACCTGATGGCGCAGTGAATGTACTGGGTGTAGGTACAACACCGTCTCAGGGGATGGATAAAGGTGGTGTTAACGACCTTGAATCTGTCGTGAAATCGGTTGAGCGAGCAGTCAATGGCGCAGAAATGATGTCTGACTGTAAGATTCATTCTGTATTTTTATCGTTGTCAGGTAAGCACATTCATTGTTTAACTGAGCGCGGCATGGGTACGATTTCTGATGAAGAAGTCACCCAAGATGATGTAGATATGGTTATCCATACTGCGAAGTCTGTAAAAATTAGTGACGAGCAGCGTGTGCTGCATGTGATCCCGCAAGAATACAAAATAGACTATCAAGAAGGGATCAAAAACCCAGTAGGGCTTTCTGGCGTCCGTATGGAAGCTAGCGTGCATCTGATCACCTGCCACAACGACACGGCGCGTAATATCGAAAAAGCGGTAGAACGATGTGGCCTGAAAGTTGATCAGTTAATTTTTTCTGGGTTGGCCGCGAGCCATGCGGTGATCACCGCAGATGAAAGAGAATTAGGTGTTTGTGTCGTCGATATCGGCGGCGGAACCATGGACATTGCAGTATGGACTGGTGGTGCGTTGCGTCATGCAGCGGTGATTCCATACGCAGGTAATGTAATCACTAGTGATATTGCTTATGCATTCGGCACGCCTTTGAGTGACGCAGAGAAAATCAAAGTGAAACACGGGTGTGCGCTAGGTGAGCTAGTGAATAAAGATGCCAAGGTCAATGTACCGAGCGTGGGTGGGCGTCCTTCACGGAGCCTACAGCGTCAAACATTGGCTGAAGTCATTGAGCCACGTTGCAGTGAATTGCTGGGGTTGGTGCAGCATGAATTGGAACGTGTGCAGGAACGATTACGCGCACAAGGCGTGAAGCATCAATTGGCCGCAGGCGTAGTCCTGACGGGCGGTGCTGCACAAATGCAAGGATTGGTGGAATGTGCAGAGCGCGTATTCCAAAACCAAGTCCGCGTGGGTCTTCCTTCTGGTGTGACAGGGTTGACGGATTACGTCAATGCACCTTATCACGCCACCGCAGTGGGTTTATTACACTACGGCAAAGACAATCTATTGAACGAAACGAGCGAGCCAGAGCCTAAACGAACTGTGTCAGGAATGTTCAGTAAGTTTAGTGGCTGGATCAAGAAAGAATTTTAAACCTGATGCGAACAGGAATGACGGAGAGAACACATGTTTGAACCGATGATGGAAATGTCCAATGACGCGGTAATTAAAGTCGTTGGTGTTGGCGGCGGCGGTGGTAATGCAGTCGAACACATGGTGCGTGAGTCAATTGAAGGGGTGGAGTTCATCACCATCAATACGGACGCTCAGGCGCTGCGTAAGACGGCTGTAAGTACGGTTATTCAAATCGGTGGTGACATCACGAAAGGTCTTGGTGCGGGTGCAAACCCACAAGTTGGCCGTGAGTCAGCATTGGAAGATCGTGAAGCGATTAAAGCTGAGCTCGAAGGTGCCGATATGGTATTTATCGCAGCGGGTATGGGCGGTGGTACTGGTACCGGTGCTGCACCTGTTATCGCTGAAGTGGCAAAAGAGCTGGGTATCCTTACCGTAGCCGTTGTGACTAAGCCGTTTAGCTTTGAAGGCAAGAAGCGTCTTGCGTTTGCTGAGCAAGGAATCGAAGAGCTGTCTAAGCACGTTGATTCATTGATCACCATTCCAAATGAGAAGCTTCTAAAAGTACTGGGCCGCGGTATTACGCTGCTTGATGCTTTTGCAAAAGCCAATGACGTATTGCGTAACGCAGTACAAGGCATTGCAGAGCTGATCACTCGCCCTGGCTTGATTAACGTCGACTTTGCGGACGTACGTACCGTGATGTCTGAGATGGGTCATGCCATGATGGGTAGCGGTGTCGCAACCGGTGAAAACCGTGCGGAAGAAGCTGCCGAAATGGCGATTTCAAGTCCGCTACTGGAAGATATCGATTTGGCTGGTGCACGAGGCGTTCTCGTAAATATTACAGCTGGTTTTGATATGCGACTGGATGAATTCGAAACTGTGGGCAACACTGTAAAGGCATTTGCCTCAGATAATGCCACTGTGGTTATCGGTTCTTCTATGGATCCAGAGATGAGTGACGAATTGCGCGTAACCGTAGTCGCTACTGGTATCGGCAACGAGCGTAAGCCAGACATCACTTTGGTTCCTGGAACTCAAAAACCAGCACCAGTGGAAAACAAGGCACAACCTTTGCAAGAAACGCCAAAGGCGGCAACAAATGTTTCAAGTGGACAGGCGATCGAAAGTTCAGCTCAACCACAGACATCTAACGTTGCGCCTAAGCCGAAGCAAGAACAAGACTATCTGGATATTCCTGCATTCTTGCGTAAGCAAGCGGATTAATCAGGCGGCGCTTGGTTTGTGTACAGCAGCATGATATTATGCTGCCCGTTTTGTCTCGTTGTGACACCGTAATGGGTGACATGAGGCGCAAAAAAAGATTTCAGTTGGGAATGGCAGATGATTAGACAGCGAACATTAAAAACTATTGTTCAAACGACTGGGGTGGGTTTGCACTCTGGACGTAAGGTCACATTGATCCTGCGCCCAGCGGCAGCTAACACCGGCGTTATTTATCGTCGTACTGACCTGAATCCTCCTGTGGATTTTCCAGCAGATCCAGCGTCAGTTCGCGATACCATGCTGTGTACTGCACTGGTCAATGACGATGGCGTTCGTATTTCTACCGTAGAGCACTTAAATGCTGCGCTTGCTGGTATGGGTATCGATAACGTTATCGTTGAAGTAGATGCACCAGAAATCCCAATCATGGATGGTAGCGCGAGCCCATTCATCTACTTGTTGCAATCAGCGGGTATTGAAACACTTAATGCACCAAAACGCTTTGTGCGCATTAAGAAACCTGTTCGCATCGAAGACGGCGACAAGTGGGCTGAACTGCTACCTTATGATGGTTTCCGTTTAGATTTCGCCATTGATTTCAATCACCCTGCGATTGAATCTGAGCAACAAAATCTGGTGATGGATTTTTCTTCGCAAGCGTTTATCAAAGACATTAGCCGTGCAAGAACCTTTGGTTTCATGCGTGACATTGAGTACCTCCAGTCACGTAACCTGTGTCTTGGCGGTAGCTTCGATTGTGCGATTGTTCTTGATGATTACCGCATCCTGAACGAAGACGGCCTGCGTTTTGACAATGAACTGGTTAAACACAAAGTGCTAGACGCTATTGGCGATCTATACATGTGTGGACATAACATCATTGGTGAAATGCGTGCATTCAAGTCAGGTCACGCGTTGAATAACCAACTGCTTCGCGCAGTGCTTGCAGACCAAGAAGCTTGGGAATGGGCAACATTTGAAAACGAGCAGACACTGCCAGTGACATTTGCAGAGCCGGGTATGGTTCTAGCCTAAGCAAGTTATGAACACAAAAAAACCGGCGATAATACGCCGGTTTTTTTATGTCATTTTTTATTGAACTGAGGTTCTATTTACTGCGGTTTCGTTCTGCCAATTCAGCAATGGCTTCCAATTTCTTTTTCACTTTCTCAGGCGCTGACTGCGCGATCATCCTTAAGCACTCAGCCGCGGCTGGGCTTACCGTGCGCCATTCTTTTGCTTTCTCTATCTTTTCTGCTTCAGCTTGCTCTCGTCTTGCCAATTCTGGGTTAACTTTAATTTCTATAGTCATCAGTGATGGCAAAGTATCGCGGCGAAGCGCCGACATTAACGTATGGCGGTCATAGTTGAGTCGCGTCGCCCATGAGGAAGACCCGCACTCTAAGATCAGAATGCCATCGCGGTAATTTGCGACACGGCAATGCTGTGCGGATGCAGGAGGAAGCAGAGCTTTCACTTGTTGGCTGAGCTGCGAGAGCACCATCGCCCTTTGACGGACTTGTCCAGTTAGGCCATTTTCCAGTAAATCTTGCGCAGCTTTCGGTCTATGGTCTCTCATAATCAATTCGCAGTTGTTGCACTGCCTCAAAGAGTAACAGGGCTTTTGGGTTCTCACCATGCCTGTTACATAGAACAGAGAAAAAGTGAAAGAATAACTGAAGATAAAATGCACTAATATCGAACACAAAATGCACTAACTTGGCGTTGCTCGTTGGGCGGGTTCTAATTTTTGTTATCTAACGAGACTCGACCCGCATTACAGGTGGGCTGTACCGCCGATATGGCTTATGATAATTACCCTAAGTGCTAATCTAGTTTGATTAAATGATCCACTGGCCTTGAAAACACCAAATCGAGGCACAAGATCAAAACCACGAAAAGAATAGTCGCTAACTTTTCCAAAAAAGAATTTTGAGCAGAGGGGCATGCTGACTTTCTCTGCCTCGCAGTATCCTGGCTTTGGCCCCCACGCTAAAGCGAAAAAAATGAGAGAAACGGCAAAGCCATGTTATCGAAACTAATCACCAAAGTAATCGGAAGCCGCAATGACCGCACACTGCGCCGCCTTCGTAAAGTCGTAAACGAAATCAATAATCTTGAGCCTCAGTTTGAAGCACTCAGTGATGATGACCTAAAAGCGAAAACTGCTGAATATCGTCAGCGTATCGAACAGGGGGAATCGCTTGATGTTATTTTGCCTGAAGCGTTTGCCACCGTGCGTGAAGCCTCTAAACGTGTATTCGGTATGCGTCACTTCGACGTGCAGCTGATTGGCGGTATGGTTCTTAACAATGGCCAAATCGCAGAAATGCGCACAGGTGAAGGTAAAACCCTGACCGCAACACTGCCTGCTTACCTGCATGCGTTAACGGGTAAGGGCGTTCACATTGTTACCGTGAATGACTACCTTGCTAAGCGTGATGCCGAAACCAACCGCGCGTTGTTTGAATTCCTTGATATGACTGTTGGCATTAACGTGCCAAACATGCCACCTCCAGAGAAAAAAGCGGCTTACTTAGCGGATATTCTTTATGGAACAAATAACGAATTCGGTTTTGATTACCTGCGTGACAACATGGCATTTCGTGCTGAAGACCGTGTTCAGCGTGAGCGCTACTTCGCAGTGGTCGATGAAGTCGACTCCATCCTTATCGATGAAGCGCGTACGCCACTGATCATTTCTGGCCCAGCTGAAGACAGCTCAGAAATGTACACGCGTATCAATGCACTGATCCCACAGTTGATCCGCCAAGACAAAGAAGACAGTGAAGAATATCGCGGTGAAGGTCACTTCACAGTAGACGAGAAATCGAAGCAAGCTCACCTGACTGAAAATGGTCAAGAGTTTGTGGAAGATATGCTGAAGAAAAATGAATTGATGGAAGAGAACGATACGCTTTACTCTCCAGCGAACATTTCATTGCTTCACCATATCAATGCCGCATTGCGTGCACACGTGCTGTTCGAAAAAGACGTTGATTACATCGTCAAAGACAACGAAGTTATCATCGTCGATGAGCACACGGGTCGTACTATGCCAGGCCGTCGCTGGTCTGAAGGTCTTCACCAAGCGGTTGAAGCCAAAGAAGGCGTTAAGATCCAAAACGAAAACCAAACGTTGGCATCTATCACCTTCCAGAACTTCTTCCGTTTGTACGACAAACTGTCTGGCATGACAGGTACTGCTGATACGGAAGCGTTCGAATTCCAATCCATTTATGGTTTGGATACCGTGGTTATTCCAACCAATAAACCTATGGTTCGCGATGACATGGCGGATCAGGTTTATATGACTGAGCGCGAAAAATTCGCCGCGATTATCGAAGACATCAAAGTACGCAGCGCAAAAGGCCAGCCAAGCCTAGTGGGTACTGTGTCTATCGAGAAGTCTGAACTACTTTCAAACGCCCTAAAACAAGCCGGTGTGAAACACGCCGTCTTGAATGCTAAGTTCCACGCGCACGAAGCTGATATCGTTGCTGATGCGGGTTCACCGGGTGCCGTGACAATCGCAACCAACATGGCAGGCCGTGGTACGGATATCGTGTTGGGTGGTAGCTGGCAGACTGACGTGGCTAAGTTGGAAAACCCGACTGAGCAACAGATTGCCGATATTAAAGCGAAATGGCGTGAGACCCATGAAGCGGTGAAAGCGGCGGGTGGTTTACACATCATTGGTACTGAACGTCACGAATCTCGCCGTATCGATAACCAGTTACGTGGTCGTTCTGGTCGTCAGGGTGACCCAGGTTCAAGCCGTTTCTACTTGTCGATGGAAGATTCACTGATGCGCATTTTTGCGTCTGACCGTGTGTCTAACATGATGAAGAAGCTGGGCATGGAAGAAGGCGAAGCGATTGAGCACCCATGGGTGAATAAGGCGATTGAAAACGCCCAACGTAAAGTTGAAGGTCGAAACTTCGACATTCGTAAACAGCTTCTAGAATTCGATGATGTTGCTAACGATCAACGTAAAGTGGTTTACGAGCTGCGTGATGAGTTGATGGAAAGCAATGACATTAGCGAGATGATTGAGCACAACCGCGAGGATGTGATCGGTGATGTCGTCGACCAGTACATTCCGCCTCAATCTCTTGACGAGATGTGGGACATTGATGGTCTGGAAAAACGTTTGAAAGCCGACTTTGACGTTGAGCTTCCGCTACAAGAGTGGTTGGATAACGACGACAAACTGTATGAAGAACAGCTGCGTGAGCGCATTCTGAATAACATCATTGATGTTTACCGCTCAAAAGAGAGCGCAGTCGGTGTTGAAACCCTGCGTAACTTCGAAAAAGCCGTCATGCTTCAAACGCTAGATACCCTGTGGAAAGAACACTTAGCGGCAATGGATCACCTTCGTCAAGGTATTCACCTACGTGGCTATGCACAGAAAAACCCTAAACAAGAGTACAAGCGCGAATCGTTTGAACTGTTTGAAGGCATGCTGGACTCATTGAAGTCAGACGTTGTAATGACGCTGAGCCGTGTTCGCGTTCAACAGCCTGAAGAAGTTGACCGCATGGAAGAGCAGCGCAGAGCGCAAGCGGAAGAGGCTGCTCGTCGTCAACAAGTTAGCCATGCAGACGCGGTCAGCCAGCTAGATGATGACCAAGGTGATGCTTCTGAAAGCGTCTCTGAAACGGTTGTTCGCGATGGCCGCAAGGTGGGTCGTAACGATCCTTGCCCATGTGGTTCAGGTAAGAAGTTCAAACAGTGTCACGGTAAAATTAACTAATTTTACGGTGTTAGCCCTAGTGGGTTAGACTCTGAATAACACCCGAAAGGCCGCTTAGCGGCCTTTTTTATGGAAAGAGAGTTCGTATTACATGGAAAAGAAGCAAATACACATCGCAGCGGGCATCATTCTTAGTGCCGATTGCAGTGAAATCTATATTACTCAACGCGCTGCTAAAGCGCACCAAGGCGGCTTTTGGGAGTTTGCTGGCGGCAAAGTCGAGGCAGGTGAAACACCAGAGCAGGCGGTGACACGTGAGCTTGATGAAGAAGTGGGTATTGTGGCTACAACGCTTGAGGCATTTACATCACTGGCACATGACTATCCTGATAAAGCCCTCCAGTTCGATTTTTATCTCGTGAAAGCTTTCAATGGCGAGCCATTTGGCAAAGAAGGACAGCCGGGGAGATGGGTTAAGATTGCGGAGCTTGGTAACTATCCGTTCCCAGAAGCGAATGATGCGGTGTTGGACAAGATCAAAAAAGTATTGGGTTAGAATTGTACGCTTAAGGACGAGTCATAAACGTTGCTTTGAGCAGCGTTACGCAAATGACTCGAGCCTTATATACCCAAGCACAGGTTACCTGAGTATATTATCGTCATCGTGTCTTATTGGTTTTCCGACCAACCATCACCGTCTGACATATCGGGTGCGCCAGCAATGCGCTTTTCTTCGTCGGCCCATTCACCTAGATCAATAAGCTGGCAGCGCTTGCTGCAAAACGGTCTGAAAGGACTGATTTCGCCCCATACAACGGGAAGTGAGCATTGTGGGCATTTTACGATGATAGGCTTATCTTGATTCACTGAAACCTCTTTTCAAAAACTGTTTAACACACCGCTATTGATAGTGCCATGGTATCTGCAACGGCTTGGTTTTCATCAAACGGCATGAAGCGTATAGCAAACCGAGATTTATGACCAGACACTAATGGAAATGCGTTGTAGTCCGGTGAAATCTGAATACGAAGCAAGGTCGCGCCTTCAACATCTTGTTGGTAAAAACCATTGATGACGATACTCGGTTGAAGCGCAGCGCCTCCTCGCGTCAAGCGAAGCCAAAACGTCAGCGCGTTTTCCAACGGTTTAAGGGAGCTTATCCAAGCATTAGCATCAGATTGGCGGTGCGCCAAAGGAAGGTTCAGCCAATGATGCAGAGACGGTAAGTCAAAGCTGCATGTTCCGCCTGGAATTGAGAATCGCTGGCGGATGGAGGAAAGAAACTTATCTTCTCTCAGTGCCTGTCCTAATCGAGGAGCTTGAAGTAAGACCTGTTGTAGTCGACGACTTTCTAGCAATAGCTGAGTCAGTTGTTCGGTATCGACATTCGGTACATTAAGCCATGCTTCTAACTTGGATCGTTGCTTTTCAAGATCTTTGGCAAGATCGCCTTTCACTTGCACTTGTTCCAAGATCTCAGCCAGCTCGAATAGGCTTTTGAAGAAAACACTCCAATGAGAATCACTGGTCAGTGACGATGACTGATTGATTTGTTTGAGAAGATACTCGAGCCGCAGGTAAACGCGAACCTGCTCATTCAAAGGGTGCTCGTATAAGGTATCGTTACTCATGGTGATTCTCAGTATCTTGTTCGGCTAAAGTCAGGTATTGAAGGTGCAACTTGTTCACTTGACGGATTAGTTCGTCCTGCGCGCATTCATTAACGATAACGTCATCGGCAAGGGCAAGTCTATCCTCTCGCGTTGCTTGAGCGGCTAAAATTCGCTTTACCTGCTCATTTGAGACGCTGTCTCGTCGTGATGCACGTTCAATTTGGGTCTGTTCAGGCACATCAACCACAAGGACGCGGTCACACAGGGCTTGTAGTCCGTTTTCAACAAGCAAAGGAATAACGAGCAAGCAGTAAGGGGATTGAGCTTGCTGAGTCTGGGTGCGCATTTCATGGCGAATTTTTGGGTGCAGCAATGCATTGAGCCAGTCTTTGTCTGCGGGGTGCGAAAAAACGTGCTCACGAAGCGCCGCACGGTTAAGTGCGCCGGTGTCATCCAGCATTGTCTCGCCAAATTTCGCGGCGATGGCGTTTAGTCCATCAGAGCCTCGCTCCACGACTTGGCGAGCAATGATATCGGCATCCACTACCTCAATGCCTTTGTCTGCAAACAGATTCGCCACCGTGGTTTTTCCGCTACCAATGCCGCCAGTGACGCCAATAACAAAAGCCATTTAATAACCCAAATAAGACGTTAAATACCAATCTAGGATGTTATTGCCCCAGAGCAGACTAATCCAGCCCGCAATCGCAAGATAAGGGCCAAATGAGAAAGGTGTTTCTTTCCCTGTCCCTTTTACGCGCATTAAGACGATGCCACAAATTGCACCAACAAATGAGGCAAATAAAATCACCATAGGCAGTGCTTGCCAACCGAGCCAAGCCCCAAGAGCGGCTAAGAGCTTGAAGTCGCCATATCCCATACCTTCTTTGCCAGTAAGCAGCTTAAAGAGTTGGAACACACTCCATAGCGACAGGTAACCTGCCATGGCACCAATCACGGCATCTTGTAGCGAAAGGGGAGATATACCGATTACAGCCAGTAACATCCCACTCCACATTAGCGGAAGCGTCATTTGATCTGGCAGCAGCATGGTGTCGATATCGATAAAGCACAGGGCAACCAGCACAAAAGTAGCCGCAATCACAGCCAGCGACCAGTAAGAACCCGGTAAGGTATATGCGGTGACGCCAACGAGCACTGCGGTTAGCAACTCAACGAATGGATAACGAACACTGATAGGCGTTTTGCAATGTCGACATTTACCACCGAGTACTAGCCAACTAAGAACGGGCACATTGTCGATGGCTTTAACGGGCGCCTGACAAGACGGACAATGTGAGCGAGGAAGGCTTAGATTGAATACCTCATCGTCTTTAGGCGCGGGCATCTCGTCAGGAAAGCACTCGTGGCACTCTGAGCGCCATTGCGCCTCCATCATTTTTGGAAAGCGATAAATGACGACATTGAGAAAACTGCCAACGATGAGTCCAAATAAAGACGCGAGAAATACATACAGACTCGGTGAGTCGAACAGCCAATCCATGTTGAAATCCAGTGGTAGTGTATAGCGACATGATAACGGGTTGTGAAGCCGGTCTCTATCCTCTTATTCACTGAATTTAAACATCTATCGAAAGTCAGAAGCATTTTCGTGTAATAAGAGAATTGAAATTACCAATGCAACAAAGAACTATAAATGACAATAGCTGGTTAGCCCATGACACTCATTAAGTCGAACATCGGCAAATACATGGCAACCACCAAGGAGCCGATCAATAACCCCAATGTCACGATGATCAGTGGTTCGAGGATTTTACCGAGGTTATCGACGGTGTTATCGACGTCCGCTTCGTACAATCCCGCCACTTTGTTGAGCATGTCATCGAGTGAGCCGGACTCTTCGCCAATCATCACCATTTGCGTCATCATGTCTGGAAATGCATCTGTTTCTTGAATGGCGCGATGCAATGGACGCCCCCCTGACGTTTGCTTATGAACGTCCTCGATAACCTGCTTGAAGTAGGTGTTATTGGCGGTTTTTCCTGCAGCGGATAGGCCGTTGAGTAAAGGAATGCCCGCACTGAAGGTGGTTGCTAGGGTGCGAGTGAAGCGTGCCAGTGTGGCTTTGGTGAGTACATCGCCCAAAATAGGGATGCTAAGTGAAAAGCGACTGGCTTTAAGCCGAAATTGATAGCTTTTTTGGTGATAGGCTTTGAATACTAGCCCCGCAACCACAATGGCAATGAACATATACAAGCCATAGTTTTGTAGCGCATCGGATACGCCAAGTACTTTTTGGGTGAACCAAGGTAATTCAGAATTAAACGACGAAAAAATATCTTTAAACGTTGGGATAACAAATAGCAGCATGCCAATGCTTACCAATAGGGCAATCGTGAACACGATGCTCGGGTAAATCATTGCCTTGATGACTTTGGATCGTGTTTCTTCGCCCTTTTCGCGATAAACACAAATGCGGGCGAATATAAGCTCTAAGCGACCGGTTTGCTCGCCTGTTGCGACAAGATCGCAGTAAAACTGATCGAACAGGGTTGAGCTTGATTTCATCGCCTGAGCCAGTGAGGATCCCGCTTCGATATGGCTATAAATTTGGCCGATGATAAGCTTCATTTCGGCTTTCTTGGCGCTGGTTTTTAAAAGTTGTAGGGTTTCTCCTAGCGGAACGCCAGCTTCCAGCATAGTCGCCATTTGGCGCGTAAACATGGTGATGTCTTTGGCTGTGGCGGTGTTTTTGCGTTTGACCCATGACGACGGTGAACTGCGTTTGATTTTGACGATGTGAACACGCTGCTCAGCCAATATGCTTCTGGCATCTTGTTCGTTGTAGGCCAGCAATTGCCCTTTGATTTTTGCGCCTTTGGAGGTGTTGCCGCGCCATTGGAATACGTAGAGCTTTCGAGTCGTTGAGGCCATGAGAGTTCCTTTTTACAGGCTAATAACGCGTTGGAGTTCTGCTAGACTGGTGGTGCCCTGATTGAGCTTTTCAATGCCAGAAAGAGGAAGCGTCAGCATGCCATTACTAAGGGCAATACTTTCAAGTTGCGAAGCGGATACGCCACTGCCGATGGCTTCAGACAGCGCACGGTCAATGCGCATCACTTCATAAATCCCAATCCGACCCAAATAACCATGGTTACAGTGATCGCACCCTTCAGGGTTTGCTTGATACACATGAGTTGGTAACAAACTTGGGTAATGAGCTATCAAGGCTGTGAGCTGATGATCATCTTGATCATGAGGCACTTTGCAATGGTGGCACAAGCGGCGTGCCAGACGTTGCGCAATAATCAAGGTTAACGATGCGGCAAGGTTATAGGGTGCGACGCCCATGTTCGCCAAACGGGTAATGCTCTCCGCGGCTGAGTTAGTGTGTAGTGTCGATAATACCAAGTGTCCGGTTTGCGCTGCTTTGATGCCAATCTCAGCGGTTTCAAGATCGCGCATCTCGCCAACCATGACCACATCAGGATCTTGGCGCAGGAATGCACGCAGGGCAGTGGCGAAATCCAACTTGATGTCGTTGTTGATATTAACTTGGTTAATACCAGGCAAGTTGATTTCGACTGGGTCTTCCGCAGTGGAAATGTTGCGCTCGGCAGTGTTGAGGTATTTAAGACCTGTATACAAGGAAACTGTTTTACCGCTGCCTGTTGGACCCGTCATGAGAATTAAGCCTTGGGGTTTATCCAGTGCCGTCAAGTAATCCTGCTTTTGTTTTTCACTGTAACCCAGCGAGTCGATGTCCAGCGCGACACTGCCGCCATCAAGTATACGAAGCACCACTTTCTCGCCAAACAATGTGGGCAAAGTGGAAACACGCATATCAATGGACTTTCCGTCTGATAACGTCAGTTTGATGCGCCCATCTTGCGGTAAGCGGCGTTCAGCAATATTTAGCTTGGCAAGGATTTTCAAGCGGGTAGACAAGCGGCGTGATATACCCACTGGCGGAGAGCCGTGGGTTTGCAAAATGCCATCTAAACGAAAACGAATTTGATAGCGCTGTTCAAAGGGCTCGAAATGAATATCAGACGCTTGCTTGCGCACTGCATCCATTAATACTTGTTGAATATAGCGGCTAACCGGGGCTTCGTCAGTGACAAGCTCATCAGTATTAGCATCGTCATCGAATTGAGCAAGATCCTCGAGTTCCGAATCACTGACGGATTTGGAGTCACTATGAGTAGATGCTATCTGCTTGCCGTAGAGTTTGCGTATCGCGCCAACTAATTGTTGGTGATCAACAAGAACCGGTTTGATTTGCAAGCCAGTGGCGAAGCGGAAATCGTCTTGGGCCTCGAGATTGGTAGGGTCACTGACTGCTAAAATTAATGTATTAAAGGTACTGCTAAGTGGTAGTGTCTTATGTTTAAAAATAAGCTCTTTTTGGTTTACACTTTTACAAGTATCTTCATAAGGAAAGTCAGTTACTGAGTGGACTTCCTCGCCAAGAATCGATCCTATGGTTTTTGCAAGACTTAGACTACTAAAATACCCGCGAGAAATAAGAAAATCAGGTAAAAAGTAGTTACCTTTTACCTGTTCTTCGGAGAGCTCTTTGACTTGCACCTCAGAAATATAACTCTTTTGGTGCAAGAGCCCTATAAGTTGGCTGTTCAATTTAGAACGCTGTATTAGCTATACTTAACTACCTGTGTTACAACCATCAAGAGGACCTACAGCGGTTATTATTGCTGCTGATGCCAGACAGTGCCAAGCTTCTGCATTGCGAGTAAATGTTATTGTAGAGCCGCTGAAGGTTGCATGGTCAGCGTCGAATGTAAATACTAGAGTACCTGAAACAGCTTCATCGTCACCCTCAGCTGGAGTAGCTGCAGTACCGGTGATTTCACCCAAGCCACCAACCACGAAAGTATCGCCAGGTGCTGGGTCTAAATTAGTAGCAAAAGTTGCAAGGGAGTTTGTGCCATTTTCTGCTATGTGAAGTTCTGCTTTTGTCAGTAAGCTTTTAACTGATGCTAGGCCAGCACTCGCATCTGCTTCCAGCTTATATTTACTGTAAGCGGGCACGGCAATTGCCGTCAACGCACCAATAATCCCAACAACAATCAAAAGCTCAATTAAGCTAAAACCTTTTTGTTTTTTCATTGCCTTTTCTCTCCATTTCTTATGTGCAGCAAAGTGCTGTAGTGGCGTTACGATACGGCGTATAAAAAGAGGAAAACAGCAGATAAAAAGGGACTTTCGAGCGGTGAGTTGTCTTTTTTGTAAATGAGTTGTTTATCAGTTGCGAGCGTGTGACAGCGACATGAATAATGCAGACATAATGTCTGCATTATCGATAGTTCTTAATACTTTTAGGGGGTTACTTGAGACGCATGGACAAATCCATGGCATGAATATGTTTCGTCAGCGCCCCGACTGAAATGTAATCAATCCCCGTTTCTGCAAACTCGCGCAGAGTTGCCAAGGTGACATTGCCGGACACTTCCAGCGCGATACGGCCTTGGTTGAGTGCCACGGCTTCACGCATCATTTTTGTGGTGAAGTTATCAAGCATCACAATATCAGCGCCGGCATCAATGGCTTGTTGCAGCTCTGCCAAACTTTCGGTTTCCACTTCGACGGGTTTACCTGGATTCAGTTGCTTGGCGGTGCTCACTGCGCCTTGAATGCCACCACAGGCAATGATGTGGTTTTCTTTAATCAGATAAGCATCGTACACACCGATACGGTGATTAAAGCCACCGCCACAAGTCACGGCATATTTCAGCGCGTTGCGAAGACCGGGGATGGTTTTTCGGGTATCGAGCAGGCGCGTTTTTGTACCTGCGAGTTTTTCGACGTAGCGTGCGGTTTCCGATGCACAGCCTGAAAGGGTTTGGATAAAGTTCATGGCATTACGTTCGCCAGTGAGCAAAGCGCGAGCTGGACCACTTAATTCACACAGCACTTGGTTGGGTTCAACCTTGTCACCATCTTTTACTTTCCATGTAATGGTCACTTCACCGCCCAACTGGCGGAACACTTCATCAGCAAAGTCGCGTCCACAAAACACCCCATGATCACGGGTGATAATGGTGGCATTGGACCTTGTGCTGGCAGGGATAAGGCTGGCTGTGATGTCTTGTTCTGCATCTATGCTTCCGCCAAGGTCTTCTTTTAGCGTATCCGCCACACAACGAACGATGTCGTCTTGCAGGTGTTCTTTCAGGTAGGTCAATCGAGTTTGGCTATCGTGAACGCGTGACGCATTGGCTTGTTCTGACATGGTGGTTCCATCACAGGTAAATACAAAATAATGACAGGGCGGAGCCCAAAGCTATGGTTAGCAAGTTTACCTGTGAGGGAATGAGATTGCGAGGCATGCATTTGTGAGATCAGCGCGTTTAAATTGTTAGGGATTTTGATGAAAAGGATTAAAATGCTCAGCACTTGTTTATAGGGACGAAACAAAGAATCACTTCATGTTAACTATTACTTGTCATCTGTTGGATTGTGCGTCTCATATACCGTCGCCGCACCATAATCAAAGACCGAACCCTAGCGATATTTCCCTGCTCGTCATTCATAACATCAGCTTGCCGCCTGGCGAGTTTGGTGGCCCTTATATTGAGCAGTTTTTTCAAGGTGAGTTAACGTCGACCGCGCACCCTTATTTTGATGAAATCCGAGAAATGAAGGTGTCAGCGCATTGCTTGATTAAACGAGATGGCGCAGTGGTGCAGTTTGTTCCTTTTGATCAACGTGCTTGGCATGCTGGCGTTTCTTCTTTTGAAGGTCGCGATCAGTGTAATGACTACTCCATTGGTATCGAATTAGAAGGCACTGATGATTTGCCTTATACCGATTTGCAATACCAACGTTTGGCAGAAGTGGCCAAATCCATTCAACACCACTACCCCGCTATCACAGCGTCACGAATCACCGGCCATAGTGATATCGCGCCCGGAAGAAAAACCGATCCTGGCAGGTCATTTAACTGGAAGGCATTTCGCGCTCTGATCCGGTGATTGGCGAAGGGATAAAACACCTCTTGTCGTAACGCTTTGTTTACGCATGTGTTCCTGAAATGAAACCGTCATGAATCACATAGTACATTTTTATGGAAGTATCCAAATAAATTGGTCTGACCATTGTGAATTCAGGGTTTAAAAGGCATTCAGCGTCTTAGTGTAATTTCTATGACGCAAATCAAGTTTACGGTAGACACTTAAGCCTCATTCTGGTAACTTTTCACCTGCTTTGTAATTGGTCTTACCAATTGACAAGATCGGTAAATGGGAAGGGACGCGCAGGCACTCCGGCGCCAAATAACTAAGAAGAACGATGGCTATACAACGGATTCGTCAACCCAAACTGTCAGATGTTATCGAGAAAGAGCTAGAAAGCCTGATTCTTGAAGGCACATTATCGCCGGGGCAAAAACTGCCTCCAGAGCGTGAACTTGCTAAGCAATTTGATGTTTCTCGCCCTTCTGTTCGAGAAGCTATTCAGCGATTAGAAGCAAAGAAATTACTGAACCGTAAGCAAGGTGGCGGCACCTTTGTCAGTGAAGGGTTATGGCAACGATTTTCTGAGCCACTCATTGATTTATTGGCCGAACACCCAGAAAGCCAACTTGATTTATTAGAGTCTCGTCACGCACTTGAAGGTATCTCTTCATATTTTGCTGCATTACGAGGCACTGAAGAAGATTTAACGCGAGTGTGTCATTGTCACGATAATATTCGCGAAGCTCAGCAACTTGGTGATATCAAAGCCGAAGCCGCTGCTGTTATGCAATACTTGATAGCCGTGACCGAAGCGTCACACAACGTGGTATTGCTGCATATTATGCGCAGCCTGGCTCCTTTGCTTGAGCACAACATTTTACAAAACTTTGAATTGCTGAATCGACGTAACGATGTCGTCGATAAAGTAAGCAAACACAGAGCTAACATTGTGCAAGCCATTACTGCCGGGGAACCAGAAAAAGCCCGTCAGGCATCGCATGCACATTTGGCTTTTATAGAGGAAACACTGTTGGATTTGGGCAGAGAAGATAGTCGCCGTGAGCGCTCGCTTCGCCGGATTCAGCAACGCAAGGACGAATCGGAATAATGCCAATCGCACTAGATATTTGTTCAGCCTTTCGAGGCAGCATTTGGGCAAATACATAGTGCGATTGGTGTATGAAATCCGAAAACTTTAACGCGTTGTCAGGATGCGTTTTTCAGCTGCGACAACATTAGTTTTGTACAAGTCAATCAACGAAAGGATAGATCGCCATGTCTGAAGTCATGAAAAGTGACGTGGACGTACTTGAAACTCAAGAGTGGTTAGAAGCTCTTGCATCAGTCGTCCGTGAAGAAGGTGTAGAACGCGCCCAGTTCCTACTTGAGCAAGTAATGGAAAAGGCGCGCCTTGATGGTGTTGATATGCCAACAGGCGTCACCACCAACTATGTGAATACCATCCCTGCGGATAAAGAACCAGCATATCCAGGTGACGTAAACCTGGAGCGTCGTATTCGTTCTATCATTCGTTGGAACGCGATCATGATCGTGTTGCGTGCATCGAAAAAAGACTTGGATTTGGGCGGCCACATGGCGTCTTACCAGTCTGCTTCTGCATTCTACGAAGTGTGCTTTAACCATTTCTTCCGTGCACCTAACGAGGTGGATGGTGGTGACTTGGTTTACTACCAAGGTCACATCTCTCCGGGTATCTACTCGCGTGCGTTTGTTGAAGGCCGCCTGACTGAAGAGCAGCTAGACAACTTCCGTCAAGAAGTGGATGGCAAAGGTATTCCTTCATACCCGCACCCTAAATTGATGCCTGAATTCTGGCAGTTCCCAACCGTTTCTATGGGTCTGGGTCCTATCTCTGCTATCTATCAAGCTCGCTTCCTGAAATACCTAGAAGGTCGTGGCCTGAAACAAACTAATGCTCAGCGCGTTTATGCGTTCTTGGGCGATGGTGAGATGGATGAGCCAGAATCACGCGGTGCGATCTCATTCGCTGCTCGTGAAAAGCTTGGCAACCTATGCTTCCTGATCAACTGTAACCTTCAGCGCCTAGATGGCCCAGTTATGGGTAACGGCAAGATCATCCAAGAACTGGAAGGTCTGTTCAAAGGTGCAGGTTGGAACGTAGTGAAAGTGGTTTGGGGTAGCGGCTGGGATAAACTTCTTGCTAAAGATACCACGGGCAAACTGCTTCAACTGATGAACGAAACCATCGATGGTGACTACCAGACGTTTAAGTCTAAAGATGGTGCCTACGTTCGTGAGAACTTCTTCGGCAAATACCCAGAGACTGCAGCACTGGTTGCTGATATGACTGACGATGAAATCTTCGCGCTTAAGCGTGGCGGTCATCAGCCATCTAAGTTGTATGCAGCATTCAAAAATGCCGAGCAAACCACTGATCGTCCAACCGTTATCCTAGCGAAAACCGTTAAAGGTTACGGCATGGGTGAAGCGGCGGAAGGTAAGAACATCGCGCACGGTGTGAAGAAAATGGACATGACCCATGTTCAGCACCTACGTGATCGCCTAGGCCTGCAAGAGCTGGTTTCTGATGAAGACATGAAAGCTCTTCCATACTTGAAATTGGAAGAAGGCTCAGCAGAATACGAATACATGCATGCGCGTCGTAACGCACTGCACGGCTACACGCCTAAGCGTCTGCCTAAGTTCACTGAAGAGCTTGTGGTTCCAGAAGTGGAAGAGTTCAAACCTCTGCTTGATGAGCAGAAGCGTGATATCTCAACCACCATGGCATTTGTTCGTACTCTGAACATTCTGCTAAAACACAAAGGCATTGGTAAGAACATCGTTCCTATCATTGCAGACGAAGCACGTACTTTCGGTATGGAAGGTCTGTTCCGTCAAATCGGTATTTACAACCCATCGGGTCAGGAATACACCCCTGAAGACCGCAGCGTTGTTTCTTACTACAAAGAAGCGACCTCAGGTCAGGTTCTGCAAGAAGGTATCAATGAACTGGGCGCAATGTCGTCTTGGGTCGCTGCTGCAACTTCATACAGCACCAACGATTTGCCAATGATCCCGTTCTACATCTACTACTCAATGTTCGGCTTCCAACGTGTGGGCGACATGGCGTGGATGGCTGGCGACCAACAAGCACGTGGCTTCCTATTGGGTGCAACGGCAGGTCGTACAACGTTGAACGGTGAAGGTCTACAGCACGAAGATGGTCACAGCCACATTCAGGCGAACACTATCCCTAACTGTATTTCTTACGACCCGACGTTCGCGTACGAGTTGGCAGTTATCATGCAAGACGGTATCCGTCGCATGTACGGTCCAGAACAAGAAAACGTGTTCTACTACCTAACGCTGATGAACGAGAACTACGCAATGCCAGCAATGCCAGAAGGCGCTGAAGAAGGCATTCGTAAGGGTATCTACAAGCTTGAGTCTTATGCTGGTGCAAACAAAGTTCAATTGATGAGCTCTGGTACCATCATGAACGAAGTTCGCAAAGCCGCTCAAATCCTTAGCGAAGACTACGGCGTTGCGTCTGACATTTACTCTGTTACCTCTTTCAATGAGCTAACGCGTGAAGGTCAAGATGCTGAGCGTTTCAACATGCTAAACCCAGATGCAGAGCAGAAAGTGCCATACATCACCCAAGTGATGGGTTCTGAGCCAGCAATCGCAGCGACTGACTACATGAAGAACTACGCAGAACAAGTTCGTGCGTTCATGCCTTCTGAGTCTTTCAAAGTGTTGGGTACGGATGGCTTCGGTCGTTCAGACAGCCGTGAGAACCTGCGTCGTCACTTCGAAGTGAATGCAGGCTACGTTGTTGTTGCTGCACTAAGCGAGCTAGCAAAACGTGGTGATATCGAGAAATCTGTCGTGGTTGAAGCGATTAAGAAATTCGATATCGATACTCAGAAAGTGAACCCACTGTACGCGTAAGAGGCATAAATCAATGGCAATCGAAATTAATGTTCCAGACATCGGTGCCGATGAGGTTGAAGTAACAGAAATCCTCGTTAGCGTTGGTGACACAGTTGAAGAAGAGCAGTCGCTGATCACTGTTGAAGGTGATAAAGCGTCTATGGAAGTACCAGCATCACAAGCGGGTGTTGTTAAAGAAATCAAAATCGCTGAAGGCGACACGGTTTCTACCGGTTCTTTGATCATGATCTTCGAAGCGGAAGGCGCAGCAGCTGCTGCTCCAGCTCCAGCGGCAGAAGCACCTGCAGCGGCTCCGGTTGCTGCTCCAGCGGCTGCTGAGCTGAAAGAAGTTCACGTTCCTGATATCGGTGGTGACGAAGTAGAAGTCACTGAAATCATGGTCGCTATCGGCGACAGCATTGAAGAAGAGCAATCTCTTCTGACGGTTGAAGGCGACAAGGCTTCGATGGAAGTGCCTGCACCGTTCGCTGGCGTACTGAAAGAAATCAAAATCGCTGCGGGCGACAAAGTGTCTACCGGTTCACTGGTCATGATCTTTGAAGTTGCAGGTTCTGGTGCAGCGCCTGTTGCGGCAGCACCAGCGGCTGAAGCGCCAGCAGCAGCTCCAGCTGTTGCAGCGATGAAAGAAGTTCACGTTCCTGATATCGGCGGCGACGAAGTAGAAGTCACTGAAATCATGGTTGCGGTTGGCGACAGCATTGAAGAAGAGCAATCTCTTATCACTGTTGAAGGTGACAAGGCTTCAATGGAAGTCCCTGCACCATTCGCGGGCGTACTGAAAGAAATCAAAATCGCTGCGGGCGACAAAGTATCAACGGGCTCGTTGATCATGGTCTTCGAAGTGGCGGGTGCAGCACCGGCAGCTCCTGTTGCAGCGGCACAAGCTCCAGCAGCAGCGCCTGCGCAAGCAGCGGCACCAGCTCCTGCGGCTCAAGCAGCACCAGCGGCATCTGCTGAATTCGTTGAAAACAACGAATATGCACATGCATCGCCAGTTGTTCGTCGTCTAGCGCGTGAGTTTGGCGTTAACCTATCTAAGGTGAAGGGTTCTGGTCGTAAGAGCCGTATCCAGAAAGAAGACGTTCAAAACTACGTGAAAGAAGCGCTTAAGCGTCTTGAGTCTGGCGCAGCAGCGTCTGCTTCAGGCAAAGGCGATGGCGCAGCACTTGGTTTGCTACCTTGGCCGAAAGTTGACTTCAGCAAGTTTGGCGAAACTGAAACCAAACCGCTGTCTCGCATCAAGAAGATTTCTGGCGCGAACCTGCACCGTAACTGGGTAATGATCCCGCACGTTACACAGTGGGATAACGCAGACATCACTGAGCTAGAAGCATTCCGTAAAGAACAGAATGCGGTGGAAGCGAAGAAAGACACTGGCATGAAGATCACCCCATTGGTGTTCATCATGAAAGCGGCTGCGAAAGCACTGGAAGCGTTCCCATCGTTCAACTCTTCTCTGTCTGACGACGGTGAGAGCTTGATTCTGAAGAAATACGTAAACATCGGTATCGCGGTGGACACGCCAAATGGCTTGGTTGTTCCTGTATTCCGTGACGTTAACAAGAAAGGTATCTACGAGCTGTCTGCTGAGCTAATGGAAGTGTCTAAGAAAGCACGCTCCGGTAAGCTAACTGCATCAGACATGCAAGGTGGTTGCTTCACTATCTCTAGCCTAGGTGGCTTGGGTGGTACTGCGTTTACCCCAATTGTTAACGCGCCAGAAGTTGGCATCCTGGGTGTGTCTAAATCGGAAATGAAACCGGTTTGGAATGGTAAGGACTTTGTTCCTCGCCTAATGTTGCCTCTGTCACTGTCATACGATCACCGCGTGATCGACGGTGCAGAAGGTGCACGTTTCGTGACTTACCTGAACGAGTGTCTGTCTGACATCCGTCGCTTGGTACTGTAATACGACACCCGATCAGCGTTCGCCTGCATATGGCGAACGCTGATTTGATGTATAGCTCACAGGCTATGGGTTTTTATTTTTCAGCTTGTTAACACAGCTGTAAAATGTTGGACCAAAATAAGTGCTTTCATTGCAGAGTGCTTGTCGTGAAACAAAATGGCTCCACCATAAAAAGAATCTCTTAGCCTGTCAGGGATATAAGACTACAACGAGGTCAGAATGAGTAAAGAAATCAAAACCCAAGTCGTGGTACTGGGTTCAGGTCCTGCTGGTTATTCAGCCGCATTCCGTTGCGCGGACTTGGGTCTAGAAACCGTTCTGGTAGAAAAATACAGCACGTTAGGTGGTGTGTGTCTGAATGTGGGTTGTATCCCATCTAAAGCCCTACTTCACGTTGCGAAAGTTATCGAAGAAGCCAAAGCAATGTCTGCGCATGGTGTTGTGTTCGGTGAGCCACAAACCGACATCAACAAAATCCGCCTATGGAAAGACAAAGTTGTTACTCAACTGACTGGCGGTCTTGGCGGTATGGCTAAGATGCGTAAAGTTAACGTGGTTAACGGTTACGGTAAATTTACTGGCCCGAACACCATCGTTGTTGAAGGCGCTGAAGGTCCAACGACCATCAACTTTGATAACGCAATCATTGCGGCGGGTTCTCGTCCAATTGAATTGCCATTTATCCCACATGAAGACCCACGTATTTGGGACTCAACTGACGCGCTAGAACTGAAAGAAGTTCCAGAGAAGCTGTTGGTTATGGGCGGCGGTATTATCGGCCTAGAAATGGGTACGGTATATGACGCGCTGGGTTCACAAGTTGACGTGGTTGAGATGTTCGACCAAGTTATTCCTGCTGCTGATAAAGACATCATCAAAGTCTTTACTAAGCGTATTAGCAAGAAGTTCAACTTGATGCTTGAAACCAAAGTGACTGCGGTTGAAGCAAAAGAAGACGGCATCTACGTAACGATGGAAGGCAAGAAAGCACCTGCAGAAGCGGTTCGCTATGACGCAGTGCTGGTTGCTATCGGTCGTGTGCCAAACGGCAAATTGCTAGACGCTGAGAAAGCGGGTGTTGAAGTTGACGAACGTGGCTTTATCAATGTTGATAAACAACTGCGTACTAACGTTGCTCACATCCATGCGATCGGCGACGTCGTTGGTCAACCTATGCTTGCTCACAAAGGTGTGCATGAAGGCCACGTAGCGGCAGAAGTGATTTCTGGTAAGAAACACTACTTCGATCCTAAAGTGATCCCTTCAATTGCTTATACTGAGCCAGAAGTTGCTTGGGTTGGTAAGACCGAGAAAGAAGCGAAAGCAGAAGGCATCAACTACGAAGTTGCGACCTTCCCGTGGGCTGCTTCTGGTCGCGCAATCGCCTCTGACTGTTCAGACGGTATGACCAAGATGATTTTTGACAAAGATACTCACCGTGTTATCGGTGGTGCGATTGTTGGTACTAACGGTGGTGAACTGTTGGGCGAAATCGGTCTGGCTATCGAGATGGGTTGTGATGCAGAAGATATCGCATTGACCATCCACGCTCACCCGACTCTGCATGAGTCAGTGGGTCTTGCTGCTGAAGTGTTCGAAGGTTCAATCACTGACCTGCCAAATGCAAAAGCAGTGAAGAAGAAAAAGTAATTCTTCTCCGCATTGAATAGAAAACGCCTCGAAGTTCGAGGCGTTTTTTTTTGGTTGGAATTTAGCCACTCATAAAGGTGGTTTTTGTTGGCTTTTCGTCGTTATTACAAGCGATTAACGATTTCGTGAAGGAATCTAACAAAACAAGAAAATACACTGTATTTTTTACGATGTTATATCAATAAATAACCATATTATATTTCTTATCAATGGTTTCAGTTGCTACCATTAGCCCCTTGTTCTTTACGACGTTCTCACCTTGCGCCTTATGCTCTGGGGCGTGTGTTTTGAACGAAACCGTTAGAGATAAAGAGTTGCACGACCTTCCGCGAACAGACGCTGAACCACTTCTTACTATTTCTTTTTTACCAACGTCACGTATTCGCTCTTGAGGAACTCATGCAGTTAATTAACCAACTTTCGTTTCGAACCAAGTTATTCCTTCCCCTTGGTTTTGTTTCAACTATTTTTACGCTTGTGCTCGCCATGTCTTATCAAACCTTTGAACGTCAGGTAGCGCTGAATACGGTATTGAACGAGAAAATTCACCCAACCATTGAAAGCATTGATGACGCGTATCGCGATTTGTATCAAGTGCTAGGAAGTGTCGAAGGGCTTATCGCTAAAGGTGTCACTCAAGAAACGATTGAAAAGCAACAATTTGAATTTTATGACAATGCGCCGAAAGCCATTCCGAGACTTAAGTCGATTCAAACCGTGATTGATGCGGGCGTGATCGATGCGAGCCATCAAGTTAAGTTGGATCAACTCATCGACGACACAAGAGCTTGGGGTAAAGCGTTAGAGGTGATGATGTTGAATCCCGAAACGATTCAACAAGAATATGCAGACAACTCTAAAGAGATTGAGCAGACATTTTCAGGTCTTCGCCGTGATCTTAAAACACTACTGAAAGCCATTAACCAAGCGTCATCTGATATCACCCAAGACATTGACGAATCAACCATTCAAGCAGAGCGTTTGATTGTTGGTGGTACTATCGCAGCGCTGTTACTCGCCATGTTTGGTGGGATCGTGCTTTCTCGTATGCTGTTGCAACCCGTTAAAGAAATGGGTGAGGCTCTAGAGAATATCGCCTCTGGCGATGGCGATCTGACGCAGCGTTTGACCGTGCGATCGCACGATGAAATCGGTCAGCTTGGTGAGTCATTCAACCGCTTCGTCGCTAAAATCCAAGCGAGTATCAAAGAAGTGGTGGATGCCTCTAACCATCTACGCGAGCACACAGTGCGCATTGAGGGCGCTATTCGCAGCAGCGTGACTGAAACTGAAAACCAGCAGCGTGAGAGTGACATGATAGCGGCTGCTGTGCAGGAGATGAGTGCGAGCAGCACCCAGATCAGTCAGAACGCCTTGGATGCTGCTGACGCTACGGGCGCGGCAACACAAGAGATTGGTGCAGCACAAAGCAGTGTGGCGGGTACCGTGAATGCAGTGTCTGCGCTGAGAAGCCGTATTGAGCAATCTCAAGAGATGATTACCTCCCTGAATCACGATGTGGATAGCATTGCGTCTATTGTTGATGTGATTCGCGGCATTGCGGAACAAACCAACTTGTTGGCCTTGAATGCTGCCATTGAAGCGGCCCGTGCGGGTGAGCAAGGTCGTGGCTTTGCAGTTGTTGCCGACGAAGTGCGAAACTTGGCAAACAAGACCCAGCAAAGCACCGAAGAAATTCGCAATATGATTGAGCGTCTGGAGACGGGCACCAAAAACGCGGTCTGCGCGATGAATGAAAGCAGCGAAGCGAGCAATGATACCGTCTCGCACATTCAGCAAACGGCGGAATACTTGGATGCGGTATCGGCGATGATCATTACGATCAATGACCAAAACTCTCAAGTGGCGACAGCGTCCTCACAACAGCGTGCCGTCTCTGAAGACATTAACCGTAACATTCACGGTATCGTCGACAATGGTCAGCGAGTTCATCAGAACTTGGGCAGCGTCGAGCAGACGTGTAGCGAACTAGCACAGAAGAGTCAGCAGTTGGATAAAGTCGTGAGCGGCTTTCGTGTCTAACGTGCTGATAAATATGTAATAAAAAACGCCGCAATTGCGGCGTTTTTTATTGGGTCTGAACCATGTGCTTGGAGCTTGGAGCTTGGAGCTTGGAGCTTGGAGCTTGGAGCTTAAAGCTTAAAGCTTCGCACCAACGCATCCAGTTTATGTGAGAGATCACGAAGTTCATCACTGGCACTGGCCATGTTATCCGCCGTCTCAGCGGTTAGCTGGGTGGTGGTGTTGATGTCTTCGATGTTTCGATTGATATCCGTTACTACGGTCGACTGCTCTTCGGTGGCAGTGGCAACCTGCGTATTCAGATCTGAAATACGCACGATTTGATCATTGATTTGCACCAATGCAGAAGAAGCATTCTGAGACGCATCAGCGCCTTGAGCGGTTAGTTGCTGGCTGTTTTCCATGGCGCTTACCGCGAGTTGCGCTTCTTGCTGAAGCTCGTCAATCATGGTTTGGATTTCATTTGTCGATTGCGCTGTGCGACTTGCCAAACTTCTGACTTCATCTGCTACAACGGCAAAGCCTCTGCCTTGCTCTCCTGCACGAGCCGCTTCAATCGCAGCGTTAAGTGCCAAAAGATTCGTTTGTTCAGACACGCCACGGATAACATCCAAAATGCTGCCAATTTGCTGCGTGTTTCCGGCTAACTTACGGATCATGTCCGTCATGTTGTCCATTTCACTCGCAAGCTGCTGAATGTTGTTTTGTGCTGACATGACCACGCTCTGGCCTGTCGCTGTTTCATTGGCGGCATGGTTGGCAGAATCTGCAGCATGAGCTGCATTAGCGGCAATTTCATTGACCGTCGCACCCATTTCATTGATGGCAGTGACCACCAATACCGTACGGTCACGTTGGCTTTGACTCTGATCCTGGGTCATTTGAGCTTGTTTAGCGACAACCGAAGCCGCGTTGTTAAGAGAGTGACTAGTTGATGCCACATCGCCAACAACCTGATGAATTTTGCTAACAAAGCTGTTGAAGCCTTGAGCCAGTTGACCTATTTCATCATTTGTTTTTATTTCAAGGCGCTGACTAAGGTCACCTTCGCCTTCTCCAATGTCGCGAAACACTTTCGCAAGATCAGAGATTGGGCGCGTAATGGTCGATGCGAGAAGCACGGCTGCCAGTGCAATGAGTGCGCAAACAAGCACGGAAAGCAGGATGATTTGCTGTGCTGCCATTGTCAGTTCGTCATAGACTTCATCAGTCGGGACTTCTGCCACAACAAACCAATCTAAATCAGGAATATAGCTAGATGCGAGTAAGACATCACGCTCGCCGTTAGATGCGGCTGTTAGGTTAAAGTCACGCTTAACTAACAAGTCACGAACATTTCCCTGATACATCTGAGCGAGGGTGTTGCTTCCCATTTTTGAGGAATCTTTGTGCAATTGCACTTTGCCATCGTGAGAAACCATGAACACAAAGCCGCTTTGTTCGATTTTGAACTGGTTCATGAAATTCACCATGTTATCCATGGAGCGCGAGAGACCTGCGAGCAAATATCCGTTAGTCTGTTGGTAGTTGACGAACAGTTTCAAGTCGCCATTATCTTCGCGATACACACTGGTGGTGCGGGTATCACCACTGTTTACGAGTTTGAAGAACCAAGAGCTATCGTTTGGTTTTAGTTGGCGTAAAAACCCGTCTTGGTTCCAATAGTCACCATTCATGCGGTTGGCGATAGAAGCATCGGTCAATTGATACTGCTGCTTAAGTGCCTGAAGTGTTTTAACAATATCTGATTTGTCACGAGGATCGCCGGGTGCACGCACAGCGGTCACTGCCATAGGCATGACGGCTAGCTGTTCTGCAGCAGAGGTCAGTTGTGATACGTTCTGCTCAATATCTTCGCGAATGTTGGTCAATAGCAGAGGGAGCTCGTTTTCGAGTAAGCGCGTTTCTACCATGTCATGCGCTTTTGTTAAACTCAGGAAACTGACGATAGCGGTGGATGCGATCACTGAAGCGATCATGGCGAAAATAAGTTTTTGTTTGATGGTTAATCGCATGAAGTAAAGGCCTTTCTCCGTGACGCTAACTACCATTCAGCGTCGTTATTTGTATATATGGACATTAAAGAAATGCAAGGCAGCAAAATGTTTAATTGGCTAGTAAAGGGCAGGTTGGTTACTGCGGCACTGCTGTTGTCGGCCGTGCTACCCGCATCTTTAGCGTTTGGAGAAGAAAGCTCTCAAAGACCAACAATTGGTTTGGTTCTTGGCGGTGGTGGCGCGAAAGGCGCAGCGCACGTTGGGGTGTTGAAAGCGCTTGAAGAGTTGCGTATTCCTGTTGATTACATTGCGGGGACGAGCATGGGAGCCTATGTGGGTGGGCTGTATGCAATTGGTATGACCGCAGATGAAATTTCAGTACTGATTGAAACGACAGATTGGAATGAAGGTTATCAAGACCGTGTTTATCGTGGTGATCGTCGGACACGAGATAAAGAACATGAAGACCGATATAACCTGTCTACAAACTTCGGTTTTGATTTCAAAAGCCTGAAAACCCCTCAAGGTATCGTTCAAGGCCAGAATATGATTCGGATCTTACGTGAATCAACTGGCAACCTTCCTTCTTTTGAATCCTTTGACCAAATGGTCGTGCCTTATCGTGCTGTTGCCACAGACATAGAGCGATTAGTGCCTGTCGTTATTGGTGACGGACAGCTGACAGAAGCCATGTTGGCCAGTATGGCAGTACCTGGTGCGCTCCCTCCGGTAGAGCTTGAAGGTCGATACCTTGTTGACGGCGGCTCAGTGAATAATATGCCCGTTGACGTGGCGAAAGCGTTGGGTGCAGATATTGTGATTGCCGTGGATATCAGCACGGATTACAGCCCTGCGGCGGAGCTAGGTTCGTACCTTTCAGTGATGAACCAACTGGTGAACTACATGGTGCGTAACAGCACCGATCAGCAAATCGCCAATATGACTGACAGTGACGTGTTGTTAACGCCCGAGGTTGGCGACATGGAAACCACTGAATTCGACCGAATGCCTGAGGCTTACGAAAAAGGGTATCAGGTCACGCTGGCAAATAAAAAAGCCCTAACATCACTGAGACTAAACTCAGGGCAGTATCAAGCGTACATCGAAAAGAAACAACTTCGCCGTCGCTTGATGATGTATGGCGACACTCTCACTGTTGATAATATAGTCATTAACAATGACACCAGCTTTTCTGATGATGTTCTCAAAGCGAGGTTATCGCTCCAAACTGGGCGAATTGACAGTAAAAAATTAGAGGAATCGGTACAAAATCTTTATGCACTGGATCGTTTTGAAACGGTTCGCTATCACGTTGAGCATCAAGGTGAAGAGAATGTGCTGGTTGTTGATGTGAAGGAAAAAAGCTGGGGGCCTAATTTTGTCGATTTCCGGTTCGCGTTAGAAGATAACTTTGAGTCTGGCACTAACTTCTCAGCAGGTTTCAGTATCAATAGCACGGGGCTAACAGATTATGGGGCGGAAATAAGAAGCCTCTTTGAGCTAGGAACTGACAAGCGTGCTCAGGCTGAACTGTACCTTCCTTTCTCTGCAGATCAGCTCTTTTTCGCTCAGGTGCTTGGTGGATTGGAAGTACGCGAGCGTGATGCCTATTTTCGGGGGGAAGAGCCGAACTTAGAGGATGAAACGTTCACGTTAGGCACGCGTTTCAGTGAAGTCATAGCGGAAGTTGGGCTTGGCTGGCAGCCTCAGCTGTGGGGGGAGTTTATGGTGGGTTATCGCTATCTCGACGGTGAAGAAGAGATAGCCGGTGGCTTTGCTCAGCAGAACTACATACGACAAATGCCTTTTGTCAGCATGACATTGGACACCCTAGATAGCCGAACCTTCCCAAGCCGAGGCGGTTACCTAAACATGGCATTGGGTTACGCGCGTGATGAGCTCGATGGGGAAGATGGACGCGCAAAATCTGAAGCGAGTGTGCTGAACATTGAAGGGATATATGCCAAAACCATCAATAAGCACACCATGTACGGTAAAGCGAAGTACGGCACGATCAATGCGCGTGTCGGCAATGTCGCGATTGAACCGCATGAACTCGGTGGCTTTCTCAACTTATCGGGTATTCCACGTGACTCTTTATGGGCAAACAATATTGCTTATGGTGCTTTAGTTTACCGTTATCGCCTGCTGGATAATGATTTTGGCCTATTTAAATCCCCCGTGTATTTAGGCACTTCATTAGAGTACGGCGGAGTGTGGAACAACCCTGACTTTTCACTAAAAGATGTACCGTTTTATACGGCAGGCAGTATATTTGCGGGGGTTGATTCGCCATTAGGCCCTGTCATTATCGCCTATGGTCGTACAGAAAATGATCTCGATTCGTTCTATTTTATAGTCGGGACTGATTTTTAATGTTCTAAAAGTGAGGGGAGGACTCCCTTTTCTTGTTGCTAAATCAAATGTTTCATTCCGTGGTTGGAATTTAAGATTTGGTTAAAAAGTGATAACATGTCAGCTTCGTCATGCAGGGCACTTCAGAAAGATAGCCATCCCTACGCTTCGATGGGTGCCTGCAAACCGAGCTTAATTCCAAGGATGTTTGACCGTGATGGTTAGACCGCAATATGAGGAAACACGTCGTGCTTGAAGCCTATCGTAAACACGTCGAAGAACGTGCTGCTCAGGGTATTGTCCCTAAACCACTTGATGCGGAACAAACCGCAAGCCTAATTGAATTACTCAAGAACCCGCCAGCAGGCGAAGAAGTTATCCTTGTTGACCTGCTTGAAAACCGTATTCCACCAGGTGTTGATGAAGCTGCATATGTAAAGGCAGGTTTTTTGTCTGCCGTTGCAAAGGGTGAAGCGACGTCTCCACTCGTCAGCAAAGAGAAAGCTGTTGAACTGCTTGGCACCATGCAAGGTGGTTACAACATCGAATCGTTGATTGGTCTGTTGGAAGACGAAGCGCTTGCACCTATTGCGGCAAAAGCCTTGTCTCATACTTTGCTGATGTTTGATTCTTTCTATGATGTGGAAGAAAAAGCGAAAGCGGGTAACGAGCACGCGAAGCAAATTATGCAGTCTTGGGCCGATGCTGAGTGGTTCCTGTCCAAGCCAAACGTGCCAGAAAAAGTCACGTTAACCGTATTTAAAGTTACCGGTGAGACCAATACCGATGACTTGTCACCAGCACCAGATGCATGGTCTCGCCCTGATATTCCTCTGCACGCATTGGCGATGCTGAAGAATGCTCGCGATGGTATCGAACCAGACCAACCTGGTGTGATTGGCTCAATTAAGCAAATTGAAGCACTTAAAGAAAAAGGCCATCAGCTAGTTTATGTCGGTGATGTTGTGGGTACGGGCTCTTCTCGTAAGTCCGCAACTAACTCCGTGCTTTGGTTCATGGGTGATGACATTCCTAACGTGCCTAATAAGCGCGCGGGTGGTTACTGTCTGGGTGGCAAGATTGCACCAATCTTCTTTAACACCATGGAAGATGCAGGCGCACTGCCAATCGAATTGGACGTATCTAAGCTTGGTATGGGGGACGTGATTGACGTTTACCCATTCAAAGGCGAAGTACGCAGCAATGCATCTGACGAAGTGCTGTCTACTTTCTCTCTGAAAACTGACGTACTTTATGATGAAGTGCGTGCTGGTGGTCGTATTCCTTTGATCATCGGTCGTGGTTTGACGGATCGTGCGCGTGAAGCGCTAGGTCTTGAAGCATCAGATGTCTTCCGTCGCCCTCAACCTGTTGCTGATTCAGATAAAGGCTATACGCTGGCTCAGAAAATGGTCGGTAAAGCATGTGGCGTTGAAGGTATCCGTCCAGGCACATACTGTGAGCCTAAGATGACCACTGTAGGTTCTCAGGACACTACAGGCCCTATGACCCGTGATGAGCTGAAAGACCTTGCATGTCTAGGTTTCTCTGCCGATTTGACTATGCAGTCTTTCTGTCACACGTCTGCCTACCCGAAACCTGTTGATGTTGTTACTCACCACACGCTACCTGATTTCATTCAGAACCGTGGCGGTGTTGCGCTTCGTCCGGGGGATGGTGTTATCCACTCATGGCTAAACCGTATGCTACTGCCTGATACCGTTGGTACTGGTGGTGATTCGCACACCCGCTTCCCGCTGGGCATTTCGTTCCCTGCAGGTTCTGGTCTGGTTGCGTTCGCAGCAGCGACAGGCGTTATGCCGTTGGATATGCCTGAATCTATTTTGGTGCGTTTTAAAGGTGAAATGCAGCCGGGTATCACGCTACGTGACTTGGTGCATGCGATCCCTTACTACGGCATCAAGCAAGGTCTTCTGACCGTTGAGAAAGCGGGTAAGATCAACGCATTCTCTGGCCGAGTTCTTGAAATCGAAGGTGTTGAACACCTGACGGTTGAGCAAGCGTTCGAACTATCAGATGCATCTGCAGAGCGTTCAGCAGCCGGTTGTACCGTTAAGCTGTCTCAAGAATCAGTGTCTGAGTACTTGAGCTCTAACATCGTGATGTTGAAGTGGATGATCAGCGAAGGCTACGGCGATCGTCGTACCATCGAACGTCGTGTTTCAGCGATGGAAGCGTGGTTAGCGAATCCTGAACTGATGGAAGCGGACAAAGACGCTGAATACGCAGAAGTGATCGAAATCGATCTGGCTGACATTAAAGAGCCAATTCTGTGTGCACCAAATGACCCTGATGATGCGCGTCTACTTTCTGACGTTGCTGGCGACAAGGTTGATGAAGTCTTCATTGGCAGCTGTATGACCAACATTGGTCACTTCCGTGCGGCAGGTAAACTGCTAGACAAGTTCGGCGGCACGCTCGAAACACGTCTTTGGGTTGCACCACCAACGAAAATGGACCGTGACCAGCTAACAGAAGAAGGTTACTACGGTATCTTCGGCCGTGCAGGTGTACGTATCGAAACGCCTGGGTGTTCACTGTGTATGGGTAACCAAGCGCGTGTTGCTGATAAAGCGACCGTACTGTCTACCTCTACCCGTAACTTCCCGAACCGTTTAGGTACAGGTGCGAACGTTTACCTGTCTTCTGCGGAACTGGCATCTGTCGGCGCGATCATTGGTCGTATTCCAACGGTTGAAGAGTACTTAGAGTTTGCGAAACAAATCGATGCGACAGCAGCCGATACGTATCGCTACCTGAACTTCCACCGCATGGATCAATACACCAAGAAAGCGGATGATGTGATTATTCAGGCAGCTGTTTAATCTCGTCCTAAATCAGCATGATGGAAAGCCAACCCTCGAGGTTGGCTTTTTTTTACGTTTATATTTCGTCTTTTGTGGAAATATCTCGTCTTATAGGAAAAGCGAACAAAAAGACGCTTTGCCAATATAGAGAGAAAAGTCATGCTTAAAGTCATCAGTTTTACTATTTGTCCTTTTGTTCAGCGCATCACTGCGATGTTGGAAGCCAAACAATTACCGTATGAGGTCGAATACACCAGTTTGAGCGACAAGCCACAATGGTTCTTGGATATTTCTCCAAATGGACAAGTGCCTGTTTTGGTTACCGAGGACAATACCGCGTTGTTTGAATCTGACGCCATTGCTGAATATCTGGAAGACAAATACGGCGCGATGCAGCCAGCCTTGAGCCTGGAGCAAAAAGCCATTAATAGAGCTTGGAGTTATTTGGGAACTAAGCACTACCTGGTGCAGTGTGGTGCGCAATCAAGCAGGACTATTGATGACTTAAAAGATCGCTCTGAGAAACTTCGCAAGGCGTTTGAAAAAGTGGAGAACCAGTTGGGCCAATATCGTTTTTTTAACAGTGACGACCTAAGTATGGTCGATATGGCGTGGCTGCCCTTGCTACATCGTGCTGAAATCATTCGGATTGAAAGTGGTTATGATTTCTTGGAGGGGTTCCCAAAGGTAAAAGCGTGGCAAGCAGCACTGTTAGAGACGGGATTCGCTGAGAAAAGCGTATCAGATAACTTTATGGAAAGGTTTCGTTCATTCTATCTATCGGAGGAGCGAGTGTTGGGACGCTGCGATTTTGCTGCGTGTTGCTCCGCTTTAAACATTCAAGAATGCGAGCCTGCTTGCTGCTGATAGTTGATATAGAAATGAACAAAAACGGCACCTCTAGGTGCCGTTTTTTTGTGTGTCAGTTTGGCTTACTTGCTTAGAAGGAGAAGTCTTGCCACGTTTGCGGCGGTGTTTTCAACATTCATCGCACCTTCACGCAATGCTTCTTCCAGTGAGGTTGGACGAGATACCACACTGAATACTGCGTCAATACCGTGACCATGTACGATTTCAACATCGTTAGAAAGGCAGCCGGCAATACCAATCACTGGCAGACCAAAGGTTTTCGCGCAACGCGCCACACCGATAGGGGTTTTACCGTGAATGGTTTGGCTGTCGATACGGCCTTCACCCGTGATCACCAAATCCGCATCTTTCAAATGTTCTGAGAGATTCACTGCATCCATCACGATCTCGATACCTGGACGCAAATCCGCATCAAACAGACCTAACAATGCAGCACCCATGCCACCCGCAGCACCTGCGCCTGCGCGGTTTTTGACATCACTGTTTAGCTGAGTCTTCATGACCTCAGCGTAATGTGCGAGGTTGCTGTCCAAGGTACTTACCATCTCTGGTGTTGCGCCTTTTTGGGGGCCAAACACCGCAGATGCACCTTTCTCACCACACAGCGGATTATCCACGTCACACGCTACTTCGAGCTTAACGTGAGCGAGGCGTGGGTCGATACCTGAAGTATCAATGGTATGCAGTGTGCTTAGAGCGCCGCCGCCAAATGCGATAGGGTTGCCTGCTTCATCAAGCAGTTTTACACCCAACGCTTGCGCCATGCCTGCACCGCCGTCGTTGGTCGCACTACCGCCAATCCCAACAATTAGGTGTTTGACACCCAAATCTAGTGCGGCTTTGATGAGTTCACCCGTGCCAAAGCTGTTGGTCAGCAATGGGTTACGCGCTGCAGTGGGAACGAGGTGCAGACCGGATGCCGCCGCCATTTCAATGACCGCGGTTTCGCCATCACCGAGTAGGCCGAAGAAACCTTCCACTGGTGTGCCTAGTGGCCCCGTTACCGTCACATCGACAAGTCGACCACCCGTCGCATCAATCATGGATTGAACCGTACCTTCACCGCCATCTGCCATTGGCAGTTTGACGTAGGTAGCATCTGGCATGATGTGTTTAAAGCCCGTTTCGATTGCAGTTGCAACGTCCATGGCAGACAAACTTTCTTTGTAAGAATCTGGAGCAATAACAATTTTCATCAGTAACGTCCTTATACAAACAGGCCAAACACACCAAAGATCAGTGTAGAGATGAGAGCGATAACGAAACCAACCGCGGATTCGTAAGGAATAAGCTTCAAGCGTTCTTTCATGTCCATGTGCACAGCGCCGCCGGTCGCATGGAAGAAACTGCCGTGTGGCATGTGGTCAAATACGGTTGCACCAGCATGGATCATCGCAGCGCCAGCAAGGGCTGGAACGCCAAGTTCAAGGATGGTGTTAGCAAACACGCTACTCGCAACCGCCGTACCTGCGGTGGTGGAAGCGGTCGCAAGCGACATCAGCGCACCCGAGAACGGTGCTAGCAGATAAGACGGCAAGCCCGATGTAGTCAGCAGGTCAATCAAGCCGTTTTTTAGGCCAGAGTTAGCGATGATGCCAGCCAGCGTACCAGTACCAAGGAGCATCACTGCAACAGGTGCCATGCGATTCAAGCCTGAAACCGCGAAGTGATTGGTATCACGGCCTCGGCGCATAGCAAGCGCACCCAGTAAACCACCCAAAGGCAGGGCAATCAGCGGGTCGATATTGATACCAGCGATTGGGCGAAGTGCCAGCAATGAAATGGCGACTAACGGCGCGACCATTGCGGCGGTAAAAGAGGGCAGGCGGCTCATGTCGACATCAACCACTTCATGTGCAGCGACTTTGCTGCCACGATTTTTCAGTTTTAAGGCAATGAAGTATGCCGCCATCATGCCGCATAAACCGGGGATCACACCCGCAGCCATCACTGACGTTAACGGAACATTGAAGGCGTCTGCTGCGGCAATGGCATTGGGGTTCGGTGACATCACGTTACCTGCCTTACCGCCGCCTACCATAGCGAGCAAAATCGCCATCTTGGAAAGGTCTGCGCGACGTGCAATGGCGAGAGCAATCGGCGCTACGGTGATCACAGCAACATCCACGAACACGCCAACAGCGGTGAGGATCATGGTCGCTACTGCCAGCGCAAGTAGTGCGCGTGTTTCACCCACTTTCTTCACGATGGTTTCAGCGATGGTTGTCGCCGCGCCAGATTCAATCAGCACGCCAGCGAGAATACCCGCTGCAAGAATGCGAAGTACCGCAGTTACGATACCTTGTGCGCCGCCAATCATTAGGCTCACGGTGTCTGTTAAAGACACGCCACCGACAATACCGCCGACGAGGGCACCAATGATCATGCCGTAGGCTGGCGGTACTTTTCTTAAAATCAGTGTTATGGAAACGATAAGGGCGGCCAATGCGCCCAAGGTAGATACTTCGGTCATCTCATACTTCTCGGCTGAAACGAAAAACTATCAGCACTGTACGCCTAGGAGGAATGGCAAGCATTAGGCAATTGACTAAAGATGGTGCGGTGAAACTCAACGATTATTGTGCAATTGCACAATTTAGGTGTTTTGCTGCCATTTCAAAAACGACAGATAGAGGAGAGTTTTATCTTCTAATTGATTGATATCTAAAGAGGTTGCGTGATTTATTTGCTGTAGGCGATACCGCAGCGTATTGCGATGAATATGCAGTTTTTCGCACGTTTGAACTAAATCACAGTTCTGATCAAAAAAGACGGAGAGCGTTTTAGTCAGTGTGCCGCGAGTATCATTTTGTATGAGCGTCAACATAGGTTCATGCAGCTGACGCGTTCGCCAATCGTTATCGGGCATCGCGCTTAAAAGGACGGGGAGGGTATGATCTTCGTAGAACAAAACCGTTCCTTGGTGTTGCCCAGCAGCGAGTGTCGCGCTGGCAGTTTGGTAAGATCTTGCCAGCCCCTTCAGCGATGGGAAGTAACCGCCATAGGCGATTTGTACATGAAATGCTTTTTGCTCAGAGATACGTTTGAGCAGCTTTTTGACTTTCTTTTGTTCCGGTTGCTGTGACCATTCCCCTTGTTCTGTGGTGATGGGTTTGAGCACGACAATTTCGTGGCGTGATACCGACGAAATCCCTACGAGATTATCTCGTTCAGGGTTTTCGAGCATGTGGACCATTGATTGCAGATGTTCAAGGGAGAGCGTTCCTGCGTCACGAGGCAACAGTTTTACCACTGCGGCGACGCGCGGCTGTTCAAGATCAAGATCCAAGCCGCGGGCAATGGACAGAAGCTGTTGATTGTTAAGCTCTGACTCACTAATCAGCTGAAGCACCAGTTCTTCTCGGTGTCTTTTGTCCCACTGCATTTGAGAAATAAATGCGGCCTGCTCAACGATGAGCTCTGCCGTCATCTTTACCAGTTCACCATAATTACGCACTTGCTCAGGCATGCCTGAGATGCCTACCACACCAATGGCTTTGTCGTTAAACATCACTGGAAGGTTGATCCCCGGTTTAACTCCTTTTAGAGAATTTGATGTTGCTTCATCAATTTCAACAATTCGGTTCTCAGCGAGTGTCAATAATGCGCCTTCGTGTCTTTGATGCAAACGACTTGGATCTCCCGAGCCTATAATTAGGCCGCGTTCATCCATGACATTGACGGAATGACCGATGATTTTCATCGTTCTTTCGACGATTTGACGGGCGATCATGGTATTGAGTTGCATTGGGTCTTCAGATCCTGAAAATGGGCACACTTTTATAACTTGCCAGCTTAGTCGCTGTTTTTGATGACTGGCAATGCGGTGATATCGAGGATACCACGTGGACTATGAATTTCGACGCAATACTTTAGACGACAGTTTCCATGCGGAACTGCCCATGGGACATGAAGCACTCGGTCGCTGGCTAATCGATGAGTTAGGCACGGATCATGCTGAAATAGATAACGTTCTTGCCCATTTGCAGGCGGTGATGGTGCAGGGCGGAGAGTGGAATCGAGCGGGTAAGGTGTTCCATCTTCAACTCACGCAAGAAGAGGCGCTGGTGCAAGCGAATGTGTTGATTGAAGGGTATGACGAAGAGATGCCAGAAAACGACTTACACGCTTACGAAGAAGAAAGCATGTCGCTTTGTGGGCCAGAAGATCTCGCGATACTGCTTGAGGCATGGCAAGACTTTATTCGTCGCTACGGTCGATAATTATCTTTTATTTTCAATTGGTTGCGGAAAGGGAATGCCGCATGCCCAACAATTAATACGCGCTATCTTTTTTTCTGTATGCCACCGAATGGTGCATGATGGAATCTCTTCATACCCTCTGCTTAATAATAGTGAATCCTGCGCACTAATTTGGTGCGTTAAAATCTCCCCACATTCCAGTCTTTATATAAACTATTGATATTTAAGTGTAATAAAACTTGGCACGTGATTTGTTACTCCTTGTGCAGAACATCTTATTTTTGGTTCAAGGAGACAGGAATGAAACTTATCAATGCGATTATCAAGCCATTTAAGCTCGATGACGTGCGAGAAGCGCTCGCCGACGTAGGCGTGGACGGTATGACAGTGTCAGAGGTCAAGGGCTTTGGTCGTCAGAAAGGCCACACAGAATTATATCGCGGTGCAGAATATCAAGTCGATTTTTTGCCAAAGGTGAAATTGGAAATCGCAGCTCACAGTGAAAATGTGGATGAGATCATTGAAGCAATCAGCAAGGCGGCGCAGACCGGCAAGATTGGCGACGGAAAGATTTTTGTGTACGACCTCCAGCAAGCGGTGCGTATTCGTACTGGCGAGATGGACGCGGAAGCAATTTAAGGGTTAAGGGAGAATTTAAAATGGAACTAACAACCACTGTGACAGAGTTGCGATACGCACTCGATACATTTTTCTTTTTGATTTCAGGTGCACTGGTAATGTGGATGGCCGCGGGCTTTGCCATGTTAGAAGCGGGCTTGGTTCGTTCAAAAAACACCACTGAAATTCTGACTAAAAACATTTGTTTGTATGCCATTGCTTGTACGACTTACTTGCTAGTGGGCTACAACATCATGTACGTCGATAACGCTGAGGCTGGCTGGTTGCCATCTCTAGGGTTCTTGATTGGCACACAAAGCGAAGGCGCGGATCACTCTCTAGCTTCTGACTTCTTCTTCCAAGTTGTCTTCGTAGCAACAGCCATGTCTGTTGTGTCTGGTGCGGTTGCAGAGCGTATGAAGCTTTGGGCTTTCCTCGCATTCTCTGTGGTACTGACCGCGTTCATTTACCCTGTTGAAGGTTACTGGACATGGGGCGGCGGCTTCCTATCAGAAGCGGGCTTTAGCGACTTTGCGGGCTCAGGTATCGTTCACATGGCTGGCGCAGCCGCTGCACTTGCTGGCGTATTACTGCTGGGTGCTCGTAAAGGCAAATACGGTAAAAACGGTCAAATCTACCCAATTCCAGGCTCAAACATGCCGCTAGCAACTTTGGGTACATTTATCCTTTGGTTCGGTTGGTTTGGTTTCAACGGTGGCTCGCAGTTGATGGTGTCAGACTTTGAAAACGCAACGGCAGTGGGCGAGATTTTCTTGAACACCAATGCGGCAGCGGCAGCGGGTGCGCTAGTGGCACTGGGTGTATGTAAAGTCGCATGGGGCAAAGCTGACCTGACAATGGTTCTCAACGGTGCGTTGGCAGGCTTGGTTGCTATCACGGCTGATCCGCTGTCTCCGTCTCCAGTTGCTGCACTAGTGATTGGCGGTTTGTCGGGAGCATTGGTTGTTATCAGCATCGTCGGTCTGGATAAACTGAAAGTCGATGATCCAGTTGGCGCGATTTCAGTACACGGTACGTGTGGTTTGTTTGGTCTGTTGGCCGTACCATTTAGCAATGCAGATGCCTCGTTTGGTGCGCAGCTATTCGGTGCTGCGGTTATCTTTGCTTGGGTATTCGGTGCAAGCTTTGTTGTTTGGGGCGCTCTGAAAGCGACTATCGGCATTCGCGTAACTGAAGAAGAAGAGCTAGAAGGTATGGACTTCCACGACTGTGGTGTAGACGCTTACCCAGAGTTTGTTAGCGTGAAATAATACGCTTCGAGATAATGTGACATAACCTGTTACAAATTTCATATTCGTAAAAGCCCCACATCGACAAGATGCGGGGCTTTTTTCTTTCTTAGCGAAAGCATGCTGTTGATTACGGATTGGTAACATGTATACTAACGATACTGATAAACGTTCTCATTACAGTTTCGGTTTAGGAAGGAAAAACATGAAAAAGTTGTTGTCAGCATCTGCTTTGGTGCTAGGGATTGTGGGTACTAGTGGTGCTGCGAATGCTGCGGAAGAAGTCAACGTGTACTCTTACCGTCAGCCATTTTTGATTGAACCGATGCTAAACGAGTTCACCAAAGAAACCGGCATTAAAGTAAACGTGAAGTTTGCGAAAAAAGGCATGGCAGAAAAGGTCGAACAAGAAGGTGAATACAGCCCAGCAGACGTTCTGCTAACGGTTGATATCTCTCGCCTGATGGAACTGGTTAACAAAGATTTGGTTCAGTCAGTTGATAGCAAAATCATTGAAGAGAACGTTCCTTCACAATATCGCGACAGTGAAGACCGTTGGGTCGCACTGACGACTCGCTCTCGCTCTGTATATTCTTCACGTGATCGTGTTGGCCAATTGGGCGATGATTTTGATTACATGGATCTTGCAAAGCCTGAGTGGAAAGGAAAAATCTGTACACGCTCTGGTAAGCATCCGTACAATGTATCGTTAGTTTCTGCCGTTATCGCTAACCACGGTGAAGCAGAAGCGAAAACTTGGTTGGAAGGCGTAAAAGCTAACCTAGCACGTAAGCCGCAAGGCAATGACCGTGGCCAAGTGAAAGCTATCTCTGAAGGTCTATGTGATGTGTCGCTGGGCAACAGCTACTACCTTGGTAAAATGCTGGCAGATGAAGAGCAAAAAACATGGGCTGACAGCGTATACCTGAACTACCCAGGCAAAAATGCCAACGGTACTCACGTAAACATTAGCGGTATGGCAATGGCGAAATACGCGCCGAATAAAGACAACGCGCAAAAACTGATGGAGTTTTTGACGTCAGACGTAGCACAGCAAATGTATGCGGAAGTGAACTTCGAAGAACCAGTTAAGCCGGGTGTTGCACGCTCTGAGCTAGTGGCTTCTTGGGGTGAGTACACTGCGGACGATTTGCCGCTAGAAACTATTGCAGAAAATCACACCAAAGCAATGAAGTTGCTTGATGAAGTGAAGTTCGATCTGTAATCGCTTCATTCTGTAATAGTAAGGGGGAATTTGATTCCCCCTTATGCTATCTGACGCCATGATGTAGTAGGCAATGTTAGAACAGAACCGATTTTTGAAAACCAGTAGTTGGGTATTTTCCCTGCTGCTGGTTTTGCCGATTTTAGCGATCTTCTCTACCGCTTTTGGTGAGAGTGATGATGTGTTCGGTCACCTGATGTCTACGGTGATGGGAGCGTACACGTTAAATACTATCCTGCTGGTAGTTGGCACCGTCTTTTTGTCCCTGCTGATGGGGATCCCTTCTGCTTGGCTCATGGCCAATTACTCAATTCCTGGTGACCGTTGGTTGCAGTGGGCGCTGGTTTTACCGCTGGCGATGCCCGGATATATCGTTGGATATATCTATACTGACTGGTTCGACTATGCCGGACCTATTCAGTTATTTCTCCGTGATGTGACTGGCTGGACGAGCGCTGCGCAATATTGGTTTCCTGATTTGAGAACCTTACCCGGCGCATGCTTTGTGTTGGCGTTGGTGCTCCATCCCTATATTTACCTGCTTGCCCGTGCTGCATTTATGGAGCAAAGCCTAACGCTCACTCAATCGGCGCGATTGATGGGATGCTCTCCATTACAAAGCTTCCTGCGTATTTCTCTTCCATTGGCGCGCCCTGCAATTGCTGTCGGTGCCTCATTGGTCGCCATGGAAGCCTTGGGTGACTTTGGTACCGTGAACTATTTCGCGGTTAGCACACTAACGACTGCGGTCTATGATACTTGGCTCGGCTACTCCAATTTGAATGCGGCAGCAAAGATTTCCGCGATTATGCTGGTGGTGATATTCCTGCTCATTAGCAGCGAGCGATACAGTCGTCGTAAACAAAAACTCTTTAGCCAAAACGTTAGCGCAGACAAAATCGCCAAAGCACCGTTAAATGGGAAACTCAAAGCGCTAGCTACTTTTTGGTGCTGGGGGCTATTTGCTATTGCCTTTCTCGCACCGCTAGGCCAATTGCTGATTTATGCTTGGGATTATCACTCGTCGAGTTCGATTGAAGACTTTATCCAGTACAGTTTTAATAGCCTCTATGTGTCATCAATTGCTGCGGTTGTTGCGTTGATAATTGCGCTCTTGGTGAACTTTTATCGCCGCTTTTCTGCCTCGCCAGCCAGTAACGTACCGATGCGAATCTCCTCATTAGGCTATGCCGTGCCGGGCACTGTGCTGGCGATTGGCGTACTGATTTCTTTGACGAGCATTGATCACGCCATCAATGACGTTGCCAAAGCCATGGATTGGGGCAGGCCAGGGTTGCTGTTCTCAGGCACCATGTTTGCTCTGCTGACCGCATTTGTTGTGCGTTTTAGTGCGGTTGCGATTGGTAGCGTTGAATCGAGCCTTGCGAAGGTATCACCGTCATTGGATATGGCGGCGCGCACCATGGGATGTAATGCCAAGAGCATCATTAAACGCGTGCAATTGCCTTTGATTCGACGTGGCTGCTTGATAGCGATGCTGCTTGTGTTTATCGAATCGATGAAAGAGCTTAATGCGGCCTTGTTACTGCGCCCGTTTAACTTCGAGACGTTGGCGACTTACGTTTTTAACTATGCGTCTGATGAGCATCTGGAATACGCCGCCTTGCCTGCTATATTGTTGGTCGTTGTTGGGCTTATCCCACTTATTATGATTAATCGTTCTTTGGAGCAAAGCCACTCATGAGTGAAGCGCTTACCGTTAGTGATCTAGTTTGTCGTTACAACGGCCAAGCAGTGCTTAGTGACCTGTCGTTACATGTTGAGAAAGGCGAAATTGTCTGCCTTCTTGGAGCCAGTGGCTGCGGTAAAACGACCTTGCTAAAAGCGATTGCTGGCCTGTTGCCACTTGATAGCGGCAAGATGAATATCAATGGTCGCAAGATTGTCGACGAGGCATTTAACATGCCACCCGAGCACCGCAACGTGGGTATGATTTTCCAAGACTACGCACTGTTTCCACATCTTACCGTCGGTGAAAATGTTTCATTTGGTCTGACGGGCTGGGACAAAGCGAGCGTGGTCGCACGAGTGAATGAAATGCTCGCGCTAGTGAAACTTGATGGTTTGGAAGGCCGCTACCCGCATCAGTTATCGGGAGGGCAGCAACAGCGAGTCGCGATTGCTCGTGCGTTGGCGTGTAAACCCGATCTTCTGTTATTGGATGAGCCTTTCTCCAATATTGATACGCAAGTTCGCCACAGCTTGATAAAGGAAATTCGAAAGATATTCAAAGAGCAGGGCGTCACCGCTATTTTTGTGACTCACAGTCGTGAAGAGGCTTTTGCATTTGCGGATAAGCTAGCAGTCATGAACCATGGTGTGATCGAGCAATATGGGCATGCAACGACCTTGTATTATCAGCCAAGCAGTCGTTTTGTCGCTGATTTTCTTGGGCATGGTTCCTACGTGCCAGCTTCAGTAAACAACGACAACACCATGAGCACGCCGCTAGGCGAATGGCCCGTTGAACACACCGACAATGCTGCTGCATTGGAGTGGCTGATCCGTCCTCAAAACCTGACTTTAGAGCCTGACGTGGCAGGTCAGGGTACAGTGACTGATGCGCAGTTCATGGGGGATAGCAGTCGCTACTTGGTGGAAATCAACGAGCAAACCTTGATGGTGTACTCTAACCAGCTACTCAATGTTGGTGATGCGGTGAACCTTGAAATTAGACCCCATTCGCCTGTGTTGTTTGCCTGTCAGTGAGTTAATGGTAGTGGTACATCGCTTTTGTTCAGGCATAAAAAAACCGGCGTATCGCCGGTTTTTTTATTTATTCTTAGCTACTTACTGCAGAGCATATCGATATAGCCTTGAGCTTGGCTTGTCAGCGCGTCTTTATCGGGTTGTTGGTGAGCTTGTAGATAAAGAATGTAACAAACGCCGTCGAACATACGAGCCAGTTCCATCGGGTCTCGGTTTGCTACCAATGCATCATTTTGCTCGAACAAACTCGCGTACTGATCGAGAACGACATTCTTCCCTTTAACAAAGTTAGGCCAGATATCTTCGCGAATAGATGTGCTCCATTCAAACCAGACCTTTAGCCACTCTTTGTCTTCCAATGCTGCATTGATTAATGCTGATGCAACATGAGACAAGGATGCATGTGCTTCACCGTTCCCGAGTGCTAGGTTTTGGGAGATGAGTTGATGAAACTCTTTTTCTGCTTGGTTTAGTACAACATCAACCAACTCTTCTCGAGTGGAGAAATAGTTAAATACGGTGGCAACGGAGACGTTTGCCATATCAGCGATGTCTGCATGCCCTGCACGTCCTATTCCTCGTTTAGAAAACACCTCGAGCGCATAGCCGAGCAGTTGTTCCTTCCTCTGCTCTGGCGACAATCGGGTTCGTGTGCGTCCACTTGATGTAGCCATTCTGATTCCTGCCAACTTTAATTTGCTAATAATGTTTGTATGTTGCAGCGGTTGTATGAATTTAATGTGATATTTAACAACCGCTTGCAAAGTGTACAACAGCAACTGGTTGCAGAACAACGAAGAGCGGGAACAAAGCGTCGAAATTTTGACGTGTATCGAGAGTAGGCGTTGAGTTTGCACAGTGGTAGAATGTTCGACCTCATTTACACAGGTAGTTAGACGGAAATACCGTCGAGGTTGATAATGAAACATACCGTAGAAGTGATGATTTCAGAGCAAGAAGTACAACAACGCGTAAAAGTGTTGGGCGCTGAAATCACAGAGCATTACAAAGACTCCAATGATCTGGTCATGGTTGGCCTATTGCGTGGCTCATTTGTGTTTATGGCTGACCTTTGTCGCGCCATTGACTTGCCACACGCTGTCGACTTTATGACTGCATCAAGCTACGGCAATACGATGGAAAGCAGCCGAGATGTGCGTATCCTGAAAGATCTGGATGATGACATCAAAGGCAAAGACATCCTGCTCGTTGAAGACATCATCGATACCGGCAATACGTTAGACAAAGTGCGCGAGATTTTGTCGCTGCGAGAGCCTAACTCTATCCGTATTTGTACTTTGCTAGACAAACCTGAGCGTCGAGAAGTTGACGTTCCTGTTGATTGGTATGGTTTTAAAATCCCTGACGAGTTTGTTGTGGGTGTGGGTATCGATTACGCGCAGAAGTATCGTCACCTGCCATTCATTGGCAAAGTGGTACCGCTAGAAGACTAATTCTGGTGTGTCATTGAACCCTAGCTTCAGGTGCTGAGTGCTTAGGTAGGGAATTTCACTGACAATGTTGCCGTGAAAAAAAGCGACCAAGATGGTCGCTTTTTTTATGTTTGCGCAGCGTGTCCAAGTATTATTCGTATTTGGACATCGCATTGGTATAACCGGATTCCAAACTTTCTAAGCTATTGGCCGTCATGCCAAGGTCTTTCAATACACCATCGCTAATGTCGTAGAACCAACCGTGTACTTTAATATCCTGACCACGTGCCCACGCATTTCTTAGGATGGTGGAGCTGCCAAGGTTGTACACCTGTTCAGCAACATTGATTTCGCAAAGTATGTTGCCTTGCTCTTCAATACTAAGCGGGCTGAGGTAACTACTGTGTTTGCGATATAAATCGCGAATGTGAAGTAGCCAGTTGTTAATAAGGCCGAGATCAAGATTTTCGATGGAGGCATGGACACCACCACAACGATAGTGGCCACAAATGATGATGTGTTTGACTTGAAGAACATCCACAGCATATTGAACAACAGACAGGCAATTGAGATCCGTATGGATCACTTGGTTTGCCACGTTTCTGTGAACGAATAGCTCGCCAGAATCTAGCCCCGTCAGTCGCTCTGCAGGAACACGGCTGTCGGAACAACCAATCCAGAGATATTCCGGATGCTGGGATTTTGCAAGATCTGCAAAGTAGACAGAGTTGTCTTCCTTGATGGTTTTTGACCACTTCAGGTTATTCGCAAAGAGTTGCTTAATTTGTGCCATATTGCCCCCCAAGACTGACTTCGCGCGTCACTATACACCAGTAAAGATCATATTTAGATACAATTTAACACTTTCTACTCAACATATTAGCTCCTCCTACCAGCATGTGGATTGGTATAACTGATGCCTATGGATGCTTTTCATCGGTATACTAGCGCCGCAATTCGGTGGCTTGCCGATCAAGGAAGTAATAAAGGGAGCAAGTTGTGAATTTTAACCGGTTCAAACAATGGAGCCTGAAAGGCGACGTTTTTGGCGGCGTGACGACCGCAATCATTTCATTACCACTCGCGCTTGCCTTTGGTGTTGCTTCAGGCGCTGGCGCTGAAGCGGGTTTGTGGGGCGCAATTCTCGTTGGTTTGTTTGCGGCCTTGTTTGGCGGCTCATCAACCCTTATCTCTGAGCCAACCGGCCCAATGACAGTGATCATGACGGCCATATTGACCGCGATGGTGGTACGGTACCCAGAAACCGGTGTTGCCATGGGATTCACCGTGGTCATGATGGCAGGGGCATTTCAGGTTCTTTTGGGCACGCTTAAGCTAGGTAAATACGTCACCCTCATGCCTTACAGCGTGATATCCGGCTTTATGTCCGGTATTGGTGTTATCTTAATCTTACTGCAAATCAGTCCGCTCATGGGCCACCCCGCGCCTGCTGGCGGCGTCATCGGAACACTCCAAGCCTTTCCTGAGACACTGAGTAATCTTAGCTTCAAAGAACTGTTTCTTGGCGTGTTGACGCTGGTAATATTGTTCTACTTCCCCAAAAAATACCGTCGATACATTCCCGCACAATTAGTGGCATTGGTATCAGTGACCTTACTCTCACTGATGATTTTTGACTTAGATAGCATCCGCCGAATTGGCGAAATCCCTACGGGGCTGCCATCTATTGTCATGCCAACCTTTACGCCAGAAATGCTGACCACCATGGTGATTGATGCGCTGGTGTTGGGAACGCTGGGGTGTATTGATACATTGCTGACGGCGGTTATCGCCGACTCACTCACGCGTGAAGAGCATAACTCTGACAAAGAGTTGCGAGGCCAAGGCATTGCAAACATGATTTCGGGTCTGTTTGGCGCTCTGCCTGGTGCGGGGGCAACCATGGGCACCGTGGTCAATGTGCAAGTCGGCGCACGTTCGCCGCTAGCAGGGATTGTTCGAGCCTTGATTTTGGCTGCCGTGGTGTTGGTCGCTGGCTTTTTGACTGAGCCTATTCCAATGGCCGTGCTGGCCGGTATTGCCTTGTACGTGGGTATCAACATTCTAGATTGGAGCTTCTTGCAGCGGGCTCACAAGGTTAGCTTGCATCAAACTGCCATTATGTATGGTGTGATGGCGTTGACGGTGTTTGTGGATCTGATTGTTGCTGTGGGCCTTGGGGTGTTTATCTCTAACATTGTTGTGATTGAGCGATTGAGTCGCGAACAAGCCAAGCAAGTGAAAGCCATCAGTGATGCTGACGATGATGATGTGCCTCTTTCCGAAGAAGAGCGTGTTTTATTAGATAGTTCTGATGGAAAGGTGTTGTTTTTCTACTTGTCAGGCCCGATGATCTTTAGTGTATCGAAAGCCATCTCTCGTCAACATGCGAGGATCGGCGAATACCGAGTCATGATTTTAGATTTGAGCGACGTACCGCTCATCGATATGACCGTAGGGTTGGCTCTTGAAAATGCCATTAAAGATGCGCGAGAAGCGAACTGTACTGTCTTCTTGTTATGCCCTCATCAGCAAACCACCGAACAATTAGAAAGACTTCATGTCGGAGATTGGATCAGTGATCCTCATGTCTTCGAGTCGCGTTATGATGCATTGCATGCAGCGAAAAGGCTTACTGAAGTAATGCCTTAAAACACATTTTGGGAATTATGAAAGCAATCGAAATCGAGAATCTGGTCAAAGTATATGGCACAGATGTTAAAGCACTGAAAGGGGTTTCCCTTTCAGTGCAGCAAGGCGATTTCTATGCCTTGCTTGGCCCGAACGGCGCAGGAAAATCTACCACCATCGGTATCATCAGCTCGTTAGTGAATAAGACGTCGGGCAAGGTGAAGATTTTTGGCTACGACATCGACACCGATCTGGTTGAAGCCAAAAAACAACTGGGTCTCGTGCCGCAAGAATTCAACTTCAACCAATATGAAAAAGTTGAGCAAATTCTGCTAAACCAAGCGGGTTACTATGGGGTTGAGCGTGCGGAAGCCAAAGTCCGTGCGAAAAAGTACTTGTCGCTGCTGGATTTGTGGGAGAAGCGAGATGAGCCTTCTCGTACACTTTCTGGCGGAATGAAGCGTCGTTTGATGATTGCTCGTGCCTTGATGCACGAACCTAGACTTCTTATTCTTGATGAGCCAACGGCAGGCGTTGATATTGAATTACGTCGTTCTATGTGGACGTTTTTGAAAGGCATCAATGAGCAGGGTATCACCATTATTTTGACCACTCACTACCTCGAAGAAGCGGAAATGCTGTGTCGAAACATCGGCATCATCAACCGTGGCGAGTTGGTGGAAGACACGTCGATGAAGGCGCTCCTGAAAAAACTGGATGTGGAAACCTTCGTGTTAGACCTCGCGCCAGACAGCCAAGTAACCCAGCTTGAAAACGTGCAATGGCATCAGGTTGATGACCACACCTTAGAAGTTGAAGTTCACAAAACGACGGGTTTGAATACTGTGTTTGCGCAGTTGTCAGAGCAAGGTATCCAAGTGCTTTCCATGCGAAATAAAGCGAACCGTTTGGAAGAACTTTTCGTGAATTTGGTGCGTAACAGCGAGGAGGCATCAGCATGAACAAAGCTTACTGGGTCGCCTTTAAGAGCCTGTTGATCAAAGAGATTACGCGATACAGCCGTATTTGGGTGCAAACCCTCGTACCACCTGCGATCACCATGACACTGTATTTCGTTATTTTCGGTAACCTTATTGGTAGCCGTATTGGTGAAATGGGCGGCTTTAGCTACATGGCTTACATTGTGCCTGGGTTGATCATGATGTCGGTGATCACCAACTCGTATTCGAACGTTGCTTCTTCGTTTTTTAGCACCAAGATGCAGAGAAATATTGAAGAACTTATGGTGGCGCCTGTTCCTAACTACATCATCATTGCGGGTTATGTTGGTGGTGGTGTGAGCCGCGGTTTAGCGGTGGGACTGATTGTATCGGTTGTTTCAATGTTCTTCGTCGATTTGCACATCGCACACCTTGGGGTGATTGTCGCGACGGTGTTGCTCACGTCGATAGTGTTTTCTCTTGGCGGGTTGATCAATGCGGTGTACGCGAAAACGTTCGATGACATCAGTATTATTCCAACGTTTATCCTGACGCCGTTGACCTACCTTGGTGGCGTATTTTATTCGCTGTCTCTGTTGCCTGAGTTTTGGCAGGGTGTGTCGAAGCTCAATCCAATCGTGTACATGGTGAATGCCTTCCGCTATGGCTTCCTTGGCGTATCGGACGTCAGCATTGTGACTTCATTCTCCGTGCTTATCGTATTTATTGTGGCGCTGTATTCTATTGCTTGGTATCTGATCAGCCGCGGCATTGGGTTGAGAACCTAACAACAGGGTTCTCCTCGTTAGAAACAAACCCTTTCAAACACAAAAAAACCGCCAATGGCGGTTTTTTTATTTATAACCAAAGCTAGCATTGAGCCGCTTAGGGGAATTACTCTTCGCTGTTGTCTTCTACCGTCGCAACGGTGAGTTCAACCACTAAGTTATCAATCAAACGAACCTGACCTAGCTTCACAGAAGCAAGGATAACCGCCTTTGATGTGTGCTCAGTAATTGGCTGCAGTGAGAGAGCATCACGAATGAAAATCTCGTCAGGCTCAAGCCCAGCAGCTCTAAGTTGGTCGTTGCCATCAAGGACGAGCTCACTGTAGTCGCTACGACCACCTCGCATCTGGCTGCTGATCCAACGCAGGGTTTTTGCTAGTACTGGCGCACGTTGACGCTCGTCTACAGTAAGACGAGAGTTGCGGCTGCTCATGGCAAGGCCGTCCATTTCTCGAACCGTGGCAACAGGAATGATGGTAATCGGCAGCGCTAAGTCTGTGACCATCTTGTTGATCACAGCAAGCTGCTGGAAGTCTTTCTCGCCAAATAGCGCGACATCAGGCTGAACAATATTGAACAGCTTGCTGACGACGGTTGCGACGCCTTTGAAGTGACCGGGACGAGAAGCACCTTCAAGAATGTTTGACAGGGTAGGCACTTCAACCGAAACGTGATTATCCATACCTTGCGGGTACATGACCTCGGCACTTGGTGTGAAGAGTAAATCAATCGCTTCAGCTTGGAGTTTGGCGGTGTCTTCTTCCAATGTGCGCGGGTAAGCCACTAAATCGTCGCTTTTCTCAAACTGCATTGGATTAACGAAAATGCTAACGACGACAACATCGGCGTTTTCACGCGCTCGTCGAACCAAGGTTAGGTGGCCATCGTGAAGGTGGCCCATGGTTGGGACGAATGCAATTCGCTGCCCTTCGCGACGCCATTGAAGGATCTGATCTCGTAGCGGGGCAATATCAGCGATCACTTGCATATATTCAGCATTCCTTAATTAAACGTCTGCTCTGGGCCAGGAAACTCGCCAGTTGCAACTTCTTCGATATATCGCGCAACAGCCTGACGCATGTCGCCAGTGCTCGCGAGGTAGTTTTTGGAAAAGCGTGGAATGTAGTTAGCAGAAATACCAAACATGTCATGCATGACGAGGATTTGCCCGTCAGTGGCATTTCCTGCACCAATACCAATAACTGGCACACGAAGTGCGTCTGTAATGCGTGCAGCAAGGGCCTTGGGTACGCACTCAAGCAAAATGATTTGTGCACCCGCTGCTTCAAGGGTGAGAGCATCTTGGAGCATTTGCTCTGCTTGCTCTTCGCTACGACCTTGAATTTTAAAACCGCCAAAAATATTCACTGACTGAGGTGTTAAGCCAAGGTGAGCACAGACAGGTACAGCGCGTTGCGTCAACTTGGTCACGGTATCAGCGAGCCATGCGCCGCCTTCCAATTTCACCATGTTGGCACCCGCTTTCACCAGTACTGCTGCGTTTTCACAGGCTTGTTCTGGCGTGGCGTATGACATAAATGGCATGTCAGCCATCAACAGGCAGTTAGGGCTTCCTGCACGCACGCTGCGCGTGTGATAGGCGATTTCGTCGACAGACACAGACAGGGTGTCACTTTTACCCTGTAGAACCATGCCTAGAGAGTCACCGACCAGCAGCAGTGGCATTTCTTGTGATTCAAAGAGTTGGGCAAAGCTAGCATCGTAAGCTGTTGCAGTGGCAAATTTACGCCCTTCTTGCTTCCATGCCATTAAGGTATTTATCGTAATTTTTTTCATATCGTCTCCCAAACCCTGCTTGCTATTGATGTTGATTGCTGAGGCTTTTGTGCTTACGCGATACTGGTCAAACCGTTCTTATCCGTGACGGCGACCAAATCAGCGACAGCACTGCCATCAGGCAGGTGCAAGTCAGGGGCAATTTCGGCGAGAGGGTAAAGTACGAATTCTCGTTCCTTCATCCCGTAGTGTGGAACGGTTAACCGTTCACTTTCTAGCTGGAGATCACCATATAAGAGGATATCCAGATCTAGTGTTCGTGGCCCCCAGCGCTCATCTTTGCGCTCTCGACCAAATTCCAACTCGATACGCTGAGTATGAGCAAGAAGATCTAACGGAAGTAGTGCGGTGTCAATTGCCGCAACAGCGTTCACGTAATCGGGTTGGTCGGCGGGGCCCATAGGCTTACTGCTGTATAGCGATGAACAAATCACCCATCGGCTATCCGGTAGTTGCGCCAATGCTTTGATAGCATTTTGTGCTTTTTCTACCGGATTGCCAAGGTTACTGCCTATCGCAATGTAAGCACGGATCATGATTCAGGGTTCGGCTTGCGACGTCGCGGTTTAGTTTTGCGGCGACGGCGTAGTTTTTTGGCCGAGCTGGCTTTGTTTAGCACCTGCACCATATCGTTGCGGCTATCACGGTCTGCTTTTTGGAAGTCATCCCACCATTGCGCCAACTCTTTTAACTGGCCGCCTTCCACTTCGCCACGCATTTCAAGGAAATCAAATGCAGCGCGGAACTTTTGTTGTTCCAACAGTTTGTAGGCGCGAGTACCAGAGCGACGACTTAGGCGAAGCTGCAGTTGCCAGATATCACGAATCATGGCGGTAAAACGACGAGGGATCGCAATGGTTTTCACCTGCTCATCCAGCATATCGTTAGCAGCAACCATAAAGGCATCGTAATAGCTTAAGCCGCTTTCAAACGCGATTTCTTCAGCGCGGGTTTCCAGTGGGTACCATAACATCGCGGCAAACATAAAGGCCGGGTTGATACGCTGCTCAGTGGCGACGCGCTCATCGGTCGAACGCAACACAAGCTCAAGCATTTGCTCGCTCTTGCTGTTTCGATCTTCGGTGAAGTGTTCAGCCAAGATAGGAAACAGTGGCGTGAACAAATCGAAATCACGCAGCAGTTTGTAGGTTTGCAAACCATGGCCAGACTGAAGCAGCTTTAGGCTTTCTTCAAACAAGCGTGCAGCGGGAATATCACGCAGCAAATGGGCCAACGCTGGAATAGGCGCTGCCGTTGCATCATTCACTGTCATGTCCAGTTTGGCTGCAAAACGCACCGCTCGCAGCATACGCACTGGATCTTCACGGTAGCGCGTTTCAGGATCGCCAATCAGGCGAATCACACGGTTGTTGAGGTCTTCAACACCACCGGCATAGTCGCGCACTGAGAAATCATCGATATTGTAATAAAGCGCATTCACCGTGAAATCGCGGCGTTCTGCATCTTCATCTATCGTGCCATAGACGTTATCACGCAATAGCATGCCATCGTTGGATTGGCTGCTGGCGTTCTTTTCACTGGCTTCGCTGCCGTGGTGTCCACGGAACGTTGCCACCTCAATAACATCACGTCCGAATAAGATATGCGCCAGACGGAATCGACGGCCCACCAAACGACAGTTGCGGAAAAGCTTACGCACCTCATCTGGGGTCGCATTGGTGGCAATATCAAAGTCTTTGGGTTGCGTGTTTAGCATTAAATCACGCACGCCGCCGCCAACAAGGTACGCCTCAAACCCCGCCTTATTCAGGCGGTAGAGCACTTTCAGCGCATTTTCGCTGATATCTTTTCTTGATATACCGTGCTCTTGGCGAGGAATAACTTCTAGCTTCAGGTCTGTGACCTCGCGCGTTTTATTATCGCGATTCAACACCTTACGGCAAAAGCTGGTAACTCGATTAAAGATAACTCACCTCGTATTTGACAGGTCGGGTCATAAAAACGACGGCATATGATATATCACGCCCTCGTATTTTAGAAAGCTGTAATCACTTCTGTGTCGTTCGGCAATTTATTAACATGCCAATTTTGTGCGCCCCAAAGCAATAATTCTTCGACGCTAGCTCCGCATAAATCCTTTGGAGTAGGGTGACCTAAAAAGGCTAATGCAGCCTCTAAAGCAGGTCCCGGATTCGCATTGTCGATGGCTGGCGCGTGGTTTTGTTTAGAAAGCTTATTACCGTCAGCGTTGAGTGCAAGTGGCAAATGCAAATAACTGACAGCGGATGCGCCGAGTTTCTGATAAAGAGAAACTTGTCTGCCTGTCGGCTCAATCAGGTCAGCACCTCTTACGACTTCGGTTACGCCTTGATAAATATCATCAAGTACCACCGCGAGGTTGTAAGCAAATAGGCCGTCGCGACGTTTGATAATGAAGTCTTCCGCAGCCATGGCAGTGTCGAGTGGCATCACGCCATGTTTAATATCGACAAACTCATTAACGGGATTGTCGATGCAAACGCGCACTGCGGATTGTTCACGTTCCAATTCACGGTGACGACACGTTCCGGGGTAAATCCCCCCCGCATCTTTGATTTGGCGTCGTGTACATTGGCAGAGATACGCATTGCCATTGCTTAGCCAAGAGTCAATGTGTGCTTGGTAAGCATCATATCGCGTGTGCTGGTATAGCACGTCACCATCCCAATGCAGGCCATAAGCGTCTAAGGTACGGAGAATGGCGTCAGCCGAGCCTTCAACTTCACGTGGTGGATCGATGTCTTCAATCCGCACTAGCCAATGTCCTTGGTTAGCGCGAGCCTGCAAATAACTGCCAAGCGCAGCGACAAGAGAACCAAAGTGAAGTGGGCCTGATGGAGAGGGAGCAAATCGCCCGACGTAATGCATGGTCATGTTGCCTGTTATGAAAAAGGAAAAAGGGAGCATCCGCTCCCTTTTTGCCATTAATCTCGATGAGGCGGAAGGCTTAGCCTGCCATTTGCCTCTCTTTGATTTCTGCCAAAGTTTTGCAATCGATACACATATCTGCGGTTGGGCGAGCTTCAAGGCGACGAACGCCAATCTCTACACCACATGAATCGCAGAAGCCGAAATCGTCGTCTTCCAGACGTTGCAATGTTTTGGAAATCTTTTTGATCAGCTTACGCTCGCGGTCTCGGTTGCGTAGTTCAAGGCTGAACTCTTCTTCTTGGGCTGCACGGTCGACAGGATCAGGGAAGTTAGCTGCTTCGTCTTGCATGTGGTGCACAGTACGGTCAACTTCTTCTCTTAGCTGGTTACACCATGCTTGGAGGATTTTACGGAAATGATCAACTTGCTGATCATTCATGTATTCCTCGCCGGCCTTCTCTTGGTAAGGTTCTAACCCAGCCGTAGCCAGGATGCCCAGCGATTTTTTAACTTTGCTTTCTGGCATTAAGCGTTCTCCTAAATACACCCTGACCTGCTTGGTCAAAAGAGGGCGGTATCTATATCAGAAACCCTATATCGAGGCAATCTTTGTTTTTGCCTCTTGTCATCCCAGTGTGAAGATGTCTACATTTTTTCTCAATACTGGGAGAACGGGACCCTATTTTTTATGCTCATCAGCGCGGATGAGAGCGAGGCTTGGTAACACATCACTTCGACACCAAGTTGCTCGGCTTCTATAAGTAACTGATTATAGACCTCATCTATATGTTTTGCTGGGGAAACCTTTTCAATGCCAGAATGCAAGACGGCAAAAAAGAGCACTGCGCGCTTGCCTTGCTGCGCCAACGTCGCTAATTCTCTGAGGTGCTTCTGACCTCGCGTGGTGACCGTATCTGGAAAATAGCCCTGATTTTCGTCACCAAGTAGCGTCGCGCTTTTTACCTCTATATAGCAGTCTTCTTTTGAAGGTGATTGCAGCAAAATGTCGATGCGACTTTTTTCCTCGCCATAAGGTACTTCGGTTCGAAGCGTAGGATAACCCTGAAGCTCCTTCACCACTCCTGCTTCGATAGCCTCAACCACCAAACGGTTCGCCTGCGCCGTGTTCACACAAATCATATGACCAGACTGAGTTTCGGTCAGTTCCCAACTGTTGGGGTATTTTCGTTTGGCATTATTCGATGTGGAATACCACACCGTGTCTCCGGGCGTCGCGCAGCCTGTCATCGCACCGGTATTGGCACAGTGAATAGTACGTTCGGAGCCATCCGGAAGTTTAATGTCTGCCAGAAAACGTTTGTAGCGACGAAGCAAAGTTGCGGGTTGTAAAGCAGGGTCAAACTTCATGAGTGTCCTTGGCGTGAGAATGAATAACGCAATGTGGCGTTATAATGTCCAACGAATCAGGCAATTAACAGTGTCTGTTTGCTATCCGCCGTTTGTCGTACATGTTCAGATGTCCGTAACATGCATCTTGGTGTTACTCGGGTATACTCTGCAGGTAATTCTGACATAAAGGCATTAAATTTGTCACAGCTCCCCATCGATAGCGTCCTTGACGACGTGATATCTGCTTTGCATTCCCATTCTCAGGTCATTCTTAAAGCGCCTCCTGGTGCAGGTAAGTCAACGCGCCTCCCATCGGTGTTGCTAGAGCGACAGGCCTTCGACGGGAAAATTATTTTGCTTGAGCCTCGTCGTTTGGCTGCCCGTAACATTGCTCGTTTTCTGGCAGGACAGCGCGGTGAGCGAGTGGGAGAGACGGTTGGTTTACGTGTACGCGGGGAAACACAGGTAAGTGACAAAACGCGTATTGAGATTGTCACCGAAGGCGTGCTGACAAAAATGATCCAATCTGATCCCGAGCTATCAGGTGTTGATTTGGTGATCTTTGATGAATTTCATGAACGAAGCTTACACGCGGATCTTGCGTTGGCATTGTCGTTAGACGTGCAAGCAGGCTTACGGGATGACCTCACAGTACTGGTGATGTCTGCCACCCTCGATAGTGATGCATTGACGGAACTGCTGCCCGATGCGGCGTTAGTGACATCGGACGGACGAAGCTTTCCAGTTGAAGCTCGCTATCAGCCGATCGCAAAACAATATGGTTATGAAAATGCGATAGCCAGTGCCGTGGCAAAGTTGATGGAAAATGAAGACGGTTCGGCGTTGGTTTTTCTGCCGGGCGCTGGCGAAATTCATCGTACTGCGATGGCGCTAGCCGACAAAGTGCCAAGCGACGTGATGGTGTGTTCCTTGTTTGGGCAGCTCTCTGCCAAAGAACAGCAAGAGGCGATTGCACCCGCACCCAGCGGTAAACGCAAAGTCGTGCTAGCAACCAACATTGCAGAAACCAGTTTGACTATCGAAGGCATCCGCCTAGTGGTGGATTCGGGTATAGAGCGTGTGGCGAGGTTTAACCGAAAGTCAGGGATTACTAAGTTAGAAACCGTTCAAATTGCCCGCTCTTCAGCCATTCAACGCATGGGGCGAGCAGGGCGATTATCTGAAGGGATCTGTTTGCGTCTATATAGTGAAGATACGTTTCAACGTATGCGCGCAGTTCCGGACCCAGAAATCGTCACCAGCGATTTAATGCAGCTCGTGCTTGAAGTGGTGCAGTGGGGCTGTCGCGCAGAAGATTTGCAATGGCTTGACCTTCCTCCAACGCCGCATTGGCAACAAGCCATTAGGCTGTTAGAGCAATTAGGTGTTTTAGACGCAAACGCTGCGTTGACGGCGAAAGGCCAACAGGTGGTCGCCATTGGCACGGATGCCAGAATAGGCGCCATGCTCCATGAGGCGAAAGCCATGGGTGATCGCGCACTGTCTACCGCTTGTTGGTTGGCAGCATGGGCAGAAGAACCCCGTCGCAGTTCACGTGAGCCTGACTTACGTTTGCAGCTCTCCATGATAGCGACGCAAAAAGGGCCGCATAGGCAAAGAGCCAGTCAGCTTGCTCAACGTCTTGGCGTAGCGCTAACCAATGACATTAGTGCCGATTTCCTTCCCGCATTGGCGGCATCAGCATGGCCTGATCGCGTGGCGAAATCTCGCGGTAATGATGGTCGCTTCTTATTAAGTAACGGCCACGGCGCGCAGGTAGATGCTGACCATCCGTTGTCGGGTGAAGACGCCCTAATCGCAGTGGACTTGATGAGCGTGTCACAAGGTGACAGTCGTATCTTCACCGCCTGTCGTGCAGACTTTACCTCGCTGCAAACCCTACTACCCTCACTGTTTTCTGAACGAGAATGGGTAGACTGGGACGATAAGAAAGGCGCGCTGATCGCGGAAACGCAATTGCGCTGCGGAGAGATAGTACTGTCGCGTAAGCCCATCACTCAGCGAAATGAAGAGATGATGACGCAAGCGTTGCTGCAAGCGATAAAGCGAAAGGGTATCGCCCGTTTGGCGTTACCGAAAAAAGCGGAAAGCTTATTGGTTCGCGCTCGTTGCGCTATAGCATGGCAACTGCCAGTCAGCCTGCCCGCACTTGATGATGAAAGCGTACTTGCTGCACTAGACGAATGGCTTGCACCGTTTATGGTCGGTGTGAAATCAATGAAAGGTTTACAAAGCGTCGATACCTTTAGTGCACTGGAAGCCTGGTTTGGCTGGGCCACCACCAAAGAGCTAAATCGTTTGCTGCCAGAAACCTATCAAGTGCCTACAGGGTCTCGTTACTCTATTCGATATCAAGTCGACCAAAAACCAGCGCTCGCGGTGCGTATGCAGGAAATGTATGGGCAAGCGCAGTCACCGAGTATTGCGGACGGTAACGTCACCTTGCTGGTGGAGTTGCTCAGCCCTGCCAAGCGACCCCTTCAGATCACGCAAGATCTGGCTGGTTTTTGGCAAGGTTCATACCGTGAAGTGCAAAAAGAAATGAAAGGCCGATACCCGAAGCATGTGTGGCCAGATGATCCAGCAAATCATCAGCCGACGACATTGACTAAACGACATTTTAAACCGGACGCGTAACCCACACATTCATGACTAAACCAACACCCAAGAAAACGCCAAGCCGCGCACGTAAGCCATCCACGTCTGCCGCGAAAAAGAAGAAAGCGCCACAGAAGAAAGGCTGGGGGAAAAAGCTGCTGCTATTAGGCATGAAGCTGTCCCTTGTCGGCATTGCCGCGCTCGTGATTCTAGGGATTTACCTCGATGGGAAAATCCGCGACCGCTTTGATGGTCAGATCTGGCAACTTCCCGCTGTGGTATATGGGCGCGTTTTGCACCTCGCACCTGGCGATGCTGTGGACATCACGACGTTAAAGCGCGAGCTCGACCTGCTAAATTACAACAAGGTGCGTTCACCCAAGCGTGCGGGTGAGTACTCCGCTTCCAAAACGCGTGTCGAGTTGATCCGTCGCCCGTTTGATTTCGAAGATGGCCCCGAAGGAGCGCAGCATGTGATGCTGACATTTGGCTCTGAAGGTGTCACCGCCATCAAACAACTGGATAGCGGCAAGCAGCGCGGCTATTTGCGGATAGAACCTAAATTGCTCGGCATGATGGAATCCAACACCGATGAGCAGCGTATCTTCCTCCCGCGTGAGCGATATCCTGAGTTTTTGGTTGATGCGCTGCTGACCACGGAAGATCGCGATTTCTATCATCATGATGGCGTCGCTCCGCTGGCGATTGCACGCGCCATGATTGTGAATCTCAAAGCCGGTCGAACCGTTCAAGGTGGCTCAACCCTCACGCAGCAGCTCGCCAAGAACTTATTTCTTACCCGCGACCGCACCTTATGGCGAAAAGTACAGGAAGCGTATATCGCGATAATTCTCGATTACCGTTACAGCAAAGACCGTATTCTCGAGGCTTACCTAAATGAAGTGTATTTGGGTCAGGCTCGCGGACAGGCAGTGCACGGCTTCCCTTTGGGCGCGCGACTGTATTTTGGTCGTCCGATTGAAGAGCTTCGCATTGATCAATTAGCCATGCTGGTGGGCATTGTCAAAGGCCCGTCGTATTACAACCCTTGGCGCTACCCTGAGCGCGCACAAACGCGTCGAGATTTGATACTACGCCTGATGATGGAGGGTGGCGAACTAACGGCAAGCCAGTATGCACAAGCGGCAGCACGTCCGTTGGATGTGCAAAAATCACCAAGCCTCAATAGTCGTCAACCGGCTTATTTCGAGCAGCTGACTCGAGAGATCCGAGAGCGTGTTGGTAATCAGTTCAATCCTGAAAGCGGCCTACGTGTATTCAGTACCCTAGATCCTTTGTCTCAGTCTTTGATTGAAAAGACGGTCGTTAACAAAGTGAAGGCGCTGAAGAAAACAGCGGGGAATGAATTGGAAGTCGCGGTGGTGATCGCCGACCGTAAAAGCGGAGAGATCCGCGCTATGGTCGGAGGAAGTCGCCCAGGCTATGCCGGATTTAACCGCGCTTTGAACGGCAGCCGACAAATTGGCTCCCTGTCAAAACCCGCCGTGTTTTTAGCGGCGCTGTTACAACCAGAGAAATACAACCTCGCTACGCCACTGGACGACAAGCCTTTGGTGCTGAAAGGCGATCAAGGCAGTGAGTGGAGACCGAGAAACTACGACAGGAAATACAGAGGGCAGGTGCCGCTGCTTAAAGCATTGGCGCACTCTTACAATATTCCAACGGTGAATTTAGGTTTAGCGATCGGGCTCGATAATGTCATTTCGACATTTGATGATTTGGGTGTGGACCCCGATCAGATCACCCGTGTGCCGTCGCTGCTTCTAGGGGCATTTACCCTAACACCAATGGAGGTCACGCAAATGTTCCAAACACTAGGCAGTGGTGGGCGCAAAGCTGAATTAACGGCGCTGCGTGCCGTGGTCACTCGCGAAGGGCAAGTGCTTTACCGCAATTGGCCCAAGGCAAGCCAAACGGTGTCAGAGCAAGCCAGTTGGCTCACCGTGTATGCCATGAAGAATGTGGTGAAAGAGGGAACCGCGCGTTACCTCAACCCTTCGTTTGCGTGGGCATCGCTAGCAGGTAAAACCGGCACGACGGATAACAACAGAGACAGTTGGTATGTTGGGATCGATGGACGTGAAGTCGTGACAGTATGGCTAGGCCGTGATGACAATAAACCCACTAAGCTCACCGGTTCGTCTGGGGCATTACGTGTTTATGCGGATTACATCAAAGCCAGACAGCCAGAAAAACTCACACTTAACTGGCCTTCAGCAGTCACCAGTGTTCCTTACCAAGTTAAAGAAGGGCAATTTCTCACGGATTGCTTTAGTCAGCAGAAACTACCGATGTGGGATCCAAAAGGACATTGGCGTGAGCGCTGCGAAAAACCGGATCCTGTGGGATGGCTCAATAGCTTGTTTGACTGATGGGGCTGAATAAAGTGTAGGTAGTTGCTCCGAGATGGTGAGGCTGATGGACATAGCCTCGTCATTTCTATGAGCAGAATGGTTTGCGATAGGATAGCAAAGCGTTTTGCCATATTGCAGATACGAAAAAGCCTCGTCCTTAGACGAGGCTCTCGTAAAGATGGTGCCGGCTACCGGAGTCGAACTGGTGACCTACTGATTACAAGTCAGTTGCTCTACCAACTGAGCTAAGCCGGCACACAAACTTTGGAAACGTTGCTTCTTATTGAAGACCATTTCCTCGTTACCGCTAACAGCGTTAACAAAAAGATGGTGCCTCGAGGCGGAATCGAACCACCGACACGGGGATTTTCAATCCCCTGCTCTACCGACTGAGCTATCGAGGCAACGAGCGCTATTAAATAGGAGAGGCGCGTTCTTGTCAAAATAATTTGCATCAAAATTGTCTGACTGCTGCTTTTTTGCTTGATTTGCCGATAATCCGACCATGCTGCTTTTTCTTTGAACACACTTCATTTCCTTAAACCTCAATAACGCGGTTTCTCGTCTGCATTTTCATGACGAACACAAACATCTTCCTAATTCTCATCGTGATAAGCCTGCTTTTTGTGCGTGATATGTCAAAAAAACCACACAATCTGTCTCTAATTAAATCTTAGTGACTAAAAAACTTTCATTTTTCGCATTATTGCTACACTTACAGAGACATAAATATTTCTGACATTCTTCAATAGGTACAGGAAGGAATTCTGCGATGGGTTTCTCATTGGGAGAACAATTGGACATTACGCAGGTGATGGGGTTGAAAGATCGCCTGCAGGTCGAGTTAGGGCAGTCTGATAGCTTGCTCGTTGATGGCAGCGAAGTGTCTCGTGTTGATGCACCAGGACTGCAGCTTTTATTGACTGCCAAGTTTTTGTGCCAAAACCAATCCATTGTATGGAAGTGGGAAGGCGCATCCGCTGAATTGGTGGGGGCAGCTAAGACATTGGGATTGGTTAAGCCGCTAGGTTTAGACAATTTTACTGAATAGTTTTCGAACGGTTTTCGGGTAGTTCAATCAGGGTGACAGTATGCGAAAAATATTAGCGGCAGATGATTCTGTTTCAATTCGTCAAATGGTTAGTCATACGCTCAAAGAAGCGGGTTATCAGGTAGAAACTGCAAACGACGGCGCTGAAGCACTTTCAAAAGCTAAAACAGGCCAATATGACGTCATTATTTCTGACGTGAATATGCCCAACATGGATGGACTTGAGTTCGTACGCCAAGTTCGTGCCGTCCCTCAATATAAATTCACGCCTATTTTGATGCTGACTACCGAAACGTCAGCAGAGAAAAAGAGTATGGGTAAATCTGCAGGAGCAACAGGCTGGATTGTTAAGCCTTTTAATCCCGATACGCTTCTGAAAACGTTGCAACGCGTTATCTAAGTTCAAGCGAGGAGATCACTATGGCTTTGGACATGGACCAACTGCGTCGGATTTTCTATGAGGAGTGTCGTGAGAACCTTGAAATCCTTGAGAGAGAGCTACTTTCACTCGATCCTGATGGTGATATCGATCTCGATATTATTAACACCATCTTCCGAGCGGCTCACTCTATTAAAGGTGGTGGCGCGACCTTCAACCTCAATGAGATAAGCCAGTTTACTCATGTCATGGAGACATTGCTTGATGAAGCGAGGGAAGGTAAGCGTCGTTTAGATGCCAGTACCATCGACCTCCTTCTGAAAGGTGGTGATTGCATCAACAGCATGTTGATCGCATATGAAACGAGCTCTGATTTTGATCACGTCCTAAGAGATGCATTGACTGACGAGCTGAACAAGTTGCTTCAGAACGGGCCGTCGGCCTCTGCTGACAGTGAGCCTGCCGCGCAAGAAAACGAAGACGCTGCAGCGTCGTCGGATAACGATGGTGACGGTGACTGGATTGTGCAGTTTAAACCGCACAAAGACATGTTCTTCACGGGCAATGATCCTGTCCGTATTCTTCGAGAGCTTTTTGATTTAGGCGTTCATTGTCAGATCGAGTGTTTGATCGATGCGCTGCCTACATTCAGTGAGTTAGAACCTGAAATGTGTTACCTCACTTGGTGTATTACCGTCGAAGGGCACGTTGATAAGGCGTTGATTGAAGAGATCTTTGAGTGGGTTGAAGACGATTGTGATCTCGATATATCGCGTGCAAATAAAGAAGGTAGCCAAAACCAAGAAGTTGCGACTGTCGATAATGCTTCACCATCGGAAGAAGTGGCACCAACAGCTCCCAAGCCTCCTGTTGCCAGTAAGCCAGCGGCAAAGCAAGCAGCGGCCAAAACCGATGCGGTTTCTTCAATTCGCGTAGAGATAGACAAGGTTGATAACCTCATCAATCTCGTGGGTGAGCTAGTGATCACGCAGTCTATGTTGACGGAGCTGAGCCAGAACTTTTCAGAAAGCAAAATCGAGCGCCTGCAAGCTGGCCTTGATCAGCTTTTACAAAACACCAAAGAACTACAAGAAAGCGTATTGAACATTCGCATGCTACCCATCAGTTTTGCGTTTAATCGGTTTCCACGCTTGATTCGAGATTTGTCCTCTCAGCTTGGAAAAAATGTCGAGTTGGTAATTGAAGGTGAACAAACCGAACTGGATAAAACTGTGTTGGAAAGGATCACCGATCCCTTAGTTCACTTAGTTCGAAATGCTGTCGATCACGGCTTAGAGTTGCCAGAAACCCGTGTCGCCAACGGGAAAGGTGAAACGGGTAAAGTGTCACTTTATGCCTACCACCAAGGCGGATCGATAGTGATCGAAGTGCGTGATGACGGTGCGGGTTTAAACAAAGAAAGAGTGTGGAAAAAAGCCATTGAGAAAGGGCTACTCCATCATGATACCGCGTTGGACGATCTCTCTAACCACCAAGTTTATAACCTGATCTTTGCCCCTGGATTTTCAACCGCCGAAATCGTCTCCGACGTGTCAGGTCGCGGTGTAGGCATGGATGTAGTGAAGCGTAATATCGAAGACTTAGGCGGTCACATTGAAGTGGATTCCGAGCCTAATGTCGGTAGTGTTTTCCGTATTAGCTTGCCACTCACATTAGCCATCCTCGATGGTCAATTGGTTAAGCTTGCCGATCAAGTTTTTGTTGTTCCGCTAATTTCTATTATCGAGTCCATTCAGATTGAATCTGACCGAGTGAAAGTCGCCACGGGCGGCGTCGAACTCTATCGCTTGCGTGACGAGAACATTCCAATACTCCGGCTTAAAGAAGAATTTGGGCTGGGTGAGTCAGGAGCCCTCGACAAACAGCTGTTGTGTTTGGTGGAAGCGAGCGGAAATCGCGTCGGCTTGCTACTGGACGAAATGCTCGGGCAGCAGCAAGTGGTGATTAAAAGCCTCGAATCAAATTATACACGCGTCAACGGTGTGTCCGGCGCGACGATTCTTGGCGATGGTTCAGTGTCACTGATTTTGGATATTCAGGGACTGATGACCGGCTTCCTAAGCCGCGTTGCTGATACAAACGCCCACGTGGCGGCTTAGGAGGATAGCATGACGAACCAAGCAGTCGCTGCGACCGTCACACATGATGAACCCAATGAAGGGCAAGACCGTTTGCAAGGGTCGGACTTCCTGAGCTTCGACTTGGCGCATGAACTTTATGGCGTGGATATTCAAGCGGTAGAAGAGATCCGCGTTTGGGAGCCCCCTACGGTAATACCGCGCTCGCCTGAGTTTGTGCTCGGCGTTATTAATCTCCGCGGCATGATCGTTCCCATCATGGATTTAAGGGTGCGCTTTAATATCGGCACCGTTGAGTATTTGCCAACAACCGTGGTTTTAATTTTGAAAGCCGGTGAATCCGCAGGAAACCGAATGATGGGTGTCGTGGTTGATGCGGTTTCAGACGTAATAGATCTGGGTGATAAGAGCTTAATTCCCCCCATAGGCGACTCGCAAGTCATGCCATTTGTCAGTGGACTACTGAACGTGGATGCTCAGGTGATGAGCTTGTTGGATGTTGATGCGCTGCTCAGCATCGAAGGACTGGTTCATTAAGGAGGCACCATGTCAGAAGAGGTGATGGAATATCTGAGCTTTTTGATCGACGACGAAGAGTATGGGCTGAACATCCTTGATGTGAAAGAAGTCCGTGGTTGGTCAGAAATCAGGAAACTTCCTAATAGTGAAAGCTACCTATTGGGCGTACTTGAGCTTCGAGGAGAATACATTCCCATTATCGATCTCAGGCAAAGATTCAATATGTCACCGTCAGTATTGAGTAAAACGACGGTGGTGGTGATTGTTAGAAATGAACAAGGACAATCACTGGGAATAATTGTCGATGCAGTAGCTGAGGTATATCAGTTATCGGCGAGTCAAATTAAAACAGCACCCAGCTTTGTGAAAATTGACGAACGATTCATTGAAGGGATCGCCTCAGTCAGTGGCAACCATGTGGTGTTAATACAATTAGAACGACTATTTGATTTCGACGTGTTGCATGAAGTAACGCAGCCAGATCTGGTTAGCGAGGATTGACGGTTATGTCTTGGTGGAAAAAAGAGAAGGTAACAGACGCAGAAAGCACACAAGAAGATCTGGGGTTAAAAGCGCACATAGTGTCTGCGCTGGATACGGCTCAGACTGCATTGATGATGGTTGATAGAGATTTCAAAGTCTTTTACGTCAACAAAAAATCAGTGGAACTGCTTAAAACACATGAAGAGTTGTTTCGCTCTCAGTGGCCTAGCTTTCGAGCAGAAAAGGATTGGATAGAAGGGACGTGCATTGATTTGTTCCACAAAAATCCAGCTCACCAACGACAGATGCTGTCCAATCCAGCGAATTTGCCCCATGAAACCATCATTACCGTTGGCGATGTCTCCCTGCGTTTGGTTGTAGGTGCAGTGATTGATGCCAGCGGCGAGTATGTTGGCAACACATTGGAATGGGATGATGTCACTGAGAAGCTGCAAGCGGACACCGAACGTGCTCGTCTTCGTGCAGCAATTGATCAGTCATTGACCGCGATGGTATTGATCGACCGAGATCTGAGTATTACCTACATCAATGAGCAAACCTTAGCGCTGTTTAAAAAGCATGAAGGATCGTTCAAGCAGATGTGGCCAGGATTTACGGCGAGCAGTGAGTGGTTGATGGGGCGTTGTATTGATGAGTTCCACAAGGACCCGTCGCATCAACGTCAGTTGCTGGCAAACCCGGCCAATCTTCCTTATAAAACAGATATTAGCGTTGCAGATCTTACGATAGAGCTCAACGTCGCCGCCATTGTTGACGACAACGGTCAGTACATTGGCAATAGCTTAGAGTGGCGAGATGTTACCGAGCTACGTAATCGTGAAGTCGAAGTCGGTCGATTGGTCTCCGCCGTAGAAGGCATGACCACCAATATCATGATGGCCGATAAAGACGGCAACATTACCTATTACAACCCAGCACTGAAAAAATTGTTGGGTAAACGAGAAGACGACCTGCGTAAGCACTTCCCTGGATTCCAAGCTGACAATTTAAATGGGAAGAATGTCGATATCTTCCACAAAAATCCCGCGCATCAGCGCGCGATCATCAGTAATCCTGACCGCTTGCCTTACACCGCGAATATCAAAGTGGGTGAGTTGGAGTTCACACTCACCTGTATCGCCATGTACGACTCTGCAGGAAACTTCATTGGCCCTGCGTTGCAGTGGGAAGACATTACCGAACAAATGGCTGGGCAGCGTGATGTAGAAGGCTTGATTCGAGATGCTTCGGAAGGGCGCTTAGGTTCACGCATGGACACCAATAAGTACACGGGCTTTATGGCGAACCTAAGTGAGGGTATCAACGGCCTACTCGATAATATGGTTGAGCCGCTAAATAACTGTCGTGATGTGATGAGCAAGGTCTCTGAGGGTGACCTGAAGGTCAACATGCCTGAAGACTACAAAGGCGATTTTGCGGCACTGAGTAACGCAGTGAATACCTCTATCACGAACTTACGCGACATGGTTGAGAAGATCACAGCGTCATCGGCTCGAGTGGCGACAGCGTCCGGTGAGATTGCCGAAGGCAATAGTGACTTGAGTGAGCGCACCGAAGAGCAGGCCGCCAGCCTTGAAGAAACGGCGGCGAGCATGGAAGAAATGACCTCGACAGTGAAGCAAAATGCGGAAAGTGCAAATTCCGCTAATCGCTTGTCGCAGAATGCGAGTACCAAGGCACAGCAAGGTGGGGAAGTGGTCAAACAGACTGTGTCTGCCATGGGGGAAATCAATAAAGCGAGCAAACGTATTTCTGACATCATTAGCGTGATTGATGAGATTGCTTTCCAAACCAACTTGCTTGCCCTGAATGCGGCTGTTGAAGCCGCGCGTGCGGGAGAACAAGGCCGAGGTTTTGCCGTAGTGGCAGGGGAAGTTCGTAACCTTGCTCAACGAAGTGCGGGTGCCGCGAAAGAAATCAAAGACCTCATTAAAGACAGCGGAGAAAAGGTATCCGAAGGTTCACGTTTAGTGGATGAATCAGGTGAAATGCTGAATGAAATTGTTGATGCTGTCGGCGAAGTCTCCACCTTGATTGGCAAGATCAATTCAGCCAGTCAGGAACAAGCGACAGGTATTGATGAGATATCAAAAGCCATCGTCAAAATGGATGAGATGACTCAACAGAATGCGGCACTGGTAGAAGAAGCCTCTGCGGCCAGCCAATCTCTTCGTGATGAAGGCAGCGAGTTGCTCAATCTGATTGGATTCTTCCGCGTAGACAATTCACGCACGGGGCTAAACAACCCGAATGCGGGGCCAGTTAAAAGCTTCCAACAACCCTCTCCTTCGCCTATGAGGGCACCTTCTGCGCCGGCGGTGAAAAAAGTAGCCAATGGGCTGTCAGTATCCGCCGCGGATTCAGATGACGATTGGGAGGAGTTCTAACGGTGAATGCAATTGAGGCGCTGAGTCAAATTGAAGAGCAGCGTGAATTTGAATTCACGGATAGCGATTTCAAGTACATTCAGGAGTTTATGCTCAGAGAAACCGGTATTTCCCTTTCTGAGCGTAAAACCTCAATGGTGTATGGACGGCTTGCAAGGCGATTGCGTCGCACTGGATTAGACAGTTTCCATGCCTATTTCACGCTGGTGAATAATGACCTCGATGAGAGAGTTGCCTTTGTTAATTCACTAACGACAAACAAAACGCAGTTCTTCAGAGAAAAGCACCATTTTGACTTCATGACCAACACCATGGTGCCAGGATGGCAAAGCCAAAAGAAAAAGCGAATTCGTATTTGGTCAGCGGGGTGTTCGACGGGTGAAGAGCCTTACACCATCGCATCAACGTTGGCTGCAAGTGGTTTACTGACGCCAAATCATGACTGCAAGATTTTGGCCACGGACTTAGACACGCAAGTGTTAGAAGTGGCTAAAAATGGGACCTATGGCATCGAAGCGAGCAAAGTGATTCCTTCGGCGATGCTACACCATGGATTCATTCGCGGTAAGGGGAAGAAGCAAGAGTTATTAAAAGTGAAGCCTTCAGTACGTAAGGCAATCACGTTTAAACAGTTAAATCTAACGGCTACCTGGCCTCACAAAGGCCCCTTAGATGCAATATTTTGCCGTAACGTTATGATTTATTTTGAGAAAGACATGCAGCAGCAACTTATATATCGTTTCTGGGAAAAGCTGGGCAGTGGCGGCATTTTGTTTATAGGTCACTCTGAAAGCATCGGACAAATGGGCAGTCGATTTGAGAACCTTGGTCAAACCATGTTTCGCAAACCGTAAAGGCAATCACTGCAACTTCGAAACAACAGCAAACTGAGCCTTGTATGCATAAAATTCTCGAGCTTACTGGCTGCCCTATTGGGGCAGGGGCGAGGCGCTTTTTCCACCCCGGTAAGCAAATGATGATGGTGAAAATTCAGCCGGGAGAGGTATACGTTACCTCGGAACGCGAGCTGATTTCGACAGGGTTGGGCTCCTGTATTTCCGCTTGCGTATGGGATCCGTTTATAGAATTAGGTGGCATGAACCACTTTATGTTGCCGTTTGGCGATTCAGATAATATTGAAGGCTGGGACCCAACACAATGGCGTTCAAATGCTGCCCGTTATGGCAACTATGCCATGGAACTATTAATCAACACTATGATTCAGCAAGGTGCGATTAAAAGCCGGTTACGCGTGAAATTATTTGGCGGCGGCATGGTCATGGGTAAGCAGGCGAGTATTGGCGAAAAGAATATTGCCTTCATTAGGAACTATGTTCAAAACGAAGGCTTAAACATCGTGGGCGAGGATCTAGGCACTGAATTCCCACGCAAAGTCGTATTTGATCCCATGACAGGAAAAGCATGGGTCAAGAAGCTCAGAGGATACCGCGGTGAAGTAGAAGCGGAGGAGATCAATTATAAACGCCGTCTGGCAAACGAAGCGAAACGTGATGACGGCGATAGTGCGGAGCTATTCTAATGGGAAAACGGGTACATAGAGTACTGATTGTTGATGACTCTGCAGTTTTTAGAGCCTTGCTCAGTGATGTTATCAATTCAGATCCTCAGCTCGAAGTCGTGGGATTAGCAGTCGACCCTTACGAAGCCAGAGAGAAAATTAAGAAACTCAAACCTGATGTGATCACGTTAGATATTGAGATGCCGAAAATGGATGGCGTTCAATTTCTTCGTAATTTGATGCGTCTCCATCCTATGCCAGTCGTCATGATATCCACACTCACTCAACATGGTGCTGATGCCACGTTGGCTGCGTTGGAAATCGGTGCCGTAGATTATTTCCCCAAACCGACAGAAAACGTTGCTTCTGAACTGAGCAACTATCGCCAATTGGTGGTAGAGAAAGTAAAAATGGCTGCTAACGCGAATATTGCAGGCGCGGTACATAATTCGGCGTCTGAAATCAGCGTCTCTGGTCGCAGCTTGGGATCGTCTTACGACATTATTGCTATCGGTGCTTCAACAGGGGGAACCGAAGCCATTCGTCACGTACTCGAAGCCTTGCCGGCAAAAATGCCACCCATTGTGATCACTCAGCACATCAAAGCCGTGTTCAGTAAGTCCTTCGCTGAGCGCCTCAACCGAGCATCTCAATTACATGTGGAAGAACTCGCCTCGGATATGGCGCCACTGGTGAGTGGTCGAGTCTATGTCGCGCCAGGGGATACACACCTTAAAGTCGTTAAGCGTTCTGGGTGCTATTACTGCACGCGTTGTGATAGCGACCCGGTTCAACGTCACAAGCCTTCTGTGGATGTCATGTTCTCGTCTGTTGCCAAAGCCGCGGGCGGACGTTCCTTGTCTGTCATTTTGACGGGGATGGGAAAAGATGGTGCTCAGGGAATGCTGGAAATGCGCGAAACCGGCGCATTGACCGTCGCGCAAGATGAAAACAGTTCAGTGGTCTGGGGTATGCCTCGTGCCGCCGTTGAAATTGAAGCAGCCCAACAAGTGCTGCCACTGGATAAAATCGCCACCTACCTAGTGGGTAAAGTTTATGGTTAAAACAAATATAAAGGCCTTCGTTGCGCTTTTGGCCGTCACCGCTGGTGGTGTACTTATTTACTTGCAGCAATCGCTGTCGAGCGCGGTGGCTGTTGCCATTGTTATATCCTGTGTATTGTATTTGTGGCGATACCAGCCCGAGGAAAGTCTTTCAAATGAGCAGTACGAAACCCCCATTGACGATGGAGGAGTGTCTGTTGAATCCACGGCTGTCTTGCAGAAAATTCACAACATTCTAACCATTGAACTGATCCCAATCAGAGAGCAGTTAGATCGACAACAGGAAGTGATCAATGACTCTGTTCATAACCTCAACTCCAGCTTCTTTGGTATGGAGCGGGCGGTGAGTGAACAGGCCACATTGGCGAATCACATGGTCGGGGGCTTGTTAAACAATGAAGACAGTGAATTTAACCTCGCCAAAGTACTGCCTGAAACAGAGCAGGCAATCGATCAGTACATTGACCTATTGGTGAAGGTTTCTGAAAAAAGTATCACAGCCATTCACTGTATTCACGACATGTCGGAAAAGTTAGATGCGGTGTTTAACCTGCTTGATCAGGTGCAAGCCATGTCGGATCAAACCAATCTCCTCGCCCTCAATGCAGCGATTGAGGCTGCGCGGGCAGGCGAGTTAGGTAGAGGGTTTGGGGTGGTTGCTTCAGAGGTAAGAGACCTTGCAAATCGAGCCTCCACGTTAAACAGCCAAATTCACAAAGACATCAATCTTGCTCAAGACACCGTAAAGCAAACCAATAGCATCGTTGGAGAAATTGCGACGTTGGATATGACCTCTTCCATTGAATCTAAAACCCGAATCGAGCAGCTATTAAAAGGGGTTCAGGGTGTCAATCAGGAAGTCACACTCGAGATTGGTAAGGTGACAGAAAAAGGTGAAATGGTTCGTGGAGAGGTGGCTAAGAGTATTCAAGGGCTGCAATTCGCCGATATCGTGTCACAGCAAGGGCAACACGTACTCAATAACCTTCATATTTTGGAAGATCTCAATGCTCTGATTACTGAGAGCTTAACTGCGAATAAGGTAGATTGGGTCGCACTGCATGCCGCGGTGGATGAAATAGAAGAACTAGCAGGCTCTGCGGATAGAGCCCCAGCAAAACAAATGTCAGCCGATGAAGGCGACATAGAACTGTTTTAGGAGACGGTATGGCTATCAGTCGCGAAGAAAGAAATGACGGAAAATCTGTTGTTATCCATGTAAACGGGCAGTTTGATTTTAGTGTGGTGCAGGAGTTCCGCGATGCATATCAGGACTGTAAAGGAAAAAACATTGAAGTCGATTTCCGAGGTACTGAGTACATCGACAGTGCGGGTCTTGGGATGCTATTGAATATGCAGACTTTCTTGAATAAGAAAGAAGGTGATATTCGATTAACCAACACCATGCCTCAGATTAAGCGAGTACTGGTTATTGCACGCTTTGAGAAAAAATTCATCATTGAGTAAATCGATGTATCCAAGCTTATTGTGGTAAATAGGGGAGATCGCGATTGAAAGTACTTATCGTTGAAGATGAAGTTTCATTGCAATGCTTCCTCGAGCATGTGCTTAGAGATGAATTTGACGAGTTATTGATTGCCGACAACGGTCAAATGGCGCTCGATATGCTGGAGTCCATGGACGAGTTGCCGAATATCGTGATCATGGATGTGTTGATGCCCGTGATGGATGGCTTTGAAGCAGCAAAGCAGATTCGAATACGATACAAAAATGCATACCTTCCCATCGTGTTTCTCACAGGTATAACCGATAACGACGCCTTCAATCGTTGCATGACATTGGGTGATGACTTTTTAACAAAGCCCATAAGTCGAACCACGATTGTTGCTAAAGTTCGTGCGCATTGTCGTAATGTACGTTTGTATAACGAAGTCGCCGTTCAACGCGATGCACTCAAACACTTTCAGGCTCATACCCTCTATGAGCACACCATGGCGGAAACCATTTTTAGCAACTTAATGCAGGGCTGCTATCAAGACGCCGAAGGGGTAGAGTTCTATACCAGCTCCTACACTAACTTCAATGGTGATGTCGTACTCGTCACGCCAAGACCACAAGGCGGTATCTATGCGCTACTTGCAGATGCCACCGGTCATGGGTTGCCCGCCGCTATTTCGTCTATTCCTGCTACAAAAGCCTTTTTTGCTATGACAAAGAATGGCTTTGCGTTGGGCGATATAGTGAAAGAAATGAACTCGACATTAAAGACGTTTCTACCCCCAGGCATGCTAGTCGCCGCCAATTTGCTGGAAGTCTCCGCCAATGGACTGGAGATAAAGTGGTGGGGAGGCGGTATGCCTGATGGCTACATTGTTGATGCTTACGGAGAGATAAAACAGCGCCTGCCTTCTGCGCACATGGCATTGGGCGCCATGGATTCAGAAGAATTTGAGGCGAACCTTGTGGTGTTGAAATTGAATGAAGGCGACAAGCTGTTCTTCTTTACCGATGGTGTGATTGAAGCGCGTGACGCGCAAGGGCAAGAGTTAGGAGAGGAAGGCTTAGAAGCGTTGATATCTTCCCCTCATAAGAGCGTCATAGAAGCCACTCGTGAGCATATTACGCAGTTTACTAGTGGTGGTGGGGTAGGTGATGACATGTCGATGTTAGAGCTTACGGCACCGATACAAAGCCGTGTTGAACAGCAACCGGGTGATATCGATTACTATGACCGCCGTTCTCCCGCCCAGCTTAATGTTTATTTTGGTGCATCCGAGTTACGCAAAGTAAACCTCGTTGGGGAAATCCGACGCATGTTGAAGGGAACGCTTGGCAGCAACATTGATGTGGACTTAATGTGCACCATTTTATCTGAATTGACGAACAACGCTCTTGAGCATGGATTACTAAGGCTCGAATCGAGTCTGAAATCTGATGATGATGGCTTTTTGGATTATTACATGGAGCGTCAATCTCGTCTCGAATCACTCGACCAATTCGCTTACTTGGAAGCCGGTATCTCTTTCAATCCTTCAAAACGTGAGGTGAGTTTTTACATCACCCATAACGGAGAAGGTTTCTTGGTTGAAGATACGGATAGCACGCTAGACGAATTACTGGCGACAAGCGGTCGTGGTATTGCGCTGGTGACCGAACTTTGTGAATTCTTTTGCTATGAGGACGAAGGACGCACGGCGAGGGGCACATACAAATTGGCGGCGGGAATGGAGAATAACTTCTAGTGCTCGCGACTATTCACTGCGTTCTTTGACTCGCAGAAGCCCAATCGAAAGGTTGGGCTTTTTTGATCGAGCCTGAGGTATCATTCACTGAGACTCGAGTGAACGGAACTGCTCACCAAAAAACAGGCGAAAAAAAACCAGTCCGAAGACTGGTTTTCTTAAAGTGGCTCCCCCTGCAAGACTTAACGGGCCCGCCTAGGGTTGCGACAATCAGTGCAGCGCACTGAAAAAAAGGCGAAAAAAAACCTAGTCCGAAGACTAGGTTTCTTAATGTGGCTCCCCCTGCAAGACTTGAACTTGCGACATACGGATTAACAGTCCGCCGTTCTACCAACTGAACTAAGGGGGAATTGCTGGAAACTTACTTAGCCTAAGCTAAATGAATCACCATTTTGCAATTATGGTGCCTCGAGGCGGAATCGAACCACCGACACGGGGATTTTCAATCCCCTGCTCTACCGACTGAGCTATCGAGGCTTTGATTAAAGAGTTCTCTAAACTCAATATCAAAATAATGGTGCCGGCTACCGGAGTCGAACTGGTGACCTACTGATTACAAGTCAGTTGCTCTACCAACTGAGCTAAGCCGGCACACAAACCTTGGAAACGTTGCGTACTTAACACCATCTCACTAAATATGGTGCCTCGAGGCGGAATCGAACCACCGACACGGGGATTTTCAATCCCCTGCTCTACCGACTGAGCTCTTTGTTGTTGGGTGCATTAAACGGATTTTCAGGGTTTTCGTCAACACCTTTTTTTAAAAAAAACGTCAAATAAGACTGTTTGATGTCTTTTTCGCCATTTTGAATTAAAAACGCACTGAATTTATGGATTTCCCCACGGTTTTATTGCATGGAACGAAATTCTTTTTGAAAGTTAGTGACCTTCTGAAGATAGCGCCGAGACTCTGAAGACGGGTGTTTGTTGGTTAATGCCCAATAAACTTGGTTGGGTTTTAAGCTATTTAAATCGTTCATGGCTCGTTTTCGGTCAGAACGGTGGAATGTTTTAAGTACATTGCCTGCTCCGCCGTTGTACGCAGAGATCATGCTGTAGTGTTTTGACAACGGATCACGGACATCTTTTAAGTATCTTGTTTTCAAAATATAGAAATACGCCGTACCCGCATCAATATTTCGTGCTGGGTCAAATAAGTACTCAGGGCTCGGTTCTCCAGAACGCTTTTTCACGAGCTTAAACACATCACGCCCCGCGGTTTTTGGTACCACTTGCATCAAGCCGTAGGCGTTTGCCCAACTTACCGCATAGGGATTGAAGCTGCTTTCCGTTTTGATGATGGAATAAATAAGTTCTTCTGAGATGCCATATTGACGTGAAGACTTGCGAATCAAATCCGCGTATTGATAGCGTCGTTTACTGGAGTGATCAGACACCATGGGGATCTGCACATAGAAAACTTTTTGAAAACGCAGTGACTTGGTTTTGATGTCGGTATCAATCAAATGCTCTGCGTATCGGCTAGCACGCCATTCCCATGCGATCTCTTTTCCGTCTTGATCAAGAATTTGGCCTTGCAAGAAGGGGCGTCCCTCCTGTGGGACGTCAGCGGCAGAGTATAGATCCACCGAAGCCGGATCATTGGGCGTGAGCAACGTGGTGATGATCGCCTGTTTGAGGTGCTTTTTGGGATCAGTGGTAGCGACGGTTTCAATGGTGACTAAGCCGTTGGCAAAATCAACGCGGGCGCGGCTCAGATAATTATCTGTATATTTGACGTAGTCACTTTTGCCGGAGACGTAAACTTCGTTTTCCCCCCAACGCACTTGAATATCACCAGTAAAGCCGCTGATCAGGGTATCGAGGGCGGCAAGGTCTTTCTCAAATTGACCAGGCAGTGGTGCGAGGTTTTTGGCAAATCGATTCGTCGTTTCATAATCAACAGAGTAAATGGCTTCCACCATTTCTCGGCTGCAACCCGAGAGAGAAAAAACGATCAGTAAACTAGTGAGCAGGCGAAGAGGTTTCATGGGTACCATACATTGAAAAAGCATCCATGATCAGCGTAATCAGGATGCTTTATTTTACAAAGTGTTGATGTGAAATTGTGAGGTAAGAGTCTTACTCAGAAGGCGGGGTGTAGCCCTCGATCACAGTATCGTGGCCTTCGAACAGATATTTCACCATTTCTTCTTCAAGCAGTTTGCGGTGGTCTGGTTCCATCATGTTGAGCTTCTTTTCGTTGATCAGCATGGTTTGTTTGCTTTGCCATTGGGCCCACGCTTCTTTCGAAATGTTGTCAAAAATGCGTTTACCTAGGTCGCCCGGATACAATTGAAAATCCAGCCCTTCTGCGTCTTTCTTCAAACGCTCACAAAAAACAGTACGGCTCATCATTAAGCTCCAAATATTATGATTTTTCGGCACTTGCCGAAGTCTGAAATTCTCGTGTTAGGCTTTCGAGTAGCTTCTGCACGGGGGCAGCAAGCCCAACTTTTGCTGGTTGGGTTAAGTTATACCAAAGCCCGCCTTGACCTTCCATGATCCCGTTCTCCCCAATGTTATTGGGCTTACTTTGCAATTTGACGCGAATAGGCACGATATCTAAGTGAAAATGACTGAACGTGTGACGAAATGCGGTAAGTTGCTCCGGCGTATCAAATTCACCACGTTGCAATTTACCTTCAATGAAAGGGGCGACATCGCCTTCTTGTGTTTCTGGTAAGCACCATAAGCCCCCCCATAATCCTGCGGGTGGACGTTGTTCTAGCCAAACCTGATCTTCATATTGGAACAAGACAAAGCAGGTTTCTTTTTCTGGAATGGTCTTTTTCGGTTTTTTTCCTGGGAAGTCAGCTTGTCGGCCTAGCGCATTGGCATCGCAGCTGTAATTCACGGGGCAAATCTCGCACTTGGGTTTACTGCGCGTGCAGACCATGGCGCCCATATCCATCATGGCTTGGTTGAATCGCTGTACACCAATGGCCGGCGTATGCTCCTCGGCGAGTGCCCAAAGTTGGTTCTCGACAGGCTTTTTCCCCGGCCAGCCTTCTACGGCGAAGTGGCGAGAGAGGGTGCGCTTTACGTTACCGTCCAAGATGGGATGGTGCTGCCCAAGTGACAGCGAAAGCACAGCGCCTGCGGTAGAGCGTCCTATACCCGGCAGGGCGAGAACATCGTCGATATCGGTTGGGAATTCGCCTTGGTAGTCCGTGGCAATTTTCTGCGCGGCTTTGTGCAGATTACGGGCACGGGCGTAGTAACCAAGGCCTGTCCACAAGTGCAGCACTTCATCAAGTTCGGCGTTAGCCAGATCTGTGACGGTCGGAAAGCGTGCCATGAAGCGTTCAAAATAAGGAATCACGGTAGCGACTTGAGTTTGTTGCAGCATGATTTCTGAGAGCCACACTTTGTAAGGTGTTTTCTCTTGCTGCCATGGTAGGGTTTTACGGCCATATTTGTCATACCAGGCCAAGATTGCATCGGAAAAGGACTGACTCACTTTGTTCGCTCTTTTGTTATCTTTATTGGGGGGCACTGCCCACGAGATTGCTCGTACAACAGTCTATACCCAAATAACCTCTCGCTGAACAAGCACCTTGAGGTTGTTTGGGTATAACAAGTCTGTGCAGAAAAAGGCCGCAAACTTGTAGGCATCTCAGGTAAGATACGCGCCGTCAAATGATCAGGCTTGCACACTTGCTCGATCTTTGGATAATGCGCGATCCGCTTAACTTTTCTTCGTTACTGAGTTACAGGCATAGAGAATGACTGAAGTTACCAAAACCGAATTGACCGAAGACGGCAAAATTCTTCGCAGAATCAGAAGCTTTGTACGCCGAGAAGGTCGTCTGACCAAAGGCCAAGAGCAAGCAATGAATGATTGCTGGCCAACCATGGGTATTGATTTCGAAGAGAAACAACTAGATTGGGCCGAGGTTTTCGGCAACAACAATCCAGTCGTTCTCGAAATCGGTTTTGGTATGGGTGCCTCGCTGGTTGAAATGGCAAAGAACGCGCCAGAAAAAAACTTTGTGGGCATTGAAGTACACAGCCCAGGTGTCGGTGCATGCTTGATGGCAGCCCGTGATGCAGGCGTTACTAACTTGCGCGTGATGTGTCACGATGCAGTAGAAGTGTTCGAGCACATGCTGCCAGTGGCAAGCCTTGAAACGGTTCAACTGTTCTTCCCTGACCCTTGGCATAAAGCGCGCCACCACAAGCGCCGTATCGTTCAGCCTGAATTCGTTCAAATGCTGCGTGATAAGCTAAAAATCGGCGGGATTTTCCATATGGCAACAGACTGGGAAAACTATGCAGAGCATATGGTTGAAGTGATGGACGTGGCGCCGGGTTATAAAAACACGGCGACTGACGGTTCTTACATTCCTCGCCCAGATGATCGTCCGTTGACGAAATTCGAAGCGCGTGGTCACCGTTTAGGTCACGGTGTGTGGGACATGAAATACGCCCGCACCGAATAAGAAAAAACTCATACCTTTATTTGTAGCGCGACACTGTAAAGTGCCCGTTGATGAATGACTTAAAGCCAACCTCGTGTTGGCTTTTTTGACCACTGGAGATAGTGATGAAACCAAGCCCAGAGCTGTTGAGCGAGATCCTAGAAGAAGTTCGCCCATTAATTGGACAAGGTCGTGTTGCCAGTTACATCCCTGCACTTGAAAGCGTGTCGGCGGATAAATTAGGCATTGCTGTTTGCTATAACGACGGCGAGATTATCACTGCGGGAGATGCGCTAGAAGCCTTCTCTATTCAATCTATCTCTAAGGTGTTGAGCTTAACGTTAGCGCTTCAAAACTATAGCCAAGAAGAGCTGTGGCAGCGCGTGGGAAAAGAGCCTTCTGGTCAGGCATTTAATTCCATGATCCAGTTAGAGATGGAAAAGGGAATTCCGCGTAATCCGTTCATTAATGCGGGCGCATTGGTGGTGTGCGATATGCTCTACAGCCGTTTGTCGGCACCGCGTCAGCGCATGTTGGAATTTGTTCGTCGCCTCTCTGGTAACGAGCATATTTGCTATGACAAGATCGTGGCTAGCTCGGAAATGGATCACAGTGATCGCAACGCATCGATTGCGTATTTGATGCGTGCATTTGGTAATTTCGAAAACGACGTGATGCCTGTGCTATCTAATTATTTTCATTACTGTGCACTCCGCATGAGCTGTGTCGATCTCGCAAAGACGTTTAACTATCTGGCAAACAAAGGACTTCCTTTAGGCGCAGAAAAAACAATTGTCAGCCAGACTCAGAGTAAGCAGGTTAATGCGCTACTAGCGACCTGTGGTTTGTACGATGGTGCAGGCGAGTTTGCTTACCGAGTAGGTATGCCCGGCAAGTCGGGTGTCGGTGGTGGGATTGTAGCAATAGTACCGGGTGAAATGTCGATTGCGGTATGGTCACCTGAGCTTGATCCCTCTGGCAACTCTTTGGCAGGCACAGCAGCATTAGAATTGCTGGCTGAGCGCATCGGACGTTCAATTTTCTAACGCTTGAATGGGTGACTGCCTGTTGCTCATTCATCCGGCGAGATGGAGAGCGGATATGGGTAGTCACAACCACACTTACGCATCACGCGTTTTTTGTTTTATTTTGGCCACGTTGCCATTTTTTGCTACAGCGGAAACCTGCCAACCAGAACTTCATGGCAACCTTGCCATCGAAGCAGATAACGTCGTTTTTGAAAACAATAACGATATGTTTCGTATCGATGCCACTGGCAACCTTTTCTACGATGTTCATCGTGTCGCATTGAGTGATGCGCAAAGAGCGTCTTTAACCGAATACAACCAAATTATCCGTACTGACTTGCCGTTCATTGGGCGCACGTTGACGGAAGAATTGCACACGTCTTGGTTGGCGCTAGATGGCGTTATCAGTGCTGAGTTGGGTGAGAAGAGTGAGCTGCGCGGGGAAGTCGGGAAATTTCATCAGTACTTACAAGATCGCGTGAATACATCGTTGTACTCACCAGAGAGCCTGCCAGTTCTTAACCATCAAGCGTTGACCTTAGTGGTGCGTGAGGTGGAAGCCAGTATCCCACAGTTGATTGCGACGGTGGCAAGCCGAGGCTTGATGGATATTGCCTTATTGAGCGAAGGCAAAAGTAACAAGATGCAGTTTATTTCTCAAAAAATGGCAACCTTACAAGATAAGCTCGAGGACGAAGTGAAGCAGCAACGCAATCGTACCTTAATCGCGCAGCAAGAAGTCTGCGAACGTTTTGAGCAATGGCAAATGCAAGAGGCTGAGATTGCCTCATTGATCCCTGCATTGTCTGGTTGGAAGACGGTGACAATTCGCTAAATTCGCTTTGTAATACCTTGGCTTTTGAACAAGAATTTTGGCTTTTCAACAAGAAAGCATAAGCGGATCAGCATGAAAAAATAAAACGCGGAGAGTGCCCTCTTCGCGTTTTTTTATGTGTGGCGATCATCAATGGCTTAGCTGTTTTGCAGCTTGGCTACTTGGCTTATTGTCGGTAGCTAAACTCGTAATCAACGTTATTCCATGCATCATCCACATGGCGCATGTATTGGCGCAGATTTTTGGCGTCAACATGGCGCTTTTTGGCGCGGTAGTAATAGTCTGCTTCGACGTAGGTTTTGTCTAACAAGGTTTCACCCGGGCCCGACACGGTTTTCAATGAGCTTTTGAATTCAAAATAGGGGCTGCTAATAGCATGATCAGATTGATCGATATCCCACGATTCCGGCAGGCTGAGGGTGATTTTTTGATGGACGCCGCCCTCTGTGCCATATCGGAAGGGGGTTTTTCGACGAACAAGATCGGGCTTGGTCAGATAGTCATCCACGATGTCGCCGGAGATCATAAAGAAATAGGTGTCTTCACTTTTCGACCAAAGATCATTGATGACATACGCCTCGTTGATCACTAATTCATTGGCGTTGCGATCGTCGTCCACGCTCAGCGGGCGGAGGAAATCTAACCCGCCAAAATCTCCTGCATAATAATTGGCATACTCTTCACCCAGTTCTTTCAAAGGCTTGGATTCGAGATAACGACGCCATTGCTCGGCTTCAAGGCCGCGGTAGGTCGTTGTGACGGTCAGGTAGCTCTGCTGATTGGCATGATTGACTACATAGCGTTGTTCTACGTCTTGTGTAATGGGCACGTCTGATGAAGGCATGGCGTCGAGATCTTGAGTATGAGGGGCGAGCACCAATGCATAACCAAGGTTGGCTTGCGCCAATGTATCTAGGCGATTGCCTTGATGGGTACGGGTGGCATCAATCCACAGTGGTTTGCCTTGGTGTTCGATCTGCACGATCACGTGGTTAAAGCTGTACGGTGCTGTAGGTTGCTGTGGTAATTGATCGCGCCAATACGTGTCCACCAATGCGGGATGTGCCGTCACACCTAGCGCACCAAGCACAGAAACAAGCAGTAGGGCTTTGTCTTTGCAATCACCATAACCTTGGGACAAGATTTGCTGCGGCGGGCGAGGCTTATGGGAGCCAATACCATTTTCTATGCCTAAATATCGAATGTTGTTTTGCACGTAATGGATAGCGGCAACCATTTGTTGTTCGAGATCATCTGGGTAGGTTTGTGCGAGTTTTTTCGCTAGCGCTTGGACATCACTGTCGCTCGGTGATGCTTGATACAGCGGCAATGCCCAGTCCACCACGTCCTTCCACGAGCGATAACTCGATACATGCAAGTAAGGGTAGGGGTTAAACCAACGTGGCTGCTCTGACTCGTCAAAGTCATACAAGCTATTGTTTTCAATGTAAGTGTATTCGCGCACTTTACCGCGAGTGATTTCTTTGAGTACGCCTTTCCCTTTGCTACTCAAGTTCACCACGGAAATGGGACTCGATTCTGGCACAAGAATTCGAGCATTGACCAATGCAACGCTGGTTGCCCACCCTGTCTTGATGTACCACTCGCGATTGCTTCCAAACACGGGATTGAAACCCGTGATGGTATAGCTGTAATCGAGAACGTCACCCACTTGCACATCATTCAGCACGACATGCAGGGTTTCATCACCATTGTAGAGCAAGGAATCTAAGTCAGTTTCGCGTTTAAACTGCGACGTTTTGGCATGACTTGTATGATCGATAACCTGACCATTGCGCACGAGTTCTAAGCGGTGAATCGCCACTTTTTGATAGCTAGGATCAAAGTCGATGGAGATTTGCGAGCCCGATTCTAGCCCTTCAATAGATACAATTTTGGTGGTGTAGCGTTTGTATTCAACGGGTGTGCTGGGCACTAAGTTGAGTTGTCTATCGACCAACAAGAATTCTTGATCGTAATGATGACCCGTTGGATCGGAGGTTGGGATCGTGGCGATGGGTGTCACCCAATCGGGAAGAGGCGCAAACTGCTCATTTTGCGTTTGAGCAGTTTGTGGTGTTCCGAAAGCGGTGTGCGGTAAACATAGAGCGATAATAAGGGCAAACAGATACGTCTTCATCTACAGCGCTGTCCTTTGCTTTGCCTGACGGCGAATCAATCAGGGATCAGACAGCGACCGTGCTGCCTTCATTCGTTGATGAAGGCGGAAAGAAGATCGTTCAAGAACAGACGGCCTTTGGCGGTAACTTGCCAGTGGGTATCGGTTTCGCTTAGCAGCCCTTGAGCGATGACATTGGCAATCGGCTCGGCAATCACATCTAGCGTTAAACCTGTTCGTGCAGAAAAATCTGCTTTCGGACATGCTTCCACTAAGCGGAATCTGTTCATGAAAAACTCAAACGGCATTTCATCTGCTTCCACTATATGCAATTCGCTGAGGTATTCTTTCTCAGGATCGAGATAACCGCGCGGGTGTTTCACTTTTACTGTGCGTTGTACGGTTCCCGTTGGTGCGGTGATCTTGCCATGCGCCCCGCAACCAATGCCCAAATAGTCCCCAAAACGCCAGTAGTTCAGGTTGTGCTGGCACTGATAATCCGGCTTGCTGTAACCGGACGTTTCATACTGTACATAACCTGCATCCGTAAGGAGCTGGTGGCCTTGCTCGAAAATATCCCAAAGATCATCGTCGTCAGGTAGCGTGGGCGGTTTGGAATAGTATTGGGTATTGGGCTCGATGGTGAGCTGATACCACGACAAATGCGGCGGGTCGAGTTCGATGGCTTGTCTAAGATCGCTCAAGGCGCTCTGTAAGGTTTGGTCGGGCAGGCCGTGCATCAAATCAAGGTTAAAGCTGTTTAGCTCTGCATCATGTGCCAAGGCTGCTGCGCGTTTGGCTTCGCCTGAGCCATGAATTCGTCCCAGACGCTTGAGTTTTGCGTTGTCAAAGCTCTGCACACCAATCGAGATACGGTTTACACCCACACTACGATAAGCGATGAACTTGTCTGCTTCTACAGTGCCGGGATTCGCTTCCATGGTGATTTCGATGCCGTCTTTAAACGGAATTTGCTCATCAATACCCACCAATAATCGAGATATCTCTGCTGGTGACATCAGGCTTGGCGTGCCGCCACCAATGAAGATGGAATGCAGGTGACGTCCGCTCACTCCCTCAAAACGGGCGAGATCTCGCTTCAAGTCGTCCAATAGCGCAGTAATGTAGTCTTGCTCTGGAATTTCCCCTTTCAAGGTGTGCGAGTTGAAATCGCAGTAGGGGCACTTTTGCACGCACCAAGGGATGTGAACATAAAGACTGAGTGGGATTTGAGCAGCCATGATGATTTACTTCTTCTCGTCACGAAGGGCGGCAAACAGTTTCTTTAATGCCTGACCACGGTGTGATAATTGTTTTTTGATTGCAGGTTCAAGGTTCGCCAAGGTGCAGCCATGTTCTTTGGTGTAGAACACCGGATCATAGCCAAAGCCATGTGAGCCTGACGCTTCGCGCGTGATTTCGCCTTCGAATACACCATGGCACACCAGTGGCGTTGGATCATTCGCGTGGCGCATGTACACCAATACACAATGGAAACGAGCACTGCGTTGGTCGTCAGGCGCGTTAGCCATGCACTCCAGCAGCTTGTCGATATTGGCTTGGTCGCCTTTGCCTTCACCGGCATAGCGCGCACTGTAAACGCCGGGTGCGCCGTTAAGGAAGTCGACTTCTAGGCCAGAATCATCAGCAATCGCAGGTAAGCCCGTTTCTTTCGCAGCGTGACGTGCTTTGATGATGGCATTTTCAATGAAGGTGGTTCCTGTTTCATCAGCGTCACTGATGCCGAACTCACTCTGTGCAAGCACATTGAAGCCGAAATCTTGCAGAAGGTCGGCCATTTCTTTGACCTTTCCTGCATTGCCTGTCGCGAGAACCACTTTGCTCATCATTTTACTCCTGAAGGTGTTGCTCGTGCTGATACCCGCAAAGGGCGCACTAGAGCAAACGCAAATTGTCGTCTGATCGCCACCCATAAAAAATGGCGCTTCATGTGAGCGCCATCATACCTGAATGTGATGTGGTGTCATCTACCACGCTATTCGCTATAAAACTGCTGTTGGAAGGAGAGTTTGCCTGAGCGATTACCTTGCGCTTGAACCTCGATGTCGAAGATCAGCTTTTCTTCGTTAGCGAAGCGAAACTCTGCCAAATAGTAGATAGCTTTGCCTTCACGCACTTCGCGAAAAGTGAGGGGTTTGGTTGTGCCAAGTAGGTTGCGCGCTTTACCCGTGATGTTCGCAGTGAGAGCCGGTTTACCTGCTTGATTTTTATCGAGGATAGCAATGTTAATCAGTGCATTTACGCTACTACGTTTAATGCCATAACTCTTGGCCACAGCCGGGGGAATAAACGTGGCGTTGAGTGCTGAGTAATGCACTTCTAACGAGCCAATATTCTTCAATTGTTCCGCGTGTGAGAGCGGCGACATCAGCATCAACACGGTGCTGATAAGGAATAAAATGCGCGATTTCATGACTGGTTCCTTGTCTGATGGAATAAACGCACCACGAGGTGTGCGTTCAATACTTACTTACTGGATAGCGTGGGGATCAGATCACTGATGGCATCAGGATAGACGGCGGGGCTTTTTACCCTGACTTGTTTGTGTCTGCCTAGCTCGCCTTTTTCTATCGCGATAAGTCCTTTTGCGACTTTGAATTGTTTCGACAGGTACTTGGTGAGGTGGGCATTGGCTTTGCCATCCACCGGTGGGGCGGTAATGGCGAGTTTGATTTCCTCGCCATGTATGCCCATCCACTGGTCACGGCTTGCTTTAGGCTGGATATACAACCTGAGGATCAGATCCTCGTTATCCAGCCATGCAGTGCGCGGTGCGCTCATTGATTACAGCACGAACCACAAATTGCCGAAGTAAGGGCTGAGAAGGTCGCCGATAAAGAAGTTCAAGAACTGCAATACGATGAACAATACAAGCACGCTTAAATCTAGGCCGCCCATTGATGGCAGAACACGACGGATAGGCGCGACCAAAGGCTCAGTCAACTGAACCATCACAAATTCAATAGGGCTACGACCTTGGCTAACCCAGCTCAAGATAGCGCGCAGAATCAGTACCCAGAACAGCAAACCGCCTGCCGCTTTGATCATGGCAATGAGACCAATCAACAGGTAGGTCGCATCAAACGGAGGCATACCGCCCGAACTCACCATTTGCAGGACAAAGAACTTGGCGACACACAGTACATAAGCAAACAGAACGGTTGCTAAGTCAAACGCCCCGATTGAGGGAATGACGCGACGCAGTGGCGCAACGACAGGTTGGGTCGCTTTGACGACAAACTGGCTGAATGGATTATAAAAATCTGCACGTGACCATTGCAGCCAAACTCGAAGCAACACCACCATAATGTAAAGGTCGAACAGTGTTGAAACGAGGAAGTTCATTGAGTTCATAAATTAGCCCTAAAATAGCGATTCCATTTCTTCAGCGCGGCGCACAGCTGCCTGCATGGCTTCTGCTACCGTCTCTGACAGTTGGTTGTTATTAAATACGTTCAGTGCCTCAGCGGTGGTACCGCCTTTGGATGTCACTTGTTCTCTCAAGGTTGCCAGTTCAATGTCTGGGTTGGCAACTACCATTTTAGCTGCGCCGAGTGCAGACTGCTGCACAAGAAGGCGTGCCGTGTCTTTATCAAAGCCTTGGCGTTCAGCTTCCGCTTGCATGGCTTCCATAAATCGGAAGAAGTAGGCAGGTGCACTGCCTGCAGCGGCAATAATACCATTGATGCCTGATTCTTCGCTGACCCAACAAATATTGCCGACGGCTTGCATTAAGTCGCCCGCAAATTGGCGATCACCTTCAGATACAGAGTCTGGAGCATAAAGCCCGCTCATACCCTCACCAACCAGCGAAGGTGTGTTAGGCATCACACGAACAAGATTGAGTGGTACGCTAGCCATCTCAGACAGGCGCGCAACAGAAATACCCGCCGCGATGGAAATGGCGAGTTTTTGGCTCCAGTCGATGTCGGTCAAACTCGCGAGCAATTCTTCCATGCCTTGTGGTTTAACGCCTAACACGACCACATCGGCCTGCTTAGCGCTTTCAATGGCATCTTCATTGGCATTGATGCCAAAGCTGTCACGAAAGGCTGCGCTCTTTTCGGGCGTGCGATTAACCGCCGTCAACAAAGATGCTGGGTAGCCAGATTGAATGAGGCCAGCAATGATTGAGCGAGCCATGTTGCCCGCGCCAATAAAGGCAATGGTACGTTGTTCCATCAAATAAATTCCTCGTTGTCGGGGAAGCCGTAACAGGCTTACCTGAAAAAGTGTGTCGCTATTACTTCTCGCCGCGCTGGCTGTAATCTCTTGCCCCAAATAGCGCTGTACCGATTCGCACCATGGTACTTTTGGATGCTATGGCAGCATCCATATCACCACTCATCCCCATCGATAGCGTATCGAATTGAGGTCGGTTGGCTTTCATTTCTTCAAATAGAGTCGACAAAGGCGCAAAAGCGGCCATTTGCGCTTCATGATTTTCTTCTGGCTGAGGAATGCACATTAGCCCCCTTAGCGTCAGGTTCGGCATGCTTTCGATTTCTTCCGCCAATGCTCTAACGTCATCAAAGCCAGCGCCGGATTTCGAAGCTTCGCCGCTGGTGTTAATTTGGATAAGCACTTGTAGCGGTGGCATGTCACTTGGACGCTGCTCGCTGAGCCGACGGGCGACTTTGCTGCGATCAATCGAATGCACCCAATCGAAGTGTTCAGCGATCGGGCGCGTTTTATTGGACTGGATTGGGCCAATGAAATGCCATTCCAGATCGGGCTGAAGAGGACGGAAATGAGTGATTTTATCCACCCCTTCTTGCACATAGTTTTCGCCAAACTGACGATGGCCTGCCTTGATGGCTTCGGCGATCGCCTCGATAGGCTTGGTTTTACTCACCGCCAACAATTGCACGCCAGAGGCGTCTCTCCCGCATTTTTGTGCGGCATTGTCTATTTGGCTGGTGACCTGCTCTAGGTTTTGTCTGATACTACACATGGCTAATTCTGCGAGGAAACGTATTAATGGATATTACTGAATTATTGGACTTTAGTGTAAAGCATAATGCCTCAGATCTACATCTTTCTGCGGGTGTGCCGCCAATGGTCCGCGTTGATGGTGATGTCCGCAAGCTGAGTCTACCTGCGCTTGAGCATAATGACGTGAATCGTCTTATCTTCGATGTGATGAATGATTCACAGCAGCGCGAGTTTGAGCAAAACCTCGAAGTTGACTTCTCGTTTGAGCTCGCGTCCGTCGGTCGCTTTCGTGTGAATGCCTTCCACCAGGCTCGCGGCTGCGCAGCAGTGTTCCGAAACATTCCATCTAAAATCCCAACCTTAGAAGCGATTAATGCCCCTGCTGTGTTTGAGCAGTTTGTGAATTATCAAAAGGGATTGGTGTTGGTAACAGGGCCAACGGGATCGGGTAAATCCACCACGTTGGCGGCGATGATCGACAAAATTAATCGTGAGCAACATCGTCACATCCTCACCATTGAAGATCCGATTGAGTTTGTCCATGAGCAGAAAAGCTCGTTGATCAACCAACGAGAGGTTCATCGAGATACCCATTCATTTAAGAATGCGCTTCGTTCCGCATTGCGTGAAGACCCCGATGTGATTTTGGTGGGTGAGCTACGTGATCAAGAAACCATTAGTCTGGCATTGACCGCAGCTGAAACGGGCCACTTGGTGTTTGGCACCTTGCATACCTCCAGTGCTGCGAAGACCGTTGACCGTATCATTGATGTCTTCCCGGGCGCAGACAAACCTATGGTGCGTTCGATGTTGTCAGAATCTCTAAGGGCGGTCGTATCACAGAAACTGTTGAAGCAGGTAACGGGCGGCCGAGTTGCGGCGCATGAAGTCATGATTGCGACACCAGCCATTCGCAACTTGATCCGCGAAGACAAAGTGGCGCAGATGTATTCAATGATTCAAACCGGATCCGGTATGGGCATGCAAACCATGGAACAAGCGCTGCGCAACCTAATGATGCAAGGCGTGATAGACAGCCAAGAAGCCAACAAGGCACTGGACAGTGCAGGGACAGGATTTTAAGGATGACAGCAAAAGCACCGCTCTTTGAATTACTCGATGAAATGCTCACGCGACGTGCGTCGGATTGTTACATCACGGTTGGGGCATCTTGCATGCTTCGTGTGGACGGCAGTTTGAAGCCAGTAGGAGACAGACTGGATGAGGCTGGCGTTAATGGGCTGATTAAACAAGCCATGGACGCAGACACTTACCAAAAGTTCATCATAGAGCGGGAAGCCAACTTTGCTTTGGTCACCGAGACTGGCCGTTTTCGTGTCAGTGCATTCTGGCAACGAGATTTACCCGGCATGGTTATGCGCCGCATTGAGACCAACATCCCTGATATCCACTCATTGGGTTTACCAGATGTTATTCAGGATTTGTCGATCGCAAAACGTGGGTTGGTGTTGATCGTTGGGGCGACGGGGTCGGGGAAATCGACGTCGATGGCAGCCATGGTGGGCTTTCGAAATACCCACCGCAGCGGACACATTCTGACGGTCGAAGATCCTATTGAGTTTATTCACCCGCACAACAAGTGCATTGTGACCCAGCGTGAAATTGGCATTGATACCGAAAGCTATGAGATCGCGTTGAAAAACTCGCTACGCCAAGCACCTGACATGATCATGATCGGTGAGATCCGTACCCGAGAGACCATGGAGTACGCGATGCAATTTGCCGAAACTGGCCATCTATGTATTGCGACGTTGCACGCTAACAATGCCAACCAAGCACTAGAGCGCGTGCTGCACTTGGTGCCAAAAGAACGCCGTGAGCAATTCTTGTTTGATTTGTCACTGAACCTTCGTGGGGTGCTCGCTCAACAATTGGTACCAGATATTAGTGGCGTTGGACGCCACGGTGCTTACGAGCTACTGCTGAATACCTCACACGTGTCGGATTTGATTCGTCGTGGTGAGTTGCATGAATTGAAAGCCAGTATTGGTAGGGGTGAAAACGCGGGTATGTGTACCTTCGACCAATCACTGTTTACGTTGTATCAGGCTGGGAAAATCTCCCAAGAAGAAGCCTTGCATCATGCGGATTCTCGCAATGAATTGAAGTTGATGATGAAAATGGCAGAGCAGTCTGATGGCTCGTTGTCGTTGGCAGACGTAAGCATCGAAGGTCGATAGCGAAATAAAAAAAAGCGCCATTGGCGCTTTTTTTAGCTGTATTGATGTTCAAACCAACTTTCGACAATGATGACGGCGGATTGACAGTCAATATTGCCTTTTCCTAGTGCGCGATAACCGCCTTGTTCAAACAGTGATGAACGCGCCTCTGTGGTGGTGAGTCGCTCGTCGTGTAGTTCGACGTTCACACCAAAGCGCCCTTTAAGACGATTCGCAAACTTGCGCGCACGAGGTGTAATGGTTTCGAGCTCGCCGCCTTGTAAGTCTAGAGGTAATCCAACCACGACCACATCAGGTTTCCACTCTTTTAAAATGGCTTCAATCGCTTCCCAGCTAGGAATGCCGTCTTTGGCTTTGAGCGCTTTAAGCGGCGTTGCTGTACCTGTAATGGCTTGCCCGATAGCGGTGCCAATACTTTTTGTGCCGTAGTCGAAACCCAGCACGGTTTGGATGTTACTCATGGGATGTCTCTTATGCGTGTCCAATATCGGACGATAGATTGAGCGCACTGATACCCAAATGCTTCAACGCGGTCTCCCAGCGCTCATTGATTGGGGTATCAAAAATGACGGCAGGGTCAGCTTCAATGGTTAGCCAGCTGTTTTCCGCCAATTCTTTCTCTAATTGACCTGCATCCCAGCCGGAATAACCCAGTGCGACAATGAACTGCTCTGGCTCGTCATTCGTGCCTAAGATGGCCAAGATGTCTTTTGAGGTGGTGACCGTCAGCGCATCTGAAAGTTGAATGCTTGAACCAAATGTCTGTTTGTTTTTGTGAAGTACAAAACCACGGTCTTCTGATACGGGGCCACCAAACAGCACTGGTTGATCAAGGCTCAAGGGCTGAGTGACATGATGATCGCGATCGACTTCAATTTGCTCCAGCATGTTAGCAACAGAAATGTTGATAGGCTGGTTTATCACAAGCCCCATCGCGCCGTCTTCATTGTGTTCGCACATGTAAATGACACTGTGCTTAAAACGGTCGTCTGCCATGCTAGGCATCGCGACAAGAAAATGGTTTTTAAAATTCATGATGCCCTTCCACTACTAAGTTGCGTTGGCGCAAAGGTGCTTGTTTTCAAAAAATGCGTAATGATGGCAGGTGCGAACATTGCAGAGTGCCTACGTTCAGTATGAGCGGTAAGCGAAAGAAAGTCAGCCTTGTGCAGAGGAAACTGCACAAGACTGTGTACGATTACTTTTGCAGGCGAGCTTCGATGGCATCCATCAACTTGCCGCTGATGTTGATATCAAAGGCCGCTTCAATTTCACGGATACACGTTGGACTCGTGACATTAATTTCAGTCAGCTTGTCGCCAATGATATCCAGACCGACAAAGATCAGGCCTTTTTCTTTCAGCGTTGGTGCGACAGCACGGGCAATGGCCCAGTCGGTGTCACTTAAAGGACGCGCTTCACCGCGACCACCTGCTGCAAGGTTACCGCGTGTTTCGCCTTTGGCTGGAATACGCGCCAAACAGTATGGCATCGGCTCGCCGTCAACCACTAGAATACGCTTGTCGCCATTGCTGATGTCTGGAACGAACGTCTGCGCCATGCAGTAGTTAGTGCCAAGACTGGTCAGTGTTTCGATGATCACGGATAGGTTAGGATCGCCCTTCTTCACGCGGAAGATAGAAGAACCGCCCATGCCATCAAGCGGCTTCAAAATCACGTCGCCGTGTTTTTCATGGAACGCTTTGATTTGGTCGTCACGACGCGTCACCAAGGTGATTGGCGTGTGCTCTGGGAACCAAGCGGTGAATAGCTTTTCGTTACAATCACGGAGGCTTTGCGGTTTGTTAACGATTAAGCATCCTTCCACTTCCGCGCGCTCAAGAATGTACGTTGCGTAGATGTATTCCGTGTCGAACGGCGGGTCTTTACGCATCAAGACAGCATCAAGATCGGCCAGTGCGATCTCTTGCTCGCTTTTTACGTCAAACCACTTCTCAGGGTTTTGTTCTACGCTGATGATCTTGGTGCGAGCAAGGGCTTTTCCTTGCTCCAGCGACAAGTCATTCATCTGCATGTAGTGAATTTCCCAGCCACGCGCTTGTGCTTCTAGCATCATGGCAAAAGAAGAATCTTTCTTGATGTTGATGGACTCAATTGGGTCCATCACGATACCCAGTTTGATCATTCTGTCTTCCTTATCTGGCAAGTTCGTCGCCGTTAAACTTGGTGTCATTAACCAAGGTCACCAAAGCGAACCTGCAATGCCGTAATTGCGGTCAATGCTGCGGTTTCAGTGCGCAGCACACGCGGTCCCAAAAGTGTTTCTTCAAACCCGTGCTCACGGGTCTTTTCAATTTCTTCTGCTGACAAACCGCCTTCAGGGCCAATCAATAGGCGCACGCGATTAACAGGCTGCGGCAGGGTATTGATGGAATATTTGGCGCGAGGGTGAAGGTTGAGTTTCAAACCATCAAACGCTTCCTGACTCCAGGCATCCAACGCCATCACTGGGCGGATTTCTGGGACGATGTTTCGGCCAGATTGTTCGCAGGCAGCAATCGCAATCTTCTGCCATTGCTGCAATTTCTTGTCAAAGCGGTCGGCGTTGAGTTTGACACCACATCGTTCAGAGATCAGTGGCGTAATCACATTGACGCCAAGCTCGACAGATTTTTGAATGGTGAACTCCATTTTGTCGCCGCGACTGATGACTTGACCAAGGTGCAAGTCTAGCGGCGATTCAATGCTGCGCTCGACACGTTCAGTGATATCGACGTTGACGTTCTTTTTTGAAACGTCACAGATCACTGCGGGGAATTCAGCGCCGCTGCCATCAAAGAGCAGGACTTCTTGTCCAACTTGCATACGCAATACACGGCCAACATGATTTGCCGCATCATCATCAAGTGCGACACGGCCGCTGTTAGGCAGCAATTCAGGATGGAAAATTCTTGGGATACGCATGGTGGTTTTGGTCTTGGAAATAATGAGCAGCAGTTTAGCATGCTACTGCTCATTGACTGTAGTTTTGCCTGTAATTTTGGCCGTAATCTCGGGTGTAAGGTGAGCGCAAGTTTACGGCCTTCTAAGGTGAGGTTATAGACCTGCCTTTTCGCATGCCACTTTCACGAACGGGTTGTGATTCCCTTGATTACGGGCAATGCGACGGTCACGCTCACATTCCCAAGCAGTGACTGGATAGGTTTTATCCCACGCGTTCATGAGCTTTTTCTGTGCTGATGCTAAACGAAAATCGTATTGCTGATTCATGTATTGGTAGATACGAGCAATCGCGCCTCGGCTTTGCGCTGGGGGATCGACAGCACGCTGCTTGAAGTCGACTTTCATGTCGCACTGGCCATAAAACGCGCCTTTGTCGCCGTTCCATTGTGAGAAACGGTAGTTTGAGCGGTCGCCATTCACTTCGCCAATCGCGGGGACGAGGTTGTGCAGGTCAGCTTCCATCAAACGAAATGCTGGGTCGGTTCTGCCACAGTTTTTGCGTCCGCCATCTTGCCAGCATTGACGCTGGTGGCCGAACTGCCATGCCGGAACCACATGTTCCCACTCGATGCGGCTTGCTCGCTTGAGTTGCTTTCGGACTTGGTAACCACAATCATCCAATTGCGGGACGCCTTTCTTACCTTGCCATTCGATATCACAGCCACAGTAAAAAGAGGTCGGGTAGTCTTGATAGATTTTTTGCGCGATGCGCTTGGCTTTCGAAAAGGATTGAGGATGCTCTGGGGCTGACATCGCCAACGGGGATATCAACAGAGCAGAAAGCAGTAAGAGATACTTCTTCATCATGAATCAAAGTCTTGGTGGAAATAAGTACTTTGATTATTGCAGATGTTTGCGAGTTAAATCTCACTAAAGTTGTGCTAATTGAGATGCTTGCTCGTTAAGAGGCTGTTATCACCCAAAAGTGAGACTAAGAGGAAGCAGGTTTCCACACCAGTGGCTGCTTACAACGCCGACACATATATTGAACTTGTTGACGTTGTACTTTGTTGTGGCGACGAACAGACAAGGGGATCACGTCGCATTGGCAGTGGTAGGGGAAGGTTTTTCCTTCCACAGATTTAATGTCAAAGCTGTGTGTGGTTTTCGGTTGAACATCAAAGACCTGTGACATGACTGCCTGCCACTCTTTGCCATGGGGGCGAACGCGTCCGAAACGCGCAAAGACAATCAAGTGACTCACTTCATGGGGCACGACTTCTTCAATAAAGGCGTCAGGGTTCTCTGCCAGCAAGACAGGGTTAAAGCGAAGTTGCCAGCGTTGAAGCAGCGCCATTCCCGCGGTTTTTCCTCGAATATCAAAACGGATTGCTGGCACCGCAAAATCGGTACCTAGGGTCAGGTTTGCATGAGAGATGCATTCGCTTACGCGTCGAGTAATACGGTAGTGGAGTTCGTTCATCGCCTTGGCAGATTGGATTGTCACTGCGGGTAGGGTAAAGATAGGCATGAAAAAAGGGAAGCCGAAGCTTCCCTTTTCTTAATCTGTCGTGCTGCGTTTTCGCGATTACTTGATGTTTGCGAAATCGCGCAGTGCTGCAACTTTGTCGGTTTTTTCCCAAGGGAATTCTTCGCGACCGAAGTGACCGTATGCTGCTGTCTTCTTGTAGATAGGTTGCAACAGGTCCAGCATCTCTTGTAGGCCGTATGGGCGCAGGTCAAAGTGCTGACGAACCGCTTCGATGATGATCTCTTGAGAGACTTTCTCAGTGCCGAAGGTTTCAACCATGATAGACGTTGGGTCTGCAACACCAATCGCGTAAGACAATTGGATTTCACAGCGGTCTGCTAGGCCAGCAGCAACGATGTTTTTCGCAACATAACGTGCTGCGTATGCCGCTGAGCGGTCAACTTTTGATGGATCTTTACCAGAGAAAGCACCACCACCGTGACGGGCTGCGCCGCCGTAGGTATCAACGATGATCTTACGACCCGTCAAACCACAGTCACCCATTGGGCCACCGATAACGAAACGACCGGTTGGGTTGATGAAGAATTTGGTTTCTTTGTTCAACCATTCTGTTGGCAGTACAGGCTTGATGATTTCTTCCATGACCGCTTCACGTAGGTGCTCAGTGGTGACTGAATCACAGTGTTGGGTAGAAAGAACAACCGCGTCGATACCAACAATCTTGCCTTGGTCGTATTGGAAGGTCACCTGTGATTTCGCGTCTGGGCGAAGGAAATCGAGTTTACCGCTCTTACGCACTTCAGCTTGTTTCTTAACAAGAAGGTGAGAGTAAGTGATAGGTGCAGGCATTAGCACGTCAGTTTCGTTACATGCATAACCAAACATGATGCCTTGGTCGCCTGCGCCTTGCTCTTTCGGATCAGCGCGGTCAACACCTTGGTTAATATCAGGTGATTGCTTACCAATGGTATTAAGTACGGCACACGAATCAGCATCGAAACCCATGTCTGAGTGAACGTAGCCGATTTCACGCACGGTTTGACGCGTCAGTTCTTCGATATCAACCCAAGCTGAAGTGGTGATTTCACCGCCAACCATGACCATGCCGGTTTTTACGTATGTTTCACAAGCAACGCGGGCTTTTGGATCCTGCTCTAAAATCGCATCAAGTACGGCATCTGAAATTTGGTCAGCAATTTTGTCTGGGTGACCTTCCGAAACCGATTCTGAAGTAAACAGGTGTTTGGCCATGTCGCGTTCCTTAAAAATAAGTAATGAGCTAAATATAGGTTGATATACGTTTAAATGGTTAGATGTTTTACCATCTGGACGTCTATTCTACGCTGGAGCGATAAGAAATCAACCATGCAATTTGTCTGTGTAAAAGGGAAACGATTGCGTTCCTCATCGCACTGTGCCGAAATTAAACGATTCCTTCATACTAAAATCATCAGAATGCCTTCAAATCAGACATGTAAATCGTTTGCAGACGAACAGCAGTCTTGCGACAATACGACCCCGCCAAGTTCTGCGATCAGGCCTCTCTAAACTATTTCAGTATTGCGCCTGTTTGCATATAAAACAAAACGTCTATTGATCTCAGGAGCAGACATGTCTTCCCGCAAGGTATTAGCAAACGCGATTCGTGCACTTAGCATGGACGGTGTACAACAAGCCAACTCTGGCCACCCAGGCGCCCCAATGGGCATGGCTGATATCGCCGAAGTGCTATGGCGTGACCACATGAACCACAACCCACAAAACCCTGAGTGGGCTGACCGCGACCGTTTCGTGCTTTCGAACGGCCACGGCTCAATGCTGATTTATTCTCTGCTTCATCTCACCGGTTACGATCTGTCGATTAGCGATCTGAAAAACTTCCGTCAACTGCATTCAAAAACCCCAGGTCACCCTGAGTACGGTTATGCACCAGGCATCGAGACCACAACCGGTCCACTAGGCCAAGGCATCACCAATGCGGTAGGCATGGCGATGGCAGAGAAATCTCTGGCAGCGCAATTTAACCGTGAAGGCCACGACATCGTTGACCACAACACTTACGTGTTCTTGGGCGATGGCTGTTTGATGGAAGGTATCTCTCACGAAGCATGTTCTCTGGCGGGTACGCTAGGTTTGGGCAAGCTGGTTGCGTTCTGGGATGACAACGGTATTTCTATCGATGGTCACGTTGAAGGCTGGTTCACCGACAACACGCCTCAGCGTTTTGAAGCCTATGGCTGGCACGTTATTCCTGCTGTTGATGGTCACGATGCTGACGCAATCAACGCGGCAATCGAAGCAGCAAAAGCAGAAACCGGTCGTCCTACGCTGATCTGTACCAAAACCGTGATCGGTTTCGGCTCACCAAACAAAGCAGGCACGCACGATTGTCATGGCGCACCACTGGGCGCAGACGAAATCGCAGCAACTCGTCAACAACTTGGCTGGGAACACGGTCCGTTTGAAATCCCTGCGGATATCTACGGTAAGTGGGATGCTAAAGAAGCGGGTGCAGCGAAAGAGTCTTCTTGGAACGAGAAGCTTGCAGCGTACGAAGCGGCTTACCCAGAGCTTGCGGCTGAATTCAAACGCCGCGTAAACGGCGATTTACCAGCAGAATGGGAAGCGAAAGCCAACCAAATCATTGCTGATCTGCAAGCAAACCCTGCAAACATTGCATCACGTAAAGCGTCTCAAAACGCGCTTGAAGCGTTTGGTGCGATGCTCCCTGAATTCATGGGCGGCTCTGCTGACCTTGCACCTTCAAACTTGACCATGTGGTCTGGTTCTAAAGCCGTCACTGCTGACGACGCATCGGGCAACTACATTCACTACGGTGTGCGTGAGTTCGGCATGACAGCGATCATCAACGGTATCGCGTTGCACGGCGGTTTCGTTCCTTACGGCGCAACCTTCCTGATGTTCATGGAATACGCACGTAACGCAATGCGCATGGCTGCACTGATGAAAATTCAGAACATCCAAGTGTACACCCATGACTCAATCGGTCTGGGTGAAGATGGCCCAACACACCAACCTGTTGAGCAAATCGCATCACTGCGTCTAACGCCAAACATGAGCACATGGCGTCCGTGTGACCAAGTAGAGTCTGCGGTTGCATGGAAACTGGCTATCGAGCGTAAAGACGGCCCAACCTCACTGATCTTCTCTCGTCAAAACTTGGCTCAACAGCCACGTGATGCAGAGCAAGTGGCGAACATCGCGAAGGGCGGCTACGTTCTGAAAGATTGTGCAGGTAAGCCTGACCTCATCTTGATTGCGACGGGTTCAGAAGTGGAACTGGCGGTTGAAGCGGCGGCGCAATTGTCTGCTGATGGCAAGCAAGTACGCGTTGTTTCTATGCCAGCAACTGACATCTACGACAAGCAAGATGCGTCTTACCGCGAATCTGTATTGCCTTCAGACGTGACAGCACGTGTTGCGATTGAAGCGGGTATTGCTGACTTCTGGTACAAGTATGTAGGTTTCGACGGCCGCATCATTGGCATGCACACCTTCGGCGAATCTGCACCAGCAGGCGAACTGTTCAAAATGTTCGGTTTCACCGTTGAAAACGTGGTTGATACGGCAAAAGAACTACTCGCATAATACCGAGAAGATGACAAAGACAACCGAGCCATTAGGCTCGGTTTTTTTTCGCCTAAAAGGGAGGGGTTGCTTTCGAGTTGGTCATTAAATCTAGCGTCTTTCAGCGCAGTTAGGTCGGTGGATATTGGTGAAAGCGCTTGCTTCGTGCAGATGCGATTCTACGGATGCGATTGTGATCTTTATCATGTAATATCTAGACCATTAAATTCGTGTTAGGACACAGGGTGTAATGCTAAAGGTTGCGATCAATGGATTTGGGCGTATCGGGCGCAATGTTTTACGCGCCGTTTATGAAAGCGGAAAGAGTCAGCAAATTAAAGTGGTGGCAGTCAATGAACTTGCCCAGCCTGATGCGATGGCGCACCTCCTGCAATACGACACCAGCCACGGCCGATTCCAGAAAAAAATCACCCACAATCAGGAACACCTTTACGTACATCACCAAGACGGTGATTACGATTCTATTCGTCTCCTGCATCTTGCGGACATAGAGTTACTTCCTTGGCGTGACCTAGACATTGATATCGTGCTCGACTGCACGGGTGTTTATGGCAATCGCGAACATGGCCAAGCGCATATCGATGCGGGTGCTAAGAAAGTCCTGTTTTCTCACCCTGGCAGCAACGACCTCGATAACACCATTATCTTTGGTGTGAATGAAGACACGTTGAAGACGTCTGACCTGATAGTGTCCAACGGTTCTTGCACCACAAACTGTATCGTTCCAGTAATAAAAGTACTGGATGAGCAGTTTGGAATTGAATCCGGCACGATCACAACAATTCACTCTTCCATGAACGATCAGCAGGTGATTGATGCCTATCACCCAGATTTGCGACGCACACGTGCTGCCAGCCAGTCTATTATTCCTGTCGACACCAAATTACATTTAGGAATTGGAAGAATATTTCCGAAATTTTCTGACAAATTTGAAGCGATTTCAGTTAGAGTTCCTACGATAAATGTCACAGCGATGGATTTAAGCGTCACAGTTAACACAAAAGTGAAAGTTAATGACGTAAATCAATCACTCGAAGAGGCTGCTCGGTGTACATTGAACGGCATCGTCGATTATACCGAGGCACCATTAGTCTCGGTTGACTTTAACCATGATCCTCACAGCGCCATTGTCGATGGCTCGCAAACACGGGTAAGTAACCACAATTTGGTGAAAATGCTGGTGTGGTGCGACAACGAGTGGGGGTTTGCTAACCGGATGTTAGACACCGCGTTAGCCATGGATGCAGTTTCCAGTGGCTCGAAGGCTTGAGTCACGGCTTTTACTTCGTAAAAGCTAAAGCAAATTTATTTATTTTTGCAACTTATAGAGAGGACGAACATGTCTGTAATTAAAATGACCGATCTGGACTTGGCTGGCAAACGCGTATTTATCCGTGCCGATCTGAACGTACCAGTGAAAAACGGTAAAGTAACTTCTGATGCACGTATCCTAGCGTCAATCCCAACCATCAAAACTTGCCTAGAAGCTGGCGCGAAAGTGATGGTGACTTCTCACCTAGGTCGCCCTACTGAAGGCGAGTACGCAGAAGAATTCTCTCTACAGCCTGTTGTTAACTACTTGAACGACGCGCTTGATTGTGACGTTAAACTAGCAAAAGATTACCTGAACGGCCTAGAGCTGAACGCGGGTGAGCTAGTGGTTCTAGAAAACGTTCGCTTCAACAAAGGCGAGAAGAAAAACGAAGACGAACTGTCTAAGCAATACGCTGCACTGTGTGACGTATTCGTGATGGATGCATTCGGTACTGCGCACCGCGCACAAGCATCTACCTACGGTGTAGGCGTATTTGCTCCAGTTGCATGTGCTGGTCCTCTTCTAGCAGCTGAACTTGAAGCACTAGGTAAAGCAATGGACAACCCAGAGCGTCCATTGGTTGCTATCGTTGGTGGTTCTAAAGTTTCTACCAAGCTGACTGTGCTTGAATCTCTATCTAAAATCGCTGACCAATTGGTTGTTGGCGGTGGTATCGCAAACACTTTCATCGCAGCTGAAGGCCACAATGTGGGCAAATCACTGTACGAAGCTGACCTAGTAGACACAGCTAAGAAGCTAATGAAAGAGTGTGCAATTCCAGTCGCGACTGACGTTGCATGTGCGAAAGCATTCGACGAAAACGCAGAAGCTGAAATCAAAAACGTTGCTGACGTTCAAGATGACGACATGATTTTCGACCTAGGTCCTCAATCAACTGCAGCACTTGCTGAAATCATCAGCAACGCGAAAACCATCCTATGGAATGGCCCAGTAGGCGTATTCGAATTCAAAAACTTCGAAGCGGGTACTGCTGGCATTTCTAAAGCAATCGCTGAATCTGCAGGTTTCTCTGTAGCGGGTGGTGGTGACACATTGGCAGCTATCGACAAGTTCGGTATTAAAGCTGATGTTTCTTACATCTCAACTGGCGGTGGTGCTTTCCTTGAGTTCGTTGAAGGTAAAGTTCTTCCAGCAGTAGAAATGCTAGAAGCGCGCGCTAAAGCGTAATTCATGAAACGGAGGTTGATAGCCTCCGTTTTTTTATGTGTCTTTCGCCGAGATTTATGTGCAGAGACGCATACACCAAAGACAAAAATTAATGTGTTTGGTGAGACGTTTGGGTACAATGCGCAGCGCTGATCGCAAACGTTTGCCGATTTAGCCGAGTTGGTTGGGATATAGCCAGCTTGGTACTGATTCATTCAAAGACTACAGAGTAAATAGGACTATTGTCATGTCTAAGATTTTTGATTTTGTAAAACCTGGCGTTATCTCTGGTGACGACGTACAGAAAGTGTTTGAAATTGCTAAAGAGAACAAGTTCGCTCTTCCAGCGGTAAACGTAGTAAACACGGATTCAATCAACGGTGTTCTAGAAGCTGCTTCTAAAGTTAAAGCACCCGTTGTTGTTCAGTTCTCTAACGGCGGTGCTGGCTTCTTCGCTGGTAAAGGCGTTAAGCTAGAAGGCCAAGGTGCACAAATCCTTGGTGCTGTTGCTGGTGCGAAATACGTTCACGCAGTAGCTGCTTCTTACGGTGTTCCAGTTATTCTGCACACTGACCACGCTGCGAAGAAACTTCTTCCTTGGATCGACGGCCTGCTAGACGCTGGTGAAGCACACTTCGCTGAAACCGGTAAGCCACTATTCTCTTCTCACATGATCGACCTTTCTGAAGAGTCTCTAGAAGAAAACATCGAAATCTGTGCTGCATACCTTGCTCGCATGGAAAAGATGGGTATGACGCTAGAAATCGAACTAGGTTGTACTGGTGGTGAAGAAGACGGCGTAGATAACTCTGATATGGACGCGTCTGAGCTATACACTTCTCCAGAAGACGTTGCATACGCATACGAGAAACTGAGCGCTATCAGCCCACGTTTCACTATCGCAGCATCTTTCGGTAACGTACACGGTGTTTACCAAGCGGGTAACGTTGTACTGACGCCAACTATCCTACGTGATTCACAAGCGTACTGTGCAGAGAAATTCGGTATTGCACCTAACGCTCTGAACTTCGTATTCCACGGCGGTTCTGGTTCTTCTGAAGCAGAAATCCAAGAGTCTATCGGTTACGGTGTTATCAAAATGAACATCGATACTGATACTCAGTGGGCAACGTGGGATGGTATCCGTACTTACTCTGCAGACAACTTTGATTACCTGCAAGGTCAAATCGGTAACCCAACTGGCGAAGCTGCGCCTAACAAGAAGTACTACGACCCACGCGTATGGCTACGCGCTGGTCAAGCTTCAATGGTTACTCGTCTAGAGAAAGCATTTGCTGACCTGAACGCTATCGACGTTCTGTAAGTTCGTTTTTTAAAAAAACGGATTACAAATCTCTCAAAACCCGCTAAATTTAGCGGGTTTTTTTGTGGCTGAAATTTAGTCATGTGACCAAGCCAATTTTGATTGCAGGAAACTGCAGTAGGAATTGGCTTGTGTGATCTTAAGATGAGAGAAAGAGATGACTGAGCAAAATGCAATTCAGGTTGTTGAAGAAACAGCAAATGAAGCAATGAGTTGGTTGGCGTCAAACCATGAACTGATGATTCAGTATGGCGTGAATATTATTACCGCAATCATGATCATGCTTGTGGGTAATTGGGTTGTTAAGAAAGTCGCTGGCTCTGTAGCCGTTGTGCTGAAAAAGCGTGAGTTGGACCAATCCGTTGTCGATTTTATCGAGAACTTGGTTCGCTACGTGATGTTTACCATTGTACTGATTGCAGCTCTAGGCCGCGTTGGCGTTGAAACGGCATCTATTGTTGCGGTTATCGGTGCGGCAGGTCTTGCTATCGGTTTAGCGCTTCAAGGTTCACTGTCGAACTTTGCTGCGGGTGTATTGATCGTGACATTCCGCCCGTTTAAATCTGGCGACCACGTAGAAGTGGGTGGTGTCTCAGGTTCCGTTGCGTCGATTCAGATCTTCTCTACCATTTTGACTACACCAGATAACAAAATGGTTGTCGTGCCTAATGGCACCGTGATTTCTAGCCCAATCACCAACTACTCACGCCATGATACGCGCCGTATTGATTTCGTTATCGGTGTGTCTTACAAAGCCGATCTTAAAAAGACCAAAGAAGTGCTAACGCGTGTTGTTAAAGCTGACCCACGTGTTTTGCAAGATCCTGAGCCAACTATTGGTGTGCATGCATTGATGGACTCTTCAGTGAACTTCGTTGTTCGCCCTTGGGTAAACACGGCTGATTACTGGGCAACGTATTTCGACTTGATGCAAGCTATCAAAGAAGGCCTAGACGAAGCGGGTATCGAGATTCCATTCCCACAAATGGATGTTCACTACCACGTGGCAGCTGCAGAAGCGAAAGCGAAAGCCAATGAAGAAAAACAGCCAGTCGCCGAAGCGCTTTAATCGCTCGCACTGCTGAATAAAGCCCTGCAAATATGCGGGGCTTTTTTATATCTATGCCATAGATAAGTCACAAAAAGATCAGTTCCATTGTTTTAAGTTTGAGACACTCTTCAATGGCGCTTAAACTGTAAACTCACTTCTGATTTTTACCTGTGAGACTTAAATCAGGTGATTGGGGTGCGATTGCTCTCAGACGTATCTCGGGACTATTTACGTAAATAAATTTATCAAGGACATTGCAATGGAAGATGCAACTCAAGAAGCGATGAGCTGGTTTACAAACAACCAAGACATTTTGCTTCAATACGCGGTTAACGTTATTTCCGCTCTCGCTATTTTAATCATCGGTAATTGGGTCGTTAAAAAGATCGCCGGTGCTGTCGCGGCAGTGATGCGCAAGAAAGAACTCGACAATGCCGTTGTTGAGTTCGTGCATACATTTATCCGCTATTTATTGTTCGTTATCGTGCTTATCGCAGCACTTGGTAAGCTGGGTGTTCAAACTGCGTCAGTGGTTGCGGTCATTGGTGCGGCCGGTCTTGCGGTTGGTTTGGCGCTTCAAGGTTCCCTGTCAAATTTCGCAGCAGGCGTGCTGATTGTTGCATTTCGTCCATTTAAATCGGGCGACTATGTGGAAATCGGCGGTGTTTCGGGTTCAGTTGATTCAATTCAAATCTTCTCGACTGTGCTAAAAACCCCTGACAACAAGATGATTGTTGTTCCAAATGGCGGCGTTATTTCTAGCCCAATTACCAACTATTCTCGTCATGACACGCGCCGTATCGATTTTGAAATTGGCGTGTCTTACAGCGCGGATTTGAAGAAAACTAAAGAAGTGCTTGGCCGTGTGTTAGCTGCAGAGCCTCGTCTTCTTGCGGAGCCAGAGCCAACTATTGGTGTGGTGGCGCTAGCAGATTCATCGGTGAACTTTGTTGTGCGCCCTTGGGTTCGTACTGCTGATTACTGGGCGGTTTACTTTGATTTGCTGCAAGCGATCAAAGAAGGGTTAGATGATGAAGGCATCGAAATCCCATTCCCACAAATGGATGTACACGTGCAAAAAACGAGTGACTAATCGTCGCTGAGTTAAACAAAACGCCAATGGTTGAGGATATCGCCATTGGCGTTTTTGTTTGTCGTCAGTTTGGCTTCCCTTACTTATTGATGCGTCAATGTCGGGACAAGGATTGATCGAGTTAAAACAATTGCTTTTTGTACGGTGATTTTACTTGCGATTAAGTGAAGGCTTTCCTAACTTGCGTATCTGATGCAATTTGCTTTTTAAGTGACTGATGATTGGTCGCACAAAATTTCTAGAAGGAAGCTGATTTATGAGTGACATCCCATCTGAATTGAAATTTGCCGCCTCCCATGAGTGGGTAAGACCTGAAGGTGACGGCGTGTATACCGTTGGTATCTCTGATCATGCACAGGCGATGTTAGGTGACATGGTATTTATTGACCTACCTGATGTGGGTGACACTGTCGATGCGGGAGACGATTGTGCAGTGGCTGAGTCTGTTAAAGCTGCATCAGATATTTACTCTCCGTTGACGGGTGAAATCGTCGCTATCAATGAAGATTTGGAAGGCTCGCCAGAGTACGTTAACTCGGATGCTTACGGTGACGGCTGGTTGTTCCAAATTCGTATCAGTGATACCACAGAGCTTGATGAGCTGCTGGATGCTGCCGCATATCAGGAAACCTTGGAAGAAGAAGAGTAATTGATCAATCGACGCTGACCCTTTGGTGAACTCGACAAATTCCAAACAGAAAAAAACACCGCGCAAGGCGCGGTGTTTTTGTTCAAGCGAAGTGTTTGAAGCCACATTCCCTTATCTCAATATTCTTGCCAAACAAGCTTCTTGAGGGAGCGGGTATTTTTGTTAGCACTGTTCTTTCAAGCGACGGATCTCGGCATTAATTTCTTTTACCGTACGATAATGCTCAAAATCCGCATTTGATTGCGCCTGCATCATTCCCTGATGAAAGTCGAAATTTCCACGACCATCAATGTAAATACGTCCGGTGAACAAACGGTAGACGTGTTTTGCAATGAGGGTGGGGACATATCGATTAAACATCCGCATTCGCAGTTCCTTTTAATTTTTATTGTTGTGCCTCTCGACACGGCTAGCCAACATCCTTTTTCCAGCGATAAATTCTGGAAATTTGGCGGACGGCATTATAACGATGCGAGCATGACTACAATGTGACAGCTAAGACATCTGGCTCAATAAAATGCGGTTCAATCTAATGTATCTGGGATAGGTCACATTCTAGATAATTAGACACCGAGTTGAATTATCTAGCACGTAAATCTTGCACTTGCTGGCGAACAGTTTGGTGAATGGTTTTTCGGATCCATTGATTTTTGGTGCTGCTGGCGTGTTTCTTGTGCCAAATCTGACGGATAACAAAATTACTGACATTAACGGGCGTCGGGCTTATTGCCAGTTTGGTGTTGAACATGTCTAGTTTTGCCATCAATTCTGCCACGGTACAAATGAGGTTTCTCCCTGACAACAAATGGCGAACGGTCAGAAAGCGTTGCGAGCCCATGACTACTTGGCGGTCACAGCCCAAAGCTTTGAGTGTGTCATCGACAGGGCTGCTGAGCTGCCCATCGACTGTCACAAGGGCGTGTGGCGATGTGATGTAATCTTCTAGCGTGAGTGGCTGGTTAATGCCCGTTGCTTGAGGGTCAAATAAGCAAACATGCTTTTCAGTGTAGAGATCTTCCATATCGAGCGTCGGCTCTTGCGGCTCTACCGCGCCCAACACCACATCGACGTGATCCGCTTTTAGTGCTTCTCGATAGTTAACGCGGTCGACGGGGCGACAGCTCAACTGGCAATGAGGGGCTTGTTGACGGAACACATCAAACAGCGCAGGGGCAAAAACCAACTCTGCATAATCCGTCAGGCCAATTCTGACCGTTCCTTGGTAGTTAGCAGGATCGAATGCGACAGGCGAGAGAACATCGTGCGCGATGGTCTCTAACATTTGATTGATGATGGGCTCAAGCTCAAGGGCACGGCTGGTGGGCAGCATTTCGTGGCCTTGGCGATGAAATAGAGGATCATCAAGCAAGGCACGAAGTCGTGAGAGATTGTGGCTCATAGCGGATTGGCCAATGGATAGCTTTTGCGCTGCGCGGGTGACACTGCGCGTCTCCATCAATGCGGAAAAAGCCACAAGTAGGTTTAAGTCAATGCCACGCCAGTTCAATTGGGTTACTCAGCGTCAGGTTGCGCGTCGCGGGAAATATCGGCGACGATAGGTTGGCAAAGAGTCACGAGATCGTCGTACGCCAGCTCCACGCCAGCCAGTGGCGTGCCACTGCTGATATTAATATGCTCGAACTCACTCAGCGCTGGGTCGAAGAAAATCGGCATCGCGCCCATGACCGCAATCGGTGTGATCATGCCTGGAGAGTATCCCGTGATGCTCTGAACATGCGTGCTATCAACGCACGTCATGCGTCTACAGCCCAGTAATGCACGGACTTTCTTCGGGTCAACTGAAGCGGTTCCTGGAAGACAAGCCAGTGCATATTGACCACTCATGTCTTTAAGAAGCATAGATTTGACTAATTGTCTTGGGTCAACGCCGCGCTGTGCAGCGGCGTCCAATATCGTTGTTGCCGCACTTTCATGCGGCAAAATGCGGTGAGGAATATTGCTGCCTTGCAGCACCGCAATGATGGGGGTATTTAGATCAGGCATCGTCTTCAACACTGTAAGGCAGAGCGACTTTCTGCCATAACGCTTCGGTTTCAGGAAGGCGGAATTGACTATCATCATCTAGGTTATTTGGAAGTACGACCAAAGCCAGCGCTTGCCCGTCATCAAAACGATACCCAGACAGCACGGTGCCCCCAGTACGCCAATTCTCGCCTACGCTGCGGTCAAATACATCGCCTGCTTTTGGTGCTTGTTTCGCTTCGCCTTGCAGCAAGTAGGATGCGCGTTTGTTGATGCCACGATACTTGGCACGAGCCACGGTTTCTTGGCCGGTGTAACAGCCTTTTTTGAAGCTAATACCGTCTAGCGCTTGAAGGTTCAGCGCTTGGGGAATAAATTCATTCGTTGTGGCTTCAGCAATGGCAGGAATCGCGCTGCGAAGTTCGCAAAGATCCCACAAGCTATTATCGCTTAGCACGGCACGTTCACCCATTTCATGAATGATGCTATCCGCTTCTTCTGCGTCTACCGCGAGCAACCAGCGGTTGGCTTCGATTCTAACGGCTGTGCCAGTTTGCGTTGGGCGTACGTCGCCATCACCTAAAAAGCGCGATTGCATAGCGTTGTCGGCTTTGTCACCCACAACACCTAACAGAACTTGTTCACTGAGTGAAAACGTTAGCTTAGAGAATACGGCATATTTTTTAATTTCAGCCAGCTGTTTTTCGGCGATAGATGCTGGTTGCGTGTAGGCAATGCCTTCTTGATGATGGAAAAGGCGGATTGCCGACCACACCTTACCTTTGGCGTCGCAATGCGCGGCCAGTGTAGAGCGTGTTTTTTCCAATGACACCAAATCACACGTTAACTGGCCTTGCAGATAACTGATGGTGTCGGCGCCTACTGCGGTGATCAGTGCAATATGGTCAAGCGCGATCACTGACAATGCTGGCAGTGCACTGTCTGAAGAAAGTGGCAGTTTAGAAAATGTGTGCGTTTGGTACCAAGTTGTCATGGTGTCTCTCGCTAATAGAACGGATACGTTATGGTAATGCTGTCTGTGATGAATGTCAGCACTATCCCCAAAACGAGCATCGAGAACTTGCTGGGAATAACTCTTTATACCCAAACAACCTGAAGATGCTCGATTTCAGAGGCCGTCAGAGTGTTCAATTCGAGGCAAATTTTTGTAGGAATAGTCATTCTATTTCACAGGAATTTAACGATGAAGTGAGCGCTCTGAGGGCCTCCCTTCGGGCGAGTTTACTGACGCCATGCTCGGTGTTGTCCCTTTTTGATGGAGCTCACTACATTGGCAAAGTGACGCCTTGATCATTGCGCCAGTCAATCTCGCTGAATCCTGCATCTTCAGGTTGCTTGGGTATATGTATGGGTGAGTTACCTAGATCACAAGGTCAACACCCTTAAATCAGCAGTAATAGCACCATAGACGGGGCACTGTTACTATCTGGACAGATATGTTTAGTTTTGAATGAGGTAATCATGCTGACCGCTGAAGATAAACCGCGGATCAAATGGGCGTGCCGTCGTGGCATGTTAGAGTTGGACGTGATCATTATGCCTTTTTTCGAAGAGTGCTTTGATGATCTGACCGATCAAGAGAAATTGGATTTCGTCGCGTTGTTAGAAAGTGACGATCCGGATCTGTTTTCTTGGCTGATGGGTCACACCCGCAGTGAAGCGCCAACACTGTCTGCGATGACGGATAAAATCATTGCACATAACCGCAGCAAATTGCGTTAATACTCGACTCCAGCGCTCTCAATGGTTGCGCTGGGGACTTGTTTGCCTCTATGCCTTTCCGGTCATACTTCTTTTTGCATCAACAAGTGTGCCGCTTGAGCTGAGTGCTTTGATTCTCTCTTTTCTTCTCGCAGAAGCGCACCGTCGCATGGCTACACTCGTTGAGTTGGAAGGTGATATCCTGTTGCACAGCAGTGGGCATTGTCTCTATCGCGGTCAATCCTATCAGGTCGTGCGAATAGCCTTACTCTCTCGTTGTCTTATCGTGCTCGATCTACGTTCAGCGCAACATCATCTTCGTTTGCCAATCACCTCAGATGCAGTCTCTCACGATGTTTTTCGCCACATTAGTCGAGTAAGTGTGTCACTTAAACATTGAGCGATGTCTCATATTTTTACAGTTTAACGTACATCATCCCTAAACCATTCATTGAACCCGCCGATAAGGGCTTAAGTCGTTATTTGTCTTATCTGCTATCAATTGCGGCGCCCATGAATTTTAAGGGAAGGATGACATGAAAATTAGAACCAAACTGTATGCATTGACCGCGTTTTCCGCGGTGTCATTGGTCTTATTTGGCCTTGTGAGTTTCCAAGCATCAGAGAGAATGGTTGATCTGAAAACCAAGTTAACATTGGTTGGAGATTTGGAAGTGAGCCTTCTCAATTTGCGCCGTAACGAAAAAGACTTTTTGGCGCGATTGGATGATAAATACATCGATACTTTTGAGGGCAATGTGTCCCAATTCGAGGGGCAGTTGTCGCAATTGCAGCAAGAAGCAGAGGCTTTGAATTTAACCTTGCCACAAATCGGCGCTGTCAAAAACGCCATGAAAAATTACCATAATGGCTTCGTGAAATTGGCAAACGGCTACCGTGACTTGGGGTTGAATCGCGAGTCTGGCACGTGGGGTGAGCTAACCGCGACGAACAGTGCACTGCTTGACCAGCAGTCGGGTAACGCTGAAGTTGAGCACTTGATTACACTGGTTCGATTATTGGTGGCAGATACTTCGACGACACGATTTGATGAGTTCTCAGCAAATTGGTCTGATATTTCTTCACGCGTAAACTCTCCGCTATTGGATCAGCAAAAATCCTTGGTAGAACGTTATCTGCAATTAAAGCGCACTGTGGGGTTGGACCATAAGTCTGGCTTGCTAGGAAATATTCGAGAGCAAACCCACCAAGTTGAAGCGGATTTTGATGCGATGCGTATCCAGCTCCAAGAAGAGCTCAATTCATCGACCCAAACTCTAGTGATGATGACGGGATTGGCGCTTGTTATTGTGTCACTTCTTCTTATCGCGATCAGTATTTGGCTTAACCGTGACATTCAACGTAGATTGAAAACACTGACGAGCACAATGGAGCGAGTGGCATCAGAGCGCGACTTAACATTGCGAGCAGTGACTGAAGGTGATGATGAGATTGCGGTTGTGGCAACTGATTTCAACATGGTGCTAGAGCATTGCCAGACGCTGATCGCCGGCGTGAAAATGTCGATCACGACCTTGAATGCGACGGCTTCTGATGTGCAAGCGCGCAGTAGCCATGCAGAAGTTGCATTGGATAAGCAGCATTCCGAAGCCGAAATGGCTGCAACGGCAGTGAATGAAATGGAAGCGACGATCCGTGAGATCGCGTCTAACACAGAAGCCGCTGCTGCTAATGCAGATCAAAGCCTGTTGCGTGCGCAAAAAGGCCATCAAACCGTTCAAGCAACGCGCAGCGCGATTGTCACCTTGTCCGAAGGGCTGGGGATGGCCAACAGCGACATTCACAGTTTGGTTTCTTTGTCTCAGCAAATTGGCAGCGTGGTTGATGTCATCAAAGACATCTCAGAGCAAACCAATTTATTGGCCCTGAATGCTGCTATCGAAGCGGCGAGAGCGGGTGAGCAAGGGCGTGGCTTTGCGGTGGTTGCCGATGAAGTGCGTTCATTGGCAACACGTACGCATAAGTCGACAGATGAAATCGCTACCATGATTGGCTCTTTGCAGCAGCAAACGAATCACGTGGTTGAGAGAATTACGTCTTGTCAGCATGACAGTGAACAATCTGTTTCGTATGTCGAAGAAGCGGCAGGCGAGTTGGATAACATTATTATCGATATGCAGCAGATCATGGACATGAGCACACAGATTGCCGCAGCGATTGAAGAACAAAGCATGGTGGCGAAAGAGGTGAACCTTAACGTTCACTCGATTCAAGATATTACCTCGTCAAATACTGAGGCAACCAGCGAAAACGCGCGTGCAGCGGCTCGCGTATCAGAGCAAAGCAAAGAGCTAGAAACTGCCATCGCGGCGTTCCGTTCATAACATCGTTCGCATCGACAGACAGCGAACACAAAAAAGCCCTCATCAGAGGGCTTTTCTTATGATTTCAGCATATCGGCTCAGCACGGGAAGTCGGGAACCAAAATGGTCGGACCGCTGTCTTCCTGTTTGTTTGGGTAATCGATGGTGTAATGCAGGCCACGGCTTTCTTTACGTGCCATGGCGCAGCGCACCATGAGTTCGGCGACTTGCAGCAAGTTGCGCAGTTCTAACAAGTTGTTCGAAACACGGAAATTGCTGTAGTACTCGTTGGTTTCTTGCTTGAGCAATTCAATGCGTCGTAATGCGCGCTCGAGACGTTTGGTTGAGCGAACGATACCCACGTAATCCCACATAAACAGGCGCAGTTCATGCCAATTATGCTGGATAACCACTTCTTCGTCTGAACAACAAACTTGGCTGTCATCCCAATGTGGCAGGGACGGTGGTATTTCAGCCGCAGCCGCGTTATCACCAATATGCATGGCCGCAGCCCATGCGTACACGACACATTCGAGCAGGGAGTTAGAGGCCATACGATTCGCACCGTGTAGGCCGGTATAACTGACTTCACCTATCGCGTAGAGGCCTTCAAGGTCCGTTTGACCATTCAGGTCAACCATCACACCGCCACAGGTATAGTGCGCCGCAGGTACAATTGGAATGGCGTCTTGGGTCAAATCAAAACCATAGGTCAGCAGTTTTTCATAAATCATCGGGAAGTGTTTCATCACAAAATCCGAGTCTTTATGGCTGATGTCGATGTACATGCAATCTGCACCAAGGCGCTTCATTTCATAATCGATAGCACGTGCGACCACATCGCGAGGCGCAAGCTCTGCACGCTCATCGAAATCCAGCATGAAGCGTGAACCGTCAGGTCTGCGCAAATAGGCGCCTTCGCCGCGAAGTGCTTCGGTGATCAGGAAGTTTCGTGCTTCTGGGTGGAACAAACAGGTTGGGTGAAATTGGTTAAATTCAAGATTGGCTACCCGACATCCTGCACGCCACGCCATTGCAATACCATCACCCGATGAAACATCAGGGTTAGATGTATATTGATACACTTTCGATGCGCCGCCAGTGGCAAGAACGACAAACTTTGCGCGAACGGTCTCAACCGCTTCACGGTCGCGGTTCCAGATGTAAGCACCAAGCACGCGATTCCCGCCTGAAATGCCAATCTTTTTACGCGTGATCAGGTCGAGCGCATTGTGGCGTTCAAGCACTGAAATGTTAGGGTGGAGCATGACGTTTTCTTGAAGAGAGGTTTGCACCGCCATACCCGTTGCATCGGCAGCATGCAAAATACGTCGATGGCTGTGGCCACCTTCTCGAGTGAGATGAAACTTGGGTTCATCGCTATTGCTGTTTTCTTCGCGATCAAAAGGAACACCGCCATCAATCAGCCATTGCACACACTCTTTGGCGTTCTCAGCAATGAAATGGACAATGCTTTCGTCACAAAGACCATCGCCAGCAATCTGCGTATCTTCAACGTGAGATTCAACAGAATCATTTTCGTCAAAAACAGCGGCAATACCACCTTGAGCGTAATAGGTTGCCCCTTCGCTGCGAGGTCCCTTGCTCAGTACCATCACTTTTTGTGTAGGCGCCAAATGCAGTGCTAGCGATAAACCCGCTGCACCACTGCCAATAACCAGTACGTCACAGATATGTTCGGGGTGATTGCTCATTGATTATGTATTCCTTTCACTCAAATGAAGCTGCTAAATCCGCCTGCTTTCATTTGAAACAACGAGATATTCAGGTGGTTTGGTCAGTTTACACTAATCTTACAAGCCGTAGAATGCTTACTGAGTCGACGATATGCTATTGATGACCGTGATAAGGTAGTACTCATTGATTACAGAGTAGTCGTGCAATCTGGTAGACTTTGCGATCGGGATCGGATCACAAGACGAATCCCACTTTTTTAGGGAACTTTATTTTACGGTGTTACTCATACACTTTGCTCACTCTTTACGACGTGTCATTTTTTCATGTAGTGACAGCAAAGTGACAACGAGCGAAAAGAAATACCAAATGCTGACGGTCTACTGACGTTGTTAAGTGCCACTTTTGTGACGATGACTCTGGCACAGTAGAAAAGCATATTGGTATCAATAATAAGGAGAAGGCGCTCGAATGAGCGAGCAGTTAACTGATCAAGCCCTAATAGAGCGAGTACAAAACGGCGATAAACAGGCATTTAATCTGTTGGTCATCAAGTATCAGCATAAGGTAAGTAACCTGATTGCCCGCTATGTAAATAATAGCGGAGATGTCCCAGATGTCGCTCAAGAAGCCTTCATTAAAGCCTATCGTGCTTTGCCAGGCTTTCGAGGTGAAAGTGCCTTTTATACGTGGTTGTATCGCATCGCAGTCAATACCGCGAAAAACTATTTAGTGGCTCAGGGGCGACGCCCGCCATCCAGTGATATTGATGCTGAAGAAGCTGAAAATTATGAAAATGGTGGCGCACTGAAAGAAATTTCGAACCCTGAGAACCTTATGTTGTCTGAACAGTTGAAGCAGGTGGTATTTAGCACGATTGATGCTTTGCCTGAAGATCTGAAAACGGCGATTACCCTGCGTGAAATTGACGGCTTGAGTTATGAAGAGATCGCAGAAGTAATGGACTGCCCGGTAGGAACAGTACGCTCGCGTATTTTCCGTGCCAGGGAAGCGGTAGACAAACGTGTTCGTCCACTCATGAACCAATAACAGTATTTCTGTTTAGAACGGTGAAATAAATGGCTGAAAAAGAAAACCTTTCCGCATTGTTTGATGGTAACGAGATAGATCAGGCGTTAATTGATGCGCTAGAGAATGATCCATCGTCGCAAGAAGCATGGAAAAGCTTTGCCGTTACTCGTGATGTAATGCGTGGAGATGCGCCTCAGAATCCAAGTTGGGATATTGCCGCCAGTGTCGCGGCTGCGTTGGACAATGAACCAACGTATGGCGTGCAAACGGCTGCATCACAGCATGAAGGCGCACAAGTTGCTCCCAATGTTGTGCCATTGCATGAGTCTCAACCTTCGCCTCAAGCCGCAAGAAAGTCATTACCTTCTTGGCTGCAACAACTCACGCAAGTGGGCATGGCCGCAGCAGTATCGCTGGTTGTTATTGTTGGTGTTCAACAATATAACGGCGGCTTTGATGCCAACTCGACGTTTGCGAGTAGCCAACCGCCTGTGCTGCAGACGATCCCATTGAGTGGTTCCGCGGAGCCAGTAAGCTTGAGCAGAAACTCAGTACAAGGGAACCCTTCTGAAGCGTTGTTGATGGAGCAACGTCGCCGTGTCAATGCGATGTTCCAAGACTATGAGTTGCAGCTTCGACTCAATGCTGATGAAATCGACCAAGGCGTTATGCTATCACCTGACATGAGCAAATAAGATTGATTAAACCATTCCTTATCGGTGTGGTTGCACTGGTTAGCTTGGCCGCCAATGCCTCGACGGAAGAGAATCCCGCCGAGGCATTGCTGCATCAGATGGGCCAAGCCACTGAGCAACAGAACTACGAGATATCCTACATTTTGGTGCGTAAAAATAGCATCGAACCTCTTCGTTTCCGTCACGCTGTCGTGGATGGTGAATCCTTTGGTCACATTGCTTATCTTGCAGGGCCGCCAAGAGAAGTGATTCGTCGCGGTAATGAAGTCAGCTACTTCGAACCAGGAACCGATCCTTTCACCATTGAAAGTAGTCAAATGATTGCGCCACTGCCGGCCATCATGCAGACCGATATCGCCCACCTTGCGACTTTGTATGACTTTGTTCCGCTAGGCCGCGCAAGAGAGGCGGGAGTAGCGAGCGATGTGGTACGTGTCTCTCCTAAAGACGGTGAACGCTATTCATACGTGTTATGGATTGATCAAAACAGCAAGCTGTTAGTCCGAGCCGATCTTTTGGATCGCGATGGCGACCCGATTGAGCAATATCGCGCATTGTCCCTCGCGCTTTCTCCGCAAATCAGTGAAGCGATGGGGCAATTGTCATTGCTAGAATTGCCACCTGTGGTGCAAGTGCCTCGACAGACGAGTGCTCAGTTAAAATGGCAGGTGACGGGTTTGCCTGAAGGGTTCACGCCGATTTACCAAAACCGTCATCGACTGCTTATTACTGAGCGTCCAGTCGAGAGCCAAATGTTCAGTGATGGTCTGTTTAGCTTTTCCGTGTATTTATCTGAAGCGGATAAAATGTCGGTAAGAGAGCAGCTTGTTCGCAAAGGTAGTCGAACGCTTCATAGTCGTGTGGTTGGCAATGCGGAAATTACCGTTGTAGGCGATATTCCGCCAGCGACGGCAAAGAAAGTTGCTGAGTCTGTGAAGCTATCGTCAGCAACCGAATCTCCGGATTCTCCTGCCGTTGAGACTTCGGCACCATGATCAAAGCGTTGGCCGAAGTGACGGACAATGGTGATGGCTATGTCATGGTTCGTTGTCAGCAAAAAACCAGTTGCGGTAGTTGTGCATCGAAAAGTCATTGCGGAACCGGCATTGTCAGCAATGCTTTGCCGGGGAAGGTGCTCGATATTCGAGTGCCTTCACCTCAACCCGTAGCGGTCGGCAGTGTGATAGAAATCGGCCTGGAAGAGCAAACCGTCCTCACGTCGGCATTGTTGGTTTATATCCTCCCTTTATTTTTTGCGATTGCCGGTGCGCTTTCAGGACAGTTTTTAGCGACATTGTTGGCAATGGGTGAGGGCATTGTGATTTTGTGTTCACTGCTCGCAGGTGCATTAGGCGTGGCTGTAGCACGCCACTTTTCACGTAAGGTTGAACAAGATACGCGTTCAATACCGACACTTTTGCGTGTCCTTGGCAGTGCTATTCCAAGTGCGGCGGTGATAAATGCCGCAACAGAAGATAGCGACTAGCCATTAATTTCGGTAGAATCCCGCCACTTGATCTATTGATCGTCCCATTTTCATTAACGAGTTAGTCACACCATCTATGAAGCACATTCGTAACTTTTCGATTATTGCCCACATTGACCACGGTAAGTCGACATTATCAGACCGTTTAATTCAGGTTTGTGGTGGTCTTACAGACCGTGAAATGGCTGCACAGGTTCTGGATTCTATGGATCTTGAGCGCGAACGCGGTATCACCATCAAAGCACAGAGTGTGACGCTGAATTACACAGCCAATGATGGGGAAACCTATCAGCTGAACTTCATCGACACCCCAGGACACGTTGACTTCTCTTACGAAGTATCGCGTTCTCTGGCGGCCTGTGAAGGTGCTTTGCTGGTGGTTGACGCGGGTCAGGGCGTAGAAGCTCAAACGCTAGCTAACTGCTACACCGCTATCGAGATGGACCTAGAAGTGGTTCCAATCTTGAACAAAATCGATTTACCAGCAGCCGATCCTGATCGTGTGGCTGAAGAAATTGAAGACATCGTTGGTATCGATGCGACTGAAGCTGTCCGTTGTTCTGCGAAGACCGGCCTAGGCGTTGACTTAGTGCTTGAAGAAATCGTGAAGAGCATTCCTGCGCCAGAGGGTGATCCGGAAGGTCCGTTACAAGCACTGATTATTGACTCATGGTTCGATAACTACTTGGGTGTTGTCTCTTTGGTTCGTATTAAAAACGGCGAACTAAAGAAAGGCGAAAAGATCAAAGTGATGAGCACTGGCCAAGTATGGGGTGTGGATCGCATCGGTATCTTCTCGCCAAAACAAACTGACACCCAAGGTCTTCGTACCGGCGAGGTTGGTTGGGTTGTTTGTGGCATTAAAGACATTCTAGGTGCGCCAGTTGGCGATACGCTGACTCTGGCCAAACATGGTGCAGAGCAAGCGCTGCCAGGCTTTAAGAAAGTGAAGCCTCAGGTTTACGCGGGTCTGTTCCCTGTATCGTCTGACGACTACGAAAACTTCCGTGATGCTTTGGGCAAATTGAGCCTTAACGATGCATCTCTGTTCTATGAACCAGAGAACTCAGCAGCACTTGGCTTTGGTTTCCGTTGTGGCTTCCTTGGCATGCTGCACATGGAAATCATTCAAGAGCGTCTAGAGCGTGAATACAATCTTGATTTGATCACCACGGCACCGACCGTAGTGTATGAAGTGAAGAAAACCAACGGTGACGTTATCTACGTTGATAGCCCGGCGAAGCTGCCAGCGACTAACGACGTGGAAATCATGGGTGAGCCAATTGCTCGCTGTCACATCTTGGTGCCATCTGAATACCTAGGTAACGTGATTACCTTGTGTGTTGAGAAACGCGGTACACAGGTAGACATGGTTTATCACGGCAACCAAGTGGCGTTGACGTATGACATTCCAATGGCAGAAGTGGTACTCGACTTCTTTGACCGTTTGAAATCAACCTCACGTGGTTATGCGTCACTGGATTACAACTTCCAGTGTTACCAAGAATCAAACATGGTTCGTGTCGATGTATTGCTTAACGGCGATAACGTGGATGCACTGGCGATCATTACTCACAAAGATCACGCGCAAACTCGTGGCCGTGATTTGGTTGAGAAAATGAAGGAATTCATTCCTCGTCAACAATTTGATATTGCGATTCAAGCGGCGATCGGTACGCACATCATTGCGCGTTCAACCGTGAAACAGCTGCGTAAGAACGTAACCGCTAAGTGTTACGGTGGCGATATCAGCCGTAAGAAGAAACTACTGCAGAAACAAAAAGATGGTAAGAAGCGCATGAAGCAGATCGGTAACGTAGAACTGCCTCAAGAAGCCTTCCTTGCAATTCTGCATGTAGGCAAAGATAAGTAATAAAAGGATTTAAGGGAACATAATGGCTAATACTTTCTCGCTGATTCTGGTGCTCGTCACCCTGTTTACTGGGATTATCTGGGCATTGGATAGATTCAGATGGGCACCTCTGCGTCAGCAAAAAGCGGCGGATACGCTCAATCTGGAAAGCGGCGAGATAAGTGCCGAACAAGTCGCTAGCGTCGCCCCTCAGCCTAGCTGGGTGGAGACGGCTGCGTCAGTGTTCCCTGTGATTGGCTTGGTATTGGTACTGCGCTCGTTTATTTACGAGCCGTTCCAAATTCCGTCAGGCTCAATGATGCCGACCTTATTGGTGGGCGACTTTATTCTGGTTGAGAAATACGCTTACGGTTTAAAAGACCCTGTTTTCCGTCATCAATTGGTGGAAACAGGTAAGCCAGAGCGTGGTGACGTGGTGGTGTTCAAATACCCGCCACAGCCTAGCATCGACTTCATCAAGCGCGTGATCGGTTTACCGGGTGACACGATTCGCTACAGCGAAGAAAAGCGTCTGTGTGTTCAAAAGCAAGGTGAGGCAACGTGTGAGTTAGTGCCAGTTGATGATGTTCATAAAAGTGAATTTGAACAACGTGGTGTTAATTTGATTCAAGCACAAGAACAGCTAGGCCAAGAACCACACCAAATCCTAGTTAACCCTTACATGCCAAACCAAGAAGGTCAGTATTATCCGACCCCTGGCGAGGGTGAATGGGTTGTACCAGAAGGCCAATACTTTGTAATGGGTGATAACCGTGACAACAGTAAAGACAGCCGTTTCTGGGGGTTTGTGCCTGAAGCCAACCTAGTGGGTAAAGCCGTCGCTATCTGGACCAGTTTTGAATTTGACGAACAAGGCGATAGTTTCCTACCGTCTTGGGTACCTGTCGGCGTGCGCTTTGAGCGTATCGGCGGCATTGATTAACTTGGAAAGACATGACAACACCTACAAATAAACTACAACGTCGCATTGGTTATGAATTTAACGATGCGGCGTTTCTCAGTCTTGCCCTTACACACCGAAGCGCCAGTGGAAAACACAACGAGCGTTTGGAGTTTTTGGGCGATTCTATTTTGAGTTTCGTTGTTGCTGACGATCTCTACCATCGTTTCCCGAACGTTGATGAAGGCGACATGAGCCGCATGCGTGCAACTTTAGTTCGTGGTAACACGTTGGCCGAACTGGGCCGCGAGTTCGAACTAGGGGATGTCCTGCAGTTGGGTCCAGGTGAGTTAAAAAGTGGTGGTTTCCGCCGTGACTCAATTCTGGCTGATGCTGTAGAAGCGATCATTGGTGCTATCTATCTCGACAGCGATCTGGAAACGGTACGTGGAATAGTGCTGAGTTGGTACAAGCAGCGTCTGGATACCATTATGCCGGGCGTGAACCAAAAAGATCCTAAAACGCGTTTGCAGGAATTCCTGCAAGGACGTAGAAAGCCACTGCCAGCCTATAATGTAACAAAGGTGCACGGTGAAGCGCACAACCAACAGTTTACGGTTGAGTGTGAAGTAGCAGGTTTGGAACGACCTGTAATTGGTAAAGGCAGTAGTCGTCGCAAGGCTGAGCAAGCGGCTGCAGAACTAGCATTAGAAAAGCTGGACTCATGACAGACACGCACGAAATTCACCACTGTGGCTTTATCGCCATTGTTGGTCGCCCAAACGTCGGTAAATCGACACTACTGAACCGCTTAGTGGGTCAGAAACTGTCTATTACTTCGCGTAAACCACAAACCACACGCCACCGCATTATGGGTGTTGATACACGTGATGGTTTTCAAGCGGTTTATGTGGATACTCCGGGGCTTCATATCGAAGAAAAACGCACCATTAACCGCTTGATGAACCGCGCCGCGGCGAGTTCACTAACGGATGTGGAACTGGTACTTTTCCTTGTTGACGGTACACATTGGACCGAAGATGACGAAATGGTGCTGAACAAGCTTAAAAAGTCTGAGTTGCCCGTTGTTCTGTTGATCAACAAAGTCGACAACGTAAAAGAAAAAGCTGTCTTGTTCCCACACCTTCAAGCACTAAGCGAGAAGATGGATTTCGTTGATGTTGTGCCTGTCTCTGCGAAGAGCGGTAAAAACATTGATGTGGTTGAGAAATTGGTTCGTTCGCATTTGCCAGAAGGCGAGTGGTACTTCCCTGAAGAATACGTGACCGATCGCTCTCAGCGTTTTATGGCATCTGAAATTATCCGTGAAAAGCTAATGCGTTTTACGGGTGACGAATTGCCATACTCCGTTACTGTAGAAATCGAGCGCTTTGACTACAATCCTGCGACAGATGGGTTCGAAATCAATGGCTTGATTCTGGTGGAGCGCAATAGCCAGAAGAGAATGGTTATTGGCAAAGCGGGCGACAAAATTAAAACCATCGGTCGTGAAGCACGACTGGATATGGAAGGTTTGTTCGAGCGCAAGGTCTACCTTGAGCTTTGGGTAAAAGTGAAATCGGGTTGGGCTGACGACGAACGCGCACTGCGCAGCCTTGGCTACATCGACGATCTTTAATCCTCAAATAGGAATGCACTATGGAAGGCTTGCAGCGCTGCTTTGTTCTGCACTCACGCCCTTACAGTGAGACCAGCCTGATCCTCGATGTATTCAGCGAAAGCCACGGGCGCGTCAGCATTATGGCGAAAGGTGCTCGTGGCAAGCGCTCTCCTCTTAAAGGGGCTCTTCAGCCCTTTACTCCACTTTTGATGAAATGGTCTGGTCGCGGTGAAATGCGTACCCTTCGACATGCAGAAGCCATGGGTCTTGCGATCCCGCTTTCTGGCAACGCGCTGTTCTCTGGGTTCTACCTGAATGAGATATTGAGTCGCGTGGTTGAACCGGAAACGGGCTATCACCAGTTGTTCTTTGATTACGTGACCGCATTGACGGAGTTGGCCCAACATGCCAATCCCGAGCCCGCGTTGCGCCGTTTTGAGCTGGCCTTGCTCGACTCTCTTGGTTACGGTGTCGACTTTCTTAATTGTGCAGGCAGCGGTGAACCCGTTGATGAGCGTATGACGTATATATTTCGTGAGCAACTTGGGTTTGTGGCGTCATTGATGAAGAGCAACAACCTCGTGTTTACGGGCAGCGACTTAATGGCGCTATCTTCGAGACAATTCTCAACGGCAGACCAGCTAAAAGCGGCGAAGCGCTTTACACGGCTGGCACTCAAGCCGTATCTTGGCTCTAAGCCTCTAAAAAGCCGAGAGCTATTTTCGTTAAGAACAAGGAAATTAACGTAATGAATACCATTTATCTGGGCGTCAACATTGACCACGTCGCAACCGTTCGCAACGCACGTGGTACCAAATACCCTGATCCTGTTCATGCCGCAGAAATCGCGGAGCGTGCAGGTGCGGATGGTATCACTGTGCATTTACGTGAAGATCGCCGCCATATTAAAGACCGCGACGTCTACATTCTTAGAGACACGCTGCAAACGCGCATGAACCTAGAAATGGCCGTGACAGATGAAATGGTCGCCATCGCATTGGACGTAAAACCGGCTTACGTGTGTTTGGTGCCAGAGAAGCGTGAAGAGCTGACGACTGAAGGTGGCCTAGACGTTGTCGGTCAACTTGAGAAAGTCAAAGCGGCAACGCAAACACTGACCGAGGCGGGCATCAAAGTCTCCCTGTTTATTGATGCTGATCGTGCACAGATTGATGCAGCTAAAACGTGTGGCGCACCGTTTATTGAATTGCACACTGGCAGCTACGCGGATGCTGAATCTGATGAAGAAATGCAAGCGGAACTGAAGAAAATTGCTGCGGGCGCAAGCTATGCCGCCGACCAAGGCATCAAAGTAAACGCCGGCCATGGTCTGACGTACCACAATGTCACGCCTATCGCTAAAATCCCGGAGATTTACGAACTCAATATTGGTCATGCGATCATTGGCCGCGCTGTGTTTGATGGCCTGCCAAAAGCGGTTGCAGACATGAAAGCCATCATGCAGGACGCGCGTCGCTAATGGCGGTTGTCGGTTTAGGAACTGACATTGTAGAAATTGAGCGACTAGAGAAAGTGGTCGCTCGAAGTGGAGACGCGTTTGCAAGACGCGTTCTCACTGATAGCGAAATGGAAAAATACAACAGTACCAAGTTTCAGGCTCGCTATCTGGCAAAGCGTTTCGCGGTCAAAGAAGCCGCGGCAAAAGCGCTGGGCACCGGAATCGCGTGTGGTGTCACTTTCCACGATTTCGATGTCAGTAATGACGATCTGGGCAAACCGATTGTGACCTTCTCCGGTGTTGCCAAACAACGTGCTGACGAGCGAGGTGTGACCAATATTCTGCTGACCATTGCGGATGAAAAACGCTATGCGGTGGCCACTGTCTTACTTGAACAATAGCTTGTATCAATTCTGATTTTTCTTTGTTTTGTCATGTTTTAGTTACCTCAGTGAAACATGACAAATCTAGCGTATTGCCACGTACGCAACTTCACAAGGAAGAACGAAGAATGAAAACCACCGTTATTGCCGCTGCTGTCGCAGCGCTATCCATCCCGCTCACAGGCTGTTTTGAGCGTCCAATGGATCTCACCATTGCACACATCAATGATCACCACTCACACCTTGAAGCTGACGACGGCTTTGACATTACCGTGGGTGGCGAGGAAACACGAGTAGAAGTCGGTGGTTTCCCCCGCGTTGTGACCAAAATTCGTGAAATAGACGAGTCCAAACAAAACGTGCTTAAGCTTCATGCGGGTGATGCGATCACGGGTGACCTCTATTACACACTGTTTGGTGGCGAAGCTGATGCGGCCATGATGAACCAAGTGTGTTTCGACGCGTTTGCGCTGGGTAACCATGAGTTTGATGATGGCGATGCAGGCCTAAAAACCTTCCTCGACCAACTGGCAGGCGGCGACTGTAATACCAAAGTGCTGGCGGCAAACGTTCGTCCTGAAGTGGGTGTTTCACCATTAACGCCTGAAAAGAAATGGGATTCTTTCCGCCCATTCGTGGTGAAAAAATTCAACGGTCAAAAGGTCGGTATCATCGGTATCGATATCGCTACCAAAACCAAAAACTCATCCAACCCAGATGCAACCACTGAGTTTTTGGATGAAACTAAAATCGCCCAGCGCTTTATCAATAAGCTCAAGAAAAAAGGCGTGAACAAAATTGTGCTGCTGACACACTATCAGTACGGGAACGATCTCGAACTGGCGAAGAACCTGTCAGGTGTTGACGTCATCATTGGTGGCGATTCTCACTCTTTGTTAGGTGATTTCGAGGAAGTGGGTCTAAACAGCATGGGTGATTACCCAACGATGGTGACAAACCTAGATGGCGATCCTGTATGTGTTGCCCAAGCGTGGCAGTACGCCTCTGTTGTGGGTGAGCTAGACATCAGCTTTGACCGCAAAGGCGCGGTAGAAGCGTGTTCCGGTACACCGCATTTGCTGTTGGGTGATACCTTTAAACGTCGCAATGATGACGGTGATCGTGTCGAGCTTGAAGGTGCTGATCGTGATGCGGTTTACGCAGATATCGAAGAAATCCCAGTGCTGACGATCGTGGATACAGACACGGAAACACAAACCCTGTTAGACACCTATACCCAGCGTATCGAAGAAGAAACACAAACCGTGATTGCTAACGCAGCGACGGATCTATGTCTTGAGCGTATCCCAGGACAAGGCCGCAGCTCACTGTGTGACGTGACTGAGACCGCATCGAATGGTTCTGATGTCTCTAATCTGGTCGCTAAGGCCTTTATGACACAGAGCCTTGAAGCGGACGTTGCAATTCAGAATGCGGGTGGTGTGCGCATTGATGTACCAATGGGCGATGTCACGATTGCAACGGCGTATCAGTTGCTGCCATTTGCGAACACGCTCGTGAACCTCAACATGAGCGGTGCGGAAGTTAAGCTGGCGCTGGAGCAAGGTGTGGATTATGCACTGAGCCCAGACGGTTCAAGTGGTGCTTACCCATATGCTTCAGGCCTGCGTTTCGATGTCGATATTTCGAAAACGTTCGGTGAGCGCGTGACCAACATTGAAATCAATTCTCGCCTCGCGGGAGATTGGACTGCGCTCGATACCACCAGCACTGAAGCCAACATTCAAGTGGTGACGAACAACTTTGTTAGCGCAGGCCGTGATGGTTACTTTGTGTTTGGCGACGTGACGGATGAGGGGCGTGCGGTGGATACGTACCTCGACTATGCGAAGTCTTTCGTGGATTACGCAGAAGCGATTGGTACGCTGAGCAAGCTGCCTTTGGAAGAATACAGCACCCAGCGTTTTTATGACGCGGATGGGAACCTGCAATAATCCGATTCAACCTGAAAGAAAAATGCCCGCGAACTGTGGGCATTTTTTTATCTTGTTAGCTTAGCGCGCTGAACGCCGCCGTTGTTCAGTGTGGCGTTTACGCCTGAAAACGCTTAAAGATGAGGGAGGTGTTCACACCACCAAACGCAAAGTTATTGCTCATGATGTAGTCGCAATCAATATAACGGCTCTCACCTCGGATGTAATCAAGATCGCCACAGGCTGGGTCGATGTTTTCCAGATTCAGCGTCGGGCTAAAACGGCCTTCATTCATCATCTCGATAGCAAGCCATGCTTCAATCGCGCCACATGCGCCGAGCGTATGGCCAAAGTAGCTTTTCATCGAACTGATTGGCATTTGGTTGCCAAACACGTTTGAGGTCGCTTGAGATTCTGCGATATCGCCTTTTTCAGTTGCCGTGCCGTGCGCAGACACATAGCCAATTTGAGAGGGCGTTAAGCCTGCATTTTGCAGTGCCATTTCCATGCAAATTTGCATGGTTTCCATTTTAGGCTGTGTCACGTGGGCAGCATCGCAGTTGCTGGCAAAGCCCACCAATTCGGCCAAAATCGTTGCGCCACGGGCAACCGCATGCTCGTATTCTTCCAGTACCAAGGTACCTGCACCTTCGCCGATCACAAGGCCATCACGGTCTTTGTCGTACGGGCGCGGTGACGTTTCAGGGGTATCGTTTCTCAAGCTTGTCGCGAATAAGGTATCGAACACAGCAGATTCTGTTGGGCAAAGCTCTTCTGCACCACCAGCAACCATGGCCGTTTGATAGCCGTGTTTAATGGCTTCAAACGCATAGCCGATGGCTTGGCTGCCTGACGTACAGGCGCTGCTGGTTGGAATAACGCGGCCTTTTAAGCCAAAGAACAAGCCGACGTTAACCGCCGTGGTGTGTGGCATCATTTGCACATAGGTGGTCGCGGTAATGGCTTTGGTGGTTTTGTCATTCAGCATCACACCAAAGGCACCGATAGCTGGCGTACTGCCTGTAGACGAGCCGTAGGCGATGCCGGTACGACCATCGGTAAGCGTGTTGCTGCCAATCAACCCACTTTGCAGCAAGGCGTTTTCTGTCGCCACGGTGGAAAGTTTAGAGACCCTGCCCATGCCGCGAAGTTGTTTGCGGCTGTAATGAGAAGGGACTGCGAACTCGTCGATCGGCGCGGCGAGTTTGGTGTTTAGTCCGTCATACTGTTCGTAATCTGGCATGTAACGTACCGCATTTTTAAGCTCATCAAGCTTCGCGCTAACGTCTTGCCAGTTGTTACCAAACGCAGTGACACCGGACATACCAGTGACAACAACTCTGCGATTCATATGAGGCCTCCATTGACTGAAATAACTTGTCGAGTGACATACCCTGCGATGTCTGACATCAGGTAGCTGACAAGACCCGCGACTTCTTCAGGTTCGCCCATGCGGCGCAAAGGAACCTGTGGCAACGCGTGTTCTTTAACATGCTCGTCAATCATGCCTGTATCGATCAAACCGGGAGCGACGCAGTTAACCGTGACTTTTCGTTTAGCCAGTTCTAAGGCCAGTGCTTTCGTTGCGCCGATAATGCCTGCTTTCGCTGCGCTATAGTTGGTTTGACCGCGGTTGCCCATCATACCTGAAACAGACGCCATGGTGACAATGCGTCCCCCTCTGCGGCGTTGAAGCATTGGCATGATGCAAGGGTGCAGCACATTGTAGAAACTGTCTAAATTGGTATGAACCACGCCATCCCACTCTTCTGCCGTCATGGCGGGGAATGCGGTATCGGCGGTAACGCCCGCGTTGTTCACGACGCCGTAATAGCCGCCGTGTTCAGCAATATCCGTCTCTAAGGTTTCGCGGCATTGTTCACGGTCGCTGATATCAAAACTGATGAGGCGACCTTGTCCATTTTCAGCCTGAATGGCGGCAAGTGTTTCTTCTGCGCCAGCTTTATCTCGGCCATAGTGCACCACCACAGAAAACCCATCTTTCGCGAGTTGCAGCGCAATCGCTTTACCGATGCCTTTGCTGGCACCCGTTACAAGCACATCTCTGTTCATTGGGTATCCCTGTTCATCATCTGTTCGAGTTTTTCTTTTGGCGGTACAAATGCGTTGAGCTGCGCGGTGGCAAGTTCAACGCCGTCATGTTCAATTCGGCAAGCAAAAACGGCCATGCCATTGCTTTCCATCATATGATCGGCACGAATGTCTAACACTTGCCCTGCAGGAAATACGCTGGTTTCAGTGTTGTAGCGACGACTGCCGAGTAAGAAGCCGACAGGCGGTTCGCCACCTTCATGCCATGCGTGATACCCGGACCACGCTGCAATGGTTTGGGCCATTAACTCAATGCCGACCCAACCTGGAATTGCCTTTATCTCTTGGTCAAAAAAGAGGTTGCTCTCTTTTGAGGTAACGCGGCAGTGAATGTGTTTTTCACCCACATCGATCATGTCGTCGATCAAGATCATCGGTGCTTCATGAGGAAGCAAATCATTCACATGAGGTACTGTTTTCATACGTGTCCAAAAATCAGGCTGATATTGTTACCGCCAAACGCAAAGGAGTTGCTCAAAATGGTCGGTTTTTCCAAGGCATCGCCGAGTTGAGCCAATCGAATCGGCGCAACATCCTTTGCATGCGCTTGTTGATGCAGTGAGACGGGCAACGGTAGTGCGTGCTTCAATACGTGCCAGCAAATACTGGCTTCAATGGCACTGGCTGCGCCTAATGTATGTCCCGTCAGCGGCTTTGTTGAACTGACAGGGACTTGTTCACCCAATGTGCGTAAAATCGCCTTGGATTCCATCGCATCGTTCAATGGCGTAGACGTACCGTGCGCATTCACATAGCCAATGTCGCTCGCGGTGAGACGCGCATCATCCAGTGCTTTTCGCATCGCGCGTTCAGCGCCATCGCCTTCGGGGTGAGGCGCAGAAATATGGTGTGCATCTGAACTGTCACCCGCACCAAGCAAAGCAATAGCAGGTTGATCAGGCGCTAGCGCGGAAGGCTTCTCAAGCGAGAGAAGCATAAATGCCGCTGCTTCGCCGATGTTAATGCCGTTTCGATTTTCACCAAACGGGTTACAAAGTTCGGGCGACACAGAGTCAAGTCCGTGGAAGCCGTTGACTGTTAATGCACACAAGCTATCAGCGCCGCCCACTATCACTGCATCGGCAAGCCCTGCTTTTAATAAACGCTTGGCAGTCAGAAAAACACGGCCACTGGAAGAGCACGCGGTTGATACCGTATAGCGCAACCCCGTTAGACCAAAATAGTCACTGACGAAGTCTGATAGGTTACCGAGTTCTTGCTGGTGGTAATGGTAAGTTTTTGGGAATTCCCCCTGATCAATGTGATGTTTTAACGCGCGCTCGCCCTCTGAAATGCCTGAGGTACTTGAACCTAACACCACTGCGATACGATCTGGGCTGAACTGTGACTTGGCGTCGTTAACGGCATCAGACAATGGCAACAACGCAGAGAGTGCCAGTTGGTTGTTGCGTGTCTGGTGATGTGAAGGCGCGCTTTCCAATGAGGGAAGCTCTCCGACTGCGCGGCCGACGGTCACCATGGTGTCATCGTTTAACCGAAAGCGCTCGCCGGACATGCCTGGGCTAATGCCACTTTTTAAGCTGGAATGAATCTCATCGAGAGTGCTGCCAAGTGCGGAATGCGCACCGCAGGCATGTATGTAAACGGGAGTCATGATGTTTACCGCCTTGGTGTTGAATTTAGCGTCCGTTCGGGCTCAGGGTTTTAATCGTAATGCGATAATGTTGTTGCTTGTGTTCGTATTGGATGAAGGCTGGCACCGTCCCCAACTTGAAGGGCTCATCATACTGTATTTCAATCACGGTTTCGCCGCTCTCATCACGCAAGATGCGATGCTCATCTTGTTCAATTAGCGTCCAATTGATGGGCTTGAGATGCGGTGCCCACGCTTCGACAGGCCAGAGTGCAATCATCAAGTTCATCAATATTTGTCGGCTGTCTGGCAGCACAATGCCAAGGCCTGCAAGCGCATCTTCTTCGAGTCGACCATTCTCATACGTGGCCGTAATCAAACGTGTTCCCCATGCTGAGAACCCGACTAACACCACGCGTTCAGGGGTGATTTCTAAATGCACAGGAAGCGTATGCGCTTCACCTTCCCAATCCGCGTTAATGAGCTGACTTACACTCACTCTGCCACCGAATTCTGCTGGTGTAGGCAGGGTGACAGACACACCTTTTGCCAACGCAACACGGCTTTTAGGTTCCGGGGAACCTAAAAGCGAGGAGCAGCCCATAAGGCTTATGGACAGGGCGATGAGAAGCGTAAATCGTTTGATCATTGGGAATGAACCTTATCGCTCGTGCGAATCGCGATGGGGGAAAGAAACCAAGCCGCACTGATGCCAACGAGCACCGTAATGCCAAAGCTATGAATCGCTTCTGTGTTACTGAGTGAAAGCAGGCCAAACGCGAGCAAGGTAGTAAGCGCTGCTAAGGTGTTTGCTACCCACGCCCGCAGGCTGTCTTTCTGCTCGGCAAAGAAGAGGGCGTAATCAATGCCGATGCCCATCACGAGGAACAAAGCCAGCAAGTTAAACAGATTCATTGGCACGCTGCTCAATGCACCTGCGGCCAAGCCAACACCTGCGGCTAACACAGGGGCGATGAGAATTCGACACGCGTTTTTCACGCCAAAGCGAAGGCTAAGTACGATAAGAATGACGATGCACGACAACCCAATGAGCACGCTGATACGTTGACGGTAATCGCCAAACAGACGCGACACTTCCTCGGCTTTGTTTAGCCAAGTAACATGAGGTTGATGGGCAATGGCGGCCTTCACGTTGGCGGGAGAGGAAACGTCTTGAAGCAGCACAAGTGCCGCGAACTGATCGTCAATGTCCCCGAGCCAAAGCGGCTGAAACTCACGGCCACTCGGCGACTGTAAAAAGTCGCGCAGTGTGAATGGCGTAAAAGCCTGTTGGAGAGTCGGTATCTCTGCCAATCCGAGTTGCGTTGCCAGCGTCTCACCTTGAGTAGCGTAAAGTGCTTCAACGCGTTGATAGTTGTCTTTTTGCACCGATAACGGCGGCACATAATCCGAGAGGGTTTGATAACCACGGATGTCACCAAAGGCTTTAAGCGCATCAAGAGAGGGCGTTAATGCACTGAGCGAGGTGAGCACGGCTTGTTCGCTATCGCCTCGCACCAGCAACATAGGCTGGCTGCTTCCAAGCCCTGCTATATCTTGAATGCGTTGTTCTTGTTGTTTCAGTGAGGGTGGCAGTGACTGCAACTGCTGAATGTTGTCATCGTAATCGGCATACCATAGGCCGAGCGCGCCAATACCCAGTGCAATGCACATTGCGCCCCGTTGCCATGAAGTGTTTTGCCAAGGTGCGAGACACCACGCCGCTGCGCATTGCCATGGCAGTGTTCTTTTTTTCGCAGGCTTAGCCGCAAGTAAGGGATACCAGCACATCACGCTGAGGTAAGCACCAATGAGGCCTGCTGCTGAGAACACCGCAAGTTGTTGAAGGCCGGGGAAAGGCGCAGCAAACATGCTCAGGTAGGCAATTAACGTTGAGGCGAGGCCAAACGTGATAGGAACGGCGACCGCGCGCCAACCTTCTTTAGCGTTCCACTTGTCACTCATTGCCATTCTTTCGGTTAAGAAGTGGAATGAATAATCGATGGAAACACCGATCAAACTGGCACCAATGACCAGACTGAACAAGTGAATTTGCCCAAAGACTAACAAGCTGACGGAAAAGGCGGTTATAACCCCAGAACCAATGGAAAGCAGCGCAAGGTTGACGGGCAACACACTGCGATAAACAAACAACACCAAGAGCAAAATGCCCACCATGGAGCCAATACCAATGGTGCTGATTTCTGACCGAGCACTCTCTGCGCCAAAGGCCGCGTAGAACACCGCACCAGTATGCAGAACATCCACACCGTACTGCGTTTTCAGCTGCGCTTCTGCCTGATACAAATCCGCGAGCTGTTCTTGCATTGGCACACTGTAAGCGCTGCCTGACAGGTTTGCTCGCAGCAGCGTGTAAGTCTTGCCTTCAAACTGGGTTGTGAGCACATTGTCTTTTAACGTAAAACGGCTGTTTTGCGCACCGAGGTGTAACAAGAAATCGCGGAACAATAAGAAAGGATCGTGCGAGAGCTCGGCTCCGGTCACGCCTGAAAAGGGGTTGTAGATGGATTGAATGACATGCGCTGTTTGTGCAGCGGGGTTGTCAGTGAGCCTTTGACGTTGCTCTGTCGTCAGCAGTTGTGCTTTGGCAGGCGCAAAGACAGTGCCCCATGCCGCTTGTTCATCGTCAGAAATCTCTGCGGTAACGCTATCAAACAAAGGAAGCTGTGTTAGTTGATTGGCGAGTGCTTTGGTGGCATCAATGGCAATACTTGGCGACGCATGACCGACAAGAACAACAACTTGATCTTCAATGTTCTCTGCCGCTTGTTGGAATGCCTTTTGCGCCAATGGGTCTTGCTGATTTTTAGGCAGAAGGTTGAGGACATCAGTGTCCAACATCGGCAAGTCACTAGGCTGGCGCCAAAGTGAGGTTGCGAAGAGCAAAACAAGAACAAGTAACCAGCCAGTTGCTTTAGTCACCAAATTCACGTTGTTCTTCTTCTGTTAGGCTCGAGGGGGTGAAGGTCACGCGGGTAAAGTGAATCTCGGAATGATCGCCTCTGACTTCGTGCAAGGTCAACATATCGATATGATCTGCACCTTGAAGCGTGATTTCTTTAAATACCTGAGACAGTGGCGTTTGTTTTGGGGTTAATACCAATGCCCACCTTTCTGTGGTGCCGGTTAGCTGCAAATCAAACTGTGCGGCCAGTGCGTCAGTATCACCTTGGAACAAAGACAAAAACAAACGGCTGAAATAGAACACCATCGGATTGTCATCGGCATTGACGATGTTGTCTGCTTGTCCCGGAATACGCTGAGTGAGGGTTTGCCCCGTTAACACCAAGGACAATGGGAAGGGTGTTATTTGTTGCCACAATAGGCCATCCGCTTGGCTTAATAGGAACGCACCTTGGGATACCAACGGCATGTCTAACATGGCGAGATGACGCGTTTGGGTAAAGTTACCGCGCGTGATGTCATGTGCTGAAAGGCGGGTTTGCAAATCAGACAGGGTTAATGCGTGCACCGGAAAGGCGCACACAAACAGCAATAACGCGGAAAGCAAACAGCGGCATTTATTGAGCACTCAGGTACGCCTCGAGTTTTTGGGTAAAGACAGTCGGAGAGACAAAGCACATCTCTTCCGTGTCGATGCTTACTGCCACTTGAATGGTGTGGCCTTTGGTGAGGCGTTTGCGTGTGGCTGCATCGTAAATCACGTAATCGGTGCGAAGGCGGTTTTCCCACTCGGTGAGTTTGGCAGTCACGATGATGGATTGGTCAAACTTGATGGGCTTTACGTAACGTACTGCCGCATCAATGATTGGCCACATGTAGCCAGACTCTTTCATCGCCATGTAGCTATAATCGAGCTGTTCCATCATGGCGCGACGGGCTTCTTCGAAAAAGCGGAAGTAGTTTCCGTGGTAGATCACACCCATAGGATCGGCATCCTGAAACGCCGTCCTAAGAGTAACCTCAGCCTGTAAAGTGGCTTCTGGCATACTAGTAAAGCTCCCAACCTTGATGCTGGATACGGTCGATAAAACGACGCAGATCCTGCTCCAACGGGCGGTCTTCAACAACAAAATCAAAATCACTTTGCACGTTTTTCATCATTTGACGAAGTGCTGGGCTGAAGTGATTCATGTTGAGCTCGCCTTTACGAATGCGAATTTCAAGCGCTTGTGTCGCAGCCAGCAAACTGGCGGCAGTCACTTGCTCGGTCAATTCCAATACACGAAGACAATCGCGCGATGCGATGGTACCCATGCTGACCTTATCTTGGTTATGACATTCGGTAGAGCGTGAAAAGACACTGGCAGGCATGGTGTTTTTCAACGCTTCCGCTGTCCATGCTGAAATGCCGATTTGTACGGCTTTAAAGCCATGGTTAATTGGCTTTCTCTCACCTTCTGCGCCTGTCAGGTTAAATGGCAGTCCGTTGTTGAACTTGTAGTCCATCAATTGTGCCATTTGTCGATCAAGCAGATCAGCGATGTTCGCTACGGCGGTTTTCAGTGTGTCCATGGCCATGGCAATGTGGCCACCGTAGAAGTGTCCGCCGTGTAATACGCGCTCGTTGTCGCCATCAATGATGGGATTATCGTTCGCGCTGTTTAGCTCGTTTTCGATCATTTGGCGCAGCCACGGCAAGGTATCTTGAAGAACACCGATAACGTGTGGCGCACAGCGTAGCGAGTAGCGGTCTTGCAGACGATCGCTGTTTCGTGGTGGACGATCAGCTTGTAGATCATCACGCAGCCAAGCGGCAATTTGTTGCTGACCTGGGTGAGGTTTTACTGCAAACAAGGCTTCGTCAAAGTGGAAGTCGTTACCTTGCATTGCCAACGACACCATGGCGGTAATGCGCGTTGAAAGCTGAGTCAGGTATTCAGCTCGTTTGAACGCAAGACACGCGAGCGCTGTCATGACTGACGTGCCATTCATCATCGCCAAGCCTTCTTTTGGCTTGAGTTTGATGGGCTTAATGCGAAGCTCAGCAAATACTTCCGCCGTTGGGCGAATTTCACCTTTGTAAATCACTTCACGTTCGCCGATAAGGGTCGCTGCAACATAAGAAAGCGGCGTAAGGTCGCCACTTGCGCCCACCGAACCTTCTTGTGGAATGCGTGGTGAGATGTCGTGATTGATCAAGGTCGTGAGCTGGTTGAGCAATTCCATGCTCACGCCAGATACGCCTTGGGTTAAGGAGTTCAGGCGCGTCGCCAATACTGCTCGGCTTTGAGCATGGTTTAGGTTTTGCCCTAGTCCGCAACCGTGGAAACGGGTGAGGTGAAGGGGAAGTTCATCGACAAGAGAAGGTGGAATCGCCACGGTACAAGAATCCCCGTACCCTGTGGTAACGCCATAAATCACGCCTTCTTCTTTCAACAAGCGCTCTAAGAATTTGGTGCCGCGGTCTATGCGCGCGCTGAATTCAGGAGAGCTGTTCAACGCAGCCTGTTGACCATTCGCGATGGCGACAACAGACTCGATGGTGAGCTGATCATCCCCAAACACAATAGGGTTGTCAGAAATCTTATTCATTATTTTTACCCGCTAACTGCCAGAAATTGAAAAAGTTATACCATTGGAGTGGTGCTAAAAGGGTGTAGTGCTCCAAACGCGAAGCGTATTGTTGTACTACGTCTTGAAGTGCTTCTTCTCGCTTTCCGCGAGGCAGTACAATCGGGTCATGAAAAGGTTCGAAGTAGACGTTGAAGTGCGGACCACTTTCGCTTTCGGCTCTGAGGCCAAACAGCAGAAATACGGGGGCTTTCAACACCGACGCGAGCACAAATGGACCTTGTGGAAATGGCGCTGGTTGACCAAGAAAATCGGCCATCACTACGCGCCCTTCACGGGTCACTGATGTCCGGTCTCCAACAATGACTATCCATTCCCCTTGATCGATTTTTTGTTGCAACATGATCGCGGTGTCAGGGCCAAGGCTGGTAACTTGAATCAGGTTCACGGCGGAGTCTGGGTTAACAGCTTCCATTACCGAATTAAATTGAACTGCATGTTCAGTAAACACCAAGGCGTTTATTTTCACACCAGTGTGTCGACGGCTCAACGCTCTACACAGTTCAATATTTCCCAGATGCGAGCCTAATAACACTGCACCTTTGCCTTGCGACACTGAGTCATGAAAATGTTCCGCGCCACTTATAGTTAAATTGCTCTCGTCGAAGTCACCTTGCCATGCCGCGAGTTTATCGAGCATGGTTTCTCCGAAGGATAACAAGTGCTTATACGATGTCATCTTTTCAGGGAACGTGATGCTTTGCTCTGCGCCGTAGGCATTCAGTCGTGCTAAATATTGCTCAGATGCGCGCTTCGCAGATTTGCCCGTTAGCCAGTAATACGCCATGACGACGCGCAACAGCAGACTGAAAAATCCGCGCCCTAATAAGCGGTAAGATCCCAACAGAATTTTAATGCCAAGGATGGTGCCACGTTCTTTTTGCGTTGACCAATGTTTGGCTTTTCGGCGCTTTCTGCTGAGCAAATGCGGGATTTTAGGAAACATCGAGAAGAACAATTTGCTGTGCATTTTGCTGATGCGTACGTTGTCTTTCAACGCATCAAAATGCGAGATACCGTCTTCCGGGTAAATCACCCGTGTATCGACAAACAAGATGTCAGTGTCGTTCCAGTAAAGGCGAACCATGATCTCAATGTCGAAATCCATGCGTGTGCCAATGGCTGCCCCGTCGATGACCGCCAGCGTTTGCGCTAATGGATAGGCACGAAAACCACACATGGTGTCTTTTACGGATGTGGAGAGGGTTTCTAACATCACCCAGAAATGCGTGATGTATCGGCCATAGCGGCGAGAGGCCGGAATGGACGCATCATAAATGGGTTTACCAGAGACCAAGGCGTTCGGGTTATCTTCCGAGGTTTGGATTAGTTCGGGTAATGCCTGCGTGTCGTGCTGACCATCGGCATCGATTTGAATCGCATGGGAGTAACCCAGCCTCTGCGCTTCTTTCAGCCCTGCCATTACCGCGCCGCCTTTGCCTTGGTTTTCTTCCAATGTCAGCAAGGTGACGTTCGGTGAAAGGGCAGCGTCGGCGAGGGCAGCTTTGGTATTAGCATTGCTGCCGTCATCCACTAGCAATACGTCAAAGCCAAAGGGCATCAACTGCTGAACAACGCCGTGCACCGTGTTGCCATGGTTGTAACAAGGGATCAGAAAACAGGGTCGATAACTACTCATACGACGTTAATCACTCATTGTGCCTGACGAAGGATCACTCGGCCTGATGAGTGCGCAGTGCTTCCGGATTGATAACTGAAGTGCAGCTTTTCTTTGTCTGGATGCCACGTGAGTGTCAGGTCGACGATGGCATCGGGCAAAATTGGATCTTGGAATTTGATCACTTCCATGCCGCCAAAAGTGCCATTCACGCCAAGGGTATCGCGCGCGTAGCGCATCGCCAGATCAATTTGAGTCACGCCAGGGAGAAGTGCGAACACAGGAAAGTGGCCTTTGAAGTCTTCAAGGCTTGCGTCCACTTTCAAGGTTAATGTGGCGCTGTTCTCACCCAATGTTGTATTGAGTAAAGTGGGTTTTCTTTGCATGATTTACCTGTTACTCGTTCGTCGACGATGCGGGTGAAAATAAAGATTCAATCACCTGTTGCTGTCGTTTTCCCTGACTGTTTTGCGGTATTGCATCAACAAATCGGAGTTGGCGCGGAATCGCAATCGGCTCTAACCAATCCCGAAGTTGTTGTCTCAGTGCTAGCTGGAATTTTCCTTTCCCAACGTCGGCAACCTTCTGTTGTCCTTCGGGAGATAATACCACGACTGCGGCGACAACTTGACGTTCATCAAGTGACAAAACCAAAGAAGCGGCATCTGAAATCCACGCATTTTCGCAAAGTCGTTGTTCTATCTCAGATAATGAAACGCGCTTTTCTTCCAATTTTATGACGCGATCTGCGCGGCCTTTTAGCACGAACTGCGTGTGGTTGATGAGGTCGCAAAGATCAGCAGTTTGGTACCACGCATTGGCATCAATGTAGGGAGACAGCAAGCGCAGACAGCCGTGCTCATCCAGTTCGGCGCGAATGTCATCAAACAAGTGCCACGGCTGAGTCGAAAGGGTTTGTTGTCTAAAGCCAATACCGCCGGTTTCTGTGCTGCCATAGACCTCGACAGGGCGTTGACCGAGTAACTGCTCACTGTGCGTTGCCGCATCAAAAGGAAGCGGACCGCCGGACGAAAATACCGCACGGTACTCGCCGTGTTTGCATTGGCCTTCCAAGCGTTTTAGCAGCGCCGGGCTGCTGATTAACACGGCATCGGATTGCGCGGCGGCGGTGACTTGTTCAGGGTAAACCAAATCACTGCATGAGAAGGCGCGGCCTGCACTTAACGGCCAAAGAACGCGGAACAACAAGCCGTAAATGTGCTGGTGGGACACCGTGCTTTGAACGCGTGTGTTCGACAGTGTGCCTCCCCATTGAAACTCAAGTTGGTTGAGTTCTGCTTGGAGTTGACTGAGCTGTTTCACGATGGCCTTCGGCGTCGAACTTGAACCTGACGTAAACAAGGTCAGCGTGACGTTATCGAACGGAGTTGGGCATGTCGTTTTCGCTTGCGCGTTTATCTCTGCGTTTGGAAGAGAAATAGCAGGGGTGTTTGCGAGCAGTTTAATACGTTCATCATGCACAATGGCATCGAAATGCGGACGCAGTTCATTGAGCGCACCGGGCTGGAGGTTTCCGGGCAACACAATGTTTTTCCGTGCGTGACATAGCGCGAGAAAGGCGGTCGCAAACAGATAACTGTCACCGAATGCCAAGGCCCAACGTTGTTCTTCTTTGGCGTCGAAATACGCAGAAAGTGATGACACGTCATGTTGAAACTGTGCCCATGTTGTCGTGTGATTATCACTGAACGCAACAGGTTGATCATGCGGACGTTCACACGCCAGCAAATGTGCGAGAGGAATGAGAGACATTAGGATGCCTGAACCCTTTTTCTGACCACAAACTCAATGCCGAACAAAACGCCTGCCGCAACATAGCTTAATAAGCCGTTGTAGAGTGTCCAAGATGTCAGGGGCATAAAACAGGTTGCTAACGCAATGCTGCCATTCACCAGAAAAAACACACACCAAATTTTGGTGACGTTACGGGTATAACGCACACCGGAAGGTGGGAGGTCGGGATCTTGCAACCGTGCGAGTCGTTCAATCATGGATTGAGATTGAGTCAGACTATAGGCAAACGCTGTCAGCATGACGCTATTGACGGCAACCGGGTAAAACAATAGCCAATCGTGTTGTCGAAACAGATACCCAAGAGACACGAGCACAATACCGATTGCGCCAGTGACGACTGCGAGGTGTTTCAATGGTCCACGATTGGCTAAATGACCAGAAGCGATGCGAAACCCAAAAAGGATGACGAGCACAAGTGCGAGGGGAGCCATCCCGAAGTTTGATAGTCCTGTGTATACCGCTAGCGGATAGGCAAGTAACAGCAAGCCCGCTAAAACGGTAAGTAGCCTCATTGGGCTTCAGAAAGCAGATTAACTACGGAATCAACAACATCTTGTACTGTGCGTACTGATTTAAACTCTTCAGGTTTGATTTTTTTACCTGTGAGGTTTTGCAGATGAACAACCAAATCAACCGCATCAATACTGTCTAAATCAAGTTCTTGGTACAGGTGGGTTTCTAGCGTGATGTCCGCTGGGTCAAGCTCAAACAGCTCAACAAGAGCATCACGTACCTGTTCAAATACTTGGGTTTTGCTTACTTCTGTCATTTATTTACTTACGCTTTGTTGGCAGAGATGAACGTAGCCAAGTTAGCGACAGAAGCAAAATGCTCGCGGGTGTTGCTGTCATCAGCATCCAGTACCACGTTGTACGCTTTTTTAATGGCTAGCCCAAGCTCTAGGGCATCAATAGAATCAAGCCCAAGTCCTTCTCCGAAGAGAGGAGCATCGGTTTCAATATCGTCAATAGTTAGATCTTCAAGGTTCAATGCCTCGATGATCAACGTTTTTAGCTCGTTATGTAGTGTATTCACCATAGCCTTCTTATGTTGAGTGTTGATGTTTGGAATTGTCAGTGTTTGGAAATAGTGCCGATGCCAGCGTTTTATTTAGCCGACGAGCAAGTGTCGCTTCCGTTACATCACAATCTGTGAATTCACTCGCGACTATCTTACCTTTCACCTCCACATGAAAAAAGGGTCTCGTGTCTGGAACTTGATACCATTTCTTTTCTTTTGTGAGAAAACTGGGGGTGACGGTGATATGAATGATGCGGATATCTGTTTGTGTTCTTACGGCAATTTGTGAAGCGCCACGTTGCAACTCTGCCCGCTCATTGGGCGTGGTGCGCGTCCCTTCAGGGAAAATGAGCAACACGTTGCCGTTACCGAGGCGTTCACTGCAACGTGAGAAAAGATCGTCAGGGCTGTTATTGGGGATATAACCTGCGGCTTTGACGATGCCCTTCATGAAGGGGTTATGCCATATGGCCGATTTCACCAAGCAATCACACTGCGGTAATTGCGATGCGATGAGTACGTAATCGATCAAGCTCGGGTGGTTGGCGAGGATCAGGCAGTTTCTGTCTTCCTTCAGCTTTTCTGCACCCGTAATACGAAAATTGATCGCACCGGTGTATTTCATGATCAAACAAAACAACAAGAAGGTTTTTTGGATGATCCGTTGAACTCGCCTTTCCCTGTCTTGATGATCTTTTGCGGTAAAGGTCATCACCGGAAAAACGAGGAATGTCAGCAACAATGCGCCAAGCCCAAACAGGCTGAAGCAAAAACCGGTAGCAAAAACCCGCCATCCTTTGCTGACGACTATGATCATTTTTCTACCCGCTCGATGTTCCAGCGCCAAGATTGGCGTGCACTGTCAATATAAAAACGGGCTTCGCTATTTAGCCACTGCGAGTAGAAAGCAAGCCCTTGTGGCAAGGCATTTTCTTGAATCCCGCCGCCGTTAACATCACTCATTGGGTGTCGCTCAATGCGAATGTCGTCACCTTTCGTAAGTAACAAACCCAATGCATAAGGCTGAAACGTTTGCTGTTCAAACTCATCATACGGTGCGGGTAAAGGGGCATCAAAGTCGATCACCAGTACACGATGATCGGGATGCTCGCTGAGATAAATCGCCGCTTCCGTCAAGGCACAGTGAAACGTATCTTCTCCTGCTGCTAATGACGTTGCAGGCACCGGAGTTTTGGTGGCGATGGTAAACAAGCCGGCAGCCGTATTGTGAACCGATTGCGAGAACGCTGTCGGAGAAGCTGGCTCACCCAACTGGATGTCTTTTAACAGCGCCACCGTGCGTTGCAGTTCGCCATGACGGCTTGAAAACACAACAAAATCGATGTGCTCATCGCGAGAAAGCTCTGTGGCAACTTGCACCGCTAACTTGCTGATTGGACTCATTCTACGCTTCATCATGGCGGGAATGGCGTCTGCTCTAGGTGCAGGCGCGTCCTCTGGCCAAGCGTGGTTTTGCCGACACCAATTCTCCCACGCCTCAGTGTTTTCAAGGCCTGGTGACAGTGCATTTAGTCGTTGCAGATTGAATTGAATACTACTCATGGGAGGTGCTATAACGTCGTTGATTATGTCATTGATCAATATTCTTACGCTTCGATCAATGTTGTAATACATGATCATATCGTAATCTTCGGTATAGGTAATCAACCCACCTGTGAAATAACAAGGAGTGTGTCGTGAAAATTAAAAAATATCTGGTTTTACTTACTTTATCTGTCTTGTTAGTTGGTTGTGGTCGAGTGCAACCGATCAGAAATGTTGAAAACGCCCCTATCGCGTATAACCTGCCAACGGCGACGGTGAAGCAAGCCATTATTGAGTCTGGGTCAAACCGTGGATGGGTGATGACGGAGATTGAGCCTGGCGTTATCCGCGGCGAATTATTTGTACGCTCTCACAGCGCGGTCATTGACGTGAATTACAGCGACAAGGTGTATTCCATTCACTATGTCGACTCTGACAACTTAAAATACAGCGATGGCAAGATTCACCGTAATTACAATCGCTGGATCAACAACCTAGATGTAGACATTCGTAAAAAGCTTTCAATGCTGTCTGCATCTCAAAAGTAACTGATGTTAAGTAGTAGGTTTAATTTGAACACCTTTGATGTGGATACCATTAGCGCATTTGATGCTAAGACCGAGGCGCAAAAGCTTGCTTTTGCGCCAATTGTTTTTCATACCGCCAGAACGTTACGTGACCTTGGTATTTTGAAAACACTGGATGATGCAGGTACTGAAGGCTTAGATGCAGTGCGTCTCTCTGAGCTCACGGGGGTGTCTGAGTACGGCGTTAAAGTGCTGCTCGACATGGCGTTATGTGCAAAGTTGGTGACTTGGCACGAACCACATTATCGACTCGCGAATATTGGCCATTTTGTGCTGCATGATGGCATGACGCGCGCCAATATGGATTTCACGGCAGACGTTTGTTATGCCGCAATGGCTCACCTTACGGATGCCATCAAAGAAGGTAAGCCTGCTGGATTGAAAGAGCTGGGTGAGTGGAGCACGATTTACGAAGGCTTGTCTGAGTTGCCTGAAAAGGCCAAGGAGAGTTGGTTCCAGTTTGATCACTTCTACTCTGATCGTTCTTTCCCGCTGCTGCTTAAAAAAGTGTTCGCACGTTCGCCGAAGAAAATTTTCGATATTGGTGGCAATACCGGCAAATGGGCGATGCAGTGCTGTCACTATGACGAGAACGTCGACGTCACCATCATTGATTTGCCGAAGCAAATTAACATGGCGCTAGAAAACGCCAAGCAGCAAGGGTTTGAAGACCGTATTCATGGTCATCCTTTTGATGCACTGAACACCTCACTGGCGCTGCCACAAGGGGCGGATGTGTGGTGGATGAGCCAATTCCTTGATTGTTTTTCGCCGATGGAAATTCTGAGTATTCTTCGTCGAGTCAGACAAGCCATGGCACCGGATGCGGTAGTGTATATTCTTGAACTGTTTTGGGATGCGCAAAAATATGAAGCCGCGTCGTACAGTTTGAATGCGACTTCGCTATATTTTACGTGCTTGGCAAACGGCAACAGTCGTTTTTACCGCTGTAATGAATTCCTTCAAATTGTTGAGGAAGCAGGTTTTGAGGTGGTCGAGCAAACGGATAATATCGGTCTTGGGCATACCTTGTTGACACTAAGCGCTCGCCAAGATTCATAATACCGCCACGCTCTGTGAATATTGAAAGGAGATACTGTTTGAAGATGGAAACGACTCAGGTTGCAATTATTGGTGCTGGGCCATCAGGGGCAATTGCCGCCGCTTTGTTAAATCAAAAAGGCATTGACGTGCTAGTGCTTGAGAAAGCCACGTTTCCACGCTTCTCTATCGGTGAAAGTCTGTTACCTGCTTGCATGGAATCGATACGAGCCGCGGGAATGCTTGATGCCGTTAATCAAGCCGGCTTTCAGTTTAAAAATGGTGCGGCGTTTAGCCATCGCGGACGCTATGTCAATTTTGACTTCACAGACAAATTTTCCATCGGGATAGGTACGACCTTCCAAGTTCAGCGCGGTCAGTTTGATAAAGTGCTTGCCGATGACGCCGAGCGTCAAGGCGTCACCATTCGCTATCAACATGAGATTGAATCGGTTGAGTTGGATGGCGATAAACCTCGGCTGATTGTGAAAAATCAAAATGGCGATGCTTATACATTGGCCGCGGATTTTATTCTTGATGCCAGTGGCTTTGGACGCGTGCTACCGCGTCTATTAGAACTTGAAACCCCTTCATGCTTACCTCCTCGTCAGGCGATTTTTACCCATATCGTTGATAATATTGAAGACTCTCAATATGACAGAGATAAAATTCTCATCTCAGTTCATCCTGAGCATCACGATGTGTGGTACTGGCTGATCCCATTTAGTAATGGTACATGTTCCTTTGGAATTGTTGGCGAACCTGCGTTTTTTGAGCGCTACCCAGACAATCACATCGAGGCCATTCGTCAGCTTGCTGCGGAGGAGCCACGATTGGCGGTGTTACTTGCGAACGCTGAGTACCCGAATCCATCAGGTCAAATTGGTGGATATTCGGCCAATGTATCAACACTGGCTACCAACAAATTTGCCTTACTAGGTAACGCAGGAGAGTTTCTTGATCCGGTGTTTTCTTCTGGCGTGACCATTGCTATGAAGTCCGCGGAATTGGCCACGGAAGTGTTAGCTCGCCAATTGGCCGGCGAAGACGTTGATTGGGCCGCTGACTATGAACAGCCTCTCTTAAAGGGAATTGATACGTTCCGTTGTTATGTGGAAGGCTGGTATACGGGAACACTTCAAGACGTAATTTTCTACCCGAGGCCTGATACCAAGGTTAAGCAGATGATTTGCTCGATTCTTGCAGGGTATGCGTGGGATCAAGATAACCCGTACGTGAAAGAACCTGTTCGACGTTTGAATGCGTTGGCCAGTATTTGTGCGCCTTAGTATTTTTGCCTGACGGTTAACTTAGCCAAAGTGCAATCCCATTCCTGAGGCTTGTTGGGCAGATAAAAAAACGGCAGAGACGAGCAACGTCTCTGCCGTTTTTTATTGTCTCGACATGATCACGCCGTATCGTTGAGATAGTGTGGCGACTGCTCCCGAATGTTACGTATTTCATCAAGCAATTCGCACAATTCCGGCTCAAGGTCTTCGTTGTTAGCCCCTTGCTTGTACTGAGTTTCTAGCTCATGGCACAGGTTTTTAAGTCGAGGTACGCCGCTGTAGGCGCAACTGCCATGCAGCTTGTGAATGACAGGCCAGAGTTCAATGGAATCGCCGTCCAGTGCCAGGTTCACTTTGTCTTCCACTTCATCAAATGAGCGCACCAGCATTTGCAGCATTTCTTTCGCCAATGCCTCTTTGCCAGATGCTTGCTTCATAGCTTGTGACCAATCAACACTGAGCGATGAGCTAACCGCATTAGTATGGGTCAATGGACTGTAGGAAGGCACATCTCCAGATTGTGGGTGAGTCCAATGGTGCAGGACTTGTTCGAGAATATGTTCTTCAATTGGCTTGGTGAGGTAGTCATCCATTCCTTCACCGAGCAAGCGCTCACGCTCTCCTGCCATCGCATGCGCGGTGACGGCAATAACGGGTGTTTGGTGATTCAGAGGCGAACGACGAATTTCCTGACACGCTGTTACCCCATCCATTTCTGGCATTTGAATGTCCATCAATATCAGGTCAAAGCGTTGCGAATGCGCTCGCTCGACGGCGTGCTTACCATCATGCGCGGTTACCACGTTGGTCACGCGCTCTTTTAATAGTGCAGCGATGAGCTTGAGGTTCGCAGGGTTATCATCCACTGCCATGACAGTCATTGGCAGTTTGTTTACATGTGTTTGAACCACGGCGGGCAGGGCTTTGGGTCTTTGTGGTTCACCTTGCAAAAGTTCCACCAGCTTACGCACTGACAATGGTTTAGGAAGGCACGCATCGACACCCGCATTTAAGAGATGTTCTGACAGCGCGAGCTCGGTCGTGGGCAAGCAAAATACCACTTTGTCACTGAATGTTTTTGCGCGAGAGGCTTGCGAAATCAAGGCATCAGGCTCGGGCACTGCATCGGCGTTAATGCAGATCATCACACAAGAGACGGGATCGGAATGTTCAGGCAGTTCATCAACGCTTCGAATGCTCAAGCCAAATTGAGCGAGTTTCTCGCTGGTGATCTGACGACTTTCAAGGTCGCTCTCAACCAAAATTAGCGAACTTCCTGCAAGCGCCTGATCATCGACAGGTTGCACCAACGGTAAGTCGGTTTTCATTAGCGACAAAGTAAACCAGAAGGTAGAACCTTGATGTAATCGGCTACTAAAACCAATGTCGCCACCCATTTGATTCACAAGATTTTGGGTGATCACAAGGCCAAGCCCCGTCCCGCCATAACGACGGCTGATACTTGCATCCGCTTGTCGGAATGCTTGGAAAAGTTGAGCTTGCTGGCGTTCGGAGATACCGATGCCAGAATCTCGAATCACGAACTGCAGTTCTAATTGCTCGTCACGCTGTTGCTTGAGTTCAACGCTGATACGAATATGACCGCGTTCGGTAAACTTGGTGGCGTTACCAATCAAGTTAGTGAGTACTTGCTGAATCCGAAGGGGATCGCCAATCACCCCTGAAGGAATGCGAGGGTCAATGCGAAGGTTTAGCTCCAAGCCTTTCTCGTGCGCCATTGGCGCAAGCAAGCGCATGACTTCTTCCAGTGAGTCTTCGAAATCAAATGGAATATTCTCCAACAACAATTTGCCCGCTTCTAGCTTCGAGAAGTCGAGAATATCGTTGATAATGGTCAGCAAGTTGTTGGCTGATTTCTCGATGGTTTGGAGGTAATCGCGCTGACTGCTACTCAATTGTGTTTTGAGCATTTGGCGAGTAAAGCCGATAACACCATTGAGCGGCGTACGCAGCTCATGAGACATGTTGGCGAGAAATTCGGATTTAACGCGTGCGGCTTCTTGCGCGTTTTTCTTGGCGATATCCAATTCAACGTTTTGAATTTCAAGTTGTTCGAGCGTTTCACGCAAATCTGATGTTGCCTGATCGATGCTCTGTTGCATCTCCAAATGGTATTCAGACAAAGAGATTGCCATGGCATTGATACCGTTCTTCAAGGTATCAAGCTCACCCAATAATTTGCCTTCAATCCGAACATCGAGATGCCCTCGACGGATTCTGTCGATCATATTGATCATTTGCTTTATTGGCGTTTCGACATCAAGCAACAAGCGATAGGCGAAAAATCCCGATAGAATAACGCCGAGAATGAGCACCACACTGGCGGAAATGATTTCCTGATACTGCTTGAGCTTCACCGTGGACAAATCCATTTCCATCGTGATGTAGCCGATGGGCATTTCAGGTGCCAGCGCGTTATTGAAATTGCCGATGGCGCGAATAGGCGCACGTAACAGCAAAGTGTCTTGCAGTCGGCTTATTTCCAAGCGATCGGGGATGGGCTGACCATCAGGGACGGCCATTAAATCGAGGTTGCGGTGGTAGTTCGAGGTGACGAAGAGGTCATTCTTGCCCGAAAATACCGCGATACTTCGAATATATTGACTGTGCTGCCGGTGAGTGTGGCCGATGAGACGACGCACGTTTTCACGGCTTTCGTTAGAAAGGCCGATTTCACTAGCAATTGCTAGTGGCTCTATGATTGCCTGACCCGCCACGCTCAATTGCTGTTCCAGCTCTTGATAGCGGTTTTTGATAAAATAGGCACTCAGTAAAATGCCGATGATCAGAGTCGGTGCAATGGTAAGGGTAATTACTCTGGCGCGAAGTCCGTATTTGGTCATGCTGTTTGTTCTGTGGGAGAATTGCCGCCATTTTCATGACGTACCTAATTCACGACGTACCTAGGGTTACATTCTAATCCTTGGTTCGGCTGTACACCAAAGCTGTCGGCGAGAATTCAGCAGGTTATCACAACACGCTGTTCGCCAATATATGATTCACTGCTGTGATCACGGAGAAAAAGTGATGACGGCCGACATTGGAATACCAACATGGCGCGTTTTTTTAAGCCGCAGAAAAAAAGTCTCGATACCAAACACAAGGCGATGAGCGTTGAGCGTCTTGATCACCAAGGCGATGGCGTAGCCTTTGACGGCAAAAAGCCGGTGTTTATTGCTGGCGCGCTACCGGGCGAAGATGTCGTGGTGCAGGTGACGGAAGATAAGCGACAGTTTGCGCGCGCCAAATTGATCAAAGTGAGCAAGCCAAGCGCTGAACGTGTGAAGCCATTTTGTCAGCATTATGGCCGATGCGGAGGCTGCAACTTGCAGCACTTAGCGCATGACGCTCAGATCGAAGCAAAGCAAGAAACGCTTTCTCAATTGATGAAAAAATTCGCTGCTGCGGATTTAACGCAAGATGCGCCAGTGCGCTCAGAGGATTTGGGCTATCGCCGTCGTGTGCGCTTGAGCGTAAAAATTAGCAAAGATGGAAAACTCGAAATGGGCTTCCGTCAACGAAGCTCAAAAGACATTGTCACCGTAACGCATTGCCCGGTATTGGATACCGATCTCGATTCGCTGCTTCCAAAGGTTTATGCCCTATTGGATGGTCTGCGTGGTCGACGCATTATTGGGCACATCGAGCTGGTGGGCTCGGATGCCGGACGCGTCCTGTTTGTTCGTGCGGTGAAGCCTTTGCATGATGAAGACGTGGCGAGCCTCAAGCAGTTCGCAGACGAACAAGCGTTGATTTTGTATGTGCAACAAGCCGATGCTGACGCAGAGCGACTCAGTGGCGAGTCACCGCATTACTCGCTAGATACCTTGACGTTGGCGTTTGAACCTCAAGACTTCATTCAAGTGAATGCCGATATCAACCAGAAAATGATTGCGCAAGCGCTCGATTGGTTGGCACTGAGCGATGACGATAACATTCTTGATTTGTTCTGTGGTCTAGGCAACTTCAGTCTGCCGATAGCAACACAAGTGGCATCGGTGGTTGGCGTTGAAGGCGTGGACGACATGGTGCAACGAGCGAGCGAAAACGCGAAGCGCAATGGCTTAGGCAATGCGTCTTTCTATCATGCCAACCTTGAGCTGGATGCTGCTGGCAGTGATTGGGGTAAACAGCGCTATAGCAAAGTTTTGCTCGATCCAGCACGTGCTGGTGCTTTAGGGGTTATGCCTTATGTGGCACAATCTGGGGCTGAGCGTGTTGTGTATGTTTCGTGTAACCCTGCAACCTTAGCAAGAGACAGCCAAGCCTTGCTAGAGCGTGGATACACCTTAGCGAGATTGGGCATGTTGGACATGTTTCCGCACACTGGGCACTTAGAGTCGATGGCGTTGTTCATCAAAAAGGCTTAGGTGGCAGAATACCAGCAACCATGAGGGTTGCTGGTTTATATACTCAAACCTCTTCCTTGTTCATGGAACAGGCACTCGAGGCGGTTTGTGTATATGGACTAGAACAAACAGGACAGTGAAATGGTCGCAATTCGTGGCGCGCACCTAAATGACAATAAAGATTTCTTGCTAGAACGCTGGGTAGATGGCCTAGCCCAAGATGCGGATGTCTCACAAGCACTGATTGACGCTTACTATGACTGCCAATCATTGGGCGATGAGCAAACGCTGGCTCAATCTCTGTGGTTTGGCCGCGAGATGATTGAAATTCTTGTCACTCTTAGCATGGACAAGGAAACCTTGATCGCAGCGCTGCTTTTCCCTGTAGTGGAAGATGGCCTGTTAACACAAGAAGCGCTGAAAGAACGCTACGGCAGCAACATCGCCAAATTGGTCGATGGTGTGCAAGAGATGGCGTCGATTCGCCATTTGAACTCCAACAATGAAGAAGCCACCGCAGCCCAAGTGGATAATGTGCGCCGCATGTTGCTCTCGATGGTTGATGATTTCCGCTGCGTCGTGATCAAGTTGGCTGAGCGAATTAGCTACCTGCGTGAAGTGAAAAATGAGCCAGATGACGTTCGTCAGGCTGTCGCGAAAGAATGTGCAAACATCTACGCACCACTGGCTAACCGCTTGGGTATCGGTCAGCTCAAATGGGAAATTGAAGACTATACCTTCCGTTATCAGCATTCGGGCATCTACAAGCAAATTGCCAAGCAACTGGCAGAACGCCGTATCGATCGCGAAGAGTACATTGATACCTTCGTGACTGACTTGCAGCAGGCGATGGGCGCGTCCAACATCAATGCACAGGTGTATGGTCGCCCTAAGCACATCTATAGCATCTGGCGGAAAATGCAGAAGAAGAGCCTCGATTTTGATGAGCTTTTTGATGTACGTGCCGTGCGTATCATTGCTGACCAACTACAAGATTGCTACGCCGCATTGGGTGTGGTGCATACCAAATATCGCCACCTTCCAAAAGAATTCGACGACTATGTCGCCAACCCGAAGCCCAATGGTTATCAGTCTATCCACACCGTGGTGCTCGGCCCTGAAGGGAAAACCGTTGAAATCCAAATCCGCACCAAGCAAATGCATGATGATGCTGAGCTTGGCGTAGCGGCGCACTGGAAATACAAAGAAGGTGCATCCGCGGGCGGACGCAGTGGCTACGATGAGAAAATCACCTGGCTACGCAAACTGTTGGCATGGCAAGAAGAGATGTCTGACTCGGGTGAAATGCTCGATGAGCTTCGTAGCCAAGTCTTTGATGATCGTGTTTATGCCTTTACACCAAAAGGTGATGTGGTCGATTTGCCTATCGGCGCTACGCCGCTCGATTTCGCTTACCACATCCACTCCGAAGTGGGTCACCGTTGTATTGGTACCAAAGTGGAAGGGCGCATTGTGCCGTTCACTTACCACCTGCAAATGGGCGATCAAGTCGAGATCATCACCCAGAAAGAGCCGAACCCTTCGCGTGACTGGCTAAATCCAAGCTTGGGTTTCGTCAATTCAGGCCGTGCTCGCGCCAAAATCAATGCATGGTTCCGCAAGCAATCACGTGAAAAGAACATGATTGCGGGCAAAGAGATCCTCGATGCCGAACTGGCGAAAATTGGCGCGGTGAGCAAAGATGCCTCGCTGGCGATGAAACGCTTCAACATGAACAGCTTGGAAGAAGTGTATGCCGGTGTTGGCAGTGGCGACTTGCGCATCAACCAAGTGGTCAATTACATCAATTCCTTGGTCAATAAACCGACCAAGGCACAAGAAGACCAGCAGCTCCGCGAAAAACTCGAACAAGCCGAAACCTCGTCAGCGCCGAAAAAACCTCGCCGTGATGCGGTGGTGGTTGAAGGGGTTGATAACCTGATGACCCATCTTGCACGTTGCTGTCAGCCGATCCCTGGTGATGCGATTGAAGGTTATGTGACGCAGGGGCGGGGTATCTCGGTTCACCGTTCGGACTGTGATCAATTATCTGAGCTTCGCCATCATGCACCAGAACGTATTATCGATACGGTATGGGGCGGCGGATTTGTGGGTAACTACCAAATCACGGTTCGCGTGTTGGCGTCAGAGCGTAACGGTTTAATCAAAGACCTAACTAACGTACTGACCAATGACAAAGTGAAAGTGGCAGGCATGCAAAGCCGTGTCGACTACAAGCAAAACATGTCGATCATGGACTTCGATCTGGAACTGAGTGATTTAGAAGTGCTGAGCCGAGTGATCTCTCGACTCGAACAAGTGCGCGATGTGCACGAAGCCAAACGACTTCACTGAGTTCGAAGACTGAGTGAAAATATTCGGTTTAAAAAGGGAGAGCCTCGGCTTTCCCTTTTTGTTATTGAACGCGTGTTGTTAAATGGCAGGAAAATAAGGGGTAAGAGCTTGGAAGCTAGAACCTGACTCCGAGGCCATCACAACACGTTTTGACACACTGACAGCGGGCAAATAGACATGAAAAAAATGTCGCGAATGCAAGAATTATTAGAAATTATGGCGACCCTACGAGACCCGAAAAATGGCTGTCCGTGGGATAAAAAGCAGACGTTTGATTCCATAATTCCTTACACCATCGAAGAAACTTTCGAGACCGTGGATGCGATTGAACGCCAAGATTGGGCGGATGTGCGTGATGAACTCGGCGATCTCCTGTTCCAAATCGTGTTCTATAGTCAACTCGGTAAAGAGCAGGGCGACTTTGATTTTGACGATGTCGTTGGGGCTATCTGTGACAAATTGGTGCGTCGTCACCCGCATGTGTTTGGTGAGAAAGACGCGGATGGCAATCCACTCCAGTCAGCAGATTGGGAAGGCATAAAAGCACAAGAGCGTGCTCAAAAAGCAGCCCCAGATGCAACCTTGAGTCTCTTAGACGATGTGCCGAACGCATTGCCTGCGTTAGGCAGAGCAACCAAGATTCAAAAACGTTGCGCCAGCGTCGGGTTCGATTGGGATGCGATTGGCCCTGTGGCTGAAAAAGTGCAAGAAGAGCTTGAAGAAGTCATGGAAGAAGCCTTGATGGTGGACGTTAATCAAGCGCGTGTTGATGAAGAAGTAGGCGACTTGTTGTTTGCCGTGGTGAATTTAGCTCGCCATGTTGGGACAAATCCCGAAAGTGCATTAAGAAAAGCGAATTTAAAATTCGAAAAGCGTTTTCGTCAAATTGAAATGAAATTACGCGAAAATGGTAAAAACTTGCAGGAAAGTCAGACAGATGAGCTAGAAAATCTCTGGCAAGAAGTGAAACGTGACGAAGGCAACAAAGCTGTGTAAATCACTCCATTGATTTACGACAAAAAAAAACGTTCGGCTGTGTGATAGTTTTCACGTTGTGGGAAGTTTCGGGCTCTGGTAACATGTCGTCCCGTCCAGATTTCCAATATTTCCCCTAAATCCAACTCTCAGGTTTAGCATGACAACGAATTACATTTTTGTAACTGGCGGGGTGGTTTCCTCCCTCGGTAAGGGTATTGCTGCAGCGTCTTTGGCAGCGATTTTAGAAGCACGTGGTCTTAACGTGACCATGATGAAGCTCGACCCTTACATCAACTTGGATCCGGGCACGATGAGCCCAACCCAGCACGGTGAAGTATTCGTTACGGAAGACGGTGCAGAAACCGACCTAGATTTGGGTCACTACGAGCGTTTCATCCGTACCAAGATGACTAAGCGCAATAACTTTACGTCTGGTCGTGTATACGCCGATGTATTGCGCAAAGAGCGCCGCGGCGACTACTTGGGTGCAACCATTCAGGTTATCCCACATATCACTAACTCGATTAAAGAGCGCGTGCTTGCTGGCGGCGAAGGTCACGACGTGGCTATCGTTGAAATCGGCGGTACTGTTGGTGATATCGAGTCATTGCCATTCCTAGAAGCTATCCGTCAATTGGCGGTAGAACTTGGTCGCGAACGCACCATGTTCATGCACCTGACTTTGGTTCCTTACCTTGCTGCGGCAGGTGAAGTGAAAACCAAACCTACTCAACACTCTGTTAAAGAGCTGCTGTCTATCGGTATTCAGCCAGACATTCTGGTTTGCCGTAGCGACCGTGTGATCCCTGCAAACGAACGTTCTAAGATTGCCCTGTTCTGTAACGTGCAAGAAAAAGCCGTTATTTCAATGAAGGACGTGGATTCTATCTACAAAATCCCTTCACTGATCCGTTCACAAGGCCTGGACGATTTGGTTTGTCAGCGTTTTGGTATCACGGCGCCTCAAGCAGATTTGTCTGAGTGGGAACAAGTTATTTTTGAAGAAGCGAACCCGACCGGTGAAGTCACTATCGGTATGGTTGGTAAGTACATCGAACTGCCAGACGCATACAAGTCTGTCAACGAAGCACTGAAGCACGCTGGCCTAAAAAACCGTCTAACCGTGAACATCAAGTATGTTGACTCTCAAGACGTAGAAAGCAAAGGCGATGAAGCATTACTGGGTCTAGATGCAATTCTAGTACCGGGTGGTTTCGGCGATCGTGGCGTTGAAGGCAAGATTCTGGCAGCGAAATTCGCACGCGAAAACAAAATTCCTTACTTGGGTATCTGCCTCGGCATGCAAGTGGCGTTGATCGAATACGCACGCAACGTTGTTGGCATGGAAGGCGCGAACTCTACTGAGTTCAATAAAGAAAGCAAATTCCCAGTTGTTGGCCTGATCACTGAGTGGGTCGACGGCGAAGGTAAGGTTGAAGCGCGTACAGAGAAATCTGACTTGGGTGGCACCATGCGTCTTGGCGCACAGCTATGTCACTTGAAAGACGGCACCAAAGCGCGTGAGCTATACGGTAATGCGTCTATCCATGAACGCCACCGTCACCGCTATGAAGTCAACAACGTGCTGCGTCCGCAGCTTGAAGAAGCAGGCTTAGTTGTATCTGGTCTGTCAGCGGACAAGAAGCTGGTTGAAATTATTGAAAACCCTGAGCACCCATGGTTTGTGGCGTGCCAGTTCCACCCTGAATTTACCTCTACGCCACGTGACGGACATCCTTTGTTTGAAGGTTTTGTTGCTGCGGCAGGTAAAAATCAGCGTGGCGAGCTGTAACTGAGAACAAGAGGCGGTTGCGAAGGTAGTGCAGCCGCTTTTTTCGCATTTTTAAGCTATATGACATACGAGAGGAAACACAATGTCTAAGATCGTTAAAGTTCTAGGTCGTGAAATTATCGATTCACGCGGTAACCCAACTGTAGAAGCAGAAGTTCACCTAGAAGGTGGCTTCGTTGGTATGGCAGCTGCTCCATCTGGCGCATCTACCGGCTCTCGCGAAGCTCTTGAACTACGTGACGGCGACAAAGCTCGTTTCCTAGGCAAAGGCGTACTTAAAGCAATCGGCGCAGTAAACGGCGAAATCGCTAACGCTCTTGAAGGTAAAGACGCGACAAACCAAGCAGAAATCGACCAAATCATGATCGACTTGGACGGTACTGAGAACAAATCTAAGTTCGGTGCTAACGCAATCCTAGCGGTATCTCTAGCGAACGCTAAAGCAGCAGCTGCTGCTAAAGGCATGCCACTGTACGAGCACATTGCTGAGCTAAACGGCACTGCTGGTCAGTTCTCTATGCCACTACCAATGATGAACATCATCAACGGTGGCGAGCACGCTGACAACAACGTTGACATCCAAGAGTTCATGATTCAGCCAGTTGGCGCTGCAACTTTGAAAGAAGCTGTTCGCATGGGCGCTGAAGTATTCCACAACCTAGCGAAAGTATTGAAGTCTAAAGGCTACAACACTGCAGTTGGTGATGAAGGCGGTTTCGCTCCTAACCTTAAATCTAACGCTGAAGCGCTAGAAGTTATCGCAGAAGCTGTTGCAGCTGCTGGTTACGAGCTAGGCAAAGACATCACTCTTGCTATGGACTGTGCAGCATCTGAGTTCTTCGACAAAGAAGCTGGCATCTACAACATGAAAGGCGAAGGCAAAACCTTCACCGCTGAAGAGTTCAACCACTACCTTGCTGGTCTAGTTGAGCAATTCCCAATCGTTTCTATCGAAGACGGTCTGGACGAGTCTGATTGGACTGGTTTCAAACACCAAACTGAGCTTCTAGGCGACAAAATTCAACTAGTAGGTGACGATCTATTCGTTACTAACACTAAGATCCTTGCTCGCGGTATCGAAGAAGGCATCACTAACTCTATCCTGATCAAGTTCAACCAAATCGGTTCTCTAACTGAAACTTTGGCTGCGATCAAGATGGCTAAAGACGCTGGTTTCACTGCAGTTATCTCTCACCGTTCAGGTGAAACTGAAGATGCAACTATCGCTGACCTAGCTGTTGGTACTGCTGCAGGCCAAATCAAGACTGGTTCTATGAGCCGTTCTGACCGTGTTGCTAAGTACAACCAACTTATCCGTATCGAAGAAGCTCTGGGCGAACGCGCACCTTTCAACGGTCTGAAAGAAGTTAAAGGCCAAGCGTAATCGCTTAGCACTTCATTCAGTCGGCGATAAGCTGATTTAGATATGAAAACGGCTCCCTCGGGAGCCGTTTTTTTGTTTGTCGGATAGGGAATGTAAGGACCTAGGAAGAGCAGGACCTAGGAAAAGAAGGTCCTAGATCCTACGAAGAGCGAAAGCGAAAATCTTTATCGTCTCTTAGGCCTTCAACAACATTTTGCAGTACCCAGTACCTTATTTCTTCGCCAGATCTGGCAAATCCCCACTCAAGCCCAAAGCTCTTTTAATAAACTGTGTTTTGATACCCGGTAGCGTCGCCGCTGCCATTAAACCAATGCCACGGAACAGTTTCTTAGCAGGGTTCTCTCCTGAGAAAATATCGCGAAACCCTTGCATGGCAGCAATCATGTGAGCCGCTTCGGCTTTGCGCCAGCGTTCAAAACCGCGAAGGTTGGCTTTCTCGCCAATGTCTTTGCCTTCTTCATGCAAGCGCACTAATTCCTGCGCCAAGCTGGTGGCATCTAACAACCCGAGATTTACCCCTTGGCCTGCCAACGGGTGAATCGTGTGAGCAGCATCCCCGATGAGCGCGACGCGATCGACCACGAAGTCGCGGGCGTAACGCATCTTCAAAGGAAATGCAGCGCGTTGGCCTTCTACAGAGCAAAGCCCTAATCGAGTATCAAATGCAGCAGTCAGTGCTTTGTTAAAGTCTTCATCTGACATGCTGCAGCGCTGGTCTGCAAGCTCAGGGGATTGTGACCATACAATAGAGCAAAGGTGTGGGTCTGAGAGTGGCAAGAACGCTAATGGGCCATCTGGTGTGAATATTTGACGAGCAACGCCGCCATGAGGCTCTGCCGTGCGAATGTTAGCGACGAGTGCGCTATGCCCGTAATCCCAATGCGTGAGTGGAATCGAAAGCTGGTTTCGTACCCATGAGTTTGCGCCATCAGCACCGACCACCAGCTTCGCGGTAATGGCGTTGCCGGAATCGAGCGTTAGCCATGCTTCGGTTTCACCGAACATCAGGCTCGCGCATTTGTCTGGGCAAAATAGGGTGACATTGTGCTGCTGCTTGATGCGTTCAAACAATGACAGTTGGATAACACGGTTTTCTACGATATAGCCGAGGTTAGGCTGACCCATGTCCATGGCATCAAAATCAATCGCGCCAAAGCTGTCTTGCTCCCATACCGACATCTTTTGATATGGGCTGCTGCGTCGAGACGTTATCCCGTCCCATGCACCCACGTTTTTTAAGATGTTTTCGCTGGCTCGGCTGAGTGCAGAAACACGCAGGTCGGGAAGGGGAGGCAGATCGGTGTCTGGCATTTTCCCTTCAATCACCGCAATGCGAAGGTCGCTGTCTGCGAGGGCTGCCGCCAGTGTTAATCCCACCATGCCGCCACCAATAATGGCGATGTCTACGTTTGTCATTTTCATTATCGTTCTACCAGCCCCATTGCGCGCGTTAGCAATGGCGCTTTTAATCCGCTAAAGACGGACATGGCCGCCAGTCCTAAATTGCGCCCAACAATGAGTGGCGCAGACGTGTTGGAAAAACCATGAACAAGCCCTGATGTCATGGCGACGGTCGCGTCTCTGTCTGGTTCTCGACGATGCAGATAACGCTGAAGCATCATCATGTTACCGCCGTCTTGGTGTTCGTTATGTGCCTGTGCAATTTCTTCTGCCAAGGTCACCACGTCGCGAAGCCCAAGATTGAAACCTTGGCCAGCAATAGGGTGAAGCGTTTGTGCCGCGTTTCCTACAACAGCAAAACGGTGGCTCACAAGCTGCGTGGCTTGGCGTAGAATCAGCGGATAGCTGCTGCGCTGCCCAACATGCAGAAGTTGACCAAGGCGCCAGCCAAACATGTGTTGAAGCTTGTCAGTGAACTCACCATCAGAAAGCGCAAGCAGATCGTCGGCTTGATGCGGTTTAACGCACCATACCAGTGAGCTGCGACCTTCAGACATCGGCAGTAATGCGACAGGGCCCGTTTCGGTAAAACGCTCAAAGGCTTTGCCTTGGTGAGGCAATGATGTGGTCACGTTGGCAATCAAGGCGACCTGCTCAAAATCATGTTCGTGACGCGCAATGCCTACCATGTCACAACACGATGAGAGTGCGCCGTCGGCAGCAACCATTAACTTGGTGGTTAGCACTTGTCCGTCGTTGAGCGTTATCGAGACCTTGTCGGTTTCACGGCGCAATTCAGTGACGAAAGATGGGCAGTACAAGGTGATGTTTTTGGCTTGATGCAGGGCTTGATGGAACACACGACCTGCGTCGGCTAATTCAATGACATTGCCCAAGTAGGGCAAGCCTTCCTTGCGAGCGTTCATTTCGGTGAGGCCGAAATGGCCGCGATCAGAAACATGAATGGTGTTGATTGCCGTGGCGAATGGGGCGACTTTTTGCCAAATACCGAGTTGTTCCAGCAATTGGCAACTGCCATACGAAAGCGCAATGCTTCGCGCATCATATCCAGGGTGTGCATTGTCAGGGATGGCAGCTTCCACCACGGCAACGGACAGTTGAGCCTGCGTTAAACGCTCTATGGCGAGTGCAAGCGTGGCACCGGCCATTGCGCCTCCGGCGATGATCACATCATAGGTGTGTGTTGACGGCGCTGTTGCGTCCATTCCCTGCCTTACTCCAACGGTTGTTTCTGATAACAACGGCTTATTGATTCTTCGTGATGCGTTGGCGTTAACGCGCCATTAATGCAGCGTTGGCTTTGCATCTTCATCGTCTTGGGCTTTGGCACCGAGCTCAATGTGCAAGGTCATGGCGCATACACGAACGTGCTCAATCACTTGCTCAAGCAGCAGCGCTTGTTCTTCCAAATCTTCGTCTTCATCAATGCCAAGTTGGGCGATTTCAGACAAATCAGCAAGCACTTCTTTGGCATCGTCAGATAGCTTACCTGCGCTGACACCAGCAAGGCCCACACCGGCGATAAAGGCATTAACCCACTCAGACAAGCCGTCTGCTCGCTCCATGAGATCGACGTTTTCATCAGGCAGTAGAGGATCGAAGTCCATTTGGCCTGAGTGTAGTTGTGTATTTGCAATGCCGAGAGAAGTTGCAGCTAGCGTTTTTGATTCATGCGGCCAACCAGCACCGTCATTGGTGTAGTCATAAAGCATTGGCATCCAATTGCCGAGTTCTGGGTCGAGTCCACCGCAAAGCATACCGCAAAGCAAACCTTGCATTTCAGCGGGAGTCACCGCCAAGCTGTCGGATTTTAAAGTGGTAGCGATGATGCTGTATTCGGGTAAAGTTACTTGGGTCACGAGGGCCACCTTGGATGCCGTTAATTTCTTGCCGTATGCTACCACTTAGCGCAATGTCACTGAACATCTCAACCTAAAAAGTCCATGTATGCCCACGGAAACGTGTTTCAGATTTTCAAAATAGCTCTGATTTTCATCACATTGACGACTTTTCGTGTAATCAGTGCATCGAGAGACACAAGACATTAGGATAAACTTGCAGTTTAATCTGCCATTTTCTATAGTTTGTGCCCGTTACGTCAGGGTGCGACATCGCACTTTGAAGGGAGCTCAAAAAGAACATGACTACGCAGGCTGTTGAAATTCAAATCCTAGGCAAGACGATGCGCGTTAACTGTCCAGCAGGGCAGGAAGAAGCATTGATTGAAGCAGCGAACGACTTTGATCAACGGTTGCATGAATTGTCTGGGCGCACTAAAGTAACGAATACAGAGCAGTTGCTCACCATTGCGGCACTGAATGTCTGCTACGAATTGTTGGCAGAAAGACAAAAAAGTGTCGACGAAAAGAATGACATGGAACAGCGTATTACGCTGTTGCAGCAAACGATTGAAGAGGCGTTGTTGAAACACAGCGCGTCGAAAGCCTAAGGGCTTTACCTGTTTGACCCTGGAGTGTGCGTCAGTGGATCTGAGTCCCTGAGCCGATAAGCACATCTAAGGGTGAGTTGTTACAGGCTTTTGTGCAAGCTCGGCTCGTACCGAGAAGCCTACGGTCTGTTCTGCCCATCCGCCTTGAACCGCAGGGTTCAAGGGCGTAAGATCCCCAACGGCACTCCGGGGCCATCCCTTCTTAGATAGACCATTCAGCAAACGGCAAGGACAGCCCGATGCCAGTGAGCACTTCCGATCAGCGCCAAGCGCTACGCAAGCATATCCGCCACCAACGTCGCTCTCTATCCGAACAAGATCAGCAATACGCTGCTGCGCAATTACTGATGCGCTTTCAGCAATCTGACTCAGTCAGCCAAGCTAAGCATATTGCCCTGTATCTGTCGGTGGACGGTGAAATCGATACAACACCCTTGATTGAGCATTGTTGGATTACTGGCAAGTCAGTGTACTTGCCAGTGCTTCACCCTTTCAGCGCTGGGCATTTACTCTTCCTCCATTACCATCAGCAATCCATTCTCTTACCCAATCGATATGGCATTTTAGAGCCTAAACTGGATGTGCGAGATGTGTTGCCCGTCGACAAGCTGGATCTGATCTGCACGCCGCTAGTGGCGTTTGATCAAACCGGTCAACGCTTGGGAATGGGCGGGGGGTATTATGATCGCACCCTTGCGCCTTGGTACGAGACACAGCAAGGCGCAAAACCCTTGGGCGTTGCCCATGATTGTCAGCAAGTTGATGCCCTTCCGATTGAAGCATGGGACGTGCCGCTTCCTGAAATATTAACGCCATCGCGACATTGGCACTGGTCGGTATGATGGAATTGGATCAGATAAGCAGGAACGGGATCTTGGTACGCAAAAATCCCCACCTTATGTAATCAGTTCTGTATAATCGGCCTCGCGTTTTTCCCCCTAAATTAGCAGGAGATCCTCATGACTCAGGATGAAATGAAGAAAGCGGCTGGCTGGGCTGCGTTGGAATATGTTACCAAAGGCAGCATTGTCGGCGTAGGTACAGGCTCAACCGTGAATCACTTCATTGATGCCCTTGAAACCATGAAAGAGCAAATCAAAGGTGCGGTGTCGAGTTCTGTCGCATCGACTGAGCGCCTTGAGAAGATTGGTATTCCTGTGCTTGACGCCAATGAAGTGGCGAGCTTGGATATCTACGTGGACGGTGCAGACGAAATCAACCCAAGCAATGACATGATCAAAGGCGGCGGCGCGGCGCTGACGCGTGAGAAGATTGTCGCAGCCATTGCAGAGAAATTTATCTGCATTATTGATGACACCAAGAAGGTCGATGTTCTGGGCCAATTCCCATTGCCGGTTGAAGTGATCCCAATGGCGCGTTCTTATGTTGCTCGCGAACTGGTTAAGCTTGGTGGTGACCCTTGCTACCGTGAAGGCTGCGTGACTGACAATGGCAACATGATTCTTGACGTGCACAATCTTCAAATCACTGATGCGAAGCAATTAGAAGATACCATCAATGGTATTGCTGGTGTGGTGACTGTGGGTCTATTTGCAAATCGCGGTGCTGATGTGGTGCTAGAAGGCACACCAAACGGCGTTGTGAAAAGCTAAATTCTCTTTGACGGGCAAACCCTTACCTTTCTGCATTTTTTTGCCACGAAAGCCAAACGTTTGCGTTCAAGGAACTCAATAAGTTAGCGGCGCCTTTTAGGTGCCGTTTTTTTTCGCTTTTATAACGTAATATTCTTACCCTTTCGAACAACTTTTTGTTACCTTAGTCACTAATTGTGAGGCGTTCATGACCACTTTGGTTGATAAATGTTCAATCTAGCCCAGGTTTGATCGAAGCCCTCAGCCACTCGGATGGCAAAACCAATTTTTGTAATTCTGGTTTGTTTTTAAGGATGAGAACCACATGGCTAAAGTGTCGCTTGATAAAGACAAAATAAAAATCCTTCTTCTTGAAGGCGTCCACCCAACTGCATTAGAAGTGCTGCAAAGCTCTGGTTACACCAATATTGAGTATCACAAAGGGTCATTGGCGGGTGAAGAGCTAGAAGCAGCAATTGCTGATGCTCACATTGTTGGCATTCGTTCTCGCACTCAGCTGACTGAAAAAGTCTTTGAAAAAGCAAAGAAGCTGATTGCTGTTGGTTGTTTCTGCATTGGTACTAACCAAGTCAGCCTGACTGCTGCTGCAAAGCGTGGTATCCCTGTTTTCAACGCACCTTTCTCAAATACTCGTAGCGTTGCAGAATTAGTGCTAGGTGAGATCCTTCTTCTTCTTCGCGGTATTCCTGCGAAAAATGCTCAGGCGCACCGTGGTGAGTGGATGAAGTCTGCTGACCGTTCTTTTGAAGCGCGTGGTAAAAACCTCGGCATTATCGGTTACGGCCACATTGGTACTCAGCTTGGTATTCTTGCGGAAAACCTTGGTATGCGTGTTTTCTTCTATGATATTGAAAACAAGCTATCTCTTGGTAATGCGCAGCAAGTGGCGTCGATGTCAGAGCTGCTGAACAAGAGTGACGTGATTACCTTACATGTGCCAGAAACCGCATCTACGCAAGACATGATGGGTAGCGAAGAGTTTGCTCGCATGAAGCCTGGTGCTGTATTCATCAACGCCGCTCGCGGCACTGTGGTGGATATCGATGCGCTATGCGGTGCACTGGAAAGTGGTCACATTGGCGGTGCAGCAATTGATGTATTCCCAACTGAACCAAAAACAAACAGCGACCCATTCATGTCGCCGTTACAAGCCTTTGATAACGTTATTCTGACGCCACATATCGGTGGTTCTACGCAAGAAGCGCAGGAAAACATCGGTATCGAAGTCGCAGGTAAAATGGTGAAATATTCCGACAATGGTTCAACCTTGTCGTGTGTGAATTTCCCTGAAGTGTCTCTGCCAGAGCATAGCGGCACATCACGTTTGCTTCACATTCACCAAAACAAGCCTGGCATCCTAACCAAGATCAACACCATCTTCGCTGAAGAGGGCATCAACATTGCTGCTCAGTATCTGCAAACTAACGCAGAGTTTGGTTATGTGGTTATCGATGTGGAAACGGAGCATTCAGAGAAGGCCCTTGAGAAGCTAAAAGCGATCGATGGCACCTTGCGTGCGCGTATTCTTCACTAATTTGGGTTGACGCGTTTGTTCCCCCTCAAACCGTCTTCCGCCCATTAATAAGGCCGCATTAGCGGCCTTATTTTTTTGTCTGTTGTCTGTTCTTTGTTGGCGACTCCGCGACTATTCCCCTAGCGCATAGACAACGTCGACACGATCTCGGATGGTGATTTCCGCGTCTTTGTAAGTCGCGCTTACGTCAGCTGCAGCCTCTGCCATGCGCATCATCACTGGGCGAATCGGCGATTGATCGACGTAACGGATCTCCCAAACGCCCGCCAAGGTTTCACCAAAGCCTTTGGCTAAGGATTTTGCCTTCGCTTGTGCGTCAGCAATGGCTGCCATGCGGGCTTTTTCTTTTAGTTCAGCTTCTTTGCTGGAAGAAAATGCGATGCCATTTACGCGGTTAATTCCGTCGGCTAATGCGCCATCCAATACACGGTTTAGGTTATCGAGATCGTTGACCGTGACTGTGACTGTGCGAGTTGCACGATAGCCAGTGAGCTTCGGCTCGCTATTCTTGGGATAGCTGTATTGAGGTTGTAGCGACAGGTTAGCGCTGTCTATGTCTTTATCTGCAATCCCCATTTTTTGAAGGCGCTCAACGAGAGCGGCGATGGCGTTGTCTGACGCTTTCTTGGCGGCTTGTGCAGATGTGCGGTTGAGTGACACGGCGACGTCAATATTTGCCATGTCTGGAGTGGCAATCACTTCGCCCACGCCCACGGTTTGCAAATGCGGAAAATCAGGTGACGCGATAGCGGCAAAAGGCGACAAAGTCACTGCCGCGCCGAGCAAAGTCGCAATGAGGTGCTTTTTCATAGGAGAGTTTCCATTTTTATCAGTTTCAACACGGTTTGACCGCAAGTCTTTCTCGATTATCCCTGACGTTGAGAAAATACGAAACACCCAAACCTTCTCGGGCAGAGCGAATAGCTAATGGGGTAATACACGTCGAGCATAACTTAAGCATGCATTGGTCATTTGCGCCAGTACGCCACTTTCAGTTGCAAAGTGATGCCAATACAGGTGTCGGGATACGCCATCGCCAGGACACAGGTCGACTAACTCTCCGCTTGCGAGTTCTTGTTCAATTTGCAGCTTGGGTATGAGGCAATAGGCAACACCGAGTTTCGCCATATTCACAAAGGCTTCAGACGAACGAACCATGTGGCTGCGCCATCCGACGGTGGGTAGATTGAAGCGTTCAGATACGAATAGAGTGTGCATGTCATCAAGGCGGTCGAACACCACGGCGGGGGCCTTGCTGACCGTTTCAGCATTCATGCCATTAGGGAAGAAGCGATCTTTGAAATCGGGTGTGGATACGCACAAGTACTTCATTTCACCGAGATATTGCGCTATGCAACCATGTAATGGATGCGCTTCTGTGCTGATAGCTACGACTGCTTCACCAGAGCGAATGCGATTGAGGCTGCGCACTTCATCGTCAACGATTAGGCTCAGCTCAAGAGCTTGTGCCTGCATGAGCGGCGTCAGTGCGGGAAGTAGCCAGGTTGCGAGACTATCGGCATTGGTAGCAATGGGCACGGTCACCGCGCTCGATTGCCCATCTGGCATCAGTTCGGGAATCAGTTCTTGCTCCAACAGTTGAACGCGTTGATGAAGCCCTAGTAGTTTCCTTCCGATAGCGGTTGGTTGTGGCGGGTTATCTCTTATCAGTACGGGCTGTGCCACCAGCTTTTCAAGTTGCTTGATACGTTGAGAGACTGCCGACTGAGTGATGAAAAGCGTATCCGCAGCCTTTTCAAAACTGCCATTGGCGATCACCGCATCCAATGCAGCTACCCAGCGATAATCGAGTCCTTTCATCCCAGTATCCTTTATTGAATTCGAATATTAGCTTATCTAATGTAGCATCAATTTTATTAGTTTTACTTACATCCTTGTCGCCCTTATCGTGTGGCTTTCATCAGAGCCTAAGTCAAAGGATGTCGAGCCATGAGCAGTGCAATTATTTTCCAAGGATTTGGCCTCGGACTGAGTATGATCATTCCGATAGGAGCACAAAATGCATATGTGCTTAATCAGGGCATACGTCGTCACCACCATGTTGCAACAGCCACTATTTGTTTTCTCTGTGATGCCATCTTGATTGCGTTGGGGATTTTTGGTGGCGGTGCGATGTTGGCAAGCAACGAGATATTGCTCAATGTGGTAACGATTGGTGGTGTTGCCTTTCTGGTGACGTACGCGCTGCAGTCACTATATCGTGCTTGGCAAGGTGAAAAAGACGACGTACCCGAGGGAGACACGGTAAGCCGAAAAGGCGTGTTTGCGGTTGTACTTGGCGCTCTGGCGGTTACGGTATTAAACCCGCATGTGTATCTGGACACTGTGGTGGTATTGGGGTCTATTGGTGGTCAATTTGAGCCTTCGCAGCGTATTGCTTTTGCCATCGGCACCGTGCTTGCGTCTTTTGTGTGGTTTTATGGTATCTCTTTAGGGGCAGCGAAAATGTCGCCTGTCTTGTCTCGTCCTCGTGTGCGTCAGGCGATTGATGTGTTGGTGGCCACGATGATGCTTTATGTTGCGTATTTATTGATGCTGAAATGGTTAACAGGGTTGTAAGGGATGAATCAAAACGTACTTGAGGATATTTTCCAGCGCAATGTCTCGCTGCTGGATGCTTGTGGTGTGGATTATCAGCAATGGAAGCATGAACCCATCTTGGACTTTGCGACCGATGAGCAAGTTGGGAAGCGATTAGGTTGGACGGCGACGCCCACCAAAAGCCTGTTTCTGTCCTTTAAATCTGGAGAGCATGCTTTGCTGCTGACGCATAAAAACGCGCGCCTCGACAGCAAAAAAGTCAAAGCCACCATAGGGAAGCGGCCCTCAATTGCGTCAGATGACGAAATGATCAGAGTACTTGGCTGTGTGCCCGGTGCAGTTTGTCCCTTCGGCGTGCCAGCTTCTGTCCCAGTGCTGGTTGATGAAGCACTGTTTGGCTTTGAATCATTGATGTACACCCCTGGGCATCCGGATGTCACTTTTGCCTTTGCAGCAAAAGATTTACCGGTTTTATTGTCTGCGTTAACCAACCCCATTCATATACTCGGCGAATCCATCACTCAGTGATCGCTACCCTCATGCGCTAAGCTTCAACTGTTTGACAGATATAATCACACGTTTGTCGTTGCCATGCTGGTGTGGCAATGACGAATGTGGGAATATTACCCTTCTTTATTATGTTCTTGAGATTACTCGGTTACCGTGCTGAGTGTCGTGGCAAAGCCATATCCAATATGCGTGTGTAGGGTCGGAGGAAACGCAATGCGAATGCTGACAGTGATGCTTATCGTTTTGTTCGGTTGGCTCCAATACCACCTTTGGTGGGGCAAAAACGGAATTGACGATTACCTTAGCGTCAGTGCTGTCACAGAATCGACCGCCCAAGCCAATGACAAACTGCATCAGCGTAACCAGCAAATGTTCGCAGAGATTGCGGATCTCAAGCGTGGACAAGAAGCGATTGAAGAGCGTGCACGCAATGAACTGGGCATGATCAAGCCGGGAGAAACCTTCTTCCGTATCGTTAACGATTAACCCTCTCCCCCTTATAGAACGAAGAGAATCATGACTACCCCGGCAAGTAATGAACAACAATGCTCGCCTCGCTCCGTCGTTTCCGACGTTGTGGCCATTGTGCCAGCAGCGGGTGTTGGAAAACGTATGGGCGCAGCTTGCCCCAAGCAATACCTGACAATCCAAGACAAAACCTTGCTAGAGCACACTGTTTACGCGCTTCTTGCACACCCAAGTGTGTCGAAGGTCGTTGTGGCGATTGGTGCAGAAGATGAGTACTTCCAAACCACGTCGTTAGCCAGTGACGCTAGAGTGATTGTGACGACAGGTGGCGCTGAGCGTGCTGATTCTGTGCTCGCTGGGTTGCATGCGACCCAAGCTAAATGGGTGATGGTGCATGATGCGGCTCGGCCGTGTGTACGTCATCAAGATATCGATGCGTTAATCGAAGCTGCAACCTCTCACGAAGATGGGGCGATATTGGCTTCTCCCGTGCGAGACACCATGAAGCGCAGCAATGCGCAAGGTGACATTGACCATACCGTTTCTCGAGAGCAACTATGGCACGCACTGACCCCACAAATGTTCCAGAGAACGACATTGTTGGCGGCATTGGAAAGTGCGTTAGAACAATCCTTAGCGGTGACTGACGAAGCGTCTGCAATTGAATTTGCGGGCGGAATGCCTAAGCTCGTCGTGGGACACGCAGACAACATTAAAGTCACCCAGCCAGAAGATTTGACATTAGCGGCGTTTTTCTTAACGCAACGCACCTAGCTGGGATTGAGAGTAAGAGGACAGATTATGATGCGCATTGGACACGGTTTCGACGTACACAAATTTGGCGGAGAAGGCCCTGTGATTATTGGTGGCGTCGCAGTGCCTTATGAGCAAGGCTTGATTGCACACTCCGATGGTGATGTTGCCCTTCATGCTGTTTGTGACGCGCTGCTAGGCGCAATTGCCGCGGGTGATATTGGGCGTCATTTCCCCGATACTGATGCAGAGTGGGAAGGGGCTGATAGCCGATTCTTACTGCGTGACGTTTACGCAAAAGTGAAAGCAAAGGGATATGTTATTGGCAACCTTGATGTGACCATCATGGCGCAAGCACCGAAAATGGCACCGCATATTGATGCCATGTGTGCAGCGATTGCTGACGATCTTGAAACGGATATCACGAATATTAATGTGAAAGCAACGACCACCGAGCGACTCGGCTTTACCGGACGTAAAGAAGGGATTGCCTGTGAAGCGGTCGTTATTATCCGTAAGGAATCTCATGAGTGATGTAATGACTTCGTTGGCTTATCTGCATGGTAAACCAACCGCGACAGGTTGCCTTAAGGCAAAGCCTGAGCACTTCTTTGTTAGCGAAACCCTCGATTTCACCCCCGTCGGTCACGGCGAGCATTTTCTTGTTCGCATCCGTAAAATCGGTGAAAACACCAAATATGTCGTCAACGAGTTAGCGAAAGCGTGTGGCGTGAAATCGCGTGATGTGAGCTGGGCGGGACTGAAAGATCGCCATGCCGTGACCGAGCAGTGGTTTAGCGTGCATCTGCCGGGCCAACCTGATCCTGATTTGACCGAGTTTGTTGAAACACACGAAGGCATTGATGCGATTTTAGAGACCACTCGTCATGACAAAAAGCTGCGCCCAGGCGATTTGATTGGCAACCGCTTCTCGCTAGTGATCACAGATTTCAATAGTGATGATGAGATTGAAGCACGTCTCGCCAGCATTCGCGACCAAGGTGTACCAAACTATTTTGGCAGCCAGCGCTTTGGGCGCAATGGGAACAACGTCGTATCAGCACGCGAGTGGGGACAAAACAAGTTTCAAGTGCGTGATAAGAGTAAGCGAAGCTTCTATTTATCAGCGGCACGTTCGTATCTGTTCAACCAAGTGCTGTCCGCTCGTATTGAATCAGACATGGTACAAACCCCAATGCGCGGTGACATGCTGATTGATAGCGCTGAGCAGTTGAAACTGGTGTTAGATACGGCCAAAGCCGATGAGTGGTTGAGCAAAGGCACATGGCAGATTTCGGGCCCGATGACCGGTGACAATGCACTGCCAACCGAGGCTGATGCGCGTAAGTTCGAACAGAATATTATCAACCAAGAGCCTGACTTGCTCGCGGTGATCCGCAGTAACCGTATGCGACATGACCGTCGTGCACTCATGCTCTATCCGCAAGATATGGATTGGACGCGTGAGGAAGATACATTAACCGTGTCTTTCTCACTACCGGCAGGAAGCTTTGCTACCGCGGTGATGCGCGAACTCATCGACGATACTTCCAATGGAGAACTTGATGCACATATTGATCAGTAACGACGATGGCGTGTTTGCTGAAGGCATCAATGTACTGGCTGACACGTTAGCAGAAATCGCGACGGTCACTGTGGTTGCGCCCGACCGCAATCGCTCTGGCGCATCAAACTCACTGACACTCGAAAACCCATTGCGTATTCGTGAGGTTGGTGAGCGTCGCTATGCCGTTCAAGGCACGCCGACAGATAGCGTTCATATGGCGCTAAATTCTCTTATTAAAGAGAAAGTGGATTTCGTTATCACGGGTATCAATCACGGTGCGAACTTGGGTGATGATGTACTCTATTCCGGCACCGTTGCAGCAGCAACAGAAGGCTTTTTCCTCGGTGTACCTGCGATAGCTGTCTCTCTTTGTGGGTCAACGCATTTTCATACTGCCGCGCAGGTGGTAAAAAAAGCGGTGCTTTTTGATAAACAGAACCCGTTGCCGCGCAATCGTATTTTGAACATCAACGTGCCTGATTGTCCTCTAGAAGATTTAAAGGGCTGGCAGGTAACACGTCTTGGAGCGCGTCATCGAGCTGAAGACATGATTGAACAAACCGATCCGAGAGGACAGCCTATCTATTGGATTGGTCCTCCGGGCGCCAAACAAGACGCTGGGTCAGGAACGGATTTTCATGCGATTGAAAACAATTGTGTCTCTTTGACACCTTTGCAGGTCGATTTAACAGCGCATGACACGTTAGAGACATTGTCTCATTGGGCAACATACGCAACGGAACAATAAAAGGTGACATTGGTGAATTACTCGCATTCACTTATTCAACAACTTCGTCAGCAAGGGATTTCGGACGAACGTGTGCTTAACGCCATCGAGCGTTTGCCGCGACATCTCTTTGTTTCTGAGGCGATGGCACATCAAGCTTATGATAATAATGCTTTGCCGATTGGGTTTGGTCAGACTATTTCTCAGCCCTATATTGTGGCGAAGATGACAGAGCTGCTTGCGCTTCGTTATGACAGTAGAGTGTTAGAAGTCGGCACGGGCTCGGGCTTTCAGACATGTGTGCTAGCGCAACTGGTTGAGCATGCTTACTCCGTGGAGCGAATTAAGCAGCTTCAAATGATCGCAAAGCGCCGTTTTAAACAGCTAGAGCTTTATAACATCTCTACAAAACATGGAGATGGATGGGAAGGTTGGGCAAGCAAAGGCCCTTTTGACGCCATCATCGTTACCGCCGCTGCATCACGCATGCCAATGGCACTTTGCGAGCAGCTCGCAGAGGGCGGATCCCTGATTGTACCTGTCGGTGAGACCGATCAGGTTCTCTATAAAGTCACTCGTGTGGGTGATGATTTTGAAACAACAGCAATTGAAGCGGTACGTTTTGTCCCATTGGTTGCTGGTGATTTGGCATAGGTAAGAATTAGTGGAAGGGGTTTCAATTCAGTTGAAAATACTGGTTTTTCTTTCTGTATTGGGATTTCTGTCCGCATGCTCTGTTTCCAGCCCTGCGCCCGTTTCAAGTGTTGGTCCTGACTACGGTGGGATCGAGCGAGGCAGCTATAGAGGCAGCTATTACGAGGTTCAGAAGGGCGATACCTTGTATTATATCGCGTATGTGACCGACCGTGATGTTAAAGAAATAATCAGCGCGAATAAGCTTGCTGCGCCCTACACAATCTTCCCCGGACAACGCCTAAATCTTTGGCAGAAGAAGTACGTGCCTCCTGCGTATGGTAAAAAAGGCGATGTTCCTGTAGTTCCCGTTGTTGCCGCTCCTGTAGCAGTTGCAGCTGCGCCAGTCGTGGTTGCACCGAAGCCAAAAACCACTACAGGATCATCTGCTAAATCGAGCAAAGATAATCAAAAAAACGCTTCGCAAAAGAAGTCGGAATCTGCTTCACAGAATAAGAAAAATGTTGAACAGCAAAAAGTGAAGGAGTACAGTCAGCCTGTAACAAAAAACAAACCACCTGTTGATAAATCTGCAAATAAATCGAAAGCCATAAGTTGGCGTTGGCCAGTGAGTGGACGAGTTGTCTCTGGTTTTTCAAGCTCAGAGCTTGGAAATAAGGGGGTTGATATTGCAGGTAAACGTGGGCAAAGCATCAGTGCGGCAGCCGACGGTAAGGTGGTATATGCGGGCAATGCGCTGCGCGGATATGGGAATTTGATCATCATTAAACATAACGATGATTACTTGAGCGCTTATGCACATAACGACCGCATTTTTGTTTCGGAACGCCAGAATGTCAAAAAAGGGCAAAAAATAGCCTCAATGGGTAGTTCTGGTACCAACAGTGTCCGGTTGCATTTTGAGATTCGCTACAAAGGAAAATCGGTGAATCCGTTAAGGTATCTGCCGAAACGGTAAACCGGGACAGATGTTGCTGTACTGTCTTGCTGCTTATGCCAAAATTGGGAGGCGCTATGAGTCAGAATAATACCGCAAAGAAAGTCGACGATTTGAATGTTGAAGAAGCTGATATCGAGCAAATGGAACTTGATACCGAAGCTGAAACGACAGAAAGCGTCGAAGAATCAATATCCTTTACTGCATCATCCAAAGCATTGGATGCGACACAACTTTACTTGAGCGAAATCGGCTATTCGCCTCTGCTGACAGCAGAAGAAGAAGTGTTGTACGCCCGTCGTGCTCTTCGTGGTGATGAAGCTGCTCGTAAGCGCATGATTGAGAGTAACCTCCGCTTGGTGGTGAAAATATCTCGACGCTACTCCAACCGTGGTCTCGCATTGCTTGATCTCGTCGAAGAGGGAAACCTAGGTCTAATTCGTGCGGTTGAGAAATTTGACCCTGAACGAGGCTTCCGTTTTTCTACTTATGCGACATGGTGGATTCGTCAGACCATCGAACGTGCGATCATGAACCAAACTCGCACCATCCGCCTCCCTATTCATGTTGTTAAAGAGTTGAATGTTTACTTGCGTACTGCTCGAGAGCTGGCGCAAAAACTCGACCATGAACCGACAGCAGAAGACATCGCATTTCAGCTAGATAAGCCTGTTGAAGATGTAAACCGCATGCTTCGTCTAAATGAACGCATTAGTTCGGTGGACAATCCGATTGGTGGTGATTCCGAAAAAGCGCTTCTTGATATCATCCCTGATGAAAAAGAAGGCGGACCGGAAACGACCACGCAAGACGATGACATGAAGAAATCTATTGTTCATTGGCTGCAAGAGTTAAACCCTAAACAACGTGAAGTGTTAGCGCGTCGTTTCGGATTGCTGGGTCATGAAGCGTCAACACTTGAAGATGTTGGTCGTGAGATAGGCTTGACGCGTGAGCGAGTACGTCAAATTCAAGTAGAAGGCTTGCGCCGTCTGCGCGATATGTTGACTCACCAAGGCCTGAATATCGAATCACTTTTCAATACTGAACATTAAGCACATCTCCTTTTTGCTTTTCCTTTTCAGTGCTTAATGAAAAGCCCCTTACGGGGCTTTTTCGTTTTATAGAGCTAGAGACGTTATTGTTGCTTAAAGAAGCGCTTTGAGTCGATACAGTGCGTCTAACGCTTGTCTTGGTGTTAAGTTGTCGGGCTCGATGTCGGCTAACGCTTTTTCTGTTTCGCTCAATTCAGGTAACAGTGACAGTTGCGCTGCGGCAGATGGTTTAACCGCTTCACCCGTGACGACTTCATGTCCGCTAGCTTCTAGCTGACGTAACTTGTTTTTAGCTCGCTGGATTACCGTTTTCGGCACACCAGCAAGCCCCGCCACGGCGAGACCATAAGATTTGCTTGCAGCGCCTTCTTGAACAGCATGCATGAAGGCAATTTCATCACCATGCTCTACAGCGTCAAGGTGAACATTTACCAACCCATCAACCTGTCCTGACAGTTCGGTTAACTCAAAGTAGTGAGTGGCGAACAGGGTCATGGCTTTTAGCCTTTCAGCCAGCCATTCCGCACTTGCCCAAGCCAGAGAAAGACCATCATAAGTGCTGGTTCCGCGGCCGATTTCATCCATCAAAACCAAACTATTTTCAGTCGCATTGTGAAGGATATTGGCCGTTTCCGTCATTTCCACCATGAAGGTAGAGCGGCCTGAGGCCAGATCATCGGAAGCGCCAATGCGGGTGAAAATACGATCAACAGGCCCTAGCGTGACGGACTCTGCTGGCACATAAGAACCGATATGAGCTAGCAAGGTGATCAATGCGGTTTGGCGCATATAGGTCGATTTACCGCCCATGTTCGGGCCAGTAATGATCAGCATACGACGATCGGGATGAAGCGACGTTGGGTTGGCAATGAACGGCGCGTCCAGCACTTGTTCAACCACAGGGTGACGACCCCCAGTGATATCAATGCCACGTTTATCGCTCAGCGAAGGGCGACAGTAATTCAGTGTATCGGCGCGCTCAGCGAGGTTAGCCATGACATCAAGCGTTGAGAGTGCATCAGAGATGCGTTGCAACGTTTCAAGGTTCGGGAGCAGCATGTCGAACAACTCTTCCCAAAGCTTTTTCTCTAATGCGAGTGCTTTGGATTTCGAGTTAAGCACTTTGTCTTCATGCTCTTTGAGTTCGGGAATGATGTAGCGCTCAGCATTCTTTAGCGTTTGGCGACGCACGTAATGAGGCGGCACTAAGTGGCTTTGGCCTCGGCTCACTTGAATAAAGAAACCGTGGACTTGATTGAATCCAACCTTGAGCGTGTCGATATCATGTTGCTCACGTTCACGACGCTCTAGTTCGTCGAGATAACGCGTCGCGCCATCGGCAAGCTCACGCCATTCGTCCAGCTCCGCGTTATAGCCGGGTGCAATCACCCCACCATCGCGAATAACCACAGGTGGTGCTTCAACGACCGCATCAACCAAGAGTTGTACTAACTCAGGGACAGGTTCGCAGGCAGCTTTTAGCGGCACAATAGACGGGTTATCGATTTCACCTAACAGTGACTCGACGTCTGGCAATTGCTGCAACGCACCGCGGAGTCTTGCCATATCGCGTGGACGCGCAGAACGCAGTGCTAAACGCGCCAAGATCCGCTCCATATCGCCGACTGGGTGTAATGTCGTGGCGAGGTCAGAATAGATCCCGGTTTCTTTTAATGCCGTAATGGCGTCTAGGCGCGCGTTGACGACAGTAAAGTCTCGCATCGGCTGATGAAGCCAACGTTTTAGCAGTCGGCTGCCCATTGCGGTGGTGGTTTTATCCAACACAGAGGCGACGGTATTTTCCAACCCGCCAGACAGATTTTGCGTTAATTCAAGGTTGCGGCGCGTGGCAGCATCTAAAATCACTGCATGGTCTTTGTTTTCTTTCACCAAAGCGCGAATGTGTGGCAAAGCAGTACGTTGAGTGTCTTTCACGTATTGCATTAAGCATCCGGCAGCAGCTAGACCGAGCGAGCAGCTTTCAACACCAAAGCCAACAAGATCGCGCGTGCCGAACTGCTGATTGAGCTGTTGTTTGGCCGTTTCAATGTCGAATTCCCAAATTGGGCGACGGCGGCTGCCTTTACTCATGGCGGTGAGAGCGGGAAATGCAAAGTCCTCAGGGTAGAGCAATTCTGCGGGGCGTGTGCGCTGAAGCTCGGCCTGCATTTCTTCTTCGGTGCCAGGTTCACTTAATAGGAAGCGACCGGAAGTAATATCTAGCGTGGCGTAACCAAAACGTTCGCCTTGCGCATAAATGGCAGCAACAAGGTTATCGACGCGTTCACTGAGCAAAGCTTCGTCTGATACGGTTCCAGGGGTGATGATGCGGACCACTTGGCGGTCAACGGGCCCTTTGCTGGTGGCAGGATCGCCAATTTGTTCACAAATTGCAGCGGATTCTCCGAGCTGAACCAGACGCGCAAGGTAACCTTCGACAGAATGGTAAGGAACGCCAGCCATCGGGATGGGTTCGCCTGCGGAAGCACCACGTTTAGTCAATGAAATGTCGAGCAGTTGAGAAGCTCGCTTTGCATCGTCAAAAAACAATTCGTAGAAATCACCCATGCGATAGAAAAGAAGTTCTTCGGGATGCTGAGCTTTAATTCTTAGATATTGCTGCATCATCGGCGTGTGATTAGTGGGTGCTTGTACTGTCACGTTCTGGCCTGCAAAATTACAAAGGTAAGAGAAGGCAACAAGGATACGTGAATCGCGGTGAAAGGGTAAAGTATCGATCTCGCGATGGCTGAAAGATGTTGAAAAAAATGACCGTCAGAGGGAAGCATGGAACAGTTAGTGAATTTGGCGACAAAAGTCGGTGAACGACTTAAAGAGAATCAACAGTCGGTGACCACTGCAGAGTCATGCACAGGTGGCGGGATAGCCTATATGTTGACGGAAATTGCAGGAAGTTCAGCATGGTTCGAACGCGCATTCGTGACATACAGTAACGAGGCGAAGCATGACTTGGTTGGAGTGTCAGAGGCAACCTTGACGGCTCATGGCGCAGTGAGTGAAGAGGTGGTCGCGGAAATGGCGCAGGGTGCACTTGATGCGGCCAGTGCCGATTTTGCGTTGGCGGTAAGCGGTATTGCAGGCCCGACAGGGGGCAGTGACGAGAAACCCGTAGGCATGGTGTGCTTCGGCTGGGCCACTAAGAAAGGCGTTGTAACAGAAACCTGTTTGTTTGATGGTTCACGGTATGAAATTCGCAGAAACACCATTGCCCACAGTTTGTGTCGTTTGCTGAGTTACCTCGAAGCAGAAAAATAAGAGACGTAACACGAAAGCAAAGAAAAATGTTACACAGGGCTAGACACTGTATAAATGGACAGTATACTTAGCATCAATTAACGAACAGTTATCTGAACGAATATTGCTTCCGTTGGAGAATCAAATGGACGACAACAAACAGAAGGCGTTAGCCGCAGCTCTAGGCCAGATCGAGAAACAATTTGGTAAAGGTTCGATCATGCGCCTTGGCGATGATCGCACCATGGATATTGAAACCGTATCGACCGGTTCATTGTCGCTGGATATCGCGCTGGGAGCGGGTGGCTTGCCATTCGGTCGTATTGTTGAAATCTATGGTCCTGAATCTTCAGGTAAAACAACGCTCACGCTGCAAGTTGTCGCTGAAGCGCAAAAAGCGGGCAAAACCTGTGCGTTCATCGATGCAGAGCACGCCCTTGACCCTGTTTACGCAGGCAAGCTAGGCGTTGATATCGATAACCTGTTGGTTTCACAGCCAGATACTGGTGAGCAGGCTCTGGAAATTGCTGACGCATTGACTCGCTCAGGTGCTGTTGACGTTATCATCATTGACTCCGTGGCGGCATTGACGCCAAAAGCGGAAATCGAAGGCGAAATGGGTGACTCTCACATGGGTCTCCAAGCTCGTATGCTTTCTCAAGCCATGCGTAAGCTGACCGCCAACATCAAGAACAGCAACACCTTGATGATTTTCATCAACCAGATCCGTATGAAGATTGGTGTGATGTTTGGTAACCCAGAAACCACTACAGGTGGTAACGCACTGAAGTTTTACGCGTCTGTTCGTCTTGATATTCGCCGTATCGGCTCTATCAAAGAAGGCGATGAGATTGTGGGTAATGACACCCGCGTAAAAGTGGTGAAGAACAAGATTGCTGCACCGTTTAAACAAGCTGAATTCCAAATCATGTACGGTGAAGGTATCAACCTTTATGGCGAATTGATCGACTTGGGCGTGAAGCACAAGCTGGTTGAGAAAGCAGGCGCGTGGTACAGCTACAACGGTGACAAAATTGGCCAGGGTAAATCGAACTCTTGTAAGTACCTGAAAGAGAACTCGCACCTTGCTCAAGAGCTAGACAAGAAACTGCGTGACATGTTGTTGAGCAGTGGTAAAGAAGAAAGCGCGAAAGAAGACGATAAGCAGCCAGAAGGCGAAGTGTTCTGACTTTAAGCGCTAGAGAATTAGCGGTGGGCATGCTTGCCCGCCGCGATCATTCTGAACTGGAACTTCGCCAAAAGCTGGCGCAGAAACAGTGCCCACCAGAAGACATTGATATTGCTATTGAGCATTGCCATTACCATGGCTGGCTGGATGACAAGCGTTTTGCCGAAGCAACGTTACGTCATGGCGTGTCGAAAGGACACGGATGGCAACGAATCTGCTTTGATGCCAAACGTAAAGGTATCACCACTGATATGCTGGAAACAGCGCAAGAAAATCAACAGCATGATTGGTATGAGTTAGCCAAAGAGTTAGCGACTCGTCGCTTTGCTGATCTTGACGGCGTTTTGCCGGAGGTTGATTTTAAGCAACGTGCCAAGTGGACGCGATACCTGCAAAGCCGCGGCTTTAGTTTCGATCAAATCAACTACGCACTATCAAAAGAAAGCTAAATCCTTGCCTTTCTTGGCTTGCACTGCGAGCTATCTTGTTTCTGCCTCTTTTCGACACCCCACAGGTTGTTTACAATAAGCCCCAATTGACTCTGGTAATATCGCATTCAATCGCGATTTTTTTGCCACCACCACTCCAATTTCAGGATTAGCCAATGTACATGAGCACCGACGAGGTTCGCACAGCGTTTCTCGAATTCTTTGAAAGCAAAGGGCACACCATCGTGCCTAGCTCATCGCTTGTGCCTGCAAACGACCCGACACTGTTGTTTACAAACGCAGGTATGAATCAGTTTAAAGATTGCTTCCTTGGCGCCGAGAAACGCGCCTATACGCGTGCAACATCAGCGCAGCGCTGTGTTCGTGCCGGTGGTAAGCATAATGACCTGGAAAATGTCGGTTTTACTGCCCGTCACCACACATTCTTTGAAATGCTAGGTAACTTCAGCTTTGGCGATTACTTCAAAGAAGATGCGATTAACTACGCATGGGAGTTTTTGACTGACGTTCTGAAACTGCCAAAAGATCGTTTGATGGTAACGGTTTACGAAACGGATGATGAAGCGTTCGCGCTTTGGAATGAGAAAGTGGGCATTCCTGCGGATCGTATCGTGCGCATTGGTGATAAAGAAGGTGGCAAGCCATTTGAGTCAGATAACTTCTGGCAGATGGGTGACACTGGCCCTTGTGGTCCTTGTACTGAAATTTTCTACGATCACGGCGATCACATCTGGGGCGGTCCTCCGGGCTCTCCTGAAGAAGATGGCGACCGTTACATCGAGATCTGGAACAACGTATTCATGCAGTTCAACCGTCAAGCCGATGGCACGATGGAACCACTGCCGAAGCCGTCTGTTGATACCGGTATGGGCATTGAGCGTATTGCTGCAATCATGCAAGGCGTTCACTCAAACTACGAAATCGACATCTTCCAAACCCTAATTAAATCAGCGGCGGAAGTGATCGGCTATGACGATTTGTCTAACCAATCACTACGTGTTGTGGCTGACCACATTCGTTCTTGTGCGTTCCTGATCGTTGATGGTGTGATGCCGTCAAACGAAGGTCGTGGCTATGTACTGCGTCGTATTATTCGTCGCGCAGTTCGTCATGGTAACAAGCTAGGCGCGAAAGGGTCTTACTTCTACAAGCTTGTTGGTCCATTGGCTGAGATCATGGGCACCGCTGGCGAAGAGCTGAAAAAACAGCAGGCTTTGGTTGAGAAAGTGCTGAAGATTGAAGAAGAAAACTTCGGTCGCACCTTGGATCGCGGTATGGCAATTCTAGATGAAGCGCTAGAAGGCCTGAAAGGCGATGTGCTTGACGGCGAGACAGTTTTCAAACTTTACGATACCTACGGTTTCCCTGCTGACCTTACCAACGATGTTGCTCGTGAGCGCAACCTGTCGATTGATGAAGAAGGTTTCGAAGTGGCGATGGAAGCTCAGCGTCAACGTGCACGTGAAGCGGGTCAGTTCGGTACAGATTACAACGCTGTTATCAAGGTTGACGGTGACTCTGAGTTTACCGGCTACGGCGAAACTGAAGGCCGTGGCTTAATTACCGACATCTTTGTTGATGGATTGTCAGCCGATACGCTAGCAACGGCAGATGAAGCGGTTATCGTTCTTGATCAAACGCCATTCTATGCTGAGTCTGGTGGTCAGTCTGGCGATGCAGGCTTCTTGATGACAGAAGCGGGCAAGTTTGAAGTGCTTGATACTCAAAAGTACGGTTCAGCGATTGGTCACCGCGGTAAACTAGTCGACGGCACACTGTCTGTTGGTGACAGCATGACTGCACAAGTAGATGCTGAGCGTCGCCAAGCGATTGCGTTAAACCACTCAGCCACGCACTTGTTGCATGAAGCGCTGCGAATTGTTCTGGGTGAGCACGTACAACAGAAAGGCTCTTTGGTTCGCGCTGAAGGCCTGCGTTTTGACTTCTCTCACCTTGAAGCGGTGAAGCCGGAAGAACTTCGTACTGTAGAAGCGTTAGTGAATGAGCAAATCCGACGCAACCACGACGTTAGCACTGAGCTGATGGACATTGAGTCTGCAAAAGCAAAAGGCGCAATGGCATTATTCGGCGAGAAGTATGACGAGCAAGTTCGTGTATTGACCATGGGCGATTTCTCAATCGAACTGTGTGGCGGTACTCACGCGAATCGTACCGGTGACATCGGTATGCTGAAGCTTGTTTCTGAAAGCGGTATTGCTGCTGGTGTGCGTCGTATTGAAGCTGTAACGGGTAAGGGTGCAGAAGAAGTATTCTACCGTCAGCAACAAGAGTTCACGTCAAAAGTGAATGAATCTCAAATCCGTGCGAAGGCACTGGAGAAAGAAATTCAACAGCTTAAAGAGAAACTGGCCGCGCAAGAGAGTGCAAGCCTGATTAACAACGTCACTGAAATTAACGGCGTGAAAGTACTAATCAGCAAGCTCGATGGCGCAGACAGTAAAGCCCTTCGTACCATGGTTGACGATCTGAAAAACCAAATGGGTAGCGGTGTGGTTTTCCTTGGTAACGTTGCTGACGACAAAGTGGCGCTCATTGCAGGCGTAACGAAAGATCTTGTTGGCAAAGTGAAAGCGGGCGAGTTGGTCAACATGGTTGCTCAGCAAGTCGGTGGTAAAGGCGGTGGTCGTCCTGATATGGCACAAGCCGGCGGCTCTGACGCTGCTGCGTTGCCTGCAGCACTCGACACAGTTTCACCTTGGTTGGCTGAGCGTCTGTAAGGCTGAGAATGACCTAGAGCATTCTTAATGAAAGGCTTCCGATTGGAAGCCTTTTTTGTCCCTATCGTTTATTATTTGCACTTTGGTTTTATCTCTGTATAGTGCATCGCCTTAATGCTGGTGGGGCTTTTATACAAAGTCTTATACATCAGAATTTTTGCACCGGTAGGATGAACTTTTCTTTCTATGCAGTATCTTAAAAGGTGATCTTCTGGGCACAGGAGTCACAATGTCTGGATTCTATGGGTAAATTCTCATTGGCAAACTGGAGTTGGCCAAAGAAATAAGCCATATTGAAAAACCAGACGAGTGCTGACGTTTGTATCCAGCACTCGACAAAGGATGCTCGCAAGGAAGGAAAGATGTTGATTGTCCATCTCGGAGCTTGAGCTGCCGCGTGAGTTTACTTCGTGCAGTAAGAAGACCAATGACTCAACTAAGAAAGTTGTAATTACTCAAGGAGTAGAAGAATGCTAATTTTGACTCGTCGCGTAGGTGAAACGCTGATGATTGGTGATGAAGTAACGGTAACCGTACTGGGTGTTAAAGGTAATCAGGTACGTATCGGTGTGAACGCGCCTAAAGAGGTTTCTGTTCACCGTGAAGAGATCTACATGCGTATCCAGGCTGAAAAAGGCAACCCAGCACCAACGACTGGTAATTTCTAAGTCTAAAGCACACGTATTTTATAAAAGGCCGATTAATACATCGGCCTTTTTGCGAATGTCAGGTTGTTCATTTAAAACACAAATGGCTGACATTTTGTTCGCCCAATGATGTAAGTGGCGGAGAAGTGTGCAAACGCAACGTGAATGCAGCTTTTTACGGATAAAGTGTTTGACATATTTTCGTCTCAAAGTAATATGTGCCTCCGCAAGACGGTGAGGTGGCCGAGAGGCTGAAGGCGCTCCCCTGCTAAGGGAGTATACGGTTTATCCCGTATCGAGGGTTCGAATCCCTCCTTCACCGCCATTATTTTGTTGATGGTTTGATATGACAATCAACACGTTTTCTCTAGCGAAGAGAACAGTTTCAAAAAGAAATATTGCGCGTGTAGCTCAGCTGGATAGAGTACCTGGCTACGAACCAGGCGGTCGGAGGTTCGAATCCTCCCACGCGCACCATTTTTTAAAGTAATGAGTTATTTGACTTATTATTGCACCAGATTTGTGCGGTGAGGTGGCCGAGAGGCTGAAGGCGCTCCCCTGCTAAGGGAGTATACGGTTTATCCCGTATCGAGGGTTCGAATCCCTCCTTCACCGCCATTCTTTGCCACCACTGAATTTACCTGTATGGTAATGTTCATTGGTGGCACTGTTCCTTTTGAAGCAAAGGGAACGCTTTATGAAAGAAGAAAGCACTGTGCGCGTGTAGCTCAGCTGGATAGAGTACCTGGCTACGAACCAGGCGGTCGGAGGTTCGAATCCTCCCACGCGCACCATTCTTTAAACGATAAGC
>NZ_JHZA01000008.1 GCF_000621165.1 Enterovibrio calviensis DSM 14347 | reverse complement strand
ATGGTGGTGGGAGAAGGATTCGAACCTTCGAAGGCGGAGCCGTCAGATTTACAGTCTGATCCCTTTGGCCACTCGGGAATCCCACCACAAGTGCGGGGCGCATATTATCAAACGAACGCACGCTGTAAAGCACTTTTCTCCAAAACACAGTGCGTTTGCTGGTTTTTTCGACGTTGGCGCTTGAAGTTAGACCAAACTGGCGAATTTTACTGTGAAAAGGAAATCCAAGGTGAAAAATGAGGAGGCTTACAGCGGGCGTTCATTCTCTTTATCTATGATGTTTTCTTTGCCTTATTTACATTTCTTTACCGCACACAAGATAGGCATAGAGTAGACTATCGCGAGTTGTTATTTACGGTTACTAAGATGAAAAATAAACTTCTTTTCTCCGCCGTCATTGTTCTCGGTGGCGCCGGCTTTTTTGCTTGGCAAGGTAATACTGAAGCGGCTGATAAGCCATCAAGTCGTTCGGCTCGTCCTGCGGTTGCGGTCGCTACGGCACAAGTTGAATCACACCCTGTTACGCGCAATCTGTCATTGATTGGCAACCTTAAGTCCGAAAACTCTGTGATTATTGCGCCCGAAGTGAGCGGCAAAATCGAAGCGGTTCATGTAACGGCAGGCCAGCAAGTGAAAGAAGGCGATCCGCTGTTCACATTGGAAACCGCGAAAATGCAGGCTTCTGTGTCAGAAGCGCAAGCCTTCCACAAAGACGAACTTCGTAAATTAGGTGAGTTTGCCAAACTGCATAAGCGTGGCGCGCTAACCAAAACAGAACTCGATGCACAGCAAGCCAGCGTTGATATTGCGAAAGCGCGTTTAGACGCTGCCCAAGCGGATCTTGACGATCTACATATCAAAGCCCCGTTCTCAGGCACGGTAGGCTTGGTTGACATCACGCGTGGACAATTGGTGTCCGCGGGCGACGCGCTGCTAAACCTTGATGATTTGTCACTTATGCAATTGGATATCAATGTACCTGAGCAATACCTCAGTGAATTGAGCAAAGACATCGAAGTCACTGCCCAAACTAAAGCATGGCGAAACAAAATCTTTGAAGGTCATTTGTCAGCGGTGGATTCGCGCATCAATAACGACTCGCTGAACTTGCGTGCGCGTATTGATATCGACAATGGTGATCGTTTGTTGCGTCCGGGCATGATGATGGAAGCGATGTTGGGCTTTGCCCCACAAATCTCAGCAGTGATCCCAGTGCAGGCGATTGAGTACTCCGGCACCAAGCGTTTCGTTTATTTGGTGGATGAAAAAGGCATTGCCAACCGCACGGAAGTGAAACTGGGCGCGCGTGTCGAAAACAAAGTGACGGTTGAAAGTGGCCTTGAACTTGGTGATCGCATTGTTGTGCAAGGTTTGGTGAGCATGCGCGATGGCACCAAAGTGAACGATTTGACAGCAGCGAAAGCGCCGAACGCAAAGACAGAAGAGGGCAAGTAAATGTGGCTTTCAGACGTCTCTGTTAAAAGGCCAGTTGTCGCCATTGTATTGAGCTTGCTCCTATGCGTATTTGGTATTGTGTCGTTCAGCAACTTGTCGGTGCGCGAATACCCAGATATTGATAGCCCAGTGGTTTCTGTGATGACCCGTTATGCGGGTGCGTCCGCTAGCATCATGGAAAGCCAAATCACTCAAGCGCTGGAAGACGAACTGTCAGGCATCAGTGGGATTGAAGAAATTACCTCTGTGAGCCGCAACGGCATGTCACGCATTACCGTTGAGTTCGATATCGAGTGGGACTTAACCGAAGGTGTCAGCGATGTACGCGATGCCGTTGCACGCGCCCAGCGACGTCTCCCCGACGAAGCTGATGAACCCATTGTTTCCAAATCTAATGGTTCGGGCGAAGCATCTATCTACATCAACCTTGCGTCGTCAGAAATGGACAGAACGCAGCTGACGGAATATGCACAACGCGTATTGGAAGACAAATTCAGCTTGTTGTCTGGCGTCAGCTCGGTTGAGCTTTACGGTGCATTGTACAAAGTGATGTATGTGCGTCTCGATCCCGTGCTAATGGCAGGGCGCGGCGTCACCACGGACGATATTACCTCAACGCTTCGTCGTGAAAACTTGGAAAGCCCAGGCGGTGAAATTCGTAACGACGTTACCAAGATGACGGTGCGAACTGAGCGCTTGTATCAAACCCCAGAAGACTTCCAATATTTGGTGGTACGAACGGCAAACGATGGCAGTCCGATTTACCTCAAAGACGTGTCTGACGTTTACATCGGTTCCCAGAACGAAAACGCGACCTACAAAAACAACGGCATTAACAACCTGAGCTTGGGGATCGTGGCGCAATCTGACGCGAACCCGCTGGACGTTGCTGTTGGCGTTCGTGCGCTGGTTGAAGAGTTCCAGCCATTTTTGCCTGAAGGCACCAACCTTTGGGTCGATTATGACTCCACCATCTTCATTGAACGCTCGATTGATGAGGTATACAGCACGTTATTTATCACCGGCGCGCTGGTGGTATTGATCCTCTATATCTTTATTGGTCAGGTGCGCGCCACCTTGATTCCTGCGGTGACGGTTCCTGTCTCTCTGGTCTCAGCATTTATTGCTGCCCACTTCTTTGGTTTCTCCATCAACCTGCTGACCTTGATGGCACTGATACTGTCGATTGGACTGGTGGTGGATGATGCCATCGTGGTGGTTGAGAACATGTTCCACCACATCGAGAAAGGGGACACACCGCTTGTTGCTGCTTATAACGGCACGCGAGAAGTCGGCTTCGCCGTAGTCGCAACTACAGCGGTACTGGTGATGGTATTCCTGCCTATTTCCTTTATGGATGGCATGGTCGGAAAACTCTTTACCGAGTTCTCGGTACTGCTGGCAATGGCTGTGATTTTCTCCTCTATCGTGGCACTAACGCTTACGCCAGTGCTGGGCAGTAAAATCCTAAAAGCCAATGTGAAGCGCGGTGCGTTTAACCGCATGGTTGATAACTTCTTCGAATCATTCGAGAACGGGTATCGCCGTATGGTCACCGTGGCGGTTGCTGCGCGCTTTGTGGCGCCGTTAGTGATCATTGCGTGTATCGGTGGTAGTGCGTGGTTAATGAAAAACTTGCCTGCGCAGCTTGTTCCGCAAGAAGACCGTGGCGTATTGATGGCTTTCGTCAAAGGCGCAGAAGGCACTGCCTACAACCGTATGGTCGTCAACATGGAAGAAGTTGAACGCCGTTTGATGCCGTTGGTCGACGAAGGTTTGCTGACGTCGGTTAGCTTACAAGCGCCAGCCTTTGGCGGTATGGCGGGCGATCAGACTGGTTTCGTTATTATGCAGCTTGAAGATTGGGATAGCCGCGATGAAACTGCAGCCCAAGCGCTAGGACGAGTTCGTCAGGCACTGGCTGGCATTCCTGATATTTTCGTACGTGCCTTTATGCCCGGTTTCCGTGGTGGCTCAAGCGAACCTGTACAGCTGGTGCTAGGTGGTGCGGATTACCAAGAACTCAACAAGTGGGCACAAGTGCTGGTCGATGAAGCCAGTGCCAGCCCAATCATGCAAGGTGTTGACCTCGACTACGCGGAAACTACGCCAGAATTGGTGGTTAAGATTGACCGTCAACGCGCTGCCGAGTTAGGGATCAGCGTTGATGATGTCTCTAACACCATGGAAATCATGTTGGGTGGACGCACAGAAACCACCTTTGTTGATCGCGGTGAAGAGTTTGATGTTTACCTGCGTGGTGATGAAGCTCGCTTTAACAGCAAAGACGACATCAGCCAAATCTACATGCGTACCCGCAATGGCGACTTGGTGAGCCTTGATACCCTTGCCGAAGTGGAAGAAGTAGCGTCCGCGCAAACGCTTCGTCACTTTAATAAGCAAAAAGCCATCACGCTGAAAGCGAACTTGGGTGACGGTTACACCTTGGGTAACGCCCTGGATTTCCTTGATGCGAAAGCCATTGAACTGTTACCCGCCGATATTTCGGTCAGCTACTCCGGCGAATCAGCGGAATTCAAAGATAACCAAAGCAGTATTTTGATTGTCTTTGGCTTGGCGTTGCTGGTGGCGTACTTGGTACTGGCCGCGCAGTTTGAAAGCTTCGTGAACCCTCTGGTGGTGATGCTGACGGTTCCGATGGGGATCTTCGGTGGCTTCGTTGGCCTATGGTTGACGGACCAAGGTCTGAACATCTACTCGCAGATCGGCATGATCATGTTGATTGGTATGGTGACCAAGAACGGCATCTTGATCGTCGAGTTCGCCAACCAGCTGCGTGACCGCGGCGTGTTGTTTGAACAAGCGATTATTGATGCGTCAGTACGTCGCCTTCGCCCAATCATGATGACCGCATTCACCACGATTATCGGTGCGATTCCATTGATCATCTCAACCGGTGCAGGCTATGAAAGCCGTGTGGCAGTGGGTACGGTGATCTTTGCGGGCATGACGTTCGCCACAGCGGTAACGCTATTTGTTATCCCAGCGATGTACCGTCTGCTTTCAGTGAAGACCCACTCACCGGGCTTTGTTGAAGCACAACTTAAGGTTGAGCTGGAAAACGCTAAACCACATCGTGCGGCCCATGGTGAGTTTGACGCGCGTTAACCTCAAAATGTGTTATCACTAGATAGAAAATGTGCCAGCGTCGTTGTCGTCGCTGGCATTTTCTTTATTAGTGAACCAAGCATTGGTAAGGTTGATACCGGATGAAAGTAATCACGAATCAATAGGAAGAAACCCATGTCTGATAAATTGACGCAAGAGCAACAAGATCAACTGGATGCAGCGACATTTCGTCGTTTCTTATCGCACCTAGACAACAATAAAGACGTGCAGAACATTGATCTGATGATCCTTGCAGATTTTTGCCGTAACTGCCTCGGCAAGTGGTACAAAGCCGAAGCTGATCAGCGTGGCATAGAAGTGAGCGATGATGAGGCGCGTGAGCGTGTCTATGGCATGTCTTACGGCGATTGGAAGGCCAATCACCAGCTTCCAGCGACAGACGAGCAAATGGCGGCATTTAAGAAACGTCAGGATGCAAAAGCAGACAAGTAACCGTCTTTGAGCGGTCGAACGAATAAGAGAAAAGCGCCGAACGGCGCTTTTTTTATGCGGTTTTATCAGACAAAAATGCAAACGCGCTTTGGCTTAATAGCGTTGGATACAGCTCTTTTAACACCTGCATTTTTGGGGCGATGACGCGCTGGCAAAATGGCTTTGATGGATTGCGCCAATAATAATTTTGCTGACGCGCGGGTGTCGGATAGAAGGCCACCATGGGCGCGACTTTCGTAACAACTGGCTTGATGTATTCTTCTGCGACATGATCCAAAGCTGTTTTGCACCGTTGGAGATGTGCAGAATTTATCGGGAACACAAAGCTCGGATAGGTATCCCGAAATGAGTGGTTGGATGTACACGCGTGCGAATCCAAATGCACACGAATCGTATCCTCCAAAGAGATTTCAGACTCGTCGATGCGAAATAGCACCGCTTCGACATGCCTGCGATCTTCCGTGACCAAGAATCCCTGTTCGACTTCTGAAACGCCGCGAAGCGCACAGAAAATAGCTTCCATACACCAATAACACGTACCGCTAACAGCGAGATACATACAGCCTCCTTATTGAACAAGATAAGTTCAGATAGAAACCGGAACAGAAAGGAATTCTTTCAGAATTGTTGAACGCTTTTGAACAACGAAGAAGAGTAGTGAGTGGGTGTAAATTTAAGTAATTGAAAAACCGAAAATAAATAGGGAGGTAAGGGTTGTTGGAAAACTGCTGTTGGAAAATTGCCCCCTCCATTGGCGCTATTGGAAGAGGCTTGACGTATTATGCGTTTTTGCTGTCTAGCGATGCCATGACATTTTCTTTGTCATTCATGTAGCTATCTAACCCTTTCTGGCGAAGATCGCAGGCTGGGCAATCGCCACATCCACTGCCAATCACACCGTTGTAGCAGGTGAGGGTATTATCACGCACATATTCAAGTTTGCTGAACTTATCGGCCAGTGCCCACGTTTCCGCTTTGTTTAGCCACATCAGCGGGGTACGGATTTCCAACTCTCGGTCCATGCCCAATACCAATGACTTGTTCATCGCTTCAACAAAGTCATTGCGACAATCTGGGTAGCCTGAAAAATCGGTTTCACACACGCCGGTAATCACGGTTTCCGCACCTAACTGGTAAGCGTAAATGCCCGCCAAGGTCAGGAATAAAATGTTACGTCCTGGTACGAACGAATTTGGTAGGCCGTTTTCCTGCAGTTCATGAGACACAGGAATGTTGTCGCGGGTTAGGGAGCTTATCGCTAACTCATTGAGCAAGCTAACATCCATCACCTTGTGCGAGGTTGCGCCGAGTTCTTTCGAAACAGCGGCAGCGACTTCAATTTCTTGCTTGTGGCGCTGACCATAGTCGAAGGTAATACAATGCACTTCGTCAAACTCAGACAATGCTTGGATCAGACACGTAGTGGAATCCTGCCCGCCACTAAAGACGACAACAGATTTTTTCATGGCTACACCTTTAACCGATATGTAGAGAGTTTCTATGGGCGAAGTGTAACGCAGAAGCGAGAGCAGCTCTATGTCATGCACATTTTTTCGTTGCTATGCTTTCAAGCTTAAAAAGTAGTGAAAATGGTCAATATCTTTGTCATACCCCAAAGATTCATAGAGTTTTTGTGCGCCAAAATTACTCACCGATGTTTCCAAGGCAATACCAGCGACACCCGTTGCCATGGCATGTGCCTTTGCCGCATTTAGCAACGCATTTCCGGTTCCCTTTCCTCTTTGTGAATCAACAACAAAAAGATCATTCAATACCCATATACGCTGAGCAGAAACAGAGGAGAACATGGGATAAAGCTGAGTGAAGCCTACCGCCGCGCCTTGCTCATCCATAGCGAAAAAAATGACAGATTCTTCGTGAGTAAGGCGTGCGTTAATAAAGTCATGGGCAAGCGCAGCGTTATCTGTCTGACCATAAAATACGCGGTATTGGTTAAATAATGGGGCGACAGCGGGTGTGTCAGAAGGTGTGGCTTTAATAATGTTCATGTTTGTCCGTCCCTCACGGTTGGTGAGTATTGTAGGGGATATTGGCTAGGGAAATTGACCGCTATGAGGTTTTTGCTAACTGCCATGTACCCTTGCATGGTGCGTTGGTGACCTTCCAGTTACCTTTAATTTGATCAGAGTCTGCGCTGCCATCGAATCGATATCCCCACTTCTGACTATCTGCAAACAGGGCAAGTTCACCCGTGTCACTGATAAAGCCTTCCAAATAGGTGTTGTTGTACATCAAGCGAAGCGACACTTTACCTTGTTTAATGGTGCCGATAATGCGTGTTTGTAGGCAGATGCTATCGCCGCTGATATCGGTACGTTTCCCTTCCCATTTTCCATCAAATTGGTTCGAAACCGTAAAAGGGGCGCGATCAGGTAGCGGAGTATTGAGTGGTACTCTTTCAGTATTGAATAAGTCCTTAACGATAAATATGAAGAAAAAAATAGCACTGGTCGCGATCAGGTATTTATTCACAATGGGCTTCCATGAAAATGACAGTTAAACAGTATCAAATTGAAACTATTAAAAATATATCATGAGAGATGGTGTTTTACGGTGGGGATGGCTCGCATTGTTTAAGATGTCAGTCGTGGATTCTGAGGAAATCAGCGAAACATGAGGGACGATATTTTTGTCATATCGCTAAAGCGGATTGGTCGCAAATACATGTAAACAGGGCGCGAAAGATGCGCCCTGTGATCGCGGATACATTGGTTCACTTGTTCGTCGCCAATGACTCGCCAATAACTCAATCAGTTGCTGTATTTCTGCAAAGCTTCTAGCGTCGGCGTGATATCGCCAATGTTCGTGTTGACCCACTCTTCGTTGAAATAGGTATCGAGATAACGCTCGCCACTGTCGCAGAGTAAGGTAACGATAGAGCCTTTTTCGCCTCTCGCATGCATCTCTTCGGCTAGTTTCAGTGCGCCAAACAGGTTGGTACCTGTGGATGCTCCGGCTTTGCGGCCTAGAATGCCTTCCAGCCAATGCACGGTTGCCACACTGTCGGCGTCTTTAATGGTTTCCATGCGATCAATCACGCCCGGAATAAAGCTAGGCTCGACGCGAGGGCGACCAATACCTTCGATTTTTCCGCCGCAATCTAGTGTGAGCGAGCAATCTCCGGTTTTGTAGAATTCGTGGAACACGGAGTTTTCAGGGTCAACCGCCATCAGTTGGGTTTGATGACAGCGGTATCGGATGAAGCGACCAATGGTGGCAGATGTGCCGCCTGTGCCTGGGCTCATTACAATCCAACTTGGTACGGCGTAACGCTCGTACTTCATCTGGCCAAAAATGCTGTTGGCGATGTTGTTATTGCTGCGCCAGTCGGTTGCACGTTCTGCGTAAGTGAACTGATCCATGTAGTGACCATTCAGTTCTTTAGCTAGGCGGCGAGATTCCGCGTAAATGGCATCAGAACGATCAACAAAGTGGGCTTCACCACCGTAGAACTGGATTTGTTCAATCTTCTTTTTCGCCGTGGTGCGAGGCACAACCGCAATGAAGCGTAGCCCCAGTAAACGGGCAAAATAGGCTTCTGAAATCGCCGTACTGCCAGATGATGATTCAATGACCGTGGTGTCTTCTTTTATCCAACCATTGCACAAACCGTAGAGAAAAAGTGAGCGAGCAAGGCGGTGTTTTAAGCTACCCGTCGGGTGGGTGCTTTCATCTTTGAGATAAATATCAATATCGCTGAAATACGGTAAATCCAGCTTAATTAAATGTGTATCAGCAGAGCGCTGAAAATCCGCTTCAATTTTACGAATCGCGTCGCAAACCCAGTGGGATGAGGTGGTGGTCATATTGGCATCGGTCATGATTGGTCTGGCTCTCTACTGCTTGAGGTCACTCAGGGATATTTAAATATAAGCACTTGTTAAGAGTATTGTTTTGCCATTTTTGGCTTTTTGTTCGCCTTTGGTGGAAAAAAATTCTACCATTGGGGTAATTATAGAAAATATTTCCCTCCCCGTGTGTCTAGGGGAATATTCACCCTTAAAAGAGCAAGATTGGTAATACGTTTATGACTGTTTCCTTGGATAATATCGACCGACAATTATTAGATTGGCTGCAACGCGATGCGTCTTTGTCGCTGTCGGATCTGGCTGAGAAAGTGAACCTCACCACGACCCCGTGCTGGAAGCGATTAAAACGACTTGAAGACAGTGGCGTACTGCGAAAGCGAGTGGCCCTTCTCGATCCACAAGCGCTTGGGCTTTCATTTACCGCCTTTGTGCATATTAAAACGTCCGATCATTCTGAAAGCTGGTATCGCCGATTTGTGGAAGCGGTGACGCCATTCCCTGAAGTCATGGAGTGTTACCGTATGGCTGGCGAATATGATTACATGATGAAAGTTCAGGTCGCGGATATGGGCGCGTTCGATCGGTTTTACAAAAAGTTGGTGAACAGCATGGATGGCTTGACGAATGTCACCTCAACCTTTGCGATGGAGCCACTCAAATACACCACAGCATTACCCATTTAATAATAAAAAAATCGGTTAGCGCACACAGGAGGAACGTACACGGATGCGCATTTTCGTTGAGTTAGGTTGGTATTTCCGACAAGCGTGGAAACGCTATGTGGGTGCCATCATCATATTTGTTTTCGTCGCCACGTTTGAATTGATCCCACCGAAAGCGATCGGTTGGCTGGTTGATGGCGTCATGGCTGGTGATATCACGCGTGAACAACTGCTAATTGCTCTCGGTGCGCTTGCGGCGCTGTGGGTGCTGGTTTATGCGTTGCGCATCATTTGGCGTGTGTGGCTCTTTGGCGCAGCTGCAGGGCTGGGAACGGTGCTGCGCGATAAGTTATATCGTCACTTCACGAGTCACTCTCCTCGCTTTTTTGAACGCTATCGCACCGGCGATCTCATGGCGCGTTCAACCAATGACGTGAAAGCGGTGGTGATGACTGCCGGTGAAGGCGTGCTGACGTTGGCTGACTCCGTGATCACGGGGTTGGCGGTATTGATTGTCATGACCACCACGATCAGTTGGGAACTCACCTTGTTGGCGCTCGCCCCTATGCCCGTGATGGCATTCATGGTGAACCGTTTTGGTACTCAGCTCCATCATCGTTTTTCCGCCTCACAGGCGGCGTTTTCTGATTTATCGGATGAAACCCAATCGTCCCTAAATGGCATTCGGATGATCCGCGCATTTGGTCTGGAGTCTAAACAGATCGACCGCTTTAATGCCGTGGCAGACGACACGGGCGAAAAGAACATGGCAGTCGCAAAGGTCGATGCCATGTTCGATCCGGTGATTTTCGTCACCATTGGCACGTCGTTTTTCTGTTCCATCACAGGCGGTGGCTACATGGTCGCCAATGGCATGCTGACGTTGGGTGAACTGACCGCATTTACTTTGTACCAAGGGCTGATGATCTGGCCTATGTTAGCCGTGGCATGGTTGTTCAATATTATTGAGCGCGGCGCGGCGGCGTGGAAGCGAATCAAAGAAGTCTTAGATGTCACTTCTGAGCTGCAAGACGGAGATAAAGCGCTGCCTGAGACGCCTCAAACGCTTGAAGTTTCCATCGATCGTTTCACATGGCGTGGGCATGATGTTCCGGCCTTGCACGATGTTGAGATTGCACTTCCTGCGGGAAAAATGCTGGGTATTGCTGGGCCTGTTGGTAGCGGTAAATCGACCTTGTTGTCTTTGATTTTGCGCTTTGAAGATCCGGTGCAAGGCAAGGTGCAGTATGGCGGTGTAAGCCTGCATGAATTTAACATCGGCGAGTGGCGCAGCAAGTTAGCGGTGGTGACGCAAACGCCATTTTTGTTCTCTCGATCGATTGCTGACAATATTGCGTTGGGTAAGCCTGATGCGACACGCGAAGAAATCCGCGCTGCGGCAAGGCTTGCGTGTATTGACGACGATATCATTCAATTTCGCGAAGGCTATGAAACGCTGGTGGGCGAGAAGGGCATTACCTTGTCTGGCGGGCAGAAGCAGCGTATTTCGATTGCGCGAGCCCTCTTGCTCGATGCGGAAATTCTGATCTTGGATGATGCCTTATCGGCAGTCGATGGTCGCACTGAGCACCATATTCTGAAAAATCTTCATGACCGCGCAAAACATCAAACCACCATCGTGATTGCGCACCGACTCTCCGCATTGGAAGCCGCCGATGAAATCATCGTATTGCAGAAAGGGCATATTGAAGAGCGTGGCACCCACAATGCGCTTGTGTCAGAAAACGGCTGGTATGCAGAAATGCAGCACTATCAACAACTCGAGCAGGCATTGGAGGCATCGTCATGAACAAACGTGAAGTTCTTGCGAGACTGCTTCGCTATTTGATGGATGACAAAAAAGGGTTCGCGATTGCTGCGGTGCTTCTTTTATTCGCCGCCATTGCTGATGTGAGTGGCCCTTGGCTGATCCGCATCTTCCTTGATGACTACTTGGCGCAAGATTATTTCCCGCCTACCGCGCTGTGGCTGCTGGCGATAGGGTATATCGGCGCGACTGTGCTCTCGGCCTCACTGCACTACAGCTATGGCCTGCGTTTTAGTCGCATCGCGATTAACATCGTGCAGACCATCCGCAAAAAAGTGTATGCCAGCATCATTAATCAGCCTTTGTCGGCGTTTGATTATGTGCCTGCGGGTAAGCTGGTATCGCGGGTCACCAATGATACGGAATCGCTCAAAGAGCTTTACGTTCAGGTCATCGCGAGCTTTTTAAACAGCGTGGCGCTGATCACCGCCATGTTGGTGGCCATGTATTTACTAAGCCCGACTCTCACCATTGTGGTGGCAGTTTTGCTGCCATCCGTGGTCTTGGTGATGTTTCTCTATCAACGTCGTTCATCGCCAGCGTATCGCGACTCCCGCGATTTGCTGACAGACATTAACAGCGTGATGAGTGAATCGATTCAAGGCATGAGCTTGATTCAGTTGATGGGGCAAGAGCAGCGCTTTTCTGAGCGATTTTCTTCATTGACCGATCAACACCTGACAACTGAAGTGAAGATTGTCAAAATCAACGGCGTTCTACTTCGTCCCTTGATTGATTTGATGTCTGGTGTCGCCCTGGTGTCTTTGGTGGTGATCTTCGGCTGGCAGGGCCATGAAGTGATTGGTGTCGGTGTGCTTTATGCCTTCATCAGCTACCTCGGCCGTGTGACAGAACCGCTGATTGAGCTGATGCAGCGTTTGTCATTGTTGCAGCAAGCCATCATGGCGGGCGAGCGATTGTTTGAACTGATGGATGCCAAACCGCACCAATACGGCAGTGATGATGCACCGATTGGAAATGGCGACATCGAAATTTCAGATCTTACCTTTAGTTACGACGGCAAAACGTCAGTGCTGATGGATATCAATGCTTCGGTCAAAGAAGGCGGCTTCCTTGCACTTGTGGGTCACACGGGCAGCGGAAAAAGCACCTTGGCGTCGTTGATGATGGGTTTCTACCCAGTGCAGGCAGGGTCAATAAAGCTCGGTGGACGCTCGATTTCGTCACTGACACAAAACGCGATGCGCACCGGTATTGCGATGGTGCAACAAGACCCGCACGTGTTGTCGGCGTCGTTTCGAGAAAACGTCACCCTAGGCCGAGAAGTCTCTGACGAAGCGATTTGGCAGGCACTGGATCAGGTGGATTTGGCCGATTATGTTCAACACCTTCCTAAAGGATTAGACACCCTGATAGGAACGGGTGATGTCACCTTATCGGCTGGCCAAAAACAATTGCTGGCATTGGCACGAGTGTTAGTGGAGCGTCCTCGAATATTGATCTTGGATGAAGCGACAGCCAATATCGACTCGGGCACGGAAGAGCGTGTTCAGCGAGCCTTATCGTCGTTACGCCACACCATGACGATTGTGGTGATTGCCCACCGTCTCTCGACCATAGCGGACGCCGATAATATTTTGGTGCTGCATCGCGGTAACGTGGAAGAGCAGGGCAACCATCAACAGTTGCTGGCGAACAAAGGGCGCTATTGGCAAATGTACCAGCTCCAGCAAACGAAAGCGCATTTGGTGGAGCTTGAGCAAATCGCGTGTGGTGACGCAACCATCACCGAGTAAACGTTACTTCAATTAAGCGAGAGCCTGCACACTGCTACCGTCAGTGTGCAGGTTTTTTTCTGTTTGTTAGCCAAAAGCTGTTCGCGTCCATAGGGTGACTTGCCGCTTTTTCTATTCGTTGAACCACGCCAGTACATACATTTTTTGGTTGGGATGATGAAATCGACTGTTGCGTTTCGTGGTTTTGCGAGCCATGTTTGCAGTCATCAAAATGACATTTTTTTCCACCAAAAACGTCATAGAACAGTCACCTAACGTTCATTTTAAACGTCTACCTTGGCTTTCTCGAAAATGAGATGGCAAGAAAGCCTCAATTTAAAAAGGATGTTAGAAAATGAAAAAAGCAGTATTGGCCTCCGCGATTCTTGGCGCTTTGGTATCCGCCCCTTCTTTCGCCGCAACGGTATACGACGCGGACGGCACAACACTGAAAGTTGGTGGTCGTGCTGAAGCACGCTTCAACGTTTCTGATAACAACGAAAGCACGGAAAACAGCTCGTTCAAAGACAAGTCACGTGCTCGCGTTAACCTGAAAGGCAAAACCGAAATTTCTGATGAGCTATACGGCTTTGGTAAATATGAAGCAGAGTTGTCTGATGCAGACAGCTTAACCAACCGTTACTTCTTCGCGGGTTTAGGTTTTTCAGCAGGCGAGCTTTCTTACGGCAAGCAAGACTCTGCGCAAGTTCAACTGACTGATATCACGGACACCATGGCTACGTTCGGCGGTGACGCTGCGGATGTGGTTTCAGGCAACAAAGACAAGCGCGAGAACAACTTCCTGTATTCAGGCGAATTTGACGGTCTGAGCATCCAAGCAAACTACATTGCTGCTGATGAGAAAGACGCAGATAGCGTAGGTATTTCAGCGCTTTACGACTTTGGCGCGTTCGCAGTGGGTGCAGGCTATGTTTCACAAGATGCAGGCACGGACAGCGATGACCAAATCAACCTTGCTGCACAGTACAAGCAAGATGCCTTTACGCTTGGTGCGCTTTACACCATGGCGTCGAAAAGTAACGTTGATTACACCGGCTATGAAGTGTCGGCTAAGTACAAGGCGACTAAGCAGCTTGCAGTGGTCGGTGTTTACAACTTTGGTGAGTTTGATAATACCACCACAGAAGAAGCCAACAACTTCGCACTAGAGGCGGTTTACAAATTCAATGGTCACCTTCGCACTTACGCAGGTTACAAATTTGAAGGTATCACGGGTAAAGATGACCAGCTTCAAGCGGGTATCCGCTACGATTTCTAATGACATAGCGTTGTTAGCATGACCTCGAAAATAACAAAGGCCAGCATGATGCTGGCCTTTTTGCTGATGAATGCGCCGAACATTGCCAACTCAGACTCTGAGTGCAAAGAAGCTAAAGTGTTATTTCGGCATTTTGATGTTGCTGCGCACTAACCCTTCTTGTACCGCTGACGCCACCAACTCACCTTGCTGGTTGTAGAAGCTACCGCGAACCAACGCACGCGAGCCACTGGCAGATGGACTATCGATGACGAACAGCAACCATTCATCCATCCGGAATTCACGGTGGAACCACATTGCATGATCAATGGTGGCGACCTTCATACCCGGTGTCATCAAAGAAACGCCGTGAGGTTGCAGAGCCGTGGTTAAAAAGCCCCAGTCTGACGCATAGCCGAGCAAATATTGGTGGATTCGTAAATCGTCCTCCATTTTGCCGTTTGCGCGGATCCACAAGTATTGCTTAGCTTCTAGTTTTTCAGGCGCAAGAGGGTTAATGACCACAGCAGGACGCACTTCAATTGGACGCTCACCACCAAACGTATCAATGACGAATTTAGGCAAGTGTTGGGCAACCGAAGCCACGAGTTCGCGCTCTGACATCAAACCTTCTGGGCCTTTGATGTCTGGCATAGAGAATTGGTGCTCAATGCCTGGTTCATTCAATTGGTAAGAAGCCGTGAGGTAAAAGATCGGTTTGCCTTTTTGTACAGCTTTCACGCGACGTGTTGAAAAGGTTAGTCCATCGCGCAGATTTTCTACGTCGTAAATGATTGGCTGCTCTGAGTCACCTGGGCGCAAGAAGTAGCTATGGAAAGAATGCACAAAGCGATCGCTTTCCACGGTTCCTTTGGCTGCCGATAGTGCTTGTCCGATAACTTGACCGCCATAAACCTGCGGCAAACCAAGATCTTCACTTTGTCCTCGGTATAAACCTTCATCAAGTTTTTCCAAATTCAGCCGTGATAACAAAGCCTCAAGTTGTGTACTCATGGTGCTCCTATAGCCGTAAGGTAATGATTCAAAGGGAGTTGACTGAAAAATGACACAATTCTCGCATTTCCCATATGATACCGAACTTTTTTACGGTTTATGATTCTAAACAGTTACGAAATAAAATTTCAGACTGTGATCTGAAATCCACAATTGTTGAGTGGGTTATCACTGTACAGTGTTAAACTCTTGTTGTTTTTATCAATAACATTGCCGTTTTGGAGTGCAATTCAATGAAAAAAGCGTTTTATGGTTTCTTTTTGGCGCTTATCGCTGTCGCCTTTACTGCGTGCAGCGACATCATGAAAGAGCAAGACATGGCGACAGTCAACGGTGATGTATATTATTTGCAGCGTATTGCACTACCTAGCAATGCGAAATTGACGGTCACGTTGGCAGATGTTTCATTGGCTGATGCGCCAATGGAAGTGATTAGCTCCCAATCATATATGACTGAAGGCCAACAAGTTCCTTTGCCATTTAGCCTGAGCTACTCACCATCTGAAATTCAACAAGGCCACACTTATACGGTTAGCGCACGCATTGAAGTGGATGGGGAATTGATTTTCATCAGCGATACGTCCAACCCCGTGATCAACGACCCTGCCAATACGCAAAACATCAGCATTCAAGTGGTGAGTGCGGCGCGTTAATGGGTGAGAACACACCAATATCGTGTTAAATGACAAAAATAATGTTCAATAACAAAAAGGGAGCAATGCTCCCTTTTTGTTTATCTACGTTTTTTGGATGAATATCTCTCTACGGTGTCAGCCAGCCAGCAAGGGTCTGAACCGGGTCACCACCGCCTTGAGGTGTTAACCACACCGCAATGGCCGATGGTTTAGCTGCCGTTTCATCATCAAGGGTAAATTGCCAATGACGCTGGCCATATTTCGCCGCAAAATCGACGACCACGAAGTCGTGTTCTAGCGTTCTACCTCGGTTCTCTCCACGCTTCACTTTGGTGGTTAAATCCATTGCTATCAGAGCGAAGTTGGCATTGAGTCGCTCATTACCTTCGTATTCCACGCGCAAGGTGTTGCCATTGATAGAGGCGATTAATTGGGCGGCTTTGGGGCCGTTGCCATAAGGGACTGGCTGCCTTGAGAAAAAGCCTCGCCATTCTTGATCGTTAATAAACCAACCGGGTGTATAAACACCGCTAGCATCACTTTGGGACACTTTTTGACGCTGTCGTTGGCTAAAATCTGGTTTCGCAAACCGATCTGCCCAACCGATGTAGTTCCAGTAATCAACATGAAAGGCCAGCGGAATAACTCGCGTCCATAGCCCATCACTGTCCTTTAGATCATTGAGTGCGGCTTCAGCGGCTGGGCAACTGCTGCACCCTTCAGAGGTGAAAAGCTCAACGATAGTGGCTGGCGCGTCATTACTCTGCCACGTTTGGGATAACGCGGGCAAAGATACTGTGGTGGCTACCGATAACAATAAAGCGAGGGCTGGTCGCATAGCGCATTCCTTGCTGGGAGTGGTATCAACAAAGACCTGCTGTTTACGTGTTCGATTTCAAAAGATACGCGTTACCGGAGGATTAAAGCAAAAATGGCCACTTACAGCGCAGTGCAAGCAGCCATTTACTGGGTGTAACCGCGCCGCATGACTGCATCGCGAGTCGCCTTAAAGCTGGAACCTATAACCTAACATCAAGCCGAGATTTTTCTCAGTACTAGACCAAGTGCTGTCTCCTGTAAGTTTGGCTTGTGTAAAGCGTAGTCCGACGATAACGTTGGAAAGGTTGCCGTCAATACCTGCTCCCCAGCGAAAACCATCATATGTCGCATCATGCGTGTCGTTATAAATTCTTAACGCTGTGTAGCCCACCAGACCATAAGCATCGAAGCTGGTATTTTGGTCTACCGTGAAGCGCTTACCAAACGGTACGCTTAATGAATAAGAATAGTCTTCCTTAACGCGATAATATTCTTCGAAGTCGCTATTTTCTAAAAGTGCAAACTCCAATTCACCACCAACATAATAGTCACCGCTATATATGTTCTTCGCACCCACATGGAAAGCATATTTCTCGCCAGATTCATTACCAAGCTCATGGCTTGATAAGCTTCCTGCAATATATAAATCTTGTTCATAAGCATAGGTAGAACCTGACGCCATCATAGCGCCAAGTAAAATATAAGCTGGTTTCATCGTAATCCTTTATCCGTAACCAAAACACGTTGAAAGCCACTCTGCGTATGAGTGGTCGTTATCATTAATCTGGAGTTGGGAAATCTACAGAAAAGGTCACAGCAGAAATGTATCTAATTTAATAAATGGACACATATTGGGCATGAAGTCAGTCATACATATGCGAGGGTTTCCATTAGCATGCAAAACGCGAAACGCTATATATGCATAAATACGTATATTGGTGGGATTGTTTGCGTGTTTAGGAGCATCGAGCGATGTCAGATTACTTGGGTATCAAATAGGGTGTCCATCCCATTGAAAGCGTCGCAGCGAAATAACACCATTCTCTTTCACTTCCACACCATCATCCAACAGCTTCTCGCGTTGGCGAGTGAATGATTCACCCACCAAAGAAATCATGCCTTTGGCATTCACGACGCGAAACCAAGGTAAGCGACTATCTTTGGGTAATGCGCCCAATAACTTACCAACATGGCGAGCATGACGAGGGAAGCCCGCCATTTTTGCGACATCACCGTAAGTTGTTACTTTTCCTTGGGGTATCTGTACTAAGACCGCGTAGATCTGCTCGTCAAAATTAGGCATATTGATATCAAACGCAATGATAAAAAACAAAAGACATTACCCAGTATCATACCCATTGTGGATGGAAAAGCAGCAGGAGAGTGACTTCCTAATATCAGCTGTTACAGGGTAAGAAGAAAAATAACACACCAGATATTGAGTCAGTGTAGGCAGTAAGCGCAAGGAGGTGCGGCTATGTGGTATGCGACGATGTTAATGGTTACCGCCTCGGTCATGGTTATCGGGGCAGCGCTGTCCGCGGCTATCGCCGATGGCAATATTCCACTGCTGGCTTTCGTGATCCCTGCGTTATTCTTTTTGGGGTCGGGAGGCATCGCAGTTTGGCTGCTCGCTATTGGTCTGGTTGGCTTTGGCGCGCTTATGCCTTATCAACCCATCGCCATTTCACTGAGCCTTTGGATGATTCTCCCTGCATTAGTGTTAATCACTGGGGCTCGCCGTAATTGGCAAGTCTCTCTCTTGGTCGTTTCTGTCGTTATCGCCATGGAGTGCGGTGTATTAGCGCTACAAGGCGATGAAAAGCTCGGCGGTGAGATGAGCTATACCTTGTTGCAAATTCTCTGCGTTATCGCTGTTTGGGTATCGACGTACTTCTGGAAACCCATCAAGACCCTTAGCTGGTGGCCAGTACTGTTAATTTTTGCTCTGTTGGCTGGCGGTTGGACGCAAGGTGCGCTGCTTGCTTTCTGTGGCAGTGTGTTAGCGATAACATTGCAGGAATTACAACGCGTTGGTGGGGAGGAAAAAGGGGATAAGCTTAGTGTTATCTTGCCTGCCATTGCCTTCGCAACCATCGTGGTATTCCCGCAATTTAGTGTACCTAACCCCGTGTTTGTGGCGTGGCTGTTATCGTTAACCATTGCATGGCTCGGTGATTACTTGCTCAATGCAGAGAATGAAGAAGAGTAAGCAGGGTAAAAAGTCACCATTCAAACACTGAGTGCCCGATAAGCCCTTGCAATGGGCTGAGGCTTCACACATAATGCGCTCGAACCAACGGTTTCTTTCTAAAGGAATTGTTCGGTAAAAAATCTATGGAGGCCCTATTGGTTCTCCCGCAACGCTATCTTGTGTAATGGGTCAGGTCCGGAAGGAAGCAGCCCCCGCTTGGGACGTGTGTGCCGGGATGTAGCTGGTAGGGCTTCCACCCATCTAGCGTTTCAAAATCTTCTTTTCGTTTCCCCTCGCTCACGCAAACCACAATATCCGTTCATCAAGATCCCAATAAAATCCTAATTATACTGCGTTTCTCGTTATACATTTCTCTCGTTCAAAAACCATTATCTTCAGTCAGTGCCGCGTCTACGTTGACCTTGAAATTAAGAAATTCAATGATGTGACAAAGAGTTATACTGCAATAAGTACTGCCATTGGGTATGACAAGCGGGATTCAGTTTTCATTCTAGGTGATGATTTTGAAAGCTTCTCGACCCGCAGGTGATGGGTGGCTTGGTATGATTAAAGAGGGAGTAAACATGGAATTTATCTTGTGTCTGGCGGCGTTTTTGTTGGTTGTTGTCGCTTTTGCTCACTCTTATCTCGGGGAGCGCTTTATTCTCTCTCGGCTATTCAAACGTGACAATCTACCCAAGCTATTTGGAAGCGATGACTTTACCAAACGAACCTTACGTTTTGCCTGGCATTTGACCTCAGTTACCTGGCTAGGGTTTGCTGGAATCATTGTTGCGCTCGCGCAGCCTCAGCTTGATAAGACATTCATCACCAGCGTCATTTCAATGACCTTTGCGATTCATTGTGTAGTGGCTTATTTGGGGTCGAAGGGGAAGCACTTATCTTGGATTTTGTTTGGCGCAGTGAGCGTGTTGGTCTTTGTTGGCATGAAGTCCTAACCGTTGGGTTTTTCTCGCCATTCGCCATGATCAACTTTGCACCAGTATGCTGAACATTTACTCCCTTTCATTCTTCACTTCCTTTTTTGTCTCTTTCTCTGAGTTGCTAATTTTCGTCGTTATACCTCATCGAAATCTACCTATAATTTATCTCAAGAACATACGCCTTTTAGAACATGCAAGATAGAAAGTGAAGCGTATTGAATAAGGTGATAAAGGAGATAGCGATGAGCGACGGACAATGGGTATTTATAGGGTTTGGGCTTGTATTGATAGCAGTTGCAGTCATTGTGCTAGTGCGTTCGACGAAGCAAATGGGTTCCAGAGATCAGTGATGGACTTTGAATCGTCGAACTTGCCTGAAGCTGTGTTTGTGGAAATGAAACAAGTCCAAGAATCTACGACTTTATAGCAAGCAGTGCGCCAAAAGCCACCAAGCCAACACCGCATGCTTGATTCAACCGTTTCTTCATTCTCAACACGTGTTTTTGTAACGAATTCGACGTCAAGAATATCGCTACTGCACAAAACCATAATCCGTGCAGCGCAATCATATACAGGCCATACAGGAATGCCATATGGTTTTCATTGGCATCTGGGGTCATCACTTGACTAAAGATACTGAGGAAGAAAAGCATTGTCTTTGGGTTTAGTGCATTGCATAGAAAACCCTGAGCCAGAAACTGCATCGCGTTAATGTCTGCTTTGCTGGTTTCGATTGTCTCAAGGCTCGCGTTCGCCGTGAAAATCCCCTTCAATCCTAAATAGATCAAATAGGCAGATCCCGCATAACGTACCACGTTAAATAGCCATTGATTCTGTGAGATTAGGTAGCTTATCCCAAGCATTGAATAGCCAATATGAAAACAGATAGCGAGACTGACACCAATCGCCGTCCAAATTCCCGCCATTCTTCCTTTGTTAATGCTGTTTTTTAGTACAAGAACGAAGTCAGCACCTGGGCTGACGACAATGAGAATACCCAAAATAGCGAGGCTTAACGCTTCCATGCTTGCTCCAATGTCGATTAAAGAGTCGCCATTGTATGTACTTTTCCCTGTGACTATAATCGAAACAATCTCAACCATAATGTGAGAAAAAGTCACAGATGAGGCATTTAAAAGCATTCCACATTTTTCATGTGGCAGCGTCGTCATCAAGCTATAGCGAAGCGGCAAGCAAGCTCAACATTACTCATGGCGCGGTGAGTAAGCAGATCAAAGTGCTCGAAGACCACCTTTCTCAAGCATTGTTTTACCGACAAGGACGAAACGTGTATTTGACCAAAGAAGGGGAATTGCTGAAGGGTTATACCGAGCAGGCATTCATGGCATTGGATACGGGTGTTAACAAGCTCGCGCAGTTGAAAAGCCAACATCTAGACGTGTCTTGCGAGCCGACCTTGACCATGCGCTGGTTGATGCCACGACTCTCAGATTTTCACCAACTTTCGGGTGCCGATGTCAGGTTATCTACGGCGGGTGGGCCTGTCACCCTTGGCACATCAGGATTATCACTCGCTATTCGCCGCGATGATTTCGAGTTGGTTCATGATTACCACAAAACAATGTTAGTAGAAGAGTGGGTGGGGCCAGTGTGCTCACCGGCATATTGGCATCAGGTTCAAAACGATGTCAGTAAAATAAAACTACTTCACAGCCAAACAAGGCCAATGGCTTGGGGTAGCTGGTCATCCCTCTATGGTGATGCGTCGTTACAGGGCAATACACACCAGACATTCGCGCATTTCTATTTTTGCTTTCAAGCGGCTGTTGATGGTTTAGGCGCAGCAATGGGATCGTACCCGCTCGTAGTGGACGATCTAAAACGCGGAAACTTGATCGCGCCGTTTGGTTTTGTTCTGTCTAAACATAACTACATCTTATTGAGCCAAAATAAAACACAAGATGACCTAGAGCAGAAGTTCAGCCATTGGTTGCATCAAAGTCTGTCACAGTGTGTACCTACTCAGGCTGAAAAAGACGGAAGTTTGTGTGTTTAATTTACGACACTGAAAGCAGCTGAAAACCGTTGAAGACGTGTACTGGACTGTTGGCGAGCATCATATGCAGACTTGGATCGAATAACTGCTGGCAGTGTAAACAGAGTCTGCGTCCAGAGAAAAAAGAAAAGAGGCTGCCCTGATTTGCAGCCTCAATGTGTTTTGGACGATTAGATCTGGCGGTCAATGGTGGCGCGAATTTCCGCCAGAGTGGTTTCTTTTATGAGTTTGCCGTCCTCAAACACAACCTCTAGCAAGCCTTCTTTTTCTTCACTTTCAGATACATCATCCATCAGTACCAATTCGCCATTAGAACGTTCAACTTTCAAGAGTCCTTTTGCTGACTTTTTCTTACTATCAGTTTTTGGGTCTTTGAATATGGCTAAACGCTCATTGTCTTTGACAACGCTGGTGGCTTTTACTGCAGAGCCGTGAGTATCTCGTGTCACATATTGGTAGCTGTACGAGCCGATGCCTAAGACAACCTTTGAAGCAAACCCTTTGTCCATAAGGCGTTGAAGGATTTGGCGTTGGCGAGGCAAAGTGATGGCGTCACCATAAATCGCACCAATATGTTCATCCAATAACTTGAACCCTTTGTCTGTGACAGTACCGCCGAAAATATCCCACAAACATTCTATTAGTCCTTTAACTTCACATGCTTCTAGCTCGATACGGCTTTGCTCTTCACATCCGTAATACTTACTGTTCCAGCAATAGGCTTCGAAACCTTCGCGAATGGCTTCTTGTTCAGCAGCGTTTTGATTGTCAAATAGCTCTGAATAGTCAGAAACGGGAGAAACCTTAAAGCCCGTTAGGATCTTTACAGGGTCTCCCGAGTCAGGGCGAATAACCAACGCGCCGTCGCGTTGCAATATTTCAGTTTTTAACTGAGGGAGATAGTCGGTCACGAGTGTCCAAAAATCCCATGTATCCGAAACGACACTCAAGATCCCTGTAGGTGATTGTTCACGCATGAGGTATCTGAAAAATTCAATTTCCCCTTCCATGATCCAAGAGCAGGTCACGGAGTGCTCGGTGGCATCGACTGAGCAGCCTACAAGTTCTTGATCGACGTTGGCACCATAGTATTTTTCAGCAAATAACACGGCAGGGATAGTGTCAGTTCCCACTAAGCCAGAGGCCAAGTGACCGAATCCACTCATCGCAGCTGCTTGCTTCCCAAACATGCCTCGAAAGCTAAAATCGTGTCCTTGAAACGGAACGAAGTCCATCGGTAACCCTGTTTTCTCAGCAAACTCCTTGAATACGCTCAAGTAGGCCACCGATGTCGTGGTGCTGGTTTGGATTGGCCAGTTTTCACAACTTAGCACCGTTTCGATCATGTTTGTCAGCCACTGAAACCCATCTTTTGTATTCACTATTGTCATAGGCGGGACCAAGTAGGGGACAAGGGTGCCTTCAGGCAGCGCTTTGATCCGCAGAGGCAAGTAGCCTAAGTCATGTAAGTCTTCCAAATATTTAACATCAACGGAATAGCCCAACATTGCGCTCATAATGCGTTTGTGATTGGCGACGGCAACTGCTTTTTCGGCATTAAAAAAGTCACTCCATTCTTCTTCTAAGTAACTTTTTATAAAGTATTGAAGGCCAACAAAAGCCACTTTGTCACAGTTTTCGACATTACTGAGCTTTCCACTTCGAGAGGTGTAATTTGCATAAACTTCTGTCACGTCAGGGTGGTAAGCGCGGCTGTGAAATTCTTTGTAAACGTCTTTCTGCATGCTTGCTGCTGTAATAGTCATGGTGCGCTCCTTACATCTCGATGACGGTTAATTGGGTACGGTTATCGGCGTTATTCTGCGTGCCGATATTTCTGTATTCTTCTGCTGTTCTAAATGAATCTGTCGTATATATGGTGTCGATAAGCCCATCAAAAACACCCAGGCCTTGAGAGAAAATACCGTGTGTGACAAACAGTGAAACTTCGGTTGCGCCTTGTTGCTTTAAGACTTTTGCAAGTTCAATAAACGTTCGTCCACCATCGCAAATGTCATCAACAATCAGCACACGCTGACCTTCGACATTACCGAGTACTTCTGTTTTAACGATTTCCCCTGTTTTCAAATTTCTAACTTTTTGGGCCTGAATGACATTTGTTTCCCCGCCAAATGCCTCTGCAATGTTGCTTGTTTTCTTGCTCGCGCCTGCATCTGGAGAAATGAGTGTGATATCTCCCGTGGAAAGTGAAAGGCTGAGTGATTCACTTCTTTTAATCAGCTCTGTCTGGGGGATATTGACGACATTGTTGAGGAGTGCGGGAGTCACATCACTGTGAGCATCCCAAATGGTCACTTTTGATAAACCTAAATTATTGATAAGGCGCGCCATAACAGATACTGATAGCGCTTCGCCTTCTACACATACTCGATCTTGTCGTGCATATGGGAAGTAGGGGATCACGAGTTCAATGGGAATATTGCTGTTTGATAATCGGTTGAGGGCATCAACCATCATCATCAAACGAATGATCTGAGATGAATCAGTGAGTCGTTCTTGTATTTCGAACATCGCTACCTCTGATAAGTCGATAGGATCTAAGCGAATATGTTCTTCACCGCCAGAAAACGTAAAGCTCTGAAATGGTGCTTCTGATTTATATCCTTGAGTGTTGATCTTGAAAATGGTCATATCGCATTCCTTTTGTTTGTGTCCTAACGACACAAACAATGTAACAACTGGCTATTTTTCGATCAAGTGCTTTTTGTGTCTTTTTGACACAAAGTTTTCGTGATCTAACTTTTTGACTGTCAATACAGAGGTGTATTGCAACAAAATTGAGATTCACTTAATGTGTCACAAGGACAGTAAGTAGGCTGGTTAGAGAGCGATGCATTACGATATCAATGAATATAAAAACCCTCTTTTCACCGTAGACAGTGTGCTGTTTACGGTGACAGAGGGGGCGCTAAAAGTATTGATGGTAAGGCGAGCGCAAGCACCTTGTGAAGGTTGCTGGGGGTTGCCTGGCGGTTTTGTCGATATTGAAAACGATATGACGACTGACGTAACGGCACGCAGAAAACTAAAGGAAAAAACGAGCGTTGAACCACGCTATTTAGAACAATTGCGGGTTTTCTCGGGAAGCGACAGAGACCCTCGTGGATTCAGCGTTACCTTGGTCTATTTTGCATTAGTGACAGAGCAGGACGTTTCGAGTCATATTGCGTCTGTTGATGATGTTCAATGGGTTGATGTGAAAGTACTTCCCTCACTGGATATTGCATTTGACCACAAAACCATCATTGAGCATGCGCAAAAAAGGCTGCAGCAAAAAGCGCTTTATTCGATGATCCCCGTTTATTGCTTACCGAGCCAATTCACGATTGGACAGCTGAAATCGGTTATCGAGACAATCCTAGAGAAACCTATTCAACGTAAGAGCTTAATCCGTAGGATTGAGGCGTCTGATATGTTTGAAGGGGCCGAGCAAAAAGTGAAGTCGGGAGGAAGACTCGCTCAACTCTACTCGGTAAAAGAAGGCGTAGATTTGGTGAATTTTGAGCGAAACTTTAGCGTATAAAGCACTCCCAATACTATCAAACTGAGGTGTTTCTTCACCCCAGATAGGCGTAGGCTTGGTTTAAACGCTGCTTTTGTCGTTGTTCATATGACGCATGTGATTTTCTGACCTTTCTCAGTGTTTTTCCCTCCATCTTTTGAGCTAGCCACCGTTGAATTGGCAAAGAAAGCCCACTCGGCGTGTATCGAGTGGCTTGAGCGAAGATTTTTATTTCCCACTACAGGCAATAGTGCTACTTTCCGCATCTGGCATAAACAGCTGTGTTTTATGTTTCAGGCAATATTTTAAATTGTTAATGGAAAGTGATATGGATAATCAAATCCGACTACGTGCCCTTGAGCAAACCGACCTTCGCTTTATTCATCAGTTGAACAACAACCGTTCAATTATGTCCTACTGGTTCGAAGAGCCGTACGAATCTTACTATGAGCTAGAAGAGCTGTTTCGCAAGCACATCCACGATAGTAACGAGCGACGCTTTATCGCCGAAAATAGCGAAAAACAACCTGTCGGTCTGGTGGAACTTGTTGAAATCAACACGATTCACCGTAACGCTGAATTCCAAATCATTATTGCGCCGGATTACCAAGGCTGTGGTTACGCTCGAACGCTAATCAACAAAGCCCTTAACTACGCCTTCACCATCTTGAACCTGCACAAGGTGTATTTGAGTGTTGCAGTGAATAACGAAAAAGCTATTCATCTGTATGAAAAGAGTGGCTTTATCGAAGAAGGCCACTTGGTGAAAGAGATCTTCGTTAACGGCGAATATTGCGACGTTAAGCGCATGTATATTCTGCAAGAAACGTATCTTCAGAATCGTCATCAGCAGTAATGCGGTGACCGCCGTTATCGGCTAGCTGAACATGTTTTTGCACTAAGGGTTTCTCAATGAGAGGCCCTTTTTTATAACCATGTCCCATCCTCCCGCCAACGGTCTAAGAACAATCCAACCCCTAATTGTTGATTTCCCACAAAACTGAAACGCCGCCTCAATGCCATTCACGCTATAGTCTTTCAGAAAGCACGATATTGCCGTACACCACTGTGTTTTTAAGCAACAATGTACAGAGCAGGATGTTCTGTAACTGACGGTTCAAAACCCATCATCAGTCATTTAACAAGGAAGTGAGTCAACATGGCAGTAGAACAAAGTGTGGTTGAAACCCTCAATGCGGTTTGGGCGACGCCCTATGGCGTGGCGGCGCAGTACATCTTTATTGGTGGTGTTGTGTTGCAACTCGGTGTGATGGTCTCGCGCTACAAAATGTCTTTGGTGGATGCGCTGCTGGCGGTGATGGGCTTCAAGCGCGTTCAACATCGCGAAAAGTGGTTCAACATTTTGCACATCTGTGTGATTGCCGTACCTCTGGCATTGCTCGCGCTGGCGCTTTGAATACAGAGCCTTTAAATGCGTAATCGACGATGGCTGAATCGAATTCTTTGCCCAATTTATTTGTTTTTAAGTTTGAAAAGATGGTCATTTAACGCCAAGAATCGTGAATGATAACGAGGCTTTCAAAACACAGCGATTCCTTCGCTACCTTGCTGTTCTATATCTAAACATTGAGTCAATTTAAGCGAGTGAACCTGTCTATACTTAGGCTGAATTCAATTCGTTTATGAAGGTTTTAGCTGCCCGTGTCGTTCTTTCTTGTCGTCTTCTTTTTCTTGTTTGTTCTCGGTTATCTCGCCCAATCCACCGGCCTTTGCTTGGTTCGGGGAGTCAACGAAGCGCTAGACAAGCGACCGCAGTTTCTCTTCTCAATATTGCTCAGTGGCGTGGTGGGTTGGGTGTCGTTTGTTGTGGCTGACCTGCTTTCAATTGATGTGTCGTTTCGCGTCTTCGCGGTGCAATGGACTGCCATGTTCGGCGGCGTGCTTTTTGGCGTTGGGGCTGCGCTTAACTTCGGCTGCGGTGTTTCCACCATCAGTAAATTATCACGCGGTGACACCTTAATGATTGCCACGGTGACAGGGTGGTTTATCGGGTGGTTCTTGCTAACAGGCATTTCAGAACACTTGCCTTCTCGTGTTGCTTCTACACCTTCAGACATGCACTTTACTGCGCTGGTTGTTATCTCGGTGGTCGTGGCGTTGTGTATCGCCTTGGTGAGTGCGATGGATACGCGTTTGTGGCTTAGTATGTTAACCATCGGCTTGATGGCGAGCCTGACGTTTCTTTATGAACCGAGATGGACACCAAGCGGCTATTTATCTGATGTCAGCGCATCATTGTGGCAAAAAGATACGGTGCGATGGCCTAACATAGAGCGAACCCTGTTTTTGTTTGCCTTGATTGGCGGCATGGTGGTGGCGGCATTAAAAACACGTTCGTTTAGATGGAAAGTAAAACGCTTACCAAGATACATGCATCACCTGATTGCTGGTGTGCTGATGGGATGTGGTGCGTCTATCGCCGGCGGCGGAAACGACAGTCAGTTAATGCTGTCACTTCCTGCATTTTCGCCGTATGGATTTGTGACCGTATTGAGCATGCTGGTGGGTATTGCCCTGGGTCTGAAATTGCCGAAACGGTTTAAGTAGCGACCCTCGCCCAGCAGGTCTGCCCTGACTTTGAATCAACCCAACCAAGGACGTCACCATGCCAAATCAACAAGACGCAAACGGCCTACTAAATCGCCCATTAGTGCTTCCTTGCGGCGCAGTGTTGAAGAACCGCCTTATTAAGTCTGCCATGTCCGATTCCTTAGGTGACGGCGCAGGCAATGCAACCACCGCGCAAGCGCGCCTCTATGAAAAGTGGGCGCAGGGCGGGACAGCGTTGTCCATTATCGGGGAGGTGCAGTTCGATCCACGCTTTCCTGAGCGCCCCGGCAACTTGGTGTTGTGTGACGATGCAAACCTAAAAGCACTGCGTGAGCTCACGTCTCGCGCTTCCATCAACCAAGCCCATATTTGGCCGCAAATTGGTCACGCTGGTGGGCTTTCTCATCCGCCTATTAGTCATCCAAAAGGGCCATCAAGGCTCGACATTGGCGAGTTTCATTGTGATGGCATGTCGCAAAGCGAAGTCGCTGAACTACCCGCACGCTATGCCAAAGCCGCGAAGATTGCGCAAGATGCAGGCTTTACGGGCGTGCAAATTCACGCAGGACATGGCTTTTTGCTCAGCCAATTCCTATCGCCATTGTTTAACCGTCGTGACGATCAATATGGGGGCGATGTGGCTTCGCGTTGTCGCATTGTTATTGACGTTATTGCTGCGGTTCGAGACGCGGTAGGAAGCGCCTTTCCCATCGGCATTAAGATCAACACAACCGACCAATTGGAAGGTGGCCTCACTCAAGAAGACGCGCTGGCGGTGATTGGATTATTGGATAGCACATCTTTAGATTTGATAGAGCTCAGTGGCGGTTCGTATTTCCCTGGTGCGGCATCCAGTTCAGACCGCGTTGCGTCTGGGCCTTACTTTGTCGAGTTCGCAGAAAAAGCCAAGCCGTTGACGCGCATTCCTTTGGTGGTGACTGGTGGTTTCAAAACGCGCACACAGGCGGTCGATACGCTTGCCAAAAACTGTGCAGACGCCATTGGGCTGGCACGCGCCTTGGTATTGGAGCCTTCGTTGCCGCAAGATTGGCTTGCAGATAACGACGGAAATCTTACCTTTCCCTCATTTTCGTCGCCTCCGCCGGGAGGGATCACCGCGTGGTTTTCTATGCGTTTAACGGCGATTGGCAATGATGAAGAAACACGATTCAACCCAGAGCTTCAAACTGCGATTGATGAATATGAAGACCGTGATGACGCACGATGCGCCGTGTGGCGTTCGAGATTTGGTGAAGCTCAGTAATTGATTGATTTGTCGGCGGAACGTCACAACGTTTGGCATCGACTGATCGCTAGCGTCGCATTTGTTAACACTAAGGCAGTGAAGCGCTGCCTATAATTAATGGCTGTATGTAAAGCCCAATACACTGCATGTTGCAACGGGCTTTTAAGGCAGCCTTATGAATGGTCGATGGATTCATTGTCGCTACATCTTGTTGGTTTTCTTCCTTTCCCTTGCTGGGTGTGGCTCATCGCCTGAGCCAACGGCCTCATCCGAGCCTCTATCTGACAGCGATTCAGCGCCGAGTATAGCGTCACCGCCAGTCTCATCATCCACAACGAACGCCTCAGAATCGCAAGAACCTATCGCCGCTAATGAGCAGATCTTAGTGTCAGAGCAGACTGACAATGTCGACCCGTCTTCGTCCGTTGAAGAGAGTGTGGAGATAGTGAGTGTTTCGCCTGATATACCAGAACCACCACTAACCGTGAGCACCACTCCCGTGCCATTGGACGAATACTTGGGGCCGCCAGACTTACTCTGTGGTGAAGATGGCGCGCCGCCGTGTGGCGATGAAATCAAGATAGATGCAATCTTGGTCGGTGACGCTATAAATTGGGGCTGCAAAGGGAAGAACCTCTATTTCACGCCAAAAGATGGCGGAGAATGTTGGAGCTGCCCAGATGGATATCGCCGCACGTGGAAAGCGATTCATAAAGATGAAAGCTGCAAAGAACGAGGTTTTGGTTTTAACAAAGACAAAGTCGATGCCACGTTCGTTCGATCAGCGTATGGCTGTGAAGAAGGGCAGTTTGAGAAGGGCGGTGAGTGCTACCGATGCCCAACTGGTTCGTCAAAAGTGAGTTTTCTTTGGGCCTTTAACCCTGGCGCTGAATGTAAAACGGAATACTACTGCGATGAAGGCTTATCGCTGATGCCAGCCCCAGCTGAATTACTGCAAAACTTCGGCCCCCCTTATGATCGCGTGTGTGGCACACCGCTCGATATGGCAACTGTGATCACCGATTTAGCGAGAGCGAAACTCGAAGAAGATCTTACTCTGAGCCAAGCCGCCGCAGAGTTTGTCGCAGACGTGGCAAAGCATGATGAATTACGACGTGCCATTTCAGACAAAGACGGTGAAGAAGTGTTTCGGCTGATGGTGCAAATGCCGAGTTACCTTGCACTGCGAGATGCAGCCCTTGCCAATGGCTATCAATCCCTCACGCTGGGCGCAGCGCCTGAACTTGAAGTGGGCTTGGGCGCGACCACCGAATACGGCGTGGCATTAGATTGGCAGGGTAACTCACGGCCCTATGGCGTTATGTCCTACTCGAAAGGGGCATCGTTAAGCGTTGGGCTTGGTGTAAGTGTCGGTGTTTGGAAAGACGGCATAGAGAGTGACGCTGCAAATATTGGCGGCTATGCTCATGGCGCGAGTATCAGTGTGCCGCTAGGTGTTGCAGACGTGGGTAGCGGCGCATGGTTCAGCTACTACCCCATCCGATACCTCGGGCTTTCATTCAGCGCCAGCGGCGGCGTTGGCCTTGAAACCGTCAACTACAACCAAGCAGTGACCATGTTGTATTGATAGGGGAGGCTTGTTTTGGGATAGTTATATTTTGGCGATGGATCTTCGAAACGCTCACTTTGGTTGATTGATTGTCGCCAACCTCGTTTATTATTTACTTACTTCAAAAATCCATGTGACCAAAGTGAAACAACCACGTTCATCTGATGGTTATGTGCTTTTGACGCTGAACCACATGCCTGAATCCAAAGATTTTTTAAGTCATCTATAACATTTGAATCTTGGTTTAATAGTGCCAAAGCTTCTAACGCATAATGCTTATTCAAAACCGACTTTGTATAATTGCCACTCGGTACGCCTTGGATGAAACCACCCTCTGCCAGCCCGAGAAAGGCATTCTTGGGGCATCCTTTTTTAATAGAAGCCATACGGTTTTTGAATTCACTCGTTGCGGCAGAATTCCATGCTTTCATTGGACAGACTCCAGTTTGTGCAAGTCGAGTTGCCGTTATAGCGACATCACCATACTTACTCATTTGACCCCTTTGCGCATCGCGTCTTGTTAGGAAATTGCTTTCGACATGTAGTAAAACCTATCGTCATCAAAGTCGACGAAAAATCCTACTCTTTCATAAAGATGGAATGCCGCACTAATTTTAAATACACGCAATTTAAGATGATTGAAGCCGAATTCAAGTGCTAGTCGCTCACATTCAGTAAGTGCTTGTGCACCAATACCTTTGTTTTGATATTGCTGACTGACTTGTAAGTCACGGATATAACAGCCGTTGTCTTGATGCTCTAAGCGGATGGCTCCGGCAATCTCGCCATTGAAAAGTATGTCGAAATTAAACAGAACGCTGATTTGCTCGTCGATTTTAGAGCACTCCCAGTCAACCGCATAATGTTCATAATATGAGCGCATGTTTGAATAAGTGATCTCAGCAGAAGCTGATAAGTTTTCGGTTTTTTGGTACGAAACCATTGCGATTCCTAATGTTGAAAATCTGCCATTGGCGCTTTTTTAGCGCTGCATTGCCCAACGAAAATAGGGTCGCTGACCATCCATTCGCTCAATCTCTGCGCCTAGCCTTTTGTAAAACGTATGAGCTTTTGTATTGTGTGGACTCGCCGTCCATGAGATGTGCGACACCCATGATGTTTCAGCTCGTGATTTCAACGCGTGCATCAGTTCTCGACCATAACCTTTTGACCTTTGCTCTCCAACGACGAGGAGGTCATCAAGCCATATTGAGGGTTCACCACTAAAAGATGAATACCGATAGTGAAACAACGCAAAACCTTGAACATCGCCGTCCAGTTCCAACATTAACGCATGCGCGAAAGGGTGATCACCAAACAGCGTACGTTCGATTTTCTCTACAGTGGTTGAAATTTCACCGCTGAAACCTTTCATGCTTCGGTCAAATTCGGCCTTTTGCTCAATAAGCTCAAGCAATTTGCTAGCGTCTTTCTTTGTCGCAGTCCTTAAGATCACTGTGTTCTCCAATGCTGGGAGTATTGGTGGACATCGCTATTTAGCTCATCTCTGATGTTTATAATCTCATTCGACATCATAGGCTTTTATTGCGTATCAGCGGTGGGCTTCGGCTTCAAAACAACCAAGCGAAGACGTTGCCCTACCTGAAATGAAACGTTGGGAGTGATTATCGACTGGCAGGTTGGTGCAGTTCGATGACATTGTTATCCGGATCGCGGATGAAAAAGAACTTGGCGCCATTGAACTCGACGCGCTCGGTGATGGTGATCCCTAGCGCTTCAATCTTTTTGGAGACGACTTCGGCATCGGTGATTTCAATGGCGATGTGCGTGTAGCCGGGGTACTTCATGTCTTTTCGCATCAAGATATTGTCTTGAGGCGCATCGTCAGAGGCATTGAGGATGAAGTTAATGTTGATGCCTGATGGGTGCTCGACAATGGCGGCAGGCTCTGGCCCCACTGGGCCTGCGATAAATTCAAACCCAAGCTGTTCGTAAAACTTCCGTGATATATCTAGATCCCTAACGCGAAGTCCGACGTGGTTAATGCGTGTGATTTCTTTCATCGTATCCCTTCTCTTAGTGGTGTTTGGCTTGTGTGCCTAAGTTTGTTTTGGTGCGTTTGATAGCCAGCAATAACCGACAGATAGTTGGATATATTATGGGAGAAGTGCGGCACTTAGCGTGTAACAAGTGTTAGATGTGCGGCGGGATTCACGCTGGCTTTGCAAGGAAGAAAACGTTCTAACAAAGGGCGTTATATCAGAGGAATAAAAATGGCTGTTCGGGTTGAACAGCCATTAATGGTGCAGCGAACGAACGGGTTATTCGTCTTGGTTCTTCGTCTTACGCGATGGCGTTTTCGAGGATCTCGCGGCTGGTTTCTAAGGTGATGGATTGGTTCTCGCCCAATGCCGTCATGCCGTGCTTGGTCAGTTGTTCAATCACAGCGTTAATCGCCGTTTCTTTGTCAGTGCCGTGCGCGGTGAATTGGGTTTCTAAACCGAGTTGGTTGTAGAAGGCTTCAATGGCATCAATGGTGCGTTCTGCCAAATCATCGCCGTCTACTAGGCCAAATACATTGCGACCCATCTGTTCTAGCTTGGCGCGTTTGAACTCGATTTGGTTGCGCAGCAGTGAAGGCTGAATGATGGTGAGCGAGCGGGCGTGGTCAACGTTCCAAAGCGCAGTGAGCTCATGGCCTATCATGTGCGTTGCCCAATCGTGCAGTACGCCGCTACCAATCAAACCAAACAGTGCTTGGTTGGCACTAAACATCAAATTTTCACGCCATGCGTCGTTGTCGCGATCGTCAAATTGCTCACCCAAGGTTTTCAGGGTACGCAGCAGAGTTTCTGCATAGCCATCTTGAACCATGGTGCCCGTTGGACGCGTGATGTACTGCTCGCAGGTGTGAACCCATGCATCCGCAATGCCGTTCACCAATTGGCGCTCTGGCAGGGTTTTCATCACGTCAGGGTCGAGCACTGAAAACACAGGGCGAACACTTGGGTGCATGAACGGCAGTTTGTCTTGGGTTTCTGCTTTGGTGATCACCGCCGCTGAGTTTGATTCAGACCCGGTCGCGGGTAGCGTCAGAATTGCGCCAATTGGGAGCGCACTCTCGATGGTGTATTGGCCAGTGAGAATGTCCCAGCCGTCGCCATCATATTTTGCTGCGGCAGCCACGTATTTAGAGCCATCGACCACGGAGCCACCACCGACGGCCAAGATGAAATCCACGTTTTCTTGCTTAGCAATGGCAACCGCTTTATCCAAGGTTTCCTTGGTTGGGTTTGGTTCTACGCCTGAGAAATCGAGCCAAGTATGATCTTTGAGCGCATCACTCACTTGGTCGTAAACGCCGTTTTTCTTGATTGACCCGCCGCCGTATATCACGAGCACTTTGCTTTGCGTGGGAATTTCGCCAGTGATAGCAGCGATTTGGCCTTTGCCGAAGTGAATGGTTGCTGGGTTGGAATAGGTAAATTGCATTGTGAGCCTCATGCTTTTCTTGGCGAATGCCAGAACGATATCCTGCGCTTATCATAGTCTCGACAGCAGATAAGGTAATAGAAAATTCGTCCCGATTATTTGCCTATTTGCCTATTTGTCGGTAACGGGTCGTTATCGTTCTATAAATGGATGAGCTAACGCGCGGAGGAATGCCATCAAAAATAATAGGTGAGGGTGATTTCCCCGAAGCTATCCGGTTCTAAGCCAAAGAAAAAGTCACGAGATGCTAATGACGAGAACTCGTAAAGTGACGCTTCAAGTTCGATGTTGTCATTGAGACGATGGGTGAGTGAGATGTCGATAAGGTTTGAATCACTGTCGAGATCATGAAGCCACGATACGCTCAGGCTGGTGGAGTCGGCATTATTGAAGGAGGTGTGAACCGCCATCAAGAGGTCGTGTTGGTAGAGCGAAAGGAGTCTTTCGCCAAGGCTGTTATCACTGTATTCAGCGATCACTCTGACATCTGCAATCGAATCGAACACGCTGTAGAAACTGTATTCCGCAGACACCACCCACTGCGTTGCTGTGTCAAAATCGCCATCGATGGTGGGCGCATCAGAAACATTCAGCAATTCCAGTTTTGCCAGTAAGTCCTCACTTACCCATTGCATGTCCATGCCCACTTGCGTGGCAACGCGGTAAACGGGTGAAAATTGCCCAGCCTGTGGAACAAAAGCGGGGGAGCGGTTCACACCATGAAAGCCAATGAGCGCCACATCCATGCTGTCTGCCGAGAGGGCATAGCGCCCCGCAAAACCGGGGTAATAAGCGTCTTGATGGTCATGCCATTGTGCACTGTTTTCATTGATGTCGAACCCAGCAGTCAGGCGTTCGCTGTTATCGCGAAACCGTCGTTTGGGGGTGTAGGGGAGATAGTAAAGGGTGGCTAATCCGTCGCCGATACTGCGGTTTAGGCTTAATAGCGGTTGGCCCAGTTTCACGTCGCCGTCGAAGTCCGCACCTAGGTCGCGCTGGTTGAGAATATCAAGAATTTGCGCCCCTTCGCTTGAGCCCCAAAACACCACGTCATACCCCGCCGTGATATCCACATTGTCGGTGTAGGTGCGCAGTTGGCTTTTATAGAAGTCGAACTCGATGGTGTCGCTGCTATCGCCCCGCGCTCTGAGCGCGGGTTCGATGACCCACGTTATATCGTGCGACCCATCGACGACAAAGCGTGGTATGACAGACATGTCGGTTTGATTGCTTGGTAAGCTAGGGCGCGATTCCCAGTGGTGAAGATAGCTAAAAGAGATCTCTCCGGTTGGAGCCGCAGCCGAAGGGCTGGTTGCAAACAGCATGGCGAGACTGATCAGAAAAACGCACATTGCGTTCAGCATCCGCTGTTTCATATCCGTGTCTTTTTTCTTCTCATTATTGAGCGCTTCCATCATTTTCATCGCGTCCGACCATCTATCACAAAATATTTAATATCAACTATTCTTGATATATTGAATACTAAGTGCTTCGCGCAGAAAAGGGAAATCGAGAGGGATTACATATGTCGAGTATCGTGTCGGGGCTCATCAACTTTGGCTACAACCGAACCTTCCTAGAACCAGTATGGACGGCGTTCTTGCTGTCTTTGCTTGCCATTGCGGTGTTCGATCCGCAACAGCTTGCGGTGTCCATCGTGTTCATGGGCAACACCTTCGTTTTGATCATTCCATTCATTTTGGCGTCGTCACTGATCTATGCGTATGTCTCTGCCACGCAGGCCGATAGCTTGATTGCGGGGGCGCTTCAAGGGCGTCAAAGCGTGGTGATACTTACCGCGGCGATGTTCGGTGCGCTGTCTCCGTTCTGCTCATGCGGCGTGATCCCCTTGATTGCCGCCATGCTGGCGATGGGCGTGCCTCTTGCCCCTGTGATGGCTTTTTGGATTGCGAGCCCGGTGATTGACCCCATGATGTATCTGCTTACTGCGGGCATTGTGAGCTGGGAGTTTGCGACCATGAAAGCTCTGGGTGCGATTGTGCTCGGGCTAACTGCGGGGTGGGCGGTCTACTTCGCGCAATCCGCGGGCTACTTACTTAACCCGCTGAAGCCGTCAGTAACCGGAGATGCCACGCAGCTCGTCGCGCAAGATAAGCCAGTTTGGCGTTTCTGGCACGAAAAGGCGCGACAAGAGGTGTTCATTGAAAAGACCACCCACATCATGATGTTGTTGCTCAAATGGCTGGCGCTGGCCTTCTTGCTGGAAAGCTTGTTGGTCGCCTATGTGCCAACAGAGTGGGTAGCAGGGTCGTTCGGTGGTGATACCAACGCCCCTATTTTGTGGGCCACCGTGATTGGTGTGCCTGCCTATGTGAATGGCTATGTGGCGGTGCCTTTGGTGGCGGAATTGATCAACAAAGGCATGCAACCCGGCGCGGGTATGGCCTTCTTGATTGCGGGCGGCATTACGTCTATTCCCGCCATGATTGCGGTAGTTGCGGTGGCGCGTATTCAGGTGGTGCTGTTCTATGTGGGTGTCGCGCTGGTGGGGTCGTTCGCGTGGGGCGTGATTTATCAACTCTGGTCTTAAGCAAGCGACGATAAGTAGACGACGAAATGACAGATGAATTGATGGCGTTTCTGGCTTCGTTTGCCGCACCGCTTGCAACCACAGTGTTCTTTTTCTTCACCTCCGCCGTGTTGAGTTTGCTGTTTGCCATTGTGTATGTGCTTTTCAGCCGTAGTGGCTACCTGCCACTGTCGGCGATGTCCGAATTTCTAATTGAAGTCTCTCGCGGTGTGCCGACGGTGTTGTTTGTATTGTTGATGGGTAACTTGGGGCTTGCGCCCTATTTTTCAGGCATTGACGTAGAAGGCATTATTCCTGGGGTGGCTTACGGATTTGGCTTGGCGGCGAGTTTTATTATCGTGGGGTTGGCGTTTTCCAGCTCTGGCCATTTGGCGAGGATCATTGAAGCGGCTATTTCTACGATCAAACAGGACACGATCGATTACATGGATACCTTGCATCTCGGGGCGCTTGCGAAAGTGAGATTGATTTTCTTTGAATGTGCGCCGGCGCTTATCCCCACAGTGTCTGCGAGGCTGGTTCACCATCTACACAATACGGCGTTTATCTCAATGTTTCCGATTGCAGGTATCTTTGCCGCGATGCGAACAGGGGTGATCGAAACGGCCAAGGTGATCCCTTACCTAACGTTTGCGACCTTGCTTTTTGTGCTCTTGGGAACGGCGATACACGTTGCGGGTAATGTACTCGCCAAGCGATTGTTGACGAGGTGACGTTGCCACAGAACGTCAAGATGATTGCACGAAGCCTTCTTGGAGCTTACTGACAAGATCCGTCACCATGTCTTGTTCTTGCCCACAGCAATGCTCTAGTAAAAAGGTGAGAAGTAACCCAATGGTATCCATATTCACAAAGTAACGAATGGTTCTTCCTTCGCGCTTCCTGCGCACCAGCTTTGCATTGTACAAAATGGACAGATTCGTCGACATCGTGTTTTGACGAATACTCAGGTTGTCTGCAATTTCCCCTGATGACAGTCCTGTCTCTCCGGCTTTAATCAAAAGCCTGAATACATCCAGTCTTGTCTCTTGCGCTAAAGCGGCAAATGTTTTCGCTGATTCTTCTGAATTCATAGTTTTTATAGTTTGTGTCGTTTTATAGGATTCATTCAAGCATCTGTTTTTACACTCTATCTTGATGCCACGCAGGTCAATTTTCTAAACACATCGGAGGTGTAGATAACTGAATATTAACACGCAACCAAAGAAAACACACAGTTTCACAACCCCTTGATGCCAGTGACCATTCTTAGTGTTCTCATAATTGAAATCAAAATATCTGTATATCTTGATATAATGAATATATGAAAATATGGACGTGTACTCAGTGCTAATTTGATTACGGATTTAGTAGTCAGCAGGAGGTTTAGCTAGATGGAAGGCAGCTTTGATATTGCTCAAAAGATGTTATTTGGTCTTCCGCATGCGCAGCCAGGAGGGCTTGTTCTGACATGGTGCTTATTTCTTGTCACCATCTGTTTTTCTGTCCCCTTGTCTTATTTGCTGGTGTGCCTTTGTAGCAAAAAAATGGTGCTGCATTCGATGTCCGGCGCTTGTTTTGCACTAGTGAGAGGTATTCCTCCCTTAGTGATCATTTTTACCATTGATTACTTTCTGCCGCTGGATGCGTCGGCGAAAGGGATCATGGCGCTTACCCTCTATTCCATGTCTCACCTTGTTCCGATATTCGCCAAATACATTCACCTCTACCCCGAGAGTTTAGAGCGTGTCGAAAGCGTGCTGAAGATTGGGATCATCGCCAGATATGCCAGATTGCGAGCGCATTGGGTATTCAAAAAGAGCTTTCAGGCAATGCATACCCACTTTGTCTCTCTGTTTAAGGACACCAGTATCGTCATCCTTATTGGGTTACTCGAACTCAGTGCGCTCACCAATCTGTTAGCAAGCCGCGCATACCAGCTATCAGATTGGCTGACGATCTTTGCGATTTGCTCCGCGCTCTACTTTTTCAATGTGCAGCTCCTGAATTTTGTTGGAGATCGGCTGCGCCACTCCGTTTTTCGGTCTCACGACCGGACAACGTCACGCATCAACAATGCAATGCATTAACGAAGGAGAGTTTATGTTCCGTATGGCTTTTGGGTTCATCTGTGCAGTGTTAGTGGGCGTCTTTACCTCTGTTCAGGCGCAAGAACACACCTCTGTCATCGATCGCGTCAAGGATCGTGGCGAGCTCGTCGTGGGTATCCGTCAGGACAACCCACCGCATTCGTTTATCAATGAACAAGGTGATTGGGTTGGTTTTGATGTGGATATTGCCAACGCTGTCGCCGAGAAACTGGGCGTCAAAATGAAACGTGTCCCCGTTGATGAAATCACCCGAATTACCTATTTGCAAAACGGCAAGATTGATATGGCGGCGGCGTCCATGAGTCACACGTGGAAACGTGATGATGCGGTGGATTTCTCGCAAACCTATTTTTGGTCAGCCCAGACCTTTCTGGTGCGAAAAGACGGAGCGAAAAATCTCAAAGATTTAGTGGGGAAGAAAGTCGGTATGAACCGTGGCAGTCACTCAGTGGGTAACTGGAAAAAGTGGTTGGAAAAGAACGGCTACGAAGTGAATGAAGAAGACATCATTGAGTTTGGCAACAAGCAGATTGCTATGAATGCCGTGTTGTCAGGAAAAATCGCAGGCTGGGCAGAAGATGCCGAAGTGCTGGCTAACTACGCCAAGCCCAACCCTGAACTCACCGTATTAAGTGGCGAAGCCATAGGCATGAAACAAGATGGTCTCGGTGTTATCGAGAACGATAGCAAGATGCGTGACGCCATCAACCATGCCCTACAGCAGATCGAATCGAGCGGAGAATACCTCCCGATTTATAACCGCTGGTTTGGACCTGATAGCGATACCCCAGTGCCACTCGATAAGCGCATTGAAGTATGGCCGGGCGGCTAGACGGAAGGAGGATTAAGTATGTTGATTGATCGCAGCTTGTGTATCCCAGATCCGTCGCAACCCGCTTTGTGTCTGACCGATGCCAAGGTGGAGATCGCGCCGCCAACCGGTACGCATTTCTGGGGACAGTGGTTTGCTCGTGAAACGGCACAAGAACATGTGTCTGTGCTCAATGGCGTCAACCTCACTGTGCCTGCAGGTGCGTGGTACATGCTGGTCGGGCCGAGTGGTTGTGGTAAGTCCACCTTGCTGAGTGTGCTGAACAATCTTACGCCGCTTTCGAGCGGTCAGGCGATGAAATTTGGTGTTCCTGTGGATTGCTGGGGGCGCAAATGGGAATGCTGCCCAGGTACGAGAACGGGAACCGTGTTTCAGACGCCGGCCTTATTTGATCAGCTCACGGCGCTTGAAAATGTCTGCATGGGTTTTGAGTGTCGTGAGAAATGCACGACACAGGAAAAACATGACAAAGCGTTGCTGGTCATGGAGGCGCTCGACGTGGCTCGTTTTGCCCTCCGCTTTCCGAGTGAGTTATCGGGAGGGCAACAACAACGTATTTCTATCGCACGCGCCTTGGTGGGCGATCCTGATCTTCTGTTGATGGATGAACCACTGTCGGCGCTCGATGAAGCCAATGCCCGCATTGTGAATCAGTTGCTCTTAGAGCGACAGCAAGCGGGCACCACGATTTTGATGGCGTCTCACCGTTTGGGTGAATGCCTCGAAGCCTGCTCCGCCAAAGTTGAAATGGACGCTGGCGTAGTGACCTCTGTGGATGTGTGTAACTTTTTGCCAAAAGACTCGCTGCCAAAAGACTCGCCAAAACATCCACCCAATGACTCGGCACAACATTCGCCAAGTTCAGGGCTAGGAGACTTGCCGCAAGACGTGCCTCAAACCGCAGAGATTTCGAAATCTGACGCTCTTAAACCAACAAGGAATGCAAGTGTATGGAACTAAAGTCGCAAGATGTCAGGCTGTTCGATGTGCAACTGACTTATCAAACGGATTACCAGTTTAAAAACGTCGCCAGTGAGCATGGCAATCAGGCAGGCGACCCTTACATGAGTGACGAACCGGACCCTGTTGGTAACAACAGCGGGCCGTCTACACCGGCCTTGCTGGGAAGTGCTGTTGGGCATTGTCTATCGGCGTCGTTGCTCGAACATATGCGCTTTCATGGCGCACGCACTGATGAGGGATGCATCGTGACGGATGCAGAAATTACGGTGCACAAAGGCGATGAGGGATACCCCCGCATCCGTGAAATCAATGTGACGATAAGGGCGAATGACGGCGGAAAACTCAGCAGTCAAAATCGCGCTTCCATAGAGCGGAATTTCAAAAAGCACTGCACTGTCTCTGCTTCTTTGTCTCCGGCTTTCCCTATCAACGTCACTGTTGAATGGACATGAAGGAGAGATTAAGTGTCAAACATTCTTACTGAAACCCAACGCGTTCAGAGCCAAGCGTATAAAGACCTTTTGGCTTACGTGGTCACCAACACGATCTCCGGTGAGATCATGGCGGTGAACAATTACACCACTATGGTGCCTTTGATTGATGACGTGGATGAAAAAATCCATGTGGTTAAACAGGCAAGGGACGAGGGCGGCCACGTTAACGCGCTTTCGAAACTTGCGGTGCATGTGGATTTCCCAACCATGAAGGGCATGGTTGAGCCCCAGTGGAAAGAGATTGGCCGTTTCGTAAAAGAGCGTGCTAGAGAAGGGGATTTGACCGCCTGCATTATCGCGCAGGACATCATGGTTGAAACCTTTGCCACCGTGGCTTACACCGCACTGCAACGCAACACCGACAAACACACGCGTAGCCTTGCTGCCAGTATCTATCTTGAAGAAGTGGCTCACTTGCAACATGGCGTCGACCAAATTCATCGCATGCTCGATAACGATGCGGAAGATGTTCACCGTGCGTTTGAAATGGCCCACAAAGCGGTCATGCCAGCCATGATGAGCATGGTGAATTACAACTGCTTTAGCCTCTGTGACGAGTTGAAAATCAAGTGTTCGACGGTGTCGCTCGGTGTGATTGAGCAAGATTTGGATCAACTGCGTATCGACGCTATCGACACCTATATGGAGAAAATCGATCGCATCGGATTAGATCCAAATCGTGTTGCCCCATTGTTTTCATCGCTCGTGGACGATGACCCTTCTAAATGGCAACCGAAAAACAAAGATGATATCTCAGGGATCAGTTGCTGCCATTGATGGCGAAACTCGGGCGAAGCGCGAGCTTCGCCCACTTCAACTTAGCCTAGCTAAGCTTGGCCCAACACAAACAAGGATGAACCTGCATGCGTATTCTCGTTCTCGGTGCAAATGGTTACGTGGGGCGCTTGGTGTCTGCGGCCATTGTAATGGAAGCCAATCACCAAATTGTTCTGGCATCGCGAAGCCCAGACTCTTTTGAAACCTTGATAAAGGACATCGTGCATCTCGCAAAGGATACGTTGGCGGCATCAGAGGAAGCACTAACACTGACTGACAGTGAGTTGGCATCCCTGTTCGATACTGTGTGCTTTAACGACACACTGTTTGATGCGCCTGAAGTTGAAGGTGTGGACATGGTGATCAATTGCATTGGTTCGGTGGAGTACTTCAATGAAGAAAACCTCCAAGCCGTGAATGTGGAACTCACACGCTGGATACTCGAAAAGTCGAAAGCGAACGGGATCAAGAAACACATCTACATATCTACTGCCTTTGCCCCTGCTGTTAGCGACGGTCAGATAGAAGAGCGAATTTATGGCGATGAAGGGGACGACCCAACGCTTTACACCCAAACCAAACGCAATGCCGAGCGTCAGGTGGCGGAATCGGGTCTCGACTACCTTATCGTTCGTCCTTCTGTTGTGATTGGCGACAGCCGCACCGGACACTACGCCGGAAAGCGCTACGGGATATACCAACTGTGGGATGGCGCCAAGCGCTTACTCCCTGAAAAAATCGGTGTGATGCGCCTTGCTTGCCCTGATGGGCAGATGAACTTCTTGCACCAAGATGCGCTGATTGAAGTGATGCGCTTTGTGCTGCGCCATCCGATTGAAAACAACATCATCAACCTGGTATCTGATTCCTCATTAGCGCCCACAATGGAAGATTTGTGGTCGTTACTGTTTCAAGAAATTGGCCAACCTGAGCACCTTGAATGGGCAGCCAGCAACGATACCCTTGACTATCGTGGCCTCTCCCCAAGAGTGCGAGCGTTTAACGCGTTTTGTCGCACCAACTTAGAAATTGCCAGCCGTAAATGGACCTTCGACCGTTCCACGATTAATGCCATGAAGGCACAAGGAATGCCATTTGCCGAGGCGTTGTTGCCGAGCATCGGCGTGTGTCAGGCGCATTATATGTGGCTGTACAACGAGAATAAGGGACGTGTATTTAATGAATAATGTGACCACCAAAGTATCGAGTTTTGAGCAGTTTCTCATTCGGTTGGTTTCATCCGTACTCGCTCGTCCCAAGTTAACGCTGATCATTGTTTTAGGCGCGATATTCGCCCTCGCGGGAGGGTTGGCAACGCTGGAAGTGAACAATTCAGCCCGTGTGTTTCTTGCGGTGGGTTCTCCCGAAAAAGTCGCTTTGGATGAGTTAGAAGCTAACTACTCCAAAGACGAAAATGTCATGTTTGTGGTGGTTCCTCCTGACGGCGAATCCTCCACTAGCCCCAAAACGCTGACGCTCGTCCGTGAATTAACCGATGAGTTGTGGCAATCCCCCTATGCGCGAAAAGTCACTTCCTTGGCTAACTTCATTGACCCGGTCGCCGATGCAGACGGCGGCGGCATGGTGGTCGATGACTTGGTGATGAGTGGGGAAGAAGGAAGCGCAGAAACGCAGGAAACCTTGTCTCGGTTTTTTGAAGAGCGGCCTGACGTTATCGGCAACTTGGTCGCCAAAGAAGGCAACGCCACCACAGTATTTTTAACGGTAGCCATGTCCAGCCAAGACCTGCTCGCCGTGAAAAAAGTCGCGCTGCATGCACGTGAACTCCAGCAGGCATATCTTGAGAAATACCCTGACTACCAAATTTACCTTACGGGTTTGGTGATGCTGGATTATGCGCTCAATGAAGCCAGCGACACTGATTCGGGATCACTCGTTCCCATCATGATTGTGTTGGTTTTAGTGCTGATCGGCGCATTGTTCCGCGCGTTCGTGCCACCTTTGATTGCGTTGATGGTGATCCTTCTGAGTATTCTTGCATCCGTCGGCGCGGTGGCATGGGCGGGGATACAGCTCAATACCGCATCAGGAGCCGCGCCGCTGATCATCCTCGTGTTGGCGGTCGCCAACGTGGTCCACATCATGACCAAGACATATCAACTGCGTCATGCCATGCCAAATTCAAACCCGCAGACCATCATTCTGGCTGCGATGGCGTACAACGTCGTTCCTCTGTCGCTGACCAATCTCACGACGTTTGTGGGTTTCATCAGCCTGAACTTTTCTGATGTTGTGCCGTTTGGCGAGCTGGGAACCATCGCTGCGCTGGGGGTGTTAACCAGCTTGGTGGTCAATCTGACCATTACGCCCGTGGTGCTTCAGGCGTGGTTATCCCGTCGTAAAAAGCCCTTGGCTCGTTTGCCAAACGTGCATTTTGGTCGCCTAGCCGAGCGAGTGTGTGCGAATGCGCGTTGGATCTTGTTTGTGTTCGGATCGCTCGGGATCACGGCCTTGCTGGGTTTGCAGTTGATCACCTTCAATGACAATTTTGTCGAGTACTTTGATGATCGCAATGCCTTCCGCGGGCAGACTGATCTCGTGCAAGAGCATTGGGGCGGCATGGGGTTAATTGAATACTCCTTTGACGCGCCAACTGGCAAAACAGTGGCGGATTTGGCTTACTTGGAACAAGTCGATGGGTTTGCGAATTGGCTTCGCCAGCAGCCACATGTGAATGCGGTGATTGCATTGCCCGACCACTTAGCAAGATTGAATCAAGCCTTCAATAATCTCGACACGCCAACGCTGGCGGACGACCCATATCTCTCGTCACAGCTATTAACCACCTATGAAATATCTGCGCCGTACGGCCACAGTCTCACGGATCGGGTCACCCCAGATTATGTGTCTTCTCGCCTGTCCGTGATGACAGATAACCTATCCTCAGCGGAAACCATTGAGATTGAAAAGGCCGCAGAGGAATGGATGCAGCAAAACGCCCCATTGCTTTCAGGCACATCAGGAACGGGGTTGTCGCTGGCTTTTGCGTATGTGTCTGAGCGCAACAGTATGTCGATGTTGCTGGGTAACTTAACCACCATCGTTACTATCTCGTTTTTGCTGTTATTGGCGTGGCGTTCATGGTCGATGGGGGTGTTTAGCCTGATCCCTAATTTACTGCCTATCATGATCGTGCTGGGTATGTGGGGTTACTTTGTCGGCGAGATCAATTTGGCGGTCTCTGTCGTCGGGGCCATGGTCATGGGGATCGTGGTTGATGACACCGTATACATATTGACGAAATATCAGGAATCGCGAAAACAGGGCGCATCCGTTGAGCAAGCGGTGATTGATGTTTACTCGGGCGTCGGGCTTGCGTTGATCACCACCACCGTAGTGATTGCATTGGGTTTCGCGGTGATGGCGACATCAAGCTTTGCCATCAATGCCAATCTTGGTTTGCTGGCACTCGGCGTGGTGATTGTGGCGTTACTTTACGATTTTCTGTTTATTCCGGCGCTGCTGATCACGTTCAATCATGCATTTCAACGACACACGGCTCAGGAGGTTTAGCATGGAAAAGACAATTCCTTTTGTACTGTCAGCACTTTTGTTTACGTCGCCTTTAGTGTTTACGTCAACATTGTTGTTTACGTCGCCATTAATGGCGGCAAGCAATGACGCAGAAAAAGGGCGAGAAATCGCCGAGAAAATGGACCAATCGTATTCTGGTTATGGCACGTCTAGCGCTGATGGAGAAATGGTGCTTTATCTTGGCAATCGCGAAGTGAAGCGCTCGTTTCGAAGCCTGACGTTGGAAGATTTGGATAACTCGCCCTCGGAATACAATGTGCTGGTGTTTGAATCCCCCGGTGACATGAGAGGCATTGCATTGCTCACCCACGCGAGAACCGAGCCTGTTGACGATAACCAATGGCTGTATCTCCCAGCAGCGTCGCGAACCAAACGGATCTCCAGTTCTAATGTGTCAGGCAAATTCGTGTCGTCTGAGTTTTCTTATGAAGATCTGGCGAAGCAGGAAGTGGACGAATACACCTACCAGTGGCTCGCGACAGAACCTTGTCCGAACAGCGATTTGACCTGTGAGGTGATTGAGACCTACCCAAAAAACAAAAACTCGGGCTACACCAAGCGCGTGATTTGGGTAGACACGGACGAGAACCGGGCGCAGAAAGTGGCTTTTTATAACCGTCATGGCGTGCATGAAAAAACGCTGCTGTTGTCAGATTACACCTTGCCGGACAATGGGCGTTGGCGACCACTGACGCTGGATATGGAGAACGCGCTAAATGGCCGAAGAACCGTGATGACATGGTCGAATTATCAGTTTGGCGAAACGCTCAAAAAGAACGACTTCAAAAGCCAGAGACTGCAGACCATGTCGCGCTAGCGAGGTGCTTATCGGCTGGTGAATGGGCGTATCAGTGACCCATATATTGATCGATAAGCGTTTCGAGTTTGCCTTCCAGCGCTGCCTCAAAATCGTCCAAGCTTTGATCTAAGCTAGAGAGGTATTTGGCCGCTTGCCCTTGGGTCATTTTCTTGCCGAGCACGTTGAACTGCATCTCTGGGAGGCTTTTGTCATTCCGGGGCACAACATTCAGTGCGATGTGGTCTGTGTTTAGCGCCTGCATTTCTTGAGCAATGTATTCACAAAAGTCGTCTATTTTATCTGCCCCTTGTGGCCCTAGGCACCCAGGTTCAAGACGACAAATCACGCTCAATTTCATGTTATCCGGTACTGCAGACGTGTTTCCCATACAAAAGACTCCAAAGTGGTGGGATGTTCATGGATAAAAAAAGCATAACCCACAATGGAAAGACTCGCTGGTTTTGTCCATTAATGAGGTACTTGCTGTTGGTTGCTTGGGTTTATACCCCATGTTACACGCCGCAATGACGGTGATGGGACAGGGTGAACACATATACCCAAACAACCTGAATCCTGCATCTTCAGGTTGCTTGGGTATAACTATCCATTGGGAGGAAATGTGATTTCTGTTACACTTCTCGCCTCTCCAGTAAGTCGTGTTGATTACACTGGATTACCTAACACTAGGATTCGTTTTGACCAATAATGATATTTTGCGTCGTATTCGTTACGCGTTTGATTTTAAAGATAAAGCAGTCGTTGAAATTTTTGCTCTTGCTGACGTTGCTGTCACGCAAGACCAAGTGGTTGCTTGGTTGAAGAAAGATGAAGACGCAGCATTCGTAAAAATGAACGCTGTTGAACTGTCTTCATTCTTGAATGGCCTGATCAACCTAAAACGCGGTAAGCGCGAAGGCGAGCAACCTAAACCAGAAGCGCGTTTGAGCAACAACATGGTGTTCCAAAAGCTGCGTATTGCGTTGAATCTTAAAGCCGAAGATATCTTAGACATCTTGGCGTTGGTGAATTTCAACATTAGCAAGCATGAGCTGAGTGCGTTTTTCCGTAAACCGGACAACAAACACTACCGTGAATGTAAAGACCAGATTCTGCGCAACTTCTTGACGGGTGTTCAGCGTCAACTGCGCCCAGATGATGTGACCGAATACGCTGAGTAATCGCAAGACATTGTCTTAAGCATTGCTGATGTATTGACGGGATTACCGTGATAATCAGCCAAAACAAAGCCCGACTCGATCGGGCTTTGTTGTATATGGGCATCCGTGAAACACACCGTGGTTAGGTGGGATGGGCGCTTACGGCTTCTTCGGTGCGAACTGTTTGATGCTGCGTTTAGTGTTGCTGCGGCGGTTGGCTTTTTTGTCTCGCGGTGCGCGCTTACGTTCGCCGCTGGCTACAGCTTCTGCTGGCTTATCAGTCACAGGGAAGCCTTCTAGCTCGTTTAAAGCCAGTTCACGGCCTGTCAGTTGGCGAATCGCCGTGAGTGCATCTTGCTCGCCATGGCAGACCAACGACAGGGCAAGGCCATTCTCGCCCGCGCGGGCAGTGCGTCCTACACGGTGTATATAAACAGGCGCATTGGGTGGCAGATCCGCGTTGATCACCACAGGCAAGGCATCAATGTGAATGCCGCGTGACAGTAAGTCAGTGGAAACCAGCACGGTAATATTGCCCGCTTTGAAGTCTGCCAATGTCTGTTCTCGTGCCGCTTGATCTTTGTCACCGTGTAACGCGGCAACCGACACGCCCGCTTTGGCCACTTTCTTGGCCAAGGCATCAGCCGCATTGCGCTCACCCACAAACACCAAGACTTGCTTCCAACCATGTTGCTTGATGAGGGCAATCAATGCCTGCGCTTTGCTGCCTTTGTTGACCAAATACAGGCGCTCTTCAATCTCATCCACCACGCTGTTCTTCTCATCCGCTTCGATACGAACAGGTTTAAACAGCAATGCCAGTGCCGCCGCTTCAAGCGCTGCGGGCAGGGTGGCTGAAAACAACAAGGTTTGCCGCTTGGCTGGCATGGCGGCAATAATGCGCTGCACATCTGGCCAGAACCCCATTTCTAACAAGCGGTCTGCTTCATCCAATACCAAATGCTTCACATCAGTCAGTGTCACATGTTTCTGGTTAATGAAGTCCAGCAAACGACCGGGTGTGGCCACCACTATTTGAGGGTGCGCGGCGAGTGCTGCTATTTGCTGTTCTGGCTCAACGCCACCGCATAGCGTAATGACATTAATGCCCATCGCTGCGCTGATCGCTTGCAACGCTTGAGTGACCTGTATCGCCAGTTCTCGCGTTGGCACAAGGACCACGCTTTGAATGTTGGGATTATTGCTCTCCGTGCGCTGGAGCAGGGGTAGGCCAAAAGCCAGTGTCTTACCGCTACCTGTTTGAGCCATGGCAAGCATATCGCTTCCCGCTAGCGCAACGGGAATGGCCTCACGCTGGATCCGCGTTGGTGAAGAAAGATGGCTTGGCAATGCATTCAGCAAAGCAGGGGTCAGGTTCAGCGCAGAAAAGGTCATGGGCATTCACGGTTAGAGGTCAAAGTGACAAGGCGCGGAGTCTACCAGTGTGTTGTCAGAAGTTGTACCGAAAAGCGGAAGGAGATGAAGGAATATCGTTGCAAAAAGCTTATGGGTATACGTTGCAATAGTGAGGCATTTTTGTGCAGTTGTCTGTTTATTCGATAGCTTCTGTTTTGTGATAACGGTTGCATGTATGCAAACATAAATTGCTCAACAAAATAGCCCTTGAAAATCGGCGGGAAAGGAGAGATTATCCGCGCCCTCCGTGTTTCTTACTAAGTGCTATTGTACTATGAACTTTACTCAGTTTGATTCGTTACCCCCTCCTCAGATTGCTGAAAGAGCGGCGGAAATTGGCGTTGCTAAGGCAACAAAAGATCCGGCGAAATCTTTTCTTCTGGCTATTTCTGCCGGTATCCATATCGGTATTGCATTTATCTTTTATACCACAGTCACCACAGGGGCAGGTGACATGCCTTGGGGCATGACACGCTTCGTCGGTGGGTTGGCATTTAGCCTTGGCCTTATCTTAGTGATCATTACCGGTGGCGAGCTTTTCACAAGTTCGGTTCTCACATTGGTGGCGCGAGCCAGTGGTAAGATTACCTGGAGTGCCTTGTTTAAAAACTGGGCGGTGGTGTACGCGGGCAACCTCGTAGGGGCTGTTTTGCTGGTGGTGTGTATGCTCATTGCCAAGCAATACATGTTCGATAACGGGCAAGTGGGCATTAACGCCATGAGGATTGCAGAGCACAAGCTGCATCATGGTTTCTTGCAAGCTGTCGCGCTGGGCATCATGTGTAATGTGCTGGTGTGTATTGCAGTTTGGATGACCTACAGCGGTCGCACGCTGACAGATAAAATCGTGGTGATGATTCTTCCTGTGGCGATGTTTGTGTCTGCGGGCTTTGAGCACTGCATTGCGAACATGTTCCAAGTGCCAATGGCGATTGGGATTAAGTATTTCGCCCCAGAGTCTTTTTGGCAGATGACGGGCATGAACATTGCCGATTTTGCTGACTTAAGCATGATGACGTTTGTGGTGAATAACCTGATACCCGTGACGTTAGGGAACATTATTGGCGGCGGTTTGTTCGTGGGCATGTGGTATTGGATGATTTACCTGCGCGATTAATATCACTAGGCCGCGCAACCGAATGGTTGTGTGTACTGTACAGATACAACGAAGAAGGCCAATGGCAAATGCCATTGGCCTTTTTTGTTGCTCGAAGGTCGAGGTCGAAGCGACAAAAGTTGAGGAGATAGGGCTCTTTAGTTGGTCGAGCCGCTATCGTCTTTCTTCATTTGGCATTCAGGGGCTTCAGAACCCTCCGGACAGTCGGGCGCGGTTTCGCTAGCTAATGCCATGCCTGAAAATAGAACCGCAAACGCTAACATCATTGTTTTCAACATATTCATGGATCGTTCTCCTTTTCCTTTGGAATCTTGGGTTAAGTTTTTTGCTGCAGCCCATACACTTTGGTTCAATCGACAGGGGGGAATGTTAGCGTTCGGTAATGGTTGTGTTAGGCGAAAATGGAGTCCAATTAAGTAGACGATCGTTGTTAAAATGCATGAAGGAATGCACATGGAAAAATGCCTGAAACTGGAAGCGGTATTCGGTTTTTTGTTAACAGCTCGAAATCGTGCGCCACGTGCAAAGAAATAGTTTTAGGAAGCATCGATTAAAAAGCGCCTGTTAAACGGACTTAGTAAAAAGGACTCAGTGAAAAAGACTTGGTAAAATGAACCAGTGAAAGAGAAAGTGCTAGGAAGAAAACCAAAGGATGAAAAGCGGGTGAGCAGCGACATGAACATGCCGCTGGTTAATGGTTAATTTTTGATCGTGCTTATGCCGCTAATGATGGCAGAAGCTAGCGTGATTAGGTTTCAATAGAGACATCTTTAATAGGGGAGCTGCAGCAACTCAGGATGTAACCTTCTTCGATTTCATCTTCACTGATCCCGCCATTGTGTTCCATGTTTACTTCACCTGACAGCAAACGTACTTTGCAAGAACCACAGATCCCCATGCCACAGGCTTTAGGGACATGAATGCCCAGCTTGGCACTGGCAGCATGAATGGTCTCACTTTCACTGACGGTGACTGCCATGCCTTCATCAACAAACTCGACGGCAAACCCTGTGCTTGGTTGTTCATCGGCAATCAGTGCTTGTTCAGCGGACTCTTCTGCATCTTCAATTGCATCCGGCGGTGTTTCTCCAAAGCTCTCTTCATGGTAGCGACTCATGTCGTAACCAAGGTCAAGCAGCATGGTGCGCACTGCTTTCATGTAAGGCTCTGGTCCACAGCAGTATACTTCGCGCTGCAAGACGTCAGGGGCAATTAACAACAGTAGAGCTTGGGTGAGAAAGCCTCGGTAGCCGTGCCAGCTTTCACCAATGTCATAGCGCTCGCAAATGATGCTGAGTTCGAAGTTATCAATGCGTGAAGCTATCAGTTCGAGTTCTTTGAGAAAGATGATGTCTTTGGGAGTTTGGGCACTGTGAACAAACTTCATGTTCACTGCACCATTGGTGTCATACCACCAACGCGCCATCGACATCACGGGTGTGATCCCCACGCCCCCAGATAAGAACAGCGCTTTGTCCGTCGGGAAGTCGATGCAATTGAAATTGCCGATTGGGCCATGCACTGCCAGTTCATCATCAACGCGCAAGTTATCGTGCAGCCAGTTGGAAACTTGACCGTTCTTAACGCGTTTTACGGTAATGGAAAAGCTATAGGGCACAGAAGGCGACGAAGACATGGTGTAGCTACGCATCACTTGCTCGTCATCGATGAGCAATTCTAAGGTGACAAACTGTCCCGGCTTAAAGAAGAGCAACATCGGCGTTTGGCTGACAAAACAGAAGGTTTTTACGTCATGGGTTTCTTGTATGATTTTGACACATCGCACCAAATGGCGCCCGTTGGACCATGTTTGGGTGGTCACTGGGTTGAGGCTATTTTCTGCGTTTGTGTCCATTTCACTCATTGCCATCGTCCCCAAGTTGCGCGTGCTAGTCGCGAGTCTTCATCCATGCTGTTTTCGCTGCTCGATGACTCATCAAAGCATGTCATTGAACACGTGATAGAAATGTGTGGATCACGTGTTCAATATGCGAGTTAGCTAAGACAGATTTTGGGTTGATTTTCGGCATGTGAATTACGCAAACACGACATCGACATGCCTTAAATGACCATGGCTATCCCAAGTTCTCTTTCATGCGCTCACAGTACCAATTGACGAAATTAATTACGCCAAACTCAAAAGTCTTCGAATAAGGGCCGGGGCGATACGCCACTGAGTTCACACCGCGTTGGTTATTTTCCGCCAATGAGCGATCTTGTGCGTTAGTGGCAGTCCATACCGCACTGAGGTTTTCTGGGTCGTAATCAACGCCCTCGACAGCATCTTTGTGAACCAGCCAACGCGTCACTACACGAGTTTCTTGTGGGCTAACAGGGATGATTTGAAACGCTATCAGGTTATCACTCATGCCGTGATTCCATGAGTTTGGCAGGTGCAATATGCGCAGTGCGCCAAGGTCTGGAATGGGTACTCGACCCAGCAGTTTCTTGCTGGCTACTTGACCGTCTAACGTCATGGAGTGAGTGCCTGCTTTCAACGGCGTTCTTACAATTCGGCTGCGATTGTCATAGGTGCCAGTGAAAAGGTACGGAATGTCGTGCCCATCCCACAGCGCTTGTTTCTCTGCGACCAGTGCTTTGAATTCTGGGGTAGAGCGAGGGTCATTGTTGTCATCCCACTCAAGTAACGATGCCAATAATTCAGGGTGTGAACCCTCGCAGTGGTAACACTCTCGGTTATTTTCGACCACTAATTTCCAATTGGCCTTTTCGATGATTTCGCTTTGCACTGCGATCTTGGTGTTGTCCATGTCGAAAGGTTCTAGGTAGTGATTTAGATCATCGAGAAACTCTTGAATCGGCGGTGGGTTATCCGACAAGCACACAAATATATACCCGCCAGCAGATTTGCATTGCACAGGGTGTAAGCTGAATTGTGTTCGATCGAAATCTTCACCCATGTCGGAGGCGTACACTAGCGAACCATCCAGATCGTATGCCCACTGGTGATAGGGACACACCAGCTTTGGCGATTTCCCTTTGCTGGCCAAACAAATTTTTGAGCCTCGATGGCGACAGACGTTATGGAAAGCGCTGATCTCATTGTTGTTGTCGCGAACGATCAGGATAGGGTTATTACCGATCTCAAGGGTGAAAAAACTGCCTTTTTTTGGGAGTTCGCATGTCATTCCAGCGAAGATCCACTCTTTACCAAAGATCTCTTCCATGTCGATGCGAAACAGCTCTGGGTCGTTATAAAAGGGCTGTTCTAGCGTGTAATCAGGAATACGTCGATCGAGCATGGTTTTCACCATTTCTCTATCAATGGGTGCAGCATCGAGATTCTTTACGGGAAGTTGACTCATGGCCCTTTCCTTACTTCAACAGTCATCAAATGTTTTGCGACATTCCATCATCGCTTTCCAACCCCAAACTCGACGAATCTCTAGGGGAAGGGAGCCAAGCGTGGCGATAGCGACGCATATACATCGAATAATGGCGCGTTTGAAATAAGGGTATTTATTTAATTACGACGTTTTACGCGCCATTTTACGACGGTAAAGCAGCAGGCATCAGAATGATGCGGTCATACTCAGCGTCTTCAGATTGATCGGACATAAATTCGTGTCATTGCAAGCTTATGAAGAGAAGAAATGAGAGGTAAACCATATAGCGATACCCAAGCAACCTGAAGATGGCCTCCCTTCGGGCGAGTTTACTGACGCCATGATCATAACGTCAGTCAAGCTCGCTGGATCCTGCATGTTCAGGTTGCTTGGGTATATAAGCAATTTAGTATTATTTATTCATGAATATAGTTTCATTAACAGCATGAAATTATTTTATTAATGAGTGTCGCATTTATAAAAATATTGTCACTAACTTATATTTTCTACATGTCTGACCTCTTAAATGCAAACGAATGGGATCATGATCAATGTTATAGGAATGTTGCGTCGACTAGGCTGATTTAAACCCGTTTTCGGATCGCATATATAAATACTACGCATTCGAAATTTTAAAATAAAAGGACGGTTTTAAATGAAGAAGTTTATCGCAATGTTATCGCTCGCCGCTGCCTCTCTTTCGATGCCTACGTTTGCAGCTATTGGTCAATACCCTGTCGTGTTAGTGCATGGTTTAAACCCATCTCAACTCCAGTCTAGGCCTGACGCGACAGAGGTTAGGGCTGACGGAGAGGAATATTGGCAGGAGTATTGGCTTACTCATGCTGACGTGCGTATAGACTGGCCTTCACATGAGCGAGTTGCTGGAAAAATAGCGAGTGATTATGCGTGGCCTAAATTAAAACAACTTTCAGAAAGTAATACTTGCAGTAATGGTTGTATTTTTGTCACTCATTCAACGGGTGATTTAGTTACGCGTTATATTTTAGATAATCAAGAAAACTGGCTTTTAAACGCAGGGTTATCACCATTAAATATTATTTCCACGTTTGATTTTGCCGGAGCTGGTGGCGGTTCTGAACTGGCTGACATGGCCGTAAATATTGCTGAAGGTGGTGGTGTTTTAAACGCATCATTAAGATTGGCTATCTCACTTTGGCTGGGTGAAATGCCAAACAGCAATAACGTTGGTGTGCTAAATGATCTGAAAGTCGCGAATGCCCGCCAAATCGCCCCTTTTCCTGATGGCAGAGTGCCACGCGTGCGCTTTACGGGCGACGACTCCGAGTATTTTGGCCTGACATCGCCTTTCTTACCGGGTCATGACGATGGTGTGGTGTCTGCTCATTCCTCATGTGGTGCGAGCCGTTCAGGCAGCTTTAGCAGTTGCTCCACCTCTGTCGCGTTTGATGGCAAAGTGACTTATCAGTCGAACGGTGTATCCAGCTTTATGCCACGTCATTACCCAATGATGATGGGCAGTGGTTACGGACACGGCGAATTGATTGGCGATAGCCACCAAGGGAAGGTAACGACGGCGCGCAATTCCGTGACGTTGGCGAATGGACAAGGCATCTCAGTATCCACCAAAGATAAATGGTCGTGGTGGTCTTGGGCGACTTATCGCTATGTGAATGGCTCGGATGATCGCACTATGTCTGAATTGGTGACTGATCTGCTTTAACATTGTGCCCAAGTACCGCTGTGGTGCTTGGGCATAGTCAACATGTCATTGGCGAAATCGCATGGTATCTCGTGACGTCGCTACTACTTGTATCAGCGCTGGACGCTTGTTAAGTAAAAGGAATTCCAAATGAAGCCAACGAAGGTATTCGTGATCGTGCTAAGTGTCAGCGTTGTTGGTTTGGCTGCGTGGTTTCTGCTCGCTGAACGGCCTTCACCCAATGTAGCGGTTGCATCTGCAACGCCCATTAAAGAAGGCGTCGCGACGGCTGCTTCGACGCCCGCGCTGTCGACGAACCAAAATCGCGACACTCCTTCATTGGCTATTCAATCGCCTAAGCGAGAAGACGTGGTGGTATCAGAAAAAATGGCCGTGCAGTTTTCTCGTATTGCACAAACTTTCGAAAGCGAGTTGGATTTCCCGCCATATTCACAACCCATCTTGGATTCTTCGAGTCCTTATCTTACTCCTAACCACTTTTCTGTCGTGGAGATGCCGGTACTGGATGGTACAGATTCAGCCGCATTGGTTATGGATAAATACCGTTATTTTTTCCCTGAGCCACTTTCCTTTAAAGTTAAGAGTGGGTTGGCCGTACAGAGCATGACATTCTCTCTCATTGATACTGAAACACGTACCGTCGTCGCGACGGGCAGCAGTGAGAATCACCTTGGTGAGATACCTGCGAAGGAAAGCTGGCCTGCTAATGTTCGCCTTCGCGTACTTGTGCAATTCGACCGTGGTGAAGATGTACTCACGGCGGACATTAACTATCAAACCCCTGTGGCGTTTGTGGTGGGGGCACAACCTGCTTATGTGAATGGGGCGGATTGGATGATCCCCTTAGAGATTGAAGCAAAGGAGGCTGGGCTATACCGATTGCGCGCGAACCTTTATCGAAGTGATGGTGCGCCTGTTGCTGTGCTGACTAACAAGCAGCGTCTGAGCAGTGGTGACAGTGTCATGGAAGTGAAAGCACATCAATCCGTATTCGGCGGTGTGCAAGGCGATTATCAGCTACGAGATATTCAGCTGGAACGCATGTCCGGCGTGCCAGGCGAAGAAACACGCTACGGTGTTTCCAATATTTCTGTTATTGAATTGGGGGAATTTGACGTGAATGATCTTTCCATTGAGCCCTATGTCCCCTCTGAACAAGAGCAACAGCAACTTCTCTTCCTAAAAAGCCTCGCTGGCGAGGTTTGAAACCGTCGATATTTATTTACAGTCCTGTCTCTAAATCTTTCCAATGACGGTGTCGTTACCTTCCTTGTTTCATATCCATTTCATGGTGATTTCACTTTATCCGTGATATACCTCGCGCCGAATTTATTTATGTCCAATTTTACTGACTTTAATGTCATTAACCTGTTGCTTTTGCGCACATTAATTGTGTGCATTTTTGGCAAAAAAATAGACATTGGACGCTCCTTTTTTTGCTGAGAACAGCGAGTTCCTAAAGGTTTTCGAAATCAATGAAGCGAAATAAACAAGATGTAGTGTATTACCTCGTTTTGCTTTGTGTGCCGTTATTCTTTTCTGTTGCCGTTGGCCTTTATTTGTCCAAGCTGACGATCGATCACCATGCCGAAGACTTTGGTAACTTTTATATGCAAACACTTGAGCGCAAGGCTGAAGTGTTGTCTGTGCAGGTTGGTGTTGCCTTAAGTGAACCTGCTCGATGTGATGTCATTCTTTCGCGAATGGAAATGTGGCCTTATATCAACGATTACGCCGTGACCAAAGATGGCAAGGTGCTTTGCCAATCGAATCATTTCTTTGATTGGATTGATGAAACCTTGGTCGGAATAACGCCCCTAGCTGGGTTGCATAGTTATCGTAACCAGTCATCCATGGAGGCAGGTGAGAATCTGCTTGTGATCGCGACAGAAGAAGTCGCAGGCGTTCAAGGCTTTGCCGTACTCACCAAAAAAGCCTTTCACGAGTATTTGGATCTTGCTCCTTCTTCTCGATACAGCAAGTTGACCATTTGGATCGATGACACGCCAATGGTGGGCAAACGTCATGCTGATCAGGTCATCGGTCATTCTGTGGATTCAGAAGAGCATCATATTAGTATTGGGGCGTCGCCTTCAGACAGTTATGTGCATGCCACTATGGCGATGTTTGTGTTATCAAGCATCCCTGTCGCCTTGCTGATTTCGTTGATGGCGCACTTCCTGCTTCGTTATTTTGCACCGCGCCTATCTTTGGCCGATGACATTAAACGTGGCTTAGATCGTAAAGAGTTTTACCTGCAGTATCAGCCAATCTATGGCAATGACAATAAGCTGCATGGGTTTGAAGCGCTGGCACGTTGGCAGCATCCTCACATGGGCTATGTGAGCCCTGAGATATTCATTCCTGAAATCGAAAACCAGCAGCTGAGTATGCTTTTCACTCGCTATGTGTTTGAGCGTGTGGTGGAAGACATGGGACCGCTTAAGCTAGCGAAGCCTTATCATTTGGGGGTGAATGTCCCGCCGTCGTTTATGTGCAGCGACGAATTAGATGCAACACTTAAAACAACGCTGGAAGCGTTTCAGCGAGTGAACCTGTCTTTGACCTTGGAAGTGACTGAACGACAATTGCTGAATGAAGAAGCAATTAGACACATAGATGCGGTTCGCCAGCTCGGTATTCGCGTGGCTATTGACGACTTTGGGGTTGGGCATACCTCGCTGTCTATGCTTCAGCGCGTGCATTTTGACTATTTGAAGATTGATAAGTGCTTTGTAGACACTGTCGGCGTGGATTCGATTAATGCACCTGTGTTGGAATCCATCATTGAGCTGGCTCATCGCTTGAACGTGGATATTGTGGCAGAAGGCGTTGAGAAAATTGAACAATCCTCATTTTTGGCCGCGCGAGGCTGTCAGTTCCAACAAGGCTATTTGCATGATAGACCCTTGTCGATAGAGGCGGTGAGTTCACGCTTTGTGTTTGGGTGACAGCTTGTTATCGACAGATCGTTTAGATTGATTGGACTGATTGTTCGATTGAATTGAATGTTTCAACAAGGCGAGCTTTTTGGCTCGCCTTCCTATTTTAAGAGGCTCAAAACCGCCTCACGTCCGATGTTCTATCGTCCTCTTTTTATGGAGTTCGCTACACCAGCAAAGGGATGTCTTGTTCATAACGTCAATAGAACCTGCGGAATTCTGCATCGGCAGGTGCGAGAGAGTATTGGCTTTACGCGGAGTTTTTATTGGTAACAAGGTGTAGATTTTGGTTGGCTCCTAGAAATATAAGCTATTCTTTTTAATGGTATTAACGATTTATCACCGAGAGTAGTGTTTGGAAGCGATTAAGCAAACTGAATCCATTTCCATTGTGCAGCAATGGCGAGCAGAGTTGGTGGGAACAGAGATGTTCTGGGCCGACTTGCTTGTTGATGAGCGGTTTGCTGATGAGTCTGGCAGCATGAGTCAGTATGTTGTTGATTATCGTGCCAATTTGAAAGATCACATCGCCAGCGTGATTGCGAAGCCTCGCGTGTTTCTGTTCGGACTTCGTGAGAAAGTGCGTTTCAATTACTTTCGCCAACCTAGCTATAACTTTCTGACGAAGAAAACTAAATTTCATTTGTTGGTGGGTGTGAATTCTAAACCCATGACAGTCTCGATTAAGCTTGAGGACTTTTTCTTCAAAGATCTCCCTCGGCCAAAAATCATCCTTGAGCCACACTTTGTGACCTTGCTGAAAAGTCAGGCGGATAATGTCACTTTGTCAGTGCACGATTTTCTTTCAACCGTTGGTGCTGATCTCGGTTTTCAATGTGATGTGATTGCAACAGGAAGTAGCTTTTCGCCCTATTGGGGAGAAATCGAGGATGAGGCTCAGAGTCTATCGGCCTTTTTTAATGAAACGAAAAGGCATGTGGTCAAAGGGAAAGATTTGGTGGTGTACCTCAATGACTATGAGCTGACGACCACTGGCAGCATGTTGGATAACGTTGTTATTGATGAAAACATTGACGGTCTCTTTGAGCAGCCCATTGCTATCGTGTCCAATGACGAAGATTTAGATCAAGACGATCCTGATGAAGACGGGATTGATGAAAGACTGGATATGGATCCGCATCAACTGTTGATGCTGTCACGTTGTTTTACTCTGTATTTTCTCGGTCGAGACGCGGAGACGTCAGTGATAGTCAAAAGCGCTGACAACAATCTTTCCCGATACATGAAAAGGGCGTCGGTATCCCTTATCGCGATTGATCATGCTTACATATGTGAAGGCGAGTATATCAATCTCGGGTCACAAGAAGTCGCGCATTCATCCTCGCATGTGTTCTCGATCGAGCAAGAGAATGGGCGGTTGTCAGTGGAAAAGCCTGCCGACTGATCGGCAGGCCCTTTAATGCTAGGAAAACTGATGTCAGGAGAACTGACGTTAGGAGAACTGGGGTTGGTATTCCTGTAAGGCTTTTTCGAGCATCGCCACACCACGAGGCAAGTCTGCTTCGCCATTTAACCCTTGAATCGTCGAACCTAGTGCATGAATGGTACGGAATATATTGTGCACGCGACACTGCTCCCCCATTTGTCCTACGCGGATGATGTCTAACCCGAATGAACCGGAAATCTCGACTTTGAAGTCATGAGAGATGCGCGACAAGATGGCCTTTTGATCTAGGCCGTTTGGCACATGAATACCCACCACCGAGTTCAAACGTGAGGCTTTATCTGCGAACAGCGACAAGCCCAACCCTTCAATACCAGCTTGCAGTGCCAAAGAGCATCGTAGGTGTCGGTCAAAGCGACCGGGTAACGTTTCTTCACACACGAGTCGCAATGCTTCGTGGATCGCCATAATGCCGGAAACGGGGGCCGTATAGTGATAGGAGCTTTGATACCAGAATTTATCCGCGAGCTTGGCGTCCAAACACCAATGACGCAGGGTGTCTTGTCGTGATGTGATTTTGTCCCACGCTTGCTCGGAGAACGCCACGAGTGATACGCCGGGAATACAGCTTAGGCCTTTTTGCCCACCCGTAATCACCGCATCAACGCCCCATTCATCCATGTTCAGTGGCATGGTGCTCAAGGTGCACACCGCATCAACAATCACTAAACATCCCGCCGCTTTTGCCGCGCGGCAAATTTCCGGTAGGGCGCTGTTACAGACTGTGTTTGAGGTTTCGCCTTGCACAATGGTCAGCACTTTCGGCGCATGTTCTGCAATCGCTTTTGCCACTTCGATGGGGTCAGCCGCTTGGCCTTCTTCAATGGTTAATTGCGTTACATTGCCTTCGACACGTGATGACATTTCTGACAACCGGTTACTGAAAAAACCGTTACAAACAGACAGCACGTTATCGCCAGGCGCAACGAGGTTAGCAATCGCCATTTCCATGGCGGCAGAACCGGGGCCTGCGACACCTAAAATGTGTGATGATTCGGTTTGGAATACATAGCGAGACATCGCTTTCACCTGCTCGATAATACGAGACATGGTTTCACCCAAATGGTTGATCACGATGCCATTGGCGGCGGCGACTTTGGCTGGAATGGGAACAGGGCCCGCACCCATCATCAACAGTGGCTCGTCTGGCAATATGCTATCTAATGATTCAACTATGGGGGCGGAAATGCGCACGCAGTAACTCCTGTTATATGAAACGTCCATGTATCACTCTTAGCAAGCACAGCTTGGCGAGGGAGTGGTATCGATACCCAGTATATGGAGATTGCTTGGGTATTAGGCATCTTAAAACAGCCGCTCACGGATTGCGAGTTGGGCAGGGGGGGGCAGAGATGATTCAGTGGCAAATGGACGTAATCACCAGTTTCATCTTCATTCTGCAAGAAAATGATGCGTTTCCCTTTGATGTTTCGCGCTATGAATTTGATTGCATTCTCTTTGATAGAACAGTTGTCAAAGGATGAGCTGATTACACTGGAAGACATGTTCGTTCGCGCTGACATTAAGTGGTAGGAGGCTCGATGCCAATGGTCTGGTTAGATGTCGCAATGGGGATATTGTGGGGCTTTTGGCTCGCGATGTACTTGGATAGGTTTTATGGCAAACAAGTAACGGCTATTCACTTGTGCGTCTTTGTGTTTGTGCAAAAGAGCTTCAAAACAAACAGAGCCTTGGGCTCTTTCATCAATCTATCGCTGCTTTGTCTTTTCTTGATGGCAGCGTCCGCGTTGTTTGGGCACTTTGTTGAAAGTTGGGGTCTGTTTGTCTTGGGATGGTGCGCGGGGTATGGCGTCTATTGTCTGCGCTTTTCTCAGCCTAAACCGGAGGTTCAGCGTAGGGTGTGATGTTGCGTGAGAGTGGCTCAGTTGTGACCGCAAACCTGTCAATTGAAGATGTTTGGGTATAGAAGTCATCCAATTAACATCAAAATTAGCAAATTGTCGCTTTTGACCTTGACCCTAGCAAGGTTTTCCCCGATAACGCAGTTAGATGATTTTACCTTTTATACAGCGCTGATATGGATACTGATCTACTACGCACATTTCTGGAAGTGAACAAAACTCGCCATTTCGGTAAAGCGGCGACGAATCTTTATCTGACCCAATCGGCAGTGAGTTTTCGTATCCGTCAGCTTGAAATAAAACTAGGAACACCGGTTTTCACACGTAAACGTGGTGATCTGCGTTTGACGTCGGCCGGAGAGCGTTTTGTTCCTTATGCTGAGAACATTCTTCAAACGTGGGGACGTGCGCGTCAGGATGTCGCACTAACGGATTCTTACCAGCAGCAACTGACGGTTGGCGCAACATCTCTCATTTGGGAGCTGGAAAGCAGCAGTGAGTGGCTTGAGCAAGTGCAAATTGCACAACCTGAATGGGCATTGCGCACTGAGTCTTTAAGCCGTCAGCAAATCTCAAATGCACTGTTAGAAAAGCTGGTAGACGTTGTGTTAACCAGTGAACCACCCAAATTGGCCGATTTACAACAGCAACGTGTTACTCACTTTGAATTGATCTTGGTGTCGAGCGAACCAGATCAAGACATGGAAAGCATTGCAGAGTTGCCTCTGGTCTATTTGGATTGGGGAACCCGCTTTGGTGTTGAACACAGCCGTATCCCTTCAATGCAGCGCACGCCTGTGCTACACAGCCATGGTTGTCAGCCAGCGCTCACGTTTTTGTTGAAACGTGGTGGGGTAGGCTATTTGCCGTCGACGATAGCACAGCCTTGGATTGATGCCGGTAAGTTGTATCGCGTTGAAGATAGCCCATCAATGGCGAATGAGTTGTTTATGGTGTGGTTATCAGGAAATGACAAGCATGACGATATCGAAGAGCTCGTGTCGCTAATGTCCGCGTAAACGACTTTCTATTTAATTGCCTCCGCTATATACCCAAGTAACCTGATCCTGCATCAGCAGATTGCTTGGGTATATCTATTCCATAACATCACATCCTCGTTATTGATTAACCGTCAGTAACGAGGGTGGTGGTTATAAATTGCTCCCTGACTTCTTCTTTTATTCCTCAATATCACCTTCATTTCTATCTGAACCCCTGTCTTAAGAGTTGGACGATTTAATGTCCTTAAATGATTAAGGCTAATAATTGGGCAGCCCATATTTGGTGGAAAAATGACCACAACACGCTTGGTTTCGATAATTTATTGGCGCTTGTGACGGATATTTGACGTGTATTTATGTGTGAGAAAATAATTGTTGCTGAATGCGATTAATGGTTTGGTTTTTAGTGATCTAACTCTCATAATGCGGCAAATTTTCGAATAGTCAGTACACGAAACACAGTCAGGTATAAAAGACATATGTCCCTTAACAATATTTCCATTCGGTACCAAATTCAGTTTCCCATCATTATTTTGGTTCTCTGCGTTTTTTCGGTTCTATTTTTTGCAAAAAGTGAGGTGGAATCGTCCATTCTTGCAACCAATAATACGGCTCGTCAGGCTGCATCAGACAAAGATCGTGTATCTAAACTTGCAGACATTGCATGGGGAATGCGCGTAGAGGCTATTTATGGCATCTATGACCAAGCGAGAACGAAGGAAATGGCGAAAGAGGTTTCTCTACTTGGCAGAGAAGCGCTGGACATTACTCGTCACATGGCACAAACCGCGCAGTTGCGTGATCTTGTCATGCAAGTAGAGGAAAGCGTCAGTGATTATGTGCGTTATACCGATGCCACCGCGCAACCGACTATTGAAGGATACTTCAACAGCCAGATTAATGAGTCACGCTATAACACCATGGTGAACGAATATCGTCACATGGGCAGTGACATGATGGTGGCAATCAATGACCTTTCTGCCTTTATCAACCCATTGATTGAGCAAGATCTAAAGCTGTCTGACGAGAATAGTGACGAAGCGATTCTCACCACGGGCATTGTGCTTACTGTCTCTATTCTCTTCGCTATTGTGATCAGCTGGTGGTTGTCGAGTGTCATCGTTAAGCCACTTCAAGTTCTCCAAGAAGTCTTGCGCAAGGTCGCAATGGGGGATTTGAGTGTCTTGGCGAACGAGGAAGGCACCAATGAACTAGCGCTTCTTGGTCGTGATACGAACAAGAGTATTGAGCAATTGCGTCACACGGTAAGAACCCTTGTGGGTATCAGTGATGAAGTGGCGGCAGCCTCTACTGAACTAGCCACGGTGATGACTCAATCTTCTGCCAATGCACAGCAAGAGCAAGGCGAGATTGAACAAGTTGCATCAGCGGTGACTGAGCTTTCAAGCACAGCAGACAATGTTTCTGACAATGCCGTGAACGCGGACCATGCTGCGCGTCAAACTGATGAGTTGGCGTCTCAAGGCATGGCGGTATTCCAGCAAAGCTCTGAAGCAGCAGAGCAAATGGTGGAATCGATTGAGAACACAGCTTCTGTTGTATCGAACCTACGTGAGCAATCTGAGCGTATCAGCCATGTTGTTGAAGTGATTCGCGGAATTTCAGAACAAACCAACTTGTTGGCATTGAACGCGGCGATTGAAGCGGCACGTGCCGGTCATTCGGGCCGTGGCTTTGCGGTAGTAGCCGATGAAGTTCGTATGTTGGCAGCGCGTACCGAAGAGTCGACCAAAGAAATTCAACAAATCATTGAAGGTCTTCAAGGTCAGGCATCTCAAGCGGGTGACAGCATGGGCATGTGTATGGATGTTCTAGCACGCACCCAGACATTAAGCCAACAAGCGAATGATGCGCTAATTGGTATCACGCAATCTGTCGCGCAAATCACTGATATGAACACCTTGGTGGCAACGGCTGCTGAGCAGCAGTCGGCGGTCACGCAAGACATCAACCGTAATATCACCAATATGTCGTGCATCATTACGCAGAATGTTACTGGTATCAGCCAGAGTGCGCAGGCGAGTTTAGAGCTGTCTAAGCTGGCTGAAAGCCAAAAGCAAGAGTTGGCGTTCTTCCGCCTTTAATACTCAGTTGATTGCTATCAGTCTCTGTTCAATCAGATTGAGCGAGCATTAGCGAACTAACAAAATGCCGCTTTATGTCCTTATGGGTATAGAGCGGTTTTTTTATGCCAGTGCGACTTCAATGATTTCAATGATCTTTGCATAACGCTGAGGCAAATTCCGGTAGCGCTTCTGCGCAAGATACACCTGCTGATAGACAGGGTGACGCAGGGTGAGACAACTCAGTTTGTCTCTATCTACAAAACTATCGACCACTCCGCCAGGTAACACGGTAAAACCTAGCCCTTGTGAAACTGGCAGTAGTATTTGTGCCAGCTGGTTCACGTAGCCTTTGTCGCGAAACCCATCTAACCCTCTATATTGCTTAGGGTAATTCTTCGAGAGCACTAAATCCGCGTATTGACTGGCATCGGGATGTTGGATAAACCCCAGCTCGCACAGCGCAAGATAATCATGTGGATCGACCTGACTGGCTGCGGGTACCACCAAACACAGAGACTCTTTTCCCATGAGCGTTTCTTCGATAGATGGGTGGCTAATAGGTTGCGTGCTAATCCCAATATCGATCTGGTTATCCATGAGCAGGGCATGAATGCGCGAGGCGGGTGCAGCTTCAATGTGGACAGATAAATCTGGATGCTGTTGCTGATGAGCCAGTAGCAAGGGGTAGAGCTTCATTGCCATGGCGCCGGAACACGCAATTCGAATGGGCCCTTGGTTGGGATTGTCGTCTTTGAGTTGGGCGAGAAACGACTCTTTTAGCTGTTTTTGTGATGCGATGTAATGTTTAAGCAGCGTGCCGGCTTGGCTTAACTCAAACTGCTTGCCCTCCCTAAAAATCAGCGTTTCGCCTAACGTGTCCTCTAGTTTTTTGATGTGCTGACTGACCCCAGGCTGCGTCATGAACAAGCATTCTGCGGTTTTGGTGAAACTTTGGGTGTCGGCCAAGGTTTCGAATGTGATGAGCCATTTGGGATTCAGCATGGATTCTCTATAAATTTTGCTTATTTATCTAATGATAATGGATAAATTTTCGCGGTCAATTTTCTTCGATTTGGACGGGCAGTGCGAGACGATATGACACCGTTTTGGCGGTTCAATACCCCTAGAAATTGAATCCAAAGTCGTTATCTTCTATCACTTTCCTTCGTTACATCAAATGCTTGCTGAACAAAAAATAGACACAATAATGTCTTTTTTGTTTTCGCTTTGGGTATTAAATGTTACCGGTCACATGGAAATATGTGATACGCAACACATTTGGTGATTTGTCTCGCATTCGTGATGTATCTCAATTTGTATAACCACTGTTAATCTCTTTGCGCCTTGTATGTGACAAGCACGTAAATCATGAAATGGAGTGTTCGACGATGAATGCAGAGAAAAACAAGATGTCCCTGACGACTCGTGTCTTAGTGGGTATGGTCATGGGTATCGCGACGGGATTTGCGATTCGCTTTCTTTTTGCCGATGAAGGGTTTGTTAACGAGTACATCGTTAATGGCTTATTTGATGTTGGCGGACAAATCTTTGTTGCCAGCTTAAAGATGCTGGTAGTGCCATTGGTGTTTGTCTCTTTGGTCTGCGGCACGAGCGCATTGAAAGACATTGCGACCTTGGGGCGTTTAGGCGGCAAAACCCTGATGTTCTATCTGGGTACCACTGCGCTTGCTATCACGCTCGCCATGAGCCTTGCACTGTTGTTTGGCCCAGGTAAAGGCGCGGATTTAACGGCGGCGTCTAGCTTTAAAGCAGCAGAAGCACCAACCTTGGGTGAAGTGATTGTGGGCATGTTCCCAACGAACCCAATCAGTTCAATGGCTGAAGGTAATACGCTACAAATTATTATTTTTGCCGTGCTATTCGGTATCGCGATCAGTGCGTCGGGTAAGCCGGGTGAACGCATCGCGGCTTTCTTCCGCGACATGAACGAAGTGATCCTCAAGTTAGTTGCGCTGCTGATGAACCTAGCACCTTACGGTGTTTACTGTTTGATGGCGAAGCTCTTCACCACATTGGGTCTGTCGGCGATTCTGAGTCTTGCAGAATACTTCTTTGTGCTAGCGGGCGGACTGATTTTGCATGCCCTTGTGACATACACCGCGCTGTTGAAGGTGTTTGCTGGCCTTAGCCCGATCACCTTCTTAAAGAAAATGGAAGACGCGATCATGTTTGCGTTCTCTACCGCTTCTTCAAACGCGACCATTCCTGTGTCGATGGAAACCGCGACACGCCGTATGGGCGCAGACAACAAAATTGCCTCGTTCACCATCCCTCTCGGCGCGACCATCAACATGGACGGTACGGCGATGATGCAAGGTGTTGCGACCGTGTTTATTGCGCAGGCGTTTAACGTCGATCTGACACTGATGGATTACATGACGGTGATTCTGACGGCAACACTGGCGTCGATTGGTACGGCGGGTGTGCCGGGTGTTGGTTTGGTGATGTTGGCGATGGTATTGAACCAAGTGGGTCTTCCGCTAGAAGGTATCGCCTTGATCATGGGTGTTGACCGTCTTCTGGATATGATTCGCACCGCGGTAAACATCACGGGTGACTGTGCGGTGACATGTATTGTGGCCAAGAGTGAAGATGCGTTGGATCTTGACCGATATAACGACATGAAAGCGGGCGAAGAAGACGAGAAAATCGTGTTTAAACCGTCGATGCAATAAACATGGTCACGAATGACCAGTAAGCATTGGCATAGATAACGCCAGCGAAAGTTGGCGTTATCCATTGGTGAGTAGTGAAGAAACAAAATGCAGAGTGAGTTGTGGAGAGGGGTGACGTTACATGTCCCCTCGCTTGAACTCATGCAGCAATTTGTAAACTGAGATTTTATCGTATTTGAGGTCTGATAACGGTCTGTCTCTAAGCGTTGCTGATTTTTCAGCGCGGCATAATCCCATTGACCAATTGGGAAAATAGCGACGCTCGATAGGCTCTTTGAAGATGGCTTCGACACGTTTGTGCCTGAAGTCATTCTTGATGTGTTGATAAGCACTGTTTACGTCCTCTTCTTCACCTTCGAGCACTTGGATAAATTCACGCTCGCGATAGAGAAGAAGACCGGTAATACCGTGCTTTGTGTTGTTAACTCGGCTTTGAACCATCAAGGCTTTGAGTGTTTCCATATCAAAGTCAAAGAGTGATTCGCTCGTGTAAACAATAGCAATCAACATGTAGAAACCTTTTATTGATGTTGTGTCGTCATATTGTTAATTCGTTGTTTCTAGTTTGGGTGTCTTTCTAGACAAGTATTTCAAAAAAGTTTAGCACAAGCTTTTGTGAAATATTTTCGATTGTCACCATCATATTATTTCACTTTACTGCTGGGTTCTTCCGGTGGATATTTTGTGGTTATTTTGAAGCACAACACTTTAGTGCTTTTTGTTTTTTATTTTTAAATGGAGTTATCGTTGTGAGTGATAAAAGTCACGATGAATTGATGTCACCGGATGGTGCAGTGACCCCGATTGATACGGATTATCAAGTCGGTCAAGATAACATTGCAGTGAAGATTGGACCTTTTGGTTTAGATATTCACAACCGCGTATTTGTTATTTCTGGTTCAATGATAGCGCTCTTCGTCGCTGTCACTCTTCTCTTTCGACAATCTGTCGGTCCCGTTTTTAGTGAGATGAGAAACACACTGACGTCACAAATGGATTGGTTCTTCATCGGTGCAGGTAACGTATTCGTTATCTTGTGTCTGATCCTTGTTGTTAGTCCCCTTGGTAAGGTACGTCTCGGTGGTACGGAAGCGAAACCGGATTACACCTATGTCGGTTGGTTCTCAATGCTGTTTGCAGCAGGTATGGGTATCGGCTTGATGTTCTACGGTGTGTCTGAGCCTCTGTCTCATTACTCTGCTTCGTTTGGCGGCATTGTTGAAGCCAACGGTATGCGTACCGACTGGGCGCCACTAGGTGGTGCGTTGGGTAACGCTGAAGCAGCAAAAGATCTTGGTATGGCAGCAACGATTTACCACTGGGGTCTTCACCCTTGGGCTATCTATGCGCTGCTTGCTCTGTCCCTGGCATTGTTCTCGTTCAACAAAGGCTTGCCACTGACCATGCGTTCAGTGTTCTACCCGATTTTTGGCGAGCGTATTTGGGGTTGGCCGGGCCACATCATTGATATCACGGCAGTGGTAGCGACCTTGTTTGGTCTAGCAACGTCGTTGGGCTTTGGTGCCTCACAAGCGGCTGCGGGTCTTAACTATCTGTTTGGCATTCCTAATGGCACGCCAACGCAGATCGTGCTGATCATTGGTATCACAGGTCTGGCGCTGAGTTCAGTGGTTGCAGGTCTTGATGCGGGCGTGAAGCGTCTGTCTGAGTTCAACATGCTGATGGCAACCTTGCTTATGGTGTTTGTTATCGCAGTAGGCCCAACGCTTTCTATTTTCAGCAGCCTAGTGTCAAACATGGGCGCGTATTTCGAAAACTTGCCTGCACTGTCAATGCCATTTGGTCGTGAAGATGCTAACTACTCTCAAGGTTGGACTGCGTTCTACTGGGCGTGGTGGATGTCTTGGTCTCCATTCGTTGGCATGTTTATCGCTCGCGTTTCTCGTGGTCGTACCGTGCGTGAATTCATCATCTGCGTATTGATCATTCCAACATCAGTGTGTGTGATGTGGATGACAGCATTCGGTACAACCGCTATTGAACAAGTTCAAGATGGTTACCGTGCCGTGGTGGATGCAGAATTGCCATTGCAGCTATTTGCTATGTTGGACGGCTTGCCGTTAGCCAGCGTGACGTCGTTGATCGGTATTATTCTGGTTGTGGTGTTCTTTGTAACATCGTCAGACTCAGGTTCACTGGTTATCGACACCATTTCTGCGGGTGGTAAAGTGGACTCTCCAGTACCACAGCGCATCTTCTGGTGTTCGTTCGTTGGTTTGGTTGCGATTTCTCTGTTGCTGGGTGGCGGTCTTTCTGCGCTCCAAGCAATGGTGGTGTCGACGGGTCTACCGTTCGGTATCGTTCTTCTGCTTTGTGCCTTCTCCTTGGTGAAGGGACTGATGTCAGAGCCTCGTTCGTAGACCATTCGTAACATCAAAAAAATCCGGACGATAGCGTCCGGATTTTTTTATCGATACCTGAACAATTTGGATGGCAGCATTTCAGATTCGTCAGGTATCGCGACACCGCTTCACAGTGGGCAAACGGCAACCTCTTCTGCCTTGTTTGTTTTGAACTCAAAGTGACACATTGACTGAATTACGATCCTCAGAGACGCATTTGCATAACACGCCAATGCGACGAGCGGATAACAATATCATTGGTTAGACACGCGTATTCATTGTTTAGGGTTCTATGCTTGTTAGTGGCGCGAAATGTCACTTGTTGGTGCATTTACCGTTTGGATTGACTGTAAATGCAGCAGGTGGCGAGATTTTTCTCATTAACGCACGCCGCATTTAAGCATTGAACACTAAGGGTATGTTAGAGTCTTCGGTCTGCCAGTGAGCGTTCAATATGCCTGACATCAACAGATGTCTCTTTGGGATTCCTCCCAAGCATATTCAACGTCATTGACTGTATAACTCGCAAAACGGACAAAGGAGTTTACTGTGAGCGATAAAAGTCATGAAGAGTTAATGAAGCCTGACGGTGAGGTGAGTCCCATCGACACCGACTATCAGGTGGGTCAAGACAACATAGCACTAAAAATTGGCCCACTCGGGCTAGACATTCATAACCGCGTATTCCTTATATCAGGTCTTTCTATCGCGCTGTTTGTCTTTGTCACTCTCGCTTTCCAAAAAGACGTTGCGCCTGTATTTGGCGATATTCGTGGTTGGTTAACCTCAAACCTTGATTGGTTTTTTCTGACCGCGGGCGACATTTTTGTCGTTGTCTGTCTGTTTTTGATTGTTAGTCCATTAGGTAAAGTGCGTCTTGGCGGGACAGAAGCAAAGCCTGATTACAGCTATCCCGGTTGGTTCTCGATGCTGTTCGCCGCAGGTATGGGCATCGGTTTGATGTTCTATGGCGTATCTGAACCGCTATCCCACTATGCATCCTCATTCGGCGGCACATCCGTTGAAAACGGGGTGAGAACAGACTGGGCGCCATTAGGTGCAGCCGCCGGTGATGCTGCCGCCGCTGCAGATTTGGCCATGGCCGCCACTATCTATCATTGGGGTCTTCACCCTTGGGCAATCTACGCCATTTTGGCACTAGGCTTGGCGCTGTTCTCGTTCAACAAAGGCTTGCCGCTCACCATGCGTTCTGTGTTTTACCCACTTTTCGGTGAGCGTGTTTGGGGTTGGACGGGTCATATCATTGATATTTTGGCGGTCGTTGCCACCTTATTTGGTTTGGCGACCTCGCTAGGGTTTGGTGCTTCGCAAGCCGCAGCGGGCTTGAACTATTTGTTTGGTATTCCGCTGGGAACCACGACCGAGATTATTTTGGTCACGCTCATTACCGGTTTGGCACTGATTTCGGTCGCCGCAGGTCTGGATGCCGGTGTGAAGCGGTTGTCTGAGATCAACATGATGTTGGCGATGGCGTTGCTGGTATTTGTGATTATCATGGGGCCGACCCTTGCGATTGTGACCGGTTTCTTCGGTAACATGGTCTCTTACATTGAACACCTCCCAGCACTTTCGATGCCGTTTGGGCGAGAAGATGCCAACTTCTCCCAAGGTTGGACTGCGTTCTATTGGGCATGGTGGATTTCATGGTCACCATTTGTCGGTATGTTTATCGCGCGTGTTTCGCGTGGTCGTACGGTTCGTGAATTCATCATTTGTGTGTTGCTCATTCCATCAGCCGCATGTGTCCTTTGGATGACGGCATTTGGCGGAACAGCCATTAGCCAAGTGGTTAACGACGGCTATATGGCAGTCACGGAATCGGCACTACCACTTCAGTTGTTCACCATGCTAGATGCATTGCCTTTGGCACAAGTGACCTCGTTTATTGGTATTATTCTGGTGGTTGTGTTTTTTGTTACCTCATCAGATTCTGGCTCGCTAGTGATTGATACCATTTCAGCGGGCGGTAAAGTTGACGCGCCGATGCCTCAGCGCGTGTTCTGGTGTACGTTTGAAGGCTTGGTTGCCGTTGTTCTTCTGCTGGGTGGCGGTTTGGTTGCCTTGCAGGCGATGGCGGTATCTACGGGCTTCCCGTTCACCATTGTTTTGTTAGTTGCCTGTGTGTCGCTAATCAAGGGATTGATGTCTGAACCCCGCGGTTAAACGCAATCAGGTGTAAGTAATGGGGCAGGTTTGTTCCCGCGCAACGTGAATGGTTGCGTGGGGGTGAGTCTGCCCTGTTTCGTCTGGTTAAGAGTGAGCCAAGATGGCTCCCAAGAGATTGAGAATTAATGGAAGCGGAACAAATCGAAATCGCAGCGTTTCTCAAGCAACACCCCCCTTTTGATGCATTGCCAGAAGAGGTTGTCGACGACGTTGCAAAGCAGGTCGAAATCTCCTATTTCCGTGCAGAAACACAATTGTACGAATACGGCGTGCCCATCAATGATTTGTGTGTGGTGCGAAGTGGCGTATTAGAAATATACCGCCGAAACGGTGAGCTGTTTAACCGTTTGTCTGAAGGCGGGATCTTCGGGCAATGGGGCCTATTGATGAACCGCCGTGTTCGTTATGCCGCCAAAGCGATTGAAGACAGCTTGGTGTATTTCATTCCTGCGGCAGTGTTTGACGATCTTTTTGAACGTTTCGAAGTGTTTTCTGATTTCATGGAAACCGAAGATACAACGCGCCTGCGTCAAGCGGTTGAAAGTCATAACGATAGCAACGATCTCACCACCTCTAAAGTCAGCTCGCTAATTATTCGCGACCCTGTGACCGTCGAGCGCGAAGCCACCATTCAGCAAGCCGCTCAGATCATGACCGAAGAAGGGGTGTCTTCCTTGTTGGTGATGACCACCGAGGTGGATGAAGACAACCAAGAGACCACGAGAACGGTGGGGATTATTACCGATCGTGATTTACGTTCCCGCGTGATTGCTTTGGGTTTGCCCTATGAAACCCCTGTCTCCGAGATACTGACGCCACAATTGATTACCCTCGATCACAACGCTTACGTGTTTGAGGCCATGCTGACGATGCTGAGAAATAATCTGCATCACTTGCCGATCCTTCGTCATCAGAAGCCAGTGGGTGTTATCGCGCTGTCTGATATTGTTCGATACGAATCGCAAAGCAGCCTTGTTATCGTGAGCAGCATCTATCGTCAGCAATCGGTTGATGATCTCGAAGTCATTGCCAAAGGCGTGCCTGCGTGCTTCTCACGCATGGTCTCTGAAGATGCCAACTCCCACATGATTGGCTCTGCGATGGCAGTGATTGGCCGCAGCTTCAAACAACGTTTACTTGAGCTGGGCGAAGAAGAATTTGGGCCACCGCCAGTGCCTTATTGCTTCTTGGCATTGGGTTCTATGGCTCGTGACGAGCAGCTGATCGTGACCGATCAAGACAACGCCATGATCTTGGACGACAAGTTCGATCCGAAAGAGCATGACGAATATTTTGCCAACTTGGCGAAGTTTGTGAGTGATGGCCTTGCGCGCTGTGGTTACAGCTATTGTACCGGTAACATCATGGCGACCAACCCAGAGTGGCGTAAAACGCGCACCGAATGGGAGGCCTGCTTTGCCGATTGGATTGACCAGCCGAATCCGAAATCACTGCTCAACAGCAGTATTTTCTTTGACCTTGACGGTGTGCATGGCGCAACCAATTGGGCGGAAACGCTTAAAGCCTTTATCGGACGCCGCGCTCGCCGTAACAATCGCTTCTTGGCCTGCATGGCGAGAAACGCACTGAACCGCACGCCGCCGCTAGGCTTTTTCAAGAACTTTGTGATGGAACAAGACGGTCGCCACAAGAACTCGATGAACTTGAAACGTCGTGGCACCGCACCTTTAGCGGATCTTATTCGTGTGCATGCGCTGGCTGTCGATTCACGTTCTCAAAATTCGTTTGAGCGCCTTGATGACATTATCGAAGCGGGTATTTTGCCGAAAGGGCGAGGTGAAGATTTGCGTGATGCGATGGAGTTCATCTCCACCGTGCGTATCCGTCACCAAGCGTTGGACGTTGACACTGAAACTGAGCCTGACAACAACATCGAGCCGGATAATTTGTCTGAATTCGAACGCCGAAACTTGAAAGATGCTTTTGAGATCTTGAGCAATGCGCAGAAGTTCTTGAAGTATCGTTATCAGCCGAACCGCAGCAATTAGGAGGCATCATGTTATATCTTGAACCTCCTAAGAAAGTCGGATACGCCAATGTTGGGCCAGATTGGCCCACACTGATTGCTCGGCTGAAACAAAAAGCGAAAGTCCCTTTGTTAAAGCGTTTTTATGACGTGACGAATACGAACGGAGAGATGCCGCTTTCTGAAGTGGAGTTCGTTGCGTTAGATTTGGAGACGACGGGACTCGATCCAACGAAAAGTGAAATCATCAGTGTCGGTTTAGTGCCTTTTACGCTGTCACGTATTCATTGTCGAGAGGCCAAACACTGGATAGTGAAGCCACGTAAAGCCTTGAATGAAGAGTCTGTGGTGTTTCATGGTATCACTCACTCTGATATCAGTGATGCGCCAGATTTACGTCGTATTCTTGAAGAGGTGTTGGCTGCACTGGAAGGCAAGATCGTGGTGGTGCACTATCGTCGCATTGAGCGAGAGTTCATCGACACGGCGATTAAGCAGCGTCTGGGTGAAGGGTTGATGTTCCCTGTGATTGATACACTGGAAATAGAATCATGGTTCCATCGTAAACCAAGACAGAAACTGTGGTCGCGCCTCTTCTGTCGTCCGTTAACATCAATCCGTTTGGCAGACAGTCGTCGTCGCTACAATTTGCCCTTCTATCAAGGCCACAATGCACTGGTAGATGCTCTAGCGACAGCGGAGTTGTTGCAGGCGCAAGTCGCACATCGATTTAGCCCAGATGACCCTCTAAAATCACTATGGCGCTAGATGGGTGACGAAAGACAGACGGAATGTTGCAACCATTCCGTTTTTGGATTTGCCGAAGTTCACGTTTTTTCCAATTCGATCCCATTGATTTGGGCCTGAAACCCTAGCGACATTATCACTGTGTTAGAGTCAAAGTGTCCCGCCTAAATGGGAGTCGGTATCTGTCAGAGTTTCAGATGCATATATTCGTTGCCGACAAAGGATGGCATGATGATTGAAGATAACAAAGTCGTAAAAATCGATTACACGGTAAAAGACGAATCAGGCCAAGTGATTGATTCTTCAGAAGGGAAAGAACCACTCGCGTATCTGCACGGCACGGGCAATATTATTCCTGGTTTGGAAAATGCGTTAACGGGTAAAGCGGAAGGCGATGACTTCAGCGCGGTAGTTCAACCTGAAGATGCTTACGGCCCACGCAACGACGGTATGATCCAAACTGTTGAGAAAAGCGTGTTTCAAGGCGTTGAAGAAATTGAAGTCGGTATGGTCTTCAATGCTCAAGGCCCACAAGGTGACATCCAAGTCACTATCGCAGACATTGATGGTGACCAAGTGACCATTGATGGTAACCACCCACTCGCTGGCTTGGTGCTGCATTTTGAAGGCGTGGTACGTGAAGTGCGTGACGCGACTCAAGAAGAAATTGAACACGGCCACGTACACTAAGTACACGGTTGATTTGCCCTTTGGGGTGATGAGAGAAAAGCAAGCCTAAATGGCTTGCTTTTTTGCTTTCAGAACCACGATTTTCTCGCTTCTTGCTTCTTGCTTCTTGCTTCTTGCTTCTTGCTTCTTGCTTCTTGCTATTCAGCCACGCTATTCGATAGTGTTTTCAACGCGCTCCAGCAACTCATCAAAAAGAAACGCATCATCAAAATGACGTTCTCCAACGAACGCAATCGCGTGTGCGCCTTGTTGTCTCATTGCGCCGGGTGAGCGAACGCCAAACGGCCATAAGAACCAGCGCTCACCTCGAGCACTTGCGTCGATAACACCGTGGCGGTTGAAGGGGCTTTTGATTTCGCCATCCGGGGTTTTTAACGTGAACAATAACTGCAGTTGGCGTGGTTCAAGCTCAATGCTGGCGGGTATGTTATCGGTAAAACTCACATGATTAATCATATGGTCACCGCCTGTCAGAGAGACGGCTAAGCGGGCATTGCTCGTGGGCGCAGGTAGGTCACTTTCGATAGGACGCTCGTCATCGCTCTTGGTAAAGCGCAGTGTTGGATTCAATGCATACACCATATGGAAACACCCACATTGGTGAATGGAATCAAAGATGAGTGGAGCGCCATGCTTGTCTAACGTTAGGCGAAGGTTAATGGCATCTAACTCTCCAGCATAGGGGTCAAACGCACCTTTTGCGGTTCTGGCTTTAAACCACAGCACATAGTTGAGTTGCGGCAGTATCTCTCCGTCAAATCGTGTGTAGGAAACGGAGCGATAGATGAGCGGTCGTTCAGTGTTGACGATGGGTTTGCTGTGATTATCGAGTTCCAACGCGCCCGGTAAATCATCTTGTGACAGCGTTTCAACCGTCACGATGGGCGAGTAATGATTGAGGAGTTGTTGCGATTGCGCTTCGCTCAACATCGGCCAGTTGAGCTCCGAAGGCTGACTAGCCTTTGCCATCATTTTCTCAATCTGTCCGGATGACAGTCGAGAACGCGTTTCACTGTAACTGAATGGATGGGCAAGGGGGCGGCCAAAATCAGCCTGAATGTGTGCTTGCTCTTGTTCAATGCGAGATTGTGCGACGATGCTGGCAATCGGATAAGCGCCAAGCACGCGCTTCCAGTGTTGATACGCAGTGGGAATCGTCGGGGCGTGTTCTTGGATGGATTGCCAGAAGGCATCGTTGTCAGCACTGTCTTTCGTAAGTGCTTGCTGGCATTGGGTTAGCACGACACGTTTTGTATCCTCGATGTTCGCCGCTAAGGCCAAGAGTGTGGCGAGCTGATCTTGACCAAGCTTGGACACATAACCCAGCCACTCGACCCGTGAAGCTTCGTCCGTTAGCGAATGAGCCAGAGAAGCACTCAGGCGGTCAAATGCCAGATGGGGAAAGCGTGGGTCATAGTGGTAAGGCAGTGCATAGTCTCGAGCGTCTTCTACACCTTGATAAAAGTGATGAAGTCTTTGTTCGCATTGATTTGATGACGTACTGAACAACATCGGAGGCGGAGACGATGCGCAGCCGACTAAACCAACAATTAAGAGTAAGAAGGCGAACCAAGATCTCAGCATGGTATCTCCGGTTTAGGTTATGTTCTCTGTCTATTGTGGAGTGTGCGCAAAGAAGCGGGAAAAATGAAAACAGAAAAGCAAAAAATGCTAAGTGGCGAACTATATATTGCCAGTGACCCAGAATTAGTGGCGGATAAAATGCGTTGCCGAGAGGCGATGCGTCGATTCAATCAAAGTATTCCTGACAGCGACGAGTGGAAAACCGCAAAGCGCGATTTGTTGCCGAACGCGGCAGACAACGTCTATATCGAGCCGCCTTTCTTTTGTGATTACGGCATTCACACCGAGATTGGTGAGGATGTGTTTATGAATTTCAACTGCACGATATTAGATGTCGCCCCCGTTCGTATTGGCAATCGTGTCATGATGGCAAACAACGTACAGTTACTGACAGCAACGCATCCGCTTGATGTTGAGCGTCGGGTCGTTAATTTGGAAGAGTATGGTTTGCCCATCACCATCGGGGACAATGCTTGGTTAGGGGGCGGCGTGATTGTGTTGCCAGGGGTCAGCATTGGCAAAAATTGCGTGATTGGCGCGGGCAGTGTGGTGACTAAATCTGTGCCCGATAACATGGTGGCTGCAGGAAATCCGGCGCGTATTATTCGTGAACTCACGGAAGAAGAAGCCGCAGAGAGCCACTCTCGTTAGGTGAGGGTTTCTAGTTCGGTTAACACATCAATCGCGTATTGATTAGAACCACCACAAATATCTCGGTCGGCCTTGAATTGGCTGCATACCGCTGGGCGATCTGGCTGGCCGAATATCTTGCATAAATTGTTGTCATTCAGCTGAATGCATCTTTCACCGGCGGGTTTGCCATTAGGCATACCTGGAATGGGGGATGAAATACTTGGCGCAATACAACATGCCCCACAGCCTAAACGGCAGCTTATTTCTTGCTCTTTCATCTAACGCGCCCAACACTCAATAACGATAAGGCGCGCACATTATCACTCCATCATGCTTTTCGCAAAAAGCGTTTATAACTTGCTGATTATTGGTCTAGGGCTTGGTGTCACTCTGCTTGAAGTGGGATAGTCCTTGAACTTTTTGGGCTGGGTGGTATAACGGGCGCCTCTAAGCGTTATCTCAACATCAACGGTATAAACGAACATGACGACACCTTTCTGGGAACAAAAAACACTGACTGATATGACGGATGCAGAGTGGGAATCGCTGTGCGACGGTTGCGGTAAGTGCTGTCTTCATAAGTTGATTGATGAAGATACCGAACAGCTTTATTACACCAATATCGCGTGCAGCCTGCTCGACGATAAAACGTGCTCATGTAAAGACTACACGAATCGCTTTAGCTACGACGAAGATTGCTTGAAGCTATCCCGTGACAAAATTGAAGAATTCTACTGGCTACCAGATACCTGTGCGTATCGCCTGCTGGCAGAAGACAAGCCTCTACCTGCGTGGCACCCGCTGATCACGGGTTCAAAAGATGCCATGCACGCCGCTGATGAATCTGTGCGCGAGAAAGTGGTTTACGAAATCGATGTGATTGATTGGGAAGACCACATTCTGAATCATCCAAACCGAGGCCAATAAGCGTGAAGCTCGTTCTTGGTCCGATGGAAGGCGTGCTTGATGCTTTGATGCGTCAAATGCTGACCGAAATTAACGGTTACGATCTGTGTGTCACCGAATTTGTGCGTATTGTTGATGCGCTGCTGCCGCCACGTGTTTATCACCGTATGTGTCCTGAACTCGAAGCGGGTGGCAAAACCACGTCAGGAACGCCGGTGCGTGTTCAATTGCTTGGCCAATCACCGCAATACATGGCGGAGAACGCGGCGCAAGTGATCGAACTGGGCTCGGCGGGGGTGGATATCAACTTTGGCTGTCCGTCTAAAACTGTGAATGGCAGCAAAGGCGGGGCGGCGTTACTCAAAGACCCTGAACAGCTGTTTCAAGTGGTCAAAGCGGTGCGCAATGCTGTACCAGTTGGCAACATTGTCAGTGCTAAGGTGCGATTGGGATTCGACGATTGTTCGTCGTATCGCGAGATTGTCGATGCCGTGCAGTTGGCGGGTGCAGATGAAATTGTGGTTCATGGCCGAAGCAAAGCCGATGCGTATAAACCGGGTACGGTACGTTGGGACTTGATCGGTGATATCACTCAGCGTTTGCGTATTCCTGTCACAGCGAACGGTGACATTTGGAACCAAGAAGATGCATTGCGTTGTCAGGCAGTAACGGGCTGCGACACCCTGATGGTTTGTCGTGGTGCGTTGAATGTACCTAACCTTGGCGCGCATATAAAACGTGGTGAAGCTATGATGTCATGGCACGCCGTGTTGGCGCTGTTGGTTCGCTACTCCGAATTTGAAATTCGTGGCGACAAGGGCTTGTACTACGCGAACCGCGTGAAGCAATGGTTCAGGTATTTACAGGTGCAGTACCCACAATCGAATGTTTTGTTTGCCGAAATTCGTCAATTGAAAGACAAGCAACAGATTTTAAACATCATCGTTGCGGCGCTTAATGACGTTGAAAAACGTATCGAGCGTTATGGTGAAGCCGAAGCATTCGCCTAACTGTATTGATGCTGTCACGCGTTAACAAAAAAGGCAGACGTCACGTCTGCCTTTTTTGCATTCATATTCGTGATGTTACAGCAGGATCAGTATTGATTAAGGACTCGACCTGAAAGAGTGCGTCTGTCTGTTCGACCCGGCCAGCTTTCTTCTGATAAGACGGAAATCATGCTGCGAGCAACGCGTACAGCTTCAACGGGCTCTAAATCTGCCAGAGGGCCCGCGAGAAAAGGCGACAGGGCAGGCATCATTCGCTGAAGCATTTGTTCGTCTTTTCTTGGTGCATCCCGCTCGCCCAGTAATGGACCAGGGCGCGCAATCAAAAAACGCTTAAAGCCCATCTCGGAAACCGTTCGTTCCATTCTGCCTTTGCATCGCAAGTAGTGAGATGGAGACCAAGGGTGGCTAAACAGGCTAGAGACGACCGCGAGGTGCTTGACGCCCATCACTGCCATCATACGTGCGACCTTCACCACCAATTGATAATCAACGGCTTCTAGCGCCTGTTTAGATCCTGCTTGCTGCTTTGTGGTTCCCAGAGAAATGTAGCCTTGTAACGGCACAGGCCATTGGGGTTGCCAATGGGTGACCGATAAATCTGGACTCTGATGAACGATGATTTTTTCTGATACGACAGCAATGGGGCGACGCGTCACAACGTGAATATGCGTCACGTTTGGGTCACCCAATAATTGATGTAACAACTCGTCACCAACCAAGCCTGTGGCTCCGGCAAGAATGACACTTCGAGACGATGGCAAGAGAATTTCCTTTCGTATTCTGTCGCCGCTAAGGCTACCACGGTTTGCGCAAAAAGATTCAAGATGTTAGCGCTAATATTTGATAAAACGCGAACTATTGCACGTTAAAATCAGCACCAATTTTGTGTGAATAGCCGTGTTAAGCGGGATGGGGGAGTTTTCGGTTTTCGGTCTCTATGCTCGCTGAATCCTGCATCTTCAGGTTACTTGGGTATATAATATCGACAACTTTATTTTTCGAGAACTGCAATGACAACAATGGTTGAACTGCCTGATAACTGGGCAGGCATGCCCGCGACGTTTATTGAAGGTGCGCTGCTTGCTGCGAACCTATCACCTGCGCCGCTTGATCCTGATTTATGGCAGCCTATTTTGCTGACTGGCGGCGTGGATGAAGACAACATCGAGCCACTTACGACAGAGCAAAAACACGCGATCATGTTGCGCTTCGAACAACAATATGTGGCGTTAATGAAGCATGAATATGCATTGCCACAAGCCCTTTCGCTTGAAGCTGCACGTCATGATGGTCATCAGGCTTTTGCTGAAGGCTTCCTAGCGGTTTGGCCGCACATTGAACCTGCTTGGCAGGAAGTTAGCGTTTCAGATGGTAGTCGACGTATGTTGTCAGCGTTGATGACCACTATGCTGTTCCTTCACGATGAACAAGGCACGCTGGCACAGATGGAAGAGGCAGGGCTTGCATCGCTGCCATCGCCAGAAAAATACTATCAGCAATTAGCCTTGATGATTAATGAAGTGGCCCTTGCTGCGGACGAAGTTCAACAAGGCTCTGGTGCTCGCGCTGTGAACCCTTACAAGTCTGTGGGTCGCAACGATCCTTGCCCGTGTAAAAGTGGGAAGAAATTCAAGAAGTGCTGCGGTAAATGACCCTAACTCCCATTCTTGTCGTTGCGGGTGTGATCACCGAGGGCGACCGCGTGTTGATCGCACAACGCCACGGCGTGGACGGCGAAACGGGTCTTTGGGAGTTCCCGGGCGGCAAAGTCGAAGCGGGCGAAACGGAGCAAGAAGCGTTAGCGCGTGAGTTGATGGAAGAGCTAGGGCTGAGTGTTGCGGTGGACGACTTCTTAGTTGAAACGCTTCACCACTACCCTGCGAAGTCCATACTCTTGTGCAGCTACCGTTGCAAGGCCGTGGCTGGCGATATCACTTTGCATTGTCATCAAGCCATGGCTTGGGTCTTACCGAATGAACTCGACCGCTATTGCTTTAGTGGTGCTGACTTACCGCTGGTTAAGCACCTTCAGTTTGCTTGAAGGCAGTGGAAGACAATAGAGCAATAAAAATCCCAGCATAAAGCTGGGATTTTTATTGGGTTAATTCTGGTGTGCTTGGTTAGAACAAGCGACGATCACGCGGTTTACCGAAGAACTGAGACAGCACAACAAGCCCAAATACGACAAGCATTGCGCCGTAAATGATCACTAGCCACTGTGGCATAGTGAGTGTCATGAATTCCCATACGATCTTGCTGCAATCACCGCTGGCTTCAAACATCCACGGAACCCATTGGTTGAGAGGTGCCCAAGACGGGAACGAAACGAAGATGTCACAGGTCGCGCCGAAAAGATCATTCGGGTCTGGGAATTGGTAGCCAACGTGTTCAATGGAGAGCTTGAGTCCCCATCCTGTCGATACGCCCCATGCCGCAAGGCCGAGCCAGCGGACCAAACCGTTGCTAGGTGCGATCATACCAATGAGGCCAGCTCCAAGAACACCTACCATGGCAACGCGTTCATAAATACACATGACACATGGCGCAAGATTCATGATGTGCTGGAAATACAGCGCACAAGCTTCGAAAGCCAATGCAGACAGCATCAGCAAAAACCATGCACCGCGACCGCGAGATATTTGATTGAAGTAGGACAACATAGGTTATAAATCCGTTTTAAAACAAAAAAGCCCCACCTAATTGTGGGACTTTGATATTCAAAGGTTTATTGGACAGAAAATCAATACTTAATGACCAGTAGTTACTGCGCCAACCGCTTCAACTGTACCGAGTGAGATCCAACCTAACGAGTCGAACCAATCCGTCATTGGAATCAACAACAGTTCGATACCTGCCAAACCCACCAAGCCCATCACAATGGTGTATGGCAATGCCATGTAAACCATTTTGCCGTAAGACAAGCGCAGCAGTGGCGCCAGTGTCGATGTTAGCAAGAATAGGAACGCGGCTTGGCCATTCGGTGTTGCGACTGATGGAAGGTTCGTACCGGTATTGATTGCGACTGCCAACAGCTCAAATTGTTCGCGGGTAATCATGCCTTCCGTCAACGCAGATTTGACTTCGTTGATGTAGACGGTTCCCACGAATACGTTATCAGACACCATAGAAAGCAATCCGTTCGCAATATAGAACATGGTGAGCTGTGCACCACCTTCCATTTGCAATACGGCAGCGATCACTGGGGTAAAGAGTTCTTGGTCAACGATTACCGCAACGACCGCAAAAAATACGGCAAGTAACGCAGTGAATGGCAGAGCCTCTTCAAATGCTTTACCGATGTGGTGCTCGTCAATCACGCCAGTGAATGAGGTTGCTAGGATGATAACGGTTAGACCAATCAGACCCACAGCGGCAAGGTGCATTGCCAGCGCAATCACAAGGAAAACTGCAATACACGCTTGAGCGATCAATTTCGCAACGTCGATATTCGTGCGCTTGGCGCGCTCGCCTGCATCGAATTCCAATAGGATGTTACGCACGTTTTCTGGCAGTTTTGTGCCGTAATCAAACAGACGGAACTTCTCGACCACCACACAGGTGATGAGGCCGCAAATAAGAACAGGTAGCGTGACAGGCAACATGCGAATGATGAATTCGCCAAATTGCCAACCGGCTTTTTCTGCAATGATAAGGTTTTGCGGTTCGCCTACCATGGTCATTACACCACCAAGCGCGGTACCGACACCGGCATGCATTAGCAAGCTACGAAGAAATGCGCGGTATTGCTCTAAGTCATCACGGCTTAGGTCATCACCAAGATGATCATCCGAAGTATGGTCATTGTCTGCAGACCCGCCCGATGCAACGCGGTGATAAATAGAGTAGAAACCGACAGCAACGCTGATGATAACGGCAATAACGGTTAGGGCGTCTAAGAATGCTGAAAGCAGTGCAGCTGCGGCACAGAAGGCAAGAGACAGCATGGATTTAGAGCGGATACCAAGCAGTATTTTGGTAAACATAAACAGCAGAAGCTGCTTCATGAAGTAAATGCCAGCCACCATGAAGATAAGCAACAGCAAGACTTCAAAGTTAGCAACCAACTCGTGTTTGACGGTATCTGCGCTTGTCATCCCAATAGCAACAGCTTCAATAGCGAGCAGGCCGCCTGGCTGAAGAGGGTAGCATTTCAGTGCCATTGCTAACGTGAAAATGAATTCTACGACGAGCAACCAACCAGCAACAAATGGGTCAATTGCGAAAACAATAGGGTTGATAATCAAAAACGCGATAATCGCCGCTTTGTACCAATTGGGCGCTTTACCGAGAAAGTTCTTAGTAAAAGCATTCCTTAGCGTAATGGCCATGTCTTTGTCTCTGTTCTTATAGAAAAAGCAAGTCTTCTTGGGGGCTTGAAATGAAGATGTAAACAAGCTGTTGCGTTTGGAGATGGTCAGGTTTCACTTTTATGACGCGCTGCTAAATCAAGCAAAATAAACATGCGAATGTTCAATCACTCGGCAATAAAACGCCATTGAAACCCATCGCATAGGCAAACTCGGAGCACACAATACAGCGACTTTCCAAACAGTCAACAATCCTTTGCATGTTAATTAAATTACTGGAGTATGTTACGAAAAAACGAAACGTGAATCGCCTCGTGTCGAAATACCTTGTAACATTTGGGCGCGCTTATTCTATGCGTGAGTCTGGTTGTATACAGTGATGCGGATCAAGGTTAAATAGTACGTTGCTTACAAGTGAACATTTATTCAGGCGTTTAGACAAAGAAGGTGGTCAAAAGCCTCATTTGGCAATGGAAAAGCCTCTTCTGTGTGATGAATGTTGATAGAAATATGTTTGATAATGTTCCTTTTGGGGAATGCGGATGTTACGTCAGGTTATTTAGCTAACTGTGATGTATGACGTCAAATCACGGGGAAATGCGAGTCTGCGAGGGCACTCATAGGTTTCTAGGTGGTAACCTTCAGTGGTATGATGAGTTATTAATCAAAATAAGAAGCAACTTGGAAACAACACTCAATGGTTATAAAGGCGGACAGCCCGGCAACGTTTGCTGAGAAATACATTATCGAGAGCATTTGGAATAATCATTTTCCTCAAGGTTCAATTCTTCCTGCTGAGCGTGAACTGTCAGAACTGATTGGAGTGACTCGTACAACGCTGCGTGAAGTACTTCAACGTTTGGCTCGTGATGGCTGGTTGACGATACAACACGGCAAACCAACGCGTGTTAATGATTACATGAATACTTCTGGCCTGAATATCTTAGATACTTTGGTTACGCTAGAGGGTGAAGATGTTCATGGCGTTCTTGAGAACCTGCTGTCTGCGCGCACCGATATTGGTGGTGTGTACATGCGATATGCGGTGAAAAATGACGCACAAGCATGCACCGCGCTGATTGAAAAGGTGATAAGCCGTTGTGAAGCCCTTTTGGCGAGCGATAGCTTTGCGAGCTTTGTTGAAACGGTAGAAGAGAAGCCTGCAATTCAACAAGACGTTAAAAAGATTTTTGATTCGTTTGGCAAAATCGACACTGATGTTTGTGAAGCTGTGTGCCGTGGTCGTGCATTCAACCATTACGACTACATGCTGTTCCAAGGTATGGCTCAACTATCTGGCAACAAAGTCTATGTGTTGACCATGAACGGTATGCGTAAAATCTATTCACGCGTTGGTGGCTACTACTTCATGGACAAGCGCGCTTGCGAACTGGCTCTTCAGTTCTATCGCGACTTACTTAGTATTTCGGTTGAAGGTCGCCAAGGCGATGTGGTTGATCGTATCAAACAGTACGGACGTGAAAGTGGCGCAATGTGGTTTGTGAACCGCGATACCATTGCAAAACTGATGGAACAAGAAGAAGCGTAAATACGTCTCTTGCTTCCTAATTGTCCAAGCGCATGACACGATGCGACAGACAGAAAAAAACCGCCAGTTTGGCGGTTTTTTGTTATCTAAATACTTTGTTGTTCAACTTTAGTTCCTACCCCTTGCACATTGCATCACTGAGTGAGCAACGAGAGCTAAGCACTATGCGATAAGCTCGCTAGGTGCCAGGAATCAAATCAGGATCGAACTGAGGACGCTTCGGACACGTTGCGATAATCTTCCCTTTTCCATCCGTCGTTTCTTCTTCAAGTACCACCTCAAAGCCCCACAAGCGATGTACATGCTTTAACACTTCCTCATGCGAGTTACCGAGAGGGATACGGTTGTGAGGTACGTAACGGAGCGTTAGCGCACGATTACCACGCAAATCGACGTCCCACACTTGAATATTCGGTTCATGGTTGGCGAGGTTATATTGCGCCGAGAGCTTTTCGCGGATTTGTCGATATCCTTCTTCATCGTGAATACAAGTGACTTCGATGAAATTCTGTTTATCGTCATCATTAACGGCGAAGAATTTCATGTCTCGCATCACTTTAGGAGAAAGAAACTGACTGATAAAGCTCTCGTCCTTGAAGTTATGCATGGCAAAGTGCATGGTTTCTAACCAATCTGAGCCTGCAATTTCAGGGAACCAATATTTGTCTTCTTCCGTTGGCGACTCACAAATACGTCGAATATCTGTGAACATCGCAAAACCCAGCGCATAAGGGTTGATGCCGCTGTAGTATTTACTGTTGTAGGGGGGTTGTGCTACCACGTTGGTGTGGCTGTGCAAGAACTCCATAATAAAGCGATCGGACACCAAACCTTCGTCATAGAGATGATTCAATATGGTGTAGTGCCAGTAGGTGGCCCAGCCTTCGTTCATTACTTGCGTTTGTTTTTGTGGATAGAAGTACTGGCTCACTTTACGCACGATACGAACAATTTCACGCTGCCATGGCTCAAGCAATGGCGAGTGCTTCTCAAAGAAGTAGAGAATGTTTTCTTGCGGCTCCGACGGGAATCGCTCGACGGCTTTTTCACGCACTTTTTCGCTGGTCGGAATGGTGCGCCACAAGGCGTTTACCTGAGTTTGAAGGTAGTCTTCACGTGATTTTTGACGCGCCTTTTCCTCGGCCATCGAGATTTTTTGCGGTCGCTTGTAACGGTCGACGCCGTAATTCATCAGTGCATGGCAGGAATCGAGCAGCTTTTCGACGTCATCAACGCCGTATTTTTCTTCACACTCGCTGATGTATTTTTTGGCAAACAGCAGGTAATCGATAATGGAACCAGCGTCTGTCCATGTTTGGAACAGGTAGTTACCTTTGAAGAATGAATTGTGACCGTAACAAGCATGGGCCATCACCAAGGCTTGCATGGTGATGGTGTTTTCTTCCATCAAATAGGCAATACAGGGATCAGAGTTGATGACGATTTCATACGCCAGCCCCATGTGCCCGTGCTTGTAGCCACGTTCTGTTTCGATGAACTTCTTACCAAATGACCAGTGACTGTAGTTGATTGGCATACCGACGCTTGAGTACGCATCCATCATCTGTTCAGCGGTAATGATTTCAATTTGGTTGACGTAAGTGTCTAGTCGATAGTGTTCCGCGACTCGTTTGATTTCGTTGTGGTACTGGTCCAGAAGATCAAATGTCCAATCTGGACCATCGCTGAGCGTCTTCTTTTTGTTTTTTGCTGCGACTGCCATGGAAGTCCTCCTTGGATATCAAAGCCGTATGAAAAGAGAGGTAAGCGTTAACTTACCTGTTTCTTAAATAGCTCCCGGAAGACGGGGAAAATGTCTTCGGCTGAACGAATATTCTGCATAGCGAAGTTTTCATAGGCTTCATCCAGTGCTTCATACTCGCGCCAGAGGGTTTGGTGCGCACGGCGTGTAATTTCAATGTATGCGTAGTATCGAGTCACAGGGAGCAGTTGTTTTTGCAACAGCTCACGGCAACCTGGTGAATCGTCTGCCCAGTTATCCCCATCCGACGCTTGAGCAGCATAGACATTCCATTCATTCGACGGGTAGCGTTCTTTGACAATGTCGTTCATTAAGCGAAGGGCACTCGAAACGATAGTGCCGCCCGTTTCTTGTGAGTAGAAAAACTCGTGCTCATCCACTTCTTTTGCTTGTGTGTGGTGTCGGATAAACACCACTTCCACGTTTTTATAGGTGCGGTTGAGAAAGAGGTACAACAAGATATAGAAGCGCTTGGCGATATCTTTGGTTGCTTGGTCCATCGAACCAGAGACATCCATAAGACAAAACATGACAGCTTGGCTGCTTGGTTGCGGACGCTTCTCGTAATTTTTGAATCTCAGGTCAAACGTATCAATGAAAGGAACGGCTGCGATCTTGTCTTTGAGCAGGTCGATCTCTTCTTGAAGTTGTTTTTCCTCCAACGGTTGCGCCGGCTCTGAGCGTTTTAAGGCTTCAAGCTCTGCTTCCAGTTCTTTCAGCTTTCTACGCTTACCCGCACTCATTGCGGTTCGACGAGCCAACGAGTTTTGCAGCGACCGAACAATGGCAATATTGGAAGGAACGCCGGTTGCTTTAAAACCAGAACGGTGTGTTTTGTACTCCACCAATTGGGTGATTTGATTCTTTTTCAGATTTGGCAGTTCAAGGTCTTCAAACAGCAAATCCAAGTATTCGTCTTTGGAGATTTGGAAAACGAAATCGTCCTGACCTTCACCATCTGGGCTTGCTTGGCCTTCACCCGCACCGCCACTACCGCCGCCACCCGGTGGACGTTCAATGCGGTCGCCTGCGATAAATTGGTCGTTGCCAGGATGGACAGCATCACGCTGTCCTCCTTTACCTTGTCGGAACGTTGGCTCTCGGATGTCACGAGAAGGGATAGTGATACTCTCACCACTATCCACGTCAGTGATAGAGCGTTGATTTACAGCGTCAGCAATCGACTCTTTGATCTGTCGTTTGTGACGGCGTAAAAAACGCTGTCGGTTCACTGTACTCTTGTTCTTTCCGTTGAGCCTTCGATCAATAAAATGCCCCATAAGCCCCCCGTATTTCGTTACTTCATTAACAGCCTGATTACGAAGACTTACGCACGCGCAGGTACCATTCAGACAAGAGTCGTACTTGTTTGCGGGTGTAACCTTTCTCCATCATACGTGCGACAAAGTCATCGTGTTTCTTCTGCTCTTCCGTCGAGGTTTTCGCATTGAACGAGATGACAGGCAGCAACTCTTCTGTGTTAGAGAACATTTTCTTCTCAATCACAGTGCGGAGTTTCTCGTAGCTTGTCCAACCTGGGTTTCTGCCTTCGTTGTTGGCGCGAGCACGGAGCACAAAGTTCACAATTTCATTTCGGAAGTCTTTTGGATTACTAATGCCCGCCGGTTTTTCTATTTTTTCCAACTCGCTATTGAGTGCGGAGCGGTCAAACAGTTGGCCAGTATCAGGGTCACGGTATTCCTGATCTTGAATCCAGAAATCGGCATAAGTGACATAGCGGTCAAAGATGTTCTGACCATACTCTGAATAAGATTCGAGATAGGCGGTTTGAATTTCTTTGCCAATGAACTCGACGTATTTTGGAATCAAGTACCCTTTAAGGTGCTCAAGGTATTTCTCAGCAAGATCTTGCGGGAACTGTTCGCGTTCAATTTGCTGTTCGAGCACATAGAACAAGTGGACAGGGTTAGCCGCCACTTCTGAGTGGTCAAAGTTGAAGACGCGGGACAGAATTTTGAACGCGAAACGCGTTGAAAGTCCGTTCATGCCTTCGTCGACACCCGCGTAGTCTCTGTATTCCTGATAAGACTTGGCTTTTGGATCGGTATCTTTCAGCGTTTCGCCATCATAGACGCGCATTTTAGAGAAGATACTTGAGTTTTCTGGCTCTTTTAGGCGCGACAAGATACTGAATCGAGCAAGAATATCGAGCGTACTTGGCGAGCAAGGCGCAGAAGACAACTCACTGTTTTGCAGTAGTTTGTCGTAAATTTTCATTTCTTCCGACACACGCAGACAGTAAGGCACTTTCACGATGTAAACGCGATCGAGGAAAGCCTCATTGTTTTTGTTGTTTCGGAATGTTTGCCATTCAGATTCATTCGAGTGAGCGAGGATCATGCCATCAAATGGTAGCGCCGAGAGGCCTTCGGTCCCGTTGTAGTTACCTTCCTGCGTCGCAGTAAGCAATGGGTGAAGCACTTTGATGGGGGCTTTAAACATCTCTACGAATTCCATCAAGCCTTGGTTGGCTTTACACAATGCGCCAGAGTAACTGTAAGCATCGGGGTCATCTTGTGAGAAATGCTCGAGTTGACGAATATCCACTTTACCAACCAGCGATGAAATATCTTGGTTGTTTTCATCACCCGGCTCTGTCTTCGCAACGCCGACTTGATCAAGAATCGATGGACGAACTTTCACGACTTTGAACTTGCTGATGTCACCACCAAACTCATGAAGTCGCTTAGCTGCCCAAGGTGACATGATCGAACGTAAGTAACGTTGAGAAATACCGTATTCGCTTTCCAGCAATGCACCGTCTTCTGTTACATCAAAGAGACAGAATGGGTGGTCATTCACTGGGCTACGTTCACCATTGGCAGTGAGGATGTAGATAGGTACTTTCTGCATCAGGCTTTTGAGTTTTTCGGCCAGTGATGACTTACCGCCACCCACTGGACCAAGCAAATAGAGGATCTGTTTGCGTTCTTCTAGACCTTGTGCAGCATGCTTGAGATAGGAGACGATTTGTTCAATCGCTTCTTCCATCCCGTAAAAATCTTCAAAGGTTTCATATCGCGAGATGACACGATTTGAAAAAAGCCGGCTCAACCGCGGCTCGTGCGCGGTATCGATCATTTCAGGCTCACCAATGGCCATCAACAAACGTTCGGCTGCATTGGCGTACACACTGCGATCTTCCCGGCATAGGTCCAGAAATTCGTGAAGGCTCAGCTCTTCGTCTTTAGATTCTTCGTATCGTTGACGATAGTGGTCGAATATACTCATGGTCCTGCCCCCTAAATCGTGCTGTTATCAATAAGAAAGGATATCGGCGCAGTTGCTTTCATATCCTTACCTTTTTAAGACTAGTAGCAACTGATCAATTTGCTTGGTTGAATTCGTTGTTTTTTCGATATTTTTCCCTTTTGTGATAAGGCCTTGTATTCAAGCTGTAACTTCCTCATCGCAATGAACTTATCAATACGAAGAGAATCACGCTTACGATTAATACCTTAATGCTGTGTCTTGTTTTGTGAGGCGACTAGAGGAAAACAAACGAGGTAGAAGGAGGGATAATCAAAGTAATAAAGCCGGAGCAATTGTCGATCCGGCTTAGAGGGGGGAGTTTTGCTGCTGGTTATTGACAGGAAATCACGGTAGACAATGTGTGAGTTTGCCCTGGCTCCAAGGTGACGCTGCGGTCATGAACGGCAGACTCCACACACACCATGGTTTCATAGCTGTTATCAGCCATGTCACCCATGCTGATAGACAAATCCTTCCACGGATTCCACACCACGACAGCATTGTGACCTTGGTTCGTTACGGCAAGACGGCGCTGAAAGCCAAGGTCTTCAACCATGACGGTTTCGTCAGAATGCGTATAAATTCGATCAACTTCTTGGTCAAATCCCGTATTGCCAGCGCTTGGGTGACGAACACCCGCAGCAATGAACTCGTTGCCGAGTTGAGAAACGGTGGTTTTGGTAATGTCGCCAATGTTTAGATAAGTATGGAGCGCGCCACCTATCAGCATAGGGGTGTCACCCGTGTTCGTAGAAACAAGGCTGATTTTCAGCGTATCGCCGACCTCCATGATAATTTCCGCGTTGAATGCATGCGGCCATATATCGCGAGTGTTGGCTGAATCTTTCAGCGTGAGGCTAATAATAACGCCTTGCTCATTCTCTCTGTGTTCGTTAAGTGTCCACTCGCTGCTGCGTGCGAAACCATGTGATGGTTCTGCTGCTTTACCAAACCAAGGCCAGCAAACAGGAACGCCACCACGAATGGCTTTGTTACCGCTAAAATCGGCTTTCTCACTCATCCAAATGACATCTTTTTTACCAGATGGTTGGAAGCTAAGTACATGAGCACCAAAAAGAGAAATGGAAGCCGTTGCTTTAGGGTGAATGACGCGGAGCACTTTAATGCCGTCAAGCTCGCAAACGGTGACATAGTCAGAGAGGACAGCAGTGGTTGGAAGCTGATTAACATCCATGAGATTTGCCTTTTGAATCTGAAATTTAGATACAAAAAAGGCGGCCAATAAGCCGCCTTTTGTCACTCATGCCTTAAATAGGCAATCCGGAATGATTACTTAGAGATGTGAGCAATCAGGTCCAGAACTTTGTTTGAGTAACCGATTTCGTTGTCGTACCAAGATACAACTTTAACGAATTTGTCAGTCAGAGCAACACCAGCTTTAGCATCGAATACTGAAGTTTGCTTTTCACCGATGAAGTCTTGAGAAACAACTTCGTCTTCAGTGTAGCCAAGAACGCCAGCCATCTCGCCTTCTGAAGCAGCTTTCATAGCAGCACAGATTGCTTCGTAAGTTGCAGACTCTTTCAGGTTAACAGTTAGGTCAACAACAGAAACGTTTGCAGTTGGTACGCGGAAAGCCATACCAGTCAGTTTGCCGTTTAGTTCTGGAAGAACAACGCCTACTGCTTTAGCTGCACCAGTTGATGATGGGATGATGTTCTGAGAAGCACCACGACCGCCACGCCAGTCTTTAGCAGAAGGACCGTCAACAGTCTTCTGAGTTGCTGTAGTTGCGTGAACAGTAGTCATCAGGCCAGATTCGATACCGAAGTTGTCGTTCAGTACTTTAGCGATTGGCGCTAGGCAGTTAGTAGTACAAGAAGCGTTAGAAACGATGTCTTGGCCCGCGTAAGTGTCTTGGTTAACACCCATTACGAACATTGGGGTCGCATCTTTAGAAGGACCAGTAAGAACAACTTTCTTAGCACCAGCAGTGATGTGTTGGCGTGCAGTTTCGTCAGTCAGGAAGATACCAGTTGCTTCAGCAACTACGTCAACACCTACTGCATCCCACTGAAGTTCAGTTGGGTTACGCTCAGCTGTTACGCGAACGGTTTTACCGTTAACAACTAGGTTACCTTCAACTACTTCAACAGTGCCGTTAAAACGACCGTGAGTTGAATCGTACTTTAGCATGTACGCCATGTAATCTACGTCGATCAGGTCGTTGATTGCTACAACTTCGATGTCGTTACGCTCAACAGATGCACGGAATACGAAACGGCCGATACGGCCAAAACCGTTAATACCTACTTTGATAGTCATTATGTTGCTCCACAACTTTGATATCTAGTGAAAATGAAACTGGTAGTAAAATTACAGAATCAGTATCACCCATGCAAGTAAAAAACCCACCTAAATTGCTTAAAATCAAAAAATAGTACGGATTATTTCTACAGCACTAAACAATTTTTTGGTGTTTTGCTGGGATTGTTGAAATTCATGTGCCACTTACTGACACGAGGGACTGCGCATAGACTTGTTGATTCGTGTTTAATACTAATCAGAAAGTATGGGAAGAATACGTGCTTCAGTGCGTGCGAATATTGAGAATTCCACGGAGATAGAAGGTGCTGTGTGTTATGTCATTAAAAGACAACAGAAAATGAAAACTCATGCATATCATTTGAGGCTGTCTATTTTTGCTGGATTGGTGGAATTTTTGTCGTTGAAAGTGTGGAAGTTGTGATGGGGTGGGCGGTGCGAAGTGACTAGACTGGCACTCAATATGATTTAACGGTAAGAAAAGAGGGAGACGCAAAAATTCCCAAATTAGAGGAAGTCATGACGACCCATTTAGATAAAAGCTGGAAAGAAAGCCTTTCAGATGAAGCATATAAAGTTTGCCGTTTAGGCCATACAGAAGCGCCTTATTCTGGCGCCTTACTTCATCAACACAAAAGCGGCTCGTATCACTGCGTATGTTGCGATTCTCTGCTTTTTGAATCAGGCACAAAGTTTGATTCCGGCTGTGGTTGGCCCAGTTTTGATGCGGCAGTTGAAGGCGCCGTGAAGTTTGTTGAAGATACAGGGCATGGCATGGTGCGAACCGAGATTCGCTGCGTGAATTGTGATAGCCACCTTGGCCATGTATTTGACGATGGACCCACCGAAACAGGTCAGCGCTACTGTGTAAATTCTGTCGCCATGACGTTTGATGAATCGGAAGATTGAACAAGCGATACTTGGTTGAAAGTATGGGATCAAAAAAGCGTGCATCCAGCACGCTTTTTTAATGCACTTAGTCAACGAACCTTATCCATGCACGTTATCAACGCCATTTGATGGCTAAGACTGGTTGTTGGAGGACAGTGCGCCTAGTTGATGCAGCATGCTAGCATTAAAGTCTCCTCCCTCGATCGCGGAGGCTATATCATCTGCGATGTCGGCAATGTGGTGTCTTCTTGAATCTTCCATTGGATAAAGCAATTTGAGTTGCTGTTCCTTTGCAATAGCAAGACCCATTTCACCGCCCACTAACGCCCACATGTACGCCTGATCAAGTTCGCCGATAGAGTGATTTGCCGTGGCGAGTGATTTGATCACGTCAGGGATGGTTTTTTCTATTGTGCTGCCACCGCGCCCGTCATAGAGAGTGAGTGATTTCATGAGCAATTTAATCGTGTGTAATTTGTCTTTATCGACGTAATACGTTGCTAGGCCAAGCTGCATCTCAGGGGAATCAAGGTACTCTGTTTCTTCTAGCTTCAGAAATTGTTCAAGCGCTTCTTGGTCACCTTGCGTCCATCGGTAATAAATGATTGAAGGTTGGTAAGAATTCTTAAGTTCTTGTTCTAGTCTCACAATCTCATCATAGGCATGGAAAAGTGCTTCGGTGCGCAGGGTTTTCTTGGACTTCAATGTGGTGGTTTCAATTTGGGCAGCTGATTCCATGCACTTGGCATATTTCTTCGTCAGTTGTAATTCGTCAAACTTATTGAGGTCTGAAGGCTTCTTCACGACATCAAAGCGAAGCCAAATGAGGTCTGTTCTCTCATGGCGACATTGGCCATCATTCACGTTTAATTTAGTACATATTTGAGGGTAATTTTCACAAAGCTGCGCACTGCTGCGGTTGCTTTCAAAGCACCCGGACAACAATAAGGTAGTCAATGCGGCAATTACCACTTTGATTGGAAATGTTATATGACCTTTATTCATGATGGCTGTGGCTCTTTCGTCGCTGTCTCTCATTTATGTCGAGTGACTTATAACATAAACACCTTTCATCAGTTTATCTTCATTTCCGGAGTTTTGCGTGAGTCCACAGACATAAAAAAGACCAGCATAATAGCTGGCCTGAGTTTTAATAAGGGTTCGTCACACAATATCGACGCCAAAATACGTGACGGTTTCAGCATCTGTCCAAATTGTGACTTTGTCGTTGGTGATCGTGTCTATAAAGACATAGGACTGTAGGTCAGCCGCTTGGGTTGCATTGATTCCCATTTTGTCGAGCATAGCGGGCGTGATCAATGCGTTGACTGGTTCAGAAGCGTTGTATTGCCAATCAAGACCCGTAACGTCAAAGGTATCGTCGCCGTCGCCCAGCCACGCGATAAACCCTTGCCAGTCACTGTTGTCTGTTGCATCTGATTTCGCATCTATCTGGTGGGCATTGACTGTGACTGTTTGATCGTCGCTGTCTCCCAATACGGATTCTATCCCTGCAATGACATTACCAGTGACTCCCGGTGTGGTTTGGTAGAGTTCACCCGTGAAATCGGCGTGTGTATCACCGAAAACGTGCAAAGTATCGAACCCTGTCGCGGCATCGTAAATTTGCAAATTCACTTGCTCTCCGCCACTCAGTGTTTTTATTTGGCCTTGAAAGTCGTCGCTGTCAAAAACAAATGTGTCAGAGTTAGTGCCGCCTTTGAGTCTGTCTTGGCCTGCTTGACCATCAAAGTAGCTGTCTGTACTTAACCAGCCTCCAAAGATGTAGTCATTGCCATCACCACCGAGTAATGTGTTGGAGCCTAGGTTGCCAAAGAGTGTGTCGTCGCCCTCTCCGCCATCTAGATAATCATCTCCGGCATTGCCTCGCAGCGTGTCATTCCCTGCTCCGCCATAAACGACATCATTACCGCCATTTCCGCGTAAGTCGTCGTTGCCGTCCTCGCCAAAGATAGTGTCGTCACCTGCGCCGCCCAAAACACGATCATCGCCGCTCTCTGCGTTGATATAATCATCGCCTTGGTCGCCACGAATGTTGTCGTTACCTACGCCACTCCAAACCTCATCGTCACCATCGCCGGCTCGGATGGTATCATCGCCATCTTGCCCTTCGACGTAGTCATCTCCTGCGCCTGCCAATAGGGTATCGTTGCCACGTCCGCCCCAAAGTTCGTCGTCGCCAGTGCCACCTTCGAGCTTATCGACACCGTTTTGACCATAGAGTTTGTCATCGCCATCGCCGCCGTGAATATGGTCATCACCGTTTCCGCCCCACGCTGAATCATCCCCAATTCCGCCAGACACGATATCATTGCCTGCACCAGCGACGATGTAATCATCGCCGCCTTCGCCATAGAGTTCATCATCGCCCTCGTAGCCATACAAAGAATCGTCGCCATGGGATGATGCATCACTGGTGATTTCTTTGACGTCGATGCTGACTGTCGAAGACGGGATATTGGTATCAACGGTATTTAAGTCGAGAGGCGTCCATTCAAACTGTGATAATTCGCTAGAGGCAATGGTAAAGAAAACGAGTTTGACGCCGCCAGTGGCATTGATGTCTAGCGCTGATCCGCGTTCAGCAAGGTTAACGTAATCAACAATGATATCTTTGCTGACCACATTGCCTGATGCATCAAGAATGGCATAACCGAGGCTCTTTTCGTCAGTGGAGGCAAAGTTAAAGCCTGAAAGAGAGACTGAAATGAACGTATCGCTTTGAATGTCAAAACTGCCGTCAGCGGTAGGCGTTAGGCTCTGAATCTCAGTCGCCGCGGAGTCGCCGTAAATGACATCATCACCTTCATAGCCACGAAGCGTATCGTTGCCAAGAAGTCCGTAGATCTCATCATCGTCAGCTGTACCTATTAGGTTGTCAGCTGAATTGCCGCCTGTAATGGTGGACATGATACGTTACCTTGTTGATTGGGCTTTAGAACACTGAGCGATGTTGGAGCTCAAAAAAATTGAGGGCAACTTGATGCCAGCTATGGGCAATATAAGAAGGTGTCGCTATTGGTGCGATTTCACTGCAACTTGATTCGCCTTGCGCCTCATTAGGTGACAAATTGGCAAAACCTTTGGCCTTGCTCAAGCAAGAAAGTGCGTATTCATTATAAAATCAGTACTATTAGATAAGTATATTTGCATGATTCAAAACCAAAGCATGGCAAAAGTATGCTTTGGGGTATGACGAAAGATTGGTCGTTATATTGGTGGAAGTTAGGCGTTTTGTTTTAAAACCCCTTGAATTAGCATGGTTAAGTAGACAAATATGCTTGAAAGTCAGGCATGGAATCCGAGGAATAAAAATGGATATTGAACAGATATTGTCCAGCATTACCCCTGACGCGTATGAGCGTTTGAGCTACGCCGTTGAAACAGGAAAATGGCCAGAAGGTACTTCTCTCACGCAAGAGCAGCGTGACCATGCCATGCAGGTTGTGATGCTTTACCAATCTCGCCACAACACCTCACCTCAGCACATGACGGTGGCAGCAGGGGGCGACATTACATTGAAGTCAAAAGCGGCACTGAAGCGTGAATTCTCAAGCGATCAGGAAACCATTGTTCAAACAAACGTCAATAATGACTAGTACGAATGACTGATATAAAAAAACGGCATAAATGCCGTTTTTTTTGTGACCAAAATGCTAGCCAGCTTCGTCTAGAGGGCATCTTCTAAAGAGGCATCGTCTAAAGGAGTCGCGTCTAGAGGGTTAGCTCACCGCGAAGATCTTGTTGAAGCAAGTTTCGTACAGTTTCCATTGGTAGATCTTGGCTCAACAGATAATGTAATTTTGCTAAGGCCGCTTCTGGAGTCATGTCGTATCCGCTAAGAACACCAGCTTCCGCCAAGGCACAGCCCGTTGCATAACCTCCCATGTTCACCTTGCCAGCAAGACACTGCGTAAGGTTAAGTACAACCACGCCACGGTTTGTGGCTTCTCTGAGTAGCCCTAACAGTTCTTTGTTTTGTGGAGCATTGCCCACACCAAATGTTAGCAGAATCATGGCATTGACGGGTTGCTTGAGCGCATTTCGTATTACATCAGGAGAAATGCCAGGGTACATCATGATGATGGCAACAGGTTGCTCAGTGATGGTATGAACTTTGAATTCGCCTTCTGGCTTTTTATCAATTTCAGCGCCGTTAAGCTGAATGTTGATCCCTGCTTCTAGCAATGAAGGCATGTTTGGCGATGTAAACGCATTAAAGCCATCAGCGTGAGATTTTGTGCTGCGGTTGCCGCGAAGCAGTTGATTATTGAAGAACAGTGTCACTTCGTTAATCGGGTAGTTAGCCGCAATATGCAGAGAGTTAAGCAGGTTTGCTTGCCCATCCGAACGAAGCTCTGCCAATGGAATTTGTGAACCTGTTACGATGACAGGCTTATCCAAATTCTCCAGCATGAACGACAACGCGGACGCGGTGTACGCCATGGTGTCAGTACCATGCAGAATGACAAAGCCGTCGTAATTGTCATAGTTATCACGAATGTCGTCAGCAATACGTTGCCACTCGGCAGGCGTCATGTCTGCGGAGTCAATGAGTGGTGCGTATTCGTGAATCGTAAATTCAGGCATTTCTGGACGATGGAATTCCGGCATCTGCTTGAGTTGCTGTTGCATGAAGCCAGAGACGGGAATGTAACCTTGCTCTGATTTCAGCATGCCGATCGTGCCGCCAGTGTAGGCGATATATATGTGTTTTCTTTCCATCTTCACAAATTCAATGTTGCCGAGGTCGTGGCGGCATTATACGTACCAGAGGGGTAAAAAAAACCCCGGCGCTTGCCGGGGAGTTCTCAGTTCTCGTAATAACTGCAATTTGGACAAAGCGCGTATTGTCCATTTGGATCATTGAAGTTATTTAAGGTGTTTATTTCGTTCACAGCGGTGTTAGCGAACTGTTGCACTATCGGTGACAGCTTAACGTTCATGCCAAGGTCGAGTTTCACAATGGCTTGATTCACAAAGTCATAGATGAACTGCTGTGCCGGCGTTAATGGTTCTTCAAGCCAGTTGAGTGAGTAGTCTTCGAGTTGCGCCAATTCAGCGGCAACAGCAATGGCATCATCAAAGTCACCGAGTTGATCGACCAAGCCACGCTTCATTGCGTCATAGCCTGTCCAGACTCGGCCTTGCGCGACGTTATCGACATCTTCAATTGATAGGTTACGTTGGCTTGCTACGAGACCGATAAAACGCTGGTAGCCATTCTCGATACCCAGTTGCATGATGTCTGACACACCTTCAGGAAGGGCTCGCGTGACACCGACACCCGCAAATGGCGTTGTGCCAATGCCATCGTTGTAAACACCGTACTTGGCGAGTGCATCTTCGAACGTCGTTAAAATACCGAAGATACCGATTGAGCCTGTGATGGTGGTGGGTTGCGCAAGAATTCGGTCGGCACTGGTTGAAATCCAATAGCCGCCTGATGCCGCCACACTCGACATGGATACAACAACGGGTTTCCCTGCTTCTTTCAGCGCTTCGACTTCGTTGCGAATGACCTCGGAAGCAAACGCACTGCCTCCTGGGCTATCAACACGCAGTACCACAGCTTTTACTGCATCGTTAAGGCGTGCATCTCGAAGCAATGCTGCGGTTGTGTCGCCGCCCACAGTGCCTTCAGATTCAAAGCCATCGACAATAGCGCCACTAGCAACCACAACAGCAATTTGTTCGGCTTTAGGCATATTGAACTGGAATGAAGAGTAATCGTACATGCTTACATAGTTAAAGCTGTCCTCTCCATCACTGCCGAACTTCTCTGCAAGCTTACTGCGAATTTGTTGACGGGTTAGCAACTCGTCCACCAACCCTAATCGTTGAGCGAGAAGCGCAAAATCGCCATTGGCCGCTTTTAGCTCTTTGAGCAAGGTTTCAGTATTTGGTGATAAGCGATCAGCATCAATGTCTCGATTGGAAGCAACATCTTCGACGAAAGCGCCCCAAAGTTGGTTTAGCCAAACCGCGTTGGACTCGCGTGCCTCGTTAGACATTTCAGTACGGGTATAAGGTTCAACGAACGACTTATACGTGCCGACACGAAATACGTGAGTGGTAATATCGAGCTTATCCAGTAAGTCTTTAAAGTACAGATTGTATGTACCATAGCCACGCAGCAATACAGCGCCATCCGGTGCCATATAGACCTCATCTGCATAGCTCGCGAGATAGTACTGACTTTGATTGTAGTGACCACCAATCGCAACAACAGGTTTACCTGTCGCTTTGAATTCATTAATGGCTTTTGCGATGTAGCGCAATTTCGTGAGGCTGGTTTCAGACATGTCTGACAGGCTCAGCACCATGCCGTTGATGTTATCGTCGTTGGCGGCTTCGCGGATCTGTTCAACAATGTCAAAGAGGACATTTTCAAACTCGACCTGCTGACCAAAGAGATTGCGCGTAGCAAAATCGTAAGGGTCGATTCTACGTTGCTTTTCGACGATGGGACCGGAGATATCGAGCAACAGCGCTTGAACAGGTTGCTCTACTGGCTCTTGCTTAACGACGTAATCGTCCGTCATCACGTAATAGATCATCACAAAAATGGCGATGAAGATCAGATTCAACACCAATTGACGTGCGAAACTTAAAAGCTTCCAACACCATTTCAGAACATTTCCTAGAAATTTAAAAAGCGTTTTCATTTGTTTACCCAGCTTCTTTTCATGTCTGTAATCGTAACCAATCCTGTTTGGATAACCTAGCTTTGATTTATGTTGTAAAAATGTAAACAAACGTTTGAAACTTCTGTTTGACGGGTTTATGGTTGTCTCATCAGAATAAAAATGAACATGGAAGCGTAGATAATGAACTTGCCGTACCCTCACTTACTTGCGCCACTGGATCTTGGTTTTACGCAGTTGAAGAATCGCGTACTGATGGGATCAATGCACACCGGTCTAGAAGAATCGAACGATGGTTTTAAAAAGCTAGCAGCCTTCTATGCCGAACGGGCTAAGGGTGGTGTGGGCTTGATTGTGACGGGGGGCTTTTCACCTAACTTCCGAGGCCGTTTACATCCACTGAGTGCGCAATTTAGCAGTGGTCGCGCGGCTCGTGCTCATCGCACTATCACGGATTCTGTTCACCAACACGGTGGAAAAATCGCATTACAATTGCTCCATGCTGGGCGCTATGCCATGCACCCTCTTGCGGTGAGTGCGTCAGCCACTAAATCACCGATCTCGAAGTTTGCGCCGTCAGCGATGAGTGAGCGACAAATCTTAGGTACCATAAAAGATTTCGCAAAAAGTGCTGAATTGGCCCGAGAGGCGGGTTATGACGGGATTGAAATCATGGGGTCTGAAGGCTATTTGATTAATCAGTTCATTTGCGCTCGGTCGAATACCCGTTATGACGGCTGGGGCGGTAGCTATCAAAACCGTGTTCGTTTTCCGATCGAGATCGTGAAAGCGGTACGCGAGCGTGTCGGTCATGATTTCATAATCATTTTCCGTCTCTCAATGCTTGATCTGGTTGAGCAGGGAAGTACACATGAAGAGGTGGTTGAACTCGCAAAAGCGCTTGAAGCGGCTGGCGTCACCATTCTCAATACGGGCATTGGCTGGCATGAAGCCCGTGTTCCGACCATCGCGACGCAAGTTCCTCGTGCGGCATTTAGCTGGGTTACTGAGCGCTTAAAAGGCGAGGTGTCCATTCCTTTGGTTTCGTGTAACCGCATTAACACTCCTGACGTGGCGGAAAATATCCTGTCGAGTGGTCAGGCAGACATGGTTTCTATGGCGCGCCCCTTCTTGGCCGATGCAGCGTTTGTTAACAAAGCAGAGCAAGATAAAGCGGATGACATCAATACCTGTATTGCGTGTAATCAGGCCTGTTTGGATCATGTGTTTAAAGGCAAGCGCGCTAGCTGTTTGGTGAATCCACAAGCGTGTTATGAAACCGAATTGGTCATTTCTCCTGCCGTGAATAAGCGACGTGTTGCCATTGTCGGTGGCGGCATGGCGGGTATGTCTTGTGCGGTTACAGCGGCAGAGCGCGGTTTTGACGTTGTGCTGTTTGAGAAAAGTGCTGTGCTCGGCGGTCAGTTTAATCTGGCGATGCAAATTCCAGGTAAAGAAGAGTTTCAAGAATCTATTCGTTACTTCACGCGTAAAGTGGCGCAATTCAACATCGATGTGCGACTGAATCAAGCCGCTGATGTCGACGCGCTGAAAGAGTTTGATGAAGTGGTGATTGCCACTGGCGTAAAACCCCGAATGCCTGCCATTGAAGGTATTGACCACTCTAAAGCGATAGATTACCAAACGCTTATTCGAGACAAACCAGAACTGGGTGATCGCGTCGCTGTGATTGGTGCGGGTGGTATAGGGATTGACGTCGCAACCATGATTACCGAACCACAAGATCACACGTTAGAAGATTGGTTGAAAGATTGGAGTATCGACCAAAGCTTGTCTCACGAGGGCGGGTTACTACCGCAGCCACACTATGTCGCTCAACGTCAGGTTTGGTTGCTGCAACGTAAGCTAGGCAAGGTCGGAAAAGGGCCAGGTAAAACAACGGGCTGGATACACCGAAAAACGTTAGAGAAGCGCGGTGTCGAGCTATTAGGCGGCGTGAGTTACGAGAAAATCGACGATGCGGGTTTGCATATTACGCTAGAAGGCCAGCACCATATCTTGCCTGCTGATCATGTGATTATTTGTGCTGGGCAAGAGTCTGTGAATGATCTTGTCGCGCAGCTTGAAGGGCAGGGTAAGCAAACTCACATTATCGGTGGCGCGGAAAAAGCGGGCGAGCTGGATGCGAAGCGAGCCATTCGTCAAGGTGTCGAACTGGCTATCTCTTTGTAGCTTATGACGAGTTAACCCTTTGTGTTTACTTAATCCCACATAACCCGAATGGAGTTGATCCTTCGGGTTTGTGTTATTTTTAGGGCAACAAATGCAAATTAACGGAATCAATATTGGGGCTTCCATGGACGCATTACATTTACTGACTCAACGTCGTTCTATTCCTCGCTTATCGGCACCCGCTCCAGAAGGTGATGCACTGGAAAACATGCTGGCTGCTGGCCTGCGCGCACCGGATCATGGAGCGCTCACGCCATGGCAATTTGTAGTGGCAACAGGGGAGGGATTGGACAAGCTTTCTGCCATCTTGAAAAATGCTGCCCAAGCCGATAATGAAGAAAGCGCTGTGATTGAAAAAGCGGCGAACTCTCCGCACCGCGCCCCAATGGTGATCACTGTCATTGCACGCACTAAACATCACGATAAAGTCCCGTTGATCGAACAACACATATCAGCAGGCTGCGCCGCACAAGCGATGCAGATGGCTGCGGTTGCCCAAGGCTTCCAAGGTTTTTGGCGAACGGGTAAATGGGCATATCATGCGGCGGTTCGTGAAGCGTTTGATGTTGCTGGTGATGATCAAATTGTTGGTTTCCTTTATGTCGGCACACCGGATTGCACACCTGCAAATGCGCCGAAACGCGACACCAGCAAATACGTTTCCTATCTTTGATCCCATCTGTATTCATCACTCACAATTAACTGGATAAATATCCAGTTAATTGTTGTTAACCCCCTTTATTTTCGCTAAATTGTCGGCAATAGATCCGTAAACTGGTTTCCCCATGGCCCGACTCTTTATTGCAGAAAAGCCCAGCCTAGGCCGCGCCATTGTTGCTGCACTGCCTAAACCTCATAAAAATCACGAAGGCTATGTTCAAGCTGCCAATGGCGACACTGTCACATGGTGTATTGGCCATCTGCTTGAGCAGGCAGAGCCTGATGCCTATGACGAAAAGTACAAGACTTGGCGATTAGACGACCTGCCAATCCTTCCTGATCCTTGGATTCTTAAACCAAGAAAATCAGCAGCAAAACAGCTATCCGTTGTGAAGAAATTGCTGAAGCAATTCAATGATATTATTCACGCGGGTGACCCCGATAGAGAAGGGCAATTGCTGGTGGATGAGGTGTTTAGCTTCGCTAAATTGCCGGAAGCGAAAAAACAACGTATTCAGCGACTCTTGATCAATGACCTCAACGTTTCGGCGGTGACAAAAGCCCTGTCTGCCATGCGAAGCAATCTCGATTTTGTGCCGCTTTCGGTATCAGCGCTTGCACGTTCTCGCGCGGATTGGCTCTATGGCATGAACATGTCACGAGCGTACACACTGCTTGGTAAGCAGGCTGGTTATCAAGGTGTCCTCTCGGTTGGGCGCGTGCAAACACCTGTGCTTGGTTTGGTGGTTCGTCGCGATCGAGAGATAGCTGCATTTGTGCCAAAGCCGTTTTATCAGTTAGATGCTGTTATTGCGTATCAGGGCAATAACATCTTTGCGCGCTGGCAACCCAGCGAATCGTGTCAGCCTTGGCAGGATGAAGAGGGGAGAGTGTTATCAAGGAAGTTGGTGGAAAACGTTGCTCAACGTATTGCCAACCAACCTGCCACGGTAGTGGTTTCAGAGCGCAAAGGCACCAAGCAAGCGCCGCCGTTGCCATATAGCCTCTCTGCGCTTCAGATTGATGCCGCTAAACGCTTCAACATGAGTGCCGCGGATGTATTGGCGTGTTGTCAGTCTCTATATGAAAAACACAAGGTGATTACTTACCCGCGTTCAGACAGTCGCTACCTGCCAAAAGAACACCTAAAAGAAGCGTCAGCAGTGACGTCAGCAATTAGTAAAACTGCGCCTCCTCTGAGTGATGCCGTAAAAAATGCCAATTTGTTGCTTAAATCCAAAGCGTGGAATGACAGCAAAGTGGAAGCGCACCATGCCATTATTCCCACGGGCAAAAGTAGCCAAGTCTTGAGTGGAAGGGAGAAAGATGTCTACGAACTGATTGCTCGTCAGTATCTCATGCAATTCTACCCTTCGGCCGAGTACGTGGAAGCCAAATTGGACTTCGAGATTGCGGGAGGCATCTTTGTTGCCAAAGGCAAGCAGTTGACCCTTGCAGGGTGGCGAGCCTTGCTTACGCGCGATAACGCCTCGCAAAAAGAAGATATCGAAAGCCAAGTTCCTCCGTTAAGCAAGGGAACGGTGCTGACGTGTGAACGTGGTGAAATCAAAGATTGCATGACCGAGCCGCCTAGGCATTTTACTGAAGCCACGTTATTGCAAGCGATGACGGGTATTGCTCGTTTTGTAAAAGAAGCCGAGCTGAAAAAAATTCTCAGAGATACAGATGGGCTAGGAACCGAAGCGACGCGTGCAGGTATTCTCGAACTGTTGTTTAAGCGCAGTCTGCTCTCACGCGAAGGAAAACAAATACGGGCAACGGCCTCGGCTTGTGGTCTTATTGATGCGATACCAGAAAAGTCGGCCTATCCGGATATGACGGCGCATTGGGAAAGACAGCTCCAAGACATGGCGGACAAAAAAGGGAGCTATCAACCTTTTATGGCAGCGTTAGAGTCGGAGTTAGTGGACTTGATGGCCTCGGTAAGAAAAGGGCCTGTTCCAGACAGCTTACGTTCGTTACCGGCTCAACCTAATCCGTTCAAAAAACGAAAAGGCAGTGGCGGGCCTAAACGGAAGCGTTATAAAACAAAGGCCTGATTTTTACCGCAACTCTTGGCTTCGTAGAGCGCCACATCAGCATCAATGAACAATTGCTGCTGGTTGTTAGGTTTGTCCGGAGTGCAGGTTTTGGCACCTGCACTGATGGTGACATAGGGTGCGATGGGTGACGCGCCATGAGGGATTTGGAGTGAAGATACCGCTGCAAGGGCTCGTTCAGCAACGATTCTTGACTCCTCTTTAGTGATACCGGGAAGCAAGAACACGAACTCTTCTCCGCCAAATCGCGCGAGAGTTGCGCCAGCTCTTCGTTCTACATGGCTTAACGCTTCAGCCACTTGCGCCAAACACTTGTCACCTAAAGCATGACCATACATGTCGTTGTATTGTTTGAAATGATCAATATCGACAATCAATATAGTGAGCGGTGTTTGATAGCGTATCGCTCTTCGCCACTCTTCCTCGAGCCTTTCATCCAGCATACGACGGTTGGGGATTTTAGTGAGGCTGTCTTCACGAGATATTTGGTTAAGGCGACGATTTACTTCTTCTAATTGCGCGGTACGGTCAGCGACACGCTGCTCGAGCGATAGATTCAGTGATTTTAATTGGTCTTGAGCATGCCGCTGGATTAGATGTTGTGACATAGTCACGCCAAGTAACTTCAACAGTTCACAATGATAGCTTTTTAATGGTGTTCCAGAGATAAGGTTATCGCAGGCAATCCATCCAATGGGGTCATCGCCATCCCACAGTGAAATCGTTGCGTTCCAACCAGTGCCTACTTCTTTGTTGTCGTGAAAAAGAGGCACATCTTCGTTGATAGTAATGTGCTGCTTTTTGTCCAGCGTTGACTTTGCATGGTAATGCTCGTACATCGCAGTGCAATACCATTGCTCGTTGGTCACTGTTCCATTGATATCCGTGCCGTACGTTCCACGCATCAATCCGGTATGGGTGTTAAGAAGAAATATGGCCATTCGATCAAAATCAAGCGCGTGAATACACTCATACACCGCAGTGTGAAGCATATTGTCGAGAGAACGTGAGTGCCACAGGCGCAGAGAGATCTTGTGCAATATATGTAGCTGTTCTAACAACCCTTTTTGCGAGCTCACTTCTTGAATGCGTTTCTCTTCTGTCTTTAGGTGCTGAGTCTTTTCCGTTAAAAAAGCTTGTTGTTGAAGGTGACTATCCAATGCACCAGAGATGAGCAGTGACAGCATCTCGCAAGCATGGGAGTCTGCCTTAAAAGAGAATGGCGTCGTCAAAACCAAAGCACCATAAGCGCCGCCTCTGATCTTCAAGGGTATGAGTAGATAGGAGAGGTCGTCTTTGACAGTATGATTCTTTTGCGTGAACCGTTGAGTGAGCAGTTCGATATCCCGGTTGCATGCGGGAACCATGGGGGAAAATAGCTGAAAGTACTTTGGCTTGATATCAGCTAATTGCATCCATTCTTCATGCTGTTCGTCACGAATCATCAGTTGACAGCGTGCGTCAGGAGACTGCGCTATGAACGCATGCCCAAGTGCAAGACAGAAATCATTAATATCTTTCTGCGGACAAATAGCTTGTCCTACCGTGAGGCAGAATGCGTAATCCAGAGCAATCATGCTCTACGACTCCCTATATAGCTGACGAAAACGTGATTTTGCTTCTATTCTTTTTTCGGCAGTATGACAGCAAACCTACTGATAACTGTCTGAATTTACGTCATCTTCGACTGACGTCACAAGTGGCCATTGTAGGTTGTGATGGGGGTAAAATGTTTTGGTCGCACGTCGTGCCTGCCCAGCGATAAGTGGGGGAAACTACGCGTTAAGGCTATGAAGTATAGGCAAAAACACAACCCACTAATGTCATCAAGAACAAGAACCACTTCAGAGTATTAGGATTTGCTTTAATGGCAAATTTAACCGCCAACCAAGCACCGACCATGGAGCCGATCGCGAGCAAAAGACCTGGCAGCCATAGGATAAGGTCGTGCCAGATAAAGATGACAAGAGAGATTGAGGTGAAGGCGAGTGTGCAAACCAGTTTGAGCGCATTACCTCGCACCAAATCATAACGCAATGTCCCACAAAGCGCGGCAAGTAACACGAAACCAACGCCAGCTTGGACAAATCCGCCATAGAAACCTGCAATGAGTAACCCTATCAAAGATGACGGTGTGTCTTTGACCAAACGGAAAGGTTCATCTGCATCTGGGCTAACGAGACTGGGTTTGATGAGCATCACAAATGCCATTAGGAGCATTGTGCCAAGAAGTAGGGGCTTAATGATGCTGGAGGGAAGCCACGCCGCCGCAACTGCGCCTGCGGCGCCACCTATGAATGTTGGAATGAGAATCGCCACTAGGTCCGTATTTTCGAGGCGTTTATGGTGGCGAAAGCCAGCAACGCCAGACACGCTTTGCATGAGCACACCAACGCGGTTTGTCGCATTAGCCACTTCAGCAGGCATCCCAAGCACAATCAATGCGGGTATGGTGAGGTTTGATCCACCGCCAGCGAGCGTGTTGATGATGCCAGCAACAAAGCCTAGTACGATAAGTAGTGCGCCAAACTCGATAGAGACATCCATTTCGCCATCCAAATAATAGTGAGAGGTTGGATACTAGCGAACAAAGCACCAACGAAAAAGCCCGCAGCTAAAAAGCTGCGGGCTCTCAAAAAATGGTCGGTCTGAGAGGATTTGAACCTCCGACCCCTGACACCCCATGACAGTGCGCTACCAAGCTGCGCTACAGACCGACTACGTGAAATCATGGTACGAACACATGATCTGAGTGTCAATCTACTTTGTCATTAAACGTGACTATTTCAAGCATTTGGAGAAAATGAAGGCAGCCATTTAGGCTGCCTTATGCATCAATTTTGCTCGGGATGGTAGAAGCGTTTTAGCTCATGCATGACCTGCATAAGCACAGACAGTTGAGGCTTTCCTTCCGGCTGTAGCTTGTAGTTACTGTCGTAAATACGGTAGTTACCGAATTTGTCGACGACAGTGGTTTTGTCCGGTTGAACCACAACGATGTCTCGGCTATCGCCTGCAATCACCCATCGGCGTGGCTTATCTGCCAATTCAAATAGGTTACGGCCACTCGTATACATTTCAGAAGGGCTGTCTGTTGCAAGCATAGATTCCATCAAGGTGGGTACAATGTCCAAGTGCGAGCTGTATACGTCAACGTTGCGCGCTGCTTGATTAGGCCAATGGATCACCATAGGAACCTGTAACTGGTACTTGCTGTAGTTAGTGTTTGCGCCCCAGCTGTTAGAGCCGGTTTCATTGAATTCAGTACCGTGATTGGCGGTCACAACAACAATGGTGTTATCAAGTTGGCCGTTCGCTTCGAGCGTGTCGAATAGCTCACCCAGCAAGCCATCAACATAGTAGGCGGCATTGTTATAGCTGTTCTTGAGAACCAAGGTTGTGTGTTCGCCAACACTGGCTAGGTCGTTATCAAGAGATGGCTGGAACGGGCGATCGTAATCCCCACCTTGCTCGTACTCAGTGACACTTTTTAGCTCTAGGTAAGCAAACCAAGGTTTGGTGGTGTTGCCTTCTTTGATCCACGTGTCGAGGTTATCTGCGGCCATGTGATCAGCAACCCATGCTTCATTAGAGACGACGTCTTTGACCTCGTTAAGATGCTTGCCAAAAATGCTCTGATAGTAAATTGGATTTTCAAAATTATCGGCGCTGAATAAGCCAAAGCGATACCCTTTTTTGTCCAATGTATCAACGAGCAGAGGGCTAAGACCTTCTGTTCTAGCACTTTGTGCATAGCTACCAGGTAGGCCATAAAACAGGCCAAATAGACCCGCCATCGCATCATTGCTGGAACTGTAGTGATTCGAATACGTGACGTTGTCTTTGCTGAACTGACTTAAGTTTGGCATCACGACAGGGTCGAGCATGTCAGAACGCAGGCTATCAACCATCACGATCAGTAAGTTCTGATTGTGGTTTGATGCATCAGCAGCAAATGAGATTTTCTCTAATGGATAGCGAATGACTTCGCTTTCTTGATTACCCAATTCGTCGCGACGACGTTGATATTCTTGGCGATCAAGTAGTCCATATTTTTCCATGAAGGTTTTTGCCGTCATGGGATAGGAAATAGGGAAGTTAGAACGTTGTGCAGTGACTGGGCTGTATATGAACGCATCCGCCCAAATATGAATGAGGTGGCTGCCAATGAAGCACACCGCAAACACACTGGCAATCGGCACACCCACACGCTTGCGAGACAGTTTTCGGAGCTTACGCCAAACCCATTCCGACATGGCGATTTCTAGCAGGAATATCGCAGGAACAACCACAAACAGATATTGCCAATGGGCATTCATGTCTGTTTTTTCGCCGCTCAGCAGCAATTCCCAAACCAATGGGTTTAGATGAAGATGCAGAGTTTCAAAGGCGTAGATATCCAGCAGCAAGACTGTCATGCCTGCTGTTGAAACGAGAACGGCAAACAGCCTCATTAGTCGTTGAGACGGTATGAGGAAGCTTGCCGGGAAAATTACCAAAATGTAGACGGCAAAAACCAGAAAACCGAAGTGACCAATCCAAGTCAACAACTGGTAAGTTTGTCCGATCAATGTCTCGGGCCAGCCGGATTGCACTATGTAGCGCGTCCCCAGCAACATGGCTGCGATAATATTGAAAAAACTAAACCAGTGTCCCCAGCTAATCAGCTGTGACACTTTATCCTTGTACGTATTTCCGCTGTCTACCATAAAGGCTAATTCTTCTCTTTATTTTACAACGCGTAAGTTTTTCGACGCGGTCTTATTACTCTGTATCGATAGAAGACAGCAGAGCTTGAGCAAATTTTTCCGCAATCACTTTTCGCTGCGCAGCTGGCAGGTTGTTATTCATCAGATTAGTAGCGATGTTACCCACCACCATCAGCGAAAGGTCAGTCGAAGCTTTGTGCTTTTCAAGAACATTGACCACATCGCTCAGGATCTGTTCAACGTTTTTATCTTGATATTTAGAAGTAACAGGCATAGAAACTCTTGTCTTGTGTCAGCAGAAGCCGCGTATAATACCTCACACTTTAGTCTGACGAAAAATGTTTTCAATTATGAGCCTCACGCTTTCAAACGTTATTCTTCATCAACTTAAAAAAGATGGCGAAGATTCACTAGTCGTGCACCTGAGAGATCAGATGCTAACTCATTCACCTTCAACGGAAAATTTGATCAGCGAGATTCACCGCGTCTACAACGCAAAAGCTGCAAAAGGTTTTGGCCAATTTGCTGAAGAAAGCGAAGTTGCGAGCTGGTTGAAAGCATGTAGAAAGCAAGAACTCGATTTTCTGTCATTTTCATCGCAGTCAACAGAGCGATTAAAAACCGAATTATCCAAATATCCATTTGCGGATGAAGGGGTTTTGGTGATTGCTGAATACCGTTCATTGGCGACAGAGTATTTGTTCATTGGATTATTAGAATCCAAAGCCAGCATGAAAGTCACGGATGATCTGGAGATCAGCTCAACGGACTACCTTGACGTCGCCAAAATGGACATCGCTGCTCGTATCGATTTGTCGACGTGGGAAACTGACGCGCAATCGAATCGCTATCTGACCTATATTAAAGGCCGTGTTGGCCGCAAAGTGGCAGATTTCTTCTTGGACTTCATGCAAGCCGAAATCGGCATGGATACCAAGCAACAAAACCTTGTTCTAATGCAAGCGGTGGAAGACTACTGTGCAGATTCCCGTCTTGAGAAAGAAGAAAAACAAGAATACCGCAAGCAAGTTTATGACTACTGCAACGGTCAACTTCAATCGGGTGATGAAGTTATTGTCAAAGAATTGGCAAGCGAGCTTCCTAAGAATGAGCAAGGCGTCGATTTCTACCAGTTTGCTTCTGAACAAGGTTACGAGCTAGAAGAGAGCTTTCCTGCGGACAGGACGGCGATGCGAAAACTGACGAAATTCGTTGGCGGCGGCGGTGGCCTGTCGATCAATTTTGACAGCATGTTACTGGGTGAACGTGTTTTCTATGATCAAGACACTGACACTTTGACGATCAAAGGCACGCCACCGAATTTGCGTGATCAGTTGACGCGTCGTTTGAACACGGAAGAGTAGATCCGACGAACTCTCCATACTGATTAAACCGTGCATACGCCTCACTGCGCAACTTACGCAAGGGGTGTATGCGCAATCTTACAACTTTTGTCTTTTGTGTTTGCAAACTAAGGCAGATTGCCTAACTTAATTATAAGTGTCGTAAAAATGACGCTTCTTGTGGGAAAACTGGCGTGGTAGTCGCTTAGAGAAGAGTCGGTAAACGGTTAAATTAATGTACAAGGAACCATTGTGACGCCACTTCCAATACTGAATCAAATTAGCAAACGGCTCATGCTCATTGGACGTCAGAGAACGGCAAAGAATTGGATCTCTTTGTTGCTTTGGTGTGGCTTTGTTGTGTCGTTCACCTATGCATTGTTTTCTTATTCAGATATGAAGCATACCAAAGGTCATGCCACGCATATCGTCAAGTTGAACAATGCGGCACAACAGCTTCGGCAGACCGTTTCAGCATCAATGTTGAACCAAGACAATGAACGCAAGAATCTTGAAAAAGAAGTTCAGCATTTTCGCTACTTATTGCTTCGCACTAAATCACACACGATAGAAGATCGGTGGGACGATATACAACAGACCTTGCTTGAAGCCGATGCGTTTGTTGAGAATGTCGACAACCTGCTGGCGTCAATCTACGCAGTATCCAAAGTGACTGAGCAATTAAAGACATTAATGGATGCTCAAACTTCCCCTGAGTTGTCCTCAATCTATCAATCAATCGGTACCTATCTGTTGTTTGAACTTCATGGTTTCAACAACGGGGTAGATTCAGATCGTGTCGTCCGTTTTAATCGATATCTAGCGGATGTAGAAACCCAGTTAGCTCAGTTAGATAACAGTGTTGACCATCTAGGGTTATACGCGTTGTACACCAGTTTAGAGCGTATTAATCGCCAACTGGAAAGCGTTGATGAAGTGATTAATCACAAATTTGTTCGGTCGATGACACAGCAGCAAACCTATTGGACAACTCAGGTGCTGGCAAAGCTTGATACGACGATTTCAATGCTATTTTGGGCGTTCGGTATGTTGTTCGCACAGGTGTTGCTTCAATACCGTACTCAAAAGAATGCGGCCGATACAACACCAGCTAAACCATCCACTAAAGAGAGCGGCACAGAAGCAACAGCATCCTTTAAGTTTGTTGAGCCATCAGAGCCGTTGTTTGATGCCGGTGTGCTGAATGAGCAGTTAGACGGCGACAAAGAAGCCATGGATTCGGTGTTGACTATGTTTGTGGCAGAACACCAAGGGGATGCGGGCCATCTCGAGAAGCATATTAGTCAGGGTCAGATTGCACGTGCGCGAACGTTGATGCACAACCTGAAAGGCGTGTCAGGGAATATTGGTGCGCTGGCATTGCAAGACTTCTGTACCCATGCAGATGCAAAACTAAGAGAAGGGCAATCGCTCGATACTCTTGTCGTTAAGCAATTTCAAAAGTTGCTCAGTCTGACTATTCAAGCTGTTTTGAAAGAGATGGAACAATCTCATAAAGCTATCGTATCTTGAGGGTTTTGCGTGTTTGTAAAGGATTTGCCTTGGTATAAAACGATGAGTATTAAAGCCCTGTGGATCGTGGCTTTAATGTTGACTGTCGTCGTTATTACGATTGTCTATGTACTTGAAACCACTGGCGACAGTATGGTGCGAGAAAGTGCTAACCAACGTGTCGAAGCGCAGGTGGAAACCGTTGCGCAGACCTTAGGTCAATTGTCCAATAACGTTGAAACCATCGCTTTTTCTTTGGCCAATACCTTGTCACTGGACGATAGCGAAGAGGACATTGCGAAAAAGCTCTCTGCGATGCTAAACAATAAGAACATTAAGCGTATTGTTGCGAGCGGTGGCTTTTGGCCTGAACCCTACTTGTACGATGAAAATCGCTCGAAAGCGTCTGTGTTCATCGAATTGGGTGAAGGTGGCTTATATTCTCGTATCGATGATTACAACGCCGATTCTGCCGCACCTTATCAAACCGCCGAATGGTATGCGCCAGCACGTTACTCATTGGAAGAAGCGTATTGGTCAAGAGCGTATATCGATCCCTTTACCCAAGAACCCATGGTGACATGTAGTGTGCCGATTTTTGTTGGAAGCAAATTTGCGGGTGTTGTAACCATTGACGTTCGGCTCGCCAAGTTGCAAGCGTTTCTGACACGAAGTGGACAAAAAATTGGCGGGTACATGATGATGTTTGACCGAAGCAGTCGCATCATGTCATACCCTGACGCACTGTCAGGCGATCGACCTACTTTGTTGCCGAGTGTGCGAGAAATTGCCAACTCACAACCTGATTTTTCTGAGTTAGCGCTGGTCATTAGCCTTGCCACTCAAGGCGAACGCTTGGTCACTCAAAGTGATCCTAATTTGCAAGACATTGCAGAATCCATCGTTTCCTCTTCACCTGATATTGATCTTGGCTACGCGCTATCCGTTGCTACCGAGTTGGCGCCTAATTCTTCGGTTTTTCGGCCAACTGAACGGCTGTTTATTCACCGTCTTGACCACGACCCTATTTTGCAAGAGGCAACCGTAGTGTTTGGCCGGACATTGCCCGATACCGATTGGTTGCTGGTAGGGGCGTTGCCTGAACGCCTTCTTCAAGTTGAGGCGACCAAGCTAAAAAATGATCTATTTTTTGCGATGGCATTGGTCGCTATCTTGCTGGTGGGCATGGCGTATTTGGCAATACATCTGCAGATAGTCCGCCCAATGGCACGCGTTCGGAGTGCGTTGATTAGCCAGCGAGGTGACGTTCCTTTCGCACCTATCGATTATGCTGAGCGTGACGAACTCGGCATGTTAGTCAGCGAATTCAACCAACTGAGCACCAATTTGGTTGAGACGCGTGAGCGAGCCGTGGATGCTGCAAGGGCGAAGCAGTTATTTCTCGCCAATATCAGCCACGAAATTCGCACACCCATGAATGGTATTTTAGGCGCGTCATCCTTGATGCAAGATGAGCCGATGTCGAGTAAGCAGGCAGAGTATCTTTCAGTGATCTCGCATTCCTCGCGAGGTCTGATGTCATTGATCAACAATATTTTGGACTTCAGTAAAATGGAGTCAAACCATCTGAAACTAGAAGAGGCACCTTTCGACCTCGAACAGGTCAGCAGCTATGTTCGAGACCTCATGTTGCCGACTATCACGAACAAGCCTCAATTGGTGTTTGATCTTGTATACGAAGAAAATTGCCCGCGGCGCTTCTTGGGCGATGCCCATCGCATAGAGCAAATCGTACTTAACTTGGTGTCAAATGCGCTTAAGTTTACGGAGTCAGGGGTTGTTCGCCTTAAAGTGACCATGAACCAAAAAGGTGGGCGCTACTCTGGTGTTAGTATCCAAGTGTCAGACACCGGTGTGGGAATTCCTGCAGACAAATACAGTGTTATCTTTGATGAGTTCCAACAAGCAGATACATCGACAACTCGTAAGTTTGGCGGTTCAGGCTTAGGCTTGGCCATCACCAAACAGTTGGTTGACTTGATGGGGGGCGAAATTGCTGTAACCAGTGAAGTTGGCCGGGGCAGTCAATTTACCGTTATTTTGCCGCTTCACATTGAGAAAGACAGCGTCGATACCAAGGGACATGAGTTACTTAAGCAGCGCAATGATGCCTTTGCCGGTAAACACTGTCTATTGGTTGAAGACAACGCCATCAATCTGATGATTGCCGAGAAAATGTTGATGAAACTTGGTTTCTCCGTTGATAAGGCAACGAATGGTCTTGCTGCACTTGAGAAGACGAAAGTACAAGGCTATGACATCATTTTTATGGATATCCAAATGCCACTAATGGATGGCTTGGAGGCGACAAGACAAATCCGTTCGTCTGATAGTTTCAATCATCAAACTCCGATTGTCGCCATGACGGCTAACGTGCTGAAAGATGATATTTGGCGTTGTATCAGCAACGGAATGCAAGGGCACATCGGGAAACCTCTTAGAGAAACGGACATTTATACGGCATGTATTAAAGTGCTCTCTTCTGAGGTTGAAGCTTAAAATACTTTTTAGTTGCTATATTCGGCGGTTCAACGCGCTAAAGCTTGATCCGCATCAATGGTTTTTGCCTGAACCTGAGCAGAATAGCGCGCCTATGAAAACTGTATCGATAACGTCCGCGAAACGTCGCCAGCCTCTTTGGCTTGTTCGCGCTATGACGTCCCTATATTGCAAACATATTCACCGCGGCAGTCAGCTTTGTCAGCATTGCACGGCCTTGATCGCCTTCGAAGAGCAGCGTGTGGTTCAATGCTGTGAAGAGGGTGGAGGGTCTTCTTGCCGAGAGTGCAATCGACAGTGTTATCCTGATGCGACTCGCCTGGAAATTAACCACATCGTTCGCTGGGCGGAACCCAAGATGCGTTGGCGTCGACCTCTGATGGTTGCGAGATATTACGTTTCATCATTTTTTAGTTAATCCGTTCGTTTGGTTAATTGGCCGCAGCGGCAGTATCGCTGCGACTGATTTGTCACGTCTATAAAGGTGCGTCTGCACCTGTTTACCTTGATTGAACACCGCTTGAACCCGCGGCTTACATAGCCCTTTGGGGTTCGATTTTCATTACCCGCCGCAAGCATTTTTCATCATCGCTTAGCCTGATAGCGCTTAGAATGGGTGGGATTTCACCCATTTCTTCTTTTTCATATCTCAAATTTGTTTTGGGCTTGTTAATTAATTGTTTCCATTTCTCTTGATGTTCGTTTCCTCAGCTAAAGCTTAAAGGGAGCAAATACATTGCATGCTGATTTTGGCATGTACGACAAAAGGAAAGAGGATTCAGTATGAACAAGCTAAAAACGATGCTTTCAGCAGTGGCGCTTTGTGCGGGGATGACGGCATTTGCCCATGCAGCGCCAGAAACCATCAAATTCTCACACGTGGTTGCTGAAAATACTCCTAAAGGACAAATGGCACTGAAGTTCCGCGATTTGGTTGCGGAGCGCATCGGCGACAAATATGTGGTTGAGGTTTATCCCAACTCGCAGCTTTTTGGCGACGGTAAAGAAATGGAAGCCCTATTACTTGGAGACATTCAATTTATTGCCCCTTCTCTCTCCAAGTTTTCGAAATACACCAAAAAACTGCAGGTTTATGATCTCCCATTTCTTTTTAAAGACATGGAAGCCGTAGACCGTTTCCAACAGAGCGAAGCGGGACAAGCGCTGCTTGAGTCTGTGAAAAGTAAAGGGTTGGTGGGGTTGGGCTATTTGCACAATGGCCTAAAACAGCTTTCTGCGAATGATCCATTGCGTGTTCCTAGCGACGCTGACGGTAAGAAATTCCGCATCATGAGTTCTGATGTGCTGGCGGCACAGTTTGAAGCCGTTGATGCTGTGCCATTGAAAAAGCCGTTCTCTGAAGTGTTTACCTTGCTGCAAACTCGCGCCATTGATGGTCAGGAAAACACATGGTCAAACATCTACTCCAAGAAATTCTTCGAAGTTCAGCCGTACATCACTGAGTCAAACCACGGGGTGTTGGACTACATGGTGACAACGTCTACCGAGTTTTGGATGACATTGCCGGACGCAGACCGTGAAGTGCTTCAAAAAGCACTCGCGGAATCAGTCGCGCATGGCAATGCCATTGCTAACGATAAAGTGATGAAAGATCGCAAGAGCATCATGGAATCAGGTCGCAGCGAAATCATTACCTTGTCAGATGCTGAACGTCAGCAGTGGGTCGAAGTGATGAAACCGGTTTGGAGCCAATTCCAGAATGAAATCGGTGCAGAAATCATTGAAGCAGCTGTGGCCTCTAACCAGTAATAGATGAAGCCCAGCGCGGCACTGACGCGCTGGGTTGATATCTTGGGAGTAGAAAATGATTCGGTTATTACACCGTTTTGAAGAGGCTGGCATTGGTCTCTTATTGGTGACAATGACGCTGTTAGTGTTTTTTGAAGTGATACTGCGCTTCTTCTTCAATGAAGGCCTTTTGTGGGCGCAAGAGCTGACCTTATATCTATCGGCATGGCTTGTCTTAATGGGAGCGTCATGGGGGCTTCGCGAAGGTGCTCACATTGGCGTGGACGCTGCAATTAAGCATTTATCTCCATCTTCACAGAAACTCATCACCTTATTGGCTTTGGCCTTGTGCTTGGTTTATTGCGGCTTGTTTCTTTACGGTTCGTGGATCTACCTAAGCAAAATGAAAATGATCGGTATTGAAATGGAAGATATGCCGATTGAGAAGTGGAAGGCGATGTCCTGCTTGATTCTCGGTTTTGGCTTGTTGGCAGTGCGCGTTTGTACCATCGGGTATGAAGTGTGGACTGGAAACAGACAAGGGTTTGGGCTTATCGATGAAGCGCAGGAAAGCATGCACCTTGCCGAAGAGTTGGCGAATGAAATGGATGACAAGAAGGAGCGAAACCAATGACCATTGCTGCATTATTTGGGATGTTGTTCCTTTGCATGTTCATGGGAATGCCCATCGCCATCGCATTAGGTTTGTCGAGTGTGACGACCATTCTTATCTTTTCAAACGATTCATTGGCCTCTATTGCCTTGAAGCTGTTTGAAGCCACCAGTGAACACTACACCTTACTCGCGATCCCTTTCTTTATTTTGTCTTCTGCGTTCCTGTCGACGGGTGGTGTGGCGCGTCGACTGATCAACTTTGCTATCGATTGTGTCGGGCACATCCGCGGTGGGCTCGCTATGGCCTCTGTGATGGCGTGTATGCTATTCGCAGCGGTCTCGGGTAGTTCGCCTGCCACGGTTGCTGCCATCGGCTCTATCGTTATTGTGGGCATGGTGAAAGCCGGTTACCCCAAAGCATTTGCCGCGGGTGTGATTGCCAACGCGGGCACCTTGGGCATTTTGATCCCACCATCCATTGTGATGTTGGTTTACGCTGCTGCAACGGAAGTGTCGGCCTCACGCATGTTCATGGCGGGGTTTATTCCTGGGCTGATGATGGGTGGCATATTGATGGTGGCGATTTATATCGTGGCCTGCATTAAGGGCCTGCCATCTCAACCTTTCCCCGGTGTGATGTCATTGATTCATTCTGGCTTACGAGCTTTGGGTGGCTTGATGCTGATCATCATCGTGCTTGGGTCGATCTATGGCGGGGTTGCCAGCCCGACAGAGGCGGCATCGGTGGCGGCGGTTTACGCTTGGCTTGTCAGTGTGTGGGGCTATCGTGATATTGGCCCTCTCAAAGATGTGCCTTGGCGTCGCGACGGTGAAGGAACGGCAAGCATGCTGTTGAGAAACCTTGTTTCGCTGCCAATGGTGATGGTGAAGTCCTTTACTGACAAAGAAGTGAACCACGTGGTTCGTGATGCGTCGAAAGTCAGTATCATGCTGCTGTTCATTATCGCGAATGCCATGTTGTTCGCCCATGTGTTAACCACTGAGCGCATTCCGCATACCATTGCGGAAACCATTGTGGCGTGGGGCTTACCGGCATGGGGCTTCTTGATCGTGGTGAACATCCTGCTGTTGATTGCGGGTAACTTCATGGAGCCATCGGCTATCTTGCTGATCATGGCGCCGATCTTGTTCCCAATCGCAACGCAACTCGGCATCGACCCAATCCATTTGGGCATCATCATGGTGGTGAACATGGAAATAGGGATGTTAACGCCGCCAGTGGGGCTGAATTTGTTTGTGACCGCGGGGATCACGGGGGAAAGCATGGGGTGGGCGATACGTGCTGCGCTACCGTGGTTGAGCCTGTTGCTGATCTTCCTGATTCTGATCACCTACATTCCGCAGATATCGCTGTTCTTACCGGATTATCTCGACTCGCTTCGAGGGTATAAATCCTGATGTAACGACCAAAGATAACAAAAAGGGGCGAATTCGCCCCTTTTGATTTGTGCGTTTGCGTATGGCTACCCTGTATCGAAGCGGAGCAGGCGCGTAAACCTTCGGAGAAGACTTACTTCGCCAACTTCTCAAGCACGGCTTTCAGCAGCTTGATGCGTGGCTCAATAGAGTGAAGCTCAAGGTATTCTGCATCGCTGTGGAAACCTGCTCCGATAGGGCCCAAACCATCAAGGGTTGGTACACCTAAAACGGCAGTTAGATTCGCATCAGAGCCGCCACCTACTTCCTGCCAAGTGATGTCGATACCCAAATCTTTTCCGGTTTCTTCGATCATCGCCATGAGGCTTTCGGTTTTGCTCGTTGGTGCCATTGCAGGTTTGGTTGCTTCACGTACCAAAGATACGGTGACGCCATCAACAAACGGGGTTTCGGTCAATGCGCGGATTTTGCTATCCACAAGCGCATATTCATCGTTATCCCAGAAACGCACGTCAACAACTGCTTCCGCATGTTGTGGAACAATGTTCGCACCGTCGCCACCGTTGACAACACCGACGTTCAGGGTCGTGCCTGATTCGAAATCGGTCATTGCGTTCAAGGCTAGGATCCAATTCGCCATTTCAGTGATTGCACTGCGGCCATTTTGAGGTTCGTTACCTGCGTGTGCCGCTTTGCCGTGGAACGTCATTCTGTAACGCGCCATGCCTTTGCGAGCTTTTACCAATGAGCCATCAGCACGTGCTGCTTCTGCAACTAATACGTGACGCGCATCTTTCGCGACGGATTTCAGCCATTCTTCTGAGTGCAGTGAGCCAATCTCTTCATCTGGGTTCATGCAAACACAGATAGACAGCGCATCACGAACACTCAAATCCAGCTCACGCAGCGCGTACACCACGTTGAGAAGGCCTGACTTCATGTCAGAAACGCCAGGGCCATAAGCACGGTTTTCGTCCGTGGTCATTGGACGTTCAGCCGCTGTGCCCACAGGGAAAACAGTGTCCATGTGACCAATCAGCATCACATCTATGTGTTCTGCTTCAGGCTTGTTGCGGATCTCAAGGCCCACGCCAGCGATGCCACAATCAACACGTTTGATGTTCCAACCGCCCATGTCTTCGTATTTTTCAGCCATGATGTTGGCAATCACTTCGATGCCTTCAACGGTCAATGTGCCGCAATCGACATTGATCAGGGGACGTAGTTCTTCTAGATAGGTGTTCAGAGAAAAGTTCATAGCAACTCCGGAAATCCGTTTGGAAAGCAACGCCGAGCCTTTATTGAATGAGAAAGTGCTCGGCGTGAGAGAAAAGCGTTAAACCAGAATGTTCATCACCAACATTGCGCCAAGGGCATTGATCACTGAGATGATAACCATGGCTGGGATGTAGCGACCTTCAGTACCGATTGGGCCAAGGATGCGGCCAAGGTATTGAACTTGTGAACCCATGAGGTAGATAGCAGGGGCAAGAATGGCAATGTGTTCGCCATTAAGAATGCCTTGGTCAAACAGGCTAATAACAACGCCCACTGCACCGCCCATCGACATCCATGCGCCGATAAGCACTGCCGCCGCTTCGCCTGGAAGGCCGAACACAGCCATCACTGGCGAGAACAAGGTGCCCATCAGATCCAGTGCGCCAGTGATTTGAAGTGCTTTGATGATCACGAATGCCATCAGAACGTTTGGCACGGTTGACGTTGTTGCGATGTTCCAGCCTTTCTTAGCGCCTTCTACGAAAATGTCCGTCACCATCGGCTTTTTAGCTTCAGTCATTATGCTTTCTCCTCGGTTAGCGCATTGCCGGATTTGTCTTCTTTGCCTTCAGTGATGTTCAAGTAAACGCGGAACAGGTTTGCACCGACGAATTTGAATACGAACATCACGGCAACCGCGAGACCGATAGAGGAAGCAACAGCCAAAGAACCGTCCATCAATGTCAGGGTGAACAGCACCGCGCCTGATGAGAAGAAGTTCACGATCGCTGCACCTGCAGAGAATTGGAACATGGTGAAGATATCTGCTTCACGTTTGGTGAGGTGGCCTTCGTCTTTTAGCTGACGGGTCATGGCTGCACCCGCATCGGTACTTTGCAGCGATGCAATCAAAGCAAGACCTGTGTTACCAGGGATGTTCATCAGTGGACGAAGCAGTGGCGTAAGCAGTTTACGTGCTGCATCTAGTGCACCGTAGTGCTCAAGCACGTTGATCATGCCCAGAGCGAACATCACGGTTGGGATCAGTGTTAGGGCGAACAGGAAGCCGTCACGTGCGCCGCTACCGCCTTTGCCACGCATTGACGTGGTTGCCGCTTGGATGCCGTCAGCAGTTTCGTTTACTCCGTAAACAACGCTACCGAAAGAACCGTTCAGTGTGGTGAAGTCAAAAACGCCATACCATTCGTTAGATTGGAGTAATCCTGAAAAGAAAACGACGGCGAAGGCGAGGGCAAAGTAACTACCGATAGTAACTTTGCGAGTTTGCTCGCTAGGAGTGCTCATAGATACCTCATTGGGCTAAGTGTGTTTGCGTATGCAAAATGAAATCTGCCCCCATTCTCTTCTGCGAGGAATTCCGCACTTTGATTGGGGTCAATATGTGCTACTGAATTCAGGGGGATTTTCGTGGTTCAATCTAAATATGTGATCAAGATCGACTATGGTGAGAGAGGCAGATAGTCAGGATTTATAAGTGAAAACAAGGATGTAAACACTTTTCGAGAGATGTAAAAAAGGCAGCTTTCGCTGCCTTTATCAATGGCTTGTCGATATTACGCTTTTTGCAGTGCTGCAACGCCGTCTAGACTTGCGCTATCGGATGCCACGTCGTGCTGTTGATTTGGCTCAACAGGGTCAACAAACCAGCCAAGGTAAGAGGTCACAATGGTGACAATAATACACACGAAGCTCAGCCACATGAACGGGGCATAAGACAGCGTTGCGACACCTAAAATGCTCGCCATGTAAATACCGTTATCACTCCAAGGCACCATACCTGATGTCAGCGTGCCGCCGAATTCAGCGTTACGAGAAAGGTTCTTACGGTGGTAACCAATGCGGTCATAGTTTTTCGCACAAATCTTAGGTGTCAAAATTAAAGACACGTACATGGCCGAACCAAACACGTTACCAAGGAATGCGGTACCAATGGTTGAGGTAGCAAGGCTGCCCGCAGAATTCACTTTGCGCTCGAAAATCTTCGCGATGGTTTCAAGTACACCCACCTTGTCTAGCAGGCCACCAAAGCCCAGACCGAACACAATCACAGCCACGGAACCCAACATGGATTCCATGCCGCCACGGTTTAGGATGGCATCAATGAAGCTCACGCCAGATTCAATCTGGAACGGTGCCCATGCGGTGTTGATTGCAGCCAGCGGGTTCATGTCTTGAACCACGATAGCCCACACGATACCCAAGACAGAACCAAGCGAGATCACGGGGAATGATGGCAGACGGAGTGCCAGAAGCAACAACACAATGCCCACAGGGATAAAAGACATGGGTGAAATCACGAACTGCTTGTCCATCGCTGCAATCACGTCGCTCACTTGCGCCATGTCAACGTTGCCAGCGTAGTGCAGGCCAAGCGCGGTGAACAAAATACCTGTGATGATGTAACTGATTAGTGCGATTGGCAGCATGCCTTTGATGTGCTCAACGATTTCTACACCAGACATCGAAGACGCAAGGATCACGGAATCAGACAGCGGAGACAGTTTGTCACCAAAGTAACAGCCCGATAGCACAGCACCTGCAGTGACAGGGGCTGGAACACCAAGACCTTGGCCAATACCCATCATCGCGATGCCAGCCGTACCCGCTGCACCCCATGATGTGCCCGTCGCCAGCGCCGTTAATGAACAGATGATCATAGTGGCAGCGAGGAATATGGATGGGTGAATCGCTTTCAGGCCATAGTAAATGATGGTTGGAACGATACCGCCCGCAATCCAAGTGCCGACAAGCGCACCGACGGCCAGAAGGATCAAGACTGCACCTAGGCCATTTGCGATGCCGTTAGTCGCGGCTTTTTCAAGATCTTTGTATTGGTGGCCTAGTTTGATACCCAGACCAATGATGAGAAACCATCCAATATACAGCGCAAGCTGAATGGGTAAATTGAGCTTCGCCGTGAAAGAGAATGCGAGTAAGAGAAACAGACCAAGCGCAGCGAATACTTGGAATAGCGAAGGAAGTCGCGCCGAGTGTCTTTGCATATTTCAAACCTATTGTTTGGGAGCCAAGAGACTCCTGCCGTTGAAATATCCTTATTTGGGGCTATCAGTACTGCCTTCCTGGCGGCGAGGCATACTTTAGCGAAAGAGGCCGGAGTAGGTGAACAAGTATTTCGAATTATGTGACTTTGCAGTCTCGGGTGTTATTTTTCATGGTTTTCTGTATCAAAATGATGGATTTGATGTGGTTTTTTGTGGGTGGGTTGTGTTTATTGTCTGTTTTATAGATGTGTGAATATTTGTAAATTCCTATGATTAATATCTTCAAAATTTGGCTTTATTTAGATCATGGTCTTCCATATGACATTAATTGAGTGATTCCATCTAAAATAGCGTTTACGTTGAGGTTGTTGGGTTAGAAAGGCTTATGAAAACAGCGACTAAGCAAGCATTCTTCGGCCAATCTTGTATAAAACCAATTAATTCATGCTGTTCAGGGACGTTTGCTTTGATTTGCCTCTCTGAACTAAGCAAAAAGATGCAGTTTTTGCTTGTTATTTGTGTCGTTAATTTTCAAGATAGAGGCAGAAGATTACAACATGGAGTGTGAGTGAGAATGAAAAGAGTAGGTTTAGTCGGCTGGCGCGGTATGGTCGGATCTGTACTGATGCAGCGCATGGTAGAAGAGCGCGATTTTGATGTTATCGAACCCGTTTTCTACAGTACCTCTCAAATTGGCATTCCAGCGCCAAACTATGGCAAAGATGCTGGCTTGCTAGAAGATGCTTTTGACATTGAAAGCCTGAAAAAGCTGGATATCGTGATCACCTGTCAAGGTGGTAGCTACACCGAAGCGGTTTATCCAAAACTGATCGCCGCTGGTTGGAAGGGCTATTGGATTGACGCAGCGTCCACGTTGCGCATGAAAGAAGACAGCATCATTACGCTGGATCCGGTTAACTTTAAACAAATTCAAGAAGGCATTCACAAAGGTACTAAGACCTATGTGGGCGGCAACTGTACAGTCAGCTTGATGCTGATGGCAGTAGGTGGCTTGTATCAAGAAGGTTTGGTTGAGTGGATGACGGCGCAAACGTATCAAGCGGCTTCGGGCGCGGGTGCGAAAAACATGCGTGAATTGATCAGCCAAATGGGCGTGATTAATGATTCTGTTGGCCTAGAATTGGCTAACCCAGCGACATCCATCTTGGATATTGATCGTAAAGTGGCGGAAACGCTGCGTTCTTCAAGCTTCCCAACGTCAGAGTTTGGTGCGCCATTAGCGGGTTCATTGATCCCTTGGATCGACGTGAAGCGCGAAAATGGTCAAAGTAAAGAAGAGTGGAAAGGTTCGGTTGAAACGAACAAGATCCTTGGCATTCAAGATAGCCCTGTACCGATTGATGGTACTTGTGTGCGTATCGGCGCAATGCGCTGCCACAGCCAAGCATTGACGTTGAAACTCAAGAAGAACGTGCCAATGGATGAAGTGGAAAGCATCATCGCATCGCACAATGATTGGGTTAAAGTGATCCCGAACGAGCGTGATTTGACGGTTCAAGAATTGTCGCCAGCGAAAGTCACAGGCACGTTATCAATCCCTGTGGGCCGTTTGCGTAAAATGAACATGGGCGATGACTTCCTCAATGCATTCACCGTGGGTGATCAGCTATTGTGGGGTGCGGCAGAGCCGTTACGTCGTACGCTGCGTATCATTTTGTCTGAAGTCGCGTAAGCGATTCGCTAAAACCAATAATAAAAACCGCTGTTTATCAGCGGTTTTTTTGCCCGTGATTTTGTGATTGAAGAAGTTTCTCCCACAAAACCCTCGAACCAAATCGAAGACAAAAAAATACCCCGCCAAGACGAGGTATTCATGTCTACAGGCGATTACCTGAAATTACGCTGCTAGGTTTTGAGCAACGAATTCCCAGTTAACCAGTGCCCAGAATGCATTCATGTAGTCTGGACGTAGGTTACGGAAATCAATGTAGTAAGCGTGTTCCCACAGGTCAACGGTCAGCAGAGGAGTCACACCTTCTTCAGTCAAAGGTGTCGCTGCGTTAGACGTGTTAACGATATCTAGAGTACCGTCAGCTTTTTTCACCAACCAAGTCCAAGAAGAACCGAAGTTGTTGATTGCTGAATCAGTGAACTTCGCTTTGAAATCTTCGAAAGAACCGAAAGATTTTGCGATAGCATCAGCCACATCGCCAGTTGGCTCGCCGCCGCCATTTGGGCTCAGGCAGTGCCAGTAGAACGTGTGGTTCCAGATTTGCGCAGCATTGTTGAAAACGCCACCAGTAGAAGTCTTGATGATCTCTTCTAGGGATTTGTTCTCAAGCTCAGTACCTTCAACTAGGCCATTCAGCTTAACAACGTAAGTGTTGTGGTGTTTACCGTGGTGGAATTCCAGAGTCTCTTGAGAAATATGTGGTTCAAGTGCATTTTTCTCGTAAGGAAGAGCTGGTAGTTGAAATGCCATTACGCGATTCTCCATGATAGGCGGGGTTTCCCCCTGACATTATTGCTTCCTGTAGATTTGTCTTACACTTTAGGGAAGGCTCCCTGAAGATGGACGTATCTACTTATAGACTGACTGCGAAACAGTTTAGCAAGTTTTTACTTTATTAAAAGAAGAATTTTAAAAAAAGCGACTTAAATTGACCCTATAGATTTTAGGCGTTTTTTTCCGACCTTTTCCCAGTTAGAATCAAGGTAATCATCACACTTGGTGTTCGAGGAAGTAATGGAAACGATTGATAAAATTAAACAGCAGATTGAAGAAAATACCATCCTGCTTTACATGAAAGGCTCGCCAAAGCTACCTAGCTGTGGCTTTTCTTCTCAGGCTAGCCAAGCGCTAATGGCGTGTGGTGAAAAATTTGCGTACGTGGATATTCTGCAAAACCCAGACATCCGCGCTGAGCTGCCAATCTATGCACAGTGGCCAACATTCCCACAATTGTGGATTGACGGTGAATTGGTTGGTGGTTGTGACATCATTCTGGAAATGTTCCAGAAAGGCGAACTTCAGCCAATGATCAAAACGGCTGCTGCACGCCGTGATGCGGAAGCAAACGACTAAGCCATTGGCTGAGTTTGTGCACGCTAAACAAGAAAGCCGCTAATTTTCATTAGCGGCTTTTTTTTGTTTTCTGTTAGCGCTTAATACTGGGTATTACAGCGTCATGGCTGCCAACCAGCCAAAGGCGATTAACGGCAGGTTGTAGTGGATAAATGTCGGAACGACCGTATCCCAAATATGCTCATGCTGACCGTCAGCGTTCAGACCTGATGTTGGGCCGAGTGTTGAATCAGAAGCCGGTGATCCTGCATCACCAAGCGCCGCTGCGGTGCCAACCAGTGCAATAGTTGCCATCGGCGAGAAACCAAACGCCAATGCCAGCGGTACATAGATGGTGGCAATGATGGGAATGGTCGAAAACGACGAACCAATACCCATGGTGACGAGCAAACCGACGACTAACATCAATAGCGCCGCGAGGGGTTTATTGTCACCAATGCTTGACGCCAAAGAAGCCACCAAGGTTTCAACCCCACCTGTTGCCTTCATTACCGCCGCGAAACCTGCTGCTGAAATCATGATGAAGCCAATCATGGCCATCATATGAACGCCACGGGTGAATACATCGTTCGTGTCTTGCCATTTGATCACGCCGCCAATGGTGAACACCATAAAGCCAGCAAGTGCACCTACGATCATCGAACCGGTATAGAGCTGCACACTCAGTGTTGTCGCAATAGCTACGATAGCCACAACGATGTTTTGAGGTTTGATCTCAGTCTTCTCTGGCTCAGCCGCACGAATCTTTTCTTCTGAGTAGTGGCGAGGTTTGCGATAGCTAATAAAAGTCGCGATTAACACGCCGAACAACATACCTGCAGCAGGCAACAACATGGCGTGAGGCACTTGGCTCGCAACGACATCCAGACCATTGTCATGCAAGTTTTTCAGCAAAATATTGTTTAGGAAAATACCACCAAAACCAATCGGTAACACCATGTACGGCGTGATCAAACCGAAGGTCAGCACACAGGCAACAAGGCGGCGATCTAGATTTAGTTTTGCGAACACATGCAACAGCGGAGGAATAACAATGGGAATGAACGCAATGTGCACAGGAATGACATTTTGAGATGACATAGCTAACAATGCGAGCGCGACGAGCACCATGTATTTTAGTGCGCTTGTTGCGTTCTCGTTGTCTTTGCCATTGAGCTTGCGAATGACGGCTTGTGCTAGAAGGTCTGTGATACCAGAACGACTAATAGCAACGGCAAAGGTACCCAACATCGCGTAGCTCAATGCGATGGTTGCACCACCACCAAGTCCACCTTCAAACGCTGAAATGGTATCTGTTAGCGATAGACCACTAACGACACCGCCAAGAATGGCACTAAAGGTGAGTGCGACGACAACGTTAACCCTAAGAAGAGCTAGCATTAGCATCACACAGACCGCGATAACGACCGGATTCATGAGTTTTTCCCTACTTCTCTGTGCCCAAAACGGGCAAAAAAGTTGTCCAAAATGTGTATGCCCAAACCACCTCGTCATCCCTGATGAGCTAAGACGTAGCTTGAGTATCACCTTGCAAAGATCACAGTTTGCTTTTTTTTTTAGCGTTGTCGAGAGGAATTTGTAGCTAAGGGAAAAATAAAGAAAAAGGCCAGCGAGTGCTGGCCTTCGGGGGAAGTTTTGAGGGGTTATTCCAGAACGCTGGTGTCACTCACTGCGTAATCGCTAGAGCCTGTCAGGAACTGAATCAGTTGGCTTTGCATTTCAGTCGTATGACCAAGGTCGCTGAAATTGCTTTCTTGAGGTGAAATCACAGTACTGTGTTTGCCACCATCACTGAACTTCGTGAAGTTTCTCCCATTGCTTGTCGTTTGTGACGCGCTGTCAACAGTGGTCAACTGAAGTTTAGCGGCCAACGGCTCAGTACCCGCAAATGGAGCGTCAGTCACCGTGTTTGGCACTGTTGCGTCATTTTTCACTTGTTGCATATAAATAGGCAATCCGTCCAACACGTTAGTGTCATTGATGTCATTTTCACCAACCAAGTTGAATGAGTCGACGGAATCAATAACCGTTTGTGCAGCGTAAGCGAACTGGCTAACAAGGGAAGCGGCCTTAGTTGCGTCTGTAGTACCACTCGTGACCTGAGCAATAATATCAGGGCCAAATGTGTTTGATCCTAACAACAAGTTGGCGATTTGACCGCCGGTATTGGCCGCGGCAACACGTGAGAATTTGAATATGGCGTCGCCCGCCACATCGTCAATGGTACTGTTCGCCATGGCGACTGTACCAAACCCAGTGATTCCGCCGAGTGAGTGACCAAACAGTGATGGGTTTGTCACTGCCGTGTTAGCTAAAGACGCTAAAGGTGTGCCGGTGAATGCAGTAACAGATTGCGTAATTGATGCTGCTGCCCTTAACCCCATGTTGTCTAGCATGCTTTGTCTTAAGTTGTCACGACCTACAGGTAGGTAAGTCAAATTCAAGAACGCAGTTGGATCTTCGTTGGCTGAGCGTGTTGCATCTAAGCTTCGCTCGCCGTGCAACGGCTGATCGATAGCAATAACCGCAATGTCTTTGGTGAAAGCTTTCGCGCCATTAATAACATTTGCAGCAAAGGCATACGCACTTTCTTTGGCTGACGTAATACCGTGTTGGTAGATCACCAGTTCCATGGTGCCCGGAGAACCCACGAGCGTTGTTGGGGTGAAAAGAATAAACGGCACACTTTCCAGAGACTTCACTTGCGGCACAGGGTTATAGCGAGTAATTACTCGCTCAGAATCGAGCTGTGAGCCGTCAGCTTTGGTCAATGTTAGACCAACAAGCTTAAGCTGCTCAGCAGGGTCTGTCGCCAATGTGTTGAGATCAACACCGGCAGCAACCAATTGCTGACCTATTGCAGAAGCGTCATCTGCATTATCACCATTGAGTACATTGGATACCATTGCCAAGCTTGGCATACCGGATTCAAACGGTGTTGTGTTCCATGTGGACGCGTCTTTTTCCAAAAAGTAAGGCAGCGATACGGTACCTTTTGAAACGGTCACTGTACCTGCTGAGTAAGCTGCAACCAAAGCTGCCGCGTCGCTTCCGTTATTTGTTTCAACATAGGAAGCGAAGTTGGTGTCTGCCGGTAATGCCGCGGCATAGTCCTGACCCGACGTGGGAACGGACATGAAATATGCACCAGTCATGCTGACATCATTGGGGTTAGCAGAGTCTTTCCAGATAGCGTCAAAGTCACCCAAACCTGCGCCCGTCGCAATCGCTGCTTTGGTTGCATATAGTGTGTCGCCGACAGACTGTGTGGTAAACCAAGAACTGTAAATGATGCTCTCATTCGCAGTTCCCAGCTGAGCAAAGATAGCATTGATACCTTTTGTGACCGTGGCGGCTGTTGCGATGGAGTCACTAACAATGGTGCTCGAGTTTGTCACTAGCGTTGCATACGAGGATGACATGCCGAGCGTATCGCCGTTGGCGTCTGCTAAATCGTTCGTGAGCGCAATGATGTACTCACCTTTCTCTGCTAGCGAGTCAGCAAATTGAACAATCAAGCGATCGCCTTCTGCATCAGAAATGACTTGGTAATCCGTGCCATTCACCAGTAATTTTTTAAGGCTTGGAGAGCCCGTTAAGCCTTCGGTTAACTGAGCAATAACGACGCCGGATGTCAGTGTGCCATCAGCCAATCCTGCACCGTCAAAGCCCATGATGATGGGCATAGAAACTGGCCACCCATCCATTGTATTCATCGCTGCAGCTGGGTCTGCCAGATTGGCAGCAAGCGCCGCGCGGTTACCGGAACTTAGACTTGCGCTGTTCGCACTGGCATCGCTGGTTGGGATGTTCAACGTACCGTCGTTGGTATCCATAAGCAGAAAGCTTGGCCCCGGAATGGCTGCATCGCTACCCGAAAGGTTAAAGCTGATTTTGGTTGGCGCTTTGAGGCTTTCTTGAATATAAGCTTCCTCAAAAACACCAGATTCGGTATTGCCGCTCAATTCGGCGTCGCCACCACATGCTGTTAGCCCAATAGCGGCAGATAACATCAAGGCGAGTCGGGTTTTATTTGTGTTTAATTTTAGATACATCATTCATCTCCCTCGACTGATGTTAAAAGGTGTAGTTAGCTTGAACTGCTGCAAGGTAGGCTGCGCCTTTACCTGCGAACTCGTAATCGATGCCTGAAATGCTGCTTGATTCATTGAAGGTGCTAGAACTACTGCGGATGTAGGTCAAACCAGCGTCGAAGGACATTGAAGGGCTATATTGATAGGTCGCGCCACCCGAGAACCAGTAGCGATCAGTATCAGGGATACTTAGCGTGGATTTGCCTGCTTGTTCGTCAAATGCAAAGCCTGTGCGCAAGGTCCATTGACTGTCGAGAGTGTATGTTGTGCCAATCGAATAACGGAAGGCATCGTCATATTTCTCATCTTTTTGGAAACAAATACCATTTGTTTTTGAACAACCTGAACCTGTTGCTTTCAACTCAGTAAATTCGCTCCACTGTGACCACATGACGCTGTAATGAACAGCCCATGTTTGATTGAGCTGGTGGAAGCCAGAAATCTCGGCGATGGCAGGAAGCGGAACGTCAAGGTCACCGCCAGTTTCACCGCCACCAGGAATAATGTTTCCAGAGTAGTCAGTAAAATCGCCATTAAATTCAAGGTCGATTTGTGAGCGATAAGCGAAACCAAAACGGTGATTTTCATTAAGTTCATAAACGGCGCCAGCATTCCAGCCGAATCCCCAAGTGTCGCCTTCCATGCTGATAAGCTTATCGCTGAAATCGTTCGATACCGCCACAGAGGAAATGCCGTAGTGACGATTTAGCTCAGCCATGGCGTAAACAATGTTAAGGCCTGCACCAATACTGAATTTTTCATTAATTCTGTAAGATGCGGCAGGATTGAAATTGACGGAAACCAAAGAAGTGTCGCCTGCCAAATCACCTGCGTTGAAAGCGTCAGGATAATCAGTTCCGACACCGTAAGTGGTGTAAAGGCCAAGACCAAACGCCCACTTATCGTCAAGAGGGTTTACATAATATGATGCGGGAACAACTTGGATAGGCGCGACATCAGATGCTTTTTGGCCGTTTGCATTGTCGGTGATATCAATTTCTGGGTTGATGATGTGAAGAGCACCAGATATTTGTGTCTCAGTAAGCAATGACATTGAAGCTGGGTTACGCGCCATGACGGATGCATTGTCAGCCATGGCTGCTTCACCTGCATAGGCTCGACCTAAGCCGCTAGCCGAATGTTCGGAAACCTGAAAACCCGCACTCCACGCACTAGGAGCACATAATGCGACAGCGATGGCTATCGCGCTTCTTGATAGTTTTTTTGACATACAGCCTCTCATCCAAATTGAGCTTTTAGTTATTAGTAAACTAAAGTCCATTATTTTCAGTGGTTTGAAAAAACATTACAGCTTAAAGCAAGCCTCAATCCAATCTGGTCGGATCATTACATTCATTAATATGTCACGTTGTTGAAAAATGTTAAATACCTGTTAATTTCGATGATGGTAGGGAATGAGGAGGAAGATTAGGTTGTGTTTTAAAACTTGTGTTTTAAGTAAAAGCACTAATTGAAAACCCGCACCTCTGCACGCTTTGCTATTAGGCGTTTACAATTAGAAATGATTTGGGTGATAAATGAACGTGTGTTTGAAAGGATGAAAAGAGTGTGCTTTTGGGAGTCACATTGGGCGAAAGCAACATTTCACTTTTGTGATATATAACAAAAAAGCCGACGCGTAATCGTCGGCTTTTCTTATATATGAAACAAGTGGTTAGAACGTATAATTTGCGCCAATAGAGAAGATGTAAGCATCACCGCCAGCTTCGAATGTGAAGCCATCTTCAGATCCAGTTACGCTATCACCGCTAAGGTAAGCAAAGCCTGCGTCAATAGTCAAAATGTCAGAAGTCGCATAAGTGGCTCCAATGCTATACCAAGTGCGGTCAGTGTCTGGAATGCTGAGAGTTCGGTATTCTTCTTCCACCGGGCTTTCATCGTAGGCAACGCCCGCTCTAAGAGTCCATTCATTGTTTAGGTAATGTGTCGTACCAACTGCATATCGCCAGCTATCTTCCCATTTTTCATCTTTCTGCAAACACTCTCCCGGTTGAGCGGGAGAAACCGTCCAATTTGTACAATCAGAACCTGTCGCCTTTAGTTCTTCGAAACTACTCCAGCCGATTCTCATCGCGCTATAGTGGAATGCCCAGCTTTGGTTTAGTTTGTGAAAACCGGAGATTTCCAAAATGTCTGGAAGATTGAGTTCAAGTTCTCCGGCAACGGTTTGTTGTGGCTTTGTTAAGGCCGTTGAAATGCCGCTATAATCACCTTCTAAAGTAATATCAACTTGAGAACGATAACCGAGACCTAAGCGATTGTTGTCATCAATTTCCCAAAGTGCACCTACGTTCCAACCAAAACCCCAACCATCTCCCTCGAGATGAGCGACACTGTCAGTTGGCGATGTTAGATATGTAGCTACATCATCTAGTGTTGTTAGCGCAGCGCCAGCTTGTCTATTTAGCTCCGCTTCAGCGTAAACTGCGTTCAATCCGAAGCCTAAGCTCCATTGTGGCGCAATTTTGTAAGCCATATTGAGATTGAAATCTACAGTGGTGAGTTCTGTTTGGCCCGCAATGGAACCTGCGACTGAGTCAGTAGGATACTCTGTTGATAAACCAAAGTTTGAAAAAGTAGAAAAGCCAATAGCCAATTTTTCATCAATTGGGCGGATGTAGTGCAAGTAAGGAACGAGTGCATCTGGAGCAACATCTTTGTGATCTGAACTCATCCCGTTAAATGCGGGATTGCCCGTATCAATACCTGAGGCAGTGTTGACCTTGCCATCCACATCAGGTTGGATAAACGAAATACCCCCTGACAATTGAGCCGAATCAAACATGGTCATTGCAGCAGGGTTGCGTACAGCAACCGCTGCATTGTCTGCAATGGCGGCTTCGCCTGCAAATGCGCGGCCTAAGCCACTTGCAGAGTGTTCACTGATCTGGAAGCCTGCACCATGCGCTTGAAAAGCGGCTAAGGCGACGGCGGTTGCGAGTAGAGTACGTTGAGTCGTTGTTTTCATCTATTGTGCCTCGTTGTCACTGCCTTGTAAGTTCCCGCTTCTCGTCTAAATTATGCACTTTAGTGCATGAGCGGGTTGGTCTTAAGCAGTATAGGCACAGACTTGAGATATAGCTGGTTTGTTATCAATAGTTTGAGGGAGAGCAAACCGGATATTTATGCATTAAGCCAAGGTGAGAGTTGTCTTCACTTAATATAGGAAGGTCTTAGTTGAAAAGGTGACGGGCTGCCTGAACGCTTGAGCAGCACCGTCATTAATGTCTAAGGTAGAGCTCGAATTATTCTTCTGCGGAGTGTTCTGAATCGGCCTCGGAATCAGCCTCAACCTCAAGAACGGGCCAGCCGCCAAGTTTTTTCCAGCGGTTCACGATTTCACAAAACAATTCTGCAGTACGTTCCGTGTCGTACAGTGCCGAGTGCGCTTCTCGGTTATCAAAGGCGATGCCCGCCGTTTTACATGCTTTGGCAAGAACGGTTTGACCCAGCGCCAATCCGCTTAGTGCTGCGGTATCAAAAGTTGCAAATGGGTGGAAAGGATTACGCTTTAGATGTGTGCGTGCCGCTGCAGCCATGACGAAGCTGTGATCGAATGTTGCATTATGTGCGACCATGATAGAGCGCTGACAGCCTGAGGCTTTTTGCTCTTTTCTGATGAGTTTGAAGATCTCTTTAAGCGCATGTTCTTCGTCAACCGCACCGCGTAGTGGGCTAAATGGGTCACGAATACCGTTAAATTCCAGCGCCTCTTTGACAAGATTTGCGCCTTCAAAAGGGGCGACATGAAAGTGGATCGTTTTATCAGGAGACAACCAACCATCGTCGTCCATTTTTAAAGTGACGGCACAAATTTCCAGCAAGGCGTCGGTGTTCGAGTTAAATCCGGCTGTTTCTACGTCGATAACAACTGGAAAGTATCCGCGGAATCGCGCTCTAAGCGTGTTAAGGTTGGTTTCTTGAGTCATGTCTCGTGCAACTAGTAAAAATCAGGCGTGCATTATGGCAGAAGCGCGGGGCATTTTCATTTTCTACTTTGGCTCATCCGCATTAAAATAAACACTAAAGATATGACGTCACTGACCGATATGGTAAATAGCGTTATCCACCATTAGAAACAGGAAACTGCCCTGCCATGAAGAGAGTGAGTTCCTCTCCACTGCTGACATTTTTCATTGCTGCAAGTGTGTTGCCGATGTCGGCTAACGCAAGCAAATTCTATGGCGCAAAACCGACAGAGTCTTTGTGGCAAGTTACGGTGGATACACCCATTGAATGTCGTATCGAACACATGATCCCAAACTATGGCATGGCGACGTTTACCTCGCGTGCGAGCAAAAAAATCAATTTGGATTTTGAACTAGAAATGCGCCGGCCCATGGGCAAAACAGAAAATGTATCACTGGTGTCTATGCCTGCGGTTTGGAGACCGGGTGAGGCAGCGGAATACATTGATAGATTAAGATTCTTTAAGCAGTTTGATGGGTATGTTGATGGTCAAACGGCTTGGGGTATGTTGGCCGAATTAGAAGGTGGACGGTTCCCTACCTTCAATTTCCAAGAGTGGCAAAGCCGCGGAAAGCGTGTTGATGTCGCCTTATCAGCCGTTTCGTTCCAACAGCCATACAATGAATTTAGTAGCTGTGTCTCTCGCTTGTTACCGTATTCGTTTGAAGATATTGCTTTTACCGTTCTGCATTACAATGACAACGGCGATGATCTCAACAAACCTTCAATGGCGAAGTTGGCTCAAATCGCAGAGTTTGTTCGCTATAGTCCTGATATTGATTTGGTATTGATGGCGACCTATACGGATGGCCGCGGCGCGAAAGCGGCAAATCAGCGAATGTCAGAGATTCGCGCGAAGAATCTTGAAGAGTACTTTATGTCCTTAGGTCTTCCGAAAGATCGAATTCAAGTAGAGGCGTTTGGTGAACGTCGACCAATTGCTGATAACGATAGCCCTATCGGCAGAAACAAAAACCGACGTGTGGTTATTTCTCTCGGGCGAACCATTATCTAGTTGATACAATCTGTAGACGCTGGATTCAGCGAGAGTTATCCCTCTGAATGTAAAGAAGCCCCGCGTAATCACGTCGGGGCTTTTTGTTTATTGAACCAAAACTGTTCTAGTCGTTTAGGCAACCGAAGGTATTAAGAAACCTCGGCGGGCTTAGCGGCTTCTTTGGGGGCAATGATTGCAAGAAGCGCCTGCTCGTCAACCGTATCTGTCTGAGACGCGGGCAAGAACGATTCAGCATATTGAAGGTAGATTTTCTGCTCGATGAAGAGGCGGAAAAGCTTGGCATCGACATGCTTGTCTTTCGCCATAAAGGCCAGAATTTTGAGGGCTTCACTCAGTGTTTTGGCTTTTTTGTATGGACGGTCACTGGCGGTGAGTGCTTCAAAGATGTCGGCGATAGCCATGATACGCGCATCAACAGAAAGGTTGGTGTCATCTAAGCCATAGGGGTAGCCTTTCCCATCGAGCTTCTCATGGTGACCCCCTGCAATCTCAGGCACGCGAGTCAAATGCTCAGGATATGGCAATTTCCGCAACATTTTGATGGTTTGTATAATATGGTCGTTGATGATGAATCGCTCTTCGTCATTGAGCGTACCGCGTTGAATGGAAAGGTTGTACAACTCACCGCGATTGTACTGAAGCTTCGGAACCGCAAGCTTAAACTCCCAATCTTTGAAAGTCTCGAGTTGTTGAGGCAACCACGGAATTTCATGATCGACAGAATCGGAAAGCACGCTTTCTTTCGATGGAAGTGCGATATCACCGCGTTGTTTGCGGCGGTTCTCTTCTTCCCAAGACAAACCTTGTACGTCATCAATGGTGCGATACCAGGTGCGAGAAGCTATCTCTTCAAGACGTGTAATGTTCTTAGTATCCATGAATTCACCACCAAGATTACATTTGGCGATAAAGGCAAAGTCGTCATCAAGCGTCTTTTTCTCATTGCTTAACCACGCATCCAAAGCTGCTACTTCTTTTCCATCAACACGCTGCTTCCAATAGCTGATTTCCGCATCGCGTTTGAGTACCTCGAAGCGCGTTCGTACTTCGTGAATGCGATTGTAGATGGTTTCGAGTTTCGTTGCTTTGTCGACCACATACTCAGGTGTCGTCACTTTGCCGCAATCATGAAGCCAAGCGGCGAAATACAGTGCTTCTTGGTTGTGTTCATTGAGAGAGAAATCAGGGAAATGCTGAGTATCTTTGCTCACTGCATCAGCGAGCATGAAGGTGAGTTCCGGAACACGTTGGCAATGTCCGCCTGTATATGGCGATTTTGTATCGATGGCGGATGCCATCAGCTCAACAAACGATTTAAACAGGTGTTTCTGTGCCGCTACCTGATCCCAGTTTTCTTTGATGAGGGAAGCAAACCCTAAGAATTGGGTAATAAAATGAATTTTCTCTTCTTGATGATCGGGGATGTGTTGATTGAAGCCAAGGAGTACATACCCCACGTTTTTGTTATCGCGGTTAGTAAGAGGCAGTACCCAAGCACGTTTTAGATCAGCAGGAAGCAAATTGCGCTGAACATCGGTTGATGAAGGATTAAAGCTGAAGAACTTCTGTGTAGAGAGCGCGTTCAGCATTTGTGGTGATTCAGCGAGTAGCTTGGAGAAGTTGATGGATGTTTTGTTTGCCTGCTCAGGGTAACTGGCCGTGAGTGATAAACGTGAATCGTTATCCTCCGACGAGGTTGTCCACATTAATACGTAATCGGCCCCTGAAGCTTGGTGGCAGTGGGAGACAATATCTTTAAGCAGTTCATCAAAGTTGGAACTATTGGATACACGGTGCAGTGTGTCGAGAAAACCGCTAATCGTATCCGCCATGGCGTCAATGGACTCAGACAAGGCGGTGACTTCTGCAATGGGTGAGGTTGGAAGCGTGATGTTGGCAAAATCTAGGTTTTTGATTTTCTGCGTTTCTTTACCGATGGCTTTCAGTGGTTTTGCGATTCGCGCTGAAGCGCCTAGTACCATCAGCGTGCCGAGCAATAGCACCAACGCACTGATAACGATTTGATTATTTTTTGCTTCCAATGCGCTGCCAATGAGCTGTTGCTCTGGAATTGCTTTTGCTAGCCATAACCCTCTTTCTTCCGTAAACGGAATACGAACAAGGTTAAGCATCCATGTTTGATCCATTAACTCGGCATTGGTGTTCAATTCATTGAGTTCAGGTGCCACATAAAGTTGGTTGAGAGGCGACAGCGTGAGTGCAGTAGATAGCTCATCTTGTGAATCCCCAGTCGCGTTAGATAAGAAACCATTGTGGGCAATGATGTTTCTATTATCGTCCAGTAGGAGAAGTTGCGTGTCGTCTGAATCTGAGAGTTCGGTGAGGAAATTGGACAAAGAAGCGAGCGTAATATCTGCCGCGATAACACCGGAGTTATCGGGGAGCTGTCGAGATAGCGTAATGCCCATTCGTTGAATAAAGAAATAGAAATATGGGTCAGTGATATGGATGCTGCCGTCTTTGGGGGCGACGTTGAACCACGGTCGCGTAGTAGGGCGATATTTAATTGAGTTGACGTCTCTACTAATAAAGTTCAGACGATTGTCGTAATAGGTTCTTAGCTGGGTGCCACTGGCATCGTTGATATCCACCATGATGTGGCTATTAGCCGGTGTGTCGAACTGTTTGCGCATAAATTCTGCGCTGGTCGATCTGATAAAGGCAGAGTTCTCATCTGGGTGGCCGAGGTAAATAGAGAGAACATCAGGGTTTCTTTGCATGATGGCATCAACAGTACCAAGCCAAGCTTGGTCGTTTGATGCGTGGAACTTTTGGCCATATTCAGAAACCGCCAAGGCGTCTAATGCTGTCGTGACGGGAGCAACAAGCTTTTGAAATGCCAGCTTAATACGTTCAGCGCTTTGCTCTGTTCTTTCCAACGCGAGTTGTTCATTAAGGGCTTTCGAATTTTGATAACTCATCACAATCAAAAACACAGAAAGAATAGAGACAATGATGAAGAAGATGCCTGCAATGTGCAGCTGAAGCGTATAGCGGCGCTGAGTCATACTTAATTTGTCTTAAAAATGAGATAGTAAATAGAGCATACCAGAACAAATTTTGGGCAGGACTTATTCGTTTAATCGTTTGAATGCCATCACGAAATTGTGAAATGAACTTGATTTGGTCAAATTCAAATATTTTTGGTGTCACTATGATGTGACCGTGAAGATAGCAAGGGAAGGAAGTTTTTGGAGCGGGCTGAGAAAATAATGGGCTGAATTCGTTGCGTTGTCGAACTCAGCCCTTGGCATTGGTTTGGAGGCGTTTTGCTTAGGTAACGTTTACCTTCGACCTAGTCACCAAGACCAGCAGATGCACTTTTGTTTTGAATTAGCTCAATTTTATAGCCATCTGGGTCTTCCACAAACGCGATTTCTGTCGAGCCACCTTTTACTGGGCCCGGCTCACGGGTGATGTTTGCGCCGGCAGCGCGCAGAGCATCACAGGTCGCGTAGATATCATCTACACCAATGGCAATATGACCAAATGCTGAACCTTGCTCGTACTCAGTCGTGCCCCAGTTGTACGTCAACTCGATAACCGCACCCGTTGATTCGTCGCCATAACCCACGAATGCGAGTGTATATTCATACTGCTCATTTTCATTTTTACGGAGCAATTGCATGCCCATGACGTCGGTATAGAAGCCGATGGAACGATCCAAGTCGCCAACGCGGATCATGGTATGCAGAATACGACCGTTGCTCATGTTGCTCTCCTTAAATGAGGTTTCTGGCAGACAATGTCAATGTGATGCTGCCGCTTTAATCGATGAAATTGTACGGAAATTCGGGTCACTCGTCGGGGTAGATTTTATCTTTGAACTCGCAAAGATCTTCAATGACACAACTACCGCAGCGAGGCTTGCGAGCGACACAGGTATAACGGCCATGCAAAATAAGCCAGTGATGAACGTCGACTTTGAATTCTTTGGGAACCACTTTCAGTAGCTTTTGTTCAACGTCATCGACATTTTTACCCATCGCAAATTTGGTGCGATTTGATACGCGGAATATGTGCGTATCAACAGCAATGGTTGGCCATCCAAAAGCGGTGTTCAATACGACATTGGCTGTTTTCCTTCCGACACCAGGCAAGGCCTCCAATGCCGCGCGATCTTCAGGTATTTCCCCGCCGTGCTGCTCAACCAAAATCCGGCAAGTCTTGATGACGTTTTCAGCTTTTGAGTTAAACAAACCGATGGTCTTGATGTAAGACTTCACGCCGTCTACGCCAAGATCCAATATCGTCTGCGGCGTATTTGCTGCGGGGTAGAGCTTGTCCGTGGCTTTGTTGACACTGACATCCGTGGCTTGTGCAGAAAGCAGTACCGCGATCAGCAGTTCAAATGGCGAGTTCCAATTGAGCTCTGTTTCTGGATGCGGGTTTTCAGCTCGCAATCGCTCCAAAATCTGAATACGTTTTTCGCTATTCATTTTTCATCCATTGAAAAGTTGGTGTTAGTCAGCCGACGTGATGCGAGCACGTTCAATGACCGCTTTCTCTTTTGGTTGTTTTTTGGCTTGGCGTTCATCAATGACATTTTTGGCTGCAATGATAAATCCAACCGTCAAAAATGCGCCCGGTGGCAACATAGCAAGCAAGAATGGACTCTCGAAGTGAAACACTTCAATGCGAAGCCCTGCTGCCCAATCGCCCAGTAAGCGATCTGCACCATCAAATAGCGTACCGTTCCCCATTAGCTCACGGATAGCGCCCAGAACAACAAGAGCTGCGGTCATGCCCATCCCCATCCAAAAGCCATCTAGCGCAGAAGGCAATGGTGTGTTCTTTGAGGCAAAAGCTTCAGCACGACCAATAATGATGCAGTTGGTCACGATGAGGGGAATGAAAATCCCCAGAGATTGGTACAAGCCAAAAGCATAAGCGTTCATGAGTAGCTGAACACAAGTTACCAATGAGGCAATAATCATGACGAAAATTGGAATTCGGACTTCTTTGGGTACCCATTCGCGTACCAATGACACGATCAGGTTTGATCCAACTAATACGAGCAAGGTAGCAAGGCCGAGCCCTAATGCGTTTGTTACTGTCGCTGATACGGCCAAAAGAGGGCACAGGCCAAGTAGCTGAACCAGAGCTGGGTTGTTCAGCCACAGTCCATTCTTCATTAGTTCATTGTTTTGGCTCATGATGCATCTCCACAATTAAGCGGCTGACGAGTGATCGTGTCAATGTTTTGCATGGCGTACCATGCCGCACTTCTCGCTGCGCTGACCACGGCTCTAGGGGTGATGGTTGCCCCCGTAAATTGGTCAAACTGTCCACCGTCTTTGTAAACAGCCCAGCGTTTATCATCTGCACTTTCGACGGTTTTGTCACTAAGCGACAAAATCCAATCTGAAATGTTCAGGTCAATTTTGTCACCCAGTCCCGGTGTTTCGGCGTGTTTTAGTACACGCACGCCAAGTACTGTGTTGTTAGCATCGATACCGACTAAGACCTTAATGGCGCCATTGTATCCATCAGGCGCAATGGCTTCGATTGCCAGGGCGGTGGTTTTCCCCTCTTTGGTCGCGATGTAGACCGGCATAGGGGCGTCTGTACCTAAGCTTGCATTGCGCACTAGGGTGCATTGTTTCGCCAGCGCATTATCATGCAAATCCGCAGGGATAACTTGATTGAGAACCTGCAACAGTTGTATGCGTTCTTGTTCTGCAATGGTGTCTTTTGTCAGTGTGTTGGTTACTGCAACCAACCCTGTTGAAAGCAGCGCAGCCAGAGCCAGTATGGCCCCATTGTTTCGCATGGCGCGGATCATTTGCTTTCCTTCTTGTAGCCGTAAGCGGTGGGTTTGGTGTAGTAGTCGATCAACGGCACGCACATGTTGGCGATCAGAACGGCAAAGGCAACGCCATCTGGGAAGCCGCCAAAGGTTCGGATCAAATAGACGAGTGTGCCGATCATGGCACCGAACACCAATCGGCCTTTGGTTGTGGTAGAGGCAGAAACGGGATCAGTGGCAATGAAAAATGCCCCTAGCATAGTAGCGCCAGAAAACAGGTGAAGCACCGGAGAGGCTACTGCATCGGGACTGATTGCATACCCCATGGTACTTAACACTAACAGGGAACCTATCATGGCGGTTGGGATTTGCCATTGAATGATGCGCTGTTTGATGAGCGCCAATCCACCCACTAAGAACGCGACATTGACCCATCCCCAACCGATACCCGCAAAAGTGTCGAAAACCGGGAGTTGCACGGCTTCTGATACGGTATTACCCGCCAACAACGCGGTTTTTACCGTGTCTAGTGGTGTCGCCATGGTCATGCCATCGGCGGCAACGCGCAGTTGGTTAACGCTAAACCCGTCGGTGCTCAAGCCTGTGAAAATGCTTGATGCACTGTCCATAATGCCGAGTGGCTGTGCGATAAGAGAAACGGGTGGCAACCATGTGGTCATTTGCACAGGGAAAGAGATAAGCAATACGACGTAGGCAACCATAGCTGGGTTAAATGGGTTTTGCCCAAGGCCACCGTATAGGTGTTTGGCTATCACAATGGCAAACAAGCTACCAATGACCGCAATCCACCATGGTGCAAATGGCGGAATGGAAATACCGATTAATAAGCCAGTTAACAGCGCCGAGTTATCTTGCAGATAGCGTTTTACGGGACGTTTACGAAGGGCAACGACAGCCGCTTCGGCAAGCATGGCCGTTACTGACGCAATAGCAACTTGAAAAAGTACGCCCCAGCCAAAGAAATAACAGAGTGCCGCAATACCGGGTAGGGTACATAGCAACACCATCCTCATGATGTCGCTGGTACTTTTGCGGTTATGGCTGTGTGGACTACTGGCAATAAAAAAGGCCACGGTTACTCATCCTCATTATTAGTTTTATTCTGTGCAGCTTTACGTGCTTTGGCACGAGCAATGGCAGCGGCGACAGCGGCTTTCTTGGGATCAACGTTTGCGACTTCAGGTTCCGAAGCCGCGCTTTGTTCAGCGCTTGCGTCTTCCACTGGCGCATCGGTTTCGGCTTGCTGTGCAGCTTTACGTGCTTTGGCGCGGGCAATGGCAGCGGCTACCGCAGCTTTCTTTGGGTCAACGTCTGCGACTTCAGGTTCCGGAGTAGCGATTTGTTCAGCACTGGCGTCTTCCACTGGCGCATCGGTTTCGGCTTGCTGTGCGGCTTTACGTGCTTTGGCGCGGGCTATGGCAGCGGCTACCGCAGCTTTCTTGGGATCAACGTCTGCGACTTCAGGCTCCGAAGCAGCGCTCTGTTCAGCGACTACGTCTTCTTCTGGCGCATCGGTCTCAGCTTGTTGAGCGGCTTTACGTGCTTTGGCTCGGGCAATGGCAGCGGCGACCGCAGCTTTCTTGGGATCAACGTCTGCGGCTTCAGGCTCAGAAGCAGCACTCTGTTCAGCGACGACGTCTTCCACTGGCGCTTCGGTTTCAGCTTGTTGAGCGGCTTTACGTGCTTTGGCTCGGGCAATGGCAGCAGCAACAGCGGCTTTTTTCGGGTCCGCTTCAGAAGCTTCTTCCGTTGGGGCCTCAGCGTCGGGTTGTTGTGTCGCTTTACGTGCTTTGGCTCGGGCAATGGCGGCAGCAACAGCGGCTTTTTTCGGATCTGCTTCAGATGCTTCTTCTGTTGACGTCTCAGCGCCGGATTGCGGTGTCGCTTTACGTGCTTTGGCGCGAGCAATAGCAGCAGCAGCCGCCGCTTTCTTTGGATCGGCGTCAGTAGTTTCTGGCGATGAGGTCTCAGTCTCTGATTGTTCTGATGCTTTTCGCTCGCGTGCGAGACGTTTGCGTTCTTCACGCAACTGCTTCATTTCACTGTTGTCGGGTTCACTCAGTCCTTGAGCAGCGGCTTCCGCTTGCTTGGCTTTGGCCTTAGCAATTGCGGCGGCAACGGCGGGTTTAACGGCAGTGGCTGCATTTCCTTGCTCTGATTTCGCCTTTACGCGGGCAATAGCAGCAGCAATGGCATCGCCGTCGTCAGATTTCGCCATGGCTTGGCGGCGGTTTTCCGCAGCCTTTTTGTGGCGTTCTTCGCGTTGCTGCTTTTCACGCTCCATGCGAAGCTTTTTCGCTTCAAAACGTTCGCGGGCTCTTTCCGCAGCCAGTTTCTCAGCGTCACGCGTGCGAATTTCAGCCTTTGCTTGTCGGTAATACTGTACCAACGGAATTTCACTAGGGCAGACGTAAGCGCAAGCGCCGCATTCGATGCAATCGAAGAGGTCGTATTCTTGGCACTTGTCGAAATCTTGGTCTTTGGCATACCACTGCAATTGCTGAGGCAATAAAGATGCAGGGCAAACTTCCGCGCACGCACTGCAGCGAATACACGCCATCTCACCTTGCGAAGGAGATATTTCACGTTGGCCTGGAACCAAAATGCAGTTAGTCACTTTGGTGACTGGCACATCAGCATGCGGCACGGTATAGCCCATCATTGGGCCGCCAATGATCAGCCGTTCGAGTTTAGGGTCAGGTTGATAACCATGTTTGTCCAACAAGAAGCGAACCGGAGTGCCTAGTAGCGCCCAGCGGTTTCTTTGCTCATCCAGTGTCGTGCCGGTGAGGGTTACCACACGTTCAATGAGTGGCTCACCATCGATCACTGCGCGTTTAATGGCGAAAACCGTTCCGACGTTCTGCATCATTACGCCAATCGCGGCGGGAATGGATTTCGCTGGAACCTCTTTCCCTGTGATCAGTTTGATCAGTTGCTTCTCGCCACCAGACGGATATTTGGTAGGGACGACTTGTACCAAAATGTTTGATTTACCTACCGTCGCGGCTTTCAGGGCTGCAATGGCTTCGGGCTTATTGTCTTCGAGCGCGAGAACCGTCATTTGAGGCGTGACGATATGCTGCAGGACTTCAACACCTTGAATGATCTCTTCCGCGCGCTCTTGCATCAAGCGATCATCTGCGGTGATGTAAGGTTCACACTCAGCGCCATTGATGATCAGCACTTCTGTGCGAGCCAATGCCGTTTGTAGTTTTCGAGCGGAAGGGAAGCCGGCACCACCCATACCTGCAATACCCATCATTCGAATATGATCAATGAGTGTTTCTGGCGAGGCTTGGCTGAAATCAGATAGGCAGGTTTTCTCACACCACGCATCTTCAAAATCAGGGCGAATAACAATGCAGGTTTCGGATAAACCTGATGCATGCGCAATGGTACGTGGCTCTATGGCAATCACGTCTCCTGATGTTGGAGCATGAACAGGGCAGCACTGCAAAATATCTGATTTTGTCAGTGGTTGACCTTTTAGTACTTTGTCTCCGACGCTAACTAATACTTGTCCTGTCGTTCCGATGTGTTGCTTCAGCGGCAACACGATTTCATTTGGAATATCTGCGGGCAATATACCCTGTTCACTTGACTGACGTTTGTTTTCTGGTGGATGAATACCACCATGAAAATCCCAGACTTGGCCTTGTTTTATTTGTTCGATAAGGGCGCTCATGCTTTCTCAGCTCCCTTCGGCGGCGTGTCAGACAATTGAACAACAGGAATTTGTTCCAGCTGCCATTTCCAAGTTTCAGGTGTGGTTTTTACAGGGATCATTTCAATACAGTCAGTGGGGCAAGGGGCTACACACAAATCACAACCAGTGCACTCGTCTTTGATGATAGTGTGCATGGCTTTTGTGCTACCAATAATGGCGTCGACTGGGCAAGCTTGGATGCATTTTGTGCAACCAATACAGTCATCTTCGTAAATGAAAGCCACGGTCTTAACCGCTTCTTCTTCGTGAGCAGTTTCTGTTGCTTCAACACCCATAAGGTTAGCGAGCTTTTCAATAGTCGCTTGACCACCTGGAGGGCATTTATTGATGGTATCGCCATTGGCAATGGCTTGTGCGTAAGGACGGCAACCCGGATAGCCACATTGACCGCACTGTGTTTGAGGCAGAATGGCATCAATTTGTTCAACAATGGGGTCAGCTTCGACTTTGAAGCGAATAGAGGCAAACCCAAGCAAAATACCAAAAATAGCGGCAAGTACAGCAATCGCTAATACCGCAATTAAAATCCCGGTCATTACAGTTTCACCAACCCAGTAAAGCCCATAAATGCCAGCGACATAAGGCCAGCGGTGATCATCGCGATAGAAGCTCCGCGGAAAGGCTGAGGTACATCAGCCGCAGCAATTCGTTCACGCATTGCTGCAAAAAGAATCAGTACCAATGAGAAACCTGCTGCTGCGCCAAAACCATAGATAATGGACTCAATAAAGTTGTGTCTTTCATTGATGTTCAGCAGTGCGACGCCTAATACCGCGCAGTTGGTCGTAATGAGCGGCAGAAAAATACCGAGTAATCGGTAAAGTGTCGGGCTGGTTTTGTGCACCACCATTTCGGTGAATTGAACAACAACGGCGATCACGAGAATAAAACTAAGGGTACGCAAGTACTCTAGGCCTAACGGTGCTAACACATAGGTTTCGACCAAATAGGCGCTTATTGACGCGAGAGTCAATACAAAGGTGGTCGCCAACCCCATCCCAATTGCTGTTTCAAGTTTCTTGGAGACACCCATAAATGGGCATAGGCCAAGAAACTTAACCAACACAAAGTTGTTCACTAGGACAGTGCCGACAAGAAGCAACAAATACTCAGTCATGCCATTCTTCGAAAATTTATAAAGATCTTTGTATTATCGGCGTTTGACGCCGCTATAACAACAGATAGGCGGCAGGGTTTTTAGGCAAAATGCCGATAGCGAGCGATCTTTGAGCAAAAATGCATGTTGATTTACATGCGAGCAAACCATTAGTAACAGTTACGTAGAGTGATTTTCAAAGGGATCAATGTATCTGGAGGTAAAAGTGTCCGAACCATTCAACAAGGTTTCATTCATTGTCTGTCAGTGAAATGACGGTAGGTGTTGCTGAGGGGAACTATCAGCATAGGAACTGAAAAAAAGGCGAAAAAAAACCTAGTCAGAGGACTAGGTTTTCTAAAAGTGGCTCCCCCTGCAAGACTTGAACTTGCGACATACGGATTAACAGTCCGCCGTTCTACCGACTGAACTAAGGGGGAACAGATTGTGTGGCTTGCTCACTATCGCAAAGCGATAATCATCAAACCAATGATTCGTTATTAGAACAAACCATGAAAAGTGGCTCCCCCTGCAAGACTTGAACTTGCGACATACGGATTAACAGTCCGCCGTTCTACCGACTGAACTAAGGGGGAACAGATTGTGTGGCTTGTTCACTATCGCGTAGCGATAATCTCAAACCGATGACTCGTTCTACGAACCAATCATTTAAAATGTGGCGCCCTCTGTAAGACTTAACGGGGCCGCCTAGGCTTGCGACAAATCGCGAAGCGATAATCTCAAACCAAATGACTCGTTCAATGAACCAATCATTATAAAGTGGCTCCCCCTGCAAGACTTGAACTTGCGACATACGGATTAACAGTCCGCCGTTCTACCAACTGAACTAAGGGGGAATCTCTGAAAGCGGGGCGAATCTTAGCTATCACCCTTGAGGCTGTCAACCTTTGAAACAGCACAAATTGTCTATTTTAAATCATCTGATTATTGTGCGATCAGAGTTGGCTGCTTTTTTGTTCTAGTGGCTATATATGCAGCAGCATTTGGCTTAGATCTGCGGAATGAGAAAAATAAAATATTTGTGTAGAGGCAATGCCATTTGATTTTTGATGGTCGCCATCGTTAGGGGCAAAATGAGCACTCGACTTAGATTGGTCAAAAAACACACATCGTTTTTTGTTTGATGCTCAAATTGTCGCGATATTGATGAGTGAATTGCTTTGCGGGTGACTTGAAACTTTGTGATGTACCTCTCATTGGCCACTTTGGTGTGTGATTGGTCGATTAAGGGAGTATTTCATTAAAAATACATTGACATTACCAAGTGCTTTTAGTGATTGCTCTAGCAAAGGTTACCCACAAAATCTGTGGATAAGTATGTTAATCACAGCTTTTATCCCCATCAGTTGATCCTTTTCGATGGAAAAAAACACCAACCCAAACGATGTAGCCTTGGAATTCCGCGTAATGACAGTGTGTTGGGCATTAACTCTTAACTATTTGCCTTGTTCGAACAATATTAAGTTGTGCACATGGATTTGAGCTTTCAAGTTTTGAAACGCACACACAATTTTCAGTAAGGTGTTTGCGATGATACGGCAAATGAGACAAGCTAATTGAAGAAGGACTATCAAAAGGAAGAGATTGTGGAAGCCTTACCCAAATTGAACGTAAAGGGAAAAGTCAGCGATATTGAGTGGCAATGCCGCATCGATTTGGCTGCATGTTATCGCTTGGTCGCTGATATGGGATGGGGCGATTTGATTTATACCCACCTCTCTCTTCGTATCCCTGATACGGATACTTATCTGGTTAATGCATTTGGTGTGGCGTTTGACGAAGTGACAGCGTCAAACTTGGTGAAAGTCGATCTTCTCGGCAACATTCTCGACGATACCCCATTCGACATAAATCCTGCAGGATTTACGATTCACAGCGCCATTCACGAAGTGCGTCAGGATGCTCATTGTGTTATTCACTTGCATACCAATGAAACCATTGCCGTCGCAACCCAAAAAGAGGGGCTACAGCCGCTCAGTCAGTATTCTATGTTTTCGTTACCGTCTCTCTCTTATCACGCCTATGAAGGGCTGGCGGTTAATGATGAGGAAAGAAAGCGACTTCAAGCTGATTTAGGGAACACGAACCATATGTTGTTGGTTAACCATGGTGGTTTAACGCTGGGCCCGACGGTTGGCGATGCATTTATGCGTTTTTACGATATGCAGCGCGCTTGTGAAGTGCAATTAATGCTGCAGTCAGCCGGCAAGGACAATGTTCTTGTACCGCAGTCGATTCAAGATAATATTTTTGCACAGGCGAACGTGGTGCATTCAGGCGCAACGGGAGGTCAAAAGGCTTGGCCCTCTCTCTTGCGAAAAGCATGGCGTCTCGATCCCAGCTTTATAGAATAGACAGCTTTATGGAATAGAAAGCTTTATGGAATAAAAGCGCGTCATCGATATAGGTGACGTGTGTTAAACCGATTTGGAGTACAAGGATGAAAGTAACATCAGTTGAAGTGTTTGATATTCATTGCCCAGACCGTCCTACGTGGAATCCGGTGTTTGTGCGAATTCACACGGACGAAGGGATCAGTGGTGTTGGCGAAGCAGGCTTAGCATACGATTTAGGCCATAGTGCTGCGGCGCATATGGTGAAAGAAATGGCGGAAGCCTTTCTTATCGGGCATGACCCGTTTCAAACAGAAAAATTGTGGTCTCGCATGTTACGAGAGAGCTTCTGGGGGCTTGGTGGTGGCCCTGTGGTTTATGCAGCAATGAGTGCGATTGATACTGCGCTTTGGGATATTAAAGGCAAAGCATTGAACTTACCTGTTTACCAATTGTTGGGTGGCAAGGTAAATGACAAGCTTCGCACTTATGCTTCGCAGTTACAGTTTGATTGGGATAAAGACTTCAAAGCCCTCTCTCGTCCTGAGGAATACGCCGAGGCTGCATTAAAAGCCATTGCTGAAGGGTACGACGCCGTGAAGGTCGACCCGATTATGTATGATAAAGACGGCAACACGTATTATGAGCGTACAAAGATCATTTCTCGTGCAGAAATGAAACTGTACCGCGCTCGCATGCAGGCCATTCGTGAAGCAGTTGGCGATGAAGTGGATATCATTTTTGAATGCCATAGCCTTCCTGGCGCGACAACTGCGATTCAGTTAGGCGAGATTGCCGAAGAGTTTGACTGCATGTATTACGAAGAGCCAGTCAACTACTTGAACCATTCTTTGCATGCAAAAGTAGCGGACAAAGTGAAAGTCCCTATCGCCGGTGGCGAGCGTTTGTATAACCGCTGGGGTGTAAGACCGTATCTAGAAGATCAGAGTGTTGACGTACTGCAGCCAGATATTGGTTTGTGTGGTGGCTTCACCGAAACGAAAAAGGTGTGTGATTACGCTGATATCTTTGATGTTCGTATTCAAGCGCACGTTTGTGGTGGGCCTGTGGCAACTGCAGCGTCATTGCATTTGGAAACGGCGATTCCGAACTTCCTTATTCATGAGCATCACACTTATGCCATCAAGGCTTGGAATCGCGAACTATGTATTCAGGACCCACAGCCTGTAAATGGTTTCTTTGAAGTGTCAGAAGCGCCGGGTATCGGCATTGAGCTTAATGATGACGTGGTAATGCGTTCGCCGCGTATAGTCATCAAATAGTTGATCATGATGTGATACCAAAACAGCGAATCAAGAATAAACAACCCGTATTTAGCGGGTTGTTTTTTTTCGGGCAAGAAACGATTAAAGATGTGCCTTGCAGCAAAACATCACCAAAGATTAATAGACACTAGCAGCGGTAGATCTAGAAGCGATAAAAACGCTGGGTATTGGAAAAGCAAAGCTTCTCGCGTGTTTCTGTACTCATGGACAGTTGTCCATATGTCGCCCAAAGATCGTGATAGCTTGAACGAAATTGGCAAAGTGGAAAGTTGCTCGCCAACATCACTCTGTCTTCCCCAAAGTAAGCCATTAGCTGTGCAATACGCTCCGCCATGATTCGTGAATCATATGCTCGGTCGACCATCTCCCAACCTGACGCTTTAACATGCACGTTGGGATTTGACGCAAGACGTTGGAGATTCTTTGCCCATGTATCGTTGTGCTGCGGCGGAAACCCCGCATGATTAAAGGCAATACTGAGTGTAGGGATCGACTCCATGACTGAGAGAAGTGCAGTAACTGCAGAGGTGTTTACCCCCTCGAACTGGGCTTCAAAGATAAGATTGGCGTCTGCAATTACCTTTAGATTCGCCTGTACATTCTCATCACTTAGCAAAGCCTCTGCATCGTCATCGAGAATGTGTCTGACGCCCACCACAGAGTTGTAGAGACAAAGTGCTGAAACCTGTTCAACAAACTCAGTGCGAGGCAGAGTGAGGTCAACACAGCCAATCGTTCTTAGTGGCAAAGAAACGGTTTCTTCTAACCACGCGATCTCACGCCAAGGTTGCGCATTATCAAATCCCGCTTCGATGTGCACGATCCCAGAAAGCTGCTGTGGTTTTGATAACGTCAGATTGGCTTCAGACCAATTTCGACAAATCATCGACTTGTCAGGCCAGAAGGGCGGATTGCCATCTCGTACCCAGCCATATTGTCCGCGTTGTAAATCGAACAAATGAAGGTGAGCGTCAATAACTTCCATCACTTACTGCGCCGTGTAGCCGCCGTCGACGGCATGCAGGCTTCCTGTGATAAAGCTGGCTTTGTCGCTGGCAAGGAAAACAACGAGATTGGCGATTTCTTCCGGTTGCGCGATGCGTCCGAGTGGTTGCAGTTTGCCTTCTTCTTGGTGAATCTCGTCTTTATTTGCTCCTGATCGCGCACAATAGTTGTCGATGGCGTTGTGATAAAGCGGCGTCTCTGTCGTTCCTGCACAAACAGCATTCGCGCGAATGTTGTAGCTCGCGTAATCCAGCGCAGTGGTTTTTGCCATAGAGGCAATGGCATGCTTGCTGAGGTTATAGGCAAATGAATTTTGTTTCGCGACGGTACATTGATCCGAGCCTAACAAGACAATGCTGCCTTTGTTGGCCGCTTTCATTGCAGGTAAACAGGCACGAATAGCAAAGTAGGCCCCTTTCACATTGATGGCCAACACGCGGTCTAAATCCGCTTCGCTGGTATTTTCAATGGTTGAGCTAAAGTGAATGCCAGCATTGCATACCAACACATCGATAGTGCTATGGTCAGCCACAATCTGGTCAACCGCAGTTTGTACTGCGTCAGTATCTGTCACATTGCACTCAATCCAATGCCCTGAAGGTCCCTGTTGTAGATCCAAGCTGTAGGTGTTGTAACCTTCTGCAATCAAGCCTTGAACTACAGCGAGCCCAATACCCGCAGATCCACCTGTTACGACTGCGACCTTATTCATTTTATTCCTCGATGTGTGAGCCGAAATCAATAGTCCCGCACTGACGGGTACCTAAGATTTATGGCTCGTAATTTCTCTAACCTATGACCGTGATGATCTGCGGGTAAACAAAAGAAGTCAACTGGCTCAAGGCATTGCTCCTAACAAAAGAAAACCTGTAGGAAATTGGCATGTCAGTGCTTTGTCAGTTGACTTAGTGCTATCAGAGGGGAAAATGAAGGGTTCGAAATCACTAGGATGCATCATGGTTAAAACCTTTAACTTACATTCGCCTTTCAAACCTGCGGGTGATCAGCCAACGGCGATTAACCAACTATTGGAAGGGTTGGACTCGGGTTTAGCACACCAAACATTGTTGGGTGTTACTGGTTCGGGGAAAACGTATACCATGGCCAATGTTATCGCCGAGACGGGCAGGCCGACCATGATCCTAGCGCCCAACAAAACGTTGGCTGCGCAGCTCTATGGGGAGATGCGAGAGTTTTTCCCTGAGAATGCTGTCGAGTATTTTGTTTCTTATTACGACTATTACCAGCCAGAAGCCTATGTGCCTTCAACAGATACCTTTATCGAGAAAGATGCATCGATAAATGAACACGTCGAACAAATGCGTTTGTCTGCCACCAAGGCCTTGATGGAACGACGTGATGTGGTGATCGTCGCCTCAGTATCCGCCATTTATGGTTTGGGTGACCCCAATTCGTATTTGAAAATGATGCTTCACTTGCGCCGTGGTGACGTGATCGATCAGCGAAGCATCCTGCGTCGTTTGGCAGAGATCCAATATAGTCGCAACGATCAGGCATTTACTCGCGGTACATTTCGAGTGCGTGGAGAGGTTATTGATGTCTTCCCTGCTGAATCTGATCGAGATGCTATTCGCGTTGAACTGTTTGATGGGGAAGTGGAATGTATCAGCATCTTTGATCCGCTGACGGGCGCGATTTCTGAACGCGATTTACCGCGTTGCACTATCTACCCCAAAACGCACTATGTGACGCCTCGCGAACGAATCATGGAAGCGATTGAGCACATCAAAGTCGAGTTGGTGGATCGTAAGAAAGTGCTTTTGGAAAACAATAAGCTGATTGAAGAGCAACGCATTTCGCAGCGCACTTTGTTTGACCTTGAAATGATGCAAGAGCTTGGTTATTGCTCGGGCATCGAAAACTACTCTCGCTACTTGAGTGGTCGAAACGACGGCGAGCCACCGCCGACTTTGTTTGATTACTTGCCTGCAGACGGTTTATTGATCATTGATGAATCCCACGTCACGGTGCCTCAGATAGGCGCCATGTATAAAGGGGATCGATCTCGAAAAGAAAACCTCGTGGAATATGGTTTCAGGTTGCCGTCCGCACTTGATAACCGACCATTGAAGTTTGATGAATTTGAGTCGATCGCACCGCAAACCGTGTATGTCTCTGCAACACCCAGTGTCTACGAGATAGAAAAATCAGACGGTGAAATCGCGGAGCAAGTTGTACGACCAACAGGGCTGCTTGATCCTGTTATTGAAGTGCGACCTGTTACGACGCAAGTTGACGACCTTCTCTCTGAGATTCGTATCCGAGAGACGAAAAATGAACGCGTGCTAGTGACGACGCTGACTAAGCGCATGGCGGAAGACCTCACTGAGTACCTTGAAGAACATGGGGTACGCGTTCGGTACTTGCACTCTGATATCGACACCGTTGAACGTATTGAGATTATTCGAGATCTTCGACTGGGTGAATTTGATGTGCTGGTGGGCATTAACTTGCTTCGAGAAGGTCTGGATATGCCAGAAGTTTCTTTGGTGGCGATTTTGGATGCTGACAAAGAAGGGTTCTTGCGTTCAGAGCGGTCTCTTATTCAGACCATCGGACGCGCCGCGCGTAACTTAAGTGGTAAAGCGATTCTCTATGGCGATAGTATTACCAAATCAATGCGCAAAGCGATTGATGAAACCGAGCGCCGTCGGGAGAAGCAAGAGGCGTATAATACTGAGCACGGAATTGTGCCGCAAAAGCTCAACAAAAAAGTTTCCGATATCATGGAAATGGGCGGCAAGCGTAAATCTCAGAAGCCGAAAGTGACCCCGTCGTTGAAAGCGGTCGCAGAGGAAGACGCAATGTATGAAAGCAAGTCGCCTCAGCAGATCGAAGCTCGCATACAGAAACTGGAAACGCAGATGTATGAGGCAGCTCAAAACTTAGAATTTGAAACTGCTGCGGGTCTGCGAGATGAAATATCTACGCTTCGTACCCTGTTTATCCAAAATAGCTAAAAAAAAAGCCAACCGTAAAGTGTCGGTTGGCTATCTTGTTTCAGTGAACGAAGTGCTCACAAACAACGTCAGTTGGCTAGGTGACCCAGAAGGGTCGAATTAACTAAAGCATTTAGCATGCCAACTTTGATAATCACTTATAGAAGGTATACTCAACGGACTCCATGCCGCGCAATTGCAATTTCTTTTGCAAATTGCAATGCAAAACGCGTGCAATTTTGCCTAGTTACTGAAATTCAGCGTTATACTTGAAACATGATTTTCGAGATTAATAAAAATTTATAGAATTATAGCGGGGGTTCAATGCTAGGTTCTGGCGCTAAGAAGCGCGTTCTGATGGTGGAAGATACCGCATCAGTGGCTGCGTTATACAAATCGTATCTCAACCCGTTAGATGTCGACGTTGAGATAGCAACTACAGGCCAACAGGCTTTAGAACATTTTTCTTCTGGGCATACTTTTTCGCTGATCTTACTGGATCTGCGTTTGCCTGATATTTCTGGTTTTGACGTGTTGGCTGAAATTAGAAAACATCAACCGGAAATTCCTGTTGTCATTATGACTGCGCATGGCTCTATTGATGCTGCGGTAGAAGCGCTGCGTTACGGCGCCAGTGATTTTTTAATTAAACCATGTGAAGCCGAGTTGCTGCGCGCAACGGTGAATAATGCGCTAAAGCCAAAAAGTAAAACAGCGAGTGCCGCCCAAGAGGGTTCGTATTACGGATTTATTGGGCAAAGCTTGTCCATGCAGGCTGTTTACCGCGTGATTGAATCTGCTGCGCCAAGCAAAGCAACGGTATTTATTACTGGTGAAAGCGGCACAGGGAAAGAAGTGTGTGCAGAGGCTGTTCACGCGGCCAGTGCTCGCGCTCAAAAGCCCTTCGTTGCCATTAACTGTGCTGCCATTCCTAAAGATTTGATCGAGAGTGAATTGTTCGGTCATATGAAAGGTGCGTTTACCGGTGCGGCCTCTGAACGAGAGGGCGCTGCTGAGCTGGCGGACGGCGGTACCTTGTTCCTCGATGAAATCTGCGAAATGGATTTAGATCTCCAATCTAAACTACTGCGATTTATTCAAACGGGTTCATTTCAAAAGGTAGGCTCTTCCAAAGTTAAGCATGTAGATGTTCGCTTTATTTGTGCGACGAATAGAGACCCGTGGGTAGAGGTATCAAAAGGTAATTTTAGAGAAGACCTCTATTACCGTTTGCATGTCATCCCATTGGGGTTGCCGCCACTTAGAGATCGCGGTGAAGACGTCATTGAAATTGCTCAGTCGTTGTTACTGATGTTTGCCATGGAAGAAGGGAAAGAGTTCCGCTCCTTTAGCGAAGGGGTGACGCAACGTCTTCTAAACTACGAATGGCCTGGCAACGTTAGACAATTACAGAACGTTATTCGCAATACTGTTGTGCTGCATAGTGGGCAAGAAGTAACAGAAAATATGCTACCCCCACCGCTGTCTCACGTTTCTGGTGTCAAAATTGCATCACAGCCTCCTATAAGAAATGCTCAGGTAGCAATCGAGCGAGTAAATGATGGTGGATTCTCAGCGGCGACTGAAATGTTGAAGCAAGGAATCGCAAGCAAAGCGGACATTGAACCTTTGTGGTTGGTGGAGAAGCGAGCAATACAAATTGCGATCGATGCCTGTGATGGCAATATCCCGCAAGCTGCTGGTCTCTTAGAAGTTAGTCCATCCACTATTTATCGTAAGCTGCAGAGTTGGCAAGAATCTCAATAGAAGGAAAATGTTTATGGCGTCCATAGTGAACCATGAAACGTTGCGGCGGCTGGCAGTAGAAGTAGGCGAAGAAACTGTATCTTCGCTTTTGGTCGTTTTTAGCGATGAATTAAGTCGCTACTCAGATGAATTATCTGAAACACCGAGCGTGATGCAAGTACGTGAAATTAGTCATGCAATAAAGAGTAGCGCAGCGAGTTTTGGTGCCGACGAGCTGGCAGAATTGGCTCGCGAGTGTGAGTCACGTGTCAAGCTAGGTCAGGAGTCATGGGTTCATGAGCAACTGCCTCGCTTGACATCGATGATTGAAGGTACTGCATCTCAGTACAAGGCGTTAGCTAGCAGACAAGATCTTTTTGATAGATAGAGACAACTTGTCTCTATCATGCCTCCACTGGTGGTTGGCGGACGCAAGGTCCTCAACCACCTGCTGATAACTGTCCTCAAGTTCGTCGTCCAAGTCTGGGCCCAAAACAATATCAATCGCTCTGCCTCCCATTGAACGTTCACACCAAGAAAGCATCGTTTTTAACGACATCGCGCCAGCAGGTCCTGTTTCTTTTCCAAGGTTTCGAACGAACACAACTTTGGCTTGGGTTTGCTTGAGTGCGCGACTGATCTCTGGCAGTAAAAGAGGTGGCATGATGCTGGTTAAGAAACTACCAGGGCCCAGTATCACCAGATCGGCATCGTTGATTGCAGATACCGCTTCTTTGGTTGCTGGAACAACGGGATCAAGCATGAGCCTCGCGGGTGGCTCGGGCAAATCATCTACGTCAGTTTCACCTGAGATCACGACCCCGGCTCTGGTTTGTGCGGCAAGGTCAGCGGGGTGCTCAGACATGGGAACAATGTTAGTGGTTACTTTCAGCATGTCACGAATTAGGTTGATGGCTTCTAATGGTCGAATCGACAGATTATCAAGCGCAGTCAACATAAGATTCCCTAGGTTATGACCGTCTAGCTCGCCATTTCCCTTGAATCGATACTCGAAAATCATTGAACCGATGGAGGGCTCAGTAATGAGCTGATTGATGCAATTGCGGGTGTCTCCCCAAGCAATACCCCCCTGACAGGCGCGAATTCTGCCTGTTGAGCCGCCATTGTCAGTGGTAGTGACAATACCCGTAACATTTTCCCCGTACTCGCTCAGTGCTGAAAGCATACGTCCAAGCCCATGCCCACCGCCGATAGCTACGATTGTTTGATTGTTTTTGTTGGTCGTCATCGCAATTACTTTTGTTGTTGTATATAGAAATAATAAGGCATAGATCGTAAAAACTGTCACAATCTTCTGCTTTTCATTGATTGTTTTGATTTTTAGATCACGAGAAACGAAAAAAAAGACCAGATTTCATCTGATCTTTTCTAGAAAAGTGAGGATGTTTAGTGGGGGTCTTTCATCAAGCTCAGAAGATATTCAGCGGTATCGCTGCAAGAGTTCGCCGCCATTAGCACCTGCTTCTCACTGGCTGGAATAGGCAATAGCTCCAACCAGCGTTGGCACAACCAGCTCAAGTTATCGAAATTTGGCGCCTTGTGAAGAGAGCTGAGTTCAGGGTATCTGTCGAACATGATTTGTAGTCGTTCTGCCAATGGGGCTGCATCGTTGCTCACTGCACGCTCTGGCCATTTAGGTAAAGGCTGGCATTGTGCTTCCAATATCCCTGAGTCATTTTCTTTGATGTTATCAATCACAAAGCTCTCATGACCACATACGGTGATTGTCAAAGCGCCATCGTCACTGGCCATGTTGAAGTCTTCAATCGTCACTCGTGTTCCGATGCCAGCGCCAATAGGGCTGGTTTCATCCATGCAAACGCCAAGATCCAAACCGTGCTGCATGGCATATTTCACGGTATTGAGTTGTTCTCCTTGCACCACGCGAAGCGGAAGACGGCCAGAAGGTAAGATATGACGATTATTAAACAAGATTGGTAGTGTGATTGCCATCGAGAGCTCCCAGTCATATGCTTGCAGCGATTGTTATGTTGGCTAGTTGCCTATGTATGCTGCGCATTATTGTCATTGGTTTATACCCCGAGTGATATGTGGCTGACTCGGGAAGTACCGGAACTACTTAGATACCTGTGTCTTTCAATCCATACTGCAAATTCAATGCCTACTAAACTACGCCCAGTTTCTGCGTCTTGTCTGGTGGTCATTGCAAATTGCATTTCAAAACTGCAAATTTTGAAAACCAAAATGCTAACGATTGGCTGGCACAATACTCTTAAAGTGTAAGCCTTGTTCATCACAATGAAGGAAAAAAGCTTCTTCATCTCATTTGGGCATAGAAACTGCCAGTGTATAGATCGAAGACAAATTGTGCTTTAAGGTTGAGTGTTAGGTCTGTTTGTGTTTTGAGACGGTAAGCAATTAGTTATCAAAATGCCTTCTCAAGACAAAAGTGCCCCTCGTTTATTGTTAATAGATGACATAGTTTGCTAAATTAACCCTACTGGTTTGAGGTTTTGTTTAAAACGTGCCTCTTACTTCAATGACTCCGAAGCCTAGTTCGCTAAGTTCACCTGAATATGGGTGCTAGGCCGTGACATTATGTCACCAGGGCGGCCATAGAAATGTGTCCGTCTCCCGTATTTGGAAAGGTGTTTTGTGGCTGTTCAATTTCAAGATTCTTTCGATCGCAAGTTTTACTACTTGCGGTTGTCGATTACAGACGTGTGTAACTTTCGGTGCACCTATTGCTTGCCGGATGGTTATAAACCTACCCAGAAGAATTCAAGCTTTCTTTCCCTCGATGAGTTGCGTCGAGTGGTTGCGGCGTTTGCTGATTGCGGAACATCAAAAGTCCGTATCACCGGTGGTGAACCCAGCTTAAGAAAAGACTTCACTGATATTATTTCGATGATCTCGGCCCAAGCAGGCATCGAGAAAGTTGCTATGACGACAAACGGTTATCGTTTGGCTCAAAAAGCCCAGGAATGGCGAGATGCGGGCCTAACTAACATCAATGTCAGTATCGATAGCCTTGACCCTCGTATGTTCCATCAGATCACGGGTGAGAATAAGTTTCATCAAGTGATGAAAGGGCTCGATGCTGCGTTTGATGCGGGATTTTCGCAAGTCAAAGTCAATGCCGTGTTGCTGAAAGACTTAAACAGTGGTGAGTTACCCGCTTTTTTACGTTGGATCAAAAGCCGTCCTATCCAATTGCGTTTTATCGAGTTGATGCAAACAGGTGAGATGGACTCTCTTTTTGAAAAACACCATCAATCTGGCGTTTCTATTCGTAATCATCTGCTTGCTAATGGTTGGGGTATGAAAGTGCGAGAGGCGAGTGATGGGCCAGCAGAGGTCTACTGTCACCCTGACTATCTCGGTGAAATTGGTCTCATCATGCCGTACAAAAAAGATTTCTGTCATTCTTGTAATCGCTTACGTGTTTCTGCGCTGGGTAAACTCCACATGTGCCTCTTTGGCGATTACGGTGTTGAACTACGTGATTTGCTGCAAGAAGACTCGCAAGAGGCTGCTTTGATTGCACGTATTCAAGGCCAGCTCTCACACAAAAAAGAAAGCCACTTTCTAGATCAGGGGCATACCGGCATGACGCCGCACCTGGCATCCATCGGCGGTTAATACCGTTCATTGACATTATTCGTTGAGGTTTAGATTTTATGGGTCACGCTGTTACTGAATTTTCGCCAGCAAAAATTGCCGTACTGACGGTTTCAGACACACGCACAGAAGAAAATGATACGTCTGGTCAGTTTCTGGTTGATGCGCTGAAAGAAGCGGGTCATACGCTGGCAGATAAAAAAATTGTGATTGATGACATTTATCAAATTCGTTCAATTGTTTCGCAGTGGATTGCTGATCAAAATGTTCAAGCGATTATGATCACTGGCGGTACGGGCTTTACCTCACGCGATAGCACCCCAGAAGCGATTAAACCGCTTTTCGATAAAGAAGTTGAAGGCTTTGGTGAGTTGTTCCGCGCGATTTCTTTCCAAGAAATCGGCACATCGACGATTCAATCTCGTGCGATTGCGGGTTTCGCGAACCACACGGTTATCTTCGGTATGCCAGGTTCTACGGGCGCTTGTCGCACGGGTTGGAATGGCATCATCAAACAGCAGTTAGATGCAAGCCACCGTCCATGTAACTTTATGCCGCACCTCGGTCAATAAGTCATGAGTCAGTTCACGCACATTAATGCGTCGGGCGAAGCCAATATGGTGGATGTGTCTGGTAAAGCGGAGACCGTCCGAGAAGCTCGCGCTGAAGCTTACATTGATATGGCACCAGAAACCCTTGAGCTTATTGTTTCAGGCCAACACCATAAAGGTGATGTGTTTGCGACGGCGCGTATCGCGGGGATTCAAGCTGCGAAACGTACTTGGGATTTGATTCCGTTGTGCCATCCTCTGATGCTTACCAAAGTGGAAGTGTCTCTCGAAGCGTTGCCTGAAACCTCACAAGTTCGTATCGAATCGCTTTGCAAACTCTCGGGTAAAACCGGTGTGGAGATGGAAGCGCTAACCGCAGCCTCTGTTGCAGCGCTGACGATTTACGATATGTGTAAAGCTGTGCAAAAAGACATGGTGATTGGACAGGTGCGTTTGCTGGAAAAGACAGGCGGAAAGTCTGGTCACTTTAAGGTGGAACAATGATCCAAGTGTTTTTCTTTGCTCAAGTGAAAGAACTTGTAGGCACAGCTTCAGTGACCCTTGATGCTGAGTTTTCTTCGGCAGAAGAGATTCGTCAGCACCTTGCGGCCAAAGGCGATAAATGGTCATTAGCGCTTGAGTCCGGAAAGTTGCTGGTGGCAATAAACCAAACCATTTCTGATTTGTCATCACCTGTCAGAGATGGGGATGAGGTTGCTTTCTTCCCACCTGTGACTGGGGGGTAGTCAATGATTTCAGTGCAGCATGATGATTTTTCAATAGCCGATGAATATCAGCGACTCAATGCCAGCGATAGCGACGGTGCTATCGTTACGTTTGTCGGTAAAGTTCGCGATATGAATTTGGGTGACAATGTCACGGGGTTGACGCTAGAACATTACCCGGGCATGACCGAAAAATCGCTCAACGACATTGTTGAGCAAGCAAACTCTCGCTGGCCTTTGACTTATGTGCGAGTTATTCACCGTGTAGGTGCACTGAACATTGGTGATCAGATAGTGTTTGTTGGTGTTACAAGCGCCCATCGCAACGCTGCGTTCGAAGCATGTGAGTTCATCATGGATTATTTAAAAACACAGGCTCCTTTTTGGAAGAAAGAACGCTTGAATGATAACGAACGTTGGGTGGAAGCGCGCGATAGCGATGATGCTGCTGCAAAACGTTGGTGAGTTCGGTTGGTAAGTTAGAAAGTTACGTAGAATCTGTTACAGGCTCGAATAAATAAAAAGGGATGCCGAGGCATCCCTTTTTGGTTCTATTCTCTGTGTCGCGATGGCCTCTCAATCAACTGCTAGTGAGAGGCTGGAGAATTATCCGCAGTTTGCTGCGCCTAACTCTTTCCATACACCCCATTGACCAGTAGTTCCTGGTACTTCATTGGTTGTCCACCACTTGGCTGAGTACTCTTTACCACCTTGAGTCACTACATCACCAGAGTTGTAAACCACACCTTCTTCCCATGCGTTAGCACAGACTGGGTCAGTCACGTCTTTTTGCACTGCAACTGTCGCTGATGCACTGTCTGCAAGCTTGCCATCAGACACGGTCACTGAGAACGTAAGGTTAGTGGTTGATGTGTAGCTATCTGCAACAAATGACAACGATGAGCCATTCACGGTTGCTTGAACTCCCGCAGGGATATCCCACGTGTAAGTCAGCGTGTCGTTATCTTTATCGCTTGAACCACTTGCGTCAACTAACACCATGTCGCCTGCTTTCGCAGTGGCTGGCGCGCTGATAGCGGCTACTGGCGCAGTGTTTGTTGGCTCAGTTCCACCTTGTTTCTTCGCAATCACTGTCACGGTATCAACAGAGGTAGCACCTTTGTTGTCAGTGATGGTTAGTGAGAATACAAACTGAGTATCAACGGTTACTGCTGGAATATCAGCAGAAGCGGATACTGCATTCGCATTAGTCAGTGCAACCGATGGACCGCCAGTTTGCTTCCAGCTGTAAGCGACAACTTGACCATCAGTATCTTTTGATGCTGAACCGTCTAGTGACACCATGCTCGCTGCTTCAACCGTTACATCTGCACCAGCATTGGCGACAGGTGCTTTGTTGCGTGGTGGCTGTGTGCCATTGGTAGCAAGTGACTCTTGCATTGCATTGAGGATATCGCCGTTGTCCGCATCAATCTCCCAAGCAAATAGACCTGCAAAGTTGTTTTGACGAACATACGCACCTTTCGCCATGACAGAGCGTTTGTTGTCGTAAGTGACTAGGTCACCGTTTGATGGGTCCCAAGCCCAAGGAGCTTCAGCTTGTTCGTCATAACCTAGAACGACACCCGATTTGTTCTCGTAGTCAGACACGACATCTTTATAGTCGATGACGCCTGCTTCCCAAGAACCCGCGATTTTGCCATTACCTACGCCCGTCATCGGGTTAGTTGGATCAGACATGCTTGCTTCGGTTACACCCGTCCAGCCACGACCATACATCGCCGCACCAACAACCAGTTTCTGAGGTGGAACGCCCTTCTCTAGAAGAAGGTTAACGCCGTTTACTGTGGTGTAAGCTGGTCCTTTACGTGGTTTCCCTTCCGCGTCTAAGCCTTTACCCGCACACTCGTCTGCAGACATGTGGGTACCGCAATCCAACGCAGCTTGATGGCCGACGACGTTGTTCCAACCGCCATAGTAGTCGTATGTCATCGCAAAGATGTAATCCATGTATGGCACAGCGTCTACATAATTAACGTCTTCGATTTTGTCGTAACCAACGCCAACGGCTGAGGTCAACTCGTAGGTGCGGCCTGTGTCAGCAGACAATTCGTCCAGCATGGCGCGCAGTTCTTGCATCAATACGGCATAGGTATCACCGTCTTTTGCTGAGTCACCAAGGTTAGGGTTAGCGCCTGAACCGCCTGGGTATTCCCAGTCGATGTCTACACCATCGTAGAATTTCCACGTTTGTAGGAAACGCTTAACGGAAGCGACAAATTTGTCACGTTTAGTCTTATCACCAAACTCGTAGAACGGGTCAGAAAGCGTCCAGCCGCCAATCGATGGCAGGATTTTCAGATCAGGATAACGCTGCTTGAGCGCCATGATCTGGCCATAGGTACCTTTGTAAGACGAAGAGAATGATTGCCCAGACTGCGGGTGAGGCATTTGAACTGCAGCCCATGGGTCGTGAATAACAACTTCATAATCTGGTAAGCCTGCACACGCACGGTTTAGTGCTGCTAGAGGGCCGTCTTCCAAAGAAGGGTTGTTGCCACAAATAGGGACGAAGCCATAGATTATGTGTGTCAGGTTCTGAGCTGGGATTTTATCAACAGCAAATTTTCGGCCGTAAACGCCCCACTCAACAAAATAAGCACCAACAACGGTGTCTGCTGGTGTTGTGTAGTTGCCATTGTTAGGGTCAACATTCATTGGCAACGGATCAAGGTGACTACCGTCGGTGTCTGCCACAACAATTTGCTTTGGTGCACTTGGTGTACAAGCTTGCGCAGCACCAGTGCCACTACAAAGCTCAACAACCATGTCGTATTGACCGCCTTTAGCCACTTGCAGGATGGCTGATTCTTTTTGGCTTGCTGACGGTGTTACGCTTGCTTCATAAACGACTTCGCCATTTAGAAGCACACGCCATGATTCAGCAGGATCACCTGACCAACGGTCCCAAGAAACGGGAACTTCAGCAAAAGGTTTGACGGTAACTAGGTCTTTATATGCGGTGGCAGCGTCATTGACTTCAATGATGGCGAAATTTGTTTCGCCCCAACCAATGATCGGCGCGCCGGGTGCAGCTAGGGCTGGGGAGGATATCGCCCCTGCCACAGAGGCGGCAAGCAGCCCCTTAAGAAAAGCCGTTTTGTTCATCTTAATATACCTCGAAAATTTATTGCGAGAATTAACTATTCAGCGCATGAATATGGGTCAATCTTCGTTAACCCTGATTAGATAGTTGTTGTTAAAGCTAAGTAAGGCAAAATTAAGAAGAAATGTTTTAGAGGGATGAGGGAAATTTGAATAACATCTCCGTTACATTGCGGATATTTTTTCGACAGCAAGTCACAGAAATGGGTGCTTTTTATTTGCATTGAATTAAGTGACATGTCGATCAGTAGGAAATGTCGAGAAAATCGAGGCAAAAAAATAGCTTCTCAAGTGAGAAGCTATTTATTCAAGCGATAAACTGCGTTTCAACGGTTGCCTTTTGCTTTTTCGTCATCAGCGGATTTTTTCTTTCCAGCTGGGATAAAGCCATGTCGAACACGAGAGCACAGAGGTCTAGAGTGTGAGCTAGCGGGTCTCATTATTGATCGTCTCTTTTCTATTATTTGTTAAAACTTATATAGGTTGTTGCTGCTGCACCTCAATGCCGAAAAACAACGAATCGTTACATCGGTACAGAGACATAGTGCGCAACATTTAAGACTTTAACAATTGAATATGAGTCACAGCGGGAACTTTTTCGAATAAATTCTAAACAGGATTTTTTTTATTCCAATTGGTTATTAAAACGACAAAGCGATTTTAATTACTTGTTTTGTTGAGGAAAGAGCAATAGGGACTGCCGAAGTTCTCATTGTGTCAAAACTGCGTCTGGTATGCAGTTATGCTTTGCTACACTTTTAATGTTAGAAAAATGCACACGCAGTATCTGTGCCTGAGCGGTAACCATCAATCAGGAGGATTACAATGGGACACAAGCGCATTAGTAACAAAAAGATCCAGCAAATGTTGCACGATATCATGCCAGAAGACGAACAAAAGTCGAAAGATGATGCCCTCGTTGAAGGAAAAGCATCGAAAGGTAACGATCAGACACCGCTGAAACTTGATGACGAGCAGAAGTAGCTTTTTATAGAAATTTTGCGAATCACGAAAAACAATTATCGTACCGAAGCCAGTAGCAAATCCTACTGGCTTTTTTATCCTCTGTAGTCAGTCCCCCGACTCGCTCATTTTATTATCATTATCTGACCGTTGGCACGTTGAGAGTACCAAGGAAATCATCACTCATTTCGTCACGTATGATTGCGAAAGATCAAGACTGAGCCAATGAGATACCCATTACAATATAGTGGTTATTTATGCACAAATAGTGAAAATTGATTCGGGTTTATATGTTTTAATTGTTACCAAATATGGATTTATATCGTGAAATTTACCGATAACATCAAATTATTCTGCTTATAAATTGTCCTTTATGGGTGATTCCTGCAATTTTATACTTTCATAAGCCTTAACGTTGAAGTATCCGTTCAATCACACGCATAGAGTTAGTGTAATGTGCTACTTATTGTCTCTACGTTGGTTTTATGTGACTTTTTTTGTCGATTTTGTGGCAAAATACTTTGATGCTTGGTAATGTTCCAAGCAATTCTCCGTCGTCCACTGAATTATTTAGGTGAAACGCAACTTAGTTTTCGTCTCGATTTAAGCGTGTCGGAGAGTGTCATGGATGCAAGCAAAGGATAAATTGGAGTATCTGCATGTATAAGAACAAAATCACTCAGGCGCTACTTTTAGGCGCAGGTATGGCAGTAGCAACAACGTCACTTTCAGCGGTAGCAGCGGATGTGCCTGCTGACGTTAAACTGGCACCCGTTCAAGAGCTTGTTCGAGGAAACGGCACGGAAGTCGCTTCGCTTGACCCTCATAAAACGGAAGGCGTACCTGAATCTCATGTTCTTCGTGACCTAATGGAAGGTCTCGTGATTCAAGATGCCGAAGGTTCAACATCACCTGGTATCGCAGAGTCATGGTCTACTGAAGACAACCAAACCTTCACATTTAAAATCCGCAAAGACGCTAAGTGGTCAAATGGAGACCCAGTTACTGCGCACGATTTTGAATTCAGCTTTAAGCGCGTTGTTGATCCAACAACAGCATCTCCATACTCGTGGTATATCGAAAAAACTCAGATGAAGGGTGCGAAAGATATTATTGCGGGGAACAAGCCAGTTGATGAGCTGGGCGTGAAAGCGATTGATGACCAAACGCTGGTTATTGAAACCGAAGTTCCACTTCCTTTCTTTGTGAAAATGCTCGCCCACACCACCATGTATCCAGTGCATAAAGCGACGGTTGAAAAGCATGGTAACTCATGGACCAAGCCTGAAAATTATGTAAGTAACGGCGCATATACGTTATCAGATTGGATCGTTAACGAAAAAATTGTTCTAGAGCGTAACGAGCAGTACTGGGATAACGACAGCACAGTTATCAACAAAGTAACCTTCCTGCCAATCGAAAACCAGAATGCGGAAATGAACCGTTTCCTATCTGGTGAAATTCACATGACGGATGAAATTCCAAACGAACAGTTCCGTCGTTTGAAGAAAGATTATTCTGAAACCGTCGCAATTTCTCCGTACCTATGTACTTACTACTACGGCTTCAATACGCAGAAAGCACCATTTAATGATGTGCGTGTTCGCCAAGCACTGTCTTACTCGATTGACCGCGACATTGTCGCAGGCGCAATTTGGGGACAGGGCCAAACACCAGCATATGCTTTGACTCACAGCGGTATCACTGGGTTTTCACCAGACCAACCTGAGTACGCGACGTTGTCACAAAAAGAACGTGTACAAGAAGCGAAAAAACTTCTAGAAGCTGCAGGTTTTGGTGCGGGCAATCCTCTTGATTTCACCCTGCTTTACAACACCAGTGAAAACCACAAGAAAACGGCAGTTGCCATCCAATCAATGTGGAAAAAATCGCTGGGCAACTATGTTGATGTGACGCTGGAAAACCAAGAGTGGAAAACCTACTTGGACAACAGCAAGCAAGGCAACTTTGATGTACGCCGTGCAGGTTGGTGTGCGGATTACAATGAAGCGTCTGCATTCCTTGCAATTGCAAAAACGGGTAATGGCAACAATGACCAGAAATACTCAAGCCCGGTATATGACAAGGCGATGGATGACGCGATGACGGTGGCTAAGTCAGAAGCAGAACGCAATGCATTCTATGCGATTGCAGAAGCTGAACTGGCGAAAGATATGCCTATCGCACCTATCTTCCAATACGTGAAAGCGCGTCAGGTTCAGCCAAACGTTGGTGGTTACCCTGAGAAAAACCCGCAAGACAGTCTCTACTCGAAAGACATGTACATCATTGCAGAATAATTAAAAAGTAGTTTCATGCGTCTGCAGTGAACTGCAGACGCATGCTTTTTTGAACATAAGTAGGATGCTTTATGTTTCGATTGATTTTTACTCGTATTTTGGAAGCGATACCAACGTTGTTGGTGTTGATTACGATTTCATTTTTCTTGATGCGCTTCGCTCCAGGAAATCCATTCACATCAGAAAAACCATTGCCCCCAGAAGTCATGCAAAACATCAATGCCAAGTATGGTTTTGATAAGCCGCTTTCAGAGCAATACACCACTTACCTTGGCAACGTGCTTCAAGGCGATTTTGGCCCATCATTTAAATATAAAGATTATACGGTCAATGAATTGGTTGGGACTGCGCTACCCGTTTCTGCGAAGGTAGGATTCTTCGCGTTTATTCTGACTGTCGTGGTTGGGGTAACGATAGGTACGATAGCGGCACTGCGGCAAAATACGTGGGTCGATTATGTCATTATGTCCACATCGATGTTCGGGGTTGTTCTGCCTTCATTCGTGCTTGCCCCAGTACTGATTTATATCTTCTCAATTGGACTAGGTTGGTTCCCTGCTGGTGGTTGGAACGGCGGTGCAATCCAATACATGATTTTGCCGATAGTGGCGATGTCATTCCTCTATATTGCGACTTTTGCGCGTATTACTCGCGGAAGCATGATTGAAACCTTAAACAGCAACTTTATCCGTACCGCAAAAGCGAAAGGCTTAGGCATGAGTTACATCGTGGTCAAGCACGCGTTGCGTCCTGCTTTGCTACCCGTTGTTTCTTACATGGGTCCAGCATTTGTGGGCATCATTACCGGTTCTGTTGTTATCGAAACCATCTTTGGTTTACCCGGTATAGGGAAGCTGTTTGTGAACGCTGCGTTTAACCGAGACTATTCACTGGTCATGGGTATCACCATCTTAATGGGTGCGCTGTTCATTATCTTTAACGCCATTGTTGATATTTTGTTGGCGTGGTTAGATCCAAAGATTCGTTATTGAGGTTTAGATTATGCTATTGAAAAGAGAAGAAAATAACGAAGCTCTCGACAATTTCTCTGCGCAACTGGAAGTAGAAGGAAGAAGCCTTTGGCAGGATGCGCGTATTCGATTCATGCGAAACAAAGCGGCAATGACCAGCTTGTTTATTCTGGTGTGCATTACGGCATGGGTCATTGTGGGACCATTCTTTGCGACATACGCTTTTGATGATACGGACTGGTATGCAATGCATGCTGCACCTTCACTGGGTGCGGAAGGGCATATCTTTGGAACGGATGCATTGGGACGTGACTTATATGTTCGTACTTTGATCGGTGGTCAAATCTCGCTGATGGTTGGCTTGATGGGGGCGTTGGTTGCTGTGCTGATTGGTACGGTCTATGGTGCGACATCGGGTTACATTGGTGGCAGAACTGACCGCGTGATGATGCGTGCTCTGGAAATCCTGAATGCTATCCCGTTCATGTTCCTAGTGATCGTTTTAGTGACATTCTTTGGTCGAAATATATTCCTGATATTTGTCGCAATTGGTGCAATCGCTTGGCTCGATATGGCTCGAATTGTCCGTGGTCAGACACTGAGCCTGCGAAACAAAGAGTTTATTGAAGCGGCGCACGTTAGTGGCGTAAGTACAAAGAACATCATCCTTCGTCATATCATTCCGAACGTGCTAGGTATCGTTGCTGTTTACTCAACGCTGCTTATTCCAAGCATGATTTTGATTGAGTCATTCTTGAGCTTCTTGGGATTAGGCGTACAAGAGCCGATGACCAGTTGGGGCGCTTTGCTTCAAGAAGGTTCGCAGACGATGGAAGTGGCTATTTGGCAGTTAACCTTCCCAACCTTGTTCATGGTAACCACCTTGTTGTGCTTCAACTATGTGGGTGATGGTCTTCGTGACGCGTTGGATCCTAAGGATCGATAAGGAGGAAGTATGAGCCTATTAGATGTTAAAGATCTGCGCGTAGAGTTTAAAACCCAAGATGGTTTTGTCACCGCAGTGAATGATTTGAATTTTTCTCTTGAGCGTGGTGAAACGCTGGGTATTGTCGGAGAGTCAGGTTCAGGCAAGAGCCAAACCGTGTTTGCTATCATGGGGCTGCTTGCGAAAAATGGTGTGATTAAAGGCAGTGCTAAATTCGAAGGGAATGAAATTCTCAACTTGCCTGAGAAAGCGCTGAATAAGATTCGTGCTGAACAGATTGCGATGATTTTCCAAGACCCAATGACGTCGCTGAATCCGTTCATGAAAGTCAGTGACCAGTTGATGGAAGTGCTTATGCTGCACAAAGGCATGAGTAAAGCGGAAGCGTTTGAAGAATCCGTTCGCATGCTGGAAGCGGTGAAAATCCCAGAAGCACGCAAGCGAATCACTATGTATCCCCATGAGTTCTCGGGGGGTATGCGTCAACGTGTGATGATCGCTATGGCATTGTTGTGTCGTCCCAAGCTATTGATTGCTGACGAACCCACGACAGCACTAGATGTGACAGTACAAGCACAGATCATGGAACTCTTGAATGAACTTAAGTCAGAGTTCAACACGTCCATCATTATGATCACCCATGACCTCGGTGTGGTTGCCGGTTCGTGTGACAAAGTACTGGTGATGTATGCAGGACGCACCATGGAATATGGCAAGGTAGACGAGATTTTCTATACGCCTAGCCACCCGTACACGGAAGGACTCATCAAAGCGATCCCACGTTTGGATGTGGAAGGCGATGTATTGCCTACCATTCCGGGTAATCCGCCAAACCTAATGAAACTGCCACCAGGTTGTCCTTACCAAGACCGCTGTCACCGTGTGACCGATCGTTGTAAAACTGAATCACCGATATTGACGCCTTATGAAAATGGCCGTCTTCGTGCGTGTTTTTCTGATGTAGGAGCTTGGTAATGAGTGCTGTAGAAAAAAAGCTTCTGCTTGATATCAAAGATCTAAAAGTTCACTTCAATATTGCCGCCAAATCTCCGTGGCCTTGGGCTAAACCAGCCGTATTGAAAGCCGTTGATGGCGTCAATATCAAACTATATGAAGGTGAAACGCTGGGCGTCGTGGGCGAGTCGGGTTGTGGTAAATCCACCTTTGCTCGTGCTGTGATTGGCTTGGTCGAAGCGACAGAAGGTGAAGTGGTTTGGCTAGGGCAAGATCTGACCAAACTCGGCGGAAATGATTTGCGTGAAAAACGCAAAGAAATTCAAATGATTTTCCAAGATCCGTTGGCATCGTTGAACCCGCGTATGACCGTCGGTGACATCATTGCTGAGCCATTAAAGACCTTCTATCCTGAGCTATCTAAAGATGAAGTGAAGGCGCAAGTCCAAGCCATGATGACGCGTGTGGGTTTGTTGCCTAACGTGATTAACCGCTATCCGCATGAGTTCTCTGGCGGACAGTGTCAGCGTATTGGTATTGCGCGCGCACTTATCTTAAAACCTAAGTTGGTTATTTGTGATGAGCCGGTGTCGGCACTTGATGTGTCAATTCAAGCGCAGGTTGTGAATCTGCTGAAAGAACTGCAACAAGAAATGGGCTTGAGCCTGATTTTCATTGCGCATGACTTGTCTGTGGTGAAACACATTTCTGACCGCGTATTGGTCATGTACCTGGGTAATGCGGTTGAGTTGGCAGAAGGTAAGTCGTTGTTTAGCGACCCTCAGCACCCTTATACACGCGCACTTATGTCTGCGGTTCCTATTCCGGATCCTATCAAAGAGCGGAACAAGAAAATTCAAATGTTGGAAGGCGAGTTGCCATCACCGATGAACCCGCCGTCGGGCTGCGTGTTCCGCACCCGTTGCCCTCAAGCTACGGAAACATGTGCCCAGAAACGACCAACATTGCTAGGTTCGGATGTTCATGCGGTATCTTGCTTGCAGGTTCACTTGTAGACACGAACACCGATAAAGTGACACTCAGCGAGTCATAGCAGTTCGTCAAAGACAAAAAAGCCTTCCGCATGGAAGGCTTTTTCTTAGGTGTTTTTTCTGTACGACATTCAGGCTTAGGCCTGTGGGTACCAGTAACCTTGGTTGCACAGGCTCAGCAGGAGTGCCAGCAACGCAGGATTTGACGCAATGTCTCCAAGGTCTTCGCCAGAGAATGCTTCTTGGTCACAAAGTACGCGTGCAGCGGCCTCGCAGCCTTCAGGCAGTTCAATGGACTCGCCGTTCAGGAAAATCACCGACAGGTCGTCTTCATGGTATAGCGCTTTTAGGCCAGAAACCTTTTCAAGCACCAAGTTTTCATCCATGAATTGGAATAGCTCATCCGCAGCCCATGGTGGCTCTGCAGGCATAATATCGAGTTCATGGCGCGACTGGCTCAGTTGCTCGCCCATCCAGCGTGATTTGGCTTTCGGGTCGTTCAACAGCTTCATCAGCATGTTGTTCAACGCGTCAAATTCAGCGGTTGGGATCATGCCGTGTTCATCGCGAGTTTGCAGGTTGGGATCGTAGTAGTGAATATCACCCAACTCGTTGGTCAGCACGTAGTCTGCAAAGCCGCTTAGAAGCTCTAGCTTCTTCGGCGAACGGTAACCAATTGAGTAACTCATGGATACATCGATGGTGTTCCCTTCGTGTGGGAAACCTGGTGGGATATACAGAATATCGCCCGGCTCTAGCACTTCATCAATGATAGGGTCGAAGCCTTCAATTTGACGTAAACCTGTGTGGTGGTTAGCGTCTTTGTATTCGCCTTTGTCGCCCACGCGCCAGCGACGTTTGCCCATACCTTGAATGATGAACACATCGTATTGATCGATGTGTGGACCTACGCCGCCATTGGGCATAGATAAACAGATCATCACGTCGTCAAACAACCAGTTTGGCAACACACGGAAGGGTTCTGCCAATTCACGTAACCCTGGGTGCCAGTGGTTCGCCGCTTGAATGATCAGTTGAGAGTGGGTGTCTGGGAAGTCATCGAAATTCTCAAAAGGGCCGTGCTGGGCTTGCCAGTTGCCATCGAGGTTCGTCACAAAGCGTGAATCGATTTCTTCTTCCATCGCCAATCCAGCCAACTCGTCTGGCGTGATTGGGTCATCAAACTCAACGAAACCGTTGCGAATGATGGTTGGCTTTTTATGCCAGTGTGTTGATAGGAACGCGTTTAGATCGAAATTTAACTGATACATAAGGGTGTGCAGTTTTCTAAGAATGGGCTCAAGTATATACCCAAACAACCTGAAGATGCAGGATTCAGGTTGATTGGGTATATACCCAAGCATGGTGAATATGCAGAGACGCGAGAGAAATAAAAAGCCCGGCAGAACCGGGCTTCAATCAATCTGCGCGCAGTGGCAGAAAGAACAATCGCTTACAGCTGATCGGTCAGCTTAATCGCATCGCCGATGTAGTTTGCTGGGGTCATTTGCTTCAGACGTACTTTCTCGTCTTCAGGAAGATCCAGACCATCGATGAATGCACGCATGCCTTCGCCGTCTACACGCTTACCGCGTGTTAGCTCTTTCAGCTTCTCGTATGGCTTCTCGATACCGTAACGACGCATCACAGTTTGTACTGGCTCTGCCAATACTTCCCAGTTTCTGTCGAGTTCCGCTTCAAGCGCAGCTTGGTTAACTTCCAGCTTGCTGATGCCTTTTAGGGTCGAGGTGTATGCAATGATTGCGTAACCTACGCCAACGCCAAGGTTACGAAGTACCGTTGAGTCAGTCAGGTCACGCTGCCAGCGAGAAATTGGCAGTTTTTGCGCCAAGTGGCCAAATACTGCGTTCGCTAGACCTAGGTTGCCTTCTGAGTTTTCGAAATCGATTGGGTTGACTTTGTGCGGCATGGTTGAAGAACCAATTTCGCCAGCAATGGTTTTTTGCTTGAAGTGACCCAGTGCGATGTAGCCCCACACATCACGATCGAAGTCGATCAAGATGGTGTTGAAACGTGCAACTGCATCGAACAATTCTGCGATGTAATCATGCGGTTCGATTTGCGTTGTGTAAGGGTTCCACGTTACGCCAAGCGATTCAGTGATGAACTCTTCACTGAAACCATGCCAATCCACTTCTGGGTAAGCAGAGATGTGTGCGTTGTAGTTACCGACAGCGCCGTTGATTTTCGCAAGGATTTCAACGTTTTCGATTTGCTTGTACTGACGTTCCATGCGGTATGCAACGTTAGCCATCTCTTTACCCATGGTAGAAGGAGAGGCTGGTTGACCGTGTGTACGAGACAGAAGAGGCACTTCGCGATATTCAACAGCCAGTGCTTTGATCGCATCAATTACGTTGCGAATTTCTGGCAGAATCACTTCATCACGAGCTTCTTTAAGCATCAATGCGTGTGAGGTGTTGTTGATGTCTTCTGAAGTACATGCAAAGTGGATGAACTCGTTAACCGCGTTCAACTCGGCATTGCCAGCGACTTTTTCTTTCAGGAAATACTCAACCGCTTTAACGTCGTGGTTGGTGGTGCGCTCGATGTCTTTGATGCGTTGTGCATCAGCTTCGCTGAACTCAGCAGCGATTTGGTCTAAAAGCGCGTTTGCTTCTGCGCTGAACGCAGGTACTTCCTTGATAGCATCTGTTGCTGCCAGTTTTTGCAACCAACGAACTTCTACGATTGTGCGGTACTTCAATAAGCCAAACTCACTGAAGATTGAACGCAACGCAATCGTTTTCGTTCCGTAACGGCCATCCACCGGTGAAACAGCTGTCAGTGCTGACAGTTCCATGGTCTCTCTCCTGAATTATTATTACGAATTTCGGGCTAAGATGATTTTGGCCTGCTCAATCATTTGTTTGCGGCCAAAGATAAGATGACGGCGCTTGCCGCCAACCTGACGCCAAAGCACAGCGCTGCGGATCCCGGAAAGCAGCAATGCTCTCACGCGATGTTGAACGCCAGTTTGCTGCAGTTGGGCTGGGTTGCCAGTCACTTGAATACGCGGGCCCAATGGGCTAATCGTGTCCAAATAAACACTGGCAAGGTTGCTTATCATTTGTTCATCAAGCAGGTCAAAGTGTTGCACTTGGCGCTGGACGGTCTCTAAGCGGTCTCCCAATTGCGCGAGGCTATCGCGGCGACCAGAGAGTTTGCGTTCCAACGCAAGTAAGTTGATAAGGTAACGAGTCAGCTCACTGCCACCGGGACTGTTGTCCAGTTCACCAATGAGCGTATTCAAACCCACTGTGAGGCTTTCTTCGTTGCCGAAAACCTCCAGTGTAGAAGCGGGGTTAGTGACGATAATACTCTTCAAACTGGCGCTCAGTGCGTCGGCATCACAGGTACCTGTGCGCGACACTTCCTGCACTAATTTGACGGATTGACAGATACTTGCGAACGCGATTGTTCGATCAAATAAAGTATTAGCCACTGACGATTGCTCCTTAAATTCGCTGCTCGATGATGCCGCCACCTAGGCAAACATCACCGGAATAAAATACCGCGGATTGACCAGGCGTTACCGCTGCTTGCGGTTCATCAAAGATAACTTTGATCTGGTCTCCATCAATGGGCTCGATGGTACATGATATGTCTTGTTGGCGGTATCGTGTTTTTACGGTGCACTTCAATGGTTCGGTAATCACTTTACGATCGACCCAATGCAGCTGAGCCGCTACCAGTCCTTTTGAAAATAGACGTGGGTGATCATGGCCTTGAGCAACAATCAACACATTGCGTTCAACATCTTTGTCGACCACATACCAAGCAGCTTCTAGGCCGCCACCGCCTTTTTGACCACCAATGTGAAGGCCTTTGCGCTGGCCTAACGTGTGGTACATCAAACCTTGGTGTTCACCAATGGCTTGACCTTCAGTGGTTTCAATCACACCCGGCTGTGCGGGTAGATATTTTGATAAGAAGTCGGTGAATTTACGCTCGCCAATGAAGCAAATACCCGTCGAGTCTTTCTTCTTAGCAGTGATCAGACCTTGTTCTTCCGCAATGCGGCGAACTTCAGGCTTTTCCAATTCCCCTACCGGGAACAGGCTGCGCGCAACTTGCTCATGGCTCAAGGTATAAAGGAAGTAGCTTTGGTCTTTGTTGTTATCAACGCCACGCAACATTTGCACAGCTTCGCCTTCCTGTGTCGGGAAGGAGCGACGAACGTAGTGACCCATTGCAATGTAATCTGCTTCTAGCACTTCGTCGGCAAATTCCAAGAAGGCTTTGAACTTGATTTCTTTGTTGCAAAGGATGTCGGGGTTTGGAGTGCGCCCTGCCTTGTATTCGGTCAGGAAGTGCTCAAAGACGTTATCCCAGTATTCAGCTGCAAAGTTAATGGTGTGCATCTCAATACCAAGCTTGTCACAAACGGCTTGTGCATCGGCCAGATCTTCCGCTGCCGAACAGTACTCGTCGTTGTCGTCTTCTTCCCAGTTTTTCATGAAAAGGCCTTCTACCTGATAGCCTTGTTGCTTCAGTAAATAGGCGGACACTGAGGAGTCGACGCCGCCGGACATACCGACAATAACTTTTTTGCTGCTGTTATCTGACATGACGAAATTTCTAGCTCCAATTAAATCGGTGGCAGAGTTTACCAGAATCCTTTGCGCTGTTACAGATGAGAACTCAATCACATTTTCATTGTTTTTGGGGCGGTGAAACCTCTTTCCATTCACCCGGTTGCAGTCCTTCTACCGTCCAACCCGCCATTTGATATCGCACTAGGCGTAAGGTTGGGTGACCGATCGCTGCAGTCATGCGGCGAACTTGACGATTTCGGCCTTCCTCAAGCGTGATAGCTAACCACGTGGTTGGCACTGAAGGACGATGACGAATCGGCGGGTTTCGTTCCCACAGTTCCGGCTCCTCCATGATTTCCACACCAGCAGGTAGCGTCCAGCCGTCATTAAGTTCTACGCCTTCACGGAGCTGTTTGACGGCTTCGACGGAAGGAATGCCTTCTACTTGCACCCAATAGACTTTGGGTGACTTGGATTTAGGTTGGGTGAGGCGAGCTTGTAAGATGCCGTCATTCGTCAACACAAGCAGCCCTTCGCTGTCTTTGTCTAATCGGCCAGCCGCATACACATCTTTGACAGGAATAAAGTCTGCCAAGGTTGAATCATTAGGCTCTCCGGTGAACTGTGTCAGCGTGTTGAAAGGTTTATTGAATATGATGACTTTGGTCGGCCCTTTAGGCTTTGCAGGTTTATCGGTCCGGCGGCGTGAAGTGCGTCGGAAATTAGGGTTTGAAGCGGGCTTAGTCACGCTTCTTTTCGATGTAGTTTTAAACGTCATGGAGTACTGTCAATCAGGTCTGGTTACAAATGAGACCTTGGTATTATACATGGAATAATGTGATTGGCGTGTTGCGGGAATTGCAGTATTCTTTTGCTCGCATGTTATACCAAGCAGAACAATTACCTGACGTGCTACATCAGATCATTGGCTCAATAATGATGTGGTGATTGTACAGAGGCACGACGGCAAATTGTTCTGTTTGGTGAGCGCTAAATAGAAAATGGACGCTAGGAGAATTAAATGGAAAGCAAAGTAGTCGTACCAGCAGGTGAGAAGATTGCAGTCGAAAACGGCAAGTTAGTCGTTCCTAACAATCCAATCATTCCTTACATTGAAGGTGACGGCATTGGTATTGATGTTAGCCCTGCAATGATCAACGTTGTTGATGCGGCAGTAGAAAAAGCTTACGGCGGTGACCGTAAGATCTCCTGGATGGAAATCTACACTGGTGAGAAGTCAACGCAGGTTTACGGTGAAGACCAGTGGCTGCCTACTGAAACACTAGATTTTATTCGTGAATACAAAGTATCAATCAAAGGCCCATTGACGACCCCTGTAGGCGGCGGTATTCGTTCACTGAACGTTGCATTGCGTCAAGAGCTTGACCTGTACATCTGTGCTCGCCCTGTTCGTTACTTTGCTGGTGTACCAAGCCCAGTGAAGCAACCAGAGCTGACTGACATGGTTATCTACCGTGAAAACTCAGAAGACATCTATGCAGGTGTTGAGTTTAAAGCCGGCACTGCTGAAGCTGACAAGGTCATCAAATTCCTGAAAGAAGAAATGGGTGCAACGAAAATCCGTTTTGACGAGGAATGTGGTATTGGTATCAAGCCTGTTTCTGAGCAAGGTACTAAGCGTCTTGTTCGTGCAGCAATCCAGTACACCATCGACAACGATCGTGATTCAATGACATTGGTTCACAAAGGCAACATCATGAAGTTCACCGAAGGTGCCTTCAAAGATTGGGGCTACGAAGTTGCTAAAGAAGAGTTTGGTGCAGAGTTGTTGGACGGTGGTCCATGGATGACGATGAAAAACCCAAACACTGGCAACGAGATCATCATCAAAGATGTGATTGCAGATGCGTTCCTACAGCAAATCCTTCTGCGCCCAGCAGAGTATGATGTGATTGCAACCATGAACCTAAACGGTGACTACGTATCTGATGCACTTGCTGCACAGGTTGGTGGTATCGGTATCGCACCGGGTGCAAACATCGGTGACGGCATTGCACTGTTTGAAGCAACGCACGGCACTGCACCTAAGTACGCAGGTCAGGACAAGGTTAACCCTGGTTCTTTGATTCTGTCTGCTGAAATGATGCTTCGCCACCTAGGTTGGACTGAAGCGGCAGACCTGATCATTTCTTCAATGGAAAAAGCGATCAGCAACAAGACTGTGACTTACGATTTCGAACGTCAAATGGACGGCGCGACACTACGTAAGTGTTCAGAGTTTGCACAAGACATGATTGACCAAATGTAATTTTTGGTGAGTTGATTAAAAACCCAGCTTCGGCTGGGTTTTTTTATGTCTATACCTCAGCAATCTGAACTCTATATCTTCTGGGAGCGTGGGGATATCAAGTGTGTCTTAATTAAACTCTCTTTGAGCATCGTGATAATCACCCCAGCTAAAGTGGCCTCATAAGGGTGTTGATGCGAGCATTTGGTATGTCATGAGAGACACGACGAAGTGCTATTTATGCAGTGTTTTAAATGGTCTTGCCGTGCACAGAGCAGTCATGAGAGTAGGGCGGAAAAGGTTGCGGGGTAAAAGAGTGGCCATCCTAGGACGTTGAAGCGCAATATGGGAGGGTTCAAAAACAAAAAGAGCGAACATATGTTCGCTCTTTAAAATGTCGACCTTCGGGCAGCAAAAAGATTGTAGTAACGCTATTTTATTTTAGGGCTTCGTTTTCTACTGGAACAATTTCACTAGCGTGATAGCCTTTCGGACCTTCTTGCACTTCATAATTCACGGTTTGACCCGCTTTCAAAGTGCGATAACCATCCATCTGTATCGTCGAGTAGTGCGCAAAAATATCTCCGTCACCTTCGTCAGGGCAGATGAAACCAAACCCTTTAGCATTGTTAAACCATTTAACTGTACCAGTTGCCATGCGAAACATCCCTCTTGCATTCAAATTGCATAACTATGAGTAAAACCAACATTTGCAATCATGTTACTCAATCGTAATTGATGCTGTATGTTTTTACTTCAATTCCCACTCTAGTAGAAAGATTTAGACAGTCAAGCCTCTTAAAGCCTATATAACAACATTTTAATAAAAATAACCAGCGATGTTACGGAAGGATGATGTGAGTATCATTTTGGTAGGAACTGTTTCATAAATATATTCATATTTCATTGGTGAGACTTTTGGTTGCCCAATTTATTTACAACCTCATCAGTTGTAAACACAATGATATGCCTGATGTTGACTGCTGGAAGTGGTTATATTCCATTGAAAGTTATGGTTATTGACATGGTTATCAGTCTTGGTGAATTAATTGTAAGATACACCTACTTTTATATATTGCCTGAGTGAATAACTTACGCCTGACCATTAACGACGAAAATTAACTTTATAACAAATAAGACAATACTCCTTTTATGAGACGTTTTTTCTACCTATGTTTTGTATGGAATTTTTGACACAAGCGATTGCATATGTGTTGATGTGCTTTGGATGACAAATCGTGAATCACAACGTTGCAATGTTGGGGCTGTGACCTCATATTGGGTAGGGCAGGCTGAAATTCAGCAAGTAGGTTCTGGCAACGTAGTATTGTTTTGGTTGCTGGAATACAATCTGTGGATTACGTTTTAAGTAGTGGTAGCAAATCTTGTGTTTGATATCTCAATCTGCAAACCTGACGTATAAAACATTGTTTTGTAAAGAACACTTGAGCTACCTTAAAGATTGTAAGCAGTTATGAGCAAAAAGTACGAATGGATAGTTCCGGATTCAGATGTAAAAGAAGCGGAAGAAACCAAAGTAAAACCACCATCCTTATATAAAGTGATGTTGAATAACGATGACTACACCCCCATGGAGTTTGTTGTAGACGTGTTACAACGGTTTTTCTCCATGGACATAGAGAGAGCAACACAGTTGATGTTGGCTGTGCATTACGAAGGAAAGGCGGTCTGCGGTGTTTTCAGTGCCGAAGTCGCTGAGATGAAAGTCGCCCAAGTAATGATGTATGCGAAAGAACATCAACACCCATTGCTGTGCACAATGGAGAAAGCCTAAGAAGGAGAACTGGTTTTTCTCCGGCACACCATAATGTGGTTTTTGAGGGAGGTGCCTTATGCTAAATAAAGAACTCGAAGCGAGCCTGAACGGGGCTTTTGCAAGAGCACGTGAAAAACGTCATGAGTTCATGACGGTAGAACATCTACTACTGGCGCTTCTGGAAAATGTGGCTGCTCGTGAAGCTTTGCTTGCGTGCCGCGCAGACCTCGATGCTTTAAGAAAAGAGCTAGAAGCATTCATCGAACAGACCACTCCGCTCATCCCCGTTGATGACGATAATCGTGAAACCCAACCGACGTTGAGTTTCCAACGTGTTCTTCAACGTGCTGTATTCCATGTTCAGTCTTCTGGTCGAAGTGAAGTAAGTGGTGCGAATGTCCTTGTAGCTATTTTTAGCGAGCAGGAATCGCACGCGGCTTACTTGCTCAAGAAGAATGACATTAGTCGACTTGATGTCGTTAACTACATTTCACACGGTACAACGAAATCGTCTAACAATGATGAAGAATTGCCGGGTGCTGATCTCTCCTCTGAAGAAGCTGCGGTGGAAGGAGGCGAAGAACGCCTTGAGAACTTCGCTACTAACTTAAACCAACTTGCCCGTGTCGGTGGTATCGATCCGCTGATTGGACGCGACAAGGAGCTTGAGCGAACGATTCAGGTGCTTTGTCGTCGCCGTAAAAATAACCCATTGCTAGTGGGGGAAGCGGGTGTGGGTAAAACTGCAATCGCTGAAGGGCTTGCTTGGCGCATTGTTGAAGGTGAAGTACCTGAAATTATTCAGAACTGCGTCATCTACTCACTAGACATCGGCTCGTTACTCGCGGGTACGAAATACCGCGGTGATTTTGAAAAGCGCTTCAAAGGCATTTTGAAACAGCTTGAAAAAGAAGAACACGCCGTTCTATTTATTGATGAGATCCATACCATTATTGGTGCGGGAGCTGCATCTGGCGGTCAAGTTGACGCTGCAAATCTCATCAAGCCATTGCTATCGAGCGGTAAACTGCGCTGCATTGGCTCTACGACCTATCAGGAATACAGCAGTATTTTTGAAAAAGAGCGTGCGTTAGCCCGTCGTTTCCAAAAAATCGATGTTATTGAGCCTTCGCTGGATGACACTACGAAGATTTTGATGGGCTTGAAACCTAAATACGAAGCGCATCATGAGGTTCGCTACACTACCAAAGCGATTCGTGCGGCTGTCGAGCTGTCGGCGAAGTACATCAATGACCGCCATCTACCTGACAAAGCTATTGATGTTATCGATGAGGCTGGTGCACGTTGTCGTTTGGCGCCTGCGAATAAGCGCAAGAAAACGGTCGGCGTTGGCGATATCGAAAACATGATCGCTAAGATGGCTCGTATTCCCGAGAAGTCAGTATCTTCGACGGATAGAGAAGTGCTTAAGTCACTCGAACAGAAGTTGAAGATGCTGGTCTTTGGACAAGACGATGCGATTGGCGCGCTATGTGAAGCGATTAAGCTTAGCCGTGCAGGTCTTGGCGCTGAAAACAAACCTGTGGGTTCATTCTTGTTTGCTGGCCCAACAGGGGTAGGTAAAACAGAAGTGACGGTGCAGCTGGCGCGTGCAATGGGCATTGAGCTTCAACGCTTTGATATGTCCGAGTACATGGAGCGTCACACGGTAAGCCGTTTGATCGGTGCACCTCCAGGCTACGTGGGCTATGACCAAGGTGGCTTGCTGACCGATGCAGTGATTAAGCATCCGCATAGTGTTGTTCTTCTTGATGAGATTGAGAAAGCTCACCCAGATGTATTCAACCTGCTTCTTCAAGTTATGGATAACGGTACGCTCACAGACAACAATGGTCGTAAGGCGGATTTCCGTAATGTGATCCTTGTAATGACAACCAATGCTGGCGTGACGGAAACCGTGCGCAAGTCTATTGGTTTGATTCAGCAAGATCATAGCCATGATGCGATAGCTGAAATTAAGAAGGTATTCTCACCAGAATTCCGAAACCGCCTTGATAACATCATATGGTTTAACCATCTCGACAAAGACGTCATTCTTCAAGTGGTGGATAAATTTGTTGTTGAGCTTCAGGCGCAATTGGATGTTCGTGGCGTGTCGCTAGAAGTGACGGATAAAGCGAAGCTTTGGTTGGCTGAGAAAGGCTACGACAAGTCAATGGGCGCTCGTCCAATGGCTCGTGTGATGCAAGAGCATGTTAAGAAAAACCTAGCAAATGAACTACTGTTTGGCTGCTTGGTGAATGGTGGCACGGTGAAAGTGGATCTGAAAAATGATGCGCTGACATTTAGCTTCAGTGATGAAATGGAGCCGGCGTAATCGTCGGCTACACATTTCACGATTAATCACGATTCACAAATGACAAAACCCGGCCTATGGCCGGGTTTTTCGTGTTCGCGAGACGTGAGGATTAGCGCGCGCGGAAGATAATGCGTCCTTTCGACAAGTCGTAAGGAGTCATTTCAACGGTAACTTTGTCACCAGTCAGGATACGGATGTAGTTTTTGCGCATCTTACCAGAGATGTGAGCAGTGACTACGTGGCCGTTCTCTAGTTCTACGCGAAACATGGTGTTTGGCAGGGTGTCCAGTACGGTACCTTGCAATTCAATTACGTCTTCTTTTGCCATTTAATCCTCTTAGGCTATCAATCAGCCATTTTTTGACTGGCAGATAATGCCTTGATTCGTTAAGTCTGTAAAGTTCAGGGCGGAAATTTTACCCCTTTGCACCCTCACTGACTAGTAAAAATCAGCGATTGGTTAAGGTTTGCCCCAAATAGTTAGTGGTTTGGACGCAAAATAGCAGGCCTGAGTGAGTGGAGAATGTCATTTGTGTTGCTTCATTGTTCTGACGTTTTCCATTCCCCTGCAATGAAGCGCTCATTTGGTGTGAATTTCTGCTTATATCGCATAGCAGGGCAATCATCGATTTGAAAGCCGAGATAAAGCCAAGGAATGTTTTGCTGTTTTGCTGATTGAATTTGAGCAAGAACACACAGTGAGCCCAAAGACCAAGGGTGGTCGGGTTCGAAAAAGCTGTAAATGGCGCTATAACCCTGATCGAGGACATCCGTCACCGCAATGGCGATCAGCGTGTTTTCATCAAAGAGGTGGATATATTTAGAGTGCTGCCAACCGCTTTGTACAAACGAGAGAAAGTCTTGTTTGTTTGCCGGATACATCGAACCGTTCTGGTGGCGTTGATTGATATAGCGTTCATAAAGTTCAAACCAACTGTCGTCTAAGGTATCTTGAATTTTGATATTCAAACGGTTGAGCTGATTGAGTTGCCGCTTCTGACTTTTTGAAGGAGTGAATGCGGCAGTATCGACGCGAAGCGAATGGCAAGCTGTGCATTCAGCACAATGAGGTCGATAGATGTTATCGCCGCTTCGACGAAACCCAGATTGAATGAGTGCATCGTAACTGGGCATGTTATGCAATTCAGCATCGAGAACGACGGCGACCGATTCTTGGCGTTCCGGTAAGTAGGAGCAAGGCGAGGGTGGCATGACACCAATTCGAAATGAACGTGTCGCTTTATGCATGGGTTGCACCATCAATCCATTGAGATTGAAACAGAGAAGCATCGGTCATTCGATGTTTGAGTTGATCGAGTTTTCGAATGAAATCAGGTCGTGATAGAGGTGTCGCGCCTAGAGTCGCAAGGTGCTCAGTCATCATCTGACAATCGATGAGTTTGCCACCGTGTTTTTTAAAGTGTTCACAGAAACGCCACAGTGCAATCTTGGACGCATTGGTTTCCAGTGAAAACATGGATTCGCCACAAAACAGTGTTCCGATACTGACACCGTATAGACCGCCTATCAATTTGTCATCTTGCCAGACTTCAACACTGTGCGCGCCACCTTGACGGTGCAGCTTTTTGTAAGCGTCTCTCATCTCTTGCGTGATCCAAACGTTATGGGCTCCTCTGATCAAGGCGCAGTGCTCAATGACGTCATCAAAACGGTAGTTCATGGAAACACGTATATTCTGCTTGCGAGCATACTTCTTTAGACTTTTGCTCGGAACAAAGGTTAACGGGTCAATAACTGCACGTTCTGACGGTGACCACCAAAGATAGGGTTCATCATCACCAAACCAAGGAAATATCCCCCGTTCGTATGCGGCTCTTAGGCGTTGTGGCGAGAGATCGCCACCAATTGCCAGCAAACCATCAGGTTCTTCAAGTGCGGTGGTGACAGATGGGAAATCCTCCGGATCATTCTCATCTAATGGTGGTAGATAAATGGTCATAACTACTCGTTAGTTTTGATTGTATTCGTGCTGTAGTGGAAAAAAGAGAGCCGTTGCTCTCTTTTTCCTAATTATAGATTGACTATATCCAAGCATCGTCAGGTTGCTTGTGAATTCACAGGCTCACTACTGAATACGCTGGAGCAGCTTCGAATAACGTCCGCCAGCCGCTTTCAACGTTTGGTGACTGCCTTGCTCAATGATCTGCCCTTCGTCCATCAAACACACGGTATCCATCTGTGTGAGTCCAACCAAGCGGTGAGTAATGAACAATACAGTTTTGCCTTTGGCATGCTCAAGAAGCAAAGACAGAATATGTTGCTCAGTTTTTACATCAAGCCCTTCGGTTGGTTCATCCAACAGTAAAATCGGCGCATCACGTAACAAAGCACGAGCGATCCCAATACGGCGGCGTTCACCGCCAGATAACTGACGACCACCATCGCCTAACCAAACATCTAACCCTGGGCCATCAAGCAGATCAGAGAGTCCAACTTGTTCAATCACGGCTATCAGTTCAGCGTCAGTGGCGGTAGGCTTCGCCATTGATAGATTATTGCGCAATGCGCCGTTAAAAATATCTACGCGCTGACTGACGACGGCGATTGAGCTTCTTAGTGCCGATTCTCTCCATGCAGTCAGTGGCTGGCCATCAATTTCAATCACACCTTGTGACGGATCCCATGAACGGGTTAGTAGCTGTATCAGGGTTGATTTTCCGCAACCAGTGCGCCCCAAGAGTGCAACTTTCTCACCTGCTTTGATAGTTAATGAAACGCCATCAATAGCAGGCTTGTCAGCATCATGATAGGTGTAGCTAACGTTATTGAAACTGATGTCACCTTTGGCTGTGTTGTTATAACCGGTCGGATCGAATACCGTCTCTGGCGTTGCTTCAATGATTTCGTTAAGTCGCTTTGCTGATGTCATTGTTTGGCTTAAATACTGAAAAGCACCAGCAACGGGCATCATCAATTCAAAGCTGGCCATGGTTGTAAATGCCACCATTGCAACCATTGGATTCGGAAATTCCCCACCAACACCGTCAGCGGCGATCCAAAGCATCAACACCAAGGTTAATCCATTTGCTGCGAGCAACATGCCATTGGCTAGACCAGTGACGCCTGCCATGCGACGTTGGGCGGCGAGAAGGCGAGCTTCTGCATCATGAGCACGTTCACGGTATCTATCCGCTGCACCAAAAATCTGTAGTTCAGCGTGGCCTTGAAGCCAATCTAACAGTGAGACACGAAGTTCCGATTTTGCACGTGTGATCCCAACGCCATGTGGTTCACCGAGGCGGTAGAAAATCACAGGGAGGATAAGCATGAGCGATAAGAGTATCAGGCCCAGTGTTATACCCAGCGTTGGGTCAAACCAATAAAGGAAGCCACTTACACAAAATATACCCAGTACACCGACAAATAGAGGGCTGATCAAGCGTAAATAGACATGATCCATGGCGTCAACATCGGCCACTAAGCGGTTGAGGATGTCAGCATCACGTAAGTTGCCGACTTTGCCCGGAATCAACGGCGTGAGTTTTTCAAAGAAGAAAATTCGCAGATCGGCTAATAGCTTGAATGTGGCATTGTGGCTGACAACGCGCTCACCCCAGCGTCCAGCGGTGCGAGCTATAGAAAATCCGCGAACGCCCGCAGCGGGTAACATGTAGTTAAAGTTGGTAGCGGCAGCAAGACCGGCAACCGCTGACGCAGCGATAAACCAACCCGATAACGTCAGTAGGCTGATTGCAGATGCCAGCGTCGCAAAGGACAACAGCATGCCCAGCGATAGGCCAAACCAATGTTTTTTGTAAAGCCTAAGAAACGGAATGAGATCACGCATCAAGGTCACTCCTGTCTACAGCTTGGATCATTTCAGAAAATAGCCCTTCGTTCTTGAGCGTGTCGAAGGTGCCTTGTTGTACCAGCTTACCTTTGCTCATGACTAGAATATTGTCAGACGTTGCCAGCTGGTCGATGCGGTGGCTTACCAGCAATGTGGTGGTGTCTTTGGTTGCTTTGTCTAAGCTTTCCATCACCAATCGTTCACTGGACGCGTCCAAGCTTGCCGTAGGCTCATCCAATAGCCAGAACCGTCCATCTTGTAGCAATGCGCGAGCGACTGCTATCCGTTGAGCTTGTCCGACGGACAAGCCGCTTGAACGATCACCAACGGAATGCATATAGCCTTGGTCTAGACGCTGAATAAATTCATTGGCGTGCGCCGCTTGGGCAACGCGCTGGATTTGTTCCTCTGTCGCTAAAGGAGATGACAAGCAAATGTTGTCTTTGATGCTGCCGTGGAAAAGCTGCGGGTTTTGTCCAACCCAACTGACTTGTTTGCGCCAATGTGATAAATCGGCATCTTGCAGTTCAGTGCCATTGATAACGAGGCTACCGCGATAAGGCAGGAACCCGAGAATGGCATTGATGAGGCTCGTTTTCCCCGCACCACTTTGGCCGACCAACGCGACTCGCTCACCAGATTTAATTTTAAATGTGAGTGGACCAGCGAGAACGACACCATCTGGGCTGAGTACTTCGAGATCTGTTGCACTGATCTCGATGTTATCAGACGCGATTTTTGCCTCTCCTGACGCTTGATGCTCAGGTTGTGCATCGAGGAAATTAACAATGGATTCCGCCGCGCCAATGGCTTGTGCTTTGGCGTGATAGTAAGTGCCGAGATCTCGCAATGGCTGATAAAACTCAGGAGCAAGAACCAGCACAAATACGCCAATAAATAGCGAGATGCCTAAACCATAATGGCCAAAGTTCAGTTCGCCAATGTAGCTAAAGCCGAAGTAAACAGCCGTGATTGCGATGGATAGCGAGGTGAAGAACTCAAGCACAGCTGACGAAAGAAACGCTAAGCGCAGCACTTCCATCGTGCGCTTACGAAAGTCCTCAGAGGCGACTTTCAAATGCCTGCTTTCCGCATCCGCTTGGTCAAACAATCGAATGGTTGCCAGGCCGCGAAGGCGATCATAAAAATGCCCAGAGAGGCGCTGTAGTGCCTTAAAGTTTCGTCTGTTCGCATCCGCCGCGCCCATACCAACGAGAGCCATGAAAAAAGGCACCAGTGGAGCGGTCAGCAAGAAAATCAGTCCAGCAGCCCAGTTGAGCGGAAAGACGACAACCAAAATCACCAAGGGGATTAACCCAGCAATGGCCATTTGGGGTAGATAGCGAGCAAAGAAATCCTGCATTTCTTCTACTTGCTCAAGCACCAAGCTCGCCCATGTGCCAGCAGGCTTTCCTTGAATGGTGGCAGGGCCTAGTGTTTGTAGTTTATCAAGGACGAGATGACGAATATGAAGGCGAACGGCTTCACCAGCGCGATAACCCGCTTGCTCTTTACCCCAACTGCACATTGCGCGAAGGCAAACGATAATGGCCAGTCCTACGAATGACAGCCAGATATCGGATTTGTCGGTTTTCTCAATGATGAGTTCATGAAGAATATTTGCGAGTAGCGCGGCTTGGGCGATCAAAAATAAACCGGACAAAAATGCCAATCCGATTGCAGTTACGAGCCAAGTTTTGCCAAGCTTGCTTTGTCCTTTTAGCCACTGGACGAGCGAGCGTTGTTTCTTTTTATCCATATTACTTCTTGGTTTTTTTATTCCACGGTGTTTCGAGTAGTCAATACAGCAATAATGACAATGTGGATGATAGGAAGGCTGAATTGGCAAAAATATAGGCCCATCATTGGGCCTAAAAACGTGAGTGACTGTTAGCTTTCTTTCGCGTCTAGAAAACGCTCTGCATCCAATGCGGCCATACAACCAGTGCCCGCAGATGTGATGGCTTGACGATAGATATGATCCATAACATCACCAGCGGCAAAAACGCCTTCTACGCTAGTTTGTGTGGCGTTACCTTCAAGGCCAGATTGCACTTTGATGTAGCCGTTGTGCATCTCAAGTTGACCTTCAAAGATGCCGGTGTTCGGTTTGTGACCGATAGCCACGAACAAGCCCATCACGTCCAAATCTTCGGTTGCGTCAGATTGGGTTTCCTTGATGCGAACACCTGTTACGCCCATTTCATCGCCCAACACTTCGTCAAGAACACGGTCAGTGTGCAGAACAATATTGCCATTCTCGACTTTGTCCATCAGACGGCTAACCAGAATCTTTTCTGCACGGAATGTGTCACGGCGGTGGATAAGGTGAACTTCTGACGCGATGTTTGACAGATAAAGTGCTTCTTCAACAGCCGTGTTACCGCCGCCAATCACAGCGACTTTTTGGTTACGGTAGAAGAAACCGTCACAGGTTGCACACGCAGAAACACCACGACCTTTGAAGTTTTCTTCAGACTCCATACCCAGATACTGAGCAGAAGCACCTGTTGCGATAATTAACGCATCACAGGTGTATTCAGCATTGTCGCCTTTCAGGCGGAAAGGACGTTGAGTGAGGTCTGTTTCATTGATGTGGTCGAAAATGATTTCGGTATCAAATTTTTCGGCATGCTCTTTCATGCGTTCCATCAGAGCAGGGCCCGTTAAACCCTCTGCATCACCCGGCCAGTTTTCCACTTCTGTTGTCGTGGTGAGCTGTCCGCCCTGTTGTAAGCCAGTAACCATAACAGGCTTAAGGTTAGCGCGAGCAGCATAGACTGCAGCAGTATATCCTGCTGGACCTGAACCTAAGATAAGAAGGCTTGAATGCTTTACGTTGCTCATTATTTCTCCGGATGGATTGAGTGTTATCTAATGAGAGAGATTGTAGGGAAAATGTGTTGGTAAAGAAAGAGCACCATGCGGTGCCCTTCATTGATTTATGTTATCTCATATTACGCTTTGTTCGATTGTGGTTTATGAGATAGCCGAGCGAGCGTCGAGGTAGTCAAGATCAAACGCTTCAGCGACTTCTTTGATTGTCACTTTGCCGTCAATCACGTTCAGGCCTTTTAGTAAGCCCTCGTCACTGAGCAACGCATCGCGGTAACCCATATTTGCCAGTTTCACGATATAAGGAAGGGTGGCATTGTTTAATGCGAACGTTGAAGTGCGCGCCACTGCGCCTGGCATGTTGGCGACACAGTAGTGAACCACATCATCAACAATATAAGTTGGCTCTGCATGCGTGGTGGCATGTGAGGTTTCAAAGCAACCGCCTTGGTCAATAGCGACATCGACAACGGCAGCGCCCGGTTTCATACGTTTGATGTGACCAGCGTTTACCAACTTTGGTGCTGCTGCACCAGGGATCAGCACTGCTCCGATGACCAAATCTGCGGCGAGAACGTGTTTTTCAAGAATTTCTTCTGTTGAATAGAGGACTTTTGCACGGCCCTGAAACTCTTCATCTAGCGCTCTCAGCGTATCAATATTGCGATCCAAAATAGAAACATCAGCGCGCATACCAACCGCCATTCGGGCTGCATTTGAGCCAACGACGCCGCCGCCTAAGACCACAATTTTCGCGGGTTCAACGCCAGGAACACCACCAAGCAGCATGCCAGCACCGCCACGAGATTTCTCCAATGCTTGTGCGCCAGCTTGAATAGACATGCGTCCAGCGACTTCAGACATCGGCGCCAAAAGTGGCAATCTACCTTTAGAATCTGTTACGGTTTCATAGGCTATACAGACAGCTTTGCTCTTGATAAGGTCTTGTGTCTGTGGAAAATCTGGTGCAAGGTGCAAATAGGTAAACAATATCTGCCCTTCGCGAAGCATGGCTCTTTCAACAGCCTGCGGCTCTTTAACTTTGACAATCATTTCAGCAGTGGCAAACACTTCTTCCGCGCTCGGAAGAATAGAAGCCCCAGCGTTGACGTAGTCTTCATCGCTGAAGCCGATCCCCATTCCCGCCTGTGACTGAACGTGCACAGAATGGCCATGGGAAACGAGCTCGCGTACGCTGGCAGGCACCATGCCGACACGGTATTCATGGTTCTTTATCTCTTTAGGTACACCAATGATCATCCTGATTCCTCTCTTCAATCTAGAGTTATTAGCTGTTGTTTTGTAGTATTGTTGTATTTAGAGCTAGTATAGTTCGCAAAAAGACGGATTTGATGCTAAAAAAATAAGTTATGTTAACGAAAATGGCATTTTACATTGCAAGGAAGTAATAAGGTGGAATAAAAAATGGTTGACGCCAAAAAGAAACCCTCCAAGGAATTGGATCGCATTGACAGAAATATCCTTAATGAACTGCAAAAAGACGGTCGCGTTTCAAACGTTGAACTATCTAAGCGCGTGGGACTGTCGCCAACCCCTTGTCTAGAACGTGTTCGTCGTTTAGAGAGACAAGGCTATATCAGCGGTTATACCGCATTGTTGAACCCTCAGTTTCTCGATGCATCACTGCTGGTATTTGTTGAAATCACACTTAATCGTGGCGCACCGGATGTGTTTGAACAGTTTAACAAGGCCGTTCAACAGCTCGAAGACATCCAAGAGTGTCACCTCGTATCTGGTGATTTCGACTACCTGCTGAAGACCCGTGTGTCGGACATGTCGGCATACCGTAAGTTGTTGGGTGAAACGTTACTTCGTTTACCAGGCGTAAACGACACTCGAACTTATGTGGTCATGGAAGAAGTGAAGCAAACTAACCATTTGGTCATCAAAACGCGTTAAAAAGCTCACACCCTTCGAACAAAGAGCGCTTACATTAGTGTTATATTCTACAAACCGAGTAGCTTGCTGCTCGGTTTGTTTTTTTGTTTGGTGTACACTTTTGCAAGTAAAGGGCGTTGAAAGAGGAAATACGTACATTTCTTCCTCCGAGCCTTCGGCAAATAATGAATAATTAAATACCCAAACAACCTGAAGATGCAGGATTCAGCGAGCTTGACTGACGTTATGATTAAGGCGTCCCTTTGCCGATGTAGTGAGCTCCAAAAAAAAAGGTGATCTCCGTCAAAAAGGGATAACACCGAGCATGGCGTCAGTAAACTCGCCCGAAGGGAGGCCTTCAGTGGTCCACTTCATCGTTAAATTCCTGTGAAATAGAATGACTATTCCTACAAGAATTTGCCTTGAACTGAACGCACTGATGGCCTCTGAAATCGAGCATCTTCAGGTTGGTTGGGTATAAAGCCATAACGCTCATTCTTGGGGCATAAATTTTGAAAGATAGGTGATAATGGAGTTCTTCTTGCGTCAGGAGCAGAAACAGACAGACACCTCACGTCGTTTAAATGGAAAACAACGTTTGAAAGAGAGCGCATTGATTCTTGCGTTGTTGTCTGCTGTGTTCATGCTAGTTTCCCTTCTTAGCTACGATTCTTCCGATCCGTCATGGTCACAAACCGCTTGGGATGGTCCTGTGCAAAATGCAGCAGGCAGCGCAGGAGCTTGGGTCGCGGATACCTTCTTTTTTGCACTTGGCACATTGGCTTACCCGATGCCATTTTTGCTTTTATTGGCAGGATGGGTCGTGTTTCGTCGCAGAGGTGAAAGCGAGCCTCTCAATTACACTATTCTTGCAACCAAAATTCTGGGTGTCGTTTTACTGCTGCTCACCAGTAGCGGTTTGGCAGACCTGAACTTTGATGATTTCTGGTACTTCTCTTCAGGCGGTGTGGTTGGTGATGTGCTTACTGCGCTTTCCTTGCCGTTGTTTAATGTGCTGGGTACCACGTTGGTACTGATGTTTCTGTGGGCGGCGGGTTTTACGCTGTTTACGGGCATTTCATGGTTAACGATTGTCGATACGCTGGGTGAGAAAACCCTATCGGCCATCACTTGGATTGTGAATCGAGCACGTGGTGACAAGCCTCAAACCTTGGGTGCGACGGTTGATACGTCGGATGCAGATAACGCTGACATAGACCTGACCGATCCCTTATTCTCGTCATCTTCTCATGGTGATGCTGACGATCTCGAGTTGACGGACATCGCGGCACTGAGCAAGGTTCAGCGTGTAGATGAGAGAGCAGGTAGCAACGCCCGCGCTGATAAACCGGTAATACATACGCCAGCCCCTGTCATTGTTGAGCGTAAAGAACCTGTTCTAAACACTGACTTTGGAACGGGGCAGGACATTGCACCTGAACCTGAATTCATTCCCATTGACAATGATCTGCCCATTGAAAATGTCTCTGACATTATTGATGACGTACCTGCCTATTTTGAAGAGGGCAGGGAGGCAAACATCGAGCATGACGATGTGCTAATGATGGACACGCCAGCAGTGAATGAGCCTGTTGAGCCAGTGGACGACGCACCTCCTTTTGATATCGATGAAAGAGAAATTGCCCACGAGAGCGACACTGCTTTTGATGTAGATAACCACGAGCTGGATGATGAGCCGAGACATGATATTGCCATTGGCAATACAGACGGTTTGTCAGAGCTTGACCGTGCTCAAGCAACATCTGTGATTCCCGATGATGATGACCCATTCATGGAAACTATCCGCGAAGCTCAGAAAAATGCGGCGGGGGCATTGCATCCTTTCTTAGTGAAAGACGAACCAAACTTACCAAAACCTGCAGAACCGTTGCCGACGTTAGATTTGTTGGATCCACCGCGTAATACCGCCACGCGCGCAACAGACGAAGAACTTCAATACCAAGCGCAGTTAATTGAAACACGCTTGGAAGAATACAAAATCAAAGTCACGGTGAAGGGGATTTTCCCTGGGCCTGTGATCACGCGATTTGAGCTTGAATTAGCACCTGGCGTGAAGGTAAGCCGCATTATGGGGCTTTCAAAAGACATTGCTCGCTCGCTATCAACAAGTGCGGTGCGAGTTGTCGATGTTATCCCAGGTAAACCCTACATTGGCCTTGAGCTCCCAAATAACAGCCGTGAAACCGTGTTTATGTCTGACGTGGTAGCGAGTGAACGCTTCCAAAGTTCAAAATCGCCACTTTCTGTGGTGTTGGGTAAAGACATTGCTGGCGAAGCCATTGTGACCGATTTGGCGAAAGCCCCGCACATGCTGGTTGCAGGTACCACAGGTTCGGGTAAGTCGGTGGGCGTTAACGTCATGATTGTCAGCATGCTGTATAAAGCAGGCCCAGAAGATGTTCGCTTTATCATGATCGACCCGAAAATGTTGGAGCTTTCTGTCTACGAAGGCATACCGCACTTGCTGACCGAAGTGGTTACTGACATGAAAGACGCAGGCAATGCGCTGCGTTGGTGTGTGGCCGAAATGGAACGTCGTTATAAACTTATGTCCATGCTCGGTGTCAGAAACATTGCGGGCTTTAATGACAAAGTCAAAGAAGCTGCCGATGCTAATCATCCTATTCCTGATCCACTTTGGAGCCCAGGGGACAGCATGGATGAAACCGCACCATCGTTGGAAAAACTGCCTTATATCGTCGTCATCGTTGATGAATTCGCCGATTTGATGATGGTGGTAGGCAAAAAAGTGGAAGAACTCATTGCTCGTTTGGCGCAAAAAGCGCGAGCGGCGGGTATTCACCTAGTGCTCGCTACGCAGCGCCCATCAGTGGATGTGATTACTGGTTTGATTAAAGCGAATATTCCAACACGCATGGCGTTTACGGTTTCCACCAAAACCGATTCACGCACCATTTTGGACCAAGGCGGCGCTGAATCCCTGCTAGGCATGGGTGACATGTTATTTATGCCAAACGGTTCGAATCACCCTGCACGCGTGCATGGCGCGTTTGTGAATGATGACGAAGTACACCGCGTTGTAAGTAACTGGAAAGCGCGCGGGAAACCGCAGTACATCACCGACATTACCAATGGTGATCAAGGCTCTGAAGGGTTATTACCCGGGGAAGCGGCCAGCGCGGGTGATGGAGAAGAACTTGATCAGCTGTTTGATCAGGTGGTTGAATTTGTGACTGAGTCTCGCAGAGCGTCAGTCTCTGGTGTGCAGCGTCGTTTTAAGATTGGCTACAACCGAGCGGCACGCATTGTCGAACAGTTGGAAGTTCAAGGCATTGTTAGCGCACCGGGTCATAACTCAAATCGTGAGGTGTTGGCTCCGCCACCACCGCCAAGAGATTAATCGGAAACCATAAATGAAAAAGATGATGTTGATGTCTTTGCTGCTGGTGGCACCAGCAGTATTTGCAACACCGCAACAAGAACTGAATACCCGTTTGGCAAAACTAAACAGCTTCACTGCGAACTTTGAACAAATTGTCACCAGCCCTGATGGCGAGGTCATTAGCGAAGGTGAAGGTACGCTAGCCATGAAGCGTCCCAATCTTTTCAATTGGGAAACCGTGATGCCAGATGAAAATGTTCTGGTATCAGACGGTAAAACCTTATGGTATTACAGCCCGTTTATTGAACAAGTGACGGCTATGTGGTTAGAAGACGCGACGTCACAAACCCCGTTTGTGTTGCTGACGCGCAATGATCCGAAAGACTGGGGCAACTACAACGTCAAGCAAGATGGGAACACTTTTGTTCTGTCACCAAAGCAAACTGGAAACTTGGGTGAGTTTGTTGTTGATGTTCAACCAGATGGACGAATTTCACAATTTGCTGTGGTTGAGCAAGACGGACAAACCAGCCGTTTTGCCTTAGAGAACGTTAAGAATGTATTACCAAGTGATTCGCTCTTCCGTTTCACCGTTCCTGACGGTGTCGAGTTGGACGACCAGCGCCAATAAAAAAATAAACGCCTACCAATGAGCGAGCTTTTGCCCTCGCTAAATATCACTATCATGCGAGGTGTTTGACTTAGTCATGCTAAGTTAACACCTTGCCCCCCAAACCGAGAGTCCTGCTTGTGAGTAATTTCAGTCTGGAATTTGCGGACGATTTTCGCCCTCTTGCTGCACGCATGCGTCCGACGAATCTTTCCGAATACATTGGTCAAAAACACCTTTTGAGCGAAGGGAAACCCCTGCGTCGCGCATTGGAAAGTGGGCAACTGCACTCCATGATTTTGTGGGGGCCACCGGGCACAGGCAAAACAACGCTGGCAGAAGTGGCGGCGGGCTATGCCGATGCCGAAATTGAGCGTGTGTCGGCAGTAACGTCTGGCGTGAAAGATATTCGTATCGCCATAGATAAAGCGCGCGAAAACAAATTGGTGGGACGAAGAACCATTCTGTTTGTTGACGAAGTCCATCGGTTTAACAAAAGCCAACAAGATGCGTTTCTACCCCATATTGAAGACGGCACTGTGACGTTTATTGGTGCGACAACGGAAAACCCTTCGTTTGAACTCAACAATGCACTGTTGTCACGAGCGCGTGTTTACAAGCTTAAATCACTCGACAGAGAAGACATTCTTGAGGTGATTGAACAGGCGTTGACGGACAAAACCCGAGGTTTGGGCGGCGATGATCTCGTATTCCCTGAGGATGTTAAAGAGCACCTTGCGAACTTCACCTCGGGTGATGCAAGGATGACGCTCAATTATCTCGAAATGCTTTCAGACATGGTCGAAGCGGACGATAACGGCGATAAGCGCATTACTCTAGAACTTCTGGCCGAAGTGGCAGGAGAGAAGATTGCACGATTCGATAACAAGGGCGACCTATGGTACGACTTGATCTCGGCGTTTCACAAATCGGTTCGTGGTTCAGATCCTGACGCTGCATTGTATTGGTATGCCCGTATTATTACCGCGGGAGGCGATCCTTTGTATGTCGCAAGGCGACTACTTGCTATCGCCTCCGAAGATGTAGGTAATGCGGATCCGAGAGCGATGCAGGTTGCGATCAGTGCGTGGGATTGTTTCACGCGAGTTGGGCCATCAGAAGGTGAGCGAGCGATTGCACAGGCCACGGTTTATCTGGCTTGTGCGCCAAAAAGTAATGCTGTGTATACTGCGTGGAAGCAAGCACTTCGCGATGCGAAAATGCATCCTGATTTTGACGTCCCCAATCATCTGCGAAATGCGCCAACAAGTCTGATGAAAGATCTGGGTTATGGTGATGGTTATCGTTATGCCCACGATGAGCCAAATGCGTATGCCGCTGGGGAGAGCTATTTCCCTCAAGAAATGAAAGGCACACGATACTACGAACCCGTAAATCGTGGGCTTGAAATTAAAATCGCTGAGAAGTTGGCATTTCTTGACCAATTAGACGCAAATAGCCCCCAAAAACGCTAGGAAAAAGAGGGTATTTTGGGTATTGTTTAAGCCCTTAAGACCCCACTATTTCCGAATGAAATGTCGCTAAAGACTGGGGCAAGATCCTTTTATATTGGCGTTGTCATATTAGTGCGTGGCAGCGTTAACTCTTTTTCAGGCACTGTTAGATAACGATTCACAGGATTAACATGCTGGATTCTAAACTGCTTCGTACCGAGCTGGACGCAACAGCTGAAAAATTGGCGCGTCGTGGCTTTAAGCTTGACGTCGACACACTCCGCGATCTTGAAGAAAAGCGTAAATCGCTGCAAGTTCGTACTGAAGAACTTCAAGCAGAGCGTAACGCACGTTCCAAGTCCATTGGTCAGGCGAAAGCGAAGGGTGAAGATATCCAGCCTTTGCTGGCAGATGTTGAAAACCTTGGCGAAGAGCTAAACAAAGCAAAAGCTGAGTTGGCTGATCTTCAAAATGAATTGAACGCGATTGTACAAGCCGTTCCAAACGTTGCTGATGACGCTGTGCCAGTTGGTAAAGATGAATCTGAAAACGTAGAGATTTCTGTTTGGGGTGAGCCTAAGTCGTACGACTTTGAAGTGAAAGACCATGTTGATCTTGGTGAGCTTTCTGGTGGTTTAGATTTCGCAAGCGCGGTCAAACTGTCTGGTTCTCGTTTTATCGTTATGAAAGGTCAAATGGCGCGCCTGCACCGTGCAATTGCACAGTTCATGCTGGACCTTCACACCACTGAGCACGACTACACCGAAATGTATGTCCCTTACTTGGTGAATGCAGACAGCCTATTTGGTACGGGTCAGTTGCCAAAATTTGGTGAAGATTTGTTCCACACCCAACCAGCGACCGAAGAAGGCGTTGGTATGTCGCTGATCCCGACTGCTGAAGTGCCGCTGACGAACATGGTTCGCGATACCATCGTCGATGAAGCTGACCTGCCAATCCGCATGACAGCGCACACGCCTTGTTTCCGTTCAGAAGCAGGCTCATATGGTCGTGATACTCGTGGCCTGATCCGTATGCACCAATTCGACAAAGTCGAGCTGGTACAAATCGTGAAGCCAGAAGATTCAATGGCGGCGTTGGAAGAATTGACAGGCCATGCTGAGAAAGTACTTCAGCTGCTGAACTTGCCTTACCGCAAAGTGATTCTTTGTACAGGTGACATGGGCTTCGGCGCTGCAAAAACCTATGACCTAGAAGTGTGGGTTCCTGCTCAAAGCACATACCGCGAAATTTCATCATGTTCAAACATGACTGATTTCCAAGCACGTCGTATGCAAGCTCGTTTCCGCCGTAAAGGCGCGAACAAGCCTGAATTACTGCATACTCTGAACGGTTCTGGTTTGGCTGTTGGCCGTACCATGGTTGCGATTTTGGAAAACTATCAGCTTGAAGATGGCCGTATTGAAGTGCCAGAAGTTCTTCGCCCGTACATGGGTGGCGCGACGCATATTGGTTAATTCCAAGCGAATGGCATGTATATTCAACTAGTCATTTGGTTGAGCATATAAAGATAAAAAAACCGACACTGAGTGTCGGTTTTTTTATATATCGAATTCTGCATTACCTTACTGTCACCTTAATCAATTGTGTACTGAATCTATACCTCAGTTTTAGAAACTCCAGTTCGTACTGCCATTAAGATATTGAAAATATTACTATTTATCTCCACTCTTCACGTAAGTGACTAATTAATCACAACCTTCTCATTCCATTCTTAATTAATCGACTAATATTACTTATTAGGTAAATGTCTCAATAACTGAAAGGTAGTGTTGTATGCGAATCAACAATCCAGTGACAGAAAAGGAAGTACGTTTCCCTATTGATTACAACCTGCTCTCCACCACTGACACTCGCGGTATTATTAAGTATGTAAGTAAAGAGTTTTGTGAGGTTGCAGGCTATTCCCAAGAGGAACTTGTTGGGCAACCGCATAACACGGTTCGCCATCCAAGCATGCCGCCAGCGGCTTTCCAAAATATGTGGGACTACATCAAAAGTGGTCGCTCTTGGATGGGACTTGTAAAAAACCGTGCGAAAAACGGCGACCACTATTGGGTCAATGCGTTCGCGTCGCCGATCAAGAAAAACGGCGAGATCGTTGAATACCAGTCGGTTCGAATGGTTCCGGACAGAAAAAGTGTCGAGCGAGCTGAAAAAGTTTACCCACAATTGTTGGCAGGCAAAACGCCTTCGGCATTGAAAATGCCCCGTACTCGCTTGTGGCAGCGCGCATTGGTATGGTTTGTACTCGGCGCCATTCTGGCTGGTGCAGCCGGTTTCTTTGCTGGGTTTGCAGCATCCGTCGCTGTCCAACTGGTTGTGTCTGTGGTTGCGATTTTCATGCTGACACGCCGCCTGGAAGCCGTGACCTCTTTGGCCAAAGATGCCTATGACAATCCGCTCATGGAGTATTTATACAATGGCGCGATTGATGATATTTCTGAGATCGAGCTTGCATTGAAAATGCGCTCCGCCGAGCTTAATGCGATCGTTGGTCGAATCATGGATGGCAGTGACCAAGTGCTCAATGCAGCAAGTACCGCCAAAGAAAACGGTGAAAGAACGGCAAACAACCTTGATAGACAGAATGCAGAAACGGATCAAATTGCTGCTGCTATTAATGAAATGTCTGCCACGGCGAATGACATGTCTGGCAATACTCAGAGCGCCTCTGATGCTGCACTAGAAGCGCAGGATGCGACATTAGCGGGTATGGAGACCGTGGGTAAAACAGTTGATGCCATTCAGCATCTTGCTAAGCAACTAAATTCTGCGTCCAGTGTCATTTCAGAGCTTGAAGAGCACGGTAAGCGTATCGGTGCGGTGTCTGATGTTATTCAGGGCATTGCTGAGCAAACCAACTTGCTCGCGTTGAATGCCGCGATTGAAGCAGCGCGTGCAGGTGAGCAAGGTCGCGGCTTTGCGGTGGTTGCTGATGAAGTTCGTGCATTGGCACAGCGTACGCAAGAATCAACGTCTGAAATTCAAGATGTGATATCAAAAATCCAAAACGGCACACAGCAAGCGGTTGATGCGATGTCTCGTGGTACGACGCTATCGGAAGAGTGTGTGATAAGTGCCGAACAGGCGGGTGACGTTTTGCGACGTTCACAAGAATTAGTCACGGACATCAATGATAGAAACCATCAAATCGCGACGGCGGTTCAAGAGCAAGCTGCGGTGTCCAATGAGATGAACGGCAACATTCAGTCTGTGTCTGAACTGTCTCAACATACCATTTCGATATCGAGAGAATCTGTTGAAGAGGCTGAGCGTCTGTTCCAAGCACTGGCGGAACAGAAACGTTTGGTGATGCAGTTCCGTCGAATTAGTTGATGACATAATCACGCAATGAAAGAGGCCAGCATATGCTGGCCTCTTTCATTTCAAGTTATTGTTCAATCGTAATAACTCATCAATACTATGCGGTTTGACGAGGGCTAGGCAGAGCATGAAGCGTGCTCTTTGCTTTGTGGAGCTTTTCCACCAAAGCATCATCAGTGCGTATTGTCAGCTCCTGATCAAAGAGATGAAGGAGGATAACACTCAAGTCTTGGCTGATTTTAATCAACGTTGATGGGGGCACCTCTCCCTCTTTCGACTGAACAATCGAGTCAAATCGATTGTCTATGCGGTCAAATGCTAAAGACACTTCAGAACTCGCAATTAAAGACAATTGATGCATACGCTTCTGTAAAATTCGGCTTTGCAGACTCACTGACTGCCAAGAGGCCATTTTGCCTTCAATCAAGCGTGTGGTGGCTTGCTCAAAACGTAATTGGGATTCTTTGGTATCAATCCATGTTTGCCAAAATGCTTGGTATTCTTCGTACATCGCATCGTGCTTGCTTTCGGCAATGTATGAGCGTGCGATTTCATCAATGATATATATAAGGTGATCAGAAGTTCTGTGATGAATGGCGTACCAGCTTGGTTTAGTCTGATTAGGCAGTGCTGATAGGGCTTGCTCCATACGTGCGGTTAGCACGCGAAAGAGGGGGCGTTGAGCATTGCTGCATGATGTTTGCATTTCTTCACAAAACTCACGGATTTCATCACGAGCTTTAGACGCTTGCGGAGACTGAGGGCAACGAACATAACGAGTATTGTGTTCGTGAACCATCCACAGCAGCGAACGCAGACTGTTTATCTGTGAGCGATACTGTTCTCTTCGCGTTTCTTTTGTGCTGGACATGCTTTTGCCAATCTGCATTAACCAAGTCGGAGTGATTGCACGTAATAGAGACATATTTTTTTCCTCAGATTGAGAGCCTGAACAGTTATTGCAGGGGATATGCCACTGTTGCTTTCATTAAAAATCAAAGGGTTAAGTTTCTTTCTGTGGTGGGTATGTTCATCGTTGATGCATTAACGAACCAACACGGTGCAATAAATGTGATCCTAGTCTCTAAAAGAAACAGACCAAAATGAGGACAAAAAAAGAGAGCCAATCTGGCTCCCTTTCTCAATTGTGCACTGCTTACGGCAGCGACGACAGCGGTGATTACATCACACGCATACCTGCTTGAGCGCCTTCATGAGGTTCAAGCAGCCAAAGGTCTTTGCCACCAGGTCCAGCAGCAAGAATCATCCCTTCAGACATACCGAATTTCATTTTGCGCGGCTTCAGGTTAGCAACCACTACGGTGTATTTGCCGACCAAGTCTTCAGGGTTATAAGCTGATTTAATACCAGAGAACACTTGGCGAGTTTCGCCGCCTAGGTCCAATTGGAATTTAAGCAGCTTGTCCGCCTTTGGCACAGACTCACATGAGATGATTTTCGCGATGCGAAGATCTACCTTGGCGAAATCATCGAATTCGATTTCAGCGGCAATAGGCTCTTCGACCAATGGGCTTTTTGCTTTGTTAGCATCCGCTTTGTCTGCAAGTGCTTTCTCAACAGCCGCATCTTCTTTTGACGTTTCAACCATGGCTTCAACGTGTTTCGGGTCGATTCGGCTAAACAGTGCTTTGAATGGGCTAACTGCATGACCAGTAAGTGGCTGTGCAATGCCTTCCCATGTCAGTGTTTCGTTCAAGAACGCTTCTGTGCGTTTCGCCAGTTCTGGCATAACAGGCTTGAGGTATGCCATCAGCACACGGAACAAGTTAATACCCATTGAACAGATTGCTTGAAGCTCAGCATCTTTGCCTTCTTCTTTAGCTACAACCCAAGGTGCTTTTTCATCAACGTATTGGTTTGCTTTGTCTGCCAATGCCATGACTTCACGGATAGCACGGCTAAACTCGCGCTTCTCGTATAGATCGCCGATGCGTTCTGCTGCACCCGCAAATTCAGCGTAAAGCTCAGGCTCTGCGCATTCCGCAGATAGCTGACCGTCGAAGCGCTTAGCGATGAAGCCAGCGTTGCGTGACGCAAGGTTAACCACTTTGTTTACGATGTCTGAGTTCACTCGCTGAACGAAATCGTCCAAGTTCAAATCAAGATCATCAATGCGGTTGTTCAGTTTTGCGGTGTAGTAATAACGCAGGCACTCAGGATCCAAATGCTTCAAGTAGGTGCTCGCTTTCACGAACGTTCCTTTTGATTTTGACATTTTTGCGCCGTTAACTGTCACGTAGCCGTGAACAAACACATTGGTTGGTTTACGGAAACCAGCGCCTTCCAACATGGCAGGCCAGAACAGGCTGTGGAAATAGACAATGTCTTTACCGATGAAGTGGTAAAGCTCAGTCGTGCTGTCTTTTTTCCAGTATTCGTCGAAGTCGACGTCGCTGTTCTTGTTACAGTAGTTCTTGAATGAACCCATGTAGCCGATTGGCGCGTCTAGCCACACGTAAAAATATTTGCCCGGCTCGCCAGGGATTTCAAAACCGAAATAAGGCGCATCGCGAGAGATATCCCACTGTTGCAGACCCGTTTCAAACCACTCGGCCATCTTGTTAGCGGTTTCGTCTTGAAGCGCACCCGAGGTGGTCCACGCTTTCAACATATCTGAAAACTGTGGCAAGTCGAAGAAGAAGTGCACAGAGTCCTTCATGACTGGCGTTGCGCCACTGACCGCTGATTTCGGATTGATCAAATCGGTCGGGCTGTAGGTTTCACCACAGTTATCACAGTTATCACCATACTGATCTTCCGCGCCACATTTCGGGCATGTGCCTTTGACGAAACGGTCAGGAAGGAACATCTCTTTTTCTGGGTCAAACAGTTGCGAGATTGAACGGCTATTGATGAAACCGTTGTTCTTCAGCTGGGTGTAGATGTACGAAGCCAGCTCACGGTTTTCTTCACTGTGAGTGCTATGGTAGTTGTCAAAGCTGATGTCAAAGCCAGCGAAATCCGTCTCATGCTCTTTCTGCATTGCCGCAATCATGGCTTCCGGCTCAATACCCAATTGCTGTGCTTTCAGCATGATAGGGGTACCGTGTGCATCGTCGGCACAAATGAAATTAACAGTGTTGCCACGCAGGCGCTGATAACGCACCCATACGTCTGCCTGAATGTGCTCAAGCATATGACCCAAATGGATGGAGCCATTAGCGTAAGGCAGGGCACAGGTAACCAGAATTTTACGTTGGTTTGCAGCCATAATTTAGTTAGTTCGCTTTTGACAAATGAATCGAATGAATGGCGCAAATATTACCTGATACGGGGGGGAATGCCTAGCGTAACCCAAGTAAACACCTGCTTAAGCTGTCGTAAGGTGGACCTTTCATTGGTATTTTGTTTCTTGTGGGTCTGACGCCGTCTTGTTGGGGCGAATGTATTCCTTAGCGGCAGGATGAAAATCGTGCGCTTTCGTTTAAATTTCATTAGGCTATGAAAATCGAGTGTGACTGACTCGATATACACGAAATATATCGTCCATTTGTTTGTGAATGGGCGTTTCATACATAGAGGGATTGATATGTCTGCCGTCGTCGATTTGCTTAATCAGTTTCAACACCCTGGATTGATCTCTGATTGGGCTAGCCATCCAGGTATTGTGGCTGAGTCTAAACAAGGTGACGTAACCGTGACGTTTCCCTTTGCTGCTGGAGAACTCATTACTGAGCTCGACGCATGGCTAAATGCTCAAAAAGCCAACGGTACATCTGTCCCGAGTTTCACGCTGACACAACGTGTCGCGCCGATTAAGGCAGGAGACAAAGCGCTGATCAAAGGCGTGAAAAACGTGATTGTGGTGAGTTCAGCGAAAGGGGGGGTAGGGAAATCCACCACGTCCGTGAACCTCGCATTGGCGCTTCATGCTCAAGGCGCGAAAGTCGGCATACTGGATGCTGATATTTATGGCCCTTCGGTTCCTATTATGCTGGGCACCAAAGGTAAGCAACCTGTTACCCTTGATGGCAAAAACATGGAGCCTGTCGAGGCGCATGGCCTATTTAGTAACTCTATCGGTTATCTCGTTCCCGATGAAAACGCCATGGTGTGGCGTGGCCCTATGGCGTCGAAAGCGTTTGCACAACTGGTGAATGAAACCCGTTGGCCGGATTTGGATTACCTTGTTGTGGATATGCCACCAGGCACGGGAGACATTGCTTTGAGCATGGCGCAGCAATTTCCGATCACTGGCGCGATCGTCGTGACCACGCCGCAAGATTTGGCGTTGGCGGATGCCATTAAGGGTGTCTCCATGTTCGATAAAGTGGCAGTGCCTGTACTGGGTGTGGTTGAAAATATGAGTTATCACATCTGTAGCCAATGCGGTCATCACGAAGCGATCTTTGGGCAAGGCGGTGCTCAGAAAATGGCAGAAAGTTTGGACTTATCCGTTCTGGCGCAAGTGCCTCTGCATATGAGTATTCGTGAAGACATTGATGCAGGCCGCCCGACAGTGACGTCGAAGCCTGAGAGTGAACATGCGGCCGTTTATCGTCAGTTGGCCTTGCGTGTTGCTTGTCAGTTGTTTTGGAGTGGAGAAACCGCGCCAGAGCAAATTTCGATTACCACATTGGGTGAGTCGTAAAGCGGGTGTTGAAAGAGTGAATTGATGCGCAAATCGCGTGCAGCTTGGTGAAACATTACGCATCTTGCTTTTATTTGAGACTTTCATCACAGATTTTGATGGCGTGAGCGCATCCAACTCCCTATAATCAGGCGGTTTATTTCTCGCCAAACTTCCGGGTATTCATATATGAGTGACAACAACCAATGTGTCATTATCGGTATTGCAGGGGCATCTGCATCTGGTAAAAGTCTGATCGCCAGCACCATCTATCAAGAACTGAAAGAAAAAGTGGGCGATCATCAGATCGGTGTTATCACGGAAGACCGCTATTACCGTGATCAAAGTCATCTCAGCATGGAAGATCGCGTAAAGACAAATTACGATCACCCGCAAGCGTTGGACCATGATTTGCTTTGTAAGCATCTCCAAGCGCTGACGGAAGGTAAAGCTGTAGAAGTGCCGCAGTATAGCTATGCCGAGCACACTCGTATGGACGAGAGCACCACATTGACACCGAAGAAGGTGATCATTTTGGAAGGTATTTTGCTGCTGACCGATCCACGTCTTCGTGAATTGATGCATGCGAGTATCTTCATGGATACGCCTTTGGACATCTGTTTACTTCGTCGTGTGAAGCGTGATGTTGCAGAACGTGGTCGTACAATGGAATCTGTTCTTCAGCAGTACCAAAACACGGTTCGCCCAATGTTCATGCAGTTCATTGAGCCATCTAAGCAGTATGCGGACATTATTGTTCCGCGAGGCGGGAAAAACCGCATTGCCATTGATGTGCTAAAAGCACACATAGCAAAATTGCTAAAAGCATAATAATAAAGAAGCCGGCTTAGTCCGGCTTTTTTTATCTTTGAGGTTGGGGAGACCGCAACGGCACATAGCCAATGCTGTGTGTCGATTTGAGCAGGGAGCGCACAATGAGATTAAGCGACAAGCATATACGTGAATACTTGGACAGTGGACACATTGCCATTGAACCAAGGCCCAATGACGACGCAATTTCTGGCGTGACCGCTGATGTGACTCTTGGTAACCGGTTTCGAGTCTTTCAAGAGTATGAGGCGCCCTATATCGACTTGTCTGGGCCGAAAGAAGAAGTGTCCGCGCAGCTCGATAAAGTCATGAGTGATGAAATAGAGATTGCTGAAGGTGAGGCGTTTTATCTTCACCCAGGGCAGTTGGCGTTGGCCGTCACTCAAGAAGTGGTGACATTACCCGATGACATTGTCGGTTGGCTTGATGGCCGCTCGTCGCTCGCTCGTTTGGGATTAATGGTACATGTTACGGCGCATCGAATTGACCCTGGATGGCAGGGGCGTATTGTTCTGGAGTTCTACAACAGTGGTCGTCTACCTTTGGCTTTGAGACCCGGTATGCCTATTGGTGCATTGAGCTTTGAAACCATGACAAGTCCGGCAGAGCGCCCTTATCACAAACGGGAAAATGCCAAATACAAAAATCAGCAAGGCGCCGATGCCTCGCGGATAAACGAAGACTAAATCTTTGCGCTTTCTTAAGAAAAAACGCTGAAACGCGGCGTTTTGATGCAGTAATTTGCGTCAGAATTCGTTAGGCTTTTGCTGTTATCTCAATGCATCTCAAAAGGAACGATTTGTCATCATGAAAAAGCTTCTCTACATCCTTCTTGGACTGGTGATGTTAGTGGTTGTTGCGATAGGCGTACTTGTCGCAGTGATTAACCCTAACGATTTTAAGCCGCTGATTGCTGACGAAGTGAAAAAAGCGACAGGCCGAGAATTGGTCATCGATGGTGACATTAGTTGGCGCTTTTGGCCGAGCTTAGGTTTGTCTGTTGAAAAACTCGCATTCAAAAACCCCCAGGGTTTCGCTGAGCCAAATATGCTCAAACTGGATCGCGCAGAGTTGTCCGTTGCTGTGATGCCGCTGATGTCGAACACCCTCGATATTGGTCTCGTGAGCTTGTACGGTGCCCATGTCTTTATTCAAACGCTGCCAAACGGAAACAGTAACCTAGATGGTTTGACTGGCGATACGTCGGCTGCTGATAGCCAAGCTGAGCCCGCGTCACAAACGCCAGCTCCAACCGAACCGGCCAGCGAAGGCCAAGCGCCTGCTGCATGGGCTATTTCAATTGGTGGTTTGGATGTCGTTGATGCCAGTGCCGTCGTGCGCGACGATAAGATCCATACTGTGAGTGAAATTAGCCAGCTAAATCTCCATATCGGAAAGTTGGCAACGGGCGCGTGGGTACCCGTTGAATTTGATATTGCAGGAAAACAAAATGCGATGGCCTTTTCTGCTAAAGGCCAAATGGAAGCCATGCTTGAAAAAGTGGCGATGGACTCCCAGCTTCGCAAGCTGTCGCTCTCTGCCTCAGTTAACGACGAAAACATTCAATTGGAAAATCTATCACTCAATGCTGATCAGGTCGCGTTGGCAATGCCAGCTGCCTTGACGTTTTCAGCCAAAGGTAGCGCGAATGACATGACATTTGATACGTCAGGCAAAGCGTCAGTGTTGGTCGACAAATCGATTGAAAATATCCAAGCCACAGGCATTGATATCTCGACCTTGCTGGCTGGCGCATCGCTTCCACGCCCAGAAATGAATATCGGTTTAAAAGCAGACGCGGCGTTCAATAACAACACGCAGAAGTTAACACTGAGTCAATTGGTTGCCAGCCTTGATGAGCTGGCGGTTGATGGAAGTGCATCTGTTGCACTTGCCGACATTCCCGCGGTACGTTTTGCGCTTCATAGTTCTAAGATTGATCTTGATGCATTCCTAGGCAACTCAACAAAGGCAGCACAGCCTGCTGAGTCTAAACCTGCGGAAACACAACCTTCATCTGCACCCAATGAGCCAGCGACGCCAGTTGCAAAGGCACCACTGAGTGACGTCGAGCCTGACTTATCAGCCCTGAAAGGGCTAGATGTCGCTGGCAAAATTACCATTGATGAATTGGTGGCAAATAACGTGAAAGTCAGCCAAGTGAATACCGTTTTTGCTGTCAATCGCGGCAAGCTTGACCTCAGTCAGTTTGATGCAAAGTTATACGGTGGCTCAGTGTCTGCAAAAGGGACGTTGGATGCGACTGTCAGCCCAGCTCGCTACGGCGTCACGAAAGACATCAAAAACGTCAATGTTCAGCCTTTGCTGATGGACGCTGCGAATCAAGACATCTTGTCAGGTCGTGGCAGTATTGATGTGAATGTAAACGGTGTTGGTTTGTCAGAAAAACGTCTTCGTACTGGCATGACAGGTACCGTGGCTATCAACTTTGCAGATGGTTCTATCGATGGTATCAACATCCCTGAAATGATTCGTGAAGCCAAAGCGACACTAAAAGGTCAACGTGCAGAATATGTAGAGGAAGCTCGTCAGACCGATTTTAGTGCGTTAACGGCGACCTTTAACCTAGGTAAAGGCATTGCATCAACGCGCAACATGAAGATGGAAGCGCCGGCGCTGCGTATTCGTAGTGAAGGGCAAACCAATCTGGTCAGCGAAGACTTGGATTTCGACGTGTTTGTCTCTGTGGTTGGAACCAGCAAAGGGCAGGGCGGGAAAGACATTGATGAGCTGAAAGACGTTACCATTCCTGTTGCGATTGGCGGCACGTGGCAAGCGCCAAGCTACAATCTGGATGTGAAAGCGCTGCTGACCAGCAACAAAGTGTTGGAAGAAAAAGTGCGCAAAGAAGCAGAACGTGGTTTGGAAAAACTTCTTGGTGACAAAGCTGGCGATGACAAAGTGAAAAACGTCGCTGACAAGTTGCTAAAAGACTTGTTTAACTAGCCATCAGTTTTACGATGGTTTTGAATTGACGATAGCGTCGAGTCGACTTTAGCTTCGAATTGAACACAGCGTCGAATTGACAATCACTGTGAACTAAAAAGCCGCCATTGCGGCTTTTTTTACAGGTTTTTTTTGCCAGTTTACGCGCGTTGTTTTTTAGCGCGTTTTTCAGTTTTCAGCATGTCTTGCAGCGCTTCCAGCAAATCAACCGCTGACAGGATCCCGACGAGGTCATCGGTTTTGTCTAGCACTGGCAGTGCGCCGACATTGTAGTCCAACAAGGTTTGATTGGCTTTTGATAGAGTTTCATAGGTTCGGCAGGTAATGACATCTTTGATCATGACGTCACCGACAGTCAGGTCATCTGACAACAAATAAGGGTGTTCGATATCCGGTGCTTCATCAGCCCAATTTGGACGGCGTAGCGATCTGTCGCTGATAATGCCAACCAATTGCGAATCTTGTGTGACCGGTAGATGGCGTATGTCTTTGTCCCGCATTAAGAAGTAGGCTTCTCGTACACCTGTGTCTGCGCTGACGGTGATAAGTTTACGTGTCATGTAATCCGAAACTTTTCCTGGCATCGTATTGAATCCTCCATGTGGTCAAATTTTAAACCTACAGAATGTAAGGACAAAATGTTGAGAGCCGTGGCTCATATACGGGTATAAATATTCTGGAGGAAACAATCATTAACGGTTTCATTACAAGGAATTGCTTTCACTCTTGGCTCGGTTCGCTAGAATCGGGTCTTCGCTGAGCAAACATATTGAGTTGCTCAGGCCTAGAACAAAAAGGAACACACGCGTAGATGGATTCGATTTCTCAAGCAGCCTTGGGCGCTGCTGTTGCTGGTTTAGTGGCGGGCAAGCGCTGTACCCCGAAGGTACTATTGGCGGGAGCAGCGCTGGGCACATTGCCTGATTTAGACGTGGTGTTGGATTACGGTGACCCTATTTCCAACATGATCAAACATCGTGGTTTTAGCCACTCTTTGTTTGTCCTAATCCCGTTCTCTGTAGTGCTTGCACTGGTTTGGAAGCGTTTCTTTGCGGCGTCATGGCCTTTTGTTCAGTTGCTCACGCTGATCACTGCGGCCTTGATTACACATCCGATATTGGACTCGTTCACGTCATACGGAACTCAGCTTTTTTGGCCGTTAGATGTACCGCCAGTGGCAATATCCAGCATGTTCATTATCGATCCCTTGTACACACTGCCATTGCTTATTCCCGTGCTCGCTGCGCTTATTTGGCGTGGTCGAGCCGCCAAACTGTGCGGCGCGGGTTTGGCGATATCATCACTTTATTTGATGTGGTCGCTGGTGGCATTGGGGCAAATACAAGATCGTGTTGAGGAAAACGTCGCGGGCACGCATTTAGAAGGGCAACCCGTTTTCATTTCGCCGACGCCGTTCAATACCGTGCTTTGGCGTGTGGTTGTGCTTGATGATGACAAATACTGGGAAGGCCTTACGTCGTTACTGGATGAAGAACCTGTGATCGATTGGATGCCAATGGTACGGGGTGAATGGCCGTTCCCGAGTGAACCTAAGTTATTGGCGGATTTCGAAGCATTTACCCGTGGTTTCGTGCAATTTAAGCAGCAAGACAATGCTTTGACAGTGACGGATCTTCGATTGGGAATGGCGATGTATCATCCGTTTGAGTTCTTGATGGCGGAAAAAAATGACCAACAGATCTGGCAGCTCGTCGATCCCGTACAGCTTGACCCAGGCCCAGTATTGCCGAGGCAAATTCCTGCATTGTGGATGCGCTTGCTAGGGTTGCAGAGCATTGATGCTTTATTGTGTAACGAGCTTGATTGCTTTCGTGATGAGCCAATGGACGAGACTGCGCAGTAGTTGCGAGACTGTCGTTGAGACATATTAGGTCAATCGAATTGGCACAAGAAAACGCCCGTACTTCCTGTTTTCAGTCTGACTGATAGAGAAAGTACGGGCGTTTTCTATTGTTGACTCGCAGCTTGGGAGCGCTCCAAAACATTTGGATGCTTTAGGCGTGGGCGAAAAAGGGTAAGCAAGGGCTAACGCCCAGTCATGATTACCAGTCGACACCCTTACGTACTTTGACGCCAGAATCAAAGGCATGTTTTACATTGCGGACTTCTGACACCGTGTCCGCCATGTCCGTTAAGGTACGATGGGCCGCTCTACCGGTGATGACGACGGACTGCTCGCTAGGGCGGTTTTCTAACGCAGTGACCACTTCATCAAGGTCGATATAACCATAGGTGACCATGTAGGTCATTTCATCAAGCAAGACCACGTCATAGCTTGGGTCGGCCAGCATGCGTTTACATTCGGTCCAAATCTCTTGGGCTACGCGCGTGTCGTTTTCTTTGTCTTGCGTGTCCCACGTAAAGCCTGTTGCCATCACATGAAATTCAACACCGCACTGTTGCAGCAGATTACGCTCACCACATTCCCATGTGCCCTTAATGAACTGTGCTACGCCACATTTTTGTCCATGACCTGTCGCGCGAGTGACGACGCCAAAGCCTGAGGTTGATTTTCCTTTCCCATTACCCGTGATAACCAGCAGCAATCCTTTCTCGATCTGTGCAGCGGCGACGCGCTCGTCCACTTGTTCTTTCACTTTTTGTTGTCGGGCTTTATAGCGCTCATCGCTCATGTCGTATTCCTTTTCTCAATCGTCATGCTGACTTGTGGGCCAACCCAGTATGTTGGCCGTAGCAAATTGGATCACAACATAACAAACCTTGTCATATTTGGAAGCATAGAAATGATGATTTACCCAAGTAACCTGAAGATGCAGGGCTCAGCGCTGCTTTCGTCCACAGATTCTGGTTGGGATCGTGACACGTCAGGTGTTGCATAGGGTCTAACCAATACCACACGTCTCAGGTATGCAGCTGGGAATGTGAACGTTTTGCTTACTTGGGCTGTATAAACACTGAACAGCTATGATTGAATTTGGGTAAATTAAGAAGGAAGCGACATGAAGCATCTAGCTTGGCTACTAATGGGGTTCTCTTTTCATGGTTTTGCTGGTGAAAGCGTGGACTATCAATCGGGTGGAATGGCGTTGGAAGGCTATTACGCCAAAGCAGAAGGAACACCGAAGGGGTCTGTGCTGCTTATTCACGATTGGGATGGTTTGACTGAATACGAAGAGAAACGCGTGAACATGCTGTCCAAAATGGGTTACAACACCTTTGCCGTTGATTTGTATGGCAAAGGAAATCGTCCTGTCGAAACCAATGCTAAGAAAGCTGAAACAGGGAAGCTGTATAAAGACAGAGAGAAAATGCGCAGCTTGATCTTAGCGGGTTTAGATAAAGCGAGAGAAATGGGTATTCAGGACGTCGTGGTAGCAGGCTATTGCTTTGGTGGAGCAGCGGCACTTGAGCTGGCACGTTCTGGCAAGGCGGAAAGCGTGAATGGTTATGCGACGTTTCATGGTGGATTGAAAACGCCCGGCCAACAAAGCTACGCCAGTGATACTCCACCCATCTTTATTGCACATGGCGGCGCTGACAGCGCGATCCCGATGACAGACGTGGCTGATCTCTCTGTTCAGTTGGAATCAGCAAGTGTGCCTTACTTGATTGAAGTCTACTCCGGTGCACCGCATGCGTTCACGGTATTTGGGTCACCGCGTTATCGCGAAGTCGCAGATGCTCGCTCATGGGCAACGTTTAGCACATTCCTTGATCAAAATTTTTAACATCGATTGAACGCCTACTTTGCGCTCCGTTCCTTCATTCGTTACAGTGATTTCAATGTGATATAGGAATGGAGTGCCAATGTCAGTCAATCATCATAGTAAACCGAAAATTCTCGTCGTATGTATGGGTAACATTTGCCGTTCTCCGACCGGAGAAGCAGTACTCAGAGCCAAAGCGGCGGCACGTGGTTTGGATGTGATTGTTGATTCAGCAGGCACAATTGGATATCACACCGGTGCTAACCCCGATCCTCGTAGTCAAGCTGCTGGCGAAGCCCGAGGGTATGATTTCTCTGGCATCACCTCACGACAAGTTGACGCTAGAGACTTTGAGCACTTTGACATGATCTTAGCCGCCGACAAGGCAAACCTTGCCGACTTAATCGATATTTGCCCACCAGAACTCCGGCATAAATTGTCGCTATTTCTCAGTCATAGTGATTCTGAATTTAATGAGATCCCCGATCCTTATTTTGGTGGCGGCAAAGGCTTTGAAGTGGCGCTGGATTTGATTGAACAGGCGAGTGATGAAGTGCTTAACCGTTTCGGATAGTGCGAATCCCTAAAGTATGAATTTGAAGCCCGTCACTGACGGGCTTTTTTGTGGCTGTTTCACTGAGGAAATTTGGATTATTTGCCAGAAACAGAGCATTTTGAAGTCATTCAACTTGTTTAAAATATAAGGCTCTTATAAATTTAGGATCTATAGCCAATGTCTTTGTCTGAGGTAAGGGATTGAAACTTCAACAGCTCAAATATCTAAAAGCGATAAAGGACAACAATTTAAATGTGTCCGCAGCATCGCAATCTCTTTTTACAACACAGCCGGGTGTGAGTAAGCAGGTTGGTTTGTTGGAAAAAGAACTCGGGGTACGAATATTTGAGCGCAGAGGAAAGAACCTCAGTGGTGTGACGCCGATTGGTGAACGTATTCTTGAGCAGGTAGAGCGAATGCTCGCACTTGAGCAAAAAATTAAAGCATTGGCCAATGAGCATCTTGACCCGAGTGTGGGCACGCTGAACATTTACACGACGCACACCATTGCGCGTTACTTGCTGCCAAACAGTGTTTCCTATTTCACACAGAAATACCCTAACATCAATTTCCATTTGCAGCCGACGCTCCCTTTGCAAACCAAAGGAGTGATCAGCAAAGGTCACTCTGATTTCTCGATTGTTGCTCACGACCTTGGTGCCGACAATGATTTGATCGTGTTGCCTGCATATCTATGGACGTTAGGGTTGGTGGTTCCGGAAGAACATCCGCTTGCCCATGTGCGTAAGCCAACCTTGAAGCAACTGGCTGACTACCCGATTTTAAGTTACGAGCCGGGCTCGACAGGGCGAAGAACCCAAGACGAAGCCTTTGGTCGTGAAGGGATCTCCCCTAACTACTTTATGACAGTTATGGATGCGGATGTGATTAAGCGCTACGTGCAGCTTGGTTTCGGCATCGGTATTGTCTCTACGTTAGCAGCGCGTGATATTGAAAATACCGGGCTGACCTACATCAATCTTGATCACTTGTTTGAACCATCGAGTGCGTGGATTTGTTTCTCGAAAGACATCCTTTTGCAAAACTACATGTACGACTTCCTTTTGTCGTTCTCTCCTCATCTTACTAAGACGTTGATGGAAAATGTGTTGATGCAAAATAGCGCTGACAAGGTCGACAAGTTATTTGAAGGTTTAGAGTTGCCCGTGTACTGATTTGATTGGGTCTCGGCAAACAACAAAAACGCCAGCGATGAACTCGCTGGCGTTTTTTATTTCAGGCGACTATTTCATGTGGCCCACATTCACTGTGTGGAGGGATCTTGGGTGCCACTGTTTTCAGGTGTACGAATAATCCTGCCTTGGTTGTTGTTCAATTCAGGGTGATCAACTAACAAATGCTTAGTGATCTTAGGAGGAACGGATTCATTCTCTGGGTGATGGTGGTGAAAAATCGGCGTACGTGGTCGGTAAACATGTGGCGGCCTGTCGCCTTCCAGCACCGAGTCGTGAATTCGCTTACCGATGATAATTTCAATCGCCGTTATTGAGTCTGGTTTAACTTCAACCTCCTCGCTCACGTCTATGTCTTCGGTTGCGTTTGCCGGTATCACCGCGCCCATCAACACTATCGACAATCCCAGTGCGGTTAATCGAGTCAAAGTCATCGCGAGGTTTGCTGCGTCAAACATGATGCACCTCCTAGGCCGCTGTGCCACTTTTAGCATCGCGGGCTGCAATAAATCCGTAGAAAATGTAACCCAGTAGCGTCAATATCGCGCCATAGAACACGGCGGATTGACCACAGGCATACACGCCGTAAATGCTGTAGAGCACGGCAAATGTGCCGATAGCGGCTCCTGTCTTGTATTCTTTGGCGGTCAAGTTTTGCTTACGCAAAATGACCTCAAGACCCGTGAGCGACAAGATGTAAGGCACCATGTTAATGAATACAGCGAGATTGAGCAGGACATTGAACTGGCTCACTAAGTTTGGCGAAATTGTCATGACAGCGAGTGCAAGCTCCAACCCTAGCATGATCAGCATGCCTTTGATTGGGGCGTTAGACTTGGTGACTTCACCAAACACCTTTGGAAAGAGACGAATATCCGCTGCCGCTTTTGATACTTGTGCGTTGGTGAACTGCCACCCCAGCAGAGAGCCAATACAGGCGATAACGGCGAGGGCGGTGATGACTTGTCCTACTGTTTCGTTAAACATATAGGTATAAACAAGCCCAAATGGCGCATCCGATTTGGCCAGTTCTTCGTTGGGAATAATACCTTGAATCACCGACGTTGAAGTGATGTAAACGATAGCGGTAAAGCTGGTGGCAAGCATACAGGCCAAGGGGACATTCTTTTCGGGGTTTTCGACCGCCCCAGAGTTCGCTCCTGCCGATTCAATACCTAAGAAGGCCCAGAGAGTGAGTGCGATGCCAGATGATATGGCGGTCACGGTCGTATCTTGGTGCGGGTTCCATGCTTCTGCAAACACCTCTGGTTTAAACCAGAACCAACCAGCTACCGATAGTCCTACCACTGGGATAATGATGCCCCAGACTGTAATAGCAGATATTTGACCCGTGAGCTTTGGTCCCCAAAAATTAGCCACCATAGTGACAACAAGAATGCCCACTACAGCAATAAACGTATGGTAAGGGGTGGTTTTTATCCAAGGGAAAAACGGAACAAGATAACCTGCAGCTGATACAGCAATGGCGACGGCACTGATCACCAAACAGACATAATAGGTGTATGAGGCAATGAAGAAGGCCGACTTTCCATGCGCCTCATCAGCGTATGCAGACATTCCCCCATCTCTATTACAGTACATGCCGCACTTGGCAAATGCGTAGGCAATACACATTGCGCCGATAGCGGTGACTATCCATGACAATAACGATATTGCCCCAGTTTGAGCCAAACTGGCAGGCAACATAATGATCCCTGAGCCCATCATATTGACGGTCACTATGGTAGTGAGCCCGACCAATCCCATTTTATTTTGTTCAGATGCCATGCTAATTCTCCACCTCGATAGATGTTGGTGCGAAATGCGGTAATCTGTTTTGTTCAAGTCACATCAATGGCTCTTCATCCTGCATTTGATGTTGTTTTATCCTGCTTTTGACTATCGTTTCATTCCCTTTTTCAACTGCCCAAAACAGGGTTGTGTCGTCGAACTAGGCATCAGAAAACGCGAGCAAAACATGCTTACCGTTGCATTGAAAGTAGATGGTGTCATCAGCCCAGATTGATTCGTTTACAAGACAGCCATGCGATAAAACCTCAGTGTGAATCTTGTTGCTTCAAGCTTTGCTTTTACGCTTTTGCCACTACCGCAACATCTTGCTTCATTCAGCAGCAATGTACCTTTTTGCTTCGAATGTCTTTTTTGCGACTTTGTCTTAGCCTCCACTCTTCTATGTTCAAGAAGTCTCATTGAACCTTGAGTCATCTCTTCTTCAAGTACAGTGTCGGAGCTGGGTGTATGAAAACCTACGGAAAGAAATTTAACGTATTGATTTTAGAAGAGGCCCATAGAGAGGGTGTTGTCGGTAATGCCATTGAAAGGCTGATTTCCGAACTCGAAAATAGTGGTGCCCGCGTCATAGTCGCAAGCAGTTTTGATGATTGCTATTCAATGATCAATTCCAATATTGCACTCGATTGTTTGATGCTGACATCAGCGATGAGTGGGTCGCAAAGCGAAGAAAACGAACGCTTTTATGTGCTGATCGAGAAGCTCAACAAACGACAACAAAATGTGCCGGTATTTTTGTTGGCGGAACGCAAGAAAATCACCCTTCATGTCACCCGTGAGATGATGGAAAACGTGGATGAGTTCGCGTGGATCCTCGAAGATACGCCAGATTTTATCGCAGGCCGCGCTGTCGCCGCCATGACGCGATATCGTAAACAGTTGCTGCCGCCACTCATGGCAGCCTTGATGCATTATGACGACATTCATGAGTACTCTTGGGCAGCCCCAGGTCATCAAGGCGGTGTGGGGTTTACCAAAACGCCAGCAGGTCAGCGATTCTATAATTATTACGGTGAGGGTCTGTTTCGCACTGATATGGGTATTGAGCGTGGTAGCTTGGGCTCGTTGCTTGATCACACGGGTGCGTTTGGCGAAAGTGAACGATACGCCGCCCGCGTGTTTGGGGCGCATCAATCCTATTCTCTGGTTACGGGAACATCAGGGTCAAACCGCACCATTATGTCGGCATGTATGAAAGCCGATGACCTCGTGATTTGTGATCGCAACTGCCACAAATCCATCGAACAAGGCTTGATGCTCTCCGGTGCACGACCGGTTTACCTTGTTCCCACACGAAACCGTTACGGCATTATCGGGCCAATCTATCCTGATCAATTAGCCAAGAGTGTGCTTCAACAACGTGCCAAAGATGGCCCATTAACCAAAGATTACGCAGAGCAACGAGCGGTTTATGCTGTATTGACCAACTGTACCTATGACGGTCTTTGTTATAACGCCAAACAAGCGCAAGACATACTGGCGGAAAGCAGTGATCGCATTCATTTTGACGAAGCTTGGTATGGCTATGCGCGTTTCAATCCTATTTATGAAGATCACTTCGCCATGCGCGGCGAACCGGAAGACAACCCAGATGCACCAACTGTCTTTGCCACCCACTCAACACACAAACTGCTGAATGCGTTGTCTCAAGCCTCTTTCCTTCATGTACGAAATGGTAAGGGCGCGATCAGCTTTGAGCGCTTTAATCAGGCGTACATGATGCATGCGACAACGTCACCTTTGTATGCCATTTGTGCCTCCAATGACATTGCGGTGTCGATGATGGACGGTAATCGCGGACACTCTCTCACGTTGGAAGTGATACGTGAGGCGGTCGATTTCCGTCAGGCGATGGGGCGACTCAATCGCGAGTTCAATGAAAATGACGATTGGTTCTTTAAACCGTGGAACGCGGAAACGGTCACCGATCCCGCATCAGGTGAAAGCTACGCATTTGAAGATGCGCCGGCTGATTTACTGTGTGAAAGTCAGGATGCATGGGTCATGCACCCGAATGACAACTGGCATGGATTCAAAGATATGCCAGCAGATTGGTGCATGTTGGATCCGATTAAAGTCAGCATTCTTGCACCGGGCATGGGCGATGATGGGCACCTATTAGATTCAGGTGTACCCGCAGCGCTGGTTACGCTCTATCTGGGACGTTTTGGTATTGTGCCAACTCGAACCACCGATTTCCAAGTGATGTTCCTGTTCTCCATGGGGATCACCAAAGGTAAGTGGGCGACATTGGTGAACACCTTAATGGCCTTCAAACGCCATTATGACAACAACACGCCGTTGAAAGATTCACTGCCAGATTTGGTGGCGGACTTCCCTGATGTATATAGCGACATGGGTTTGAAAGAACTCGGTGATAAGATTTTCGGTTATCTCAAGCAGCACAACCCTGGTGAAGTGTTGAATGCCGCCTACGAGACCTTACCCGAAGCGATTATTACGCCACATGCAGCGTTTGAAGCCATTGTTGCGGATAACGTAGAAATGGTGCCATCGTCTCAACTGGAAGGCCGCGTTGCTGCCAATGCCGTTATTCCTTACCCGCCGGGCATTCCTATGCTGATGTCGGGCGAGAGTTTTGGTGACGAAAACAGCCCGCAGATAAAGTATCTGAAAAGCTTGGAAGTGTGGGATGAAGAGTTCCCCGGTTTCGAGAAAGAAACAGAGGGTACAGAAATGCATGATGGCATCTATCACGTCATGTGTGTGAAATCGGTTTAACGACCAAAGAAAAGGGGAAGCCAATGGCTTCCCCTTACTTGTTCTGGGCCGTGAAGTCTACTTGACGGTAAATTGCCCCATCATTCCCATATCCTCATGTTCTAGAATATGGCAGTGGTACATATATGGCCATTGCTCTGTGGCTTCATAATCGAACTTCAGCAGAATCTCTGCGGTACCATTCGGATAAATGGTGTCTTTCCAGCCTTGGTCTTCTGGCGCTGGTGGGTTTCCGTTCATCGATAAAATGAGAAATGATGTGCCGTGCATGTGAAATGGGTGCCGACCCGAGTTGATCGTCCACTTTTCCAGTTGTCCTAATTTGGACTCATGGTTGATGATCTTCATGTCCATCTGCTGGCCATTAATAGACATATCGTCTAGTTCAAAAACGCGTTCCACCTCAACATCTTTTTCAAGATAGGGCGTGATGGTATTGAGTTGTTTTGGTAACTCTGATGCTAACGCTTCGAGAGCGTTGTCCACTCGGAGTTCAAGAACTGACTGGCTTTGTGAGAATGGAATGAGAACGGCGTTGAATCCGTTGTAGCTCTGTGGCAACAGCTTTGCCAACACCCTTTGGCTTTTGGCTATAGACATATCAACCACGATGTCATTACGTTCTCCGGGTGCTATTTTCAGCGACGTTATTTCAACGGGAGCCTCCAACAAGCCGCCTTCCGTCGCTATCTTATAGAAAGGTTGTTCGCCTTCCAGATAGAACTCATAAGAACGAGCATTTGAGCCGTTCAGCAAGCGCAATCGCACAAAAGATTGAGGCACCATCGCATAAGGGTTGATGGTTCCATTGACTACCAGCGTATCTTCTCTCAAGTCCTCCGGCATGTTGTTAGTCGGATATGGCGTCATTTTTCCATCAACGAAGGTTCTGTCCTGCACCACCAATGGGATGTCATCAATGCCATAGGTATTGGGCAAACCCAAAGACTGAGAATGCTCGTCTTCAATGAGATAAAAGCCGGCCAGTCCAGAATGAACTTGTTGAGCGGTAGAGCCTTTCAGGTGAGGGTGATACCAGTTAGTCGATGCCTGTTGCCTGACAGGAATAGTGACGCGCCAAGTTTCTCCTGGCAGTATTTTGTTCTGCGGCCCGCCATCGATCTTTCCTACTACATGTAGTCCATGGCCGTGAATATTCGTGGGCTCATCAAGATTGTTGGTGAATTGAATATCGGTACTTTCGCCGTTGTACATTTTTATTGTTGGGCCGAGGTACTCAGCATTGTAGCCACTGGTTTTAGTCTTAACGCCGGGGTAGAACTCGTGCTCGCCTTCTCTAATTTCGATATCGATCGGACCATCGTGGGAACGGCTGTCGATGAGTGTAGGGATATTCAGTGGGGTTTTCGCTACTGCGGTCGGAGGGGCAGCATTCATACTGAGGCCAGCAGTAATTAAGGCAACAAGAAGCGTGGAGACAATAATTATAACTAAGATAACACGCCGGCTCACAAAACCATTTTGGCGCTGAAGAGCACCTTTCCTATGTCTGAAACAGGTCATCATTTTTCCCTAAATAACATCGATATTTTGTCGTTGCGGATTATTGAATAACAGACTGTGTTCGTCCATTTTGAGCCTAGCTCAAAAGTGATACAAACAAGAAAAGGTTGGGGATTGTCTGGATTTTCATGTCTCAAGGTATAAAAAATTGCAGAACATAGTAAAAAGGCCAGTGCGCAAGCATCTGACCTTTTGAGTTTGTGGAGGAAGTAACGTTTAGTGGCAGGCGATATGGATAAAGATCTGTGCGCCCACTAGCAAGAAATCGTCATCCACGTAGTAAGGGTTAGAATGCAGGTAGTTACAGATACCCGCTTCTTTGTTACCGCTACCTAGGAAGAACATCGCGCCTTTTTGATTTTCTGCAGCGTTCACCATCAGGCTGAAATCTTCAGAACCTGTCATTGGGTTGCCGTTCGGATCCAGTCGGTCAGCAGGCACGATAGCGCGTGCCGCATCTACGACGCGTTGGTAAGCGTCAGGGTGGTTAATAACCGCAGGGTAGCCTTCGCATTCCATGGTAGTTTTAAAGCCACGGATTTCGCTTTCTTTTACGATGCCTTCGAAGCTGTCTTTTAGGATCTTGTCAGTTTCAGCGTCCATTGCACGGATAGTACCGCGTGCTTGCGCATGGTCAGGAATCGCATTCGGAATGCTGCCACCGTTGAACATGCCACAACCGAAAACAGCAGGGCTGAATGGGTTGGTGCGTTTCGCTACGATGTAATCCATGTCCATGATGATACGGCTTGCTTCGCGGATTGCATCCAGACCTTTTTGCGGCGTAGAACCGTGTGCAGACACACCGTTTACATCCAACGTCCATGCAGAACCGTACGACGACATGATGCCGTTGTTGATTTTAACCATGCCGTATTCAAGCGCAGCATCATTGTGTAGTGCGTACACTTCAGATACACCGTTCATGCAGCCTAGCTCTACCATCTTGCTAGCGCCTGGAACACGCATGTCTTCTTCTGCCATTTGGAACACAAAGCGAACGTTGTGCTTCAAGGCTTCTTTGTTTTCAGACAGGTATTTAGCCGTAGTCAGGATGATCGCCATGTGCGTGTCATGACCACAGTTGTGTGAACAGCCGTCATGCTGAGAGCGGTAATCGTTCTCTGTCATGTCGTCCATTTCCAGTGCATCCATGTCAGCACGGAAAGCCACACGACCCACGCTCTCATCAATGGTTAGGTCAGCGATAAAGCCGGTAAAACCTTCGTATGTGGTGAGGGCATAGCCTAGCTCAGTCATCAATGCTTGGCAGTATGCTGTCGTTTTGAACTCTTGGCCTGATGCTTCTGGGATCTGGTGCAAATCACGGCGAGTGTTCACGCTGAAAGCGTGTAGCTCAAGCAGTTTGCTGTCTAGATTAAATTGGCTGTATTTCGCTGACATTAGATGATTCCTTTCATTTGGAAGCCGATTTGGGCAATCATTGATGCGCCAAAGAAGCAGCTAGTTGCGACGATAAGGAAGATGACAATAACCTTCCAAGACATCTTCTTAAGTTCTTCCATTTGACCGCCAACAGACAGACCTGCAAACGCCAGCAATGGCACACACACTGAAAGGAACTGGATCTTACCGACTGACTCTAGGAAGTAGGTACGAATCGGCGTTTCAGGCAAACAAATCAGAATGCCGATGATGGTCGCGTAGGCAAACGTTGGCAGTGAAGAAGGGATGAACTTCTTAGCAACCAGCGAAAGAAACACAATCACAGACATGGCAACAAAGCTGTTCACCATTTCTAGTGGCGCAGTGCCGTTAGTCAGAAACTGGGTAAAACCTGCTAGTACAATCGCAAGCGAGACCAGCTTCATATCATTCAGAATGGCTTTCATGGCTTATTTACCTTTGTTGCAAATTTTGTAGACGAACTCAGCAAGTGGCAGACCCAAGAAGGTCAGTGACAGTGCGCCAAGTACAGAAGAAAGCAGGTTAGAGGCAGCAGCAATACTTAGAACTTGCTTCGCCATTTCAGGATCAAGACCCGATACCAGTGCGCCAGATGCAGCACTTAGCATTGAGCCACTACCTACGCCTGAACCCGCAGCCAGTGCCAGTGGGTGAAGACCAGTTAGCGGTGCAATACTGCCTAGCACGCTGAACCACAAGGTGCCGATCACTGAACCGCAAAGGTAGATAGCAAGCACGCCAACATACTCAGGGCTGCCTGTACCAAATTTGCCTTGAACAACGGCGATAGAAGGTTCGCGGCTGATAGAAGAACATGCGCCAATGGTTTTACGGCCAAAACCGAATTTAACAGCAAGTGGTACGGCAATAAGGATAGGAAGAAGGTTACCGAGCTCTTGGAAAAGAAGCGGAACGCCCGCGTCAATAATCATGTCTAGGTTAGGGATGATCATACCAGCGTACTGGGTGCCCAGAACCAGCAAGCAGTAACCAACCATCTTGCCGCAGAAGCCTTCTTCTTTTTCAGTGAAGAGTTTGCCCCACGCTTGGACTTTGGTTTTGGTCCAGTTTACAGACAGGCCCATGCCGATCATCACGGCAAATAGCATAGGTAGAATCGAGATCGTGGCAAAACCCAAGTCAATTTTCTGGGTGCCGATTAAAAACTGAGAAATGAAAATCAGGGCAGATACAGCAATAACACTGGTCATAACGACGCGAGCTTGCCCGCTTTTGTTTTCTTCTGTGTTCATAGGTCTTCAACAGTTAAAAGTGGAATTCGGGGCTGATTATAGAGAGCCCGAAAAAGCGAAACGTGAATGAGATCAATAGTTGCTACGTGATACTAGATGAAAACTAAATATCATATTCCCATATGGAATTAAGGGTTATTGCGAGGTAAAAAGAGGGTGACTTTAGGGTGTGACATGTTGGTGTTTAGCGACAAGGTGCAACACTGGTAACGCTTAGGGCGTGATCGTGTAACAGTCGTCGTTTTTGATGCTGATTAATGTTTGACCATGCAAGCGCGATGGAAAAAAGAAAACCCAGCGCGAGACTGGGTTTTGGTGACTTAGCGTAAGTTTTTTATCTGCGAAAGCTCGGCAGAGAGAGCTGTGTTATTACAGCAATGGCGAGCAATTGCATGGTGAATTCGCATCCACTTTATCGCTGTTTTTCTGCGGTAAGTACCAGCTTTCCAATCCATCTTGAAGTTGGTTTGCCGCTTTTGATGGGGACAGCTGACCTGACATCACGCTGGCACTGGTTTCCCAAATTTCTAGCTCTAGGTTTGGCTCACCACGAGATAGCACTTGGGCTGAGTTTCGGATGGTTGAGTCGCATCGGTCACGCCAAGACATCATCTCTTGTGCAATTGGGTTCTTCACATCAAAGAAATGATTAGACAGTGAAAAGAAACCTGAGATTTCATTGGTGAGCAACTCAGCAAATTCTGCTGTGGTCATCCATTTTAGGAACAGCTCAGCCGCTTCCTGATTTTGTGATTTTGAGTAGATACCCATGCCTAAATCGGTGTGATCACTGAAGTAACAAGCATCGCCTTTCTTTTCAATAGGCGGCGGGAATACACCCATGTCGACTTTGCCTGCAAACGTGCCAATGTCCCATGAACCCGCCGGGTAGATAGCGGCCTTGCCGTTAGCAAATGCTTCAATGGAATCGTTGTAGCCGCGCTGGTCGAAATCTTCGCCCATGTAGCTTGACCACTTCGCGAGCTCACGGAATGTTTTGCGGTACGGCTGACTGTCCATACGCTCTTTGCCCGTTAACAAGGCATCACGGCCGTCTTCGCCTTTCCAGTGTGTAGGACCAATGTTTTGAAAGCCCATTGTGGCGGCTTCCCACTTGTCTTTGGTGCCCATTGCGAGCGGCAAGTAACCTGCACGTTTTGCTTTTTCTAATGCCCAGTAGAAATCGGCGTTGGTGACGGGTTCGTTCACACCAATTTCTTTAAAGATGTCTTTGTTATAGAAAAAGCCATGGATAACCGATGCCATTGGCAGGCAGAACGTTTGTGCGCCTGAATCGGTTTGCCAAGGAGAAAGCGCAAAGCTTGGGAAGTTTTCCATGCCTTCCATTTCAGTCACTTCTTTTAGCAAACCACGATTGAACAGCGCTTGAGAACCATCAAACGGACGGCAAGCAATCAAATCGCCAGCGCTACCTTGTTCAAAACGCTTCTCCATGTCTCCGTTCCATTTAGACGCATCGAGATCCGGTGGTGAGCGATATTCAACTTTTATGCTTGGGTAGTGTTTGTTAAATGCGGGAATGATTTTCTCATTCCACACTTTGTCATCAGAACGCCAAGAATCAATGATCAGTGTCGACTGAGCATTTGCGAAAAAGGATGCCGCCAGAGTGATCGCGGCAAGGGAAAATAGTTTGTTGGTTTTCATGGTCAAATCCTTACACGCGGAAGTTAGCAATCAGGCGTTGTTGTTCCTGAGCCAAAGTGGCCAGTGATTCACTGCTAGTGGCTGAAGCTCTAGCGTCCTTCTCCGACTCATAAGCCACGTGAGCAATGCCATTGATGTGTTCGGCAACTTCATGGCTTACTTTGATTTGCTCTTCCGTTGCTTGTGCGACGTGTACGGCCATTTCTTGAATCGCTTCCATTCGTGCCACGATGTCTTGCAGTGTTTCGTCAGTCAGGCGTGTTTGCGTCAAACAATCATCCATCTGCTTTTGGCTTGTGTTCATGGTGTCAGCCATGCGCGACGCGTTGCCTTGCAGGTTATTGATCATCTGCTGAATTTCTTCAGTGGATTGCTGGGTACGTGTTGCAAGCGCGCGAACTTCATCCGCAACCACGGCAAAGCCACGACCATGCGAACCCGCGCGAGCCGCTTCGATGGCAGCATTTAGGGCAAGCAGGTTGGTTTGTTCTGCGATATCTTGAATGACATGCAAGATTGAGCCGATGTTGTTGGAGTACTGGTTTAGCTCTTGTGTGTTAGAGACCGCTTCGCTGATGTTGCTAGAAAGCTGCTCAGTCAACTGACGGCTCAGTGATACTTGGGTTCTTCCGCTATTGGCTGTCTGGTTAGTGTTTTCGACTTCAGCAACTGTCAGCTCAGTTGAACGCGCAATCTCCTTGGCGCTGACTTCCATTTCAGAAATGGCAGCGGCAACTTGGTCGGTGCGAGACTTTTGATCCTCAACGCGGGTACGTGAACTTTCACTCACGCTGGCGGCACGGCTGGCTTCATCAAGCAGGTGCTGTGCGCCTTCTCCAAATTTTGCCAAGGTGCCAGACATGGTGTTGGCTAACATATCGATTGAGCGGCTCAGTTCACCAAACTCATCGTCGGTTTGGTAGTTGGCGCGTGTTCGCATGTCGCCATCTGTCATACGAGCGAGGACATTGCTGATCAACGCCAATGGCTTCTGGATACTGCGAGTTGTACTAATGCCTACCCAAAGACCGATAGCGGCTGCGATTGATGTCATCACAATGATGTATAGCAGCGCTTCGCTGACGGCGGTGTCTGCATCGTTACGGCTAGTCTGCGCCAATTGTTGCGCGTAGTCAGCATAGGCTTCAAGTTGAGACTGAATATCATCCATTTGAGATTCAGTTTGTGTAATTTCACGCTGTAGTTGAGCGTTATTTGACTGCTGGCGACTCATCACATCCAAAATGCCCTGATTTGCCAATGTCAGTTGCTCAACTTTCTTCAAGTTGCGTGAGTAGCGTGCTTTCACATCATCTTCGACAGAAATCAGTTCGAGGCGTTTGAAGGCAATTTCGATGTCTTTCGATAACGTCGCGCGCAGCTTAATCAGGTCAGTGTCTTGTCCCGCGCGGCGAAGCAATTTCATATCACGTGCGATGCCACTTGTAATGAGTTCTGCGCGGTTGTGCAGTGAACGTTTGATAGCCGCTTTTTGCAGCAACAGGTTGGCTGCCCACTGATAAGTGTCTTCTAAGCGAAGAAACTGAAGATCGAGGATCTGGCGCTGTTCAGTCAGCATGTTCGCTTGCTTTTGCAGATCAATCAGTGTGCTGGCTTGTTCAAAATAACGGGTCGAAGCTTGATGGAGTGCATCCATCTGACGGCGCTCATCGTTATGCTGTGCATTCTGTTTTGCTTGATTGAGAATTTGGAAAAAGCGCGTCTTCTGGCGGTCAAAAAGTGAATTGACACGATCGGCTTGCGTCGGGTCATTTTGAAATGTGCGAATGAGAAGACTGGTACGCATTAACTCTGTGATTAGCTCTCCTGACGCAACGACCATTGGGGTCGATTGGTTAGTGATTTGTTCTACTTTTCCTTGCAGAGTTTTGGCATTGAACAAACTAATGCTGCTCAGTAATGCCATCAACACAAACATTAAGGCAAAACCTGCGATTGTTCTTTGTACTACAGACAACTTCATTGCTCTCTCACTTTTCAGCAGTCTCGAAAAATAAAGACTAAAAGTAATGCTGGGTTTTTGTTTTTCACTTGAAATTAATACCCCAAGTGATGACGAAAAATGCCAGCGATTGTGACATGAATCATTATTATCGGCATTAGATGACTGATTCTTTAGATGTATTTTGCGTGATCTGGATCATATATTTCGCGATGTGAATTAAATGGCGCTGAGCGTTTGGTGAGAAAGTAGTCAATTGCGGAGTGGTGCAGCGGTGTCGTCTAGATTTTTGATTCTCAAAAATCACGCACAAAAAAGCCCCAATCGAGGGGCTTCTTAAAAGGTCTCATGAGAGTACTGGCTAGATTACCATTTCTTCTTAGGTGCGAAGAGCTCGTCGAGTTCCTTGTTATCTTCGTTTTTAGGTCGAGCTTCAGCATGGCCTTTGTTGAGCGTTTCGTTCACTTCATTCAGCATACCTGAGAGGTTTTCTTTTGCTGATTGGCAGTAAGCGTCGTTTTTGCTGCTAACCACATCCAACGCTTTCTTCAGTAGTTGTTGTGCGGTACCCATTTGGCCTTTGATCTTCGCATCATTAACGCGTTTGAGTACGTTTTCGATATTGATCTTCATTTGCATCTGTTCCAAACGAGAATTCTCAGAAACAAACGATTGTGTCGGCAAACGGCCCTTGGTGTGCTCAGCCTTGATCACCGCGCGAAGACGTTTTACCAGCTTGAGCATTGAAATGGCTTCGCGATCGCTATCCGGAACGCGGAAAGAGGTCGAATCCTTATTTTGATAGGCCTGTTTGATTTGATTGACCTGCGCTTGCACATCGGCGATACGTTGCGGAAGTGAACGATCGTTTTTATCAATGTCATGCATGGTCTTCAATGCATCGAGAATTTTTTGGTTCAGGCATACCAGCAGGGTGCCGCTATACGGCAGATTGTGTGCGTTACCGATCAACTCTTCAGTGGCGTCAATAACTGCAATATATTTAGCCATTTCCTGGCGCTTGGATGACTCTACGCGTTGTCTCTGCTGGGCCATAATGTTGTAGCCAACAATGAGACCAAGCAGGATGACGCATAAGCCAACGACTAAGGCAATATTCATAAGTGAGCGTCGATAATCCCTGTTAAAACTAAGACGGCCTAAGATACACGATCTGCTAGTATGGTCATAGTTTGTTAGTGCTATTTTCGATCTTAGCTAAATTCTGCCGTTTCGTATTGCTTTTGTCTGATTTAGTGCGTTTCACTACACGTTTATTTGCAAAATTATCATCAAGTTATTTTGGTCGTGAGTTTTGATTGATTTCAGCAATATTGAGCGGAATGTGGGCGCTGTGTAATGAATATGTGTCGATTCGCTTCGCCTTCCTGTCAATACGAGATATAACCTTATTATCTCCTTGGTGTTCTTGATTGTTTCTATGAAATTACAACAGCTTAAATATATTGTTGAAGTGGTGAACCACGACCTGAATGTGTCTTCTACGGCAGAAAGTTTGTTTACCTCTCAGCCCGGAGTCAGCAAGCAAATTCGTGCCTTGGAAGATGAGCTGGGTGTGCAGATATTTGGTCGAAGCGGTAAGCATTTAACCAAACTCACACCGGCAGGTGAGCAAATTGTAGATATTGCCCGTGATATCTTGTCACGGGTTGATGGCATCAAATCGGTGGCGTCTGAATATACGACGCCGGATAAGGGCAAACTGAATATTGCCACGACGCATACGCAAGCGAGATATGCATTGCCCTCTGTCATTTCCCAGTTTGTGAAGCGATATCCCAATGTCTCCCTCCACATGCATCAGGGGGCGCCGAGTCAAATCGCTGACTTCGTACAGAAGGGCAAATCCGACTTTGCCATTGCGACAGAAGCTTCTCATCTCTATGAAGATTTGATCATGTTGCCGTGTTATCACTGGACACGTTCGTTGATCGTTCGAAGAGACCATCCTCTGGCAACACGTTCGTCTGTGTCTATTCATGATATTGCGCGTTTCCCGCTGGTGACCTATGTGTTCGGGTTTACAGGACGTTCTAGTCTTGATAGCGCGTTTGACCGCGCAAAACTCAAACCCAACATTGTGTTTACCGCGACAGATGCGGATGTCATCAAAACCTATGTCCGACTGGGCGTTGGCATTGGTGTGATGGCTAGCATGGCGTATGACAAAGCGTTGGACTCGGATTTGGTGGCGATTGATGCCAGCCATATCTTTGATGCCAGCACGACGCGTATTGGCTTTCGACGCGGTACGGTACTTCGCACTTACATGTATGACTTCATCGAGAGCTTTGCGCCACACCTAGACCGCAATACCATCGACAGAGCCATGCAACTGAAAGATCCGCTCGAATTGGAAAACCTGTTCGGTCAGGTGGAACTGCCCATCAGATAGCCTGGTAACGCGCTGCATTTTACGGGGCATTGCGTATATAATTCTGTCGCATTACCCGCGTGGGTAACCCGTTCTTGTCTCCAATACTGGAAGTGTATCTTGTCCCAGCCTTTGACCTTGCTCACTGAGCGTTTCTCGTCGATTGATGCATTGCTTCAATCTCATACTTCGTTGTGGCAAGGAATGCCGTTTGATTATCTTGATCTGCCATGGCGTGAAACGCATCCTGAACTGTGCCAGTGGTTAGACGCTCAAGATTTAGAGTCGCTTCAAGCGTTCAAAGAAAATCCGCAATGTTTGGCGGATGCCGTTGCTGCTTATCTTCCTGAGGTCACAAATCTGCTTGCGCACTGTGCTATCGACTATGCCAGTGCCACGGATATTGCCTGTGATAGCCATTTAGCGACGGGTATTCCCGGTAGGAAGTGGGAACAAATCTCAGCGTTTAATCGAGTGATGCCCCAATCTCTTGGTGGGCATTGGTTGGAGTGGTGCGCAGGTAAAGGTTACTTGGGGCGCGTTATCTCAGCGTCACGTCAGGCAAAGGTCACCAGCTTGGAGTGGCAAGAGGCACTGTGCCAAGATGGTCAGGATTACGCAGACAAACAGGGGCTTGCTATGCATTTTGTGCAAGGTGATGCCTTTGCGTCAGATTCGGCGTCGCTTGTTCGACATTGTGATCATGCCATTGCACTGCATGCTTGCGGTGATTTGCACGTGACGCTCTTACAGCATAGCGTCGCCGCGAAACCTCAAAGCGTGTCTGTTTCGCCTTGTTGTTATCATTTGATTAGAGATTCGCACTACCAAGCGCTTTCTCGTGTTGCTCAACAATCTCCTTTGGTGCTCAATCGACACGATCTCAAATTGCCGTTACAAGAAACGGTGACTGCTGGGCAAACGGTGAAAAACAAGCGTTTCGTTGAAGTGAGTTTTCGTCTTGGCTTTGATTGTCTCCAACGCGCATTAGGTGTGAGTGACCACTATTTGCCAGTGCCAAATGTTCAAAAGTCGTTACTCAATGAAGGCTTTGAAGCATTTTGCCGATGGGCGGCCAAGCAAAAAAACGTGGTTTTGCCCGACGATGTGGATTTCTCCCACTACTTGGCGCTTGGCGAATCCCGCTTTTTGACCGTGGAAAAAATGGAAACGGTTCGTACCTTGTTCCGTCGTCCTCTCGAGATGTGGTTGGTGCTCGATAGAGCAATCTATATGGGGGAAAACGGATTTGATGTGGAAATATTTACCTTCTGCGCCCGTGAACTCACGCCTAGAAATATTCTTATTCAAGCCACAAGGAAGGCCTAAATGGAACTGAGCTACGAACAGCTCGTCATGGTGGTACTGGCATTGGGACTGGGCGCGTTTGTGCAAAGTTTGATTGGCTTTGGGCTTGCCATTGTCGGCGCGCCGATTTTGATGTTGATTGACCCTTCTTTGGTGCCCGCAACCGTCACTTTGGTCACGCTCGGACTGGCGGTAGTGAATACGTGGCAGTATCGTGGACAGTTGTCACTACGAGGGCTTGGCTGGGCATTTGTAGGGCGTATTCCAGGCACTTTTGTTGCCGGTGCATTATTGGTTTACCTGTCCATTAATGCGCTTGAAATCATCATGGGGTTAGCCGTATTGATAGCCGTGGTGGCGAGCATGTTTAAGTTATCGGTTGAACCAAACAACAAGAACATGTTTTGGGCCGGTTTTGCAGCGGCAGTGATGGGGACGACGACCAGTATTGGTGGGCCACCGATGGCGTTGGTCTTACAGAAAATGGATATCGTTAGGCTGCGTGCTAACTTGGCGGGCTATTTTATCTTTAGCTGTACTATCTCTCTCGCCGTACAGGGCATGACGGGGTATTTCGAACTGTGGCACGCCTACGTTGCCTTGTTGTCTTTACCAGTGGTTTTTCTCGCCTCATGGTTGGCGCTAAAAGTAGCACCAAGGGTTCGCGCCGAATGGGTTAGGTACGGGCTGCTGATTCTTTGTTCTTTCGCTGGGGTAACCACTTTTCTTCGCGGCTTTTCTTAGGCCAACAAAAAGCCGACGTTATGTCGGCTTTTGGGTTGCTCGGTGCGTTCCGTCATCGTCGATGACGAGATATCTTAATCAGGCTTAAAACTTCAAGCTAACTTGCATACCGATAAACTGACTGTCGTAGGGTGCGCCCGCGTCAGCGGCAAATCTTGCTGCATCATGGTTGTTAAACCAAGGGTCGTAGTTCATACGAACATCGGTATCACCTTGCCACCAGTCGGTTACCCAGTAGTGGATATGGCCCACAGGGTTGAGGAAGAACAAGCTGACACCACCTAAGGTATCCGAGCCCATGACTTCGCCGCCATCAGCAACGATTTCTTTCTCTGTCAGATACATCCATTCACCGACTGCTGCACCAAATAGCGGTGTAACAATGATGTCTTGAATAGACGGTACTTCTGCAAAGCTCTCTACACCGTATTCCCAGAAAAAGGTCGACATGGTGAAGGAGTATAAGAACGATTCGAACTCAGTGAAGCCAGAGTGACGTGCCGCGGTGTAGTAAACACCACCGAAATAAGGGTGCATCACGTAGTTCAGGTAATGGTCATCTTTATCCCACACCGGTCCTTCAGAGACGTTGTCCCACCATTTGCTGGCAAGGTTACTGAAGTCACGGTCTTCCGCAGTCCAGTTAGTGATGCTTTCTGGCAAGAATGTCATCAAGCCGACTGTCGCAACACTCAATCCCAAGATGGTATAGGTTTGACCCATCAAGTAGTCCCAGTCTTTTTCTGGGGCAGTGGACAAGTATTTTGGCAAACGGTGAGCGGGAGATTCGTTGAAACGCAACGCGTTATCTGCCGACGGATCTTGCGTGTCGTTAAGAGCAAGGGCATCAAAACCATAGCTGTTCGAGTAGGAATAAGCTTGCTGCTCGAAATTGATGGTTGATGCATCAAAAGCTAAGGCTGATTGAGAGCAGAGCAAAGCGGCCGCAGCCAAGGTTGAGCGATAACGCACGTAGGATCTCCCACACAACAAAAAGCCAAACTATTCAGCCTCGAAATGCTGCCGAAGTTTGGCGAGAAAAAGTGTTAAAAAATGACAGTGGTATTTGGTCGGTGTATGAGACACGTCCATGATAACCACGCTGAAGCATGGGAGTCATAACCGAAACAAAGTGCTAATTGTGAGGCACTCACAAATAAGCCGCTAATCATAGCAACGGAAAGGGTTATATTTCCACCAAAAACTAGACATTCGTCTCTATTTTAATTTGGCTGTATCTATGGTGATCAACTTTAGTGCGAGGTGTGACGAAGGATTTGGCTCGCAAGTGAGGCCTGGTAGTTTGATTGAGTTGTCAGTAACGCTTGCCATCATTCAATGTATTGCCCACGCTTAGACATCATGAATATCGCTTGTTGCGATAGAACTAAGTGTCTGTGCATAATGGTTTTACACCGTCGCTTATAAGGAGATATCAGTGGGACAGAGCAAACTTCGAGTCGCAATGCTAAGCACTGGCGAGGAAGTGCTTCATGGTGATATCACTGATACCAATGCAGCTTGGTTATCGAGACGCTGCTTTGAAGAAGGCTTTGCGCTACACCGTCGTGTGACTGTGGGTGATGCGGTTGATGACATCGCTATAGAGCTTGTTCGATGCAGCCAAGTATCCGATGTGGTGATTGTGAATGGTGGCTTAGGGCCGACCACTGATGATCTCACGACCGAAGCGATGGCGATGGCGATGGATGTTGATCTTGAGTTGAATAACCATTGGCTCACAGAACTGAAAGCACGGTTTGAGAAAAACGGTAAGACCATGCCGAAGAGCAACATTAAACAAGCCATGCTGCCCGAAGGCGCAGAGCTGGTGGATAACCCTGTTGGTAGTGCGTGTGGTTTTGCGGCCACGCTGAACGACTGTTTGTTCTTCTTTACTCCAGGTGTGCCAAGTGAATTCAAGCACATGTTTGACAATGAAATTGTGCCGCGTCTTCAAGCGGGTTTCCCGAACACCACGAAGCAAGAGATTCAGCGTTTATATACCTTCGGCTTCTCTGAATCACTGCTTAACGACAAGTTAGAAACTCTGTCGCTGCCTAACGAATTCGAGCTGGGTTACCGCTCTTCGTTACCATTTATTGAAGTGAAACTGTTTTCACCTCGTCAGCACAGCGATATCTCTCTGATCACCGACGCGATCCGTAATGTGTTGGGCGATCGTTTGGTGGGTGATGGTCAACCCATGTTGGCGTCTGTTGGTCAGCTTCTTGAACAAAGCAAAATGACCATTTCCGTTGCGGAAAAATTCTCTGGTGGGTATCTCGCCAATTGGCTCAATCAAGCAGAACCAACCAAAGAAGCGTTTGTTCAAGGTTGGGTGTTGAGTGAATCAAGCCTGGTTGCCGATGGTGATTATAATCCGTTAGCCGCTGTGCTCGCGATGGCAACGGCATCACGCGAGAATGCGGGGGTTGATATCGGCTTAGCATGTGGAAATATGGAAGCGGGTCGCGTTGCTCTTGGGTTGTCAGCCGCAGACGGTGATTGGGGGATTGTTGTGAAGCCGCGCCGTTCTCAAACGAATGAGAACTTCCGTTGTTACACCGCAACTATGTTGTTAGATATGTTAAGACGCTATCTTTGCGGATATGAGATGTTTCCGGATATCGCCTCTTTGGTTATCACTGAATCGCTGCATATTCCTGTTGATGCGGGCGAAAGCGCCAGTCAAAGCGAATAACGCACGTTTAGTAGAACATGCTTTGAAAACGCCTGATACTGTCAGGCGTTTTTTATTGAGAAGAGAAACAGCAACGACTCACGCGGCAACGATTCATGCGGCATAGATACTCAAATTGAGCGTCTTGGCGACGTGGGCAATCATCCGCTGCGCTCGAACACTGTTGCCGGATTCATCTAGCGGTGGCGAAAACGCGGCGATACCGAGTTTTCCAGGGGCGACAGCCAGCACACCGCCACCCACGCCGCTTTTCCCGGGTAAACCCACTTCGAAAGCCCAATCTCCTGAATAGTCATACAGACCTTCCATTGTCATTTCCGCAAGTACCGGAGCCACGTTTTGCGCCGCGATGATTTGCTCATTGGAGATAGGGTTCATACCGCGATTGGCCAGTGTCGCGCTCATGACTGCCAAATCTTTGCATGTCACCAGCGTTGAGCATTGCCGCGTATAAACATCGCACGCTTCCATGGGGTCACAGAAACAATTCCCAGCCGCATACAGCAGCCACGCAATGCCGCGATTATGGAAGTTCGTTGTCTGTTCGGACTCGTTGATTTCATCAGAGAGCATGATGGTGTTTGCGGTGATCCGCCGCTGCATGTCGAGAATGCGAGCCCATCGGTTTTCTGGGTCTGTTGCATTCAGCAAACTGACGCTCGCCATAGCACCCGCATTCACGAGAGGAGAGAGCGGCTTATCTTGATGTTCACACAATGCCATGACGGAATTGAAGGGCAGACCCGTCGGTTCAGCGCCAATTTTTTCACGTACTGTTTCAGGGCCAACATCTTCCATTAGCAGTGCCAGCGTGGCGACTTTTGATATGGACTCGATAGCAAACCCATAGTTACTGTCACCCGCCTGATAGATATCGCCATTGGCGGTCACAATGACCAATGCCGCAAGATCTGAAGGCACTGACGCAAGATAGGGGATATAGCTGGCATTCTCCCCACCCGGCAAGGCTTTAAATTGCGCATAGGTTTCATCAACCAATGATTGCAGAACGCTAGCAGGAGGCAAGGTTCTCATGATGCTTCTCCTTTGCCTTCGCGATGAATCGCTGTCACGCCTTCGGTGTGCGTGTTGGAATCATTTTGCAGGCCGGGATGCACGCCTTCAATCTGCCATGTGAACGGGGCAAAGTCAGAGTTTTCTTCACGCCAATGGGGTTTACGCGCCGCGTAGATGATAAAGGGAATCGCGATGAAAAATAGGCTTAATCCCACCAAAATAGAGATGAACACCGTTGGGCTGCCAACGGCAATTTGGCTCGGCGGGATGAAGCTAAAAGCAAAGGCAATGGCGGATGCTGTGAAGCCAATTCCTGCAAATATGTATAACCCCGTTTTTCCTCCCGGTACATTGTAGGGACGAGGGCGGTTAGGTTGGCTAAATCGCAGATAAATGGCAGCGGAAAACATCAGCATATACAGGGTGAGATAGATAACCGCAGCGAGTTGGCTAAGGATTTGATAAGCAGCTTCGACTGAAGGCAGAACGACAAAGGTCACGGCGAGAAAACTGACGATAATCCCCTGAACCAACAGGATATGGATAGCCATGCCATTCTTGTTAGTTTGCTGCCAAAACCGAGGCATATAACCCGCTTTGGCCACTTCCAATAGGCCAGTAGAAGGGCCTGCGACCCAAGTGACGATACCAGCCAACACGCCGATGGCGAGACAGATTGCCATGATGGGGCCTAAGAAACTTAGCCCTGCCCATCGGAACATATCGAAGTACGCCACCAATAAACTCTGCGTCAGATTGATGTCGGCGCTTGGAATAACGAAGGCGATGGCAAGGGTTCCAAGAACAAAGATCACCACGGTGCCAAGCGCCGCAATACCAATGGCGATGGGGTAAGAGCGTGTGGGGTTGTCGAGGTCTTTGACGTGGATGGCGTTCATTTCCATCCCTGCGTAAAACAGGAAAATGCTGGCTGCGAGTACCACATTATTGAAATTTGATAGATCAGGAACGACGTCTTTCCATTCCATTTCAATCTGTATTTTTTCGCCACTGAACAGGAAGGCAAAGCCTAAAATGATCAGAATAATGGCGGGGATGATGGTCCCGACAATACCACCCCACTTGGAGAGCAGCGTAAATGCAGCCACACCTCGAAAGGCGATAAACGTGGCAAACCAGTAGATGGCTAATACGATGGCGAGGACAAAGAACTTATTCTCGGAAAGCGCCGCATCAAACGTTTGGTCTGGCCCAATGAAGGCCAAGGACACAGCACCAAATGTGAGTGCTGTCGGAAACCATACGCACACCTGAACAAACAATAAGAACATGGCCATAAAAGCCAGTTTTGGGCCAAAGGCCTCACCCACCCATCGAAATATCCCCCCCTTTTCTGGCCAGCCAGTTGCGAGCTCTGCGGCAACTAATGAAACGGGTATCAGAAAGAATACGGCGGCAAAGACATAGAAAAAAACGGAGCTGAGACCATATTCTGCTTCAGCGGGCAGCCCACGTAAGCTGACGACTGCCACGATATTCATGATGGCAAATGTCACCACGCTGATCTTGCCAGCGGCGGCGGTGTTGTTTTTGTTAGCCATTATTTTAATCCCTTGGAGTGAAGGCCACGCGAGGTGGTGGCCTTTGGACTAAATTAAACGATTCGTTAAACCCGACTAGATTAGGACTAGCCGTGGTGGAACGAAGAGGTAGTGCCTGATTTGGCTTGCGGATATTGTTTGAAGTACTCAATACATCGTTTGAGATCTTCAAGCAGCAGAGTGACCATATCTTTGCTCACGCCATGGCGAATCATGATGCGTTGAATCACGGTGTCTTGTCGGTTGTTTGGAAGTGGGTAGGAGGCAATTTGCCAGCCGCGCATACGCATACGGTCAGAAAGATCATAAAGCGTGAAGCCCCAATCACCTTCCTTCAAACTGTAGCTAAGGGCAGGCAGGCCACCTCGGCCGTTGTAGAACAGATCGAAAGGCCCGAGTTTGGCGATTTCGTCTGCCAGCCATTGCGCAGTGCTTAAGCAAGACTCTTGAATGCCCTTGTACCCTTCAAAGCCTAAACGCAGAAAATTGTAGTATTGCGCCACGATTTGCCCGCCTGGACGCGAGAAGTTGAGTGCAAACGTCGGCATGTTTCCGCCAAGGTAATCAACATTAAATACCAATTCATCGGGCAGATGTTTTTTGTCTCGCCATATCACCCAGCCTACACCGAGCGGGGCTAAACCGTATTTGTGACCGGAACTGTTGATAGAAACGACACGTGGCAGACGAAAATCCCATTTCAGTTCAGGGCTGACAAAGGGGGCAATAAAACCACCGGATGCGCCGTCAACATGAATCGGGATGTCTAGCCCTGTCTTTGCTTGGAGTTCATCAAGCTTTTGCGATATCACCTCTACGGGTTCGTAAACGCAGGTGTAGGTCACACCAAGGGTAGGGACGACACCAATGGTGTTTTCATCGACATACTGAGAGAGCTTGTCGGGGTTCATGCCCACTTCATCACCATCGAGCGGGATCTCGCGCATTTCGACATCAAAATAGCGGGCGAATTTGTGCCAGCAGATTTGAACGGGACCACAAACAATATTGGGTTTGTCTGTGGCAAGCCCTAAGGCTTCGCGTTTCTTGCGCCAGTTCCACTTCATGGCAAGACCACCCAACATGGCCGCTTCTGATGAGCCGGTGGTCGAGCATCCCACAGTGGTTTCGCTTTCGGGGCTATTCCAAAGATTGGCAAGAATATGGACACAACGCGCTTCAATCTCTGCGGTTTGTGGGTATTCGTCTTTGTCGATCATGTTCTTGTCTATGCACGCATCCATCAATTCATGGACACTGGGTTCCATCCATGTGGAACAGAAGGTGGCGAGGTTTTGACGTGCATTGCCATCCATCAGAAGCTCATCTTTCAACAATTGAGAGACAAGATCTGCGGGTTGGCTTTGTTGGGGGAGAGAGAATTTGGGTAGCTGTTTGCGAGAGAGGGCTTCTTCGTATAGGTCTTCGCAGTTATCGCCATTTTTTTTCTCGTAGTGCAATCCCATCAGTGGTGCTCCTTCATGTGCATTTGAATAAACGCGTTTGCATCAGTGCTTTTAGATAAGGGGTGTAAGTGTTCATACGCACTGATAGGTATAGTTAAATAATAATGCGACGAATGTCCCTTGTTTTGGGCACACAATGAAATTGTATGAATACGGGTTAACCGCTGTTCATTTCCTTCTCTTTATCAAGATGTTTAAGTCAGTTTATCGAGTCGATATCTTCTTTTCACAGCGACGAGCTTGGTGCAAAAAAAGACGCAAAAAAAGCGCGCCTCTTAGCGAGACGCGCTTTCATAGTGGGAATGAGAAATGACTATTTGAATAGGTTGGGTAAGAACATCACCAAGCCTTCGAAGTAGGTCAGAATCATCAATACGGTAAACAGGGCCACCAGTAAAGGCGCTGCCTGTCGGCATGGTGGAGTCTGACCTCTAGCGGTCACACGTCGATGATGGGATGAAACATTGGGTGGGTAGCAAAAAGAGCGCCGCGAGACCTGAGTCAGAGGTTCGCGGCTTTTTTTGCTACAAATGAAAGCTGGTAGTCGAATTCCAATTCAACATTGCCAGAAGGCACTGCGCCGCAAGTCAGGATTTCGCCCGCCGCAACATACGCCATGGCATCTTGCTGATTGACTGAGCCTTTATCGAGTTTGCAACGACAAGCGCCACAAACACCGTTGCGGCATTGGAATTCAGGCTGAAGTCCTGATTGTTCGAGTTGGTCAAGCAGTGGCTGGTGGGTATTACCCACCAGCATTTCGCCATTCACTTTGATAGTGATTTGACTCATAGTTCGAAGTCACCCAAATCATCGATGTTCATGTCGTTATCAATTTGGCCGACAAGGTATGAGCTGATTTCTGCTTCCTGTGGGGCAACCTGAACGTTGTCTGAAGACAGCCATGCGTTGATCCAAGGAATTGGGTTTTGAGACGCGTTAGCGTAAGCAGGCTTTAGGCCCACGGCAGACATGCGGAGGTTGGTAATGTATTCCACATATTGGCAAAGAATATCTTTGTTCAAGCCAATCATTGAGCCGTCTTTGAACAGGTATTCTGCCCATTCTTTTTCTTGCTCTGCCGCTTCTTTAAATAAATCAAAGCACTCTTGCTCGCACTCTTTTGCGATATCAGCCATCTCAGGATCGTCATCGCCGCTGCGCAGAATGTTCAGCATGTGCTGAGTACTGGTTAAGTGCAGTGACTCGTCACGGGCGATGAGCTTGATGATTTTCGCGTTGCCTTCCATAAGTTCACGTTCCGCAAACGCAAATGAGCAGGCAAAACTGACATAGAAACGAATCGCTTCCAGTGCATTTACTGACATCAGACACACATACAGCTTCTTCTTCAACTCATGAAGAGAAACCACAACCGTTTCGCCGTTAATGGTGTGTGTACCTTCACCTAAGCGATGGTAGTCGCTGGTGGCTTGAATCAGGTCATCGTAGTACTTGGCAATGTCATTCGCACGCTTGATGATTTGTTCATTAGCGACGATATCATCAAACACCACAGACGGGTTGTTGACGATATTACGGATGATATGCGTGTAAGAACGCGAGTGGATAGTTTCAGAAAAAGACCAAGTCTCAATCCACGTTTCCAGCTCAGGAATCGACACTAACGGAAGCAATGCAACGTTCGGGCTACGACCTTGAATGGAATCCAATAGCGTTTGGTACTTCAAGTTGCTGATGAAAATGTGTTTTTCATGCTCGGGCAACTTGTTGTAATCAATACGGTCGCCAGAAACATCGACTTCTTCAGGGCGCCAGAAAAACGAAAGTTGCTTCTCGATCAGTCGTTCGAAAATTTCATACTTTTGTTGGTCGTAGCGCGCTACGTTCACCGGCTGCCCAAAGAACATCGGCTCTTTGAGTGCGTTATTGTTTGTTTTTGAAAAAGTGCTGTAAGCCATTGCCGTAAAGATACCGTGTAAAATGAAACCTTAAAGAGGGAGCTTACGCTCCCTCTCGTTTAGATATTAGATTTTGCAAGCACCGCCTGCGCAGTCATCGTCTTGTGCTGCTAGGTCTTGTTGTGCATCGTCAGCGCCATCACGTGTGTTGTGGTAGTACAGCGTTTTCACACCCAACTTGTATGCCGTCAGCAAATCTTTGAGTAGCAATTTCATTGGCGTTTTACCGCCAGCTTGTTTGCTTGGGTCATAGTTGGTGTTAGCAGAAATCGCTTGGTCGACGAATTTCTGCATGATACCGACTAACTGCAGGTATCCATCATTTGATTCGATGTTCCATAACAGTTCGTAGTTTTCTTTGTACTTGTCGTACTCAGGCACAACCTGCTTCAGAATACCGTCTTTCGATGCTTTGATTGACACAAAACCACGTGGTGGTTCGATGCCGTTCGTCGCATTCGAGATTTGTGACGAGGTTTCCGATGGCATCAATGCTGACAAGGTTGAGTTACGCAAGCCATGCTCAACGATTTCACCACGCAGTGCTTCCCAGTCATAGTGAAGCGCTTCTTCACACACGTTGTCCAAATCACGCTTGTAGGTATCGATCGGCAGCACACCTTGTGCATAGGTGGTTTCGTTGAAAGAAGGACATGCGCCTTTTTCTTTCGCGAGACCCACAGAGGCTTTCAGTAGGTAGTACTGGATCGCTTCGAAGGTGCGGTGAGTCAAGCCGTTCGCGCTACCATCTGAGTAACGAACACCATTCTTAGCCAAGTAGTAAGCAAAGTTGATCACACCCACACCCAGTGTACGGCGGTTCATGGTGGCTTTGCGTGCTGCTGGTAACGGGTAGTCTTGATAATCAAGCAATGAATCAAGCGCACGGATGGTCAAATCAGCCAGCTCTTCAAGCTCGTCCAACTCTTTGATCGCACCCAAGTTGAATGCAGACAGCGTACAAAGAGCGATTTCGCCGTTGTCATCTTCTACATTGGTCAGTGGTTTGGTCGGTAATGCGATTTCCAAACATAGGTTTGACTGTCGAATCGGCGCGACTTTCGGGTCGAACGGGCTGTGCGTGTTGCAGTGATCAACGTTTTGAATGTAGATACGGCCTGTTGAAGCGCGCTCTTGCATCATTAATGAAAACAGCTCAACCGCTTTGACGGTTTCACGCTTAATCGAAACGTCTTGCTCGTATTGAACGTACAGGCGCTCAAATTCTACTTGGTCAGCGAAGAAGGCATCGTAAAGCCCTGGTACATCCGATGGTGAAAACAGTGAAATGTTTTCGCCTTTAATCAGTCGGGTGTACATCAATTTGTTGATTTGTACGCCGTAGTCCATGTGACGGACACGGTTTTCTTCAACGCCGCGGTTGTTTTTTAGCACCAGCAGGTTTTCAACTTCGCGGTGCCACATTGGGTAAAACAGCGTGGCTGCACCGCCACGAACACCGCCTTGCGAGCAACACTTAACGGCAGTTTGGAAGTACTTGTAAAACGGAATACAACCCGTGTGGAATGCTTCGCCGCCACGAATAGGGCTGCCAAGGGCACGAATGCGGCCTGCGTTGATACCAATACCTGCACGTTGGCTGACATAACGCACAATAGCGCTTGCTGTCGCATTGATAGAATCAAGGCTGTCATCACACTCGATCAGTACGCATGAGCTGAACTGGCGAGTCGGTGTGCGAACGCCTGACATGATTGGCGTAGGCAGTGAAATCTTGAATAGTGAAGCGGCATCGTAGAAACGGCGAACGTAGTCAAGACGCGTTTCTTTCGGATAGTTAGCAAACAGGCACGCAGCAACCATAATGTACAAAAACTGTGCACTTTCGTAGATTTCGCCAGTAACACGGTTCTGTACCAAATATTTACCTTCCAATTGCTTAACCGCAGCATAGGAAAAGTTCATATCACGCCAGTGGTCGATATAACCATCTAGGATGTTCAATTCTTCTTCGGTGTAGTCTTCCAAGATGTGATGGTCGTACTTGCCCATGTCGACCATCTTACGAATGTGGTCAACAAGCTTAGGTGGTTCGAACTGGCCGTAAGCCTTTTTGCGCAAGTGGAAAATCGCGAGGCGCGCTGACAGATATTGGTAGTCTGGCGTTTGCTCAGAGATCAAATCTGCCGCAGCTTTGATAATGGTTTCGTGAATGTCTTCAGTTTTAATACCGTCGTAAAATTGGATATGAGAACGGAGTTCGACTTGTGATACTGAGACATTGTCTAGGTCTTTGGCAGCCCACTCGATAACGCGGTGGATTTTGTCTAGATCAATGTTTTCCTTTGCGCCGCTGCGCTTTTGGACGGTGATTTGTTGGTTCATTTATCTTGTTCCCGGTATTTCCTTGCCTGAAGACGTGTTTTTGCAAGATTTCACAAGTTGCAAGGAAGAATTGTGATCAATATTAAACTGATGGCGTACGCATCCAAACACTACATATAGGGGGTTCGCCTTGCTTGAGTAACAAGATAGTGATGAGCTGATGATATTGCAAGTTAGCGAATATATGTCTTCTGTGGATATCTTGGGGATGATGATTGCTATGTTAGTGCTTACTAACCCTTTTGTCCTATAAGATGCAATGGCATAGAAAAATGCAATAATTTTTAGGGTACGGATGTAAATAAAAAAAAATATTATTCTTGCCTAGTAATACAAACAGTGATTCATCTTAACTGCATGAAAGTTGGTTATTTTATGTGCTTTGCGGGTGTGACAAAGATCAGAATAATGACAGAATTCCTACAGGACTGTTAAAAGTAAGATCTGCATCCCACTCGGAAGGATTCTGCTCGTCACCAATGTAACCCCATGCCGCAACAGCGGAATACATGTTGGCTGCTTTCGCGGCTACGATGTCGTTTTTAATGTCACCCACATACAAACAGTCAGAAGGTAATACATTAATGAGACCTGCAGCATAGATAAGTGGGTCTGGATGGGGCTTAGCTCGGCTAAGCGTATCAGCGCAAACAAGCGCAGGGGCGTGAGCGAGGAATGGAAAGTAGGGGATAAGCATCTCGGTGAGAAAGCCGGGCTTATTGGTCATTATTCCCCAAGGAATTTTGCGCTCGGTAAGCTCGGAGAGAAGCGTGTCGACACCGTCATAAGGGGTTGTTGCAGTACATATGCTGTTTGCATAGTGATCGATAAATGCCAACCTGAGTTGGTCGAGGTCCATGCCCTGTAATGATTGACCAAATCCTGCTTTTAATAAGCCGCGAGCACCATGGCTGGTGTTGGCTTGAATTTGTGTGTCAGTTAATGGGGGAAGACCGTGATCGCGAAGGACATTGTTTGCCGCGTTTGCCATGTCGGGCGCCGTATCGAGCAGCGTACCGTCTAAATCAAACAAAACCGCTTTGATCTTCCCTTTCATTGAATTTCCTCATCCTTGGCGTGATATTTCTGCGTGAAAAGCTCTGCGTAAAAAAGTGCCCGGTTATTCCGGGCACTGAGTATGAACAATGTAGTTGACGTCAACGTTACGCGGAGACAACCAATACTGGTTGGTCAACGGGTTGTAGTGAAGGCCCGTCATGTGTTGTTCTGCAAGCGGCGTGGTATCAATCATCTTTAATAGTTCTGAAGGGCGGATGAACTTATTGTGATCATGTGTTCCCTTTGGAACAATTTTCATCACATGCTCTGCACCGACGATCGCAAACAGCCACGATTTAGTGTTTCGATTCAATGTGGAGAAGAAAACGTGTCCGCCAGGTTTTACCATGCGCGCGCAGGCCGCAATCACAGAGGCTGGATCTGGAACGTGTTCAAGCATTTCCATACACGTTACAACATCGTAAGTATGGGGGTTAGCATCGGCATGTTCTTCCGCAGTGGTTTGGATATACGAAACACTGGTGCCTGTTTCTAAGGCGTGAAGACGTGCCACGGTGAGTGGTTCTTTGCCCATGTCTAAGCCAGTTACGTCCGCACCTTCGCGGGCCATGCTTTCTGCAAGAATGCCGCCACCACAACCCACATCCAGCACCTTTTTACCAAAGATGCCCGCAGTGCGCTCGATGACATAATTCAAGCGAAGAGGGTTGATCTCATGCAACGGTTTAAACTCGCCGTCCAGATCCCACCAACGTGAGGCCATATCTTCGAACTTTTTGATTTCTGCCGGATCGACATTTTGTGGGGTCGTCATTGCGTATTTGTCCCTAAATTTTTTTGCCATTATAACCGCTTTATAATCAACAGCGAAATGTAGAAAACGTTAGGGGAAGGGACAACGAAAACCGGAGGCATATCCCCCGGTAATGGTGTGTTTAACGGATGAATGAATCGGTAGTAAAGTTATGCTGCGTTGGTAACGGCAACTGCAGCGAGTAGCCCCAACAAAGTGTATTTACCGATAATGATTGCCATACCCACTGCATTGATTGCTTTGTGTAACATAGCGCCTCCTTGTTGACGCTTGATTGCGTCAGAACTTATTTTTCCTTACAAGTAGGAGGGATATTGGGAGACACTTCCCACTCTGATTTTCTTTCTTTTATTACATAGTAAATCGTGACATGCACAGTGTTGAAAAAATGCGCTCATCAAATATCAAGAGAATGTGAAAAAATACGCCTACGCTTCTGTGAGCGATTCTCGCAAATTTTTCTAGCTCCACCTTGCCATTGAACGTTTTTTCGCCCTGTCGTGCGTTAGAGCGCCAGAATAAGAGTAATTCGTGATTTATCTCGGGTTTAGGCTGTGACTCTTGGTCTAGTTTTATGGTATTCTCATCGTCTTGCACGTAGTCATTTTTGACATACTTACCTGAGGGATATTGGCTCCATGAGCGATCTTGCTAAAGAGATCACGCCCGTCAACATTGAAGACGAACTGAAAAGTTCTTACCTCGACTATGCGATGTCCGTCATCGTGGGTCGTGCTCTTCCTGACGTGCGTGATGGTCTGAAGCCAGTACACCGTCGCGTTTTATTCGCGATGAACGTACTAGGCAATGACTGGAACAAAGCATACAAAAAATCTGCCCGTGTTGTTGGCGATGTGATCGGTAAATACCACCCACACGGTGACAGCGCTGTTTATGACACCATCGTCCGTATGGCACAGCCGTTCTCGCTGCGCTATATGCTGGTTGATGGACAAGGCAACTTTGGTTCAATTGACGGCGACTCTGCGGCGGCAATGCGTTATACCGAAGTTCGCATGTCAAAAATTGCCCACGAACTATTGGCGGATCTCGACAAAGACACAGTCGATTACGTACCTAACTATGATGGTACTGAACAGATCCCTGAAGTCATGCCTACTCGTCTCCCTAACCTATTGGTTAACGGTGCTTCGGGTATTGCCGTGGGTATGGCAACCAATATTCCTCCGCATAACCTGACAGAAGTTATTAGCGGTTGTTTGGCATACATTGAGAATGAAGACATCACTATCGAAGAGTTGATGACGCACATTCCAGGCCCAGACTTCCCAACAGCTGCAATGATCAATGGCCGTAAAGGCATTGAAGATGCGTACCGTACCGGTCGCGGCAAGATTTACTTGCGTTCACGCGCGGAAATCGAAGTCGAGAAAAACGGTAAAGAAACAATCATTGTTTCTGAAATCCCTTATCAAGTTAACAAAGCACGTTTGATCGAGAAGATCGCCGAGCTTGTGAAAGATAAGAAGATTGAAGGTATCAGCGCATTGCGTGACGAGTCTGATAAAGACGGTATGCGCATCGTTATCGAATGTAAGCGTGATGCAGTAGGCGAGGTTATCCTCAACAACCTATATTCGCAAACGCAACTTCAGACCTCTTTTGGTATCAACATGGTTGCGCTGGACAATAACCAGCCACGCTTGTTCGGCCTGAAAGATATGCTGAAGTGCTTCGTGAACCACCGCCGTGAAGTGGTGACACGTCGTACAATTTATGAACTGCGTAAAGCGCGTGACCGTGCCCACATCTTGGAAGGTTTGGCGATTGCACTGGCGAACATCGATGAAATTATCGAGATGATTCGTAATGCACAAACGCCAGCGATTGCACGCGAACAACTACAACAACGTGGTTGGGATCTAGGTACTGTTGCTGCAATGCTTGAAGCAACGGGTGTTGATGCTGCTCGCCCAGAATGGCTTGAAGATGAGTTTGGCGTTCGCGATGGAAAATACTTCCTGACTGAGCAACAAGCACAAGCTATCTTGGACTTGCGTCTACACAAACTGACTGGTCTTGAGCACGAAAAGATCCTCGATGAATACAAAGAATTGCTGACACTGATCGGCGAATTGATGTTTATCTTGTCTAGCCCTGAGCGCCTCATGGAAGTTATCCGTGAAGAGCTTGAAGCAATACGTGATGGTTATGGCGATGAGCGCCGTACCGAAATCACGGCTGCAAGCCATGACATTGATATCGAAGATCTGATCAATCAAGAAGACGTGGTTGTTACCCTATCTCACGAAGGTTACGTGAAGTATCAGGTTCTGTCTGATTACGAAGCGCAGCGTCGTGGTGGTAAAGGTAAGTCTGCTACGCGAATGAAAGAAGAAGACTACATTGAGCGTCTTCTTGTAGCCAATACGCATGACACGATCCTGTGCTTCTCAAGCCGTGGTCGTATGTACTGGCTGAAAGTGTATCAATTGCCACTTGCTTCGCGCACTGCGCGTGGTAAGCCGATTGTTAACATGCTACCGCTTGAGCCAAATGAGCGCATCACAGCTATCTTGCCTGTGAAAGAGTACTCTGAAGACAAGTTCGTCTTCATGGCAACAGGCGACGGTACCGTTAAGAAGACACCACTGACTGATTTCAGCCGTCCTCGTAGCGCAGGTATCATTGCCGTTAACCTTCGTGAAGGTGATTCACTGATCGGCGTTGATATCACTGACGGTACACGCGACATCATGTTGTTCTCTTCGTTTGGTAAGGTTGTTCGTTTCTGCGAAAGCCCAGTTATCGATGAAGAAGGCAACGCGAAAGGCGGTGTTCGTGGCATGGGCCGTACAGCGGCAGGTGTTCGCGGTATTAAGCTTGCTGAAGGCGATAAAGTGGTATCACTTATCGTTCCGAAGAACGATGGCGATGTACTGACGGTGACCGAGAACGGTTACGGTAAACGTACTGAGCTTGGCCAATACCCAGCGAAGAGCCGTGCGACTCAAGGTGTTGTATCCATCAAAGTCTCTGAGCGTAATGGTTCAGTGGTTGGTGCGGTTCAAGTCACCGACGGTGATGAGTTCATGATGATCACCAACGGCGGCACCTTAGTACGTACTCGTGTAGCTGAAGTGAGCCAGGTAGGTCGAAACACCCAAGGTGTGACACTTATCCGCACAGGTGAAACTGAGAAAGTTGTTGGTCTACAGCGCATTGATGAGCCAGAAGAAGAATTGATTCTGGACGAGAACGGTGACGTTGTCGTTAATGCCGAGATTGTTGATGCAGAAAGTGTTGAACAAGCATCTGCAGAAGCGCCTGTTGAGCCATCAACAGATACCGAAGAAGATAAAGAAAACGACGAAGAGTAATTCTTCTCTCTTTTCTTTGTTATAGAAAAACGCAGCTTAGGCTGCGTTTTTTTTATGAACGGTCTAAACATCAGGGAACTATAACATTAGGGAACTATGACATCAGGGTAACGATACCTAATCAACCTGAAGATGCCGGACTCTGCGGGTGTTACTTGGGTATAGAGCGTATTTCCCGTTCCAATCCCTTGAGAAAGGTGATAAAACAAATAGCACACTATCTATTCATGACTTTCTACGCGCCTTCTAAGCAGCGCTGCCGGCAGAGGGATGAACTGGCACTATTTCAGAAAGTCATTATTAAGCGATTCAACGCAGGAGCATTCATAGATCATGGAAAAGGTACACAATTTCTCAGCAGGCCCAGCAATGCTGCCACAAGCCGTTTTGGAAAAAGTTCAGGCTGAACTGATTGATTGGAATGGAACTGGCTCATCGGTGATGGAAATATCACACCGTAGCAAAGCATTCTTGGCGGTCGTGGATGAGGCTGAGAAAAACCTTCGTGAATTACTGTCCATCCCTGACAACTATCACGTCCTTTATGCTCAGGGCGGCGCTCGTGCGCAGTTTGCAGCGGTTCCAATGAACCTGCTAGGCAACAATACCATTGCGGATTATGTGGATGGCGGTTACTGGGCGGCTAGCTCGGTTAAAGAAGCGAAAAAATACTGCACACCAAATGTCGTGACAGTGAAAACAGAGATTGATGGCAAACGTGCGGTACTTCCGGCAAAAGATTGGAAGTTAAGTAGCGATGCCGCATTTGTGCATTTCTGCCCGAATGAAACCATTGATGGTATTGAAATTCGCGATCTGCCTGAGACCAATAAGCCTATCGTTGCGGATATGTCGTCGACGATTTTGTCTCGTCCTATTGATGTGTCTAAGTACGGTGTGATCTACGCGGGCGCGCAGAAAAACATTGGCCCAGCCGGAATTACCTTGATCATCGTACGCGATGACTTGTTGGGTCGTGCTAAAGAATTTTTGCCGAACGTGTTGAACTATACGACGCTGGTAGAAAAAGATTCGATGTTCAATACCCCTCCAACATTTGGTTGGTATCTTGCGGGTGAAGTCTACAAGTGGCTGAAAGAACAAGGTGGCGTTGAAGCCATGCAGGTGAAGAACGAGGCGAAGGCAGATTTGCTTTACGGTTATATCGATTCATCTGATTTCTACGTAAACAATATTCACGAGAGCAGCCGTTCATTGATGAACGTGCCATTCCAACTTGTGAATCCTGAACTCGATGAGGCATTTCTTGCAGAGTCAGATGCGCGTGGTCTGAAAGCGCTGAAGGGACACCGTGATGTTGGCGGTATGCGTGCGTCAATTTACAACGCCATGTCGTTGGAAGGTGTTCAAGCTTTGGTTACCTTCATGAAAGAATTTGAAGAAAAATACGCGTAATTACAGCGTTCAATATCATGTTTGAAACCGCCACGATTGTGGCGGTTTTTTTTTGCCTTTGTTTTGGGTTTGTTAAATGCGTGCATTCTTTAAGCAGATGATTGCTAGGTATCACGCAAACGTTTGCTTTTTGGTTGTGTCTGGATAGAATGGCGCGAAAATCTTCCCCACAACCATCACTTAACTATCTGATTGTTCTGAGTAACAGCAATCACAGAAGATGACTTTCAGATAACTCCTTTACCCATTCAGCGTATAGGAGCAAGTGTATAAAAAGCAGGTAATAGTTAATGAACGATTCTCATCGCGCGGATAATGTTCGTCCTTCTGAGCTCATCTATGGTCTTTATGATAGGCCGCCTCTACCACAAGCCTTGTTTGCAGCAGTGCAGCATCTTCTCGCCATGTTCGTTGCGGTAGTGACGCCGTCACTGATCATCTGTCAAGCGTTAGGACTGCCGACCGAAGACACCAATACGATCGTCAGCATGTCGCTGTTTGCGTCTGGCCTCGCATCATTTATTCAAATTCGCACGGTTGGCCCAATGGGGTCAGGCTTATTGTCTATCCAAGGCACGAGCTTTAATTTTCTAGGGCCAATTATTGGCTCTGGCCTTGCGATGAAAGCGGGTGGGGCGGATACGGAAACCATGATGGCCGCGATATTTGGCACCATCATGATTGCATCGCTGACCGAAGTTTTCCTTTCTCGTGTACTTGAGCATGCCCAGCGCATTATCACCCCATTGGTGTCGGGTATTGTGGTGACCCTTATTGGTCTCACTCTTATCCAAGTGGGCCTAACCTCAATGGGCGGCGGTTATGCAGCCATTGAAAACGGTACATTTGGCGAACCGAAGAACTTACTGTTAGCGGGTTCAGTGTTAGCGGTTATTGTTCTGCTCAATCGCATCAATAATCCTTACTTGCGTGTTTCTTCTATTGTTATCGCCATGTCTGTGGGCACCTTGATAGCGTTTGCTTTGGGTATGGTTAACACCGCGCCGACTGCTGATGTCGAATGGCTTGCGATACCAAAGCCGATGCAATATGGCCTTGCCTTTGACTTCTCGTTACTTGTCCCATTGGTCATTGTGTTTTTGGTGACATCATTGGAAGCCATTGGCGATATTACGGCGACATCGGAAACGTCTGAGCAGCCTGTTTCTGGCCCTGTGTACATGAAACGCATCAAAGGTGGCGTGCTAGCAGACGGCGTGAACTCAGCGCTGGCAGCGGTGTTGAATAGTTTCCCTAATTCAACGTTTAGCCAAAACAACGGCATTATTCAGCTAACAGGTGTAGCGAGTCGTTATATTGGTTTCTTTGTGGCTGGCATGCTGGTTATCCTCGGTCTGGTACCGGGCGTGGCGACCTTAGTGCAGCTCATTCCTGAGCCAGTGCTAGGCGGTGCCACTATTGTGATGTTTGGTACGATTGCCGCATCGGGTATTCGTATCATTTCCCGTTGCGAGCTAAACCGTCGCGCCATTCTCATCATGGCACTGTCATTCTCCATGGGCTTGGGGATTGCTCAAAAACCAGAGATCCTCCAATTTATGCCTGACTGGGTGAGAAACATTCTTTCATCAGGCATGGCGGCAGGTGGATTAACCGCGATTATTCTCAACTTGGTGCTGCCAATAGAAGACAAGCCGTCTAGCAAATAAAACACTGACTAGAAAGGTAGCCAATACGGAAAAATGTTTGGCTACCTGATTCTTTTTCCCCATATTTTCTTTCTTAAGTTAACGTCTTCTTGCCCCCACTTTTTCTATTTCAGTCTCTATACTGAGAAATTGGAGGTGCCGCTATGTCAAATCGCTCTGACTCTGCTCGTGTCGAAAGCACGAAATCGTTTTCTGAACCATCTTTGTCCATGGAAAATGCAGATGGTCATCATCATGAATCGACACCATCGCAACTATCCCCATCACAGGCTTGTCAGTATTGTGATCCAGAGGGTGAACAACACTCGTGTCATGAATCTGCAGGCGAGTCGGGTTACTGCTTTTGGCATGACGAAAATGCTTCAAAGGATGGGCCTGACGTAAAAGAAAAGCTTGAAGCCTTTGCAAAAGACGGTGGGCAACTTCGAGGGATCATAGTTAAGCGTGCCGACCTTCGAGACGTGAATTTAGTCAAGCATGGCCCCGGCGGTGGCTATGACCTGAGCTATGCCAACTTCTATCGTTCGAACATGACGTCCGCGCACCTGTTTAATGCAAAGTTTGATCACGGCAGTTTGATGAAGGCTGATCTTCATGATGCAAACGTCCACTGTGCCAGTTTCATTAACTGTAATTTACTGGGCGTGAAGCTGACGGACACCAAAATCGACAACATAAAAGTTGGGCATACTCTTCAACAGGAAGCTGAAGGGAAAATTGCTGAACGAGCAAAGGACATGGAAAAGGCCCTTGATCTTTACGAGCAATCTGAAGAGATCTATCGGGACTTGCGTAAAGCGTCTGAAGCTCATGGGATTTTCACCATGGCGGGTTACTTCTTGCAAAAAGAACTGACTATGCGCAGGTGCCAAATGCCGTATTTTTCGACACAGCGTGCCATGTCTAAAACAGTTGATTTGTTTTGTGGTTATGGTGAAAGCCCCATTCGTGTGATTTTTTTCTCCCTAGTGTTGATATTGATAAGTGCGATACTCTACTTCGTGACAGGCATTCAGTATGCCGGAGACCCTGTTGGGTATTCGTCGGAACTTGGAATGGGTGGCAATGCGCAGGCATTCGCTGAGTGCCTCTACTATAGCGTCGTGACGTTTACGACCCTTGGGTATGGCGACTACATACCTGTGGGGATGTCGCGATTAGTTGCGGCGACAGAAGCCTTCACTGGTAGTTTCACCATCGCACTCTTCGTGGTGGTTTTTGTGAAGAAAATGACGCGGTAACAGTTAGGCCAATACAACTTTGCGAAATATTCAAAAGCAGCGGGGCTAGCCGAACCGCTGCTTTTTCGTTACTCTCGAAGTACGAAAAATTAAGGACCTCAAGTATTTCAGATGGAGCAATTGACGTTACAACCTATTTCTACCATTAATGGTGAAGTGAACCTCCCTGGTTCAAAGAGCGTTTCAAACCGCGCATTGCTTTTAGCGGCACTCGCAAAAGGCACAACACGACTAACTAACCTGCTCGATAGCGACGACATTCGTCATATGCTCAATGCCCTGACAAAGTTGGGTGTGACATATCGTTTATCTGACGATAAAACTGTTTGTGAAGTTGAAGGCCTAGGTGGTCCATTTCGTACGTCAGAATCCATGGAATTGTTTTTAGGCAATGCTGGCACGGCAATGCGACCATTGGCTGCGGCGTTGTGTGTCGGCCAAGGTGAATATGTGCTGACAGGCGAGCCACGCATGAAAGAGCGTCCAATTGGACACTTAGTTGATGCAATGGTCACAGTCGGTGCCGATGTCACGTATTTGGAAAATGAAAACTACCCGCCGCTAAAAATTGTGAGCAAAGAGATCAGCGGTGGCGACGTTGAAATTGATGGCACCATTTCAAGTCAGTTTTTAACCGCACTTCTCATGACAGCGCCACTCTTTAGTGGTGATACCAATATTCGTATCAAAGGCGATTTGGTCTCTAAACCTTACATCGACATTACATTGCACATCATGGCGCAGTTCGGTGTTGAAGTTGCCAATAACGACTATCAAACCTTCCAAGTTAAGGGTAATCAGTCCTACACAGCACCGGGCGACTTCTTAGTGGAAGGGGATGCCTCTTCTGCATCGTATTTTCTTGCCGCAGCTGCCATTAAAGGCGGCGAAGTGAAAGTGACGGGTATTGGCAAGAAAAGCGTTCAAGGTGATGTGAAGTTTGCTGACGCGCTGGCAGCAATGGGCGCAGAAATCGAGTGGGGCGACGACTACGTGATTGCTCGACGCGGTGAATTGAAAGCAGTAGATTTGGATTTTAACCATATTCCAGATGCCGCTATGACCATTGCAACCGCCGCATTGTTTGCCGAAGGCACCACGTCAATCCGCAACGTATACAATTGGCGAGTCAAAGAAACTGACCGCTTGTCAGCCATGGCGACCGAGTTGCGCAAAGTGGGTGCGGAAGTGGAAGAGGGTGAAGACTACATCACCATCACGCCAACGGCGAATATCAAGCATGCGGACATCGATACTTATGATGATCACCGTATGGCGATGTGTTTCTCGCTGGTCGCTTTAAGTGACACGCCAGTGACCATTAACGACCCTAAGTGCACATCGAAAACGTTTCCTGACTATTTCGAAAAATTAGCTGCGTTGTCAAAAAGCTAAATTAGATTCAAGTTATGAACGAGAAAAACAGGTCGGCTCATCGCCGACCTGTTTTTTTTGTCCGTAGTTCCCTATAATACGCCCCCGATTACTCAGAGCGGCGGATTGTTCAGTGAATCGCTGAATATTTGTCTTATTGCCGCTTTGAACGTACATGATTTGGAGAAGTCTATGTCTACTCTCGCGCCTGTAATTACTGTTGATGGCCCTAGCGGCGCTGGCAAAGGAACACTTTGCATGCTGTTGGCTGAAAAGCTGGGCTGGCATTTGCTCGACTCCGGTGCGATTTATCGTGTACTTGCTCTTGCTGCTATTCATCACGGTGTTGACCCAGAATCTGAAGATGCATTGGTTCCTCTTGCCGCTCACCTTGATGTTCAGTTCAAAGCAGAAGGTGACTTGGTGAAAGTCATTTTGGAAGGCGAAGACGTATCTAGTGAGCTTCGCAAAGAAGAAACAGGTATGGCTGCATCGAAAGTGGCAGCGTTGCCACGTGTACGTGAAGCGTTGCTTCGTCGTCAGCGTGCTTTTGCAGATGCGCCAGGGCTAGTCGCGGATGGCCGAGACATGGGAACCGTCGTTTTTCCTAAGGCTGAAGTGAAAATTTTCCTTGATGCCAGCGCTGAAGAGCGTGCTACTCGCCGCATGAACCAGTTGCAACTAAAGGGGTTAGATGTTAACTTTGACCGCCTTTTAAACGAAATTCAGGAACGTGATGACCGAGATCGCAACCGCGCAGTCGCGCCATTACGTCCCGCGGACGATGCACTATTGCTAGATTCAACTTCTCTCAACATTGAGCAGGTGCTTGAGCAAGCATTGTCCTATATTGAAAGTAAATTTACCGTTACTTCTTGAAGTAGCGGCAAAGCCGTTGGTCGCAAGGATGATGACCGACATTAATATCAACCCCACGCGGTAGGATACCCGTGGACGTTTAAATTATTGAAGATCAAATTAATGACTGAATCTTTTGCTTCACTCTTTGAAGAATCGCTAAAAACGATTGAAACTCGCCCAGGTGCCATCGTTAAAGGTACTGTTGTAGCTATCGCGAACGGTTATGTTCTTGTTGATGCTGGCCTGAAATCAGAGTCTTCTATCCCTGCAGAGCAATTCAAAAACGCTGCTGGCGAGCTGGAAATCGAAGTTGGCGCTGAAGTTGACGTTGCACTTGACGCTATCGAAGATGGCTTCGGTGAAACTCAACTGTCTCGTGAAAAAGCGAAACGTCACGAAGCTTGGATCCAACTTGAGAAAGCTTACGAAGAAGCTGAAACTGTTATCGGTGTTATCAACGGTAAAGTTAAAGGCGGTTTCACTGTTGAGCTAAACGGCATCCGTGCGTTCCTACCTGGTTCACTGGTTGACGTTCGTCCAGTACGTGACACTGCTCACCTGGAAGGCAAAGAGCTGGAGTTCAAAGTTATCAAGCTAGACCAGAAGCGCAACAACGTTGTTGTTTCTCGTCGTGCTGTTATCGAATCTGAAAACAGCGTTGAGCGTGATGAACTACTTGCTTCTCTGCAAGAAGGTATGGAAGTTAAAGGTATCGTTAAGAACCTGACTGACTACGGCGCATTCGTAGATCTAGGCGGTGTTGACGGCCTGCTTCACATCACTGACATGGCTTGGAAACGCGTTAAGCACCCATCAGAAATCGTTAACGTTGGTGACGAGATTCTGGTTAAAGTTCTTAAGTTCGATCGTGACCGTACTCGCGTATCACTAGGTCTTAAGCAACTTGGCGAAGATCCATGGGTAGCAATCGCTAACCGTTACCCAGAAGGTCACAAGTTGACTGGTCGTGTAACTAACCTAACTGATTACGGCTGCTTCGTAGAAATCGAAGAAGGCGTTGAAGGTCTAGTACACGTTTCTGAAATGGACTGGACTAACAAAAACATTCACCCATCTAAAGTTGTTAACGTGGGTGATGAAGTTGAAGTTATGGTTCTGGACATCGACGAAGAACGTCGCCGTATCAGCCTGGGTCTGAAACAATGTAAGAACAACCCATGGCAAGTATTTGCAGAAATGCAAAACAAAGGCGACCAAGTAACTGGTAAGATCAAGTCTATCACTGACTTCGGTATCTTCATCGGTCTTGACGGCGGTATCGACGGCCTAGTTCACCTGTCTGACATTTCTTGGAATGTTGCAGGCGAAGACGCTGTTCGCGACTTCAAGAAAGGCGACGAGATCTCTGCAGTAGTTCTTCAGGTTGATGCTGAGCGTGAGCGTATCTCACTAGGTATCAAGCAAATGGAAGAAGACCCGTTCAACAACTACCTAGCTGATTTCAAGAAAGGTACTATTGTTAAGGGTAAAGTAACTGCAGTTGACGCTAAAGGCGCAACCGTTGAGCTGATCGAAGGCGTTGAAGGTTACCTACGTGCTTCTGAAGCATCACGTGACCGCGTTGAAGATGCAACTCTGGTTCTTGCTGTTGGCGACGAAGTTGAAGCGAAGTTCACCGGTGTTGACCGTAAGAACCGCGTAGTTAACTTGTCAGTTCGTGCGAAAGACGAAGCTGAAGAGCAAGAAGCTATGGCAACTCTGAACAAAGCTGACGAAGCTGCGTTCGGTAATGCAATGGCTGACGCGTTCAAAGCTGCGAAAAGCGAATAATTAATGTAATGTGAGGGGGAAAAATTCCTCCTCTACAGTTATACTGTTGAGAAACATACTAAAAGCGGGGTGTACATGACCAAGTCTGAGCTAATCGAAAGACTATGCAGTCAACAAACCCATCTTTCTGCCAAACAGGTAGAAGATGCCATCAAGGAAATCCTTGAACACATGGCCACTACACTCGAGGAAGGCGACAGAATCGAGATTCGTGGTTTTGGTAGTTTCTCTTTGCATTATCGCGCTCCTCGTGTTGGACGCAATCCAAAGACAGGCGACAAGGTTGAGTTGGACGGTAAATACGTTCCTCATTTTAAACCTGGGAAGGAGCTTCGCGACCGAGTTAACCTTTAAGGTTGATTTGCTTTCGAACAAAAAACGGCATGCGCTACGTATGCCGTTTTTTTTATGCCTGTTACAATGGTCTGACAAGGCAAATTGCTGCATAATCACTGGTATACCCAAGCTACTTTGAGCAACACAATTTAGGTGGCTTAGGTATAATAGTCCAACAAGCAAGTCATCGATGTTAGACGATTCAGTCTTGCTCATCGTTGGAAGTAATATAAGAGGGAATGACTGTGAAGATTATTGGTATCGTTTTACTGGTCCTGTGTTTTCTAATCACACTTGCTCTTGGTGCGCAAAATCAGGAAGTGGTTAATTTTAACTACCTGGTAGCACAAGGTGAGTTTAGATTGTCTTTACTACTGGGCGTAGTATTTGGTTCGGGGTTTGCACTCGGCTGGTTGATATGTGGCATGTTGTACATCAGAGCGAAGATGTCAGTCGCTATGATGAAAAAACAGGTCAACAGACAGCGCCAGGAATTGGACAAACTGAGAATCGACGCCGTTAAGGAATAATCGTAAATGCTTGAGCTGTTGTTTCTATTGCTGCCAATCGCCGCTGGTTACGGTTGGTATATGGGCAATAGGAATGCTCGTCATCGTAAGCAGGATCAGTCTCATCATTTATCGAGACAATATGTAGCAGGTTTAAACCTTCTTTTATCTGATCAGTCAGACAAAGCGGTAGACCTGTTCATCGAACTGCTCCAAGTCGATAACGAGACCATTGATACCCACTTAGCACTCGGCAATCTTTTCCGCTCCCGTGGAGAAGTAGATCGAGCGATTCGCATCCACCAAAATCTCATCGCTCGACCTAATCTTACTCTCGATCAACGTAACCTTGCGCTTCAGCAACTTGCCAAAGACTATATGGTCGCTGGTTTTTTCGACCGTGCAGAGAAGATTTTCCACCAATTAATTGATGAACCTGACTACAAGCAGTTTGCCCTACAGCAATTGCTCGCGATTTATCAGCAAACACGCGAATGGGATAAAGCCATTGATATTGCAACGCGTTTGGTGAAGTCGGGCAAGAGCAAGCTCAAACGAGATATTTCACATTTTTATTGCGAACTTGCCATGCAAATGCTGGCTGAGGGCGATGAGAAAGCCACGAGACAGTTACTTCGCCGTGCATTGTCTTCTGACAAAGGCTGCGTGAGAGCGTCCATCATGCTGGCACGCATAGACATAGAAAATGAAGACTATCGAGATGCAGCAAAAGGTCTCGAGCAAGTCCTGGAACAAGACATTGATTTTGTCAGCGAAGCATTACCGTTATTAGCGAAGTGTTACCAGCACATGGACAAAGAAATGTCCTTGGTTCGTTTCCTGAAAAACTGCATTGAGAAAAACACCGGTGCTTCGGCTGAATTGATGATGTCCGATATCATCAGCGACCATGAAAACCCAGCCATGGCTCAGAGCTTCTTAACGAGACAGCTCACCAAAAACCCTACCATGAAAGGCTTCCACAAATTGATGGAGCTTCATGTTGAGCAAGCAGAAGAAGGGCGCGGAAAAACCAGCCTGACGACGCTCAAACACTTGGTTGCGGAACAGTTAAAAGTGAAGCCACATTATCGTTGCCGAAAATGTGGCTTTTCAACTCACTCCTTGTACTGGCATTGTCCATCATGCAAAGGGTGGGGTTCGATAAAACCCATCAGAGGTCTAGACGGAGAATAATTAGGAATGCAGGATCCAAAAGTTATTGTTGCATTAGATTACCCAAACATTGATCAGGCGCTCGCGTTTGTAGATCGTATTGAGCCAGGCAGTTGCCACCTGAAAGTGGGTAAGGAAATGTTTACCCTTTACGGTCCTGACTATGTACGCAAGCTTCATGAGCGTGGTCATACTGTTTTTCTGGATCTGAAATTTCACGATATTCCTAATACCTGTGCGCGTGCTGTTGCGGCTGCAGCGGAATTGGGCGTGTGGATGGTGAACGTTCACGCAAGTGGCGGTGAGCGAATGATGGTTGCTGCGCGTGAAGCGTTGGAACCGTATGGAAAAGACAAGCCATTGCTGATCGGCGTGACGGTGCTGACTAGCATGGAGCAAAGCGATCTTATGGGTATTGGTATTAACCGGGAGCCTCAAGAACATGTATTGTCTTTGGCTTCGCTAACGCGAAATGCTGGACTAGACGGTGTGGTTTGTTCTGCACATGAGTCGAGCATGCTGAAATCTGCGTTAGGGCAAGATTTCAAACTAGTGACTCCAGGCATTCGCCCTGCAGGTTCTGACGCGGGCGACCAACGCCGTATAATGACGCCTGTAGAAGCCGTGACAGCGGGTTCTGACTACTTGGTTATCGGTCGTCCAATTACGCAAGCAGCAGACCCAATGCAGGTTCTGACAGAGATTAATGCCTCTTTGGCTTAGAACGTGTTGGTCGATAATATGATTTGACCAAGCGCTGTTAGCGAAAACATCAAAAGAGCGGCTGATAGCCGCTCTTTTTGTTTCTAATCAGGACGAATCATTTGGTCAGGAATACTATATGTCGCTTTATGCGACGTTGTATCTTGAACGTCTGTCCATGGTTGGGGCGGTAAAGTGGCTTTCAATAAGACGCTGCGTTAAACCGTGCTGCGGGTCAGAAAATACAGACTGTGTCGTTCCAGACTCAACGACTTCACCATTTTGCATCACCATCACTTTGTCGGCGACATGCTTAATAACGCCCATGTGTTGTGACACATAGATGTAGGAAAGCCCCATTAGCTCTTGCAGTTCGAGAAGCAGGTTCAGGATCTGGGAACGCATGGACATATCCAATCCATTCAAAGCTTCATCCGCGACAATCACACAGGGCTGCAGAATCAAAGCTCTTGCCAGCGAGATACGCTGCTTTTGCCCTGTTGCCAGCATTTGCGGGTAGAAATAGGCATGTTCAGGCAGAAGGCCAACTTGACGCAGCGTGTCATTAACTCGGCGCTCACGCTCTTGCGGCGTCATATTAGTGTTTCGCTTAAGAGGACTTTCGAGTATTTGACCAATCTGATTACGCGGATTCAGCGATGTGTTGGGATCTTGGAAGATCATCCGAATCAACTTGCATCGTGTTTTGTAATCATTGGGTCTTAGCACTTCACCATTAACGCGAACTTCACCGCCAGTGGGCATAACCACACCCGCCAGCATTTTAGCCAGCGTCGACTTTCCTGAACCATTTTCACCGATGAATGCCAGAGTTTCGCCTGCGTCCAATGAGAAAGACACCGGCTTTACCGCTTCAATCACGCGCTTGGTGAAAATTCCGGTGCGGTATTGATAGTTTTTGGATAAGCCATCAACTTCAAGCAGTGCGGTCATGTTTTTTGGCTTCCATATTGAGAGGGAAATGACAGGCGAATTTGTGATTCTTCACTTTGATGGTACGTGGCACTTCAACACACTTTCGTTGTGCGTAAGGACAGCGAGGCCCCAATCGGCAACCAATTGGAAGGTGCTGCAACGGTGGAATCGAACCAGGAAGCGCCGCCAGCTTACTTTTGTGTGGAATGTCTTTGCTGAAATCAGGCATGGCACGAAGTAAGGCATCCGTGTATGGGTGATGCGGTTTTTCGATGATTTGCTTTCGTCCTGCCGACTCCACGGACTGACCGCAGTACATCACGGTGATGCGGTCAGCCCACTGGGTGACAGTTGTCAGATCGTGGCTGATCAACAAGATCGTGGTGTTCGCAATTTGGTTGGTTCTGCTCAATAAACGGAAAATTTGCGCCTGCGTGATTGGGTCCAAATCGGCGGTCGGTTCATCCGCAATCAAGAGTTGAGGGCGATTGGCGATGGCCATGGCAATCATGACCTTTTGGCATTCCCCATCGGTTAATTCGTAGGGGTAGCTCTTCATGACGCGCTTATGATCTTTAATACCCACTTTATGCAGCAAAGCGATAGATTGCTGTTTACGCCATGACAGGCGCTGCCACCAACTTCCGCTAAATGAGCTTGAGGGTATCGCTTCTTCCAACTGATACCCGACTTCTTCTGAAGGGTCGAGACAAGTGGATGGCTCCTGAAATATCATCGCAATGTCTTTACCAACAACATGGCGACGCTCTCTAGCAGGCAATGAGAGTAGGTCAATATTACCGAGTCTTAAACGATCCGCGCTGACACGCCAGTTGTCCTTGGTGACACCACAAATCGCCTTTGCAACTAGGCTTTTTCCTGAACCTGATTCGCCCACCAAGCCTCGGATTTCACCTTCATTGATGGTCAAGCTCATTCGGTCAACCGCTTTGACGGGGCCTTGAGGCGTATCAATTTCAATGGTGAGGTGTCGAATATCTAACAGTGGCATTATTCTGTTCCTGCGTTTAACGCTTGGCTGACGCCGTCACCGACGAGGTTGACGACAAGCACACTTATCATAATAGCTAATCCGGGCAGGGTAACTGTCCAAGGTGCTGTAAATACCAATTCGATGGAATCCCCCAGCATGGCTCCCCACTCAGGGGATGGCGCTTGCGCACCCAAGCCGAGAAAGCCTAAAGCGGCAATATCCAAAATAGCGACCGAGATAGCGCGCGTAAGCTCAGTGCTAAGAACAATAAGAATATTGGGAAGCACAGAGTGATACAGCAAATAGAAGCTGTTTGCGCCATCGAGCCGTGAAGCCAATATGTACTCTTTTTCCATTTCGGCATGAACAGCGGTGTAGACGGCGCGAATAAAGCGCGGTATCAACGCAAGCCAAACGGCGAGCAAAATGCTGAGCTCTCCTGGTCCATAAAATGCCACGACAATAATGGCGAGCAATAGCGATGGGATTGAAAGTACGGTATCTAATATATGGTTAAGAAAACTCGATTTCAGACCCGATGTCATTCCCGCTAAGATACCAATCAGTACCCCAAGAACGGCGGCAGCGAGTGCAACCAATACCGCGTATCCGAAGGTCAAACGCGATCCAGCGATCAAACGCGACAGCATGTCGCGGGTTAAGTCATCGGTTCCTAAAAAGTAATCAACAGTACCTGCGTTATCCCACGACGGCGGCTGTAGCAAGTGCCCCGTTTGAAACTGTGGGTCATAAGGTGAAATCCAAGGTGCGAGCAGCGTGATGAGTATGAGTACGCAAAGCCACCAGAAACCAAATACGGCGAGGGTGTTCTCGCGAAATGCTTTCCACGAACGCTCTAGCTGCGTTGGGATGTGCTGCTCTAAATAAACACTATTTGAGGGCATACCATTCCTTCCTTGCAAGAGGACTGATTGCCGCGCCTGCTAAATCGGAGAAAATGTTGGCGAGCAGAACAACGCTACCCACAGCCAATACCCCTGCCTGTACAGTGACATAGTCTTGAAAACTCAACGCGTTAAGCAGCCAGGTTCCGATGCCAGGCCAGTTAAAGATGGATTCAGTAATGATTGCGAACGTCATCATGGTGGAGATTTGGATACCAAATTTGGGAATAATCGGTGGCAGCGCATTTTTCAACACGTGGCGCATCACGATCTCTGATTTCGACAAGCCTTTAGTGGCTGCGGCTTTAATGTAATTTTGACTCATCACGTCTGCCACCGAATCGCGCAACAGTTTAATGATTTCAGTGGTCGGGGCGACAGCTAGCACCAGCGTTGGCATCACGAGGTGTCGAATGATGTCTTCGATGGCTTGGCTGCGCTGAGGGTGATTAGAAATCAACACATCGACCAAGGCGAAACCGGTCACTGTCGGGATTTCAAATAGAAGATTGTAACGGCCAGAAACAGGCAGCCAACCTAGATAGAGTGAAAACACCATGATCATCAAGATAGCCATCCAGAAGATAGGCATCGAAAACGTCAGTAACGTGATGGAGGAGATCATGATGTCAGCGGCAGAGCCTCGACGAATTCCCGCCAATGTACCAAATGGAATGCCGATAATGAGCGCCAAAAGGAAAGCAAAGAAACACAGTTCTAAGGTGGCAGGAAATACCTGGGACAGTGATTCTGTCACGGGTAAACCGCTGGCTGAAATGCCGAGGTCACCTTGCATGAGTTGACGTAAGTATTGGAACCAGCCAGTCCAAAACTCTTGTTGATTAAAAATGGAAAAGGGGTCAAGACGAACAATGTTGTAGCCGATCAATGTCAGGATCAGCAAAGTGATAATGAACAGATTGAGCCTGCGAATCGCGTAGATCAACATAGATCACTGGCTCCTAGAAACATTGGCAAAAGATTTGTCTCCGAAAGGACTCAGGGTTATTCCCTGAAGCTTGGCATTTCTCGCTTGATAATGAACGCCATGTGCGAGAGGAATAATAGGCATGCGTTCTTGTAAAATGGCTTGTGCGTTTAAGTAGAGTTCACGGCGCTCTTCTCGCACATCCGTTGCGATAGCCGCATCAAGGAAACGGTCAAAATAGCGGTTACACCAATTGGAAAGATTCCAGCCCGTAAACTTGGCATTGCAAGACAACAGAGGGCGAAGGAAATTATCAGGGTCTCCATTATCTGCAATCCAGCCCGTCAGCACCATATCTAAATCAGCGGGATCTTGTCTAAGTTGTTTTCGGTTGATGTCTTCTTGCGCCACGAGATTAACTGTTATGCCAATCATCGAAAGGTTTGACTGAATCAACTCTGCGGCCTTTCTTGGGCTTGGGTTATAGGATTTTGGCGTGAGTGGCACAAGGAGGTCCACCGTAAAGCCATGGCGATAACCCGCTTTCGCCATCAAGCCAAGCGCAAGTTGAGGGTCAAAGGCAATGTCACTTTGTTTGTCATAAGCCCATGACATTGGTGGCAACATGCCCGTCGCAGCAGTACCTGTTCCGTAGTAAACCGATTGAATGAGAGTGTCGCGGTTAATCGCTAAGCTTATGGCTTGGCGAACTTCGAGTTCTGATAATGCGGGGTGACGGGTGTTGAGTGCAAGGAAAGCAACGTTCATGCCCGTTTGAGAGGCGAGAACGAAGTCCGGATTCTTTTTAATTACTGATAACTGGCTGGCGATTGGAGATGACAAGACGTCACACTCTCGAGTGATCAGCTTGGTAAATGTGCCTGTGCCGCGATTGCTAATATCGTAAGCAATTTGCTCCATAGGCGCCGCACCATTCCAGTATCCCCAGTGGCGTTTTAGGCGAATGTAGCGGTGAGGCTGATAGTCATCTAAAAAGAATGCGCCTGAACCGACAGGGTGAGTATCAATGCGTTCAGGTGTACCAGAAGAAAGCAAATGCTGGGCGTATTCTGAAGAATGAACAACGGCATAAGTGGTCGCGAGAGAAGAAAGAAAAGACACGTCAGGGCGAGATAACATGAATTTGACTTTGTAGTCCCCAATGGCAACTACATCATCGATCAGGCTTTCAAAATCCATGCTGTCGAACCAAGGATACTCCCCTCCAGAAACATCATGGTAGGGGTGCTCTGGATCGATCAGGCGCTTGAAGCTAAAAACGACATCTTGGGCGGTGACGCCGCGATGAGGAATAAACCATTCAGTGACTTGAAACGTCGCGCTTCTTCGCAGATCAAAGGTGTACTCTTTACCATCCTCACTCACTTGCCAACTTTGCGCCAGCATAGGAATAGGCTGGTAGGTGTCGGGGTCAAGCTGCAACAGACGGTCGAAGATTTGACTGGAGAGAGCATCAGCAGTCAGGCCACCATCGGTGAGTTGAGGGTTAAATGTATTTGGCTGACCCGGGCCGCAATAGATGAACCCGCGGTTTCGCGCAGAGTTGTCGGAGAACGGATCTTCGCATCCTGCCAATAGGAGAATGGTAACGCTTGCGAGTAGCAAGCGGCTTAGCGCGCTCATAAGCCAATGATTAGGTAATAAAGTTAAGATGTTAATTTACCACTGAAGCAACAAAGTCACCAAGTCACGGTGCAAATAACAGGGTGATTTCAGAACAACAAACCAAAAATCATTCTGATTCGGTGTTTTCCTCACCAACCAAGTTGTATTTACGTAACAAGCCTCTTACTTGATGGTAGCTCAAGCCCAGCAGTTCTGCGGCGCGTCTTTGGTTGAACTTGGCATGTGACATGGCATATTCAACAATGTCTTTCTCTTGATTCTGTTGCCACTGACGTAAATCCATCGGCAAGGTAAATTGAGGCTGCGCGGTAGGCTCTGTGGTTGCTGACGCAGACCATGGCGGCTGATAAGGGTCCAACAAAATGGCATCGACAGGCGTGTCTTCATCAGCATGTCGATAGATGGCGCGTTCAACCACGTTCTTAAGTTCTCGCACATTGCCCGGCCAGTGATAGTCGTGAAGTGCTTTCATGGCACTAGACGTAAAGCCTGAAAAATACTGATAACCAAGCTCTCGGCACATTTTAACTGCGTAATACTCGGCGAGTAGCGCAATATCGCCTTGGCGTTCGCGAAGCGGGGGAAGATGGATAACATCAAACGCGAGACGATCGAGTAGATCGGCGCGAAACTTTCCGTCAGCGGCGAGTGCGGGTAGGTTTTCATTGGTGGCACAAATGAGCCTTACGTCGGAGCTTAGCATGTCACTTCCCCCTACACGTTCATACTCACCGTATTCAATCACGCGGAGCAGTTTTTCTTGAACGCCAAGTGGCGATGTCGCTAGCTCATCCAAGAAAAGAGTGCCGCCTTCTGCGCGTTCAAATCGTCCCTTGTGGCGTCCTTTGGCGCCACTGAACGATCCCGCCTCATGACCAAACAGCTCGGAATCAATTAGCCCCTCGCTCAAGGCGGCGCAGTTAAGGCTGACTAGCGGGCCGTCCCATCGACGTGATAAATAATGCAGTCGTTTTGCGATGAGTTCCTTACCCGTACCGCGTTCGCCCAGCAGAAGAACGGGGCGGTTGAGTGGCGCGATGCGAGAAACATGATCGAGCACTGAAAGGAAGTGATCGGATTCGCCAATAAGGTTGTCAGGTTTCTGCATGGTCAAATTTACCAACTGTTAGTTTATTTCATCATACCCTGATGGTGGCATTGTGCGCAAAATAATTTAATATATTGATATTTATAGAAAATAAAAGTTGGCACGCTGTTTGATATAGACATAACCAATGAGGTCATTCCTCAATCGGTAGGCGCAAAGGGCGCATTCGGAATAAGGAGCATCACAATGGGTATTTTCTCTCGCTTTGCAGACATCGTTAACGCCAACGTTAATTCGTTGCTGGATAAAGCCGAAGATCCACAAAAAATGGTTCGACTGATTATCCAAGAAATGGAAGATACATTGGTCGAAGTGCGCACATCTTCAGCGCGCGCGCTGGCTGACAAAAAAGAATTGGCGCGTAAAATTGATGGGATTGAACGTCAATTGGCTGATTGGCAAGAAAAAGCCACGCTAGCACTGCAGAAATCTCGTGAAGATTTGGCACGTGCCGCGTTAATTGAAAAACAGAAAGTGCACGATATCTTGCTGACATTGAATGAAGAGTTTCATTTGGTCGAAGAGACCATTGGCAAACTCGGCAACGAAGTCGCAGAACTGGAAACTAAGCTGGCAGAAACACGTGCACGTCAACAAGCGTTGGTAATTCGCCGTGAAGCGGCAGGCAAGCGCTTAGATGTTCGTCGTCAACTCGACACCGGACGTACTGATGAAGCATTGGCAAAATTCGAGCAGTACGAGCGTCGTATTGATGAGCTTGAAGCCGAAGCTGAGAGCTACAGTGTGGGCAAAGGCAAACGCCTAGAAGATGAGTTTGCAGATCTTCAAGCGCAAGATGAAATTGAAAAAGAACTCGCTCGTATGAAAGCGGAACTCAAAGACAAAGAATAAAACCTATTAAGGTAAGGAGTTGGCATGTCAATGGCGTTTTTATCTATCCCATTGGTGGTGTTTCTGGTGTTCGTTGCTCCCCTCTGGCTGTGGCTGCATTATCGCAGCAAACGTCAAGTAGGTCAGGGATTGAGCGGTGATGAATTTGAGCAGCTGCAAGCATTGGCTGACCGAGCAGAGACGCTGCAAGACCGCATTCATTCATTAGAGAGAATTCTTGATGAAGAAGCACCAAATTGGAGACACAAACAATGAGTAAAACGTTGTATCGTGATCCCGTAAACGGGAAACTCGGCGGCGTTTGTGCAGGGATCGCCGATTACTTTGGTATCGAAATCTGGTTGGTAAGGATTATTACCGTGTCGGCTTTTCTGATTGGACTGGGCTTTTTCGTGATAGTGGCATATGTGGCCGCGACCTTGATTCTCGAAAAGATGCCGCCAGAAGAAGCAAAGAAAACTAGCCATTTCCGCGAACATCAGGTTAAACAAAAGCCTTGGCAACAAGGTAAATCAGCGAGTAACTTGCTGGCAGATGTTGATCAGGAAATGATGCAGATGGAGCAAGAGGTTGCCAAAATGGAAGCCTATGTGACATCAAGCGAATTTGATCTTAATCGTCAGTTCAAAAAGCTTTAATTCTCAGACTGACATCCTCATCCCTCGCTCGTGTAGCGGGGGATTTCTGGTTCTAAGAGGAGCTTCCGCTGTCAATGAAATCCGTTAAAAGCCATGTCAATAAATGGGTGAGCCGCGGCCTAGATCGCCACGTACGTCTTGCTGTTACTGGGCTTTCGCGAGCGGGTAAAACAGCCTTTATTACGTCACTCATCAATCAGTTGCTTCATAGCGCGACCAACCCGAGAATGCCGCTGTTTCAACCTGTTCGAGATGGGCGAGTGCTTGGTGCTCGCAGGGTACAACAGACACAATTGCACATTCCGGCGTTTGATTACGATCAGGGCATTCAAGCGTTACGCTCGCAGCCCCCGCGTTGGCCGTCGCCGACGCGTGATGTCAGTGAGATTCGCCTGGCGATCCGTTATCGTCCAGACAGCGGCCCGATGAAACTGCTACAAGATACGGCCACTCTGTATTTGGATATTGTCGATTACCCCGGTGAGTGGCTACTGGATTTACCGTTGTTATCCATGAGCTTTGATGAGTGGTCGAGAAAACAATCGGGTATTTTGAGTGGAAAGCGTCAAACACTCGCGCAAGATTGGCTGTCAGCGTTAGATGAGTTTGATCCGCTGGCAGAAGCGGATGAAGCGCTTATTGCTGACCTATCAGCAAAATTCACCGCCTATTTGCACACGTGCAAAGATGAAGCCGGCCTCCATTGGGTGCAACCCGGTCGCTTTGTGTTGCCGGGCGAGTATGCAGGTGCACCAGTACTTCAATTCTTCCCGTTGGTGAATGAAAAATACGGTGAAAGCCAATTGGCTCAAGCGTCCAAAACCAGTAACTACGCCATACTGAAACAGCGTTACGATTACTACTGCCAGCACATCGTGAAGGGCTTTTATCAAGAGCACTTTTCCAAAGTAGACCGACAAATAGTGCTGGTGGATACGCTTCAACCTTTGAATGCGGGGCCAGAATCATTCAATGATATGCGTTTGGCACTTGAACAGCTTATGCAGAGCTTTCGCTATGGTAAAAGCGGCCTGATGCGTCGCTTGTTTGCGCCGAGTATCGACAAGATCTTGTTCGCGGCAACCAAGGCTGACCACGTCACGCCCGATCAGCATCCAAATCTGGTGTCTTTGCTGCAACAGCTGATACACGAAGCATGGCAAACCGCCGCGTTTGAAGGCATTGATATGGAATGCATCAGCTTGGCATCGATTCAAGCCACGCAGCCGGGCATGGTTGACCACAAAGGGGAGACTGTCGCAGCGCTTCGCGGAACGTTAGAAACCGGCGAACCTATGTTGATGTACCCAGGCGATGTGCCGGGACGTTTGCCGGGTGATGCATTTTGGCAAAACAATCAGTTTGAATTTCGTCAGTTCAGGCCAATGCCGAACGATGTAGACGAACCCTTGCCACACATTCGAGTCGATAAAGCACTGCAGTATTTACTGGGTGACAAACTCAGATAAAGGTACGACATGAGCGATTACAAAAAAGCGATGGTGTTTGAAGACACCGAAAAGCCGAAAGAAGAAGCGCCAGAATTGACGCTTCAAAAGCAATTTGACAGCGAGGCAACAACGTTTGCTGTCAAAGAGATAGAATCAGAAACCGAGGCTGAGCAAGTTCTTGAATCGGCGCTCGCCCCGAAGAAAAAACGTTGGGGCTTTCGCGCCCTTGCTGTGGCCGGCCTTGGCCTGGTTGGTTGGCAGACCGTCGACAGTGTGTGGACAGCCGTTCAAGCTGCTGATTGGCTCGCCGTAGGCTGGAGTGGTTTTGTTGCTGGTATCGCGGCAATGGGCGCCGCAGCCTTAGGACGAGAGTTCATGGCGTTGAGTCGATTGAAAGGTCGACAAGATGAGCGCGAACAGGTGCTGTCCATCATTGAAGCTGATGGAATTGGCAAAGCCAAAAGCGTGTGTGAAAAGCTCGCCAAACAGGCAAACAGTGAGATGACGGCCGGCTATGATAAGTGGCAAACTTCACTTGCAGCCACACACAATGATCGAGAAGTGTTCGAGCTGTACGACCAAATGGTGGTGATTGAGCAAGATATTCGTGCAAAGAAAATGGTCACGAAATACGCCTCAGAAGCGGCGGTCATGGTGGCACTTAGCCCATTAGCCATCGCAGACATGCTGCTGGTGGCATGGCGAAACTTTCGCTTACTCGAACAAGTCTCCACCATCTATGGCGTGAAGCTGGGCTATTGGTCTCGGATCCGTTTATTGCGTTTGGTGCTGGCAAACATGGCGTTTGCTGGAGCAAGTGAAGCCATGACGGATATTGGTGCCGATCTCTTATCTGTTGATTTGGCAGGCAAACTGTCAGCCCGTGCTGCACAGGGCTTGGGAGTGGGGCTATTGACCGCGAGACTAGGGTACAAAGCCATGGCGGTGATGCGCCCTCTGCCTTATGTCGGAACCCAAGCACCAAAGCTATCTGACATGCGAAAGCAGCTGTTGGGCAGACTCACCTCGTCTAAAAAGTAATCTAGACAGGAGGTGGTGCTATCTTTGCCCGCTCAAGCAAACCAGTGAAAGGAGGCTTTCACTGGTTTGTTCTTTCGAGTTTCCTTTCTCTCCTCTTCATCAAAACCCGCGTTTCTGTTCTCACGTTTTGTATCGCGCCGCTTGACTCATACGGGCTTCGGGAGCAAACTTCAAAAACTGTCAACAATTCCTGACACTTTACATAGAGATTTATTGCTGAGTAATGTGACTGTGTATTGGTGCAATTTTTCTCATCAACAGGGTCGATGTCGAAACACTGATATCTTCGCCCTTACTGCTAGCAGGACATCACCGTGAGACTACAGGTCTTTTGCGAAGATCGACTTGGCTTAACTCGTGAGTTACTCGATATTCTGGCTCGACGCAGCATTGACTTGCGTGGCATAGAGATCGATCAAGTCGGGATCATTTACTTAAATTGCCCCGAAATCGAATTTGAGGAGTTTCGACAGCTCATGTCGGAAATTCGTTTGATCAGCGGCGTTACTGATGTCAGGAAAATTCAATTTCTCCCTGCAGAACGCGAACATCGCGAACTTCGCGCTTTGCTTGAAACCTTGAGCGATCCCGTGTTTTCCGTGAGTTTGAACGGCAAAGTCGACATGGCAAACAAAGCCGCTTTTCGCCTGATGGACACGGAAGAAGCCCAGTTAATCGGTGAAGTGGCGAATAACCTTTTCCCTGATTTCAATTTCACACATTGGTTAGAGCGAGATAACGCCAGTCAGGTATGTCGTCAAGTTGTTATATCTGGCTTGGACTACCTGATGGAAGTGATGCCGGTGTATGTCACGGACAGCGAAGACAAGGACTTGTTAGCCAGTGCCGTTATTCAACTAAAACAAGTGTCGATGAGCCATTTGCCGACCACCTTGTATCGCACGCAGGGAGAGCATGGCTTTGAACACCTTGTTGGCCAATCGAGCAAATTCCGTGCACTAGTTAATCAAGCGAAAAAGTTCGCGTTGCTGGACGCCCCCTTGTTGATCCAAGGAGAAACGGGAACAGGCAAAGAGTTGCTGGCGAAAGCGTGTCATCAGCGATCGCATCGTGCCGATAATCCGTTTTTGCTCGTGAACTGTGTTTCTATGCCGGATGACGCGGCTGAAACCGAACTGTTTGGTTGCGCACCGGGTATTGACCACGATGGCAAAAAAGGCCAGTTCGAACAGGCTGACGGCGGAACCGTATTCTTGTACGAAGTGGGTGAAATGAGCCCGCATTTGCAAATCAAGCTACTCCGCTTTATGCAAGACGGTACTTTCCGTCGTGTTGGCGAAGAGCGCGAAATCAAAGTCGATGTTCGTGTGATTTGCTCCACGCAGAAGAATCTTGCAGAGCGTGTGTCAGCAGGGCAGTTCAGAGAAGATTTGTATTATCGACTCAATGTATTGTCGCTGACCGTGCCTTCACTTCGAGAGCGTCCATCGGATGTTCAGCCACTGGCTGAGTTGTTTCTCAATCAATTCTCGGCGGAATTGGGTCAAGAAAAGCCAATGCTTCAGCAGGGTGTGCCTGAGTTCTTAACGCAGTATTCTTGGCCGGGCAATGTCCGACAGCTTCGTAACGTCTTGTTCCGTGCAATGACACAGATTGAAGATGGCTGTTTGACCAAAGAGGACATTCAGTTGCCTGAAACAGAGCAAGCTGCATTCCTCACGGAAGAGACCATGGAAGGCTCGTTGGATGACATCATGAAGCGTTATGAGTCGGGCATTTTGTCGAATTTATATCGCAGCTATCCATCCACACGTAAGCTTGCAAAACGTTTAAATGTTTCGCATACCGCGGTGGCAAACAAATTGCGTGAATACGCGATAGGCAAGAAGTAATCGTGAAAAAGCGGCTAACCTAGGTTGCCGCTTCTTCTAATTGCAGTAGTTTTTGTTTTATTTCTACCCCGTAGCGATACCCTGTGAGTTTTCCATTGCTGCCAATGACCCGATGGCAAGGCACAATAAAAGGAATAGGGTTGACGTTACTTGCCATCCCCACAGCGCGACACGCTAATGGGTTTCCAATGGCTTCCGCAATCTGGCTATAGGTTCGTGTTTCGCCATAGGGAATGTCACGGATGGCTTGCCAGACTTGATGTTGGAATTCTGTGCCATGAGGTGCGAGGGTAACGTCGAATTGGGTGCGATCGCCAGTAAGAAATTCGAGCAACTGGTTTCGATATGCGGAGATCTTTGATTTGGAGTGTTTCCACTCTAGGCTCGGCTCAAAGGGATGATGAAGACACAACGAAAGTTGTCTAAGTCCTGATTCATCCGCCAACATATGTATTTTCCCCAGCGGGGAATCGAAGCTATCGTAGTACATAAGACCAGTCCAAAGGTAGACAGGAGGCAAGTTGTCAATCGAGATTATAAACCCTTTCCCCAGTTTAAACGTCGATAATCTTGTTGTTCGAGCGATTCAAAAGGCGGATGTCGCAAGAGTGGTTCGATATTTTCAGGTGAATCGCACTTTCTTGACGCCATGGGAGCCGCTAAGGCCGGATGGTTTTTTTACCTACGAAGGGTGGGAAAGACGCGTTATTCAGCTGACTGAACTGCAAAAACATGGCTTGGCTTATTACTTTCTGATTTTTGAAGAAGGAAGTGATGAAATCGCGGGTGTGATTACCTACAACAACATCATGCAGTTTCCTTTTCACGCCTGTAATGTCGGGTACTCGTTATCTGAAACCTCTCAAGGGAAAGGCTTAATGAGACGCTCGCTCAAAGCGACCAACCAATGGCTGTTTGATAACCTAAATCTGCATCGCATCATGGCTTCTTATATGCCGCGTAATACACGTAGCGAATCCGTTCTGCTTGAAGCCGGCTTTGTGAAGGAAGGGGAAGCGAAAGACTACCTACTGATTAATGGTCAGTGGGAAGACCATATCTTAACGTCTGTGATCAATCCGCATTGGGTGGCATCTATTAATGAGTAATAACATACTCAAAAAAATGCCCCTTCCATTTTTTTAAATAACGGAAAGGGCTTTGCTTACCTGTTCTAGCTTCTAGCTTCTAGCTTCTAGCTATCAGGTCACAGTAATTAAACGCATGGTGTTGGTCGCGCCAACATAACCCATCACATCACCTTGAGTGAAAATCACCACGTCCCAAGGCTGAAGGTGGCCTTGTTCCTTAAGCAAGGTTATTGCTCTGTGAGCCACGTCTGGGCCAGCACCTGTATCACTTTGGAAATAAACAGGCGTGACACCACGATAAAGAGCGGCTCTTCGCAATGTCGCTTCGTGTTGTGACAGGGCAAAAATCGGTTTGCCCGAACTGATGCGTGACATCATCAAAGCCGTTTTACCCGATTCCGTTAACGACACCATGGCTTTGACTTTCGGCATGTGGTTCGCCGCATACATAGTCGCCATGGACACGGTTTCTTCAATCAATTCGAATTCTTTGTTGAGGCGGTGATTGGAGACGTTAATGGATGGCATTTTTTCTGCCCCAATACACACTTCGGCCATGGCTCTGACCGTTTCAAGTGGGTAATCACCCGCTGCCGTTTCTGCCGATAGCATAACGGCATCTGTTCCATCTAACACGGCGTTGGCGACGTCCATGACTTCTGCGCGGGTTGGCATCGGCGCTTTGATCATCGACTCCATCATCTGCGTAGCAGTTATCACGCAGCGGTTTAGCGCACGAGCGCGGCGGATAAGCTTTTTCTGCACACCCACAAGCTCAGGGTCACCAATTTCGACACCCAGATCGCCCCTTGCCACCATCACCACATCTGACGCTTCGATAATGTCATCGATATTTTCATCGGTCGCGACCGTTTCGGCACGTTCGACTTTGGCGACCAAGCGGGCGTCTAAGCCTGCATCACGCGCTAATGAACGCGCAAGGCGCATGTCTTCGCCATTACGAGGGAAAGAGATAGCGAGGTAATCGACACCAATTTGCGCAGCGGTAAGGATGTCTTGCTTGTCTTTGTCTGTTAGAGCTGGAGCAGAAAGACCGCCCCCTTTTTTGTTGATGCCTTTGTTATTTGAAAGTGGTCCACCAACGGTCACTTCGGTATGCACGCACGTGCCTTCTACTGAGATGACTTTTAGCTGAACGCGACCATCATCCAGCAATAAGATATCGTCTGGGCCAACATCTTTAGGGAGGTCTTTATAGTCGAGGCCAACTCGGTCTTTATCGCCTTTACCTACGGGTAAGTCACTGTCTAGGATAAAGCGGTCGCCAACAGCGAGGTTGATTTTTCCGTCAGCGAACGTAGAAACGCGTATTTTAGGGCCTTGTAGATCGCCAAGAATACCGACGTGCGTCCCCAATTTTGCCGCGATTTCACGCACTTGATCTGCGCGCTTGATATGGTCTTCCGCGCTGCCGTGAGAAAAGTTCATCCGCACAACGTTGGCACCGCTGGCAATGAGCTGTTCAAGCACGCCGTCTTTGTCAGTTGCAGGCCCTAGGGTGGTAACAATTTTCGTTCGACGCATTGGGTCAGTCATGAAAGTCCCCTGAAAATGAGATGATTGAAATTCAATGTCGGTGATTCATTGATATTTGAATTAATAGGGTAAGTGTAGCCGAGAGAGTGACGGAGAAAGAAAAAGGGCAGACTTTCTGTCTACCCTTTCAATTGCCTATGTCGATTTAGGTCAGTGCTTCTTTGTTGAAGCGAGAATCTTTAATCGCATCTTTCACGCGTTTCAGGTTCTCTCTGAAGCCTGGTCCTCTGCGCAAGGTGAATCCCGTTGCCAGCACATCAATCACGGTCATTTGCACTACACGGCTAGCCATTGGCATATAAATGTCGGTGTCTTCTGGAACATCAAGTGTGATGGTCAATGAACACACTTTATCGAGCGGGGAGCCTTTCTCAGTAATACCGATAACCGTGGCACCGTTCTCTTTTGCCAATGTCGCTACATCAACCAAGGATTTGGTTCGGCCCGTGTGGGAAATCACGACAACAACATCACCGTCGCTGCAGTTAATGCAGCTCATGCGCTGCATAACGATGTCATTAAAGCAGACGATAGGGATGTTAAAACGGAAGAACTTGTTCTGTGCATCGTGAGCAACAGAAGCTGAAGCTCCTAAACCGAAGAATGAGATTTTCTTCGCTTGAGTGAGCAAATCGACAGCGCGATTAATTTGAAGAGTATCGATGCTGTTTTTTGCTACATCAAGACACGCCATGGTGGATTCGAAAATCTTCGCGGTATAAGCATCGGCACTGTCGTGCTCTTCGACGTTACGGTTAACGTATGGTGTGCCGTTGGCAAGGCTTTGTGCAAGGTGCAGTTTAAAGTCTGGGAACCCTTTTGTGTCTAAACGACGACAAAAGCGGTTAACCGTAGGTTCACTCACGTCTGCCATCTTTGCCAAGGTAGCAATACTTGAATGGATGGCAGTCTGAGGTGAAGCAATAATAACTTCTGCTACCTTTCGTTCAGACTTACTAAAATTTTCAATATTCTTTTGTATTTTTTCTAGCGTGTTCATTCAGATTACCGCTTGGCTTCCGATGTCTAAATTATCAGCAGGGTGTGTCGACATAGCTAGTCGGGCCTTGCTGACCTCATTGGTTCAAATAACTCTAAGCTCAACAATGTTATAGTTGAGTCTAACGGGTCAATTCTCTTTATGACATTTTAACCAAGAATTGCCTGTAAAAAATTTGTATTCATTCACGCTTTTAGTTGCTTAATTACACCAAAGCGGAGCTTTTTTTCATCAATCGTGCGCTAGATTCCGATCTTGTGGCACGCATTCGTTGATTTTGTCTTGTATATGAAAATGGGTTACAGGGAACTTTCGATGTCGAAACCATATAAAACAGTATCAGTATGCGGGTGTGGATGGCTCGGTTTAGCGTTGGCTGAAAATCTCGCCAACAATGGATTTGACGTCACCGGCTCAAAGCGAACCGACATTGCAGCGGCCGCATTATCGGAGTATGGAATTCAAGGTGTGGTTTACGATATTTATGATGAAAATGCGCAAGATGAGAAAGCAGCACTGTTTTCGAACGACGTGTTTGTCGCCAATATTCCACCAGGTAGACGCACGTTCGAACGTGAAACGTTCGTCACCGCGATGAAAAACCTGGTGGATCGCGCGAAAGCGGGAGGCACAAAGCAGTTCGTTTTCATCAGCACCACGTCGGTTTATGGCGGAGCGAAAGGCGAAATTGTTGAAAGCACAGTGTGTGAGCCCGATACGGAATCAGGCAAGGCGCACAATGAAATTGAACGCTACGTGTTAACACAATTCCCAGAGGGCGGTGTTGTACTAAGGTTTTCTGGATTAGTGGGGGACACGCGTCACCCCGCGAAGCACATGGCGGGTCGCGCTGGTATTGCTGGTGGAAAAGACCCCGTGAATTTGATCCATCGAGAGGATTGTATTCAAGCCATTTCTGCCATCATTCATCAACAATGTGGCGGTGAAACTTTCCATCTAAGTGCTTTTGAGCATCCTTCCCGGAGTGAGTTTTATCGCTGGGCGGCAGGGGCAATGGGGTTGGTTGAGCCTGAGTTCATTGAAGATGGTGGGGAAGGGAAGTGGATTTCTCCCGACTATACGGTGAAGCATTTGGGTTTGCGCTTACGTTATCCCTCGCCATATGACATGCCATTACCTGAACTCGGATAGGTTGCTTGAACTCGGATAGAAAAAATTCGCATGGATTTTGAAAATCACAGTGAATGAGCATAAAAAAACCCGCTTCCGAGGAAGCGGGCAACAAAAAATTTGAAACAGGAGTAAGAAAAAGCAGCAGCATCTAGTGATAAGTTAGAATTCATGTTTGGCGGCCAGCGTTACATTTAAAGGCACTTATCATCTATCTACATGTATTCAGACGCCCCTCATTCGAATAAGTTCAAAATAATTCAAAAATATTCGCATTTAATTTTTGGATGCCCATTTCCAGCCTCTCAACGCGTTAGTCAGACGACAAGTCGAAAAAAAGCCCGCTATCAATATCTGATACGGGCTCTAGAAAATCTAAAATTCCAAAAAAAAGCAGTGGCATTATATGTGACCCGCGCTTTCTGAATTTGTTCCCACCAACTGCACTTTAATTCTCAAAAGTGAGCAAAAAACCTCCAGTTCGACGATTAACATTTTGAATTTAGGTGATTAATTTTTTTTGTGTCGAATGTGGTACACGAAGGAGCTTCAAGAGTAAATGTTTTGGGCTTGTTATTAATGCTAACGAGATGTAAAGTTAAACGGTTGTTTAATACAGGTGAATGAATATGGCAGGGAAAGGTGAAACCAAGGGCAAGATTCTTGATGCGGCTGAGCAACTGTTTGCCGAGCATGGCTTTAAGGATACCTCTCTTCGCACAATAACGAGCAAAGCAGGCGTTAACCTCGCGTCGGTTAACTATCACTTTGGTGACAAGAAGTCGCTCGTGCGTGCCGTGCTAGCACGTTACCTCGAAGAGTTTATGCCTCAGCTGGAGAAAGAGCTGAAAACACTGCTAGTAAAAGACAGCATCTCGATGGAAGACGTATTTACCTGCACGAAGCAGCCACTATTGGGGCTAGACACTTTCCGTCGCCGCGGCGCTTCCGTGTTCATGCAGTTGATAGGCCGAGGCTATACCGATGTGCAAGGGCACTTGCGCTGGTTTATTACGACTCGCTACGACAGTGTACTCACACTGTTCACTCAAGCAGTGGTGAAAGCCAACCCTTCTCTTAAACCAGAACACGTGTTCTGGCGACTACACTTCACCCTTGGCGCAGTGATTTTCACCATGGCATCTAATGTCGCGCTTGGAGAAATTGCAGAAAACGACTTTGGACACAATGTTTCCACTGAAGACATTGTGGACCGACTGATCCCTTACTTGGCGGCGGGCGTAGACGCTCCTGTGAGTAATGATCTCTCTCTTGTATCGAGCGATTCGTCGCGCAGTGCAAGCTAAAACTATAAGAATAAAAAAAAACATTAACGTCTGACGAAACAAAAGGATCTGAATCATGAGCTCTCAACCATCACTAAGAAGACGCTATTTGAGCGACCCTGCGTTTAAGTTTTTCAAGAAAGTGCTTCCACCGCTGTCGATCACTGAACGCGAAGCAATGGAAGCGGGGAGTGTTTGGTGGGACGGCGAATTGTTCGCTGGTAACCCAAACTGGGGAACCTTGCTGCACTACCCTAAGCCTCGACTGTCGGACGACGAACAGGCGTTCATTGATAATCAGTTGGAAACCTTACTGGCAATGCTGAATGACTTTGAAGTTGTTCAAGAGCGCAAAGATCTGCCTCCTGAGGTGTGGGAGTTCCTCAAAAGAGAAAAATTCTTCTCATTGATCATTCCCAAAGAGTTTGGCGGTTTGGCGTTTTCAGCCTATGCGAACTCAACCATTGTATCGCGCATCGCGACCCGCAGCTTAAGTGCAGCGGTCACTGTCATGGTGCCGAACTCACTAGGTCCTGGCGAGCTTCTTACTCACTATGGTACCGAAGCGCAAAAAGACTACTGGTTACCGCGCCTTGCTAACGGTCAAGAAGTCCCTTGTTTTGCATTGACTGGCCCAGAAGCGGGCTCAGATGCGGGCTCGATCCCTGATAAGGGCGTGGTTTGCATGGGCAAGTTCAACGGTGAAGAGGTGCTGGGCATACGTCTGACGTGGAACAAGCGCTACATTACGTTGGCTCCTGTGGCCACAGTACTGGGCTTGGCATTCAAACTTGATGACCCAGACGGACTGATTGGTGATACTCAAAACCTCGGTATTACGTGTGCATTGATCCCTACAGACCATGAAGGCGTTGAGATCGGAGAGCGTCACAACCCGCTAGGTTTGTCATTCATGAACGGCCCAACGCGAGGACATGACGTTTTCATTCCTATGGAATGGGTTATCGGTGGACAAGATTATGTCGGCAAAGGCTGGCGTATGCTGGTGGAGTGTTTGTCAGCCGGTCGTGGTATTTCATTGCCAGCACTTGGCACGGCGGTTGGTCATTTGGCTGCGCGAACCACGGGGGCTTATTCCTACGTGCGTAAGCAGTTTGGAATGCACATTGGTAAATTCGAAGGGGTTGCCGAAGCCTTGGGACGTATTGGTGGTTACACCTATATGTTGGAAGCCGCACGAACGCTAACCACTACCTCGCTCGACATGAAAGAGAAACCGGGGATCGTTACTGCGATTGCCAAATATCACATGACAGAGCTAGCGCGAACCATCTTGAATGACACCATGGACATCCATGCAGGACGCGCCATTCAATTGGGGCCTTTGAACTACATTGGACACCATTACTTCGGGATGCCCGTTGCTATTACAGTAGAAGGCGCAAATATCCTAACGCGTAACTTGATGATCTTTGGTCAGGGCGCGACACGATGCCACCCGTATGTTCTTCAAGAAATGGAAGCGGCAGCGAACACCGACGAAACAAAAGGCGCGCAAGAGTTTGATCGCTTACTGATGAAGCATATCGGTTTCGCATCGAAGAACGTGTTAATGGCATTCACCAACGCCTTTACCCGTTCACGCCTAAACAGTGCACCTGTGTCAGGTGAAACGGCAGACTATTACCGTCAGCTGTCGCGTATGAGCCGTGCGTTGGCGGTAACCGCAGACGTCTCCATGCTGTCACTCGGCGGCGAGTTAAAACGTCGTGAAATGCTATCTGCCCGTTTAGGGGATGTGCTAAGCCATCTTTACTTAGCGTCTGCCGTTTTGAAACGCTATGAAGACGAAGGTCGCCAGCAAACCGATTTGCCGTTTGTTCACTACTCACTGCAGCATTGTTTGCACCAATGCGCCATTGCCTTTGACGGCGCGTTTAACAACTTCCCACGTAAGGGGGTGGGTCGTACGCTGAAAACACTGCTATTCCCAATTGGTCTGCATTTCGATGCGCCATCAGATGCCATTAGCAATCAAATCGCTGATTTGCTGATGACTCCAGGGGCACATCGCGAGCGTCTCACGCATCTTTGTTATGTTGGGACGAAAGATGACGACCCTGTCGCCATCATGGAACGCGCATTTGAAGCAATGGTGTCCATCAAACCACTTGAGAAGAAAATGGCCGTCGCCGCGAAAAAAGGGCAAATTCCTGCGAAGGGCATACTGGCAGAAAGGCTAGAACAAGCCGTTGCGCTAAATGTCCTCACGCAAGAAGAGGTGGACAAAATCAAGCATGCTGATGCGCTGCGTTCGAGAGCGATTCAGGTTGATAACTTCGACCCATCTTGGTTCGTTGATACAAGCAAACAGCCTGCGAAAAACAGCAAGAAAGGAAAAGCCGCGTAATTTACCGCGCGACCTCACCAACAAAAACGCCGCAATTGCGGCGTTTTTTAACGCTAACACCTCCAACCACTGACCGAAACTCGCCTTTTGCGACAAAAACGAGTGCGAAAACAAGATGAAGTATTTATCCTAAGCCCAACTTTGAAAGGAACATTAAATATGATCATCAAACCGAAAATTCGCGGATTTATCTGTACGACCACTCATCCAGTAGGATGTGAGGCCAACGTAAAAGAGCAAATCGAATACACCAAGGCTCAAGGCCCAATTGCAAATGCACCAAAACGTGTGCTCGTAGTCGGTTCATCAAGTGGCTATGGCCTGTCATCGCGCATTGCAGCCGCGTTTGGCGGTGGTGCAGCGACCATCGGTGTGTTTTTCGAAAAGCCGGGCACAGAGAGAAAGCCAGGCACAGCAGGTTGGTACAACACTGCCGCATTCGACAAATTAGCGAAAGAAGAAGGCCTCTATTCAAAAAGCTTGAATGGCGATGCGTTCTCTGACGAAGCGAAAAAGAAAACCATCGCGCTGATCAAAGAAGACCTTGGTCAGATCGATATGGTGGTTTACTCGCTAGCATCTCCAGTGCGTAAGTTGCCAAAAACTGGCGAAGTGGTGCGTTCATCGCTCAAGCCAATCGGCGAGGTGTACACCTCAACAGCGGTTGACACCAACAAAGATGAAATCATCTCTGCAAGTGTTGAGCCTGCGACTGACGAAGAAATAAAAGACACCATCACCGTGATGGGCGGCGAAGATTGGGAATTGTGGATGCAAGCCCTGTCAGATGCTGGCGTATTGGCTGATGGTTGTAAAACCGTGGCATACAGCTACATCGGTACTGAACTGACGTGGCCAATCTACTGGGATGGCGCACTAGGCCGTGCCAAGATGGATCTGGACCGTGCAGCGTCTGCATTGAACGACAAGCTGGCAGCAACAGGTGGCACAGCGAATGTTGCCGTACTGAAGAGTGTGGTGACACAAGCATCTTCTGCGATTCCAGTTATGCCTCTGTACATCGCCATGGTATTCAAGAAAATGCGTGAACAAGGCGTACACGAAGGCTGTATGGAGCAGATTTACCGCATGTTCAGCCAGCGCCTATACAAAGCTGATGGCTCGGCTGCGGAAGTGGACGACAAAAACCGCCTACGTTTGGACGATTGGGAACTGCGTGACGACATTCAACAGTACTGTCGTGAACTATGGCCTCAAATCACCACAGACAACCTGAAAGAGCTAACTGACTACGTTGAGTACAAAGAAGAGTTCTTGAAGCTGTTTGGTTTCGGTATTGACGGTGTCGATTACGACGCAGACGTTAACACCGAGATTGATTTTGACGTTCAAGCTATCTAACAGCAACGGGTAAGCCGTTAGCTTGTTATTGAAAAGCCAGCAAAACCTTGCTGGCTTTTTTGTGTCTGGAACAACTAGACCACGTCCTATAAGGGCTGTGACAAAAATTTCCAGATATTTTTGCTAAAAATTTGATCAATGTGGCTGATATTTATCATATTTGCTCAATAAGAAAGCAAACGAACTAAAACCCCTAAATTAATGCGTGACAGCCTCATAAAGTTAGGTAGAATGCGGCACATACCAACGAGGAAGGCAATTTCCCCAGTGAGTATGAACCCCTAGGGGTTGGGAAACAAAGGCGCGTTGGCAGAGTGGCTATGCAGCGGATTGCAAATCCGTGTACCTCGGTTCGACTCCGGGACGCGCCTCCATTTGCGACACTAGCTCAGCTGGTAGAGCGCAACCTTGCCAAGGTTGAGGTCACGAGTTCGAACCTCGTGTGTCGCTCCAAGTTCTTGTTAACGACTTGGTCGGTAACAAATAAAGTCTACGCCGTACTTTGAACGGTCAATCGGACGCGGGATGGAGCAGTCTGGTAGCTCGTCGGGCTCATAACCCGAAGGTCGTTGGTTCAAATCCGGCTCCCGCAACCACATTTTATCAAGCGTTGAAAAACGGTTGATACTGCGACACTAGCTCAGCTGGTAGAGCGCAACCTTGCCAAGGTTGAGGTCATCGGTTCGAACCCGATGTGTCGCTCCAAGTTCTTGTTAACGACTTGGTCGGTAGCAAAAAAGTCTACGCCGTACTTTGAACGGTTAATCGGACGCGGGATGGAGCAGTCTGGTAGCTCGTCGGGCTCATAACCCGAAGGTCGTTGGTTCAAATCCGGCTCCCGCAACCACATTTTATCAAGCGTTGAAAAACGGTTGATACTGCGACACTAGCTCAGCTGGTAGAGCGCAACCTTGCCAAGGTTGAGGTCATCGGTTCGAACCCGATGTGTCGCTCCAAATTTTGACTTTCGATTCGTCGAAAGTAAGTATGTAGAAATACATACGACGATGGTGCCTATCATCGCAATCCAGAATTGCGTGCCCTGGTGGTGGAATTGGTAGACACAAGGGATTTAAAATCCCTCGACGTTCGCGTTGTGCCGGTTCAAGTCCGGCCCGGGGCACCATTACTAAGAAAGCTCACCGAAAGGTGGGCTTTTTTTTCGTCTGTATATTCTGCTCCTTCCGTTTTTAATTGGCGATATCGCTGGATATAGTAGGGTCGGGATCAGGCGTTTCTGTTTGATTATTAAAGCAAAATGTAAAGCACAGGTCGCAACTTAACCAAAAGTAGCTGATTGGCACTGGATTAGTGACTCCGGAAACCAATAATCTACCCGATGCACAAAATTGCACTGATAAAGGTTTTAAGTTGGACTATTTTTGCTTTGAAAAGATCAATAACTTGGCGACACCCCTAAATTTGCATTTTGATAATGCGGGTGTCGCACAACAAATTGGGAAAAATTTAGTTCGATATCGGCGCATTACGGGGGCTAGACAACAATCAATGGCAGATGCTTTTGGCGTGTCGATAGCCCAATACCGGAAGTATGAGAAAGGGGCTGACGTTGCAAAAATGCACTCGGTGGCCCGATGGTCAATTGTGACAGGATCACCAAACAATCTTCTGCTGTTTGATACTGAATATTCGCCGTATCTAAATATATCCTCGTCGTGTTGGGAAATGGCTCCGTTTTATTGCACGGTTTCACATGCTAGCGATGCCACCTTCAATTCCCTGTGTCTGCTCAGCCAAGAGATCACTAAGAGCGCAATCACACCGGCAGCTAGTTCTGAATTAGTGCCCGATTTAAGCGATGTACTTCTGGATATCGAACTTAACTACTACGTTAAAGTGGCAAAGAACATGATGCTAATTCGTGACCACTTGGGGCTTTCTCAAGAAAAACTGGCTGAGTTTCTCGGTATATCTGATAAGACATATCGACAGTATGAAAAACCGTGTAACCATCCTCGAATACCATTCACCTTTTTTGCCCGTTCCCATGCTGCTTTACAATTAGACAATCGTTGGTCTGAAACGGGAACGTCAGATTTCTCAATATTCAACAGGCGTAGACATCATCGACTCTCTATTTTGTCACCGATTATACGTGGGGCTAATGACGCTCAGAAGGCATCACTATCCCAGATGTTCAATGCTGTATCTCAAGAGTTAATAGAGATACAGCTTGATAAAGAGTTGGCAGCTCATCAGTCCAGGGGCGCTTCTTCACAGCTTGGACAGTAACAGCCGCGGTTTAGGCTGATTAGGCGAATACTTGGGGTTGTTTCTTCCAGTGACCGTTACGCCAACGTGTTAAGCATATTGCACATCGAATATATTCGTCCACGAGCAACGCTAACCAAACGCCGATCAAGCCATAATCAAGCTCGATGGCAAAGAAATAAACCATAGGTAAACAGAGTAACCACATACTAGTAATCGATAGACCGACAGGGTACTTAGCATCACCAGAAACCACGAGGCTGTTAACGACCACCATGTTTATCGCGCCTGCTGGGTGGCGAAGTATGTCAATCGCTAACAACGTCGCACCCAAAGCGAGGATTTCCGCATCTTGGGTGAAGATGAGAAATGCGTAATCGGATAACATCCAGATGACAAATAGCATTAAGGTGCTGCCAGCGACGCTGAGAGTAATGCTTTGATTGATCTGTTTTTTGATCTTTTGATGGTCACCAGCACCCAAAAGATGAGAGATGATGATCCGGTTTCCTACGCCAATGGATTGGGAGAAAATGATTGGTATCAAAATCAGGTTCAGCGTGTAAATTCTCGTTGAGATTGCCAATGCACCAAGTGAAATGACGGTGATTGTGATAAAGAATCTATTAAGCTCATATGACATCGGTTCCATTGTGGCAGGGACACCAATTTTTAACACTTGTGCCATATAAGTTTTGAAATCGTTGATGCTACCAGAGAAGTCGAATTTGATATTTTTCTTTACGTGTACGAAATATATGACAATAGCTAGCCCCGTAAAATAGGAAAGGGCAGAGGCGAGTGCGACGCATTCGACACCATTAAAGCCTATATCAAATCCTCCAAAGAGAAAGAGCGTGTTTAATATGATATTCACAGCATTGGCAACGAGCGTTGATTGCATGTTTAGCTTTGTCCAGCCATTAACATTCAAAATGCTGCCATATCCAATTTGAATAGACTTGATCAATAGTGCTGGCGTGAAGATAAGCAAGTAAGCGGATGTTAGATCATTCATCTCGCTACTTAACCCCATCATTGTTCCTATTTCATTGTGGAGTAATAAATACGCGACCATGACGGTCAAGCCAATTAAAAAGTTGAAGATGACCGTGTACAAATAATTCTTCTCTAACTTTTCGTGTATTTTTGCGCCTAGCATTCTCCCCAAAACACCTGTGGTGCCTATGGATAGTGAGTGCAATATAACAATAGGAATGACGACGACTGGCATCAGCGTGCCAATTGCTGCGGCAGACTGCTCGGATATTTTATTCAAAAACAGTATGTCAGTGAAGTTTATTAAATATGTTAATAGCACTTCTAAAAAGATAGGCCATGTGATTTTTATTAGCCCCATACTGACAGCTTCAGTATTTTTTGACTCGTCTAACGTCTTGTCGGTCATAGTCTATCCATGATGTGTTGAGTGCGGCCCATGAGTAAATCCCTCGAGAGAGATTTCATATTGATGTGTTCTAGACTGGTTAAGTGTTGGATGGAGGATCTTTAATCCAAAGAGCACAACTTACGTATTCTCATGGCCCGATTATCGAGTTCGTCACTATGACGGAACTCATAAAAATCAGGTTGTATGATATGTTGGGGGTTGGCGCTTAAACAGGCATGAAAGTATTAACTTTTACAGCGGAAATTACTATTTATCGCCGCTTTCTGCGTTTCATTGTGACGCTTAATCCTTAGAGTCTGATCCCGTCTTTGGCTTCCTGTTTCCCTAAAATGTTAGGCTGCCTTTCCAGCGCATTTATCCAGCGCATTTATCCAACGCATTTATCCAACGCACTTTTTCCCAAAACACTTGTTCCCGGTTGTGTTCTCGCTTTGATGAACCCGGAATTGGAGACGTATCACTGGGTTGCTTAGAGCGGGTCATAACCCGCGCTTCTCATAAAGAAAACGGCACGCTAAAGTGCACCTTGTTGCTTTTATGTGTAAATTTTTTTCCACTCAGTGACAAAATTCACTTGTGTTCAAAAAGTAGCTTTGTTATTTTTCGCAACAATCTCGAACATCGCGCTTTTCGAGACACACGTGGCAACGCTTTTTGAGTCTTGTTGTCGCAACGTAGGTACTGGGGTCAACTCTCCAGTAGAAGGGCATTGATAATGCAATCCAGAAGGTCTGGGGCATATTGAGGAACCCAACTGTGATTAAGTCATACACACATTTCAGCTTCGTCTTACCCAACTGCAGTATTATTACTGAGCCTTGAACATTCCGTTCCATTGAGGCGCACTCCTAACGCTTGAGCTTTTTTCACGATTCAGATCGTGCCGCTTTGCGTTCTAGAACCGCGTTTCAATACACACTTTGGTTTCCGATGACTATGCATGATGCTGCGTCACGGGTATTTCCCGATGAACTCGGGGGTGTGCGCTATCCACATTCTGACAATTGCTGCGCTTTTGAGCACTCCGCCGTGCTTGGAAATCATGATTGTCATTCGAGAAGAATGTTGGAAGTGGAACATGGAAGATCAACAACAATGATTAGCTTTACCAACAATATCCAAGAAACAAATAACGCGCCAAACGTCCCTATTTTGAGTGGGCTGCACGATCTTACGCCTGACGAGCTGTTGCTGAGTCAAGAGCACTACGAATCCGAGGTTCGTTCTTATCCTCGTCGATTACCCCTTGCCATTGCGAAAGCATCTGGTGCAATGGTGGAAGACAGTCGTGGTCAAACCTATCTTGATTGCCTTGCTGGCGCGGGAACATTAACCCTCGGTTATAACCACCCAGAAATTAATCAAGCAGTGATTGAACAATTGAATGCGGGCATTCCGTATCAAACACTCGATATCACGACTCCTGCTAAAGACCATTTCATTCGTGAATTGATGGCCTTCCTCCCGCAAGATTTCTCCGAAAATACCAAGGTGCAATTTTGTGGCCCTTCGGGGGCTGATGCCGTTGAAGCGGCGATCAAATTGGCAAAACAAACCACGGGTCGAAATACCATTGCGGCCTTCCACGGCGCTTATCACGGTATGACCAACGGCACCATGGCGCTAATGGGGAATCTAGGCACGAAATCGCGCCGCCAAGGCCTGATGGCGGATGTGCACTTTTTACCGTTTCCGTATGATTTGCGATGCCCGTTTGGTCTGCAAGGTGAGCAAGGTGCGCGTCAAGGGCTTCGCTATATTGAGCGCATGCTGGCAGACGATGAGAGCGGTGTTCAAAAGCCAGCGGCGATTATTGTTGAGCCAGTACAAGGGGAAGGCGGTGTTATTCCAGCCCCTGCGTTTTGGTTACAAGAGTTGCGTCGTATTACCGAAGAAAACGGCATTTTGCTGATCTTCGATGAGATTCAATGTGGCATTGGTAAAACAGGCGAGCATTTTGCGTTCGAAGAATCTGGCGTCATACCCGATATCCTGTGCCTGTCAAAAGCGGTAGGCGGCGGCCTGCCAATGTCATTGCTGGTGTTTGATAAAGAAATTGATACTTGGTTGCCAGGCGAGCACACCGGCACATTCCGTGGTAACCAGCTTGCTATGGTGTCGGGTGCGAAAACGATGGAAATCATTCGTCGTGACAACCTTGCCAACAAAGCAAAAATCACCGGCGACTATCTTCGTCGTGGCCTTGAAAAGATGGCACTCACAACCAGCTGCATCGCTGAAGTGCGTGGCAAAGGCCTCATGTTGGGCGTTGAGATTTGCGACCCTGAAGGGGGCAAGAACAAGTTCGGTGAACCGCTTTCTGCGCCTGAGTTGACCATCGCGATTCAACGCGCAGCACTAGAGCGCGGTTTGATCATCGAAAAAGGTGGGCGTGAAGGTTCAGTGCTGCGTTTCTTGCCGCCGATCATCATTACGTTTGAGCAAATCGACTTTGCGCTAAAGGCATTGCAAGACGCGATTGAATCTTTGGTTGAGCCAACGCAAGCTGTGCAGCCTGCGGATACCTTGCAACAGAACTGGCGTGATCACTTTGTCCATACGGGTAAAGATGGCGCGGACAGTTTTGAAGCAGCAATGAACGCAACCACACAAGCGCTGAAGAAGATCTTCGAAAACACTGAATCGCCATACAGCGGCATTGATCCTACTGTGTTGGCCTCTCAAATTCGCCATGCCAACTTGGGTGAAACGCCTCAGTCATTGGATGACGTGATTGAAGAAACCAGCGATTTGATCGCTAAGAATTCAATCATCGTTCAGCATCCTCATTGTATTGCCCACCTGCACACACCACCGCTGATCCCCGCTATTGCGGCAGAAGCCTTCATTACGGCGCTGAACCAGTCTATGGATTCATGGGATCAAGCCAGTGCGGCAACCTTCGTTGAGCAAGAAGTGACGGATTGGTTATGTCAGCGCTTTGGTTTTGATGACCAAGCCGATGGCGTATTCACCAGTGGCGGTACACAAAGTAACTTGATGGGTCTGTTGATGGCGCGTGACAACGCGATCGAAAAGATCTCAGGGACTGATGTTCAAAAAGACGGCTTGCCAGATTACGCGGACAAGCTGCGTCTCATTAGCTCGAAGAACTCGCATTTCACCATGCAAAAATCCGCATCCTTGTTGGGGTTGGGTGAGCATGCGGTGATCTGTGTTGATACCTACAGCGACGGCACCATGGACATCGAATCTGCCGATGCGACCTTGGCAGCGTTGAAAGCCGAAGGATTGATTCCTTTTGCCATTACAGGCACGGCGGGTACGACTGATCACGGCGCCATCGACGATCTGGACGACGTTGCCATGTTGGCCGAAAAACATGGCCTATGGATGCACGTTGATGCGGCCTATGGCGGTGCGTTAATGCTAAGCCGTCACCATGCCCGTTTGGAAGGCATTGAGCGTGCTGATTCGTTGACCATCGATTTCCACAAAATGTTCTTCCAGCCAATCAGCTGCGGAGCGGTGATCCTCAAAGACAAAAACCACTTTGGGTATATTCGCCACCACGCTGACTACCTCAACCGTGAAGAAGATGTGCTTCCGAACTTGGTCGATAAATCTATCGCAACAACACGCCGTTTTGATGCGCTCAAGCTGTGGATGACGCTGCAGAACGTTGGGCCGCAAGCGCTCGGTTCTATGGTTGATCACTTACTGAACCAAACGCAGCTCGTTGCTGACATGGTCAACAACCGATCTCAGTTTGAACTGCTGGCAGCACCGTGTTTATCGACGGTTCTGTTTAGATATGTGGGCGTGAATCAAGGTCTCGACCTTGATTACCTCAACAAGCAAATCCGATTAGACGCTCTGGTTAAAGGGCGCGCCGTCGTGGGCGAAACCGTGGTGGATGGAAACGTGGCACTCAAGTTCACGCTCCTCAATCCATGTTTGAAACTCAGCGACTTCGATAGCTTGTTGAATGAATTAGAGAGCCTTGCTGACGACGCAGTTAAGCAAGTTCAGGGTTAAATATTGAGTTTGATGTCTTTGCTACATTGCTGATTGGCAAAGGCATCGCACTGTTTTAAAGACTTAGTGTCTTATAAGGAATTAAGAACATGGCAATTTTACAAATTGGTGCTGGTGGTGTTGGTTGGGTCATTGCGCACAAGGCGGCACAGAACAATGACGTATTGGGCGATATCACTATCGCATCGCGCACGGTAGCGAAATGTGACGGGATCATCGCGTCGATCAAAGGCCGTAATAACCTCAAAGATCCAAGCCTAAAGCTTGAATCACGCGCTGTTGATGCTGACGACGTAGACGCACTGGTTGCACTCATCCAAGACGTGAAACCTGACTTGGTGATCAACGCTGGCCCTCCATGGGTGAACATGACAATCATGGAAGCGTGTTACCAAGCAAAAGTTTCTTACCTTGATACGTCTGTTGCCGTTGACCTGTGTTCTGAAGGCCAGCAAGTGCCACAAGCCTACGATTGGCAGTGGGGCTACCGTGAGAAGTTTGAACAAGCCGGTATCACAGGCATTTTGGGTGCAGGTTTTGATCCGGGTGTGGTGAGTGTGTTTGCTGCGTATGCGGTTAAGCACCTGTTTGACGAGATCGACACCATTGATGTGATGGACGTGAATGCGGGCGACCACGGTAAGAAGTTCGCGACCAACTTTGACCCTGAAACCAACATGCTAGAAATCCAAGGCGATTCTTTCTACTGGGAGAATGGTGAGTGGAAACAAGTGGCGTGTCATACCCGTATGATGGAATTTGAATTCCCGCTTGTTGGCAGCCACAAAGTTTACTCCATGGCGCACGATGAAGTGCGTTCAATGAAAGAATTCATCCCAGCAAAACGCATCGAGTTTTGGATGGGCTTTGGCGATGCTTACCTAAACTACTTCAACTGCATGCGCGATATCGGCCTATTGAGCCCAGAGGCCGTCACTTTGCAAGACGGTACTGTGGTTGAGCCACTGAAAGTACTGAAAGCGCTGTTGCCAGATCCAACGTCACTAGCCCCTGGTTATACCGGTAAGACGTGTATCGGTACGTGGGTGCAAGGCACAAAAGACGGCAAAGCGCGCAGCGTGTTCATCTACAACAATGCAGATCACGAAGTGGCTTACAAAGACGTTGAGCATCAGGCGATCGCATACACCACGGGTGTTCCGGCGATCACTGCCGCATTGCTTTACTTTAAAGGTGCATGGAATGGCAAGGGCGTGTTCAATATGGAACAGCTCGACCCAGACCCATTCCTCGAATTGATGCCTTCAATTGGCCTAGATTGGGGCGTTGAAGAACTTGAACCACAAGTGCCAACCATCAATATCCTGAAGTAAATTTGCTGATGAAGCCTGCGATATGTCGAATGAATATCGTGGGCTTTTTGTGAGAAAAGTAATGACAACATCGCAATTAAAAACCCCGTATTTTCTGATTGATGAAGACAAGCTGATCCGCAATCTAGAGATAGCAAAACGCCTGAAAGCCTTGTCCGGTGTGAAACTGGTTCTGGCGTTGAAGTGCTTCTCTACGTGGGGTGTGTTTGACATCATCAAGCCATACCTTGATGGCACCACGAGCAGTGGTCCGTTCGAAGTGAAACTCGGTCATGAAACCTTTGGCGGTGAAACGCATGCTTATAGCGTGGGCTATAGCGAAGATGACGTGCGTGAGGTTGCCGACATTTGTGACAAGCTGATCTTCAACAGCCAATCACAGCTCAAAGCGTATCGTCATTTGGTGGAAGGCAAAGCGTCACTCGGCCTTCGTCTGAATCCGGGAGTGAGCTATGCCGGACAAGATCTTGCGGATCCCGCGCGTCAGTTTTCGCGTTTGGGTGTGCATGCCGACAAGATCGACCCTGAGGTATTTGCATCGCTAAATGGCGTGATGTTCCACATGAACTGTGAAAACAAAGACGTGGATGCGTTTATCGGTTTATTGGATGCCATTTCGGATAAGTTTGGCGCTTATCTCGATTCACTCGAGTGGGTAAGTTTAGGTGGCGGCGTGTTTTTTACATGGCCGGGTTACGACGTTGAAAAACTCGCGTCTGCGCTGAAAACATTCAGCGAGCGACATGGCGTTCAGCTCTATCTTGAACCGGGCGAAGCCATTATCACCCAGACGACAGATCTTGTTGTTACTGTGGTAGATATCGTCGAAAACGACATGCAAACCGCCATTGTGGACAGTGCAACCGAAGCGCACCGTTTGGATACGCTGATCTATAACGAGCCAGCCTCCATTGAGGAAGCTACGGAAAATGGTGATCACACGTACGTGATTGGCAGCTGCTCCTGCTTGGCGGGTGATCAGTTCTCTGTGGCGAACTTTGACGAGCCGTTGCAGATTGGGCAGCGCCTGCATATTTCTGACAGTGCAGGCTACACCATGGTGAAGCTGAACTGGTTCAATGGCCTGCGAATGCCTTCTATCTATTGCCAACGCAGCAATGGGGAAGTGCAGTTATTGAATGAATTTGATTACCAAGACTTCAAACGAAGCTTATCACAATGGGCAGTTTCATAACGTTCTGTTATTCGGTAAATAAATAGTAAAAATGAGCGCCGTGTGCGCTCTTTTTATTCATATCTATGATGTAACTCCGAGCATTTCCTCTCCTCAATAGCGCATTTCCCCTAATTCCCCTATAAAGACGGAGACCATGGATGGAGGAAAGAATATGGATGTGTTCTTGTTTGTGTTTGTCACCGTTGCCGCCGTGGTAGCGGCGAAAACATTACGTAGTTATTTTACTTATCGCGCGCAACTACGCGAATTTGAGCTTAATAGCCAAAAGACCACAGACCTTAATCAAGTGTATGAGAATGAACTTGATGCATTGAGAGGTCGCATAGAAGTGCTGGAGAAAATCGTCATCAGCAAGGGTTATTCAATAGACGAAGAGATTCAATCCCTTAGACGTGTGTAATACCACCATTAACTTAAGCATCAACATCAACATCAACTTAGACATCAAATCAGACATTAGCTTAGAGGGAGAGAAAGTGTTTTCTCTCCATACTATCAAGTTTTTCAATTGCGTATCGCAGCATGGTTCTAGGCATATCAGCAATATGTTTGTTCAGAAAGCGGCGTAGCAAGTCCACATCTCGCTTACCGACTTCACGCAGCATCCAGCCGCACATTTTGTGAATCAAATCTTCTTTGTCGAACAGCAAGATTTCCGCAAGGGCACTGGTGTCATCAAACTGGTTAAGCCGAATAAAGGGAAAGGTTGCCATCATGGCTATGCGGCGTTCCCATAGCGAAGTTGAATCGGCCAATTCATAGAGTATTGAGCGATCTTTATCTGCCAAATAACCACCGACAATATGGTGCGCAGAGCTGTCTACCAAATCCCAATTATTGACGTAGTGAGACTGGGACAAATAGAAGTGGTAAATCGTTTCTTTGCCAGCCGCATTCGCCTTCTTAAATTGCTCCGACAACAGTATGACTGCAAATAGTCGTATTTCATGCCAATCACTGGCAAGTAATTGCGCGATGGTATCCAGCGTAGCGGCTCGGTAGATTTTGGCGGCGTGTCGAATCACGGGTACACGCACGCCAATGAACTTGTCGCCTTCTCCATATTCCCCAGGGCCCGATTTAAAAAAACGCGCGGAATGCTGTGCGGTTATGGGGTCGCCTTGGCTTTTTATCGATTCAATGATGGATTTGGCATCGTGCATAGCATTCCACTCTTCGGTAAACGGCATTCTTTCGTCGATGTTATCACGCGTCATCGACGTGATGTGGTGGAAATTGTGGTGGCATGAACCACGTTAATTTATTTGGGTAATCAATGTATCAGCAGCAAACACTGTGTGTTTTCTGTCATGCAATAGCCTGTAATTTTCAATGGAAATGGCATGTTTTCATTCGTTACGTCACATTTTGTTTTGCATAACGCCTTGATGTGACTCGAGAACTCATCATGTTGCAGGGTTCGGGTAGAGCTACTGGCGTTTGGCTCTCATTTTCACATTTCCACAGTGAATATATTGGTTTGGCTGTGAGGAAAAAATAGTCGCCACTCTTTCACTCCATCAAGAAAGCACTCCATGATGCCGTTTCGCATATTGCGTCATCATGTGGTTGTTTTGGGCAAAGGTACAAGTTTGAGGAAGGCACAGATCCCGCAGCGTTTATTGGTTAAATCCATGTACACACTGAATCAAATTTTCGATAAGGAACGTTAACGATGAAACATTCAGTACTGGCCGGTGCTATTTTTAGTGCTAGCTTCCTCGCTCAAGCGGGCGTGACAATGAATCCACAACCGGATCCTGATAATCCAGGTGGCTACGTTTTACTGCGCTCAGAAGTCCAAGCGGCAGAATCAGTCAAAGTCACAGATCCAATGTATGACGTTTGGGCGCAGGCACTTAGGACTGAGTCAAACGCGGTAGTTGATGCAATTCAACCTGGTTCGGCGACGAACCCAGTCAACGTAACGCGTGCTGAAAGGGTATTTTCAAGCTCAGATTGGGATTTTCTTACGCACATGGCTGCTCCCGAGTACACCTATACGCGTTTTCTTAAAGCGATAGGTAAGTTCCCAGCATTCTGTGGCGATTACACGGATGGCCGTGACGCCGATGCCATCTGTAAAAAATCCATCATCACCGCTTTTGCTCACTTTGCTCAAGAAACTGGCGGACACATTGCTGTCGACAATGTTTGGGATAACCCTTTAGCGTTAGAAGAATGGCAACAAGCTCTTGTGCATGTTCGTGAAATGGGTTGGTCTGAAGGTCAGGAAGGCTATACCACTGGATGTGGGCAAAGTGATTGGCAAAATGCTCGTTGGCCTTGTGCAACGGGTCAAGGCTATTTCGGTCGTGGGGCAAAACAGCTTTCTTACCACTTTAATTACGGCCCTTTCTCCGAAGTCATGTTCGACGGTGATGCCACGGTATTGCTGAACAACCCTGCGCTTGTCGCGGATTCATGGCTAAACTTGGCGTCTGCAATTTGGTTTTTCCTGACACCTCAAGCGCCTAAGCCTGCCATGCTGCACGTTATCGACCGTACATGGTCTCCTTCTCAGCGTGAGACTGATGCAGGTATTGGTTATGGGTTTGGTACCACGATTAATATCATCAATGGTGGTATTGAATGTGGTGAACAAAACAAAGACAAAGGTCAGCCTGTAAACCGAATTCGTTATTGGGAAGGCCTCGCTGCCCATTACCAAATCCCTATCGAAGCGGATGAAACGAATACCTGTTGGCAACAAACACCTTACGGCAGTTTGAACCTTAATGGCGCGACGGATGTGCTGTATACCAACTGGGAGCAAGATTACACCTACACCGCAGGTTTCCCTGTTTCTTTCCAATGTAAATTGGTTGGCTACCAAACCGCGTACTCTGCTCTGATCCCTGGCGATTATGAAGCGTGTGTTACCAATAAATACGGTTCGCATCAGGGTTATCCAAACGTCAGAGTGATTGATGACGCGGGCCCTGTGTCAGGTAAACCAGTCTTAAATGGCGTTGATAGCACGAAAGTACGTCAAAATGCGGCGTTCAATCCGTTGGACGGCGTGAGTGCCAGTGATAAAGAAGATGGCGATTTGACGGCTAACATCGTTGTTGAAGGCACTGTTGATACAAGCCGTTTGGGTACGACTGGTTTAGTGTACTCAGTGTCAGATGCCGACAATAACGTCACCACCGCTAACCGCACGGTAGAAGTGTTCAGCGATAAGCCAGTATTCGTTGGCGTTGATAACGTCAGCATTAAAGTGGGTACAGCGTTTAATGCATTGAATGGCGTGTCCGCCAAAGATACTGAAGATGGAGATCTCACAGCAGCCATCAAGGTAACGGGACAAGTCGATGCAGCGACTGCCGGTACGTATTCCTTAACCTACTCAGTAGTAGATAGCGCTAGTCAGTCAGTTTCTGTTCTACGTACAGTTGAAGTCACCGATGGCCAAGTATGTGTCACTGCTTGGGACGCAACAGCGACCTATGACACTGGTGCCGTTGTTAGCCATGCTGGAAAAACGTGGAAAGCAGGTTGGTGGACGAAAGGTCAAGAACCGGGCACAACCGGACAGTGGGGTGTTTGGACAGAGACGAGCGGCAGCACCTGTGGTGGAGATACAGGCCCAACCCCTGACCCGACACCTGAGCCAACTCCAACTCCAGATCCAGAGCCAACCCCGACACCGGATCCAACGCCAGACCCTACACCGGGTGACTCGACGTGGAATGCTTCGACAGTTTATCTCGGCGGTGATCAAGTGACGATAAACGGCGTGACTTACCAAGCGAAGTATTGGACGAAGGGTGATAACCCTACAGCCAGTGGAGAGTGGGGTGCTTGGCAAATTATCTAAATTAAATAAATAGCGATGAAGGCCGCGTTTTTACGTGGCCTTTTCTTTATCTGTAAAGAAAATGGGGACGTTATGTCGCGAAAAATCAGTTGTAAGATAAGAGTTTTTACGCGTTATTTTAATTAAAACAAGAGATTAGGTTGTTGCAGGGGATGGGCTTGAACGGTTTTTCGAGGTTGTAATCTTGCCAAAGGTATCACAAAAAAATTACTAATATCAGTCTTGTTAATAATATTTCTGTTCCTATAATGCTGAAAACCGGAGCGTCTGCCAACGCTCCGGTTTTTTTGTGCCTGCTCATTGGTGAATGTTTGCACTATCTGCCAATAGTGAAACGTGCCAAGAGCAAATGTCCGAAAGGGCAACGTCTTAATCAGTAAGGAAAAGACACATGCGTATCGAACAAGACTTGAAGTTGGGTTTCAAAGATGTACTGTTTCGCCCGAAACGTTCTACCCTAAAAAGCCGCTCTCAAGTTGAATTAACCCGCGATTTTACATTCAAGCACAGTGGTCGTCAATGGTCTGGTGTACCAGTCATTGCTGCGAACATGGATTCAGTCGGCTCATTCAAGATGGGCAAGGTGCTTGCTGAGCATGGTTGTATGACGGCAATTCACAAACATTACACCGTTGCTGACTGGGCGGCGTTTGTTGCAGAAGCTGATGTTAAAACGCTAAACAACGTAATGGTGTCTACCGGTACGTCTGATGCAGACTTCCAAAAAACCAAAGATATCATGGCATTGTCTGATGAGCTGATCTTCATCTGCATCGACATTGCTAACGGTTACTCTGAGCACCTTGTTCAATACGTTGAGCGTGTTCGTGCGGAATTCCCTGACAAAGTGATCAGCGCAGGTAACGTTGTTACTGGCGACATGGTTGAAGAACTCATCCTTGCTGGTGCAGATATCGTCAAAGTGGGCATTGGCCCAGGTTCTGTATGTACGACTCGCGTGAAAACCGGTGTAGGTTACCCGCAGCTTTCTGCAATCATTGAATGTGCAGACGCAGCACACGGCCTAGGTGGTCGCATCATCGGTGACGGTGGTTGTTCATGTGCGGGTGACGTGTCTAAAGCCTTCGGTGGCGGCGCTGATTTCGTGATGCTTGGTGGTATGCTGGCAGGTCACGAAGAAAGCGGCGGCGAAGTGATTGAACAAGACGGCAAACAGTTCATGAAGTTCTACGGCATGTCTTCTGAAAGCGCGATGGCGAAACACTCTGGTGGCGTTGCAAAATACCGCGCTGCAGAAGGTAAAACCGTACTGCTTCCATACCGTGGTACAGTGAACGACACGATTTCTGACATTCTTGGCGGCGTACGTTCTACGTGTACTTATGTTGGCGCAGCGCAACTGAAAGAGCTAACGAAGAGAACAACTTTCATTCGAGTTCAAGAACAAGAAAACAACGTGTTCGGTAAAGAATAAATCCGAAAGAATACATAAAAATGCCACCCAATTGGGTGGCATTTTTTTTGCCAGAAATTCACTAAACCATGAACAACTTGAACGTGTCTTTTTGCTAAGTCTATTTGTATCAAATCAATGAGATTCCGAGGGGGTTTGCAGAACACGCCGATTACATTATTCGGCGTAGTGCTCGCACCATGCTTTCTGTGACGACGATAGCGCTGGAAAAGCCAACGCGGTTACGGTTTACTGTTCCGTGACTTCAAGGAGGAAGCATGGCTGAATGTGATCAAGTGGTTCAAACGCTGAAAAAGCAGCTCAAAGCACGGGGTGTGAATTATCAAGATGTCGCGAGTGCGCTGTCGCTCAGTGAAGGCTCGGTAAAACGCCTGTTTGCCAATGGCGGAAGCTTGAGCTTGGAGCGCTTGTCGGCGGTGTGTCAGTTGATTGATATGGAAATGGGTGAGCTGTTTAAGCTCTCATCTGAAAGCAGCAATCAAATTACTGAATTAACGTGGCAGCAAGAAGAAGAGCTGGTGGCTGACAAAGCTTTGCTATTGGTTGCGGTGTGCATCACGAATGGGTATCGCTTCGACCAAATCCTTGAGCAATACAACTTACCTGAAACCGTGTTGATTCAGAAAATGGCGCATTTAGATCGCTTGAACTTGATTGAGCTTCAACCGGATAACCGCATTAAACTCAAAATCTCGCCGTCATTTTCATGGGTGGCGGGTGGCCCTATTCAGCAATTCTTCCAACAACAAGTGATCAGCGCGTTCTTCCAATCTCGCTTTGCGGGGGATGAAGAGAAACTGGTGATGTCGACAGGGCTGATGTCGCTCTCGACCAACTACAAATTTCAGCAACGTATTCAACGTCTGGTGAGTGAGTTTTATGATTCATGTAACCAAGACACGGATTTAACGATACAAGAGCGCCACGGCACTTCAATGGTGGTCGCGATGCGCCGCTGGACCTTCCCACTTTTCGATGAATACGAATAGTGAATAGCGAGCAGTGAAACAGAAAGCGCACGACTCATTGTTCTAAACCTGTTATCTATTAAAGCTAAAGCTAAAGCTAAAGCTAAGGCTTGGGGCGCTTGATCGCGATGGCGCTCCCTGCATTTTTCGGTGTGTCGAGAACGTTGTGAGCCGTTTGTATCGCGTCGACTAACGCTTGAGTTTGCTCCAAGAAAGGCGCTGCCCTGTGTGCTTGCATGTCCATGTGTAACAGCAAGGTTTCCATCGTTGCTAATTCATCGTGCGTTTGCGCATGCATCATGGTCATAAACAGCCTTAGCTTCTTGCTATCACTTTCTAATAGTTGCCCTTGGATAATGATTGGCTCGGCTTCGGCAACTTCTTTTAGGTAAGTCACCATGCTCTGAAGGGTGTAAATCGAAACGCTGTGTTCTTCTCTAAATGCTTTATTCAAACCAATGTGCACCATGAAGCCATCAATGGCCTTGCTGAAGGCAACCACATAATAGGCGTCATTCATGTGCCCGTTGTAATCAATCCATTCGGGTAACACTGGGCTTTCGAATAACTGAATCCTATCTGCGTGGTTTGGCATTTTTTATCCTCAGTGAGATAAGCATGATGGCTGGTTCCTATACTAGGCTGTAAAAGGCTGACTTTTTGATTGAAGCCGCACATAACTTGACTGTTATCGACAAATCAGCGGGAAGACGAGGTGAAAGGTGTTTGGTGACCCTTCAAGATCGAAAGTACAAAAGATTCACTTCCTGTTGCTGCCGGGCTTCTCTTTGTTTGGGTTGACGGCGATGTTAGATCCATTGCGTCATGCCAATCGCACGCAGGGTGAAGACTTGTACGAGTGGCAACTTATCTCCGAAAACGGTGGGCTGATCTCAAGTAGCGACAGCATTGAGATCATGACGCATACCCCGCTGAATGACGTTGAGAAATGTGAAACGCTCATCATCTGTTCTGGCAGTGATCCAGACTTGGCAACGACGCCAGCACTGTTAGGATTTATTCGTCAGCAGAGCCATTATGGCGCGGACATTGGGTGCCAGGATACAGGCACATATATCGCTGCCGCTGCTGGGATCTTGGATGGTTATCGGGCAACCATGCACTGGGAAAACCATGAAACGACGCAGGAAGCATTCCCGAACGTCACGCTCGTGCAAGAGTTGCTGGTCATCGACAGAAAGCGTTTTTCTTGCCCTGGGGCGTTGTCTGGCTTGGACATGATGCTCTATCTGATCAGAACGCAGCATGGACAAGAGCTGGCAACGCTCGTGGCGGATGAGCTTGTCTATACCCACCAAAGAGAGCACAGTGAACCTCAGCGTCGTTCGTTACAAATCCGTTTAGATAGCCGTAATCCACACCTGATCGAAGCCGTTCAACTAATGGAGCAAAACATCGAAGAACCGCTGTTAATTGCAGAGTTGGCTGAAGTGATTGACATTTCAGACAGGGAGTTAGAACGTCTGTTTAAACGGCACTTGGCGCAAACCCCAAAAGCGTTTTACCGTCAGCTTAGGCTTGAGAAAGCCCGTTGGATGCTGCAACAAACCAACGACAGCGTCACATCGGTGGCGACAGCCTGTGGCTTTGTTTCCCTCTCCCATTTCACCCGCTGCTATCAAGAGCAATTCTCCAAACGCCCTAGCCGAGAACGGTAGATTCTAAGCAACCTGCGTACGTCAACATGTCGGAAATAGATAGCCATGTCTATTTTGCGACATGCCTTCATTTGCGTCTTTTTTAGGTTAGTAAGCATCGGCTTTAGGCAAAAACGTCCGTTTCTAACGTGTAACTCTGAAGGTGCGCGATAAAGAGAACGAGGCATGCCAACGTGCCTCTTGTTTTTATTTAACTAAAAAAAGAGCCCTTACGATGAATCAAGACGTCATTATTACTTGCGCCATTAATGGTGCAGGGGATACCGCGGATAAAAATCCAAATGTGCCGATCACACCAGAACAAATTGCCAATTCAGCGATAGAAGCATGGAATGCAGGCGCTGCAATTGCACATATTCATGTTCGAGATCCAGAGACAAAACAAGGATCGAGACGCGTCGAATTGTACGCAGAGGTCTGCGAGCGTTTGCGCGCCTCTGATTGTGACGTTGTCATTAATCTAACCGCTGGCATGGGGGGCGATCTCTATATCGGGCCGGAAGAAAATCCAACGGCATTTTGCCCAGAAACGGATTTGGTGGGCGGGCTTGAACGCCTTGTGCACATTGAAGAACTCAAACCTGAAATCTGTACCCTCGATTGTGGTTCATTAAATTTTGGGGATAACAACCTTGTCTATGTCTCAACCCCTGACATGCTTCGGCGCGGAGCTGCCCGAATTAGAGAGCTTGGTGTCACGGTTGAGTTAGAGATTTTTGATACGGGCAATCTTTGGTTTGCCCTGCAAATGATGAAAGAAGGCCTGCTTGATGACAACGCCATGTTCCAACTGTGTCAGGGCATTCCTTGGGGCGCACCGCCGGACTTTACGTTACTAAAAGGCATGGTGGATATGCTGCCAGACCACAGCCAATGGACAGCGTTTGCGCTGGGTCGTAACCAGTTGCCTTGGGCGGCGCAGTCCGCCTTGTTAGGCGGCCATGTGCGTGTCGGCTTAGAAGACAACTTGTATCTTGAAAAAGGCGTGTTGGCGACGAATGGTCAATTGGTGGAACGCGCCGTTAATCTTATTGAAAACATGGGGGCGCGTGTTTTGAACCCAACTGAAGCCCGCGAAAAATTGCGCCTTCGTGGCACGCAATAGGAGGTTGATGATGGCGCGTCCTAATCCGGATCAAGTAACAAAAGTCGGTGTCATTGGCACCGGTGTTATTGGTGGTGCATGGGCTTTGCATTTCCTTCGCATGGGCATGGAGGTGGTCGCGTATGACCCCGGCCCCAATGCAAAAGAAAAGCTGCTAACCATGGTCGACAATATTTGGCCCACCATTGAAAAACTGGGCTTGAGAGAAGGCGCAAGCAAAGACAAATTGCGTTTTGTTGATTCCCTAGACCTTCTCGCCAATCAGGTTGAGGTCATCCAAGAAAGTACACCCGAACGAATGGATGCAAAGCGCGGGTTATTTGCCGAGCTTGATCGCATCGTCCCCGCTGACGTGGTGATCATTTCCAGCACCTCAGGGTTTGCCATGACAGACATGGCTCGTGAGCTTGAAACTCAGCCCGATAGGTTTGTGGTCGGCCATCCGTTCAATCCGCCTTATCTCGTGCCCTTTTGCGAAGTGTGTGGCGGAGAAAGAACCAGCCAAGAGGTGGTGGATTGGACGGCTGCCTTTTATGAGGCAACGGAAAAACAAGTCGCCAAAATGGACAAAGAACTGCCGGGCTTTATTGGTAACCGTTTACAAGAAGCATTATGGCGAGAAGCCCTCCATATGGTCGCAAACAAAGAATGCTCCGTTGAAGATATCGACAAAGCGATTGCCTATGGGCCGGGTTTGCGTTGGGCGATCATGGGGCACTGTTTAACCTTCCATTTAGGCGGAGGGCAAGGGGGCATGGCGCATTTGTTGGATCATTTTGAAGATGCGTTAGAAGAGCCGTGGACACGTCTGAAAGCGCCAAAACTCACACAAGCATTGAAAGATGACATGGTGGAAGGCTGCCTAACGCAAGCCAATGGGGCGTCCATCGATGAGCTGGTGCAAGAGCGTGATGATTGCCTCATCCGAATTATGCAAACGCTGAATGAGTATCGCGAAGAAAAAGGGATTAAACGCTGAGCGTTCAAAGCAAATAAATTCAAGATGACTGTTTTGACATAAATATCAAAGAGGTGGAAATGAAATTAAAAATGCGAGAAAGAATGCTCACTCACTAAAAACCATAGCAAAGGAGGATTTGCTGATGTCGTCTACTCCTCAAGAAGGCTTTGAAGCCGCAGAGACTAGGATGTTTAAAGCTGAAAAGCTTGCCCCGTCAGGGCCATTTAAAGGCATGCATAAGGGGATGACGATATGTTCGTCTCTGATGGTACTCGTTTTCGTGTTTTTTACGGGAGTGAACACGGAATTTGCGGGAGAGGTATTCGGCAGTGTTCGTTCTTGGATTGAAGTGACGTTTGGTTGGTATTACATGGTGACCATCGTTTTCTTAATCGCAGTATGTATTTTTATCGTCTTTAGTCGATTCGGTAGCGTGCGTTTAGGCGATGATGACAGCAGGCCGGACTTTACAAACTTCGCGTGGTTCTCGATGCTTTTTTCCGCGGGTATCGGTATTGGTATCTTATTCTTTGGCGTTGCTGAGCCGATCTTCTACCTCGATAACAGCGGGGCGTTTGGTTATCCGAATAACCCCTACGCCGACATGGCGGGCGCGGGCACCATTGGCTATGACCGCGCAGTAGATGCGCTGAGGGTTACTTTCTTCCACTGGGGATTTCACGGCTGGGCAGTCTATGTGATTGTCGGTATGTCATTGGCCTATTTTGCTTATCGTAAAAAACTCCCATTAGCACTGCGCTCTGCACTCTATCCCTTCATTGGCGATCGTATTTATGGCCCCATTGGACACATGGTCGATATTTTCGGCGTGCTAGGGTGCGTTTTTGGTGTGGCAACCTCGCTGGGGTTGGGCGTCAGCCAGATGTCCGTCGGGCTTGAAAGGCTGTTTGGTGTAGACCCAGGCATATCGACGCAACTTACCCTGATTGCATTAATTACGATCGTTTCCATTTTGTCCGCTCTGTCTGGGGTGGGGCGCGGTATCAGAATCATTTCTCAGTGGAATATTATTGTTTCGATTATTGTCGTTGCGCTGTTCTTGTTTGCTGGGCCGACTGGCTGGGTGTTAGGTGCTTTTGGTTCTGCCGTTGGGGATTATCTCGCCAACTTTATTCAAATGGGACTTTGGTTTCCTGAAGAAGAAGGCCCTGCGAATTGGCAAAACGGCTGGACAGTTTTTTATTGGGGCTGGTGGTTAGCGTGGGCCCCCTTTGTTGGATTGTTTATTGCGCGAATTTCTCGTGGCCGCACGTTAAGAGAGTTTGTGATTGGCGTGCTCCTCGTGCCGACAACCATCATCTTCGTGTGGCTAGGAATCTTTGGTGGAACCGCACTTTATCAAGAGCTGACAGCCAGTTCGGGCGTGGGCACGGCGGGGATTATTGATCTTGTTAATGCGTGGAACTTGCCTGAGGCGTTATTCGCTAACGCTGATGGGATCTTTGGTAACGGCGCACTCGGTTGGATCGTGTCTGCCATGATGGTCTTTCTTCTCATGAGTTGGTTTGTGACATCGTCGGACTCTGGCATCGTCGTATTAACGACCATTCTGTCTTTGGGCAATGAAGACCCGCCAAAAACGTTCCGCGTTTTTTGGGGTGTTGTTGTTGGGTTGGTTGCTGCAGCCCTGTTAGTCGCAGGGGGGTTGAGCGCGCTGCAAACCGCCAATATTGCAGCGGCCTTGCCACTAAGCTTGGTGATCATTTTGATGACGCTCGGTGTGCTTAAATCGCTCTTCAACGATGTGAGCGGGTTGGGGAAAGGAACCGATGGCGGCAATGAAACACCGTTAGCCAAAGACGAATAATCTTTAGCTAAACTAAAAAGATACGGCGGAGCAAAAAGAGGCCGTATCTTTTTAGGAGATCTGATGCAAACCTCGTTACTTAAATCTTCATCCCGAGAGGCACAAAAGCCATTAATTGCTGATGATGATGGGGTCTTCACCTTGTCTTTTCTGCTGTTGCCTGAATACGCGATGGTGTCACTGCTCTCTGCCATCGAGCCATTACGCATAGCAAACCGCTTGGCAGGTAAAACCTTGTTTCGTTGGCAATGTTTTAGTGAAGATGGCGAGCCTGTTTTAGCCAGCAATGGTCTGGCACTTCAGGAATCCATTTCAATCAATACCAATGAAAAACCCCGCAACCTTTTTGTGAATGCGAGCTTCCATCCAGAAAAGCACACGTCAGAGAGCGCCATAAAATGGCTGCGTGATCTGCATCGGCTCGGGTTCATGATCGGTGCGCTCGATACGGGTTGTTACTTACTGGCCAAGGCCAAGTTATTAGATGGCTATCCCATCACCTTACATTGGGAAGCGAAGCCGTCCTTTCAAGAGCGTTATCCTGAACTTGAAATCAGTGATGAGCTATTTGAAATTCAAGGCAAACGCATCACGTGTGCAGGTGGCACTGCCGCAACTGACATGATGCTGTATTTAATCGACACCTATTTTGAGCCAGAACTCGCGATCCTTGTGTGCGAGCAATTAATTAAAAGTACAGCGAGAAGCCAAACCGATCATCAACGAGCCAGCCAAGCCGAAAAGCTCAAATTACATCACCCTAAAATGGTAAAAGCCCTCGCGTTAATGGCCGCTAACATTGAAACCCCCTTAGCCACATCGGATTTGGCAGACAGCCTGTCAATTTCTGTTCGGCACCTGGAAAGGTTGTTCTTGCAACATTTGGCCTGTTCTCCGTCTGCGTATTACGTACAAATGCGAGTGGAGCACGCGCGGTATCTGTTGTCTGACTCTGGGCTCAGCATTGCGGATATCGCCTTAGCGTGTGGCTTTAGCTCTACCGCCCATTTTAGTCGTCGTTATCGCGCGCTTTATGGCACCACGGCCAGCCAATACCGATCGGGGATTCAATAATTGAATCTTGGCGAAACTAAAGCGCGTCCCTTTCAAGCACCCTTATCCGAGACAAGAGTTCATCTCTGTCGATATAGCAGCCTTGCAAATGCCTTGAGCCCGTTTTTAGGTCGAACGCATTGCGTGCGTGTAAGACGCGGCGGTTATCAAAAACGATCAGATCGCCGCCATTCAGGCGATGGAAAAACTGAAACCTTTCCTCTCTCGTTAATCGAATAAAACAGCGATACGCTTTGTAGAGCGCAAGGGTTTGATGCGCGGGTACATCAATGGGCCCTCTAAGAAAGTTCGCAAGGCGAACTTCAACTACCTGATCGTTTTCATCAACCACAATGGCTTTGCCGCGAAAGCGGTAGTCGCTGTGTTTGTCCTTGTTGTAAAAGGCCATCGGTATGCTGGATAAACTTTTAAACTCGTCGGAGTAATGCTCGCGCATGTGTTCGGCGATCTTAAAACCATCAACCAAAATGGATTCTCCGCCAGCGGCATCATTGACTAAACAATGCAAAAACTGCAGGCCGGGCTGGAGTTCTCGTGTGGGCAAATCGGTATGCAGCGGCAAACGCAAATCGGTATACGCCGAGCTGTTTGCATCCGCTTTTGCCTGCACATTAAAAATGGTGCCGAAGTTCGTTTCTCTGATAAAAGAGATGCGGTTCGCGACGTTTATCAGCGTATTTGGCGCGGTATCGACATCTTTAATCAGCGCGATCCCATAATCTCTTAAATCCTTTAGCCAGGTTAAAAGGTGTTGATCACTTTGCAAGATGTTGAGGTAAGTGTTCGTCGGCAGCGCTTGGTTGATTGCGTCTTTGTCCCACACTTTCGCTTGCCATTGTTTGGCGGCGAGGGCGCTTTCGCTGTAACAATGACTGAATAACCACCCGGGGTGATATTGGCTATTGTGATCAGCATGATCCCACGTGATGACGAGTCTGTTGTCTTCAGAGAGATAAGCTTCTTTCGGTTTAATGGTTTCGGGGACATCACAAATCTCAAAGACTTGCTCGCGAGTGAGCGTGGCGATGCATTCCGCACAATGACAATTGTCCCTTAACCACAGGTAGTGGTATTCGCTCTCATGTCCGTTATCCCACGCGATCAAAAGTGACTCGCTGCCTACATCAACCCGAACAGGAACATGTTTGATTGGATATGGCGTAAAGGATGCAATTTCTGTGTGCGTATCGGCGACTGTCATCGTGCTTTCCTCGTGAATATCCCAATAAAATTGAGGTGATGCGTTGAGTCATCTTATTACGAGGATTCAGGATTTCCGTGATACCCAGTCGACATCATTTTGCACCAATCCGACATGTTTTTATGGGCCGATAAATTTTTCGGAATCGACCCTGCTAACGCACACCAACACGGTGTTTCGGCGAGAAGGTGTCACCTCATGCGACGTAGCGTTACGTATATTGTCACTTCGGACACGGTGCTTTTGACTTGCGCTGTCTTGTTGCAAGCTTCTGAAAACGCAGAGAGTTGCAGGCGCGAACAACGCCAACATCAACGCCCTGCAGATGAGAGAACGAATCTCAACGAAGCAACGCAATGGAGGCACACGATGCTAAACCAACAGCAAATGACGCAAAGATTGATGACGTGGGGAATGGTATTTCTCACGTTTGTAGTAGGCTGGTTTGCACCCGCTGCGATGGCGAGCGGCTTATTGAAACCGACAAACAGCCAACACCAAGACCTCACCATCGAAACCCACCACGTGGATGTCGTTATCGAAGACGGCTACGCGACAACGTCCATCGAACAAATCTTCTATAACCCGAATAATGACGTGCTCGAAGCGCGCTACTCGTTTCCTGTCCCGCAAGAAGCTGTCGTGGGTGAGTTCATTTACTGGATAAACGGCACGCCAGTGATTGCAGAATCCGTGGCGAAAGACAAAGCCAAAAAGATTTATGAAGAGCAAAAAGCGCAAGGCAATGCGACGGCATTGACTGAAAAAGACGAGTACAAAACGTTTGAGATGCGCGTCTTCCCTGTTCAGCCTCAACAGCGAGTGAAGGTGAGGTTGGTCTATCTGCAAGATGCGCTGATTGATCACGGCATTGGCCGTTACGTGTACCCGATGGAAGAGGGCGGTGTCGATGAAGCGCGCGACAGCTTTTGGACGCGTAATGATGCCGTGCAGCATGACTTCTCGTTCAACGTTGCACTGAAATCCGCGTATCCCGTTGACGGTGTGCGCTTGCCATCGCACCCCAATGCAGCACTCACACAAGAGGCGTTAGGCGAGCACACGATTTGGAAGGCGCAAGTGGCGAACCAATCGTCAGCCGTGGTTGAAGAGGAAGGCGTGACAGCATCACCTTCTGCACCTGCGTACCGTTTGGATCAAGACATCGTGGTTTACTGGCGTCTGCAAGATGGATTGCCGGGTCGCTTGGACATGGTTGCGTACCGTGACCCTGAAGAATCAAAGCGCGGCACCGTGAAGCTCACCTTTACGCCGGGTGATGACTTGGGGCCTGTAACCCAAGGGCGCGATTGGGTGTTCGTCTTAGACAAGTCAGGATCAATGTCGGGCAAGTACAACACCTTGGCGGAAGGGGTTCGACAGGGGCTGAACAAACTGCCACAACAAGACCGTTTTCGTATTGTGATGTTTGATAGCGCAACGTATGACCTGACCAATGGCTTCATATCTGCCAACAAGACAAACGTTGAAAAAGCCCTGAGTGAAATTTCAGCCATGCAACCGAGCAACGGCACCAATCTCTATGAAGGTTTGGGCGCAGCGGTGCGTAAGCTCGATGCCGACCGCCCAACAGGTATCGTGCTGGTGACGGATGGTGTCGCGAATGTGGGGGTGACTGAAAAGCGGAAATTCTTCCAAATGATGGAGAAATACGATGTCCGCTTGTTTACCTTCATCATGGGTAACAGTGCGAATACGCCGCTATTGGTGCCGATGACCAAGCTATCAAATGGTGTTGCTACCTCCGTTTCGAATGCGGATGACATGATGGGGCATTTGCTCAACATATCGAGCAAGTTAACGCACCAAGCGTATCGCGATATTCAATTGGATATCGACGGCGTGAAGGTGAAAGATCTGACACCAGAAGCCATCAGTAGCTTGTACCGTGGTGAGCAACTGACGGTGTTCGGTCATTACTTCAAAGCGGGAACGGCGGACGTGACCTTGAGCATGAAAGTGAATGGCGAGACGCGTCGATACACCACCAAGGTATCACTGCCAGAGAAAACGCTGCGTAACCCAGAGCTTGAAAGAATGTGGGCATTCTCAGCAATTCGAGATTTAGAAGCGCAGATGGATTACCTTGAGCAGAAAGATGCGGACAAAGAACAAGCCATAGAAGACATCGCCGTCGAGTATGGGCTGTTGACGGACTACACCTCGCTGCTGGTGGTCGAAGAGGATGTATTCCAACAGCTTGGCGTTGAGCGCAATAACCAAGCGCGCGTGCAGAAAGAGCAGCAAGCACGACAAACACGTCAAACCCAGAACGTACAACCAACACAAGCCGACACGAGTCAGCCAATGTTTACCCAACCTGCACCCACGCATTCGCGTCCTCGCAGTGGAAGCAGTGGAGGTAGCATGAACTGGATGGTGTTTATGTTGTTAGGGTTGGGGATGCTTAGTCGTTGGGGGCTAACTAGGAAGCGATGATAGTCGTATTTCTCACAGAAACAGGGCGCTCAAGCGAGGGTCCTGTTTCGTTTGTGATGATAAGAGTGCGGCATATCATCGTTTAAGAACTGGCCTGTTTTTTCTTCAGCCTAATTCAAAATAAGTCTTTACAATGGCCCTGACTAGAGTAATATTGGCCTCGCTCTGTAAGTCAGAGTTATTAATAAAGCGTAAAGTAAAAGTAAAACCTCAGATTTCGTCACTAGTTGTAGTTCTCTGTGTTTCCCTTAGCTTCATCGTCACATTAAATAATTCCAGCACAGTGCATCGCATTAATGCGAATATTTTTTGAATTAAATATAAGGGACACAAAATGTCTAACAAAACAACTGGTCTAGTAAAGTGGTTTAACGAAGATAAAGGTTTCGGTTTCATCACTCAAGACAACGGCGGTGCTGACGTATTCGTTCACTTCCGTGCTATCGCTTCTGAGGGTTTCAAAACTCTTTCTGAAGGCCAAAAAGTATCTTTCGAAGTTGAGCAAGGCCAAAAAGGCCCACAAGCTGCTAACGTAGTAGCTCTATAATTTCGAAAGTCGGCGCAAGTGGCTCTGCCATTTGCGCTACTTTTTTATCTGCACTACCTGTTTTCTCCCCCGCTTTTCCCTCTCTCAATACCAATCGTTACAAATCACTTGTTCAGTTTCAGCATTCTTTTTTACTATCGCTTTGCCAAAGCACACGACTAACACCTATTTCTTCAACACCTTAGCTTGATCACGCCGACTTTTCGCATTGTCATCCCGATCCGTTTAACGGCTTTGAACCGTTTCTGATGGCTTGAAATCTTGCTTTGATTGCTTCGTGATCACTGCTGATCTCAGCTCAAACTCAAACCGCCGTCCATCACCAGCGTATGACCCACGACATAGCTTGCTTGTTCTGAGCTTAACCACAATATGGCATTGGCTATTTCTTCAGGAATCGCAAATCTCCCATTGGGCACTTGCCTTGCCACTGTCTCTTTTAATGCACTGCCTAACTCGGCTTGCTGTTGATCCCAGCGTGGAGTCCAAGTGACCCCTGGCGCGACAGCATTCACGCGAATGCCTTTGCGGATAGCATCAATTGCGACAGAACGCGTTAATCCTTCAATCGCATGTTTGGTCGCTGAAAACATCGCAGCGTTAGGGTTTGGGCGAGAACCGTTGACTGAGCTGACGTTAACAATCGAACTACCCTCGGACATGAGGTTGATCTCGTAACGTAAGCAAAGGGCAGGTAACCAGAAGTCTCCAATCATTGTGCTGTAAAGAGCATCAATCGGCACGTTGCCATAGTCGCCACGGGATTCAAGCGGGGGAGCGGCATTGTTGATGGCGACATCGATATGGCCGTAGTTCTCGCGAATATACCCAAAGAAGCGGTCTACTTGTTGGACGTCTTTCAGGTCAACGGGAAGGTAATCAATGGATGACAAGTGGGGATAACGCGCTAGCACCCTGTTCCATTTTTCTTCATTGCGAGAGCATGTAATGACTTTGAATCCTGCATGATGGAATGCTAGGACAGTATGAAGGCCGATACCGCTGCTGCCGCCTGTAACAAGGGCTATTTTCATGTGCGCTCCGTTTGGGAGGTGGTACCAATCAGAGTCAATTTTCAATCATGATTGCTGGCTAAATCGACAATAGCGGCTTTAGATATCTCACAAGCAGAATAACGACGTTCTGCAATATCTTCGTTGCTTTTGACGATCCTTCCTGTGCCAATTCAAGATCGATAATCTAATCCGATGGGTACGAGAAGCGCTTGGCTAGCGGTGCGTGAACAAATCGTCCAACAGTAATTTTTTTGTTCCGCGGACCTTTCTCTGTTCTTCATGTTCTTCGTGAAATTGCTGCTCGCCAAGCATAATAATAATGTCGAAGAAGTAGCTAACGCTACCTCTTTGATTATTCATTATTTTAAGCATAGCATCGCTGAAAATTTCGGGGCTGTTATGGGTTAAATTCGACGCGATCTTTCCGATTTGCTGGCAGCAATAGGTGGTTCGTGGCTTGTCTGCGGTGTGCGCATAGCTAATACACGTCGTCCATTCTTCGCTTCTGAGCGAGCGCCAAATGCCATTCGCAATTTGTAAGCGTTCTTCGACGGGCGTGTTCGTCAGAGCTTTCACTAAATAGGCATGTTTGGACTGATTCACCTTTTGTTTTACGCGGTCGGACTCAATAAAAGTGTTGGTCAGTAAAGGCATGGAAACGAGATAGAGCAAAAGTGTCACGCTGAGCGTGGCAATAAAGAAGGCATCTTGTGTTAAGCCAAAATACACACAACTCGCGATGGTGATGGCAGCAAAAATCAAAAATGCCAGAGAAATAGCGAGGCGAGCGTACCACTTGGATGTCACAACAAAATCAGGCATGTTTTGATTCAGCGCCTGAAGTGACACGCCTTTAAAAGCCATGTCAGGATACTTTGGGACTGGGAATTGCTCCTGATGCATCACAAGTCTCCATTGAAAAAGAATGCCTTATCAACACGATACTGCTTTGACCATGAAAAATCTTATTTCACATCAAGTAATCGGAAAATAGAAGCCGGCATGAATAACTGATTGATCTCCCAATCGATCAGTCTTCATTACCTTTTTCAATCCACCCATGCTCGATCGCGTATTTCACTAGACCTGCCGTGGATGTTACGCCGAGTTTCTTTTTGACACGTAGCCGATGTGTTTCCACCGTTCTCACGCTGATATCGAGTTCTCTGGCGATAGTCTTATTGCATGCGCCGTTGGCGATAAGGATTAGCACGTCTTTTTCTCGAGGAGTAGGAAGAGTGTCGTCGTTTTCTTTTTGCTCTAGGGCGCTCATGCTTTCGAGCAAGGTTTCAGACACGCCAGCACTAAAATAAGAGCCGCCGTTGGCAATGATATCTAACGCTTGGACGAGTTCTAGTGATGACACATCTTTTAGCACATAGCCTTTTGCACCGCCGCGCATTGCGGCCATGATGTATTCCTTGTTGTTGTGCATACTGAGGATTACCACTTTTATCTCAGGAGCTTTGGTGTGTAAGACGGACAGCACCTCTAAACCCGTCTTTTTCGGCATAGAAATATCAGTGAGTAGAATATCGGGTTTTAATTCGAGGGCTTTCTCTATAGCCGCTTCGCCATCGTTGGCGGCGCCTAAAATGGTGAATTGTGGCTGCTTAGACAATCGTTCCATTAGCCCATCTTGAAGCAAGACATGATCATCTGCGAGCAAGAGCGTCGTCATCGTGTTTCTCCTTGTTGGTTCACTACTTTAATTCTCTCAGCAATCCTTGCGTGTTCGACTAATGGTTAATAGGGACAATCGCACGAATCTCTGTGCCTTGATTGGGTAAGCTGTTGATTGAAAAAGATCCCTCTAAGTTTTCAATACGCTCGCGCATGTTTTTTAACCCCATTGACTGGCTTACAGTGTTGACACTATGTTCCTCAAATCCAACACCATCATCTGCGATAGTCAGCATGATTTCCTGTTCTTCTTGCTGAAGTATGATGTCGACCCCTTTGGCATTGGCGTGTTTCTCGGCGTTATGGAGCGCTTCTTGAGCCACTCGATAGAGGGTGGTTTCAGTAAGCTTTGATACATCAGCCATATTGAGGTGGTGCTCGAAAATGACCTGCATGCCAGAGCGTTCAGAAACCTCCTTCGCCAGATCTTCTAACGCTGAAAGCAGACCTAAATCGTCTAATAGAGCGGGGCGTAAGTCTTTTGAAATTCGTCTGAGTTCGCGAACCGCGTCGTCCAGAGTGGATTGGCCGAGTGAAACGTTGTTATCACGTTCTTGGTCTGATTTTGCGTCTTTGATGCTGTCGAATCGGTATTTCACGGAAACCAGCATCTGGTTGATGCCGTCATGTAACTCTCGTGCGACTCGCGTCCTTTCTTCTTCTTGTGACTCGATGATTTGTCTGTTGAGCGATTGCAGTTTTTTGTCCGCTAATTCACGAGCACTGATGTGAATACTGGTGGCTAGGCTAGCCATAATGCCAATGGTGATCACTAACGTGATGCCAAGGCCAATAAAGGTTTTGCTAATGGTTTCATCAATTTTCCCATGCACGGATGCAACCTGCGTGTCGATGTCATCAATATACACGCCGGTACCGACCATCCATCCCCACTTATCTAGCCCAATGGCGTAACTGAGTTTTTTGACTTGCTCTTTTCTAGATGGCTTGTGCCAGTAATAGTCAACAAATCCGCCACCTTGTTGCGCGACACGTATAAGGGCTTGTAGCAACTTGAAGCCGCGATTGTCTTCAACATCCCATATATTTTGCCCGACCATTTCGGGCTGGTAGGGCAGCACGAGGTTGGTGCCGTCGTAGGTATACGCAAAGAAGTAACCATCTTCGCCGTAGGTGAGATTATTCAAAATATTGATGACGGCTTGCTTGGCTTCGTCATCATTTTCGTTAGCGGTGTCATAAATTGGAGCAATAGAGGCTCGAGCCAATTCAACGTACTTAAGCAGTTCTTGTTTTTTGGACAACAAGGTTTCTGAGCGGATGAGATTGGCCTGATTCTTAGACAACGCATCAGATTGAATAACGACGAGCCCAATAATTAGCCCAAACATCAACAGTAAGGGAAGCATTGCGAGGATAAGGATTTTGACTCTTAACCGCGTGCTTATGCCTGATAATTTCGTCAACATGATTTCGATTTTTCTTCAATTCTCTATTAACTACGTAAAAACACGTACGCCGATTACGCATTGCTATGTACGGTAAGTCCGTTTTCTAACTGATATTTTTTTACGTGTTGCACCGATAATCTAGACGGTAACAAATTATTAACAGTCTCAATGTGCTCTAAACCTCAACCCGACAAGCAGCATAACAATACATACAAAACAGTGATGCTGCGCACCAAGGAGTGGACAATGAACAGACCAATTTCAACGACATTAAAAGCGCTTGCCGTCGCTACCCTGTGCGTCTCTGGCTCAGCGTTGGCGGACAAAGTGTTACTGAAAACACCGATAGCATTTGGTACTCACCTTCCTGCACTCGGCACACCGATTAAATGGGTATCTGAACGAATTGAACCCGTCACTGGAAACACCATCAGAATGAAAGTGTATGAGCCGGGTAAGCTGGTTGCACCACTAGAAATTCTTGATGCAGTTTCCAGTGGTAAAGTGAATTCTGGATACGCAACAGCGGGTTACTGGCAAGGGAAAATGCCAGCCGCGGCGCTATTCTCAGCGGTACCATTTGGCCCAGAAGCGCCGGAATATATGGCTTGGCTGTTTTACGGCAACGGTTTGAAACTGTATCAAGGCATGTACGATGAAGCTGGTTACAACGTGAAAGTCCTGCCGTGTGCCATTATCTCGCCAGAGACATCAGGCTGGTTTAAAAAGCCTATCGATAAGCCAGAAGATCTCAAAGGGTTGACCATGCGCTTCTTTGGCTTAGGCGGCCAAGTCATGGAAAAACTCGGCGTAGGCACAGTGCAACTGCCTGGCGGTGAAATATTTGGTGCGCTTGAGAAAGGTGCGATAGATGCAAGTGAGTTCTCTCAACCTGCCATCGACCAGCGTTTGGGCTTCCAAAAGATCGTCAAGTACAACTACTTCCCTGGCTGGCACCAGCAAGCCACGGTCTTTGAACTTCTGATCAACAAAGACACTTGGAACGATATGAACGAAGACCAGCAGTCTGCGGTTGAAACCTTATGTTTGGCATCAATGACGAATTCGATTGCTGAAGGTGAGTCAATGCAGTTTGAAGCGATGCAAAAAGCCCAAGAGCAGGGCGTAGAGCTTCGTTACTGGAATGACGACATGCTGAACTTGTTCCAAACCACGTGGTTGGATGTTGTGGAAGAGCAGAAGAAAGACCCGTACTTCGACAAAGTGTGGAAAGACATGTCTGAATTCCGCCAAAACTACCAGATCTGGGAATCGAAAGGCTTCCTACCTCGTAATTAAACCCCTGTTATGACGGGTAGCAGGACGCTACCCGCTTTCGTTAACTTGGGTGAAGGAGCAAGTTATGACCCAGCCTTCTCACTCACTTCCTGTTTCTCCGCTCGCTGATAGCATTGACCAAGTTGTTCGTATTGTAGGACGAACATTCGCTTGGAGTTATTTGTTATTGGTTGCGGTGATTATCGCGCAGGTAGTGCTTCGTAAGGTCTTCAGCAATGGCCAAATCGCGTTAGAGGAACTGCAGTGGCATCTTTACGCCATTGGCGTGTTATTCGGTTTGTCTTACGCCGAAATCACAGGTACGCACGTCCGTGTTGACATCTTCTATCATCGTTTCTCTGCCAGAACCAAAGCATGGGTTGAGATTGTCACGGTCATGTTTTTCGTTTGGCCGTTTACCTATGTCTTGTTTATTCACTCACTCGATTTTGTGTATGAAGCGTGGCGTGTTAGTGAGCGCTCGAATGCACCGTCAGGCTTACCGTGGCGATGGCTAATTAAATCGGCCATTCCATTCAGCGTGGCGTTGTTGGCATTTGCTAGCTTGTCTCGATTACTTCGCGCCGTCGCTTTGTTGCGTCAGGGAGGCTCGCATGGAAGCGAATGAGATTCTTATCATGGCAATGTTTGGCAGCTTTATTTTGCTGCTGTTTGTCGGAATTCCCGTGGCATGGGTGCTAGGTGGTGTAGGCGTTGGATTCGCCATTATTGGCTATTACAGCGATATCTACCTCGATACATGGACAGGACTCGATTTCACCACGCTAGGGCTGGTGGTCAACCGTCTCTATAAGATCATGGATAACTGGATCTTGGTGGCGTTGCCCATGTTTATTTTCATGGGGAATATGCTGGACAGATCAGGCGTTGCTGATCGACTGATGCAAGCGATGCAGGCTTTATTCGGGCGTGTTCGTGGCGGTTTGGCGATCACTGTGATGGCGATTGGCATTATCCTCGCCGCATCCACGGGCATCATCGGCGCTTCAGTCGTGTTGTTGGCGACTATGTCGTTGCCCGCCATGATGAAGCAGGGCTACAACTTGCCGCTGGCATTGGGCACGGTGGCGTCGGCGGGTACGTTAGGTATCTTGCTACCACCTTCGATTATGCTGGTGATCATGGCCGATCAACTCGGTTTGTCTGTGGGTGATCTGTTCATGGGCGCAATGTTCCCCGGTTTGATGCTGGGTACTATCTACATTGTTTACTTGCTCATCATTGGTGTGTTGAAACCAGAGGCGGCTCCGTTACCAGAGAATGCGAAGCGTGCAGATTGGAATGTTGTCAAAGACGTAGCGAAGGCCATTGTGCCAACGTTCGCACTGATCTTTGCGGTATTGGGTTCTATCTTCATGGGCATTGCGACACCAACGGAAGCATCCGGTGTCGGGGCGTTTGGCGCCATGTTGCTTGCTATCTACTACAAGCGTTTTTCGCTGGCTGTATTGAAAGATGTGCTGCTCGATAGTTACAAAACCACGGCCTACATTTTTGCCATCTTCATAGGTGCAACGTGTTTTGCGCTGGTGCTGCGTGAGTTGGGCGGTGACGAGTTTATCGAACAAGCATTTGAAGCGCTGCCATTTGGTCCTTATGGCATTGTGGCATTCATACTGCTGGTAATTTTCCTTCTCGGTTTCTTCTTAGACTGGATTGAAATAACGCTGATTGTATTGCCACTGTTGGCGCCTGTGGTTCTTGGTCTTGATCTGGATATCGGAACGTATCCGGGATTGGATAACGCAGAGTTGGTGTGGTTCGTGATGTTAGTGGCGATGGCGCTGCAAACGAGCTTTTTGACGCCACCCGTCGGGTTTGCTTTGTTTTATCTCAAAGGGGTATGTCCACCGGGCGTGAAACTGATGGATATCTATAAAGGCGTTGTGCCATTTATCATCCTTCAATTGATTGCTCTGGTTACGTTAGTGTTTTGGCCGAACTTGATCCTTTGGCTGCCGTCGATTGCGTATGGTTGATGTCGCTAAATACCGCTAAACGTGTGCGTTTCTGAAAGGGATAGATATAAAGAGGCCGACATGATGTCGGCCTCTTTTTTATGGGTTGGACTGCGCCAGTTGCTCGTTCTGAGTGTTGAACATTGACGCTGAGTTAGTCTTTGTTCTTCTTTCTAAGCGCTTCAAGTTGCATGAAGGCTTCGTGGAGTACCGTTCCTTTCTTGAATGTGCCCTTGGCGCTCAGTTCTCCTGCGGGAAGACCCGTAAACAGTGCAATGGCTTCGCTGACATGGTCAATAGCGTAGATGTGGAATTTGCCTTTCTCAACGGCATGAATGACGTCTTTGCGCAGCATCAGGTTATGCACGTTTGAGCGAGGGATGATCACACCTTGCTTGGATTTAGGCCCCTTAATGGTACATACATCGAAGAAGCCTTCGATTTTCTCATTAACACCACCGATAGGTTGCGATTGGCCAAATTGGTTCATCGACCCCGTGATAGCCATATCTTGTCGCAATGGCACGCCAGAAATGGCGGAAATCACGGCGCAGAATTCAGCCATCGACGCACTGTCACCATCAACACCACCATACGATTGTTCGAACGTGATGTGGGTAGTGAGAGGGATCTTGGCTGTTTTCCCAAGTAAAGATGCAAGGTAAGCCGTGAGGATCATGACGCCTTTCGAGTGAATGTTACCGCCAAGCTTCACGCTGCGCTCAATATCCAACACTTCGCCATCACCAAACGAGGTGGTAGCCGTAATGCGGTTAGGCGCACCAAAACTAAAGTCATTGGTTGTTAGCACGGAAAGCGCATTTATCTGACCCACCTTGGTGCCTTGGGTGTCGATAAGCGTTGTGCCTGTGGTAAAGCCTTCCATCACATAATCACGCAGACGGCTCACACGCAGATCGCGGCTAGCGAGGGCTTTTTCGACGTGTGATGCGCGGACCAAGTTCGACTTGCCACTGCGAGCTTGGTAGTTCGACTCACGCAGTAAATTGGCAATGTCTGATGAATGCAGAGACAGCTTGTCCTGATCCCCAGATTGGCGTGAACTGTGCTCGATGATTCGACCGATCGCCCCTTGATCACAATGCAATAGGCTGTTGTCGTGACAGATGCTCGAAATGAACTTGGCGTATTTGAGTTCGCTGTCGTCATTCCGTGGCATGTCGTCTTCAAAGTCCGCAGTAACACGAAACAGCTCGCTGAACTCCGGATCGTAGTGTTGAAGCAAGGTATACGTTTTGTAATCACCAAACAGAATGATTTTCACATTCAGTGGGATTGGCTGAGGCTCTAACGAAATCGTGCCACTGAGTGTTACTTCGCGCTCCAGTGAGCTTAAGCTAACTTTACGGGAGCTAAGGGCACGTTTTAGGCCATCCCAAACATAAGGGCGTTCAAGGACTTTGACCGCATCAATCAGCAATACGCCGCCGTTAGCACGATGAATACTACCTGGGCGAATCAAGGAGAAGTCAGTAAATACCGTCCCTTTGTAAGTTGCGTTTTCCACGTAACCAAAAATGTTGTGGTAGGTCGGGCTGTCTTCCACGATAACGGGCGGCACATCTTCGTCTTGCGCAACCAGCACGTTAACTTGGTAACGACGTGGTAGCTTTTTGTCGAGCGCAGCATAAGCAAGAGCGGCTTGTTCTTCACTTTCTTGTAGGAAGATGTCCAAGTTCTCGATGATGTCGCTTTGCATCGCTTTTAGGTATTTCTTAACTTGCGGCAAATCTTGATAGGTATCGACAATTTTCTTGAACAGATGGGAAACGACTTCTGTTGCCACTTCTTCATCGAGCTTCAATTGTTTTTCGGCGTACTGTTCTTCCCAGTCTGTCAGTTTGCGCACTAGCCCACGAAGCTGCACTTCCAAATCTTTAATCACTTGGTCGAATAGCGCTTGCTCTTCTTCAGGCAATTCGTCGAAGGTTTCTTCGGTATGCGCTTCTTCGCCATTTAAGGCAATAAATTGGTAGTCACCTGAGCCAGTGATAGAAAGGCTGACGTGCTGTGCCTTTGCGGCGTCACTGAGTTCTTGCAGCGCGCCTTCTTGCTGCTCGGTTAAACCGTTTTTCAGGACATCGGCGCGTGAATAGTACATTTCATTGTCAAAAGCCATCGGCAGGGAATTACTGAGTCTTCCCATCAGTTTTTCGATGTCTTTTTTGAGTTTTAGACCGCGGCCCGCAGGCAATTGAAGCACGGTTGGCATGCGCGAATCGTCAAAATTCACGACATAGCACCAATCGTAAATTGGGTGGCTGTAGTCCCAGTGGCGACTGAGATAGCGCATGACCATGGTGCGCTTTCCAAGCCCATTCTGGCCAACGGCGTAGATGTTGTAGCCTTTCTCTTGAATCGACATCGCGAACTCAACGGCTTGACGAGCACGATCTTGACCGACGATTTCGTCTAAAGGCTCAAGGTGCTTAGTAGAAGAAACGTTGAGTCGATTGAGTTCTGAAGTGCGATAGAGCTTGTCACTTGTTAATGGCGAGTGTGTCATAGCGCTCTCCTTACACTGATTTCCTTGTATAGACTCAGTGTAGCGCTCTTAACTTACTGATTTTGAGATAAAGCCGTGAGGAGTTGTTGGCAATGTGGGCTGGCGCACTATATTCACCTAGCAATGGTGAACAAGTGCGCAAAAAGTGTTCGTTGAGCAGTTAAATATCAGTGAGCAGTCCAACCACCATCAATCGCAATCGCTTGTGCGGTGATGTTTTTTGCACTTGAGGAGCTAAGAAAAAGCGCAGTATCGGCCAATTCACTCAGTGCAATGAAAGCCTTCTTCGGCATAGGTTTTAGCATGATGGTATTGATGACTTCTTCTTCGCTGATTTGATGGCTTTGTGCCTGCGAAATGATTTGGTTCTCTACCAGCGGTGTTTTGACGTAAGAAGGGCAGAGCGTATTGATAGTGACGTCATGCTCTGCGCTTTCGAGTGCGATGGTTTTAGAAAAACCCAATAAGCCATGCTTTGCCGCAACATAGGCCGATTTATAAGGGGAGGCGACTAGGCTATGTATCGACCCAACATTGATGATGCGACCGAAGTTTTGTTGGTACATCTGAGGCAGGAATGCCTTGGTCAGCATGGCTGGGCCTGTCAGCAATATGTCGATGATGAGTCGCCATTTATCTTCTGGGAAGGCTTCTAGTGCGGAGACAAATTGAATGCCGGCATTGTTAATCAGTATGTCGACTGGCGCGTCTACGCGATCCGGAGTACTGGCGATTTGCGCAGAATCTGTCACGTCGAGCGTGATACCTTTTACCGTCACATCATACGCTGAGGCCAGTTGTTCAACGGCTGCGTTTAGCGCGTCTGAGTTGATGTCGGACAATGTGACGCGATAGCCCGCTTTTGCAAAACCTTGCGCCATACCCAAACCAATGCCACTTGCACCACCCGTGATCAATACATGTTTTGCCGTCATCCCTGCTCTCCATTACATGTCATGTTTGGATATAAGCTAAGCAGCTTTGCAGAGAGCGTCAATCCGCAGTATTACGCAGTGACGGAACTATTTTTAGGATTTGCTGGGTTTAAGCTTGCTAACCAAAGTCACGAGACCAACAACAATAATGCCTGCGATCAAACCAAGAATGCCATTGAGCAGGGTAGGGAGCACGGCAGAAATAATGGTTCCAACAGAAGGAATCAAGGCCGTTTCTTGTGCGGCATCACCAATCCATTCAGATAAGACATGCACACCATGTGTCAGAATGCCGCCTCCGACCAAAAACATGGCGAGCGTACCAACGATGGAAAGGCCTTTCATCAATATGGGGGCGAAGGCCAGTAAACCACGGCCAATGGCTTGAGTGATCGCCATGCGTTTTTGGCTGAGATACAACCCCGCATCGTCGATTTTAACAATGATTGCCACCAGTCCGTAAACGCCCACTGTCATGGCGAAAGCGATACCAAACAGGGTGATCACTTGCGTAAGAAAGCTGCTTTCTGACACGACGCCCAAGGTGATGACGATGATTTCTGCGGACAAAATGAAGTCGGTGCGAATCGCGCCTTTGATTTTTTGCGATTCAAACTCTGCGGCGTTGAGTGTAGCGGTATTAAAATCTACCTCATCGCTTTGAGGGGAGGTTGTTGCATTGTGTGAGTCTTTTTTGTGGAAGAAGGTATGGAGGATCTTCTCTGCGCCTTCAAAGCAGAGAAACAGGCCTCCTAACATAAGTAGTGGAGTGATAAGCCAAGGGGCGACTGCGCTAATCGCGAGTGCAGCAGGGACTAATATCAGCTTATTGAGAAAGGAGCCTTTCGCAACGGCCCATACCACGGGGAGTTCGCGATCGGCTTTGACACCGGAAACTTGCTCGGCGTTTAACGCCAAATCATCCCCTAGTACGCCGGCTGTTTTTTTCGCCGCGACTTTACTCATCAGGGAGACATCGTCGAGTATCGTCGCGATGTCATCGAGTAGGGTAAGCAAGCTAGCTCCAGCCATGGTGTCTCCTTATCAGATATAGAAAGAGGCGGAAATCCGCCTCTGTTCAGTTACCGTAAAGCCATCGTTATAGGCGACTACAATTGTTTTTCAATCGCAGCGAGTAACGCGTCAATATCGGCTTTGGTAACGTCTTTGTGGGTAACAAAACGCATGGCCTTGTATCCCGGTGATACTAGAATGCCTTGTTCTTTCAGTGCACTGGCAATGGCATGAATATCAATGTGGGCAGCAACGTCAGCGTAGACAACATTGGTTTGCACAGGATAAATAAAGGTATTGAAACCCTGAATCGCCCCCAAACTTTCGGACAAGTAGCGAGCGTTGTCATGATCATCTTTGAGACGTTCTACGTTTTCGGTCAGCGCTATCATGCCTGCTGCGGCAAGAATACCTGCTTGGCGCATACCGCCACCGACCATTTTACGAAGACGACGAGCGCGTTGAATGTACTCTGCATCACCCAGTAACAACGAGCCAATCGGCGCGCCTAACCCCTTAGATAAACAAATGGTCATTGAATCGAAATGCTGACTGATCTCTTTGATGTCGACATTTAAAGCAACTGAAGCGTTATAAACGCGTGCGCCATCCAAATGAAGTTTAAGTTGGTGCTTATTAGCAAACTCACGCGCTTGAGCCAAATAGCTCATCGGAAGGACTTTACCGCCGATGGTGTTTTCAAGGCTGAGTAGTTTGGTACGAGCAAAGTGAACATCGTCAGGTTTGACAGCGGCAGCCAACTTTTCAAAGCAAAGTGTGCCATCTTTATTGTTCTCGATAGGTTGCGGCTGGACCGAACCTAGCACCGCAGCACCGCCTGCCTCATATTTGTAATTGTGCGCTTGTTGTCCGCACAGATACTCGTCCCCACGATCGCAGTGTGCGAGAATACCCAGCAGGTTAGCTTGAGTGCCTGATGAGGTGAAAACGGCTGCTTCAAAACCATGTCGCTCTGCTGACCATCGCTCAAGTTCGTTGACGGTTGGGTCATCCCCATAAACGTCGTCGCCTACCGGCGCATTCGCCATGGCTTCACGCATTTTTGTATCGGGTTGAGTTACTGTATCTGAGCGAAAATCAATCATTCTAAGCTATCCTGACTACAACGGTGATCGAGGGGTAAGATTACTCTCGATTCCGTGAAAAGTAATTATAAAACATCATGAATTTCGCCAACGTCCATATGTTGAGTCATTCAATATTTTATGCCTAAAGACGCATACAAGATCAACAGAGGAACGACGATGGAAATGTCATGGGTTTTTATTTCACTCGCCTGCTTGGTGACGGGCTTTTCTAAGTTTTCCATCGGCGGCCTTGGACTGATTATCCTCCCTTTAATGATGCTCGCGTTTCCTGGCCCGGAGGCTTTAGGAGTTATCGTCCCGCTCTATCTACTGACGGATTTAGTGGCGGTTATGACATACCGTAAAAACGTTAACTGGGGTGTGCTGGCGAAACTTGTTCCGTTCGGCGCGATAGGTGTATTAGTCGGCACTTTGGTGCTCGGTAGCATTGATCCGAGCACGTTTATGACCATGTTAGGCGTGCTGATCTTTGGGTTACTCGGATTATCTCTTTGGCTTGATTACCATCCATTACCCGTCTTCTCACATCGCTATTCAGCGGGCTTTGCTGGTGCATTGTGTGGGTTTGTTGGTGTGCTCGCCAATGCAGCGGGGCCTTTGATGGGGTTGTTCCTTCTTGAACAAAAAATGGAAAAGCACGCCTATGTAGCGACTCGTGTCTGGGCGTTTCTTACCTTAAATATCCTAAAACTGGTGGGCTTGGTGAGTTTGAGCCTTGTGAACATAGAAACGCTGCAAGCCAGCGCGGTTGGGTTGCCCGCATTGTTCTTGGGTATGTTTATCGGCTATAAGGTGTTTGCAAAAATTTCTGCGGATCAACTGAAAATCATTGTTCGTGGCGCCATTTCTCTTAGCGCTGCCCATTTGCTTTTCTTCAAATCGAGCTAGGCGTTGAAAGTTGGCAGTTGGCAGTTGGCAGTTGGCAATTGGCGGTGGATATTGAATCGAACGTAGAGAGTGTACCGAACTGCACTTGGGTCATGTTCCACAAACAAAAACCGCAGCCTGAACTGCGGTTTTTTAGTGTAATGGCGTAATTGAAAAGGGCGGCTAGCTTTTCAGTAGCTGCCAGTAGCGGTTGTAGATGCTAACTGCGCCGCCAACATCGTTGGTGAACTCACCTTTTTCAACATCAATGTCTGAAGGGAAAATGACGTTGTTCTCAGTATATTCAGCCGACAGCTTTTCTTTGGCACGTTTGCTTGGTGCTGGGTAGCCAAGTTCTTCAACCATTGCGGCCTGATTTTCAGGTCGGTAAAGGAAGTCGATGAACTGATGGGCAAGCTCTACTTTTGCTGCACCTTTCGGGATAATAAAGTTGTCCATCCAAAGGATTGAACCTTCCTCAGGATAGATGAATTCGATGTTATCCATTTCAGCTTGTGCCAAATAGGCATTGCCATTCCATTGCTGACCAATACCCACTTCGCCCGTTACAAACGGTACGTGAGGAGCATCTGAGTTATAGACAACAACACTAGGACGCAGAGTTTTCAGCAGTTCATAGGCTTCTTTGATTTCAGCTTCGTTCGTGGTGTTGATGCTGTAACCCTTGGTTTTTAGCGCCATGCCAAACACATCACGCACATCGTCTAGCAGCATGAGTTGGCCAGCAAACTCGGGCTTCCACAAATCTGCCCACTTGGTGACTTTGCTACCGTCGACGATATCGCCGTTATAGCTAATACCCGTTACACCCCAGATATAGGGAAGAGAGTAATCATTTTTCTTGTCGAAGGGCTGTGCCATCAAGCCCGGAATAATGTCTTTAACATGCGGGATCTTCGATTTATCGATTTTCGCCAGCATGCCTTCGTTGCTCATACGTTGGATAAAATACGTAGACGCGAATGCGAGGTCGTAACCTTTACCGTCAAGCAACTTTAGCTTGGTATACATAGATTCATTGTTTTCAAACGTCGAGTAGTTAACCGTCACGCCATATTCTTTTTCGAATGCGCTAATGACGTTCATGGGCATATATTCGGCCCAGTTGTAGATGTTAAGTACTTCGTTGTTTGCTGAAACGCCGAAAGACAAAGTTGCGGAAAGTGCGATGCTCGCCGCGGTCACCCCTTTAAGATGTTGGTTCATTACGTTAGTCCTTTGATGGCTATACCAAGCCAGAAATTGAACGCGCATCATCAAAACAATTGTTTGAATAGTCAACCAAATTTAGCGTCAATGAGTAACAATTTGCATGATAAGACGTCAGTGAATTCCACTTGCCAGATGGGGGTGTTGGTGCGAATATTCGCCATCTTTTTACGCATAGGCAGGATTTAGTCGCAAAATGGCGAAAGAAAACGGGTATATCGATAGTTACTACCAAGCAACAGCAAACGTGCTTCCAGAGCAACCAACGTTAACCAATGATATTCAAGCGGATGTTTGTATTATTGGTGCGGGTTTGACGGGGACAAACGCTGCTATCGAGCTTCGTAAGCAGGGCATGAGTGTTGTGGTTCTTGAGAGCCAACGCATTGCTTTCGGCGGTTCTGGTCGTAATGGCGGACAGGCGCTGGTGGGGTATTGCTTGGGGTTACGTGAAGTCGACGAAACCTATGGCCCTGAATGGGGCAAGCAGTTGTGGGACTTGTCTGTTGAATCTATCGATATCATTCGCGAGCGTATTAAGGAATTCGACATTGGTTGTGACTTCCAAGAAGGCTATATCGAACTGGCTTTGAACAAAGGCCAAGAAGAAGAACTGAAGTCATGGCACGAACTTAAGCAAGGTCGCTATAACTATCCTGTCGCGCAATGGTGGGACACGGATAAAATCGAAGAAGTGGCGAACACACGTCGTTACCTAGGCGGCTTGTTCGACCCAAATAGCGGCCACGTTCACACGTTAAACTACACACTGGGCCTGGCTCAGGCGGCAATTTCGGTGGGTGCGGAAATCTATGAAAATAGTCCGGTCATCAAAATTGAAAAAGGCTCGGGTGTTAACACGGTAAAAACGGCGACTGGCAGTGTTAAAGCAAAGCAGGTGTTGCTAGCGTGTAATGCTTATCTTGATGGCTTGAACCGCAGAGCGCAGTCCAAGGTATTGCCTGTTGCTTCTTATATAGCGGTGACTGAGCAGTTGGGCGATCGACAGCCGATCAGTAATATGATGGCGATGTCTGATTTGAACAACTGTTTAGACTACCTGCGTCCAACAGCAGATGGCCGTATTTTGTTTGGTGGCGTGAACCATCCATTCAATGGCGAATACTCTGACAGCCAAGAGCGTTTGCGCCAGCGCATGCTCAAAGTGTTCCCACAATTGGGCGATGTGAAAATGGAATACCACTGGGGTGGGCTGTTCGCTGTAACGCGAAGCTACATGCCAGAAATCGCACACCTTGGTAACGATATCTATACCGCCCATGGTTATACGGGGCACGGCGTTGGTTTAACTAACATCGCGGGTCGTGTGGTTGCTGAGGCAATGGCAGGGCAGGCGGGTCGATTCGACGTGTTCTCTCGCGTTAAACAAAGCTGGATTCCGACTCCTGAAGTGCTGCGTAAACCGGCTCTCGCGATGGCGATTTGGAAAGCTAAACTAGAAGACGCTCTCGCAAAATAATCTGACGTGCCTCCACGGTTGTTCCTTCATGCTCAATGTGTTTAAAGTGAGTAGATAAGAGGACATGAGAGTGAAGGCATGAATCAAGGTGATTTGTTTGAACAAACGGGTTGGATAGATTTGCCAGACGGTAAATTGTATTGGCAACCCGATTTCATCAGCGCCAATGAAGCGGCGCTGATGTTTGAATCTCTCCTTAGTACACTTCCATGGCAGCAATTGCCTATAAAGATGTTTGGCCGTGAAGTCCTTCAACCTCGCCTACAAGCTTGGTTTGGCGAACATGGCTATACTTACTCCGGCTTAATGCTACCTCCCGCAAAATTTCCTCCACTTCTCGATAATCTAAAGAACAGATGCTCTCGCGTGGCTGGTGATGAGTTCAATACGGTATTGGCGAATCTCTATCGCGATGGGCAAGACTACATGGGGTGGCATCAGGATAATGAAAGAGAGCTAGGGCCTTCCCCTAACATCGCATCACTGACGCTGGGAGAGAGCCGTCGGTTTGTGTTGAAGCATATTCACACTGGAGAAAAGCGTGAATTTGAATTGGGATCGGGTTCTTTACTCATAATGGCAGGCAAAACTCAGACTTTTTGGCAACACGCACTCCCGAAAACCGCCAAAACGAGGGAAGCGAGAATCAACCTTACCTTCCGTAAGATCATTTATTAGCGTGATTACAGGCTAAAAAAGGCTCGTAATGGTCGAATTATGTCGTCTTTGCCGTGATTTTGAGCGAACGAACTTTTTTTTATGAAATAGTGTTGACTAGATCACGTGAATCCGTAGAATGCCCACCCATACCGCAGCGGGAAACAACTTCCAGAGGCGGGTGGACAAAGGCGCGTTGGCAGAGTGGCTATGCAGCGGATTGCAAATCCGTGTACCTCGGTTCGACTCCGGGACGCGCCTCCATATTGCGACACTAGCTCAGCTGGTAGAGCGCAACCTTGCCAAGGTTGAGGTCATCGGTTCGAACCCGATGTGTCGCTCCAAGTTCTTGTTAACGACTT
>NZ_JHZA01000007.1 GCF_000621165.1 Enterovibrio calviensis DSM 14347 | reverse complement strand
GATGGCACAGACGGAGGCAATAGCACGGACGGTGGCGAAGGCACGGACGGCGGTGATGGCACAGACGGCGGCGATGGCACAGACGGCGGCAATAGCACGGACGGTGGCAATGGCACAGACGGCGGCAATAGCACGGACGGTGGCGATGGCACAGACGGCGGCGATGGCACAGACGGTGGCGATGGCACCGACGGCGGTGATGGCGCAGACGGTGGCGAAGGCACCGACGGTGGTGTTAGCACAGACGGCGGCGATGGCACGGACGGTGGCGAAGGCACGGACGGCGGCGATGGCGCAGACGGCGGCAATAGCACAGGCGGCGGCGATGGCACAGACGGCGGCGATGGCACGGACGGTGGCGAAGGCACTGACGGAGGCAATAGCACAGACGGTGGCGAAGGCACGGACGGCGGCGAAGGCACAGATGGCGGCGAAATCCCAGAAGATACTAATGGTTATGTTTTCCATTCAGAGAATGCTGATTCGTTTAATTTTGCCGAATCCGCGGTATCTTGGGGATCAAACTCTTCGATTGATAAAAATCCCTCAGACAGCACCTATGCGCGTGCCATTCAGGTAACAAGTGGAACGGGATATGGAGTTCCCTATGCTGAACTGGCTTGGGGGAATTACGATGCCGCAAATGCCATTGATGCCTCTGCATATAACCAATTGCGATTTAAAGTAAAAACGACCTTTGCTACGCAGGTGGAAGTGTCGATCCAAGGTGTTAATAGCGGTGAAGATAAAAAAGCCTATGCATTGAACGCGGGTACAGCGCTGAGTAACGGCTGGATCGACATGCAAATACCGTTTCCTGCATTCAATGATTTGACGTGGATCGGGTTGCAGTTTTCGGGCAATGGCACGGTGCTAGTGGCAGATGTTTACCTTGAGCAGGCTGAAGGCAATGGAGGTGGCTACGAGGGAGACTATAAGATTACTTCTTATGGCGCTGGCAGCATTTCAGACACCTTTAACCCTGATGGATACGGCTGTGCTGAAGATCATGGCTTTTGGGTGTTTAACGCTGGCGTGGTTAAACCGGGTGTCGAGTCTTGTTCGAACATAGGTACACCAACACCGATTTACCCTCAGCTTGTCCCAGATCTTGCAGATCAACCCGTTCCGACTCACAAATGGTGGGGGTCGGTATCTTTTCTTGGTGAAATGCGCATTGGCGATCCCGACAGTGCTGCGTACATCACTCCCGATCCCGTTAGCGCGCGCATTTCAGAACGTGGATTCAGAATGCTTGGCATTCCCAGCGGGTTAAGAGGTGCTGTTGATAAGTTTGAATACACAGTTCCAGCGCCGTTTGATGAAGTTTTTGATGGCATTACCATTGCCAACTCTCAGTTCACTGACATGGAAGGCTATCTAAAAGATCACAGCGATGGCGCGATGACGGTGGAATGGCGAAGCGGAACAACGCCAATCATGGAAGCCACTTTTGTGCATGGCTCACCGTACGTTTATGTCAAAGCGTATCAAGGCGACATCGTGTTGAAAACGCTGAAATCAAATGGCGGTGAAAAAGGCACATTTTCAGATTCAAACAACATGCTTGGTGTGTGGACGAATGTAGCTGGCAATCGCACGAACTTTCTTATTGTGGGCGAGGGTGCAACCACTTTCACTGAGAAAACGAGCAATAGAATTACCGTTATCAACAGCGCAAAAGAAGTGACTATTGCATTGTTACCGGGCACTGCTGTGCCAAGTAATGCTGTTAGCAATGAGTTTGCCGCGTTGGCACGTCAAGTTGTACGTGACGTAGAAATTGATTACGAAGTTAACCGCGCCAATAACCAAGTAACAGTCACGCACACCTATTTGGATAATAATGGCAATGCGATTGAAACCCTCGCAGGTTTACATCCTTTGCACTGGAAAAACAGTTCTGTCGCGACAACCAGTTATAAAATGCGCAGTGCGCGTGGCGTGATCAAATTCAGTCAAACCAATGGATTTTCTTACACCATGCCATTTGTTGGCGTACTCCCTTATCTGCCGAGTACGGTTGGCGATTTTGATACCAATACATTGAAAAGCTTAGTCACAGAATACGTAAATAAAGGCTCGAATGGGTGGAACCCATATACCGACACGTATTGGTCAGGCAAAAGCTATGGCAAAGCCGCCGAGGTGATTGCGATTGCGCGAAGCATAGGCATGACCACGGAAGCGAATACCCTAACAAGCTGGCTAAAAGCGGAATTGGAAGATTGGTTCAGCGCTGACACCAATGGTAGCTTAGACACCGTTAGATATTTCGTTTACGACGAAACATGGACAACCTTGCTGGGCGTTGAAGAATCATTTGGTACGCACCAACAGCTCAATGATCACCACTTTCATTACGGTTACTTTGTACGTGCCGCCGCAGAAATCTGCCGTACCGACAAAGCCTGGTGTGGTGCTGATCAATATGGCCCAATGGTCGAGCTGTTAATCCGTGATTATGCGGCGAGCAAAGGCGATGACATGTTCCCGTATCTTCGCAACTTCGATCCTGCCAACGGTTTTTCGTGGGCTTCGGGTCACGCCAACTTCGCCTTGGGCAATAATAATGAATCCACCTCTGAAGCGGCGAACTCTTATGGCGCGATTGTTCTTTATGGCCTGATCACGGGCGACGATGATCTGGTAGAAAAAGGCATGTATTTGCATGCTTCATCAAGCGCTGCGTATTGGGAGTACTGGAACAACCTTGACGGCTACCTTAACAAAGGGGCTGATTTCGATAACTTCCCATCGGGTTACGACAAAATCACTACCTCGATCATCTGGGGCACGGGCGGTGTATTCTCTACATGGTTTAGTGGCGCTTACGCGCATATCCTTGGAATTCAGGGACTGCCACTCAACCCGCTGGTTTTTCATGTTGGCTTGCACGCCGAATACATGAAAGATTACGTCGAACTGGGTTTGGCTGAGTCACGCAATAGGAAGCCATCTGGCTTGGTCGATGGACAATGGCGCGACATTTGGTGGAACCTGTGGGCGATGACAGATGCTGACGCCGCCATTGCAGATTATGAAACCGTCGGTTCAAACTACATTACCGAAGAAGGTGAGTCTAAAGCGCACACTTATCATTGGATTCACACATGGAAGGCGTTAGGGCATTTGATGACAGGGACAGGATCATTAACTGCTGATTCACCGACCGCCGTGGCGTTCAAAAATGGCAATCAAATGACTTACGTGGCGTATAACTTCCAAAATACCAGCCAACAAGTGCAATTCAGCGATGGCACGTCACTGACGGTGCCTGCCAATAGCTTTGGTATTAACACATCTGGCTCTTCGGGGAACTGATGCAAATCTAGACGATGACGACGAGATGTTGGCGACTCATTCAGCGAGATTATTCTCGCTGAATATACATTGTCAGGAACCCCAAATGTTATGCTGATTCGCTAGAATAGACAGATTGTCCATAAGAATAGGTGTCACATACTGTTCGGTCATCACCCAGTGTCATCAGCACAAACAGTTTGTCTTCGAGCGAGTGGGCGTGTTCCATTCGAAATTTCATCAGTTGCGTGGCATGTAGGTTAAGCACCACAAAGTCGGCTTCTTTACCTGATTCGAAGTTACCAATCGTATGATCGAGCGACAGTGCTTTTGCCCCTCCAAGCGTCGCTTGATAGAGCGATTTTATGGGGTGAAGCTTTTTGCCCTGAAGCTGCATCACTTTGTATGCCTCGCTCATGGTCTGAAGCAAAGAAAAGCTGGTACCGGCACCAACGTCAGTGCCCATGCCCACTTTGATGCCTTTGGCTTCCATTTCAGATAGCGGAAATAGGCCAGAACCTAGGAATAGGTTCGAGGTAGGACAGAAAGCAATGGCAGAGTCGGTTTCCTGTAATCGACGACATTCGCTATCACAAAGGTGGATGCCGTGCGCAAAGACTGAACGGCTTGAAAGCAGGTTGTGCTGATCGTAGACATCCAAATAGTTCTTACTGTCAGGAAACAGCGCTTGTACCCATTCGATTTCTTTGTGATTTTCGGATAGGTGAGTGTGCATATATACGTCGGGATACTCTTCGAGTAGCTTGCCAGCTAAATGCAATTGTTCAGAGGTGCTGGTGGGTGCAAAACGCGGTGTGACGGCATAAAGTAATCTGCCTTTATTATGCCATTTCTCGATCAGTGCTTTGCTGTCCGCATAGCCCGATTCCGGTGTATCGGTGAGATCTTCAGGGGCATTTCTGTCCATCAGGACTTTACCCGCGATCATGCGAAGGTTGCGCTTTTCCGCTTCTTGAAAAAACTCATCGACCGAGGCTTTATGCACTGTGCCAAACACCAGTGCTGTCGTTGTGCCGTTGCGAGCAAGCTCATCTAAAAACTGAATCGCCACTTCTCGTGCATATTGCGTATCGGCAAAGCGTTTCTCTTCGGGAAAAGTGTAGTTGTTTAGCCAATCAAGAAGTTGCTCGCCATAGGCGGCAATCATACCTGTTTGAGGGTAGTGAATATGGGTGTCGATAAAGCCTGGTGTGATCAATTTGTTTTCAAGCTCGATAACCTCAACGCTGGCATCTAGCGTGGGCAGCACATCACGTGCGTGTCCAACGTTAACAATGTGGCCGTCTGCGACAACTAATATGCCGTCTTCGAAATATTGATAGGAGTCGTCTAAACCCACGTCCGTTGGGTTGGTAAGACTGTGCAGTATGGCAGCGCGAAAGGCTTTCGCCGGATGCGTTTTTGGGTCACTCATTCCTTTATGCCCTTATTTTTTCTTTATTATTCTTATCGTTATCTTTTTGATCTAGCGCTTTCTCTTTATCGAGTTTAGGCAGCGTAGACAGAGTAGAGTCTTTTTCAGTCGGATTCTGTGGAGAGTGATCTCGTTTGCTGGATATGATTTCGCCTTGATAACACGCAATCAGTTCTCCTGCGACAGAAACGGCGATTTCTGTGGGGTGCTTGCCCTTAACTTCAGTAATGCCGATGGGGCAGATCATGGTGTTGATCGCGTCGTCATCAAACCCGCGTTCCTTCAGGCGATAATCAAAACGCTTACGCTTAGAGAGCGAGCCAATCAAACCAAAATAGCGGCTATCGCCGCGTTTTAAAATGGCGCGGCAAAGATCGAAATCCAACTGGTGGTTATGCGTTAACACCAAGTACATACTGTTGGATGGCAGCGCGGCAACTTCACCCACTGGGTCGTCAGAGAGACGCATTTCGATATTTTCTGGCATCGTTGAAGGAAACTGCTCTTCCCGTTCATCTATCCAAATCACTTTGAAAGGCAAGGTGGCGAGTACATGGACAAGTGCTTTCGCCACATGGCCTGCACCAAACAACGCCAGTACATGACGTTGTTGTCCAATCGGCTCGAAGCTTAACGTCACAACGCCACCGCAACATTGCCCGAGCCGTGCGCCTAGATTGAATCGCTCGACCTTCATGTCGCTGTCACCTTGCGTCAGCATCTCCTTTGCGGCTTTCATTGCCACATGTTCAAGGTGTCCGCCACCGATCGTGGCAATAACGTCATTGTCGGTAACCAACATTTTGGTTCCCGCCCCGCGTGGCACTGAGCCTCGGTCTTCCAACACTGTGACCATGACACACGGTATGCCTCGGTTCTCGAAGTCTGCCAGTGCTTGGATCCAATTGTCTTTAAACATCATCAATCTCCATGATCCTAGGCTCTCTACCTACAGTGACAACGAGGCAGGAGACTTGCCATTCCGTGCTTTCTTGATGGCGTTGTACACCTGCTCGGGGGTTGCTGGGGCTGGAAGGTGAGGAATTTCCCCCTCATCAGCCACACTCGCCACAGCATCGCGAATAGCACTCCAAACGGAAATGGCCAGCATGAACGGAGGTTCTCCGACAGCTTTAGAATGGAACACGGTGTCTTCGGCGTTGGTGCGGTTTTCGACCAAGTGCGTATTAAAGATCTCAGGTGTGTCTGCGACAGCGGGGATCTTGTAGCTGGCAGGGCCAGAGGTCATCAATTGGCCTTTGTCGTTCCATACTAACTCTTCAGTGGTTAGCCAACCCATGCCTTGAATAAAGCCGCCTTCCACCTGACCAATATCGATGGCGGGATTTAGCGATGCGCCAACGTCGTGCAGAATGTCAGCGCGCAAGACTTTGTATTCCCCTGTGAGCGTGTCGATGATGACTTCCGAACACGACACGCCGAACGCGAAGTAATAGAAAGGGCGCCCGCGCGCGTTTTCATGATCGTAGAAGATCTTCGGTGTGCGATAGAAGCCAGAGGCAGCCAGCGATATCTGGTTGAACCAACACAGCTCGGTGAAATCGGCGAACGTCATGGCTTGTTTGTCACCCATCGAGACAATGCCGTTACTGAACACCACCTCTTCGGGGGCGACATCAAAGTGGGTAGACGCAAAACTCACCATGCGTTCTTTAATGGTTAACGCTGCATTCTGTGCTGCTTTGCCGTTTAGGTCTGTGCCTGACGACGCGGCGGTGGGTGAGGTGTTCGGCACCTTTTCAGTGTTGGTTGCCGTGACTTGAATCGTGCTGACATCCACATTGAAGGTTTCCGCGACGATTTGGGCGACTTTGGTGTTCAGTCCTTGCCCCATTTCTGTACCGCCGTGGTTAAGTGAAATGCTGCCGTCGGTATACACGGTGACGAGCGCGCCAGCCTGATTGAGGAACGTAGCAGTAAAGGAAATACCGAACTTCACCGGTGTTAACGAGATGCCTTTTTTCAAAATCGGGCTGTTAGCATTGAACTCGGCAATGGCTTCTCGTCTTGCTTGGTAATCACAAGACAGTTCGAGATCCGATGTCATTTCGTGGATGAAGTTATCTTCCACTTTTTGGTAGTAGTGAGTTTCATCTCGTCCGTCGCTAGTACCATGACCATTGCTAGTCTCATTTCCATTCATATTGTTATCGTTGTTAACGTAGTAGTTGGCCTTGCGGATTTCCAACGGATCTTTGTTGAGGTGATAGGCAATGCTGTCCATAACATGTTCGATGGTCATCATGCCTTGAGGCCCACCAAAACCGCGATATGCAGTATTAGAAGCGGTATTGGTTTTCACACAGTGTCCGGTGACCGTTGCATTGTTCAAGTAGTAGGCATTGTCTGAGTGGAACATGGCGCGGTCGACAATGGAGCGTGATAAATCCGGTGAATGACCAGCATTACCTGAAACGACAATATCTATGCCTTGAATGACCCCTTGATCGTCAAAACCCACTTTATATTGATTAAAGAAAGGATGGCGCTTGCCCGTCATCATCATGTCTTCACGACGAGGAAGGCGGAATTTTACTGGCTGACCAGTTTGTGCTGCGAAAACTGCTGCAATACACGCGGGGCCTGCCGCTTGTGTTTCTTTGCCGCCAAAACCGCCGCCCATACGTCGCATATCAATCAATACCTTGTGCATCGGCACGGCAAGCACGGCTGCAACAAGCTTTTGCACTTCGGTTGGATTCTGGGTAGAGCAATAGACAATGACACCACCATCTTCGGTGGGAACAACGCTTGATACCTGTGTTTCTAAATAGAAGTGTTCTTGGCCGCCGATGTGCAGAGAGCCTTCTAATACATGCGGTGCATTAGCGATGGCAGTCGTTGAATCGCCGCGCTTTTGGGTGTGGCTATCTGTAACGAACAATTCTTGCGCTAAGGCTTCTTCGACATTGAGGGCTGCCGGCAGCAATTCATATTCGACAATGGCAGCTTCGGCGCCTTTTCGCGCGTTTTCGAGACTGTCAGCAGCGACGGCAATCACTGGTTGTCCGACATAAACCACTTTGCCGTCTGCCAGCATTGGGTCGCCTGGAAGGATTGGACCAATATCCAATTCGCCGGGAACATCTTTTGACGTCATCACACTGCGAACGCCTGCGACGTGATAGCAAGGAGACACATCGAGCTTGGTGATGTTGGCGTGAGCATGCGGGCTCATCAGCGCATAAACGTGAAGCTGATTGGGGAATTCGCCTCTGTCGTCTATGTAGATGGCTTCACCAGAAACCTGTTTCTCTGCACTCTCGTGTTTGACGGATTTCCCAACACCAGTGGTTAATCCCGCTTTTGCCTGTGCCGTCATTTCTTCGAGCGTCATTGATGGGGTCGTTTTACGAGACATAGTGAATCACCCTCGTTTCAATCGTGTTGCCATCTTTGGCATAAGTGAGTTCGGTATATAAGCGATAGAGCAAATTAGCGGCAGTTTCCGCGCGGTATTCTTTGGTGGCTCGAACATCCGATATTGGCGAGAAGTCATTCGCCAGTGCATTCATCGCAACTTGAATGGTAGCGAGTGAGAGTGGTTTACCGATCAATGCTTGTTCACAGAGCGTGGCACGAGCAGGAGTGGCAGACATGCCCCCAAAGGCAATTCGTGCCTCAGTGACGGTGTCACTTTCTTGATCGAAGGTTAAGCGAAATGCGCCACAGACCGCGGAGATATCATCATCAAAGCGTTTTGAAATCTTATACGCTTTGAACGCCTTATCTGGCGTTGGTTTAGGGATGTGAATCGTCTGTATGAACTCAGAAGGCTGCAGTGCCGTTACTTTGTAATCGTGAAAGAAATCTTCAAGTGCAATATCGCGGGTTGTGTTACCAAGCCTTAGCGTCATGCTTGCACCAAGCGCAATGAGTAACGGCGGCCCATCACCAATGGGGGATGCGTTAGCTATGTTGCCACCCACAGTGCCTTGGTTGCGAATTTGCAGAGACGCAAAACGTTGTAGTAATGCGCCAAAATCTGGGTAGTGTGGTTCAAGCGCTCGGTAGACATCAGTGAATGGGACATTAGCGCCGATGTTGATATGCGTCTCGCTTTCATTCACCGTCTTGATGTCATCTACATGGCCCAAGTAAACCAAGGTGTTAATGTCGCGATGGAACTGAGTGACTTCCAGCGCCAAATCCGTTCCTCCCGCCAACATTTTTGCATCGGGATGCGCTAACAGGATATCTGCGAGTTCATTGCTATTGGTCGGTGTGAAGGCAGTTTTTCCGTCAGCGTGATGTTCAAGGTCGGGTAGACCAATAGCATTGAGCCTATCGATGGTCTCTTTTTCATACTCGAAAAACTGATCGCGAATCGGTGTTTCTTGGCTAAGAGAAAGCGCTGCGTTCACAATAGGTCGATAACCCGTGCAGCGACAAAGATTGCCAGCCAGTGCTTCGTAAGTATCTTCTTTATCTGCATTCGGACTGTTTTTGGTTAGTGCAAACATCGACATGATAAAACCTGGCGTGCAGTAACCACATTGGCTGCCATGAAAATCCACCATGGCTTTCTGCACAGGGTGCAAGCCCGCTTGCGAACGAAGATCTTCCACCGTGATCAGTTGTTTTCCATGCAAAGCAGAGACAAAGGTTAGGCAAGAATTAACACTTCGGTATTCAAGCTTTCCATTGACGACTTCACCCAATACGACGGTACAGGCTCCACAATCGCCTGAACCACATCCTTCCTTCGTTCCTGTCTTTCTCACGTGTTCGCGAAGATAGTTCAGTACGGTGAGATTCGGCGATAAGTGCTGTTCTTCACACAAGGTTTGATTTAAGAGAAAACGGATCACACTGCCTCCATGACGTTCTGTCTCCATTGATTACAAACTAGTCATTTCTGACCGTTCGGTCAACTTTGTATTAACGGTGTGTTTACATATCGGCAATATCTTTAAAGTTAATTAAATCAATATCTAAGAGAATTTTAGACTGGTTTTCAATAGAAATGGCAAACAAAGATTGTATACAATCTGTGAGTTAGATCGTCAGTTAATCTCGAAAATGATAGGTGAGGTAGCCTTCGATACACAATAGAGGAAGGTAAAAATCGCTTAGATAGGTCGTAAAATTGTAACGTTGGGAGAAGACAAAGGAATCGAATTAGGAAGGAAAAAGAAAAGAGAAATATACCCATTGCCCGCTATACCCAAGTAACCTGAAGATGCTCGATTTCAGAGGCCTTCAGAGTGTTCAGTTCAAGGCAAATTCTTGTAGGAATAGTCATTCTATTTCACAGGGATTTAACGATGAAATGGACGCTCTGAGGGCCTCCCTTCGGGCGAGTTTACTGACGCCATGCTCGGTGTTGTCCCTTTTTGTTGGAGCTCACTACATTGGCAAAGGGACGCCTTGATCATAACTTAAGTCAAGCTCGCTGAATCCTGCATCTTCAGGTTGTTTGGGTATATACCGCGAGGCAATGGGTAAACAGCTAGGCTTTCTTTTTTAGTACGTTCGAGAAAACAGCGTGCAAGTCTTGTGTACTGATTTCATCATGGAGGTTGAGTTTCGATTTGATGTGATCAAGGTGTACTTTCATTAAAGCGACTGCTTTGTTTTTGTCTCGGGCCTCAATGGCATCAAGCAGTTGTGTGTGTTCATCATAAGAGCAGTTGTGCTGTTTGCTTGATTCATACAGTGCAATGATCAGCGAGCATTGGGACACCAAACTGCGCTGGAAACTCATTAATGGCAGGTTATCTGCCATGGCTGCCAACTCAATGTGAAATTCGCCAGACAGTCGAATGCTGCGCCCAGTGTCGTTCAATGCGATGGCTTCATGTTCTTCGGCAACCATAGCGCGACATTTCGCGATTTGTTCGCTGGTGGCATTTTCTGCAGCAAGTTCAATGATCGCCAACTCCATGACTTCGCGTGCTTTGAGAATTTGCATGGCTTCTTCCACCGACGGAGAAGCAACAATTGAGCCACGGTTAGGTCGCGTACTCACCACCTGTTCGACGGAAAGGCGAAGCAAGGCGCGTCGAATAATGGTGCGGCTGACGCCAAAAATTTCGCCCAATGCTTCTTCACTGAGCTTGGTGCCGGGTGGAAGACGTTGCTCGAGAATGGCATCAAAAATATGGCCGTATACGACGTCATCTTGCGTCATCTTAGGGGATGTTGATTTACTCTTTTTTGAGGTCGCTTTGAGAAGCCCTGTCATACCGTTACCCCTTTCACGACTCGTCGTTTCCTGCGAGTCTGCTGTCAACTAACGTTCTAAAAGCGAACGTAAAAAACTGAAGAATATGATTGTTTGATTTTGTATAAGAATAGTCGAAGTGATTGTACAACATCGACGCAAATATTGTATTGGTGAGGTTTATCTTTGCGGGGCGGGTTTTATTCGTCGGTCTTGTACATGGGGTGATACCCAAGCAACTTGAATCCTGCATCGTCAGGTTGCTTGGGTATATAGGTATTGAAATGTTGAGGTGATAAGGCTACGAGTTTAACGAATGATCAGTATTGAAGTGGGCGGCAATAATGCCTGCGATAGCGACTTCTTCGTCTGTGTCAGAAATGTCCCCCGACACGCCGACAGCACCAAGAAGAGTGGATTGTTCGTCGCGGATAAGCACGCCACCTGCTACGGGTACAAGGTTCCCATGTGCGAGCGTGGACACTGACGAGATAAAACTGGGTCTTGCTTGTGCATCGTCCGCAATTTTCCGAGAGGAGCAACCCAGCGCTAAAGCGCCCCATGCTTTTCCAATCGCGATTTCAGGCCGCATCATGCTTGAGCCATCTTGCCGTTGAAGAGAAATCAACGCGCCTCCTTTGTCTAAAATGGCAACAGTGAGGGGCGCAGTGTTTCGGTTTTGCGCGGCAAGAAATACCTGATTGGTAATATCTAGCGCGTTAGTCATCGTCAGATTTTCCATTGAGCTCTCCTAGATGTGAACGGAGGCAGCACATTGATGCTGCCGCCAATACGTGTTATTCGAGTTCGGCGTAGCAGGGTATGGTCAGGAAGTCGGCAAATTGGCGGTCGGTTGATAGGGCGAAGAACAACGCTGATGCATGATCAAATTTCCGATTATGATCGTTGTCTATGGATGCTTTCATCTCGTCCACTTCTTGGTCTAGCCAGGTTCTGAACATCTCTTTGGTGAACGGACGGCCATCATCAAGCGACACCTGATGTTTTAACCATTGCCAAATATTCGCGCGGGATATTTCCGCCGTAGCCGCGTCTTCCATCAAGCCATATATAGGCACACACCCTATGCCACGTAACCAAGACTCCATATAAAGCACTGCTATACGAATGTTCTTTCTCACGCCGTGTTCGTCTTTGGATCCAACACTCGGTTGTAACAGTTGAGTGCTATCGAAAGTGCCATCTGGGATGAAATGTCGCTGGTGGGTCGCACCGTTGAGGTACTCATCAAACACACCACGAGCAAGTGGCACCAAATGTGGATGAGCAACCCATGTTCCATCATGACCATTCGTCGCTTCACGGCGTTTGTCATCTATCACTTTCTGAGTCACTTGCGCCATTTCGTCAGGATCTTTAGCGGGGATAAATGCGGACATGCCGCCGATGGCGAGTGCGCCACGTCGGTGACAGGTTTGGATCAATCGTTTGCTGTACGCTTCAAGAAAAGGCTGATCCATACCAATGGCATGACGGTCAGGCAGAATGCGGCCGGTATGATTTTTGAGGGTTTTGATGTAGCTGAAAATATAATCCCAGCGACCACAGTTCATGCCGACAATGTGCTTGCGCATGGCATGTAGGATTTCATCCATTTGGAAAACGGCAGGGAGTGTTTCTAACAAAACCGTAGCGCGAATATTGCCGGTCTCGACGCTGAAATAATCCTCGGTAAAATCGAAAACCGCGTCCCACCATGCCGCTTCTTCCATTGATTCAAGTTTAGGCAGATAAAAGTACACGCCTTGGCCGTTGGCTTTTCGCTGTTGGTAGTTGTGAAAGAAATACAGGCCGAAATCCATCAGGCAGGCTGGCATAGGTTTGCCATCAAACAGTATGTGCGCTTCTTCTAGGTGCAAACCACGTGGGCGATGGATCAGCGTGGCGGGGGAATGCCCGAGTTCATAGCGCTTACCACTCTTTTTGTCAGTAAACGCAATGGTGCCAAGGTTCGCATCGCGAAGATTAATTTGACCATTCACCATGTTTTCCCATGTTGGCGACGTCGCATCCTCAAAACAGCACATAAATACATTCGCGCCAGAGTTGAGTGCATTGATCACCAACTTTCGGTCTATTGGTCCAGTGATTTCAACACGCCGATCAAGTAAGTCATCAGGTATTGATGACACTTTCCAATTCGGATCGTCGCGAATCGATGCGGTATCGGTTCGAAATTCCGGCAGTGTCCCCTCATCAAATAATCTCTGTTTGGCCTTTCGTGTCTCAAGCAGTGTTTGAAGTTCACTTGAAAATGCAGCAGTCAGTGACGCTAAAAAAGTGAGAGCCTTGAGGGTTAGGATCGTTTTGGCTTCTTCGCTAAATATTGGCCCTGTGACTTCTAACCTTGATGCTGGCTGACGGTGATGTTTTTGATGACTTTCCGTATGGTCTTTTGTGTCATTCATGGTCGGTATCCTTGCTTTAATGTATACAATAAATCTATTTTTGGTGTCATTATTTTGTTTTTATAGTGAACAATAAAAGCACATTGTTAATGCAATGTGAATAAGGTTCATGTGTTTTGATGAAGATTACACAAGTGATCAGACCTCTATCAGCGCTGGTGGTATGCGTGAGTTTGTGCAAATCCATCCCTAAAAGCGGTTTCAAGTTTGTTAAAAAATCCTTGCGGTTAAATATTAATCGATCTAAGAATACAATTAAGATGTAAATTGTATACAAAGGAGGTTTGTATGGGAAAGATGAGAGCAATTGATGCCGCTATTGAAGTGTTAAAGCGCGAAGGGGTTGTTAAAGCGTTTGGTGTTCCGGGCGCAGCCATTAACCCTTTTTACTCGGCATTGCAGAAAGCAGGTGGCATCGATCATGTCTTAGCCCGCCATGTTGAGGGGGCCTCACACATGGCGGAAGGTTATACGCGAGCCAATACGGGCAACATTGGTGTGTGCATTGGTACTTCAGGCCCAGCGGGTACAGACATGATCACCGGTTTGTATTCAGCTCAAGCAGATTCAATTCCTATTCTTTGTATCACTGGGCAAGCGCCACGAGCACGGCTTCACAAGGAAGACTTTCAAGCGGTGGATATTGAATCCATTGCCCGCCCCGTCACTAAATGGTGCTCAACCGTGATGGAACCCGCGCAAGTGCCGAGGGCGATACAGCATGCCTTTCAAGTGATGCGTTCTGGTCGGCCCGGTCCTGTTCTTATTGATCTGCCTTTGGATGTTCAATTGGCTGAGATTGAATTCGATATCGACAGCTATGAACCACTGGAACCTTACAAGCCAGTAATGACGCGTCACCAAGCTGAAATGGCGTTGACCATGCTCAATAACGCCGACCGTCCGCTGATTGTCTCTGGCGGGGGGGTAATTAATGCAAACGCTTCAGACCAATTGCAGGCTTTTGCGGAGATTGTCGGTGTACCGGTTATCCCTACGTTAATGGGGTGGGGAAGCATTGCTGATGATCATGAGCTCATGGCTGGCATGGTTGGGCTGCAAACGTCTCATCGCTATGGCAATGCCTCCATGCTAGCGTCCGATCTGGTGTTTGGTATCGGTAATCGCTGGGCGAATCGCCACACGGGATCCGTTGATGTGTATACAGAAGGTCGAAAGTTTGTGCATATCGATATAGAGCCTACGCAAATAGGCCGCGTTTTTTGCCCTGATCTTGGTGTCGTTTCAGATGCTTATGAAGCCCTCAACGTGTTAATTGACGTGGCGAAAGCGTGGAAGGGCGAAGGAAAATTGCGTGATAACAGCGCATGGGTGAGCGAGTGTCAGCAACGTAAAGCCACTATGCTGCGTAAAACCCATTACAACGAACAGCCCGTTAAACCGATGCGCGTGTATGAAGAGATGAACCGCGTGTTCGATCGCGATACTTGTTACGTCAGCACCATTGGCTTGTCACAAATCGCAGCGGCGCAATTTCTTCATGTTTACAAGCCACGTCATTGGATCAACTGCGGGCAAGCAGGGCCACTAGGTTGGACAGTACCTGCCGCATTGGGTGTGCGAGCGGCAGATCCAAATCGTCAGATTGTCGCCATATCGGGTGACTATGACTTCCAATTCATGATTGAAGAACTTGCCGTCGGGGCGCAATTTAAGCTGCCGTATATCCACGTATTGGTGAACAACTCCTACCTTGGCTTAATTCGTCAGGCTCAGCGTCAATTCGATATTGATTACTGTGTGCAGTTGGCTTTCGAAAATCAAAATGCCCCAGAGTTGGCGGATTACGGTGTCGATCATGTTGCTGTGGTGGAAGGTTTAGGTTGTAAGGCGCTAAGGGTTAGAGAGCCCGATCAAATTGCGTCGGCTCTTGAACAAGCCAAAGTGCTAATGGAGAAACATCAGGTGCCCGTGGTGGTTGAAATCATCTTGGAGAAAGTGACCAACATTTCGATGGGTGTCGAGATCAATGCCGTGAATGAGTTTGAATCGATAGCCGAATCAATAGCCGATGCTCCTACTGCGTTGGCGGCACAAAACCACGATTAGCTGTTGGCTTTTAAAAAGCCTGACCATCAAACCTGTCAATAAAGATTAATTAAAACAGCCAGACTATAAGGAGATAACGATGCCAAAACTCGCTGCCAACTTATCGATGCTATTTACCGAATTGCCATTCATTGAGCGTTTCAACGCCGCCGCTAAAAATGGCTTTGAAGGGGTGGAATATCTGTTTCCGTATGCCTTTGACGTCCAAGAACTGAAAGCCGAATTGGACAGAAACCAGCTGAAACAAGTGTTATTTAATCTTCCCTCAGGGGATTGGGAAAGAGGCGACCGTGGCATTGCGGCTGATCCTTCTCGTGTCGAAGAGTTTCGTGCAGGCGTGCCGACGGCGATTGCCTATGCAAAGGCACTTGAGTGCGAGCAAGTGAATTGCTTAGCGGGAGTGGTGCCACAAGGTGTGAGTCAGGAACTTGCCGAGGACACGTTGATTGAAAACCTCAAATTTGCTAATCGAGAGTTGCAGAATGCCGGAATCAGGCTGGTGATCGAAGCCATCAATACCCGTGATATCCCCGGCTTTGCACTGACAAACACCAAGCAGGCGCTGCGTATCTGTGATGCGGTAGGTAGCGACAACATTTCGCTGCAATACGACATCTACCACATGCAAATCATGGAAGGGGATATTGCGCCAACCCTGACATCCACTCTCAACCGTATAGGTCACATTCAAATTGCTGACAACCCTGGGCGGCATGAACCGGGAACGGGTGAACTGAACTACCACTTCCTGTTTAGCCATATCGACGATATTGGTTATCAAGGTTGGGTGGGCTGTGAGTACAAACCCGCGACGACGACGGAAGAAGGTCTGACATGGCTATCTGAACATCACCAGAATAAGGAGTAAAACGATGACGACAATTGCATTTATAGGGACAGGTATCATGGGCAAACCCATGGCTGAAAATCTGCAAAAAGCAGGTTATCAACTTCATCTCTCTGAACGTCGCTCTCCCGCTCCAACATCGCTTACCGAAGCTGGAGCCAAAACCTTTGCGAGTCATCGTGAAGCGATAAAAGACGCGGGATTTGTCATCATCATGGTGCCTGATACGCCGCAGGTTGAAGAAGTACTGTTCGGCGCAGAAGGGATAGCTTCAAGCCTTGATGCATCTCAAACCGTGATCGACATGAGTTCTATTTCTCCCATTGAAACCAAGCGATTTGCCAGCCAAGTACACGAAACTGGCGCGGCGTATTTAGATGCGCCCGTTTCCGGCGGAGAAGTGGGAGCCATTAATGCCACGCTCACCATCATGGTGGGTGGTGCTGAAACCGACTTCGAGAAAGCACTGCCTTTGTTCGGCGCTATGGGTCAGAACATCAACTTGGTGGGCGATTGTGGTGCGGGGCAGGTGTGTAAAGTCGCGAATCAAATCATTGTCGCGCTAAACATTGAAGCAGTGTCCGAAGCGCTGGTGTTTGCCTCCAAAGCGGGCGCTGATCCTGCACGCATTCGCACGTCATTGTTGGGCGGATTTGCCAATTCAAAAGTGCTCGAAGTTCACGGAGAGCGCATGGTCAATGGCACGTTTGATCCAGGGTTTCGTATTCGTCTTCATCAGAAGGATTTGAATCTCGCGCTAACGGGGGCGCAAGCGCTTGGTGTGGCGCTGCCTAATACGCAATCCGCGCAAGACTTATTCAGCTTATGTGCAGAACAGGGAGGGGAGGATTGGGACCATTCCGCATTAGTGAAAGCCATTGAATCGCTTTCAAACCACAATATTCGCGGAGACTAATTCCAGAGTTTTTTTGCTCATGCGCATTTAGCGCTGCATTACTTAGATTTGTTTTATCGGTCCTTTGCTTTTTGCCCGCTCTTTCACGACGGGCTTTTTTTTGCCTGTTGCGCCAAGAATTTCATCCATGCAACTGGATGGTTTGCTGTTGTTTCATTAGAGTTATACCCAAGTAACCTGAATCCTGTATCTTCAGGTTGCTTGGGTATATGAATAAACGTCAAATGAAACCACGGACGGGCAATGTCACGCATCAGGACAAAAAACCAAGACAAAATCATCGAAGTGGCCAGCCAGCTCTTTGCAGAAAAAGGCTATGCAGCGACGACTACCGCCGAAATTGCCCAGCGTGCAGAAATCCCCAAGCCTAACCTCTATTATTATTTCAACACCAAAGACAACCTTTACCGCGCCGTATTGGAAAGCGTTACCCAGCCTTTGTTGGCAGCCTCTTACCCAATAGAACAAGTCAATGATCCACGAGAAGCGCTGACGCAATATATACGCAGCAAACTGAGGATTTCCCGAGACCACGCCGCCGCATCAAAAACCTTTGCCGCCGAAGTGATGGCTGGTGCTCCGCATCTACCGAAAGACATAGCAGAAGCCTTGATGGATCAATCCAAAATGATCCTGACAAAATTCGAATACTGGATCGGCAAAGGCTGGATGGAACCCGTTCCGCCAAAACACCTCATGTTCATGCTTTGGTCTTCCACTCAAACCTATGCCGACTTTAACTGGCAGATTTGCCAAGTGAGCGGTCAATATGAGCTGGATGATAACGACTTTGAACAAGCAGCTGAGTTTTTGGTGAATTTAGTGCTCAAAGGGTGCGGTGTAAAGCATGCCGATTGATGGGAAGTTGCCTGACGACTAATGATTGTTCGGGCAGTCACTGTTATCACACTCGACATAATCCGATGCTAAATGTCCAATCCATCACGAATGAAATGATTCAAGCGCAACATTTTGCGCTTCTATTGCCATTCAGTTATGTTGCTTGGGTATATCAATAACCTAAGAACGAAAAATGAGCAGTAGAATATTTGTTTTAAGACATGGTGAGACTGAGTTTAATGCAGAGAAGAAGTTACAGGGTCACTGTAACTCGCCACTCACTGAAAAAGGTACGGCGCAAGCTCAGAGTGTTGGGGCTGTACTAAAAGCGTATTTGCAAGGAAGCCATGTCAGCGTTTATTCAAGTTCCCTAGGGCGAGCACTGCAAACTGCGCACATTGTGTGTGAGGAGATCGGCTACCCAAGTTCTGAAATCATCGAAGAGCCAAGGCTCAAAGAGTTCTCTTTGGGGGATTGGGAACAAAGAAGCATCCCAAGCTTGGTGTCTGAGAATCCTTATCTGTTGGAAAAAAGCGATTGGTATTTAAGCGCACCAAATGCAGAAACCTATGATGATGTGAAAGCGAGACTGAATGCTTGGTTGTCTGAGCTGCCTGAAGGTGAAGATGTGGTTGTGGTTAGCCACGGCTTAACAGGAATCGTACTTCGTGGTGTGTTGTTGGGCTTAACTTACGAGGAAGTCTGGCAGCAAGACTTGCCGCAAGATGCGTTTTTCATTGTTGAAAAAGGCTCGGTGACACGCGTTAACTGTACTGTTGCACAGCCTATCGTTTAACGAACTCTCCTGATTGCTGCTCTTTCTGAGCGTCCAGAATCTTCTTTTCTCTCTTTCATCACAAAACGTGTTGAGAGAGAGATGTAACCTTCCAGTCGTTTGAATGCCATTCGCTAATGTGACAGATTCCTATCAAGGGTAATCCACCCTGACTCATCGCTATTACTCATGGAGGAGCATCATGAAATGCTTGGTTGTTGTGTCACATCCCGTCAAGGAAAGCTTGTGTCAGTATTTGAGTGCACAGACTGTCGAACACCTTGTTTCAAAAGGCTATGACGTCGAAGTCATTGATCTGTACGAGCGTGGCTTTGAACCGGCGTTGACGGCTGCAGAGCGAAACAGTTATTACGCAGAACAATACGATAAAAGTGGCGTCGAGGATGACATTTCACTGCTTCTTGAAGCAGAGTGTTTGGTGTTGATTTTCCCAACGTGGTGGTTTGGTTTGCCCGCGATGTTGAAAGGTTGGATTGATAGAGTATGGGCACCGGGTTACGCCTATGATCATGATAAAGATCTTGGTGCGCTTAAACCACGCCTCCACAATCTCAAAGAGGTCAAGGTGGTGACGACCTTGGGTTCACCTTGGTGGGTTGATACGTTTGTGATGTGGAAGCCAGTGAAAAGAGTGCTCAAAATTGGTTTACTCGGCGCGTGTGCGCCTAAGTGTAAACTTAAGTTTTTGTCATTGTATGAAAGCGAAAAGGTGACGAAGTCACAGGTTGAAACTTTTGTTGAGAAGATAAAAGCTAACTTCTGAGTCCATCACTCCAACCTCGTCTTGGTTCAATCAACCTCTGTTATTTTCGCAACGCAGCATCAATAAACCGAAGCCCACGAACCGTTTGTTCTCCGACCTTATCAACGTGTCCACCTTCAAAAATATGGCTAGTGACGGGAATATCTAACTCATTGAACGTCGACACCATTTTTCTGAAATTATCGATGATGGGCTCACGGACGGATTCGCCTTCGTCAGTGCCGATTTCGGTGTAGATGGGCAATGTTTCTTTTCGCTGGGTATTGAGGAGTGGCGCTTTGTCTCTTGCTGTGGCTGACAGGTTGAATTGCTCAAGCGCTAACATGGCTTCGTTTATGTCTCGCGTGATGTAAGTAGGCGGGTTATCGCTATCCGGTGCAATAACGCGAAGAACGGTGAGGTAGGCGTGAATGAACCATTCACATTCTTCACCTTTGGCAAATAAGTCGAATTGATGGCTAAAGAACCCAGCATGTTCTTGATAGCGATGATCTCTCATCATCATTCCACCTGGGCTTAATGCTGCGCATGCTTGATACAGATCGGGGCGCATCATGATTGCATTGAGTGCGCCAAATCCTCCCATGGAATGACCGCAAATGGCGCGTTTTCCTTTTTTCGCTCGGTATCGGCTTTCGGTTTCTTCGATCACATCTTGCGTTAAATAGTCAAAGAAATTGCCGGAAATGGGGGAATTGAGATACCAAGAACCCAGTATCGATGTTGTGCCATCGACGGCCACAATGATCATCTCTTCAATTTCTCCGCTACCCACCAACCGATTCATGATGTGTTCAATACCGGGATTGTTTGGGGCAGAAGCAAACCAACTTCTTTGATCGCTATCCATGCCATGAAGCATGTAAACGATGGGATATTCACGTTGTGGATTGTCCGCATATGTTTGCGGGAGATAGACGATGATATGGCGTGACACATCTTCATTGGCAACATTGCCTACCAGTGATGCGGCCTTAAATGAAAATCGTTCTACCACGCCTTGATACGTTTTTTCGCTGTTGTGCTTTAGGGGCAAATCACGGGTCATGGTTTCGCTCTTAATGAAATGGAATGTCTTCATTTGAGCACAGTGATTAAAAATTACGAGGGTGAGAGGGGGATTCATGCGACTCAGTTGGCAGCAAGTCTAATGATTGAGCTTTATATCATTTGTTCTAATCAATCGATGCCATGCGTATCATGGCACGTATGGCATCAACCGGAATTTTTTGCGATATTCCCTACGCACACGCTGTCGATTTGAGGCGCAGCGTATTCAAAAATAACCTTGGGTCGGCAATCTTGTTCAGCATGGAGAGTGTGGGCAAGCAATCGTCATCGATGTAGTCGATATAGTCCGCTGCCGAATCGAAGATCAGAATGTCCAACGCCAAGCGATCCAATCCATATAGGCCGCGATGGATCATGTCTGCTGAAAACACCAACAGATCGCCCGCCGCTAACGGAATTTTTACGCCACCAGAGATGGGGTCATTACTCACTTTGCCATTCACTTCTTGGCGAACATTGTACTCTTCTTCATTGTCCCATCGCTTGTGCGTACCAGGGATGACTTCCATGCCGAGCTCGTCAAAAAGAGGAACACGAAGGTGCAGCACTTGCGTGTCTTGGATGACTCTCATCTGGTCTTCAATGTCATAGTCGTACTGACAGTCGCGATGCCAGAAATCCTTCTGTTCCGGATTGACAGGATTAAAGAATAGCTGCGTGTTCATGAACGCCGGGTTTTCCGGTATTACCGCATCCACCACGTTCATGACTTTTTTCGAGCTAATGAAATCGAAAAGCAGGGTTCTCTCTTTAGGGGAAAGATATTCGGTACCGGTAATCAAAGACGAGTTAAATGCTTCTTCTCGATAGAATTTTCTGTTGTCGTCTTTCCATGATTCATGGAATTTCAACACGACTTCTCGAAGCGATGAAATTTGCGCTTCATCGAAATAGTTTCGGATAACAAAGTAACCTTGCTCGTCGTAATTGTTACTTAATTGTTGGCTGTTTTCTAACACTGACTACCTTTACACACTTGGTTCCGTGACTGGCCACGGCGTTCTTTGGCGCATGATGCCAGAGAGCCGTGGTTCTACCAAGTGAAATGCAACGCATAGCGCAGTGTTCTCAATGCCATGTTTGACGGATGAGAGGGGTTGTTAAGGTCACCTTAGCTTTTCGGTAGGTGATACCGTGTGCTTCGGCCACCAGCGTCCGATTTAACTAAACACTGCAATTCAACCAATGCGGCTAAATGCCTTGTGGCGGTTGGCTTACTCACTTTCGCTACCTTGTGATATTGGCTGGTATTGATCCCGTCTTCGAAATCTCCATCTAACATGCGGTTGAGCACTTTCACCTGTTCAGTTGTCAGTTTTGTTTGGTCTATTTGTCGCCAATAGTTGGACTTATAGACGGTTTGGTCGATGCCTTTTAGCGCGTCGGAAAACGTATCTTCAAGTGTATTGAAGAACCATTCTAGCCATGCTGTGACGTCCATACCGCCTTTTTGCGTGCGCTCTAATATGTCGTAATAGCTTTTACGGTTTTCCAAGATCCCAACGGACATGGCATAGAAGCGAACCGATTGTTTCTCGGCTTGGGCTAGCGCGAGATCGGTTAATAGCCGCGTAATGCGTCCGTTACCATCATCGAGTGGGTGTAACGTGACAAACCACAAATGGGTGATGGCTGCGCGAAGCAGGGGATCAAACGCAGCATCGAGCTTGGTTGCATTAAACCATGCGATAAACTGCGTGAGTTCGTCCTCTAGCACCGCTCGCGACGGGGCTTCAAAGTGAACGATGGGGCGGTCAATTCGACCAGAAACCACCTGCATGGGCGCTTCTCCCCTTAATCGACCGCCAGTGACGGGGTTAAGGAGCGTGTAGCCTTCCGGGAACAGTCGGTCATGCCAATGCAAGATGCGCGTAAGCGTGAGTGGTGTGTCGAGATTTTCAACGGCATCAAGCATGATCTCTGCCAAGCCATCGGTTTGTTCGGTGGTGGGAAAGGGTTTGTCTTCACTCAAGCCGAGGCGATTAGCCAGAGACGATCGCACGGAGAATGCATTCAGCGTTTCACCTTCAATCGCGCTAGAGTGAACGATATTGGCCAGCAATGTGTCGAGCATGGTTTGTGTTTCATCATGCGACTGGCTGCTCATCTTCCCAAGTAGGATGCCTTGATTGAGGCGCACACTGCGCAACAGTGGCTCGATAACCGCATTATCCCACGTAAAAGAAGGCCAATCTTGTTGTTGCCAGATCCACATTTGCTGTTCCTGTGATTAGATAAATAGCCTTAATCTAATCACAGTATGATTTGAATGGGGTGTTTTTTCAAATCATCTTATGATGCTTATACCCAAACAACCTGATGGCCTCTGAAATCGAGCATTTTCAGGTTGCTTGGGGATAGTTAGGTGAGTGGCTATGAATAAGCGTCAAGGTGCCGGCAAAAGTGTGTTGAGAGAGTGCCAATGCTCACTCAAGATCCTCGGTGCAGTGCTCAGTCCAAGGAAGCAACTGCAAACGTGCAAACGGAATAGGGTCGCCTGTTTCAATACTCACGCCGTATTGTCCCGTTTCTAATCGAAGAAAAGCACGAGCGATCTCATTCAACAGTGCATGATTGTGAGTGAGCAGCACTTCAGCCCTGTTTGCTTCGGCGCGATAAAACGAGGCTTCAACGGCATCCGCTAATGAGCAATCTTCTTTACGAGTGATTTCCTTTTCAAACCCTTCAGATTGAACCAACAGTTCGTCTCGTTTTTCCATAAGCAACTGATGAAGGATCAGCAAATCTTGCTCGGACAGATCTGAGTCAGGGTGTGCGGACAATGCTTGGTTTTCAGTGTGGTTGTTTGTCATGTTTTTCATTAGAGGTTTGCTGCTACTCAATCCTGAATCGTATCGGATTATGGTGTCTGCTGCCACTTTGCCTGTTCAAGGTTATCTAATGGTGTGGAGCTATCACTTAAATCGCAAGCTAACGTGTTTGTAGAGGAATTTCGTTGAGAGGAGGCGAGTAGTAACTATGAAAGCCACATTTTGTCGCTTTCATAGTTACGTACGGTTTATGAGTCTTTCTTTATATTAAGGAGAACGTTACTCGTATATACACTCACTGCTAGCGTCATAGAACTGAGGCAACGTCCCTCCATTTCCGTCGCAACGTGTTTCTCTAACGAGCACGCTGCAAATGAGTTCACCGGTGCTTTTTTTATCAAACACGGCATGCATGAGGAAGGACTCAAAACCCATTGGATCGGTGACGTTATTGCAATATGGGGGAGAAAAGTAATTAGCTTGCTCATTTTGATACACAACGAAAGATAAGTCGTTCGTTAGCGTTGTTCCAAACGTTGTACGGTTATCCTTGCTGATACCTTCTCCTTTTGTGAAAGTTTCCCACTTAATTTCTTTATCAACGTCAAGCGCAGCAGTCAGTTCAGGTCCGCCAACAATCCCTTTGTCGCAATCGATATAAAATGTGCGGTCATAAATTGTTGCGGAGACACGAGAGTACTCTCCACAAATACTTTCTGGAGCATCTTCATCATTGTCTTTGATGGTGAGCGTACCGGATTTCTCATCGCTTCCGTCTTCTAGCAACGACGCTTTCAAGATGGCAACTTCGTCATCTTCACGTCTTACATCATTGTTGGTATCAATACTCACATCAAAGAGAGTGACACCAGCTGGCACACTGACATCGGTACCGTCAACGGTAAGTGTTACTTGAGTTGATGAGCCATCACTGAACAGAATACTCACGTCTCTGGAATAATCATTATCAAGCGTTGTGTCATTTATCAAAGAGATATTGGCCGTCGCTGATAGTCGGGTCTGGTTACTTAGGAAAACACGTACATTAGCGGATTTTCCTTCGTCAACGCTCGGGTTGTTAACTCGACGAACACTGGTTTCCTGTGCACTTGCGAAAATGGTGGGTTCATAACAGGTGTGTGTTTCTTGCGTGTTAGTTGCCATCGCATCTATTTTTGCCGGGAAGAGGCCCACTTGCTCATGTTCACCCGTGTTAGGGTCAATTCGAACCAAATGTGTGCTGTTGACGTTTCCGCCGACGTTCTGGTTTTTAGCTGCCACTAGAATTTGACCGTTTTGATCGAGTGTCGCAGCAGTTATCAAATTTATCTTATGTAACGATTTTAGCGTCATAGAGCCATTGGTAGGGTTTACCACGAATGTGCGTGTATTGGTCACATAAAGTAATTCATTGTCTTTAAAGACAAAGTCTCCCCAAGAAGAAAAGCCAGAGAAACGAACGTTGTTGCTGATTTGTTGTTCATTGGAAATAGCGGCGGTATCAGGATCGATGTTGAAAATCTCTGATGAACTCGAAGCGATCAGCTGGCCACTAGATGGATCAAACGTCATTCTAAGTGTGTCAGGGACTGCTCCCACAACGGTATGTAGCTGGCTATCGTGGTCATAGTAAGCAAGTTGATTGGTCAATGAACCTGAAGCGTGAAGCGGGAGTTTTTTAAAATCATCGGATGACACATAACTTTCTGCATCCTCAACATAGTATTTGGAGGGGCGGATGACACTAACATAGTAGGTTCGATTAAGAGTGGGTTCATAGGCCATGGCAGAACTACTAAATGCTGCCCGAGAATTGATAATTGCGCGTTCTTTGGCATCGGCATAGCCAGTTAATCGATCTGTTTCTTTAATATCAAGAAAAAAACCGACGTCGCCCCGACCACCATTGATCGAGTAGACGTTTCCTAAACACTCTGCGTTTACTGTTGGTGTCATAAGCGTGGCGAATGATAACGCGAACGATGACAAGATGAGCCTTTTTGACATTGAAATATCCTTCTTCGCATGTTTTTTATTTATTGTTTTGGCCACTAGCAACAAGGAAGGTCGAAACTCGCACGTTGGAAGCAAAAATGAACGTTAAATTAGTTGCACATCACTAGGAGAAACACGACTGTCATGGTGTTGCGTACGGCCGCGAGGATTATCTATGAAAGCGCATTCTTGGGATGTCTTTTATATGAAACTCTGGGTATATGGATATATCATAATATTCTAACCTATTAATTTGATCCGGTTGTTCTGTGCTGCTTGATACGCCTATATGCCTCTAGTTTATTGCCCCCAATCTTCTTTAACTTAATATAAATAAGGCGTTGAGCATTATTGTCTTAGGTCTTTTTCCTGTTTCTTTGGAGGAGGGATGTATTCTGTTCTGAGAAGGATCACGATAGAAGGCTCCACGTTATGGGGAGAGAAGTGAGCGATTGGGTGTTCGACCCATAGGCTGATTTTCTCAACAACAAGAAAATAGACGTGGGATTACCTGCGGAAACAACCTATTTGTCGACTGTAACAATGTCAATTTAACGCTCGGCTTTTCCCGCCAGCCTTTTTGCGGCTGCCCGATGCTTTATCATCAATTCTTGGGTGTCTACATCAATGAGATTAGCGTCTTTTACTCGCCACTCCCCGTTAACCATGACTCTGTCTGCACGATGTGCGCCACATAAAACAAGCGCTGCTAATGGGTCGTGACTGCCAGAGAACTGGATTTCATCGAGCTTAAACATGGCGATGTCCGCCAGCATACCTTTAGCAAGGGTGCCGATGTCATTGCGTCCGATATTTTTTGCGGAACCCTGTGTTGCCCAACGAAAGGCGTCAAGATGGCTGACGTTGGCTGAACCGTACCGAAGCCGCTGAATGTACGTGGCCATTCGTAATTCATTGACGAGGTTTGAGCCGTCGTTAGATGCTGAGCCGTCCACGCCTAACCCCACAGATGCCCCTGCGGCTTCTAATTCTAGATTTCTGCAAATGCCAGACGCCAGCATCATGTTGGAGCTTGGGCAGTGGCAAATGCCGATGCCAGATTTCCCTAGGCGTTTGATTTCTTCGTCATTGAAATGGATGCCATGCGCCAGCCAAGTGCGATCATGCAACCAACCGACATCTTCGAGATAGTCAACGGGGCGAAGGCCGAACTTTTCCAAACAAAAGTCTTCTTCGTCGATGGTTTCACAAAGATGGGTGTGCAGCATGACATTGTGTTGTTTGGCCACGCGTGCGGTTTCTTTCATTAATTCTGTAGTGACTGAAAAGGGTGAGCAAGGGGCGAGGGCGATTTGTGTCATGCCACCGAATTCAGGCTGGTGGTATTTATTTATCAACCTCAGGCTGTCATCAATGATGGCTTGCTCAGTTTGAATGGTGTGTCGTGGCGGCAGTCCACCTTGATCTTCGCCTAAGCTCATTGATCCGCGGGTTAATACGGTGCGCAGCCCGAGTTCGCGGGTTGCTTCAACTTGAATGTCGATAGCATGTTCGAGACCAACGGGGATCAAGTAGTGATGATCAGACGCTGTGGTGCAGCCAGATAGCAAAAGCTCTGCACTCGCGAGTTGTGTACCTAATCGCATCATCTCTTCATCAAGACCTGCCCAAACGGGATATAAGGCTTTGAGCCAATGAAAGAGTTCCTTGTCCAAGGCGTCGGGATACGCTCGGGTCAAGGTTTGATAAAAATGGTGATGGGCGTTCACCAAGCCTGGCAGCACGACATGGTCTTTGGCATCGACAATGTGATCGATAGGCATGGAAGGCGTGGCATCTTTCGCTATCAATTCAGCAATCGTGTTGCCATGTACGACAAGGCCGCCTGATGCGTCTTCATCAGTGCCAGTCCATATTGCGAGGGGGGACTTTATCCATGTTGTCGCCATGTCTGTTGATCCTTTGATGTGAAAATTGACGTTCATCTTGAAGCCGATGGTAGGTGACGGTTTAAAGACGGAAACGCCCCGAGCAAACGGGGCGATAGGTTTTGCATCACGTATTAATTTGACGGTTTCGAGCTGTCATCATTTGGAAGATCATTGTGTTCAGCAGACGCGCTAGCCATCGCCGGCTCTGCGGTGTCTTCGCTCAATGGCTGAGTGTATTCACTGTTCATCTCTTCCTCTTCCGCTTCTTTTTCGGCAGTGACATCTTCTCTCGACTTAGGCAGAACAAGGTTCAGCATCACGGCGACAATCGTACCTGTAGTAATCCCCGAGTGGAGAAGCTGTGCGACATCGTGGTGTAAATGTTGAAGCAACGAAGGTTTGATGGTGACGGCTAAACCTGCCGCGAGCGATACACATATAACCAATGCGTTACGGCGTGTATCGGCCGCTTTAACCAGCATGCGGATACCTGCGTACGCAATCATGCCGAACATGATAAAGCCGACACCACCCAGTACTGGCTTCGGCACTGATACGGCTAATGCACCAAATTTAGGGAATAAACCCGCAAGGATCAGCAGCGCACCTGTTGTGCCCACAACAAACCGGCTTGCAACACCCGTAATGCCGACAATGCCAACGTTTTGGCTGAATGACGCCAGTGGCATAGCACCAAATAATGAACCTACGGCACTCCCGATACCATCACCTAACAGGCCGCGTTTTAGATCTTTACCAGAAATGGTGCGATGACAGTTACTGGCGAGTGCAAGGAAATCTCCTGTCGCCTCGGCAATAACGACGATGTAAGCAAGGCACATTCCGACGATGGCAGGCCAAGAGAAAGTCAGTCCGAATTTGAGCGGCTCTGGTGTGGCAAACCAACTGGACTTATGGAGTTGATCCAAGTTGACCATGCCCATACTTAGTGCGACAAGGTAACCACCTGCAAGGCCAATCACGATGGCGGATGCTGCGACGCCGCCTTTGGCATAGGTGGACACTAAAAGGACAACCAGTAACGAAATAGCAGCAAGAAACAGTTTGGGCAGCGTGGCGAATTGATCACTACCGGCTGGCGCATCGCCAATCCAGTTCATGGCAACAGGTAAGATCGTTAAACCAATGAGGGTAACGACGACACCGCTGACAACGGGAGGAAATAGTTTTCTAATCTGCTCCATGAAGAAAGCCGAAACGATTACCATACAGGCGCCGACAAGGGCAGCCCCCATGATGCCTGAGACTCCGTCAGCTTTACCTATCCCGATGGCTATCCCTAAAAAAGCGAAGCTTGATCCCATGACCACGGGCAATCGAATACCCACAGGGCCGATGCCAATGCATTGCACGATGGTAAACGCGCCAGACACGAATAGTGCAGCGTTGATCAGCGTAACGATATCACCCGCGGGCAATCCAATGGCACCACCGACGATGAGAGGAACCGCAATGATGCCGCCAATGGAAGCAAGCATATGTTGTAGCGCGAGCAGAAATGTTGAGCCTGCTGCTGGCCTGTCGTTTAACTCGTAGAGCAGTTTCATAACGTATTCCTCTTGCTGCTTGTGTTGATGCTAGCAGCGATGATGGTGAAATTTCCGTTATCCCTGATGATAGGGGGCTGATGTCAATTTGAACCAAATCAAATATCTAAAACTGAAAAGGGGGCTTAAATAGCCCCCTTTGTTTTGTTATCCCAGAAGAACGAGCTTGAACACAAAAAGAATGCTTAATGCGTACATCGCGATGGATATATCTGAGAATTTTCCGGTTCCCGCTTTGAGCACGGTGTAAGTGATAAAGCCGAGTGCGATGCCGTTGGAGATAGAAAATGTCAATGGCATCATGAGTGCGGTGACGGCCGCGGGAACAGAGTCAGTAAAATCATCCCAGTTGACATTTTTGATGCTGCTCATCATAAGAAAAGCGACATAAATTAGAGCACCAGCCGTTGCGTAAGCGGGGATCATGCCAGCTAAGGGCGCGAGGAAAATCGCGGCGAGGAACAATAAACTCACCACAATGGCAGATAAGCCTGTACGCGCACCCGCAGACACACCCGCCGCACTTTCTACATAACTGGTCACTGGCGGACAACCAAAGCAGGCACCAATAACACTGGACAGGCTATCGGCTTTTAATGCTTTTGGCAGGCCATCGATTTTGCCAGTTTTCTTGTTTACAAGGTTTGCGCGTTCGGCGACACCCATCAGTGTGCCGGCGGTATCAAACATGTTTACAAAGAGAAAGGCGAGGATGATGCTGATCATGCCCACGTTCAGTGCGCCTGCAATGTCCATCGCCATAAAGGTTGGGGCGATACTCGGTGGGGCGGAGAAAATGCCATTGTATTCAAACAGGTCGAGGCCAAGGCCAATCAAGGTGACACTGAAAATACCAATAAGCACAGCGCCAAAAACTTGTTTGACCGCCAGCACTGAAATGATAAAGAAACAGGCGGCGGCGAGTATGGCTTCTGGTTGAGTGAAATCCCCCAAAGTGACCAGCGTGGCGTTGCTGCCAACAACAATGCCTGCGCTTTTTAGACCGATAATGCCAAGAAACAGACCAACACCTGCGGTCATGGCGTAACGCAAGCTTGAGGGGATGCTTTCTATGATCCACTCCCTAACACGCGATACGCTCAAGCCCACAAAGATCACGCCGGAAATGAATACCGCGCCAAGTGCCACCTGCCAGCTATAGCCCATTTCACCGACCACAGTGAAGGCGAAAAACGCATTCAAACCCATACCCGGGGCGAGACCTACAGGCCAGTTGGCGAATAAGCCCATCATCATCGTACCAATGGCTGCACCGATACAGGTCGCGACGAACAGAGCGCCGGGATCCATCCCTGAAGCCGACATAATATTGGGGTTCACAAAAATGATGTATGCCATGGTGGCAAAGGTGGTGATCCCGCCAATCAGTTCGTTTTTGATCGATGTCCCATGCTCACTGAGCTTAAAGAAGCGCTCGAGAAAGCCACTCTTTCCTAATGTTTGTTCAACAGTGCTTTTCTTATCCATGATTTCCTTCCTGTTGTTTCCATCCAATTGCACTAGGCGTTACGGCGAGGTTTCTATGTCGCTGAAGTCCTATTCGAGTTTACGGTGTTGGCGACAGGCGAAACTGTCGCTTGTCACTGTGCTGTTTCCTTTGTTGCTGTGATCAGCTTCCGCGGTAAGTCGAGAAACTGTAGGGCGAAACCAACAAAGGAACATGAAAGTGAGCGCTTGGGTCGTCGATCCCAAATCTGATCACCACGTCATCAAGAAAAGGGATATCACTTAAGGCGACGCCCGTGCGGTGAAAGTAGTTTGCGGTATTGAATTGAAGTTGATATTTACCTTTCAGAAAGGCATCACCTTCAAGCAAGGGTTCATTGGTTCTTCCATCTTGGTTGGTTGTGGTCGTGATGACATGTTCCAATCCATGACTAGACACCCTAAACAGCGCGATTTCTATCTCAGAGCCTGGCTTTCCGTGGCTTGTATCGAGTACGTGTGTTGTCAACTTTCCCATATTGGTCGTGTCCCTCTATGAACCGTTTTTTCTTAATGCATTGCTTTGTCACCCGTGCGATGTATTCAATTTGATTGCCGATTTTAGGCAATCAGCGATGAATACTAACTGAGCTAGTGACCAACTCACTTAATGATGTGTGCACATCTATAAATCAAAATGTACACAATAGTTAAGTCTTGTAAAGGTCAAAAATTACGCAGTGTTAATTGTGAGAAATACAGAAGAAAGCGCTTGGAGCATAGAGTTAGGCGATAAAATGAGCAGTAAGCGGGAAAGAATTAAATTGTCACAAACATGATGGCGGCAACATTTTGTTAACTTGTTCTTGTAAATTGTATACAAAATGCAATACTAAAAATGTGCTTATGCCGAGAAAGGCGTAACCTTTGTTTTGCTGATATGGACGGAACACTGTTCCATTTGTTCTCGAACTTCTCGGTGACGAACGATAAACATCGAGTTCTCGACTATCTACTCTCTATGCATATGTCGTAATAATTGATGGGGAAGTCGGCGGTCGGTTTGTCATTGATTTTGATTTTGATTTTGGTTTTGCGTTGATATGTTGATAGGAATGGCGATGAGTAGTGACTACCCTCGAGATTTAAAAGGCTATGGCGCCCATCCACCTCACCCGCGATGGCCTGAAGAGGCGAGAATTGCGGTTTCATTCGTACTCAATTTTGAAGAAGGTGGTGAGCGATGCGTTCTGCATGGTGACAGAGAGTCAGAAGCGTTTCTCTCTGAAATTCCGTCAGCCCAGCCTTTGGCAGGTGTTCGACACATCAGCATGGAATCGATGTATGAGTATGGATCTCGAGCGGGTGTGTGGCGCGTACTGCGTTTGTTTAGACAACACGAAATACCACTGACCATTTTTGCTGTGGGTATGGCTGCAGAACGAAATCCCGAGGTGGTAAAGGCCATGGCTGATGAAGGACATGAAATTTGCAGCCACGGTTATCGTTGGATTGATTACCAATATGTACGTGAAGACGACGAGCGCGCTGACATGAAGAAAGCCATTAAGGCCATCAAGGACGTGGTGGGCGAGCGCCCTGTGGGCTGGTACACAGGAAGAACCAGTCCGAACACACGTAGACTGGTGGCTGAAGAAGGCGGTTTTCTGTATGACTCCGATGCCTATGACGATGATCTTCCTTATTGGCATGAAGATGGCACACCACCAGGCAAGCCTCAGCTTGTGATCCCTTATTCGCTAGACGCCAATGACATGCGTTTTTCAACGGTTCAAGGCTTTAATTCCGGCGAGCAGTTCTTCCAATACCTTAAAGACAGTTTTGATGTCTTGTATGAAGAGGGGCAGGACGCACCAAAGATGATGTCGATTGGTTTACATTGCCGGCTAATTGGACGGCCGGGAAGATTGGCAGCGTTAAAGCGCTTTATAGAATACGTGAAACAACATGACAATGTATGGATAACGCGTCGTGTTGATATTGCCGAGCACTGGCACAAACATCATCCGCACCCATCGATGACCAAGGAGTAGGTAGCGTAATGGCCATATTTTCAACATGCCGCCCGAGTGAGCAAACCCAAGAACAATTTATTGAGACGTTCGGTGGCATTTTCGAACATAGCCCATGGGTGGCTGCGCAGGCTTATGGTGGAGGGCTTGATGCTTCATGTGATGATCAAGATACGCTGCACGCTCGAATGGCAAACGTTTTGAACAATGCTGATACCGACTCAAAAATGCAGGTGATATTGGCGCATCCCGATCTGGCGGGACGCGCTGCTCAGGCTGGGGAATTAACAACAGAATCAACCAGCGAGCAGGCGAGCGCGGGCATTGACCAATGCACACCAGAAGAATTCACGCGTTTCACGGATTTTAACCAACGCTACAAAGAGAAGTTTTCGTTCCCTTTTATCATGGCGGTAAAAGGGGCAAATCGTCACGCAATCTTGGAAGCATTTGATCGTCGTTTGAACAACGATCTCACGACCGAATTCAACACAGCGATTGCGGAAATCAACAAAATCGCTCTGTTCAGGCTACGTGATTTGTAGCTCTCTGGTCGCCGTTTTCTTTTGATGAGATAGCGGCGTTTACAGCGTCTCGCAAATTGAAGCTCGCCAGAAATCTATTCTTGGTTTCTCGCCACAGTGAAAGGGAAAAAGACGCGACCTTTTGTATTCATGGACGTTTGTGTCAAAGCAATGTCTTGGATATATACGATAAAGGAAGCAATGAAATGGATAATCGTCCTGAATTCACCAAACTCGTCAATCTTGCTAGCCATCGGCTAGGGGCAAAGGCAATTTTTGCCACCGATGACTTTTTTGCCGACAAGCAACGCCTGCTGGATGATGCTCCCGCGCAATGGAAAGAAGATGTCTATGACGATAATGGGAAGTGGATGGATGGCTGGGAGTCGCGTCGCAAGCGCGAAGAAGGCCATGACTACTGTGTTGTTAGGCTTGGACTCGCAGGTAAGATTGTAGGGGTAGATATTGATACTTCTCACTTTACTGGGAATTACCCGCCTTCAGCCTCTTTAGAAGCATGCTACTCCCCAGAGGGTGACCCTGACTCTCATCAACAGTGGACTGAAGTTTTACCGTCACTGAGCCTCGATGGCGATAGCCATCATTTTGCTGATATTTCCTCGCCAAACGTTTTTACACATGTTCGTTTCCACATTTATCCCGATGGCGGCGTCGCGCGTTTACGTGTGCATGGTTATCCGGAGATCGATTGGGAGCGTGTGCATCCTGAAACTGAGTTAGATCTTGTTGCTGTTGAAAATGGCGGAAGAGCGCTGGCATGTAATGATCAACACTTTGGTCATATGAGTAACCTCATTATGCCAGGACGCGGCGTGAATATGGGTGATGGCTGGGAAACGGCGCGTCGGCGCGTACCCGGGAATGACTGGGTGATTTTGTCATTGGGTCACGCGGGTACTATCGATCGCATCGAGATTGATACTGCACACTTCAAGGGCAATTATCCGGACAGTGTTTCTCTTCAAGCGGCGACCGTGAGCGGTGGAACAGACGAACAAGTCGCTACACAAAGTTTGTTCTGGCGCGAACTGCTGCCAAGCCAGAAGTTATCGGCAGACAACATTCACCAATTTACCGATCAGCTTAATGCGCTGGGTGCGGTATCTCACGTCAGGGTGAATATTTTCCCTGACGGTGGCATCAGTCGAGTGCGACTTATTGGTCGAAAATCGGGTTGATAAGAATACTTGTTGCAGACCGTCATAGGGATGAATACGGAAATGGAAAAAGAGACAGCTTCTGAAATTGCCATCACATTAACGCCTGAGCCGTTAACAAAAGAAGCGTTTGCCCCTTTTGGTGATGTTATTGAAACTGGGGAGCGAGAGTTCTTCATGATTAACAATGGTTCAACACGCCGTTTCCATAAACTTGCCACCACGCAAGTGGACGAGGGCAGTCGTGTGATCATCAATATTTTCGAAGCGACGCCTCTCACTTTTCCGCTTTCCATACAGATGCTTGAACGTCACCCAAAAGGCTCTCAAGCTTTTATGCCTCTTCTGGGTAACGACTATCTTGTCGTTGTCGCCGCGATAGGGGAAAGACCTGATCCTTATAAGATTAAGGCGTTCTATGCCAAAGGTACGCAAGGCGTGAATTATCACTGTGGCGTATGGCATCACCCCGTATTGGCGTTGACAGCCAAGGATCAGTTCTTGGTGGTAGACCGCGAGGGTGAAGGTAATAACTGTGACGAGTTTTTCTTTTCAGAACAAACACGTGTGATATTGGCACCTGATTTGTAACGTGAATTGGCCAAAGTAACAGAAAAACTGCTTTGGTTAAGGTGAGTACCAATATCTGAAAAAGACAAAAGGGACAACGTCAGCGAATACATGCTCTCTAGGTGACACGATCACCGGTGATGAAATGTGAGGTGATTCGGTTGACCAGCGACGTTGTTCAGGAAGGAGGGAACTATGGATCCTTATATCACGGAATGGCTCAATCTAGCGGTGCGCTGGATGCACATGATCACTGGCGTGGCATGGATTGGCGCGTCGTTTTACTTCGTTTGGCTAGAAAATAACCTTAATAGACAAAATCCCAGAGACGGATTATCCGGAGAGCTTTGGGCGATTCATGGTGGCGGCATTTACCACCTTGAAAAATACAAACTTGCGCCAGAAAAAATGCCTGAAACCTTACATTGGTTTAAATGGGAAGCGTACTTCACGTGGATCACAGGCATGACACTACTCTTTATCGTGTTCTATGCGAACGCTGATATTTACTTGGTGAAACCCGGATCGGAGTTTGGCGCGAGTACCACTGTCATGATAGGTATTGCGTCGCTGGTGGCAGGTTGGTTCATTTACGATGTGTTATGTGATTCGCCGCTAGGCAAGAAACCAATGCTATTGGGTCTGGCACTGTTCGTTGGGTTGGTATTTGCGGCATGGGCGCTAAGTTTGGTGTTCAGTGGACGCGGGGCATACATTCACGTTGGCGCGATCATTGGTACCATCATGGTGGGTAATGTCTTCCGCGTGATCATGCCGGGGCAACGAGCCTTAGTGAAGGCTATCGAAGAAGGCCGGGAACCTGATCCTAGCTTGCCTGCTAAAGCACTGCTGCGCTCGCGACACAACAACTATCTGACACTCCCTGTGCTGTTCATTATGATCAGCAATCACTTCCCCAGCACCTATGGCCATGAATTTAATTGGGCCGTGCTAGCAGGTCTTTCGTTATTGAGCGTTTTGGTTAGGCATTATTTTAACACGCGTCATGGTAGTCAAAAATATGCGTGGACCTTACCGGCAGCCGCACTAGGAATGATTTGTTTGGCTTATGTGTCTGCGCCATCCAATTCATCGCCGGCGGTGGATTTGCACGCACACACTGAGAGTGTGTCTCAAAATACAGCGGCGTTGTCGCCTTCTATGCAGGTTTTTGTTGAGGTGAATACCATCATTCAGGCTCGCTGCACGACATGTCATTCTCAATCACCCACGCATCCTGCATTTGCTGTTGCGCCATCTGGCGTCATGCTCGATACGCCAGAACAGATACAACGTGAAGCGATGAGAATAGTTGCTCAGTCTGTCGATACAAACATCATGCCGCTCGGGAACTTAACCCAAATGACGCAAGAAGAACGTGATGTGTTAGGGCAATGGGCGAAGGCTGGCGCTGCCATTCAATAGTGTAAAAATTCATTTATACAAAACCTCAGAGTAATTGCCTAAATGGGTGAACTCTGGGGTTTTATCTTTTGTAAATCATGCGCTTTTAGTGATTATTCTTGATGAGCGTCTGATTGCACTTTTGAGGTGTCTCACGAAATCATATTTGAGACGAATGTTGGTGGAATTTATTTAACATTTGGCAAGATTTGGTAACGATTTTTGGTTATACTCGCAGCCGAAAAAACAGCCAATGGTTGTTGACCTTATTCAAATAACATTATTTTGCGCTAACCCCTTAAGGAGCATCTTGTGGAAACCATTCTTGTCGTCGCATTCGTCTTTGCTGCATTTTTGATCGTAAAGAAAGAACGCGCTTCACGTGCATAATTAGAAAGCCTGCTGTTAAACACACTTTTTGAGCCTATTTTATCAGCAGCTTTTTATCTGCTTGAAAAGCAGAAGTGATATTTCAAAGACATAAGCATGGTTTGACAGGTGCTAGTGTCTCCGAGATGCCACGAGCGAATACTGTAGAACACAGTCTCAGCTATACCGAATTGAAATAAAAAAGCAGAGCCATTTGGCTCTGCTTTTTTATTTGGGTATTGCCCGCACTTATTCGCTAACTAACACTTCGCTGTCTGTCTGACCTTCCAAGTAAGCACGCATAGTCGCTGTGGCTTCATCGTTCATACCAAATATGTCGTACAAACCAACCACCGATTGGCCATCTTCTAGGCTGCTAAAAATCATGCCTGTGGCAACAGGCTTTCCTGATTGCATTGCGACATGCAGTGAAACGTTGATGCCATCTGGTGTTGGAATATCGGTGAGTGATAGCTGTGATAGAAATTCGAGCAATGATGCACTTTCAGATTCTGGCCACTTCTGAGCCAACGTTCGCGCGTATCTCACCATCAGCGGGTGACAATCTACCGCATAGAATGTGTAACTATCATTCACGGGCGCGTTGGCGCGATGCTCAATGATGGATGGGTTTTTCTCAGACGCTTTGTAGAAATTTAAGCCTTGAATGCTTTCTGGTGTGGGGAACTGAGCGTTTTTGACGTGGCTCGCCATCCAAAATTGTTTTTTGTGAAAATGGGAAAGAATAGCAGCGTCACTCATGTTTGCTCCTGTGCCAGCTCGGCCTCTTGCAGTTGAGCCTCGATAATAGCTCTATAGCGCCAAATAACAATCCTCAAGAGAAAAAATGAGGAAACAAATTGGGGGTTTGGTCGTTTTTTGCGCGAGTATAACAGTAGGCATTCCAAGAATATTCAGTAAAATAGGAAGTTACGGCGTCCAATTTGGTTGAAATTAGGTTCCCCTTTTATGTCAGGACAGCGTCTTCAAACTCAGTTTTCTAAGGTCTATGCCCATTTCGGTGGCAAAGACAGTGATACAAACCTCCAAGATATGGCTGAAATTTTCAGTTGTACTCGCCGAAATGCCCGTATGGTTCTCAGCAAAATGGCAGAACATGGGTGGTTAAGCTGGGAGCCAGCTGTAGGCCGAGGCAAACAGAGCCAACTCATATTCCATCGCAGTGATTCTGATCTGCAAATGAAGCGCGTAAGAAAATGGGTAAAAGATGGAAAGCTCGATGCCGCCCTTGAGGATCTGGGGAACGACGCGTCTAAACTGGCGCAGTTGATTCAAGAGCAACTCGGTGTATCGACGCAAGAAGGGAAGCAAATCATTCGCCTTCCTTACTACCGCGCTTTTCCGTGTTTGAACCCGGCCAAACCACTACGACGCTCTGAACAGCATTTGATCACTCAGATATTCAATGGTTTAACGCGCTTCAATGAATCGACGGAACAAGTCGAAGCAGATCTCGCTCATCATTGGGAGGCACTATCTGATACGCATTGGCGTTTCTATCTCAGGCCAGCGGTGCGATTTCATGATGGGAATCTGTTACATACCGACGATGTCATTTGGTCTCTACAAGCCTTAAGCAACAATGTGTATTTTTCACATATTGATTCGATTAACGCCCCCGCTGACAACGTGATTGATTTTCATCTAAAACGCCCCGATCGACGCTTACCAGATACGTTAGCGGTACCGATGGCCTCCATTCAGTCAAAGAAAGCGGCTGAGTCGAAAACCAGTGAGTTGTTTCCCGTTGGTACTGGCCCATATCGCGTAGTGGAAAACAACAGCCATCAGTTAGTATTGAAAGCCAATGATCAGTATTTTGGCTTTCGAGCATTGACGGATGAAATCGAAATTTGGGTATTGGATAGCGCTGCTATGTGCTATTTACAGCCTACGGCCAAACTTGATCCCACGGCCCTCGATTCGAGACAAGGAATCCTGCAAAGCGGCACCAAAGAACGCTTAGCGTTAGATGAAGGGTGTAACTACCTGTTATTAAACCGCAACAATGGCATTGCTAAAGATCCACGTTGGGCGTCCTATCTCAGTGATCGCCTTTCTTCGTTGCGTTTACTGCCGCATTTGGCAGAAAGTGGGATTGGAGAATACCGCTTAACCAATGCTTATGGATTGCTGCCAGGCTGGATTCACACCAATGTTTCTCACTCGGATGTGTCTGCGCCTGAGCAAAAAGTAGTAAGGCTGGCACACCAATCGGATAACCCTCTATTTCCATTAATGGCAAAAGCGCTCAAATCGCTTCTCGCTACGGACGGAATAACCTTGGACATTGACGTTGTGCCATACGAAGACATCATGTCTCCCAAGCACGCCAAAAAAGTCGATATATGGTTATGCGGCATGAGTTTAGGCAATAAGCGCAGTGATGCAATTTTGCCTTGGCTATTGAATTTCTCTCACCTTTCGGCGGCAATGCCTTTGGCGGAGTTTAGTGAAATTACTGACAAAATGACGGCATGGCGATCTGGCGACGAGACGCATTTCGATGCGGAAGTGATCGGTAAAATGCTGGTGGAATCGGCGCAAATCATCCCTCTATTTCATATTTGGCTTGGCGTGGTAGATGGCCGCGAACTCGAAGACGTGTCGTCGAACAAAGTGGGGTGGTTCGATTTTAAATCTGTCTGGAAAAAGCCGGCGCTATAGGTTTTTTCAATACGCCAAAACCAAAACCGACGCCAGTATCAACACAGGATCTAGTAAGAATCGCTCTTATAGATCCAGTGTTGGCGCGGTAGTTAAATTGGGTCAGGTTGGGTGAGTTAGAACCATGCAAAAGCGGCGATGAGCAGTGCAGGCAAGGTGACAATGGTGAGGAAATTACCAAACAGCACCATCGAAGCCACTTTGTCGGGCCCTACCTGAAAACGTTCTGCAAACAAGAAGTTCATCACCGCCGGTGGCAGCATGGCAAACAAGAGCATCATACGAAGATGTTCTGGCGGGAGAGGAACGAAAAAGTAAATCACAGCAAAGCTGGCGGCGCCTGTCGCCAAACTCAGCGCCGTGCTCAACAAGCCCACACCCAATCCAGACCATTGAATGGCTGTTAACTGCACGCCTAACGAAATCAGCATCACGGGCACGGCAGCACTGCCAACCAGTACCATGCCATCATTCAGCGGCTTCCAAACGATTATTCCACTGAAGTTAAACATCAACGCGAGTAGGGCGGCAATCAAAATGGGCATTTTGAATATCTGGTGGAATCGATATTCACTGTTACTCAGAAGTGCCAGCCCAACCGTAATGTGAAGCATCATGGACACAACAAACAGCAGAATGGCGGGTGCTTCGGCACTGGCGCCAAACGCATAACCAAACAAAGGAATCGCGAGGTTACCGCTGTTGCGGAACATTTGCGGTGGCGCCCATGTTTTATAGGAAATATTGAGTATTTTACACGCGGGTATCATCAGTATGCCGGGAAGCAAAACAGCAATGACCGCCGCAATAAACAACGCGTTTTGTTCGCCACCCATTGGCATAACGGAGAGTGTTGTAAAGACTAAACAGGGCACCATTAAATCAATGTTGATTCGGTTGATATGGCGCATGTCGGGTTTAAAGCCTTTCCCTACAAAGAATCCCGCGATGACCACAGCAAAAACCGGAAACAGAATACTGACGACTTTTTCGAGCATCCATGCTCCTTAGTGATGAAAAGAAAAAATAACTAGGGCGTAGCTGACTGTGTTGAGAGCCGTGTTTGGTAGAGCTTCCACATCATCCAGACAAACAGCAATGTGCTAGTGCATGCCAGAGAAATCCAAACGCCCGTGGTGCCGACGAGTTTAGTCATGGCAAAAAGCATCACTGCCATGATGACCAGTTTACCGCCCGTCAACCAATTGGCAATTGTCGCTTGGTTGATGGACTGAAAATAAATCGCGCCAACAAGCAACAAGGCTTCGGTCGGTAAGCCCCAGAAGTACAAATACATACCTTCTTTGGTCACCTCAGCGAGCTCAGGGCTATCTCCCGCAAATGCGTAGATGACGGCTTCGGGAAATACATAAACGAGCAACAAACCCGTTATGGAGACAAGTAGCGCCGCGCCAAACGCGATATTGCGACTTTCAATCACCCTGTCCATTCTTTTCGCACCAAGATTAAAGCTTGTAATAGGCTGCATACCCAAAGCGATACCTTCAAACGCTAAGTAGAAGAATGCTTCTGTGTAACTGACTACCGCGTAGGCCGCCACATGAATCGTGCTGCCTAATGACAAGAACGCCATGTTGTGCAACGTAAGAACCACGGATAAATACAGGTACATAAGCAAACCCGGAACACCGAGCTGCATAATGTCAGTGAGGGTTTTACTCTTAATAACAATCGATTGCCACGTAATACGAAGACGAGTGGAGGGTTGGAAAAAGTGGAAAAGACAAAGTGACGCCGTCACTAGTTGGGACAGCATGGTCGCGATGGCAGCGCCTTTAAGCTCCCAAGGAATAAGAACAATGAATACCCAATCCAAGAAGATATTGAGTACGCCACCTAAAATCATGATTGCGGTGACGCGGTTTGGCTGCCCATCGTTTCTTAGCAAAATTGAAAATGCCATAGAGAGGAGGGCAAAGGTTCCCATGCCGAAATACCATTTCAGATAGGTCACAGCCATTTCGGCGACATGTCCTTGAGCACCTAAGGCGTGAACAATATCTTTTGAAAATATGACGCCAAAAATAGAAACGACAACACTGACTAGCAATGACAGTGAAAAGGCATTGCCCACCACTTGTTGTGCTGATTTAGGATTTCCGCTTCCAAGGTGAATCGACACCAACGATGCCGCACCCATGCCAATCATGTTGCCCAGCGCGTATAGGATCGAGCCAATTGGATAAGCGAGCATAATGGCTGCAAGGCCACCTTCTCCAACGAAATGACCGATGAACATGCCATCAACAGCAACATAGATGCCAGTCACCATCATGGCGGCGACAGTGGGAAGTGAATAACGAAGAAAGAGGTTTATGATCGGCGCATCACGCAAGAGGCTATCGTTGGCATTTACTTCGGCGGTCATGGCGTTTCCGGCGTGAAAGGTGAAATACTATTCATTGAGAATGCAGTAATACGGCAACGAGAGTGAAGTCTTTCAGCCTCTATAACGGATATGTGGCTGTTAACAGTAGGTATTTATATAGCGGCAACCCGTCTCGTTGGCGATGGAGCGGGTGATAGATACGATGTCGTCCACCTGCTATTTCACACACTACCTCAATATCACCCGCGAGAGAGTGCTCTGCGTCGACAAGTTTGACACCTTGTGCGGCAAAATCGGCTTGATGAATAGGTTGATGTCCCAGCCACCAACTGGGTACAGATTTACTCGCGACTGAACGATCGATCCAGTGGTCAGCGATAACAATGATTCGCCGTTCTTTGTCATTGGATCCTTCGAGATGGTCAAGTGTCCACTTCATGTCGTTAACGATAGCTTTACGACACGCAAGGTTTGCGCTGATGAGACGATGTGCAACGATATAGATTTGATGTTCAGGGGTGTCAATGAGAAACACCAACTGCTTGGTGGTGTTGGATTCTTCGACAGACCGACAGGTGGTTTCTATGTCTAGCTTATCGTAAGAGTGCATGATACGACGCGCCAATGCCTTACCGAGATGGCTTTCTTTCATCCCGCGATTATGAATCGTTGGATAATGGTGTTCACAGAAACTGAGACAGTCTAATTGAAAGTCTCGTAAGCTTTGTGAAATAAGTTCATCCAGCAAAAAAGCCTACTCCAAAAACAAGCTTCACGACAAAGGGTTACCTAAAGTATGGCAAAAAATAGAAATTTGCACTAATTCAGATGCCTAATTGTGGTGAAGCGTTCAAAAGTGAGGCTATCCTCGCTTGAGGGCAGGCCGAAATACGATTCTTTTAAGGGTTTTCCAGCGAACGGCGAGTAAAGAAATCGCCAACAAAAAATAGATGCTTGGCTCAATTAGCTCGGACTTTGATGACCAGTAAAAATGGATTGGCGCTAAGACAAGCGCCAAATAGACGTAATGGTGAAGCTTTTGCCATTTTGCCCCCATTTTACGTTGTATGCGAGATGTCGATGTGACTGTTAAGGCAAAGAGAATAACCCAACAAATCGCGCCGACGGTAAGGTAAGGACGGCTGAGAATTTCACTGCCTAACAGTGAAAAGCTGAAGGTCAAATCAAGTGCGAGATAGGTTAATAAATGTAGTGTTGCCCAAAAGAAGCTATATAGCCCGACAACACGACGACAGCGGATCAACAGCCCTTGTTTTGCATATCTCGCAATTGGGCTTATGAACATGGTAACCATCAGAGTATTGAGTGCGGCGATGCCCGTGTAATGTGTGATGCCATCAACGGGATCTGCACCAAATTTGTTGTTTAACACCAACCAAACCAGGTTGGCGAAAAACAACAGGCTGATGCCATGGATTAATGCTTTGACCCAAACAATGTGCTTTGCTGTCAATGGCTTCAATAGTTAGACCTCAAATCCAAACCTTTATATAAACTCGCGACTTCTTCTTGATAGCCGTTGAACATGGCTGTCGGTTGGCGACGAGAGCTGAAAATCGAACCTTCACCGATGAAGCGCTCTGAACCTTGGCTCCAACGCGGATGGTCAACTTGCGGATTCACGTTGGCATAGAAGCCGTATTCGTGACGGGCAAGTAGATTCCATGTGGTCGCAGGTTGGGATTCAAGCAAGTGGATTTTAACAATCGATTTGATGCTCTTGAACCCGTACTTCCAAGGCACAACCAAACGAACCGGTGCTCCATTTTGTGGGGCAAGGGTCTGGCCATACAAGCCGACGCTTAGGAGCGTGAGATCATTCATGGCTTCGTCGAGGCGTAAACCTTCAACATAGGGGTAATCAATACCGCCGCCTACAAATTGAGATGCTTGACCGGGCATTTGCTTAGGGTCGTATAGCGTCTCAAAGGCCACGTATTTCGCGCTTCCGAGAGGGTCTGCGGCTCTAATGAGATCACCCAACGAAAAACCAATCCAAGGAATGTTCATCGACCAAGCTTCAACACAGCGCATACGATAGAGACGCTCTTCTAGGGTGAAACGCTTGAGCAAGTCTTCATAGCTTAACGAGATTGGGTTGTTAACTAACCCCGTCACCTCCAGTTTCCAGGGATCAACCTTGAATGATTGACTGTTGTCGACAGGGTCATTTTTCCCGGTGCCAAACTCGTAGAAGTTGTTATAGGTAAGTACTTTGTTTTCAGGCGTGAGAGGGAGACCTGCTCCATAAGTACTAGGTTGACCAGTTAATGCTGACCGTTGAAAAAGAACGTCTGCTTTCTTTTCGTCATCACCACCAAAAATATCAAAGATGTTGGCTTGGCTCTGCGCTGCAAAGGGCAATGTTGCCGTCACAATGCCGAGCTTCTTCAATATGTCTCTACGAGAGTGGTAAACAGACTCTGGAGTCAGTTCATGCTCTTTTATTTCGGATTTCTTGGGTACTCGAATCAGCATTGTTGATCTCCATTAGTCAGCATTGGTCTGGTGCGTTAAGCAAACAATAAAACTATCTCTCGCTACAAAGACCTATATAGCGACAGTTTTCTTTCATAAGTTTACGTACTACGGGAAAAAAGGTGTAAAGGATGATGGCAGTTGTGACCAATGGCAAAAGGTGTGAGCGTTGGCGCTAATTTTAAGGCTGAAGCGATTGTTTTGTAACCAATAAGGCCTTTTACGGAATAGCCACTGATAATATGCTGAGAAGTGTTAATATCCCACTAGTGATATGAGTTTGGTTGCCTTTCGACGTTGAGTTGGGCACAAGAAATGGAAATTTAAAATGAAGCGTTATCTCATTGGGCTGGCACTGTTGTTGCCAGCGATGTCTGCGTCGTCGCAAGGTTTTTCTGCTGGGGTTTTTCTCGGAACGCCAATGTCTGGCGTGACAGTGTCACAAAGTGCGATGCGAGTTTCTTTGGGGATTGAAGAGAAAGGAGCAGCGATTGATGGCATGTGGGATCTTGGTCCTTGGTTAGCGCGGCCTGAATATCTGCCACTTTCTTTGTATGGCTTTGGTGGTTTTCAATGGGTTGATGATTCAACACATAAATGGGGACCAAGGGCGGGTGTTGGCGTAGCAACACCCATGGGACGAGGGAATATAGAACTTTACGGCGAAGCAGGAACCGTATGGTACTGGCAGGAAGATTCCGCGTTGAAACTTGAAGGCTCCCTTGGTCTGCGTATCTACTTCTAACTTGGATGTCTGTCCATCTTGCGGTTATTTGGTCATATAACGCCATTTTACCGTGTGTTTCAGTGTCGAGATAAAATCAACATTTGTTTGGCTTTTCGACGAGGCCAGTTGCAAGTGCAGTGGGGATGACGTGATATACCGAAACAACCTGAGATGCTCTCTCTGAGAGCCTCTGAAATCGAGCATATTCAGGTTACTTGGGTATATATATCTATTATTAAGTGATGAACACTGCTCCTTTCCTGCTATCTAGATAGAATAAGACTAAGAGATTTTTGTTTCATGAATTCGATGCTTCGACCGTTTTTGTATTTAAGTGCTTTCATTTTGCCGACGACACTTCAAGCAAACCAATATGATTGGCCTGAAGAAAACACGCGCCTAATTGGCGAGAATACAATTCATGTTGTTAAGCAGGGAGAGCATTTAGAGCTCATCGCCAAGCACTATAACGTCGGCTTTTTAGCCTTACTTTCCGCAAACCCTGGCATTGATCCTTACCTTCCTGACGCTGGCACCTTTGTGACTATTCCCCAACAGCTCATTTTGCCTGACGTTGATTACGAAGGCGTGGTGATTAACCTTGCGGAATTACGTTTGTACTATTTTGAACCTGAGATAGGGAAAGTGAACGTTTTTCCTATTGGTATTGGGCGAATAGGGCGAGACACGCCAATCATGAAAACCAAGATTAGCCAGAAGCGAGAAAATCCCACATGGACGCCGCCAGAAAGTATTCGCCAAGAATACTTAGAAACCAAAAACATTGTTTTGCCTGATATTGTTCCAGCAGGGCCTGAGAATCCTTTGGGTACGCATGCCTTAAGGTTGGCTTACGGAACAGGCACTTATTTGATTCATGGAACCAACAAGGACTTCGGTATTGGATTGCGTGTGAGCTCTGGCTGTATTCGGATGCGACCAGAAGATATCGTGTGGTTATTCGATGAAGTGGACGTGGGCGAAAAAGTTCGCGTGATCAATGAGCCTGTAAAAACCAGCTATGAGCCTGACGGTGCTGTGTACGTAGAAGCCCATAGGCCATTATCATTGGATGAAGAACAAGCGGGAACGCGAATGCTGACACTGCCTGATAGCAGAACGTCACTTTGGCTCAAGAGCAATCAAATGAATGAGAGTCGCTATAGAGCGGCACTTGCTGTGCAGTCAGGAATGCCGATAGAGCTGGGAAGCGAAGCGGCATCCGAAGATGCCGCTGAATTATAGAGAGACTTACAAGACGGCTTACTTAGTGTAAGACTGCGCCATGTTGTCAATACGCTCGTTCGCACGTGCTGCTTCGTCATAAGATAAAGCGGTTGCAGCTGCTACATCAGCAACATCACCTTGTAGAGAAGAAACTTGGTTTGAAAGAGAATCTACTTTAGATGACAGATCTGCAACACTTTGCTCAAGCGCTGAGTTGTTTGAACAACCAGCTAGAACTGCGCTGGATGCAATTGCTGCTAACGCTAGAAGACGAATTTTCATAGTTAAAACCTCATTGTTTTTGTTGGGTTGCCTTTTACTGCTTTTTACCTGTTGAATAACTGGTTGCAGTATAAACATAGACTGCGAATCACTATTTTGCCGCCAGATGGCATTTGATGTACGCCTCAATGTTGATACTGCCCAAAAATCTAAGTCACACGTCAGCATAAATACTTAGAATTTTAGCAATTTCTAATGACTATCGTGGCCGTGTTTCATTTTTGATTCAACCATTGCCCTCGTAATGGGAATAGATTGTGTGACCTCTGTACCATTTGAGAAGTGCAAAGTTAAAGGAAGGCGTTCGCCATCTTTTAATGGGGCAGAGAGATCGAACAGCATGATATGTAAGCCACCAGGCTCTAAGGTTGCTTTTCCGTGGCTGGGTACTTCAATGCTGTCAACTTGTCGCATTTTCATCATGCCTTCATCCATTACATGGTTATGAAGTTCGACGGTTCCAGCTGCGGGGCTTTCGGCACGGATCAAACTGACTGCTTCACTGCCTGTGTTACTAATGATCATAAACGCAGCGCTGTTGGGCGCTCTTGGCGGTGTTGCTCGCGCATAAGGGTCAGTCAGTTCAATGGCTGCATTGACTGATAATGAGAATACTCCAGCGAGTAATGAACATATCAGGGGGGCTGGTTTCATCGAAACTCCTTTTTCTAACATTCAGTTTTCGGTAAAAACTCACATTCGGCGCATGGGTTCAGCGTGGAACACATAGAGAACGCGGAAAAGATGGCTGTTATTAACGCTTAGCACTCGGGCCTAAACGTTCGATAGCATCAGACACCATGTTGGGGTTCAAAGTGTGTGGCACTTTTTCAATTAAGGTGCCATCTGGTTTCAAGAAATAGAAGTAGGAACTGTGGTCAACGGCGTATTCCATTGCCGAGTCTTCTAATTCTGTGATTTGGTAAAGCACGCCATATTTCTTAGCCAACGCGTCAATGGCTTCCACGCTACCGCTCGTGCCTTCAAGCATTGGGTGGAAATAGCCTGCATACTCTTTCGCCACGTCTGCGTCATCTCTCTTCGGGTCGAGGGTAACGAAAATGGGGCGTACGCCTGCTAATGTTTCTTCGGGTAATGACTTCAAAGCCGCCGAAAGAATAGCGAGCGACGTTGGGCAAACATCTGGACAATGTGCATAGCCAAAATAGAGAACGCGTAATCTTTCATCCGTGGTATCAAAAAGTTGGACTGTTTGGTCACCACTTTGTAATTTGCCCAACTCCACAACAATGTCGGGTGTTTGGTTTTGTTCGACCATATACCGAGCGCCCAATCCCGCCACCAATGCTAGCGCCAGTATGATGATTTTGGTTTTCATCGTTTCATCCTTATTTCTACAGGCAATATAGTGGCGTTATCTGGGCTACTTATTGTGCCTCGCCATGTCATTTCGTCGTCCATGCAAATGGGTAGCATCACGTCGCCAGTGAATTGATTGTTTATAGACCGCGTCAATTTGAGCTTATATATGCCCATGTTCATTTCCACACCTTCTAAGGCCAGCAGCAGATGCGGTGCGTTGCTGTCAGCAATAGTCACATCGAGTTGGGATGGCACTAAGGGTTTAACGCTATTGGTAGATAAGAGCGCGTTGGCAGATGGAAAATGACAGGTCATGGTGCCAAGCGTGCAATAGTCCTCTTCAATGAAGGTTTCGCTTGATGCTGAAAAGAGAAAGCGGTCAGCAAAAACATAACCGATAGCTAGAAAAACGATGACAAAAATAATATCGACGAAACGACGACCGATTGCAAAGCTGGTTTTCATGATGACTATTTTTGAGGAATGAACATTAAAAAGTGTATCACTTTCTCTGGTGACGCTATGTGAGTAAGGTCTTGAAACTAGTGATAAGAAAAGGGGCTGCCTAAGCAGCCCCTTGTTATTGATTGACACTCGTTCGCGTAAAGAGGAACGGTAAAGTGATGGAAATTAGTCTTCGAGTTTTTGTGAGACTTTTTCGAGGCCGAGAACCAGTCCAAAACCTACGACCATCATCACAAGTGCAATTGGCAACAATGACGGTTGACCGGTGGCGGTTTCAAACGCCATTGGCGATAGGGCTTTCTCAATAAGAGGCACTTGTTCACCCGAAGAGTTTGTACGGAAGCTGATGACTTCTTTCCAAGGCCATACCTTGCCTAGCGCACCAATCAATAAGCCCGTTAAAAAGGCGATGGTGAAACCACGGTAACAGCGCAGCAGCCAAGACAGCACATGAGAGAAGCTTAACAGGCCGACTAAACAGCCAAGAGCAAACAGAGCAAGAATCGGGATTTGGAGGCTCTTCACTGCATCTAGCACTGGGCCATACATACCAAGAAGCAACAGAATGAAGCTGCCAGAGATCCCTGGCAGAATCATGGCACAGATAGCAATGGAACCTGCGATGAATACCGTCAGCATGTTGAATTCCATAGAGACCGGATTGGCCACTGTGATGCTGTAGGCAAAGACGGCACCGACGATCGCAAAGAGGATTTCTTTGACTGACCAGCGTTCGACTTGCTTAATCATGTGTATCGCTGAGGCGACGATCAGGCCAAAGAAGAACGACCAGATCACGATAGGGTGTTCAGTTAGCGCATAAGAAACAGCTTTTGCCAGCGTGAGAATTGCAGTGAGAATGCCTGCCAACAATGAAGAAAGAAACGTACCGTTGACGTGTTTCCATACCGCGGAAAAGCCTTCTTTTCGCCATAGTGAAAATAGGGAAGGGTTAACGCGACGAATACTCTCTAACAGGGTGTCATAGATGCCGGTAATGAAAGCGATTGTACCGCCTGAAACGCCGGGAACAACGTCTGCCGCTCCCATCGCCATTCCTTTGAAAAAGGTTAAAATATTCTGTTTCATGAACTGCTTCTGTTGATACGGGTGAAAAAATTATGCCCAATTATAGCGACTTGAATACAAAGGGCTATGAATTACTTTCCTGTGATTTTTAGGGTGTTAATGGTTGAGCACCCAGCCATATGCTGCTGCGAGTTTTTTCTTCCCATCGCCTTCGATGGGGTCGCCGTGAACCGGAAGGATATGGTCAAAAGGCCACGTGAGTATTTCTTGAAGAGAACGCCGTAGCAGCTTGGGATCGGTGACACGATACCTCTCATAGAAAGGAACACGGGCATGGATGTGACACCCTGTTGATTTGCCCACCAGTTTCCGTATTAGACATCCTTTGTTCAAAAGCATAATGCTTTCTCCAATGACAAGCGTTCGGCTTATTGGGTCACAGAAAACGACATCTTCACGCTGATCATTGCCACGTAAAACAGTTTGATAGAGTTGGTTTCGCCACACAGGGGAAGACTTTGACGTTAGTTCGCCATCAAACCCAATGTCAGAACGTTTCGTGGCAAGACCAGGAGCAGAATAGAAATACGCTTCTGAATATGTCAGCCACCAGTCTGACAATGATTGATGCATTGTGTGGTTGGCTGTCGTGACGCAACGTACTTTGCCAAGCGCATTGATTTGGCTTTTGAGTTGTTCTGTTAACTCACAGGGGTTATGCACCAACAATTCGCCATCAGCCAGACGTATGACCGCCATTCGTTGCCCGATATCGACGCCGAAACAACGGAAATTATCGTCATGATACCAAAGGTGATTGGCTTTCCATTCGATCATTAAATTCATCCTTGAATTGTACATTTGCCCTTAGCTACACGCTGAGTAACTTCCTTCTATCGCGTATTCATAACTTGAACCGGAAGATTTCCCTCAAGCTCCTTCAGTTTGTTAGTCGGTTGTTAGGGGGCTCTTAGGGTATAGGTATCAAAGATGTACTCGTGGGAACAGCAAATAATTTACGTGCTGAGAAGCAATATCCTTTGTTTATCGTGATAAACAACCAGTGATTGTTCGAAAAATCAGAACAACTTGTTCCTCGTAGCCTAGTTTTTTTACGCTCCACCCAGCACTAGAATAACGCTAATTAAGGAGAAAGTTATGAATATCAGAACAGTACTGCGCGTTATTCGATCTCATGCATCAAAAGATGGAGACGGCGTTAAAATCAGTCGTGTACATGGATTTAACGATTCGAAATTCAGCCCTTTCTTGATGATCGATGAATTGAAAAGCGACAATCCGGATGATTACGTTGGTGGTTTTCCACCGCATCCTCACCGTGGTATTGAAACACTGACCTATATGTTGAAAGGGCATTTTCAGCATAAAGACCATATGGGGAATGTCGGCGAGCTGAGTAGTGGTGGCGCTCAATGGATGTCTGCAGGAAAAGGCGTGATTCATAGCGAAATGCCTATCATGAATGATGGTGAGCTGCACGGATTCCAAATTTGGATTAACTTGCCTGCGGCAAAGAAAATGAATCCAGCGCAATATCATGATTTTCAAGCGCCCGAAATCAATGAATACGGGACAGAGAACAACCTTCTACGCGTGATTTCTGGAAGCGCGACTGAAGACACTGCGGAAGTTGTTGGACCTCTACAATCGACAGGCGTTGAAACATTTATTGCGGATTGGCGTGCAAGTGCGGGTGAAACGCGCAAACTAGCGGTGCCATCAGACTATCAAATGAACATGTATGTCTATAAAGGAACGATTGATATTGCAAACCAGTTAGTTAATCAAGGACACATGGTTCAGCTTTCGGCAGGGGACTTACTAGAGCTTACTGCTTCAGAAGATGCCGGGGCGCTGATTCTGTCGGGTCTACCTATTGATGAACCTGTGGTGCACTACGGACCGTTTGTGATGAACTCAATGGATGAAATTAACCAAGCTGTTCGCGACTACCAGAATGGCGTATTAACCGATTGAGTAAAGAACGCTGGGTATAAAGGGCACGGGTGTTGCCCTTTTGTTCCTTTTCATCATTGAATGATCATCGATGTGCACCTTCGTGTTTATGATCGGATTATTCATCTGACTTCACGAACTCTCATTTCAATGTGAATAAAACGTTGAATATTCGCTGCCCTTTTGTACTATTTTCACTATTCGAGGAAAAAGGTAGGTACACGGTTTGCTGCCAGTCATTGCACACGCGATTGAAACAGTTCTGTTGGTCACAGGATTAGTGATGCTGGTGCGGTGTGCTTTCCAATATGCTTTTCGAACCCATAAATGGCATCGGTTGAATGTCGTTCTCTTCAATATCCAAAGTCTCTCAACAGAAGAAATGAAATGGTGGTATGCCGCCATGATCAGTTTGCTGCTTGGTGGAGCGATGAAATTCTTCTCATTTATTGCGTTTAGTTACCCTCAAATCCCCTAATTTAGTTACCCTCAATTCCCATAATAAAGAGGCAATAGCCTTGTGCTGGCTGGCCTTGATGGTAGTCCTTGCTGGGGTTAATAAAGTGAGTTGCAACAAAACTGTGATATGTGTTCTCTAGACTCAGAGTTTGATACACTCTTGTTTTGTGAAACGCATAAAGGAAATCATGCCTAACTTCACGTCCATAACGCTTGCTATCGCGCACATCAATGATACCCACTCCCATTTCGAACCGACGCCTATGTCATTGGCAATTCCTGGTCTCGATGAACGCATCTATGCAAATGTCGGCGGATTTGCGCGTATTTCTTCCGTGGTTAAATCTTTCAAAGAAGAAACGACGTCAACAACAGATGGTTTCTTGTTTCTACATGCGGGGGATTGCTTTCAAGGCACCTTGTATTACAGCCTTTTTAAAGGCGAAGCCAATGCCACAATGCTCAATTTACTTCGGCCTGATGCCATGGCGTTAGGCAACCACGAGCTCGATCTTGGCAACGCATCCGTGTCGCGCCTTCTTGACCAAATCAATTTCCCACTACTTGCAGGAAATTGGGATGTCAGCAATGAGTGCGATCAAAAACCGTGCCCTGTGAAGGGCAAGCGTCAACTGCTTCCATACGACCCCGTTAACAAGATCGCGAGTGTGATGCTCAAGCAGTTTGGCGATCAGAATGTCGCGATATTTAGTGTTGCTCTCGACAAGATGGCTGACATCGCGATGCCTGATGCTGATACGCCGTTCATGAATGCCAAGCAAACGATTGTGGATACCGTTGCGCACATCAAACAGCACCTTGGCACTAATCACATCATTCTGCTTAGCCACCTTGGTTACGATCAGGACTTAAAAATGGCAGAAGAGGTTGATGGGCTTTCTGTCATCGTTGGTGGTCACAGCCACGTATTGCAAGGGGACTTTAGTAACCTCGGCTTAGGTGACATGGGGTCATATGGGCGATTAATTCAGGACACGCTGGTGGTACAAGCGGGCTGTCATTCTTTTGCGCTGGGTAAGTTACGCGTTACGCTAGATGCGCAAGGTAGAGTGTCTGATTACAGTGGCGGTAACTATCTGATGCTGGGACGCAGCTTGGCCATGGACGCTTCATGGGATCAACGTTTACCCGCAGAAGCATTTACCCTAGCGAAAGAGTACTTGGCGCAACAACCTAATGTCCTCCATTGCCGTGGTGATGAAGAGATAAAAACAGTCCTAAATGAGCGATATAAGCCAGCCGTTGAGAAATTAAAGAGTGACGTTGTCACTCGATTACCAGCTCGTTTGCGTCATATTCGTGTTCCCGATGAGAAAGGGGGAAGCGAAATCGCACCGCTAGTATGTGAAGGCTTCTTGTATGCGGCTCGCGAGCGCGGTCACCAAGTGGACTTTGCCATTCATAATGCAGGTGGTGTGCGTGTCAGTTTAGAGCAAGGCAAGTTGACTGCTGCAGAAGTGGCGGGTCGTCTGTTGCCTTTTGCTATCGATCTGATGTTGTATAAGCCGACAGGGCTTCAGGTGATGCAAGCCCTCGAAGGGGCGATCGATAACGCAACGAACAACTGTATTGAAGGTACGGGTGATGGAAGCTTTCCATATACTGCGGGTCTAAATTACCGCTACGAATGTGACAAGCCAAAAGGTGAACGCATTACGGTTCTTGAGTACCTTAATCAAGATGGCGAATGGCTAGCCATAGAGCCCGATAGCGTTTATACCGTTGTTTCATCGGCTTATACTTCGCAAGGTAAAGAGGGCTACGACTCGTTGAAACATCTCGCAGAGCCTCCGTTCTCTATTGACGTCACCTTGTCAGAGAGCTTTATCGAGTATGCCAGAGCGCAAGAATCCCTTGCCGTGATGCCGACCACTTGCGCGAATTATGTCCCTTGTCCTGTTTGTTCCTCAGATTAGCATTCCAACTAATCGGTTGATTTAGCGGCGATTCGTGCCGCTATCTTCAATTACCTTCCTGTTTTTTGAGTTCTAAATCACAAATGTGCCTAAAAATTGCATTGTTTGGGAAACATGGCGAGTTTTTGCCGTCTATGAAATGAAGGCGTTAAAACGCTATGCGAAGGACTCAATACTTATACGCACAATTCATTTAAGTAATTAACTGAGTTGTCGATATAAGAATTAAGGCAGAGATACGACAAGAAGGAATAACGTCATGATAGAGAAACGTGATTGGTTAGACTTTGGATTGATCGCTTTTTGGGTAAGTGCTTGGCTATCGTTAGTCTATTTTGTTCCGGTAGTGAGCGGCTGAATTGCCGCTTTCACCCAAAATGCCAGATATTACAGATATTACAGATTGGTTGGGCCCACCAAACAATACATGGCATCTCGGAATCTTGCTAGTTTAGGATCATGAAGCATTACTGTGAACGTGTTAATTCACGGTTGTGCCTAATTAGCGTTAAGGTATTCGTTTGAGTAAAAACTTGACAACAATAGGTTGCAAGTAGATGGGCAGTTGTAACGCACCGATGAGGGGTAAGTACAAGGGACCCAAAAAAACGCCTGCTACCGAGTAAGTTAGTAACACGTTTCTATTCCCCGACGTAATCGCAGCCACATAGGCTTGCTCTTTCCCCTTGCGCCAGTAAAAAAGTAATCCAATCACGAAGAACAATACGCAAATGCCCACTGCCAAAAACAGCATATTGATGGCGAAGTCCCTGTTATTGTCCCAAAGCAGGCGAAATTGACCGGATAAACCAAATGGGAAACTGAAGACCAAAATAATCGTAAACTGCGCAAGTTTACTGTGAATACGGGAGAGGTGACTCTTTGCGACATTCTTGTGGATGAAGTAAGCCATTGCCATTGGGCCGAATATGAATATGACCATTCGTAAGCAGTAGCTTTGTAAATCGAGCGAGAAGTCGTCACCACTGAATACCGCAAGGTTAAGATATAAAATGATTGGCATCATTAAGGTGCTAGCAATAGTAAAAGCCATCGCGGTTAAAGGTTCAAACCCCATTGAACGCACAATTGCTGGGGTGGCAAATAAGCTACCTGTCGCGCACACAGCCGTCACAGCCAAAAGCAGTTCTGTACTCGCTCCAAATGCTAAAGCGACACATGAAACGATGAACGTGGTCACTCCGCCATGAACTAATGAATACCCCCAAGCAGAACGATTAAACAGCGCTTTTACCAACATACGTTGATCGATGCCCATCAGTGTAAAAAGCATCAAGGCAAACAATACATAAGGCAAATAGGGAAGTGCAGCTGCTGATTGCGTGGGAAATACAAAACCGACGAAGGCTGCAAGTAAAAGTAGAAGTGATGAGTGTTTAGATATGAAGGAGAGCAAAATCGCCTCAAGCGCAGTTGTTAAAGCAAGATGTTACCAGAATGAAAATGCAATGATAAATAAAATTAGTTAATGCGTAGCGCTAAGGTTTCAATGCTTAACACTTTGCGCATCGTCTATGAACAGCGTGTTGGGGGACCTCGAAATTAGCAGTCACATTAGAAAATCTAATCTTAATGAGTAATTAATGTCATTTCATAAACGCTTAGTTTATGACTACTATTTGTTTCGAAAAGACAATCACATAGTGAGGCAACAATGACGCAGTTTGTAGATTTTGGCCCGTCCATGACTTCTGTTGAAAAAGTGCAAAAAAACTATGCGGTTACTTTCAAAGGATTGATTGCCCATGCGAAGGACGTACTGCGCAAGCACGATGTAAACAAAGCGATTCGTTCAACCAACGACTTGCCAGAACACATTAAGCGCGATATCGGGCTAATCCGTTAATTTTTACACTGCAATTTGTAAGACATCCGATACGATTTATAAAACGCTGGTGACGAACCGGCGTTTTTTGTTTTTAGCCGCTGTGGCAACCTCTCTTTTTGAGAAATGCCGTTTGCTTAACACCCTTCAATAATACCTGCCTATTTGCCCATACTGTGCCCTTAAATCAATATACCCAAACAACCAGAAGATCTAGGATTCAGCGAAATTGACTCGCGCGATGATCAAGGCGTCCCTTTGCTGAGGTAGTGAGCCTGATCAAAAAGGGACAACACCGAACAAAGTGTCAGTAAACTCGCTTTAAGGAAGGTATTCTTCAGGTTGTTTGGTATAGACAAGATCACTGCACTTCGTCAGTATGTTTACCATACCGTAAACATTGAGAGGGACATTAAGTGGGATTGTTTAGCTGGCTGTTTGGCGACAGTGAAAAACCAAGTAAGCAAATTGAACCAACGGAATACAAAGGATATTCAATCTATCCAGAACCAAAGTCTGAGGGTGGTCAATTCAGAATTTGCGGTCGTATTTGTAAAGAGTTCGATGGCGAGATCAAAACACACAATTTCATTCGCTCAGATCTGCTTCCAAGCGAAGCCGGAGCTACCGACCTGATGATTAAAAAGTCTCAACTATTTATCGATCAGATGGGCGAAAGAATGTTTAGCTAGATGATTGAGATCAACGCAAATTGCTTCACTTCAGGTAAAAAAGTACACCAAGTGTTGGTATTCAGACTGAAAGTTTGTTTGATCATAAAGTTTTGCAGCGAAATTAACATCTAATCAGTACTTTAACATTAGCGCTATTGCGGAGGTATGACCTCTGTCCACAAATAAATGACGTTATTTTATTACTAAAAGTCATTAAGATTTATTTTGTTTTACGCTTGTTACTGATTATTTTTGTATTTTTACTACAAATCGCTTGATTAAGCCTTTTCAGTTCGATACAAACAAATCACTTCCATTGCCAATAGTCAGGGACTTACTATGCAAATTGGTGTTCCAAAAGAAATACTTGCGCACGAGACGCGAGTGGCTGCTACCCCTAAAACGGTTGAGCAGTTGATCAAAATGGGCTTCGAGGTTGTTGTAGAAAATAATGCTGGTTTACTAGCAAGTTTTGACAACGCTGCTTTCGAGCAGGCTGGAGCAACAGTGACTGATGCCGATACCGTTTGGCAGTCAGACATCATCTTCAAAGTTAACGCGCCTGTGAAAAATGCAGATGACAGTGTTGACGAAATAGCGCGCATCAAAGAAGGGGCCACCCTTGTGAGCTTTATCTGGCCAGCCCAGAATGAAGAACTGATGCAGCAACTCACCTCAAAGAAAATCAACGTTCTTGCTATGGATGCCGTGCCACGTATCTCACGTGCACAAGCGCTAGATGCGTTGAGTTCAATGGCTAACATCGCCGGTTACCGTGCTGTTGTAGAAGCCGCCCATGAGTTTGGTCGTTTCTTTACGGGTCAAATCACCGCCGCAGGTAAGGTTCCACCGGCAAAAGTATTCGTTGCTGGCGCTGGCGTCGCGGGTCTTGCCGCCATTGGTGCGGCAGGCAGTCTTGGCGCTATCGTCCGTGCTTTTGATGTTCGCCCTGAAGTGAAAGAACAAGTAGAAAGTATGGGCGCGCAGTTCCTCGAAGTTGCTTTCGAAGAACAAGCGGGCAGTGGCGATGGTTATGCGAAGGAAATGTCAGACGACTTCAATCGCAAGGCCGCAGAGCTATATGCAGAACAAGCAAAAGATGTAGACATCATTATTACAACGGCGCTTATTCCTGGCCGCCCAGCACCGAAATTGATCACGAAAGAAATGGTGGATTCAATGAGTGCGGGTAGCGTGATTGTCGATCTCGCTGCAGCTAACGGTGGTAACTGTGAATATACCGAAGCAGACAAAGTCGTTGTAACGGATAATGGCGTGAAAATCGTTGGTTACACAGACATGGTCAGCCGCCTACCTACCCAATCTTCCCAACTTTACGGCACGAACCTTGTCAACCTGATGAAGCTTCTGTGTAAAGAGAAAGACGGTAACATCGACATCGATTTCGAAGACGTTGTACTTCGCGGTGTAACAGTCGTTAAGGAAGGCGAAATCACTTGGCCTGCTCCTCCAATTCAAGTGTCTGCTCAGCCTCAAGCGAAAGTTGAAGCAGCGCCAGCTGCAAAAGCCGTGAAAGAAGAACAGCCGACATCTCCAGTGAAAAAACTGGTTGGTTTGGTTGCTGCGTTGGGTGCGTTTGGTTGGGTTGCTTCCGTTGCGCCACCAGCATTTTTGTCGCATTTCACCGTATTCGTATTGGCATGTGTTGTTGGTTACTACGTCGTTTGGAATGTCACCCATGCGCTGCATACACCGTTGATGTCTGTCACCAACGCGATCTCGGGCATTATTGTTGTGGGCGCGTTGCTGCAAATCGGTCAAGGCAATGGTGTTGTTTCTTTCCTCGCATTTATTGCGGTTCTCATTGCAAGCATCAACATTTTTGGCGGATTTACCGTCACCAAGCGCATGCTTGAAATGTTCCGTAAAGATTAAGAGGAGTAACAAGGAATGTCTGCAGGACTAGCACAAGCGGCATATATTGTTGCGGCACTATTTTTTATCTTGAGTTTGGCGGGATTGTCCAAACAAGAGTCAGCGAGAGCCGGTAACTATTACGGTATCGCGGGTATGACGATTGCATTGATAGCAACTATCTTTGGCCCATACTCACAAGGCATAACTTGGATTATCATTGCGATGATCATTGGTGGTGCCATTGGTATTTACTACGCCAAGAAAGTTGAAATGACTGAAATGCCAGAACTCGTTGCTGTACTTCACAGCTTCGTAGGTATGGCGGCGGTTCTTGTTGGTTTCAACAGTTTTCTAGCTCCGCCAGAATACAGCGGCGAATTCGCGCACACTGAGCACGTTATCCATATGGTGGAAGTGTTCTTGGGTGTCTTCATCGGTGCGGTAACCTTTACAGGTTCGATTGTTGCCTTTGGTAAACTACGCGGCATTATTTCGTCTTCAGCGTTAAACCTTCCACACAAGCACAAGCTGAATTTGGCTGCGATTGTGGTTTCAACACTGTTGATGCTTTACTTCGTGAAGGCGGATGGCAGCCTGTTTGCTCTGATCATTATGACCTTAATTGCTTTTGCGTTTGGTTATCACTTGGTTGCATCCATCGGTGGTGCGGATATGCCAGTTGTGGTTTCAATGCTGAACTCTTACTCAGGTTGGGCAGCGGCAGCGGCAGGTTTCATGCTGGCAAACGACCTACTGATCGTCACAGGCGCATTGGTGGGTTCTTCGGGGGCGATTCTTTCTTACATCATGTGTAAGGCAATGAACCGTTCTTTCATCAGCGTGATCGCGGGTGGTTTCGGTCAGACAGTTTCCACTGCGACCGACGTTGAATACGGCGAGCACAGAGAAATTTCGGCCGAAGAAGTGGCTGAAATGTTGAAAGACTCACGCTCAGTGATTATCACACCGGGATACGGCATGGCGGTTGCTCAGGCGCAATACCCAGTGCACGACATCACCGCTAAGCTTCGTGCAAAAGGCATCAATGTTCGTTTCGGTATTCACCCTGTAGCGGGTCGTCTACCTGGACACATGAACGTATTGTTGGCTGAAGCGAAAGTACCTTATGACATCGTGTTGGAAATGGATGAAATCAATGAGGATTTCCCAGAAACAGATACGGTATTGGTCATAGGTGCTAATGACACCGTTAACCCAGCAGCAATGGAAGATCCAAATAGCCCGATCGCGGGCATGCCGGTTCTTGAAGTGTGGAATGCAAAGAACGTGATTGTATTTAAGCGCTCAATGAACACAGGCTACGCGGGTGTTCAAAACCCATTGTTCTTTAAAGAGAACACAGCGATGCTATTTGGTGATGCAAAAGAAAGTGTTGAGGCAATCGCTAAAGCGATTTGATTTTAACGCTTACATTTTGACTCACAGTGAATACGAGGCCAGCGAATGCTGGCCTTTTCTTATTTTGTGAGACTCTGACAAAGTACTGACAATTAGTCATATTTTGATGATATTCTCTCGCCATGCGAACGTTTCTTCTCATCATTCTAGCCATCGTCAGTCCTCAGGTATTGGCAAGCGGCTCATTCTCTGAACAGCTCAGTGCCTTTAGGTCGTCACTCTTAGCAGAGCCGCCGATGGCAACGTATGCGTTAAACTCCATTCACAGTGAATATCCTAAACCGCTACTTGTCCCAGACAGCTTGCTACCTCAGTCTTCACAATATCCGTTGAAAGATCTTAAACGGCTCTACCAAGCGTCGGAAAAATGTAAAGGTGCTTGGCCTGTTAGCCCTTTGGTCACAGACCCTTTAGTGTTTACTCGTGCTCTGTGTTTTAACACACGGCTGCCGTCGGTGTGGTTTTCTCGTTCAAATCTCATCCATCCGGGAGGGGGAAGCTATGCAAACAAATATGTCGATAAATTCCCAGAGCGCAGAGATGAGTTACTGAGGTTTTTCCACATTAAAGAACGCTTATTGGCGCCACCTGATAGGTTACTCGGTAAACTTCAGCGAATGCCGGAAACCGGTATCATGGCGCTTAATGGCGGCGCGGAATCCATATTGTCTGGTGAAGAGCTCTGGGTAAGAACGGGTGGTCAGTATCAGATCTATGGATCCGAAGTATGGCTTCCGCTTATAGAACAACATGACTTGGTCGCGTCTCCAACAAGCGACAACGGGTATTGTTTATCGCGGATTGGCAATGTTTGTTGGAATTTAGAACAAGCTCCGTCTTACTGGTCGCAACTGGTCTTTGCACTGGCGGTGATCAACCTTTTTTGGATAGCGGGTTGGGTGTTCAACCGATGGACGGTTCAGCGTCGACTGATGCAAGAGCGCATGTTAGTGCTTCAGATCCTAACGCATGAATTGCGCACACCGATTGCGAGCTTATCGATGACGGTTGAAGGTTTTCGCCGTAAATTTGATAGTCTGCCCGAGCCACTGTATGACGAATTTCGTCGTTTGTGTGAAGACTCCATGCGTTTGAAGCAATTGGCCGAGGCAAGCAAAGATTACTTGCAATCAAATCAGCAGCAATTGGTGAGAGAGGAAATACCATCCCTTGCAGAATGGCTTGGTTACCTTTGTGAAGAACGTGACGTTGAATTGCTTGTCAAAGAAGATGGTACTGTTGCAGTTAACATTTATTGGTTGACGACATCATTAGACAACCTTATAAGCAATGCAAAGAAATATGGTGTAGCGCCTGTTAAGGTGGTTGCCGAAATTAGCCACGGTTTACTTAAGATCCAAGTTCAGGATCAAGGAAAGTTGACCGGAAAAGACTGGAAAACGATTCGCAAACCTTTTGTTAGTGCTCAAGGCTTAGGGCTTGGCTTGACGATAGTTGAATCAATGATTGAAAGGATGGGGGGCAAGTTAAGACTTGTTGGCCCTCCAACTACATTTATTTTGGAGATACCTTGTGACCCAAACGACACTGTTGCTCGTTGAGGATGACGCAAACTTGGCTGATGGTCTTTTAGCCAGCCTAGAGCAAAACGGATACAAATGCTTATACGCCGATAGAGCGAGTAAAGTAGAAGCATTGTGGGCTGACGCAGACTTAGTCGTGTTAGACCGACAGCTACCTGACGGCGATTCGATGACTTGGCTTCCTAACTGGAAGAAGATTAAAGATGTTCCAGTCATCATGTTAACTGCCATGGTTTCTGTTCGTGATCGTGTCGGTGGCCTAGATTCTGGTGCAACAGACTATATGACTAAGCCTTTCGCTGAAGCAGAGTTGCTCGCGCGTGTTCGCGTTCACTTGCGTAAGCCTGCGTCTGAAGAGGAAGAATCGGAAGCGGATGATATTGTGGTGGGCGCTTTACGAATCAACTTAGCCACACGCGGTGTTATTTACTGTGAAAATGAAGTGATACTCACGCGCACAGAATTCGATCTGGTCGCTTTTTTGGCGAGAAATGCGGGTCGCGTATTTACGCGTGACGAACTGTTAGATCAAGTGTGGGGTTATAACCACTATCCAACCACTCGCACGGTGGATACTCATGTTCTTCAACTTCGCCAAAAGCTACCAGAGATTGAAATCGAAACACTTCGGGGCGTGGGTTACAGGATGAAAAATCACTGATGGTTCGAGCGGTAATTCAATCCATTACATTGACGATGACCCTGTTACTGCCAGCCCATGCATTGGCAGCTTGGTTCAGTGGCGCTGATGCACTGACATCCGCTCACCAACGTCTATTGGAAGGGAATACCGCTCAGAGCTTCGATGCAATGGTTGAAGCTTGGCAACAAAACAAAACACAAACAGAACATGATCATCTCACTGATTTATTGTCGTTGGCGATCAGTGAAGATTGTGGGAGAAGTCTAAGCAGTTTGTCTCTGCCGAGTTGGTTACAAAGCATTGTCATACGCAGAGAGACAGTGCAAACACCGAACCGCGTCTACTATCAATTTTCAATCTATGGCAGTTCTAAAACTGGCGTATCAAAACTGTCTTTCGCAGAGTGGCCTGAAAAATCGTTAATTCTGTCCGATATGGATGAAGAGAGCGGGAATCAATTCAAACTTGAATTTGATGCTGTTTCGGGCATGGTTCATGCGGGGCTCTATAAGCTTGCTCTAACGTCTAGCGAAGGTGAAAGCTGGTCTTCTTGGGTATTGATTGGCGAGCCAGACGCGACACAAAAAATAAGTTGGATGGACAGCAGAAGTTGGCGTATCGCCCCAACTACTGATTTGAAAAGTACATGTCCACGACCATTCCTATCGATGAATTTGTATCAACAATCTGATGCAGATGAAGCGCCAATATGGTCTGAAGAGAAGGACAAAAATCTGCCTACATCGTTACCTGTTATCGATGTGCCTAATGGGCAATATTGGTTTTCCGTCGCTCTGATTGAAAGAAGATGGCAGGGTGCGATTTTGTTTGAAGACGTGCAGCGTATTGCAAGGTCCATTGATTTGCCTGACATTGATCTAAAAGAGTTCTCAATCAAGAATACGGCTGAATAAGCGCACCTTCCCCAATGACGCTTTTCGCCTCATACCCAACCAAGTTGAACCCTTTCGATTAAGATCACTTGGATTAATAACACTTCCTCAATCTCTTCAATCCCTTTCATTCACTCTCATGCTCATGAGTGGTGTCACATCTTTGGCACATGTCTCCATTGTGATTCATTTCGTCGACTACCATTATTTTAGTAATTAAACAGAGAGATAGCGTGTGCGAGCACGGGTATGAGTCTCCATTTCATCGACATTTAGACATGGAATTCAGGGTTATGAAGAAAAGCATAGTCGCGACGAGTTTGGCTTTAGTGTCTGCATCATCTTTTGCAGCAAACTACAGTATTGATACACGAATAGATGCGATGGGAGGAGCGGGCACCGCGGCTTCCAGTTATTTAACCGCCGGTTTTCATAATCCCGCATTGGTGGCTTTAGAACCTGAAGCGGCATTTGGCATATTGCTTCCCGTTATTGGTATTCAGTATCGTGATCCTGATGAATTTGTCGATGCGTTGGAAGACTTTGGCGGAGTATTTGATAGCTTTTCAAACGACCCTCAGAATCCAGATAACATATCGGCAACGGCCAATGCCCTTGAAAATCTGCAAAATAAAGTGGCTTATGCCAGTGGTGGGGTTGGTGGGGCGATAGCGATACCCACATCGACCATTTCAGGTAACTTCTATGTTAAAGGCTACACCGAAGCGGTGATTATCCCGGAAGTGGAAGATGCAGATATCACAGCCATAGAGAATGTCGGTTCAGGCCAAGCACCAACATTGACATCTAAAGCGCGCGTTTTGGCGTTTGGCGTGGTTGATGTGGGCCTCGCACTGGCGGGTAACGTTGAATTGGCTGGTCAGCGAATCGCACTTGGTGTTACACCTAAATCGCAGAAATACTACACCTATCATTATGAAGTTTCGATCAATGACTTTGAGGCTGACGATTGGGATTCAGATGCGAACCAAACAGAAGAAAGTGCATTTAATATCGATCTCGGTGCCGCTTGGCAAAGTGGACCTCTCCGGTTAGGTTTTGCCGCGAAAAACCTGATTGAGAAAGATATTAAGACGGTGAACTTCACCCGAGATTACACCTATGAAATTGGCCCTTTGTATACGGTCGGTGGGGCATTTGTTACTCATCTTTTTACAGTCGCTGTTGATATCGATTTGAACGAGCAAAAGCGTTTTACTGCAACCAGTGGACCTGCAATTAAAGATAACACCCAACTCATTCGCCTGGGCGCCGAATTTGATGCTTGGGGCTGGGCGCAAGTGCGAGGTGGTTACATCGAAGACCTAGAAGATACGTTGGACGGAACACTAACGATGGGCTTAGGTTTGTCTCCTTTCAACACCGTTCACTTCGATCTCGCTGCTCAGTTCAGTGACAACAACAGCTACGGCGGTTCTGCGCAACTCTCTTTTACCTTCTAAGGTGACATTGCAAGGCTAGGGCAGTAGAATACGCGGCTTCTTAACGAAAGAATTTGGGGTCGCGTATGAGCAGTATGCCAAGATTGACGCATGAAGAGCAGCAAGTTGCAGCAGATCGTATTCACGCATTGATGGCGCAAGGCATGAGTAGCGGAGAAGCCATTATGTTAGTGGCGAATGAAATCCGAGAGCGCGAAGCATCAAAAAAAGATGATTAATGTGAAAGCGGCCAATAATTGGCCGTTTTCTTTTTTATATTCCTAGCGATAATCTATGAATATTGGAATCACTTATTTATTCTATACCCAAACAACCTAAAATCGAGCATCTTCAGGTTGTTTGGGTATATGGTGATTTACTGTTCATATTAACGTTTTGGGTATCGCTTTGAACAACCGTTTGTTGCTCGCCAAATCATTTGCAAGATCCCGCCATGAAGGACAACGTTATGGCGAATTCCCTTATTACGTTCACCTAGACGATGTCGAACGACTGGCACAGCCATTTGGCATCAATGCGATGATCGTTGCCCAACTGCATGATGTTCTTGAAGACACAACAACTAGTGTTGACGAGTTGGTACATGACTTCGGTGAATCAATCGCATTGTCTGTTAGCTATGTAACTGATCCATTGCAAGGGGATCGGAAAACCAAAAAACAGCAACTTCATCAGCGATTAGTTCAACTAGATGAGTCCGAAGAATCTGCAAGATTAGCCCTCATTGTAAAGGCATGTGATAGGCTCGCTAACGTCAAAGCGTGTCGACTTTTCCACCGTGGTAAATATGCCATGTATCAGTCAGAGCATGCAGCGTTTCGGAAGGCCACATATCGTTATGGACTATGTGAAATGATTTGGTGGGAGCTTGATATGCTGATTGAAGTAGGCGATAAAATTGGTCGCTATTGATCAAACGACCAATGTATAGCATGCAAAAATAAACGCGCCATCAAGGCGCGTTTGTTGTTTATCAGTAAGCAATCATTTCACGTTATGACCGCTTACTCGTCATCGTAGATGGTAGGGATTGGCTGACGCTTATGTTGAGTCACGGTATAAATATGTACCAATCGTTCTGTCACGCGTTGAGCCACATCTTTGCCTTCCAAGAAATCGTCAATCTCATCATAAGTTAGCTCCAACGCATCTTCATCGGCTTTTTGCGGATCAAGTTCTTCCAAGTCAGCTGTCGGTGTTTTGACGACCAGTACGTCTGGCGCACCTAAATGTTGTGCAAGTTGGCGAACCTGACGTTTACTCAAACCAAACAGTGGTGCAAGGTCACAGGCACCGTCACCGAACTTGGTGTAGAAACCAGTAATATTCTCAGCTGAATGGTCAGTGCCTAACACTAAGCCGCCCACAAGGCCAGCAATCTCGTATTGTGCGACCATACGAGCACGCGCTTTGACATTACCTTTAACGAAATCTAGCTTGGCGCTGTCTGTCGGTGTCAGTCCGGTACCATCTAAGGCACTTAACGTAGCGGCATGAATACCATCAACACCATCTTTTATATTCACACTTACAGATTGTGAAGGAGAGATAAAGCTCAATGCCAGTTGTGCTTCATCTTCGTCCTTTTGAATGCCGTAAGGAAGACGCACAGCGATAAATTGGTAATCTTCAGTGCCAGTTTCTTGGTTTAACTGGTCTACCGCCAATTGCGCAAGACGACCACAAGTTGAAGAGTCAACACCACCACTAATCCCAAGCACCAATGAGCGCGTTCTTGAATCGATAAGACGCTTCTTTATGAAGTTGATACGGCGTTGTGCTTCAAAAGCAGGGTCGATTGTTGGGAGTACTCGCATTTCTGCGCGGATCGCTTGTTCCATGTCGTGGGGTTCCTCGTAAACACGTTTTGTCTATTCTGCAATATCTTGTGAGCAAAATCATGAACATTCAATAAGGGATGGTGCCATTGATTGAAATTTAGACCCAATTGCGCGTGTTTAGGAGGTTTTTGCTGGCAAGAATAGACAATAGTGTGAGTCTGTAGATAAATTACTCACTTAATAAGGCCGATATGAAAAATTGATTGAACCTTGAGGCTCGATTAAGTATCAATAGATAAACCTTTGTCAAAAAAGAACAATGCAGAGAAACATGGATAGACCTCAACGAATCGCCATCTTTGGAAGTGCGTTTAACCCACCCAGCCTTGGGCATCTAAGCGTATTGCAACGCCTCTCTCATTTTGACCTTGTACTGCTTGTCCCGAGCTATTCGCATGCCTGGGGTAAGAAAATGGCAGACTTCACTAAACGTTGCCAATGGGTTGAGGGATTTATTGGCGATGTTGAATGTCGCAATTTGTCACTGTGCACGGACGAGGAAAATCTAGGGCAAAGCAGTGCCGTGACGACATGGGCATTAATGGAACATATTCAGAACCAATATCCCACTTCGGAACTCACGTTTGTACTGGGGCCTGATAATTTTTTAAGCTTTAACAAGTTTTTTCGTTCTGTAGATATTGTGCGCAGATGGAGCGTGCTTGCTTGCCCAGAAGTGGTTCCCGTAAGAAGCACAGACATTCGAAACAAACTAGAGAATGGATCAAGTATTGATAGTCTGACAACTCCATCGGTTGCCGCAAAGATTAAATATCAAGACTTTCTTGTGTAAGCATTACTTTGCGTTAGCTAAGTGATTTCTTAAAAAGAAATACTAGAACGACAACAATATATCTTTTCGATTTGGAGGTGCGTCTTGTACCTCCGTTATCATCATTTGATAGGGTAATATGTTCCCTTTGACTATAAAAATTAAAATAATTGGCGTATCTTTTGTAACATTAGTGACAGCGTCACTTTCTCATGCTGCCATTGATGAAACGCGCTTGAACTTACGATCACCTTCTTCTCTTCAAGATGGAGGGGCTTACCAAATTAACTTTTCCCAATCCTACGAAGCCAGTGTTATTGAATGGTCGATTGAAGATACTGTGCTACCTTCGATTTGGGATGGCTGGAAATACGGCTTAGATGCGCCGAAGTATTTAACGACCACGACGGGTAACTCTTATTACGGATTTGGTGTTTGGAAGCCAGACGAGTACCAAGGATTGTCACTAAAAGACAGTTCAACTGAAGATTGGATTCTGAATCATGGTTTGAATTTCAGTTTTAGTACGGATTCAAATATCAGTGATGCTCGGTATCGGTTTGATATGCGCTGGCATGAAGACACCAACACCGAGATTTTGCTACAAATGCAGGTTCCCATTCAATAATTACGTTATCGAACTATCTAACGATTTGAATGAAACGGTTAGGGCGCCTGCCCTAACTAATACCTGCAATGTGTTCGAGCAATTGGCTAACTTCAGATTCTAACAAACCCACATCGGCAGCAATTTTAGCAAATGTGCGCCCTGACTTATGAAGGCGAACCCATTCGCGAACGCGCAACTGAATCGCGATATCGTCGTCAGAAATTCCAAGTGCTCGCTTTAATTCGTCGCGTTGAGTGTCTGACAAAGCATGACCTTTGTTCAAGGCATCTAGTGACGACAATAAATGGCGGAATACATCGGTATTACAATCTGAAGGCATCGAGGTCGACAAGAAGTCTCTTGCGCAGCGAAGCAGTCTTCCGTGAGGACTATCCCACTGTTCTTCATTACGCTTTTGGTATTCGACTAACTGTTCCACAATGCCTTTTATTAAAGACGATGATTCAACAAAACCGGCTTGAGTCGGTAAAGAAGCAATCGAACGGACTGAGAAGTTTAAGGTTGAAACTTCGGAGCCTTTCAAAACAGTGATTGCACTGAGACACTCCATTGGCAACCAAAAACCTTGGTCGGCACAAATTGGAAGTTCATGTTTTCCGAGCCTAACTAACGCCGTACCTTTATGCACAAACACATAGCTTGCAAAAGGCTGCTTTTTACGTGCTCCGATGATCATGGTTTTGGCGTGGTAGTGATTAAATTCGATGGCTTGCTTCATGGCATATTTCTCTTGATCTGACGCGCACATAGTCTTTTGTTTTGTTACCTAGATCAAGCGGTGAGAATCTTATCGAGCGATTAACGTACAATTTGATACGATTTGATGAAAAGTAAGGGAGGTAAGACCTCCAACCTGTTCTGAATGGCGACCAAAACAATGTTCGAAAAGTCATATCAGCGTAGAATGACGCGGTTTTTCAACGGAGAAAGTAGAGTCTCGTGCCTCAAACAAATGATCCTTTTTTAGAAATTCGGCCTTATCGTGATGATGAAGTACCTGGTGCTATCGAGCGCTTGGTTAATGACGAAGAATTTATTTCGGCGATCCTAAAGTATCGCTTCCCCAAACTATCAGGCGTTGTGGGTTGGTTGATCAAACCTTTAGTGAAACACTACCTCCTGACAAAATGGAATAAAGTCAAAACTGTCAGCGATGTTCAAATGAACGTTGCAAGCTACATGCAGTCTATGATCAAAAATACATCTGAAGGGTTTACAACAAGTGGCTTGGATAAGTTAGACCCTAACCAGAGTTACTTGTTTGTTTCAAACCATCGTGACATCGCCATGGATCCTGCGATGGTCAATTGGTGCTTGTACGTAAATGGTTTTGATACGTTAAGAATCGCGATTGGAGACAATCTACTCAAAAAGCCTTGTGCAACAGAACTGATGAAGCTCAACAAGAGCTTTATTGTTAAACGTTCTGCCAAAGGCCCAAGAGAAATGATGAAAGCCTTGGGACAACTTTCTGCGTATATCAAGCACTCAATCGATGAGAATCAATCGGTTTGGATTGCTCAAAAAGAAGGGCGAGCGAAAGACGGCAACGACAAAACCGAGCCTGCCATCCTAAAAATGTTCCACTTTGAAGGTCGTCGTCAGAAAATTGCTTTTGCTGACTACATTGCTTCGCTACGTATTGTTCCAATTACCATCTCTTACGAGAATGACCCATGTGATGCGGCAAAGGCGAATGAGCTTTACCGTAAGCAAGAAGATGGTGGATACGAAAAAGGTGAGTTCGAAGACATCGAAAGTATCGTTCAAGGTATTGTCGGTCAAAAACGACGTATCCACGTTGCCTTTGGTGATGTGATTGGAAATGACTTTGAAACGCCCGATGCGCTGGCTGCTGAAATCGACCGCCAGATTTATCAAAATTACCACTTGTTCCCGTCGAACTATATCGCCGCAGGTAAAGATCATGCGTCGATTACTGATAGCGATCGCCAATTGTTTGATAGCAAGATATCGGCGCTACCGGATGGCGTTGCACAAATTGTAAGGTCGATGTACGCCATGCCAACGGATAAAAAGGCAGGTATCTAAAGACAGGTATCTTAAAGACAAAGTTAGGCTTGTTGCTAGTCGTCTTGTCTGTTCAGGTAAATGAAATAAGAAAAGGGAGTGACAGTGTCACTCCCTTTTTGCTGTATTCTCAAAAATTGTCGGCGTTCTAGTGACGGCCATTAACTATTTTTTGATATTGCCTATATCGATATTTTCAGAAAGAAAATCAACGAAGTGTCTGACTTTGGGCGCGAGAAACTCCCTTCTTGGATAAACCACATAAACGGGTAACTTCATTGTCGGTGTCCAGGTTGGCATGATCACTTTCAGCTGACCGCTTTCGATTTCATCACCAAGTAAGTACGTCGCGATATAGGCAATTCCGACGCCTGACTTTGCCGCTTCCAAAACGGCTGGAGCGTTATTGATGCGGTATGAGCCTCTTATTGTTACGGACTGCTCGCTACCATCTCGTTGAAATGGCCATTGGTCATAAGTGCGTTGAACGCTTTGGTAGGTAATGCAGTTATGTTCTCGCAGGTCAGCGGGATGCGTGGGCTCGCCATGCACATCAAGATAAGAAGGGGCGGCAACAATTTGAAACTGACAATCACCGAGCTTTCTCGCCACCATGCCTTCTGGTGGATGTTCATGAATCGCTAGCCAACAGTCAAACCCATCTTCAACAAGATTAGGACGATGATCGAAAAGATGTATTTCTAACTCAAGGGCAGGGTAAAGCTCTTGGAATGAAGAAAGAAGACGGGTGATCTGCATATTTCCAAACGATTGTGCGACGCCAATCTTTAACCGGCCAGATATTTCGTTGCGGTAGCCCGCGACCATTGCCTCTGCATCCTGCATGGTTTCAACAATTTGACGTCCAAAGGCTGCATATTGCTTACCAGCTTCCGTTAAAGACACTGATCGTGTATTACGCTGAACAAGCTGAACGCCGAGTCTTTCTTCCAGATATCGAATTTGCTTACTCACCTGAGACTTCGAAATACCCAAAAACTCTGCTGCACGAGTGAAGTGCTGTTCGTGTGCCACGGTAGCAAGAACAACCATTTGTTGAAGATGATCTAACATGCATAATTTCTTCATTGATGAGAAGAGGATAGCGTAACACAACTAACGTTTAATCTCAGAGTGACGTTGTCACAATTAAGATTGATTAAACTTATCCTCTCACTTTATATCTGTAAAAGCCCAAGGCACATCTCCGATTTTCTCAAACACTCCCCATTCGCTTTAGCAGTGGTGAAGTCTTGTTTTCTGACTTCAGTAAGACGTCAAACTTTGTACTTTTCGGGATTCACTGTTTCATGCTCGTCGCACCAATAGGGGGTTTCTCGGTTAGCGTACCTCGTTCTACGAAAACTCAATAAGTGATCATCACAGCGATAGGAGAGGACCTCAATACTGTTACAAGATCGTGTTTTGAAAGTAAATTACGTTATCATTCCAGTCAAAATTCAATTTCAAATATTGACTTAACTAACTGAATAAAATGAATATAAATCGATTTGTTTTGTGTGGGAAACAATGAATGTCGATGTTAGTGTGTGCTCACATACATATGTAACAAAGTGACGGATCTTAACGATCTTGGTAACATAAAAGAGGAAGATTGATAACGGCTATTACTTGCATATCGATTTAGTTAATAGTTTGGATTGATATGAATTGTTTCTATCAATGGGGGTTAATTCGGTAGAATTGAGCAAAATAATTGAGGTGTAATTGCAATGCTTGAAGTTTTCATTCGTTTTCTGGTTCTAGGCTGTATGAGTTTTGGGGGGCCTGTCGCGCATATCGGTTACTTTCAGCGCGAGTTTGTTGATAAGCGTAAATGGATTGAGGAAGAGAAGTTCACCATGGCTTTAAGCCTCTGTCAGTTTCTCCCAGGACCCGCGAGCAGCCAATTGGGTATGTTTATTGGTTACCACAGAGCGGGGTATTTGGGCGCGATTGCAGCGTTTATCGGTTTTACATTTCCCTCTTTCCTTCTATTGACGCTCGCTGCGATATACAGCGCAAAACTGGGTGATGCCACTTGGTTAACGATTTTGATCACTGCCGCCAAGCTTCTTGCCGTCGTGGTTGTGGCAGACGCCATTTGGACTATGGCCAAGAAATTCATTACCAATGCAGCGACACTTGCCGTCTGTGCGGGTTCTGCGGGTTGGATTCTTTGGCAAGCAGGCTTGCTGGCGCAGTTGATGCCTATTGTGATTGCAGGCGTGCTAGGTTGGATCTTTATTCGCAAGCCACAATCTCAAGAAACAAGTGTCAGTAAAGACCAAAGCCTGACGCAGACTTTTGTTCTATTCGGTGCATTTGTAGCCTTGCTGGTGTTGCCGACACTGACCAGTGCACCATTGATCAGTATGTTCAATCATTTTTATCAAGCGGGTAGCTTCGTATTTGGTGGAGGGCATGTAGTGCTTCCATTGCTACAACCATTGATCGGTGATGCTGTCTCTGGTGATGCGCTTGTAGAAGGTTACGCAGCGGCTCAGTTAGTCCCTGGTCCTATGTTCACCATCGCGAGTTACATTGGTGCGTCAATGGATGGTATTCACCCTGTTGTGGGTAGTGTCATTGCTACCGTCGCGATCTTTTTACCTGGCGCATTGCTTTTATTTGCAGCATTGCCTGTGTGGCAAAACGTTATGAACCACAACAAGTTTGCTGGTTCAGTCGTACTCATTAATGCCGCGGTCGTTGGTCTATTGGTTGCCGCGTTCTATCAACCAGTATGGATGTCTGCGGTTCATGGCGTTGCAGATATCATTGCAGTAGTGGTTGGGTTCGCTGTACTGCGTAAGTTCAATCTCAGTGTATTCTGGCTACTCGCTGGTATGTTGGCATATGTGGTTACGGGCAGCATGTTCTAATTGAAAAGAATGCAATCGATAAAACCTGCCTCGTGCAGGTTTTTTTGTTCCTAAATTTCTAGTGAGGCAGGGCATTGCGGGGCGACGCGTCACATCTAAGGTGCCATGACACAGGTTCTAGTATGGATACCTTTGCGCACTATAACTTTAAGTTGTTGCACAGTATTCTCTTCGTACGGCATGCGTTTACAACATATGTCAGTAAGAGAGGGCGTGAAAGCGTCAGCCGATAAGGATATTCGATTTGGTAGTCGTGCCTGAGGCATTGGTATCGATCGCGGGTATCGGGATTGCGAGGATTCGTTCAACCTCGTTCTGTATATCGCCCACTTACTTTGGATATTGAAAGTGGGCGATAATGACGTTGTCGCTGTTATCAGAATTGCCAGCGCTCAGTTTTTCCTGCTTCTGATGAATGTTGAGCCAGTTCGAGCGCGTAGATGACTTTAACAGCGTCATAGGTATCTACGGGGGTCGGAGTGCCGTTAAGAATCGCACTGGCTAATCTTGCGAATAGCTCTGAGTAGCAGCCGAATTCTAATTCAACATCTTTTTCAGTGACGTTGTCACCTATTTCAAGCTTACCTTGGTGCTGTTGACGGCCAAACTCAGAATAAGTCGCCGTGACACCGTCACGTAATTGTTGTTCTTGTACGTCTAAGCCTGAACAAGAGAACGTCGCCTTGTCACCTTGGATGACAAATCTTGCCCCTGTACCTGAGCGAAAAGGGCTAGAGCTTAGAATGACTTCTTTGTCCGAGTAGTGCAGGGTCATTCTAAAATAGTCAGTTGCTTGGGATTGGTCACGCATTGACTTGCAGCATGCAGTGATAGATTTAGGTTCGCCAAATAAGAACAGGGCTTGGTCCACAAGGTGAGAACCTAAGTCATATAGAATTCCTGCGCCTTCACCGGGTTGTTCACGCCAGCGCTGTCTCACCTCGGGACGAAAGCGATCAAAGTTAGATTCGAAAACACGAACGTTGCCCAGCTCTCCGGATTCAATGAGTTCTTTGGCGGTTAGAAAATCACCGTCCCAACGTCGGTTTTGATAAGGGCACAATACTTTGCCGCGATGGTTCGCGATACGAAGAAGATCCAGTCCTTGGCCGCTGTTTACCACGAACGGCTTTTCCAGCAACACGTGGCAGTCAGCTTCTAATGCTTGTTTCGCGAACTCATAGTGTGTGTGATTTGGGGTAGTGATAACAACGAGGTCAAGGTCAGCATCTCGAAGCATTTCTTCAATGTTTGAGTAATAACTTGCGTTTGGCAGCTTCTCTTCGACAAGCGTGCGATTTGAAGACACGACTGCGACTGGCTTAAAATCTGGCAGTACAGAGAGAAACGGCAGATGGAATGTTTGTGCCGAAAAGCCAAAGCCAACAATACCCGTACGAATCATTCTGTGATCCTTGTAGTTCGTTAATATTCATATACCCAAGCAACCTGAAGATGCAGGATTCAGCGAGCATCTTCAGGTTGCTTGGGTATAGACAAGTAAAGTCTAACCGAAATCGTGTTGCAACGATGCACTCAGCGTGCGCGAGTGGTTTTTCTAAAGCGTAGTCTCGTTAAGCGATGAAGTCGTTGCAAAAATGCGCCTAGCGATAACTAAAAACAACGCGTTAAGATACCACGATAGCTGTCCTAGGTGATTCATCGGCAATAAGACGACGCCCCAAATTATGAGGCGTCGGGTACAGCATAGTGATAGTTGAAAGGCATTACGCCAAGATGACAGGGTATTGATGTTGTGGGTGCGGCATGACGTCCACAGGCCAACCGTAGACAGACTCGATATTGGTAGCACTGAGCACTGACTCAGGCGTGCCATCAGCTTCAATTTTGCCGTTGTTTAGCATAATGATTCGGTCACCATACTGAGCGGCAAGATTTAGATCGTGGATCACGGCGATCACAGCCGATCCCTCGTTTGCCAAACGTTTAGCAAGCCGCAACGTTTTGTGCTGATGGCCAATGTCCAATGCGGAGGTAGGCTCGTCCAACATCAGTACGGTGTCTCTGTCTGCCTTTGATATCTGTGTTAAAACGCGTGCTAGGTGAACACGCTGTTTTTCGCCCCCTGAAAGGCTCGGATATAACCGTTCTGACAGGTGCAAGACATCAGTTTGTGTCATGTTGTAGCTGGCGATCTCTTGTATCTCTTGGTTAGAGGCGCTCAGCGCTAGACCACCGAGCTCCACAACCTCTCTGACCGTAAAACCAAACGTCAGGCTGCTCGATTGAGGAAGTATGCCGACGGATTGCGCCAACACTTCTGGTTTCCATTCTTTCGCCGGTTTCCCATAGAAGGAAAGCTCGCCATCACATTTCCATTCGCGACTAAGCAATTTGAGAAGGCTACTTTTACCTGTTCCATTGGGCCCCAGAATGATCGTGAGTTCGCTGGAGTTAAAACGCAGATTCACATTGTCTAAGAGAACCTTGTTACCCATTGTTAGCGACGCACCGCGGATATCGATACTCATTAAGCTAACCTTCCTCGTTGTTTCAGCAGTAAAGCAAGAAAGAATGGTGCGCCAATCGCCGCCGTTACGATACCAACGGGAATTTCCAGTGGGGCAACAATGGTGCGCGCGATCATGTCTGACACAAGCAAGATAAGGCCACCCAATACAAGCGAAACGGGTAGTAACGAGCGATGGTCTGGGCCAGTCAGCATGCGCGCGATATGCGGAACAACCAATCCAATGAAGCCAATCATGCCCGAGAGTGCAACGGTGACGCCAACACCTGCGGCGGTCAGTAAGATCAATTGACGTTTGAGTGACTGAACATCAATACCTAAGTGACGCGCTTCCGCTTCACCGAGAAGCAGTGCATTGAGCTTTTTTGCATTTCTTTGATAGAAAAATGCCAGTAAGAAAAGGGAAACATAAGCGAACGCAATGGAGTCCCATGAAGCGCCGGCCAAAGAGCCCATGGTCCACAGTGAAAGGTCACGAAGTGCTTGATCGTCTGCAAAGTAGTTAAGCAAGCCCATACCTGCTCCGGCGATTGCGCCAAGAGCAACACCCGCTAAAAGCATGATGGTGACAGATGTCCCGTTACTGTTCGTGCCCATATAGTAAATGGCAAACGTCGCTAGGGCACCGCCAAGAAACGCAAAAAGAGGAACGGTTCCGAGAGTAAGAAGGGCCGTGTGACCGATCATCCCGCCAAACAAAACAATCGCAATAGCCGCACCTAATGATGCACCGGCGGATACACCAATAATGCCAGGGTCAGCAAGAGGGTTTCTGAATAGCCCCTGCATAACAGCGCCACATATGGCAAGAATGCCGCCTACCGCGATAGCTAACAGCGTACGAGGTAACCTGACTTGCTGGATAATAACGCCCACATAATCGGGAAGGTCACTTTGAATTAATGCACTAGGTATTAGGGCTTTCAAGCTATCAGTGAAGCTGATGTCCATCGGGCCCAATGTAATGGAACTGACCATAGCAACGTAAAGCAGTGTGGATGCGATGAGCAGCATCCATTTCATAGGTACGCGACGCGTAATTAACTCGTTCATGGTGTTTAGTTTACTTCGCTGCGTGGTCGATATCGTCGTTGATGCGGGTATTCAGAGAGGTAGCAAGTTCTAGACTCGCCAACCCGAAACCACCAAGGATTGAATGGCCTTTGATTGGAATCACCTTATTGTTTTGAAATGCAGGCGTCGCTGCCAGCAAAGGTTGTTGTTTTAACATACCGTCCAAACCACCAATTTGGCTTAGCGTACGGTCTGATACCAGAATGTACTCTGGCTGCATCTTAACGATGGCTTCCGCGGAAAGCTGTTTGTAACTGGTGCTTTCTTTCGCTGCAGGGTTAACGCCACCTGCCAGCTCAATAACCGTGTTTACGGTCGTTTGAGCGCCAGCAACCGTCATTGGACGACCGTCAGAAAGCATCATGAAAAGCACGGAAGGGGCATTATCTGGTTGTTGCGTTTCCAATTTCGTCATTTGTGCTTGAACGTTGGCTTTGATGGTCTCTGCTTGAACCTTAGTGTTGGTTAGCTCAGCAATGGTATCAACACGCTCGTTGAAGGCGTCAACCGAATTGCCGGTAGGCAGAGTTTCAACGTTAACGCCAGCTTGTTTAAGCAGTTGAAGCGTGGTGTCTGGGCCCATATCAGGTGAACCAAGCAGATGGGTAGGGCTTAATGCCAACAGACCTTCTGCAGCAAGCTGTCGGTGGTACCCCAATACGGGAATATCTCTGTCATCAAGGTAGTGGCGGCTAGTTAGGTCAATAGCAACCACTTGCTCATCAGCACCGAGGGCAAACAGTAGTTCAGTGACGGTTGAACCTGCACTGATAATGCGCGTTTCATCAGCAACGGCGAAAGGACTTAGTAATAAAGACACGGTAAGAGAGAGTGCTTTAAATGATTTTTTAGTGTTCATTCTTCTTCCATCACAATGTTAGTGGCAGTAATTTGATTTTGTTGCATGAAGGCTAAAACTTTCAGCATGTCTTCTACGGCAGCGTCTTTGTCGGCAGCAATGACAACGGTCTTATTCGGGTTAGCGTTAATCGTTTCTAAAAGGGTTTCCGTAAACGAAGACCAATTATCGATTGGCTGTCCTTGAATCGCCCAAGCTGGAGAGTCTGCAAGAATATTGATGGCAATCATCTGCTGTTCTGGTGACGCCAATACCCCGGAGTCTTGCGTTTGGGGAATCGCAATTTCCATGCTCTTGAATTCGACATTTGCCGTGAGCAGAAGAAACACCATCACAATAAAAATGATATCCAGCAGCGGCGTAAGATCAGGCGTGAATGTGCTGATTTCGCTGTCTGAACGAGAACGGATCATGCCGCACCATCCTGCACGTTTGGACATGGCACAACAGGATTTGCACAAGGGGCGCATTGGGTGGTTTTCGCGCGACACATTTCACTTTCGTCGAAAGACACACCAGCAAGGTGCAAGTTGAAGTGGTTCAACACGTATTCGATCTTTGTCAGTGTGCGATCCGCCCAAAGCGTGAAGACTTGCGATGAAGCTATGGCGGGTAGGGCAATCAACAAGCCCGCGGCTGTGGTAGACATCGCAAGGCCTAAACCGTCTGCCAATTCAGCGGGAGAAATGCCGCCTTGTGTGGCTGATAAGCCTTTAAACATTTCAATCAGACCCAGTACCGTGCCCAGCAAACCGATGAGTGGGCTCAGAACGCCAATGATGTTGAGTAACTTAAGTCCTGACGTGAACTGGCGACGCTTCTTTTGTAGCCAGATACTTACTGCTTCTTCACGAAGCGTTTTTGTAAACTGGCGATGGCTGATCAACATACAAAGCCCTTGAGACAAGGTGCTTTTTTCATGCTGATGAATCTCGACGTAACGGTCGAGTTCTTCATCGTTAGTGAGCGATAGGGTATAGATCTGTTTTTGAAGGCTCTTACTGTGAGTCTTAGTATTTAAAGCCATGAACAGAAGGCGTTCGACGATCAACATAAGCGTGAGCGCTGAAAGCAGCGTTAAAGGCCAAGTCATGATGCCCAGTTGAGCGTGAATGGATGAGAAAAATTGTAGATCCAACATGATTAATCCAGATTAAAACGAACAGGAATTCTGACGCGGTGCGCAAGAGCCACACCATCTTGTTTGTAGCCGTTGAAGCGCCATTTTTTAACGGCGTCTAAGGCTGCGGTATCAAGCTCCTTGAAACCGGAACTCTTCAAAATATTTTGATCGGTTTGATTGCCTTCTTTATCCAACCAAACTTCAATTAAAACGTTGCCTTCCATACCTCTACGTTTAGCGATACGTGGATACTTAGGCTGGCTTGGACGCACCTTAAAAGCAGGGCGTTCAACGAGCACGGGTGCGCTGTCTTTGGCCTGATTCATTTGCGCATCCGCCACTTTGTCTTGTGGCTTGTTGTCTGCGTCTTCTTCAGGCTTTACTACCGGCTTTTTCTCAACCGGTTCTACTTCTGTTTTTTTCTTTTCAACAGCTTTTGGCTTCGGCACATCAACCTGCTTAGGCTTTTCTTTTTTAGGCTGAGGTGGCTCAACCTTCTTCGGTTTTGGGATCGGTTTTGGTAACGGTTTTTCGACCTTGGCTTCTACGATGGGTTTCTTTTCGGGAGGCAAGGGTTTAAGAGTCGGTTCGACCAAAGGTGGCTTCTCCTGAATCTCAGGAGCGGGCGGTTCTTTCTCTTCGACTTTCTCTTCTGGCTGTGCCTTTGGCGTCGCCGCGGCCACAAGTTGAATGGCTACACGATGACCCGTTTGGGCATCACTCATCGAAAATTCGGGTGTGGGTGGCTGTTGTGCATACAAAGCCAAACTGTGTAGTGCAACTGAAACGACACCACAAACAACGTACCGTCGAGCGTTCACACTTTTCTCCTACATCGTGAAAACGGCTGAAACTGAGTGCATTATGCATGAAATAAAAATGAGATCAATTATCAGTTGCATTATCGTTTGATATGCATAAGATAGAAAACGAATTGAAAACAGGCCGTTGTGTGGTGCTGTTGTCTGTAGAAGGTCGTTTCAGGCGATGAAGTTTGATTTACACAATGTAGAACTCGTGGGGCAACAAACCCCAGATCCATTACGTTTTGCATTCCAGCGCAAAAAAAGCCCACATGCTGGTGGCATGATGCACGCTGTTAAAGGGGAAGAAATCCAGACTTCTCTCGAAAAGGCACACGCCTTGAAACCGCAAAGTGCACTCGCACCGCGTTGTCTGTATATCCATATTCCTTTTTGCCGCGTTCGTTGCACTTACTGCAACTTTTTCCAATACGCGTCGAGCAAGTCTTTAATTGAAAGTTACGTTGAAGCCCTGCGTGAAGAGATCCGTTGGAAAGCATCTCAAATTTGGACGCAAGCCGCACCGTTCCAAGCGGTGTATATCGGTGGCGGAACGCCTACGGATTTGTCGGCAGACCAAATTCGTACCATCGTGTCTGATATTCGCAGCCAATTTCCGCTCACACCAGATTGCGAAATCACGCTAGAAGGCCGCATCAACCGATTTGGTCCTGAGAAGTTTGAAGCAGCGCTTGAGGGCGGTGTTAACCGTTTCTCATTTGGTGTTCAAAGCTTTAATACCGCCGTACGCAAGAGCGCAAAACGCTTTGATGAGCGCGAAGAAGTACTCAAAACCATTCAAAATTTGGTTTCCTACAACGCAGCGCCGATTGTTCTTGATCTGCTTTACGGCTTGCCTCATCAGACTCTGGATATTTGGCAGCAAGATCTTGAGGACTACCTAGAATCAGGTGCACATGGTGTGGACTTGTATCAGCTGATTGAGATGCAAGGTTTACCCATGGCGAAGATGGTTGAGCAGGGCAAACTGCCACATCCCGCTGACACACAAATGAAAGCGACCATGTTCGAAATGGGCGTGAAATTCATGGCCAAGCATCATCAAAAGCGTCTAAGTGTTAATCACTGGGCGTCTGATAATCGTGAACGCAGTATTTATAACTCACTGGCAAAAACCACTGCAGAAATTATGCCTTTAGGTGCAGGTGCAGGCGGTAACGTTAATGGTTGTCAGATGATGCAAACCCGAGATATGGACACTTATATCTCTGCGATAACCGATAAGCGTTACCCTGTCATGATGATGACAATGGCACCTGCTAATCGCGCTGTTTCTGCGGAAGTAAAATGTGGCTTCGATGCGGGTGTTCTAGCGCAGCACAAGCTGGATCGTGTTGCTGGCGCAGGGACCTTTGCGGCACTGACACCTTTGTTTGAAACCTGGGAGCGCAACGGCCTCGTCTATCTTGAAAGAAGCGGAAGCGATCTAGAAGGTCGTGGATATTTGACATTGACCGTTGCGGGGCAATTCTGGGGTGTGACATTGGCTCAAAACCTTATTGAGGTGCTTCAAGGGACATCAGGTCAAACACCGCCGATGCGTGAAGGGGGAATGCCCTCTGGAATGATGCCGAGCAAGAAAATGCCTGTATCAATGGCGTCCTAATACTGCGTTATCGCGCATGATGTTAAGTGCAAGATGCACTGAATAAAGAATTGAATAGTAAAGCGGCACACGCCGCTTCATAGGAGTAGTACCAAAATGCAACAAGCGATTATCGTCACGTCAGAGACCAAGCAACGCGTCGCTGACTACCTTTCTCAAGATGTTCACACTCCCGTCTCAAACATGGTGGAAAGCTTGAACCTGACGGAAGGCGAAATCACGCTGGCACTGCCTGAAGAAATGGTTGTGCGTGCTGATGGTGAGTTAGCTCAAAGCATTTTAGAAGTGATGCCTAGCTGGGGCAAAGTGACGACTATCGTTCACTCCGGCGGTTCGGTGTTTGAATTCAAAGCTGCGTTTCCTAAAGGAAAATTCGCCCACGGTTACTACAACCTAATGGGTCGTGAAGGTCAGTTACACGGTCACCTTCGTCTAGAGCTAGTTTCTGACATTGTGTTCGTGAGTAAGCCATTCCGTGGTACAGAAAGTCACTACATTGGTTTCTTCGACTGCACTGGTCACTGTGTATTTAAGATTTACTTGGGTCGAGACAAAAAGCGTCAACTATTCCCCGAGCAAATCGAACTGTTTAATGCCATGAAACAGGAGTTGGCAAAATGATTGATAAGGCAGAGCGTCTACAAAATCGCCTAGGTCCAGAAATTCAAGAGTTTCGTGATGCGCGTAAAACCCTTCAACTGGGTACCGTTGATAAAGACGGCAAGCCTCACACAAGTTATGCGCCATTCGCGTTTTCTGAGCAGGGTTACTACATCCTTGTCAGTGATTTGGCGACTCACGGTCAAAACTTGAAAGTGAGCAAAGCGGTTTCCATCATGATGATTGAAGACGAGAGCGAAGCGCGTTCTATTTTTGCTCGCCGTCGTTTGTCGTTTGATACCAATGCAGAGCTTATTGAGCGTGAATCAGCCGTATGGCAGCAGGGCATCGAAGTGATGCAAGCACGCCTAGGCGAGATGATCGACAACCTAAGTCAACTGGGTGATTTCCGTTTATACCGCCTTAACCCAGTTATCGGCCGTTACGTGAAAGGCTTCGGACAAGCGTTTGATGTAACAGGCGAAGATATGCTTTCTGTCGTGCACCTCAACGAAGGTCACGTTCAGAAAATGAAAGAGAAAATGTAATTTTCTCGATAAAGGCTCTGTGTCTTCAGAGCCTTCAAACACCAACGTAACCCATAAAAATAATAATTCTATCGTGCTGAATTCAGCGTGAGCGGCCTTTTATTGCCTAAAAAAAGAGTGAAGATCATGACAATCAAGAAGAACAAGCTGGCGCTTCTCGTGGGACTACTATGCGCCGGAAGTGCAGCCGCACAGGATGTGTACACTTTTGATGAAGTCGTTGTATCCGCAACACGTAGCGAGCAGAGCATCAGTGATGTTGCCGTTTCTGTCGATGTTGTCGACAGTAAGAATATTGAAGAAAACCTTGCCCAAGATTTGGAGCAGGCCGTTGCGAACGAACCCGGCGTCTCTATGCCAGGCACAGGACGTTTCGGTAACTCAGGATTTAATATCCGTGGTTTGGGCGAAAATTACGTAAAAACCATGGTTGATGGTGTTGAGCAGCCTGTCTCGTTCGACCCAGGCGCAGATGTTATGCGCAAATATAACAACAACGTTGAAACAGATACGTTGCAGCGTATCGAAATCAACAAAGGGCCATCTTCGAGCCTTTACGGTAGTGATGCGCTAGCAGGTGCTGTGATTATTCGCACCAAGAACCCAGAAGATCTGTTGGCACCGGAAGGTGATGACACATATGCCAGCGTTAAAACTGGTTACTACAGCGCTGACGAAAGCTATAAGGCTACCGCGACGATTGCCAACCGCACGGGCGACCTTGATACGTTGTTGATCTTTACGCATCGTGATGGCCATGAAACCCAAACGCACAGCAGCGGCGCGGACATTGAAGGCCGCGAGCGTGGCCAAGCCGATCCGTTTGATATCAACTCTGATAACCTTCTATTGAAAGCCTTTTATCAGATTAATGATGACCATCGCATCGGTTTGACCGGTGAAATTTTCAATCGTGAGGCCGATGGCCTGATCAGCTCGAATGAAGGTTATGAAATCATGCCGGGCTTTGTCTATACGCGAAACAGCGCGAATGACGAAGATAAGCGTAAACGCGTCACTTTCGAGCACGATTGGCAAGCTAATACCACTGCGTTTGACCGATTGAAGTGGCAAGTCACCGCACTGGAAAGTGAAAGTCTACACAACACGTTTGATGAAACCCCTGAGCCGCCAACATCGTTTGGTCACGGTTACCGCCAGCGAGTGCGTAATGGCGAAGACAAGAGCACGCAATTTGATGCTCAGTTCGACAAAGCCTTTGAGCTAGCAACGAGCTACCACGAGATCAGCTACGGCGTAAACTACATTACTAATGAATTCACGCTCGATTATCGTGACATGTATTTAGAAGGATCTAAGGCGGGTACACACGTCGACAAAGCGGGCGACGTACCGAATGCGGAGTCGGTGAAGTGGGGTATTTTTGTTCAAGACCAAGCTTTTCTTCTTGAAGAACGTTTAGTTCTGAACGCAGGCCTTCGTTATGACAGCTTCAAGGCTGAGCCGAAAGGCACTAGCGATTATGCCAACTCAGAAAGTGACGCTGTCACTGCTAAGTTAGGTGCAGTCTATCATTGGACAGAGCGTCTTAGCAGCTATGCCAATGTGAGCCAAGGCTTCAAATCACCGACGTTACAAGATCTGTACTACTTCTATGAAACCGATGCTGCCTATGGTGCGGTTTATGAAGCAAACCCAGACTTGAAACCAGAAGAGAGTGTTGGCTACGAAACGGGCCTACGTATTACTCAAGATTTCGGCCGATTTGATTTTGCAGTGTACTACAACGACTACAAGAACTTCATTGAAAGCACCAAGCTTGCTGACAACAATGGTGAAGGTAAGGAGTTGTGGTCAAAGCAAAACATCAGCAAAGCTGAAATCTATGGTGCAGAGCTGAAAGCACAACTGGCGTTGGATGTGCTCCTGAACGCACCAACAGGCACTTACTCAGATTTCAGTGTTGCGTACACCAAGGGTAAAGACAAAGAGAACGGTGAAGCACTGGATACCGTTTCTCCGCTATCTGCTTACTTCGCGTTGGGTTATGCCAATGTAGAAGGCACTTACGGTGGTAAAGTTGCGGTTAAAGCCGTTGCCGGTAAGTCTGATTCTGATTGGAGCAATGCAAACATCGATACTGATAACGTTTCCGCTCCGGGTTACGCTGTCACCGATATCACGGCTTACTACCGTCCTGTGACTGATTTGACCGTAAGAGCGGGTCTATTCAATGCATTCGATAAGAAGTATTGGGAATACACAAATCTGATTGGTGCAGAGTCTGATACTGAAGGACTTGATCGTCGTACTCAATCTGGACGTAATTGGGGTATAGAAGCCGAATACGTTTTCTAACGAAACACGAAGCGTAATACGATAAAACACCCCGGCATTGCTGGGGTGTTTTCGGTTACACTTATACCGAAACAACAAAATAATAACGAAAATGAAAAGTTTGGAGATACAGTGAGTAATGCAGTTTTAACAACGCTTTCAACGCGATGGTTAATCGATCAAGCAAAGCAGCACAAAAAGCAGCTGATATTTGCTAATTTTATTGCGGTATGCGCCACGCTGATCAGTGTGCCAATCCCGCTATTTATGCCTTTGATGGTCGATGAAGTACTGCTGAATAAGCCAGCTCACGGTGTTGAATTCTTCAATCACTTGCTGCCGGAATCGCTGCAGCAACCCGCAAGCTATATTGTCATGGTACTGCTGTTTGTCGTTGTCATGCGTATTGCAAGCCAAGCGCTGAACATATGGCAGAGCCGCCAATTTACCTTAGTGTCTAAATCGATTACCTGTTTTATTCGTCAGCAGCTTCTGGATAAACTCGGCCGTGTAAGCATGAAAGAGTTCGAAGAGCGCGGCAGTGGTGGTGTGAGCTCTCATCTTGTCACCGATATAGAAACCATTGACTCGTTTATTGGTAACAGTTTAAGCCGCTTTGTGGTTGGCGTACTGACAGTGTTTGGTACGGCAGTGATTCTATTGTGGCTTGATTGGGCGCTTGGCCTTTTCATTCTGCTCGTGAACCCATTGGTTATCTTCCTGTCGCGCAAAATGGGGCAGCGTGTAAAACACCTCAAGAAAGCCGAGAACCAATCATTTGAGCGTTTTCAGCAGCGTTTGGTGGAAACTCTCGACGGCATTTATCAACTTCGTGCGGCTAACCGTGAGCGCGCTTATCTCGATGTATTGAAGGGCGATGCCGAATCAATTCGCCATGACGCTGACAAATACGCATGGCAATCAGAAGCAGCGAGTCGCGTGTCGTTCTTGATGTTCCTGATCGGTTTTGAGTTATTTCGCGCCGCCGCAATGCTGATGGTGTTGTTTAGTGACTTAACCATCGGTCAGATCTTTGCGGTATTCGGTTACCTATGGTTCATGCTTGGCCCAATCCAAGAGTTGCTAGGGATTCAGTACGCGTGGTTTAGCGCATCAGCAGCAATGAAACGACTCAACGGTTTACTCGCTTTAGATGAAGAGCCGAAAAGTGTCTCTAAGCAAGACCCATTGGTTGAACTTGATACTTTTGGTGTCGAATGTCGCGACCTAACCTTTGGCTACAACAGCGAAAAAGCCGTGTTGAACGGGCTTTCTCTGACGATACCTGCTGGTAAGCGCGTTGCCCTGGTTGGTGCTTCTGGCGGCGGTAAGTCGACCTTGATTCAGCTGCTATTGGGCCTATACCGTAAAAATGATGGTGACATCATTATCAATGGTCAGAGTGTTGAAGACATAGGCTACGAGACACTTCGTCAGCATACTGCTGTTGTGTTACAGCAACCGATCATATTCAACGATACTCTGCGAGAAAACCTGACGTTAGGGCGAACCGATTTTTCCGATGAACAACTTTGGAAGTCACTGGAAATTGCCCAATTGAGCGATGTGGTTGAACGTTTGGATGACGGTCTTTCGTCTCAACTTGGTCGCCAAGGTCTGAAGTTGTCAGGAGGGCAGCGTCAACGCCTCGCCATCGCTCGTATGATTTTGACCAATCCTAAGTTTGTTATTCTGGACGAAGCGACTTCAGCATTGGATACCGCGACAGAAGCGGCACTGCATGACGCGTTGAACAACTTCTTGCAAGGTCGAACAACTCTGATTGTTGCACACCGTTTATCTGCGGTTAAACAAGCGGATCTGATTTACGTGCTTGAAGATGGCAAGGTCGCACAATGCGGTAATCACCAAGATCTTGTAAATGAAGATGGTGTTTATCAAACCTTATACGGCAACTTGCAAGTGGGCTAATACACCACTGTATATACATTGAATGACCCCGTGAAAACGGGGTTTTTTATGTCTATACAAATAGCAGTTTAAACAGACATTAATGATTCGTTAGATCACCAGTAGCAATGTTGTTTCAGACTGGTTCTTAAATCTAAAGTGGAAAGAGCGAGAGGTATGTTCCACGCTTAATGAAGAGAGTACAAATACGTTCCCTTCATTACGCAGTGAGAATTAATGAAAGTTATATTGAAGTCAGATGTGACGTGTCCAAATTGTGGTCACAAGAAGACAGAGCTTATGCCCATAGGGGAGTCTAAGCAGCATTATGAATGCGAAAATTGCCATGAAGTATTGTTGGTGGCTGAAGGCGGCTGTTGCGTGTTCTGCTCATATGGCAGCGTGAGTTGTCCACCCGTTCAGGTGAACGGCACTTGTACGGACAAGCTACATTGATTCGCTAATGCCTGAGTCTTCGCTTTCATTATTTCGACGTATCTCAATCAAGGTACCCACTGGCATTCATTTCTTGTTTTAGCGTGTATACCTTTTCAACTGGTCTTTCTTCATTTCGCACTATCTAGCGACACTCCTCTCTCAATTCAGACAAACGTACGTTTGAAACCCACTCATAAAAACGTTAGAGAATAGGCGTTGTAAGGCTAAAAATCATGAGCCTTCTGTTTGAATTCTTGCCGCAGTGAGGTTACGCCCAAATGCTTGATAGTAATAAATATTCATATTGTTCGAGGGTATTGTTCAGATAAATGAGCATTCACATAAGGATTACTTATGGGTGGCAAAGTTTGCGTGATGCTGTAAAAGTGACAATTTTATCATTGTCTCAAAAATGAACCAGAAATGAACCCCAGTATGAAATTACACTCACCGCGAGAAAGGAGTTTATACCCAAGGAGAAAGTCATGAGTGTACATACATGGTATTGCCGCAATTGCGAAGCAGAAACGGGGCATGAGGTGCGAGAGAAAGCCCATCACGATCCTGCTATTCGAGCACTGACGGCACCACCGCAAGACGAACGTTTTGCTGAGGCATCTGAATGTACTTGCACTGTGTGTGGTCAAGTAGAGTGGGTAGATGCATCAGATATATTGAAGTTAGGTGTGCATGACTTTGGTGATTAATAGTGTTCTGGAAAAGAGTGATTAGTGCTCTTTTTATTAACGTTAACGCACTATAACTTTAAAGGTGTTTGCCATATTAATTCCACAAAACTATGACTAAATATGGACAATTATTACCCCAACCATTGTGGTTCAAATAAACCAAATGTCTTAGCAAACAAGGGGGATACGTCTGTGCGATATATTCTGAAGCCAGATGCCGTCGTCAAATCTTCTCTCAAAGCGCCTTTTATATGCAACGAGCGTTGATTTCACTGCATCTTGAGTTAAACGACAGGATTTTACGCAAAAGCGCTAGAGCCAAAGGGCGTGACGTAATAACATTGCTGAAAACAAAATAAAGATCAAAGGAAGATAGTTACCATGCCATTAATTGCTTGCCCTGTTTGTGATAAACAAGTCTCCAAGCGTGCACTTTCATGCCCAGGATGCGGAGAACCGGATCCTGCTCGATATCATTCTCGTAACACGTGGTTGGGCCGCTTATTTTGGTTAGCTGTGTGGGTAGGAATTGGTGCCTTGGTTTGGATAAAGGTTGTGCCATTAGTCATGGACTTGTTCAAACAATAGCGAGATCGGATATGGGCAGGGCGGCGCTCTGTCCAAGGCTACCGTTCATCCGTAACTGGTGATATTTCTATCAGCGTTGTCTTCACTTTCGCTCGGGATATTCCAGTTAGAAATCCGAAGGTGAGATAGCAGTACACCCGGTGAACTTTCCCCAATGGCGATATTGAAAAACAACACTGCTGTTTCTTCATCACCTCCAAAGCACTGCTGAATAGACGAAAGAATGCTCTCTCTCTCCGTGCCTTCTTCTACTTGTTGTCGAACCCAACTGTATTCTAACGAAGACTCGTTGATGATGGTTTTCCTGCCAAGCGTAAATAGCGTCATGATGTCTCCTATACTGAGCATCTTTCGATCGTTTGGGGGATTCCCTATTTCACTTATGTTTCAGAAATATGACTCACTTGTCTACGCCATTAAATAGCAAACGCAACACCTTGTACCGGACAAACGTCGCAAATATGCACATGAACGCTTATGATGCAGGGGTGTATTTGACATCCATATCGATGTAAATCACGTAATAAATGCATAGGATGCAACCACTTTTCAAATGGCATCGAAAAAGTGCTGAGTAAAACGCATTTTTTCGCATTCAATCGATCTCACCGCCTGTATTGGTGGTAATTTTCGAGTGTTAATAGCGGTGTGATATGACTATGAAATGGATTCTGACAAACTGGGTTCAGAAAAAAAAATACGAGAAATTCTTCGATCGTGTTGAATCTGACTTCTTCGGCAATGATAAGTATCAAGCTTACCTAGAAGATAGAATTCTAGAGACGTTGCGTGACAGTGGCGATATCAAACCTAAACGCGCCGCCAAAATCATTCTGTCATGCATTCGCCAAGCTTTGCTTGATAAGTATCTGACCGAAAACAGATATATTCGTTTCTTGATTGACAACAAAGCTGAGTTCTTTGTTAATAATGCAGAAGGGAATGATGTTGTGGAGGGCTACGAGCGAATCATAAACAACTTTATTCATAACAAGCAGCAAGAATGTTCAGACTACATTTTGTCCCATCTTCCTAAGTACTATCGCAAGTTCGCCGACAATATTGATGTTCATACTGATTATCCCGCGACGAAACACGGTGAGAAGGACATGCTTGATGACATCATCATGCTACTTAGTCACCACGAGTCACGCCATTAGCGCCTAGCTTTGAAGGTCGTTCCATTCACTTATGCAAATAGTCCTATCCAAATAGTGCTCAACTCAACTCAACTCACCTCACACAATCGTCATGTCACGTGACTTGTCAAATCACCTCTCAGTCTTATCTTACAACTAAGCAAGGCGCAAAACTTAGCGCTTTTTCTATCATGGTGTTTTCATCTTTCCATGTTTAAAAGCAATATTTCAAAAATGACTTGCCGTCGTTGCGTTACGGTCTAAAATAACTGTATATATAACCAGTAGTATTTATTATGCCAGCAATTCGATACCAAACTGATCATCAAACGGTTGTGCTCGGGGACGAAAACCTACCGAGCGATCCCGTACTTATCCCTGCTTTTCTTAAAGACGGCAGCCTGATTTATTATCCGTTTGGTGGATTTGTGGCGCGGCAAGCTTTGAATCATGAGCAAGTCGTACATCTTACTGACATTGAAGGTTTTCTATCAGCAAGGTCCACGTCGACTTGGCATGATGTCAGCAGTGAAACATTGCTAGGGGTTTTCATTAAAGGGGCGTACTTTGTGGTGCTCAACCAAGGGCAACCCATTATTACGTCAAAGCCGATGGGTTAGCGGTGAATTCATTCAACGCGGCAAGAGCCTGTGTCGCTTTATCTGCTTGAACAAAAATATGGTCATGGAAGTAAGCGGCAATCACGTTGGCACTGATCCCTTTGTCAGCCAATTTTGTTGACACTGCAGCGGTTAACCCCACGGCTTCTAAACTAGAATGCACGGTGAGCGTGATCCCCTTGAATACACTTTCATAGCTCAAATTTTCCTGATCAGCCACCACTTTGCGTAGCACCAGAGTTAGCCCTTCGGACTCTTTAAATGTCGCGAGGGGATCAAGCGAAACATACTCGGATAACAAACCCGATACCGTACAAAACACATATTCGTCATCGAGTAACTCTGGGCGCATGGACGCTAACAACGCGTCCAATTCAACGATACCAGCCATCCAATATTCCTTTTATTATCTGAGTAATGAATCAATTAGGCATGTTCATATAGAATTTAATACACAGTATGGTGATGGATACCTGTGTCAGGTTCAATCACCAATGAGTGCTATGTATGCGACCACCAAAAGAAATGCTGGCTTCATCCAGTTTCGGGAAGTACTGCTTTTCATCGATATTATTTGAATATACAGTTCTCTATACAGAGCGTCAGGAAATAAAGCCATCATGAGAGATTCGCTACGCAAAAAAGTTATTGATGTGTGCAACAAGAAAATCACTGCAAAAGGCGAGGGCGTAGGTGTTTCATTCTATGCTTTCTTTGCTAACAAAAATGATGACCCAGAGCTATTGATGGAAGCGGCAACGTGGTGGATTCAAACTCATAAGCTTGATCATTTCGTCAAAGCCAAACAAATCATCGACCTCGTTGAGAGCGAGGTTTAACCGCATTTTGAATAAAGAGGAAGACAAATGTCTGTGATCAGCCATGTCACCTTGGGAACGAATGATTACGAAAGGGCATCAACATTCTATGACGCGGTGCTGAAACCTCTTGGAATGACACGGGTTCCCAAGCCACCGGGTAAGCCACCGCTTTACGCCAAAAATGATCAGATGCCATTTCTGTATATCTATAAACCCATTGATGGTAGACCCGCAACGTGGGGGAACGGAACACACGTAGCATTTAAGGCCGATTCTCGGGAATCGGTTGATGAATTTTACGTGGAAGCCCTCGCAAACGGAGGTGCCGATGAAGGTGCGCCAGGTCTACGCGATCACTTTGGGCCAAACTATTACGCAGCTTACGTTAGAGACCCAGATGGTAATAAACTACAGGCTGTGTGCTATGAAAAGCCTGAAAACTAACAAATGCTTTTTCTCTTCATTCACCCGCTAAGTCTTAACATACGAGTTAACATCAAAAAAACCAAAGTAGGGCGCTGAATACAGTCAGCGCCCTCGAAGCATTAGCCGTTAGTTTGATGCACTAGAAAGAAGATCTTTGTTGATGACAAGGTTACGCACACCATGAGCGTGGTCCTCATCAAATGCATTCCCTTCACACCATTCTCCAACTGACGCTACATTAACCTTGGCGACTTTAGGACGAACACTCCAGGTCACCTGGAATGGCGAGCCTTGTTCATTGTAGCTAGGGCCAGTGGTTGATCCGGCGTACTGAATTGGCTTCCCTGTGTTGCTAGGTATATTGATTGCCTGATGAACACCATCTTTCTTCTCGTGTTCGTTTAACTCTTCAAAGTCCAACGCTTCACTGTCGTTTACCACCACGTAAACTTGGGTTTCAACGCGCAATTGAGGGTTCTTATTTGCGTCATTAAAGCATGAGCCCAGTGTTGCACCCGGTTCAACTTGCGCTGTGGTATGCACGTAGTGAACTTCAATCGTATCACCAGGGTTCACGTCACCATGTTTGCTTGGGCAAATTTCACCTTTAACCGGCGCAAGTTCAGCCGCGCTTAATTGACCAGAATAGCGGAAGCCACTTTGGTAACCATGACCGTCGCCATTACCCGCATACTTAGTGAATTCGCCACCTTTATGTTCTGCATTTTTGTGGAAGTGGATATTACACAAGTTCATCTCCGTGTATTCCGGTGCTGCATTGAATGCTAACGTGTTGCTCCCAACAAGCGAATCAATGTCACGAGGGGACTGCGGTCCAAATCCTTCACCCTCAGTGTTTTCTGCAAGTTCTTGACGCTGGTCCGCAATCACTTTATCAGACACGTTCTCATGGCTGCCTTTTGCCATCACACCAAAAGATGCGGCAGTAGCTAATGCGATGACACAAAGTTTGCTAGTTTTCACTGGTTCGTTCCCTTATTCGTTGAGATTAGAGGGTCGGCGCATAAGAAATACTCAATGCGTTACGCGCCAAACTACATTCACTATGTCTGCAAATGCCCTAGAAGAGTAATGAATGTTAGACATGTTTTTCATCAGATCACCAATGACTTGCCACATATTTGAGTCCAATTCTCCAAATTGCTTCACATTGAAACAACCGACCTAACACGACTGTGAACGAAAGCAGAAATAGGGGGTTGCGAGGCGTTAATAACTTTCATTGATGCGATGTTATCTCCACTTGGTCTAGGCGCTTTTCTTATTGTTCTGTCTCACTGAACAGTGACTTCTGCTTTGGTCGATAGTGGAAAAGCACTGCCGACTATATAGTTGAAACAGACTAACGCTCGTCTAAAAACCAAAGTATGGATTCCAAAGGAGTGATTTTTCATGTTTAACGTAAACAAAACGATTCTAAGCTTGGCGTTCATCACATCGAGTTTGACTTCTGGCGTCTATGCTGCGGAGCAAAAGATCGATCTGAAATTTGCAGGTGCACTTGAGTTTTCAGATACAGGAACACTGTTTGTCGGCGATAACTACAATGGGGCTATTTACGCTTTGGATCTCACTGGTGGTAAAGCGCCAGATACGGTGACGCCGATTTACCTCAATGACATTGATACGCGAATTGCCAATATCTTAGGTGTAGGTAAAAGTGCGATTGCTATCAATGACATGGCGGTTAACCCTGTAACCTCCGACATCTACATTTCCGTTTCACGCCTCGGTAACTTCGATTCATCACCGGCCATCATTAAGATCAAACAGGATGCTCAAATTGAATTGCTTGATCTGGAGACGGTTGCATTTCAAAAACAAACGTTAAGTCATTACCCAGACCAAGAGACCACGTTTAAACCTCGCGGGTTAGGGCCAACGCCAGCGCTCAAACGTGATTTGGCTAAGGGGAAAGTTGCAATAAGCTCGCTCGCCATTCTGGACATGGAATATTACAAAGGAGAGCTTTTTGTATCTGGCGTTGCGTTCGACAACTTCTTATCGACTCTGCGCCGAATTCCTTATCCATTCACAGGTGAACAATCAGCAGCCAACGTAGAGATGTACCATATTGCGCATGATCAGTTTGAAACCAGAGCCCCGATTCGCACCATGTCTGTTCAAGAGATTGGTGGCAAAACGCAACTTGTCGCCGCTTACACATGCAGTCCAATCGTGCTGATCGAGCTGGATGAAATCGTTGATGGCGCAAAAATCTCTGCTCGCACGGTCATGGACTACGGCAACGGGCAACCTATCGACATGGTTTCGTATTCACTGAATGGCCAAGACGCACTGTTTCTAACCAGTAATGGTCGCGCACCGCATGTTATTCCGGTCGACAGTTTGAAAGGTGCTAAGAGTTATACCAAAGGCGATCTTCCTGAGGGAGGGAAGTCTGATACTCATCCACTGATGCCAGTTGGCGACACTGGTAAGGCGGTCATGTTCGAAGGTATGTCAATGCACATCGACAATTTGGGCGGTGGCAGATTCGTCTCTTTAACGCGTGATATGTACACAGGGAGTTTAAACCTAGATTCAAATTTCGATTGGTTCCCTAACCGCATTCATAACTTGCAGGCTGAGTACGACTTCCCCCAATACTGGGCTGAGAAAAAGCAGTAATCTCAGGCGATATATATAATGAGAACATTGTTCAATTTGAGTGCGTGTATTAGCGTATTGCTTCATGGTTCGGCTGCTTTCGCACAAGAAAACAGCCTGACATTGCCCGAGCAGCCCAATGACAACATAGAACTTACCCTTTACAGCAATCCATCCTTATCAGACCCAGCCGAAGTATTGGCTGTGTTTGTTGGGGAGGTTGAAAACTGCTGTGAGAACACGTTACCCATCGCAGGCAAGTACCGAGTCGACGAAAACAAGGTGATATTTGACCCTGCGTTTGACTTTGTAAAAGGTCAAAACTATACGATTTCAATTCGTGAGCAGGGCGCGGATAAACAAGACTTGCAAGGTTTCTTCATTGAGCCAGACCAAGCTCTCACAGCGCCCAAAGTGACTCAGATTTACCCTAGCAGCGTTGAAATACCTGAAAATACACTGCGCTTCTACGTCCAGTTTTCAGCGCCAATGCAACCGCATGTGGCGATACGATTTATCAAATTGGTCGATGAAAATGGAACAGAAGATGACGCAGCCTTCATGAGTTTTAAGCAAGAATTATGGAGCGAAGATCGTACTCGATTAACGCTGTTGATGGACCCTGGTCGTATTAAGCGAGGTGTGGCTCAGAATCTAGCCTTAGGACCCGCATTGCTTGAAGGAAAACGTTACTCAATTGTCATTCACGAAGGTTGGCCAACAGCAAACAATGGACTGAGTACCCAGCGTTATGAAAAAACGTTTTTAGTTGATAAAGCGTTGCGTCATTTGCCATCTACGAATTCATGGCAAATTAAGGCGCCCAAGAACCAAACCAGGATGCCGATATCCATTACGTTTGATCGACAGTTTGATAGGCATTTGTTGAACAAAGCCATCAATATATTCGACGTTACAGGACAAGCCGTTGCTGGGGATATCAGCGTTGATGAAGGTGAAACACGCTGGATGTTCACACCGAATCAAGCATGGCAAACATCGAGTATTCGAATTAACGTTGATGCGCAGTTAGAAGATGTTGCGGGCAACAATTTTCGCGAACTCATGGATCACGCAGTGACAGACAAACCTCATGACATTGAACAGCAAACAATAGTGGTCGAACTTCGGTGACTTGAACATTGAGTGAGAATAACGGACTAGCGATAAAGCCCAAGACGACTCATAGCGAGCAACATGTAAATATCGCCAATAATAGTGCGCATTATCTATCTTATGTTAAATAAGATATGTAGGAGAATGAAATGTCATCCCTTCATGTCTCTAACTACCCTCATTCTTCATTGAAATCAGTCTATTGAACGTAATTGGCTATTTACCATAAAGTTCATAATTGCCATTCCAACAAAATAGCTGCCATGAAACATAGTTTCCTGTAGCTTCTGTATTGGCCTGATAATTATTTCTAGAGCGACAAGGCGGAAATCGTCAAATCACGTCGAACCTTGATTTGAATTGTGGAAACTCTCGGTCTGTTTGATATATTGAGCGAATACTAATAACGGATAGCAAGATACCAGTATGTCATCAGATTACTACGGCACCAGTGCCAGTTACGCGCGTCAAGAAAGTGGTTACCGCGAGAAAGCACTCAAGCTTTACCCTTGGGTATGTGGCCGTTGCGCTCGTGAGTTTGTTTACTCTAATTTGCGTGAACTGACGGTTCACCATATCGACCATGACCACACAAACAATCCACCGGACGGCAGTAACTGGGAGTTGTTGTGTCTGTTTTGCCACGATCATGAGCATTCAAAGTACACGGACCATGACCAATATGGTACTGAGATTAAAGCGGGCGATGATGACCATCAAGCTGCGACTCACAATCCCTTCGCTAACTTAAAAGACTTAATGAAAAAATAGTCTAAGCGCCCTATTTAAACTTCAAATATCTTTGAGGCCTAAGTGTGCTAATGCACTTAGGCCTTTTAACGCATCATGCGTTTTAAGCGATTGTCGTAATAGAAATCACGTTCATCGATGATCTTAATGGCTCGGCTTTCTGGGTGTATAGGATTGATGAGGAAATTGTATTCGCTGGCAATGATGGCAGATGGAAGTTGAATCACAGGTGTGGCCATCGATTGAAGCCATTCTGTACCATAACGTCTTGAAACATCAGCATCAGGCACCGCATCCCACCCCTCGGGAAGCTCTTTTTCGCTGACACGCTTCATCGCTATATCATCTGGGATGTAGATGGTCATCATGACCAATTGCGGCATTTGTACTGGGCTTTCATGCACAAAACGTTCAAGCGCTGACAATGAACGAGATCCTGCAGTGTAGAGAATCGGCTGACCTTTCTGATGCCAACGACCAGAACCAAACATGCCGCCTGTGCCCGTCAAATCTGCATAGCGTTTTACGGAAAGACGGAACACTTCCATTATGCGGTCATGCCGTGAATGAGGCGATTCAATATAGTTTCAACATATTGAATGCCGGTGTTGGTATCCAAGTAATCAACGGCGGCTTTTCCACCGAACGCCACTTGAGGTGTTTTCAACCAATCCAATGCAACAGGACGACTGCCGTAGTAATCGACGGCTAAATCCACCACGCGACGGATCGCTAATGTTTTCTCTGATTGAGAAGGTGTTAGTAAGTCAGAATCACTTTTACGCTGTAAACTACGCGGGCTTAAGCCAATCAGCCCTACCCACTCGCCGCTGCTCATGGCCATGTCTTTCATCACTTTGCGCGCATGCTTAACTGATAACCCATGTCGGATGATGTCCAACTCAGTGTCTTGGTTAATCACTTGCCCTTTTTTTACAAGGCCAAGGGATACTAGCTGTTCTGCATACATACACACCTCCACATACCAATGGTTAAATTATGTGCGTCATTTGTCGCATTGTAAAGCGTCATTTGTCGCATGGGAAAATCACAGGCGTCTACTCGAACGATAAATCCAATGCTAATGCCTCAATTACAAAGGAAGACGCGAGCGTTTTTTAACTTGCCCAAAAGCAAAACTGGATTCAATTGCCGCGATGTTCGGCAACGGAGTCAGTGAACGACGAATAAAACGTTCATAGGTTTTGAGCGATTCACTGACCACATGTAACAGGTAATCATGAGTGCCTGTCATCAAATAGCATTCCAACACATCATCCATTTGACTGATAAGCACTTCAAATTGACGCATGTTGTCTTCGGTGGGCTTTTCGAGCTTTACTGATACAAAGACATTAACCGCCAATCCGCATTTATCTTGATCAACGTGGGCATGATAGCCAGTAATGATGCCTTTCTTTTCGAGCGCACGAACACGACGTAAGCAAGGAGAAGGAGACAGTGATATGCGGTCGGACAATTCTTGGTTGGTGAGTCTCCCCTCTATTTGTAGTTCATCGAGGATCTTCTTATCAATGTTATCGAGAGAATCTAAGTGATGCGCCATGCCATACCTTTATTGGTTGTGCTGCTATACCCAATCAACCTGAAGGTGCAGGATTCAGGTTGTTTGGGTATAAGAACCCTTTTTATAAAAGTAGCGGAACTTGCGCATTTTATTCTTTCATTGGCAATATCTGCCAATACTGACCAGTTAAAAGGCATATTTAGCAAAGATGTGCCCCTTCCTCTTTGCTAATTTCAAGGTAGTCCGTCAAGCATTGCGTTTTAACGTTAAAGGAACTGACCATGAACAAGGCCACGCAATTAAGTCCGCTTCGCAAAACCACTCGCCATGAAGATGCCGTTTCGTTGGCAACCGAGCAAGCTGAACACTTTGGCATTGATACCCATTCTGAATTTGGGCAATCTCTGATCGAACTGGCAACGACGCTATATACCGCTAACCATCATACGCACGATTTATGGGCGATCACCCTTGACGGTCTATCTGACCTAGATAGGAACGACCGTATTGCGTGGTTCAACGCGAAACGCTTTTTGTCCTTCCAGTTAGCGAAGATCCTCGACAACCTTCAAAACCCGATGCGAGCAACCTACAAATCTATCGCAACAAAGAATGGGCACTTTGCTTCCAAAGGGGCTTACCCTATCTTCGATAATGTCGCGGCGATTTTCTCCGCAAGTCCCGTAATAACAAGAACGGCAACTTACCTCTTTGCTTGTACAGAGTGGGTCGAAGATGCATTCAACGGACGCGAACCTTTGCATGATATTTACTCACGCTTGCTAAACCCTACATCCATTAGTTTGGCAAACCACATTGTGGATATTGAAGCTGGCGACATGGCAGATCAGTATTTGGCGTGGAACTTCAATTCAGGCATGGCTGCGATCGACGGGCTTTTGAGTCATTTACTAGGCCGTGAAGACATTGTGCTGGCATCACGAAATATCTATGGCGGCTCTTATCAACTGCTTCAAGATTGGTACCGTAAATCCTCAAACCTGGATATCGCCGTAGAATGGGTTGATGGTTATGGCGCGGACGATTTTGCCCAAGCGATGGATGCCGCCGCCAATACCTATGCTGATCGCATTAAAGCGGGCCGAAAAATCTATGTCTACCTAGAAAGCCCTTGTAACCCTCACGGTTTCGTCTTAGACGTTGCTGGGATTAGCCGGGCAACCCATGAGCGAGGTTGGACGCTTATTGCGGACACCACCGTTGGCACCCCTTTCCTGCACCCCGTACTAAAAAGAGCTGACCCCATGGAGCGCCCCGATTTTGTGATTCACTCATACACTAAAGAACTGGCTGGCTCTGGCACCACAACAGCCGGCGTCGTTATTGGTCGTAACGAAGACATGTTTATGCCCAAAGGTGATTCTGCCACCGTCACCTCTCCCAACGGCAACGCGCGTACTGTGAATTGGGATGAAACACTGTTCTGGAATGTCTATTACATAAAGGGGGCATTTTTAGATGCCGATAAGGCTTTTGAAGTCCTCAACGGAATGAAGACCTACGAACTGCGAGTGATACAAAAAACAATCAACACCCTCGCCTTGGCGCGTATTCTTAACTTACATCCGGATATCAATGTGTCATGTCCTGCACTTCCTGAAAGCCCCAACTACCCATTGATGAAGAACAATATGCGATTAGGTTTGCCAGCGGCCTTGTTTACCATTGATATGGAAGGATCGGCAAATCGATCGCCGATTGAGCCCTCTGTATTTAAGCAGTTTTTCGACATGCTTGAGCCTGCCATTGGAATGCAAGTGAGCCTGGGTCAAACCAATACTGTCGCTTTGTGCCCAGCGATGACGACGCATTCGGAACTGACGGCAGATGCACTGAGTCGCGCTGGGATAAAGCCCACGACGTTACGAATTGCGGTTGGGTTAGAAGACCCGCGAATGTTTGTCGCTCACATGCAGCAGACGGCGGAGATAACCATCGACCTAGAACATAATGACTTTTCTAGCCAGTTCCCTTCACCAGACCAAATTGATGAGATATACAGGAAAACTTATCTCGATGTGCAACAGCAATTTGTTGAGGACCTTCCTTCGTATTCTACGTTGCTGCAGTGAGCCGACGGGAAGACGTCATCGATAATCAAAAAGACACATCAAGTACATCGTTACTCATCGAGTGACGATTTACTTGACCTCAAGATGGTGCCATCACGATCGAAATAACACAAAGTCGCTTGATACTGAGGGGAGAATTCCAATGCACTTGGGTTTGAACTAAGTAATGTCGCAACTTGCGAGCCCAACTGTTCAGTCGGCTCACAATTGAAAACACCAAAGCGGTGAATCTCTCGACCGCCGGTTTCGGATTGACTACTTCTTAAAATTTCCAACTTCATGGCGAGTCTTCGCTGGCTAAAGCGCGAAGATTGATTCGCGAGCAATTTACCAAATGATGCTTCTAGCAACTTGATTTGGCTGGCTATGAGGACTTGTCCATCTGACGCTTCTAATGAACTCTGTGCTTTGATCATTTCTAACGCAACGGATGGCAAAACTTGGAGATAGTTATGAAGGTCTGATTCATTAGAAATGGCGTGATTACGGATTGAAAGAGAAAGCACAACACATGCAACAGCGATAGCCGTCATCGATAGCAGCGACCCTGTATTCAACTTGTCTCGTAAAGCCATGATTTAAACCACACCACCGATCGACTAAATATGCTTGAAAATGTAAATAAACCGGATTTATATCCTGAGACAAGTGAATGCTTATACAAGGCGAAAATCCAAAACTTAAAATATAAAATTACGAACACCAGTTTATATGCAGTTAACAAAAATCGGACCACCTCACCTGTCTCATTAGTTGGAATATCAAAACTAATTCGTTATTAATACTTTTCTAGTTTCAGTGCTAATTTTCCATTATTTATATAATGTCTCTTTTATAATACAGTCTGCACAATTTTGGTGATAACAATTTCCCTTTTAATTTCAGGGATAAAGTCTATTCAAACCCGAAAAATTTTACACATTTTGACAGAAGAGCCCACAGGCCAGTCATGGCGGGCATTTAAGCGAACCTGAGAAATCTCAAATATGTCACCAAGTACATACTGGTGCATATTATGCCCAATATCGTGCACACAAAGAAAATTCGCGATAATAATTAAATCAATAATTAGAAAGTAGAAAAGTGTGAGCGTCATTTAGCCTTAGAAAAAAGCCAAAAAACGCGAATCAAAATATATTGCAAATATGTTTATACGTGAAATAATCCGCACCGTATTACTTTTTAACAAGTATGCAACACACTTGCTAATGGACAAACCAGAAGCAATATAAAATAAGAAAAGGACTCGGTAATGAAACGTATAATGACGACGGCTGGACTTTCGTTGTTTGCGAGCTCAGCCTCTGCGGCAGGGATCGACGACGCAATCAATGAAATCGTGGCACCAATTGTAAACCCATTCGTGGGTATGATTTTCTCAACCATCCCCCTCCCCTTCACAGACACTCAAGCCCCATGGATTGTACTTTGGCTTGTTGTAGCAGCAGTTATATTCACCCTCTACCTTGGTTTCATCAACTTTCGCGGTTTTGCACACGCTATTCGCCTTGTAAAAGGTGATTACACCAACCCTAACGAACCCGGTGAAGTATCCCACTTTCAGGCTCTTGCCACCGCTCTTTCCGGTACCGTTGGTCTAGGTAATATCGCTGGTGTTGCTGTTGCTATCTCCATCGGTGGTGCTGGCGCAACATTCTGGATGATCCTTGCTGGTTTACTCGGTATGTCAACGAAGTTCGTTGAGTGTGCTCTTGGTGTGAAATATCGTACAACAAACCCAGACGGTTCTGTCTCGGGCGGCCCGATGTACTACCTAAGCAAAGGCCTTACTAACCGTGGTAACCCAGCGCTTGGTCGTACTCTTGCTGTTCTGTTCTCAGTATGTGCTGTCGGCGGTGCTTTGGGTGGCGGTAACATGTTCCAAGCAAACCAAGCATTCAAACAAGTGGTTGGTGTAACTGGCGGCGACATGTCTTTCTTCGCAGATAAAGGCTGGTTGTTCGGTCTGATCATGGCCGTTATCGTTGGTGTTGTCATCATCGGTGGTATCAAATCAATCGCAAAAGTAACTGAGAAAGTCGTTCCTTTGATGGCGGTTGTCTACGTTGGTGCAGCCTTGGTTATTATCCTTCTAAACCTAGGTTCTGTTGGCGATGCGTTCGCAGCTATCTTCAACGGTGCATTTACTGGTGAAGGTGTTGCCGGTGGTATCATTGGTGCGATGATTCAAGGTTTCAAACGAGCAGCATTCTCGAATGAAGCAGGTGTTGGTTCCGCGGCAATTGCTCACGCAGCAGTAAAAACCAAAGAGCACATGTCTGAAGGTTTCGTATCTCTACTTGAACCATTCATCGATACCGTTGTTATCTGTACGATGACTGCTTTGGTTATCATCATCACGGGTCAACTGCACGATGGTCAAACACTGACTGGTGTTGAGCTAACTTCTGCAGCATTTGGTAGCGCAATCTCTTGGTTCCCACTGATTCTTGCTGTTGCTGTTGTTCTTTTCGCTTTCTCAACCATGATCTCTTGGTCTTACTACGGCTTGAAAGCGTGGACTTACCTATTCGGTGAAAGCAAGCGCGCTGAGATGATTTTCAAAGTCATGTTCTGCTGTTTTGTGGTTATCGGTGCGTCAATGAACCTCGGTCCAGTTATCGACTTCTCTGATGCAATGATCTTCGCAATGGCACTGATCAACATCATCGGTCTATACCGTTTGGTTCCAGAAATCAAAGTCGACATGCAAGACTACCTTGCACGTTTAGACAGCGGTGCAATCGCACGCTACAAAGGTTAATAGCTCAGCGAGCCATTGATTTTTAACGCGTAAATAAAAAAGAGATGCCAAATGGCATCTCTTTTTTTATGTCTGCTGCTTAGGGCGACAGGCTCACTTGAAAACTACAATCACTTAAAAGCCACAACTACTTGATAACTATCAACCACTTGAAGCCGACAACCACTTGAGAGCGATCACTTAATAAGATCAACCACCTGCCAATTTGACGGTATGGCCTTTTTTCTCGAGGTAAGCTTTAATCTGATCGCGCTTGTCGCCTTGAATCTCGACAACGCCATCTTTCACCGAGCCGCCACAACCACAGACTTTCTTTAAGTCTGCAGCAACGAGTTTTAACTCAGTGTCTGACATGTCTAGTCCAGTGACTAAACACACGCCCTTACCTTTTCGGCCTTTCGTTTGACGCTGGATGCGTACAATACCGTCGCCTTTTTCGCGCTGAGGCGCTTGTGCTTCTTCTTTAATTCGCCCGGTTTCTGTCGAATACACCAAACGGCTATTATCGTTTTTCATAATCCACTCTTTGACGTGTCACAATGATGCGTATGGTACCAAATGTCGTTGGGTTGAACACGTTTGACGTTTAGCAATCAACGAGATAATGAGTGATGATCGATGTATTGCTTAATTTTTGGCAAAGGCCCTTTGAGGAGTTGGCCACGAACGAAAATATACCAGAGCCCTGGTTGTTTTTCGTCGCTCATGATTTGTATGCCTTTGTAGTTTTCAGAGGTACGAGACTGGGTCGACTTGAAAGACTGACGTTCAAACTCCGCGGGTGAACGAAAAATATGTGTATCACACCACCAATCAATACACTGCCTTACGCCAAGCATACTGCCCGACACCGTTCGCCCACCAACTAAGGATGTGTAACTATCGTTAGCACACTCTATATAATGTCCACGATGTGAGTATCGCTTTTTCATTCGATTCCTGTATCTAATAGCGTTTGCTCATGGCTAGGATTCTAATAAATACAGCAGATTTTGACGACAGAAATTACGAAATGCATAAAGAAATATGCACAACGTTACGCAACACTAACGATTTGGCAATGAACGGGTTAAGTTTTCGTAACGACTTTTTTATCTACGAACTGCTTGAGGGCTGGGAGCGATCCTTTCAGAAGGTTGCCTTTGATGATCATGTACCACGCTTTATCATCATCGTCAGAATCGTTCATGATCTGAATGCCTTTATATTCTTCGATTTTTTTGTCCGTTGAATCTTCGAAATCTTGCTTGTCAAATTCTTCAGGTAAGCGAAGGATATTCGTATCACACCACCAATCAATGGACTGTTTGACACCCAGCAATGTACCGAGCACTTGCTTCCCACCGATGCGGGCGCTGTACTCTTCTTTTTTATCGTCGTTGAGTTCGACGTTATAACCACGATGATATAGGCGCTTTCTCACCAGCAACCCCCTGTCTGTTGATCTACTAACACATGTAACAAATATGAGTTTCAATATGTAAATTAGACCAAGTTAACAGTTAGTGCCAAATATAGAGTATTGGTTTGACTAGAAAAACCAACAAGTGATAGGCAAGTTATGTGACAAAGTGCTTTCTTTCATCCTCCAGTTAATGGAATAATAGGAACACAATCTATAAGTTATAGTGCGTTATAATATGAAGAAGATAGAACCCATTTCAGACCCTGTTGCCGTCAAGCAAAGTATGCTGACTTTCAAGCACGGTGACGTTGGCTTAGACAGTTGGAAATCCCTCACTATGGGGTTGTACAGCCATAATTCCTTGCTGAGTTTTCAAAATGATTGGCATACGTTTTTGAGCTACTGCAAAGATGTTAACGTCTCTGCTCTGCCAGCCGCTGTAACGGCGGTTAGACGCTTCATCGAGCACTCTGCGAAAACACGAAAAGCATCAAGTATTAAGCGCTATATCATTACGATTTCACTGCTTCATAGAGTGCATAGCCTGCCCGATCCAACAAGGCATAGAGAAGTTCGATTTACACTCAATCGCCTTTACTCCGAAAAAGCTGATGACGCTGCTCAGGCTAATGCATTCCATTTGTCCCACCTAAATGCACTTCAACAGCAGCTTGGAAATAGTGACCGTTTAAAGGATATTCGAGACCTGCTTATTTGGACACTTTGCTTTGAAGGAATGCTTAAAAGAAGTGAACTCGCTGCGCTGTCTTATCATTCCGTGCTGAAAGAAGGCGATCTTTATCTATTGGTGGTCGATGGGCAGCGTATTGAGCTGAGCACCGAAGCTGCTGAATTGATTGACCGTTGGTTATTGGTATCCGGCATTATGGACGGCCCTCTTCTGCGTCGAATCAATAAACATCAACAACTGGGGGATGCCTCCATGGATCACTCTTCGATTTATCGCGTATTTAGACGGGCAGCAACGGAGCTTGGCATGGATGGCACGTTGACCTTTTCTGGGCAGTCACCAAGAGTGGGTGCGAGCGTCGATTTATCAGAGTCAGGGAAATCAATCAAAGAAATACAGCAACAAGGCAGATGGAAAAGCCCCGCGATGCCTGCTCAGTACGTGGGTAATCAGCAGGCAAAAGACGAGGCGATGGAAAAGTTCAAACGCAAGTTGGACAAAGATTAAGCTTGGTTAATCCCGGCTTGAATACAACTCGCAAGATAATCAGAAAACGTATGGCCATTGTGCTCCACCAATTTAGGGAACATGGAAATTGGCGTCATACCCGGGAAGGTATTGATTTCATTCAGTAGCACTTCACCGTCTGGCGTCAAGAAGAAATCAATGCGAGACAAGTCCTTAAGTTTAAGATGCACAAATGCTTTTTCAGCGTAGTCACGCATCTTGGCGATTTGCTCTTCCGTCAAATCATCAGGTTCTAGCGTGGTTAAGCTATGACTGGCTGAACTGTATTTTTCATCGTAAGTATAGAAAGTATCAGACGGGCATTGAATCTCACCCGGCGTGGTCACCATGACTTCACCATTATAGTGGTACGCGGCGATTTCAAGTTCTCTTGGTCTAACCGCTTTCTCTACCAATACTTGATTTGAATAAGTAAAGGCTTCAGCAATAACCTTCTTAATTTCGCTTTTGTCTGTCACTTTGAAGCAACCGACCGACGAACCCTGACAGGCTGCTTTAACGAAGATTGACCCCCAAAGATCAAACGCTTCTTTAGCCTTAGCAACACTTTCATCGTTGTTATCGGTTAAGAACACATACGGAGTGTTTGGAATACCAATCGCATCAAACCATAGCTTTGACGTGATTTTATTGAAACAGACCATGCTAGCCGAGGGATCGCAGCCCATATAAGGAAGCCCAGCCAGTTCTAGCAGAGATTGAATATCGCCGGTTTCACCAGGGTAGCCGTGAATACAAGGCACGACGTAATCAATCGCGATCGAATCTTTACCAATGGTAAGCGTTTTATCTAAATTCAGTCGACAAGCTTGACCTTCGCTTCCCTTCCATCCTTCATCTTTAGTCATTTCAACGCGAACAACGGATACTGAAGGCAGTAATTTAAGTTGAGATTCCAAATAATTCGCTGAAACCAGAGACACTTCGTGCTCGGCACTTCCGCCGCCACACAACAACAATACTTGAGTTGGGTTCATGACCATTCCTACTTCGCCCTGATATACGTTTCAGGGATAACATAATAAATTGCACAATCCGGTGCATCGCATGGAAGGTGAGATGCCTATAGTAGACAATCAGATGCACCCTTTCATCCAATCAAAATCAAATTTCCGTGTATTTATGTGTGTTCGCGCAAAAACCCGTCGCCATTGATTGCATTGCGTACAGTTTGAAAACCTTTTGGCTACTCCACATAAGAAAAAAGAGAGCTTACGCTCTCTTTTCTTGACGATTATCCAGCCTAGTTCAGCGGCTTCATTTCTGGGTGAGCCGACGATTTTATCGACGCCACCGAACGAATGAATGGACCAAATTGCTTAATATCGTTTGGTAATGCTTTTAATGCCTTTTGAGCATCGGCTTTCGAGCCAAAGTCACCGTATAACAAGGTATACCATGGCAAGCCATCAACCATCTTCTTGTTTGACCAAACTGGCTTATCCGACGGCAGTTTGTTCATGTACTCATTGAAGCCTTTGTTGTGACTCAATGCAATTACTTGAATGGTGTACTTCTGGCCACTCACAGCAGGTTTCTTCGTGGACATGGTTTTCACGGGCTTCTTAGCCGCGGGTTTTGACGTTTTATGCGCCATGACGGGCTTTTCTGCCATTGGCTTTTTAGCCGCAGGCTTGGGCATAGGCTTCTTGGAACTCATCTCAGTATTTTTAGCAGGAGCTGGGACAGACTGCGAAGAGGGAAATACAGCTTCCTCAGTGGACTGAGTTAAAATTTGAGTCGTGCTAGCACCACCAGCACAGCCGGCAAGCGCAAAGGTAAATGCAACAGAAAGGATTTTCTTCATGAATATTCTACTTTTAGGAGCCACTGACTTCTATTCTGAACGCTGCATCCCATTCATTCAACTTAAACGACACGCACTCTAATAAGTATCTGCCACGTGTCACACATCATTTTGTAGAAATGATCGATAAATCAAAAAATTGGCTTTTCATGAATGTCTTTTCGCTGCGGATCACAGGCAGACTCATAAGTCAGGATGCGGAAAAAGAAACACGATAAGATAAGCCATCACTGCTTGATGCCTCGGGAGATACAAATGTCCGGCCTAGATATGCTTTTCAAACCAAAATCAATCGCCGTTATAGGGGCGTCAGATACGCCAGGCCGAGCGGGTAACGTGATCATTCGTAATCTTCAGTCTGGAGGATTCAATGGCCCTATCATGCCCGTCACGCCAAAATATCAAGCCGTTGCCGGGATTCTTGCCTATTCAACGATTGACTCTCTTCCCCTTGTACCGGATATGGCAGTGCTATGTACGCAAGCAAACCGCAACAGTGAGTTGATTCGTCAACTTGGGGAGAAAGGCGTTAAAGTTGCCATTATTCTTGCGGCTGGAATGAAGAAATGCGAAGGCAATGACGGACGCACAGAGTTCGATATCATGCGTGAGATTGCCTCGCAATACGACATGCGTGTCATTGGCCCAAATAGCCTTGGCTTAATCCTACCTTGGCTCAACCTCAACGCTTCGTTCTCTCCGATTCCAGCTAACCGCGGAAATATCGCTTTTGTTTCTCAATCCGCTGCCGTTTGCACCACTATTCTGGATTGGGCCCGAAATCGTCGCATTGGTTTCTCGACCTTCATTTCACTGGGTGAAGCCAGCGACATTGATTTCCCTGAATTGCTTGATTATCTCAGCCGTGAAAGCAAAACCGATGCGATTCTGCTTTATATCGATAACATTCAAGATGCTCGGGCATTCATTTCTGCCGCACGAGCCGCATCCCGTAACCGCCGAGTCTTGGTGTTAAAAAGTGGACGAACGCCAGAAGGTGCCGCTGCGCTGCCGCATTTATCAGAAAGCTTACCGGGATTAGATGGGGCTTACGATGCTGCCATTCGACGCTCAGGTATGCTTCGCGTAAACACCACGCACGAATTATTCGCAGCGGTAGAAACACTCTCTCACTCAGTACCGCTGCGCGGTGAGCGTCTCGCCATCATCTCTAACGGCGGTGGGCCGGCTGTTATGGCCGTGGATACCTTGATGGAAATGGGCGGGAAATTAGCGGTATTAAGCGAAGACACCATTGGGAAGCTCAGCAAAGTGTTGCCCGTGAGTTGGTCGCAAGGAAACCCGTTAGACATTGTCGGCGATGCCGATATCGAACGTTACAAAAAGGCCACTGAAATCTTGCTTGAAAGCGATGAGGCTGACGCACTGTTGATCCTGCATTCCCCATCCGTCACCGCGCCCGGCTTAAAGACCGCGAAAGCGTTAGCGGAAATGCTCAAGAACAACCCTCGCGCCAAACGCTTCAATATCTTGACCAACTGGCAAGGGGAAAGTGATGACGCCACCGTCGCGCGCTTGGCCTTTGCCCATGCGGGCTTCCCAGCTTATCGCACCCCAGAAAGCGCCGTTACCGCCTTCATGCACTTGGTCGAATACCGTCGTAACCAAAAACAACTGATGGAAACCCCAACGTCGATTGGTCAAATAGATTATGACGTTGAAGCGGGTCGCGCCTTCATTCAACAAGCTTTGGATAGCCAAATCACGTCGTTAACAACGCATGAAGCACGACCGTTTCTGTCTAAGTACGGTATCAATGTTATGTCGACATGGTTGGCGGCCGATGCAGCAGAAGCGGCGCAAATCACAGAGCAAGTTGGCTACCCGGTTGCGGTTAAACTCCGCTCTCCTGACATTCCACATAAATCTGACGTTAATGGCGTAATGCTGGACCTCAACAATGCCACAGAAGTCGCTAACGCCGCACAGCTTATGCTCAACCGCGTATCACTGTCTTACCCAACAGCGCGAATCGAAGGCTTACAAATTCAAGCCATGGCAAACCGTGCAGGGTCACAGGAGCTTCGCGTCTGTGTTCGCCATGATCCCGTGTTTGGCCCTGTGATATTACTGGGTGAAGGTGGCAGTGAATGGAACGTCAACCGAGACGCCGCGGTCGCCATTCCGCCTTTGAACATGGCTCTGGCGCGTTACTTGGTGATTGGCGCATTAAAGGCTGGCAAACTAAGACAACGAGGCCACCCGTATAACATTGATGTTAACGCGCTTTGTCACTTTTTAGTGACACTGTCACAAATTGTCATTGATTACCCTGAAATAACAGGGCTAGATATTCATCCGTTGCTCGTGACGGGCGATAGCTTCACCGTATTGGATGCATCCATTGCGCTCTCAGCCTACGAAGGTGATGCAAGTACACGTCTCGCCATTCGCCCTTATCCAAAAGAATTGGAACAAAGGGCGACGCTAAAAGACGGACGTGAAATATTGCTGCGTCCTATCCTTCCTGAAGATGAACCCAACCATAAGTCCTTTGTTGAACGTGTCTCTGTTGAAGATCTCTACAAGCGCTTCTTCTCAGATGTGGGTGAGCTTAACCATGAAGCGCTCGCCAATTTAACCCAAATTGACTATGACCGTGAGATGGCCTTTGTTGCGGTTTATCGCGAAGAAGATGGCACTGATAACATTCTTGGCGTGGTACGCGCGTTAGCGAACCCTGGTCATACCGATGCGGAATTTGCCGTTCTCGTTCAGTCTGATCTGAAAGGCATGGGCTTAGGTCGAATCCTAATGGATAAAGTCATTGAGTATGGGCGTCAAAGTGGACTGAAACGCCTCAATGGCATGACCATGCCGTCCAATTCAGGAATGATCGCGTTGGCACAAAAGGTGGGATTTAGTATTGATGTCCAAATCCAAGATGGCATCGTCGATATGGACATGATGCTATAGCGTGATTGCATTTTTCGCGTTTTAAGCGAGTTATAATCACAAAAAAAGAGGCCAATGTTAGGCCTCTTTTTCTATTCATCTTTTGATAGACACAAGTTATCAAATGTCATTTTCTACAGAACAATCGCGAGCGGCGATCACCCTGTCTCTTGGTTGTCCTGCACGAGGGTATAATCAACCACAATGATATCTTCAATATGAGGGCCAAAGACTTCTTTTAAGGCATCATGTTCAGGGTCAACCAAGTATCGCTGACGCGCCGCTTCATCTTTTAGCGTCATAAAGATAATGTGCGTGAAACCTTGGTGCTTTCCTTCAGGGCTGTCATTCTCACCCCATTCAACTGCGACAACACCTTCAACGCGCTCGGTCATCGATTTGAACTCTTCTCGTATCTCGCCAAAATCGGCTTCATTCGATTCCGGTTTAAACTTCACTAGCAGTATGTGTCTAATCATGGTGCGTCCCAATTAACAATAGATATCCAATCAGTCTAATCTACGTTTTGTTAGGAAACAGGTTGAATCATTTTTAGTACTTTAGGCAAATGTCTGATCAGCCAGCTTTTCGCATTGCCCATACGATTGCGTTTCCACGCCATCACCCAATACAGTTGGTAGGCCTCGCTGCCTTCAATCACTTTCAAGCGCCCATTAGCAATGTCATCTTCAATCCACCATGAAGGCATGGTGCCAATGCCATATCCGTCAAGAATGGCGTGGTATTTTTCAGTCATGGAGCTAACGGTCAGCCTAGGTTGCTCATCCAATATATTGAAAGTGACAGCTTTGGCGCTTCTTGCGGTATCTGCGACCGAGATACTGCGATATAAACGGCGAGTTTCTACATCATAAGGACGAGCATGACCATGGATCGGGTGATCGGGCGAGGCAACCCAGTAACCATCAGACACCCCCAACTCCGTCATCTTGACATCCAATGGCACAGACTGAGGCTTAGGGCTGATCAGAATGTCTGCGCGGTCTTCACTCAGAGCTTCCCAAGCGCCAGCCAAAATTTCCTCTTGAAGGCGAACGCGAGTATTAGATTCGCGTCCCATTTGATCCACCAGCGGGAAAAACGGTCTCGCAGTGAGTAATCCATCAAACGCGATAGTGACGTCTAACTCCCAACCGTGGGCAAGAGATTTAGCATCAGCCACCATTTCATCAGCGGCATTCATGAGAATTCGGCCGCGCTCAAGAAGCAGTTTACCCGCATCGGTAAATGACGCTTTATGCCCCGAACGATCGAAGATCACCAAATCTAAATCTTGTTCTAGTTTTTGAACCTGATAGCTCAATGACGAAGGGGCCCGATTAAGAGAATCGGCAGCGGCTGCAAAACTCCCTTTACGGTCAATCGCATCAAGTATCTGCAACGCTTCGAAAGATAACATGGTGATAATCGTTCCTTTTATGTAATCACGTCCAATTTTATGTGTTGAGCATGCTCAAACCGCTACACGTTTGTGTACCTTAACAGTAGAAGACCCGACAAATAGGTTTAACTGTTCTTTATACACAAGAAACCTGAATGTTCAGGATTTTGCGAAACTCTTCAAGTCGCTTGGGTATACGCTATTTGATAAGCGATTCACTGAGGTTCAATCTGGCACAATCACTTGATAGAGAACAGAAATTTCTTTCTAATCATCAAATTCGTGATGAATACATCGTCAATGCGCCTTCATCTGTCTTAACCTTAAGAATGAGGTGGCTATGAAGTTAGATCGTATAGAAATATCTGGTTTTCGCGGTATCCGACGCCTTTCGCTCAGTCTTGATGAGGTGTCAGTACTCATTGGTGAGAATGCATGGGGTAAAAGCTCGTTGCTTGACGCCTTATCGCATTCGTTACCTTCATCGGGGCAACCCTATACCTTCACGCGTACAGATTTCCATATCGACCATACGCTTGGCAACGCGCAAACCAACCAAATTCAAATTATTCTGCGATGGACGGAAAGCTTTTCCGGTGAGCATCGGGCGCGGCGGTATCGACAATTTAGTCAGGTGTGGAATAAAACCAGTGATGACGGAATGCGCCAGCTCGACTATCACATCAACGCCATACACGATGACGGGAAAATCACCGTTACGCGAAACTTCCTTGATGAAACTGGCAGCATTATCGAAGTGGCTAACCATGAGCATCTTGCGCTGCAGCTGGCTCAGCTTCACCCTGTTATTCGCGTACAAGACGCAAGGCGATTACGAGATCAAGATTTGGCGCTTAATGGCAGTAAGACTCGCCTAGAAAAGCGATTAGAGAATACCGTTAAACGTTTACAACAGCGCCCCGGCCACGTGAACAAGGGAGAAGTCCGCAGTGGCATCAAAGCCATGCGCACGTTGCTTGATCACTATTTTGCCTTCGACAATCACAATCGCTCCCCCGCTGACATAGAGCCTGCGCGACACCTGAATATGCGGGCTAACTACATTCACCCTCTAGAGTTGGTCGCACGTAATACGTCAAATCAAAGCCGGTTAGTTCTCATGGGACTACTCAGTGCCTTTGTGCGTGCTAGAGGCCCTAAACAGCTTCGACCGAATGCTCGCCCCATTATTATTTTTGAAGACCCTGAGAGCCGACTTCACCCCACTTTACTTAATCAAGCTTGGCGTTTAATTGCTTTAATGCCAATGCAAAAGATCATCACTACCAACAGTGGCGATTTACTGTCTGCAGTCCCACTCACCAGCATCCGTCGGCTGGAACGAGGTTCTACGCAAACTGAGGCGTTTCAAGTCCCTAAAGACCGATTAAGCAAAGACGAGGAGCGACGCGTTTCTTTTCACGTGCGCTTTCATCGCCCCAGCGCATTGTTTGCGCGTTGTTGGCTATTGGTTGAAGGGGAAACGGAAGTTTGGCTATTTAGCGAACTGGCGAGGTTACAAGGCTATGACCTCTCAGCTGAAGGTGTGCAGCTTATTGAATTCGCGCAGAGTGGACTCAAACCGCTGGTCAAACTGGCGCAGGTGTTAGGCATCGAATGGCATCTCATTGCGGACGGCGATATGGCCGGCCAAAAGTACGCTTATACAGCCCGTAAGATGCTTAATGGCGACCAAGAAAAGCATCGCTTAACCGTGCTACCTGATCGTGATATCGAGCACTATCTCTTTCATCACGGCTACGAGCCTTTGTTTCGAGAGATGGCAAACATCGAAGGAAATACCCATATTGCGCCGAAGAAGGTCATTACCAAAGCATTGAAGAAGTACGCAAAGCCTGACGCCGCGCTTGCAATCATTGCCTATACCGAGGAGCATTTGGATGAAGACATTCCGCTCTTGCTGCGCTGGACATTGCAACGAGTGATCAGCATGGCGAGAGGATCAGGTTAAAGAGATTCGAACATCGAAAGATAAGAAGCAAAAAAACAGGATCATTCCTGCTTTTTTGGTTTGGTTTATTTGACGATGCCATTGACGTTAATCTTGGTGTTAAGCATCGATACCAATGTCTAGGATTGTTCTAGTCGTCCTGCTTTTCAAAGAAGATGGAAAGTCTCCCGACTTCAATGCCAAACTTTTTCATGGACGTCAGATTAAAGGCGCGCTTCTCATCTTGTCGGAACAACCAATCATCAAGTGTGAGTACATAGGTGCTATCGCCCACCTCAACACTCAGGTCATAAACCCAATTCAATGCGTTGCCTTGTTCGCTACCTGTCGCCATACCCACTACATCGCCAGCAGTGCCTTGGTAAGTGCCATCCTCTAGGCGAGTAATGGTCCATACGCGGTTTTGAAGCTCTCCATCATCAAACACGAAATCTTCATCCAGCGTGATGACGTTACCTTCAACTGTCCCGATAATATCGACTTCAAAACGTCGTGTTTGTTTTCCGGTATAGTCTTGAACCATCCCCCATGCTTTTACATCACCCTCGAAGTACTCGAACAGATTAAATGCAGGCGTTGTTGCTTTGTAATCATCAATGGAGCTTGAACAGCCAACAAGGGCTAAAAAAAATACCCCAATGGTCATGAGTTTTTTCACGCTTAGTTTCTCCCAATTAATGCCAAGCGAAGTGACGGATACGCAGTCTTAGGCGAAAGCCATATATCAGAAAAAGCGCGTGCCAATGACATATCTTCTAACGTGGCAAATGGTTGTAATTTTCCCTGTAATGGCTGATACACAAATTGGCCGCCTTTGTCGCTCAATACATAGATAAGGCGATCGCCTTCTTTCACGTCAGGCCACGCCCCTTTCATTTTCGGTAACCATTCATCAATTTGTGTCGCGCTGAACCCAAGGTGTTCCCATTGCTCTACCGTTGCATCGAGCAAGTCATCCGCATCAATATCCCTGCTGTACGTGATGACCAGAGCGAGAGGTAAAGCGTCATCGTCAGCGAATTTGCCTGAAGGTGTACGAAGTTCACTGTCGTAGACTTTCCAAAATCCCCAAGTCAGCGTCGCGGATCCCACCGTCTTCCACCATACCCAATCTTCTAACGAGGCGACGCTCGATGAGGCAGGGTCTGTCCCTTTAGTTACTGCTTGAGTTGCTTCAGATGCCTCAGTTGCTTCAGCTGTCATCGGCGATATCGCCGTCGACACCACAGCGTTTGTCGGACTATTAACGCTGGGTTGTGGTGTCATGAGTGCGTTGACAGAAAAAGACATTGCAGCCAATGCACCAAACAAGGTGTACTTCAGATTCGCGCTCGACAGAAACGAAAAGGCTATTTTTTGATTGTTGCCGTGTTTGAAGGCCACCATGTTTTCCCCTTCAGATGAAAGAATTTAAGCAGGAATAAAAACGCGATACTGTAAACCGCCCAGGCGACAGCAATAATCGCGGCGCTCGTCCAATACGTTAAGCCAAAGGCCACCGCCTCAAAGCGCTCTCCCGCAAGGTAACTAGCAGCGCCGCCGAGCGAACCAGCGACAATGAGCAACAGCGGGTTTTTATCCAACAGCCAATCTTTAAGTAACCAAACATATGCCCCGAAACCCGCCCACAGCAAACACAACCAAAGTGGCAGAAATGCGGTGTCAAAGTTCAAGATTTGGTTATGCATCAATACGCTATCGCCAGCGATACCGATCAACGCAAAGAGAGGAATCGCGATGATGACACCGCGATCAATAAACATGGCGCCAATCAACGCCAAGACAAGAAAAGGAAGAAAGCTGTTTTGCCCAACCACGGCTGCAAACCAAAATAGATTGAAAGCCAGTGAAACTAAAATGACACGCATTACCTTCCCCTAATCATTCAATACGTCACGATACAAGTGGTGAACTCATTGCGGCGTTATACGAAAACCGCAAACAGAGACTTAATCACGCCACTCTGGACGACTTAGCACCAACTGCACCGTGCTGATGGTTCTCTCGCGAAACCCTCCTTCGCAATAACAGAAGTAATAGCGCCACAGACGAGAGAAACGTTCGTCGTAGCCAAGCTCTGCCAGTTCGGCCTGTTTCTCATTAAAGCGCTCGTGCCAGTCTTGTAAGGTACGCGCATAATCCAAGCCAATGTCTTTCAGGTCACGAACCACCAAGTCACTCTCGCGCGTGAAGTGATCAAGCAACACGTTCACAGAAGGCAGGAAACCGCCGGGGAAAATGTGCTTTTGAATGAAATCAACATTGCTGCTGTAGTAGTCGTAACGCTGGTCAGCAATGGTAATGGCTTGAATGGCCATCAAACCATCGGGTTTGAGCAATGACTGGCATTTTTTGATGTAGGTAGTCAGGAATTCCTTGCCTACGGCTTCTATCATCTCGATAGATACGAGCTTGTCGTATTGCCCTTCAAGGTCGCGATAATCTTTTTTAAGTAAGGTGATGCTGTCAGACAGCCCTTCTTGCTCGACACGACTTTTCGCCCACTCATATTGTTCATTTGAAATCGTGGTCGTCGTGACTTTACAGCCATAGTGCTTCGCAGCATGTATTGCCATACCGCCCCAACCTGTCCCAATCTCAACAAGGTGATCGGTCGGTTTGAGGTTCAGCTGTCGACAAAGCCTGTCCATTTTCTCGAACTGCGCAGCTTCTAACGTATCGGTTTCATTCTCGTAGATAGCCGCGGAATACAGCATTTCCTGATCAAGGAATCGCTCGTACAGGTCATTACCCAGATCGTAATGGGCGGAAATGTTAGTGCGAGAGTTTTCCTTGGTATTTCGATTCTTCCAGTGCGCAATTTTTTGAGCGATCGTCGCGATCCATCCCACTTTGCTTTCTAAACGATCCAATGCAGGAAGGTTTCGACACACGGCGCGAATAACATTGGTCAGATCCGGCGAATCCCACCAACCATCAACATAAGCTTCTGATGCAGCAATACTGCCACCGCTTAGCACGCGGTGATAAAAACCAGGGTGACGAACGATAATCTCAGCATGCAATTCGGCGTTCATATCGCCAAGTTGTTGAGTTTGTCCGTCGTAATCCACCAAGGTTAACGCGACACCTTCAATGTGCCCGAACGTTTTTAAAAGCATGCTGCGTGCAAACGTATCTTTGCGGGTAATAGGCAATGCGGTTGCGGCGATTTCACTAGAATACATAGTCACTCCTTTGCCTGTGCGGGATGGTTATAAAGTGGCGCGCCTTTAATCCAAAGCTTCAACGCTTGCCAATAGATAGAGGCAACCACTTTTACGGTCATCACGGGCGTTTTAACAATAAGTTTGGTCAGCTCAGCGGAAGAAAAAGGTTTCTTCGTCATGGCTAGCGTGGCATCGAACTCGCGGTCATCTCTGTGTGTTTCAAGATGAATAAACGCCGTTTTGTTCAAGGGACGCAATTTCCAAACGTACTTTTGTTCAATAGGGTTAAAGGGAGAAACGTGGAAAGCCTTATCGTTCTCCCAGTTTTTACCGGCTGGAATCGCGTAATAGTGACGCTGATTCCAAGGCGTATTGCTCACTTCTGCAAGCATGTATCGCCAGTTACCGTCTTCGTCATACAGGTAGTAAAAATTGACTGGGCTAAAATACACACCGAAATAGCGCAAATGGCATAGCGCCAACACTTTCCCGTTATGACGTTCTCCCGTCAGTTCAAATACCTTGTCTTGGACGGCTTGTTTTGTATCTGTACGACCTTGCAGATAATCGGGACGATGAAACGTGGCAACGCCCCACTTTCTCAGTGAAAACCCTCTCACGTTTTTCGCAAGTGATTCCACTTCGTCTAAATCAATCAATGGCATGAACATCGGGTATGTGAATCGATGCTCAACGGGCGTAAAGCGCCGATGACGAACACTGCCAACATACAAGCCACTGAGCGATTCCGTGCTCATGAAGCGCTCCTCAAAGGGATCGGCATGGAATGGATGCTCTTGACGACATCCAATGCGCTTCGAACGCCGTCTTCATGGAAACCGTTGTACCAGTAAGCACCACAGAACCAGCTATTGTTATCTCCAGAAATCTGAGCGCGTTTTTGTTGCGCATCGATACATTTCTGGTCAAACACTGGGTGGGCATAGACGAATTGACGCAAGATCTTGCTAGGGTCGATGTTGTCTGACTGGTTCAAGGTGACACAAAACGTTTCCGGCGAATCAATCCCCTGCAGAATGTTCATGTTGTAAGTCAGTGCAGCCGGTCTCTCTTCACGGCCTGTGCCTTCACCGAGGTGATAATTCCAGCTCGCCCATGCAGCTTTACGACGAGGAAGTAGTCGCGTGTCGGTATGTAAAACAACGTCGTTGTCTTGATAATCAATGGCGCCCAATATCGCGGTTTCATCTTGTGTTGGCTGTTGTAACAAGGCCAAGGCTTGGTCGCTATGACAAGCGAAAATCACCTGATCAAATACTTCTTCGCCATCTTCAGTCACCACGACAACGTGGTTTGCTGAACGCTCGACATGTTTGATTTTAGCGTTGAGCGTAATACGGTCTTCAAACGCCGGGATCATCTTGCGAACATACTCTCGTGAACCTCCAGGAATGACATACCATTGCGGGCGATTAGTAACGTCAAGCAAGCCGTGGTTTTGGAAGAAACGCAGGAAGAACTTGAGCGGGAAAGCGCGCATGTCTGACAACGTTGAAGACCAAATCGCCGCGCCCATCGGCAGAATATAGTTCTGACAGAAATACTCGCTGAAGTGGCGTCGGGTAAGAAAATCACCGAGTGTCTGCTCAATCAGCGGGTCGCCATGCGTTGAGATGCTGTATGCCTCTCGCGCTTCTTTGTTAAAGCGCAAGATTTCAGAGATAAATTTGTAGAACTTTGGATTCAAAAAATTACGCTTCTGAGCGAACAGTGAAGCAACGCTATGACCATTGTATTCAAGGCCATTGTCTTCGTTGCGAACGCTAAAGCTCATTTCAGAATCTTGCGCGCCCATGCCAATGTCTTTCATGAGGTTTTGAAAGTTAGGATACGTGCGGTCATTGAAAACGATAAAACCCGTATCAATGGCGTACTGACCAGACTCGACTTCTACATCGACAGTCGCGGTGTGCCCACCGACGTAGCCATTCGCTTCAAACAACGTAATATCGTGCTCTTTGTGCAAGTAATGCGCACACGTTAAGCCTGAAATGCCAGAACCGATAATTGCTATTTTCATTGTGCATCCCTTGTCATTTTTCTTACTAGCGCCAATTGAAATGCCATAGGCAAAGAGGAAATCAGTTTGAGGAAAAAACTAAACTTTTTCGGGAAGTGAACTTCTGCTTTCTTTTTCTCCAACCCTTCTCGAATAGCCAGCGACGCTTCTTCTGGGGTAATCAGCATGGGCATCGGGAAATCGTTCTTGTCGGTCAGCGGTGTCTTCACAAAACCCGGAGAAACAAGTGACACCGTCACGCCTTTCGATTCTAAATCAACAGAGAGCGAGCGTGCTAGATAAGAAACCGCCGCCTTTGATGCACCATAAGCTTCCGCTCGTGGCAAACCTAAGTAGGCAGCGGTCGAGCCCATCAGGGCTAAATGCGTTTGACTGGAAAACGTCGACTGGAGCGCTTGAATGCAGTTGAGTAACCCAAAGAAATTAATATCAAAAACACGCTTAAACATGCTCACATCAATCACACCGTGATCGACGTATTCGCACGTGCCCGCGTTAAGGATAATCAGGTCACAAGGTGCGCCTATTGTCCCCAAAGCACGCTGTGTTTCTTCCTCGTTGGTGGCGTCGAAGCCCAAGATGGTGACAGTGTCACGATCTTCAGCCCACCTTGAGAGTTGTTCTATATTTCGGCCACAGGCAACAACATGCCAACCTGCGCCTTCATAGTCTTTCGCCAGTTGTAAACCAATCCCTGACGTCGCACCGGTTATCAATACACGCTTCATTGGCCCAACCTTTTCTTAATCATTTTCACTGCAGAACCAAGCACCGGTAATGCTTCATACAGCATTTCGCCAAGGTCAAAGTAATCACGATGAAGGACTACTCGACCTTCTTTAAGGACCAAACGCGTACAGCCATTGACCTCTCGTTCCGCGCCACCGGACAACTTAGGATGAGACAGACTCATCGTCCAACTGATGAAAGCAACATCACCGTTAATTGCCTGTTCGTGAATATCAAATCGACAGTCGTTCACGTTGGTATACATCACTTCAAAATAACGCGATAAATTGTCATAGCCTTCGATGCGATGTGCAGGATCCTCAAACACAACATCTTGGCTATATATCGTGTTCAACGTTGATAAGTTATCTTTGCTGAGCGATGTATAAATCGATATAAATCGCTCTAGCGTGTCATGCTGGGGATTGGCGGCAGTTTGCATCATGATTCGGCCCTTTTCGTATTCTGTTGGGACTTAGCAATTTCAAACATTGAAATTGCCGTCTCGCGTGCGGCCTTGTGATCAACAATCGGACGCGGGTAAGCTAAATCAATTCCTTGCTTCTCTGCCCACCGATAAGGTTCGTGTAGTGCATTGTCCGGAACTGATTCTAATTCTTTCAACCATCTACGGATAAAACGCACATTAGGATCAAACCGTTTGCTCTGCGCTGTGGGATTAAAAACACGAAAATAGGGCTGGGCATCCGTGCCTACAGAAGCAGACCATTGCCACCCACCATTGTTGGCGCCGAAATCACCATCAATGAGCTTGTTCATGAAGTACTTTTCGCCCCAACGCCAATCAAGGTGCAAATCTTTCACGAGGAAGCTGGCAACAATCATTCTCAACCGGTTATGCATCCACCCTGTTTCGTTGAGCTGACGCATAGCAGCATCCACGATGGGAAAGCCAGTTCTCCCCTGCTTCCAACGTTCAAACTGCAACTCATCTTGGCTCCATGTAATCGAATCCGTCCATGCTTGAAAGCTGTGTCCTTTACTGATTTCCGGATAAGACGCCACGATGTGCTGATAGAACTCTCTCCAAATAAGCTCAGAAAGCCACACACTCGCCCCGCTGCTATTCATATCTATGCAGTCCGGACATTCTGTCAGCAATCTGGCTATACATTGTCGAGGTGAAAGCGCGCCAATCGCGAGATACGGTGATAGCTGGCTAGTGGCAGGAATAGCGGGGAAATCACGAGAGGCTTCATATTGGTCAACACGATAACGGCAGAAATCTCTGAGTCGTTGAATGATGGCGTTGTCGTCGACAGGCCAACCCACTGAGTCTGTTTGAGGGTAGGCAAATTCAATGCTGCCTTGTTGCTTAAATAACGCGTTAACCAAGGCATTGGTTGCCACAGGTGATGGTGTGGTCACCGGCGTGATATTTCCTCGGCGATAATGCTCAAGCCATGCTTTTTTAAATGGCGTAAACACGCGGTAAATTGTTCCTGCACCCGTTGTGATGCTGCCCGGCGCAAACACACATTTATAATCAAACATGTTCATTTTGGTGCTAGTGAGACTGAGCAAGCCCGCAATGGAATTATCACGACTCACTTCATCAACTTCGTAATCGCGAACACAGTAGATATCAGAAATTTGATATTGCTGGCAGAGTTCAGCCAGAGACGGATTAATGTCGCTAAACACTGGAACCCGTTTAAACAAAAGTGGAATATTTAACTTCTCAAGATCTTGCTGCAATACTTGTAGACGACGACGGATGAGATCAGCTTGGATGGGTGCCATACCATGAGATTGCCACTGAACAGGCGTTTCATAGTAAATCGCCATCACTGGCTCTCCACTTTCACACGCCTTTGAAAGCGCAATATTGTCTTTCACCCGCAAGTCTCGTCTAAACCATACTAATTTCATTGTCTACGCTCCCAAGTTGTCAGTTGATGGCGCAGCAGCTGAGCCAATCAAATCAGGATGAATGAGGCGACATTGACCCACCAAATCAGTCTCAAGAACTGCGTTTTCAAGTACTTCTTCAATGTCACGACGAAGCGGAGCAGAGAAGGACTGGTCGGAGTAAATCACTAATTTTTCGATTTTTTTCTCTGAAAGTGTCTTGAATAGCAACAACATTCCTGACTCCATGCCCTCTAAAACCGTGACGTTGTAACCTTCACCTTGAAGTTTCAACGCTTCGATGTACACAAGACACGTTTCATCACCGAACATAGACACTAACCAACAGCTCTTTTTCGTGTGTACTTTGTGGTTGTTGTGAAAACGATGAATCAGCACATTGCTTAACTGCGTTTGCCAAAAATCGCTGCACAATTTCGCCACTTCGCTATTTTGATGTTCGAATCCTTCGCTCAATGGTTTCAGAACCGTCGCGCTAAGTGTTTTAATCGGGTAGTTCCGAGTGAGATCTGCTAGCAAACTATGAACGGCTTTTGAATCGAAGCGTGTAATGGCATCTTTAAGGGCGATCAACTCAGGGACTCGTTGTGACTCACTAGACTCAGCAATCTCTTTTTTACCTAACAGGGTTTTCACTTGGCTTACGGCAACACCTTTTTCTAACCAAGAAAGGATTTCTTTAATAAGCAAGACATCTTGATCTGAATACAAACGGTGCCCTTTGGGTGTGCGCTGGGGCTTCAACAACCCATAACGCCTTTGCCATGCTCTTAACGTCACAGTGTTAACACCCGTGCGTTCTGACACATCACCGATCGACAAGTGCGCCTGACTAGAGTCCATAACGCAGCCTTAGCGTTTCAGGATAAGGATTGAGGTAGCTCTGCTGACGCAGATAATCATCAGGATGTTGTTGAAGGTGGTGGTTAATTAGCGTCAACGGCACCAGAAGCGGCATGATCCCTTTGCGGTAAGAATGAATAAGCTCTGCTAATTCTTCTTTCTCTGTCTTGTCCAAATCACGCTTGAAGTAGCCTTGCAGGTGCATTAACACATTAGTGTTATTTTTACGGCTAGCGCGATTGGCAATGGCTTGCATGAAGCGCGTGCGATATTCAACGTAAAACTCGTCTAGATCGTACTCGGCGATCTTAGCAACAAACTTACCGAGCGATTTATACTCCATTGGGCAGTGGGCCATCAGCACGAGCTTATAGCGGGAGTGGAACTCGACAATGGCACGGCGAGTCACACCATCAGCCATGCAATCGTAGAAATCTCTTAGCGCAAAAATTCTAAAAACAAAATTTTCGCGAAGTACTGGGTCATGAAGTCTTCCATCTTCTTCAATTGGTAACCAAGGCATGCGAGCAATAAGCTGCTGGGTGTACAAACCAACGCCGTTTTTCTCTGCCGCAACGTATCCATTTTCTTGATATACCTTGACGCGTTCCATGCCACAGGTCGGAGATTTCGCACAGACCACGTACCCACACAAATCCATACTTGCAAGATGATCAACTTTCTTGCGGCTGAATGCTGTCATTTTATCGGTGTAGTCTGCATCCGGATTTTTCGTCTCTACCAGTCGAACACCAATCTCATCACCACGATCTAGAAGGCGAATGGTTGGACGCGGCACAGACATACCGATACCGACTTCGGGACAAACGGGAACAAATTCAAGGTAAGGTGAAAGCTCTTCACAAATGAAGTGGTTGCGTTTATGGCCGCTATCAAAGCGGACCTTATCTCCGATGACACATGCGCTAACGCCCAATTTGATTTTCATGATTGCATCCTTGTTGTACACGTTTACTTATTTGTACAACAGAAGGAGGAAAAAGGATCATGAATTGTACAAAATAATTTTTTTGTACAACAAATAACAAGGGCTCGTCACACAAATGATATGACGAGCCCATGATATGTCATACGGTAAATTATTGATTATGTGCGATATTTTGTTCTTTCGCGATGGCAATATCAATTTGCACTTCAAAGGCTTTTAGGCGTTTGTAGATCGACATTAGCTCGACAATCGTGCTCCACGAGTGAACAAGAAATTGGAAAGAATCTTCAACTTTACCGAAGGCACGAAGAATTTGCTGCAGTACACCGAGGGTAATCGCACCGGATACAATGGTCGGTCCCATAAAGATATACGGCATGATCACGGTGTACTGAATGTATGACCATTTGGCGACGTCGAAATACAGATAGTGGCGGTAGAGGTTGAAGTAGTTACGACGTACGTTAACAAAAAGCTCTTTCACCGTTTCAGGTTCGGCGCGAGATTCATGGTCTTCCCCAAGTACCAACTCTTTTCGATAGGCCGCTTCTACTTTCTGGTTCTTAAACTCCAAGCCCGGCAGTTTAATCCCCACGACGGCGAGCAACACGGTACCCAAAATGGCGGACAAAATGGCTAAATAAACGAGTGAATGCTCAACCGGCCCGATCCAAGGAAGCTCTGTCACGTTTTTGCTCAAGGTCCAAAGGATGGGCAAGAAAGCCACCAGCGTCATTAACGAACGCATGAACGACACGCCCAAGCCTTCTACAATACGAGCAAACCGCATCGTATCTTCTTGCACCCGCTGCGATGCCCCTTCGATATGACGAATTTTGCTCCAATTCGACATGTAATAGTTGTTCATCGCCGTACGCCACCGGAACACGTAATGACGAACAAAAAACTCTAAAATAACGGCAATAATGATATAGAGGGAAACAATGTTGAAAAACTCTAGACAGGCGGCGAGAAACTCGTCGAACTCAACGGCATTTGGCGTGGTCAGTGCTTTTTGTACAAGGTTATAGAAAGAACCAAACCATTCGTTAACTTCAACATCTATTTCTACTTTGTACCATGTGACATACAGGATCAGTGCAGTGCCTAAAATAGACCAATGAAACCAGCGTCTATCGAGAAAAAAAGATTTAAACATGAACACACATCCTTAATATTTGTGCATTTAACTCTGAGTGCTTAAAACCCTAGCAACTTCAAACTTGGTGTACGCTCCATAATGGTGTTTCTTGACTGCCTCAGCGAAACGAAAAGACGATTTGATTCAGCATTCAGTAGACCATTTTTCCTTTTGGTTATTTCAAGTCTAGTCGTATAAATCCTCTTTTACTCGAAGTAAATGACATTATCTTATTGATTAATCTATCAAAAAACAGGAGGATTTCAATTGAATTTATCGCAATTTTCTCTTTGAAGGGGCACAGTGAAAACTGGGATTCAAAGACCCAGCGCAAACATACCGACGCGAGAAGGTAAGCTTAGCGCGACGCGATAGGCCTTACCGTTAACGGTAAATCGCCATCTAGCGCGTCATTGTCGAGGTCTTTTTTGAATAAATGAAACGGAATTGGGTCACCAAAGTAGGAACCTTGAAGCATTTCAACACCAGAGCGAATCAAGTATTCCGCTTGCACTTTGGTTTCGATCCCCTCTGCAACCACATGCAATCTAGATTCACGCGCAAAAGCAAGTATCGAGTCCAAGATAGTATTTTTGAAGTCTTCGAGTCCAATACCATCGACAAACATTCGATCAATTTTGATGGTATCTATATTGAGGATATGCAAATAAGAAAATGCTCCATAGCCCGTTCCACAATCATCAAGTTTTATCGAAATACCTTGTTCAGTGAGCGCTTCGATACATACTGCGGCCTTGTTGAGGTCGCTGAACTTTGTACGCTCAGTGATTTCAAGAGACAACAAATGAGGGTCTAATTCGTGCTCCGCCATTTTGTCGAGCAGCTTGGTGGCAGTATCCGTTTTTTCTAAATAACTAGGAGACACATTAACACTGACAAAGAAGTGTTTCGGCAAGGACAACGTCTTGATGTCGTCGAGGACATTGTCGACGAGCTGATCGGTGATCTTGTCAATCGAGCCATTTTGCTCAGCAAGAGGAATAAAGGTATCAGGGGGAATGTATTCGCCATTGCTGGCCAACCAACGTACCAAGACTTCTGCACCAACGATACGATACCCGCCCCCCTCAATGGGTTGAACGATAGGTTGATAAAAAGGGATTAATGCGTTGGATTCAATGGCCTCGTTGAGCAGTCCGCTCAACCCTTTTCGATCGGATTGGTTAAGCTCAACACCAACCGCTATCAAAGCACCAATCAACACCACTAAAATGGAGAATAAGCTAACGAGGTCTCCGACTAAATACTGCACCCCTTCTTCATTAATGAACAATTTTACGCCGATATTTTGCCCTAAATTACCATCGTAGATTTCATGGTATGGCGTTTCATTTCGCTGATAGAGTGTGATGTCTTTGTCGTTAACATGAACAACCATAAAAAGGCACTTTTCACAGTTGGACAGGAAGTTTTTTGGCTGCTGAAACACAAATCGAAGAACACCATTTTCTCCATGAAATCGCATTTCTTCAAATTGGCTTTCACTCAGTATTAGCGAGACATGTGAGAATTTAATTTCATTTTCAGGCTTCGACATCATTAATGCGCGGCCTGCTTTTTCATTATTATAAATAGAACAAGACCTACCATCGTTTAGATGAAGATCGACATATTCGATAAAAATATTATTGCTCCGTACCTGGCTCATCAACTCGATGTCGTCATTGTCACAACGGTAAAGAAGCATGTCTGATAAAGAATGCATTTGCTCGAAGCTTTGTCGATAAAGCTCAGTGTATAGCTGAGAGAGAACTGCAACATCTTCATGTATTTTTTTCTGTACAAGCCAGTTTGACACCACGACTTGCGAAAAATAAGAAAAGAGTATTGATATAAAAATGATAATTAGCGCTTTTGCGTGCTTCTTAAGCCATTCCACTGAGGCTTCCGTTTTATCCCTGAACGTTGAATTTAATAATAGGACATTTGCCACGAAGAAAAATGCAAAAATACCGAGACGAAGCATCAATTTTCGTACCGAGAAACCCATAAAAAAACAAGTCACTTGAAAATATGTGATCTCAGAGGCCATCTGTACTTTCAATTTAGGTGATTTATGCCGGCAATTGCCATTGTATTTCATCAGTCAATCAATACAGCGAACGCACCTAGGAGACCCTCTGAACGCTTGTTGGCGGTGTTCTCGCAGTTATCAAATCTACAGTTATCAAAATTGCGCTGCTATCCAGTTTGCTGACAAACTCCATGTGCGGGAGGAATCTACACTTCTTTCATCCATCGCGCTTGAATGTGCTTTGCGACATAGAAGTGCGGTATGAACCTAACAAGAGAAAGATAGCTCAAGCCTACTCTTTCAGTTTGTAAGATATCCGCAAGATAATCATGGTGTTGAGCTGTGTTAAACTCACCATCTGTCAATTTTCACTTTCATCGCATTAAGTTTGTAAAACTATGACATCAACCCCGACATCCCCAAGCGTCGTTCTTACCATTGCTGGCTCAGACAGCTCGGCTGGTGCCGGTATTCAAGCGGATCTGAAAACCATCTCAGCCCATGAAGGCTATGCATGTACCGTGATTACCGCAGTGACCGCCCAGAACACACTGGGTGTAAATGACGTATTGGCATTACCAGCGTCACTCGTTGCATCACAAATTGACGCTATCTTTTCTGATTTCAACGTCTCTGCGGTCAAAATTGGCATGCTGGCGAACATCGAGATTGCGCGCGTTGTCGTGGAACGCTTGCTGGCACATAGAGCAAAAAACATCATCGTTGACCCTGTCATGCTCTCAACCAGTGGACGTGAACTTTTAAGTGATGAGGCAGTTTCTTTTTGCAAAGAACACCTTTATCCCATTAGCACGTTACTGACTCCAAACCTACCTGAACTTGAAGCATTAACGGGGTTTGGCAAGTCTCTTGAAGTCACTTCGACAGCGCAAAAAGCGCGACAACAACTGGGCTGCGAATGGTTGCTGATTAAAGGTGGACATGGTGACGACCCCCACCACTCAACCGATTATCTTGTAGGCGCGGATACAACGACCAAGTATTGCTCACCACGCATCGCATCTCGCAATACTCACGGCACTGGCTGTACCCTGTCTTCAGCTATCGCCACCCTTCTCGCTCAAGGACACTCAATGGACGAGTCCGTTAATCAAGCGAAGCAATATCTGTCGCATGCTATTGTTGGCGCCAGCCAACAAAATCTGGGGCAAGGACATGGGCCATTACGACACTTTAACTAGCGTCGTAAACATACCCTGCATCCAATCCTTTCAACGTCGCTGAACATATTGGATTTTAGCGACTTTTTCTTTCCCTCACGTTGCGAATTGCAGGTTATGACATAGACTTATTTGAGAGACACTCGACGCACAAATGAGGTTACCACTCTTGTCATCAGATATAAGTCACTCTGACCGCGCTTCCGAACAATCCACTTCTTCTCCTCGATTGACATCCTTAGCTGCAATCACACTCGTTTGCACCTTCATTCTGGTTTCCACTTTTACGCTTTATCACAGTGCACAATCTCGTCAGCTTGAGCTACAAAATCACATGTTAAACGTCGAGACAAATCGTGTTCAGCGAGCCATTGAAGTTAACCTTCAAAAAGAAGCCTACTTCATTGTATGGCTAGCCAATAGTTTGCAAAATAAGGGAGAAATTACTGATCGCAATTGGCGTCACAGTACAATTGGTATCAGCTCATCGTTTCCTTTTTTTGCCGGCGTGTATTGGCTGGACTTAAACCATGATCCTCAATGGTCTGCGCCTGATAACTTCACCCCCTATCCAGATAATGCCGATTGGCATATTTCGCCGTCAGTTCCTCTCAACTCTATTCCTGTTCTGTCTAAGCTTACTACCTCGAAGGTTCAGCCTGGTGTCAACGGTAAGCTCACGATAGAAATGCTACACCCTGTTTCATTTGATAAAAGAGTCTCGGGCTACCTCGGTGCAAGCTACAACATCAAACTCATGCTCGAAGCAATTTCACAGGAATTTCTACGACCTGAACAGCATCTGGTGCTGAGTAGCAGTTCATCGACGTTTTATGGTGAACTCCCCGTCGAGCATGGCGCGCTAATCAACAGCGTTGATATCAACGCCCTCAACGGTCAATGGCAACTGACCATTTGGCAACGTTCCAGTGCAGATCAAGCCTATTTTTCGCTACCTATGCTGATATTTATCTCCGGTATTGTGGTGACGGGACTCGTGGCGATGTCGCTGTATCTTTTGGAAGTGAATATCATAGGACGTCGCGCAGAATCGAACATGGTGTGTAAATTAAAAGATGAAATAACTCTGCGGAGAGAAACAGAAGACCAACTCAAATTCATCGCCAACCATGATCCTCAAACCCATCTTCCTAATCGTTTCGCGATGGAGCAATACCTAGAAAGAAACCTGCGTTCAGACCAAGAAATGGTGTTGATGTGTATCGCGCTCGACAAGTTTCAAGAAGTGACCGATATGTATGGGCACCTTGTCGCCGATCAATTGCTGTTTGAAGCCGCTAAACGCTTTAAAACTGTCCTTCCACCTCATGCAATCTTGGCAAGAATTACCAATGATCACTTTATGATTGCGTGTGCAGGTACATCACAATTAGAAGCTGAGATGCAAGCCAATCAGCTGCGAATGTGTTTTGAAGAAGAATTCTACATTGAGGACAACGACATCCTCACGTCATGCGCTATTGGTATTGCCTACCGTTATGACAACCAGCTTCGCGCGGAAGACATGTTACGCCATGCGGATACCGCGGCAAATAAAGCGAAGGCGTTAGGCAATCGCAAAGTGGTGGCGTACAACCAAACCATGCAAGAGCAACTTAATCAAAAGAAAGAGCTTGAGCGTGCCATCCGACAAGCCATCAATAACGACGAATTAAAACTGCACTTCCAACCGCAAGTTGATTTAAGAACCCGACAAATTGTGGGCGTTGAAGCTCTGGTTCGCTGGGAATCACAAAATGGTGCGGCAATTAGCACAGATATCATCATTAAAACCGCAGAAGAAACCGGCTTGATGCAACGCTTAGGGCATTGGGTTGTAGACACCGCGCTAAAAGAATTCTCGCGCATGTTGGATGAGCGATGCGCCCCTAAATGTATCGCCATCAACGTGTCGGGCCATGAATTCCAAGATGGCTATTTGGCCGACTACGTTATTCGATCTGTTAACCGATATGACATTCCTGCGTCGCGCGTACAAATTGAACTCACCGAACAGGTGTTCATTGAAAACCTAGAACGCAACCAACACATTTTGAACCGTTTAACGGCGTCAGGGATTAGCCTCGCGATTGATGATTTTGGCACCGGGTATTCTTCGCTGGCTTATCTTAAGCATTTCCCTGTGAATACCGTAAAAATAGACCGCGGGTTTATCAAAGATTTACCGCAATCCAAAGATGATTTGGTGATCTGTCAGGCGGTGGTTAGTATGGCGAATTTGCTGCAGTTAAAAGTGGTCGCGGAAGGTGTGGAGACGATTGATCAACAAGAACTGCTGCGCAACATTGGTTGTAACTTCGCGCAAGGGCACTATTACTACCCCCCAATGTCATCAGATGCTTTGATGGTGGTACTTAAGGAACAAAGAGCCGGGCGTCTCTACCCGGCTTCTTAATGTACCCAAACAAACTAAAAGTCAGGATTCAGGCTGTCTGGGTCGTCATGCAGAATGCAAAGCATTCTGGTTATACTGCCGCAGTTTTCCATACATCAGGCTGGATAGACACCACAGCATCCCCAATCGAAAACCAAACCTGTCCGTCTTCGATGGTTGCTTGAATGGCCATCGTACGGGATGACGCAGCAGCTGCAGCGTTTAGCACTTCATCCATGATGTTAATAACGGTTAGGTTTTTGAATGGGTGAAGTTTATTCAGTTGTTGAGACTTCCACACATTGGCTGCGTGATCGTCATAAGTGAATAGCACGACTTCCTTTGCCAAAGAGCACGCCTTCTTCAAGCGTTTTTCGTCAGGCAAGCCAAGCTCAACCCACAGCTCAATTTCGTCGCTATAGTTTTTGATCCACAGCTCAGGCTCTGACTCATCACAAAGCCCTTTAGTAAACTGCAAACGCTCATCCGCATACAACGTCCACGCGAGAAGGCGAAGCATCAAACGCTTATCGGTTTCGGATGGGTGCTGCGCCAAGGTTACGGAATGATCGAGGTAAACACCTCTTGTCATGTCCGCGACATTGATTGACGCTTTATACACCGTTGCTTTAAGTGCCATGGTATTTCCTAGATTATTGTCTGTCGTTAAATAAGACCAAGATAAGGTCGCTTTCTTTGCAAAGACGCTCCTTGTCTCGTTTGGCAAGTCGCTTTATTTTCCACTCAAGCGACATAGCCTTTTGCTTCGCTCCGACCTCATGAGACCAAGCTAGCGTGAGAGGCTGTTTGCCTCTCAAATATTTAGCAGTTTTCGTGCCATTCTCTTGATGTTCACCAAATCGGCGCTGAACATCCGTCGTCACACCGCAATACAGCGCATTTTCACGGGTACGAATGAGATAGACATACCACGGCGCTTGGGGCCGTGGCGGTGTCTCTTCAAGATCGGTTTGGGTATCAGTATTTGTTATTGAACGCTTGTTGCTAGACACAAACTACTCTGAATCAGCGTTAAGTAACTCATTCACCAAGGCTTTTAGTTCTTCCACTTCACGCTCTAACGCTTCAACACGTGTTGTAAGCGAAGAGGTTTCGCTTGGTGTTTGATCAAAAACAGGCTGCGCTTCAGTCTCCGGCGTGTCAGAGCCAAACAAATGCACATAGCGGCTCTCACGTTTACCCGGTTCACGAGGAAGTTGAGCCACATAGCCTTTTTCAACCAAAGCAATCAAAGCAGATTCCACTTCCTTCACATCAGCAAATTCGCAAAGGCGGTTTGTACGCGTTCGAAGCTCACCTGGCGTTTGAGGGCCTCGAAGCAACAGGACGCAAATTATGCCCTTTTGCTGCGCTGTAAACTGCAAAGTACCGAATTCCGTATTGCAAAAGCGATGCTGGTATTTGGTTACTCGGCTACCGAAGCCTTCTACATCACTAACCATACGTTTGGTTTTAAGTTGCTCGACAGTATCGAGCACCTCTGCTTCAGTCAGTGAATAGACAGGATCACGATTACTCTTTTGGTTGGATGCAGTGGTTAAACTGTTCAACGTGAGCGGATAGAGTTCTGGTGTCGTCACTTCTTTTTCTAGCAAGCAACCGATAACACGTGCTTCGTTGGGAGTAAGTTCAATCGCCATGGTAAATGCCTCTGAATAATCCTTATTGCCCGAGGTTATAGCAATCAACTGTGGTGGCATCAATCACTTATATTGATAAACGCGTAAAAGACACAAACGACTGATAGATCTTTCGCCTAAATGCCGTATTCGCACCAATATAAGCATCCTCTTTCTTACCATTAGGCAGCAATACACCGGTCTCCACCCCTCTCATAATCTCTCCTTATTGTGATGGAATGATGAACATGTAAGCTCCCTCGGCCACTGTTCATGTGGCCAACCACTACAAACCAGCCTGAAGATGCTCAATCATTGATGACCATTTACCGAATACAGCTCTGCAAATTTGTCGCAGCCATGTGATTTCGCCTGAATCAGACAAATTTTTGTCACGCTATGAGTCAATATTCAGATAAGATCCTTTCAACGATCTCGTTAAGTAGTATTTGTCTCTTCCTCTTTAAGCGCGAGAAGAGACCAAAGGAGTAGTAAATGGGTCTGTTTGGTAAAAGTGCTGCGTCTATGCCAGCCATGTCATTAGTGGCAAAACAATGCCGCGTTGTCGGCGAGTTTGATTTGGAAGGTGACATTCAGTTCGACGGACAAGGTGAAGGCACCATCATCCGCGCACGTAATGTTGTCATCTCTTCTACTGGCCACTTTAAAGGCGACATATACGCAGAGCACGTTACGATAAATGGATTTGTCGAAGGCACTTGTGCTGCACGCGAAGTAAATATTTTGGGTAATGGCAAAATGAAAGGCCAAATCCAAAGCGAGCAACTCACCATCGCAAAAGGTGGTGTGCTGTTGGGTGAAAATAAGCTCAAAGAAGAACCGTCACTCAAGGTTGTTGCTGAAGAAAACGCCGCATCACCAAAAGAGACTGCAAAGGCGACTTCTGAGTCGAAAAAATCACACGCATCTGCTTAGTCGACGTTCAGAAGGTAGATATTGCTGTATTCGTCAACACTCGGCGAACATAGTGGCTATCTTCTGTTGACTTCATGCTTCAGCAAGCTAGGATGCGCAATAATATGCGTTATCAGGAATTAAAGAGATGTCTGAACAAGCTAACCAAGCAGTAGAAACCGTGAAGCTTGAAGATCTGTCTGCAGAACTTCAACAAGTGATTAAATTTGAGCAAGTACCTGTAGAACTGTTCACCATGCTAGCATCTGTTCACGAAGCGTCAGAAGACGTCGTTCGTGAAACGTGGAACACGCTACCAGCAAGTGCTCAAAACATTCTGGATAACTTCGAACAGTTCCATGCGCTTGTTAGCCTAAGCCAAAGCTATGCTGGCATTGATTTCATGACCGAAACTCAGGACATGAAATTTGACGATATGACTGACGAACAAACACAAGATTACAAAGCAGGTCTTTTGGACAAACTGCTTCATAACTGTGTAAAAGATCTGGCTAAGCAACTTAAGCAAGCTCGCTTGAAGCCTGCAATGAAGCGCGAATTCCGCGAGATCTTTACCAAGTAATGTAATGTCCCGTTAAATACGAGATATAGCGAAACAAAAAAAGGAGGTGACATTGTCACCTCCTTTTTATTTACCTTTTTCCAGGCGCTGCTATTAGTTCAGCTTCTAGTGCCGCTTCTAGTGCCTAAGTCCTGAAAAGAACCTTCACCACGTGGTAGCCAAACTTAGTTTTCACTAGGTGTGGTGTCAGCACCTCGCCGGTAAAACAAATCTTGTCAAATTGTGGCACCATCTGCCCACGACGAAACTCACCCAAGTCACCGCCGTTTTTACCAGAAGGACAGGTCGAGTATTTCTTCGCAAGCGTTTGAAATTTTGCGCCTTTTTTTAGCTGACCCATGATGTCGTCAGCTTGTTCTTTATGCTTCACCAAAATGTGAAGTGCATGTGCAGTGCTGGCCATAACGCACCCCTATTCTACTGCGTTTCGATATGGGCGCTGATTATACCCGTATACCCAAACAATCTGAAGATGCAGGATTCAGCGAAGTTGATTGGGTATATAACGCTCAGTGTCACACATCGCGTTTTGGAGGTAAGTCTGCCAATGGCAGCCAATTAACCTCAACACCTGCTTGCGAGAACATATCCGCACTCACTTTGATTTTCTCCCCCCAACGCGAAAGAAAGTCTTCACTTTGCTCAGGGCAAAAAACCTTAGTAATACCCGTTTGAATAATTTTCGCTGCACAGTTCGGGCAAGGAAAATGCGTTACCCAAATTTCGCACTCAGCCAAATCTCGTTTTGCGAAAAGAATGGCATTCTCTTCCGCATGAAGCGTTTTAAGAAGCTTCATTTCACGATCATCAGTATCGGCACTGTCTGAAATGCCATGAGGGTAACCATTGAAGCCCACAGAAACGATACGATTACCTTTGGTAATCACCGCACCTACCTGTGTTGAAGGGTCTTTACTCCAAGAGCCTACAAGCTCTGCCATTTGATAGAAACGTACTGCCCACTTAGAGATCATCGTATTTCCAATATGTTACCCATGTGTATGGCGCTATTTTGCAAAACTGCCGCCAATAGCTCAATACAAAAAAGCGACCCAAGTGGGTCGCTCCGTCGATTTTGTTCAATTTTTACTAGAACGCAGCGCTATTAATGAATAAATGGGTGAAAATGGAGGCGATATAGCCCAGCAAAATCACCGGTGCCCATTTGAGGTGACCAAAGAAAGTATACATGCCTCTCGCCTGCCCCATCAGTGCTACGCCCGCCGCTGAACCCAGAGACAGTAAACTACCACCTACGCCCGCAGTCAGTGTTACCAGTAGCCAATTGCCTAAAGACATATCTGGTTGCATGGTCAGTACCGCAAACATGACTGGAATGTTGTCGACCACGGCGGAGAGCAGCCCCACAATGGTATTGGCCCAGATAGGATCCCACTGCAAATACATCACATTGGAAACCAAGCTCAAGTAACCAATCAAGCTCAGGCCACCCACACACATTACAACGCCGTAGAAAAACAGCAATGTGTCCCACTCGGCGTGAGATACACGCCTGAACACATCAAATGGCACCACCGACCCTAAACGTTTCAGCGCGGCTTCATCTTGTTTAGCCTGTGCTTTCGCGCGTTTTCTTGCCAATGAGCGTGGCAATGTTTTGCGAAGGTAAAAACCAAAGAACTGCAAATACGCCAAGCCCATCATCATGCCGATGACTGGTGGGAAGTGAACAAGACCATGGAAGCCAACGGCTGTCACAATGGTAAGCAAGAACAACACGACAATACGTTTTGCTCCACGCTTTATCTCGACAAACTCCTGCACCACATTCGGCTGTTCTTTAGGAACGAACATCGACATGATAAAAGCAGGCACCAAATAGTTGACCACAGATGGAACAAACAGGCTGCCGAATTCTGCAAAAGAAACGATACCTGCCTGCCACACCATTAACGTTGTTATGTCACCAAATGGGCTGAACGCCCCACCAGCATTGGCAGCGACGACAATGTTCACACATGCCAAGTTGATAAATCGTGGATTATCCGCACCAATTTTCATCACGACCGTACACATCAACAACGCCGTAGTGAGGTTATCTGCAATCGGGGATATGAAAAACGACAAAATACCGGTGATCCAAAAGAGTTGTCGAAGATCGTATCCCTTACCTAAGATCCAAGCCTTAAGCCCATCAAAGAGCCGACGTTCCTCCATTGCGGAAATGTAAGTCATTGCCACGAGTAGGAATAGCATCAATTCGGCATATTCGAGCAGATTGTGTTCAATTGCGCTTTTAGCGACCTCGATATCACCTGAGCTTGAATAGGTAAAACCAATCAATAACCAGATTAATCCTGCCGCTAACAATACTGGTTTGGATTTTCTAAGGTGCAGCTGCTCTTCCAACATCACTAAGGTGTAGGCAGCAGCAAATATAATGAGGGATATATATCCCACGGGTGAGTTTGTTAAATCGAGAAAACTGGCATCACTGCCAGATGCGAGCGCATTGCTAGAGAATAGCAACATGAGCCCTAAAAAAAGCTTCATCCTTGTGCCTCCGAGCGAACCTAAAGTATTCCAATTCAGGGGCGGTCAAATGCGCAGAGTTCGTATCTCATTATCGTTCGCGCAACGCCCCAATAAGCCAATATTTTTATAGTTATATACCCAAGTAACCTGAAGATTCAGGATACTTGGGTATATGGATTCCCCATCAATCGTGCCGCGGGTTAAGAGAATGGTGAATGACGAGGATCATATATGCTGAGTGAGAATATTTCAGGGTAAATTACGTGCTTTTTGGTTTGCTCCACAAACATGCTTATATTTTCACCAATACCGAAAGGGGTATTGGTAAATGAGAGCAAGATCTTTCATTTCAAAGCCAAAAGGTGATATCGACCTAACCTTTCGGATCGGATGAGTCGTCAGGATCGTCAGTTTACAGTGTAAAAATCTGTTCGATCGTCATACGAAGATCAAACTTTCTTATAAAAAGCATACCTAACCAGCCGAATTACGTTGTGGCCTATCTTTCACTATCTTATAACTTAAAGGCGACATATTTATTAACAATTGAAGCTTGCACTAATTTAAACCTCTACCAAGGAACAGAGTGAGCGAAATTTGAGCACCAATGGGTTTTCTGATTTTATTCATATAGTTAACAGTAAATATGCAAGCAAAGGCATGATGTGGCTGCATCTATGAAACAACATAATGCACTTTAGTGCCTGATTTGACGTGAAATTTTCGATATAACAATGGATTAACACGTGACGGAGAAATTGGTGCATTTTACCAATGGTCACTCTTCAAGGAGAACGAGATGGATATTTCAAAACTACTTGTATCGGCGTGCTGTGCCGCGACACTTTTTTCAGCCCCTTTTGCGGTATCAGCAGAAACGGCCAAAGTCGCCGTTTCGCAGATCGTTGAACACCCAGCACTTGATGCAACACGCCAAGGTTTACTTGATGGCCTTAAAGCCAAAGGCTATGTCGACGGTGAGAACCTCGAATTCTCCTACCAAACGGCGCAAGGCAACCCAGCTATTGCCGTTCAGATTGCTCGCCAATATGTTGGTGAAAGCCCTGATGTACTCGTCGGTATTGCGACACCTTCTGCTCAAGCACTCGTAGCCGCAACAAAATCTATTCCTGTGGTATTCACAGCCGTGACAGATCCTGTTGGCGCAAAGCTTATTAAAGACATGAACAAACCAAGCGCAAACGTGACGGGTCTTTCTGACCTATCCCCTGTTGCTCAGCACGTTGCGTTAGCGAAAGAACTTCTGCCTAACATGAAAACTATTGGTGTGGTTTACAACCCAGGTGAATCCAACGCAGTTGCACTGGTCGAATTGCTTCAAGAAGCCGCGAAGAATCAAGGTTTGACGGTTATTGAAGGCACAGCACTAAGAAGTGCTGACGTTCAATCTGCTGCACAAATTGTCGCGTCAAAAGCCGATGCCATTTACGCACCAACAGACAACACAGTGGCAAGTGCCATTGACGGTCTTATCGGCGCGGCTAACCAAGCTAAGAAGCCGGTTATTGGCGGCGCAACATCGTACATTCCAAATGGCGCAATCGCCGCACTGGGTTTTGACTACTACCAAATTGGTGTGCAAACCGCAGATTACGTCGCTGCCTTGCTTGACGGCAAAGAAGTCTCTGCACTTCCTGCAAAAGTGGCTGTCGGTTCTGATCTTGTGATCAACCAGAAAGCCGCACAAAAACTTGGCATTACTGTGCCTCAGGCTCTGCTTGACCGTGCAACGTCTGTAGAAAAGTAATTAGGTAGGAGTCGTACAACATGACCTCAATTGCCTTTTTTGGCACGCTGGAAGTAGGTCTGGTTTATGGCCTAGTTGCTCTAGGCGTATATCTTACCTTTCGGGTTCTTGATTTTCCGGACCTGACTGTTGATGGCAGCTTCCCAATGGGAGCTGCTGTTGCAGCCACTCTCATCATCGCGGGTGTTAACCCTTGGATTGCCACCTTTGCTGCCATATTGGCAGGTGCGTCTACGGGGCTTATCACTGCGTTTCTGACCGTGAAATGCGGCATTCTTAATCTGCTCGCCAGTATTCTTACCATGATCGCTGCGTTTTCAATCAACATCCGCATTATGGGTCGCCCCAATATTGCATTGTTGGGCGTGGATACGATCTTAACGCCATTTGAAAACATGGGCATTGACCCCGTCTACGCTCGCCCACTGGTGGTGTTTGTGCTGGTGGTGTTAAGTGCGCTCTTTATCATCCGTTTACTCGCGAGTGATTTCGGCTTGGGCTTACGCGCTACCGGCGTGAATGCCCGCATGGTAAAAGCACAAGGTGGCAGTACCGCGTTTTACACCTATGTAGGACTTGCCCTTTCAAACGGCTTTGTTGGCTTCTCTGGTGCGCTGTTTGCGCAAACAAACAGCTTCGCAGATGTCACCTCTGGCGTGGGTACAATCGTCGTAGGTCTTGCCTCGGTGATTTTGGGTCAAACCTTAATTCCCGGTCGTAAAGTCTGGGTCGCTGTTGTCGCTGTTATTTTAGGCTCCGTGCTTTACCGTCTTGCCGTCGCATTTGCGTTGAGTTCCGGCATGTTTGGCTTGAAAGCGTCGGACTTGAACCTCGTTACTGCCCTTCTTGTGGCATTGGCATTGATCGCACCTAAGATGCGCCAGCAATACCAAAAGAACAAGAAAGTCAAAGAAGCAGGGGCAGCAAGATGATTGAATTAAAAGACATTCAGGTCACCTTCAACCCAGGTACCGTGCTGGAAAACCGAGCACTTCGCCGCGTGTCGCTGACCGTACCCAAAAATCAGTTTCTCACCATCATTGGCTCGAATGGCGCGGGTAAGTCCACGCTTCTCGGCGCTGTCAGTGGTGAAACGCCTATGGTGGGCGGCAGTGTGATCATTGATGGCATTGATGTCACCAAACAACAAGTCCACCAGCGCGCCAGTTTGGCAGCAAGGGTGTTTCAAGATCCCCTTGCTGGAACCTGTGCCTCACTGACCATTGAAGAGAATCTTGCTTTGGCTTTCAAACGCGGATCGCATCGTGGTTGGAGCATGGCACTCACCAGAAAGCGTCGAGATATCTTTAAAGATCGCATTTCGATTCTTGGGCTTGGGTTAGAAGATCGTCTCGGTGACAGCATTGGCTTACTATCTGGTGGTCAACGCCAAGCAGTGAGTCTGGTCATGGCAACGTTGTCTGACAGTAAGTTACTGCTGCTTGATGAACACACGGCGGCACTCGATCCGCGCATGGCGGCATTTGTGATTGATTTGACCAAGAAAGTCATCACCGAGTTTGGGTTAACCGCACTCATGGTTACTCACTCCATGAAAGACGCCCTCGCTTGTGGTGACCGTTCGGTCATGCTCCATCAGGGGGAAATTGTATTGGATGTGGCAGGCGAAGAACGCGCCAACATGGGTGTGCCTGATTTGCTCGAGATGTTTAGCAAAGTGCGCGGAGAAGAACTTGCTGACGACAGCTTACTTCTGAGCTAACCCTCTATTTCGCCTCACGAGATCAACAGTAATAACCAAAGCGGCTTCGGCCGCTTTTTCAATTATTGAAAAATACTCTGAATCCGGATGCGGGGATATACCCAACTAATCTGACTCAATTTTGATAATTCTGCGTGGCAGGCTTTAAGTGTTCTGACATCAAATCATCAAAATCGATAGGCTAGTTAGCGATACCCAAGCAACCTGAATATGCAGTTTGGGAACAAAAAGGAGCGAACATGGTTAGCATTGAGTTTTTGATCACATCACTTGTTGTGGTTCTGATCCCTGGTACGGGTGTGCTGTATACCGTTTCGACGGGGCTGTTAATGGGATTTCGATCGAGCATTTGGGCCTCTGTCGGTTGTACATTCGGCATTATCCCCTCTCTCATCGCCAGTATCACAGGCCTCGCCATTATTCTTCATACAAGTGCTCTAGCGTTTCAGATCGTGAAATACGCAGGTGTGGCTTACTTGATGTATCTTGCAGTGTCTATGTGGCGCTCTAGCGGAGCGTTGTCGCTCAGCGATAAAGCCAACAACAGAAGCATGTATGGCATAGCGATCAAAGGCTGCTTGATGAACATTCTGAACCCTAAGCTCACCGTGTTCTTCATGGCATTCTTACCTCAGTTTGTTCCAGCGAGTGTGGTTGAACCCACTGCTTACATGTTGCTACTAGGCGGTATTTTCATGACGATGACATTCGTGGTATTCATTTTTTATGGTGCGATCGCGGTCAGCGTGAGAGATTTCATTATTCATTCTGAACGCGCTTCAATCATATTGCAGCGTGTGTTTGCCGGGAGTTTCGCGGCGCTTGGCCTGAAATTGGCCTTCTCTGAAAAACAGTAACTAAGCCCCAACGCCGGCCGCTTAACGGATTAGTCTCTGCTGCATTGGCCCAACAGCCTCATTTCACAACAAACACCACCAACAAAAACGCCCCATCGAATGACGGGGCGTTTTTGTTTATCAAGGAGACGTATTATCAGAACCGTTTTAACAAACGTCCCATCAGCGATGGATGATAATCCCAAACATGATCAAACATGCTCATGAGTTTTGGGTTGCCATATTTGGACAGATTAACCGCATGAAAGCGATTGTGCTGACGCTTTAAACCATCGACCTGTGCTTGCACCGCTTCTGGTTGCTCAGGCGCAATGAAGTCTGAGATCACCACAAGATCCGCATTTCGATACTTATCGGTTCCCATCAGATCAATGGAATGCGTTAGAACGGGCGAAAGATCGGTGCCGCCATGAAAACTGTACGACAAGAAGTTAAGCGCCTCTTTCAAACCACCCTCACCCGTCAATTCATAACAAATGTGATCGGTTGAAAAGATCATCACAGTACAGTCACGATCTTCTTTCACTGCGATTTGCATCAGTGCATAGGCCATGGCCTTCGCGCATTGTTCAGGAAAGCCACTCATGGAGCCTGAAGCATCAACACAAATCAAAAACGGGCCTTTCTCAATATCGACCTGTTTGTTTTCCGGCTTAAAGGCTTTGACCTTACGGAGGGAGCGTTGCATCCCTTGCATGCGGTAAGTTAACAAGCGCTTATCTGCAAAATGCTTATAGAAAAGGATTTCCAGAGCAGGCTCTGCAAGGTAGATAATCTCATTTGGGACTATCTTTTCAAGATTATCACTTTGGTGAACACCCACGATATCATCGGCAACATTGTCAGCGGGCTCTTCTACCATTTGTAACTCTTCAGCTGGAGAGCGATGCAGTGAGGGATCATCGACATCATTAGCCATTCGACCCAATGTCTGAGCGATGTCTTGTAAATCCTGATTATCTTTCAGAAACGCCACGAATTGCTTGAGCAATTCTACGTCAGACTGAGTGACTTTGGACGAAGCCAAATCCCAAAGACGGCCGACTTTTTCAAGCGTGCCTCGCTCTTCAACGTTTTCTAGCGTCTTATACGTTTCTATTCGCTGATAAAGCTCATTAAGCAGCTTGTCCTTGTGCGCCTCTAACTCTTTTTGTTGGGCATCTTTTATAGACGCGGCTAGATGCTCATACCATTTATTGCAGAAATACGATTGGAACATGGGTGTTTCTTGAGACATGTTTTTCTCAAGCATGCCTCTCGCACCTAGATAGAATTCGGACTTCCCTTCAAGTTGCTTAATCATGCTTTTGGCGCGTTGCGAAAACTCAATTTGTGTCAGTTGCACCGCCTCTTGATACAAAGCGATCTCTTGCTTGAGTTCTTCAGTAATGCAATCGTTACTCAAACGACGTTTTACCGAGTGCCGCCACTTGCGGATATGCCTTCTCACGGCAGATTTTGCCGTCGGGCTAGTTTCCGTCACTAGCAACAGTTGCGGTTTTGCCATCACCTCAGTCACGGCATGTTCTAACATACCCGTTTCGGCGAGCATCATGCCGAGATGGAGACTTTCTGGACTTATCATTGTGCCTCCTCTTTACGCGAAGTAATCAGTCAGCATACGCACTCTAAATGCGCTTTTTTCAAATTTAACCGTCTGTCTTTGCAGCGACTCTTCTGCATCAGTAATGCTGCTTGCAATCACTTCAAGAAGATCTGAATTGGCAAAGTGATGCGGTAAGGCGGCATTAAGCTGCACTCGGGCAATACGAATAAGGTGCTTCGCTTCCTCAATTTTAGCGATGGCCGCTTCGTTCTTAGTTTGCCATTCGTCAAACGCATGGGAATCGTTATCGTCTACGCCTGCAATTGCGACGGATACCGGACGGTTAGCAATGTCTTTGATCACCAGACAATGCTCGCCATCTACATCAAATTTTAGCACACAGAGATTGGTGTTCTTGTTGACGTACCCATGGACGTCACAAGCGCCTCCCTTAATCTTCTTCTCAAACTCGGCGGCATCAACGTAAACCCAGCGGCTGTCCCCTTTTTCTTTCTCTGAAACTGATGGGTTGGAATCAAGCATGACAAGCTTGATCAAATCATTCGACATATTCACCGAATAACGACGCGCATGGCTCAAATCAACTTTGTTTTTCTCTTTGCGCATCGACAGTTCGGTATCTACCGTGTGGCCAAGCACATCAATGATCTCTTCAGACAGCGATTTGGTGTCTTCACCCGCTTCCAACGCAAGTGCCAAAGCCTCTTGTTGATTGAAACAGATGTTCGACGCAAATTGATGCATGATATTGCCAACCACTACGCGCGATTCAGGGCTGTGCCATAAACACTCTTGTAGCAGCAATAAATCCACCGGATTCACGTCTTTGCGTCCATTAAAGAACGCGCTTGCCTTCAGAAGACGCACGGCTTTCTTCCAGCGTCGGTCAGAGATATATAGCTCTTCGACAGGAAAGGAATGGCTAGGATCATTGGCTTCTTTTTCTAGGAGCATCTTCAATGCATAGATTTTCTCAAACACATCGTCAGACAATGACACATGATCAATCTGAGTTTGCCATTGCTGGTACTCTTGCGTCTTGATCGTAATGTCTGAGCTGATTTCAACGCGGGCATCGCCGTTTTCGTCAGTAAGAAGACGTTTAAAATTGCTCTTCTCTTGAATGCGATTGACGAATATACGCACCAACATTCGATCATAAAGTGCATCTAAGCCGCTATCTGGTTCAGGTAATTCATTGGATGCTGTCACCAGCAGTCGCATTGGGACGGGCAAGACTTCACTACCGTTGCGATAAACACGCTCGTTGACCACGGTAAGAAGGGTATTAAGAATAGCTGGGCCGGCTTTCCAGATTTCATCAAGAAAAACCACATCTGCGGAAGGCAGATAGCCTTCTGTTAAACGAACATACTTTCCATTGTCTTTGAGTTCTTGAATTGAAAGCGGACCAAAGACCTCTTCTGGCGTCGAAAAGCGCGTCATCAGGTACTCAAAAAACTGACTATCGTCGAAGGCTTCTATCAACCGCTTTGCTATGTAACTTTTTGCAATGCCTGGAGGGCCGAGCAAGAAAACACTTTCACCGCTTAACGCAGCGAGCAGGCACAGACGTATGGTATCTTCTCGTTCATACACGCCACTAGATAGCGCTTGAACAAGCTTTTGAATTCGCTCAGGAAGTAAAACGTTATTTGTTGTCATCGCGATTTGATTCGTCAAGTTGCTGCTCCATATTGATTAATCAACAACATGAAACCAGTCATAACACATTGTTAACACCATGTAACCATTAATACTTGGTTACATTCTGTATAACACTTCAACTTTGATCTGATCCACCCTTAAAACTTAGTTTGCATTTATGAGAACATCAAAAATCACTGCCTGATCATGGTTTTACTGAGAATTTTGTTCATAAAAAAACCTCCATTAAGGAGGTCTTTAACCGCTATTCCGACACAATGGGTAAGGATGGGTCGCTTCCCCATTCACTCCATGATCCGTCATAAACGGTGATTGGTTTGCCGAGCGTTATTTCACTGGCCAGAGAAAGAATGCAGGCAGTAACACCTGAGCCACACGAAGAAACGTTAAGAAGATCTTCAGACACGACAGGCGCTATCAGTTGTTCCAAGGCAGATTTGTCTTTGAATTTCCCATTCAAGATAAGCTTCCCAAACGGCAAATTCTTTGCGTTTGGCATATGACCACTGCGAACCCCTGGGCGAGGTTCTTTGACTGAGCCAGAAAACCGATCCACGGGACGCACATCGATGACATTAAGGGATACCGCTGAAATACCTGCAAGCAAGGTGTCTCTGTCTATCACACGTTCGGCATCTAACTCAGCGACATATTGTGTCGCGACAGGAATTCGCGGCGTTTCCGTATCTATCTCTCCGCCAGCAGATATCCATGCAGGAAAGCCACCATCAAGAACCGCTGCGGATTTATGGCCCATTGCCTTAAACATCCACCAAACCCGCGGCGCTGAAAAGATACCAGCACTGTCGTACACCACGACGGTATCTTCGTTACTAATACCCAATGCACTAACTGCCTGCTCAAACTGCTCAGGTGACGGTAGCATGTGGGGTAACGGTGATGACTTATCGACAATCTCCGCATCAAAATCAAAATACACCGCACCTGGGATTCGTTGACTCATCCATTCAGACTTTGCATTTCTCTCGCTGCCCGGCATAAACCAGCTAGCATCAATCATCTTAAGATTTGGGATATTTAGGTTATCCCTTAACCATTCGGCACTGACAAGTGCACTTATAACCTGTTGCAAATCACTCTCCTTGGAAGCCAGCATCGTCAACGTACAATGAATGGTATAGCATATCCACCAAAGCATACATTGGTCGCAATATTGGCGGTATAACCGCCTTTACGTCGAATATTAGGATTTTATGTTATCACGCAGCATTTTCGGGGCATCTCTCTTCGTCGTCCCTTTTCTTAGCTTATCTGTCCACGCCGCGTCAATTTCGTTAACGGTAGACAATGATGGCGCACTTGGAACCGACAGAGACTATACCAGCGGACTGGGTTTACGCTGGTCTTCCGACCCCGGAACCATCGGTTATAGCATCGAGCTTGCTTCGCAAATGTGGACGCCGACTGATATTGAGTTTGAAACGCCACAACCCAATGAGCGCCCTTATGCTGGCCTGCTCTATTTGCAAGGACGTGCTTACCACCAAACAGATACTGTCGCCTATCGTGGTAGCTTAATGCTTGGTACTGTTGGGCCAAGTTCAGCCGCCGATTCGGCACAATCAATCGTTCACGAGATTGTCGGCTCTACAGACCCTCAAGGTTGGGACTATCAAATCTACGATCAGTTCGTTTATCAGGCGGGCTTTGAGGCGCATCAACTGATTTCCAGAACACCCATTGGGGAATTTAGTGTTTTTGGACGCGGCCAGGGCGGTAATTTTCAAAGTGAAGTCGCTGCAGGCGGTACATATCGTATTGGTATCGACTTGCCCAACACCTTTGGTGCAACATCGGTCATCGCACAAAACAGCGTTGATGTGGGCATGTTAAGTCACAGCGATGATGGGTTCTTCTTCTTCACCACCGTTGAAGCTCGATACCGTTTTAACGACATCACCATTGAAGGCGACAAGCCACCAGAAAATGATGATCTTGAAATTCAACGCAACCAAGCGTCGATTTCAGGCGGGTTTTCTTGGTATTCACGTCATTGGGGGGCAGTTGCATCTGTCACCGCCTATAGCAAACAGTTCAAAACATCGCGTCTCGACCAACATGGCTATGGCAGTTTCACGCTATTCTATCGCTATTAACGTTTTCGACTGACTACCTGAACACATAGGCAAAAGAGGCTGGTTTCCCCAGCCTCTTTGCTTTCGTCACGATAAAATCTTAGTGGCTCTACCCAAGCAATCTGAAGATGCTGGATTCAGGGTGTTTGGGTATTATGACTGTCCGCTTATTTCCTTCGCAATCAGTTCAAGCAAATACGTTTCACGAACAATAGACAACCCTTGCTTATCACTTTCTGCCATGGTTTTTTTATTGTGTTCGATGGCTTCGTGAATATTCATCCATACTGGGCGCATGCCGTTTTTCACTTCATAATCTTCCAGTGACACTTCACCTAACTCATCATCAATATCACACCAAAAGCAGTAAGAGATCATGTGAACGACATCGAAATCTGGCTTATGCCACGGACGAAACTCTTCATATGAACCAAAAGGTCGAATGTTGCGGATATTTCTCGCGCCCGTTTCTTCTTTTAGTTCACGGACTAATCCGTCAACTTGATTTTCGTTTGCGTCTATTCCACCACCCGGTAACGAGTAGTCGTGATAACGCTCAGTGAATAGCAGTAGAATGTCATTATCACGGACAACAATTGCTCTCGACGCTAATCGTTGAAATAGCGATTTACCTTCAAGAGGAAGTACATCTGGATGGGTCGAGGTTTTCAGTGTTCGCATTCTGCACGCCTAAATTATCAGCAACTGGCCGTCATTTCGCCAAATCAGTCGCGCACTCTAACGAGACACAAGCCGCTGGGCAAATGGAAAACGTGAATTAATTCGCATTCGAAGAAGTAATCGTCACATTCATTGCTATGAATATTGGGTGTCCACCATTAAAATACAGTCGATTTTAACAGTCTAATCAGTACGCCTACCCATAAAGGACAAAAGATGTACGATTTTTCGGTTAACCTTCTATTTTTCATGGGTATACCTACTACGCTTTATATGGGCATAGATAGGATAATCAGTACGACATACTGGTAGGCTGTATATTTATCGACTGAATTAGGCAAAAATAGGCCAAACTGTTGTATTTTGTATATAGTTGTAATTATCAGTTGCTATCAGTGATGTGGCACTAAATCCAGTTTTAACTCATTTATCAATAACCACTTAGTCACAACCCGACCCAGATACGGAGCCCACATCAATGTTGCAAAAAATCGCCATTGATAGCGTAGAGATTGGAATGTATGTCGAGCAAATCGAATCTCAACGTGCGCGCACCAAGATGAAGAAGCCTGGGTTCATCCGCCGTCAAGAGACCATCGACAACCTCCGCAACAAAGGCGTTCTCTTTGTCTACGTAGATGGAGATCAAATCACATCGGACGAAGATCTCCGCTACCGCGAAACCAAAGTGGGTAAACATTCGTCGATTAGTGGTAACGACGAATACAGCGCAGCAAAACAGCTAGTAGACACCTCCAAAAAGCAGCTAAGTAAACTCCTTCGCGATGTTTATGAAAATAAGCCTGTCGATATAGAACCCGTTAAAGAGATCAGCGCCAACATTGTTGAGAGCATCTTTGAAAAACGCGAAGCTGTGCTTTGGATAAGCGGTATTCGAGAAAAAAGTGCTTACCTACTCGAGCACTCGATGAATGTCGCGTTCCACCTTGTTAACTTTGGGCGTTTTTTGGAGTTAGACAGAAAGACACTTGAAGAACTCGCCGTAGGTGGCTTGGTACACGACATTGGTAAAATATTGGTGAGAGACGAAGTACTCAACAAACCCGGTAAGCTCACTGATGATGAATTCGTCCATATGAAAGAGCACCAAACACTGTCTCAACCCGTCCTCGAAAACATGGTCGACCTACCCTCCACCAGCAAAGATGTCAGCTTAATGCACCACGAAAAAATTGACGGAAATGGCTACCCAAGAGGCTTAAAGGGTGACGAACTGCCATTAATTGGCAGAATGTCTTGTATCGTTGATATCTACGATGCGTTAACCGCCGAGCGTTGTTATAAACCCGCGCTTTCTCCATCAGAAGCCTTCAAAATCATGATCGGACTAACCCCATTCCACCTCGATGCCGATCTACTCAAACAATTCATTCGCTGTATCGGCTTCTATCCGATAGGTTCTGTCGTTGAACTTAGCAATGGTCGAGTTGGATTAGTCTGTAAGGAAAACCCTGACGATCTCATGACACCGACAGTAAAACTCTTCTATTCAGCTCGTACCGATTCTTTCCGAGAAGTTGAATACATTAATCTAACCAAGCGCCCCGACCTTAAAATCGTCCGTGGTCTGACTGAGGCTAAGCTCAAAACCAGCTTCAGTGAGTTCCGCTAATACGACGTTTCCTCTCGCTTACACGTCAAACTCGTCATTTTTTTGCCTTATTCTGCGTCGATCGGCCTGAGTTCCTATCTTTACTCATGACCCGCGCCCGACTTTTGCCTATAATGCTTGGTTCATTAACTCGTGGAATAAGAAAAATGCGAATTTGTGCTGTCGATTTTAAAAGCAACGAAGCGAACATCTGTCTATTAGAACTAAAAGAAGGGTTGTTCGAGGTGCCAGATTGTCGCGCTCGTAAATTTACCATCACAGATGGCTCCAGCACCGAGCAAATCCGTCACTTCCAAAAGCAATTCGCGCAACTGATGAACGACTACAAAGTAGATAAAGTCATTATTCGCGAGCGCCCAATGAGAGGCAAATTTGCAGGAAGCGCGGTTGGCTTCAAACTAGAAGCGGCACTGCAACTACTTCAAGATATGGACTGTGAAATCTTCACTGCATCTGAAATGAAGGAATCACTAAAGCGTAACCCAGTGATGGTTTCGCTTAAAGAAGTGGGTCTTAAGCAGTTCCAAGAACTCGCTTTCACCACAGCATGTGCTTACCTGAACAAGTAAGTACCCAATCAGGCTGCTTTCTTGCAGCCTGATTTCTCTCCGCACTGTCAACCACCTCTTCCCTGCGTTGTTTTACCGTCTAATATCTGTCTTCTGTCTTCCGGCCTCAACCACTAACAACCTCAGCTTTGAATTTGCTCACCTCACTACGTGACAATCAAGGTGCAAAGCTCAGTATTGAGTTCCGATTCTGGCGACACCTACAATACTGCGGTGCTATTGTGACTACAGATTAACTCACATGAGAAAGATGAGATGGATACCACTACGCACTTTCAACAAGCCCGCCTTTCTCGCGACGCACGTTTCGATGGCCTGTTTTATACGGCAGTGGTTTCCACAGGAATTTACTGTCGACCAGTATGTCCGGCTCCACCGCCGAAAGAAGAAAATGTGCGCTACTATTCAACCGCCTATGAGGCAGCATCACAAGGGTTTCGTCCATGTCTTCGTTGTCGTCCAGACAGTGCTCCAGGGTCCCCTGCTTGGCTCGGTAAACGAACAACGTTTCAAAGAGGTTTAAGACTCATTGATGAAGGATATTTGCAGGACAATAGCATCCCGATGCTTGCTGAAAAGTTGGGTGTGTCAGATCGCTACTTGAGAAAACTGTTTACCGAATCACTCGGTTGTTCTCCCAAGCAATACGCGCTGTATCAGCAAATCCTTTTTGCGAAAAAGCTTCTCCATGAAACGACGATTTCCATCGCAGACATTGCGTTTGCGTCCGGATTTAACAGTATTCGTCGTTTTAACGATTGCTTCCAGCAACAGCTCGCATTGTCTCCAACGCAAGTCAGAGGAAAACAATCGACCCAGTCAGACTCACTGATCGTGACGCTCAGTTTCCGCCCGCCATATCAATGGCAACAATTCCATTCTGCCATCAGCAAAAACCTGATTCCGAATGTCGAGTGGTTGAGCGAAAATGCTTACGGGCGAACATTCATGCTGGGAACGCAATGCGGGCAGTTTACGGCAACGTTGGAACCCGAGAAGAATCGCTTTGTCGTCGAACTCACGCTGTCAGACCCCAAATTTTTGTATGCGGCACTCAACCATATAAGACGATTGCTGGATTTAGATACAAACCCTGATGCTATCTCATTGGCTCTGTTACCACTGATCCCCTCAAACCAACCCGTGATCACAAGGATCCCTGGTGTCTGGAATACGTTTGAAGCGGGCATTCGCGCCATTTATGGTGAATCACTCAGCAACAACGGAGAAACCCATTCATCGCTCGAACCGCTATTGATCAAGGATTCACAACAAGACATCGCTTATTTTCCTAGTGCAGAGTGGCTGGCCAAAAACCTAGAGTCCTACCCTCTTCCTGTGACAGAAAAACAAAGACTGTCGTCTTGGGCTAAATACTGTCTGTCCAAGCATGCTGCCAGCGACTTTATCGACGAGCAAGATCATCCTCTCACTGAAGAGCAATATGATTACGCCTGTCTTCGTGGAGCCGGATCGCCTGATGTATCAGCCTTAGCCAGCACTGCATCACCGCTGGCTGACAACGCACAACCTTGGCGCAGTTACTTCGCATTGAGCACCCACTATAAGGAAATATCATGAAGCAATATCGTTACCTCTATACGTCACCGTTAGGCTCAATCACACTGACTGCTTCTGAACATGGCCTGACGTCACTGTCTTTACCTGAGTACAAGTACGATATACCGGTTTCAGACGATGAATTCATCACAAAGGAGCCATTCGAAACGGTCATTGAACAGTTAGATCGCTATTTTTCTGGCGAGCCTGTTCAATTTTCAGTGGCCTTGGATTTACTCGGTACTGAATTTCAACAACAAGTGTGGGCGGAACTTCAAAAAATCCCAGCAGGAGAAACCCGTTGTTACGGCGACCTAGCAACATCGATTGGTAAACCTTCCGCATCTCGCGCTGTTGGGGCGGCTAATGGTCAAAATCCCATTGCCATTATCGTGCCTTGTCATCGTGTGATCGGTAAAAGTGGAAAGCTAACTGGCTATGCGGGAGGGCTCGATGCGAAAGCATGGCTGCTCAAGCACGAGCAAGCCATGTCTTCTGACGCATTTAACTTGCAGCCACCAGCACACGTTGAGCCAACAGCTTGATAAATCGAAGCGGCGTAATGCGATAGCCAAGGTGCAGATAAAAGCCATGGGCCTCCTCGCGGCTGATATGACTGGTCACTTCAATACGCATACAGTTCTGTTGCTTGAGGTATATCTCAGCATGATCAAGAAGCTGTTTACCGATAGTCATGTCACGGAAATTTTCATCGACGACCAGCGAAGAGATTCTGCCCCATGGCTGGACATCATGCACGACATCGACCGTGTGTAAGGTGATGAAACCCACCACCAAATCACACACTTCGGCCACAAATAGAGCATCTCGATGTTGTTTCATCACCCGCGATAGTTGCTCTTCCGTTTGTGCCAGAGTTGGTGAGTATCCTAAGGTTTGGCAGAGCGCATTAATGCGCTCCGCATCTTCCAAGGTGGCTGGACGAATATTCATCATCCACTCCTTATTGATTAGCGGCCGTTTGACCACCTGAAACTGAACGCAAACTAACACGACGGTCAAAGAAGTACCCTTCACGGTCACCTTCAGTTTCAATGGCTAATTGGTTCCCATACGCGGTTTGGATCAGCTGCTCAGTTGCTACGCCCTGCTCAACCAAATACTCATAGACGGCTTGAGCACGCTGTTGCGACAGCTGTAAATTGTATTCTTGATTACCACGAACATCCGCGTGCCCTTCCAGATCCCAACGCACCTCAGGCTGTTGGCGCATTAACTCGGCAACTTCATCAAGCTGACGTTGAAAATGAGGTTCGATCTCGGACGAATTAGTGCGGAATTGAATGTCCATCGCCAGCTCAAGATGAATGTCTTTTTCTTTCATTGATGCTTTCAGATTGGCGAGTTCTAATTCATTGTTCGCGTAAAGATCTCGGTAAGTGGCTAACTGAACATTTTCTTCGTGCATATCGGCGATGATTTGTTCTTGCGCCACATTTTGTTTGTCTGAACTCGCGATTTGACCAATCAAACCGCCTACCAACGCGCCAGCCACTGCGCCAACAGGGCCACCGACAACTGCACCGAATGCCGCGCCACCACCGAAACCAATCATTTCAACCGTGCTGTCACGCTCGGCGTGAGTCAGTTGGTCGTTGGCAAATGCGGTAGATACTGACATTGGAACCACCAAAGAAATCGCTAGCATTGTTTTGTTGAATTTTTTCATTGTGCTTTCCTCATCCTAAGTAGGGATTGGGTATGTACCCAGTTGTTGTTTCGATGAGGTCATTAAAACAAGTCAAAGTGGCATGTAATGGGAGCAAAAATGGCAATGTGACGAGCAAATGTGGCAAAAAAATGGCTTTTGCGGTTAAACGCTTTCAAGGCCTTTTACCGCTTTCATTTTCAGGTATAGTCAAATCATCTTGTGGTTGATTATCTGAGTAAAAATGAAACGTATTGCCATCGTAGAAGATGAACCCGCTATCCGTGAGAACTACGCGGACGTATTAAGAAAGCAAGGTTACGCCGTCTCTACTTATGCTAACAGGCACGATGCTGAGGACGGCTTTAAACAGCGTTTACCCGATTTAGCCATTATCGACATTGGCCTTGCTGATGAAATTGACGGTGGGTTTCAACTTTGCCAAACAGTGCGCGCGATGTCGGCCACGCTGCCAATCATTTTTCTTACCGCCAGAGACAGTGATATCGATACGGTCGTTGGGCTACGCATGGGCGCTGACGACTACCTCACCAAAGACATCAGCCTGCCGCATTTGATGGCGCGTATTGCTGCACTTTTCCGCAGAAGCGAGTTGTTGAAACAGTCAGCCACTGACAGTGAGTCTTTGCTGGAACGAGGAAATCTCACGCTCGACTTGAATCGCATGCAAGTCAAATGGAATCAGCACACGGTTGATCTCACTGTCACCGAATTTTGGTTAGTTCATGCCATGGCGAAACGCCCTGGGCATGTTCGTAGCCGTCAAGATCTGATGCAAGAAGCCCACGTGGTGGTGGATGACAGTACGATCACATCGCACATCAAACGCATTCGTAAAAAGTTCATCGCCCTTGATACAGATTTTGATTTCATCGATACGGTTTATGGCATGGGCTATCGCTGGGACAGCAGCAAATGAGACTCTTTATAGAACAGGTTTGGCGCTGGGTGTCCGGCATTCGCGCCAAAGTCGTCCTGCTCTCAGGTCTACTTCTATTGTTGCCGTTCATTGGTTACAACTATGTGTGGGAATTAGAGAATGTGCTTCGCCAAGGGCAAGAGCAAACACTCATGGGGTCGGCGCGTGCATTTTCCATGTCACTCAATCAACAACCCGAGTTATTTGAACGCCAATTAGCGACAAAGCCACGCTTAGAGAGAGGCAAAGATCTCTATGCGGTGGCACTTCAGTCTCACATTGATATCGATGGTTCAACCCTAGATTGGGATCGCTACCAAGCCTACAAACACAATTATGCGCAAGACAACGTCATATTCAGTCGCTCTCCTTATCGCTCTGATGACTTGAATTTTGATCTCACGCTCACCAGTGATGGCGATGAGATCTTTGCTCTCGTCGATGTCGCAGACCGCTCGCCCGTGATGCGTCGAAGTGGCTCGCTGCGCATCGATCGCAATGACCATCTTATGGTCACGCTCACCACGTTAGAGGGTGAGTTCAAGCGTTACGCTATTTCAGCCGCACAAAGCGGGCCCGCTGATGTTTCTTTGATTGAAACAACAATTTCAGATACCGAACACAACTTTCCCTCTGAAGCGATTCGTGCTTGGTGGCAAGAGACGGCCAATGGTTATGCCATTGAATTAGCAATCCCCGATTGGCTGGTGGGCGAAAAACTCAGCTTTGCCTATTACAACGTTGTCGACCCTTTTAACAGAGATATTGAAACCATCTTGGCAACGTCTAATCCGCGCAGTGCGGAAACACTCGGCACCTTACTCGTTCCCTCTCCGGATCTTGAGCGGGTTCTCACCAAAATCAACGACGGTAATTCACGGGTTTGGGCGGTGGACAAACATGGTCGTGTGCTCGCAAAGACGGGAGATTTACAGTCTGCTAATGGGGTGTGGGAGACAACCATAAAGTACCAGGATCCTCCTTCAGGGGTAATGGGATGGATACAAACTGAGATCCTTAACCCGCTTTACTATCAAATACTGCAGCGCCCACCGGAACACATTGTTGATGCAATGCAGCATGCCGCTGTGTTTAGAGGTGTTGAAGTACAACAAGCGCTTATTGGACGCCCTTATGCTAACTGGCGAGTGACCGACGACGAAAGTGCAATGATCCTTTCTGCCGCGTATCCAATAAAAGTCAACGATGACATTGTTGGTGCTGTGGTCGTCGAAGAAACCACGAATGGCATCACGACGCTTCGCAATAAAGCGCTTGAGCAATTGTTCAATGTACTATTGGCAGTTATTTGCACCGGTGTAGTGGTTTTGCTCCTATTTGGCTCACATATTTCCAAGCGAGTTAGAAGGCTAAGAGACGATGCTGAAAGTGCCATTGACCCACAGGGGCGTGTTCGCCATCAACTTGATCCAATCGAAAGCAAAGATGAGATCGGCGATCTCTCGCGCACGCTATCAACCATGGTCACAAGGCTTTCTGATTACAACAGTTACCTTGAGAAGATGTCATCCAGTCTTTCCCATGAGTTACGGACACCGGTCGCTGTTGTGCGTTCTTCGTTAGAGAACCTTGCTTTTGTCAATACGGATGATGACCAACGCCGTTATATCGACCGCGCTCAAGAAGGCGTGGCAAGGCTCGCAACCATACTGTCGAGCATGACCGAAGCAACGAGGCTTGAACAAAGCTTTGAGCATGCGGAAAAGACGTCTTTCCCACTGGATAAAGTCATTACCGGCTGTGTACAAGGCTATGAATACGCCTACCCTGACCAAGCATTCACTTTGCGGATTAAAGATGGGCAATATGACATGGAGGGCGTGCCTGAATACGTCGCTCAGTTACTCGACAAACTCATCGCCAACGCTGTCGAATTCAGAACCCCCAACACACCGATTGATATTCAATTGGTTCAACATGAACACCGCGCTTGCATCACTGTTTCTAACCTTGGGCCAAATTTACCCGAAAATATGGGAAATCAATTGCTGGCTTCCATGGTCTCAGTGAGGGATGAAAACCAGAAATCCGACAAGCCCCACTTAGGGCTCGGCCTTTACATTGCGCGTTTAGTGGCAGAGTTCCACCATGGTGAACTCACTATCGCCAATCGTGTGACGAACAATGGCGTTATAGTGACCGTGTTGCTGCCAGTGACTTACACTTAAGATCGACCGACCCGAGTAGGGCATATCAAAACAGGGAATGTTTATGAAGTTGTACGAGAAAGCGCCCACACCCAATTCACTCAGAGTTAGCCTTTTCATTGCTGAAAAAGGCATTGAGATCCCAAGAGTCGATGTGGACATTCGCGGTGGAGAGAATGTTACCGACGAATTTAAAGCGAAGAGCCCCAACGGAAAAATCCCTTTGCTAGAACTCGACGATGAAACAACCATCTGTGAGTCTGTTGCTATCTGTCGCTACATTGATGCGGCGTTTCCAACAAACCATCACTTGTTTGGAGAAGATGCGCTGGCTATCGGACAAGTCGAAATGTGGAATCGCATTGTTGAATTCCAAGGGCTTTATGCTGCTTTTCAAGCCTTTAGAAACATAACTGGCATTTACAAAGACAGAGAGCGTTGCGTGGAAGCATGGGGAAAGGAATCCAAACAACGTTTGGAAGAGTTTTTGCCTGAGTTGGAAAAACGCTTAACAACGTCGCCCTATGTTGCGGGAGACAAATTCTCGGTTGCAGACATCACGGCGTATGTCCTTTGTGGCTTTATGAAAAATCTTGATTTACACCTTGATGAATCATTGCCCGCGTTGTTGGCGTGGCACCGCAAGATCAGCGAACGCCCTGCATTCATTGAAGCGTCGACAAAGTAAAAACACGATAAAAAACAGCCATCCTCAGATGGCTGTTTCTACAATTGCTTCACGTATTCGATAAACACTTGGTTGTCAGAATATTCAACCTTGGTGACCTTTCCGTCCACGGTCAATGACGTATTGACAGAAATATCTCCCGTCATTACAGACACGTGATTGCTTTTCAAACTCGGCAACGAATGATTAGGATCTAAGCCGATTTCTTTACAAAAACGAAGGACAAACCCTCTATCGAGAGGAACATCACCACGCAGCGTTTTTGAAAAATCCAACTGACTAACGCCTAGGCGCTTTGCCATTTCAATTTGAGTAATGCGAAGTTTCGCTTTGTAAGACATCCAAGCATCGTAAAGTGTTTGTCTGTCATGATAGGTAAATTCCATTGTTTTCCCTCTGATACCCTATCAACGGATGAGCCTTATACTAGAGAAACCCCCATTTTTTGTGTCAGTTAACCGTAAGCCCTATGTAAGCACTTGTCTCACCCTGCACTCTTCGCTATGGTAGCGCCGTTAATCAATGAACGAGATTTCCCATGAGCGACAATCTAGCGCTGCTTCCGGCAGATGAAAAACAGAAAATAGAATTGGATAAACAAGCAGCTTACGCCGTATGGCAAGTAAAAAACGCGTTAGCCGAAAGAAGCACGTTTGCGCAGCAAGCGCAGGCGATGTCGGATGAGAATGAAAGAGCACACTTCATTGATTGTGTGGAAAAATATTCAAAAAAAATGGGGCTGTAAACAGCCCCATTTCCTATTCGTAAAATAACAGTACTCGATGAAGTAGATATTGTGATTAGCCTCCATGTAGTGACAACGTCACAATAATCACTTTATTGATTGCCAAACACTTACACCCCTGCTGCTATCGTTTCGTCAATAACGCCACGTACTTGTTACTGTCATCGCAGTAAACGATGCGACAATTGAAGTTATGGCTATCCGCTACCTGCCTTAACGTGGACATACCAATGTCGAACCACGGGATTTCTTCACTCACTCGCCCATCGAATTCAAACGTTAAATGCCTGGTACGGTAACCTTCATACTTGAGGTTTTCCGAACTCAAGATAAGCCGTCCACCAGGGTACAAGTTCCGATGCGCCAGATTGAGAAAGTGGAAAAAGTTACGGATGTTGCCGAGCTTGCCCACGACGCCACGCAGCGCGAGCCAAGAGAAAGAACGGTCAAACATAGGGTGTTGGTCAAATAGGTCGCCACAGATAACAGAAGGGACACCACGTTGATGCATGATCGCACAAGCGATAGGCGAATTGTCGATAGACGTGACTTTCATGCCTTTGGCAACCAGAAACAGAGAATGCTCCCCTCCGCTCGCGCCAATATTAAGCACACTACGACGGCAATATGAAAGCGCGATTCTGTCCGTAGCAACGTCCTCTGGGCGTCGAAAAAACTCCGACGTCGGAATGACTGACGTTCCATTGTTTTCTCTTACAATGAGCTTTCCAGACTTGTTACCATTAAAATAACTCGCCAGTGCCGTACCAAACACTTCAACAACGCTCTGCATGATGTCCAATCCCCTATGTTATTCAACTGAGAGAATACGCTGAAGCAATACAGAGATGTGTCTCATTTTAAAAACAACTGAACTGTATCAGCATAAAGTGCTAGTACTTTCCTTATCACATTGGCGTCATTGACCGATTGTATAAGGCTTTCTTCCTACGCTTATTTTGATACATGGTTTGGTCAGCAACGCTAAGCCATTGTTCTGCCGATTGAATATCAGACGTCAGTTCTTTCTCACCCAATGTCAAAGAAACAGTAATGTCACTGGGCAACCCATCAGAATGAATATCTTGACACAGTCTTTCCAATATTTGAGGAACTTCAGACTGCGCCGTATGACGCAAAAGCACGACAAACTCGTCACCCCCGATTCGACCTGCCACATCAGAATCTCGAATATTACTGGTGAGGTGCTCGGCAATTTTCACCAAGACTTCATCACCAATTTTGTGTCCGTAGGTGTCATTGATGCCTTTGAAGCCATCAGCATCGATATACACCAGCATTGAAGGATCGCCCGTCATGGCGTATTGCTGATAGGTTTCTCGAATATCATTCATGATCGCATGGCGTGATTTAATGCCGGTAAGAGAGTCATACTCCACTAATTTACGCAAATGGTGCGCCATGGTAACCACCGTATCTCGCTGATCAATCTCAGAGGTGATGTCCGTCATGGTGCCAACACGGTAAATGAGTTCGTGGTTTCCATCAAAAACGCAATGCCCGCTATCTCTGATGTGTTTAGTGCGACCATCAGGGAACAGAAGTCGGTAGTTAACGCTCCATGAATCAGTCGAAGAGGAAAATCGCGTTGACGCTGCTAGATCTCGATCAGAGGGGTGCACTCTATTTAGAAACGCACGAGGATCACCATATAGTGACTCAGCGGGTTCTTCCCAAATATTGTTGTAACATCGGTTTGCATAAAAAAGCCGCATGGGATCGGGCGCAGAGATCCAAACCACTGAACTGACGTTTTCTGCAATGATTCGAAAACGCCTTTCTGAGGTTGAAATGACGTCTTGAAGCTGTTTTTCTTCATGAATATCAAACACAGACACAACAAAATTGATGGAGCCCATACTGTCCGAAGGAACCGCAGAAACAAAGGTTCTAACCCAAATTTGATGGCCATTTTTATGAATGTAGCGCTTATCCACTTGATAATGCTCTCGGCATTCAGACAATAGCTGTCGTCTTAGTGGTTTTTCGCTGTTTGCGTCTGATTCAAAGGTCAGTTCAAAGTCGCTCTTCCCTTTTAACTCGTATTCGCTGTATCCAAGAAGTCGATAAAACGCTTTATTGATGGTGACAAATTGGCCTTCAGGATCGACCACCGCCATGCCGTAAGGCAAGCCGTCCATTTTCAGTTCATCATCGCTCTTCTCGTGTTTCGCACACTCAGAAATCGCAACAATATAGATATTGCTGGACGCGCTGGTATCCAAACTCACTTTTAATTGGCAAGGTTTATTGGATTGAGAAAGGCTTACCACCTTATGGAAGGGTTCAAACTGCGATAAAGACGGCGAAGACGCGAAGTAATGTTTAATGTCATCCCAAACACCCACCGAAAAATAGCCATCTAAGTGATGACTCCCGTTTTGAAATCGTAGAGTACTTTGACACTCTCGATTCCCATGGACGATTTCTCCCAGCTCATTAAGAATAAGCATGGGAACAGGTGCAATATCGAAATACAGCATCTGAGAATGGTTTTGAATCTGGAACATCCGAGTTCGTTATTTCCTAGCGTTACTGAGACATATTCAAGAAAGCGCTCAAATTATCAAGCGAAACACTCAGGCAATATACTAGCGATAAAGGTGGAAGACGTTTGATTCACTTTTGATACACACACTCAGAAAGCGCTTTCACTCTTACCAGCTACGTCGGATTTGGATAAGGAAGGTGCCCTACTTTCACCCAAAGTAATGTGTCTTCTTCAGCAAAAGGGTTGTATTCAAACATATGGGGAGTGCGCATCCATACGCCTGCTGGGTATTTGGCGAATTCATCACGGTACTCACCACCGATGACAAAAATTTCTTCACCACAGAAATGAGAAATAGAAAAAAAGTGCTGACCAGCGGGCCATCGGATCATCGCAACTTGTTCACCATTAAACTCATGAAGTGGAAGTATCTTCAGCCTACCTTGACCATCGATCCACTGAGACTCATCGCGTGTGTTGATTCTGATTTGATGGAAGTCATTACTTGAAAACTGGTGTAATTTCACCAGCAGCGTACAGCCTACAGTACTAAATGGTGTGTGAGAGGTACCCGGTGGATTTCGAAGATAAGTACCTGCGGGATAGTCACCATATTCATCCGAAAAAACACCATCGAGAACCAATATCTCTTCACCTAATGGATGCTCATGATGAGAGAATTCACTCTTAGGCGCGAATTTTACAATGCTAGTAGCATGGCCCCGCTCTTCCTCCTCTCGAGCGAGAGGTTTTCTGAGTACGCCTTCGATGGGTGATGGCTGCCAGTCAAGTTCGTTGGTGTTAATGATCACCCGTTGGTCAAATTGCATATTCAACATAAGACAATCCTCAAACAGGAAATAATACCAAAAGCTTAAAGATGCTCGATTTAAGAGGCCATCAGAGTATTCAATTTAAGCTGGCAACATAAATAATATAGTCTTGGAGTATCTGAGCTGTCGTCGCATTCATTGGAAGTGAGAGACAAATTCAGGACACCGCCACGTATTGATATACCGAAGCAGCCTAAAGATGTCTTTTCAACGAGCGTTAACGATTTAGCAATTACTTTCAATGCATCATGCTTGGAAACCGAAAACAACAGATACAAAAAAGCCGACTTTCGTCGGCTTTTTTAAGGTCATTTCAGTACTGATTATGCGTCAGCTGGACGACGGTCAGAACGAGCGCCCGCAGGGCGACGGTCGTTACCGCGGTCACGGTTGAAGCGACGCTCTCCACCACGGTCTGAACGGTTGCCACCGTTACCGCCGCGTGGACCACGCTCTTCAAAACGACGACCACCGTTACCGCCTGGCGCACCAGAACGATCACCGCCGCTACGACGACGAGGTGGCTCCATGTTAACGTGACCTTCAACTAGCTGTGCATCAGTCGCTTTCTGGCGAATACGCAGTTGCTTCAGTTGTGCCATGATTTCGTTAGGCATTTTCTTAGGCAATTGAACGTAAGTGTGACCCGTTGCTAGCTTGATAGAACCAATGAATTGCTTCTCTAGACCTAGTTCGTTTGCGATAGCGCCAACGATGTCTTTAACTTGAACACCTTGATCACGACCAACTTGCAATTGGTAAGTATCCCAATCAGCAGCGTTGTAGCTACGACGCTCACCGCGCTCTGGACGGCTACCGTCACGTGGACGCTCATCACGACGAGATTCGCGACGTTTGTTTTCACGCTCGATTGCAGTGATCATTGGATCTGGACCATTGTAGAACAATGGACGCTTACCTTGTTGACGCTGAAGAAGCATCGCTGCCAAGGTTGCTGCGTCAACTTCGATTTGCTCTTGAAGCTTCTCGATAAGACCAACAAACGCTTCTAGGCTTTCAGCTTCTTTCTGCTCAAGCAGGTCACTTGCTAGTGCAGCAAGACGCGCTTCAGCAACCTTGTCACGCATTGGAAGTTGAATTTCTTCCATACGAGTAGACGTTACACGCTCGATGGTGCGAAGCATACGGATCTGGTTAGTGCGAACCAACAAGATTGCTTTACCAGCGCGACCAGCACGGCCAGTACGACCGATACGGTGAATGTATGACTCAACATCGAATGGGATGTCGTAGTTAAATACGTGGGTGATACGTGGAACATCAAGACCACGTGCAACAACGTCAGTCGCAACAAGAATGTCGATAACGCCACGCTTGATGTGATCAACAGTACGCTCACGAAGTGACTGAGGAATATCACCGTGCAATGCAGCAGCTTTAAAGCCACGTGCTTGCAACCAATCAGCTAGACGCTCAGTGTCCTGACGAGTACGTACGAATACGATAGACGCATCAGTTTCTTCAGTTTCAAGAAGACGAGACATTGCTTCGTCTTTCTCTACGCCTTTCACTACCCAGTATTGTTGTTCTACTTTCTCAACAGTACGGTTGCTACCAGCAACGTCAATGCGCGAAGGTTCACGTAGGAAACGGTCAACGATTTCTTTAACGATTGGAGGCATGGTTGCAGAGAACAATACACGTTGTGCAGTTTCTGGCGCTTGTTCCATGATCCAAGTAACGTCGTCAACGAAGCCCATTTTCAACATTTCGTCGGCTTCATCAAGAACGAAAGTTTTCACTTCGTCTAGTTGAAGGCGTTCGCGGTTGATAAGGTCTTTAACACGACCAGGTGTACCAACAACAATGTGAGCACCAGAACGTAGAGCACGCATTTGCTCAACGATTGAAGCACCACCGTAGATCTCAAGTACTTTCAAACCAGAGATTTTTTGGCCCAGAAGTTTAACTTCTGCTGCAACCTGAATAGCTAGCTCACGAGTAGGCGCCATAACAATAGCTTGTGGCTTATGCTGGTTCAGATCGATTTTGTTTAGGATTGGTAGAGAAAACGCAGCGGTTTTACCAGTACCAGTTTGTGCCTTACCTAGTGCATCAACACCAGTAAGAAGCAAAGGAATCGAAGCCGCTTGGATTGGCGTAGGTGATACAAAGCCAATTGAATCTAAAGCGGAAAGAAGGTTTTCAGCTAGGTCTAGCTGACGAAATTCAGTAACGATATCTTGCATTGGGATCCCAATATATAGACAAAAGTAACGGGGCCCCTGCTAGCGGTTTCGCACTGTTATATTTTACTGATGCAGGTTCACTTTGATACAAACAGTGATTTCCTACTCTCTGCAACAGCAACTAACGCTACGGGCCTCGACAAATAAGGGTCAGAATTCTGCGCCAATAAACCAAAAAAAGCCAGAAAAAATTGAAGGAGTTCACAATTTTTTCTACGGCTGATGACTTTTTGACTGCAATCGCCTAATTCGCTAGCAAATTGTCGTTAAATTGGGCTTCCATTCACGCTTTGTCTATTTATCTTAATCCACACAAATTCGATTTCGCCCGAGTTTCCGAGCCATCAAACGTTGTTTTTCTGCATTTTTTAGCAAGTGACTTGCTCGATTGAACAAAGAAATCCCTCCCAACACCACACCCACACTCAAGGTGACACGTTGATAAATAGCAGATGCGCGATTGCGTACATTGCGGTGGTACATCGAATTAACCAAGGCTTCACTCATTTCACGCAGGTGAACTTCGTTTTCGTATTGCACCAAAATCAGGAATTCACCCGTTGCTGTCGTTGCGCACAAATGAAATGAGTAACCGTCGGTGCTTTCTTCAATCAATATTGCGATTGAACGTAGTAAATTCGACGCCTCATGTTCACCGTATAGCTTTTTATAGCCACGGAAGAAATCTACCTCAATGGATATGGCGGCCAATGCGCCTTTTTGCTTGCGAGAATCAGAGACAATCTGTGGGAGACTCAACGCCAAGTATTTTTCATTAGGGAGGTCAGTGACAGGATCAATGGTGTTAGACCAAGCGCCTTGTCGGTTAACACTATCAAGCTTAAGTCTCAATTGCGCCAACTCGTGTCCTTGACGCATGTTCAATTTTTCAAGTTCACCGAAACGCTGATTACTCAGTTCAGTTTCACGCAGTTTGGTGATTTTCTGACAGACTGACGCCGCCAGCAATTTAATCGACTCTTTCTTAGGCTCATCCAATACCGAGCGATAGATCAAGTTGTCGGCAGCTAGCCACCCTATACATTCATCACCGTTCCACATCACCATCATGACGTTCCAACCGATACCCACTTGTTCTCGGCCAAAATACAAAGGGACATTCTCTTTTACGATGAGTTGATTCTTTGTCGTGAAAGCCTCTTCCATAAATAATGTGTTTGGCATTTGCTGACAAAAATCGCTGCGGTCAACCACGTTGCCATGTGGATCGGTTCCCCACGTTCCCCACATTTTGTCCTTTTCTAGATCACAAAGAAAAATGCCCATACGATCAATTTGGAGACGGTCTCGCCCTAGCTCAATGGCGATACGGCATAACGAATGAATAGACGTGGCTTTAGTAAAACGAAGAGATATTTCGTGAAGGCTTTTCAAATACGTCAATTGAGACGACAAGGTTTGGTTATTAAGAGCCAGATCTAATTCGTTTTGATGTTTCGACAGTCGTACTTGAGCAAGTTGATGTGCCAATAACTTACATTTCAACTGAAACGCGGCATCTCGACGCAGCCAATCGAAACTCTCGGAACGAAGTCGTCGCATTTTATCGGGCGTTGCGACTTCAACCAAGACATAGCCAAGCAATGAACCACTTTTACTCAGCGGGATAACAGCATGTTCCCACATGACATTATCTTGTTGCCAACCCGCATTGAAGGGCAACTCGGAAACAAATGAGAAATCGTCAAGATGTTTGCTCGCGAGGAAAGCCCAGTCAATGGCATAACCGCTATATTCTTCACTGGGTTTAAATTGAGAATAGAAATTGAAAACATGCTGCGTTTGGCTCGCAGCAAGAACTAATTCACTATTAACCCACAAAAATAACGCCGAATTCTTGGCATCATTTTCAACACTTAAGCGATGGAAAACTCCTTCGCACCATGCTTCTAACGTGTCATCTATGATCGGGGCTGCAATCGGACTTTCTAACTCAGCACTTTCCATGCGCTTACTCGTTTGCTTCATTCCTTGAGAGTCATTCTGTCATCGGCATTAGATTTCGCATTCCCGTTACATCAACTTTGGGAGTAAACACGAATATTTAGCCTGTCTTTATCAACAAATTGTTAGATTACACACCTTGGTTTTAGCGGCACGAATACGTATAGTGTGGCGGTTCACATTTTGAGATCAGGCTAATGTTTCAAGACAACCCGTTACTTGCACAACTAAAACAACAGATTAAAGAAACCATTCCTAAAAAAGAAGGTACGATAAAAGCGACTGAAAAAGGCTTTGGCTTTCTTGAAGTAGACAGTAAAACTAGCTACTTCATACCCCCTATCTACATGAAAAAAGTCATGCATGGTGACAAGGTCGTAGCTCTGATCCGCACCGAAAAAGAGAAAGAACTGGCTGAGCCGGATGAGTTATTAGAGCAATCTATTACACGATTCATTGGTCGTGTAAAAATGATCCGCGACAAATTGAATGTCGTGCCTGACAGCCCACAGCTTAAAGACGCTATTCGCGCAAAAACTCGCAAAGGGTTGAGCCACGACGCGCTATCTGAAGGCGATTGGGTTGTTGCGACCTTGATTCGCCACCCACTGAACGGTGAGAACGGCTTTTTCTGTGAAATCAGCGAAAAGATCACCGATGCAAACGACAAAATCGCACCTTGGTGGGTAACGCTGGCAAAACACAATCTGCCAAATCAAGAGCCAGCACCTCAAGACCATTGGGAAATGCTGGATGAGTCTTTGGTTCGCGAAGATCTCACTCAATTGCCTTTCATCACCATCGATAATGCATCCACGAAAGATATGGATGACGCGCTTTACACCGTCGCGAATGCCGATGGAACATTTACGCTAACTATCGCCATTGCCGACCCAACTGCTTATGTGGCCGAAAGCACGCAGTTAGACAAGCAGGCGCGTGATCGTGGCTACACGATCTACTTGCCAGGCCGTAACATTCCAATGTTGCCACGTGAGTTGAGTGACGATTTGTGTTCTCTGCGTGAAGAAGAAGTGCGCCCTGCCCTTTGCTGCCGAGTGACCGTGCAAGCAGATGGCACCATCACTGAAGACGCAAGCTTCTTTTCTGCCACGATTAAGTCTCAAGCCCGTTTGGCATACGACAACGTGTCAGATTGGATTGAAAATGGTCACAGTGACAACTGGCAGCCTAATGAGGTGATTGCAGAACAAGTGTCTGCTCTTCACAGCCTTGCAAAAGCACGTGTTAACTGGCGCGAAACCCATGCTGTTACCTTCCCAGATCGCCCGGACTACCGTTTCGAGCTGAGTGAGGACAATGATGTTGTTGCAATTCATGTCGATGCTCGACGTATTGCAAACCGCATGGTCGAAGAAGCGATGATCACTGCAAACATTTGTGCTGGTCGCACCCTTCGTGAACATTTCGGCTTTGGTGTGTTTAACACGCACGCAGGTTTTTCACCGGAAAAAATGGCCGATGTGGTTGAGCTAATTAACCAGCATGGTGGTGATGTTTCTGCCGAAAACCTCGAAACTATCGAAGGGTTCAGTGCCCTGCGTCGTTGGTTGAACACTCAAGAAACGAGTTATCTTGATAACCGTATTCGCAAATTCCAGTCATACAGTGAAGTAGGTAATGCACCATTGCCACATTTCGCAATGGGCCTAGATGTCTATGCGACGTGGACATCACCTATCCGTAAGTATGGCGACATGATTAACCATCGCTTACTAAAAGCTATCGTTCGTGGCGAAACAGCGGCACAAACGCCCGACGACATGATCGGTGACGAGCTTGCGCTGCATCGTAAGCACCACCGTATGGCTGAACGTGATGTCTCTGATTGGTTGTACGTACGCTTGTTGAAAGACAGCGTACGTGAGAAGAAAACCTTCCTTGCGGAAATTTTCGATATCAACCGTGCTGGCATGCGTGTTCGTTTACTGGAAAACGGTGCAATGACGTTCATTCCTGGCTCTTTGGTTTGCGAAAACAAAAAACGCGTTGAATGCAATGCAGAGGCTGGAACCTTATCTGTTGATGGCAACAAGGAATTCCAACTTGGCGATCAAATTGAAGTGATTATCACTGACATCAAAGAAGCAACGCGTTCAATTGTTGGCAAGCCGACAAAAGAATTTGCGGTGATCGCAGAGAAGAACGAGACTGACGAAAAAGTTGTCGCTAAAAGCGAATAATCACTCAGCGTCGTAAAAAACCGCAAAAGCCAGACCTCGTCTGGCTTTTTTTTTGTCTGACGCATGTTGCATTGTCTATACCCAAGTTTCCGGCCAACTCACAAATTTTGGGCAATAAAAAACCCGGTCCATGGAGCCGGGTCAGGTTACTATTTGACTTTTCATTGCTTTCGCAAAGTAAAGTCCAGCTATGCAGTAACGCCAAAAATTGGACCAATTACTAGGTTGTCGGCGGCCAAACCAAATCCTGATAATTGTTTAATGTCCAAACCAGTTTGCTCTATGCAAACCTCGTTTTTATTCAAGTCTTCCAGATAAACAACAACACTATTAGATGTCTAAATCACGTTGTTACTCATCATGTTATATAAATCTTAGACCCTGAAATTAGAATTATCCAATTTCATGTCCAATTAGTTTCACAATTTATCTGTGTGAATTCGCCTCAATCACGAACAACATCACACCACAGTTGGATGACAAACATATTAAAGACACAAACCCATTCAAGCTGCCTCATTGATGAGACCAATGCCAAACTCGCTTTCACGAGATCTAAAGCAAAAAAAAACCGCATCTTCATTAAAAGACACGGTTGGATATGCGATGCATACTGCCAAAGGACTCGTTTCGGTAAATCTGTTCGTTAAAAAGTTTTTTGGCGCCTTAGCTGTCTAATTTTGTGGTCAACTTGAGCGCGAGTGAGCCCAACATCTAACAAGAAATGCTCATCGTTTCGCTTGTGCTCAAGCTCACTGATCAGTTGATACCTGCGCCATTCAGACCACGCACGATGAATCACATTAGCAATGAAGCCGCCTTTTAGATTTGTCTTTGCGTGAGAATGCTTAATGGTTTGCTGCACACACGCTGATCTTGCTGCTTTACTCTTCATGATGATTCTCCTCGTGGTCTTGTTTTAATTCGCCTCCCGACTTGACAGTTCAATAATTAAACAATTTAATTGTTTAGAAAAGCCAATCTTTTTAACAAAACACTTCAACGGAGCTGAAGTATGACGAATTTTGACATCGACCAACTCAGAACCTTGGTTGCTATCGTCGACTGCGGTAACTTCGCAGCAGCGGCCAATAGCGTTCACAGAACGCAATCCGCAGTCAGCATGCAAATGAAAAAGCTGGAGGAAGTCTCTGGCGTAGCGCTTTTTCAAAAACAAGGCCGACGTCATGTCCTTACCTCCCACGGAATGACGTTGGTGAGTTATGCTCGGCAAATGCTCGTGTTGAATGATGAAGCGATGGCACATTTTCACAGCCCTGAAATGAATGGCACGGTGAAACTCGGGGTATGTGATGATTATGTAAACCTCGTCTTTCGACGCATTCTTACCGGATTTTCTGAGCGTTACCCTAACCTTCAGCTATCTGTTCAAAGCAACAGCAGCCAACGTTTACTCAAACAAGTACGCGATGGACGCCTAGATTTGGCTCTTATCAATATTCATGACCAAAGCTACCCCGCGACGCAGTTATTTACGGAGCAGTTAGTTTGGGCTAAAGCCAAGCATGTGACGTTTTGCAAAGATCGCCCTTTACCATTAGCCGTTGAAGTGGATTGCCGCTGGGGACGACTTGCCATGGACATTCTGGACCGCGCTGGCGTACCCTATCAGGTGGTGTTATCTGCTGCAGATTTTCACGGTTTGAATGCAGCCATCGAATCAGGCATGGCCGTTTCGCTTATTGCAGCATGTTCAGTCACTGAAAGCATGGATCTGTTGGAGTCGCTAAACGGACATTCTTTGGAAACATCGATTGCCAGTGGATTAAGTCTAAAACCTGGCGCGAGTGAGCCCGCGGTGCTTGCTTTGGCTGATTACATCACTGAGTGGTATATCCGACGCAATCAAAATGCGGCTTAATTGACGTTGATGCAGTGTCTTATTGCCTTATTCGTGAGAAATATCAAACACCGCTGAACAATAGCTATTGCTCAGCACGATGTGCATATTTAGACTCAGAATATCGACCAATAGCAGGTGTTTTACCTAGAAATGCGCAAACTGATTACTTCAAATGCCATTGCACTCACCTGTATGCTGCTCATTGGTTGTGAATCTACGCAATCCGAGAATGCTTCTACAACAACTAACGCCTATTACAACACCAATAGACCCAACTCATTAGCGCCTATGGTTGACCCAGAAAAACCATTGGATCTCGCTCTCATTCAATATTTTGAAGAGTGGCAAGGAACACCGTATCGCTGGGGTGGCGCTACGAAAAGGGGCATTGATTGCTCTGCGTTTACCCAGCAAGCCTATCAGGCTGTTTTTCAACACTCGTTGCCACGAACAACAAGACAGCAAGTCACCCAAGGAAATAAAACGTCTCTCAAATCAGCCTCGTTTGGTGATCTCATCTTTTTCAAAACTGGCTCAAGGCGTTACCACGTTGGCATATATATCGGTGACAAGCAGTTCATGCACGCTTCATCCTCAAAAGGTGTGATTATCTCAACGCTTGATAACCCCTACTGGTCTGCCAGAATTTGGCAAATTCGAAATTACTTACCTTAGATTTTCCTAAGACCTACGTCGACCCGTCGAAGGCATTATTTCTACCAAGGAATCACTGACCCGTCATGGTGGAAAAGATGGCCTGAATGGCTCGCATCCATCGTTTCAAATTGCGTAAGTATTCGATTGGCTGTGACTGACGGCGTGTACAGCTTTTCCTTTGGCCAATTAGTGGTGAATGGATCTGACAGTGAACTCGGTGTGGTTCCGGGATGCATAGCAACAACGACACAGTTTTTCGCGCGGCGTTGCCATTCAATCGATAGGGTTTTGATCAACATATTGAGAGCCGCTTTGGTCATACGATAGCTGTACCACCCTCCCAAGTTGTTGTCTTCAATACTGCCGACTTTTGCACTCAGAGAGATCCATTTCAGGCATGATTGTGACGTGAGCAATGGCCCTACTGCTTGTGCAAGGTGAAGATGAGGTAATACATTCCCCATCATCGATTTTTCTAGCCATTCATCGGTCACTTGGCCCAGATTCTTTTCCGGCTTGTAGTGATCGCTATGAAGCACACCAGCGCAGTTAACAATGCCCATAACTTCAGGCATATGAGGCTTAATCCATTCGCGAATAACATCAATATTTTGTGGATCGCTCATATCAACACACAAGTGATTTGGGCTGTCGTTCGACTGCCTACGACTGATCGTTATCACCTCGCATCCTTTAGATGAAAACGCGTCAACTAAAGCCTTTCCAATCCCACCGTGTGAGCCAGCCACCAATACCGTCTTCTGCATCTTATTCCCTAAGTGTATTCTGCTAAAATCATGTAATTATTGATTAACAAACCATTCACTGATCTTTTTGTTCGCTTATTCGTACTGTGTTCGGCAAACAGAAATGTGCTTACCTCGGACTAGTTATATATGACTCAAAACACCATAGTGATCACCGGCGCCGGACAAAGAATTGGTTTCGCTCTTGCCAGACACTTTGCCGAGAGTGGCAGCAAAGTGATTGTGTCTTATCGAACAGACAAACCTGGTGTAGAGACACTAAGAAAATGTGGTGTTGAGTGTATTCAAGCAGATTTTGGTTCTGATGGAGGAATCCACCAGTTTGCCCGCACGTTGGCCGAAAAAAATATTTCTATCCGAGCGCTTATCCATAATGCTTCCGATTGGAATGCTGAAAAAAACACGGATGATTATGCAGCCCTTTTAGACCAAATGATGCAAGTACATGTTAAAGCGCCCTATCTGCTTAATCAGGCCCTTGCGCCATTTATGTGCGCAAATAATCAGGCAGGCAGTGACATCATCCACTTTACTGATTATGTTGTAAGAAAAGGCAGCGCAAAGCACATAGCCTACGCGGCAAGCAAAGCAGCATTGGAGAATTTAACGCTGTCTTTTGCGCAAAAACTTGCCCCACAAACCAAAGTGAACAGCATCGCGCCCGCGTTGATTATGTTTAACGATGATGACAACGAAGAATACAAACAGAAAGCGCTGTCGAAGTCTTTGATGAAACTGGCACCTGGAGAAGTTGAGGTGGTGAATGCAGTAGACTTCATTTTGAACAGCAATTACATGACTGGCCAAAGCGTCAATCTTGACGGTGGTCGAGCACTAAAATAACAAAACGGAATGACAGCTATGCAAAATGCGATTATCACAATCACCAATCTTCGCCTTCGCACTTACATCGGCTTTAATCCCGATGAACAAGAAAAGAAGCAAGATGTCGTACTCAATCTTGAAATTCACTACCCTGGCGACAAAGCATGTTCCAGTGATGTGGTCGATGAGGCGCTCAATTACAAAGTGATCACCAAAGCGATTATCGACCACGTCGAAAATGGGCGTTTCCTATTGCTAGAGAAACTGGTTTCTAGCGTACTAGACATCGCCAAGAGCCATCATTGGGTGACATTTGCACGCGTGACCATAGACAAGCCCCATGCTTTAAGGTTTGCAGATTCGGTCTCGCTTAGTCTGAGCTGGCAGCAAGAAGAATAGCTTCTCCCTTGCACCAATTCTCTGTTGACCAATAGTTTCTTCTAATTTTTCGAACAAGTCGTTCAGGGTTAGCGTCTTAACCTTTTCGATTAGTTGATTATAATTCTCATTAACACTAATCATATGGACACGTAACGGAAATGGAAAGAAGTGAGCAGTACGGCCTTACTTTGCGCTTAATACACTGGCTAAGTGCTCTGACTGTCATTGGGTTGTTTGCAGCAGGTTGGTGGATGGTCGATTTGACCTACTACAGCACCTGGTACAAAACAGCACCTCACTGGCATAAATCTGTTGGTATTTGTCTTGCCGCTCTAACGATATTTCGTCTTGTTTGGCGTTCAGTCAAAGGAACACCAAGCATACAAGGCAACCGATTTGAAAAGATCGCCGCGCATGCAGCGCACAACATCATCTACGTGCTATTGCTCGTGATCTTTACTTCAGGTTATTTAATTTCCACTTCTGATGGGCGTCCCATTGAGGTTTTTGACTGGTTTTCTGTGCCATCATTCGGGGAGCTATTTCCCGATCAATCTGATATCGCAGGGAACATTCATTACTACGCCGCTTATGGGCTAATTGGCTTGGTGATTTTGCATGCCGCCGCTGCACTTAAGCACCACTTTATTGATAAAGATAATACGTTACGGAAAATGATTGGAGGCAAATCACAATGAAAAAGACGCTTATTGCTCTAGGGCTTGGTGTAGCAACTGTATTCTCTACCGCAGCCTTGGCTGATGACTATGTCATCGATACAAATGGCGCTCATGCATCAATCAACTTCAAAGTGCCACATCTCGGTTACAGCTTCATCAAGGGTCGTTTTAACGATTTCGGTGGTAACTTTTCCTACGATCCAAGCAATGTTACGGCTTCCAATATCGTCGTAAACATCGATACAACTAGTCTTGATTCTAATCACGCGGAGCGCGACAAACACCTGCGCAGCGATGATTTCATCAATGCTTCAAAGTATTCCACCGCTACTTTTAAAAGCACATCAGTCGAAGAAAACGGCGATGGTACGCTCACCGTCAACGGTGACCTGACTTTGCATGGCAAGACTAATCCAATTGCAATTCAAGCCAACTTCATTGGTGAAGGCAGCGACCCATGGGGTGGTTACCGTGCTGGTTTCGAAGGTTCAACGCGCTTAGCGCTTAAAGACTATGGCATCGCTGTCGTGGGTGCTTCAAGCTATGTTGACTTGGAATTGCATGTCGAAGGCATCCGTCAATAACATCGGCATTTCTTAACGCATTATTCCCCCTATAGATAAAGGGCAGGCTAACGCCTGCCCTTTTTGCATTTTGCAGAATCCTTGCTTCAGTAGACTCAGATTTGTCGAAAAACAACTCTGATCTGATCACACTTTATAGTCGATCTAGATCACATATTTAGCTCATGTCTGAGCGTAGAGTGTGGGGCTGATTTCTGTGAGCTTGGTGGAGCAATGTTCAACCCAATTCTGTTTCGGCACCATTTACACAAAATGCCAGAATTGTCTGGTGAAGAAAAAGAAACGAAAGAAGTGATTGCGCGAACGTTACGTTCATTTGGCTATGAGCCTATAGAAGGCGTTGGAGGTCATGGGGTTATTGTTAAGATTGAAAGTGATCAGACAGGCCCTCACCTTTTGTTTCGGGCCGATATGGATGGGCTTCCTATCAATGAACGCGCAAAGCATGAGCATGGTTCACAACGCATTGGTGTGATGCATGCTTGTGGTCACGATGGCCACTCTGCGAGCTTAATGGGGTTGGCGCATCGGCTTTCTGAACAACAGTTGCAACGGGGTTCAGTCACCTTACTCTTTCAACCGTCAGAAGAAAATGGCGAAGGCGCACGCTCAATGCTTGCTGATGACAATTGGTCACAAGGCTCGATTGATTATGCCTTCGGCTATCATAACGTTCCTGGCTTCGCTCTAGGGCAAATCCTCTGTCGAGATAACACCTTTTCTTGCGCCTCAACCGGTGTTTCTATCAAGTTTACCGGAACCACAGCGCATGCGGCTTATCCAGAAACGGCAATTAACCCTGCACGTGCCATTCGACAACTGATGATTGATATCGAAACCTTTCCTTCAACCATTACGAATGGGTTAACCATGTCGACCATCGTTCACATCAATCTAGGTAAACCTGCGTTTGGTACGACACCGGAAACTGGCGAGTTAATGGCAACCCTGAGAAGCGACAGCAATAAGAGTTTTGCATCCCTTTGTGACCACGTGAAAGAGCGAGCGCAATATTACGCGAACCGTGACGGCTTGAAACTGGACATAACTTGGGTTGATTCATTCAGTGCGACCATTAACCACAGTGAAGCCAACATGCTACTCAAACAAGCATGTAAGGACCTAGGGTTCGATTTCATCAATCTTGAAGAACCCATGCGATGGTCAGAGGATTTTTCAGAATATTCGAAGGTGTGGCCTTCCGCTTTTTTTGGCATTGGCAGCGGTGCTGAACATCCACCTCTTCACGATCCTCATTACGACTTCCCCGATACCTTGATAGATATCTCCAGCAAGCTGTTTGAACAAATCATTAAAGACATGAACGGGCTTAGAGCCCAAGGCTGATTTAACGCGGGTTCTCTATATCAGCCATTCCAAGCACCCGGAAAACAAAAAGGATGAGCCAAGCTCATCCTTTTCATTATTGTCATCGCTTAAATTGTTTTCGTCAGTACGAGATCATGATAGCGAATCTCAGCTATAGCTCACCGCGCAATTCAACAAGCTTGGCTTTAATGGCGCGTGCTTTTTCTTCAGACAAATCATAATTCCACATTACAAGAACGGCGAGTGCTGCTGTCGTCGCAGGGATCAGAATGTCTGCAAGGCGCAATTGAATCAACGTCTCAGCTGATTGACTAGCGGCACCTGGGTCAAAGCCCACCATCTTAATCACAAGACCACCGAGGATAAGCGCCAGTGCTTGACCGAGTTTTACCATCAACCAATAGATAGCACCGAATGTCCCTTCGCGACGTGGCATGCCGTTATCCAGTTCATCCATATCACAAACGTCAGCAGTCATGCTCATCATGAGTGTAAACAAACCACCAATACCGAATGACATCAAAGGAATCGGCATGAAAATTAGCCAAGGATTAGACGGGTCGAAGCTGAACCATTTCAGGCCGTAACCAACAATGGAGATCAAGGTTGAAATGATAAATGCATTTCGCTTACCGAATTTTCTCGCCATGTAGCTAATGATTGGAATGACCAAAAATGCTGTGGTCATTGCACTCACTGTCGCAAACCACGCTGGCCAGCTGCCCGTTGCTCCGTAGTCACCATCGAACATGTGGAAAACGATGATGAAGAAACTAAACGAAGCAACAAGCTGGAAGCCATTGAAAACAAGGAAAGTTGCGCCACAGAGTTTTACGAATGGGCGATTTTTGAATACTTTCTTGATGCCGGAAAATACAGAAATCAAGTTAGTCCAAAGCGTAGCGAAAGAGATTTCAGCTCGGTTCTCCATCTTGCTGTCATCAATACCCTTACAAAACAAGCCCGGCAAAATACCGAGAACGATACATGCACCTGCAACATAAAGTGACAGTTCACGCACGCCGTCCGCTTGTGTAGGGAAGAGATCAGGGTCAGCAATAAGTACCCAGAACCAAGGAACAATCATCCACGCAATTTGCCCCATTGTTTGAGCAAACGCCATCAAGCGCGTACGCTCGTTGTAATCCGAGGTCATTTCATAACCTAGTGCCACAAACGGCGTAGCAAACATGGTGTTACCGATAGTGAAGATCAGCGAGAAAATGAGGAAATACCAAAAGTTGTACGCTTGAGATGCTTCAGGATCGAGTTGCCAGAGTAAGGCGAAAAATACGCCACTAAGAATGGCACCAACAACAATGTAAGGTCTTCTTCGTCCCCAACGTGATTTCGTATTGTCCGTAATAAAACCCATAATTGGGTCAGTCAGGGCATCAAAAAGTCTTGGTAAACCACCCAGTAAACCTGCCAAGAATGGGTCGATACCAAATGCGGTAATCAGGAAGAACGAGAACACACCTAATGCACCGGGCAATAAGTTGAGTACTAGTGTACCCGAACCGTATGCACCCTTTTGAGTCGTAGGCACGCTTTTTTTCGCTTCCATAGTGTGATTTTCTGTAGCTTCTATCTGTGACATCGCTCTTCTTGTTAACCGTTTGTGAATTTGGTATCGCAATACTAACTAGGTGTTGCGCGTCACATCAAACTGGTATCAAAGAAGAGTTGACCACATTTAATTACTTTGAAAGCGCTTTCTTTTGTGGTGGAAAATGAAAATCACAACATTTACTGTATAAAGCATGCTTTAACCACCTGTCACAGAACTATCAACTAAACTGACATGAAAATGCAGTATTTTACGCATAAGTGATAAAGCAGACAGTAAAATGGATATTGATGTAACAAGTCTCAATAATGACTCGTAATTCATAGCGATATAGCGCATCTGACGTATTCAATATTGATAATATAAATCAATGACTTAATTTTTCGCATCAAATACTCAATACCCTAACGTTGTTACGCGAATGTAACGAAAGCGCTTTCTTTAAATATTGAAAATGGTGCGGGTTGCATACTGTCGTGCACCACTTTGGTGAGTGCAATACGCTTTTAAGTAAGTCATCTAAACTGCACAGGTCGCACGTAAAGATCAAGAAAGCCAGAAGGTGAAATTCACCTTCTGGCTTTGGATTTTAGTTTCTCGCGAAATTGGCGTGTCTGATTAACGCTTATTTAGCTGCGCGACGCTCGTTGACTGCATCCGCCAAACGTTGAAGCACTTGCTCAGTGTCATCCCAACCAATACAAGCATCGGTGATACTCTGTCCATAAACAGGCGCTTTGCCATCAACAAGATCCTGACGACCTTCGACCAAATGGCTTTCAATCATCACACCAAAGATTGCATCGTTTCCACCAGCAACTTGATTTGCTACATCATCCGCAACAACAACCTGACGTTTGAAATCTTTGCTGCTGTTCGCATGACTAAAGTCGATCATTAGCTTATTACGCAGTTTCGCCGCATCTAGCTGAGCCGTGATCGCTGAAACATGTTCAGCCGAGTAGTTTGGCTCTTTACCGCCACGAAGAATGATATGGCAATCTTCATTACCCGCCGTTTCTACAATGGCAGAGTGACCGTATTTAGTTACAGACAAGAAATGGTGCGGTGATTCAGCCGAACGAATCGCATCTGTAGCGATCTTGATGTTGCCATCCGTGCCGTTTTTGAAACCTACAGGGCATGACAGACCAGAAGACAGTTCACGGTGAACCTGTGACTCGGTAGTACGAGCACCAATCGCACCCCAGCTGATAAGATCACCCATGTACTGTGGCGTAATCATATCAAGGAACTCACCAGCAGTCGGCAGACCCATGTCGGTGATATCAAGGAGCAGTTTACGACCAATTCTTAAACCGTCGTTAAGCTGGAAACTGTTATCCATGTACGGGTCGTTGATTAAGCCTTTCCAGCCGACAGTGGTGCGTGGTTTTTCGAAATATACACGCATAACAATTTCAAGCTTATCAGCATGAAGTTCACGCAGTGCTTTTAGTTTCTTACCATATTCCACAGCAGCTTCTGGGTCATGGATAGAACACGGACCAATGATAACCAGCAGTCGGTCATCATTGTCATTGAGAATATTGTGGATTGCCTGACGAGCATTAAACACTGTCTCAGACGCTTTTTCAGTGGCCGGAAACTTCTCCAACACTGCCACAGGTGGCAAGAGTTCTTTGATGTTGCTAATGCGTACGTCGTCTGTTTGATAAATGCTCATTCTTTCACCTTGCTGCTCGCTAAGCATTGTTCATACTTGAAGTTGAACAATGTGTTTCCCTACATAATGAGTGATAACTTATCGCCATTCCGAACAGAGTGCAAACCTATTTTTACAGATATTTTATAATTTTTATTGCATCAATATATTGACCATCGAAAAATATGTGCTATTAGAATAATGATTTTTCGTTCAAAAGTCGGCAGGCCAAAGCTTGTTGAGATCTAACGATGCTTCCAATGCGTCAGCTAATACATTGATACTACGCTCTCTTTCAGCTTCTAAGCTTATTTCTTCCACTTCACCCAAACCCGCCCATGAGAGCAATAGCGAACACGCTTCGGGGGAATCAAAAACGCCATGCCAGTAGGTACCCAATACGTTGTTATCTGCGTTAATTTGGCCATCCAACCCATTTTCTGACGAAATCAGCGGCTCACCATTTGACGAAGTCACGCCCATGTGAATCTCATAGCCGGTTACTTTTGCTTGCTCGCCACAGAGTGTCAGTGTGCCTTCTGTTCGAGTCAGTACCTTCTCACGCTCAATCACCGTATGTGTATCCAAATAACCAAGGCCATCGGTTTTGAGCATCGGCCCCTCAATCTCATGAGGGTCTTCTATGACATTACCAAGCATTTGATAGCCGCCACAAATCCCCATCACTTTGCCGCCATAACGAAGGTGTTTAGCGATTTGTTGATCCCAGCCATAATCGCGAATCGATTCCAAATCAGAAATAACGCTTTTGCTACCTGGCAGAATAATGAGGTCACAAGGCGGTAGCGGTTTACCCGGCGCTGCAAACTGCAAGTTCACTTGAGGATGAATTCTTAGGGCGTCAAAGTCCGTATGATTGCTGATTCGCGGTACAACGGGAACAACGATGTTAAGCACGTCACCGTCTGCTAACTGAGTCTGAGAAACATCAATAGCATCTTCGGCATCCAACATCAGCCCCTGAAGATACGGAACAACACCAATCACGGGTTTTCCTGTTTTCTCTTCGAGCCAATCAAGACCCGGCTCTAACAAAGAGATATCACCCCGAAAGCGATTGATCACAAAACCAATAACACGATCTCGTTCTGACTGAGACAAGCAGTCCAAGGTGCCCATTAAGTGCGCAAAGACACCCCCTCTATCAATATCGGCAACAATGATCACGGGAACGTCAGCTTCTTCTGCAAAGCCCATGTTCGCAATGTCGTTCTCACGCAAATTTACCTCTGCGGGGCTTCCTGCTCCCTCAATCAACACGCAGTCGAACTGCCTTTGAAGAATGGCGAAAGACTCCATAACTGGGGTCATTGCAAACTGCTTGTATGATTGAAATCCAATCGCGTTCATGGACTGCGTCGCTTTGCCTTGAACAATGATTTGCGCACCGCAGTCTGAGTTAGGCTTAAGCAAAATGGGGTTCATATGCACGGTTGGTTCAACGCCGCAGGCAAATGCTTGAAAGGCTTGTGCTCGGCCAATCTCTCCCCCATCAGCCGTGACTGCACTGTTCAACGCCATGTTTTGAGATTTAAACGGAGCAACATGAATACCACGGCGAGCAAGTACGCGACCAAGCCCTGCGACAAGCACGCTTTTTCCAGCGTCAGACGTTGTACCTTGCACCATGAGAGCGCGAGAAGTTGAAAGCATGAGAAGACCTAATTCTATTTTTTGAATCTAAAGCACTGATGAAGCGTGCAAAGATACCACACTGTTTGCAAAAAAATGCCAACGCAACCAGTTGCTAAGAAATTGTTTGCCATAGTGGTCAAAATTATGGACCTCCCTGCTAAAGGTTTACGTCAGTAACTCATACACTTAATACATTGTTACAAGTTCAGACAAGGCAAGGAATGCTGTGAAACGATTATTTAAGTTACGCGTCATCCAATGGGTATTCGCTTTAATGGGTGCGTTCTCTGCATCCTCTATGGCTACCAATTTCAACTACACCAATTTAGAAATTGGCTTCACAGGTAACCCTTCTGGCTTGGGCGCAACGGGCAAGTTAGTTTTTATGGACGGCGCACATTTTGTGGTGAGCGGTAGTAGCCAATTTGAAGGAGACTGGATTGCTTCCGGCGGAGCGGGTTTTCATGCGCCTATTAATGGATTTGTTGATGTTCACGGAGATGCTCGCGTTTACTCAGTGAAGTTCCCTGAAGACGACAAACATGATTTTGGCGAGCTTGCTTACGGTGTCAATGTTGGTGTGAGGGCTTGGATCCTGCCGCAGATTGAAGCAAACGTACTGGTAGGACAGGTTGCTTTTGACTCCGACGACACACGAAGTGTTGTTGAATTGGGTGGGCGTTTCCACTCCACCGACATGCTATCCATCGGGGCAAGTTACCGTGCCAATGGTCTATACAAAGAGCAATTTTACTTTAACGTTCGTTTCGAGTTTTAGTACTGAAAGACTATCCAACAACACCCTTCATTTACACCAAAAGCGGCAAGTTTCGACTTGCCGTTTTTTGTGGATTCGTAGCACGCAATCCATGTTCCAGTTAACCAAGCGAACCGATTAAAGAACGAGCTTCACTCGGTGTAAACCCAAAATAGCGCTTAAATTCTCGACTAAATTGAGACGGACTACTGTAACCAACCCCGTAGGATACTTCAGCCACTTGAAGCCCCGATGAAAGCATCGATCGGGCTTTATGCAGTCGTAATGACTTCACATACTGCATAGGTGATACCGATGTGACTTTACGAAAATGTTCATGCAAGGTGGATGAACTCATGCCCGCAACGCGAGTAATTTCTTCGATATCAATATTACGCTCGAAATGCTGCTCTAGGTAATGAACGACGCGAGCAATGCGATTCGCGCCAGCATGATTGCTCACACTGTTTCTTAGCAACCCTCCACACGGGCCCTTTAAAACGTGGTAATACAGTTCTCGCTTCAGCGATCCTGCCAGTATTTCTTCATCCATTGGGTTATCAAGTGTATCCACCAAGCGCCGAATCACATCCGCAATCGGGTCGGTTAGATTCGTCGAATGCGTCAGCGTCATTTGTTGTTCTTCATTCGACTCTTCTTGCCAAGGTGCCATCTCCATCATCAACTGACCCACTAAGTGCTGATCGATAGCAAGACTGAGCCCGACATAAGGCTTGTCTTTACTCACATCAGACAATGTCGCTTCAACGGGCCTGGTCACCGAGTTAATCAGATAGCTGTGAGCATTGTATGTGTAGGACGTTTTACCCGTGACAACACGCTTCTGCCCCCTCAGCACAAAGCAAATCGTCGGCTGCAAAACGATGGGGATGACCGACACATTCGAGGAGCATAGAAACAAATTCATGCCGTCTATTTTCGTGCATTGGCAGCCTTCACTTTTGATTTTCGCAGCCACTTTATCAGCCAAAAACGACTCAAATTGCATATGTCATTCATCCCTATCTCAGTCCAACATTTCGTAGAATTATGACACTGAATGAGCAACTAAAGTGAAACCAAACTGATATTCCGTAGTTTTAGGCAAGGAATAGAGAAAATTTCGATAACGAGTTGAACAAATATTCGCCATGGTTAGTACTCGTGCTTTTTACAAATGGTGGCATTTGGGTTTTTACGAATGCCGCTATAGAGCCAATGTCGATAATGAGCTATGTCAGACAGAGCCGAACTATGGAAGGAGATCACCATGGCCTTTTCCGTCAATATCAACGGACAAGATTACCTATTAGACGTACCCGCCGAGACTCCGCTATTGTGGGCTATCCGCGACAATTTAAAAATGACTGGTACTAAGTTTGGTTGCGGCCTTGCTCAGTGCGGTTCATGCACCGTGCATTTGGCGGGGCAGCCAATACGTTCGTGCGTCACCCCTGTTTCGGCCGTTGTCGGACAGCGTATTACGACAATTGAAGGTGTCGATTCGCAAGCAGCATCCCTCATAAAAACCGCGTGGGAAAAACTTGAAGTTCCTCAGTGTGGCTACTGTCAATCTGGTCAGATCATGGCGGCAAGCGCCCTGATAACCAACAACAGCTCTCCAACAGATGCCGATATCGATGCCGCCATGTCTGGCAATATTTGCCGCTGTGCTACCTATGTTCGTATTCGCCAAGCCATCAAAGATGCTGCTAGCGAACTAAAAGAGGGCGCATAACATGAGAAATATATTTAATGGTTACTCCCCTCAGCGAAACGAGCAGCAACAAGACGCTCAGGGCGAAACAGGAACAAGCCGCAGGAGTTTTATTAAACTGCTTTCAACCGCAAGTGCGGGGCTCACACTTGGCGTCCATTTGCCAACCATCGCAGCGGAAAGTGGTACAAGCGCAAATACCTCTGGTTCCGAATTTTCACCCAATGCATTCGTTCGTGTCGGAGCAGATAACACAGTCACGATTATGATCAAGCATTTGGACATGGGCCAAGGCGTCACTACCGGACTTGCTACCATTGCAGCGGATGAACTTGATGCTGACTGGGCAAACGTTTCCACAGAGGCCGCTCCTTCTAACGCGCAAGAATATAACAACCTTCTCTTTGGCCCTGTTCAAGGAACAGGCGGCAGCACAGCCATCGCGAACTCCTTCATGCAAATGCGATATGCCGGTGCCAAGGCGCGTGCCATGCTCGTTAGTGCTGCATCAAAAGTATGGAAAGTTCCGGTCGCAGAAGTTGTCGTCAGCCAAGGTGTAATTTCCCATCATGCATCGGGAAAATCCGCTACCTTCGGTCAAATGGCTGAACTGGCAGCACTGCAAACCGTGCCGACTGATGAGCAAATCACGCTCAAAAATCCCGAACAATTTACCCTGATCGGGAAAACGGGCACGTCGCGCAAAGACAAAGGTAAAAGTAATGGGACAGCCTTGTTTACCCAAGACGTGCAATTGGAAGGCATGTTGACAGCTCTCGTGGCTCACCCTCCCGCTTTCGGCGCAAAAGTCATCTCTTTTGATTCGGCTGCAGCGAAGCAATCCTCCGGCGTGATCGACGTGGTGCAGATCCCCACAGGGATTGCTGTTATCGCTAAAGATTTCTGGAGCGCAAAAGTCGGAAGAGACAAACTACAAATCGAATGGGATCGTTCAGCATTCAGTAAAAACACGGCGGAAATGAAATCAGATTACGTCGCTCTTGCCCAAAAACCAGGCTTACCTGCACGTAACGACGGCAATGCACCGGATGTTCTTTCCAACGCCAAAAACGTGGTGGAAGCGACCTACTACTTCCCTTATCTCGCCCACGCCGCGATGGAACCAATGAACTGTGTGGTTGTGGCCGATAGTGAGAAAGCGGAACTTTGGTATGGTGCTCAGCTTCAAACCGTTGACCAAATGTCAGTCGCGGCAGTGTTAGGTTTGAAACCAGAAAACGTGAGTATTAATACGCTGTTTGCTGGAGGGAGTTTCGGTCGTCGTGCAAACCCTCAGTCAGACTATGTTCTTGAAGCCGCACACATCGCCAAGAGCCAACCCGGCGTGCCTGTGAAGCTTGTTTGGACACGAGAAGATGACATGAGAGCAGGCTACTATCGCCCTATGTATGTGCATAAAATTCGCGGCTCCCTCGATGAAGATGGAAATATCGAAGCGTGGGAGCAGCGCATCGTTGGGCAATCCATCGCAGCAGGCACGCCTTTCGAAGGCTTCATGGTGAAAGAAGGTGTCGACGCATCATCTGTTGAAGGCGCTTCCACCCTTCCTTATGCGATCCCTAACCTTTCCGTGCAACTTCATACCGTGAATCTTCCCGTCCCTGTCGTCTGGTGGCGCTCGGTGGGTCACACACATACGGCGTTTTCAACAGAGACATTTTTTGACGAACTGGCTCACCAAGCTGGCAAAGATCCCGTCGAATTCCGTACAGCATTACTTAAAAACCACCCTAGACATCTTGGCGTTTTGAAACTTGCAGCTGAAAAATCCGGTTGGGGAACACCATTGCCTAAAGGGCGCGGACGAGGCGTCGCCGTGCACGAGTCGTTCAACAGCTTTGTGGCACAAGTGGTAGAAGTCACGGTTGAAAATGGGCAGATACAAGTCGATCGCGTTGTCTGCGCCGTAGATTGTGGCGTTGCCATTAATCCCGACATCATTCAAGCCCAAATGCAGGGCGGTATTGGGTTTGGGTTGTCACCGGCTCTGTTGAGCGAAATCACGCTACAAGATGGCGCGGTGGTGCAATCAAACTTCCATGATTATCAGGTATTGAGGGGCCCTCAAATGCCCGACATTGAAGTACACATTGTCCCTTCTGCAGAAGCGCCAACAGGTGTAGGCGAACCTGGAACGCCACCTATCGCGCCTGCGGTGGCTAACGCAGTATTTGCTGCGACGGGTAAGCGTCTCTATGACTTACCCATGAAGTTGTCATAAAGGCGATGGTCATCTTTGTTCAAGAATGGATGCGTAAACTATGTCAAACCACCTTCTTCATATATTGAGTCAGTGGTATCCCGAAAAAGACAATGCCGAGTGGGTACTCGGCACTGTCTTCAAAACCGAAGGCCCTTGCTATCGTAAAGCAGGTGCCATGATGTTATTTAGCAGCTTTGGCCAGCAGCTAGGTATGCTAAGTGGTGGGTGTTTGGAATCAGACATTCAACGCCATGCTAAAAAGGTAATGGCAACGGGAAAAGCCATCACACAGGTTTACGACAGTCAGGATGAAGATGACCTTTCTTTTCAACTTGGCATTGGGTGCGGCGGCACGGTGCATGTCATGCTTCACCCTGTTTCACAAGATAACGGCTACCTATCACTTAACACTGTGTACGAGCACTTATTAGCTCGAGAGTCAGGTCATTACTTTCAACATGTTCCCATGGCATCCTCATCTGCATTCACTGGTGAAGACCATGCTCAATTTGTTGTGTCCCAAACGCCACACAAACTGCGTAGCGATCAAGAAGCCATTGGCGAACAGTTCATGGAAGGCGATCAAACTTGGTTGAAAACCTATGTACAGCCTCCTGTTCATTTACTGATTGCGGGCGGTGGTTTCGACGCGAGGCCACTGGTTAACCTCGCCCACCAAATGGGTTGGCATGTCACGCTCTGGGACCCTAGACCCGCAAATGCACGCCGTGACTACTTTGAACATGCTGACAATATCTTGCGCGGCTCAGCAGACACGCTAACCGCTTACTGCAACGACCACTGTGTTGATGCCGTGGTTGTCATGACACACAGCGTGACACTCGACGCCGCCGTGTTAACAGCTTTAACCCCAACCAGCATTGGCTACCTTGCCCTATTGGGGCCAGTTCACCGTAAAGAAGAAGTCCTCTCTGTAGTACAAGTGTCTTCATCGCAGTTCCCATGTAAATTGCATGGACCTGCCGGATTGAATCTAGGCGCAGCATTGCCAGAAGGTATTGCAATCTCTATGCTTTCAGAATGTATTGCAACGCTTAACAATGCGAACGCTTTGTCGTTCAGTGGTGCCCTATCAGAATGAAAAAAATCGCCGCCGTAATTCTTGCTGCGGGCAAAGCCTCGCGGTTTGGCAGCTGCAAAGCACTTGCTCTAATCAACGATCGTCCCCTCATCGAATCAAGTATCACGGCTGCCAACGTGGTAACCCCCGATGTGTATATCGCGACTGGATATTGGCACAAAGCACTGTCTCAAGCTGCGACGGACAATCAGTGGAAAGCGAAATTACTATATATCGATAATTGGCAGCAGGGTATTGGGGATGTGATATCCCATGTCACTCACACCCTGTGTGATGATTATGATGGACTGTTATTTTTATTAGCTGATCAGCCTGCTATTACTGGCGACAATGTCGCGCTGCTTTGTCAGGTCTATGAGCGCCACCAATCAGACGCAGCATGCTGCCAATACCCTGATACCATTGGCGTTCCGGCTATTATCAATGCTCGCGTTTTCGACGAACTCAAAGCGCTCAAAGGCGACGAAGGGGCAAAGAAACTGCTCATGGACAGAGCACATCTCATCGACAAGCTTGCCTTGGATCAGTGCAATATCGATATCGACACACCAGAAGACTTAGAGAACTACGTTCACTACCTTACTCACATGTCATCTCTCTGGTAAGAGACAAATTGAAAAAAAAACCATCCCAATTGGGATGGCTTTTCATCAATTAAATTCAAATGCGCTACGCTTAGCCGACATCACACTCTTGGTGATGCGGGCACCATTTCAGCAGTATTCGCTTCCGCATTCTGTCGCATCATTTCTCTAATGGTCATCGGTGCACACACCAAGGTAACGGCAACCAAAAGTGATACAGGGGCGGCGGTAATCACAATGAAAGACTGCAGAGCTCCCAAGCCTCCCTCGCCTGCCATCAATAACACGCCCGCGACGATACCCAACATCAATGCCCAAAACAGTCGGTGGTATTTTGATGGGGTTGTGTTTTGCGAAGTCACAACAGCAATTGAATACGCCATTGAATCTCCTGTCGTCGCCACAAACGTCGTGGTGAGCAGCAAGAATGCAGGAACAAGAATGAACTGAAGCGGCAGCTGTTGCAGCATAGCGATCAGCACTGCCGGTAGTCCTGCATCAGCCAAGGGGGCTGAAATGCTTCCCGCTTGAGTGAGTTCGAAGAATATTCCCGTACCGCCAAGGGCACTGAACCAAAAGTTGGTCGCAATCGGCGCACAAACAGCAACGGCAAAAACGAGGTTGCGAATACTTCTTCCGTCAGAGATCTTAGCAATGAATATTGCCATCATCGGTGCAAAGCCAATAAACCATCCCCAGAAGAACCACGTCCAACCCGTCATCCAACCTGCGTCGTGTTCACCAAGGCTCATTGAAGGGAAATTGACAACGTAGTGACCAAATGCTTGACCAAACTGCTCAAAGATAAACGTCGTCGGCCCAAGAATAAGCACTGCAACCAATAGCCCTACTGCACCAATGACGTTGACCTTAGACAACCACTGCAAACCTTTGTCCATACCGGAAAAAGCGGAAATGGAATACGCGGCAACAACAGCAGACAGGATACAAAGTTGAAGCGTTAAGCTGTTTTCCACACCGAACAGAGATTCAACGCTGTAACCGAGCTGACTCGCCAGAAACCCGATAGGGCCAATGGTACCTGCCGCGACACCGATAATTGATACCGTATCGACAACCGCACCAAACCAATGATTTTCTAACCGCTTTCCGAACAAGGGATACAGCAGTGCGCGGGGCCTGAGCTTTAGCCCTTTTTGATGATGTGCATGCATCAAGATGATCGTGGACAATGTGCCAAGAACAGCCCAAGCAAGAAAACCCCAGTGGAAAAAACTTTGGCTGAGTGCCGCAGAAACCGCTGAACTTGACGCAGACTCAACATCTGAAAACGTGGGAGGCACTGACATGAAGTGATAAACAGGCTCAGCCGCCGACCAAAACACGCCTCCCCCAGCCAGTAAAGTACACATGATCATCGACAGCCATCGGAATGTACTGATTTCAGGCTTAGCACGTTTACCTAGCGTCATACGGCCTGCTGGCGAGAGTGCAACAACGAGGGCAAAAATGAAGTTACCCACCATCAACCACTGCCAGAATGGGCCGAATAAATTCGCGGCTTGGCCAAAAAGCGTATTGATGATGTTAGAGAAGTGCGAGATGTCCATCGTCGCTGCGAGTAGAAAAACGGAAAAGAATCCGATAGTCAGAATAGAAACGAGTTTATCGCTAGAAATTATAGATTTAAAAGTCATGCTGCTCTCACAATGGGCGTGAGGGAAAGCACTCTACCAGCACATCAATGAGATCTCCATCACTTTATTCGTGCACTAAGCATATTCCGTTACATTATCAATCACCCAGAGACCCAAACCACCCTCAAACCATTGTTTATAAACAACATCAACTTACCATGTCATGGTAAATGCTTTTTTCAGAGCCCTTAATCTCAATGAGGTCTAAGTATTTACGGTAGTAGTCTTCACTTGTTGTGGGGATAATCGCGTACCCATAGCCCGCCTCTTTCATGGCATTCAATGTCTTATGAACCAATTGCTTTCCTACCCCTTTTTCCCTAGCCAGCTCACTGACCCCCAGAGGTCCAAAAAAACCTTTAGCCGTTCCGTCAAAACAAGAAAAGCCCAAAATCTCCTGACCTTCAATGGCGATAAACAGGGAATTGTTTCTTGAATAAGCGGAATCTGCTTCACTTTGCCAGCGCTCATTGAAGTGCTTACCTATCCAGTTCATTACCGCGTGTTTTTCCGGCCCTATTGGTTTTCTTATCGTAAATGTTTGAACATCATTTAGTGTGTCGAGAAAAGGGGTTTGATATAACTTAACGAGATAGTCCACGTTTCTTCTTCCTTTGACATAATTGGAACAACGATCGAATAACTCCCGACACTCCAGAAGCTGCTACCAACAGCAATCTAACACAACATACCAAAACAACCTGAAGACGCTCGATTTCAGAGGCCATCAGTGCGATCACTACATCAGCAAGGGGACGCCTAGATCATAGCGGCAGTAAATCTCGCTGAATCCTGCATCTTCAGGTTGTTTGGGTATAACCCTATTAAAATTAACAATTTCCACGCAAAAAACCCTCCAAAACCACCATATCGTTACTCCTTTGAGTATCTATTGTTAATGGCAAAAAATACTCAATAATTTTCCGTGTTTTGCGATCGAAACATCCATACAATCACGCCTAGCATCAATATGTATGTTTTGACTCAAGGAAATAAGAATGGCTTTTTGGAACAACAAAGAGCGTGAGATGGCGCTTTCCGCCCAGATCAAAGATCTTGAAATTAGTTATCAAGACAAACTGACAAATATGACTCAACAATTAGAAGAAAAGGATGAACAAATATTCGCCTTGAAGAGTCATATAGAAAACCTATTGAAAACCAGTCAGTGCCAGCAGCAAGGTGCTGAAATGTTGGAAACCATTCGAGAAGGTCTACTCAGTAACGCAGATATGCTTGTTGCAGAGAAAAATGAACTTGCTGCTCTTGATGATATGTTCTCGCAAACCCTTTCTGCCGTTGCAAACCTTTCAACGCGTGCAAACAGAATCACTCAAGAAGCACTGAGAAACCAAGAAGCCGTTGCTGAATTGACGCAAACAACAACATCGATCAATCGTTTTGTCGCTGCAGTGCAGGAGATCTCCGAGCAAACTAACCTTCTTGCGCTAAACGCAGCGATAGAAGCGGCTCGTGCTGGTGCGGCGGGTCGAGGATTTGCTGTCGTTGCCGATGAAGTTCGACAGCTTGCAAGAAAAGCGGGTGAAGCCAGCAGCCAAATTGAGACTCTGGTTAAAAAGGTGATCGATCAGAACCGTGACATTCAGCTACTCGTAGAAGAAAGTAAGCACGGTGCAGAAGACGTCGCGACCTCTTCTTCTCAAATCGAAACGGTGGTTTATCAAGTCATCGATAAATCCAAAAACATGCAACGAGTGATACAAAACGCGGCGGTTTCATCGTTCCTAAATACGGTAAAACTGGATCACGCGGTATGGAAGAGCGCCGTCTACAAACACATCAGCAATAATGAGTTTGGCCAGCAGGTCAATAACCACTCATCGTGTCGTCTAGGTAAATGGTATTTCAATGGTGAGGGTGCTAAGAACTTCAAATCATTCCCATCGTTCAGTGCCATTGATTCACCGCACAAGCAAGTGCATGACACGGGACGATTTGCCCTTGAAGCAGGAAACCGAGGGGATTTGCTTTCGATGGTTGAACATCTTCGTACCATGGAAAGCAGCAGTTTACAGGTGACGACAGCCATCGAACGACTGATCAACGAAAGTGCCATCAGGTAACGCTACAAACGCGCGTTTCATCTCTACCAATCAATACTAGGTGAGAAAATCGTCGACCAAAAAAAAGCCTGATTAGTCAGGCTTTTACTTTTCTACGTTTCTTCGCATTAGATTCGATAATCTGCTTATGCAACGCCAGCGCGGCCCGTTGTAATCTTGGATGCAACTGAACCTTCTGACTTTCAACCAGTGTCTTATTTAAATTGATTACTGAGGCTGTAATACACGCCGCTACTTTGATTTGACCCAACTTGTGCGCGTACATCGCGGTTTTTATTGCCATGAATGCACGTTGGTCTTCTTTCTTGTAGCTTTGGGTAGCGAACCGTTCAAATCTCAGAAAATCCTTATGATACGAATCATGAATTTTTGAGACGTGTTTGTCGTAATACTCTCTATATTTGCTGTAGCTACCCGTTCGGTTAGCTTGCATGAGCTTTTTAACCCACTCCGTCGACTTGATCGTTTCTTTCTTAAACAAGCCGGTTAGCCATGCAAACATTTACTTCTCCTACTTGCTCATACCCAATCGCACTCTTCTAGAGTATCCAATCCGCATGAGATAACGCCCTTAATCTAAAGCTCTCTTACCCGATTTGCGGCACATCGCACACTATTCGGTATCGGCAGATTCTACTCAAAAATGGGCCACAGTGCGCAAGTAAATTGTCATTAAATGCGATGATTCTGTGCCAAATCGCCTCGAGCAATACTCACGCCTTTAAGTTGCGCGAACACTTCTTGCCCAACCGATAAGCCAAGTTCATCTAAAGCCCATTGAGTAATATTTGCCAGCAATGTCTCATCACCAACGCGCAACACTAACTGACAATAAGCACTGTCCGACGAATTCGCGTCTGCACGTTCGATAGCATGAATGATTGACGGGATGACATTACGAATACTCGTGTCCTTCGGCTGTGTTTTAGCGATAGAAATGTCATTCGCGTAGACCCGCAATCGCAGCGATATGCCCTTATCTTGTTCAACACTTGGTACCCAGACTGGCTGACCTTGTAAATCGAGCTGCGTCATGGGATAGACGGGATGATTTCCGATCACAGTCGCTGTGACCAAGGCGCTCTGTTCTTTCGCTGAAAGCCAAGGTCGCATGGGCGGCGAACCCCAAATCTCATGCAAAGGGCCATTGGCAATCACCTCCCCCTGATTGAGCATCAACATATGATCCGCAAGTTGTAATATTTCATCCAAGCTGTGGCTAACATAGATAACGGGGATATGAAGAGATTTCGCCAAACGTAGTAAATAGGTAATAAGCTCTTGTCGACGAGGCGCGTCTAACGAAGCCGTAGGCTCATCCATGATGAGTAATTCGGGGTCAGATAACAAAGCGCGGCCAATGGCCACACGCTGCTTTTCGCCACCAGATAAATCATGAGGGTAACGCGTCAACAAGGTATCAATACCTAACAAGGTGACCACTTCATCAAATGTGCTGGGGTCATAGGCTTTGCAACCATATTTTAGGTTCTTAGCCACAGACATATGCGGAAAGAGCCTAGCGTCTTGGAAAACATAGCCAATGCGTCGACGTTCTGGTGGGAGGTTAGCACCCGTTTCACTGTCAAAAAGCACTTGGTCGCCAATCTGAATACAGCCAGTGTCCGGCGTAACAAGTCCACTAATGGCGTTAATCAAAGACGTTTTCCCCGCCCCTGAACGACCAAAAATGGCGGTGATGCCCTCAGAAGGTATGGAAGCGTTCAATGACAGAGAAAAATCTTCGCGCTTTAGCGCCATGTTCAACTTAATCATTGCATGCCCATCCTTCGCTTCATTCGGCGACTGAGCCACTCTGACCCAAGAAGCGACATCAAAGCGATGACAATGGATAGAACGCAGAGCCGCGCTACACTCTGTTCTGCCCCTGGGGTTTCAATAAAAGCAAACATTGCCAATGGAATGGTCTGCGTTTCTCCCGGAATGTTTGAGACAAAGGTGATCGTTGCACCAAACTCTCCCAAACTACGAGCAAACGCCAATACCAGCCCCGATAAAATCCCCGGCATGATCAATGGCAATGTGATGGTAAAAAATACGCGCCAAGGAGAAGCGCCTAAGGTGCGAGCGGCTTGCTCGAGTTTCTGATCGACAAGCTCCAATGACAAACGAATGGCTCTAACCAGCAGAGGAAATGCCACGACCGCAGAAGCCAAAGCGGCGCCTTTCCAACTAAACGAGAATGAAACACCAAATGTTTCATACAGCCACTGACCCACTGCACCTCTTCGGCCCATCACAATCAATAATAAGTAGCCGATAACCACAGGCGGTAAAACAAGAGGAAGATGAATCATTCCATCCACAATGGATTTTCCCGCGAACTGCTTTCTGGCGAGCACCCAAGCCATCGCAATACCTAAAGGTAAGCTTGCAGCCACGGCCACCAAGGAGATTTTCAGACTAAGTTGCAGCGCTTCCCACTCTATGGGTGTTAATAGCATATTTTACAGTTGCTCTTGTGATGAATGGATAACGACGAAACCGTTATCCTGCAAAATTGATTGGGCTTTTTGCGAATCTAAATACGCAAAAAAGCGTTGGGCTTTGACAGATGTATTGGGTGTCATCGCTTTAGGGAAAACAATCGCGGTATGCGTGTCGCTGGGAATATCTGCCACTACGCTGACGGATGAAGACGCAAGAGCGTCAGAAAGGTAAACCACACCGAGCGGCGCTTCTCCTCGCTCAACTAGCGCAAGTGTTGCGCGAACGCTGTTAGATAGCGCGAGCTTATCTTCAATGACACGCCATAATCCTAACGATAACAGGGCCTGTTTAGCGTAAATCCCTGCTGGCACATGGTTAGGATCTGAAATAGCGATACGACTATTTCCTATCGCTGTATTGATAGCATCGGCGGTTAACGCCACCCCACCAACCAGATCGTGATGGGCAATGACCACCAACTCATTTTCAACCCACGGTGAGACGGTTTCGGGATCAATTGCCGATTCAGACACCGCATATTCCATCCATTTCTCATTCGCTGAGATATAGATATCTGCAGGTGCTCCATACGCAAGCTGACGGGCTAACGCCGAAGATGAGGCGTAAGAGATAGTAATTGCTTGGTCAGTTTCTTGTTCATAGGTTTGCGCGATCTCATTCAATGCGGTTGTCATTGATGACGCTGCAAACACGAGAACTCTCTCTTCAGCGGAAGAAACTTGGGGGAACAGAGAGGCTGTGATGAACAAAAACAGAAAGATACGTTGCATACGACCCCTAACTGGTACGCGACAGAAAGGCGTTATCATAACAAGTATTTTAGTGAGACACGTATTCAAACCATGAAGAATTGGTCGGCCTGCTGATAAAGCAAACAACGCAACGCAAATTCGACATAATCTTTACTGCGTGGCCGACAGCGTCGCTTCGTTTTGTATCACTATGCTTCAGTATTGATGACAATGGTGTATCGATTGTCACCCGCCACCAGCATATATAGAATTTGTTGCCCCATTGAAGGATGCGAGATCAGATAATTTCCCTGTGGGAATTCTGCGTCCTCCGGACCGACAAGCACCATGGTGTAATGTTCAACCAGTCGACCGTCAATGGTTGTTTGGTTTCCGGCTTCTTCCTGCACGGATTCTACCAAAACATCGTATTCATTTTCTGCACCGTCGATCAGCTGAACCGTACTTCCAGCTAATTTGGAAACATTTTCCCAAGACAATACATTCATTGTTATTCCCCCGACATCCGTGTTGGCAACTTCATCGTGTCAATTTGAAATAAGAGTTGGCTTCTAACCACCAAACTCGATAAGAAAGCTTTGGTTAAAGTGTAGCCACAAGCGAATCAACAAACTGAATTTAAGTATGATTTTCTGACAGTTGCCCCAAAAAAATTCGAAATATGTAGGAAGCAGTCAGATAGCAAATGGCAACAGGCCAAAAACAGAAGATCTGGATAGAGAACAGAGAATGTACTAGCAGGTATATATAGAGGAATGAAAAACAGGTCGAGTTGGATTTAAGGGATTATAACCAGAAACGTCATAAATGACGTTTCTGGATCTTGCTGCGCTTAGCGCATTTTCAAAGGACGCGAATCTTGCGATTTACTTTGATGGTAGAACCACAGGCGTCTGGTTTTATTAGTCATAATAAACACCCTTATTATTAGCTCAGGTTTAAAGAGAAACACCCATACTGTTTTTAGGCAGTAAGCTCAATTAACGACCTGATAGATATTAAAAACACTTCGTCTAAACACAATGCCATTGACTGGCGTATCCCCCTCATGATTTTAGAGGAGCGCTTCTGTTAGAGTGGTGCATAAACTCATATGTGTTTAAAGAAGCTAATGATATGACAGGGGAAAATGAATAAAATTCCCTACATCGTCACGATATCTATATATTTATTACAATCACTTGCACTTTTCAAGTGAATCAGCCCCAATACATGCCGCCCAAGTCACAGTTCAGTTTAATGTTCCTTAAATTACAGAGATTTGACAGACTTATACCCAAGTAACCCTAAGATGCAGGATTCAGCGCTCTGATGGTCTCTGAAAACCAACATCTTAGGGTTGCTTGGGTACAATGACCCCTTGTCATAGCCAAAACCGCATTTCGTACTGCTATCTTAGACGGAGTTCAGCTACACTCCGCACATCAGCCATAAGAGAGTGACTATCATGTCGCATGAAGAAATTGAAGTAGAAGCCATTGGCATCGAAGTATCCGCCCACCCTGTCGAACTTTATAAGGTACTAAAGATCGCTAACGCGGTTAGTGGCGGCGGTGAAGCGAAGATGGCTATCGTCGAGGGCTATGTGGCGGTGAACGGTGAAATTGAAACTCGTAAACGTCGTAAAATTCATGACGGAGATGTTATTCAGTTCAATGAAGAATTCTACGTTTTGCTATGTGATGCGCCACCAACAGCTGTTGAACCTCGCCAAGCAAAACCAGTAAAACCTAAAAAAGAAAATGCTCGCGCTCAGAAGAAAGCCCCACAACAGAAGCCAGCGTCTAGCACCGCTGCTAAAAAGCCTGAGCCTAAAAAGCCCGAGCCGCAAAAAGCGTCACCCAAGCTAAGTAAAAGTGCGGATGAAAAACTGAACAAGACGCCAAAAATTGAAAGACCAAAGCAAGGCAAGTCAGCAACGGACAACTCAAAAAGTGATACCGCTACTGGACGCAAGCCGCTTTCTTTCTGATTGACGCTAGCAGCTTAACAGTCAGACTATTGAAATAGTCTGTGCGCCGCTTTTGATGAGACGGTCATAACAAATGAAAAAGCCACCTAAGCGGTGGCTTTTTTGTTAGCTCTAAAAGTTGAAAATCGAATACTGTGTGGTGTTCTAAAGTTTACTTGCCCTACATTGCTCACTACGTTGAGCTTCCTTACCTCGTGCGTTTCATTGCATGGGTTCTTTGGAAAGTAAGGTCTTACGTTCACTTACGATGCGTATTTCCTACGCCGATGTAACAGTCCAAATTGTTGTGCAACCCAGTATCAGTGCCAGTATTTTGCTATCAAAATGTGTCTATGTGTACATGGAATTGGCTGGCACGCCGAGCTTGGAGCTCATCCTCATTCGTCAGTCATGTTTTGGTTGCAATTTGAGTATATGAAAACCTACAAGACCTGCCATGTCACATTTCTATGATTGTGATCCGGTTTCAGAAATCAGTTTTTTGATAGATTGATCACCAATAGTCGGCAGGGATTATGCTTTAAAAGCCAATATGGTCTACTCAAAACAGCCGGTGACTGACTGTGATTTTTCCGCGCTTGTCCCTAGCCATATAAAAACAAAAAGAAATTATATTCACCTCATCACAATCTGATGTTGTCTGCGTATAATACGCTCCTATTCAGCCGCGCTAATTCGATTCCATGGATGACAGATTGACAGCTTTCCGTTCCCCATTTCGATTCATCCCAACAGCTCAAGCTTCTCTGGCTATGGCGTACTTTGGGCTAGGCGTTGCATGGTCTCTCTATCATCCATTCACCGGTGACATATCTCGGCCTTTACTATCCGCAGTCGGCATACTTCTGATTGGTGGCGTGTGGTTAAAGTACGCATTTGAACCTAAGCGCTTCTTCCAAGATCTTCGTGACCCGCTATATGGCAGTCTCATGGCACCAATGACCATGTCATTGTTACTGATGGCTGATTTCCTCAGCGATATCAGCGTTCGTGCGGCAATGTACATTTGGTATCCCGCGGTGGTGATGCACATATTCATGATGTGCTACTTCTTCTATCACCAATTCAAATCCTTTGAGAAGTGCCATATCTACCCCAGTTGGTTTCTCTACCCTGTAGGATTGATAAGCAGCACGCTTGCCGGGCCTAAGCTCGGGTTTGGAGACGAATCTGAACTGGTTGCACATATCTGCATCGGTGCGTATTTCTGCATGTTGCCGTTTGTATTGTATCGCTTGTGTTTCTTAGACAGCTTGCCAAGAAACTCGCGTCCTGTTCTCGCGATCATGGCAGCGCCCGTCAATCTCGCATTGACCGCGTACCTAGTGAATATGACTAACCCCGACCCTGTGCTGGCAGGCGCACTTGCTGGCGTGGGTATCATGATGACCTTGTTTGTTTACCTATGCTATTTCGATTTGCTGCGAGAGCCCTTCCAGCCCACCTTAGCGGCATTAACCTTCCCTTCGGTGATTAGCGCCGTGGCCATGGAACGATTAACGCTTTGGCTTGGGACAGATTTCCCGCATTGGTCGTGGTTGGAACGCTTGGGTCTGGTCGAATTGACGGTAGCCACCTTGCTCGTCAGTTGGGTCAGTTTTGGCTACGTTCGACATTACGGCTTTGGCAAGTAACAAAAATACGAAAGCCCCATGCAGGGGCTTTTTTCACCGTCGGCGCTACACAAGAATACTTACTCCACTTCCATGGCCTCGATAAGAAAATCGATAAAGCAGCGTACCTTTGAAGACATATGTTTACGACTTGGGTAAACAATAAAGACATCGATATTAGTTCGCGGAAAATCACTGAACAACTCCACTAATTCTCCCGAGTCCAATTCCCCATTCAAGTTAAACAGCGGCATTCGCGTTATACCTTCACCAGAGAGGCACAATAACAGCTCCAACTGCGAACTGTTGCTGACGACAAAACTCTGCAGTTCAACATCTATCGCGCTACCGTCATGGTCTTTATAGCGCCATGTGTTATAAGAAGGGATATTGCTGTAGCTGATGACTTTATGATTAACGAGATCTTTAGGGTGTGTCGGAAACCCATGCTTTTCAAGATACGCAGGCGTTGCAATCGTAGCTGCGTGTGACGAGTGTATTTTTCGGCTGATCAAGCTTGAGTCATTGAGCGCCTGTGAGGCCCGAATCGCGATATCAAACCCTTCTGCCACCAAATCGATTTTCCGGTCATTAAGCTCTATATTGAGAGAAATATCGGGATACGCTTCAGAAAAGCCACGTAGAACGGGCGCTAAACGAGTTAAGCCAAAACTGGTTGGGCAACTTATTTTAAGGTTACCCCTTGGTGTAACCTGACGACCCAGCATGGCGTTTTCAAGTTCTTCTGCGTCCTGAACGATCTGTCGGCACTGCTCATAATAAAGCTCGCCTTCCGGCGTTAGGCTCAATGAACGAGTTGTTCGGTGCAAAAGCCGCACACCTAGGCGTTCTTCCAGCCTATTGATTTCCTTGCTTATATAGGAAGTAGAATGCCCAGTACGATCAGCAGCTTTGGTAAAACTGCCATACTTCATCACTTCTCTAAATATCACCATTCCATCAAGTAATTGTGTATTCATGTCTAACGTCTCATACCTTACCCATGGGTTAGCATAATTAATTACATGTCATATGGAAACAATCATTCTACAAAAACACTATTAATCTTCGTATGGAATATATCTATAGTGACCTCAAGACATAAGACGTCAAACAAACTTACAGGCTTATGACCTGACGCCACTCGGCGAAAACAACACGAATTCTTAGAGGAAAACACAATGAAAGTATTAGCATTTGGCGCAACCAGCAGCTCTCAGTCAATCAACAAACAACTGGCAGTTTATGCAGCAAACCTTATTGAAGGCGCAGAAGTAGAAACGATTGATCTTAATGATTTCGAAATGCCAATCTACAGCTCAGACCGCGAGGCGGTATTGGGTCAGCCAGAGCAAGCAAAAGCATTTTTTGCAAAAATTGGCGAAGCTGATGCTGTCATCATCTCTTTTGCAGAGCACAACGGTTCTTACACCGCGGCCTACAAGAACGTGTTCGACTGGACGTCACGCATCGACATGAAAGTGTTCCAAGGCAAGCCAGTAGTATTTCTTGCCACATCACCAGGCCCAGGCGGTGCAAGTTCTGTGCTTCAAGGTGCTGTCGGTTCTGCCCCTTACTTTGCAGCAGACGTAAAAGGCTCACTTTCTGTGCCAAGTTTCTTCGATAACTTCGACATGGAAACGCAAAAAATGCGCAACGACGAACTAAAAGCCCAGCTTCAAGAAGCGGTAAATGCACTAACAAAATAATACGGGAACGAATGCATGGATAGCGCATCGTCACCACTGCTTACACAGCCTATTCGCAGAGCGCTGCTCACCATGGCAGCGCCTACTGCGGTAGGTATGCTACTCACGTTTCTTTTTCAGCTCGTCGATACCTACTTCATCGGACAACTGGGTGTTAACGAACTCACCGCCATCAGCTTTTCCTATCCCATTTACATTCTCATTATCGGCCTTTTCATGGGGCTCTCTACGGGGGTTTCTGCAGCTGTCGGCAAACTGCTTGGCGAAGGCAATACGCCACGCGCCGCCTCTCTCATTGCCATAGCCATCATCTCAGTGAGCGTGGTTGCCATCCTCGTTGGCGTATTGGGTACAACGTTTTTGCATTCCTCGTTTTCACTGCTGGGCACACCAGCAGGTTTATCCCATCTTGTTTCTGAGTACATGCTGCCGCTATATACAGGGCTCGCATTGTTAGCGGCTGTGTTGGTAGGCAATGCAGCACTCATGGCAAAAGGCGTGATGATTAAGCCCATGCTTGTCATGGGGATCGGCGGATTAATTAACTTAGTGCTGGATTATGTGCTGATTTTCGGTCTGGGTGATATACCCGCAATGGGGCTTTCTGGTGCGGCATGGGCAACGGTGATTTCTTGGTTCATCATGCTCATCTTAATGATATTGCTATTGATTCGAGAGGAACTGATCGCGTTACCACGTAACGTAAAATCGATAGATATTAAGAATGTGCTTTCACTTTCCATTCCCGCGGTTGCAGCACAAATCCTGACACCCATTTCAGTTGCTATCATCACCCGCATTGTATCGGGCTTTGGTGATAATGCCGTCGCTGCTTACGGTATTGTCGCGCGTATTGAATCACTCGCCTTAACGGGAATATTGGCATTAAGTGTAATTATTACGCCACTGGTTGCGCAGAATTATGGTGCCGCGTTTGGGGAGAATAAGTCAGAGTCACGCATATCGCCGTTAAGGTTGGACAACATCGTCGCCTTGTCCGGTCGAATGACCGTGTATTGGGGGATGGTTGTCTATGTGGCCTTGTTGCTGCTCGGAAAGCCCATTATTGGCTTGTTCACGGACAACGCAGACATTATCCAGATTGGGTATCTGTATATCGCCATCGTCGGGCTCTCTTTTCCTGCCTTTGGCTTGGTCTTGATTACCTCGTCTTTCTTCAATGGCGTGCAAAAGCCCATCATTTCGTTGAAGTTGACGCTCGTAAAAGCCTTGCTGTTCTCGGTACCCTTTGCACTTATCGGGGCTTTGTTTAGCGCCCCCTACATATGGATAGGCCTTGCGATCGCGAATATCTCTGGTGCGATTTATGCGAAAGCCCTGCTCGATAAATGGCTTACCGAGCATCAATCGAGTTTGACTGAAGATGAGGCTTCAATTGTCGGTGACTATCTCAACGACATGAAAGCCATCATCAAAATGGTTTTGCCAAACTAGAAAACGCGGGCAATTAGCCCGTTTTCTTTAACATTCCCGCCGTTTCGATAAAATCGATAATGTCACTCAACCCCTGCTTCTCTTTGAGATTAGTGAACACGTAGGGTTTGTCTTTGCGCATCCGTTTGGTGTCGGCTTCCATCACGTTAAGATCTGCGCCGACATAAGGCGCTAAATCGATTTTGTTGATCACAAGCAGATCTGAGCGAGTGATCCCAGGGCCGCCTTTGCGAGGAATCTTTTCACCTTCTGCCACATCGATAACGTAGATCGTTAAATCTGCCAATTCTGGGCTAAACGTCGCACTCAGGTTGTCACCGCCACTTTCCACGAACACCACATCGAGATCTTTGTGAAAACGGGCTAAACCATCCACGGCTTCAAGGTTCATCGACGCATCTTCTCGAATAGCAGTATGCGGGCACCCACCCGTCTCCACACCCACAATACGGTTTGCATCCAATGCCTGTGCTTCGGTCAAAATGCGCTGATCTTCACGGGTATAAATATCATTAGTGACCACAGCAATGCTGTATGTGGTTCGAATGGCCTTACACAATACTTCAAGTAATGCAGTCTTTCCTGACCCAACAGGGCCCCCCACACCAACACGTAAAGGTTGTTTGTAGCTCATAGCTGTTCTCCTTGTCGTCCTCAACCATAGGGGTTAAGACCTAAATAGTCGTGAATATTGTGTCTCATGAAGGCTCGATGCTATCGCTTGCGCCGGAGCAAACCCGCCCACCTGCTCGTCCATCACGTCGTATGAAGCCGATACCACATCATCCAAGACAGGAGTGAGTGCCATTAGCACCTGCTGTCCTGCCGTCTGACCTAATGGGATCAACTTTACGCCCGCCATGACCGTGTTTTCTAGCCAGCTCCAGATGTAACCTTCACACAGCGTTTCTTCGTCAATTCCCCAACGAACACCCGCCAATGCAAACCCCGCAATTTGGCTTTGTTGCGCAATGCCTGCCCAAACGTCACCGTCTTCCACCACTTTCAGTTGCTTGAGCAAGGTCAACATGGTTCTGCCGCGCTGGATTTCTTCTTTTCGAAACTCGGCAGTTTCGCGGCTGGCATACAGCCATTGGCACCAATACTCCGCGGCTTCAACATCCTTGGCTTCAAACGCTCGATACAAACGCCGTAACACTGGCAATTCGAGGTATTGCATGGAATCAAACGCCAAGCTGTTTAGCCAATCCGTCAAATCAGATTGACTCCCTACCCAACCGCATTCAATCGCCCACTCAAGCCCTTGGGAGTAACTGAACGCGCCAACGGGTAGCGACGGACTAATGAGTTGAAACAGGCGATACTTTGCAGTCATCCGCTGAAGTCTCTTGTTCGCCATCTTTCCCCACGCAAGTCTTCGTGGAGTTCACGCCACCCGCATGATCATGCGTGACTGTATTGACCACGGCATCACCACTGGCAGATTCTTTATGGGGATGCGCTGTCACTGGCATTGCCACTGATGCCATCAGTGCTGCGAAGACGATGGCTGATAGGGTTTTCTTTTCCATGCTCTTACTCCTGTGTTTCTTTGTTATTCATTTTGTTGGCTATGTATTTAATGATGGTGGTGATGACCTGAAGATTGACCGCCATAAGCCCCTGCCTCGGGTTCAAACGGTGCCATTTCGACAATCACGTTTCCGCCAAGTAACCCCACCATGTCATCCAGTACATGATCGTGCTGATAACGCACCCATCCATCGCCAACCTGCAGCGGTACATGGCGGTTACCAAGGTGATAACTCAATCTTGCCAGCAAATGAGAGGTGTCGGCATGCGCAGTCGATACCTTCTCTTCCGCTGCTACAACGCGCACTCGTGTGCCATCAGTAGAAATCAGCACATCGCCGCCACGAAGGGTTAAACCTCTAGGCAAAAACAGCCCTGCATCACTGCCGTCATCAAGGGTGATTTTGATTCGGCTTTTTATTCGAGCCTCAATACTTAAGTGCACGGTAGGCAGGTTTTCTGAACCTTCCGGTGCATTACTGACTTGTGTAAATTCGATCATCCAAGATCCTCGCGAAAAGAGACTTAAAACCTAAAGCGTTAAAACAGAAGCGTTAAAACAGAAAATATCGCTGCGCCATCGGCAACACATCTGCGGGCTGACATACCAATAGCTGCCCATCCGCTCTCACTTCATAGGTCTGCGAATCAACCTCAATGTTTGGCTGCCAGTCATTCAATTTCATGTCGCTTTTACGAATATTTCTGCAGTTCTTGACCGCGCTGACACCACTCTTCAAACCCAACATTGCCGGAACACCGCTATCGACAGATGCTTGAGACATAAACAGCAGAGAGCTTTGCTCAGGCCCAGCGCCATAAGCACCAAACATAGGACGATAGTGAACAGGCTGTGGAGTAGGAATGGAACCGTTGGGGTCTCCCATCGGCGCGGTGACAATCAAACCGCCTTTGATGACCAATGAAGGCTTCACGCCAAAGAAAGCGGGTTTCCAAAGCACCAAGTCGGCCAATTTACCTTCTTCGATCGAGCCCACTTCGTGGGAGATACCGTGAGTAATGGCTGGATTGATGGTGTATTTGGCGATATAGCGCTTGATGCGGAAATTATCACTGTGGCTCGGGTCACCTTCTAACGCGCCAAACTGCACCTTCATTTTGTGTGCGGTTTGCCACGTACGCATGATCACTTCGCCTATCCGACCCATCGCTTGTGAATCTGACGAAATCATAGAAAACGCACCCATGTCATGCAGCATGTCTTCTGCCGCAATGGTTTCACGGCGAATACGCGATTCCGCAAAGGCGATGTCTTCAGCAATCGACGGCGATAAGTGGTGACACACCATCAGCATGTCTAAGTGCTCATCCACCGTATTCACCGTATAAGGGCGTGTTGGATTGGTGGAAGAAGGCAGAACATTCGGCAAGCCTGCCGCTTTAATGATGTCTGGCGCATGACCGCCGCCCGCACCTTCCGTATGGTAGGTGTGGATGACACGATCCCCGATTGCGCCTAGCGTTGCTTCCACAAAACCACATTCGTTTAGCGTGTCGGTATGAATCGCCACTTGTACATCAGTGACATCGGCGACACTCAAGCAGTTATCAATAGCTGCCGGTGTAGAGCCCCAATCTTCGTGTAGCTTTAGGCCGCACGCACCCGCTGTGACTTGCTCGTCCAACGCGTCAGGCAAGCTCGCATTACCTTTACCCAACAGACCAAAGTTCATGGGAAACGCATCAAGAGATTCCAGCATACGATGAATGTTCCAAGGCCCGGGCGTACACGTGGTGGCATTGGTTCCTGTTGCTGGCCCAGTGCCGCCACCAATCATGGTCGTGACACCGGATGTTAGCGCTTCGTCGATTTGCTGAGGGCAGATAAAGTGAATGTGGGAATCAATGCCGCCCGCCGTGACGATTTGGCCTTCGCCAGCAATTACCTCGGTTCCCGGGCCAATGATGATGTCGACATTGTCTTGCACGTCGGGATTCCCCGCTTTGCCGATACCAGCGATCCTTCCGCCTTTTATCGCCAAGTCGGCTTTCACAATGCCCCAGTAATCCAGTACGACCACATTGGTGATGACTAAGTCTGGCGTTTCAAAGCTCGGGCGTTGGCTTTGACCCATGCCGTCACGGATTGTTTTGCCGCCGCCAAACTTCACTTCATCGCCATACTCGGTGTAATCTTTTTCCACTTCGAGCCAGAGATCGGTATCCGCCAGCCGAACACAATCACCTGTGGTTGGGCCAAACATCTCGGCGTAGGCTTTGCGCGAAATACGTGCCATATCAATCGTCCTTATCTGCGGTTCCGGTGCCATCTAATGGCCCCATCACTTTGCCTTGGAAACCATAAACATGCCGAGAACCCGCGTAGGCCACCAATTCGACGGTTCGGCTTTGACCCGGCTCAAAGCGCACTGCCGTGCCAGAAGGAATGTTTAACCGAAAACCACACGCAGCAACTCTGTCGAACACCAAGGCATCATTCACTTCGAAGAAATGATAGTGCGACCCGACCTGCACTGGACGATCGCCGGTATTCGCGACATCAATTGAAACCCGTGCTTTGCCCACGTTGATTTCGATGTCGCCTTCTTTCGTTCGCATTTCTCCCGGCACCATGGCGGAACCTGAAGACGTTGAGACAGTTGTCTGAGACATATCGCTTTCCTCACACAATGGGATCGTGAACGGTCACCAATTTGGTGCCATCAGGAAAAGTGGCTTCGACTTGCACATCGTGAATCATGCTCGGGACGCCTTCCATGACGTCATCAACGGTCAAAATCGTACGGCCAAAGTCCATCAATTCAGCCACCGTTTTTCCGTCCCGCGCGCCTTCCATAATCGCAGCGCTGATCAAAGCAACAGACTCAGGGTAATTGAGCTTCAAGCCACGATCTTTTCGCCGCTCTGCCACTAATGCTGCCGTGAACAACAGCAGCTTGTCCTTCTCTCTGGGTGTCAACTCCATGGTATTCACTCCTCACTGTGTCGCACGCTTACATTGCGCGACGTTTTCGTGTTTTATGTCCGCCAAATGCGCGGAATATCCGGTATTTCTCCAGTCCAGTGCTGGCGAATTTGTTGCCAGCACAAGGCCATTACGTTGAATAACGCGTCGGTTTTTAACGCCAAACCGCGCACGACAAGCAAGCCATCGATAACGGTAATGCCGAGCTCAATGCCCGTTAGATTGCTCATGTCCGAGCGTGTATATCCTTGTTCCTGTTGCTCGCTCCACCATTGCTTGATGATCTCTACCAAGGCGTCCGCATCGCCATACGCGATCAAGGTGCCGCATACCGAATAGCCTCGAAGTCCCGCAGCCGAAAAACGTGTTTGTTCAGGGTTCACGCGAAAACGCTCGCACAGAATCAAGCGCTCATCGACAAACACCGAAGTAAGGCCGTCGATTTCGCCATTCTCGAACAAGGTTTCCGTTGCAGGCTGCCCGAGGGTCCAAACATCCCAGCCAATAAATTGAGAATGTGGCTTCAATGAAATGGTAGTGCGAGTGCGCAAACGCGCATTGGGAAAGGCAATGTTTTCTAACGGTAGCCATTCAAGTCTTGCGCTATCAGCCACCGTAAGCGTTTGGGTAAGATGCCCAACACGACCATCTGAACGATAAAATCGCGTTGCGCCAGGGGTAGTAATCAGTGCCTGCGAACCTTCAGCAAGATCCACGTGCACATCCAGTGAATCACCGCCTACAACACCGCCGGGCGGGTGTAAAAGATGGGTGTGGCACACGCCGCCTTCAGGGTAAAGTGAACGTTGAACTGCCAGCGGGCCTTTATGTGTGCGATGTTTAAGCACGGTTTTATCACCACGCGCCACAAAGCCGAGCTTAAGCTCAGCTTCCCAGCATCGGGATGGCATGTCATTCGCGGTGTGGATCGACCAATCAATCACAGTTTGCGCCATGCGCTCTCCTTTACACCGTTAAATACTGCCGGATAAGGTCATCAGACAGATCACCCATGTCACCACTCGCCACGTCACGCCCGCGATCTAACAAGCAAAATCTATCCCCGACTTTTCGCGCAAACGGCAGCTTTTGTTCAACCAAAATCACCGTGAGCCCCATTTCTTGATTGAGCTTGTAGATAATGTCGCCGATCTCTTGAACAATATTAGGCTGAATACCTTCTGTCGGTTCGTCCAACAACAAGAGTTTAGGATCAATCACCAATGCACGAGCAATCGCTAACTGTTGTTGCTGACCGCCTGACAAGTCGCCGCCAAATCGCTTTTTCATTTCCGCTAGCACGGGAAACAATTCATAAATAAACGCCGGAATTTTCCGGTCATTCTTAGGCCGAATCGGCAACCCAATTTCCAAGTTTTCTTCCACGGTCAATCGCGGGAAGATCTGCCGCCCTTGAGGCACATACCCCACACCTAAGCGCGGACGCATTTCTGCGCGATGTTTAACGAGATCCTCTTCTTCCAGTATCATCTCGCCGCTATCAACCGCCAGTAATCCCATGATGCTTTCAAGCAACGTCGTTTTACCGACGCCGTTTCTTCCCATCACCACGGTGCACTTCCCTTTGGGGGCATTCAGCGTCAAATCCCAAAGCGTTTGGCTTTCCCCGTATCGCTGATTTAATCCATTTACACTCAGCATGACGTTTCCTGTTTGATTGCCATTTGCGCTCGCTGCGCGTTCAATGCTCTATTGCCCCAAGTAGACTTCGCGAACCCGAGGATCATCTTGGATATCTTTCATTTTGCCTTCTGCCAATACATGTCCTTGATGCAACACAGTCACCGTTGAGGCGATGCTGCGAACAAAATCCATGTCATGTTCCACCACCATGATCGAATGCTCTCCAGCCAGTGACAGTAAAAGCTCAGAGGTTCTGTCCATCTCTTGGTGAGTCATCCCAGCGACAGGCTCATCCACCAGCAGCAGTCGCGGTTTTTGCATCAACAACATGCCAATTTCTAGCCATTGTTTTTGACCATGTGACAGCTTTCCAGCCTGCATTTTGTAGTGTGTTTCTAAGCCTATAAGCTCCAACACTCGCATGATGTCGCATTTTTGGTCACTCGACAGAACTGCTCGAAACAGATACCAAGTGCCTTTATTCCCGGCCATTGCTAGCTCTAAGTTCTCCCAAACCGACAAGGCTTCAAACACGGTCGGCTTTTGGAATTTTCGTCCGATCCCTGCGTTAGCGATCTGGGCTTCATCCATATTGAGCAGATTGAGCTGTTGGCCTAACCAAACATCACCCTTATCGGGCCGAGTCTTCCCCGTGATGATGTCCATCATGGTGGTTTTACCCGCACCATTTGGGCCGATAATGCAGCGAAGTTCGCCTTCCTTGATGTAGAGGTTTAAGTCGTTAATCGCTTTAAACCCATCAAACGAGACAGACACACCTTCGACATAAAGCAACATGCCATTTTTGACATCGACCTTTGGGTTGAATGGAGGTTTCAAAAAGCTGAATACTTGGTCACGGCGTGTAAGATCTGAAATAAACTCGCCGCTCCCCGTTCGTTCTGGCATATGCTCTGCTTGGTAACGAACACCTTCGCTCCACAGTGTTTTCGACATCATGAATTCGTCTCCTGTTTACGCAAGAATCCGCTCACACCCTTCGGCAGATACAAGGTAGCAAGCACAAACAATGCACCCAACGCGAATAACCACACTTCGGGAAATTCCACGGTGAACCAGCTCTTGGCATAGTTAACAAGGAGTGCGCCAATAATCGCGCCATATAGCGTGGCCCTGCCGCCGAGTGCGACCCAGACCACCACTTCAATGGAATTCAACGGAGCAAACTCACCCGGGTTAATAATGCCGACCTGTGGGACATACAATGCCCCAGCCACGCCTGCAATAGCGGCAGATAACACGAATAACCACAGCTTGCTTTTCTCCACCGCGTATCCCACGAAACGTGTCCGTGATTCAGCGTCTCGAATCGCGATAGTGAGCGCCCCTAATCGGCTGACAACAATCGCGCGACTCAGCATGTAAGCGAGCATCAGCGCAATCACTGTGGCAACGAAAAGGGAAACGCGCGTGAAGTCGCTTTGAAGGCTAAAGCCGAGAATATCTTTGAAATCGGTCAGGCCGTTGTTTCCGCCAAACCCCATTTCATTGCGAAAGAATGCAAGCATCAGTGCAAAGGTCATGGCTTGGGTCATGATCGACAAATAAACGCCCGACACGCGTGAACGAAATGCCAACCACCCAAACACAAACGCCAACGCACCGGGTATCACCACGGCCATGATGCAGGCGAACCAAAACTGGTCGAAGCCCATCCAGAACCAAGGTAATTCCTGCCAATTGAGAAAGACCATGAAGTCCGGCAATTCAGGGTTGCCATACACACCGCGGTCGCCAATCTGACGCATCAGATACATGCCCATGGCGTAACCACCCAATCCAAAAAAAGCGGCATGACCCAAACTCAGTATGCCAAGGTAGCCCCACACCAGATCGACCGCCAACGCGAGAATGGCGAAACTGAGGTATTTGCCTAGCAGTGAAACGGTGTAAGTTTCCAAGTGGAATGGGCTGCTCTCTGGTACCCACAAATTCATTATGGGCACCAGAATCACGGCCAGCCCAAGGATCACCATTAAGATGATGCTGGGTTTATCAAACAGTGGTTTGTATATCCCTAACTGCGGTAACGCCTGAGGGTCCGTTTGTTGATTGTCCGACAGTTGCTTTTCCATGATGGGTTAATCCTCCGCCATACGGCCGCGCTGAGGAAAGAGTCCTTTCGGGCGTTTTTGAATAAACAAGATGATGAAGACAAGAACCAGAATTTTGGCCAACACAGCACCAGCCCATGGTTCCAAAATTTTGTTGAATACGCCTAGGCTTAACCCCGCCGCCAACGTTCCCCAAAGGTTTCCAACGCCGCCAAACACCACCACCATGAAAGAATCTATGATGTAGGCTTGCCCCATGTTAGGCCCAACATTGGTTAACTGAGACAAGGCAACACCCGCAACGCCAGCGATACCAGACCCTAAACCGAAGGTCGCCATGTCCACCCATTCAGAGCGCACACCCATGGCTCTCGCCATCGGACGGTTTTGTGAAACCGCGCGAACTTGCAGGCCCAGCGACGTTCGTTTAAGAATGAACAGCAACGCGAAGAACACCATTAAGCAGAAGATAATGATGTACATGCGACTGGTGGTGAGCTGCAGCATTGGGGTGACTTCAATCATGCCACTCATGAATTCTGGTGTGCTGACAGAACGGTTTAGCGGAGAAAAAATTGAGCGCACAGCCTGCTGGAGAATGAGGCTAATACCAAAGGTTGCTAACAGTGTTTCGAGGGGGCGTCCGTAAAGGTGACGAATAACAGAGCGTTCGATCGCCACGCCAACCAATCCAGCGACCAGAAATGCTGCTGGGATAGAAAGTAACAAGGCGATGCCCGTATATTCCGGTAACAACAACTGCATGACATAGGTGGTATAGGCACCGATCATGATCAGTTCACCATGGGCCATGTTAATCACACCCATCACACCAAAGGTAATCGCAAGGCCGATACCCGCCAATACTAATACCGACCCCAAACTCAGTCCAAAGTAGAGGGTTTGGGCAATGTCTACGACGCGCTGCGTTTCTTCATAGCTGGCAATCGCACCATCAAAGGCACGCTGGACAGCCTCTGGAGTGGCATCCGTTGTCTGAGCTTTTGCTGCCTTTAGCGCTTCATAAGCTTCGGCTAATCCCGATGTTTCAAGTTGATCGATCGCGGATAACCGGGCATCCACCGAGTCCTTATCGTCAAGCTGAGTGATGGACACCGCAGCAGTTAGGTAGCCTTTAGTGACAGTGTCACCTTCCGTAACGAGCAGTTCAGATATAACAGGGACGAGATCATTATCCACTTGCCCAAGCAAGCGTTTTGCCCCCGCTCGCCTAGCGTCAACGTCATCACCGGTCAACGCCAGTGTCGCCAACGCCGTTTTAATTTTTGTGCGCATTCTGTTGTTTAGCGACACCGTTCTATATTGTCGTTTTTTCTCAACGGTCACCGTTTCTCCAGTGCCGAGATTCATTAACGTACTGCCCTTTTTTAAGGGAGGGTTCTCTAGAAACCAAATGGCTTTGTCTTTCTTGTCATATACCACTTGTTTATTCACTAACCCATTCAACAGTTGTGTCGTGGCGGGCAAGTCAGAGGCAACAAGCAATGACACCGCGGCTTCTTTGTCTGTAAAAGATTTGCTCGTCAGCAAGGCTTCAATATCAGTCAATGACGAGCCTGACGAGTGAGATTCTGACGTAGAGGGACTGGCTGCCGAAGCACCAAAAGAAGTGATAAAAACAACAAAAAGAGCCGTCAAAAACCGACAGACGTTATTCCATCGTCTTGTCTGTTTACACATAAACGCGTTCCTTTGAAAAAGTCCTGCCAGTACGGAAAAAATGTGGAAACAAAACCGCAAGGCAGGCAAATAAAAAGCGTAAAACGTTGGCGAGCAATGTCCGTATCCACCCGCCAACATTATTTTTCTAATTGATTATTCGGCCACGCCAGCGCATTGACCGGTTTCTACGTTAAAGCTGCCGCAAGACATAGGTTTCAACCAGCTCGCGAATAAGTCTTTTGAACCCGTAAGGAAATCTGACCAAGCATCCCCTGCTACCACATCCGGTGTTTCCCAAACCGTAACGAACTGACCATCGTCTTGGATTTCACCAATAAGAACCGGTTTTGTGATGTGGTGGTTTGGCATCATGGTGGCGTAGCCGCCCGTGAGGTTAGGTACCGTCACACCAATGATGGATTCTTGAACCGCTTCAGAATCTGTCGTTCCCGCTTTTTCAACGGCCTTAGCCCACATGTTGAAGCCTAAGTAGGTGGCTTCCATCGGGTCGTTAGTTACACGCTCATCGTCTTTGATGTAGGCATGCCATTTTTCGACAAATTCATCATTCTGGTCCGTTTCCACACTCATGAAGTAGTTCCATGCAGCAAGGTGTCCGACCAAAGACGACGTATCCATACCTGAGAGTTCTTCTTCACCCACTGAGAACGCGACAACAGGAATGTCTTCTGCTTCTACGCCTTGTGCTGACAATTCTTTGTAGAAAGGCACGTTTGCATCACCATTGATGGTAGAGACCACCGCGGTTTTCTTGCCTTGAGAGCCAAACTTTTTGACGTCAGAAACGATCGACTGCCAATCGGAATGGCCAAACGGCGTGTAGTTGATCATGATGTCTTCTTTCGCGACACCTTGGTCAATCAAGTAAGCTTCGAGGATTTTGTTCGTAGTACGCGGATAAACATAATCTGTGCCTGCAAGCACCCAGCGTTTCACGCCCATTTCATCTTTCAGATAGTCAACCGCTGGAATCGCCTGTTGGTTTGGTGCAGCGCCGGTGTAGAAGACATTTTTAGACGATTCTTCGCCTTCATACTGAACGGGATAGAACAGTAAGCTGTTGAGCTCTTCAAACACAGGAAGCACAGATTTGCGAGATACAGATGTCCAGCAGCCAAATACCACGTCGACATCTTCTTTCTCAATTAACTCTCTGGCCTTCTCTGCAAACAATGGCCAATTTGATGCGGGGTCAACCACAACGGCTTCTAGCTTCTTACCCAGCAAGCCACCATTTTTGTTCTGCTCATCAATCATCATGAGCACTGTATCTTTCAATGTGGTTTCACTGATTGCCATCGTCCCTGACAACGAATGAAGTACACCCACTTTGATTGTGTCTTCCGCCGCCACAGCCTGTAACGACAGTCCACCCAGTGCAATCGCACTTACCCAATTTAATGCAACCTTATTTCCTTTCATTGCAACAGCTCCTTAATGAGTACCTGCGGAACAAGAGAGCAAAAGGCTTGCCAATCTAGGGGTATGCCTCGCAATTAATTGGTAACACCATGAAAAAAATAACTGTTTAACCGTTCAGCGTGCGCTTTTACGGAAAGCTCTCCGATCCATTTGCTTGATTATGGTGCAGACCATTCGATGCAGCGCACCGACAATGAACGTGCACAAATACAGTGCGGCGTACGTTAAAAGTGCGGATTGAAACTATTAAGACTAGGCTTTCGTATTGGTACTGAAATCCTTAATTGATAAGGGGGCCTGCATGCGTGCTCTGAATCGACTTAGCGTTTTATTGCTGCTGTTAGCGTCATCACCTAGCATCTCTTACCCTTTCTATGGACTCATCGAGCCACATCGAACACTGATTTTCTTTGCGCCAAGCTTCGACGATAAAGTACGCGCATTTGAACGCCTCATGCTTATTCATAGTTGCCAAATTGATGATCGCGACCTTCACCCTGTCATTCTCAACATGCAGGATCTGTCTGACTCACAAGGGCTCTTTTCTTCGCAAGAAATTCTCAAGCTCGGCCAAAAATATGCTGTGGACACCAATGAGCACATTGCAGTGTTAATTGGTAAAGATGGCACTGAGAAATTTCGCTGGCGGCAAACCGTAAATATCAACGAATTGGTTGAAGTGATTGATGGCATGCCTATGAGAAAGGCGGAAATGAAGCGCAGGGGAAATCGATGCAGCATTTAGCGTTTTCTACTATGACCCAAGCCCAAATTAATGAATAAACTCAAATGAATACAACCTAATGGTATTGAGATCTCTCAATGAATCGCTTAGTGTGATTTTACGCACTAGGTAGGGAAACTGTGCGTTATCTGACATTTCTCTAAGGCGATTTTGAGGAGACAAAATGCCCAAGTACCAGTTTTTTTGTAAGCCTGATTCCAACCGTAAGGAATTCACTTATGTCGACATGGGATCTGAGACGTTTTTAGCCGAAAAGGCTCAACTCATCGACCTCGGCTTTGAAGTAGAAGACGACGTGATTTACGCCGAATCATCGGAGGAAGCCATTGAGAAGTTTAAATCCAACTTCTGTGCCCCATTAGAAGACTATGCCAATTCAACGTCAGCAGGTGGCGCAGCGACGTTCGTATTTGAGTTGTATAAATCAGCATTTGGTAAGAAGAAACAGTCCTAGCTTATGCTGTTAAATTGTATTGTGGCGTAAAGCAGCACTGCGCAGCTAGCAAAGCAGAACGCTGATCTCAAAGACACAAGTACCGCAATACACGAACACATGCGTGGCTGAAAGCGCAAGATTCAGTTCACGCATCTTCCCACTATTCCTTACCTCTGTGTGAAATCTTCTTAATCGAGTGACTATCACAGCCATTGAAGGCCGCAAAAAACTGAAGTTCATCTTCTAACGCCGACATAAACGCCTCACTTCGCTTCACCGATGGCTCCAAAGAGAGATGATTAACGATTAGCGTGGATGTCGCTTTGTCCGTCTTGCAGTCCGCTCGTGCCACCAACTCTGCATTCCAGAGAATGGGCAAAGAAAAGTACCCAAACCTACGTTTTGGCTCTGGCACATAACATTCGATGAGGTAGTCAAAATCAAAAAGTGCGCTTGCTCGCTTTCTTTGGATCACTAGGCTATCAAACGGGGAAAGGATTTTTGCTTGTTGTCGATTGAGCCGCCGATTGAGCAATGCTAATGAGGATGAAGCTGCAAAATATGGCACATCACCAATTCGAATGGGTTCAACCTTCCCTTCATCACACAATACATTCAGTGCGTTATTCACTAACGACTTCACCCCTTTCAACAAATACGTCATTTCTTGCACCGTCCCCACCCCGTGCGCATTGAGATAATTGAGCACCAAATAACGACCGTATTCTTCATCTGAAGGCCGTGTCTTGTTGATTTTCTCGGGAAGAACTCGTTCGGTGAGATCATACACTTTATGGAAATTCTCACGCTTCGGCACCATGAGCTCACCCTGCATATAGAGGTTTTCCAACGCTTGCTTCGCAGGTTTCGTCCCCCAACCTTGGTGCTTTCGACTTGGGGAGTCGAAATCTTTCGCCATCAATGGGCCTTCTTCTTCTATTCGCTTGAGAATGGCATCCATCATGGTGTGATCTTTCGAATACCAGTGTTTATGTTCACCAGATTTGATCGCCGCTTTACGCGGAAGTGTAAATCGAAAGTCTTTCATTGGAAGAAAGGACGCGGCGTGAGCCCAGTATTCGAACACCGTCTTGTCCGCCAATAATTGCGAAAGATGGCTTTCGCGATAAGTCGCGTTTCGGCTCCAAAGGACATGATGATGAGCTCGCTTAACGACGGAGATGGTGTCGATTTGCACGTAACCCAGACGCTCAATAACAGATAGCGTTGATTCGAGGTCAGTGAGGTTGGTTTTGTTGGCAGAGAAGCCTTGCGAAAGCAAGATGAGCTTTCTTGCTTCCGCTTTAGTGATTGATTGCATAGCACCTATCTGAAGGGGGAATTCATCTTACTACCCACCGTACAGGATGTTGGCACCGCAACTCTACTGTTCTTTAACAATACTAATCGTTAACAATACCGGTCACTAACAAAACTGTTCATTAACGATACTGGCGGTTTACCCGTCGGTTCGCCTTCGCTATTCCGATAGCAGTGCATCCGTTTTCGCTGCACAGATAAAGTCGTTTTTGTGCAATCCTTTGATTTTGTGCGTCCACCAAGTCACAGTACAGCGCCCCCATTCAAGCAAAATGGCTGGGTGATGGCCTTCTTCTTCAGCGAGTTCCGCAACAAGATTAGAAAACGCCCACGCTTGCTTAAACGTTCTGAATGTAAACACGCGTTGAAGTTGGTCAATCCCATCAACATTCATCACGTTCCACTCTGGAATGCTCGGCATCAAGGATGTCGCTTCCGTTTCAGTCACGGCGGGCGCATCTGCGCGGCATGCTTCACATTGTAATTCTGATAATTCGGCCATTAAACTTACTCTCCTTTTTCCGCCTTTAATTACGCGATCTTTTCTCGATAACAGGGTGGATGAAGTCCCAACGACATGGCGCGATGAACACAAGCCATTAGGTCTAACTGTTGAAGCTCGTACAAGGCATCAAGCGATTCCAAGTAGAAGTAAACTGGCTGAAGAATGTCGATACGATATGGCGTTCGCATTACATCAACAACATCCAGCTTCTTCCTCAATGGAACATGGCTGCTATAAGCATAATCCGTTTCGGCGGGTGACGATAAAATCCCACCACCATAAAGTGACCTATGACCGGACGACTCAATTAAGCCAAACTCTACCGTAAACCAATATAGTCGCGCTAAATACACACGTTCAGCCTTTGTCGCCTTAACGCCAAGTTGCCCGTATAACTGGGTGAAATCTGCAAAAGCTTTGTGAGTGAGCATGGCACAATGGCCAAAAATTTCATGAAAATAATCTGGTTCCTGCAAGTAATCAAGGTCCGCAACTGAACGCAAAAATGTCGCTACCGGAAAACGCTTAGATGCAAGCAAAGCAAAGAAGCGGTCAAAATCAATCAAGGCGGGAACGGGTTCGAGTTGCCATCCCGTTGCCTTATCGAGCACCTTATTGATATCTGTTAACTGAGGGACATGATCCTCCGAAAGGTTAAGCATGGACAACCCTTCTAAGTATTCGTGACAGGCTTTACCTTCGATACAGCTAAGTTGCCGAGAGATCAGGCGCTGCCAAATGTCATCTTCTTCCCTGCTCCAAGCAACCTTCCCGAGCGCGTTAAGAGGCTTTGATTCATAGTGACTCAGTTTCATACCTGTCATCCCTCTACTCGTTCCACTCTAAAACGATAGACTCTCCCTTCGGAAACTGGCACTAGATGCTTGGCGTTACAGTATGAACGTATGTAAAAATTATTTTACGCTACGCTTTTACATCACTATTTTTATAGAGTGAGTGTCTATCTAACTTGCCATTTGAATTAACAACATGTTCTGTTATTGGGACACACTATTGGCACAGATCACATAAACAGTTTGGGCGCTGTAAGCATTTATTCTCTCAATGCTTTCTTTGCCGTACTATGCGTTCAATCAACAGGAACAAGCTCCCAGCATGCGGTAAGAGGAGAAACAACGTCGTGGATAACCACTTGAGAACCAGGGAAGCATTTGAACAATGCTTGAGCACCGATGAAACCGGTGAACTCATTGCTTTGTATGATGATTTGGTACTAAGAAGTGTCTATCAACCTATATTTCGCGGCGATGGTTCAATTGTGGGCTTTGAAGCGTTAGTAAGAGCCAATAACCCAGATGGGGAGGCTGTTTGCCCTGCCCATTTATTTCGGCACCTCGATCAGCAACATCCTGACTACCGCTCTCAGATAGATATCGATAGGCTAGCCCGAGTAATCCATCTTCGGAATTTCGCTCCTTATGCTGGTAAACACGCGATTTTCATCAATATGTTGCCTTCTTCCGCCGTCGCGGCAATCTCAAAATTTTCAAACCAAAACCTCATGGTGAAACGGCTTGAGGAGTTAAACATTCCTCGTCATCACGTTGTTCTGGAAGTTGTCGAGCATCTTCATGACGATGTTCAAGCGCTCGCTATTGCATCTGCTATCTCAGTTGATAATGGTTTCCGTATTGCCATCGACGACTACGGTGTGAGCGGCTCGCAAGACGCTCGCGTCCACTCCCTTAACCCAAGTATTATCAAAATCGACCGCTCGTTGTTGCAGTCCTATATGCAAGGTGACACTCAGCCTATGCTAGATGGTATCGCCATCGCCAAAGAGGTATTTGCAGAGGTGCTGGTAGAAGGGATCGAAAACGAAGCGGAGTACATGGCAATGAAAGCATTGGAGATTGACTACTTCCAAGGTTTTCATTTAGGCATGCCGCAAAAGATAACCGATTATTTCGGCGATATTGTTCAAACCGAGATCACTCAGCTAACGGTCGGCTAAATCGCCTCGCCGCTTAGATGTCGTGATGACGAGTCGATGATGGCTTATGAGCGCCATTCTGGTTACGTCTTGTTCATTATTTTTCTAATCCTCACAACCTTTTCCGTTGTCATCAGTAAAGTGTTAAAATCCCCGCCATATTAACGCCCAAGCGACTATTGCCCGTCAATTAAGTCCCTTTTCCCGGCGATAACACCGATTTATTAAGGCAATCATTTTTATGATTAACAACTCTATTCAGTGGTTTCCTGGCCACATGCACAAAGCTCGTAAAGAGATTGAAGAAGTCGTTCCTAAAATCGACGTCATCATTGAAGTTCTCGATGCGCGCATTCCGTTCAGCAGTGAAAACCCACTGATCCGACGCATTCGCAAAGACAAGCCAGTCATCAAAGTATTGAATAAACGCGACCTTGCTGACCCAGAGATGACAGCCCTATGGCTTGAACATCTTGAGAAAGAGCAAGGCGTAAAGGCGATGGCTATCACCACAGATAACGTGGGTGAAGTGAATAAGATCATGGATCTTTGCCGCAAGTTAGCGCCTCATCGTGAAGACATGGGCAAAAGCATTCGCACTATGATCATGGGCATTCCGAACGTTGGAAAATCGACCATCATCAATACATTGGCAGGCCGTGTTATCGCGAAAACCGGTAACCAACCTGCGGTCACGCGTCAGCAGCAGCGTATTAACCTGCAAAATGGTGTGATCTTGTCAGATACACCAGGGATTTTGTGGCCAAAAGTAGAAAACCCACACAGCGGTTTTCGCTTAGCCGCCACTGGTGCGGTTAAAGACACGGCGATGGAATACGACGAAGTCGCATTTTACACCGTGGAATATCTGGCAAAGGCTTATCCGCAACTCCTGAAGAATCGTTACAACATCGAAGAGTTGCCAGATAGCGAAGTCGAGTTGATGGAAGCCATTGGCGAGAAACGCGGTTGTTTGCGAGCTGGTGGAAGAATCGACATTCACAAAGCGTCTGAAATTCTGATTAACGATCTTCGTAACGGCACGCTGGGCTTAATCACCCTTGAGCACCCAGATATGATCGACAAAGAATTGGTCGAAGTGGAAGAAGCCGCCACACTAAAAGCTGAACAAAAAGCCAAAGTGAAAGAAGAACGCCGTAAGCGTTATTTGAAGAACAAACGCTAATCCCTAACGCCCTCGTCTCGAGGGCGTTAACTTTTACGCCGACAAGATCCATCTGTTTACTGTCTCCTATATCCCTTTCTCCATGCCGCTTTCAAACTCACGCCATTTTCGTTTCGTCTCGTCTCGTCTCATTCCTACCCCACTTTGCCTAGCAAAGCTGTTCTATTCTGACGTGAGGTAAGAAATCACCCGATCAGAGGATAGGACGAACTATGAACGAACTTGCTTCAATGGCACAAATTGGCGCACTGACCGACCCAACCACCCACGCAGAGTTCTTAACCTTTGTGCTAAAAGACCAATGGCTAACGGTGGACGACATCAATGACGCCTTGTCTCAACTGCCGGGTATTCAAAAATCTATTCGGCAAAAAGATCCTTCCGCCAATATCTCTGTCACCATCGGGTTTTCTGCCAACGCTTGGCCTTTGCTGTTTCCTGACCTTTCTCTTCCCGCTGAATTACATGTATTTCCCGAAATGACCGACGGAGCAAGGCACTTCCCTTCGACCGCGGGAGACATATTTCTAATGGTGAAATCTGAACGGAAAGATCTGAATTTCCAAATCGCCAAGTACTCAGCCAAAGCGCTATCCGGCGTTGCTGATTTAACGGAAGATATTCAGGGCTATAAGTATCTCGATAACCGCGACATGATCGATTTTGTTGATGGCACTGAAAATCCCATCGATGAAGAGCGTCTCGAATCTGTCCTTGTAGATGATGAAAACGACACCTATCGAGGTGGAAGCTATTTGGTGGTTCAACGTTATATTGATCGCCAATCGCTGTGGGATGACCAACCGACGGAGCATCAAGAGAAAGTCGTCGGACGTACCAAAATGGATGACATAGAACTGGACGATGAAGAGAAGCCCGTTTGGGCGCACAACAACAAAAGCAAGGTTGAGATAGATGGCGAAGAGGTAAAAATGTATCGCCAGAATCGCCCTTACGGCAATGCCATTGAGCATGGCACTATGTTTGTTGGGTTTTCGAAAACACCTTCAATCATCGAAACGTCGTTAACTCAAATGATCAATGCAGATGAAAACGGCGATTATGATCGTCTGTTAGATTTCGTTGAAGCCAAAACAGGTGCAAGTTACTTTGTTCCGTCCCAGTCATTCATCGACGCACATTTTGACGATTAACGCATACACCCTCTGAAAATGACATTGCGTGAATAGAAGATAAAAGGCTGACAAAATGTCAGCCTTATTTATCCATGAATGACTCTTGATGTGTCGGTTTGAACGCTTTCTTTCAATCTCTCGCTTCAAAGTGACGAGAACCGACGGTTGAGCCTAATCAGTACCGCCTCCAAGAATCAATCCAATACACCGGATCAAAATTCCATTTTGGAGATCATTCACAGAACGAGATTTTCAGTGAAAATAAAGCGAATTAAAATCAATCAGTAACAGTGAAATCAGGTAGGATTCCTTGTTATCGATTGACAAAACATCGTGTTTAATTTCGACATTTTTCCACTAATACACTGTTATAAACCGATCAATCTTCGGAGTTCAACTTGTACAAATTATTCTATTACCCGCGCAATGCTAGCTGGGCTCCTCATATGCTTCTTGAGGAAATAGGCGCTGATTATGAACTCGTATTAGTTGATAGAAAATCAGAAGAGCAAAAGTCAAACGACTACCTAAAGCTCAACCCTACTGGACGAATCCCCACTCTAGTTACTGATGATTTAGTTATTTTTGAAAGTGCGGCGATTTGCGTACATTTGTGCGATGAACATCCACATTCAAATATGATCCCAAATATCGGAGATAAATACCGCCCAGAATTTTATCAGTGGCTCTTTTACCTAACCAGTACCATCCAACCAGAGATGATGTTGTATATTTATCCACACAAACATACATCATGCATCAATACTGCTGAGTCAATTTCAAGGACTCAAGAGGATCGTGTTACTGAAATGTTCAAACTGATCGATAGTCAATTAGAAAACAAAACGTTTTTAGTTGGCAACCAACTGAGCGTTTGTGACTTTTTCCTATTTATGCTTTCGTATTGGGCAAGTGGGTTTAAAAAACCCCCGCTGTCATTTGAACATTTAGCAAGGTATCTGAAAGAGTTAGCTAAAAGACCATCGGTTAAGCATGTGTGTGATATTGAAGGAACAAGTTTAGATGCGTATAGATAGCATGGCTTTTAATTGAAGCTTCTCTCAAATCACAAAATCTAATAATTAATGCGATTCCCACGACGGCTTGCTATGCAATTATATAATTTATTCATAAAGAAATGACAGGGTGTTTCATGAGCAATCGATTTTGTGATAAATGCGGCAAAGAAGCACAACATAAAGAGGTAATGAAGCAAAAACCATCTAAGTATGGGAAAAGCAGAAAAGAGCAGTTTAAGGCATTTCTAGATGGATTTTTTAGCGGTTCGGCCTCCTCGTTACCCGGCGGTGGTTCTTTAGAAGTGACTGACAGGTACCTAGTATGCACTCGGTGTGGCAAGCATACTCTTGAGAATCATGGTTTGGAGTTTCAATAATTGGGCTACAACCAACCCACATCTCAAACGATGAAATGAGCCACAAAATCAAGCAGTTTGGGTATGATGCCGTGTTATTAACGAACAAAACTTCGCGTTTGATTCCGACATTTTCCACCTAATACACTTTTACATTTACGAAGGAAGATTATGCCGTTCACTCCATTTCATATGGGCTCAGGAATCCTTATTAAAGCAATACTCCAAGGGAGCTTTAGCTTAATGGTATTTGGGTGGTCTCAAATCATAATGGATCTGCAACCATTGTGGGTACTGCTAAATGGTCATGGTCACATGCATGGTTTTTCTCATACATTTATTGGTAGTTCATTACTGGCAGTAATATCAGCTTTATCGGGCAAATACCTTTCAGAATTTGGCTTAATTATTTTAAAAATATCTAAAGATTCTCAACCAATTAAAATCTCTTGGTTAGTCGCATTCATAAGTGCATTTATCGGTTGTTTTAGCCACGTCATTCTTGACGGCATCATCCACTATGATGTTCAGCCTTTTTATCCTTTTACATTAAACAACCCAATGTTGGGGAATGTGTCTTTTGCTAGTATGCATAAGCTTTGTTTATATGCGGGACTATTTGGTGGCGCATTATTTTACCTTGTACAGTGGCATAATCGTAAACCTAAGAATTCCAAATAGAGTGGCTTTGCATAAAACTTTCGAATTTATGGGAATTGCAGGCATTGTTCGTGTGAAAACTGAGTATCAACTTTGAAGTGCAGCATAGCAATGACATCAAATATCGCTCGCCGTTTACGACAGCGTTAGAAATTAGGGAAAACTCATACATGGATGCAAGATATAAGGACTATTTTCAGTCCTATACCAACACATTGCCTGATTCTGAACTAGCAAAAATTGGTGGTGTAGAAACGACATATTTTTGTGATGATGAATACAATACTAATGAGTGTGCACGCCTAGTTGCAGAAGGAAGAAAACAAGCAACATGCAGTGTCAAAGAAGCCTACAAAATTGAAGATGTTGACTTCCCTCAAGTCGGGCAACACCAAATAGTCCTTGATTGGGATAAGAATCCTGTTTGTATCGTCAAGATCACCAATGTTTCGTTCCGCCCATTTGGTCTTGTTAGCCGTGAGTTTGCTGAGTCTGAAGGCGAAGGTGATGGCACTTACGAATGGTGGTACAAGGCTCACAATGACTTTTTCACAGAGGACTGTAAATCGTCTTATGGCATCGATTTCAATGATTCTACCGAGTTGGTCTTAGTGTCATTTGAGCGAGTGTTCAAATAAATTGCTTATAAGAACAGTAGTAACGGACGTTATATAACAAATTGGGAAGTATATTGAGAGAGTTTAGGAAGGCATTACCTGAAGATATTGATGCAATATCATTGATCTCAGTCGAAGGCTGGAAGTACGCTTACAAAGGCATCATGTCAGATGAGGATTTGAAATCTATCAATCCAAAGACGAGGGCTAAACGTAGAGTAAAACTCACGAGTGAAAACCGTCTATCAACTTTTGTTTGTGGCTATCAAGGTTCGTTGGTTGGGTTTGTAGACTTCGAAAAATCCCGAGATGATGATAGCCACGATTGTGTTGGAGAGGTTTGGGCTATTTATATACTCCCTCAATTCATTGGCAAAAACTTCGGAAAAGAACTCATAGCTTTGTCGCTTCAGGAGTTATCTCAAATGGGCTTCTCTGAAGTTACAATTTGGGTTCTTGAAGATAACCAATTAGCCAGAAGGTTTTATGAGCGGCAGGGTTTTCAGCTCGATTCAAAAGAAAAGCTTTACCAAGGTTTAAAGGAAGTAAGGTATCGTAAGAAATTAGAAAATAATTCGCCACAATTCAACAGACAGTAAATTAATTTTGATTGTAGATTGTAGATTGTAGATTGTAGATTGTAGATTGTAGATTGTTTTTAACCCTACATGATATTTGTGCAGCAAAAATTTCAAAACAAAAAAGGCTTAAAGCGTCAACTCTAAGCCTTTTTAGTCCGATGGTAACTTGCAGTACCATCCAGTATGAGTCAGTGCAATTACATCACACACTCTTGAGCGGCTTTCGCTTTCTCTATGCCCTTGTCGATGACAGACAATGCATCTTCGTTACCGATCGAAGAAAGTACGGTGTTCAGCAATTTCTCGGCTGTGCTTTCTGACGTGGCATCAACCAAACAGCTGTATGCGTTGGCGACTTGTTCTCTCACTTCAACAAGTGCTTGTGGGTCGGAAAAATCAGCTTTGACTGCTTCTTCGACGGACATTGCCAGTGCTTTCGCGGAATCCGCCGCGTCTCCAAATTGGTCTAGATTTAATTCGCCTAAATCTACGGATTCAATTTGCTGCTGAAGACCGTCTACTGCTTTGTTAGCCGCATCTTGCGCCTGATCAATTGCCTTCGCAGCGTCATCACAACCCGTCAAAGCAAAAAGAAGTACCATGGCTGTTATGGATTTTTTCATCATATTAGACCTCGAAAGCCGATTCTTGTTGGCAGATCTTAATTGAATAAATGGTGGCAAGAAACAGGAATAGCGTAACGAGGTGTTATCTGCTGAATAGTTAAACATAAATGCTCTCATTTACTCAGCAAATCACTGCTATCACTCTTTTCCTTTCACATCCGCCAGCGTCCAAGCACACACATCGTCATCAGTAAGCCTTTCGAGCTTAACCACCGACAGTTGGAACTTCTTAGCATGGGAGAGAAAGTCAGGCAGGTAGGCCGCTATCGTTTCGTTACAAGAGAGATAAAGTCGCTTCTTGGTTTCTACCGCGATGTCGACAAGTTTGAGAAGATCTAGCGGCTTCAATAGATGGGCATCGTCGACCGTTATGAATGGGCAATCACGAGCGACAATATCATTCCATTCTTCTTCTGTAACACTGGTATCTCCACCGCAATAGGCGATTTTGGCCTTGGAAACATCGATGAGGAAAGAAAACCCGTCGTATTGTTCACATAGGAACCTTGTTTTGTCTGTTCGATTCGGGCCTACGATAAGGCTAATGTCGTGAAGTTTAAGTTGATGGTCGACCTTGTACCAGAGCATGCTTTCCCTATATGCAACTGTGAGTGAATGACAAAAGGTATCGTAGTTGCGCTTCTCGTTCATGTCTATTTATATGAACTTTTTTATACCTAAATGAAGACGACAACGACGAGAATAGCCCTCTGCATTACTGAACCTCAGTGAAAACGTGCCACGAGCACATATGATCGCCAGTCATCAACCAATTAAAAATAAAATAAATATTTACTTTTCAATATATTAACACTGCCTGCAATTAAAATGATCTGGTTCAAACTCTTGGCACACGCCACCATCACCAGACCCGTCGTTTGATTCAGATCAAAGTGCATCGCGCTCAATAAATGCTAAAAAATCTAGGCACGGACAAGATGGGCGACATACTCACCCTCTGCGTCTAACTAATAATTATTAACGTGATCATCACGGAGAAACGAAATGACAAGTGCATTTTACATCCCTACAGTTAACTTAATGGGCGCAGGTTGCCTTACCGACGCTGTCAACGCGATTCAGTCACACGGTTTCAAAAACGGTCTGATTGTGACCGACAAAGTATTGAATGAGATTGGCGTCGTCGAAAAAGTCACGGCTCTACTCTCAGAGCGTGGCGTAATGACTGCCGTTTTTGATGGCACTCAACCCAACCCAACCATTGGTAACGTTGAGGCTGGACTAGCGATACTTGAAGCAAATAGCTGTGATTTTGTTATTTCACTGGGTGGTGGTTCACCGCATGACTGTGCAAAAGGCATTGCTCTGGTAGCCGCAAATGGCGGTAAAATTGGTGACTATGAAGGTGTCGACCAGTCAGCGAAAGCGCAGCTTCCTCTCATTGCTATCAATACCACAGCCGGTACTGCATCTGAAATGACTCGCTTCTGCATCATTACCGATGAAGAGCGCCACATCAAAATGGCTATCGTGGACAAAAACACCACGCCATTAATTTCAGTGAATGACCCAGAATTGATGCTGGCGAAACCAAAATCTCTGACTGCCGCGACGGGTATGGATGCGTTAACTCATGCGGTTGAAGCCTACGTTTCTATCGCAGCATCTCCTATCACTGACGCTGTGGCGATTAAGGCGATTGAACTCATTCAAGCACACTTACGCACCGCAGTTAATGATGGACAAAACCTAGAAGCCCGCGAGCAAATGGCTTACGCGCAATTCATGGCTGGCATGGCGTTCAACAACGCTTCTTTGGGTTACGTGCACGCAATGGCTCACCAGCTTGGTGGTTTCTACGACTTGCCACATGGCGTGTGTAATGCCGTTCTCCTTCCACACGTTCAAAAATATAACGTACAGGTATCAGCGAGCCGTTTACGTGATGTTGCGAAGGCAATGGGCGTTAACGTCGATAACCTAACCGCAGAACAAGGCGCTGAAGCCGCAATTGAAGCGATTCAGGTTCTATCTAAAGACGTAGGTATTCCAGCAGGTTTGGAAGCGCTAGGCGTAAAAGCCGATGACTTCGCTGTTCTGGCTGAAAATGCACTGAAAGATGCGTGTGGTTTTACGAATCCTAAACAAGCGACCCATGCTGAGATTTGTGAAATTTTCCGCAGCGCAATGTAAGCGTCGTTATTGAATAGTTCAATGTACAAAAAAGGGCAGCGTGTTTGTCGCTGCCCTTTCGTTATGATTCGTTCGGTCGCCAATTACGACTGGAACTCTTCGCCTGCCGCAGCGACAAAAGCCATTTCAACTAAGTAGCCAGGATCGGCAAGTTCCGCTTTCACACACGCGCGACTTGGTGCTGTGCCCGCTTCAAACCATGCATCCCATACACTGTTAAGCGCTTCTAGGTTTGCAAAATCGGTAATATAAATGGTCACAGAAAGGATGCGCGTTTTATCACTAGCCACTAACGCCAACATTTCTTCTGCTTGCTTAAGTACCTGAGCAGTTTGGCCAGCGATATCGGCAGTTAAGTCGCTTTCTGGCACTTCTACGAAGTGAGCAATGCCATTGAATACAGTAACATCTGACCAACGCTGAGCCGGGTTAATACGATGAATTTTCATGATTTTTATCTACGTTATCTATTGAATGCATGGGAAAACAAAGCCAGCACAATGCTGGCTTTATCGAAAACATAATCTCGAATGGCTTATTTAGAAACAGCAATCAAGGCATCGGCTAAGTAATCAATACGCGATTCCGTCAAACCCGCGACGTTAATTCGGCTGTCACCAACTGCATAGATGCCAAAATCTTCTCTTAACTTAAGCATCTGCTCCGGCGACATCGCCAGCATCGAAAACATGCCTTTGTGTTCTTTAATGAAATCGAAGTGACCGTCACCGGTACGGGCACTAAGTGCTGCAGTTAAGCCATCACGAAGAGACACGATGCGACCACGCATGCTATCCAACTCTTCACGCCACACCTTGGTGAGTTCATCACTGGTCAAAATCGTTTCAACAATCGCTGCGCCGTGATCAGGTGGCATGGTGTACGTTGAACGCGCCAACTGCAGAATACGGCCTTTGGCATTGGTGGCTTCATTGGCATTTTTGCCGATAACAATGGCTGCGCCAGTGCGCTCGCGGTACAGGCCAAAGTTCTTTGAACATGACGTCGCAATCAGCATTTCTTCTACTGAGTCAGCCAGCACACGAAGTCCGTAGCCATCTTCTTCTAAGCCTTCACCAAAACCTTGGTAGGCGATATCAACAAAAGGCGTAAAACCGTTCTTTTGTGCCAACTCGTTAATCGCTTGCCAATGCTCTGGGCGAATATCCGCACCTGTTGGGTTATGGCAACAGCCATGCAGAAGTACGACATCATCCGGGCCCGCTTTGCTCAAAGCTTCGAGCATTGCTTCAGGGTTTACTTGTTTCGTCGCCGCATCAAAGTACGGGTAAAATTTGACGTGTAAACCTGCAGCTTGCATGACGGGCTTATGGTTCACGTAGCTCGGGTCAGTGATCCATACCGTTGTCACTGGCTTGGCGAGATACATCAGATCGCCCAACATACGAAGCGCACCACTTGCGCCTGGCGTTTGAACCGTGGCACAGCGTGAGTAGCCATCAGTGCCTTTAAGAAGAAGATCAGTCATGACTTGGTTAAATGTTTCGTTTCCGGCGAGCCCCACATAGCTTTTTGTGGTCTGAGAATCAGCCAGTTGCTGCTGCGCGGCTTTGACTGCCTGCATAATAGGTGTGTTACCTTGGCTGTCTTTATAAACGCCAATGCCCAAATCCATTTTATCCGCACGAGTATCTCCGCGAAATGCAATGGAAAGAGACAGAATGGGGTCTTGTTGCGCCGGAGAAAGCAGATCTAACATGGAATAACATCCTTATTTAACGGCAATAATTACGTACCTTACCCAAAGACAAGCGTGGTGAAAACAAAAAACCGCGATGTTCGGTCTTTCCCTTGTCATCATTGGTTTACGGCAGTTTCCGGTTTGGTTTCCGGTTTAGGCTGAACGTATTTTCTGCTCACATCAACGAGCGCGGTATGTTTCAAATAGGTTCGTCCAAGCAGCACCGGAAAATTGAGGTGATTACGATCACGCAGCGTAAATTCCGTGTCCATGGTGGTATCACCAATCGTGATCGGCAGATTCACGACATATCTTCGCTCATAGCCTTCTGAACTGGATTGAATAATTCTCACGGTTCGCTCAACCGCTTTCTCAATCAGCGCGCTTTGCCCCTCATTGTGAGCCAAGCGAAACTTCACCCACTTGTCTCCATCACGTTCGAACGATTCAATATCAATTGCGCTGATAGAGGATGTTGTCGCCCCTGTATCGACGCGGGCCATGGCAACAACACCAAGTTCATCGACTCTGACCCACTCTTTCTCACCCATGATCATTTTGCCGTTGGGAGAGTGTTCGTAAACAGGAGGTGTGGTATCGGTATTTGCAACGGCATGACCAATTGGAAGAAGGAAAGTGCAAAACAGCAAGGTGGCAATTTTACGATTCAAGGCGGCACTCCTTAATAGTGAAATTCAACGATACCATCACAATAAATTGGTACCGAAAACAACCGTTAGGTCTCATATATCGACAATCATTAAAGCCATAAGTTCTTGTTATATTTTGTCATTATCGAAGGCTTTTTTGATTCAATGCGAATGGGCTTTCATGGGTTATATCAGCAACCGCAATCTTTACGCTCTTCGTAGTCTATGACGCTGCCGTTTTTATCAAGCTTTAGCTCACAGCACTCATTGAACAGTGCATTGATTTTTGAGCGGCTTTTCTGAAGGCGTGATTTGAGCGTGGAGTAGTTCATACCGTATTTTTCAGCATAAGCTTTCTGAGACTGCCCATATAGTTCGATAGCCGTCAGCATGTCGGCATCTTCACGCGGCAATGCTTGAATAAAAGGCAACATACATTCAGACAACTCTTCACGGACATCATCTTTGTCATGCTCAAACCAAAGGTCATCTTGTGTCAGGTGTTTACCTTTGCCCTTTTGACGGTAGAAGTCGATGATGGCATTGTTCGCAACCTGAAACAGCCAAGACTTTATCTTGGTATTGTCTCGGACCTCTTCTAGGTGCAGGTACGTTTTTAGCACGATGTCTTGTAACAGATCGTCCACGTCATCAGGGTTTGACACTTTCGCATGCAGAAAGGCTTTTACGCTTGATTGGTATTCGCCCCAAATGGTTTCTATCGTCATCGTCTTACTCAAAGATAAAGACCGCGAGATCCGCGGCCTTAGTGGTTCAGAAGGAAGTATATCAGTCAATCAGCGTAATGGAATCAAGTATCCCTTTTCCACTGTGAATGCCACCTTCGTTTTCTTTGGCCGGTTTGCTTCGAACAAGATAACCGGCATAACCCGCGTGTTCTGTCATTGCCTGACCATTGAAAAATGCAGTGAACAAGCCAATCTCACTGACCAAATCATCAACTTTGGTTTGAACCCCGTTACGCACCGCAAGGGTCGGACGCTCACGTTCGTGCGGGTATAACCGCTGCATTAACGCCCATGCGTCATATTCTTCTGGATTGAGCAAATGCAATTTCGCGCTAATGTCCTCACCAAAAATACAATGCCCTCCACCCTCTCCTTGGTTTTTTAGCACCCAATCCTGCTTAACAGCTTCATTTTCAAACCATGTAATTGTCGACGAAGACACGGGTAACATGTCGGCCAAGACGCTGTTGACGAGCACCGCTTCTTCTTCGGTTAGTCCCCACTTTGTCAGGGCTGATGTCTTCATCATCGTCAGGATCATTTGCATCGTCTTGCTGGTCGCCAATTGCTGGCTCACCGTCGCGTTCACCGCCACGTTGTGTTGCTCAATAAAAACGCGGATCTGGCTTAGTGTCGCACAACAGTTTGGTTCAAGCAGTTCAGGCGCGAAGTAATCCGAAAACTGATAGCCTGCACGCAGATAGACCACGTCTAGCGCGCCGACGTTTTCTAGCATCAAACGTTGATTATCGCCCGAGTACAATTGCGACGACAGTTGGTGGAAGGTGCGACGAACTGTGCGGATACCGAGAGATTGTAATGCCACTTCCAACAAGTGCTGGTCATACACATTGTCTTCGTCTTTTTGTACGACCATTAGGAAAGTGGGTTTTCCCTCTTCGCCAAACGCATCTCGCACTTGCTGTCCTGACGTCGCAATGGCGTTCGCTAGCTGCTCCAAGCATTGGTTATCGGCCGGTGTCGCCGTTGGGGATTCAATCCAGTCTTGATACGTTTTTGGCCATTGGCGACGCATGAAGTCGTGCAACTCATTGGCTCGTTGACCAAAGGGTCCCATACCCGCGGCGATACCATTAAACTCGATAACTTTCGCCCCTTGTTGACGGTCATCCATGTAATCCGTCCGCATCAGCAGTAAAGGCTGACGAGGTGCCGCCTTCGGCGCTTCCTCAGTACCGTGGATCTGCTCGTGCATCCAGAATAAACGGTCGAAAAACGGATCGGCTTTCGCCATGTCGGTCAGCGATGCTTTAAGGAATGCATGATCTTCGGACACCGCACTGATCAGCTTGGTCAGAATCGGGGTCACCTTTAGCAAATGCTCGTATACACGACGCTTCATCGTCATTGGTGCAACGCTAAACGGGCAATGGCGCGCCGTTCCGTCTGCATTTTTAATCGCCACACCGTGCATCATCGCCCACTGTAAGGCTTCGTCGGTAATTTGTTTGTCAATCAAAGGGATATTCAAATTTTTCATCGTACTACCTTCATTGAAAAATGCGTCATGCGATCACGAGACCAAGATGGGCATTTTCAGAATCATGTTCTTCTTTTTCTTTCTGCGCTAAATCCAGCTCTCGGTATTCACCTGGCTGAGACACAAGCGAATCGTGAGTGCCACGTTGAACAATTTTCCCTTTGCTCATTACCAGTATTTGGTCGGCATTTCTTATCGTTGAAAGGCGATGAGCGACAGCAATAACGGTTCGTCCATACTGAATGGCAGACAATGCCTTTTTTACGGCTTCTTCGGTTTCGCTATCAATATTCGCGGTTGCCTCGTCCAATAGGTAAATCTCTGGCCCATGTGCGAGTACACGTGCCAATGCAACCAGCTGTTTTTCGCCCACAGACAGTGATGCACCGCCATGCCCGGGTTGATGGTCATATCCATCTGGCAATCTTGTAATAAAGCTCGATGCATTGACCGCCTCCGCTGCTGTCTCGGCAACATCAGAATCCGTACCACGTGATGCAGATAAATCGATGTTGTCTCTGAGAGAACCCGAGAACATATAGGGGTCTTGCGACACTAGCCCGATCAATTGACGTACCTGCGCGTCTGGTAACGACTGAATCGGCATGCCACCGATCAACACCTCTCCTTGATGATGCTGATAAAAACGCATCAGCAAGTTAGCCACGGAGCTTTTCCCACTGCCGCTGTGACCGACGATTGCCGTGAATTCACCGCTTTTTGCCACAAAGCTGACATCGTCCAATGCGTTTATGCCCTCTTCATACGCCATTTTGACGTGACGAAATTCGATATCTTTGTGGGCGGGTAACGTCACTGGTGCTAGGTGCGTGTTGTGCGTTTCATCCGTCGGCTCATCCAATAGCTCAAACACTCGCGCTGACGAGACCAATGCCACCTGCATTTTTCGTAATTCCATCGACAGCTGACGGAACGGTTCAAAGAAACGCTCGATGTAATTCAAAAACGCATACAAAGTACCGATTTCAACCACGGTTTGAAGCGACGCCATACCAAACCATGCCACGATGGCTAACGCGGCAAATGCGCCAATCAAGCGGGTAAAAGGCAGAAGCATCAAGCTATCAATAGCAATCGAACGTGCTCTGAACGCAAACCATGCATCGTTGTCTTGCTTGAATTTCGCTCTAAACGCTTTTTCCTGACCAAATGCCTGCACCAGCGACATTCCCTGTAGCGATTCACTGATCCGGTTGTTGATATGACTAATTTGAACCCGAATGCCATCCAGTACTGGCGTAGACAATTTGCGATAAGCGTTCATGGTCAATAGCAGCACTGGGATGAGCACCAAACTCAGCATCATCAAACGCCAATCCAGCAGAGAAATGGCGATAAAAATGCCCGTGATACGCAAACTGCCTTGAATGATGGTCGGCAAGGTTGAGACGAACAAATCTCGCAAAGACTCGGTGTCGTTGGTGACGTAGGAGACCATCCGCCCTGTTGAAGAGCGGTCAAATGCAGCAATCGGCAGCTTCAACACATGATCGAACAATTGCTTTCTGACATCGTTCACCACCAGCAGCGCGCCGTGGCGAAATGAAACAGCCTGTAAATACTGGAAGCCACATTGCACGACATATAGGCCCAACACCGCGCCACTCAGTAACAGCAGGTGTTGCCAATTAAACTGGGTTGGAACAATCACGTCATCGATGATGATCTTGGCTAACCAAGGAATCGCCATTTCCGCGACCACCGCGACAAACAAAAAACCAAACGCCACGGCAAAACGAAGTTTATGAGGGCGTGTATAGCCCATGAGTCGCTTAAACGCGAAAGACTGCCGGGCACGCGGTACGTTTTCCTGCCCTGACTTGTTGTTATGCATGGTTGACCTCCACGGCATTATTTCTCGCTGTGTCACCGCTCACTTGTGGCGCGTCTAGCCCATCTATGTCTTGCAGTGGGTGATGCGCCTGTCGTTCATACACCTTTGCATACCAGCCTTGTGCCTCCATTAATGCGCAATGATTACCACGTTCTGCAACACGACCTTGCTCGAGAACCAGAATGTCATCGGCATGACGAAGATTGGGTAAACGCTGGGTCACCAACAACATCGATTTGTGTGAAAAGTGTTTTTTCAAATTGTGTCGAACCAAGGCTTCGGTTCGCATGTCCAGCGCACTAAATGGGTCATCCAGCAATAAGATGTCAGCGCCAGTCAACAACGCGCGCGCCAAAGCAACACGCTGCCTTTGACCACCAGAAAGGTTGGATCCATTTTCTGAAAGCTCACTGTCGAACCCGTCTTTCATCGCATTAATTTCGGCAGTAATACCTGCCACTTCTGCGACGAATTCTATTTCTTTGCGTGTCGCTGTAGGGTTACCCAGCGCTATGTTGTCTGCAATCGTTCCTGAAAACAGTTGCGGATTTTGAGGTACCCACGCCATTGTTTGGCGTAACGCGTTAAAGGTCAGTTCCTCCGTCGAAATGCCAGCCAATGCGAGGTGTGAGGCGTTATCGCTCAGCGTGAACTGACGAAGAATCAGGCTGATTAGCGAACTTTTCCCTCCCCCAGTTGGCCCAGTGACGCCAATGAAACCTCCTTGATTGAGGTTGAAGTGAACGTTCTCAAGCACATTGTGCGTCGAAGATGGGTACGCAAATTCACGGATATCAACGTCTAACGTTAGGGGCGTATTCGCGGGAACCTCTTTTGTCCCTTCCACAACATCTGGTTGTTGCTTAAAGACCGTTTCAAGACGTTTCCAAGACGTATTGCCTCGCTGGAACACATTGAACTGCCAGCCAAATTGCAGGAAAGGCCCCAGCAATTGGGCAAGGTACAAAGTAAAGCTGGTAAACAAACCCACGGAGAGTGCACCGGTGTTAATCATCCATGCGCCGTACACTAAGGTGATCACAAACGATGAGCCGTAGATCAATTGAATGGTTGGGCCAAATAACGCATCCACTTTCGCCACTTCTATATTGGCATCCAGCGTTTCTTCTAAGTTATCTGCGAACCGAGCTTGCTGGCGTTGATTAATACCATGTGACCGTACTGCCCGAATACCCGCTACCGTCTCCCTCACTTCTTCATTCAGAAGAGAAAACGCGCCCTGCGCTCGTCCAAACCGTTTTTGCATGCCAGCGCCATATCGTCGCGTCACGTAGACCAACAAAGGAAATGGCAGTAATGCGACGGCAGTCAGATGACCACTCACAAGAAAAACCATACCGAAAATCACAGTAAAACCGGCGATCAGCGAGTCGACTAAGGTCATCACGCCATCACCTGCGGCTTGCTCAACCGCGTTCAGGTCATTGGTCGCGTGCGCCATTAAATCGCCCGTGCTGTGTTTATGATAAAACGACGGTGATAAACGCGTTAGGTGCGCAAACAGGTCAGTTCTCACCGCGCGGGATATTTCTATCGCTGCGCCGTACAGTTGACTGTTCCACACATAACGAAGCCCATACATGGTGATCGCCGCGACGACAATCCCAACCAAATGTAAGCCAAGGAAATCAGCTGTCAGTGTGTTGGTGCTAATTGCATCGACAATACGGCCAATCAGCCAAGGCGGCGCCAGATTCAACAGCGCAACCGTTTGTAACGCAACGAAGGCGATAAGATAGCGTCGGGTACACAGTCGCATGTACCCGCGCATTTTCCAGATTAATTCCATGAAGTGTTGTCTCGTATTAGCAGTCGCAGGTGATGGCGTTTTTCTTGCTGAGGAAATCTTCAAACGACACGGGTTGTTCTGCCTCTAGCACTTGCTGTTCGCGTAACGAACTTGGCACCATGGCGGTCAGTTGGTCGTGAAGATCGGGCTCTACTGAGAACTCTCGGTGAGTTTGCATATGAGCTTGAGACAAGGTGGTTACGAGAGCGGTGTAACCGATGCCTCCTTGCTGCATATCTGCGACCATCATTGCGGATGGCGTCAATGCAGGATCATGCAATTTCTGATTTTCGAGCATCAGACTTTGCGAATACTCATGGGTATCAAACGCACGGTCGAACAACGAAGCGACGTCTGCCATCTCCGCCAACAATTTCGTCCCTAACTCAACCAATGAATGGTCACCTGTCAGCGTCGGCAGCATCAAGTTCGGTTTACGTCCCATGGTCGCGACGCTCTCCATGCGTGACTTAATCACTGATTGCTCTTCCACCGTGAGCGATGGGCTCGGCGTTAAAGCACAGTACGTCAAAAACATATCCAAGAAATGACTTTGTGTTTCATTGATCCCGAGAGGTAAATACGGGTTATTGTCGACGGTGCGAAGTTCGACATATTCAACGCCCTTGCGACAAAGTGCTTCCAAGGGGCGCATGTCTTTCGCCACTACTTTCGGGCGAATTGCCCCATAAAGCTCCGCTTCCAACTGCAAGATCGCCGCATTGAGTTGCTGCCCTTCTTCAATCGACAGATATTTCTCACTCGGCTTAGCCAACAGCGCAGACACCCCTTGGAGGTAGGTGTTTTTGTCGTTGTAGCTAATAGGATATTGCGACTGTTCACTGTTGGTGTAACCAAAACGACTAAGACGCAATGATGTCGCCCAAGGCATGTAAAGCGTTTCGGAGTCCAATGCCTCCAACGCATCTAAATCTTGCTCACGGCCCGCCACATAGCTTTTGTCTAATGCGGGTGATGCGCCAAAGAGATACGCCACAATCCAACCATGGCGCATGGCATTGCGGATCAGGTGGAAATAGCGCTCTGAAATAAAGTCCGCCAATGACAAAGGGCTTTGCGCTTGTGCGTGTAGGATCGTCCAGAAGTTGTCAGGCAATGAGAAGTTGTAGTGAATACCTGAAATGGTCTGCATTCTTTTGCCATAACGATTCGCTAAACCTTGGCGATAACGCATTTTCATTTGTGCAGCATTGGAGGTGCCATAGTTCGCAATCTCAATCGCCTCTTCTTCTGGCAAAACCGGCGGTAAACTTCCCGCCCACAGCATGTCTTGATTCGCCAAGTTTCCCGCCACGAAATGGTGGAGTGACGCCAAATGTGAAAATACCGCGTGTTTATCCGTATAGGCAGGCGTGATCAATTCCAACTGCGCTTCAGCAAAGTCAGTGGTGATAAACGGATGCATCAATGCTGAACCCAGCGACTCTGGGTGGGAATGTGGAGAAATTGCCCCTTTTGGGGTGGTGCGAACGGTTTCCTTTTCGATTCCGCGGCGAATGCCTCCTAGCGTCGCTGCCAATGTATTTATCGATGTTATTTTCATTTAGTTCTTATACAGCAAGGAATGAGTCACAACGCTCAAGCTATCTCGAGCGTTCATTTTTATGTTCTTTGCCTATAAGACGGAGAAGACGCAAAAAAGACGAAAGAAATTGGAAATTATTTTTCTTCACGAAAGTGCTGTCTCGAATTGAGGCTGAAGGCTGTATCACATAAGACAAAGCCCCAGCGAAATGGCTAGGGCTCAGTGGGCGGGATGAGACCCGTTAACGGCAAGTTTTGTGAAAGCTCAACCAACGAAGGTTCAATGGGAAATTAGCATCTCAGTCTGTGAATAACCTGATTGCTGCTGCCCCGCCAAGGTAGTGATGGATCAGCAAGATCTTTTTCAAACTTGCCGTCCACGAGAACATCGATAAGCGACACAATCTCATGCTGTTCGGCGGTCAGATTGGCTAACTCGTAGCCTGTCCATAACCAAATGTCTTTGCCTTCACATTCGAGGCGAACACGCTTCACCAATGCCAACACAGCTTGAACATTCGCGGGGTGCAATGGATCACCCCCGCTTAATGACAAACCACGGCGCTTGATACGCGTATCATTGAGATCGGCAATCACACGATCTTCCATCTGCTTATCGAAAACCTGACCCGAGGTTAATGACCAGGTGCTTTGGTTGTAGCAGCCACGGCATTGATGCTCACACCCAGCAACAAACAAGGTGCAGCGTGTGCCTTCGCCATTAACAACGTCAACCGGATAATACTGATGGAAATTCATGTTCAAACCTTACATGTGCTTAACGCGGCGCTGCACTTCTTCCTGTTTGCCATCATTGAATGGGCGCGCATCCGGGCTGCCTAAATAACCGCAAACGCGACGAGTGACAGACACCTTGGTTGAATCGTGATTACCGCAACTTGGACATACAAAGCCTTTGCTGGAACAATCAAATTCACCGGTAAAGCCGCATTCATAGCATTCGTCGATCGGCGTATTGGTGCCGTAGTAAGGCACGCGTTCGTAGCTGTAGTCCCAGACATTTTCTAACGCTTCAACGTTATGCTGAATGTTCGGGTATTCGCCGTAACAAATGAATCCGCCATTCGCGACTTCTGGGTATGGCATTTCAAAGTCGATTTTGTCGTACGGATTCACCGCTTTTTCCACATCTAGGTGGAAACTGTTGGTGTAGTAACCTTTGTCAGTCACGCCATCCACAACACCAAACTCTTTCGCGTCAATTTTACAGAAGCGACTGCACAAGTTTTCACTCGGGGTGCTGTAAAGGCTGAAACCGTAACCCGTTTCTTCTTTCCAGCTGTCAGTTTTCGCTTTCAGGTACTTAACCACATCCAAGGCTTTTTCGCGCAATACTTCAGAGTCATAAACATGCTCTTCGGTACCGTACAATGCGTTGATGGTTTCGTGAATGCCGATATAACCCAGTGAAATCGAAGCGCGACCATTTTTGAAGATCTCACTTACATCATCGTCTGGGTTCAAACGCACACCACACGCCCCTTCCATATAAAGGATGGGTGCAACACGGGCTTTCACACCGCGAAGGCGATCGATGCGAGAATCCAACCCTTCGCGTGCAACGTCCAGCACCTCATCAAGCATGGAGTAGAACGTTTCTTCGTTCCCATTGGCACGGAGTGCGATGCGCGGCAGGTTAATACTCACCACACCAATGTTGTTGCGACCTTCGTGGATCAGCTTGCCGTTCTCTTCATAGTCCGACAAGAAGCTACGACAGCCCATTGGCGTTTTGAATGATCCCGTCACTTCAACCACGCGATCATAGTTAAGAATGTCTGGATACATGCGCTTCGACGCGCACTCTAGTGCTAGCTGTTTAATGTCGTAGTTAGGCTCGCCATTCTTGAGGTTTAAGCCAGCTTTGACGCTAAACACCAACTTAGGGAATACCGCGGTTTTACGGTTTTTACCCAAGCCTTCAATACGATTGCGCAGAATGGATTTTTGGATCAAACGTGCTGACCACGAATCACCTAGACCAAATCCAAACGTGACAAACGGGGTTTGTCCATTCGCTGTGTGCAGTGTATTGACTTCGTATTCCAGCGACTGAAATGCGTCATAACATTCTTTTTCTGTACGGGCAGCGGCATAGCTTTCTGCATCTGCGATGTTCCACTCGCGAGCAACCATCAAATGCTTTTCGTAACTGATCTCAACGTAAGGCGCTAGCACTTCATCAATACGGTTTATTGTTGTGCCACCGTAAATGTGTGACGCAACTTGTGCGATGATCTGTGCCGTTACAGCGGTTGCCGTCTGGATAGATTTCGGCGTATCGATTTCCGCATTGCCCATTTTGAAGCCATGGGTGAGCATGTTTTCCAAATCAACCAACATACAGTTGAACATCGGGAAGAATGGCGCATAGTCCAAATCGTGGTAATGAATATCACCGTCATCGTGGGCGCGCACAACGTGCTTCGGCAACATGTACTGCTTGGCGTAGTGTTTGGCGACAATCCCTGCTAGCAAATCTCGCTGAGTCGGGATCACCTTGCTGTCTTTGTTTGCATTCTCGTTGAGAATGTCAGAATTCGTCTGCTCAACTAAGCCGCGAATTTCATGGCTTAAACGGCTTTTCTTTTCGCGCGCACTGTCACGGTCATGACGGTATTCGATATAAGCACGTGCGACTGCCTTGTAAGGGCCTGCCATCAAGTGGTTTTCTACTGCGTCTTGGATTTGATGGATATCCACTTCATCGTTACGCATCACTTGTGCAAGAACACCATCTGCTACTGCTGCTGCATAAGCTTGATCCATGTCTTCTACTGCTTGCGCGGCTCGAATCACTGCATCTTCGATACGTTGGCGCTGAAAAGGTACGCGGGCTCCATCGCGTTTGATGACAACAGGTTTCACAAATAGCTCCTCAAGGAATCACCCTTCAATTCAAGGGGAAATGGTTGCGCCAACTTGATTTCAAGGTGGGCACCACATCGGAAAAACGGCGCTAGGCTGACCATGTTCAAAACACGTCATTCACAGTATTGGTGCTGTATCGAACAAAGCTTAATCGCTAAAACAATCGACTTACACACAATTGTGAAGAACGTCAAGAAATACCAAATATGGGCAGAAAACTAACGAACACTACAATATGTGGTGCATTAGACCGTCGAGCCACGATCGATACATTGATTTAGATCATGGCACGAGGGGATGCGATTTTTATCTATTCGATTAATGGGGCTAAACGTCAAGAAATGAAAAAAGGCTGTAAAAAAGTGCAACAGGTAACGCAAAAATGTCACGTATAAAAAATATCACATACTGTATGCTCTACTATCCAACAGATAGCCAACTTCTTAAGCAGATTCGGTCAGGACGATCGCGAGGTTATCTGAAATATGTTGATTGGAATAACAAGAGAATATTAGCTCTGGATATGTCTTCGCTTCACGCACTGTCGCTTAACCGCATCGTTCAAACAAAACAGAGGTTTCAACAACTGAGTTTGTTGTTCTGCTTTTGTGTGAGTGTTATCTCGCTCCCTGTTCAAGCCAGCCTAACCCTTGCTACCTGGAACATGGAGTGGTTGACGGACAAAGGGGATCGGGTTCAAGGCAAGAGAGAAGCCGGAGATTACCTGATGATGCAAACTGTTGCTTCTGTCATTGATGCTGACCTTATTGCATTTCAAGAAGTGGACGGCCCAGAGTCCTTATCCAAAGTTCTCGACCCGCAGAAGTATGATTTTTATTTTTCCGACAGAGCGAAGCGCTATAAACGAAGCCGAGGCAGTCATCAATTTACCGGATGGGCGGTAAAAAAGGGTGTCGAAGTTATCGACCATAAAGACTATCAACCACTAGGGTTACCGACTTTTCTCTCGGCTGGCAATCTTCGCTATGGCGCCTATATAGAAGTGATCAGAGACAATGAGCCTTCTCTACACTTGCTGTCGATTCATCTCAAATCTGGCTGCTTCGAGAAGGCGGTGCGCCGAAATAATAGCTGTAAAAAACTCGAACGACAGATTGAAGCACTTGCTATCTGGATCAATGCTAAACAGAAACTTGGCCAGGAATTCATTATTGCGGGCGACTTTAACCATTATTTGAATGAACGCAATGAATGGGCGTGGAAGTCACTGCTCGATCAAACAGAACCAAATTCCGTCATTAATCTCTCCGCCTCAACACCCGCAAAGTGCAAAGCGAGAAAGTTCAACTATCGCACCAAGCGATGGGAACACGTCGTATACAATAAGCTAATCGATCACATTGTTGCTAGCCCCGGCGCGATCGATCATGAAAACGTCCCCAAAGCCTCCCAATATAAGTATTCTTACCACGCAGTGGCGACTTACCGGCTTTCTGATCACTGCCCTATCATTGTTGATTTATAACGCTACTGCTCTTAATTCGCCTCAATCAGATAAAAATCAGTTTTTTGCATCAAACTAATGCGCCTTTGACGCTTTACTGACAAAGCTGACAGACCAATGTGCCATCCTGCAAAAAAATAACCAAGATGGATTTTCGATATGCGCTTCCTTGCCCTCCCTTTTCTGGCTTCTGCCCTTTTCTTTTCTAGTCATGCTTTTGCAAAACCAGAGCTAGCACCGGCTTCTCTGCTCGATTTTGGTACTTACGAGAAAGTCGAAGAACTTGTCATTTATGGTGATATCCAGCAAAACATCCTTGTATTAGCAGAAACGAACACTTCTGAGTCAGACGCGGATTTGTTTGTGATTGATGAAATCAGCGAAGATATCGATCTCAACATGGTTATTGTGACAGTGTCACTCTATAACGACCTGAATGACGGATTGGTGATGCGTTAACGTTTATACCCAAGCAACCTGAACTTTCAGGATTGAGCGACTTTAGAGACGGAGTTCTGGTAAACTTCACACACGAAAAGGACAACGTTAAAGAAGCAATGATTACTGGTACTTTGAGCAAAATGAAAAGCTCGCTTGAAAGCGACCTGCAATACTCTCTGCCTGTCGGTGAAAACGATGTTGCGTTAAACGCATTGATCGGTAAATCACTGACCCTGACATACACTGGCAATATTTATTGCGATGCCTGCGGTAACAAAACCAACAAGAGTTTTAGTCAAGGGCACTGTTTTCCCTGCACGCGTAAACTCGCGCGTTGCGATATGTGTATTTTGAAGCCTGAAACCTGTCACTTTGCCGAAGGAACTTGCCGAGAACCCGAGTGGGGCGAGCAGTTCTGTATGACAGACCACGTGGTTTACCTGTCTAACACTTCTGGCCTTAAAGTCGGCATTACACGAGCAAGCCAAATCCCTACCCGATGGATTGATCAAGGTGCGACGCAAGCCTTGCCGATTTTGAAGGTAAAGACGCGCCAACTTTCTGGTTTGGTTGAGATCGCCATTGCTGAATTCCTTGCCGATAAAACCAATTGGCGAGCGATGCTAAAAGGTGACAATGACGACATCGACCTAAAAGAAGAAGCGCGTCGATTGCTGCCAAAAATCGATGCAAAGATTTTTAGCTTGCGTCTGCAGTATGGTTTTGACGCGGTTGAACCCGTTCAGCATGACATCGTCGATATTCGTTACCCTGTCGATGAACACCCAACGAAAATCACCTCACTCAATTTTGACAAAGAGCCGGTGGTTTCTGGTGTGTTGAAAGGGATTAAAGGGCAATACCTGATTTTTGATACTGGCGTGATCAACGTGCGTAAGTTTACGGGTTACGAGATAACTGCGGCTTACTAACGCTTGACGACTTCAGTCTGAATACAAAAGCGCCGCAACAGCAATGTTGCGGCGCTTTTTATTGTTTATCCAACGAAATCTTTTTGAATACCGTCAAATACAAACCTGAACAACGTATTATTCTAGGACGATCTTAAACGTCTTACCGCCCCAGCCATGAACGCTGTCGCGCGCTTCAACAATCACTTCAGTCACGCCTTCAGGTACTGAAACACCGGATAAACTTCTCGTGAAAGGCTGTTCGTTTTCATGAGGGTGAAGAAGTTCTCTAACACCCAACACATCACCATTGGCTGTTACCACGCGCCAAGCATTCGCATAATGGTCCCACCCTTCATCAGCATGCAGTACCGTCGCGGAAATACGATACACATCACCAGATTTGGTTGCGGTAGCGTTCACCACATCTGCTTCGCCTGCGACCGAATACGATGACATGAGCGTCAACGTCAGTGCCAATTTCATTGTCCAGATCGTTGATTTCATCACCGCACTCTCCTATCCATGATTACCATTGTATATTGTGAAAACAACGCCTAGCGCTTCAATGCAATGCCTGTTGCGTGACTCACTGCTTCCATATTTTCTTCACTGCCCAATGAAATGCTCCAATTGATTGAACCACCATTGGCGATCAGCATACACGGCGCAGCCAATAAGCTAATGTCATCCGTCTGAGCCTGCAGTGTTATTCTATTTTGTTCCAGCTTCACCATCACTTCGTGCATTGTGGCGACAACGCGGCCACCTGGAATCGTAATGACCATGATCTATTTTCCTTTGTGCTGTAAAACAGCCATGGTTAAACGGCTGGTGCAAACGAGGCGGCCTCTGTCGTCAACGATTTCAATCTGCCAAACTTGGGTTGTCGCTCCTAAGTGAATAGGCGTTGCCGTCCCTATCACCTGCCCCGAACGCATCGCTCGAATATGGTTGGCATTAATATCAAGACCGACACAGTACTTGTTTTCTTCCACGCACATATTTGCCGCTAACGATCCTAGCGTTTCAGCCAATACCACTGACGCGCCGCCATGCAACATCCCCAGAGGTTGATGTGTGCGAGAATCCACAGGCATGGTGCCCGTTAGGCTGCTATCGTCAAATGCCGTGTATTGAATGCCCAAATGTTCAACCAAGGTATTGGCAGAGGTCTTATTGAGACCTTCAAGGGAAATGCTTTTCTTCCAAATAGACACGGAGGCTCCTTTATGTGCTTAACCGGACTTTGCTTTGCGCTTATCTCACATTATCGTCAGTTAACCCGTCGAGAGCTACGCTTTACTGTATAAATCTGAGAGACCAATTCGTGACTTTTTCCTGTAAAGGTTGAGTCCGATCGGTAAATACGTTTAGCAGATTCATTCAACACCTTGCCTCGGTTGATTGTCATATTACAATATCGCTAAATTGGCCTAACAAGATGAATAATCAAGCGCTGGAATAAGCGTGTTCAACTTGGATTCGCTTAGATTAGGATATGGGCAGTTAGTTTGCTTGGCTTGAAGGAATTGGCTTCGCGATAAGGACATAGCAGTGAAATTGAACACAGTAAAAACCACGATCGCCACCGCACTACTGAGTATTGTGATGGGTTGCAGCACCTCACCGACGGGACGTAGCCAGTTCATATTGGTTTCTGGTGCCGAAATGGCGACTTTGGGCAGCCAATCATTCTCTGAGCTTAAAGGCACAGAGAAGATAAGCACCGACAAACAGACAAACCAGTATGTTCAGTGTGTGACGGACGCTATTTTAGAAGTGACTCCGCCTCAGCCAGACTTTGAGCAGTGGGAAGTCGTGGTTTTCGATAGCGATCAGATTAATGCATTCGCCCTGCCGGGTGGGAAAATTGGTGTTTATACCGGCTTGCTCAAGGTTGCGGAAAACCAAGACCAACTCGCGTCTGTTATTGGGCATGAGATTGGTCACGTGATGGCTAATCACGGCAGCGAACGTGTTTCGAATTCTGTGGCGACGAATGGCGCGCTACAGATTACCAGTATCGCCCTTGGTGCAACGGGTACACCAAATTCCAATCTGATTATGGCTGGCTTAGGGCTTGGGGTGAATGTGGGCGTTTTACTGCCCTTTAGCCGTGTCCATGAATCCGAATCAGATCTTATCGGCGTTCAGCTCATGAACGAAGCAGGTTTTGACCCTCAAGGTAGCGTAGAGCTTTGGAAGAACATGGCAGCAGCGTCAGAAGGTTCACCTCCAGAGCTACTTTCCACTCACCCAGGGCATGACACTCGAATTGATGATTTGAACGCGGCGATACGTCAACTTCCAGCGCAAACTCGCCGCGCGCCAGACTGCGGAAAACCCAACGTCTAAACGTAACAAGATCGCCCGCCAGACGGTGCGTTTTGTGAGGTCTTCGATGAGGCTTTTGGTGAGGCCAAAAATAGCAATAAGCCAGTGCAATAAGACACTGGCTTTTTCTTTTGTATCAGGGTAAATGCGCCTGTCTAGTCCCAAAAACCAGCCTAGAACCTGTTTCAATCAGCGATTAAAGATTGGCTAGCGCTTCACCTGTTACGTCTGCCACTGAAATAAACATGTGTTGCACTTCACCGCGTAGGTTCACCATCGGATTCAGGGTGACATTCTGATACATGAAATTTGCTTGCCCTGTGATTGGGCGAACGTTGCGGCAATGAAAAAGGTACGGACGCTGTTTCCACACCACAAAGCTTCGGCACTTCAGTTCAAAGACTGGGCGACATTTTGCTCGAAACCAGTTTTCAGATATTTCAGGGAATACATCAAACAATGACTTACCCTGTACCTTGTTGGGATGCTTGCCCGTGTGGTGAACCATGAACCCATTCCACATGTGAATGGTGTAGTCACGGTCAACAACAATCAGCCCCATGTCGATATTCTGAACCATATCGACCATCCAGTTGAACTGTTCAAATTCTGGTGAGTCAATCATGGTTAGTCCTCATCATCCATCAGGTAAGCAAGTTTAGCGTCCAACAATGGCAAAGAATCATCAACCAACAGCAACAACAAGTCGCACTTAATATTGGTGCCGTCAATCGCATAACTCACTTCGATCGTCACGGTTCGCTTCCACGTACCATGCATGCCTTCCACCAGCTTATCGACAGCGAGGTGTTGGCCAATAATCGCTGGGTAACTTTGCGCAAACACCAAACCGGCTTGTTCGCCAATGCCAGATAGAAACGCACTGATCAGCACGTTACTCACATCCACCAGCAGCTCTAATTCGTTATCGACGCTTCCATCATCGGGGTAATTCAATGTGGTTAGCAGATCTTTCATCGAAGAATCGGAGATTAGCATCAGTGCTTCACCTGCGATCCCTTCGCCACTGAAGCCTTGGCATATCCCAGATATATTGTCGTTGGCGGCAAGGTGCTTGATCGTCATGACCAGTTCACTGACCTCAAACACATTGACGTGTGGAAGTGGCATGTGAACAAATACATCGAAATAGCGCGCAAGCGAATCAGCAGCCCTACCCATCGCGACATTCACCACTTCCATGTACATTTCGCGGCGACCAATCTTTAGATCTTGCAACGGCTTGGCGGCCGCAGCGGCTTCTGCCGCCGTGTCGGATTTGAACGGCGCGAGAATGTCATTAAGCACAGTAGGGCTGGTCGGTTTTTGAACGAATGCGCGCGCACCTAACGCCATCACTTTTTCTTGTGCTTTCGGTTGTATGTCTCCCGATACAACAAAAACAGGCACAGTGATGTTGGCCTCTCGCATGGCTTCTAACGTCTCATAGCCGTCCAATACTGGCATGGTGAGATCGAGAAACATCACATCAAAAGTGTTTGTATTTAGCTGGTCGATGGCAATTTGCCCATTTTCGGCAAATGTCACCTCAGCATTGATAAACGAGGGCAGTGAACGCGCCAATTGTTTTCGCGCTAACGCGGAGTCATCAGTGATCAATACTCGGGTTGTCAATGTATCTACCCCTACGGTCCGATTATTGGTGATGCTGAACACATCTAAGAAAACAAGGTTGCAGAATATAACGCAATTTTAAAGCCCTTGTCTTAGGTTTGTTACGATACATTGATAAGCATAGTGCCAGTTGAATGTTTTATCGCCTTTGGAAGGCGACTCAGTGACATGGCCGGAAATTTACGGCGTGGTATCTCGTTCTTCTGACGGAAGTTTTATGTCATTTAGCGGAGCCGGATAAGGCAAATTTCCAAACGCTGATAGCTCACGTTTTACTTTATCTAACTCGGCGCTCGTATCATCAAATTCGTTCATCAACTTGTTTGATTGCTGCCTGTATTCGTTAAAGTCACTGCAATCTTTTTCTGACACCCAGTTCCATGAATTGCCTTTTTTGAATTCATCACAGGCCTTTTGGCTCGTTTCGGATTTATGGCTGACTTTCAAGATTTGCTCGTTGAGATCACTCACCGCACGCGCCAAACGATAGCGCTCAGCATACAAGACATCTGTATTCTTGAGTCTGGAGGTTAATTTGGCAATGGCATCTCGCTGCAAATCACCCTGCTCTTCCAGCGCTAGATTGCGCTCGGTCATCTGTGTTGATTGGGCAGTGATCTCAGCGATGGTCGATTGCAATGTCTCAATCTGCTTCTCATTTTTCTGGCGCAGAGCCAAACCCGTAGCAGCCTGACTGTCTTGCTCTGACAGCACGGTTTCTAATGCAACCATTTTTTCCTGAGCGTTCACCCACTGTTCTTGTGATAGCGCTAATTTTTCTTTAATACCACTCAGTTCCTGCTCTGCGATATTACCTGCCGACGACCAATGGTTGTTTGTGACTAGGCCACCCAACACCAAGCCGCCAATAAACAATAGTGCGCCTTTTTTGTTTGCGCTTGTCATATCCATTCCCCATAAAAAAGCTGCCGCCATGATACATCATGGGGCAGCTACTAATGTTAGCTCAAAGAAAAAAAGCGTTACTATTCGGTTGTTTGACTAGAGTTTGCTCAACACAACATCACCCTTAGGCACACAGCAACACGCTAACACTAAGCCTTCTTCTTTTTCTCCTGGGAACAACGCTGGCATATCAGGTTGATTCACTTCGCCTTCCACTAAACGCATTTTACAGCAACCACAAACACCCGCGCGGCAACTGTAGTCAACTTGCACGCCCATTTCTTCAGCTTGCACCAAAATCGGACGCTGATTGTCGCCACGAATGTATTCACCTTCGATGGTAATAGCCACTTCGGCTGCGGGAGCATCGTCACCGAGAGTTGGCGGCGAGAAGAACTCTTGATGACGCTGTGAATCAGGCACACCTAAGGTACTAAGCAGAGACATGGCGGCATCCATGAAACCTTCAGGGCCACAAACAAACACTTCACGTTGCGTCAACCAAGACACCAAGGCCAAATGCTCTTGGCTCAATCTGCCTGATAGCCCACTCCACGTATCTGATGGACGGCTTAACAGTGTCATCACCTGCAAGCCCTTGTGCTTTTCAGCCAGTGCAGTAAGTTCTTCTGCGAAAGGAATATCCGCTTCTGAACGACACTGATGAAAAAAGATCACATCGTCCACTTCGTCTTGGTCAGACAAAGAGCGCAGCATCGACATCATTGGCGTCACGCCACTTCCGCCGGACAACAATAATATCTGACGACGTTTATCAGCATCATCGCTCAAGTGAAATTGGCCATCAGGGTGTTGAGCTTTAATTTCTTTCCCTTCACGCATTTCATCATGAAGCCAATTCGACACTTCCCCACCTTCGACTCGCTTCACTGAAATAGCGAGACGCTCTGGTCGTGTCGGAGATGAAGACAATGTATAGCGGCGTTGAACACGCTTTCCGTTGATATCGAGTTCTAAAGGAAGGTGTTGACCCGCTTTGTAACTTGGTAGGTCACCCTGCGCGTTTTCAAACCAAAACGTTTTGAAATCCTGCGCCACGTGTTCAATCTCTTGGCAGGTTAAATTTAGTTTTGGCGTGGTGTTGTCTTCATAGACTTCAGCGTCGCGGTACTCAAGTACTTCGATTTTATCGCCAGCACGAATTTCACCTTCGTTCATTGCGATCAAGTTCATGCCGAAGTTCACATTGCCATCTTTGGCAGAGCGGAACTGGCTGAGTGTTGTAATGGGTTCGCCATTGACACGAAAACGTCCTGTGTCCAAATCAAGCGTGGTGAACACACAGCGACTGCATGGGCAGTCTGCGCGAAATACCACGGAGCCAATCCGCACTTTCGCCCATGTATCTTCTTCAAACGCTTCACAACCTGTTGCCACCAAGTTGGTACGAAACTGATCCATGGTGTGAACGTCGGGGGTTTTGTCGTTCAGCGCTTTCAAAGACGCTTCAGAGATAATGAGCAATGGGAAACCATCGGCAAAGCTGACTTTGGTCTGTGCTTTTGAAGCATAGCGGGGAGAAGACTCTTCGCCCGTAAACAACAGCTGCTTGTGCCCACCGAGTAAATGGCTAAACCAAGCATTGGCGGTCGATGTCGTGGAATACGCACTGAACTCATCTTTCCAGACATTGGTATGCACATCTTGAAGCGAGAACTGGGAATACTTAAGCACGAGTGGCGACATGGACGGATGGTTTAAGGTGATGCCGTTAGCTTGCAACGTTACGCTCACCTCGGTCATTTTCGGGTCAGTACGACCAGTCACAAATTTACCCGTACTGTCTGCCACCATAAAGCGACGATCAAAACTCAGGCCGATACTTTCTACCCAAGCATTTGAAAGAGAAATTCCGCCGGCTGATTTAACGGGATAAACATTGATCTGACTGATTTTCGTGTCCACGTGAGCTCCTGCTTTTTATCAACGATTTCAAGCCGACATTAAAACACAGCCACGATAAAATCCGAGTGTAAACGGTTCAAAATGTGTCATGTGTTGCTTGTAGAACGCTTAACTAGCAGGCGATAGACTTGCCGTTTGCAGCAATAATCCGCTTCAGTCGTTCAGGGTCGCTCACAATCGTCGGATATTTTAGATAGAGATGATGTAAGCAGGTTAAACACAAAGAAATGCACGCCAAGGTTTTCTCGCGGATTTCTTCGTTATCCCACCACGCTTCACCGCTGAGGATCTGGTTCCAGTCATCGCTCAGATTTTCTGCTAGTTCAATCGCTTCACTCGCATGACCACTGATCAACTCTCCGACCGCGACAGGAACATCATCCGCATTTTTCCCTGCACCAAAAATATTGCGAAGTGCGAGGATAGCGTCCAATAAACCATCAAGGCGATCAGGCTGCCTTGCTGCACTAAACAAGCGAGTAAAGGCCAAACGGATCCCAGTCGAATCTGTGTCTTCGAGCAGCAAGCTCCAGTTTTCCAGTTCGTCCAACACATTATTGGTAATACAGATGGGCTCTTCAGCCTCAGTGACAGTATCGACCGCCGTTTTCGCGCCTTCCAGCGAGAAAGGATCGATATGCCAAGCCCATTCTGGTGCCACGAAAGGCGGAGCATCATTAAGAAAGCACATGGACATACAAAGGGTGATATTCAGCTCCGTCGAGACTTTCTCACTTTCCGCTTCTAGCACTTCACTCGGCCAATCGTCATCGTCCAACAAATCACCACTGTTGATGGCATAGGCGTAACCAGATTCCAGCATGAATCCACTGTCTTTTCGCTTCGCCATTTGGCTAGGCAGTTGCAGCACATATTCAGCAATGGAAGGAGTGTAACGACGAAGCGTTCCCCACTTGGTCTCAAGCTCATCAAAATCGACCAAAGCAGCATTACGAAATCCAACGAAGAGTGGAATTTGTGCCACCTCTCCATCAGCAACACTGCGGGCAATTTCCAGCATTTCCAATACGGTACTAACAAACACATCCGCAGAAATCGGTCCGCGCACGCGCATCAAATCATAACTATTGATCAGCAACGCTGCAGGCAGCGACGACAGGGAAATCACCCCCCGCTTGCCTTTCGAATCCACATAATGGCCATAGGTTTCGCTCGGCTCATTGCCGATCACTTCGAAAACCCGCTCAAAGGAACGATCTTCAATAAAGTGACGATAGAGGGTTTTATTACCCGGCAGATGGGAGATCGCGGCACTCAAATATCCTGAGGCACGATAAAACAAGTGAGGACGCGCCCCCGCTTTCACCAAAAAGAGCGGATAAAGTTCAGCAGCCACGCCAGCCAAACTTCTGGCAAGGGGATCGCTGGCGCTAACCATTGGTGTCTCTCCGCCATTTTGTCGGCGCCACACCGAAAAGATGTGCTGCCCGTTTTGGAGCACATGCGGAAGTCGATGGAAAAACGATTGTTCAATATCACCTTGTGACACGGCGACAGCGCGCATTTGTCGACAAAGCTGCACATAAGACGTGAGTGTTTCGACCTGCTTTGCAGAGAGTTTGCCTTGGTGTTGTAAGACGTGTCTTGCTTCAGCTTCAGAGATATTCAAGATATAGCTGACAACGCGATGCCCCATAGCTTTGACGAAATTCGGGATCGGCTCTTTAAACGACATGACACCCCCAGCGTCAACAAACATTCATGGTCACTTCCTCACCGACGCGATGGGTGGGAAGCATTACTCTTTTTATCGGCAGCGCGTTCAAGAAATATAGCATTCTGGTGCGAAATATACTCTGATTCACTCAGCTTCAATCGATTTCTTGTCTGAGTTTAACGAGTTATCCGCCGCAATTTTTTTCAGGGCAGTCCATATTCTTTCGCCCGAAGGGTGAAGTCGGGATTGATAGCGATACGCATAGTAGGAAACTTGCCTGATCAGCGTGTTGTTTTCCATCACCACTAAATGCCCTTTTGACAACTCTGAACGAATAGCAAAGTCAGGCAACCATGCCACCCCTAATCCATTCACCGCTTGCAGTTTCAACATGTCTACCATGGAAGAAAGAAAGACTGGCTTGAGGCTCACTTCATGGCGCACCGTTTCGGTTTGGCGTCCCATGTAAGAGGTTGGTGTAAATGCGAGCCAAGGTACTTCGGATTGTTCAAAGCTAAACAACGGACAACCGCTTTCATCCGATGCACACACAGGCAGCAAGTCGGCGTTTCCTACTTTGATGTTTTCATAAGGTGCTAATTTAAGGTGTTCATTGTCGAAAGCCAGCAACACGTCACACTCCCCTTCTTGCAACGCATCGACAGCTTCATCCACGTTCATGGCATCGACACTCAACATAGGTCGCGTTTCATCAGAAAACTGAGCTTGAAGCCGTTGTGTCAGATCGAGCGCGAGGGAGTGTGCCGAGGCAATACGCACAACGCTTCCATCGGTATAGTTCAACGCCGAAACATGGCTTATTCCTTCTACCATTTGATTCACGAGCGTCCTGGCAGTCACCCTGAATATCCGCCCACTGGCAGTAAGAGCAACGGGGGTTTGACTGCGATCAACCAACTCCGCGCCCACGGCTTGCTCCAACGATCGGATCCGACGACTGAATGCGGGTTGAGTAATGTTTCTCAACGTCGCTGCTCCCGAAAAGTTCCTGACCTCTGCCAGCGCGAGAAAATCTTCCAGCCATTTACTTTCAATGTTCATACAAGTGACTGCTTCCTTGCCAATGCGCGCTTGTCGATGCGCGCGTGAGAATACCAATAAAAATATCAGCGACATTATCAGCGCACACCAACCTCTTTGAGTTATCAATGCTTTGATCACGTTTTCATTCATTATTGATACCGAATCAGCATGAGCGAATCGTAAATGGCATTTTTCAGCTGATGTATCGCGTTCTATAGTGATCTCAAGGTGAACATCGCCACCAGATAGTCAAAATATGACAAGGAGAGACATGAACATTCCAGCCCCCTACTTACTCATGCTTGGAGAAAGCAAGGATCCGCTCGCCATCAAAACCGCCCGTGGCATTCACTACTGGCGTCCTGAAAAGTGTATGGGCCAACTGCGTTTGAACGATGAAATGCCGTCTCTTAACCTACCCGATATCGACATTCAAACTGCGGCAAAAGAAGGCGCAAAAACGCTGGTTCTTGGCATGGCAAATGCGGGCGGTGTATTGGCACCACAATTCGTGCCTTATATCGTTGAAGCGCTGAACGCGGGTATGAACGTAGCCTCTGGCCTTCACCAAAGGTTAGATGCCATTCCCGCCATCGCAGAAGCCGCCAAAGCCTCTGGCGCGAATTTGTTCGATCTTCGACATGCTCACGGCACTTTGCCAGTTGGCACGGGCGAGAAACGCTCAGGCAAACGCCTTTTAACCGTGGGGACGGACTGCTCGGTGGGTAAAATGTTCACGACCTTGGCATTAGAAAAAGAAATGAAAGCACGGGGGCTCTCTGCTTCCTTCTGTGCAACGGGTCAAACGGGTATTTTGATTGAAGGAACGGGTATTGCTGTAGATGCAGTGGTGTCCGATTTTATCGCTGGCGCAACCGAAACCCTGTCCCCAGCATGTGATGCCAATCAATGGCAATTGGTTGAAGGACAAGGATCGCTATTGAACCCTGCCTTTTCGGGCGTGACCTTAGGTCTATTGCACGGCGCACAGCCGGACGCACTGGTTCTCTGCCATGAAGCCAATCGTGAATTCATTCGCCATATGTCAGATATGCCAATTCCGGACGTCGCCGACATCATGGAACTAGCCGTTAGACTAGCAAAATTGACCAATCCCAACCCACGATTTGTTGGTATGGCGATCAATACTTCCGCGCTCTCGGAAGAAGATGCAAAACGTTACTTGGCGGATCTGTCTAGCCAATATGATTTGCCCGCCACTGACCCTGTGAGATTTGGGGTAGATAATATTGTCGATCATCTCATCCACGTGTTCGAGGAGTAAACAGGATGAAAGTCAGCGCCAAAATAGCCACCTACACCTTGAAGCGTCCGTTTACTATCTCTCGAGGCAGTCGCAACACCGCCGAGGTGATACAAGTCAGCGTAGAAAAAGATGGCAAATTCGGTGTCGGCGAATGCTCGCCTACTGGTCGCTATGGGGAGAGCTTTGACAGTGTGCTCGCTGAAATTGAATCCGTGAACGATACCCAATTTGATCGAACATCGTTGAAATCCATGCTCCCGCCTGGCGCGGCGAGAAACGCTATCGATTGTGCGTTATGGATGCTTGAAGCTGACAATTTCCCTGACAACTTCTCTTTGCCAAACCAAATACAAACCGCCATGACGGTATCTATTGCGTCACCTGAAGCGATGGCGGAAGAGGCCAAACGCTACGTTGAACAGGGCGCAACCTTAATCAAGGTCAAACTCAATGCAGATGAGGTATACGAACGCCTCGCCGCCGTGCGCGCAGTCGCGCCCGATACCACGTTGATTGTGGACGCCAACGAAGCGTGGGGAACGCTTGATATTGCTACCACCCTTCAACAAATCGCGCCGCTTAATATCGCCATGGTAGAACAACCACTGCCAGCCAACGAAGATGACGCCTTAAAAGGCATTTCCAGTGCGATCCCCCTTTGTGCCGACGAAAGCTGTCATACGGCAGATGATGTTGATGTATTAATTGGCAAATACCAAATGGTAAACATCAAGCTCGACAAAACTGGCGGACTCACTGCCGCGTTTGAATTGGAGCAAGCAGCGCGTGCTGCGGGGCTTCAAATCATGGTGGGATGTATGCTTGGTAGTTCTATCGCGATGCGAGCAGCACTGCCCGTCGCGGCAACTGCCGTCATGGTTGACTTGGATGGCGCATTTTTGATCAGCGACGATATCGAAAATGGACTCCACTACGAGCACGGAAATATCGTGCTAGGCTGAATACTTAAAACATAAGTTATGGCAATAATCAGAGTGAAATGTATTCAATACGTTTCACTCTTTTTTTAACTGAAAAGAGATAATGTCGCTTAAACCGTCAAAATTGCGACAAATTGTTAATAGGTATCTTGACCCACTTAAAAGGTCACTCTAATCTAGCGTACATGTGTACGCTGGAATTTTGCGGTATTTAAAATGGAATCTACTCAAGCGGAAAAACCTCCTGTCATCTGGCTGAATGTGATCGTCTTTGCGGTTACCTTCTCCGTAGCGTTAATCGGCACACCCATTTGGGCCTACTATCATGGGTTTGATTGGGCGCAAATCGGCATGTTCGTTGCCATGTTCACCTTTGCTGGTATGTCTATCACAGCGGGCTATCACAGACTTTGGTCTCATAAGACTTATGAAGCTCATCCGCTACTGAAAGGCATTTTTGCCATTGGTGGTGCACTCGCACTGCAAAACAGTATTCTTCACTGGTCGTCTGATCACCGTGTTCACCATCGCCATGTCGATGACAACGACACTGACCCTTACTCAGCCAAACGCGGCTTCTGGTACTCACACATCGGTTGGATGCTTCGTGAATATCAAAAACACCGTTATTCGGATTACAGCAACTGCCGCGATCTTCAGAAAGATAAGGTTGTGATGTGGCAGCACAAGTATTACTTACCGCTAGTACTTGCCACTAACTTCGGTATCCCGATCGCGTTTGGACTACTTCATGGCGATATTTGGGGTGCCATCATCCTGATTGGTTTTGTACGTGTTGTTGCCAGCCACCATACGACGTTTTTCATTAACTCCCTCGCGCACATCTGGGGTTCACAGCCATACACGGCCAAGAACACAGCTCGAGACAACGGTATCTTGGCATTTTTCACCTTTGGTGAGGGTTACCATAACTTCCACCATATCTTTGAAAATGACTACCGTAATGGCATTTACTGGTGGCAGTTCGATCCAACAAAATGGCTCATCAAATCGGGCAGCTGGCTAGGGCTAACCAAGAAGCTTCGAATCACGCCTCAAGATCGCATTGAAAAAGCAAAAGCCACAATGCTTTTGAAGAACATTCAAGCGCGTTTAAGCATGACACCTAACGCTTCGCAACGCCTTCAAGCGATTGAACAAGAATACGATGCATTGGTTGTTCGTATGAGTGAATACTACGAAGCCAAGAAACGCCTTATCGACATGGGTAAGCAGAACTTGTTGAAGAAGTACGAAGAAGCGATATTGGTACAGCAATTGAAGATCCTTAAAGGGGACTTCATTCAGCAAAAACGTAATTGGCAGATGCTAACCGCAAATTACGCATAAGAACGCCTTTATCGGTATTTCAGGGCAGCTTCGGCTGCCCTTTTTGATCAATACTATAATGAACGTATTGCCATATCCCTGTTACTCAGCTTCACTTATACCCAAGAAGTCTGATACCCAAGCAACCTGAAGATGCAGGATTTAGCGAGCATTTTCAGGTTACTAGGGTCGATTCAAAACCAAACGAAGAGTTAGTAAAAAACATGATTACCATTCGTAAAATGCGACCGGGAGAAGAAATGGCTCTTTGGTCACTCTTTTACCAAACCGTGCGAACGGTAAACATACAAGATTACACCCCAGAACAGGTGGCTATTTGGGCACCTGACAACTGCAATGAAATTGCTTGGAAAAACCGCATGCAGCATATCTACCCTTATGTGGCCGTGCGTAAAAACGCCATTGTTGGCTATGCGGATGTTCAAACCAATGGTTACATCGACCACTTTTTCGTCGACGCGAAAACCCAAGGGAAAGGTGTAGGAAAGGCGTTAATGAATGTGCTGTTTCGCGAAGGTGGCAACATGTCTGTTGCTCGTTTTTACTCTAACGTCAGCATTACTGCAAAACCGTTTTTTCAACGTATGGGCTTCCAAGTCGTCAAAGTACAACAAGTCGAAAAGGCGGGCGCCGTCTTCACCAATTACATTATGGAAAAACGAGTAGAGGCTCAATCGGCTTATACCCAAGTAACCTGAAGATGCAGGATTCAGCGAGCTTTACTGACGTTATGATCAAGGCGTCCCTTTGCCGATGTAGTGAGCTCCAACAAAAAAGGTGAGCTCCATCAAAAAGGGACAACACCGAGCATGGCGTCAGTAAACTCGCCCGAAGGGAGGCCCTCAGAGCGTCCACTTCATCGTTAAATTCCTGTGAAATAGAATGCTATTCCTACAAAAATTTGCCTCGAATTGAACACTCTGATGGCCTCTGAAATCGAGCATCTTCAGATTACTTGGGTATAGGTGACGAGATGTCTTAAACCTAATGCTCGACAAGCCAAATACAGAGGAATAGAATCCGCTTCCCACCGTCAATGACTAAGTGAGCGGGTCAAAATGCTTAACAAAAAACCGACTCGCATGGACGCAATGAAAAACATCATCGAACAAGTGAAAACGGAGTTGCCACTGTACGAACCAGAAACCTTTGTCTGCGGCCCAGATAATAGCTGTATTGGTTGTCCAAAGAAGTTACTGGAATTGGTCGACTCTGAACTCTCGTATTGGGAGTCCGAAATGTCTCGCGGTATTTCACCACAGTTTGATGACATTCGACGTTTTGGAAAGCTGTGTACCAATGTAAGACGCGGATTAGTCAGAAACAATATTCTGCCTGCCTAAGTAAAAGCTCCGCTCGAGCTCTGGCTACATGCCCAGCAGCGGCAGCGATTTCCGCTGTTGGTAGGTAAAGGCGACACCAATGCAGGTGCGCAATGCCTCATGCGGAAACGGTTGGTTGATATCAAACTGCAACTGACGGTTTCCGTGGTAATCAAAGGCATCAGGCAGTACTTCACGAAAGGTGTCGACCAATCGCGTTTGGCAATGAACATAAACAGAAATTGAGTTAGGCGATTGCGACGCCCAGCCTAGTCGCACCGCTGTTCCCCCTTTCACAACAAAGCTTAGCTCGCCCCATTTCAAGCTTTCATCAACGCTTTTATCTAAGCCGCTTGCCACATCAAAAATGAGGTCACGCAACGCTAGGAGTTGTGTTCTGATGTGCGGGGGATAACCCTCAAATTTGGCCGTGATCTCTGGTGACATAGTGCTCCGCCTTAAAAAAAGCCCAACTCAAGGTCGGGCATCTCAAACTATTCCATCACGAAAGACAGCAAGATCTCTTCTAGTTCGTCCCACGGTAATGGTGTTTTATCTATGATTTCAACCCGTGATTCAACACCGGTTAGGCTGATTGGGTTAACCGTCACCATTTGATTGACCACGTTGAAAGCAAACATACCATCGTCCGTGTTCATGACAGCTTTCACCCGCTCGGCATTCACGTTGGCAAACAGACCGTACAGCGAATCAAAAGGAAATACCGTGTTCGGCTCAAAAACCCAGCCACAGCTTACGTAGCCCTGCCCTTTGTTTTCCTTACGACGGAAACTCTCTCCGGGCGCAAGTTCAAAGGCTGGCATCTCATCATCGTCATGAGAATGGTGATGAGCAAACTGGGCATCGCGATCAATTCGCGGCAAACTCAGCCATTCTGGGTTGATCTGGCCTTGTTCAACATATCCCGAGGCTTGTTTAGGAATGTCAGAGTTGGCCACATACGCGTCAAACGCGGCAATGTCTTCAGGGCTTGAAAGATCAATTTTGTTTGCAACGACCACGTCGCCTAATGCCAGCTGATCTTGGAAGTTTTGGTTTTCGGTATAACGAACATCCGCGAAGTTTCGCGCATCAACCAAAGTAACAGTGGCGTTCAAATTGATGTAGTTGATGTAATGCTCAGAGAGCAACTTGCCAATAATGTCTTTCGGATGCCCTAATCCGGTTGGCTCAATCAACAAACGGTCAGGATTCTGTGCCAATAGCGCATTGATGCCAATCGCCATAGGAAGCCCCGCCACGCAGCACATGCAACCGCCTGGCACTTCTTTCACCAATGCGCCCTGCTCGCTCAGGAATGCGCCATCGACGCCCACTTCACCAAACTCGTTAACTAACACTGCCCAATTTTCGTTTTCAGGCTTTTGTTTAAGTAACGAAAGGATCGCAGTGGTTTTACCAACGCCAAGGAAGCCAGTAATGATGTTTGTTGGAACGACTTTTGTTAGTTTTTCTGCCATTTTTCAATCCATGCACGCAAAGCATAATCGCGAATGCAGGCAGTGTATCAAGACAACTCATTGAGCAAAGCGATTTTTCTTCGCTTTCTCAATGGAATTCCATTGAGTTAGCATTCATGCTTGTGATTACTGGTTGATATTTATACAAACGTGGACCCATTGGTCATTCCTATATCACTAAAAGGGAAAGATGATTGGTGGCTTTGTGCCTAACTGATACTCTAAAAGTAAGAATGCCAATCGGATTAAGTAGGTAGTCGTCACTTTGCGTTGGAAAATCGTCTAGAGCAAGAATGACGGAAGATTTAATCTGATGGGTATAAGAAGCTCACTCTTTTTTCAGGAGGAAGGGATGCTAAATACAAACACTGCCAAAGCGGTGATTGATCATGCCCTATTTTTAGGCGCTGATTTTGCGGAATTGTTCATTGAGCGACACCATTCTGGAAGCGTAGAAGTCCTTTCGGGTGATGTTGATAAAGTTAACTCCGGTATTGATTTCGGGATAGGCATTCGCCTGTTTTTTGGCCATAAAGTTCTTTACGGCTATACCAACAGCCAAGATGAAGAAAAGCTCAAACAAGTGACGTCTCTTTTGTGTGCCAAAGACAAGCGCGATCAAATCGTGAATGCTGGCGCACTCAATTTCACGGTCAATAATGACCGCCACCCTGTCACCATGCCGTTTTCAACCAACAACCATGTTGAAGAGAAAATCGCATTTCTCAAACGTGTTGATGCTAAAGCACGCTCAGAGAGTGACAAAATCTCTCAAGTGATCAGCCGCATCATGCAGCGTGAACAGCAGATTGAGATTTTCAACTCCACCGGTTTACACATTCAAGATACCCGCCACTACACGCGCATTGCGTCTTCTGTGGTTGCCACGCATGACAATGAGCAGTCTACCGGTTATGAAGCGCCGGGCATGCTTTCTGGTTGGGAATTCAATGGCCAAGTCAACCCAGAAGCGCTTGGTGAAATGGCCGCCAAGCAAGCTCTAATTAAACTCGGTGCTGCAGCATGCCCTTCTGGGGAAATGCCTGTTGTGATCGGTAACGGTTTTGGTGGTGTAATTTTCCACGAAGCCTGTGGTCACTTACTTGAAACCACGTCGGTTGCCAAGAAAGCGTCAGTTTTCCACGACAAAATGGGCGAAATGATTGCTAACCCTGTCGTCAATGCCGTGGATGACGGGTTAATGAAAAATGAGTGGGGCTCCATCAATATCGATGACGAAGGGATGGAGACGCAACATACTCAGCTGATCAAAGATGGCAAATTGACGAGCTTCATGGTCGACCATATGGGCAGCCTAAAAACCGGCTTCGCTCGCACAGGTTCAGGTCGCCGCGAATCTTACAAATATGCGCCAACCTCACGCATGCGTAATACCTACATTGAAGCGGGCGATGCAGAGCTCGACGACATGATTGGTGGTATCGAGCGTGGTATTTATGCCAAGAAGATGGGTGGCGGCTCTGTCCAGCCGGGAACAGGCGAGTTTAACTTCGCCGTTCAAGAAGCCTATTTGATCGAGAATGGCAAAATCACTACCCCATTGAAATCAGCCACCTTGATCAGCACAGGACCTAAAGTGTTGAAAGAAATCAGTATGGTTGGCAAGGACTTTGAGCTGGCAGCGGGTATGTGTGGCTCTGTTAGTGGCTCAGTGCCAACAACAGTCGGTCAACCTGCGTTGAAAGTTGATAATATTCTGGTGGGAGGCGGTAGCTAATGAGTGACAACAAAACGTTAGAACAAGCCGTCGAGCAAGTCCTTGAACTGGCTCAGAAGCAAGGCGCTCAAGCCGACGTGATTGCATCAAGTAGCGAAAGCTTTAGCTTGAAAGCAGACCAAGGTGAATTGTCGGAATACAAAGTGACTGCGAGCCAAGTAATTGGTGTTCGAGTGATCAAAGATGAGCACGTTGCCATCAGTTATTCCGAATCTCTTGAACCTGAAAATCTATCGCAAATGGTGAATCAAGCGCTAACCAACGCAAGTTTCACTAAGAAAGACAGCTTCCAAAAGATTCGTTCTGAAGGGCTTTCACTTCATACTGCTCAACCGGAGATCTTCCAGCAAGATACCGCCACGCCAGAGCAAAAAATTGAACTCGCACTGGCGCTAGAAAGTCGTATCCGTGAAAAGCCGCTGGCGAAATCAGCGCCGTACAATGGCTACAGCGAAAACAGTGCCTTTGTCATGCTCGGCAACACGCTTGGCACTCGCTGTACTCACCAAGAACGTACCCTGAGCTGTTACACCGCCGCACTGATTGATCACAACGACAAGCAAGCTATGCATGTCGCGGCGTCAATCGCACGAACGTTTGACGGACTCACGCCAGAGAAAATCATTAACGATGCCTATGAAATGGCCGAAGCCTTATTGGAAGGCGAGCCTATTGCTACCGGACAGTATTCCGTCATCTTTGAGCAAGATTGTCTGAACGATGTGTTGGGGGCATTTGGTAGTTGCTTCTCTGGTGAATCCGCCAAACGCGGCACTAACCCTTGGCGTGACAAGATTGGCGAGCAAGTGATGAGCCCGCTACTCACTTTCAAAGACATGGCATACATGCCCGGTGGTTTTTCCATCAAAGCATTTGATGGTGAAGGGTTCGCCACTTCTGATACGCCATTGATTGAAGAAGGTAAGCTCGTTGGCTTGCTACACAACTCCGCCACAGCGGCGCATTTTGGCGCTGCACATACCGCCAATGCGGGTCGTTCTGCCAAAGGAACGCTGAGCGTGTCATCACGCCACGATGTGATTTCGGCAGGCACAAGCAGTGAAGCAGAAGTCACGGCAGGCGAATATCTTGAGTTGGTCGAACTACAAGGTGTTCACTCTGGCGCAGATGCCATCAGCGGAGAGTTCTCTTTCGGTGCGAGTGGCTTCTTGTGCAGGGACGGGAAACGCTTGAAGCCCGTTCGAGGCATCACAGTGGCAGGCAACTTCTACACCATGATCAAGGAAGTGGAAGCGGTTGGGAACACTGTCATTCCAAACTATGATGGATGTTTCTTTGCTCCTTTGATCCGCTTTGCGCGATTGAATATCGCCGGAAAGTAGCCGATTTAAACGCCCCGTGATTGGGGCGTTTTTTATCCCCGCAATTTCTCATTACGACAATCAGCTTTATTCTCAAAGTGGTAAACCCTCTCCGCCAAGCATCTTCCCAAACATCAAACCTCACTCAAGACACTGTTTATATTGATTTTTAATTTCGGCATCGTTTTTGCTTTGTCTGAAAAGGATTATCATTGGAGGTTTGGTATGTCGTGGAAGAAAACACTCATTGCGAGTAGCTACATTGTCAGCAGTTGCACCTACGCATTAACAGCGGAGGACTTGAGTTTCGAATCAGGCTCTGACACGTCTAATTATTCAGCACTGGGCAAACCCAACGAAGTTTACTCAATTTCAGGTCAACTTCCGCAAGATACATTAGACAACGTCTATTCCATGCTCCCTGAAGGCAGCGTCGTTAACAGCGATTTTATCGACTCAGGAAAATACTCCAGTATTGATATTGACGATGAATTAGGTGGCGCACCCTTCGCGTCTGCTCGCGTTACCTTCTTAAACGAAGGTGCGGGCTATCGAAACGTATTGGGTTACTTCGTCTACGACACCGATAATCCTCCCGCATCGATAGACGACGTACCAACACACATGATTATCTTTCCAAATGCTTCCAAGCCAGGCCAAGGCGAGCTTGCGGAAGGTGACACCATTGACCTCAGCGTTGAACTTACAGCGGGCCAAACCCTCGGTTTCTTTATTATTTCAAATGGTTGGGGGTGGGGATGGGGTTACAACAGCGTTCCTTATCTCGGGAAATTTGGCACTCCCTTCTATAGCTACCCTTCCTTGAATCCAGAAAGTACCTCTGAGTGGCGCAGACACAACGTGGCATTTATTGATACCCAAAACGACTTTTTGGTTCTTGCATTTGAAGACATCAAACGCCCTCAAGGTGACAACGATTTTAACGACTTGATATTTACCGTTGAGATCACGCCTTTTCAGGCGATTGATGGTGTAAACCCTGACGGTTCAACCGACTCAAAATATGAAGTGCTCACTCAGCAGAATAATCCCGATATCACCGTCACCTCTGTCTACCCAAGTGCGGATGGGTACGCGACGTTAGCCTATGAGGATAATTGGCCGTTCAAAGGTGACTACGACTTCAATGATGTCGTGTGGCGCTATCGAATCACCGAACAGATGAATGGTCAGCGTGAGCTAAAAAGCATTACAGCCGATTACTCATTGCAGGCGATGGGCGCGGGTTATTCGAATGGCTTTGCCTTGCACTTACCAAACGTTGACCCGACCAATATCGCTTCAGTATCGCTGACTCGTAATGGTGTCGACGTGGCGCACACCATTCAGCAAGCTAACTCTGGCGAAACCGTGCTGATCGTGTCTGAAAACCTGCGTGATGATTTAGAAACGCTTGGCGTTCTTACTGAGGGCTGCCCGTTCTATCGAACACAAACAGCCTGTGTCGATTCGCAATTAAGTCGTCTCGACTTCCAACTCAATGTTGAGCTGACAACCCCTGTCGCGCGTGCTCTGGTTGGCTACCCGCCTTACGACCCCTTCATTTTTGCGTCAGACGGCATTTATCACGGTGACTTCGCCGCGTCCCCCCCTGGTATCAGTTGGCAGTTACACCTGAAACAATTCGACGGCACCAGCGACATGAACAATGCGTTCTTCAATGTCCATGATGACAACTCCGGCGGTTCAGAATACTTCCTGACAGAAAACAACATGCCGTGGTCAATCAACATTCGTGATGAATGGAGCCACCCTTTGGAAAACACCGACATCAGCCATGCCTTCACCACGTTTGCTGATTGGGTAACAAGCAGTGGCGAAACCAACACGGCATGGTATGAAGCGGCAACATCCAACAAAGTCATTGCCCCACTGGCAGACGAGGAATAATACAATGAACATGATATTGAAAAGGTTGAATTTGATTGCCCTGCCGCTGATTCTAACTGCATGTGGAGGAGGCGGTGGTGGTGACGCATCAGGTGGAACCACTGGCAGTGCTGCAGATACCGGCAATACCGGTGGAAGCGACGTAACATCTTCGTCGCCATCTGCAGAAGCAACGACACTAACCAATACCGATGATATTGTGGCCGCGCGTGCGTTTAAATTCTGTATAGGGCAAACCATTCAATTGAGCGTCAATTACAGCGGTTCGACGTCCGGTGCGCTGCACATTTTCTCGCAAGCAGATTACATTCACGCCAACGGCGATGTTGATGTTGACCCACTGTCGCGAATCACAACCATTTACCCAGACTTAACCACAGACGTCGATATCGAAGTAAATGGCAATTGGGAGCAGTTATACGCCAGATGGGTGCCAATGAGCAGTAGTGAATCTGAGCAAACCTTGGTCATCAACCTTGATGAATCCAGCCACTCCTATCTTGTTTCGTTTTAAAAGTTGCGAGTAATCAATTACCTTGCCTTTATACCCAAGTAACCTGAAGATGCAGGATTCAGCGAGCTTGACTGACGTTATGATCAAGGCGTCCCTTTGCCGATGTAGTGAGCTCCATCAAAAAAGGGACAACACCGAGCCTGGCGTCAGTAAACTCGCCCGAAGGGAGGCCCTCAGAGCGTCCACTTCATCGTCAAATTCCTGTGAAATAGAATGACTATTCCTACAAGAATTTGCCTCGAATTGAACACTCTGATGGCCTCTGAAATCGAGCATCTTAAGGCTGCTTGGGTATATACAGCTATAATTATAAACGCCCGCATTGATGGGCGTTTTTTCGTCAAGGAAGATCGATGCCTGATACCCGATTAGAGACGCCACGTTTACATCTCAGGTGCTTCAATGAAAATGACACGGCGTTTATCAATCGCTTATATAACACCGAAGGATTTTTGCGCTTTGTCGGCGATAAGAACATCCGAAGTGATATTGATGCTGCGGTTTATCTTCGAGCCACGCTGATCCCTATGTATGCACAGCCTTACATGGGATTATTTGCGGTTGAAGAAAAACAGAGTCAGTTGCCTATCGGTATCTGCGGGTTGATCAAAAGAGACACTCTAGATGACATCGACCTGGGGTTTGGGTTTTTCCCAGAATACGAGGGGAAAGGCTACGCCTATGAGTCTGCAGAAGCAGTAATAGAATTGGCTGAAAATGCACTGGGGCTTCACCAGATTGTTGCGATTACCCTCCCTGAGAATATACGCAGTTTAGCGCTTCTTTTCCGGCTGGGGTTTACGCTTCAATCTGGCGTGGAAACGGAACCAGACCTACTGCTTCTAAAACGCCACTTGGTCGCAAAAAACCTCGATGTAGGTTAAATCTCATGCTCTTAGTGGCGCTTACCAGTGTCTGTTAGAGCAGCATATCGTCTTCAATTGGAATGAAACGATCAACGCTGTTAACCAAAGCATTTGCCGTTAATGAAGGCACACCAAACACAACAGCTTCTTTGCCGTAGCCTTCACGAACGCGATCCATCAACAATGCAAAATCGCCATCACCGGACAACAGCACAACCATATCAACGTTCGGTGCCGTTTCAATCACATCAATCGCGATCCCAACATCCCAGTCGCCTTTACTGCTGCCATCACTGCGTTGAATAAACGGCTTTAATTTCACATCAAATCCGATGTGACGGAGTGCGTCTTGGAATTTAATTTGCTGATCATCATCTCGTCGAATCGCGTAAGCCGTCGCTGATACGACCTCGCCCATATGTGCAAGGTTCTTCCACAACAAGCGATAGTTAAACTGACGACCATAGGCTTGTCGAGTTGTGTAGTACACGTTTTGCACATCAACAAAAACAGCAATTTTTTTCAACGGATAACCTTAGCGAATGAGTCAAATTCATGCCAAATCATAACACATTCATCAACAGTAAAAGGGAATTAAGATTGCCTAATAATTTGCGCAAACGCTTGTTTCAACGGATCACTTTTTAGCACCCGCCCATGCCCTAACCCTTCGGTTGCCACCAAAGAAACATGAGCAAATTCTGTTGCCAGTTCAGACACAGAAAATGGCGCGAACTTGTCTCCTTTATCATGAACAATCGTGACGGGTGATTGACGTTTACCGAGCTTTTCAAACGGATCAATGCTCTCAATGGTCGTGTTATATCGCTTGCCGACGTCTGCCACCACTGCATGAAACAGCTTCATCGAATAACCAGAAGCTTCTACCGTACCAAACAAGTTTTCCCAATATTTTAAAACTGGCGCAACCAAAATGACGGGCTTTCCTTTTAATGCTTGATGTTCACTTTCGAGCAACGTCGCCCCACCCATTGAGTGTGCTATAACCCCTTCCACTTGTTTTTGTTGATTTAAGATTCCATCCAGCGCGCTCAAAAATGCGGGAATGCTCCCTTCTTTTCCTTCGCTTCTTCCATGACCTGGATGGTCATAAGCTAAAGCGGTATAGCCTGCCTCAGCGATATATTCCATCAACGGGAAGAACTGGTTCGCCGACCCTGACCAGCCATGAGTCAGCACCCATGTAGGTCCGCTGCCGAGCTTATACGTCATCATTTTCCCTTCAGCGGTATCCAATGCCTCGATCAGCATGTCATTTGGCGTTGGATTGTTCTCTTTCCCTTTGGCCGGAGTGAGGAAAATACGACGCGCCGTTTTGAGCGCATGGTTTGGCGCAATACGATGGTGAAGTCGAGACCCAACACTCAGCGCGCTGCGTCGAAAGCTGAATCGTTTGTTTTTCCCAAAGTATATTTTGCTACTCATGTTGCTATCCCTTTTTTATTAAACCAAGCCCCAAAAAACTGGGCTCAGTACGATAAAATGACTCATTAAATAGTACGGTCGTGCTTTTTAAAGGCAAAATAACGAACACAACGAATGTTCTAATTGCATCAACAATCAGTAGTGTTTTTTCAAATTGCGTCGTCACAAACAGAGTGATTACTTTTTTGCCCGCACTCTCGTAAACAGCTCGTCAATGCCGGTCCAAAACTTTTGACCGCCATCAGCTTCAAGTCCCAATGTTCTGAACAAATGGCTACTCAAATACAGGCCATACAATTCGTAAACGGTTTGCCAACAATCAAGGCTTTGCTCAAACTCTTCCAGTTCAATGCCTCTTTCGAATTGAATATGGAGGTAGTTCAGCCACTTTTTAATCGTTGCTTCCAGAGCGTGCTGCATCGGGTCGTCTTCAGTATGGCTTTCACGCCATGCATCCAGAAACATACAACTGCCTTGAAAAGAGCCATTCCAAGTCAGCCAGTTATCCAACATATGACGAATTTTGGCCTCGATGGAAGAATGTGATGCATCACGGCACGGTGCAATGACTCGTTCCGCAAATCGTTCGCCTGCATATTCCACCACTGCAGCTTGAAGATTGCTTCTCGCATTAAAATGAGCAAACAACCCACTTTTTGACATACCAACACGCTTTGCAAGCTCACCAATGGTTAAACTCTCAAGCCCTTCCCGACTCGCCATTTCAAATGCGATCGACAATATCTGTTCTCTGGTCTGCTTTCTCTTGCTCATAACTCTCTTCTGTATTGCGCTTATTCATTAATAGCACGAACGTTCGATTTTTCAATGAAAGTTCTTCTGGTCAGAGTAGTCGACCGTTGGCCTGTGGGGATTTGGCTTCTGTAATATGCTGGGATAAATGGCCATCAGGTCTTCTTTTTGGGGCACTCTCGCTATCCCTATCAAAGGATTACTGATCTTGCGATGTCAGAGTGGCAATTGCTTCGCGTAATCTTCAACAAAGTGACGTTGGCTAAGATTTATTCGCGAAATTTTCCACAGAGTACGTTAGCGTTGGCATAAATGAACAGGGAGTAAAATATGGAACTACAAGCCAACCTGAGAATGATGGCGCGATACAATCAGCGTATTAACAGTAACCTTCTCGACATATGTGGACACCTTAGCGAAGATCAGCTGAACCAAAATACACACGCGTTTTTCCCTAGTGCGCTTGATCACTGGAATCACATTATGTTTGGTGATCTGATCATGCTTCAGCGACTTGCCGCGAATAATGTCGGTGGGCTCGATGACACATCCCTCGCAGGGTTTCCGGTTTCACGCAAAGTTGATGACACATTTGCAACCACGCTATCGGGCTTCATCCCGCTCCGACATCAATTGGATGCCATTATCTGCGAGATGGTTGAACACTTGACTGACGAAGTCACCTCTGAGCCGTTTCATTACACCAATACTGAAGGCCAACGACTGACCAAGCTGGTTGGGGAATATTGTCAGCACCTCTTCAACCACCAAACCCATCATCGTGGTCAACTCACCTGCCTGTTGAGCCAATTTGGATTGGACTATGGCTGTATGGATTTACCCATTGTGGTCCCTGAAGGCGGGGCTATCTAACGACCCCCGCATCGAGACATCCAACTCATAATTTCACTCAATCTCTTCGACGTTTATGTTCGGTTTTGCGTAACTTAACCGAGCTAAACGGCGTGTGTCGTGATAACTGTCCAGCCCTGAAATCGCAACCGTCTCTAGCGCTTCAATATCAATGTAGCCATCACCAGCAATTGCCTTTTCATCCACCAGCACCTGAACAATTTCTCCGATGATCAACTCAGTGCCATTGATTGCCAAGGTCTGTACCTCACGCACTTCCAATGCAAATTTAACGCGACTCTCTGCCACATAGGGAGCTGCCACCCCATCTACATATTCCGGTGTCAGCCCTGCCTCAGTAAACTCAGAGACTTCGGCAGGATAACGCGCTGACGTCTGATGCGCTTGCTTCCAGATATCAGCAGAAACTTGATTAATGGTGTACATACCTGTTGCTTGAATATTTTCCAAGGTGTCACGCGTCACCGTGTGCGGGCGGCTAATCATTCCCACTAGCGGTGGGTTTGCGCCGATATGAAAGACCGAACTCACGATGGCAAGGTTATGATTGCCTTTGCCATCCGTTGTACCAACAAGGTTTGCGCTTTTAAAACCAGAAAGACTGTTGATGAATTTGGCACGGTAGCGATCGTCCATTGCGTTGATGTCTGCTTTATTCAATTCCATGGTTCGTTCTTTTTGAGTATGTGTGAAATGTAATACCGCATTCTGTCTTTTTTCGATCAACGCAATCATAGGAAATACACAACAAATAAAGTGAGTTAGGATGAGGCATTGGCTCCATACCCAAGCAATTTGCTCTCACCTCTCAAGCAATAACAAGGACAGTATGAACGGCGTAACGGGATTTCTAACACAGACATTTAAAGACAGCGTCAAAGTCGCTACAACGCTTTATAAAATAATGATCCCCACCATCATCGTAGTGAAGATATTTGAGGAATTTGGAGGTGTTATTTGGTTTTCGAACCTGATTGCCCCACTCATGCAATTTGTCGGCTTACCAAGCGAAATGGGATTGGTTTGGGCGACTGCAATGTTCATTAATATATACTCGGCATTGGTCGTACTCATCAACTTCGATGTACCAATGACGGTGGCGCAAGCTTCCATTCTAAGCAGCATGATCTTACTTGCCCATTCCATGCCAATCGAAGTGGGATTGGCAAAGAAATCCGGCGTATCGATTTGGTGGACAGTGTTTTGTCGCGTAGGCGGCGCATTGCTTTTAGCGTGGATTTTAAAACTCATCTATCAAGCAACGGGGTCATTACAAGATCCTGCACACATGATCTGGCAAGCCGCAAGTTCCGGCAAAGTTTCACTTACCGACTGGGCGATCAATCAGGTGCAAAACCTTGCGATAGTTTTCGTGATTATTTTTGCGCTTATTTTCGTACTCAACCTCCTTAAAGTATTGGGTATTGAGCGCTTAATTGGAAAGGCATTGAGTCCGTTTTTGCGGTTGCTTGGGATTAGTCGAGAAGCCACCAACCTGACATTGATAGGCATCACTCTTGGGCTTTCTTACGGGGGAGGATTGCTGATCAATGAAGCCAAAAAAGGCCATATTCCTCCGCGAGACATTTTCACGTCCATCACTCTGCTTGGTCTTTTACATAGCCTGATTGAAGACACGTTATTGATGCTTGTGATTGGCGCTGATTTCAACACCATTTTCTGGGGAAGGCTCATCTTCGCATTGGTGTTTGTCGCTGTGGTTTCACGCATGGCAAGACTCATTGATGGAAAGCCGTATGAGCGACTGTTTTACCGTTCAGTTTCTAACTAGCCATCGCTAACTAACCGTCGCCAACTAGCCATCGCTAACTAGATATAAATGACACGACGGCAGCATGATTGCGCCTTATAAAAAGGCGCAATACCACGTCACGCATTACGGCCGTCCAATGTTAGGAAGATTGCGCCTATATCTCCAATCCATCACGTCCAATTGTCACCCAACTAGGCACACCGTTTTCCATCAGCCATCGGTCAAGGTCATGGTTAAGGTGAGTAATGATAAATTCTTTGGGTTTTAGCTTTTCATTCAATTGACGCGCCGTTTCTAGATTACTGTGATTTTCATTGTCACTATCCGGAGGAAAGGAACAATCCATTACAATGGCATCAAGACGAGGTCGCTCCATAAGCCAATCTAACGTCTGTGCCGGTAACCCATCGGTATCGGTTAAATAGGCCACACTCATAATCCCGTATTCGAACACAAACCCCATAGTTGGGCGTGAATGCTTCATCGCAAGTGGGGTGATCGTTAGTCGATTAATTTGGAATGACTCGCCATGCTGAAATAGCGGTTTAAAGTCCAAACATCCCGAATGCTTCAGCAAATCGGCACAACCTTGCGGATCATCTGGGCACCAAACGGGGATGGGCGACGTATTGCCCCACCGCAAGTGAAACAAGCCTTGGACATGATCAACATGAAAATGAGTTAGCAGGAAACCATGGTAGGTTCCTGCAGCAAAACGAGAGTGAAGATCCATTATCCCTGCATCAATTAACAGACGCTCTTTTACACCACCTCGCCCCCATTCGAGCATGGCCGAACAAGGTTTTCTTTCGAACGCTGCTTGTTCCCTCGCCCTTTTGCATGCGCTACATTCACATCCGTACAACGGAACGCCTCCTGCAGCTCCCGTTCCCAACAACGTTAATCTGAGCATCTATCTTCCCAAAAATAAATTAAAGAGCGTCCGTTCACCAAATCATGCTCTGGTCTTATATACCCAAGCAACCTGAAAATAGCGAATTCAGGTTACTTGGGTATATCAGTGTCAGCTCAATATAGTTGGGATTGGCATGAAGGGGCTGCGCTTTGAGCGCAAGTCGCCGAGTTCAGCCCAACGCTCTAGCCACGAGCCAAAAAACGCAACAACGCGACAAATTAACTCTCGTACATGTTAACTGAGATCTATACCCAAGTAATCTGAAGATGTTCGATTTCAGAGGCCATCAGAGTGTTCAATTCAAGGCAAATTCTTGTAGGAATAGTCATTCTATTTCACAGGAATTTAACGATGAAGTGGACGCTCTGAGGGCCTCCCTTCGGGCGAGTTTACTGACGCCATGCTCGGTGTTGTCCCTTTTTGTTGGAGCTCACTACATCGGCAAAGTGACGCCTTGATCATAACGTCAGTACAGCTCGCTGAATCCTGCATCTTCAGGTTACTTGGGTATATATCATTTTGTTTTAAACGCGCTTTTAAAACTCTTGACGAGCAAGGAGGAATTCACATCAAGTCCGATATAGGAGAGTCAGTTTTACGGTGTTGGAAGAACCTAAAAACGAAGCGGCATCGATGGCATGGCGTGATTGTGAGGTCTTGAGTGGTGGCGCAGTATACTAACAGCAGCTTGCTGACCCAAAGTCATGTACTTAATAAGTCAAATCATGCACCTTAACCACGCAACCATCTATCACGATGCCGCTAAGGTGCAAGACTGGAGCCCAAAGGCTTTGTGTTAGTAACTCACACGAATTTCAACTTCATAAGGGGTTTTTAGCTGCACAGCTTCACCACTGCTTTCAATCATTTCGGTTGCCAGCACCTCGCCCGAAAACTCTGTTTTTCTGTTCTCAAACATATCCTGCCAGATATGGTCGAGGCTCAAGACTCGTGCATCACTGAAGCCTTCGAGGTTGAGTTTCACACAGTGTTGCCAATCATTGCCCTTGCCTGATTTCTCATACTCAGCACCAACACCAGCAATAGACCGTTTCGAAATCACTGCGACAGCAAATTCAGCAACTTCCTGTTCCTTCCATGTTTTCATCGAGCGCGCCTCTATTATTTGCAAGGTGAATATTATTTTTGGTAAATATTCGCTTTGACGAAATTATAGACACTTATTTGCATATTGTTTTTAGCTGAATGCTATCCATTGACGTGTTAGTCAACTGACGCGGAACGCATCCGAGGCTTTGAAAGGAATCGAAAACAAAAAGGCGGGAAGAGAAACAGCTGACAACGTCTTAGCGACGCCACCAAGTGGCCAAATGCAGCAGAGCAAAAATGCCATGCCCGTAGACATAGACTTCAATCGCGCCCACCGCGGTTTTATGAAACGATAGAAAATCAGGAGCAAGCGCACTGCCTTTAGCAAACAAAACAAACCACCATGCGCCAGTGAAAATCGCCAGAAACAGTGCTAACAATCCAAGACCTTCTACTGTCGCGGCTAACCCTCCGTGTTGCGGTTCGGGCAAATGCCATCTAAGCAAAGCTCTGACATCTTGCTGAATTGCGCCAAATTTTCCAAATGCCCACGGGTAAAGATCGGTCAAACGACGACGATGGATAACCACAATGAAAAATATTAGGCCGACAAACATCAGGCCAAGTCCACCATACATGTGTAATTCATCAACTGAGGTAATCTGAGTGTGGGAGGTGTCGCCTTGAACATGCATGCCAAATGCCGTGACAATTTGATATATCACCCATGTCATGGTTATCACATGCAACCACTTCTCAGACTTTGGCAGTTGAGAAAAGAGGTAAGAAAGCCCTCTGAATGTTTTGTTTCCCACAACGTGATTCATCACTTTATGTATCTCTGGTGACCTAACGCAGAGTATATGAAGGATAAACCGACGCTAACGTCATGGTTACGAGACAAAGCGGTATGTTGAAAAAAGAAAAAGTCGGCAACCTAGGGTTACCGACTTTTGTCATCACTTTACACGGTTACGCGTAAAGTAGGTTGAATGTCATCTGAGTGTTACTGACCTGTATTCATCGCTTTTAGCTTGTCACCAACAGGGCCAGAGAAGTTATAACCATCATGCTGATCCCAGTTAATTGACCATGTCATCACACCACCAAAATTCGGATAGTTAAATGCAGGAACAACCGTGCCACAGCCCGTGCCTTTGGTTAAACAATCTAACGCATCAAGAATGTTACGTGTTGGTGCTTGGCCGGAGTTTGCAGAACTAGGCCCAGACGGTAAACCAATTGCCACTTGGTCATCGCGAAGCGGCATAAACTGCGTACCGTTTGCCAATTCAAACCCTTCTACCAACATCTTAGATTGCGCTACCATCATGTCCACAGACCCTTCTGGTGCAGCACCTGAAAGATACGGGTTAGGCAAACCACCATTGTTGTACAGTTGAACATGCAGCAAATCGAGCGTATCGCGCAGCGCATCAATCAATGGAATGTAAGCGCCCCAAATACCGGTATACGCCACCATACCACCTTGAACATATGGATGTTCAGGAGCCATTGTCAGGTACATATCTCCGCCCATGTTGGCTTCGATTTGTTTCAATGCACGTGGCAGTCTTGCCTGAATTTGAGAGCCATGAACCAGGTTAGATCCACTTTCTAAGTCAATATCCAGCCCATCAAATCCCCACTCTTTAATGATGTCAGTCAAGCTCGAAACAAACGCCGCTTCGTCAGCATCAGTGTTAAGTGTGATGGTGCCTTCTGCACCGCCCAAAGAAAGAACAAACACTTTGCCTTTCGCCTGCAACGCGGCCATTTCTTGCTTAAAGACTTGCGGATCTAACGGTGCACAGGTGCTGCGAATATCACCGTTATAAAGGTTGAAATGCACAGTACCGTTGCTGTTGCGATCGTTCTCTGCAAATGCGATATCAATGATATCCCACGCTTCTGACATCTCGCTGAGTTTCAACGGACAGCCTGCTCCATTCACAAAGTTATGCCAGTAGCCAATCAACTTATGTTTCACTGCTGATTGCTCAAACACTTTCACTGTCGCACCCTGAGTTGCTGCTGTTAAGCCGCTGCTGTCTGTTGCTAACGCAGACACAGTAAAGCTGCCCACACCACCAGGTGTCCAGTTTGCGCTGTATGGCGCACTGGAATCCGTTGCAACAACCAAACCATCAACAAGGAAGTCGACTTTCGTGACGCTGCCGCTAAGTGCACTGGCTTCTGCCGAGAGTGAAACCACTTTACCCAAGCCATAAGAACTGCCTGCTGAAGGAGAAGTTAGGCTCGCTACCAAAGGTTGATCGCTGACATTGATCAACACACCTGCTGTACCAGTGTTACCTTCGTTGTCGGTGGCTACTGCACTTAAGCTAACTTCATCCATACCTTGAGCTGACCAATTCACGCTGTAAGGCGAAGTCGTATCTACACCAATGCTTTGCCCTGCAGCAAAGAACTCAACGCCTTCAACGCTTCCGTCAGCATCAGTTGCATCAGCCGACACTACCAGCGATTCACCGGCAAGCACCGTGGCGTTGTTGGATGGCGCAGTAAATGTGACGGTAGGAACGATGGCGCAAATGCCCAACTCCGTCCATGCATCCGTCCAGTACTGACCATTTTTCGGCTCGTAAGCCCATGCGGCATCAGATGAACACCAACCTGACACATCGCACTGATATTTGTAGTTACCATTTTGTACGATAGCGCCAGCAGCGTAAGAGGTACCCGCTTTGTACGTTGGCACACCAGCACAGCCGCCACCGACTGCCTCACCAGCAACACTCACTGTCACTTCACCCGCCCAAGCAGAAAGACCATCTTGATCTGTCGCTCTGGCGTTAAACGTATGGCTGCCTTCTACCGCAGGCCAGTTCAATTCGTAAGGTTCAGTGTCGTCGGTACCCACTATTTTGTTGTCGACATAAAAATCCACACTCGCGATCGGGCCATCAGCATCTGTTGCAGTCGCTTGCAGCAATACGTTGTCACCGACTTTGAGCTGTGACGAGCTAGTAGGATTGGTCAATTGCGCCGTTGGAGGGAAACCAAAGTCAGCAGGGACAACGCTGACTTGCACGCTCTGCTCACTGCTTGCGCCTTCATTGTCTGTTACGACAGCTTTAATGGTGTACTGCCCTTCTGTGGCTAGCCACTCCAAGGTGTACGGTGCAACATTTGCCACACCAACGCTTGATCCGTTTGCGAAAAATTCAACGTCAGCCACTGCGCCATCAGTATCTGATGCGGTAGCTGATAGAGAAATGGTGTCACCGTCTGTAAATTGGGCATTATTAAGTGGGGAGGTAACAGAAACGACAGGGATAGCGTTACCCGTGGTGGTACATTGACCTAATGCTTCCCACTCTTCCCACGGGCCAGAGTTTTCGGCTGGATTCTTTCCAGTTGTCCACCACTTGGCCTTATACGCATCCCCTTGATGAGTCACCTGCGTGCCACCGTTGTATACGTCATTCGTATCCCACGTTGGGAGAACATTACAATCGACTGCCCACGCAGGCAGTGCGATCGCGACACTCAGAGCTACCGCTGAGTAAACCATGGTTTTTTTCATGATGGTTTTGTGCATGATGAATTTCCTTATTCGATAATAAGATACAGAGGATTTCCACTTTATTCTTGCCGTGAAATATCCCAAACCCATCATGGTTAACTTTCACTCCTCGCTCCAAGCGCTGTGCGCGTTTTTTGTTCACATTTGCTACATCATTTCAAAGGTATGACGCAATTAATCACCTCATAACATTCAAAATTCAGACATCAACACGCTTTTATTCCCTCAATGTCTCATTGACTACACTGATGACAACATGCGTTTTGGGTTATCACATTAAGTAGGGAAGATTTATTCATCGGCATACGCCAACGCGAAGGACACGCAAACATGACGACGAGAAATTGGTATCTGAAAACACTCTCCATGTCGGTACTTTTGGCATCGCTATCAATTTGCTCTGCCTTTGCCGCGGAAAGCTCAACCAAAGTGTGGCGCTTTGGTCTCGAGGAAATAGAAGGCTCCGTTCAGGATATCTACGCACAAGCCTTTAAGCGAAAAGTTGAAGACAAATCTAAAGGCGAAGTTCTAGTCGATATCTATTCGTATGGCATGCTGGGAGAATCAGAAGATTTAACGAACCTCACCGCCAACGGCACGCTTCAACTGACCCATGCATCTGTAGGCATTCTCGGTGCGTATATTCCCGAGATGCAGGTGTTTACCATCCCTTATCTGTATTCCAATAACGACGCGCACACCAAAGACGTGCTGGCCACTAACCCTACGATTTATGAAATCGTGGGAAATGCATTGATTGATAAAGATCTCCGCTTGATGACACTCTACCTTGAAGGTGACATGGTATGGTCCACGAATAAGCCCATTCGCAAGCCGACTGACTTTAACGAGTTTTCGATGCGAGTGATGAACTCATCGCTAGTGATAAAAACCTTTGAGCTATTAGGCGCAACGCCCGTCCCTATGCCCTATTCACAAGTGTATGGCGCTCTACAAGCTCGCATCGTCAGTGGGCAAACTAACCCAGTATTCTCCATTGAAGAGATGAAGTTCTATGAAGTGACTGAATATCTGATATGGGCGGGACAACAGAAGTTCACCACGTCCGTACTGGCGAACCAGGCTTGGTATTTATCATTATCACCCGCTCACAAACGCATGCTGAATGAAACGATTGAAGAGCTCACCCCTTATATCTTTGAACAGCAAACGGCACTCAACAGCGCGCAGTTAGCAGCCATCAAAAAATCCAAGCCCAGTATGGGGATCATTAAACTGACGAAACGTGAGCAGGCCGCATTCAAGGCAGCATCAGCCCCCGTGCGATTGCAATATATTGAAAATACTGGCCCTACCGGACAACGGTTACTCGATGCATTGGAAGTGGCGCTGGCTCCGTCCAAGTAGTTAACTGCATTCCAATAGAGTGAGCGTTATTGCTTCTGTACGACGCGACGATCGTCACTGATACCCAAGTAACCTGAATCGAGGCGTCATTCAGGTATACAATACAAAGAGTTCGTCATGACACCTTTACAACATATTTGCACTAGAGGACGCCTGCATTGAAAGTGATCAGCTATTTCCTTTTTGTCTTCGTTATCGCTTTCGCGCCAAGCACGGCAATAGCCAATAAGAAAAATCTTGGGTTTGTTGATACGATAAAACTGCATGGCTATATTGATGGTTACGGCAACTTACGTCTGAAAAATGCCAAGTTTACGGAGCTTCCCGAGCCACTAGACGTAAAAGGTTTTCTTGATATTCAAGGCAGTGAGATCACCCGCCTACCTAAAGAACTGACCGTTTCTGGCTACTTGAACGCCTCACATTCAAAAATTACCCGCGTACCTAAAGTAGACGTGGGCGGTTATATGAATTTCACCAGTTCAAAAGTCGCAGTACTGCCTGCAGGATTAAAAGTAAAAGGGGATTTGAGTTTGGTGGACACGCCCATCACTGCACTCCCAAGAAGGCTAAATGTGCAAGGGAACCTCTATTTGTCGAACACTGGCATTACTAGCCTGCCACCTGATCTTCGCGTGGATGGAAATCTCTATTTAAGGGGATCAAAGGTCAAAACCATTCCTGAATCTGTGCGTATTGGCGGTAGGATCTATCGATAGGTTTGGCAGCTACGCGGCCTTTCTCGCGTCACGAAACTGCGCAACTTGCACCGAGTGGAGTTTGCGACGCAATGCGATACCGTAACGATACATCTTGCGCCCTTTTACCTTTGCCTCACCTTTATGTTTAATCACCACGAAGAAAATAGGCATTGAATTGACCCGCAATTCACAGGGTCCTTCATCGAGTTTCCACTCGGACACAAAGCCGATGCCTTTCTCCGAAACATCAGTGATCACAATATTCACGCGAGGCAAAAACTTGTGGGCCCAAAGCAGTTGGCCTTTCACTCGCGGATTACAGACAAATCGCCGCCAACGGCGTACTTCTTTCATTACCTAACCAATCATTGCATATCAACTAGTCACATATTACCAAGCTTGCACTCACCCGCCCGAACCATAAGTGAGACAAAGATCACTTAGTATTTTACACTTCATCAACAGTAACTTCGTAGAGCTCTAAAGGCAGCCCATCGGGGTCGTTAAAAAATGTAAAACGACGTGACGTGTACGGGTCGATGCGAATAGGCTCACAAGCGACGCCCTGCTGTTCTAATTGCTTCACCCCTTGTTCAACATCCACACATTGAAACGCCAAATGTCGCAGCCCTTGCGCTTCAGGATAAGAAGGTCGTTTCGGGCTACCCGGAAATGAAAACAGCTCAAGCTGCCTGCCATCAGGCAAAGCGACATCCACCTTCCACGAGTCCCTTTCGGCGCGATAGTGCTCGTCCAGAAGGCTTAATCCCAGCACATTGATGTAAAACCCTTTAGCACGTTCGATATCGCTGACGATCAGCGCGACATGATGAACACCTGAAATCAAACTCATGATTATCTCACTCAAAAATTTTGCCAAATGGTGGTGAATTTTACCAACCACCATTCTGACATGGCGACATTAAAAATGGCCACTCACACTAAATCACTTAATATTCAATTAATTAAATCTAATACATTGTTGGCATCGTATTTGCTGAAAGAACGGTTATACCCACAGGGAGTCTTAGAATGTCAGCGCCTAATCGAAAACACCAGTACATGCTTGGCTTTAGCATCTTTACCATTGGCTTGGTGGTCGGTGTCACCGTGCTAACACAGGCTTTCAACTAGCCCATAAATTGTTTATACCCAAGTAACCTGAAGATGCAGGATTCAGCGAGCATCTTCAGGTTACTTGGGTATATGTCCGGACACTTATGTATACATTCGGCCTTTCCACGGCTAAGGTGATGAAATAACGTTTCTTAGTGTCAGGAAGCCTTGATGTCCGCGATCGATTTCAGCAAGAAAGTCAGTTCCGCTCGACCACATCCATTTGGAAGTCATCTTCAACGAGCCTTAGAAAGTGATCGGGGACGCATCATCAATTCTGCGCCAATACGGCGCTTGCAGCAAAAGACCCAAGTCTTCCCCTTGGAACGAAATTCCGCCGTGCGCAGTCGTCTTACACACTCATTAGAAGTGCAACAAGTCGGTCGTTTTATCGTCCACACTATTTACGATAAGTTAAGTGACGATCAAAAACAGCAATATGGTCTAAACGGCCTCGATCGTGCCATCGAATCATTGGTCGAAATGGCCTGTTTAATGCACGATATGGGCAACCCTCCATTCGGGCACTGTGGTGAAGATGCTATCAACCGCTGGTTTGAACAGCACCTCACTCAGCTCAAGCCAATGGTGAATTTAACCGATTCCCTGCCAACCGAGTCAATTAGGCCTCTCACGCATGAACTTTGTCACTTTGACGGCAACGCACAAGCCATTCGATTGGTTCACTCCCTGCACCGTTTCAACCTCACATACAGCCAAGCCGCTGCCGTACTGAAGTACACGCGCCCAGCGACAGAAAACAAACACGATGTTCCGAGCGACAAAAGCTACCTCACCAAAAAGGTCGGTTACTACGCAACAGAAGCCAGCTATGTTGAGGACATGATGACAACGCTAGATATGGCGAAATACTGTCGTCATCCTCTTAGCTACATCATGGAAGCAGCAGATGATATTTCTTATTGCTTAGCGGATTTAGAAGATGCGGTCGAAAAGCGGATTTTGTCGCTAGAAGCACTGACTGAGCACCTTAAACGCACCTATGAAGGCATCGAACCCGACAATCGCCCGATAAAAAGCAATCAAACATTCAATGACTTATTGAATCGCGTTTACGACGAAGCGCAAGTTGACGAAATCAGTAAAACCCACAAATTTTTCATCAAGTTACGTGTCGTTATGGTGCATCCGCTGGTTAACCATGCCGCAAATCAGTTTATCGACCATATCGAAACCGTATTCACGGGAGAGTTCAACCGTGCGCTGATTGAAGATGACAGCCAATTTCATGCTATCGCCAAAACGTTCAAGCAAGTGGCCATTAACCACGTCTTTAACGACCAAGAAGTCGAAACGTTGGAATTGCAGGGGTATAAGATCATTGGCGGATTGCTCGATCAATATCGTCCCTTGCTTGACCTGCCACTGGAAGATTTTCAAAAAATTGTAGAAGGTGAAGGACGCTATTACCCCGTCGAACGTCGATTGTTTAACAAACTATCGCGTAAGCATGTTGCTGCTTACACATTGGCGCGCAAAGAGGCTGTCGCCCCAATCGATCCCGACCTTTGGGAGTTTTATCTTCGCTGCCGATTACTGCAAGATTATATCAGTGGGATGACCGATCAGTTTGCGTTTGATGAGTACAAATCGTTGATGGTGAGCGGGTAATCCCTCAGGCGCTATTTCTCTGGTGATACATACCCATAGCCACGAAGAAAAACGTCCACGCTTTTACGGACATAAGTACGACGAGTGTCCTCGTCCTCGCCAGCATCGAAGCCAAAAAATCCCCAATAGACAGAGCGACCATGTAACATCAGTAGAAGTTGCATGGCTGCAGCTTCTGTATCTTCACAATGAGGAAGATGCCCATTGGCAACCAATTTACCGAAATAGTCACTCAGCAAAATGATATTTCGCTTCGGCCCTTGCTCTAGAAAGATTTTGGCAATTTCAGGATGTGTATCTGATTGACGAATCGTATTCTGAAACGTGTTACGTGCTTCATCACCCAGCAACATGTTTTGAAAAAGCCATCCATATTCATTCAACACATCACTTGCTGAACGCTCATCGCTCATCAAATCCCAGTTCAAACCTGATTTCATGCATTTCTCGATAATGCAGGTTTCAAAAAGCTGATCTTTGCTAGAAAAATGCGCATATACCGTTTGCTTGCTCACTTGAGCATGCTCAGCGATCGCATCCATAGAAATGCCATACCCTTGCTTAGAAAAGAGCTCAATCGCGGCACTTAGGATCTGCTTTCTCTTTCGCTCTTTTCGCTGAGTCAAATGCGTTGTCATTGATGTTCCTTGAATGAAACTTCTTAAAATTATTGCCTAATCAAACTAGACAGTCCAGTTTGATTGCTCTATTTTTAATCAAAGTGGACTGGACAGTCTAGTCTAATATTAAACGGACATTGAGTATTTCGCCATGCATAGGTTTGCCCCCACGTTTGCTTTGGTCTCTTCGCTCTCGTTATTGTCAGCTTGTGGCAGTGAAAGCAACGCTGAGCCCGAGACAAACGCAACGAATATTCCGATGGTTACAGCGCTTGTTGTCGAAATGTCTCCCGGCTATTCCTTGAATCGCGAATTTGTCGGCACAGTGCAGGCAGGGCAAAACGCCAAACTCGGGTTTGAACTTGGCGGAAAAGTGAATGCACTGATGGTCGATGTGGGTGATGCAGTCAAAAAAGGCGACCCATTAATCGCGTTAGATACCCAATTATTGGATACCGAAACACAGCAGTTATCTGCGCAGTTAGAACAACTCGATGCCCAACTTGACCTCATTCAAAACAACCTTCAGCGCCAACGCCAACTAAAGAAGAAAGGCTTTAGTGCCGACGCAGAAATTGATTCGTTGACCAGCCAACGTGACGCACTTCGGGCGAATGTCCGTCAGCTTGATGCCTCATTGGCTTCGACGGAACTGCGCAAAGAAAAATCCACCATATATGCTCCTTATAATGGAAAAATCAGCCAACGATTCGTTTCTCATGGCGATGTTGTTAATGTTGGTGCTCCAACGCTGACGCTATTGGCTGATTCACAAAAAGAAGCACAAATCGGTGTTCCTGTTACTGCGTTAGCTGACATCAATCGAATGACTAATCCCATCATTCGCGTTCGCGACGACCAATACCCAGCTCAGTTAATGAACCCAGGCGCAGACATCGACATGCGCTCGCGCACCGTCACCCTCAGGTTCCTGCTGCCTGAACAAACGTCCGCATTAAATGGCGAACTGGCTTATCTTCAATACGATCACCACACGCCTAACGAAGGCTTTTGGATGCCCATCACTGGGATAACCGACGGATTACGTGGTATGTGGAACATTTATGCTGCCGAGGTAGATGATAACGGCGAGCACCACATTTCACGCCGTTCGGTGCAAGTGCTTTATGCTGACGACAGCAATGCCTATGTGTCAGGCGCCATTGGTGACGGTGAATTAGTGGTTACCGAAGGCGTCCATCGCATTGTTTCCGGCCAACAGGTTAACGTTGCAGCGGAGCAATGATGATGGAAAAGCTGCTTACAAATACGCGTTTGATCGTTCTAATGACGGTTCTGCTTTTGGTTTCAGGACTCTCTGCGCTATCAACCTTGCCCCGCGCCGAAGATCCAGCACTCATCAATCGATGGGCAACCATCAGCACCCCTTATCTTGGCGCTAGTGCAGAACGAGTCGAAGCACTCGTCACTGAAGAAATTGAAAAATCTCTGCGTGGCCTAGATGAAATCAACCTGATCGAGTCTCAATCTAAACCGGGGATTTCTGTTATCACGGTAGAGCTTAATGACGATATCATTGATACCGAACCTGTTTGGTCAAAGATCCGTGACAAACTCGGCGATGCCTCGCCACAGCTACCTCAAGGTGCGCTGGAACCACAGTTTGACAACGATCATTCCAATGCCTTTACCTATATCGTGTCTCTGCAATGGCAAGGTGACAGCAATCCTGATCCATTAATCCTCGGCCGCTATGCCAGCGAGCTCGCTAAACGATGGCGAAACCTATCCGACACCGACTTTGTTGATGTACATGGCCTGCCTGATGAAGAAATTCTGGTTACGCTTGATGTCGCTGCCTCTAGTGCATTGGGGCAATCAGCACTGAGCCTATCGAACGCTATCTCTGGCGCTGATGCAAAGAACGCCGCCGGTGAGCTCCACAGCAAGGACAATCGTTTTCAACTAGAAGTAGCAGGGGCGCTTGATTCTGTTGACCGAGTTAAGCGAGTGCCCGTTGCGATTGATGACAGTGGCTTTCTTGTGCGGCTTGAAGATATCGCATCGGTCGAAAGAGCTGCCGCTTCTCCGCCGTCTCAAATAGCCGTAATAGATGGTACACCCGCTGTTCTTGTCTCTGCTCGCATGCAGAGCGATATTCGTGTCGATCGCTGGACACAAGCGGCAGACAATATGCTCAATCGCTTTCGATCCGAATTGCCGAATAACATCTCGCTAGAACCTATATTCAAACAAGCTCGATACACCGAAACCCGTCTTTCCGATTTGGTCCAAAGCTTGCTGATAGGCTTTGGATTAGTGCTCATTGTACTGTTCATTACGCTAGGGTTTCGCTCTGCACTGCTCGTTGCATTGTCACTGCCGATTGCGTCAGCCTTTACGCTAGCGATGATGAGTTTTACTGGTCTTCCCATCAACCAAATGTCAGTCACGGGTCTGATTGTGTCACTCGGGATCATGGTAGATAACGCCATTGTGATGGTCGACACCATTCAGCACTACAGACAACAAGGAGTGAAAAGGCTCGAATCAGCACTGCGAGCGATTAGACACCTTTGGCTGCCGCTGCTCGGGTCAACCTTAACCACAATTTTAGCGTTTGCACCGATCTTCTTGATGCCAGGCCCAGCTGGCGAATTTGTTGGCGCGATTGCCATTACGGTGAGTTTCTCACTCGTCGGCTCATACATGGTATCGCAATTGATTGTTTCCGCTTTTGCAGCGCGATGGCTTCCATCCGGAGATACCAGCACACGTTGGTACCACGCGGGCATTTCATTGCCGAGAGTTAGCGCGATGTTTCGTGCGTCAGTACGTGGTGCCGTACGCTTCCCTTTGATTGCCATTCCACTGGTATTCGTTGTACCGGCCTCGGGTTTTTGGGCGGCAGGCCAACTCACAGAACAGTTTTTTCCGCCGTCAGACCGAGATATGTTCGAGATCCAAGTCTATCTTGCGCCCCAAGCCAGCATGACAGCAACGCTTGAAACAACACAAGAAATTGACCGAATCATGGCGAAGAATGAAAACGTTGAAAGCGTCGGTTGGGTGGTCGGCACAAACTTCCCCTCGTTCTATTACAACATGATGGGCAGACAACGTGGTGCGCCAAATTTCGCTCAGGCCATGGTGAAAGCCAAGGATTTTGCAGCCGCCAATGTCATGATTCCTGAGTTACAAGATCAGTTATCTCGCGCTCTGCCTCATGCTCAAATATTAGTCAGGAAGCTTGAACAAGGCCCCCCGTTTAACGCGCCGCTAGAGGTACGCGTATACGGACCCAACCTTGATAAACTCCGTGAGATCAGTGAAGAAATCCGTTTGCTGATGGCACAAACACCTGATGTCATCAACACTCGTGAAACCATGCAGCCGGGTGTACCAAAAGTTTCAATCAATGTGAATGAAGAGGCTAGCCAGCTTACAGGCATGTCATTGAACGATATCGCAAACTTACTCAATGCCTCCATGTCTGGCATTGTTCAAGGCAGTGTAATTGAGGAAACAGAATCTATTCCCGTGAGAGTCAGAGTGGATGATGAGTCGCGAACCAGTTTGTCTGAACTTAGCCAGATTCGATTTCCACTGGCACAAGCAAGCGGCCAAATGGACTTGCCCCTGACCGCCATTGCAGAGCTAAGCGTCGAACCAAGTCGTGGCGCTATTCCACGTCGAGATGGTGAGCGGGTCAATGTCATTGAAGGATACTTGATGGCGGGCGTATTGCCTCAAACTGCACTTAATGCATTTAACTTAAAACTTGAGCAGGCAAATATTCAACTGCCACCGAGCTACCGTATTGAATTTGGTGGCGAATCCGCTGAGCGTAATGAATCGGTCAACCAGCTCATGGCGAACCTAACCATCGTTATCACCTTGTTGGTAGCGGTCGTCGTCGTATCGTTTAACTCATTCAGGCTCAGTGGCATTATTTTTCTGGTAGGAGCACAAGCCGCTGGCTTGGGCCTACTTTCTGTCTGGTTTTTTGGCTACCCGTTCGGCTTCACCGTGATCATTGGTTTACTGGGTCTTGTTGGACTGGCCATCAATGCAGCGATTGTCATATTGGCCGAACTGAAAGCGAGCCCAGCAGCTAAACAAGGTGAGAAAGACGCGATTGTTGATGCAGTGAGTAGCTGTGGTCGCCATATTACCTCAACCACAATCACCACGATTGGGGGCTTTTTACCACTGATATTGGCAGGTGGCGGATTCTGGCCTCCCTTTGCTATTGCCATCGCAGGCGGTACTTTACTGACCACGTTACTTTCATTCTATTTCGTCCCTGCAGCCTTTAAAATTGCGGTATCCGTCTATCCGTTGGACAACGTAAATTCCCTCGAAAGCCAGTCTTAACACAAACGGAAGGCAAAAAAACAGCCACCTAAAAGGTGGCTGTTTTTCTATTTGATGAATCCACAGCAACTACAACGCTGAAATAACAGGACTGGCCATCAAGCCCATTAGCAGCAAAATTGGAAGTAAAAGTTTTATAAAAAACGGAACCCGCATGTTGGCTTTCCTTGTAATCGTCTCTCTGTGAAGTAGTTACGCATCGATATGCAAACTAGCTCACCTCTAACTCAACTGAATATTGCCGAAGCACAATAATTATAGGCACAGATTTATAATCTCACATACGGAATTGCATACGTTTTTGGACATTAATTTTGATCGACCTCTTTTTCCTTTGTAAGAAAGGGAGTTAGCTATGCAAAAAATTTCGTATTTAATCACGTATGGTGTACGTCAAACGTGCAAGACAAGGCTAATCGGGCCAATACCAATTGGGGCCATCAAGCATACCTTGTCCTTGAACTTCGGTTTGACCGAGCACTTTCTCCAATTGAATGGAGTGACAATCAGGATGTTCATTAAGCGCATTGATCAAACGATTAGCGTGGGAAATCACCCAAACTTGAGAGTGCGTTGAGGCATGGCCGATTAGCCGCGCCAGCGCAGGCAATAGATCGGGATGCAAACTGGTTTCAGGCTCGTTAAGCACCATCAAAGAGGGAGGCCTTGGGGTAAGTAACGCGGCAATCCAGAGCACAAAGCGCAGCGTTCCATCAGAAAGTTCAGCGCCCGTTAATGGACGCAACAACCCTCTTTGAAAGAACTCGAGAGAAAATCGCCCATCTTCTTTCGTCACAACACGCAATTTACAGCCAGGAAATGCATCTTCAATAGCGCGATCAAGTGCTTCTTTATCACCGATTTCAATAATGGTTTGAAGTGCAGCCGCAAGATCGCGACCATCATGATGAAGCACTGGTGTTCGCGTGCCTAACTGTGGCTTTCTGGCGGGTGCTTCGCTGTCAGTACGAAAATGATCGTAAAATCTCCAGCTTCTAATCATCTCACGCACATGGAACACTTCTGGCGCGGAGGCAGGGTCTGAATGCGAATCAAACATGCTGTCGTAATTGGGAATATGCTGAGAGATCACTTCCCATTGGCGACCCTGACGGGTTTTCACCACACTACCCTTGCGTTCAACTAAAGAACTTGCAGGTCTAAAATAATCACCGTTAAAAATACACTCATGTTTGATTTCAGGATCAAACATAAATGCTGATTGTTGAGGCGCAGGTAGCCCCAACGAAATGGCATAACCAAACGTCTCGCTCGCAAAGCCCAACTTCAAACGCACGACGTTCTTTCGTTGCGTTCCTTCAACCTCAACATCACCTCGCTTCATTGCCTCAGAAATCTCTTCTGGCCCAGCCCAAAACGTGGAATGCAACCCCCCTTCTTCTGCCAGTGAATTAACAACGCCACCCGACGCCGTTTTCGCCAACAAACGCAGCGCTTTATAGAGATTCGATTTACCACTACCATTCGATCCCGTGATCAAGTTCAACGGCCCAAGCGGAATAGTAAGCGACATAATGGAGCGGTAGTTAGCAATGGATAGCGACGTCAGCATAGGAGGCACCTAGCGATAACTGTTTTTATATACAGTATCAGTAAATCGAGAAATTGGAATAGCCAAAAAAGCAAAACTCGTAGCAGTGACAATCCACATATAAGTACTCGAATCGGTTCTAGGTCGTCCTCGATCCGGTTGTGAGGCGCACGGCACAGGTATTCCGACGAATATACCTATTATCGAAATGCCGACAAGGAACGCCAACAATGAAGCCTCTTATCTCACTGCTGCTGACTCTATTTTCGCTGAATGCCCTCGCCAACAGCGTTGGATTTACGCAATTTGAACTCGGCGATGAACCAAATCGCCCACTCCATGTGACGCTGTGGTATCCAACGACCGACAATGCTCCCGCGACGTTAGTGGCTGACAATATTGCCTTTGAAGGAACACGCGTTGTGAAAGAGGCAAAAGTGATGTCAGCCAAACATCCTCTGGTTTTATTGTCACATGGTTATCGTGGAAGTTGGCGAAACCTCAATTGGCTGGCCCACAAATTAGTCCAAGAAGGTTACATTGTCGCCGCGCCTGATCATCCGGGAACCACAACATTTGATCACTCTCCCTCTCAATCTTCACAGTGGTGGCAACGCCCAAGAGATCTCATTCGTGTGCTGAATTATTTGGAAGGTAATGCGGTATGGAAAGAGAGCATCGCATCGGATGACGTCACTGCGATTGGTCATTCGCTTGGAGGCTGGAGTGTCGCTCAGTTAGGGGGTGCGCAGTTTGATAGAAGTGCCTTCAATACACAATGCAAAATCCACCCAAATCCTCGCACATGTGGCTTGGCAAAAGAGCTAGGGTTAGATGCAGAACAAGACGGTGAACCCGAATCAAATGACCTTGCAGATCACAGAATCAAACGAGTGGTGATCCTAGACCTTGGCCTAGCACGAAGTTTCTCCACCACCAGCTTAAATGAGATCCAACAGCCATCGTTAATCCTCGCGGCGGGCATTGATATTGGAGACTTACCTCAAGCGATGGAATCCGGCTATCTAGCCGAGCACATTCCCCTAGAGAATCGTCGCTATAAGGTGTTTGAAAAGGCGACACATTTTAGCTTCATGCAGTTATGTAAGTCCAATGCGATAGCCATTCTTGAAGAAGAAGTCCCTGGTGATGGGGTGATTTGTAAAGATGGTATTGGCAGTGACAGACGCGCATTACATGAGGCGATATACGAAGATATTGCACGGTTCATCCGCGACTAAGGTAATAATATCTACCACGGTCAAATCTATTGGAGGGATTGGCGATATGCGCTGGGCGTTTGCCCCGTAATACGCAAAAACTCTCGGTTAAAATTGGATTTGGTTTGAAACCCTGACGCCAAGTAGATTTCAGTAATACTGTCTTTTGTTGTTTCTAACAGAGTTTTAGCATGTTCAATACGATACGCATTGATCACCTTGGAGATATTCTCCCCTTTGCACTTATTGACCGCACTAGAGAGTTGTTTAGCCGGGATACCCAATTTGCGTGATAATCGGCTCAACGTAATGTCTGGGTCACGATAAGTCTGCTTGATGTGCATTAATCCGTCGAATTTAGCCATGATATCGGCGGATTCTTCCTCTGACACTTGAGCATGGTTTTCAGGCGAGGGGTTTGTGGCAGTGACATCAACGATCTCTGAACCATCGGCGTCTAAAGACGACGGAAAAGGCATTGGTGTTGAGCGCGGCATTGCGGCGTTATTATCCCTGTCACGCGTCGACGTACTGAAACCGACAATAGCAACTGCGCCGACAACCATGGGGATCAAAATCAAATAGGACAAAGAAATGATGGCGGGTCCATGCTCGCCACGGTAGAAGGCGAAATCAAACGACAACATGCTATCAATCGACGCGGAAAACAACAGCATCGATCCCGCAACACGTTCTGCCACAACAACACGTTGCACGTTCGACAGTCGCACTTCTTCGGGCACTGTCAACGAGGAAGCAATCAACGCGCCACCGTAACCAAGATACAACGCAATTAGAGCCATATCGGTAGCAAAAGGCCATTGCGCGTAATTGAATGAACAAACGGCGATAAGTATTGGCCAACCTATATGCCAAAAAGCAGGCCGCTTATTGTGATGCGCTTTGGCAAAGCAATACCAAGCCGCAATGGGCAACATAGACGCCAAAATAGGCTGAACAAAACGCACCCATTGAAGATCAAGCGTCCAACGCATTCCCACTACGAAGGTACATGTCGCACACAGTATCGTGAACCACACCGATTTTTGACCTGATTTCCCCAACGTCAAAAACAAAAGTGCCGCAGCAATAATCAGTAACAGGGAAACAACGAAAGGAACGGGAATTGATAGCATCGACGAAAGATTCAAATTCGTGAGAGAAAAGAATGAGTGTATAGAAAATCGCCATTGTCTTAAACAGAGCCATGGCCTTAAACAAACATAGGGTCGGTTTTGTTACAGAACGGTGAGTTAGCCATGCAACAAAACCTGATTTCTTCGTGACGTTATTCGATAGAGCCTACAACCAACGACGCACCCTTCTCGTGTATTCAGGATATTCGTCAGGGAACTGTTCGGTTAGATACACTTCTTCAGGCTCTATTTGGAACATATTCATATAGAAAATGAACAACACACAACCAAGTAGCGTGTAAAAATTTGCGAAGTAACATGCAGCAGCAATGAGTAAGCACGCCAACCCTACATACATGGGGTTACGCGTCACACGATACACACCAGACTGAACAAGAGATGTCGAAGCCGTTTTTAATGTTGGATTCACTGTGGTTTGGTGACGACGAAATGCCACAACCCCAGAAACGCCGAACACCACACCAACGACCAAAAACACAACGCTTAATACACTGGAATATGACGCCAATAGCGGGCTGACTGGTGATATGCTCGCAATGCCTCTCATCAGCAGTAATATTAAAATAACCTGCAAAACAGGGGGCACTTTCAATTTCAAACTATCCATCATTCCTCCATGAATGAACGAAAAACTATATAACTTCAACAAAAATAATATCTTAGCGTCAACATGTTACGCAACAGTCTTGTAGAACAACCCTTGTATCCCTCTCTCGCAATTGTGAATTGCCTTCACTATCAGGTGAAGCGCCATTATGAATCCTGCATCATGAGAACTCGCTCGTATTGCAGTTGCGGTGAATACCTTACACGCCCCACACTTTTTCAGTATGGCATAAGGATTATGCAACTCCCCCTCACAGGATGGACTAACGTTTTACCATTCAATCACCAACACACAGGGAAGCTGACATGGATGCCGTCATATTTGAAGCACTTGAGAGCATTGTTGGCAGTGAGTTCATCATTGTCGATAAAGAAACCCTTCACCCTTATGAGTGCGACGGGCTATCGGTCTATTGTTCTCTTCCAACCTGTGTGGTGTTACCTGCGAATACAGAAGAAGTGATGGCAGTCATGGCATTGTGCCATCAGCATAGCGTGACCGTGGTTGCTCGTGGAGCGGGGACAGGGCTCTCCGCTGGTGCGCTGCCCATTGAGGGAGGGATTGTTCTTTCTTTAGCGAGACTTAATCAAATCCTTGATATCAAAAATGAAAGCGGCCTCGCTCTTGTACAACCCGGAGTTCGCAACCTCGCCATTTCAGAATCGGCCTCAAAATATGGTCTGTATTATGCGCCTGATCCTTCTTCACAAATAGCCTGTTCGATTGGCGGTAACGTAGCAGAAAACGCAGGCGGCGTTCACTGCCTAAAATATGGCCTCACGGTTCATAACATCGTCTCATTGATATTCGTGACCGCAGAGGGAGAACGCATAGAAGTGGGCGACAAAAGTGCCGATATCGCGGGTTTTGATTTTCTCGCCTTGTTAACTGGCTCTGAAGGCATGCTAGGCTTAGTGACGGAAATCACTGTTCGGCTGCTTCCCATTCCAGAACTTGCAAGGGTAATACTCGCAGGTTTTGACACGGTAGAAAATGCGGCAAACGCCGTCAATGCAATCATCTCAGACGGTATTATCCCTGCTGGCCTTGAAATGATGGATCGGTACGCCATTCAAGCGGCTGAAGATTTTGCTCACGCAGGTTACCCCAAAGACGCGGAAGCACTCTTGCTTTGCGAACTCGATGGCACTGCAGATGACGTGAATCACCAATTACAACTTGCCAAAACTCTGCTGGAATCCGCAGGCGCTACGTCACTGCGTGTTTCCAACAACGAGGAAGAACGGGCATTGATGTGGAAGGGACGCAAATCCGCATTTCCCGCCGTCGGTCGGTTATCACCAGACTACTACTGCATGGATGGCACCATTCCGCGTCGGCAGTTAGCCCCTGTTTTAGCAGAAATCCATCGGCTTTCCGAACAATATGGTTTGCGCGTTGCGAATGTATTCCATGCTGGTGATGGCAACTTACACCCACTCATCTTGTTCGATGCAAACGTTCCGGGCGAACTTGAACAAACGGAAGCGTTTGGGGCGGATATCCTGCGAGTTTGCGTTGAAGCCGGTGGCTGTATTACCGGTGAACACGGCGTTGGGCTAGAAAAAATCGAGCAGATGCACTATCAATTCAATGATGCAGAGCTAGCGCAGTTTCTTCGAGTCAAAGCCGCCTTCGACCCCGACAACCTACTTAATCCAGGGAAAGGCATCCCAACCCCCAAACACTGCCAAGAACACACAGTCATGAAACATTCATTGTCGCAAAGAGGGTCGACCAATGGCTGATATGTCGGCTTCGCTTTGCGAACAAGTGCGGGACGCCAAAGCTGATAACACGCCACTCAACATTATTGGAGGAAACACCAAAGCCTTTATCGGTCGAGAAGCCATAGGAAGCCCTGTTTCTCTCAGTGGCCACAGCGGTGTGACCGCCTATCACCCCAGTGAGCTAGTGATCACGGCTCGGGCAGGAACTCGCATTACCGAATTACAATCAATATTGGCTGAAAACAACCAAATGCTCGTTGGCGAGCCACCTGCATTCGAGGGAAAAGCGACGTTAGGAGGCACCGTTGCATGCAATGTTAGCGGCGCTTCTCGCCCATTTTATGGCTCACTACGAGACGCCATTCTAGGCGTAACCCTGATAAACGGCTTTGGTGAACACCTAAGGTTTGGCGGGCAGGTCATGAAAAACGTTGCTGGCTATGATTTATCTCGACTGCAAGCCGGTGCGATGGGCGCGTTTGGCATACTCACCGACATCAGCCTGAGAGTGATGCCAAAACCCGAAGCCACAGAAACCTTGATGCTTGAAATGGATACACAGCAAGCCATCACGGTCATGCGCAAATGGGTCATCAGCGGTTATCCCTTGTCTGGCGCGGCGTGGGTCGACGGGAATTTGTACATCCGACTCGCGGGGTCAGCGCCAAACGTGGCTGTTTATTCAAACAACATTGGCGGCGAAAAGCTGAGTCATCAATCCCTGTTCTGGCGATCTATTCGCAATTTCCGCCATCCATTTTTCAGTCACGATGGACATCTATATCGCTTATCTATTGATGCATCAGCCCCTCATATAACGCAATTCGAACACACATTGGTCGATTGGGCGGGAAACGTCCGTTGGGTGTTCACTGACGAACCCCATGAATCGTTAACCCAAATTGCCAAGCAACACGGCGGGCATGTGGCTCGATATCGTTCAAAGGCAGAATTGAGTGGCTCTAGACGCAACGATAACAGCGAGTGTTTTAACGCACTATCACCGCCCATTCAGCATCTGCATCAATCGCTTAAAGCAGCATTTGACCCACAACATCTGTTTAATCCAGGTCGGCTTTATTCTTGGTTAGGTGTCGAACGGTTAGCAGGTGAACGGTTAGGCGTTGATAGGCAAGGAGGCGAATCGCAATGAAGACAAACCTCGACAGTGCGTTTCTCAAATCAAAAGATGGCCAAAAAGCGCAGGATATTTTGCGACGCTGTGTGCACTGCGGGTTTTGTAACGCCACCTGCCCTACCTACCAAGAGCTAAGCGATGAAAGAGACGGCCCGCGAGGTCGTATTTATTTGATAAAACAAATGCTGGAAGGCAATGAAGTCACAGAGAAAACACAGCGACACCTTGATCGCTGCCTCACTTGCCGAAGCTGTGAAACCACCTGCCCTTCGGGTGTGAAATACGCAGAATTGCTCGATATCGGACGAAAACACATTGAATCAAAGGTGCCCCGTTCCGCCAAAGAAAAACTAATACGTTTTACCCTCACTCGCATTTTCCCCCATTCGGGCTGGGTTCGTTTCGGCGTGGTATTGGGGCGAACATTTTCGTTTTTGTTGCCAATAGCGCTTCGCAAGAAATTACCTCAGCAACAAGTCATTCGAGGTGGGCAAAACAATCGTATCAACCTCAAGCCAATCAATGCCAAGAGAATCTCCACCAATTCCCCAACGCCTGAAGTGAAGGCAATCAGGACCATGATTGGTTTTAAGGGTTGTGTTCAGCAAGCCGTCACACCGAACACCTTAATTGCGGCACGCGAAGTCATGTGTCATCTTGGCATTGAACTGATCACCATCAAAAACGAAACCTGCTGCGGCGCAATGAATGCGCATCTATCCGAACATCAGCGCGCTATTGAACAAGCCAAGCAAAATATCAATGCATGGTGGCCGCATATAGAAAATGGGGCTGAAGCCATTGTCATATCTGCATCAGGCTGTGGGTTATCCATCAAAGAATACCCAGAATTATTGAGACACGAACCCGATTACATGGATAAAGCCAATCGCATTGCTGCACTTGCGAAAGATCTTAGTGATGTACTGGCAGAAGAAGACTTGAGTCAATTACGGATTAAACAAAGTGGTGAACGTGCAGCGGTGCACTGCCCTTGCTCACTGCAACACGGTATCGACCGCAAAGGCAATCTATACAAAACACTCAGCCAACTAGGTGTAGTTCAAACCACAACCCACGAAAACCACCTCTGTTGCGGCTCTGCAGGGGCCTATTCCCTGCTACAACCAGAACTGAGTCAAAAGCTATTGAAGCGAAAACTTGAAGCACTGCAAGGTGACAATCCGGATGTGATTGTCACGGCCAACATTGGTTGCCAACTGCACCTAGCCTCGGAAAGTACTGTACCCGTCAAACACTGGATCGAACTACTGGCAGAGCGGCTATCATCGACTGAGGAGTCGTCAGTTTAGTGCGTGACATCGTTGATATAGACGTATAAAGCAATAACGAATGAAATCATCAGTGTCACTTGCCACAAGCCGTTTCCCCAAAAAGTCAGCGGCTCATCAGACCAAACTCGTAAGGCGACGTTAAACAGTTCCCCTTTTATCGTCATCACTATGACGGCCAGACAGTAATAGTTGAAGAACAAAGCGAGATGACGACGAGCCGTCGACAAGCTGCTCTTTAGCACGGTTTTGGTTGAAACAGTCACAACGCAACCTGCTGAAAATAGGTGCTAAACAATAGGAAGATATACATCCGTCACCATTTCATGTTCAGTCACGTCAGGGAATAAAGTCACGCGCTCAAACAGCACTGGTGCGTCACGCAGCGTCTCACTGGATTGCGGTAACCACTGCGAATATAAATACCTCACCGCACATCCAATCACATCGTCACTACCAACAAAGCGTATCTTGGCACAGCGCCCGCCTTGCAGTGTTTTTAGCGAAATGTTCGAGTCGGACGTATCGGTGCCCTTATCTATCTGACAGCAGAGATCAAACCGAAACGAGGTATCGACCACTTCTTCTGGGTCGTCATAAATCAAATTGAAAGTTCGATAGCGGCTCGGCGGAACCTTATTGCTCTTTCGCCATTCAATGAATTTACCCACCGAATACTGCAAATTCTCTGGCGAATCACGGTGTTCAAACACAGCCACATCTAGTGTCGGCAGTTCTGCATATTCCACATTGAAGTTAGAATATTTGAGGAATGCTTCATTTCGAAGCTTAAAAATGCCATCAAAATGCAGTTGCCATGCGGCCCAATTGGGCTCAGTTCGAAATGCAGATGGGCTTTGTTCAAACACTTTGCGAAAGGCACGAGAAAACGCCTCACTGCTTTCGTAGTGACAATCCAATGCAATGGTAGTAATCGAAAGATCATCACGGTAGGCGATTTGATAAGCCGCTTTTTTCAGCCGTAAAAGGCGAACATAAGTAGCCACTGTGATGCCGTATTCAACAGAAAATAGACGATGAAAATGGTGCTTAGAGAGATGAGCAACTTTGCTCAACGTATCGAGATTAATCTGTTCATCCAAATTCAGTTCAATGTATTCGCGAACCTTCTCCAAGCGGGCCTTACAATTCGACATGTACTGCGCTCCCTCCGTTAGTACGTTATCGCCAACAACAACATAACGTACTAACGACCTTGAAACTTGACCAAACTTGCTGATATCAGATGAACTTAACGGATAAAAAAATGGCAGCTCAATGAGCTGCCATTTCTTGAATTAAGATGTTAGTTACGTGACTTTCAAGCCAAGAGGCGTTGCCCAGACACGGCGTTGTCTTCTTGGTAGATGTTCCACAAACGTTTGGTTGAATCACCCACCATCTTTACAGGTACCGTCGCAAAGTAAACCGATGCCAGAATCACCATGATTGGGTCTGCGTAAACCGCGTAGTCTGAGTAACCGCTCGCCATCATCGCTGCAGCGATAATAAAACCGACTAATACAGCGGCACTAATCACGGTATCCATCAACCATTGGCTGGTTTCGGCTTTCAAAATTGTCGAGGCTTGTTTACCCGAGCGTGACTTCACGAAAAAGTAACAGGCAAAACAACCAATCAAGTTAACCACGCCAAAAATTAGGGCAGAACCCGCGTTGACTTCACGTCCGCCGTTAAACATGGCTTCAAATGCTGATGCAAATGACACTACGCATACAACCGATACGGCGAGACCTTTAATCAACACCACCAATGACTCAATAACTTCGGCTTTTTGCGCAGAAACGTGCTTACCTGATTTTCGATTTTTGCCTGTGCCATTGCTAATGTAGACCGTCGCGCCGAGTGCCATCAGAGAGAGAAAAAGGCTAACCAAAGAGTAAGCACCATCAAACACTATCGCCATTGATCCAGCCCAGAGACCGATCCCAACACCTAACGCAGCAAAGCAAAAACAAGCAAAACTAGAAAATTTCAGTAAGTTACGTTCTTTCGCATATTCACACGACATAAATCCCCACAAGTGACAAAAAAATTGACTGCAACATCATTCAATGGCGCAGTAATAACGACAATACAGCCTATTTGGGGATTCAAGGAGTTACTGAGCGACAACTTTTTGGTCGCTGGGGTTTTATTCTATTTATTTAGGGTTAAAATGAATCTGGTCAATACCCGTACAAACATGGACATACAATGCGAAGTAGCCAAATAGAAATGTTCCTCACCGCGGTCGAAACTGGCTCAATTGCTGGTGCGGCGCGTGAACTCGAAAAAAGCCGTACCACAGTCAGTGCCGCGATCAGTGCGCTAGAGGATAGTTTGGGCGTGGAATTGCTAGCCCGCTCAGGAAATAGCGTTAACCTGACCAACGTTGGCCGAATGATTCACGATGACTGCGAACGCTTACTGCAAGCCGCACATGACATTGACGCTAAGTGTCGCCAGTTCGAAAGTGGCGTGGAATCAGCACTTCGTATTGGCCGTGATGACGCTATTCCTGAGTCATTTTGGCGTGCCACCATGCGCGAAATCCACCAGCTGTTTCCCAATTCAAGCGTATCGCTTTACGTTGCGCCACCACCAGAACTCTACGAAATGGTGGATGAGAACATGGTTGACGTCGCCTTTGGTTTGCTGCCAGAAACACGCGCATTCGGCCGTATCAGTTCGAAAAAGCTAGGACAGGTACGAATGATGTCCGTTGTTCACAAGGACCACCCTCTCGCAAGGCTCAAACGCGTTCAGCGCGCCGACCTTGAACGCTATACAGAAGTCACTCTCGCTTATGTGGATGACGAAGGTTTGAAAGCGCTCGATCCGATTTCCCCACACTATATTGCTCTGCCATTTTATGAGCATTTGCGCGATGCCGTGTTAGATGGCTCTGGTTGGTCAAATGTCCCTTCTGTTCTTTTGAGGAAATACCTAAGAAGCGGCACACTGCAGGTATTACGCCATTCCAGTGCCATGCAGCTACAACCGTACGGACAAATTACATCAATGGATGGTCACACAGGCGCACTCACAGTATGGCTGTCTGATCGATTGGAAGCGTACTTGGCCGAAAATAGTTGAGCACACAATCACTAACTCAATTCATGGATTTTCATATTCCTATTCAAGATGTTAGCTTGGATACACAGTAATCATGAAGCACGCTAGATAGTCACAGAAAGGAAACAAGGAAGTAAAATGGACATCGTGGAAGCCACATTGGCAGACTTACCCCAGTTCTTCGAGTACTTAGAAAGACAACTCGAAGAAAATGCAGACGAGAATACGCCGCTGTTCCAGCCTGTTGCCAAAGCGCACAGTCCACTCACTGATCAGCTTAAGGCCAAATTCCGCAACGGTTTTCACGTACCGTTTGGTGAAAGTGGATGGCGTAAGCTTTGGCTAGTAAAAGACTCGAACAACACTATTCGCGGGCATATCGATTTGCGCCACCACAGTGATGACTATACCTTTCACCGCGTTTTGATAGGCATGGGTGTGGATCGTCGTATGAGAAAGCAAGGTATCGGTAAACAGTTGCTCGATTGTGTCGTTCAATTTTGCAACGCACATAGTCACATTGACTGGCTAGATTTGCAGGTGCTCTCTGACAATATCCCAGCAAAATACCTGTATTTAACTCGAGGTTTCAACACTATTGGAGAAATAACTGATTTATATCGTATTGACGGAAAGTCAGTATCAGAAATAACCATGACAGTCAGTACGATAAAAGAGTAATAAAACCCACGCTCTCTGAATTTTATTATCCCTCCCCAGCGAAATCACCAAAAAAGAAATTAACCGGCGACCGTTTTGTTTGTGTCAAAAAATAGACCAAAGCACAGAACCAAGCATATGAAACACTTCACCTCCACACATTTCTCGCTTTAAGTCATCTCGATTATCAAAAAAACCAAAATTTAAATAAAATAAAAACAACAACTTAGAAATATATTCAATATTTTCTCAATTTTCATGAAATCAACTCAGATACCTATAGGTCTATTTATGTGGCTTTTGAATGTACTTAAACCAACCAGTCATCGCACTTTACGTTGAAATATTCACCGCGTGCACGATTGGCAATTTACTTATTAGCAAGATGCTTGTTTTACGTGAAAACATTGGAGAATAGAAAATGAATAAAGTAGAAAAAAGCGCCACCTTTGCTTCCGTTGCTTTGGCTTTGGCCTTAAGCACTTCTGCGTTTGCTGCTGAATCACCAAAAGGTAGCAGCGGCGCTGCTATCGGTGCTGGTGATAAAGTGCACTGTTATGGCATACACTCTTGTAAAGGCAACTCAGATTGTAAAACTGCAGAGCACGCCTGTAAGGGTCAAAACCAATGTGGCGGACACGGCTTCAAAGGCATGAAAGCGAAAGAATGCCTCGATGCTGGCGGCACTATCTCTGATATCTAATCATTTAAGAAAGGGATAAAGAAATGACTTCTAGCTTTGGTCTTGGACTTCGCACTCAGCATTACAACGATTTTCTGAATGCGCCTCAACCTGTCGACTGGTTAGAAGTCATTTCTGATAATTACATGGTCAATGGCGGAAAACCATTGACCATGCTTGACCGTATTCGCGCTGACTATCCCATGGTCATGCACGGCGTGTCTCTTTCCATTGGTTCAATCAACGGACTAGACACCGAATACCTTCGAAAACTTAAAGCACTCGAACAGCGCATTGAACCCATGTGGGTTTCTGATCACTTGTGTTGGAGTGGCGTTCATGGACGCAAACTTCACGATTTAATGCCACTTCCCTTTACGCAAGAAGCGTTAGATGTCGTCGTGAGAAATATTCACCAAGCACAAGAGGCATTGCAACGCCCCTTAGTGTTAGAAAACGTATCCAGCTATGTAGAATTTACCGCGTCTGAAATGACAGAGTGGGAATTCCTCTCCGCGATAAGCCGAACAACCGACTGTAAGTTATTGCTTGATATCAATAATATCTATGTTAGCGCTTTCAATCATGGCTTTTCCTCGACAGACTTCATTCAAGGTATTCCCGTCGACAGCGTTCAGCAGTTTCACCTGGCGGGTCACTTAAATAATGGCGACCATTTGATCGATACCCATGATCACCCTGTTTGTGATGGCGTATGGTCACTCTACGAACAAGCACTCCAACGATTTGGTGAAACGCCGACTATGATAGAGCGTGACGACAACATTCCTCCGCTGTCTGAATTGCTCGCTGAGTTAGATAACGCCCGCTCAATTGCACATAATGTGCTGCAAACCGAGGGAGTGTTATGAAGCTGCAAGATATTCAAGATCAATTCCAGACTATCGTTTTACGCAAAGAGTGTCTTGACGCCAATTGGGTCAATCAATCAGCACAACGCCTCCCTGCCAAAGACCGCTTAGCCATTTATCACAATGCTTATCGCGTTCGCTTGGTTGACGTTTTGCGTGACACCTTTGGGCACACTGTCATATATCTTGGTGACGACTGGTTCAATCAACTGGCGAACGATTACGTGCAATCGCACCATTCTCGTTACAACAACATCGGCTTTTATGGCGACATTTTTCCTGAGTTCTTAGCACAACAGCTTCCCGATGATCTGGAAGTCTCTGAGTTGGCAGCGTTAGATTGGACGCTTCGACGCGCTTTTGACGGCGCTGATAGCTCAGTTATGACATTGGAAGATCTGCAAAACATCGCGAGCACCGAATCGCAAGATGGATCGTTAAAACCCGTTCCTACCTTGTCGGTCGCAACGCACCACTTCAATACACTGGATATTTGGCACGCCATTGATCAAGATACCGTGCCACCAGAAGTCGCCCCACTGCCACAACCCGTCGACGTACTGATTTGGCGTAAAGGCCACTCCCCGCATTTTCGCAGCATTTCACCCATCGAATCTGCCGCTATTGATTATGTGTCCGCAGGAATGAACGTGAACGATTTGGGCGCGAAACTGAGTGCTCAATTCCCTGACTCAGATATGTCCGTCGAATTCGGCCAAATGCTGCTTCGCTGGATCAATGATGAAGTGTTGGCGTTTTAGTCATCCAGCCCCAAAAAGGGTTGGATAATCGTTTCAAAAAAGCGCGTTGTATCAGCCCTCTTTCTCTCCTCTACGTCGCCAACCTCAACGTGTCGTCTTATCGCATTAAGGCCATTGATATTCGATTGAAAGCCGAAAAGAGTGTGCTAATCTCTAGCGACTTAGCATTCTCTCAGTAAGGAATCATCATGACGACGTCCACCCCTTTTCCAATCGGTACACCAGGACAACCTTGGGGAGAGGAAGAAAAAGCGCAATGGTTAACCACTACCAGCCTTAAGCGCAGCTACAACGATGATGTGGTCACCAAAATCAATGCACTAAAAGACCGCTTTGACGTGACGCAATACGGCGCATTGTCTTTTGATGAAGCGCGATACCCTCAGTTTGGTATTCGCAGCCGTGATTTCGATAAAAGCAAACCCACCATATTGATCACTGGCGGTGTCCACGGTTACGAAACCAGCGGCGTGCATGGCGCATTGCAATTCTTAAATACCGACGCACTGTCATTTACAGAACACTTTAACTTTGTGGTTGCGCCGTGTATCAGCCCATGGGGCTATGAAACCATCAACCGTTGGAACCCTTACACCGTCGATCCAAACCGTTCGTTTGTAGAGAACAGCCCATCTCAAGAAGCCGCGAATGTAATGGCATGGGTAAAAAGCTTAGATGTAGAGGTATTTGCTCACATCGACTTACATGAAACGACAGACACAGACGACACTGAATTCCGTCCTGCGCTCGCTGCTCGCGATGGCAAAGACTATGAAGAAGATACCGTTCCAGATGGCTTCTATACGGTTGGTGATACCGAGAATCCAAACGTGGATTTCCAAACCGCTGTTATCGATGAAGTGCGTAAAGTGACTCACATTGCACCGGCTGATGCGACAGGGAAAATCATTGGCACGCCAGTCGAACAAGAAGGTGTGATCAATTACCCCGTCAAGGCCCTTGGACTTTGCACTGGCTTCACCGACTGTGAATACAGCACCACCACAGAAGTGTATCCGGACAGCGAAAAAGTCACCGACCAAGAATGTAATGACGCGCAAGTGGCTGCGGTTCGAGGGGCGCTGAATTACCTACTGTCCGCACGATAAGATCCTTTCTTTTCAGTATCCAAACGCTTCAATGTAAACGTGCTTTGCACACACCCTAACGATATTGAGGGTGTGTGCTCTCGCCAATGAGACCCTTCCCTACACATCTACTCGCTACACTGGCTTTGTGTTCAAGGACTGGCCGTAACAATGCCCAAGAATAGAAAAGCATCACAAATCATACATTTGATGGAAAATTGTGTATTGGTGCTGATTTTCCTCGCCACGATTTATGCCATTGGTGAAGAAATTTATCTGGTGATTATGAATCGAACGGTATCGGTCGGTGATTTGCTGTTGATGTTCATTTATCTCGAAGTATTGGCCATGGTTCACAGCTTTTTCGAATCGGGAAAAGTACCCGTGAGAATGCCGTTATACATAGCCATTGTGGCGCTCGCCCGTTATCTTATTTTGGATATGAAAAACATGGACGACTGGCGAATTCTCGCCATCACAGTCGCAGGGCTGATTTTGGCCATTACCGTCTTTATCATCCGCATTGGACACATCAAATTTCCCTACCCCAAAGTCCCAAATGGCGAAGAGTAGAAACAAAACAGCCACCCTTTCAGTGGCTGTTTTCGAAGGCTGCTTTCATTACCCTTTGAAGGCCAGAGAATCTAATGCGCCCATGCCGCTGTGAACACCGCCTTCCGTTACTTGTGACGATTTACTACGGATCAAATAGCCCGCATAGCCGCCACCTTCTAGTGCTGCCTCGCCATCGATATGCACCGTGAACAATCCAATCTCACTGATCAGATCATCGATGACATAAATCTCGCCTTTTCGCACCACATACGCAGCTTGCGAGCGCGGCAGAGGGTGCAGCCTTCTCATCAAGGACCACGCTTCGTATTCATTCGGATCAAGCGACAACAACTTGGTGTATATGTCTTCTCCAAACACACAATGACCGCCACCTTCACCTTGGTTTTTCAGCACCCATTCATCAAGCGGACGTTGTTTCACCCATTCCGCGCTTTGTGCATCGACGGCAATCATATCACCCAGCAAATACTTCACTTCTTGCGCTTCTGATTCCGTTAAACCAAAACGCGTAAGCGATTCCACCGGAGCAGAAGACAACAGCATTTGCAGACGCTTACTCGTTGCCAACTGTTGGCTAACCGTCGCATTGACCGCCACACGATGTTTTTCAATCATCACGCGTGTTTGTGCGAGCGCTTCACAGCAAGCCTTATCAACAATGTCGTGAGCAACATAGTCACTGAACTGATACCCCGCGCGAAGATACACGCAATCAATCGTGCCAATCCCTTCTAAGATCAGGCGGCGGTTCTCTCCTGTTGATAGGCCATCATAGAGTTCACGAAAGGTTCGACGTACGGTGCGTATCCCTTTGGCTTGCAGCGCGTGCTCAAGCAAATGCTGGTCATACACATTGTCTTCACGATCTTGTACCACCATGATAAACGTCGGCGAGCCAGAGTCGGAAAATTCACGTTTTATCTTCCATGTTGCCGCCGCAATCCCGTCAGCCAAGCCGTTCAAAGCATTATTACTGATTGGTTGCCCTACTTCACTGCCCGACCATTCCGCATACGGCGCAGGCCACTGTGTCGATAAGTAACTATGCAGCTCATGGATACGCTGACCAAACGGCCCCATCCCTGCCGCAATGCCGTTAAATTCAATCAGCTTTGGGCCAAGAGTGGCATCGTCCATAAAGTCGCTTCGCATGATCAACAACGGCAAACATACCTGCCCATCATCGCTGTTATGGATACTGTCTGCCATTCGCAGCAACGCGTTAAAAAACACATTACCTGTCGTGATCGGGGTTATCGCTTCAACCAGAAACCCATGATCCTGCGACACCGCGTGCACAAGTTTACCGAGGAGGTGAACAGAGGATCTCAGCCGTTCAAAACGCGCACTTTCAATAACAGTTGGCGTCAGCGTAAATGCGGGATGTCTCGCTGAATCATCAGTCTGTTTTAACGCCATGCCATGAGTTAATGCCCACTCAACCGCTTCATTTTTGGCTTTTTCTGTATTCTTATAGGCCATCAAGTTTTCCTTTGGGACTCATTCGCATCGTAAAGTTAAGTGCATATTGCCCAATGTTACTGACTCTTTCGCGCGAATCTGTGTGATCGATAGTTCAATCGATGAGCAGTCACCCAGCCACGCATTTATACCCAAACATAGACTCAATAAAATCAAACAAAAAAGCCAGTGCTGAACACTGGCTATTCCTGGCGCAATGGAAAGCAAAATAGCGTCTGAAGTTTTATTTCACTTCGTATCTCAGTAGCACTTCGTTATCAATCACGACGTTTGTTGACCAAATGAAGCTCGCTCCCGCACCACTAAATTTTTCAATGAAGTTCATGTACGCCTTTTTATTGTTCACGCCAATGTCATCTTCGGAATACAAAGTGGCTTGAGGCCACGAACTCGCGTCAAAATCTTCAGCCATCCAATTATCAGGCGTTTGCCAATGAATGGCATACGCATCTTGCCCTTCATCTGTTCCCTCTGTCGTACACGTTTCCGACAGTCGACGTCCATCCTCTTCTTTCAGGCAAGACAGGTCATAAACAGGTGATGTATAGAATGTCTGGGCTTTCCAATCGGCATTGGTCACCGTGCCATCGCTAAAGCTCGCAATGAAACCACCGTCACCAGCGTGATATTTTTTCCCGCGGTTGTTCTCCGAACCCAATCCTAGGTTTTCTTCCCAATCAATTGCCTTGATGGCAATGGTGTATGGTTTGCTAACCTTGAACTTAACGATATTCGAATTGAATGGCGTAAACGGCACGGTATCAACAGCGACAAGCGTACCGTTGATATACAGCTCAAAATAATTGTCTGCAAAAATATAGCCGGTAACCTCTTCTCCATCAGGGTCGATTACAACGACAGGCACTGAGTCTTGATCGACGTCAGCCAGGCTTTTCGGGGTGATATTTGCACACCCCTCATACAAATCGACTGCTTTCGGCCCAGTGGCGTAATTGTTTTTTGCAGGAACAGTCCAGACGTTGCCCTCTGCATCTGTTATCTCACCTATGCCCGCCACTCGGCTTCGCCCATTGGCGCACTCAAAAATGTTCGACTCGATGGTTTTAGCTACGCCCTGTGTAATGCTCCCTGAGCCACTGTATTCGACCACACCATCAGAAGATGCGAGTGCAAGTGGAGAAAAAGCCATCGTGAGCGCAATCGCTGATGGAAGGGGGATGATTCGTTGAGAGTTGAATTTCACTGAGTGCCTATACTTTTTGCTGGTTGATTTATAACAGCTTAGTTGCGAAGAGACGCCAGTACAAAGGGAATAGGAACGGCATTTCTCAATATCAATACAACCGTTTTTGATATGGCGGATTAGCTTCAATCATACGTTACTCAGTCACTTTGATATCGAGGTGAAACATTGATTTCCCTTCAAAAATATACGCCTTGCAAAGGTCTCACTCTAACCGCGCATATCTAAAAGCAAGCGCAAAGAAAAACGCCAATGTTGAGCAAGGCAGTGGTTTGCTCAACACCAGCGTTTAAACGTTGTTCTTAACTCATCACTAGCCAATATTATTTGAGAAGCGCGACCATGGCTTTACCGACACCGTGAGCACTTGCTGGGTTTTGGCCTGTGACCAGGCGATCATCGACAATAACATGCACGCCCCAAGGTTGGATCTTGCTGAACTTCGCCGCTTTGCGTGTAAGAGATTCTTCCAATAGGAATGGAATGTCATTAATAGTGCCGAAATCCACTTCTTCTTCTCGGGTAAAACCCGTCACCGTTTTATCAACGATCAATGGTTGTCCATTGCTCAGCGTAATAGGAAGCAGGCCGGCTGGCCCGTGGCATACTGAACCAATCACGCCGCCTTTTTCGTAAAGCGATGCCGCTAGGCTTGCCGTCAATGCATGGTCGGCCAAATCTGAAAGCAGACCGAATCCGCCCGGATAGAAAATTGCATCGTACTCGTCGATATCAAGCTGATTGACTGGGACAGTGTTGTTCACTCGAGATTGAAACTCAGCGTCATTAAAAATGCGCGTGTTAACCTCATCGCCTTCCACGTCTTCACCATAGAAAGGTACCGCTCCGCCTTTGATCGAGGCAACGTCATAGCTGAAACCCGCCTGCAAAAATGCGTCCAGAGCATGAGTCATCTCAGGGGCGTAAGTCCCATTCGCCTGATCAGTGATACCAAGCGTGGCGTGATTCGTAACGATGATAAGAACCTTTTTCATAACGTAATCCTTTTGATGCGAATCGGCTTGGATATTAGGTAGACCGTATTTGGACAGAGATAAGCCGTTCGATGTCCACCATTCTATGCTTTCGCCAAATGAGTGATAATCCGTTAAAATGAAAAACCGTCTTTGCTATATGGCAATAATAAATGAACCTTCACTCACTCAGTTTTGATGGCATTGTTGAATTCGTCATGGTGGCTGAAACCAAAGGATTCAGCGAAGCTGCGCGGCGTTTGAACTGTTCCGTGAGCCATGTCTCTCGCCAAGTGTCCCGCCTGGAACAACGACTTGGCACTGCCCTATTTGCGCGATCGACACGCTCGGTAAAACTGACAGAAACCGGTCAACAGTATTATCTGCAATGCCAAGAGTTGGTGAGCGGGCTTGATCAAGCCAATGAAATGGTGACGGGCGCACAGTTTGATTTGCAAGGCACGCTGCGCGTTAGCATGGCAGGATCATTTGCCGAGCAATTCGTTGCGCCTGCACTGGTGGCGTTTGCCAAACAGCACCCGAAGCTGACTGTTGAAGTTGATTTCAGCAGCAGACACGTCAACTTCGTGGAAGACGGTATCGACTTCGCCATCCGTTATGGACGGTTGCAAGATTCAGGATTGGTGGCGAGAAAGCTAGCCGATCGCAGTTTGATCGCCGTCGCTTCACCGGAATACATTTTGGAACATGGTCAGCCAAGCCACCCCAGCACCTTAGCAAAGCACTCATGCTTGATCACAAACAACGATACGTGGCTATTTGAGCATAAAGGCAAAGAGATCCCAGTGAAGGTATCTGGGCGTTTTCGCTGTAACAATGCGAATGCGTTGGTAGAAGCATGTAAAGGCGGATTGGGGATTGGTTACATGCCAAAGAGCAGTTTCCAGCAAGCAATCAACGAAGGGCATTTGGTTCCTATTCTCGCGCCCTATTGGACACAGAAAATCACGTCATGGGTGGTATATAAAAACCGTAAGTTCTTGCCACTCAAAGCGCGCCTCGCTATCGATCATTTGCTGACCCACTTTGAGGGGTGGAAGGAGTAACGGATGACTATGTCAGGCTCACTCAATGGCAAACAACCCCACCGAATACGCCAAAAGTGGAAGATAAAAAAATAGCGCCAAATCAGCATGGCGCTTTAACACTAAGTTCAGAATAACCTCACATCATCTGCACGAATTGTGTTGAATAAGGGATCTCTATCTCACAGCGTTTCGTGAGTCAGGTGATTACGCATGTCTAAGCCTTAACCCTTTACCTGAACTCAACCAACAACGCCATTTTATGCGTCCTTTACTGGATGAAACATGGCGCATTGGGTGGATTTAGCATCCTTCTTTCAGATGATGTCCGTTAGGGTTATCTTTGACTTTTCACCGTACTTTTGAGGTTCTGCATGAAGGCTTTGAAGTGAGGCATAAAGTCAACAAGCAAGGGGTGTTTGCGGTGTTCCATCATCGTTGGCCCCATCAAACGTAATGCCACGCCCATTTTGGTCGCAACCGATGCTTCCAGGCCACTTCCTTCTTTCAGTTTTTCAACGACGTTGAACATGTCTTCCCTATCAACGTGTTCAAATTCAAGTCTCCTCGCGGCCTCTTGCTCACAACCTATTTCTTCAATAATGATGCGGTAGCGCTTGTCTTTTCTTGTTGTCGTCATTGTCTATCTCTCTTTGATTCCAAAACGGATTGAATGTGATTGAATACCCGCCTAGCTCTTCATAAAACGCTCTATCTTGGGTTTTACGGTTGTTGAGATAATCAGCATCAGGGTAAGCGCCACAGGCAAAGCCGCTAACACGCCATCTAACCATGCGTCGAAAAACACACCCTTTCCTTCAAACCCAACATTATTCATCGCAGTGGTGAAAGCCATGCCCGACTCCATGATTAGCGCCATGCTCACCCCCACCAGCAAATTGCGTTTAAGCTCGCGGGTATTTGGAAGGAGCGCATGAGAAAGTTTGGTTAGTAACACCATCAACAAAAAACCAACCGGCATGACCGTGATAGCGGCGAGTAGAAAAGAACTGCCCCAGTCGGTAAAAAAGGTCTCGGTAAAACCGAGGTTGATGTATGTCATCACGCTTGTTAACGAGCCGCCCATCACAGTCATCATACAAAGTACAACGAGCACTTTTTGATACAGCGGCGTCTTGGTTTGTTGGTGTTCCATCGCTTGCTGCGAGGGAGACATCACATCTTGTGCGCTCATGGTTTCTCCTAGCTTGAAGTGACTCTCAATTAAGTTGATAATATCAACCATACAGGAATATAGTTGATATTATCAACCTATTTATTTGAGAGTTATGCTTATGACTGATCAACATTCACTCGACAGTTTGTTCCAACTGGCACACGCGCTAAAACGTAAAATGATTGAAAGTATTGAAGAACTGGAACTGGGCATTGCCCCCATGAACGTTCGCGTATTGAAGATTATTCGTGTGAAAAAAAACATTACTGCTATCGACATTGCGCACTTGTTGAACAGAGATAAGGCGCAAGTTACTCGATTATTAAATGCTCTTATCGAGCAAGGCTTGATACAAAAAGAGCCCAACCCTGAGGACAAACGTAGCCAGTGCTTACGGTTGACCAACAGCGGTGAGCAGATCCTCAAGCAGATAGCGGGCATCGACGCTAGTGTATTTAAGCAACTGTCGGAAGGTGTTTCGGAAGAAGAGTGGGAAGCATTTACACGTATTGCAGATAAAATGACGCGGAATCTAACCGAAAAATCAGAAAGCGCTTGAACTCGCTGTCCCTGTTTCTTATTCGAACGACAAGAACGCCTATACTTTATCCCGAGTATAAATGCTGAGGCTGTGATACCGCACCATGCTGACAGATATTGACTACCACTCAACTCAAGGCCATGTCTTGCAAGATCAAGGTTACTTAACCTTGGCCCCTGCTGCGCCTCTTAACCATTGGGTGCAAAGCTTCTGGCAGTTGAATGTCCCGCTAGGGCACTATCGCTATCGAAGCATGCCGGACAATTGTGTTGATGTGATCGTTAACCTACGAAATGCAGAAGAGCTATTCATCGTTCCCCCTTACTCTTCAGCATTGGTTTTTGATTTGGCTGGGCCTGAGGCGTATTTCGGTATTCGATTTCGGTTGCTCGGACACAAGGCAATAGTGTCAACGCCCCTTGAGGAATGGGATAGGCTTTCCAGCGACACGCGAAAAGCAGATGTCATTCCAACGAGCGTGATCGATGCCATTCGAGCGTCTACTTCGCCCAAACTGTCCTTCGAACAACGGTGTCAGCATGTATCGGCATCGTTGTTAAACGTTGCCAAGCAACCCAATATTGATCATCGTCTTCTTCGCTTTGTCAGCTACTGTCATCACAACATTTCGTCCAATATCGTCCTTTCCGATAAGACATGTTCCGAGTTTGGGTTATCTGCGCGACAGCTTCGCCGACTAACCCAGCTTCAGTTTGGTCTTTCTCCACGCGACTTCGCGAGAGTCATGCGTTTCCAGCACACATTGGACGCGATCAAGCACCAGCCGAATATGACGTTATGGGCAGATAACTTCTACGACCAATCCCATTTCATTCGTGAATTTAAACGCATGTCAGGAACCAAGCCGAGCGAACTGTTTAATTTGTCCGTTTTGTACAATATCGACTAGGCCACCTCACCGATACTCATCAAACATTATTCAATAAGGACAATGAAAATGATTGAGTTTCAAGCGATGTTTCCCGTTATCGTCACGCCAGAGCTAGACACGCTGAAAACGTTTTATCTCTCCACATTTGGCTTTGAAGCGGTGTTTTATGACCCTTCGTTTTATTTGCACTTAGTCTCCCCCACAACCGGTGTCCAGCTTGGCTTTCTTGTACCCAACCACGCTTCTCAACCCAATTTTTTGCACGCCAACATGGTGACCGAAGGCTACGTGATTTCATTAGAAGTGCGAGATGCCGCCAAAGCGTTTGCAGAGGCAAAAGCCATGAACCTAAATATTGCGATGGAATTGAAGGAAGAAGTCTGGGGGCAAATACACTTTATGGTTGAGGACCCAGCAGGTTTGCGTATTGATATTGTTGAACACGTTGCTTCTTCAACTGAAGAATGACGAGAAAATGCATGAGATAGGAAGTGCCAGCGTGAAGTCTCTGGGGCAAGTCATCGAACTGGCCCCTTTCAACGTTAACCTTTGAAAGGGGCAACGAACAGACGCTAATTCGCCATTTTACGAATGTTTCTCGCTGCTATTTGCCTCTTAGTCTTGAGGATTTTGTTTATCACTGATCTCTGCATAACCATGAAGAAGTTCCGTCAACGCCTTAACCCAACCAAAAACATCCGTGGGTGCATTGTTAATCAATGCTTCAACGTGTTCACAATGCGTTTCGAGGGAAATCGCTTGCTCCAAACGAAACGAAATAGCGTAGAAATGCCACAGCACTAATCGCGTCATTCTTACACTGTTTTGCGTTGCATTTTCTGAATCATCAAACGCTTGTTGAGTTTCACTCAGTGCGATAGCCGTCATACGCAGCATTGCATCAAGACGAGCCGATAACAGGCGTTCCTCGCTGTCGATCTCTTCCTGCTCAAAAGTGAAAATCTCGCTCATCACGTCTTCTGGCACCATTCTGCTTATGATTCGAGCGCTAAACTCTTCCAGTTCATGGCGGGGCATGGTTACGAGACATTCAAAGGTGTAATCACGAAGCATAAGGTCACTCTAATTCGATATAAGTTTCAATGGTCGCATTCTAAGTCCTTAGGTGTGATTTGCCACTTCTTATTCACCTAATGTCGGGACAAAGTCTTAAACACGCTCCCTTACGCTAACTGACTATCAATCCACTGGAGAAAGGTACGCACCTTTGGGCGGTTTTCAGTGCCTTGTGGACACAAAACGCTGTGACATCTCTGTGTTTCCATCGCGGGATAAGGGGCGACCAAGTCTCCGGATTCTAGCGCGTCTTTCACGAAACGGTATCGCCCCATTGCAACACCCAACCCTTTTCTCGCGCTGTACACGGCCATATCTTGGTGGGTCAGCGTGATGAACTGCTTCGACGTATCTAGCACCACCTTGTGCTGTTTTGCCCACCGCTTCCAAGCCGTCGATTTCTTCGCATAAAGAAAATTGACGCGCTGCAGCGACGCTAACCCATCTTCAAATAGTCGATGGGTTTTGGCATAAGCCGGTGTGCAAACAGGAATATATTTCTCGCCAAACATCTTTTTGCTGAACATGTTTACGCGCTCATGTTCGCCGTAATAAATCGCGATATCGATAGCGTGCACATCAAAATCAAGTTCGACATCATGAGTCAGAATATTGAGGTTGAATTTAGGGTACTTGGCTTTGAAATCTGAAAGTCGCGGAATAAGCCATTCATTGGCGATGCCAGGTGACGTCGCGATGGTTAGCTCACCCGAGAGTTCCGTCGTTCGTATGTTGTCAATTTCGCTAAAGATAGAATTAAGAGACTTTGATAACGTCGCCTGAAATTTCTCACCTTCTTCGGTCAACGCCAGCATGCGTGTGCGTCTTACAAAAAGATTAAACCCCAATTCTTTCTCTAGCACTTTGATTCTGTGGCTTACCGCACCTTGAGTTAAGTGAAGCTCGGTGGCGGTTTCAGTAAAGCTCAGTGTTCGTGCGGCTGAACTAAAGGTGTGTAGATTCCGCAAAAGAGATTGATGATTCATAAGACACCATGCATTAAAAGTTTTAATTCATGGTGTCTTTTAACTGGTTTGTTTGCAACATAAATTAATGCGTAAATATCCCCAATGTCTTTGCTTTCCCGTGTTTTTTCGAAGCAAAACCCACTGTAGAGACGAACAATTTTTATCACATTTTAGAAGACAGTTTTGGGGGCTACATGAATATCCTTGGATACATGCAAAAAGTCGGTAAAGCATTGATGGTGCCTGTTGCCACATTGCCTGCTGCAGCAATATTAATGGGGGTCGGCTACTGGTTAGATCCTGTAGGTTGGGGTTCAGAGAGCATTATCGCGGCATTTCTCATCAAATCCGGTGGTGCCATCATCGACAACATGGCGTTGCTCTTCGCTATTGGTGTTGCCTTTGGACTGAGCAAAGATAAAAGCGGTGCTGCTGCACTGGCCGGATTCATTTGTTTTACCGTCATTACGACGCTGCTCTCTCCTGCTGCGGTCAGCCAATTAATGGGGGTGGCAGCCGACGAAGTGCCTGCGGCTTTCGATAAGATTAATAACCAGTTTATCGGTATTCTCGTTGGTATTGTGTCGGCGGAAATCTACAACCGTTTCCACACCGTTGAACTTCCTAAAGCGCTGGCCTTTTTCAGCGGCAAACGATTAGTGCCCATTCTCACGTCCATCGCGGGCATATTCATGTCGTTTATTTTGCTCTACGTGTGGCCAATGGTTTACGGCGGATTGATCGTATTCGGTAATCAACTGCTGGCGTTAGACGCACTGGGCGCGGGCTTATTCGGTTTCTTCAACCGACTCACACTCACCATTGGCATGCACCATGCGCTCTACCCTGTGTTCTGGTTCGATGTGGTGGGCATAAACGATATCCCTAACTTCCTTGGCGGTGCGCAATCTATCGCGAATGGTACGGCTATCCCTGGCAAAACGGGCATGTATCAAGCAGGTTTCTTCCCCATCATGATGTTTGGTCTACCTGCAGCTGCGTTGGCGATGTATCACTGTGCCGATGCTGAAAACAAAGGCACCACGTTCTCTATCATGATTGCCGCTGCAATGGCTTCATTCTTCACGGGGATTACTGAGCCGCTTGAGTTTAGCTTTATGTTCTTAGCACCTGCGTTGTACTTCATTCACGCGGTACTGACGGGCTTGTCTCTCTATATTGCTGCAAGCATGGAATGGATGGCGGGCTTTGGATTCTCGGCTGGGTTTGTTGATTTCGTCCTATCAAGCCAAAACCCGCTGGCAACAAAATGGTATATGTTGATTGTTCAAGGCCTGTTCTTCTTTGCTCTTTACTACTTCGCTTTCCGATTCGCGATTGTGAAATTCAATTTGAGCACTCCTGGGCGCAACGAGAAAGCAGATGAAAGTGCCAGCGCACAAGACATTGGCCCACTCACACTGGATTACATCGAAGCCATTGGCGGCGCAGACAACATCGTCGAAGTAGATAACTGCGTGACCCGCTTACGACTCACCGTGAAAGATTCAGCAATGGCTGACGCTGCAAAGCTAAAACAACTGGGCGCAGCAGGTGTAATTCCAATTGGTAAAGCAGGTCTACAAGTGGTCGTTGGTTTAGGCAAGGTCGATAAAGTGGCTGAACAAATGAAAAGCGTGCTTGCAAAGTAAGGACTAAACGAACGTAACACGCACTTAGCAATAAAAACTAAATTGGGCAGAAAAATCTGCCCAATCCCTTCCCCCTAGAAGCGCGGTTTCGCCTCAATGTGCGATTCGGCGCTTCACTCCATTAAGCGCTCAGAAATCCTCACTTGTTTTGCTTTTAAATAGTCGATGTCAGCCAAGTAACTCAGGTGGTGGCCATCTTCCAGATTCGCGGCGAATTGCTCATTGCCGTTATCAGCTTCATCGCGCATGAAAGTCACGAGTGCATCTAAACGCGCGACCATTGCATCAACCAGCTCGCGACGTTGTTGCTCAGACGCGCCATAGGCATCGCAGAAATGTTTAGCACGTTCAATCTGATCGGAAAGCGAACCCAATGCATCTATCTTGTCTGTTTTAAAAGGTGCCCAACAATAGATGGCATACGCCAAATCCCAAACCCTTGGCGCGGGATGAGCCGTATCGAAATCAAACACACCGACAACTGTTTCTCCGCTGAGCGCCACGTTATACGGCGAATAGTCGCCATGACACATCACTTCTTGTGGCGATCTTGCGGGTAACATCCATTGCGTTTCTTGATCGCAACCCGCCGCAAGAAACGAAACCGATGCATCATGCAGTTTTCGTAACAAAGACGCAGCTGAAACCAACGCTGATTGACTTGCGATGGCGCCCGTCAGCGGGTAGTTATACGTTTGCCCATCGACGAAACTAAGGATTTCATTTTGACCTTCGATACCAAGAACTCGAGGGCATTCCGTGATGCCCTGCGCTTGAAAATGATAGAGCAGGCGGTGCACATTGCCAGACCAAGCGTTAAGCGGTCTGATCACGGTGTTTTCTTTCTTGTAAATCGCACCTTCTCGACCACCAGTTAAGGCTTCTAGGTTCTGATCTTCTTTCACGTATTTGTTTACCTCAATCCGTGGCTTGCTAGATTTCATGCCTGAACAATCTCACTGACTCACTCAAACGTTGAAGACACTATATATCTTCAATCACAACTCGAAATCATTTCTCGCGGTTTTGATTTTCGAATCAAAACACAAAAAAGCCCACAGACGCTAAATCACCTTTCAATTAGGACGAAATGAAATAGTGACCTATGAACAATTGGTTATCTAACAACTACTGTATGTTCATTGGGCACTTTCCTAATTTGTCTTTATGTTGAGATAAATGCTCGTTGCGAACCTGACGTAGGCTTAATTATGAGGAGGTCAATAGTACGTGATTGCATCGCAACGTTGCTCTTGGCTTGAAGTAGCTCATGCTAGGGAGTCGATGCTATGTGTACAATATTTGCTGGACAAGACCCAAAAAATTACGAGTGTCAAACCCGCTCAATCCGTCTAGGAGGGCATAGCACCAGCGTTCGTTTAGAACGAATGTTTTGGCTGGTTATCGACCGCATTGCCAATAGCCAAGGTATGAATACTGGGAAATTCCTTTCCACCATCTATGATGAAGCCCTTGACATAAATGGAGATGTGAGCAATTTCGCCTCACTACTCCGTTGTAGTTGTTTGCTCTACCTCAACGCGCCAGAACAAACTATGCACATTGCCAACACCGAACTCAAGATCAGAAAATTAACGAATAATTAACATGCGGTAGCATAATACCACCTGTCACAAACTCCCTCACATTACACTACTAAAAACAGTGAGGAGTTAGTGTGTATGGCAAAGCCTATTCATTCGATGATCAGAGTATTTGACCCTGAAAAATCCATTTCCTTCTATCAACTCGCCCTTGGGATGCGTGTTGAAGCACGTTATGACTTCGCCAATTTTTCCCTGTTCTATCTCAGAGGTGAAGACAATGTGTTTGAGTTAGAACTTACCTATAACCATGAACAAGCCACTCCTTATGAACAGGGTAACGCCTATGGGCACCTCGCTGTCACCGTCGACGATCTCGAACAACACCACCAATTCCTTTTAGACAGTGGTCTTTCTCCCACTGACATAAAAACCATGTCTTATGAAGAAACGCCCATGGCGAGTTTCTTTTTTATCACCGATCCAGACGGTTACAAGATTGAAGTGTTAAAGCGATTTGGTCGTTTTCTTTGAGCCAGAAAACAACGCGATCTATCTCGTGGCTTAAGTTTACCCATGGCTGCATAACAGCGTACTGATTAAACGACCAGCACCGATAAAAATAATGATCTGGAGGCAATAAAAGATGGAATCGAAAGCCTTTACGCGGCGCGATGTACTCAAGATGGGTTCACTCACTGCTGCATCCGCCTTTGCCATTACGATAGCAGGCATAACCGTCCCCACCAATAGTTGGGCGATGACGGTATCAACACTCTCGAACACGCAAGCAAAAATGCTACTCAGCGTGTGTCGCAGTATCTACCCTCATCCAAATATTGACGATTTGTTTTACGCGGCCAGCGTCGAAAGCTTTGACAAACAAGCCGCCCAAAGCCCCGATCTTCATTCGTTGCTCGTGACAGGGCTAGACGATATTAATCAGCGTTCAAATGGGCAGTGGAATGCCCTTTCCGAAAATGAAAAAGCCGCCATTCTGACAGCTATTTCTAGCACCCCATTTTTCCAAACTGTCAGAGGTAACATGGTCGTATCACTCTATGACAACCCAAAAATTTGGCCACTGTTTGGCTATGAAGGGCCATCATTCACACAAGGTGGTTACCTGCATCGCGGATTCGATGACATCGACTGGCTGCCTGACGCTAACAAGGAGTAGCAAAATGAAAAAGGAGTTTGCATACGACAACAGAAATGTCGTGGTGGTTATCGGCTCTGGGGCTGGTGGTGGAACATTAAGCAATGAGCTCGCCCAAAAAGGTGTAGATGTCATTTGCTTAGAAGCAGGCACACGGCTCGATTACCGCACTGACTTTGAAAATAACGAATGGGGAATGTTTAGCAAAGAAGCATGGTTAGAACCGCGTACCACATCAGGCACGTGGGAAGTTGCTCGAGATTTCCCCGGCTTACCCGCATGGATTTGTAAAACCGTTGGCGGTTCAACCCTCCATTGGGCAGGCGCGAGTCTTCGTTTTCAACCACACGAGCTCAAAGCCAAAACAACCTATGGTGAAGTGTCTAACGCAAACTTGCTTGATTGGCCTATCACGATTGAAGATTTGGCGCCTTACTACACCAAAGCTGAAGACAAAATGGGCGTAACCCGCACACACGATATCCCTGGTTTACCCGGCAACAACAACTTCAAAGTGATGCAAGCTGGCGCTCAAAAAATCGGCTACAAAAGCGTGCATACGGGTCGAATGGCGATTAATTCACAACCCCGTGATGGACGCGCAGCCTGCCAACAAACAGGCTTTTGTTTTCAAGGCTGTCGATATGGCGCAAAGTGGTCAACGCTTTACTCAGAAATTCCAAAAGCAGAGCAAACTGGGCACTTTGAACTTCGCCCAAGCAGCCATGTTCAAACCATTACACACGACGACATGGGCAATGTGGACGGCGTGCTGTATGTAGATGCCAACGGCAAGCAGCAACATCAAAAAGCACGCATTGTGTGTGTGGCAGGTAATTCCATTGAAAGCCCACGTATATTGCTTAATTCCGCAACCAGTATGTTTCCTGATGGTCTTGCAAACAGTTCAGGTCAAGTAGGGCGCAATTACATGCGCCACGTGACGGGCTCTGTATATGCCGAATTTGAAAACCCCGTTCATATGTACCGAGGCACCACCATGGCTGGCATCATTACTGATGAATCTCGTCATGATCCTTCTCGCGGCTTTGTCGGTGGCTTTGAAATGGAAACCTTGTCTCTAGGCTTGCCATTTATGGCTGCATTCTTGAAACCCGGAGCGTGGGGAAAAGACTTCGCAGAAAATATGGAAGGCTACGAGAAAATGGCTGGAATGTGGATTGTGGGCGAAGACATGCCAAGAGAGAGCAATCGCATTACACTCAATACCGAGGTGAAAGACAGCTTTGGTTTGCCCGTCCCCAATGTACATTTTGATGATCATCCCAACGATGTCGCGATGCGTAATTACGCATATAAAAAAGGGGGCGAAGTTTACGAAGCCGTCGGCGCTGTGAAGGTTCACAATGTGGTGCCCTATCCATCGACTCATAATCTTGGCACCAACCGCATGAGTTCGAAGGCGCAAGATGGTGTAGTGAATCAATGGGGGCAAACACACGATATTAAGAACCTATTTATTTCAGACGGTAGCCAGTTCACCACTGGTGCCTCAGAAAACCCCACTCTCACTATCGTGGCACTCGCAATCCGACAGGCTGACTTCATTGCAGAGTCACTCAATCGGCGTACTTTGTAACGCTATATACCCAAACAACCCGTGAGTTAATACTGCGAAACACAGTCATAATACTTGAACGACTCCTTTGTGGAGTCGTTTCTTGTTTGTAAAAAAACAAGCGCCAAGCATGACCTAGCGCTTGCGACACATAAAACTGACTTACCTCACATCATCTACACGATTCGTGTCTCAATTGGATTAGCACTAAAAAATAGGATTCATTCCACTCAGCAACGGATGCTAGTACGCCACTGAGTACAATGAATTAAAACGTCACAACGGCACCAATCGCGAAGGTATTATTTTCTTCCGTACGTCCTTCATTCACTTCTGTACGATTGTATTCTCCCACTAAATTCAAGTTCATATTCACCGTGTGAAACCAAGCGACAGCGTAATTATCGTATTCAAGGCTAGTCGTTCCTCGGGTTTCAACATCGGTTCGGCCATAGGACAACACAATACGCTCGGAATCAAACGAATATGAACCTTGCAACAAGTAACCTTTTGATTCGGTTTGCTCATTTGAAATTATGGTATCTAATCCCGCCACATCGCCTAGTCCTTCCGTACTAAAACCAGAAGCATTGAACGCAGCGCCTGCAAAACCTAAACGAATACCACCACCTAAGCCGTTAGAGTCGGTTTTACCGGTGCTATCTTTGGAGCTTTGAGTGACGCCATTGATATAGGCTTTAAAATCCACCTCATCAAACGTATTGTTGTACGTGATTTCACTTTCAAAACGCGGATTATCTTCAGAGCTGGTTGCACTTTTCTTGTTCGGATCCATCACACCGACAGCAATCTGAACGCCCGACAGGTCGGGACTACGATAAGTGATTTGTGCCTTCGGAAATGGATAGGTATAACCCGACCCAATATTACCGAACGACACGTTACCGCCATCAATCAAACCATAGAAATCGCTGGTTTGGCCGTGGCCCAATAACAGTTCATCCGTCAGAATATTACTGCGTGAAAACAAACCAAAATCTTTGCCCAGCAAAACCTGTCCCCAATTGGCATCAACCGTTGCATAGAATTGGCGAGCATCGATACCAGAGCGAGTACCCAAGCCTTCTGCGCCACGATTGATGTCAGTATCATTTAATGTAACCCAGAACGAAGAACGAGCGCCTATCTTCAAGCCGTCATCAGTTTCAGTGTTGTAGTTAAACCCAATGTAGTTCGGTAGTAAGCCAACGCGAACACGCGATTGGTCTCGACTTACCCTATCGCTGTTGGCATCGTCAAAATCCGACAATCGATCAATGCTTGAATTGGTATAAAAAACATTCACCAACAAATCTGTGCTGACAGAATGAGTATCGTCTTCGTACAAGGTGACAGCCGCGGTGGCGTTTACACACATCACCGCAAAACTTAGCGGTAGTAAACGAATTGCATGAGTCTTCATCTTTTTAATACTCCCTGTATTCGTATTTATGAATCACTGCTCTTCGCTGTCACCACCCCATCTCAGGGGCAATTTCACAGCGATTTCTCATGCTATCGTTCAGATCAGAGGCCGAATATTATGCATATGTATGAATTACACTCATCCTTATGAATGCGTACGATATTCGGTATAAATGGGTTATTGAGTAGAATGCCAGCCTAAAGTAATGACAGATATACGCGCGCGAACAGCGCGAACAGCGCGAACAAGAGAGTGAAAAACCGGCAAAAGAAGATTGAATTTAAAAAGGCACCACAATGAGTCGGGATACCTGATTGCTACGTTAGGCATGCCATGAAATAATCCCAAAACAGAAATCTTGAAACACAGAAAGAGTGTTGAACACATGAACAACGAAACCGATATCATCGACAACCTACAAGATCTTGAGACTTTCCTGATCGCCATTGAAAATGGTGGTTTGGGGCTAAAAGACGTTTCAGGCGTTGCGCTCGCAACCAATAACTCTGACGGTCGCCCGTTTGTTGCCGTGTTGGATGATAAGCACCAATTACTACTAGCTCGATGGGTCACACAAGAAGTGTTCGAAACAGGTAAAGACTTAGTACGTTACGGTGTTAAAAAGCACTAAGTTGTCACTAAGAGATAGTTACATTGCGCCAAGTGACCTTGGCGCTTCAACGTTTGCGTCGAAGTCATCCTCATCATCGTGCTAATCCAAAAACGCAACATTAAACATCCGCGGCAGAATCAACCGTTCAGTAACCTCTCTGTGCCTCTAATGATTCACCTCTAACGCATTGAGTGACTTTCTTGTAGACTAAGCGCCGATCGTTTTATCGCTACTATGGATTTTCATTTTGCACTCTCTTTCTCAGCTACGTGACGGCAAACTTGTAGGCGTCACGCGCCTTAAATTGTCAGAAGACCTCACCGATTTTCCGTTGGAAGTCCTTTCTCTGGCTGACAGCTTGGAAATATTGGACCTCTCGGACAATCTGCTGTCCTCTTTACCAGAAGAATTGAAACAGCTGAAAAAACTTAAAATCGTGTTTGCGTCAAACAACCGATTTGAAACCCTGCCTGACGTGCTGGGAGAATGCCCAGAGCTCGAAATGATTGGCTTTAAATCCAACCAAATTCGCCATGTGCCAGACAATGCGCTGCCGCCCAAGCTGCGTTGGTTGATCCTCACCGATAACCAAATAGAAAACCTGCCAGACTCTTTAGGTCTGCGCCCTCGCATGCAAAAACTGGCGCTTGCAGGTAATCGCTTAACGGCATTGCCTCAGACCATGAGCGAGCTTCACAACCTTGAGCTATTGCGAATCTCTGCCAACCAATTGCAGGAATGCCCTGACCACGTATTTGGCCTTCCGAAGCTGGCTTGGGTGGCATTCGCTGGGAATCCTTTTTGCCAATCGTCAGACACCAAATCGTCCAACAGCATCGAGTCGGTGCCGCATGTCGCTTCGTCTAGTTTCACGTTGCAACATGTCTTGGGGCAAGGTGCGTCAGGCGTGATATCTAAAGCTGTTTGGAATGACAATCAAGCCGACTACCCTGCTGATATTGCGGTGAAGGTATTCAAAGGCGAGGTCACCAGTGATGGTTATCCGCAAGACGAGCTGAACGCTTGTCTGAACGTGGGGTATCACCCAAGCCTTGTGCAGCCGCTAGCTCAAGTCAGCGAACCCAACTACCTCGCACTGGTGATGAACCTGATCCCATCGCACTTTAAGAACTTAGGTTTACCGCCGAACTTCGACACATGCACACGCGATACCTTCCCTGAAGGGTTTTCCCTTTCCATCGCGCAAATCGAAAAGATCGTGGATCAAATGGAAGATGTGTTCGCACACATGCATGACAACCACGTTTGTCACGGCGATTTATACGCACATAACACCCTTTTTGACGACCAAGCCAACATCATCTTTGGTGATTTTGGTGCCGCCAGCATGTATCACATGCTGTCAACGCAGCAACAGGCGACGTTGCGTCAAGTTGAGGGCCGCTCGTTGAACTTCTTCATTGAAGATCTACTCAGTATCTGCGCCGATGAAGATCGTCAAAGTGATGGCTTTACGCACCTCAATCAGCGTATTTCGGCCTAATTAGCAGGTAAACACGAGGATAAAAGCACCGATACGCGAGATTACATTTATACCCAAGCAACCTGAAGATACAGGATTCAGCTTGTTTGGGTATATTAGGCTCGCATTTTGCTGTATAACCTCACTCCGCATTTAACTAACCCGGAAAAAAAACCATGTCTAAGTTTTTCTATAAAGGCAGAATTGAGAAAAAACCAAAATATCAAAGTTTTGGTTATAACACTAAGCGTGCAGCAAAGCCGGGTTCAGAAGACCTTCCGTTGGTGCTAACAGTGCAAACTGAAGAACGCAAAGCAGAACTTGAAGCCCAGGCGCTTGAAAGCCAGCTGTTTGTTGCTATTACCGTTGACGCTGAACAAGTAGAAGACATTACTGAGTTCGAAACGCTGCTTTGTAAGCCACAAACTACCGTGTTTGATAAAACGCCGAACCGTAACGACCCTTGTTCTTGCGGTAGCGAAAAGAAATACAAGAAGTGCTGCGGTAAATAACCCCAAGCAACCTTGTGCAAACACAAAAACGCCAACATGATGATGTTGGCGTTTTTAGTTTATGGATTCGTTATTTGTTCAGTAAATCTTGAGCTAGCACCAGTGTAGATTCAGAAATATCCGGCGTTTCGAGCATTTTACGCGCAACGGATTTGTTCAACGCCGTCGGCTGCGCATTATTGGCGAGAAACGTAAACAACAGATCCCGTGTGGGCGCGAGAATATCAGGCGCATCTAAGCGGCTTCGAATCTTTGCTTGGTAACTTTCACTGAGCTGAAAATCTTGGCTATGGTTTTCAATGCCCGTCGTAATCGCTTTCACCACACTCGGATTGCTATCATTCAACATTTGGTTGAGCAATGTTGGCTGCATGTCAGGATTTCGACTCAGCAGTTTCACCGCGACCTGCCTTTCGTCAGCATACTGGCTGCCCAAATAAGGCAATACTTTGCTGTCTAGCTCCGAGTTTCCAAGATTACTGATTGCCAGCAGCTCGCTATAACCCGCTCCTTCAATCGATAGACGTTGTGATAGAAACGAAGTGACGTCACTGGTCATTCTCGAGTTTTGTTTTCCAAGAATACCAATGTTCAACATCGCGGTTTGCGCCAGCAAGCCATTGGAATGATCGAGCATATTTTGCAACGTGCTCAACGCGACTTGGCTGTTGATATCGCCCATTTTCGCAATCGACATCATCGCGCGTAAACGATCGGTTTCAGCGAGCGAATCGTCTTCAATCAGTGACGCAAGTAGATACTCACCTTCGGGTTCACCAGATCTCTCTAACGCGAAGATAAGACTCGATCGCATACTGTCAGTGATCTCGTCTGAGCTGAGTAAATCACGGACGAATCCCCACCCTTGATTCACCAAATACACGCCCAGCGCTTGAGCGGTATCTAAGTCTGGCTTAGCATCAAACGTCACCAGCGTTTCCATGAAATTCTCTTCATTCACCTCTAATTTGGGGCCCGAGTCATTGAGCGCCACCTTGTATTTGGCATTAACACCCGAGCCAAAATTAACCTTCGCCAACAGTGAAGGATCGGGTGTGATCGGTGTAATCGTAATTTCCTGTTCAAGCTGAAGCTCTGAACCATCCATTTCAAGGGTTTTGCCTGCACTGGTTGCTAAAACTGAGGGAAACAGGTTCGCATCTAAGGTAAGTGACCACACTTCGTGCTCTGACAACGTTTCATAGCTGGCAGAGGAGCGCAAATCCTCTGCTTTCTGTCTTGTAACTTGTTCACCTTTAACCTGATATACATAAGTATGTATGCCGTCTGCAAGCTCAATGCTCTGAATCCCTTCAAAGTAAGAAAATTGCACCAATAGGGTCGTCACAATGTTGAGTGGATGTTGAGATGGAAGTCCTAACATCGACACGTTGGTGAACTCACCAGAATCGTACTTGAACGTAAAACCAAGTTGCGGCGGAATGTCGGTTTCTGGATCCTCAGATTCAAATTTCACGTCATAAACAACGCCTTTGAAAGGAGACTTCTCTTTCATACTGAGAGCGATATTCAACGTGTTAGTAAAGTCGGCCAGTGTCGCTCCCTCACCTGTAAGCTTTGAACGTATCACTGCCCTGTAAGCCTTTAGCTCGCTGCTGCTCGGTGTCGAGGGGGAGACAACCGAAGAGGAACTCGCATTACCGCTAACGCTCGAAGGAGAACTTTCTACATCAGTGAGTTTTTTTTCAACACTCGTTAGCTGTGTATTCGTTTTAACCGTTGTCTGTGGTGTCGATTCAAACAAAACAAATGACAAGACAACCACTGCGCAGGCAAGCAACGAGGTAATGAGTAAATTTCTTTTCATTGCGAATCCATTTGAAAAAATAGAGGCACATGACATGCCCGAGATAACTCAACGTTCATATTCAGCAAGAAATTGGAGAGACGCAGATCCTAAATGCTGACTGACATATAATGAATCTGAATCTTCCATCGCGAAGTTACTCGGGCATATTCTACAAATTATATATATGTCGTTCTGTCATAAATCGTTGTGTTGAACTCATATATTGGAGACCAACTGATCAATGAAGTTTCCGCATAGAATATTCTCGCGAAGCCAAACAATTTCACATCACAATAAAGCCCGACTTTTCCATCACCACCAAACGCATTCGCATCCCACTTCAGCTTGGTATAATATTGATAGTTTGTGCTTTTTGGCTTGTAAGTAACGCCTGCTTCAGCATAGGCTTTCGTCCCTGCATTGATTAAATTCAGCGAGCCCTTTACGCCTTTTTCAACAGTTTTAAAGAAAAGATTCAATTTGGCATAACCTTTGGCTGTCGCTTCGCCTGAAATATAAGGTCTTACACTGGCGTAGATAAAGTCTGGCCGACGCTGGCCATTGATTGTTATCGGCTTGTTGGGTTTATCAAAACCACCCACTTCGAGACCAGCCGCAAAGTCCGCACCAACCTTTAACGTTGCACCCACTTTAACTCCAAGGCGAAAAATGCCGGCGGGGTCAATGGGAACTTCAGGGAGAGGAACTTCTCCTCCAGCAACGGTATGACTGATACTACGCTTTATGTCTGCACGAAGAAGCGCATCACAATTGGGGCTTAGTGAGAGGGGGACGTCTTCACCAACACTGAGTGAAAGGTGTAGGCCACGAACACAGTCTAACTCTTCTGGATTGAAATTCAGGTCAACGCCGCCCAGCACTGAACCAATTTTGGTGTTATGCGGACCAACAGTCACTGTAAATTCATTGTCAGTGTTACCTATCGCCTTCCCTCCGCTGAAGGCGACATATCCATAACCTTTCCTTGTTTCAACAAAATTCCGAACAATATTATGGGTATTCGCTCGATGTGTTTTATTTAGCACTTGGCCTGGGTACAGGCCTGATGCCTGCGTGACAAATGATGTGGTTGAAAATGCTAAAGCGGTTAGCATTAAACCAAACTTTACAACTTTCATTATGATTTCCTAATGTGATAATTAACATAAATGATTGCCTTTTTTTGGGCACTGAAAATGTAATTCACATCAGAAAATACACACCGCAACCTTCACCAATTAATCATTAATTGGTTCAGCCCCCTAGTCATTCATTCGGGTAAAAGTGCGGATTTAGCATTATTATTAGATGGTTATAAATTAGAAATTTAGAACATCCTTCAATCACGAAAGTTCAAAGTAGACACCATCGTAATGAGCAGGTATCACGACAATTAATACTAGATATAAAATAAAAGCCAGCATAAATGCTGGCTTAAGATGAAGCTTAGAAGTCGGTATTTACGCTGCGTTCGAGAAATGCTTTCCAAGCAGTGCATGGTAGAAATCATTGTCTGATAACACGCCGATGATTTTATCTTCGTCGCTCAGCAACACTGGCTGCCCCGTTTTGTATCGAATTTCCAATGCATGGCGCATGGAGATATCTGCGGAAGCAATCACCACTGAGTCGACAGCAAGCGCATCAATGCTCTCGTCTTTTGCCCAGCGGACAATAGGTAGATGTTGATCTAAGCGCTTGGCGCCGACTATCTGCCCGTCGGAATCGGTTTGCAGCATGGTGTGTTCATGGCGGTTCAATATCAGCGTCTCGCCATCGCGTTCCAAATCGCTAATCGCAGTCATCAGTGAGCGACCTCGCAATACGTTTAGCGGGTTAGTATGAGCGACAAAATCTTCGACATATTGATTTTCAGGTCGCAGTACGATGTCTTCCGGCTTGCCGTGCTGAATGATTTTCCCTGACTCCATGATGGCGATATTGGTGCCGATTTTCAGCGCTTCATCCAAATCATGACTCACGAACAAAATGGTTTTATTGAGTTTACGTTGAAGCTCCAATAACTCGTCTTGTAACTGGTTACGAATAAGTGGATCCAAGGCTGAGAAAGGTTCGTCCATCAGAAGAATATCGCTGTCCATACAGAATGCGCGCGCCAGACCCACACGCTGCTGCATGCCGCCCGACAACTCGTGGGGATGCTTATCGTGCCACTCGCTCAACCCCACCATTTCTAACTTTTCCATTGCTCGTCGGCGACGTTCTTCTTTGGCTACACCCTGCATTTCCAAACCGAACGCCACGTTATCCACCACGGTGAGCCAAGGCATCAGAGCGAACTTTTGAAACACCATGGAAATACGGTGCGAGCGCAAATGGCGCAATGCGGTTTCATCAATGCCCGCGAGGTCGACCATCTCGTCGCCATTACGAACTTTGAGAGAACCACGCGTCACGGGATTTAAGCCATTAACCGCACGAAGCAGGCTGGATTTTCCGGAGCCTGAGAGCCCCATCAACACACAGATCTCGCCTTCTTCGACACTGAGTGTGGCGTTATGTACCCCAACCACGTTGCCGGTTTCTTCTTGGATTTCTTGGCGTGTTTTGCCTTCATCTAACAAGGTGAGACTTTTATCAAGCGAATGGCCAAACACCACGTCTAAATTTTCAATGGTTACCGCTTTCATGCTTATCCCTCTTTCCCTTGTGAAGCTGGCGCTTTGCACAAGCGATCCAAAATGATAGCCACTAATACGATGGCGAGACCGGCCTCAAATCCTTGAGAGATGTTGACGGTATTCAATGCGCGAATGACGGGTTTACCTAAGCCGTCAGCGCCAACAAGCGCGGCAATCACGACCATTGATAGCGACAACATGATGCACTGGGTGATCCCCGCCATGATGTTTGGCATGGCAGCGGGCAATTCGACTTTAAACAATAATTTACTTGGGGTTGCGCCAAACGCCTTCCCCGCTTCAATGAGTTCTTCTGGCACGCTACGAATGCCGAGATAGGTCAAACGTATCGGTGCGGCAATGGCAAAGATAATGGTCGAAATCAAACCCGGCACGACGCCAAGACCAAACAATACCAAGGTCGGGATCAAATACACGAACGTCGGGATCGTTTGCATCAAATCCAACACCGGCCGCATGAAGGTATACAGCCATGGGCGATGCGCGGCAAGAATGCCAAGTGGGACACCCACCATCACAGACAACGACGTTGCCGTAAGCACCAGCACGAAGGTTTCAATCATCTCCGGCCAGTACCCTAAATTCAGAATCAGTAACAATGCAACGCAAACAAACACCACCAGCGACAGGCTTCGGTGAAGAAGCCACGCCATCGCAGCGGTCAACAAAATCGGCACGTAAGGCGGGAACCATTGCATGAGTTCTACAAGGGAAAGGATCAACCATTCCAGCGAAATAGACAGCGCATCGAAGAAACCAGCGGCGTTATACGTGAGCCAATCCACGCCGGTTTCCATGTAATCGCCAAGGGGTATTTTATTTTCAGTAATCCAGTTCATGTGTACTCCAATATCCATCATGGTTTAGGTGAGTAGCGGCGATGACGACCGCTATTCACCTGCTGCTCCCGACACTAACTGCGGACGGGCAGCAGTTAGTGCATTACTGGATATTCAAATGAGCTTTAACCGCAGGCAGTGCGTCTTTGCCGTCAGCCGTTTTCACACCGTCTAACCACGCGGTTAACGCGTCTGGATTTGCTTGCAGCCATGCTTTCGCTGCAACTTCTGGTTTCTCACCATCGTTCAAAATGCCGTTCATGATTTCATTTTCCATGGCGAGCGTGAATTTCTGGTTAGTCAGCAATTTGCCAACGTTCGGGCATTCTGCCGTAAAGTCTTTGCGTACGTTAGTGAACACGTTGGCACCGCCGTAGTTCGGGCCGAAATAGTCATCACCGCCCGACAGGTACTCAAGTTCAAAGTTGCTGTTCATTGGGTGGGGAGCCCAACCTAGGAAAACGATCCACTGGTCACGACGAACAGCACGTTTCACCTGCGATAACATGCCCGCTTCACTGGATTCAACAAGGTCGAATTCTTTCAAGCCAAACGCATCAGAGTCGATCATGTCTTGAATAAGGCGGTTACCGTCGTTGCCTGGCTCAATGCCATAAATTCGGCCTTTGAATTCATCGTCGAATTTGGCGATATCCGCAAAGGTTTTGACGCCGCCTTCAAACGCGTACTTTGGCACAGCAAGTGTGTATTTCGCGCCTTCAAGGTTCATGTTGATGGTATCGACGGTGCCCGCCTCGCGGTATTTTGCAATATCACCTTCCATGGTGGGCATCCAGTTGCCGAGGAACACATCGACATCGCCATTTGCCAGCGAGGTATAGGTAACAGGTACCGACAGTAATTGGATGTCGGTTTCGTATCCCATACCTTGCAGTACAAGTGTCGTTGCAGCGGTAGTCGCTGTAATGTCTGTCCAACCTACATCTGAAAACGTTACTTTCTCGCACTGATTGGCCATTGCTGGCGCGGCAGCCAAGCTCGCTGCTAACGTCAGGCTTAGTGCTGTCAGTTGTTGAGTCTTTTTCATATCCATGGTTGCTTCCCTCTTCCTTTCTTTGTCTGTGGACGATGCAGTAAGCCTCGCCCTTCAGTTTCTTATACGTCTTGCTTTTGTGTCTTATTGCTTTTGTGTCTTATTGCTTTTGGTTTACGGCAATGTGTTGGTGCATTTCGCTTTTATGGTGTTGCTGCTATGTCGCTTTCGGGTTTAGCCTTTGCTGTGTTTGCCAGTTTGGATCGAGCCACACCGCTACCTCTTCAGAAGGCAACGTTGATTGATTCAAGATCATGTCTGCTGCGCGCTCTGCCACCATGATGGTCGGGCCGTTCAGGTTGCCGTTGGTGATGGTTGGGAATACCGACGAATCCACAACTCGGAGGTTGTCGATCCCGCGAACGCGTAGGGATTCATCAAGCACCGCGAGTGGGTCAGAGTCCGCACCCATTTTGCAGGTACAAGATGGGTGGTAAGCGCTCTCTACGTTCGCTTTCACCCACGCATCAATCTCGTCATCCGACACCACTGACTCGCCGGGTTGGATCTCGCCATCACGAAACGGGACAAACGCATCTTGCGCCAAGATTTCGCGAGTCAGGCGAATACAGTCTCGCCAATCTTGCTTGTCTTGTTCAGTGCTGATGTAGTTGAAAACGATCTCGGGTTTGTCGTCAGGATTAGCGCTGGTGATACGCACATAGCCACGGCTTTGCGGTTTGTTTGGACCAACATGTACTTGGAAACCATGCCCTTCCACTGCCGATTTTCCGTCGTAACGAATGGCGGCTGGTAAGAAGTGATATTGAATATTCGGCCACTTAACGCCTTCTCGGCTGCGAATAAATGCGCACGATTCAAAGTGATTGGTGGCGCCTAAACCATCTTTGAACAGCACCCAACGCGTGCCAATCAACCCTTTGCTGATTAAGCCGAGCTTGCCATTCAAGGTGATGGGCTGCTTACAGAAATACTGAAAGTAAACTTCGAGGTGATCTTGAAGATTTTCACCCACGCCAGGCAAGTCGAGTTTCACTTCAACGCCTGCTTTCTCCAGCACGGCTTTAGGGCCAATACCAGAAACTTGTAGCAGTTGCGGCGACCCAATAGAGCCAGCTGCGCTGATCACTTCTTTACGTGCGGTAACTTCATGGTGTTTTCCACTTTTGCTGTATGCCACACCAACGGCTTGCTTGCCTTGAAGCAGTATCTTGTTGACAGTCACGCCTTTGATCAGCGCAAGGTTACTGCGCTTTAAAGCACGTCGAAGGTACGCATTGGAGGTGGATGCTCGCACACCGCCATCCACAGTCATGTGCATTGGGCCGAAGCCTTCTTGCTGATAACCGTTGTAATCATCTGTGACCGGATAACCCGCTTGCTCTCCGGCATCAATGAATGCTTGATAAAGCGGGTTCAAGGTCATGTCATTGCCGTTGCATGTCCCAACAGGGCCGTTACCGCCGCGATATTCGTCTTCACCGCCTACCCATGTTTCTGCCCGTTTGAAGTACGGAAGGCAAGATTGGTAGTTCCAACCTTGTGCGCCATTGGCTTCCCATTGGTCAAAATCACAAGCATGGCCGCGAACATACACCATGCCGTTGATGGAGGAACTGCCGCCAAGTACCTTGCCGCGAGGACAATGTAACTTACGGCCATCCAAGCCCGACTCTTCTTGGGTTTCAAACTGCCACGCGTATTTCTCGGTGTTCATGGGGTAAGACAGCGCTGTCGGCATTTGAATGAAAATGCTTTTGTCTGTGCCACCAGCTTCAAGAATCAATACGTTATGCTCGCCTGACTCCGTCAAACGATCTGCCAACACACAACCTGCCGAACCTGCGCCAACAATGATGTAATCAAACTCTGTTTCGATTGCCATAGTGCTCAAAAAATCCTTTACGCGAACGGGCTGTCTACGTCACCCAACTCAACATAAACACTTTTGGTTTGGGTGTAGTGATTTAACGTTTGAACGCCATTTTCACGTCCAATACCCGATTGCTTGTAGCCGCCAACGGGCATTTCCGCCGGAGATGCGCCCCAGTTATTAATCCAGCAAATTCCGGCTTGCAGCTTGGCTATCACACGGTGTGCGCGGGAGAAATTGGTGGTAAACACACCAGCCGCTAGGCCATATTTGGTATGATTGGCGCGTGTGATCACTTCTTGTTCGTCACTAAAGCGCAGAACAGACATCACAGGACCAAAGATTTCATCTTTGACATGCGGCATATCATCGGTGCAATCAGCAAATATCGTTGGCGCAATGAAGTTGCCTTTTGCTAGCTCTCCATCAGTGACCTGATAACCGCCACAAAGCAGACGTGCATCTGTTTGTTTGCCCTGCTCAATAAAGCCCAAGACCTTTTCCACATGCCCTTTTGAGATTAAAGCGCCGATTTGCGTGTCAGGGTGAGTCGGGTCTCCCACGATCAACTTATTGGTTCGTGCTACCAGCTTTTCGATGAACGCATCGTAAATATCATCATGAACAAACACGCGTGTACCGTTGGTGCAGACTTCGCCTTGTGTATAGAAGTTAGCGAGCATGGCGCCAGAGACTGCGTTATCGAGATCGGCATCGTTAAACACGATCAGCGGAGATTTACCGCCCAATTCCATGGTGACCGACTTTAACGATCCCGCAGCATCAGCCATCACTTTCTTGCCTGTTCCGCACTCGCCCGTGAATGACACTTTGACGATCTCTTCATGGCGAGACAGCATTTGACCCACGCGGTAATCACCTTGCACCACGTTAAACACGCCATCAGGCATGCCCGCTTCGGTAAACACTTCGGCCAATTTCAGTGCTGTTAACGGTGTTTCCTCTGAAGGTTTAAACACCATGGCATTGCCAGCAGCCAACGCGGGACCCGCTTTCCACATCGCGATTTGAATCGGGTAATTCCATGCGCCGATACCCGCACAAACACCCAGCGGTTCTTTGCGTGTATAGAAGAATTGATTTTCACCCAAGCTCTGTTGCTCGCCTTGAATCGACACAGCCAAACCTGCGTAATATTCAATGACGTCAGCGCCAGTCACCACGTCCACATACAAGGCTTCTTGAATCGGCTTTCCTGTGTCTAGCACTTCCAGCGCCGCTAACTCGTCGTTACGCTCACGTAAGATGGCAACGGCGCGGTTAAGAATGCTTCTGCGTTCTGGCGCACTCATCGCCGACCAAACCTGAAACCCTTCCCAAGCCGATTTCACGGCCGCATCCACATCGGCCTGACTTGCTTGTTGCACACTAGCCAAAGCCTCTCCCGTGGCTGGGTTTAGGGTTTTGAACGTTTCACCTGAAGTGGCATCAACATACCCTCCATGAATGTATAACTGTTTAATATCCATTTAATTTTTTTCCTTTTCTATGGATGGGAACCGAGAAGCTGACGTTCAAGGTAATCTTCAATCGTTGAAATAGCGGCATGGGTGTCTATTCCATGTGGGTTTAGCGCCCCACGAAGCCAAATACCATCCACCAGTGCGGCAATACCTTGCGCCACAAAGTTGGCTCGTTCTGGCGGTAATAACTTTTTGAGTTCAACACGAAGGTGTGAGAGCAAACGTCTTTCATTAACATGCTGAAGGCGGAACAGTGTGGGGTCATGCATGGCATGAGACCAGAAGGCGAGCCAGGTTTTGGTCACCTTGCTGCTTACTTGATTGCGGTCGAAGTTGCCATCAACGATGGCAAGAATGCGTGCCTTGGCATGGTTTGGATCGATGCCACTCAGTCGCTGCTGAACCCCTTTGGAGAGTTCACGCATGACAGATCGCATGGTCTCTTCAAGCAGGCCATGTTTGCCGCCAAAGTAGTGATTGATGATCCCTGCTGATACGCCCGCTTTACGGCTTATCAAAGCCACACTCGCCCCCGCCAAACCGACTTCGTCGATGGCAGACATGGTCGCCTCTACTAGCTGTGGGCGTCGAATTGCAGGCATCCCTACTTTTGGCATCGATCTCTCCTTTGTTGATTACAAATGTAGCCAAAATGTTTTTTGATTGAACGTTCAATTAAAAATAGACTTACAAATAACACACACGTTGTCAAAATGAACATTGAGCTATAACTGTGAATGAATGTGAACAACAATAATTAATGTCATTATCATCAATAAGATAGCGGCAATAATTTAAATCACCACTTGTTACTCAACTGGCGAATAATTAGACCACGAAACATTATCTTCTCGATATTTATCACCCAATCTTGCCCCAAAACGAAAAAGGCAAACACATCGAATGCATTTGCCTTTGGGTGAAAACCAGACGGAGAACTGAGTGGTTAGCTGGTCATTTTCTTCAAAATTCGAACGGTTACCAGCGGGTATACAAGAAGAGAAAACAAGATCATGACAAACGCCAAAGACAAAAATAGCGATTGATATTGAAAGTCCGCGGGCAACAACAAAATAAGTGCCACAGAGACCGCCCCCCTCGCGCCCGAAAAATTCAGCAACCAAAATTCGTTCATTGAAAGCCGCATACCTTCTATGCGCATCACTGGTTTCAAGACAGATAGCGCCACGAATCGCCCTGCGAACAATAAACCAATGGCTAAAAGAGAGTAGCTAATAGGTAAATCCATATCCGCCGTCAGTGCAAAGAAGCTGGTGCCGAGCAAGAAAAACAGTAAGGCGTTGGCGGCATAGTCGAGGTACTCCCACACTCTTTCTTCAGCCAGTCTGTTAGTCCTGTCTTTATCCGGCTTGTAGCCGTATGCAAGCGCCGCCGCGAAAACGGCCAAAATGCCAGAAAAATGCAAGGTTTCGGCTAACACGAAGCTGCCATAAGCAAGGGCGAGCGTGATGTTAGTCGTGAGAATGTAATGCGATGTATCCATCAAGCGAAGAATAGAACGCGCCAATCTGCCAAGCACTGCGCCGCTGATTAAAGCGCCTGCAATATGCGTAACAAAGCTCACACCGGTATCAACCACACTGAAGCTGGTCATGCTGAAAATCAGTAACGCGAGAATACCTGCCACCGTCACGACAAAACCGTCATTCAGAATGGACTCGCCTTCAATCAGCAGTTTCTGGTTTTCAGTAATGTTTTCATTGCCCTTGAACAGCGCACTCACCGCAAGCGGATCGGTCGCTGATATGATCACACCAAACAATAGCGCGGGTAGTAGGGTCACACCCAACAGCCAGTGAATCGCCAAGCCAATAGTCAACATGCTCACCACGATACCAAGCGTCCCTGCAATCACGGCGGGCACAATAATGGGCCGAAAATGGAACAGACACATTTTCTTAGTAGATGCAAAAATCAACAGAGGCACGAAGACATAGAGAACAACGTCTGGGTTCATCACCAATTCTGGTAAGCCTGATTCTGGATTGGTCGACACCCAACCATAAGCAATGCCAGCCAACAAGATCCAGATGATGTCGGAAAACACCATCCATTTTTCCGAAATATAGAAGATGACATTAAGCGCCATCCAGCCTAGAACCGCGTATGTCACCAGCGTAGGTACTGATTCAGTCATCATCACTCCATGTGATATCGGGAAGTACAGCGTTCAACACGTTAATGTTAGTGTGTACTAAATCCATACGAACACAATGAACCCACTCCAGCACTGCGTGAATTTGTTTCTTTGAGGCTGGAATTTGCTTCACTGGGTGCGTTCATCATGCTGATAACTAAACAAACTCGCGGGGGATCGTGATAATAAATTGCAAGGACGGGAGATAATTCTGTCGACACTCATCTCTAAAAAGAAAATGAGATGGAACTAATCAACCCCGCAAATGTGAATTAGATCTTTTTGACGTTAAAATCATATGCATAACAACGAAATACGCACTACTGTTTAACAACCTAGACACTTCAAGCCTAATGCCCTGTTAGTTGAGATTAGTGGCCACGCTAAAATAAACAAGATACGGACAACCTCATGCTCTCACTCGACAATCGCACCCTGCTAACCGTAACTGCCCTGATTTCAATCGGCTCGGCGGTTGCCTTGTTCTCCTTATGGCGTTCGCAATCCAAATCCAATGGAGCAGGTTTTTGGGCAATTGGCATGTCGAGCGTTGCGCTCGCGAGTGTGTTGATATCGCTAAGAGACATGCTTCCAGACCTACTCTCTCTGGTTGCCGCTAATTCTCTCTATATTCTCGGCTTTCAACTCATTCTTCGTGGCATACGCATTTTTGTCGGCCGCCCCCCATTGGCCCTATTAGACTATGCGCTGGTTCCCACATCTGCGGTTTTGCTCTATTACTTCAATTTCATTGACCAGAATTTGAATATGCGAGTTGCCGTGGTTTCCATGGCATTCGTTATTATTTGCTCTAACGTTGTCATCACGTTCCTGCAGGAAAAGCACGCGCCTTGGCGCTCTGCAGGGTTCGCCGTTGCTCTCATGTTTGGCCTATTTGGTTTCATTCATGGCGTGCGTGGCGTCATCATGTTGATGTCGCCGTTGGAGCACCATTTCATGGCAGTGAACATCACCGCTTCATTGGTGTTCTTAGGTGGGATATTCATGATTGCGGGTATGGCGATAACACTCATTTTGCTAACTTACGCCGTCTTAGAGTCAGAGTTTCGCATCGTCTCCCTTGCCGTCGAGCAGTCTGCATCTTCCATCATCATCACTGACAAGGCTGGGGTGATTCACTACGTGAACCCCGCCTTCACCGAAACAACAGGGTATCTTGCCGAAGAACTTATCGGCAAAAAACCGAACATTTTAAAACCCAATGAAACAGGTACTGATGAGTTTTCGGCACTTTGGGATTCCATTTCCAGCGGCAAAGTATGGCGGGGAGAATTCTACAACCGAAAGAAAAGCGGCGAACTGTTCTGGGAAATCGCCTCCATTGCCCCAGTCAAACAACGTAACGGTGAAATCAGCCATTTTGTCGCCGTAAAAGAAGACATAACCGCGCTAAAAGAAGCCAGAAAGCAAATCGACCATTTGGCTTACCATGACACGCTAACAGGTCTCCCAAATCGTAAATTGTCTATGGACCGTCTATGTAACGCCGTCACGCAAGCGAAAATGCATAAATGTAAGGTCGCCGTTCTCTTTATCGACCTCGACGGATTTAAGGTCATCAATGATACGCTGGGGCATGATGCGGGCGATATGTTATTAAAAGCAACCGCCCAAAAGCTCTGTGAGTGTGTACGAGATATCGATACTGTTGCTCGCATCGGTGGCGATGAGTTTTTGGTCACGCTATGCAATATCGACAGCACGGAAACTATCCGTAAAATCACAGAGCGTATGATCGAGTCCGTATCAACGCCAACGACCTTTGGAGATACCGAGATCACCATTACCGCCAGCATTGGTATTTCCCTTTATCCCGCCCATGGCACAACACCTGACGAACTGGTGACATTAGCAGACCAAGCGATGTACAAAATTAAGCATCAAGGCAAGAACGCTTATCTCTTTGCCGATCAACCCTGCTCTGTTTAATCTGATTGATTTAACCATCAGCTAAGTACATAAGGGCTCTGAATAGCAATCATTGGTCTGTCGGGTATCTGCGTCCTTACACTGCGCGCTTTCATCATCTATAATCGCCCACCACGCCGAATAGATGACGCCCAATGACCATTTCTGAGTTTCCCTCGACACTGAGTTTGCCCCAGACCAATCCGGGGGTCGCGACGGTATTGGAATACCTGATCATCAAGTTCCCATTTATTGATGCGCAGGTTTGGCAGCAGCGCGTAAGTGACGGAAAAGTTCACTATTACGATGGGACACTCGTCACCGCACAATCACCGTTTAAACCCCAGCAGCGGATCTGTTACTACCGTGAAGTGGAAAGCGAGCCAAGTGTTCCCTTCGAAGAAGAGATCGTCTTTCGAGATGAGCACATCGTGGTGGCCTATAAGCCCCATTTTCTCGCAGTCACACCGGGTGGCATTTACGTCAACGAATGTTTGCAAAACCGCTTGCGTAAAAGCACGGGGTTGAAGGACTTGCAGGCGTTACATCGTTTAGACAGAGTGACTGCGGGCTTGGTGTTGTTTTCGATTAACCCCGAGTCCCGACACCTTTATCACCATTTGTTCGAAACCCGCCAGATTCATAAAACTTATCAAGCGTTAGCCAGCCTTAGTGAAAACGAAAAAATTGTCGGTGAAGAGTGGGAAATCAAAAATCGCATTGTTCAATCAGAACCACGTTTTCGTATGCAGGTGATTGAAGGAGAGGCAAACAGCCATTCGGTGATCCGCTGCCTGGAGCAATCCACATCAAAGGCGTTGTTCGAATTGCACCCCGTAACAGGAAAAACCCACCAATTGCGTGTTCACATGCAATCATTAGGTTGGCCAATATTGAACGACAAATACTACCCAACATTGCAGCCGCTTTCTGACGATAACTATGACTCGCCGCTGCAATTGCTTGCAAAATCAGTGGAATTCGTCGATCCCATCACGCACCAACCAAGGTATTTTCGTTGCAGCCAAGATTTATCATTGAATTAGGATAAATAACGGGAAGTCGCGTTGTAGGTTTGAAGGACAAAAAGGAAGAAACAAAAGGGCAAGATGATTGCCCTTTTTAATGCGACTAGTTTCGTACTCGGTGTGTCGCGCAGATTTTATTGCCAGATGGATCACGCAGATACCCCAAATAGAGTTTTCCGTTTGAAGACTCACGGATACCCGGTGGTTCTTCACACGTTGTGCCGCCATTCTGAAGTCCCGCCTCATGAAAAGCATCCACCAGCTCAGGGCTATCTGCTGCAAAGCCAACAGTGCTGCCGTTTCCGTGACTTGCAGGTTCGCCATTAATCGGTATTGTAATGCCAAAAACACCGTGTGGTGAGAGATAAAAACAACGGCCTTTTGGGTCGAACACACCTTCTTTATATCCCAAGGTACCTAAAATCGCGTCGTAGAAAACCTTAGATTTCTCCATGTCTTCCACACCTAACATCACATGACTAAACATTGGTGTTTCCTCTCTTGTTTTAGGTTTTAGCGAACCAACACGTTATCACCAAGGCCCTCAACATTATACCCAAGCAACCTTAAGATGCAGGATTCAGCGAGCTTTACTGACGTTATGATCAAGGCGCCAGTAAACTCGCCCGAAAGGAGGCTCTCAGTGGCTAGCCATTTTCCAGATCGCACAGCGCCGCGCCGCGCCGCGCCGTACAAAAGGTGGCATGCACAAGATTGATCGTCGTCAATCAAACATCATTCACCCCACATCAATGATGTTCAAATGACATCAGGCTGATATTCTGCCGACGTGTTTTCCGACCTCGGTTTTCCTTATGCCTTCCAACATGGATCATGTACTGCTCAATATCGCGCTGAATCTCAGCTCCAACCTCACCAGCGAAACGCAATATCAACGTCTGATTGAAGGAATGAGCCAAGTATTCCCTTGCGACGCCAGCGCTCTGTTTATCTTTGATAAAGAGGGATTTTTGAAACCCGTCGCCGTTAAAGGCTTGTCCAACGCGGTACTGGGGCGACGTTTTTTCCCAAAATCTCATCCTCGCCTAGCCGCTATTGTTGGAAGCCAACGCCCTGTGCGCTTCGATGCCAATAGCGAATTACCGGATCCCTTTGATGGTGTATTGCTAACAGAAAACGCCTCGATTGACGTTCATGACTGCATGGGGTGCAGCTTGTATGTTGATGGGCAGCTTGTGGGCGTATTAACGATGGATTCCCTCACCATCGGCGCTTTCGACAAAATTGAGCCGGTTGCTATTGAAACCTTCGCGGCACTCGCAGCGGCTACGTTGCGCAATATGGGCTTGGTGGAAGCGTTAAAAACGCAAAACCACAAGCAAAAGTCCGTGACTGAAACCTTGATTCAGCAAGCACGTTCACTCAAAGGCGATATGGTCGGCATTAGCCCGCAGATGCAACAGTTACGCACGAACATCGAGACCGTTGCGAAATCTGATTATGCTGTTCTCATTACCGGCGAAACGGGCACAGGTAAAGAATTGGTGGCACACCGCGTTCATGCACAATCTAGTCGAAGCGATAAGCCGATGATCTACGTGAATTGTGCCGCGCTACCAGAGGGATTAGCAGAAAGTGAATTGTTTGGTCACGTTAAAGGAGCATTTACAGGGGCCATCAGCAACCGAGCAGGCAAATTTGAGTTAGCAGACGGTGGCACTCTGTTTCTGGATGAAGTTGGTGAGCTGTCTCTGGTTCTACAGGCAAAATTACTGCGCGTCATTCAGCAGGGAGAATTACAGCGAGTAGGCAGCGACAAGCACTTACAAGTCAACGTTCGCATCGTGGCGGCAACCAATCGAAAGCTCGAACAAGAGGTTGAATCTGGGCAATTTCGCGCCGATTTATTTCACCGTTTAAACGTGTTTCCGATTGCCGTGCCTGCGATGAGAAATCGTGAGGGTGACATTCCCGTTCTGGCCGGATTTCTTCTCGAAAAAGTTCGCCACCAATTCAATGTACCAAACCTCCATATTCACGCGAAAGCCCTGTCGATGCTGGAAGAACAGCCATGGTTGGGTAATGTTCGAGAATTGGAGCACACCCTGACACGCGCTGCACTTCGTGCCATACAAGATGAGAGTCCAACCATATTCCTGACTCACTTTGACGTTGCTGCCGCTCAGGGTGATGTTAAAAGCACATCGCGCTATTTCCCGACGGAAAGTCAAAACATGCGAGAGCTAGTGGAGGCGTACCAACATGACCTCATTTCCCATGCGCTTCGTAAAACGGGCGGTATTTGGTCAAAAGCGGCTGATTTTTTACACATGGATAGAGGCAATCTCTATCGTATGGGTAAGAAGCTCGGCATCCATCGCTGACACCCAGTTTCATGCCCACCACTCTTTGATGTAAAAAAGACAACAATCACGTTGTCTTTTTTACATCACTTCCATCGTAATATTTAAATATAACCCTATTTATCATATAGATAACTATTGGCACAAACCCTGCAATCCAGTAACTAATTACACGCTATCAATATCACCCCATCACTCACGATGCGCACTGTCATACCGTGCGAGGGGTAGCAAACACTGGAGATACGCTATGTTCTGCATTCAATGTGAGCAGACGATTCAAACTCGTAAAGTTAAAGGCTGCGCATTCGCGCAAGGCATGTGTGGCAAAACCGCCGACGTATCAGACCTACAGGATGTATTGGTTTACGTATTACAAGGCGTCTCTTATTGGGCCAAACTTGCGACCGAATTCGACATCATCAACGATGAAATCAATCATTGGGCGCCTAAGGCATTCTTCTCTACGCTCACCAACGTTAACTTTGACCCAGAACGCATTCTTGAATTCACGCAACAAGCCTCTGTCTACAAAACACGTTTAGAGCAACATGTTCGCGCCGCATATCGGATGGCCGACAAAGCCCTGCCAGACTTACCCGCTGTAGCCAATTTCGAACTGCCTGAGAGCGCTGAAGCGATCTTATCTTTCGCCCCCGAAGTCGCAGTGAACCGCGGAAAAGATACCGTGCATGAGGATGTCATTGGCTTGCGTTTGCTATGCCTATACGGCCTAAAAGGCGCTGCCGCGTACATGGAACATGCATTGGTGTTGGGCCAAACTGACAACACTGTTTATGGTGAATACCACGAGATCATGGCGTGGCTCGGCACAGATCCTGAAGACTTAGGCGCGCTACTCGATTGCTCGATGAAGATCGGCCTGATGAACTACAAAATCATGGAAATGCTGGACACTGGAGAGACCATGACGTTCGGCCACCCTGCGCCAGCACAGGTTAATGTGAAACCTATTAAGGGCAAATGCCTTCTGGTATCAGGCCACGACCTGCATGACTTGGAAAAGATCCTTCAACAAACCGAAGGCAAAGGCATCAACGTTTACACCAATGGCGAAATGCTGCCTGCACACAGCTACCCTGAGCTAAACAAATACCCTCACCTCGCGGGTAACTATGGTGGTGCATGGCAAAACCAGCAAACTGAGTTCGCTAACTTCCCCGGTGCAATTGTCATGACATCGAACTGCTTGTTAAATCCCAACGTGGGTGATTACGCAGACCGTTTGTTTACTCGCAGTATCGTGGGTTGGCCGGGGGTAGCACACATAGAAGGCGATGACTTCAGCCAAGCTATCGATTGTGCGCTGGCATGTGACGGCTTCGCGCACAATGAAATCGAGCACATGATCACCATCGGGTTTGGTCGCAATGCTCTGATGGCAGCGGCACCTGCCGTGATTGATGAAGTGAAGAAAGGCAATATCAGCCACTTCTTCCTTGTGGGTGGTTGTGACGGAGATAAATCAGAGCGTAGCTATTACACCGACTTCACCGCACAGGCTCCTGATAGCTCAGTCATTCTGACATTGGCATGTGGTAAATATCGCTTCAATAAAAACTCATTTGGCGACATCAATGGCATTCCTCGCCTTCTTGATGTGGGCCAATGTAATGATGCTTACTCAGCCATTCAGCTAGCATTGGCACTGGCGAAAGAGTTTGATTGCGACATCAGTGAATTGCCGTTGACTCTGGTTCTGTCATGGTTTGAGCAAAAGGCGATCGTCATCCTGCTAACCTTGTTCGCACTCGGCGTGAAAGGCATTTACACAGGCCCTACCGCCCCTGCGTTCCTCACCGACAATTTGATCGCGATTATCCAAGACAAGTTTGATATGCGCCCTATCACTACTGTGGAAGAGGATCTGAAAACCATACTGGCTGCGTAGTAAGCACCCAGATCTATCACGCGCTTTTATCGCTCCACCAGCCCTTGTGTTTATCACATCTTAATGTTCACAAGGGCTGATCGTTCACTCTGCCAGCCTTCCGATTTCCGCCGATCACGCGAAGTATCATTTCCGAAGAATAGCCCGCCATCTAACTGCTCTATGCTGACTGTGTGCCGAGACAGGTCAGGAAAGAGTAATCATGACAGCGAATTCTGATGATAATGCAACCCCGCCTTCCGAACGAAAACCTCCTTCCGGCGTAATGCGCCGTTTTCTCGCCAGCCACAGCAGTTCGCTGCCAATCCTTATTCTTTCCGTATTGGTTGGTATTGTGGCCGGCCTTCTCTGTACTTTCTTTGATATCACCATTGATTGGGTACTCAACCAACGTGCGCATTGGTTAGATGGGCGTTCAACGCTCGAATGGACAACCATTCTTGTCATCATGTTAAGCAGCGCCCTGCTCTCCGCGTTTGGCTTTTTCTTGGTTGCACGGGTTGCCCCAGAAGCGGCTGGATCTGGGATACCCGAAATCGAAGGCGCATTGGACGGCGTTCGCCCTGTGCGTTGGTGGCGAGTGATACCCGTGAAATTCTTTGGCGGTATTGGCGCGATTGGGGCGGGGCTGGTGCTCGGGCGCGAAGGGCCGTCGGTACAAATGGGAGCCAGTGTCGGGCGAATGCTCACAGACAGTTTCAAAATAGACACCGATGAAAGCCGTCATACTCTTGTTGCGGCAGGCGCGGCGGCTGGGCTTGCTGCTGCCTTCAATGCACCACTCGCCGGCATCATGTTTGTGATTGAGGAAATGCGCCCTCAGTTCAAATACAACCTCATCTCCATCAAAGCGGTGATGATTGCGGCCATCATGGCGACCATTACTTACCGCAGCTTTCTCGGTCAAGGCGCAATGATCCCGCTTCCCGCGCACGATACCGTGCCACTCTCGTCATTGGCTCTTTTTTTGGTGCTAGGGCTAATATTCGGCTTTATTGGCGTTCTGTTTAACCGCCTCGTTATCATGTCGATGGACGGCTTTGAACGTTTTCATCGCCATGAGACTAAACGCTTTGTTTATGTCGGCGCGCTACTCGGTGCAGTCTTTGGATTGTTAGCACTGTTCCTCCCTAAGCTGACTGGGGAAGGTGCAAATCTCATTCCTGACGCGGTGTCGGGTTCTTTTTCCTTGTCGCTGCTGTTGATGCTGTTCTTTGCTCGCGCCATCACGACATTGGCATGTTTTTCATCTGGCGCGCCCGGCGGTGTATTTGCACCAATGCTGGCGCTAGGCACACTCTTTGGCACCTGCTTTGGCGCAATCTGCATGCAGCTTTTTCCTGAACTGGATATTACGATTGGTATGTTTGCAGTTGCAGGAATGGGGGCTCTTTTTGCAGCCACAGTTCGTGCCCCCATCACGGGAATTCTGTTAGTGATTGAACTCACTCACAACTACGAACTGATCTTGCCGCTGCTTATTACATCGCTGGGCGCGACCATGACCGCGCAATTTATTGGTGGAAAACCGCTGTACAGCCAACTTCTTCAACGGGCACTTTCAAAACAAAAGTCAGCGGTTGATTCTTCTTCGTCCGCTAAGCCGTCATAACAAAAGATCAGGAATACCGCGCTTTTGACGCGGTACGTCTGCGTTTTATCAATAATCCCATATAGCCAATCACAACGAGATTGATCGCTAGAGCAAACCAATCCAGCCACTTTCCTTGCGTCACCACCCCCACTATTTCAAAAGGCAAATAGATAGCGCCGCTCGCTAACGCGAACCATTCTGTCCATGCATAGGCATGCCACAATCCATAGGCTTCAATGAATCGAACCGAGGCGTAGAGCACCGAGCCCAAGGCTAGAAGCGTGATGTTCTTGTCGTTGATTTTTGAGATGGCGTGATGAATCACACTGGGTGCTTCGCTGGCAGGGTTTAAGTGAAGATGCTGTACGAGAGATTCAAAGAGAGATTGTATTTCCTCGCCCCCTAATTCGTGCAGCGCCAATCCGACAATAATCGCAATCGCTCCCTTTGCGGCTTCCAAAAGGGCGATTGCTCTTAACGCTTTAGGGCGTTCTTTCGTATTGGGCGGGTTCACCCCGTTTGATTGGTTCACCGTCTCTAACCCTGTCGCTGAATCCTGCATCTTCAGGTTGCTTGGGTATATAGCGTGGGCGACAAAGTGGTGATGTGTTCGTCGCAATCACAAGATTCAGCTAGAAAGCTATACCAAGTAATTTACCCTCGTAATTTGGCCGTTTCGATTTTGACCTCGTGATCGTGCCCACGCGAACTCACCCCCGAGATTGTTGCAAAGGATGAAGATGCTCGTGCACAGGGCGAGTCTCTCGGGTTATCGCAGCAACACGACGCCACGCTAAATACGTTACCAAAGAAAATGCAGCCAGTAAGCCAACACTGAATAGCCCCCAGTTGTCGCCCACTGTGTTCTCTAGCGTTGTGCCAAACAAATATCCGGTGCCCACCAGCGCAAACGTCCATGTGATCGCCGAAGCAAAATTCAGGGAGGTAAACGTCGCCCAACGCATATCGTTCAGTGCCACCGGAAGTGCGCCAATGGTTCGCATGCCTTTGGGATAGCGGTATAAGAAAATATAGGCTTTGCCATAGCGCTCAAGTAACAGTTTGGCGGTGTGCACAGACTGTCGAATACGCGGATTACGATTCAATTTTGCGACGCCGTATTTTCTGCCAAGAAAGAAACGCAGTTCATCCCCTAGGTATCCGCCGGCAAAAACCACGACAGAGACCAATGCAATGTTCATCGCACCAAAATGCGCAGCGATACCCGCAAATAGCGGGAGCGAGCCACTTTTTAATCCGCAATATAGAAAAAGGATGACATAGCTCAACAGTCCATAATCACGGATGATACCCAGAATTGTTTCCATATATTCACTACCATGCTTATTAATGATCTAACCCGTTGATACTTAACTCGTTGGATTTACGATCACCCATGCACACCAACATCGGCAAAACACCCATCCTTATTCGCCACGCGTCGCAATTTTCAGCGAGTACAGGGGATATCACCTTTACTCATGACCTTTGTCCATAAAACACGCAAACGGTCATTTTACTCTCCCTTTTTGATTGAAAACGCAGTAGTATTTACTGGCTCCAGTCATGGAGCATCACAATTAATTATTCTCAGGGCGGGGCGAAATTCCCCACCGGCGGTATGTCAGTGAATACCATTGACGAGCCCGCGAGCGCCCGAACCTAGTTCGGGGTCAGCAGACTTGGTGAGATGCCAAGGCCGACGGTTAGAGTCCGGATGAAAGAGGATGATATGTTTACCCATTAAGCGGCGTTTTCGAGCATCTGCTTATCGGTGAATTGTGCGTATTCGAGACCTCGAATGCCGCTCATCTATGCCCTGATTCTGGTACGTATTATAGGAGTTACCATGAATCAGACACACACTTCGCTACTTGCTCCACTAGGCACCCCATTCCAACGCGTTGAAGCTGCACTTGAAGCACTTCGCCTAGGTAAAGGCGTATTGCTGCTCGACGATGAAGATCGCGAGAATGAAGGTGACATCATCTATTCGGTTGACCACCTCACCAATCAACAAATGGCACTGATGATCCGCGAATGCAGCGGCATCGTTTGTTTATGCCTGCCAGAAGCACAAGCCGACAAACTTGAGCTAAACCCGATGGTGGTAGACAACAACAGCGCAAACCAAACCGCTTTCACTGTTTCTATCGAAGCAAAAGTGGGCGTCACCACAGGTGTTTCCGCCGCTGACCGCGTAACCACAATCAAAACCGCAGCCAACCCAGATGCGCAACCATCCGATTTGGCGCGTCCTGGTCACGTCTTCCCTCTTCGTGCACGTAACGGCGGTGTGTTGACACGTCGTGGCCACACCGAAGGCACCATTGATTTGATGCAAATGGCAGGATTATCGCCAGCCGGTGTATTGTGCGAAGTGCAGAACGAAGATGGCACCATGGCAAAAACGCCAGAAATCATCGCGTTTGGTGAAAAACACGACATGCCCGTTCTGACCATCGAAGACATGGTGCAATATCGCCTGATGCAGGCAGAAAAAATCGCCTAACAAACACTGTTAGCCGGTTAGGAGCGCTGTCGTCACAATGAGCGCGAGTTCTCAAGCTCATTTATTGTGGTTAACGAATGGGCGAACAACACAGTTCCTAAAAAATCATTACATAACTAAACGACTGGGCTCAAAAAATGGCTCGGTCGTTTAGCAATCTGACAATTGGTAAAAAAACCTCATTAATTCACTCACTTTCGTTAACTTCTCCGGTCAAACTCATCACGCCTAATATTCAGCAACCCCCAACAAAACCACCCTCTCATTCACGCGGTAATTATTATGAAAGTTTGTGCTTACAAGAACAAACAGCGCGAATTGATGCTTAGGGCCATAAACATCACAATTCCATTGGTTTACATATTAATGGAGAGATACACCATATGGGACGCCACTTTCAGCTCATTGACAAGCCAACCTTTTTTGGCGCGTTAGGGCTCCTCTTTTCCGTCATCATTCCGCTTCTCATTTGGCCTACCCAAGGCGCAGAGTGGATAGCGATTGCAAAAACCTTCATGACCGACAAACTCGGTTTCCTTTACCTTGGACTTGGCATCGCCGCCTTCTTTTTCATGGTCTACATCGTTTTCAGCGACATTGGCCAAATCAAACTTGGTGATGCTGACGAAAAACCTGAATTTGCTACAGGTTCATGGGCAGCCATGCTGTTCTGCGGTGGTATCGGCGCAAGTATCCTTTACTGGGGTACTATCGAATGGGCTTACTACTACCAAAATCCGCCTTTCCAACTGGAAGCAGGCAGTGAAGAAGCCGTTCGCTGGGCAGCGACTTACGGTATTTTCCACTGGGGTCCAATTGCATGGTCTATCTACCTGATCCCAGCCATTCCAATTGCTTACTTCTTCTATGTGCGTAAGCAGCCAGTATTGAAAGTGTCTGCCGCTTTGATGCCAGTGATTGGCGAAGCACGCAGCCACGGTAAAACCGGCAAGCTAATCGACGTACTGTTCATCTTCGGCCTTCTTGGCGGCGCAGCGACCACGCTGGGTCTTGCTGCTCCGTTGATTAACGAAGGTATTAGCTACCTATTCGGCATTCCTACTTCAACCACCTCACAAATCGGTGTGTTGTTACTGTGTACCGCGCTGTTCGCTTACTCGTCTTACAAAGGCATGGATGAAGGCATCAAGGTACTGAGTAACATCAACTTCTGGGGTGCCCTTGGTCTGCTTGCGTTCGTATTGTTCGCTGGCCCAACCTTGTTCATGCTGGAAACGGGCCTAGATTCCATCGGTCGTATGCTGTCTAACTTCTTCGTAATGGCGACATGGGCAGAACCATTTGGTGGTTACGGCACGTTCGAAGACACCCACTTCCCACAAGATTGGACCATCTTCTACTGGGCGTGGTGGCTAGTATTTGCCCCAAGCATGGGCTTGTTCGTTGCGCGTATTTCACGCGGCCGTACTATCAAGCAAATGGTGTCAGGCTCTATCTTCTTCGGTTCACTAGGTTGTGCACTGTACTTCATGATCTTGGGTAACTATGGTCTGTCGCTGCAACTGTCTGGTCAGCTTGATGTGGTTAGCATTCTGAATAGCGAAGGCCCAACTCGTGCGATTTTCTCTATCCTAGAAACCTTGCCGATGAGCACGGTGGTGATCGCAGTGTTCACCGTACTGTGTATCATTTTCACCGCAACCACGTTTGACTCAATCTCGTTCATTCTGGCGTCTGTCGTGCAGAACAACGTGACCGAAGACCCAATGCGTTGGAACCGTTTGTTCTGGGCCTTCACCCTGTCATTCATGCCATCGGTATTGATGTTCATGGGCGGCCTTGCAACGCTTCAAACTGCCGCTATTGTCGGTGGTTTGCCGTTGCTGGTTATCGCTGTCATGCTGATGATTTCGGGCGTAAAAGCCGCGACACTCGACCTTTCTCACCAAGAAGGCTATGTCGACCCTGTTATCAACATCGAAGAATTCCCAGATGTTGATCCATGGTCAAAAGAAGGCATGGCGATGGCTAAGTTCGAGCGCCTGAAAGACGAAGCGGTGGCTGCAGCGGAAGAAGAGCGTGAAAAACTCAACGCGATTTGGAATCTGAAGAAAGAGATTCGTGCCACTGCCCTGTCACAAGGTGAGTCAGGCATGGAACTTGGTGATGCACCGCAAGAGCAATTGGATGAAATCCAACGCTTGACGGACGAAGCGATGGCTGCGAAGGAGCACAAGCTTCAAGCGTCTGAAGCCGCACAACAAGCGCGTATGACATTCAACGAACTGATGCGTGAGCGCAAGCGTCTGGAAGAAGAAAACCAAGACGAATTGAAGCCTGCATAACGCATAACTTCTGGTAAAACACACAATCAAAAGGCCGAGTAATCGGCCTTTTTTCATGGGAACTCAAAGCGCGATAGCTCTAAAAAACGATAACTCTAAAAGACGGCAGCTCTAAAAAACATGGCGTGTTTAGCACCCGTATCAGCGCTATCTGGTAAGACACCACCTGTAGATTATCGAATTACGTTGCCGCTATTGCGCGCATAGCTCCATGCCATATCCCAAGGAATGTTCGAACGTTGCTATCTGGGTAAACCCGAGTTTTTCGTAGAATGTAATCGCACCCGTATTCACGGTGGATACCTCAAGATGAACACCTGATATTTTGGATGCCATCAAGCGCTCTATAAGCGTCATAATCAACTTTCTTCCGACGCCGAATCCTTGCGTTTCTGGCAAACAATTGATGTGAAAATGAGCTGGATACGCATCAAATTCAGGCCGAGGCGCATTGCCCTCGTGGATCTTGTTTACTACCCAATCACTCGCAGACTTCCCTTTGTATTGCTCTAGAGGGTATCGTTCGCGCAAAGCTGGCAGCCACTCACCTTCGCAGCGCTCTGAAAACTGCTTTGAGTTGTCGGTACCCACGATATAGCCGCAAGGCTCTCCGTCGCATGTGGCAATGAAGCACATGTCAGGATTCATTATCGCATAGGGCGCAGAAAAGAAATGTCCGACTAATTCATCACATTCATACTGCGAACTAGCGTCTCGGCCATTGTCAGCCGTTAACAAACAGATTTTATATAGCGATGGTAAATCGCTTGGATGGAAGGGACGTATTTCAAACGGCATATAGGGAACTAATCTTGACAGAAAATCTAGGCAAAAATGATATATGGGATGTGCTCGACTTTCCAATCACATATCAGAGTCAACTCACAACACTCACCTATCATATTGAATATAAACAATATTTTATTAAAAATTCTTTTGCGGCGGATTTAACACTGACAAGATCGCCGAATGAGGTGGTATGCATGCATAACGGGCGTCAATAACCAACACGTCGATTGCCGAATTCTGTATCCAGAGCTTACGAACACATATTGCTAATTCATGCGGAGGATGGATAATGCCTCGACTCCTTTCCATTGAATAATGTCCCCTGCATGCGCCTTGATAAATTCGTTTGTAAAAGCACTGAGCTAACCCGTAGTGACGCCATCGAGCTCATTCAAAACGGAGCGGTGACGGTAAACGACGCCATCGTGACCGACGAAAAGACACAGGTACATGAAAACAACACGGTTACGTTACAGGGTAAACGATTATCACCACGCCCTTTTCGCTATATCCTCATGCATAAACCTGCGGGAACCATTTGCTCGAATATTGATGAGGTCTACCCATCACTGTTTTCCGCCACAAACATCGAGCATTCAGAAGAGCTTCATATCGCTGGGCGATTGGATGCGGACACAACGGGGCTTGTATTGATCACGGACGATGGGCATTGGTCATTCAATATCACCACCCCAACCCAACACTGCGAAAAAGTGTATCGCGTTGGTCTTTCTCGCCCGATTCGCGGTGATGAAGCGGAGCGATTTAAGCAAGGCATTTTGCTGCAAGGGGAGAGCAAACCCACTCTACCAGCCAAGCTTGATGTGCTAAGCCCGCAAGAGGTTTTGCTGACGATTACCGAAGGCAAATTTCATCAAGTTAAACGCATGTTTTCTGCGGTTGGCAACCGTGTGGTGGCGTTACACCGAGAGCGCATTGGTGAGGTACTGCTTGATGTTGATACGGGAGAATGGCGACATCTCAACGATGAAGAAATCGCCTCGTTCAGATCGTAAGCCAAAAATAACAACGCGGATGCCATGGCCTCCGCGTTTATTGATGGGTTCCAAGCTGAGATTAACGCTCGCCTTGCACTTCGAATTCGTCAAACACTAGGCGAGCTTTTCCATCTTCTTGAATCTTCCAATGCTCACGGTGAACCACACCAAACGCTTTGTTCATGGTCCAATCCGCACTCAAAATGAAGCCATCATCACCCTCTGCGGCTTCCCACTTCACATTGGTGTAATCAACATCGGCAAACCCTTGATCCATGATTTGTTGCCAAAACGCTTGGATCTCTGCTCTCCCAGTAAATTCGCCAAAGGGACGAGCAACCATCAGTGTCCCTTCTGCATATTGTGCTGCACAGCCCGCTGCATCTTGATTATTGAAAGCCTCTTGCCAAGCTGTGATCCCTGCTTTGTACGGAATAAGTGCGTCTTGATTCATCATTGGTTTCGCCATGTCTTAGAGATATTTAGGGACATAGTTTAGAAACAAGATTAGATTAGATAAATAAAGCAAAACAAACACATTGTTCGTGTGAGAGAAACAATATGCAAACACAGATGAATAAGCTTAAACAAATGACCTTGTTTATGCATGTGGTGGAAACGGGTTCAATCACCAATGCCGCAGACAAGTTAGACACTTCGAAATCTGTGGTCAGTCAGGCGCTAAAGCAACTGGAATCAGACCTCGACACAACATTGCTTACACGCACAACGCGCCGCCAATCACTGACCCAATCAGGTGAACACTTCTACCAGTACTGTTGTGAAATGCATCGCGTGGCGGAGCACGCGTGGGAGGAAATGAAGGTTCAGCAGACGATTCCGAAAGGAAAAATTACCTTAACCGCACCGAATGCACTGATGTCATCGCTGGTCGTTCCTGCCTTACTGACCGCCTTTGCAGATTATCCTGATGTCGAACTCAATTTGATCAATGACGACAATCAACTCGATCTAATGGAAAACCATATCGATCTCGCGATCCGTGCTGGAAGCTCTGTACCTAGTAACAATAAGCAACGACGAATTGGCGAGTTTAGAGATGTATTATGTTGCGCCAAAGACAGTGATTTTTCAGTGGATAAAGCACCTTATGTTGCCCATCAATGGCAACCTAAAACGGTTATGCATGAACTCTGTAATCCGCAGACAAAAGAAACCCGCTCAGTGACGTTTACTCCGAAGCACAGAACCAATGCTATGCAGACCACGCTCGCATTGGTTGAGTCAGGGTACGGCATCGGGATATTCCCAAATTTCATTGTCTCGGCAAGCCCGAGATTAAAGCCATTGTTACCGGAATATCAGATGCCAAGAGTCAACGTATATGCCCTTCACCCGTTCCACGGCACTGTGCCGATTGGCGTAAAAATGGCGATTGATGCCATCGAAAGTGCATTGCATGACTATACCCATACAACCTAGAGATACTTTCCCCATCTGGGACGAACACAAAAAAGCCTGCATCATATGCAGGCTTTGCTCGTTATTGAAAATCTTGCTGCTAGACCACGAAACTATTATGCGAACCTTCAGGTTTGTTTGCGAAACCATGCTTCCTAATATTTGGCATCTGAATTTATAGCTTCTAAATTTACGATTTCTTCACTCTCCAAGATAAGAGTTGCTGAAGCTCGGCACGCCACATATCAATGCCCACAGCAAAAAGAATAATGGTACCCAACACAATATTTTGAAGCGATGATGGCGCTGCATTCAGGTTCAATCCATTTTGAACCATCACGATGATCAACGCCCCTATCAATGTGCAAAGAATGTTTCCTCGCCCACCGGACAAACTGGCTCCTCCGACAACGGCTGCGGCAATTGCCTGCAATTCTAAGGTTTGGCCATAATTTGGTGACCCTGAATTTAAACGTGCTGACATCAACACCGCACCCACTGCAGTCATAAAACCCGCAATGATAAAGGTGTAAGTCTTTACACGATTCACTTTTATCCCAGACAAAATTGCCGCTGACGGGTTACCTCCCACCGCATAGATTTCCCTTCCAAGTTTGGTATAACTCATCATGAAAGCGGCGATCCCAAAGAAAAACACCAAATAGAAAAATGGATAAGGAATGCCCCATAAACTGCCATAAAAGATAACGTCTAAATGAGGGTTGATAGAGAAAACAGGCGATCCGTTATTGAATGTAAATGCCACGCCCCGAAACGCGATTAATGCCGCCAAGGTAGTTATGAAAGTCGGTATTCGTCCATATGCCGAAATGATACCCAACGCAGCCCCCAACAATGCGCCAAGGGTCAAAGTTAACGTAATAGCGGGGAACAGCGGCAGTTGCAAAAACTTCAACATTTCCGCCAACATCATTGTAAGCAAAGCGACCATCGAACCCGAGCTGAGGTCTATGCCCGCCGCAATAATAACAATCGTGGTACCAATGGCGATCAACGCAACAATACTGACCTGCAGCGCAAGGTTAGATAAATTGCCGGGGTCTAAAAACCTGTCCGTCGTTATTGCTAGAATCGTTGCTACAACCAATAGTGCAAACATCGGCCCTATCAACTGCTCATCGAAAATCTTCTTCATTCTTGCTTCCCTACTCCACTCATTTAGTCAGACGTTGCTTTCACCAATTCATGATGATCGACATCCTTTGCCTGACGAACACTCACCACTTTTCCATGTCGAACGAGAGCAATCCTGTCACTCATTGCTAAAAGTTCATCGTGATCAGAGCTGATCAAAATGATCGCTTTGCCTTTCTCAGTCAGTTTATTGATGAGGTTGTAAACGGCCAGCTTTGCACCGATATCAATACCTTGGGTGGGTTCATCCAGAATGAGGACATCGGCTTTTGAAAATAGACAACGCGCAATCACGATTTTTTGTTGGTTGCCGCCAGACAAAAGCCCAACACTCTTCTGATCTGCTGTGGGTGAAATTTCTAAATCCTCGATAAAGTCTTTAGTGATTTGTTCTTCTTGCCCAATGTCCAGACACCCAAAACGCGAAATTTCGGAGAGATTTGATGAGGTGATGTTGCCTTTCGCCGTAAAGTTGAAGAAAAGCCCATCAAATTTCCGGTTTTCGGGTACCAAGGCAATACCATGCTGCAATGCATCGATGGGTCCGTTTATCTCAATGGCCTTACCATGTAGTGCAATGCGGCCATCAACAAGCGGATCGATGCCGTATAGGGCATTGGCGATCTCTGTTCTTCCTGAGCCCAGTACACCGCCCAAACCAAGCACTTCTCCGCGGTGTAAAGAAAACGAGGTATTGCTCACTCCGGTCTTCGTTTTAAGGTCAGAAACCTCAAGCAGAACATCTTGCTGACTATTCCGTTGTTTGGGGTACGGCGCATCGACACTTTCTCCCATCATGGAAGAGACGATTCGTTCGACTGTAATGTTTGAATCAGACTGTTCAAAACGCTCAACCACACGGCCACTGCGCAATATCGTCACTTCATCGACAATTTGTTCAACCTCATCAAGACGATGAGAGACGTACAATATTGCGCAGCCTTTATCTCTCATCCGGCGCAACAATCGATGAAGACTGTCGATTTCAGCAATACCCAATGCCGCAGTGGGTTCATCCAAGATGATCATCTTGGCATTTGCCGCCAACGCTTTTGCGATTTCCACAAGCTGCTGCTCACCAACAGACAAATCTGCCGTGATGGTGTTAGGAGAAATGTTGACATCCATTTCCTCCAGCACACGTTCGGTTTGCCTTACTGTTTCATCCCAGTCAATAGCGCCCCAGCGGGTGGTTGGCATTCTTCCAAGGAAGACGTTCTCCGCCACCGACAACGTAGGCACAACGGAAAACTCTTGAAAAACGGTAGCTATACCACATCTAAAGGCGTCAAGCGGTTCTTGGAAGGTCACCGCCTCTCCGCGATATAATAGCTCGCCTTCATCGGGCTTTTGCACACCTGATAACGTCTTGATAAGTGTCGATTTACCGCACCCATTTTCGCCAAGCAACCCATGAATCGATCCCTCTTCAAATCGAATCGACACATGGTCGTTAGCCAAAACGCCGGGGTACCATTTGGTCAGGTTTTTCACTTCCCACAAAGGCACTTGCATGATTAATTCCTTTCTAACACCACCGCCGCTTTGTCAGTGACTACTTAGTACTTTTGAGGAGGCTTAGTATTCTCGTGAAGGCTTAGGGTAAAGTGCGTCTGGGTTACGCAATACATCGACCACATTATCTTCGTGAACAATCGTCGTAGGTGTTTCGATCCAGCCCCCTTCAAACTTTCCGTTCAATGTGTCGAGTACCACTCGCATTGCAATCTGTCCCATTTCATACGGCGATGTGTTTACGGTTGCTGTGATGTTATTCGATGCAATTTCCTCTAACCCTGCCGTGTCTCCATCGTTCCCAAGGATAGTGATGTCACGTCGACCTAACGCTTTTGCCGCATAACCTGCACCAATCGCCATATTGTCGTTCGCAGCAAAGATAAGTTTGATGTCAGGGTGTGATTGCAACATGTCCATGGCAGCAGTATTCCCGCCCTCAACATTCCATTTTCCATCAATGGAAGAAACGACGTTTATGTTATTAGCACCTTTAATTCCTTCAAGAAAACCACCAACGCGTTCCGTGGAGTGGTATCCCGGTTGCCCTTCGATAATGCCCACACTCACCTCGCCTTCACCGACCTGCTTTTCAACCCACTTGGCCAGATTCTGAGTTCCATTGCGCTGCGCATATCCCACCACACCGTGAATGGGCGTTGGAAAATCAGGAATATCCGAATTAATCATAATGACGGCGATCCCCTTATCCACCGCTCGCTTAATGAGTGGCTCGGCAGCGTGCTCGTCGTGTGTACTGAAAACAATGGCATCAATATCTTGAGTGAGGACATCCTGAATCATGCCCATTTGCGCATTGATGTCAGCGCCGCTCTGGGGGGCAAGCATGAACACATCAGTCTTGGTTGAGTCTGCTACTTGGTTAATCCCCTCGCCAATGGCGAGATAGTAGGCAAATTCGGTTGCCGGCGGCATGTAGGCTACGCGATAGCTATCATCGTTTGGTTTTACCGTTGTCATCGCCGCCTGAGCACCACTTTTCAATGGGACGGGCGAAGGGTAGTCTCCCGCCACGGCATAGCCCGTGACCATTAAGCCGAGAAGCCCGAGGTAGTTAATCGCTTTGTTAATACATCCGTTCATTTCGTTTACTTCCTTCTATCCACGAAACACGCTATCAACCACACCTGTGAATCCGGGCTTGATGGCAAAAAGACCGCCCGTACCAGGTTCAGATTGAATCACGTGGTCAGAACTCAACAACCGAGAGGTTGTGATGAACAATGTGTCCAAGTTCTCTCCACCAAATGCGCAGCACGTTGGCTTGCAGACGGGAACTTGAACAATGAAATCGACCTCGCCTTTTGAATTAATACGCACGACACGCCCGCCTTCCCATTCGGCATTCCAAACACCACCCTCGCTGTCCACACAAGAGCCGTCAGGGATACCGGGTTCATCATTGAAAGACATCAGTTGGCGAGATTTAACTAATGATGGGGAACAGGGTTGATAGGCGTATTCAATGATTTCGCCACTTGGCGTATCAGCAAAATACATGCTGTCACCCTTGGGACTGAAACAAATCGAGTTGGCGCATGCCACGTTATCAATCAGGGTTTCAACTGAATGATCATGCCCCACCCTAATCACACTAGAGTCGGCTTCAAACGTCACATCGTTCATCCCGCCAGCAATGAAATTACCATCGCGGTCAGTTCGACCATCATTCAAACGGGTATTGGGATTACTAGGTTCAAACTGATGAATACATTCCAATTCACCTTTGTCTAAATCAAATAACGACACTCGATCATTGAACGCGATAATAAACCCGCCCCGCGCTCGTGGTGCAAAACAACAAACAGGGCTCGGCATATCAAAAGATGCTGTACTGGCTGTTTCAGGATCGAAAGACCATATTTTTTTGGCAAAAATATCTGTCCACCAAATCTTCTTATTCATCGCATCCCAAAAGACACCTTCACCATGTTCGTTATTACAATCAACGATAAGTTCTGCCACGTTCATCTGAAGTACTTCCATTACCAGCCATACAGTCGTTTTTCTAAAAACTGAGGAATTTTTCGAACAAAAATAGAATAAACAAGTGATTTAAACTTTGATTTAAAAGACATGTTCGGGTGCGATTTGTCATTGGGCACGTATCCAATCTTATTCGTGGTCTCACTGATATCCCAACGCATCCCTTCGTTTTCAGACATTAAGTTCAACACTTCAAACTGAATATTTTCCGCTTCAATGGCACACTGCATTCCATTAAGAAAGTCGGTGTCACTCAGCCACATTTCCTGCCCCCAGCGCCCCATCGCCATGTGATCACCAGGCTGATTATCATGCGTCCATTGTGTCCAACCGATTCGCATGCAAACGACAGACAAGCCGCCGAAACGCGAAAAATACTCGCCCACTCTTTCACCAAACAGCTTTGCAACACCGTAGGCGTTAACTGGGAATGGACACAGATCAGAACGAAGAACGTCATCTGTGAAGCGATATCCGCCATGCAGCCAATTGGAACTAGCAAACACGACACGTTTAACTCCAGATTCTTTACATGCCTGATATAAATTCATCGTTCCATTGATATTATTTTTAATTGCAGATTCCCATGAAGCATCGGGCTCCCTGTCCGCAGCCAAATGAACAAGAACATCAGCCCCATCAAGTAAATCAATCCATTGCTTGTTGTATTCGGTAAAATCCGAAAAATATATTCCCTCAGCTTCATTCGGCCTGATATCCAAACCAATGACACTGAAACCCTCTTGATTTTTCAGGTGGTCGAATAACTTCTTACCCAAATGCCCAGAGGCTCCGGTTATTACTACTCTTTTCATTTGGCCACTCCATGGTAAAAAAGCATCATTTAAATATATTTAGGAACTCTGACTTAGAACATTCTCGAATATCAAAGATCATCGACATTTCAATACTTTCATCAGGTAATAATGTATTTAGAGGCCCATGCCACTCTAATTCACAATATGGGTAATGTGCTGAGTTATAAATCTCCAAGGCATGGCCATGGGCGTAATTTTCAGCACTGAATAATCGGTCAATGGTCGCGCACAGGAGAATGCCCTCAGATGCATATTCTGTCTCTTCTGCCTCTTCTTCAGGAAGAAATGCATATGCTTTGTTGGAATCCGGATGCACGCCAACCTTGAATTCGTTGTTTTTTGTGCATGAAACAACACCTCCCGTGTCATTTTTCGATACACAAGACATCGGATTGCCAAAAACCGTTTTGACGTCTGCAACCCCTGCTGTGTGGCAAAAGGAGAGCATGGCGCTTTTTTTCAACATCATTACAGACCATAGCCCTGCATCTAAGGGGCGAGTGCCGCCGTTAACCAGCTTATGGTGAATTTCAAATCTATTTGACACAGATTGTGACAGTGTCACATGCCTATAAAGAGATAAACCATCTGGATTGGCTTTGCTCGACATCATCGCAGACAGAGAGCTTACACTGTCGAATTCGTAGGGAGCAGAATCCAACATCGGATCTGGTACTCCATTCTTCCAGCCATCTTCAGGGGCTAACCATGTTTTTTCGCCTCCCCATAAAGGGAATGGAATATGCGCAGCGCGACTGGGAAACCGATTCAACTCACCCGTTTCAGGGCTCGGGGTTAACCCAAGCAGGTCCTCATTAATGAATAGTAGAGACCGCCCTTTATAGATTACGTCCATGACTCTGCCACCAATTCCCGGAGCGAGAATGACAGTCATATCACCGTGAATCAGTTCTTTCTGTTCCCAAGCACGCTTCACACTACTTACCTCTTTTAAGTTCGGCCTGAAGAAAAAACCAACAGGCCTTTTATAATGTAGTCGTTATACGTGCTTAAATTGATTGACATTTCCTTTGGTAATTGTCATTACACCGGTGTCCACATAATTAGGTAATGGATCGATACCTGCTTGTAGCGGATCCGGCAACACCTTCATTCCGTCGGTGTTTTGCCAATGCATTAAGTGCACGGCTAGAAAAGCTTCAAGGTAAGATTTTTGTGCGACTGAGCCATAAATAGTGCCGTCCTCTATATAGGGAAGCATGTCATCGTTGCGGTCCATAGCGACGATTTTAATCTGTCCTTTCTTGCCCGCTTCTGTCACCGCAATTGCGGCTCCCTTACCGCTATCACCATCGGTGCCGCCAAGACCGACAACATCAGGATTCGCGAGAATGGCCTGCAAATAAGCGGTGGGCGCATAGGAAGGGTCGGCCTTATCGTTGATCACATCGACAACTTCGATATCTGGATACTTCTCGGCAAAAACAGCTTTGTAACCTTCAACCCTTGCGAGCGTTGCCGGCGCTGGGAATGTCCCGAGCAATACCTTCCCTTTTCCGCCGATGGCTTGGGCAAGCAATTCGCCGCCCACTTTGCCCGCGCTAAAACCGTCGATACCGAGAAACGTAGAGCGCTCACTGTCAGGAATATCACCGGTTAGTGTCATGACGGGGATACCCGCTTCAACGGCCCTTTCTACACCCGGCTTAAGCGCCGCTGGGTCTCCTGGGAAAATCATGATGCCAGCTGGGCGTCTAGCGATCAGCTCATCCAATTGTCTGGCTTGCGCTGCCGTATCGAAATCCAACGGGCCCGTAAACGTTGTTTTGACTCCCAACGCAGACTCGACATCTTTCAACGCGGCGCGATGATCGACCCAAAATGGTACTTGTGTGACTACCGACAGAAATACATACTCTTTTCCCGCACCGGCAGCCAAAGCTTCTGGCGAGAGTTGTGGCAATGCCATGCCAGCCAAACCTAGCCCACTTGCCATCAAGAACTTTCTTCTGCTTGCTGTTATATCTTTCATACTACTTCTCCAAACAACGTCATTGTATGTAATAAGAGTTATGCGACTTTTCTTCTTACCAGCATGTCCAAAGCCACCGCCGATACCAGTACCGCGCCCGTCACTATTACCTGCCAATAAATCGATACCGCGAGCATCGTCATGGCGTTATTTATTAATGCGACAAAGACAACGCCAAGAAACGCACCTAGGATTGTGCCTTCACCACCGCGCAAAGATGCGCCACCGATAACCGCCGCCGCCAAAACTTGTAATTCCAAAGCATTCCCCGCCGTCGGCGTCCCACTCATTAATCTCGACGCCAGTAAAACCCCAGCCAGAGCAGCGAGAGTGCCAGTCAACACGTATGCGATAATTCGAACCCTATCGACAGGAATACCTGAAAGCATTGCGGCTTTCTCATTGGCACCGATAAAGTAAATTTGGCGGAAAAATAGGGTATGCCTAACCAGCAGATCAAAGGTCACCACGAGCACAAGAACCAGCACAAAAAGCATAGGAATACCGAGCACTGCCGTTTTACCAACAATGCCAAATTCTGTTGGAAGGTTTGAAACTGAAAATCCTTCTGTCAGGACCAGCGCTGCTCCTCGTGCAATTGACATGGTGCCCAACGTTGCGACAAGCGGGTTTATTCCGACTTTTGTCACAAGCACGCCGTTCACAAGCCCGCACACAGCGCCCAAAACTAACCCCAACCCCACTGCGACAGGGATTGATAGGCCCGCCAATAGCAACATCGCCACGACAGTACTTGAAAGGGCCATGACAGAGCCAACAGATAAGTCGAACCCACCAGATGTTAATAGAATCGCCATGCCAATAACGATGATCGCCGTTGGCACCATTCCCACCGCAATAGCACGGAAATTTCCAGCACTAAAGAAGTAAGGAGACACGAAAGACATCGTGACAACTATCGAAAAAATAAGGACTAAGAGCGTCACTTCGCGGGTTTTTACGATCTTTGAAACAATCCGAGAAAAAGGACTTTCTGGTTTTTGTTCCGAGCATGTTGTTGGCGTTTGAGAAACCATGGTTATCACTCCCTGTGTTTTGTTCTTTACGACTGAGATACGCCAGCGGCCAGTTCTAGAATGGTATTTTCTGACGCGTCAGTGGCTTTGACTTCGCCTGTAATTCGCCCTTCCCTAACCACGACAATGCGGTCTGCCAGTATCGTTAGCTCTGGAAAATCGGAGGACACAACCAAAATTGACATCCCTTTTTCTGCGCATTTTCGAAGCTCAGCATGAATTTGAAATTTGGCCCCGATATCAACGCCCTTGGTGGGTTCATCGATCACGAGAACATCAGGATTTCGCTCCAACCATTTAGCAAGCATGACTTTTTGTTGATTGCCCCCAGAAAGAGAGGCGAGAGGAATATCCTGATCTTCGGTTTTTATCCTGAAGCGTTTAATGGCTTCTTCAGTGACTTTTGATGCGGATTTTTCTGACAGAAAACCAAAGGGATTCGCGTGGCTTTTCAAGCTGGATACCGTCAGGTTGTCCCGAACGGAGAAATCCAAAAACAGCCCCTCGGTTTTCCGCTCTTCGGGTACATACCCAATACCGGCTTCCATAGCTTCTGGGAGGGAATGAAAATCCACACTCTCACCGTTCACTTTCATGTCTCCATCACTGTAGGGATGCAACCCGACTAACGCTTTGGCGATAACGCTCCGGTTCGAACCCATCAATCCAGCAAGACCTACAATTTCTCCAGCTTGCAGAGAAAAAGAGACGTCATCGAAAAGCCCCGGAAAAGAGAGGTTATTCACGCTGAGTCTTTCAGTTCCCAACTCACTGGTTTTCTCTCGCTCTCTCTTTGGAATCTCGCCGCCAACCATGTCTGTAATGACGCGATCGACACTCGTTTCCGATACCACTGCAGTGCTTACTCGACGTCCATCTCTGAGAGCCGTAATACGATCGGCTATCTCAAAAATCTCTGACATGTGGTGGCTGACATAAACAATACCGATGCCTTTTTGCGCAAGTTTCCGCAAGACAACGAAAAGTGATTGAACCTCGTCAGGGGTTAACGCTGATGTTGGCTCGTCGAGAAGAAGGACTTGGGAGTTGAGTGATAGCGCTTTGGCAATTTCTACCAGTTGACGGGTACTGATAGGCAACGAATCCACAGGCATCGTCACATCGATGTATACACCGAACTCGGCGAGAAGACTTTCTGCCTTTTGAATGAGTACCGGCCGATCGATCACTCCGAATTTTGTCGGCATACGCCCTACGAAAATATTTTCGGCAACAGAAAGCGCGCCTGCGAGACTTAGCTCTTGGAACACACAACCAATACCTAGCTCTTGAGCGTGTGAAGGACTTTCAATACGTTCTGATCTGCCAAGGACTTTTACCTCACCGACATCAGGCTGAATCAATCCATACATCAAACCTAATGTCGTCGATTTACCTGCACCGTTCTCACCGACCAGTGCGTGTACCTCGCCGGATAGCAACTCAAAATTCATGTCGATAAGTACTTTGTTCGCGCCAAAGCTCTTTTCGGCATGACAAACTTCGATAAGTGTCCTGTTTAAACTCGCCATGTCTGTTCCCTAGAAACTTCACTTCATCAACTGGAATATCAATGTTTCTTTTGGCTATATCTTGTTGCTAAAAACCCACTGACATATCAATTTATTTAACTATTAATATTTTTAGCATGTTAGATATGACGTATAAAAGTAACAAAAGTGAGAATAGTGAAATTGCAAATTCAATCCATTGAATTAATTAAACTTAATTGATTTCAAAAAAACGCAGAACCCAACAAAAAAGGGAACCAAACGTCGCCCCATTAAAATATACCTACATTTTTAGTTTTAAGTTTATGTTTTTTATAACTAAAAAAGCCGCTTTAAAAGCGGCTTTTTCCATATTCCCTTGCTGGAAATAAAATGTAGTCAGCTAACCGTTACTAGAAAATCTTTCTTTATATCAACAATATGTCTTTTCAATAGGGCAATAGCTTCTTCAATTTTCCCGTCGTTCAGTAACTCCAAAATTTCAATATGCTGAAGGTTTGACATATCAGCCTTCGACTTGTTCATTGACATATGACTTCTCAATGCAGCGGCCTTCGTCGAGATAAGCGCATATGATGCTTTGAGGTATGGATTAGCACAGTAGTCAAAGAAAGTTTGATGGAATTGGGTATCCATCCTGAGGTATCCAACGAGATCATCACGTTGGAGAAGCCGCCGCATCTTGGTAACACACACTTCAAGATCATCTAAAAAGTCGAGTCCACCTTCTTGGAACGCCTCTGCAAGACCCAATGGCTCGATATATGCTCTAAATTCACATAAGTCATTGACCTGATGAGGATCAGGCAAGAATACAAAGCTCCCCTTCTGGGGGATAATGTCGACAACGCCTTCCTGTTTTAACCGGAAAAGCGCCTCTCTGACGGGGGTTTTGCTAACACCAAACTTTGTCGCCAGCATGGTTTCTGATAACGCCTGCCCTAGTTTTAAATCCCCTTCCATAATGGCGGTTTGCAGCCGCTCTATAACCATTTCGGTTAGCGACTTAGGTCGTTCTATTCGTTCATTGTCGTGTGTATTCATCCCGCCAAACCCTATTCTTCTGGAGTCATCATCACGATGCAGTCTGCAAAACCAGCCTCATCACCTGCAATATTAGCGTGAGTCATTTGAATATTCAGCATTCACTCTTAAAACCAAACTTTACCGCCAAATGAACCAGATAAAACCATAATATTTAAAACTCATATAAATCAAGATCTAATAATTAACTCCTGATAAATACTCATTTTTGAAACACAGCCTCTATTGATCAATAGATTCTTCGATTGCTATAAATATCTAACATATCAGATGTTAGATGCCATATGACATTAAGTAAATGTAGGAATGGCAGTCATGAAAGCCCAAAGATAAACATCGCAATCAGGATGATGCTAATGAGCGACCCGAAATTTAAAGTGTATATCACCGACTACGACTACCCAGATTTAGAGATTGAAAAGGCCGTTCTCGAACCTATCGGTGCAGAAGTCATTGGCCTTCAATGCAAAAGCGGAGAAGGTCTTGCGGAATTAGCGGGGGATGCCGATGCCTTGCTCCAGCAATATGCAAAAATCCCGCGAAGCACCATTACCCAATTGAAGCAATGCAAAGTCATTTGTCGCTATGGCATTGGGGTGGATATTTTAGATGTAGAGGCATGCCGTGACTTCGGCATACAAGTGACTAATGTTCCGGACTATTGTCTTGATGAAGTCGCCGACCACTCTATTTCAATGGCTTTGTCTCTCGCTAGACGCCTTCCTGCATACAACGACTTCACCCATCAAGGCAATTGGCATTGGAACATGGACGGTATTTTGCCCATCCGATTTCGAGACAGTGTTTGGGGGCTCGTTGGCTACGGCCGAATCGCACAAAATATTGCACACAAAGTTCAAAGTCTCGGTTTCAAGGTAGTGGCCTACGACCCGCACGTATCTCGCAGTTTCATGAAAAGCACTGGGGTGGAAAAAGTCGATCTCAACTCACTCCTTCAAACGTCGGACATCGTCAATCTAATGTGCCCTCATACCCCGGAAACCGACCGTATGATTGGCGAAAATGAACTTCGGATGATGAAAAAATCGGCGGTTATTATCAACGGAGCACGAGGAAAGCTCATTGATAATCGCGCGCTCTATGTGGCACTGACAGAGAAATGGATTGCGTCAGCCGGCCTAGATGATCCCGAAGAGGAACCCGCAAAGCTGACACATTGGGACCCAGTTCAAAACCCACTTTTCAGCCTGCCAAACTGCATTATCACGCCTCATGTCGCTTATGTATCTTCTGATGCGTTTAACGAGTGTCGCCGAATCGCTGCGGAAAACGCGAGAGAAGTCCTGCTTGGCAATCCTCCCCTAAACCCACTGACACAACACAGTCAATCACCGTTGTCGAGGAGTGGATCGTGATAGTGGATAAGGCAAATGTGGTCAGTGCCATTAAAGACGAGAAGGTGTTCGCCATCATCAGAGGCATTCCCGCACACAATATGATCCCCCTCGTTGATGCTCTGATAGAGGGAGGCATTAAAGTGCTCGAAGTGACGTTTCCTCATGACGGTTCACCATCAGAAACATTACGTTCAGTCTCAATGATTGCCGACACCTATGGAGAACAAGTTTATTGCGGTGTTGGCACCGTCACCCAACCAGAACAAGTTTATGCAGCCAAAGAGGCAGGAGCATGTTTCGTTGTATCACCCAATACGGATTCTGCCGTTATTCAAGCATCTAACGACCAAGGCTTAGTCTCTATCCCAGGTGCGCTAACCCCAACCGAAGTGATTGAGGCTCACCAAGCTGGTGCCGATTTTGTCAAATTATTTCCCGGTGGCATTTTTGGGGCTAGCTACCTAAAAGCCATCACTGGCGTGCTGAAAAATATCCCCATCATCGCTGTTGGTGGTGTCACTGAAGCCAACGCAGCTTCCTTTTTCGGTGCGGGTGCTTGCGGTATCGGTATTGGCGGAGAACTCGTCAATCCTCGAATCGTCGAAGACAAACAATTTTCTCTTATTACGGAAAAAGCCAAAGCGCTAATCGCCGCTTCAAATCGCTAAATTGCAGGAGATTTAACATGGAATATGAAAAGAAAATCATCAACAACTCACCAGAAAACAATCAGGCATTGGTAGAAAAGTGTCGCGAAATGACAAATGTTTTAAGTGTATCTGCCGTGTTTAGCGATTCACAAAACCGCGAAGGTGTCATGGACTGTGAAATCAAATTTCGCACGGTCAATCAACCGTTTATTGGCACCGCATTGACGGTCAAACTCACACCCGGAGACATTGTTGATTGCCTTCCAATTTTTGATGTCGCTCGCCCCGGTGACGTTATCGTTATCGATGCAAACGGCACACCGAATACCTCGGTTTGGGGTGGCCTTATGTCTGGGCTTGCTCGTGCAGCAGGTGTAGTAGGCACTGTGGTTGATGGCTCAGTAAGAGATACAGATGAATCAAAATTGCTGGAATACCCCATCGCATCTCGTTCTGTGTCTCCCCGGGCGGCGCACTCTGCCTATACAAGCCGCACTGCTCCGATTGAAATCAATGTCCCTATTTCTTGCGCTGGGATCATTGTCCACCCCGGTGATTTGGTTGTTGCCGACGAGTTGGGCGTCACGGTGGTTGCATCTGACATTCTGGAAGAAGTTTACGAGGGAGCCAAAAAGCTCGCAGCAAACGAAGAAATGGTCCGCAACGAAATCTTAGCGGGCGCAACCGTAGAACAGTTACTCGCCAAGTTTGGACGTATTTAACTCAAACAGGATTAGAGGCAGGCTATGCTGATTCTTACGATAGATACGGGAACGACCAACACCCGAGTCAGGCTTTGGCGAGGCGAACAACTTGTCGATATTGAAAAGGCCCCTGTCGGGGTCAAAAACACCAGTATCGACGGTAATACCACAGCAATTACCGATGCAATTCGACACGCGATAGAAGCAATACTTCAAAGGCACCAATTATCCGAATCAGACATTGGGTTAACGCTGGCATCAGGCATGATTAGTTCCAAACTCGGCCTCGTTGATGTTGCTCATGTTCCTGCGCCAGTTAATCGAGAAAAACTCGCTAGAAACGTGGTCAAGAGAGTAATACCCGAGATAAACCCGCTTCTCATTTACTTTATTCCCGGCGTTAAGAATACGGTGTCGGAGGACGCGGGAAGCTGGGCGCAGATGGACATGATGCGCGGTGAAGAGGTAGAAGCGTTTGCGGCAATGCGCTTTATTCCAAAAGGACAATCGGCAGTGATCGCATTGCCAGGTAGCCACACCAAATTCGTGTTCATTGATAGTGACCAAAATATCACAGGCTGCTCAACAACACTGACCGGAGAGCTTACTGCTGCTGTCACCTTTCACACTATTTTGTCGACAAGCCTCCAAGCGCGCTTTACTGAGACAATCGACACCCAGTGCCTTTTCGACGGTGCAAAGAGTGCGCAAAAAGTCGGTATCACAAAGACGCTGTTTTCCCTGCGTATTCGCGAGCAATTTTACGGTCTATCACAGGAAGAATTAGCCAGTTTTTTGATGGGGGCAATCGCTGCCAGCGATATTAAATCACTGTTAACCTCAACGTATTTCTCTGAAGAACTACCACCATCGATTTATGTTGTTGGTCAAACGCCAGCCGCTAATGCGCTCTTTTTTCTGCTGAAGGAATTACATCCCGAGCGGACAACTAAACAACTGACCCATTCAGAGGTCAGTCATTTATCAGGTTTAGGTTGTATTGAGATCGCGCAGGCCGGAAAGCTAATCGAGTAAAACTGGCACAAAAAAGCCTGCATCATATGCAGGCTTTAATCGTTATTGAAAATCTGACAGCCAGACCATCAAACCGTGAGGCTAGCCTTGTGACGCCTAGCTCGCAGGTTATCACCAAGATAGATGATCACACTCAGTAGAATACACACGCTGATGAGATTGATGACAGATGTCATGGTGCCATCAAACAAAGCGCCACTGATATCGATCACCAATGCCACCAGCGCGAGGCGAATCGCGGTAACCAACGAGGCACTCACGCCGGTTTGATTGGGTACGGCTTCCATTGAACGCGCAAAGAAAATACCAATGCACACGCCTGCGCCCAAGGAATAAAGCACCATGAGTGAGGTAACCAACAACGGTTGCTGCTGCCAAGTCGTCGGTAACACAAACAGCGTCAACGTCATCAATACAATGGTCAGAAAACCATATCGACGTAGGCTATTCACGCCAAACCATTTGATCAAACGGCCGTTATTGATGCTCGCAATCACGAATGCCACCAATAAGCTCACTTGATAGAAAGGAAACACGGCGGTATCAATGCCCAAGTGGTTCACGAAGATCAGTGGCATGTTGGAAATGAACACCATGTAGCCTGAAAAAATAGCCGTGGTGATCAGCGTATTCGCCCAGAACTCGCCGTTCTTAAGCACGGTCACGTAATCACGGCCGATGCCACTTAGGGAAAGCGGTTTACGTTTTTCGACAGGCAATGATTCGGGCAACTTAATGAAGCAAATCAAACCCGTGACTATGGTCAATGCCGCGATAAACACAAAGTTATAGGTATAACCAAACTGGTAGTTAATCCACCCGCCTAGCATGGGCGCAAACGCAATAATGCTCACTACCAAGCTGTTGAGATCAGACACAATCTCCGTGGCTTTTTCTGCTTTGTACAAATCGAACACCATGGCTGCGCCAATGATCATACATGCCGCACTGCCAAAGCCCTGAACAAATCGCCAGAAAATCAACATGTCGATATTGCTTGAAAACACACAACCCAAACTACCAATGATGAAAAAGGCATAGCCGACATTAAGTACATTGCGACGCCCTAATGAATCGGACAATGGCCCATAAATTAACGACGCAAGGCAAATACCGAGGAAGTTAAAACTCAGCACTCGTTGAATCATGGTTTCATTGGTGTTGAAGGCCGTCATCATGTCTGGAAAAGCGGGAAGATAGATGTCCGTTTCCATCGCGGCGGCGAGGAAAATCATCAGAATCAAAAAGCGAATCATACGTTCACTCAACGTATTGGTTGGCATGTCAGCCCCTATTGTTTCAAAGAAAACCACTAGCTATAAAAAATGCGAATCGCAGACGCTCACACCCAAACCTATCGTTTATTACTCGCTGGCAACACCCTTTATTCGGCAGAAAACCGAAATAGCATTGTTTGAACCGCAAGAATGAATTTTCCAAGCGCAGCGGGGCATAAATCAATAAAGGAAATGACGTAGCGTCGAATTCGTTGCCTAGGACGGGATCACGGCGTTAGGCGGAAAGGTCATGAATGAGTCCAGCTCGAAGAATACTGCGGAGGATAAGTGCAGTATTCCCACAGTGTAACCTGACGTTCGTTACTCTGTGTTGCCTGATTAGGCGAGTTTCTAGCACTGATTAGCCTAGATTGGTGAATGAAGCGCTGGTATAAGCCAGTGTCCAAATTCGTCGGCAATATTACCCCTATCCCCCAACAACCGCAATATGTGCAAATCGTTTCGGCCAGTTTGAGAATAGACACCACAGCAATGGCCAATTTGTCGCTAATCTCATGGCCGTTTCGACCCACTTCTCCCTGAACTTTTCCTTACACTGTTCAACTTGCTGGCCTTTTTAGAGTATAAACTCTAAACTAGCGCATCTTTTACAAACGGTAAGTGCTATGTCGAACAGAAAAATGTCATTTAACCGCCTCTCTCGTCTCGTAAAACTCGGTATTGCACTCATGCTTTTTTCCTCGTTTTCATCGGCGGAAACCTTATCTTTTGAGCAAGCATGGCAAGCGGTACAAGAACGCAATGACAGCATTGCCGCGCAACGCGCCAATGTTGAACGCGCCGAACACATGCGCAATGCGGCATCAGCCCATCACCTACCGAGTGTTTCACTCAGCGGTAACTACACGCGCCTAGACCAAAACGTCGAACTGAAGCCGTCACAATTAGCGCATCATATGAATGGCGGAGACGCGCTAGGCCAAATCGCGGGGTCGGTTCCGGGAATGAGCGGGTTAGTCAGCAATCTCGATAATCTCCTTACCACCACCCTTGCCGATCGCGATGTTTACACCAGTTCAATTCGCGCAATATGGCCGATTTTCACGGGTGGCCGTATTCTCGCCGCCGAAGACATTGCCAACGCACAACGCAATGAAGCGACCTATTTGATGCAAATGGCGCAACAGGCCAAGTTTGAAGATCTTGCTAAGGTGTACTTTTCAACCGTCCTTGCTGAACAAGTCGTACAAACGCGCATTGACGTAGAGCAAGGGCTAGAGAAGCACTTTGATCACGCGAAGAAGTTAGAAGAACAAGGTCAAATTGCCCGGGGCGAGCGCTTGCAAGCGGAAGTGGCCTACGACAAAGCGAAAACTGAGCGTAAGAAAGCCGAACGTGATTTGGATATCGCGCAAGCGGCATTGAAAACCCTCGTAAAAAGCCCAAGCGAGGTTTCCCCTTCTAGTGAACTGTTTACCCAGCAACAAGCGCCAGCCATGACGCCGTTTATGCAAAAAACACTGGCCGATTATCCTGGGCTAAAAGTGCTGGATGCGAAACGCAGCCAAGCCAATGGGCTAGTCGACATGGAGAAAGGGAAATACTTTCCTCAGGTTTATTTGTACGGCAACTACAACCTGTTTGAAGGTGATTCTTTGACCGCAGAATTGACGCCAGACTGGGCGGTGGGTGTAGGTGTTAGCATTCCATTGATTGATAACGGCGGACGCTCAGACAAACTCAAAGCAGCACACAGCACAGCGGTTCAAGTGAACTACTTGCGCGCACAAGCCGAACAAGATCTCTCCTTGCTGGTAGAGAAAACATGGCGCGAAGCCAACCAAGCATTAGAAGAATATCAAGGCTTAGCATCTAGCGTGTTATTGGCAGATGAAAACCTACGTCTGCGCGAAAAAGCGTTTGTCCAAGGGTTATCAACCTCGTTGGATGTGGTGGATGCAGAGTTGTATCTCGCCAGTATCAAAACGCAACAACTCGCCGCGTCTTATCAATATGTGTTGTCACTGTCACGCTTGTTAGCCGTGAGCGGAGACATGAACCGTTTCCCAGAGTTTCAAGCCGCCGCCATTAGCCATTCTCTTTCATCCAAACAGGGATAATCCACCATGAGTAACATCAAATCTGCACTGATCGCAGTGCCAGCCGCCGCCCTGATTGGATGGGTCGGATACAGCTTTTACCATGCGTATCAGCCACAACCTGAGCGTTTCCAAGGTCAAATTGAAGCCCAGCAATACACGGTTTCTTCTAAAGTGGCGGGTCGCATCGATCAGGTTTTGGTCAAAAAGGGAGAAGCCATTGAAAAAGGCGACTTAATCTTCACCCTATTCAGCCCAGAGATCGACGCCAAACTAGAACAAGCCAAAGCTGGCCAAGAAGCGGCAGGCGCGATGGCTGAACAAGCTGAAAGTGGCGCTCGTTCCCAAGAAATTAACGCCGCTCGTGACCAATGGCAAAAAGCCCGCGCCGCGGCACAGTTGGCGAACAAAACGTTCCAGCGCGTCGATGCCCTTTATCGAGAAGGCGTAACTGCTGAGCAAAAACGTGATGAAGCCTTTACCCAGTGGCAGGCATCGAAATACACCGAAAACGCCGCACGCCAAATGTACGAAATGGCCAAAGAAGGTGCGCGTTCTGAAACCAAGCGTGCAGCCCAAGAGCAAGTTCGTATGGCAGCCGGCGCGGTTGCCGAAGTGGAAGCTTATGCCAAAGATACCCGCATTCGCAGCTGGTATCGTGGCGAAGTCAGCCAAATATTGCTTCAACCGGGTGAGTTGTCACCGCAAGGTTTCCCCGTTGTTACTGTCATTGACATGAACGACGCTTGGGCGGTATTTAACATTCGCGAAGACAAGCTGCGCCAATTCCAAAAAGGCACGCAGTTTGATGCCAGCATTCCTGCCTTGGGGGAAAACGCGTATCGCTTTGAAGTGACGCACGTCGCGCCGATGGGTGATTTTGCCACATGGCGTGCCACCAATAGCCAGCAAGGTTATGACATGCGTACCTTTGAAATTGAAGCGCGTCCTGTTGAACCTATCCGCGATCTGCGCGCTGGCATGAGCGTGTTGGTCACAGAAACCGCTACCCAAGGGTAAGTGGCATGACAAAGGTAAGCAGAATGAATAACGCCTCATTCTTATCTTTACTCTGGCAAGAGTGGCGACTCATCGCCTCTGACCGTTGGCTCGCTGCCCTTTTAGGTGGCATACCGCTGGCGCTTTTCTTGTTGGTATGGGCGATATTTTCATCCGGCACAGGGCGTGATCTGCCCATTGGCGTCGTCGATCTGGATAATAGCGCCCTGTCTCGCTCGCTAGTGCGCTATTACGATGCCACACCAACGCTCGCGGTTCGCAGCTTCAATCAGGTTGAGTCTGCATCGGCGTCGTTAGATAGCGCCCAGACCTATGCCACCGTGGTGATCCCTCACGACTTCGAACGGGCAACCCGACGTGGCGAAAACCCCAATGTGACGGCGTTTTACAATAGCCAGTACATCTTGATCGGTAAGCTTGTGAATTCCGCCATCAACCAAGCGCAGAGTACCTTTTCTGCACGGGTCGCAACGCAAAGTGAAATGCTCCATGGCACCACAGTGTCTGCACAAGCCGCGGGGTTATCGGTTCCGGTTCGATTTCAAATCGTCCCCTTGTTCAATGCAGGCACCAACTACGCACAGTTCTTGGTATCCGCCATTATTCCTGCCCTTTGGCAAATCACCCTAGTCGCCAGTGGCATGCTTTCTATGGCGCTGACAGACAAACGCATTGGGCTTGAAACCTACTTCCGTGGCGCGGTAGCGAAAAAGCTAGGCGTAAAGGTACTGGGCACAGCGATCCCACTGTGGCTATTGGGCGTCGTCTTTGCTACCGGAATGCACTGGGGATTGGGCTGGCCAATGAACGGAGATTGGACGATTCTACTCACCGCGCAATGGCTCATGGTATTGGCGTGTTTAGCGGTCGGCGCTTTGCTGTATGTCGGCTCTCGTAATGCCGTGCGAGCGATGAGTTTAGTCGCGGGATTTACCGCCCCTGCGTTTGCGTTTATGGGGGTGAGTTTTCCTGCTGGTGAAATGCCGTTCTTCGCGCAATGCTGGCGTGCCATGCTGCCTGTCAGCCATTACATCACCCTGCAAATTGGTCAGTTCAATTACGCTGCAACCCTGCAACAAGCCATGCCTGCCCTTCTTGCGCTGGCATCGTTTAGCGTGATCTGGCTGTTGGTTGCGCTAAAGGTGAAGCGCCTATGCGCAAATTCTGAGGTTGTTCCTTCAGATAATGCAAAGCCCTTAGAGGTGACATCATGAATTGGCGCGATGCATTCATCAGTGAGCTTCGTCGGCTGTTCTCTAACCCTGCCGTCGTGTTTACGGTATTCGGCGGGGTCATTATCTACTCCTTGCTTTACCCGCTGCCGTACGCAAACCAATTGCCACGGGAGCTAAGTATCGCCATTGTGGATCACGACCAGAGCCAGCAAAGCCGCACCTTCATCCGTATGTTGGATGCGACACCGCAAGTGCGGGTTGTGAAACAACTCGGAAGCGAAACGGAATCCAGCCCGTATTTTGCCTCTGCGGAAATTGAAGGTGTTGTCACTATTCCCCAGCATTTCTATCGCGATCTTCTGCTTGGAAAAAGTCCTGTCGTGTCAGTGGGTGGTGATGCATCGTTCTTCTTGACCTACGGCACGATAGTGGAAGGTGTGGTTGCGACAGGCAGCACCTTGGGCGCTAAAGTGAAAGTGCAACGCGCCTTAATGCATGACACGCCAATGTCGCTGGCTACTCAGCAGTACGCGCCGTTTTCACTCAACGCAGTGCCCGTGTTTAACCCTACCACAGGTTATGGCGACTATGTTGTGCCCGGCGTATTTATGCTTATCTTGCAGCAAACCTTGCTCATAGCCTCTGGCATGCTTGGGGTTTCTACAGGCAGTGCTCACTCTGCCGCCGCATCAAATCCAGCATCAGCAAGAGATCTAGCGCCCGCTAGAAACAGTAAAAGCCTGTGGGCGCGAACTGCAATTCTGACCGGGATTTACTGCATCATGTCGATGTATTACTTGGGAGCGAGCTTAGATATTAATGGCGTGAATAGAATGGCTGAACCGCTGCAATTAGCCGCAGTGATCTTGCCCTTCCTTCTGGCCACCATTGGCCTAGGCACCTTGGTTGGCATTGCCATTAAACGCGCAGAAATCATCACGCTGGTTGTGCTGTTGAGCTCGATGCCGTTGCTCTTCATAGCAGGATTTGTGTGGCCCAGCAGCGCTTTGCCAACATGGTTGAATGTCATTGCGCAATTCGCGCCGTCTACCGTGGTAATACAAGCGACGTTGCAATTAAACCAGATGGGCGCTGATTTCCATAGTCAGCTTGGACATCTCACACAGCTTTGGCTTCAGGCAGCAGCTTATTTGGGCTTGGCGTTTTATCTCAAAGGAAATACCAACCGCACAGCGTAGACAATCCGCTATGCTGCGACTAGTAATAAAAACCAGAAAACCTCATATCAAGGGTTTCTGACTTTTTACATTTGGTCACCATCGATTCATTTGTCTATGCAGCTAAACTTACAGTGAGACTCACTGATTAACAAAAAACCATTGACTTATATCTTGCCCATACGGATCGCAAGCTTAAATCTAAAATTTTGAAGTTATTTGTTAATACACTTCATAAAGAACAAACCGTGGGTGAAATGTCTCAATTGACCATCAATCCAAATCGCTATGAAGCCTTGATTCTAAAATCTACAAACCCGAGTTATCAGGCAGTCACCATACCTTGCGTTATTTCACTTGTGAACAGTTGGTAATTTTCAATAAGCTCAAAACCATTCGCCATAAGTTTCATTCAGCAACAGACTAATATTTATGTTATGCAACGCTATAAATATATAATCTTTGAAGTTCTTGATGGTACTACATTATCTGATGGCGAGTCGTTCAGTGCAGAAGATATTACCTTTATCTTTACCTTGGAAAAAACACTTATCAAACACTGCACAAGTATCGGAGTAGCGTTTATCACTTTAAATTGCAGAAAGGCGTAATCATGCAGCCCTTTGCAATGCACCTTTGGAACGATAAGAAGCTCGATACCTTGTTGGATAATTGCTACAAAACCGATAAGCGCGATAAGAAACTCAAAATCACCAATGCAATCCATGAATATGGATAACCAAGCCACGATACCAGTTATTTCTGGTTAAACTCTTACCAATAAACACCCTATGCTTAAAGGGCGGGTGGAACGCAGACAACCCAGTAGACCATCCAGTAGACCATCCAGTAGACCATCCAGTAGACCATCCAGTAGACCATCCATGTTTTAGGAAGGCACACCAGAACGTGTTCTAAACATGTTGGATTTGAAGCTTGCAATCTAAGTTAACAATGTAAGACCCAACCAGAGCAACAAGGTGACATGCTATGACTATTCGACTTTGCCAGCACATATTTCAGTTTATTATAACATTCTACCATTAACAACCCCAATCCATAGTCAATTGAAATAAAAGAAATTCAGATTAAATTTAAAACACAAAAAAAGAAATAATTAAAATTTACTTACACCAACCTTCTCAAAATCAAAAAAATACACCAAATAAACCCAAAACATAAAATATTAAACTAGATTAAAAGTAGCACCAAGCCCTATACACTCACACTTAACCAAATTATCACACAATTAAAATCAGGATGTAAAATGCAAAATAAAACACAAGAAGGTAATAGCCACATCATTGAACAGAATGAATTATTCGTAAATTCATCCAAAAGCATCAGAAATATAATGTTAGCAGCAAACACTTCCCCCTCACTTGAACTTGTTAGCTCTAAGCCTCAGCATCCAGAACAATGATTCAACCTAGAGAATTATATTCCCTTTACCTTTCAGATAAATAGAGAATATGGCACCAATTTCTTTAAAAATTATTGAATTCACTAATCCCTTCAATTTTTAAGCAGGAAGGTTTACACATGATAAATCAAAAACATACAGAGTCCACTCACTTCATTATTGAGCATGCGATTTTTTTGTGTCGATGCATCGGTAAAACTCTATTTATGGTTTTTGTAGGTTCTATTATTTTCCCAACCTCAACAATAGGTAGGTTCAAATCTAGATTTCCTCACACATATAGAAAGAGGTTGTTAGACAGCATCATAAATCAATCCGGTAGCATCCCTAGTTATTCTTTGTATTTAAGAGACTTTGATATAGATGAATCAGACCGACAAAAACCCGGAGAGCCTACAGAGTTTTTCATTGAACCAGACGACAAATGCTTAGAAAAAACCATAGCTATAGCTTTGGATTCAAAAATGCCAGTAATAACACTCGGTGAAAAAGACGATGTGACAATTAATCATATATCACATATTGGATATCACGAAAACTGGAAAGCCTTAGTGTCAAAATTAATCGAGAACGCCTCACTCATCCTTATAAGCCCATCATACTCTCGAGGGGTAACATGGGAAATAAATGAAATAATAAATCAAAAAAAATTAGAACAAACCATATTCTTAAAGTACAACAATTACACTCGCGTTGAAATAAATAAAAACAATTTCAAGAGAGAAATAAACTACAGCAACTACTGGGAGATGACCACAAAAAATCTAGCCAAAGAGTGCAATATCGATATAGGTGAAACTTCAAACTGTAAAGGTGATTTGATTTTCACTATAAACGAAAGTATGACTACAGACCTAACTCTTGATTTCGACCCCCGTTCACCACTAGATTTTTCAAAAAAAATAGTCAGCTTGGGATTGAAAACAAATGGATGTAGAATACTAAACTATTCTATAAATGACTACCCCCTATCTTTAGATAGAGCACTATTTATTACCACTTTAATAATTATCTCCTCAGCATTTATAATCTTAGTTTCAATTGGTTAGCTCACTAAAAAACCGTTAACTCTATTTAAATTGCATCACCCATTTATAGTATTATTTTATTGTTGTAGCTTCCCGAATAAATGTTGATTTGAATTCACTTTCCATACACTTAGACAGTCTAAACTAGAGTTTTCTTCCACAGCAAAAAGTATGAGATCACAATGAAAAAGTCACTATTTTCTGAACACAGAAAGTCAAGATCCTTGAAAAATCCGATGTGGGCGCGAAAGTCGACGATATTTACGATCAACATCGCATAGGTAGCGAAACCAATTACAACAGAAAAACTAACTATGCTTTGGCGGGCTTGAGGCGTCTGAGCCGAAACGTATAAAGGAGCTAGCGGAAGAAATCCAAAACTCAACAAAATGTTTGCTGACGACAGTTTGGAAAGCCAGACCAAAGTGATTGATAGTAGGAGGTCAACGTAATTTAGTCGTTTCGAGACTCAGTGTTATCAAGGCATGCTGGCTCAGTTTCTTATAACGAGCCAGCTACAACAGAAAGCCGAAGGACTGACGTGTTGCCGAGACTAAGGTCATTCATACCATTAATGGTGTGTTAGAAAAAAACCTAATACTGGATTCTGGAAATACTTCTCTTTAACAAAGCGAAAGCATACATGGTTAACTACAATCGAGTATACCGAGTTCACTTCCGTATCGGATTAGACCTAAACGACGACAACAGCTGGTTCTTCCAATACCAATCGAAATGCAAATGTAAATTACGAAGGATGCCAACAATCAAAGATCAGTCGAGTTTGTGCATGACAGCTTGAACAGAGTTACGGTAAATATTCTCGAGCTATCAACATCCTTGATGAACCCATACGAGAATGTTTAGCCATAGACGTTGATACCAGCTGGCCTAAGGGTCTCGTTGTACGTGCATCGAACAATTGAAACAAAAACTCGATCTTACCAAAAGTTGCATATAGATGACCGACATGAGCTTACATATCCAGCTTAATGCTAGAGAAACTGCTAATCTCCAAGTATGAGCCATCTTATTAAAACGCGCGTCGACAAAAGCAAGTTAATACTGCTTTTGCAAAGATTGCAATTGCCCATACTTCAGTATCATCTTGCCGATTTAAAAGAAAACGCCACTTTATACACCACAGCACACCTCATCAAGAATCATTAATGTGACATATGAATTCTTTTCTATACTCATTGATAACTCAGTTATTAGACGAGGCGTTACGAATGAAAGGTTTGCATTGCACCATCTTGATGCTTTGGCTTTGTTCAACAGCAGCAACCGCCGAAATTGGCGTCACAGACAATACAATCACTTTTGGGATGAGTAACGCCCTTTCAGGGCCGGCATCAGGGCTGGGGAGTGGTGTTAAAGCAGGGACTCTCGCCTACTTCGAAAAGATTAACCAACAAGGTGGTATTCATGGCCGCAAGATCAACGTCGTTTCACTCGACGATGGCTATGAACCCGACCGTGCAGCGAAAAATGCCAAAAGGCTCATTTATACAGACAAGGTTTTTGCCCTCGTAAGCTTTGTCGGCACGCCTACCTCGAAAGCGGTGGTGCCAGAAGTCAACCGCGCGAAAATTCCTTATATTGGCCCCTTTACTGGCGCAGAGTTTTTGCGTAACCCCGCCAACAAAAACATCTTTAATATCCGCGCGAGCTATTTCAGTGAAACCAAAAAGCTAGTCGATCACTTCATCAACGACCTCGGTTACAAGAAAATCGCCGTGTTTATTCAAGATGATGGTTACGGTGCAGCAGGTAAAGCTGGCGTACAAAGAGCGCTTCGTCAACGTGGCCTAAAAATACACGCCGAAGGCAGATATAAGCGCAATACCTTGGATGTTGAGCAAGGCTTAAACACTATCATGGCGCAAAAGCCTGATGCCGTGATTATGGTGGGCGCATATCAAGCGTGTGGCGCATTTATAAAGATGTCCCATGACAAAGGGTTTTACCCGAAATTCGCCAACATTTCCTTTGTCGGCACCAAGAAACTGATCGCTGAACTGGGCACTGCTGGCGACGGCAGCTACATCTCGCAAGTCATGCCAAACCCCGATGAAAGCAAACTTCAAATCATCTCCGACTTTAAAGCCGACATGAATAACTACGGCGTCGACAACCCGTATTACACGCAATTGGAAGGTTACTTAAACGCCATGGTAATCGTTGATGCGCTAGATCAATCGGGTGAATACTTAACACGAGAGCGATTTATTAGTGCCATGGAAGGCATGAAAAACAAAGACTTTGGTGGCCTAAAAATCAACTTTAGTCAGTCCGATCGACAAGGGTTAGACGACGTGTACCTAACACAAATTGAAGACGGAAAAGCCTTACCTATTCAAACGATGAAGTGATTGTATGACTCTATGGTTCAAGATATTTTCAGGGCTGTCACTGCGGTATCGTATTTTATTACCCTTGATTGGTAGCATTACGATATTCCTGATCATTGCCGCCCTGTTTTTCCATCAGATGACGTCGAATGAGCTTTCCAAGATCCAAAAAGGAAAGGTAGAAGCGCTCGCAAGCTTTCTTAAGCAATCGAGCAAATCCTACATTCTCAATTATGACCTCTCTGCATTGGAAGATTTCGTCCGTGTCGGTATGCAAGATGAAGACATCGACCACATAGAGTTTGTCGATGGGAATGCTATTCCCTACACAGAGACTAAACCCAAAGACGTCGACCACGCAGTGAAAACCTATACTGGGGATATCTTGTCGCAAGACGGCACCTTGTTAGGGGTGTTGAACATTACCTATAACGAAAAGAATTCAACAGCTGCGCTACAACAAAACCTTCAGGTCATTTTGGTGTGTTTTTTAACCATCATCGCCCTACTCTGCGCCATCATTTACATCGTTGCGCTGCGCCTATCAAAGCCTCTTATCGAGATTACACAGGATTTAACCTCGGTATCGGATGACGCGCTGGACAACTCACAGCTTGTGTTGAAAGGCGCAGAAAGCCTTGCAGACGGTGTAGAGAAACAACGCGCAGCGCTCGATTCCAACGTGTCTGCCATTTCTGAAATCACGGAAATGGTGAAACAAACAAACCAGAACGTTTTAGGCTGTTTAGACGTCTCAAAAGGCACGCTGGAATTAAGCAATGAAGGCAGCAAAAACATGGGGAAATTGGCACACTCGGTTGTGTTAATTGAAAACTCCAACAAGCACCTCCAAGAAATTAACGACATCATCCAAAAGATTTCGGATTACACCAAAGTGATTCATGACATCGTTTTTCAAACCAAGCTCCTTTCACTGAATGCCTCTATTGAAGCTGAACGTGCTGGCGAACATGGTCGAGGTTTTGCTGTCGTCGCCCAAGAAGTAGGCCAACTTGCGCTCACATCAGGCCAAGCCTCGCAAGACATAGACAAGCTGCTGAAAGATTCGATGGTCACGGTTGGCGAGATAGTTAAAGAAACCGAGCTTCGCGTGCAAGAAAGCAAAGCCCTATCAGAACAAACGCAGGTCAGCTTTTCCGGCATTTCAGATCAAATCAAAGGGCTATCACGAGAAATCGACTCGTTCAGTGAGGCTTTCAACCAGCAAATGAAAGGGATTGTGCAGGTGAACTCCGCTATGGAATCCATGGCGGGAATTGTGAACAGCAACCATCATATTGCCAATGAGACCTCGCAAGTATCCATGAGCTATAAAGAACAAAGCTTAAAGCTCAAGCAAGTCACTGACACCATGAAGGGGCTTATTGAAGGGAATAAAGCAGCGAGTTGAGGTGTTGTTGGACAACGTCGCTTGGTGATCACAATTATTTAGAGTGGCGTCCTTAATCATTTTTGACAGGAATCAGATTCGGAAAATTGAAAATTAGTAATTCACTCATAACTATCATCATGTGAAGTCACTTAATTCAGTGTCCAGTATTGATGGTAAAGATTACAGTGTAAATACCGATGTTATTATTTATTAGAAACTTGAATTAAGACCATGAATCCCATATCTTTAGCATGGAATCAATGTAAAATGAGGATAACATCGAAAAAATCTACAAAATTTTCGTCAACCACTTGTGAGATTACTCTGGTGATTTAACTCAATTAAGAACTCTTCTAAAGCAACGTGGCTATTTCTATGTTGAGTTTAAAGAGGTATCTAAGTTTGAACCAATTAACTCTGAAAACGCCCCAGACATAAAAGTTTCCTCAATGCAAAGATCCTTGGGTCTGATATCGTAATTGGCCTTGCTGATATGTCGCGAGCCACAGTGCTTGGATGGAATGGGAACTAGATGCTGCTCTCGTTAACCTTCTGCCTATTATAGGTGTAATCCCACATGGGAATACCCAAAGTTCAAATATGCTTACTTCACGCTCTAAAGCTGATTTTCGCTGGAATACAGAAAGTATCGCGTCAACTATCAGATACTATGCGCGATAAAGATCCTAACTGATGGAGTGCCAAATGGTTCTCTATCATAATCTTACATATCTTTCCTTGCTACCCATTGCGTATGTTCACGAGAAAAAGCAAGTTCAGCATTGTTTACGAACTCAGACAATTCCTCCTCAGTAGCAACAGATTCAGATTGACTTCGAATAATTCCAATCTCTTGAGCAGTCAACGAATACGCAGAAGATAATTCATTGAATTTCTTTAATTGACTCCAACTAATACAAAAGGAGGCTATCAGCACAAATGTATCTGTTGGCCAATACTGCCAACAAGGATAAGCAATACGAGCAAGTACACACCCTATTGCCGCAGCTTGAGCAATGATGATAGCCGCAAACCAAACACGTTGTTTTTTTTTGTTGTAAGCAGCTTTAGTTGTGTACCAACTACGTTGCTCATCAATTCTATTCGTCAAATAGTAGGCTTTTCTTGCTTCGATAGATAAAGACCTGACCTGATCCATTGTACTAGTAATCTGCTCATTAGTGTCTTGATACTCACCAATAAAATCACCCAACTCACGATTAGTACGTAAAATATTATTAAGTAAATTTCGAAATTCAGACTTAATTGAATTCACAGACTCGGAATTTTTAAAGGGTGCAGCCCTCATTGAATATCGCCAAGTGCTAGTTTTAATCGATTCCGCTACTGCTCTACCATTATACCAATTTTTTTCATATTTCTTGACACCCAAAAACAATGACAAACCAAGTGCAGCGAAGAATACGAATGCGATGAGAAGACTATATTCTCTGGTTGGTAATGATTTAACAGCCATTGCAGTACCTAATACAAGTAAAATGGCGTGTGCTACTGTAAGTCGAAGATGTAACTTCTGCGCTGATAATGAGGCAGCATCGGCGACTTTATACAATGATGGATAAGTTAGACTCATATCAATAAAATTTTCAAAAATGATAATTTATTACATGTTACATAAATATATTAACTGCACAAGTACTGAATCTCAATATATTCATATCGCTTGTGAACGGCAATATGCCGTACTTCGATACCGTCTTTCTTTAATAGCTTGACTTAAAATCAACTGCTTAGTGAAAAGAATGATAGATTAGGTTCTCCTAAGAACCATAACTTCTTGATTTTCTGTATTCGGACAAGTTGAGATAGGGAAAAGCGAAGTTAATGGCTTTGTTGCTCTAGAGCATTGAATGCTAGTACAGCGAAAAGAAGGCTATTACCTATTGACCGGAGAAGAACTCATTGGTGTAAGGTGTTTAACTATTGTATAAATTCCATATTCCACCAACGACTGAATTCTAATTCAGGCAAACTTTTTTCGATGCTGCATCTCCGACAACACTAGATTTTCGCTGTTTAGCCCAAGGATTAACAGCTAGTATGGGCTTGTTGTAGTCAGCACAATCGACAATTTTCTTTCTTGTCCAAACAATTGGACAAACACTTCAAGAAAAGAACAAACCTGTCAGTTTCAACATTCGTTGCCAATAAGCCCACCCTAAATACCTAACGATGAAACGGTTAACTCGCTGCGATACGTTGGCCTCAATATCATCATTCATCAAAGATATCGTCATGGCTCAAGCCCGATCTCCTCTTATCAGTATTGACGCAACACCTTACTACCACTGCGTTTCGCGATGCGTTCGTCGCTCCTTTCTATGCGGCCATGATAATACGACCGACAAGAATTATGAGCATCGTAAGGCATGGATTGAAAAGCGATTATTGGCGCTTTCCCAGGCGTTTTGCATTGATGTTTGTGCCTACGCCATCATGAGCAATCACTATCACGTCGTGCTGCACATCAATACAAACAAAGCCAAGACGTTATCTCCAATCGACGTTGCAGAGCGTTGGTTGACGTTTCATCAAGGTCCTTTGCTTATCCAGCGATTTATACACGGAGATTAGCTATCGGAGCCAGAATCCGAAAGCTGTATGAACATCATTGAGACTTGGCGGGAACGTCTAACGTCAATCAGTTGGTTTATGCTCCTTATCAATAAACGCATCGCTGCAAAAGTGAACCGTGAAGACAGATGCAAGGGGCATTTCTGGGAAGGGAGATTTAGATGAAAAAGCATTGGCGGCTGCAATGGCTTATGTTGACCTAAATCCTGTGAGCGCAGCAATTGCAAATACACCCCAACAGTCACACCATACGTCTGTGTCGTCTGTGTCGTCTGTGTCGTCTTGGTTTGTCTTAGTTTGCTTTTGGGTTTGCTTGTAAAGCGAAAGTGCACAAAAAGCCCGAGGCATGAGGGTGTGGTAAGGGTTGGATTAAGCTAATAACTCTGTTTCGAATGGATAGGTCGACAAGCGCTCAAAACCTGTCGCCGTTATCAAGACCATTTCTTCCAATTTTGCGCCGTCGGGCTCGCCTTCGGCGCCTGAGTAACTTTCTACCGATAAAACCATATTTTCCTGCAGTTCACCGGGGCAATTATTATAGCGTGCATCTTCGGGGTAGTAGATCTTGGGAAATTCATCGCACAACCCGACACCATGAAATGCACAGACATAACGTCTATCTCTGAACTTTTCGGCTCTTTTAAAGGCACGCTCGGTCAGCTCTGCAAACCCCACGCCTGGTTTTAACAAGGACATGTTGTGATGAATTTCGTCGTATGAATGTCGATAAGCTTCTCTTTGCGATTGGCTGCCATTCCCTCCGCCGCATACCCAGGTTCTCGAAATATCAGCAAGATAGCCATTCGGTCCGACCATATCTGAATCGAAAGCAACGGTATCTCCCAGCGCAATTTTGCGGTGCGTTGCCTCCTGAAGCCATGGATTGGTTCTTGGGCCAGATGCGAGCATCCGGCCATCTATCCAATCACCGCCATGCGCAATGTTAACCTGATGCAATATCGACCATACCTGCAATTCAGTGAGGCCCGGTCGAAGATATTCCCGCATTTTATCCATTCCATGCTGTGCAACATTGATGGTATGTCGAAGGCATTGTATTTCCGTCGGGTGCTTTATCATTCGCGCAGATTCGACCAAGGCTTCGCCATCTATTAATGAGTAACCCTTTTCAATCAGTAAGCGGCTAAGTATTGGTGAAGATCTTTCTAGTGCGATATGAAAGCCTGCATCCGAAAGGTTGTTTTGTTTGAGTGTTTGTTCAATGTCTTCAACAATGGCTCGACAGCTTGCGGTAAAATCGAGGCCACCGTCGAAAGGTGTCGCCATTCGAGAAGGCTGATAGATATCGATATTTGGATGATGCCGCTGACTTGCGCCGAAAACTGCAACGGCCCCTTCTATTGGCACAATCATCATGGTTGTGGGAATGTGGGATTGGAACAGCTGATATTCATCGAAATTCGCGGCATAGCGCATGCTGACTGGACTGAACAATACCGTGACTGAGGCTTTTTGCGCTGCCATGGCAGTTCTGATCCGATCCAAACGGTAGGCATACATCTTGTTCAGCGCTGCTTCACTGATATCAGGAAAAGGGATCAGATCTGTCACTCAAGCCTCCTTACTTTTCCGGAAGTGTCGGCTTTGTGTGCATTGATTGTCAACGCAATTTCTTGGAGTCAGATATCAAGTTTTTCGATATATCAGAGTCCCTAGTGTGCCTGTCTTGGTTTGCTTATGGCGGGGATTGAGAACAGCAACTACAACATTGCCAATGAAACCTCGCAAGTGTCGATGAGCTATAAAGAACAAAGCTTAAAGCTCAAGCAAGTCACTGACACCATGAAAGGCCTTGTTGAAGCGAACAAAGCAGCGAGTTGAGGTGTTGTACGACAACGTCGCTTGGTGATCACATGGTTTAGAGTGACGCTCTAAATCATTTTTGGCCAGAAGTCAGTTAGAGTTGGCACTCTAAACTGTTAGATTCGAATAACTAAAACTATGGCGACGCTCGTCCTGACAAAAGTGACGGGCATAGATCCATCTTCTGCTCATCCGAGCAATTTACTCAATAAAGAGGCGTCGGGCTTGCTCAACACCCGAATAAAGTGTCGGCTGCGCGACACTTATTCTTATTTGTTATATCGTTACTCACAGCTGACCCAATACCTAGCTAAAGGATTTGGGAAAACCTTACCAATAATGATTTTTTCAAACTCACCACCGTTAGCTTCGATGACACCACGCGATGCAAAGTTATCTTCATCAGCAGTCAGTAGTGCTCGCTCGATGCCAAGAGAGGCAGCTTTCGAAAGCGCCAACTTCAGCATTAACTTACCGTTGCCCTTTCCACGAGATGAGGGGGCTATATCGTAGCCAATATGCCCAGCTTCTAAAGAGAGGAAATCATTGTCGATATTATGGCGAACCCGAATAGCTCCGAGGATAGAGCTTGTACTATCTATCAGCCAAAAATGACTACATGGCACATAACCTTCACGTAAGTTTATACCCCCAGCTTCGTCACTCAAGCGCTGAACATATTTGGAAAAATCAATTTTACCTTCAAGGTAGTACTCAGCATTTTCAGCATCGTTTTTAGCAAAGTCCTCATAGAAAGATTCGAAAGCAGACTGAAACTCTTGAGATGGTACAACTAACTCCATGTAATTTTCTCCGATAAGGTATAACGCCAAGCTAAGCGGCTAACAAACCTTCCACCAAACTCAATTGACCACCTTAAACACCACACTAAACCGAACCAAAAATGCCAAGCGTTTGTTAGTCCGTTTTTAGCGCCTTGTTAAGCGTACTTACGCATACTCAGACCGATTATATAATCGTAATGCGCTAAACCTACTTCCACACAAGCTCAAAAAACTCAGTAATCACATGGGAATCATTAATATTTAAGAGATTCCATGAAGACAAATGAGGCTCATAGAATTTAGCATGTACTGTTTTCCAGTACTCAAGGCTCAAATCACCTTCACCCTCTGCAATAGCAATGTACTCAGGAACTTCTGGGAACTTATTAATTTCAGTTCTAACAGTTTTTAGTATTATTCTAGGTTCACTATTGCTATCAAGAACTATCCAAAAGTTTCCCACCTTTGGTAATGCATCACCTGCGACTTCATAGTCTTCGACTAACCCACTGCCTGCCGTCTTTGTACCATTCAAGTAAAGAGCTATTAACTTATCAGTAATGCTGAGTACCCCAGCAGGGTTAGCCTCGACGGTATAGTCAAAATGAGGCTCGATTGCTGGTTGCGAATCAAGGTACTTATTCCAAAATGCCAATTCAGATTCTGTTAATTTCAATTGCTCCTCCTGAGCGGCAGTCCGCTTAACGCCAGCTTAAGCGGACGAAAATAGTGGGTTAAAATGTGTAGCGAAGCGAAACGTAACCCACTGTTTTAGTTCCGTTTAAAGCTCTTGTTAGGTTAATTCAGGGATATCAAACCCTTGCTTTTGGGCTAGACTACGACGAATACTCATTTGCATGTTCCTTGAAGCTTCTGTCGATGAGTATGAGGTTCCGATAAAAATTGCAAAAATTGGTTTTACCCCTTTAGTAATTCCGAGGTCTATTCCTTGTATGTTTTTATGGATTTCATCAGACCTTAGAATTAGATTAGGATCCATATTAAACTGCTCGGCTTCAAGTTTAAATATAGTGGGTAGATTGCCTGCAGTATAAATACGAGTGAGTACATCCACTGAGCGTTGAACATTAATACTACTGAATTGTTTATCTAAGAATGACGTTATACCTGCTGAACAATGTCCAACCCTAGTAATACGATTTGAATACAGATCAGAGCTAGTATTGAATAAAGTTTCCGCTAACCTAGAAATAGCACAACCTATACTATTTAATACTTCCCCACTATGAAATCTAAACTCGAGTTCTTCATAGAGTTTAATAAAGCATTGCCCATATGTTAAAAGAGTCATCATCACTCTGGCACCAAAGAAATCAGCAAAAGCCTCTACGCTCTTACTATCGTAATCAGATTCATCTTTATGCTCATTATGAGAATGTAAATAATGTGCAATTTCATGACTAACTACAAATAAAAAGTAATGCAAATCGTCGATACCACTAACTTGTGCAGAACAAAAGTCTCTGGATAATCGAACCCTTAATTTATCACCAATGCCAACAACACTCGCATGTTGTACGGAATTTGAATCGAGCTCTAAATTTAGAGTAAAATTTGCTTCATCTTCGAAAAAACTCTCTAGATCTTTTTTTGCAGCTAGAGAAATATCTTTACCAGTGATCATAAAACCTTCTTTGTAACCTAACAGTGTATTAGAGGACAAAATGTCGGAATTAAACACGACATTTTGTCCTCTAATAACAATGCATTATACCTTAGCCGCTCGTTACCATCTGATTTTAATATCTTTTTTTAATCATTCGAGATGTCGATTTGTGAAAAAGCTCCAAAATTTCATTTTTCATCAACATGCATTGAATCTCTACGATGCTGTTGTTATCAACAGTAAAAATCTCGGTTCAGATTAGAAAGAATAAGGCCAATCGGGGGAGCTATTATCCGAGTAGAGAAAGAGCCTAACTCACTTTGGGGCATAAACGATTTAGAGCACCCCAAAACAGCGATGAGGAAAAGTACAAATATCGCTTCGCTATATCAGTCCATACGCTTTGAGAATCACAATCCCCACGGTGCATGTCACTGCCGATAGCACCGTAGTAAATGCAATGATGTTGGCTGCCAACACTGCATTCCCACCCATTGAGCGCACCATGACGTAGCTGGCTGCTGCGACGGGAGATGCATTCATAAAGAACAAGATCCCTAACTCTATGCCTCTGAAGCCAACCAAATAGGCACCCAAAGTAATAAGCAATGGCGCGACGATAAGCTTGTAGCTACTTGCAAACCACGATGGTCCTTTTTCTTTCTTCATCAAACTAAAATTAAGCGACGCGCCCGTACACAGCAGGGCGAGAGGAAGAGTCATTTTCGCTAAGTAGTTCCCTGCATCAATAGCGACATCTGGCACGGGAATCGACAGGAAGTAAAACACCATCCCAGAGATAATCGAAATGATAAGAGGGTTTTTGGTCAGGGTGCGAAACATCAATTTCGCGGTTTGAGCTCCTGAAGCCGCTCCTTTCGGTGAAAGGCAGATAACTGCCTGAACATTATAAATAAACGTCGTAACTGCCACGTATAACGCCGCCAATGCGACCCCTTGTGAACCATAAGCATTGGCCACAAAAGCGATACCGATGATGCCAGTGTTGGCGCGATAGCTCCCCTGGATAATGACGCCTTGGTGAGGTGAGTCTTTAAAGATCAGTTTGACTGAGATATAGGCAAAGATAAAAAACAGAATACTGGCGATGATGCCGTAATTTACGAACCCACTCGCGGCAGAGAAGTCATGTTCAGAGACGACAATACTCATAAACAGCATGGTCGGAAGGGTCACTTGGAAAACCAGTTTGGAGCCCACTTCGATGAAGTTGTCGTTGATAAGGCCAATGCGTTTGAATACCACCCCGAGGATCAGCATCAAGCAGATGGGGCCAGTAATAGACAATGAGAATTGGAGTTGATGTAAAGCGTCACCCATGAGCGTATCCGTACAAAAGAAAGCGAGCCTTCTCTCATCATACAATGAAATCACACACTCTAGGGAGGCGGTTCATCGGAATCATTTCTTAGTTTAGTGGACTAGGGTCTGGCCTAGCTTTTTGGCTTAGATTTTCTAGATTAGCTTTGTGGCATAGAGATGAGAGTGTTTGGCCTTTCCTGAGTTTCCAACGCGCCACTGCACCACCACACACACTTTGGCCAACTCAACCCACACTGCCCAGACCAAGAACTGTCCACACTGTTCACCTTGAGGTTTAAGCACTGACAGTTTGCAGGAAATTAAGGGTTTACGCGCCAAGGTGGGTTAATTCTGTTTTCTCCCGCCCAGTAGAGCTTAATCTCATTACCTGATGGGTCAGTAAGCATTGCTTCTCTCCACAAGTAGTCCTTGTCCGTAGGCTCTTGTTCAAACTCAATGCCTTGGGATTTCAAATCATCAACCCACGCATCCAACTCTTCATGCTCAAAATAAATCACGCTATTGCTTTGGGAGTTTGGGTCACCCAAATAAAGTGAAAATGTAGAATCACCTTCAGGGCATTTAAAACGGCAATAATGTTCATCCGCCACAATTTGATTAAACCCTAGCGTCTTATAGAATGTAACCGCTTCCTCCATGTTTTTAACGGTCAATGTCACTTGATTCAGGTTCATAGATATTCCTTTAACAGCTGATTACCGTCACTCTCATCCCCTGGATAAGCCCCCATCACTGGGAGAGACTCAACCGGAGTTGCCGTCACGGTAAATTGAATCAGTCAGAACCACATTGAGAGCTGAAGAGTCGCAATTCCTTCGGTGGCTCAGATTCCATATTTGTGTCTAGTGCTTCTGTTGAAGCTACTGACTAAGCTAACAAATATATCACTGATTGAGATAGAGCTTGGAGTAGGAAGTGGTTCGCATTTTTGGTTATGCGCCTGTGTTGTTTGAGTAGCGACTTTCTACTTTATCTAGAAAGTCATATAACTTTTGGTTCATTTTTCAACGCTGATGCATTCCACAAAAGCTTCTTTAAAAGAGATCCTGCACATCTTCAAGATTCACTTCGTAACCTCGATTCTCCAGTTCTTCATTGAGTCGCTTAATGTCTCCGAGTGTCTTTAGGTACTTTTCTCTCGACTCTGTCGCCTGCCAATAGTCCTCTTCTGAACCGGACGAGATCATGCCATTTCTCAAGTTGCTGAGGGCATCCAATACTTTCAAGTTAACGGCGGCAAGCGCAGCAAAATCGGCACTATTGACCTTATGGAGAAATCGTTTGAAGAATGTAAGTAAGTCCTCCGATTCATGAATAAGGTTTTCTGTAAGAGGTGCGCCAACGCTTCGTGCTGTTCCCTTCATGGAATGGTAGTCAGTAAAAAACTGGTTCAACAACTCTTCAGGATCGGCTTCGTTTTTGTCGCTTCCCAACGATTCAATGGCCAGAATAACAAGCTCAAGTTCGATTTCCTTCTCTTCGGAGAAAAGGTCAATATAGTCTGACGGATCGCTGGCCTGAACGTGTGAAAAATCCGGGTCGAATTGGACAAGTGGCGCGCTTTCTTCGGCTTCGCTTTCGTTGAGATCAAGCAGCGTATTCTCGGAAAACAAAGCAAAATCATTGTTATTCTCTGCACGATACGCGTGATATTGCTTGAGAATAGGCAAGAGCACATGTGGCTCGACTAAGCCCTTTTCGACCAGCAAACGTCCCAATGTCGATCTGCGTTTTGCCACTTCTTCATTGATGACGTCAAAGAACTCATTGCGCCAGATATCCAATCTTATACAGGCGGAACAAAGGTCAAGATGTTCGTCGTTTTGCAACGATACGATGGAAAGGAATTGCTCTGGCGTGATCAGCTGCCTTTCGTAGATGATGTCCAAACTGTTCGGGGTTTGACGAATTTGCTCGACCATGACATCAGCCAAATCCTTCGCTGAAATGAGCTCGAAATCTAACAAAAAACTGCCTAAGAGTTTCATTCCACTCACCTACTTTTGTTGATGACATTATTCTTAAGTATAAGAAAAAACGCGTAACCTTGTTTTTGTCAGTGATACGCCTGTGCAAACTGAATCACTTTCTTCAGGTTGATCACTAACGCCAAATCTCCACTTCCTAGCACGGCTGCACCTGCGAATACATCGTTGCCATTCATTGAGCGGTCTAAGGGCTTTATCACTATGTCTAAAAATGCGCGAACATGATCCACGGGCAATCCCCATTGTTGGCCTCGATGTGTAAACACAATCACGCTGTGGCGCATGCCCTCTTTATACGTGCGACGGAAGACACGCTGTTCCGCCAACTCTCCCAAGTACTCATGAGGCTCGATCAATGGGATCACTTTGTCATTCTGGTACAAAAGTGCATGACCACTATCAAACCTGACATTTGAGCCGTCTTTTTGATGGCTAATGGCCACAATGTTCGCGATATCTGAAGATGGAATGGCATACGTCACATTCCCAATATCAAACAACGCGACTTTTAACGTTGCCATCGTCAGCGGGAAGATAAGCGCGATTTCCGTGCCCACGCCTTTTTGTGAATGAATATCAATGGTGCCTTTAATGTCTTCGACTTTTCGTTTCACTGCATCCATACCCACCCCCCTGCCAGAGAGTGCATTAACTTGCTCTGAGGTTGATAAGCCGGGATGAAAGATTAACTCCAGTATTTCCTTGTCGCTGAGCTGCTGCAGGCTTTCCTGCGTGACTAACCCATTTGACATCGCTTTGCTCAAAACCTTTTCTCTGTCGATGCCCTTTCCGTCATCGCAGATGTTAATTACGACCTTACCAGCCTCGTTGTATGCATGAATCACTAGCCGGCCGACCAAGGATTTACCCGAAGATGCCCTCTCGTCTTGGTTCTCAAAACCATGATCCAGGGCATTTCTCACAAGGTGCGTTAGGGGTTCATTGATGGCGTCGATAACGTTGCTGTCGAGTTCGATGTTTTCGCCGAGTATCTCTACGTCGACTTTCTTTCCTAACTCTTTTGAAAGATCCCGCACAATGCGACGATATTTGCTGAGTAAGTTGCCAATCGGCCGCATTTGCGTTTTCAGTAGGTCATTGAGCATGCCATCAGAAACCGTCTTCAACTTGCTCGACAGTTCGGTTAGCGCCAGGCTCTCTTGTTTCTCAGCAAAATCAGCGAGTGTATTTCTGATCTGCACAAGCTCTTCGGAGTAACTCATCAAGTGCTCAAGCAAGTGAGATTTAACTCTGGTTGTAGGCTCGAACTTGTTCTGAGCATCCGCGTCTTTGGCTTCTTTTTCACGCTTTTTGGAACGACGTTGTTTGTCGGCGTCAGGCTCTCCGCCCTCACCGTTGAATTGAGCCAATGAGCCAAGGTAATCAAGCTCGATGGATACATCATCATCAAAAACTGGCGCATCTTCGATTAAGTTAACGTCAATACCTAATGTATCTAGCGCGTAAATAGCCAATACATTGATCTCATTTGCCATGTTTTCTTGGCGCTTCGCTGCTTCCGCACGATCTTCTAGAACGTCGCGGTCTCCCTTTGAATAAGCGGCTGTTTCTGCTCTTGCTGTCTCGATTATCGAATCCAGTAACGCAAGTAAATCTCCGTCGGCATCTTTCGACTCAGCACCTCGCAGATCAAGCAATGTCAGCACTTGTTGAATAAGAAACTGAAGATCATGGAATCGAGAGTCTTCTTCCACCGCTAATTCAAGCTTGTCATTTAGCCCAGAAAAGTCCTGCTGAAGGTGACTGATAGCAATTGGCAGAGATAGCGTGTTCGCTACCTCAGTAAAATCGTTGGCTAATTCCTCTACAAGAGTTCGCAAATCAGTTTGGGACATTAACGAAGCTCCTTACTGAATTGATCCTGACCACCGCGTGGCAAATCAGAGGCGGGAGAGAGGTAGGCGTCGAGTATCGCCCCTGCCATCTCTTGAATAGACACCGTTCGACATACTGCACCAAGCTCTTTCGCTACTCGCCCCATGCCATATACCACACAACTTTTTTCATCTTGCACCAGGGTAAACGCACCATGATGTTTCAACCGGTGAAGCCCTTTGGCACCATCGCTTCCCATTCCAGTAAATAACGCGGCGACAATGCGCCAGTCATTTATCTTGGTCGCTGAATCAAATAAATAATCCACAGAAGGCCTAAAACTATTGATGGGTGGGTCTTGCGTGGCTCGCACAACCACTTGCCCATCCCCTAGCTGCACCAATTTGATGTGATGGTTGCCTGGCGCAAAATATACGTGAGAGCGTGCTAGCACTTCTCCATCTACCGCCTCTTTGACGGTAAGCTGACTTTTCGTATTCAGTCGCTGAACCAACGCGGATGAATAACCTTCTGGGATATGCTGAGCAATGCAAATTGCGGGCATCTTGCCCGGAAGCTGGCTAAGCAAGACTTCCAACGCATCCACTCCACCGGTAGAAGAACCAATAAGCACTACCCCATCCGGTTCGCCGCCTTCTTTTTCTAATGGTTGATTTAGAGACGATGTAACCGCTTGGGTATGCAAAGGCACCGATAACGCATTCAAGCCTATTGCTGAAGCCAATACCCTTTCAAGGTGCTGTGGTGTCGATACCAGAATTCGGTTTCCGACCGTTTGAGCCAACGTTCGATAATGAGTACCAATCAGTGGCGTGACTTCATGAGCAACCACCACGGTGGGTAGACGAAATGATTGTGATGCTTCATCTCGCATAGAAGATTGAAACAATGCCGACGATGAGGAAATCATCGGCAACGGGGCCGATGAGAGATACTCCGAGTCAATAATCAACACTTGTGGTGCTTGATGAGCGAAACAATGGCCAATGCTCTCAATATCATGCACAGCTTGAACGTGGACACTCGGATCATGACAAAGCGCCTGTTCGACCGATGCTTTAAAATTGTCACTTTCAGATATCGCATACACCCACTTCAGATTCGGTGATAATTTTACCTCAGTGTTTTCAGTGCCACTTGTCGCTTCGTCAACAAAGCGAAAATCCACTTCCCCGAATTTGGGGTTAAATCGAATCTGCCGACCAGAACCGCCGCCGACTGATGTTCCAACAATGGGTAATCCATAGTGCGCAAGCGTTTCTAATGCGACGAGAACATTTCGTTCCCCAATTTGTTGGGATTGCATAAATTCACCATCATGCACTTGCCCACCTCCGATAACCCAAGCCATGAGGTTTTTCGGGTTTGACGATGTGTGTTTGAACTTCTTCAACAAGTTAGGAATGGCGCAGTTGCCATAATCATTCACCAGCTCTCCCATTGCGATAGCATTGGGCGCAATAGGCAAACGGTAATGACACATTCCACCGCTTTGATTTTCTTGATCCCAGATACAAACCACCACACACGTACCCACCACAGTGTGAAGCCAAATAGGTTTGCGATAAGCAAATTGAAACTCCCCTGAGCGCACTTGAACTTCATTCATCTCTCGCGTCCCCTAATTCGGGTTTACGATAGACAGACACATCCACTAACTCCAAGCCAACATCCATGTGCTGAAGAGATTCAGTCAGCCCCACAAAAAACAGACCACCGGGTTGCAGTTGGCTCACCAAAGCACGAACCACTTTTTCCCCCGTGCTGGGCGGAAAGTAGAACAGCACATTTCGTAAGAATATATAGTGAAACTGAATACCAAATTTTTCAGGATAGTGAATCAGGTTATGCTGCCGAAACTTGATGTTTTGCTTTAATCGCTCCACCACGGTAAACGTGTCGCTATCGCGCGTAATACGTTGAATGTACTGATGTTGATAAAGTTTGGGGATATCTTCACGTTGTTCATCTGGGTATTCCGCCAGCGCACACATATCTAGCCGTTGAGTATCGACATCAGTCGCGAGAATACGGTAGTCGAAATTAGCCTGCTCACTCTTAATGACTTCGCACTGCATAGCCAAAGAATAAGGTTCTTCCCCGCTGGAGCACGCCGCCGACCAAATAAATGTTTTTTCTGGACGAGTGCGTTTAAGAATATCCTCACGAAGCACATTGAAGTGGCGTTGCTCACGAAAGAAAGAGGTTTTGTTGGTTGTGATGAGATTGGTAAACGCAATCAACTCAATACCACTAGTATCCTGCTTCAGCACTCGCATGTATTCGCCAAAGGATCCTAATTTCAGTGCTCTTAACCGTTTAAGCAGGCGCATTTCAAGCATGCTACGCTTTTCGACTTCCAGTTTTATACCCGCATGCTGGAAGATCAGCGTCGAGAAGTAATCAAACTCCTGTTTAGACATTTCTTCCGCGTCACCAATACACATTGGCTCAACGAAGTAAGGCTCGATTTGGTCAGGGTTTTCAGAATGCATAGTCTGCGACCAAAACCATTAATCTAAAGCCGGTTCCATGCGGCTTGATTATCGCTATCTTCTACCTCCTGAGATGCTTCAGGAGCAGAGTGAGTGGCATTATCTATTTCTCGGCGAATACCCGATAATGATTGGGCTTCGTAATGGTCGCGCAGCTCCGCATCTACTGTGTTGACCGGTTCATCAATCGACGCCGCTTCATGCCCACGAAGAAAGCTATTCAGGTTTGCCACCATACGGTTTAAATCTTCCGCTTGTTTATTCAGTTCGGAGCTGGAGCTTGACGCTTGATCGGCGATAGAAGCAGCGTGCTGAGTCGCTTTGTTGATCGACTCTACCGCATTGCTGATTTCCTGAATCCCTCGCGCCTGTTCATTAGAGGCGTCGAAGATCTTTGAAGCACCTTCAAGCACCAAATTTGATTGTTTTTTGGTTTCAACAACAATGTTCGAGCCTTTCTCTACTCGACAAGTATTCTCTTTCGCGATCTTCTCTGCTTCACAAATACTTTGTTTAACAATGACGGAAATATCTGTAGCGGCTTTGCCACTCATCTGAGCAAGGTTACCCACTTCTTGAGCGACAACAGCAAACCCTCGACCATGCTCACCTGCCCGCTCTGCCTCAACCGATGCATTGAAAGAGAGCAACTTCGTCTGGAATACAATTTCATCGATAATGGCGGTTTTAGCACCAATTTCCCCAATTATTTTCACTAGATCAGCAATTTTATGGTTAGATTCGGAGATCTTCTGCATGGCGTCTTCCAAGCCCGTCATTTTTTCTCCGACTTCTTTTGATAGATCTTTTGACTCTTCCGCATATTGCACATTGATACGAACCATGCCGGAAATTTCTTCGGTGCTTGCCGACGTTTCTTCTACCGAACTCGCTTGGCGATTCGAGATTTGAGACAGGTTCTGTGACACATTATCAATGCTGTTTGATACCGTCGCTAAACGCCCTGCACCCTCTGCCATCCGTTTCACTACGCTATTAAACGCCACACTCAACTCTGATAATTCTTTTGAGCTGAAAGACTGCAAGCCGCGGAAAATAAGCTGGAACGGACCCATAATGGATCGGCTAAGCCAAATAGCGATGGGAATAGAAATAAGTACCGCGAGAGCAACACCCCAAATTATCGCGTTATTTGTCCTCCCTATTGCTGCTTCAAGCGATGCCTGACGTTCACCGAGCAATACTTCTTCTCGCTTAATAAAAGTCTTTATTTGCCCTCTGAACTCATCAAAGAAAACCTTTCCTCTTCCCTGAGCCACCAAATTAGCAACATCTTCCATCGTCTTCGCATCACTGATCTCTCGACGAAGCTCGATATTCCTATCGGATATCTGAGCACGCCATTCTGATATCACCATGGCAATATCATTTAATCTCTGCACCTGTTTGGGGTTGTTGACGACACTCGCTCTGAGATCGTTCAATAGGAAATCAATACGGTTACGCCCTTCGGTATAAGGGATAAGATATGCGTCATTGCCCGTCAGTAAGTAGCCATACATACCGGTTTCCATACCCAAAACCGTTGTTTCTATGAGGGAAATTTGCTCAATCGCCTCAAAAGTATTTTGCATGGATACTGATTCATTCTTAATGTCATCAAGGCCAACAAAACTGTCGAATTCTGCCGTTCTTTCTACAAACTGGGCTTTCTCTTCAGCCTCAAATTCACCAATCAACAAACGAAAGCGGTCAAAATACGCTTTCCCTTTGTCCTTATTCACTTCCGCTGACAGATCATCCATGGTTTGAACGAATCCAATATCACGCCTAAGCGCAATAGCATTCATTGTGACTGAACGCTGCCACTCTGCGATGGTTTCTTGCGCATTTTCGAGCAAAAGAACTTGTGGAGGATTGTCATCCACCGTGGTTTTAAGTTCGTTGATGAGCGTGTTAAAACGAGATTTCCCCTCAGTGTATGGAGCCAGAAACGATTCATCACCGGCTAATAGGTAACCACGCATCCCGGTTTCCATATTGATGGCTGCATTTTCAATTTCTAATGCTCGATTAATCACTCGATGTGTATGATCCACCCAGTTATCAGTTTCTCTTAGCTGTTGGAGACTGGTAACACTTACTACCCCCAATAAGACCAAAAACAACAAGCTTACAGCATTACCGAGAATAATCTTGGCTCGAAGCGAAAGGCTATCAAACATGATGTTATCCCTCACTTCCGTCTTGTTGGGAAGCAACAATAGCGTGGTGACCAATGATGTCTAAGTCATCAGGGTCCAGTACTTTGTTTATATCCAGCAGTAAAACCAAGTTCTCTTTTGCCTTCGCGACGCCAGTAATGTAATCACGCTTAATACTGTGTGATATTTCTAAATCCCGCTCTATTTGTTCCTCGTCAAAACCCACAACTTCATTCACATCATCGACAATGCTCCCAATCATTAGCGCATTGACATCGCTAATCACAATCGATGTTCTTTTGGGGTCATAGTCCTTTTCTTCTAAGCCCAACTTCAGCCTGAGATCAATGACTGAGATAATACGTCCGCGCAGATTAATGAGGCCTTTAAAAAAAGAGGGAACGTGGGGAATAGGCGTCACCTTGACCAAACCAATGACCTCTTTAACCGACGATAACGGAATGCCGTACTGTTCATCAGCAAGTGAAAACACAAGATTTTTTTGGGCGACGCGCTTGGTAGCGGTGTTAGCAGATGTTGTGCTGGCTGCATATTGTGATAAACATGATGCTTGCTTATCTAATACATTACTCATTGATCGCACCTCAAATCAGGAGTTATATGTACGCCTACAAATTAATATCCAGCCTAATGGCAAATAAGCGTGACTTGTTATTAATGGCCCATGTCTAATTATACGAGTCCAATATTGACAAAACCCCGAGATGTCGCCATTTCTTCAAATAGGCTGGCGATCTTTCTCTTTGAAATGGGTTTTCTCATATACCCAGACGCGCCGTAGTATTCGGCCACTTTTATCGGGTCAAGGCGAAGCTTTTCACACCCTGTCAAAATCGAATTTATTTTCCCTTCCACCACTTCGTTATCTATCACTCGATGAGCAATTTTATCCAAGAGGCCCATCTTTTCTTCAATGTCGGCCTCGATTTTTCGTTTTTCTGCCTGACTGATAGAAATAATACTTTCACTCGAAATGACAAAAATCTTTTTTACTTTGACATTGGCTTTGAGATACACCAATGCAGACAGGCCATCCATGGTTGGCATTCGCAAATCCGTCAGCACAAGATCTACGTCTGGGTATCTCTCTACTAAGGTAATGAGTTCCTGCCCGTTTTTTGCCTGACCCAAAATTTCAAACGGCCCAAACTGCTCTTCTACGGCCTCTAGCGAATTAACGATGCTTTCACGCATATCAGCCATGTCATCTGCAAAAATAATTTTCATGTTTACCCTTTTATTTTCAACAAACCCAAAGGGTGTATCAGTTATGAAACACAACTTTCAATATAGCTTGGAATAGCCTGACTTGCTGATGAAAGTCTCAGCAGTGTAAAAACCAAAGAGAGTGAGGGTAATATAAGCAATTTTTCAGCACCTTATGAATAGCGCCTTGTCGATGACGAACGCAGTGGTAACCACTCGAATCAAGGTATACAAAAGCACAAATATAAAACGGAGAAATCCGCCCTTCACTTCTCAATCACCCCTCCATTACTTTCGCCAAGAAATAGCTAACCACCTCAATGAAACCTGTCATAAAATCATATTTACCATACTCCATGTTGTTATTTTCTCATTTTGACAAACCACCAGATCCTTTATTTTTTTGATTGTCATTCTGACCAGTTATCCATTTACAAAAAACACTTGGATTTTTAAATTGGATATAATTCAACACTTTAAAGTTGGCACACTCCTTGAAAGAGTACTCCCAGACTTAATCCAAGGAGATGTCTATGTCTCGCCTTCTAACTGCAGCTCTACTTACAACGGTTTCGCCTCTTGCGTTCGCGTCGCCGTTTGATACATGTCCAAGCAAGGCCTACTTGTTTCAGTCGAATCCAGTGCAAGTGCACAGTGTCAACCTGGTAACGGGTTCAACAACGCTGATCACCAACGATGTGGGTTTGTCGAACAGTGGTATCAATGCTGTTGGTTTTGATAACGGTACGGGAGACGGCGTAGGCTTCGAGCACAAATATATTTACGGTTTTGAGAAAAGCCGTAAGAAAGTGGTTCGACTCGACAAAGACTTTAATGCGCAAGTGATTGAAGTCAATGGCTTGCCTAATTACAGTTTTTACGTCGGTGACGTATACGACCGATACTACTACTTATACGGTCCTAGCCAAGGTTTCTACAAAATCGATTTAACGCCATTGGACAGCGACCCAAATGCGACGCTGGAGGCAGAAACGATTTCTACTAGCGCACCATTAGGTATTACCGATTTTGCTTTTCATCCGGGTAACAACAACCTTTATGCGGTGAAAAACAGCAACGGTAAATTGTACGAAATCAATACAAGCACAGGTGCTACCACTGAAATTGGCAAGACAGGAGAAACAGGCACATTTGGCGCAGGTTACTTTGATGTAGACGGCTACTACTATGTTTCGCGCAATGGTGACGGTGAAATTTTCCGAATCGACCTGTCCGATACCGACAATATCAACAGCGACACTGTCGGTGCTGAAGGCTTTGCTGCCGGTCCAAACTCTAACCAAAACGACGGTGCGCGCTGTGAAGATGCGCCAGTCATTGATGAAGATTCCACCATTGATTTCGGCGACGCACCAGATTCGTACAAAACCAAATTGAGTTCAAATGGCCCTCGCCATGAAATCAACTCGGGTTACTACTTAGGTTCAATCGCACCAGACAGTGAAGGCGATGGTTTCGTATCACCACTAGACGACAACAAAGCGGGTCTCTCGGATGAAGACGGTGTGGGCTTTGTTACCGCACTGGAAGTCGGGAAAACGGCGCTTGTTTCTGTTCAAGCCTCACAAGCGGGTCGCTTATCCGCTTGGATTGACTGGAATGGCGATGGCGATTTTGAAGACAGCAACGAACGTATCGTCAACAACAGCCTCTTGTCTGCGGGTACCAACACTATCTCAGTCGCGGTCCCAGCTGGCGCAACAATCGGTTCAACCTGGTCTCGTTTCCGTTTCTCGGAAGCAGGTGGCCTGAGCTTTGACGGCGGTGCAACGACAGGGGAAGTTGAAGACCACCCAGTCACCATCATGGAAGACGGCTCATCAATGCGTCATTACCCAAACGAAAGTGGTTATGCCACGGTAGCGTTTGAGGATAACTGGCCGAAAGAAGGCGACTACGACATGAATGACGTGGTTATTCGCTTCCGCATCACTGAGACCTTAAACAAAGATGACGAGATCACGCGAGTGCTCATCAAAGGCTACCTAGCAGCTTACGGCGCGGGCTACCACAATGGGTTTGCTTTCCGCCTACCCGGCTTGAACCGCGAAGACATCAATGCAGCCACTACCATGAGCTACAACATGGTTCTGCAAGAAGAAAACGGCCTTGAATCAGACGCCAATGAAGCCATCTTTATTGTGTCAGACGACTTGAAAGGAAAACTGCCTGATGGCTGCATGTACTACCGTACCGCGCAACATTGTCAGGAAGCGATCTCCTTTGAGTTCGAAATTGATGTTTACTTCAATGAAGGTGTTGATACCAATAGCTTAGTTGCGATGCCATACGACCCATTCATGTTTGCAACACCCGGTGCGTACGTTCGCGATGGCCTTTGGTATAACCCAGGCCGCGGCTTAGAAATCCATCTAGCAGACCAAGCACCAACCGAGAAATTCGATACCTACTGGTATGGATGGTGGTCAGATTCGAGTGACCCCGAAAATGACCGTTACTTCAAAACCACTGACAACCACCCATGGGCACTGCTTATCACCGATGAGTGGAGCTGGCCACGCGAACATGTCGACTTAGTCGATGCCTACTCTGAGTTTGCAGGCTATGCAGAGTCAGGTGGCGAAAATAATGCAATGTGGTACCTCTTAGAGAAAGCCACTGCTGACAAAACCTATTCATCTGAGGAGTAATCACCATGAATAAGCATATTTCCATTATCGCTCTGATTACCCTACTTTCTGCCTGTGGTGGCGGTGGTGATGGAGGCGACGTGACCAACGTTACTGCGTCAGACACAGGTTCTAGTGATGCGGTGTTCGAGTCTGGTTCAGACACGACAACGTCTGAAAGCGGTTCAGACACGACAACGACTGAAAGCGGTTCAGCAAGCCCAACCAGCAGTGCGCCAGACATGATTGTAGATACCTCTGGTGGGTTAGCGAATATTCCGGAAACCATTACGAGTTCAGCAACCTCTATGAGTGAGACGGTTGTACCAGATGGTTTTTCCTACAACCCTGTGCTTGAACAGAATTTCGAGGTCGATATCAGTGGCTACTCCGTGTCACCCGCCTACATTTCCATTTATGGTGTATTTTCTGAGAATGACGATGGCTCTTTTACCGCCGACTACAACAGCCGTATCACCGCAGCACCTCTAGATAACGGTGAAGCAACGTTGGATTACGTGTCTTCAGATTCACAATATTATGTGCTCGCAGAGGTTTGGTTCTATGACGGAACAAGCCCAGTGCAAAAGCGCATTCCAAACACGGAATCAAGCTGGATATGGTAATAAGATAACCTCACTAGCAAAATGATGTAAGAACTGACAACAGCAGGCTTCGGCCTGCTTTTTCTTACTTGGTTGAAAAATTAGCTTTCGATATTTCTCATATTGAGAAATAGACACTCCCCTTCCTCATATCGGCTTTCATATTAAGAAACCTCCTCGTCCCCCGAACAACACAAAGACTCTATCTGCATGAATATTAAAATAAATATTCATGGCACAGTTATTGTAATTGCGTATTTATGTCCTGATTAAAGGAAACACTGATGCGCACCTATTTGAAGTTGAAGCTTTTATCGCTCGTGATGTTTTTCCCCGCAACGGCCTATGCCGATGAACCATTCGAAACTTGCCCAAGCAAGGCTTTCTTGTTCCAAAGTTCGCCAAGCAAGGTTTATGGCGTCAACCTTGCCACGGGGGGTTATTCAGAGTTGGCTGCGACCACAGGTCTAAACACGCACATCAACGCATTGGGCTTTAACGATCCAGACCGTTACATTTATGGCTTTGATTACAACAACTTGAACGTCATTCGAATTGGTAGGAATTATACTGGTGAACAGGTAGCTGTTTCAGGGTTGCCAGAAAACACAAAATTCATCAGTGGTGACGTGCAAGACAACACCTATTACCTTCACAGACGTGAATTGGGCTTGTTTAAGATCGACCTGTCGCCGCTTGCCACAGACTCTTCCGCCACATTGACGGCGGAGGCCATCACTTCAAACATGGGGGTGATACGCGCGTCTGATATCGCCATCAACCCCATTGATAACAAGATGTACCTTGTCGACAACAATGACTACGACCTCTACCAAGTGGACTTAACCACAGGTGATACCAATGTGGTCATCAATATGATTGATCAAATTGGCGCTCCGGCGGGTGGCTTCGGGGCGATCTATTTTGACGTGAATGGCAACCTTTACCTTTCTCGAAATTCCGATGGCAGCATTTTCCGCGCAAACCTGTCAGATGCTGACGACATCGCTCAGGGGGATTTCAACATTGAATTCTTCGCGACGGGCCCGGCATCTAATCAAAACGACGGAGCACGCTGTGCAAATGCGCCTGTGATTGATGAAGATTCAACGATTGATTTTGGTGATGCACCAGACAGCTATAAAACCCTTCTCGCTTCAAACGGTCCTCGCCACCAAGTCGGTACAGGCTATTACATGGGCTTAGTCGCACCGGATAGCGAGGGAGATGGCTTGCTTTCCCCACTGGATGACAACAAAGCGGGGCTAGAAGATGAGGATGGCGTAGGTTTTGTCACCGCGCTGGAAGCAGGCAGCACTGCGCTTATCTCGGTACAAGCATCAACCACCGGTTATCTCTCCGCGTGGCTTGATTGGAACCAAGATGGCGATTTCGAAGATGATGGCGAGAAAATTGTCAGCGACACGGTATTGAGTGCCGGTGCGAATACCTTGTCTGTCGCAGTCCCAGCAGATGCTGCTGTGGGCTCAACCTATAGCCGCTTCCGTTTCTCTGAACAATCCGGCTTAGACTACTTCGGGGGCGCAGCCAGTGGGGAGGTCGAAGACCACCCTGTCACTGTGATGAAATCAGGAACAACCTTGGTGCATTACCCGAACGAACGTGGTTATGCCACCTTGGCCTTTGAAGACAATTGGCCAAAAGAAGGCGACTACGACATGAACGATGTCGTCATTCGATTCCGTATCACAGAAACGCTAGACGAAGATAATCACGCAACACGCATCCTTATCACCGGCTACTTGTCTGCCTATGGCGCTGGCTACCACAATGGTTTCGCTATGCGACTTCCCGGCCTAAACCGTGTGGATATCAATAACGCGCAGACAACGATGAAACATAACGGTGTACTACAAGAAAGCAATGGCATGGAATCTGATGCCACTGAAGCTATTTTCATTATCTCTGACGATCTTAAACAGAAAATCCCTGCGGAGTGCAATTTCTACCGCACGGCGCAATATTGTCAGGAAGCGATTTCCTTTGAGTTTGAAATCGACATTTATCCGAATGAAGGCACAAACACCTACGAGCTGGTGAACATGCCTTATGACCCATTCATCTTCGCCACTCCGGGGTCTTATGTGCGCGATGGATTGTGGTACAACCCAGGCCGAGGGTTAGAGATTCATTTAGCCGACCAGGCGCCGACAGAGAAATTCGACACCTACTGGTACGGATGGTGGTCTGACACGGGTAACCCTGCGGACAACCGTTACTTCAAAACATCATCAAACCTGCCATGGGCATTGCTCATCAACGATGCGTGGAAATGGCCTCAAGAACACGTCGACTTGATTGCTGCCTACCCCGAGTTTGCGGGTTATGCTGAGACATCTGGTTTAAACAATACCGATTGGTACATGGACGAAAAAGCCACTGCAGGCACTGTTTTCGAGCCGGAGGAATAAGCATGATTATCTATCCGATTGTGACCGTTTCACTCGTACTCCTTTTATCAGCATGTGGCGGTGGTAGCGATGGTTCGACACCCACCACGTCAACCACAGATTCAGCGAACACTGACTCAATATTGACTGACAGCAGCACAAACACAACGGAGTCGAGCGGCACTGACAGCACTTCACCAGCAGCCACTATCCTGACGGGGGCTAACCCTGAAGTGGTAGACATTCCACCGACAGTATCCAGTGATGCTTCGCAGATGTCAGAAATGGTGGTTGCAGATAACTTCAGCTACGACCCTGTCGTGGCGCAAAGTCTAGAAATCGATATTAGTGCGTATTCAACAAACCAAGCCTTTGTGTCGATTTATGGCGGTTTTATCGAAAATCCTGATGGGTCCTACTCAGCTGACTATAACAGCCGCATTACTGCAAAAACGCTAGAAAATGGATTTGGTGATGTGGATTACTTACTCGCAGATTCGCAATACTACATGTTGGCAGAAGTGTTCTTCTACGACGGAACCACACCGATCCAGATGCGCATTACGAACGAGCAAACCCGCTGGGTTTGGTAAGTAACAAAATGGCAAAACAACAAAGGGGCGGTAAGATACCGCCCCTTTGTTGATTGAATAGAGCTTAGATTCGTTGAATAAAGCCTAGATTCATTTCACCGCAGCAGTCGTTTCTCTCACCACTAGCTTTGCCTCTAGTTCCAACTTATCTGCAACAGGCTCATGACTCAGCTTCGCCAATAGAAAATCCGCGGCTTTTTCACCCATCATTTTTGATGGCACTTGCATGGTGGTCAAAGACGGATGGATATGCGATGCCATCGCAACATCATCAAAACCAACAATCGACACCTCTTCTGGCACTTTCACCCCCATGGATTGGCATTCCAATAATGCCCCCATCGCAATGATGTCGTTACCACACACGATGGCGGTCGGTCTTGGGGTGGTGGCCATCAACTGTCTCAATGCTTGGCGACTTTCAGCCAAATCATAACGACACTCAATCACGCGATGAGCGTCCAATTCAATGCCGTTCGTTCTCAGTGTATCTAAGCATCCCCCAAGACGATCTTTGGTTCTGTCATTCAACTGCGTAATGCCGGGAATAGCGCCAAACTCAGTATGTCCAAGTTCAAGCAAGAACTCGGTTAAACGAGCGGATGCTCGGTAGTTATCAAACCCAATACATGGATGATCCAGAGATGGCTTGTATGACCATGTATACAAATAAGGCAGCTTTTTCTTATCTATTATTTCAAAAAGTTGAGGATGATGCTCTGCGCCCACCAGCATGAGTCCATCGACACCTCGGGTGATCAACCTTTCCGCCTGCGCTAACTCTTCATCAACAGAGTAATCAGAACTCGCAATGAACAGTGTGTATCCCTTTTCCTGAAGCCGACGCTGAAACGCCTGAATGCCTTCAGCAAAAATCGCATTATCCAAGGTGGGCACAATCACGCCCATTGTTTTTGAATGCTGGGAAGCAAGGGCTTGCGCTGCACCGTGAGGAATGTAACCGAGTGATTCGATAGCCGAGCGGATGAGTATGCCACGCTTTTCACTCACTGAACTTGGCTTAGCCAAATACCGAGACACGGTTGCCGTGGAAACGCCCGCGGCAATGGCGACATCTTCCGCTGTGGGCGCGTCGATAGGACGTTTTTGTAAGCGCTTACGCAAAGGGGGGATCTCTTTCGTCATAACTCGTTATTTCTTTGACTCGTTATTGAGATTAGAAAGCCACAATTTAACTGATTATAGCCTCACTGAATTTTTTTGCCGTCAGAAACTTGACAGCCTTCCAATTCGCGCACTACTCTCACAATGTAAGCGCTTACATTTAACATTAACGTTACAAGTGATTATGAGTGCTATAACTATAACACGGCGATGTTTTCGCTATCTGACCCTTGAGAGGCTGACCATGAGCAACATCAAGAAACGCTACATCCTTCCATTGGTGCTTTTCTCGCTGTACATGCTCAACGTGATTGCCACCAAGGTTCAACTTGCTTCAGGGACTAACGACATTATTCGTGTTAATGACGTGTTTGAGTTCATTTTGCTCATTCTTGCTTCATTAACTTTCGTTGTCGCAATGCTACTTGCTGAAAAAGATGCAAGCCAGCGTTCGGCAGAATAAGAGCACCCAACGTTCGCCGACGTATTCGACGTTGATTGGGTAATTAAAACGCAGGAAGGAAGTACATTTATGTCTGTTCACCATAAGGATGACTCCCCACAGAATGCAGAGCGTCGCCGTTTTCTAGAAATCACTAAAAAAGTAGGTTTCACGGCCGCTGTTGTCGCAGGCGCTTCAGGAGCCTTGTTGACTTCAACACATGCGCAGGCTGCAGTAAATGAAGAGAGAGAACGACAGAAAAGAGCAAAATACACCATGACGATCGCCACGGCGTACATCATTGGTGCCTCCCGCAGTTACCCAATCATGCAGCTGGATTTTAAGGAAAACATCCAGAACATGACACGAGGTCAGGTTTACGTGAAACTTGCACCTGGTGGTCAACTCGGTGCAGGCGGTGCATTAGCTCAGAAAGTACAAGCTGGCACCATTCAGGCCGCGCAGCACTCACTTTCTAACTTTGCTCCTTTTGCGCCAGCCGTTGACCTTATCAACATTCCTTACTGGTGTGGTGAAAACCAAAAATTCATCAACCTAGTCACGTCGAACGCATGGAAAGAAGAGATTCACCCTCGCGTAGAAGCGAAAGGCTTTAAGCCGCTTTGGTATGTGGTGATTGATCCACGCGTTGTTGCAATTCGTCGTGGTTTGGAAGGCCCAATTAAAACACCAGACCAACTTGAAGGCGTTAAATTCCGCGTACCAGGTTCAAAAATCCTTCAGCAAATGTATCGTCTACTGGGTGCAAACCCAACGCCAGTGGCATGGGGTGAAACACCGTCAGCCATCAAGCAAGGTGTTGCAGATGCGCTCGACCCATCGGTAGAAGCGTTAAATGTATTTGGCTTTAAAGACGTGCTTTCGTCAGTGACGTTCAACCGCGCCGTGCCAGATTCGCAAGTGTTCTCTTGTAACCTTGAGTGGTTCAACAGCCTGCCGAAAGACATTCAGGAAGGCATTGAGTTCGCGAGTGAAGTGACCTCAATTCAGAACCTTGCAAAAGTACCTGCAGCTCGCGCTTATGCGATGGCTGAACTGGGCGATGCAGGTGTTGAATTCTATGCGCCTAATGCTGATGAAATGCGCCAATGGATTGACAAAGCGGGCCACCAGCGTCCAGAGTGGGATGACTTTAAACTGCAACTTGCAGGGTCAAAAGCCACCTTTAACAAACTGCTAGATGCCGCCAATGGTAATAGCCGTTTCTATGTTCACGATGTGTAACGTCTGAGTCACCTAGCCTCTTGGGACTCTTCCAAGAGGCTACTCTCTCGATTTCCACAACGCACGTTGGACATGGCCTATGAAATCTCTACTTAAGAACATTGATGAGAATGGCGAACGCTGGTTGCTCCTTTTCTTCTACACCACAATCGTTATTACCATTGCAATGGAAGTGCTCCGCCGTTTTGTATTCAGCTACTCCTCCATTTGGGGAGAAGAAGTCGCCCGTTATGCGTTTATTTATCTCGCTTGGATCGGTGCGTCAGCGGCTGTAAAAGAACGCGCCCATATACGTATTGACGTGTTGCTCCACTATTTACCTCAACGCGGTAAAGCCGTCATGTATCTTTTTGGCGATTTGATGACACTTATCGTCGCTGTATTTGCACTCTACTGGTCCATTCACCCGATTGAAGTATCGTTAAAATTCGGCTCAGTCACCCACGGTTTAGGCATCAGCCAAGCGTGGTTCATGGCGGCAGTACCGCTAGGGTTCTCCTTGATGTTGTTCCGACTGGCTCAATCGATCCGTCGCGATACACATAGCCTGATACACGGCACCCCCGTGTTCGAAGGCAACAAGCTGTTCGATTAGGAGAATGTCATGCTGAATTACTATCAAACAGACGTGGTTGTCGACCTCGGCTGGGAATTTTATGGCCCTGTGATTGGCATGCTAGTGTTGATTGGCCTTGCCGTCCCTGTGTGGGTATCACTTGGCTTAGGCTCTATTGCGCTGCTCTTCATTACTGACGTTCTACCTTTATCCTTGTTTGGTGAATCTCTCTTTGATGGCATCGATGCGTTCGCGCTGATTGCCGTTCCACTTTTCATCCTGACAGGGGACGTACTGGTTCGTACTGGCCTATCAAACAAACTCCTCGATGTTGCAGAAGCCAGTGTCGGCGGTGCGCGAGCAGGCTTTGGTAGCGCAACGGTACTCGGTTGTGGTTTTTTTGCTTGTATCTCAGGTTCTGATGCTGCAGGTGCTGCTGCTGTGGGTCGTATGACCATTGATAGACTGGTGAAACAGGGTTACCCGAAACCTTATGCGTGTGCGTTGGTCGCCGCGGGGGCATGTACAGGCATCCTGATCCCACCCTCTATCGCTTACATCATTATTGGCTTAGTGCTGGGTATATCCGCATCGACACTGTTCCTTGCAGCCGCAGTCCCCGGGTTAATGGTGATGGGCGCCATCATGCTGACCAACGTAGTGATGAACCGCATTCATGGCTACGAAAACGCAGGACAAGGCTTCTCATTCAAGCGCTGGATAGCCGTGGTGATTGATGCGCGCTACGCCCTGATGGTGCCGTTCGTCATCTTGGGTGGTATCTACTCAGGTATCTTCACACCAACAGAAGCCGCTGCTATCGCTGTTGTTACCACCATCATCATTGGTCTGTTCCAAGGCACATTGAAGGTGAGTGATTTTCCGAAGATGTTAGAAAGCTCAGCAAAAGTGAATGGCGTTATCTTGCCTATCATCGCGCTAAGCCTTCCATTGGCACAAACACTGGCAGCCCTAGACGTGCCGCAGGCGTTTGTTCAAAGCATGACGTCGATTACCGACAGTCACGTTGCCCTGACACTCATCATGATCGGCATCTTGATTCTGGCTGGTTGTTTTATGGAAACGACGCCGAACATTCTGATCCTCTCCCCTATCCTGTTGCCGCTGGCACGTGAGATAGGCATGGAAGATGTGCAGTTCTGTATCATGATGGTGACGTCTCTCGGTGTGGGTTTCATTACACCACCACTTGGTTTGAACCTCTTTGTGGTATCCGGATTAACGGGAACCTCGGTGCTGAAGATCGCGGCTCGATCCGGACCATATGTAATATCCATGCTGACCGTTGTACTCATGTTGGCATTTATTCCTGAACTATCACTCTGGGCGCTGGATTAACGACGCCACGGAAAAGCTCTTAACACTGGTTTAACTCTACAACCCAATGCCTATTCGGCTTTCTCCTAAAAAAGCCGGACAGGAGAGTTGCACCCAAAATTTAACGGAGAAATTATCAACATGGCTGTTAAGTATCTGAAAAAAGCTGAAAAAACCGCAGCAACAGGTGAAGACGATGTTCGTGAAATTGTCTCAAACATGCTGAAGGAAATCGAAGCGGGCGGTGAAGAAACCTGCATCGCCTACACCCAAAAATTCGATAACTGGCACGGTGACATTGTCGTTTCTCAAGAGGAAATCGACGCCGCTGAAAGCAAAGTGCCAGAGCAGCTAAAAAAAGATATTCAGTTTGCTTACGAGCGAGTTCGTGACTTTGCACAAGCACAGCTTGCGAGCATGAATGAATTTGAAACGGAGCTATCACCGGGTTTGTTCGCAGGTCAGCGCTTAATCCCAATGCAAGCGGCTGGCTGTTATGTACCGGGCGGACGTTACTCACACATCGCGTCAGCCATCATGTCTGTCACCACGGCCAAAGTTGCGGGTGTTGACCATGTCATCGCCTGTTCACCTCCGGGTCGTGAAGGCGGCATGCACCCCGCAATCATGTACACATTAAAACTGTGTGGCGCTGACACCATATTGAGCTTGGGTGGCGTGCAAGGCATCGCTGCCATGGCGTTCGGTCAATTCACCGGTCACCCTGCAGACATTCTTGTTGGCCCAGGTAACCAATTCGTTGCCGAAGCTAAACGTCAGTTATATGGCCGCGTCGGTATCGACATGTTCGCAGGCCCATCCGAAGTGATGGTGATTGCAGACAAAGATGCGGATCCAGAACTTGTGGCGGTCGACCTTCTCGGTCAAGCCGAGCACGGCCCGAACACCCCAGCATGGTTACTGACAGATTCAGAAGAATTGGCAGAAACCGTGATGAAACGCCTACCAGAACTGATTGCTGAACTGCCAGAACTGAACAGCAAATCAGCTGAAGCGGCATGGCGTGATTACGGTGAAGTGATCATCTATGACACACGTGAAGAAGCGGTAAAAGTCAGCGACGAATATGCGTCTGAGCACTTGGAAGTGCATGCAGCAGATCTCGACTGGTGGCTTCAAAACCTTCGCAACTACGGCTCACTCTTCCTTGGTGAAGAAACCAACGTGGCATTTGGCGATAAAACTTCAGGCCCGAACCACATTCTGCCAACCAAAGGCGCCGCTAAGTACACCGGCGGCCTGAGCGTGGGCAAGTTCATCAAAGTCGTGACCTATCAGCGTTCTTCAATCGACGCATGTAAAGACGTGGCTCAGGTGACGGCACGCATTTCCCGCCTTGAAGGTATGGAAGCGCATGCAAAAACCGGTGATGCACGTTTGGCGAAGTACTTCCCTGATGAGCAGTTCAATCTGAAACCGGAATAAGTCGCTATTTAGCTGGGCTATTGATCCAGCTACTTACCGAAGCTATTTATCCAAGCTGTTTACAGATGCTGTTTACACAAACAACGTCATACAAAAAGGAAGATGAAATGACAGGCAACGCGTTAAACCACCTCTTTGACCTAACCGGACACGTCGCTTTGGTGACGGGTGCTGGCTCGGGTATTGGACAGCGCATGGCGTTTGCCCTTTCCCAAGCAGGCGCCAAGGTTTTGCTGGCTGGACGCCACGTAGAAACCTTGTCACAGACCGCGGCATTGATCGCAGGTTCTGGTGGGGATTCAGCGGTGGTGGTTGCGGATTTAACGCGACGCGAGAAGTTGCAAGATTTCATCATCAAAGCCTCTTCGCATTTCGGCGCACCTGACATCTTAGTCAACGCGGCGGGTGTGAATTTGCGTGAACCTGCGGATGACATTTCCATCGAGAGTTGGGACAAGACCCTTCATCTCAATCTCTCGGTGCCTTTTTTTCTCGCTCAGGCTTGTTTACCCGGCATGCTCGAAAAAGGACGCGGAAAAATCATCAACATCGGTTCATTGCAATCCTATCGTGCGTTTGCCAATTCGATCCCTTATGGCGCATCGAAAGGCGGCGTGGCGCAGTTAACCAGAGCAATGGCAGAAGCGTGGTCTCGCCAAGGTGTCACCACTAACGCCATTGCGCCGGGTTTTTTCCAAACGCCCCTGACTCAACGTGTGTTTGCGGACGATGAATTGTCGAAACATCACGCCAGCATGACGGCGATTGGACGAAACGGCGAACTGGAAGATTTTGACGGTCTCACGGTGTTTTTGGCGTCACGCGCCTCCGATTACATCACCGGCCAGATGATCTCTCTTGATGGTGGCTATACCGCCAAATAGCCACTCTCAACATGCGCCAAATCGATACGACAGAAGCGGTAGACAGAAGCAAAAAACAGAAGACCAAAAGGAAGGCACGATGAAAGCACTGGTATATACCGGAGAAAAATCACTGACCTATGTCGATGACGCAGAGATGCCAACCCTTCGTGATGACGAAGTCTTGGTGCAAATCAACGCCGTCGGCATTTGTGGGTCAGATCTTCATGCTTACCTCGGTCATGACTCGCGTCGCCCTGCCCCTCTGATTTTGGGGCATGAAGGCGCAGGCGTTGTTCGCGGTGCGGACAACACAGGCAATCGCGACCTTGACGGTCAAGCCGTGGTGATCAACCCGCTGGTGAGCTGTGGTCATTGCAGCTATTGCCGCACGGGTTTCGAAAACCAATGTGCAAGCCGAGAAATCATTTCCATGCCACCACGACAAGGCGCATTTGCCGAATACGTGGCGATTCCAATACGCAACTTGGTGCCAGTTCCTGAAGGCATGTCGATGGCCACAGCATCATTGGCCGAACCGATTGCAACGGGCTGGCATGCCGTTACCAAAGGCGCGAACTTGATTAACCGTCCGTTGGTGGAAAGTAAAGCTTTGGTGTATGGCGGCGGCGCGGTCGGCCTCGCGGCTGCGCTCTCTTTGTATGCGCAAGGTTGTCGTCAAATCTTCCTTGCCGAAACCAATGAATTGCGCCGTGAAACGGTGAAGACCACCAGCGTTTGCACGGTATTCGACCCACTTTCTAACCCACTCGTTGCCAGTAACAGTATCGATTTGGTGGTGGATTGTGTAGGCAACAAACACACCCGCATGGGTTCATCCGACGCCGTTAAACCTGGCGGCGTGATTGTCCATGTGGGTTTGCAAGACAGCATTGAAGGTCTCGATGTACGCAAATTTACGTTGCAAGAAGTGATCTTCACCGGCAGCTACACCTACACCATGCAAGATTTCCACGCGACGGTGGAAGCCATGCATAACGGCGCGTTAGGCGCGCTGGACTGGATTCAAGAACGCCCGCTCAGTGAAGGTGCGGACGCTTTTGACGACTTACTTAACGGACGTATAGCCGCAGCCAAAGTCGTGCTGCGGCCCGAAAAGTAACCCAAGAAAAGAAAGATCGTTTTATTCAAAAGGAGATGAAAATGCAAAAACCAGATTTTCTCGTCCACGATTCGACCGACTCAGTCGGCGTGATTGTGGTTGAGGGCTTAGAAGCTGGCCAGACGCTTGTTGGATGGGTGATGGACACGGATGCGACCATCGAAATACATGCACTCGATGCTATCCCTCTGGGACACAAAGTCGCGCTGAACGACATCAAGGATGGCGACACCATTCTGAAGTACGACAACGACATCGGCAAAGCAATTGCGGACATCGCCAAAGGCGGACATGTTCACGTTCAAAACGTTAAAACGAAGAGGTGGTAAGCCATGAGCAACTATAAATTTATGGGCTATCGCCGCGAGAATGGCCGTGTCGGTGTACGTAACCATGTGATCATTCTGCCATTAGATGACTTGTCGAACGCCGCTTGTGAAGCCGTAGCCAACAACATTAAAGGCACCATGGCCATTCCACACCCGTACGGTCGCCTTCAATTTGGTGAAGATTTAGAACTTCACTTCCGTACTTTGATTGGTACAGGTTGCAACCCTAACGTCGCCGCTGTGGTGGTTATCGGTATCGAACCTGAGTGGACGGCACGCGTGGTTGAAGGTATTGCCGCTTCTGGTAAGCCTGTGCAAGGTTTTGCTATCGAGCAAAACGGCGACATCAACACCATTGCTTCGGCTTCTCGTGTTGCTAAAGAATATGTTCAAGCGGCAAGCGAAATCACGCGTGAAGAGTGTGATGTTAGCGAGCTATGGATTTCCATGAAGTGTGGTGAGTCTGATACGACATCAGGTCTAGCGGCTAACCCAACCGTGGGTAACCTGTGTGACAAGCTGTCTGCGCAAGGTGCAACTCTGTGTTTCGGTGAAACCTCAGAGCTAACCGGTGCAGAGCAGATTTGTGCGACCCGCGCTGTTTCACCTGAAATCGGTGAGAAGTTCTTGAACACGTGGCAGGCGTACATGGACGAGGTTATCGAGCCACACAAAACCTCTGACTTGTCTGACAGCCAGCCAACCAAAGGCAACATCTTAGGTGGTTTAACCACCATCGAAGAGAAAGCGTTTGGTAACTACCAGAAAATTGGTAAGCACACCCAGTTCGTTGATGTATTGACGCCAGCGGAGCGCCCAGCCGCAGGCCCAGGTCTTTACTTCATGGATACCTCTTCTGCCGCCGCAGAGTGTGTGACCTTGCAAGCCGCAGCGGGTTTTGCCGTTCACCTCTTCCCTACGGGTCAAGGTAACGTTATCGGTAACCCGATTGTGCCTGTTATCAAGATCACTGCGAACCCACGTACCGTGCGTACCATGGGCGAGCACATCGATGTTGATGTATCTGGCATTCTTGCTCGTGAACTGAACATGGACTCAGCGGGTGATGCGCTGATCGACATGACACTTCGCACAGCAAACGGCCGTTACACGGCAGCGGAATCTCTGGGTCACCGCGAGTTTGTACTGACCAAGCTCTACCGCAGTGCGTAAGCTTTACCGAAGTGCGTAAGCTTAACCACAGTGCATAAGGCTTTGGCTCTCAAACTTAAGCTTAGGCCTACTTTGCACCGTGAGTATGACGCTGGGGAAACTCAGCGTCTCTTCTCTTTCCTTCCGTTTTTACACCGGAGACGGACATGCCTGTGTATATCGACCCATCAGACGCAAAAGCGCTCATCGTTCAAGCATTGGAAAATGTCGGAGTCACATCATCCAATGCACACTCAGTCGCCAATGCTCTTATTCAAGCGGAAATTGACGGACAACCCGGTCACGGCTTGGCGCGCCTTGCTGCCTATATTGATCAGGTCACCTGCGGCAAAGTCATTGGAGATGCCGTACCCAAAGTTGAAACCCCAAAACCCAGTGTTTGTCGAATTAACGCAGAGTTAGGCTTTGCCTTTCCAGCCATGGACAAACTGGTCAGCCTGCTACCCGCAATGGCAAAAGCACAAGGCATTGCGCTCGCCACTGTTTATCGTTCTCATCACTTCGGCCAAGCTGGTTATCACGCAGAGCGTATTGCCAAACAAGGCTGCATTGCTCTGATCTTCTCTAACAGCCCAAGCGCTATTGCACCATGGGGTGGTAACACGGCCATTTTTGGGACTAACCCTATTGCGTTTTCTTGCCCAAGAGAGGGGCATCCTCCACTTGTGATCGACATGAGCATGAGCAAAGTGGCGCGAGGGAAAGTGCTGCTTGCGAGAAAAAAAGGCGAGCCTATCCCAGAAGGTTGGGCCATTGATTCGCAAGGTAACCCGACCACAGATGCCGATGCAGCAATCCAAGGATCCATGCTTCCTATTGGTGATGCTAAAGGTGCAGCCTTGACACTCATGGTGGAAATTCTCTCCGCCACGCTCACGGGTGCACTATATGGTTATGAGGCATCCAATTTTTTCGATACCGAAGGTGGGCCACCCGCCATAGGGCATTCAGTGATTGCCATTGATCCTTGTGTTTCCGGAACATTCCTTGCACCACAGTTCGCTGAAAGGCTAGAAGCCCTGTTTTCCGAGATGTGTGCACAAGAAGGTGTGCGATTGCCAGGAGAGCGTCGTTTACGTCAGCGCGAACGCGTGCTTGAGCAAGGATTAACACTAACCGACGCTGCATTCAAAGAGCTCAACGATTTGGCTCGCCCCGATAAATCACAATAAAAACAAATAATATTAATAACATGGAGCGTTATTCATGACATCGACCACCAAACAACGTCTTCCAAGCTGGCAATCCCTGCGTCAGAGCGCGGGTTCACTCGCCCCCGGCTTACTGCTTTCTGTCACCGTTGCTGCTGCAGCGACGTTTCTCTCTGCGCACTATGGTGCACCTCAAATGCTGTTTGCCCTGTTGCTGGGCATCGCTTTTCACTTTCTTTCTAACGATTCAAAATGCCAACCGGGTATTGAGTTTGCGTCTAAAAAAGTCCTCCGCTTTGGCGTCGCTTTATTGGGGCTGCGCATCACCATGGAGGAGATGACTTCACTAGGCTGGGAAATGCTGGTTTGGGTCGCGTGTGGCATCGCTTTAACTATCTCGATTGGTATGTTGATTGCCAAAATTCTCGGGCGACGCATACAATTCGGCGTGTTAACGGGTGGTTCAGTTGCTATTTGCGGTGCATCAGCCGCCCTCGCGATTTCCGCGGTTCTTCCCAAGCACCAATACAGCGAAAGAAACACCCTATTTACCGTTATCGCAGTGACCGCGTTTAGTACCATTGCCATGGTGATTTACCCCATTTTCGTCAACGTATTAGGCTTCGATGATCGTCTTGCCGGTATCTTCATCGGCGGAACCATTCACGATGTCGCGCAAGTAGTTGGCGCAGGGTATTCCATTTCTCCGCAAGCCGGTGAATTTGCCACCATCACCAAGCTGTTACGTGTTGCCCTTTTGGTCCCAGTCATTTTGATCATCTCACTCTATTTTCGTAGCCACCCAGAACAAACGGGCGGGAAATCAGACATTCCATTGCTACCATTTTTCGTGATTGGCTTTTGTATTTGTGTCGCGATCAACAGTGCTCACATCTTGCCTGAAACGGTAACAAGCACATTATCTGGGCTCTCTTCATGGTGTTTGGTTGCTGCGGTTGCTGCATTAGGGATTAAGACTTCGGTGAAGAAACTCTTCACCATCGGCTATGAGCCCATCTTGATGGTAGTGATTGAGACAGTTGCCATTGCAGTTTGGGTATTGATTGGGATCTATTGGTTTGGCTAGTTTCCCACTCTCATCAAAAGATTGCCTGACATGCATGTCGTGTCTGGCAATCTCTAAAAAATGCTCTGATTCACCCTTCCGTTTTAACCGATTTGATCGCCCTATCGACTGCATCCTTACTCCTTCTCAATTGCTTCATATGCCACTCCATAAATTTTCATTATCAATAACATAATTATTGATAATTTTTATCGCCATTACGTTAACCCTATACTCTCTCCATCGAAACAGCGTACTCGCCAGTTCACTGAACAGTACGCGCTCCCAACATCAGAGCTTTCAGAGAGAAAAATCATGAAAATGAATCACGTAGGTATTATGGTTGGCGACATGGACAAAGCGGTTGAGTTTTACACCAACGCATTGGGCCTTAGCATTGTCATGGGAAATACCAAAGTCACTGAGGAGCGCGAAACCGCCATCGGCAGAATGTGTATTGCTGTGTTCGGTGAAGGCTTTAAAGGCTTCAACATCGCGCACCTTGTCACCACCGATGGAATTGGCGTTGAGCTATTCGAAATGAAAGAGCGCCAAGAGCGTCATGTTGTCGATTTCACACGCTTGGGTATTTTCCACTTCTGTTTACAAACAGACGATTTCCACGGCGTGATCAAAAAAGTTGAAGAATTTGGCGGGAAAGTGCGTATGGATATCATGCGTTACCACCCAGAGGACGACAGCAAGCAAGCGAAGATGGTGTATTTGGAAGACCCGTTTGGCAACTTGTTCGAGCTTTACTCGCACACCTACAAAGAAACTTACGCGACAGATTACGAGTAATCGTTGAGTAGCAAAAAGCCCCAAGACATCGTCTAGGGGCTTTTCTTTTGGTTTACAAAACCGATAGCCGCGCCGCTTTTCGCGACTAGATGCGCAATACATCGACAGCGACACTAAGGCTGTGCGTGTCTCCGCCTTCAAAGACTACGCCCTGCAACGGGGTAATGTCGGCGTAATCTCTTCCCCACCCTGTCACAATGTGTTGATCGCTCGCCACGATGTTATTGGTTGGGTCAAACTCAACCCACCCCAAGTCCGGAATAAAAATCGCAAACCAAGCGTGAGAAGCATCCGCCCCAACCAGTCGCTCTTGCCCTTCAGGTGGAAGCGTTTCTATGTAACCACTCATATAGCGCGCAGCCAATCCCACTGATCGCAAGCAACCAATCGCCAACTGCGCATAGTCCTGACATACTCCGCGTTTTTGCTTGAGCACATGCTCTGGCGGCGTCGTTACATCGGTCGCTGTCGGATCAAAGGTAAAATCGGTGAAGATCTTGCTCGTTAGCTCACTGGCAGATTGCAGCACGGGTTTGTCGTCCACAAACAGTTCACTCACAAACGCTTTTAATGTCTCTGAACGCTGAATTTGCAGAGAATCAAGGCTATATTCCACCGCCATTCTGGCCTCTTCCGTTGCACCCTCTGCAAAGAAACGCCTCAACTCACCACAGGTCAATGTGTGGCTGCTGATCAAGGACTGCCATTGCGTTGGCTGAACATCAAGGTAGCTCACCACATCAATCGTCAGTGTTCGGTGAGGTTGCTGAATAGAGAAATAGAGCGTTTTGTTGCCGTAGTAATCTTCACTTTCTCGCTGGTATACCGGCGTGGGAGACACCTTCACCAAACGGTTGAAACAGCGCTGATTGTCCGTATCCCGCGGCACTAAGTGCGCCATGTTATAGCAAAGCGTCACGGGCGAATTGTAGGAGTAAGTCGTCGTGTGTTGGACTTTATACTTCATACATCCATTTTCCATTTTGGCTTGATAAGTTGCTGTGGCCCTGCGGTGTGGTCAAAGTATTTATCGGCAATGATGGAGGTAAATTGCTCCAACTGTTCGCCTACTTGAGCCATCAAGGTGGAGAAAGCATCTCGTGAATTCGTCTCTGGGTTAGCCGTTGATAGCGCTTCAAGATCCGTCAATTGAATATCATTGAGTGTTTTCAACACCAATCGAACTTCATTGCTTAACCCACCGGGGACATACGAAGAATTTTTCGGCAGAAACTCAAGATACTCTCGCAATCGTTGTACTTGGAAAACCAGCGAACGAGGGTTAGTGCTGTCGACCATCAACAAGTCCAAACCAAACGGCACTTTGGCCTTGGTGCGATAGCGACGGCGATACGAAATAAGCGCTTCGACACTCAATAACACCGATTCCAGCACTTGCTGTTGGGCCACACCGCCAAGACGCGGTGCTAAGGTCGATTGCAGTAATTTGGCCGTTTGAATCGCGCACTCGGTGCTGTGACCCATTTGCAAAAACAGCCAGTCTTGTCCGCGCAGCATGCTTTCATTGCTCAAACCAGACAGGGCAAGCAAGGAAGTCACGAGGTTATCAAGAGATTCTTCTGGTGCTTCGGGTAAGCCACCCACATACGCTCTGTCCAACTCGTTTAAGTTGTCACGTAGCTTGTTAAGAATGATGCGGGTATCGGCAGACAAACGCTCTCTGACTTGCTCGCCACAAGCCAGCATTGCAAGTAAATTCGATTTGATTGAGCCCACGCGATTGCCATTGACCACAAGATCGGCAAGTTCTGCGTCTGGGTAATCAAACAAGGTGTGATCGCCCTCAGTGAAGCCCGGTAGGCACGTGGTTTGAAATGACACGGCTTTTAACAACACTTCACGGCTTTCCGGTGCAAGCAATTCAAGGCCATTGAGTTGTTTAAACACCACACGAAGCAATCGAATGCTCATTTCTGCCCGTTCAGCGTAGCGGCCAAACCAGAAGAAATTGTCCACGACACGACTTGGTATATTGATGTCTTGCACATCATGCAGGGCTTCTTTGTCGAGCAAAGAGACATGGGTTAAATCGGGCTTGTCGGCGGTCACCCAAAAGTCTTTACTCAGTGAACCCGATAAGCGAGTCACCATGTAATCTTGCTTGGACTCCGCCACTCGGCTCAAACCACCCGGCATAACCGCATAACCATCGCCGTCTGCCACCACAAATGCTTTAAGAAGACTCGGTCTCGCCTCCAATCTCGCATTCGACCAAACCGGCACCATAGAACCAGGCACATAACTTTGCGCAACGTATTCCGAAGGGTTGGCCCTTAGCTTTTTCAATGTGTCCTGTTTTTGCTCCGGCGTTAAACAGTGCCCATAAATAGAGCGTCCTTGCGAGCGCCCATAAGCAGGTTTAACAATGAGCGTGTCGAGGTTATTTGCTACGTAATCTAGCGCTTGCGCGTCGCCACACCAGCGCGTTTCTACGTTCTCAAGTATCAAATCTTCGTTGAGAAAGAATTGGCTAATACGTGGTAAATACGCCATGAGAGCGGGTGATTCCAACACGGCACTGCCGAGTGGATTCGCCAATACCACGTTGCCGTTACGCACCACTTCGAGTAACCCCGGCACACCTGAAATGGAATTAGCATTCAGTTCAACCTGATCACAATCTCTGTCATCTGTGCGGCGCAAAATCACATCGACTGGCGTTAAGCCATTAAGCGATTTTAGCCACACCTTGCCATTTCGAACCGTTAAATCCGCGGCTTGCACTAACGGATAACCGAGATAGTTGGCGAGGTAGGCATGTTCGTAATAGGTGCTGCTCGATGACCCAACGGTCAACAGCACGATTTTTGGATCGTCCGTTTTATGCGCGGCCAATTGGTTCAGCGTATCTCGCAGCGTATGGAAGAATCCGGATAACCGACGAACATGGCTTTGGCGGAACACGGCGGGTAACACGCGCGAAATCACGGTGCGATTCTCAAGCGCATACCCCGCGCCCACAGGCGCTTGGGTTTGATCGCCAATCACGATGAACTGGCCATTGACGTCGCGCACCATGTCACAGGCATGCAAGATCAAGCTTTTCAATCCAGGCAATTCAAGGCCGTGGCACTGTCGAATGAAATCAGGGTGATTGAAGATAATTTCAGCAGGAACAATGCCTTCTTTGATAAGACGCTGCTCACCGTAAATGTCTTTGAGGATGAGATTGAACATTTCGGAGCGTTGTGCCAGCCCCTTCTCAGCAAGCCGCCACTGTTCCACATCCAGCACGTTGGGGATGATGTCCAACGACCACACATCAGGCGATAAGGGATCGTTTTTTAAATCATACGTTGCACCGTCATCACGCAGAATACGTTGAGCCCGTTGGTGCAACTCTTGCACTCTCCCATTTTGTAGCTGAGAGAGATGAGAAAGCACTGGCAACCAATGCTTTTTGGTGTGGAAGTTCTCATCATAAACCTCATCAAACGCGTCTCCATGCGTGAGATGGGGATATAGCAAGGGCGCGTTAACCGTCGCCCTTTTATTTTCAGAATCTGACTGATTCATCATTATTATTTTAACTACCTTTGCTGCACGTCTCCGGCTACGTTACCTGATTTGGCAGAGAAAAGTGACACTCTGCCGTCTCAGGTTTACGCAATCCGCCCACTTTGCTTTCGTAGATCTAGCGTGTTGGGGTACTCGATGCTGAGCTCTTCTTTCGGCGGTGCCATTGGTTTCGGCGGCTCTTGGTGCTGATAGAACTCCCGCAACGCACTGAACTCTGGAGGCGGCGTCAGCGGCCCCTGAGTAAATCCATAATCTGTGAAGCGACTAACACGACGTGCTTCAGCCGTATTGGCATTAACAGGGAGATCGTCGTAGCTTCTGCCACCCGGATGGCTGACATGATAGGTGCAACCGCCCACCGACATTCCATTCCACGTATCAATCAAGTCAAACACCAAAGGCGCATCAACGCCCAATGTTGGGTGCAATGCCGACGGTGGTGACCAAGCGCGATAGCGGATGGCGGCGATGTATTCGCCCTGTCTGCCCGTCGATTTAAGTGGCACACCGCGTCCATTACATGACAGCACGTAGCGGTTCTCGGTAAAGCCACTCAATCGCACTTGCAAACGCTCTACGGACGAATCCACATAGCGACTGGTACCCGATTGGGTAATTTCTTCGCCCAACACGTGCCAAGGTTCTATCGCCCAACGTAGCTCCAATTCGATACCGTCGATTTGGTGTCGGCCGTAATGTGGAAATCGGAACTCCTCAAACGGCGCTAACCATTCAAGCTTAAACGGCAAACCATGACGTTGCAGATCATCCACCACTTCTTTGATGTCTTCCCACACGTAGTGCGGCAGCATGAATTTGTCGTGAAGTGTCGTGCCCCAGTGGATCAACGGCTTGTGATACGGGTCTTTCCAAAAACGCGCCACCAAACAACGGACAAGCAGGATTTGCACTAGGGACATGCGCGCATGAGGCGGCATTTCGAAACCACGGAACTCCAATAGTCCTTGGCGACCGCTGCTCGAGCCGGCTGCGTACAGCTTGTCGATACAGAACTCAGAGCGGTGGGTATTGCCCGTGATATCCACCAGCATGTTCCGCATAAGCCTATCAACCAACCAAGGTTGATCGATCTCGCCTTCAGGGAAGTTTTGGAACGCGATTTCCATTTCGTAGAGCATTTCTTCACGGCCTTCATCAGGACGTGGCGCCTGACTCGTCGGGCCGATGAACATGCCTGAAAACAGATAAGACAAACCCGGATGGTGCTGCCAGTAGTTGACGAAACTGCGCAATAAATCAGGGCGACGTAAGAATGGGCTGTCGGCGGCGGTTTTACCCCCCAGCGTGATGTGATTCCCGCCCCCTGTTCCCGTATGGCGACCGTCTAGCATGAACTTTTCCGTTCCTAAACGGCATTCATGGGCAGCGTCATAGAGGATTTCAGTGTTGTCTATCAACTCACCCCAGTCGGTTGATGGGTGAATGTTGACTTCGATAACGCCAGGATCTGGCGTGATCAGGAACTTCTGCAGACGCGGGTCTTTTGGCGGCTCATAGCCTTCAATGACCACAGGCGTCGACAAGGTGCTTGCCGCTTTTTCGATGTGGTGAATCAAGGCAACGTAATCTTCGAGTTGTTCAAGCGGCGGCAAGAACACATGAATGCGCCCTTCTCTTGGCTCGATGCACAAAGACGTACGAATAACATTCACGGTCTGTGTTTGTGGCTGGCTCTGAGACTTCGATGTTTCTACTTCTGCTTCTGCTTCTGCTTCTGACGATGCTGAATCTTTCTCATCAAGATCATAAACCGCTAACGGCCCTCTTGGCTCAAACGGGTCACGCTCTGGAATGATTTCTTCTTCACTCACTGGCGGTAACGAACCGAGAGGAAGACGCAGACCCATTGGGCTATCACCCGGAATCAGCGTGATCACATCTGATCGCATCGGCCATAGCGAACTGCGCCAGCCTTGACCTGTAAACTCGATAGGCAGCACATAACCCGTCACCGTTTCTAAACCGCGACTTAACAGGTTCGCCAAACGGCGTCTGTCTAAGTCATCACTCAGTGTGGCTTTGCGCGGGTCAACAGACTCAGGCAATGAGCGCTCCATCCACATGTAGTAGAGCGAGTCTTCATAGGCAGGTTGTAAATATCGCGAATTTAGCCCGAGTGAGTCACATAACTGGGCACCAATTTTTTGAGCGTCATCAAGTGTATGTTTGTAGTCTTTATCCACTCGCGCCAGCAAGTCTGGGTTCTGCCACAGTGCTTCGCCATCCGTGCGCCAGAAACATCCCAATGCCCAACGCGGTAGCTCTTCACCCGGATACCATTTGCCTTGCCCATAGTGCAGCAACGCGTGTGTGCCGAATTTGTCTTTCAGTTTAATCAGCAAATCTTTGGCTAGGCGCAGTTTGTCTTCGCCCAAGGCTTGGGTATTCCACTGATCCGAGTCCATATCTTCCGCGGAAACAAATGTTGGCTCACCCCCCATGGTCAGTCGAACATCGCCTTCGGCTAATTCGGCATCCACCGCGTAGCCCAAGGCTTTAATATTTTCCCACTCGTCGTCGCTGTAGGGCTTGGTCACGCGTGGATCTTCATGAATACGAATTACTTGATTGCTGTATTCAAATTCCACTTCGGTTTTTTCTGTGCTGCCCGTGATTGGGGCAGCGGAAATGGGATCTGGCGTACACGCCAGCGGAATATGTCCTTCGCCCGCAAAAAGCCCGCTGGTTGGGTCTAACCCCACCCAGCCTGCACCCGGCAAATACACTTCACACCAAGCATGCAGATCAGTGAAATCTTCTTCTGGCCCCGATGGCCCATCCAAGGCTTTCACGTCCGATGTCAGTTGCACGAGGTAGCCCGACGCAAAACGGGCTGCCAAACCTATACGACGTAACAATTGTACGAGTAGCCAAGAGGTATCTCGGCAAGACCCTTTTTTCAACGTAAGTGTTTCTTGGCAGGTTTGCACGCCCGGCTCCATACGAATACCGTATGAAATATCGTTTGCTAACTTACTGTTAAACGCGACGAGGAAATCATTAATGGGTGTTTCGCCCAAATCCACCCCCGTGAGCCACTCATCCAGCTCGTCACACTGCTCAGTGACTTCAAGGTAAGCCCCTAGCTCGCTTTTAAGCTGCGCGTCGTAATCAAACGGGAATGTTTCCGCGTATTCCTCGATGAAGAAATCAAAGGGATTAAGCACCGTCATGTCGGCAATCACTTCCACTTCAAACTCAAGCTTGCGCGTTTTCTCTGGGAACACTAAGCGCGCTTGGTAGTTTCCAAACGGGTCTTGTTGCCAGTTGACGAAATGATCATCCGGCGTCACTTTCAACGAGTACGCATGAATGTGAGTGCGGGAATGTGGCGCGGGTCGTAATCGCAGAATATGCGGCAGGACATTGATTTCCTTATCAAACTGATAAGAGGTTTTATGCAGTATCGCTACACGGATGGTCATGAAGCTTCTCCTTCAGAGAAGTGGAACCACGTTTCGCGAATATCGTTTTGCAACGCGATCAGTGCTAGCTGAATATCGTTGAGGTAATCACTCAGTGCTTGGCTAATATCGCCTTCCTGTTCAATACCGTAAGTATTGTCTTCCAGTTTCGTCACTTCAGATACCACTCGTTTATGTCGCGGCAAATATGCCGCTGCGTGTTTGATCTGCTTGAGGCAGAACGCTTGTGATCGGGGAAAGTCTTCGTCAGTCAGCAAGAACAATGCGGTGTTCATACCGTCAATGCCGATGCGCATGGTTCTTAGATAATTAAGGTAGGCACTTTGAGATTTGAGCACTTTCGCCCAAATCACTTGGTCGAGAAGCACATGCTCTTCGGGAGGCGATTGCACTTTAAGCTTAACCGCAGAATCCAAAATACGGGTATTCATATCAGCGCGTTCCACGTAACGACCCATGGAAATGAAACTCCATGCCTCATTGCGGCTCATTACGCTTCCAAGCAAACCGTTAATCTTCTGACAGCCTTCGATAACGGTGTTGAGGTATGCATGGCGATCAGAACGATTAATACCACTCTGAATATTCTTTTTCGCATGCAAGCACACTTCGTTAATCAGCTCCCACATTTCTTCTGGGACCACATCTCGCGTGGTGCGGATGTTTTCTCTCACCATAAAAAGTGAAGACAATAATGAGCTCGGATTTTCTTTATCACTCAGCAAAAAGCGCATCACGCTTTTTTCGCCATGATCGGAATAATTCTCTGAGTACTCCGCGGGATTACCGTTAATCTCAATCAAGTTATACCAAGACACGCGCACATCGCGTGGCAAATCATAAAGCAGCTCGTCATACACACTGACCAAGCGAGCTATGTTTTCTACACGCTCTAAATAGCGCGCACTCCAAAACAAACGTTCAGCAACTCTCGATAACATCACTTCGCTCCCTTTGTCTTAACAATCCATGTGTCTTTACTGCCGCCGCCTTGGGAGGAATTCACCACAAGAGACCCTTTTTTCATGGCAACGCGGGTTAACCCACCCGTTGTCACATAGGTTTTCTTGCTTTGTAAAATGAAGGGGCGTAAATCGAGGTGGCGCGGTTCGAGCGTGCCTGGCGCGACCAAGGTCGGCGCGGTCGAAAGTTTCAATGTGGGCTGAGCGATGTAGTTACGCGGGTTTTCTGAGATCAACGTTGCGAACTGATCTTGCTCTTCTTTGGTGGAATGTGGCCCTACTAACATGCCATACCCCCCCGATTCATTGGCGGGCTTAACCACTAACTTATCAAGATTAGCTAACACGTATTCGCGTTGTTCTTCGTCTTCACAAAGGAAGGTTTCTACGTTCGGGATAATCGGTTCTTCGTCGAGGTAATAACGAATCAATGCAGGCACGTAGGCATACACGACTTTGTCATCCGCGACGCCTGCGCCGGGCGCATTGGCGAGTGCCACGTTGCCAGCTTTCCATGCACGCATTAATCCGGGCACACCCAGCATGGAGTCTTTGTCGAACACTTCTGGGTCGAGGAATGAGTCATCAATTCGGCGATAAATGACATCAACACGCTCAGGGCCAAAGATTGTTTTCATGTAGACGCATTCATCGTCGCCCACATACAAGTCATTGCCTTCCACTAACTCCGCACCCATTTGCTGCGCTAAATAGGCGTGCTCAAAATAGGCAGAGTTATAGATGCCCGGCGTCAGCACCACAATTTCAGGGCGGCGTACGGCACGAGGCGATAAAGCTTTCAGGGTGTTAAACAGCTCAGAGGTATAAGAATCGACGGGCAGAATGTCGTCATTCTCAAACAGCTCAGGCAATACACGCTTAGTGATAGCTCGGTTTTCTAGCATGTATGACACGCCAGATGGCACACGCAGGTTATCTTCAAGCACATAGAACTCGCCATCACCCGCTCGAACCAAATCGGTTCCACAGATATGCGCCCACACGCCAAACGGCGGTGACACTCCGACACATTCAGGACGAAAGTTCTTTGAATCTTTTATGATGTGAGCGGGAATGATGCCGTCTTTAATGCAGTTTTGATCGTGGTAGAGATCGTCAATAAAACGATTCAATGCAGTGAGTCGCTGCTTTAGTCCTTTTTCGGCAACGGACCAGTCTTTAGCGTCGATCGTTCGTGGAACAATATCGAAAGGCCAAGCTCGGTCGATATTGCCGTCATCGGTATAGACGGTAAAGCTAATACCCATGTCTTGTATCGTCGCTTCAGCGGCTTGCCTACGCTTTTCAAGCTCATCAGATGGCAAACTTTCGAGGTAGCGTATAAGTCGACCCGACGAAACGCGACATTGACCTTCAGCGTCAACGAGTTCATCAAAGAACTCCCCAGTGTCATAGTTATCCATTAAATCACTCATGGAGGGTCCTTCCTTATTTTTGCGATCCACTTGGCAAATGTTACCTGCAAAATCCACGCTCTAATGTGACGGAAAGTGTGGTTTTACGCTGATTTTATGCACTATTTCCACTCCTTATGCATTCGTTCGTTGACGTTAAACGCAACAGAAAGACACCGAGAGCATTAATAAGACAACCTGCAAAGAAAATATAGTCTACGTCTTAAAGAGAGGAGTGATTATTTGCCACTCTTTTACAAACCCTCGCCAACACCATGCCATCGACAATATCCGACCCGGATAAAGTGAATATTTATTCAAATTGAGCTTTTGATTCTGGACGCGCAACAAACAGATTTCATTGGCTTTTAACTATCATAACTGTCCATTTATGACGTTTGTTGAAGTGCACCTTCACTGAATAGGAAGATTGTCTATTTACTGTTCAATTCTTCGGTTCGTGTTTTGGTTGATAAATGTCAGCAATGCGGTCTGCCATTCGCTGACCACGGATAGCCGTTCGATAGCAAAAACAACAAACACCGCGATGACCAATGGCGATAAAGCGAGATTGGAACGAAGGATATTTAACGAATGAAATGAACGGAGAAACAAAGGAAGAAGGAAACGCGAAGTGACAAGTAGCGAGACGAGAGATGAGAAACGAGAGATGGAGAGTGAAAATGAAAATGAAGGTGAGAGATGAAAGATGAGCCCAGAATATTGGGCTCAACATAAATGTCGTTATTGAAGCGCTGAAGATTGCTTCACCAACTTCTTAATCGTTGTCATCAAATCTTCAGGATTCGCATAAGCGTAGTAGTTCACCACAACCTTTTGAGCACCTGCGGTGATCACTATCGAAAAGTCATTTGATTTCCATTCCGTCACGTCTACCCAATGAATCTTGGTTTTCCCTTTCGAAATAAACGTATCGTTCACCACCGTGTTCTTTGAATCAAAGACCCAAAACAGCACCACGAATATGGCGATAAAGGCCATCACACCGTAGAGCAGAGCTTTCAATGGGCTAATTTGCTCGTCAGCGAACACAAGTTGCAAGTTAAACACCGCAAAAGCGACACCGACCATCAGAATGACAAATGACAGTGGCTTGTTCAGCACTGCCACATTTTTTGTTTCATTAGCCACTTTTTCGCGCACTTCCAATGTTCACTCCTTAAAACGTCAACGCGTTGTACAAAACATCATCACCCAAAGCACAGGTATCGAGCAACGGCTTAGAAAAATTCACCCAAGCACCAAAACATGCGGGGTGCAGCAGCCATCACTAGTGCCTTTGAGTATGAAGTGAGACTAAACGGAATTATATCGCTAGGCAACGCCTTCCTGATACAGAGTGTGTTAGCAAGTATGTTGCTTACAATTCATCAGCCTATCGTGCCTAACGAACTACACAGCATAGCGATTCCTTTCTACACTCTTAACAATGATACAGACAATGCTAGGGCGGACTAACACTGTGCTTGAAACATGGATGCAGAAATTTGAAAACTTTGCGCTGGTAAAAAAACTTACCGTCATTCTTTGCCTCATTGGCCTTGTGCCCACCGTCATCACCGCTGCCATCGGCTTATACAGTTCTTGGTCATCCATGGAGGCCGAGAAAAGCGACGCGCTTCAAGCCATCGCACATTTAAAAGGTGACGCGCTAAAAGGCTACTTCGAAAACAGCAATCGCGTGATTGAAAGCATTGCCCGCAGCCCGATGACGAGAGCTGCCGCCCCTGCACTCAACAATTCCTATGAACTGTATAGGGAGTTGAAGCCAGAGCAACTCCCCGACATACAGAAATATTACAAAGAAGCGTTTCTCGCGAACTACGAATCGCGGACGGGCGAGACGTTTGATATCGACAGCGTGATTAACAACCTTGATGCGAAAACACTGGCGTTTCAATACAACTATATCGTGAAGAACCCAAACCCATTGGGCGAAAAGGATGGATTACGCCAAGGCGGAAAACAAGAATACGATTATGCACACCGCCGTTTTCACGCTGACTTTCGCGACTATGCCAAAGGCTTTGGTTTCTACGATATTTTCTTAGTCGATTTATCCACGGCAAATGTGGTCTATTCGGTCTTTAAAGAGGTGGATTACGCCACCAATTTAGACACAGGTCCTTTTGCCGATTCAGGGCTGGGGCAGGCATTCTCCATGGTACGCGATCAACTCGCAGACGGACAAACCAATACAACAGCATTTGTGGATTACCAGCAATTCGCCCCTTCTTACAACGCCCCCGCCAGTTTCATTGCCGCTCCCGTTTACAGCAACGGTGTTCCCGTTTCTGTCGTGATTGTTCAACTTCCCATCAGCCAAGTTTCTGCAGTGATGAGCGCAGACTATGGGCTGGGCACAACGGGCGAATCTTTCGTGATTGGCCCTGATAAACGTTTACGATCCAATACTTTTCATAATGACTCGCTTACCGTCGAGAGTTCATTCAGTGACAACCTCACTCTGGACACCGACGCTATTAATGCGGCATTGCTCAGTCAAACCAGCGAGCCTATCGCAGCTCTTCACGGTGACAACTACCAAGGTGAATCTACCCTCACCCTTTATCAAAAGGTCAAAATAAGCCCAGATGTTGAATGGATTGTGCTGGTAGAGCAAAGCGCAAGTGAAGCCCTATCGGCCGTTTATACCTTGCAAGTGATCTACCTTTTTGTGGTCATCATCATGGTGTCTTTGGTGCTGTATACGGCCAAGACCTTTGGTCTACGGATCTCTCGCCCCATACAAGATTTGTCGGCCTTTATCCTTTCGTTGCGCCAACATTGGAACTTCTCAAGCCGCGCCGATGTGCATAGCAAAGATGAAACCGGACAAGCGGCCGAAGCGCTCAACACTATGCTTGCCTCGCTCAATGGTGCTGTAGGGTGTATTTCCAACACCATGACTGGTTTATCTCAGGGAGATTTTTCACAGCGTGTCGATACCGACATGGCAGGCGACCTCTTGGTGTTGAAGAAAAGTATCAATGAATTTGCCCACAAAATTGAAATCACCGTCGAAGACATCGGAAACGTCATGGCGAAAATCGAGCAAGGTAATTTTGAAAGCCGCGTCGTGACCGATGCTCAAGGCCAATTGGCGACGCTGAAGCATCAAGTCAACAGCTCCGCAAGCACCACAGCTGCGTTTATCGCTGACGCCAAAACCGTCATGGGGGCGCTGGAAGTGGGCGACTATAACCGTCGCATGACCGCACCTGCTGCAGGTGATTTGGCTTCTCTGAAAGAGTCCATTAACCAGTCCATCGACAACACTGAAGGGATTATCGTCAATATCTGTGACGTAATGGCATCGATGAGTGAAGGTCAGTTTGGACAAACCGTAGCGCTCAACGCGCAAGGGAAAATGAATGAAATGAAACTGGCCGTCAACGGCGCATCCACGTCTACTGGCGCAGTGTTCAACAATATCGTTTCTGTTATGGAGCAAGTATCAAACGGCAATCTATCGGCACGCTGTAGCACTGACAATGTCTCGGGAGACTTGCTGCAATTGGCCACATCGGTGAACCAATCCGCTGAAAACATTGAGCATGTTCTCACTCATACCCGAGAAGTGCTCGACCAGTTAGCTCAGGGGAACTTAACAGACAATTTCTCATTGGAAGTCAAAGGTGACTACCAAACATTGAAGTCTGGCATCAACCAAACCATCTTAAGTTTGGCTGACATGGTTCACGAAATCCAAGGAACGGCGTCCACTGTCACCCATCAATCAGAAGAAACCTCTGCCGAAGTGCTTGGGCTCAATCAACAAATAGATACTCAGGTCAAACACCTCAAGGATGTATCCACACTCATGCGTGCCATGCGCAGTAACATTGATGAAGCTCTCGACCATGCCAACGTATCAGTTACGGTGTCACAAAAAGCACTGAGTCATGCGAAAGAAAGTGAAGCGTTGGTCAAACAAATTGACGCCGCCATGGTGTCGATTACTGACTCTAGCCGGAAGATGCAGCAAATCATCAGCACCATTGAAGGCATCGCTTTCCAAACCAACTTGTTGGCACTGAATGCCAGCGTGGAAGCCGCTCGCGCCGGTGAACAAGGGCGAGGATTCTCAGTGGTAGCCGCCGAGGTGCGTAACCTTGCTCAACGAAGCGCTGACGCAGCAAAGGAAATCTCCGCGCTAATCACTGAGTCCGATGAACGTATTGTTGTGGGTGTCGAGCAAGTGAATTTGTCTGGTGACTTGCTAAAAAAAATCACCGATTCAAACAACGAGGTGTGCGCCAACTTCGACCGAGTGAACATCTCCATCAAAGCGCAATTTGAAAGGGTTAATGACGCCTCTCAGGGGGTAGAGGGTGTTGGCGATAGCATTCAACAAAGTGCAAAAACGCTCCATCGAATTAACGACAACATGGATGGCGTTAGCGGACAGGCTGAAAACCTCAATACGATGATTGGGCGGTTTAAGTATTAAATAGGCATCTTAGTGGCGTTTGATTTACGTTTGCACTTGCCTAAGGAGCAAACGGGCTCTTAGACCCGGCGCATTGTCGGATAAAACAATGCGCCCGCCATGCAGTGTCGCCACCGAATTGACAAATGCGAGCCCCAAACCGAAACCGGTACTTGTTCGGCTAGGATCTAAGCGCACCAATTGATCAAGCACACGAATTTTATCTTTATCAGCAATGCCTGGGCCATTGTCCGCAACCACGATGCCAAAGCAATCTGAAACGATCTCAATCTCTCCCCCATCAGGCGTGTATTTATTGGCATTGTCGAGCAAATTACATATCGCCCTAAATAACAAATTACGGTTACCCTCGACCAAACAAGGTATGTCACAGCGATAGCTCAATCGCTGGTTTTTCTCCTTCACGCATGGCTCCAAAAAATCGATAACATCTAAAATGATAGGTTTTATATCAACGGGTTCGAGAGCTACGCTATGTCGTCCATGACCGAGATTGTATAATTCCATCATGCCGCTGAACGTATCGATTAGATGGTTGAAATCCTGCTGCACATAATGCAACTCACTTTCCACTGCTGGCGCTAAATTGTCTTGTCCCAACAAGGTTTCAATCCTGAGTTTCAACCGTGACATAGGCGTTCGCAGATCATGGGCAATATCTACCGTGAGCGAACGTAAGCGCGATTCGTTTTTCTCCATTTGATCTAGCATGGTGTTTAAGTGAATAGCCAGTAAATCAAACTCATCAGTCGCGGCGCTGACTTTCAAACGAACGCCTCGCTCGCCGCACATCACTTTATTCATGTTCTGATTAACGTTGTTCAGCCGGTTTAATATATTCAGCGCAAACCAAACCGCCGCAACAAAAACACCCATAAATGGCAAGAATGTCGCCCATAGAAAGCGAACATTTAAGTTATTCTGGAATTGCTGATAAACCCCATCACTGATCCCGATCACTAGCGGCGTACCGTCTTTTAATACGACTTTCGTTGCTCGCATACCTAAGGGTTGCCGGACCGATTTAATATTGGCAATCCGAGGGTAATCAGGAATAGGAGCCACCTCATTGCTTGGGTCGGGTTGAGACAAGTGATAGTAATACAGACTGCTTTGTTGTCGAGTTTCGATGCTTTCAATGATGGTATTGGTATCAGTGACGGCGGCCAACTGAGCAATCAGTTCACTTTCTTGCCGCAACAAATCGTCCAAACTTTGTTGATACGTTTGCAATGAATTTTGGTAAAGCTGTTGCATCAATAGGCTCATCACCAAAAACAGCCCACCACCAAACCAAAGCAAAAGCTTTAATATGCTGGAACGATAGAGCACATCGCTACTAATGACGGCCATTGTTCACCTTTCTATGAACAATCAAGGCCAATACAGTGAGGCTCAAGTTAGCGAATAACATAGCCCGCTCCTCGCACCGTCTCTATTAAGTCATTGGCACCCGCTGCTTCCAGTTTTTTTCGAAGATTAGCAATATGTACATCTATCACATTCGTTTTAGGGTCAAAGTGATAATCCCATACCGCCTCAAACAAACGCATTCGCGATACCACTTCGCCCGCATGGTCCATTAAGTAGTGCAACAAAATGAACTCCTTGTTTTGCAACTTTAATGGTTCTCCCTTCACATCCACCTTATGACTGCGTAGATTCAAACGCAGCGAGCGGATAATCAATTCATGCTGTAATGGCGATGCTTGATTCTGGCGGCGTAAAATACTGTTTACCCTCGCCAATAGCTCCACCAATGCAAACGGTTTGGTTAGATAGTCATCACTGCCGGCGCTTAAACCCGCTACTTTATCTTCAATGCTGTCCATGGCGCTGAGAATGATTACGGGCGTCGAGATACATGCTGCGCGTAATGCGGAGAGGATTTGCATACCATTAAGTTCCGGCAGCATGCGGTCAAGAATGATGAGTTGATATTCAGAACTGGTCGCCATCATTAATCCTTCACGACCTTGAGCTGCTTCATCCACAACAAAGCCCTCTTGTGTAAGCGCAGTAGCAATGAATGTCCGGGTGGTGACATCATCCTCGATCACCAATATTTTCATGTTTGCCGCCTTTCGAAATTCGATCCCAACCTGTTCGTAACCATATCATTTAAAATAAAAAAATGGCCAGAGTGTGGCCATTTGACTTAGGGGGGGAACATTTGGCTACTGCAAATGACTTTCGCGATAGCCAAAATTTTGTGACGATGATTCAGGTGTGAATCGTTTTCATTTCTCCAGCAACTATCTCAGCCATCGGCCCAAGAATAACTTGGAGATTCTTATCACCAACATGAACCACGGCCTTTGCACCCAGAGCTTTGAGTTGTGGCTCATCAATGATGTTTTTATCATTAACGGTTAAGCGTAAGCGCGTAATACACGCATCAATGTGAGTGAGATTGGTCTTTCCGCCTAAGGCCTTGATGTAGTCGTGCGCCAATTGTGAACTATCAACATCGCTATTCGCCATCACCATCGTTGTGTCTTCTCGACCGGGCGTTTGAATATCGAATAGACGGATAGCCAGCATAAACAAGCTGTAATATGCCAATGAAAACGCCAAACCAAGAGGAACCAACATCCATGCATTTTTCGCTGACGGCGCGTTAAAGAACAACACGTAATCAATCAAGCCTGCGGAGAAACCAAACGACATATGAATATCGAGCGCCGCTGCGATAACCAGAGATACCCCCGTTAAAACGGCATGGATAAAGTACAACACTGGTGCCAAGAACATGAAGGTGTATTCAATCGGTTCAGTGATACCCGTTAAGAATGCCGTGAAGGCTATACTTAGCAGCATCCCACCGACCGCAGGACGGTTTTCTTTGCGAGCACTGTGGTAAATCGCCAAACACGATGCAGGTAAGGCAAACATGAGGATAGGATAGAAGCCAGATAGCATTAGCCCTGCACTCGGATCGCCAGCAGCAAAGCGCAGCATTTCACCCGTCACACCGTTGTATTCCCCCATCACGGTCCAAACGATGCTATTGATAATGTGGTGCAGCCCCACGGGAATCAGCATGCGGTTAATAAATCCGTAGCCAAATTTCCCACCTATTTCACTGTCGAGCATCCAATAACTAAATGCATCTATACCAGCACTAATCGGTGGCCAAATAACACTCATCAGCACGGCCAATAAGAGTGCACATACGCCAGTCACTATCGGTACGAAACGTTTTCCACCAAAAAATCCGAGGAATTCGGGTAATCGAATGTTGTGATATTTATTAAATAGCTCGCCAGCAAGCACCCCGACGATCACCCCACCAAACACTCCAAGGTTCAGCTCAGGATTTAGCACCTGAAGTGCTTCCGTTAAAATGTAGTAACCCACCATGCCAGCAATAGCCGCTGCCGCATCAGTGTTTTTGCTTAACCCTGCTGCAATTGCTGCTGCAAACAAGATTGGCATGTGTGAGAAAATGGCACTACCGGCCGCCTCTATAAATGGCATGCCAAATACATCGGGTTGCCCCAGCCTTAACAGCAATCCCGCGACAGGTAGCGTGGCAATAGGCAGCATGAGCGCCTTGCCAAGCCGTTGTAAATATCCCATTACATTCATTATGTTGCTCCTTTATGCTATGTCGGTATCAAGCATAAAAAAGTCCGGATTAAGCCATGCTTTCGTGAAGATTAACTCTACTTAATGTTCGAGTTTTAAGTGAATTTTTGCGATGTATGCAACGGAGTCCAAGCGTAAAGAGACTCGAATTGGGCTTGGGGGCTTGGGGGCTTGGGGGCTTGGGGGCTTGGGGGCTTGGGAGTTTGCCTGATACAAAAAAGCACTGGGTGATTACTCTCACACAGTGCTTTTTGTTATGCGCCGAGCGTATTGACCTAGCGCAGTCTTAGCGATTCTGAAGCAAGAAGGAACATAGTCAGCATTTAGCCAATAATCTTCGCAAGGAAACGCATCAAAGCCTCATTCACACGCTCAGGCTGTTCAAGATTACTGATGTGCCCCGCTTTGGGGATCAACACAAACTCGCTGCCATCAATTGCATCATGCAGGAGCATCGATTCTAGCGGCGGGCGGGGTTTGTCTTCAGCGCCAACCATGATCAAGGTAGGAAGCGTCAGCTGTTCGATATCATCAAAGGTATCGCGACGGTCAAATTCCATGCGCGCGACGTGTACCATCTGTTTCGCTCTCTCACCAGATACGCCCGCCAACATGGCTTTGAAATCAGACACGAGAGAAGGGTTATCTTGCTGTGCATGGCTAGAAAAGAATAAAGCGCTGAAGGTATCAATCATCTCTGACGGCACACATTCTTGCTGTTCGATGTTATCAAGCATGGCGACGTACCTTGCCTTGGCAACTTCAGGTTCGTATCCAACGAATGTGTCCATCAACACCAACGCGTTCACACGAGTCGGAGCTGTCAGCACTAATTCTGTTCCCCACATTCCGCCCACCGCCAAGCCCACCAGCGCAAATTGATCGATGTCCAGCTTGTCCATCAAGCAAAGCACATCGTTAGCATAATCAATCAGGGACGTTGTCGTATCAGGCGCAGCGTCAGATTGCCCGTGCGCCCAAAGCTCAGGCACAATGCAGCGATACTGTTTGCTGAGTGCATCAACCTGAGGCTGCCACATGCTGCTATCCATCAAATAGCTATGGCCGAACAATACAACAGGGCCTTCACCCACGTCTAAATACGACATGTTTCTGCCGTTTATCTGAATCTTTTGCATTTTAAATCCCTGTTCGTTTCTTTCGTGTACGCCAGCGGCATGAAAGCTACCAAAAAAGGATTGGTAGAAACGTCATACAACTTGCACAACAGCCATCACAATGGCCGCTAGAGTACAGAATATCTAACGCTAAAACATCTTTATCCATTGAGATTGGCGAGCTTTGTATCGATAAAACCGCTGCCTTCTATGATACGGAGCCTGTTGCCAAGAATGGTGTGACATCCGTTAAACACAGATGCGTCGTTAAACATAGATGTGTAGTTGAACGTAGATGTGTAGTTAGGCATAGATGTGTAGTTAAACGTAAATAGGCAGCGTGCCGCGATCTTTGACCTTCCGTATCGCTAACTGAGTGTGAATATCCTTCACGTTTTCCAGACATTGCAGCTTGCGAGTAAATTGTTCATAGCCAATCAAATCTTTGGCGACCACCTCAAGCAAATAATCATACGTGCCGGATACCACATGGCAGCTCACCACCTCTGGCATGTCACCAATGGCTTGCTCAAAATCATCAACCGACGTGACTTGATGATTGTTCAATCTCACTTCAACAAACATGGTCATCGCAATACCAATTTTGTCGCGAGACAGCGAAGCGTGGTATCCCGCGACAATGTTGTCTTTCTCCAGACGTTTTATTCGCCTCGCGCAGGGTGAAGCAGAAAGCCCAACAAGATCTGCCAGCTCTGCAGTTGTCAGCCTCGCGTCTTTTTGCATGAGAGCCAGAAGTTGCTTATCAATACGGTCCATAATGATTGCGCCGATTTTTATCAAAATAGGATTAAACATTAGCGGAATTAGTCAATCTGAACTGATAAATGGCTCAAACTTGCCTCCTAACACCACAAAATCTGCCAGATAATAGTGTCTTCGGATCACCTGCAGCAATGGATCGCTTAATGGCAACACAATCTCATGATTCTGATACGCCTCACTCGGGCAAGATCAACATGCCCACCAACGACACGTTATCAAGCGCCCACGTTTCGAAAAACCGCGTGATGGGCTATCTCGCCATGTTTGCCACACTGCTGGTTTGGGCCAGCTTCTTTCTATCGCTCAAAGGCGGCGCGAATGCTGAACTATTCCCCGCAGATCTCGCGTTGATGCGCTTTCTTGTCCCCGCCATGCTGCTGCTTCCATTTGTCTACAAAGCCCGTCGCCAGATCGCAATCATTCCACGTCGGTATTTGCTTGGCATGTTTATCGGTAGTGGGTTGCCCTATTTACTGGTAGCGAGTTCCGCCATGCAATATGTGCCCGTTTCTCATGGCAGCGCGCTGGTTCCGGGCACGTTGCCCCTGTTTGTTACGGCGATTGCTGTGGTGTTGTTTAAACAACCGCTAAGTTCACATCGCATTACGGGTTTAGCGGCCATCGCTATTGGAACCGCATTGTTTTTGGCAACAAACATCGGTGAGACCTACGATTGGTCACAATCTAAAGGTCATGCTTTGTTTTTGATGGGAAGTGCAATGTGGGCGACGTTTACCATTTGCGCTCGCGTCGCCAACCTTGATGCATTGGCGTGTTCGGGCATATTGGCCATCTTTTCTTGTCTGATACTCGTCGTTGCTATCAGTGCTGACTGGTTACCCAGCGCGCTAAGTAACACGCCGCTCGTCGATTGGCCGTGGAAAGAGGTGTTGGTTCATACGTTACTGCAAGGCGTGGGAGCAGGAATTGTTGCGTCCTGTACCTACTTATATGCTGTGAAACGTTTAGGGGCAGAGCGAAGCGCGGCGTTTGGCAGTGCGACTCCCGTCATTGCTACCCTACTTGCTATCCCCATCTTTGGCGAACAGCCTGATGCGATGACGATGCTGGCGCTGATCTTTGTCTGCTTAGGGAGTGTGGTCGCGAGTAATATCTTTTTGAAGCAAGATGCATCTATGGGCTATCAGCCGCCTTGTCATCAAAATAGATAAAGGGGAAAGACACCAAAGCTAAGGCCTACTAAACTAGCGCACCAAAAAAAATAGGCTCATCATTCTTGTTCCACTTGGGGTAACTCACCATTGCTTTCGAGAACGTAGGATCATCGTAGTGTTTAACCAGCCAAGCGCGTAGATAAGGTAACGGCGCTTGCGCGTACCAACGTTTGTCGACCCGAGAGAACTGGCGAATGAGCGGGAGAATTGCGTAATCGACCAAGCTGGGCTGTTCGCCCATGATGTAGGCATGCTGGGACAGCCTTTGCTCTATAGGCCCCAGCCATTTACAGCACTCATCGCGAAACGCTATTTTGTTGTCATCACGATAGCGAGAAGCCGCGCGGTACTTTTGCAAAGCGCCAACAAATTCGACGTCATGACGTTCAATCAACTCACGCATGATAGGCAGTTGAGTGCTGTCGTGAGAATACAGCAAGTTGTTTGGATCAGATTGTTTTAGCGCCCAGACCATCACATCAAGGCTTTCATCTATCACGCTTCCATCAGCCAGCTCTAACACGGGTACTGTGCCTTTGGGCGAGATGGCGAGCATCTCTTCGGGCTTATTGTTCATATCAATATCGCGCAGAATCACGGTCTGGCCTGCATGCAAAATGGCTAAACGGCTGCGCATCGCGTACGGGCATTGTCTCAGTGAATAAAGGATAGGTACGGTCATGATGATAGGCTTAACAACGAACGAATAAATCCATAATAACTGAAGGAAAAACGGGATTCACCCCAATTCATATATGATCTGAATCAACAAAACCCTAATGAGTGGCAATGAAAGCGTGAGGCGAGTAGAATGCCTGCTCGAAAAAATGATCAACAAGAATCGAAGTGAGCAGTTTCACAATGAGTAGAAAAATTGAATTATTGGCACCTGGTGGTGATGTAGAAGCGATCAAAGCGGCCATCGTAGCTGGGGCAAATGCCGTTTATTGTGGCCTAGATATTTTTAACGCCCGTAACCGTGCATCCAATCTTTCATTTGATGAGTTGAATGGCGTTCTGCGACTCGCTCATGAATACGGTTGTGAAGTCTTTCTGACGCTGAACGTGGTTATTCTTGAGCACGAAATCCGCTCACTCGTGAAGTTACTCAATCAACTCGTTAATACGACGCTTGATGGTATTATTGTTCAAGATCTCGGTGTCTTTAACCTGATCAAAAAGCATTTCCCAACGCTAGATGTTCACGCCTCCACGCAGTTAACCACGCATAACGAAGGTCAGCTCAAATTCCTGTCCCAAATCGGGGCTTCTCGCGTAAACCTTTCTCGCGAACTCAACATTGATGAAATCAAAGAAATGACCGCAGTGGCGCATGAACATAACATGCTCACTGAAGTATTTGTTCACGGTTCGCTGTGTATTGCTTTCTCTGGTCAATGTTATTCAAGCTCCGTCAGTGTGGGTAACTCTGGCAACCGTGGTCGTTGTAGCCAAGCCTGTCGTGATGAGTACGAAGTGACCAACGTTGGCACCAAGTACCCTCTGAATTTGAAAGATAACTCCGCATACTTTGACCTCCCAGAATTGGTCGACGCGAAAGTTGATTCTTTAAAAATCGAAGGCCGTATTAAGGGTGCTCACTACGTCTATACCGTGGTTGAAAACTGGCGCAAGAACATCAACAAATTCGTTGAAACTGGCGAGCTATATGAAGATGACTCCAACCTTCACAAAGTGTTTAACCGCGGTTTAACCAACAAGTTTTTGAAAGGCAATTTGACCCGAGATATGTTCATCGACAATCCTCGTGATAACAGCGTGAACCACGCTGTTGAACAGAGAAATGCGATTGACGTGGTTCAAATTCAAGATGTGAGAACAGATCTCTATAACGACAAGAATGCGATAGGCGAAACACTACGAGAGAAAGTAGAAACGCTGAGCATTGATAAAATTGCCGTCACCATCTCGTTCAAAGCGGCATTGGGTGAACCTCTCGTTGTTGTCGTCACGCCAAGTAACAACGTGCACGATACCTTTTCAGTGCAATCAACCGCTCTATTGAGAGAGGCTGGCGAAAAGGCAATCACGTCAGCAGAACTCGAAAAGCGCTTCAAAGGTGTGATCAACCCTAACTACGAATTACTTGGTTATGATTTCTCTGAGTTGGCTGACAACTTAGTGGTTCCTTTCCGTGAAATCACAGAAATGAAAGATCGCATCGCGTTCCTATTAAATGGCTCACGAGATCTCATTAAACACGTAGAAGTGCCAGCCTTCCCGCAACACGCGAAAATGGAAGAAAAGCCCAAGCTATCAATGCTTATCGCTGACACTGCCGATTTGAACGTGTGCGATGTCACTGACGCTGACATCTACTTTAAGTTGCCAGAGAGCTTTAAGAAGCGTGATAGAAAATACATCAATATCTTCTTAGAAAACCCGCGCTTGATCCCTTGGTTCCCAGCCGTTCTTATCGGTAAAGATTACGATGAAGCAGTAAAAGTCCTCGAAGAGGTCAAACCGGCGCGCATCGTGACCAACAATACTGGTATTGCTTACAAGGCCTTTGAAATGGGTATTGAATGGGTGGCTGGCCCATTCCTCAACACCACAAACTCACATGCCCTAGTGACCCTGAAAGAGTCACTGAACTGTGCTGGCGCGTTTATTTCGAACGAGATAAACAAAGTGCAAATGAAGCAAATCCGTCGTCCTGAAAACTTCAAATTGGCGTACAGCATTTATCACCCAATTTTGATGATGACGAGCCGCCAGTGCTTCTTCCAACAAACGGTAGGATGTAACAAGCCAGCGATTGAAGCGGGCTGTATGTTGCGATGTGAGAAAGCGACGACCATTACCAATGTGAAAGGTATTTCGTTTGCGGTTGATAAACAAAAAGGTGGCTACCCGAGCATCTACAACCACGAGCAATTCTTGAACATGGATGCCGTCACTGATCTTTCTTACCTGTTTGATGAGTTCTTTATCGATTTAACCAACATCGGTGGTGGCTCTAAAGAACAAGCAGACAAGATTGAGCTCGTTAAGCACTTCGAGAAACTGGTCAACGGTGACATCAGCGTTCGCGAAGAATTGTTTACCATGGTGCCAATCAACACAAACGACCAATACCAGCAAGGTTTGTAAGCGGAACGCTTAGCTAACATTGCTGATAGAAAACACAAAGCCGCGATGATAAATCGCGGCTTTTTTTGTTTCTGATGAATCGCCTTAGGATAAATTGCCTCCTGGCGCTCAATCCAACCCCCTTCCCACCTAGAACAACCCATTAGGGCCATATCTTTATATTTCAGTGCCAAGCTGCGTCAAAAGAGTTTTCATAGACTCGGTGTTCATGGTATCTGCCAGAGGATGAAGAGTGCCTAGATTCTCCTCATCAACAACATTCGCGATCACAATTTAATGCACAATTAACCATGCATTTGGGTGTCAGTTATTCATACAACCCATAAAGCCAACAAGGGACAACCTCGAACTCCATACACACTAAACTCTAGTTTTCTTGGCTCCCAAACAAGCAGAATAATGGCGATTAACAAGGAAGTGAGCCCTTTTAACATATTGTCTTTCCCCCTCTTTATTGGCACTTACATTAAACCGTACTACATGCTTTAAGAAGAATATGCTCACACTTAAATAAGACTATTTTCCATATTCCACTTAATTAACAGCCTATCCCTTGTCATAGAAAATTGTACATTTACATTCTGCCTATGTACTTGACCAGAATGTCGTCGGTCTTCTCAGTACATTCTCACTCAACACAACATAAAACATCGGCCACACGGCGAATAACCGCATCACGATCTTATCGTGGTGGCGAACATAAAAGGTGTTGGGAATTTTAATGAATGTCAGTTGCAGAGCTTCGACTCTATCTATACACAGGGCAATGAAAAATGGCTTCTATTATTGGTACCGACCAAAACGATACACTGAATGGCACCTCTACCGACGACACCATCTATGGTTTAGCGGGTAACGATGTTCTCAATGGTGGTGATGGCAATGATGTCATTATTGGGGGGGAGCTAGCCAACGGCGCCTCGCCAAGCTCAAGAAACACTGATGGCACATATGATGTAAGCAATGGCGACACATTCAATATCAGCCTATCGAATTTCACTAACGACACTGAATTCAATAACTCAATCGGATATTTTCTCCTCGATAGCAGCGGAAACATCCTCAAAGCGGAAGTGCTGGCGTCGAATGCACAAACCGCGACCATCGCCAATGATTATGACGTGGATACTCAAGGTGCAACGTCTCTGAGTCTGTTCCTTATTCCGGATGGCGCCTCACAGGGCTTTGTTGATGGCGAAGTCACCTTGGATATTTCTGGTCAGGTTCCTATTGTTGCTCAAGGTCCGATTGAATCGATCGTTTACGTTTCTCAAGCAAACGAAAACGGCGATGGGCAAGACCATGAGCTAATCGATGGAGATACTAGTATCTGGGATGATCGCTGGAATCTAGGCAGCGGGGATTTCGTCGATACAACGTTTGATATTTACGTCAATCAATTCCTTCCAAACCAACCTGATGACGATACTATTTCAGCTGAAGGCGGTGATGACATTGTCTATGGTGGACTTGGCGAAGACACGATCTCAGGTGGCGAAGGAAATGACCTTATCTTCGGCGGACGTGGTGACGACCAACTAAGCGGTGATGCCGGTGACGACGACCTTCGAGGTGGTCTTGGTAATGACAGCTTAGATGGCGGAGATGGTAACGATATTTTGCACGGCAAAGCCGGAAATGACACCTTAGACGGCGGTGCTGGCGATGACCAGTTGTTCGGCAGTGCTGGCAGCAATACATTACTGGGGGGAGCAGGTAACGACTATCTGTTTGCCGGCAACGGACACAACAACACACTCGATGGTGGCACAGGTGTTGACAGTTATCGTGGCGGAATTGGTAGTGATACGCTTATCTTCGATGTGAATGACTTCGATGGCAGCACATCTACCAGTTCAACTGGCCGTGAAGTCAATACGAAGGTTTACGCTGCGACAACCAGCTTTGACATTGTCAAAGTAAATGGTGATGTTCATGCCGATTTTACAGGTGAAGCATATCAATCAGACGCCAGCATCAAGGGCAATGTCATTTCTGGTGTTGAAGCCGTCATTGGTGACACAGGAGATCAAACCGTTACCGTTAATGAACATGCTATCTTTGCACAATCTGATGACATCGATCGTAGCAATTGGGATGGCTTTGTTGCGTATTTTGGAGAGGGTGACGACACACTCAACCTTGTTGGCACAAACTGGAGCTATGAGGCTGCAGGCACCTCCAACGCCGACATTTCTCCAGAGATGCTGCTACAAATGGGATTAACGTCGGTTGAAGCCGCCGATCTACAAGCGTACGTTTTTACTAAAGACTCAGATAGTAGTGCTCAAATTACCGTCTGGACCGATGCTGAGCATGTGACGCAATCTGGTATTGATATCGTTTAATCAACAACGTTTGGTTATAGCTTTAATAAAAAATGAAAACGGCCCTTCGAGGGTCGTTTTTTGTCATGATTGAATAAAACGGAAAACTGTTAAGGTACTCAAATAAAATTTAATATCGAAGTTCAAACTTGACGCCACAATGTTCGATAATTGCTGGGTAATCAATATCAAAAAATCCATCCACTAAACAATGAGCAGCCATATCAATGGGCTATGATCGAATATCAAAGACTTGCACATACGGTAGGGCTGGGCGAATTATGAAGGGATCCTTCAGACTTCGATTAAGCCCGCTTCTTTCGCTCATATTTTCTTAAGCGCTAACAAAGCTTCCCTTAAGAAGCTTTGTTAGCGCTTAAGAAGCTTTCAGGTTGAACATTCGCCTGCTCGCAAATTTTTTCATACTCGATAGAGTTTATAGCGCCGTTTTATATGGATATTACAGAGTATCCCCCGCAGCATTCACCACAAACCCTGCTTTTTGATTTCGTTATACGCTGCGGTCACGTGTGCAGGAATGGTTTGTTCGATTTGAAAGCCTTGGGCTGGGTAATCACGTACGCGCTCGAAATCAGAAACCGTGGCTTCTGCCACCATATCAAACGGAATATCTTCGGTTGGGTATTCCACCAGCGAGATCGGTGGGGACGTCACCAAAATAGAGTCGCATTCGCTCGGCCATTGCTTGACGAAAGTCGCGTAGGCGCGGCGTTCCATGAACGGTTTTTGTACAAGCAGCATCTTTTTAAAATCTAGCCCTTTTTCTCGCATCAACTTATGAGAAAAGGTCACGTTTTCACCCGTGTTAGTGGCTTGCGTTTCCAATATCAAAGCCGACTCAGGCACGCCTTCATCAATCAGTACCTCGGCAAAGGTTTCAGCCTCGGTTTTCTCAAACTGATCTTGCGTGAATCGTCCAAATCCACCTGACACCATGATGTATTGGGCAAAGCCTTGTCGATATAGAGCAGCAGCATATTCTGCAACGCGTACATCGTTACTGCCCAAAACGAAAATACAATCTGAGGGCTGTGGAGCATGACCAAGTTGATGATAATCCCATAGGGTTTCGAGGTGATGATAGATGCGACTTGGCATAAATGAATTCCATATGTTGAGGTAACTTCACTTTGGCCTCTCCTCTGTATTTTTTCAAAACAGGGAAACCAAAAGTTTGAGGCTAAGCCTATATTCTACCTGCTACACCCATATGACAAGATGAAAAATATCAAAGAGATGAGGCTAGCCAACCTGCTTGGGTATATGTGTCGGAGGTGTTTGCCATTGATAGGGTTTGAAGGCAGCTCTTATATCCACCTGCGCATTAAGCCTTGCTGCTAGCAAAAATAAACCTCCTATCTTACGGTGCAAAAACAATGCATCGGCTGGAGGAGTGTGCCAATAACCTTGCTCCATGCTGAGCGCCATGCCTGCATCATGAATCCGGCTACCAAGGTCAGTGTTACCGAAGTCATACGCCCCGTCATATTGCATGGGTTCACATGCTGTCATCACCATATTGACCACGGCGTCTTTCTGGGCAGGGAAAATATGGTCACTGAAGAAGCCAATTTGTGCCATAGCATCACTTACGCCTTGACGGTCATTGCGAATCGCGAAGGTCAGCAACTTTTGATAACCCCGACTGATGATGTCGTTGTATCGACGGGTTGCGCCGAAATCAAGCAAGACAAGCTTTTGCGTCTCTTTTTGGTATAGGTAGTTAGCAAAGTTAGGGTCAGTTTGCACCAGCTTAAATTCAAAGACTTCTTTGAACAAAAGCTCAAACAAGTCCGTTACCAGTTTGTTTCTCTGATCTTGTGGAATGTCGTGCAGGGTTTCAATGGGGTCACCTTTCTCGAAGCTCATGGTCAGGATCGACGGCGTGGTGAGCGCTTTGTATACCTTAGGTACGATGAACCGCTTATCCCCCTGAAGATGGTGATAAAACGCGTCAGCCATCTCGGCTTCTAATTCATAATTGGCTTCGTCGTGCAGTTGTTTCTTCGCCTCTTCGAGCAGGCTTTTGTAGTCCACTTCCTTAGGAACGAGCCCTGTCAGCCGCAGCAAGGTAACAACATTGTCCACATCGCTACTGATACTCTTTTTGATACCAGGATATTGCACTTTAACCGCCAGTTCTGACGCGTCGTCACCATAGGCAAAATGCACTTGCCCGATGGATGCGGCGGCAAGGGGCTTGAAAGTGAATGAGATAAAGTGCTTTTGCCAATCTTTCCCCCACTCCGTTTCCAAAACATTGGCGAGCTGTTTTGCCGGCATAGGAGCAGCATCAGAACGCAGCTTTGCAAGTATGTCTGTTAGCTCTTTGGGCAGCGCGTCTCCCGTGTCCATACTCAGCAATTGGCCGACTTTCATGGCTGCACCGCGAAGTTGCGCGAGCTGGTCGGTAACACTGGCGATGTTCTTTGGCGTTAACAGAAGCTGTTTGGCGGAAGGTCGTTTCCCAGACAGGAGTTGTTTTGCACCTTCTGCCGCCATATTGGTCGCGACCTTGGTAACAACAGAGCCAAACATGCCGACACGACTGAGTCGGTGGCTCGGGATTTTCTTTCCATCATTGCTGCTATCGTTGTTCGCCACACGGCCTCCAGTTTGTTAGATCGGTATGATTCATTCTCCAATACGAGTTCGAGTGAGAATCGTTCACTCTCACGCCATTCTATACCCAAGTAACCTTTCGTTTTCTAAACCGCAGGCATAAAAAAACCGCGCATGCATCGCAGCGCGGTTTTTTCAGTTCAGTTTGTGTCAATTACACTTTTTTCACGAACTCAGATTTCAGCTTCATTGCGCCGACACCGTCGATTTTACAATCGATATCGTGATCGCCATCTACTAGACGGATATTCTTAACTTTTGTACCCACTTTAACCACCAGTGAAGAACCCTTCACTTTCAGGTCTTTGATAACAGTAACAGTGTCACCGTCTTGCAGGACATTGCCGTTCGAATCTTTGATGATTTTTACATCTTCATCTGCAGAAGCATCTTGTGACCACTCGTGACCACACTCAGGACATACATATAGTGCGCCATCTTCGTAGGTGTATTCAGAGTTGCACTGCGGGCAATTTGGTAAAGACATGATGATTACCTCGGTTCACATGGGTAAAGAGGGCGGTAGTCTAAACCAATCGGTCAAGGACGGGTAGCGCCAAACATGATAAGCACCCACTTTTTATGGGATTATAAATTCAATCATCAAATTTGGTTACCAAGCCGATTTCTAAAGCCTACATTTCATCGACATTTTCCCACATTACACCAACAAAGATCCCCCATCAAGTCGCCTTAGTTCACATTTATCAAATGACATAATTTGCAATAAAAAATTCACAGGCCGAATCAATGACAACTGTATCAGCCTGCAGCCCTTTCGCTGCCTGATTGTCCATTAATTCACACATTCATTCTTCAATTCATTACCGCATTCACCGATTCAAGTGTTCGTTTTAATTCCTAGCAAGACGATGCGCGAGTGCTACATTCAATACAGATAATTTCCATTTTATTTAGTGAGTTAACTATCACTTAAGGACGACGATTATGAATGCCCTGTCGATTAGGCAACGGTTATCGCTCATCATTGCCATTGCTGTGCTGTCTTTGGTTTCAGTCACCACCATCTCCCTTGTTCTAAAAAGGGACAACATGATGGATGAACGCAAGAACCAAATTCAAGTATTAGTCGAAACCGCACAAAGTTTGGTCTCACGCTATTATCAACAAGCGCAAAATGGCGAGATCTCGATGGAGCAAGCCAAGCAGCAATCCATCAATGCGCTCGACGCAATGCGTTATGGCGAAAATGGCTACTTCATGATTTATAGTCTGAACTCAGACATGATCCATCACCCAATCTCAGCCAATCTGATCGGCAGAAATTTAGTTGATTTGAAAGATGTGAATGGTGTCTACATCATTCGTGATCAAGTAGACATGGCCAAGAACGGCGGCGGATTCGTCACCTACCATTGGAAAAAGACTGGCCAAGACGATACACCTTATCCAAAAGTGGCTTACTCACTGCCCTTCTCTCCTTGGGGCTGGGTATTGAATACGGGATTGTATGTGGATGACGTCGACGCAGTGTTCTACCAAGACGTGCAACGACTGCTGCTGCTCGTCGGTGCGATTGCCTTGGTTCTGATCGCCATCTCAGTCACCATAGCGACAAGTATCACCACACCAATGAGTCGCCTGCAAGGCTTGTTGCAAGATGCTGAACGAAACCTCGACTTAACTGTACGCTTCCGCCCTCAAGGTAAGAACGAGATTGCCGATTTAGGCCGCGCGTTTAATAACCTGATGAATGCCTTTGAAGAGACGTTGACCAGCATTGCGTCTGGAGCCAACCACCTCAATAACGAAGTCGCAAAGCTCGAAAACCTGTCTGACCACATTGTGGGCGCGTCGACACGTCAATCAGAAGACACAGGCAGTATTGCTGCTTTGGTTGAAGAGTTTGCTGCCAGTATTAACACCATATCCCATGACGCAGACACCATGAAATCGCTCTCCAACGCCAGTGGGATTCAAGCACAGGCTGGCGCCAGCAGTATGCAGCGCACCATTGCCAACATGGACCAAATGTCGGAAAAATCCCAGCGTTCCAGTACCGCAGTGTCCGAACTTGATCAGCATTCTAAGGAGATTGAGGGCATTATCAGTGTGATCAATGACGTCGCGGAACAAACCAACTTGCTTGCACTGAATGCTGCCATTGAAGCTGCTCGAGCAGGCGACCAAGGCCGAGGCTTTGCGGTAGTTGCTGACGAAGTACGAAACCTCGCGGTACGAACATCTGATTCTACCAAGCAGATTGCATCGACCATTCAAGAGCTTCGCTCGGGTATCGAAACCACTGTCAGCCATATCGAAGACAGCGTGCTAGTGGTGAATGACAACATGTCGCAAACCCACTCAGCGGAACAAACGGTTCGAGAGATGCATCAGAAATCCCAAGATCTGATTAATATCATCGAAGAGGTGTCACGCTCGCTGCACGAACAATCCCAAGCCAATCAAGAGCTCGCACATCGTATTCAAGATATTGCAGACATGGCCAATAACAACCACCAATCCGCGTCTGATGTACAAGGATCGGCGCGTGAAGTGAATGGTCTTGTCAGTCAGTTCCAACGCTCTGTAGGACGCTTTAAGTTGTCGAAGGCGATATAGCAAAGATTCTCCACATTATCGCGATTGATCCTCGCGATATACCACTGCCCTGTGAGAGAAAGTGAAAAGCCCCATTTCTGGGGCTTTTTGCGTTAGTCATCAGCGTGTTTTGGTTATACCCAAACACGCTGAGGGTGTTCAATTTAAGAGGCTTTGTCCAACGCCTTTCCTTGTGGCTTATCTTGCGTATTGTTCTCTAACCAACTTCCATCACGATGGCGACGGTAGAAATGCGCCGGTAATCCTTCGTTGTCTTGTGTCCAAGGTGATTCAGCAATGGCTTGCTTCATGTCTGCGTAGCCACTGTCACGACGCAAACGAATAGAACGGCGAGAGAACTCTGCATCGCTGAGCGGAATATGGCCTTGAAGCGGATCAAACGTGATATGTACGATATCGATCTTCTTACCGACATTCAGCGATGTTTTGTCAGGAACTTGCTGGCTCGCAACAATATCGGGTGACGTTGCCAAGATCTGGTCAAGGTTACGTTTAGCCACCAAGGCTTCGATATGCTCGCAGGAACGGCTGGCATATTGAATTTCCTTCTCACGCCACAGCACTTCACTCATGGTTTGTGGTAACTCTCCATTGGCATTCCACAAATCCACCATGAAGATCAATAAGTCTTCGTCGTCAGCCAGATCCAAAATGCCGTTCAGGGGCGTATTCGATACCACGCCGCCATCCCAGTAATGGTCTTCACCAATTTGGGTCGCGGGGAAGCCAGGTGGCAATGAACCACTCGCCACTGCATGAGCAGGCTCAATAGTGTCAGTTTTGCTATCAAAAAAGACCAACTCGCCGTCGGTGACGCGTGTCGCCCCGACGGTTAAACGCGCTTCGCCTTTATTGATCATGTCAAAATCAGCGAGATCACTGAGTGTTGAAAACAGCGGCGTTGTGTCATAGAAGCTGGTCGCGCCTTCGCCTGCAGGCGCAAGCCATGGGTTGACTGGACGCGGGGTAAAAAAGTCAGGCTGACCAAACATCAGCGCTTGCTGTGCGCTGGCACTGTTGAATGCTTGTGCAAAGAACGGAGGGATCTCAATATCTGTGCCTGGGCGAGAAATACGTTCCCAGAATGTCTCAAGCTGACCAAGTCGTTTATCCGGCGTATTCCCCGCGAGTATCGCCGCGTTGAGCGCACCAATCGAAATACCAGCAAACCAGTCAGGCGTGAAACCTGCTTCCGTCAGTGCTTGATAAGCACCAATGTGATAAGCCCCTAGCGCCCCACCACCTTGCAATACCAAGCATACCGTTGGTTTTTTCTTTTTACGTGTCGTCGCCATGTTGTTTCCTTAATCGTATAAAGGGAAATTCTCAAAGTCTGATTTCATCGTTAGCGGTTTTTCGTCTGATGTTGTTATAGACCAATAAACCAGACATCATGGTTAAGATTTCCATTCACCCAGCAACAAGCTAGCCAGTCTCACATTTTGGGACTTGCCCTTTCAAACATTGCAGCCATTTGTCCACTGCCGCAGAAAATAGACAGAGCATTTTTTTCATCCTGCTACTTTGAAAAAGAAAGCTGCCAGCTCACTGACTCTATCTACTTGCCAACACGCAAAGACTCAAACATTTAAAGAGGTTGTTATGGAAAATGTATTTGAGAGAAAAGATGATTCCCTTTATTCCAACGCCTATTCATTTCTTCGTCTTCCGATGGTGCAAGACCCTACCGCTACAGACGCTGATGTTGTGGTGCTCGGTATGCCCTACGACATGGCGACAACGGGCCGTCCGGGAACACGATTGGGACCTGATGCTATACGACGCGCATCGGTCAATTTGGCGTGGGAAGCGTTTCGTTATCCGTGGCCATTTGATCTCAGAGATCGCTGCAATATTGTCGATGCGGGTGATCTGGTGTTTAGTTGTGGAGACAGTGAGAATTTCGTCGATATGGCGGCGTCCGCAGCAGGTCAGATATTAGCGTCAGACAAAGCTTTACTTACACTGGGGGGCGATCACTTTGTCACACTCCCCTTACTTCGCGCCCATCATACAAAGTTTGGGCTGATGGCATTGATACATTTCGACGCTCACACCGATACATACAGCCAAGGCAGTCGATACGATCATGGCACCATGTTCTATCACGCCCCCAAAGAAGGGCTCATTGACCCATCATCGTCAGTGCAAATTGGCATTCGCACCGACTATGACCGAGATAACCATGATTTCAATGTCATTTGCGCAGAAGCAGCAAACGACATGACACCTGAGGATATCGCTAACCATATCAAAGCATTAGTTGGCGCATTGCCGGTTTATGTGACCTTTGATATCGACTGTTTAGATCCCGCCTTCGCGCCAGGAACTGGCACCCCCGTTATTGGCGGCATTACGTCAGACAAAGCACTACGCATATTGCGATCTCTTCGCGGCATAAACCTAGTAGGAATGGATGTTGTTGAAGTGAGCCCGCCCTTCGACAGTGCTGATATCACCGCGTTAGCTGGGGCAACCATTGCCACCGAACTCTTGCACCTTTGGGCATCAAAGGAATAGCGGCACGTCAACGCCATATTGAGGCATCGAAGCCATAGCCAGACATCAAAGCCATCAACGAACATCCGTATGGCACTTTCGGGGAAGTTAACTTAGCGCGAGTTAACGCTTTGACTTTCGTGGCACGAAACTAGCTCGCGTCCCTATTGGGTTCTCTCATCATGCCATCCCCTAAAGAATGACTTTCAATGAAGTGAACCACATCTTTTCGGTATGACTGATAAAAGAGATTAGGCGCGTGGCCACAGCCTAAGTAGTAATTGACCGCCATATGCGGTTGGACTTCGCGCATACGCTTAACAATGTCTTTGGTGAGCACGTCAGAATGCAAGCCGTGCATGAGCATTGTTGGTTGCGCCAATTTTGCAAATTGTCGCCACAAGTTCAGCACTGGGGCATTGGCGTCGTAGCCAGCAAGAATTTCGGGATCATAATGCGTCGTGTAGCCGCCGCCATCTAAGCGTCTTATGGACGCTGAAATCATCAACTGCCACTCTTGGGAGGTATGCGGGCCAAATGGTTGATAAAGTGTCTGTAGATATTGGTTTATCTCACTGTAGCGCTGAAAAACCATGGATTCCTTTACATAGCTAACAATGCGTTTTAGCGCATCAGTTGGCACTTCAGGGCCGATATCATTGAGAACCAATGATCCTATCCGCTCACTCTCTTCCTCACTAGCGGCCAGCAGCATACCAATCAAGCCACCCATGCTGGTGCCTACCCAGTGCACACGTTCACAGCGATAGAAATCCATAATCGCCGTGGCCATTTCAAGATAATTGGCATAACTGTATTCACGTTTTGGAGAGTCAGCCCATTGAGACAGCCCGCGCCCCAAGGTGTCCGGTGCGATAACGCGGTAGCCCTTAGCCGCAAGCTCATCACCAATCGCGACGAAATCAATGCTATTGCGCGCCAAACCATGCCAACAGATCACCGTTTCCCCGCCTTCAGGGTTCCACGTTCTCACATGGATCTCTTTTCCATTAATGATTGGATACTGTTGCAACATTTCGGACATACTCATCACTCCCTATGAGTCTTAAATTATTTGACCTAATTCACAATTTCTCAACATCAAATGAAAAAAAAATTATTTTCCTCTCAAAATGCCCTCTGGCTATGACACTTTATAAAGACGTCAGTATCAAAAATGTAAACAACTTCATTTAGGTCACGTGCAAGCGCTTTCAAACTAGAAATCAGGCGTCATTCATGTCAAAAGTATCGGTTGCATACCTAAAGACGCGTAATTCAAACGGGCGAGGATGCTTTTTCTGAGGCTGTACCTTAAATGGCAATTCAAATTCAAACGCCAAAGAATGGTACTGAATCGTTATTTGGCGGTTGAACACAGGTTTTAGGGTTTGTCTCATACCACTGGCACACTGAGACGCATATAGGTACGAAAAGGAACATACTTTTGATCACCATAAAAGAGGTGGCTGAGCTCGCGAACGTTTCTCAGTCAACCGTGTCACGAGCACTCAATGGCCACGCTTCCGTCAAGGAGAAGAACCGCGTTAAGGTTTTTGAAGCCATCGAAACGCTAGGGTATCAACCCAATGCATTCGCACAAGCTCTGGCGTCCAACCGTTCACATAGCATTGGTATGCTTGTCGGCACATTTGATGGTCCCTATTTCGGTCCTCTGATGCACCATGTCGAAAAAGTAGTAAGACAACAAAACTACCATTTGATCATCACCAGCGGCCATGAGCAATATGAAGAAGAACAAGAGTCTATTCATTTCCTCAATGCGAAAAAAATTGATGGTTTGGTATTAACCTCAGACATGCTGAGTGATGCTGACATCCTGAAGATCGTCGATAAAACGCCGGCCACCATGCTGATGAACCGCTACATTCCCGAGATTTCAGATCAATGCATCTGCATGGACAACGAATGGGGTGGGTACATTGCGACCGAGTATTTGATCAAAAACGGTCACCGTCGCATTGGCTGTATTACGGGTCAGTTGAGTAAAATAGATAGCCGAGAGCGCCTTCAAGGTTATCGTAATGCACTGACAAAATATGGCATTACCTATGATCAGAATTTGGTGATTGAAGGTCGTTTTGATCATGACGGCAATGACACGGCCATTCGTCGTTTGATGGACAGAGACGATGACATCACCGCAATCTTCTGCCTCAATGACAGCATCGCCCTTGCCGCATATGGTGTTTGCCACGATCGCGGCTTGCAAGTGGGCAAAGACATTTCCATTGTTGGCTTTGATAACCATGCCTACAGCCAATACATGACACCAAGCCTCTCTACCATCAACTTCCCACTAGAAGAAATGGCCTGTGAAGCAGCCAGAGGCGTACTCAACATCCTCAATGGCAAACCGCTCACAAACGTAACAAAGCGATTGTTCCCCACACTGATGGAACGCGGTTCGGTAAATAATATCAGTACAGAAGTAAATGAGCCCGTTGACGCTTTGCGTCAAGCAAACTCATAAACGCTAAATAAACATAAAAAAACAGCCGCATTTGCGGCTGTTTTTATTTGTGTGAGAATCACACCGTTTAGCTTGCGTAAAGCACGCTTTCAGGTACATCAACCGTCACACTCTCCACGTCACCCGAACGCGTAAAGATGTGTTTGCAAATTGCAGCAGAAAGGGTCGTCCCATCAACGACGATGACCTCACCTGATGTCATTTTAACCACGATTTGCGTTTGCTGCTTATCCGTCAAGCGATACAAGAAAGGCACCTGACAGTAGGTAAACGCAAGTTCACCGGCGTTTAGTGCGAGGTTTTCCGACGTTCCATCTGGGCGAACAAAGCCGAACGTAGCAGGCTTCACGCTGAACTCATGTTTCTTCAACAGTGATGGAGCGATACGAATTGCGCCTTGTTCAACAAGCACACCCAACTCGCCAAAACGTGTGATCACTTCTTCTTTCACCTGCCCTGTCATACCAGGCTGCTGAGCGCCTGCATGTTTTGGCGTGTGGGAATAAGGGTCTGCAGGGAACGCACCGTATTCACTCGGCGTTTTATTGAAGCTAATGCCGTCACGTACACGATAGTAATGTGCTGCCAAGGCTTTAGTCTCATCGCTATCTGGCTTTTCATTGAAGCTCGCGAAGTACACTTCTTGCACAGCAAGCAACAGCTTAGACACCATGTGCCAGTAGATGCACCCAAGGCCTTCATAACCAAACATAGTGCCTGAGCGACCCGTAAACTCCTTGTGATTGAACACCGTTTCGTAAAGCGCTAATACATCGTCAAATTGGGCATCCACGATATGCGGGTATTCGCCGCGCAGTACCGTGAGCGCTTGATTCAGCGAGCCTGAGTTTTCAAAATCTGCTCGGAAGTGGAACACACCATTTTGGTCAGATTTGATAATGCGCTTATCGCCTTTTGCATGCATTTCGGACAAAAGTTCATGCTCTTTCACTGCATCTGACGAAATGCAGTTACGGTTCATAAAGGTTGGCAATTCACGATCTGGATACAACATGAATGACTTCTGATCCGCGCGATACATATCGCTGCTAAACAAGTGGTCAAGCAGAGAGACCGCCTGAGCACTGCTCAATGCCCCAGAACTCAACGCCGCCACTTGCCCTTCAAGCATCGGGTACAACGGCAATGATTCAACCGATTCATTGCTGTATTGAACCACGTTGTACGCATTGAATAGGCCGTCTTCACGAACATTCGCCAATGTACTGCTGTGCAGAAGATCTAGGCTCGTTGATAGCAATGCAGAGATATCAGAGAGATTGACATGCTCTTTGCCTGAGAAGCCATTTTGATGATAAACCTGATGACGATAGTTGCTTGCAGCTTCAACCAACTCAGTCAGCAATTTGTGTTTGGTTTGACGCGTCACAGCTTTTTTCTTCACATCACGCAATGCGCGATTCAAGATGTCAGTTGTTTCTTTAAGCCATGTTGCCACTTCAGAGGACAGGCGAATCTTCTCAGGCGCATTCTCAAAAACACCCTGCAAGAACTCAACATAACGACGCATGTAGTACAGAGTCACCATCGACAAACCATTACCAACAATGGCGTTGTTCGCATCATTCCACTCTGGGCGCTGGGTATTCAGCCACACACCGCCGTCAACAACCCAGTTGCTCAGTTTTGATAGCAACGGAACGAGCAGCTTTTCGGACAAGTTAACCAGATACACTTCACGGTCTGAATCCAATAACAATTTGCCATCGCTACCAATCATGGCTGCCAGTTTTTCAGTTTTTGTCTGAAGCTCAGTATCAAACGATACCGTGTCTTTTGGCGTATCAAACAGCGTGTGAGTATCACCAATTACATAAGGTACGTTCGCGTAGCTATAGATTTCACGCGTTAAGTTCGCCGAGAGTTGTGAAGGCTCGAAACGCTCTGACCATTCTAGGAACTTCAGCAAGTAGATGATTTGGTGATCGCCCCAATAACCAATGTTGCTCCATGGGTCGTCAGGCTCAAGAACTTCCCAATCAATGCCGTCTTTGGTGATGCGGTATGGGTTATAGCCATCCACCGTTGAAGCATTCACAAATTTAGCAATGAATGAGCGCAAGTAGCTAGGGTAGCTCAATGCGAGCGCTTCCCAGTTTTGGAAGATGTCACGCCAGTTACCTTGATAGGCCAGTAAAGGGTTGCCCTCTTTGTCCTTCACTTTGATGTCATAGTGGTTCCAAGGTCGGCTTGGATCGCCATGGCGACGACCAAATGTGAGCGGCAGATATTCGTAGCACAAGCGTACCAACTGAATGTCATCCGCCTGTTCCGCCAATTTAATCAGCTCACTTTGCGTAAAGCGCTCAGGTAACGCACTGTAGAACGCGTGATTGCGCTGATACACATATTGGTTGGTCTGCTCAGCAGTAGTCATGACGTCTTCTTTACGCAGCGTGTAGCCTTGCTCAAATACACCGCCACGCATGGCGTTAAACAACACGTTGGCATAATGGTGGTTGCTGGTTGCTTCATCGGCCGAGAACTGCCAACCATCAACAGCGCTGATTAACTCGACCAGCTCTTTACGGTTTTCTTCAATATCTTGTTCAATGTGATCCAGTAACGCTGCTTTATCAGTCAGTTGCTCACGCAGCGCCACAATATCGGCGTGATCTTTACCGGTATCCAGAACCAAAAGCCATTGGTTGGACTCGCCGCCTTTGAGTGTCACGACCTTGTGAATAAAGTAAGAACCACGAACACCACGGGTAAGTGTTTCATCGACGAGCACGTCACCGCGTTTAAATGCAGAAAGCTGCTGGCTGCACAGTAAGATTTCCGAATCATCACTATCAATGCTGAATATCGTATTGGTCAGCAAGGCTTCGGCAGGGTCTGCTCGGTCACTCAGTTTGGCATACATGCTATAGAGCGCCAGAGATGAGCCTTGCTCTCTCTCATTCCATTTATACGCGTCAACCAAGGCGCTGCGTGTTTGCAACGCTGCCATTGGCGCGCTGTTTGGCAACACGTTTTGCACGCCATCGAGTATTTCAACAACACGGTGTTCACCCGAGAAATCGGTTAACTCACTGCGACGAACAAACCCAACACTGTTGCCACTTTCCCAGCTGTACTGGAACGTTAAGCGTAAGCTTTGGTTAATTTCTTCGAAGATCACTTTGTCACCCGTAATGTTCTTATAGAGATTACGGCTAACGGAGAATTTTCCATCGTGTTGCGGATTGAACGGTTCCCATGTCACTACGTCACCGCCGTCGTCTTCGAGGCGTATGAACGTTTTAGGGCCGGTGTTATCCGCACTCTCATGAATTAAATCGACCGAACGGTACGGGAAAATCGCATTTTCTGGATTACCACGTCCGGCGGACAGACTGCCTGTTGATGATGCAAATAGCCAATGATCATTGGCCGAGACTACGCTCATGAAAAACGCAGGCATGTGATCAACATTCTCGATGCGATAGAAGCGCTCGCCCTTACTATCTACGAATTGCCCTTTCACGGGCGCAGTTGTCAACTTAAAACACTTGTCCATATTTCTTGGTTCCTACAAAAAGAAAGCGCTTTCTTTTCTAGTCAAATAATATCCCGATGCAGACGTCAATCTCCCATCGGGACATGTCTAGTTTAAAGCGATTTAGAGGTGGTGACACCTAACATAATGTCCAGGACGAACAACCGTCGCCTCTGGCATGGATTGCGTACATGCTTCAGTTGCTATTGGGCAACGTGAAGCAAACGGACAACCGACACTGCTAGGCTTCCATAACGGAATATCACCTTTTTTAACCGACAAATCGCGACGCCCCGCTTTACCCACTTCCGGCACTGCTGAAAGCAGTAGCTTTGAGTAAGGATGTTGCGGGTTTTGAGTCACGCTGTCACTTTCACCCCATTCCACCATATGACCCACATACATAACTGCGGTCTTCTCGGCAAAATAGCGCGCTGTTGCAATATCGTGTGTGATATACATGAAGGCGATCCCATGTTTCTCTTTGAGATCGGCCATCAAATTCAAAATGCCAAGGCGCACAGAGACGTCCAGCATTGAAATCGGTTCATCTGCCAAAATCACTTCAGGATCGACAGCGATTGCACGCGCAATGGCAACACGTTGGCGCTGCCCTCCACTCAGCTCGTGCGGAAATTTTTGCGCCGTTTCGACGGCTGGCGTTAAGCCCACAAGCTCTAGCAGGGCATAGACTTTTTCTGCCAAGTTTTGCTTGTTCGCACGCTTATGAATCAATAACGGGCGAGCAATATGGTGATAGATATTGTGTACCGGATTCAGCGAACTGAACGGGTCTTGGAATATCATTTGCACCTGTCGCGCATATTCCAGCTCGCCATGTTCAGACACATAGTCAGCCAGTGATTTACCTTTGAAGGTAATGCTGCCGCCCGTTTCTTTATAAATACGGCTGAGAATACGCGCGCCCGTGCTCTTACCCGACCCCGACTCGCCTACTATGGCAAGGGCTTCGCCTTTGTTGAGGTCAAAGGACACATCGTTAACGGCGCGCATTAGATTGGACTTTGAATGCCCAATGCGAAAATCCATCATCAAGTTTTTGATAGAGAGAATCGGCTCATTAATATCAATCACTATGCTTAAGCCTCCCTATACCAAATGACACGAAACATGATGCTCAGGCGCAATCGTTTTTAGCACGGGTTCATCTTCGGTACATGGCGCAAAGCAATGGCTGCAGCGTGCTTGGAAATTGCAGCCTTGCGGAATTTGAAGCAAATTCACAGGGTTTCCCGGAATGCCATACAGGCGCTCTTTTGGTCCATGAATCGTCGGGAAAGAGGAAATTAACCCCTGCGTGTAGGGGTGCTGCGGCTCTTTAAACACGGTTTTGGCATCGCCCAACTCAATCATGTTGCCCGCGTACATCACGCCGATACGATCGGCAATTTCACCCATCAAGCTCAAATCATGGCTAATGAACAGGATTGAAAATCCAAATTTGGCTTTAAGATCATAAAGCTCATTCAAGATTTCTCTCTCGACCACCACATCCAACGCCGTCGTTGGCTCATCCATGATGATCAGTTTTGGCTCCAGCGCGAGTGCAACCGCAATCACCACACGTTGACGCATGCCACCGCTCAACTGATGCGGAAACGCCGACAAGCGATCAGGGTGAATACCCACGGTTTGCAGCAATTCAGCGGCTTTTTCATAAGCCTGTTTAGGAGTGACCTTCTTGTGAGCCAGCATCACGTCGGTCAATTGCTCACCAATGGTGATAACAGGATTCAGCGAGTTCATCGCACTTTGAAACACCACAGACACTTCATTCCAACGGAATTCACGCAGTGCTTTATCGCTCATCTTCAACACGTCTTGACCTTTGTAGAGGATTTCCCCTTCAGAGATCAGCGCTGGCGCTTTATGTAGACGTGAAATGGCAAAGGCCAACGTGCTTTTCCCGCACCCTGACTCACCCGCGATACCCAGTGTTTCGCCTTCCGCAATCGAAATGCTTACATTGTTGACGGCTCTCGCGATGCCGTTCGGTGATACGTAGTCGACACAGAGGTTATTGATTTCTAATAATTTTGACATTACAAACCCCTCTTCTTGTCGGCGATTTTTTTCAATTTATGCCACAGCTTCATGTGAGGACCCGTTTTCAGTTTCGGATTGCTCACCTGATCAATAGACATATTGATTAGCGCTAGCCCACCGCCAGTGATGGCCAGTGCCAATGCAGGCACCATCATTTCCCACCACGCGCCGGTATATAGCGCCGAGGACGTCTGCGCCCAATAGAGCATGGAACCCCAGCTCACTTCGGTTGCGTCGCCCAAGCCTAAAATACCCAACCCTGCCTCGGAGCCCATCGCATAAATGACAGCACCCAAGAAGCCGCCAAACACAATGGAGACAAGGTTAGGCAAAATCTCGACCATTATAATTCGGAACTTGGACTCACCCATTACCTCGGCGGCAAGGATGAATTCTTTGTTACGAATCGCCATGGTTTGCGCACGAATAACGCGCGCCCCCCACGGCCAGGAGGTCAACCCCAGTAAAATCGTTATCACCACAGACCCCACCTGCCCCAAAAAGGCAGCGAGCACAATGAGCAAGGGGAGCTGCGGAAACACCAAGAAAACGTTAGTCAGAAAATTGAGTCGCTCATCAATCTTGCCGCCAAAATACCCCGCGGATACGCCCACACCGACAGCGATGCTCATCGCAATCAAGCCAGCAAACAGAGATACGGTCAGCGTTTTTCGCCCGCCATGTAACACTTGGCTGTATACGTCACGCCCACTTCGCGTTGTGCCCATCACGTATTTTGCACTTGGCTCTTGGTGCGGCCTCGCAACACGTTTCTCTGGTGAATATGGCGCTAACACATTGGCAAAAATCGCCCCCACCAACACAATAGAGAGCAACAGTGTCCCAATAATCGCAGGCGGATTACCGTAGAAAAACGTATAGATAGAACCAAAAACTCGCTTCAGCTTTGGCAAACCACCATTAGGGGTTTTCGCTTGGTTTTGGCCGACGTCGACAGTTTTATCCATCACTCAACCCTCACTCGCAATGCGTGGATCAAGCCAGACATATAACAAGTCAGCCACGAAATTCGCCAACAAGACGGCGGTCACTAAAATCAACAGAATGGCCTGAATGAGCGGATAGTCACGCGCCACAATGCCTTTCAATAGAATGTTGCCAAGCCCCTGATAGTTGAACACCACTTCGGTCATGATTGATCCAGCGAACGAAAAACCAATCGCCATCGCAATCGCGGTAGCAACGGGCAAAATCGCATTGCGGCCTGCATAGCGACTCATGACACGATAACTGCTCAACCCTTTGGCTTCCGCCATGGTCACGTAATCTTCGCCCAAGACGTTGATCATGGCGTTACGCATGTTGAATACCCATGAGGCGATGCCCACCAAAACCATAGAACCAACAGGCAAGATTGCATGTTCAAGCACACTGCCAATGAATTCGAACGTAAAGCCCGGATCCAATGAAGGGTCGTAGGTATACGCAAGGGGCAACATGTCTAACTTCAGGCCAAAAATGTAGAACAGGAACAGTGCTGTCACGACATACGGGAAGTTACTGATAAACGCCAATACAGGCGGTACAACTTGGCCGAACAACCCGGTACGGCGATAAGACGCATACGTGCCGATGCTCACGCCAATGATCAACGAAACAATCAACGAGCCTAGCGCCAGAAACAGTGTCCACGGCAGCGCATTGGCTATCACGTCGGATACACTCACGGGAAACATCAAAACCGATGGCCCGAGGTCGAGCGTGAATACGCTCTTTATGTACGCCAAATATTGCTCGAAGATATTGCCATCAAGGAAGCCGTACATTTCACGTACTGCATCCATTTGAGCAGGGTCCATCCTTCCTTGCGACGCCGCAAACAGTGCTTCTACCGGATCACCGGGCATCATACGTGGCAACATAAAGTTGAACGTAATCGCTATCAAAAAGGCGGAAAAATAAAACATAAACCGCCGCAACAGGAATGGCATCGCAGTGCTCCTTGCTCGTCTTCTATTTAAAGAGGATTGGCAGTTTCGTTATTTAAGGTGCAAATTATTCAAAATAATCACTCGCTTCCCACCGTCATACCAAACAGGCTGTACATACGGATTTTCTTTGGTTGGCCAGCCGTCTACCTTTTTGGTGCTGTACTGGAACCACGTCGGGTTTGAGAACAATGGAATAAACGGAAGTTGCTCAGCGGTGAAGGTTTGCAACTTATCAAGAATGGCTTTTTGCTCTTCCGGTGAACCTGTCTGGCCGAAGCTATCAATCAGCGCATCAATTTTTGGGTCATTCACACCGTGACCCGCATGCCAGCCCTTACCGACACGGGATGTGGAAAAATACTCTTGATAAGCAATAATCGGATTGGTCGCGACCATCGACCAGTTAATCGCCACATCGTAGTTACTTTCTTTAAGGTTTTTGTCGTAAACCGCCCAGTCGACAGTTTTCACTTCTGACTCAATACCAATTTCGTCATAGAACTCGGTGACCATCTGCACTACCTGGATCCAGTCTGTCCAACCATTAACGACTTCAATATTGAATGAAAGCTTTGAACCGTCCGCTTTTTCACGGTATCCATCGCCATCCACATCTTTTAGACCCGCTTCATCCAGCAAGGCTTTTGCTTGGTCTGGATTAAATTCTGTCAAATGACGGAATTTTTTAGTGATGTCTTTATTGATGTTGGTTTCATAAAGCTCGCCGATACCGCCCGCGTTAAAGTTGGCAGTGGGGTAACCATAAGCAGCGATATCGACAATCAGGTCGCGATCAAGCGCCATTGATAACGCCTGACGCACACGAATGTCGTCAAATGGCGCTTTCTTAGTATTTAAGTAAAGGTGAATAGCGTCATTCGCTGGGTACCAGAAATGGTTATTCTCTTTGTCACGCGCTACGAATGTTGATTCGATGTCTGCGATAAAATTTGAACCCCAGTCCAATTCACCTTTCATTAGAGCAGGCTGGATCTGGGAGTTGTCGTTATAAGAGCGAAAACTCACACAATCCAAATAAGGGCGGCCTTCAAGGTAATAATGCGGGTTACGGCAAAGCTCCATTTGCTGAGACTTAAGGAACTTCACGGTGGTCATTGGGCCACTACCCACTGGCTCTGGGTTGGTGAAAGTGGTGAGGTTTTCAACGCCTGACCATTTGTGCTCAGGCACAATGTGATATTTTTCTAGATTCCACATAAACGTAGAGTCTGGGTCAGCCAGCGTGAACACCACAGTGCGCGGATCAGTCGCTTCTACAGATTGAAGGTTCCCTCCTGACCAGATGCCTTTCAAATCGAACGCTGGGAATTTTTGTGTCAGCACAAAGCTAAATACCACATCACTCGCATCCAACGGCTCGCCATCAGACCATGCCAATCCTTCGCGGAGCTTCAGCGTGATAACTTTCAAATCATCTGAATACGTTGCTGATTCGGCCAAACGGAAGTTCGTCTCTCCCGTCATATTGTTGAACACCATGAGAGGTTCAAACATGGTGCCGTGGAAAACATCTTTGGACGTGTAAGGGTTAAAATTTTCGACAAAACCCGTGGTAATGATAGGCACATTGAGCGTTCCGCCCTGCTTAACATCAGACGCATGCACGCCAGCACTAAGCAGCGCGCCACAAACCAGAGAAGCGAGTAGTGTCTTATTTTGCATCTTACCGTCCTTTGTTTTTATTAACGCTCAACCTGCTGACTTTGCTATTTAAAGCACACGTTACAGGTTCAAATGTGTCTTTCTTTTTTAGAGTGTAGCCAACCCAAAAACAGCTGCATGATGCAATAAAACAAAAAGAAAGCGCTTTCTTGATGCTTGATATTAGAAAATTGCTCGCTATCAACAAGCCGAGTTTTACCTTTTTGTAACATTGATCACAAATGTGCTTGAACTGAATCGCAGCCGTTATCGACAATGAGACAAATTACATACTTGCAGCGCGATATGTGGCTCGAATAACAGATTATTATGGATGGATAGCGAGATTGGAGCCTCACGAGGGATCAGCATTGTGCTCGTCATTCTCCGCGGCGTTAACAGACAAGCCAACACGCTGAGAGCCCCTACGAGCATCTATACCCAAGTAACTTGAAGATGCTCGATTTCAGAGGCAATCAGAGTGTTCAATTCAAGGCAAATTCTTGTACGAATAGTCATTCTATTTTACAGGGATTTAACGATGAAGTGGACGCTCTGAGGGCCTCCCTTCGGGCGAGTTTACTGACGCCATGCTCGGTGTTGTCCCTTTTTGATGGAGCTCACTCCATCGGCAAAGTGACGCCTTGATCATAACGTCAGTCAAGCTCGCTGAATCCTGCATCTTCAGGTTGCTTGGGTATATACACGTTTTTCTTTCATTTTGATGTTAAGTACGCTTGCTAAGGAACACGTTAATCATGAGATGAGCAATATTCAATGAAGCCTGTATCTTCAGGTTATGTGGGTACAGCATTCACTTTCATCATTGCAAGACAACCTATCGCATTGCTAATTCATTAGGCACTTTAATCCATTCACTGCATACGCACTCGTCAATACCTTAACAAAACAACTAACAAATATATTCACATCTAACATGGAAGCATTTATTACATTCACCGATAACATTTATACGAGATAAATATGGTTAGAAATCGATTGCATTTCTCGTATTTAAATTTAATGAAAAACGCATCGTTTACTATTTGACCAATTAAAAGCATTTAGTGCCCTAATTATCAATTACACCAAAAATACATAAATAGTGAGATTCTAGTCGCAAAATAACAACAAGACCAAAAACCTAGGCACACATGCAAGTTATTGTTTATAAAGAAGATAAATATCTTTTTACACTCAATTCAAACCAAATTCTTAAAAATGTGACATTGAACAAACTTCGAGTCCTACGTAACATTCCCTACCAGTTGAGCATTTAAACATAGGGTTCTAAGCATGATCGAAATAAGCATTGTCATTCCAACATACAACCGTTCTAAATTACTTTCGCACACATTAACTTCTTTAATCGCACAAACACTTCCGTCTGAGTCTTTTGAAGTAATAGTGATTGATGATGGCGGTTCCGATGATTCCGAGATCGTTGCAAAGTCCTTTTCAGATCGTTTAAACATCAAGTATTTCTGGCAGGAAGATAAAGGATTTAGAGCGGGTAAAGCACGAAATGTTGGCACGGCTATCGCTGAAGGCAAATATGTTGTTTACCTAGATACAGGCGTCCTTCTCGCTTCGGGAACTCTCGAAGAGCATTTGTTCCGCCATAAAGTCTCAACACACCCTATTTCAATTGTTGGATACGTCTACGGCTTTGACCTTGACGAAGAAGGCGTCAAGAAGATGGAATCTGTTATTAGCCCTAACAATGTCGACGCGATTCTCTCTGAGCTAGACCAGCAAGGCGCTTACGATATTCGTCAGTCGCAATACGACGAACTGGGCACCAATATCTGTGACTGGCCAGCGCCATTTGATCTTTTTTGGACATGCCACGTCTCTGCCGAACGTGAGCAACTCATCAAAGCGGGGATGTTTGACGAGCGCTTTAACAGCTGGGGAGGAGAGGATGTCGATTTAGGCGTTCGCTTGTTTCTAAACAATAATATGTTCATCGTAGACAAATCGATGGCTTCATTCCACTGGCCTCACCCAAAAGAAGTGAATGACACCGGCGAAAGTTCAAAGAGCGCCGCACAGCTGATTCATGATAAATACAACATTTGGCAAACCAGCTACTACAACCTAGACCATGAAATTAATGATTTACCGTTGAACAAACTGATTAAGGTATTGAAAGAAAGCCCCAACCACCCAATGGCTGACAGCTCTCTCTATTTGAGTCGCCCAAAAAAACCGACCCATTTAGCACCAGCAGAATAATTGGGGATCATTTAATGCCTTGTGTTTACGAAAACATTTTTCCCGTTGCTGCTGGAAACACATTTGATGACGTCAAAGATCAGTACCGCGACCAAATCAATGTGCAAGACGATACTCATATCATTGGCGCACCACACTTTGCGTTTACTTTGGTGCGCGATTCAGACAATTACCAACGTGATGCGCAGTATTCACTGATTCAACAAGAAGACTTTAACAACAGCATCACCATTGGCCGTGGCACTGTCTTATATTCTGAAGACAACTTAGCATTCGAAAACCGTCCAGTGAGATTGACTGCAATCAAAGTGAACAACCAACAGGCAGGCAAGATATCCATTGGCAACGGTTGTGTGATGCAGGGAACCGTGATTGTTGCCTACGAACACGTAGACATTGGTGATTTAGTGTTGTTTGGCCCTAGCGTGACCATTATGGATAGCAGCGGACACCCTGTTACCCAACGCTGGCAAGACGATGATGCCGCACGCACTCGCTCTGCGAAAGTCACGATAAAAGACAATGCCTGGATTGGCATGGGCGTCACCATTCTAAAAGGCGTCACCATTGGTGAAAATGCCGTTGTCGGTGCGAACAGTGTGGTTTATCAAGATGTGCCAGACAACTGCATTGCGATGGGCAACCCTGCAAGAATCGTCAAGCAACTTGATGAAAACCGACCTCGCGAAGAATCGATGCAACAGTTAGAACAACAATTAGAGCCAGAACTCGACATCGCTTCTTAATTCACGAGGCAGACCCTTCGCGCTATCACAATGAAGCGTTTACCCTTCGATGCCTTCGAAGGGTCTGCCCGCTCCCACCTTGTAAACATGGACGACACCATGGCATTTCTGACACGTTATTTCTCTCGCCTGAGCCAATATAAAACGCTGCTGGCGCTGGCTGTACCCGTCGCACTTCAAACGGCAATATTTTCCAGCAAAAGTACCGTCGACATGCTGATGCTTGGCACCCTCAGTGAATTGGACATTGCTGCCATCGGTTTGGCTGCCAAAGCGCAAATGATCATCAGTTTCTTCATCATCGGGCTGAGTATCGGCGGTGGCCAAATTGCCGCTCAGTGTTTTGGAATTAAATCTAAAGACGGAGAAAGAAAGCTCCACAATACTGTTTTCATCACCTTGATTTTAAGTGTGGTAGTCTCTCTTTTCTTCTTTCTTATCCTCTTCTTTGCGCCCAATTTACTGATGGCGCTCGGCACTCAATCTGCTGATATCATCAGTAAAGGCAGCGATTATCTGCAAATCATTGCCTTAAGCTTGTTTTGTTTTGCTTATGCTTCGAGCATTGCTTGCGGACTGAGGGCCATGCATCAGCCCGGCATTGCTACCAAAGTCAGTTTCATCGGGGTGACGCTAAACCTCGGCTTGAACTGGGTGTTCATTTTCGGCCATTTGGGCATGCCCGCAATGGGCATTAAAGGCGCAGCATTGGGTACATTACTCAGTGCCCTGATTGAATGCGTGATTCTCTATTTCTATCTCAAATCCAAAAACCATCTCCTCACGCACTTCCCTGCTTCACTGTTAAAGCAACTTACGTGGCGCGATTTCAAACTTGTCACCAAGCTGTCTGCAACAGCCGCGATAAACAGTGTGGTTTGGGCGGCTGGCCTGTTCGCCTTCCATGCTATTTTGGGGTATAGCGACCCTAACCTACTCGTGGCACTTTCGGTGTTGGCTCCTATTGAAGCATTGGCCATGTCTCTGCTCATTGGCTTAGCCACTGCAGGTTCCGTCTTGGTGGGCAATATAGTGGGCGCCAATCAACATGAAAAACTGCCGACAGCCATTCGACAACATCTCGTGTTGAGTGTCGGTGTTGGCGTGATCAGTGCTGCGCTATTAATGGCACTCAAATCGCTCGTGCTATCGATGTTTTTCCACAATGATCTGCCGTCCGCTGCCGAACAACTGACGACAGGGCTGTACGACATCATGGCGGCTTCGCTGATCGTTAAGAGCCTATCAATGATGTTGATTGTCGGCATACTCCGCGCCGGTGGTGACGCGCGTTTTTGCTTAATCACGGACGTGCTTGCACAGTGGGTTTTCCTCTTGCCTTGCGCTTATTGGCTAACGCACGTTCTTCACGTCGATCCTATCTATCTGTTTGGGCTTGTGTTGCTTGAAGAAGGGATCAAAGTGTTGATTTGTTTCTGGCGACTAAACAGTAACCGTTGGGTAAGGAACTTAGCTGAAAGCATGAACTAAGGCACCAAAGGATCTTTGCTCAAACGCAATACATAACCTTTTTCAGTGACCCGCTTTGAATGCAAACAAAAGCGTTCACTACTAACAAAAATCCCTCAGCCTTGGCTGAGGGATTTTGCTATCACTATGCTATTCGTTTACTTTTGTGGCATTGGAAGAATTTCAAACATGCCATCAAACTCGTCCAAACATCCTGCCAGTGATTGAATGAGGCCTGCGTCTCCTTTCAGTGTCGCTTTGCCCTCTTTCACCAATGTATCTAAGGTTGTTTTACCCAATACAATTTTGGTGAAATCATCTTTGCTGACAGACAAGGCGACATCTGTTTTTGGTAAAGATTCGACCTGAATGTTCGCCATGTTTGCGTTAGACACTTCACCGTAGTAATGCTCTTCTAGCTCAGGGTGCGACACAGCAAAACGGAAGTCCAAATCAGCCAGTTCTGCTTTTTCTGCGTTGAGTTTCACCGCGACAAAATCGAGGAACATGCCAGTTGGTGTGTTTGCAATCACGTCAGCCGACGCCAATTTCACTGATGGCTGAATCTCACCAGTACGCAGTTCCACTGCCCCTTGTAGATAAGAGTTTCGCCATGCCATGGTTTCCGACTGGTAGCCTTGCTGTTCAAAGCTGTCTGCCAATGCAAAGCGATAGTCAATATTGCTCGGGTCGCATTGAACCAAATCATTGAAGAGTTGCGATGCTTCTTGATATTGCCCTTTCACAAGGTGCGCTTTGCCCGCTTGGTAGAGAGCATCAGCGCCCGCAGCCTCCACGTATACGCACGACTTTTCAGTGGTTTGCAGTGGATTAGTATTCACCGGATTCATGTCATGATAACCAAGATAAAGGTTCACTACTGCTCTGGCATTGTGGCTGTAGGAACCATGGTAACCGTTGGTGTGCCACGTGTCTTTTTGTGCTTGCGGCACAATTTTTTCGATCTCACGACCCACATCGTGAATGGTGACGCCGTGGTTGGCTAAACGCATAGATTGGTTATGAATGAAGCCATAGTTGTCTCTTTGCAGAGCCATGTACTCCGAGATTTCATTCACATTTGTGTCAGCATCATTCCACACAGGTGCCGAGTGCGCAGCGTGAATGTTGTCCACCAAACCACTATCGACAAACCGCAGCTTCAATTCCGTCAGATATTTAGTCCACACCAAGGCATCACGCACCTTGGCACCGCGGAAGGTATAGATGTTATGCATGCCATCATATGTTAGCTCTGCAGTATTCAATGAACGATACTCGGGCACATAAAGCACAATCTCGGCAGGTGCTTCTGCACCAGGCATATTGATCGCGTGGAATGTTAGCCCATCAATGGTGATTTCTTTTTCACGCGGTTGAATTTCTTGTGTCGGCGCAACCAAAGTCACTTCTCCACGCGACGTGCCCAAGCCAAGTGCATTATCAACAATACCCTGCGGGTTGTTATCTAACGTTGTGCCATATTGATAGTTTGCACGACGGCCCATGGCGGTTCCCGCTATCACATTTTCATCAGCAAGCTCTTTAATAAAATCTTTCGGCGCATATATCTGTGCGTTCTCTACCATGTCTCCTGAATCAAGAATGCCACGTGATCCGCCAAAGTGGTCAGCATGCATGTGCGAATAGATCATGCCTGTGATTTTGTGTTCGCCGTTTATTTTAGGCAGGTGCTCTTTGGCAAATTCCCACGAAGCGGCAGCGGCTTCTCGCGACAACAAAGGATCGTGAATCACATACCCATTATCGGTTCGATAAATAGTCATATTCGACAAGTCTGCCCCACGAATTTGATACACACCGTCAGTCACTTCATATAGACCACCCGCCGTGTAATTAAGCATGCCTTGACGCCAAATCGATGGGTTCACTGTGTCTGGCAACTCGTTAAGGTTCATGGTGTTCATGTAATCAAAACGCTGCTTTAACTCTCCGGCTTGGTGAGCACCAAATTCTGCAACCAAACCACGCTGTGTACGATCAAAAGCAGAAGTGTCTTGCCAAGGCAGTTGCTTCGCGAGTTCTGCATTGGTTTGTTTTGTTTGCTCTGTAGCAGGCTTTCCTTGGTACGCTTCTAAACTGGCGTAATCTGCTGAAGCGCCGAAGGAAACCATAAGTGCTAGTGCTAGGGTAGAAGGTGCAAAACGCGTATTCATAGACTGTCTCTCTCAGTTGTTTTTTGCTATGAACACAATTTAAGGCAATCACTCATCGCGAAACATGCATGGAAGTTTAGTCAATGCATAGCTGATGGTTATGTGTGGTTTATGAAGAAGAGGAAGAATAAATATCCGATGTGATAATCTGAGCGGTGGTAATGCAAAAGTAGATGGCGAGTTTTTACTGCACTAAATGTCGTTGAAAAAAATGCAGGTATCAGTAAGACTAACAGCAGGATAACTTGCTTGTGGTGGCCATTATTCCCTCGAGTGCCTTTACCCAACTGTTACCTAAACTAACCCAGAAAACTTACCTTTTTACAAATAGGTCGATGATACATCTTTAGGAACATGGTTTCTCATCCATTTGATGGCTCACTTTAATCATTCAAGTATCACAACAAAAAAAAGGGAGCCTTTCGGCTCCCTTTCATCATTTCAAAAACTCAGTGGTTTTGATAAATCATCACATTAATTTGCATTAAACGTGATGTTGTCAAAATACATGGTTGTGTCAGCATCTCGCATTGTATTTCCATCAACAAAGTCAGGGAATACAACAACTTCAGTAATTACACCATCATATTCCGCAAGACGTGACGTGAAATCGAATGTTAACTCTTCCCACTCTCCGACAGTAGTATTCTCAGCGAGAATTTCAATACCAAATTGGCTTGCTGTCGCCAGCTTCAGTCGAACGGTACTGATTTTGTCTTTATAAACCATCATTTTAACAACGCTGTTGCTGCTGTCTAAAGTGAAGGTCTGAACTGACGTAGTAATAGTACCAGCCCACGGAGCGCCATCAGCGCGTGCGATGATTTTAGCAACGGTCGCTGAGTCATTTACACCTGAGGTGTCTGGGTTAGCAACAAATTCAAGCGGTGTTGAGCTTTCGCCATTCTCGAATACTTCCCAAGAGAGTGTATTAGTCTCAAAATCAATACCATCAGCGGCTGTGGTTGTACCACCAGTGTCACCGCCGTCAGTACCGCCATCCGTGCCACTATCCGCTCCAGTTGGAGATACAATCACATTGTCTACAACATACTCGGAGCCGATCCCTGTATTCCACGCTGGGAATACCATGATGAGGTCGATTGCAGTAAGGTCTAGCCCATCGTTAGATAGGTCACTCAGGTTAAACGTATATCGCTTCCATGTGTTCAACTCTGGGATTGTACCTAAGCTCAATTCTACGAACTGGTCACCACCATTTGACTCAACTTTAAACACCCAATCAGTCGCTGGTGTATCACCTGCAGCAAGTAGCTTGATGTCGAACGAGATCACACCTTCAACCATCCATGCATTCACATTGATAGGCTGAGGATCCGTCGCAACACCTTCGCGTGAGCTGAAGCCATTCACTGTTGCGCCAGTGACTTCGAAAGACGTCACTGCCCCATACTCGGCATCGGTATCAGTAATAACTGGTGGCGTGGTTCCACCACAACAATCCCATGCTACCCATTGAGGGTTAGCTGCATCGTTGAAGATAACGATTGGCGTGCTGCCGGAGCCGCCGTCTGTTCCACCATCGGTGCCGCCGTCAGTGCCGCCGTCAGTGCCGCCGTCAGTGCCACCATCGGTGCCGCCGTCAGTGCCGCCGTCAGTGCCGCCGTCAGTTCCACCATCAGTGCCGCCGTCAGTTCCACCATCAGTGCCGCCGTCAGTTCCACCATCAGTGCCGCCGTCAGTGCCACCATCAGTGCCACCATCAGTGCCGCCGTCAGTGCCTTCTGGATTGAAGGTGATGTTATCAAAATACATGGTTGTATCAGCACTACGCGTCGTATTTCCATCCACAAAGTCTGGGAATACAACAACCTCGGTGACCACTCCGTCATATTCGGCAAGACGTGACGTGAAATCGAACGT
>NZ_KK211218.1:117195-593303 GCF_000621165.1 Enterovibrio calviensis DSM 14347 | reverse complement strand
CCGTCGTTGTCATCATCCTCATCGTTCGGATTAGAGATACCGTCACCGTCCGAATCTTCGGCACGATCATCAACCCCGTTGTTGTTGGTGTCACCGCCGCCTTCACCGTCTTGAAGGTTCAGCATGCCGTCACCGTTGGTGTCAAACGCGGCAAATTGGTATCCATGCATGTCGAAGGCCGTGCCATCGTTCTCTGGGTTCTGGCTTTCTAGATCTAGGAAGTCTGGAATACCATCGCTGTCAGAATCTGGGGCAGGGTCAACGCTGGCTTGCAGGTCGATGCTATCGACTGTCAGGCTGCCATCGGTGTCTGCTAAACCGGCTTCAATCACATCAGGAATGGTGTCGTTATCCGAGTCCAAATCCACATCGTTAGTCACGCCATCGTTGTCAGCATCAGCCGATAAACCCGCGCCTGAAAGTGGCGTCAATTCAATATTGCTAAGTCGGATCGCGCCGCTGTAGAAGCTTGAATCGACGTAGAAGTCAGGCGTTTCGCCGCTGTAGGTGACTTCTCTAACCACAGAGTCATTACGCAGATAGCGAATAGTGTTTGAATTCACTTCGATAGTCAGCGTGTCCCCAACGGCAACGCTACCGATACTGCCTTGGCTTGAGCCACTTTCGTAAGCGCTCAAAGAGCCGCCAGTTAAGTAGAAGGCGTAATCGATATCGGTATAACTGGCGGAGCTTTCGACACTGCCCAGCCCAATCATGTTGTAGGTGCCTAGTGCATCGACAGTGAAGCTCAGGCGGTAGTTATCGTTAAAGCCATATTGAGAAAAGCGATCGGAGTTTGCTTGCTGTCCCCAGCTACCGCCGTTTGCCGTTAAGACGCCGTCGGTAAAGGCTGAATTGCCTGTCAATGTGGGCCAATTTGTAACCAAAGCAGATGTGCGAGATTCGAGATCGTCGCTTAAGCCATCGTTATCTCGGTCAATATCACCGTTGTCACCGACACCGTCGCCGTCCGAATCTACCCATTCGTTTGGATCGTTGACAAATTGGTCGCTGTTATCACCGACGCCGTCGCCGTCAGTGTCTGTTGTTTCTGAATCGTCGAGAGGGAATGCGTCGTTTTCATCGAGCACGCCGTCATCGTCATCGTCTTCATCAACGCTGTTTCCGATGCCATCGCCATCAGTATCATATTGTTCGTTCGGGTCGAGTGGACGCCAGTCGTCCTCATCGTTTACGCCGTCACCGTCATCATCGTTGTCGGCATTGTTGCCGATACCGTCATTGTCGGTATCTGTCGTTTCGGTGGCATCTTTTGGAAATGCGTCCTCTTCATCGGGTACGCCATCATTGTCATCATCGGGATCGACATCATCGAGAATACCGTCGCCATCGGTATCGACAATCACAGATTCGACAAGGTTTTTCATGTCAATAATACCTTCCGAAACCGTTAATCCGCTCCATGCAGGAATTCGACGAGAGGTATCCATGACGAGTTGTTTGATTTCCCGAAAGGTCATGGATGGATCTATAGACCATGCAAGTGCCACGACGCCGGTGACAACGGGGGTTGCTTGAGATGTACCGCTAAAGCCCGAGTAACCGCCTGAGGAATTGGCCGTGTTAAATTCTGTCGGCGCTGCAATATCAACACTCACTGCACCGTAGTTTGAGTAACTGATACGGCTTTCGCTTTGGTTGGATGCGGCGATACTTAAAATGTTGTCATTGTCATAAGACGCGGGATAGACAGGGCTATTGTCTATGTTGGAATTGAAGTTGTGTGATGCGATAACCATCAAGTGATCGTCGTCAGCAATATCGGTGATTAAGTCTTTGAATGCTTGGCTGTAATCTCCGCTAATCCCCCAACTGTGGTTGGAAATACGAGAGCCCTTTGAAGTGGCATATCGCAGTGAGGCCATGGCATCAGAGACGGCCGCCGCAAAACTTAGCGGCCCCCCTGTATCCATTAATTGACAGGTCCATGCACTGCCGACATAGCCAATACCATTGTCACCACGTCCACAGATTGTTCCTGCGACCGGTGTTCCGTGGCTACCAAATACGGTGTTTGTTCGGCCGTTAATGTCGTCCACAATGCCATTGTTGTCATCGTCGACGCCATTCCCTGCGACTTCATCGGGATTAACCCAAAAGTTATCTCTCAGATCTTCATGGCTGCGAAGGATACCTTGGTCATAGACCGCGATGGGGCCAATGGCTGATGCATCGGTCGTCGTGTCCCACGCTTCATAGGCGTTCAATTGATTCAGCCACCACGCTGAACCATTGCTAATACCGCCGTTCGATTCGTTAGGTGCGAGCGCCCATTCGATCAAATAATCAGGCTCACCGAATGCCACATTGGGGTGGGCATTTACGACTTCTAGAGCCGCTTCAAAGCTCAAACCTTCAGGGATCTGATAAACGTGTACGCGCGTATCTGGACTCGCTGGATCGAGGGATGTTTTATGTTCAAATCCAATATCAGACAGGGCTGTCATGGTTTCGACGCCATCGAGCAATCGAACCGTTAACACGTCTGGAACGTGTTTTGACTCAACCATGCGTGCAAAAGTGGGCAATTGAAGGGGGTCACGCCCTTGGCTGAGATGATAGTTTTCGAACTTAAGCCAACCGGGTGTGCGCTGTTGGCTTATGTGTGCGTCGACTTGATTGAGCCAATATTCACTAAAAGGCTTGCTGCTTAGCGATGCCTTCATCCAAGGGCGTTCTGGGTCATCGCCATGATCAATACCGTTTCCTGCGAGACTATCCTCGAAAGGAATCACTGGCTTCGGTTGAATGACCGGTTCTTGTTTCTTTGTTGACGTGCTTGGTGCCGAGCTAGGCATCGCATTGGTCGAAATGGAAACGCTAAGAGGAGGTGGCGCAGCGTGGATATTGACGGATTGACTTGCGCCAATAACGAAAGCCGAGCTTAATAAAAATACACTTAAAGAAATGAGCCGTTTTCGATTTTTTTTGATTCCATTGTTTTGGTTTTGTTCTAGTTTGTTTTTATTTTTTTCGGGATCTTTGTTTGATGTAGCCAAAGTTTCAATCCTTATGTGTATTGAAATGAAGAGATAGCTAGTGAGCCATGTCTAGTTTCTCTTTCATCACATGGTTTGGTTGATTTTTTGGGTATTAATCGTGCGTATAAGAATGATCTAGAGGCTAGTTGAGCGAGAGGTACGAATGTTGTAGCAAACATTAGAAAATGGTTTTTGTTATGAATTACTACATTAGGGAGTGATGTTTTTTGTGGAATATACCCTAAAAAATATCAGTGGTTCATATGTCGAAATGATTCTCATCCAACCCTTTGACTATTTTTCAATGCGAATGGGCTAATTTTATTTCATTGCTATTAATGTGGGTTTATCCGCCACGTAATAAATATAATTCGTCTTTTAATCGAACAAGTGCACTTGGTATACATCAAGGTTTGATGCTTGGAACTCGGTGGCTTTGACTTTTTGATTTGCGACCTCGTTGGTGTCAATCAATGCGGGTTGTTTGGGTATAACACTCGTCGCAAGGCGGGTAGGCGTGTAAACTTCAGGATTGCTTGATTTCTAACAATGTACCGAGGCGAAAATGAAACCGGATATCAACTATTTACAGACACTTCAAACAGTATTCGGTTTCGAAGGTTTACGAGGCGGCCAACAACAAGTGGTAGACCGCGTGTTGTCTGGGCGTTCATCTGCGGCCATTTTCCCAACGGGTTCGGGTAAATCATTGTGTTATCAGTTGCCTGCTTTACATCTTCCACACCTGACGCTTGTTATATCCCCGCTATTGGCATTGATGAAAGACCAACTCGATTTTCTGAAAAGCCGAGGCATTGCTGCAGCGTCGATTGATTCCTCTTTGTCGTATGATGAATCGAGAGAAGTAATGCGTGGCGTAAAGGCGGGAGAGATCAAAATACTGATGATCTCGGTCGAGCGTTTAAAAAATGAGCGCTTTAGGCAATTTATATCATCAGTCTCTATTTCATTGTTGGTGATTGATGAAGCGCACTGTATTTCAGAGTGGGGTCATAATTTTCGCCCGGATTATTTAAAGCTGCCTGTTTATTGTCAGCAGCTTAATATTCCCCAAGTCTTATTGCTAACGGCCACAGCTACGCCAAAAGTGATAGAAGATATGGGCGTTAAGTTTGGTATCAATGCTGAAGATATTGTTGTCACAGGTTTTTATCGTGAGAATTTAGATCTCAACGTTGTTCCCTGTCCTGAGAAGGACAAATCGAATGCTTTACTTGAACAATTGAATAAAAGTCCGTTGGCGCCCACCATCATTTATGTCACCTTGCAGAATACCGCCGAGACGGTTGCTGATAACCTCAGGCAGCAAGGCGTGCCAGCGTTTGCTTATCATGCGGGGTTGCCAAACGATAAGCGACAAGATATCCAGAATCGATTCATGCGTGGGGAAATAAACTGCATTGTTGCCACTATCGCGTTCGGAATGGGTGTCGATAAATCCGATATTCGCACCGTTATTCACTATGACTTACCAAAATCCATTGAAAACTACAGCCAAGAAATTGGTCGTGCGGGGCGTGATGGTCAAACCTCAACGTGCACTGTGTTGGCTAACAGAGAATCGCTCAGTGTGCTGGAGAATTTTGTCTATGGTGATACGCCAGATCGCGCTGCTATTCTGGCGGTTATCAATGAGATTGGCAGTACGTCACAGGGTAACACGTGGGAGGTGATGCTTAATCGTCTATCCCGAGACACAAACATTCGTCAACTCCCGCTCAAGACGTTGCTCGTGTATTTGGAATTAGAAGGTGTTATTGAGCCTAAATTTAGCTATTTCGCCGATTATCGCTTCAAAACCCTAGTGAGTGTCGAGAATATATTGGCGCAATTTGACGGCGAGCGTCAGCACTTTGTGAAGGCTGTGTTCGATTCATCACCGAAATCTCGCACGTGGCACACGGTAGATTTCGATGCGCTATGGCAGGGTTATCAATCAGATCGACAACGTGCGGTTAAGGCGTTGGATTATTTCGCTGAAAAGGGATGGATTGAGCTTGAAAGCAAGCAAATGACGGATGTCTTCAATATTTGTCGTCCTGACGTTTGTGAAGGCCAAGCTGCGCACGAACTTAGTGAATACATTCATCAGATGTTTCAGAACAAGGAACAGAGCGAAGTTGAACGTGTTCACGCCATGCTAGCACTGTTTGAAACCACCACGTGTTTGAGCCATCGATTGGCGCGTTATTTTGCCGATGAACATGCTCCTGAGCGATGCGAACATTGTTCAGTATGTCGTGGTGATGTGGCGGTATTGCCAAGCGCTTCAGATTTGCCTGCGTTAGATGTTCAGCAACTGAAAACTGCAAGCCAACCCTTGTTTGATGCGGCCAAAAATGAGGCCGTCACACCCGAAGCCACCGCGCGATATTTGTGTGGTATTTCCACGCCGCTAACAGGGCGTCTCAGGGTAGGGCGCACGGCAGGTTTTGGTCAATTTGGTCACTATCCATTTGCCGAAGTTAAAGCACTGTGTGAGCAATTCTAAGGTCAGTCGTTTAGGGTGCTTGTGTTGTTCATCTCACCCATTAGAGATTGAGTTTCTTGTATCCCCAGCAATCCAAACCTATGAGATTGTTGGGGATACAGAGAGAAATTACGCCTGACGTTGAGCGTCGTCGACGAGGTGTTTTTTCGTCGCCAACCATTTCGTCAGTGTTTTGATGAGTTGCTGTTTGGTGGTAGGTTTAACAAGATGATCGTGCATCGCGCTTTCTATCGACGACCTCGTATCTTCACTGTATTCACCCGATAGCGCCACAATGATTGTGGTATCACTTAACGCACGGATTTGCTGTGCGGCTTCAATGCCACCCATTCCCGGCATGTGTATATCCATAAGCACCAAATCAAATGACTCTGCGGTGACCTTCGTCACTGCTTCCTCTCCTGAAACCGCTTGATTGACAATGACACCTTCACTTGTCAGGTAAGCTTGAACGAGGAGGCGATTGACTTGCATATCGTCGACAACCAGAACGCGTTTTCCAATCAAGCTGCCCAGTTTGGCGAAGCGACCTTCGTCAATCAGGTTCTCAAGTGAACGGTGCAGCGCAAATCGGTTATTGATGCCTTCAATCTCGCCTTGTATCAAATCAGCAGAGCTCAAGATCCTATGGTGTTCATGAGTTACTTCACTGCTGTAACGAATAATGGGTGTCACTTGTAAGTCATGTCCAAGATCTCCCGCTCTAAGGGCTTGAAGCAGATTGCTTCCCTCTATGATGAGCGCACTATCAATGACAAGAATATCGACAGGATGTTGGCACGCGTGACTAATACCGGCTTCGATATCAGCAGCGATGTGGACGTTCTTTGCCATGATTCGAAGTTCACTGGAAAGCCAATGGCTAGCGTGACTGTCACCGACCAGGATAATCGACTTTTCTTCAAGGTAGGAAGAAACAATCCCTTTCGTCTCTTCGTCATACAGTTGCTCGTTCACGGATGGGAAATAGAGAACGAACTCAGTGTACTTTTCCGGTAACGAGCGGCAAATGATGTTTCCGTCGAACGATTGCATCACGCGCATACAATACGACAGGCCTAGTCCATTGCCTTGCTCTTTGCCGTGCGAGTAAAAATCATCAAAGATGTGTGCTTGGTGATCTACGGAAATACCAGGCCCTGTATCGACGATATGAAGCTCATTGTATTCGCCGTTCTTTTTGAAATGGATGTTTACCTGGCTGTTTGGGTAAGCTTCAAAATAGTGCACCGCGTTTTTTAGCAGATTGAACAGCATGAAGCTGAACAGGGTGTCGCTTCCTTTAAATATAAAATCATTTTTTACACTGAGATGGATGCGACCGCGATAATTGTCGCTATAAAAACTGAAATCACTGAGAACTTGTCGAGTCAGCTCCTCCACTGAGTAGTGTTCGAACACCTCTGTTTTAATGCCTTCACCACGCAATTCATCAAGAATAGCGTCGATAAACCGCGTACCAAGTTGAACGGCTTTCTGTCCTTCTGCCAGCTCTTGGTAGATTTTCTTCATGTCATGGGAAGCGAATGGGCTAATTGAACCACTCTCTACGTTAAACATGTCGGCATCAATGCGTTCAAAGTGGTATTTGATTTTAGTGAGGGGGTTACGGATTTCATGGGCAATGGAGCCTGCCAATACTTGAGACTTTCGGATCTTATCTTCAGTAATGATGAATCGGTTAGCCTCGTCAAAAAGACGCTGTAAGCCCATGATCTCTTCACTGGAGAACAGCTCATTTTCGTTCTGTTTGGATACCATATACAAATGGGTGACTTCACTTTTTTCATTGGTAATAGGTAAAACCAATGAAGTGCCAGTGTTTCCCATTTCTTTAGCAAGACTGGTTAGTGATTCACAATCGTCAGATTTGTCGTGCCGAATTTGATATTCAAGTTCCTCTCTGACGAGCACCGAGCGGTCACCCTGAAAACACGAAACAAACACGTTGGTTTCAGCGTTATTCCCTACTTTCTGAATGCGTCCATCTTTTGCATTGAGGACGTGATTGAGCTTAACGACAGCCTCATCGGTAGAATAACGAAACTCACCAATTAAATTGCAGATGCTCTCAACAGGGTTTCCCTGTTTCCGGTAAAGCAATTGGTTCACTGCGCGGCGAATTAGCGCAAGCGAAGTGGGCCAAAAAACGCCAGTGAGCAATGTCCACGCGACGATGAGTAGCGTGGCTTGTTTGAATTGTTGCATGCCGATGAACAGGATCGGTGTGACGTACAATGCAGCGTTAGCAATGAAACTGACACTAACCATAACAATGTATCGACTGCTATAAAATCGGTTATGAAGTAAGGCATAACCCACCATGATGGCTTCGATAATTGATAAGGCAGGGGGTACCCAAGCCATCGAGAAATCATTGAACAAAACGGGTATTAGGAAATGGGCAAGAAACGTCGAGAGAATAAATCCGACCATGCCAATGACCATATAAGAAGCTTTGACTTTTTTTAGCCTCTGAGGGCTTCGACTTGAACGAATGAAATTGACGAGCGTGAGTACAACAAGAAGCAGAAGAATGCCAAAAAACGCCCCACTCGCGGGCCCAAAGTGAATTAAGAAATCACCAATATCGTAGACATCAACATGGGTGATGTTCGCTTCTGGTATGGCATTCGTGACCAAGATAACAACGCAGGTGACACCAAAAAGTAGCCACTGCCGCCGCTTTAGCTTAAGCCCCTCACGCTCAGACATTAATCGGCATGAGAAAAGATAGGCGAGCGCAAATGCAAGGCCGGAAAACACGTTCGCAAGTAGCGCCATCACCAACGTGGTTTGAGCGCTCGACGTCACAAGAAGATCGGATTGAAAATACGCGTTGGATAGAATCCACAAAGAGATAAAGACGGTGTAGAGCGTATAGGGAAGGTAAATAGGCCGGAAGACTCCAGACCTATTTTTGCTCAATGCTCTAACAAAGTGAGAAGCCCAAAGCATGACAACGACGGCAATCCCGACAAGGAAAACTGCGGTGAAATTTGCTGACATGGTGTGAAAATATTCAAGCATTCGTCGATACTCTTGCTTGCTTGCGCATTGCTATAATTCTCTTGTTGTAGCCTCTAAAGCTACACGCTTCAAAGGCTTGGCTCATCGGCCCAGTGAAAACAATTCCCTGATAAGTCGTCAGAGCGGTTCCTTCCACTTTCTGGTGGCACAAGGGCACATATGGCAGTGTTCCGTTGCCATCATTATTCACAGATTGATAAAAGCCTAAGATGGAAGGCTGCTCCACGATGGTGTAAGCCGCTTCTATGCCAATGTCGGCAAGCTTAAGTGTCAGAAATTTAAGCGTTAAATATAGAATGTGATTCAACTTCTCTCGTGGGCCAGCGATGGCCATTCGAATGATCTCGCAGACCGCCGATTTCTGAGTTGTTGCTTGCAACAGTGAAAAATCAAATGCGGGCACTGATACGGTTTTCAATTTATTTTTCAGATCTTCAGAGAATATTCCGGAGCGTTCTAACGTTCTAATTTTCTCACTGGACAGAGTCAGTGTCCAATTTTCTGTTTGAAAAAAAGGATCGAATGTCAGCCAGTTATCACGCTGTTCCCAACGTTGAATAAGTGCTGATGATAATAGTAGCGGGTAATCATACTGCTCTTGATACAAAATGAAGTGTTCACCTGAAGATGAGACATCTAGGTAATAGAGCATTTCGTACCAATGCTGTTGTTTCACGAATGTTTCTAAGTTGATCAGAACGTTAGCGAGAGACAACTTCATTGGCACACTGGCGTAACTGGTCATGAACAAGCGCTCATCATGACGAATGTCACCGACCACTTCGTAGCGATAACTCTCCATTTCTAGATCTGGCTTTTTGATGCGCTCATTTGAATAGTGACGAGTGGATAGGTGTGTTTGAGCCTCAACAACGATTTGGTGAACTTTAAAGGCAGCCCAACAATTTAGTATGTCGCCATAAAGTGCAATGGCCGTTTTTTCGATCGTGGCAAATTCATCTGGAAGCCCATTTAGCGGAGTCACTCCGCAAATCGATGTAGCAATATCACAGGTGAGCGTAGTGTAGAGGTTACCCTTGGGCTGATTGATGGGAAGTGTCTGCGTTATTTCTTGTGTGCGATGGGAAACGATTTTCTCGAACACATCATAATGGTGTGTCGCTAGCATGTAGTCATTGATGAAGCTGAGAAAGATGTCTTTGGGGAGGAAAACGCTTTGCTGAGAGCCTGTTGGCAACGACAGTGCAAGAGTCTCAAGGTTAGCTTGGAGAGGTGCTTTTGTGATTTTTTGTTGGTTAGCGATGTTGTCGTACATACATAAATCCTCGACATAATATTGAAAAGTCCAGATAAGTGTACGAACGATGTATGGTGAATTCTGATGTTAAGAAAAGTATTTGATGCTTTCACACAAGTGTTTCGATTTATAACTTGTTGTCGTAAGGCATGCTGCCTTGGCTTATTTTCGCTTCTGTTGATAAAAAAATTATTTGTGAGTGTGCGAGATAGAGCTTCTAGCGGATGTTCTGATTGAAGGGTTCAGCGAAATTGTCTGCGAAATGAGGTGAGACTAGGAAATCGGAAAAGACGAATCTCAATTCGTACAGGATTCAATGTGGGATCTGCAATAACCAATGGTATTATTGGGTCATTGAGGCAAACGCACGTAAAGTTTGGCGAGCAAAACCATAGGCACATACGATTAGAGTGAAATGTGCGAAGACGGAGTCAAAATGGCAAAACTAACACTTCAAGAACAGATGCTTAAAGCAGGTCTGATTGATAAAAAAGCGATGAAAAAGGCAGGGAAGACGTCGAAAAAATCCCGCACAATGGCGAAAGCAGCAAAAGCCGCAGTAGAAGAAAATCGCACGGCTCAAATGGCTCAAGATCAAGAGCTTAATCGCCAGAAACAGTTAGAAGCTCAGAAAAAAGCCATTCTTGCTCAGGTGAAGCAACTGGTTGAGATGAATAAAATCGATCGTAAAGATGGCGACATTGGATATAACTTCACCGATGGCACGTTAGTGAAAAAGCTTTATGTGACCAAAGACATTCAAGCGCAGCTAGTGAATGGTCGTTTAGCCATTGCTCGCTACCTTGATGGCTACGCCATTGTCCCAGGTATCGTTGCTGACAAAATCAGCCAGCGCGATGAAGAAACCATCATTGTGAATAACACCGTATCTGCGCAGGAAATTGATGAAGATGACCCGTACGCAGATTTCCAAATCCCAGATGATTTGATGTGGTAATTATCAACGCCACGAAGTGATAACAATGAGACCTTGCCCTTTTGGGGTGAGGTCTTTTTTTTGTCCTTATGTCATTGATTTGTCACGAAGGGTAAAGGTAAGTAAAGGCCCTTCTTTTTGTAGTGAAAATGACGATACTTGGCAGCGTTGTTTGGGTATAAGCACAAAAATAAGGATTAACTCAATGAAAAAACTCGCGATTGCTGCACTTGTATTGTTTGGTCTAACCGGAACCGCCTACGCCTTGGATACGCATTTGGGACATGATTGGTCAGTGCCAAGTATTTCTATGTTTGATTGTCACAATGGTGGTCATCACTAACCGCGTTTGAGTGATTTAGCCGCTTCGCCAAAGAGCCAAAAAATAGCCACATATTGTGGCTCTTTTTGTCTCTACTTGGTGACATACACTTCGATTTTCTTCTTTTATAACCACAGTGCCTGTTGGGCAAACAGTGACATATGTGAACACCGATTCTTTGGTTACGGTCGGACTCTATTTTGAGACATCCAAAGCGCTTTCAGTGGTGGTAATGTTTTCTCGGCATTGGAATAAAGAAGAATAAAAAGGGAAAGAGTATGAAGAAACTGGCGTTGGCGATAGCAGTAACCGTAACTTTGTCTGGTTGTGCGGATAAAGACTTAGGACAGGTAGTTAATGACGGTGTAAACGGCGCGATAAACGGCGTTTTAGGCTCTGTAGGGGGCGTTGGCAATGGCACTGTGGTTAAAAACGACAAAGGCTTTAGCGTAGAGAAAGAGAGGATTTGGACTCATAAACCGGAAAGATCAAGTCGAGACTATGGTTCAATCACGCTCACCAAAACAGTTAAAAATCCTAACTCGCGTACCGAAGTGTTCCTAGAAAGTTGCTCTCAGCCGAATATTGGTTCTCTTGAGTGCGATGGGAGTATTTTTTTGGTCTCGCCAGAAGGATGGCTGAATGACGATAATATCTTCTTTGAAAGTGAGGGTACTTATCAAGATATTACTGTTGCTGCGGGTAAGTACTATTTCAAATTAGAGTCTGAAGGCACTGGGACTAAGTACTATGCGACGGGAGAAGCCAATATTGTCCCGTATAAAACAAACTACATTGCCGTTGTTTTAGAGTGATCAGGATGCTTTGTTGATCATGTTTAATTGGGTTTGGTCATGATTCATCTCACGATGTGAGCAAAACCAACCGTTAAACCGCAATGTGTTAAGCAAAAAGAGGCAGTGACTGGTGAGCCACTGCCTGTGCGTGCATGCCTACTAGCCTTGCGCATGTATGCCTACTAAATTGTTACCTATTGCTTGTTTGTTATGCTGTCCACTGTTCTTCCTTTTAGGGTTAGAACGGCGCAAATTTGTCTGCATCAGCCTCGGGTATCGTCCATCGCTGCTGGGCATCGACTTGCTCAATACGTTGGCCAGCAAGCGGGATTTGCATCCGGTCACCGTATAACCAAAGTACCATGTTGCTTCGCGTGCCGCTGGTAATAGGATGAGCCGCATGAGGTATGTTACCTCTGTGGATCATCGCTGTACCCGGTTTGAACGTGATACGTTTCACCTCGCCCGAGACTCGGTCATAGAAATCTACTTCTGAACCTGTAAACGATTCATCTGGTAGATTCATATTGATATTCAACGTCGCTGCACTGGCATCGGTATGAGGCTGCAGTGACGTGTCTATCCCTACCTGATACTGAATCGAAAACCCAAAAGTCTGACTGTCATAACCCATCACGCCGGGGAACAACAGCCTTGCGATAGGGCGCATGTATCGGTCCATAACTTCACGATAAAACGCTTGAAATGCTGGTGCGGCCAAATAGCCTTCAGAACGTGGGTCGAGCATAGCACCGCGGCGATTTAGCGCGATTCCATATGGTGGACGGGTTGGTATACCTGCATCAGCCACCGCTTCCAGATACCCACGCAGCTCGGCCAGACGCTCAGGGTCAAAGAACTGTGCCTGATAGACGCCGTCAGATACTTCTTCCCAGAGATCTTGAACAGCAACTTCTTTGGTTGGGTCAAGCCATGCTTGCTCAACGGCTTCTCTGAGTTTGGGTTCAAGCAGTGATGTGTCAGGCTTGAAATTAGGTGATTCTTCACTCGTTTCCCATGCTCGCCAAGCCTCGGTGAGCAAATGGGTGTTGGTGTCCCAGAAACGTTTTACTGACGGTGCACGCTGCAACATGGATTCGCGAGAAGGCAATGCTAGAGCGCGAGCCTCAGTGAGGGGATCATAAATCACGTTGTCGATGTGAGTGGCCATGTTTTTCATCTCGCTTTCTCCTTTTGCTAAAAAGTCACCGATTGTCGGCTAACAATTTTCGATGGGAGAAGTCTAATTCGCTTCAAACGGCGAATAAATGGGCCAATTCAATAATCACTATTTGCATTTCGACGATAATAAAAGGCGACGTGAATAAAATGGCTGTGACCGCAATGCGCAATGACTGTGGTGGCGTATTTAGTGTTCCCACACTGGCGGATTGCCAATTTTCTCAACGAGATAATCAATAAAGACACGAACCTTGGCAGTCAGCACGTTTGATTTTGGGTAAACTAGCCACACGGAACTTTGGTCATCAACATGGTAGTCAGGCAAAACCCTCACCAGCGAGCCGTCTTTTAGATCGTTGTGGATATTCCAGATCGAACTCATGCAGATACCGACGCCCGCTTTGGCAGCGATGCGCATGCTGGCGCCGTCATCACAAACAACCCTTGGCTTGCTGCTGGTTGGAGGGAACGTGCATTCTCGTTTGCCGTTGCTGGCGATCAGCTTTCTGGATTTGGCTTTCATAAATACCAGTAGTTGATGCTCAATCAAATCTTCTGGCGCTTGCGGAGTACCTTTGGCCGCTAAATACTCGGGTGATGCGCAGAGGACTCGCGTATCGCTGGCAAGGCGTCGGCCAATCAGGCTGCTGTCTTCTGCAGCAAGGTTTCGTAGGGCCAAATCATACCCCCCTTCAATCAGCTTGACCTGAGTGTCTGAGAGCATTAACTCCACGTTGATTTTGGGATAGCGTTCCAGAAATTCTGCAAGGATGGGTACCACATAGAGCTGTGCGAATGTGCTGGAAGCGGCGAAGCGCAACGTGCCACTGACATCAGGGTTTCCCCGGCCTAGCGCCGCAAAAGCAGCTTCTTGCTGCGCCAAGATTTCTTTGGCATAAGGGAGAAACTCGGTGCCTTCAATAGACAGGGTCACTTTGCGGGTGGTGCGGTGAAAAAGATCCGCACCCACTTCCGTTTCCAGTTTGGACAGCCAAGCACTTGCAACAGAAGGGGTAAGCCCAAGCTGCTGACCTGCAGCACTGATGTTCAGCGTTTCTGCGGCGAGAACAAATAACTTGATGCTATTGGTGTTCATCCATTATCTCCAAAATCCGAATTCTGATTTTATTTTTCTGTTATTTATACACTTTAACCAAAGTATTAAGCTTGTTCCATTGATTCGTTGAACACCATGATGTGCGAGTGTTTGGGGATAGAGTGCGAATCCACGTCTGATTGATATACTCGATCAGGAAAAAGCCGTGAACCAAATAATGATTAAAGGAATAGCATGATGAAAAAGACCCTATTATTGACAGGCGCCACTGATGGCATCGGCTTTGAAACGGCGAAGAAACTGGCAGCCGACGGCCATACGCTTTTGTTGCACGGTCGTAATAGCGCCAAATTGGAGCAGGCCAAGAATGCATTGTCTGAGGCATACCCGAATGCCACGCTTGATACTTACTTGGCTGATTTGTCGGATTTGTCTCAAGTGGTCACGATGGCCGAACAAGTGAAAGCGAAGTATTCAGCCATTGATGTGCTGATCAATAACGCTGGCGTTTTCAAAGTGCCTACGGCGGTGACCAAAGAGGGTTACGACGTGCGTTTTGTTGTTAACACCTTAGCGCCTTATGTGTTGACCAAAGCCTTATTGCCTTTGATGGGAGCAGACAGTCGAGTGGTGAATTTGTCTTCTGCGGCGCAAGCGCCTGTTAGCTTGTCAGCGCTAAAAGGCGAGCAAGCCTTGCCTGATGGTGCTGCGTATGCGCAAAGCAAGCTGGCGATAACAATGTGGAGCTTTTTGATGGCGCAAACGCTAGGGTCGGATGCACCCGTTATAGTTGCTGTCAATCCGGCATCATTTTTGGGTAGCAAAATGGTCAAAGAAGCTTACGGTTCAGAAGGCAAGGATTTAAGCATTGGTGCTGATGTGTTAGTTGATGCAGCCCTGAGTGATAAGTTTGCTGATGCTTCTGGTCGTTACTTTGATAATGACATTGGTGCATTTACACAGCCGCATTCTGACGCGCTAGATTCAAGCAAGAATGAAGCCTTGGTGATGGCAATGGACGAGGTCCTTGGCAAGCTTGGCATCCAATCTTAAACCACCAACTCTTAAACCACCAAAGGTCAACAGACCCTAGCGATTCTGAAAAATTAAAACCTCCCGATGCACCAGCAGGGGAGGTTTTTATTTTGGTATCAATACAGGTTACTTGGGTATAGACGCTATCGAACTTGTTTGCCTTGTACCCAGACTTTGTCGATATCGCAGCTTTGGCCTAGAGACACGATTTTCTCCAAAATGTCGCGAGGGGTGTCCATATCTTGCCAAATTCGCAGGTTACCTAAGGCACTCGGTTTGATCACGAGCGCATCAAAATGGAAATCCTTTTCGAACACACCGACTTTTTCATTCAACACACGTCCACCGCCAGCGGTTGCCATCCAGAATGCTTCAACAAAGCTAACACGCGAACCCGTCACGCCGCGCTCGGCAGCGGCTAAACGTGTATCAACGCCATCTTCACGAACGCGAGAATGGGTCACTGCGTCAAAACTGGCGCGGAATATCGAAGGCGATGGTGCGCCGGCAATATCACTGCCGAGGCCAATACTCACACCGCTGTCTAGTAACTCGCGTGTGTGCATGGCGGCGTTGGCAAAGTACATATTCGACAACGGGCAATGGCCGATGCCTGCATCAAACTCTTTCATCACTGCAACGTCGTTGTCGGTCAGAAAAATAGAGTGGGCCAGCACGGTTTTGTTGTTCAACAACCCAGCGTCTGCATAAATCTCAATGTCTGACTTGCCATAGTGCTGCAGTGCATAATCGCGTGCCCAGTCGCTTTCAGAGCAATGGGTTTGCATGTGAACGTCGTGGTGCTGAACCAATTTCCCCAATTCGCGCAGCAATGTTTCGGTGCAACTTGGTACGAAGCGAGGGGTGATCACAGGCTTCACCAAGCCGTGTTCATTGCCTTTCAGGCCACGCACGTTGTGAATGAATGCTTCTGTGTCAGCGAGTGATTGCTCAATGGATGACTCGCGATAGAACGTAGGGCATTGTTCTGCGTTATCCATGTTGATTCTGCCGACGAACGCTCGTTGGCCTTGCTCAAGGCTAATGCTCGCCAACAGTTCTGAGGCTTCACGATGGATAGACGCAAAGTACACCGCGCTGGTCGTTCCGTTGGCCAGAAGCGTGCGTGTCACGTCTTGGTATACCGTGTCTGCAAATGCCAAGTCGCTGTAACGGTTTTCCAATGGGAAGGTATAGTTTTGCAGCCAATCATATAGGGGCAGGTCTAAGCCTTTACCTGCTTGTGGCCACTGTGGAGCGTGACAATGGAGGTCAACCAGCCCTGGCATCAGGTACTGACCTTTCTCTACCGTAATCAGCTTTAATGAATCGCGCAATGCGTTCAGATGAACGCTGTACTCAGGTTCTCCAACACGGCTGGTGGCCATGATGTCGCCACGGTCGTCCACCAAGATCAAGAAGTCCGGTATGAATGCCAGTTCTCCCTTTACAGGCGCGTGGAACGTGTCGGCAAGAATACCAAATTGAATACGAGCCATGTCAATCATGCTTCAGCCTCCAGCGGCGCTTCGTTAGGGAGAACAAAATTTAAGATAACAGCGGCGAGCGCACCGATCGCAATGCCAGAATTCGCCAAATAGCCCACTAATTCTGGCAGCGCGTAAATGATTTCACGAGGCATCAAGACTGCACCAAGCGCCAGCATGATCGGCAAACCAATCACTAACATATTGCGTTCGGTCAGGTGTATGTTTTGGACGACGCGGAAGCCGTTCATTGCAATCACCACACAAATCACTGCAAAGATGCCAGCAATCACCGCGTGTGGCACAGAAGCAATCAGGCTAGTCAGCTTCGGAACAAGGCCAAGAACGAGAAGAATAAAACCGCCAGCGATAATCGCACGACGAGAAGCCACGCCTGTTACCGCAATGATCCCCGCATTGGTGGAATAACCCGTCACAGGGCTTCCGCCCAGTAGAGAACAAATAAATTGGCCAGCCGCTTCACCTGTCGCACCGCGGTTTAAGCGGTTGTCATCCAAATCTGTGCCCGTTACCGCAGTGACAGCACACCAAGTGCCCGTGGTTTCAACTAACACAATCATGGTGACGAATAATAGCGTCAGGATGGCGAGCGGATCGAACACCAGTTCGCCAAACGGTAACAAGCTTGGAAGCTCTATCCATGCTGCTTGGGATACTGCAGAGAAGTCTGCCATTCCCATTGATTCCGCGACTAGAGTACCGACGACAATGGCACCCAGAACGGAAGCCAAACGCAGCCAATGAAGTTGCTTAATAAAACAGCCAAGAAGAATGAAGGCACTCAGAGAGAACATACTCGCCATGGCAATAAGAATATTCTCAGCAGGGCGGTCAGCGGTGTAAATACCATTGAATGCCACTGGCAGCAAAGAAATGCCCACTACGATGATCACTGTGCCACCGACGATTGGCGGCACGAAGGTTTTAACCAAACGGCTGAACAGGTTCAGAGGACGACCGAGCAAAGCGACACAAATCGCAACGGGGATCATTGCGCCATACACCGCACCCATACCCATGGTTTTTCCAATTGCCGCGATAGCGCCGATAGGAATGTAAGAGGGGCCTTGCATGACAGGCAGTTTAAGCAGGAAGCCAGATTGAATGATGGTACACAGACCCGCGACGATAAACGTCATTTGGATGAGCGAAGACGTATCCCCAACAGAAAGAGAAAGCAAACCCGCAAGGATGATTGGGACGATATAGAGGTCCATCGCCAGCACATGTTGTGCGCCAAGAGACAAAGATTTCGGCAAAGAAATCTTTTCATCGATATTCAAAGGAACAGCAGTTTTCATAGGTTTTAGTACCAAAGTGAGTCTTGAAATCAGCAGGCGACCACTTGGCCCTTTGGTGAGCAACCAACGTCAGTAACGCCTTGAAATTGGCGCGCATCTTACTCGCTTTTTGAACTAAGGCAATCGTTTGCGTATGGGTTTTTATCAATCCATGTCGAATAGGCGTTTGAATGGTGTTTTTATAGACGAGTTGGATTGCTTTTGGTCTTTTATCGAGGATCTATGTTAGGGATTAGTGTGGATAATGGATGAGAAGATTGCCATGATCAAAAAAGCCCTGAGAGACAGGGCTTTCAAACAAAACGTGGATTATGGCTGACTAGGTTCAAACCAATGTGTTGTTCGGTTGGCGAACCACACCAGAGAGAGCATAACCGGCACTTCAACAAGCACACCCACCACCGTGGCCAATGCCGCACCGGAGTGAAGGCCAAACAGAGAAATAGCAACCGCAACGGCCAGTTCAAAGAAGTTAGATGTTCCAATCATCCCCGCTGGTGCAGCGACGTTGTGAGGCAACTTGAGCCACTTCGCCGCACCGTAAGCAATCGCAAATATGCCATAGGTTTGAATTAGCAACGGAATTGCTATGAGTAAGATAGTTTGTGGCTGACTGACAATGGTCTGCGCTTGAAAACCAAATAGAAGCACAACAGTGCCGAGCAACCCGACAATTGACCACGGTTTTACCGCGCTGAGAAAGCCATCAAGCTTTTGCTCGCCCTGTTTCAGCAATTGCCTGCGTGCCCATGCTCCCGCCACAAGTGGCAATATTACATACAGAGCCACAGACAGGATCAGCGTTTCCCAAGGGACCTGAATATCAGTCACGTCTAACAAAAATGCGGTGATCGGTGCAAAAGCAAAGACCATGATAAGGTCGTTGACGGAAACCTGAACCAGCGTGTAATTCGCATCACCTTTGGTTAGTTGGCTCCACACAAACACCATTGCCGTACAAGGGGCGACACCTAATAGAATCATTCCCGCGATGTATTCGTTGGCACTTTGCGGGTCGACCCAATCTGCAAAAAAACCTTTGAAAAATAGCCAGCCCAGCGCAGCCATCGTAAAGGGTTTGACCAACCAATTGATCACTAGCGTTAGCGCCAATCCTTTCGGTTTTTTGCCCACATCTTTGATGGCAGAAAAGTCTATCTGCACCATCATCGGGAAAATCATCACCCAGATCAGAACGGCGACAACCAGATTGACATGAGCGAACTCTAAACCTGCAACCACTTCAAATGCTGAAGGGATCAGATTACCCAGAAGAACCCCCGCTGCGATACACACTGCCACCCAAACTGACAGGTAACGTTCAAACATGCCCATAACTTTGCCCTGATGTGTTATTGAATATATGAAATTTCATATGTTTGTATGATTCGATACTATATATATGTTTTTCCATATGTAAAGTGACATTCGAATGACAGTGGTATTTTGGGGATGCTTGAAAAGGTGACAGCGACTTCATTCCATCTAAGTCGCTAATCTTGTTTTATCATCGGAATTCCCGTTGAGGTTCTCACCCCAACGAGTGGCGAATGCGAATGGCGGGTAGCGATTGTGGCAGGGCTTCAGCAAAGGGCTGCTTTAACCTAATCTACTTCGCCACGAACTCACTGCGCGTGAACAGTTGCCATGCTTCCAGCGTGTGTTTTTCAGGGGTGAACACTTCTACAGTCAGCGGGTAGCACTGCGCGTCATCGCAGGAATGAGTGCTGCTGCAATCTCCCCCAGGACATGCGGAGAGCGCGCCCAGTAAATCGGTTTCTGCAAAGAACTCAATGTAGTCGCCTTGGCGGGCAGGGCTGGCTTTCATAAAGTACTGGTGTGTGTCTTTGGTAAAGCCCGTGCACATAAACACATTCAACACATCATGAACGTGGGGTTCTGCCTCTTTTTGCCGAACGCCGAGCTTATCTGCTAGGGCGCGGGTGAGGTTAGAGTGGCAGCAATGATGGTAGTGCTCATCATGGAGTCGGTGGTGCGTATAGGGGTCGCAACGCGTTCCAATGACATCATGAACACCCGCGCCATCATCATCCCATCCATACCAACGCAAGGAATCATCTGTGATCGTTGCTATTGGCCGTAAATACGGCATGTTGCTCCATAGTCTGTCGCCAGTGGTTAAATGGGTGGCATGGAGTTGGCGGGTTTTCCCACTGAAAAAGCGCTCGCTAAGATCGTCTCGTTGCCAGAGGTTCAAATCTCCAACTTGTGAGCCATGCTGACAGGAAATACGGAAAAAACACCCAGCAGGAACGACAAAGCAGCGGGCCTCTCTGGGGGCGATTTCAAGTAATACCGTGCGCGCGGCTGATGCTCTTGCTGTTTGATAAAAATTGGCATCATATGACGGCAGGGAATCGGTGGCGTAACAGACAACTGGCTTTGCTGCACGGCGCTCGTCTGCATCGGCTGGTGGAAGATTCGCAGTGTGATTAGGTTCCTTGGAACTCGTCATTTAATTTCCTTTATATCATCACTATCAAGCAAGTATATCCAACCCTGCCAATATTGAAGGTTTCACAAACGAGTCATGGCTTTTTTGTCAATCAACTTCGCCAATCAACTTTCGTCAATTAACTGAAGGTGCAGGGCATTGTTGTCACTCGATGTCTCTGGTGAGGCTGGTTTTTGTGGTACATGGCGTCTACCATGCCCCCCAAGGTTTTGGTGGGCTTATCCGAAGGGATCGGAAATACCCAACAACGCCACATGATTTCAGACTCTTAAAGGAGTGTTTTAGAGTGAGAAAAACCGACAAGAAAATAGAGAACTCGCTAAGGGAAGCGCTGACCGAGGTATGCGACATCGCCCTAGAGCAACACGAGGGCTTCGAATGGCTTACGCATTTTGCTAACTATGGCAGTTTCCCGAGTTCGCTTCGCATCGTGTGCATCTTTGATTCCAATGCGCATCTAGCCAATGCAGACACAGATGCGCTATGCGGACTTATCAAAGAAAAACTGGTAGATATCGATATCAAACTGAAAGACATTACGCGGCACGTCACCTTCGATACACAAGAGAACTGCAACGTTGAAAACAACGGTAAATGGAGTGACCGCTTTGAAAAGCGCATGTAAGTTGTACAGCTGCGTGGTTGTTTCTCTTAGCGTTAACCAGCGCGACCATTCGGCTGCGCTGGCGGTGAAAGCAATTAATTAGGCGTAATCTATTAAGCTCAGGCCCATTAAAGCAGCGCTCCTTCAAGCGTCGTTCCTTCAAGCAGAGCCGATCAAGAACCGTTCAAAGTACTCAGGCTTTTGCTTGTTTAGAAGTAATAGGCGACGGCAGCGCCAACCACCCACTGGTTAGCGCTGTCGACAATAGGAGAGTCGGCAACTTCGCTGCCTAAACGCGTGTATTGGGTTGACTGTGTTAGGTTCCAGTTTTCGCTGAGCGGATAGATCAACTTGTAACCCAATTCATAAGCAACACTGCTATCGCCAGTGTAGGCAGGGCGGTTGACTCTCGCTTCGTTCGGATTGACACCAAAATAGTAATCGACAAAGTCTTTGCTTTGCAGCATGACGCCAGCGAAGGAGAGCAAATCAGCTTTACCAATGGTGTAAAGGTCGAAGTATCTAGCACCGGCGAGGTACCCTTTGTAGGCACCCGAAACATCGTGTTGGAAATAGGTGGAAATCACGCCGTTGCCAAGTCTGAAATCTGCGTTCAAACCGAGGTCGACACTCAAGTCCCTGTCATCCATGCCTTTTAGAAAATCTGAAGTGTCATCGTCATATGCCAACCCCGGGCTGGTCAGAAGAACCCCGATGTTTACTCGATCACTGTCAGTACCGTAAACGCGATAGTTCGCACCGCTAAAATCGATGTTGAAGTCATCACCTTGGTAGCCAACATTCACAATTGGAACGACCGAATCCTTTTGATCCTTGTAGAGATCGCTGACGCCAGCAACGCCCGCTTCTGATATCCATGTGTTTTGTTTGGTGTAGATGCCACCGTTCAATATATAAGTGTCACCTGCAGCATGAACGGCGGAGGTTACGGCAAACGTTGACAATAAAACTGCGATGTTTTTCATGATGCTGTCCTTAGTTGTTCGTCTTGTGAACACAGTACAAAATCACTCAGACTGACAAAAGGATCAGTGTGTCATCGGTTGGTGATAGCTTTGTGGTGACTTTGTCACTGTTTGTCAGCATCAGTGTCAGGAAGGGTAAGGACAAGTCTGGCACCGCCCGAGGGACTTTCCTCAAAGGTGGCGTGACCGTCGTGTTTCTCAATGATCAGCTTAACGATGGCCAATCCTAATCCGTGCCCCATGTTTGCTTTGTTCCTCGATGGATCAACGCTAAAAAAGGGTTCAAAAATCCGTTCACGAAATTGCGCTGGCACACCGGGACCATCGTCTTCAACAACGATATTAATGGCTTGCGCGTGTCGGTAACAACGCACAGTGATCGTTGATACTGAATATCGCATGGCATTAGATAACACGTTTTCAATGGCACGCTTTAGCAAGGTTTTGTCAGCCAGAAACGAGATGTCAGGGTCTATCGCTACGTCGATATGGCGGTGATGAGGATTCGGAAGGCGTTCAACCATGCTTGCTATATAGGGAAGAACAGCAATATCTTCCTTGTTGAGTGGTATGTCCTGACGGCCAACTTTTGCGAAATAGAGCAGTGCATCGACCAGCTGCTCCATTTCCTCCGTGTCTTCGATAATGCTTGCGAGCTTTTGCTTTAGCGTCGGCGAGTCAGCCTCTTCATGAAGAATTTCTGCTTGCCACTGAATGCGAAAGATGGGGGTCCGAAGGTCATGAGCGACGGCTTGGGTTAAAGAGCGGTTACTGGTAATGAGTTGGGATATTTTGTCAGCCATTTCATTGAAGCTTTCGTTCATTTTACCCACTTTGTTGCCACTGTTAGTCGGCGCACGAACGTTCAAATTACCTTTGGCAAATTCCGCCGTTACGTGTTGCAAGGCGCGCATTCTGCGACCGATAAACCAGATAAGCCAGCTTGAATAAATTAAGAAACCAACGGTAATGAAAACGAAAAACAGTGCATCACTAATGTCAATATTCTGCCTAACCAGAGAGGTCTCGTCAGGGGCGATATGATAGAAAGTGTCTGAGTCAGGAAAGGTCAGCCAAAGCGCTCGATCATCGTCATGAAAGGAGTAAAGATGGGGAGGCAGACTCTGTGCGAAGTAGCTTTGAACCTCTTTAGGGGCAAGATTCGCTGACACAATGTTTAATTTGCTGGCGGTGGACTCGGCATAATGAGTAAGCAATTGCGTCGTAAACTCGCTGCCCTGTGACTCAGAGATACTGACAATGACGCTGTGAAGAGCTGCAGCCTGCATGTCTTCCAGTACATAGTCATAGTCTGTGTTGAGTCGGTAGACAAAGAACTCAAAGGCAAACAGACTGACAATAAAGAGAACAAACAGTCCGGCAAATGATTCGATATAAATTCGCCACATAGTCACACTTTATGTTGAAGGTCATTCCACGCATCAGGCACAAAAAGGTAGCCCTGTCCCCTGACAGTAAGTATGCGACATGGTGAGGAGGGGTTATCCCCCAGCTTTTTACGCAAACTGACCACTTTGTTGTCGACGGTACGATCCAATCCATCGTACTCGATGCCTCTCACCGCAAGGGTCAGAGTGTCTCGGGATAACACTTCGTCTGCCGATTCAGCAAGTAACCATAAAAGATCAAATTCACTGTCGGATAATGGAATATTTTTGTCTGCCAATGCACACCATTTCCGAGATTTATTCAGTGATAACTTGCCATAAACCAGAGTGTTAAGCGTTGCTGGTGGCGGTTGTTCCGTTTTCACGGGCTGGCTTTCAGCTCGGCGGATCAATGCGCGCAGTCGTGCGAGTAACACCCTTGGCTTTATCGGTTTGGTAACAAAGTCATCAGCCCCGATTTCTAGTGCAGCCACGTGGTCGAAATCATCATCACTGGCTGTCAGCATAAGTACTTTGCCAGAAAATTGCGGGCGGATCTGTCGACATATTGTCAGGCCATCGATGTCGGGTAGCATCAGGTCTAACATCACGATGTCCGGCTGCTCCGATACAATCGCTTCAATCGCAGTCTCTCCCAATTCAAACGCGGTGACTTCGAAGTCTTGTTCTCTGAAATAGGAGGATAGGAGCTGACGAAGCTTAATGTCGTCTTCAACAATGAATAGACGGGGAGTTGAAGCCATCTAATGTCCTTAATGCGTATGCAAACAATATGATCCACCCACTGTTTTAGCACAGCGTTAGTCACTAAGTGGTCATTAATTTTGGATGAGTTGGTCTAAAGAGATGTAGCAGGCCAGCGGGAGCGAGGTTTTTGCGGTTATGAGTTTGACTGAACATAGGTTGACGACAAAAGAGGTTGTCGACAACAGAGGTTACTTGGGCATAGAATTGGTTAAGACCACAGAACGGCTGTTATCAATAAAAATCGCACTTATCTCAATTTCAGTAAAACGCGCCCAACTTCCCATTGTTAATTAAAGTATAAATCAGTATTTTTTCCTAAATTCGCATGAGGCCGTTTAATTACTAATAGATTATTGAAATCACACGTATCTCTTTTTAATGAAATCAGTATTTGGATTGTATTTATTGTTTCATTGGTGAGATATTTTGATAATTTAATTATGGAGTTTATGAATGACTTATTAAGTTCTATGATGCGATCCACGCGCTTATTCTTACTTGAATAGCTTTGTTTTTAATTGTTTAAAATCAATATCTTGTGTGATTTTAATTGTTGGCCTGAATTCCATATAATATCAGCGCCACCAACAACGTTAGCGGGGTGTTTAGGCCGTTATTCGGCATTTATCTCGGTGTATAAGTTTCTAAGCTGTTTGACGCTTTTAAAAGCCCTTGTTAACCTTTTCGAAAAGGAAAAACACACACAAGTGCAGCCTTTCTTGTGTAAATAATTCATGAGCTTGATGGTAATAATATGAGCAATTCTATAGGAAATTCAAAATATTTAACGGACTCGCTAATATCTGAAATCATGAGTCGGCTAGAATCTGAGTCAGAAAGTGCCATTGCAGCGAAAGATATTCTTCCCTCTATGTCCTTGCGTGGTGATCTTGGAATGGACTCCATGCAGGCTGTGTCACTGACCCTCGATTTAGAAGATTCTCTGTCTATATCTATCGATGATGAAGACTTAATAAAGCTCGATACTGTCAGTGACCTTTTGAACATCATTGAATCCAAGCTAAGTCAAAAGAATGGATAGTCGTAGACGTGTAGTGATCACCGGTGTGGGTGTCGTTTCTTCAATAGGCAATGATTTTGATACGTTAACGGAATCTTTGAAGCTGGGTCGCAGCGGCATTCGCGCGGTTGAAGCGTGGTCTGAGTATGGGTTAACGAGCCGCATTGCTGGTTTGGTTGATTTAGATGAATCAAAAATACAGTCGGCGAACATTCCGCTGAAACTCCGAAGAGCGATGCCGACCTCAACGCTTTATTGCAGTGTTGCCGCCAGCGATGCAATTGCGGCCTCTCGCTTGAGCCCTGAAGAACTCGCCGATCCGCGAACTGCTTGCCTTGTTGGCAGCGGTGTGGCGGATGTCAGTGTGATACACCGAGAAGGGGAAAGGTATTACAGTGGACAGGTTCGCAGAACCGAACCCTATACAGTACTCAAATCCATGAGCAGCACGGTGAGTGCCATTCTCACGAAACTCTTTGGTATAACTGGGCGAAGCTATTCAATCTCGTCTGCTTGTGCCACTGGCGCGCACAATATTGGACATGCTTACGAACTGATACGCGATGGCGTGATAGACAGAGCCGTAACAGGCGGGTGTGAGGAAGTGAACGAGCTGATCGTTGCTTCGTTTCAAGCCTTGAGAATGGCGCTCTCTACCGGTTTTAATGACACACCTGAAGGCGCATCTCGCCCATATGATCGTGACAGAGATGGCTTTGTGATTAGCGGCGGGGCAGGTGTTCTAGTGTTGGAGTCGCTGGATTCCGCATTGGAACGTAACGCGCCGATTTATGCTGAAATCGTGGGTTATGCCGCGAATTCTGACCCTTATGACTTAGTGCTGCCTCAAGCCGACGGTGGGACATTTGTCGATTGCATTGCCAGTTCATTAGACGACGCGGGCATTTCCTCTGACGATATTGATGCCATTAATACGCACGGGACAGGCACCGTTGCCGGTGATGTGGCCGAAGCCAATGGTCTACGTCGAGCTTTCGGAGAAAATGTTCCGAGGTTTTCATCGACGAAATCAATGACGGGACATGCGATTGGCGCAGTAGGGGCCATCGAGTTGATTGCTTGCATCGCCATGCTAAAAGATGGCTTCATCGCGCCCTCTATCAACATTGATAATATTGACCCTGAGTTTGCTGATTTACCCATCGTATGCGAAGCCACCCAGGCTGATTTGAAAACGATTCTCTCGTTAAACTTTGGTTTTGGTGGCACGAATGCGGCGACTGTCCTTCGAAAAATGGACTGATACGATGGCGTCTGTGGATAGGGCATATGAATAGAAACGTGATTGATGCGTTGAGGGATTCGCAAAACGAACTCGGTAAAGAGGCCATTCGCGAGATTTTACCTTATGGCGACGAATTTTTATTCGTAGATTCAGTCAGTTATTTAACTGAGTCGAAGGTCATTGCGCAATACAACATACCCGTATCGTCTGATCTGATTAATGCGCATTTCAAACATGTGAGCATGATGCCGGGCGTTTTAATGGGGGAAGCATTAGCGCAGGCCGGTATTGTTTTACTGCATTACCGGAGTGAGTTTGAAGAAGAAACGGATGTGATTGCCAGTACTGTGAATCAAATGCGATTTAAGTCTCCTGCTCTGCCTGGGGATACCCTAGAAGCACATGTCAGCATTAAGGCAATCAACAGTCTTGGGGCGAGGTTAACAGGCAATTCATACGTCAATGGGCGCGAAGTGTTGTCGGCGACGTTTGACCTTACGTTTATAAAGCGAAAAAACCTTATTGAGCACATTGCTCAACACGTCACACGTTGAGGTTGCGTGGGTATTAAATGCCCTATATCAGATCAACCATTTATTCCAAGTATTACTGCAACATAAAAGTTCGAAAGTTATGCGAACGTTTGGTCTGAAAATATGAGTGGAGAATTTAGCGTTGTTTAGATTGGCAACAGTGGATGATTTTCTGAATGTGGAATCATCGAACTTTAAGGGCTCGACGTATAAAAACCTCGCTTATCCTCTTGGTTGTTCAATGTCAGAACTTGATGCGGCATTGGGTGAGGGGGATTTTGTTGTGTTTAATGAAGATCGAAAAGTGGGATTTATTAGAATAAAAGCCATGTTCGAAGGCATTGCCTATCTTGATATCCATCTATTATCTGATTCTGCCGGTGATGACATTCAGGCGGTAATGAACTGGCTTGGTGAACATTACGAGCTGGGTAAATATTACATTCAGTTACTCCCCAGCGAGTTGCGAGAAATAGAGTGCTTAACACGGTTAGGGTTTTCTGAAGAAGCGCGATTGAAAGAACAGTTGTTTGTTGAAGGGGCGTATCACGATTTATTAATGATGGGAAGTGAGGATAAACGTGTTTGATAGTGTACGTGGAATCTATTGCGCTTTGCGCCGCCCGAACCTTGAAGATCTCGATACAATAGCCCGCTGGCTAGATGATCCTTACTTGAATTCGACAGTCTTTGATAGCTCAACCTTTGCCAATGGTGCTAAGGAACACGCCATGGCGTGGCTTGAGCAGAACGCCGCGGTGTATGGGGGAGATAACCTTTTAGGGCTGGTGTGTTCGGTCAAGACGGGCAAGCCAATAGGGATGGTCTGGTTTAACAACATTGATTGGAAAAGCCGTACAGCAGATCTTCGATATCTCGTGGGGGAAGAAGAGTACCGTAACAGCGTATTTGGGCCTGAGATTGCACTTTTAAGCCTGCAAATGGCTTTTCAAGTGATGAATTTACATAAAATCTACGGCTATGTGTTATCCGGTAATGAGGATTCAATTCGTCTGGCTGAGTTTGGCGGAATAAAAGAAGGCGTGTTAAAAAATTACGTTCGTGTTGGCGATGGATGGAATGATTACCATCTTTACGCCATGTTTTCAGATGACTTCCGCGCTTTTCTGCAAAAACACAAAGATGGCGTTTTACGTCGTCATTTCAAAAAAGGACTCTTCTAGAAGTGAGCCTGCTTGCTATATTACTTGGCTTAGTGGTCGGTTTGTCTTTTTTATATCCGCGTTTCATTAGTGATCGTCTTGGCTTTATATTCATGCTGCCTGTCATCATCTATACGGTGTATTTCTATATAGAATGGCAGTTTGTTTCTTTGTTTCAACTTGGTGTGATTATTTCTGGTGGTGTGTGCGTTGGTGTCGCTTTACTGTTTGCCGGACTGCCAATAAGCGCGCCTAAACCAAAAGATTTCTTTATCAATAGTGCCCGTGGGCTTAGGCTTGGGCTTGGATTTCTAAAGAATAATCGCGACTATCTTTTATTTCAGGTCGGGATAACCTGTTACGAAGAACTTATATGGCGAGTGTTTTTAATCAGTGCATTATTGACCATGCTTCCCGCTTGGGCGGCTGTATGTCTCTCTTCGGTTTTGTTCTGGACGGTGCACGAAGAAAACAGGCCGATGGGATGGCATTCACTTGAGTTTTTTATCTTCGCGACGGTACTAGGTGTTGCTTACATTCTGACGGGTTCATTGCTGTTCGTATGGATGGTTCATCTAACCAGAAATGTCCTTATCCTGTCCGCCTCATATTATGAGGCGCATCAGGCGTCATGAATCTCTCAGTGCATCCACTGGCTTCATTTGTGCGGCTCTTCGAGCGGGTAAATACCCGGCGACAAATCCAACCAGAATAGACACACAGAGGGCAATGCTGATCCCTCCAATTCCCGGAAAGAGTGGAAAGCCAGTAAAAAAGTCCAACACAAATCCGATTAGCAGCCCAACGGCTAAACCAAACGAACCGCCAATCAGACAAATCAGCACGGATTCGACAATAAACTGAATCATTATATGACTGCGATGGGCACCAATGGCAGCGCGAATACCGATTTCTCTCGTGCGTTCAGCAACGGCGGTACTCATGATCCCTGCAACGCCAATCGCACCTACGATTAACGCGCTAGAGGCGGCAATAATGCCAATGATTGTCACGCCACCGAGAATGTTATCCGTGGTTTTTATGTAAGAGGCGAGGGTCTCGCTTTCGTATTCAAACACGCCGTGATAGCGCCGCGAAAGCACGCCTTTTAGTTGCGCCGCAGCTGCTTCGGCGGTGTCCACGGTTGAGGCTTCAGCTTGAATATAGCTAATGTCATCGTTACCGTTCATGGCTTGCACAAGAGGGTAGCTCACTAGAATTCGATTGTTCACATCGCCACCGGCAGAGCCGATGCTGGCGAGTAAATCCCGACTTTTAGAGCGAAGCACGCCAATGATCTGATATTCACGACCGGATATTCGAAAAGTGCGGCCTATGGGGTTAGTGATGCCGGGGAACAAGCTTGATATAACCGTTTCGCCAATGATCGCGACAGGTCTACGATTTCGGATTTCTACTTCTCGAATGCCTCGACCTATGCGTAGTTGGTCATTGTTAATGGTTAGGAAATCTCGATTTACGCCAATAACTTGTGAGTTGCTGTAACGGTTACCCGCCTGAACGATAGGTGCTCGTTCTCTCGGCGTAACAATTGGGCTGATGAGGCTGACAGAGGGGCAACAGTCTCCTTGAAGCGCGATCAAATCATTATTATTGATGCCAGTACCGGTTCGCGTTCGTTTGTGCGGATCTTTGTTGCTCTGTGTGCGATATACCCAAACTGACTTGAGACCAAATGTCTCTAATTCCTGCATGACGAATGCTTTACCGCCCGTGCTGACTGCATCTACCGTCATGACTGCTGCAATACCTACGGCAATACCGATCATACTGAGCATCGATCTTCCCCAGTTCTCAACCATGGCGAATCGGGCTTCTCGGAACAAATCAACGAGAACGCGCAATCTCTTCATATCACTATCCTGCCGTCTCGCATATGCACGATTCTGTCGGCATTCTCGGCCAAATGGGCATCGTGAGTGACCATGACAATGGTGTGACCTTCAGCATGCAGTTCTTTAAATAACGCCATAACCTGCAATCCTGTGTTGCTGTCTAAAGCGCCTGTGGGTTCATCTGCAATCAGCAATTTGGGTTTGTTAACCAGCGCGCGAGCAATGGCTACGCGTTGTTGCTGACCACCTGAAAGTTGATTGGGTAAATGCGTGGCACGATCGGCCAGACCGACTCGTTCAAGAGCAGCCAAAGCAAGCGCTTGCCGCTTCGAGGGTGGGGTGCTCTGATACACCAATGGCAGCATGACATTTGCTAATGCATCACGGCGTGATAGCAAATTAAAAGATTGAAATATGGTGCCAATCAACGAAGAGCGAAGCGTGGCAAGTCCATCGTCGTCTGCCTGATGCACAGCGGTGCCGTCTAAGTGGTAGGTACCTGAATCCGCGTTATCTAAACAGCCAATAATGTTGAGTAGGGTGCTTTTTCCTGAGCCGGACGCGCCCATGATCGCAACAAACTCTCCCTGTTCTATCGTCAGGTCGACATCCTGTATGACGGGTAGTGTGTTGTCGCCGCGGAAATAGGATTTTTGCAACGATTTAATGGTGATCATCTTTGACTATAAACCTTGCTGCACGCCCATTTTCAAGATATCCGCCATCAAACAAGACAACCCGTTGCCCCTCTTGAATGCCACTAATTATCTCAACATGTGTGTCTGTCTCTAATCCTGATTCGACAGGTTGCAAGCGAATGACGCCTTGCTCTATCAGCGCGACTTCAAAGACGCCAGGTTCGCGCTCACGCAATGCGCTATAAGGCAGGCTGAGGACATTGCCACGTTCTTCTATGACTATTTCAATATCGAGTTGCTGTCCCAGCAGCAGTTCGGGGGCATCAGATCCCAATCCCATGCGCACGGGAAATGTATTGAGATACCGTTGAGCGGTCCGTTCGATTGCGGGGCCAATCCAGTGAATTTGGGTTTGCCATTCTAGGTCGGGAAAGGCATCAGACGAGACGTTAACCGTCTGACCAACATTAATCCGTCCACTGTCTACGGCATCTAAATTGGCTTCAATTTCCCATCCCTCAATCGCAACGAGTTCGAAGAGTTCCGTTCCTGCTTCAACCCATTGTCCAGATTCCGTCCATTTATCAATGATGACGGCATCAAAGGGGGCATTGAGCTTCTGCCAATCTTGTTCAAGCGCACTCATTTGGGCGTCTGCTTGGGCAATAGCAACGGCTGCACGCGCTGTTTCTACTTCAAATCTAACCTGATCTAGCGCTTCCACGGAGACGAGCTTTCTACCCGATAGCTCTGAAATTCTGTTGTAGCGCTGCTGCTGCTCTTTCAAACGCACCGTTTCTTGCTGAACGACGGCTTTTGCGCGTTGGAGTCGGGTAATGGATGCGCGGCTATCCATGGAAGCCAGAGTGTCATCCTTTTTCACCAGATCGCCGCGAGCAACATTGACCTCCTCAACGCGCCCATTAACCAACGCCGTTAGAGATACGGTGCGATCATTGATAACCTCACCCGTTACGCGAATGATATAGGCCATATCGTTGCGTTGTAATTGCACACCTGAAACACTGAGCGGTGGTTTTTCATAGAAAAAGTAGCCAGCAGTCGCTGCGAAAACCAAAACAACGATAGCGAATATGCTCTTAAAATAGCCTCTAATGGATTGCCTACCAGACTGCTTCAATGTCATAAGAGGTGCTCTCAATTCTCTATCCCTAATCTTTCAAAAATCATGAAGACGTCAGCTCATTTCACTCTTATATATTTAAGAGATCGCTCTGGGAGTATATCCCTTCGAGTGTTGAAGATAAGTCTCAGTTTCGCTTAAACATTCAGTATGTATCGGCGCGTAAAAACTGATGACGTTACCCAAATAAACGAACCTTCGCTTGGCTAACCTTCTTTGGTCACCGTTTCAGTCACGCGAGTCGCGTTACTTAAGCTGTCATTCTCGAGATAAACGACGCGATCGACCGCATCAAATAGGCGATCATCATGGCTTACAATCACCACAATCTTTGACTGCTTTTGAGAACGAATAACATCAATGAGCAAGGTTACCGCTTCACTGTCTAAGTTGTTCGTGGGCTCGTCCATTAGCAAAATAGGTGTATCGCGTAGCAAGGCACGAGCGAGGCCTAATTTCTGAACTTGGCCTCCTGATAGCTCTGAATGCGCGTCTTTAATGACATGATCAATGCCTTGGTCCAGGCGCTCAACCCACTTATCCAGACCTACTAGAGATAACGCTGCTTGAATCTGTTTTGGCTCAACGTCCATGCCAAACGTCACGTTGTTACGAATAGAGTCTGAAATAATATGGATTTTTTGCGGCACCATGGAAATCCACTGAGATCGACTAGGTAGGGTGTTTAAGTGAATAGTGTCGAGTGCGATGTGCCCTGATTGAGGTTTGAGCTCTCCACTTAGAATGGTCAGCAACGTTGATTTTCCCGCACCGTTGCCGCCGTTAATCAAATGTGCCTGACCTTTTTTGAAAGCCAAGTCTAGGTTGGTGAATAAAGGGTAGTCGCGTTGGTAGGAAAAACTCATGCCCACTAACGTCATCGACTCAATGGCGGTTGATCGTTCTATGTTGGGCTCAACGCTATCGGTAATACGTTGCTGAGATTGTTTCTGCGCTAAATCAGACAATTCTTTGACACGCATTAACGCGGTCAATTCATTGGGGATGCTTGATGCAAACTCAATGATCCTAATCAGTGAGGGCACCATCAAGTTGAGTGTAGCTGTGTAGGTGATGATCAAGCCAACAGTCAGTTGTTCTTCAATGACCATGGCACCACCAAGATACCAAATAATGACCATAGCTATCATGGGAATTCCCATAATGATCATGCTCACTTTGGTATCATATAACTGTCGAGTGAAGCGTTTGCGTTCTAAGTTTTCAACGGATTTTCGGCAATGAATCAAAAAGAAATTTTCTGCATCGTATGTTTTTATTTCTGCGTCAGCTTCAATGGTTTCTTGTACGACAGTAAACTTTTTTGCGGATGCATCCGTTTCTTCTTTAGACGATGACCATAGAGCGCCATCAAATTTCATGTAAACAAGGATGGCAGCAGGCAGCAGGACAAGAAGAATGGCACTTAATTGCCAATTCATGAAAAAAACGATCACTAATAAAACGAGCGACAAGACGAAATGATGGATCGCGCTTGATAACCCATAAGGCATAATGACTTCGAACTGGTCTATATCCCTTGTAACTCTAGAGAGTAGGTCACCGTTGTTGATTTTTAACCGCTGGTTATAATTCAAACCCAGTATGCTTTTAATCACATCCTGGTTAAAATCAATCATGATCTCTTCGCGTACTTTCAAGCGAAATCGTGCGTTAACATAACTAAGCACTAAGTAACCGCTATAAAGAGTTGCGAGCAATAAAACGGTCTTCAGAAGTAACTCAGAGTCTGCGCTAGGGAGTACTTGGTCGATGAGATGCCCAGACAGGTAGGGCAGTGGCGCTTGAAACGCTGTTAGCAATAAAGCTAACAGTAGAAAAGATAAAGAATGATATTTTCTTTTTTTGTAGATGAGGTTATATAAGTAATAATTTCGGGTCACAGTCCGATCCGGGTGCAGAGGAAAGTCCATTTCCCCAAATAGTGATATAAAATGGGGATGGTACATCATCCCCTAATTTAATGTTTTAAACGCCTACTAGTTTTTTTAAGGCGTACTATGGTGTTCCACAACAAGGGCCTGGATTAGGTGGCGTAGGGGGATGAGTAGGATCTTTTTTCTTCGTGGCTAAAACAGGTCCCTTTTTCGCAACAAATTTTATTTTTTTCATCATCTTTTCCTTTTCGTGACAAAGCCAATTATTGACGTAATTAATCTATGTATATATTTAGTAACTAAATAATATACCACACTATTGTTGTGGGGGTTTTTTTGAAAGTCAAACCTTAACCAGTTGTAGGGTTAGGGTGTGCTAATAAATTTGATAAAATGATTGCTTTGTCTTTTATTTAAGAAGAGGTTAAATAATTTTTATCATTCGTTCTTAATTAACCTCTGCATCATTGTTCATTAATTTCTCATTGGCGTCCCATTCATTCATCATTTGTTGTTATGGTGTTTGGCTTATCTTTAACGTTTTGATGGCCTCTGAAATCGAGCATCTTCAGGTTACTTGGGCATAGGTCTGAGTGACAACCTGAGCGTTTTACGAGAAAAATGGAACGGTGTAACGATCAGGGATCGCTTTGGTCATATGTTTCTTTTACGGGATGCTGGGGTACCTATCGATAATCCGCTGAACAAAGAGCTTCTCTATGAAGGCGTTCAGGTTCATCACAACATCGCTAAGTTGTTTTGTTTAGTCGAATCTGGCCAGTTTCTTGGCTGCTTTTTTAAATTGGATGCAAGTAATCGGCTCTTACTATAACAGTGCTTTTATTGCTATCGATGCAATGGGGTGACCAAGGCATTGCATCGGCACGCACAGTTAACAGTGATACATTGTCGTATCGGACTAACTTATTTTTTTGCGTATTCTTTGAAGCACCAATGCGTCCACACTCTGACTTTTGAGGGTCTACGTGGCTTATAGTTTGGCATGGTTCTCAGTCGTTCAAACTCGATTGTGAAAGAAGCCAACTGTTTGTCTTTGGGTAACACTTGGTTGTTCCATTGTTGGCATAAATAGCCGCCATAACCTGCGAGTACTTTCTTGTCTCGATTTGAATGTAACCTTCCAAAGTATTTGCGCCAGCGATAATTTTTGAACTCAGCCGATAGAAGTTCAGGTATCACTCGGCTAGGTGGGGCAAAGCTCATATTCCAAACATCAACCACCTCGTTACCTCGGGTTTTACCTTCGATGACCGGCATCAAAGATAATTTTAGGGGTGATGGAGCAAACATCCCCCAGTGTTGATCAATGCGAAGTACTTTAGCGGGTATCGAGACGTGTTGCGGCCGCTTCACATGAAACTGTTGAACACCGCTAACGTTGTAGTACGTCACAATATAAAGTGCACCCAAGGCCACGCAATTTTCTACGTAACCAGCACGATCTTTTTGGTCGTTATAAGGCAGAAAACGTTCAGTTATTCGCCCCATCATGTCTCGGTTATCTGCGATCCAACGATAGAGTTTATTTCCAACTCCTAATAGGGGCTTCCATCCCATGACAACGCCGATGGGTCTAAAAAGTAGCGACACCCTAAACAGGTATTGAACGCCATTCCAGTGAGTATGCAAGCCGCCTTGATGGTCACAAAGCACCCAGCTGTTTTCCTTTTCCATGATTGGGTAAATGTCTGGATACTGCTGTGCAGGGTGTATCTTCACGCTGTCGGGAAGAAGAAAATTTCGGAGTATTAAGCAGGTTTTCTTGCAGAACCCACAGCCTTCATCATAGTAAATGACGATGTCTTTCCGTTTAGGTTTGGTATTGAATTTGGCTAACCAGTCCCAACACACGCTCGGAATGAGTAAGCTCAGTGACATAAAGTCGATAAACGGGAAAAGCACGATGTGAAGAGAAAAGAAGAAGGCGCTGTGCATGACGATCAACAATGCAAGTGTGAACAATCGCAATTGAACGTGGAAGATAGGAGAGAAAACCAGAAATATCGCAATGATTTCTAGATACCAGACAAAGTAAGTACCAAAGGTCAGAAGCGCAGGAAAATCTCTCATCCAAATGGCAAACACGGTGGCGAGTTGTTCGATATGGACGGCGTAGTATGCGGCATCCATGGTGACTTGCCAGTCATCAGACGTTTTTAATAATGCGGTGAAAAAATACAGATACATGACCTGAAGAAGAACGGCGACCGAGACAACTGAAAAGTATCTGTGGTCCTGAGGTATTGCGTTTTCGTCTGCTTTGTATCGACGATTCAACGAACTATCTATTGAGAATCTTGCGCCAATGGGCAGAAGGATTGCCCAAAAACACATAATCACCAACAATACGTCACCGCCGCTTACAATCACGCTGTTTCGGTTAACGATGGAGAAAAGAAAAATCCAACTAATAAACGCCATGGTTCGGGATTTGTAGCCAAAGAGGAGCAGGAGAGCAACCAGCGCAGCAATCACAAAGAGTAAGGTGACGAACCATTCACTGCCATTCATCCAATACAGTGAAAGTCGAAAATCTGAGGAAAGTGCCATGGAGGCCGTGCGACTCAGCAGCCCGTCATCCGTGTAGAACGCAGCAATGTCACGAGCTCTGCTAACTAAATCCACCAAAATCATCAAGGCGAGACCGATACGGAACAAAGCCAGAGTACGTAAGTCGATACCGAATACGGTTTTAAAAGAAGTCATCAACAATTCCATTGCTTACTAGTTATATCCCCAAACAACCTGTTGGTCTCTGAAATCGAGTATCTACAGGTTGCTTGGGTATACGTGCATTGAGTAAATATAAATGGGCATTAACCAAAATTTCACTCTTAATAATAATTTTGATTATAGGCGTTATTTACTGGTTTTTATGTGCCTAGGTTTGTATTTGCTTGCACTGCTTTGATGTATTCTCGTCATTCCAATTTTCAATACTTTCCGCCGGTATTGTTGATGAACTGACTCTTTGCGCAGGTATGAGGGTTTAGGCTCTAAAGTGTTGGATGAAAGGTTGGCATTTGGGCGAGACTGTTTTTGCATCACCCAACATTCGACCATGCTGAAGCCAATGGCAAAAGCTCCAGTCACACATCTGTAATCAGTTGATTCTCTGCCTTGCTAACACTGCGTTTCACATTGTGTTCGCCGTGTGTTTGATGGGGATAAAAAAGCCAGCAGGGAATGCCTACTGGCTTCATAACAAGTATCAGCCTATTTTCGGACTGGATATTGTAGGATCTTCACCGTTTAGGGTGATAAAAGGCAATGTCGTTCACTATTTAATTAAATTTCTATGAGTGGTTAGCATTCCCTCAGCTTGAACCCACTAGTATACCTTCGGGCTATTTGGTTCGGAGATCTTCATTAACGTACTAGAGTCGGTATGCGAAAAAGGCTTATCATAAATATTAAGGCTGGTGGTTTGTGTATATCGAAGAATATCTTTTTCAGAAAAATCTAACACCATCTTAAAATCAGATGTTGTTGCGTTCTCTAACATATACTGGCTTTGCGCCATTCCCTCTTTTGCTGTGGAAAATTGAATATTATCTCCAGCCTCGCCTTGGGTCACAATGCAAACAGCGCGTGGTACACAAAACGAGTTATAAACAACCTGATTGACCTTGTCATAAATCAAGTAGCCACGTTGGTCATGGAACTTGGCATTATCTTCTTTCTTGAACACCTCTTGCTCGTAGTAGAGCGAAACAAGGTACTGGTCGCTCGCATTTGTTGCATCTGCTGCGGCAGTGAAGGTAATGATTTCATAAAAAGGCTTCACTGACGGGCCGCCTTTACCCAGCTTAGTACCTTCTTGTCCTGGGGCGACATCAACACCACCTGTGTCGACACTCTTCCATGTTCCAACCAAACCAGCCAAAGGCCCAAAATCCAATCCGTTGATAATGGTTGACTCCTCAGCCACAGAGAGTGATGGAAGAGTCATTAAAGCAGCAGACAGACAGATTTTCTTGATCATATTGTTTTCCTTTTTAGTGTGTTGGTGTGCTTAGTAAAAAGGAAACGAGGGGAGGTTTTTTTATTTCGCTTCAGAATATATTCATTGATTTTAAGTATATATGCGTGATGTGAGTTGTTCATGGTGGAAAGTAAATGTAATTAATTTTTTTGTCATCGTAGGATAGGTCACTTAACCCGTTTGGAATTTGTATTTCAAGCGATCATCAAGCAGGGGTAATCTTTCCAAAAGTGAAAACTATCTACAGTTAATATTATGTTTAGATGGTTAGCGGTAATTTGGCTTTGATTCCGCGTCGTTATATTCAGTAAATTTCCACATGCAATTAAAGATACTTCTCCATATTCATGCCCAAGGGTTTTGAACGCCAGTCCAAGCCGTTTTTGTCCATATTCGTATCAGACCGAACAGTTCTGGCACGTTCATATTGTGCTTGAATTAGGGCGATAAGTTTACTCATTTGAATTGTCGTAAATGGATGTCGCTAGGGATAGGCGGATAGAGGCGCATTGATATCAATTGTACGTTTTGTGATCGCCATGTCGCTACTCAAGGTATTCGGCACCCCGTTATTTTAGTACGCTTGAACGAGTATCCATTGAGTGGTTTAGCGTGACAAACTCCACTCCATTCCCCCGCACTTCATAAGACGATAACAACGATGTTTTCCCGGCTGGTTTTACAATCTGTGTGTTATGTGATGTTGCTTGTCGTCTCGATAAGCACGACGTCTTTTGCTATTGGTGAGTTTCAGTCCCACAATCCTGTTGCGGCAATCGAGGCAGAACATGGGCATTCTCATGTCTATTCTCACCGTCACGGGGAAGATGCAGAGCATCCATTTCATCATGATGCCAGCAACCACTCGCACGACAATGCCCACTTCAATGGAAGTCGCGTCTTTGTGCTTTGCGCTTCGTTAGATACCCAAATAGTTATTTCCGCTATTGGCTTGCCTATCCGTACCCCTTTCCAAATAGAGCGCCCTCCGAAGTTGCCATTGTTTGCTTAATATCCGCTACGCTGAAAACGTAGCGATACAATCATTCAATCAATATTTCGGAGTTTTTATGATGTTACTTTCTTCACGGGAAGAAAGCCTGCTACCTATTGGGTTGGGAAACCACGTTAAACAAGTGCTCTTTCTGTTATCTCTTGTCCTATTAACGGTGATGAGCACTGATGCGCTAGCACATGCCGTCGCTCAAGGTGACAAAGGGTATATTCAGGAAATTACAGGTATTAACCTCACCGCGTTTATCTACTTAGGTGCAAAGCACATGGTAACGGGTTATGACCATATCCTGTTTCTGTTTGGAGTCATTTTCTTTCTCTATCGACTAAATCATGTCGCCTTGTATGTCAGCTTGTTTGCTCTTGGGCATTCAACAACCATGCTGTTGGGCGTATATTTCAACATAGGGATCAACAGCTACATCATTGATGCCATTATCGGGCTTTCTGTGGTCTACAAAGCCATGGACAACTTGGGTGCTTTCCAGCGTTGGTTTGGGTTTCAACCCAATACCAAACTGGCGACGCTGTTGTTTGGCTTCTGCCATGGGTTCGGCCTTTCCTCGAAAATTATCGAGTACAACATCTCTCCTGACGGGTTAATTCCCAATCTCATTGCGTTCAATATTGGCGTAGAGATCGGTCAGATACTGGCACTTTGCGTCATCCTGATTGTGATGGGATTTTGGCGACGACATACACATTTCTATCGCCATGCGTATACCGCCAATGTCGTTATGATGAGCTTCGGTTTCATGCTCATCGGTTATCAGTTAACGGGCTATGTTGTTTCCCAATAATCTAAAGGATTGAATTATGTATAACTCAGAGATGCCTACACGTGCAGAGTTGCCTTCTACCAAACAGCTTGTTCGTTCCACGCTTATCGCATTGGTTTCGGCCATCGTCATTCTCGTTGCAGTGATCCTGCCTGCTGAATACGCAATTGACCCTACAGGTGCCGGTAAGGCGCTTGGGCTAACAAAGATGGGGGAAATAAAAAATCAATTGGCACAAGAAGCAGCCGAGGACAATGCCGCAGAACAAACCGTCGTCATTGTTGAAACTACCGAACCCGTAACGGCTATTGAATCTACGCCTGAACCAGCAGCTGTCGTTCAGGCCATTGCTGAACCTGCCCAACCTGTTACCTCTGCCGTTGTGGAGGCAACAGCCCCTGAGTGGAAAGACACTATCTTGCTATCGCTCAAGCCGGGACAAGGTGCGGAAGTCAAACTTGTGATGGAAAAAGGACAGACAGCAACGTTTAGTTGGAAGTCAAAGGGTGGACCTGTCAATTACGACACACACGGTGACGGCAATGGACGTTCAATCAGCTATGAAAAAGGCCGAGGTGTACCAGATGACAAAGGTGAGCTAATCGCTGCATTCACTGGCAACCATGGGTGGTTTTTCCGGAACCGAAACGATGAAACCGTCATGGTGATACTCAGAACCAATGGTGAATATGCAGAAATGAAACGCGTCTTGTAACAAAAACTACCCCCTGCGTAGTGCAGGGGGTGTCATCTTCATTTTTGTCTCAGGCTGAGTCAGGCTAATCCGTTCTGGTATGAAAATGCCCTTTTTCGTGCTGGATAAAGCCAACCCCATCACTCTCAAATTAAGACTGTTCGATAGATTTCCTTATGCCAAACGTGAAGTGTGTGGAAATACCCCATTTTGTCGTTTTTTCTCGCTCTCGGTTTTGGTGTTCTCTATGTTACCTTCATAAAAACATGGGCTTATGCCAGAGGTTTGCATAAGCCATATGCAGATAAAATCCCAAAAAGGGGTGTTTAATTTCCCATTTGGGGATCTAATAAATTGTAAGACAAATTAATGGGTTTTTTGTGTGATAAAAAATAAACTATACAGCTACTATTTCGATAAAATAGTTGATGAGTCTGCTACAAAAAGAATTCCTCGTTCTGGTGAGAGAGCTAAAACTGTTAACTGCTTCGTAGTTGCTCTTGATATCAAAGATCAACCATATTTTTTAGCTACGTCATTTGATAAAGAAAGATCAGTACTTGAGGGTTCACATTGGAATGGCCAAGAATATACAGGTTCAGGGGAAATAGAATTATCGGACTTAGATAAGTATCGTTTGGATATAACACACTACTATGGTTTGTCTTCAGTGTCTTACTCGAATATCTATGACTTTGCTTTTCATAGAATGTTTGGGTTTGTTTACGTTTTATTACGGATTCAACGTTTTTATCATGAGAACAAACAGAGTAGATTCTACAAGAAAAAGTTTGTTACGAAGACCCGTATGGAGCTGCTCTATTTACTGGCAGAGCATCACATGAACTCGGGAGAGCCGTTATCTCAACAGGATCTTATGAAAAAAATGTACGGTCCGAAATGGGTATTTCACCCAGCCCAAAGAGGACAACAGAAGAAGGTAACCTTTTACTTGTCATCATTGGTTAACTCAAACGACGTTGTAAATATCGAGGAAAGATATCACGCTAGCCCTCAGGCTCTCGAAACAATAGAAAGACACGAGGAAGACGAGCGAAAATTCGAAGAGTCACAAGCGTTGCAGGCTAGGTTAGTGCTACTAACACTACTACTTACCATATTTTCAGCGATTCAATCTGGTCTAATTAAACTACCCCCAGTCATTGATTTAGTAGGGTAACCATCTGTATAACGAGAAATTTAAGAGTGATTCTGGATAATTGACACTGTCACTTCAAGCAAGCTTAGTTTTAATGGCACAATGGTTTAGATAAAGTGGTTACGTTGTTTAGATGATCTTAATTTGGCGCGAGAAATCAAGGGGGTTTTAATGGGTCTATGTGTATATTGTAATAAAGATAGGTCGTTGACTAGAGAACATATCCTTCCTTCTTTTGTGTATAAGTACCAGGAGAGAAACAAAAAAGGAAAAATATCTGGATGGAGAGAAAAGCCACAAAAAATAGTTGATGGTGAAGCAGTAATTAAAGATGTCTGCGCAGAATGCAACAATGTCGTTTTGGGAGCTCTTGATGGGCATGCAAAACAGGTACTTGAAAAGGCTGGGGTGTTTACCTCGAATTTCAAAGAAAATAAATTATATCTTGAGCATAATTACAATGAGCTTTCTAGGTGGTTGCTAAAAGTTGCTTACAATTCGTCCAGAGCTAGCGGCAAACACCAAGGGGTCTTCGAAAAATTTAAAGGGTTTATTCTTGGGGAAAGTTCAGTTCCCTCTCAATTCATTATTTCCGCCGGGTTGCTTAAACCTCTAAAGTTAACAAATGACCAATATCATGAATGCGGAAAAGATTTGGATGCTGATGAACATCGATATGTAAATCCATTTTATCCAAGAATATCATGGGCTCCACAAACACCTACAGGGTTTTCAGTTAAGCAAATAGTAATAGGTGCTTTGGTGTTTCACGTTGTTATTCTCAATGATAGTATCTCACGTGATGAGCGTAAAAGGCTCATTAAACAGTATTTTAAAAGATGCAAAGGTATGAGATTAATGAGAAAAAATGAAAGAAAAGCTAAAGTATCCCAAATCCCACTCACTTTCATTGACTCGATGCAACATCACATGCTCAGACCTGAAGTCGAGCCCCACTTAGCAGAATTGCTAACAAAAACATCAAGGTGACGCATTACACTCGGTGGTTTGGGGATTGACTCCGGTGCGCTTGGTAAGTTTATTGTGGCGCATCTTATGTTCGGCGTTAGCCGCTATCGGTATCATGGAGAATTGATGCAACTAGGTGACATAATGTTGGTGCGTGGTATGGGAGTGATTTCCGCTAGCCTCAGTCCTGCACAAAAATTAATTTACTCAAAATCTCGTTCTAGTCATGTGATTTTCTGTTTAAGTTATGGCTGCTTTATTCATTCGGCCGGCGTTGGTGGGGGTGCATTTGATGTTTGTATTAAATGAATTGGAAGAAATAAAAGATAACTGGCGCATCATTCGGTTAAAGCACTTACCTCAAAGTAAAAAAACGCATTAGTTCTATATGGATTTTATTTTTTAGACTAGTCGTATAATCACAAGTTTCTAATCTTAGGCAGTGAACATAAAGCGTTTTGCTCGGAGTTGGTTGGGGAAATTTATCAGAGAGCGAACGTACCTATTATGGGAAATAAAGCTCCTCATAGGCTTACTCCGGCGCATTTTGATAGAGAAGCTGATAGGCAAGTAATGTGGAAAGACGTGACCGATGATTGTAAAGACTATCTCAAAGAACATGAAGACTCTGCGGATGAACTTAGATTAATGTACAACACTCTGAATAGTAGTTTGCGCCGGAATAAGTATATCGCCGAAAAGAAAACAGAGGTTTGGGAATCCATTAAGGCTATAGACCCTGAAATATATATGAAGATCAAACCTTTGTTAGATGAAGCTAATATGCGAAAACAAGTGAAATTCTGGGACCAATAGAATCGCAGATAACACATATGAGCCTTCTGTGGTCAATGGGCAATAGCATTCTTTTGGCTGCGCCAGCAGCCAATGCTCTCGAGCAACAAAGTCATCTACTTCGTTTGCCCGAACCTCTCACCGGCTGCTGTTTGCCACCAACCAAATGCGAACGCTTGCCTAACTCGGTGTGACCATCGCCGTATTCAAACGCCAACGTAATGGGGGATGACATTCAATGGGATGTCTCATTAATTTTCCTGCTTTGAGGTCATCAAATTCTGCGGTGAGGCAGGAATATACACACTGTCTCTAACTTACCTACAACACTCTCAGCTTCGCGATAGCACTGTGGTTAAACGTGAATCCGCAACCTAGTCGGTGTGGGATTTGGATCTTCCCGTTCCGTAATTCCATTTCTTCGTTAAACAACGCTTCGAACCACGGCATGTGTTCGACCGATACGCAGTTATGCGCGCTTCCGGCAATGGAAAGACTGTGCTCTGTGAAAATGTGGGTCGAAATAGGAACGTGGTAAGCAGAGGAAAGTGCCGCTATTTTCCGCATTTCGCTGAGGCCACCGACGCGCTGAAGATCGGGCATTAAGATATCGCAAGCGCGTTTTTGTAGCATGGCTTGCATGCCGAATCGGGTGTATTCGGTTTCGCCGCTGGCAATGTCGATATCCAGTGCCGTTTTGACGTCAGCATGCCCGTCTAAATCATCCGCAGAGACGGGTTCTTCTAGCCATGTCAGGTTAAATGGCGACAACGCTTTTCCCAGTCGAATAGCCTGTTTGGCGGAGAGTGATTGATTGCAATCCGCCATTAATTGGATGTCATCGCCAATCAAGTCTCGGACGATGCCCACGCGTTTGATGTCCCGTTGAATATCTGTGCTTCCAACGCGCACTTTCATGGCGAGAAAACCTTGTGCGAGAAAATCCTTCGCGTCTTGTTTCAGTTGGTCTTCATCATCGGTCAGCCAAAGGCCGCCGCTGGCATAGGTGTCGATTTCGTCCCGACATGCACCAAACAGATGGTGAAGCGGTAATTCAGCGAGCTTCCCGTTCAAATCCCAACAGGCGGTATCTAGCGCCGAAAGGGCAGCAATGGTTACGCCTTTGTGACCCGTCGGGTTGATTTCCGACCAAATTCGCTGCCAAATGCCCTCGATATATCGCGGATTTTCTCCCTCGAAAAACTCGCCTAAGCCTTTCACCATTTCATCAAATGCGTTCAGCCTTGCGCCATTGAGCGTGAATAGATAGCTCTCGCCAACAACGCCTTGGTTTGTCTCGATGGTTACTAACAAACACCCGACAGAGCGCATATCATGAATGGCTGTTTTGATTGGATGCGTGAAGGGAAGCGCCACTTTCTGCCGTTTAATCGCTGTTATTTTTATGCTCATGCAATCGCCTTAAGGCCATCTATTGCGGCCTGAATCGTGGGTTCATTTTTTCGGTATTGAAGGTATGCGAGATAAATGGGCAGTTTGAGTGACGCTGCGCCAGAGACTTCTGTTAAACGCCCGTCATTGAGATGTTCGTTGACGAGGTTTTTCGGGAAATAACCTGAACCGCCGTGGTGTTCTATGTGCGCCAACGCAACCACAGCTTGGCTGATCTCAATTCGGTGATAGGGCGCATCTGGGTAGAGTCGGTTATGCTGTGCACGAAAACTCTCTCCCCAATCGACATAGATATAGCCTGCCACTTGGCGCTCTTCCACGCTTCTTGCTTCACTGGAAACCAATATCAATTCATCTTCACGCAAAAACTGAGCGGCTAGCTGTGGGCTTTGTTGCGGTTCATGCAGAACGGCTAAATCGACGAGTCCCTCTTTCAAGCGATTTATCAAAGGAACAGAGGCATCGGCTCTCGCCTGGGTTGCTAATTGAGGGTGATTTTCTTCCATCCACGTAAACCAATCATTGGCCCAAAGCGGCCAGACATTGAGATGAAACCCAATGGTGACAATTGATTCTGCGTCATCCGGTAGCGTGATTTCTAATCTCGCATACTCCCACGCTTTCACCATGGTATTGGCATGGCGAAGAAATTTGTGTCCACCCGTGGTGAGCACCACACCGTGACGTGTGCGCTGAAACAACGGGCGATTCAATCTTTCTTCCAACCCCTTAATCCGCGCACTCATGGTTGATTGCGTGATGTAGAGGTTCTCTGCAGCCTGCTGAAAACTGCCCGTCGAGACAACTTCTAAAAAGGCGCGAATGGTTTCAATGTTCATTTATATCCCCAAGTAACCTGAAGATGCAGGATTCAGCGAGCTTTACTGACGTTATGATCAAGGCGTCACTTTGCCTTGAATTGAACACCCTGATGGCCTCTGACATCGAGCATCTTCAGGTTGCTTGGGTATACACCTCTTCCTGTGTGAAATACCGCAAGCCGCTTCTGATATCGAAAAACACGAATTAACAGACCAATTATATTTGTTTTACACATGGAATAGGTTTAGTCAAGATTTCAGCAGGCTTGAGTGATGTTATGTATCAGGGCAGGGACACTATGGCGATTCTGCTAAACAACGTCGGCTATGGAAACGCACCTTGGCGAAATGCGCTAGGTGAGCTATTGCCCGATGATGTCGTGCTCACGCCAGAAGACGCGATAACACCGGATGACGTGGAATTTGCCTTGGTATGGGATCACCCGCTCGGGGATTTAAATCGCTACCCCAATTTGAAGGCAATTCTATTGCTGGGTGCGGGGACTGAGCACATTGATCGGGAAACATATTTGCCTTCCGTTCCCGTTGTCAGGCTGATCGATCCCGATGTCGTGATGGAGATGGCACGGTATGCACTGTATTGGGTGCTGCATTTTCATCGAGGCTTCGACAGTTATCAGGCACAACAAGCGGCGCAGTATTGGCATCGACATCAGGTGCCTACCGCTAGTGAATTCGGTGTCACCGTGCTTGGCTTGGGACAAATCGGTGCCAAGGTCGCGGCGTTTATTGCGTCTAATGGATTTCGTGTTAACGGTTGGGATGCCGCGCCTAAATCGGTGTCCGGCGTTGAGACGTTCAGCGGTGCAGACGCACTGAGTGACGCGTTTGAGCATGCCAGCGTTGTGGTGAACTGTTTGCCGTTGACGATGCAAACTCACCACTTTCTCAATACACATACGCTGTCGCTGCTTCCTACTGATGCGGTGCTCGTGAATATCAGCCGCGGTGATGTGATTGATGAAAAGGCAGTGCTCCAGTTCATTCGTCAAAAACGGATTAAAGGGGCAGTTCTTGATGCGCACAGCATAGAGCCTCTGCCTTCGACTTCTGCGTTGTGGCAGCATCCAAACGTTTGGATTACGCCCCATATCGCGGGTGCAACGAAAGCGCAAAGTGCTGCAAAAATCGTCGTTGAGAACATTACGCGGATCAGGAATGGAGAAGCGCCATTTCCCCAACACCTGCCACCGTGCCAACAGTTTATGACGAAAATTGATGTCGCATCTCAATCATGATCGAGTCGCGAAAATGTAATTCGCATCGCCATCCGTGGCGGATAGTTACCCAACAAAGGCGCACAGAGGATAGCAATTATGGATAGAGAGCTAACGCCATCACTTGAAGAGCAGCAATGGAATGCCAGAGTCGATTTGGCGGCCATGTTCAGGCTTACCGCGCACTTTGGTTGGGATGACACCATCTGGAATCATATTACGGCAAGGGTGCCGGGCTCAGAACATCACTTCTATATGCACCGTTTTGGCCTGATGTACGACGAGGTGACCGCATCCAACCTGATTAAAGTCGACGAAGAGGGCAACGTTCTCGAAGGGCCCAAAGATGTCAACACGGCGGGCTTTATCATCCATAGCGCTATTCATCTCAATCACGCCGAAAACAAATTCGTTTTCCATGCCCATCCGAAAAGTGCCATCGCTGCGACGGCGATGAAGGAAATTCCTTTCTGGGTGCAAGACTCATCGATGCTGTTTGGGAAAGTCGGTTACCACGATTGGGAAGGGCTCTCGGTCGATCCTGATGAACGTTTCCGCATTGCAGAAAATCTAGGCGACAACAAATGTTTGGTAATGCGTAACCACGGTTTTCTCGCGGTCGGGAAAACGGCGGGCGAGGCTTTCATGAATATGTATTACCTCGTTAGACTTTGCGAAGTGGCGATTCAGCTTAATGGCGCACGCTTTGACATCGATCCTGGTCCAGAGGATATCTGGAAACTCAGCGCCAAGCAGTATGAAGCATTCTCTCCGGGCATGTACGAATGGCCTGCGTTACTGCGGCTGTGTGACCGGCTGGATGGTTCCTATAAACTCTGACGATCTGGAGATGAAGACATGACGCTACAAAATCTTTATGCCCAGGTACCCAGCGCTTTTTCTGCCGCGGAGATCGCACTGGATGCACTGATAGATTTAGACACTTACCCCATCCACGATATTCACCATCCAAAGCGAAAAGTGCTCATAGACCGATGTCGTCAGTCTCTTTCTGAAACGGGTTGTGCTCACATTCCCAAATTCATGCAACCCGTGGCGATCAATACGATGCGTGCGGAAGTTGAACGACTCAGCACAGAGATTCGACGCTCAGAAGACACGGTGAACGCCTATTTTTCAGAAGACGATGCGTCACTGGATGCGACTCACCCTAAACGTCATTTCATGAGCCGAAGAAGCTCATTCATCAATTCTGACAGGCTCGAATCGCAGTCTTTGCTGCGTCAGTTCTATGACAGCGATGTCGTGGTGCACTTTCTGTCGGAATGTTTGGGTGTTGCGCCTATATACCGCTGGGCGGATCCTTTGGCGCGTAATCCTTATAGCGTGATGCAAGAGGGCGATCATTTCCCTTGGCATTTTGATGGCAATGAATTCACGGTCAGCATTCTTGTTCAGCAAAGCGAAGGCGGGGGCGACTTTGAATACTGCCCTAACATTCGAAACCCGCATGACGAGAATTTCGATGGCGTGGCAGATGTGTTGTCTGGTGGACGTCAACCCGTCCATGTGCTGACGCTTGAACCCGGTGATTTACAGCTTTTTAAAGGGCGATATTCCTTGCACAGCGTGACGCCCATTGTGGGCAAAACAGAGCGCATCATCGCCTTGCCGACTTATGTAACAGACCCTTATGCGGTGAACCGTCCTCATCATTCCAAAACGGTGTATGGCGAAGCGTTACCCATTCATTTTGAACGCGAAAGCGTTATACGCGCCGACAACCTTATGGACTGAGGAGTAAGCTTTTAATGGATATCGGATTTATCGGTCTAGGTAAAATGGGTAGCGGCATGGCGTCTAACCTTCTTCAATGGAGCAAGACACACGGCTACAAACTCCGGGTATTGGACATCAACCAAGAGGCTGTTGATAGCTTGGTGGCAGAAGGTGCGATTGATGGCGAGAGTGTGGCAAATCTCGTGCAGCGTTGTTCGATTTTGTTCACTTCATTACCCACCGCAAAGGAAATCAATGCCGTTGCTTTGGGCGAAGAAGGGATTTTCGCCAATATCGAAACGCTCGATGTGTGGTTTGAAACCAGCACTAACGCGCTGTCTGATTGGGAGGCACTGAAAGCGCAAGCACCTCATGGATTGGTGATGGTCGATGCGCCTGTCACTGGCGGTTCCGAGGGCGCACAAGCAGGCACACTGACCATGCTGGTAGGTGGCAAGCGTTGCGTTTTAGATAGATATGAAGACGTACTGAGTGCCTTCACAGCGAAACGGGTCGAGATGGGGCCAAGTGGCGCAGGGTATGTTGGAAAGCTCTGTCAGCTTCACCTTAATTATTTGGTTGCACAAGGTATTGGTGAAGCGCTGATGCTGGGTAAGCAGGCGGATTTGGATCTTGATACCTTGTGGGATGTACTGAAAAACAGCTGTGCGAGCAGCTATGTCGTGGAATCCTATGTGCCGAAAGTCTTGGATGGTAGCTACGATCCGTCGTTCACATTGGCGCTTGCCACCAAAGATATGCGTCTTATCAGCGAGTTGGGTGCTCACCTGACAGTGCCATTAGAATTAGGCGACAAAGTCTATTCTAGCTACGAGGAAGCGTTGTCGAAATATGGCAACGATGCACCGCATTTATCCGTTGTTCGGTTAGTTGAAGATCAAACGGGCAGCCATCTTCGTCGTGAGTTGTAGATCAAGCAACTAAACCCAACGCTACAAAGCGTTTCTGCATCGCGCTTCTATACAAACCTCCCTCACTCAACTGTCGACGTTAACGTCGTTTTTTCATGGTGGCACTGGTCATGACCAGTGCGCCTCATAACATGTGATACTTCCATGAACATTTCGTTAATCGGTTATCTAGACAAGTGCTCGAACTTATCTAGATGTCTTAGGAACAAACTCTTTGCTGCTGGCGATCCTCGGCTTTAGACCTGTTTCATTCCCCCTCGCTTTGCCACCGTTTTGACACCGCACTGTTATATAAACGACACATACAGACCACACGATAGGGACACCACATAACGAGGTTCCTGAAAACATGGATAGCATTATCGAAGTGAATGGTCTGTCGAAGACGTTTGGAAAAAACAAAGCGCTCGACCAGATCAACCTCAAAATCCAACACAAAGAAATGACGGCGCTACTGGGGCCTTCTGGTTCAGGCAAATCGACGTTGCTTCGCCATCTCAGCGGTTTGGTATTTTCAGATAAAACCCAGGATGGGCAGATTCAAGTACTTGGCAAAACGGTGCAAAGCCATGGACGGGCTTCAGGTCAGGTTCGCGATTGTCGTGCCCAAGCCGGTTACATTTTCCAGCAGTTCAACTTGGTCAATCGGTTATCTGTGATGACCAACGTGCTGATTGGTGCGTTGAACTACACGCCTTTCTGGCGAACCATCACCGGAAACTTCACCAAGCAACAGAGAGCGGATGCGATGGCAGCACTTGAGCGTGTCGGCATGCAGGATTTCGCTCATCAGCGCGTTTCTACACTTTCCGGTGGTCAGCAACAGCGCGTGGCTATTGCCCGCGCATTAACGCAAAAAGCCAAAATCATTTTTGCGGACGAACCCATTGCTTCTTTAGACCCCGAATCTTCCCGCATCGTGATGGAGCTACTCAGCGACATCAACCAACGCGAGGGTATTCCTGTGATCGTCACGCTGCATCAGGTTGATCACGCCCTCAAATATTGCCAACACGTTGTCGCATTGCGCGACGGAAAAATCTTCTACCAAGGCGAAAGTGCCGCTATCGACAAGCAGGCACTGGCCGAACTCTATGGCAGTAAATTGGGAATGACACTGGAAGTTGGTATGGAAGAACAATCAGCTTCTTTGAAAAAAGCGCCACTTTCTATCATCAGCTAAACCGTTAACACACAAAGGACGATGACGATGTTACGAACACTACGCAAAATCACCTGTGGACTAGGCATGCTGGCTGCAGCTGTTGCTGCACCCGTTTCTGCAGATGAAAAAATGGACACCCTTAATTTCGGTATTATCTCTACTGAATCCCAGCAAAACCTCAAATCAGTGTGGGACCCGTTCCTAGACGACATGAGCAAAAAAATGGGTCTGGAAGTGAAAGCTTACTTTGCCCCTGATTACGCAGGCATTATCCAAGCCATGCGTTTCAACAAAGTCGACGTTGCATGGTTTGGTAACAAGTCAGCGATGGAAGCGGTTGACCGCTCAGGTGGTGAGATCTTTGCGCAAACCGTCGATTCAGAGGGTAATCCAGGTTACTGGAGCCTGCTGGTGGCGCACAAAGACAGCCCAATAAACAGTGTTGAAGACATGATTGCAAGCCGCAGTGAACTGGCTTTCGGCAATGGCGATCCAAACTCAACGTCTGGCTTTCTCGTGCCTTCTTACTACGTGTTTGCAAAAAACAACATTCAACCGACTGACTTCAAGCGCACCTTGAACTCGAGCCACGAAGTGAACCTGTTTGCGGTATTCAACCAGCAAGTGGATGTTGCGACTAACAACACTGAAAACCTGCGTCGTTTCGAACGCACTAATCCTGAAAAATTTAAAGATATCAAAATCATTTGGCAGTCTCCGCTTATCCCTTCTGACCCCATAGTATGGCGTAAGAACCTGCCAGAAAACGTGAAAGGAGATATCTACAGCTTCTTCATGAATTACGGCACAACGGGTGATGCGAAGGAAGTGGCCATTCTGAAAGCGCTGGATTGGGCACCGTTCAAACCATCAAGCGACTTACAACTCCTGCCTATCCGCCAATTGGCGCTGTACAAGCAACTCAATGGCCTGAGCAACCAAGACAAGCTTTCTGATGAACAAGCGGCAGAGCTGGTAAACATCAAAAGTACGTTGGCTGCCCTGAATCGCCAAATGAGCGCACTGGATGCGATGGAATAAAAGCGTTACCCGAGCCGGAGCAATGTTCCGGCTCTTCTCCCTAACATGGGAATTTAGCTTGATGGAATATAAAAATGAGCAGTGATACCGCCGTTATAACTGAGCCACAAACATCCCATTGGAAACGCTTTGTCGGGATGTTGCTTGTCGCCGTCGTGCTTGCCTGGTCTTGGCAGGGATCTGAGATGAACCCTGCGCAACTCATCAAAGATGCTGGAAACATGGCTGAACTGGGATCTGATTTCTTTCCGCCTGATTTCACTCACTGGGGGCTTTATGTCGAAGAAACCCTGATCACAATTCAAATTGCGATTTGGGGCACCGTACTTTCAGTCTTTCTTTCGATTCCTCTGGGGTTGCTTTGTGCCGAAAACATTGTGCCTTGGTGGGTTTACCAGCCGACGCGCCGTTTGATGGATGCCGCGCGCGCCATCAATGAAATGGTGTTCGCCATGTTGTTTGTCGTTGCAGTAGGTTTGGGCCCTTTTGCTGGGGTATTGGCACTGTTTGTTCACACCACGGGTGTGTTGGCAAAGTTGTTCTCGGAAGCCGTCGAAGCCATTGATCTTGGGCCTGTCGAAGGGGTAAGGGCAACGGGCGCTAACAAAATTGAGGAAGTGATGTACGGAGTGTTGCCTCAGGTATTGCCACTGTGGATTTCTTTCACCTTGTACCGATTCGAGTCGAATGTTCGCTCAGCCACGGTCGTTGGCATGGTGGGGGCAGGTGGCATTGGTGTAATGCTTTGGGAAGCGATTCGCGGATTTCAGTTTCAGCAGACCGCCGCCATCATGTTGATCGTGATTGTAACAGTGAGTTTGATCGACTTTGCATCCCAGTACATTCGCAAGATGTTTATCTGACAGACCAGCTTTTTATTTGATTCAACTTGTCTAGATAACCCGAAAGCACAAAGGGATACAGAGGGATTAACCATGCGAGTGTATTTAGATATCGCCAAAGATCTCGAACAGGAAGTTCGCAGCCATTATCAAGCGGGGGACTACCTGCCGCCTGAATCCCAACTGGCGAAGAAATATGTCGTTAATCGGCACACAGTGAGACGCGCTATCGACGAACTGGTTTTTACTGGTCTCATCGAGCGCCAGCAGGGACGCGGCAACATGGTGATCAGTCAACCCTATGACTACCCGCTGCATCCCGGCGCGCATTTTACTGACAACTTATTGGAGCAAGGCAGTTTGCCGACAAGCCAAGTGATAAGCCGCGGGCTGGTGGCAGCGAATGAGAAAATGGCGGGGATGTTTGGCGTTGAGTTGGAATCGCAGATCATCAAGCTGAGCACGCTTCGTAAGATCAACGGCATGCCAGCGAGTGTTATCGACCACTACCTTGCTGAACTCGAATGGTGGCCAGCAGTGAAACATTTCGAAGTGGGTTCGCTGCACGCTTTTCTCAAAGACAAACTGGGTATTCACCTCACTCGAAAAAGTACAAGACTGAGAGCCATGATGCCGAAAAAGACCGATTGCCGTTTGCTTCAGTTGTCCGGCAAGACACCCATCATGGTGTTCAAAACCACTAACGTGATCACAGGAACCGACCGGGTCGTGGAGTTTTCATCATCCCATACGCGATCTGATCTGGTCGAAATTGTTTTGGAGCACTGAATGGAACAGAAACAACAAACACCGCGCCAGCGTTGGATGTCAGTCCTTGCCAGAACTGATGCCAATGCACTGATAACGCGTTGGGAAAATCTCGCTCTGACGGCGCAATACCAATTGGTTCGCGCCCCTGAGCTTGGCTTAGCGCAGGTTCGAGCCCAAATGGGTGGCACAGGCAGTGCCTTTAATATGGGCGACGTCACCATCACCCGCGCTGTGGTTCGATTGGAAAGCGGCGAGCTGGGTTATAGCTATGTCACGGGAAGAAATAAACAGCATGCAGAGCTTGCTGCTGTGGTGGATGCAATGATGCAAACCGCGGCACAGGATGTTCTACAAGATACGTTGATAATGCCACTCGCCGTAGAAAAAGCAGAACAAGAGCAGTTGCGTGCAAGGGAAGTGGCCACCAGTAAAGTCGACTTTTTCACCATGGTGAGGGGAGAGGACGAATGAGCAAGATAACCGCGGGTTTTGAATCCCCCGTGCATGATGCGCAGCAGGTTTTTCGTGAACTCATGGAGGCGATGTCGCGCCCAGGAAAACGCGTTTCACTGAATTATTCCGCCCAGTTTGGTACTACCAGTCGTGCTGCTACGCAGGTATTGCTGACGTTGGCAGACAACGTGACCAACTTATGGTTCTCGCGCCACTTTAAAGGTGATGAAGCTTTGGTTGAGAATGTTCGTTTTCACTGCTCGGCACCACTCACAGAGCATAAGGCCGACTCTGTTTTTGCGCTGGCAAAATGCAGTGAGCTGGAGAATTTTGACGGTTTCAATGTCGGGAGTGAGCATTACCCCGACAGAAGCACCACCTTGATAGTAGAGGTGGAAAGCCTGACAGAAGGCGATGCGTTGACGCTTAGCGGGCCTGGCATCCAATCAACGACGCAAACGAAAGTGAAAGGCTTGAGCCCGTTGTTCCTTTCAGCGCTGGTGACAAAACGCAGCCAATTTCCTCACGGAATCGACATTTTGTTTACGTCTGGCAGTGATGTTGTTGCATTGCCGCGCTCCACAGAAGTGGCGCTGGAAAATGAGGAGGCCACATGTATGTCGCTGTAAAAGGGGGGGAGAAAGCCATCGCCGCCGCACATGAATTACAGGATAAAAAACGCCGTGGCTCACGCGCTCATGCGGCGCTGAATGTTGAGCAAATTGCCGAGCAACTGGCGGGCGCGACTGACCGTGTCATGACCGAAGGCGGCATCTATGACAAAGAGCTTGCGGCTTTGGCGATTAAGCAGGCGGGCGGAGATTTGGTGGAAGCTATTTTTTTGCTTCGCGCTTATCGCACCACCTTGCCGCGTTTGGCCGTGACTGAACCCGCTAACACCGAAGCGATGAAAATCGAGCGTCGCATTTCCGCCACCTACAAAGATTTGCCAGGTGGGCAAGTACTCGGGCCAACGTATGACTACACCCATCGCTTGCTTGATTTTGCTTTATTGGCAGAGGGCGGGGAAGTCGATGAAGCCAACACAACGAGTGATAGCGAAGACATGGCGCATTGCCCAAGGGTGATGAGCATTCTGGAAAACCTCGACCTCACGGTGAAAGAGGAAGATAACGGCAAAGCACCCGACGACATCACCATGGAGCCGCCAGCCTTCCCGGCAAACCGCAGCGCGAGGCTGCAGCAACTTGCCCGCAGTGATGAAGGTTTTTTACTGGCACTGGGCTATTCCACCCAGCGAGGTTACGGGCGCAATCACCCGTTCGCCAGTGAAATTCGTTCTGGGAAAGTCACGCTTGAAGTCGTCCCTGAAGAATTAGGCTTTGCGATTGAAATTGGCGATATCGAAATGACCGAATGCCAGATGATCAATGGCTTCACAGGCAGCAAGAAGCACAAAGCGAAATTTACTAGAGGTTACGGCGTCACGTTTGGTTTTTCTGAACGTAAAGCCATGTCGATGGCGTTGGTAGACAGATCGTTGCAATGCGGCGAATACGATGAGGTGCCACAAGGCCCCGCACAGGACGAAGAGTTTGTGCTTTCCCATGGGGACAACGTGGAAGCGGCGGGCTTTGTCAGTCACCTGAAATTGCCGCACTACGTGGACTTCCAATCCGAGCTCGAACTGATCCGTAAGCTTCAAAAAGAATTTGATGCCCGTGAAGCATCGGGCGAAGGAGAAGCGCAATGAATACGCAAGCCGTTCAAAGCGGTTATAACTTTGGCTATCTCGACGAACAAACCAAGCGCATGATTCGACGCGCATTGCTGAAGGGCATTGCGATTCCCGGCTATCAGGTGCCATTTGGTGGCCGCGAAATGCCCATGCCTTATGGTTGGGGAACCGGCGGTATTCAAATCACCGCGGCCATCGTCGGCGAACCAGATGTGCTAAAGGTTATCGATCAAGGCGCTGACGACACCACTAACGCAGTTTCCATCCGCCAGTTCTTTGAAAAGGTGGCTGGCGTTGAAACCACTGAACGCACCGAGCAGGCCACGTTAATTCAGACTCGACACCGTATTCCTGAAAAATCACTCAGTGAAGGTCAGGTGCTGGTGTATCAGGTGCCGATCCCTGAGCCTTTGCGCTTCATCGAGCCGCGTGAAACGGAAACCCGAAAAATGCACGGACTTGAAGAATATGGCGTGATGCATGTAAAGCTATATGAAGATATTGCGCGCTATGGTCATATCTCGACCGCTTACGCCTATCCAGTGCGTGTGAACGGCCGTTACATCATGGATCCATCGCCCATTCCGAAGTTCGACAATCCGAAAATGGATCAGATGCCTGCACTGCAACTCTTTGGTGCTGGACGCGAGAAGCGCATCTACGCCATTCCTCCTTACACCGATGTGAAGAGTTTAGATTTTGAAGACTATCCGTTTGAAATCCAACAATGGGATGAGCCTTGCTGCATCTGTGGGTCAACAACCAGCTTCCTCGATGAAGTGGTAACGGATGACAAAGGTAACCGGATTTTCGTGTGTTCCGATACGGATTACTGCAATGAACAGCAGGCATTGAATGCGTTGAAAGAAGAGCAAGAGGAGGAACGCACATGTCTGTAACAGAGTTAGGTCGCGACAGCGCGACGAGGCCAGCACTAAACATGCAACCGCTCTTAGAAGTGCAAAGCCTCACCAAACTTTATCAGCCGGGCAAGGGCTGTCAGGCGATCTCTTTCGACTTATGGCCTGGCGAGGTGCTGGGCATTGTGGGCGAATCTGGCTCAGGAAAAAGTACCTTACTGCGTGTGCTTTCAGGACGCGAAACACCCGATTCCGGTGCCGTGAACTATCAGTTCAGTGATGGCTCGCAAGCCAGTTTATACGCGCTGTCTGAAAGTGAACGACGTCGGCTGTTGCGTACCGATTGGGGCGTGGTTCACCAACACCCGCTGGATGGTTTACGCCCTAGAGTTTCCGCAGGCGGCAACATTGGTGAGCGATTAATGGCGGTCGGGAATCGGCACTATGGTGATATCCGCGAACAGGCACTGGACTGGCTCTCTCAAGTTGAAATTCCAACGGATCGTATTGATGACATGCCGATCACTTTTTCCGGCGGCATGCAGCAAAGACTGCAAATTGCGAGGAATCTGGTGACGCATCCAAGGCTGATTTTTATGGATGAGCCAACAGGTGGGCTGGATGTCTCTGTGCAGGCAAGGCTGCTGGATTTGATTCGAAACCTGGTGACGGATTTGGGGCTTTCTGTGGTTATCGTCACCCATGATTTGGCTGTTGCAAGATTGCTTGCACACCGACTGGTGGTGATGAAAGGGAGCCGGATTGTGGAAACGGGATTAACGGATCAGGTGCTTGATGATCCGCAACATCCTTACACGCAATTGCTCGTGTCATCAGTATTGCAGGGGTAAGAAAGATCATGACAAACATCACTATGGCACCTAAAGCCATGCTAACCGTGTCGAACGTCAGCAAAACCTTCGTCCTCCACAATCAGGGCAGCGTGAAGCTTTCGGTGCTCGCGGATTCCAGCTTTGCTGTCGACAAAGGAGAGTGCGTGGTATTGCTTGGTCGTTCCGGCGCTGGGAAAAGTACCTTACTGCGTGCGCTGTATGCGAACTATCTCGTGGATGATGGTGAAATCAATGTGCGCCATCACAATGCAGCATGTGGTGAGCATTGGGTGAATATTGCCAATGCGCTGCCCCGCGACATTCTGGATGTGCGCAAGAACACCTTGGGCTGGGTCAGCCAGTTTCTCCGCGTTATCCCGCGTATCAGTGCACTAGACGTTGTGGCGCAACCCTTGGTCGAAAAAGGGGAATGCAAGGATGTTGCGCGCGAAAAAGCAGGTGCTTTGTTGAAGCGCCTCAATGTGCCGGAGCATCTTTGGCACTTAGCGCCAGCGACCTTTTCTGGTGGCGAGCAGCAACGTGTAAATATCGCTCGCGGGTTTATCGTTGATTCACCGATTTTGCTGCTGGATGAGCCAACAGCGTCATTGGATGAAAAGAACCGAGATGTGGTGATTGAACTCATTCTGGAAGCCAAGCAAGGCGGCGCTGCGATTGTTGGCATATTCCATGACGAATATGTACGTCAGCAGGTGGCAGATAAGTACTACGACATTTCAACCGCAACTTTGAAAAAGGCCTAAGGGAAGGAAGCGACAATGATCATTACCAATGTTCAACTGGTGTTGGAAGACGAAGTCGTCAATGGCTCGTTAGAAGTTGAGAACGGCATCATTCGCGCGATGTCCGACTCGCCGAGCCAGCAATCGGGGGCTATCGATGGCAATCAGGGATGGTTGATGCCGGGGCTGATTGAACTGCACACCGACAATCTTGAAAAGTACTTTACGCCGCGTCCCAAAGTCAGTTGGCCTGCTTTCTCGGCCATGGCGGCGCATGACGCACAGCTTATCGGTGCGGGTATTACAACCGTTTTGGACGCGATTGCTGTCGGTGATGTGCGCGATGGTGGTCATCGTCAGGACAACCTCGATAAGATGATCAATACCATTGTCCAAAGCGGCGAACGAGGCTTGAACCGCGCCGAGCACTTTGTTCATATCCGTTGTGAACTGCCCCATGAATCCACCGTTGAGCTGGCAAAGCTTTACCTCGGTTTGGAACAAACCCATATGGTGTCGTTGATGGACCATTCTCCGGGGCAGCGTCAGTTTGTTAATCTCACCAAGTATTACGAATACTATCAGGGCAAATACAACCTCAACGACGAAGAAATGGCAGCGTTCGAAATGGATCAGCGAGTCAAGTCTGCACAGTGGTCTGATGCCAATCGACGTGCGATTGCTGAACTTTGCCATGAACGAAATATCCCATTGGCGAGCCATGATGATGCCACACGATCGCATGTGGAAGAATCTCGTGCTTTGGGCTTGGTTCTGGCTGAATTCCCCACCACAGTTGAAGCAGCGCAGCGTTCCCATGAGCTTGATTTGAAAGTCATGATGGGTGCACCGAACGTGGTTCGTGGCGGCTCGCACTCAGGCAATGTAGCAGCGCATGAACTGGCATCGCTGGGCGTGTTAGATGCCTTATCGTCTGACTACTTCCCCGGAAGCCTGCTTGACGCCGTTTTCCGTCTCGCAGATGACGAGCGCAACGCATTGGATTTGGCTGCCGCAACCTGTCTGGCAACCCGCAATCCAGCGTCTGCACTGAGTCTTACAGACAGGGGCTCGATCAAAGAGGGAATGCGGGCAGATTTGTTGCTGGTTGAGCGACATGATGATCAGCCTTACGTGCAGCAAGTCTGGCGTCAGGGACGCCGCGTGTTCTAACCCTAAAACGGGATAAAAAAATGGCCAAGCTGTTTTATGTGTTGGGGGCTTCTGGTGCGGGAAAAGACTCGCTGATTGACGCTGCAAGGGAGCGATTTTGTGACAGGCTCATGGTGGCTCATCGCTACATTACGCGACCCGCATCGGCAGGCAGCGAAAATCATGTTGCGCTGACCGATGCTGAGTTCGAACTCCGTATCAGGCAAGCACTGTTTTCCATGCATTGGCGGGCGAATGGACTTCGTTACGGTGTGGGGAGCGAAGTGGAAAACTGGTTGGCATCGGGCATGGATGTGATGGTGAATGGTTCTCGCGCCTATTTGCCATTTGCTCAGGGTATGTTTGGTGAGCAACTTGAAGTGGTGTGGATATCCGTCAGCCCGGACGTGCTCCGGCAGCGCTTGGAAGCAAGGGGAAGAGAAAATATGGACGATATCGCCCAGCGATTGGAGCGTGCCATTCATTATGATGCGGTGCGTCCTGCCAACGCGATTCATCTCGATAACAGTGGGAAACTCGAGGACACCGTCGATCAGTTTTCTTGTCAGCTGGATCTGGCGCTTTGTAGGAAAAACAGGGGGTAACAAGATGGATAACCATCAACCTAATGCGGCTCTCTCTTTGCATTAAGGCGCCACAATGTGTTGCGATACCGCTGACACCGATTTTTACGAGTTGGGTATATACCCAACTTTTTTTATTCGCGCTAAGTAGCCGCCCCCTCCCATGTGCAGGAGGAGGCGCGATCATCAGTCGTGAAGTTTCTTATGCAACTTCTCTATCAGTGCTTTCAGTTCGTTGGCGGCCAGTTTAGAGAATTCCTTCACATTGGCGCCATTGTGTTCGGTATCTTCGATAACGGATTCCAGATTGTCGATCATCAGGTGTTTCTGGCGGTCTTCCTCTTCTTTGGCTGCGAGCTCCAACTGAGACAGAAGACGACGAGCGCGGTTAATTTCTTCAATCAGTTCGTCGTATGACATTTTTGAATCAGGCATAGTTTCCTCCTAGCTCACTAAGATCAAGAACAGTGGGATAATAAAGAACACAAAGAGTATATAGCCCACCGCATAGAGCTTATTCTCTGCAGCTAGGTTACCCAACCAAGCGGATGCCCTTAACGGTATTTCTCTGAGTATCGGAATGCCAAATATCACCACGACGCCCAACACGTTATAAACCAGATGAACGAGCGATATTTGTAAAGCAGCGTCGGCGAGATTACCACTCACTGCTGTGGCAGCGAGCAGGGCAGTGACACAGGTGCCTATGTTGGCGCCAAGCGTGAAGGGATAAATGTCTCTGACCTTAAATACGCCTGAACCCACTAAGGGAACGGCAAGGCTGGTGGTGGTAGAGCTTGATTGAACCAGTATGGTGATCAGCGTGCCGGAGAAAATACCCGTCATCGGGCCTCGTCCAATCGCGTTGTGCAGGATCTGTTTCGCTTTACCTACCATGGCGACTTTTAATAGCTTGCCGATAAAGGTGATAGAGACAAAAATCAGACCGATACCTAGCAGTATCATTGCGATGCCGCCCCAAGGATCACCCAACACCTCCATTGCACCCTGCACGGATTTGATAATCGGCTTGGTGATGGCTTTCATAACGTTCAGATCACCCATGCTCATGCCATCCGCATTGGATAGAGGCGCGACCATCCATGCACTGACTTTCTGCAAGAACCCCGTGGCTATTTCGAGCGGCAAGAAGATAACGACTGATATGACATTGAAGAAGTCATGAACGGTTGCGGCAGCAAAGGCGCGCTTAAACTCTTCTTTGTTGCGAACATGCCCAAGACTGACCAAGGTGTTGGTGATGGTTGTTCCTATATTGGCGCCCATCACCATTGGAATCGCGGTAGCGACGGGCAAGCCCCCAGCAACCATCCCCACAATGATGGATGTTACCGTACTTGAACTTTGGATAAGGGCGGTACAAACGGTACCAATGATCAGTGCGGTGAAAGGGTTTGATGCAAACTCAAAGAGTTCTTGTGCCTGTCCGCCTGTTGCCCATTTAAAGCCCGTACCGATCATTCCTACCGCAAGCAGTAGTAGATAGATCAGTGCGACAATCTTTATCCAAACCGTAAAGCTGACGGGTTTTTCCGCCTGCTGATTGGTGGCTTCTGCGTATGCCATACTTTTCTGTCCCTAGTTTATTGAACCTTATTGCCTGCCTGAGACGACAGTGCACTGGGTAAACTAGAAAAGGTGTATTGCGTTTTTCTTACACTTTAGCGTCTGTATGGTTAAATAGACTTTTCTGTATCGTATGGGAGACAATTTTTGATTGGATCAGCTTTTTCCGGTTGCAGTCGGCGGCCGAAGCGGGTTTTTGTCTGTTAGAGAAGACAAACGTGTTCTATTGTTGCGGCTTAGAAACTTCCAGCGCAGTCAGAGGCTGCGCTGGTGGCTTTCATCAATTAGTCAGGTAACGATTGATAAAGTGCTGTTTGAAACACTCAGATTGAGTGGTCCACCCGTCGCATTAGAATGCGTAATTTACGCCCACAGAAACCAAGTATCCGGTCTCGTTGTAGAAATCAATATTTGAAGCACTACTGCCGTAACCTGCAAAGGAAATGAACGAAACATCTTCCCTGTCCATAAACTGGTCGTATTCATAGGCAGCAAATAGGCTTATTTCGTTATCACTGCGAGTTTCGTCGAAAATGGGGTTTGTTCCGTCATAGCTGCGCGTTTCATAGCCAGCGGTAAGTGCAAACTGGTGGCGATCTAACACTTTAAAATAAGTAATGTCTGTTCCATAGGCGCTATAGGCCATGGCATCACCATCAGCAGATCGGACTTTGTAGCTGAGTGAGGGTATAAGGCCAGAAGTTTGGTTTAGCATGTAATTGTATTCCGCTTTCACGAAGATGACGCTGCCATCTCGTTGGAGCTTCGCTTGATCCACCGTGCTATAAGCAGAGCCTGATGCTTCATCCTTAACATCAATGTTTGCGTAAGCCATATCCAGCGTGAAATCGCTACCCGCAATGGATTCAAGTTTTAAGCGGTAAGCATTGCCAGTTTCATCAGTCACTTCGCGAGTTGAGTTCAACACGTAAGGGTCACGCCACGTTTCACCAGAAACAACGGTAGGAAGAAACGAAGCATCAATCACCATTCCTGATTCGAACGCCTGCTTGTAGCCGATCTCAAACGCGAAATCACCCACGGCAATATCTTCACGTGCAGTACCGATGTACGCCTGTTTATCGAGGTTTTCCCCGAAGGTGTAGTTAATCTGACCGAGTGGGATCACCAACATTTCGCTGTTGGATTGTCCTTCAGCGCTCAGGTTCGATAGCGCGTCTTTATCATCCGTATTGAAGTTGGATGATTGAGACATGTAGCCAGTGTTTAGAGATATTTCACCACCAAATCCGGCTACTGGCGCCAACTCAGCAACGGAAGAGAAGCTTGAGAAGCAAGAGAGTATGGACAGTGAAAGAAGGTTTTTTTTCATGATAAACATCTCTGATTAATTAGAGACTGCATTGTATCGGCGGGCGTGTCGAATAAATGTCTATGGATATATACCCAAGTAACCTGAAGATGCTCAATTTCAGAAGCCATTAGAGTGTTAAATTCAAGGCAAATACTTAGAATAAAGGGTTCTTTGATATGACAGCAATACAACCTTGGGTGTCAGTGTTATTTTTCAATTCGAAAGACCAACCGTACACTCGGCATAACCGCCTAACGATTAAAAGGCCTAAACCATGTTCAGTATCATTTTTATCCGACAACCCTGAACCCGTGTCCTTAACCGATATGTTATCGGTAGAAATACAAATTGTGATTGAACCTTGGTCAGTAAAACGGGCTGAATTATTTACTAAGTTCTTTATTATCATTTTGAGCACAGACGGTGGGAGGTTAATCGTCGTATTTGGATCGAGCGATAAATCAATATTCACATTTGTTTCTGTTTTTTTACTTAGCTCAGAAATTGGAATGTCTTTCTCTGTGATTGACCAACATTCATCGTTTGACGCGATGTTTTCTTGTTTTACGATGTTAAGAAGAATTTCTACTGTCGAGTGCATCCTATTGGCAGCATCTAAAATTCTCTGACGTTGCTTTTCTTGAAACACAACGTCTTCCTCTTTCATCGCTTGCAAGCTTGCTGCGCCAGAAATGATCGCAATTGGCGTCTTTAATTCATGGCTCGCGTATTTTGCGAACATCATTTCTTGCTTAACCACTCTTTCTTTCATCTGTGTATAGCTGTTGAGGTGGTTAGTGAGGTGTTTAATTTCGTCAATCGTGCTTTCTGAAACGAAAAACTCCGATCTGTCTTTGTCTGCCAGTTGCTCACTTAATTCGACGATCGGCGACATGAGTTCATCGAACATGCGTTTGATCGAGACGCTTAAAACGCTCACTAAAAACAGCATGAGTAATGTTGATACGACTAAAAGTATGTCCCAACTATCATCACCAAATTCAATGGCTCGAGCATCAACATCCAAATACAATGGGATGACTTTTCCGTTGGAAAGAAACTCACTGTGAAAGACCATGAAACCATCTTCAGAATATGATTTTACTCGTGTGACTTTATTCTTTTTGTAAGGCATTTCTGCCTTCGCTCTATCTGGAAGTTGTGCTGGATCATAATATGCAGTGATGTTCGGAGTTATTTTGATGATTTTGTTGGGCTCTAGCTGATAATATTTTTTAGCCATGCTCTCAAAGGACATTAAGTGCAGGGCGATTTGCTTGTCTTCTTCCGCTACCAGTTTTAACGAAAAAGCGACAAAAACAATAAAGGAGGTTGTAATTGCAACCATTGCGAATGTACGAACTAAACGCCTTTTTACTGCAGTGACGTTATTTACCTTTGGTTTTCGGTTTTTGAATATCATCAATACTCCAAACGGAAACCAAATTTAGGTACGGTTATTAACATCGCCCGTTTAAAGGGTTTATCAAGCATGTTACGCAGTAAGTAGATATGACTTCTAAGGACGTCTTTATCGGGTACGTCTTCGCCCCAGAGTTTCTGTATCAAGGTTTCTCGAGAGACAAGTTCACCTTGTGCTTTAACTAACTCAACCAATATTTGATACATAATAGGCGTGGCTGCCAAACTGCGGCCTTCGCGCTTGATGATCTTTGTTTTTTCGTCGATCTCTAATGGGCCAAATGACAGCGTTGCAGGCGCAACTTGACCGCGAAATCGTTTGATCAGGGCGTTCAAACGAACTTCTAACTCGGGGAACTGAAAAGGCTTACTTACAAAGTCATCAACACCATTGCCGAAACCGTTAATCAAATCTTCTTGCCCGTTTAATGCTGTCAGCATAAGGATAGGCGTCGTACACCCGTTTTCTCTGAGCTCCTTAGCGACTTGCATCCCGTCTTTTTTGGGCATCATGACATCAAGAATGATGGCATCAAATGTATTCTCTAAAGCCAGTTTTAGTCCTAGCTCGCCATTGTCTGCATAATCGGTTTCTGCGCCTTTCACCTCTAAGAAGTCAGCGAGAATTCCTTGCAGTTCTTCATTGTCTTCCACAACAAGGATTCGACTGTGTTCAAGCATGGCGTGTTCTCTGCGTGTTCAATCATTTGGCTTCTATCATATCAATCCAATGTCGAAATTATGTGAAATCTTTTGCATTTGCTAAGTTTGCTGCAACCTCAATCACGGCCATCAGTGTCCGGCAAAATCTGATTTCACAAAAACTCTACATTCAAGACGTTACGCTAGACCTAATAGATTTTGGGAGAGCGATGATGAAGCAAAGATTATTACCCTGCGTGTTTTGTGCAATGGCATTTTCATCTTATAGCCATGCGGTGGATTTGATCGGTAAAACCATCAGCAAAGAACCGTTAAAAGTCGTATCTCAAGTCAGTGGTGTGATTGAACAAGTCAGTTGGCAGACCGGGGATATCGTCACCCAAGGTCTTCGACTCGCCACGATTAACGATCAAGATTTCAAACTTGCGGTGCGTAAACAAAATGCCAATGTTGCTTTGGTCAGTGCGGACTTGGACATCAAGCAATCTGTTTACACGCGCTATCAAGAGTTGCACGCGAAAAGGAATGTGTCTCAGAACGAGGTTGATATAGCGACAGCAGATTTTGCGGCGGCCAAAGCCAATTTACTCTTAGCCCAAATAGAGTTAGAAAAAGCGCAGTTGGATCTTGCGAATACCCGTGTGAATGTGGCGATAAATGGCTACGTCGTCGCGCGCTTTGTAGACGATGGTGCATGGGTTAATCAAGGGGATATGCTTTACACACTCACAAACATTGATCAACTGAACGTGCGTTTGCTTGCGAGCGAATTTGATCTTCAAGACCTGTACGTCGGTCAGCCTATTCAACTTTGGTCTGAAGCTAAGCCAGTACAGCGTATTCAGGCTCAAATTATCCGTATTGGTGTCGAACCTGACCCCACAACGTTTGCCTATTTTGTCGACGTTGAAATCAACAATGCGCAACACCTTTTCAAACCAGGTATGTCTATTCACGCCACCACCGAGTTTGAGACCCGTGTTGACGTTATTTCAACGACGGCGCAATAGGGGCTGAACATGGAAAACTTTCTAGGTTACTTCGCAGAACGCCAATTTTTAGCCCGTGTTATCACCATGATGGTATTGCTGATTGGTTTGGGTTCAATGAGTGTGCTTAAGCTCCAAGAGTTGCCTGACGTTGCTTTTGCTGAAGTTGAAATCACAACGCAATACCCCGGAGCATCGGCGAAAGATATTGAGTTGAACATTACCAACCGAATCGAAAAGGAGTTAAAGTCAGCTCAAGGGCTTACAACGTATTATTCGCAGTCGTTTGATGGACAATCTTACATCAACATTGAGCTCGACGAAGGTTACGATATTCAGAAAACCGTCCGCGATATTCAACAAGCGGTTGATCGGGTTCAAGGATTACCGAAAGACATTGCTAACCCGCCGTTAGTGGCGCAAAAAAGCACGTCGTCATTTGAAGTCATGACGTTCGGTGTAACAACAACGCTTGATAACAACGCACTGCAAAATTACGCGCGCGATTTAGAAAAGAAAGTCCGAAGTGTTGCAGGTGTTGGTAATGTTTCAATGGCAGGGTTCACTGAGCGTGAGTTTTGGATTGAAGTGGATCCGTCAAAAACGTTTCGCTATCAATTGTCTTTTTCCGATATTACATCGGCAATCAATGCGCGGAATCTATCATTGTCAGGCGGCGTGGTTGAATCTTGGAACAGTGAACAACGCATTGTCACGCTCACTCAAATTCACTCTATAGAAGAGTTATCAAACGCCATCATTAAAGTCCTTCCTTCCGGCGAAACAGTGCGGTTAGGGGATGTTGCGCACGTGTCCGATGCCTTCGAAAAAGCGACCGAGTTAGGCATGGTGAATGGTGATAGGGCGGTTGTGTTTACCGTCGCTAAGAGTGCCAACGCCGATATCATTGCAACAATCGACAGGATAAAAGCACTACTTGAAAAAGAAAGTGTGCGTTTAAATGATCAATTCTCTTTTCCCATCTCGTTGAACCTTGCTGATGATATGAGTGACAAGTTCTCCATCGTCACCACCAACGGCGGCGTGGGTCTTATTCTTGTTCTTATCGTGCTCAGTATCATTCTAAAGCGTGCGGTTGCGTTTTGGGTTTCTGTTTCTATCCCATTTTGTGTTCTTGGCGTCATGGCGGTATTGCCGGCTCTCGGCATGAATTTAGACAGCATCACGCTAGCGGCAATGCTGCTGGTCATCGGCATCATCGTTGATGACTCCGTCATCGTCGCCGAGAGCATCTATCAAGAGAGAGAGAAAGGGAAAACACCGCTAGAAGCCGCAAAATCAGGGGTTCGAAATGTTATTCGTCCCATTTTTGCAAGCCTAACCACAACAGCCCTCGTGTTCCTACCCATGTTTTTCATTCCCGGTGCCATGGGGAAAGCCATCATGGTGATCCCGATTACGGTTATTGCTGCACTGTTGTTTTCGTTGGCTGAGTGCACATTTACTTTACCCGCGCACCTTGTGAATGCATTAAAAAAAGACGAGAAGAAAAAACATCAAGAAGACCGCTTCAACGGCGTGGTCAAACGCTATCGGTCTCTATTGGTGCGCTGCTTAGTATGGAATAAGACCGTGCTGCTGGTTGCTGTCTTGGCGCTTGTGAGCAGTGGTGCACTGTTGACGACGCTCAAGCTCGATATATTTCCCAGCGAAACGGCAAAATACATAGAAATATACACAGAGGTCACGCCTGGCGCGTCACTCAAACAGGTTCGTCTGGCCCATTCAACGCTTGAGGAGACAATCGCACAACTCAGTGAGAATGAGCGGGTTTCTTATCGTATGACGTATGGAAGCCCAGCAAGTAACGGCTTACTGACACTCACTAACGCCGAGCTGCGTGACAGAACGGCGGATCAAATCGCTGACAGTTTGAACGCCCAACTAAAGGATAATCCTGCTATTCGTTTTGTGAAATTTACGGTCGATGCAGGTGGTCCACCACCGGGTGAACCCGTCGAGATTCGTGTGATCAGCAATAACGATGCAGAGCGAAACCACGCCGTTGAACTCGTCATGGCTTGGATGAAAGGGCAACCAAGCTTAGATAAAATCACCAATAATGAGCGGCTTACCGACCCACAACTGCAGATTTTGCCGCAGTATGAGTGGTTAGCACGTTATAACTTAACCGTTCAGGATCTTGCCACAACCTTGCGTATTGCCTTTGATGGCGAAAGTGTGTCTTCCACGTGGATTGGGGATCAAGAGGTGAATTTACGGGTTATATTAGACGAGGAATATCGCAACATTGAACGTCTCAAAACCACGAAGATCGCAACACCAAGCGGGGTTAAAGTGCCGCTCAATCGCCTCGCGAGGGTGCAAGAGGTTCAAGCGCCGCGTGAGCTACTGCATTACAACGGGGATCGTCAGGTGTTGGTGAGCGCGCAAATTGTCGATGAAGCGATGGATTCAGGTGAATTAAGCCAACAACTTTCAGATGCATTGGCGCCACGCGTTGGTAGAAGTGTGCAATTAGACATTGGCGGAGAGGCTGAAAATACAAGCGACACAATGTCAGGCTTTCTTGTCGCTTTCCCCACGGCCATGATTGGGATCTACTTTGTACTCGCGATTATGTTTAGCTCGTTACTCCAACCTTTGCTGATCATGGCTGTAATTCCGTTTGCGGTTGTCGCGGCCTTGATGGCGTTGTTCGTCCACATGCAACCCTTGTCCTTGTTTGCACTTATTGGGGTGCTAGGTATGGCGGGAGTAGTGGTAAACAATGCCTTGGTCTTGATAAATCGGATTAACGAGTTCAGGGAAGATGGATTAGACGTTATTGACGCTGTTATTCAAGCCGCGGCAAGTCGCCTTCGACCGATATTGTTAACCTCCATCACCACCGTCGTGGGTTTGTTACCGCTCGCGTATGGCATTGGTGGAACTGACGTATACATGGGCCCAATGTCTCTGACATTAGGCTACGGACTCCTGTTTTCACTTCCTGTGGTGTTAGTTGTCGTTCCATGCTTATACACGCTTTGCTTTGGTCGAAAGGTTGCAAGACACGCCGACGGGGAGCAAGCGTTGTCGTGAGTGCGCTCTCGATGACACCATTGCATTTCTTTCGCTGAAAAAGCTAAGCCGAAAAAAGAGCTCAACCGAAAAAAGCCCGCGAACACTTTTTACAAAGCGTTCGCGGGCTTTTTCGATTCGGTTTTCGAACGCCTTTACGGCTGTGCGTCGCGCTTTAAGGTGTTATCGCAAGAGAGTGATTCGAAACCAGCAATTCTGGTTGTAAGCTATTTAGTGGCTTTCATTCTAGGCTATCAGTTGATATCGCAATGAAACAACAGCTGACGTTACAGGGAGGGGTTAGCGCGAGTTTACCCAAAAATATCCTATCTGAATCAAGCTGCTCAGAGCACCAACTCTAAGACATTCTTGTCCAAAAGCCATCCAGCGCAGCCTCTGGCTGCGCTGGTGGCTTTCATTAATTGTTTAAGTAACGCGCCATTAAGTGCTGCTTGAAGTATTCAGGGTTGAGCGGTTCACCCGTGGCTTGAATCACCAATTCATCGGTGGAGAGCGTTGAGCCTTTCGACCAAACATTCTCTTCCAACCAAGCGCTGATCGGCGCCAAGTCTAGGTTCTTTAAACAGGCATCTACATCAACGGTTTTGCGCATGGCTGCCATGAATTGTGCGGCATACATGGCGCCTAATGTGTAGCTTGGAAAATAGCCGAAACTTCCGTCGGTCCAATGAATATCTTGCATACAACCGTTGGTGTATTCGCCGTCGGTTGATAGACCCAAGTATTCCTGCATTTTTTCATTCCACAGGGTTGGAATGTCGTCGACTTCGATTTTGCCTTCCATCAAGTCACGCTCAATTTCAAAGCGAAGAATGACGTGGGCAGGATAGGTGACTTCGTCGGCATCTACTCGGATATAACCAGGTTGAACACGCTGGTAGAGCGCGTTGATGTTTTCAAGGCTGAACGCCGCGTCATCTTGTTTGTTGAAAGCGTCTGCTGAAAGTTTTGCTAGGTGGTCAACAAACAGTGGGTTTCTGCCTAGCTGCATTTCGAAGAACAAGCTCTGGCTTTCGTGAATACCCATTGAGCGGGCTTCGCCAGCAGGGAACCCGTGATAAGCCTTTGGTAAGCCTTGTTCATAACGAGCGTGACCAGTTTCGTGCACAACGCCCATGAGGGCAGAGGTGAAGTCTTGCTCGTCATAGCGTGTGGTAATGCGAACATCTGATGGTACACCACCGCAAAATGGGTGCATGCTGACATCAAGGCGGCCGTGGTTGAAATCGAAACCGAGGATCTGCATTAACTGCTTGCCAAGAGCAGTTTGCTTATCGGTTTCAAACGGGCCTTTTGGTTCATTGATCACGACACTTTTTTGCTTCTCTAGCACTTGTTGAATGAGCGAAGGTAGCCATGTTTTAAGCTCGCCAAAAAGTACATCAAGTTTTTCAGTGGTCATGCCGGGCTCGTGCAGATTCAACATGGTGTCGTATGGACGCATGCCAGTGAGTTGAGCGCGGGCACTGGCTTCTTCTCTTGCTGCTTCAACGACTTTCTTTAGGTTCTCTGCAAACCCATCCCAATCATTGTTGCCGCGTTGGCTGCGCCATTCATGCTCACATTTAAAGCCAATCAGGGATTTTTTCTCGACCAATTCAGAAGGCAGCTGTGTGGCTTGAGTCCATACGCGTTTAATTTCGTGAAGGTTAATGACTTGCTCATCAGTCAGTGCGGCTAAGTCATGTTCGGCTTCTTCAATCCACTGGCCCATATTCGGGTCGGTGAGTGTTTCATGACAAAGCACGGCGAGGTCGCTCATTGCTTTAGAGCGGGCATCGTTGCCGCCGTCTGGCATCATCACAAGCTGATCCCAGCCACAAATGGCGGCTAAGTGTTCATAGCTTGCGAGTTTTTGAAATTGCTTTTCTAGTTTTTCTATCGCTTTCATATTGTTATTCCATCTCGTATCTCAAACATGAGCAGTAAATGACGCCATGTTCGGTGTTGTCCCTTTTTGATGGAGCTCACTACATCGGCAAAGTGACGCCTTGATCATAACGTCAGTAAAGCTCGCTGAATCCTGCATCTTCAGGTTGCTTGGGTATAGGCTCACATTGACGATGATAATACCGTTATACCCAGAGATCTGTAGATGCTCGCTGAATCCTGCATCTTCAGGTTACTTGGGTATATCAACAGTCGTTATTAATGATCTTCAAATTTTCGATGATGATGACGAAATCACGCGTTATCCGGTTGAAAAACCGCCAATTGATTGGTTTTTCGCGGATTATCACTCATGTGTAATGTCGAACAATATTGCCCATTTGTTTGACATTAACACGCGTTTATCGAGTATTCTGTAGGAAATACAAGGAAGAAGTGGGCTTATGTACATTTTTGGTTATGGCAGTTTGATTAACGGCGAATCTCGACAATTGACAGGTGAAACAGGGCAAGCGGTTCCTGCGCTGGTGTCTGGTTTGCAGCGTCATTGGAGCAAAGTCAGTTCAGCCAAAATGTCGCCACTTGTTGTGCGTGAAGGGAGTGGGTATTGCAACGGAGTTTTGATACACATCGACGATTCTGCGCTCGATGTTTTTGATATTCGTGAAGCCGGTTATACGCGGGTGTTGTTAGACAGCGAACGCGTAGAGGTGCTGGATGATGAGTTTGTTATCGATGGGCCTGTTTATGTCTACGTGACAGACGAGGTCATTACGCCGTGTGCGGTTCAGCCCGTGGCGCAGAGTTACGTTGATACCGTGATGGCGGGTTGCTTAAGGTATTCGGCTGATTTTGCCGAGACATTTGTGACAACCACTCACGGTTGGCAGTCTGCCCGTTTGAATGATCGTTTGCATCCGCTTTATCAACGTGTTGCGGGTGTGCGAGAAGAAGACCGTCCGGTCATCGATGCGCTGCTAAACGGCTACGACTCAATGCTTAACGTCTAACGTCTAACGTCTAGCACTTAACGTCGAACGTTGTTCAAAGAAACTAAAAAAGCCACGTCTTAGACGTGGCTTTTTGATTTGGCGTGTCGAGTGACTAAATCTGATTACTCTTCGTAAACAAACTCAGGAGATTCAATCTCAACGCGACGGTTCTTCGCACGGCCTTCTTCAGTATCGTTAGACGCTACTGGTTCGCCTTCACCCATACCAACAACACTCAAGCGGTCAGCGCTGATGCCGTTATTGGTAAAGTAGTTAGCGACGGTTTGAGCGCGCTCTTCAGAAAGCGTTTGGTTGAATGCTTCTGAACCAACACTGTCAGTGTGACCGATGATGATAGCAGTAGACTCTTCAAAATCTTGAAGACGTTTAAGCATTGGATTCAGTTGTTGAGTCGCTTGGTCTGAAAGCGTTGATTTACCAAATGCGAACAGCTCTACGTCATCTGCTTCAGAGAACACGTATTTCTTCGTTTCGATCACTTCTTCAACAACAACCACTTCTTCGACAACAGCCACTGGCTGTGGCTCAGGTGCAGTAGTGCGGCCGAAGTGGAAAGTAACACCAGCAGAAATCAGGTGGTTTTCTGCATCAAGATATGCATCTTTGATATCTGGGAGGTATTGGTACTCAAGACGAACGTTAACCAAATCGTTTGCACGGTGGTCGATACCGACAGCGGTCAATAGAGAAACATCGTCTGCGTCGCCAGCGCCGCTGTTCCAGTTCCACCAAGCGGCACCAATTTTACCGTAAATGTCGGTAGCGTCAGTAAGGCCGATGTTGAACTTAGGCGCCAAGGTAAGGGCGGTTAGATCGCCATTTCCTGATACTGGACCTGTGTTTGAAGCTGCACCAAAACGGCCAAGGTAGTCATAGGTTGACTCAATCGCGAAACCGTTCTCAAAGTCATAACCTAAGATAAGACCGCCAGCTACATCATCATCATCGCACTGTCCGAAATCACATGCGTCTTCTAGCGTTGAAGCACCTAAACGACCACCAACGTAAAAATTGGCATCATCTTGGGCGAATACACTTGCCACTGGACTCAAGGCCACTATCAATCCAAGGCTAATCACTGCTTTTTTCATTTGTTTTCTCCATTCCTTCTAGAGAGGGTTTGGTAAGAGAGACTTAGGTACTGCTTAACAAGTCACCAACCACAAGTTCGCTTTATGCAAATCTTTTGATCGCCGTACATACGGCGATTTAAAGCTAGGCTAGGTGCGAAGACCCTGCAACACAATAGGAGAGAACGAAATTCAGGCTTTTTTAATACAACAGTGTTCAAAAAGAATTGAATTTGTGAGAGAGCACTAAAAGTCAGTGACTTGCAAAGAAATATACACTTGAAGGTAACAACAGTGAGATTTGCAATTAAATATTGCTACAAAGCAGTGAGGCGCCGTACGGCGCCTGAAATCATTTGCCTTAAGAAAGGCGTTTTGGCGCTTGTTTGCCTGACACTGGGCGGCTGACAGAAACCTGCTTGCCTTTTTTCATGCCTTTTTCATAGTCGTCAGTAATGCCTTTCATCGCATCTCTAAGTTGTTGCTTGAAGGTTTCACGGTCGATGTTTTTGAACTGACTATCGATATAGTCTTTGATTTTTTTGTCAGCATCGCCATCTGGGGCGATGTTAGGGAGTTTGGCGAGTGCGCCGTCAAGCCAGCCGAAAGTAAACGATCCAATACGACGAGTGATTTCGGTCTGTGAGGTGCCAGTGCCTTGGAAGCTGTTACGGAATTGACCCACGTGCTCATTCATTTCACGGTAGACAATATCAAACGCAAAAGCTGCGAAAATGGCTCTATCGGCATCACCAATAAACTCGGCTTTCTTTAAGCCTTTGTGGTTTGTCAGGACGCACTCGACGCCGAAACGGGTGTTGATACCGCGGATAATCTTAAGAATAGCGTCACTGACAGATGTCGGTAGTAAGGTTTCTGACGTAGTTTTGCCCATTCTGATGAAATCAATATCGTCTTGATCTAAGCCGTATTTTTTCATCAGGCTTTGCGCCATTTTTATCGCTTGTGCGGCTTCGTTGATGTTGGATGAATTACTCAGTTCCAAACATTTTGCAATCTTTTTAAGCGCTTTGCGTTTAGCGTCAGACATTCACTTCACCACTGAAAAACGGGAGCAGTATTTTACCTTCTCAACGCCAAATAACCAAATGGCATTGTTTAATTGTTGCAGGTATTTTCATTTTTAGTCGCGATTGATAGTTCCGTATCATCGAATATTATTTTTCTTTTTCTCAAAGGTGTGAAAGATAGATAAGCACGCCACGGTCAATATTGGCACGGATAGCTAAGGCGGGAATGTCATGCAGCAAAATGGGTCTTTTTCTCTGAAATACATATTGATGGCAGTTCTCGCGATGACTCTCTTTGCGGCAAATTCGGTACTGTGTCGATTGGCGCTCGCGGGAACAGATATCGACCCTGCTTCATTTACGTCTATCCGACTCGCTTCTGGGGCGATTGTGTTGTTTGTTCTCGCCTCAGTGATGGCCAAAAAAAGTGATGCACCAGAAGAAAGCTGTAAGTTAGTCAATCACGCCATGGAGCATTGGCTCGCCGCCGCAATGCTCTTTCTCTATGCCTCGACGTTTTCTTTTGCTTACCTTTACTTAGACGCTGGGATGGGGGCACTCATCTTGTTCGCCTTCGTGCAATTGACCATGTTTGCCTATGCGCATTATAGAGAGGGCGGTGCCAGTGGGCTGGAGTACATCGGCGCGTTAACGGCAATCTGTGGCTTAGGTTATCTCGTGTCGCCGGGCGTCAATGCGCCGCATATGTGGGGATCGGTATTGATGTCAATTTCCGGCGTAGCGTGGGGCTTATACAGTGTGCTTGGCAAAGAGATGAAAGTGCCGCAACTAAAAGCAAATTGTATCAATTTTCGTTTGAGCTTGTTCTTTGTCGTCCCGTTTTTCTTGCTCAACATCCCCATGAATACATTATCCAAAGACGGAGTGTGGCTGGCCGTGGCTTCTGGGGCTATTGCTTCAGCCATTGGCTATGCCATTTGGTATGGCGTAGTGAAGCATTTTAAAGCGACGCAAGCCGGTGTGATGCAATTGACCGTGCCTATCCTCGCTTCTTTAGCGGGTTTTGCCTTTATGTCAGAGGAAATCACAATGCGTATGATGATTTCTGCCGCTGTCATTTTGTTTGGTATTGCTGTTACTTTTATTGGGCGCGAACAAAAGCAGTCGTCTGTCGCGTGATAGCTTTGATGTTGTAATAGCTTTGATGCTGAAATAGCTTTCGTGCTGACAGAAATGTGATGCTGTGCTCTCTTATGTCGATACTCGGTAGCATGTGTGTGAATCGAGTTTGATTGAACAGGCAAGATAAATCACCAAGCCGTAAACGACAGCGCATTGCTTGGGGTCATGAGCTTGGTAGGAATAAGTACTTCCGTATCAATTTGCGCTTCACGTGTCTTCTCTGCACTTTTAGATTCACTTAAGTGGTCTTTGTTTTCGAGCCACTGCTTTGCAATTCGTACTGCTTCTTTACTCATGGTGTCGGGAAACTGCGTTGCCGTGCCTAGCCAGCCTTTTCGTTGCTGAATTAACGCTTCCCTTGCAGCAGGGCTTCCATCGACAGACATAATCAAGGTGTTTGCATTTGCCTGCACGATGGCTTGTTCAGCACCCAATGCAGTGCGATCGTTGATGGCGAAGATGCCATCAATCTTAGGGTAAGCTTGCAGTGCATACGCCATGCTTTCCAAACCGCCTTCAATACTGGCTGTTCCATTAAGCGTATCACTGACGATGAGAATATCGGGGTGGTTTTTCAAGGCTTGCTTGCAACCTTCGACGCGCTCGATCACAGAAGACACTTGCGGACCGTTAATGATCAGAATATTTCCATGGTCGTTCAGTCCAGAAGCCAAGCCCTCGCAAGCTATCTGACCTGCCTGTACGTTATCTGTCGTAATGGTCGCCGTTGCGCCGCTTGCACGTACATCAATGGCAAAAATCGGGGTGCCTTGAGACACAACACGTTTAACGGCTGGGCCAATTTTGTGTTCGTCTGAAGCAACTAAGAAAATGACATCGACCTTTTCGGCGACAAACTCTTCAAGTTGCCGAACTTGTCGAGGGTGATCATAGGCGCTGGAACGAACCAGCAGACGAACATCGTCGCCAAATGTCGTCTGCAATTCATCACGCAGGCTGCGCACCATGGTCACGAAGTAGGGGTTGGTTAGGTCAGACACACTAATACCCGCGACGACAGCGGCCTGAGACCAAGACGACAACACGCAACCCACGCAAAGCAGCAAGCCACTGATTGCTTTTGAGTTGAGCATTGCGTTTACGCCTAACAGAATCCGCACGATATCCTCCAGATTGAATTTTATAGAATGACCGTGCGAGTAGATTTTCGCGGTATTGGCGTTCTATGACCTTATGCGTGTTCGGTTGTGCCTGGTTCCATTGCGCCCGTCATAATGGCAACGGCATCAGACATGGAATGGGTTTTGGGCGATATAATATCGACGCGCTGCCCGAGTCGATGGATATGAACCCGATCAGCAACCTCAAACACATGAGGCATATTATGGCTGATCAATACCACAGGCATGCCGCGGTTTCTGACTTCCAGTATAAGATCGAGCACCTTTCTTGATTCCTTTACACCCAACGCGGCAGTCGGTTCATCCATGATCACCACTTTAGAACCAAAAAGGGCTGAACGTGCGACAGCGACGCCTTGTCGTTGCCCCCCTGATAAGGTTTCAACAGCCTGAGTAATGTCCTGAATGGTCAGCAAGCCCAATTCTGTGAGTTTCTCTTTGGCTTGCTCTCGCATGGCTTTCTTGTCGAGCATGCGAAACCATTTTCCACGCCAATCGCTGCGTCTAATTTCTCGCCCCAGAAAGAGATTGTCAGCAATGTTTAGCGCAGGTGCGACAGCAAGGTTTTGGTAGACAGTTTCAATGCCTGCTTCTCTTGCTTGCATTGGGTTGCTAAACCGAAGAGGCTTTCCGTCCAGCATGATCTCTCCTGCATCGGGGATTAGCGCACCAGACAAGGCTTTGATGAGGCTCGATTTACCTGCACCGTTGTCGCCAATCACCGCCAATATCTCTCCGGGCATTAAGTCAAAATCAGCACCGTTAAGGGCAGTGACGCGCCCATAGCGTTTGACCAATCCACGTGCTTGCAATACCGGTGTTTGATTTGATTCACTCATGACGACACTCTCCGGATCCATTGGTCAATACTCACGGCAACGATGATAAGTACGCCGACAGTAAATTCTTGCCACAACACGTCGACCCCTAATAACGCCAAACCGTTACGGAATATCCCCACGATTAAGGCACCGATAAGCGTACCAAAGATTGAACCTCGCCCTCCAAACAGGCTGGTGCCACCAATTACCACCGCGGTTATAGAGTCTAGGTTTGCTGTGTAGCCAGCTTGAGGGCTGACAGAACCAATTCGACCGATTAACACCCAAGCCGCCAACGCACAGACCACGCCAGCAGTGATGTATACCGACAGTAAAATGTGTTTAGTGCGGATACCTGCAAGCCTTGCGGCGTCGGGATCATCGCCTGTGGCGTAAACATGCCGTCCCCACGCCGTCCAATTCAGTGCGTACCAAAACACGATGAAGAGAACGAGCATGAAGATAGAGCTATAGGCAATGCGAGCGCCAAAGATTTCAACGGTATGGCCCAGCCACTGCAAAAGAGGGGCTTGTTGATCGATGACCTGAGAGCGAATCGTTTGACTGTTCGAGTACCAAAGGTTCAATGCGAAGAAGATGTTCCATGTGCCTAAGGTAGCGATGAAGGGCGGCAGTTTAACTTTTGCCACTAATAAGCCATTGACCATGCCCGCCAATGCACCAACCAAAAGCCCAGCAAACAGTGCCACGGGTGCGGGTAGTCCAAAATCAATGGCTGCTCTGCCCATCACCACGGAGCAAAGCACCATGATGGCTCCGACAGATAAGTCGATACCTGCGGTCAAAATGATCAAGGTTTGAGCTATGCCAATCACGCCAATGATGGTGACTTGCTGAAGTACCAATGAAAGGTTGAAAGGGTGAAAGAATCGGTCCCCAACCAAGCTGGAGAAGAACACAACCGCCAGTATCAATACCAAACAGGGAACGGCGGTAGGGTGGTTGTGTAGATAAAGCTGAATGCGTTGAACAAGGCTAAAATCATTGTTCGAAAGCTGGTCTCCCGCAGTTCGGTTTGTGCTGGGTGAGGAATGCTGAGGTGATGACATCTACGCGCTCCTGAGTGCGTCCGTGAATCAAAATATCAAAGTGACGTACAATCTAGTCGTTCAAAATGGAGGGTGTTAATTATTGATTTGTGACGCTGTCACTTAATGTTTTAGGGTTGCTGATAAATCAGAGAAGGCGCTATGCCTTCTCTGATTTGGCAGATAGCTCTAGCAATTGGCTAAAGCACTTAGCCCCAGCACTTGCCCTTACCCTGTTTCGACGTTGAAGAGGCAACGCCCGCTACGGGTTCATCAGTAATCAATTCAACACCCGTGTCATAGAAGGATTTACCCGGTGTTGCGCCGGGTTTCACGCCAGATTTTGCGTATTCCACCACAGCTTCGACACCTAACGACGCCATACGAAGCGGGAACTGCATAGAAGTTGCGCCTATCACGCCATCTTCAACGTTATCGACGCCAGGGCAGCCACCATCCACCGATACAATCAACACACTATCTTGTCGACCGAGCGCTTTTAGCGCTTCATAAGCACCTGCCGCAGCGGGTTCATTAATGGTATATACAAGGTTGATGTCTGGGTCTTTCTGTAGAAGGTTTTCCATCGCGCGGCGACCACCTTCTTCAGAGCCTTGTGTCACGTCATTGCCGACAATACGAGGATCGTTTTCGTCGCGGTTGATGCTTGGGTCATTGGTATCAATGCCAAAACCGGTGAGGAAACCTTGGTCACGAGCCACATCCACGGTGACGTTTGCCGTGCTCAAATCAAGCAGTGCAATTTTGGCATTTTTTGCCTCATCACCCATTTTGGCTTTCGCCCATTCCCCGATCAACTGGCCGGCTTTGAAGTTATCGGTGGCAAAGGTGGCATCAGCAACATTGGCGGGAGAGAAAGGTGTATCTAAAGCGATGACAATAACACCTGCATCTCTGGCACGTTTAACCGCTGGCGCAAGCGCTTGTGGGTCACTCGGGGTGATCAATATGCCTTTTGCACCTGCAGCAATAAGGTTTTCAATCGCTTGAACTTGCGAATCAGTATCGCCATCGAACCGGCCAGAGAACGAACTGAGTTTTGCGCCCATTTCTTCGGCTTTCTCTTGCGCACCTTCCTTCATTTTGACGAAGAAGGGGTTGGTATTTGTCTTGGTGATCAAGCCCACGAGCACTTCCTCGGCAGCGGCTTGTGACAGCGGGACGGCGGCAATCATGGCGGCGAGAACAGTTTTGCGTATCAGTGATTTCATGGCATATCTCCTTATGAACGACAGACACCTCTGGGGCGGGCTAAAAGGAAAATGTTGTTTGTCCCTTTGTTGAAAACCACAGTCCATGAGGTCGCTTAGGTAGAGATATTGGCAAATGAAAACGAATGGTTGGTTTCAATGAGAAAGTCATTTCATTCACAATTGAAACAAAGGCGTTAATGCGTTGATATCTCACGATTCAGAGCAGAGAAGAGGGCATGGCGCGTGACGGGTTTTGTGATCAGCTCCCAGTTTGTATCATAACCAAACTGTTCGATAAGTTGTGCGCGGGGTAATCCTGACATCAAAATAACGGGTAAAGCGGGCTGGTGGTGTTGCAGAGTATTCTTCAACCAAATACCGGTTTCTTTGTCACCCAAGTTGATGTCACTGATCACGCAGTCATGTTTGATGGTTTCACTGAGTGTCAGTGCCTCATTGGCTGATTTTGCCAACACAACGGTCGCGCCGTGCGCTTCCAAAATTTTGGCAATCGGCTGTGAAACGTCGGTGTCGTCATCGACAACAAGAATAGATACCTCTGTAAGATCTAGTGGCTCTTCAACTGAGTGAATCAATACGTCATTTGAAGTCTTATCAGAAGCCTCATTGAGAGCCTCATTAGGAGCCTCATTAGGAGCCACGGTTGTGAATTTAGCATCATAGACGGGAAGAAGGATGCTAATAGTTGTGCCTTTTCCCAACTGGGATTCGATCAGTATGTCTCCCGAAGATTGCTCAACGAAGCCATAGACCATACTCAAGCCCAAACCACTGCCTTTGCCTTTTTCTTTGGTCGAGAAAAAGGGCTCCATCACTTTGTTGATAATGTCGGGGTGAATACCGTTGCCCGTGTCTTCAATCTCGATGATCACGGCGGATTGTCGTTGTGTTAATAGGCAACACTCTCGCGTTGTCAGGGTGACTGTGCCGCCTTGGGGCATAGCGGCGTTGGCGTTGAGAAGCAAGTTCATCAGCGCATTTTCGAGCCCACTCTTGTCGACAAAAATGTCCAGCCCAAGTTGGCCGTGGTTTATGGTCAAGCATTGCGTGAAATCTAACGAGTATTCCATCAAGTCTGACAGTTCCTCGATGGTTTGCTCGACGTTGACGGTCTCTGGGTTTAATGGCTGTGTGCGGCTGAAGGCTAGCAGTCGTTCAATCAGTTGACTGCCTTTCTCCGCTACCGATAAAGCCCGTGTCAAATAGTGTCGGCTGGTGTCATCGAGGGCGTTCGACATATCAAGCAATTCGAGGTTTCCATTTAACGCAGATAGCAGGTTGTTGAAGTCATGAGCGATGCCACCTGTCAGTTGTCCGAGTGTTTCCATTTTCTGCGCTTGTTTAAGCGCGAGGTCAAATTGACGTATTTCTGTTAAATCTCGATAAAGGGTAATAAAGCCCCCAGAAGGGATAGGCTGACTTCGATACTCGATAATTCGCCCATCTTTAAACTGTCGCTCAAAAAGAAGCGGCTCTTTATGTCTCAAACGGGTGTAAGCGTCGTCCTGTAGCGTATTTTCTGTTAGCGCACGGAGCCGAGGAGAAAGCTGTTGTTGGATGTCTTCAATAGACATCCCCAATACTAGTTGGCTGTGTTCAAGACCCAGCAGAGATGCATACTTGTTGTTCCGCGCTAACAAACGGTTGTTGCCATCAAATGCGCTGAGGCCATCTTGCATTTCATGGAAGATCGTTTCGAGAAGCACATTTTGGTTGAAGAGGTCTTGTGTGATACGAGCCTTTTCTACGGCATTTTTCTGAAAGGCTGAAAAGGCCGTTGCTAGTTTTCCGATCTCATCTTGGCGAGCAAGTTCAATTGGGGTTTGGTTGGTATCGCCGTGCATGAGGTTGAGCATTTCGTCAGTGACGCTAACCAGATCTTTTGCCATGCGATCATTAAAGCGATACAGATAGAACACCCCAATGACCAGTGAAAGCAGAATAAGCACCATCACCAACATCACTTGGTTGATGGCGGACTTAGCAAGCCTCTGCTGTTCACTCACCTTTAGCTGGTGGTCGGCGACGATGTCACGAACATGGTCTGTCATGCGGTCTGATTGAGCGCGAATCGACGCCAGCAGAAATGCATTCTCCGCGCGAAGGGATTTGATGTGCGTATTACTTCGCGTGAGAGAAGCCAGTACCGGCATGATGGTGTGCATGGGCAGCGGAGAGACGGCGTGCGCATGCTCAAGTGACCGTGTCACTTGCTGAATCCAACCTTGAGAGATACGGGTAGGGTCTTGCCTAAAGGCCGCAATAAACGGTTTGCCGAAGGTGTAATCACTCAGTGTGTCTAATGAGAACTGCTGCGCCATGAGATCTTCTCGAATAAACAACTCGCGCTCGACGTTGGACATCAGTTTGTCGAGCGTTACTTCGACCTCGTGAAGTCGTTGGCTTAATTCATTGGCGTAATTGGGAGTGGTTAGGCTTAGGGCTTCTTGGCTCAGTCCGTCGGCTTTGGCTTGGAGCTGTTTTTTCTCATTCTGGATTTGATGAGGCCTTGCGGAAGCCGCGGTATACGGAGCCAAAGCGGCGATTTGTGCCACACCTTCAGAGAGGTTCAATGCGGTTTGGGTATCAACCAGCGTGGTTTGAGTGATTCGATCTAAAAGATATTGGTTTTGCCAAAGCGTGAACAACGAGAAACCTGCCATCAGCGTCGTTAGCAATAACAGCGCCGATAGCGTCAGCATTAAGTGGGGTCGAATACTTTTCGTGCGCATTAACTGGCGTTGTTCGCTCGTTGAATCCGTTTCGTGACGGGCGAATCGAAACAATAGCCGATACCGCGTTCGGTCTTAATGAGACGCGGGATCCTTGGGTTGGCTTCTATTTTTCGACGAAGACGAACCACAAGTACGTCGATAGTGCGATCCATCGAATCTGAATCGTAGCCATGTGTTCGCGCCATCAGGTGCTCTCGAGTCAAAACGCGTTGCGGGGAGGAGATAAACGCTTCTAGCAGGGAGAATTCGCCGTAAGTGAGATCCGGTTCATGTCCATCGGCATGTTGTAGCTGACGGCGAGACAGAAACAGCGTCCAATCATCGAATTGATAGACGGTTTCATCGCTTTCAAGTGGCAAACGCTGCAGCGCTGTGTTTTGGCTTCTTCGCAGCAGTGCGTTGACGCGTGCCGTAAACTCACGCAGGTTGAATGGCTTCATCATGTAGTCATCTGCGGCGACTTCGAGGCCAATAATACGGTCTGTTTCGTCGCCTTTACCGGTTAACATCATGATGGGTATATCGCTACGTGCCCGAAGCTGTCGCGCCACTTGCAGACCATCTTCATTGTGTAAGCGCAAATCAATCACCGCGAGGTCTACAGCGGTCGTCGCCTGCATTTCTTCACTGTTCGACACTGCAGTGACGGTGTAACCAATTTGACGCAATGCGTCCGTTAATACAGCCCTAACATCTTGCTCGTCATCAACGATCACAATGTGGGAAGCAACACTGCTCATAGAAGCTCCTTTACGTCATATTCCTTTTTTCGCCGCCCAGTATTTATCGTTACTGTGCCTACAAAGACTTAAAAATAGAAGACTGAAACACTAAGCGGCGTCTAACGTTGAAGACTTCACCAAGCTTTGTCTTTGATATAGCCCCAAGTAACCTCAATCCTGCATCTTCAGGTTACTTGGGTATTCCACTAATTGATTTGAGTTGGGCTCGGTTATCCTCGGAGACCTACAGGTTGCTTGGGTATATACTGCGAGGGTTAATCTAATCTCTGAGGCTACTTTGCAATACCAAGAAGGATTTCTAATCAGTCGTCATAGTCGCGACATCGGTGATACCACTGAGCTTGTTCTTTGGGTGCAGACGGCGACAGGCCCTGCAAAGCTCGTCATCACTGGCGAGAAACCCGTATTCTTTGTGGCAAGCGAAGATGCTGACGCCGTGCAACAGTCTTTGTCATCCTCTGGTCTTTCTTTTCAATGCAAAGCGCTTGGCCTTTCTGATTTTTCCCATCGTCCGATTTCCGGTGTCTACTTCAACACGATCAGCGCAGCAACGCGTGCGGCTCGTGTATTGCAAGCGGAAGGCTTCGATCCCTTTGAATCAGATGTTCGGCTGCCAGACCGCTATCTCATGGAGCGTTTTATTTGCGGCGGATTGACCTTTTCAGGCACCGCAAAACAGCGCAATGGCTTCGTTGAGTATCGACACGTCAAAACCAAAGCGTCAGAGTATTCCACATCGCTTTCTCGTGTGTCGTTGGACATTGAATGTTCTGAGAAAGGCGTGCTGTATTCCATTGGGTTTGACAGTGAAATGGATAGTCGAGTCATCATGGTAGGTGCTACACCCGATAACGCCGACGAAATGCCTTGGATTGATTGGGTCGAAAACGAACTTGCGTTGTTGAAAGCACTCAATGCGTGGTTTGCTCGCTTTGATCCCGATGTGGTGGTCGGCTGGAGCGTGGTGGATTTTGATTTCCGTCTGCTCATGAAACGCGCGGCGTTCAACAACATTGAATTGCGATTGGGGCGAGGCACAGAAAAAGCGCATTGGCGTGATTCAAATAACAGCCGCCAGGGTTTTATTACCTTGCCGGGAAGAGTCGTGATTGACGGCATTGATGCCTTGAAAACCGCGACCTACAGTTTCCGCTCATGGTCGTTGGAATCCGTATCCAGAACCATGTTTGGCGAAGGAAAAGCGATAGATAACCCCTATGATCGCATGGATTCAATCAACCGCATGTTTCGCGATGACAAGCCCGCGCTGGCCAAATACAACCTGCAAGACTGTGTGTTGGTAAACCGTATATTTTCAGAAACCCATTTGATGGAGTTTCTCATTCAGCGCAGTCGTTTAACGGGTATTGAGCTTGATCGTATCGGTGGTTCAGTGGCGGCATTTACCAACCTCTATATGCCACGCCTGCATCGAGCAGGTTATGTCGCCCCAACACTGACCAGTGAGAATTGGATAGCGAGCCCTGGCGGCTATGTGATGGACAGTAAACCGGGTTTGTATGGCTCGGTACTGGTGCTCGATTTCAAATCCCTGTACCCCTCGATTATCCGAACGTTTTTGATTGACCCATTAGGTTTGATCGAAGGCTTGAAGTCCGAAGATGACAGTATGACAGTCCCCGGATTTCGAGGCGGCATATTCCACCGTGAGAAGCACTTCCTTCCTGCGATGATTGAAAATCTCTGGAAAGCCCGTGACGAGGCGAAACAACAGGGTGAAAAGGCGTTCTCACAGGCGATTAAGATCATCATGAACTCGTTCTACGGCGTGCTGGGCTCGTCGGGTTGCCGCTTCTTCGATCACCGCTTGGCTTCCTCAATCACCATGCGAGGCCATGAAATCATGAAGCTAACGCGTGAGCTGATTGAAAACCAAGGCTATGAAGTGATCTACGGAGACACAGACTCAACCTTTGTGTCTTTGGGGCGAGAGTTCAGCAATGAAGAGGCCGATGAAGTCGGGCAGGCGCTGGTGGAGCACATTAATCAATGGTGGGATAAACACTTAAATGATGAATACCAGATCCCGTCTTCACTCGAAATTGAGTACGAAACCCATTATCAAAAATTCTTGATGCCAACCATTCGGGGTCAGGACACGGGAAGCAAGAAGCGCTATGCCGGTCTGGTCGATAAAAATGGCGAGCGCCACATCGTATATAAAGGGCTAGAAACGGTGAGAACCGATTGGACGCCACTTGCCCAGGAGTTTCAGCAGACCTTGTATCAACGTGTTTTCGATGGCGAGGATATTGAAGATTATGTCCGTCAAACGGTGGAAGATACGTTACGCGGTCACAATAATGATAAGTTGATTTACAGAAAACGCCTTCGTCGTAAGTTATCGGATTATGAGAAGAATGTTCCCCCGCATGTCAGAGCGGCGCGTAAAGCCGATGCCGTAAATGAGAAGTTGGGTAGGGCGAAGCAATACCAACACGGTGGTTGGATTGAATATGTGATCACGCTTAACGGGCCTGAACCGCTCGAAGCCTTGGACAGCAACTATGACTATCAACACTATGTTGATAAGCAGCTCAAACCAATTGCGGATGGAATCTTGCCCTTCATCGGCAAAAGCTTTGATGCGCTGTCGATGCCTCAACTGGGGCTTTTCTAGCCATCTCTTAAGGATACGTGCTAGAGCGTCATCACTTTGTGCATTCAATGTCTTATCGGATTTGCATTTCTTGGTGAAAGTCGCTTGAATGGATACAGAAGACATCAACATCATGAGGAGCGAGATTGGAGCAACTTGATTTCTTTACCGTCCCCAGCCCCTGTATTGGTGTTTGTCAGGCCAACAACAAAGGGTATTGCAAAGGTTGCTTGCGCAGCAGGGATGAGCGTTTTCAGTGGAATGACTTTAGCAGTGAGCAGCGCCGAAATGTGGTGCGCCTTTGTAAGCAGCGATATCAACGTATTTTAAAAGCCAAGCTGGCGATAGACGCTGCAAAGGTTCCAGAGGAAATCAGCCCGCAACAATCGCTGTTTATGGATGAAGATGCTGTTGGTGGTATAGATTAATCACTGAATCGTGCCTAGGACCTCGACATCGCAAAGCGTTGCAAGGCATCACCCAAAAAACAGACACAAAAAAAGCGCCGACTTATCGGCGCTTTTTTTCGTCTCATTCACATCTTAAAAGAGTGAAGAGCCTTCAAGCTACAAAGCAATTATACGCGGATGAAATCCATGTGCATAACTTTTGGCTTGAACGGGTGACGTTGGATGTCTTGTGGCTTAACGCTAACTTCTTGACCGTCGATTACTAGAGTAATCGCTTCGTAGAATTCAGGCTTGTCCATTTGAGTAATCACTTTAGAGTGCTCTAGAGAGATTGCAACTGGAGCGGCTTCGCCACCGTAAACTACAGCTGGGAATTGGTCAGCTAGACGCAGGCGGCGGCTCGCACCCTTACCCTGCTCAGTACGTACTACTGCTTCGAATTTCATAATAAAATACTCTTTAAAATAGAGAGTTGAAAATAAGTATCCAGGTTGCGACCAATCTAGATACCAAGTAAATCGAGCGCGGATACTACCACCCACATTCGTGATTAACAAGTGTTATCGGGGGCTTCTGCCCGTTCTGACGCCGATAATTGTCCCTGTGAGCAATAACTGAGCGTTATGCGTGCTATTGCGCTTTATTCGCTGTGCGTCGTGTAATCATCATGCTGATTTTGACTTAACGACTCGAGCGCGATCCGTGACTGTGGCAAAGCTAGGCGGCGTTGTTAATCATCTCGGTCACTTGCTGTTGCGACGCAAACTGATCGAGGTCGAATATTTTATCGCGTATCGCCCAGAAACGGCCATTTTTACGTGCTACGACGAAGTCTGGCAAACGCAGCCGGTGCTCCGCTTTAACGATCTTTGACGGCGCGGTATCAGTAAACGGGCGATGACGGTCAACCAAGTGCGGATTAATAAACTTCGCCAGAAACTCTTCTTTTTGCCGTTTTGTTGAAAGCGGCCAGACTTCATGAATTTCAGCACCGTCATGTCCAATGTAAGTGACTTTTAGCTGAGGCTTATCGAACTTGTTTCTTCCCGCCACAAGGCGCATGTCGGCACAGGCCATGATCATCGCGTCTTTGAGCTTCAAGGCATCACGCAGTTTTTTGTCCGGATCGACAAGAATATGATCGCATTGATGGCAGCGGCGAGCGGCGATGTCATTGTCTGCGCCACATTCACCGCAATATTTGGCACGAAAGCGATACCCGCAGATTTCTCGTTCGCCTTCGTCGTCTTCAAAATACCCCTGACAACGGCGCCCGTAGTGCTCAATCAAATAGCCATTGTTATCAAGCTTACCCCAGAAATTGTTGTTGAACCCGCATGCAGGGCAGGGAACCGTCACGATCTCACTGTCACTATCCGGTTTGGGGTCGCCAATTTCAGGCTGGTAAAGGTCATACACATTGCCTGCGTAATCTAAAATCAGGCAATCCTTCTTCCCTGGGGAAAGGCGTAAACCTCGGCCCGCAATCTGTTGATATAGACTGACAGATTCCGTTGGGCGAAGTATGGCAATAAGGTCAACATGTGGCGCATCAAACCCTGTGGTGAGCACCGAGACATTGACCAGATATTTAATTTCTCGCTTCTTAAAGCGTTGAATGATGTCGTCACGTTCGTCCAGTGGCGTGTCGCCGATCACCAATGCGGATTCTTCAGGCGGCAGCAGCGTGACGATTTCTTGTGCGTGTCTAACTGTGGCCGCGAACACCATCACACCATGGCGATCTTTCGCGTATTGCATGACCTGATCAACAATTTGAGGGGTCGCACGTGGCGCATTCTCAATGACACGGTCGAGATCGGCTTCTTTATAAAACCCTGTTGGAGAGGCTTTCAAAGAAGAGAAGTCGTAACTCAATACCGGCGCATCTAAGACTCTGGCTTCGGTGAGAAACCCTTCATCAAGTAAGAAGCGAATAGGTAATTCGAAAATACAGTCTCGAAAGAAGCGAGGTTTTTCGCTGCGCACACGTCCGGCGGTATGAAATTGGTAAATCCAGCCCATGCCCAATCGATATGGCGTCGCTGTTAGACCAAGCACTTTAATGCCGGGATTAACCTGTTGGAGATGGGAAATGACTTTGCGGTAGCTGCTGTCTTCGTTATCCGGCACGCGGTGGCACTCATCAATAACGAGCAGCGAGAACTGGTCTTTGAATTCATCGAGGTTGCGAACCATGGACTGAACCGACGCAAACACCACCTTATCGGCACTTTCTTTACGGCCTAAACCCGCTGAATAAATCCCGCCTTTTAGCCCATAGCCTTCGTATTTTTCATGGTTCTGTTCGACCAATTCTTTGACATGAGCAAGCACCAAGACGCGACCGCGAGCTAATTTGGCAAGTTCGGCGATCACTAAGCTTTTCCCTGCGCCGGTTGGCAGTACTGCAACGGCAGGCGTGGAGTTTTGACGGAAGTAATGAACAACCGCTTTTACTGTGTCAGATTGGTAAGGGCGAAGGGTATACATGCAATTAAAAAGGCAGCTGTTTTTGGCTGCCCAGTGTAACGAGGGATGGGTGTATTAGCTAGCGTGCTATTTTCAGAATCCCATCCCTTAAACCTAGTGCGCAGTTCTTACGAATTATGCCTAGGGTGCTAACGAGCTATACCTAGAATACTCGCTCACAATACTTAGTGTGTTAACTCACCATTCGCTTAGTCATTAGGCAGTGCTGACGGCGCGGCATGTAGTCAAATTGTTCGTAAAACTCACGTGCGCCACTGTTACCGATATTCACTTCAAGAATGACGGCATGACAATCGCGGGTTTGTACGTGAGATTCAATGTTAGGCAGTACATATGAACCGACACCTTGACGACGCCAGTCTTGGGACAGAAAAATCTGATCGATCACTGCGATTCGACCACCCAATTCAATGCTGAAGCTGTAGCAAATCACCACAAAGCCAATGATCTCTTCCTCGCCGTCTTGGTCGAGGGCGATAAGAAACACGTCGCCATGGGCAGGGTTCGCTATCAAGAAACTAAAGGCAGACGTGACATGCTCTACATCGAAGGACAGCGCCTCGTGATCATGCATGTGTTTTGAAAGCTCAAGCAGCCTTGGCATTGACTCTGTGGAAGGCGACTGCAGAGATATGTTCATAAATTCTTCCCTAATCAACATGTTAACCAATGCAACATTATATACCCAAACCGCCTAAAGATGCTCGCTGAATCCGGCACCTTCAGGTTGTTTGGGTATAAACATAAAAAGAAGATCCTAAGATTAGACTGTAACGAATATGTTAAGTTCGCCACCTCTTAGTTATAGACAGACGGAGCAAGAGTGCAATTTCATTCGCGTAATATGAGATTGAATGTGCGTTTTTAACTGTACCTTTATGGTGAACTTCCTATAATGCGCGCTTTGAGAGCTTCACGGATAATAGACAATGATCAGGCTAGACAAATTTCTTTGTGAAACGGTAGGCGTTACTCGTACTCAAGCAGCACGATTGCTGAAAGAAAAACGCGTGACGGTTAACGGCGACATCGTTAAGAGCGGTTCAGTAAAGATTGCAGAAAATGCGGATGTAGAATTTGATGGAGCATCACTGCGTTTGTCTGGTCCACGTTACATCATGATGAATAAGCCGGAAGGCTACGTGTGTTCACATGAAGACGGTCATAACCCTACAGTATTCGTGTTGCTAGAAGAAGTCGGCGCTGAAAAGCTTCATATCGCTGGACGTCTAGACTGCGACACAACCGGTTTGCTGCTGCTGACTGATGACGGTCAATGGTCTCACCGAGTGACATCACCTAAACATAAGTGTGATAAAACTTATCGCGTTTGGTTGGACGATCCTATTTCTGATGATACCGCGGAAGCGTTCACCGACGGCGTAGCGCTTCGTGGCGAAAAATCTGACACTTTGCCTGCTCAGCTTGAAATTCTGGCTGAAAAAGAAGCCTTACTGACGATTCATGAAGGCAAATATCATCAAGTGAAACGTATGTTTGCCGCAGTAGGAAACAGAGTGGTTGGGCTGCACCGCGAATCAGTGGGCGAGTTAGTGCTTGATGAATCACTTCAGCCTGGTGAATACCGTTCTCTGACACAAGAAGAGATCGCCTTCTTCATGCCATAACCTAAGGCCCAGAGCTTGCCGCCAGTGGCGGTGATTCTTGGCTTTTCTTCATAAAACGCTGCGACGATATGCTCTCGCAGCGTTTTTTGTATTCGCTTTCCAGTCAGTCACCAGACGGGGCGATTGAAGACTGAAGCATGATAGATGTAATTTATCGTGATGATGAAATTTTCTTCTTAATTATCGGTAAGTTACTGGTGGTTTTGTTTGTGTCTAACTAGAAAGTCATTATTTCCTCAAGGGAATTAATCATAGTGCTATTATGTGAGCCAGACACAGTTTTGAACTGTCCCTCTTTTTTCTTCACCTTTTCTTCTTAAGGCATACATGACAACGAAAGCGATACACCAGCCAGCTCAAGAGCTGACATTTCTTTTGATCCTCGTTCTCGGGGCGATAGCGGCGTTGACGCCACTTGCTATAGATATGTATCTACCAGCAATGCCTGATATCGCGAGAGAGCTTGATGTCGCGCCTGGTTTGGTGCAGCGAACGTTAGCTGCATACACCGCAGGTTTTGCGCTCGGGCAGCTCATTCATGGGCCAATTTCTGACAGCTACGGTCGCCGACCGGTTCTGATCGTCGGCGTCATCTTGTTCTTGATTGGCGCAGTTGTGAGTGCCAATGCAAACGACATTGAAACGCTTACCTATGTCCGAGCAGCGCAGGGTTTCTGTGGTGCCGCAGCGGCGGTAGTGATTCAAGCGCTAGTGCGTGACATGTTCGACAAAGAAGATTTTGCGCGAACCATGTCGTTCATCACCTTGGTGATGACTGTCGCTCCATTGGCAGCCCCAATGATTGGCGGTTACCTTGCGGTTTGGTTTGGCTGGCGTTCGATCTTCTGGTTGTTGGCCGCATTTGCTGCGCTGGTGATCGTATTGGTGGTAACACTTATTCCTGAAACCTTACCCGTTCAAGGCCGTCCTCCGCTTAGAATTGGCTCTACGCTACGTAACTACCTGAAAATATTGCGTAACAAACAGTCGGTTGGGTACATCGTTGCGTCAGGTTTTTCTTTCGCGGGCATGTTCTCTTTCTTAACGGCAGGTTCCTTTGTCTACATCGATTACTACGGCGTAAGCACAGAGAACTTTGGTTATCTGTTTGGCCTTAACGTGGTGTGCTTGATTGTCATGACGTCTTTCAACGGTAAATTTGTGCGCCGTATTGGTAGCGAAAAGATGCTGAAGATTGGTTTGATGATTCAGTTGGTAGCCGGCGTAGCACTTATCGTGAGTCAGTTGCTTAACCTTGGATTGTGGGGCACCGTGATCCCTGTGATGTTGTTTGTTGGCACCATCTCGATTGTGGGCAGTAACTCGATGGCATGTGTTTTGAGCACATACCCTGAACTGGCGGGCACGGCATCGTCATTGGCGGGCACAATGAGGTTTGGCATCGGTACACTTGTTGGTGGTATAGTCGCCGCCATTCCTGTTCACTCAGCTTGGCCTATGACAGGGGCTATGGCTGCGTGTGCGATTCTATCTGCTCTGTTTTACTGGGGCTTAGCAAAAAAATAAGATCATGAGCTACATAATAGAAATCAAATCCGTGGTGGATACCGCGCTTAGCGAACTTAACGACGCGAAAGCGGCGGGGAAAATACAAAGTAATCCAGTGAGTGAAGATTCGTTTCTTTGCCGTTGGGTTGCGCAGTCGGCGAAACGACAGCGCTTCGACCCTATTGTTGTAAAAGACCTGACCTCTTGGGTCCAACAAGGCCGCAGCATGGGTAAGAACGCTAACATCAAAGGTCAGATGGAACACATCGCGGCTGTGTACCATGATCAATTCCCTGAAGGGGATGAACACGCACCGATCATGCTTAGCCAATTCGATGACTTATTGACTGACCTTGAAGAGAATGACTGGATGGTGCACACCGATCAGGAAATTAGCCGCAAAATGCGTGTGATTTCTGATGGCCAGAGTTCTTTCGTGGCAAACAAAGCTGATCTTGATAAAAGCTTCAACGAAGCGGGTGAGCTTGTTAAGCCACTTAGCGTTTATGTGCGAGGCAAAGAGTCATGGTTTATCGAGGCGTTTTTGGCGAGGGGTTTACTGGCTACCAAGGTCACTGACTACAAGTCGATCATCAAATATCATGGCGAATACAAATTCTGGCCACGCAACCAAGCCAATTGCTTGGTGGTTTTGCCAGAGAGCCTAAAGGCTTAATCGTTACGACAAACGATAGTTTGGTGATGAGTTAGAAAAATCAGCGGTGTGAAGGCGTAATAACCTTGGCACCGCTTTTTTTTGCCAATGAGAAAGCCATACCGCGAAAGATAAACAAATGTGCTGGCATCATGGCAAACCAATACAGTAAGCCAAGAAAACCTGCAGGGTGCCACCATGCGCGAATATCCAAGGTTCGATGCTCGCCATGATCGACAATAGTAAACTCAAGCCGACCTAAACCTGGCGCTTTCATGCCAAAGAGCAGGGAAAGGTGTTGGTTCTTTTCGCAGCGGAGCACCTTCCAACTATCGATGTAATCACCCGCTTTTAATGATTCTGGATCGGGGCGTCGCTTCTTCAGCGCATTTCCACCAACCGCTGCATCCATATATGCGCGAAGCGTCCAAAGTGAATCACCAAAAAAATACCCTTCATCACCGCCGACATGGCGGATTTTTTGCCAAAGATCATGGGCGGTAGCATCTGTGTTGACGCTGAAACCGGCTTGTTTAGGGTAATAGCCATAACCTTTGTGCCAACGAGCTAGCGCTTCGGCATCAAATCCCCAGATATCATTCTTAACCACGTCACTTTCATTCGCTAAGGCTGATTCGACAGCGTGTTCAAAGCTGATATGTGGCAACGAAACCTGCGTCGATAAGTCCGTCCCCGTTGGCAGTAAGTCGTAATCCAAGCCATGAATCAAAGACTGTGCAATGGGCTTAGGAACGGTCGTCACAATGCTCAACCAGCGTGTTGCCATTTTTGGTGTCAAAAATGGCACTTTGAATATCGCGACACGTTTATCAATGATGCGGGCAAAACGCCGCATTTGGTCTTCATAACTGATCACCTCTGGCCCTGACGCATCAAACGTTGCCGAGCCTTCCATCGGCATGGACATGGCTGCCATGAGATAGCCAATCATGGTTTCAAGGGCAATAGGGCGTGATTGCGACTGAATAGTCGCGGGAGCGGTGATAATCGGAAGGTGAGAGACGATATCTCGCATCACTTCAAAGGCTGCTGAGCCAGAGCCGATCACTATACCCGCCCTGATTTCGATGATTTGTTTACCGGAATCTCTGAGTATATTTCCGGTGGCTTTACGAGCTGCAAGGTGCGTTGATGACACTCCCTCAGGTTGGGTTGCGCCGAGATATATCACGCGATCGACGTTGCTATTGCTCAGGGCGCTAGCCATATGGTGCGCCATGTCCAATTCGTACTGGTAAAAATCAGATCCTGATGCCATGCCATGGGCAAGATAATAGATGGTTGAGACACCGTCTAATGCATGTGAAAGGCCATCGCCATTGTGAAGGTCTACTTGTCGTGTTTCGAGTTGTGGGTGTGAAGACCAGGCTTGATTTTGAAGTCTAGAAAATCGGCGACTCGTGGCGACAACGTTATGTTGGGGTTTGAGCAATGCAGACACTAAATGGTGCCCAATGTATCCCGTTGCACCAACGACGAGAACTTTACCAGTGACAGGCTGCATGTTACCTCGAGTCTAAGTGGTTAAAAAGCGAGCAATCAGCGTCTTCTTGTTTCGACGGAAAAGTGAACATCTTCCGTTTTTACATCGTATTGTCAGCACAATGTCAGAGAACTGACCATATCATGCAACTGCCGTGAAAACGAGACACCAAGGGGGCTATTGGCAAGTATGCGCGCACAGCAAGGCACCAGAGATGATCGATTGGTTTACCTTGAATGACGGTCCGCAATAAATTGTCAAAATGAGTACTTGGTGCAAATTGCTTTCTTGACGCCCAATATTGGGGTAAATTGCTTGACCAATCGATTGCGTGATCGTTCTCGTATCGATAAGAAGGTAACTGTTAGGGGATTAAATGTTAGAGCTACATGGACTTTGCAAAGGATATCTTGATGGCGGTGAGTTCCACCCCGTTTTGCAAGGTGCGGAGTTATCTTTAGCAAATCATGATCAAGTGGCATTGATGGGAGAGAGCGGGTCAGGAAAAAGCACGCTACTGAATCTTATCGGCGGCCTTGATAATCCTGATTCCGGTGAAGTGTGGATTGATAACACCGCCATCCACAAGCTTACCGAGCGCGAACGTACACGTTACCGCCGACACTATATCGGCATGGTGTTTCAGCAATATAACCTACTGCCAACGCTTACCGTCGCAGACAATATTCGTTTTTGTCGTCAGTTAAAGGGCTTGCATGAAGACGACAGCCTTTGGCGACAAATCATCTCCGCGTTAGATCTTATGCCCTTGCTGGGGAGATACCCTGAAGAGATTTCAGGTGGACAGCAACAACGTGCCGCCATCGCTCGTGCGTTATATATGGAACCCAAAATCTTGCTTGCTGACGAACCCACTGGGAGTCTGGACGAGCGTAATGCTGACGCTGTCATGAGACTACTTACCACATTGACCACCTCGCTCGATTGCGCTTTGTTGGTGGTGACGCACAGTGAAAAAGTGGCAGATTACTTGGGAAGCCGTGTTACGCTGCAAGGGGGCGTGTTGAATGTCCGTACCTGTCGCTAAAGCACTCTTTGGACACTATCGCCGTCACCCGTTCCAAGTCTTTCTCGTATGGCTAGGTTTAACGCTGGGCGTGGCATTATTGGTAGGCGTCATGTCTATCAATCAACATGCACAAGACAGCTATACAAAAGGGGCGAGTCTCTTTAGCAACCCTTTCCCGTATGTTCTTCATCACCGCGAGCGCGGAAAGCGCATTGATGAAGACCTCTATGTGTCATTGAGGAAAGAGGGTTACGATCACTGCGTTCCCGTTGATCTCCTCCGAACATCAACCCAAGCAGGGAAAGACATTCAAATCATGGGTGTCGATACCATTGCGATGTTCGCGTTTAACAATGCTAACCCTACATCATTTGCCAACGCCATCCCTTTGAATAACAGTTTCGGCACGCTCTGGGTGAGTACTGAACTTGCTAATCACTTTGGTTGGCAGGAAGGGCAGAAACTCACCTTGAAAGGGGGACAAGAAGTTGGCCCTTTGACAATGATCGATGGTGGTCGCATCGGCGCAGGCACCCGCCTGTTTGGGGATATATCAGTCATACGCCATCTCTCTGACCACTCAGGCCTTGCGCTGATCTACTGTGGCGAGATGGACAAGGCGAAACGTGACGATCTGCGCGCGTCATTGCCTCCGACGATCACTCTGTCACGAACCGAAACCGCACAACTGGGGCCGCTGACTCGCGCGTTTCACTTGAATCTATTTGCGATGGGTTTATTGGCGTTCGTGGTGGGCTTGTTCATTTTCTATCAAGCTATTTCTCTGTCGATGGCTCAACGTCAGCCATTGGTTGGCATCATGCGAGAACTTGGCGTAGGGAGAAAATCACTGGCGATTGTTGTTTCCGGTGAAATGCTCGTTTGGCTGTTACTTGGTTTAGTCAGTGGCAACGTTGTGGGCTTGATCTTGGCTCAGAAATTGATCCCAACCGTTGCGACGACCTTGAGTGACCTCTATGGAGCCAATGTCGACTTAACCCTAAATTGGCAATGGGAGTGGGGTTTCTATAGCTTTCTGCTCGGTGTGTGTGGTTTTGCGATGGCTTCGGGTTGGCCTCTTTATCGACTATTGACCACGCCGCCTGCACGTCTTTCTAAGCGCATGTCTTTGGTGCGTTTCTCCCACGCTGAATTTCGTTGGCAAGCCATAGTGGCTGCTGTCTTCATTGTGATCGCCTTGGCGGTATATAGTGCGCCACAAAGCCAAGCTCAAGGCTTCACCTTGATCGCGCTTATCTTGATCAGTGGCGGATTGCTACTTCCTTTCATCATGGGCAAGACGTTCGTTTTCATCTCAGACAAAATTAAAATCGCTCGGCTACGCTGGTTCTTGTCAGATGCCTCGGCGAGCCTGAGTTATCGTGGCATTGCTGCCATGGCCTTTATGATGGCGATAGCCACGAATATTGGCATGGAAACCATGGTCGGCAGTTTCAGAAGCACCACCGAAGGGTGGTTGCAACAACGTCTCGCCGCAGACATTTATGTACGCCCTGACAAAGAAATGGCCCAGCCGTTATCAACATGGTTGGAAGATCAGAGCAGCGTTAAACAAAGCTTATTGCAGTGGCGACATGAGATCGACACGGCACAAGGTGTGGTGGAAGTGTTCACCCTTGGTACTAGCAAAGAAGAGCGTGAAGCCCTAGCGCTGAAAGTGACGATGCCAGACTACTGGAGCCATTTGCATCAGAGCAAGAGTATGCTGCTTAGCGAATCGCTAGCATTAAAATTCGACGTTCATCCTGGCGATACGATAACGCTTCCTAGCCCCTTTGGTGAGGGTTGGAAAGTCGTGGGAATCTACTTCGATTACGGCAACCCATACAGTCAGGTCATGATCTCCGATCGTTCATCGCTGGTTCCTTGGATGGAAAGAGAAGGGCGAGTGGGCGTAGCCGCGCTTCTCAACGACGATGATGATGAAAAGCAGCTCGTTGACCAAATGCGTAAAGAGTTTGGTTTGATGGAAACGCAGATCAGTAATCAGCGGGACATTCTTGCTCGCGCCATGCGGATTTTTGACCGAACGTTCCTCGTGACTGACACGCTCTGCACGTTAACGCTGATCATTGCCATTTGTGGCTTATTCTTCTCCACACTGGCGACAGAGCTATCGAGACAACGTCAATACGCGCTATTGCGTTATATGGGCATATCAGGCCGAGAATTGGCCTTCTTAGGTGGCGGGCAACTCATGCTCATTGGCTTGTTCTCCGCACTCTTTGCATTGCCTTTAGGCCTTCTCATCGCGGAAGTGCTGATCAATATCGTTCTCAAATATTCATTTGGTTGGACGATGTCAGTGTCATATTTCCCATTTAGCTATGTCACGACATTGGGTGGCGCGTTGCTCACACTGTTGGCAGCCGGCTGCTGGCCTGTTTGGCGTTTGATTAAGCGTTCCGCCATTCTTTCATTACGGGAAGCTCAGTAATGCGCAACGAAGAAAAGCCCCAGCCTTTCATATTGACCATTATTGGTTGGAGTTTGGCCATCTTCGTGTCGGCGCTTGCACTGTTTGGCTCGATCTTACTGAGAAATGACGACCCGGACAGGTTGGCCGTAGACGTCTTGGTCGCGGAAGACACCGAAGGATTCAGCGCTGTCACTCGCGATGCCTCTATTCAATTTCCCGATGATTACGGTCGCCATGACGATTTTCGACAAGAGTGGTGGTATGTCACCGCGAATCTCAATGATGTAGACGGAAACGCTTACGGCGTGCAATGGACTTTATTTCGCAGTGCGCTATCACCAGACCAAGGCACAGGTTGGAACAACAAACAGGTGTACATGGCCCACGCGGTGGTGACTACCGAAAACAACACATTCTATGCGGAACGTTTTGCGCGTGGCGGAATAGGCCAAGCAGGCGTAGAAAGTGCCCCTTTTCATGCATGGTTAGACAACTGGCAATGGCAAAGCGACACCAAAGCGCCTTTTCCCGCGGCGCTGAAAGCGCAAGATGATGCCTTTGTTGTCAATTTGACCATGACACAAACTCAGCCTGAAATCCTTCAAGGTGATCATGGCTACAGCCGCAAACACCTCAGCAAAGACGTCGGCTCCTATTACTTCAGCGTTCCTGCCATCGCATTAGAAGGGACACTGACCTTAGAAGGCAAAGAAATCGCAGTGAGTGGAAAAGGCTGGGTGGATCGCGAATGGAGCACGCAAGCACTCAGTAAAGACCAACGAGGATGGGATTGGTTTTCCGTGCAGCTCGACAACGGTAGTGAACTGATGGTGGTGCAGGTAAGGTCAGATGAAGGGCCTTATCGATTCGGTTCACTGACACGACCAAACGGTGAAACGAGAATTCTGACACACGACGATATCGCCATGTTGCCATTGTCGTTTTCAAAAATGCCAACATCTCGCCATCTACCCACTGAATGGCAAATCGACATCGCGAGTGAAGACATTTCATTGCGCACCTCTCCGTTAAATACCAACAACTGGCTACCTTTTGCGTTTCCTTACTGGGAAGGGCCAATTTTTGTTGAAGGCTCTACGTCAGGTGTCGGATTCATGGAAGCCACCGGTTACTGATCAAATCCTCCCAACAATCTAGTGTGCCAACATCGCTCCAACTTTTGGGAAATTATCTACTTTAGGTTTGAATGTGGATCTAATCGCTATGTGGTTGATTGTTGTAAATACAGACAAAGGCTATGGTTAAATTGACATTTAACAATATCGCAACACATTGTGAGGTGGAAACTGAACAATCAGCTTGCGAGGAGCCTCTGCATGTTTCCCATTATCTTAGGTACAGCAAGATTTGGTACTTACACCAGCCAAGACGATAGCTTCGCAGTGCTTAATGCATTTGTAGAAATGGGCGGAAGCCGCTTGGATACCGCCAACAACTATGCATGTTGGCACCCAGATGGGGTGGGTGGTGAAAGTGAGGCTGTGCTAGGAGAGTGGTTGAAAACGCAAGATCGCCATAGCGTTGAAATCATGACGAAAATCGGCGCTCGCTCTGTCGACGGGTTTACTTACGATAAACTTGATGGCTTGTCTCCGGACAATATCAAACGCTCGGTGGAAGAAAGCCTTACTCGCCTCAATACTGACCACATCGATGTGCTCTATGCACATGTCGATGACCTAGAAACGCCACTGCTTGATACGTGGAAGGCTCTGTCGTCGCTGGTGGAGCAGGGGATTGTAAAACGATTGGGAGTGTCGAATTACCGAGAGCCGCGCCTTCTTGAATTGGTGAATATCATCAATGAAAACCAGCTAACCCCCTTTGCATATGCTCAGTATCGCTATTCATTAATCACACCCAATGCGATTGCAGATTTTGGCCCCCAAGTGATCTTGAACGAGCATCTATTTGGTATGCTTAAAGCGTTAGAACGCCAGCCAGAGGTGATTGGCTATAGCCCATTGCTGGACGGTGCTTACGAGCAATCCCCCGATGAACTGCCAGACAACTACGATAATTTGCTGAACTGCGCGTTGATTGAAAACATCCAAGCACAAGCGGAAGAACAGCATGCCTCGCCGTCTGCGCTCATACTGAAAACCATTGTTGACTACGGAATCACCCCCGTGACAGCTGCCTCGACACCAGAAAGACTTAGGTCAAACCTTCAACTGCTTGTCTAATATGTTGCGCTACATCCCAACGTGGGGGTGTGCTAATGTGTTGAATATGTTGTAATGACGTCATGTGGTTACAACAATCAAAAAAGCAAAAATGGAAATTGCCTAATGTTTAAGCCAATTTTATCCTTAGGGTTTATCTTGTCGCTTGCTGCCTGTTCTACCTCGCCAGATCCAGTGGATGAGCGTATTGAAGCGGCGATAAAACTCTGCCATAGCGATAGTGCAAAAGCCTTCTCACAAACGGTGGATGGCCTCCGAGTGATGTGTCACAGCGGTTCGTCTTATGTGATACGTGGTGACATTTCACTGGATGACATAGTCGAGATGGACAGAGTCTATTGTTCGAGCATGGGAATACGAGATTTCATTTCAAGCCAAGAAGGTGAAGTGAAACTCTCATGCGTCGATGGTTCAAGTTACGTTTTATAAAGCGAGAATGACAATGAAAAAGATATTGATGATGGCGGCCATTGTCGCTTCAGTGGCAGGCTGCTCTTCTATTGAAACAGCGGAATCTATGCCAAACCCAGATCAACGCGTCGTTGACGGACGTTTGAACATTTCAACAGACCTTAATGCCACCTACTGTGAAGGCAAAGGCTTTGAAAAGTATATGGAAAGAGAGAAATATTACACCTTCACCTGCAAAGACGGCGCGTTCTTCAATATCGCGAAGTAATCCCGTTTTACTGCTGAATTTGAAAAGCGCCGACGATTGTCGGCGTTTTTTGTGACGCTATTTATTCTTAGTGAGATGGTAATATAGATCGTTAAACCCAAGAATATTGACAGGAACGACAATCTTTTCACTACTGTTTTTGAGCTGAACAATCATTTCTTTCTCTTTAAAACCGTTCAAGCTTTCAGACGTATCTACGATAGTTACTTTTGATATATCACTGATACTAAACTCAGTGGTAATCCCATTGCATCTAATGTTCTTAACGCGGTCTTTTTCTATAAATATAGAATCCGTCAAAGTTCTTTCTTTAATAATACGTGGTATTGTAATTAGACTTAGTAAAGCCCATATGTATATTACTACTGACGGTTCCTCAAGAATTGGAATAATGCCGAGTTTTATAGCAGCGAGAGTAAAAGGAACTGCACCCGCGACTAATATGACGGTAACATGTCTGATCCGCCACATCAGGCTGTAGTTATACTTTTTCAAGCGCTCTTTCCTTTTTCTAACTCAAATATCGGTGAGTTAGACTAGCAAAAGAAATTAATACGACACAGTCACAGATAGCTGACATACTGCGCAAAAATCGAATCTAAGAGATAACTGACGCTAAATTCGCGTGGCGAGCACAATAAAAGGGTAAGTGGCTAAGCAGCTTTTGGACAGAAGGTCGTAGCTATGAAATCGCGGGTCGATTAGCTATGTACGCAGTACTGAATACCCTCCAATATTCTTGACGCATGGTTTGCTATTAGTATGACAAGCCAATGTTTTTATGGGTTATTTTCACTAGAAGGTAGAAGTCTACCCTCTCAGGATATGACTATGGATTGATGATTTTGCTTTTTATTAGTTCACCAACAATACCATCAGCCATCGCTTTTTGGCTAGTAAAGACAGTTGCAGAAACAGAAGAAAATGGCACGCGTGTCAGCATTGTTCGCATAGTAAAAGAGTGGCGAGTCTATCAGGGTTCAAGCACTGCCCATAACCCCACTTTTTAAACCGTGTTGGTTCTGGTTAATGGAGTCCTGAACAGTAGGAAAGGTTAACAGAGTATACTCATGGACACCAAATTCAGCGAAATACTTGGTCAGATTTATGAAGATCTGGCACCCCATCATCATGCTCACATTCTTAGCCTCTATTGTAGCTGACAAAACGCATCGCTCAAATCTCCCGCTGTCGGCAAAGCTGGATCTTGCTTGTGAGACGAAAAAAGCTAAAATGAATACTGTATATATAAACAGTATAATTTATGAACATTATCCCTATTTTTGCTAGTGCCGGTATTACGGGCTTTGAGTCGCCAGCTGGCGACTACCGCCAACTTCCTTTAAGTTTGGATGAGCTGCTTGTTGAGCATCCGAGCGCGACGTTTATCGGCAAAGCGTCAGGCGACTCCATGCAGGGTGTGGGGATTTTCGACGGCGATATTTTGATTGTTGATCGTCACGTAACTGCCAGAGATGGCGACGTGATTGTGGCGAACCTTAACGGCGAATTCATCTGTAAGCTGCTTGATGTGCCGCGTCGTCTTTTGCTTTCGGCCAATGATAAGTATTCCTCTGTAGCTATCTCCAAACATGACACCTTTACCATTGAAGGTGTCGTGATCCGTTCTATCCGTTGTCACCGTCAGAGTCCACTTCTGTGTTCGCGTTAGTTGATGCTAATTCCTTCTACTGCAGTGCTGAACAGGTGTTCAGGCCAGATTGGCGCGGCAAACCCGTCATCGTACTTTCTAATAATGATGGCTGCGTAGTTGCGGCGAACCGCCAAGCGAAAGAGGTGGGCATTGAGAAATTCAAACCTTACTTTCAAGTCCGCGCGCGATGTGAGGCAGCAGGCGTGATTGTGTGCTCGTCGAACTATGAATTGTATGGCGATTTGTCAGATCGCATGATGCAGGTGATCGGACGCTTTGCGCCAGAGCAGCATGTCTATTCCATTGATGAGTCATTCTTGTCATTTCACCGTTGTAGTGCGGTGCCTGATTTGCGCGAGCAGGGGCAAGCGTTACGCCGAGCGGTGTGGAAAGAATGCCGATTGGCGGTAGGGGTTGGAATGGGACGAACCTTGACCTTAGCCAAGGTTGCTAATCATGCCGCGAAGAAGTTACAAGGTTACAAAGGTGTGTGCGTGTTGGATTCAGAAGCCGAGCGCATAGACGTACTTTCCCACATGGAAGTGGGAGATGTTTGGGGCGTAGGTCGTAAGATTGCTGCAAGGTTAAAGCTCCAAGGGATAAACACGGCGCTGCAGCTATCGCGGATGCCAACGGGTCTTGCTCGTAAGGAATTCAACGTTGAAATAGAACGCACCATTAGGGAGTTGAACGGCGAAGTCTGCAAAGGGTGGGACGTCGCCCGAGCCGATAAGAAACAGATATTTTCGACACGTTCAATGGGTGAGCGGATCACGGACCAAGAATCGTTACGCCAAGCTCTGTGCAAACACGCGGGAATCGCTGCGGCAAAGTTACGTGCGCAAGGGTCGTTGTGCTCAGTATTAATGGTATTTGCAGGAAATTCACCGTTTGATGAAAGGCCCAAAAGCTTTAAGCAGATGCAGCACTTTGCATTTCCAGCTGATGACACTGCGGTGATCACGTCAGCAGTGGCGACCATGGTGCCATTGTTGTTCCAAGAGGGTGTACGTTATTACAAGGTAGGTGTCGGACTGCTCGATTTGGTGAATGCTAAACATGTTCAACCCGATTTGTTTAACACCCAGCCAGGGAACCCGGCATTGATGCAGGCATTTGATGGATTGAATCAACGTTATGGTTCTGGTGCGCTATTTTTGGCCGCACAGGGGGTTGCTCCGAAGTGGGGCATGCGACGGGAGTTTTTATCGCCGCAGTACACAACACGTTGGGGAGATGTGCCAGTGGTACGGTGTTGAGTGTGATGATTACGAGTTTGATTCGAGCATAGCCATCACTTTATTGACGTTTTCTTTGTTTCTTCCAAAAGACGTTATTGATGGGCGAGCTAATGGTGAAGGACGGCTGTTGATTGAAATGCCAGATCGAGTAAAAAGGACAGTGATCAATTCTCCCCAACTTCCCAAAGACGCTTCCGTCTCAAACTCTAACCGTACCATCTCAATGTCACTGACTGTGTTCCAACCATGTATGACAGCGGCCCTTTTGCAGTTCTGATAGTTTCCATCATGAGAAGGGTATTCGGTCTTTCTTAGCAGTAGATTGCGTTTGCATTTATGGAAAACCAACCCGCTAATCAGTACCGTGTTTAGCGCCAAAAACCAATGTTCGGAGTAGGCAAGATAGAGTGAAGCAACTAAGCCTGAGAAGGGAACTAAAACTCGAACAAAAGACTCATTGGTCGTTGGTTCTATATATTTTTTCATTAACTATCGCCGATGGAGAAAGTGAAATCAATTTAACCATAAACGGCGCTTAACTAAGGTCATCATAGAATGATTAATTCGTTAAAAACCGTTTTTGGTTGGAACTGAAAAATGCAGCAATATTTCATTAATCTATGCACGTACGGTAAGGCCTTAGCCATTCTTCCACTTGTTGAGCAATAGTTTCTGCTTGGCTTTTAGAGCGTTTTTGCAGTTTTGACTTGTCGCTAGATTAGCGTCGTTATCACACTCAGCGACTTTAAGCGTCATTTGCTCTGGATTTTCCATATACCACTGTTTGTCTCGGGTTAGCTCTTCTTCGCTACAAGCTGAAATTAGAGCAACCAGCGCACTTATACAGACTAATTTTTTCACGAGTATCATCCTTGAAATTAATTCAGACCAAAGATGTTGAACCATCGTGTGTTCTGATGCTCAATTGGAAAGCTACTTTACGGAGAATGACTCATTAACCATGTAATTGACGGGATTGATTATTTCGAAGTGATGATTTTGATTCAAAAGAGAATGGTGAATGTTTGATTATTGGTATTTAATTGTGGAGCAAAGTATTGAGAGTGTCCTAGAACTAAAACACCCTAACGATTGTCTGCCTACTTCAGGGTCTTTAAACAAATACGCATATCTGCACAATCAAATTGACCGCTTCCTAGCGTTGGGAACGCTGCGTGATCTTTCAAGATACCATGGTGTTGAAAACCGCACTTTCTGAGTACATTAAGGCTTGCGGTATGACCAACATAAGGATGCGTCCATACCTCTGAAACGCCAATGAGCTTTAGCTGCCATCCCCTTCAAGTACTACTTCTTTAAACTCAAAATCTTTGAAGTGCATCACCTTGGCGGTAAAGGTGTTGCGGCCTGACTGGGCTTCAACAAAGCTAATATCAAATTGGCGATCATCGTCGAGGAACAGTGAATAGCTGTTGTTGTCGAACATGAATTTTGTCTGACTGGTAAGACGCTTTAGTTGTAGGTTCTGATGTTGATCTCCCCACACTGTGGCGATTCGTTTTTCATTGGCTGTTTCTGCCGCTGTATCGTCTGCATCTGAGCATTCCGTCACTGAGCTGTATGTGGAAGCGACAATGCACCAAGAACTGTCAGTCGTTGCCGTTTCAGAGGGAATGTTGATCAAATGGATGTAAGTCGGCTTCCATCGTTGGACCGACCGTGACGCCGTGAGGTCGACGAGTTGCAAAATATCGTGCTCGAGCTTCTCAGCGCGTGCTTGGTCAAATTGGTTACTAAAAACGGGGACAGCAACGGCCGTTATCGCGCCCAGAACCGAAATAGAAACAATCATTTCGATGAGGGTCAGTCCTTTGAAACGTTTCATGAGTGATTCCTGACTCAAGTGGTTTTCATTGCTTTTGGTGAATAGAAGATCAGTACTTGGGCAGGGTAGGCAAAGCAGAGAGCGAAGGTGAGAGTTTCAGATATTTTTGTCGAGGCAGGTCAATAAAAGAGTGTAATTTATGGCTTTGTCGCTATTGGACACAAGATTATCGAGGATGTGGTTCAGTCGTGCTCTTAGTGTAGCGGAATGAACAGTGAGAATACCAAGCTGCGAAGTAGGATCTCGCGGCTAAGTGGATTCTCACTGTTTAAGATGCTCGTGTGATTAGAACGGCTTGTGTGCGTAGCCTGTTACTTCTTCAACACCGATTTCTTTACCCAATGCTGTCATCGGGTGCACAACCATCAAACCGCGCACAGATTTCTTCAACTTGCCCATGTCTGCTTGTTCAGCTTTTGACAATGCACGGTTGAACTTCAACGCGACGATTTTCTGTGCTTTTTCACTAAGCTGGCTTTGCAGCTTCGCTTTGGTGTCAGAGATTCTCATCGTCAGCTCATTGATCTGAGTAGTCAGCGTTTCGATGTCTTCATGGTTTTTAGTCACGTTAGCAACATCTAGCTGACGGCGGCACAAATCAAGCTTTGCGTTATCTTCTTGCAGGGTCGTTTTTAAATTCATGGCTTTGCCTTTTCAAACATGCCTTGTTCAGGTGCCTTCCAAATCAAAAGGCCTGCTTTAAGGCGTTCATCTGTCATTAATTTGATGTGGGGGAGTATACCAGCAAGTGTTTTGTCTTTTCCTAAAAATGTGAGCTTAATCCGCTACCTTGCGCATTTGTTATCGAATGAAGCCCAAATCCGTATAGAACATCGGCAATTTGCGTAAACGAACGCTGTACCGTTATCGGCCATTCACTCGTTCATTCTTTTGTTTTCTCGCTCATTGCGACTGGCTAAGTCAGCTTCGCCATTTCGGTTTTCTTGGCACAACCTCAACGCCTTGTTGGTAGCGGCCTGAAATAGCATTTAGCGTGAGTTCTAATGCATGCTCACTGATAAGCTCAAACTGTTGAGGCAATGAGTGGACTTTCATCGGAATGAAATCGAGCATACGGTTATCGCCAAAGGTAGCGAATCGTGTTCTGGTCGCAATCTCTGGGTGAACAAGAATGGCATCAAGCACGCCTTCAAACAACGCATAAGACGTGGTGACAACGGCGTCAGGCAAGAGGTTATTGTCATACCAGCAAAGCATTAATCGTTTGCCTTCTTCTTGACTGAACTGTTCGCCGTTAATGACTTGAGTGGCGACACCAGCTTTGTTAGCCGCTGAAATAAAACCACGTTCGCGTTCTCGTGAAATCCCTAGTTCTGGGACAGCACCGATCAACCCAACAGACTTGATCTCGCCATCAAGCAGTTTCTCAGTTAACGCAAAGGCACCTTCTAAATCTTCACTGATCACACACGCGAAATCTTCGTCATTCAGCGCACGGTCAATGGCGATCACCGGGGTGCCTGAAGCCTGAATGGCAGGGTAAAAGCTATTGTCTGCGGGTAAGGAGGTCGCAACAATCAAAGCGTCTATTTTTCGATTGAGTAGAGTGTTGGCAACCTGCATTTCTGTGGTTGGGTTGTCATCAGAGCAACTAATGATCAATTGATAGCCAGCCTGTCGAGCGTCTCGTTCCAGTAGCTTGGCGATTTTTGCATAGCTGGTGTTTTCTAAGTCAGGAATAACTAGGCCAAAGGATCGGCTCGTGCCTGCTCTTAGTGCGCTGGCGGCATGATCGGGGCGATAGTTATGTTCGTCCACTACGGCCATGACTTTCTGCTGGGTTCGTTCGCTAATGCGATACTTGGCCGATTTCCCGTTGATGACATAGCTTGCCGTGGTACGTGAAACACCCGCCAGTTTGGCAATTTCATCTAGCTTCATGGTTTCTTATGCCCGTTGTCGTGCTCGTGGTAAGCAAGTTGTGCGCGTGATCAAAAAACGCAAATTGGATCATCATCATTCTTTGCATTATAGGCTGAAAGGATTCAGCATCAATAGCTGAAAGGTTTCAGCATGTTTAAAAATGTGCGCGAAACCCATTTTTTTACTTCAATGCTGAAACGATTCAGCTTTGAAGTAACCAGACATCACTGAGACACGTAACAGTGGGTGACAATGATTCACCAAACGGCGAGGTAGCAACATGTTGGAACTGACACCAAACGATATTCTCTTAGGCAAACACGCAATAACCAAGCAAGACGCGATAAAGGGCATCGCCCTAGATTTAGTCAACAAAGGCCTTGTCGCTGAAGGCTATGAGACGGGCATGTTGGCGCGTGAAGCTCAAAATTCGACGTTTCTTGGCAATGGTATTGCGATTCCACATGGCACGACTGATACGCGAGATTTGGTGAACAAAACCGGTGTTCAAATCCATCATTTTCCTGAAGGCGTTGATTGGGGCGATGGCAACACTGTGTATCTGGCCATTGGCATCGCTGCAAAATCTGATGAACATTTGGGGATATTGAAGCAACTCACGCATGTGTTGTCTGCAGACGACGTAGAAGACGCGCTGAAAAAGGCAGATTCCGCTGACGATGTGCTTACGGTATTGAATGGTGGCAATCAAAAAACACTGTTACTGGATGATTCTGTTATCACCATTGAGTTTCCCGCCGCTGATGTCATTTCGTTGATCGCTGTGAGTGCGGGCAAGTTAAAGAATGCAAAAGCCGTCAACGATGCATTTATTGCCGATGTGTTGGCGAAACCTGCCACATATTTGGGGCAGGGCCTTTGGTTGTCGTCTTCTGTCTTGGGGGTTAATCAACCGGCGCTGTCTTTCATTTCAGTGGCAACGCCGTTCGAATTGAACAGTAAACCAGTAAAAGGCTTGATGACCGTCGCGGCATCAGGCTCAGCGCATGTTGAGATCATGAATAACCTCAGTGCGCTTCTGTTCAATGGAAGTGTGGCAGATGTGTATGCAAAGTCTTCCGGTGATGTGATCAAAGCGCTGACGGAATTGCGACAGGCTGGGATTAGCAAAACGTACAAAATCAAAAATGCGCATGGCCTACATGCACGCCCAGGCGCGATGTTGGTGAGTGTGGCGAAAAAATATGAGTCACAGATTTGGGTATCCAATGCCAGCACTGACGCCAAGCAAGTGAATGCCAAGAGCTTGATGAAAGTGATCGCGTTAGGTGTGAAACATGGACACGAACTGGAATTTACCGCGGATGGTATTGATGCGCAGCAAGCCATAGATGCGATTGGCGAGGCCATCAGTAACGGTTTAGGTGAGGGTTAAATGATGATGAATAGTAACGGTGTCGTGACTGTCACCTTAAACCCCGCTTTAGACATGACTGGAAGCATGGGAACACTGAAAGCAGGTTTCGTGAACCTGATTGATGCTTCGAACCTTAACCCCGGTGGCAAGGGTGTGAATGTCGCAAAGGTACTTGCCGAACTTGGTGCAAACGTCACGGTAACGGGCTTTCTCGGCGCGGAAAACCAAGACCCATTTGCTCATTTGTTTGAGCAACTTGGGGTCAATGACCAGTTTATTCGTGTTGAGGGTGCATCTCGCATCAACGTGAAGTTGGTTGAAGATACTGGCCGTGTAACAGATTTGAACTTCCCTGGCGTCACCGTAGATTCCGCTGCGCTACACGCTTTTGAGAACACCTTGTTTGAACTGGCTGAAACCAATGATCTGTTTGTGATTGCAGGTAGCCTTCCTGTCGGGGTGACTCCTGAGCATTTACACGGTTGGATTTCCGCGTTGCGCGAGAAAGGAAAGAAAGTCTTTTTTGACAGCAGCAATGCCGCCTTGGTTGAGGGGCTAAAAGCATCCCCTTGGTTGGTGAAACCTAACGATGAAGAGTTATCGCAGTGGGCGGGTAGAGAGTTGACCGACTATCAGTCACTGCTTGACGCTGGCGCAGCGTTGGCAGCTACGGGCATTCAAAATGTTGTTATTTCACGGGGTGCTGACGGGGTGCTTTGGTGCTGCGAGGGAGAATGGTTAGCAAGCCAGCCGCCGAAGATGGAAGTGGTTAGCACCGTGGGGGCTGGAGATACCCTGGTCGCGGGCATGTGTTGGGCGGAACTCAATCAATGGACAAAAGAAGCGTCGCTCCGTTTTGCCACCGCCTTGTCTGCGTTGGCTGTCACCCAGATCAATGTTGGTGTCTCTGATATTAACCAAGTAACCGCTATTCAAAATGAAATTTGTATCGAATCGTTATCCGCCGATAATCAATCAGGGGTAGAGAGATGAAAGCCGTAATTATTACATCGTGCCCAAGTGGCGTCGCAAACACCATTATTGCAGCTGGTTTGTTGGAAAAAGCAGCGTCTGCGTTGAAATGGAGCACTGTGATTGAGTGTCAAAACACCGTTAAAGCCGTGGAAACAGTTTCTGAGTCAGACATTGAATCCGCTGACGTGGTCATTGCGGTGGGTACTGTTTCTGGTATGGCGCGTTTTGATGGTAAGAATGTCTATCAAGCGTCTTTAGAAGAATGCTATGCCAATGCGACCGATTTAATCAAACATGCTGCGGAAAACGCGAGTGTCTATGTACACAGTGCCGTCGCATCAGAATCAGACATGTCAGCGCAAGCGCAAAAACGCATTGTGGGTATTACAGCGTGTCCAACAGGTGTTGCGCATACATTTATGGCCGCAGAAGCGGTGGAAGAGGAAGCCAAAGCGCAAGGCATGTTGGTGAAGATTGAAACTCGTGGTTCGGTGGGTGCGAAGAATCAACTGACAGAAGAGGAAATCGCGCAGGCAGATTTGGTGTTTATTGCTGCCGATATCGAAGTAGATATGTCTCGCTTCGACGGAAAGCGTGTTTACCGTACTAGCACTGGCGCGGCACTCAAGAAAACAAAACAAGAATTAAATCAGTCTTTTGAGCAAGCGGAATTGTATATACATTCTGGAGCCAAAGCTGGTGGCGGGAACAAAAACGAACGTACTGGCGCTTATAAACACTTGATGACAGGCGTTTCGCATATGCTGCCATTGGTTGTTGCTGGTGGGCTGTGTATTGCGCTGTCTTTTGTATTTGGTATCGAAGCGTTTAAAGAAGAAGGCACACTTGCTGCTGCATTGATGGAAATTGGCGGCGGAAGTGCATTTGCGCTCATGGTTCCGGTGCTGGCGGGTTTCATTGCTTTCTCAATTGCAGATCGCCCTGGTTTAGCGCCAGGTTTGATCGGCGGTATGCTTGCAAGCTCTACAGGCGCTGGTTTCCTTGGCGGTATTGTGGCGGGCTTCTTGGCGGGTTACACCGCGAAATTCATTGCTGATAAAGTGGAATTGCCAGACTCGATGGCAGCCCTGAAACCGATTCTTATCATTCCATTGGTGGCGAGTTTGATCACCGGTCTAGTGATGATCTTTGTGGTGGGTGGCCCTGTTGCTGGCGTCATGAACAGTTTGACCGAGTTCTTGAACAGCATGGGTTCGACCAACGCCGTGTTACTTGGTGTGATTCTCGGGGCAATGATGTGCTTCGATTTGGGCGGCCCGGTTAACAAAGCGGCCTATACCTTTGGTGTTGGTTTGTTAGCGTCACAAACGTACACGCCGATGGCCGCTGTCATGGCTGCGGGCATGGTACCTGCGATGGGTATGGGGTTAGCGACGCTGTTGGCGAGAAGTAAGTTTTCAATGCAAGAGCGTGAAGCGGGTAAGGCATCGTTTGTGCTTGGTCTTTGCTTTATCTCAGAAGGGGCCATTCCATTTGCGGCACGTGACCCAATGAGAGTTATCCCAGCATGTATTGCCGGTGGAGCGTTAACAGGTGCGTTATCGATGCTGGTTGGTGCCAAACTCATGGCTCCTCATGGCGGTATCTTTGTGTTGTTCATTCCAAATGCGATTACACCAGTGCTGCTTTACTTAGGCGCGATTGCGGCGGGTACGATTGTTACGGGCGTTGTATATGCGGCGCTGAAGCAACGTGAAGAGGCGCAAGCCGCACCGCAAGCGGCATAGCAGACATCACTGACAACATAAGCGGTGAGTCATAGCCTGAAGCGAATGTGCTCATACAAATAATGAAAGACAAAAGAGCCGACACTGATGTCGGCTCTTCTTCGTGTTGAAAATGTCGTAAAGAGTATGTCGAATGGATAACGTTGTTTGTAAAAGGCGTGGCTTTTCTCTATCGCAAAGAGCGGCGTGATTGATAGAGGTTCAATCCATTTTGACCTTGCATAAATGCAACGTGCAATTCCACCAGTAACTCACTCTCTTTTAGCCATGCGTTGTCGTGCTGTTGCTGACAAAACTCCATCATCGAGACGATGATCGTATCGAGCTTTTTAAGGCTCCATCTTTTAACGTCTTTCTCTACCTCAGCATGAGTCGCGAGTGCTTGAAGCTTGGCATAGCAAAACTGCATGTAGTTATACGCTTCTTCGACTTTTCCTTCGCTTTCATAGTGACGCTGTAACCTATCACAACCGTCAACAAAATAGGCAATGGCATCACTTTGACGATCATCGATAGGGGGCGTAAATAGGAAACTGGGGGTGTTAGCAATAATCGTCACAAGTTCTTGATAGCTCGCGCTGCGGCCTTGTTGATACCAAGTTTGTATATCTTCAAACCAATTTTCATTCACAAGCATTAACCTAGGCTCCTTGGTGTTATTGAAGCGACGCCAAGCTGGCAGTCGATAGTGGCGGGAAACCGCCACGAAGGTATCTAGATTTATCGGTGTTTATCACTTGAATTGGGGCTTAGATGCCGAGATCGTCCATCAAAGAATCTGTTTCATCTTCAGGTTGTTTCTTGCCGGATTTTGCGTCTTTCCCATTCAGCTTGTTGGAAACCTCAGTTTCTAAGATCGCATCGGGGTTGATCTCTTCGGCTTCTTCGAACTCTTCGAGCTGAATGAACTCGGTGCGTTCCATTGCCAGCTCAAGATAGAAAATATTGTTGTCTTCAGTGCTGAAGCTCACTCTGCGCGCTTGTGGTCGTTCGATGTTGCTATCAACCGTGACATTAATGTTCTTGTTAATGGCCATCATCTTGGGTTGATTCTGCGTAATGTTCGTCTGCAAAGAACGCTTCACCTTGCCGGTAAAATCGCCCACGATCTGATTCATCAGCTCACCAAGGACGTCTGCCACTTCATCGGATGTATGCAGCGTAGCAAGCTCTTCTTCGGGCATACCCATATTTGACATGTACTTTTTGTACAGCTCAAGCGCAGATTTAGCATCAAAATTGATGACAACAAGGCCAGAAAATCCGCCGTCAAACAACACAAAACAACCAAAGTCGGGCTTCAAACTGGTTTTAGTGATCTTCTGCACCATGGCAGAGTGATGAACCGATGAGTCTGTTGCTTTGCTAAGTACGCCAGTCACTGACTGACAAAGCTTGAGTAGAATATCTTCTGTTGTGACAACTTTCGTCTTTCTCATATGTGGCTCGCTCGTTAGTTTTTTTAGATTTATCTCGTCAAGTTTGGCACTAAAACGGGAAACCTGCTGAGTTCTCACGTGTTAGGTGTGTCTGCTTTTGCATAATCAAGCTCGGCTTGTAGGTCGTCTCTTTTTGTTTCTACGGCGCGAATGGTGCCTTCAAGTTGTTCTCCCAAAGCGAATAGCAGCGACTCAACGTTTTCATCGTTGGTGTTAGCGCTTTGTTCTAATGACACACATAGGTCAGACAAATCAAAGGCGCCGATACTGCGAGAAGAGGTTTTTAATTTATGTGCAGAGGCTTTAATTTTTTCGAAATCGTAAGGGGCGTGCGAGACAGCGAGGTCTTTAAGCTCCGGCACGCAGTGTTTGACGTACTCACCGAGAACATCACAATAGGTTTCCTTGTCACCCCAAAACAGCTTGTCGAGCACGCTAGGTTCAAGTTCAACCGTCGTTGGCGTTGGCGTTTGTGTCTGGGTCTGCGTTGGTGTAGTGACTGTCAATTCCAACGGAGTGTCTTCCATTGTGTGTTGGTCCGATTGTGGTCGCAGAGCAACATCCGAATAGGGTTCGCTTTTTGAACACCACTTGCTGAGAACGCGCTGTATAACGTCAATTTCGACAGGTTTGGCAATGAAATCATTCATGCCAGTTTCTATGCATCGTTCGGCTTCGCCCACAAGGGCGTTGGCCGTGAGTGCGATGATAGGCACGAATTCATTGCGCTCCTTTTGTACGACACGAATTGCTTGAGTCAATTCATAGCCGTCCATATTAGGCATGTGACAGTCAGTGAGGACGAGTGTGAAGGATTGCTTTCGATAGGCGCGCAGTGCTTCTAGGCCGTCGGAGGTCATGACGACGTTATATCCAAGGTAGGTTAGCTGCTTGTTGATGACAGTCTGGTTCGTAACGTTATCTTCCGCCACCAATATGGTGCCGTTATCTTGGTCTGAACGTTCCATAAATGCTTCACGGGCTGTGGTATCAAGTGCAGGATAGTCAGGGCTTTCTAACCCCACGCAAATGCGTAGCCCACTCAGAAGGGTGGATAGCTTCATCGGAGACGCATAAATGGCAAACACATCGATACCGCCGTAGCGATGCACGGGGAGTGTCATGTCCAATTCGAGGTAGCGAATATCAGCGTTGGTAGAGATGAATGGCGGCATGAGCTGCTTCGTTTGGAGATAGTCACGACAAATGATGACGTACTTAACATCGTCTCTCTCAAATTTCTGCTGGTGGAGCAATTCAACCGAAAGACTATGGTTCAAGATGTTCATCTGCTGTAGGTAATTATCAATACCCACTTTAAGTGCGCCGTTTTCCAACGTGTTAACACAGATAAGATTGTTCAACGATGCAGCGGCTTGATTGAGCAGGTCAATGTTGCAACAACTCGGCGTGTTGATATTTTTCGCGATCGGAAGTTTGAATGTAACGGTAAAGGTGGAGCCGATACCTTCTTCACTCTCTGCTCTGATGTTACCGCCCATCAATGACACGATGTTCTGGCTAATCGCAAGGCCCAAGCCCGAACCGCCATATCGTCGAGTGGTGGAGTATTCCGCTTGTGTAAATGGCATGAATATCGCTTCGAGTTTGTCCGGGCTAATACCGATACCATTGTCTCGAATTTCAATGGACACCAACGAGCTACCTTCATCGTCCGATTGGTCTCGAATCCATACCTGCACTTCGCCACGATGCGGTTGCCCACCCGAAAATTTGATGCCATTGCCCATCAGGTTAAACAGAATTTGTCTTATCCGAGTTGGATCGCCTGACAAGGAGGAGGGCACCGTTGGTGCGACATAAAGCGTCAAAGATACATTTTTGTCACTGGCTTCAGTGGCCAAGTTGTCCATGACTTGTTCGGCAATGTTACGAAGGGAAAATGGCACGTCATCAATACGCATCTTTCCGGCTTCGATACGGGAAAAATCGAGAATGTCGTTGATGATGGAAAGCAGTGAAAGGGCTGAATCACGCACTGTGTTGGCAACGCCTAATTGCGTTGTATCTAGCTTGGAGCGACGAAGTATATCTATCATACCGATGACGCCGTTCATTGGCGTACGAATTTCATGGCTCATTGCTGCAAGAAACTGTGCTTTGGTCTTTGAGGCGGATTCGGCCAATTCTTTTTGATAGAGCAATTGTTCTCTTGCCTGATTACGCGAAATGATGTGATCACGAAAAGAGCTTAGCGCATGCGAAATCTGTCCGACTTCGTCAGGCCTATTTTTATATGGAATAGGGGTTTCGGTATTACCGTCCGCTAAGTTTCTCATTGTATCCGCGAGTCGAGCGATTGGCTGAGTCACCATTTTGTAGATATAGACAGTTAAAACGATACTGACCAATGACATGATGGCGAATAGGGCAAAGAAGGATATTTGGTTGTTTTTTAGCACATTGTTCAAACTGGCCATTGAGTTGGCGGCGCTGAAACTGGCGTCCCTAGAGAACTCGGTCAATGACGATTCAAGCGTTTTGTACTCAAGGTTGTTGATGGCTTTTAAAGACTGAATGGCTTGTTCTTTTTTTAACGGCTCATATTCATTAAAAATACGCGCAGTGCGAACCACGAGTGCTTCGTTTAGGGATTGGATCTTATCGAGCGCGCTCAACTCTTTTGAGTCGATGGTTGTTTCTTTTAATTGCGCGATATGGCGATCAAAGGATACGGAGTTTTCATCGAACTTTTGGATTTGGTTGTCTTCTCCGTTGAGATAGAAAAAGACAGACGTCATCATGTCGTCCGCCTCTTCTTTGAGGAGTTTAATTGTGTACTCTCTTTCAATCTGCACTCGCGGCGTAAGGAGTTGAGTCTGATTTGGGAATTGGCTGATCATTCGGAAAAACTCAACGCCAAACTGTGCCTTGATCAGTCGCTTTTCGTTCATGGCCCACTTCTCTCTCTGTGGGTCGTAATGCATGATCACGTCATTTTCAATTTTGCTAACGAAGGCTTCAAAGTTTGATTCGATTTGCTCAAGGTGTGTTGTGTTACCGTGATGAATCTTGCGCAGTTCAAGGAGTGATACTTCAAACTTGTTCTTTTTCTTGTAGTAAGTGTCCAGCGCGCCGTCTTGCCCCAGGGCATAACTCAACATACTTCGATTCATTTCACCTGCATACCGCAGCATAGAAACGGACAAAAGGGCGCTTGGAATTTCCAACTGACTGGTGTTGGTGGTGTCGGTGCTCGCACTGTCATGCATCACATAGGTAGAAACGGAAAGTAACATGGCACAAAGCGTCATCATGGCCATGATGAATCCGACCTTGCCGACAATGCTTTTTGAAAAAGGAAATTGGTTCGCGCGCTGAATTTGCTTATCTGACATCTCGAATCCTTGATGAAGTGCACTCTGTCCTTAAGTGCGGGCTGTATGTTTTTAAGCGTTTCTCGCCGCTATGAATGCAGGTGAAATCTGGTGGATAACTGAGGCTATGAACACCCACTCAGAGAACATGAACTTATAATGTAGTACGCATGCTTAGGTTGTGAGCGCTATGATTCAAATAAGTGACATGTGACGAATTTATTGGTATCAATTTTCAAATCAGCGCAATAAAATTGAACCAAAGAAGTTACGTAGTGGAGAAAATAGATGGTCGTTGAGTCGAGTGGATATGAGGCTTTGATCGAGTATTTTGTTGAAAACTTGGGTTCGTTTTCTGCGCCTGGAGACAAAGTCGGTTCTGAAACCATTGAAGATCTTGTTCATGAATTGGTCGCCAGTCAAATCATGGCAATTTGTGACCAAAACAAAGATATGCCTCAAGCACTTCGCTTTGAAGTGATGAGTGAAGCAGATAAAGTTGTTGCCGATTTGGAAGAGATACTGAGCTCGGTATGGAAGCAAAAACCGACCTATGCTCAAATCAATGTACTCGAAGAGTATATTGGCCTTGTTAAGAACCTATTTGACGCCGCTGTTTCTGAGTGCGCATAGGTTACTACGCCTAATCGGTGGCTGACGCCTGACACCTGTTTTCGTGCAATCACCAACTTGTGGTTGCACCGAACCATTCTCTGATTAAAATGCGCCTTTATTCTCTTTAGGCGCATTCAATGAACTTCCATTCAATTCATCAACTTTATGATCAACGCTTAGCCCAGTCCACGAAGCCTTTTCGTGCGCGAGGTGCCAGTGTCGTTCGTTGTATTCATTGCATGGTGGTTGAACGTCTTTGTATCTGTGCAGAAAGACGCACGTTGGCGACACACGCTGGGTTCTTGCTGGTCATGTATGACGATGAAGTACTGAAGCCAAGTAACACAGGGCGTTTGATTGCAGATACGGTCAAAGACACTTATGCCTATATTTGGTCGCGTAAGCAGCCTAATGAAGAGATGCTGGCCCTTATCAATGACCTTAGCTGGCAACCCTTTGTTGTGTTCCCTGAGCAATATGCGGAAGAGCAGCGTGTCGTCAATCAACCTGTACTTCAAGAAGGGAAACGCCCTTTGTTCATCATGATTGATGGAACATGGAGCGAGGCGAAAAAGATTTTCCGCAAAAGCCCTTGGCTCGATACTATTCCCGTGCTTAGCATCAAGCCTGATGCGCAATCTCGTTATCAGATGCGAGAAGCGGCTGGTGAATGTCAACTAGCGACGGCAGAAGTGGCCGCGAGAGTGCTTGAATTGGCTGGAGAGAAAGAAGCATCGGCTTGTCTGGACGCTTGGTTTGATGTGTTTCGTGAGCACTATATAACCGGCAAGAAGCAACGCAGCCTTCCCATTCCCGGTGCATTGGAGAAGTTTAGAGAGATTCGCCCCGCCGATACCCAAGTAACCTGAAGATTCTCGCTGAATCCTGCATTTTCAGGTTGCTTGGGTATTGTGGGACAAATTAATGCGACTTACCGCTCATAATCACAGTAGTCAGCAACGTACACGAAAGGTTATTTTGTCTTTAATCACATTCCCAAGCGTTTGAAACAGGGATAATTCGGACAGATTATAGATTTTAGTTTAGGAACAATGGAGTAAAGGATGTATTACGGCTTTGACGTGGGTGGGACAAAAATTGAATTTGGCGCGTTTGATCGCGATTTGAATCGTGTTGCGTCGGAACGCGTGCCCACGCCAGGGGACGACTACTCACTGTTGATCGAAACACTTGCAAGCTTGGTGGCTAAGTATGACCAAGAGTTGGGGTGTGAAGGCACTGTGGGCCTCGGTATTCCTGGTATTGAAAAAGCCGAAGATGGATCGGTATTAACGGTCAATGTTCCGGCAGCGAAAGGAAGAACACTTCGCGCTGATTTAGAAGCAAAAATCGGACGCAAGGTCGCGCTAAATAACGATGCAAACTGTTTTGCGCTATCAGAAGCATGGGACAAGTCACTGCAGGGCGAGAAAATTGTCCTTGGGTTGATTCTCGGCACCGGTTTTGGTGGCGGCATCGTTGTTAATGGCAAAGTACTTTCAGGCAAAAACAATGTGGCTGGCGAACTTGGCCACATGCGTATGCCTATCGACGCATGGTTGCACCTAGGTGATAACGCGCCGATCTTCGAATGTGGTTGTGAGAAGAAAGGCTGTATTGATAACTATCTATCAGGTCGTGGTTTCGAAATGCTGTATTCGCATTTTCACGGTGAAGATAAGAAAGCGATCGATATTATTTCTGACTTTAAAGCAGGCGTTGAACGCGATGCTGAATTCGTCGACAAGTACATAGAGATGCTCGCCATGGTCTTTGGCGGATTGTTTACAGGTATTGACCCTGACGTGGTTGTTCTTGGTGGCGGTTTATCAAACTTCGATTACATCTATGAAGAGATGCCAAAGCGTTTACCTAAGTACCTGTTGTCCATCGCCAACCCACCAACAGTTATCAAAGCAAAATACGGCGATTCCGGCGGTGTCCGCGGCGCTGCTTTCCTGAATATATAGTGCTGTCGGGCTGATATTGAAAGGCATCGTATTGATGCCTTTTCTGTATTCATTAAGCGATGGCGTCTTGGTTTCCCTTTTTGTATTGAGGCATTTACGAACTCCCTGTGAAGATTGGTGTTAATAATAATTGGATGAATGATTCTGTGACTTCTAGTGCATCCTCGTCGAGAACATTGATCGTACTGTTCACGCTCGTATTTTTTTCTATTGCTTCAATTATATGGTTTTATGCTGGTGGCGCGAAATCAACATATGTGTTGTCACCGACAGAGCTAACCTACCGGTATATTGATGACACGCCGATGGGAGGAGACACTCAAGGTGATGTAACAACAGATGATTCTGGCAACGTGGTATTAGGTTGCACCTTGGGTAGGGCGTATCAATGGCCTTTTTGTGAAGTCGCAATCAGCATTCGCGATGATGTGACGAAAGGTGTCGACTTAACGCATTACCATTCATTGGTCATTGAAGCGTCTTATATCGCGCCCAAGCCCAACGAGCGCTTACGTGTTTACCTTCGTAACTATAATCCAGCGTACTCCACTGTCGATGATCCCGTATCTCTTAAGTTTAATGGCTTGGAATATACCCCTAGCGAAACAATGTCTGAATACACGCTGCCACTGAAAGCATTTCAGGTGTTGTCATGGTGGATAGCCGGCCGAGATTTGGCATTGAAGCATTCTGGGCCAGAACTTAACAATGTGCCGCTTGTAGAGATAGCGACCAGCAGCACTCCGGTATTTGGTGACCATCGATTGGAAATCAAAAGCCTGCGTTTTGAAGGGCTTTGGTTGTCTGAATCACAACTGTTTAGAGGGCTTACCTCTCTGTGGCTTGTTGTAGTGGTAGTTATTCTTGCTCTGAAGTACCGACAGAGTCGGCTGACGTATAAGCTGGAGCGCTCCCGCGCAGAGCGACTCAGAACCATCAACGTGGCTTTGAAGCAGAAAAGTGAAACCTTGTCTGTGCTAGCAACGACGGATGCGCTGACAGGGTTACGAAATCGTCTAGATATATACGAAGCGCTTGAAGAACGCATTACGTCACGAGCAGACAGAAGTTGTACTGTGTTGTGTTTGGACATTGATCACTTTAAACACGTGAATGATACCTACGGACATGACATGGGGGATCGTTTACTCGTGTTGGCTGCAGACATCATGCGAGAATCCGCTTCAGGTAGCGATGTGATCGTACGTTGGGGAGGAGAAGAGTTTGTAATTTTCTGTCCGAAACGGAACTTAGCACAAGCATCATTCCTAGCTGAAAAAATCCGTTGGGCGTTTGAAGCGGCGACTTGGCCTCATGGTGAATTGCTGTCGTGCAGTATCGGTGTTTCTTCGATGCGCCAAGCGAGCATTGCTGCGATGATTGCTGACGCCGACGACGCACTATACCGCGCGAAGAACGGTGGTAGAAATCGAGTAGAGGTATTCGCCGAATCGCTGATACCCGCTGATGCTTGATGTGATTTACTGTACTTAGACATAAAAAGACCCCCAATAATTGGTTGTCCAACTATTGGGGGTCAGTTCATTATCGCTGCTTTTTCTTTATCGAGAGCGCCGCTTTGACTCTTGAACTAATGGCACTCTGAAATTGTGAGAGCGCTATTGGTTCTTCTCGGCATTCTCTTTGCAATGTTTGACGGCGTTTTCTAGCAGCCCCAGTGCCGATGTTTCAGGCTCGGGCAATGCCGCGTCTGACGTTGTCAGTGGAGTGACACGATCGCCCCAACGAATCATACCTGCGCCCCAAGTTAACCCTGCGCCAAACGCTGCCATCAGTAAGGTGCTATTTGGCGTCACACGACCTTCTTCAACGGCTTCACATAGCGCGATAGGAATGGTAGCAGCAGAGGTGTTTCCGTATTTGTGTATATTGATGAAGGCTTTGTCTAACGGAATCTTAGCGTGGTCGCAAAGCGCTTCAATAATGCGCTTGTTCGCTTGGTGAGGGATGACAAGGTCAATGTCACTGGCGGTCGCGTTAGCGCGATCCAATACAGCGCTGGCTGCTGCCCCCATACCTTTTACGGCACGTCGAAATATTTCACGACCTACGAAATTGAAGCTGAAATAGCCACTGTCTTCTTCAAAGCGCTGCATTGCAGTACCAAAGGCTGGAATGGCCAGTACATCACGGCCTTCAGCATCACAGCCCAATTGAGCATCAAGTAAGCCGACTTCTTTATCGGTTTTACTGAGAACAACGGCGCCTGCGCCATCCCCAAATAATACGGCGGTATCTCGTTTACTCCAATCGAGGTACCACGTTAGTCGTTCTGCACCGATAACAACAGCATGTTTATATGCGCCGGCTTGGATCATGCGTGTTGCAGTTTCTAACGCATAGAGGAAACCCGTACAGGCTGCGTTTAAATCAAAAGCTGCTGCGCGTTTGGCGCCAATATCTAGCTGGACTTTCGACGCGATATTTGGGATTAGTGTGTCAGGAGAGCAGGTGGCAACAATAATTAAGTCAACGTCTTCGCCGTTGATTCCTGCGCTTGCTAACGCATGTTTTGCTGCAACGGTAGCCATGTCTGAAGTATTAACGTGGCTGATGCGTCTGGCGCTAATACCAGTGCGCGAGGAAATCCATTCGTCGGACGTGTCGATGATTGTGCTGATGTCACTATTTGTAAGCTCTGCCTGAGGTAAACATTTACCCCAGCCCGCAATTTCGGCAAATGGCATGATGGTCTCTTGTTCTAATGGAGTTGGTCTCAGTTTAACGTCTGAGCATGGCTGAAACAAATAAGCGACGCTTTGGTAACAGTAAAATAAGGCGTTAAACAAGAAAAGTGGCCAAAAGGCCACTTTAAATTGCTGCGTCGTTTAATTGAAACTTACTGCATTGTGGTTACCAGAACATCCACGCAAAGATAGACAGCACAATGATAGCCACAACGTTAAGGTAAATACCCGCACGCATCATTTCAGATTGCTTAATATGCCCTGACGCAAACACGATGGCATTCGGTGGCGTCGCGACAGGTAACATAAATGCACATGATGCAGCGACAGCAATCAATGCCGAAAGGATGACAGGAGATACGCCAAGTGCTTCTGCAACCGTCGCAAATACAGGCACTAACAGCGCAGCACTTGCCGTGTTACTGGCGAACTCGGTAAGGAAGACCACGAAGGTGACCACAGCAAGTAGCGTAAAGAATATGCCTGCCGATGACAGAAAGCTGCTTAGGCCTTCAGCTAAGAACACACTGGTGCCTGTTGCTTTTAGTACGTTGCTGAGACACAGACCGCCACCAAATAGCAAGAGCACGCCCCAGTCAGCGGTTTTTTCGATTTCCTTCCATTTAACGACGCGAGAAGCGCCAAGCAAGATAATGGCGGAAATAGCGACCAAGGAATCAAACTTACTCAATCCACCCAGCATTTGATTAATAGGTTTGCTGAATATCCAGCAGAACACGGTAAGCGCAAAAATAGCGATAGTGATGCGACGCTCGTTTGTCCACTCAACCGGTTTGTGGTTTAACTCAAAGGTATGGCTCAGGTTCGGTTTTGTGAGTAAATACAGCACACCGATGGTGATTGGCAACAAGGTCACTGTGATTGGCAGGCCGAGTTTCATCCAATCAACAAAGCTCAAATTAACTTCAGCTGCGGCAATGGCATTCGGCGGGCTGCCTACAATTGTCGCGATACCACCGATACTTGCACAATATGCGATACCAAGCAGCACAAACACATAGGTTCCACGTTCTGATTTCGCATTGACTTTGCTCAGCACACCTAGCACCAAAGGAAGCATCATCGCGGTGGTTGCCGTGTTTGATATCCACATGGAAAGGCCAGCGGTAACACCAAATAACATCATCACTGCCACACTCATTCGGCCCTTGGCTATCACTAGCACCTTATCGGCGATGGCTTGGTCTAGTTTTTGGGTATGAAGCGCAGCGGCGAGCGCAAAGCCACCCAAGAACAAAAAGATAATTGGGTTTGAAAAATTGGCAAGTGCGGCGGATGTATTAAAGACACCGAAGCCAACGGCCAAGACGGGAACAAGCAGGGCGGTGATACTAACGTGCAGGGCTTCCGTTAGCCAAAGTATGGCAACGAAAATAAGCAGGCTTAAACCGACAACGACATCTTTCTCGTAAGGGAGAACGTTCATCAAAATAGCAAACAGTGCTACGTCGGCTAAGAGAATTAGGCTATTTCTGTTAAACAGCCAATTTTTGAAAGCAAGGGTTAATGCTGTCATATCGACTTCCTCTAATTTTATGTAGGGTTTTTCTTCTGAAATCGAAAGCATTATTGCGTGAGTGAATGGAGTTGTAGAGAGCGCAAATCCACATTATTAACAAGATGTTGCATGGGTATTTAAAACTGCGAGGGCGTGATTTCTTTATGGGTGTGTTTCTACCCATACACGTCAGGGAATGTAACCAGATGTGATTCAATGACCAGTGCGAATGGGCTTAGACGTCGTCGCGCGATGCTGTTATTCGGGTGCGTCGAGGCTTTCGTCTTCTGTTTGCTGAGGGTCGAGGAGAGTGTCTGCTGAGACAGTTTCAGTTGAGGTTGAAATGGTCTCTTTGGGTCCCAAGAACTTGGGTTGTTCGTTAAGAACATAGATATCTAAAATCGCTTTAACACGGGCAAGAATTTCACGCGTGCGGATCTTAAGCCCTGCGAGTCCTTTTGGGCTGGGAACGGCTAAGCAAATTGCGTCAATATCATAATAATCAGCAATAAACAGCGCACGCTCACAATGAAAAGCTTGAGTAACCAGAGTGAATTCATCGGCGTCGAATACTTTCTTCGCGCGTACGATCGAATCGAGAGTACGAAATCCCGCGTAATCTAGAAAAATACGATCATCGGGAATCCCGGCTCTTAGCATGTCCCGTTTCATCGTCCACGGCTCGTTATAAGAGCGATGTGCATTATCGCCACTGAGCAGCAATACGTCGATTTTGTCGTTCATGTACAACTGTTGAGCCGCTTCAATGCGATAGGTGTAATACGGGTTCAGTGTCTTACCAATGTATTTACTGGTGCCCAATACCAAACCAATGTTGCGGGAAGGTGTCGCTTCGATAGAGTCGTAAATTCGATCCCTTGCCTGAAAAGAGACCCAGAGATCCATCGCCACAATACTCAGTAGCGAAGCAGTAATGATGATTGAGACAAAAATTGACGCTTTACGAAATGACATCACAATTTGAAAGGCACTAAAACCAGTTTGGAACCAGAAGGTTAAACTAAAAGTTGGAAAATAACAAAAATAACCTCCGCTTATCTAAGAGAAGAGGAGGTTATTTATCATCGTTTAAACGCTAGGGAATTAGAACGACGTACGTTTGTACTGACGGTATTTAGGCTGCCAGAAAATAGCGTCGATACGCTCTTGCAATGCTTCGTCAGTCAACTCCAGCGCAACGCCTTGTTCAATGGCCTTCTTAGCAACAGCTAGGGCAATGTGACGAGATACCAATTGGATTTCCTCTAGCGGTGGAAGCAATGGACCACGACCATATTTTGCTAGTGGCGAGCACTCGGCTAACGCTCGGCTTGATTCCATTAGCATTTCATCAGTGACTCGCTTCGCTTCCGTCGCCAACACACCTAGCCCAATGCCCGGGAAAATGTAGCTGTTATTACACTGGGCAATGGTGAAGGTTTTTCCGCCATCCAATACCACAGGCTCGAACGGGCTACCGGTAGCCACTAACGCTTCACCATTTGTCCAACGAAGGATATCAAAAGGCGTCGCTTCAACACGGCTAGTTGGGTTAGACAGCGGGAAGACAATCGGGCGCTCACAATGCTCGTGCATTGTTTTGATCACTTCTTCGCTGAACAAGCCTGGTGCGCCAGAAACACCAATGAGTACTGTTGGCTTCGAGTTCTTCACAACATCCACCAAAGAGATGTTCTGATCAGCCAGTTCCCAATCTTTGATGGCAGAAGACTTCTGAACTAGGCGTTGTTGGAAATCCAACAAATTCGGCATGGCGTCAATCAATAAGCCCCACCGATCAACCATGAATACACGTTGGCGTGCTTCTTTGTCACTGATCCCTTCAGACACCATTTGCGCAATAATCGCTTCAGCGATGCCGCAACCCGCAGAGCCTGCACCGAGGAAGGTAATGCGTTGCTCGGAGAGTTTCGTGCCAGCCGCTTTACATGCTGCGATCAACGAGCCAACAGTAACAGCTGCAGTGCCTTGAATGTCATCGTTAAAGCAGCAAACACGGTCTTTGTAGCGCTCCAGAATCGGCATTGCATTCTTTTGAGCAAAGTCCTCAAACTGGATCAGTGCATCAGGCCAGCGATGTTGAACGGCTTGGATGAACTCTTCAATGAAGTCATCGTACTCTTGCCCTGTGATGCGTGTGTGTCGCCAGCCCATGTACATTGGGTCAGAAAGGCGTTGTGGGTTATTGGTACCCACATCGAGCACGATAGGCAGGGTATAAGCTGGGCTGATTCCGCCACATGCGGTGTACAGTGCTAATTTGCCGATTGGAATGCCCATGCCGCCAATACCTTGGTCGCCCAAGCCCAAAATACGCTCGCCATCGGTCACAACAATGACTTTAACGTTGTGGCGAGAAGAGTTGTTGAGCATGTCGTCGATACGGAAACGGTTAGGGTAGGAGATAAACAACCCGCGACCACGACGATAAATCTCAGAAAAGTTCTCGCAAGCCGCACCGACCGTCGGGGTGTAGATGATTGGCATCACTTCGCTGATATGGTTATTCACAAGACGGTAGAACAGGGTTTCGTTGGTATCTTGGATATTACGCAGGTAAATGTGCTTATCCATGTCATTTTCAAAACGTAGATATTGCTTATAAGCACGTTCAGCTTGTTCTTCGATAGATTCGATAGCTTCTGGCAGAAGCCCCTCTAGGTTGAAGAACATGCGCTCTTCAACAGAGAATGCGCTGCCCTTGTTGAGGAGCGGTGTTTCAAGCAACGCTGGACCAGCGTATGGAATGTAGAGAGGACGCTTTTGATTATGCATGGAGGAGACAACTCAACTCTTTCAGAAGGATATTTTAATAGTAAGTATAACCAAGCACCTTGAATACGCAGGATTCAACAATATCAGGCTAGTTGGTTATGTCAGTCATTTGGACGTTGGGATAATTATCCAGAACGTGAATAGTAGAGGGATAGGGCCTGTTGGTTCAAGTGCATTGTCAATAAACGCGTCTGTTGTTCACAGAAACAGTGAGCAAAACCAAAGGCAGTGGGTGGGAAATGACACATATCCCCAGAAAGATGCGAAAGGGCATCTTTGGGATGCTTGGAGTTATAACTTGTGTTCTAAGGTACAATAAGTAGCATTACCACTCAAACCGTCTTCGTATTGAATTCATGAGCAAATCCAACGTCATTCAGAGTACTTCTTCCAAAGCCATTCATCTCCCTATTGATTCGATTCAAAGCGCGGTTGAAAGCGTTTTGGCGCACCGTAACGTGATCATTCAATCTGACACGGGAACAGGTAAATCGACACGTTTACCGGTATGGGCATCTAAGTTGGGTAGAGTACTTGTTATTGAGCCTAGGCGTGTTGCGTGTACTTCTCTCGCTGGGTTTGTCGCAGATACACTAAGTGATGACGAAGAAGAATCGTTAGCTGATCGAATGGGCAAACAAGTAGGTTACGCCATCAAGTTTGATTATCGCTTTAATGATCAAACCCAAATCGTATTTGCTACGCCGGGTGTGGTATTACGTTGGTTCAGTGAAGACAAACTTGCCACGTTTGACGTAGTAATGATCGATGAATTCCATGAGCTACGTGCAGAAACTGACTTACTTGCGGCCTTGTTGGTCAAACACAATGCGCATCGGCTGATTATCACGTCAGCAACGCTGGAAAGCGAAAAGCTTAGTCAGTATTTTGATGCTGACCTGATTAAAGCTGATGTAAATAGTTACGGTGTCACGATTTGTCATCATGGCAACGATAGTCAGTTAATGCCAACGGGCAAACAGCTTGAAGCGCGGATGAAACCGATAGTGGAGCTTGCGCTGGCGCGTGGCGGTGATATCTTGGTGTTCCTACCGGGTAAAAAAGAAATCAACCTCTGCACCGCAGCGCTAAAAGGATTGGCTGCGACCTATGGTGCGGATGTAATTCCACTCCATGCATCTGTCACAGACGCTGATCGTAAGCGGGCGCTGAACCAAGCGAACCACCAACGAATTGTGCTGGCGACGAATGTTGCTGAAACGTCTTTGACAATTCCGGGCATCGTAACGGTCATCGATTCTGGTATGGAAAGGCGCACCCGCCAACGCAATGGTCGAACGGCACTCGCGCTGCATGCAATATCAAAAGCCAGTGCAAAGCAACGAGCTGGGCGAGCAGGGAGGATAAGCGCAGGGTATTGCGAACGGCTCTACGGGGAGCATTCACCGTTGGAGGCATTTACGCCACCGGAACTAGAGCGTGAAGACTTGATTGAAACCATGCTTGCGTCAGCATGCTGTGGATTCACTTTAGAAGAACTGTCTTTTCTTTCCGCATTGCCTGACAAATCATTACGCTCTGCTCATGACAGATTAATCACAATGGGTGCCATTGATGACGATGGTGCAGTGACTGATCATGGTAAGTTACTTTATCCATTGCCAATTGATTCTTTGTTCGCACACCTTATCTCGGGAATGGCGACTAAATCCAATAAAGAAGCCATGTGTGATCTCGTAGCGATTCTTCAAACCCCCATGTCTGTGTGGAAGCGAAAGGCGGGTGAGTTGGCGCTGGATAATGTGAAAGCATGGAATGCTACGTTATGTGACGCTGTCACATCTATCGCTGTGCTTCGTGGAGAGCAGCCAGAAGAGATCGATGTCGATCTTATTGGGCTAGATGAAGCAAGGCGTTTGGCGGTGTCTTTGCGTGAAGCGTTTGAACTACCGCAATGGGAAGCGGCAAGCCGATTTCAGCGAGAATCATTTTTACGAAACATCATAGATATTGCTCCAGAATTGGTCTTTGTGAGAAGAGAGAAGCGCCAGCAGGCATTTGGTAATGGGTTCAGTGAAGTTGTACTGAGTAGAGACAGCGATTTCCCGCCAGAGCCTCAAGCAGCATTGGTATTTGATCAATTCCATCTTGCCGGAAGGGGCGCTAAACAAACGATATCCTATGCAACATGCATGTCTCCATTACCTTTCTCTTGGCTTGCGGATGCTAACATCGGGGATATTGAGGTCGCCGAGCAGGTTGAACGCAACGGCGACGTCTTTGATGTTCGCCACCAAGTGTATGCGGGTAGAGTCATTGCCCAGTTTGAGCATCAAGCGGAAGGGGCGAGCCTACTCAAGGCAATAGCGAATCAGATCCTTGATGGCGTTTTAATGGAAAGCGTTGGGGAAACCATCGCGTCTCAAATAGCCTACTGGAATTTGTATCAACAATTGATGGCGGAAAAACCGTTACCTGCCGTGAATGCTGCTGACTGGCTTGAGGGCAAACTGTCTGAGTTGGGTGTTGAGACCGTTGACGACATGGAACTCATTGGCCATGAAGATCTGCATTTTGATGGCATCCCTTCATGGGAGTTTGATGATTTTGTCCAAACTTATCCGTTACGGGTGGTATTGCCTGAACTGACATTAAACGCACAGTACTTCAAGTTTAAGCGCACCGTTGTTGTTCATCATATTTCGGGGAATCGAAAAGATGGACCAAAACGTTGGGAGCTACCTTCATGGAATGGGTGGCGCGTGCAGTACAAGAAAGCAAGCCGAGTTGTGGATGTGAAATAACAAAAAAGCCACGTACCGAGAGGTAGGTGGCTTTCTTATTTAAGTCGATATGACTTTAGGTTTACTGCGGTATGTCAGTTCGCGGTTTCGTTAAACGAAATAGCAACTGAATCCATCGCAGCAATTTGTTACGACAAATCGTTAAGACAATTAATCGCGAAAGTTATCGAACTGGAATGGTTGAAGATCGGATTCACGGGCCAACTGCATCACGGCTTGTAAGTCATCACGTTTTTTACCCGTAATGCGCACTTGTTCACCTTGAATTTGTGCCTGAACTTTGATCTTGGCGTCTTTGATCATTTTCACCAGCTTCTTAGCAACCAATGCTTCAATGCCATTCTTGAAGTGGACGTCTTGTGACCAAGTTTTACCGGTATGAACCACGTCTTTTGGTTCCATCGATCTAGCGTCTACGCCACGCTTAGCCAAGTTACCACGGAGAATGTCGATCATCTGGGTGACTTGGAAGTCTGAATCAGCAGACACTTTCACGACTTCTTTGTTAAGTTCGAAGCTGGCTTCAACACCACGAAAATCAAAACGAGTAGCGAGTTCACGCTTTGAGTTATCTACGGCGTTTCTTAGTTCAACGTTGTCAATTTCCGACACGATATCAAAAGAAGGCATAGTGTATTCCTGATGTTTATCTAATTAATAATATGAGTAACGATGCTAGCGCTTTCGCCGCGTTAGCTGTTACGTTTTTCTACAGCATCCGACAACATTTGTAGCATTGTCGTCGTATCGTTCCAGCTTAAGCATGGATCAGTAATAGACTGACCATAAGTTAAGCTATCAATCTTGTCTTTATCAACGGCTTGATTGCCTTCTTCGATAAAGCTCTCTGCCATAATACCTGCCACAAAGGTATCGCCATCAGTGATCTGTTGGCAAATATCAGCAGCCACATCGATTTGGCGTTTATGTTGTTTTTCGCAGTTAGCATGGCTGAAGTCAACAACCAGACGTGGTGTTAGCTCAAAAGCGGATAAATCTTCAGCCGCTTTAGACACGTGCTCACGCTGATAGTTAGGCTGATGGCCACCACGCAGAATAACATGCCCGTAAGGGTTGCCACTGGTGCGGTAAATCGTCATCACACCTTGTTTGTCTGGCGAGCAGAAAAGGTGTGAAGTTTGGCTTGAGCGAATCGCATCAATTGCAATTTTCGTGTTGCCGTCTGTGCCGTTTTTAAAGCCAACAGGACAAGAAAGTGCGGATGCCATTTCACGGTGAATTTGTGATTCAGTCGTACGCGCACCAATGGCGCCCCATGAAACCAAATCCGCAATATATTGACCCGTGATCATGTCGAGAAACTCGGTCGCAGTTGGCATACCAAGTTCGTTCACATCCAGCAGGAACTTACGCGCTTTAAATAGACCTTCACGTAGGTGGCAACTGCCATCTAGACGAGGGTCGTTGATCATGCCTTTCCAGCCAACAACGGTGCGTGGCTTTTCAAAGTAGGTACGCATGATAATGTGCAGCGTGTCGCGATGGGTATCAGCAAAGGCTTTCAAGCGCTTTGCGTAATCCAGACCCGCTTCAGGGTCATGAATAGAGCAAGGGCCTACGACGACAAGCAGGCGGTTGTCACGTCCAGCTAAAATATCTTCAGCTTGCTGACGCGCTTGAGCGATATGGTTTGCAACATGATCAGAAAGCGGAAACGCGGCTTCCACTTCTGCTGGCGTTGGCAATGTGTCAACAGGTTGCGTTCTTAGTTCGTCGGTTTTAATCGGCATAAACACTGCCATCCTTTACTTCAGCGTTGTTGCAAAGGCAGTAAGATACCAAAAATTCGGACTCAGAGAAGCAAGGAGTTTATCTTTCAGCGATCTATTCTAAATATTGGCGGGTATTTAAGCTGTTTTTGCTGCTATTTTGTACGCCGCGTTCTGTGAAATTCCTTGATAAGTAAAACAAAGAACAATTTGATATTTTCGCTTGTAACGTATTACTAGTCTGGGTATGTTTTGAGGTAGATGAACGAAAATCAGGCGCTTGCGAAAAAGTCGCCAAGAGTTCAACCGCTATTTGTGCCGTTTAGGCACGTTGATTTTTTACAAGGCAGTATTGGTGCGCTATGTCTCAGATGGATTTGAATTACTCTACCGTTCTTAAAACTCCCACTCAGCTTGATAATCCTGATCAGAACATAGGGTTAGTGGCGCTGGGGCCGCTTTATAATAGTGTTGTTGGCGTTCACCCTGCATCACTAGACGATAAAAAACATGCCATTGAATCGCTGGTGGAGTTACTTGAGAAAGCTTACCAACGCACGCCAGACCAACCATTTCGAGTCATGTTAAATGAGCTGAGCGCGTTACCCTTGCGTGATCTCGAAAACGGAGATGTAGAACCAAGTGAAGCTAACCCAGCAATGGGATTGCGCGGTGTTTCTCGCTTTGCCAGTAAAGTGGGTAAGCCTGGGTTTGTACTTGAGTGTGATGTGCTCAAATCAGCGATCTATGACAAAAAGCTACCTGTTGAAATCGTGGTGCCATTTGTTCGTACGTCAAGCGAAGCGGCAACCATCATTGATCTGTTGGCGGAGCAAGGTTTGTGCCGTGGCGCAAATGGATTAAAAGTGCTTTTAGCCTGTCAGTTGCCGTCGAATGCGGTATTGGCTGAACCACTGTTAGCTTACTTTGATGGCATTGTTGTGGATGTCGACAATCTGGCTGCGTTTACGCTGGGTGTAGACTTTACTGACGATGCACTGCCTTATGGTTTCAATAAGAACAATGAAGCAGTACGCAGTTTGATCTTGGATACGATCCGTAAAACTCAGTTGGCCGAAAAGCCTATCCAAGTGCTCGCGCAGCAAGAGGATAGTGCCATTGTCGAACTAGCTGAAGCGGCTAATGTGCCGTTGGTGTATCAGTAAAAGTCAATTAACCCTGCATCTTCAGGTTGTTGGGTAGAAAAGATATAAAGTCTCAACGCCACGTTAAACGTGGCGTTTCTGTTTCTGGTTCTATTTACATCGGCAAAGTGACGCCTTGATCATAACGTCAGTCAAGCTCGCTGAATCTTGCATCTTCAAGTTGTTTGGGTATATGAGCTCAACCCGCCAATGGGAATGAGCAATAAAAAGCCAATTAAGTGCGGGTTTTTAAATTACTACAACCGTCAAAGCAATAAATCTCGTATACTGCGCGGTAGTTAAAATAGATGAGCAAAACCTCAATGATTAAAATTGGTCAGTTGAACACTCTTACCGTGGTCAAAGAAGTAGATTTCGGCGTATTCGTCGATGGTGGTGAAGACTATGGCAATATCTTGCTGCCTAAGCGTTATGTCCCGAAAGGCACGCGACTGGGCGATGAGCTTGAGGTGTTCATCTATTTTGATTCACAAGATGAAATTATCGCCACCACTGAAAAGCCATTGGCGAGCGTGGGGCAGTTTGCGAAGCTTAACTGCATAAGCACGACACCGGTTGGCGCGTTTCTGAATTGGGGCCTACCAAAAGATCTGTTGGTTCCGTTCAGTGAACAACGAATGAAGATGCAAGAAAACCACTCGTATCTTGTTTACTTGTACATGGACAATGCGTCTGGTCGAATTGTGGGAACAACCAAGTTCAACAAGTTCCTTGATAAAACACCGGCGAGATACAAAGTGGGTGAGCAAGTTCATGTGACTGTTGTCGAGCAGACTGACCTTGGTTACAAATGTGCGATCAACGATGCTCACTCAGGTTTGATTTTCAAAACCGAAGCGTTCGGAAAGCTCTTCGTTGGTAAGTCACTGAAAGCATTTGTTAAGCAGATTCGTGAAGATGGCAAAATTGACTTGTCACTTCAAAAGCTTGGCAAAGGCAAGGTTGATGATTTGGCTGACAAAGTGATTCGTAGCTTAGAGTTGAAAGATGGCTTCTTACCGGTAACTGATAAGAGCAGCCCAACTGAAATATTCGAAATTTTCCGCACCAGTAAAGCGACCTTCAAGAAGACCATTGGTAGCTTGTACAAAGAACGTCGAATTCGCATCGAAAAAGACGGCATTTACCTTATCAAGTAACCCGTTCTAAATCGAAAAAAGCTGCCCTGGCAGCTTTTTTTGTATGTGCGATATATTGGGGCGACTATCGGCAATGAGTTGAATCACTGAAAGCTGTTTTTTTGCTGCTAGGCGAGTGTTTTTCTTCAAACAAAAAGCAAAAAAAGAGCTCGGAACGATTCCTGTTCCGAGCTTAGGGGAATGGCTCGTTAGAGCCTTGCGCTAACTGGTTTAAATGGAGATTAATAACCTTTTAAAAGTTAGTCGGTGCAAGGCATAAACGTTGTAGCATCATTAAGACTTTTAGCATCAGTTAAGCAATGAATAAATTAACGTCTCTAACTAGCTCTCTAGGAAGGCCATTTTTGATCCTATTTCCGACCCATTTACCGATACCGATAGGTTGATTTCGGTAGCACACAATCACTTCACCTTTCCCTGTTAGGTTCTCTGGACGAATGTCTCTTCCCATGTACCACTCTTTAGCATCTTGTGCCGATAGATTCACACACAAAGGCTCGGAGCCGTTCGCGAGCGCCATAATGGTTTCATGCTGCCAGCGGTATCCATTTTTGTGAGACTCCGCGAGCTTAAGGCCAATACGGTCGAACTTAATTTCCGGCAGGATTGATTCCACTGCGGCTGGGAAGATCCACACTTCTTTTTCGCGCAACCAAACGTTTGATGAGTCAGGAACCTCAATGCCTAATGTTGCTTTCAGTGAAGCTTGAACGGCGTCAGCATCTTTTGGATTGGCTTTTTGGAACGGGAACTTGCGTGGGCGCTTTTTGATCATCTCACTGCCAACGCTTTGTGTTTTGCGAAGGCGAGCGACAAAGAAACCTTCGCTGTCGAAGATTTGTGGGAAAACGTGAAGAAAGCCTTCTTCGGTGCAAGCAGCATCTGCACCATCAAACAGTGTGCTGAGTGATTCAAACTCAACGGCATCACCAAAGGTTTGCTTTAGAAAATGGCAAACGTCTTGGTTCTCTTCGTGACTCAATGTGCAGGTTGAATACACGAGTGTACCGCCAGCTTTCAGAGCTTGAAACGCACTAACGATTAAGTCTTTTTGTGTGTTAGCGATGTCATTGACCGCTTCTAGACTCCAATTTGCAAATGCATCGGCGTCTTTGCGAATGGTTCCTTCGCCAGAGCAAGGGGCATCAAGCAATATGGCATCGAACGTTTCTGGTAGCCATTCGCCAAATACGCGACCGTCGTACTTAGTCAGTGCAACGTTATGTACGCCGCAACGCAGCAAGTTAGCGTGCAGTACTTTAACGCGGCTGGCTGAGTACTCGTTCGCGACCAATAGTCCGGCGTTGCCAACAGCAGCGGCAATCTGAGTGGTTTTAGAGCCAGGCGCCGCAGCCATATCGAGTAAACGTTCCCATTCACCTTGGTTGTTTTCCATTAGCGCGGTCACAGGAAGCATGGAGCTCGCTTCTTGAATATAGAAAAGCCCAGCCATGTGTTCAGCAGTATTACCAAGCGGAACGACTTCATTCTCATCTTCATCGATCCAGAAGCCTGTGTCACACCAAGGTACAGGTGTTAACGTCCAGCCTTTTTCTGCCGCTCTGACCTTAAAATCTTCTACTGACGTTTTAAGTGTATTAACGCGAATACTTCGACGTAATGGTCGCTGACAGGCAGCCACAAAGTCTGTCATGGAAAGATGGGAAGGCAGGATTTGCTCTATTTGTGCTAAGAACAATGCTGGCATGTCGATATTTGGATGCACCGGAACGGTCTCTCTATGGGGTTTCTGAACGGGGAAGTGTAAAAGGAAAGTGCTGTAGAAACCAGATGAAGCGATGTTCAGAAGAGAAAAAGGCGCGAAACCAGAATGATTCGCGCCTTATGGGGCAGTTTGGGGACTATTTCGTGATCAGAAATACGGAATAGCGGTACGCCAAGAGGTCCATTCTGGTTTAGGCGTCTTATGAAGCAAGAAGTGTTGATCGGTTCTTGCTGGGTTAGCGAGTTTCTCACCTTCAGGCGTGGCGAAGGCAATACCGCCTTTCAGGATGCTATCTAATGAACCAGCACGAACGTTAGCACCCGTTAGGCCAATTGACACATCAACACCGGACTGATTCCAAAATACCGTGTTGTTTCTAACAAGGTGTTTGTAGTCATCACTGATCTTCACTTCAATTAACACACGATCGGCAAAGCGGCCCAAGGTCACGTCTGTTACTGCACCGACTTCGAAGTCACGGAATAGGATAGGGGCGCCAATCGAGACTGAGCCTCGGTTCTCGCTTTCCAGTACCAATGTTAAACCGCCAGCGTATTCAGCCGACTTGTGCAGTTGGAATGACTGACGTTTTGCACCTTTACCGGGTACCACGGAAATATATGCGCCAAACAACGAATCTAAGTTCTCGGTTTTAGTCAGACTAAGAGAAGGCTGAGCTACCCAAAAATAGCTGGTTGCGCGCGCGAGCTGCTCCGAAAATTCAGGGTAGATGGTCGCATTGATCATCACACCGTCATCTTGAAAGGCTGGAGAGAGCTTGGTGATTTCACCAACATCCACACCTTGGTATCGAATTTTGCTGCCTGAAGAAAGGCCAATTGCATTGTCAGCGGTAAACGTCAGTTTGACACCATAGTTTTGCGCGTCGGTAAAACTGTCATAGAGCTTCCAATTGTTGCCAATTTTGTTGTCTATTCCTTTTATCTCACCAAACGAAATGCCACCGGCGATCATCGATTTGAATGAGCCCGTATCAATTTTCACACCGGATAAGCCCGCTTTGATATCCACACCAGAATGGTTCCAAAACACTGAGTTTGGTGTGATCAAATGGTGGTAACGGTTATCGATTTGAACCGTAACACGTACTTGCTGTTTGGTGAGTTCGAAGCGTTCGACCTTACCTACGTTAAAGTTCTTGTACATCACCGGGCTGCCTTCTGACACCGATGGCAGTTTACTCGCAATGAGTGTAATGCGCTTAAACCCTTTTAAAGCCTTTTTAGCATTGCGAGCAAGGATCTCTGAGCCAAACAGCGTGTACTCTGATTGGACTTTATCGTCACCTTCACTCGTAAAGCCAATGGTTTTCTCCACCATTTGCGAGAACGCAGGCACGCTGAATTCAATGCCTTCAGCATTGATTTGCCCGCTCACTCCACCTAATACATAGAATCTGGATTGACTCTTCACAAGGTGCTTGTAGCTTGGATCGATCACAAGGCTGATTGAAACATCATTCTGATCTAAGTGCGTGTCATGAACAAAACCCACTGGGATACCGCGATAGATGAGTTTGGTGCCTTTCTTAAGCCCCCAAATGTTCTCTGCGTTGAGTGTAAGGGTCAACGCTTGAGGATCATTAGCAAGAAGGGTTTGCGTGGTTTCAGCAGTGAAGTCTCGCGTTTTCTCACCATCGCCAGGCTGAATTGAGAGCGTGTTGCCAGTGACCAAGTTGCCGATGTTCTTGACGCCGCCCAATGAGATTTCAGGTGCATTAATGATGAATTGAGAACCTGAGGTAAGCGTCCACGCCATTGAAGGATTGATATTGGCTTTCGCCACCGTGCCAGAGAACGAGTTATTAAAGTCGATACCATTGAGACGGCCAATCTCCAACCCTTGATAAACAATAGGGGAGTGAGGGTTGGTGATTCCATGATTATTAGGAAGTACGATCGAAATTGGCACGCCACGATCGGTGTCGTTGATGGAACGATGCAAGGGGAATGTATCAAGCGGGACGGCAAGTTCGGCGTCTTGAGGTGAATCAAAGGCAATACCACCAGCCAAAACCGATGCAAGGTTTTCTACGTTGATATCGACGCCATTTAAGCCGATTTCTGCACTCACACCACTGACATTCCAGAACTTCGACGTTTTCATCACTAATTTGGCATATTCTTTCTTAATGCTTAGTGACAGTGTCACGCCTTGCTTGTCAGACGTAAGGCGATAGTCAACTACTTCACCAACGCGGATTTTTTTAAAGTAAATGCCAGAGCCAATGCTTAGTGAACCCAAGTCAGGCGCTTGAAGTTGGATGTGTAAGTTACCGTCTTCAGAGATATTGACGGGGGGTTCTTCGGCAGCTACAAACGTACTGCGAACATCACCGCTACCCGGTTGAACAGCGATATAATTACCTGAAACTAATGTGTCTAACCCAGAAATGCCGGTGATGGAGGCTTTTGGCCTTACAACCCAAAACACCGTGTTTTGGCGAAGGATTTTAGTGGCTTCAGGGTAAATTTCAGCTTCGGCAGAGATGCTTTTTAAATCGTCTGAAAGAGTGATCTTTCTAATGATACCGACTTCCAAGCCTTGGTAACGAATAGCGGTTCTGCCCGCTTCGATACCTTGTGCATCGGTGAAGTAAATTTGAATGCGTTCGCCTGCTTCATTGACAGATTTGTATAGCAACCAGCCTGCAAGTAAGAAGGCCAGAGCGGTAAAAATCCAAAGAGGAGAAATACTTCTATCTTTTTTGAGTTGAGGTGTGGTCACTTGAGAGTCTTCAACGTTGCTCATGCTTGTCCCAAATAAGTCGAGAATCGAGGCTACCAGCGGAAATCATGGTTAACACCACAACCAATCCGAAGGCAATAGCGCCGGGCCCAGGAGTAAAATCTAGTAGATTACCGCGATCAATCAGAGAAACCATGATAGCAATGACGCAGAGATCCATCATTGACCATTTGCCTATCCATTTGACGAAACGGTACATTTTCATACGCTGTCCGCGACCAGAATCAACTTTCAAATGAATACAAATCAAAATGTATAGAAGGCCGATAATCTTAGCGACGGGAACGATAATACTGGCAGTAAAAATAATGATGGCAATGCCATACATTCCTTGTTTGATGAGACCTGCCACGCCTGAAAAAATCGTATCTTCAAATCGTTTACCGTTACTGAGTAATACAGATATCGGATAGAAGTTGGCAGGAAAGATAAACACGATGGCGGCGAGCAGCGATGCCCACGTTTTTTGCAGGCTTTGAAAGGTACGCTTTTCTAGTTTAGCGGTACATCGCTTGCAGTGAGTGTGGTCAGATTGCTGCGTTAACCCACAATGGTGGCAGCGGATAACGGACTCTGTGTCAGCGTCATTAAGGTCGATGTCTTGAAGTGCTTCATTATTTTCACTCAACGCCTCCCAATAGCGAGCAGGAGACACGCGAGAGAGTAGGTAAGCCATTAACACTTGAAGAAGCACAAAGCTCAGCAAGGCAGGACCAACCGAAAGCTCGGCAATCTCTATGACCTTAAACCCCGCAACGGCAAGACTGACCAGAAAGACGTCAATCATTACCCAATGCTTAACAACCTTAAGTAGATAAGTCGCTATATAAAGAGAGCGAACGTGTTTAGCCTTTAAGGCAAGGTTCGCGACAAGAATAGCGATCAAAAATACCAAAGGGGCGATGGCGGTTGTCGCAATCACCAATATGCCGACAAAAGGAAAGGTATTAAGCAGCAAGATACCGCCGCTGGTGACCGTGGTATGAAGTGTCACACCGAATAGATCAATTGAGATAAGTGGGAATAGCTGGGCGGGTAAAAATAGAGCAAGCGCTGCCAGTGTAATAGCAATCTCACCCGAACGACTCAGTGATGAGTTTTTGATTACACGAGAGCCGCATGTTGGGCAGCAAGCACTGAACCCACGCTGTGTGGGGATTTGTTGCAGTAACAAATCACAGGATGTGCACTTAAGCACGCGCATGGCGGTCTATTCCCCTTTGGTGGTTCGAGTTACCCTAAATAAGCATGGATGTAGTGTTATACCTAACACCACGCATTCTGGGGTGTTTATATCGAGCCCCGATCCTTGGGATACTTCGTGAGCGCTGAGTTCACTGACATTTTCGAAAAATGGACGAATTCAGGCACTTTTGCAAATGTGCATCTTAATCAATCTGTTACTTAAGAACACGTATTTTTTGATAAAATTCGGCTTTCTCTTAGCGACTGACTAATGTCAACGTAAAGCATAGGCAAGGTGCCGTTATTGAACACTTTCGCAATGGGTTTTATCTTAGTCATTCTGCACATAACGGATAACATCATAAATGGACAATAAAGAAGAATTCTATGCACTACTTGCCCGACAAGCTGTATCGCTTGTTGAAAATGAACCAAATCTCATTGCTAACCTCGCAAATGTCAGTGCACTTCTGTTTCAATCGCTAGAAGACATCAATTGGGCCGGCTTTTACCTTGATGATGGGAGCGAACTTGTTCTGGGTCCATTTCAAGGGAAAACGGCCTGTGTGAGAATTCCCTATGGGAGAGGCGTATGTGGAAGTGCATTCAGCAATAAACGTGTAGAAAGGATTGATGACGTCCACCTTTTTGAAGGTCATATCGCATGTGATGCAGCAAGTAACTCAGAAATTGTTTTACCCTTATATCAAGGTGAGAAGTTATTGGGCGTTTTGGACATAGATTCGCCAAAAAATGCAAGATTTGATCGCGATGATGAAACCGGACTCACTTTATTGGTCAATGAATTGCAAAAACACCTCTAAATTTAAGGTTCTCTGTGGTTTTTCAGGCACAGGTATCTATAATACGCAGCACTAAATTTGTTAACTCGTACATGATCTCTGTTGTCGCCATTGCGCTAAGAGACAGGAAGAAAAATGGAAAACACTGAAAAATTAGCTAACAGCAAGCAAGTTATCGCCTATATCGCTGAACGTTTCCCGAAGTGCTTTACCCTTGAAGGTGAAGCGCGTCCACTGAAAATAGGCATATTCCAAGACTTGGCTGAACGTCTTGCTGATGATGCTAAAGTCAGTAAAACTCAACTTCGTGCGGCACTTCGCCAATATACCTCTTCCTGGCGTTACCTTTACGGCGTTAAAGCTGGCGCTATTCGTGTTGATCTTGACGGCAACGATTGTGGTGAGCTAGAGCAAGAGCATGTTGACCATGCTCAAACTGCATTGGCAGAAAGCAAAGCTCGCGCTGCAGAACGTCGTAAAGAGCAAGCTGCGAAAAATGGCGATAAAAAAGCCAACGCAAAAGAGAAAAGAGCGCCAAAATCAAATAAATCAACAGCTAACCAAGCAAATTCTCGACCAGCCAAGGCAAAGAATACTAAGCTTGTTAAGAAGCCAGTTGAGCCACGTCGTGAACTCAAGGCTGAAGATATTGTCGTAGGTAAAGACGTTAACGTTAACATGGGCAATGGCAACATGCCTGCTACGATTGTAGAACTCAACAAGGACGAGGTTCGCGTTCGTTTGAGCAATGGTTTAACCATGCTAGTAAAAGCGGAGCACCTCAGTTCGTAAAGGAGATACCTCGACGCATGATAGGTCGATTCCGCTTTTCCGTGATTGCTGCCAGTTTGATGCTGGCAGCATCCACTCATGCCCTAGAGGCCAGTTACGACACTGCTGAGTTACCTACGCTGGTTTCAGAACCTCAGCATAAAGCCGCAAGTATGCGGATAACCAACAGTTTTGAAAAATCGCATTACAAACAGTTCACGCTGGATGACGACTTTTCCTCTCAGGTCTTTGACCGTTATCTCGAAACATTAGACTTCAATCGTTTATTCCTCACGCAAGTAGAGGTAGACGCTCTGTCGAAGTGGCGTACTAACATTGATGAACAACTTCGTTCTGGTGATACGACAGCGGCATACGACATTTTCAATACGTCATTGAAGAAGCGTTTTGAACGCTATCAATACGCGCTTTCTCTGCTCGATAATGAAATTACGTTTGACGCAGATGAAGATATGTTGATTGACCGAAGCGAAGAGCCTTGGGCAAAAAACACCGACGAGCTTAATGAGCTTTGGCGCAAACGCGTAAAAAATGATGCATTGAATCTAAAATTGGCGGGAAAAACGTGGCCTGAAATTCAGGAAACGTTGTCTAAGCGTTATAACAGTGCCATTAAACGTCTGACCCAAACGAAAAGCGAAGATGTGTTTCAAGTTTACTTGAACGCTTTTTCTCGTGAAGTCGATCCTCACACTAGCTACCTTTCACCACGCAACGCTGAACAATTCCAATCAGAGATGAATTTGTCTCTTGAGGGTATCGGTGCTGTGCTGCAAGTCGAAGATGATTTTACGGTCATTCGTTCTCTTGTTGCGGGTGGACCAGCGTCAAAATCTAAAAAGCTTTCTCCGGGCGACCGTATTATCGGTGTGGCTCAAGGAACTGAACAGGTTATTGATGTTATTGGCTGGAGACTGGATGACGTTGTTCAGTTGATCAAAGGACCAAAGGGCAGTGAAGTTCAACTTCAAATACTTCCTGAAGGTGCTAACGCAAAAAGTTACAATGTCACTTTGGTGCGAGACAAAATCCGACTTGAAGATCGTGCAGTGAAATCAGAAGTGATTGATCAGGCGGGTTCTAAAGTAGGCGTGATTTCGGTACCGAGTTTCTATGTGGGTCTTGCTGAAGATACCAAAAAAGAAATTGCGAATCTGAAGAAAGAAAACGTTAGCGGTATTGTCGTTGATCTTCGAAACAACGGTGGTGGTGCGCTGAGTGAAGCGTCTGCATTGACGGGTTTGTTTATTCAAAGCGGTCCAGTTGTACAAGTACGTGATACTTACGGTCGAGTAAAAGTTAACAGCGATAATGACAATGCCATTTACTATGATGGCCCGCTCACTGCGTTGATTAACCGTCATTCTGCGTCGGCGTCTGAAATCTTTGCTGCTGCTCTTCAAGATTATGGCCGTGCTGTCATTTTGGGTGAGCAATCTTTTGGTAAGGGTACGGTTCAGCAACACCGTTCTCTGCAGAAGATTTATGATTTCCCTGATAAGCCGTTGGGTCATGTTCAATACACTATCCAAAAATTCTACCGCATTAACGGCGGCAGTACGCAACACCTTGGTGTAGTGCCAGACATTCCATTCCCAACCGCCATTGATCCTGCTGAAACAGGTGAGAGTGTTGAAGACAATGCACTTCCTTGGGATAGCATTGCCCCAGCAGCTTATAAAACAGTTGGAGATTTCAAAGGCGCATTGTCTAAATTGGACAAAGCACATCAGGCTCGTATTAACGCAGACCCTGAGTTTGCATTTATATTGAGTGACATTGAAGAGTACCAATCACTGAAAGACATCAATACGATTTCTTTGAGTGAAAAAGTGCGAATCAAAGAGCAAGAAGAATCTGATGTAAAACGTCTGACGCGCTTGAATGAACGTCAAACTCAGTTGGGTAAACCTGTCTTCAAAACGTTGGACGATGTTCCAAAAGATTATGAAGAGCCGGATGCTTACCTCGATGAAGCGACGTTAATCACGCTTGATCTTGCGAAGAAGCTGAATAGCTAGTCTATCAACCAGATACCAATATATAGAAGCGGGCGTTTAGCCCGCTTTTTTTATCGTTCCACACAGCACAGCAAAAACCAACACAACCTCAGATACAGACTCGTAAGTAGAGAGTTTTTCTGGCTCTGTGTTTTGTTGCGGATTTTCAACGCATAGCGACAACGTTTTAAGTTCAACACTGTGTCTATGTCTATCAGACAACAAAGTCCTTCTGAACAAGTCTGTTGAAAGTGTTTGGCTTATACATTCTCAAAACTCAGAATAAACCCGCCCCTTATAGTGATATGCGTCTAAAATTATTAATGCGTAATCAAATTAAGGGGAAGCGGATGAGTAAGTGGATAAGCCTAATTATTGTCGTTATCTCTGTGTCGATACCAGTGAAAGCGCAAGACCTCACCCAGTTTGATTTTCCGTTACTGATCGGAGATTGGTATTGGTTCAGTCCTGATCAGCAGCAAGACAACACCGGCGAAGAAACTTCCTACAAAGCCATCAACATTTCATTTGGGTCGGATTATCGTTTCGATGTGAAGCTTCTCAAAAGCGATGGAAATGTGGAGGAAGCTGAAGGCTTTTACGATTTAGATGAAAACACCTTGGTTCTGAACGACGACTTCGGTGATTCACAACATCACGAATATAAACTCAGTCATAACCAGTTAATGTTGAAAGGCGCTAAGTTCACAAAAATTTTGCCACACAATTTATCGGGAGCGTGGTTTAGCGACGAGATTGGCGGCAAGGATGTAGACGAGCGTGTTGATGGACTTGCTCTGATGCTACGTCCAGACTTTTTGTTTTCTGTTCGCGTGTCGGGTAAGCAGGGGCAACAGGTTACACACCGTGGTGTGTACTTCTTAGAAAACGATCATCTGGTTTTGATTTACCGAGGCGGGCAACAAGACTCTCAGTTTGAACTGGATTCCAACACATTGACACTGACCAATACACAATTTGGAATGGAAGCGGTGCTTCGACGTCAATTGGAGTAAAGCTCGCTGAATCCTGCATCTTCAGGTTGTTTAGGTTTAGTTGTTTGGAAATAGTTGTTTGGAATTTAACAAGCGACAGGATAAATAAAAAAGGGCGCTATGGTTAGCGCCCTTTTTGATGAAAGTCGTCAGATAATCAGATATTGAATGCCTTTCTCAGTGCATCAAGATATTCGTTGTCACGACAGATTGATTTGCCGGGTTCATCCGAAATTTTAGCCACGGGTTTTCCGTTGCACGAGACCAGTTTGATAACTATGTTCAACGTTTCAACGTCGGGTAGGTGGCAGGTTAACTGAGTACCGATACCAAACGACGTGTTGATTCGTCCACAAAAATGCTGGTGTATATTTAGAGCCTTATCAATCGTAAGTCCATCAGAAAAAATAAGCGTTTTTTCCATCGGGTTGATGCTTAAGCTCTCGTAATGCGCAATGGCTTTTTCACCCCATGCAATCGGATCGCCGCTGTCATGACGAAGTCCCGAAAACTGATGACTTAAATGAGGAGTGAAATCCTTCAAGAAGGCATCCATGTTAATGCAGTCAGTGAGCGCGATCCCTAGGGTGTTTGGATATTCTTGCAGCCACCGATTCAGGGCCAATTGCTGTGAATCCGCCAAGTCACCGGTCAGTTGCTGGTGAGCTTGGAACCATTCATGCGCTTGCGTTCCTACTGCGGGAATTCCATATTGCATAGCCAACAGCAAGTTTGATGTGCCACCAAAATGAGCAGAGTGGTGCACGAGGTGATCAACGATGGCGTGATGAACGGCTTTGGAAAAGCGACGACGGGTTCCGAAATCAACGAACTGAAATCCCTTGTTGGTGTCAGCCACAGACAGGGAAGCGAGTTTTGACTTCAATAGATTAACGGCGTCTTCTGGCCCAGAATTTGGGTATTTTTCGTGACAACGTAACTCGCAGATTATTGCGAGAAGTGGCACTTCCCAAAGGATGATATCAAGCCATTTCCCTTCGATATGTATTGCCAACTGATTGTCTGAAATCGAAACGGTTACTTGGTCCTTGTTTAATGTAAAGGACGATAAAAATTCTAGATAATCAGATTGATACAAGCCTAGTATAGAAAGGTAATCAAGTTCATCAGAGGTAAAGTGTAAAGCGGATAAGGCTTCAATTTCAGATTCAATTCTCTCTTTTAATGCAGAAAGACTTTCATTGCTGCGGCAATGAAATTCGGCAGAAGCGATCACATCAGGGTAGTGATGATAAATAGCTTGCTGCATATTTAACTTGTAGGCATCCGTGTCTAGCAATGACGAAATAATGGGCGTTTGCATGCCTGAAAAAGTACCTCTGAATTGGGTGTTCGCGTGGTCGCGGCAATTCTCGCCTAGTTGGTCCAGGCAGTTTATATTTAAGGGTGCAAATTTAACGCCAAACGGGGCTATGTAGTCAACCTATTGATAATCAGATCTCGATCTGTTTTTTATTATCAAGCTAGCGCGTTTGGTTATTCAGTGCACAGTGAAGCTATAGCAATAGGCAGTGTTAGTGAGTATCTTAGAAGATTACTCCGAAAATCTAACAGAAGCTTGGCGTATTTAACTGCCGAGCTGATATTCGTTATGCAATAAAAGGAATCTGACATGACGCAACAACCTCAGGCCAAGTACCGTAAAGATTACAAAGCTCCTGACTTTACGATCACGCATATCGACTTGGATTTTGATCTTCAAGCATCATCGACTCGTGTTATCGCGAAAAGCCGAGTCACGCAGTTGGTTACTGGCGCAGATTCTATGTTTTTAGATGGCGATGCGCTGTCACTGCAACGCGTAGAAATCAATGGACAGGCATGGGCGCATTATGAAGAAACGGCTGAAGGTCTGCATCTATCGCAATTGCCAAGTGAGTTTGACTTAGAAATTGAAACCCACATTGATGCCGCGGCTAACACATCGTTAGAAGGTCTTTACCTGTCCGATGGCGCGTACTGCACGCAATGTGAAGCCGAGGGTTTCCGCCGTATTACTTATTACCTCGATAGACCTGATGTTCTCGCTAAGTTCACGACCAAAATCACTGCGGATAAAGCGGCGTTTCCTTTTCTACTCAGTAACGGTAATAAAGTTGATGCTGGCGAATTGGGGGATGGTCGCCACTGGGTTCAGTGGGAAGACCCGTATGCAAAACCGAGTTACTTGTTTGCGCTAGTCGCGGGTGACTTCGATTTGTTGAGCGACAACTTCAAAACCCGAAGCGGTCGAGATGTCGCGCTAGATATTTTTGTAGACAAGGGCAACTTGAATCGCGCTGAACATGCGATGACGTCGTTGAAGAATTCAATGAAGTGGGATGAGGATCGTTTTGATCTTGAATACGATCTTGATATTTACATGATCGTCGCCGTTGATTTCTTCAATATGGGTGCCATGGAGAACAAAGGCTTGAATGTCTTTAACTCCAAGTATGTTTTGGCTAACTCAGATACAGCAACAGATACAGATTACCTGGGTATTGAAGCCGTTATTGGCCATGAGTACTTTCACAACTGGACAGGTAACCGTGTCACGTGTCGTGATTGGTTCCAATTGAGCCTTAAAGAAGGGTTGACGGTTTTCCGTGATCAGGAGTTTTCTTCTGATCTTGGTTCTCGTGCGGTGAATCGTATTAATAATGTTCGTATTGTTCGTGGTCCTCAGTTTGCAGAAGATCGCAGCCCAATGGCTCACCCAATTCGTCCTGAAAAAGTTATTGAAATGAATAACTTCTACACGCTAACTGTGTATGAAAAGGGGAGTGAAGTCATCCGAATGATGCACACCTTACTGGGCGAAGAAAACTTCCAGCGTGGTATGAAACTGTATTTCGAACGTCATGATGGTACCGCAGCGACTTGCGAAGACTTCGTTAAGGCGATGGAAGATGCTTCAGACGCAGATTTGACGCAATTCCGTTTATGGTACAGCCAATCGGGCACTCCCGAGTTAACGGTTACCAGTGATTTTGACGCGACCGCTAAAACACTGTCTCTCACTGTGAAACAACACACTCCAGCCACGGCGGATCAAAAAGAGAAGCAGCCACTGCTTATTCCATTCGATGTTGAATTCTACGCGGCAGATGGACACGTTATAGAGTTACAACGTAACGGTTCAAGTGTGGATAATGTTCTTCGCGTTACAGAAGCAGAACAAACCTTTGTGTTTGATAATGTGGAAGAGCAACCCGTTATCTCAATGCTTAGAGAGTTTTCTGCGCCTGTAACACTTAACTATGAATACTCAGATGAAGAGCTGGCCTTCTTAATGGTGCATGCTCGTAATGAGTTTGCGCGTTGGGATGCAGGGCAGATGCTGTTGGCTAAACACATCAAGACCAATGTTGCTCGTGTTCAAGCCGGCGAAAGCGTCATTTTCCCTGAAGAAGTGGTCGATGCATTCCGCGGTGTATTGTTGAGTGAGGAACTTGATGTAGCGCTTATCGCTGAAGTCATGACACTGCCGAGTGAAAATGAAATCGGTGGTTGGTTCGACGTTGTTGATGTGGATGCGATTCACCAAGTACGTGATGCCATCAAACTGAGTCTTTCAACTGCACTGGCTGATGAACTGAGTGCTATCTACTATTCATTGAATCAGCCTACTTATCGCATCACGCATGAAGCGATTGGCAAACGCAGTCTTCGTAACGTGTGTTTGGGATATTTGGCTCTTACTGAGAACGGCAATGGTTTGGTGTCGGCTCATTTTGAAAACGCAAACAACATGACCGACACTGCATCTGCACTTGCTGCAGCAACTCATGCAGAACTAACAAGTCGCGATGCAGTCATGGCGGCTTTTAGTGACAAATGGCAGCATGATGGTTTGGTTATGGATAAATGGTTCCTGCTTCAAGGATGCAATCCATCGGAAGGGGCATTGGACAATGTGAAAGCGCAAATGTCTCATCCTGCATTCAGCTTGAAGAACCCAAACCGCACGCGTTCTTTGATTGGGGCGTTCTGTAACAACAACCCTGTTCATTTCCACGCAAAAGACGGGGCTGGTTATCAGTTCTTGTCTGACATTTTGATTCAACTAAATGAATCTAACCCTCAAGTGGCGTCAAGACTTATAGATCCTTTGCTGAAATTTAAGCGCTTTGATCGTGATCGTCAGTCATTGATGCGTGCTCAACTCGAACGACTGGCATCGTTAGATAACCTTGCTAAAGATCTCTACGAGAAAATCAATAAAGCACTCGAAGTGTAAAGACTGCACTTGATAAAATCGCAGGAATAAGTAATTTAAAGCCGTCACACAGGAGACGGCTTTTTTTATGAACGCGAATGTCTATTTATTTACTTTGGATATCTCATACCATGTCTTTCTGCAACATTATGCTGGCGCTGCTTCTACCGTTGTCGTGAGAACAGACAAAGGGTTAACACTGCAACTGCCTGCATCGCGACTACGTCCATACCTTACTCAAAGAGGCTTAAAAGGGAACTTTCGTCTCATTATTGATGGCGCCAATCGTTTTAAATCTCTTGAACAAATAGCGTAAACCGTACGGCAATCACATATCCAAAAACTCGAATCCAATTAACGTTATTTGATGTAACGAATTTATTAACTAAGTCGTAAACTACTCCATACGTCGCAAAGACTAATTAACTTCTATACTCATAGCGATTACATAAAAAATATATGGAGTAAACCATGACCGCGCGTGACCCTATTGTGCCGGTGTTGCTTGAAAAAGTTTATCACCTCATTGGTGAAAAACTGGACAAGAAACAACAACCACTCGTAGAAACTTTGGCAAAAAGGATTTTGGGTCCCATCTCAGATGATGATTTACAGGAAAGGAATGAATCCGACCTCTACGGCGCTGTTATCAGCCTGTGGCATCATCTAAATACGTTCGAACAAGATAAGATCTTTGTAAAGGTATTCAACCCTACACTGAGTGGCAATGGCTGGCAGTCAACACATACGATCGTTGAAATTGTTACGCCGGATGCGCCTTTCTTGGTCGATTCAGTTCGCATGGCTTTGAATCGTCTAGATATTGCTTCGCACCTCATGCTCAATGGGCCGTTGCATGTATTAAAAGACAGTGGTGGAAATGTTGTCGAGCTTGCTGGTGAGAAGGGGGTTCGTCAAACCGTCTTCCATCTAGAAATCGACCGCATGACCAGCAAGAAAGAAATGGCCGCACTGGAAGCTGAATTAACAGAAACGCTCAACGATGTAGCGCTTATCGTTAATGATTGGCAACCGATGCAAGCCAAAATGCAGGAATTGATTGCAGCGCTTAAGAAAGATAAGCCGCCTGTCGACAAAGAACGTCAAGATGAAGCGGTTGAGTTTCTCCAATGGATTGGCTCTCACAATTTCACGTTTATGGGTTACAAGTATTATGAGCTGAATGCCATAGAAGGTGACCACGAACTTAAAGCCTCTGATGAACAAGGTTTGGGTTTGGCGAAGAAGCTAGATCTTAAACGACCAGGCATTAAGCTGTCTGCGATGCCAGAGTCGGCACGCGCAACAGCGCTCCGCAAAGAACTGCTGATCATTAATAAAGGCAGCAGCAAGTCTCGCGTTCACCGTCCGGCATATATGGATTACATCGGCCTTAAGAGTTTTGATAAGAAAGGCAATGTGGTCGGTGAACACCGTTTTCACGGTCTTTATGCATCTGCTGCATATAACCAAGCGACCAATGCGATCCCCGTGCTGCGAAATAAAGTGCAGCGGATCCTTGAGATCAGTGGTTACTACCAAGGATCGCATTCGTGGAAAGCCCTCGCTAACATCATAGAAAACTTTCCTCGTGATGAACTGTTCCAAGCGTCTGAAGCAGAAATGCTCGACATTGGTATGGGCATCGTGCAGGTGCAAGATCGCGATATGTTGCGAATATTTGTACGACGTGACCCGTTCGGACGATTCTTTTCGTGCATGGTGTATGTAGCGCGTGAACGCTATAACACTGAGTTCCGTATCGCGGCTCAACGTATTTTGAAGAACTACTTTGGCTCGGAACAGGAAGTTGAATTCAATACGTTCTTCTCTGAAAGCCCGTTAGCCAGAACTCATTACATTGTGCGTGTTGATAACAACAACTTTGATATTGATGTGAAGAAATTGGAGCAGAACCTGACTGAAGCCGCGTCTTCTTGGGATGATCGTCTACAAGAATCTGTCATTGCAAATTTTGGTGAGAATAGCGGTACGCCAATTGCAAAACGTTACCTTGGTGCTTTCCCTCGTTCATACAAAGAAGCCATGTTGCCGGGTTCGGCTGTGGCTGATATCGAGCGATTGGAAAACCTAGGTGAAGACAATAAGCTGGATATGCTGTTCTACCGACCACAGGAAGAACCTGCAACGTCTCGCGCTGTCCGTCTTAAACTGTTCCAAAAAGACGAAGCGATTCACTTGTCTGATGTAATGCCAATGCTAGAAAACCTTGGCTTACGTGTTATCGGTGAATCACCGTACAAGGTAACGACGACGACCGGTGATGTGTTCTGGATCCTCGATTTCTCGATGCTTCATAGTGCAAGCAATGGCTTTGATCTTTCAGAAGCGCGCGATCGTTTCCAAGATGCCTTCGCGTCCATTTGGCACGGAAGGTTGGAAAGCGATGGCTTTAACCGTTTGGTGCTAAATGCAGGATTGACGGGTCGAGAAGTTACCATACTTCGTTCTTATGCCCGCTATATGCGTCAAGTGGCATTCCCATTCAGTCAAACATATATTGAAGACACCTTAGCGTCTCATGCAGATTTGGCTCAATATCTTGTTAACTTGTTTAATACTCGCTTCAAACCGTCAAAGAATAGCGAGAAAGAACAGGCGAAAATAATCAGTCAGATAGAAGAAGAGCTCGAGAATGTAGAGAGCTTGGATGATGATCGTATTATTCGTCGCTACATGGAAATGATCCTCGCGACCTTGCGTACGAACTATTTCCAGAAAGACAAAGTGACGGGTGAGTTTAAAGATTATCTGTCTTTGAAACTGCAACCATCGAACATTCCAGAGATTCCAAAACCGGTTCCTTTCTTTGAAATCTTTGTCTATTCACCAGACATTGAAGGTGTTCACTTACGTGGCGGTAAGGTTGCACGTGGTGGTCTCCGTTGGTCGGATCGTCAAGAAGATTTCCGTACCGAAGTCCTTGGCTTGGTGAAAGCGCAACAGGTGAAAAATACCGTTATCGTTCCCGTTGGTGCCAAGGGCGGTTTTGTCTGTAAGAAGCAACACTCTTTGAGTGGACGTGATGAAATATTCGCAGAAGGTCAGCGTTGCTATCGTATATTTATTCGCGGCTTATTGGATATCACCGATAACATCATTGAGGGCGAGTTAACGCCGCCAGTCAATGTGGTGCGCCACGATGAAGATGACCCGTATTTGGTTGTTGCTGCGGATAAAGGGACGGCGACATTCTCGGATCTTGCTAACTCGGTATCAGAAGAATATAACTTCTGGCTGGGTGATGCGTTTGCGTCCGGTGGCTCTAATGGCTATGACCATAAAGCTATGGGTATCACCGCGAAAGGTGGTTGGGAATCAGTGAAACGCCACTTCCGAGAAATTGGTATTGATTGCCAAGAAACGGACTTTACCTGTGTCGCTATTGGCGATATGGCGGGCGATGTGTTTGGTAATGGCATGTTGCTGTCTAAGCATATTCGCTTACAAGCCGCGTTTAACCATCTCCACATCTTTATTGACCCAACGCCGGATTCAGCAAAATCATGGGTAGAACGCGATCGTTTGTTCAAACTTCCGCGTTCGAGCTGGGAAGACTACAACACCAAACTGATTTCTAAGGGGGGCGGTATTTTCTCGCGTAAAGCGAAATCTATCGATTTGTCACCGGAAATTCAGAAAATGTTAGGCGTGCGTAAGCAATCAATGGCGCCAAACGAGTTGATCAAACAGATCCTGAAATCAAAAACGGATCTGCTTTGGAATGGTGGTATCGGCACCTATGTGAAATCTGAGTCTGAAACACATACCGAAGTGGGTGACCGCGCCAATGATGGTCTTCGCCTTAACGGTAATGAGCTAGGTGCGAAAATCATCGGTGAAGGCGGTAACTTGGGCATGACCCAACTAGGCCGTATCGAATTCGCGATGAATGGCGGTCTGGTGAATACTGACTTCATTGATAACGTAGGTGGCGTTGATTGCTCGGATAACGAAGTGAACATCAAGATCTTGCTCAATGGTTTAGTTGCAGCAGGGGATCTTACCTACAAACAACGTAATGAATTACTCGAACGTATGGAAGATGAAGTCGGCGATATCGTGTTGGACGATGCGTATTGTCAGAGCGAATCCATTTCTGTTACCAGTAATCAAAAAGCGGCATTGTTGAAAGAGCAAATTCGCTTTATCCATTACTTGGAAAAAGACGGCAAGCTTGATCGACAATTAGAGTATTTACCTGACGATGAAACGTTGGCAGAGCGTCAACTGCATGGTACAGGTTTAACTCGCCCCGAAGTAGCGGTGCTGGTGGCCTACGGTAAAATGGTGCTTAAAGAGCAGCTGGTGGTTGAGCAAATCACCCAAGACCCGCACTTCGGCAAAATGTTACCCGCTTACTTCCCGAAAGAGTTACAGCGTAACTATCGAGAAGCAATGGAAACGCACCCGCTACGTGGTGAAATCATTGCTACAACGTTGGCAAACCAAATGTCTAACGTGATGGGCTTTAACTTCGTCACTCGTATGCAAGATGAAACGGGCGCGAGTGTCGGTGACATTGCTTCGGCTTATGCAATTGCCAATGAAGTCTTCGAGTTCGACAAGACCTTTGAAGATATTCGTGCGCTCGATAACCAATTGCCTGCGCAGATTCAATACGCTGTGATGTACCGCTGTCGTCGCATGCTTCGTCGAGCATCGCGTTGGATCCTTCGTAATCCAATGAAAGGCAAGGGCATTGAGGATCAAGTCGCGTTCTATAAACCTGCAGTTAAGAACTTAACTGAGAACTTAGAAACCTATTTGGTTCCGGCTGAAATCAAAGAGCACGAAGAGCAAGCTGAAGAGTACATCGTTCTTGGGGTGCCGAAGGCTATCGCCGACAAAGTTGCCCGTTTGAGTAGCTTGTTTGCTGGTCTCGATCTGGCGCAAGTCTCCGAGCAGATGAATAAGCCATTCGATGTGGTTGCGCGTTTGTACTTTGTATTGGGCGATACCTTGTCACTGCACTGGTTCCTCAAACAAATTACCAATCAGCCGGTGGAAAACCATTGGCAAGCATTGGCCCGTGCCTCGTTCCGAGAAGATCTCGATTGGCAACAACGTGTTTTGACCGCGCATATCCTAGAAGATATGAAAAAAGGTGAGAGCGCTGAGTTGGGTCTTGAGTCTTGGATGGTTGAGCATGCAGTCAGTTTGGGACGTTGGGAAAGCATCGTTGCCGAGTTTAAAGTAGGCTCAGCCCACGAATTTGCTAAATTCTCCGTTGCATTGCGGGAACTTACACTTTTAAATTTGAATTAGATCGACAAAGTGTTGATAATACAGCCCCGTTTATACGGGGCTTTTTTTTGGAGGTTACATGATGTACCGCCTCGCCAGATCGGCAATTTTTCAGTTAGACCCAGAGCATGCTCATGAGCTGGCAATCAAGAATTTATCTCGCTTCACTGGTACTCCTCTCGATATTTTTTATCGTCAAAATTTACCTCCTCGTCCCGTTCAGGTCATGGGATTGCATTTCAAAAACCCAGTTGGACTCGCAGCAGGTTTAGATAAGAACGGCGAATGTATTGATGCATTTGGCGCGATGGGTTTCGGCTCTATCGAAGTAGGGACGGTAACGCCTAAAGCGCAAGATGGTAATGACAAGCCACGTCTTTTCCGCGTGATTCCTGCCGAAGGTATCATTAACCGTATGGGTTTCAATAACCATGGTGTTGATGCGCTGGTTGAAAATGTTAAGAAAGCCAAATACGACGGTATCATTGGTATTAACATTGGCAAGAACAAAGATACGCCATTAGAAAACGGTAAAGACGATTATCTGATCTGTATGGATAAGGTCTACGACCACGCAGGTTATATCGCGGTGAATATTTCCTCACCGAATACACCAGGGTTACGTTCGCTGCAATATGGCGATGCACTTGATGATCTTCTTGCTGCATTGAAAGTTCGCCAAGGGGAGTTGGCCACCAGTCGTGGTAAGTATGTCCCGGTTGCACTCAAGATTGCACCTGATATGAGCGAAGACGAATTGGTACAAGTTGCCGACGCGTTGGTTCGCCATAATATTGATGGCGTGATTGCCACCAACACCACATTAGATCGCACCATGGTTGAGGGAATGCCTCACGCACATGAAGCGGGTGGGTTGAGCGGTCGTCCTGTTCAAAATAAGAGCACCGAAGTGATCCGCCGTTTACATCAAGAACTCAATGGTAAATTGCCAATCATTGGTGTGGGTGGCGTTGATTCCGTGATGGCTGCTAAAGAGAAAATGATGGCAGGTGCCGAGCTTGTTCAAGTTTACTCTGGTTTTATCTACCACGGTCCACGTTTGGTTAAAGACATCGTTAGAAATATTTAATCAAAATAATTAAGAATTGGACGAAAAGGGGGAGATTACTTCCCCTTTTTTTTTATCTCAACCCGATTACACTTCCTCCAAAGCACCTTTTTTTCAGTGGTCACGGACCGATTCTCTGCAAGCGCAGGAGCGAATACGATGTTGAAACCAAATAACGCATGGAAATGGTACTTCGATAATGAAGCACAAGCATTGATGCTAGATTTGGGCGAAGACATGGTTTTCCAAGTGGCCATCGAATGCAAACAGCTCATCCCCGATGCGTTTGCTGAAACCCCATTTTCAGTTGATGACGCATCACTTTTCCAAGCGTATTTTGATGCAGTAGATGCGCTTTCTCTATCTGGCCCTCGCAAGGCCGAACTCGTTTTGAACGCAGTGGCAGCAAATCGCTTCCATAAACCGCTCCTACCAAAAAGCTGGTTTTTCCAGGAACAAGAAGGGTACTCAGCCGCAGAAGCTGGCTCGCTTGTGACATTGAAAACCGAGCACGGCAGTGAATCTTTTTTGGTGATTGAAAATGCAGGTATCGCTTCATTGTGTATGCATGCAGGTGAGACACCATTGGCGCTGACCGACACAAAACAAATGCGGTTCTGTGAAGCTATAAAAGTAATGAATGATCGGCTATCAATATACCAACAGCAATACGATAGCGGCAGTGGTCATTATGCGTTGGTAGGCTGATAGAGATTTCTCTATCAGCCTCTTTTCTTTTCCTACCAATCCTCGCGTCTTTTCGCCCAGCACTCCCTTGTCGATGCAACCCATTAATCCACAGATATATTCGGGCATCTTTAGGCTACTTGGGTATACACCTCTCCAAATGACGTGCGGCTTGTGTCGATAACAAACGTCGATAACAAACATAACCCTGTATCACTTTGCACATGACAGCGACGCTGATTGGACGCTAGATAAACTCTCTCTATAGCAAAATGCAATAGGGCTTACCGTCGAACAATCAGGCCAAAATCCCCTCATTCGCAACCCTATAGTTTGACGCAAAGGCCAAGTCACACATCAAATGCCCCATCAATTTTGCTTACGCTACCTCTATCCAAAAGTAACGACCCGCGAGGTTAACGTGTCTCATATATATGCAAATGTGAGAATCCCCACCCCAAATGACGACTTTCCACTCAAAATATCACGTGATCTCTGTCACGTAATCGTTATCAATACGCAGGAAATTTCTGGCCGAGTTGCATATTAAATAGTCAAAAACCGAATAGAAATGGAAACAAACAGACTAGGACTTCCTCATTTACAAGCGGATTTACACCAAATAACACGGCTGGTATATACCAGATTATAGTATGTAAATTGGCTTCCCGATGGGAAACAATGACGGTAATTTGATGTAATGACACCGGTAAGTGGTCTTTATATTTAAAGGGTATGTGGATAAGTGTGTGCTTACTAATTGTTCAAAATTTGTTGGGATAGAGTGGTGAAATCGCACAGTTAGCTGTCCACTTCTTTCACTGCGGGGCTTACGTGCCAGTGTTTCCTTGTGGAAACAGTTTTTATGGGCAGGGTTTAGTGTGTATAACCAGAAATACGGTATTGGATGTGTTAAAGCACGCTTTATCCTGAAGACGCTTTTTGTCCCTGTAAAAGCGCCAAATCAGTAAGAAAAGAAATGCCTGCCGGATAGAGCGCTACGTCACGAAATCAGGTATAATCCCGCGCAAAATCCCTCAGAATACATTTCCATGAATCAATATTTAGCTATCACCTCTCGCGGACTCGAAAACCTGCTTGCAGAAGAACTCGAACAATTTGGCGCAAGCAGCGTTAAAGCGGTTAATGCGGGCGTACGCTTCAAAGCGGATGAGAAGACCCTCTACAAGTGCTGTCTATGGAGCCGCACTGCATCACGCTTCATTCTCGTGCTAAGCGAGTTCATTGTACGTGATGACATGGACCTGTATCTGGGTGCTACTGCCATTAACTGGCCAGAATACTTTAGTGAGAAGAAGCGCATTGCTGTCGACTTCAACGGTACAAACCGTGAAATCCGTAACAGCCAATATGGCGCGTTGAAAGTGAAAGACGCCATTGTCGATCGCTTCATCAAAGCAGACCGCGAGCGTCCAAGTATCGACCGTGAGCAACCTGATCTGCGTATCCACATGCGCTTATCTCGAGAAGACGGCTTGCTTGGTATCGACATGGTCGGTAGCGGCTTGCATCAGCGTGGTTACCGCACTGAAGCAGGTGCAGCACCACTGCGCGAAACCAATGCTGCAGCGCTTGTGATGAAAAGTGGCTGGACGCCAGAGAAACCGCTACTAGACCCAATGTGTGGTTCAGGAACTCTGCTGATTGAAGCCGCTATGATTGCTGCTCAAGTTGCACCAGGCCTAAAGCGCAAGCGTTGGGGCTTTGAATCACTGAAATCATTCAATCGTGAAGAGTGGATGGAAGTGCACGCAGAAGTGACCTTCCTATCAAAGAAAGGCCCAGCGAAATGTGAAACACGCTTCTTTGGCTTTGATAATGACCGTCGCGTGCTTGAAACGGCAAAAGCGAACGCAAACCGCGCGGGTGTTGGTAGTCTTATCCAATTTGAAGAAGCTGATGCGAGTACTTTGCAAAACCCTGAAGGGTTCGGTGAAGGGCATATCATCTGTAACCCACCATACGGTGAGCGCTTGGGGACAACTCCGGGGCTGATTGCTTTGTATCAACAATTGGGTGTACAGCTTAAAACGCAATTTAAAGGATCTGTGGCATCTATCTATTCAGGTTCTAACGAGTTACTTAGCTGCATTCGTATGCGTGCTGAGAGCACCTACAAGCTGCGTAACGGCGCACTTGATTGTGAAATGAAAACCTATCAAATCACGGCACGTGGTGAGGTGACAGTGTCACCAGAAGGCGTTGTTAACCAGCCAGACGTTGCGCCTGAGTTTTCAAACCGTCTTCGCAAGAATCTTAAAAAGTTGGAAAAGTGGGCGAAACAGCAGGGTGTTCAATGCTACCGCCTATATGATTCCGATTTGCCTGACTATAACGTGGCTATCGATCGCTACAACGACAGCATTGTGATTCAGGAATATGCGCCACCTAAAACCATTCCAGAAGAAACGGCTCGTCGCCGTTTGATGGATACGGTTCGCGCAACGATCGCTGTAACGGGTGTGAATGCGAATAACGTGATTTTGAAAACACGTGAAAAGCAAAAAGGCACGAACCAGTATCAGAAACTGGGAGAAGCTAAGCGCTTCATCGAAGTGACTGAATACAACGTCACGCTGGAAGTGAACCTTCAAGACTACCTTGATACCGGTTTGTTCCTCGATCACCGCTATACGCGCAAGATGCTTGGCGAGAAAGCACAAGGTAGAGACTTCCTTAACTTGTTTGCTTACACAGGTACAGCGACTGTTCATGCTGCAGTGGGTGGGGCTAAATCAACCACGACTGTCGATATGTCGAAGACATACCTTGCTTGGGCTGAACGTAACATGAAGTTGAATGGCAAAGTGGGCCGTCAACATCACTACATTCATGCGGATTGCCTGAAATGGCTGGAGAGCGAGCAAAACCAATATGATCTTATCTTCATCGATCCGCCGACGTTCTCGAACTCTAAGCGAATGGAAGATAACTTCGATGTACAGCGTGACCACATCAAACTGATGTCTGACCTTAAGCGTCTATTACGTCAGGGCGGCGAGATCGTGTTCTCGAACAATAAACGTAACTTTAAGATGGACCTTGAAGCACTTAGCGAACTTGGTCTGTCTGCGCAGAATATTACGCATCGTTCAATTCCGTTGGATTTTGAACGTAACAAGCAGATCCATAACTGCTGGATTATTACACACAAGGAAGGTTAATGGCCTTAGTCCTCTATAGCACGGAAGGGTGTCACCTTTGTGAAGAGGCAATGGCTTTGTATCAAGCAGCGGGTAAAACCGCTGCTTTGAACGTTATAGACATTGCGTTTGATGACACGCTGTTTTCTCGTTACGGCGTCACTATTCCTGTTATCTCATTTCAAACCAAAGACGGTTCAGTCATTGAAGAACTGAACTGGCCTTTTGATTCTTTCGCTTTAACAACATGGTTAGTTAAACATGGCATTGATTAACATCACCAACGCTCAGCTCGCTTATGGCGACAATCCTTTACTCGATCACGCAGAATTCGTATTGCAGCCTAATGAGCGCGTGTGTCTCGTCGGTCGAAATGGCGCCGGTAAATCGACTTTAATGAAAGTCATTCACGGTACGGTGCAACTTGATGACGGCAGTATTAATCGTCAACAAGATTTGAAAGTTTCTCGTTTAGAGCAAGATCCTCCGCGCGACGCGGAGGGAACGGTCGTCGACTACGTTTCTGAAGGTTTGGCAGAAGCCGGGGCGCTACTGAAGCAGTACCACGAATTGCTCGGTCTGATGGAAACGGACCCTAGTGAGAAGAACATCAACCGATTAGCGAGAGTGCAGGATCAACTTGATCATAGCGGCGCTTGGCATTTCGAAAACCAACTAACCATGGTACTAGATGCCCTAAAGCTGGATGGTTCGAAGAAACTCTCTGAATTGTCAGGTGGTTGGCAGCGTAAAGCTGCACTAGCACGTGCGCTCGTGTGTGAACCTGATGTTCTGCTTCTGGATGAACCGACTAACCACCTAGACGTTGCAACTATCTTGTGGCTAGAGAACTTCCTCAAAGACTTTAAAGGCTCGATTATCTTTATCTCGCACGACCGTGCGTTCATTCGTTCTATGGCAACGCGCATCGTTGACTTGGACCGTGGTCAGTTATCTTCATGGCCTGGCGATTACGAAAAGTATCTCGAAGGTAAAGAAGAAGCTCTTCGCGTAGAGGCTGATCAGAACGCCGAGTTTGATAAGAAACTTGCCCAAGAAGAAACGTGGATTAGACAGGGGATTAAAGCCCGTCGTACGCGTAACGAAGGCCGTGTGCGTGCCCTTAAACAGCTTCGCCGTGAACGTTCAGAGCGCGTTGAAGTGTTGGGTAATGCCAATATCATGGTTGATGAAGCAGTTAAGTCCGGCAAAATTGTATTTGAAGCGAAAGACATCAGCTTTAAGTTCGATGGTAAGAACTTAATTGAAGACTTTAGCTTTAATGTGATGCGTGGTGATCGTATTGCGCTGATTGGTCCTAATGGTTGTGGCAAAAGTACCTTGCTGAAACTGATGTTGGGTAATCTGACTTCCGAAACTGGCAAGTTCCATGTCGGCACTAAGCTCGAAGTGGCTTATTTTGACCAATACCGTGAGAAACTCGACCCAGAGAAAACCGTGGTCGATAACTTAGCGGAAGGCAAGATGGAAGTTGAAGTAGGTGGACGTAAGCGTCACGTACTGGGTTACCTTCAAGACTTCCTATTCCACCCACGTCGTGCGCGTACGCCAGTAAAAGCGCTATCGGGCGGAGAGAAAAACCGTCTTCTGCTTGCGCGAATATTCCTTAAACCATGTAACTTATTGGTTCTCGATGAACCAACCAACGATTTGGATATCGAAACGTTGGAACTTTTGGAAGAATTGCTTGCCAACTATCAGGGTACATTGTTGTTGGTGAGTCACGATCGTCAGTTTGTTGATAACACCGTAACGCATAGCTGGGTGTTTGAAGGTGAGGGTGTCATTCACAAGTTTGTGGGTGGTTATCATGATGCGATGCAGCAACGTGAAAACTATCGTCAAACGATTGGTGCCGATAAACCTCAAACCAAGAAAGAGATTTCAAAAGAAGAAGCGCCTAAAAAACAAGCTGAAAGCGTTAAAGTCGCCAAAAAACTGTCTTACAAGTTGCAAAGAGAGTTAGAAGCACTTCCACAACTTCTTGAAAACTTGGAAAATGAAATATCGCAGTTACAGGAATCGGTGAACGATCCTGCGTTCTTCCAGAAAAGCCCCGAGGAGACTCAACCAATCTTGCAACGACTGAGTGAGGTTGAAGCTGAATTGGATACGGCATTTGAGCGTTGGGAAGAACTCGAAGAGATGCAGAAGGAATAGTAATGCAGTTCAACAAATTCAAACTTTCAGCTGTCGCACTTGCGATGGCTGGTTTACCACTTACAGCAAACGCAGCGCTGTATTCTGTCGAGCGTGTAGACAATGCGTCGGCAAGTCAAACCGCTGCGGCAACAGCCATTTCTCCTGATGGTAATACAATTGCTGTTGAAGTGTTGAAAGGCCCTGTGGGGCTCAACTATTCAGAAGAACTACCTTACATGGTAGATGTAGAGCATTTTATCAATAGTCGTGATGACTTAGATCTCTATTGTGACAGATACCTTGGCTACAGCACATGCAATACATGGTCTGCTGAAAAATGGTATGGATTGAAAGATCTAGGTGAGGTTTGCGACAGCACAGATTTTGACGCTGGTGTATGTGTTGGCGGTTTAAAAGAAGAAATTGAGGCTTGGTCCGATGGTTTCTCGAGTAACAGTATGGCAACTGTTGGAAGCCCGGTAAATCCATTTGGCGATGGTGTTTCTGGTGCTGCTCCTTCAGGAATGCCTAATGCAGATTCCACAAATGTTGTTGTTAACTCGTTAACTGATGCAGGCTCCCCTGTAGGTGCATCTAGCAGCCCATACTATGATGCAGGTTTATACAATGCCCGTGCATTTGTTCGCCGTGGTTTTGTCAATGACGCTGAACTACTACCTCCAGCTTCAGCGACGGGTGTTATCCCAACGATTGGTCAAACTAATGCGAATGGTTTAATTGAGGCTGCAGGCGTCACCATCACTTATGGTTCAGCGTCAGTTGCCAATATGGCTGATCTAGGTGAATCAGAAAAAGTTCCTGAAGGTGCAACGGCAACCCTTTCTAGTTTGCTCAGCTGCCAAAATACGGTTGACTACGCAGATAGAGCTTGTCAGTACGTTCAATTTGCCAATCAAGCTGCAGTATGGCTAACCACGGCCGAACCAACAACCGCAATTAACGCAGTAACGGTTGTTAGTGACTTCCCAAGTGGTACTTCGGGTCATGATGATGACACGGCTCAAGCAAGTGTCCTTAGCGCAGCTTTACTAGGGGGTGACACTAATAAGCCATATTTGGTGGGTTATTCTACTTATGACGACAATCGCTTCTATGCGAGAGCGGTTCAGTTCATACCTGTACCTGAGTTTTCAAACTGTATTAGTGATTTGAAAAATGGTGTTTCGGTAGAAAAGTGCTGGGAGATAGAACCTATTAAAGGGTTTGAAGACCAACGTGAGCGTTTCAGCTATAGCATGGCTACTGGCACCAACAGTGCTGGTGTGATTGTTGGTGTGGCGAAGTATATAAATTCAAATAGTGGTTCATTTTCAGAGAACATCTTCATAAGCCAAGATGGAGAAACAACCTTACTTGGTACTATGCAGAGTTCATTGTTCTTCAGTGGCTATAACGCGACAGCCGCAGCATTAAACACCGATAGTGAATTGGTGGGTAAAGTCGACATCGAGAGTTCACGAGATAGAGAGCGTCGCCAGCGTGGTTATATTTATGCGCATGGCACAGCAAGTGCAGATTTTGACGGAAAACGTGGTTGGCTACTTGATGATCTGACCAATGGATCTGGTGGTGCCAATGACTTCCGTATCGCTGAAGCGTTTGATATTGCAGACAATGGCAACATAGCAGCGTCAGCGTTCTATTGTGCTGGTGGCTATAGTTCAACGGCACAAAATGCACTTTGTGACAGCGAAGAAGAGCTGGTGGCTGTGAAATTGACACGTTTGCCTGGTGGCGATATTACTCCTCGTCCAGTTGAAGAAAACGTTATCACCCGTAGCGGCGGTAGTATCGGTGTGCTAGGCCTTGTTCTTCTTGGCTTAGGCGGCGTTTTCAGAAAAAGAAAGTAATGTTTGTTTTTGGCTCATCCTCACAAATTTTTGTTGGATGAGCTAGTTCATACTTGATTATTTATTGACCATGCCTGACTCTTAAATGGTGCGATTCACAAATGAGTAACGTTAGTGAAGCCGTACCGTAAAGAATCGTTTATCGAAGGATAAGAGGGCGGAAATATGAAAAGACAGAAGCGAGATCGTTTAGAGCGAGCACAAGCGAAAGGCTACCAAGCTGGTGTAAGCGGTCGATCCTCTGAGACATGTCCTTATCAAGCCACGGACGCACGCAGCCAATGGCTAGGAGGTTGGCGTGATGGCAGAGATACAAAAGCGTCGTCGATGAAATAATACTTTTCTTTTAATGCACATTTGACAGCCCCGTTATCGGGGCTTTTATTTAAACCCTTAACGCACTATAACTAATTAAATTGAATGGCATTGTGAAAAAAGTATCATGGGTATACCTAACCATGTAGAGGGAGTCCCTGTTTCGAGGGCTATAAGACACCGTGTGAGATGAACGGTAGCAAAATGAAAGGGAGGTTGGATGATACAAAAAAACCGCCACGAGGGCGGTTTAAGACGATTATGGCAAGGAGATTAGAAAGAAGAGGTGTCTTTGAATAGACCTACTTTCAAATCTTTTGCGACATAGATTTCTTTACCATCTACGAGTACGCGACCATCTGCAACGCCCATCACCAATTTACGGTTGATAACACGCTTCATTTGAATTTCGTAAGTCACTTTTTTAGCTGTCGGCAGAATTTGACCAGTGAACTTCACTTCACCTACACCTAGTGCACGGCCTTTACCTTCGCCATCCATCCAACCAAGGAAGAAGCCTACGAGTTGCCACATAGCATCAAGACCTAAACAACCTGGCATCACTGGGTCACCAGGGAAGTGGCAATCGAAGAACCAAAGGTTTGGTGTAATGTCCAATTCCGCAACGATGAAGCCTTTGCCAAAATCACCACCTTCGTCGGTGATGTTTGAGATGCGATCCATCATCAGCATGTTTGGTGCTGGAAGTTGAGGACGTCCAGGGCCAAAAAGTTCACCTTGGCTAGAGGCAATCAGGTCATTACGGTCATAAGAGTTCGGTTTCATTGGCGTTACATAGCTCCTAAATAAGTTAAAGGCACTTTAGCGTACACGTGTACGCTAGACAACTCTGATCAGTGTTTGGTGAATAAGTTTTTTAACCTATTAATTAGTGATATGTGACGATGCTCACCATGATGGAACATATCGATTCTTAACGCGATTTTATCCAACAAGGTTTCCGTTTCTTCATCGCCTTCTTCGCCGCTAAATGGCATGCCGGTGATAAGAGGGAAAGCTTCTTCGACATTTTCGACTGCCCAAATATGGAACTTGCCATCACGGATTGCTTCGGTAACGTCTTTGCTGAGGCACAGAGCGTTAAGGTTTGTCATCGGTAAGATAACGCCTTGCTCGCCAGATAAGCCACGGTGCTCACAGATGTGGTAGAAGCCTTCAATCTTCTCATTGATCCCGCCAACCGCTTGTACGCGACCAAATTGGTCAACAGCACCGGTGATCGCAATACTTTGATTGATAGGTTGCTGAGCAAGGGCACTGACAAAAGCACACAATTCGGCGAGTGATGCGCTGTCGCCGTCGACTTCGCAATAAGATTGCTCAAATACAATCGACGCCGAATAAGGCAAAGGCTCGTCTAAATCCAAAGCGGCGCTAACAAAGGCTTGCATGATCATCATGCCTTTCGCGTGAATATTACCGCCCAATTCTGCTTTGCGCTCAACATCGGCAATGTCGCCATCGCCAAAGTGAACCACACATGAAATGCGGGCAGGTTCACCATAAGCCATTGGATGGCCTGGCATTTCAATCACGGTTAAACCGTTGACCTGACCGATGTGTTCGCCTTCAGTATCAATAAAGACCTGACCTTTATGGATGTCATCAACAGCGCGAAGGGGCAGATAGGATTCGCGGAAGTATTTGGCAGAGATAGCCGCATCGAGATCGGATTCAGAAATCACATCTTCGTTCGATTGGTAATCCGCTTCTCTCAAAATGGTTTGAATCCACAATGGGCAAAGAGGCAGACGATCCTGATCTTCCGCAAAACGCGCACCGGCTTGCATGAAGCGCTTTACTGCGCCATTGGTTAGCGGTTTCACATCGAATTGCTGCTGAAAGCCTTTAACCACGGACAAGTAATCATCAATGTTGTCGGCATTAACGTGGAAATCTTGCTCGTATTCGCAATAGCTGCTGATTCCGTGCAATTCAGGCTCACCAGATTCAAAATCAGCCATCAGGCTTCGGTCACCAATCACGATCACACTCACTGAAACGTCTTCAGGGGCGGGCAGATCGCAGTAGGTGTCAGCTTTCGCACAGTGCCAATGAAGCGTATTCGTCGAGATAACGCTCTTAAGGCGATTCCAAATATTAGGTTGGCTAATGATACCTGTTAGCGAGATAACCAGCACACCGCCGTTGGCTTGATGAAGAAGACCTCGTACAGTATGTGACGTTGTCACATCTTGCTGGTTAGGATAAACTGCGCCAAACAGTTGAGTTTCATTAAAATTCTCTGCCAAAACAACGGGCATATCAGGGCGAGGTAGGTGGTCAACAACCATTTTCTCTACCAAGGTAAAGTAGTCGTGAACATCAGGCGCAGTGACGAGCAAAAGGCGAGGGAAACGCGACTCGTGAACAGTTCGTTGAATGCTGTCTTTCAGTCGAGGTTGTAGGGCGCTGGGCGCAATGGCGTCTAGCGAAGCATAGTTTTCTATGTGCTGCTCTACGTGAGAGAACTGAGGAACAACGGACTGCCAGGTAACTTCTTGCATACGTCTGGGTTTCTACCTTTGGGGGTTTGCGATGGAGGCATTATAGATGAATAACACTCGGCAAAGTAGCGAAGATAAGCGCTTGTCATGATTCGAGAAACTAAATCGAAGTTTAGGGTAGTCCTTCGCTGACTTTGTGAGCTAGCCGACGAAAATATCAATAAGATAACCGACGCAGTATTTGATTAAAAAGTAATCTACTGTTACGCTGTCACTGTATTTCACATAATTTTCGCTCTCAACAATAAATAATTAAAAATATGAAATATCAACAACTTGAAAATCTAGAAGCTGGATGGAAATGGAGCTATCTGGTCAAGAAGCATAAAGAAGGCTTCAATGTGTCCCGTTATGTGGATACCAGCGAAGTCGACGCAGCAGTTAAATCGCTTCTTGCACTCGAACATGAGCCAACCAAAGTCATTGAATGGATTGGTGAGCATATGTCTCCAGAGCTTGATATCAAGCTCAAGCAAGCTATCCGCGCGAAGCGAAAGCGCCATTTCAATGCAGAACAAGAACATACCCGTAAAAAGTCTATCGACTTGGATTTCCGCGTGTGGGAAAAGCTGTCAATCAAGGCGCAAGAACTTGATGCCACATTATCAGATACCATTGAGTATTTGATCGGAGAGGCAAACCGGTCACAAAACGCAAACAAGAAAGTGGATGCGTTGAAGAAAGATTTAAGCAGTTTGTTAGATATGTAAGGTGACATCCATGGAGTACTTTCTGGCGGGTAGTTTTATCGCGTTGTTTGTGTTTATCGCCATTGACCGCCCAATCATTCTCATTTCGTTCAAAAACGGCACCTTAGTTAAAACCAAAGGTAAAATCCCTCAGGGTTTCTTGCATGATTGTACTGAAATCAACAAGCGAACCCCGATTGATGGCACGGTGAAGGTTTACCGTAATCGCTTCAAGCCTGCCAAGTTGGTTTTCTCAAAGGGTATTGATTCCAAAGTGCAGCAGCGCATTCGCAACATTTTTCCTCACAAGTCTTTCAAGTGATCCTGTCATCATCCGTTCAGCCCATCGCATTCCGATTAACGCGAGGGGCTGACTTAAAACAATCCATCTTCGATGCCGTTAAAGCTAATCAGATTCAAGCCGGATGCGTTGTTTCCGTTGTTGGTTGTTTATCGTCTCTCAATATGCGCCTCGCAGACAGTACTACCGTTTTCCAAAAGAACGCTTGCTTCGAAATACTGTCATTGTCTGGCACATTAACGCCTGAGCATCTTCACCTGCACATTTCAGTGGCTGATGAAGAAGGGCGAGCATGGGGCGGACACTTGCTTGATGGCACCATCGTGAGTCACACCGCCGAAGTGTGCCTTCTGGTATTCCCGTCTTACCAATTTGCTCGAGAGTTTGATGCTGACACGGGATATACCGAACTGGTCGTTAAGACTGGCATGTAAATTACTCTTATTTTTCAACCAAGTGACTAATGAAGCACATGGGTTAGAAAATTCTCGGGGAAATACCTTTAAGTTTGAATAGAACTGATAGAAAGGTGAATAAAGACAGCCACTTCTCATCAATACTCTTGCTCGTTTCCCACCCATGCTTTAGACCTCGGTAGCTCAGTTATTTACTCATATTTATATGGGTTAAAGCACTATAACTTTAAGGTTTGTATTGCCACAATATTGCCACATTTGGTCTTTATTTGCCTGAATGTCACCCCGTGAGTGACAGATTGATTTGATGTAATTGTGTCTATCAAAAAGAGTGAGGACACAGCGATGCTATCCGTAAAACTATCAAGGCTAACCTTTAGAGCGCCACTTTCTGACTGGCTTCTGACTGCGCTGTTTATATTGCTTCTTCCAAGCGTCGTGCTTGCCAATGAAGAAGAAGGTGGTCTGTATATACAAATGGAAGGTTCAGAGGCTTCAATGTGGACGCAAGCGCCACAGCTCGCCACCAATGCCAGTATGGTGATAAATGGATTGGTGAATCGAGTGAAAGTAGAACAGCACTTCACCAATCCGACTGACGATTGGGTTCACGCCCGATACCTTTTTCCTTTGCCGCAAAACGCAGCGGTGGACCACCTTATCATTCGCGTAGGCGAGCGCATCATTGAAGGTGAAATCCAAAAGAAACAAGACGCGAGGAAAACATTTAATCAAGCGGCAATCGAAGGCAAGAAAGCGTCATTGATCGAGCAGCATCGTACTAACTTGTTTTCTACGCACGTGGCCAACATTGCCCCCAATGAAACCATTGTGGTGGAAATCGAATATCAAGAAACCGTGCATTACGAAGATGGCGAGTTCAGCTTGCGTTTTCCCACCACGTTCACTCAACGTTATATTCCAGGCTTACCTGAAAACGCAACACAACTTGAAGCAGCAACGGATGAGCGTAGCGTTAATCAAGAACCGTTGGCTGAGCTACAAAATGGTTGGGCGGTAGCAACCAAACAAGTGTCAGATGCCAATGAAATCACGACAGAGTATCGAGACCCCATGCTAGAAGATGCCATTGATTTTACATTGGATGCTGACATCAATATGGGGCTGCCTATTGAAGGTGTTCATAGTCCTAACGCTTCGCTTAACATCGATAAGCAATCGGAAAGCCGCTATTTTGTCTCGTTGAGTGACATGCAGATAGCCAATCAGGATTTCGTTCTTACTTGGAGACCAAAGGCAACGGCGATGCCTGTTGCAGCCATGTTTGTGCAAGAAGACAGAGGTCAGCGCTACGGGCTGTTAATGGCAATGCCACCGCAATCTCAACACGTGAATACATTGCCGCAGAACATCACCCTTATCTTGGACGTATCTGGCTCCATGTACGGTGAATCGATGGAGCAAGCCAAACAAGCTGTTGTTTATGCGCTGAATACCTTGGAACCGTCAGACTATTTTAATCTGATTGTCTTCAATGAAAGTGCAGAAGTGCTATCGCCAAGTCCGTTACAAGCAACGAGCACCAACATTGCCAAGGTGACACGAGTGGTTAAAGGGATCGAAGCCGACGGCGGCACGGAAATGCTCCCCGCGCTAGGGCTAGCTTTTGCCTCCGAACCCATGCCAGAGCACATTAATCAACTGGTGTTCATCACAGACGGTGCTATTGGTAATGAAGATGAACTTTATGGCTACATTCAACAAGATTTGGGTAGTCGTCGCTTGTTTACCGTAGGGATTGGTTCTGCACCAAACAGCGCTTTGATGCAGCGAGCTGCCATCAGTGGAAAGGGCACTTACACGTTTATCAGTAATATCACCGAAGTGAAAAGTGCGCTAAAGCCACTATTTGAGAAGCTATCTGCACCCATCATGCAAGATATCGCGATAACATGGCAGGATGAAAGCCCGGTTGATGCTTGGCCAAATCCTATCCCGGATTTGTATCAAACCCAGCCGCTTGTTCAAGCATTCAAAATCCCCGAGGGAGCAGAAACGCTGAACTTGCACGGACTGCTCAACCAAGATTCGTGGGAATACCAAATCGATCTCCCTAAAAACGAAGACGCTAAAGCCTCTGGCCTTAACGTGTTGTGGGCGCGTCAACAAATCGAAAGCCTTTCATTGAACCCATTGCTTAGCGCAGAAGAAAAAGAAGATCAAATTACCGATCTTGGGCTGACTCATCACATCGTGACCAAGCACACGTCTCTGGTGGCGATAGATAAAACGCCAAGCCGCCCGTTAGAGCAAAAAGCAAAAGCGCACCAAGTGCGCCCTCATTTACCCAAAAACAATGGCGTGATGCTACAAAGTGGGCTTGGGAGTGATGTACTTCTATGGGGGGGCGTATTGATGATGTTAGCAAGCTTGGTGGTGATGCTGCTTTCACCGTTGCGTCGAAACACGAATCATCAATTCGATGACGTAGGAGTATAAGGATGAACACTATTCTTGCTCGGATCTGGCCGAATAACCTATGGAAACTGATGCTTGCTAGCGTATTTCTATGCGGCAGCATCCTGATGGCGAATGGTTTGTACATTAAAGCGAAAGCACATTTGGCACAGTTCCTTATTGTTCATGCATGGGATAATCAGCAAGAGACAGGGAAGAATCAAGCACCATGGCCGTGGGCGGATACGTTTCCTGCAGCGACCTTAGCGATGAATGGAGACGAGCCTTTATGGGTGCTCGCCGGTGCCAATGCGCGAAACTTAGCGTTCGGTCCAACGTTACAAATGAATACGGCTCGTCCGCATGAAAAGGGTAACGTGGTGATTTTCGGGCACAACGACACGCACTTTTCATCGTTGGCACAAACGAAAATAGGAGATGAGTTACAGCTAGAAACTCAGGAAGGGTTACAAAGAACCTACCGAGTTTCAAATGTCGCCATTGCTCATGAGTCAGAAGTTCAATGGGTAGAGAACACATCCGATAATAGGCTAACCTTAGTGACCTGTTATCCATTTGATTCTATTACATTCAACGGCCCATTAAGGTACATTGTCACCGCAAAACCAATTGTCGATATTGACGCTGCGGATATAGGTGATCTGCCTGTATTGTTTACCAGCAATGAACAAAATAAGACTTATTGGTTATAAACACACACCCTCTTAATGCACTATAACTTATATGTTTGATTGAAATAATTCCTTAAAAACTCTCTTTATTTACTGGCCGTTTCGACATAATCACTGTGGTGATAACACCGCCAATGCCTACCAAGAATACCAATCTACAAAGTGACCTGAGTCACACAAATAGTGACTCACATGTGAAACATTATGGATATGAGTCGCACTTTTTCGGCGATTAAAGCGTAATTTCTTTCAAATAAACAGTTAGGAGCAAATCATATATACAACTAAAAACATAATAACGAGTCTATTCTATGCGCCCAAATCTTATTGTACTTGATGGTCCATCTGGGGCGGGGAAAACAACGCTCTCGAAAGCTTTACAAGAAACGTTACTCCCAGAAAATTGGTTATACATCTCCATCGACACGCTGGTTTATGCGTTACCTTCGTCAGTGTTAACGCGATGCAATCAAGAAAATGATTGGCAATCGGTCGACGTTGATGCCTTGATGAAAGGGGCGTTCGCGTGTGTCGATGCCCTGGTCACAGCCGGTAACAGCGTCATCTTTGACGCCGTGATTTCCACGCCAACCCGTGCGCTGCAAATGGATCTGGCATTTGAGCAACATGAACGATTCTATGTTGGCGTGAACTGTGAATTGGCAGAGCTAGAACGTCGCACACGCTCGCGTGAAGATCGCACCATCGACGAAGTCAGACACGGATTCGCCACATCGCCATTGCACCTGCAATATGACCTCGAAATCGACAGCACCTCAATGTCTGTGACCGAACTCGCAACCATAGTGGCAGCCACTATTCACGAGGAACATCACAAGGCATAAATGTCTTTTGCATCAATAGAAAAGTAGCCATGGCCAATCATCAAGATAGGGAAAAGCTTGAAAGAAAAATCGCAATGGGGCTCCCAAAGCATGTCGTCGTTTTCGGTTTGTTGCTTTGGGGGTTACCGACAGCGTTTATCTATGCGTTAATCAACTCTCTGCTTACAGAGCAAAGTTTCATTGCGGCACTTTCTACTTCCATCATCATTTGGCCGCTCGGCGGTATTTTCTATGGCCTGTATTCTTGGATCAAATCCAAGCGCCAACTCGCTGACTTGGACGGTGGCAAATGACTAAACCCATAGAATTTGTCTTTCTCGCAGACAAACCCGAACTCATCCCAACGCTCGCCAATTGGTACTTTAACGAGTGGGGCACGCTTGCTAATGCGTCGCTTGAAGACTTCACACAAAAACTCGGCGACTACTTAAACATCGATAAAATTCCGCTCCTGGTTATCGCCATGGATGGAACAACACCCGTTGGCGCTGCACACTTACGCTTTCATGAAATGAGTATCTACCCAGATAAAGAACATTGGATAGGGGGCGTATATGTTGATGCTCCATATCGCGGACAACACATCGCCAGTGCTTTGGTTCAACAAATCGTCACCTCGGCGCGTCATTTAGGTGTGAAGCAACTGCATCTTCAAACCGAACAACTCGACGGCGGCTTATACGCAAAATTGGGTTGGCAGGAGATTGAGCAAGTAGACAGTCGGGGAGTGGATGTGTCGGTGCGGGTTAAAGCTTTGTGAAGTCTATAAGCTCGCCTTTAGGGGGTGAAAATCTTTGGTTACGAAAGCCCGTTCTAAAAGGGGCTTTTAAGTTCAAATGGGGTTTTAATGGCTAGGACTAACCATTTTAATAGTAAAATAGAATTACAACGTTGGCTAAAATCAGGCGTCGCTATTACTATCCTTTCAATGTCTTTGCATTCTGATGTTGTCGAATTGAGAACAAATATTAGCTCATCCTTTGAGCTTTCCCGCGCTATACAGTATCCCAGAGTAGATACGTCGCTTCCCGAAAAAGGCCACTACATAATAACCTATGAGAATAAAGACGGTGAACAACACAATGAGGATGTCCAATTAAATACTTTCAATTGGGCATATTGTTATGAAGTAGAACTTGATGGAGCAAAGCTAGGCTGTTTGAGTGATCTTATGGAAAAGCTGTCAAAATATGAATTTTTCTGGGATGCTTCATTAAATATTCATGGCGTTAAATCAGGTAACCTTTATGTTGTTACGCCTAGCGATCCACAAGACCTAAACGAACTGATCGATATTTTGAAGGAGTATAGTGCGCTCTACGCGTTGTTCGTTAAAGAATCAGACAACATGCGAGAAAATTTAAAAACAGGACATCCAAGATCAAAAGCTACATAAAGAGCCACCCCAGTGTAAGCTCTGTAGTACTTCAATTTATGGCGAATGATTGTGGTTTTGACTCTTCGGACAGCGAGACGACCAAGCCTCAAAGAAACTAAGCCAAACCAGTCACTAATAATTGATGTAGGTTGTTGAATTTCTCTTTTGCCAATGTTGGGGAGAAGTCCAAATATATTTCTCGAACTAACTTCAAAACCAATTTACCGAGATTGGTAGGCAACTGGTTATTTCGAGCATGATGCCGATTCATCAATCGTTGAACCTGGCGCTCATTCAGTCCTAAAATATCTGCCGCATCTCAAAACTCTGCTGAGAAAAAGATCCAAGGCTTAGTTGAGCATGACATTTCTAATGGGCTCAGATATGACACTACTAAAGAGTTCCAACAATCATAGTGCGCATTATGTATAAACTGGTAACTGTTTTTTAGGAAGCTTCGGCTTGTCGTAAGGCATTGATTACGCGGGGGTTTTCGTTCTTTTCTTCTAGCATTTTGCACACGACATTTTGATCGTCGAGTTGGAGCAAATCCGCCATCTTAAAAACTGAGTCCCAGTCGGGAAATGAGCGGTGTAAACGCCATTTTGATACAGCGGCGGGGGTAACGTCTAGTTTTTTTGCTAGGGCATAGTCGGAAGGCAGTTTGCATGCTGCTTTAACGTTGTCCATTAGCTCAGTAACGTAACTCATGCCATCCCCTCTTGTATTGCTCAGTTTGTTAATTCTAGCGCGACAAAATGATCATCGCCATAGTGCCACGCGGTTGAATACTGCCAAACGGTTGATATACGCTTTCCCTGAGACATTAATCGCATGGGGATGCAGATATGAACCACGAAACAGACCATCAAAAATGGATCGATAAAATTCGCGCTGACTTGGGGCTTAAAAAAGACCCTGATCGCAAGTTTGGTTGTCCTGACCTTCGATACAGCCGCCGCTTTCAAATCGCCGCCAAACGTGCGCTGTTAGCACGAGGTGTGGGCGCATGATTAAGTCAGCTCTATATTTTTCGGAAGCTAACGCGCTTGGCGAGGCCGCTCTATTACTCAACAACGAATTAAACACAAACAAACTTGATTTAGATATCGCCATTAAAAGCGGCGATACAGGATCAATAGATTTTGCTGAAAGCGTTTTGACTGCAACAAGATTTGCCCTAATGAAAATACAAATCATGGGGTTACGCTGTTGGACGCCTTAAACCCAGACACCCCACGCGTCATGGTAGAAGGGGCGAAAGCCCCTGATACTTTGACCATTAAAGACATTCGATTCATCGCCGGAACTTTAGTTTCCGGCGATGTTTTATCTAAGCGTTTAAGTGTTCCGCCCAAAGGTGAAACACATCAATCATGGTTTGATGATGAAAACGCAAAGTTACGCCGTGCGCATTCACTTCATTGTGATCGCTTCGGCCTAACGATGGAAACCACCAAACTAGCCCGCGCAGCGGCGGAGCAAAGCGACGGAAAGACTAGGCTTGTCAAAGGGTGCAAAAGTCCGACACCGTCGAAAGAAGACGAAAGGCGTACCCTGATTGCAAATCAGGCTAAGCACCTTCAACACAAAGCCAACGGCGGAACCATCGGCCTCAGTTTTGCAGACCAACCGCCCGAGACGCACCACGACGCTTACAAGCACTATCGAAAGCATCAATTATCAGAACGCGGGCGCAGTTTCCGGATATTGCACCAATCGTGGTCGGGAAAATATCGCGCTGGTATTTTCGTTCAGCCACGCCCCCAAGATGCCCCTGCGCCAATGTCGGGCGCTCGACTCACTGAAAACCTGACTCAAAAAGCCGTTAGAAAAATTTTCGAAAGCGCAGCTTATGTTGCCACGCTGCACGGCGGATTTACGACGTTTTTAACCCTGACGTTTGACTCGGCAAGCCGCGCTAGGCTTTTTGCTGGGGATGAAGAAACCCCAGAAACCACAGTGGGCCGTGAAGTTTCCAGATTTCTCGATGGTGCCAAAAAAATGTATCAAAGAGGGTCACACAATCACTATTCAACTGAGAATGATCCCGAGTCAGGCCGCGCCTTTTGTCCAATTGGCGATCAAACGCAAACCATCGAACCGCAAACAGGTGATTTTCATTACATATGGGTCGCTGAGTGTCCGGTTAATGAAGACGGCGAACCCAACCCGCACGTTCACGTTTTATTGAATTGGAAAGTTGATAAACCATTATTTCGGTCGTGGGCCTCCCGTCTTGAGTCACTTTGGGGGCATGGTTTCGCCAACCTTCAACGCATGAAATACAGCCGCGCCGCTGGGAGCTACATCATTAAAGCGGTGGGCTATGCGGCAAAAGGTGACAACGGCGAGCAAGGATTAATCAGGGGTAACCGGTACGGGATTGCGCAGTGCAGCCGCGCCCCCGCGTTTGAATGTTTAGCGTCCTTTGATGCCGATTGCATGGGCGCAATTATCGCGGAATATCGCAACAGACTAGATAAATGGCGAATGCCCATTATGAAGTTGCGCAGCAAGACCAAAAAGAAAATTGCGGGCAGTGCCAAAGCCCTTCAAATCACCCGTAAGTCCACAAAACTCACCGAATCCGAAATAGAACGCCGCATCGGAAAATTAAAAAGTCGTTTATCGGCTTGTGATGAGTTGATGAAGGCGACCGACAAAAAATTAAATGATTGCGGGCGCATGGTGAGTAAAGACCACCCGCTAGTGCATTTTGACGGTGATGGAGCTAAGGAAAAATTAGACCGTTTCCTAGTATGGGCCGTGGGGCATCGTGGGTGGGTAATGAACAGTCACGACATAGAAGAATGTGAGGCACTGCGGCAAGAGATTAAAGCGAAATACGGTGATATTTCGGAACGGTTTACCGAAAACCAATTGATCCATGAGTCTCGAATCGATTGGTTAAATGAAACGGGATGGACTCCCGAACTTCTGGAGCTAAACAGTTATGGCGAAAAGCAAACTAGAGCAGATCACGAATGAAATCGACGGCGCAGTTGGGCAAGCAAAAACGCGAAATGATTTAGCGAGTATGTTGTCGCCGTTTCGCTTGTTGCTCGTGTGGGTTAAGGGCGTCAATTCAGAGCTAAAACAAGTAAGAAAAGAGTTGCGCGAACTGCGTGAATACATGCAATCAGACGATGAGGATTTAGTTAAATGACCATTGCAATTGAGCTAAGAGAAGAGGCGCGGCCTTATAAAACCGTCATGTTAGGGAAAGTACAGGTGTGTTTTTTTGCGCCTGATATTCAGCAACCTTATTTTGATGAACACCTAGAAAACCACGGATTCTATCGAATTAGTGAAGGGGAAGCGCACACGCTTGTAAAAGACGGTGCGCCATTAACTATGTGCAATATCAGTGCAAACGTATTTTATCGAAAGGGTGAGTAATGAAATCACTATCACTAGAAAATTGTGACCGCGACATTGCCGCGCTGGATGCGGCAGAAATGCTCACAAATTCAGTCAAACGGGAAGTAGACCAACTGAAAAACATTGATACAAAAGATGTGATCAAGCGTGTGGCGCCAATGATGATGACAGGGAGTTTTTCGCTTGAGGCGTTGGGCTTGCCCGCTAATTTGTTTGAGAAAATCGAGCAGCTAGACAAGCTTAATGGCGTTGCGCGTCAAAAACTTCGTGGTCGAATTGAAACGGACAGAGCGCAGCTTTTAACCATCATTGATGAAGATGATACCAATGCCAAAATTTGAAAATCCAGTAAAAGGGCACTTGTCGTGCCCTGTTTGCGCATCAACGGCAACCGCCCACCAATGCGGTGAGGGGCAACTTATCGCGACAGGTGAGCCGCCGAAAAATAGCCGTAATTTGGGTTTGATGTATTACCGTTGCCCAGAATGCGGCAACAGTGCGATCAGTAAAAAAATACATCAATTCATTGAGGCAAATATAGCGGAATCAAAAGCAGACGTGAAACCGCTGAAAAGCCCGCCGTTATTGGTTGAAAGCGCTGAAAGTGTAACGATTGAAACCGAACTATTAACCGAACCGTTAACCGAATCAACCGCATTTGAAACCGAACAAAAACCAGTAACACAGCTAGACGAAACCAAACCAGTAAAGCGCCCAACCGACAAAAGGCGGTTACTCGCCATTGCGGGCGGTTTGTTGTTTATCGTATTGGCCTTGTCGATGCTGTTTAAGAAACCGAAAGTAACCGAAACCGAACAAGCCGACAGTGAGGGCGTAAATCATGCAACAGGATGAAACTGAACAAACCGACATTAACAGCGGCGATCCGTGGGGTAATTTCGATCCGTTCATTGATGAGTTAAAAAATGAAGAAACCAAGCCTATTGAAACAATAGAAGCTGACAAGCCCAAAGAGGGCGCAATCAGTAGCGATGCTGTTGGAGGGCTTCTAGATGTGGCTTTTACATTCGTTGAGCAAGTGACGAGCCAACTAGCGGGCGTTAGATTTCGCTTTGATGAGCAGGGAAAAACAGCCGTGATTGAGGCTGCGCAGCCCGTACTAGATAAAAATGACGGCGAATTAATGAAGCTGTTTGGCGGTTATGTCCATGAGGCAACGCTCGTGTTTGCCGTCGTTGGTTTGGTGTTTGGTTCAAAACAGCATTTAGTCGAGTTGAAACAAGAGAAATGGGAAAGAGAGAATGAAAAAAGCCTCGCTGCCGTCGCTGCCTAACCCTATTAACTCCAATCCCGCATTAGACGCGCAACACGTTATATATTTGGCGGGCACTGGCGGCGGGAAAACCTCCGCCGTGAAATTAATGGGTCTTGTTCCAAAGGGGGCGCAAGCGGTGTTTTTTGATCCTTATCGAAACTATGCGGAACAAAAGTTTCAAGGGCAAATGTGTCATTCGACATCGTCACGCGCCATGTTTTTAAAAGCACTGGCCCAGATGCGCCGAAAGGGAGCGCCTTTTAAATTGGCGTATGTGCCCAGGTCGGGGGCAACCTCTGAAGAATTGGAATTTTTCGCCTCTGTTGTGTGGGCTTTGGGCAATGGAAATGCCCCCGCATTGCACACCATTATTGAAGAATTGGCATCTTGCGCGGAAACATCGGGAAAATTAAAAGGTCGTGCGGGGGAGCTGCTGCGCGGCGGGCGTCAATTTGGTTTGGTGGTGCATAGCGTATTTCAAAAAGGGCAAGAAGTACCCAAAACCGTCACTGACCAATCTAGCACATGGTGGGTGGGAGCAATGAACTCGACCAATGATGCAAAGTGGGTCGCTGATCGTCGCTCGTTGCTCGTCGATGAAGTGGCGTCATTAGTTTCCGCAAAGATGAATAAGCAACGGATAGGCAAACCCATTGCCGAATATATCTTAATTAGTGACGGTATCGGCAACGCGGAACGCGGGGCACTTCATTGTGTAACAGGGGTAAAAAAAGCCGCGACAAGTCAATTTTAACCTATAGGTTACCCGTTCAACCTATAGGTTAACCCGCCTATCTCTTTGTCAATTTATCCCGCATGTTTCGGTTTGTTAATAAACACGGCGATACGCCTGATATAAAAACCGAGGATGTATGAAAAAAGAGCATAAAACGATGCTAATGACTGTCGCGCTAGCGCTGATCGTTATGGCTGCGATCAACAATGTGTCTGCGCTTGAGCAGGTGAAAAAGCAACTCAACGGCGATACTAGCTGGTTTTAAGGGGTCGTCATGATTAAACCAATCAAACTCAATTCAATGGTGGGCGCGTCTTGGGGTCAAAAAGGTACGCTACCAATCCCAATTGGCCCGACCTATCACGAACTCATTCTAGAAACGAATGCGGCCCCGTCAGATATTACCCGCGCATCGGTGAATTTGAATGGTGAAGAAATTTACGTTCTGACGGGTGAAGAAATGCGCATGTTAGAGCGTTACAAAAGACGCGTACACACTGAGCGTTATTTTGTTATCCCGTTTAGCGATATTACAGCCCGCACCAAAAACGGCGTTCGTTATACCGCGCTTGTTACTGAAAAGGGCGACAATATCCACCTAGATGTGCAATTTATCTCTAAGGCAGATGGCGCGGAACCGTTAACCGTTCAAGTGCATGCGCATGTATCTAACGCGCAGCCTGTTCGTTTGGTTGTGCCGATGCTAAAACCGCAAACCATGCCCGCGAACTCCCAAGGCGTAAACGAATTCACCAACCTTGTATCAAGTGAATTGATCGCCATTCGTCGAATGCACTTTGCACACGATCAGATCAGTAACTTGGAAATTAGCCGCGATTTCATCAAAGAATATGAAGCGTCTACCTTCATTGCAGAATCTAACGCGATGAGAAATGACCGCGTCCCGCAAGACGGATATTTCCACTTTGATCCGATTGTTCGCGGCTTCTCTGTTGATGAGCTTTTTCCTACCTACCATAACTCTGAATTGAAATTCTCGGTCACAACAAACGACGTGGCGGGGTCAATTCCTATTTTGGTGGAGTCCGTAAAAGTCGTGCGCCCTGAAATCGTCTTTCCTAACAAAGGCCAATAAGGGGATTGTATGAGTTGGTTTGATGATGTTCTAGACGGCGCATCAAGTGTGTGGAGTAGCGGCGTTGATTTTCTTGATGACGTCGTGAATGTAGGTGCAGGGGGGTTGGAGTCTGTCGGGGAAAGTCTCGGCGGGTTGAATGCCGCCTTTGGCTACAACAACTCTGCGAACCCCAATACCACACAGCAACCGTCGCACCCTGTTTATGATAATCACGGCAACACTGTCACCACACCTCAAGGGGCGACGGCAGTCGCACCCAAAGATAACACCATGCTGTTTGCCGTTGGTGGCGGCGTGGTGTTGTTAGTGGTGATCATGTTGTTTGCTTTTAGTCAAAAGGGTTGACGATGCCATTACTTTTAGTTGGTTTGGGCGGGTTGGGGCTTGGCAGTATTTTTGGGGTGGGCATCAGTGACGGTATGAAAAAAACCGCCACGGTTCTTGCCCTATTAATCGTGGGCTATTTGATACTCAAAAATAAAGGGGCAGTGTAAATGCTCGGTAGTTTGACATCGTTAACGGGTGGCGGCGGTTTAACCGGAGGTGAAGCGGGCCCCGCGACGTCTGGCAATACGTCATACACCACTAATAGTAGCGGTTTTCACGGTGGCTCAATCTCGTTGGGAAGCTCGACGGGCTTGCCGTGGTGGGGGATTGTCGCGATGGTTCTCGCCGCGCTGTATGTTTTCTCGAAAAAGTAATTTGTTGCCCGTTACATGGGCGGAAGCTAGGCCAAAATTAGAAAATGCACTCGGTGAGCACTGCGCTCACGTTGAGAGTGAAATAAACGCAGGCAACGAAAATGTATTTCGTATTGAAAATACTTACATGTTGTTGCGCTCTGAACGCCTAAAAAATGGTGATTTAGAGTTGGTCGTCGTCGGATTAGCTGGCGACATGGCAGCGGGCACAATGGCGGCAATACAACACGCTCAATATCTCAAGCACGATTCAATCAGGGCGCATTTTAAAAAGCGCGGGGCGTGTCGATTCATTGCCCGAAAATTGGGCTTACCCGTTCGAGAAATAGAGACAAAACCCAATGAACACATTTTACAAATAAGGTTTTTGGATATGGGCGGAAAAAGCTCGTCATCAAGTAGCAGCCAAACGATCACACAAACGACAAATGTTAGCGGCAGCGCTGCGGCGAGCGGTGACAATCTCGGCGTGATGATTTCAGGGGTTAATGAGTCAGATATTAACCTCACAGTAACCGACCACGGCGCATTAAAAGTGGCAAGCGGCATGGCGGATGAAGCGTTTCACCTTAGCGGTTTGGCGTTAAAGGCCAATGAGGGAGCGGTTAAGGATTCATTAGAAGCATCAACAAAAACATTCAATAGGGCGTTTGAATTTGGCGAGGATGCGCTCACTAATTCGCTTAAAGCCTCCGCCGCAACAGTTGATAAAGCTTTCGACTTTAGCAACGGTACATTAGAGAACGCCTTAGCATTTGGCGCGGCCTCAATGGAAGAAAGCACCGCAAATAGTCAACACGCAATCGACACCATCAAAGCGATTGCCAGCCAACAAACCGAAACCACAAAATCGGCTATCGCCCTAGCAGACGGCGCAAAAGCGCGGGAGCAAACAGGCGACACAGAAAGCAATAATGATTTATTGAAAAACGTTTCTCTGATGGTCGGAATTGTTGGCACATTTATCACACTGGCCTATTTGATGAGGGGCAGCAAATGAGACAAAAACACACGCTTTCACAGGGCCAATCTGTTGATGTAAGTGCGGGCCAAAATGGGCGCTATCTCATCATTCGAGAGGCGACCGACTCGGTCACACTGCAAAGCGATAGTTTGCGCCCTGTTGAAATTGAGCGCGGTGATACGGTCGATGTGTCCGACTACGACACGTTAACCATCGCCAATCACCACGGTGAAACCGTGGCCATAGAGTTTCAAGTGACAGACATTCCGGTGATCACACGCGCCCAAAAAATCAACGGGGCAAACACCATTGGTATTGCGAGTATCGACTCGCCCGTTAAGGTGTCGGAAGTGCTTGAACCCGTCACGGTGTCGGGAGTGGTCGAAACGCGAAACAGTGTCCCCGTTTCATTGCGGGCCATTGAGAGCGGGGCGCTCACGTTCGAATCAAACACACTCACTATTAACAGTGATGAAAACCGCCGTTCGTTGGTGCTGCAAGCGGCAGACGAAAACAGCGAAAACGTTGTGATACAAGGCGTGTTGCGTCTTCGGGCGGGTGGCGATACCACGATAAACACACGCGAAACAGTGACCTTGACGGGGGCAATTGGTGACGTGATTTATGTGGGGGAGCTTGTCTAATGTTGTCTATCAATAACCCGACCAAAAGCGCCAATTATGAACTCGATACCATTTCTCATTCGTCGGGGGAGTTTGTTTATATACAAGGTGAGCGGCGCTGGGTTGAATTCACCTTAAGCGGGGCAGTCGAAATCATACAAGGCTACTACATGTTTAGCCTGTACAACGTCGATAAACCAGTCGAAGACTTAAGCGTAAATGTTCGATTTTTTGACGAAAACGGGGTGTTAATCTCCGATAGCCTATATACCGACTCAGTGATTTATAGCCATCAATTGTACTACAACACGCCACAATTCACGCTGGTGACACCCAAAGGGGCTCACGTATTACGTGTCACGAGTTTAGATGTAGATATGAAAGTCGTTTTTAAAACCCGCGCACTGCTTAAAGAGGTCAGGTAATGCACATTCAAATTGAAAAAGTTACAGGGCGTATTATCTCAATCAATGCACCTCAAACTAACCCTGATTTAATTTCTCTCGATGTTGAGCTAACCGATGAAATACAACAAAGCCCGCATTTGTATGTTTGGAGTGGTAGTCAGTTTGTGTTGGATTCCGTCATTCAAGAAGAATTGAAAGCAGTTTCGCGGCTAGCAGCTGCTAAACGTTATTTGGCGGAAACTGATTTCTATATTACTCGTAAGCTAGAAACAGGAACGGCAGTACCTAGCGCAGTTGGCCTAAAACGCCATCAAGCGCGGGCAATATTAGTAGAAAACTTACCGGATTTTGAAGGATGAAAGCGCAGCTAATCGCTACCACATTAATTGTTGGCGGCGGCGCTGTTTTACTTTGGGCCATACAGCGGGCGAAGAATGATCCCGTTTCTACGGTTGGCCCTGAACCCACATCAAGCAACACACAATCATTTTTGTCATCGCTATTTTTTCAGGATAACAACGCCATGAAAGAAACCACACCACAAGCCACACCCGCAAAGCGTTTCTATCTATCGTCGCGCAGCAAAAACCGAATGAGCGGTGTACACACTGACCTAGTGCGCGTCGTTGAGCGAGCCATTCAATTAACGCAGTTTGATTTTGGCATCACGTCAGGCGTACGCACGGCAGAAGAACAAAACGCACTGTTTAAAAAGAAAGCCAGCCAGCTAGACGGGTATTCGAAGAAAAGCCGCCACCAAACAGGCCACGCCATAGATTTTGTTGTTTACGACGAAAACGGGAAAGTGACATGGGGTTTTAGTTATTACACCCAAGTATCATTAGCCTTTAAGCAAGCCGCGCTTGAGTTGGGCATCGCGATAAAGTGGGGCGGTGATTGGGTGAGCTTCAAAGATGGGCCACACGTCGAACTAGACAGGACGGTTTATCCATGATCACGGCGCTATTGAGTTTGATAAATGGCGGCGTGTCCGCCTATAAGCAGCACGGCCTCAATAAAGCCAACGCTTTAAAACGCAAAGATGATTTAGAGCAGGCCCGCCATGACGCAAAGGTGACTCGTTTACAATCAGGGGATGAAAAGGCCGCTGATTTGGACATGGTGAGCATTAAAGAACGCGGCTTGAAAGATGAATTTATTATGCTCGTCGTCTTCGTGCCCTTGATGCTGTCATTCATACCTGATTATGCAAGCTATGTAGAGGCGGGCTTTAACGCATTAAAAAACGTGCCTGAATATTATTGGTATGTGGTCGGCGCGGTGGTGGTTGATACGTTTGGGTTTCGGTCAATGGTGCGTTACCTGCTTGAATTCTTCGCGTTCAAATTTAAGGGGAAGTAGGGTGGGTATAATGGAAACATTGGCGATATCGCTGGGTACCGGACTCGCTTCAAGCCTTGCAACGATCGCTGCTATAAAGACAGATGTGAGGTGGATTAGGTTAGTTCAAGAAGACCAAGAAGACCGAATTAGAAAGCTTGAGAGAAATGTAAAGTAGTGGTAATGAAAGTAGGGGACATTTAACCCCTTGTTTTTATTGACTACCTTAGTAGTTTTGGCAGGTATTCAAGAGCGACAGGGTCTTTTTCTTTGAAATACTCAACTGCTTTATTTGGAACCCAAACGTGGTCAACAAACTTAATGAATATTGGAAGCATTTCGTTAGGATACTCTTTTGCATCTCGACAATGATCATTCCCAAATAAGTGGCTATACATCTTATAGTTATCGACGTGCTCAGGGTAATGCTCTTTTAGATAGCTAGTAAAAAGCTTACCTACACTAATGTCGGGACGAATATCTTTACCATTTTTTGCTTGGTCTGGTATTGCATAGCCAAGCATTTCAAGTGAACCGTACAATCTGATAAATAGCTCGCTGATTACAGAAAAATAACCGGGAGTACCGCGACCGTAGTTCAAGTTGAAACGATTAACGAAGCCGGGCAGTTTTACCTTGCCATAAAAACCATTCTTGCGAATTTCAGGTAGAACTTCACTAGTAACCCAGCGCTGAAACTTTCTAGCATTTGGTTTTTGACTTGTAAATACTAACTGGTAAAGAGCGGCTTCACTGATAAGCACATACATGTGCCCACGGATGGGATAAGGTGAAAGTAATTTGTCCTCGTTGTCTAACCTTTCGATAGGCGTCTTACGATCTGCATAATCGAGAGCCGCGGTTACTTCTTCACCAATAAAGTAAAACTGCTCATCAATCTGAATGGTTGTCAGCTCGTTTAAATTAAATCCTTCGAGCGTATTGGGGATAATGGAAAGCTGCATTTTAAAGTCCAAATAATAAGGCAAATTTGCCATTTGAAATACTATATTGGCTTGAGGAATGCTCCAACACTATTTGGACAAAAAGACGGGTAAGTAATGAGCATAATGTTAAATTGTTAATATACATCACAAATTCACATTGTGGCTTATATATCTAAGCTGTCAAATAAGCCCGTTGAATTGCACGGGCTTTTTGACATCACTTATCTCTAGAAGGTATCCAAGGCGCCGCTTTTTGCCGTCGTCCACCGCGATAGTGTTCGATCGGATTTACCGCGGGTTTATGCGGTGGGGCTTCAATACGACCGAACTTTTCCCTCAACGCGTAATATTCGGCTTTCCAGATAGGAAAACAATCCAATTCACGAGGGGCAAATTCTCGGCCTTCAGGGGTGATAATCACGGCCCGATGTTCGTTGATTTTGAATCCTTCCCAGTTCATATCGTTAGGTAGATAGCCCCGAGATCTGATTAACAGTAACTTTTCAGCCATTGGGTTAATGTGGAAATCACCACTTAACCAACGCAAAATCGTAACCCTTTTAACGTGAAAATAGGCCGCGCCTTCATCGATTGAATCGAATGACCGCCAATAAAGTGAATAGAATGACTCATGTACCATGTGACTTACCTCTGATTTCTAGCCAACTGACAAATGTTATTACCGATTGATTATTGTGTTTTTAATCGGCTAAACAAATTTAAGCCATAGAGTATTAGCAATTGCAAATTAACTCCGTATTGAGCCATTGATACAAGTGGGCCAATAAGCGTGACATAAATCATAGTGAAGTCAGTAATAGCCAATAAATACAAATAGTTAGAATTTCAAATCTTAAATATCGGAATATCATGAAGTATTGTTAAATCCCTATGTCACAGTGCGCATTATGTATATTATGTTAAATAAGATATGTAGGAGAATGAAATGTCAGCCCTTCATGTCTCTAACTACCCTCATTCTTCATTGAAATCAGTCTATTGAACGTAATTGGTTATTTACCATAAAGTAGATAATTACTAGTTCTTTAAGAAGTCTATTGGAATACAGTTCCAATTAACTTCTTCAGGCTCTACCAATTATCTTTAGAGCATCGCCGATAGCTCGGCGATTTTGTCGCTTGCTGTTACCGCGACAATTTCTGCCATCCATCAATATTCTCTGGTTGAAGGATCCCAACCTTGTTCCTTTGGCCACAACCGAACGCCAGTACACGTAAACGCATTGATACGTGCCCATCGTGATGCCAACAACACGGAAACCATAACAACGCACGACAAATAAAACGGGCGCCGACTATGTACCGTTCTACCTCCATGTCGTTCATAGATTCCATGGTTAGCTCAAACAACATGGAGCATGAACATAAACTTTGCGATTGAGCTACGCCGGATGATCGCTTCTCGCATTTTAATGACGTTTCCAAGTGTTTATCTATGAACCATGAATCAGCTTCACTAAGCAAGACCCCAAGCTATTCGTTAAGAGTCACGACCTTAAACCCTCTATGCATCCCAAAAACAACGCGTCTACACGCATTCAATGTTCTCAATTCGCAGGTGCATCATGCTGAATTCACAACACAAATAAAAAGTTACGGCGTCACAATCATTCTTTTAGCTTAGTCATTGCTATGAATATGACCACTATTTGTTTTAATAACATACAACGATGACCTTTCATCATCTCTGTTTGGCAATGCACAACCACATTCGTGTAAACGTTAGGCGTTTTGATGGCTTTGCAGCCAATCCTTCCACGCTTTATAGCGCTGTGGATCACATGCTGCGACGACTGAACGTGGCATCAAACTCAAGGTTTGAGGTTCGCTCTCTTCAAATGTTGATGACTCACCGCCAGCTTCTTCCAAAATCAATTTACCGGCTGCGTAGTCCCATAACATTTGACTGCCATGAAGGTAGATCTGACATCGGCTTGTAGCAATCCAACACCAATCCAGTGCACTAGCGCCGAAACTTCGTTGCGAACGGTATGGCGGATCTGTCACCAGTGTTGCCACCAAATCTGACGGTAATCGTTTAAAGTCGACCAATGCCATGGTGTCAGAAAGTAAGTCCTCTGGATTCTTCTGCGCTGCCAATGGCTCACCATTTAAATGCGCTCCGTATCCTTTGAACGCAAAAAACGTTTCATCTCTACATGGGTCGTGAACAATACCCAGCACCACCTCGCCTTTGACGACCAACGCAAGCGACGTACAAAAATACGGAATACCGGCGGCAAAGTTTCCCGTGCCATCAATAGGATCCAGTACCCATGCGGCATTATCCAATTGTGAAATCACTGAATGCTGTTCCGATTCAGAATGTTCCTCACCCAATATTGGGATCAATGGAAAGTATCGCGACAGTGCTTCCATGACATGATGCTGCATTTGTTTGTCTGCCAGGGTCACCAGTGATTTATCTGCTTTTACTGAAACGTCATGTTGATATTGGTGTAACCCAAACTTGGGGAGCATGATGTCTTTTGATGCTTGGCTGATCAGTTCACGAAGGATTGTCCAAACAGTGCCTAGTGGCACACCCATCAACTGTTCGACATGTTCCCTACTCTGCTCGGCCTTTTCTTGCCTTTGCGCTGTCATCATTTCGGCTCCCGTAATTTGAGATATCAGGCATCACTTGATCGAGGCCGACGTTAGTTGGCGATTTGTCGATATGGCGGAGTGCCATCACTTTCATGATCCATTTCAGCATGATAACGCTGCACACGTTCAACTTCGTTTTTCGCGCCCAATACAACGGGAATACGTTGATGGAGTTTGTCAGGACAAACTCCCATAACGCGTTCTCGACCCGTTGATGAACAACCACCCGCCTGTTCAATAATGAAGCTCATCGGGTTGGCTTCATAAAGCAGTCGCAACCTTCCTTCTGTGACGTTCTCTCTGTTGTCGCGAGGATAAAGAAAGATGCCGCCACGCATGAGGATTCTATGTACTTCCGCCACCATCGATGCGACCCAGCGGGTGTTGAAATCTTGCTCTCGCGGGCCGTCTTTTCCTGCAACCAGTTCATCAATGTACCTTTTAACTGCGGGTTCCCAGTGGCGTTGGTTAGACATATTGATAGCAAACTCGCTGGTCGATTCTGGGATTTTGAGTTTGGGATGAGTCAGAATGAATTCACCGATGTCTTGATCAAGCGTGAACCCATTAACGCCTTGCCCGGTTGTCAGCACCAAATTGGTGGCAGGCCCATAAAGCACATAACCGGCACAAACCTGACGAACACCGGGTTGAAGAAAATGCTCTTCCGTCGGTGATGAAATATTTTCAGGGCAACGCAATATTGAAAAGATGGTACCAATCGAAACGTTAACTTCTGTGTTTGATGAGCCATCGAGCGGGTCAAACACCAATAGATACTTGCCTGTTGGAAATCGAGATGGAATTGGATACACATCTTCCATTTCTTCCGAGGCCATACCCGATAAGTGCCCTGACCATTCCAATGCGCGCAACATGATCTCGTTCGAAATGATGTCGAGCTTCTTTTGCGTTTCGCCCTGCACGTTTTCTGTTTCTGCGCTGCCAAGAACATTGATCAATTGCCCGCGATTCACGTCATCAGAGATTTCTTTGCAGGCAGTGACAATGGCACTGAGCAGCAAGGTAAACTCCCCCGTTGATTCAGGAATTCTTCGTTGCTCTTCAATGATAAAGCGCGTGAATGTCATGCTTTTTCTCATGGTCAGCTCCTTAAACTGCAGGTTCGCGCTTGGCAAATCTGTCGTGGGTTGTCGCGACACTCACGCGATTTGATCCATTGAACACAAGCTCTTCAATCAATGGCTGCATGATCAATTCCATCGCCAGCCCCATCTTTCCGCCAGGAACCACAATGTTGTTTCGGCGTGACATAAATGAACCGTTAACCATGTTCAGCAAGTGCGTGAAATCCACGCCTGTTTTTTTCGGATCTCTGAATCGAATGACCACCATGCTTTCATCCAGCGTCGGTATGTCTCGTGCGATAAAAGGATTCGATGTATCGACCATGGGGACACGTTGAAAATTGACATCGGTGAGAGAAAATTGCGGCGTGATAAAATGCACATAGTCATGCATGCGGCGCAGTATTGTGTCGGTCACCGCTTCACGGCTGTAGCCACGAACATGCGTGTCTCTGTGAATTTTTTGTATCCACTCCAAATTCACGATCGGCACTACCCCGATGAGCAGATCCACATAACGGGCGACATTGCTTTTTTCAGTGACAACACCCCCATGAAGACCTTCATAGAAAAGTAAATCTGACCCTTCGGGGATCGGACTCCAAGGCGTAAAGGTGCCGACTTTCTGGCTATGGGCTTGTGACTCTTCTTCATTGTGAATGTAGTAACGGCGCAGCGCAGAACCAGACTCTGAATACGCCTTAAAGGTTTTTTCTAGTTCTTCAAAATCGTTTCCATCTGAGCCGAAGTGGCTCAAGTTCTTACCTTTTTCGTAAGCACGTCTCAGACGTTCGCGCATTTCGACTCTGTCGTATCGATGGTAGCTGTCGCCTTCTATAATGGCGGCGTTGAATCGGTTTCGACGGAAAATTTGTTCCATCGCATTCTTAACCGTGGATGTTCCAGCACCGGAAGATCCTGTTACGGCAACGATCGGATGTTTAACTGACATGGCTTCACTCCTTGGTACACTGGCTGTTTCAGGATGCATTGATGGATCAATGAAAATGCGGGTCGAGTTCGCCCGTTGCATACCTTGAAGCCATGACCTCGAGATCCACTGACGTGATTTTCGATGCCATTCCTGCGCAACCAAATGCTTCATAACGTTCATGACAAAGCACTTCCATCGCTTTTGTGGCGGCGACTAGAAACTTTCTCGGGTCAAAGTTGCTTGGATTTTCGGCGAGAAAACGACGAACCGCGCCAGTACTGGCCATTCGAAGATCAGTATCAATGTTCACTTTCCGCACACCGTGTTTAATGCCTTCCACAATTTCAGCCACGGGAACACCATAGGTTTCGCCCATTTCACCGCCAAATTCATTGATGATTTCCAACCAATCTTGTGGAACAGACGATGAACCGTGCATGACAAGGTGCGTGTTGGGAATAACGGCGTGTATCGCTTTAATCCGATCAATGGCTAAAATATCGCCTGTTGGCGGACGACTAAATTTGTAAGCGCCATGACTAGTACCAATGGCGATCGCCAGTGCATCAACACCAGTCTGGCGAACAAACATTGCGGCCTCTTCGGGATCGGTCAGTAATTGTTCATGGTTGAGAACGCCTTCAGCGCCGGAGCCATCTTCTTCACCCGCCGTGCCCGTTTCTAGGGAGCCAAGACACCCCAACTCTCCTTCCACGGAAACGCCACCAGCGTGGGACATTTCAACAACTCTCCGTGTTACGTCAGCGTTATATTCATAGCTTGCGGGAGTTTTCATGTCTTCCAATAGCGACCCATCCATCATGACTGAGGTGAAACCCTGCTGAATGGATTGAAGGCAAATGCCCAAAGAAGCGCCGTGATCTTGATGAACAACAACGGGAATCGTTGGCCATTGTTCAACCGCAGCCAACATAAGATGACGAAGAAATCCGGCGCCCGCATAACTTCTCGCCCCTGCCGACGCCTGCAAAATGACCGGGCTATCGCATGCGGCTGCAGCCTGCATAATGGCGTGTACTTGCTCCATATTGTTCACATTAAAAGCTGGCACGCCGTAACTGTATTCTGCCGCGTGATCGAGTAATTGCCTTAAGCTGATCAAAGCCATATATATCTCCTTGCTCGCTGTAATTAAAAAATAAAAATAAATCTGACCTTTGTTTTTATCTGTTGTTTTGGTGATTAAACTATTGCTAGTTAAAGGTCATTTAAATATATCGATTCATCCAACGTTAAAGGCAAAGGTAAGTGCAGACCAATAAGTAATAAGCCGCACAACAATAAGAACTATTTATAACCACCACCAATAACCACTTTGACCTTTTAAAATCAACAAACTAAACCCATTAACCCTACAGTTGCAAAGCTCTTTTCATTGAAAGCAACAATCATAATTTAATCATTTAAAACAATCGCTTATCCGAAAGGTGCACTGAACAAAACCCACCAGAACCTCTGTAATAAATAAACTTATCATTGGTATAAATAGTTGCTATTTCACTTGGGAATTAATTTAAACAAGAATGTAAACAACAACGAAATGGATGGCGAAACCTGTCTCCCAGAACCTGAAAGGAAATAGTTATGGCGAAAAGTTATCAAGCCGGTGTAAAGGATTATCGAGAAACCTATTGGATGCCTGAATATATTCCCGCAGCCACTGACCTTCTCGCATGCTTCAAAATTGAACCGCAACCGGGAGTACCAAGAGAAGAAGCCGCCGCAGCCGTAGCAGCGGAATCGTCGACAGGAACATGGACAACGGTATGGACGGATTTGCTTACCGATCTCGACTATTACAAAGGCCGCGCCTATGCCATTGAAGATGTCCCAGGAGACGATACGGCCTTCTATGCTTTTGTCGCCTACCCGATTGATTTGTTTGAAGAAGGATCGGTGGTTAACGTACTCACTTCCTTAGTCGGGAATGTGTTTGGATTTAAGGCGATTCGCGGACTGAGATTGGAAGATGTGCGCTTCCCTATTGCCTATGTGAAAACGTGTGGCGGCCCGCCTAATGGGATTCAAGTTGAACGAGACAAAATGAACAAATATGGACGTGCCCTACTAGGTTGCACCATTAAACCCAAATTGGGCTTGTCTGCAAAAAACTATGGGCGTGCTTGTTACGAAGGGCTTCGAGGTGGGCTGGATTTCACCAAAGACGATGAGAATGTGAATTCACAACCCTTCATGCGTTGGCGTGACCGCTTTGAATATGTTGCCGAAGCGATTCATCGCGCAGAAAGAGAAACCGGTGAACGTAAGGGCCATTACCTCAATGTGACCGCCGCGACACCGGAAGAAATGTATCGACGCGCAGAGTTTGCCAAAGAATTAGATATGCCGATCATCATGCATGATTTCCTTACAGCAGGTTTTACGGCTAATACAGGGTTAGCAAATTGGTGTCGTCAAAACGGTATGTTGCTACACATTCACCGCGCGATGCATGCCGTGTTAGATAGAAATCCTCGTCATGGCATTCACTTTCGCGTCCTTTCTAAATGTCTTCGTCTCTCTGGGGGTGACCATCTGCACTCAGGTACCGTGGTTGGAAAACTTGAGGGAGATCGTGAAGCGACCTTGGGCTGGATAGACATCATGCGTGATCGTTTTATCAAAGAAGATCGTTCTCGTGGGATCTTTTTTGACCAAGACTTTGGCTCAATGCCTGGTGTATTGCCTGTCGCATCAGGTGGGATTCATGTATGGCATATGCCTGCGTTGGTATCCATCTTTGGTGATGATGCCATCTTCCAATTTGGTGGAGGCACATTAGGACACCCTTGGGGGAATGCTGCTGGCGCTGCTGCAAACCGAGTCGCGTTGGAAGCCTGCACACAAGCAAGAAATGAAGGTAAGGAATTGGAACGAGAAGGCAAAGATATTCTTACTGCTGCAGCGAAACATAGCCCTGAACTGAAAGCCGCCATGGAAACATGGAAAGAGGTCAAATTTGAATTTGATACGGTCGATAAACTCGATGTGGTTCATGCCTAATTGAAGCATTACGACTCTCCCTACGCATCTTACAACAGGAGTAACGCCATGAGCGAAGTGATGGACTACCCGTCAAGGTTGACGGACAAACATAGCCGTAAATTCGAAACGTTTTCGTACCTGCCTCGTATGACGGCGGAACAGATTAGGCGACAAGTGGAATACATTGTCAGTAAGGGTTGGAACCCTGCGATAGAGCATTCTGAGCCTGAAGAAGCGAGTGGATCGTTCTGGTACATGTGGAAACTTCCGATGTTTGGTGAAACCAACGTCGATACGATTCTTAATGAAGCGCAGCTTTGCCATAACCTGAACGCTAACCACCATGTCCGGTTAGTCGGTTATGACAATTATCAGCAAAGCCAAGGGGCGTCGATGGTGATCTACCGTGCGCCAGGGTTTGAATGACAGCAAATGAGCCCGCTGTCTATTGGCGGGGCGCAACGACCTATCCAGTTGTCGCCCTTGCCATTTTTTTATCATTTCGTATTTGATTCCGTATTTGATAGTCCACTAGCGTGTGTGCGGTTCATTCATCCGGATACCGGTTCTCCTTCTTTAAGGGAGACCTGCGAACGGCATTTGGAAACAAGCTTTGCGAACAGGAGGCCAGCAATGACTCAAACAATAGAAGCGTTGCCTTCCCATCAACAATATCTGATCGATAAAGAGCCGTATTACCAAGCATCCGGCGACGAGATTACGCTATACCAAGCTGCCTACCAATCGCGTATTCCTATGATGCTAAAAGGCCCGACTGGCTGCGGTAAGACTCGATTCATTGAACACATGGCATGGCGTCTCGAACGGCCGCTGATTACTATTTCGTGCCATGAAGACATGACAGCGTCGGATTTGATCGGCCGCTACTTGCTAGATGCGAATGGCACCTACTGGCAGGACGGTCCATTGACGCTCGCAGCGCGTATCGGCGCGATTTGTTATCTCGATGAAGTGGTTGAAGCGAGGCAAGATACGACGGTAGCTATCCACTCTTTGACGGATTACCGTCGCTCTCTCTCATTAGAGAAGAAAGGTGAACTGCTTGCCGCCCATCCTGATTTTCAATTGGTGATTTCCTATAACCCTGGCTATCAAACGCTGATGAAGGATTTGAAGATGTCGACTAAACAGCGGTTCGCGGCATTAGAGTTTACCTATCCCGATGAGGAGACTGAAATACTCATCGTGTGCCACGAAACAGGCGTCGACAAAGATATTGCCCATCGTCTAATTCAAATCGCCACTCACGCGAGAAACCTTGTTGGTCATGGCCTTAACGAAGGCATTTCCACGCGCCTCCTTGTCTATACGGCACAATTGATCACACAAGGTATTCCTGCCATCTCTGCCTGTCATATGGCGTTAGTTCGTCCATTAAGTGATGACCCTGATATTCGAGACACTTTAGAAGCAACGGTTTTGGGATGTTTCTAATTTCTAGATAGCTAACTTTGCCAATAGCCAAAGTCAGCAGCGAATGAGTCGTTCAGGTAGAAACACTTTTGGAGCCGGTAATATGAATAGTGATACGCCCCTTTCTATCCATGACATCGAACAAGTCTATCTTCGACACGACTGTACTATCGATAATGGCCTTGAAAGCTCTCACGATGCGCACCTTGCCCAGATAGAAATGGCACTGTCAGATGCCCAACACCTGCTCACGCCAGAGAACCTTGCGGCTTTCCATGACGGAATTCAGCGATTGTTGTCTGATAAGCGCAATGACGCGTTAACCATTAAGTGGATAGCGACTATTCCCTACGTGTTTAACGGTATAGCAAGCAATGATGATGACGCACAAAAAAGTGACAATAAAAGTGACAATGTCACTGAATTAATCTTTAGCACGACAATGGAACTTGGTAGATGGGTAAGCACAGAGCGACAAGTTCAGTTTATTGATTCATTACATAAAGTTGCGCCACAAATAAGTTCCGTTGAGGAATGGCGTATATACATCAATCTTGTCGATCAATTGGCTCTAAAAGCGCCGCGCAACCTCAAAACATTTTTGGACAATGCACCGCAGTGTCTCCTTGCTTTGCCGTTAACCGGCTTCAGGTATTGGGCGTTCTTTGGTGCGAATGCCCATGCCCACCAATACGACGCACTTGATGCTTACTTCTCCCTTGCCTCAACCGAAAGCCAAACCGTGTTTCAGAAACAACGAAAAGGTACGCTCTTCAACAATGTGCAGCGACATTTGCACTTCTTCCTCCGTGCAGTATGGGGAGTGGACTTCTTTATGCGTGCTAAGCGTCTCAATGTGTTTAACAGCGATGGCGTAACTCAGCTGCCACATGAGAAGGCTCAGCCTACTAGCTTTAAGCCGCAATTAGCGACTATTGAAGACGGCGTTATTCTCCTACCAGACGCCATTGAAGCGCGAGATCTTGAATGCTCGTCTATACACACGAATTCAAGTTCTCAACCGATAACTGATGATGCGACAAATAAACGTCTCTACCGCGCGATGGCGGCGCATTGTGCTGCACACATCAAGTACAGCAGCCCTCGTCTGAGTGAGACATTCTCGCCACTTGAACGCATCTGTATTGGGCTGTTTGAAGACGCTCGTGTTGAGGCGATGGCCATCTCGATGTTTCCAGGATTAAAGCGCCTATGGATGTGCTTTCATCATGACCTCCATAGTAAACAACGGCCTATAACGGACAATCACCAATTCGATGACAATCCTTTATTGCTACTCAAAAAGATTGCGTACTCCCTACTCACGACGAATGAAGCTTCGACAATGGAATCTAGGTTGAATGAAACGATAGAGACAGATAGTACGCGCCATTTAGTGACAGCGTCACAGGAGGGGTTTTCGAAGATAGTCAATCATACCAGTCGTGATAACAACAGCTTGGAAGTCGAACACTTGGGATGCTGGCTTGCGTTATCTTTAGAAAAAGCCTTTGGTATTTCCCTAACGTCATCGTTGAGCGAAAGTGATGTCTTGCTGCCTTATCGTGATGACAATAAGGTGCTTTGGTGTGACAACACTGCCGAGCTTGTTCGTTGGCAAGTTCAACAACATCAGCAAGTTCGACGTAGCGTATCGGTAACAGAAATGGTCAATGAGATTGATTGTGAATTGGCAGATGAAGATGCACAGGAGATTTGGACATTACACTCTGAGTTCTTCCGCGATGGCGATCCTGAAAACATCAGCATGAATGAACAACAGGCCAATGAAAAGAACACCCTATCGCCCCCATTCTTATATCCAGAATGGGATTACGGACTTCAAGCGCATCGACCAGACTGGGTAACCTTAACAGAACGGCGTGTTCCTCTTGGTGCTTCTGCAGACATCGACAACATTCTGGCTAAGCGCCAAATGCTTGTCAGGAAAATAAAAACCTTGGTTGAGTCGCTTCAGCCTAAAGGACTCACTCGCCTAAGAAAGCAATATGACGGTGATGGCCTAGATTTGGATGCCGCGATTGATGCGATGAAAGAACTGCGTCGTGGCGCGTTGCCAGAAATGAACATTGACCAACGACTAAAGCGTCAAGAAAGAGATCTGGCCGTATTGGTGCTGTTGGACCTATCCCAATCCACGCTTGATACCATTCCTAACGATGTGGAGAGTCGCACCGTTCTGGATGTGGCGCAGGAAGCGACGGTGATGCTGGCGTCAGCGTTAGATGGCATAGGCGATGCTTTCGCTATACATGGCTTTTCATCCAACGGAAGACAAGATGTACAGTATCAACGATACAAAGATTTTGAAGAAGAATACGATGATAAAGCCAAATCACGTTTAGCTGGCATACAAGGCGGCCTTTCAACACGGATGGGAACAGCGTTGCGTCATGCCAAAACATTTTTGGCTAAACAGCCTCAACGAAAGAAACTACTGTTATTGGTAGGAGACGGACAACCCGCAGATATTGATGTTCGCGACCCACTATATCTTCAAGCCGATACAAGACGTGCTGTCGATGAACTATGCAGCCAAGGTGTTATTCCCTACTGCTTAACCATCGATCCTGACGCGGACAATTATGTCAGTCAGATTTTTGGTCAAGGTCACTACACGGTTGTCGATAAGGTTGCTCAACTGCCAGATGTTCTTCCTAGCTTGTTTGCTTCTTTGACCAAACGAGCGGGTTGATACTGGTCTTTATGTAATCTGCATCTTAGTCATTAAGCACGTGGTTTGAGACAAGGAAGTAGTATGCATCTTACCTTACGGCAGCTAAACATCTTTCAGGCGGTAGCCACGCAATCAAGTTACACACGAGCAGCCGAGGAGTTGCACCTCACGCAACCTGCCGTCTCAATGCAAATTAAGCAGCTTGAAGACAATATTGGGCTGGCCCTTTTCGAGCAGTTGGGGAAGTCGCTGTTTCTGACTGAAGCGGGTGAAGAGCTCCTCGGTTATTGCGAGCGTATTTCAGAGCAGCTTCGAGATGCTGAAGATGTTTTTGATGGCATGAAAGAACTGACGCGTGGGAAACTGAACATCACCGTTGCCAGCACCGCCAACTATTTTGCCGCGCGCCTCCTCGCTTCTTTCTCCCAACAGCACCCAGACGTGAAATTAAGCCTTAAAGTCACGAATAGAGAGCACCTACTGAAAGACATTAAAAGTAATGGGTGCGATTTGGCGATTATGGGTAAGCCTCCTGCCGAGCTTGAGTTAAACGCTGCCGTGTTTATGGAGAATCCGTTAGTGGTGATTGCCCCCATTGATCACCCACTGTGTAGCGAAGCCAATATTCCTCTCTCTAGAATTGCCAAAGAACCCATGGTGGTGCGCGAGCAAGGATCAGGAACTCGCTTTTCGATTGAGCGTTTCTTTCATAATCACGGATTGTCACTCATTGTTTCAGCTGAAATGAGCGCTAGTGAGTCCATCAAGCAAGCCGTTTCCGCAGGTCTGAGTTTGGGGATCGTGTCGAGTCATACCATTGAGTTGGAGCTGGAAACTAAACGCCTACAAGTGCTTGATGTAGAGAACATGCCAATCATACGGCATTGGTATTTGGTGCATCGAAAGGAGAAAAAGCTGTCGCCTATTGCTATTGCTTTTAAGGAGTTCTTGTTCAGTGTTACCCCCAATCAACTATGAGGATAGGATGTCGCCTCAATACAGGTATTACCCCAAAATAGCACACACAAAAGTGACAATGTCACAGTTTAAGATGCTGGTTTATGGGGGGACGCGCGATAGACGACCTCTAATAAACAAGCTCAAGACACAACGTCTAGATACAAACTCCAAGATACGGCCACTCAGAGGCAGCTTCTTCGAAACGTCCGCTGCGAAACGTCACGCTTCAAATGTCATGAAGCTAAACGGCGAACAAAGCAGCTAGGTAGCCGCGTTCCCCCCCGTGTGTCTTTGTAATGCTTGTTTGAGGACCACTGAACGCACAGGCTTTGTGACGAAATCATCCATACCTGCTTTTAGGCATTTTTCTTTGTCTTCATTCATTGCATTGGCAGTCAAAGCAATGATGGGTTGGGAGTAACCTTTTGCTCTCAATTGTTTGGTCGCTTCAATACCACAAAGTACCGGCATGGACATATCCATGAGTACGATATCAAACGGAGGCTCTTCACCATCTAAAATGTCTATGGCTTCTTTACCGTTGTTCGCCAGAACAACTGAATGCCCAGCTTTTTCTAGCATTAGTCTGACAACCATTTGGTTGGCTTTACTGTCTTCAGCAACCAAGACTTTGAGCGGCTTCACTTCACTATTATCCGTGTTATCTTTTTTGACGATTTCCTGCAACGGCGGTTCAATGAGAGGAATAGAAATATAGAATGTTGTTCCAACACCGAGTTGGCTTTCAAAATCGATCGTGCCTTGCATCATGGAAACGAGTTTTCGGCAAATTGAAAGCCCGAGGCCGGTACCACCGTATTTGCGCGTGATACTGCCATCAGCCTGCGTAAATGGCTGAAAGATATCTCTCTTTCTTTCGGGGGCAATCCCTATACCAGAATCTTGGACGCTAAGTTTGAGTTCACTTCCTTCCGTCCACATGGATACTTTAATTTCACCCATATCCGAAAACTTCACTGCATTTCCAACGAGATTTAACAGGATTTGAGTAAAACGATTGCCATCTTGATAAATAAGTTTCGGTACATCATCAGAAACATCCATTTCTAATAGAATTTCTTTACCGGATGACACCTCTTTGAGCTGATTAAACACCACAGATACACTTTCTCTGGGGTTCATGTTTTCTGGGTGGAGAGCAAAGCGATCAGATTCAACACGCGACAAATCGAGAACATCATTAATGATCGTCAGCAAAAGTTGCGCTGACTTGTCCATTTGGAGCACCCATTGCTCTTGCTCTTCATTAATGGGTGACTGTTGTAGTGCGTCAAGCAAGCCCATCACTGCATTGAGCGGCGTGCGGATTTCATGGCTCATCATGGCAAGGAATTGAGATTTCGCGGCGTTAGCTGACTCAGCCTGCCTCCGTGCCATTTGTAACTCGTGTAATCGTTGCTTTCGCGTGGTGATGTCTTTTGCGGTTCCGCGGAAACCCAGGCAATTTCCGCGCTTATCATAATACGGCCTACCGGACAGGCTGATCCATTGTTCTGCCCCCTGATTAAACACCTTCCATTCCACTTCAGAAAACGGCTGCTCCAGCTGGATCAGGCCCATCAACTTATTCTTTACTTCGGGCTGACGATCAAACTGGCTCATGATCGCCTGAGGCTCAGTGGATAAGGCTTCGTTTGATGGAGAAGATAAGTAGGTAAACTGCAGATTATTATTAATTTCCCAAAACCAATCACCTGCGGTTTTTGCAAAGTCTCTAAAACGCTGACGGCTAGCGGTAAGTTCTTGGGTTTTTACCGATACTAAACACTGTAGGCGTTCTCGATAGTCGATATCGATGATTGTTCGTTCAATCAATGGTCGAAAACGTTCAATAACTTGTTGGGCTTTGATATCAAAACCACCCTTTTGCGAAGAAAACAGCAGAAGGATAGATTCGCTGGCATTGACTGTCATGCCTGTGACTAGCGCTGAACGACAGGAGTGAAAATCCGACGCGTCGAGTAAGTCAAATTCCTTTACCCGATCAGGCGCATATAAGATAACGGTTTGACCGTTCACACAACGAGAGAACGTGCCGCCATCTTGCCATTGAAACTTTTCAACTTCATGAGACGTTGAGACAAGGCAAGAGTAACTGTCTTCGGTATCTTTATTTCGCGTCAATACCAGTGCATTTTCAAATGAAACGTACCGTTCGATCACTTTAAGAAGCGTGTTAAACACTTCAATTTTGTTGCTTGCTCCCGACATGGCCGATATCGCGGAAAGGATCGCTCGATTTTCTTCTTTGAATTTGTGTTCACGCTCTTCTACGCGATTCAACTCAAACAACGTTTCCTGTAACTTCTCGGAGACAGCGCCAGTCATAATTCATCCTTGTGGAACAAAACGGCAGAAATCATCAAATTGCCATGAGCAATTTCTCCCCCTAGAAACTGCCCCTGTTCACCAAAAGTGAATGGGCAAATAAAAGGGGCTGTCTGCATAGCTCGGTTCATGTTCGCTGCCACATCTTCCAATGATTCTCTAACATGCAGCATGCACCCAGCACAATAAATAGCAATACCACCTATAGGGTCACAGGTATACCGTTCATGTTCATTGGCCGAGTCGACGACTCGCCCCGCGCGAGATACAAGCATCTCTTTGGTTCCCGACATGAAATGTACGGTTTCGCCTTCGCCTAAATTACAGAACATGTTGATGCCCCCTTCATCTGACACAGATGCAGGGTGTGACAAGGTGTAATAAGGCATACCGTGAATCTCTCCGGTTTGCCGACCTAATGGAAACAGGGTTGATTGGGCAAATAGGTCGTTTTCATCTATCGGTTTTCCCGTCGCGTTTTGAAACCACTGACCGTAAACCTTAGAAGCGGGCTGATTGTCCAGCTCCAACAAGGTTCTTCCTTTGACCTTAGTTGCTACAGCGCTGTCGCCCAACGGTGCGTATCCACTGTGAAAAGAATAGCTGACGCGAGCAGAAGGAAAAAATACCGCCATAGCAATGCCACAATCAGTGACACTGTCACTATCAAACAGCGACCAATTGCCACTGACTCCGTCGTCAGCTGCCGTTCCACCAATGATAGGAATATTGACACCGAGTTCGGTGCGAATGGCACGAAGGATGGTTTCTTCATTACCCGGCGTCGCGTGCAGTGCAATAAGTGCTGGAAGCTCTCCGGGTCTGCCGCTGCTCTCAATCGCGCGTTGCAAAACATGCTTGGCACTCTTTCCAACATCGGAGCTTTCCGACAAAGCACATAGGGCTGTTCCGTATGTGCCCGCTTCATCTTGGACTGCCCATGCTGCTAAGTTATGCCCACCCACATAACCTTTTTCGGTCATTGTGCCGCGGCATGATGAGCATCCTACAATATACGCATTAGGAAATTGTATTCTGAACTCTTGTCTTATGGTTTCAACATCTTGCGTTTCTGTGTAATAAACCAGAATGAGCGAAGGCGAAGAGATAGTAGAACGTATCTCTTTGGCAATATTTTGCACGGCAGATGTAGCGTTTAAATCAGTAGACGACGATGTCGCAATTCTCATGGATTTCAGTTCTATCGTGTTTTCTACAGTTAAATCAATAATAGCGCTCTCCTTTCGGCTAACACCAGTATTTAGGTTCATTCTTTTCGTTTAATCACTGAAATCTCTATTAATAGACGATAGAATTGCGACATCGTAGACCAAAAATTCGCTTGCCATGGATAGCCAGCTCTATTTAGTGATAAACGCAAAGCAGCCTCTCGGACAACACGTAAGTAAACGATTGGCGGAAAAAGGAAATGTGGTTGTCTATCTTGATGATGATGAACAAGAAGGATATCGATTAGCGGCTGAAGAACCACGTATTCGCTATCGCTATTGTTTGCCTAAAAATAGCGACATGATTGCGTCTGAAGCTGAGTGGACACAACGTTGCGTATCTTCGATAGATGGCATTGTCGTCATGGTGTCTGCGTCCGAGGTTCAAGATCTCCGTATGCCGCTTGAAGAGCAGCCGCTGTTTTCATCCATGGTGTCGAATCAAACAGAACATACACTCCCTCTCACTTATGTCATTGTGCCAAACGACGACACTCAGGCCGAGTCCCTAAAGGCAATACACCTCGCATTGTGTTCCCAATCTCATCTGAACGAAAAACCGAGTATGCTCCGCGTAAATTACGTTGTGATATCAACGGAGACTGGCGACAAACACTTGGAAAGCCCTTTGCTGTTGGATTTATCGACAGATGTCTCTAACCTGATACATTACTTGACATCAATACATGCTCGATCTGTTCATCGCCAAGCCTTCTATTTTAAAAAGTACGACAGTCAATAGGCAGTAAAAAAGCAGCCTACAGCTGCTTTTATGTAACATTTTATAAGCTTCGTCGAATATTCATTGCCAATATCCGAAATGTTAACCCCTATCGCACAAATATTAATTTGTTGTTAAAAGTTAATTTCTATTTGATCTCGATCAATGATTAAAATTATTTGGTCGCCTGCCCGATATTTAACATTGTCTGATAAAGCGTAAAGATGAGCACGATTGTTATCTGTCACCTTGATATTTTTCACCTCAAACTCCGTTTTTATCGCATCGCTTTTTACATATAAAGACGAAGGCATGATCGAGGAATTAACGATAAACAAAGGCGTTGTATCTGATTGTTTTTTAAGCTCAATGCCTACATTTCCACCGTTGGTGATGACTTGGCAATAACCTTCTACGATCTCGCATTGGAACACGTTTGTCGGGTCAGAATAGTCAAAAGTACGCCACGTAAATGCTGCAATAAGTACAGCCATAACGACTAATATTTGTATTAAACGACCTGTGGTTAATTTTTCTGCAGCCATATGACTTAGCTTTTCCCGTGTTACAGAGCTCAAAGTTTTAGTAGAAATGTTACCTAAGGGTAAACCGAGTGTGGTTAGAGACCTGTTTTTAACTGAATAAGTGAAGTATTATCAACACCGAAAATGCCACTTTTACAATAAAATAGCAATGGAATGCATCAAGTGGGTATAAATCAAGCACTATTCGCATTGCATTGCTCCTGGGTGGCATTGTGACATTAAGTCACTTTGTATATACGTGAGTGTAGTAATTAAAAAGTGGAAGCATGCAATATGAGCCAAGATAAGCAGCTTGAACTCGAATACAATTACCGCGTTGTCCGTCAATTTACCCTCGTTACAATTTTGTGGGGTATTGTGGGCATGGGTATTGGTGTTCTTATAGCCGCTCAGTTGGTATGGCCTGCGCTTAACTTCGATGTTCCATACCTGACCTATAGCCGTCTGCGCCCTCTGCATACCAATGCAGTAATTTTCGCATTCGGCACAAGTGCCCTTTTCGCAACGTCTTATTACGTTGTTCAGCGCACATGTCAGGTGAAACTGTTCGGAGGAAAGCTGGCTGAATTTACTTTCTGGGGATGGCAAGCAATTATTCTTTCAGCAGCAATTACCTTACCGATGGGTTACACCAGTGGTAAAGAATATGCTGAGTTGGAATGGCCAATCGATATCGCTATTGCGGTCGTTTGGGTTTCATACGCCGTGGTTTTCTTTGGAACCATGATTAAGCGCAAAACGTCCCATATTTATGTCGCAAACTGGTTCTTTGGTGCCTTTATTATCACCGTCGCCGTTTTGCACATCGTTAACAGCATGGCAATTCCTGTCTCTGGCATGAAATCGTATTCGATATACGCCGGGGCAATAGACGCCATGATCCAGTGGTGGTATGGACACAACGCTGTAGGCTTCCTTTTGACTGCAGGCTTCCTAGGTATGATGTACTACTTCGTACCGAAGCAAGCTGGTCGTCCAGTTTACTCTTATCGTCTATCCATCGTTCACTTCTGGGCGCTTGTTTCTCTGTATATCTGGGCGGGTCCTCACCACCTTCACTACACTGCACTTCCAGACTGGACTCAGTCGTTAGGCATGGTGATGTCTATCATCCTGTTTGCTCCATCTTGGGGCGGCATGATTAACGGTATCATGACCCTTTCTGGTGCTTGGCATAAACTGCGTTATGACCCAATCCTTCGTTTCCTTATCGTATCTCTGTCGTTCTACGGCATGTCTACGTTTGAAGGCCCGATGATGGCAATCAAGACGGTTAACGCCCTGTCGCATTATACCGACTGGACAATTGGTCACGTTCACTCTGGCGCATTGGGCTGGGTAGCGATGGTATCAATCGGTGCGGTATACCACTTGATTCCTAAACTGTTTAACCAAGAGCGTATGTACTCGCTTAACCTGATCAACGTTCACTTCTGGTTAGCAACAGTCGGTACTGTTCTTTACATCGTCGCGATGTGGATCTCAGGCGTAATGCAAGGTTTGATGTGGCGTGCAGTTAACACTGACGGCACCCTAACCTACAGCTTTGTAGAATCACTGGAAGCGTCGTACCCGTTCTACTTCGTTCGTTTCGTTGGTGGAGCTATCTTCCTCTCGGGCATGTTCTTGATGGCGTACAACACGTACAAAACCATCTCAGCGCCTAAAGCTAGCCTGAAAGCCGTTGAGCAACCAGCATAAGGAGACCAACGATGAGTACTAGTCGTCACGAAATTGTAGAGAAGAACGTTGGTTTATTAGCAATCTTGATTGTTATTGCCATCAGCTTGGGGGCACTGGTAGAAATCACGCCATTGCTTTACCAAAAGCAAACCACTGAGCCAGTCGATAACCTGCGCCCATACACTGCACTTGAAATGGAAGGCCGAGACATTTACATCCGCGAAGGTTGTAACGTTTGTCACAGCCAGATGATTCGTCCATTCCGTGCTGAAACCGAGCGATACGGTCACTATTCTGTCGCCGGTGAAAGTGTTTGGGAGCACCCTTTCCTATGGGGTTCTAAGCGTACAGGTCCTGATCTTGCTCGTGTTGGTGGTCGTTATTCTGATGAATGGCACCGCGTTCACTTGATTGACCCTCGCGCTGTTGTACCTGAATCAAACATGCCTGGCTTCCCTTGGTTAGCTGAGACTGTATTGTCAGGTGACACGACTGAGAAGAAACTGACGGTTTTCCGAGATATGTTTGGTGTGCCATACACCGATGAGCAAGTCGCGAACGCGAAAGCTGACGTTCAAGGAAAAACTGAAATGGAAGCACTGATTGCTTACCTTCAGTCTCTCGGCCACGCAATGAAGTAAGGAATCGTTATGGAAATTGTTTCGTTCCATAGTATCTGGACACTCGTAATTTTTGTGAGCTTCATTGGGATAGTGCTTTGGGCCTACAGCAGCCGTCGTAAAACGGAATTTGAAGACGCTGCGAACCTTGTCTTTGCGGATGAGGATAAAGGTACAAAAAAGACAGGAGAAGATAACAAATGACGACATTTTGGAGTCTATTCATCACTGTCATTGTCGTTGCTACGCTTGTAGGTTGTGCTGCACTGATTATTTGGTGTGGCAAAGACCTTAAAGGTGTTGCTGACGGTGAGGATATGGGCCACGAGTACGATGGTATTCGTGAACTAAACAACCCTCTACCGAAATGGTGGTCCTACATGTTTTGGGCAACCATCGTCTTCGGTGCAGTTTACTTGGCGCTTTATCCAGGTCTAGGAAACTTCCAAGGGTTGTTTAACTGGCAAAGTTCAGCGCAACAAGTAAAAAACATCGATGAGTCTCGTGAGCGAATGGCTAACAGTGAGGGTATTGACCAATACGCTCGCGAACTGTCAGCTGCAAATGAAATTTTCGGTGAAACGTTCCGCAAACTTGCTTACAAGCCTGGTAGCGATGAACTTCTTGAAATTACTGAAATCGCCAAAAACCCTGAAGCGGTAAAAGTCGGTCAGCGTCTGTTTATTCAGAACTGTGCTCAATGCCACGGCTCTGATGCGCGCGGTCAATCGGGCTTCCCTAACCTTACCGATAAAGCATGGTTGTATGGCGGTGAGCCTGAAGCCATCAAGGCAACCTTGTTGCACGGCCGTGTCGGTAACATGCCTGCTTGGTTAGATGCGTTTGGTGAAGATGGTGTTAGCGAAGTATCAGCATATGCTCTAAGCCTTTCTGGCCGTAAAGTTAACGCTGAAGAAGCGGCGAAAGGTAAAGCTCGCTTTGTTGTTTGTGCTGCATGTCATGGTACTGATGGTAAGGGTAACCCAGCCTTCGGTGCGCCTGACCTGACAGATAACGTATGGCTATTTGGTGGCTCTCGTAAAGCCGTTGAAGACACTGTTCGTTATGGCCGTCAAGGCGTGATGCCTGCTTGGAAAGATATCCTGGACGAAGATAAGATCCAGCTTCTTTCTGCGTATGTTTGGCAGCTAAGCAATACTCAAAACCAATAAAAAATCGTTGTTGTTAAGCCCCTGCTTTCAGGGGCTTTTTTACCCAAGAAGATAGTAAATACAGGAAAGCGATATGAACAAACCATGGTATAAGCAGTTCTGGCCTTGGTTCCTGATTGCATTACCCGCCAGCGTCGTCATTGCGAGCTTATTCACCGTCACGCTATTTAGTAAAAATCAGGTTTCTCTCGTCGCAGAAGACTATTACAAAGAAGGCAAAGGGATTAACCAAGACCTTTCTCGTCTTCGTCAGGCTGATGCTTTGTCTTTATCAGCATTCTTAACCACACAAGATGACTCAGCTGTTTTCACGCTTGATAAGGGTGAGCTAGAGCAATTCCCAACTCTCAAAATTACCTTCCAACATCGTACGCTTGCCAACAAAGATGTTGAGCAGATGGTCAATGCTGATCAGAATGGTCGTTACCGTATCGCGCTTTCCGAGCCACTGGAAGGGCCTTGGTATATCGAACTTAATGCGTTTGATGGTACTTGGGCGCTCAATGGTCGCGCTACCCTTCCATCATCCGAACCTGTTAAGTTGTATGGTCAGATCAAGGAATGACGCAAGATTGTTATCACTGCGGAGAGCCAGTATTAACTGGTGACTCCTACCAAGTCGAAATTCAGGGCGTAAACCGTACAATGTGTTGCCCTGGATGTGAGGCCGTTGCAACAACCATCGTCGCCAACGGCTTAACGTCATATTACGAATATCGCACCGCACCGGCTGAAAAAGCCAACCTCGTCCCCGAAGAACTGCAGTCTCTCAGCCTTTACGACAACGAAGACGTTCAACAAGAATTTGTGCGCCATGAAAATGGTATCGACGAAGTCATTCTTTCTGTAGACGGCGTTTCCTGTGCCGCTTGTGCTTGGCTAATCGAAAAACAAATCAGCGCCCAAGACGGCGTTTCTCGTATTCAAGTGAATACAACCACAAACCGAGCCACACTGCGCTGGGACCCAACTCAAGTCAAACTCAGCACATTGCTGAGTAAAATCCACGGCCTTGGATACAAAGCCGCGCCTTTTGAAGCTGACAATCAAGAAGCGCAATATCACCGTACGATGAAACAATACCTCTACAAGCTGGGTGTTGCTGGCCTTGCCACCATGCAGGTCATGATGCTGGCGATTGCCATGTATTTCGAAGTTTTTGGTGATATGGATGAGTCTTTTCGTAATTACTTTCGTTGGGTTAGTTTGATTTTTGCAACTCCGGTTCTGTTGTATTCTGCCATGCCGTTCTACATCAATGCGTGGCGCAATTTAAAAGCCAGAACCCTCGGCATGGATGTTCCAGTCTCTATCGCCTTGTTGTTTGCTTATTTCGCGAGCTTATATGCCACCGTCACCGGCGTCGGCGAGGTATTCTTCGAATCTATCGCGATGTTTACCTTCTTTTTGCTTGTCGGTCGCTTCCTCGAAATGCGAGCGCGTCGTACCGCAGCGGCTGCGAGTGCAAATCTACTCAAGCTGATCCCGCGTTTGGCAACGCTTGATTCGGGCGAACAGATACCAGCCAAATCGCTAACCGTCGGTCACATTGTTCGTGTGCTTCCTGGAGAACCCTTCCCTGCTGATGGCGTCATTACTGAAGGTGTCACCACCGTCGATGAATCCATGCTTACGGGAGAGTCGATGCCGGAGGCGCGCGAGTCTGGTCATTTGGTTTACGCTGGTACGCTCAACATTGATGGTAACGTGAATGTGAAAGTGACGGCTGAGAAGAAAGACTCTTTGATTGCCCATATCGTTCAATTACAAGATGAAGCCCAGCTCGCCAAGCCGCGTGTGGCACAAATTGCAGATATCGTGGCGCGTTACTTTGTCGCAGCAATATTGGTGATTTCCGCATTGACGTGGTGGTATTGGCAAAGCCATCGTCCTGATGATGCTTTTTGGATCATGTTGTCGGTTCTCGTTGCTACGTGCCCATGTGCATTGTCCCTTGCAACCCCGACGGCACTGACCTGCTCGACGTCAACATTCGGAAGACTGGGCATTTTGCTGCGCCGTGGACACGTTTTTGAAACGCTCACCAAGATTAACCGCGTCATTATTGATAAGACGGGCACGCTGACAGAAGGCAATGTCACACTGTCTGATAACGCAACATACGCCAATCTATCGTCACAAGAAGCGCTTGGTATCGCTGCGGCGTTAGAATCGTACGCGAACCACCCTATCGCTGAGGCATTCCATGGCGTTACCGTGACTGATGGCGTGACACAGGTTGAAAATGTTATTGGTGAAGGGTTAAAGGGCAAATATCTTGATAAAGAATGGCGAATAGGAAAGCCTGAATTTGCACTCACAAACCCAAATGAAGCCGCGACGGTCGATCATCAAATATGGCTTTCATGCGAAGGCCAGAAAATCGCCTCGTTCCAATTAGTTGACCCAATCCGCCAAAGCAGTAAAACGCTGATCGACAAGTTCCATGAAGCGGGTATCGCGGTCACTATGTTGACGGGCGATAATTCAAAAACAGCAGAATCAGTGGCAAAACAGCTGGGTATTGATGAATTGGTGTCTGGCGTATCTCCTCAGGGCAAGCTTGATTACCTTAACGCTTTGTCTAAAGACCAAATAACAATGATGATCGGTGATGGCGTCAATGATGCCCCTGTTCTGGCAGGTGCCCATCTGTCTGTTGCTATGGGTGGAGGCACTGATGTCGCAAAAGCTTCTGCGGATATGGTTTTGCTCGGCGACGATCTGACAAAGCTGCTTGATGCGCGTCACTTAGCGGGGTTCACGCAAAAAATCATTCGCCAGAATCTTGCATGGGCTTTAGGCTATAACCTCATTATTCTGCCGCTTGCCGTGATGGGGTTTGTCGCTCCATACATTGCTGTTGCAGGCATGTCTGGTAGCTCCGTTATCGTCGTCACGAATTCGTTGCGTCTCTTTAAGAAAGACCTCATTGAGCGTCTCAAGGATAAGTAGTTATGGAAAGTCTGTATATCCTCATACCCATTGCCATCTTACTTGTCTGTGTTGCAGTCGGCATTTTCATATGGGCGGTTAAAACCGAACAGTTTGAAGATCTGGAACGTCAAGGAATGAATATTCTTCTTGATGATGACAAAGAACCAGTAAGCAGAAAACAACAGACAGATAAGCCGGAAGAACAGTAATGCCGTACACTGATTTTATTGCGGCATTTATGGTCGGCCTCTTAGGGGCTGGCCATTGTTTAGGAATGTGCGGTGGCGTCGCCGCTGCCGTTTCCTTTGGTACACCTGCTGAGAAAAACAAAATCCCCTTTTTACTTTTCTACAATGGCGGAAGACTGCTGTCTTATGCCGTCATAGGAGCAATCGGTGGCGGCTTGGTTTCAGGTGTTGTCGGCATCAGTCAAATGTCCCAAGGGTTGATTTGGTTACGACTGGCCGCTGCTATCATGATGATTTTGCTGGCGCTTTATATAGGACAGTTCTGGAATGGACTGTCTTATGTAGAGAGGATTGGTAAAGTGCTCTGGCGACATATATCCCCACTTTCGTCTAAATTCCTTCCGTTGAAGAGCCCATTATCTGCGCTTCCCTTTGGCATGATCTGGGGGTGGTTACCCTGCGGCTTGGTCTATTCAGCATTAAGTTGGGCTGCAGTGTCAGGTAATGCGTTTCATGGATTATTGATAATGCTCGCATTTGGCCTAGGGACACTCCCTGCAATGTTACTTATTGGTTCTTTTGCTGAAGCGGCCAAAAAGGCGCTTAACAATTTGATTTTTAGGCGTTTCTCATCAGTGATACTGCTAATGTACGGAATTGTTACCGCTTATTCTGTATACAATCAGTTGTACTAAGGCTCGATTTATCACGTAGAAGTGGTAAAATATTGACTCAAATCAAATTGGCAAAGCAGGCTCATGATTCAAGACAAGATCATCACTAAACGAGTTCAATCCGGCGGATGCGCAATCCATTGTCAGGACTGCAGTATCAGTCAGCTCTGTATCCCTTTTACTTTGAGTGAAAGTGAGCTTAATCAGCTTGACCAAATTATTGAACGGAAGAAGCCAATTCAAAAAGGCCAGCCTTTGTTTCAAGCTGGTGACCCGCTTCGTTCATTGTATGCCATTCGCTCTGGCACAATTAAAAGCTATACCATTACAGAGCAAGGCGATGAGCAAATCACTGCATTCCACCTAGCGGGTGATCTCGTAGGCTTCGACGCTATCAATCATATGTCTCACCCTAGCTTTGCCCAAGCACTCGAAACATCAATGGTTTGTGAAATTCCTTTTGAGATACTCGATGATCTTTCAGGAAAAATGCCGAAACTTCGTCAACAAATCATGCGCCTAATGAGTAGTGAAATTAAGGGGGATCAAGAAATGATTCTTCTACTATCTAAGAAAAATGCTGAAGAACGTTTAGCAGCATTTTTGCATACCCTCTCTACTCGATTCTCTCAACGTGGTTTCTCTGCTAAAGAGTTTCGTCTTACCATGACTCGTGGTGACATTGGCAATTACCTTGGCCTGACTGTTGAAACGATCAGCCGCTTGCTTGGACGTTTCCAGAAGAGTGAAATGTTAAGTGTCAAAGGCAAATACATTACGATCCTGGACCAAGATGAACTGGGCCGACTTGCTGGAATTAGTAAGTAATTCGTTCTCACAAATTGACAATTTTCCGAATGGCGCTTTACGCGCCATTTCTCTTTTTTTACGTTTATATATCTGAATTTATTCCACCATCCGCTAAGATTGCGTTACAGTAAAGTATCGGCATTACCAAGCTGGAGGTTTGTTATGAACAGATATACCAACTTGCTCGTGGCCATCGACCCCGACCACGAAGAACAGCCCGCACTCTCGCGAGCACTTGATATCGCCAGAAAATCCTCGGCAGATGTTAAGCTTACTCTTTTCCTCGCTATCTACGATTTTTCTTATGAAATGACCTCGATGCTATCTGCAGAAGAGCGTCAGGCAATGCGCTCCGGTGTACTTCGTCAGCGTGAAGAATGGGTTGCCTCATTAGTCACTAACCACGAGACACAAGGCATCGAAGTCACCCCCCATGTTGTTTGGCACAATCGCCCTTATGAAAGCATGATTGCCCGAGTGTTTGACTCTCATCATGACCTATTAGTTAAGGCCACTCACGAGCACGATAAATTAGGCTCTGTGATCTTCACACCGACAGACTGGCACTTACTTCGCAAATGCCCCTGCCCTGTTTTATTGGTTAAAGAACACGGTTGGCCAGAAAACGGCAAAATACTCACCGCGGTTAATGTGTCTTCTGAAAACGAAACGCATATCCCCCTCAATGACAAGCTCATTGAAGAATCAAATGCAATGAGCAAATTGCTCCATGCAGAAGTTAATCTCGTCAATGCTTACCCTGCCACACCTGTTAACGTCACGATCGAGTTACCTGAGTTCGACCCTGCGTCCTACACTGATGCTGTTCGAGGACATCATTTGCTTGAAATGAAAGCGTTGAGGCAAAAGCATGGGATTGATGAACAGCAAACATATTGCCAAGAGGGTTTACCTGAAGATGTCATTCCTGCGGTCGCTAAACAACTCGACGCAGAACTAGTGATACTCGGAACAACGGGCCGCGTTGGTCTGTCGGCGATTTTCATTGGTAATACCGCTGAGCACACTATCGACCAGTTGAATTGTGACGTGTTAGCCATCAAGCCAGATGGCTACGTCAGCCCACTCGCGCCAAATTTATCTGAGGCGTAGATATCTAACTCCTACATATAAGCGCCTTCGGGCGCTTTTCTTCTTGTCACACTAGCATCCTGTCACGAAATCCGTATCATACGCGCCAAACCCTCGCTTCAAGCCCTGTCGAGATAAGCAACCTGCTATCTCTTCAATGTATTGTATGCTTGCTAGCGTAGAGATATTTCAGAGGCACACAGTATTACCATGTCGAATCAAGAACTCACAAAATCACAAAAGTACAACCTGAACAAATTGCACAAACGTCTTCGTCGCAATGTCGGTCAAGCCATTGCTGACTTCAACATGATTGAAGATGGCGACCGCATCATGGTTTGCTTGAGTGGTGGCAAAGACAGCTACACCATGCTTGAAATTCTGCAAAACTTGCAGAAAAGCGCGCCAGTCTCATTTGAGCTGATCGCCGTTAACCTAGACCAGAAACAACCGGGTTTTCCTGAGCATGTGTTGCCAGAGTATCTTGATAACCTAGGTGTTCAGTACAAAATTGTGGAAGAAGACACCTACGCAATCGTCAAAGACAAAGTGCCAGAAGGCAAAACAACATGTTCACTTTGTTCTCGCCTTCGTCGCGGTATTCTTTACCGCACAGCAAAAGAGCTAGGCGCTACGAAGATTGCATTGGGTCACCATCGTGATGACATTCTCGAGACGCTGTTCTTGAACATGTTCTATGGCGGTAAATTGAAAGGTATGCCACCTAAGTTGGTGTCAGACAATGGCGAGCATGTGGTTATTCGCCCGTTAGCTTATTGTCGTGAGAAAGATATTGAACGCTATGCGAGCGCAGCAGAGTTCCCTATCATTCCTTGCAACCTGTGTGGTTCTCAACCAAACATGCAGCGTCAAGTGATCAAAGAAATGCTTCGTGATTGGGATAAACGCTTCCCTGGCCGAATCGAAACGATGTTCACAGCAATGCAAAACGTTGTTCCGTCGCACCTTGCCGATTTTGATCTGTTCGACTTTAAGACCATTACCAAAGACTCTGGTGTGATTAATGGTGGTGATACAGCATTCGACAAAGAGCAGTTCAGCGACGTTGCACCATCAAAAGATGACGTAATTGAAGTTGACCCTGCAATGGCCTTAGATGTCGTTCAAGTAAACTAACCAGCTTATCCGTTAGTTCTAAAAAAGAAGCCCGCAATGCGGGCTTCTTTGTTTCCAGAGACATTAAAGCATCGTAACGATCAGCTTTGTGGAATCCAAGGCGTCACTTTAACGGGCGCTTGTTCAAACAACACACGCTCACCGTCATTAAGATCGGCCAACTTCACCACAGCCACTTTACCCGTCACGTCAATCACTCGACCTTCCGAGGTTGAAAGAGATGTCAGCGGTTGATCAAAGTGAACGGAGACACCTTCAACGTCAGGCATAAACCAAGAGGAGAACATCCCGCCTAAGTCTTGCATCATCGCCGTCATTTGAGGGACCAATGTCCCAAGCTCTTGCTCTGACAACTCAGCCTCAAATGTGTTTTTGGCCATCACCTGAAAAGAAACGTCACAAAGCGTCTCACCTTCTGTTTGGATGAAGACATCAGGGTTTACCTGACGAAGACGATTATCAATCGGGAGCGGTAACTCTTGAGAGTCAGGAATCACAAACTCTTCGTAGTTTTTCTTCTTTATCATCCAAGCTTTTGTGATGGTGCAAATCTCACCGGTTTCGGGAGCCACCATAAAATAACCAATCTTCACATCAGGGTGGTTTTCACCAAGGTTATGCTTTAATTGGCTATACAATTTGCTGTAACTAAATTCAATCTGCGCTGCGCTAACAGGCAGCGAAATTACAGCTGCAATAACAGCAGCCGTAAGTCCCTTGATCATCCTTGGCTCCAATATTTTTCGTTATAACGAATCATGCCCTGCACTTCATCAACGTACGCTTGTCCACGTTCCGAATAACTACCTAAACCGTTGGAAAGTGCCACGCCAGTGATCGGCTTACCTTGTTTTCTAAGATCAGCGCGAATATCACGGAGTGACGAATATGCTTTGTTACGGTTTACGTTAAGAAAATACGCGCGAACAGACTGATAGGCATCTTTAAATGCGGCAACTTCGTGTGTTTTACCTTGGCTTCGTGCACTTGGCACCATGCCGCAGCCAGAAGTGTAACACCACTGTCCGAAGTAGTTATTACCCTCACGAGCAAATCGTGACGTACCCCACCCAGACTCTTTCGCTGCTTGGCTCAATACCAAATCATTCGGAATAATATCAACACGTTTCAACGCCTCATCGAACCAAGCGTTATCCGCCCCGGCTTCAGGGAGAGGCAGATTAAATAGCTCGGCGACTTTCGCAAGAAAAGCCAGATCATCTTTTGTAGGAGATGTTGAATCAGACAACTGAATTAGGCGGACTCTCGCTTTCTCAATCAAGTTGTTGATGTAATCCACACCAGGCGAGAGAAACGCGACGAACGCTTTCTTCTTTTCATCTACGATTTTGTATTCAGCAAAATCAGGCTTCTTCACCATTTCTGGTGGCGGAGAAGCCGGTTGAAGTTGGTCGATTCGAGTTGTGGGTGCTTGGGGTGCGTCGCTACACGCAGAAATAAACAGAGCCGAAGCCAGTACAGCATAATGGAGCTTCATTTATGCGTTGAAAACCTCTTTATTACCGCCGTCTGATGGGGAATCATCATCCCCTTCTTGTGACACGGTCACTTCAATACCTACACCGAACATTTCTCGGTAGATCACGCCTTTAACGTTAAACATGAAAGGCAAAGCAAACAGCAGCGCGATACCGCCTGTCGCGTAAGAGAACACGAACAGAATTGCAATGACGATGTAAACCAAGCTCAATGGTATCAGCTTTTTGATTATCGCTCTAAATGAAACAATCATGGCTTCCAATGGGCGTAAGCGTTTTTCACAGATCAACAAAATCGTCATTGAGAAAGTAATCCCAAGAAACACGCCAAGCAGCGGGATAATTTGGCTACCTACACTTTGCAAGGCAGAGATAAAGCCCATGGCAATTGTCACAGCAAGTGCGAAAGCCATGCCTTTAATGATGTGTCTGGGCTTGGTGCGGAACCCTATGGCGTGACTCAACCCCATCAAACTCGCCCCCGCGTACAAAGGCGCGCTCAATACTGTGGTGGCAAAAATTGCAATTCGCCCTGACGCCAATAAATCCTCGTTCATCGGCGCTTTACCCAATAGCGCATCAAACAACACCTTGGGTGAATCTTGCATAATCGATAGCGCCACCAAGAAAATGGCAACGTTTGCGCCCGCTAGCAGTATCGTGGCGGGCAAAAACCGCCAGAAATGCTTCTGCGTCAATTTGAGGGCTTCTTGGACCACACTGGACGCACTGAGCGTGTAATTCCCTGTCAGTGCGTTTTCTAGCGTCCCGCCAACGTGAAGTGCATTGCTCAATTGTTGTTTATTCATAGCAAAGTAACTTTTGTCTTCAGCCTAAGAAAATTCCGTCTTTATAAAGTTATAGGTGATTTTTTTTGAATTCGTCTCAATGTGATGCATTTTTAGGCAACGAATTAACGCGCTATACTGTTGAGCGCCTGCTTGTCAGATTTCGCGATGGACTTCACAAACCGCATTTTGGTTGATGTTTCCGCACATCTTGGTTATCTCGCAGATAATGGGCATTAAAATGCTCTCTAAATACAAAAAAACGCTTTAACTTCATGGTTCGCACGTCTATCATGCGCCGTCTACTTTTTGGGGAATTTTTTCTAGCTAATCGCCCGTGGTGTAAGGAGAGAGAGTAGAATTGAACGCGACACAACCAATGAAAAAACCCGTTGTACAACTGAAGGGACTTTGTAAGAGTTTCGATGGTAAAGAGATCATCTCTAAATTTGATCTTGAGATAAACAACGGCGAGTTTTTGACAATCCTAGGTCCGTCCGGTTGTGGCAAGACCACAGTACTCCGTTTGATTGCTGGTCTTGAAGATGCAGACGATGGCCAAATTATCATTGACGATCAAGACGTGACTGCAATCCCCGCAGAGCACCGACACGTCAATACCGTATTTCAAAGCTACGCGCTTTTCCCACACATGACTGTGTTCGAAAACGTCGCTTTCGGTCTGCGCATGCAGAAAGTCAACGAAAGTGAAATCGAACCGCGTGTTATGGAAGCCCTGCGCATGGTTCAGCTTGAGAAGTTTGCTCCTCGCAAGCCACATCAACTTTCAGGTGGTCAACAACAACGCGTCGCTATCGCCCGTGCTGTTGTGAACAAACCAAAAGTACTGCTGCTTGATGAATCGCTTTCCGCACTGGATTACAAACTCCGTAAACAGATGCAGAACGAGCTTAAGCAACTTCAGCGCAAGCTAGGCATTACCTTCATTTTCGTGACACACGATCAAGAAGAAGCCCTGTCCATGTCAGACCGTATCATCGTGATGCAATCGGGTGATGTGGTTCAAGACGGCACGCCGCGTGAAATTTACGAAGAACCCGCCAACCTTTTTGTGGCTCGCTTTATTGGCGAAATCAATGTGTTTGACGCACATGTGATTGCACGAATCGATGCAGAACGCATTACTGCTACTGTTGAAGGCCAAGAATGTCAGGTTTATTGCAAACTTGATGTGAGTGCTGGAGACAAAGTGAAAGTATTGCTTCGTCCTGAAGATCTTCGTATTGAAGAAATCAGTGCATCAGAATCAGGTAACGGCATTGTGGGTTATGTTCGCGAACGTAACTACAAAGGCATGACGTTGGATTCAGTGCTTGAACTTGAGTCTGGCATGTCTGTCATGGTGAGTGAATTCTTCAACGAAGATGATCCAGATGTTGATCACTCATTAGATCAGAAAGTGGCGATTACCTGGGTTGAAAGCTGGGAAGTGGTGCTACCTGATGAAGAAGCTTAATCTCCAAAACGCCATTATTGGCGTCATTGTAGGTTGGTTGCTGCTGTTCGTCATGATCCCGAACCTGATGATTATCATCACCAGTTTCCTTACCCGCGATGATGCAAACCTGATTGAGATGACCTTCACCTTGAGCAACTATGCCAAGTTGATGGACCCGCTTTATGCAAAAGTGGTGTGGCACTCTTTCTATATGGCGGCCATAGCCACCCTATTGTGTTTGTTGATTGGCTACCCATTCGCTTACATCATTGCTCGCATGCCTCAAAGAATGCGTCCCTTTATGTTGTTCATGGTGATTGTTCCTTTCTGGACGAACTCTTTGATCCGCACATATGGACTTAAAATATTTTTGGGTACACGCGGCCTGTTAAACGATGGTTTGCTCACTCTCGGTTTAATTGAAAAACCGCTTCGCATTATGTACACCGAATACGCAGTGATGATTGGTCTGGTCTATATCCTTCTACCTTTCATGATTCTGCCGTTGTATTCAAGCATCGAAAAGCTGGATAACAGCTATTTAGAAGCTGCGAAAGATTTGGGTGCAAGTAAGTTCCAAGCATTTGTAAAAGTGATTCTACCGCTGACAACACCTGGCATTATTGCTGGCTGTCTATTGGTTCTGCTCCCTGCTCTTGGCATGTTCTATGTCTCAGATCTGTTGGGTGGCGCGAAGAACTTGTTAATTGGTAACGTCATCAAGAGTCAGATCCTCAATGTTCGTGACTGGCCATTTGGTTCAGCAGCGAGTATTTCTCTGACGGTATTGATGGGTCTAATGTTGTTCGCCTACTGGCGAGTCGGCAAACTAATCAACAAGAAGGTAGAGCTGGAATGAGTCGTTTCTTTAAAACCAGTTTTATGTCGCTGGTCTATGCATTCTTATACATTCCGATCATCATTCTTATCGTTAACTCATTTAACGAAAGTAAGTTTGGTATCGAATGGAAAGGGTTTACGACTAAGTGGTACACCCAACTGTTGAGTAACGACAGTTTGGTGCAAGCTGCGGGTAACTCCTTAACGATTGCTGTGTTCTCTGCGACAGCGGCTGCGGTTATCGGCAGCCTGACTGCAGTGGCACTGTATCGCTATCGTTTTCGCGGTAAAAATTTCGTCAACGGCATGCTGTTCGTCGTCATGATGTCACCCGACATCGTCATGGCAATTTCATTGTTGGCGTTATTCGTGATGATCGGTGCTCAGTTAGGATTTTTGACACTTCTGTTGTCTCACATCACTTTCTGCTTACCGTTTGTTGTTGTTACCGTGTACAGCCGACTAAATGGCTTCGATCTTCGCATGCTTGAAGCAGCGAAAGATTTGGCCGCTAGCGAGTGGGTGATTTTAACCAAAATCATTCTTCCTCTTGCTGCACCTGCCGTTGCAGCTGGTTGGCTGCTGAGCTTTACTCTTTCTTTGGACGACGTGATTGTCAGTTCATTCGTTACTGGTCCAAGTTACGAAATCTTACCGTTGAAAATCTATTCAATGGTCAAGGTTGGCGTATCGCCAGAAGTGAATGCACTTGCAACACTGATGCTGATTGTATCTCTCGTGTTAGTTATTTTCTCTCAACTACTGGCACGCGATAAAGTTCGATAGCTGCATGAAGGCGAGCGGTGAGTTTATCTCACCCTCGCCTTTTTAGTTTTCGCACTATTCAGTCACGGATGGCAAAGCCTACCCGTTATTCTAAATTATCAATACCGACGAAAAACACAGGAGTTGTCGATGAAACTCTGGTCTAAGTTTGTGCTGGGAAGTTCTCTAGCTTTCTCTCTCTTTTCGCATGCAGCTATCTCAGCTGAAAACGAACTTTATTTCTACAACTGGTCCGAATATATCCCTACGGAAGTTCTTGAAGAATTTACCGAAGAAACCGGCATCAAAGTCATTTACTCAACCTATGAGTCAAATGAAAGCATGTATGCCAAGCTGAAAACGCACCCAGAAGGCTACGATCTGGTTGTCCCTTCTACCTATTACGTCAAGAAAATGCGTGATGAAGGCATGCTCCAACCTATCGATAAGTCGAAGTTGAGCCATTTTGCAGGTCTAGACCCAAATAACCTCAATAAGCCTTTTGACCCAAACAACGAATACTCTATCCCTTATATCTGGGGCGCGACGGGTATTGGTGTTAACACCGACTACATTGAAAAAGACAGCGTAAGTTCGTGGGCAGATCTTTGGAGCCCTGAGTACGAAGGTCAACTGTTGATGATGGATGACGCTCGTGAGTTCTTCCATATTGCACTGACCAGACTAGGCTACTCAGCTAACAGCACGAACTCAGAAGAAATAAAGCAGGCATACGAGTCACTGAAGAGCATCATGCCCAACGTTCTGGTGTTTAACTCTGATTTCCCTGCTAACCCTTACATGGCCGGTGAAGTGTCACTGGGTATGCTTTGGAATGGCTCTGCTTACATTGCTCGCAGCGAAGGCGCACCGATTGATATCGTGTGGCCAGAAGAAGGCGCAATTTTCTGGATGGACAACCTTGCCATTCCAGCAACGTCTAAAAACGTTGAAGCAGCACACAAGATGATTGATTTCCTACTTCGCCCTGAAAACGCAGCGCGTCTTGCTATCGAAATTGGCTATCCAACGCCAGTAAAAGCCGCATACCCGCTGCTTCCGAAAGCATTCAAAGATGACCCTAGCGTTTACCCACCACAAGATGTGATGGAGAAAGGCGAATGGCAAAGTTCTGTTGGTGAAGCAAACGTGCTTTACGAAGAGTATTTCCAAAAGCTTAAAGCGGGTCAGTAAAATCTCGAGTTTTACTGTGCCATGCTGACTGCGTGACAGACACAAAAAAGCGGCTAACTAGCCGCTTTTTTTATTGTTCTGTTCCGTCTTTCGTAGGTCATCACATGAATTAAGCTTTAATCTTGCAACGCCAGTAACTCATCCACCAACTGAGGCACTAACACGCTCGCTTTTCCATATCGCTTGTCATCAAATTCGCTTTCTACCGCGCTCGGCTCAAGATTAATTTCGATAGTTTTCGCCCCGCCAATGGATGCTTCATGAACGAAACCAGCAGCAGGATAGACGGAGCCTGATGTGCCGATAGACACAAAGAGATCGGCTTCTAGCAAGGCATCATGGATTTTATCCATGGCAATCGGCATTTCACCAAACCAAACCACGTGCGGACGCATGGGTGAAGGCATCTGACAACAATGGCAGGCATCATCAACGGTTATGTCACCTGTCCAATCAATCACCTGATTGGAATAGCTACAACGCGCTTTTAGCAATTCACCATGCATATGAATGATGTTTTCACTGCCCGCCCGCTCATGCAGGTTATCAATGTTTTGCGTCACGATAGTGACCGTCCCTTCAAGCTCTTGCTCCAATTTGGCAAGTGCTTCGTGAGCCACATTTGGGGCAACACCGGATTGCAGCTGAATTCTACGCTGATTATAAAACGTCTGAACCAACGCTGGATTCCTCGCAAAACCTTCCGGCGTCGCGACATCTTCGATGTGGTGCTCTTCCCATAGCCCATCTTGCGCACGAAAAGTACGGATCCCAGATTCTGCAGAGATCCCCGCGCCGGTCAGTATCACTATGTTTTTGTATGGGAATTGCATGTTGAGCATCCTTTCTCTACTTGAACTTAAACCTTTATAACATTGTTGATATAAGCAAAACAGGGCAAGGATGGTAGACCATGGTCGAATTTGGTTTGATTTATTGAATTTACAAGTGAAATCTAAAATATGTCTTATATTTAATAGGTGTGTTTATTTTGATACCGGAACTTAAATTTGCTGCGTTTTACTATCCTCTTACTGACCAATGTACTCCTGTTGCTGACGGCCTATACCGTTTCGGCTAACGAGCACATTCAAGTCAGTGGGTTTGGTAATGTCAGCCTCATCAAAGCAGGCACAGAAGATTTCGGCTACAAGTACGACCTAACAAAAGACGCACAGTATGGTGGCTGGGCCGCCGATACAGGTTCTGCGTTTGGCCTTCAACTCAACGCCAAGGTATCGCAGAAGGTTGATTTTGTCGTACAAGGTGTATTTCAAGACCGTATAGAGAACGATTTAGATAAAACCATTGCATGGGCGTTTTTGAGATATAGAGCAACACCAAATTTCACTGCTCGTGTTGGTAGAATTGCCACCCCCCTTTATATGCTTTCCGAATACAGAGACGTAGGTTTTGCTTATCTTTGGACAAAACCGATTACTGACTTCTATGCCAATATACCGATTGCCAGTATTGATGGCGCAGATTTAGCCTACATCTATCAGATAGGTGGAGGTCTGCTAGAGACCCGCGTGTTTGGCGGAAAATCAAATGTTACCATTGAAACCACGAGTGAACCGTACGATGTCACCTTGTCACCAGTACTTGGTGCCAAACTCTCCTATTCAATCGATGATTGGCTATTCTCGGGTGCGGCTGCAACTACCAAAGTAGAAGAAGGTAACCCGTCCGAAGGGCTAACATCCACCCTTCAGCAGGATCCTACTGTCAGTTTACTTTGGCCTGCCATCGCAAATATCGACGAAGATTTCGGTTTTATCGATTCCCGCTTTCAATATTATTCGCTCGGTGCGTTTTATGAAACCGGAGACTGGACACTTCAAGCGGAACTTAGCTACACAGATGCAGAATGGCCATTCTTTCCTGACTTAGCCGCAGGCTACGTCAGTGCGGGGAAATCGTTTAACAATGTGACAGCTTTCAGCTTTCTCTCAAGGGCAAAATCGGTTGGCGACTTCTATGAGCTAGACGCGCCAAGTCTACAAGCCCTTCAAATTCCAGCCATTGCTGGCCTTTATAACTTTACTAAAGCTTCATTAGATGCGCGCGTCATTGACCAAGAAAGCCTTGGTTTAGGCGTTCGTATAGATCTTAACTCTCAAATCGCACTGAAGGGGCAAGTAGAACGTACGTGGTTAAATGACGATAATTTTGGAGCGTGGCTGACAACCGATGAAGGCATTTTCATTACGCCACCTCGCTACATTGATACTTACTCAATTAGCTTAACGTTTGTATTCTGATATGAAGAGACTTGTATTAGCACTACTCACAATCGCTTGGATAGCATGGGCTTCTTCAGCCCGTGCAGAGCTAGTTGTGGTTGTTAATCAAGATAACCCCGTCTCTGACTTATCTTCACGTCAAGTGATCGACCTTTATATGGGGCGTTTCAATGCTTACCCTGATGGGTCATCGGTGTTAACCACGGATTTACCGAGCGACAGCCCTGTCCGAGAAGCGTTTTATCGCCAATTGGTCGGCAAATCTGTTGCTCAAATTAATGCTTACTGGGCGCGCCTCCTCTTCACGGGTAAGTCAGAGCCTCCGCAAACTATCCCGTCAATTAATGATGTCGTTGATTACGTGAAGAATAACAAAAATGCCATTGCATACATTCATGAAGCAGAGCTCACTCAGGGGCTAAAAGTGGTATACCGATTTGAAGATCCTCAGTAAAAAAGTACACATTCGCGTTGCCTCAGGAGTCGCCAGTGGTGCGCTCCTTTTTTCGATCATCGCTTCCGTCGTTTGGTTCTATATGTCCTACCACGAAGAAGTTAATCGTTCTAGAAATCAAATCGATCAAATTGTTATTACTGTTGAGCAAACGGCGTCTATCGCAATGTACCTCGGCAACAAAGAATTAGCCGAAGAGGTGTTAAGAGGGCTTGAGGCCAATGACATCATTTCCTCTGCAAGACTAACAAGTCAAACTGGTTTATCAGCGTCATTTGAAGGCGAAGGTAGCCTCAACCGTTCTGATATCGCGGTGATCTACCCTATTCGTTCTCCTTTTAACGAAAGCGAAATTGTTGGGGATCTCCTCATTTATCCCAATCAGCAATATATAGAAAACAACGCGATATCACTGGCCAAAGTCCAAGTCGTTGTTTTGGTCGCCTACTCCATTATTATCGCGTTGTTAACGCTATTTATTGTTAACCGAATATTGACCGAGCCACTCAAGTACGTCGCAAATCGTTTTCACTTGATCACGCCCGGTGATTCAACGCGTATCGACGTTCCCACAGGGAATGATCAAAACGAAATAGGCGCATTAGTTAAAGATATCAATACCTTGCTAAACGCCGTGAATAGTCAAATAGAAAACGAGCGAGATCTCCGCTCACAAACAGAGAACCTGTCGAAGAAATTCCGCTTTATATTCGAACGCGCCAGTGCTGGCATCGGTTTGATTGATGCCAATAATCTTCTAATCGTCGCCAACCCTGCGCTACTCAGGTTACTCGGGCAAACTTTTATTATTGATACAGAACGCTTTACTAAGACAGACTTCACGGCTTTCTTTAATGACCCTCAAGTGATTAAAGAATTTATTGAAGACTTTTGGGCGAAGCCAGGCAATCAATTCAGTGCTGTTGATATCCAACTCAAACACAAAGTGAGAGCCGCCGATCGTTGGGTACATTGTCTGTTTTCAAAAGTTGAAGACATTAATAATCCAGACGATAGCCTGCTGGAAGTTGTGCTTTATGACATCACTGAACGCGCAGAGCGAGAACAGAATATTATCTACGAGGCTGAGCATGACCCAATTACTCAATTGCTTAACCGCAGGGCGGGCATGAGTAAATTAGAAAGCTCAGTTATAGACGCGCAGAAGAAAGAGCGCAGTTTTGCGGTGCTGATGATTGACCTAGATGGCTTCAAATACGTCAACGATACTTACGGACACGATGCAGGTGACAAAGTCATTATCGAAGTTGCCCATCGGATTAAGCAGTTTTTCCGTGGGTCAGATGTCGTTGCTCGTTGGGGCGGAGATGAATTTTTAATCGCGTTCTCGTACAACCCTAACTATGATTCGGCAGTCTCTGACATAGCCACGGACCTTCAATTCCAAATATCACAGCCAATCAACATTGGTCACGAACAAACAGCCAGTGTCGGATCAAGTATCGGTATTAGCTTATATCCAGACAATGAAAGTTCGGTATCCGCTCTCATCGAACAAGCTGATGAAGCCATGTACTTTGTTAAAAACAACGGAAAGAACTTTTTCAATTTCTATAAGAAAGAAACCACACCCGCTTCGACAACAAAGTTGACCTGACCTTGAAGTGAATCAAGCATACGCGTTACTCTGCATCTAAGGTCTCTCTATGCAATGAGAGGCTCTGGCTATTAGGCCTGCCACTGTCTATTTCCAAGGATGAACCATGCACCCACTTCGCGTTTCTGTCAGAGCCGTTTGTTATCGCGACAACACACTGTTACTCGCCGAGCATAAAGATGAACGAGGCTTGTGGTACATCTTACCTGGCGGTGGCATTCAACATAATGAAACACTTGATGTCGCCTTTCAGCGAGAGCTCCTCGAAGAAACAGGTGGCGAAGCGACGATGGGAGATGTGCTGTTTGTCAGAGAAGTGATTGCAGACAAATTGGACACCACATTCTTACCGAAGCACTTACATCAAATTGAGCTATTCGTTGAAGCAACCGACTTTCGTTCAATCGCTGCGCCGTCCAATCCTGACAAAGACCAAATTGGTTTTGTATGGATGCCATTGGATAAACTTCCTGAACTGCTTTTCTTCCCTAAAACCATGACAGAGGCGTTTCAAACCCGACAGTTTGACCGAATATATCAAGGCCATATTATGTAACGTACAACTTATCGCGGCGGTTTATCGGTGATTACACCGTCTCACCGCTGACATTTCCAAGGTGATTGGTTCGTGAACAGTAAACTGGCTAGACCATTAAATGTTCTTCTCTCAGTTACAATGCCTACAATATTAACCGGAAAGCCTTCTATAACATCATGCAATTAAATAACTTCTTTAGTCAAAACGACGATCAGTTAACCTTCTCTCGTCAACAAGCAAGCCACTTTGCCAAACTGGTTGCGGGTGATTACAACCCGATTCATGATGAAGACTCCAAGCGTTTCTGTGTTCCGGGCGATCTGTTATTTTCAATCCTGTTAGCCAAGGCTGGGATTAGCCAAAAAATGCATGTGTCATTTGCTGGTATGGTTTCGGATAACATGCCTCTTTTCTTTAAAGAAGATAATGCAGGGAACATGCAAGTGTTGGATACCAATGGGAAATGCTACCTCACCATGGCTCGCAGTGGAGACAATCTTTTTGATCAAGAACTCGCCAACCGCGTTGCTGAAAACTACGTAAAGTTTTCGGGGATGAACTTCCCTCACATTATGGTTCCATTAATGGAAAAGAGCGGGATGATGATCAACCCAGACCGCCCACTCGTTATCTACGAAAGCATGCAGCTTGATTTTCATCATCTCAATTTCTGCTCACCTACCGTTGAACTGACCAGCTCTGATATGTCAGTGAGTGGAAAACGTGGCAACGTCTCTCTAGCTTTTTGTTTTAAGGAAAATGGCGAAATTATTGGTGAAGGCAAAAAGACAATGGTATGCAGTGGTTTGAGAGAGTTTGAACACTCAGCCGTTGAAGCGCTTGTTGACCAATTTAACCTGAGAAAGTCAGCGTTTCTTTCGACGCAACCAGCCTAAGCCATTACGAATTGCACAAATAATTAGTCACGATAAAACCCCCGATTGAATCGGGGTTTTTTATACCTGTCAGTGTCTTAGTCATAATATTTCAACCCAAAATTGAGACCGTGTTCTATATTTATACATGTAGTCTTAGCCTTGGAGTCGAATATGACAACTGCCTCTTTACTCTCTCACGTTGACAAGCTTCCCAAAATTCCGAAAGTTGTTCAGGAGCTTATGGATCTCGTCAACGACGACAACTCTGACATGAATAACATTTCTTCGAAAATCGCGTTGGATCAGGTGATTAGTGCACGAGTTCTGCGCCTATCAAACTCATCACATTTTGGCAGAGGCCGCACCGTCGCTTCTGTTGATGATGCGGTTGTTCGCCTTGGGCTTGGGCCGATTCGTACGCTTGTGACAGCGTCTGCTTTGATGAGTACATTTCCAAAAATTGATGGCCTAGACCTTAATGCGTTTTGGGGAACAACATTTGAAGTGGCAACAATGTGCAAGGTTATCGCCAAAGAGCTAAAAGCAGATCAAAATGAAGCCTTTACCTCCGGTATGCTTCACAACATCGGTGATTTGCTGATTTACACCGTATACCCAGACAAGGCGCAAAAAGTCGAACTACATATGGAAACGGGTAAAACCAAATCTGAAGCGCAACAGATTGTGCTTGGTACTGACGGCGCTGAGCTCGGCGGACTGTTGGCGAAGAATTGGAAATTTGCTGATACCTTAGTGAGTGCAATAGCGCATCAATACTCTGCGGTGCAAGGTGACGAGTTCTCCCAGCTCGCTGCGATTATCAACCTATCGCGTAAAATTGATGAAAACTGGGATGATCTTGCCGACGAAGAAGCACAACAGACATGGCTTAATCATCAACTTGAATACAGCATGCTTGGCTTGACGGATGATTTGGTCTCCGTTGTTGATCTAAACCGAGGTTTAGGTCGAGACTTAGCAAGTTCTCTCGCCTAAGCATCAATATAACAAGCCATAAAGCAACCGCCACATAAGGCGGTTGTTTCTATTCAAAGCATGGCAAAGCTAAAAGTAATGCGACATCGATAAATAACGTTCCCGAATATGGGCAATAAGTGATTTCAACTTTTCAGAAGGATGGCGTGTAAAAGGGTAAATGGCATAAATCCCTAATTTCTTAGCCACTTGATGAGGAAACAGATCCATCAATGTTCCGGCTTGTAAATCGTGGTACACCAAACATTTGGGAACATACACAATGCCATGCCCTGCTAGCGCAGCTTTCCTCAATGCGGCCGCATTATTCGTAGAAAAATTACCGTTCACTTTTATAATTCGCTTATCTGCGGTTTCTGGTATGAAGAACTCCCAATCCCCCTCGCCAGTCGACTGATACGTGTAATGTAAGCAGTTATGGTATTCGAGCGAGTCAGGCGATTCGGGTTTTCCATGTTTGGCGATGTACTTGGGTGAGGCGCAAACGAGCCATTGTGAATCAATAATATGCCTTGCTATAAGGCTAGAATCCTCTAGGTAACCCGTACGTATCGCCAGATCAAAGCCTTCGTCGATAAGGTCGACAAATCGATTGCTGAGCTTTACGTCTATTCTTAGCTCATCATGCAGAGAGGCAAACTCAGCAATGGCTTCTGCCAATAAAAGGTCACCAGAGATGGTTGGTACAGAGACGCGCAAGTTTCCCTTCATACTCGAAGAGAGTTGAGTCACAGATTCAGCGACATCTTGATTCAGCTGTGCCATCTGTTTTGCGGTCGGTAAGAGAGAAAGGCCAGCTTCTGTGAGCGATAATTTTCGCGTAGTGCGATGAAGCAACTGCACATCTAGATCGTGTTCAAGCCGCTGAATACGCTTGCTGACAACGGAATTCGCTAAGCCTAACCTTTCTGCGGCGAGCTTAAATGACCCTAACTCTGCGACCTGAGCAAATAGAATGACATCATCAGCGTGCATATATTATCTCTATTTTGGAAATAATTAATTCATTTAATGCTATTTATTCGCTTATCGCAATTCCCTATTCTCATTGAAGGATAAATGGAAGCAGTCCTAGCACGTGTGCGGACTCGCGTTTGCAATGGATTCAGTATCACGAGGAAGGATTATGCAACAGGCTCGGATTTACCCAGCAAAACCTCAAAAGGTTTACCTCTACGCCACCTGCCTCGTTGATATGTTTGATCCCGATACGGGTATAGACGCCATTTCGTTGCTTGAACGACAAGGTATCGAGGTGGTGTTTGTCGAAAAACAAACCTGTTGTGGGCAACCGGCTTACAGCTCCGGTTATACAGAAGAATCACGCGATGTCGCCGCACATCAAATGTCACTGTTTCCCGAATTTTTCCCCATTGTTATTTTGTCAGGTTCTTGTGGCGGCATGATGCTGCATCACTATCCCAAGCTTTTCGCTAATCATCCCCTGGAGCAGCAATCGATAGCGTTTGCACAACGCGTATATGAGTTTACCGAGTTTCTGACCAACGTTTGCCGAGTCAGATTCGAAGACAAGGGCCAGCCTACCTCCGTCGTCATCCATACGTCTTGCGCAGCCAGACGCGAAATGAATGTCCACCAGTATTCCTCACACTTGATTGGTCAACTAACTAACGTCGACGTTAAAAAAGCGGCGTACGAAGAAGAATGCTGCGGATTTGGCGGCACTTTCTCGGTTCGACACCCCAATATTAGTGAGGCCATGGTCGCCGACAAAACACAGAATCTGGTCAACAGTGATGCGGTTGAACTCATCAGCGCGGACTGGGGCTGCATGTTAAACATTAACGGCGCATTGGAGTATCAAGGCAAGCCACTAAAAGGCCAGCATATCGCACGATTTCTAGCGAAACGCACGCTGGCTAACGGGGAAGTATCATGAGCCAAAATAGCCCTGTACGGTTTCACCAACAAGCCCACGACGCACTCGAAGACAAAGAACTGCGAAGTAATTTTCGCGGTGCGATGGATTACCTTAGAAACAAGCGGCGCGATGCGTTTCCTGACGCCAATGAAGAGAAAACCGTTCGAGATCGTGCGCAAGCGATACGCCAACGCTGTTTAAGCAAACTCCCCGACCTTCTAGAAAAGCTAGAAACACAATGCCAACGAAACGGCATTCAGGTTCATTGGGCGCAGAATTCTGAAGAAGCCAACGCCTTATTTGGCGACATCGCCGCCAAACACAGTGCCAAGCTCATGGTGAAAGGCAAGTCGATGGTGAGCGAAGAAATCGGTCTCAATCATCACATGGAAAAACAGGGTGTTCAGTGCCTTGAAAGTGATATGGGCGAATATATCGTACAACTTGATGGAGACACGCCCTCGCACATCATCATGCCCGCTATTCACAAAAATAAGCAGCAAGTTTCCGACACCTTTGAACACAACATTACCGATTTCACACCAACAACAGATGTGGACAGCCTGATCAATACAGGGCGGAGTATGCTCCGTCAGGCTTATCAAGATGCCGACATTGGCATTTCAGGCGTCAACTTCCCTGTCGCTGAAACAGGCACCCTATGTTTGGTCGAAAACGAAGGCAATGGGAGAATGTGTACCACTATTCCCGATGTCCATATAGCGATTACGGGCATCGAAAAAGTGGTCGAATTCCTGTCCGATATCCCGCCGCTATACAGTGCGCTGACTCGCTCCGCTACGGGGCAAAACATCACAACCTATTTCAACATGATCAGTGGCCCTCGAAAAGAAGGTGAGCTGGACGGCCCGAAAGAGGTACACCTCGTATTGCTCGATAACGGTCGCACTCAGGCTTATCACGACGAAGAGTTACGCAAAACTCTGCAATGTATTCGTTGTGGCGCGTGTATGAACCATTGTCCCGTATACACGCGCATTGGTGGCCATGCCTATGGCACTGTCTATCCCGGCCCTATTGGCAAAATTATGTCGCCACACATGATGGGATTAGAAGACACGAAATCGATTGTGACCGCCTCGAGTTTGTGCGGAGCCTGTGAAGAGGTTTGCCCCGTTCGAATTCCTATCCCCGCGATGCTGCAACGTCTTAGACAAGAAGCCAAAAACGACACGGCCGAAGGCAATGCGCCCTTGCGTGGACAGAATTCAGATGAAAGCACCATCGAGAAGCTGACGATGAAAAGCTTTGCTTACGCGGCCAGCCACCCTTCTCTTTACCATAACGCGTTAGGGGTCGCCCGCAAGATGAACGGAATCATCCCCAATAACCTTGGTCATTGGACGCAGTGCCGTGTCAAACCCAAGCTGGCGATGCAATCGTTAAAAGCAAAACTGGCTAAGCGTAAAGGAGAGGAAAAATGACAAATCAAAGTGCCCAAGCTCGCTCGGCCATTTTCGCAAAACTCAACGCCGCCCCGAGACACGTTGTTGATACGCCTCTTCCCGATTGGCAAGCATGGCAGGATAACGAGCTAACCAACCGTGTTGAGCGCTTTCTTAGCTGTATGACCGCTGCGCACACCGAGATCGTATCAGTGACTGAGCGCAACCTAGAAGAACAACTGGTCGCTTTTCTTCGTGACAATGCATTCGATAACCTGCTGCTTGGTCGAGACAACCCCCTTGCTGAGTCGCTTCGAGTCGCGGATTTGGCGTGTGACGTGAAAACGTATGACCAACCGATCGATGGCAATAAAGTCACACTGTTCAACCACATTGAAGCCAGCTTATCGATCATTCCCGCCGCCATCGCAGATACAGGCACACTTGCTATCGTCACAGGTGAAAAAGAACCGAGAGCTCTGTCACTCGTTCCCCCTACACATATTGCCATCCTTCGTGAATGTGACATTGTCTCTAACTTCAATGACTTGATGGCAACACCATGGTGGATACAAGCGGGATGGGATACTCAACCTCCCACCAACTTATTGCTCATCTCGGGGCCATCAAAAACAGCCGACATTCAACAAACCTTGGCTTATGGCGCACACGGACCTAAGCGGCTTATTGTCTTTATGGTTAAGGAGTAACCATGTCACAACGGATGGCAATCGATACCAAAACAGAGCTTCTCGCTCGGCTCCAACAGAAGATCCCAGCCGAGCGACTCATCACTGATGCCACTCGTACTCTAGCGTTTGGCACGGACGCCAGTTTCTATCGGTTAATCCCCGAGTTGATTGTGCAGGCGGATACGCTCGACGATGTCATTGTCATCATCACGACCTGTGGCAACATGCGCATTCCCTTTACCTTTCGTGCAGCCGGTACGAGCCTGTCTGGGCAAGCGGTGTCTGATTCGGTTCTGATCACGTTAACGGACAGTTGGCGACAACATGAAGTGATCGATAGCGGCAAAAAAATACGTTTGCAGCCCGGCGTTATCGGCGCTGATGCCAATCGCTACCTTGCTCCTTTCCAACGTAAGATTGGCCCCGATCCCGCTTCTATCAATAGCTGTAAAATTGGGGGGATTGCCGCCAATAACGCGAGTGGTATGTGTTGTGGCACAGCACAGAACACATATAGAACAGTTGACTCCATGACGCTGGTGTTCCATGACGGTACGGTTGTTGATACCGCAGATCCAACGTCGGTTAGCGCATTTAAAACCAGCCACAAATACCTTTTGGATGGAATTGAAACCCTTTGCCATGACGTCAACCAAGACCCTGAGTTAAAGCAGCGTATCGCGCATAAGTACCGCCTTAAGAACACCACGGGTTATGCACTGAATGCCCTGATTGATTTTTCAGACCCCATGGATGTATTGACACACTTAATGGTCGGATCCGAAGGGACATTGGGATTTATTGCAGAGATCGTTTACAACACCGTTATCGAGCATCCTTTCAAAGCATCAGCGCTTCTTGTCTTCAACGATATAGAAGCGGCCTCTAATGCGGTCACAGCATTGTCAAAAGCCCCAGTATCATCTGTAGAAATGATGGATGGACGAGCATTAAGATCGGTCGCTGACAACGCGGGTGTGCCCGACTTTCTCCCTCAATTGACGCTAGAACATTGCGCACTCCTTGTGGAGTCTCGCGCCAGCGAAGAAGAAACCGTTAACGCCCAGTGCCAATCCATCATGTCCATACTGTCGACATTTGATATTCCGCATCAGGTCGCTTTCACCATGCACGCACCAACGGTTGCAACGCTTTGGGGGATCCGAAAAGGAATGTTTCCGGCTGTCGGCGCGGTGCGAGAAGCGGGCACAACCGTTATCATTGAAGACATCGCCTTTCCTGTTGAGCGCCTCGCTGCGGGTATTCGAGAGCTACAGGCCTTGTTTACGGACTTTAGCTACCATGAAGCCATCATTTTTGGGCACGCGCTCGAAGGTAACCTTCATTTTGTGTTTACACAGGGTTTTGAAAGCCAAGATGAGGTTGAGCGCTATGGTAAGTTCATGGACGCCGTCGCGCATTTAGTGGCGGTAAAATACGGCGGCTCGCTTAAAGCAGAGCACGGCACAGGCCGAAACATGGCCCCCTATGTTGAGCTTGAATGGGGTGCGGACGCCTATCAATTGATGCAGCGTATTAAAGTGCTGTTCGATCCCAATGGTTTGCTCAATCCTGGCGTGATCATTAACGACAATCCCGATGCGCACATCACTGACCTCAAGCCCATGCCGAAAGCGGACGATATTATCGATCGTTGTATCGAATGTGGGTTCTGTGAAGCTGTGTGCCCTTCTAGAACGCTCTCTCTTTCTCCTCGCCAACGTATCGTCATTTATCGCGAGCTAAGCCGCCTTGAGCGCGAAGGTAACCGATCTCGCCATCAGGAAATCAAGAAGGCATTTGACTACCTTGGTGTGGATACGTGCGCAGCAACAGGTTTATGTGCGGATAGGTGTCCCGTCGGGATAAACACTGGCGATCTCATCAAACAGATTCGTATAGACAAATACCAGCGTTACCAACCTATTGCGCGCTGGACAGCAGATCATTTCTCAACGGTCACCGCTATCACACGCACCGGCCTCTACGTTAACAAGGTGATGCAAAAATCCTTGGGCGAGAACGCCATGGACAAAACAGTGAATGGACTTCGCGCCCTCACCAAAGGACGAAGCCCCGCTTGGCACAAAAGCTTCCCGACAGCGAACAGAAGCAAGGTCGAAAGTTCATCGATCGCCCGAGAGAAGCAAGTGGTCTATTTCCCTTCTTGTGCCAGCCGAAATATGGGCAATGAACTAGGTAGTGATGATGACAGACCGCTTACAGAAGTGACAATGTCACTACTAGAGCGCGCGGGTTATCAAGTGATCATCCCCAACGCACTGAAAGACCAATGTTGCGGTATGCCTTATGACAGTAAAGGAATGGCGAACATCGCGAAGAAGAAGAGTGACCAACTACAGGACGTTTTATGGCATGCCAGCCAGCACGGGAAGTTGCCGATTCTGATGGACACGAGTCCTTGTACCAAGATGAGCAAAGAGCAGTTTGATAAACCTATGGAGATCTTTGAGCCAGCAGGCTTTATTACTCAACACCTTCTTTCAGCATTGGATGTCACGCCGCTCGATGAAACTGTCATGCTTCATATAACGTGTAGTTCAAAACGAATGGGATTAAGTGATACGTTACTAAAAGCCGCACAGGCCTGTGCGAAAGAAGTGATTGTACCAGAACATATTGAGTGTTGTGGTTTCGCCGGTGACAAAGGGTTCTTTACACCGGAGCTCAATAAGTCCGCATTGAATCCGCTGAAGGGGCAAATTCCAGACGGGTGTACGCGCGGTTTTAGCAACAGTCGAACCTGTGAAATCGGTTTAACTCAGCACAGCGGGATACCTTATCGATCTATCTTGTTCTTGTTAGAAGAAGCAACGAAAAATCAAACTGCACAGTCATCAAGATGTTGATTAAGCGAAATTATTTGGCTTAATGATCTAACACCAAGCACGCTGAAACGTTTAGTATGGCGAGAGTAAACTCTCGCCTTCGTCAATCTCAAATTCCAGCGTATCATTTGGCATGCTATGCCCTTCTATCATCGAAAGAAGTGATAACATTGCGCGCTCACCGGTTTCGACATCGGGTGTCACAATGCTTGCAAGCTTAGGCATCATTGATTGCCCAATGTCCAACGCATGTATGCCTGCAATACCAATGGACTCAGGCACATTAATGTCTTGTCGCTGGCATTCAAGCAACACACCCGCAGCTAGCTCATCGTCAGTGCAGAAAAACGCATCTGTATCGGTATAGCGCTCTAGGACTTTTCGCGTCATCTTCTTAGCCAATGACACCGACGATTCTGATTTTGCCGTCAAGCTTCTTGCCTGTAACCCAGCACTCTCCATCGCGTTTACGTAGCCTTGGAGCTTACTTTGCGTTCTGATCCCCTTTCTGGCACTCAAACAAACGATGTGCTTGTAACCTCGCTCAATCATTACATTCACCATCGAGGTTGCGGCCAGTTCATTGTCGATCCCCACAGACATTCTCTCAACGTCGGTATCTGCATCTAAAACCTCAACAACCGGAATGCCGGCAGTCTTAATCATTTTCAATGTTCGATTTGAGTGCTGATTCTCAGCGAGGATAAGGCCATCAACGTTAAACGACAGCAAGCACTGAATACGTTGTTCTTCCGCTTCCAAACTGTAGCCGCAGTGGGTCACCATGACTTGATACTTAGACGTCTCCGTCACTTTTTCAATGCCTTGGATCACTTGCTGAAAGACGGGATGACTCAATGAAGGAAGGACGACACCAATGGTATAACTAAGGCGGTTGGACAAAATATCAGGTACGCGATTGGGGATGTAGCCCACGTCATCCAGTGCGGTTTGAATACAGTCGCCAGTCGCCTTAGCGACACGCTCTGGGTATTTTAGATAACGGCTTACCGTCATCTTGGTAACCCCTACCCGTTCAGCGACATCTTGCATTGTTGGCCGACGCTTTTTTTGCATATTCCAAACCCTTAACCAAGCACGAAAGTTACTCTGTTAAGTTTTTGAACAAATTCGAAAATCTTCCATGTTTTATATGCAAACTGTGACTCAAGGATTCTCTTTGAAGCGCTTTTACACTGGCTATCATTGCTTGGTTTCATCAACACGCATAAACCGTGCAAATTTGGGAATGCCATTCTTGGTGTATCCGTTGTAACGAAATGTCACCATGCTGCCTATTTCAGGGGGATTATCTCTTTGGTGATCGCTAAAGCCAGTACCAATTTTGAATACTTTGCCGTTGATTGTTTTCACCACCAGTGAGCCCATTCGACCGAGATGTTTTCCTTTTCCTTCGTGATAACCAATCACCATCGCTTCTGCATCTTTTGATACTTTGAATTTCAATACGTTATCGCCACGCCCCGCTACATAGTCACCTGACATTTTGCGCAGCATGAGACCTTCTCCCCCTTTGGTATCAATATCTCGAAGCAATACCTCCATGTGATGCTCACTCAAAGAAGGATAATGAGGTACATATTGAACATGCGTCGAGTCAATTGAACTCACTAGACTCACCAATGCATCAAATCGTGTGGTGAAATCTCCATCTAAAGTCGGTAAATCAAACAGCATAAACTGGATGGTTTGCCACTCATCGTCATTGGGCTTGTCGTCCATGACCACTGACATCACGTGCTCGAAACGATTCCTACCCGCCCAAAGTTCGCCTTCCACCGCATAGGGCGGCAAAGCATCCGTGAACCAAGCAGGCGCCGAAATTGGATTTCCCTGGCGAGTAATAAGCAACTTCCCCGTCCATATCGCACGAATCCCATCCAATTTCTCACTGAATAAGTAATCCGCCCAATCAATCGCCATACCGAGCCGGTATTCAGTGGCCAGTTGAATGGGAATGGTCGCGTTGTGTTTCTGTACTATCGTACTGTTTTCGATGGATATCGACTGGCTTTCCGTTGCCATAACATAGGCTTGATAACTCAGCACCGATGTTATGGCACCGGCGACTAGCACATACTTTTTCATGACGACTCCAAGTGAAAACGAGAGCGTCATTCTCGCTTGGAGAATCGTAAGTACCAGACAAATGAACCCACACTGGGAGTGTCTATGAAAATAGGCTACCCACGTTGCAGGTTCATGCATAAAAATGGCGCGTCATCTCGATACGCGCCAAATTAATGAGGCAATCTCTGTCATCGGGCATTAGCTGATCGCGGGGAATACTGACCCTTTTCGAAGGGCTACTCGCTAACCAAATGCGTAAATGTATGTGCCGTCTTTGATGGTGTTAATCACGTTTTTTGACAAATAGCTTGGCAATGCAGGACATCCCCAACTTCTGCCGAGTTGACCTGTTTTCGAAATGACTTTTGGGTGCGCATAGGCGGCACCATGGATGACAATGGCACGCTTACGCGCATTGTCATTAATACCTTTTGAAAGCCCATCTAAGCGCAGTGAATAGCCATGTTTTCCGTAATAGGTTTCTCCCGCACGAAAAACACCGATAGATGTTTGATGTGAATTGACACGGTTGGAGAAGGTCTTGGCGTAGAGATTACCGCTATTTTTGCCATGAGAAACATACGAAGAAAAAAGCGTGGTTCGCTTTGTTGCATCGAACACCCAAAACCTTTTTTGCGAAGACGGTTTGCTGTAGTCAATCAAAGTGAATACAGACGAGTCGCCGCGGTGTGTTTTGAAATGGTTATATGCTTTCTTGAACTTGTCATACGACACTTCATGAGAAAGATTAAGTTGACGATACATGGTTTTTGCATCAGAAAGATGTGACGCAAACACATTGCTCGACAATAACAGTAACGTTAGCGCAAATAGCGCTTTTACAGCCCTAAACATGTTGTTCCCTATCAATTAGCACATCATTAAGTTCAACTCGCCAAAACAGAGATGTTTTGTATATTGACTATTGATATACCAAATTTCGTGCCAAGCGCTGCCTGAGAACGAATAGTAATGGTCATTCAAAGAGTTAGAATTTGGATGTCACCGCCGCTGACTTTTTGTTCATCATTTAGGTGACGTTCTGCAGAATACAGAGGCATGAGCTTGCCGCTTTTTTCATCTGCTAGCGAAGATCTTGCCATAGCGGCAAAAAGTGAGAAAGCCAGCATTGCTGCTGGCTTCTGTTTTTATGGGATATTGCATCTGATGTGGAACAGCGCTGTAAAGGCGTTATATCGCGTCGATGGCGTTCTTAATTCGCTTATCTGAAATTGGGTATGGGGTTCCCAATTGCTGGGCAAAATAACTGACTCTCAGCTCTTCTAGCATCCAACGAATTTCTTTTACTGCCACTGGCACTTTCTGCCCTTTAGGGATCTTATTCAGTAACTCTTTGTAGTCGCCGGCCGCCGATTCAATTTTCAACATGTGTAAACGGTCTTTGTTTGGATCGATTGGCAATTTCTCTAAACGGCGTTCCACTGCATTCAAGTAACGCTGAATATCAGGTAAACGCTTCCAGCCACACTCTGTCGCAAAGCCCTTAAAGATAAGACCATCTATTTGTGCCTTGATGTCTGACAGTGCAAACGCCATGGTGAAATCGATCTTTCCTTTTAGCTTCTTGTTGATGCTAAAGGCTGTGGTCAGGATTTGCTCAACTTGTTTGGCAATGTCCACCACTGTGTCGCCAAGCTCTGCACGCACATGTTCTTTCACCGCACCGAACGACTCAGGGTCCCATTTGAGGCCACCCTGCGCTTCGATCAGCTTATCCACACCACAGGCAATACAGTCATCAATCAAATCCAACACGCGGCCATATGGGTTGAAGTACAACCCTAACTTAGACTTATTCGGCAAGTTATCGTGTAAGTACTTAATGGGTGAAGGCACATTTAGCAAAATCAAACGACGTTGACCTTGCTGCATGGCTTGACGCTGCTCTTCTTCAGTTTCAAACAGCTTGATACCAACAGAATCTTTATTATCAATGATGGCTGGGAAAGCCTTCACTTCAAAACCACCACGTTTTTGCTGATACATTTGCGGCAGTTGTCCGAAACTCCACGTTGTCAGGCCCTGCTGCTCAATGTCGTCATCAGCTACTTGCGATAAGGTTTCCTGAACTTTTTCTTTAAGTCCATCTTTCAGCGCGTAGAGATCCTGACTTTCGCTTAGTTTGCGATTCTTATGGTCCACTGCCCGATAGGAAATCTTCAAGTGCTCAGGCAATTGTGTTAGCTGCCAATCATCGCGCACCACGGTCACACCTGTCATACGCTTGAGTTCTTTTTCTAGCGAATCCAGTATTGGCGCTTCCATTGGTGTCACGCGCTGCAGGAAGGCTGTCGCATAGTTTGGTGCAGGCACAAAGTTACGACGTAACGTTTTTGGTAGCGATTTTATCAGCGCTACCACTAACTCATGGCGTAACCCCGGAATTTGCCAATCAAAGCCATCAGGCTCAACCTGATTCAATACCGGTAACGGAACATGAACGGTCACGCCATCGTGATCTAAGCCAGGCTCAAATTGATAAGAGAGCTTGAGCTTCAAATTGCCTTGATACCAGAAGTTCGGGTAGTCGAGTTCAGTCACATGGCTAGCATCACCCGCTAACAGCATCGCCTTCTCGAAATTCAGCTTTTCAGGTTCGTCTCGGCTGACTTTCTTCCACCAAGTATCAAAGTGACGGCCAGAAACAACACTGTAATCAATGCGCTGATCGTAGAACTCATAGAGGGTGTCATCGTCCACCAAAATATCGCGTCGACGGGACTTTTTCTCTAGCTCTTCAACTTCAGCGAGTAGCTTACGGTTCTGGTGATAGAACTTATGCTTGGTATCCCAATCCCCTTCCACCAGCGCGGAGCGAACAAAAATTTCGCGGCTGACCACAGCATCTATATTGCCGTAGTTGACCTTACGCTTTGGAACAATTGGAATCCCGTAAAGCATGACTTTTTCATGAGCAAAAACAGCGGCCTGCTTTTTCTCCCAGTGTGGTTCACTGTAACTACGCTTAATCAAATGCTTCGCGAGCGGTTCAACCCATTCCGGTTGAATTTTGGCAGCAACACGTCCCCATAGCTTCGAGGTTTCCACCAGCTCAGCCACCATGACCCACTTTGGCTGCTTCTTAAAGATGCCAGAGCCAGGGAAAATACCGAATCTGGCGTTACGCGCGCCTTGGTACTCGTTCTTTTCCTGATCTTTTAAGCCAATGTGTGAAAGCAAACCTGCCAACAGCGACATATGAACAGACTGATAATCTGCTGGTTCTTGATTGATCTTGTAGCCTAGCTCATGCACGACCTGACGAATTTGGAAGTGCACATCTTGCCATTCGCGCACGCGCAAATAGTTCAGGTATTCTTTTTTACACTGCTTACGGAATTGATTCCCTGACAACGCTTTTTGTTGTTCTTGGATGTAATCCCACATGTTCACAAACGACAAGAAATCTGATTCTTTATCACTGAAACGGCGGTGCTTTTCATCTGAAGCTTGCTGCTTATCAGATGGGCGCTCACGCGGATCTTGGATCGACAGCGCGGCGGCAATCACCATCACTTCTTTCAGCGCACCCATGCGTGCGGATTCCAGCACCATACGCGCAAGTCTTGGATCAATCGGCAGCTTGGCCAACGCTCGACCCGTCTCGGTTAGGTGCTTGTGTTCATCATGGGTTTTACCTTCTTTAAGCGCCCCCAGCTCTTCAAGCAGACGAACGCCATCAGAAATGTTTCGACTGTCTGGTGGCTGCACAAATGGGAAGGCAGCAATATCGCCAAGCCCAATAGCGGTCATTTGCAGAATAACGGATGCCAAGTTTGTACGCAGGATCTCTGGATCGGTGAACTCTGGGCGAGAAAGGAAATCTTCCTCAGAGAATAATCGGATACAGATACCATCAGACACACGACCACAACGGCCTTTACGCTGATTCGCACTGGCTTGCGAGATCGCTTCAATCGGAAGTCGCTGAACCTTAGTACGGTAGCTGTAACGCGAAATACGTGCAGTACCAGGATCAATCACATACTTGATGCCCGGCACGGTTAGCGAGGTTTCCGCAACGTTGGTAGCAAGAACGATTCGGCGATTTGAATGGGTTTGGAAAACGCGGTTTTGTTCACCCGAAGACAAACGTGCGTACAGCGGCAAGATTTCCGTGCCACGCAGGTTACGTTTTTCTAACGCATCGGCGGTATCGCGGATTTCTCGCTCACCATTCATAAAGATCAGAATGTCGCCAGGCCCTTCGTCATGAAGCTCATCCACGGCATCAAAAATCGCCTGAAGCTGATCGCGATCCGTATCTTCGCTGTCTTCCACTAATGGACGATAGCGAACGTCAACCGGATAAGTACGACCTGACACTTCAATGATCGGCGCACCACGGAAGTGGTTTGAGAAACGCTCTGGGTCAATGGTTGCTGATGTAATGATCAGTTTAAGATCAGGGCGCTTTGGCAGCAGCTGCTTCAAGTAACCAAGAATGAAGTCGATATTTAGGCTACGTTCGTGCGCTTCATCGATAATGATGCAGTCATACTGATTTAAGTAACGATCGTGCTGGATTTCTGCCAGCAAAATACCGTCCGTCATCAGTTTTACACGTGACGCTTCTGACACCTGATCGTTAAATCGAACTTTATAGCCGACGGTATTGCCAAGCTCAGATTCAAGCTCTTCGGCAATACGTGTTGCAACGGTACGAGCTGCAAGGCGACGTGGCTGAGTATGACCAATGATACCCGACACACCCAGCCCCAACTCCATACAGATCTTTGGTAGCTGCGTGGTTTTACCCGAACCGGTTTCACCCGCGACAATCACTACCTGATTGTTGGCAATAGCTTCTGCAATGTCGTCTTTTTTCTGACTAACAGGCAGCTGCTCTGGGTAAGTGATTTTTGGGGTATTGGTTTGTCGTTGAATGCGCACTTGCATCGACTTAGCGATGTCTAAAGCGATTTGGTCGAAAACAGCCTGACGAGCATCGTTTTGCTTAATGCGTTGCGCGCCTTTGATGCGTTTGCTGAGACGAAATTTGTCTCTAAGCATGCAGTCATCAAGGGCACTAAATAAGGTTTTCGCGTTATTTTGATGGATTGAAGCAGTCAAAACGGTATCCAAGAAATGCGGTTAATGGTGAATATCCATACACGGTACGTTGTCGCGGCACAAAATGGCGCAATACCGTCTTAAAAATTGCGACGATTCTATCACAGACCGAAACAAACTCTCTCTCCAATATCAGCCACTAAGCAAATCGGTATCTGCTTTGTTTATCTGCACTGCAAGCCAATTTACATTGAATGGTGCTTTTGCTTCTGACTAACGTTCCTTTCTTTCCATATATACGAACCTTTACGAACCCGTGATGCCCAGCAGCCTAAAGGTTCAGGCTTCAACGAGCGCTATCTTGTTACTTGCTACCGTACATACCTTTCAAAGCACATTCATATTCTCAGCAGTGACATATCCGTTTCAGCCCTTGCTATCAAAGGGATTATCAACTTATTGACACATCCCTGAAAGACTCGAGCTCTACACTCAATTCAGCAAGGTTAGATGATGAATTTGCAATGGAGGCAACAATGATAACAGTGTATGGCGTAGAGTTTGACTATGTAGGCTTAGGTTCTATTGAGGATGACACCCTAACGGGTTCGACTGGTGACGACTTTATCAATGGACTTGATGGCGACGACAGTATTGTCGGATTTAGCGGCGACGATGTGTTACTCGGTGATGACATTCCTGTCGATGAATACTTAGAGACAGAAGATCCCACGTTTTCAGATACCCTCAGCACTCTGTATGAATCAGTCAAAGAACAAGACTTCTCATGGGTATCACCGTCAGACGTCAGCTATGCAGTCGCGGGAGTTCAAGAGTTCTTTGCCGAGAATCAGGCACTATTGAACCATGCAGCCACTTACGGCGGCGATGACACGATTGTCGGCGGTCGCGGCAACGATATTCTGTATGGTGGCGCTGGCGACGATGTGCTTCGAGGAGGCAGCGGAGACGATGTCTTGATTGGATTGGCTGGTGACAATGCCTTATTGGGTGGCAGTGGCGATGATGTTCTTATTGGTGGTATCGGTAATGATCGCCTGTTCGGGAATGATGGTTCAGACTATCTCGTAGGTACAAGTGGTAACGACTTCTATTTTGGTGGCGAAGGTCAAGATTACTTTATGTTTTCCAACCTGTTGGAAGGCCAACAAAGTGTCGATCGTATTGTCGATTTTGAGCAAGACGTCGATACCGTTTTCCTATTCAACGTGGCTGAGTCTTTTGATGACTTGCTCATTGAACAAGCTGGACCAACCGTGCTTCTCACTCTTTCAGATACCCACTCAGTGATATTTAACAACTCGCAGCTTTCGGATTTTTCATCGGATGACTTCATTTTCTATAACGTTTAACCGCTAGTCACTATCATCAGTGACTCAATCAATGAACTCGCAATGTGCGTTTATTGAAGGTGTACTTATTGATAGTAAAAACACTTGAAAAGATAAGAAAGGTACGCGCTTTGCCTTTCTTGTCTTAGTTCTCCCTTCTTTCTATTCTTCCTTCTTAGTCATCGCAGCCTTAGTCATCGCAGCGCCCTAACTCAACGTCTAAATCGAATGTTCAACGCATTAGCATACCCAGCTCATCTTCCATTTTTTATTAATTTTTAGTGACTTAATATGTGAATCTCTGCCAGTTCTATAAGATTCCAGATACTTGATGATTTACCTAACCCCGCTTGACTGGTACTCCCTCATATTTTTTAGTTTATCTTTTCCAACAATATCTTCTGTGTGTAACAAAAGAATTTCTTTGTTCCGAGCAAATAAATATTTGCTTGTGACAAATATACAGAATCGACATAGTTCAATGGTGAGTGTTCATAGTGTAACTATACAAAAGTACGAGTGAAAACCTCTACTTGCGACTCACACAGTTGGTGAAGTTATTAAAATACGATTCTCAATCTTTAAGGAATGAAATATGCCAGTTCAACATGCGAGCGCTGTCTGGGAAGGGACATTAAAAAATGGCAACGGTGTAATGAAATATGGTGACGTTACGGGTCCGTTCACTTTTGCATCGCGATTCGAAACAGGAGAAGGGACGAATCCAGAAGAGCTAATTGGTGCAGCCCACTCCGGTTGCTATTCAATGTTTCTTTCTGCCTTGTTATCAGAAAAAAACTACTCTCCCACAATAAGCACTTCTGCAAATGTACATCTCGGTGAAGATGATGGACCAAAAATCACACTGATTGAACTGTTCTCTACGGTATCGGCAGAAGGCCTGACTAATGAAGAACTCCAGACATTAGGTGCTATCGCTAAAGAGAAGTGCCCTGTTTCACGTCTTTTTGCTGGAACTGAGATCACTTTATCCCTGTCGCTAAAATAACGCTGTATATCCACTTGATACCTTTTGACAATGAAGAGCCGATTAATTCATTGTCTTTTTGTACTGCTCGCTACGTGAGCAGTACGCTTTTATTTCACTTCTACCTACCGCAATAACCACACTATTGCTGCATGTTTAACTTTGCGTCTTTCAGTTACACTATTTGCCGTCAAGTAAACCCGCAGTGATTTAAAGGATGCCGTGTGAGTCAGTATGTAGTTTGTGCGTTATACAAGTTTGTTGAGCTAAAAGATTACCAAGATATTCAATCACCTTTGACAGAGTTGATGGAGAAACATCAGGTCAGGGGCACATTACTGTTAGCGCAAGAAGGTATTAACGGCACAGTCTCGGGCTCCCGTGAAAGCATAGATATCGTGCTTGCCTACCTCAACGCAGACGCTCGTTTATCCGGCATTAATTTCAAAGAGTCCTTCAGCGACGAACAGCCTTTCAACCGAACCAAGGTGAAGTTAAAGAAAGAAATCGTCACCATGGGCGTCGAAGGTATCGACCCTCGTCATGTGGTGGGTACTTATGTGAAACCGTCTGATTGGAATGCATTGATTGCCGACCCTGAAGTGTTCGTGGTGGATACCCGAAATGACTACGAAATCGAACTAGGTACATTCGAAGGCGCCGTGAACCCTCATACGGAGACGTTTCGCGAATTTCCAGACTACGTTAAAGAGAACATGGACCCGACTAAACACAAGAAAGTCGCCATGTTTTGTACCGGCGGTATTCGCTGTGAGAAGTCTACGGCTTACATGAAAGAACAAGGGTTTGACGAGGTTTACCACCTCGAAGGCGGTATTCTCAAATACTTAGAAGAAGTACCGGAAGAAAGCAGCCTTTGGAATGGCGACTGCTATGTCTTTGATGGTCGTGTTGCCGTCAACCACCAGCTTGAGCAAAGCGATTACAGTTTATGTAATGCATGCCGCTTCCCCATCACCGAAGAAGACAAACAATCTCCGCAATTTGAGCAAGGTGTCAGCTGTCCGAAGTGCTTCGGCACACATAGTGATGAACAAATAGCGAGCTTTAGAGAACGGGAAAAACAAGTTCAGCTTGCTAATCAGCGTGGTGAAGTGCATGTCGGCTCTGATGCCATTAAACACAAAGAAATGAAGCGCGCTGAAAAGCTATTGCTAAAACAGAAACAACGCACTCGCGGTAAGTAGTCGCTCCTATCTCTTATCAGAGGCCGAATGACCATTCGGCCTCCTTCTTCGAACTTAAAAAGACCTAGAATACTGAAAGCCCCCTGTATTTCGCCCAATCTTCAACATTCCCCCTCGACTAGCCCAAGTTACACAGTTATCCATTTCCCCAAGTCGCACCTCTATAACGATTATTCCCAATGACATATCCATATTTTTAAACGCTTATTCAATAACATAACGCTCTTTTACAACGGAACATTGCTGACGTTAAAAGTTAACATGTGTTTTTAATTCTCACCAAATACCATAAATGAGACAGAATTACCGTCGGAAAAATTTACACTCCATGAGCTATTTAACGATAGAGCGCCCCTACTTCCCAAGACAATGTTCGCTCGGACAGAAGTTATTCGCGTTGGGATAACAGGAGTTTCTCGCTTCATTGCTAACGTGTTTTGGTGGCGAACTAAAAAAGCCCCAAAAATAGGGGTCTCTGGAACGAAAAACAGCGTTAATTTCTAGCGGATGACATTGTTGAAAGTTTGCAAAGATCGCTGCAAGCAGAACAACGATTGCACATTTTGAGTTGGCTACCTATGAGAGTGTCTGGTTGTTTCAATGCCAGTGTCAGTCATTAACTAATGACTTAGAGCTATCGACACGTCGTTGAATCACATCGAACTCGTACCTCACTAGCAAGCAAGGAATGAAACAATGAGCGATGATACAAATGATAAAATTGAAGAGCTTAGGGCGCTGATTAAAGCGCCCAAGACAACAGCAAATAGCGATGATCTAAGAGCTGCTCGATTTTTCAATGCACCTCACTGTCACAGTGGTGACTTATTTGAAGGTGGCCCGCCGGTTGGTCTTGGCGGCGGTGAGTTTTCAATAGCGCCATACCACACAGTCTCACTTCCACAATATGACAACTCCACGCTTAACGAACGTGAACAAGCTCTTATTCAAGCAAAAATAGATAACTTCTTTGAATACGAAAAATTACGAGGAGCTGTCGTTCACGGAAACGTTACCTGTGATGATGTTCAAGCGGCAAATGACTGGCGATATCGAGGGGGGCTGGAAGAGCAAGAATACAATTTTGGTGTCAACGATGCCGACCCTGATTTTGAAGGTCTTCGTATGTTCGAAGGCACCATTGCCTATCTGGGTAAGCACTTTGCAGCCATCGTATTAACACCGGATATTGCAGCACGGTTCTTGAGTTTTCTTGATGTTATCTACAGTACGATATTCGACAATAACCTAGGACGATTCACGATTGAGATCATGGATCCAATATTGGTTACCTTCCCCCACCGCAAGTGTAATAGTGTTGAAGAACTCGATTTCTACCCCGACTTTTGTCCATCACACCCTGAGTACGAAAAGCGAATCAAACAATGGCCCAAAGCATCTTATGACAACGACTTCCGTTCAGATGATTTGATTGCATGGCTAATGACAGCCGCTCAAACCCCCGTTTTCAACTATCTACAACCATATACCGAACACATGCGTAAGTTTCCAATGACGAACGACAAGTTTCAGCGTGTTCCCGGATTTGAATCGGACAACCTCGACCAAGCCATGGCAGAAGGAAGACTTTTCATATTAGATTTCAAAGACTTTCATGAAGAAACCGTTGCCCCTAGAAATTGGAATAACTATGGCGCAAGGTTGCATGCAGGTATCGCGTTGTTTGCTATGCCAACGCATAGCAACACGTTAAAAACCGTCGCCATACAACCGACTCAAACTCCATTCGAAGACTCGTTTTGGGGAGGTATTGGTTGGACACTCGCAAGTATATTCGGCTATGGAGATAACAAGCATCCTCAATCAAAAATAATCACGCCTGCTGATGATTATTGGGCGTGGCAAATGGCTAAAAATGCCATCACCACTATGACGTCTATGGCCTCGGTTGTTGATCATTTGTCCACCCATGTTTACCTTGGTCCGATTCCTGTCGCTTACTTCCGGAACATTCCAGAGTATCACCCGCTTCGACCGCTGTTAGACACACACTTAATGGCTTTGGTCACTAACAATCACACTGGGATATTTGATGAGGTAGGTGTACAAATCATCGGAGAGGATGACCCCTATGGGAATCCCTATAACGGTCTTCTAACAGGCGCTATTCAAAAGCTATCCGGCTTTAGCAGCGTCACTTTTGTAAACGCGACACTTAGAAGAAAAAACTACTACAGCTTTTTCGAACAAGGTACGCCGTTTGACCGCATGGATGATCCAAGTTTCTCCCAAATTGACGATTACCCGCAACATGATGATGACAACATGATGCCCATTATCCGAGAGTGGGTGGACGGCTATCTTCGTCTTTACTATCACTCGGACAACGATGTTATCGATGACACCGAACTTCAAGCGTTTCTCTACGAAACAAATCATGACGGTAAAGTTCGCGGCTTCCCTGACCATGCAGATTCAATTGAGCGATTGGTTGATATTATCTCGAGCTTGATTTACTGGATGTCGGTAAACCATGCATTTTCGAGTTTCGCATCATTTATGAAGCTTGGCGCTCTCGGCTTTTATCGCGATCACCCTATCGAGCCAACTCATGGCTATTCCGAAAGGGATTGGTTGAATGTTTGTCCGCCAATGAATGTTGGTGCTGGCCTGTTTTTCTTCTCAAGGATCTTCACCGATCTTCCAGAAGATTGGCATCGCTCGTTAGGCAAATACCCTAAAGGGCAATTTAAACACGATCCAAATGTTTACCCACTTTTGGATGTTTTCCAATCTCAACTTCAATCACTCGATGACGATATTCGTGCAAAAAATGCAGACCGTCGCTGGAGTTACGATTTGAGACTGCCATCAACCATCACTGTCAGCCCTTGGAACTAGTTGTTTAGGAGAGGAAGCAATGAAACAGATCAATTTATCTCGTAGAGCGACAATGCGAACGCTTCTGGTTGCTGGTGGTTCTTGCCTAGCGCTATCACAAGTCAATATTTGGAAACAGCCTAAACAGAGCTTGGCCGGCGCACGAAATGGTTCAACATCCGTCAGTGTGGCTGAAGAATTGGCCCTAACCACCCCAGAGCAAGATGTATTTATCGCAATCAAACAAAACCTCATTCATTCAAAGAAGGTTAAAGATGAGCAAATTGCTGATTTTGCGAAGCAGTTTGTGGAAGCCAGTCCCGAAGGCACTGATTTCAAAACTGCGTTCAGCAACTTACAACAAGAGTTTCAATTGATGGATTACTTCATCCGCTATGTAAACGCTTAATGCACTGTCGGGCTATTCCTGAATAGCCCGTCTCTTCGGATTCAAAGCGTTCATTTATCCTTTCTAAGTTTCTACCACTTCAAAAAGTGCACAAGCCATGGCTGTTCTGTCGAATAAAACAGACGTCTCGTCGCTTATGGAATGCACCTAACCCCTCATCAACCCATTGTTTTAAATAAAAATATAGAACAACACTCTTTAAACATATTGGCAGATAGTCTTCTGGCACACCAAGACAAGCACCCTCCGCCGTAAGCGCATAACATCAAATTAACCACGACGCTTCACGAGTCGATCACAGCGTTATTGAGAGAAACTACGGAGGTCCATATGTTAGTGACGCATTATCCAAGTATTCAACGTTCTGTGACAAAGCGAGTCGCCACGGTATTAACGACAAGTACATGCCTTATTGCATCAACGCTCAGCATTGGTTCCGCCAATGCCGCTGGTTACCAAATCGCCTTTGACTCAGTCAGCGGTTTAGGCAGAGCTTATGCTGGGGAAGCGGCAATTGGTGACACCGCCGCCGCAATGGGACGCAACCCTGCACTGATGTCTCTCTTCGAACAAGCAGAAATATCGGGCGCACTGCTCTATTTCGACGCAGATATTAATGTGGATGGCAGTTCCGACTCCCTTTCCTCAAACGACACCGTCCCTTCTCAGTTCGTTCCTTCCACTTATTATGTTCAACCACTTAGTGACAAACTCGCGGTCGGGCTTGGCTTCTATTCGAATTATGGTTTGGGCACGGATTTAAAAGACGATTTTGCCGCCGGTGATATTGGCGGTGATACTTCTCTTCTGACTGTGAACTTCAACCCCGCAGTGTCATATCGGATAAACCCAATGTTAAGCCTGGGTGGTGGTATCAGTGTTATCTACGCCACAGCCGAAATGAACAGACATTATGGTGCCGCCGGCAGCAATTTTGGCCAAAACGGTTCGGACAAATTGGTCAGTTGGGAAGCTGACGACTGGGCATTCGGATGGAACATTGGTGGGCTCGTCGAATTGGATGAAAACAACCGATTCGGCCTCGCCTATCGTGCCGGTGTTGACCTTGAACTGAGCGGCGATTTCACCGATCACTCCGTTGGGGTCGCTATTCCTGGTGGCGGTGTTTCTGACAGTAGATCAGATGTTCCTTTGCCTGCGACAATCGAGTTATCGGGCTTTCATCAACTCAACAACAAACTCGCGGTTCACTACAGTGCACTTTGGACGCAATGGAGCGACTACACCGAGTTTAAAGCGAGCGGCGCAGGATGCTCTATCAATGGTGGTACATGCTTTATTAAGCCAGAGAAATACGATGACAGCTGGCGCTGGTCACTAGGCGCAACCTACCAGCTAAACGAAGCCATTTCGCTCAGAGCAGGTATTGCACTGGATGAGAAGGCGGGTGAAACCACCTTGAGTATTCCAGATCAAGATGCTCTGTGGTTAGCAACTGGCCTCAACTACCAACACAGTGCTGAATGGTCATTTGATGTTGGCCTTGCATATATGGATCGCTCAAAAGAAACCTTTAAAGAAACCAGTTTGTTTGTGGGCGAGCAAGAGTATCAAACCGAAGGCTACCTACTAATCCTTGGTGCTCAAGCCAATTACCGTTTCTAGTTCCCATAACCGTGTTAGATCGTTGATAACATTTCGGTGTTAAGAAAAGCGCCATAGCAGAAAGCGGTATTATTCAATAGCCCAGGTCTCTGGGCTATTTGTTGGTTTTCCATTCCTGTGTCCATGTCTTTGCAAATTGCCGACACAAGCCGCTATTGCACAACACCTCCACTTCAAGTCGCGCCAAAAACCAATCATACCCCCTTCAACTGGTCTCGCTTGGCTACTTTGCTATTGCAACTCAGTCTATGCGACGCTTTGGCTTTGTTACTTTGGGTTTGGCCCATGTTCTTATTGCTTAGCTTCTTGTTGTTTAGGTTCTTGTTGCTTAGCTTCTTGTTGTTTAGGTTCTTGTTGCTTAGCTTCTTATTGCTAAATTTTTGCTGCTTTGATTCTAGATAATGGGGTTATTGCGAGAATAAGTCAGGTGATGAGGCGATCGATTGAACAGATATCGAAGCTAAAAAAAAGCACCTAGCAGGCTCATGCTTAGGTGCAAACTGTCAATAATTAACAGTCATGAATAGAACAGGTCATGATTGAAGGAACATCTCTGTTCCTTTTTGCTTAATCGGTTGATTGGGTCGCTCTTAATTCACGTCGCAAAATCTTCCCAACCGCTGATTTCGGCAATTCACTAACAATCTTGATCTGTTTAGGGATTTTGTATGCAGCCAGATTCTCTCGGCAATATCGATTGAGCTCATCCATATCAAGGGATGCTCTTGTCGTAATGTGCGCCACAACTGCTTCGCCAGTATCTGGGTCTGGTACACCAACAACGGCCACTTCTAGTACATCGTGGTGGGAAGACAGCACTTGCTCGACTTCGCTGGGATAAACATTGAACCCTGACACCAGAATCATGTCTTTCAGCCTGTCCACAATTTGAATACTGCCGTCTTCAAGGATCCTGCCCAAATCCCCGGTTTTGAAGTATCCGTTGGAGGTAATGACTTCAGAGGTCTCTTTGGGATTATTCCAGTACCCTTTCATCACTTGTGCGCCCTTCACAACGATCTGACCAACATCACCTTTCGGCAAGGCGTTTTCATTGAGATCCCATATTTCTACTTTGGTATCCACCAATGCATGACCAACGGTACCGTAATGTTCTTTGCCAGGATGATTGATACTAATAACAGGGGATGTTTCTGACATTCCATACCCTTCCGTAATTTCGCCTCCTGTCACGTCTTTCCACGCTAGTCTTGCGCTGTCAATTAAAGCCGTACCGCCGGATAGCGTAATTTTCAAATCAGAAAAATCGAGAGCGCGGAATCCTTCATGCTGACATAAACCCACAAACAAGGTGTTAATGCCTGCCATACCCGTAAACTTATGCGGCTTAATCAATGCGACCATGCTGTCTAAGTCACGTGGATTTGGGATCAAGATATTGGCATTACCCAAGGAGAAAAAGAGGATGAGGTTCACTGCAAACGCGTATATATGGTAAAGCGGTAAAGGACAAACAAATATCTCCTCTCCCGGTTCAACGACCCCATCCAACCGCTCGAACAACTGCGCCATGTTGCTGAGTACCGAACGGTGCGTTAAACATGCGCCTTTCGCTCGCCCTGTCGTGCCACCGGTATATTGCAGCATACAAACGCTGTCAGGATGCACGGCAACGGGGACCATTTTCATCCCGTTACAACGGCTAATCGCACTTTCAAGCGCCGTAATGTTCACCTCTTTCTCACTGACGATAGGCGGGGTTTGCTCTGAGGACGTACACAGAACAACGTCAATGTCTGTTTTATCGATAATGCCTGATAATTTGTCGACAAACGGCCCGAAAATAACCACCGCCTTCGCACCTGAATCCGAGAATTGATGAAGCATCTCCCGCTGTGTATACAGAGGATTGGTATTGACAACAACCAGACCTGCACGCAATGCAGCAAAGGCAACAACAGGAAACGCCAAAATATTGGGAAGCTGAATAGCAATACGATCGCCGGGTTGCAATGCCGTATGCTGCTGAAACCAACACGCTAAAGCGCGAGATTGGCTTTCAATATCTCGATAAGTCAATTGTTCGGGGCCACAATAGAATGCCACTTTGTCGCCATAGGTTTCGCATGCATCTACGATAAATCGAGCCAAATTTGTGCTGGTTTTACCTTTTACATTTCGCAACATAGGAAGATCTCCTTGTGTCAAACTGAACCCTTTGTCGGGTTACGAATTATGTAGTCCATCATTCACAGTGAATAAGAAAGCACCTAGGGCTAGCTAACAAAAAATCGATAGAAAAGTTGATGAACTCGCTTGCCATAAGGGGGGAAAAGCATATCGGCGAAGAACAACCGACCTCGGCTAAATAGCGATTTAGCATGGGAGAATGTTTTGAAGCCTTCAACCCCGTGATAACTTCCTAGCCCTGAATCTCCAACGCCACCAAACGGCAAATCATCAACCACTACATGAAACGCAGCGTCATTGATACACACTCCACCTGCATGCGTGCGCGTCAGTATTTTCTGTTGGAACTGCGTGTCAAAGCTCTGAACATAGAGCCCTAACGGTCGCGGGTTCGCATTGATATCGTCAATCACTTCGTTCAGGTTATCGTACGCCACAATAGGTAAAATCGGCCCGAAGATCTCTTCTTGCATCACCGTCATACTGCGGTCTGACCCTATCACAAGGGTCAGTGGCATATAGCATTGTTCGGGATCTGTTGAGACTTCACCCAAGCTAATTATCTCTGCACCGTGTTGCTTTGCATTATCCAAGTAGCCCGCAAGGCGCTGATATTGAGCACAGTTAATGATCCGCGTCCGCTGCGAAAACCCTTCATTGAAGGGATACATCATTTCATAGCGAATTTTGAGCGCGATCACCAATTCACGAACTCTTTCCTTAGGGCAATAGACATAGTCGGGAGACACGCACGTTTGGCCAGCATTCATGGTTTTCCCATAGATAAAGCGCTTCACGGCTTCATCCAACGAGATGCTGTTGTCAATAATGACTGGGGATTTGCCCCCCAACTCTAACGTAACTGGCACTAGGTTTTCTGCTGCCGCTTTCATCACATGGCGACCTACCTCTGTTGAGCCCGTGAACAAGATGTGATCGAATGGCAAGGATGAAAATGCTTGAGCAATACCAACATTCCCTTGAACCACCGCCACCTTGTCAGCGTCAAATACACTTGCCAATAACTCGGTGAGAACCGCATTGGTATTCGGGGTATATTCAGACACTTTTATCAAAGCTCGGTTACCTGCTGCAATCGCCGCAACCAATGGTCCTATGGTCAAAAAAACAGGGTAGTTCCAAGGCGCGATGATCCCCACCACTCCTTTCGGTTGATAAAGCACTTTGGCATGCGCTGGTTGGAACACAATACCAACATCGCGCTTCTCAGGCTTCATCCAACCTTTCAGATGCCTGATCGTATAATCAATTGATGAGATCGAAGAGAAGATATCGCCGAGCATACTTTCATCATGACTGCGGTAACGAAAGTCTTTTTCCAACGCATTAAGCAAGGCTGTTTTTTGTTCGAGAATGGCCGCTTTTAGCCTTTTAAGGCTGCTTACTCTCATTTCATAACGAGGATAGCGATCTTGGTCAAATGCGGATTTTTGGGCATCAAACAAGGCAAACAATAGGCTGGTATCCGCTACGGCGGATTGCTTAGCGGGTTTTAACTCGGAAATCTTCTCTGCATTGCTCATGGGTCGGAACTCCTGGTTGGTGCGCCGCGTTTCTTTGCATCAACGTGATGCACAGCGTTTCGCGTCGCCAAGACTTGCGCATGAGTTAGACATCGTCCAAAAGCAATGATGACAACATGCGTTGGGCGAGATAGCTAACCAACGCCCTTAGTTCCAATATGGGGGAGAAAGATTGAATCAGTTTGTGATTTTATGCCAAAGGCTTATCACTTGGCTGGAGAAGCTGAAAAATGGGGCTTTCATGAGCATGGGAAACGAAAAAAGCGGCACAATGCGTGCCGCTTTCATGAAGACATATTGCGTTTTACGCTCTAGATTTGATTTGCTCGACCGTTGAACTGGTAGAAAGGTAATTTGCCCGATATTCCCCAGGCGCGCACCCTTCCCAACGCCGAAAAGCGCGATTGAAATTCGCTACATTTGAAAAACCCACCAAATAACCAATTTCACTGATACTCATGTGTGGCTGGCGAATATAATTCAAGGTTATACGTTTGCGGGTGTTATCTAATATATCTTTATAACACGTACCTTGCTCACTCAACTTACGCTGAAGGTTTCGTAAGCTATATCCAAGATGTTTGGCAACATCCGCTTGCGACGGCGCGCCTACAGGTAATTCATCGAGGATTTTGGATTCAATCAAATACGTTAAATTTGTTTTGTCTACGCGGGTCATGAACTGATTCAATAGCTCAATATGCATTTGATTAATCGCGGGGTTATTGCCAAAAAGCCGCTCTTTGCACTGCTTTAAATCGAGCAATACGGCATTTCGTTCACAACCGAATTCAACAGGGCAGTTTAAAAATTCAGAGTCGCTATCATATTCGACATTGTGACGGTCAAATGCAAATTGAAGCTTAACCGGATCCAAATCACCGCCGACCAAGTCTCTACACAAACGCACGAGTGTCGAAAGGAAGCATTCAATCAAGTCAGGGCTTAGCACTGAGCGGCCGCTGTCTGGATAACGATAGACAATCAGCTCAACCACTAACTCATCGCCCACCTCATAAGTTTCCATGTTGCTACAATTTGAAACCACTCGCTTGTACTGGCTGACTCGCTCTAACGCTTCTTGCAAACTATATGCTGACTGCACTGCATAGCCCAATGCATGCAAAACCGACGGGTGAAAGCACTTAGCAACCTCAATATTAAAGTTGTGGTCACCAAATTCTTTATTACAGTACGTGAATAAGTTTCCCAAACTTTCAACGCAAATCCGACCTTCCGGATCATTCACTTCAGCGGGATCAATATTAAATCGTTTCAATGTTTCTACAGGATCGAGTCCCAGTGCTTTTATGGCACGTGTGACGGGAATGATCCAGCCACTCAGAGTGGAGTAATATGCGTTCATTTGTGCTTCATTCCTTGATACAACATGTTGAGTGTCACCATATTGTTTCAAATTGTAAAGCTGGGTATTCCTCGCTCAGAACGCCTCTCCGTCCTCATAAATTCATAAGGAATTGATACAAAATGCATTAATAAAATGGCGTTGTTTTATTCCCGCTATTTTCATTATATTTTTACATCAATAGTCCCATTTATAAGACATATAAACTCACATTCATATAGCGCTCGCCTGGTTAAGTCATAACCACCAGTAAACCTAAAGGCTGAAAACGCTCAACGTATGACGTCGAAATCTTAGACATAAATATTTAACATCACAGCAAAGCGTTCCTACCCCGGGGAAAGTGCTAAAATCTATCCGTTTTTTTCCTGCCATTTTCCGTGACTCACTTCTCACATCTGTTATTTGTTAAATAAGTCTGTATAATTCGCGCCCTATTCATTCGTGCTTTTACACTGTTTGATTTAGACGCACTTAACCAGAGAATCACCCGTCTCATTTACCTAGGAATATTTCTTTGATTTCAACCGCTAACATCACCATGCAATTCGGCGCCGAGCCATTATTTGAAAACATTTCTGCTAAGTTTGGTAACGGTAACCGTTACGGCTTAATCGGAGCCAATGGATGTGGTAAATCAACGTTCATGAAAATTCTTAGCGGTGCGTTGTCACCAAGCTCTGGCAACGTATCTATCACCCCAGGCCACAAGCTGGGTGTATTGAGCCAAGACCAGTTTGCTTTTGAGCAGCACAGCGTTATTGATGTTGTGATCATGGGTGATAGAAAACTTTGGGAAATCAAGCAAGAACGTGAACGCATTTACTCGCTACCAGAAATGAGCGAAGAAGATGGCATGAAGGTCGCTGAGCTTGAAAGCGAATTCGCAGAAATGGATGGCTACACGGCAGAAAGTCGTGCTGGTGACATCTTGCTTAAAGCAGGTATTGAAGAAGAATTTCATTTCGGTTTGATGCAACAAGTTGCACCAGGCTGGAAACTGCGTGTGCTGTTGGCACAAGCGCTTTTCGCAAACCCAGATATCTTGTTGCTTGATGAACCAACCAACAACTTGGATATTCACACCATCAGCTGGCTAGCAGAAGAGTTGAACCAGCGTAAGTGTACGATGATTATCATTTCGCACGATCGCCACTTCTTGAACTCTGTATGTACCCACATGGCAGACATCGATTACGGTGAATTGCGTATTTACCCAGGTAACTACGAGTATTTCTTAGAAGCATCGGCACTGATCCGTGATCAGCTGCTGTCTGGTAACGCCAAGAAAGCTGCAGAGATCAGCGAATTGCAGGACTTCGTTAACCGCTTTGGCGCAAACGCATCGAAGGCGAAGCAAGCGAGTTCTCGTGCGAAGAAAATGGACAAAATCAAGCTTGATGAAGTGAAGTCATCAAGCCGTATGAGTCCGTCTATTGATTTTGGCGAAGGTAAAAAACTCCACCGCCAAGCATTAGAGCTTCAAAACGTTGGCCATGCATTTGGTGAAGAACTGTTGTTTGAAGGCGGAAACTTGCTATTAGAAGCAGGCGAACGTCTCGCTATCATCGGCGAAAATGGTGTGGGTAAAACCACCCTATTGCGTTGCCTAGTTAACGAGCTTTCTCCTAATAATGGCGTGGTGAAATGGTCAGAAAACGCATCAGTTGGATACTGCCCGCAAGATAGCACGGCAGATTTCGACAATGATATGACGATCTTTGATTGGATTTCACAGTGGCGTACCGTGAAACACGATGATTTGATGGTGCGCGGCATTCTTGGTCGTCTTCTATTTACTGCAGATGACGTTAACAAGAAAGCTAAGAATTGCTCAGGTGGTGAGAAGAACCGCCTATTGTTCGGTAAGTTGATGATGCAAGACATCAACGTACTTGTCATGGACGAACCAACGAACCACATGGACATGGAAGCGATTGAAGCGCTAAACAATGCGCTGAAAACGTACACGGGTACGCTAATCTTTGTTAGCCATGACCGCGAATTTGTCTCATCCCTTGCCACGTCTATTATTGACGTAAAAGGCAAGACACTGGTGAACTTCCAAGGTACGTTTGACGAGTACCTAGCACACCAGCAGAAGATGCTGAACGTCGCTTAACGCGTTATCACTTGATAACGCAGATACAAGATTTCGAACCGCGCGCATACTGAAGACTCAACAATCAGTAAAGCGTGCGATTCATTTAAAAATGGAGAATTCCTTCATGACAGAACAAGAAAGAATCGAACTACAACAGAACAACCCTTTGCATGGGTTGAAAATGGAAGACATGCTGCAACAGCTTGTTGATCACTATGGCTGGATCATTCTAGACACCGCAATGCGATTGAACTGCTTTAACACCAAGCCAAGCATTACAAGCAGCGTGAAATACCTGAAGAAAACAGAATGGGCGAGAGAAAAAGTAGAGAACTTCTACCTATACCGTTTTAAGCGCATGCCTAAAGCGACAGAAGAAGAGTTCGAAATTCCACCTCGTGCACGCACGTTTCCACATGGACTAGAGCCTCGCGAACCGATGGAACTCACCGTTGAGTCCATTTTGCTGTCTCAAGCCAAAGCAGCATCAGCACATAAAGCCCGCACCGGAAGACGCCCTAGCCGTCGTTAATCCTGAGAGTGTGACGCATTTTATCTAAAGCCAAACCGAATTCGGTTTGGCTTTTTTGTTTCTAGTCTATTTACCCATCGCCAACCTTCCCTCTACGCTACCAGCTTTGTGTTTTAATTTTTTTGGCGTTTTGGGTTCAACTACTGATACTCTTTGATAGAGATCACTCATTGATTTAGTTGGATACCCGTCATGTTTTCAAAATTATCTTCGATTCTAAGGGAAGTATTCACCGAAGAAGGTGGAAGTGCCGCATCAAACGAAGACCGATATCAAAGAGCAATGGCAGGCTTACTGTGTGAAGTGGCTGACGCAGACCGCGAACTGGATCCTAGAGAGGAAGCCGCGAAAACGCGCATGTTAACCGCCCTATTGGACATAGATGAAGTGGCTGCTGCGGCGTTGGTTAATGAAGCAAAAATAGATAGCTCAAATTCAGTCTCGCTCTACGACTACACCGACAAATTGCGCCAATTGGACCAGCAACAAAGATTCGATTTGGTCAAAGCAATGTGGGAGGTGGCGTATGCCGATGGGGAGTTAGATCCGTTGGAAGACTCGGTGATACGCAAAACTGCTGAATTATTGTATCTAGACCACGCTATGTTCATCAAAGCGAAACTGGAAGTACAAGCAGACCACAACCTTTAGTTAGCAGCCATCAACAAAACAGAACTACCTTACTATCGCTATATGCCTATCGCTAAGTGCCTATCATTAGTTGCTAAAGCGCGATAGTAAGATGTTTTGCATGTTAAGTGTCTAAGACTGAAGCATCTGCATTTGAAGTTTATACGTCTGAAGTATCAAATGATTGAGTAAACAGATGTTGAATATCTAAGTGTTGAATACCTAGATGCTGGGTATCTAGGTATTCAATAACAGTAGCTGTCCATCAACTTCTATACGGCGCAGTCGAGTGCCGAAAACGGTTTCCAGCGTATCAACATGCATCACGTCTTTGGGCTCTCCTTGAGCGACAAGATGCCCATTTTTCAACAGCATCACTCTATCCGCATCACTCAAGGTTCGGTTGATGTCGTGATTAGACATCACAACGGCGATGCCTCGGTCTGCTATCCGTCGAACCATCTTATACATCACGCTTTGTTGTGCGATGTCCAGAGCACTTGCTGGTTCATCAAGAATGAGGAGCTTGCCATCAGGGTTAATGTCAGGCCAAATCTGTAAACACACACCGGCCAGCCTCACTCGCTGCCACTCACCGCCTGAAAGCTGCTCTGTGTTGCGAGTTAGCTTGTCTACAATTCCTAAAGTTGTGCAAATGTCCTGAACCGCTTTGTCTCGGATTTCGGGGTCACTTACCGCTAATGCAGAAAGGCTTAAATTTAGGTACTGATAGACACCAATAGCAAATGCTGGTTTCTGTTGCTGGCTTAAATACGCCCGCTGTCTAGCCAGTGTTTTGCTGTCGATACTATCGAGAGATACGCCCTGCAAAAAAACATCACCTTGCCCTTCTTCGAGTCCCGACAACAATTCCAGTAACGTGCTTTTTCCGCTGCCATTGGCACCTAGCAAGTGGACGATTTCGCCTTCCTTAACAGAAAAGCTCAATGGCAATAATCGTGTGCCCAAGGCGATATTTTTTACTTCAATCATACGCGCCTCAGCAACATCCAAATAAAGAGCGGCGCACCAAGTGACGTTGTCACTGCCCCGACTGGCAGTTCGGCTTCAGCTATGGCCATACGACCAATGGTGTCAGCCAGCAACAGCAAAGAAGCTCCCGCAAGCGCTGATAACGGCAACAAAAATTTGTTCTCTGTTCCTAGCCATAGCCTTAGGAAATGTGGAACAACAAGTCCCACAAACCCAATCACACCCGCCATGGCTACCGATGCACCGACAAGAATACTTACCATCAAAATTAACTGCCATCGCAATGCTTGAATGTTCAAACCTAGCTGTTTAGCCGGTGTTTCACCAAGCATCATCAAATCTAAGTTGTGCCCTTGCGTACACAGCCAAAGCACTGCCGGAACCACAACGACCGCAAGGGTTAACTGTGCCCAGTGCACACCGGACAAACTCCCCATTAGCCAGTACAAAAGCTGTCGAAGGTTAAGATCAGAACTGAAGTAAAAGGCCCATGTCACGATAGCGCCTGACAATATGCCCAAGGCTACGCCAATCAAAAGCAGGCGTGCTGTCGACATGGAGCGTTTTCGCGCCAACCACACCAATATGCCGGTAAACGCGAGTGCGCCCAACATCGCCGCGGACATTAAGCCATATTGGCTAGCCATGGCGGGAAAGAAGAACATCACGAGCACAAGCGCTAGGCTCGCCCCACCAGAAATCCCTAGCACACCGGGTTCAGCAAGTGGGTTACCGAGTAACACCTGCAGCACAGCGCCAGAAACGGCCAATGAAGCGCCAATCAAGATAGCGGCAATGACCCGAGGAACACGGAGTTCGATCAACAATTGCTGCGCTAACGCAGACTCAGTATGAAATGGGAAAATCCAGATTTCACCTGCCGACAATGAGAGAAGTGCACACGCGATAAGAAGCACGAAAGCAGTAAGAAGCGCGATGTGCCAGCGGCGAGTGTGTCGCTCAACGAGTTGAAGTAAATGCATGGTTTTAAGGCTTAAACATCATTAGCCGCCAACCATACAGAGAACGTCGAAAAATGAAAAGCGCTAACTGATTGCATAAGGTCCCGGCTCATTATTCACATTCACAAAAAGCGGCTGAGATTCATCCGGCGAGAATGGTTGAACCAGCAAACATGCGCGTTGGCCAATTGCCACATTGGCATTCGGAAACACCGCCGCTTCGCCCCCTTCTATGGCGACATATTCAGTGCCATTTTCTTTCGCGAGGGGCTCGCCTTCTTTAAAGAAAGTAAAGTTAGCGGCATCGTTGCTAAATGCCAGCGAGAAAGCTTCATCGGTTTTGGTGATAGTGCGCGTGACTTTGTAAATCTCTAGCGCCGGTTTTTTCTGATTCGAGGGAAATACACTCCCCGTCAGGCTCGCTATTAGCGCATGCTTGAGTGCGGCGAACTCATCCATATTATTTTGATACAGAGGTGCCACTCGTCCCATTTCAAACGTCGCAGTAAGTGCGCCAAAGCGCTCTGCACTCCACCAACTAAAGGTTGAGGACGGCGTGAGACTGAGCAACATGGCATCCATGTCTGCGGCTCTTAGGAAATGAATCAAAGGACGAACATCAGTCGCCTTCGTCGAAGCAGGTACAACGGCAAACATATAGTGCTTAGAGTCACGAATGGCGCTATGAAGATCGAAATGCCATTTGTCTGAGCCCTCTTCACAAGATCCAAAGAAAGCGTCCACATGGTGCTGCAGGCGATTTGCCAACAAGCACTCTTTGTTGCGTTCAGGGTTTGTATCCGCAAATAGACGGTTGAGGTTCTCTTCAATAAAGCGAGTGTGCGCATGAATAGCATCAGGATGGGCAATAATAAACAGAATACGCGCGGTCGGTACCCACTGCTCACTGAGAATTTCACTGACTAGCTCATTAACCAGTTCAATAGGCGCTGTTTCATCACCGTGTACACCCGAAGAAAGTACAATAGCGAGTTCGGCCTTTGGCGGGATAACCTCTAAAACCCCGATAGAATGATGAATAACATCAGTACCGTTGGCGAGCTGAAATGTTTGCGGTACGAAAGTTTCAGGCGGAAATAAGGTGTGCTGTAGAAAGCCCTCAGAGAGGTAAGTGTCCATTTTCATACGTCCCTAATTATTTTATTTTTGTATCTCAGCACTCACTATACCCAAACGATCGCAGGATTCATGTTTACGTCATGGAATGACGCCAGATTTGAGAGATTGAAAGGGATACGTACGATTTTCAAGCAATAAAAAACCGCAGCTAAAAGCTACGGTTTCATATCAGGTTTACCACTGAGAGCGAGAATTTAACGAGGCTAAGTCTAAGAAACAGACGGCAACTCAAGAAGTCCTCGTCGACGATTACTTGTCGATTTTAGCGTTTTCTACGCGTGCTTTCAGTTTCTGTCCTGGTCTAAATGTCACGACTCTACGAGCAGTGATTGGAATATCTTCACCCGTTTTTGGGTTTCGGCCTGGTCGTTCATTCTTCTCGCGAAGATCAAAATTACCAAAACCAGACAGCTTGACTTGCTCGCCACCTTCGAGAGCTTTTCGAACTTCTTCGAAAAAGGCTTCAACGGTGTCCTTGGCGTCCCGCTTGCTCATCCCGACATTTTCAAACAGGTTCTCAGCCAAATCGGCCTTAGTGAGCGCCATAGGTCATTCCCTCAAGAAATGTTAAACATAAATGAGATACTCTGTATCTACACTACCAATTGCACTGCATTGGAAATATTCACTTGCTCCTATGTCGGGCAGCATATTCCGCATCAGTAACTTACGAATAGTGTAAGCCAACTGGCTGATTTGCGCCAACTTTTTTCCATATCATTATTTAGAACAGTGCTCTGTTTATGAGGATTTCATTCTTGAGTCATGCATAAAAAATGAGACACAGACTTCACAAATATTCGTTTAGATGATGTTTTTATTCATTTTTTAATCCGTTGCAAACCATCATTTATATATGGTTCGATAAAACATAGGTTTATCAAAACGATACGTGTTAGAACTTTTGGACATAAAAAAAAGCAGCCCGAGGGCTGCTTTTTATTGATGATTTTGGCATTAATCGCGAAGATGTGCGCCAAATTGCTCGCCAAGTGTAGCAATGACAGCTGCAACTGCCTCAGAAATATCACTTTCTTCTAAAGTACGTTCTGTTGATTGCAGGGTCAGAGCAATTGCTAGGCTCTTCTTACCTTCTTCAACACCCTTACCTTTGTAAAGGTCGAACAATTTAGAACCGGTGATTAGCGTGTTGTCTGTTTTCAAACAAGCACGAACAACCGCTTCTGATTCTACGTCATCAGCAACAATCACCGCGATATCGCGACGGTTCGCAGGGAACTTCGAAATAGCAACCGCTTCAGGGATCACACGTTGATTGATAGCAGCCCACTCGATTTCAAACACAATGGTGCGACCGTTCAGGCCAAACTTGCGCTCTAGTTCTGGGTGCACTGTACCGATGTGACCAATGATCTTGCCGTCTACTTCGATAGCCGCGCTCTGCCCTGGGTGCAGTGCTGGGTGCTTAGAAGCCTTAAAGCTATAAGCCAGTTCATTGGCAGTCAGTTCAAGAACCGCTTCCAAATCACCTTTCAAGTCAAAGAAGTCAACCGTGTTGGTAGCGATATCCCAATGCTCTTCTGAACGAGCACCAGCAATCACACCTGCTAACATCATTTCTTGACGCATGCCATTTTCGGCAGATGCTTCAGGAATAAAACGCAGACCCGCTTCGAACAAACGAACGCGTGGTTGCTGACGTTTTTGGTTGTAAACAACCGTGTTAAGCAGACCTGTCCACAAGCTCAAGCGCATTGCTGACATATCAGCAGAGATTGGGTGCGGCAGAATCAGTGGCTCAACGCCTGGCACGATAAGCGCTTGCTGAGCTGGCTCAACAAAGCTGTACGTGATGGCTTCGTGGTAGCCACGGTCAACCAGCAGATCACGAACACGTTTAAGAGGCTGATTAGCTTCTTTGTACTCGTTCATGGTCAGATGAGCTTGAGGCGCTTGGTTTGGAATGTTGTCGTAACCAAAGATACGACCTACTTCTTCTACCAAATCTTCTTCGATGGCCATATCAAAACGCCATGAAGGTGCTTTCGCTGTCCAGCCCGCTTCTGTGGTTTCGACTTCACAACCAAGACGCGTCAGAATTTCAACAACATCATCAGAAGAGATAGCGTGACCTAAAAGGCGATCCAGCTTAGTACGACGTAATGCGATTGTTTTCGCTTTTGGCAGGTTCTCTTCAGACTCTTGACCAACGATTTCACCCGCTTCACCACTACAGATCTCAATCAGTAGTTGAGTTGCGCGTTCCATAGCATGGTACTGAAGATTTGAATCAACACCACGTTCGAAACGGTGTGAAGAATCAGTATGCAAACCATAGCTACGAGCACGGCCACGAATTGCGTCAGGTGCAAAGAATGCAGCTTCTAGCAATACGTCAGTTGTTTCTGTTGTTACGCCTGAGAACTCGCCACCAAAGATACCCGCAATCGCTAGCGCTTTAGTGTGGTCAGCAATAACCAGTGTGTTGTCATTCAGTTCAGCTTCGTTACCGTCAAGAAGAACCAGTTTCTCACCTTGTTTCGCCATGCGCGCAACAATGCCACCTTCAATCTTAGCCAGATCAAATGCGTGCATTGGTTGACCTTGTTCCAGCATCACGTAGTTAGTGATGTCGACGATTGGGTCAATAGAACGAATACCACTGCGACGCAGTTTTTCTTGCATCCAAAGCGGAGACGCAGCTTTAACGTTCACATTGCGAACAACACGACCCAAGTAACGTGGACACGCTACAGGTGCTTCGATAGCAACAGAGATTTTGTCGTCGATTGACGGAGCAACGTTTTCAAACGCAGGCTCGCACACTTCAGCACGGTTCAATACACCGACTTCACGTGCCATGCCTTTCAGGCTCAAACAGTCAGCACGGTTTGCGGTAAGATCAACGTCAATGGTGACGTCGTTTAGCGACAAGAACTCACGGAAGTCAGTACCCAGAACTGCGTCTGCAGGTAGTTCCATGATGCCGTCTGATTCTACGTTAATACCTAGTTCGGTAAACGAACACAGCATGCCGTGAGAAGGTTGGCCACGTAGTTTCGCCTTCTTGATTTTAAAATCACCAGGCAGAACCGCACCAACAGTAGCAACCGCAACTTTGATACCAAGACGACAGTTTGATGCACCACAAACGATGTCCAGTAGCTCTTCGCCACCCACATTCACTTTCGTTACACGCAATTTGTCTGCATCAGGGTGTTGACCACACTCAACAACTTCACCAACAACAACGCCGGTAAATTCGCCAGCGACAGCCTCAACGTCGTCTACTTCTAGACCAGCCATCGTGATTTGGTGTGCCAGTTCTTCGCTATTTACAGCAGGACTTACCCACTCGCGAAGCCAGGATTCACTGAATTTCATTTCTCAATTACCCCAATGCTTACTTGAATTGTTTCAGGAAACGCAAATCGTTCTCGAAGAACGCACGCAGGTCATTCACGCCGTAACGCAGCATGGTCAGACGCTCAACACCCATACCGAAGGCAAAACCTGAGTATTTCTCTGGGTCAATGTTTACAGCACGTAGCACGTTCGGGTGAACCATACCGCAGCCAAGGATTTCCAACCACTTGCCGTCTTTACGACGAACGTCCACTTCTGCTGAAGGTTCAGTGAATGGGAAGTAAGAAGGACGGAAACGTACTTCAAGATCTTCTTCAAAGAAGTTACATAGGAAGTCGTGAAGGATGCCTTTCAGCTGTGCGAAGTTTACGTTCTCATCAACCAGCATACCTTCCACTTGGTGGAACATTGGGGTGTGAGTTTGGTCGTAATCGTTACGGTAAACACGGCCAGGTGCGATGAAACGCAACGGTGGCTGGTTTTCTTCCATGGTACGGATCTGAACACCAGAAGTGTGCGTACGAAGCATCAAGTCTGGGTTGAAGAAGAACGTATCGTGGTCAGTACGTGCTGGGTGATCTTCTGCGATGTTCAGCGCATCGAAGTTGTGGAATGCGTCTTCGATTTCTGGGCCCGTTTTCACGTCAAAGCCAAGATCACCAAAGAAGCTCTCAATGCGTTCAATGGTGCGCGTGACTGGGTGAATGCCACCATTTTCGATGCGACGACCAGGCAGAGTCACATCAATAGATTCTGCAGCAAGCTTCGCTTCAAGTTCTGCACTTTCCAGCGCGTTTTTGCGCTCAGAGATCGCAGCTTGAACAGCTTGCTTCGCTTTGTTGATGCTTGCGCCAGCTTCACGGCGCTCTTCAGGTGGTAATTTACCTAGAGCCTGAAGTTGCAAAGTCAGGTCGCCCTTCTTACCCAGGTACTTTACGCGTACCTCATCCAGAGCCACAACAGAGTCAGCCGCTTCAATGGCTACTGTTGCGTTGGACAGAATGTCTTCTAGTTGTTGCATCGTTTCCTCATCTACCCAATCGGGCAGTGTCCTACGGTGAGTAAAATACCAATTCTCGTAACAAAATTTGGATTTGTCGCTTTTCCAGCAACCGCCTAAATTTCGTTCTGAGAATTGGTATAGACGTAACGCTACATAGTAAATAAACCGCGTGACAAAGCCAAACTGAAACTGCGTTAAAGTAAGAGTCATGGACAATTCATCATCAATTTATCGTTTTCTCGAATTAAGAAACCCAGCGCGATGGGTTAGGTGATGGGAAATACGCCAGTAAGGTTCAGATTGCCAATCAAGAACAAGCCACTAACGAGACCTACACCAAATCCGCTTCATTCGGAAAATGTAACAAACATTGAGTTTTCAATTTAGCGTCCAAAAATTTCTATCAACTTGGCGCATACCCGCCTTATTTGCATCCAAAACATCTAGTTTGTAAAAGTGCGCCGTTCTAGCACGTAATCGTTGTAATACTTTTAAGGTAATAAAATGAATACATTTCTACGGCAGAAAGGGCATCGCCTGACACAATCGTTTTGGAAAAATGCCATTATCACGCCATCTATATTGCTCCTCTCACTACCTTCCTACTCTGGAGAAATAAGCGTGGCTCCACAGCAACACTCCCCCATTCCTGTTCATGTAACACCGATGCTTGTCAGTCTAGGCTTTGATGACAACCTCGATGAAGATGGCCTGTCTTGGGTTCTTCAATTGCTCAAAAAAAACAAAAACCCAGACGGTGCAGATTCCTTTGCTAATGCGTCACTGAAAGCAAGTTTCTTCATGCACTGTGGGCCAGCGAGAGGGAATGAAGAAATCCTGCAAAAATGGCGACAGGCAAATGCGGAAGGTCATGACATTGGTAATCACACCGAAACGCACCCAGATGATAAGGTTAACTGGAATCCATTGGATAGCTGGATGACAGCGGATCAATGGCAACAGGAAATCGCATTATGTAATGAGTTATTGATGATGCCTGAAGCACAAGGTGGTGTAGGCATCGCAAACGTCAATGGTTATCGCGCACCCTTTCTAACCTATAACGACAATACGTTTGCTGCGCTTTCTGCCAATAACATTCAATACGATGTGAGCCTGCCGGCTGGAAACACACCAGAACACGACGGCACCAACAATTTCTGGCCCCATACCCTGCATAATGGCAGCCCAGAACATGATATTGGTGTGAATGGTGGTTGGAAGCCCCCGCTCTCAACCTACCCCAACCTTTGGGAAATCCCACTACATACCTTAATTGTGCCGCCCGACAGTGAAATGGATCGCTATGGATTAGCTTATTCATTGCGAGACAAAATCTCATCACGTGTTCCGTGGTTTGATGCGGTATCAGGCAAAGGGGATAATTTCGATTGGAATTTATACTTTGAGCCAGCATGGGGAGCTGCCGGCTTGAATGAACATGATGTGTTAGCGATATACAAATATAACCTCGACCTGAGATTAAGTGGAAACAAATCGCCATTAGTACTCGGTTTACATTCAGGGTTTTACGGATATCAGAACGGTGCTGAACACTTTGGCATGCCAGAGTCTACTGTCGAATCAAGGCGACGTGTTCTTGAAGAATTTACAGCCTATGCCTTGTCCAAACCAGCCGTAAGATTTGTTAGCCATAAACAGCTAGTTGATTGGATGGAAGAACCTGAACCCCTCACTCTATGCGCTACTTCAGAGTGGGATGCCCATAAAGCTTATCAGAAAGGTGACGGCGTCACATATATGGGTAAGCAATACCAAGCCGCTTGGTGGACAATGCAGCAGATCCCTGGATTATATGAAAACTCCCCATGGTCACTGCTCGATGCTTGTTCCCCTAAGTAAATATACCTAAGTAAGCTGAAGATTCTCGGTTTCAGAGGCCATCAGAGTGTTCAATTCAAGGCAAATTCTTGTAGGAATAGTCATTCTATTTCACGGGAATTTAACGCTCTGAGGGTCTCCCTTCGGCCGAGTTTACTGACGCCATGCTCGGTGTTGTCCCTTTTTGATGGAGATCAGAGCATCAACTAAATTCAAGAGGGGCTTGACCCCTCTTTTTTGGTTATTTTCATCAACAACCACATCAATGACGTTTCTTACTGACTTTCCCTTTCTCAATGACAACTATTAACGAGAAAACAGTGGTCTCGTTTCATCCTCTGCACTGATCTGGTATGGTTTAGATACCACTGAAAGGATATAATTCCAACCTTACGCTAGGGCTACCATTTATAGAGGATATTTCCCTATGCCGATACCATTATTTGGTGATGAGAACGTACTGAAAAACAAAACAAAAAAGGAAGTGCTCGCAGAAAAAATATTAGAGATGATCTTTACGGGGCTGCTGAGGGATGGCGATGTGTTACCCAGTGAAAGAGAGCTAGCCAATACGTTTAGCGTTAGTAGAGAAACAGTCCGAGGTTCATTGGGGGTCATTTCTGAATTTGGCCTGCTTAATATTTCCCACGGTGCAAAGACAACGATCAACCGAAGCCCTGAGTTACTTCAAACTTGCCAGAGTCTTCTCCCTAGCCTTTCTGATTTAGAAGTAAATAATTACAATATTGATACCGTCTTTGAAACGCGAAAAATCATTGAGCGCGCCGTTGTTAGAAAAGCGACACTGAACATCGATGCTAGCGGAATAAAAGCACTTCGCGTCCTTCTAGAGCAGCAAGAGAAGCTCTTCGACCAGCCAGTACATTTCCAACTGTCAGACAAACAATTCCATCGAATTATCGCAGAGTGCGTCCCTAATGAGCTCCTGAACAAGTATGTTCAAGAACTCTACTCATATGGACTTCAGTTCAGGCGGGTTGTTCTGTCGGTGGAAGGCAGCATCGAAAAAAGCTATCGAGAACACATGATGATCTTTCGCGCGCTTGAAAATAGAGATCCTGACAGGGCAGAAGAGATGATGATTAACCATCTCAATAGCGTTTATGACACGACATTAATTGCCATGAAAAACAGAAATGGTTTTGGTTAACCCGTATACCCGAACGACCTGTGTACACAAACGATCTGAAGAAGCTCGCTGAATCCTACCTCTTCAGTTTGCTTGGGTGCATAGCTATTTGTGATCGATATCCTTATACGGGCTTTTACTGTACTTGTTCCCCGGGTGACGTCGACTAAACCCCCAAATCGCGTGATAGGTATCAATCCAGCGATGCTGAAGGCTGAAGAACAGGTAGAAGGCGAACATAACCAGTTCAGAAACAAGCATCGCGACATATGCCCAAGCTCCAAGCTCAAACAAGAAAAATCCGCTATAAATCGCCACATGGCTGGCCGCCAATAAGATGTAACCCAATGATTTATGTACCCATTCGAACACGCGCCGGTAGATGGTCATATTATAATGGTCACCAAATACTTTATTGCTCGGAACGGGGTTCCCATTATCGTCAACAGGCCCACCTTTTGTGCCTCTCGCCCAGCCATAACAGGCTTGTATCAAGGAAAGACAAATGGCCACCAGCCCAATTTTCGTATGAATGGTTGATGTATCTAAACCATTCAAACTAATGAGACTAAACAAAAAGGCGATAAGAGAAATAGCGATGACCACACTGTGACCAAGCCAATGTGTTATCCACCAAAATTTATTATCTAACTTCTTGGGAAATGCTTGGCCTGGAGTCACTTTAAAATAGCGTGTAATCGTAATAATGACCGGTGACATCACAGCCCACGCCAGTACCATCAAACACGCATGAACAAGCAGCAGTAATGGAATATCACGAGTGTATTGCGTTCCTGTAGAAAAATTGAGTTTCTGTGCCCCGTATTCACCATGAAAGCTGAACCTATCTCCATCCCCTATCGCCCAAATGATATCAATATCAGCATTCGGGTCTATGGCAACGTCAGACTCATCTGACGTATTTAATGCACGTTCAAACACCAACACTGTCATGTTTTCATTTACGTCAATTTGCGCGCGCTTAATGTTTTGTTCCGCGTCTGTCTTGACTGATGACAATAGCCTTCCCGTTAACTGACTGTCTTTCACATCTTTAGTGTGCGCGTAACCGATGATCGCATCCGCATTGCTCATCAATTTACCAAAGCCTAAGCCAATCCATACCTTTGAGGGGTGAATGGCTTTCACGCGCAACGTATCGTCATTGATCAAAGACCAGCAAAGCCTAAGATCACTGTCTATCAACGTCTGTTGATGCTGATAATCTTTGCAATAGTCATCAGCACTTGCACTATGAGGAGTTGCTAAGAGCAAAAGCAATAACCAAACTACAGGCATTAGCGATTATCCTTACCATTGAGTGTTCGAAAATAAGCAACCATCGCTTCGGCATCGTCCTGAATAAGATGCGAGGTAATCTCCTTGATAACATGGCTCATTTCCCCCCCCGTGTACTCTCCATTAGAGAGCCTCCCTGTTTGAAGAAACACGAGCCACTCTTCGTCCGTCCAATCACCCATCGCGTCACCGGTATTCAGTAAACTGGGAGCTGGATTAAACTCTCCTTGAGGCACTCCTGCCATCCATTGATCGCGCAAAAGCCCACCAAGCGTATCTCTTGGCGTGTGGCATTCACCGCAATGCCCTAACGCCTCCACTAAATACGCACCACGTTGCTCCATCTCGTTATAAGCTGAAACATCTGACACGTAAGCAGGTTGGTTATATAGCAGTTTCCATGTACCAATACCGGCGCGAATATTCAGCGGAAATGGCAAGGCCTTGTTTTTATTAGGCTCTGATATTGGCGCAATACGCTGGTCAATGTAAGATTGAACATCAACAACGTCTTGATCACTCATCTTTATGTAAGATGTGTAAGGAAAAGCAGGATAATAATGCTCTCCTTGCGGAGATATTCCCTGTCTAACAGCATCTGCAAATTCCGCTCGCGTCCAACCGCCAATACCAAATTCATCATCCGGTGTAATGTTCGTCGACATAATGATGCCAAACGGTGTTCTAATACGTTTTCCGCCAGCCAGCGGTGCGTCTTTCTTCGCCGCCGTTGAATGGCAAGCCGCGCATCCAGATAAATGGAAAACATACTCGCCATTCTTAATATCAGCCGAGAGCCTATTCAAGTGATCACCCGTTTTCGGCCATATCCAATGCGGTGCGAAAATAAAGATGGCTCCCACGGACAAGCAGATTATGACAACAAGGGTGAGAGACAGGATCAGCCTTTTTTGCCAACGACATAATCGCTTTATCGCTAACCTTTTTAACAACCACGTCATCTCTACCCCTTCACAGCACCCGCGGTCATCCCTGAAATAATTTGTTTCGATGCCACAAACGTAAATATGATCGGCGGTATGGCGAGCAATACACCCATGGCCATGATTGCCCCCCAATCGATGTTATATTCCGTCAGTGAATTCACGATATATACAGGTGTGGTTCTCGTACTTCGGTCAGAAATAGCATTTGCAATGAGGAACTCATTCCACGCAATACGAAACGTAAATATGGAAGCTGCAGCGAGGCCTGGCTGTATGACAGGCAGAATGATGTGGTAGAACACTTGAAAAGGATTCGCCCCATCCATTCTGGCCGCCTCCTCCAGTTGGATAGGAATTTGCTGAATAAAACTCTGTAATATCCAAATAACAAAAGGAAGGTTCATGGCGCTGTAGATAAGAACAATGCCATTTAGCGTGCCATCAATCTCATAGTCAAATGTCCAAATGCCAAAGACTGGAACGAGCAAGACAGCAGGTGGCACCATTCTCATGATCAACGTTGTCATCGACGCCACATCGCGACCAAAAAATCGATAACGCACAATGGCATAAGCTGCCATACAACCAGCAAACAGAGTGATAGCCGTTGATACAATCGCGACATAGAGAGAGTTACCAATGTTGTTGACCAACGAGCGGTCATCAAGCATGGACGCATAGTTTTGAAGCGTCGGCATGAAGAACCATGCCGTCGAATCGCTCATGATATCGACTTTCAACTTAAAAGACGTCACGAACATCAATACAATTGGCCCCAAAGAAAAAACGATCAGCGAGACGAGTACCAAGTAATAAAGCGCTGTATTCAAAGTCTTCTTGTTCATGTTTATCCTCCTTCCTCAGTACTGCTCTGCAGTGACTTTGATTTTTGCACTGCGCGTTTCACGCATCTTGTTAAACATGAACATGGCGACGGTAATTACCAGGACAAGCGCAAGCAGCATATTTGATAACGCGGCAGCGAGGCCTAGCTCTTGGCTGTCTGTCACCGTTTTAAAGATTCGTAACGCAAGAATTTCAGTTGAGAGACCAGGTCCACCATTGGTCAGGATCATGATGACTTCCAATACCTTGAACGCATCGATCAACCGGAGCAGTAAGGTGACAATGAGCACGGGCAGCATCAATGGAATTTTAATGTGCCAAATAAGTGCCCAGTTCGACGCACCGTCTAGTTTGGCAGCTTCAACAACCGAGCTAGAAAGAGATTGAAGTGCCGCCAAGGACAAGATCATGACAAAAGGAGTCCATTGCCAAATATCTGCCAAAATGATTGAGAAGAGTGACCACGATGGGTCGGACAACCATGGCACGCTATCAATGCCCAATCCATTTAGAATTTTATTGAAAATTCCGAATTGGGGGTTGTACATGTACCGCCAAACGAGACCCACAGCAATCGGCGCAATCATCATTGGTAAAATGAAAATTGTTCGATAAATTGACATGCCTCTTGTCGGCCTTTCCAGCATTAACGCAAGCCCTACCCCGAGCACCATCTCAATGCCAACAACGATAAAAGCGAAAGAGAAGGTGACAAAGAAAGACTCAAAAAAACCTTCATCTTCAAGTAGCCAAACATAGTTACTTAAGCCCACAAACTCGGCATCTGAAAAAGGCTGGCTTGGCCTCCAATCGAAGAAGCTCGCCGTCATCATGTAAGCCATTGGGTATAAAAGGGCAAAAATCAAAATAACTGCCGCTGGCGCCATGAAAAGATAGGGAGCAGCTTTATTTAAAACCTGCCGGAATGACTTTTTATCTGGTGCTTCACTATTACCGGCGGAAACCATGACTTTGTCTCGCATATTCCACATCCATTTGTGCATCGGAGGCAGACCAATATCTGCCTCCTGTCGTTATTTACTGTTGATAAGTGTAATAACCCGCTTTATTCATTATTTTCTCCGCCGTTTTATTGGTCTTGTTAAGGGCTTCTTCAACCGTGATTTCGCCAGTCATTGCCTTAGACAAGTTCGTGCCTAGCTCGGTGTTTATCTGTCCCCATACAGGAATGATTGGACGCCAATCAGGGTCAGCATCTTTTAATGCTTCACCGAAAATTTCCATTTGCGGGAATTTGGCAATGACGTCGCTATCTTGGTGAGTAGAGAAACGAGACGGATTACCACCTGCCAGAGCAATTTTCTTATCCGTCTCTTTCGAGGTAAGCCATTGCATCAACAAAAATGCTGCTTCTTTGTTTTGCGCGTTTTTTGGAATCGCAATGCCAAAGCCACCGGTTTGTGAGGCATGCTTCACCCCCATTGGGTGCTTAGCCCATGCCACTTTACCCACCACTTTTGATTTCTCAGGGTCGTCGACCTCACCAGCAACCACAGTTGTGTCGAGGTACATGGCCGCTTTTCCTTGTAGGAATGCATTCTTCGCTTCGGATAAACCAAACGAGGTGCCACCTTCTGGACCACATTCCAAAATGGTCTTCAAGGCGTTACCTGCTTGAATTGCCTGCGGACTGTTCAACGTCGGCTGCCAATTTTCATCAAACACTCTGCCGCCTAACGGGGCGAGGTGAAGAAGAAATGCGTGGGAGGTTTGGTGGCCAGATTTACCACGAGAAGCAAGCCCAACCATGTCTGGCTCTAGCTCTTGGATCTTACAAGAGGTTTCAAGCAGCTCTTCATAGGTCTCTGGCACTTTGATGCCGTGCTTGTCAAAAATGTCTTTTCTGTAACCCAACACTGACGTCTCTGAACCAAAAGGAATGCCAAATAGTGCGCCCGTTGGCCCAGGCAAGTATCCTTTCGCACCGCCAGCAACACCGACATTTTGTACGTAACCATCAATCAGATCGTCAGCGTCGTAACTTGGGTCTGCCAATTTAGGGTTCATGAAAAAACGTGCGAGCGGTTCAATTTGATCGGCCGATACGTAATCCGCTTTGGAAAAAACCACATAGGCGATCAAGTCGTAATCCCCTTTTCGCTTGGTTAATTCGAGTGTTTGCTTTTGACGCATTGCCAAGTATTGAAGTTGGTCAACTTCTACCTCAATGCCCGTCTCTTTTTCAAAATCTGGCAATACCTTCATTACCGCATCATAGTGAGGATGCGCGGGGAAATTGACCACCAGCACTTCACCTTCATAGGGTTTGTAAGGGTTAGAAAGCGCAAAAGGTGAAATCAACATACCCACTGTGGCGATCACCGTGGCCGTGTATCGTTTTAACGTATTGATATTCTGTAACATTGCTCCTCCCGCATAACTGCTTTGGGGTAGATGATGAATGGATTTGGCATGTTGACTCACGTTACTGTGCGTTTGAGTAAACTGCTTTTTCCGTTTTAGAATCAAATAGGTAGATATCGGTATACTTGAGATAGAACGTAATGTTCTCACCTTGTTTGGGTAGAAATTCAGAATCAATTTCAATAGAGATACGCTGTCCGTTAATTTCGGAAACAATGATCGACTGTGAGCCGCAATATTCTGTGACCAAAACGGGTAATGAAATGGGGTTTGAATCAGCAATAGACTCAGTGGAAAATGCAGATGGTCTGAAACCCACATGAATAGAAGATGATGTCTGCGACAAAATAGACAGGGAAGATGCTAATTCCGGAGCGGTTTTTAGGGAAAAACCCTCCCCTTCAACAAAGTACTCACCGTCAGTGTTAATCAGTTCTCCCTCAAGGAAGTTCATTGATGGCGACCCCATAAAACCCGCAACGAATTTATTGATAGGTCTACAAAACAATTCCTCTGGCGTGCCATGCTGTTGAACGTATCCATCATTCATGACGACTATTCTGTCGCCCAATGTCATGGCTTCAATTTGGTCATGCGTCACGTAGATAATGTTTTTGTTTACTTTCTTTCGCATCAGGATCAGTTCAGCACGCATCTGGGCACGAAGTTTGGCATCCAAATTAGATAAAGGCTCATCCATCAATAATGTGGACGCATCGCGAGCCAGCGCTCTGCCCATCGCAACGCGTTGACGCTGCCCGCCTGATAGCTCGCCGGGTTTACGATGGAGAAGATGTTCCAGTCCAAGCATCTCCGATACTTCTTTTACCTTTTTCGCGATGTCTTCTTTGTTGACTTTGGCGAGCCTTAAAGCAAAGGAGATGTTTTTCTCAACATTCATGTGGGGGTATAACGCGTAATCTTGGAAAACCATCGCAAGGTCGCGATCGCGTGGCTCCAACGAACTCACTTCGCGATCACCAATGTATATCCCCCCAGAGGTCACGTCTTCTAACCCCGCGATCATTCTCAGCGTCGTTGATTTACCACAGCCAGATGGGCCGACCAGCACGGTGAACTCATTGTCATCAAAGGTAAGATCAAGACCATGAACGACTTCGACATGATCATAGCGTTTTACTAGGTTTTGAATTCGAATCTGAGGCATCTTCGCTTCCCTTACGTGCTCATGATTTTTTAAACCAACGTCGTATTTCGTTGATAGATTTTTCGAAGTGACACTCGCTTAACCAAACGAAGGAATATCGACAGCAGTTGTATTCCTTTCGCTAAGCACCGTATCACTCCCGGCTCTCAACTGGTCTATTAACAATACCAGAAGACTTGAAGACCAATATGCCAACTGAGCACTTTTTGTCCAAAATAAGATTTAGTTCTTAATTACCAGTGTAATTTTAGAAATAGATCTTAGTTTTGATTCACACAAGAAAATCTTCCACCCTTAAATCCCCCCCTACCAATACAAACTTAACCTGCTGATAAAAAACAAATATAAGGCAGGTTACGTAATAGCCAAATGCTAAAACCCGCGTATTGTTTCGGGTTAAACGTATGAAATGTAGATACGTAATCCACTAGATCATTAGTTTTGTGGCTTCCATTTTTTCAAAACATTGTTAAGAATAAAATCAACTGGTACGCTTTATATACCATTAAGGTCGAGGCGTACCTCTGTACCCAAATGAAAATGATGAAAGACGCAATCACTCATCGAATACGGAGAACACCATGCGAAACGCACCCGTCGTTGCAATCACTTTGGGGGATCCATCTGGTATTGGTCCTGAACTGGTGGCCAAACTACTCGCCAATGAACAGCGTGTTCGTCACTGCCATTGCGTCTTAGTTGGCGATGGGTGGTTATGGAGCAATGCACAGACACTGACAGGATTGATGCATGACCTTCCGGTGATTAACGCATTTGAGGAGGCAAAACATACACCCGTAGGTAGCGTGTGTTTCCTTCCCGTCTCCACGATGACAGAAACGGATCACAAAGTAGGTGTTGCGAATAAAGAAAGTGGTGCGTCAGTGCTCAACGTACTGACCATGTGCCTAGATGCAGCGAAGGCTTCTGAAATAGATGCCATTTGTTTCGCGCCCCTTAACAAGCAAGCCATGAAGCTGGCAGGGATGCCTTTTGAGGATGAACTGCACTTTTTTGCCGATCAGCTAGAGGTGAAAGAATACTTCTGTGAATTCAACACACTCGGAGATATTTGGACCTCTCGGATCTCGTCACACGTGCCATTCAAAGATGTCACGCAATACATATCTCAAGACAGAATCATTGAGGCAACCAAACTCATCCACGATTGCCTTATCCAGTCTGGGATAGCCCGTCCCAAAATAGCCATTGCAGCACTCAATCCGCATGGTGGTGATGGGGGTATTTGTGGCAGAGAAGAAATAGAGATCATCCAACCCGCCGTCAAGACGCTCCAGGAGCAACATTACCCGGTCAGTGGCCCTTTTCCGGCGGACACCCTCTTTTTAAAAGTCAGAGACGGAGAGTTTGATGCCGTGGTCACCATGTATCACGACCAAGGTCAAATCGCGATAAAGCTCCTTGGTTTCGAAAAAGGCGTTACCGTTCAAGGCGGCCTTCCCATTGCAATTACAACCCCCGCTCATGGCACTGCGTTTGATATATCCGGTAAAAACCAAGCCAACGTTAACGCCACACTGAATGCATTCAATCTCGCTTGCGTCATGGCTCAATCAGCCTTCAAAGAAACGTTGGCAATAAATAACACAGAGGCATAAATGAAAATCACATCCGTTAAAGCAAGAGTTTTCCAATGGAAAGGAAAAACGGTACCACCCTCACAGCATTTTTGTTCCAACGCGAAAGACCTGCTTTGGAGTAAAGGGGATTCAATGGGCACGTTTCGATTTCACGATTGGGCCGTCATCGAAATTGAAACAGACACCGGATTGGTCGGAATAGGCAACGTCGCCCTTGCACCTCGCATAGCAAAAGAGATCATTGATCTCTACCTTGCCCCGCTCATTATTGGTCACGACCCCTTTGACTATGAATACCTATGGCAATTGATGTATCGGTCCACATTAGCATGGGGACGCAAAGGCATTGGTATGGCAGCAATATCTGGTGTGGATATCGCGATTTGGGATTTGATGGGCAAAGCAACGGGCAAACCCGTATTCAAGTTACTGGGGGGACGAACCAAAGAGACGATCCCCGTCTACGCCTCTAAGCTTTACCGAACAGATTTGGATGAGATGCAACGCGAGGCGCAGTCTTATCTGGATCAGGGGTTCAACATGCTAAAAATGCGTTTCGGTTATGGCCCTAATGATGGCCCGCAAGGCATGAGAGAAAACATCAAAAGCGTAGAAGCCGTTAGAGAAGTAATTGGGGATGACGTTGATCTTATGCTCGAGTGCTACATGGGCTGGAACCTAGAATACGCAAAACGCATGCTCCCTAAACTTGAGAAGTTTGAACCCCGCTGGTTAGAAGAACCAGTGATCGCTGATGATATCGACGGGTATGCAGAGTTAAACCGACTGACCACTATACCTATTTCAGGCGGTGAGCATGAATTTACCAGTCACGGCTTCAAAGAACTTCTCGATAAACGTGCGGTGTCCGTCATTCAGTACGACACAAACCGTGTCGGTGGTATTACCGCAGCGCGTAAAATCAATGCACTTGCAGAGGTTTATAGTGTTCCCGTTATTCCTCACGCAGGTCAAATGCACAACTATCATCTCACCATGTCGACGCTCGCATCACCGATTTCTGAATTCTTCCCAGTGCACGATGTAGAAGTGGGGAATGAACTCTTTTACTACATCTTTGAAGGCGAGCCAGTGCCACAGAACGGCTCCATTAACTTAGACGACAACACTCCCGGTCTTGGTATTTCAATTTCTGATAAATATCTCAATGACTTCAACATTATTGAGTGAGGGAACACACATGTCATTTTACCGCATTATTCAATACAAGAGCCCAACAGGCCCTCGTGTAGCCAAAGTGCTAGACGGCGAAAGCCTTCAAGCGCTTTCATTGCCATTAACGACTTACGAGCTTGTTAACATGGCCGTAAACGAAGAGACGACGCTGACCTCGCTGATCGACAGTTTGCTCTCCGAGCATACGATGAGCTACCAAAGCGTGATTGATGATGGACTGCTGCTTCCGCCGATACACCATCCTGATAATGCACATTGTTTTGTCGCGGGCACAGGCTTGACCCATCTAGGTAGCGCCGATACTCGGGACGCCATGCATGCAAAAATTGCCGATGAGGAGGCAGCACTGACCGACTCCATGCGTATGTTTAAAATGGGGTTTGAAGATGGAAAAGCCACCCCACAGCACATCGCCTCTCAGCCAGAATGGTTCTACAAAGGAACGGGAAATATCATACGTCGTCCTTATGGCACCATTGAATCACCGGCATTTGCGCAAGATGCGGGAGAAGAGCCTGAGTTGGTTGGTGTTTATGTCAATGACAGTAATGGCACACCACATCGGGTTGGCTTTGCCATAGGCAATGAATTTTCAGACCATGTCACCGAACGTCACAACTATTTGTGGCTTGCTCACTCCAAGCTTCGTCAAGCCAGTTTTGGCCCCGAACTCATGATCGGTGACTTGCCTCCTTCATTAGAAGGCAGCAGTAAAATTATTCGAAACAACAGTGTGATATGGGAAAAGCCCTTCACCTCGGGTGAAGACAACATGTCGCACAATATTAAGAACCTAGAGCACCACCACTTTAAATACGCCCTTTTCTGTCAACCGGGTGATCTGAATATCCACTATTTCGGCACATCAACCTTGAGCTTTGCCGATGGCATCGAAACACAAGACGGTGATGTATTTGAAATCTGTGTGCCGGAGTTTGGTAAGCCTCTCCGTAATACACTGACCATGACTACAAAGACGTCTAGTCATCCAATCCATATTGCAGCCTTGCGCTAAAACAACGAAGGAATGGGAAGAATGAATAGGGATACGCTGATTCTGAACCAAAAAAGTGCTCATACCCTCGGCTTTTTTGATGCGGAAAAAGGGGAAGCCATCACGCAGATCATACTGCCAAATTACCCACATGAATTTGTCGTAGATTCAAACCGTGAATTCGCCTACGTCGGTCATTATGGCGTTGAAAATTCGGGGATCATCGGCGACAACGGCGGTTGCGATATTTTCGTTATCGACATCAAGCGAAAGGAACATGTTCGCACCATCAGTGCCTGGCCATACTATCGCATTCATGGCCTTGCCATGGACGACCAAGACAGACTTTATGCCATGAGTGAGTCGCACAACGTCATGGTGATATACGAAAACCCACAAACAGCAACAGCGCCGGACCGTGCATTGCCTTCTGGCGGACTTAAGACGCACCTTTTTTCATTAAGCGCCGACGGTGAAACCGCATTTTGTCTGAACTTGCTTAGTCATACGGTAACCAAAATACGACCTTGGGAACCCACCGTTGAACCCATACCAATGTATCCGGGTAAAAAACCAGAGGGAAACTGCCTGGCACAAGACGGTAAAACACTCTTTGTCACGAACCGTCTAGACAACAGCATCGTTGCCGTTGATACATCGTCTTTAGAGGTGAAAGCGTCGGCGGAGTCAGGCCAAGACCCTACCCGTGTCTACCTTTCACCCAATCAACAATTGTTTGTTACCAATTATCAAGGCGGTTCAATCTCTATTTATGATCAAACGTTGATGCCACAAGGCGTGATTGAACTACCTGCAGATCCCATTGCAGTGAGTTTTCATCCTGACGGTACAACGGCTTATGTCTCCATGACAAACGATCAAGTTGCAGTGTTGGATGTCAACAACACCCATATTTTACGCACCTTTGATTGCTTAGCAGAGCCAGATGTTTCTTTCCTACTGCCCGCATATTCATAGAGTTAAGGAGTTTACTAATGTCAGTTCAGGGAAATATGTTTATTGGTGGTCACGCAGTTCATGGCACCAATGGAAGCATTCAAGGGTTTGACCCAAAGACCAACGAAAAGCTTGAACCGTCTTTCGGGCTGGCGACCTGTGAGGATGCCGATAAAGCCTGCGTGTTAGCCGCGGGAGCCTTTCAGTTGTTTCGTCATACCTCTGCTTCTCAACGCGCCGACTTATTACGTCTTATTGCTGATAACATCATGGCGCTCGGTGACACACTGATAGAAAGGGGCATGAAAGAAACGGGATTGCCAGCAGCAAGACTTGAAGGCGAACGCGCCAGAACAGCCAATCAGCTTCGACTATTCGCCGATGTCATCCAAGATGGCAGTTGGCAAGGTGTGAGAATAGATACCGCCCTACCCGATCGCCATCCGCTTCCTAGGCCGTTTCTTGGGGTAAGAAAAATTCCACTTGGGCCCGTTGTTATCTTCGGATCAAGTAACTTTCCATTGGCATTTTCTGTGGCTGGTGGAGATACCGCGTCAGCACTTGCTGCAGGCTGTCCCGTGATCGTTAAAGGCCATTCCGCACACCCAGGCGTCTCTGAGTTGGTCGGACGCTGTATTGTAGATGCATTAGCCGAATTGAACTTTCATCCGGGCACATTTTCATTAGTGTTTGGTTCTGGCAATGAGATTGGTCAGCACTTAGTCTCACACCCAGAAATAAAAGCGGTGGGTTTTACGGGTTCGCAATCAGGTGGTACCGCATTGATGTCACTTGCTCAGCAACGTGAAGAGCCTATCCCTGTGTATGCAGAAATGAGTAGCATCAATCCAGTGGTATTCATGCCCGCCTCCCTAGCAGCACAAACAGCATCACTAGCTGAACAGTTTTATGCATCACTCATGATGGGAGCGGGTCAATTCTGTACCAACCCAGGCCTCGTGATTGCGCTCAAGAGTGAGGCGCTGACTCATTTCAAACAGCACATGTCCAAACTCATGGAAGGCAATTGTGCAGGCTCAATGCTAACGCCCTCAATATTTTCCTCTTACTGCGAAAACAAGAGCGCATTGATCAACAGCCCAGAAGTAAGCGTTATCACGCAAGGGCATGCTGAAGGTCATAATGCCTGTGAACCCGCCTTTGTCGAAGTAGAAGCCTCTGATTTTATAAAAGATCGCGCACTGCATAGAGAAGTCTTTGGCTCGTTCTCAATGTTAGTGGCGTGCAACAGCGAGCAAGAAGCCCTTGATGTCTTGGGATCACTGGAAGGCCAACTCACCGGTACAATTCACTATAGTGAAAGTGACGACCAAACCTTCGCACAGCAGTTGATTGATACAATGGAACTGAAAGTCGGAAGAATTCTTTTCAATGGTTTTCCAACCGGTGTAGAAGTCTCAACGGCAATGGTACATGGCGGCCCCTATCCATCTACCTCAAATAGCCAAACAACCTCCGTCGGCAGCATGGCTATCGAGCGCTTTGTGAGACCCGTTTGCTATCAGAACGTGCCAAATACGCTTCTTCCTCCAGAAATTAACCCCAACAACCCTCTTTCCATTCCTCGTCATATTGATGGCGAGCCTGAGAAGAGGTAGCGATATGGCTGATATTTCATCACTTCTGATCGAAGGTCTAGAGGTACAACAACTTTGCACTGGCGCCATTTGGGCCGAAGGGCCCGTTTGGCTGCCGGATCAAAATGCGGTTGTATTCAGTGATGTCAAAGGATGCAAACTTCTACGTTGGCATCCCCAAGAAGGGCTGACTGTTCTAAAAGACAATTCGCATTTTAGTAATGGCAACTACCTCGACCTCGATGGAAATTTGCTCAGCTGTGAACACGGCAGGCGTGGTATCAGCCGCACGTTACCTAACGGAGAGAACGAGATCCTCGTTGATAATTATGACGGCAAGCGGCTCAATAGTCCAAATGACCTCATCGTTAAGCGCGACGGAACCATTTGGTTTTCGGATCCACCCTACGGTATTTTAAGCGACGAAGAAGGCTTCAAATCATCAAGTGAAATGGTGGGATGCTATGTCTATCGGTTTGATCCTTTAACCGGTGAACTCGACATCATGACAACCGACGTTCAACGCCCTAATGGACTCGCTTTCTCGCCAGATGAGTGCACACTCTATGTCGCAGATATGTCGGTAGTGGAATTTCCCGTCAAAGGACGCAGGGAAATAAGAGCGTTTCAAGTGGGTAACGATGGTTTTCTTAGCGGAGGAAAAACACTATGTGTCGTTGAACCTGGAATTCCAGATGGGTTTCGGATAGATACGCAAGGCAATATCTTCTGTAGTTGCGACAGTGGTATCGCGGTTATTGATAACAAAGGTAACAAACTTGGGCTCATTCCCGTGCCGGAACGTGTCAGTAATTGTACGTTCGGAGGCCAAGATCAATCCTATTTGTACATCACCGCCACCACCTCTTTATACGGTATTCAGCTCAACACATCAGGAATACAATATACACACCTTATCGAGTCGCCTTAACGACGAAACAACACAAGATGCAGACAATAAAAAAGGGGAGCCGAGGCTCCCCTTTCTTGCAAAATCTATTCTGTAAAATTACAGAGCAGCTTTCGCTTTCTCAACAAGTACAGAGAAAGTTGCTTTGTCGAATACAGCGATATCTGCAAGGATCTTACGATCGATTTCGATAGACGCTTTCTTCAGACCGTTGATGAAACGGCTGTAAGACATACCATTCTGACGAGCCGCAGCATTGATACGTGCAATCCAAAGTTGACGGAATTGACGTTTCTTCTGACGACGGTCACGGTAAGCGTATTGACCAGCTTTGGTAACTGCTTGGAAAGCTACGCGGTAAACACGTGAACGTGCACCGTAGTAACCTTTAGCTTGTTTTAGAACTTTCTTGTGACGTGCACGAGCTTGTACACCACGTTTTACGCGAGCCATGGACTCTCTCCTAAACTAAATCGTTAATAAACTAAGAAAAATTATGCGTATGGAAGCATACGAACAACTGCTGCTACTTCGCACTTAGGCAAAATCGCGTTTGGACGCAGTTGACGTTTGTTCTTAGTAGTACGCTTAGTCAGGATGTGACGTTTAGTTGCGTGCTTGAACTTGAAGCCGCCAGCAGTTTTCTTGAAACGCTTAGCTGCACCTTTGTTTGATTTCATCTTAGGCATGATGAATAACTCCGCATTGTATGCATGTTAATAACAATGTAATCCGGCGAACAAAGAGGCTATGCCATAAGGCATAGCCTCTTATGTTACTTGTATGCCGAAATTACTTCTTTTTAGGGGCAAGAACCATGATCATTTGACGACCTTCGATTCGAGTCGGGAAGCTTTCTACCAAACAAATTTCGGCAGTGTCTTCCTTCAAACGATTCAAAACGTCAACACCGATTTCTTGGTGCGCCATTTCGCGACCACGGAATCGGATTGTAACCTTGACCTTGTTACCCTCTTCAATAAAGCGAACCAGGTTGCGTAGTTTTACCTGATAGTCGCCAATGTCGGTACCAGGTCGGAATTTGATTTCCTTAACCTGAATAACCTTTTGCTTTTTCTTCTGCTCTTTCGCAGCCTTGCTCTTTTCGAATATGAACTTACCGTAGTCCATCACACGACAGACAGGCGGCTCGGCATTAGGGCTGATTTCAACCAGATCTACTCCCGCCTCTTCAGCGACCTTAATCGCTTCCTGGAGAGTAACAACTCCAATCGCTTCACCATCAAGACCTGTCAAACGAACTTCGTCAATACCACGAATTTCATCATTCAAGCGATGAGCATTTTGTTTAACCGGGGCTTTTCTTGCGCCTTTAATACCTTATTCCTCCAAAATATTGAGCGTTCGGGTACGAACTTCGTTCTCGAGCAGAGAAACAAAATCTTCAATCTTGAATTTACCCAAATCTTTACCTTTGCGAGTACGTACTGCAATTTCGCCAGCTTCCATTTCCTGGTCGCCACAAACAAGCATGTAAGGTACGCGCTTCAAAGTATGTTCGCGGATTTTAAAGCCAATCTTCTCGTTTCTCAAGTCCGCTGATGCTCTAAATCCTGCTTTTTGCAGTTTTTTCGCTACTTCCTGAACATATTCGGCCTGATTGTCGGTGATATTCATCACAACAGCTTGCTGAGGAGCCAACCAAGTCGGGAAATGTCCTGCGTATTCTTCGATCAAAATACCGATGAAACGTTCTAATGAACCAAGAATCGCACGGTGAATCATTACTGGGGTGTGACGTTCGTTGTCTTCGCCAACGTACGTTGCGCCCAAACGCTCAGGCAGAGCGAAATCGAGTTGCACAGTACCACACTGCCATGCGCGATCCAAACAATCATGCAACGTAAATTCAATCTTCGGTCCGTAGAAGGCACCTTCGCCGTCCAGAATCTCAAATTTGATGCCCATTGCGTCAAGTGCTTCAGCCAAAGCTGTTTCAGCACGGTCCCACATTTCGTCAGAACCAACACGCTGTTCAGGGCGAGTTGATAGTTTAACGACGATTTCATCAAAACCAAACGTTTTGTATGTGTCGTATACCATCTCAATGCAAGATGTAACTTCTTTCTGAACCTGTTCAGGCGTACAGAAGATGTGTGCATCATCTTGAGTGAAGCCACGAACGCGCATCAAGCCGTGTAGAGCGCCTGATGGCTCGTTACGGTGACAACTACCAAATTCTGCCATACGTAATGGCAGATCACGGTAAGATTTCAAACCTTGGTTAAAAATCTGAACGTGACCAGGACAGTTCATTGGCTTCAGTGCATACTCACGGCTCTCAGACTGAGTCGTGAACATGTAATCAGCATATTTTTCCCAGTGACCTGAACGTTCCCAAAGAACGCGATCCATGATCAATGGGCCTTTTACTTCCTGATAATCGTATTCAGTCAGCTTTTCACGAATGAACACTTCCAGCTCGCGGAAAACAGTCCAACCGTTGTGGTGCCAGAACACCATACCCGGCGCTTCTTGCTGCATGTGGTACAGATCAAGTTGCTTACCTAGTTTACGGTGGTCGCGCTTCGCTGCTTCTTCAAGACGAACAAGGTGCGCTTTTAATTCTTTTTTGTCGTAAAACGCAGTGCCGTAGATACGTTGCAGCATTTTATTGTCACTGTTGCCGCGCCAGTAAGCACCAGCAACATTCAGAATCTTGAAGTTTTGGCAGAAGCTCATGTTCGGCACGTGCGGACCGCGGCACATGTCGATGTATTCTTCATGGTGGTAAAGTCCTGGGCGGTCGTCACGAGAAACGTTTTCGTCCAGAATTTCAATTTTGTAAGACTCGCCACGTGATTCAAACGTATCACGTGCTTCTTGCCAGCTAACATTCTTCTTAACGACGGCATATTTGGTTTTCGCCAAATCCTTCATGCGCTTTTCAATCGCATCTAGGTCTTCTTGGGTCAATGAACGATCCAAGTCGATGTCGTAATAGAAGCCACTGTCGATGGTAGGGCCGATTGCCATTTTAGCATCAGGGAACAGTTGCTTGATCGCGTGACCTAGCAAGTGTGCGCAAGAGTGACGGATGATTTCTAGACCATCAGCATCTTTTGCAGTGATGATTTCAAGCTTGGCGTCGTTTTCGATAAGGTCACATGCATCAACACGTTGACCGTCAACACGACCAGCAATACAGGCTTTGGCAAGACCAGGGCCGATGTCAAAAGCAACATCGTACGTCGACACAGGGTTGTCGAATGAACGCTGGCTACCATCAGGAAGAGTAATTACAGGCATTTTATTGTCCTATTTACAGTGGTGCTACATACGCAGTAGCACTTGTTGAATTTATTTCTTGTTAGTAACAATACGTTAGAAACAAGGAGATTATTGAGCGGGTTCATAAGCGCGTCTTTTTGGTACAAATCAAAATGGACGTGCTAAAACCGGAGTGGAATTGTAACCATGTGACAGAATAACGCAACTAATCTGGGGGTCACCAGGCTCACTCATCGATTCACTTCTCTCTATATATGGGCTGTATTTGGGAAGACAGTACCTTTTTTGTCACTAACACCTTGCTCATTACCGCTCGTTTTGGGTTGCCATTGTAAAACCCCTTCCTTACCCTTGCGCTATGACTTATCTGCTTCTTTTGGGGATACATGGAAAACCAATCTATTCAGGATGTCGTCAGTGAACTACTGACAGAAAATGGCGACGCTCATTCACAACAAGCCATTATTGAACAACTAAAACTTGAAACGTCGCCAGTCGATTTGGCACTCCTTCTCGAATCACTTCCTTTTGCCGAACGTCTAAGTACTTGGGATCAGCTTGCTGACTCCATGAAAGTACCGGTATTGGTCGAAATGCGAACGGATGCCAGCGCATCCATTCTTTACGATCAAGAAGAAGACGTTTTACTCTCGCTGTTTACTGGTATTAATGCAGATACCCTGCTTGAACTTCAAGATAGTATCCCCGATCACTTGCTCGAGAATGTCCTCGGGCGCATGGATGAAGAGCAGCAAAACCGTTACTCGGCCGCACAACAATTTGATGACAATGAAGTTGGCCACTGGTGCGATCATCAGCCGTTGGTTGTCCCCGCAAAAACCAAAATCAAAGTGGTAATGCGATTGCTACGTCGTCATTTGCCACCGCACAGCCATGTGATATTTCTGGTAGATAGCCGAGGTAATTGGGAAGGAACAGTTCGGATCAATCGTCTGTTTGGCGTTGACCCCGCCTTGCGTATTTCAGAATTTTCAGAAGATGACTTTCCTTCGCTGAATGCGAAAGAAGGTATTTACTCCGCCGCGGACAAAGTGGCATTGAGCGGTGAGTCATCGTTACCCGTCGTAACGGAAAGTGGTTTGCTCATTGGCCGCTTAGACATGGGCACTGCGTATGAACTCCAAAGCGAAAAAGCAGAATCTCAATTAATGGCAAAAGCCGGTCTTGATGAAGACGAGGATCTGTTTGCGCCTGTGCGTAAAAGTGCCCAAAACCGAGCCATCTGGCTTGGCATTAACCTTATGACTGCATTTTTAGCGTCGTGGTTTATCGGAATGTTCGAAGCAACCCTTCAGCAAGTCGTTGCGCTGGCGGTATTGATGCCAGTAGTCGCATCCATGGGTGGCATTGCTGGCAGTCAAACACTCACTCTGATTGTGCGCGGTTTGGCGTTGGGGCAAATCTCAAAAGCCAACCTCAAACCCCTTCTGACGAAAGAAATAAAGGTCGGTGCGCTAAACGGCGTATTGTGGTCAATCGTCATTGGTCTGGTTGCGGGGTATTGGTTTGATAGTTTGTGGCTAGGTGTGGTTATTGGCGTCGCCATCGTTGTTAACATTGTTTGCGCTGCTATCGCGGGGATCTTTATTCCCGTCATACTCGATAAGCTCAAAATCGACCCCGCTCTTTCGGGCTCGGTCATTCTCACCACCGTCACTGACATTGTTGGTTTTGTTGCCTTCTTGGGGCTCGGTAGCTTATTGCTAATTGGCTGATTGGCTAACAAACCGATTGGCTCACGCGACTCGCGGTTAGCCAAACGAAAAAGCCTCAGTTCATTTCACTGAGGCTTTTTCTTACAACAACATAGGCAATGTTTCGCGCTTCTATTTTAGGTGCCCTGAAAAATTGGTGCCCTTTGCCATGCGGTCATACAAAATCACATTCACAGCAGCAGCCAAGTTCATGCAACCATTGGTTGGCACGTAAATGGTTTCAGCACAGAAATCCGTGATCTCTTTTTTCAGTGAGTTATCTTCTGGGCCAAAGATGTAAAACGCACGAGCAGGATGCTTATAGTCAGGCAATGGTTTTGCGCCTTCAGCCAGTTCCACAGCAATAGGAATACATCCCACTGGAACGATCGCTTTGAGATCTTCAACGCCAATTAACGGTGTGTCTAACACTCGGTTTTTTGTGTCGGTGCAAAATTTTGCTGCCCTGTCGTAACGTGTCCCCGTGTAAAACACTGAATTAACGCCGTAACAGCCAGCGGCACGCATAACAGAACCCACATTTTCGGGAGTTTTTGGGTTAACTAACCCGATACAACTGTAGCCTTGTTTCATTTTTCAGATAACGCCATGAATTAAATTGCCGACATTCTACATCAAATTGCAGTTTTCCTCTCGGATTGAAAACAGTTTAATTCGAAAAGCAAAAAGCACACGTTATGCGTATGCCATACCACAAGACGTCACTTCCCGCTTTTATACAGAAGCACCAATATACAAAAGCGCCAAGCACCTTGCTTGTCATCCTAACGGCGCGTAATCAGCCTATGTTTTCTCTTCTCACTCCTCGGCATTCACACGACGTTCACGCGTGAATCCACAGTGATTTGCACCAACGTCTAATTTTTTCATCACTTTGCATGTTTTGAGTGACATTAGATTTAGGCACTTAGTCAACAGCCCACAAGATTGACCGAAAAGTCAGTGCGTTAGATGAAACTAGACTCTCATAAAAACTAGACATTCAGGCTCAACGATCACTCATCAAAGCAAGTTGCATCAAGAACACGAGCGAAACGACGGATGGGTTCATCGCTCAGTCACAGGAGTTTGCAAAACGTTTAGATATCTCACGACGATGAGGTAGACGCATTTTGACGGATTGCATGCAAACGGTCTCGGAAATAGCAGTACGAGACATTTATGGAACGTGAAATAACTTCACAGTAAGAAAAGGAAGAACATCATGGGATGGTTTACAGATATCTTTAAAGGCATTGGTGATGCGATCTCTACGGTAGTAACAACCGTAGCCAATACAGTCAGCACCGCAGTGAGCGCGGTGGACGAGTTCATCAGCGATGTGGGTGATAAAATTGCCGAGGTAACAGCTGATATACCCATAATTAATGGCATTACCGCTGCGGTAGCTACGGTCGTTGACGGTGTTACTGACGCCGCTGAAATCGTCACTCACCACTTTATGATGAACGTTGCTCAAGTTGGCCAAGCCGTTGGAACTGTTGTATCAACGACTGGCGAAGTTGTTGATGCCGCAATCGAAGGCAATGCTGAGTGCATTCCAGAAATCATCAAAGACGGTGTTGGCGAGATTATTGAAACCGCCGAAGAACATATCGCTATGCATCTAGAGCACGACATTGAACTGCTGCAGATCCCGATCGACATGGTGTCTGAAGCGTCAAGCGAACTGCTTACTGGCATCATTGGTCACAATGACATTTCTCAAGCTCCCCTACTTTTAGATGATGCTCAAAGCTTTGTGTTCGATAACCTGACTGACCACATTGTTGATCCTGCGATGGAAACCTGGGAAACCGCAAACAACCATGTCTTCGGAAACACAGTAGACGGTCTTTCACATGCAGAAATGGGCATGGGTTGGCTAACTGACCACGTTACTGATCATGGAACAGACCACGGCACAGACATGGGTCACGGTACAGACATGGGCAACGGCACTGACTGTGGTTGTGGCGATACGGTAATGCCAGCAGCTGACGAGTTCATGTGGGTTTAATCCTGCCTCCTCTCAACTGCACGTAATAAAGGAGCAATGCCGCAGAATAATTCTGAGGCATTTTTTTGGGAACCACAGAATAACGGCCACTCAGTCGAGTACGATTAGCTTCAACATATAAAGTGAACCAAAGCGCAATAGGTGGCGTAATGATATGTGATGTTGCAATGCTGTAGTTTCTGGTCTCGCGAGCCTATCGTCGAGACCAGTTTTTTTTCTACTTTCCAATTCCCTTTGTCTTGATGCTCATAGCCCCATGCAGTTTGCATAGAAGGTTGTGGTAGCAGGCCAATCGGAGAACACCCCTTTCACGCCCACATCTTTTGCCAACACATCTAGCAACTTGAGCATGTCGCCATCGTTGTCAGTGACGTCTTTTACGGTTTGATAATACCAACCGCCACCATTTCCTAAATGCCCTGAACGTTCGAGTGTCCATGTAATCATGTTCAGACCTGCTTCTTTCGCTAATTCAGCATACTCAGAGGGAACAATCTGGCCTTTTTCATTTAAATCCACCAGCGCAAACATAGGCGGCGCAATATACTGGACACCAGACGCTTTCATCGCCTTCATGTCTGCTAGCGTCGGTTTCCAGTTCTTATCTTCGTACATTCGTGCATCGAGAAATACAGCTTGTTCTGAATAAGCAGGCTCACTGGCAATCCAATACTTCACATCGTCTATATTAAAGGACTGCAAAAACACGTCCCCAGATTTCACGCCAGCAGCCTTGTATTCTTCCACCGCTTTTTGAGCGTAATCTTGCTGAGTGAAACCCTCATAGGGCATATCGACAACCGGCGCTTTAAGCTCAGGCGTCATTTTCACGCCCAGCGTCTTAAAGAGTTCGATGCTTTCCGCATGAGTCATCAAGGTACCACGACTGGCATAAAGATCGGTCCGCCATCCTGCGGTGCCATCCATGTATTCTTCAGGTGTCGTTGCCATGGCATTTGCGCCGTCCATTTTCCCTTTTAGACGCTTAAACTCTGCAAGCGTAAAATCTGACGTTCGGCATTCAACGTTGGCTTTGTCCCCCGTTTCAGGATTTGCTGGCGTAAAAGGCACACTGCACTTGCTCGCCAAGTCTGGGTGAGCCAGAACATCTGTTGTCGTGTGAAGATCTTTCTGAGAATGACGACAAACCAAGGCTTTGTCTTTGGTAAATGTCACGTCACACTCGACAATGCCCGCCCCCATTTTGGCGGCAGCAATATAGGACTCTTTTGTGTGCTCAGGAAACATCAAGGGTGCACCGCGATGGCCAATCGAAAAATCGCTTTTCTTTGCCGTTTGGTCCAAGCAATTCATCAATTTTTGCTTAAGCGCGCCATCATCCATGTCGAGCACAAGAAATTGAGGCCGAGGGCCAATTGAATAGTCGTCAGATGCCAATGCGCCATTAGCAACAAAAATAGAGGCGAGTAAACCTAACGTCGTAACAATGTTCATTATCCATAACTCCAATAGTGGGAAGATGTGTTCCAAAGCATCGAAATTGGCGATGAGCCTGAGGTTACATCCAAGCGATAAAGACGATCCTTGTAACTGACTAAAGTCTGTCTAGTAATAATGAACGTTTTAATACAGTAATTTGACGGATTGTATTTGGTTCTAGTCACTTCTTAGAAATAAAACAGAACCTCATTTATTTTATTTACGGTTCGGCTAATCAAAGCCCGTTCATTCTTGATTTTCATAGAAAGTTCGTTAATTATTAATTGTATATACGAATTGATGTTGCGACGTTATGACCAAATCCCCCCGCTACCAGCAAATTAAAGACTTTCTGATTCAGAAGATCGAATCAAAAGAATGGGCTGTAGGTGCAAAAGTCCCTACTGAAGCTGCACTTTGTGACCAATTTTCTGTTAGCAGGATGACGGTCAACAAAGCCGTCAGAGATTTGGTCAATGAAGGATGGCTGGAGCGCACACCGCGTTTAGGTACCTTTGTGTGCCAGCGCAAAGTCGAAAGCCCTCTGATGGAGATCCGCAACATCGCGGAAGAAATCACTGAGCGAGGTGGACGCCATCACAGCGAAATCATTACCCTCAGACGAGTCAGCGCATCCGAAAATGTCGCAATGCGGCTAGGCATTATGCTTGGCAGTGATGTCTACAAAAGTGAAATTGTTCATTACGCCGATGACGTGCCGCTTCAAGTTGAGCTGCGGTGGATTAACCCTGCGTTTGCGCCTGACTACCTCAAGCAAGATTTTTCTCTCATCACGCCGAATCAGTACCTCATGGCCAACTGTCCACTCGGCACCATAGAGCACACGGTAGAAGCCATTTTACCCCCCAAACACATTGCGATACTGCTGAAAATTGATACCGACCAGCCGTGCTTGTTATTGCATCGACGCACGTGGAGCGAAAATCAGTTAGTGAGTTCAGCGTTACTGTTTCATCCGGGAAATCGATACAAACTCAGTGCTAGCGTTAGCCTTTAGCCTTTAGCCTTTAGCCTTTAGCCAAGCACGACTTTGCCACTCGCCAAATCCTAGCTCATCATTTTTGGCGCAGTTTGCGTTAACTTTGGCACGCAATGAAACTCTCGTTTCTTTGGAACTTTAATACTTACGTTCAACCCCTTTGAATAAAGACCTTCTCTCACAGAAGGATCGATAACGTAAGTATGGAGTTAGCCGTATGACCAACGTAGATGAGCTACAAGTAGGCAAAAACCTTGTTTCCTTTCAAAGTGAAGGAGAAACACTTTCTGCACTTTTGTATATACCTCAAGAAGTAGAAAGCAACCTTCCACTTCCTGCCATGGTCATTGCCAGACCGGGGACGGGTGTAAAAGAGCAAACTGCTCAGGTTTATGCCGAAGCACTTAGCCAAAGAGGATTTATCACACTCGCGTTTGATGCCAGAGGTTTTGGTGACAGCGAGGGTGCGCACCTTCAAGTGGAAAATCCCTACTCGGTGGTGGAAGACATCAAGAATTCTGTTTCTTACCTCTCGACATTATCTTTGGTCGATACCCAACGGCTCTTCAATGTCGGTATTTGTATGGGAGCAGGCTACGCATATTACGCCACCGCATTGGATGCGCGTGTTAAAGCTGTCGGTATGATCAGCCCTTACCTTAACGCCGCGGAACAAAACATCGCGGCGTTCGGAACGGTCGCCAATCTTCGCGAGTACTACCTCAGTGGCACCAGCAAAGCGAGACAGGATTTCTTTGAAAACGGGGTCGACACATACTTCTCGCCCGTTCCAGAAAGCGATAGTAACGAGGTGCTGCCCATCGCCAACGGGATGAGAGGCTATTATCTTCCTGGTCATCCCGGTGCTGAATCTGCCAATTGGCAAAACAAACTCAACCTTTATGGCGCAGAAGCCATACTCACTTTCTCCGCGTTCAACGTCATTCCATTGATGGATAACATCCCAATGTTTATGGCTCTCGGTTCTGAGGCTTATACGGTAGACAACAGTAAAGACTTCTATGAAAAAGCGTCCGAGCCGAAAGCCTTGTTCATGTTGGAAGGACAAGGACACTTTGATATTTACTGGCGCAAGGAAAATGTCGAACCCGTTGCTAATGCTCTCGCTACATTCTTGAAAGCCAACTAAAGCCAGATTCCCTAAACCATCATGCCGAATCAAACAGATACTGTGATTCGGCATGATTCTGCGTCTTCTCTTCTATAGTAAAAAGAGTCATTAACGAAAGAGACGATATGAAGCGATTTAAACTCAACATTAATTGGCTACTACTTCTGAAAGACCTCAATCACGATGTTGAAGGGTCTTTCCACCCACTTCCGTTTATGACATCGCTAGGTCAATCAGAAAACATCATGTTGAGCGTTGAGCATTACTACGCGTTTTGGGAAAACCTACGCAATAACAACGCAACCTCGGCTTATGCCCTTAGCATTGTGGCGCATCTCCGTCCTGAAACCTTTAGCCCACCACTTTATGCCGCGCTTTGCAGTGCTAATCTCTCTCAGGCGCTGCATCGACTCGCTCGTTTCAAACCCTTGATTGGGCCGATGACGCTAGAAATAAACGAATCGGACATGACCACACGCATCCAGCTCTCGGGCCTTCCCGATCATCAACCTATTCCTGATGCAGTTATTGAGCTGGAAATGGCTTTCTTTGTTCATCTCGCGAGAATGGGAACACGAGACCATGTTATTCCGCACAAGATTGAATCAACCGTGCCACTCATGAATAGTTGTGAATACGAAGCATTTTTTGGCGTTCCAATAGATATTGGGAAAACCAATAGCATCACCTTTCATCATGCCGATCTTCATAAGCCATTTTTAACCGTCAGTGACAGTATGTGGCGGTCATTAGAATCGCAGCTCGAGCATGCGCTAATCCTTGACGGTGACTACCAGCCTTTTACTGCCAGAGTGCGTCGTCTTCTCGCAAAAACAATCCCAGCGGATGACTTCTCTATTGATGCATCCAGTCGTTATCTCGCGGTTAGCCGCCGTACGTTACAACGTCGACTAAATGACGAAAACACCCAGTACAATGCCGTTCTCGCTAGCTTGCGAGATGACCTCGCAAAGTATTACCTCAAATACTCAAAAATTGACCTTGCCGAAATTTCCTTTCTGCTCGGCTACAAGGCGCAAACGTCATTTTTCCGAGCTTTCCAAGCAAGAAACAAGATCACGCCACTCGCCTACCGCTGCCAACGAACCTAACCCTGCAATACTGTGTTTTGATGCCACAAAAATGCTTTCCGGCCACTTATATTTACACCTGCGGTCACAACTTGATCACTTAGCATCTTGAAAACGCCTCGCCATTTGTCTATACATTTGTATATACACTAAAGAGGTGCGCGATGAGAAGGATGTTCACCCACTGCCGATTAGTCTCAATGCACACCGACATTGAACAAGCAGATGGATTTGAAGTGCTTGATAACGCCATGATTGCAGTCGAGAACGGCACAGTTATCGCGGTTGGAAGAGGCCTATCAATTGATGGGTTTGAGTGCTGCTCGCTGGAAAATCGACTCGTTACACCGGGGCTGATTGACGCACATACTCACCTTGTCTTTGCGGGTAATCGAGCAAAAGAGTTTGAGCAGCGACTTAATGGCGCGTCCTATCAAGATATCGCACGTGCAGGTGGTGGCATTCTTTCCACGGTGAAAGCAACACGGGAGTCCTCTCTAGAGCACCTAATTGAGTTGGCGATTCCTCGCGCAAAAGCACTGATAAGTGACGGCGTAACAAGCATTGAAATCAAGAGTGGCTATGGCCTGACGGTCGCTGATGAATTGAAAATGCTGCGAGCCGCCAAAGCAATCTCTGAACACGTCGATATAAACATAACAACCACGCTATTGGCAGCGCATACCTTACCACCCGAATATCAACACAGCGCAGACGCCTATATTGAGCTTGTCTGCAATGAGATGATCCCTAGCGTAGCAGCAGAAAGCCTCGCCGACGCAGTCGATGTGTTTTGCGAAACCATGGCATTTACACCAGCACAAATGGCACGTGTATTTGAATCCGCACTTAAACATGGCTTAAACATCAAAGGCCACACAGAGCAGCTATCAAACCAAGGAGGCAGTGCGCTGGCCGCGAGCATGGGCGCATTGTCTGTCGACCACATCGAATACCTCGACGAGATCGGGGTTAAAGCCCTCGCCGAACATAACACGGTTGCTACATTGCTCCCGGGGGCGTTCTATTTCTTACGTGAAACCCAAAAGCCGCCCATTGATTTGCTGCGCGCCCATCAAGTACCAATGGCCGTCGCGACAGATTTCAACCCCGGCACATCGCCCTTCGCCAGCCTCACATTGATGATGAACATGGCGTCTACCTTGTTTGGCTTAACCCCCAAAGAAACCCTGTATGGCGCGACAAGGCATGCAGCTAAGGCGGCAGGATTGCATCGAAAAGGACAAATAGCGGTGGGCTTTGACGCTGATTTTTCTGTTTGGAATCTTGGTTCACCGGCCGAGTTGAGCTATCAAATCGGGCTCTCCCCGCTTCACTCTCGTTATCTTAAAGGAGTGAAGACCCATGATTGACAAGACAGTGTGGCAAGGTCGTCGTGACGATGAAGATGGCGATCTAGGTTTACGTTTCCATCAAAAGATCCAACCAATGGAAGACGGCACTCCCTCTGGTGTGATGATAATGGGCTTTGCCAGCGACGAAGGCGTCATGCGTAACAAAGGCCGTGTCGGTGCGCAAAACGCCCCCGTCGAGATAAGAAAAATGCTGGCCAATCTTCCTTGGCATCACAATACAATGAATATCTATGACGCAGGCGATGTGCGCTGCGATGATAATGACCTCGCAAGCGCACAAGCCAACCTTGCCGGACATGTTTGTAACGCCCTCAGTCATCAACACTTTCCGTTGATTCTTGGTGGCGGACACGAGGTTGCATGGGGAAGCTTTCAAGGTTTAGCTGAACACTTTGTGCAGCTCAACGCTTCTTCGCCACCTCGCATAGGCATTATTAACTTCGATGCCCATTTTGATTTAAGAACGCCCTCGGGTTCGTCTCAAGATGGCAGCTCGGGCACGCCTTTTGCTCAAATTGCTGATTATTGCCAACAACATGCTTGGCCGTTTCACTATGCGTGTCTTGGCGTCAGTCGATCTAGTAACACCCAAGCGCTGTTCGCTAAGGCCAAAGAACTTAACGTACTGACGGTGGAAGACATTGAATGTCAGCCCTATCGCTTAGCCGACATATCCCACCAGTTAGCAATGTTTATGGCGGATCTAGATGCGATATATCTGACCATCGACCTGGATGTGTTCCCTGCCAGCGTTGCGCCCGGAGTGAGTGCCCCTGCTGTGCACGGCGTCGATTTTCCCATCGTAGAACATCTTGTCCGGCTGATCTGTCAAACCTGCAACGAACATGGACAGCGAAAGCTCACACTCGCTGACATTGCCGAGCTAAACCCATCATTTGATATTGATAACCATACAGCACGATTGGCTGCACGCCTTGTTTGGACAATCACACACAGCCTATCGCAACCCACAAGCCACATTGCAAAAGGAGTGATGCAATGAATGACCCTCGTTTAGATCTTTCTCGGGCGATTCACGCGCCAACAGGTTCCACGCTGACTGCCAAATCGTGGCTGACCGAAGCCGCGTTAAGAATGCTGATGAACAACCTTCACCCTGACGTGGCCGAGCACCCTCATGCGCTGGTGGTGTATGGCGGTATCGGGCGAGCGGCAAGAAACTGGCAATGCTTCGATAAGATCATCGAAGTGCTGACCCGATTGGAAGATAACGAGACGCTGTTGGTTCAGTCCGGCAAACCTGTCGGTGTGTTTCCAACGCATCGAGATGCGCCACGCGTGCTGATTGCGAACTCGAATTTGGTACCGCACTGGGCAAACTGGGAACACTTCAACGAGCTCGATAAGCAAGGCTTGATGATGTATGGACAAATGACAGCGGGCAGTTGGATTTACATTGGCTCACAAGGCATTGTTCAAGGAACATATGAAACCTTCGTTGCGGTTGCCCAAAAGCATTTCAGTGGCAGCGCAAAAGGCCGCTGGATTCTCACGGGCGGCTTAGGCGGCATGGGCGGCGCGCAACCCCTCGCAGCAACCATGGCAGGGTTTTCAATGATTGCGGTTGATTGCGATGAAAGCCGTATCGACTATCGACTTCGTACAGGCTACATCGACAAAAAGGCCGTCAACCTCGATGACGCTTTATCACTGCTGCAGCAATCCATTGACGACAATAAACCCACCTCAATTGGCTTGCTGGGTAATGCCGCTGATGTCTTCACAGAACTGGTTGAGCGCGGAATCACGCCAGATGTAGTCACAGACCAAACATCCGCGCACGACCCTCTGAATGGCTACCTGCCGAAAGGTTGGAGCATGGAATATGCTGCTGAACAGAGAAAGATAGATGAAGCCGGCGTCGTAGAAGCTGCAAAGTCTTCCATGGCTGAACAAGTAAACGCCATGCTGACATTGCAAAGTCGCGGAGCAGCAACATTAGATTACGGCAATAACATACGCCAAATGGCACTGGAAAAAGGTGTAGAAAACGCCTTTGATTTTCCGGGTTTTGTTCCAACATATATTCGCCCATTGTTTTGCCAAGGCATTGGCCCCTTCCGCTGGGTGGCACTCTCAGGCGATCCTGAAGATATATACAAAACCGACCAGAAGGTAAAAGAGCTGATCCCAGACAACCCACACCTTCATCAATGGCTTGATATGGCACGAGAGCGCATTCAGTTCCAAGGTCTGCCTGCTCGTATCTGCTGGGTTGGCTTAAAAGATCGTGCTCGCCTTGGTTTGGCGTTCAACGAAATGGTCAAAAATGGCGAATTGAAAGCGCCCATTGTCATTGGTCGCGACCACTTGGATTCAGGATCGGTAGCTAGCCCAAACCGCGAAACTGAAGGCATGCTTGACGGTTCAGACGCCGTGTCTGATTGGCCTTTGTTGAATGCACTACTGAACACGGCATCGGGAGCAACCTGGGTTTCACTCCACCACGGTGGCGGCGTGGGAATGGGGTTTTCTCAACACTCTGGCGTTGTGATTGTGTGTGATGGCAGCGACGAAGCAGCGCAGCGTGTTGGGCGCGTATTGCACAATGACCCAGCCACAGGCGTGATGCGTCATGCCGATGCGGGTTATGGCATCGCGATCAATTGCGCGAAAGAACAGCAGCTGGATTTACCGCTGCTTGATATCCCAAACGTCCCTGTGTCTAAGTAAAGGAATAATCATGAACTCATTGACACTTACCCCGGGTGAATTGACCGTCAAGCAAATACGCGCTATTAGCCGTGAAGGTGTTCAACTGTCATTTGCAAACGGTGTCGAAGCGCAAATGCAAGCCAGCATCGACACGGTTGCAAAGGTACTTTCAGAGGGGCGCGTGGTATATGGCATCAATACTGGCTTCGGCCTGCTCGCCAACACACGAATTAATGCCGAAGATCTGGAAACGCTTCAACGTTCCATCGTGCTGTCACATGCTGCCGGCATTGGTGCATTGATGGACGACAGAACTGTACGCTTAATGATGGTACTCAAAATTAATAGCCTTGCGCGCGGATACTCAGGCATTCGTTTCTCTGTCGTTGATGCACTTGCGACATTGGTCAACGCCGAGGTTTATCCGTGTATCCCGAAGAAAGGATCCGTCGGCGCGTCGGGCGATCTTGCCCCGCTTGCGCACATGAGCACCGTTTTATTGGGTGAAGGACAAGCCAGACACAAAGGCGAAATCATTTCTGGGGCAGTGGCGTTAAAAATCGCGGGGCTCTCTCCCATTACCCTAGGGCCAAAAGAAGGGCTAGCATTGTTAAACGGCACACAAGCTTCCACCGCATTTGCACTCGAAGGCTTGTTCGCCGCAGAAGATCTTTATGCGTCAGCCACGGCCTGTGGCAGCTTATCCGTCGAAGCGGCGTTAGGTAGCCGTCGCCCCTTCGACCCTCGCATTCACCATGTTCGCGGACACGTGAGCCAAATTGATGCTGCGACAGCCTATCGTTATCTCTTAGAAGACGAGAGCGAGATTGGCAGCAGTCACCAAAGCTGTGAAAAAGTCCAAGACCCCTACTCGCTGCGTTGCCAACCCCAAGTCATGGGGGCATGTTTACAACAAATTCGCTCTGCCGCTGAAGTACTCGAAATTGAAGCTAACTCAGTGTCTGATAATCCGCTGGTTTTCGCCGATGACGACGATATTGTGTCAGGCGGTAACTTCCATGCTGAACCTGTTGCCATGGCGGCTGACAATCTCGCTTTGGCGATAGCAGAAATCGGCAGTCTTTCAGAGCGTCGAATGGCGCTACTGATTGATAGCGGATTGAGCAAGCTTCCGCCATTTTTGGTCGACAATGGCGGCGTAAACAGTGGGTTTATGATTGCACAGGTCACAGCCGCCGCGCTTGCCAGCGAAAACAAAACACTGGCTCACCCCGCGTCGGTTGATAGCTTACCTACTTCGGCTAACCAAGAAGACCATGTGTCTATGGCTACGTTCGCAGGACGCCGACTAACAGAAATGGCTGAAAATACGCGAGGCATTTTGGCTGTTGAACTACTGGCGGCCTGTCAGGGGTTAGACTTTCGTGCCCCGCTCAAAAGCACAGCGAAGATTGAGCAAATCAAAGCGGAGCTTAGAGCACATGTCGACTTCTATGACAAAGATCGCTACTTCGCTCCCGACATTGAAAGAGCCAACCTGCATCTATTAGAAGCCAGCCACAACAAATATTTGCCCGAGAAATTGTTGCCGAGCATCTAAGCGTTCAATCGCTTTCAATTGTCTTACCGAGGCCTTAACCGTAAAGGCTTCGGTGTTTTTTGTACAAAAACCGAACATCTATCATATATTGTTAGGTTAGCCACACTTCACTCTCGTCATATTGCGCTACTATTTTGTTATCTCACCAATTTTCTTAGTCTTATTCAGAGGTGTTTCTATGTGGCACTCCCTTTCTGTTCAGCTCACGCTTGCGCTAGGACAGGAGTTTGAAGTCGAAGAAAAAATGCCCATTGATGGTGGAGACATCAATGAATGCTATGTCATAAGTAGCGGTGATATGCGTTTCTTCGTCAAAATCAACTCCCGAGAAAATCTCCCCACCTATGAAGCTGAAGCTGAAGGGCTAAGACACCTTGCCAATAGCGGCGAAGTCTCCGTGCCACAAGTCATCTATATGGGTGTCATCAAAGAGAAAGCGGTGTTGGTGCTCGACTACTTACCAATGAAACCACTGGATTCTGAAAGTGGCTATTTGCTGGGTAGAGATATGGCGAAGCTTCATCAATGGGGAGAGCAGTTGGAATACGGCTTCGATATTGATAACTACATAGGAACAACCGAACAACGCAACAGTTGGCATCGGAAATGGTCCAATTTCTTTGCTGACCATAGAATTGGCTGGCAGTTAAAACTGGCTGAAGAACGTGGCATGTCGTTTGGCGATGTAGATGCCATTGTTGATGCAGTAAAAGAAAGATTGAACGGACACCAACCCAAAGCAAGCCTATTACATGGTGACTTTTGGAAAGGCAACGCCTCGACTACCGTTAATGGTCCTGTCGTGTTTGACCCAGCCTGCTATTGGGGTGACCGTGAAGTGGATATTGCAGCAAGCCTCCTGTTCAACGGATTCCCAGACGAATTCTACAGAGGCTACAACGAAGTTTGGCAACTCGACGAAGGGTTTGAATCTCGCAAAGATATTTACAACCTGTATCACATGATCAACCACTGCTTGCTCTTTGGGGGGCATTATCTGGAAGAAACTGAAGCACTGCTCAACAAACTGGCATTAACCGAATAAAGTCATTTACGTGTTGCGATAAGTTGCATTAGATTGAGGGCGTTAAGCGCCCTCTTTTGCTGTGTGCGCGTTTTTTCCCCTTCGAAGATGATATTTCCAATGATTGAAGCTGCAATTTTTGATATGGATGGCCTGCTCGTTAACTCAGAGCCATTTTGGCAAGACGCACAGTTGGCTGTGTTTAGTGAACTTGGTATCAACATTACCCGACAAGACACAATCGACACCACTGGCATTCGTATTGACCAAATCGTTAAGCATTACTTTGACACCCAAGGTTGGCAAGGCCCAACTTGCGATGAAGTTTGTGGGATGATTCTGGACAAAGTGATCGAGCTTGTTGCCATTCACAAACCGATTATGCCAGGTGTAATCCACGCACTGACGCTATGTAAAGAAGCCAACCTGCGTATAGCATTGGCGTCTTCGTCACCACTTCGTTTGATTGAAACCACATTGAAAGCGCTTGAATTAGAAACATGGTTTGAGCACTGTCATTCCGCTGAACATTTGAAATACGGTAAACCCCACCCTGAGGTTTATCTGAATGCAGCAGATAGTCTCGGTATTTCACCGGAAAACTGTATTGCTTTTGAAGATTCTTTTGCGGGATTACTTGCTGCTAAATCTGCGCAAATGCGCACCGTCGTTGTCCCAGAGCACCTGGTAGCAGATCAAGAACGTTGGGTAATCAGTGATGTGAAACTTAACTCGCTAAACGAATTAACCGCCGAAATGTTGACGAAATAAGACCAATTTGTTGACGCAAAGGGCGAGATTTCTTTTATATCTCGCCCCTTATTCATCCGTTATTCCAATCCCGATCGCATTTCGACAAAACCACACACACCCTGAAACATCCTCTTACGTATACCACTTCAACCACATTATGTTTTTGCATTTAACCATCATGCAACTGAATGCCTTAGCGTAAATGTTGGCCTCGGGTCATAGTTTGACCTTATTTCACTGAGCAAAGATTCTTCACTTCTTAGAATGGGAACACGTGAAAGGTTGAAGGAACAGCTACCTTTTTACCTTCATGTTAAAAAGCTCGCAGTTCAGATAGGGAGTTGGACATGCAAAATTATACAGAGAGAGGAATCGACTGCCCGCATTGTGGGCACAAGATTCGAATTACGTTAGATACGAGTGGCGGCGACCAAGAATTTTATGATGACTGCCCCGCATGCTGTAATGCCATTCACCTTAACCTACAGATAGACTCACTGCACAAGACCATTAACTTATTCGTTGATGCAGACGACGAGCAAATTTTCTAATAGTGACGGCGCACCTATAAAACTAAAAAAGCCAGCGTTCGCTGGCTTTTTCACTTTAATATTCAATAACTCAATGCGTTATTAGATTGAATCTCGTTAGTTTAGCTTGCCGTTTCTCTTGCCGCCAACACGCGCTCGACAGTGTCCACAACAGCTTGCGTCTGCGGATCCACTTCAATGTTTACGCTGTCACCCTCTTTTCTCCACCCCATATTCGTGCGTTGGAGGGTTTCGGGGATTAAATTGACACAAAACTGCTGACCATTGACAGCGCCAACGGTCAGACTAATACCATCAATACCAATATAGCCTTTGTCAAAAACATACTTTGTGATGTTTTCTGGCAACTCCATCCATACTTGGCGGTTGTTAGGCGAATCGATCACCTTCACGACCTCTGCAGTACACATAATGTGTCCGGACATCGAATGCCCACCAATCTCATCACCAAACTTTGCTGCTCTTTCGAGGTTGACGCTATCGCCCGCTTTCACTGCGCCAAGGTTGGTCAAATTGAGTGTCGCTTGCATTAAATCAAACCACACCAAATCGCCTTCAATTTTGGTCACCGTTAAACAGCAACCGTTATGCGCCACTGACGCACCAAGCGCCAATCCATCCAACAGCGGTTTCGTAAAACGAACAGCGTGGCTTTGAAAGTCCACTTTCTTGTCAATATGTACAACTTCACTCGTTGCCTGAACAATTCCTGTAAACATACCCACCCTCAAATCTGTATTTCAAATCTGTATTTCAAACTCTTAGCGCTCAGTGTATGTAAGTCTGAAAACAGACACAAAGCATTCAGCCAATTTCGGTAATCATTACTAAAACAACATCTTGCTCGGCGCTACTCACTTGATGCGGCACCATATGTGAATATTTTGTAGTTTACCCGTAGTATTGATTGCCCAATATCTATACGAACGTATAATGCGCTGTCCTTTTTTCTGCTTCCTTTTTATTTCGGAGTTATAGGTGCAAAATTACCGCCTAGAAGCCAAATCCATCATCAAGTTGGGTATCCCTGTTTTTATCGCGCAACTCGCGCAAACCTCTATGGGTTTTGTAGACACCGTCATGGCTGGCGGCGTTAGCGCGACCGATATGGCTGCGGTTGCGGTGGCATCCAGTATTTGGCTACCTTCAATACTATTTGGTATTGGCATTTTGCTCGCCATGGTACCAATCATTGCACAACTGCATGGTTCAGGCCGTCAAAGCAAAATTCCGTTTCAAGTTCAGCAAGGTATTTACATGGCATTGATCATGTCGGTGCCTATCATCCTAGTTCTGATCAATGCTGGCCATATCGTCAACTATATGGATGTTGAACCTGCTCTTGCGGAGAAAACCATCGGTTATCTACATGCAGTGAGCTGGGCTGTGCCTGCTTTCTTATTGTTCCAAGCATTACGAAACCTAGCTGAAGGTATGTCACTCACCGTTCCTGCGATGGTGATTGGCTTTATTGGCTTGGCGGCAAACGTTCCCCTGAACTGGATCTTTGTTTACGGTAAGTTCGGTGCACCAGAGCTAGGTGGTGTGGGTTGTGGCGTCGCAACGGCCATCGTTTATTGGCTGATGCTGGCAGCAATGCTTCTTTACATCAAAATTAACAAACGCCTTAACCGTGTGGAAGCTTTCACCGGTTTCAGCAAACCAGATGTCTCAGCGCTTTGGCGAATCTTCAAACTGGGTGTTCCTGTTGCTGCAGCCATCTTCTTTGAAGTGACCTTGTTTGCTGTCATTGCACTTTTGATTGCGCCATTGGGCTCTACCGTTGTTGCTGCACACCAAGTCGCGATTAACTTCTCTTCTATGGTGTTTATGTTGCCAATGAGTTTGGCGACTGCGGTCAGTATTCGTGTTAGCCACCAATTGGGCGAGCGTTCAATCGAAGGTGCTGCGCGCGCGGCAAAATTAGGCATTCTTATTGGCCTATGCAGCGCGATTATCACCGCAGCACTGACTGTGGTCTTCCGTGAATCGATTATTGGATTGTATACCGACAATGTTGAGGTAGTTGCTATGGCAGCAAACTTAATGTTGCTTGCTGCTATCTATCAATGCACTGACTCGATTCAAGTTGTCGCTGCCGGTGCACTGCGCGGTTACAAAGACATGCGCGCCATTTTCGAACGTACCTTTATCGCATACTGGATATTGGGCGTACCTATGGGTTACGTGTTGGGTATGACTGATTGGATCGTTGAGCCTATGGGGGCTTACGGTTTTTGGATTGGTATTATTATCGGCTTAACCTCTGCAGCTATCATGCTAGGTATGCGACTGCAGTGGATTCGTAAGCAACCCGACTCCTACCAGTTGGCAATGGCAGAGAAATAACAGTTTAAGATCCTTACTTCTCAAATCCCGACGTCATGTCGGGATTTTTCTTTCTGTCACACGATTTTCGATCGTCCTTTTCATATACTTCGTAGCAACCCACATGAGGGAATCAAAAAGGAAACAGGCTGCTTGAAGATACTTAGATCAGTTGTCGGTACACTACTCGTACTCAGTCTGTTTGGCTGCTTTGGCACTGATCCCGCTGTAGAGTCCTTTTCCACCTATCAGCAACGCCTCGCCAACGTCGTCGACACTGACCCCGTCCCCCTTCAAGACTCTATCGCTATTGCACTGCCTAGAAAGCGCGATGCCGTTTTGCCCATTGGTGATGTGCGCATGGGTCTGCTCGATGCTTACGAACTCAGGCAGTGCGGTTTGTTCCAGTTGATTGCTGATCGAAATTCCATTTTAGGCAAGGTTCAAGATGCCTTTCACCAGTTGGACTACGAGATACGGCTAATCAACACGTTAGCGACATGTTTAGGCATGATTGAAGACCCCGTTTTGTCGGATGTACTAAAAGAGGTTCAAAGTCAGAAGGAGGAACAACTCCCACTGGTTTACTGGAATACCTTAATAGGCAGCGAGGCATGGAGAAAACAACTGACGCCTCCGAGTACCTCACTAATCGCGCCTGGACAGCCGTTTCCTCACAGTGAAGCCTTACTCGCTATCGAGAAATACTCAAAGGCGATCAATACACCCATGACTCACACGGACGTGGTGGCTCTTCAAGAACCCATTGAGAAACAGCGTTACCTCGGCGCACTATTTTATTCTATGGATGAGACGACGCGTTGGCTGAACACCATTACACAACAACTAAAACGCGATGATGCCTTGGTCATATGCGGCGCTAATCGAAATCAAACTCGGCTCAATTACATGAGAAATGTGTTTGATACGTTTTTCATTGGCGCAGTTCAGCCATATTTGTCCAAAATAAACAGTCTTTATCTCGATGTTCAGCCTTCACTTAATGCATTTCATCAACATTTATCGACGACTTCACCCTCATCTGACTTCAATGACGCCTATTTCGGTGGTGAGCATTACCGAAATTTTCAAGATTCTGTCAAAGATCACGTGAGTTATTGGCAAACCCTCTTTGCGCGATGCCACGTAGAAATCGGCCATTCGATCAAAAAATAGACCACGCGTTACTTTCGTGAAACCAATTACTTGTGCTTTGATGCACACAGAGAGAGCAATTTGCTCACCAAAGCATCAAACGAACGCAGAAGCGCAAAAAAGTCGGGTTTTACGCTTGCGCGCCTTCGCCCTACTCGCTAATATTCACCCCGCTTTCACGGAAAGCCTCGCTGAAGTTCAGCAAACGATGCGTCTATAGCTCAGTTGGTTAGAGTACTGCCTTGACATGGCAGGGGTCGGCAGTTCGAGTCTGCCTAGACGCACCAAGCTTTCCTAGCAACAATGTAATGCGTCCGTAGCTCAGTTGGTTAGAGTACTGCCTTGACATGGCAGGGGTCGGCAGTTCGAGTCTGCCCGGACGCACCATTCCTTCCCTAACCAGGATGGAATCAGAATTTGGGTCTATAGCTCAGTTGGTTAGAGTACTGCCTTGACATGGCAGGGGTCGGCAGTTCGAGTCTGCCTAGACCCACCAAATTCCAATAATCGCACTCTCTTTTAGAGAATCCCAATCGCGATTATTCGGGCGATTAGCTCAGTTGGGAGAGCACCTCCCTTACAAGGAGGGGGTCACTGGTTCGAGCCCGGTATCGCCCACCACATTAAAAAGCCTGCTTTCGAGCAGGCTTTTTGCTTTTCCGGTTATTGCAATTCCTCTTAGCCCTATTTGCAACTATCCTCATAATCCTCTGCAATATAATCTCACCCATAACGCTACCGGTTAACCATGATATAGGCATCCTGCTCAGTGATGAATGCATCAAAAGCTATCGAGTGATAAACCTTGAAGCAGCCAATGCTTTTCGAAGTCTCTCCGCTTTTCATATAGCCAACTGACTTCTTCGCCTCTTTAAGCATGAACACGACGGTTTCTGAGTAAGGATCATGTTTAATCTCAAACGTATCTTCATCTTGAACGATTGAATAACTCCCCTTCCCCATAAAAGAAAGTGAACGTTTTATGTATCCAAGATCTGTCGCCAGTACACTGCTCGGCTCGATAGCGATAAGACAAGAAACCAAACCATAGTCTTTAAGACTATTTCTGGCTTCATTCGTCCTTTCTATCGATACCTCTTCAGAGAAAACAATGCCTGAAGTCAGCGCAATAAGTGCCAAAGTTAACGTCGACTTTAATTTATCCATGAATTAGCCTGCCGCCTCATTAGAAATCGCCTTGGCGGTGTTCAATAGGCTCGTTTTGGCAGCCTCGAATTGATGCTGTTTATCCATGATTTGTTCTGCGCCCGATATGTTGATGGCGGCGATGATCTTTCCGAGATAATCCGTGATCGGCACGGCGATGGCCGTTGCATTGTCTGAGCGTGAGAATGCGAAACCCTGCTTCTTCTCTGTTGCAATAAGGTGCTTCAGTTCAGGAAACGTTTGAGGATTGGGTTTGGCGTACACATCCAGTTGAATGGTTTGGTAAACAGCGCTCAATTCAATGTCACTGAGCTGTTGCAGCAAGATGCGCCCCATTGCATTCGTGTGGCAAGGAAGCCGTGTTCCCAGAGGAATATTCACCGACAGCCTTTGAGACGCCTGAGCGCGATAGATATACAGGGTTTCCAACCCATCCCTTACTGCCAAGTGACAAGAAATACTGGTTTCATCCCTGAGCCGCTGCAAGTGAGGGGCGGCAACATCCACCAAATTCTGCCCCGCTAAATACGAAAATCCGCGAGACACCACTTGTGGCCCGATGGTATAGGCATTTCTTGCCACTTTCCGCAGGTAGTTTTTATCGATCAAGGTTTGAACAATGCGGTAAATCGACGATTGGCTCACGCCTAATCTCTCAGCAAAGTCATGGGTGCTGAGGATCCGGCGTTCCGCGTCGTACATTTCGATGATTTCCAGCCCTCTCGCGAGTGACTGAACCTGATAGTCTGCCTTGCTCATGTTTTTCTCATCAGTAAATGAAAATTTCATATTTGAATAAAATATGTGGTTCTTTTACTGAGATGTCCAACTTGATTGTTAATTTTCTGTTATTTCACTTATTAAGGTGAACATATCTCCAGCAATCAAACAGGACGAAACATGCCAGATTCAAAGGAATTTATTCTCAAAGCAACGTGTGATGCATCCAGCGGCATTCTTGCTGCAGTCACTTCCTATCTGGCGGGTTTGAGCTGTTACATCTCTGAGCTGCATCAATTTGATGATGAAGAGAACCAAAACTTTTTCATGCGCGCCGTCTGCCGCATCGAATCACCGGATGTGGAATTAGACACCATCAGAGAAGGCTTCGAAGCACAGGTCAGCCGCTTCAACATGGATTGGCAATTCTTCGATGCCGACGCCCCTACGCGTGTGTTAATCATGGTGAGTAAGTTCGACCATTGCCTCAAAGACCTGCTGTACCGTCACGAGAATGGTGAGTTGCCGATGGAAATCACCGCCGTGGTGTCCAACCACAAAGATCTCAGACCCATGGTCGAACGTGCCGGCATTCGATTCATTTGGTTGCCCATGACCGCGCAAAATAAACCGCGCCAAGAAGCCGCGCTGCTCGACGTAATGGCAGAAACACAAACCGAGTTGGTGGTTCTCGCTCGATACATGCAAATCCTATCCGATGACCTGTGTAAGAAGCTGCACGGCAAAGCAATCAACATTCACCACTCTTTTCTGCCAAGCTTTAAAGGGGCGAAGCCTTATCACCAAGCGCACGCTCGCGGCGTCAAACTGATTGGCGCGACGGCGCACTATGTCACGTCAGATCTTGATGAAGGGCCGATCATTCAACAAAGTGTTCAACCCGTTGGTCACACTTATTCCTCTGACAGATTGGTTGCCGTTGGGCGCGATACTGAAACCATCGCCCTCGCACAAGCGGTTCGACTTCATTTAGAACACCGTGTCTTTATGTACGGCAACAAAACCGTTGTATTCCAATAACCGACAGAGGTAGCCATGCAAATAAAGACGCCGACAGAGACGCCAGTAAAGGTTATTGATGGTCGTCAACTGGCTGATGTATTGATTGAGGAAATGACACAGGAAGTAAACGAACGGATACAACAAGGCCTTTCGCAGCCGGGGCTTGCTGTGGTATTGGTGGGCGAAGACCCCGCAAGTACCATATATGTTCGCAATAAAATCCGATGCGCAGAAAAGGCCGGGCTGTTTTCACTGGTAAAACACCTCGATGCATCCTGCACGCAAAAAACACTCGAAGACGTGGTCGTGGAACTTAACGAGCGCGAAGATATTCATGGCATTTTGGTGCAACTCCCCTTACCTCAACACCTTTCTGAAGCGCGCATTATCAATCTGATCGACCCGACCAAAGACATTGATGGCTTTCACCCTGTCAACGTGGGGCTTTTGTCGTCAGGACAAGCCAAACTCGTTCCGTGTACACCGCTTGGGTGTATGGAGATGCTCAATCGAGAAATGGGTGACTTGTCTGGTAAACACGCGGTTGTGATTGGGCGCTCTAACATCGTCGGGAAACCGATGGCGAACCTACTCCTTCAAGCTAACTGCACCGTCAGCATTGTTCACTCAAAAACGCTAGAGCCCGAAGCGCTTTGCCGACAAGCCGACATTTTGGTGGCTGCGGTTGGCGTGGCAGAGCTGGTAGATAAGAACTGGGTAAAACCGGGTGCCGTGGTGATTGATGTGGGCATCAACGCCATTGACATCGACGGTAAGCGAAAGCTGGTTGGTGATGTCAATTTTGCAGACGTGGCTGAGAAGTGTCGCGCGATCACCCCAGTGCCGGGCGGCGTTGGCCCGATGACCATTGCCTGCTTAATCAAGAACACACTTACAGCCGCAAAGCAGCGCGATATGTAGGCCTCAAAGTACACAGTCAAACCAAGCAATTTTCGTCCAAATAACCAATAAACGGATTGTAACGAGGGAACGTACAGTGCCTTTTTCATTATTAAAATATGGTCTTACCAATGACTATCCCTTTGAGAACGACATGGACTTGCCTGTCCCGACCGATCTCAAACGCCACTATGATGTGGTCATCATTGGCGGCGGCGGACACGGTGTCGCAACCGCGTATTACCTCGCCAAGTATCACGGCATTACCAACGTGGCTATTTTGGAGAAGGGATACCTTGGCGGCGGTAACACCGCGAGAAACACAGCCGTTATTCGCTCAAACTACCTGACGTCTGAAGGCGTGAAGTTTTACAGCGAGTCCGTGAAGCTATTTCAAAACCTCTCGAACGAATTTGATTTCAACATCATGTATTCCTCACGTGGTCAGCTCACACTGGCGCATACCGATGCCACGGTTAGATCGTTCCGACAACGCACCGAAGTGAACAAGCATTTTGGCGGACGCACGGAACTTATCGATCCCCAGCAGATTCGAGAGCTTGTCCCTACCCTCAACATGAACCCAGCAGATCTTCCTATTCTTGCCGGTCTTTGGCACATGGATGGCGCGACCGCAAGGCATGATGCCGTCGCATGGGGCTATGCGAAAGGTGCGACACAACGCGGCGTTGAGCTGCACCAGCTTACCGAAGTGACAAACATAAACACCGAAAATGGGAAAGTCGTGTCGGTCGAAACCAACCGCGGAACCGTCGGTTGTGGCGCGGTTGTTCAAGCCGTTGCAGGGCACAGTTCGATTGTTGCAGCCATGGCAGGTTTTAGAATGCCGCTGACCAGTTACCCGCTACAAGCCATGGTAACCACACCCGTCAAACCTTTCCTCGATCCGCTTGTCAGTTCTTCTGCCCTTCATTGCTATGTGCAGCAAACGGGGCGAGGTGAAATTGTGTTCGGCGGCGGTTCAGATCCTTATCCGTTGTACAACACACGCTCGACACTTGATTTGAAGGAAAGCCTGATCGCCAGCGCGATAGAAATGTTCCCCTTCATGGCCAATTTCAAATTGCTACGCCAATGGGCGGGCACCACAGATATGACCAGTGATTACAGCCCGATCATGGGGCTGAGCCCTGTCGACAATTACTACTTGGATGCAGGCTGGGGAACCTGGGGCTTTAAAGCCACGCCGATCTGCGGAAAAACCATGGCGGAATTGGTCGCGTCTGGCGGGAAAGTGCCTGATCTGATCGCACCATTTTCGATGGACAGGTTCGACGCATTCCGACAAGTCAACGAAATGGGGGCCACGGCCGCGAGCCATTAGGAGTAGTGATATGAAGATAATGCCCTGTCCCTTGAACGGCCCAAGAAACATCAATGAATTTGTCTACGGCGGCGAAGTGAAAGTCATGCCTGATCATAAAAACTGCTCAGCCAAAGCGTGGGCGGAATATGTTTTTTATTCAGACAACACCATCAAAATCGTCAAAGAGTGGTGGTTTCATAGCGCCTCTGGCTATTGGTTTATTGCCGAAAGACACACCGCCTCAGACGAGATTATTCGAACCTATGATCCCAGTGAAATATTCACACAAAGAGTCGATTTCGATGCTGATGAGGAAAGCGGCGAAGAGAAAGGAGCACAATCATGATTGATGATAATCGATTGTCTCCGCCGATGGGCTCGTTGATCTCGCGCGATAAAACCATCAGCGTTGAGTTTGAAGGAAAACACTATCTTGGTTATGAAGGCGACACTATTGCCAGTGCTTTGATAGCAAATGACCAATGGCTAATGTCGCGATCGTTCAAATACCACCGACCTCGTGGGCCATTAACCATGGCAGGTCAAGACGCCAATACGCTGGTTCAACTTCCCGACGAAGCCAATGTCTTGGCCGATCGCGTCGATATTTCACACGCACCAACGGTCATGGGGCAAAACTACAGCGGTTCTTTGGAAAACGATAAAGATGCCTTACTCGAAAAAGTCGGACGGTTTATGCCAGTAGGTTTTTACTACCGTGCTTTTTATAAGCCGAAAGGCATTTGGGACAAGTGGGAACCGCTGATCCGCAAAAAGGCAGGATTGGGGAAGGCAAACCTCGAATTCGAACCGACTTATCATGACAAAGCTTATCTGTTCTGCGACGTCATGATCGTCGGCGCTGGCCCTGCTGGTTTGAACGCTGCCATTACCGCCGCACAAGGCGGTGCAGAGGTCTTGCTCGTCGATGAAAACAAGCAGTTAGGCGGTGCACTCACCTATCACCGTTTCGATGTTGACGGCGAAATAGCCGATGACACGCTTAACGCCCTTCGCTCAAGCGTCAACGATCACCCCAAGATCCGCGTATTAACGGATGCTGTGTGTAACGCGTGGTTCACCGACAACTATTTGCCCGTTCTTACTGGCAACCGCATGTACAAAGTCAGAGCAAAGCAGTGCATCGTGGCGTCTGGCGAATTCGAACAACACGTCGTATTCAGAAACAATGACTTCCCCGGCATTGTGCTCTGCAGCGCCGCCATGCGGCTCATGAAGCATTACGCCATCAAGCCGGGCAACAAGTCCGTGGTGTTAACAGGCAATGACGACGGTTACCTTGCAGCCATCGAACTGGCACAACAAGGTGTTGATGTTTTATCGATCGTCGACATGCGTCAGAACCAACGATGTGCTGATTTGGTCAATACCGTGCAAGCGTTAGGGATCCCAGTCGTTTTGGGGGCAACCGTTTACGAAGCGCAAGCCCGCAACAACCACCTTTCCTCTGTCGAGGTATATTCTCTCGATGATAACGGCGATGTCGCGCAACGCATTTCAACCATCGCGTGTGATCTTCTCTGTGTGTCTTCAGGCTACATGCCGACGTACCAACTGCTTTGTCAGGCGGGCGCACAATTGACCTATAACGACACGTCAGCGCGCTTCACGCTGAAGAATCTGCCAGAGAATCTCCATATCGCCGGATCGGTGAATGGCATTCATGCGCTCGATAAAGTATTAGCTGACGGGGAAAGTGCGGCGCAAAACTGCTTAGCCAATCTTGGCTTGGCAGATGTCGTTGGAGACATGATCACCTGTGACCGACCCACAAATTTTGCCTGGCCTATCTTCCCTCACCCTAAAGGCAAAGACTTTGTTGATTTCGATGAAGACCTTCAATCCAAAGACATCATCAATGCAACGCGTTTAGGCTATCGCGATATTCAACTCGTTAAGCGTTTTTCTACGGTAGGCATGGGGCCGTCTCAAGGCCGTCATTCCGCGCTTGCCACTGCGCGTTTGGTCGCGGAATCCACAGATAGAACCGTCAGCGAAACGGGCGTAACCACGGCGCGGCCGCCTTTCATTCCTGAAAAGCTCGCTTATCTGGCAGGCAGAATATTTAACCCGGTGCGCCTTACACCGATGCACGCAAGACACGAGGCTCTCGGCGCACAATTCATGCCCGCAGGAGCATGGCGTCGACCTGCATATTATGGCGAGCCAAGCCAGCGCCATATATTGATCCAAGAAGAAGCATTAGCGGTTCGACAAAACGTTGGCATCATCGATGTCAGCACGCTCGGTGGTATTGAAGTTTACGGCCCCGATGCGCCTGAATTTCTCAATCGCATGTACACCTTCGCCTTTGTTAAGCAGCCTGTTGGGAAAACACGTTACGCCGTGTTGACCAATGAACAAGGCGTGGTCGTTGACGATGGCGTGGCGTGCCGAATTGCGGAAGATCATTACTACGTCACCGCGACCACCAGCGGTGTTGATGCGGTTTACCGTGAAATGAAAAAGTGGAATGCTCAGTGGCGATTAGATGTCGACATTGCCAACGTGACGTCAGCATTTTCTGCCGTGAATGTTGCAGGTCCACTCGCCCGAAAAGTGCTTGAAAAAGTCTGTTCTGACGTGGATTTCGCCCCCGATGCATTCCCTTATCTCTTCTATCGAGAAGGACACATCGTTGGGATGCCCGTTCGCCTTGCGCGTGTGGGTTTTGTGGGTGAACTGGGCTACGAGATCCACATGCCGACGCTGTTCGCCCTCAAAATCTGGGACTTGTTGATGGCAGCAGGTGAAGAGTTTGACATGCGCCCCTTCGGTGTCGAAGCTCAGCGTCTGCTTCGTCTAGAAAAAGGCCATATCATTGTTGGACAAGACACCGATGGCATGTCGCACCCCGGCGAATTGTCGTTAGGATGGGCAATCGCCAAAGCCAAACCTTTTTATGTCGGTTCACGCTCTGTTGATATCGTTATGCGTCGAGAGCAAACACGAAAGCTGGTGGGCTTTAAGCTGGATAAATCGTCGGCGAAACCCGAAGAAGGCCATTTGGTGCTAGACAAAGCCGGTCACGATTCGAATATCACGGGCAATGTGACTTCCTGTGATTTTTCATCAACGCTGGATGCTTACATTGGTCTCGCATTTGTCGGTATTGATCAGCAGGAACCCGGCACACTGTTCCCAATCCGTATCGATGGCAAAGAAGTATGGCCCGAAGTCGTGCCTCTTCCCTTCTATGATCCAGACGGCACACGTCAGGAGGTCAATTAGTATGTTTTCATTCTTAGTCAGCGCACAACCAGAGCGTCGAAACAGCAGCATTGACCAAAACCACCAGCTGTCTTCCATTTCTTTCTACGATGCGACCACCACAAACCGCATCGGATTCAGAGGACAGCAAACCGCAGCATTTTTGGCTGATCACGGCATAGCACTTCCCCCTCAGCCAAACCGAGCAACGGAAATGGACAACGGCTTGTGGGTATTCAGGTTGGGCTTCACCGAATACTGGATCATTGATGCCAAGAATCAACACACCGACCTCATGCTCAACATGGAAAAAGCCGCGACGAGCCATCAACAAGTAACCCGCTTATATTGCCAGCACAGCGCTGCAATGTTCGTTCTAACAGGCGACCAATGTCCTCAGTTGTTTGCCAAAGTCTGCGCGGTGGATCTCCAACCCAGCGCGTTTCCATCCGGTTACATCGCACAAACATCAGTCGCCCGTGTCTCATCTGTCGTGGTCAACGTATCAAATAGCGATCTCAAGCAAACACGTTTTCTGATCCTGAGCGATATTTCTAGTGCTGCGTATTTATGGGACGCATTGGATGATGCAGCGCACGAGTTTCAATAGGCCGTGAGAACGACACCTGATTTAAGCGACATATTCTAAAGGAGTAAGTATGCCAACGATTACCATTTCGGAGGTCCATGAGGTTTGTAAAACCGCATTGGAAAAGCACGGCGCGTTACCTTGGATCGCAGAATCTGTCGCACTTGCTGTCGCAAAGAATGAATCCAGACAGAATCGAATTTGTGGTCTCTACTACCTACAAAGTTACTGCGAGCAGTTAGTCTCAGGGCGTGTCTCTAAAGACGCAGAACCTGTGATTACAACGCCAAAACCCGGCGTGGTTCAGGTTGATGCCAAATTTGGTTTTGCGCAATCAGCCTTTGTTCGTGCATTTCCGACGGTGATGGATGCTGCCAAAGATAACGGTATTGCCGCGCTGGCGATTGGCCACAGTCACACATGCACATCACTCGGCTATTTCACCGAGCAGATTGCTCGCCGTGGTTTTATCGCGATTGGCTTTACCAATTCCTCCCCCATCGTTGCCCCACCTGGCGGGAAAATACGCACCATTGGCACCAACCCCGTCGCTTTCTCGGTGCCAGACGGCGATGGCGGCATTGCCATGCAGTTTGACCAATCCACCACGGTTGTCGCTTTGGGAAAAATCACCATGGCGAAAGAAGCGGGCGAAAGCATTCCTGAAGGCTGGGCACTGGATGAAGATGGCAACCCCACCACTGACCCACATAAAGCCTTGGCCGGTTCTTTGGTATCCGCTGGCGGATATAAAGGCTGGGGATTTGGATTGATGGCAGAATTGCTGACAGCAGGTCTCACTGGCGGCATTGCCTCTCAGTTTGTTAAACCATTAAAAGCGACCAACGGCGACCCGCACGATCTTGGTCAGTACTTTCTGGTGATTGATCCCGCGAATTCGGAATACTTCTATGAACGCTGTCAGCAAGTCGCTGATCTGGTCTCACAAGATGAAGGAACCCGTTTGCCTGGGCAATATATTAACGAGCTGACTGAGGTTGATGTACCTGAATCTTTGTGGAACTTAGCCATAACGTTATCCGAAGGTCCTTCGTCACTAACGTCAAAATAAGAGGTACGATCTGATGGAAGTTAAAACCAAAACATAGATTGATAAAGTCCGACAACACCTCGCGTATGCATACACAACCTCCATCTGGAGGTTTTTTCACTTTTTCGTTTTTTTTACTTTGAATTGGGCCTTAGTTGCTGCGTTTGGCCGCCATTCCACTTATATGAGTCAGTGAACAAGAAGAAACCAACTGTCTGTTCTATGCTAATTATTGATGCTCCATTTTTGAATCATGCATAGCTAATGAGAGACAAAAAATGATTATGCCTCGCTCTATTAAGCACAAAATTTCCTTGGCAATAGCCAGCATCATTATCATTGTCGCTGTCGTTCAATATCAGCGACAAGATCAACAATTGGTAACCTACACAGAAGATTCGGTGAGCCGATTTATCGACTCCGTTGGCATTGCCAGTGCTAAAGGCATTCAAAATTGGATTCAGCCTCGCATTGAGATCATTCAAAGTGCCAAAGAATCCGATCTGAACGCCCCCTCAAACAATGCGCTCATTCCGTACCTTAGTCAGGCCCGTATCTCTGGTGGTTTTCAATCTGTTTACGTTGGCACTGGCGCAGGTGACATGATTCGTTATAACGGCAAGCCATCGAGTGAAGGCTATGACCCAAGGAAAAGACCTTGGTATATCGAGGCCAGCAACACAACAGATCCTGTCATTACCGCCCCTTATAAAGATTCAGTGACTGGCGAGTTGGTGGTGACGATAGCCCAGCAATATACGCGAACATCTGGTGAAAAAGCCGTGGTTGCGGGCGATATTAAGATCAAACAGCTCATCAGCTATATCAACAGCATTAGCGGTGAGAACACGCAAGCCATGCTGCTTGATGGTAGCGCAACACTATTAGCGAGTGTCGACACATCGTTGCTGTTGACTAACGCCAGTGAAATGTCACCTCAATTAACATCACAAACTCTACCAACCCTTGCTGCCAACCCAATTGTCAGCGAGTTAACCCTTGCCAATAATCCTTACCTTTTCAACATTACCGCCATCGAAGGTACGCCTTGGTACTTGGCGGTCGCCATGAACAAAGAGTATGCCTATCAAACGGTGGTCTCTAGCCGAACCGATTCACTCGTTTTCTCTCTCGTTCAGGTCATCCTAGTAATGGGTATAACCTTGTTCCTCGTCAGCAAGCTGCTCAAACCATTGTCACAAGTTATGCGAGTGATGAAGAAACTGGCAAAAGGCGATCTCACAGCACGAGTGGACGTGAACACCAATGATGAAATTAGTGTCATCGCTCGAGGCATCAATGAGGTTGCACAAAACCTTCAAGACATTGTCGGAGGAATTTCAAATGCGACCGCGAAAATATCTTCGGAAGTAAAAGACGTTAAAGCCAAAACCGATGAGAACCACAACGTATTGACCCATCACAAAGAAGAAACTCTGCAGGTCGTCTCTCGTGTGGAGAGCATGAGTTCGACTGTAGATACGGTAGCGAGTAGCGCGTCAGAAGCCTTGAGTTGCACGCAGAAAGCCCATGAACAAACGGCTGAGTCGAAACATCAAGTCAGCCAATCAGTAGGAAGCGTAAATGCGCTACTGAGCGAAATTACGGTGATGGAGAACGATATTCAAACCATGAGTGACAATGCCGATAAGATTGCGTCTGTGCTCACGGTGATTGGCGACATTGCTGAACAAACGAACCTTCTAGCCTTGAATGCCGCTATTGAGGCCGCAAGGGCTGGAGAACAAGGCCGCGGGTTTGCCGTTGTTGCAGATGAAGTACGAGCGCTTGCCAGCCGTACTCAACAAAGCACGTCGGAAATCAACGATATGCTGCAAAAACTCAACGAAGGTACCGTCAACGCGGTTCGAGCTATCGAGAATACGAAAAACAGCTGTCAGAAATCGGTTGAGCAAACCAACCTTGTTGATAGCAACCTTGATGTCATGAGCGCCTCCGTGGAAGAAATAAACAACTTGAACAGCCATATCACTGACATCACACAAACGCAGAGCCAAGCTTCACATGAGATTAGTGAAAGCATTCGGTCGATTAGCCAAATGGTCGATCGGTTGGGTGAAAGTGGAGAAGCCACACTCGCCAATGTTCAACAGCTCTCAGTGTCTAACCAACAACTCACTTCTGCTATTGCGAAGTTCAATATTTAATCGCACTAAGATTACCCCCCTGTCGCTCTGGTTCTCTTTCTGAGGATCAGAGCGTTATACCAAGCCCCCTATACCCAGAGTCTTTTCTTGCATTGCATTGCCTCCATTGTTCAAAGCCATTTCCCATTGAAATGCTGCACTTGCCTTTAGATAAAATCATCAAAAACCAACGTTCACAATAGATTCATATTCATCAATCCATTGAATCAAAAACGTTTTTATTCACACTGAATTAAAAGCCTGTTTTTCGTGAATTTTCTTGTTTCCTATTTGCTAGAAAAGCTCTACTATTGCGCCGTTTTGGGGAGTAGTCATTTTGTCGCGCTGTCGTCATCCCGTAGCCACCGCTACCGGCACGCGAGAATACAGTTTCACTGTATTTTGACGAGACCAACGCCACTTATTCGCTTATTTGCTTATAGCTGCGCGGTTGGTTAGGTGCTCCTTTGCCCCCTCATCCTCCGCGCACCGGAGGTGTCATGTTCCTAAGTGAACTTTTCTCAGGCTACGAAGGCCTGTTAGTTCTTACCGTTTTGATGCTCGGCATCGACTTGCTTATCACTCGTGGAAAAATCAGTTTTCGCAGCGCCGCTATGTGGAGTGTGTTCTGGTTCTCTCTCGCGTTCGTATTTGCAGGTGCTATTTATCTATATTGGCCACATATGGCACCCGTCAGTGAACTGACGAACGGCGAAGCAGCCACCTCGTTTGTTACGGGTTACTTGCTTGAAAAATCGCTGAGCGTCGATAACTTATTTGTGTTTGCTCTGATTTTTGCACAGTTCAAGGTGCCAGAAGATCATGTTCCCCGCATATTGATGCTGGGTATTGTCGGCGCGCTCGTGCTGCGTGGCATTATGATTTCACTGGGTGCTCCGCTGATTGCAGAATTCCACTTCGTACTTTACCTGTTCGGTTTCTTCTTGATTTGGACTGGCGTACAAATGTGGCGCCAACATGGAGAAGAGAACGAATCCTTCTCAGACAGCTTTGCGGTGAGACTGGTAAAACGATTCTTGCGCGTTAGCCCTGACTACGATGGAAACAAGCTGTTCACTCGTGATTCACTGGGTATTCTTGCTACGCCGATGCTGGTGGTTGTGATGGTGATTGCGATGACAGACGTGATGTTCGCACTGGATTCCATCCCCGCTATCTTTGCGGTAACACAAGAACCTTACCTCGTATTGGCTGCGAATGTGTTCGCCCTACTTGGCTTGCGTTCACTGTACTTCGTGCTTGGCGGCATGTTGAACAAGTTTGCGTACCTTCACCACACGTTGGCATTCATGTTGTGCTTTATCGGTACCAAGATGCTACTGATTGAAACACCATTTGCTATCGCTACGCCGGTATCACTGGGCGTTATATTGGCCTCGCTGACTGTCGGTATTGGTGCTTCAATTTGGAAACAACGCCAACTTGAACGAGTGGCGAGTTAACCGAATAACCTATTTCGATTTGAAGAGCACCCAATGGGTGCTCTTTTGTTTGGCCGTTTTAGCTCGCTACCAACTCGAGAGGCCATCATGAATCTGAAAACACATTATCGAGATCCACCGTCCGGTTTTTCCAAAATGCGAGGTTCAAGCCTGACTCTACCTGCTGAAGATGTGTTCGCATCAAATCAATGGCTTTGCCTTTCTCACCATTCGCAATCGCATGGATAATGTGTTCGTGGTCGTGGCAACCACAATCTAACTGCTTGTCACGTTGGTATAGCGCGATGATGAGTGAGCTTCGAGTGATCAAGTCAGTGAGGATCTCGGTGAGCACACGATTCCCATTCAGTACCGCCAACAGAATATGAAAATCGCCAGAAAGCTTAATGATTTCTCTTCGGCTTCCTTTGTCTCTGGCAGCAACTTCTTTCTGTACATGTCGCTTGAGTCGCGACAAATCCAAGTCTGTCGCTCTTCCCACCAGATTTTCGATAATGCCTTGTTCAACCAATGCGCGAGCAGAAAGCACATCGTTCGCTTCTTCTAGCGTCGGCTCGGAAACACTCGCACCTTTGTTCGGCAGCACAGTCACAATACGGCGCAGTGCCAAACGCTGAATCGCTGACCTTACGTGATTCCTGTTTGCCCCAAACGTCTCCACCAGTTGGCCTTCGACCAAGCGCGTGCCGGGCGGTAAGCGTTGATCGCTAACGGCTTGGCTGATGGCATCAATGATCCGATTGATTTCCACTTCTTTGCGAGATTGGCTCAGAATGCTCATTGTCACTCCTTAGATTGTTACCAATTTAAGAATTGCATATTTGATCATACATTCCAAGTGTTCGGTATCCATTCTTTTTTGTTGCACCAAATTGGCAAGTTTACGCGCCTCCATGACGCAATAAATATCCGGTATTTTGTAGATCTTTCTCTAACCCTCTGTTTTTATTCTCAGCCTTTTGTTGGCACAAAAACTGCTGAAAGACTCTTCAAGATTGCTAGCAATCTATTTTAGGAGAGTGGTATGAAAGGAAACGTTGAGCTAATCAACCTGACCAAACATTATGGAAACAGTCCTGCCGTCAGTGCGCTGAACTTAACCATTGAAGCTGGCCAGTATTGTTGTTTGCTCGGTCCAAGCGGGTGCGGGAAGAGCACCACATTAAGAATGATTGCAGGGCACGAAAGCGTCACATCCGGCACGGTGCGTTTAAGCGGTAATGAGGTCACACAACTTTCGCCAAGGCAACGGGGGACGGCGATGATGTTTCAAAACTATGCCCTGTTCCCCCATATGACGTGCATGGAAAACGTCGCCTACGGGTTGAAAGTGGCGGGAGTCAGCAAAACTGAACGCACTCAAGCCGCAAAAGACATGCTCGCCCTTGTCGATATGTTGGAGCATCAGCATAAACTTCCTGCGCATTTATCTGGCGGCCAGCAGCAACGCATTGCCCTCGCCCGAGCCTTGATCTGTAAACCTGATGTCATATTGCTCGATGAGCCCCTTTCCGCGCTCGACCCTTTCCTTCGTATTCAAATGCGAAAAGAGCTGAAACGCATTCAACGGCAACTAGGGCTGACGTTCATCCATGTCACGCATTCTCAGGAAGAGGCATTTGCGCTCGCCGACATCGCAGTTGTGATGAAAGATGGCGTCATTGAACAAAGCGGAAACCCAAAGTCAATCTTTGAAAAACCGGCGTCGGCATTTGTGGCTGACTTTATCGGTGGTCATAACGTGATCAACGCAAATGACACTCACCCCGATTTTCCTCCTTCTTTTTCCGTGCGCGCCGATCATATCCACATCACTGCACCGACACACACACCAAGCGCCGAGACCATATCCATGCCCGCTGAAATTGTTGATGTGGAGTTTCAGGCGCAGTTTTACTTTGTTGAAGCCGACATTGGCAACGGCCAGCGCTGCATGTGCTTTATTCCCGAACACAAGCTTGATCCCCTCCTTGTTTCCTCTGGCCAAAGAGTCGACCTCAACTGGCACAAGAATCAGATGAACACTTTCACCATTACCCATTAGCTACCAAGGAAAGGAATATGAAAGACGATAAATCTGCAATCAAGAGCACGACCGTGATCGATCAGGACGATAATGCGCCTCAAGATAAAACCCGCCGTAAACTCATCAAAGGCGCGGCAGTCGCGACCGCAGCCGCTGCCAGTTCAGGCTTAATTACTGGCTTCCCCATGATTTGGGCTCAGAACATTAAAAACATTACCTTGCGCCAATTCGGTACTGGCGTATCCAACCTCAACGCGGTTTCTGAGAAATGTAAGGAAGATCTCGGCTTCAATCTCCAACTCACGTCTTTGGATTCCGACAGCGTGACACAGCGTGCCGTGACGCAACCTGGCTCTTATGACATTGCTGACATTGAGTATTGGATTTGTAAAAAGGTGTTCCCGGCAAAAGTGCTGCAACCGTTGGATACATCAAGACTCAAGCTGTTTGATAAAATCTCGCCATTGTTCATCAACGGTAAACTGACGCCCGACTCTCCGATTGCACAAGGCACAGCGCCTCACACCGTTGGGTTTGTCGAAGGCAGAGATTCCACTAAGTTTGCGTCGTCACCCACCGATTGGATGACATTAATCCCTACCATTTATAACGCAGATACACTTGGTATCCGTCCTGACCTTATCAATCGCCCAATCAAGAATTGGTCCGACATTATGGACCCTGCATTTAAAGGCAAAGCATCGATTCTTAACATCCCGTCCATTGGCATCATGGACGCCGCCATGATCTGTGAATCCATGGGTGCAGTGTCATACGCCGACAAGGGCAACATGACAAAAGAAGAAATCGACAAAACCATCGCGGTGCTGATTGAAGCCAAGAAACAGGGGCAATTCCGCGCCTTCTGGAAGTCATTCGATGAATCCGTCAACCTCATGGCGTCGGGCGAAGTGGTCATTCAAAGTATGTGGTCGCCTGCCGTTGCCGCCGTTCGTAGCCGAGGCATTCCTTGTGTCTATCAGCCGCTGGAAGAAGGTTATCGCGCGTGGGGTGGCGGCCTTGGCCTAGCCTCTCACCTTTCAGGGTTGGAATTGGATGCCGCCTACGAATACCTCGATTGGTATCTCTCTGGCTGGGTGGGTGCGTATTTGAACCGTCAGGGTTACTACAGCGCGGCACCTGAAACCTCCAAAGCCTTTATGACAGAAAACGAATGGGATTTCTGGATTGATGGCAAGCCTGCTGCCAGCGACATTTTGAGTCCAACAGGGCAATTGATGGAGAAAGCCGGCGCAGTGCGTGATGGCGGCTCTTACTGGGATCGCATGGGAAGCGTCGCTTGTTGGAACTCCGTGATGGATGAAAACAAATACATGCTCCGTAAATGGAACGAGTTCATCGTTTCTTGATCCTTCACATTCAGGCCGACGCTCGACGTCGGCCCGCTAATGGATAACGCTATGCGCTTAGCTAAATCAAGCAACAACAGTTATTGGCAGGCCGCACCGCTGGCGTCAATGTTGACGGCTTTTCTCATCTTCCCCATCGCGGTGATCGTGATTGTCAGCTTCTGGGACTACAACGAATTTTCCATCATCCCGGATTTTATCTTTGAGAACTATGAATACCTCCTGACATCCAGCGTGACGTTGCAAGCCTATTTGCAAACGCTGAAGTACGCCTCAATCACCTGGTTCCTTACCTTAACGATTGGTTTTTTTGTCGCGTACTATTTGGCTTTCTATGTCAAAAGTAACAGCACGCAAACCATCCTGTTTCTTATCTGTACCGTGCCATTTTTAACCTCAAACATCATTCGGATGATCTCTTGGATCCCGCTGCTCGGGCGAAACGGGTTAATCAATACAGGGCTTCAATCATCAGGAATAACAGACGCCCCTCTGGATTGGCTGCTCTACAGCGATTTCGCCATTGTGCTGGCGTATGTTCACCTCTACACCATGTTCATGGTCGTTCCTATTTTTAACTGCATGATGCGCATTGATCGCAGCCAAATTGAGGCGGCGGTAGATTCAGGGGCAAATGGCTTCCGTGTGTTGGTCGACATCATCATTCCGCTGTGTAAATCAGGCATCATCATCGGCAGCATTTTTATCTTCACGTTAGTCATGGGCGATTTCATCACGGTGAAAGTGATGGGAGGCGGTATAAAAGCCAACGTGGCGATCCTGATTTATAACGAAATATCCTTGCTGCAATACCCCGCGGCGGCAGCCGGTGCGGTGGTGCTACTCATGACGGTCATCGTGATGTTGATTGTGTTGTTCCGCTTGGTCGACATTCGCAAAGAGGTGTGAGATGAAAAACAACAAAACTGCTTTTGCTATCTGTTCATTGTTGTTTGGCCTATTCGTTCTGTTTCTTTATGGCCCAACGTTCACCATTGCCATTCTCTCTTTCCAAGGTGAACAAGGCGGGCTGACTTTTCCAATGCGCGGCACGTCTATGCATTGGTATGCCCAACTGTTTGAACGTCAGGCGGTCGGTGATTTTAGTATGGCGCTGGTTCGCTCTTTAGGACTGGGTTTCGCCGTGATGATCAGCACGGTCGTGATTTCTTTGATGGCTGGGCTGGCGTTTCGCCGCCACTTTGCAGGCAGCAGTGTGATTTTCTATGTCACCCTTGCGAGCCTGATTATCCCGTCCATTTTGGTCAGCTTGGGGATTGGGTTGATGTTCGACCGAATGGGTTTCACCGCCGATTGGTACAGCTCAGGTTTTGGCGCGCACATGACGTGGACCCTGCCCTTTGGCTTACTCATCATGTTTGCCGTATTCAACCGCTTCAACCCAAGCTATGAAATGGCCTCGGATGATCTGGGTGCGACGCCTTGGCAGACGTTTCGCTATGTACTGCTGCCTTTGATTGCACCAAGCCTTGTTGGCGTCGGTTTGTTTGGCTTCACCCTAAGCTACGATGAATTTGCTAGAACGCTTATGACTTCTGGTAGCTTCAATACCCTGCCACTCGAACTCTTCGCCATGACCACCAATGTAACCACGCCCGTTCTCTATGCGCTGGGCACACTCACGACGTTCATCTCGCTGTCGTTAATCGTTCTGGCGCTTGTTGCTGTTCGCACCCTGCGCGCCAAAACCCGTGCTCAAGCCACTCACTAGGGAGAAGACGATGAGAAAGGATATGAGAGAAGATTATGATTGACGTCATCAACCCCAATGGCTCTGAGGCAATGACCCAACAACTTTCAGACAGCCTGAGCCAAACCAACACCGCGACTTATACGCGATTCCACTTCTGCAAGGCGTCACCTTTGAGCATTGAAGGACATTATGACGGTGCAATGGCGGCGCACCATTTGGTGAAACAGGTGCAAACACTCGAAAAGCAGGAATCTGACGCGTTAGGTTATGTCGTGGCGTGTTTTGACGATACAGGGCTAGATGCGGTGCGCGAAGTGACGGAACGCCCCGTCGTTGGCATCGGTGAAGCGGCGATGAAAACAGCCGGTTATCTTGGTCATTCTTTCATGGTGATGACCACGCTTCAGCGCTCGGTGCCCATCATACGACGCAACGTTTTGATGTATGGATTAGAACGACAATGCGCCGCTATCGTCGCATCCAACATTCCTGTACTTTCGCTAGAAACCGATCCCGATGCGTTTACACAAATACTCGGATTAGCGAAATCATCATTGGATACATCGAACAGTGAAGTCTTGATATTGGGCTGTGCCGGAATGAGCCATTGGCAGGAGAAGTTGCAGTCAGCGCTTGGTGTGCCTGTGATTGATGGCGTTCAAGCTGCCATCGCAACGGTGAAAATGCTGGCAGAGTTGAAGCTATCCACCAGCAAGATCTGTGGCTATGCGCAACCCGAAAAGAAAGGCATCTAGGTTCGATTGTTGCGGATTAAATCTGACTCAAATACCCGCCGAGCAAGCCACAACCGATACCAAACAGCGCACTCGCAAACGTACCAAGCATCACGTATTCGGTGAACATTCGGCTACCGTGATCTTTCAAATCACCAAAGCGAAATACAGATTTGGCTGCCAGCACCAAGGCTACACCAGGCAACTGCCCCCAAAGCACAAAGGTGACAATAAGCATTCGCTCAAAGTATCCGATGAATGCCCCTGCGTCTTTCAGCGGCTTGTTGCTTCCGCTTGGGGCTGAGTGAGTCACTTCTTCAGTCCAGTTTTGCAGAAGTAGCGCAATAGCAGTCGAAGACGGTTTCATGGCAAGCAAGTATGCGGTTGCCCAGCAGAAAAGTGTCCACCAGTCAGTTTGTTCGAACGCGTGCTTGGCTGCCACGCGATCCTCACTGCTCACAACGTAGAGAACAACCAAAACCAATATGAACAGATGCAAAAGTTGTTTGACGAACAAATAGCGCAACCCGTTTGGCGCAGAACGAAACCACACAGAGACCGTGACATTGGATAAACCTATACACAGCGCCCCGACCAATGACCAAATCAAAGGGATGGCGAGCAAATAGAGTGCAATTAAAGACAGGACGCTTTCAATAATAACGGAAACAAAAACATGTCTTGCGCGGCGGGTGACTACGGGAAATAAGTAAAACTCGACACACACATGAATCACGACCAATACCAACAGTATTGTTAGTACCATCCTTAAGCCTCCTTGCGACAATGTTGATACCCAAGCAACGTGAAGATGCAGTATTAGGATTACTTGGGTAGGTAACGTAAAAGCCTGCCAGCATACCATCTACAGGTATCGTCGATGCGCGTGTAATTGGCTCGATTGATGATTCTTGTGAATGCGCTTCGAGTTATACCCAGATCCTTTGCAAGCTCTGCATGTTGGGCATTGGGCTGGCGCATCCAAACCGACAACGCAACTGCCATTTTGGTCGTCAGCGGCGTGATATGGTCATCAAGCAATGAAAGAACCATGTGAGCGTCACGAGCAAACTCTTCGTCATTAGAGGAAAACGCCAATCGCTGGTTTTTCATGCCATCTAGATGACGGCCTGATAGCAAGAAAGCATCAGAATTGTTGGCCATTCTTACAGGGAGTTGCCGCTCACTCGCGGGCGCAACGGCCAATGATAAACGGGCGTCTTCACCTAGGCTCTTGAGTGCAATACGAATTGTCAGCGCCATACTCAGAAGGTGTTCAGGTGAGCGGGTATAGAGCTGGAAAGCATCTCCACGATAGATCTCACCCATCGTGTCGCTGTCACGGACGTCAGAACCTGAGTCATCCAGTATCTGGGAATGATTACTCGCTTGGTGATTGCTAGCCTGTTGGCTGCTCACCCGTTGACTGGCATCGTGTTGACGAAACTGTAAAAAACAGCGCTCCAGTGCGGCTAGACAGTCCTGACGTGTGGACTCGCTCATCTCTGTCGAGCCCACAAGGTCGCCGGTAATCACGCCCGCATAGTGTATATCTTGAGTTTTCATTTTCGCCTTGAGTTACGTTAATTGGTAACATAATTTAATGTTACGCTTTATTGTAACTTTGTCAAAGGTTACATGATTTACTCATATTTCATGACTAGGCTTTCGCTCCTTCATTATTTGCCGACGTCTCTGTTGAAGATGTTTTTTCTTGTGGGCTTTCTAGTCGCGCGTACAGTTCGGCAAACTGTTTTGAGAGTTTGTGCTGAGGAGCAAAGTGAACCAAGGGTTTTTGGTGATAATGTGACTCTTTCATCTTCACTGATTGCGGGATAAAAGGCTCAAGCAAGGGCAAACCAAGTTCTCGTACTCGTTCGATAATCTGAGCCGGAAATTTCGCCTGCGCATTAAACATATTCACCACCACCCCTTCGAGCGCCAGATTACGATTATGATCGTCACGCAATTCCGCAAGATTATCCATTAACGTCAACAACGCTTGATGAGAAAACGTATCGCAATCAAAAGGAATAAGCAGGTTATGCGCCGCGATTAGCCCTGCTTTACTGTAGAAATTCAGGTTTGGTGGCGTGTCTATGTATATACGCTCATACTCACTTTCCAGCTCGTCTAGCGCTTCACGCAGTTTGTATATTTTGTAACGGCGTTCTAGCTCTGGTTCGAGCGCAGCAAGGCGGGGGCTAGAAGGAATAATATCGAGGTTTTCATACGCGGTAGGTTGAGGGAATTGCTTAATTGGCGTGGATACAGAAAACCATGACACGGTTTGATCAAAAAGGTCAGCCACCGTTTTGTCATTCTTGGCGTTGATATCAATACCTAGGTAATGACTACTGTTTCCCTGAATATCTAAATCGATGAGAAGCGTTTTCTTGCCACTTGCTGCACTGAGTGCCGCGAGGTTGACCGATATACTGGATTTACCTACACCGCCCTTTTGATTGAATATGATCCGTCTCATGATCTCTCCTTTGAAAATAATAAAGAAGCACGACCACGAACTGTGCATATCTTCTAAAGGTATCAGTTTGTTAAGGCTGAAAAGTGAAGATAGCTCTCGATTAGCAGGATTCAGCGAAGATCTTCAGGTTGCTTGGGTATACCCAAGCAACCTGAAGATGCTCGATTTCAGAGGCCCTCAGAGTGTTCAATTCAAGGCGAATTTTTGTAGGAATAGTCATTCTATTTCACAGGAATTTAACGATGAAGTGGACGCTCTGAGGGCCTCCCTTCGGGCGAGTTTACTGACGCCATGCTCGGTGTTGTCCCTTTTTAATGGAGCTCACTACATCGGCAAAGGGACGCCTTGATCATAACGTCAGTAAAGCTCGCTGAATCCTGCATCTTCAGGTTACTTGGGTATAGGTGTATTACGGATAACGAAAAAGCCACCTTCAGCAGGTGGCTTTCAACACGAGATACGGCAAATAAGCGATATCAGGATTTCCCTAGCATGCGTCTCAGCGTGGCATCTTTATCGACAATGTGGTGTTTCAGCGCGCCAAGTACATGCAATGCCAGCGTGACCATCACAATATTCGCAAGTACTTCATGGGTCACGTGACCGACCTGACCGAGCAACTCGTTTTTCTCTCCAGCGGTAATCAGTGTCATGCCAAAAATGCCCACATCACGACCGCCACCGATTGACATGGCAATACCCGAAATCGGCATCAATAACGTGGCTAATAGAAGCAGGTGATGCACGGCTGTCGCGATTTTTTCCTGCCATCTTGGAGAGCCAGGAATAGAAGAGATCGCCCCTTCTTTAAAGCGCCATAACAACCGGGAAACGGCTAACAAGAGAACCAGCACGCCGAAGGATTTGTGTAAGCCAATTAGCTCGCCTTTTTCCGGGCCCTTTGGCAAATCTTCCACATACAAGCCAAACGCTAGAACTGCAATAAAGCTTATTGCAACTAACCAATGAAAGAAGATCGTCTGTTTGGATAATGGTGACGGATGACTCATCGGTGAATCTCCTTATACAGTGAAAGGTAATATATATTGCGCTCCGACTGGTCACTAATCAATCAAGCGAACGTAAATTTAAGTAAAATATGACAATATATCGACAACGTTAAAAACCTAGACAAAGCCCATCTGAATAATCGCCCTGTTTGTTCAAATGTGAGAGCCAGATTGAATACCCAACCTCATACAAAATGCCATACTTCTATATCCAAACAACCTAAAGAGGCCATCTTCAGGTTGTTTAGATATATATTGTTCATTTGAGCTGATGGAGCTGTTGCAATGAGTTTACGCACGCCTTGGTCTTTTTTATCTGTGGTTTTTTTCGCTTCTTTTCTTGTTTTTTCCTTTCCCGCCTTTGCAAGCGCAGAGTCAGCAACCACACCTTCATCGGAAACGCCAAAGTCAGCGTCTGAACAAGTTGAGGATCGCATCAATGCGCTTCATCAAGAGCTCACAAATTTGGTTTCGCTGCAAGATAAGGTCAATGGCGAAGACAAACTTGCATTGCAACTTCAAATGTTTCAGAAAAACGAGCAACTAAGAGCCCTCGTTGCCGCTAATGTGAACAATGACGAGGTTGGAAAGCCTTTTCTTATCAGCCAAGTTAAACAACAACAGATTTATGCTAACGAAGCCATTGAATACCTCAATAAACGTTCATCCGTCCTTTCTCAACAGCTGAATGATGCAAAGAATGAAGAAGTATTTGGGCTACTCGCAGAGTATGAGGAGTCACGTAAGTATCTGGATAGTATGTATGAAGAGTCATCGCAAAACGTAGCATGGTTGAAGAAGCTAAACGCACTCGCCCCCGACCAAGAAGCCGAATTAAAACAGAGTATTTCTCAACGTGCTGAGCAGCTTGCAGCAAATGTTGAGTACCTCAGGCAGCAATTGAAGGCCGAAGATGCACAGCTAAGTGTGGCGCCAGAGGCAGAAAAAGCTAACCTTCAACTGAGTAAACTGGTCACGCAACGTCGAATGAGCATCACGACGAGTAGCCTTAAAGTGATGATCGATCTGGCGGATAGCGAAGGTATTCCGACCGCGGAATATAAGCGTTTGTATTTTGAAGTCACGGGTAGCGTGACACAGGACCTACTCAGTGGCGATGTACTGCTCTCCATCGTGAAAACCTGGTCCAGCAAATTCTGGGGCTGGCTACTCGAAACCGCCCCACAGCACATCTTTCAACTGCTCGTATTCTTAGTCATTCTTTTCATCGCTCGTACGGTTGCCAATCTCGCTCGTAAGGTCGTAAAACGAGCTGTTGCATCCAAGAACCTTAACTTTTCGCTGTTGATGCAAGAGTTCTTTATTTCGATGTCGGGTAAAGGGGTTTGGTTCATTGGTATCCTGATTGCTTTATCGCAAATCGGGCTGAACCTGACGCCAATTCTCACGGGTTTCGGTATCGCGGGTGTCATCATCGGTTTTGCATTGCAAGATACGTTATCGAACTTCGCAGCGGGTATGATGTTGCTAATTTACCGTCCGTTCGATGTTGGAGATTACGTTTCTGCTGGGGGTGTTGAAGGCAAGGTTAGCCACATGAGCTTGGTGAACACCACCATCAAAACCTTCGATAACCAAATCATCATCGTCCCAAACAGTAAGATTTGGGGTGATGTGATTAAGAACGTCACACATGAACGTGTTCGTCGTGTTGATATGGTATTTGGTGTCAGCTATAGCGATAGCATCCCCCACGTTGAAGAGGTTCTGAATGACATCGTGACCAGCCACCCCGCCGTTCTTCGCGCCCCTGAACCTATGATCAAAGTTCATGTCCTTAACAATTCATCGGTGGACTTCATCGTGCGTCCTTGGGTGAAAACAGATGACTATTGGGATGTGTACTGGGACGTGACGCGAGAAGTGAAAATCCGCTTCGATAAGGAAGGCATTTCTATTCCGTTCCCACAACAAGATGTGCATTTACACATGCAAAATGGTCAGGCGCTACCTTCGCAACCCAAGGAAAGTTAAAACCCGACTGGCGTGGCTTTATTGAATAACAAAAAAGGGAGCGACTATTCGCTCCCTTTCTCTAGATCTTAACCCAGAACTCTCTGTCGATTGATGTCACTCATTTCATGCCACTTCAACAAGTCTTCGCAGCGTTATCTATCAGCGGGATGATTAACCCCATCGTTGGTGACCACATCGCCTAGTTCAAACGGGTTAACACCTTCTAGACACGCAACGTTGAACCCATACTCACTCGGATCAGAACGACGCTGGTGGTGAGTGTAAATACCGCATTCAGAACAGAAGAAATGTTTCGCTGTTTTGGTGTTGAATTGATAAAGCTTGAGTAACTCCTCTCCCTTAACAATACGAATACCATCTAGTTTTACGGAGGCAACAACCGCACCTTTTCTTCTGCATATTGAACAATCACATCGGCGAGGTTTTTCTATGCCATTGGGAAGGGAAAGCGCTAACTCAACACCACCACAGTGGCACGTTGCACGGTGGACTTCTTGAATGTCCGTGTTTCCTACACGTTTAATCATTGCGCTATCTCCTGAGACTATTCCTAAACCAACTCAATCAGTAAGCAAACAATTCAACTTAGATGACACGACAACGCAACCGCTAACACGCCATTAATTGATGTGCATCGCGCTGTTATCAAAGAAGGTTTCGCCTTTGATTTCAACGTGAATTCACCATGTTGTACTCCATGGTGAATTCACAATCACTTTCCTCAACAGACTCAAAGCCCATTCGTGTATACAAATCACGCGCCGGATTCGTTTTGATCACACTCAATCTCACACGGGATGCAGATTCGCTGGCAGTGCTTAGCAATCGCTCAATCACGGTATTGCCAATACCTTGGTTCTGATAATCAGGATGAACTTGAATCTGAATGATAAACCACTGATCGTGTTCTTTTTGGAATTCAGCTTTGAACAAGCCAACAGGGACGCCGTTCGCATTGATAATGTTCGCGCAGTCGAGTTTATATTGAATACGACTTAAATGACCTTCTTCCGTGGTGGGCATACCCGCTTCTTCCAAATACTGGTTCATGGTGAGCTGTCGCAGCGTCAGAAGAAACGGAATATCATCGCTTGTCGCCTTGGTTAAACTCACGTCCATGTGCGTCACTATCCTAAGAGAATTAGGCGGATTGGGTGAAATCAGGAGAGCTTTCTTTTTCTAGAGGCACCACTGGCGCAGGCTCTGTTTTTTCTGGCGTTAAGGCTTCGTCAGCTTTCTTTTCCGCTTCTTCTATGAGTTCACTGCCTTTCTCTTTGCTTTTATTCCACAGCTCACTGCTTTTTTCTTTGGCGCTGTCCCACAAATCAGAGCTACCTTCTTCCGCCTTATTAAGCAGCTCTCCACTCTTCTCTTTCGTGGCATCCCAAGCGCTACCACCTGCATCTTTCGCGGAATTCCATGCTTCACCTGCAGATTCTTTCGCTTTGTCCCAGCTGTTTTCCTCTGCGCTCACTGACGCAGGTAGACAAAATAGCAAGGCTAATAAAATCGGTTTGATTTGCATTTCAATGCTCCTATCCTTTGGTGACACCAAGTCTATATCCAGCTGTGAGTTCAGAATACTACTATCCATCTTAAACCTGTCATTGACAGCCACAGCGCACAAAGTGTCCGTTCATTCTTGTAGACAACCACCATAGTACACATGGTCACAAGGCATACAACAATAAAACAGTGTTCATTATCATGCAAGCCACGACTTTTCGAGCGAGTAACCCAACGAAAAAACGCCATCGATGTGATGGCGTTAACGTCGTGGCACATTGTGTTAGTCATTGGGAAGCTAGTCGGAATCAGGCACCGAGCGCTTTGCGGGGCCGTCATACGTCCAAAGCAAGTCCCGAGGAATGGGGCCTTTGTTTCTGCCGCCTTGTTGAGTCTGCTCCCACGCGTGCGCCAGTATTCCCACGGAGCGAGACAAACAAAACAGCCCTCTTGCCAGCTCAGGCGCGACATCGAGTTCTGCGTAAATGACGGCAGTAGCGCCATCGATGTTCATTGGGATTTTCTTGCCTTTCTCTTGTTCAAGTTGCGATTCAACCTGTTGAGCAATCGCAAGAAATCGCCCTTCTACCACATCTGCTGTTTTCGCTTCTTCCACCACGGCCATTAAGCGCGGCGCTCGGGGATCGACTGGATGAAAACGATGGCCGAAGCCCGGTATAAACTTACCGAACAGTTCTCTCTGTTTCTCCAGCCCTTTATTAGTGGCGGTAGCAAGATCAATACCTTCGTTTTGCGCGATATCATCAATCATTTGATAGAAGGCTATTGCCTGTTCACCCGCGCCGCCATGTACATCGCCTAACACGTTAACCGCTGACGCCATGGCATTGTTGAGTCCAACGCCGCAGGTTGCCGCCATACGCGCAATCGCGATACTTGGCGCTTGTGGGCCATGATCAACCGCAGACATCAACGCCGCATCAAGCAACTTTGCCTTTTCTGGCGAAGGCAGCGAGCCTTGCGTCATCAACCAAATCATTTGAGTGAAACTGACGTTGCCGATGAGTTCTTCTATCGGGTAACCGTAATAGCCGATCTCCCCTGGCGTCATGTCGATGATGTCTGTGCGCCACCAATCCGCGACCGCTTTTTCAGGGCCTTCTGTGGGTCGTCGAATACTCATACGGCTCCTCCCTGTTGAAGACTCTCAATGTCTTCGTCGCTAAAACCCAGCTCAGACAGAATATCGTGACTGTGTTCACCCAGTTGCGGCGGCGGTGACTCCACTTTCGGGCGTTTTCCATCCACCAAAAAGCCGGTTCTGACGATGTGAACGTCTCGCCCTACACCATCAACGTCATCAAACGTGCCTTCAAAATCACGTTGCTTCACTTGATCGAGGTTCAAGGCTTGAGGCACTGACAGCACGCGTCCTGCTGGCACGCCAATGGCATTCAGTTTTTGCTCCCATACCTCGGCAGACTCAGCAGAAAACGCATCTTCAAGAATCTCTGTCAGCACAGCGCGATGTTTGAGCCTTGCTTGTCGCTCGCTAAACCGTGGATCGGCTTTCAGCTCAGCGCGACCTAACAAATCACAAATGGCTTCAAACTGTTCCTGCTTGTTGGCAGCGATATTGATAAGGCCATCTCCGGTATTAAATGCGCCTGAAGGACTGGCCGTCACATTGTCGTTGCCCATAGGCTGAGGTTCACGGCCTGCGACGAGGAAGTTAGACACTGCCCATCCCATGGTGGCGAGTGTTGATTCCAACATGGACACATCAATAAAACAGCCCTTACCCGAGTGAGCACGTCCCGCTAGCGCCGAGGAAATCGCGAACGCCGCAGTAATACCGCCAATGGTGTCAGCAATGGGATAGCCAACGCGGTACGGCGCATTGTCCGGCGCGCCAGTTATCGACATCACCCCAGACATGCCCTGAATAATTTGATCATAGGCTGGCAGGTTCTTCATTGGCCCGTCAGCACCGTAGCCAGAAATGGCGCAGTAAATCAGCTTGGGATTTACCGTCTTCAACACGTCGTAGTCGAGTCCTAGCCGCGCCATCACACCCGGCCGGAAGTTCTCCACCAGCACATCCGCAGATTCCACCAGCTTTTTGAGCACGGCTTTGCCATCTGGGTGTTTGAGGTTGACGGTAATGGAGCGCTTACCTGAGTTCTGTGCAAGAAAGGAAATGCCCATTTTCTCGCGGTTTAAATCCGCATCGGCACCTAATTGACGTGCAAGATCCCCACTATGGGGGACCTCGACTTTAATGACTTCCGCACCTAAGTGCGCCAATTGATGGCAGGCGAATGGGCCTGCCAGTACATTGGTTAAATCCAACACCCTAAAGGATGACAATGCATCGTGCATTCTTCCTCCTAGCCATCGCCACGGTCTACTTGTGCGTTATTCGGTTGTATTTTCACGCCAATACCCATTTTGTCGAGCACTCGACGAATGAGAGGCAGTAACAACACAAAAATCGAAATACACATGATGGTCAGCGTTAACGGACGATCCCACAGGAAGCTCAAGCTACCGTCAGAGATAATCAGTGCGCGACTGAGGTTGTTTTCCATAATGCCGCCCAAAATGAAGCCGAGAAGCATCGGAGCCATCGGGAAATCGAGCAGCTTGAGGAATATCGCCACCACCGTGATTAACACCATCATATTGATGTCGAAGGTGTTGAAGCTCACCAAGTACACACCCGTGATGGAGAAGAACAAAATCAACGGGATCAAGATTGGACGTGGAATCGCCAATAAACGCGAAATATAAGGAATCAATGGCAAGTTCAGGATCAGAAGCACCAAGTTACCGAAGTACATGGAAATGATCACAGACCAGAACACATCAGGGTTATCAATAAACAGGCGTGGCCCCGGCTGAATACCGTAAGCAATCAGCGCACCCAACATAATGGCTGTTGTACCAGACCCCGGAATACCCAAGGTTAACAAAGGCACAAATGATCCCGTTGATGCCGCATTGTTGGCGGATTCTGGGGCTGCCAGACCGCGCAAAGCACCTTTACCAAACTTCTCTTTTAAGCGTTTTGGCGCAAGGTTTCGCTCAAGACCGTAAGCAAGGAAGGAAGCAATCGTCGCGCCCGCCCCTGGTAACACCCCGACAATAAAGCCGAAGATGGAAGAACGCGCCACGGTCGGTGCCACTTCTTTCACTTCCTCTTTCGACAGCTTCATGCTGCCTAGCGAAGCCATGTCCATGTCTTGCTCTTCTTCTTTGTGCTGCCCTTTCATCACCGTAGTAACGACCTCAGCCAGCGCAAACGTCGCCATTGCAAGCAACAAGAAGCTAATGCCATCCACCAAATCGATGTTGTTAAAGGTAAAGCGCGGTGCGCCTGTGATCGCGTCAGTACCGATCGTGGCAATCATCAAACCGAAGACGGTCATCGCCATGGCTTTCAGCACTTGGCCTTTGCCCGCGAAGGCTGAAACAGCAGTCAAACCGAGGATCATCAGCGCAAAGTAATCAGAAGATTGGAAACTGAGTGATACCGAGGCCAATGCCGGCGCGGCAAAAAGCAGAATGATTGCGCCAATCGTGCCACCAGTGAATGATGAGTACGCTGCCAGCGCAAGGGCTTTACCCGCTTGGCGTTGTTGCGCCATAGGGAAGCCATCAAACGCTGTAACAACAGTACTTGCACAGCCCGGCGCGTTGATCAGGATAGATGATGTCGAGCCACCAAATACCGCCCCGTAATACACACCTGCCATCAAGATGATGCCAGACGCAGGATCAAGGCCGTAAGTAATTGGGATCATTAACGCGACGGCAGAAATAGGCCCAAGACCCGGCAACATGCCGATGAAAGTGCCTGCAAAACAGCCAACGACGACCATCATCAGGTTGAACGGCATTAAGGCGGTACCTAAGCCAGTAGATATTCCTTCCCACATCGTCTTACCCTCCTAAAACTTGTGTAAAGAAGCGACCCGGTGCGAGATAGATATCCAACAACTTCGCGAGAACAAACCAGATGCCAACAGCAAAAGGCACGGATGCAATGAACAGCATTTTTGGTCGGCGTTCGCCGAGGATCCAATAACCGCCCACTAAAAATAGAATCGTCGATAACGTAAAGCCCACCCATTCAAGGGCGAACGCAAAAATCATAATCAGAACGAGAAGTTTCGCGACCAGCAGAAAATCGAGCCCAGCCACAGAGAGTTTGCTTCCAGCGTCACGACGCGCCGTTACCAGCATGAGAAATCCTAGAATGCCGCCCAACCAAGAAAGAAAGATAGGTAACGTTTGCGCATTAAACGGTTCATATTCATCGCCGGGAAACATAGGTATTTCGCGAGCATAAACACCATATGCCACTGAAAGACTGAGAAAGACGAGACCACCGATATGGTCTTTAGTGACAACCATCTGACACTCCTTGATACAACAACAAACGAGCAAGCCCGTCAGAAATAAGAACGCCGAGCTTTAGGGCGAGGCCTAAGAACTCGGCGTGTTTTTCATGATTAACGTAGGAAGCCAAGTTCCTTCATCAAACCACCCACTTCTTGTTCTTGACCTTCAAGGAAGGTGACGAACTCTGCGCGTGGTTTGAAGATTTCAGTCCAACCATTACGGTCACGCACTTCTACCCACTCGTCTGTTGCGTACATTTTTTCCAGTGTTTGTGCGTATTCGTCTGCTTGTGCATCAGACAGACCTGGCGCACCGAAGAAACCACGCCAGTTAACGAAGCTCGCGTCGTAACCTTGCTCTTTCAGGGTGGGTACATCTGGAGCTGCTGGAGAACGCTCATCGCTGGTAACAGCAAGAATGCGTACTTCACCCGCGTTTTTCAGCGCTAGTGCTTCACTGAAACCAGTAGAAAGCACTTGGGTTTCACCAGAAAGCATACCCGCCATGGCTTTTCCACCCGCATCATACGCCACGTATTTCACGCGCTTCGGATCACCGCCCGCCGCTTTAAATGCCATCGCCGCAACAAGGTGGTCCATGCCGCCACGTGATGAACCGCCAGCAACTGCCACTGAGCGAGGGTTTTCATTATAGTCAGTCACAATTTCTTTGAAGCTGTTGTACTTAGAGTCTTTAGGCACAACGAATGCGGCGTAATCGCCAATCGTTGCAGCAATCGGCGTCAAATCACGGAAAGATTGAGGGAACACTTTAGAGAGAGAGCGAATGACGATAGGCGTAGAGTTCACCATCAAGGTGTTTTCTGATTGCTCAGCAACTTCAATCAAGTGTGCGATCGCTTTACCGCCGCCGCCACCAGACATGTTTTCGTAAGATACCGTTTCAACTAAGCCAGATTTTGACAGTGCTTCACCCGTACCACGTGCAGTACCATCCCAGCCACCACCTGCACCACCAGGGATGAGGAAGTGTACTTCTTCTACCGCAGCTGATGCCGCGCCCGCGGTCATTGCAGACGTTAATGCAATCGCAGCGACGATAGCGCGCTTTTTAGCGAACAATTTTGAAAACATACATATTTCCTTGTGTCGTTCCGTCCTTTGGACGCGATAATTATTGTTTTGTTAAATTACTGTTGTCCTACCCCATTCAACCTATTAACTGAACGACCAATTGGAAACCTTGTGGATTTAATGTTTTTTTAAACTATTAAAAACGTTTTGTTCATATTGTTCACTTACGTGACAGACCACAAAGAATCACTATTTCAACGAGATAGATAATACCGCTACCATTAAGTTATAAAGTTGTTATCAAGGCGCATTCAGATTTATGTTTTCACTTCGCTCTCTCAAGCTCAAAACCCGCATGATGCTCATCTTGGGTCTGATGGCCTTGCTGCAAACCGGACTGATTGGTGTGTTTGCATTAGGGTACCTTAGCCATTCTCTTGATGAGCAAATCGGCCAACGAGCGCTTCACGTTGCAAAAACCATCGCCTCAATACCCGAAGTCGTCGACGCTGTAGATAATCGTGACAGCGAATTCCTTCAAACGCTCACTCTCGAACTCGCCGATATCAACGATGCGCGCTTTGTGGTGATTGGAGACAGAAACGGAATCCGACTCGCCCACCCTTCATGGAAGCGCTTAGGAAAACCCATGTATGACGATGATGGCGATTACAACGAACCAGCGCTCCTCTATGGAAAACCGTATATACAAAAGGCAATCGGGAGCCTAGGCGCATCCGTGCGAGGTAAAGCCCCTATCTTTGATGCCAACCATGAAAACGTCATTGGCATTATCTCCGTCGGCTTTATGCTCGATACGGTTGAAAACATTATCGACCGATACAGAAACACCCTATATATGGTGATCGTGTTGAGTTTCGGCTTGAGCGTGCTCACTGGGCTTTGGTTTGCCTCACACTTCAAGAAAGCAATTTTTGGTTTAGAGCCAGAACAAATTGGACGCCTCTTTCAGGAACGAAACGCAACGTTAGAGTCAATTAGAGAAGGGATTATCGCGGTCAACGGAAATGGCAATATTACTACGTTCAACCGTGCAGCCATTGATACCTTAGGGTTGGATGCTAATACCAAACTGACCGGACGCCCTATCGAAGACGTGCTGCCAGACAGCCGTTTAATGGATGTGCTTAGAACTGGCGCACCACAAATCGATAAGGACGTATGGCTGCAAGACAGAAACCTCATCGTTAACCGTCTTCCCGTGCTGCAAGATGGCAACATTACCGGTGTGGTATCGAGTTTTCGACGTAAAGATGAACTCGATGCTATCAGTAAAAAACTCAGCCAAATAGAGCAATACGCTGACACATTGCGTAGCCAATCCCACGAATACTCCAACAAGCTTCATACCATTGCGGGTTTAATCGAACTGGGTGCAAATGACGAAGCGCTCGCGCTGATAGGGCAAGAAACCCAGAGCCATCAAGCCCTGATTCAGCTTCTTGTCGAGGCTGTTCCCGACCCTATCCTCGCCGGTTGCATGTTAGGAAAGTACAACCGAGCCAAAGAATTGGGCTTGCACCTCGAAATTGACCCAGAAAGCAGCATGAAGGAGATTCCTGATCACATCCCTCGTGAAGAGCTAGTGAGCATCATCGGTAACTTGATAGACAATGCCTTGGAAGCCACATTGAAAAATCGCCGTACCGATGTTCGCCTTTCAATGACCGACTTGGGTAATGACCTAATTTTCGAAATAGAAGATGAAGGCAGCGGTATCCCAGAGCATCAGCAAGATAAAATTTTTCGAAAAGGTGTAACAACCAAACAAGGCGAAGGACATGGTTTTGGGCTTCACCTTGTCGAAAAGCTGCTGCAAAAATTGGGGGGAACAATTTTGCTCGAACCCACAGAATATGAAGGAAGTCGCTTCACCGTGTACATTCCTAAAGCTGGCCCGACAATCAACAACTAAAATGACATAAAGTCCGAGACACAAGGATAAAGCTGTACCTATGACTCAAAATATCCGTGTTGTTATCGCCGAAGATGACGTTCAAATTGCTGAAATTCAAAAGCGATTTCTCGCCCGAATTGAGGGTGTAGAACTCGTTGGCATCGCCCATTCATTGGAAGATGCGGAAGACCTCGTGGAAGTATTTAAGCCCGAACTCCTCTTGCTCGATAATCACTTTCCTAAAGGTACAGGGCTCGATTTACTGCGAAAGCTACGCGCTAACAACTGCGCAACTGACGTCATTCTTATCACCGCGGCCAAAGAAGTCGATACGCTAAGGGAAGCCCTTCGCAGTGGCGTGTTTTACTACATTCTCAAACCCTTGGTGTTTGAACGCTTACAAGAAGTCATTGGGCAGTATGCTGCGCATTTAGAAAAGCTTCGCGCTATGGAGTCGCTGGCACAAACCGATGTCGATACCTTGCTGCCTCAACGCATGACATCCGCACCTTCATTGGACAGCACAGTTAACACCAACACCTTGCGACTACCTAAAGGCATCGACGTCATCACACTGGATAAAATCCGCGCGGTGTTTGATAACTCTGAGAACTCACTCAACGCTGAAGAAGTCGGCAGCTTGATTGGTGCAAGCCGCACCACGGCGCGTCGCTACCTTGAATATATGGTCAGCACATCAGAGTTAGAAGCACAGGTAAATTACGGCAGTGTCGGACGACCTGAAAGGCGTTATCTTGGTATGGACTAAATGGGGGGATGAGCCGATAAGGCTTATTGGTTTAATCGTTAACCCAAGTAATGTTGGATTCTTCTAAGCCCAAGCCTTGCTTAAACCTCGTCGATATTTTTAGGTCAGGCTCTGATACCCAGCCTTTATTCACAAACAGGTTATATCCTGTTTCTGTTTTTGTGTACTCGACAGATGATAGCCAAATAGCATCCCACTCGCCGAGAAACTCCAGATCGTCAAGACGTTGTGGGTAGCTACCGTTGCGCACGTTATGCAGCTCAATTAGAGATATTGCTGAATTGAAGTTTTGCTCTCCAAACTTCTCATCCATAGATTCTGTAGGAAAATCACAACCTGACATAACCACTGTCATCAGAAAAATCAGTACTGTTTTCCACATATCTAAATCCCCTATTCGATATTTGTCCAAACTACCTAAAATGTCGATTCTGGAGACTTGGCCAAAACAAAACGATAAAAAATCACTGCCAATGCCATATCAAACCGCAACGACAGTGATTATCACTTTCAGGGCTAGATCGACTCGTTAAGCCGTCACACCTGCTTTAATGCTTTTCGGGTTCGCACCATATTGATTGTCTTCTTTGCTGTCCTGAACAAGGAAAACCAGCATAACAATGGCGCCAACTAAAGGGATTAAAGCAATCAACTGCCACCAACCACTTCGTCCAGTATCATGAAGCCTTCTTGCTGTAAGGCTGATACTTGGTATAAGCAGGGCCAATGAGAAAATCAATGACAGGAACATCGTCCCCAGCATTGAATCAATAAAGGTCAAAACAATAGAGAAAATCAGATAGAACAGGATGAACATCCAGTACTCTTTTCTTCTCGCTCTTCCAGAAAATTCTGCGTATTTCTTTAAAGCCATTATGAAATAGCTCATCACCAACCTCCGTGTCGTTAACGACTCTTTTTAGTAAATGTATAAATCCCAAGACCACAGCCAACTGATTTAGCATGCGATTTCGGGAATGATACCAACACGTTGCTAAGACTTTCTGACCAAGAATTGGGAATTAGTCGTATTTGTTCTAGAGACACAGTGCAACTGATAAACCAAACAATAATTGGATTCGCTTTGGTTTTTCCAGTGGCTGACTTAGCCGTTTTTGTGTACTTCTGTGAGGCAGTTTGTATAAATGACCATCAAAATATTCAGTTATAGTGCGTTATGGTGAATTCTCTCGCCTTGTCACACGCTGCGGTTTACGCTGGTTTCACGATGCATTAGGAGCAACCTTATGAAGGCCAATCTTTCCGTGACAACGTCACTACCAAGCACATTTAGACACCGTGACTTTCTCGCTTTTCACCAACGAGACAAAACGGAATTGGCAGAGAAAGTGGACGGTAACCTGCTTCGCAAAGGCATGTTAATTGATGGCATTCCTTGTTGTTTAAGTTTGGCGTTAAATGATAACAATGCACGACTTGAACTCGATGCAGATGCAGTAACGTCTCCCCTTGATAACGCATCACTTACGGCGTTGCTCGCACACATGTTAGGTCTAGATCAGGACATTGATACCTTTGAGAGCCAATACCATTCTCACCCTGATATTTCACGTTTGCTGGCACACCATAGCGGCTTAAGGATTCCCCAAACAGTCACGCCTTTTGAAGCGATTACTTGGGCGATTACAGGGCAACTCATCAGTGTAGAAGCGGCGGTATCTATTCGCCGACGACTCATCGAAACAACAGGCAAGCCTCATAGCAGTGGTATTTGGTGCTCACCGGACGCAAGCATGCTCGCCTCTACAGACATCGAAACCTATCGCGGTTGTGGTTACTCAAACAGCAAAGCCACCACCATTCAGCGTGTTGCTCAAATGCTGGTTAATGACGAACTCGATTTATCACTCAGCGCCGATCCGTTCGCTGTCTCTCGAGACCTTCTGGCGATCAAAGGCGTTGGCCCTTGGACGGTCAGTTACACCCTGTTGCGAGGTTTTAGCTATTTGGATGGATCGTTACATGGCGATGTTGCGGTGCGCAGAAACCTTCAACGGTTACTGGGTTGCGATGAAAAACCATCTGAAAAGGAAACACAAGCTTGGCTGAAAAGCTTTTCACCATGGCGTGCTTTAGTCGCAGCGCACCTTTGGGCGATGCAATCGGAGCAGGGATACTGACGCTATGTTCATGAAATCTCGCTACTGACGAAAGCAAAATCGTATAAAACGCTAACAGTTTGCTCGTGAAAGCAGCAGTCAAACTGTTAGTTAGGTCACAGTTGCAGATGGAACGCCGCCAATGCGGTATCCTCCCCGCCCTTCATACCGTGACTTGAAAGAAAACTATGCACTACAAAAATATGCTCGGGTATCGTTACCCTAAAGGCCCTTTCGCCATGATCAGCGTTTACAGCTTCACTGGCGCTGCTGTGGTCACCTCAACGGTATTTTCACTTCTGCTTTTCCTCTCGATAGATGACAGCCCGATGATGAAGGCGCTGTTTGGTACCTTGGCCATTATCTTCGAGGCGGGTAAGTTTTACGCTTGGTACGAATTTGGAGAGCGACGAGCACATCGTAATTATGTGGGTTCGTTTACTGCACTGACGTTCTACCTAGTACTTGCCGCGATTTCGATTGGCGGAAGTGTTGGCGGTATCAATAGCGCCACAAACAAAGCACAAAGTGTTATCGCCATAGAACAAGCAAAAGTCGATGCATACAATCGCCAAATCGATGCGATTGAAAAACAGATCGACCTGAACAATCTCGCCGCTGAAAAATACATTCAAATGGAACGGATCGCGACAGGCGTGACCCGCATTCAGGCACAAAACAACACCCTGCGAGAAGAGCAAATTCGACTAGCTGCAGAACGTGATTCATTGCCGCCTGTCGCTCAAGGTTCTGCGATTGGATTGATCGACAGCCTCGCTGATGCGTTTCAGGTATCGCAGCAAACGGCTCAGTTTGGTTTGGTCGTATTCTTGTCGATCTTGCTGGATTTGTTCGCAGCATTCTTTGTTGGTGTGATTGGTGAAGAAACACGCTTCCGTCGCTTCTATCAGCACCATGCTGAAATCGATATTACGCCGGAAAACATCATTCAGCCGATGGGATACCTCGAACACAGAGCCGATTTCGACGTGGTTGTTAACCAAGATAGCCCGAAAAATGAACAGGATGAATCGACACTGACGTTGGCACAGCGTGTTGAAGCTGCAGTGAAAGGTGGCGTCATTACCTGTTCGAAGAAAGCAGTCTGTAAGCATTTCTTGCTAACAAATGATGACGTAGATGCATTGTTCGAAACGATGGTCAATGACGGCGTGTTAGCCAAGAAGGCTAACCATCACTACTATTTGAGTGCGTAATATACTTTCAAAGACATGATGCACTACTCTGCCCGTTCCAACAAAAAAGCGCCGACGAAGGCGCTTTTTTTATTCACTGATTTTAAATCTAGAGTGTTGGTTCAAAGGTTTTGGATTAACGCTTTTTAGTGGCACGTTTTACGTTGAAGCTATTGCCGACTCAGCAATCACTTCAATCTACTTATACTTTAGGTTGCTCAGTCCCATCACCGTTTGGTTCTGCCACCGATGAAGAATCCTCGGTTGGTGCAACAGAGTTATCTGTAGGTTTGATGGTGTCTATCACCATACGTAAATCATCAATCAAGCTCTCATCAGAGGCTTTCTTTGCTTCCAGGGTGACAACTTGCGCAGACAGAACATCCACTTGTTGCTCCGTGTTAGACAAATCACTGTTCACTTCATCCAACTTCGCCATCAGCTCTGCTAGCTGTGGATCAACGTCTGGCTGACTATTTAACGACTTAACCAGAGTTTCCGCTTGTCCCGCCAATAGGTCCGTTTGTTGCTTGATCGGCTTGTCTCTTAAATCCTGCTTATCGAGTGCCTGTGATATGCGGTGAATTTGATTTTCCAGCGCCAAAATCAACGGTTCGAACTTCCCATTACTCACGCCTTTAAAGCGTTTAACTTCCAAACCAATGTGTTGGAGATGATCGATTTCAAAGTTAACCAAGAATACGGCTTGTTCGATAACGTCAACAGCCCTAGGGTCCGCAGACACTGTCGCTTCCGCTTGATCTAGAGATGCATTCGCCTTTGCATAACTGATTGGCGCGATAGTTTTGAACCCTTCTTGGCGCAGCAGCGCGAGTTCTTTTTGCAATGGCTCAATATTTCGCTTCAGCACCACCGCTATTTCTAACGATTTTGCATTCTCTAAGAATCGAATCTGCTTAACTTGTGCATCATCTAAATCATTGTCTGCGACATACTCGAAAAGCGAGCGGTATTCTTTGGCAATGCGTTTGTAACGTGAGGAGAACACCTCATCCGCATTGATAGAATCGAGGTAAGCCATCTCAGTGATTGCTTCAGCTAGCAGGTTATCGGCTGTTTGTTTGAGGATGAGTAGCTCCGCATGCAACGCGGCGACTTCACCTAATCGTTTCTCGAAGGTTTCAGCGTACGTGCCAGAGGAAAACATCGAATAACTCTCTACCGCTTTTTCAGGGTCAGCATCAAAATCAGAATAAACATCGACCGCCTCCTCCCAAGCATCAAACAAGTCATCAACAGCATCTGCACTGTACAAGCGCAACGCCTGACTCTCTTCCATCTTACTCAGCCATTCTGCGTAGTCTGATTTAGCTTTTTCGTAGATTTCCAGAGTGTTTGTGCTTTGTTGGGAAGAACCATTCGTTTCACTTGCGATTTGAGCGGGCTCTGATGTTGATTGGCAGGCGGTAACCGACATGGCTAAAGCAATCGCTAACGCCGACAGAGTTAAATTATTCATAAATTGCCCCTAACTGGTCACTGACACGTAAGATTTTTCGTTTTTGTATCAGAACCAGCCGACACCCAATGAGCATGTCTGTTCATCGATTTCCGGTTCTGCGTGCTGATGTATATCTAAAAATCTAGACCAAAGTTAACACTGACCCAATTAATATTAGTGACGCAGATCACATTAAAAATTGTAACTGATACATGATGCAATCCGGTAATGAGGGAGAGTAGATTGCCCTGTCATGCAAGGGATGCAATAAAATGAAGTGAATGCATTTCGACGCTTTATTTTTTTAATATGCTAGATAATCGTCACGCTAAAAATAAATTTATCACCGTATATTCATACCACGTGAACAACACTAATCCCCCGGACGAAAAAAAGCACACCAAATCAAAACCAAAATAAAACACAAAAGCAACAAACACGAAAACAATAAATAAACAATTGTATAAAATAGACGCTAATTATGCTCGATTTATAACTTATATCTTTTGGTTATATTGAATTGATTTATATACCCAATAAGCTGTCATATCATCCCAAACTCAAAGAAAATGGGGGTATAACGCTGAATGTATAGTCGTCTATCAAGACAAAAAACATGACAGGAAATACATCATTATTTTTATTTAGCCCGTTATCATCATTAAGGAATAACAAATGGCCTTAAGCGTTATATTAAACCTAGCAATATTCATCGGACTTATCTATTTTCTTTATAGACTACAATCACAACACGTTCCTTTTACTAAGCGCGTATTTGCCGGCTTAGGGTTAGGTGTTGTATTTGGTGGCCTATTACAACTTTATTACGGCGCCGGTTCGGATATTATTAAAGCAAGCATTGATTATTTCGACATCGTCGGAAAAGGCTATGTGAAGCTTTTGCAAATGATCATTATCCCATTGGTGATGGTGTCGATTATTTCGGCAATCATTAAGCTAAAAGGCGGATCTTCTGTCGGCAAAATCAGTGGTATGAGTATTGGCGTGTTGGTCGTCACCACCATGATTGCTGCCCTCGTGGGTATTGCTTGGTCCTTGATGTTTGGTTTAACCGCTGACGGCTTAACCGCTGGCGCAGCAGAAGTGGCTCGCGGCCAATCTTTAGAAACCAATCTCGGCCGAGTGGAATCACTGTCATTTGCCAACATGATCCTTGAGTTCATTCCTGCAAACCCATTCCTAGACATGACTGGCGCACGTAAAACGTCAACAATTGCCGTGGTGATCTTCTCTATCTTTATCGGTATCGCCGCAACGGGCATCGCCAAGAAGCAGCCAGAGGTGTTCGCATCGTTTGAACAATTCATTGCGGTGGCAAAATCTATCGTGATGAGAATGGTAACACTGGTTTTGCGTCTTACACCGTACGGTGTATTGGCACTGATGACGAAAGTGATTTCAGGCTCAAACTACGCAGACATCGTTAATCTGGCTAACTTCGTGATTGCCTCTTACGGCGCGCTATTCACCATGTTTGCAATTCACTTGGGCATCATCGCGCTGATCGGCCTCAACCCTGTTCGTCACTTGAAGAAAATTATCCCAGTACTGACTTTTGCCTTCACGTCTCGTAGCAGTGCTGCGTCGATTCCAATGAACGTTCAGACCCAAGAAAAAGCACTGGGTATTCCAAATGGCATCGCAAACTTCGCTGCATCATTTGGTTCAACCATTGGTCAAAACGGTTGTGCAGGCATCTACCCTGCCATGCTGGCCGTGATGATTGCACCTACCGTGGGCGTTAACCCGCTGGATATCGGCTTTATCGTGACCTTGATTGCTATCATCACCATCAGTTCGTTTGGTGTCGCTGGTATCGGTGGTGGCGCAACCTTCGCTGCACTGATTGTATTGTCAGCGCTTGATTTCCCAGTCGCACTAGCAGGTCTGCTTATCTCAATCGAACCGTTGATTGATATGGGACGCACCGCCCTTAACGTGTCGGGTTCTATCACCGCAGGGTCAGTCACCAGTAAGTTAATGGGACAAACCGACATGGCCGTGTTTAACGAAGATAAGCCACTAAACCTAGATGGCGAAGACGCCACAGCCTAATCAACAACACGTTTAAATTTGGGGGCATTCGCCCCCATTTCTGGTTTTTAGGGCGAGTTGCCCACGAGGAACGCAACATGAATATCATCATCATTGGCGGTGAAGCGGCTGGCATGAGCGCAGCAGCAAAAGCACGACGCGTCAATCCGAGCGCAGACATCACTGTGTATGAAGCATCAGAGATCATTTCATTCGGCGCATGCGGCCTGCCCTACTACGTGGCTGGCGAATTTAGCGACAGTGGCTTTATGTCTGAATTCACCCCTGAGCAATTTGCTGAACGTGGCGTCACGGTTAAAACCGGTCATCGCGTGAACAAAGTCGATGCTGACAATAAGAAACTTGAAATCACACACAATGGCGAAACCTTTGTGGTTCACTACGACAGGCTAATGATTGCAACAGGCGCCAGTGAAGTGCTGCCGCCAGTTGAAGGCCTAAATAAAGCGGGTGTACACACATTACGTGTGATGAAAGACGGCCTTTCGCTCAAATCAGCCATTGAAGATGACAGCTGCCAGCATGTCACCATCATAGGTTCTGGCTTCATTGGCTTGGAAGTGGCTGAAGCCATGATCCATCAGGGCAAACAAGTTCGCTTGATCGAACGTGCAGAGCGCCTGATCCCTGATGCTTTCGATGCTGAAATCAGCGTTCACATTCATGCTGAACTTGAGAAAGCAGGCGTAGAGATTCTCACCTCTGAATCTCTGATAAAAATCACAGGCGACGAAGCCGTCTCTGGCATTGTTACAGATAAAGGGGAATACGCCACGGATCTCGTCGTCGTGTGTACAGGCGTTAAACCTAACACTGCATTCCTGAAAGAGACTGGCATTGAAACCTTGGCCAATGGCGCTATCACAACGGACTCAACGGGGCGCACCTCCCTAACTGATGTATGGGCTGCAGGTGATTGTGCCGCGATTTGGCACTCAGTATCACAGCGCCATCAATACATTCCGCTAGCAACGGGTGCCAATAAAATGGGTCGCTTGGTTGGTGACAACATCGCACAAGTGGACGGTGAGCCTCTGCAATTCCCTGGCTCTATCGGCACCAGTTGTGTTCGCGTGCTCGGCTTAGAAGCAGGCCGCACCGGTTTGTCCGAGCGCGAAGCGAATGATGCGGGTTTCAATACCAAAACCATTACCATCAAAGACAAATGCCATACCAACTACTGTGCAGGGCAATCTGACATGCACATGAAGTTAGTGTATGAAGCTGACAGCAAGCGTATTTTGGGTGCGCAATTGATCGGCTTTAAAGGCGCAGTACATCGCATTGATGCCATGGCTGTCGCAATTACCATGGGCGTAACCACCAGCCAACTTGGCATGATGGACTTCGCGTATGCGCCGCCATTTTCAAGAACATGGGACATCATGAACGTAGCAGGTAATGTCGCGAAATAACGCGATTACCATTTACCACATTGAAACGTCCTCAAACGGCCAGCGCTCTCGCTGGCCGTTTTCTCTAATAAGAGCTCGGCTCTCCGCTTTATAACCAAACAACCTTTCGTTCAATATATTGCACACTTCACACAATCCGGTCATATTTTCCATCCTTTGAAACCAAGGCGTTTCAGATTGTTGCTCTCATGCTCGGACATAGTTAGGCTATGGATATGCCCTCAGTCCTTAGGTTCTGGGTGAAGACGCTGGGGTACACCACTTTCTCGGTCTAACAATGGAAGCTCACAATGGAACAGATCAAAAACCTTTCCCTGCTTACCGCGCTGTGCGAAAACGTGAACAGTGCAATCCCTGTCCATAACCCCGCAACTGGCGATATCTTAGGCTATGTTCGCTCTCATTCTCGCCAAACCATTGAAACCGTGATTGAAAAAGCCGAGATTTCGCAAAAGGCATGGGCAAAAACCACTGCCAAACAGCGTAGTGAGATCCTGATGCGTTGGTATCATTTGCTCATGGATAACCAAGAAGATCTCGCGAGGATCATGACCCTTGAACAAGGGAAACCCTTGGCAGAATCGCGTGGTGAAGTGGCTTATGGCGCATCATTTGTTCAATGGTTCGCGGAAGAAGGCAAACGCGCTTATGGCGAAACCATTCCTACGCCCTTGTCTGATCGTAGAATCATGACCATCACCCAACCCGTCGGTGTGGCGGCTGCAATTACACCATGGAACTTCCCCATCGCCATGATCACCCGAAAAGCCGCGCCAGCACTTGCGGCCGGTTGCAGCTTTATAGCGAAACCCGCAGTGCAAACGCCATTGAGTGCATACGCAGTGGCGGAATTAGCACGACAGGCCGGATTACCGGATGGTTTGCTAGCAATTGTCACCAGCGACGATGCAGTCATGGTAGGTGAATTGTTTTGCAGTAGCCCCAAAATCAACAAAATCTCTTTTACGGGTTCAACCAACGTTGGGCGTATTTTGATGCGCCAAAGCGCGGAAAGCGTCAAGCGTGTTTCCATGGAACTCGGCGGCAATGCGCCATTTATCGTGTTTGATGATGCTGATATCGATTTGGCAGTGAAAGGCGCTATTGCCTCCAAATTCCGAAATGCCGGTCAAACCTGTGTGTGTGCGAACCGATTCTATGTCCATGACGCTGTTTATGATGAGTTTGTCGAGAAATTTACCGCCGAAGTCGCCTCTTTAAGGGTGGGTAATGGCATCGAAGACGGCGCGAGCATCGGCCCCTTAATTGATGGCAATGCCAAAAAGAAAGTACAGCGTTTGGTGGATGAAGCCTTGGCGCAAGGGGCGAAAATCAGTATTGGTGGAGAAGAATTGGATGGTCAATTCTTTGCACCCACCGTGCTCACCCATGTTGAACACAGCATGAGTATCGTACAGGAAGAGATCTTTGGCCCCATCGCCCCAGTCATTCGCTTCCACGATGATGTGTCACTGATCGAAATGGCCAACGACACCATTTACGGCCTTGCGAGTTACTTCTACAGCAAAGACATTAACCGCATTTTTGCGGTCGCTGAAGCACTCGATTACGGCATGGTCGGTGTTAACGAAGGCGTCATTTCAACAGAAGTTGCGCCATTTGGTGGGGTGAAACAATCAGGCATTGGTCGTGAGGGCGCACGACAAGGGCTAGATGAATACCTAAACACCAAATACGTCTGCCTAGGTGGCATGTAATTTCGTCGGCAAACAGTAAAGACGATACATCGCCTCGATTGCATTCTCTCGCCACCATATCTTATCCAAAGCAGAGTCATACGACTCTGCTTTTTCTTATGCTTACCCCTTGAACTAGCAAGATGTTTTGCCCCACCACGGTTACACGCACTACGCTTAAATGAGTTGCCTTAAGTGTGAGATGAAATGCATGTCCATCAGAACTGAAATCGATAACGCCGTAGGTGCGCATGGCGCGTGGAAACAGAAACTTAGAACCGCGATTAACACCGGCGAATGCGAATCAACACCCGACAAAGTAAAGCAGGACAACAACTGTTCATTTGGGAAATGGCTTCATCATCGTATTGATGGTGAACACAAGCGGAGCGATTTTTACAAGGAAGTCGTTGACCTGCATGCGGCGTTTCACCGCGAAGCGGGCGCGATCCTCGAACTGGCACTCAATGGCGATAAAGATACCGCCAATGAACGCATGAAACTTGGCAGTCAGTTTGCCGTGCTTTCTGCCAATCTCACCGCAAAAATGCGAGATTGGCAGAAATGGCTAGATGAAAGAGGGATTGAGTGATCTGCCCCACTTTCCTTCCCACTGATTCAACATGCTACAAGTTCGACAATGCGACCTCGTTGTCACTAGCCCATTCAAGCAACGTTTATGAAACCTTTTCATGCACATTTTACCGTACGTTATTCACCCGAAATTAACGCACGCCTATGCCTTCGAGGTCTGTTACTATGCAGATCGCATAAAAATTCCGCAAACGAACTTTTCAATTGAAGGATGTTTCCTTTAATGTGAAGCGTGACAGTGTATTTTCGTGCCACAGTGCGACACTACGACCCATCAATATGAACACTAAGGTAAAAAGATGTCAGATGTACCTTCTACTGCCGTTGAGGTAGTTACTACCGCCCAAACCGTTGCTGAATCTTCCGGTCCTATCTGGCCATACGTGGTTGGTGGTATCGCTCTCGTTATCGCAGCGGGTTACTGGGGTTTTAAACGTATCAACCGCCCATCTTTCATTATCAAGCAGATCCGCCGCCGCAATCTGAAAGCAATGAAAAAGCAAGGTGTGGAAAGCTCTGATGCAACTGTCGATTTGGACAAGCTACTGTCTGCTATCGAAGAGCACGCGATTGACAAGAACATGACAGGTTCTGACATGGTTAAGCTGTTGGCACCATTGAACGACACCAACCGCATGAAGTCAGCGAAAGACATGTATTTGACCATGCAGCACATCGCTCGTGATATCGGAAATACACGTCTGGCCGGTGAGTTCAAAACCAAATCAACGGGTGTGAAATCTAACTCTAAGTTGATGGCGGGTTTGTTTAAGCGCGCAGGTATCTAATTTCTAAGGTTGCTGGCAGTGACTTCACTGACGCATTGCCAGCAATATCTCTCATCAAATCCCTTTTCTTTCTACCTTCTGCACACTCTCAGGCATCAAACCCTATTCTCTAACTTCTTTTCTTTATCCTTGTATTACTTCAACGCCGCCTTTCCGCCAATGATTTTATACGCTGGCGTTCCGCGTACTAACGTATCTCTCGCAAACACTGTCTCGCATTTCGGGCAAGTACATGGACGCTCTGTGTAATCAACCACAATACGTTCCTTAAAACATTTCACTAACGCGCCCTTGCCTCCTTTTTTGTATTTGAATAGCAAGGTTTTGCACTTTCCACATACGATATCGACAGATCGCGTCGGTAGCTTTTTATTAGGTTTCGCCATGTTTACCTCTGTCAGCGTCAGCGAACATCATAAGTCAAAATGGACGCTCGACTAAAGTCTTACGCGGGCGGGACATCGGGAAAAAAACTGAGACGACGTTTGTATTTACACATTGTTGTTAACAAAAATCTTACAAGCTCGGCTATTCTTTCGTTGCTCACTATTACTCTCAGAAGCTGAGTGACATCGTCTACGCATCTGATTGCCGCAAACATCCAGGGACATTTTAACATTGGAGAGTTGTATGAAAATCAAAACACTGATTAAAACACTGTCACTATCGACTGCCATCATGCTGACTGGCGTCAACAGTGCAGCCGCAGAAGATCGTGATTACATATTGGCAACAGCTTCGACGGGCGGAACCTATTACCCAGTTGGCGTTGCATTGGCAACACTTAGCAAAGTGAAGCTTGCACCAAAATATGATTTCTCCCTTTCTGCTATCAGCTCTGCGGGCTCTGGAGAGAACATTAAGTTATTGCGAGAGAATGAAGCGCAATTCGCGATTCTACAAGGTTTGTACGGTGCATGGGCTTGGTCTGGTGACGGCAAGCTGAAACAATCTGGTCCTCAGAAAGAACTTCGCTCTGTGTCTATGCTGTGGCAAAACGTGGAACACTTTGTTGTAAAAACGGATAGCGCCAAAACTGGCACCATGGCTGACATGAACAACATGGACGGAAAAAAGTTTTCTATTGGTAAGAAGAATTCAGGCACCGAAGGCTCTGGTCTACAAATCCTTGGTGGTTTAGGTGTTAACACCGAGAAGATGGACTTCGCCTACCTTGGCTATGGCGCTAGCGCCGACGCAATGCAAAATGGAACCGTTGATGGCATGAACACACCTGCCGGTGTGCCAGTGAGTGCAGTGACCCGTGCATTTGCAGCAATGGGTGATGAAATCACCATTCTTAACTTCACTGATGAACAAATGAAAGAAGCCAACGGTGGTTATAACCTTTGGACGCGCTTTGTGATTGAGCCGAACACTTACCCTGGTCAAACGGAAGCGGTTGAAACTGTCGCACAGCCAAACTTCCTTGCAGTTCGCAGTGATATTACGGATGACGACGTTTATCTTTTGACCAAAACAATTTATGAAAACCTCGCGTTTTTGAATGGCATTCACAAAGCCACAAAAGCCATGGCACTCGAAAAAGCGATCGACGGTCTACCCGTTCCACTACACCCTGGTGCAGCTCGCTTCTACAAAGAGCAAGGTATTGAGATCCCTGCGCATCTCATCGCGAAGTAATTGAAAGCGCGCTGCCCTTCCGGCAGCGCGATTTCTTCTTTCAATTACATGCATTGTTTTGTACCCATGCCCTTTTGGATCATCGTCTCAAAGAGACTCTTTACCTACGGGTCGTAACATCAAAGTAGTTCGTGCCAGCAAGATGCACGTTTGAGGAAGCATGACTAACCCATCCAGCGACGCCAACCAGTCATCAGATATCGACAATTCATTGTCTCAGTTCGAATTAACCCAACGAACTGATTTTCCATTACTAACACGATGCGTCACCCTGATTGGGGTTGTCATTTCGTTGGTTCACATTTGGTTTAATACGCTCGCCACATTGCCTGAACTCTGGGTGTCTGCCGCTCACTTCGCGGGCTTCTCTGTCATGTGCGCCCTGACCTATCCAGCAGCAGCCAGATGGCGCAAAAGTAAATTCGCCCTCATCATTGACATCGGTATTGCCATCGCAGCGGTTGCTTGTCTGATTTACATCATTTTGAGTGAAGATGCGCTGTATGAGCGCGGCGTTACATTCGTGATGACAGACTGGGTCTTTTCGGTCGTCGCAATATTGATCGCGTTAGAGCTGATTCGTAGAACCATGGGTTGGTTTATTCCTTGCTTGATATTGGTTGCGCTTACCTATGTGGTTTGGTGGGGAAGCTGGATTGACGGTATTTTCTCCTTCCCCGGTCTTTCTGCTGAAACCATGCTGTACCGTGCGTTTTATAGTTCAGAAGGCATGTTTGGTCCTATCTCTCGCATCTCATGGAGCTATGTCTTCATGTTCATTCTGTTCGGTGCTTTTTTGGTGAAGTCCGGCGCGGGTGACTACATCATCAACGTTTCTCGTGCAGCTGCAGGCAAGATCATTGGCGGCCCGGGGTTTGTTGCTGTACTTGGCTCTGGTCTCATGGGCTCTGTGTCAGGTTCAAGCGTGGCAAACACGGTATCAACGGGGGTGATTACCATTCCGTTGATGAAGAAAGCCGGTTTTCCCCCTAAGTTTGCAGCAGGAGTCGAAGCCGCAGCTTCCACAGGTGGGCAACTTATGCCACCCGTAATGGGCGCTGGCGCGTTTATCATGGCGTCGTACACTCAGATTCCCTATGTGGAAATCATCGCGGTGTCGTTCGCTCCGGCACTCATCTATTTCTTATCTGTGGCATTTTTTGTTCGTGTTGAAGCCAAACGTTCCGGCGTTCATCAGGTGGAAACAGAAACGCAATCCATGCTGTCGGTATTGGCTTCGGGTTGGCACTACCTGATCCCACTTGTCGTGCTGGTCACCTTGCTGGTTCAAGACTTTACCCCGACTTATGCGGCAGGTATTTCGATCATCTCTGTGGTGGTGGCCTCTTGGCTCTCGCCGAATCGAATGGGCATTGCAGAGATTTTTGATGCCTTAGTGCAAGGCGCTCGAAACATGGCCACCACAGCGGTACTTTTGACGGGCATTGGCTTGGTGGTGAATGTCATCAGTACCACAGGCATCGGTAACACCTTCTCTATCATGATCAACGATTGGGCGGGCGGAAGCTTGTTCATCATGTTGGTTCTGGTCGCGATTGCTTCACTGATTCTGGGTATGGGTTTGCCCGTGACTGCCTCATACATCGTTCTCGGCACCCTTTCAGCACCCGCCATCTATGGCTTAATCGCAGAACAACAACTGTTAGAATTGCTGGCCACAGGTCAACTGCCAGAAGATGCCAAAACCATATTCATGCTGGTTGCACCTGAACAATTGGCGTCGCTCGGCTCGCCCATGTCTTTTGAAGCGGCAATCGACTTACTTGGCAAAGTACCTGATGATTTTAAAGCTACCCTATTAGAGCAAGGTTTAGGCGCAACCACGGTTGGTCTGGCCTTGCTATCGGCGCATTTGATTATCTTCTGGTTGTCGCAAGACAGTAACGTGACTCCTCCTGTGTGTTTGACGGCTTTCGCCGCTGCAACCATTGCAAAAACACCGCCGATGGCAACCGGCTTCAAAGCGTGGAAAATTGCCAAGGGGCTGTATTTGGTTCCTCTGTTGATGGCCTACACACCGCTGGTTGCGGGTGATTTTCAGCAAGTATTCATCGTGACTACCTTTGCCATTATTGGTACATGGGCGTTAGTCGGTGGATTAGAGGGTTACTTGGAAGGGCCAATTGGATGGCCATTGCGTGCCGTGTCCTTTGGATTGGCAGGCCTAATGATGTGGCCGGGACTGGGTATTATTGTTCCGCTAATCAGCGCCTTAATATTCCTCGGTTTGGTTTACTATACCTATCATCACACTGAGCACCAATCTGCTTAGATCGAAGTTTAGGTTTTACGTGCACGTCCCAAGACGCTGAGCGTGATTTTCAGTGAATGGGTAGCGAGTTTAAGAATTGAAAAGCGCCGAGGTTACGGCGCTTTTTTTGTTGGCTGCTTGCTGTTAGTCGTCGAACTATCGATTATGGGCAAAGCCATTTTACTCGATTTCAATAACTGACTTTCGTTAGCTTTCTTTCAACACCAAGCCATCCATTAAGCCGACCATACGGCCAATTTCAGGTTTGGTGATTGTGTCATTCGCCCCCAAATCCATCGCCTTTTTACGGTTGTCGTCACTCATCAACGACGAGAACATAACGATAGGCATGGATTTGTATTCTTCGATCTCTCTGAGTTGTTTGACGAGATACATACCATCCATTTTGGGCATTTCCACGTCACTCACTACGCCATCAACGAATTCAGAAATCGGTAAGTTTTCTTCAGAGCACAAGCGAACAAACTCAATCATTGAATCCAGCGCTTCTTGGCCATCTTTAGCGGTGATGACGTTATAACCCGCAGAACGAAGGGTGTTTTCAATCAAACGACGAATAAAGGCAGAATCATCCACCACCATGATGGTTTTGGCTTCACGTTTAGCCACCATGGCATCATCGATCACGACTCGCTTATCTTGCGTAACGTCGTATTTCTCCATGCTGAGTTCGGGATTGATATCAGCAATGATTTTCTCAAAATCCAAAATCATGATCAGATTGGAATCCTGACGCACAACCGCAACCACGCAATCTTGGTCTGATGCTTCAAGGAATGAGCTCGGAGATTCGACTTCCTCCCAAGATATTCTGTGTATACGGCTGACACTGTCTACCAAAAACCCGTTGGACATGCGGTTGAAATCAGTAACGATAACGACTTTAGTATCAATAGTATTATGTGTAGGCACTCCAAGCCAACCCGCGAGATCGACAAGGGGTATGAGCTTCCCTCTCAGTGAAAATACGCCCAGTACGTTAGGCTGCGCGTTCGGATAATCTGTTGTATTTGGAACGCGAATAACCTCGCGTACTTTGGCTACGTTAATTCCATAAAAACACAGCTTCTTGGTGCCATCCGGCTGTGTTTTCTCGAGTCGAAATTCAATGATTTCAAGCTCGTTAGTTCCGCTTTCTGTCAGGATCGATGTTTTTTGTTCTGTGCTCATGCCAAGTCCCGATACATTTTGAGGCCAAATTTACAATGTCCTCTATCAGCATAGTCTCAATATGGAAACAATCGACTCGGCGTTGCATTTAATTGCTGTGATTTTAACAGATTGCCCTTTGAGTTAGTCCAATTTGAACACCTGTTGTTCGTATAGCGCGGAGAGCACTTCACTGGTTGAAGCGCCTGAAATCAAGTTCAATCCCCCGCTGGTTAGATCCATGTTCTGGAGATCAATGTTTTGCGTGCCGCCATCTGATGTCAGTGATAAATGTATCGTCCCATCGGTATCGACAGATGCTTCATCGAAGTAAGGCAGTAAATCGCCACTACTTGGAGATGAACCCAAATCAGGCAGGATTTGACCAATATCGAGCTTGTCTTGTCCCAGCGTGAAATCAGTGACGACATCCGTGTTGGCGGGCGAACTTAATGACGCCTCTAGCCACACAAAAATGTCGTCGCCTTCGCCGCCAGTCAGAATGTCATTCCCTTTCCCTGCTTGCAGCGTATCGCTGCCGTCCATTCCGAATAGGCTTTCACCTGCCGATTGCGCCAAAAGCTGATTGTCATCACTCGTGCCAATATTCTCGCCTAGATATAAACTACCGCGGTTAATGACCGCGGTGAGCAATTCGGTTTGCGTCATATCTGACGAGGAGCCATTAACCAGCACATCTAAACTCACGCCTGTCATGACAATTTCTTGCGTAACATTGCCATCCACCAGCACATTCAGTTGAGTATTTCCGCTCGATTCTGTAAGTGAAAGCTGTTCAGTCAATGCAGAAAGACTGGAGAGACTACTCACATTGATGGCTGCACTAAGATCTAAAATGTCCTTGGCGGGGTTGAAGTCCTCAATGGTGTCGATGGCAGGATTTTGCGCGGTACCGAAATCTGCACTCGACCACATAAATCTATCAAAGCTGCTATTGCCTTCACCTTCTTGCCCGCCCCACAATGTGTCATCGCCAGAGCCACCCGTCAGAATATCAGCGCCAAGCCCGCCAATGAGGGTATCACTATTAGCACCGCCAACTAGCGACGCCGCCTCATCACCAGACACCACCAAGTTCTCCAACGTATTGTCTTGTGAAGTGATTGCCTCTTGTGCAGGATCAACCACATTAATCGACAAACTGATGCTGTCAGATTCCGCGCTTTCTCCCAGCGTTGTGGTCGAGATGGCAACCACATCGACACTCGCGCTAAGCGTTGTATCCCCGATGACATGCAATTGAGCTAATTCCGCCATCGTCAGTGTCAGCACCCCGCCCGTAGATCCAATACCTATCGCCGCGCCCTCTGAATCGACAAATGTTAGAGACGAAGGGACATTTCGAATTTCAACGGCAAGCGTTTCAGATCGGTCAGTCAGTGCTGCAGTTAATCCCAGTAAAGGAATAATCGCAGACATACTGCCCCCAACTGACGCCGTTTGAGCATTGTTCAACACAAGCGTTGGGATATCGGGTTTCGGCAATACGTCTACCAAGATTGACTCGGAATCTGTTAGCGAACCGCCAGTGCCCGTATTTCCATTGTCGTTCACCGTGACCGTGATGCTGTCTTGTCCCGAGAAATTGGTGTCTCCCGTGTAGGTAATATGTGTGGCCAGCACTTGGTTAATCGCCGTAAAGTCACCCTTTAGAATCATGCTGCCAGACCCCGCCCCAGTGACTGTAACGCCTGTTGGAATCGGAGATGACAGAGACAGGTTCATTGTCCCGTTTTCCGCACTCAGGCGGACCGTAATTTCACTGCCGTTGGTATCGTTAACATCGACATCTTTCACTTGGATGGACTCGATCAATAACGGCGTTTCTTCTTCGGCACGCTGCGTTGATGCTGGTACTGTCAGATCGGGCGCGTCGTTAACTGCTGACACCGTCACATCGATCACTTGATTTACCCACAGTCCACTTTCCGCTTCTACGCCGTTATCAATCGCCCTTACGGACACTTCAAGTTGCCCATTCCAGTTCAGCTCGTTGGCGTCACCGGGCGTAAAAATCAGACTTGATAACGTGGTTTGATTGACAATCACCACCCAACTTCCATCCGACTGCTTTTCTACCGAACTGCCTGTTGATATGCCATCTGGCAAGCTAATGGTTGCGCTATCAGGAACATTGGTGAGTACCACTTTGATGATTTCTGGCGCATTCTCAGACACTGATAAACCTGTGCCATCATAAGTATCTTTGTTATCAATAACGCTGATATCGAGCGGTAAGATGATGTTTTCATCCTCCGTCCCCGACACGGTTGTCGTGATGTCCGAATCAATACCGTCACCAATGGGGTTAACGTCAACGTTCACTGTGGTTGAGTACATCTTGGGTAGCGTTAAATCATCCTCTTTGGCATACACTTCTAGAACCACGTCCATGGTGCCGCTAAAGTTTTTCGGTGGCACGAACGCTATCTGGTCAAAGACGAGTGATGTACTGCCTGCCGTGACACTGATCGTCCACTCTCCATTCCCACTGTTCTGCACTAATTGAGAGCCAGTTGAAATCAATTTGAAGTCGTCAGGCACACCGATCAGCTTCGCTGACACAATCTGCTCTGAACCGTCAGTGTCATTCAGTTCGGCAACCACACCCGTCAACGGAATATTTTCATCCTCCGTTCCAGAAATAGGTTCGTTTACCCCGTCAAAAGTTACCGGATCGTTCACGGGCAATACCGTGAATGACACTTGGGTGGTGATGGTATCTGTCGCCGTCGAGTCCGCGCTACTCGTATTGTCGTTTAATGCGGTATCGACAACCGTGGTGTTCATAGTCACAGTGACAAGGCCACTAAAATCTTCGACGGGTTTAAAGTGGATGCTGCCGAGATCATCCTTGCTAACCGTAATACTGCTTTGGGGGTTTGTGCCGTCTGCATTCACGAAGAAGCCCACATTGGAATCCACGGTAAGCACCACATTGCTGATGGTTTCTACGCCCTTGGTTGGCAATGTATCGTCATCAACCAATTCGGTTGCAAAATCCAGTTCAATGATGCCATCTTCCAGCGCCTGCTTTTCCACGGGTTGCCATTCGGCGCTTTCATCCACGGGCTGCTTTTCACTGTTTAACCCATCGGTCTCAAGGACTTTAACTGATGTAGAAATGCCATCCACAACGGGCGTGACTAATACGGAAAAGCTGGCAGTCGCTTCTTGGGTATCACCACTCACTTTATCCGTGGTCACCAACTTCACAGGCAGCACAAAATCACCAGCAAAGTGCTCAGGGACAATAAGTGAAACGCCCGATAGATCCACAGAGCCGTCAGCTGCAACATCCACGTTAAGCACGTATTCACTGGTTTCGAAGTTGAACTCCATCCCAGATACCCTCGCACCCGCGGCGGTAAGCGCTGCGCTGCTGATCACGAGCGTGAGTTCATCTGAGCCTGCATCCGCTGGGGCAACCTGAATCAAGTCTTCGAGTTGAGCGCCAAAACCAATTTGTGTGTCTTCAACACCTGTGATGGCCTGCTCTGTCACCGTGATGGCACCCGCCTCTTGGGTACTTGTCACGCTTCCTGTGAAGTCCAACTCGATAATGATCGGGCTTTGTTCAATTTGTGCGCTGACGTCCCTTTCACCGGCATCGCCTTGGTCTTGAACTAGCGCTGTGACGCTAACAAATACTGGCGCTGAAATGGGATCTGTAACGGAAATGGCCAACGTATCGAGTTCGCTTTTTGGAACAGTCCAACTCCCATCCCCGTTGTTGATGCCGCCTTGGACATAGAACTGATCAAAATAGGCTTGGTCTGCCGATGTGAATGGTGTGCCGTTCGCATCTTGGACAAAACTAATCACAACTTGTGTGATGACTTCGGCGCTGGTGCCATCGGTATTAATGCCTTCTGGCGTTACAAAGGCGAGTCGGTGGTCATCCGACGCCAAGGAAATAGTGCCGCTGCCGCTATCAGTAATGGGCTGTTCGACGGGATCAGTGCCATCGAGCAAGGTCACCTTACCGTCATCTTCTACCGCAGCAACAATGCGAACATCCAAGGTGCCAGTGATGATGGCCGAGTCTGTGGCGCTAGAATCGCTGTCGGTTTGCTCAACGGTTAGCGTGACCGTCAGGTTCAGGTTTTCATCTTGATCAACGTTCTCTGGCGCTTTCAACAAAAGATCAGCGCCACCGACCAATGCCGCGATTTGCGCACTGCTCAATACAACACTGCCTCCTGAAAAGGTCAGTGGTGATGTTTCGCCCACTATGGTCAGTGTGTATCCCGCGGTTAGCGCTTGAGTCGCGATATTGAACGAGATCCCTGTGATTGCTTCGTTGTTATCTGTAAAACCCTGATCGACATCGGGACGCCAGTTCACTACAACGTTGGTGTCTTCCGTGCCTTGGCTGTCTAGGGAGTAATTTACTGCGTCGATTTTGGGTTCTATATGCACGATGACATCTTTATCGACGGCGCGAGAATCCCCATCGTCTTCCGTCACTACCACAGTAACCGTCAACCGAATATCTTCTGTGCTGCCTGCTGGCGGAACCAACTTGATGTCAGACAGGCCATCCACTTTAGCTTGATATTGAGGCTGGTCGTTGTCATCTAACCCTGCATAAACAAGATTGATGGCGTTGTCGTTGGTGTCTAACAGGGTGACCCCTTCCGGAATGTTGGTGACCAAAGAGGTTAACGTTTCTGAATTGTCCTCTGGCAGCGATTTCCCATCTTCACCAGACGTAAGCGTGAACGACAAGGCGACGGAACTGTCCTCTTCAATAGTGGCTTCAATGCCCGTATCAACACCATTTTCAATAATCGGCTGCCAAACATTGCCTAAATCAGCGTCGATCACCGGCACATCGGCGACCCCCTTGAGCGCAATAGGTAAGGTTTTGGCACTGGTTTCGAATATCTTCGTTTCTGTTTGTGTCACGCCTTCTTGATTAGTGACAATCGCCGTGTCTTTCACAACGCCTGTGACACTCAAAGAGAAGTCCACATTGCTCTGTGGTGGCGGTAATAGCCTCAAACCACCAATATCGTTGTAAGCCACTTCGTAAACGCCACCTTGATCGTCAACTTCTGTGTCGTCAGCGAGTAATAGCTTGGCACCAATCGGTAAGCCGCTAATTCGAACAAACAAAGCTTCAGAACCATCCAAATCAACCGTGCTCGTCAAGCTGATATATGACGATAGGTTGATTAATTCATCTTCCTCACCGCTGATCCGCGTGACTTTTAAGGTGGTGCTATCCGCGACGGGCGAGACCGCCACCGTGATTGTTTGTGACACTGATTCTGCGGTTTGTTTGTCGTTAACAAAATTGGCGCTCTCTTCGCTTTGGGCCACCACAGTCAACGTAATGTCCCCAGAAAAGTTTGCGTCAGGCTTCACCAGCACGTTATTGATGTCGGCAGACGACACCACATACTGACCATTGGTGGGCGCGAGAATCTCCCCATTAAGCACTAGCGTGCCTTGACCACTTTCAAACGACAGCAAATAGCTCAGAGTTTCAGATCCATCATTGTCTTGCAGCTCTGCATTCAAACTTAACGCCGCACCATCACTGTCTTCATCAATGGCGTAATAAAGCACTGTGCTCTCATCCCATTGCGGCACATCTGCGATGCCTTCGACAGTGATGGTAAACGTTTGACTCGCCAATTCCCGCTCACTGCCATCGGCGTTCTCGACATAACCCGTAGCGGTGAATGTGGGCACGCCCGATGCGGCTGAATAATCCTGATCAGGCACAAACGTCACGCCATTCAGCGTCCAGATTTGATTAGTTCCGTCTGGCAAAAACACGTTGCTCGGCAGAACAATTTGGTTTCCTGTGATTGCCAATATCGTTCCGTTTGCATAGAAGCTGCCATGAGCGTTAGCAGGTAAATCAATTACGACTCGACTGACCCCTTCGCCTTGGTCACTGTCTCCAACATCAATGGACATGTTGATTGGAATGCCATCGGCCGGATTGGAGACAATGTCATCATCGGGATCCCCTTCGCGCCCCTGATCCTCAATTCCCTCGGCATTGCTCACCACAAGCTGAGGTGAGCCATCAACTATGATGATTTGTGCTGACCCAACTACGGTGTCACCGTCTCCATCAACGATGTTATAGCTAAAGGTCTCCGTAATTCGGTTACTTTCCGCCCCGCTATGATCGACATTCTCAGCGGCTGTAAACTGCATATTGCCATTACTTTGTACCGCTAACGTTCCCAGTACCTGACCGTCCTCTCCTTGCGTCACTGTGAAGATATTCTTAATGCCTGGTACTAACTCATGTTCCTCACCATTGATGGTCACCGACTCAATCGACGCACCATCTGCACCACGATTTCGCAGCGGAATGACCGCCACTTTTCTTGATGCATCCCCCTCATCGGTTACCAACTGCGCGCCACCCACGCCGACCCCATCGGTTTCAAGTGAAAGAGGCACATCATCCAGCACGTTAACCACGATATTACTGGTTGCGGCGTCACCATCACTGTCTGCAACCACAAACGGAAAATTGATAGCGAGGCTGTTGTTATCTTGCCCCAACGGATGATCCAGTGCCCCAAGCAGCGCAAAGGTGTACGTGCCATCGGCAAACACGGTTAACGTAAACACCGCTCGAGTGTCGGCCATCCCGGTATACAGTTTGGTGCCGTTGTTATCGCTGGTAAGAGACAAAGTCACAGGCTCGCCGTGCGAACTTAGGGGGATATTGTTGCCTGCCGAGTCTTGGCTGCTATCGGCGTTTTGTGAAGTAAAAGCGGACACATCCAGAGAGATATCTTTGATAGCGTCGCTGCCAGCATCGAGCACCAGTTTTCCTGTCGCGGTATCTTGATCATTCCCTACTCCACCAGGGGTTGTCCCCGCGTTGTTTTTATCCTGTCCCGTTCCGTTGGTATTGATATCGCTCTCTTCGACCGACAAAGGAGGAACTTCTGAGATGGTAGGCGGTTCGCCATCAGTGATCACAAACGAAATTGCACCTAATGAATGCAAGGTGTCGCCATCAGAGTCGTTGGTCTGCAGTTCAATATTGAAGGAAATTTTATCGCCGTTGAATGAGACCGAATCGTTGCTCTTATCGTCATTAAGATGGTCCAGCGGCTTATGCAAGGTTAATAGCGGTGTGACGTCGACAGAGAACCCATCGCTGTTTTGCACCCCAGAGAGGGATATCGTCATCACCAATTCATTATTGGCTTTGCCTGTCAGCGTGGCGGTTGATTCATCATAGGTGAATACAACAGGCTCTCCGCCGCTGGTGAGCACGGCATTGAGGTTAGTAATAAGATCGGTAAGTACAAAGCTGTCAATTTGCACGTCTGAAGGCAACAATCTGTCATCGGTTGCCTTCAGCTTCGCCGTCACCGATGAATCGTCAGGGTAAGCGACTTCTGCGCCATTGGGCGTCAAATCAGGCTCGGTCAGTTCCACCTTGCCTACCACGTCTGCTGAACCGGCATCACCATCACGGTCATTCAAGGTCACCGTCAATTCATCCGACACGGTATCGTTGTCCGTATCGACGACACGTACGCCTATTGGCAGAACAATTGCGCCATCACCTTGGTCAATGGCGTAATGCTGTTCAACGATATAGCTGCCGATCGGCTCGCCTTCTGCGTCTACATCCAAGCTAATGGTTAATATGTCAGTGTCGTTGGCTGGTGATGATGCACTGGACAAGGCAGGGTCATCGAAGTAAACCCGAATGGTGTCTGTATCTGCGGAAAAAGGACTCGGCGAATAGGACGTTTGATACCCGCTAGCCGTCAGACTTGCAAGCAACGCCTCTAGCCCAGGAGGTGCGTAAAACGCTATTGATTTAACGGCGTCGGAACCTTGTGCTAGGCCGAGACTCACCTGTTGAGATTGGCTAACTTCTCCAATAACGGGATCCGTCATGGTGACATTATCTGGGGCAAGACTAGGTTCGTTACCGTCAAGAATGGTGACTTTGAACGCACCTACGGCTGAATCACCATCAGAATCGGTCACTCTCGCCCCCAAAGTAAGCGCAACGGCTTCGCTATCAGGCTGGTCAATTGATTGTGACAGTGTCACTGAATACTGTTCCGTGTTTGGAATAAATTCAATGGATAGAACCGTCACAAATTCATCATTGTCATTCTGGTATCCCACAACAATGGTCTTTGATGTGCCATTAATATCCGACGGCTCTGACTGCAGCGTCAACGCATTCCCGTTGCTGGTCAGTGATGCAATAGTGCTAAAGAAGACTGGCGGTAATTCCCACACCACCGATTGAATACGGTCACTGCCCGTTTCAAGGCCAAGTTCTCCCATAACCATGTTGGCAGGTGCATCAAAACGGGGGTCAGTGATTTCAACATCCGTGATCTTAATGGTTGGCGCTTGGCCATCAACCACGGTGTAGGTCACACCAATCGGCGCTTCCAGCAAATCGTTGTCTGAATCACGCAGTTGAAGTTCGAATTGAATATCAAATGACTCGACCTGCTCAGATTGGTCGTTGGTCGTAGAAACCAATTTTACCCATTTCGTATTGCTAAAGAGGGATTGATTGCTCTCATCAAGTGGTCCGAACACGTCGAAAGTCGAGCTAACGATAACGCCAGTCGCACCGTTTCCCGCTTGTGATTCGGCCGTTAACGTAAATGTCAGTATCTCTTTCACACCATCAGGTTGCGAACTGTCTGGCTGGGTACCCTGAAGCACAATCACATTGGGCTCGGTGCCCGCCTGAATAGCAAAGTTGATGGGTTCACCGTTTGAGCTAAGTAGATTCAACTCACTGAGCAAACCCAGCACACCTTCTGTGTCTTCCAAATTGGAGATAAACAAGGTGGAGGGAATAAGCTTGTCTGAGCCAGCTTCAAGTTCAATGAAGCCACTGGCAACTTGTTCTTCAGACTCGGTATTATCTTCCACCACCTCAAAGTCACCAGAGATCACTGCGGCTTTTCCGCTGGCGTTGTCGCCATCACTTAAACTGACCGAGAACTCACCCGTGGTGCTGTCTCCGTCCTGATCAACGGCTATCACAGACACAGGAAAAACAGACGTGTCGGTCGCTGACGTTTGGTCAATCGACGCATTGAGTGTCAAAACATAGCCATAGGCACCGACAGAGGTGCTTTGAGCTCCGTCGTCAGAATCAGGCGATGGCAGTTCAACAAGATCAATCTTGAAAACTTGCTGCGAGGGATCTGACGCGAGGGACACCGAAATTTGTTCAGCTCCGATGCTGAAACTTGTGGCCTCTCCATTACTGGTGATGCTTTCAAGGAACGCAACCAATGCAGGCTTGGAAAGAAAGCTCACTGACGCTAATAAATCGCTGTTCGTGCCAACATTAAGCGCAATAGGCTCAGAGACGTAATCGAGGATGTTTTCGTTGTGAGTGACGTTCTGCGGATTGACCGTCGGATTCGCTCCATCTTCGATGGCGATATTGACAGTAATGGGTTCATCCAATGGTCGGCCCGCGGCGTCTTCGCCCTGTACAGACAAGGTGATGTCGATGACATCACCATTAATGGCGACGAGACCACTATCGTTGCCCTGGATATGGTCGAGTGGCCCATCAAGCGTGATTGTCACTGTGAGTTCGACATTTCTACCTGAAGCTTCAGCGGAAACAGCAAGGGTGACAACAGTTACGCCATCCACCTCACCAGTAATTGTTCGCCCATCATCAGACACGCGATAATTTAGTGCTTTACCATTGCTGGTTGTTTCAGCGGTCAGTTCGGCGATAAGAGTAGACAATGCATCAGGCTCAATAACAAAACTATCAGCCGTGAGCGGCAAAGATCCTGCAGGGATCAGCACAGACGATGTGACCGAGGTTGGATAGCCCACTTTTGAATCAAGTGGTGTGAGGTCACCCTCGACTATGGCTACGTTGAGGCTTTCACCACCAGGAGGCGGCAAATTTGCAAGGTTGTCGCCTTGAAGCAATGCAACTGAGGGAGGTGTATAACTTGTCGTAAAGCCAGCTTCTGCTAACACACTCGTGTAATCGTACTGAATGACGGCAAAACCACCAATGGACGAACTCAATGCGCCCCCAGCAGCGGGTTCTTCGAAATCTTCTGACGGATCAGCACCCGCTAAGATGGCTTGTTGCAACGCTGAAATTTCGTCTTCCAGCAACGCAATGGCTTGGTTGTTTTGTTGAACATTAATGTTGCCAATCAGGCCGACAACATCCACACCTCGATCATTGACCAATATACACGTTGGGCAAGGCTCATGAACCAATACGGGTTCACCATTCACCATCATCACATAAGATGCTTTGGACTCTGCAAGAATGATGTCCCCAGAATTCGCCGTTTCTGAAACTGGCGTTGGAATCGCGACGCCATTTTTAATGACGTAAACTTGGCCACCAGTTACAGAAAGTTGGACATTATCACTATCAGAGCCATTAACTTGGCTCTCCCTTACTTTTTCAGCCATGTCATACCACCTGCACCATATAAAGCGGGTACTTCAAAGTCAGAGAGCCAACATCTTCGCTATTGAATAGGAAAGGCACCGCAACGTGAGAAACGAAACGAGGAATAGACCCCTCGATCAACACGATATCTTCTGATGCATTGATTAATGCCCGACTTCATGAAAATCGCGTATTCCAGTGAGTTTGGTCGTTAGTTACTTGTCTCTACCTGTCTCATTTGCAATATAAATGCGATAAAAGCGTCCTTTGGGGGTCAAATATGCTCCAACATGCCCTATTTTTGACTTTACGAGAAAACACTTTATTTCTCACGACTTGTAATGACGAGGACAACCAATAGTTCAGAGCAAACGCGGTGCTCATTTGTTATTAAAATTGGGTGTCTGTCTCCCAGGTAAATGCTTTTCCGCGACATTTACCCATTGTCTTTTGTTACCGATTTATCGACGGTCTCAAACGCTCTTTTGAGGAAACATTCATGAAGCAACGTACCAGTGATAATTGTTTATCAACTATTCACACTGTTCTGTTCGCGCTTAAAGCGACAAAAACAAAGATCCATGTGCTGCTTACCGCAGCAACCGCATTGAGTGCACCTCAATTTGTACAAGCGCAATCTTTAGAACAAGCCGTGGCAGCAACACTGTCTCAAAACCCCATCATTCGAGAGGCATACAACGAATTCAAAAGCCGTGAAGCAGATATCGATGCGTCACAAGGAGAATACTTACCTTCCGTTGACCTTGAAGCAGGCATTGGATACTCGGATTATGACAGTGACAACACGAAGGGAACGTTCAATCCTCGAGACGTTCGTATTAACTTGCGTCAATTGATTTGGGACGGAGCAATCACCTATAACGACATTAAACGAACCAAATCCGAAGCCGAAGCGCAGCGCTTTCAATTACTTGCCGACGCGCAAGACACTGCACTGGATGTGACAGAAGCCTACTTGGAAGTGATTAGAACAGAAGCCATATTGGACCTGTCTAAGCGCAACGTTGAAACCCTTGAAGATATTCGTGCTGACATTAAACGCCGCACCGACTCAGGTATCAGCTCCACCGCAGACTTATCCCAAGCAGAAGGACGTGTAGCCCAAGCCCACACCAACTTGCTGGCAGCCCAAAGTAATAACGAAGACAAAATCATCGAGTTCGAACGCATTGTTGGTGAATCGCCACAATCGCTCGTCACCCCTGAGGTAGATGCCTTATTTATTCCGGCCTCTCTGATTGAAGCACTCACCATCGCGAAGGAAAATAACCCCGTCATTCAAGTCGCGATGAATGATGTCGATGCCGCAAGATCCCAGTACGACCAAGCCAAAGGCGACTTCTACCCCACTTTCACCATTGAAGCCTCACAGGAATGGGGTGAAGAACTCGATGGTACACCTGGCGACACTGATGAATTCCAAGCCATGTTGCGCATGCGATATAACCTATTCAACGGCGGTACCGATGCAGCCCAGTCCCGCAGTGCGGCGTATCAAATAAACAAAGCCAAAAACATCAGAAACAACGCACACCGACTACTCGACGAAAGTACCCGTCTAGCGTGGACAGCAAAAGAGCTCTCGGAAAACCAAACCAAGTTCTTAGAACAGCATGTTGATTCAGCCGCCAAGACTCTCAACGCGTATGAGAAGCAGTATTTGATCGGTCGCCGCACCTTGCTTGATCTATTGAATACTGAAAACGAGTTATTCGATGCGAGAAGATCTTACATTGATGCGAAATATACAGGGATCTTGGCTAAATACCGTGTGCTCAACGCCACAGGTCTTCTGCTTTCTGAAATGCGTGTAACTACCCCCGAAGAGTGGCAAACCTCCGTATACGGTAAGGAAGGAGACGACAAATGATGGACGTTGTATGGCAAGGAAAAGCCAAGTTCACCGCACAGCTAGGCACCAACATGCCGAGAGCGATCTTGATTCCGAAGATCGCCCTTTTTGCTATCGCAACTGCAACCGGATTATTAAGTGGGTGTTCAACGTCAGCCCCTCAACCACCAGTTGCAGAGCAAAAAGCTGATCTTTTCGACATGGACAGTGATGGTGTCATCAATGCGCGAGATGAGTGTGATTCAACACCCCGCGGCGCAATAATCGACAATGTAGGTTGTTCAGAGTTTGTAGAAACAGAAGCCAGAGATGATTTACATGTTCTCTTTGCCAATAACTCCGTAAAAATCCCACCGAGCTTCGAGCGCGAAGTACAAGAACTCGCTCGCTTTATGACAACGTTCCCTCACACTTTGGTTCAGTTGAAAGGCTATGCCAGCCCATCAGGCAGCGCTGAGCTTAATTTGGCGCTATCAACGATGCGTGCGCAAGCCATCAAGTCAGCACTTGTTAAGAAAGGGATTGCCAGCACTCGAATTACTATCATGGGCTTTGGTGAATCAGAGCCTGTTGCCGCACCTTCCGCACAACAAACCGAAATACTCAGCCGACGCGTTACTGCCAGCGTCATGAACACTGAGATGCACGTTATCAAGAAATGGACCATTTACACGTCATCACCCGCGAAATCCTAAGACAAGAATAGTGATACGCAGTCTCCGCTCTCCGAACAAACGGAAAGTAGATACGTCTGAAAGTACATGCGTCTAAAGGGAGCGTTTAAGCAATAACGGTAAACCCCAGAAGGAAAGAACTTTGGGGTTTAATTTAAATCTAGCCACTGTGTGATCAAATCAAGGTAGAGCCAAGAAAGAAACCCGCTTGAGTAATCTGCGCAGAATTTGCGCCGCAGTAAAGTTGATTGGAAATGTTCACTATCTGGCATGCATGGCAAAGTAGAGACAGTGAAAAGGTGGGCTCCGGTGTGCCTAAACGTCAATGAGATGAGAAATTAGTTTTCCTCATAATGTCGAGGCAGCACAACTCTGTTTATCGCGCATCACGACGTTGTTTATCGCGCATCACGGCGTTGTTTATCGCGCCCCCCAACGTTTACTCGTGTTTAGTGAAAAACAATAGGATCAACGGTTCCTTGATTGGTTGGCAAAACCAATAACAGCCAAAAGTCGATATCCGTCTCGGTACACTTCTCAGCAGACACACTAATCACGCCTTTGCAGCGTTTTCCGCCAGGCTGTTCCAATTTAGCACCGGGTAGCTTCATCGCTTGCTGCAAACATTCTTGGCCGACAACAAACTGCAAACCCTCAGTATCCACAATGCTAAACAGTCTGCCATGCTGATAGAAATACACTTTTTCGTTATCGACTTCTTCACGAATGCCAGACATGCCTAACAATGCATGTCGCACTGAATTTGATAATTGATCAACGCTCACGATGATACCTCTGCCAGATTGCCTTGATTCAATACTAAAGAAAGCAACCTCAGAATTAAGCCCAGGACTAATACATTGAGTCTAAAACCGTAAAAAAGGCTGACAACCAAATTGAACAAGACTTATACATTGCCTCATATTTATAAGGATCGGCAGGGCAAAGGTAGTAAATCCAAGTATTAGTCAGGTGAGATTGTATGCATTATCAATTGATAGCTATGCCAGCCTGAACCACGAGGCTTGGTATGTTCGGCAACTTGATCTCGCACACATTTCATTTCTTAGCTTGTTTGACTTTAGAGATGCTGCACTACGCTTTAGTAGTGAGACGAATTTATCGAGTATTAAGCTCATGGTCGATTCTTGCTTCACATGATCGTTTACGTGTTCATCAGTTCACTGGGAGGTGTCTTACCTAACTCCACCATTTCGCCAAACTTGTTCGAATCCATCATCGTTTTTTAAGGAGAAACGACATGAAAGGGCTCATTTGGTTCAGAAACGACTTACGACTGGCAGATAATCCCGCATTGGTCGCACTCTCCCGGCGCTGCACTCATGCGCTTATGGTCTACGTTATCGACCCCGCTTGGCTAAAGCCATCACGATACCAATCTCGCCACTTAGGAAGATTCAGAGAAGAATTTCTTTATCAGTCTCTCCGCGCTTTAGAACGAGAACTCAAAAAACGAAAACAACGTCTCGTCGTGAAAGTGGGGAATCCGTTAGAAATTATCCCAGCATTGTGTAAGCAACACCAAATTGACTATGTCGGGATCACCGATCATCCCGGCGTATATGAACGACAACAGGTGGCGTACTTGAATCGAACACTTCGTTGTGAGGTAAATGTAAGTGAAAGTTTCACCCTATTCCTTCGTAATCAATTGCCGTTTGAACAAGCCAATTTTCCACAAACATTTTCCCAGTTCAGGAAACACCTTGAGCAGCAAAACACATTGCCATGCATTCCTATTTGCGCGCCGGAATCATTACCTGCTGTGATACAAGAACGACGTGACATTTGGGGAGGCCAAGAGTTTGTGTACGACCTCACTCCCTATCATGGCGGCGAAGACTCGGCGATGGTGCAACTCAATCAATATTTTTGGAAATCTCAAGGACTTAAGAACTACAAAAAAACACGCAATGGCTTGGAGGGATGGCAATTTTCTTCTCGACTTTCAGCATGGCTTGCCAATGGATCTATTTCTGCGCGCATGGTGGCAGCTGAATTGGATAATTATGAATATCGCCACGGAAGAGATGAATCCTCAACGGCGATGTTTGCAGAGCTTTTGTGGCGAGAGTATTTCCAATGGATGATGCACTACCACGGTGCTCGCATGTTTGCTTTTGACGGTATTCAGAAAAAACGTCCGTTAACCACTTTTTACTGCGAACAGTTCAAGTCGTGGGAGCAAGGCACCACGGACTACCCTATCGTCAACGCCTGTATGAGGCAGCTAAATCAAACTGGCTATATGTCAAACAGAGGGCGTCAAATTGTAGCCAGTTGTTTGGTCAACGAATTAGGTGTCGATTGGCGCTTTGGCGCAGCCTATTTCGAACAACAACTGATTGATTTTGATGTCGCAGCAAATTACGGAAATTGGCAATATTTGGCGGGAGTTGGGGCTGATCCACGCGGTCAGCGTCACTTCAACTTAGAGCATCAAGCCAAAACCTATGATCCCGATGGCAGCTTCGTCGCCCGTTGGGCTGAATCTTTTCCATCGGAAAGCCTGCTTAAATTTTAAGCCACTGCTGGCAGCAGTGCTTACAATCAAGGATGACTCCCCAACTAGGGGAGTCATGAGAGTATTTCGATGACCCGATCACTCACCGAGTCGGCAAAGATAAGTGCGGTATGAGTCAACGGGAATATCTCGTGGCTTGTCATGCCTTCAATTTTGGTTTCTTCTAACAGCACTGTGCCGTCTGAAGGCTGACCATGCAGTAATATGGTCGCCGGGCCTATCGATAAGTCCCCCGCTAAACTATAAAGCTCTGCACTTGAAGACCAACGCGGCAACTCATCAGGCATCAAATATTGCGTTGCCTGATCAAACATGACGTCACCGACCCCCAGCTTACGAAAGAACTCAGCGACTTGAGAGCCCGTGTGTGGCGTGCCCAGAGTCACGACAGTTTTCACGTGATGACTCATTGCGCTGTTGTGTTCTAAATAGGTTCGTGTCATGACACCGCCCATAGAATGCGCAACGATAGCGGCATCATCGCCATCAATGAAATCATCGATCGCATCAAACATTTCTTTTAAATCAGGGGCAATGGTTTTATAGCCAAGATTCAGCACTTCATGCCCTGCTCGCTGTAGCCTTTTTTCTAATGGAAGCATGACTACGCTGTGCATATACAAACCATGTAACAAAATGATTTTCATATAAATACAGTTCCCTATAAGTGCTTCGTCGCTCGATGCTCATCATAAACTATCTTTTCATTTCAAAGATGAGAAGCGCACTGCAGCATTCGAATAAGTGGTTACACACCCAATCCAATTGTTTAGGACATCGATAAGTTAATGGCGTTTACAAACAAAAATAGCGACCAACGGGTCGCTATTTTTTCGCAATCAGATTTCGCTTGCTTAGAAGATGATATGCGCCACACCAGCAATAACAGGCAATGTTACCAGTGTACGAAGAATGAAGATCATCACCAATTCCCACACTTTCACTGGGATCTTACTGCCCAGTAGAAGCGCTCCCACTTCTGACATATAAATCAACTGCGTCACAGACAAAGTAGCAACCACGAAGCGCGTCATTTCGTTGTCGATATTTGCAGCCAGTACTGCAGGGATAAACATATCCGCAATACCCACCAGCATGGTTTCAGACGCGGCAACCGCTTCTGGAATTTGCAGCAGTTCAAGCAAAGGAACAAACGGCATACCAAGGATGGTGAAAATCGGTGTGTACTCAGCAATGATAAGGGCTGATGTACCAATGGCCATGACCACAGGAAGCACGCCAAAGACCATGTCTGCAGCATTCTGAAGGCCTTCTTTCAACACATCGGTCAGTGAACGGATGTGAGAAGCACGGTTAACCGCTGATTTCATGCCGTAAGAGAATAGGGTTTCACCTTCTGGCAACGCTTCGTGTTCAAGCACTTTCTCTTCGCCGTTGATTAGCGTGTTCTTTTTCCAGCTCAATGGCGGTAAACGAGGAACCACGATAGCTGCAACGAAACCGGCTAAACACACAGTGACATAGAAAGGTACAAACATATGCTCTAGGCCCACTTGCGCAATCACCACCAAGCTGAAGCTGATAGAAACCACGGAGAACGTCGTGCCCACAACCGCGGCTTCACGCTCGGTGTAATAGCCTTGCTCATACTGCTTGCTAGACATCAAAATAGCGACGCTGCCATCACCCAACCAAGAGCTTGCACAGTCAACCGCTGAACGACCTGGAAGACCAAATAGCGGGCGCATAATACGCGTCATGAACGTGCCAATCAGTTCTAACAAACCGAAGTTAGTGAGTAACGGAAGAAACAAGCCTGCGAATACGAACACTGACAGCAAGGTTGGTAATAAGTCGCCCATCACGAACCCGCCTGTCGCGCCACCAGTGACATGTTCTGGGCCAAAGCCAAAGAACGCCATGGTTACAAACGTCGCACCAAGCAAGCGCACTACAAGCCAAACAGGTGTCGGTAAAAATAGGCCAGTAAGAAACTTAGATTTGGTAATGAAAGCCGGTTTTGTCGCCAGAGCCAACAATGAACCAAAGGCGCTCACTAGAATAATTGACGTCACAACAATCGGAGCAGATTGACCCAATACGCCAAGCAGCGTTTTTGCCAGTACCGCGATAGGAATAGTAAACCCACCGTTGATCATCACTGGTGTCATGAACAAAAGGACACCAAAAATAGAAGGTATCAGGAACATCAACAGATTCCGTGTCGATGAGGGTGTGTTTGGCAAGTCTTGAGTTTTCTGCATGGCGATACTTCCTGAGCGATGCGTTGAACGAAATAGATATTCACAATATGTGACTAATTGAGCGCAAGATTAATTTAACTCTTTACGCATGTAAACCATAATTAGTCACTTATATTGAATAAAATAAACAAATAGGACTAATAGACCAAAACATGACCGTAAAGTGTATATTTTTGTTCGTTATTTTGTTAAATACCTGTAACAACAGCTAGGGGAATAAAGAAAATATCAATGCTTTAGCGGCAAAATAACGCCATTCATCAGACGAGAACAGCGCGAGGTGATTATGAATAACTATCCAATTTTACGATCAATGCGGGCATATTCAGATTGCACCCACTGCCCAAACTCATCCATCAAAGCAACGACGGCACGTTTCTTCACTGGTTTTCGCTCAATGAGATAAAAAAGACGTTCAATTTCAACGGACTTTTCTGGGTAGGAAGCCAAAAATGCATCAGCGCAGGCGCGAAGATCGTGTTCCCATCGCCCTTCTTTGCTGGCAACCAACCCAAAAGCGGCTTTTATTAGCCTTTTCGCTGCGTCTTCAGCCGCATCTAACTGCGTGCCCCACTTTGTTGCAACCGCGACTTTCTGACGAAGTTCTTTGAGCTTGCCAGCCAGATCGCTATTCATCGCTTTCGACACTTCCCAACTCGCTTCAAAGTGGCCGAAGCTGTCTGCAAGGTTATCGCCGCTCACACAAAGTGCGCAGTGCTTGATGAAAAAGCCCCATTTGAAAATGTTGCTAAGCGCCGTGACCTCTTTTAAAGGTACGACATCGAACTCAACACGCTTAACGGCATCACTCGACTGCTCAATGCGCCAACGAATGGTGTTCAGCGACGCATACTCTTGCACGTTCAACGCTCGAGAGGTCACCAAGGTAAATTCAAAATCGGCACTGGCACCCGCACAGCGGTGCGCGATATCGCCAGAGATATATAGGCTATGCAGCGTATCGCCAAGTACACCGCGGATCTGACGCACTGCGGCGGCTAATGGCTCAACATAGTCTGTTTGCAGCGGTGACTCTCTTTCTATCTCAGCCAACAAGCCACTGCGAGGTTTTGCCTTATACAAACCAGTCCCCTTTTATCTATCTAGTCTTACCATTTTAAAACGAGTTTGCTTCCTGCGCACCTTGAAACATAGCCATGTTCACCGTTAATTTCCCTTAAAAACTGAATGTTATACCCAAGCAACCTGAAGATGCTCGATTTCATAGGCCATCAGGCGAGTTTACTAACGCCATGCTCGGTGTTGTCCCTTTTTTTTGTTGGAGCTCACCCTTTTTGTTGGAGTTCACTACATCGGCAAAGGGACGCCTTGATCATAACGTCAGTCAAGCTCGCTGCATCCTGCATCTTCAGGTTGTTTGGGTATATAATGCTGCCGTAACTATTATTTTGGAATGATTATGACCGCTTCCCTTCTTTCAATCGACGAAACACTAGAAACCGCATTCGACATTTTCTATGAAATGGCTGAAGACAACCTCGATTACGACGATCTTCTCGCCTACCAAGAACGCTTTGATGAAGATGGCGCGGCCATTGTGGTTGAAGCGAGTTCTGACTGGGAAGAACAGGTCGGTTTTGACGTAGATCGTGAAGCCTTTGTTGAAGTGCGTATTGGCCTAGCCAACGAAGACGAACTTAACGATGTACTGGTTCGCATGCTTGTTAGTCGTGATCCTGAACAGAAGTTTTGTCACCTGCTTTGGAAACGTGCGGCTTAGTCTCTGCCTGCGAATTCACACAAAGAATTCGCCGTTAAAGCGCCAGCGAACACAAAAAAATAAGGCCTGCAATGCAGGCCTTATTTGATCAACTCACACGCAAACCATCAAGCGCTAGTGCGGCGATGCTGGGAATTTGAACTCTTTACCCGCATCAAAGTTACGCGGTAGTTTGTGCGCGATCCCTTTGTGACAATCAATACACGTTTGACCTGCCTCTTCCGCCCTATCATGCACTGTTGCAGCCACGGTTTTCTGAGAACTGAAATCCATGAACTCGAAGTTATGACAATTTCGACATTCTTGAGAGTCATTCGCTTTCATTCGGTTCCACTCGCGTGTTGCCATTTCTAAACGATGATCTTCAAATTTCTGTGGCGTTGCCACAATGCCAAAAGCCTTTGCGTATAGCTCTTTACTCGCTTGAATCTTACGAATCATTTTCGGGCCCCATTCCTTCGGAACGTGGCAATCAGGACAAGTTGCCCTCACACCACTTCGGTTGGTGTAGTGAATGGTGCCTACATACTCTTGGTAAACGTTGTCTTGCATCTCATGACAACCGATGCAGAATTCTTCACGGTTGGTCATTTCCATGCCGGTGTTGAATCCACCCCAGAAAATAATGCCCGAAACAAAACCCAAGATCAGTATGGTGCCAATGGCAAAATGACTCGGTGTTCTGAACCATTTCCAACTTTTCGTAATGAACGCCGGTAGTTTCATTGGCTCCCCCTACTGACCAAACTTGCCAGCAGGAACAAATTCGTTCTCCACTAGCGGTTCGGTCTGTACTTGTGGAACATGGCACTGCAAACAGAAATAACGACGTGCAGACACTTGGGTCAACACCTTGTTATCACGATCCATAAAGTGCGTAGGGCTCACGCGAGGGGCGCCAGTTTTACGATAAACGTCCACGTCGTGGCACTGTAAACATGCATTGTTTGACTGATTAATCTGATAACCGTCCACCGCGTGCGGAACCATGGGTGGCTGATTGACATAGTTCAGCGCAAAGCGATCCTGATTTTTCGGCACCACTTTGATTTTGGGCAAATTATTGTTTTCACTGATTTCTTGATCACCACGTAGTGAAGTGACCTCTGCAATCGCAAGGGTGCTCACAAACGCAGCGAGTAGCAGTGACAAGGTGATTTTCTTTTTCATGTTCAGATCCTTTCGAATCAAATCATTATGCTCATTGCGTGTTGCTTGATATCCATCAGCAACACGCGCTATTTGGGCTTTTTAGACGGTGCTGCCAATCAGGCTTTAACGATCTTAACGGCGCATTTTTTGTAGTCCGTTTCTTTCGAAAGCGGGTCAGTCGCATCAAGGGTTAGCTTGTTCACGAGTTGCCCTGCATCAAAAAACGGCATAAACACCAATCCTTCAGGAACTCGGTTGCGACCACGCGTCTCAACATGCGTTGTGACTTCACCGCGACGAGATAACACTTTTACTGCATCACCTCGGCGTAAGCCTCGCTTCTTGGCGTCCAGCGGGTGCATAAACACCACGGCATCAGGGAAGGCTTTATACAGCTCAGGAACACGACGTGTCATGGTGCCCGTGTGCCAATGCTCAAGCACTCGACCGGTAGATAACCAAAGGTCAAATTCCTCATCAGGCTCTTCGGCGGCAGGTTCGTAAGGCAGTGCAAAGATCACCGCCTTCTTGTCTGGCTTGCCGTAGAAAGAGAACCCTTCTCCCGCTTTTACGTACGGGTCATGCCCTTCTGCGTAACGCCACAGTGTTTCTTTGCCATCGACCACAGGCCAACGCAGGCCGCGTTCTTTGTGGTAGGTTTCGAACGGTGCCAGATCGTGAGCTTTACCGCGGCCAAATGCTGCATATTCTTCGAATAGACCTTTTTGAATGTAGAAACCGGCGGCTTCTGCATCATCATTCAAACGACCTTCAGGGATTTCATCCAAGCCGAATTCGTTGACTTGTCCATTCGCAAACAAGATGTCGAACAAGGTCTTGTCTTTGAAATCAGGTTGTTTCTCCAACAAGTCTGCTGGCCACACATCCGCGACTTTGATGCGTCGAGACAGCTCAACCAATTGCCATAGGTCAGATTTCGCTTCACCTGGCGCTTTCACTTGTTGATACCAGAACTGAGTACGACGTTCCGCGTTACCGTAAGCGCCCTCTTTTTCTACCCACATTGCAGTAGGCAAAATCAAATCAGACGCCATAGCTGTCACGGTTGGGTACGGATCTGACGTTATGATGAAGTTACGCGGGTCGCGGTAACCCGGCAGACGCTCTTCGTTAATGTTCGGACCCGCTTGCATGTTGTTGTTACACATCACCCAATACACATTGAGTTTGCCGTCTTTCAGCATGCGATCTTGCAGCACGGCGTGATAACCCGGCTTCGGTGGAATGGTGCCTTCAGGGAGTTTCCATTTAGCTTCAGCAAATTCACGGTGTTTCGGGTTGTTTACAACCATGTCTGCTGGCAGACGGTGTGCAAATGTCCCTACTTCTCGTGCTGTACCACAAGCAGAAGGTTGACCGGTTAATGAGAACGGGCCACAGCCTGGCTTAGAAATCTTGCCGGTGAGTAAGTGGATGTTGTAGCAAAGGTTGTTTGCCCATACACCGCGAGTGTGCTGGTTGAAGCCCATCGTCCAGTAAGAAACGACATTCACTTTTGGATCGGCATACAGTTCAGCCAACGCCATAAGTTGGTCTTCTGGGACGCCAGACAGTCTGGAGACAGATTCCACATCGTAATCCGCAACAAACTTCGCGAACGCGTCAAAGTCGATAGGATCTGATGCACCGCTACCCGCATTTTTGGCATTCTGTTCAAGCGGGTTGGTCGGACGAAGACCATAACCAATATCCGTGGCACCTTGACGGAAGTTAACGTGCTTCGCGATGAAGTCTTTATCGACTTTATCGTTTTGAATAATGTAGTTAGCGATGTAGTTAAGAATTGCCAAATCGGTTTGCGGCGTGAAAATCATGCCATTGTCAGCAAGCTCAAAACTGCGATGTTCATAGGTAGACAGCACTGCGACTTTGACATGATCTGCCGACAATCGGCGGTCAGCCAAACGCGACCACAAGATTGGGTGCATTTCTGCCATGTTCGAACCCCAAAGTACAAACGCATCCGCTTGCTCAAGGTCGTCATAACAGCCCATTGGCTCATCCATACCAAACGTACGCATAAAGCCCACCACGGCTGATGCCATGCAGTGACGCGCATTCGGGTCGATGTTGTTGGTCAGAAAGCCCGCTTTCATTAGCTTGGCAGCTGCGTAACCTTCCCACACGGTCCATTGGCCCGAGCCAAACATACCCACCGTTGTTGGGCCATTTTCTTGAATCGCTGTGGTGAACTTCTCCGCCATTAAGTCGAGTGCTTCATCCCAGCTGACTGGCGTAAATTCCCCTTCTTTATCGTAAACACCGTCTTTTTTTCGCAGCAATGGCTGAGTCAGACGGTCTTTGCCGTACATGATTTTAGGGAGGAAGTAGCCCTTAACACAGCTTAAGCCGCGGTTAACTGGCGCTTCAGGATCACCCTGTGACGCGACAATGCGCCCATTCTGCGTACCCAGCAAAATGCCACAGCCAGTGCCGCAAAAACGACATGGCGCTTTGTCCCAAGTGACTTCAGCATCCTTACCCGCGGCCTGTGCAACAGCAGCAGGAAGCGTAATTCCCGCAGCACTCGCCGCAGCCGCCGCTGCATTCGCTTTCAGAAACTTTCTGCGTGTCAGTTTCATTCTTCGACTCCTTCAACACTGTGTTCAGGCGATTCATTCTCGACCTGATGAAAAACCAAGGTTGCCGCGAGCACTCCCGGCAACCCTTTAATTTGTTCAAAAATATCTAGCAAAGCACCGCGGCTTTCGCCTTCCACCACCACTACCAACTTTCCCGTCTCATTCGTGGCCGGAACCTCTGTGCCGGGTAAGGCTTCAATATCGGCTTTCACCTTCTCGGTTTGATCAGCCGCTGCGTGCACAACGAGGCTGGTGACGTGATATTCATTCATGCTTGTTGCTCCATGGAGATAGCATTGGTTGGACAAGGCGCGACACACGCACCACATCCACTGCAATCGTTGATGTTGATTTCTGGTTGGGCGACGCTGCCTAATCGATGTTGGAAGCGAATAGCACGCTCATCGCAGGCGTCGTGACAACTGCGGCATTCAATATTCTTTTGCGCGAGGCAGTTTTCATTGATGGAAATGGCTTGCTGCCACGGACGTTGATCGTTGGAGTGAAATAGCTTTTCAGGACAGGCTTGCGCGCAGGCGTAGCAAAACGTGCATTCCCCTCGGTTGAAATCAATCGTGGGAAATCCGCCATCCCCTGAAACGATAATTTGTTCTTCACACGCGCGCTCACACTCGCCACATCGCGTACAATGGTCGGTAAACGCGCCTATGTCCTTGATCCAAGGGAGCGATTGCTGTTTTGTCTTTTGAGCGCTTCGAAGAAAAAAGCGTCGGCGTTGATCGACCATATTGGTGTTCCGCAAGTGTTGCGTGCAGCGGGTCACTCCACGTTTTGATGCTTCCACGTTAATTAAATTTGTGAAGTGGTCACATACCTCTAAGGGGGTAGATCGGGGGTACTCTTGCGCTAGATCAATTATTTGGCGAGGCGCACGTCACATTATGAAACTTGGGCATAACAGTAGACTTATCATGGCTGACAACAACAAAGACCTCGCAGTGAAACGATCCGTGACCACAACAGTGGCGCGCTCTCTGGTGGTGATATTACTGCTGGCCGTTATCATTACTGGCTTCTCTATCATTTCATTGGCTTCCAGCCTCAATGACGCAGCAGCGATCAATACGGCGGGTTCGCTGCGTATGCAAAGCTATCGCGTTGCCTACGACATCGTGGTCGACTCTCCTTTACTGCCTGAGCATGTTCAGTCATTTGAGTACTCTTTGCTTTCTCCCGAACTTCAGGTCTTAGACAACCCAGCAGTCCCCTCCGACATACGCCAGCAATATGGCGAGTTGATTACCCATTGGATGCAGCTTCGCCCCGAACTACTGGGGGCAGATAAAGTCTTCTATCTTGAGCAGGTCGGCTTATTCGTAAACAAAATCGACAGATTTGTTTTTGAACTCCAACAACATTCAGAGAACAAACTTCAGGCGTTGGCCATAACAGGCAGTATTGGTCTGGGGTTAATTTTTGCCACAGTTCTGTTCTTGATTCAGTACACGCAACGGCGCATTGTTCAGCCGCTCAACATGCTGGTCAGTGCCAGCCAAAAAATCCAGCGCAGAGATTTTGATGTCGAATTACCACCAGCACGCAGCAATGAATTAGGCGTGTTATCAAGCAGTTTTTCCTCAATGGCGAGCGAACTCAAAAGCCTTTACGCCGACCTTGAATCCAACATTGAAATCAAAACTCGCAAGCTCACCAAAGCCAACCTGTCGCTCAATGTGCTTTATGAGTGCTCAACGCTGCTTTCATCAAGCCAATTAACCCGTACCATCTTTGAAAATATTTTAACCACGTCGTTAAAAGCAGAAGGGATCACGGCATTGAAACTGGATGTTCAGCACCCTAACGAATCGCATTGGGAAATCGCGGTTGGCCACGTCAAACCTATGAGGTGGCATACCCTTCCGCTGCAGCATGATGGTGAAACACTGGGAACCTTGATGTGGCAAGGCGATGACAGCCTTGTTGATTGGACGTTGCTCGAAAGTATCGCCGCGATTTTGGCTCGTGGTGTGCGTTATAAACATGCGCAGAAACAAGCCATGCATTTGGCTGTGATGGAAGAACGAGCAACGTTGGCGCGAGAACTCCACGATTCTATTGCACAGTCACTCTCTTACTTAAAAATCCAGACCAGTATACTTAAGCGACATTTGAAGCGTGCCGACGCGCCAGAGTGCGAACCTATCGCAGACGACATCAGCGAACAGCTGCGTGTTACCTATGATCAATTGAGAGAGTTACTGACCGCGTTTAGGTTATCACTATCGAACAGTGATTTTGGCCTTGCGCTTAATGAGATGGTATCAACGCTGCAAGCACAAACCACGGCACACATCGAGGTTTCGTCGTCCATAGACACTGTGTCTATGACGGTCGAACACCAGATGCACGTGTTGCAGATTATTCGGGAAGCGTGTGTCAATGCGATTAAGCACGCCAATGCGAGCACTATTACCGTGTCTTGCCGACAAGAAGGTCATCTTGCTTATATTGAGATATCTGACAATGGTGAAGGTTTTGATCTTCATAAAGAAAAACCGAACCATTATGGCCTGAACATCATGCAAGAACGCTCAAAAATGTTGTTGGGTGAAATAGACATCCTGTCGGCGCCAACACAAGGGTGTCGTGTATTACTGAGCTTCAATTTAACCTAGGAGAGACCAATGTCTGAGTGGAGCGTGCTGCTTGTTGATGATCACCCGTTGATGCGCAAGGGCATTTCACAGTTATTGAAGTTTGAACCAGAGTTTTCAAACATCACAGAGGCGAGCAACGGAACCGACGCCATTGCGGAAGTATCTCGAGCAGAACCAGATCTGATTGTGCTTGATCTCAACATGAAAGGGTTATCAGGCTTAGACACATTGAAAGCTCTAAGGTCAGAAGGTTGCACCGCTACCATTGTCATTCTCACCGTATCAGACAGCCCAAATGATATTCATGCCATTGTCCAAGCAGGTGCAGATGGGTATTTGCTGAAAGACAGCGAACCCGAAGAGTTGATTGATAAACTCAAAGTCGCAATGACAGGTCAAAAAGCCTTCAGTGAACAGGTCAAAGCCTTCCTTTCGAGCAGTGAAAGCCATGAATCGCCGTTACAACAACTGACGGAAAGAGAACTCGAAATATTACAGCAAGTTGCGAAGGGTTTTCGGAACAAACAGATTGGTGAACAACTGTATATCTCTGAATCCACCGTGAAGGTACACCTGAAAAACCTGCTCAAAAAGCTCGGGGTCGACTCTCGCGTGGCAGCGACCGTGTTGTATCTAGAGAACGAAGCGTCAAGTTGAGTTATTGGCTTTCACTTATTTGCTAGCTGCGAACATACCCACCTCAGGCTCACCTCTACCTGCAACCTCGTAGTCCAATATAAAATAAGCAAAAAAATGGAGGAGCATACTGCTCCTCCATGATATTTCGAACTCAAATGGCACCACACCAAGTCATCCGTAATTACCTTAATGACTGTGTGTTTAAGGTTTCATCTTAGAAAATATCTACGCCATTCAATGTTACGTCTTCCGCATCAGTCCACACGGTAATCGTGCGATCAAGGAAGTCGTGTTCGATAACAAATGCGTTCAGCTCACCCGCTTCAGCCGCCGATAATCCCAGTGTACTGATCATCTCCGCACTGATTGGCGCATTGACCGTACCTGTCGCGTTATAGCTCCAAGGAACACCAGAAAGATTCAGTGTGTCATCCCCTTCACCTAGGTATGCAACAAAGCCATCCCAGTCATCAGGTGTACCGAAATCTTCACCAAACGGAACATCCGATTCAGCCCAAATTGCATTTGGATTGATGGTGACGGTTTGATCACCTTCATCACCCATCACAGCTTCAACTTGTGCAATAACGTTACCCGTGACTGATGAATCGCTTTGATACGCCACACCCGTAAAGTCTACGTGGGTATCGCCGGTCACCAACAATTGGTCAAAGCCAGTGTCACCAAGATACATTTGCTTATTAACCGTGTCTCCGGCGCTATTTTGCGTCGTCAGGCCAACAAAATCATCTTCAGAGAAGATAAGGACGTCTTCACCGTTGCTACCACGATATTCATCAACGCCTGTACCACCATCGAGTCTTACATCACTACCAGGGCCGCCATTGAGGAAATCATCACCCGCATCGCCGTAAAGTTCGTCTTTACCTGGGCCACCAAGGATAGTGTCGTTGCCGTCACCACCATGAATGATGTCATCGCCGCGTTGACCATAGAGTGTGTCATCACCCTCACCACCAAAGATCTTGTCGTTGTCATCGCCACCAAAGATGGTGTCGTTGCCTTCCTCACCATAAATGGTGTCTGCATCGCTTTCTTCGACAACTTGTGTGGCATTCACTTTCATCACAACATCGTTGAAATCTTTGTCACCAAGGCACCAAAGATCTTCCCAGCAGGAATTCTCACCGGAGTTGATTTCGTGATCCAAACCGTCGCCATTTTTGCCCGTTTCAGACACATAGCCACTCGACGTTAGGCTACCTTGACTGAATGATGGGCTGCCGCTGGCAAAGCTCAACGTCACCTCGCCCTCATTAAAGCCTGCGGTGTCACCATCAGGAATAATGAACAAGCCAATGCGAGCTGCACCATCAACATCAATAACGGCTTGCGCTGAAGAATCCAGCTTTGCGTTATCTGCCATGACATACGCCGCAAGTACATTACCACTCGCATCCAACACGTAGTAACCCACGCTATTGCTGTATGCAGCACTTGAAGTGATACCTGAAAGATCTAGCGTGACAGCGTCACCATTACTGACATCCCAGTACCCATCTGCACCACGATCAAGGTCAATGGTTTGGCTTGCAATTTTACCACCGTAAATGGTGTCATCACCCGTGCCGCCACGAATAACATCATCGCCCCATTGGCCATGAATAGTATCGTTACCTGCCCCACCGTCGATGTAATCTTCATCGTTAGAGACTTGCGTCGTCCCTTCAGAAATATCAGAGTAATCAAGACCATTGATGTTCGAGTAAGAATTTGGAACGATCGACAATTGCGTAGCGTCAGTGATTTCTGGTCCACTTAATTGAAGCAGCAAGTTACCGTTTTCACTTAAGTTGTTGTAATGATGGCCATTGCCATCAAGGTCAACATCCAGAATGGCGAACTCGTAAACGTTACCATCTGCATCACAATATTTGAGGGTGTAATCCAGATTGACCGGATACTCAACACCGTCGATTGTCACACTCTGGCTTTTATCGTCTGAGTATTCGTTGCAGTAATCATCCGCATTCAAGGTGCCATCATCATCTTGGAAGGTGACTTTGGTTGAACCACCATCAAACGACAGTTTAGGCGGGAAGCAGAAGGTGTGGAATTCGCCGCCTGAAGGCATGGTGAAATCATTGCCCATCTGGAAGACGTTGACGCAAGGGTCGCTATCAAAGTTTGGAGACGCGGTGTTACCGTAAATCACGTCATCCCCATCACCACCGTAAAGCGAATCCTGACCATTGTTACCTTCAATGTAGTCATCACCACCTTGGCCATACACGGTGTCATCGCCGTCACCTGCATAAATTTCATCGTCACCACCAGTGCTTGGATCCACTTCTTCCGGTGTTGTGAACGTTGAATAATCAAGGCTGCTGATGTTGTGATAAGAATTTGGAACAAGGGATAGCTCAGTACTACTTGTAATTTCAGGGCCATCAAGTTGGATTAAGATTTTGCCGTTTTCACCCACATTGTTGTAGTGATTACCGGTGCCATCTTCATCAATATCCACCACGGCAAACGTGTAAATGTTACCTGAAGAATCTGTGTACTTGAGTCCATAGTCGACGTTAACACTGAATTCCTGCCCACCCATTTCCACGGTTTGGGTTTGGTCATCAGAGTACTCATTGCAATTGTCATCGCCATTGAGCTTCGCGTCGTCATCGTTAAAGGTAACGCTGGTCGTAGAGCCTTCGAAATTTAGCGTAGGGGGGAAGCAGAACGTATGAAACTCGCCACTCGAAGCGGTAAAATCGTCACCTAAAACGAATACAGCACCGGTCATACCGTTGCCATTAGAAGAGCCTACATCACCATATATGACATCGTCGCCACCTCTACCTTCAATATAATCATCACCCAAGGTTCCATTGAGAGTGTCAGCGTTGCCAGTACCTATGATATTTGCCATTAGTTTTGTCCTCTGTTTGCTCACCAAAGCAAGAGGCAGCTCAGCCATCTCCTTATGCTTTATCATTGAAAGCAAAAGAGATCCGAAACTTTCCGTCCCTGTCTCGCAACAGGTTTGGCTTTTTTCTCCGAATAGTTGTCGTAATAACTGCTGGTTTAAGGTGGGCGCTTACAGCATCTGCGATGAAGAAAGGATCTCGGGATTACGCCGCCTTAATACTCCTCCAGATTCGTAGATTGATTGCACAGGAGCAATACTGCGTACGGTAATTAATGGGAATATCAGGCCACGTTTTGGGCTGAATCTAACTGGGACTTAAGAAAGAATGGGTCGGTATTAGAAATGAACGATACCAGATTCAGTACTGATGACTGATTTCAGTATGAATGGCGCGTTTTATGTGTCCTTTTGCGTTTTAGCGTAAGGCAAGGTTTTGAGAAGGCCATCATCCAATGGCCTTCTCTATGACTAACAGTTTATGCAACAACCGCCGGTTTCTCTGTCAGCGTTTCGTTAATTTGCTGTGAACCTTCGGCACCATGCATCCAACTTACCAGCTTATTGGAGCAGAGAATTAGCATCAAACCTGCAACGGCAGAAGTGATTGCAATGCCACTGAAGATAGCGAGTGGCCCTGCGTCACCAACGTGACTGCCAACAAAACCCGCCACATAGTTAGCCACGGCATTGGCACAGAACCATGTACCCATCATCACTGACATCAAGCGCAACGGTGCGAGCTTAGTGATCAGTGACAAACCAATCGGCGATAAGCATAGCTCACCCAAAGTATGGAAAAAGTATGCGCCAACCAGCCACCACATCGACGCTTTGATGGACATATCGCCACCTTGTTGAAGCGCCGCGCCCACCATGCAGACAAAACCTAGCGATAGAAAGCCCATTGCCATTGCAAATTTGATGGGTGAACCGGGTTCACTTGCGCCTAATCGACGCCAGAACAACGCTAACAATGGAGCCATGATGATAATAAACATCGGGTTAAGAGACTGGAACCATGCTGCTGGTACTTCAAAACTGCCCAACATACGGTTGGTGTAGTCTTGGGAGTAAATATTCATCAGGCCACCCGCTTGCTCGAAGCCTGCCCAGAATATGATCACAAACAAGCTCATCACTACGATGACTTTCAAGCGATCACGTTCAACCGTGGTCAACGGCTGCTTTTCCGTCGTTCCCGATTGGCGGCGCTGCTTCACGGCCGCAGGTTCAACACCCACCGAGCCCAAAAGACGATTAGCAAACAATAGCTGTACAACCAATGACATCAGCATGCCGATACCAGCACAAAGGAAACCTGCTTTCCACCCGTAATGGATAGACGCTGTACCTGCGATAATACCCGCCAGCAGTGACCCTAAGTTGATACCCATGTAGAAGATAGTGAACGCACTGTCACGACGGCTATCCCCTTCCCCATACAGTTGACCAACCATGGTTGAAATGTTCGGTTTGAACAAGCCATTACCGACGATCAGGAAGCCCAAACCCACATAGAAGGCTTGTGATTCAAAAGGATCGATAACGCTATTTGGCAACGCCAGCGTGAACTGACCAATGGCCATCAATGCACCGCCGATGATGATAGAACGACGTTGACCGAGGAAATTATCGGCAAGCCACCCGCCCAGTACTGGGGTCAGATAAACTAAGCCTGTGTATATACCGTAGAGATTTAGCGCATCTTGAGTTGTCCAACCCAAACCGCCATTGATCGTTTTATCAGTGAGGTAAAGCACCAAGATGGCGCGCATTGCGTAGAAAGAAAAACGTTCCCATAATTCTGTGCCGCACAGAAGGAACAAGCCGCGGGGATGACCCAGCCAATCTGACTGTCTGTTTGAATTCATTTGAGTGTTTACCGCCTATCTGATGATCTCAGCGGGAGTGAATATGGACCTCCTTTTCCTCTCAGACTCCGCTACAGGGCGTACAGACTGCACCAATTTGACACGTGTCGCAATATTTGATGCAAAATATTTCATCTTACATTGTGTGGATATTTGCGGACGGTTTACTCCAAACGGTAAAAAGCCGAGCATCTTGACGATGCCCGGCTTTAAAATTCAATGCTATGTACCCAAAAGCCAGTGACTTGGGTATACCGCGACTATGCCGTCGCGGGCAAATCGGGAACCATGGTTCTGTTACGACACAACAAGAGACCAAGCCCTGAAAGCACGGCCATTGTCAGCAAGATAGCGCCTAATGAGAACTGATCATTAACGTTCATTTTTGCTGCCAGCAGTGTAAAGAAACCGGCTGCCATGTTTTGTACGCCACCCAAGACTGCACCAGCAGTTCCTGCATGGCGAGGAAACGGAGATAGCGCCCCAGTGGTCGCTGCTGGGAACAAAAGACCCGCCCCCATAAAGTAAACTGAGGCACCGCCAATTAGGCTTTCAACGGTTACTGACCCGTCAAAACCCGGAACAAAGACAACCAGTGCACCTATCAGCAAAATCACTGAACCCACCATCAATACTGCCTCTGCTGACAGACGGCGTTCAATCACAGTGGATAGCCAAGAGCCCAGCATGAACCCTGGCAAAGGTAATACAAACAGTAAGCTAACCGTTGTTGCGCTCAGTCCTAATGTGCTTCCAAGCAACACGCCTGCTGCGGCCTCAAATACCGCAATACCCGAAAATACGGCAATCAAACAAATCAGGTAACCCTGAAACTTCCGATTGCTCATCACGTAGTGGTAACTCTTCAGCACAGAATCGTTACGGCGAACTTCAGGTGGCAATGTTTCTTGAAAACTCACAGACATGATGAAAAACACGACTGCAGCCAACACGAATAGGAACACATAGCTGGCCTGCCACTGGAAGTACACACTCAAGTAACCACCTAACACTGGGGCGATTAATGGTGAAAAGATAAGGCCAACGCTCACTAGGCTATTTGCTCGATGTAGACGACTACCCTCGAAACAATCTCGCGTTAATGTACGCGCCATTGCACCACCACTGCCAATGCCCGCACCTTGTATCACGCTACCCACAAGGAACCAGTCAAAGGATGGAGCCGCTAATGTGACCACCGTACCGACAAGATAAATGGATAAGCCCGTCAAAATGATTGGCTTTCGTCCAAAGCGATCGGATAGAGGGCCGTAAACAAACTGAGAAAGGCCATATGGGATCAGATAGCACGCCATCACAGCCTGAAGCATGGCAGCAGACACTTGAAAGTCTTCAGCCATCAATGCCATGGACGGTATATACATGGTTTGCGTCATTTGACCGACGGCGGCCAAAATGATCACCATCAGTAGAATTTTTGATATAGGTGTCGTCGCGGACATGACCCACTTCCCCTAGCAAGCGAAATAAACAAGTTTCTTTAATGCGAACCAGAGAACTAAGAGGTGATATTTCAGATGAAATTCAGTAAATCTAGGCGGTATCGCTAATTTTTTGCAGATAGTAGTCGTGATAGGAGGGTGAAACAACACAAATAAGATGTTTCATACACGATAAGAAATCATATTAAAGATTAGTTTTTCTAATGCCTGTTTCTTTTTTAATCAATAGCACTCGTTTTCATGGCATGGAAAACAAACATAAAAAAAGCAGCGCTATGCGCTGCTTTTTCATGAAGCTCAAATGTTCAACATCTCGTCATTAATCAGATGCCCAACGAATCACTCAATCGTTAGTTTGTGCTGACCATGTGACACCTTGGCTTTAAGGTATTTCTTGTTGCCATCTTTCAGGTGCGCTTGCGTCCCGATCACTGTTTCTAACGCGATCCCATAATCTTGTATTTCTTTGATTTTTTTAGGATTGTTAGTGATCAGACGAATGGTCATCACATCCAATGCTTTTAGCATGTCTGCTGCATCTTCAAAGTTACGCAGATCATCAGCAAAACCGAGATGGTTATTTGCTTCATAAGTGTTCATGCCTTGGCTTTGCAGCTCATACGCATCCAACTTATTGTATAGACCAATGCCGCGACCTTCTTGGCGAAGATAAAGCAAGACACCGCCTTGTTCGCCCATTTTTTGGATTGTCTCTTCAAGTTGCTCGCCGCAATCGCAGCGTGAAGAATGAAAAACATCACCAGTGAGACATTCTGAGTGCATGCGAACCAGCGGCGCGCCTTGCTGCTTATCGGCACTATTGAAGATAATCGCGACGTGCTCTTGATTTGAGTTCAAACCATCAAATGACAGGATTTCAGCGGGGATATTGCTCCCAACGCCAACATTCAGTGGGACTCTTGCTCTAATTTTTGCCATCGACTGTAATTCTCTGTTTTTTCGGCATTTGCCGAATATGTACTGCCCTATACAACAACACCGATCGCCATGAATTGTTATAATGTAACACGTCCATCGATGTGGCGGGCAATCGTAACAGAACTGCTACGAATCTGCCAACACCTCAGCGTAAGCGCCTGATTACGACCGCCGGATTTCCAGCCACGACAGCAAAAGGTTCAATATCACCATCAACGACAGAGCCCGATTCAACCACCACGCCTTCGCCGATAGATACGCCCGCTTTAATCACACTATTGCCGCCGATAACCACGTTGTTACCAATAATGATAGGTAAAGAAATTTCGTGCTCTCCATTTTGGACATCAAGCGGAAGCAGGCTTTGGGTAATGGAGTAAATCCCCACACCTGGGCCAATCAAGACATCATTGCCAATTTCGATATGTCCACTGTCTATCAGCGTGCAATTCGGGCCAAAGGCTACATTGCTCCCGACGCGAACGTTCATGCCATAGGTACAAGTAAAAGGCGCTTCTACCGCAACGCCTTGACCACGTTGAGCAAACAGCTTAGTCACCACCATGTCTTGGGCTTTATCGTCAGCGGGGTCGATCGTACTCAGTTGCTGACAGAGCCGACGTGACGCGTAGCGAAATTGTGTTAACTCTGCATCGGCGGGACTATATGGCTTTCCTTGCTGCATTTTTTCAAATTCGGTCAATCGTTCATCCTTGATAGCGCCAGAGCGACTTCACTCTTAGTCAGCCTTAACATATACGTCCGCAAAGAATTTACAGACTTGTTATAGCCAAACAACCTGAAGAGGCATGATTCAGCGTGCTTGATTCCATTCCCTTTATTTTAGCTGTTCACAGACGAAACATCATTTAACACCGACGCGTAATCATCAATAAAACGACGCCCTGCGAGCAAACCGTCTTGATAGTCATGCTCTAGTTGATGAGGCTTGCTTAACAATGGGCTACTCGACAGTGGCTCGCTGGGGGAGATCTGAATCAACTCGGCGCGATGAGGTGGATGGGACATAAACTGAATAGTGTCCTGATAACTATGAAAATGCTTAGTCATCATTTCTAATACGTCACTGGATAGCTTTTGACCCGACATGGCGTGCAAACGGTAGATAGTGTCTCCTCCGTAAAGCCATCGACCCCCATTACGATGGGTCGTCTTAGGCATCATCTCTTTGATTTTTTCCCAAAGCGGTTCAGGCGTATTTTCTTTGTAACGCTGTTTGACTTCATCTAAGCGTTGAGAGAGTTGTTGATGGAACTCAGACAATCGCTCAAATCGATCATCCATGTTTAAACGCGCCAAATATTCGGGTAAACGCGTTTCCACTCGGCCTCGAATGTTCTCGATAATGGTTGAACTAATGTGCGATTTATCCTGAACAACGGGCTCGGTTCTGATCACGACAATCACATCAGCGCCACGGTCAAAGGCTTCTTTCGCTGGAATAGCACCACTCACGCCACCATCGACATAATATTGATCGCCGATTTTAACACTGTTGGGATACAGCATCGGGATGGCACACGTCGCGGTGAGAACATCCATCCAATCGTTCTCAAACAAACGAAAATAGTCAGGCTCTAATGTCTGTGTGTTGGTCGCGCATGCATAGGCATGACGATTTTCTAGAACAGCCTTCGCTTTCTCTATGTCCAGCCCAAGAGCATGTGTTGGCCCCATTATTTCTAGTGCCCAATCAAGATCCATAAACTGTTGACGTCTTACATATTTCAACAGATTGAAGAAGCGATCTTGTGTTGTATATTCGGTAATAAATTGATGCCCAAAGCCGCGCTGCCGCGTGAGATAAGACGAAATATTCAATGCACCAGCAGAGGTGCCAATGTACATTTCAAAGGGGTCAAACCCTGCATCAAGAAAGCTATCAAGTACGCCTGACGTGTATATACCGCGCTGCCCCCCACCCTGAGCGACAAGCGCTATTCGACGCTTTCTGCCTGTAGAAAGCGCAGCACGACCAAGATTGAGTGTTGAAGAAGAAATAAGAGATGAAGATTTAGGGCTCTGCACAATAACCTCTGAAAAGAAGTTTGATACCCAAGCGATAAGAAGTGATGAAAAGGATGAAGGCGTTAATACGATGTAAGCCCACGGTTCAACGCTTAGCTGCGTCTCATATATGGAAGCTTGTTTTAACGCCCTTTGCGCTCGTTTAGCATCACAACACTCTTCTACTTGGATACATCAAGTTGCTTTATTATACCGAGAGCCAATGACGTAGAGCTAACTATTTATGGGACGAGAGGCTAGGAAAAGACGATCGCAACCGTGGCAAACGTAATGATTCCAGCCAGTGCAGTAAATGCAGTCGCCAATGCAATTTTAAGATTCGTGTCCATTCTGCTTCTCCTTGCCACCATGAATTCCGATAACACATGTTTTACACATTTTTAATGTAACCAGTTTAACAGCGCAACCCAGAATATTCACAATCCCATCACAGATCGTCTTTCAATTGTTGCAATTGTTTCAATTTGTGACGCATTGCAAAGTACCGCCACAGGGAGACTTAGCAGCATATCTCTCTAGAATATGACTTCATTACTCACACTAGCTGAAACATTTAGTGACACCCAATGTGATTGAATATCCATTCATTTAATGATGTATAAATGACAAGTAAAATTAGATTTTAACCTATAATTAAAGGTCAAAAAATTTAACAATTGGTTAACTGCCAAACTTCTTACATTAAACCTATCACTCCTACATTTACCTTCTGTTATAAAAGAAATTAAATCGATTACATTCCAAGCTATAAAGAAGAAAAAATCACAAATTAAGCCAGTAAGCTGCCTTTAAACCTGATATTTAATCAAGCAAACAGCAAATACGAGCCAAACCTCAATTTTTGTTCAAAATTACGCCAATCAAACCCGTTTACCAAATCGCAACTTTCCACTAACAGCAGCTTTAACCACAGTTTAATACACTGCCAATATATTATTTACATTACCGATAAGCCCAATCAAGACATGATATCCCACACTATTGCGCGCATATCAGAACAAACATAACCGATCTGCTCTATTGATTTACTTATTACCAGTGCTTAATCTGCCATTAACCGAGCCAGCAGATGATTATTTTGCACAGAGCAGCGGGACACAAACACAATATCGTTGAAACACCAGCGCAGAAACCTTGGGCATACAACGAAGAGAAAACCCAAAGGTAGCTGCACGTAAAACACCGCCTCCAAACGTTAAGTTCAACGTTAGCGCAACGAGGGGGAATGGACGTGTGTTTTCAACAACAAGGAGATGTTATGAAAAGAGAACAATGGGGTTCACGCGCGGGTTTTATCCTTGCGGCTGTGGGCTCAGCAATCGGACTAGGAAACATTTGGCGTTTCCCATATATGGCTTATGAAAACGGCGGCGGCGCATTTTTTGTTCCTTACCTTTTCGCAATGCTGACTGCTGGTATTCCTTTTATGATCATGGAGTTTGGCCTTGGTCATAAACTTCGTGGCTCTTCTCCGGTGGTTTTTTCAAAGTTAAACACTAAGTTTGAATGGCTTGGTTGGTTCCAAGTTGGTATTGCAGCAACAATCGCGGTGTATTACGTTGCCGTCATCGGTTGGGCGATGTCCTATGTGGGCTTTGCGTTTGACCAAAGCTGGGGCACAGATACCAATGCCTTCTTCTTTAGTGAGTACCTGAAACTTGGTGACAATTCTCCGAGTAACTTGGGCGACTGGCAGCTTCACATCGCACTTCCTATGGCACTGGCGTGGGCAATCACCTTCGCCGCTGTGTTTACTGGCGTTAAAGGCGGTATCGAACGCGCAAGCAAGATCATGATGCCATTGCTCTTTATCATGGTGCTATTGCTTGTCGCTCGCGTTGCTTTCCTGCCAGGTGCAGTAGACGGCCTGAACTACTTGTTCACGCCAGACTTCAGCAAACTGACCGATGCAAAAGTATGGTCTGCCGCTTATGGCCAGATTTTCTTCACGCTCTCTGTTGGCTTCGCCATCATGCTGGCTTACTCAAGCTACCTTCCGAAGAAATCTGACGTTACCAATAACGCCTTCATGACGGTTCTGATCAACTGTGGCTTCTCTATCCTTGCGGGTGTGTTGATCTTCTCTATCTTGGGTTACATGGCCCTAGAACAAGGGAAAGCCGTCACTGAAGTGGTTAGCGGTGGTGTTGGCTTGGCATTCGTCACCTTGCCACAGGCAATTAACTTGCTTCCTGTTCCATATATCCTGGGCCCTGTGTTCTTCTTGGCGCTGGTTGTTGCAGGTCTTAGCTCACACATCTCAATCATTGAGGCAGTGACTTCAGCCATCATCGACAAACTGAATGTTAGCCGCAAAGTTGCTGCAACTGCGGTATGTGGTATCGGCGCATTTGTTTCAATGGCATTCGCTACCAATGGCGGCTTACTGTTGCTTGATCTGGTTGATTACTTCATGAACAACGTTGCCTTACTGGCAAGCTGTTTGATTGAGCTAGTGATTATCGGTTGGATGATTAAAGTCTCTGATATTCGCGATCACGTGAACAAGGTATCTGAATTCTCGGTTGGCGCTTGGTTAGAAATCTGTGTTCGCTTTGTTAGCCCGCTAATGCTGGCTTGGATTGTGGGTACAAACTTGGTGAATACCTTCAACGAAGGATATGGCGGCTACGCACAGAGCGATTTGCTAATGCTAGGTTGGGGTTTGACTGCACTACTTGCAGTGATCGGTATCATCATCAATGTTGTTTCATCACCTGCTAAGAACACAGCAGAAGCACAGGAGGCTAACGCATGACGACAAGTGCAATCATTATGATGCTAATTGGTTTTGGCATCACTTGGGGTGGCGCTGCTTATTGCATTCGTATAGCAATGAAAGCAGACAAGTAACTCCCCCCCAACGTAAAAAACCCGGCTGATGCCGGGTTTTTTCATCTCTTCTTTTGTGTTTTTGGGCTTGTCGGCATTCGTTCTGCGCAAAACCTTCAACACGAGTTAGAAGCTATTGATGATGATTTTGTTCTCCTCAAGCATATTGCTAAGCACATCCTGGCCGCTTGAGCTGACTGGCATATCAAATGCGTCAGCCAAATCTGCCAATGACATGTTGCTGAAGGTGACTTGCTGATCCACGTCTTGCCCTTCTGAAGCAAACGACAATGTGGCTTCATTCTCATCATTGTTTTCAAGAGACACCAAGTAGCTACCAAGATCTTCACTTTCTATCGTGTCTAACAAATCACTGAAATCCAAGACATCCTGTGTTGGTGAATAGTCCATGATGACATCGACAGTGCCTTCGCCAGCATGCTCTTTCAAGAATACAAAGGTATCTGAACCCTCTCCGCCAAACATGTCATCAGAGCCTGCCCCACCGGATACCAAATCATCACCTAGGCCTGCATCAATCAGGTCGTCACCATCAAAGCCATAGATTTCATTGTCGTCGCTATTACCGACAAGAACGTTGTTACCGGCAGTACCTTCAATCACTTCGTCGCCAGCAAGATCATGAAGTTCTTCATTGGCCTCTTCTCCTGCCACGATATCAAACGATGCGCCTGCGATATCGCCAATGTCGTTTTCAAGTTTCAAATCGAAATGTTCAAGGGTTTCATCGAGCGCTGCTGCCGATGTAAGGTGATATGCGTATTCCCCTTCACTATGGCGCTCGTCATCTTGACCGAATACGGTAAGTTCACCATGTTCAGTTTGAATCACGACCGTTGAGTTAGACACTTCATAGATGGTGCCATCAATTTCAATGGTTTTGATATGCCAATGCCCAACGGTATTTTCTTCGCTGAGCAGGTTACCCGTGGCAAGAAAACTTCCATCAAGTTGCGCGACAATCCCTTGCTCTTCTACCGCCATGACATTATCGACACTCAACATATCGTCGAAATCGTCATCACTCACAAACTCAACGTTACTCTCGGTGATATCTTCCACATCCACGTTTTGTAAACGAAGTGAGTTACCTCCGATAGACAACACCGTATCCGCACCGTCTTGCGTCAAACCTAACGCAGCCAGAGAGAGCATCCCGAGCGAACGAGGGATAACAATCTTGTCATCTCGCGTACTGAAGTCGATAACGGTGTCATTACCCTTGCCGTCATAGACGACGGTATTGTTGCCGCTGCCCAGTTCAATGCTGTTAGTCCCTTCTCCACCATAAGCAACATCGCTGCCGCTGCTGCCGTAGAGCACATCATCGCCATTGCCACCGAGCATCAAATCGTCGCCGCTACCGCCGTTGATACTGTCGCTACCATTGCCGCCCACCAGCGTGTCATTGTCGTTAGCACCAGACAAGGAGTCGTTACCGTCGCCACCAAAGACAATGTCATCGCCTTCACTGCCAGATAAGGTGTCATTACCTTTACCACCTTTAACGATGTCGTTACCTTCGCCGCCGTAAACAATGTCATTGCCGTCTCCAGCATTGATATTGTCATTACCCTCTGCACCGTACAATTTGTCTGCGCCCGCGCCGCCTTTCAGGGTGTCGTTACCTTCTCCCGCTTGCAGCACATCATTGCCTAGGCCACCAAGTAATTTGTCATTACCTTCGTCACCATAAATAACATCGTTCCCAGACCCGCCATTCAGCGTATCGTTGCCTTCGCCACCATCAAGTTCATCGGCTCCACTGCCGCCAAACAAGGTGTCATTTCCATCTTCGCCTTCCAGCAAGTCATTGCCAGTGGCACCATACAGCGCATCATTGCCTGTACCGCCTTTTAGATGATCGTTGCCAAGGCCGCCGTAAAGGGCGTCATCACCCGCATCACCTTTGACATAGTCATTGCCTTTGCCGCCGTATACGCTGTCATCATCCGAACCGCCGTACATTTTATCGGCACCATTGCCGCCATACAGCTGATCGTTTCCGCTACCGCCATACACTTTGTCAGCGCCTGAACCGCCATAGGCGATGTCTTCACCGTTCCCACCTTGCAGAATATCGCTACCGATACCGCCATAAAGGGAATCATCGTCTGAGCCGCCGTTGAGTTCGTCATTACCGCGACCACCAGTGAGGGTGTCGTTACCCGTTTCACCGTTTAGAACGTCGCTACCTTTGCCGCCCGTTAAGGCGTCGTCACCCTTACCACCGCTGATTTGGTCGTTACCCAAACCACCGAACAGGGAATCGTCTCCGTCATCACCTGAAAGCGAATCGTTACCTTTGCCACCATAGAGCGTGTCGTCGTCATCGCCACCATTGAGCGTGTCGGCGCCAATTCCGCCGTTTAATAAGTCACTGCCTTCACCACCTTGCAGTTGGTCATTACCACGGCCGCCGATAAGCTCGTCGTCACCAATGCCGCCATCAAGCACATCCGCGCCTTTGCCGCCATTTAATACGTCGCTGCCTTCACCGCCTTGCAGTTGGTCGTTGCCACGACCACCGATGAGTTCGTCGTCGCCAATGCCGCCATCAAGTACGTCAGCGCCTTTGCCGCCGTTTAATACGTCACTACCTTCGCCGCCTTGCAGTTGGTCGTTGCCAAAGCCGCCAAGCAGTTCATCATCTCCATCGCCGCCATCAAGCACATCCGCGCCTTTGCCGCCGTTTAAGACATCGTTATCGTCACCGCCATTGAGGGTATCCGCCCCCAAGCCACCGTTTAGGGTGTCTCGACCTTCTCCACCTTGGAGTTCATCGTTGCCACGACCACCATTGAGTTGATCGTCGCCAACACCGCCATTTAGAACATCAGCACCAAAGCCGCCATTCAATACATCGTTGCCAGCGCCGCCTTGCAATTCATCGTTGCCGCGTCCACCAAACAAGGTGTCATCGCCTAAGCCACCATCAAGATAATCAGCGCCTTTTCCGCCGTTAAGTTGATCGTCGCCCGTTTCGCCATAAATAGTGTCATTGCCTTTGCCGCCATTAATGACGTCGGCATTGCCGGTAAATTCGTAAACTACGCCATCGACCGCCACCGTTTCATACACTTCAGTAATCGAAACGCTATCAATCAGTGCGCCGTAGCTGTCAGATTTCCCTTCACCTTGGAGCGTTACCTTGATGTCTTCGGTGCCTTCAGGCACCACAAACAAAGCATCGAAAGAGAGGTAGCTTTCATTGGATTGGTTGTTGTCGAAATATTGGGTATAGATAACGTTGTCATCTTGGTCAGTGATCGTCACAGAGAACGCACTGGTTTCTGTGTCACCGCCTTTATAACGGTTTGCGTAGTCAAAACTCAGCTCAAGAGGTGTATCTTTGTCTTGCGCTACCGATGCCACATTGATTGTTTGCTGAACCGTTGCGTTTTGAGTGGAATCTAATTCCATGACGGTATTGCTGTTCGAGTTTGCAGGGCCGCCACCGAAGCCACCCTGCTGCAATTCAACTTTGACATTGTCAGGTGTCGTCCACCCAGCTGCTTCGTCGAACAGACCCCATCGAGCACGAGAGTCATCACCCCATGCTTCGAAATCGCCATTGAACGTCATGTTTTCTCCGCGGGCAGCGCTATCGCCTTTATCCCCATAGAGAACATCATTACCGTTGCCACCGTTTATAGTATCGTTGCCTAAGCCACCTTTGGCTTCGTCGGCGCCATTCCCACCGGACAGTGAATCATCGCCCGCATCGCCTTTGAGGTAGTCGTTTCCTTTACCACCAATAACGGTATCGTTACCATCACCACCAAACAGTTGGTCGGCGCCTTTGCCACCATTTAGGGTATCGTCACCTTCTGCGCCATACAGGCTGTCTTGGCCTTTGCCGCCAATGAGGGAGTCATTACCTTCTCCGCCTTGCAGCAAATCATTGCCTAAACCACCGTTTAGCAGGTCGTCGCCATCACCACCATAAAGACTGTCAGCACCGCGGCCGCCATATAGCGAATCTTCCCCGATGCCACCTTGAAGTTCATCGTTTCCGCGTCCGCCTTTCAGAACATCGTCGCCGCTGCCACCATTGAGGTCATCATCACCGCGAGCGCCGATCAGAGTATCGTCACCTTCTTCGCCGTAAATGGTGTCATCGCCTTTACCACCATTAATGGTGTCGTTGTCTGTGCTCACCACAGTTTGAACCGCAGATACCGTCAACAGCACGTCGTCATAATCACGATCGCCAAGGCCCCAAAGGTCTTCCCAACCAGAGGTTTCACCGTCGAAGCGTTCGTGATCACCACCGTCACCATTCAGAGCGTCATTTGACACAAACACATTTGCGTCAACACCATCTTGAATCACTTTAGGAGGGCTAGAAACCAAATCGAGTTCGACGGGGCCGTTGTCATAGCCAAGGTTATAGCCGTTGGGCACAAGGAACAGGCCCACAGAAGTGGCACTTAGATCAGGAGTGATGGATACAGACGCTTCGGAAATTTCTTTAACGTTGTCAGCAACAATCTGCGCTTCAATCACCAGCCCGTTATCGTCCACCACGTAATAACCCAAACTGCTTTTGAACCCAGCAGTACTGGCGATATTGCTCAGTTCGAGCTTTATCGGGCCATCTCCCTGAACATTGAATAAGCTACTGTCCACTTCATGGGTTAGCTGAACGTCTGCAGATGAAGGTTCGATGCCGCTTCCATTGCCCATGATGACGTCATCGCCCTTGCCGCCAGTGATAACATCATCACCAAGGCCGCCATTTATTGTGTCGTTGAGCGCAGTACCACGAATTACATCTTCACTCTGCGTTCCATTTACAACTTCATCTGCCATTGAAACCACCTAAATATCATCACAACTTTCATTCGCTGTATAAAATCTAGTCTCTTTATCCAAATGCTCCAAATATGCAATTTGCGTCTCATAATGAAGAATTGACATTAAGTGATAATCTTATAAGTGAGACATCTTAATCATTTGAAATACATAAAAAACTCTGGCTTTAGAGTAAATATCTCGATAGCTAGTCATCATAAACATAAAATTGCAGACATTTAGATTCTCATATTGAAAGAATAAAAATTAGACAAAAAATGATTTTAACTAGACAAAATGTTTGTATTTTTTACAGTTTAATACCATTGAGAGGGTCATTTTTGGGTTTGAATTGACGGATTGAAGGAATTAAATGGAAAGTTTGAAAATTAGGGAATGAGAGGTAAAACTCGCCCAATGGCATCTTTCGCTAAGTCCATCAGCCAAAGGCCTTAACACCAGTCATCTTGCACAAAATATCATCGTATTCAGCTTGGTTTAGAAGAGATCCTATCTAGCCCATCAAATTCGGCGTTTGGCGCTAGCGCTAATCCTTATTCTCTAAGATAATATTGCGCTTATATTTAAGAAGAGGAATAACTTTCATGGTTAATCAGAAGCGGATCTTAGTGGTGGATGACGATTTAGAAATCCGCGAACTGCTTCAGGAATACTTGTCCAAGTCTGGCTATAGCGTCACGACCGCCCAAAATGGACAAGAAATGAAAGCCAAACTCGCTGTGCAATATCCCGATCTGATTCTTCTTGATGTCATGCTACCCGGCGACGACGGATTTACCCTATGTAAATATGTCCGCCAAGATTCTAGTGTGCCGATTATCATGCTCACTGCCGTGTCTGATGAGACAGACCAAATCATTGGTTTAGAACTCGGTGCCGATGACTACATCGCGAAACCTTTTAGCCCAAGACAGCTAATAGCAAGGATCCGCGCCCTACTTCGTCGCACACAGCAGTTACAAGAAACCACGATGTCAAAGCCCAAAGCGATTCGCTTTGCGCAGTGGCGCCTCGACCCTGTCACCCAGCGCTTAAACCACCAAGTGACGGGGCAAGACGTTGAAATGACATCTGCTGACTTTGCCTTGCTTATGTTATTCATTGAAAATCCCCACACCATGCTCGATCGCAATGCGATTTCTAACGCAACCCGTGGCCGTGAAGCTCAGCCACAAGAGCGCGGGATTGATGTGCAAGTCAGCCGACTCCGTCAGCGCCTAAAAGATAACGGCCGCCAATCCACCATCATTAAAACGGTGCGCGGAACCGGCTATATTTTTGTCGCAGACATTACCTATGAATCTTAAGCAGTACTTCTGGCCGCGTTCGCTGTTATCGCGAACGCTGATCTTGACCGTTTTATCGGTGATCCTCGCGCAAAGTATTGCGAGCTTCTTTTGGTATACCCAATCGAAACAGCGAGAAGTTGACGGCTTGAAAGCTGCTTCCGAAAGCATGGCGCAAATGTTCGCCTCAACCACGACGTTCTTCCAATCCTTGCCTGTCGAATATCGTCATATCGCCCTGGATCAATTGCGGAACATGGGCGGCGCACGCTTTTTCGTTTCATTCAATACAGAAGAAATCGACATTGAGCCGGTGGAAGAGAGTGTCGCGAAGCGCGAAGCCGTGAAGACGATCCAAACCGTCCTGCAAAAAGAGTTGCCCATCGTCGATAATATTCTCGTGGAGTTCTCCCGCCCAGAAACACTTCGCGTCTTAAACAACAGCTTGTTGCTCTCTGATCTTCCAAAATCTTGGGCGCACCATACATTGAGCTTGGAACCGCTTAATCCTCCGATTTTGGTCGTACAAATTGAGTTGGATGCATCACAGTGGGTGTACATTGCCGCCGTGTTGCCTGCGCCTTACATCACGCTAGAAAATGATTTGGTGAACGCCGACCAAATCGTGTTTCTTTTCGCAATTACAACGCTGTTGCTGGTGTTTACCTTTACCCTGATTCGCAACCAGACTCGGCCGCTAAAACGCCTCGCACAAGCAGCAAACAGACTAAGTACAGACATCGAACAGCCTGAATTGGTCGAAGAAGGGGCAAGCGAAATAACAACAGTGACGCGGGCTTTTAACCTGATGCAAATGCGACTGCAGCGCTACATGCATGATCGAGAGAAACTCTTTGGCGCCATCTCGCATGATTTGAAAACACCGATCACCCGACTTCGCCTTCGTGCAGAATTAATCGATGACGAAGTTCAAGCCGCCAAAATCAACAAAGATTTGGATGAGCTAGAAATCATGGTGAAAGGCGCATTACAAACTGTTAAAGACACAGATATCCACGAAAATGTGACGCAAATTGATGTGCTGCAGATTATTACGAGTATCGCAGAAATCCACAATCAACAACGCCAACGTGTGATCATTCGCGGGGAGCAAAGCCGCCCATTCAGTTGTAAGCCACTGGCCTTCAAGCGCTGCCTGACCAACTTGATTGATAATGGCGTGAAATATGGCGACGAAGTGCTCGTTTATATCCACGACAGCGACAAATCATTAGACATCACCTTGATGGACAACGGCCCTGGCATTCCCACAGAATATTTGAAGAAGGTGTTTGACCCCTACTTCCGTCTGCACACCGACTTACACGGAACCGGCCTAGGCTTGGGTATTGCCAAAAACATCGTTCGCGCCCACGGTGGCGAATTAATTTTATCCAATAGAAACATTGGGGGGCTTCAAATTGATATTGCGTTCCCTAAAGTCGACCAATAAAAGTGACGCTATGAACATTGTCTCCATTTTGCTCGCGGTGAGCTTAAGCGTCCCTTTTCTAGCCATAGCGGCAGACACTGAAAGTGCCGGTAAAAGCGCAAACAATAACGAAATTGAAGTCCTTCACTGGTGGACAAGCGGTGGCGAAGCCTTAGCCGTCAAAGAATTGAAAGACATGATGGAAGAGCAAGGCCACAACTGGAAAGACTTCGCTGTTCCAGGACGAGCCGGCGCAAGTGCGATCAATACGCTTCGTATTCGCACGCTAACTGGCAACCCTCCCGACGTCGCGCAAATTAAAGGCCCCGAGATTCAAGAATGGGGCTCGCTGGGCTTTCTTACCAACATTGATGACGTCGCAGAACAGCAAAACTGGAGCGAATTACTCCCCCGTCGCGTGTCAGATTACCTCAAAGTCGATGGTCATTATGTTGCTGTCCCTTTCAATATTCACAGAGTCAATTGGCTTTGGGCGAATCGAAAGGTGTTTGAAGAAGTCGGCGCAACGCTTCCACAAACGCTGGAAGAGTTCTTTGTCGCAGCAGAAAAAATCAAAGCAGCTGGCTATATTCCTCTCGCCCTTGGCAACGAAGCTTGGCAAGAAGCGACATTGTTTGAATCTATCGCCCTCGCCATCATGGGCACCGATGATTTTCGACGCGCGTTTTCCGAGCACAATTCCGAGCTGCTCACTGGCACCAAAATGCGTGAAACCTTGCTGACACTTCGCAAAATGAAGCAATACACGGATGCGAATGGCCCCGGCAGAAACTGGAGTGATACCACGTCGTTAGTGATTGAAGGAAAGGCCGCCATGCAAATCATGGGGGATTGGGCAAAAGGTGAATTTTTGGCAGCGAACAAGGTCGCAGGAACCGATTTCGTCTGTTTACCCGCACCGGGCACGGCCAATCAATTTTCGTTCAATATCGACAGTTTCGTCTTTTTCGACAGCAACAACCCAGAGACTATCGCGTCCCAAAAAGAGTTAGCGACACTGATACTGGATCCAGAATTTCAGCGCGAATTTAACCAAAGCAAAGGGTCAATCCCCGTGCGAGTTGATATCGATATGAAAAGCTTCGACGATTGCGGACAAGACGCCATGCAGGCCTTTCTGCGCGCTGCAGCGACCGATAATCTCGTCGCGAGTTTATCGCACAACATGGCCATAGGACGCGCTTCACAAGTTGCTTTATTTGATGTCATTTCACGGTTTTACAACAACGATAACGTCAATATCGACGAAACGCTTCGCCACATTCGCGCGGCTGTTCTCGCTGATAAGCTATAACAACGATGGCCCTTTAACGCCTTAACACTGCACTGAATTAATCACGATTTTTTCTTGATGAAACATGCACCTTGAGGTCATTTGGGTATACCATTACCATAACAACAATAAAAATAAGCCGTTCTGTAACGGCTATACACTTCGACCAAAAAGGATTTGCGATATGCGTCGTTCTGCCCTACTTCTTCTAGCCACTCTTATTCCCGGCATTGCCGTCGCCAAAGACATCAATCAAATTGATACTGCGTGTGCGACTCAGAAATATGAAAACTATGTCAATGCATCGATTTCTTGGTACGAAAACTTGGTCGATTTGACGATTAAGAAAGATCCTAAACTGGAAGGTGTGGCTAACTGGTTTCTTGAAGGCCGCCGAAATCACTTCACTCTGAATAACGAAGCGTTTGATTATTATATTGAAAATGACCCAAGCAAGCTAAACCTCGACGCACCGGTTGAATCGTGGTTGAGCTTAACGCAAGAAGATGTGAAAGCCCTGAGTCAATCACAAGGCGAACTCGCAGACGTAGCGAAAAAGGTCTTCGAATTCCGTCAAAGCCAAGCCCACGAAGGCAACTATGACCTACGTTCCGCATTGGCGGATCTGCTTAGCCATCCGAAAGAGATTGAAGTACCGCTAGAGCGTTACAACAAAGAGATGCAAGCCTTGTCCCAAACCCAATGTGACAAAAAAGCGTAATCGTTAGCGCAAAATGAGGCAGTTCACATCGAACTGCCTTCATCGTTTAACGACAGCGACCTCCAAACATTGACGACTGCCAGAACGAACAATACTGACTTGCGTGACTCACGTCGTGCTTCGTCGATGCATATTGTTCAGTGTCGATTAAGCTAATCCCATCCAACTTCGAGAAAGCATTCCTGTTATGGTTATTGAGACAAAGAAGGCAGAAGCATCACTAGAAAGCCTTCACCGTATTTTTACTGTACCTGAAGCCCCTAATTCCACCTTGGGTTCGATTGAGCAAGCGATCTCGCAGAACTTAAACCGTTTCCTGCAAGACCACATCATCGCCACGGAATACTCGCTCACCGAAATAGAAAAAGATTTCTGCAACGCCAATGTGCCAGAGCAACCGTCTTTTGTATCCGATCATACCGAGTTCTTGCTCGATAAATTGGTCGCGCAATCCGTGCACACTTCATCGCCACGTTTTATCGGGCACATGACGTCAGCCTTACCCTACTTTCTGATGCCGCTGTCAAAAATCATGATTGCGCTTAATCAGAACACGGTAAAAATCGAAACGTCCAAAGCGTTCACACCGCTTGAACGCCAAGTGTTAGGCATGTTGCATAATCTTATCTATCAACAAGATGATGTGTTCTATGACAACTGGATGCACAGTGCGGAACACTCACTTGGCGCATTTTGCTCTGGTGGTACTGTCGCCAACATTACCGCGCTTTGGGTCGCTCGAAATGCCGCCTTAAAATCTGATGGCGACTTTAAAGGGGTAGCAGAGGAAGGCCTATTCCGCGCTATGAAGCATTATGGCTATGAGGATCTCGCCATTCTGGTTTCTGATCGCGGACACTATTCGTTGAAGAAATCTGCCGATGTACTGGGAATTGGTCGCGAATCACTGATTGCCATTCCTACTGACGAAAACAACCGCATCCGCATTGATAAGCTTGAAGAAACCATCACGTCTCTCAAGCGAAAGAACATCAAACCTTTTGCGTTGGTTGGCGTTGCTGGCACCACAGAAACGGGCAATATTGACCCGCTTGAAGCAATGGCAGACATTGCCGAGCGTGAAGGTATGCACTTTCACGTTGATGCCGCTTGGGGCGGCGCAAGTTTACTTTCCAACACGCAGCGTCCGAAGCTTCGCGGTATTGAACGCGCGGACTCGGTGACTATCGACGCACATAAACAAATGTATGTCCCGATGGGCGCAGGCATGGTGATATTTAAAGATCCATCCTTGGTATCCGCCATCGAGCACCATGCAGATTACATTTTGCGCAAAGGATCCAAAGACCTTGGCAGCCATACCCTTGAGGGGTCGCGCGGTGGCATGGCAATGTTATTGTTTGCAAGCTTGAACATCATTGGTCGACAAGGTTACGAATTGCTGATCGACCAAAGCGTTGAAAAAGCAGATTACTTTGCTCGCCTGATCAACCAACAGCCCGATTTTGCGCTTATCAGTAAGCCTGAGCTGTGTTTGCTGACTTATCGATACGTGCCAGAGCCTGTGCGCCGCGCTTATACGGTTGCCACGTCAGAACAAAGAGACGAACTTCACGAACAACTCAACGCACTGACCGTGTTCATTCAAAAGCGCCAGCGAGAAGCTGGCCAGAACTTCGTGTCGCGCACCACGCTCACGCCCGCTCACCTAAATGGGCGTTCGACGCATGTGTTCCGTGTTGTTCTCGCCAATCCACTGACGACACACGCTATTTTGCAAGATGTGCTCGATGAACAACGACACATCGCCAAGCAAAGCACTCTCGCCTATCCCGAACTGATTGCGTTAGCAGGCCGCATTCTTAACGATCATGTGCCCTCGTCGCTAACCACGGACTAAAATCCTGTTGCCAAGAGACCGCTGATGGCGGTTTCTTGGTGATAAATCACTGAAATGACACTTCAATTGTTTGTTGGCTTGCTACGCTTAAACACGACAGCGTATGAGCAAAACATGAAGAGGTGGGAATGCGAGCATTGGGATTTGAACTAAAAGCACTAGATGTTTTCGTTGCAACAGCAAAGAACGGCAACATGACTGCTGCGGCCGCTCAACTCAATATGTCCCAGTCTGCTGTCTCTCAGATCCTCGCTCAACTTGAAACTAACCTTGGCGTGAAACTGTTAGATAGAAGCGTGCGCCCTGTCGAACTCACGGTCGCTGGCCGCTATTTCTATGACCAATCTGTCCACTTGCTTGATCAAGCGTACAAAACCCAACATGAAGTCACCAAAGGTAGTTTTGACCGATTGCACTTAGTCAGAATGGCCATGGTAGATTCACTCGCCGCGACTGTCGGACAGCCACTTATCGAGGTCGTCAAAAAGCACACTGAAAATTGGACCATGATGACGGGCTATTCACATCTGCACCAACAAGGGCTATTGAGTCGCAGTATTGATATTATCATTTCTGATGATGTGCTCGAAAAACAAGATAACCTTCGGCGCTGCCAAATACTGAAAGAGCCCTTTGTGCTTGTTATTCCGCGCGCTTTCTACGAAAGGTTCCCTGATTTATGTACCTCGCTACCCGCACTCAGTCGACATCTAGACATGGTGAGATACAGTCAACAAAGCCTTATTAGTCAATCAATTGAGACATACCTCCACCAGCAAGGTTTAGATGTGCCCGATCGTATGCAACTCGACAACACGTACGCCGTATTGTCTGCGGTGGCACAAGGTTTGGGTTGGGCGCTCACGACGCCATTGTGCCTCATGCAAGGAGAGCTGTTCCGCCAGCAAATCACTTGCCTACCTCTTCCTGAAAAAGACACATTTTTCCGTTACTTAACCCTTATTTCCCGTCGCAATGAGCTGGGCGATTTGCCGGAAACCCTTGCCAACGACAGCTGCAAAATACTCAGGCAACACTACCTCAATAAAATCCGCCAAGATCACCCATGGCTAGATGGAAAAATCCGCATTGGGCGATACTCCGCGGTGTGACCGTGATCAGTACTATTACGAATGCTTATAGTGTTACCTTACTTTCCGTGATTGTTGTGGCAGTTTTTTTGCATCCTCTCCTACCTTAATTTCATTAGATCGTTACCGAACGCCAGACTCTGAATCTCGAAACGGTGGTTCTGAGTGCGTCAACTATCGTTGATCAGTAAATGTTTTTTGGTGCGATAACCGAAGGGTTTCAAAAAGGAGCGGCAATGGAAGCGCGTGAAGTAAAAACGGCAGAGGATGCGAAACGCATTGTTGAAGAAAGAAAGCTAACCCATGTAAAAGTGGGACTGTTTGATAACGATGGCGTCATGCGCGGCAAGTACATGTCCAAGGACAAGTTTTTTTCTTCATTAGATGGCGGATTTGCCTTCTGCGATGTGGTACTTGGCTGGGATGTTAAAGACCAACTGTATGACAATGTAAAATTCACCGGCTGGCACACAGGCTACCCTGATGCCCCTGCTCGCATTCTTCCTGAAACCTGTCGTGATGTGCTCGACGAAGATGGCATGGTGATGTTTATTGCCGAGTTCGCAGGCGCAGCAGAAGCAGTATGCCCGCGTGCTACATTACGACGCGTTCTCGATAAAGCGTCAGACATGGGCTTTGATGCGTTTGCTGCGCTCGAATATGAATTCTTTATCTTCGATGAAACGCCACACTCCGCTCGCGATAAAGGGTTTCGGAACCTTAAAACCATCACGCCGGATTGGTTTGGTTATTCAATGATCCGCAACTCCACCTATTCAGGGCTGTACAAAGCCATTCTCGCCATGAGTGAGTCCATGGACTTCCCTATTGAGGGTATTCACTCAGAAACGGGACCAGGCGTGATTGAAGCCGCACTAGCGTATGACTCAGCGCTCAATGCTGCAGACAAAGCCGCCCTTTTCAAAACCTACATGAAAGTGCTCGCGCAGAAGAACGACATGATGGCCACCTTCATGGCGAAATGGAGCAATGACTACCCCGGTCAAAGTGGACATATTCACGTGTCGCTCCGAGATAAACAAACAGGAAAGAATGCGTTCTATGCGCCAGACGCAGAGCTCAACATGAGCGATATACAACGTCATTTCCTTGCGGGTCAGCAACGATTGATGCCCCAATTTTTGTGCATGATTGCACCATCCATTAACAGCTACTCCCGAATGATCCCCGGATTCTGGGCACCGACCGATGCCACATGGGGCGTCGAGAACCGCACCACATCGCTTCGTGTTATCCCGGGCTCTGAGAAATCCCAGCGTATTGAATATCGCTTAGGTGCGGCTGATGCCAACCCCTACCTCGCGCTAGCGGCTGCGTTAGCTTCTGGTCTTTATGGCATAGAGAACAAACTAGAGCCGTATGACCGGATTATCGGGAACGCTTACGAAATGGAGCATCCCGAGGAACTGCAACTTCCTCGCACTCTGTGGGAAGCCGCCCAATCATTGAAACAATCTGAAGCCGCAAAGTCTCTGCTTGGAGAGGCGTTTGTTGAACACTTCGCTGCATCAAGAGAATGGGAAGAACGAGAATTCCGTAAGCACGTCACGGATTGGGAATTAGACCGCTACTTCGAAATTATTTAGGTGGGAAACATGGAACGTTTTCAAACGATCACACCAATTGATGGCTCTATCTATGTCGAACGCGCTTACGCGAATGCCGACGTTATTAATCACACGCTAGAAAATGCGCAGACCGCACAAGCACATTGGCAGTCCTTGCCCTTGGAAGCACGTCAGGCCATTTGTTCCAAAGCCGTTGAATGCTTTGTGGCAAATCAAGATGCCATTGGCGCAGAAGTCACATGGATGATGGGCCGCCCGATGGCCTACACAAGAGGCGAAGTCGCGGGCTTCGAAGAGCGCGCCACACACATGATCAATATTGCGCCTCACGCTCTCGCGCCGATTGAGTTACCGGAAAAATCAGGATTTCGTCGCTACATTAAACGCGTTCCGTTAGGCACTGTGTTTGTCATTGCACCGTGGAACTACCCTTATCTAACGGCAGTAAACGCCATAGTTCCTGCATTATTGGCTGGCAATACCGTCATCCTAAAACACTCCGCTCAAACGCCGCTTTGCGCAGAGCGTATGGTGGCCGCTTTTGTTGAAGCGGGTATTCCAAAGGGCGTTTTCCAGTATCTGCACTTGTCCCATGCCGACACCGAAAAGGTGATGCAGCATGACAGCATCCGCCATGTGGCCTTTACCGGTTCCGTGCCGGGCGGTGAGATGGTCGAGCGCACAGTCGCAGGACGCTTTATTAGCGCAGGTCTTGAACTTGGCGGCAAAGACCCCGCATACATTTGCCAAGATGCCGACATTAAAAACGCCGTTGAAACGGTGATTGATGGGGCATTCTTCAACTCTGGGCAATCATGCTGCGGAATGGAGCGTCTCTATGTACACGAAGATGTGTACGACGATGTCGTCAACCAGTCTATTGACCTCGTTAAACAATACAAACTCGGACGCCCAGATAACCCAGAAACAACCTTAGGCCCACTGGTTCGCACTGCATCGGCCGATTTTGTTCGCGCTCAAGCACAAGAAGCCATTGAGCAAGGCGCGAAAGCTTTGATCGACGCTAGCCAATTTCCCGCCGATCAAGCAGGTACGCCGTATCTTGCGCCACAGTTGCTGGTTAACGTCACCCATGACATGCGTGTGATGACCGAAGAAACCTTCGGGCCATTACTCGGCATTCAAAAAGTGAAAAGTGATGATGAAGCGCTGCATTTAATGAATGACAGCGAATTTGGTCTGACTGCCGCCATATTTACCCAAGACGAAGATCGCGGGGAACAATTAGCCGAGCGCGCAGAAGCAGGCACCGTATTCCTCAACCGCTGTGACTACCTAGACCCTGCATTGGCTTGGGTTGGCGTCAAAAATAGTGGTCGCGGCTGTACGCTGTCTCAAGTTGGATTTGAACAACTGACCCGACCCAAATCTTTCCACTTTAAGCGCGTTTAGGAGCAAACCATGAGCCTATCTTTTTGGAACTACCCTACCGCCATGGTCGCGGGTGAAGGTGCTATCTCACAGCTTCCTGACGCATGCCACAATCTTGGTATGCGTCGGCCATTGTTGGTGACGGATCCCGGTATCGCGGCGCTTCCGATGACACAGCAAGTCATCGATTTATGTGAGAAATCTGGTATAGAACCGACGCTATTCAGTGACGTACAAGGCAACCCAACAGGCAAAAATGTAGAGGCGGGGAACCGCGCCTTTGTCAGTGGTGAACACGATGGCGTGGTTGCGCTTGGCGGTGGCTCCGCGCTTGATTGCGCCAAAGCCATCGCATTGTCTGCCCTGCAAACTCGTTCTCTTTGGGACTTCGAAGATGTGGGTGACAACTGGACACTCGCCAACGAAGACAAAATAGCGCCCGTCATTGCCATACCTACGACAGCAGGAACAGGCTCAGAGGTGGGTCGTGCATCGGTGATCACCAATGAACGCGAAAAACGCAAAATCATCATTTTTCACCCTGCTATGGTGCCCCTCAAAGTTATCCTCGATCCAACACTGACGGTCGGCCTACCTGCCAATATCACGGCAGCAACTGGGATGGATGCCCTATCACACAATCTTGAAGGCCTATGCTCGCCGTTTTATCACCCCATGGCAGAAGGCATTGCGATGGAAGGCATTCGGCTGATCAAACACAACTTGCCGATTGTTGTCGAAAACGGCTCAGACATTGAAGCCCGCACTCACATGCTGGTCGCATCCAGTATGGGCGCAACAGCGTTTCAAAAAGGACTAGGTGCCATGCATGCCATCGCTCACAGTCTTGGCGCTTTGTACAACAGTCATCATGGTTTACTTAATGCCATCTTGATGCCGTATGTACTTAACGCCAACCGCGAACAGATCGAAGAAAAAATGACAAGACTCGCCCGATACCTTGATTTGGAACCACAAGCGACAGGCACAGATACCGTGCTGGCGTGGGTGTTAGCACTGAGGAAATCCGTCGGTATTCCGCACACATTAGGTGAAATTGGCATTACAGAGTCCGACGCCGAACTGGTCGGAAACATGGCGCTGCATGATCCTTCAGCGGGCGGCAACCCGATTTCATTGACCGCTAAGCAATACAGCCAGTTGTTCTCAGATGCTGTGAATGGCACTGGCGTATAGCGAGGATTTATGCAGGTTGGCATTTTACTTTGCGATGATGTGAAAACTGAGCTTCAAGCGACACATCAGAACTACTCAGACATGTTCGCCGCAATTTTGCTGCGAGAAGAACCGGAATTGTCGCTGCGTTTTTATCGCGTCATTGACGGGGAATATCCGCAGAAAATGGACGAATGCGAGGGTTACATCATCTCAGGCAGTCGTTACAGCGTCTATGACGATCTGCCATGGATAAAAACGTTTGAAGCCTTTATTCGCACTCTGTTTAAACAAGGCATACCCACGGTCGGAATTTGCTTCGGCCATCAAATGATGGCTCAAGCGCTGGGCGGTGAAGTTGGCCGATCAGAGCGCGGCTGGGGAGTCGGTATCGCTAACAGCGAAATCAAAGCCAAAGCCGATTGGCTTGACCCTGACACCCAACACTATTCATTGGTTGTCAGTCATCAAGACCAAGTGACTCGCTTACCTGAACACGGAAAAAATCTAGCTGGAAGTGAGTTTTGCCCCATCGGCATGTTCACCGTAGACAATCACTTTCTGGCCATTCAAGGACACCCAGAATTCAGCCGCGCCTACTCCTTCGATCTCATGGAAGCAAGGCGAGACCGCATTCCCGAAGCTGTGATTGATAGCGGTCAGGCATCACTGAAGCAGACCGCAGACAGCAAAAAAGTCACCCAATGGCTTCTAAATTTCTTGCGAAAGGCAGCAACGAATTAGCCATGTAGAACGGCCATCATAAGGAAATGATCCATGAAATCTCAGTGCGATGAAGCTGATGACACACTGACGTATCTGCCCTCACCACTGGCAAGCTACGTCAGGTTTGTTGAATCGATTAACTACTATGTGGGTCGGTTCGCCATGTACCTTATTTTTCTCATGCTTGGCATTCTCGTTTATTCCTCTGTAACCAAAACCTTTTTCTTTCCTTCACTTTGGACATTGGAAATGGCGCAGTTCGTCATGGTCGCTTACTACATGCTGGGTGGCCCTTATTCGATGCAACTGAATAGCCATGTTCGCATGGACCTCGTGTATGGAAATTGGTCGCCACGCACCAAAGCAATTGTTGACTGTGTCACCGTCATTTTTCTGTTTATCTATCTCGGAGTGCTGCTTTACGGCGGCATTTCTAGCACCACCTATGCGTTGGAATACAGCGAGCGCAGCTACTCGGCTTGGCGACCTTATATGTCCCCTATCAAACTCATTATGTGCGTCAGTATTTTCCTGATGATCCTTCAAGCAACGGCAGTGATGCTTAAAGACATCGCCAAATTGCGAGCCCCTGTTCAGCCAACAGAAGGAGACGCGCAATGAGCTATGAATTGATCGCTCTCTTGATGTTTTCTTCCATGATGCTGATGTTGCTAACTGGCCAACGCGTCTTTGCAGCCATTGGTTCTGTGGCTGTGATTGCGTCATTGCTGCTGTGGGGTGACGGCGGGTCAGAAATCGCCTTTGGCGCAGCCATGAAACTGATGAAGTGGTATCCACTGCTTACCCTGCCTCTATTCATCTACATGGGTTACATGTTGTCCGAATCAGGAATAGCAGAAGATCTCTACAAAATGTTCCATGTATGGATGGGCCCCATACACGGTGGATTGGCCATTGGTACCATTTTATTGATGGTGGCCGTGTCTGCCATGAACGGCTTAAGTGTCGCAGGGATGGCCATCGGTGCCAGTATCGCGCTCCCTGAACTGTTGCGGCGAGGCTATGACAAGATCATGGTTACGGGGGTCATACAAGCGGGTAGTTCACTCGGAATACTCGTTCCCCCCAGTGTGGTTTTGGTGCTGTATGGCATGATCGCTAGGCAACCGGTTGGTCAATTGTGGTTGGCGGGTGTATTCCCAGGCTTACTCATGGCATTTATGTTTGTCATGTATATCGTTATACGTTGCAAACTGCAGCCGCAACTAGGGCCTGCCTTATCTGAAGAAGAACGTAACGTTCCTTTCTCGGAGAAACTCAAACTGCTGCGCGCTGGCATATTGCCACTGGCTATCTTTTTCTCGATGACTGGCCTGTTCTTAATGGGCGTAACCAGCTTGGTGGAAAGCTCCGCTGTCGGAGCGTTAGCGGCGACTGTTGCTGCCATTATCAAACGCCGTATGACCAAAGAGGTCATGGAAAACACTCTTAGAAAAACCCTCGCCATTAGCTGCATGTTCATGTGGATTATTCTGGCGGCGTTATGTTTTGGCGCAGTGTTTGATGGGCTGGGTGCAGTCAAAGCCATTGAAGCCTTGTTTGTTGACCGCCTTGGTTTAACACCATGGGAAGTGCTGATCTTAATGCAGCTTTCCTACCTCATCATGGGCACATTCCTCGATGACACGGCCATGCTGGTGATTGTCGCGCCGCTCTATGTTCCTTTAGTCAAACTGCTCGGATTCGATTTGATTTGGTATGGCGTGCTCTACACCATCACCTGCCAAATTGCCTATATGACCCCGCCATTCGGGTACAACCTCTTTTTGATGCGGGCCATGGCACCGCCAGAGGTTTCATTGACCGATATATACCGATCCATTATTCCATTTGTACTCATCATGATGGGGGCGCTTGTCATCGTCATGGTTTTCCCTCAGGTCGCCTTGTGGCTGCCTGAATGGCATTACAGTCGATGATCAATAAAAGATTCTAGACTCAAAAGTAAGACCAGCAAGACGTAATACCAAGATCTTAAACCAAGCGATGTAGCGTCAAACATGCAGCATCAAACCTATCAGTGAAAAGGACACCGCTATGAGTAATAGACGCGATTTTTTGAAAAAAGCAGGGATCGTCGGTGCGGGGAGCGCAACCGCTATCATGGGCGCACCCGCCGTTGTTTCTGCCAAAGAGCCCATTCGTTGGCGATTGCAAACTTACGCTGGCCCCGCTCTTGCTGAACACGTTATTAAACCTGCCGTGGATGCGTTTAACCTTGCCGCCAATGGCGAGATGGTGATCGAGTTGTATTTCGCCGACCAGCTTGTCCCAACAGGCGAGTTGTTCCGCGCAATGCAAAAAGGAACCATCGACGCCGTACAAAGCGACGATGACTCTATCGCCGCTCCCGTAGACATTGCTGTGTTTGGCGGGTACTTCCCGTTCGCAACACGTTATAGCCTTGATGTGCCGGTTCTGTTTGAAGAGTACGGCCTGAAAGAAATTTGGAAAGAAGCTTATGACGAAGTGAAAGGCGTCACTTGGCTGAGTGCGGGCTCATGGGACCCTTGTCACTTTGCCACCGTCGAGCCAATCCGCAGTCTGTCTGATCTAAAAGGTAAACGGATATTCACCTTCCCGACAGCGGGACGTTTCCTTGCACGCTTTGGCGTGATTCCTGTCACCCTGCCTTGGGAAGACGTGGAAGTCGCAGTACAAACGGGTGAACTAGATGGCATCGCATGGTCAGGTATCACGGAAGACTACACTGTTGGCTGGGCTGATGTGACGAACTACTTCCTCACCAATAACATTTCAGGCGCTTGGTGTGGCTCGTTCTTCGCCAACTCAGAGCGTTGGGACGCACTTCCAGAACACTTGAAGGTGCTGTTCAACATGATGATGGATTCCTCGCACTATTACCGCCAACACTGGTACTGGGGCGGAGAAGCTAAGCTGAGAACCCAAGGCACTAAGATGCAGTTGACCACCATCCCTGACGAAGAGTGGCGTCAGGTCGAAATCGAGGCCTACAAATTTTGGGATGAAGTGGCCGAAACGAGCCCTCGCACTAAACAAGTGGTCGATATCTTCAAAGAGTATGCCAGCGTGATGGACAAAGCGGGTAAACCTTACAGATACTCTTAATCCATAGCTGACCACAGCGACATACTTTCAGGAACACTCAATAGCGGCGGAATATTGCCGCTTTTTTTCGCCCAAAAATCGTAATACAGCTTACCGTTATTGCTCTAGCAGCTGGAATGACACTGTCACACAGAAAAGCCCATTACATAGCGAAGCCAAGATTCAATAAACATGGAGGGTAATGAAGCTGAAATATAGGGAATTTAGCATTGAGCGAACGAGGGAATTTATACGGTAGAAATGAAAAAAACCAGCGTCAATAGGCCAATACCGACACTGGTTTTCCTCGAGTTTTGCTAGCGGCTTTAGAGTTCCGCCCTCTCATTTATTTCCTTCAGCTTATAAACTAAAAACAGAAAGAAATGAAAGTCTTGTGGTTCAGAATCAGTCGATAAGTGGCGGCCTGCATTACTGACTGATTTTGAACACAGGGCTAATTTAGTATCTGATGAATAAGAAAACTGTGAGGTCTATAAAAAGTTCCTTTATCTTTTAAATAGATGCATGAAAAATGCGATCCACCTAGAAGACTGGAAACAGCCTCACAATAAAAATCAACATTCGATTCATCCCTCTTTCACAAAGTTAGTGGCGCATTCTGCACGACCCAACTTGTAAACACGCTTTTCACGAATAGATCGGCGAGTTTCATTCCATTGATGAATAGTTGCTGCTGGATCAGCCCCTCGCCCTACTTCATTGAAAAGAAAACGATCTAGCGTGTGATTGAACGCTTCAAGATCCATCTTTTCTTGATACACAACACCCATGAACTCAAACGCCCATGCTTTCTCTTTCGCGCTTCCAACCACCGTAAAACGCTGCAAGGTGTCCAGCGCCGCTTCATACTCACAGTCAATCACTTGCTCTTCGGTCATCAACAGTTTTCCGTGTACGCCATAGGTGGGTACATAAGAACACCCACTGAGTACAAGCAGCGTCATGGCGGCAACATAGTTAGCTTTCATGCTAAGTCCTTTTTTCTATTCACTTTTAATCAGCGGCAATGCTCAATATGTGTGCAATAAACGCGCCATTTTGGCGGCAATTTGTTGGCGCCATTCGATAAACTTGACTGAAAATCATCCGAAATGCGCAAGCAAACAACGTCAAGCGATAAGTAAATATCTAAAAATGAACAGAAAACATTGGAGGCGGTATTTGGGAGCCATGTTTGAAGGTGAAATTTGAAGGTGATGTTTGGGGGTACTTAAAAGTAGAGAGCCATAGGCTTGATGTCAGAGCTATATCACATTCTATTGGAATATTTTCTGGGTAAATGAACGCACTACGCCACTAAGCACAAGCACAAGCACAAGCACAAGCACAAGCACAAGCACAAGCGAGCAGAAGGGTTCATGACACGTTAGAAAACAAAAAAGCAGAAGCGTTTCCGCTTCTGCTTTTTATAAAACTCATCGTGCTTTCTAAAAAACCAAGAGCCATGAATTCAAAGGCTAAACACGATATCTCCAAGCAGTTTAAGGCGCTAAGGGCGTGTACCCAGTTTTGCAGTACCGTTTTGATCAAACATGGCCACTTGCTTGTTTTTACGACCTAGCAACAATGGCTTGTCGTCATAGAACAAGAAGTTCTTCCAATACTTCTTAAACATTCCCCAGCGCGTTTCTATGATGTTATTTTTTTCATAGCAAAAATACACCACCGCATTGTCTTCCCATGGGAAATGCGCAATGAATGCCTCTGGCAAATCCGCTTCCTCTTCCCAAGGGTTTTGCCAGTTAACATCGTTCTCCCACACACTTTGCATGACAGGCCAATCACCTTTACCAAAATGGTCAGGTGTCGGGCTTTCATTGCTAATAAAATCACGCCACAACTGTGCGCCACGCGCTTCCGCCATTGGCTTGATTTCGGTGTAGTCTTCCGGCGCAACAGGCATAGACTGGTGCGTGAAAATCCACTTACGTTTGTAGTCTTCAAAGGAAATGTAATTCATAGCTCTCTCAGATCACGAGTCATCTATCAACCCGCAAACATGTAACCTTCACCATGCACAGTAATAAACAACTGCGGTTTCTTGGGTTCTGCTTCTATTTTGTTTCTTAAGCGACGAACCAGTACATCAACGGTACGATCATTCGGCGCATCGACACGATGGCTGATCAGATTGAGAAGACGCTCTCTGCTCAAAACCCGATTCGGATTTGCCGTAAAAGCAACGAGCATTTCATATTCTGCTTTGGTCAACTTTACCGCATCATACGCATTACTGAGCGCTCGGCGATCAATGTCGAATGTCCAACCATTGAAGTTAACGATTTTATCATTTTCTCGCGGTAAACTCTCAATAACTGTGGCGTTATTGCTGCGAGAGATACGCCAAAGCAAATTTCTGACTCTTACCAACAACTCACGCAATTCGACAGGTTTTGTGCAGTAGTCATCTGCGCCCATTTCTAAACCGACGATGCGGTCGATGCTGTCGGTCCGAGCCGTCACCAAAATGATCCCCACATCAGATTTACTGCGAAGATCTCTGGTCAGCATTAAACCGTCTTCACCCGGTAAGTTGATATCGAGTAAAACGAGATCAACATGCCGGTCGTTCATAATTTTGTGCATTTCCCTGCCGTCAGCGGCCTGACTGACACTATATCCTTGTTTTTCGAAGTATCCGCATATCATTGTGCGAGTAACAACTTCGTCATCTACGACCAAAATGTGATAACTCAACGTAATCCTGTTCACAACTCGTCACGAAGGCGCGCACTTTAACAGCTAATGCGTGGCGAAATTTGATTTATCTCACTATTTTTTCAGTTTTTTGGAATCTCAAGCTAATGATTTTAAAAAGACATGAAGTGGAATTTTGCGAGTTGAATTACAAATTCTCCATTTTTTAAGGAGTTAGAAGCACATTGTCGCCACATTACGACGCCGAATTGTCATCTGTTCACATCCTTTCATATCTCGATCCCTGCCGTTCATTTTGGTGCGTAACCATATTCACATCCAACCGTTACTATGCGCCACTCGAAATAACGCATCAAAAACACGTAGCTAAAGTGCGCTGGTTTGCTTTCCTAACACGGTTCAGGGAATGACCCATCACTAACTACAAGAACATTATGGGTGTATCCATTTTATGAAAAAGCTATTGCAAAAGCTGATGAAGCCAAGCCGTAAGTATCCAATCATTGCGTTGGTACTGATCGGTGCCATCATTGCGATCGCAGGTGTAGTCACGATGAACAAAACCTTTGAGGTGTTCTCGACGACTGAATTCTGTACGTCGTGCCATACCATGCAGCAGAACTACGAAGAATATAAGCAATCTGTTCACTTCAGTAATGCCAAAGGCATCCGTGCTGAATGTGTGGATTGTCACCAACCAAAAGATTTCGTTGGTAAAGTAACCCGCAAGATGGGTGCGGTGACTGACCTTTATCACCACTTCATCACTGGCAAGATAGATACACCCGAAAAGTTCGAGGAGCACCGGCTCGAGCTCGCCCAGAAAGTCTGGGATCGCATGGCGGACGAGAACTACAAAACCTGTACGACTTGTCACTCATACGACGCAATGGATCACAGCAAACAATCTGTTCAAGCCATGAAAGAGATGATCCCTGCTGCCAAAGAAAACATGGCGTGTGTTGAGTGTCACAAAGGTATTGCCCACGAACTGCCAAACATGGCAGGTGGTTTCCGTAAGACATTCGAAACACTGACGGCTTCTGCAACAGTTCCTGCTGGCGCTAAAAAGCTGTACTCAATTGAAGAGAAGAGCTTGTTCGCCACTGCTGATGCGAATGGCAAAGTGGAAGGTCAACTGCTACCTGCTTCTGAAATCGATGTAATCGCTGAAGAAGGCGACATGCTGAAAGTTCGCATTCAGGGCTGGATCGAAACCAACGGTAAAGGCCGCGTGATGACCGAATACATGGGTAAACGTGTATTCAAGGCAACCATCCGTGGTGAAGTCAAAACGACTGAAACTGTGATTTCTGAAGAAATCGACCAAGCAACCAACATTGCTTGGAAACAAGTTGCAGTTAACGCCTACGTGACCAAAGACGGTCTGATTGACAGCATCGATCCTGTTTGGGATTACGCATCAGAAATGTACTCGTCTTCTTGTAACTCTTGTCACGCAGCCCCTGCTCCAGGCCACTTCACCGCTAACGGCTGGATTTCGAGCCTGAAAGCAATGAGTGCTTATTACCGCCTGAGCAAAACCGAAGAACGCACCCTGCTGAAGTATCTGCAGAACCATGGCAGCGACACCGGTGGTGCTGGCGCGCACTAATCTGCCGCAGCGATAAAAAGAATAAACAATGGACAGGTGCAGATGCGCCTGTCCACTTCAACTTTAAACGAATAAGGATTCCTACATGGCGACTGAAAAACTACAAGGCATTACCCGCCGTCGTTTTCTCTCTGGCATGTTAACCGCAAGTGCGGGTGCTGTTATCGGTGGTAGCTTACTTGCGCCACGCTCTGCAATGGCAGCGACTGACGCGAAAAACACCTTCTCTGGTGACGTGATCCACGGTTCACACTGGGGTGCTTTCCGCGCAAAAGTAGAAAATGGCATTTGGGTCGACACCGTTCCGTTTGAACACGACCCGCACCCGACAGCAATGCTTAACGCTGTTCGCGAAGTGGTTTACAACCCATCTCGCGTTAAATACCCAATGGTACGTATTGACTGGCTAAAGCACGGCTGGAAATCAGACACCTCACAACGTGGTGATAACCGCTTTGTACGTGTGCCATGGTCTCAGGCATTGGACTTCTTCCACCACGAGTTGGAGCGTGTTCAAACCACCTACGGCCCTAGCGCTCTTTACGCAGGTAACACGGGTTGGCAGTCAGTTGGCAAACTTAACGTTGCTGGCACCATGATGCATCGTGCAATCGGTTTGCATGGTACTTTCCTTGCGAAGATGGGTGACTACTCAACCGGTTCTGCGCAAGTGGTATTGCCGTACGTTGCTGGCGCAATGGAAGTTTACGAACAACAAACTTCATGGCCTGTTGTACTGGAAAACACCAAAAACATCGTGATTTGGGGCAACGACCCAGTTAAGAACCTGCAGGTTGGTTGGCAGATCCCTGACCACAGCGTTTACGGCTACTACCAGCAATTGGCAGAGAAAGTAAAAGCTGGCGAAATCAAGGTGTTCCACGTTGACCCAGTAAAAACTTCTTCATACAAATTCTTCGGTGGCAAACAGATTGCGGTTAACCCACAAACTGACGTGCCATTGATGCTTGCTATCGCACACACGCTATACACTGAGAAATTGCACGATGAGCAATTCTTGGCGGACTACACCACAGGTTTTGACAAGTTCTTGCCTTACCTGCTGGGTGAAAAAGACGGCGTAGCAAAAACACCAGAATGGGCAGAGAAAATCTGTGGCATTCCAGCTGATGACATTCGCGACCTTGCACGCACCATGGCAAGTGGCCGCACGCAAATCATGGCTGGCTGGTGTCTGCAACGTATGCAGCACGGCGAGCAGTACGCATGGATGATCGTCGTCATTTCTGCAATGCTAGGCCAAATTGGTCTACCTGGTGGTGGTTTCGGTTTCGGCTGGCACTACAATGATGCAGGTACCGTGACCTCGGCTGGCCCGCTAATGTCAGGCTTCAACTCAGTGACTGGCGTTGACCCGATCCATAACGGTAGCTACAACGGTTACTCAAGTTATATCCCAATCGCGCGTATTGTGGATTGCCTTGAGAAACCGGGTGAAACCATTGACTTCAATGGTCACAAAGTGAAATTCCCACACATTAAGATGGCAATTTCATGTGGTAGTAACCTGTTCCACCAACACCAAGATCGCAACCGCATGATCAAGGCGTGGCGTAAGATAGAAACCTACGTTTCTATCGACCACCAGTGGACCGCAAGTTGCCGCTTTGCAGATATCGTTCTGCCAGCAACCACAACTTACGAGCGAAATGACATTGAGTCATTCGGTAACCACTCGAACAAAGGCATCATCGCGATGAAACAAATCGTTGAGCCAATGTTTGAAGCGAAAGATGACTTCGATATTTTCCGTGAACTTTGCACCCGTTACGATCGCGAAGAAGCGTTCACCGGTGGCAAAACCAAGATGGAATGGATCGAAGAAATCTACAACGGTGCACGTCTGCAAGGCCGTGGTATCGGCGTTCGTATGCCAAACTTCGTTAAATTCTGGGAAGAAGAACAATTCATTTCGTTCCCTGAAGGCACTGAGTGGGTTCGCCACCAAGCGTTCCGTAACGAACCTGACTTGGAACCATTGGGTACTGCGTCAGGCTTGATCGAAATCTACTGTAAAACAATCGCAGATATGGGTTACGACGACTGTCAAGGTCACCCAATGTGGTTCGAAAAAGTAGAACGTAGCCATGGCGGTCCTAAGTCAAACAGCTTCCCACTGCACATGCAAAGCTGTCACCCGAACTACCGTTTGCACTCGCAACTATGTTCATCAGACGCTTTCCGTAACACTTATGCTGTTGCGGGTCGTGAGCCTTGCTACATCAACTCTGCTGATGCAAAAGCACGTGGCATTGTCTCTGGTGATATCGTTCGCGTGTTTAACGACCGTGGCCAAGTGCTAGCAGGCGCAGTAGTAACTGACGATTACAAAACAGGCGTATGTCGTATTGAAGAAGGTGCATGGTACTCCCCTCTGGAAGGCGGTAAACCAGGCACACTTTGTACCTACGGCGATCCAAACGTACTGACTGTGGATATCGGCACATCGAAACTGGCTCAAGCTACCTCTGCACACACTGCATTGGTCGAGATTGAAAAATACACGGGAGAAGTTCCATCAGTGACCGGCTTTAGTGGCCCAACCGCTGTGGACGACGTGAACCCGCTGTTCCCAGCGATGGATATCGCATAAGAGACAGTGTGAAGAAAAAGGGCAGCTTAGCTGCCCTTTTTTACTTGAACTTATATACACTTGTACTCTCTCTGCCCTTCCTTAACGACGGAATGACAATGAAAGAATTTATCGCCATCAACGAACAACGCGCCGAATTTTACTGGTGGATGTCTTCTCTTTTTGCCACTGAGCTAACGCAAGAAGATCTGAAGAACTACCAAGGCAGTGCCATGGATAGTTACTATTCTGCGCTGGCTATGACAGATGAGTTGAAAGCCCCTATTGCAGATTTTCGTAACGCACTGGCTGCACTCAAGCTACGCGAAGACGCGCAACTGGAGCTCGCCGCTGATTTTTGTGGCTTGTTCTTGAGCACGCCAAAAACTGGCGCATTGCCTTATGCCTCCATGTACATCGGCGAAACAGGTTTGCTGAATGACAAACCTGCACAAGAGATGGGTCAATGGATGGAAAAATACGGCATTGCTCAACGCAAAGACTTTAACGAGCCTTTCGACCACCTTGCTGTTGTCCTCGATTTCATGGGTAACTTGGTCATTCTTGCGAATAAAGAGACGGAAGAAGACAAGCAAGAAGCCTTGATGCAAGAGCAGCAAGTTTTCTTGGAAACCATGGTGACAACGTGGCTAGGCAGCTTCCAGAAATCTCTGGAACAGTTCGACAATTTCGGCTTTTACAAAGCGTCGGGCGCACTAGTTACCGCATTTGTCGCACTTGATCTTTCGTTTCTTAAGGGCGAATAGCGCTCAAGCGCCAAAACCTCGAAGCCGGGCTTGCCCGGCTTTTTCATTTTTTAGAGATAGAAAGTGAAAAGAGTAGTGATTTCGCAAGCTTGATACGCATCAAGCTTATGCGAGTCGCTTCAATTGAATAATTGCGACCGCGCCCATGAGTCAGTAAACTGTGAACGCAAGCGATTGGCATTGAGAAATTGCTGAAAACTCTCATTCACAGCAACAAGGTCATAACAACCACTTGTTGTTTCGATAGATCAACGTAGTGATCGACCGATGTGATGCCATGGCCTCATATGTCTTAGTGCCAGATGGCTGAATAATTCCAATCGTTTCGACGATTCGCTGCCTATCGCGTAAGACGAATCGCAAAGAACACAGAAGGCATGCATTTTGGCTACGTGCTTTCACACATTGATACGAAACGGTCGAGAAAATGGAAACCTGTTTCGTCGAATCCAGTACGCCGCTCCTCGTTAGCGGCGTAAACATGTAAGGCAGCCCGCATTTCTCATGCTGCCGACGAAAATGATAAGAAGAATACCAAATGGCAACGATTAAAGACGTCGCACGCATGGCCGGAGTTTCAACCACAACGGTTTCCCACGTGATCAACAAAACACGTTTTGTCGCAGAGAATACGACCAAAAAAGTATGGGCTGCGGTGGATGACTTAAACTACGCACCGAGTGCTGTTGCGCGTAGCTTGAAATGCAACTCAACCCGCACCATCGGCATGCTTGTGACGAAGTCGACCAACCCATTCTTTGCAGAAGTTGTGCATGGCGTAGAAGAGTACTGTTACAAAGAGGGCTATACGCTGATCTTATGTAACACCGAGGGCAACCTGGCGAAGCAGCGCGACTACTTACGCATGTTGGCAGAGAAACGTGTCGATGGTTTGCTAGTCATGTGTTCAGATTTGAACGAAGAGCTGCTTGCCCTGCTTGAGAAGAAACAAGATCTGCCAATGGTCGTCATGGATTGGGGTACGCAACACGTCAATACAGACTGCATTCAAGACAATGCAGAGCTCGGTGGTTACATTGCTACTAAGCACTTTATTGATAACGGCCACACCAAAATTGGCTGCATGTCAGGTCAGCTAGATAAGTTAACCTGTCAAACGCGCCTTGCTGGTTTCCGCAAAGCATTGGCAGAAGCTGGATTAGAAGAAAACCCTGATTGGATTGTTGATGCAGATTTCGAATGTGACACCGCTGTAGAAGCCGCGAACAAATTGTTAGCTCTTGATGATCGTCCAACTGCCCTCTTTTGCTTCAATGACATCATGGCGCTGGCAGCCATCAGTACTTTCCGCCAAGCAGGGCTTGATGTACCTAACGACATTTCAATCATTGGCTACGACAACATCGATTTGGCAGCGTTTTTCTCACCGCCACTGACAACGATCCACCAGCCAAAAAACCGCTTGGGTAAAACGGCGATAAAGTTATTACTAGAGCGTTTAGCAAACAAAGAAAACCAGCAACAAATCTTTGTGATGCAGCCTGAACTGATTATTCGTAACTCAGTGAAGAACCTCAACGAAGAGTAATGTCTTTTCTCAAGATTCCTATCAATAGCTCGCCAGAAATGACGGGCTATTTTTCTTTGTGACAAGTAAACCTAACAAATTCTTCTCAATGTTGCGATCAGCTTCAATAACTGCATTTTGTCTAGTTTTCTAGTGCTAATCTTTAACCCAATCAGAAAATGACCATCTTGGTTAAAATTGCTTCAATTACAAAGACAACCTGATATTTTTACTTATATCAATAAGACTCTATCTGAAGCAAGATCACACTTTTTGAGACTAGCAATAACGACAATATGGTGCGATTCAGTTAAGCTAATAGACGTCAAGAAAAAGGCAAACCACAGCGAAAGCGTGGGACGCAAAGCTTCCGGCCTCACAACACACAAATTTTCGTGTTGGTGGTAGCGGAGTTACCGATGACGTTAGCATTCATACACCGAATTACTTCGGTACATTGACAATTCTCTGAATTAGCTTTGCTACGTTGCTCCTTGACCGCTCATCCAGGAACGGAACGTAATGATTGAGAATAAGTCACATGGATAAACCAACACTAAAAAACACGTTAAAATTCTTCGAATGTCTGGGCAAAATCAAATCACGTTCTATGTTTGGCGGATTTGGTGTCTTTTGCGACGAGACAATGTTCGCCTTGGTCGTTAACGACCAGCTTCACCTTCGCGCTGGTCCCGCGAATGAAGCCGATTTCATCAAACTTTCGATGACACCCTACGTTTATAAAAAACGTGGCTTCCCTGTCGTCACCAAATACTATGCCGTGCCAGAAACCTGGTGGGATCAATCTGACGTGCTAATGAATTACGCAAACACGGCGTATGCTATCGCGAAAGATGATCAACAAGAAAAGAAGGCTGCGGCGCCAACGCGTATCAAAGATTTGCCAAACCTAAGACTTGCGACAGAACGTATGCTGAAAAAAGCGGGCATCGATTCTGTGGAGCAATTGCAAACAGAAGGCGCCGTGAGGGCTTATCAAGCTCTACAAAAGTCACACAGTGATACGCTAAGTCTGGAACTTCTTTGGGCACTAGAGGGCGCAATTGAAGGTAAACATTGGTCAGTCGTCACACCTCAAAGACGCGATGAGCTATTAGAAACTCTCAGACAGTGATTTAACGATACAATATTCTTTCGTCCAGTCTCCCGCTTCTTTTTCAACCAGCGGGAGATGGGACGATAAACTCCCCTACGAACCTCTATTTCCCAGCCCATCACTCAAACACATACGGGTTACATTAAACGCATTTCATACCGTATCTAACAAAACTCCCAATCATCTCGACGATTTTTAGTTCAAAGCTAACACTTAAGCGAAAAGAACATCATGTTCCATTGCTTACTGGGTAAGGTTCTAATGACCTTTTTGTCGATAAATACAGAATTTTTATCAATCTCTTTTTGAGGCTGCCAAAAAGCCAAAACTCTCATTTATGTGACAATTATCACGTTTATTATTCCAAATGCATCCAGTTGACTATCTATTGGTGAAATTTTGAACTAAGCCCAAAGAGTAGATAGATGAATGGCAACAATAAAATGCATTACAGCAGACCCTATCCAGACCAAATTGACAGGATCTTTAGAGACCACTTTCGCAAGTGGCCTCGACGTTTCAAGTGGGCAGTATTTTTCTGCTTCTTGTTGCCGATCTCGTTTTATGCAGCCCTTGTCGATGGGATGTTTGCGCCGTCATTTCTCTCAATTTTGGTGATTGTCTTTATCAGTATCAACTCCGTGGTGATCCTTTGGGGATTAAGGCTCAATAGCTTCGCACAGCGATACTGGCATCGTAACTACCACATTGTAGGAACCACTACCCTCGCCGTGGTTCCTTTATCGCTGCTAGCCATTCAATATTCAAAATACTGCATATAACATTGTGTTTCGCTTGCTACTGCTTGGGGCTCCCCGCACCTAGCAATCCGACTCAAACCTCTCACGCCTACCCATCCCCACCTTGAATTCATTAATTAAAACAAGGGTTTAAATCCACCCCTCCAATCCAAATGCTCCACTATCACGTAATAACATCGAAAAAATTGATGAAGTGTGGAATTAAACGCCTCGCTCACAGGTCTTTATCCCCACACAAAACCAGAAATCGCTCACTCGTTATACGAACTCATTTTTTAGACCCTATTGTGGTCACAGTCTGGGTAAATAATCGCGTTGATTCATTGAGATACGCCTTTACAACGAAATGACGTTATACACTTAGGCTAGGGAAACACTGTGAGAGAAAATTACCGACGTTGTTTGTTGAATGAGAAACAGCGTGGCACTCAGTTACTCATTAAGGATGACAGATGAATAAACAGAAGTTAGGCATTGTCTTTATCATTGCAGCCATATTTATTGCGTGGTTTGCCTTTGATTTAGGCGCGCTTTTCACACTTGAAAATGCTAAAGCACAGCATGAGTCTCTCAAAGACAGCATTTCACAAAACTTCCTAACCGCCAGTATTGTTTACTTCTTGGTATACATCGCCATGACGGCTCTCTCACTGCCAGGTGCAGCCATAGCAACCTTGCTTGGCGCGGCACTCTTCGGGTTCTGGTGGGCATTGCTTCTGGTTTCGTTTGCAAGTTCCATCGGTGCCACACTGGCATTCCTTGTTAGCCGATTCCTCTTGAAAGATTCGGTTCAAAGTAAATTCGGTAATAAGCTTTCCACCATCAACGAAGGCGTCGAAAACGATGGGCCGTTCTACTTACTAACACTTCGTTTGATTCCCGTGTTTCCGTTTTTCCTCATCAATCTGCTGATGGGCCTCACCCCTATTCGCACATTGACCTTCTATGTTGTCAGCCAAATCGGCATGCTCCCGGGTACCGCGGTATACATCAATGCGGGTACGCAACTCGCTCAAATTGATTCATTAAGCGGCATTGTCTCTCCGGGCGTACTGCTTTCACTTGTGCTACTTGGTCTGTTCCCAGTTATTGCAAAGGTTATTATGAACTTCATTCAAAAACGCCGTGTTTACGCAAAATGGCAAAAGCCTGTTACTTACGATCGTAACCTCATCGCAATCGGTGCTGGTGCTGGCGGCTTGGTGACGACTTACATTGGCGCGGCAGTGAAGGCGAAAGTCACTCTGATTGAAAAACACAAAATGGGCGGTGACTGTTTGAACACGGGCTGTGTACCGTCAAAAGCGCTCATTCGTGCTGGTCATGCGGTGCATGAAATCAAACGAGCCAATGAGTTTGGTGTCACCGTGGGCGAACCAAGCGTGAACTTTAAAGAGGTCATGGGCCGCGTTCATCAGGTGATTGCCGATATCGAACCCCATGATTCAGTCGAGCGTTACACAAAACTTGGTGTGGAATGTATTCAAGGTGAAGCAAAAATCCTTTCGCCTTGGGAAGTCGAAGTAAATGGTGAGCGACTCACTACAAAAAATATCGTGATTGCCACAGGTGCACGTCCTTTAGTTCCGGGCATTCCTGGCCTTGCAGACGTTAGCTACCTCACGTCAGACAACGTGTGGGAATTGGAAGAATTACCTAAGAAACTGCTGGTATTAGGTGGTGGTCCTATCGGCGCTGAACTGGCGCAGAGTTTCTCTCGCCTAGGCTCAGACGTCACTCTGGTTGAAATGGCTGACCAACTGCTGATCCGTGAAGATGCTGATGCCGCAGAGCTTGTTGTTAAAGGCTTAACAGAAGATGGCGTTAATATCCTGCTGGGTCACAAAGCCACTCGCTTTGAAAAAGAGGGCGACACTCAACGTGCTTACCTTGATAAGAATGGCGAAGAAGTCGTGGTGGAATTTGACCATGTGATGCTGGCGCTAGGCCGTGTGGCAAACACCAAGGGCTTTGGCCTTGAAGACATCGGTGTTGAGCTAACAGAGCGCGGCACAGTAAAAGTGAACGATTACCTGCAAACCAACTACCCCAATATCTTTGCCGTTGGCGATGTGGCTGGCCCATTCCAGTTAACGCATGCAGCAGGTCACCAAGCATGGTATGCCGCTGTGAATGCCCTGTTCGGCGACTTCAAGAAGTTCAAAGCTGACTATTCGGTTATGCCTGCTGCGACTTACACCGCCCCCGAAGTCGCTCGTGTCGGTATCAACGAAAAAGAAGCCATCGCACAAGGTATCGACTACGAAGTGGCTCACTATGGCATTGATGACCTCGACCGTGCGATTGCAGACGGTGAAGACCACGGCTTTATTAAAGTCATTACGCCAAAGGGCAAAGACAAGATTCTCGGAGCCACCATTGTGGGTTCACATGCTGGCGACTTGCTCGCAGAATTTACACTCGCCATGCGCCACGGCCTTGGTCTAAACAAAATTCTTGGTACGGTTCACCCATACCCAACCATGAGTGAAGCCACGAAATACACGGCTGGCGTTTGGAAACAGAACAACGCGCCACAAGGATTATTAGCTTGGGTCGAGAAATTCCACGCTTGGATGCGTAACGCGCCAAAAAACAACCGCGCTTAATAGAACCTTAAGGAAGACAATTAACCATGAAATACCTATCAATCGCCACTGCATGTGCACTCGGTGTTAGCTCGGTTAGCATTGCGACAGATCTCTCTAACTGGGAACAGATTGAGAAAGACGCCAAAGGACAAACGGTTTACTTCAATGCATGGGGCGGCAGCCAAGAAATCAACGCCTACTTGCGCTGGGCTGGCGACACACTTGAAGATCGTTACGGTGTCACGCTTGAGCACGTTAAAGTGTCAGACATTGCAGAAACCGTAAACCGCTTGGTCGCAGAAAAAGCCGCAGATAAAACCGAAGGCGGCAGTGTCGATATGGTATGGATTAACGGTGAGAACTTTAAATCGATGAAGTCCAATGGATTGTTGTTCGGCCCGTTTGCCGAACAACTGCCTAATTGGTCAATCGTGGATAAGTCTCTTCCTGTCACCGCTGACTTTACTGAGCCAACGAATGGCCTAGAAGCCCCTTGGGGCATGGGCCAGCTAGTCTTTATTCATGATCAAAAGACGCTAGCTAATCCGCCGACCTCATTTGTAGAAATGCTGAGTCTGGCGAAAGCGAACCCAGGTAAGATCGCCTACCCGAAACCGCCGCAATTTCATGGCACCAGCTTTTTAAAAGCCGCGTTGCTTGAATTGGCAACAGACAGTGCTCCACTTTATCAACCGGTTGATGAAGCGCGTTTCGATGCGATCACTGCACCACTTTGGGCTTACTTAGATGAGCTACACCCTGTTGCGTGGCGCAATGGTAAACAATTCCCTGCAGGCAGCGCGGAGACGTTACAACTCCTAGACGACAGCGAACTACTGCTCGCCATCACCTTCAACCCAAACGCGGCAGAAACTGCAGTTAAAAACGGCACACTGGCCCCATCAGCAAAAGCGTTTGCGTTTGATAAAGGCGCGCTTTCTAACATCCACTACATGGGTGTGCCTTGGAATGCCAATGCCAAAGAAGGTGCCCTCGTCGCGATTAACTTCCTCATGAGTGAAGAAGCGCAAGCGCGTAAGGCAAACAGTGATGTGTGGGGCGATCCGGCGGTGGTGAAACTCTCCAGCGTTGGCAACAAGCCGCTATTTAAATCTCAACCTGAACCGCACCCAAGCTGGCAAGTCGCGTTAGAAAAAGCGTGGCTTGAGCGCTACGGTCAATAATGGCAATGTACGACACATCGCCATTCACTAAGGGGTAAGCATGTTACGTCTGCTGTACGTGATGACGCTGACTGTATGTTGTTTGCCTTTAATACCTGGGCTTGGTGGCGTGCTTCTGTCCGCCACCAGCTACCTTCCTGTTCTCGGACTGACTGAACCAAACTTTGACGGTTGGCGAGCCATGTCGGCATGGCCTGGTAGCCTTAACGCGCTTCAACTAACGATTTTCACTGGTGTCACCGCCACACTGCTGGCAGTAACAATCACATTTTTGATTCTGCAGCGTTGCTGGGCAACACGTGGCTGGAACCGTGTCGAGAAATGGCTTTCTCCGCTACTGGCCATGCCGCATGTTGCCTTTGCCATTGGTTTCGCACTGACGTTCGCGCCTTCAGGTTGGTTGTTCCGCTTCTTTGCCCTATTTACTCAAGAACCGACGCCTTACACATGGTCACTGGTTCAAGACAGCAGTGGCTATGGGCTGATCATTGCCTTGGCAATCAAAGAAACCCCGTTTTTGTTACTCATGAGCTTATCGGTTTTACGCCAAATGCAAGTAGACCGCTTGTTGGCCGCCTCCCAAAGTTTGGGCTACAACCGAAGCGCTGCGTGGCTTAAAGTGGTGTTGCCGCAATGGTTACCGAAAATGCGCTTCCCCATTTATGCAGTGCTTGCTTACGGCTTATCCGTGGTAGACGTCGCCATGATCCTTGGCCCTTCTACGCCATCCACGTTTGCCGTATTGGTATGGCAATGGTTTAACGACCCTGACTTACTCCAACTTCCCCGTGCCGCAGCCGGTGCGATTACTTTGTTTGTTTTATGCTTCGGCGTATTATCCGTGTATCGCTTGCTCGAATTTGTGCTGATTTCTCGCTGGCAAAACTGGCAATTCAGCGGTAGCAAAACGTTCAACCTACCGGGAAAGCACTGGTTCAAACTTATCGCCATCGTGCCGTTTCTCATGATCCCTGTCCTACTCGTCTGGTCTTTCGCGCTTCGGTGGCGTTTCCCCGACATATGGCCCTCACGACTTAGCGTGCGCTTTTGGGAACAAGAGTCTTCAAACCTTATCGAACTGGCAGCCAACAGCTTGATTCTAGGATTGGTATCGGCAACGGTTGCGCTGATATTCGCCGTGGGGTGTTTGGAATATAGAGACAGATACCACAAATCACTGCCGCAGCTCGTGATCGCAATTCCGATGCTGATCCCGCAACTTTCGATACTGTTTGGGATTCAAATCGCCATCTATATGTTACCTGGTCAATGGCATGTGCCCGCCACCATTTGGGCGCACATTCTGTTCGCCTTTCCTTATGTGTACTTGGCATTGGACGGCCCTTGGCGGTCATTCGATCAACGCCTCACCCAGACAGCGCGAAGCCTAGGTCAGAGTGCCACAAAAGCTTGGTGGTCGGTTAAGTTGCCTATCGTGCTACCCGCTATTTTACTCGCATGGGCAGTAGGGCTGAGTGTCAGTTTTTCTCAATACTTGCCCACACAACTGTTAGGCGCTGGCCGCATAACAACGTTAACGACCGAAGCTGTCAGCCTTGCCAGCGGACAAGACCGTCGTATCAGTGCTGTATATGGTTTAATCCAAGCCTTCTTGCCGCTCGTATTCTTTGGCTTTGCTCTGGTAGCCAGTCGGTTTGCCGATCCGCGAAGACGTATTGCTAAGCGCGCCCCAAAAAGAGACACAATGAATGAGTTTGTCCGTACAAAACCTGACTATAAAGTCTAAACAAGCGACCTTGGTCGGCAATATGTCCTTCGATGTTGAGAACGGCAACATTCTCTCGATCATGGGGCCTAGCGGATGTGGGAAATCGACCTTGCTAAGCGCTATCGCGGGACATTTGTCACCAGAATTCAAATGCGAAGGAGACATTCAAGTCAGCCAAAAAAGTGTGCTGACTTTGCCTGCGGAAAAACGGGCAATCGGTATTTTGTTCCAAGATGATCTGCTGTTCCCTCACCTCAGCGTGTGGCAAAACCTCGCGTTTGGCTTACCCGACACCATGACAGCACCAGAGAAAAAGTCACGAGCGTTGGCAACATTAGAAGAAATAGAACTGGGCGATATCGCCTACAAAGCGCCGGACCAAATTTCGGGTGGGCAGCGAGCGCGAATTAGCTTGATGCGCACTCTACTCTCACACCCTACTGTCATCTTGCTGGATGAACCCTTCAGTAAGCTCGATAAGCCGCTTCGAAAATCGTTTCGTGCCTTTGTGTTTAAGCAAATCAAAAACCGCAATATAGCGGCAGTGATGGTCACGCACGATGAAGATGACGTGCCGCCTGAAAGCACTTTGCTTAACTGGCCGATGGCATCAAACGAGCCCTCCACTCACGAGCTAACGCAACAAGAAAAAGACACTGACAGTCTTCAATCGGAGCACAAACATGCTTGATCGCTACGCCATCCCCATCATTCGATGGCCACTTAAACAAGCGGCAAAACTGCCGGACAAAATCGGTTGCTCAGCGAATCAGGTCACGGTGGTGGGTTTTCTAATTGGTTTGCTCGCGCTGCCTGCGATTGCCACTGAGAACTATTGGCTTGGGCTATTGTTTATTGCGCTAAATCGGATATTTGATGGACTAGACGGCGCTCTCGCTCGGCGACAAGGTATTACTGACGCTGGCGGGTTTCTCGATATCACGCTCGATTTCTTGTTCTACGCCATGATCCCGTTCGCCTTCGCTTTAGCAAACCCTGAACAGAATGCCGTCGCGGCAACCTTCTTGGTGTTTTCTTTCATGGGAACGGGTTCGAGTTTCCTTGCCTTTGCAGTGATGGCGAGCAAGCGCAACATTGAAAACCCCGTGTACAAAAGCAAGTCGCTTTACTACATTGGCGGATTAACCGAAGGCACCGAAACCATCGCCTGTTTCGTCCTGTTCTGTTTATTCCCAGGCTACTTCGCCGAAATCGCTTGGACCTTTGGCGCACTGTGTTGGGTGACAACAGCAACTCGGGTTTGGGCGGGATACAACACATTAAAAACGTCGGACTGAATCTATTTAGCGTTTCAACGTAAGGATGTGAGCATGAATCGCTCACATCCTTTTTGTTCATCTTCGCTTAGGTCGCCGCTTTTCTAAACAGCCATTCAAGAGGCCCAGAGGAAAAGAACCGTAACCAAACAACACTAAATATCACGCTGAAAATACAAAAAACCAAAGAACTGAGCAAAGAAAACTCAATCGACTCGTCGCTTAATCGTCCTAATGCTTCCAATACACCCAAACCAATGATCACGTGTGCCACATAGAGTGTCAGCGACATCTTTCCTGTTTGATTGAGCCAAAAGTGGATGCGACTGCTTGAGAATTTATCGGAAAGATAGAGGCAAGTTATCAGTACCATCACCGCGGAACTCGCAGCCGAAAGCATGTACTGAGGCAATGGTGGAATGATTGAGGTCGAAAACAGCAATGTCGCTTCTTCCGGCGTTAGTTCGAATTCACTGCCATTTCCGACGATGGTTCTTAATCCCCAAAATACGGCTTCTATAACGACGAAAGTGACCATGCTCTGGATGAACAAGCGCTTTCTTAATGCAGGCTGAGACAGATCTTGCCTGCCAAGCCACATGCCAAACACCAGAAAAGCAGCCCATGGAAACACTGGGTGAAAACCATTGAATACAATATGACGAAACATGCCGTCTACTGTCCAAAAGTGTTGGTAAGTCAGCGTGTCCCAATCCCAATTGGCATCATAATTGAACACCATCATTAACAATGGAAAAGCGAACATGATTCCAACCGAAACGAGCAGCAAGCGCTGATTACTTAGCATAAAAACTGCCGCTGCAATCAGAAAGTAGAAGCCATAAAAATGCAGGATATCAGCTTCCCAAATAGGCACATAAAGGAGGCCAATCGCCACTAATAGTACCCCTCGCTTAATCAGGGCATACGCTGCTTTTTTTGCACGGTCTGGGTTATTTGCTTCTCGGGCTTTGTTGGTTAGAAATGTCACCCCCACACCAGCAAGGATCACAAACAATGCGGACGCTCGCCCTTCGAATAGCGCTGAGAACGCCAGTAAAAGTGATGATCCAGTTTCAGCATTCATGGCTATCTTAAAATTCACGATAACCATACCGAAAATAGCCAATGCTCTGGCGACATCAAACCCTGTCACTCTTGTTCTCATCGTCATCCTTGTGCTCATCGTGGGCATTGTGGGCAAGATTCATACAAAACGGTATGGTCTCATCTGTGCGCCGTCTTTTCTACTTTTCTGATTTCTATCAGGAAGTCTTTGTGCGTTACATGTTTCAGAACGACAAAAATCAAAAAGGGAGTGAATCATTCATTCACTCCCTTTTTTTATTCATGCTGTGTATCAGCCTATGCAGAATCGATGCTATTCGCTGTCAGATTCAGCTTCCATTCGGCGCTCTTTACGCAACCTTACTTCTTCCATCACGGCATTGATTTCGGCCATTAGGCCGTCGACGTCCTGTTCTGTTTATTCCCAGGCTACTTTGCCGAAATCGCTTGGTCCTTTGGCGCACTGTGTTGGGTGACAACAGCAACTCAGGTTTAGGCGGGTTATCAAACGTTGAAAGTGGATAACGCCGACGAGTAACCATGTTAGGTATGTTGAAAAAAGAGCCGATGAGGTAGGTTGATAGACGCCTCTCGCTGGCTCTTTTGTCTTAGTTCTTCTGTCTTAGCCATTCTGGTTAAGCAAGCCTAAGCGTTCTTTTCCGCGACACGATTAATGGCAAATGCCAGAGACTCAACATCAACTTGACCAAAAAAACGATATCGTCCTTCATCAAAGATCCAAGCAGGACTACCCGGCACTTTATCCGCTTCAGCGCGTTTGATGTCGCCATAGACCTTGGCTAACGCATGTCCACTCTGCAGGCATTCAATCACATCAGGCACAGCCAAATGGAGGTCGACAAGAACGTCTTTTATCACACCAAAGTGGCTAATGTCGCGGGCATCACAAAACAATGCCTCGCGCAGAGCACGTTCAACATCATGTGCCTCTTTTTCCCCTGCAACATACCTAACCGCTTTAATCGCTTGATGCGGCATTAATGAACTAGTGGGTCGCACTTTTCGCCATAGGTCTGGGTGAACATCTAACCCATCAAAACGTCCCATTAACCGCTCCGTGATTTCAGCATATTTCATGTAACCTTTGTCTCCTGCCCCAAGCGCATGCATTCGTTCAGGCACGTTTCCGTACAAAGCTAAACAATGGTGCTTCCATTCCACATTGGCATTGCAAAGCGGCATCAACTTGTCATTGTGTTGCTGACCCACCCAACCCCAAAAGCAAAGCAAGTCGCTATAAAAATTGATGGTGACTGACATGCCTAATTTTCCTTATGATTGCTTCCATAATTAACACTGTTTTGTTTGCTCACTTTGCCTTGCCTAAGGCATTAAATCCCGTATGCCTCAATGAACCTTTCTAAGCAGTTGATAAAACACATCGTTTGAAACGCCATCTTTTATGGCTTCAATTTGATGCCACATTTCCATGAATCGCTCTGGCTTTTGGTCCCATTGCGTTCGACGAGATACTCGCTCTTTCATTAATCCAGTCACTGCATTGTAGTTACCGCTTTTGTACTCAGCATTAATGAGGTATTGAGAGAGAATATCTTGTTGGGCATGGCTTCCACCAAGGACAGATAGGTTATAACGTTGAGGGAGTATGTTTTCTGACGCGATGCCATACTGATTATCTTCATACGCTGCGATACCTGACACTAACTGTTGGGTGATCGCCGTTTCATTGGCATATCTTAATTTGCTCCAGTCAGACAAAGACGAATGAAGATGTGAAAGCTGATAAGCATTGCCCGAGCGACTCAGCACCATCGCTACATGCAGTTCTGTGAATAGAAACAGGTAGTCGCCGACGGATTCTCTGACGCCCTCATATAATCGTTCCCATCGGTGACCCACATCTACACCAACAAACTCCAAGCGTTTAAGTAAAGAGGCACCGTTTTGCACATTCAGGTAAAACGATGAGGCTTCTGGGTATATATACTGGTCAAACAAAGACAATACTTTATCAATGTTGCCTTTCTCTAAGTGAAACAAACCGAGGTGCCACCATATGTGACCCACAAACGCATTGTGGGTTGGCAGTCGCCCATGCCTTTCTTCAATCCAGACGATGCCTTCGTCCGTCCTCGCATTCATTTCCAAAACATGCGCCATGGAATGCACTGCCCACATATCGGATGGGTTTATTTCGACAGCTCGGCGTGCGTATTTTTCAGCAGTTGTATATTCCCCAACCTCTTCCAGTGCGAAACTGAAAGCACCAATAAAGTAGCCATATCCAGGAGTATTCTCAGTCCAATGAGGCGCTATTTTTGCAGCGGTATCTACCAAGCGTTGACGTTCTCCCATCCAGAATAAGACCCCAGTCGATTGTCGGAACGCAAGTAAGTCCAGTGGCCATTCATTCAAAATATCGGCCCAAATTTCAACCGCTTTCTTTATGTCCCCTCGTACATAGGCAGACAATGCCAGAACATGCCTCCTTTCCCTTTGGGTTGCAGCAATACTGCTGCTTTCAATAAACGAGAGAGGGATATTACCAAGCGCTTCGAAGCGCCCTTCACTTGCAATGCTGTATCCCTTTAGTACCCATGCCATGACAAAATCTGGATACGCCTCTAGCAATGCATCGACCTTTTCTAATCCATTCGGTCGATAATCGAAATTCCATGCCATTGCTGCTTCGAATTTTGCGATACCTTCTTCATCTGTTCCTGAATAGGAAAGACCTCGACTGTCTTGATACATGGTGTTCATCTCCCTATGTCTTTCGTCCTGCGTTTTTCAATCTCTATTTATGAGGACGTTAGCCACTTATTTATCATTCCAAGAGCATAAGCAGGGGTTGATGCACAAACAACGCAGGATAATTTGGGGGAAAGGGAAGAAATTGTTTATCGGGGAGATCAAATGCAAAAAGCCAGTCTAAGACTGGCTTCTATGTGTATGTAAGCAAAAAAATAATAGAAAGAGTATTGGTTACTCGCTGTCAGATTCAGCTTCCATTCGGCGCTCTTTACGCAACCTTGCTTCTTCCATCACGGCATTGATTTCGGCCATTAGGCCGTCGACGTCAGCGTCCTCGCCATCATCTTCATAAATCCCGGTCAGTTCAGTATTCGGCGTGAGATCACCCGCTTCGTAAAGCGCCCACATCTCTTTAGCGTATTGCGTGCCAATCAACTCTGGCGCGTATTGACCGTAATAGTTGGTCATATTATTCACGTCACGCTCTAGCATCCACTTCGCGTTATTGTTTGCCGATGCATCCACAGCCTGTGGTAAATCGATAATAACGGGGCCGAGGTGATCAACCAGTACATTGAATTCTGATAAGTCGCCGTGAATGATACCCACGCAAAGCATACGAACCACGTCTTGGATCACCGTGGCATGGTCTCTCAATGCTTGTTCTTTGGTGAGCGTCACATCGTTCAAACGTGGTGCAACACTGCCCTGATCATCAGTAACGAGTTCCATCAAAAGCACGCCATCTACACAACCTAATGGCGTAGGAACACGAACACCCGCCGCTGACAGCGCATACAAAGCGTCAACCTCTGCGTTCTGCCACACTTTCTCTGCTTCTTCTCGTCCGAACTTCGAACCTTTCGACATCGCACGTTCTCGGCGACTGTCACGGACTTTACGTCCTTCTCGATAAGCAGCGGCTTTCTTGAAGCTGCGCTGATCGATTTCTTTATACACTTTGGCGCAGCAAATGTTTCCATTGCTCGAAACAACAAAAACGTCAGCTTCTTTGCCACTCATTAGCTGAGAAATCACTTCATCAACCATGCCATCTTCAACCAATGGCAGTAACCTTGTCGGTATTTTCATTACACCTTCGTACGTGATTAAACCGTTACAACACGCATGACGCTAGTGATTTTGTATTAGCGACAATACTTTTTCCGGCACAATAATTGTCCTCGCGGCATAAGTAAAGAAACATACGCTGCAAGACACAGATAGACAGTTTAACAGCGCGGCAATCCATTTGCTGAATTGAAAGCAAACTAAGCCATCACTAAAGACAACAGACCCTAAACATTATGGCATCCAGACATCACACGCTATGACCCATGCACCACTTTTGCCCACCAGAGATCAAAAGACAGACAATTGTCTGAAGTGCTTTCAGCTAAACTATGTCACACGATCTTGTGCAGATTGTCAGAACGTAATGTGTGAGAAGTGAATAGATGGGTGTTGGCCGAAGGGAATCAAAGTGATGAGCAATGAACGCAAGCAATGGATTCACGACCTCTTAAAGAAAGGTATCGAAAATGGCGATGCTGAAGCCGTAGCAGTCGTGGACGAATCTCAATATGTACAACACAACCCGCTCACCAAAGAAGGCGGAATAGGCCTTGCTGAATTGTTTGCGCGCCTTGCATTAACCAATCCACACGTAGAAATCATTCGCATTTTCTCCGATGGCGATTACATCTTTGCGCATACGGAATACGATTTTAGTAGCGAGAAGATTTGCTTCGAGGTTTTCCGCTTTGAAGGCGATAAAACTGTCGAGCACTGGGACAACCTTCAGCTTCGCCAACCCTTAAATGCATCAGGTCGTTCAATGACCGATGGCCTTACCGAAGTCTCTCACCTTGAGCAAACGGAAACAAATCGACGCATCATTGAGCGTTTTATCGATGACGTAATGATTAATAAAAACACTGAAGCGCTGACAGACTACATAGACACAAACCACTACCACGAACACAGCCCAGAGCTGGGTGACGACGTGGCGTTGCTTAAGGCCGCATTGGGTACCGCAGATAACCCATCCACCCTGCATTATGAGACCCATTACCGGACACTGGCAGAAGGTAATTTTGTACTATCGGTTTGCGAAGGATTTCGAAAGGGAGAACATTCCGCATTCTACGATCTGTTTCGGATAGAAAGCGGAAAAATTGTGGAGCATTGGGATACCGTTGAAGCCGTTCCCCCGCGCGACGAGTGGAACAACGAGAACGGTAAATTCTAAGCTGTTTCGGATCGTTAACACATTTGAGCGTTGCTTTGCTCGATTTCACATCGCAACCAATCCATAACACACTGCTTTTCTACACTAAATTGCCTGCCCTTTGGATATACAAGGTAAAAACCTTGATGATCTGGGGCGGGCACATCTCCCAAAACCACCATATCACCTTGTGCGACATAGCTTGAAATCAACACGAGAGGTGAAATGCACAGGCCTTGCCCTGACAACGCTGCATCAATTGCCAAGCCAGTTTGATACATATTGAGCATCTTCCCAAGCTTTGCGCCGTGTTGTTTTCCCATGACTTTTTTCCAATTCTGATGCGAATCATCGATCAGCACATGTCCGGTAAAGTCTCTATTTGTTGGCAATCGCGGGTGAGAGTCCAGATAAAGTGGGTTATAGACAATTTTGAGGTTTACAGGTGACAATAAGTGCCACTCCAAATCGTCGCCAAACGGTGGCATACCGAAACGAACAACGAAATCGACGTCATCGGCAAAAAAGTTGCTCACCGCTTCGGAAGAGGAAAGCCTTAAGTCGATCTCTGGATGGTGTTGCTGAAATTGCCCGAGGCGCGGGATCAGCCATTTCACACCAAAAGACGGCGGCACACTCATCAATACGGATTGGTTTACGTCTCCTAGCGCTTTGAGTGCATGATTGAGTATTGATAAACTTCTCGACACTTCACTGAACAAGGCCTTTCCCCCCTCCGTCAACGACACGCCCCTCGCCTCTCTAATAAACAGCACATGGTCGACTTCTTCTTCAAGGCGACGAATACGCTGCGCCACCGCACTGGACGTGAGGTTCAACTCCTCAGCGGCAATTCGTACGTTGCCATGACGCGCAACGGCTTCAAAAATTCGAAGGCTGTTCAGGTTAGGTAAACGCATCCGCTGTCCAGACTGTAGTTTTTCTTCACACTAGCACAAAATTTTCGCGCTTGTTCCAGCTGCACAGAGACAGATAAAATTTTTCTCAATAAAGGGTCATACCAACGCGCCAATGGATATTGGCGTCGATAACTAAAATAGTCAGAGGTGTTTCATGCCATCTTTACCTGCCATTGCATTCATCGCCTTAGGGGTTGTTTGGGGAACCATGTTCCTGTTCACCAAATGGGCAGCAGAGTTCATCACTCCGATTCAAATCGTGCTGCTACGCGTCGTATTCGGCTTTCTGCCTTTGTTTTTCTATGCCTTGTCTAAGCGCGTATTACATTGGGAAGATCTTAAGCACTGGAAACATTTTGTGGTGATGTCACTCATTGCTACCTCGCTCTACTATATTGCGTTTGCGGAAGGTACAGCTTTATTACCTTCCAGTATCGCGGGCATGTTAAGTGGCGCTATTCCTCTATTTACCTTTGTCTCAGCGGCGCTCTTGTTGCGAGACGAGCCAATCACTCTCAGCTCCATCATTGGCACCGCCATGGGCTTCTTAGGCGTGTTGTTGATTGCACAACCTTGGCAAAGCGATGTTAGCAGCGTAAATGGTCTAGGAACCCTATACATGATTGCGGGGGCATTTAGCGTGGGGATTTCATTCGTTTATGCAAAGCATTTTATTAAGCCGTTGGGGTTGAAGCCTCTCGCGCTCGCAACCTATCAAACCGGCTTCGCCATGGTGTTTTTGTTCTTCATTACTGATATGTCGGGTATTAACGCGGTGTTTGAAGACACCAAAGCCTCACTAGGATTAGTGTTTGGGCTTGGCATTCTGGGAACGGGAATGGCCTACATCATCTATTACTACTTGGTCGATCAAATGGGTGCGATTGTTGCGTCAGGCGTCACTTATATACCGCCTGTCGTTGCCTTACTGATTGGCGCATTTTTAGTGAATGAACCGATCAGTACCACTGACCTTGGTGCCATGGGTTTTATCATGATTGGTGTATGGCTGGTTCAGAAAGCGCGTATGCAAACTGTCAACAAGGCGTCATGAGTTCGTCGCAATTACAGTGTTAACATAACGACAACAAAGATCATTAATGCAATACTTTGCGTAGTGATAGTACATCTAGTATTTGGAGAGGTGTCTTATGTTTTCACTATTTAAGAAAGACCCAACGAAGAAACTGCGTGAGCAATACAACGATAAACTAGAGCGTGCGATGCAAGCGCAACGCAATGGTGACATCAGCGCTTATTCCTTTATCCACGCAGAGGCTGAAGATCTTTGGCGAGAAATAGAACGCATCGAGAGTAACGCCAAATAATTTTTCAATTTCCCCTTTCAGCCCATATCCACCCCAAAAGCCATTGATTGTATCAGTGGCTTTTCCTTTCTCTTCACCCCACTAACTTCGTCATGTTAAGCTAACAAACATTAACCAATGCTTAATAGAACATCATGCTTAGAGATTGTGATTTAAACCTGCTTACCGTTTTTGATTCAGTGATGACATTAGGTTCAGTCGCCAAAGCTGCTGATAAGCTCAACATGACGTCCGCAGCTGTTAGTCAGAATCTCTCTCGATTACGTGAGCACATTGGTGAGCCCCTTTTTATTCGCTATGGTCGCGGTATTCAGCCGACACAGCATGCCATCAATATGCACAAGCATATTGCAGAAGGTTTGAGTGCCATTCGCTTCGGGTTAGAAACCAACATTTCGTTTGACCCTGCCACCAGCACGCGCGAATTCATGTTGGGCGGCCATGCCTACTTCGATTTGGCAGTATTGCCTCAATTGTTGAAAAAATTCAGCCAAATAGCACCAAATGTCCGAGTTAGTTTAACGCCTTATGAAGACAATCATTTCACGCCAAGTCAGGTGCTCAGTGAGCGTGGCGTTGACCTGTTTCTCTCATCGCTTCCAATCAGCCACCCATCGATTGTTACAGAGAAAGTGTCGGAGGAAGAGCTGGTTGTCGCTTATGCAAAAGACCATCCTCGGCTGGCTGGAGAAGTTTCACTTCAGCAGTTTTTTGCTGAGAAACATACTGCGCTAACCAGTCGCCGATTCGGTAACTTCATGTTTTCAAACCTCATTGATAAACCGTTACCCGCGCGCAACGTGCATTATCAAAGCGATTCCATGCTCAACTTGATGGCAACCGCCGCCATGACTGATTTACTCTGTTTCACACCCAAACGTCTTGCCGATTTATGGGCAGAAAAACTTGGCCTCATTGTCCAACCTCTCCCCTTTGAAATCCGCCCTATCCCGACTTTTCTATGCTGGCACCAAGCAAAACAAAATGACGACGGTATCAACTGGCTTCGACAACAGATCGCTGAAACACTCACCAACCATTAAGCACTGCTTAACTATTGATTATAGTTTTTCACATCGTTAAAAGCGGCGTGCTTACCTATAGTGCTGCTTGTTTCCCATTATTAACGAAGAAAGCAGATCACAATGAAAACTATATTCAAGCCGACGTTAATCGCATTGCTTGTTACAGCTGTCAGCGCACCAGTTGTCGCACACACCTATTCTCCTGATACAAAAGCGCCAACTTCCACCACCCAAGCGTTTGCAGCAGAGCAACGCACCACGCTTCCATTTGCTGATAAAACCGATTTTAAACTCGTCGAAAAAGGGTTCATCGCAAGGCAAGATAATCTAGAGATAAAAGACAAAAACGGCAAAGTTGTTTGGGAGCTGGGTAACTACGAGTTCCTACTTGATGGCAAGAACTACGACAGTATTCACCCGAGTCTTCAACGCCAAGCACAACTGAACATGCACCATGGCCTATACAAAGTCACCGACCGCATTTATCAAGTACGCGGCTATGACCTTGCCAACATTACCTTTGTTCAAGGTGACACCGGTTGGATCGTTTTCGATCCACTCACCGTGCCAGTAACCGCAAAAGCCGCGCTGGATTTCGTAAACCAAGAGTTAGGTGAGCGCCCTGTAAAAGCCGTGGTATACAGCCACGCGCACGCTGACCACTTTGGCGGCGTAAAAGGTATCGTCACTCAAGAGCAAGCTGACAGCGGCGAAGTCGCTATTATCGCTCCTCGCGGTTTCTTGCATCATGCTGTCGCGGAAAACGTGCTTGCAGGCAATGCGATGTCTCGTCGCGTGACTTACCAATATGGCAACGCGTTAGAAAAAGCGGCAACGGGCCAAGTGGATGCCGCCATCGGCAAAGGGGTCGCGCAGGGTGAAATCAGCCTGATCGCACCAACCACAGTGATTGTCGAAGAAGTCGAAACCAAAACTATCGACGGCATCACCATGGAGTTCCAAAATACGCCAGGAACTGAATCTCCTGCGGAAATGAACACCTATTTCCCACAATTCGATGCTTTGTGGATGGCGGAGAACACGGTTGGCGGCCTGCACAATGTTTACACGTTGCGCGGCGCAGAAGTGCGTGATGCCAAAGCGTGGAGCAAGTACATCAATGAATCCATTCACATGTACGGCGACAAATCTGACGTGATGTTCGCATCGCACAGTTGGCCTCGTTGGGGCGAAGAAGAGATCAATCACTTCCTTCGTAAACAGCGTGACATGTATGGCTACATTCATGACCAAGCGCTGCGCATGGCAAACCACGGCGTGACCATCAATGAAATTCAAGACGAGTTTTACGTGCCTGACGTACTCGCGAATGAATGGTACAACCGTGGCTACCACGGCAGTTACCACCGCAATGCCAAAGCCGTGATCAACAAATACTTGGGTTACTTCGACATGAACCCAGCGACGCTGCGACCACTTGCGCCTGCTGACGCCGCGCCAAAATACGTTGAAGCCATGGGTGGCATTGATAACGTACTAAGCGTTGGCCAAAAAGCCTTTAACAACGGCGAATACCGTTGGTGTGCCGAGATTGTCGATAAAGCCGTATTTGCAGAACCGACCAACCAGCAAGCGCGTTACCTTCAAGCGGACTGCTTGGAACAGCTGGGCTACCAAAGTGAGTCTGCTGGCGAGCGAAACACTTACCTGATGGGCGCGTTTGAGCTTCGTAACGGCACGCCAAAAGGCGATGCAACCAAAACGGCAGGCGCTGATATGGTCGTTGCCATGGACACCGAACTGTTCTTGGATTACCTCGGCGTACGTTTGAACGGCATGAAAGCGGCAAACGTGGATTACACCATTAACTTCGTGCTGCCTGACGTGAATGAATCCTTCTTAGTGGAACTGGAAAACGCGCACTTGAACAACCTTAAAGGCGTGCAATCTGATAACCCAGACATGACACTGACCATGAATCGTTCAGAGCTAAACAAAGTGCTCATGGGTACAACCAACATTGCAGAACTCGTGAAATCAGGTAACGCGAAAATCGACGGAAATGCTAAAGCGTTGACCGACATTGCCAGCATGATGGATAACTTCGATTTCTGGTTCAACATCATCGAACCGAAGAAGTAATCTTCGCACGCTAGACAAGAAATCAGGTTTTCCTAACGCTTGTTTCGACAAAACCTCCTCATCTTGGGGAGGTTTTTTTATAACCTCTCCTCGTCCTCGTCCGCGCCTTTGTAACGGCAAGCAATGCTCCACCTCAACGCGATGTATGGCTTCTTATTCCTCAGAACAATAAGACCCAGACAAAAACGGGGTGAGATCAATGGAAAGGGTAAAAAATTCCAATAGATACAAGGCAGTTATTGCGACCGCCTTCATTTTACTATGTAATTCGCGCGCGCAATATCGCGCTCAATTAATAGAAATTATGCTTTCGGAAAACACGACATAAATGAAAAAATCCTTTGTTATCGCTGCAACCTCCAGCCTGCTTTTCTCTGCCTCTGTGCATGCCGAACAATTCTTGAACATATACAACTGGTCAGAATATCTTCCTCAACAGTTGATCGAACAGTTCACCAAAGAAACCAACATCAAGGTTAACTACTCCACGTTCGAGAGTAATGAAACCATGTACGCCAAGTTGAAACTGCTCAACGCAAAAGGCTACGATTTGGTGGTGCCTTCCACGTACTACGTTTCTTTGCTGGCACAAGAAGACCTGCTGCACGAATTGGACAAAAGCAAAATCGCTGCCTTTGCCAACCTTGATGCGTCTATCCTTAACCAACCGTTTGACCCAGAAAACCGCTACTCCCTTCCCTACATGTGGGGCAGCACCGGCATGGGTTACAACGCAGACATGGTTGATGGTAAAGACGTTAAGCGTTGGGCAGACCTTTGGAATGACGATTTCGCAGGCCAACTGTTACTGACCGATGACGTGCGTGACGTGTTCGGCATGGCGCTGATCATGAATGGACACAGCGTTAACAGCCGCGATGAAAATGAAATTCGCCAAGCCTATGAAAAGCTGAAAACGCTAAAACCGAACGTCACCTTGTTCAATTCAGATGCACCGCATACCCCGCTGATCATGGGCGAAGTGAATGTCGGTATGCAGTGGAACGGCACGGCGTATCGCGCGACGGTTGAAAACCCAGCCATCCACTATGTTTACCCAGAAGAAGGCACGATTTTCTGGATGGACAACATCGTCATTCCAAAACATGCCGAAAACAAAGATGCAGCTTACGCTTTTATTAACTTCTTGATGAAACCAGAAAACCAAGCGGTATTGGTAGAGGAAATTGGTTATGCGGTGCCAAATCTTGGCGCGCTAAACCATCTACCTAACGAATTGAAAAACAGCGAAGTGATCTTCCCGCCTAAAGAGGTCAAAGAAAAAGGTCAATTCCTGTCAGACATTGGCGACGCGGTGTCTATCTACAATCAATACTGGATGGAGCTAAAACGATAATGAAAGTTATTTACAGCGGGAAGCAAAAACTTCACCACGTAAAATACGAATTCCTTGGCGGCGAGCCAACTGCGTGTTTCGAAAAACCAGAACGTGCCGACATGGTGCTCAACGCCATTAACAGCAACGGCGGCTACGACGTTATCGAGCCACAAACGTTTGGCATCGACCCAATGTTGTGGGTGCACACCCCAGATTATGTCGAGTTCCTGCAAAACGCATGGAACGAGTGGGAAGCCACTTACGGCCCAGAACGCGATGCGTCGCCTTACTGCTTTGTTCCTGCTCGTCACCTTCGTAACCGCGTACCGAAAGACATCGAAGGCAAACTGGGTTACTACAGTTTCGACATGACAGCGGCGATCACCAAAACCAGCTTTGAAGCGATTTCTTCCGCGGTAGATTGCGCCCTGACAGGTGTTGAAGTGCTCATGAATGGCGAGAACGCCGCATTCGCATTATGCCGTCCGCCAGGTCACCACGCCGCGCCTGATTTGATGGGCGGTTACTGCTACATCAACAATGCTGCCATCGCCGCTGAAAGCTTACGTCGCCAAGGCCACGAGAAAGTCGCGATCTTAGATATCGACTATCACCACGGCAACGGCACGCAGAGTATTTTCTACGACCGTGACGATGTGCTTTTTGTCTCGATCCACGGTGACCCAGATTACGATTACCCGCACTATTTGGGGTTTGATGATGAGCACGGCGAAGGCAAAGGTGAAGGTTTCAACCTCAACTTGCCATTGCCACAAGGCAAAACCGATTGGTCTTTGTATCGCCCTGCGCTTGAAACCGCAATCGAGCGAATTCGCATCTTTGGCGCGGAATCTCTGGTGATTTCATTGGGCATGGACACGTATGAGCACGATCCAATCAGCCACTTCAAGCTCAAGCTTGAAGACTACCTAAACATCGGCGAAATGCTGGGCGAGTTAGGTCTTCCAACCCTGTTTGTGTTTGAAGGTGGTTACGCCGTTGACGATCTTGGCCATAACACCGTTGCTGTGTTGAACGGGTTTAAATCGGCCAAGTGATTCTCGATATCTAAAATAGAAAAAGTCGCCACTGAGGGCGACTTTTTTGTATCAACGCATTCCCGCAATAACGAGAACGTGCTTTCAGATTACAGAACGAAACCTGCAAAGATAAAGCCGAAGATAATACTGAACACCATGCTCAACAGACCAGGGATCATAAAGCTGTGGTTGAAAATGTACTTACCAATCTTAGTCGTGCCCGTACGGTCAAAGTCGATAGACGCAATGATTGGGCCGTAGTTTGGAATGAAGAAGTAACCATTCACCGCCACAAACGTCGCGATGATCACTTCCACCGGCAACTCAAGCGCAATGGCAACCGGCACCAATACCGCCGTTGTCGCACCTTGGCTGTTTACCATCACAGACAAACCAAACAGAGCGAACGCAAATGTCCATGGTGCAACTTCTACTAGACCAGATACGGTTTCTTTTACGATGTCACCATGGCCTGCGATGAAAGTATCACCCAACCAAGCAATACCGAAGATCGCCACAATAGCGCGCATACCCGCATGGAAAACCGAACCTTGAGTAATGTCATTTCCATCAGGCTTACAAATCAGAATGATCAACGCACCCATTGAAAGCATGATGATTTCAATGGTGTGAGCCATACCCATCGCTGAGCCATTAAACTGAGGGCGAAGTGCTGGGAATGCACCCATGATGACCACGGCCAACGCACCAAACAAAAACAGGCCAACCGCCGTTTTTGCTTCTTTCTTCACAACGATTTCAGCCACTTCAACGTCTTGTTCCATCTCATGACGGAACGCAGGATCTTGCATGCGGCGTTGATATTCAGGGTCGTCTTTCAGCTCTTTACCTAGCTTGTTCACGATGACACAAGCTGACGCCAAACCAAGGAAAGTACCCGGAATCGTGATGGCTAGCACTTGGGCAAGGGTGATGCCTTGAGGCTCAAGGAACGCCACCAGCGCAACAACTGCCGCTGCAATCGGGCTCGCCACAATCGCGAACTGAGATGCGATAACCGCCATACCCATTGGGCGCTCAGGACGAACACCGCTGCGACGGCTGACTTCAGCAATAACAGGAAGCACGGAATATGCCACGTGGCCCGTACCTGCTAGGAAGGTGAATAGATAAGTAACAAGTGGCGCGATAAAAGTGATGTGGCGAGGGTTCTTACGCAAAATGCTTGATGCGATCTTGATGAGGTAATCCAAACCACCTGACGCTTGCATTGCCGCTGCCGCAGCAACAACCGCCATGATCATTAGCATCACATCAATCGGTGGGCTGGTAGGTTGAAGGCCAAAACCAAAACTCAGAATGGCAAGACCGACGCCACCAAGAACACCTAAACCAATCCCGCCGATGCGAGCCCCGATAAGAATACAGCCGAGAACTATGAAAAACTCGATGAAAAACACATCAATCTCCTTGATGACAACGTTAATAATAAACGCTCAAATCATAGGTATTTATTCGGTCGAATTATTGATTTAGCATCACATAAGATATTCAAATTTCGAATGTAAATGGCTTATTGTCAGTAAATTAGAGTGACCTCAATTTTTTAGAATTCATCGAAACGAAATGCGATCAAAAAAGCGTAAAAGCTGTAACACGAGACAGGGAATCAGATGTGTTTGATGGGGGAAACAAGGGTGGTTTGCCTGACGTCGAAAACGTTCAAGCTGTGTCTGAGGAACGAAATGATGGGAAATGAAAATGACAAATTCAAAAAGGAGCAGTGGGTTTATGATCTTACGGCTATCGACATGCGTAACACTCTTCAAATTATCAACGGAGTACACGCATGTTTTCATTTTTCAAATCGGACCCAACCAAGAAGTTACGAAAGACCTTCAACGCAAAATTAGAAGAAGCGATGAAAGCCCAGCGCAACGGTGACATCAGGTCGTACTCCACCATCACCGAAGAAGCCGAGCAAATTTGGCAAGAAATAGAAAAACTCGAGCAAGAAAAAGCATAAACACTTGCCCGCGCATTGGTGTCAATGCGCTGATTACTCCACCCCACACGCCCCCAACACCACATTTACAAAATGCTCAATGTTGTCATCGATCTCTTTCCCTTCAGGGATTGCGCGCATGTCGAAAACTTGTGGCCACAGGAACATGCCATTAAACAGGCTCGTATAAGTGTTAGTAAAAAGCTCGGGCGTCATGTTGCTGAGCTTGCCTGCTTCTAATCCACCCGCAAACCATGCTGATAGTGCTTTGGCGTTATAGAGCTTGGAAATAATAGTGTGCGCCATGTCAGGCTGGCGAAGAAACTCAATCAAGATAACGCGCGTGAGCGGAATACCGTAGGAGTGATACAGAATATCGACTTCCTTTCGGCTGATGGCTTTTAGCTGCTCATAAGCGCTGATTTCAGGATCAAACGGATAGCTAGCCAATTCTTCAATCGATTCTTGAATGATGGTCAACACCGATTCAAACAACACCTCTTTGCTTTCAAAATGGCGATACAACGTACGCTTCGACACTTCTGCCGAGGTGCAGACTCTGTCCATGTTTGCCGCGATAAAACCATGTTGAATAAATTCTTCTCTCGCCGCGTTGATGATGGCGAGACGTTTTTGTTCAGAGCGTGTCATTACATTTCTCCGTTTACCGATGCGACAACTTTAGCAAGGCCGATCATTAAAGTACACTTTTGAGTTTACCTTTTCGAAAAACACGCATAAAATAAACTCCAGAGTTTACTTCTGGGCATTTGAACGCACCCGAAGTCACCAACAAACACAAAAACCTTCATACAGTGGTCGCGCCTGACCCTTCTTTCTAAGGAGAAAAAGGTGAACATGGTTTCTAAAAAGTCTGCATTGGCAACATTCAAAGCCAATACCCTCGCTGCGAGCATCGCGGTGTCTGTACTTCTATTGAGTGGATGTGGCGAGAAAGAGGTTCAGCAAGTTGCTGCACCTGTGATTAAACCAGCCCTTACCGAACTTGTGTCAGCACGTGCCAGTGACGAACTGAGTTTCAATGGCGTGATCCAAGCGGCAGAGCGTGCTGATTTGGCGTTTCGCGTTGGCGGCCGTCTCACCGATGTGTTCGTGAAAGAAGGCGACCAAGTAAAGCAGGGCCAAGTGCTGGCAGTGCTTGATGCGCGTGATGCGAAAACCGCGTTGGAATCTGCCAAGCTAGAACTGAAAAACACCGAAGTTGAATACCGCCGTGCGAAGGCGATTTTCGACAAAAGCCAAGCCATTTCGAAAAGCGATTTGGACGCCATTACTACTCGCTACGACTTAGCGAAAAACCGCGTCGATGATGCTACGCGTCAACTTGAATACACCGAGTTGAAAGCCCCATTCGATGGCATCATTGGTCGTAAATTCGTGGACAACCACGTTCAAATTCAAGCCAACGAAACCATTGTTGCTTTGCATGACTTGAGTGATTTGGAAGTCGTGATCAACATTCCTCATAAAGTGATGTTGTCTGGCCTAAATCAAACCAAAGCCATGGCCGAGCTTTCTGCCATTCCGGGTCAACAATTCCCGCTGGTTTTGCGTACTTACGCCACCGAAGCCGACCCTGTTTCCCAAACCTACCCTGTCGTCTTGGGCTTTGATGATTTGAAAGGCTTCCGCGCCTTGCCGGGTATGGCAGTGAAAGTCGTCCCTGCTGACGCAAGCGATGGTCATGAGCGAGCGCAGATTTTAACTGTGCCGCTGACTGCCGTTGTTCCTGATAATCAGGGCAAACAATTCGTGTGGGTGATCAACGCTGACAACAAAGCCGAAAAACGCTTTATCGAAGTGGGTGCATTGAGCAAAAACCGCATCGTGGTGAAAAGTCACCTAGCGCAAGGTGAGCGTGTGGTGATCGCGGGTGTATCGAGCATTCGCGAGGGGTTGGAAGTGCGTCCTTATACCGACAACACGTCTACCAAAAACAACGGCGGAGCGTAATCGATGGACTTAGCACGTATCACCATCGCCAAACGCACCAGTGTTTGGGTATTGATTGCCCTCGTACTGCTGGGTGGCTACATCAGTTACTTAAAGCTCGGGCGCTTTGAAGATCCCGAGTTCGTTATCCGTCAGGCAGTGATCAACACCGCTTACTCGGGTGCAACCGCACAAGAAGTGTCAGACGAAGTCACGGACGTGATTGAAGGCGCGGTGCAATCGCTTCAAGAACTCAAAGAAGTGAAGTCCGTCTCGAAGCAAGGCATGTCCGAAGTCACGGTCGAAATCAAACTCGAATTCGCCAACAGCGCGGCGGATTTACAACAGGTTTGGGACAAACTTCGCCGCAAGATTTCAGATGTTCAGCGACAGCTCCCTCCCGGTGCTGGCCCTTCCATCGTCAACGATGATTTCGCCGACGTGTATGCCCTCTTCTTTGCTGTCACTGGCGAAGGGTTTACCGACAAGCAGCTGCAAGATTACGTTGATACCTTACGTCGTGATTTAGTGTTGGTGCCAGGGGTTGCCAAAACCGCCACGTTAGCGGAACAACAAGAAACCATCTTTGTTGAGATCTCCAGCGAACGTTTGGCGAAGTTCGGCGTATCTGCTGAGAAAGTCTACCAAGTGCTGCAAAAGCAGAACATGGTCACCGTGGCAGGCAGCATCGAAACCGACGCCATGCGTATTCCGGTGATCCCAAGCTCAAGCATTGATTCGTTCGCTGATTTGAAGAACCTGCAAATCGCCGTCGGTAACAACAATACCGTGCTGCGTTTGGGCGACATTGCCGACGTCACACGCGGCTACAAAGAACCGGCATCTATGCTGATGCGCTACAACGGCGAACGTGCGATTGGCTTTGGTATCTCCAATGTCACCGGCGGTAACGTTGTCGACATGGGCGATGCCGTAAAAGCGCGCATTGCTGAGTTGGATGACCAACGTCCATTGGGTATGGAACTGCACGTTATTTCCATGCAGTCCGACTCGGTGCGTGATTCCGTCACCAACTTTATTGATAACCTGATTGCCGCTGTCGCCATCGTCTTTGTGGTATTGCTGCTGTTCATGGGCGTGCGTTCTGGTGTGATCATCGGCTTCGTATTGCTACTCACCGTGGCGGGCACACTGTGTGTGATGTTGATTGAAGACATCGCCATGCAGCGTATTTCACTCGGTGCGCTGATCATCGCGCTCGGCATGTTGGTGGATAACGCCATCGTAGTGACCGACGGTATTCTGGTGCGCTTCCAGCAAAACCCAGAAGAAGATCGTGAAACCATCGTGTCAGAGGTGGTGAGCGCCACCAAATGGCCACTGCTTGGCGGTACTGTCGTTGGTATCTGTGCGTTTAGTGCAATTGGTTTGTCCCCGTCTGACATGGGCGAATACGCGGGTTCCCTGTTCTGGGTGATCTTGTATTCCATGTTCCTAAGCTGGGTGTTTGCCGTCACTATCACGCCGATGCTTTGCTTGGATTTCCTCAAAGTAAAAGCCGCAAACCCCGACCAAAAACCGGGCCGTGTCGTGACTGCATACAAAGGCTTGTTGCAGTGGGTATTGGCGCACCGCGCACTGAGTTCACTCATGCTTTTCGGTACACTCGCTACTGCCATGTGGAGCGTGCAATTCGTGCCACCGGGCTTTATGCCAGAATCACAACGCGCGCAGTTTGTCGTTGATGTTTACTTGCCACAAGGCTCTGACATCAAGCGCACCGAAGCGCTGGTTGCGAACATTGAAAAAGATGTACAAGCCAAAGAAGGCATCACCAATATCTCTAGCTTCATTGGCGGCGGTGGTTTGCGCTTCATGCTGACCTACGCACCCGAAGCGCGTAACCCAAGCTACGGTCAATTGCTGATCGACATCGACGATTACAAGAAGATCGCGCCACTGCTCGGCGAACTACAACACGAGCTTTCTGTGAAATACCCAGATGCGTCAATCAAGGTATGGAAGTTCATGCTCGGTCGCGGGGGCGGCAAGAAAATTGAAGCAGGCTTTAAAGGCCCAGACAGCGCTGTGCTGCGTGAGCTGGCTGAAAAAGCCAAAGCCATCATGCTTAACGATTCAAACCTGATTGCCGTGCAAGATGATTGGCGTCAGCAAGTGCCTGTGCTCCGCCCTGTTTATTCCGCGGAAGAGGCACAGCGCTATGGCTTGACGACACAAGAGATCAACCAAGCGATTGCGCAGACCTTGTCAGGCCGCAATGTTGGCGTGTACCGCGAAGGTAATGATTTGATCCCGATTGTGGTGCGCTCGCCAGATGCGGAACGCAACCATCAGCGTGCGATTGAAAACACCGAAGTGTTTAGCCACACCGTCGGCGGTTTCATTCCCGTCAGCCAAGTCGTGGAATCGGTCGATGTAGTGTACCAAGATGACATGCTGCGTCGTATTGACCGCACGCCTACCATTCTGGTGCAAGCTGACCCTGCCCCAGGCGTGTTAACGGCGGATGCGTTCAACAAAGTTCGCACGGAAATTGAAGCCCTCGAATTGCCCGCAGGTTATACCCTGAAATGGTACGGCGAATACAAGGCATCAAAAGACGCGAATGAAGGCTTGGTGATTTCAGCGCCATACGGTTTTGCCGCGATGATTTTGTCGGTCATCTTCATGTTCAACGCGATTCGTCAGCCATTGGTGATTTGGCTAACCGCCCCACTCGCCATCATTGGTGTGACGGTCGGTTTGATCATCTTCCAAACGCCGTTTGAGTTTATGGCGATACTCGGCTTCTTGAGCCTGATCGGAATGATGGTGAAAAACGCCATTGTATTGGTCGACCAAGCCGACGTGGAAATCAAAGATGGCAAAACCGCCTACCACGCGATTATCGACGCCGCACTCAGCCGCGCAAGGCCGGTATTGCTGGGCGCATTAACCACCATCTTAGGTGTCGCCCCTCTCTTGGTAGACCCGTTCTTCAAGAGTATGGCCGTCACCATCATGTTTGGCCTGCTGTTCGCAACGATCCTAACCTTGGTGGTTATCCCGCTGTTCTATGCGATTTTCTTTAGGGTGAAGGTGGAAGCGGTTTAAGCGCTAAAGCTGAAAAGTAGAAAGCAAAACGCCACGTGATTACGTGGCGTTTTTGTAGGTGCTTAAAGCTAATATCTTTGCTTTGAAGTGTGTTGTAGAGCTGACTTTTTTAAGCATCAAATTGCGTAAATTACTGTACTATCAGCAGTATGAATGCACAGTATGTAATACTGTTCAAATGAACGGCATTATGAATATAGTGAAAAAACGTAATTTTAGGTCGGGACGCCCGATTTCTACGACTTGGGGTGTAGCCTTGATGTCTATGCAATTGATTTTTAATCAGTATGTTTTGATTCTGTACAGCTTCACCGGACTAGTCGGGCGTCCCGATTTCGGACTAAACGGGCAAGTTGCCCGCTAATAAATTGTTAGACTAAGAAGATAGACATGTTAGATTGTATTTATTGTAAAACAGAGCGATTTCCACTGGGGAAAGGATCTAAGGAGCATGCTATTTTATCTTCTTTAGGCGGCAGAAAATTGTCTAGAAATAGTTGTTGTGAGCTTTGTAATAATCGATTAGGAAAAGCTATTGATGACGGACTCTCTTCAAGGCTGTCAATGATTTCAACATTACTAAATATAACGACTGGTCGCAATAAGAGTGCCCCAACTCAAATAGACGCGGTAAAGCTAGACGGCGAATATTACAATTTGTCACCTAATGGAGAAATGCTGAAGCGTAAGATTAAACAACAATGGAAAGAGGAATCTAATAAAATCAACTTCCAAGTCATCGCTAACACCGAAGAGCAGGCTCTAAAAATAGTTAAAGGTCAATTGAAATCGCGTGGCAAGTCTTTAGATGATGTAGAGAATGGGACTATAACGTTAGTGTCTCAATACGGTGCTGAAACAAACTCGACTTTTTCCCTCTGCGAAGATGACTTGAGGTCTGTAGCTAAAATGGCTCTTACGATGTTAGCTACAAAAGTATCCCCTTCGAGGTTAAGAAGTGGAGAATTTAATGATATTATAGATTACATCAACGGTAGCGATGAAAATATTGAAGATATTGTTTTCTCCGATACAAACTCAGAATTCCCTGAAAAATATAGTGTTTCGAGTATAAATCATCGTGTTTTTTATATTCTTCCAATAAAGATAAGCTGTGTATTGCACTTGTCGAGTTGTTTGGAGGTTTTAGGTTTAGTGTTTTGCTCTCAAGAGCTTGGTCTGGCCCCGATATTTCTTATTGCTACGCTATAGACCCAGTCTCTTTAGAAAAACTGGATTTGGACATAGAGTATAACATTAGCCCACAAGTAATTCTCAATACAAGAGGGTGCATCCAATCGAAAGCTATAAAGCAGCTAGCTCCACTATTTGACTATATATCTGAAATGGATGCTCAAAGAGAAGAGCAGCGCATAATCGAATCGGCAATGTTACAGCATAATGTGACATCTATAGATGATGATTGTAGTGATGAGTTGTTCGAAACTATCGCACAAGGGCTAGCGGACATGTATCTTCGAAGACCAACGAAACATAGCAAAAAACTTATCTAAAAACTGGGACTGTTAGTTTTAGAAAAGCACAATATTATCAGTTGCATGTATTCAGTTCCCTCAAGCTCAAAGGCGCTGATTAAAGATGAATGGTTGGCTTCGGAACGATATGTTTTTCATATTGTTTGATTGCCAACCATTTTGATTGCTAATGACTAAGCCCCGTTCATCCCTCATCAGTATCGACGCAACCCCTTACGATCACTGCGTTTCACATTGTGTTCGGCGATCATTTCTTTGTGGGTATGATGAAAAAGCCCAGTGATCCTTTAGCAACGTTTTCCAAGCAATGGCAGCTAGAACCTATAAACTGTGAATCACTCCGTATGCCTCTGACATAAAAGACTAATTAGCGCGAGATACTGTTACCATCACTTTGAATATTCAGTTATCGGGCGAACAACTGAAGGTAAGCCACAGATGTATGGAGGCGAGAGTAAAAGGACATTTTGCAATCAACGCAAGAAACTGACCTTACTTGAATACGCCACCTTCAGTAAGGTTGCTATGTGTAGAAAAGGAATATTGAATTGCTAAAACAATGGATGAAATTACTAAGCGCGTTCACCTTGGGCGCAGCATTTTGCTTTACCATTGGACTCTATTTCGTCAGTAATATCGTAGACCGTAACGATGAACTGATTTCAAAAATGGCGCAAGGCCAACTAGATTTATCCCGATACTCTTATAGCAATGAAGCAAACGAAATCATAAAAGCATCTAACGCCCTCGCCCTTGAATCGTCCTGTGACGGAGAACTTTCGTCAGATATACCCGAAGCACTCTCTTTAACAAGCTTATTTTTGGGTACTATCACACAACAACCATCAAAGACTTATGAGCAGTCTATAGCGACTGCGCTCATCGTTCAAAGTCACCTTCGAGATAATGGCAAAATTGAAGCCGCCGACTCGCTTCTTGTCGCAATGAAAAGTTACTGTGAGGCAAACATCAACATTTTCATGAGCTGTGAAAAAATAGATAACACCCTACCTAGCTTTCAGCCAGATTGCGGATAGAAAATCAAAACAACGGAAAGGCGGAATAGCGTGGACAAGCACTTTAAGAAAGACATTATCAGATACATGCATTCAGCATTCCCAAGATCAAAGACGCTTGGTAAAGATGAATGGTTGCCTTTTGAACGATATCCTTTTCATATTACTTGATTGCCAACCATTTTTATTGCTAATGACTAAACCCCGTACGTCTCTCATCAGTATCAACGCAACCCCTTACTACCAATGCGTTTCACGTTGTGTTCGGCGATTGTGACTCTAACTTTATCATTCTTTTTTCGCAAATCCCTAACAAAACAGACAAGGATAAATCACTTAATAATATTCAATGCGCTTTTTATCATTCCAATATCGACAGTTTTGTTGCTAGATAAACTGTCAAAGACCTCTTTAATTATTGGATTTTCCTGGTGTACACTTTCACTTTCCAAATACCTGCTAATGAATGCGTCACTATACATTTTATATTCTTTATATTCATTTCTTAATTGCAAACCTGACTTAGCCTTGCCTTTAATCAACAGAACAATAAATCCAATTAACGGAGAAAGTAATAATGCTAGAACGAAATATGAGACCCAATCGCGATTGAACTTCGAAGCCAAGTAAGAAACACAAATAGTTAACAGAATCCACATCAGTAACATTACATCATACCTGCTTGCTTATCACATTGGCTAGCTAGTGAACACTCTCCGTTCGTTCCACCGTAAGCATAAACACTTGCGTTATACTGATTCGGATTTGGCGCATGAAAACGATCAACTACAAACTGAACACCACTGTTGTTGCTCAACACATCACCAAAGTAGAAAGTATGCACTGTTGTTCGTTCGGCCTGTGGTGAAGCTCGGTGAACAATTACATGGTTATCGTACATTTCAAAGAAATACGCGGTTGCTTTTCCTTTCTGCCGAACAAAAAAATGTGACTTCATAATTTCTCCCTGTATTTTTGAAGATCATCGAAAATTGCAATTTTTACGCGCTTGTTAGGGCGTTACATGGCGATCCGATTCATTTAGTTCTCACGAAAATCGCCAATCACCTAAAAACCATATATCTAGTTCTTAAAGATGCCTCTCACTCTTTAATTTCAGAATTTATACACACTCAATAATTTAACAATACACTGTATTTTAAGTGAGGTGACGAAAATTTCAACAAAAAATTTGTAAATAGATTGGGCTGTGCATTCCGATCATGGATTAGCGGGGACAGGCTCTTTTAGAAAAGTACAATATTATCACTTGCATAAATTCAGCGCCCCCAAGCTCAAAGACGCCTAGTAAAGATGAATGGGTGGCTTCGGAACGATATGCTTTTCATATTGTTTGATTGCCAACCATTTTGACCACAAATGAAATAATCAGCCTAGCCTCCCTAATCACCACCTCCGCATCCTCCGCCGTCGCCGTCAACGCTGCTAGAACCCGCGCAGCCAGAAGAGCAGCCAATGTGGCTGGCGCAGTATCCTGTTCCTTCTGTCGCTGATGATGTGTTTTTACAATCAAGCGAATAGATAAAACCGTCTTCAATATTGAGCAGCGCATCAATTGCAAAAAGCAGTGGCAATTTCGTTGGGTGAATGGGGTCAATGCGATCTCTAGCACAAGCTAAGCGCCAAGCGCGTTTGATCCCCTCTTGAGCGGAGGTGGGTGTTTTCATCGCTTCTGTTGGTGTGTGGTGAAGAAACCGTCCAAACGCTTTATCACAAAACAGCTGGTATTCCTTGGTGAACAAGATGAATTCATGCCAAGCGGCATCGACCACCTGTGACGGCATTGATACCAGCTTTTTATTTGCCTGATTGCAGATCGTAAGGTAGTCCTTAAGGCCATCTATCACTAACGCCAAATCACGATCAGTCAAATGCGGATATCTATTCGACACTCTCTTCTTTATCGCCGAATTGAAACGATACGTGCCAATGAAAACCAACTGCGCTTTTCGCTTTTTCTTGTAGGCGAGCCAAGGCCAGAACAGGCACACCAACACAATGAGAAATATCCATATTTCCATCAACTACCCCATTCCCTTTATGTACGATCAAACAATCGTATCTAAATCGAACAAGAAAAGCTCAATTTGGGTAAAAATCAACGAGGTTTAATGGTTCAACATGAATATGCTCACCGAATAATGCGTACCACTGCACGCTCATACTCTATCCATTCAGTTAGAATATTTACCATTTATTCAATGATTTATTACGAGGGTAGTCATTAGAAATGGATGGTATACACGTTTCTTTAGAAGCCATGGATTCAGCGTCATTCTCCGAGTATTTGCAATTCGCCATCCCCTCTTACGCGCATGACAATGTCGAGTCTGGTCGGTGGGAAAAATCCGACGCATTGGAACGCTCGAAAAAGGTTTATGCGCAACTTTTGCCAGAGGGGTTAAACAGCCCAGACGACCACTTATTCAACATCATTGAAAGCGCGACGAACCAAAACGTTGGATACATTTGGGTGAAAATTGAAACCCATTTTGGGGCGAAAACTGCGTTTATCTATGGTGTCGGCATATTCGAAGGTTATCGCCGCAAAGGCTATGCCAAATCAGCCCTTCGCTGCATTGAAACGGTAGCGTCTGATCTTGGTGCAACCAGCCTTGGCCTTCACGTTTTTAGCCATAATTCTGCGGCTCAGTCACTTTATTCAAGCATGGGTTATCAAGTCGTTAGCCACAACATGAAGAAGAGTTTGGTTAGTTAATTGGGGAAAGCGACGCTGTCACTTCCCCTAGCCCCAACAATATAACGATCAAAGCTCGGAATTAGCCGATTTTCGAAAACCATAGCGGTTCTAAAAAGCAATAGCGGGAACAGGCACTTTTTGAAAAGCACCACACGCCGTCATCATAAAAGGTGTTATGCACGATGCAATCAAATGGAGCCCGCTGGATCACATAGTGAACAAGGTGCTATTTGTTTGATCAATCTTGCGTCGACATCAAAAGCTTGATACCGAAAAAGCCAAACAAACTCGCAGAGAGTCGGGTTAACCATTTCTGGGCAGAATCACTCACCGACAGTTTGTGACTAATCAGCGAAGAAGCCCAAGCGATGAAGTGACACCAAATCATGCCGTTAAGGTTAAAAATAAGGCCAAGCACGATAAAGGCCAGCGCTTTGTTCTCACTGGTATCTGAAATGAATTGCGGTACGAACGCGAGGAAAAAAATCGCCACTTTAGGGTTGAACACATTCGTGACAAACCCTTGAGAGTAAATCTTCATTAAGGATGTTTTAGCGGGCTGAGGCGGCAAATTGGCGCGGTGTTCATTCGTGTTCTTCATGCTTCCCGCTAACATCGTCACGGCCATGTAGATCAGGTACAGACCACCGAGCATTTTCACGACAGTAAACGCCGTTGCAGATGTCGCCATAATGGCCGAAAGCCCGAATGCCGCCGCAAAAACATGAATAAGCGTTCCGCTCCCAATTCCTAAAGCCGCAGCAGAACCCGCTTTAAATCCTTGGCTGGCCGCACGACCAGCAATGAGCAATGAATCAGGCCCCGGCATCATGTTGAGTAGGAAACCTGAGATAATAAATAACCAAATGTTTTCGATTCCTAGCACCGGGTAAGCTCCTTCTTAGCGTGAGAAATGCACAAAGCGTCATTGCCCGCCAAGCATAACGAGTTTTTGCCCCGAAAGCTTACCCGTTTCCGTCATTCCCCAATGAGACAAACATTCTTTTTGGATGGAACGTTTCATCGTTCCTCTCTACTCACTTTCTGAGGCCAATCAGGTACCGCCTCCTCGATTAATGGCGTGACTATAAACCATGAAGCTATAGACAGGTCAAGCGTGATTTCGTAAGGCGTAAAGCGCAAGTAAGCGGCTCAGTCACTCTATTCAAGCATGGGTTATCAAGTCGTTAGCCACAACATGAAGAAGAGTTTGGTTAGTTAATTGGGGAAGCGACGCTGTCACTTCCCCCTAGGAATCTAGCGATCAAAGCTCGGAATTAGCCTCTTTGCGAAAACCATAGCGGTTCAACAGTAGCCAGCCACACCAGAAGAAAGACGTGAGTGCAACGGCAGTCAAAATGGCAGGTTTAGGATTATCAAGCGAGCTAATAGACCCCGCATAAGCCGCGATGATGGTGTACGGCAATGTCACCGTTATCCACGATAAAACAAACGTCATGAACTTCATGTGGCTGATCCCTGACATACAGGCGGTCACTTCTGGGAGGATCGGCAGCGCGCGGGACAACAGAATCATCAGCACGCCATGTTCACGAAACTTATGGCGAAGATCTCGCTGTTTTGCCTTGTCTTTAATCACCACATTGAGCAGTCGGTCACCAAAGAAATAACTCAATCCATAGCCCACTACACCCGCCAAGAATGTGCCGATAAATGCCGCCAGCGCGCCAATGTAAGGCCCTGCAAAGTAGCCGCCTAACATCATGATGGAAAGCGTCGGCACGGCGATGAAAAGGTCTAAGAAAAGCAATGAAATCACTATTGCTGCAACCACTAAGGCATTAACGGACTCAGCTGCAATGAGCCAGCGCTCGATACTCTCCATGGACAACCAACCAAGGCCGTTGACCACTAAAAATGTTGATGCAAAAAAGATGGCCATTAGGCTCATTAATTTGATGAGTGATGTCATAAATCCTCCTAGGGATAACGCATGGTGATGTCATGTGGCGCGTTGCTTTCTTGAAGCTCTGCAACGGACAAACGTGCGCTAGAGAAGCTCGGCGCTTTATAGGTAATACGCGCCCCTTGGGAGAACCCCAAGCCCTCTTTGGGAAGGATACCCGTCCAATTCTTAGTGACCTTGCCATCCTCGTCTTCATCATGAAGAACTTTAATTGCGAACAATGTTGGTACGTTTTCAAACACAACAACGCGCTCACTGTCCGTGGATGGATAACGCAGAATGCTCAGTGCTTTGTCATGCACCTTAGGAAACCCTTCCTCTTGAAACAACATCACCAATATTTGCCCAGGCCGGCTTGTATCAATCCCCTTAACCCGTATTTCTACACTGTTTTCTAACGCATCAACACTCATCGATATTCCTCCTAAAATCATGGCAATCACCGCTTGCTTCAACGTCATTTATGACCCCTTTAACAGCTTTTTCGCGGCAAAGGGGGCGATAGCGAGCAGCACTCTCAAAAATCGCGTCATCCCGATATCAAAATCCCTGTTTCCCTTCTCGATACCCGCAATGATTTCAAACGCTGCCGACGACGCGCTTATCTTTCCTTTGCCCCTGCCCGTGGTCATTTTTGTGTCCACCAGCGGCAAGAATGCCTGCTGAACACCCATTGCAGAGCCTTCAAATTGATAACGTAAACTTTGAGAGAAGATATTGAGCGCGGCTTTGGTTGCGCAGTACACCGCTGAAGATGCTTTAGGTACTAACGCAAGCGCGGAGTTAACGTTCACGATTCGCGATGAGGATGCCGCCAACAGTGACGGCAATAAGCCATGCGTTAATGCACACACCGAGGTGAAGTTGGTGTCAATTTCGTGCTGAATGGAATCGAATTCGAAGCGATCATCGTTAAAAAATGGCGTAAATTGCACTGCGGCATTGTTTATCAATACATCGATTTTGGGGTGCTGTTGCTGAATAGAATGCGCGATGGAATGGACGTTTTTCACATCGGAAAGATCGGCGCGGTAAGTAATAACTGATGGCCAGTCACGTTTTAGGTGATCAAGTTTCTCGGCGTCCCGACCAATCACGATCAGTTGATTTGTCTCGGCCAAGCATTCCACCAGCGCTCGCCCGATGCCGGACGTGCCGCCCGTTAGCACAATACTTTTGTTGGTTAGCTTCATGATGTGTCCCTATCTGAATGATATGGAACTCATCGTAATGAACCGACAACCAAAACAAATTAACACATGTTAAAACGCCTACGTTTTCTGCCAGTACAGTGAACATTTAACCCTAGTATTAGCTCTGGCCTTCGCTATAAAAACGCAGGAATCTACTGACGTTGATAGGCGTTTTGCATTCCGAGTTTCGCGCGAATACGAGAGAGCGAGACTTCGGTGATCCCAAGGTATGATGCGATGTGGTAGTTCGGCAATGAAGCCGCCAATTCCGGTTGGGCATCGACAAATTGAAGATACAGTTCAGTGGATGAAAGCAGGAGTAAATCGGCTTCCCTCTGCTCTTTTTTCATCGCAAGCGCCGTTACCATGGCAAGAAACGTATCTTTCCACCCTGAGTGACTCTCGCTCAACTGCTTTAAGCAGGACGCAGATATTTCAAAACACACGCCTTCCGTTAGCGCTTCGCAGGTGAATCGTGTCGGGCGCGATGCCACGAAGGATGAGAGGCTTGCTGAAACGTCGCCGCTTAGCAAAAACGATTTGTTTCTTCGTGTTCCATCTGGCGTGAGGTAGTAATTACAAAACGTACCCGAGCAGACAAATCGGAGCTTGTCCGCAATATCACCCGCGTGAAATAGCACGTCTCCTTTTGAAAACGCGCGAAGCGCTCCTTTGTCGATAAAGGCCATCCACTCTTCATCTGAAAGTGTAAATCGCGTTCGAAAACCATTTTCAAAAAGGCTTAAGAGTTGGGTGTTTTCCATTTATTTTCTTATCCATGAACTGTGATTTAACAGAGTGATACGACAGCTAGCGTCCATACGATCGCACGTTCGATTGCTACAAATCCAAACTCTTAGCCACCTTCGCCACCACATCTAGAATTTCTGACTCTTGCTGAGAGGCTTTGGAGGAGAGATTGTAGAACAGGATGCAATCTTGTCGCACTGTCATCGGCGCTTCTTCCAATTCGACTTCTCGAATGTCGCCATTCTTTATGTGCGGTGTCATCACGTCTGGCGAGCACACTGTCCACCCGCCCTGCTTGAGCTTTTCAATCAGTAAACGCTGTGAGGTCACCACTTCAAACTCGTGGCTTACTTTGGTGTGTCTGAGTTGATTGGCGATGTCATTCTCGGTGACGAGCTGTCGGAAGGTTGCCAATTCAGCGATAGAGACAGGCGCATTGGGAATGCTTGAATGCACAGACGTAAAGATACTCAATGAAAACGTGCCAAGGTTGATGTTACCGATACCCGCACTTGGATGAAGGTTGCCCATCCCTGGCATGATCGCGAACAGTGCGTCGCCGTCTTCGATTTGTTGTAGGCAATGGTGCCTGTCTCTTTGCAGCCAGTTAATGATGATATGCGGATGAAGGGCTTTGATTTCTGTGTCGATATTCAGCAACAGCTTGGTAGGAATGGCGCTGTCGTGATACACGGTGATATTACTCAGTTCGCCTTTGTAGGCCGACAAAGCGATGTTTTCAAACTCCAGCGATTGCCGCGCCAATAGCCTTGCCCTTGGGTAAAGACGATGTGCGATGTTATTCGGAACAGCTTTCTTTCCCTCGATAGAAAACAGCTCAACCCCCATCATATCTTCTAGGGCGTTTATGCGCTCTCTCACCGTTGAACGCGCCTTCCCCAATTTATTGCTGGCTGCGCTGTAGCTTTGCAGCTCGTAAACACTGGTGAAGCAAGCCACTTGTTCCATCGAAATCATCAGTGTCCCTTCCATTTTGCCGAGGTACGGCATAGGCGTACTGCTTGGCGGTGAATCACATGTACTGCTTGGCGGTGAATCACATGTACTGCTTAAGCGTACATTTTGGATTTATATGTTCGAATCTAACAAGTTAATCTACTCCCGTACACACAAGATTGTTAACGGGGAATTCAAATGAAAAAATCAATTATTACTCTTATCGTTACTGGCCTATTCTCTACCACCGCGTTTGCGGACATCAAACCAATGTCTACCGTGCCTGCACAGGCAGATGAGCAAGTGACGTTAAGTAACTGGACTCACGCGCCGTTCAATCAATGGGCGTTCCAAAATATGGGCATTCACCCAAGCGTGATGGTTCCTCGTGATGGCGCCATCAATGAAATCCCGCAAGCGCTGAATCCAGACGTCGCTCAACACAAATTCACTTACGGTGATGAAACACAAACATTCCGCGACGCCATGATTAACGACAGCACTGACGGCTACATCATTCTGAAAGATGGAAAGATACTACACGAAGAATACTTCGGAGATTTCACGGCCAAAGACCATCATATGTGGGCATCGAGCACCAAATCTCTCGTGGGTCAGGCATTGGGTTTGTTGGTTGAACAAGGCAAAGTCGACGTTGACCAAAAAGTCAGTGTTTATATTGATGAGTTAAAAGGCTCTTACTTTGGTGAGCAAACGATTCGCACGCTGCTGAACATGACAACCGCCATTGATTACAGCGAAGACTACGTAAACATGGCGCCAGGCGATGTGCACTATGAATACTTCCGCCGCTTAGGGTTTATTCCGGCTTACGACCTAATGGCTTTAGATCCAACGAAAACAGATACACCGCGTGATTTGTTGAGCTTTGCGCCAATGTTTGAGAAGAACGCCGATTTGGATGTGAATCACCAGTTTGAATACCATAGCCCTAACGTGGATGTGATTGGTTGGATTATCGCTCGCGTATCTGGCCAACCGCTCAACGAATACATTGCAGATAATATTTGGAGCAAACTCGGCGTAAATCATGATGCGTTCTTTATTACCGACATAAACTACAACCCTGTGGCGACAGGCGGCTTCAATACCACGTTGAAAGACTTTGCGCGCGTGGGCCTCGCCATGGCTAACAATGGTGAATACAACGGCGAACAAGTGTTCTCTGAAAAGTGGGTGAAAGACAGCTTCAACATCACCAAAGACGAAAACACGCACATGATGAACAGCGTGTATAAAAATGAAGACGGAAACGTGTTTGACTCGCACCTAGAAGGCTACAAAAACTTCTTGTGGGTACATGATTCAGACAAGAACATTGCAACATATCGCGGCGTATTCGGGCAGTTCCTCTATATCAACCAAGATAAGAATGTCGTTATCGCCACCTTCTCTTCGGCTGAGAGTGCATCCAATGCAGCACGTGAAACCTCAAAGGCTAAATTGGAGGCGTTTGAATCGTTAGCGGAATCGCTATAGCTTCAAACCGAGCCTAACGTTAGGCACTAAGAAATCGATTCATCGTATGAGAGGGCAGCATCGCTGCCCTTTTTAATGGTTTTCGTATTCCTGCAATTTAGGCAACTGTTTGCTATTGCATTTTATAGCTAGAAATACCTTATACCCTTTGAAATAATTATAAATTATCAACCGAGGATATATATTTAAAAATATCAGTTTAGATTGAATAGTCAACTGAGTTAGCTTGCAGATATACACCCAGTGAATGGATTAATATTAATCTAACCACATAATTTCGATCTTAAAAATAAACCCTCAACCAGCAACCATATCAAATTAAAACAAGGAGCTTATTGTGAGCTTCATTCATTTAACCTTACACAATACATGTATTATTAGCCCGGAATTAAAAACCCATAACTCATAATTATTGTTTTATAAAAAGATATAGGCATTAAAAATACATGAAACTAGTAAAATCACTCATCATTCTCTCAATCGCTGCTGCTCTAGCAGGATGTGGTGGTGACGACTCATCAAATTCGAATAGTGGTAATAATGGCGACATCAATACCGGTGGGGATGGTGGCGGTAATCAAAATGGAGCCTTTGGTATTACTCCGTGGGATCTCACCAAAATTAAATTAGAACTTCAAAAGGTGGCTATCACTGATGGGAAGACTGCTGACATTTGTGGCTCTGGTGATAACATTACAGTTGAAACGAGCCACTTTGTTGCTTCATTTCATTATGACCTCCCAACAAATAATATAGACAACCTGAAAGATGCCACACGCATGACTGAAGTCGCGTTAGCGGAATTGATTGAACACACCGGTTTATCACTGACAGAAGATTTAGATATTAGCCAAAAATGGACGGTCTGCTATGATTCAAGTCAGACTGGTCAAGGTACCGCTTATATTGATAAGTTTGAATTTTCTCCAACATCAGTTGACCCAAACAGCTCTCGCTTCACATCAGGTTACGACTTAGCTAAACATGAATTGTTCCACACATTCAAAATGCAACTTATTGACGAGCTAGCCTTTTTGAGAATGCCACGCTGGTTTACCGAGTCTACAGCAGAGCTCTTTACTGGTGCTACGTTTGGTAACCTGACGACGACAACGCTCAACGACTTTGTCGATACAACGAAAGAATCTCCATTTAATGTCCAAACCTGGTATGACGAACAAGAATTTTCCAGCATCCATCCTCAATATACCAATCCTTACAGCATCTACTTGGAATCGCTAGCGTATTTGGGCGCACACGGTCTAACAAATGAGGGCATCATTCAACTGATTCGCGACTCGAAAAATTCGTCCAATAGTAATGAAGATTTCTCCAGTTTCGATAAGGCATTATCAGTTCTAGAGAACTCCATGACCCTACCGTCGTCCTACACTGAATTAAGAGTACCAAGCACTTACAAACACCAAATTGGAGAGTGGGCAGACGCGACAACATATCGTCAAGATTTTACTCCTAAAGCCGGTTACGGTGAGTATATAGATCTTTATATTGAGAGTCTGGATGGCGCTTATTCTAACGATGGCGCGTTGGTAACTTCTGACCAGCTGCATTATGAAATGCGCGGTGTATTGGCAAACGCTACTTACAAAGTTTACGCCAACACAGGTAGTGCTAGTTTCGGACCTATTACCGTGGTCGTAGCAAACGGAAAGCTCGGCCATCTCGATTTCACTGACGCCCCTGAGTTTAATATGGACTAATAGTGGGGACAGGCACTTTAAGAAAAGTAGCTACAATATCAAGTATATGCTTTTAGTTCTTATCGCGTCTGTCCCATCATTTGGATGTGAATCAGACAAGAACATTGCGACATATCGCGGCGTATTCGGGCAGTTCCTCTATATCAACCAAGATAAGAATGTCGTTATCGCCACCTTCTCTTCGGCTGAGAGTGCATCCAATGCAGCACGTGAAACCTCAAAGGCTAAATTGGAGGCGTTTGAATCGTTAGCGGAATCGCTATAGCTTCAAACCGAGCCTAACGTTAGGCACCAAGAAATTGATTCATCCTATGAGAGGGCAGCATCGCTGCCCTTTTTGTCATTCCTCATTTTCACTTCCCATCTGGCACTCGCCATTTCTTATTCATTGCTGGCCACACCGCTCGGAGCACTACCAAGAGCCTTAGATCAGTGATGCTTATCCGCTGCAATTTCCATAAACCATGAAATCACTTTATCGACACGCTTCGGCTGGCTGCAGGTATTGAGTTTGATGATGTAGATATGATTGAAAACCGGATCGGAAACGGTTGAGTGTATGTTGCACTCTTCCAGACGCTCACTATCAATGTATTGCTGTACACAATGACGAGGGAAAACCGAGATACCCAGCCCGCCTAACGCCATCAAAATAGCCCCTTCGATGCTATTGATTCGCCCCGCGAAATGCACAGACAAATCACTGACCGAATGAAGGCTTGGGAAGAAGTGACGACGCCAAAAATTAAAGTACACATCCATGCCGGGATATTCGATGAAATTGTATTCCAGAATATTGTCTTCATTGATTTCAGACACGCCACAATTCGGCGCAGCCACCATGACATACTCTTCCTGACAGAAGCTGAAATACTCCAAACGCGGGTGATCCACCTTCTCCGTGACAAAGCCAAAATCAACCTGACTCGATAACACTTTGTCGAAAACCTGACTGTTGTGAATGAGGGTTAAATCTATCTCCAGTTTTGGGTAGTCCAACCGCCGTTCGAGCAGCATCAGAAAGTGCGGCGACAACAAGCAAGAAGGCGGCATGGCATAGCCGACCACCCCTTCGATTTGGCTAAAATCGCTTTGTACTTCGAGAGAAAAATCGCTGTTGAGATCCTCAATGTTTTTGATGTGCTGAAGGAGCTTCTTGCCCGCGTCTGTCATCACTGGGCACTTAGGCGTTCGAATAAACAGCTCATAACCCACTTGCTCTTCCAAGCTGCGGATGTGCTTGCTGATATTTGCCTGAGTCATGGCGGCCATTTCAGCGGCATCGTTAAAACTGCGGGATTCAGCCACCGCTTTAAATGCGCGAAATAACTTCGGGTCTAAATGCATCATTTTCTCTTCCTTCCTACTAAGAGTTTCATTGAGCATTTCGTGTGCCTGACTATTCAAAGAGCATTTTTAGCTTGGTTGGGTGTATATCAAACAACACGCTATATTGAGTGTAGTGTTCGTTTCATACACTCAGTGTCGCTTGCGAGATACATTTCCTAAATATCGGTGCAATCAAGATGCGGAGACGGCATCACATGATTGTTTCAACGTACTGATGTCGTTATAGGGGTTATAACAAATCGGATTTGCCTTCCTTTCTGCTTGCTAACAATACTGGAGTGCGTTTTTTCGAATTAAAACACGGAAATCAAATATGAAAACAAACCTCATCACACCGAATGGCATCCGTGTTTGGCAAGGCTATCGACGCCCAGAATTCATTGATAATACAGAGGGATTCTTAAATAAGTTGGGGCAAATATTCATTCCGATCACCGTGCAACTAATGACCCCAATGGGCCTCAGAATGTACTACCCAGCAGTCCCTTCCCAAACAGTGGCTTCCCAAAAAGTCGTCTGCCCAACCATAAAACTACCGGATGAAATCGCCTTAGTGGGTTATCCATCCCAACAAACCTATCAGCAAGCAAGCCACCAAACCGTAGCTGGCAGAGCCTACTCCTCCCTTCATGAAACGGTTTTTAACTTTACACCGGATGCCGTTCCCGCCAGTTTTTCCAATTTTCCCACGGCTTACTCAAACACCACCAAATGCCAATGGAAAACACCCTACTACTTCTCTGGTGAAGCGATCGACTGGCACGGACTGTATGTCGGCGTGATTGTTTGGATTTGGCAAAATGACGGAAAGGCTGACCCCTATCAAAGCAGCGTCAATCTCTTGAATGCCTGTGAAAAAGCGATATCAAGCAACAATCATCTATTCGAAATCATCGCTGTTATGCAGGAAAGTTACGGGATTATTTGGTTTGCGTCAGACGTATTGAGTTGGCCAGATCGAATTATCCAAACTCTGGCTGATAATCAATGTTCAGTGGTGATGCAGGCATTTCACGACACGGTAAATATCTCGCCACTGTTTAGTGAAGATGATAGCGGCATTGACGTGTCTGCGGGTCAAGCGTTGGATGTGCGCCTGTCTGGTTAAGGCATCGGTCCGCTTAAAAGCATCGGTTCAGTTAAAGCATCGCGTATAAACAATTGGCTTAACCGACAACCCGCACGCCACCTTTCCATCGATTCAAATCAACAAACACGATGCATAAACACAAACAAATAGATCCACCAATAGGACAAAGGAGTTAATCATGAAAGCAAGTACGCTAATGGAGGTGACGGTTCAGCCGGACAACGTCCTGCAATTAACGCCGCTGCCGGACGCTCACATCGAATCTCAGGGGCAAGCCGTGACGGCGAGTACCAGTGTCGATGTTAACGACTGTTCGTACTCCATTTTTGCTCTGCAAAGCCCTAACGCGTTTATTGTCAGCAAAACCTATGACGTAAAAACGCAGTGCTACTTTTCACAGCAAGTTTCTGTTCCAAGCGACTACCCCATCGATACCCTTCACAGCTTCTATTTTGGTGGTCAGCCTTGGTTACTTTCGTATCATCAAGATTCTGACTATGTGCAGTTCTACCGTTTTGATGGCGAAACAATCACACCCGTCACCGAGATTCGAGTAGGGCAAGGCTTCACCACGGTGCAGCCTCTTTACTATCGAAATGATGTCTTCTTTGTTGCTTACAACAAAACGTCAGGCGACGTAGCGAAATTTCAAATTGTCGCCCCAGCTTATTCCGCCTTGTATGCGCAAAAAGTCTGGTCCGATACGTGGGCTCAGGGCTGGACACGGTTTGCGTTTTTCCGCCTCGGCGCGGAAAACTTCTTTATTAAAACCAACGAGAAATACCTCAAGGTCAACATCGATCACTTTATGGACAGCATCGATCTTGGTTCGCATCCGGTCTTGAATGAATCTGCGTCTCCATCAATGTTAAGCCAATCCGACGTTCAAACTTTTTACGATACAAATCAAACCCCCTACTTCTTCACGTATCAGCCTGATGGTGCCATGACCTTCAATCGATTTGACGGCAATTGCGAAGGCTGGAAATTGGCGCTATCAAGTCAACAAACTGCAGATATTTCGCTGATCCACAACGTTCAGCTCAACGAGCGAACGCTGATCTTGTTGCTCCAAAACTGAACCATCCTGACACCCTAATAGGGAGATAAAACAGTGAACCGTTTTGATGATGTCAATATTTGCTCTGCGTTTCAGCTCACGACGACAACTAATCCGCTTCCCCTGCCAACCGTTGAGTGGCAGGCCATTAACCAAGATGCACCAGTGCCGCTTACCATGGCGGCAGGTGAACTGCCAAACGCCGATTTTATCTTGGTGACTTGGACATCGGCGGAGTGGTCAGCGCTTGATCATGTCATGCTGAACAGCACCGAACCGCGCTACGCAGAAGACACTGATTGGCGGAAGAGTTGGTATAGCTACGCAGATAACCAAGAAATAGAGCCGTACAGCGAGGAACCTGACACCGACCCGATTTTCTATTTCCAGTTGGTGGGGATCACAAATGAAAGCGGCCAACAGCAACGCGTGCTGTTGGTGAAATCACAAGTCCATCTCGCCCACCCGCCTTGGATTTCAGGTTTAGAAGCCTTCATCGACATATTGCTGAAAAACGTGGGTGCCAAGTACATCCTATCAACCGGTACCGCAGGCGGAGGCGCAATCACAGATATGTTGGGCGCTGCCATTGTTACCAACAAAGCACACATTCTGTTGGCAAAACCGGAAAATGAAAACTGCAGTTACAACCACCAAACCTTTACGTGTAACCGTTGGTTCCCCTCAGAGAGTTTGTACCGAGTAACGCAGGACGCCCTGATGTTTCCGATGAACAAGGTTTGGAACAATACAACCATTGCCGAGGCCATCGACGAGCTAAATCAATCAACTCAAAATGAACAAACTTCAGCTAGCGCAGACACCACAGCGACTTCTACTATCACAACTTCTTCTTCCTCGACTTCCTCGAATGCCACAACAGCAAAAGACACCAAGCCTTACACCTATGATGATTTGATCAATGCGCCGCTCAACCCAGAAAACCTTCAGCAAGCGCAGATAAAGGTAAGCAAAGACCAAGCGTTGTTAACCACGGATTTTTACTTCATCGAAGGGAAGGAGCCGAGCAAACCGTATTGCTTCTTGGAAATGGATGACGCGGTGATCGCGCATCAAGCTGAGCAAGCGGGCATCAACTATGCCTTCATCCGCAATGTGTCGGATCCCATCGTGGTGACGCAAACCGCGTCTGGTCAACCTATATCAGACGCTGTACGCGGTAATTGGTCAGGCATCATCTATAAGCGCTGCGGTTTTTACAGCAGCTTTAACAGTGTGATGATGAGTTGGGCAGCGATAGCGGGTCAACAAAGCGATCAGCCTTACTAATCCAATCTAATCCAAGTCAAAGCTTAGCCAAGCCAAGCCAACGAACCCAACCCCACGAGTACAGACAGAACAAAAACGGCGTTTAATCTTCTGGATTAAACGCCGTTTAATAGTTGATATTTATCGCTTAACAACAATGAGTTAAATCTCACATGCACGCTAGGGATACTTAGCTAATTTACCGGCAATCTTACTCGCCTTGCCTGATAGCAAGCAGTGCTCTGAATTTCCTTTAATCGGGTCTGCGACCACTTTAGCACCTACGCCGTTTAGCCCCGCTACCGTTGAAACACAGTACTGGCTATATCCGCCAATGCCCGTCAGGTAATTGGAATAGACGGCTTTATTACTCGTATTTGTTGTGCAGTTAACACTCAGACCTGAAATGGTATCGCCATCGCTAGCCACATGAACACCACTGCCGTTTTTAAACGCCGTTGCTGAACATTGCCCAGCCCGAATCACCAACCCTGTTTTCAACGGGGGATTCGCACCGAGCGCAAGGTTTTCAACCTCTCTATCCTGTTTGATGCAACCTGATAGCAGCAGGGCCAAAACCGTCACCAGAGAAATTGATTGGGTTGAAGTACTAAAATATTTCATGTCAGCCTCTCATCACGTTCGTAGACGCGTGTTTTGCTTCGTTATCTAACCGCTTAAGTTCTGCGAAGCCTTCTACCGCTTTGCTCAACTGTGGTTTGCTACTAGGATCTAAGCTAAATTTCAGTGCGCAGCAAGGGCATGAAAATGAGGTGCCAGACAACAGCAAGCTGACATCAAAGGAGATGCTTGTCCGGCAATCAGGGCAAGGTAATTGGCTTTTCATCAATGATGCTCCTATTCAAAAAAAGCCCGGCTGATAAAAGAGCGTATCGCTCCGTCCGGTGTACAGCCGGGGGATAAAATCACACAGTGAATTCAATTAATTGAGGATGAGGTTAAGACGATTTTTCCGCAGCTTTTGCGGAACCCAGTGTGATCGGACTGATGCTGTTAGTGAACGCTTGAATAATGGTCGTGACGCCCTGAGGCAGCGAAAGCTGGCCTGCATGAACACTCACCGTGTACTTGGCATTGTTACTCTTTTGATAGGATGACTTTTGCGCAGAAGCAGACTGACTGTCGTGACTGATGCTGCCTTTCACTTCCACAGACCACCAGCCCTCACCCAGCTTGGCGGAGAAGCTGCCCTGTTCACTGGTTTTGCTGGACGTTGACTGCGACGATTCGTCTGAATAGCTCGATTTCACTTCCATCTCAAAGTCGACCTGCACGTTATCGACACCTAAGGAATTGAGCGGAACAATCGTCAAAAGGGGGACATCAAATTGGGTAGTGACTTCTGTTACGTTCACATCCGGTGCTTCGCCCTCTTTCGCTTCCCCTTCGGATATTATCCCTCGGGTGATTTGCATGGTCACCATAATGGGCTCTAGCGTGTCATTGCCTTTGCCGTCTGTGTCTGATTTCTTGTTGAAGCAGGTGTCCAACATAAATTTGGTCTGGGTAACGGCCATCATGCTATTGGCTTGTGCCGCGGCATTGAGTGGGCCGCCGATTAATGAGCGCATTGGCAATCCTGCGAATTGCTGCGCCATAGAGACTAGTGCTGGTCCTGTGCTGACGTCTGGCATGGTATTTCTCCTGATAGATGAATATTTACAAAATGAAGCCCGCACCCATTAACCTGGGATTTGTGCTCTCAGTGCTCTTTCATAACCTTCAACCAATTTTTTTAGTCCTTCAGGCGGTTCATCGGCATTAATGGTAATTTCAAGTTCAGCGGTTGGATTCTCTTTTTTTCCAGCCTTGAACAAACCGCCGTTATTATTTCCAGCGAATGAAACATCAAGCCCATTACTTTCATTCACATTCACTTCTAAATTGGTTCTAAATTTCACTTCACTCACTCTTGGGCTGGCAACAGGAACAAGTGTCAGCAGAGGAACATCGACACTTATTGTATGAATGCCTTCAGAAGTTTCTGTCGGATATTCGATGGTCACGTATTTAGGGCGATATGTGGTTTCACCATCATTATCAGAACCTTCCGACCCACCAAGCTTTCCTGATTCACTGCTTGGCACAGCGTCAAAGAAACGATTGATCAACTCCTGGTTTTCATTTTGAAGTGCCTGATTGGCTTTAGTCACGCTCAGGTGAACGGCTGAAACCAAAGAGTTTAAATTAATCATGATTCTTCCTTTGAATAATTCAGACACTATTAGTTTTGAATTTAAATTGAATTAACACAAATCGGATTTGGAATGGTGGGTATAACAGGATAGAAACACAGAGATAAGGCAATGAAATATAGAACAATGGGCGATTATTTATTTGGTTATTAAATTAGTCACAAATGAAATATACCTATTCCTATACCAAAGCCAAGCACCCACGTGATGAACGCTTGCGTATCCAGTTTAAGGTTCTTAATCCAGATCATCATGCCGCCATCTGGATGACTGATTTGTGCCTGCGCGTGCAGAAGCTCCGCAACGAAAGAATGTTGCTCAGCGAGATTTGTGATTTTTTATCGCTTTGTGAAGGTATACATCCCTAACCATAACTGTCTAATAAATAATACAGATTTCTACTAGCTCCTTTCGTCTAATGGTGTCAGTGGTAAACCAATAATAACGCCACTGTTCATCAGCATTAGCGTCCGCGTCGTTAACACCGCATTCAACGTTGCGCGGAATCCATCTCATGGAGAAAGGTATGTCCAACGAAAACGAAGGTTCAACAGAAACACATTCAACGTCAGTGAGCGCAACAAGCGCATCATTCAACGAAATAATCGGCACAATTCAACCTGACACCTTAGAAGGAACAGAGGAGAGCGATCGCATTCTTGGCTTGGGAGGGAGTGACAAGCTCTATGGATACGGAGGAGATGACGAGCTATATGGAGGAAATCGACGAGATACCCTGTATGGCGGCGACGGTAATGACAAGCTCTATGGCGATGACGAAAACTCTCCCACCGACGTTTATAACTACGGAGACGAACTCTACGGCGGCAATGGCAACGATGAACTGTATGGCTACTACGGTCATGACAGTATTTATGGCGAAGCTGGCGACGACATACTCTATGGTGGCACAGAAACCGACTACCTGCGGGGCGGTGAAAACAACGATACCCTGCATGGTGAAGAAGGTAACGACTACATGTATGGAGATGAAGGCGAAGACACCCTATTCGGTGGCAGTGGCGATGACAACCTGACGGGCGGCGAAGGCGCAGATCGACTTCATGGCGGTTCCGATCGCGATACGTTAGAAGGAGGCGATGGCGATGATTCTTTATGGGGTGATGACGGAAATGACAACCTTTTAGGGGAAACGGGAGAAGATCGTCTCAATGGGGGCACAGGCAATGACAGCCTCCATGGTGGGAAAGGAAACGATACGCTCTACGGCGATGACGGGAACGACTACTTGTATGGCAATGACGGGAACGATTCACTCTTCGGCGGCACGGGTACCGACAGGCTCTACGGCGGCAAAGGAGACGACATTCTTGATGGGCAAAGTGGCGACGACAAGCTTTTAGGCGATCAAGGCAATGACATTCTCTATGCGAGCAGTGGCAACAACATATTGATTGGTGGTTCTGGCGACGATCTGGCTTATGGCTCGACAGGCCAAGATACCATCAGCGAAAGTGAACTCGCCATTGGTGGCGGCGGTAATGACATCATCTCAACAAACTCAGTGTCGGCAGACGTTGGTATTGGTGGCGCGGGGAATGATTGGCTTGAAGGCCATGGTAATGACCAGCTTCGCGGCGGCTCTGGTGACGATGTGCTGATTAGCTTAGGAGGGGACGACACACTTCGCGGCGGCGCTGGTAACGATATCTTACAAGCTGATGGCTCGGCTGCGAGCAACTCTCGTCTCTATGGCGGCACAGGGAATGATTACCTTTCGGGTAACGCTGGCAACCAGCTTATGTTTGGTGGCAGCGGCGCTGATACGTTTCATTTCGGCCATTCTCTCTTTCGTGCCGACCAAACAACCACAACGCAAATCCCTGTTATCGGCGATGATCGCATTGTCGATTTTGAACTAGGTGTCGATACCATCAGCATTGATACTCGCCTAGCGCAAAGCATAGATGATCTGGTCATTGAGCAATATGGCGCCACAACACGCATTACCCTGAACGATGGTTCAACCATCACTCTAAACAACACCAACGCCACTGACCTTAGTGCGTCTGCATTCGCCTTTACTGCCACTGCGACTTACAGCGATCTGCTCGCGGGTTGGCAAGCTCACTTGGAAGAAAACTGGCACTACGCCACCGAGAACAACCAAGATATTTCATTGGGGAACAGCCAAGGGGAAAAACTGTTCGGTAACCATCAGGACAATCGTTTATCGGGCGGCACCCATACCAGCGAATACTTAGATGGCGGCGCAGGCGACGATTATTTGGTGTCCACAGGCGGGAACGACATTCTGGTTGGTGGTGAAGGAAATGATGCCTTTGTTATCTCAGAAAGGTTCGGCATTGAAAAATATGGTAGCTCCCATGACACACAAATTACACAAGTCGAAGATTATTCTGCTGGCGTAGACACGCTAACAATCAATTTCTATTCGTTTGACGTAAAGGGGATCGACCTATCAGCAATCACTCCTGAGCAAGTCGGATCGTCAAGTGTGTTTGCGTTTAGTGATTATTTCCATGTGGTACTGAAAAACACCGATATTTCCTCTATCTCCAACGACCAAATCTCTTTCGGCGTGATCTGCAATAACGGGAGCGAGGAGATTATAGGAAACGATGCGGTTAACGAAATAGATGCACGCGATGGGCATGACTCGATTCATGGCCTTGGCGGTGATGACATCATCGATGGCGGTTTAGGCAATGACACGATTTTTGGTGGCGCAGGTAACGACCAAATATGGGGCGATTCAGGCAGTGACAAGCTCTATGGTGGCGATGGCGACGACAAAATCTACGATACTGGAGGCGGCTATAACGAACTCGACGGTGGTGCAGGTAACGACTTCCTTCTGACAAAACAAGGAAATCACACGCTAACAGGAGGAGATGGCGAAGATACGTTTGAAATTGGCGGCTACACCTACGCTGACCAAAACATCATTTATAACGCCACTATCACCGACTTTGAGGCCGGCAGCGACACTATCAATATGACGCACCTGCTAGACAACAGCACTCTTTCCCGACACCTCGATGACGATGGCATTTTCCGAGCAAGTAGTCTTCTCGAACAAGGGGGCGATGACGTCATATTGGACGCTTCTCAGAACGTGACAGTCACGCTCGAGAACGTCGATCTGGCCGATATTTCTGGCGATCAATTCAACTTTACATTGTTCGGACGAAACAGCGCGAATCACATTGTGGGTTGGGACGGTAACGACACGCTGATGGGCCGCAGTGGCAATGATACGTTGGAAGGTGGTAAAGGTAATGATTGGCTTCAAGGCGACGCCGGCGAAGATACGCTCACTGGCGGTAACGGTGCCGATACTTTCGTGGTGAGTGACGAACGTGCCAACTACACCAGCGACGTTGAAACCGACACCATCACCGACTTCGTCATCGGCGAAGACAAAATCGCGTTCAATGATTACTTCCACGAACAAATGGATTTCAATGACTTCATCATCACTCAACAAGGAGATGACACCCTGGTGCAGATGTTCCGCGCATACACCTATCGGGACGAACCAGTAACGGCTGACCACGTCAACGTGCTTCTCAAAGGGATAGACGCCACTGACATTAGTGCCAATGACTTTGAGTTCTTTTATTCAATCTGATTAGTAGTACACGATTCGATTCGTCACAATCCCCAATGAATGGGGGTTGTGCTTTCTTCAACATTGCCCCAAAACCTTTCGCTCACATTGATTCAAGAAAGCCACACAAGGTTTGGGTTCAATCCCCTCCCCTGCAACAGCGAAACATACTCTTCACACTCACCATTGAATTGATCACCAACAATGCATGTAAACGACGTTTACCACATCAAGAAACCGAACCGGAAAATCATTAATTAATTGATTATAAATATAAAAATTTCGCTTTGACCACTCTCCGATGTCTATTTTTGCCCTTCTTTGTCTAAAGCATGTTCTATTTCTATCCGTTGATTTTCGAGGCAATGGGATGGGGTTCTGGTGATTTAGATTGATATTGTGAAGCCATGCAGAGTGCCGTTTACCTGTCTAAAGAATGCTACAGATTTCAGCTACATCATTTAGTTAAATGCCCGTTGTGGCATACAAAAATAATAGCCGCAGTTTCAAGCATCAAAGTCCGCACCAGCCACTCGCATTCAACCGTTGCGGCGAATTCATCTCACGGAGAAAGGTATGTCTAATAATAACGAAGGCTCTATAGAAACACAGTCAACGTCAGTCAGTGCGCTAGAAACACCCGTCAACGAGATCGTCGGGACAAATCAAAACGACACATTAGAAGGTACGGAGGGAGACGACCGAATCTTTGGCCTTGGTGGTGCAGACCGGCTTGACGGCCTCGCCGGAGACGATGAGTTGCACGGTGGCAATCGACGAGATTATCTCTATGGTGGAGAGGGTAACGACAAACTCTATGGCGATGATGTCAATGATGACGGCGAATCTCCCTCCAACCCGACCAACTACAACGATAACCTCTATGGCGGTAGTGGCGATGATGAGCTTCATGGCAACTATGGCGAAGACCAACTCTATGGCGAGGCTGGCGAAGACGTTCTCTATGGCGGCACCGAGAACGATGAGCTTTCCGGCGGTGAAGACAACGACATACTTTACGGTGAAGATGGCCATGACGAGCTTGAAGGCGATGAGGGAGATGACACCCTCTTTGGCGGAAGCGGTTCAGACAAACTCTACGGAGGCCAAGGCGAGGATGAACTTTATGGTGGCGAAGGAACTGATCGACTAGAGGGAGGCGATGACGCTGACTTTCTCTCTGGTGATGCAGACGATGATTACCTTCTTGGAGAAGGTGGAGATGATCATCTTGAAGGTGGTACTGGCTGTGACTATATATACGGCGGCATTGGCAAGGACACTATCGATGGCGGGGACCACAGTGACCTATTGTATGGAAACGACGGTGACGATGTCATTTACGCTGGCAATGGCGACGATTGGGTTTATGGAAATAAAGGCAACGACGTTCTGTATGGTCAAAGTGGCGATAACCAGCTTATTGGTGGTTTCGGCGACGACATTCTCTATAGCGGAACGGGTGACGACACACTGATCGGTGGTGCCGGCTACGATCAGGCTTACGGCTCAATCGGAAACGATAACATCAGTGAAAGTGAACTGGCTATTGGTGCAGGTGGCAATGACATCATCTCAACAAACGCCGCAACTGAAGACGTCGGCATCGGGGGCGCTGGCAATGACTTTTTGGAAGGGTTTGGCGGAGACAGCCTCCGTGGTGGTAGCGGCAACGATATTCTCGTTAGTCTGGGCACCGACGACACTCTGAACGGCGGATCTGGCAACGATATATTACAAGCTTACGGATCGGCAGCCGGCAATTCCCGACTTTTTGGTGGCACGGGGGATGATTACCTATCAGGCAATAGTGGTAACCAGCTACTGTTCGGTGGCAGCGGTGCAGATACCTTCCATTTCGGCCATTCAATATTTCGTAGCCAAGAAACAACCCAGGGACAAACTACCAACATCGGAAATGACCGCATTGTCGACTTTGAGCTGGGTGTTGATACCATCAGCATTGATACCAGCCTTGCACAAAGCATGGACGATCTGGTGATTGAGCAATTTCACTCTACAACCCGCATTACGCTGCCTGATGGTTCAAGCATTACGCTAAACAAAACACAATCATCAGACATCAGTGCCTCTGACTTTAGCTTTACTAGCGCCACATCGTACAGCCACCTTTTAGCCGACTGGCAGGGTCATCTTGATGAGAACTGGCACTACACAACCACTGAAAATCCCAATGTTTCAAGCCACGACATTCAAGGAAAAAATATTTTTGGTGACGACCAAGATAATCAACTTTCAGGGAAAAATAACACCAGTGAATATCTAGATGGTGGTACGGGGGATGATTACTTAGCGTCTACTGGTGGGAATGACATCCTTGTAGGAGGCGAAGGAAATGACCACTTCGATATCCTTGGGCGCGATATAGATCTCTATCGCGACGACGAATTTCAGTTTACGCAAGTAGAAGATTTTACGGGTGGTGTAGACACGTTATCACTCACATTCTATTCCTATGACTTGGAGGGTATTGACCTATCGGCGATCACCCCTGATCAAGTAGGCTCATCGGCCGTGTTCACGTTTAATGAATATTTCCAAGTCATACTCAAAAACACAGACGTCTCCACCCTTTCAAACGATCACATTTCTTTCAATGTGATCGGTAATAGTGGAAATGAACAGATTTTAGGGAACAACGCTGACAATCAAATTACGACGTATGGTGGCAATGACACGATTCAAGGCTTCGGCGGGGATGACAATATTGATGGCGGATGGGGCAATGACGTTATTTATGGCGGCATGGGCAACGACCAGATAAAAGCTGGCACAGGCAATGATGAAGTATTTGGTGGCGCTGGCGACGACCAAATATGGGGCGATTCAGGCACAGATAAGCTTTACGGTGAAGACGGTGATGACACGCTTTACAGCGAAAAAGGCAACAACGAACTCTATGGTGGAGCTGGAAACGATCACCTTATTGCAGACCAAGGGAGCCATATTTTAACTGGGGGAGATGGCGAAGATACGTTTGAAATTGGCGGCTACACCTCCGCTGACCAAAACATCATTTATAACGCCACTATCACCGACTTTGAAGCCGGCAGCGACACTATCAATATGACGCACCTGCTAGACAACAGCACTCTTTCCCGACACCTCGATGACGATGGCATTTTCCGAGCAAGTAGTCTTCT
>NZ_KK211218.1:0-116935 GCF_000621165.1 Enterovibrio calviensis DSM 14347 | reverse complement strand
GCGAAGATACGCTCACTGGCGGTAACGGTGCCGATACTTTCGTGGTGAGTGACGAACGTGCCAACTACACCAGCGACGTTGAAACCGACACCATCTCCGACTTCGTCATCGGCGAAGACAAAATCGCGTTCAATGATTACTTCCACGAACAAATGGATTTCAATGACTTCATCATCACCCAACAAGGAGATGACACCCTTGTGCAGATGTTCCGTGAATACACCTATCGGGACGAACCAGTGACGGCTGACCACGTCAACGTGCTTCTCAAAGGGATAGACGCCACTGACATTAGTGCCAATGACTTTGAGTTCTTTTATTCAGCCTGATAACCATTTCAATGTCTAACCACTCGCCATCCTCCGTTAAAGGGGATGGCGTTTTTCATGTCTATGTATGCCGTCATAACAAACAACACCGACTCGTTAACGGAAAAAAAACAAGTTCAGATTAGTCACATTTTTTATGTGGGAATTTGTGATTCTCTTGAATTCCCATAGGGCGAGTGGAAATATGTCCCGTAGATTAAGGAATTGGGAAAAATTCCCCATGGACAAAAAAACCTTCATCGATACGGTGAATGGACTGGATTCGTTAACATCCGCAGAAGTTGTTATTGCTCAGTATTTTATGAAGCACTACACCATGCTGCCGTTTGCCAAAATCGATGAGCTTTGCAAACAGATTGGCGTGGGAAAAGCCACCCTTGGTCGTTTTTTACAGCATTTGGGATTTAGTGGATTTCTTGAATTCAAAAAGAAGGTTTCAAACGATCTCGCGCAAACACTGACAACCCCAATAGAACGTTATGAAGGCGAACAACACGCCAACAATGATCAAAGCACGTTGGCCAATCATTTCGATGAAGTCATGTCTAACATGACAACAACCCTCTCGTCTCTTTCTGAATCTGACTTTAATCTCGCCATTGATTACATGCAAAACCCTGACGGGAAATTATATGTAATTGGCAGTGCTTCATCGGAAGCCTTGGCAAATTATTTCTATTTACTCGCGCGATATTTACGCAAAGATGTGGTTTGGCTTAAAGCCGATATTTCCACACTGCCTCACCAGCTTATTGATGTTTCAACGAACGACACCTTACTTGCCATTTCGTATCACCGGTTTTCATTAACCACGGTGCGAATCGTGAAATGGTTCCACCAACACGGTGGCCACGTGGTGTTTGTTACCGACCAGCCCGTGAACCCTTTTGTTGCCTACTGCGACGTTCAATTTTCGGTTGAAAGCGCAAGCACCGGATTCTTCAACAATCGTTCCTCAGGCTTCGCACTCATCGAAGCGTTCATAAAAGGACTTTCTCGCCAAAAAGAAAAAAATGATCGATTCAAACGCATAAACAATTTGTTTGACGAATTTAATGTTTTTTAGCGGTTAGTGACTTTCAACGTAAATTAACCACTCAATTTCATTAACAAACGCACGGTATTTATCGCCATTTCTCAACCAAATGGTGAAGGGTTTTTCACGTTCAAAATTCAGAAAACAGCGTCTCCAGTTTCACTTTTTCTCTTTGAATTTAAAGAGTTCACTTTTGATAGTAAGACATGAGGTTTTAAATGATCACACTATTAGCCTTACCGATAATCTTTGGTGTCGGTTACTTCATCGTTAAAAAATACAATACACAAGCCGTGCTGTTCCTTGCGGGTTTATTCATGATTGCATTGGCTGTCATCGATGGCACCACCGACTTTTTGCCGAAAGGCGGTAAGCCAACGGGCTCAATCATTGTCGATTTCTTTGAAGTGATTAAAGTCATTTCATCGTCCACCTTATCGAAGCTTGGCTTGATCATCATGGCCGTGGGCGGTTTCTCAAAATACATGGGGCACATTGGTGCGGCAAACGCGATGGTCAGCATCGCCACCAAACCGCTTTCCCACATCAAAAATCCCTACATGGTATTGGCACTGGCTTACATCATTGGCCAGTTGATCAACATCTTCATTCCTAGTGCCACCGGCCTTGCACTCTTGTTGCTGGTTGCCATGTATCCGGTCTTGGTCGGCGTGGGCTGTAACCCAGCGGCAGCCGCAGCGGTTGTTGCAACCACGGGCTGTTTGGACTTAGGCCCAGCGTCTTCTGCGGCAAACAAAGCCGCGGAAGTATCAGGCATTGATGTTGCTACCTACTTCGCCAGCTACCAGTTCCCTGTAGCCATGGTATCAATGATTGTTATCGCTGCCCTTCACTACTTCAGCCAGCGTTACTTCGACAAGAAAGACGCAGAAAAAGGCGTCACGCACGAATTCAACATTGAAGCGAAAGAGCAACGCGAAGCGCCAAAATGGTTTGCGATTCTGCCTGTGCTGCCTTTGATGCTTCTTTTGACCTTCAGTAAGTTTGCCATCACGACCATTCGCATGGACGTGGTAACAGCCATGTTCATCGCCCTGTTTGTTTCCATGGTGTGTGACTTCATTTACACCCGTGACGGTAAAACCGTTGCTGCCTCTTTGAAGGTGTATTTGGAAGGCATGGGTGCCGTGTTCTCAAGCGTAGTGAGCTTGATCATTTCAGCGCAGGTGTTCGTTGTGGGTCTAACCGCTATCGGCTTTATCGACATGCTGCTTGGCAGTGCTGCAAACCTTGGTTTGGGTTACCTAGCCATGGTGATCATGCTGGTTGCCATCATCGTGCTGGTTACCATGCTGTCGGGTTCAGGCAACGCGTCATTCTTTAGCTTCTCAAACCTCGCACCAGAAGTGGCAGCGCAAGTGGGTACAACTGCTGCGCACGTAGCGATGCCAATGCAACTTGCAGCGGGCTTGATGCGCTCTGCATCACCAGTGGCCGGTGTGGTTATCGCCTGTGCAGGCGTGGCAAACGTTTCGCCTATCGAGCTGGCAAAACGCACCATGATCCCAATGCTAGGCGGCCTTCTGTCCGTGCTCGTGTGTTCACAAGTGCTGATCTAATTCCCTAGAACAACCATCACATGAACACGTGAATTTTTATAGGTTGAGGTGTGTCTCCTAAACAACGTCTAGGCAATGTCTGGGCAGCGTGTGGACGAAACACCCAACCTGTTTTTGTATTTATTCCACGCGATTCACCGAGAAGCGCGTGTCGGAGAACACAATGAATATCGTCGATCGCTTCCTGCAATATACCCGCATAAACACCACCACCAGCCGAGAAAAAGGCGCTGCTGGCATCATGCCGTCTTCTGATGGGCAAATGGTGCTGGCGCAATTGATCGCCAAAGAACTTGAAGCCTTAGGCATGGAAGACATCGTGTTACGCGATACCGCCATCCTAACCGCGACCTTGCCATCCAATATGCCTGTTTCTGCGCAAAGCGCTTCCATTCCGACCGTGTCGTTTTTTGCTCACCTTGATACCAGTGCAGAGCAATCTAACGACACCAAGGCGCAAATTGTGCCTTACAACGGCGGTGATATTTGCTTAAACGCAGAGTTGGATATCATCCTAAAACACGCCGAATTCCCAGAGCTTGCTCAGTATGTGGGTGACGACATCATCGTGACCGACGGCACCAGCTTGCTGGGCGCGGATGACAAGGCGGCCATTGCTGCCATCATGCACGCGTTACAAACACTGAAAGCTAACCCAGATATTCTCCACGGTGACGTGAAAGTGGCCTTCGTACCCGACGAAGAACAAGGTCTGCGCGGCGCGAAGGCCTTCGATGTAGAGAGCTTTGGCGCAGACTTTGGTTACACCTTGGATTGCTGTGGCATTGGCGAATTCGTGTATGAAAACTGGAATGCGGGCGACGCTGTGATCACATTTACAGGTCAATCTGCGCACCCAATGTCAGCCAAAGGAAAACTGAAAAACTCGCTACTGATGGCACACCAATTCATCAGCATGTTGCCAGCAGGTGAAGCACCACAATACACAGAAGGCCGTGAAGGCTATTACTGGGTGAAAGAGATGACGGGCAACAGTGCGAAAACCGTGCTGAAGATGGATATCCGTGATTTCACCAAACAAGGCTACCAAAACCGCATGGCGTTTTTGCAGAACCTGTCTGACAGCTGCGCAGGCCTATGGGGCGAAGGAACGGTATCCATTCACTTGGCAGACCGCTACGAAAACGTGGCAAACAGCTTAGAAGGTGATGCAAGCTTTCCAATCGAGATCGCCAAAGAAGCCTATGCCCGTAACGACATTCAAATGAACGCGATCCCAATGCGCGGCGGTTATGACGGTGCCGTCCTTTCTCAGAAAGGTTTGCCATGCCCTAACATCTTCACTGGCGCACACAACTTCCACTCCATCTACGAATACTTGCCAGTGAAATCGCTGCAAGCCGCCAGTGCCGTGGTGGTAGAGGTGATCAAGATTACAGCGGAACGTCATTCCTAAGTCATTGGCCAGCATCGGGCGCGCTATCGCCCGATGCTTGCGAGTTCCGCATAAAGAAGACAAGAAAATTTAGCGTATGGCATATTCTTAATATAACGCCCGCCGCTTAGGACTTTCGAGGTGTTAGCCTTTCAACCCAAACCACAATCTGCGCTACACGGTCATGAGACAACGAAACCTGCGCCAACCGCGGGGAATCATTCTTCACGCTCACTCTCTGATCAAACACAAGATCTTCGTCCGCTAACGCCGAAACAACGCCCCATTATTCAAAGCAGATCGCTGACGCCTTCACCAAGTTCCATTGCCTTGGCACCTCGCTTTCTGGGTCAGGGAAACGCTAAATCCAACTATGAAAACCAAGCCAATCAGATTGCAAAAACCACTCATCAAACTGCACCCAGCCTCAAGCCAAACGACGGCAATATGCCAAATTCACCGGAACCAAAGCGTCGTCAAACGTCTTTGGGGTCATTAACGTCTGGTGGCATTGATATTCCCACAACAACAAGAAGTTTCTATGAGCCTCGTATGGGGAAAGACCTGAGCGGTGTGAAAATTCATCGTGATCACGCGTCTGAACTCACCACTCGTGCAGTCGGCGCACAGGCGTTTGCGATTGAAAACCACATTTGGCTAAGCTCGCGAGTGAATACCCAACCGAATATCACCCTCGCCCATGAACTTTCTCATGTCATGCAATGGCAAGCAGGCGCTCCGTCCACCCTTCGTGCGGATATTTTCGATAGATCACTCACGCAGCAACTCTTGCCGTCCGATTTTGAAGGGCTGAGCGTCGATATCGTTGAGCGATTAGTAGAAGCACTGGTTGTATACATAGAGAACTTTCCAGAGGGCTCGGTCGATCGCGATGCGTTGCAAGAAAACCTGGACACGGCATCGGAAGCGTTGGCCAGAATGACAACCTCAGAGCCTGAGCCAGAACCCACGCCACAAGAACGTCGAGCAAGAAGGCGACGATTAGAAACCCCTAATCCAGAAACCATGCGACGAGATATTCAGCGCATCATGAATTTGGTGCAGGAAACTCACGTCAGCGATTCAGAAGAAGCCCTCATTTTGGCCATCATAGAGCGCTACGCCACGTCGCGTTATCGATTCGAACTGTTTCTCCGTGCGCTAGACAATCGGCACTACTTCGCAGGTGCATTTGGCGGATACCACTTCCGCAGTGGCATTACCGCCGTGATCCATGAGCTAGAAGATTCGCGCGGTCGACGATTCCGTTATCTTCTTAACAACCGCACCCGACGTTACCGTGATTTTGAAGCACCAGAAGAATTAACTTTCGGACAAAGTTTCTGGACGGATTTATCTGATGGCCAAATCAGAGACCAGATTTTTGCTTACTTCCACGGCATGGGACAAGCGGGCGTAGCGATGGCTCGATCTATGCTCGACCTCGTGAGAGATCCCGTAGGTTTTCTTCGTGGCATCGGGGAATTACCGCAAACCATTGCGACCTTTTGGCGTAATCGACAACAAATACTAAACACCTTCATGGCCGCATCACCGGAAGAACAAGCAAGATATATCGGAAGATTGTTTGGGGAAGCTGAGATTTTTCTCGCCACCATGGGCGCAGGCGGCGCGGCGGCTCCTGCAAGAGCATCGAGCGTGTTAGCCCCTCTTCCTGCACGTGCAGTGGTTGCTTCGAGCCGAGGAGCAGCAGCAATGAGCGGCGGCGGAGCCATGGCCATGGACCTCGGAAGACTTGGGCCATTCGCACAGCAAAGTGCACAAATGGCGGCTCACACCGCGCAACTTGGCAGCGAATCGCGCTCGTTACGTGAAGCGGCGGATGAAGCGGGATCCTCATCCAGCGCATCAGGATCATCATCGTCATCAACACGAAGAAGACCGAGTGCTGAACCAGAAACACCGCCCGATCTCACTCGCGATGAGGCAAGGCGTCTTGAAATATTGGAAGAATTTGCCGACGCGCAGTCTGGTCATCGCCGCCCCGACGTTGTACCTGAAGGCACGAATGCTGTAGGTCAAGGTCGAACAACGATCCCGAGGACTGCGGTAAGAGGTGATGCAAATATGCTTGCTAGAAACCTAGAGCGGACCATGGGAGCAAGGCCACCAGGGCATCATGCCCACCACATTATTCCGAAGAGAATGCAGCAAGCACAACCTGCAAGGGACATTCTAGAACGATTTAATATTAGTATTAACTCTGAGAGAAACGGAGTTTGGCTCTCTGATCTCTTTGAAACAGTCAACATCAATACAGGACAAATTCATTCAAAAATTCACACGGCGAGGCATATTCGATGGGTAAATGAACAACTCATCCAAGCAGCTCACGGAGGAAGAGCCGAAGTTTTAGAGGCCTTAGCAAGTATCCGAAGCCAGATACTGAATGGGAACGTTCCATTATGACCTTCGGGTAAGCGCGTTACGTTTTACAAGTGTCAACTGGCGACATCACTCTCCCAATAACCCATGCCATATCCCGAGAAACAAAACACTCACTTCGTCGCATTTTTAGCCCTGAAAATCGGTTGAGCAAACTCAGTGCGCTAAAAAGAAACCTCTGATCACCACAGAGGTTTTTCATATACCCAAATGACACGAAGCTATAGGTATCAATGTGATTCTCTGGTTTCGTGGTTAAGGGACTCATTTCACCAGAATCAACATCACAAAAAAGCGGAATGAAACATAAAAACAGGCACAGAATGATATCAACCAAACACACATTAAGTGCCCTTTACTCCAAGCATCCAAGAGATTAATACATCAACACAACCCCTAAGATGTAGGATTCAATAACAATATTTAAGTAAACTAGAAGAAATAAACAGCACCTAAGCTCAGCCCTGTATTTTCAATTTCATTGCCAGCAAAGCTTTCAGATTCATATCGAGACACTTCGCCACTCACAATAAAGCCTTCAAATAGATCGTGATATAACCCCAAAGTCACCTTACTGTTCTCATTCACGTTATCAACCGGGTCGCTTGCAGTACGTTTAATATCCGTCAAACCATAATTCACGCCTAAACGTGTTCCGCCAAAGTCATACATGGATTGTAAAAAGTAGCCGCTTGATTCTCTGGCTTCACCTTGTGCGTCATAAGCATCAAAGAATAATCCCGCATTACCAACACCTTCTGATGAGGTATAAGAACCAAACACGCTAAGGTTCTCTAACAGCGTAATTTTCGCCGCCACATCCCAACCCAGCGCATTGTCATTCACATTCTGGTTTTTGACTTTTTGCGTCAGTAACGACGTAGAAACAAAGCCACCATCAAATGCATATTTGAGCTTCCCGTGGTAGCCCGGTGCCGTTGAACCGCTCTCGCCTGTCGTAGAATTCTGCGCGCCTAAAGTGAGAAGATCGAGAGGTTGAAAAACGCCCACGGTAGCGGAGAAAGCACCAGGGATTGGTAAGGTGTAATTAATCATGCTCAAGCGATCAGCAAAAATGTAACCATAGCCAGCAGCGCCCAGGCTAGTATTAAGCGGACTTATCACCACTGCGTGCGCACCCACGCCGAACACTGACATATCATTGAACACAGAATCATTGCCAAATAGCCCAAAGTCTTTACCAATTTTGACGCTACCAATCGTGTCATTTCCCACGTTCATGTACGCACGAAAAGCTTCTTGGGAACTGCCATTGTTAAAAGCCTCGTTGCTCACCGTGCCGCCTTCATAAATGATATGAGCACTGATGTGATAGCCCGACACCTCTCTGGCGACCCCGATATCCAATGCCGCAGGTAAGTAGCCATTGGTCACTGCCGAGGCATCATCACCACTGCAAAGCAATGGATTGCCATTCACGACACTATTACTGTCGTCGCATTGAATATGACTATAAAATCCATTCACATTACCGTTAACACTGAAGATCCAAGAATCTGTTTCAATTTCCACTGCCGATGCGTGGGAAGTAAATAGAAAAAGACCACATGAACCAAGAGTAAACTTAATAAACTTCATTGTTAATTCCATTTGTTTTTCACTGACATTTACACATAGGTAGCCGCCTTCCTTATATTAACAAAGGAAGCTACCCGCTAAAATATACATATATAACCAACAAATACCTACTCGACAAATACCGATTTGATAGAAATCAGGCAGGTGTAAGCCTTGAATATGATCACTCAAACAATTTCATTCTAAAAATATAGAGTGAGAATTAATTATTCAGAATGAAAAAGTAAAACCCAGACTTGTCACATCAATAGATATTTGGAGTTACACAGATAAACAGAGATATTTAATTTCCAGATAATCTTCGATGCCGTAGCGTGAACCTTCGCGACCAAACCCCGAGGCTTTGATGCCCCCAAACGGCGCAACCTCTGTTGAGATCATGCCGGTATTGATGCCGACCATCCCATACTCAAGTTTTTCCGCTACACGCCAAATACGGGAAACGTCTTTGGCATAAAAATACGCCGCAAGGCCAAATTCAGTATCGTTTGCCATGGCGACCACATCATCATCGTCATCAAAGCAAAAAAGCGGGGCGAGCGGACCAAACGTTTCCTCTCGCGCCACGTCCATACAGGATTGCACGTTGGTCAACACTGTCGGCTCAAAGAACGTACCGCCAAGCACATGCCGTTGACCACCCGTGGCAATCACCGCCCCTTGGCTCACTGCGTTCTCAATATGCTTCTCTACTTTCAAAACTGCATTTTCATTGATGAGAGGCCCTGTGGTGACACCGTCATCGGTGCCCTTTCCAACCTGCAGCTTTTTCACGGCTGCCGTCAGTTTCTCAGCAAACGCGTCGTAGACACCGAGCTGAACATAAATTCGGTTCGCACAGACACAGGTTTGTCCCGCATTACGAAACTTGGATAACATCGCTCCTTCTACCGCCGCGTCAAGATCCGCATCATCAAACACGATAAACGGCGCATTGCCTCCCAGCTCCATGGAGAGTTTTTTCACCGTTGGCGCACTCTGCGACATCAAGGTAACCCCTGTTGCGGTTGAGCCAGTGAACGATAACTTTCGCACAACTGGGCTTTCGCAAATTTCCGCCCCTATTTCTCGCGGATCGCCTGTAACAACGTTAAACACACCAGCAGGTACGCCCGCCCATTCCGCAAGTTGTGCCAAGGCAAACGCAGATAGCGGTGTTTGCTCTGCGGGTTTCACCACCATTGAGCAACCCGCTGCCAAGGCTGGTGCGACTTTTCGCGCTATCATTGCCGCAGGAAAATTCCATGGCGTAATGGCAGCCGTCACCCCTATTGGCTGCTTAATCACGGTTAGACGCTTATCGCTTTGGTGTCCCGGAATGGTATCGCCATAAATACGCTTTCCCTCTTCGGCAAACCACTCTATGTAGGACGCGGCATACGCAATTTCACCTTTCGCTTCAGCAAGCGGCTTGCCCTGTTCAGCAGTGAGTATCTCAGCAAGATCGTCTTGATGTTCCAACATCAAATCAAACCAACGTCGCAATACCATTGAGCGCTCTTTGGCGGTTTTGTTTTGCCAAATTACCAAGGCTTTTTCTGCGGCGCGAATGGCTTGTTGTGTTTCTTGTCGCCCCATGCGCGGCACATTCACCAGTACTTCACCTGTCGCTGGATTCAAGACAGGAAACGTGAGGCCACTGATTGAATCGCACCAATCACCGTCAATGTAAGCTCGCTGTTTGAGCAATCGGTGATCCGTTAACTTCATACTTCCTCCTTTTCCACGAACTCCGCCAAAAGCGCAGATTCAAGGATGTCGAGGCCTTTCATTAACTTGGTGTCTTCAATGGTGAGCGGAGGAAGCAATCGAATCGTGTTACCCCAATATCCACAAGACAGTAGCAACAAACCTTGCTCTCGCGCTTGTACCACCAAACGTCCAATTAGCTCCGGTGCAGACGTTTGACCATCCGCCTCAACCAGCTCAAACGCGGACATCGCGCCCAAACCTCGAACATCACCTATCGGCAATGAAGGGCAAGTTGTTTTTAGCTTGGTCAGTCGTTGCCTGATGATCTCGCCAATGTGTTCACTGCGTTTACATAGGTCCAGTCGTTCAATCTCATCTAACACCGCATGTGCTGCTGCACAACCAATTGGACTGCCACCATAAGTACCGCCTAAACCACCAGGTCCTGGGCTGTCCATGATCTCGCGTTTACCAACAACCCCTGACAGTGGAAAACCACCCGCCAACGCTTTCGCTACCGTGATCAAATCTGGCTTCACGCTAAAATGGTCGCTGGCAAACAGTTTTCCTGTTCGACCAAACCCTGTCTGTATTTCATCAAAAATAAGCACAATACCGTGCAGGTCACAGATGTCGCGAAGCGCTGTCATCAGAGCTTCTGGGGCTTGATAAAAGCCACCTTCACCCTGAACCGGCTCGAGAATAATTGCCGCGACTTTGGTAGCTTCAATGTCGGTTTTAAAGAGTTTGTTGAGTGCTGTCAGACTCTCTTCTACGGTGACACCATGCACTTCTACCGGAAATGGAACGTGATAAATATCGTTAGGGAACGGGCCAAAACCTGATTTATATGGGAGGATTTTTCCTGTCAGCCCCATGGTCAGTAAAGAGCGACCATGAAATCCGCCTGTGAACGAAATCACGCCACTTCTTCCAGTGTAATGACGCGCGATTTTCACGGCATTTTCTACCGCCTCCGCACCCGTACTAAACAATACTGATTTGGCATCTTGCGTGGGCGCAGCCTGATTTAGCCTTTCACACAACGAGATATAAGTTTCATACGGCGACACCTGAAATGCCGTGTGACTGAAGCGCATCATTTGGTCGGCAACCGCCTGATTTAAGGCAACGTTACAGTGCCCTGTATTGGTCACAGCAATGCCAGCCGTGAAATCAATGAAGTGTTTTCCTTCCACATCCCACAGCTCCGCATTCTCTGCGCGAGCGGCAAATACTGGATGCGCAGACGCAACTCCCCGTGCCACAGCCGCTTCACGCCGCTGTAGCAATTGTTGATTTGTGGTCATGATGACTCCTGTCAGATAAGTATTTCGCGGATTTTTTGAAAGTTCAGTTGATAGTCTCGTCGGGCAGAAAGCGCTTGTTCCATCGACACAGATTCAAAACGGGCTTTGGTGTTCGGCTGCATTTGCCCAATCAAATCCAGATCGGAAGAAATGACTGTCCCGACCATGAAGTAACCGCCGCCTGAGACGGCGTCTCGATGCAAGATAATGGGCTCAGTCCCACCCGGTACTTGAATCGACCCATAGGGGTAGCACCCATCAACAATGTTGGACGGGTCAGAGCCTGCACCAAAGGACTGCTCACGCTCCACGAACGCTAGCGGAGTTCCCCCTTTGAAACGATATCCAATGCGATCAGCTTCAGGCGCCACCGTCCAAGAGTCATTAAAAAACTGCTCACCAGAGGCCTCAGTAATTCGATGCCAATACAAGCCCGGCAAGACTCTTAACGTTTGCTCACTTGGAATTTGTCGACGCAAATGTTCAGGGAGTTGAGCACCCGCGGTTTGGCTGAAAGACGTGCTATCACCGACAGGCAGAGAGTCATCTTTTGCAAGAAGTCTTCCCTGAAATCCGCCAAGCGCCCCCAAGGTGTAAGTCGAACGGCTGCCCAGAACCACGGGAACATCAATGCCTCCTGAGATGGCGATATAGATACGCGCGCCGGATTTAAGGTGGCTAAAGGACAGCGTTTGCCCTGCCAAAACATCAAAGCTCGCCCATGTTTCCTGCGCCACACCATCAACCAATGGCGTCATATCGCCGCCTGTCACGGCAACAACACTGTTTTTTTCAAATTGGAGTGTTGGTCCAACGAAAACTGCTTCCAAACACGCTGCATCTTCAGGGTTACCCACCAACAAATTCGCACAGCGAAGAGACAGGTGATCCATGGCACCAGAGACCGGAATACCCAAATGGAAATACCCGGGTCGACCTAAATCTTGTACCGAGGTCGCCAGACCTGGGTTGAGCACATTAACCGCCATGACACACCTCCAACAAAGAACGGTTGTAAGCGGGCATATCCGCTTCGAATTCATCGAGAGAAAAACGTACAGAGTGGATATTTGGCTGGTAAGTACCGCCTTCAACCGCTGCTGTTATTCTGTCGAATTCCGCATGATCAACGGGGACGAATTTAATGATGTCACCCGGCTTAAAGAACACCATGAAGTCATTCAGGTAGCTGATCTGTTGGCTAGGGTCGAAGATGGTCAATGGCGTCACGCCAAACATTTGATAACCACCCGCGCCTCGCACTGAATAGATACAACTGAAGCAACCGCCATACCCTACGGTGTGTTTTGGCGTGTCAGTGCGGGGACGCAGATACTTCGGCACTTGGATCTGTTTCTCTCTTTCAACCATCTGATACATAAATGGAAGACCAGAGACAAACCCCACCATGGTGACAAACCAAGGCGACCCGCAGTGCGCATCTATAAATGCATCCACAGATTCGTACCCATTGATTTGCGCGGCAAACTCCAAATCGGTTTTGTCCGGTGTTTGGTGACGTTCTCTAAAACGCATGAGGGTTTCTTGCGTCCAAGGGTCTTGGTAGAAAACAGGCACTTCGATAATGCGCGTATCAATGGCCTTTTCGTCTTCACCCGCCGCTTGCTCGATGTCTTTCATCACTGCGAGTATTTCGTCCGGAGAAATGACATCAGGGTTAAACTTGATTTGGAATGAGGCGTTCGCCGGACATATTTCAACCACACCATTCAACGACATTTTCTTCAACGTCTCTGTCATCGATAAGGCTTTAAAGAACGCCGCCAGCGACATTTCCTCATCCACCTCAACAAAGAGATGTTCATCACCACCAAAGGAATAACGATTCTTCATTCCTAAGCCCTCATCGTATGCGCAGGCAATGCGTCTTGCTCATCATCAGTCGTTGCGTCGTCTGTCACTGCATCGTCAAGAATATCGCTGTCGTCTAGCATTTCACCGTAGTTGCTCAACCAACCTTCCAACCATTTGGTATCAAATCGCCCAGCTTGAACATCTGGGTCTCGTGACAATGCAACAAACAAAGGCTTCGTGGTTTTTACGCCACCAATGGATAACTCAGTCAGAGCACGGTCAAGACGCGCAATCGCTTTATCTCTGTCCGTGTCCCAAACAATGAGCTTTCCTAGCAAGGAATCATAAAACGGTGAAATCGCATAGCCGGGATAGAGCAAGCTATCGAAACGCACACCGGGGCCTTGAGGAATTGAGAGGTTTTCAACCTTGCCTGGAAACGGCATAAAGTCTTTCGTCGGATCTTCCGCATTGATGCGAACTTCAATGGCATGACCTTTAATCGCCAGCTCATCTTGCGTGAACGGTAAAGGGTTCCCATCCGCCACAAGAATCATTTCTCTGACAAGATCAACGCCAGTGATCCACTCTGTTGCAGGGTGTTCAACTTGAATACGCGTATTCATTTCAATGAAATAGAATTCGCCGTTCTTTTCGTTGTACAAGTACTCGACCGTTCCTGCACCACAGTAGCCAACTGACTCTGCCAATGCCGCAGCTGCCTTACCCATCTCAGCGCGAACAGAGGGTGACAGCACGGCGCTCGGCGCTTCTTCCCACACTTTCTGTCGACGGCGCTGAAGGGAGCACTCTCGCTCGAACAAATGCACCGCGCGCTTTCCGTCAGCCAACAGTTGGAACTCAATATGACGGGAGCCTGTGATCAACTTTTCAACATATAAACCGCCATCGCCAAATGCTGCTGCCGCTTCTGCTTGAGCGGGGTGGAATTGTTCTGCTAATTCATCTAGAGATTTTGCAATACGAATGCCACGACCGCCGCCGCCTGCCGATGCCTTGATCATCACGGGATAGCCAATTTCTGCAGCCACAGCAGTGGCGACATCGAGTGATTCGACTCGTCCATCGCTACCCGGAACGGTGGGGACGCCCGCCTGTTTAGCTGTTTGCTTCGCGGTGGCTTTGTCACCCATTTTTCGCATGATGAGGCCAGAGGGTCCCACGAAAATCATGCCAGCTTTCACTACCGCATCAGCAAACTCTGCGTTTTCGGATAGAAAACCGTAACCGGGATGAATCGCATCCACTTTCTCTTTTTTCGCAACCGTCATAATGGCGTCAATGTTCAGGTACGACTTTGCCGCTTTAGGTGGACCAATACACACCGCTTTATCCGCCAATTTTACGGCAAGAGAATCCACATCGGCCTCGCTATAGACCTGCACAGATTCGATGCCTAATTCTCGTGCTGCCCGAATGATCCGAACGGCAATTTCGCCTCGGTTTGCAACAAGCATCCTTTTAATAGCCACGCTGGCCTCCTTACTTCATTCATGTGTCTTTTCAATTGATGGTTTATTGGCAAACTCAACGCGTCTAACGCTCAAGTTTGACCAGAGGCTGCCCAGCCATCACTGGGTCTTCGTTCTCGATAAGAAAAGCGTCAATCTTTCCCCCCACCTCAGCACGTACTTCGTGGAATGACTTCATCACCTCCACGACGCCAATCACACTTCCTGCTTTGATAGTGTCCCCAACCTCGCAGTAGTTCGGTTGGTCAGGCGAAGGGGTACGGTAAAAAATGCCTGGTAGTGGAGAAACAATCACTGATTTGTCCATAAACAACTCCTTGTTTGGGTTGATGTCTTAATAGTTTTTACTGCGTATGTTCCTGAGAAGGCGATACCACGCGATCGCCCAATTTCGCTCTTACCGCCCGTGCAACGTCCGCGGCATTAGGTGTGTCTGAGTGAACGCAAATCGTATTCACGGTGGCGTTTACCCAATTGCCGTTAACGGTTTTAACCTTGCCTTCATCCACCGCCCGAAGACATTTCTCCGCGGCTTCATCTGGGTCTGTGTGAGGGTGATTTCGCGTAATGATCAATCCACCGTTTTCGTCATAATCAAGGTCAGCATAAAACTCAGGCACGAAGGTGACCCCTCTGTCGGTATACACCTGCTCATGGCACGTTCCCGCCAATCCAAACACAGGGACTTGATAGTGAAGCGCCACATCTGCAATGGCATTCGCAATGTCTGACTGTCTTGCCGCCATGCCATAAAGTGCGCCATGTGGTTTAAGGTGATTCAAGGGAACGCCCGCCATATCGAGGAAACTTTTCAGCGCACCGACCTGATACACAATCACGTTAAAAAGCTCATCCCTTTCCATTTTCATTTCACGTCGCCCAAACCCTTGTAAGTCCGGTAAAGAGAAATGTGCGCCGACACGAATGTTGTATTTTTTCGCCAACGCCACCGTCGCCTGCATATGATTCGGATCGGATGCGTGGAAACCGCAGGCGATGTTCGCTTCCGTGATGTAGGGCATTAGCGCCTCATCATCACCCAACTTCCAAATGCCGTAGCTTTCACCCATGTCGCTATTAATGTTAATCATTGACTCTCTATCTCCTGCTCGCAAAAAATGCATTGCCACTTTGCTGCTCATACCGACACGATTAATCTTTGTGAAGGCTTTGCATCATGCGTAAACGTACCTGTTCAACTACCACGGCAAATATCAATAGACCCCCAATCACAACCGTTTGAAGATAAGATTCAACACGCGCCAGATTCATGCCGTTTTGCACAAGCCCAATAAAAATCGCCCCTAACACCACATTCCCTAGGCGGCCTACGCCACCACGCAAACTCACCCCAGCAATGACACACGCAGCGATCGATTCCAGCGGCATCGCTGAACCAATATTCGCTTCGCCAGTATCAAGGCGCGCCGTCAACAACATGCCAGACAGTGCCGCGAAACCCGCGCAAATGGTGTACGCAAAAAACAAAGTTCTCTTTGTGTTAATACCCGACAAACGCGCCGCTTTGATATTGCCGCCAACGGCATAGAAATAACGCCCCAGTCGAGTTCGATTAACCAAGATAGCGGCGAGAGAAATCGCAACAGCCGCCACGCATACTGGTGCGGGAATACCCCAGAAACTGCCAAAGCCGAATAAATCACCAAACGCCTGCGGCATGCCGTAAACCGGTGTGCCTCCTGTGAGGTATAACGCCGCACCAAAGCCGACAGACGCCATGCCTAACGTCATCATGAATGGTGATACTCCCAACACAGCCACGCCCACACCATTCACTACGCCAATAGTCATGCCTGCCAACATGCCGGCCATCAGCCCTATCGCGATACACAGCCAAACCATGTCAGGCATAGCGGCATAACTGGCGGCCATCGCTGTAGCCCCCACCACGGATGACAGGGCGATCATGGTGCCCACGGACAAATCAAACCCGCCCGTCAGTAACACCACCATTTGTCCTACCGCCACCAAGGTGAGATAGGAAGACTGGCGCACAACGTTAAGTAGATTGCGTACCGTGAGAAAGTTGTCTGACACCGAGGCAAAAATGGCCACCGCAGCGATTAGGAGAAAAGGTAAAACCCCAAGGGTGACAAACCATTTCTTTGCAAAATACTTCATGTTGTTCATTGGTTTTCCTTGCCCTATCTCGACGCGTTCATTTCCCGCCGATGCGTTGTTTTCTATGTTCATGCTCTTCACTTCCTGTCTGCCAATCTGTCTATCTCGGGCTCAACGTATAGAGTGCTCACTCGCCGCACCTTCGGCCTCTTCTCGATGAAAGAAATGACCCAAAATATTCTGCTCAGTGATGTCATTACCCGTAAAATGCGCTTTGATTTCGCCTTCATGCATCACATATGCGCGATGGGTTAAGTTAAGGATTTCAGGCAAGTCGGAAGAGATAATCACAACCGCTGCGCCTTGCTCACATAACTCGCCAATAAAGGCGTAGATCTCTGAACGCGTGGAGACATCAACACCCACCGTTGGCTCATCGAAGATATACAGCGACACGCCACGAGTAAGGCATTTCGCCAGCAGCACTTTCTGTTGATTACCACCACTGAACTGCGAGACATCCCTCTCGGTATCCATCGGGTAGAGGCGTAAGCGTGATGCCAAGTGTTCGGCGATATTTTTCTCATGGCGACGATTCACCAAGTGACCCGACGCTTTAAACGGCGTGGTATCCAGCGACGCAAGGCCAATGTTTTCCCTGCCGCTGCGCACCATCATCAAGCCTTCTTCCTTACGGTCTCGAGAGTTATAAAACATGCCCATTTCCAGCATTTCCCGAGGCGAAAACCCCGTGACGTTTTCACCGTAAAAAGTGATTTGACCCGACTCGATCGTTTCGATACCAAAGCACGCTCTCAGGGCTTCAGATTTTCCACACCCGACTAACCCAGCGAATCCAACCACTTCACCTTCCGCGACACTAAACGTGGCTTTTTGAACCACGCCATCGGATGTGCGAAGGTCTGACACCTGCAAAACGGTGTCCCTTCGGTTGCACGGAATGTTTGGGTAGAGCTGGGAAATGACTCTCCCTGTCATCATTTCCACCAGCTCGTCGTCCGTCACTTCCTCGGCATTAACCGTCCCAATGTGTTTTCCATCGCGCAATACAGAGATACGGTCAGCAATGCGGTGAATTTCCGCCATTCGGTGCGTGATATAGAAAATGCCGACGCCTTTCGCTTTGAGTTCATCGACAAGTTCAAAGAGTTGTTCGGTTTCCTTTTCCGTCAATGACGCCGTCGGCTCATCCAGAATCAATGCCGACACGTCACTGCGCAACGCTTTGGCAATCTCGACCATTTGCTGACCTGCACGCGAAAGCTGTCCGACGATTTGTGTTGGCGACAAATCAAAATCAAATTTCTCCAGCTCTTTCTCGACTTGCTGCTGACTGGTCGCTTGGTCGATCAATCGCCATTTAACAGGCTCATCGCCTAACAATAAGTTTTCCCCTACTGTCAGCGATTCAACCAAAGAGAACTCCTGAAATACGGCACTGATCCCGTTCAAGCGAGCGTCGTACACCGAGTTGAAACGCACTGGCTCACCGTTAAATATCAGTTGTCCACTGGAAGGAGGCATTACACCCGCCACCATGGAAATCAGTGTGGATTTACCCGCGCCGTTCTCGCCGAACAGCACGTGTACCTCGCCAGGCTCCAGGGTTAGGCTGACATCATCCAATGCCAGCACACCTGGGTATTGCTTAGAGACATGCTCCAGCCGAAGCAACTCACCCATGATCAGAACTCCTTTTACTGATCGACGGAGAACGTCGGTCTATAGCCATCAGGCGCAAGCGATGTCGTTTTTTCGAAGTCATGGATGTTGCTGTCGTCGATGACATACAACTTGGGACCAACATGTTTTAGGTAGGGTTTACCTTCGAGAATGCGAACAGCCTGATCGATAGCGATTCGGCCTTGGATAACGGAGGAGTCTGTCGGTGCAGCGAGGATTTGACCGCGACGAATACCTTGGTAAACACCGGGTGTGAAGTAGTAAGAAACGATATTAATGTCATCAGAAAGACCACGAGCACGAAGCAAGCCCGTAGCGGCTTCCGCGGTGACCGCAGTGCCGACGATATATTTAAGATCGGGATGGGCTTCAAGTGTATCTTCAACTAGCTTGAGTTGAACCTCTTTACCCGTATCGCCATATTTGGTCTCAACCAGCTCGATAGCACTGCCCAGAATGGCTTTTTGAAAACCCGAGTTGCCCGCTTCTACCCAGCCAGCGCCAGGAGGCCCCGGAAACCACGCCACTTTGACAGGGGCTGATCCTGCGGGGTGGCGTGCTGCAATGTACTCTCCTGCTTTGAATCCCATTTCACCGAAAGAAACTAGGGACTTAGCGTGTATATCGGATGAAGACATTCCGTTAACAATGTCGATAACAGGAATATTCTTTTCCGCGAGCGTACCAACAAGGTTATTCAGACCATCAAAAGAAATTGCCCCAATAACCACCGCTTCAGCACCAGAGGAAACACAATCTTCAATTTGTGAAATTTGATTATTTAGCTTGGTATAACCACCCGCTTCAACCAATTGCACCTTCACACCCAGACGACGCGCTTCGTCAATCACGCCGTAATTAACAGATGTCCAATAGGCGTCCTTCAAGTGAGGAAAAGAGACACAGATATCCCATGCGGTAGCGGCAGATTCAAGCGGTGCATAGTTTTCGGCAAGCCTTGGACTTTCCATATCAAACGCGGGCTTCCAGACTTCAACAGGGTATGGAAACCAATTATCTGCGTTGGCAATTCCGACATGGGTAAACAACAGACCCGCTGATAAACACGTGCCACTTACTATACGAAAGAGAGATTTCCTGTTCATAACATCCATCCATTTATTAACGAAAAAGTTCAGCTTGTCATTTCTCGTGAGACTCGCATCAAACGTTAAATAGATGTTATTATTTCGATATTGATATGTATAATTCTAAGAATTGAAAAGCTTTATTGTTTTTTTAGATACCTATACATCACGAATGAAAAATTAGACTTTCAAGTTATTATCATAAATATCAATGATTAAATGGAATATTGGACGTCAATCATTCGATCTATTAAAAAATGAGATATTAAATTTTTGGAATTATTAAGAGGATTTTTCAGAAATGATGCCCACACTACGCCAAATTCGATATTTTATTGCCACTGCTAACACCGGTCAGGTGTCACAAGCTGCGATGGATTTGAACGTTTCTCAGTCCGCCATAACAACATCGCTCAAATCCCTAGAAGAAATGCTAGATACCTCATTATTCACTCGGCACTCCCAAGGTATGGCACTCACTTATGAGGGGAATCAGTTCCTTCAACATGCGCTCTACATCATGTCTGCTGTAGAAGAGGCAATGAGGATACCTAGTCGCAGCCACGAAAAAATCGTGGGGAAAATACGCATTGCGATGTCTTACACCGTGGCGGGATATTTCGCACCACCTTACCTTGTCAGGTTTCAACGAAGTTTTCCCCAAGTTGAAATTCAACTGTTTGAAGCGCAGCGAGAGCAAATAGAAGAAGGACTGGCATCGGGGCAATACGATTTAGCTATGATGCTAACGTCAAATCTGGTCAATCAGGAGGACATTGCGTTTGAAGTGTTGCTCAGCTCAAGGCGACGCCTCTGGCTTGGAACCAATCACCCTTTGCGCCAAAAAAAACACATCTCCTTGCAGGATGTGGCGGAAGAACCCTACATCATGTTGGCTGTCGATGAAGCCAGCAACACGGCGCAACGCTATTGGAATCAGACGTCATATCGACCCAATGTCGTGTTTCGCACTTCTTCCGTAGAGGCAGTGCGAAGCATGGTTGCCAATGGCTATGGGGTTTCCATTCTTTCAGACATGGTTTACCGACCTTGGTCGCTTGAAGGTCGACGTGTTGAAGTGCACACACTCGAGGATTCCGTTCCCGGTATGGATGTGGGAATAGCGTGGAACAAGAAAAAAGAACTGAGTTCCGCCGAAGCAGCGTTCTGTGAGTTCATTCGTCTTACTGTTGTCGCGGGTATCAACTCCTAACACTCAGTGTTAACCAAACAGCAGCCCCAGCAATCGCAAAAAGGCCCATTTGATCGCATTTTTTCGTTTGCAAATTAGATAGGCAAACGTAATGCGATAAAAACAGGACGTAAAGTAAAAATCGTAGGGTTGCTCTATACCCAGCGGGTTAGCGCATTCGAATTTCATGGTAGGAAAGTTAAATGGAAGTATCTCTGCGGCGTATTGAGTCGAAATCTAGGTATATATTGGAGAATTTGTTCCCCTACTATGTGTATGACATGTCTGAATGTATGCATTTAAGCCCTAACCAAAATGGTTTGTATTCGTTCGACTCGGACACGCTTAATCCATATTGGACTCACTCTGATCATGTGCCGTATTTCATAAATGTTGGATCTGAACTCGCAGGCTTTGCTTTGGTTCGAAAGTATCCCGCGAACAGAGAGTTTTTTGATATCGACCAGTTCTTCGTGTTGCGAAAATTCAAAGGGCAAGGCGTTGGGAAAAAAGCGTTTCAAGCACTATTAGAAAATCACTCGGGGCAATGGCAAATCCGAGTGTTAAAGGAAAACAAAGCAGCACTGCGTTTTTGGCAGTCCGCAGTCAATCACAGCGTTGGAAACCGGTATGAAGCAACGCTAGATATTGATATCGACCTAGAAATGCACTTCATCCGTTTCCAAAACATTGTCGAAGAGACTAAACATGCTTAATTACGGCAAATCACATCAAGAGCAAGTCAAATGGAACTGATTCAATTACAAACCACGGATGATCTATACAAAGAGGCTCTCGAATTGCGTTATGACCTTTTCTTCCGTGAGCCGAAACTGCCTCCCAGCATCCTCTTCGATTCGCTCGAAGCGCAGAGCTTTCACTTGGCGATGGCGAATGAAGACGGTTTGCTTGCCTACGGTCGATTGAGTGAAGTGCAACCGAATGAATTTAAGATATCCCAAATGGTGGTTCGCCCTGACAGGCAAGGCAAAGGGCTGGGTTCTGCGGTGCTGAGTGAACTCATACAGATCGCGACGAAACATAACGCCACAGCAATCAGCCTCAACGCTCGATTACATGCAGTGCCGATGTACGAGAAATACGGGTTCGAAACAGTTGGCGACACCTTCATCGCCGCCAGCACTGGGGTTCCACATACAAAAATGCTGAAGCACTGCTAGTGATCTGCGACACGGATAAACCTTAACCCTAGTAGCCTTAATCAAGTTGTATTGTCCAAGTAGCCTTGTTCAAGCAGCCTTGCCCAAATAGCCTTATGCAGTGACTGAAGATGTGGCGCAGTGTCAAAGAGGAATGAATGGAAATCAGAGTACGACAAGCGCAGTTAACAGACGCTAAAGCCATTGCTTGTATACATGTTAACTCATGGAAAGCTGCGTTCTCGGGCTTGATGCCTGAGGCATATATCGGCGGCTATACCGAAGAAACAAGAACCGATGAATGGCGACATATACTGGAAAGCCAGAAGGAATGCGTCTTCGTTGCGGAAGCCAATGATCAAGTCGTGGGTTTCTTGTCATACGGCGAGAGTAAAAAGGACAAGCGCACTTTAGACCTGAGCAAGCTCTACCTTTGTCCTAGCATCTACGGCAAACGCGTCGGTTCTTTGTTAATGGCGACTCTTGAAGACGTGGCGAAGGCCTCTGATATTCAAAGAATTACGCTTTACGTTCTGGACAAAAATGACGCAGCAAAAACCTTCTACACTAAGCACGGGTTCACCTTTGGTTCGGGTTACCTTTCAGAAGAATTCAATGGTGAAACCATCATTGATGTGCTGATGGAAAAACAGTTCTGACCATCGGCTAGCAGCGACGACAAACAAAAAGGAATAACGTAAATGGCAAGACTCATTTTAGTGTGCGGCCCCACCGGAGCGGGGAAAACAACGTACTCAATTGGCCTTTGCAAAGACATCGGTGCCGTGAAGTTTTCGATTGATCCGTGGATGCAAACGTTGTTCTCCAAAGACATGACCTCGCTGGATTACGCATGGATGATTGAGCGAGTTAACCGCTGCTACGACCAGATTTGGGAAGTCAGTGAACAAATATTGGCACTGGACGGAAATGTACTGTTGGATTTGGGTTTTACAACCAAATCACAAAGAGAGATTTTCGTCACTAAAGCCCAAGCACTGAATATCAACGCTGAAGTGCATTATTTGCATGCGCCAACGGACGTGCGCAAAACTCGCGTCGATAAGCGCAATATGGAAAAAGACCCTGCGGTTTATTCGTTTGAAGTGACCGACATGATGTTCAACTTTATGGAACCAAGGTTTGAAGTGCCCGACGCCGAAGAGCTTAAGCATGGCCTAACGGTCGATGTGTCATCTGAGTAATTGTCGATCGAGCGCAGTGCACCTTTCTTTCGAAAAGATGACCTTCGGCGAAACCGTAGGAAGATTCTCAGTTAACTGCTAAAGTTCCTCTGCAAAAATCGCTGCGTCTGCATCTTTTACCAATTTATACAGCCCCCTAGCCCTAAAACCGAAAAACGAGGAGTGCCTTGATGGTTCCTACTCGCGATGGTCCATTTGCATAAGTGGTAGGGCAAAAAGGTTGTCTTTGCGGAGCATAGACGCAATGATAAAACCTCTTTCAATCACCCGCATTTCCCATGGCAGGTCAATCAATGAAGCAAAATATTGTTCATATTGCGTTAGTCGTTAAAGACTACGATGAAGCGTTAGACTTTTACGTCAACAAGCTGAAGTTTGAGCTAATCGAAGATACGTATCAGCCAGAAGAAGACAAACGTTGGGTTGTCGTTGCTCCGCCCAATTCACAAGGCGTGGCGTTGTTGCTGGCTAAAGCTTCCAAGCCGGAGCAATTAGATTTCATTGGTAATCAAGCAGGCGGGCGCGTCTTTCTTTTCTTAAACACTGATGACTTTTGGCGCGATTACGAGCGTATGGTGTCTATTGGCATCCAATTCGTTCGACCACCCGCGGAGCAAGACTATGGCACGGTGGCAGTGTTCGAAGATTTATACGGCAACCGTTGGGATTTATTGCAGCTAAATGCCGATCACCCAATGTCAAAAAGATTGATGTAGCAGGGCAAAACAGCTCTTCCAGTTTCAAGCCAATAGCATAAAGCGCGTAGTCAATCGAACACGCGCATCTTACAGGGGATCTTAATCAGCTCTGCTGTTGATTCCCCGCTGCCAATCAAATCGAACACATTGTCTAACATGGTTTCGACGTCCTGCTCGACCATGCCCACATTGCCTGGAAGAAATGACCCAAAAGGATCCCAGTCAAAGCAGCCGTATCGAATCATCTTACCGCCATCTGGCAGACCGCTTTGCCAACTCACCACGCCTTCTAATGAAATGGTCGAGTTCACGAACAGCCCCGTTGGGCCATTGGGTTCAAAACCCGCCAGTAACTGCTCGGCTTTCTTAGCGGAATACCCTTCCACCAAAATGTACTCTTCGGGCACCTCAATACCACGCTCACGCTGCGCGGCGAGAAATCCGTCGAGGCGGGCTGCGGTATTATGATCAGACAACCTGCCGCCGACAAAACGTAGCGGACCAACCCACCCGAGTTCTTTTTCACACCGACTTAAAATCAGTTCGGTGAGTTCAAATGCGCCGGTAAAGTTATCGGAAATGACAGAGGCTGCTTTGCTGCCCGGCAAGTCCATGTTGATCGACTGAACGCCAACAGCTTGGCAAAAGTCTGAAATACGGTCAGGATCGGTAGCCCCTGTTGAAATCAAGCATTCTACTTGGTACGACACCAACTCTTTTGCGCCATCAAATTCTAAATCTGGATTTCGTTGCGTACAGGTCACGATGGGAACAAGCCCACGTAAACGCGCCATCGACTCAAACTTTTCTGCGATATCGCCGAAGTATCGGTTGTCATATTTTGGCACGATCATACCAATGATATTCGAGCGCTCACGACGCAATAAGCTGGCTTGAGTATTCACTGTATACCCTTCTTCTTCGGCCAGTTTCAGTACACGTTCGGCAAGCTTCGCGCTGATCCTTCGCTTCTTCCACGTCCCATTGAGCACGGCGCTGACTGAACTCGGTGACGCGCCGATCCGAGTTGCTAAGTCATAAATAGTGGTGCGTTTCATTTCTTTTTTCATTCTGTATTTTTTCACCACGCTAGAAGAAGAAATTGGCTCAGTAACGAGAATAACGAGTAATAGTGGCTAAATTTCACACCCATTTGTTAATGGGATGTTGACGCAATTTATACCTTGGTGCAAATTTGCACAATCGATTGAGCAGTAATTCAATATCCGTTGAGAAGCCGTTCTTAATCGACAGTGCAGACGATTTTATTTGGAATAGACCTCTTCGTTGGAGAATCAGTCACTTGGCTCACCTATCGATTTAGATATTTCAAAATCATCGGCGTTTGTTCTAACAACCATCGCCACAAATCGTCTGCGCATACTCAGCATTACGGAGGATAAAATGACCAAGTTAACCAAGATAGCCGCACTTTCTAGTATCGCTGCAAGCCTGTTTGCATCTGCCGCCATCGCTCAAACTGTGGCTTTCCTGATGCCCGATCAAGCATCCACCCGATATGAAGAACACGATTGGCCGGGGTTTAAAACCGCCATGGATAAGCTCTGCCCTGATTGCAAACTTATCTACCAAAACGGCAACGCGGATGTTGCGCTGCAACAACAACAGTTCAACTCTGTTATCGCCCAAGGTGCAGAAGTCATCGTACTTGACCCAGTTGATTCTTCCGCCGCCGCGGCGCTGGTACAAATCGCACAATCTCAGGGCGTAAAAGTGATTGCTTATGATCGCCCTATCCCTGATTCGCCAGCCGACTTCTATGTGTCATTCGACAATGAAGGGATTGGTTATGCCATTGCACAATCTTTGGTTGAACAGCTCAAGCAATCTGGCGTTCCCGAAGGCTCGGGCGTATTGCAAATCAACGGATCGCCAACCGATGCCGCTGCCGGTTTGATTCGTGATGGTATCGACCGTGCGTTAGATGCATCGCCTTACATTACGCTCTCAGAATTTGATACGCCAGATTGGGCGCCACCGAAAGCCCAAGAGTGGGCTGCGGGTCAAATCACGCGCTTTGGCGACAAAATCACCGGTATTGTCGCGGCCAATGATGGTACGGGCGGCGGTGCTATTGCGGCACTGAAAGCCGGAGGGGTTAACCCACTTCCTCCTGTCACTGGCAACGATGCGACCATTGCTGCACTGCAACTGATCATCGCGGGTGACCAATACAACACGATATCAAAACCCTCTGAAATCGTGGCTGCTGCTGCGGCTGAAGTCGCTGTGACTTTGCTAAGTGGCGAAACACCTAAAGCTGAAATGTCTCTGTACAACACCCCTTCTCAGCTATTTGTTCCTGCCGTGGTTACGCAAGCCAACATCAAAGCGGAGATCTTCGACGCGGGAATACAATCTCCAAGCGAAGTCTGCACCGCCGAATACGCTGCTGCCTGCGCCAAGTTAGGCATTACGCCATAGCTTAAGCACCGTTCAACAAACAGCGTCGATTCAAAAATATGCCGCCGCCATCAGCATGGCGGCGCGCTCTCAAAACCTAGTTGGAGAAGAGCATGGAGCAGTCACATTCAGCCGTGAATCGCGGAGAATTAATCCTTACGCTCAACGGGGTATGTAAACAATTTGGGGCCGTCACCGCCCTTGAAGACATTGACCTTGATATTCATGCTGGCGAAGTCGTTGCCTTAGTGGGTGACAACGGCGCAGGTAAATCAACGTTAGTCAAAGTGTTAGCAGGCGTGCATCAGCCCACGTCAGGCACCATCAAATATCTCGGTAAAGAGGTTTCGTTAGACACACCAGGGAAAGCGCTAGAACTTGGCATTGCCACGGTTTTTCAAGACTTAGCGCTGTGTGAAAACCTTGATGTGGTATCCAACTTATTTCTCGGGCATGAAGTCTCACCATGGTGCATGGACGAAGTGCAAATGGAAGTAAGGGCATGGACGCTGTTACAAGAATTGGCTGCCAGAATCCCTTCTGTTCGTGAACCCGTGGCGTCTTTGTCTGGTGGACAACGACAAACCGTCGCGATCGCCCGATCCTTGTTACTCGACCCTCAAATTATCATGCTCGATGAGCCTACCGCCGCGTTGGGTGTCGCCCAAACGGCAGAAGTCCTGAACCTGATTGAACGTGTTCGCGACCGCGGGCATGGGGTGATATTAATTTCCCACAACATGGATGATGTCCGTGCTGTTGCCGATCGCATCGTGGTATTACGGCTAGGCAAAAATAACGGTGTGTTTACCGCAGAAACATCACACCAAGAACTGGTCGCAGCGATCACTGGCGCAAGCGAAAACTCCGTGTCTCGCCGCGAAGCCAAGATTGCCGCCGCTGGGGAGGATGAAGAATGACCAATAATGAACAGTCCAATACGCCGCTACCAAAAATAGACAGAGCAGATTCACGCGTCCGTCATGACACGGGGTTGTCCGGCGCTTTTCGCAGTTTCATCGACCGTGTTCGCTCTGGCGATTTAGGTATGCTGCCCGTGGTGATCGGCCTTGTGTTGATTTCCGCCGTCTTCACCACACTCAATCCAGTGTTCATTGCACCGAACAACTTGGTTAACTTGCTGTTTGATGCCGCCGCGGTTGGCCTTATATCTTTAGGTGTCATTTGTGTCTTACTGTTGGGTGAAATTGACCTCTCGATTGGCTCGATGAGCGGTTTGTCTTCCGCACTGATTGGTGTGCTTTGGGTTAACGCTGGGTTGGCGTTGCCTATCGCAATCTTCGCTGCGCTATTAACCGGTGCTGCAGTGGGTGCCATTTACAGTTTTCTTCGAAACCGTTTCGACATGCCAAGCTTCGTCGCCACACTAGCGGGACTGTTGGCGTTATTGGGTTTCCAGCTATATATTCTTGGCCCAACAGGTTCTATCAACCTGCCATTTACCTCTCCGTTGGTGCGCTTTGGTCAAATCATGATCATGCCGATTTGGCTCTCCTATCTTCTCGCCATAACACCGGGCATTGTCATTATTACCAGCGCGCTGCGCAGCAACAAAAGCCGAGTGGCTGCCAATCTTTCTTCAGAAGGCATGAGCGTTCCGTTGCTAAAAGCGGCCGTACTGACTGTGTGTTTGGTTTTTGCCGTGTTCTATCTGGAACTCGGGCGTGGCGTGCCTTGGATGTTTGGCGTATTCGTGCTGTTTGTGGTGATCCTTGACTACGCGCTCACCCGCACCAAATGGGGACGCTCCATGTTTGCTGTCGGTGGAAATGCCGAGGCTGCAAGGCGCTCCGGCATTAATGTGCAACAAATCAGAATGTCGGCCTTTATTGTGTGTTCGACCTTTGCTGCCCTTGGCGGTGTGTTTGCTGCTTCTCGACTCGCCTCTGCCAGCCAACAAGCTGGGACTGGCGATGTAAACCTCAACGCCATCGCGGCGGCAGTGATCGGCGGAACCTCGCTTTTTGGCGGTCGTGGCTCAGCATGGTCTGCCCTTCTGGGCGTGCTGGTGATCATGGCGATTTCTAACGGGTTGACGCTACTTAACCTCAGCTCGTCTCTTCGTTACATGATCACGGGGGCGGTGCTTGCCATTGCCGTTATTGTGGATTCGTTAGCGCGTAAATCACGCGCAAGCCACGGCCGAGCCTAAAACACAATGATGAGGAAGCAATAACTATGAATAATCAATTAGCAAACAAAACCGCTGCGGTGACCGGCGCTGCGTCAGGGATTGGTTTAGCGTGCGCAAGGATAATGATTGAGCAAGGCGCAAAGGTGGTCTTAATTGATCGCGCCGAAGACCGACTGGCAGCACTTTGTGAAGAATTGGGCGACAACGCAATTCCGCTTGTGGTGGATTTGTTCGATACCGCTCAAGTCTCCGGATTGGCCGATAACATTCACGCTTTGGTTGGTGATCTGGATATTTTCCACGCCAACGCGGGGGCTTATGTTGGCGGCGCTGCTGCCGAAGGCGACCCCGACGAATGGGATCGTGTGCTCAATCTTAATGTGAATGCGGCGTTTCGCAGTGTTCGCTCTGTCTTACCAGGGATGATCGCTCGTAAATCAGGTGACATCATATTTACAAGCTCCGTTGCTGGGGTGGTGCCAGTGGTTTGGGAACCTATCTACACGGCATCAAAGTTTGCCGTCCAAGCCTTTGTTCACTCCACACGCCGACAGGTTTCTGAACACGGCGTTCGCATGGGCGCTGTTTTACCGGGGCCTGTGGTGACGGCATTGCTGGATGATTGGCCAAGAGAAAAAATGGAAGAAGCGCTAGCGAACGGTTCATTAATGCAGCCTCGCGAAGTGGCCGAAGCCGTCCTATTCATGTTGACGCGCCCGGCTGGCGTCGTGGTTCGAGACATGGTGATTTTACCCAATAGCGTCGATTTATAGCGAGAGTCGATCTTTAGCAATAACAGAGGTAATAGCCATGACAGAATCAAGTCACACATCGCAATATGTATTGGGAATCGATGTAGGTACTGGAAGCGCTCGCGCAGGCGTATTTTCAACGGATGGAAAACTTATAGGCACGGACAAATGCGATATTCAGATCTTCAAAGATGAAGGCAATATCGTCGAACAGTCCAGTAACGATATTTGGCAAGCAGTGGTACGCGCCGTGCGTGGCGCGGTTCTCCAAGCAGGTATTGCCGCTGAGCACGTGGTTGGCATTGGCGTGGACGCTACTTGTTCTTTGGTGGTGCTTGGAGAGAACGGTAATCCCCTGCCCGTTGGCGACCCCATGCAGCCTGACCGAAACATCATCGTATGGATGGATCATCGCGCAATCGAACAAGCCGAACGAATCAACGATATTGGGCACAGAGTTCTCGATTACGTGGGTGGTCGTATTTCTCCGGAAATGGAAACGCCCAAACTACTCTGGCTAAAAGAACATCGACCTGACGTGTTTGATAGCGCTTGGCAGTTTATGGATCTTACCGATTTTCTGACATGGCGTGCGACCAACGACCTAGCCCGATCTGTCTGCACATTGACGTGTAAATGGACATACTTAGCCCATGAGAATGCTTGGGACAAAAGCTACTTTGAAGCCATTGGGCTAAATGCACTGTCTGACCAAGGCTTTACACGCATTGGCACCAAGGTGGTTCCTGCCGGAACGCCACTTGGCACTGGCCTCACCACCTTGGCAGCGAAAGAGCTAGGGTTAGTTGAAGGAACCCCTGTTGCAGCAGGGTTGATTGATGCGCATGCGGGCGGCATTGGTTCAATAGGCGTTGCCAATGGTGGCGGCGCAACTGCTAACCTCGCGTATGTATTCGGAACGTCATCCTGCACCATGACATCCACACAAGAGCCTGTTTTTGTGCCGGGGGTATGGGGGCCTTACTATTCCGCCATGGTACCCGCGTTATGGCTAAACGAAGGTGGGCAATCCGCCGCAGGCGCAGCCATTGATGCCTTGTTGGATTTACATCCTTATAAATCCGCCGCTGAGCAGGAAGCCCTGCAAAATGGGCAGCCACTTGTTGAGTGGCTCATTTTACAAGCCGAGCAGCTATTAGACGGTGACCCAAATGCTGCGACTTTGGCTCAAGGACTCCACGTTGTTCCGGAGTTTCTCGGTAATCGAGCCCCTTATGCCGACCCCCACACTCGCGCTGTGATTGCTGGTTTGAGCATGGAAAGTGGTCTTCAAAGCTTGATCGCGCTCTACGTTGCTGGACTTTGTGGCATTGGTTATGGCTTGCGACAAATTATCGAGGCACAAGACAACGCTGGCGCTAAGGTTGATCGCATCGTGATCAGTGGCGGAGCAGGAAAAAGTGCGTTTGTCCGTCAATTATTGGCAGATACAACGAGACGCGAAGTGACAGCGCCCAGCACAGAAGAACCGGTCTTACTCGGCTCAGCCATTCTCGGCAGCGTCGCCGGCGGCTATCATGACGACATTCAAACAGCCATGGCTAAAATGTCTCACTTCACAGCGCAATTCACCCCTCAGGTGGGTGAAATTGAAACCACACATCAACGTCGGTTTGAAACCTATAACGTACTCCAAGCAGCAGCACGAAAATCGACGAACTTTTAAAGAGATAAATCCCCAAATAAATTGAAGATGTAAGATTCAGATTACTTGGGTCTATATTACAAACCTGTCAGTTGGCTAATCTTCAGGTGTCACTCGTAAGCATGTGATGGGACTTAAGTTCGGATAAAATAAAAACAAGCTAAAAAACCCAGACTTAATCCAAAATAATCAACGTTAGTTGTCGGCTTCCCCTTCACATTGAACTTATTCTCTATGGCTGACTAGATGTTGAAATTCATCTAACATTCATTTACGTATAATTATAACGTGCAAAGAGTGAATCTCATCACGAAAGAAGCCTGTTATGAGAAAATATATTTTACTGTTCTTATTCATCCCTTTTTTCCACACGCAGAGATGGCTCCTGAAACTGATGATTCAGGCCTAAGCAATTTTTGTCGCGTTGGAACAATATACGACTGGCCAATCTAGAATTTCCGCACCTAACTGAAGATAAAGATCACCCTGTGTATGTAAAACATCGTCCCTAAGAAATCACTAAATGAAAGATAAATGAATTAAGATTTATGGTTAAAGTGGGAGGAACGAATCTTATCATCATGATTTGACCCACTATCTGGCCGTGATCACTCCTCACATATGAACATGTTCTTTAATGTTCAAAAACTAAACATCGTGACAAAACCATGACATTCGACCGTCATATTCAACCTACCCTATCTCATGTCATGACGTCCCTTAAATACAAGGCAGGAACTATTAACCACCCAGAAGAACTTTCATCTTCTGTCGGTCACGACTATCAACCCCCATCACCAAAGGGCAGTATCTGGCGCAGAAAAGTACCTCTCAAAAAGGGAAATTGAACCTTATTCTTTAAGTGAAAAATAGAACCCAAGAAATATTGCGAAAAAGCGAACAATAAACAGCCAATAAATACACTTAATTAAATAGTGGGAAATATTTGAAATCAACACCAAAAATGAAAAACACGGACATAAGTTATTGAAATTTTTGTATAAATATTAATTTCGGAAAATTATTTTCATTTTCTCAAAATCGAACACTCAAAAAATTAATCATATACTCCATAACATAATCATTACATTTAGTCCTGCTTATATACCAATTTTAACTCGCAGATAGAATCAACGTTATTTCACTAAAATAATTTAGTGTCTCAATTAATTAACTAGACTGTAATTCAAACCATACGGAAACTAACATTTCACCAAAAAAATAATAAGTTATCTTGCGTGATAAAATAACAAGACATCATGCACTGTTATTTGGTCAATTCTCACATTGATGTTTCAAAAAAAAGAATACTCTAAATGAATTTTATTCAATAATACTTTAGATTTAAATAAGTATCACAAATTGCTTTTAGTTCAAAATTAATCAACACACTCGAATGTCTATATTTATTATCACTAACAAGGGGTGACAATCCAAAACACTAAGCAGGAATTCGATTTGAACTTAAGCACTCGCAGCGTCTTTACAACAGGTATTCTTGCTGGTTTTTTTTCGCTGAATTGCTTTGCGACGGACTCTTTATCTATGACTATGTTTGGTGAGATTGATTCTCATTGTCTTATAGATTTTAGTGCGGGACGTACGGTGGATCTCTCACATCAAGAGAGCGAAAGTATTCCTTTTAGAATCGATTGCAATCAACCACTAACGATTTCTCTTTGGTCATCTTCTGGTGGGTTAGCACTCGAAAACAGCAGTCATCATCGCCCCAACAGTTATTTGCTTCAGTTACTGGTTTCGAGCATTGGAATAAATCGAACGTTTACTAGCAAAGATTTATCTTCCGTTCAAAGAGTATCTGGAAACAATGAAATACCTTTCAATACAAAAGGTTCAATCCGCATCACTATGGAGGAAAAATTCGTATTCTCTGGAGAATACAAAGATGTAATAACCATTGATGTATCACCATCAATCAACGGTGGGATTTAACGAGCAACCAACATTGTTAAACCGCCAAAGTTGCAAACGAAATGCAGTTAATAGCGTTGCAACATTTCTCATAGCCTCAAATAAATGGTTCTAAACCATATAAAGGAAGACATTATTATGACAAAGTCAGGTATCGGTTCAATCACATTATCAGCACTGTTCGCAGCGTCATTTGCAGCCTCAGTCTCCGCAGACCCAACTTCACTGCTTATCACAGGTAACGTAGACCCTGTTTGTGAAATCGGCGGTCTAACTACCGTTTCCTATAACGCAGGCCCGCTAGATCAAGGCTTATCCCTTACAAGTTCACCTTTAGGAATCAACGTTAAGTGCAACTACAAAGACGGTGCCGTAATCACTTTAGAGACCCTTAATGGCGGCCTGACGAGTGGTGAAGCGGTTGGCGAAGTAGTTGACTACAAAGCAACCCTCACCGCGGGCGCGTTAGGCGCCTTTTTCCTGAACACTGATGGTTTAGCCGCAGGTGGCTCTGCATCTGGTTTGTTTAGCGGTCCAGCGCTTGCTTCAGGCCTCGCTTCTTCACTGCAAATTGAAATTCTAGATGGTGCAACGTATGCCGGTGATTACACCGACACATTAACGGTGACCATCGCGCAGCAATAATTCCAAGAACGCATCCTCATAAAATGGGAGGTATTTCTACCTCCCATTCCTTTTTAAAAGGAGGTTTTTGTCTATGCAGATTTTGATTCGTTTGGCTTTATTCGTTATGGGTTTGGTGGTTGTTATTCCCTCCTATGCCTACAAAGTGCAACCCATGATTGCTGAAATGACGCCAACAGGGAGAGGCGCGCAAATGTCGATGCGTATCGATAACACCAATGATTTCCCCCTCACTGTTGAAGTTCTCCCACTCAAGCTTGAAATGAACAAACAAGGCAAAGAAACGCTGACACCCGCAGACAATGATCTGCTTGTCATTCCCGTGACCGCCATTATTGCACCGGGTAAATCGCAATCCGTGACCGTTCGATACCTCGGCGAGCCAGATATTAAAGAATCACAGGCTTACCGAATTTCAGTGAGACAGCAAAACGTATTGAGAAATGAGAACGACTCTATGGATGTCGGCTTATTGATGCGTTTTGATACGCTGATGAACGTTAAGCCCAAGAAATCCGAACCCAAACTGAAAATCGCTCAGTTAACAAAAAGTACAAATGATTGGCTGGTTGAAGTCGAAAACACTGGCACGAGTTATGGACGTATCAACGAAGTGAAGTGGACGCTTAAGAGTGGTGGCAAAACGCAGGTCATTGAAGGTTCCAATATTGGTGACTATATCCGATCGACATTAGTGCTACCTAAATCGAAGCGTATTTTTACCATGAAGCCAGTTGAGGGTTTCAATGCCAGCAATACACAGATTGAACTTAGCGCAACCAATTAACCCGAAAATACTGACATGGCTGTTGCTAGTCTTCCTGTGTGTTGGCTCAATCGGCGTGTCGAAAGGGCTAACGATTTCTCCTACCGTACTTGAGATGTCTGCCACCTCAGGGAGGTCAGCCCAAATTCGTCTTGAGAATCACAACACATTTAGCATTCCCATTGAGGCATCGTTGAGGCAGTTAGTGTTTAGTCACGATGGAAGTTATGACGCTGTGGAAGCTGAAGACTCGGAGTTAATGGTGTTCCCGCCAGCAACTGTGTTGCCCGCAGGAGGCATTCAGATTTTCCGTATCCAATGGTTAGGCAGCGACACACTTCCTTCTTCGCAGAGCTTTTTTGTCCGATTCACGCAACCTCCCATTCAAGGGGACATGAGCGACGCCCCTTCCGGCGTCGCTATTGAAATTCACTACAATGCCTTGGTGCATCTTTCCTCTCGTACCCAAAGCGCACGTTTGTCTCTGGAGGTGAGTGATAATGGCGTCGCGAGGTTATCAAACAGCGGTAATCGCTACACTTTTCTGAGCCGAATGCGGTTCATAAAAGACACAAACGTAGGTATAGATAAGCCTGACCAGATCTTCGGCGAGCACTTTATCCCTCCGTTTAGCACGATTGAACTAACCACACCTAATGAGATTCAATCGGGCCTCTATGACGGCGAGGCACGATGAACTTTGTGTTTCGCCGCTTGTTTCAAGCCTTTTTGTTCCTCTCGTTTTTCATTGGAACCGTTGCTTTCGCTGACCCTAAAATTAATCCGACGGGACGCGATATCACCCTAACCTCTTTGCTTCGTGTCAGTGATAGCATCATCGGCGAAACCGACATCACCATCACGGCCGACGACGACATACTCTTGGATAAACCATCCACCCTCGCGATATTGAAGGGGCTGATCAGTGACGACGCTCTTGAATCGTTAGCCAATCGCGGCAAAGGCGATACCTTATCGAAAGCAGACTTTGAACATATCGGCCTTGGCTTCGCGTTTGAGTTTTCGAGCCTAGAATGCGTGCTTACCATTCCCCCAGATAAAATGGTCACTCAGCAAATCTCCATTGCACAACGTGCCACTTTTACCGACTACTTAAAGCCAGAGCCCTTCAGTGGCTTTCTCAACGTGACACTGTCGAACACGCTGGTGCAATCGGTTGACGAGAACTCAACCAACCTCAGTCATTTCAACCACCGTTTCGACGCTGGCTTAAATTATGAAAGACTGTCGTTAGAATACGAGTCTTCGTACAGCGACATAGATGGGTTAGCACCTAACTATCTGCGCGAAGGCACTCGCCTTAATCTTGATCTCCCCGATATGGGATCACGCTTAGTGTTGGGCGATATGTTCAACAACGGCACGCTTTTTCAAGATGGGGTCGATGTGGTTGGTGTGGGGATAACGCGAGATTTTTCGCTCATTCCGACAAAAAACGTCAGACCAAAAGCCGCACAATCCTTCACGTTAACGCGCACGTCGAGCGTGGACGTTATGATTGATGGTGCTATCGTTCAACGCTTTACCTTAAACGCGGGGACTTACAGCCTCAATGACATCCCCATCGCGCAGGGCCTAAATAACATTTCTCTGATCATTACTGATGCCAATGGCCAACAAGAGGAGATCAATTTTTCAGTTGCTACGGGTAACGAATTGCTCGCCAGCGGAGAATATGAATACACCCTTTTGCTGGGTGCGCCTCGTGTCTTTGACATTGATACGTTTCGCTATGAAACCGATCAACGCCTTGTTATGGGTGACGCACAAGTCGGCGTGTTTCCTTGGCTAACGCTTGGTATCAATGGCCAAAAGCAAGAGGCGCTTTATCAGTACGGTGGGAACATTCTGTTCGCCTCATCGCTGGGTGTCACAGAAGTTCAAGCGAGCCAAAGCGAGCACCCTACTCTGGGGACGGGGAATGCGTTTCGTGTCGCCTTTGACGCCAACATTTCTGACACTAACCCATGGCTCGCACAGTTCAGCTTATTGTATGACCAGATCAGTCCCAACTTTTCCGCTGTCGATGATCTGGATAACCAGCAAGCCCCTCTCAATAGCGTTGAAGAATTTTGGTCATTGTTTGCCTCTTTTCCGACCATTTCTGGGTATAAAGCCTCGTTCTCTGCCAGCTACAGCCAAGGTACGGAAGAAACCAGTAATTACTGGTCCGCGAGCCCGAGTTTATCTGGCCGTCTGTTTGATACGAAAGCCACGTGGAGCGTCCGTGCGGATTATCAACACTTCGAGACGCTTGATACCGAGCTCTCCGGCGCGTTAACGCTCAGTTGGCCGCTAGGGACCACAACACGATTAATCAGCCGCGTCCAATCGGCAAACCATCAAGCAGCGCTCGATCTGTCATATCAAAATGGTGTTGGTAACACGGGGGGAATTTCGGCCTTCGCCTCAGTAGAAACAGCAGATGAACAAGATGCCAATCTTAACGCAGCGATCGACTACGCCGCCAATCGCTATCAGGTGAGCGCTGATCACGTCACCCGAGTGGCTAATTTCAATAGTGATGAGAGAACACACAATACGCGTGTCGAAGTCTCCAGCGCTCTCGCTTTTTCCGGTTCAGAGTTCGCAGTCGGACGAAAAGTCGGTGAAGCGTTTGCGGTGGTCAGCAAGCACGCGAATCTTAGTGAGAACAACATCGCCATCGACCCCTCTACAAATGATCAATTTGCGAGGGTATTTTTCGACAGCCCATACAATGTGTTGGTGTCCGATCTCGCAGCATATAACGATCAACAAATCAGTTATGAAGTCGATAACCTTCCACCTGGCTATGATCTCGGTGAGGGCGGCTTTGCCCTCTATCCCGGCTACGGCCAAGGTTACGCATTGGAAATCGGTTCAGATGCCGTGATCACGGCCATCGGCACCTTGCTAACACAAAGCCGCTCAGAGCCCATCGCGTTGGTGGTGGGTGTCGCTCAATGGCTTAATGATGAAGATGTCGCCCCAGTTGAATTCTTCACCAATCGACAAGGACGCTTCGCGATTTCTGGTTTACGCCCCGGAGACTATCACGTCGTGCTAAAAACCAATCCGGAACAAACGTTGTCAATCACTATCCCAAGCAGTGATGAGACATTTGTTCGCCTAGGAGAACTCTATGTGGATTAAGTGTTTATCTGCAGTTGTCATATCGCTATTCAGCGCCAATACACTCGCTGAAACCTGTAATGCCTCTGTGCAGAACTTGAAGCCCATGCTCAGCGCTAACACCTATGATGTGTTTTCTTCCACCAGCTATCCGTTGATAAAAAAATACCAGTTACAGTCCGATATTCCTCACGGGTGTATTGTTGAGGTCGTTATCGAAGTGGATGATGGAGCAGAATCACTTAAAAGCCGAAAAAACGCAGAGATGCGCTTCGAATACTTTGCTGAAACAGGCAATTTGCTAGCAGGGAAATGGCGAATGAAGTTAGACGCTAGCATGGCAGACGCAGAATTTGAGCTACGTTACCCTGATGCGCAATGGTTAGAAGCCGGTGAGTATGGCGGTATCTTGAAAGCGACGCTTTATCCGGTAAACAGCATTATGGAGCTTGACCAAGTCACTCTGCCAATCACCGCTAATGTGCCCCCCAGTGCCAGAATACAGTTCTATGGCCTAACACAACGTCACTACAATCTTGACTTGGGTTCTTTGAAAACGAACAAAATCATCAATTCCGCGCCGCGCCTTTGGGTAGAGAGTACCGCCCCGTATTCCCTCTCCGCCGAATCGCAATTTAACGGTAAGCTCAGGCACCAATCTCAAAACGCCAAGTGGGATCTCGACTACACCATGCGCATCGCTAACGAGCGAATCGCGCTGGATGATTCAAACAGTGAATGGAAAAGTGACTATTCCACCGATGGGACGCCCCTTCCCATTCAAATTATCATTGGCAATACAGAACGAAAAGCGGGCGGCAGATACAGCGACACCGTGCATATTTATATTGAACCGGATTTATCCTATATGCCGTGACCAATCGATGATTGCCAATACTCACCCAACGGCGTCAATAGCTATACCTGCAACTGCAACTGCAACTGCAACTGCAACTGCAACTAAGCGTTATCCCAATAGGGTGTGCCTTCAAAGCGCTCTACGAGGAAATCAATAAAGGTTCTCACTCGTCGAGATAGGTGGCGTGTTTGAGGATATACCGCATAGGCATTGATCGCTCGAAAGCTACAACCGGGCAACACTTCAACTACCGAGCCATTGTTGATTTTCTCTTGCGCGACAAAGGTAGGGAGATGAGCGATTCCAAGCCCATTTTCAGCAGCAGATATTAAATACTCGCCACTACTGGATTTGAGCACCGGGTTGATTTTCACTTTTTGAGATGATCCATCAGGCGTTTCAATATGCCAATGGCTCACATCTTTGCTCAAACTATAGATAAGACATTGATGAGCGGATAAGTCCGACACTTTCGTTGGCGTACCGTGCTCGGCTAAATAATCCGGGCTGGCACACAAGACATGTTTAATGGTTGTCAGCTTTCGCGCAAGCAACGCGGAATCCGGCAACTCAGCAATGCGAATAGCGAGATCATAGCCATCATCAATCAGGGCGACCTGTCGATCATTGAAGTCGAGTTCAAATTCTACGTTAGGGTGAAGTTTGAGAAAGTCATTCACCGCCGCCCCCATATGAAGCACGCCAAACGTGGAAGGCATGGCGACTTTCAAAGGCCCCTGCAACACACAGTGAGCATGTGATGTCGCCGCTTCCGCTTCGCGAATATCTTCCAAAATACGCAAGCAGTGCTCATAGAACGCAAGCCCGGTTTCTGTTGGTTTCATACTGCGAGTCGAGCGATGAAAAAGTTGCGCATTGAGGTGATTTTCAAGCTCTTTCAAGCGGCGACTCACCGCTGATTTCGCCAAGTTCATGCGATCGGCAGCACCGCTAATGCTGCCCACATCCACCACACGTACAAACGTTTCCATGTTTGCAAACTTATCCATTTATCCTACCGAATTCGCGATTGTTATTTAGATTGTTCTCAATCAGAGAACACTAAATTACTCCAGATGCAGTTTATTATCCACCCCAGCATTCGTAGAGTGAATGCGAATTTCACGGAAGCAATAAACGAGATAGGATCACATCATGAAAAGAACAATAATTGCGGCTTCGATTGTCGCGACAACCTCGCTCTTAAGTTTTGCAGCCACTGCCAATGAGCCGGTATGGGATGCCAATAAAGTACAACTTATCGCCGAAAAACTTGATAACGGCGTTTACGCTTACTACCCGTCTGATGCAAAAGAACTGGAAGCTAAAGGGCTACCGGTTGCCACAAGTGGCGGATTCATTGTGGGTGAGAAAGGCGTGTTGATCATCGACACCATGCTCAACGAGCGATTGAACAAACAAGTTCAAGGAATGGTCGCGACAGAAGCCAACAAGCCTATCATTTACGCCGTGAATACCAGTTTCCATGGTGACCACTCCTACGGAAACATGTATTTACCAAAGGAAACCAAAATCATCCAGCATGAAGTGGCGAAAGACTACATCGATAACCACTTCGCGCATGATACTGAATTTATGATGCACAACTTCGGCAAAGGCCGTGGCATCGAAGAAATCAAGCCGACTGACGCGGATATTCTGGTAGGTACAGGTGGTGACATCACGCTAGATCTTGGCGGTAAGCGTGTTGAGATTATCGACTTTGGTTTCGCACAAACAGGTGGAGACTTGTTTGTCTGGGAACCAGAATCAAAAACCATGTGGTCAGGTAACCCAATCATTACCGTTAAACCGTCACTGCCTTGGCTGTTAGATGGGCATTTGTTAGAAACGCTGGCCTCATTACAGAAAGTTCGCGCCTTTTTGCCAGACGATGCCACGGTGGTACCCGGTCATGGCTCGCCGATGACACCAGATGATATTCAATGGCACATTGATTATCTCGACACCATAAAGACCCAAGTACAGGCAGCCATTGATGAAGGACTTACTCTAGAAGAAACCGTCGCGAAAGTGCAAATGCCAGAATTTCGAGGCTACGCGCTACGTGATTGGGTGCATCCTTCATTGAATGTACCAGCCGCTTACAGAGATTTGTCTGCGACAAAATAAATTCTAACCTCTAAAACATCAGCCACTGTTTGACGATTTAACCATGTCGAATCAGTGGCTGTTCGTATAAAAACGCCAGAACAACTCAACCATGACCATCATTCGTAGCCCTTTCCCAGCTTGTTTAATGGCACTTTTCGTCTTAGTGGAAAAGGCGTTCTCATCCACACACAACATGCTAAGTGAATTGACTCCTGCCATCCAAGTAACCGAGCATCACAGAATGTGACAAACTAGCGAACCCCGCTTGCAGTACCTATCTTCTCGTAATGTTTGCCATGGTGATTAACCCAATGCCTAGCTGCAGCACACCCACACAGCCGCTCACCATTCACCATTCACCATTCATTAAGTTACCCACACCGTTTAGATCGTTACATCGTGATTTCTTTGTGCTGAGTCTTGCCTCTAAGAAAACCTAACGCAACCAAGTTCTTGTTCTGTTTGATGTTAATTTCACCAAATACAAAAACTGTATTGCGAAGGAAATTGGAGTATCGATATGTTTAGGAAAATGTTTTGTCTTTCAATTGGCTTGCTGGCATTGGCCGGATGTGTCAACCGAGATGAAATCTATGCAAACCCACCACAACAACTGATTGACGGCGTTGAGCAGCTCATGCCTTCCGCCAGTGAGTTTGTACACGAAGCGCAGAAAGAAGCGCTACTAAATGGCATTCCACTAACAGATGCGCAGATTATGGTTGCCAAAGAGATGGGTGTTCAGCAGCCCGAGAAGGTAAGAGTCTATTACGTCGATAAATTGCCTGCGCCAACAGACCCCGAACTGCTCAAAGTCGCGAAAAGCGTGGGGTACACCAACCCCAATATGGCAGGTTACACCTATGGCTATGGTGTATGGATAAAAAACCAATACAAAACACAGCGTGACCTTCTTCCCCATGAGCTGGTTCATGTAAAGCAAGCCGAAGAGTTAGGCCTAACCGAGCAAACACGACAGTACCTCATGCAGATGTATGTTTACGGCTACGATAATGCCCCCATGGAAAAAGAAGCGCGGGACGCAACTGCTCACTTTTAACAGATAATTAATACGTTAGAGAAGCAAGGTAACGTTTCATCGATAAAAGCCATCCTTGCTGGGTGGCTTTGCGGGAGGCTTTATTGTTGGCCATTCATTTTGTCTGAACACACCGTAACCAACCACTGACAAAAATGCTGCGCGACCACATGCTCGCCGCAAGAAGGTGATTGATAGAGGTAGTAACCGCCACTCTCAACGGCTTGAATATGTGCTGTTGGCCATGGCGTTAATGCACCGCTCTCTAAATGCTCTTGAATCAAAGATACACGCCCAACCATCACGCCATGCCCATCGAGCACAGACTGTAAAATCAACGCATACAAGCTAGAACGGCGCATTTTTGCAGCCCCATTATTGATGTGTTTTGGGTCCTGCCAGAAGCGCCAGTCATCGTGCCAATTCATATCCTGATAAAGAACAGGTGTCTTTGATTCATAGCCCTTAGACGCAACCGGAATCAAGGTTTCTTTCCATAGGCATTGCCAGTGCTCGCCAGGATCGTGGTGAAAATAGCCAATCGCAATATCGGTATCTTTGGGGCTTCCCGAAATGGTCGAAACCGCCGTAATTTCCAAATCATGATCAGGGAAATTGTGTTGATAATCTCCCAGACGTTTTTGTAACCAAAGCTGAGCAAAAGCATGCTGTGTTTTCAGTTTCACGGGCGCTAATCGACCATGCCTGATCCTATCAACATGGTTTTCCATTGCAGTGAATGACTCACGGACAAGCAGTAAAAAATCTTGCCCTTTTGCCGTCAACGACACACCTTTTCCGTGGCGAGCAAACAGAGGCACACCTAAGGTGCGCTCGAGTTTTTTGATTTGATAAGCAATCGCAGACGCAGTTAAAAAAAGCTCTTCACCTGCTCTGGCGAAGCTTTCATGTTCGGCGGCTGATTCAAATGCGATCAACGCGTCAAGTGGCGGAAGGTGAGGAAAGCGCTGTGACCGCATGAATATCTAGCCCAAATTAAATTATGTCTTACACAAAAAATAATGCATTTGAGATAACCCTGCTGTCGCGTTTTGATAGAAGCATCAAAATAGTGAAGGACAAGGAGCGAGCCAGATGCCATTTCATACCAAGCCTTGGGTCAACGACACCCTAAATCAGTTCGCAGAGCAATCTCTTAGCCAATTCGACATGAGCGAGCATCAGGCGATGATCACTTCTATCTATACGCTGGCGGAGGAAAACCGCACCATTCATGAGAAGCAATGCATCAACCTCAATCCCGCCACCAACATCATGAACCCGAAAGCAGAAGCACTATTAGCGTCTGGTATGGGATCGCGCCCTTCTCTAGGTCATCCCGGAGACAAATATGAAATGGGGCTTGAAGCCATCGAACAAATTGAGCTAGTTGCTGCTCAATTAGCCTGCGAGGTGTTTGACGCAAAATATGCAGAAATTCGCGTCGCATCGGGTGCGATGGCTAACTTGTATGCCTTCATGGCGACCTGCAAAGCGGGTGATACCGTGTTGGTGCCGCCCGCATCGATTGGTGGGCATGTTACGCATCACAATGCGGGCGCAGCGGGTTTATACGGCTTAAACGTTGTCGAAATGGCCTCAGACGCGACACACTACACGGTCGATTTGAACGCGTTACGAAAACAAGCTCACGCACTGAAACCTAAGCTCATCACTATTGGTGGCAGCTTGAATTTGCTACCCCACCCCATTGCAGACATTCGTGCGATTGCCGATGAAGTCGGTGCTTTCGTACTCTTTGATGCTGCGCACCAATGCGGGATCATTGCGGGTAAAAGTTGGCCAAACCCACTCAATGAAGGCGCACATGTGATGACCATGAGCACCTACAAAAGCCTTGGCGGACCGCCAGGTGGTTTAATCGTTTCCAATGATGCGACGCTGATGGAGAAAATCGACGCTATCGCTTTTCCCGGTTTGACCGCTAACTTTGATGCAGCAAAATCCGCCGCGCTCTCCGTGTCTCTGCTCGATTGGAAGGCGCATGGCAAGGCCTATTCTGAAGCGATGATCAGCACTAACCAAGCCTTAGCGGTGGCCTGTCAAAACCAAGGGCTCCCTGTATTTCAAGTGGACACGCCAAACGGCAAACTACCAACTCTCTCCCATCAGTTTGCCATTATCGCCGCGCCATTTGGCGGAGGACAAGCCATGGCGAAGAAGCTCAGAAAGGCAAACATTCTGACCTGCGGCATTGGCCTTCCCATTGACCCTGTATCAGGTGACATGAATGGGCTTCGATTTGGCACTCCCGAAATCGTAAGAGCCGGATTCACCGCGCAAGACATGCCAGCGGTGGCTAGTTTGATTGCCGACTGCCTTTTGGACAGACGCGAACACAAGGAGATAGCGGATTCTACCGAAACCCTACGTCGCCAATATAAGGGGTTACATTACGTGTTGTCATAGAGCCAATATTTTTCGAGTACCAAAGACGAAGCGTCGAGATGGAGCCTCATCTCGGCACTATGTTTTTTGGCATAAGCGGAAAGAATCGTCGTTACCTATCTTCTGGTTGAATGTGTTTAAACTGCGCAGTAAATGCCATTAGTTCTGCTTTGCTATAGGGCGTATAAACCCTTTTTGTCGACGCGGGTTGGTCTTGAATGCTCAAGCCTTCGCGTCTTGCTGTGCTGGGTCGAATTGGACGCGACATAAACCCTCCGCCGCAATTCGGACACACGTTCGATAACACGTCTTCCACGCAGGTCACACAAAAGGTGCACTCATAAGTGCAAATCATGGCGTCTGTTGATGATGGTGGCAGATCTTTGTCACAGCATTCGCAGTTGGGTCTAATGTCCAGCATGAATCATATTCCTTTTCGTCGCAGGCGAAATAAAGCGCCAACCACTTGATGCTAGCTTTCGATTGAATAGATAACACGCAAAGAAACATCAAGATTTCTGCAATGATTGATAAGCAGAGCTGTGCTTGTCAGTAAGTCACCACGGCAAGAACTGCTATTCCAACCACTCTCGATGCGCTTTTTCAGCGTCGCCCAAGTAATCCAAAATCCAATTTACTGCTGGGTTTTCCTTGTCTGTTCGCCACGCAATACAGCATGGGCTTTTCGCTGGCGGTTCAACCAATATTTTCTCCACCAACTCGCCTGACTCCAAATACGGCTGTGCCATGTGCGAAGGCATGGCACCAATACCTAAGCCACTTCGAAAACACTGTGCTGCGCTGTGCCAATTGGGCACAGTGAGACGGCGCTGGTTGTCCAACAGCCATGTCGCTCGCTTGGGGAGAATACGAGAGGTATCTTCCAAACAAATTGCGGGGTATGAGAGAAGCTGATCGTTCCTGAGAGGTTCTTGCGCATCCGCCAGAGGGTGATGTTTAGACACCACAAAACGCCACGATAAAATCCCCATATCACGGTAGCTTAGGTTACCGCTAACAGGCACGGCTGCCGTGGCGCCAATGGCAATGTCTGCCCTGTCATAAGCCAAGGCATCCCACACGCCATTGAACACTTCCATGGTGAGGAGCAATTCGACGTCTGGAAACGCATCGTAGAAATCACGTACCAGCGAATCGACGCGGTCTTCACGGACTACGTTATCGAGCGCCAACGACACACTGCGCGTCCAGCCATTGGCGACACGCTGAGTCTGTTCCCTTACCTCTTGCATACGCTTCATCAAATCACGCGCTTCAATCACAAAGAACTCGCCAGCGGGCGTTAAGCGCACGGCGCGGTGCAATCGCTCAAATAAATTCACAGCAAGCTTGTCTTCCATTTGGCGAATGGTATAGCTCACTGCACTGGGGACTTTGTGCAATTCTTCAGCCGCAGCGGAAAAACTGCCGCGACGTGCCACCGCATCTACCACCTGAAGATCTTGATAAGAAAACATAAACTCCGCTTCTCCGACTAACTAGTGCTCTTGCTGAAAACTCGCCCCAGCTTATTGAATCAAATTTTTTGAAAGCATTAGAGAAATATTAGCGTTTCACAGCGCTTTTCGCTACCGCTACACTTTGAAACTAAGTAAATCCAAGAAACATCTACGGACAAATGAAATGAAAAATTCTGTTCCAATGACAACTATGATTTGGTTCGCTGCGTTGAGCATGCTCGGCTTTTTAGCGACCGATATGTACCTACCCGCTTTTGAAAACATCCGTCTTGAGATGGGTACATCACAATCTATGATCGGCCTTTCCCTAACCGTGTTCCTGCTAGGTATGGCATTGGGGCAAATCGTTTACGGTCCATTGTCTGATCGCGTTGGTCGCATCAAGGTGTTGGTCGGCGGTATGGCGTTGTTCAGTGCAGCAACCATTGCCTGCTTTATGGCTGACAGTATTGAAGTATTCCTTGCTGCGCGTTTTGTCCAAGCTCTGGGCGCGTGCAGTGCATCTGTGATTTGGCAGGCCGTAGTGATCGACCGCTATGACAGTAAAACGTCACAGCGTGTATTCGCAACCATCATGCCATTGGTCGCGCTATCACCAGCGCTCGCGCCTTTGTTGGGTGCAGGCCTAGAAGCACAATTTGGCTGGCGCAGTATCTTTATCGCACTGGTTGGTTTGGGTGCGTTATTGGTGATTGCGACTCTACGCCAAAAAGAAAGTGCGCCAGTGATCAACAGCGACGAGAAGATCACGACAAAACTCGTCAGCGACTACAAGCACATTGTCAGCTCACGCAAGTTTATCGGTAACATGCTGGTATTTGCAGGCTGTTCAGCGGCGTTCTTTGCATGGTTAACGGGTTCACCGTTTGTTATGACAGAAATGGGTTACAGCGGCGCTGACATTGGTATGAGCTATGTACCACAGACTATCGCGTTTATCGTGGGTGGCTACAGCTGCCGTGCTCTATTGAATAAGTTTGATGGCTCTACGCTTTTGCCTTGGTTCGTTGCGCTATTCATCGCCAGTGTTGCAGTGATTTTTGTGGTGTCTTGGCAGACGGATGTAACAAACATTTGGCCTGTGTTGATCCCATTCTGCTTCTTAGCCGCAGCAAATGGTGCGATTTACCCTATCGTTGTGAACAAGGCTCTTGAAGAGTTCAAACATTGCAGCGCAACGGCAGCAGGTTTGCTGAACTTCCTGCAAACGATGATTTGTTTTGTGGCGAGCGGTATTGTGTCGGCGTTAGCAGTAAGTGGTTTGCTGACCGTATCTGCGGTAATGATGGGAGCGGCGGCGAGTGTGGGTTTAGGTCTTGCACTAAGCTGGAATGGCAACCGCGTGCCGTTTGAAGATAACGCGCAAGCAGCCTAGTACTTTGCTTCCGCGTGGTATCAAAGCGCGAAGCCAATAAAAAACCGCCTTTCGAGGCGGTTTTTTGTTTAGTCGTTACGCTGACCAATCGCCATCAGCACCCGCATGTCACCCATACTGAAAGGGTTGGACGTAGAAATCAGGTTCAAACCTGCTTCATTGTAAGCTTGTTGAACATCATCGGTGGTGAAGCCAGCGCCCTCATCTTCACTCTTTTCCCAATCCCACTGCACTAACAGCCCTTTGTCTGCTAGCAACATCGCCAATAGAGCGATGGTTTCGTGATAGTCAGGCACAAATGCCAACGAAGAAGATGCGACAATCAAATCAAATCGTTTTCCCGCCTGACGACACTCACGCACGAAGGCTTCATCAACCACGCCAACCACAGTCTTGACGTTCGACAAGTCTTTCTCATCAAGTACGCTGATCATTTTCGCTGCGGGATCGATAGCGATAATAGATGCTGCATCTGTCGACAACTTTTCAGTCATCAACCCCGTACCACAGCCAAAATCCAGAATCGTAAGACCTTCTGTCTTTAAAACATCACCTAAGGAGTGGATGGCTTTATCGGAATAGGCGATAACCGCTTCGTTACTATCCCATCCTGACGCCATGTCATCCCAGCTTTGACTCATGCCATTATCCTTACAACTTGGTGAAGAGGACAAAATACTAGGGCAATTCTTTTCTAACTTCTAGCCATTGCCGCCATCTTGGTTAATTTTACCCAATCAACTTAACTTTTTACGCCTTGGAAATTCATCCAATGACCATTACATGCCGTTTTCAGGTTGATGAGTTTGATCAAAAGGCACAAAAAACCAGAGCACGGAGGCTCTGGTTTTTGGGGCGATTGGCAACAAAAGATGCTAAGACAATCCGTCCGCTCTCATTGGTCCACCAAGCGTTGATAATGATGGGAATACGGTACTCAGCGCACCGTTTCTTAACCCTAACCATTGCACCATATAAGCCGCATATTGTTCATGCGCAATGGCTGGTATCAGGCGACCGTGCCCATTATCGTCTTGACCATTGCGGGTGAAATCTGGGTAGTGACCGAAACAATGCCCAGCTTTCGTGTTACCACCAAATATAAACTGCCCTCCACCCCAACCATGGTCGGTACCTTGTCTCGCATTATCGTGCATGCTTCGACCGAACTCTGACATAGTAAATGTCATTACGTTGTCCGTAAGTTTTTCTGCGTCTAGCGCTTCGTAGAAACCTGCGATGGCTTCCGAAAACTCCTTCATCAACTCATCTTGTCGATTCACTTGATTATCGTGTGTATCGAAGCCACCAATAGAGACATAGAACACTTGGCGGTTGTGCCCAAGCATTTGTGCCGCTTCGACCATTTGCTTAACAGCACGTAATTGCGAACCAAGGCCAGAAGCTGGAATGCGTGTGTCTTGTGGAATCGAATCAACAACCGGTGCCATTTGCTCTTGCGCATTCATGGCTTGCTTAACCATTTCTGCATAACCAGCAACCAATGGAGAATCATAATGTTGCGTGGCCATGGATTCATAACTTGGTCGAACAACGGCACTCGTCAGCGCATTCAGTTCTTCAAAACCATTTCTATTCAGAAACATCGTGTCGTTGCTGAAGCCGTTTAGCAAGGTGTTTGGCCCTGAGTAAAAACAGTTTGGCATGCTGGACATTTCTTCTGCAATCACATCCATCGACATACCTAGCCAACCATGCTCACCGTAATGATCCCCGAACCAACTGTGTTGCCACACCTCTTGCTGTTTATTGTGTGCAAACAGATATGGCGGCAGTGAAGCCTGCCCACTCAGAATGTCATCTTTGCTCGTAGGTTCTAGTAACGGCCCAACATTGAGGGCAAACGTTGCTTTCCCTTTTTCAAGCAACGGAACCAGTGGTTTCAGCCCTTTGTGAACACCGTATCTAACGCCATGGCTATCAACAATATGTGTTGGCAATACCGCTTGTTGAGGCACGGCAATCCCTTTGCGCGAAGAAGCGTATTTGTTGTAGTTGGCACTATCTAAGGGCAAAACTTGGTGGAAAAAATCATTGCCTCCGTTTAAGAATACGCAAACTAGGGCTTTGTAGTCTTCGGCATCTTCAGCATAAGTACTGAAACTGAATGGAGCAGAAGCAACGGCGCTAGCAGCACCAACCGTTTTGATAAAGTGGCGTCGAGTCAGGTTCATGCGCGATTCTCCTGTACATGAAAATATGGCGAAGACAATGCAAGGAATAACAGGCGTTGTACCCATTTACCTGGATTAAGGTTCATCCCGTCATATTGCTCTCGGATAACGTGCTTGAGTGGTTCTGGCATATTTCCATTAAAAAATCGAAGTGACGTTTCTTCTACGAAGCCATCAATGTCTTTTTTAGAAATAAGGTCCTTAAATAACTCAACATTGATATATAACTGCTTATTTGAAGATTTTTTAATATCCTGAAGGCTTAATCTTAGTATTCCGTATATGAAATTATGGACATTTATAATATGTGCCCAATCAATGATTTGCAGTTCAGGAGCGACCAGGTTGTTATTAGAAACCACACCCTTTGGCGCATAGTCTGGCAAATAGAAATTAAAGACTGAAGGTGACCCAAGTGGATATTGGTTGCAGGTTTTCAAATACACCAAATCTGTTTCTACCACCTCGCTGCCACCGCCAGGTTGCGCATCGAGAGCACGATATACCGCAACCAGTGACAACCAAGGCTCTCTGACTTTACTCATTGAATGTGAGGGTGCTGTGTAGACTTCATCATCTGTTAGCACTGCCCAAATCACCGATTTTAAATCGCCGGTTTCACCCGCACCATTGTCGACAAAAACGTCTGCAACTCGGCGAACATAATCAGATGAGGGGTTGGAAGTGGTTAATCTCTGGATGATATTCTTGCAAATATTTGGCGCTGTAGATGGGTGATGAAGCAGTATATCCATCACCTTGTCCATTTCCTGTACTGCCGACACATTCTTTGCGAAAGCATGGCCAAGGATGTGTTTCTCACCGCGATCATGGTCGTTTTCATGACTGATCATCGGTGATATAAATTCAGAATCAGAGAAGTTCCAGCCCGTCATCACGCGAGCTAACTCCTGAATATCTTTCTCGTCGTAACACGGTGTCGGTGAACCACTGCTATCTAAAACATAGCTACCATCAAGTTCGCGTTGGTAAAGCCCTACGGAAAATAGTTGTAAGATTTCACGTGCGTAGTTTTCATCAGGTCGTCGACCTGTCGCAGGGTCGCCCTTTTTATTCCCAACCATGGTCAGGTATTGCCCCATGACGGGTGACAAAGAGACGGCGGTAAGCAAATCGCGATAATTGCCAAACGCGTGCTGGCACAATAAATCATTATAATTTGCCATCGCGGTTGATTGGTTGATCAAGGTGGCGTCTTGATCCGATGCGACAAAGATCTGGCTTAACGCATAGCCAACGCGTTGTCTGAGTTGATCATCCGCATACAGTGCGATATCCAACCAAGCTCGAATACGTGTAGAGCGGGACGGCTTTTTCCCAAAGCCTTGCGCATTGAACTGCTTCTCGCATTGGGACATATGCGAGCTGGCAGGAAAAGCAATTTGCTCATCAAACCAGGCCTTAGCGAATGTATTGTTAAGCGCTTCAGCTTGTGATGGCTTTGGACCAAATGTCGAAAGATCTAGCCAACGAGAAGCATGGTTAAAAGAATCAAATTTCATATCAAATACCCGAAGTTTGCTTGGGCACTCATGAGACTTAGTATTTTTACTAAGTTTCAATTTTGAATCACCCGAATCGCAAACAAGAATATTCATACTTTAGACTCTTAGATATTGAAATGACTGAATTATTGGTCACCGCTCTAAAAATTAGAGGTAGTCTCAATATTGATAGTTTCCGTATATTGATTATTTACAGCCAAATATGATCCTAGCTTTATTTTGTTTCATTAACAAAACAGCCTCGCCAGGAAATAACGCATCACAATGATTAGCCAATTAAATAATAATCATACTTAGTGTTAAATAATCAGACAGTTGCGAGCTATTTATACCCAAACAACCTGAAGATGCAGGATTCAGCGAGCTTGACTGACGTGATGATCAAGGCGTCCCTTTGCCGATGTAGTGAGCTCCAACAAAAAGCTGAGCTCCATCAACAAGGAACAACACCGAGCATGGCGTCAGTAAACTCGCCCGAAGGGAGGCCCTCAGAGCGTCCACTTCATCGTTAAATTTCCGTGAAATAGAATAACTATTCCGACAATAATTCGCCTCGAATTGAACACTCAGATGACCTCTGAAATCGAGCATCTTCAGGTAACTTGGGTATATCTCATTCTACTCGACTTGGTTTGTTTTCGCTTCATCGCCTAGGGGCTTTATATATACCCAAGCGACCTGAAGATGAGTGAGAGGCGGAGTGAAGATTCACAGCCATCATGGCTTGATAACTAATGGGGCTTCAGTGGGTTCTGGACGTGTGAATACAATTTGGTAAATCGGTTGATCAGGCAATAATGGCGTCGATGCTTGTTCTACATATTCATCAAACCCCTTGCGATAAAACGGCGACAACGGATGGCCACTCTGCCCCCCTGGCAACGTCAAAATGCCATTAATTTCGTCTCCCGGTTGAACAATCAACCGCTGTGACGCACCAAAAGCATGGCCTTGAACAGCAGGCATGTACCTATCACCAAATCCTGCCACGTTAGGCATATCCAATAATGTGCTCAACATTGGAATTTGGCGGCTAAATGGATGTTGAACCTTTAGCTGATTAACATCCCCCCATCGAAGCGCCTGAAGAGACCCATCAACGTGACCCGTTGTTTTCAGCATGAGACCGTCGCGCGTTTTCTCGTAGGTATCAGCAAAGAACTCGTCCCACGCACTGTATCCATTGGGGAGCCAGCTTTCAGGTTTCTCTGAGACCAACTGCCAAAGCGCCGGTTCCAATTGCCTTTCTAGCACCCCTAAGCTGAGGCGATTCTTTATCAGTTGTGTCTCTATAGGGGCAAACAACACATCTATTAGGGCATCGCGATATTTCCTAACGAGGGTATACCCTACTGAGTCTGCACATGCACAACGTTGCCAATTTTCAATTGCCTGAATGTCTTCGGCAAAACGATCGCGGTCAGTTTCTAACACTGCCAATAGCACCGCATGCCAGCGATCTAAAAAATAGGCTTCGTTATCCAATTGAAGACGATAGAAATCCTCAGGATCAAAGACATCCTTTTCAAACAGGCGCTGCTTGATTTGCGTGCTGCGAGCACCCAATGCATATCCTCCGTTACCAAATCGCTCATCTTGTTTTGTGCTTACAACACGGCTATTGGCTGTCCAAACCATAGAGCGCTTGGGGTTCACGACAAACGGGATATCTTGGGCTTGGTTTTGCCACGCCTGATCATATTGAGACGAAGACAATGGTTTTTGCGCTGGCTTACGTCTGTCGGGGATGGCGCCTGTTGCTTGCCATCCAACATTGCCTTCTTTATCTGCAACCACCATATTTTGAACAGGTATGCCCGTTTCTTTACTTGCAGATAAGGCAGCATCAACCGTTTGTGAGGTTTCTAAGTTCAGCAGATTCAAATTAACGGCATAGCGTTGATAGGCAACCCATGAAAGCGCATATTTTTTGCCTCCCATGGTTGCCACAGGTCCAATTTCACTCATTTCAAGAAGGTACTTGTGGTCACCTTCCTTGATCGGAATATCTTCTGAGACAAAGGTTGTTTCATCTTTGGTTCCCAACTCATACCAATCAGCGGTATCCATGTAACCGTTAGTGAATCCCCACGCGATATGACCATTCGCTCCGACCACCACAGCGGGCGCTCCAGGTAGAGTGACGCCGGTGATCTGGCGAGCTTGACCATCTTGTTGAAAGTTGAGTTGAGCACGATACCAAATGACGGGAACATTAATGCCAAGGTGCATGTCATCAGACAACATCGCGAGTCCATTTCGAGTCAGGGAACCCCCAACCGCCCAGTTGTTGCTGCCAACGAGTGGGGAGTCATCAATATTGTGCGAGAGCGCTGCATTAACCGTATCAACTGATAGCGAGGGAATCGTCACTTTTTCTAACGGAAAGCGACTACCGTCTAAGGCCGCTTGATACTTACTGGGTTGTGACAGGAAAGCCACCATCTCTGCGCCAAATTCATCTTCAATCGCACCAAAGGTGAGGTCTCGATTCAAGCTTCGCCCTTGTAGATCAAGATACATGCTAAATATCACCAGCACGGAATCTTCAGGTAACCAAGGTTGACGTTCGGTTCGGGTCACCAAGTATTCAAACGTGGGGATCGTAGAGTGAGATACAGCATCATTGACACCTTTCGCATAGGCGGCGAGCTGCTGTTGGTGCAAAGCTGGCAAATGATTAACGATGTCTCGACTGCGTTTTCTGAACAGATGAAAACGTGTCAGTTCGTCGCGCGGAAGAGCAGCATTACCAAAGAGTTCAGATAGCTCCCCTGCCGCATTTCGTCTGAGCAAATCCATTTGGAAAAAGCGATCTTGTCCATGCGCATAACCTAGCGCATACGACGCATCCGTTCGATTCTGGGCGACGATGATTGCAGTACCCAAATCATCGCGTTGTAAATAGGTGGTGTCAGAGAGTCTATCAACCGCCGAGACGCCGGTTAATGCAGGAAGGCTGAGAGCTAGTGCGCCATAAACCAATGCGGTCGCGAGCAAGGCGAGCAAAATCGCAGCGGTAAAAAGAAACTTAATAACTTTTAACATGCCCCTCCTTGGCTATTTAACGGTGCACCATATGCAAAAGCACAAACGTGCAAATCCATACACTGAATGTTATCTGATAATGCTAACCTGAATTAAAAAGAAACTGTTCAATATTTGGGATCATTTGATAAGGAGATCGACAAAAGACAGCGCTTTCTCTTTACGTCTCACTAAAATCCGTTGTCGACACGACATAGTTAGTGACAGTGAATACCCACTCGGTTCCCTTCACTATCTTCGATATGCGCGTACTTCCCTGCGTCACCAATATTCGTTTTTGGCTGTAGGATTGCACTAGCATCCACTCTCGCTAACACCTCATCGATACTGTCAACGTTAAAATAGACCATAGTAGATGATGTTCCCGCGATATAGTTATCACTCAAGATGAGTGTTCCTGTTGCACCATAGTTGTTGCCCTGTTCAACAGGAAACCATGCCATTTGTATACCGTCCATTTCATGCCGAGTCAGTGTTATCCCAAGCGTTTTCTCATAAAATGCCGTTGCCCGATCCAAATCACTGACCGTAATTTCAAACCACCCGACTGGGTTCATGCTCACCTCTTGAAGTGTTGATGTGTTGATGTGTTGAATATCCAAACAATCAGAATCTGCCAGATTTCAGAGGCCTTCTTGTTGTTTGGACATAAAACGTTTCTGCTACGTTATCAGTAACACTAGTCCAAGAAGGATTTTGACGGGGCAAAAATAAAAACGCCCCCAATATATGGAGGCGTTTTTTAAACATTGAGACAATGCAATTAGAGGTGCTCACCGCGGCGAAGTGCATCGATACGCTTATCAAGCGGCGGGTGAGTCATGAAAAATTCGCTCAGTGACTTTTTACCGTTGATACCAAACGCCATCATGGAGCCTTCCAATCGACTTTCATGGCTCACTTTTAACCTTTCGAGTGCAGCGATCATCTTCTCTTTACCGACAAGATGCGCAGATCCTGCGTCTGCTTTGAATTCGCGATGGCGGCTAAACCACATGGTCAGAACGCTTGCCAACATGCCAAAAACAATTTCGAGCACTGAAGACACGATGAAGTAAGTGATAAAGCTACCACCACCTTCGCCCTCTTCATCACTGTTATTCACACCGCTGATCGCACCTGCAATCAAACGAGAGATAAAGATAACGAAGGTATTTACCACGCCTTGCATCAGCGTCATGGTGATCATGTCACCATTCGCGATATGACTGATTTCATGAGCGAGAACCGCTTCTGCTTCGTCGCGCGTCATGTTTTCCAACAAGCCACTAGATACAGCAACCAAAGAATCATCACGTTTTGCGCCTGTCGCAAATGCGTTGATGTCATTGGAGTGATAAATCGCCACTGTCGGCATGCCAATACCGACAGTCTGTGCTTGGCGACTCACTGTATTCATCAACCAATGCTCTGTCTCGTTACGTGGATGTTCGATGACCTGACCGCCCACAGAGCGCAGTGCCATTGATTTCGACATGAATAGCGAAACCAGCGACCCACCAAAACCGAACAATGCAGCCATCACGAGCAAGCCCGAAAGACTTCCTGGTTGCATGCCAGTCACGGCGTAAACAATGTTCAGCACGATGCTGAACACGAATAGAACCGCTAGGTTGGTTAACAAAAATAAAGATATGCGTTTCATTACTGACTTTGTCTCCGAATGATTGAAGCGCTATTGGTGTGATAGTAGGGTCAAACTGTCGAAAAACAAGCCTGTGTAGCAAATTCAAACGTAAATTATTGTAACGGTCCGCGTATGCTATTTTTAATTTGGATGATGAGCGGTCTAGTTTTCAAGACGAATTAGACTTTGGTCGAGTTGAATTAATAACCAATCACGAATAATGTGTGTGTAAAAGGTGAGCGCCTCATTTGATGCGCTTAGGTGCTCCATCAAGGAGTGCGTTTCTAAGGAGAGAAAAACAATGGCTGACAAAGAAAATTATCGCGTCGCAATCGATATCCTTTGCTGTCACTTAGGGATGAGCTTTGACGAGGCTTGTGCAGAGCTCGGACTTGCCGACGACGAGAATCAAAAGATCAAACAGATTTCAGATGTGCAGGAGTCTTTAATGGGACTGCTGTCAGAAGACAAATAAGCCGTAGGATGACATCCGCCATTTGGGTGTGATGTCTTGGTATTTGTTGATAAAAACGTTAAAAAGCCAGCAGCTGCTGGCTTTTTTCATTCTTGCGATTATTTCAACCCTAGTGGGCTAATGTCGATATAGCCACTTAAGTCTCTCGACTTAATCGCAGGCATGTACGGTATTTCGCCGAGCTTAGGAACCCCTAAGTGATGCTCTAGTGTTTTAACAATATCACTGTAGTGCTCAGTGCCTGGGTTCACCCTGTTAGCTACCCATCCCACAATTTCTAATCCGTCATGGCGAACAGCTTCAGCGGTCAAATAGGCGTGATTCAAACACCCAAGTTTTATGCCGACCACCAAAATCACAGGCAGCTTCTCTTGCCCTACCCAGTCAGCTAACGTGCTGTCATAACTCACAGGTACACGCCAACCACCCGCTCCTTCCACTAACGTAAAATCCGCTTTGGTTTGGATATTTTTCAGCCCCTGACTCAACTGCGAAAAGTCCACACTGGCATTTTCAAGTTCAGCAGCAATGTGCGGTGAACAGGCAGCGTGCAGTAGGCATGGGTTAACTTCTTCATAGTCCACATCAACGGTGGTGCATTCACGAAGGCGAATGGCATCAGAATTCATCGGCCCGTCTTCAGTGTCTTTGCTGCCCGCTGCAACGGGTTTGTAACCCACCACACTATAGCCGGCTTTCGCGACAGCTTGCATGATGGCCATTGAAGCCACAGTCTTTCCAACTTCTGTGTCTGTGCCTGTCACGAAATAGCTTTTAGTCATTCTTTATCGCTCCATAGCAAACTTGATAGGTTGCGGGCACGAGCCCTTCATGTGACTGAAAATGTCTGTACGCATTTTCTAGCGCCAAAAAAGTTCGCTTGCCAACTAATCCCGCCTCTCTACCTTCTGATAAATGGGTTGCGCCAATACCTTTGAGATCTTTCATTAGTGCCAGTGCAGATGGATATGTTTCTGTTAACGTGTGGCATTCTATGTGGTGATTTACGATGCCAGCTTGCGCGAGCGCAATGTTTACCTGCTTTGGCGTAAGAAAAGTATTCACGTGTTGACGTGCATCAACTTCATGCCATGCTTGCTTGAGCTCGTATAATGAGCCATCAAGCAAAGTCGAAAACAATATAGTCCCACCAGGCTTCACTACCCGTCTCATTTCACGTAATGGAACAGAAAGATCATTGCACCACTGCAAAGCCAACGATGAGAACACCACGTCGACACTATTATCAGCCAATGGGAGTGATTCAGCGTCACCAGAGAGATACTGCAACGCGCTGCCACACCTTAACCTGGCTTGCTCTAACATTTTCTCGGAGAGATCTAATGCGATGACATGAGCACCGTTGAGTGCCATTTTTTCGCTGAAGTAGCCGGTTCCACAACCCAAGTCGAGTACGGTTTTATTTTCCCACTCTGATATCTGCCCCATGAGTTCATGTCCAACGCGGCGCTGGAATGCGGCACTTTTATCATAAGTGGTCGCGGCGCGGCTGAACGCGTCCTTGATCGCTGACTTCTCTTCACTCTCTAATAAAGAGGCCTCGAGATGAAATGATACTGCTTGGCTCATTTGCCCTCCTCAATACAACGTCGGAGCAAAACGGCGAGGTCTTTCACCTGCGTTTCAGATTGATTTACCGATAAGGTAATGCGAAGACGTGCCGTATTCACGGGCACTGTGGGTGGGCGAATCGCCCCTGTTAGAAATCCATTGGCTTTTAACTTAGAAGCGATCACCTGCATTTTCTCAACGCTCCCAAGAACCACAGGTTTGATTGGGGTGATGGTTTCAATTACCTCATCGCACCCTTGCAATTCTTCGTGAAAAACCGCCGATAAGGCAGATAGCTTTTCACGTCGCCAAGATTGCGTACGAATCATAGAGAGCGTATGAGATAAAGCATGTGCTTGAGCGGGCGGCATTGCCGTTGAATAGACATAGTGACGGGCAAATTGCGTCAAGTAATCATGTACATGTTCACTGCACATTACCGCTGCCCCCATCATCCCAAACGCTTTACCAAAGGTGACGATAAGAATGTCAGGTTGAATATTCGCTGCATGAGCACTGCCTTGGCCCTGCTCTCCTAACACGCCAATACCATGGGCATCATCCACCATGAGCCATGCGTCATGCTGATCACACACAGACCGGATATCCGCGAGCGGGGACAAATCGCCATCCATGCTAAACACACCTTCAGTCACCACAAAGCGTGCGGATGTTTGCGCAGTCGCGTGGAGCATAGATTCGAGTTTGTGGACGTTGTTGTGAGGAAAGCGCTGCATTTTTGCGTCACACAGCATCCCCGCTTCCATCAACGAAGCGTGATTCAGTTTGTCTTGCAACAGAGTGTCGTGCTTCTCTAGCAATGAAAAAATCACTGCTTGATTGGCAGAAAAACCACTATTGAACAACAAGGCACGCTCAAAACCCAACCAGTCGCACAAAGCACGCTCTAGGGTCTGATGAGCACTCGAAAAGCCCGTCACTAGCGGTGATGCCGTACTCCCTGCTCCAAATGTATCCAGCCCCTCTTGCCACGCCGTGATCAATGAAGCATCGTGCGCCAAACCTAAATAATCATTGCCAGAAAAATTCAAGTACGGTTGGTTATCAGTGTCAAAGAGCTTTCCATCTTGATGATGAAAAGCGCTGACGCTTCGGAGCAATTGTTGCTGGCGACGTGTATCGAGCTTTTGCTCGATACGTCGCTGAAGATGGTCGTCTTGACGCATAATGGATTAAGCGCTCTTAGACGTTAGCTTCGTAGAAAAGGTCGTCTTTGCTTGGACGAGAAGCCACACGCTCCGCCACTTGGGTCAATAACGCCTCTTCTTGAATCTCGTCTGGCTTTTGAACGGCTTGCTCTCGGTTTATACCCAGTTTCTTGAACAACTGCATATCTGCATCTTCATCGGGGTTTGGTGTTGTCAGCAGCTTACAGCCATAGAAGATTGAGTTAGCGCCCGCCATAAAGCACAACGTTTGCATTTGCTCATTCATATTCTCGCGCCCAGCAGACAGGCGAACGGCTGATTCCGGCATGATGATGCGCGCAACGGCAATAATGCGGACGAAATCGAACGGGTCAACATCTTCCACTTCTTCTAGTGGTGTGCCTTTCACCTTCACTAGCATGTTAATCGGTACGCTTTCTGGGTGATGCGGCAAGTTTGCCAATTCGACCAGCAGGCCTGCACGGTCACGCGCATTTTCGCCCAACCCAATGATCCCGCCTGAACACACTTTCATGCCCGCATCGCGAACATGGGAAAGGGTATCTAAACGGTCTTGGTAGGTGCGCGTGGTAATGACATTGCCATAGTATTCTGGCGAGGTATCAAGGTTATGGTTGTAGTAGTCAAGACCCGCAACCGCCAACTCATCCGCTTGATCAGGCGTGAGCATGCCGAGTGTCATACAGGTTTCAAGGCCCATACCCTTCACGCCTTGAATCATTTCTTTCAAATACGGCATGTCTCTGGCTTTAGGGTTTTTCCAAGCCGCGCCCATGCAAAATCGTGTCGCGCCGGAGTGTTTGGCCTTTTCTGCCGCGTCGAGCACACGCTCAACTTCTAGCAGGCGCTCTTTTTCCACATCGGTACGATAGTGAGCACTCTGAGGGCAATACTTACAATCTTCTGGGCAAGCGCCGGTTTTAATCGACAGCAAGGTGCTGACCTGAACATGATTGAGCGCTTGATACTGTCTGTGTACCTGTTGCGCTTCAAACATCAGATCCATAAAAGGTTTTTCAAAAAGGGCCTGTACTTCCTCGACAGTCCAGTTATGGCGTACTTCCACCTGTATTACCTCAACTTGATTAAATGACGCATCCAAACCACATCGGGATACTTAATCAGCCACTTCATGTGCGCTGACCCTGCATCTCGAAGTAATTTGGAGATTGATGACTTGTTCAGTCTAAAGTCGACCATTACAATGTCAACAGTAACAACAACCCATGGTTTACAACTGGATATTATTTATACATGGATTTAGCTTTTGATCGTGACCATATCTGGCACCCTTACACGTCTACTCTCAACCCACTGACCTGCTACCCTGTCTCCCGCGCAGAGGGGTTGTACTTATATTTAGAAGATGGCACCAAGCTTCTCGATGGCATGTCATCGTGGTGGGCGGCGATTCACGGATACAATCACCCTGTTTTGAATCAAGCCGTTACAGACCAAGTCGGTAAAATGTCGCACGTCATGTTTGGTGGTATCACACACGACCCCGCGATCAACCTATGCAAAAAACTGGTTGAGATGACGCCAGCTCCCTTAGAAAAAGTATTCCTGTGTGATTCAGGGTCAATTTCCGTCGAAGTTTCCTTAAAAATGGCCCTGCAATATTGGCATGCGAAGGGCACACCTAAATCGACATTCTTAACGCTTCGCCATGGTTATCACGGTGACAGTTTTGCAGCGATGTCAGTGACTGACCCTGATAACTCGATGCACAAACTCTACAAAGGTTTTCTGCCTGAACATATCTTTGCGGATTCGCCCGAATGCGGATTTCACGATGAGTGGAAGGAATCCGACATCACCGATTTCAAAGCCAAGCTTGAAGACAATGTTGACGATATCGCAGCGGTTATCCTTGAGCCTATCGTCCAAGGTGCTGGCGGTATGCGTATCTACCATCCGACTTACCTTAAGCGCGTACGAGAGCTTTGTGATGAACATGGCGTCTTATTGATTTGTGACGAAATCGCCACCGGCTTTGGGCGAACCGGAAAACTCTTTGCTTGTGAACATGCAGAGATTTCGCCAGACATTATGTGTTTAGGCAAAGCATTGACGGGGGGATACATGACCATGGCGGCTACCGTCACGACCAAACACGTGGCTGACACGGTTTGTGGCGGCGAAGCTGGCTGCTTTATGCATGGCCCAACATTTATGGGTAACCCGTTAGCCAGTGCTGTCGCCAATGCCAGTTTGGGCCTCCTGCTAGATACGCCATGGCAAGAAAAGGTGCTGGGCATTGAGCATCACCTATTGCAAATGCTTCCTGAGTTACAAAGCCTAGAGTGTGTGAAAAGTGTACGTTGGTTGGGGGCGATTGGTGTGGTGGAAACCCATCAAAGCGTTAACGTTGAAACGATACAGAAACACTTTGTTCAGTCGGGCGTGTGGATTCGTCCATTTGGCCGCTTGATCTACATTATGCCACCGTACGACATGGCCAAAGACCAGTTAAAACAACTTATTGATGCCATTAACAATGCATTGCAAGACCAATTGTGATCGACAAGCCAACGACACCCGTAAATTTCAATACGATTTATGGAGGTACGAATGCAATTAGGTCTTTTCCCATTACCACTGTTTCTTTTACCCGAAGGCGTGACTCGTTTACGCATTTTTGAGCCTCGCTACGTGAGGCTCGTAAAAGAATCAATGAAAGACAACCGGGGATTCGTGCTGGCGATGAAGGAAGGCGATGCGCTTTGCACCTTCGGCACGCACGTTAATATCATCGATTTTGAAACCCTGCCGGATGGGCTGCTTGGAGTGACCATTAAAGGGAGCAAACGTGTGAAGCTCTCAAACATCGGTCAAGAAGAAGATGGACTTTGGGTGGCAGACGCAGAAGCGTTGCCCACATGGGAAGACAGTAAAGAACACCCAGGCTTTCTCGGTGACGCACTTTCAGCACTGTTTGAAGCTCACCCAGAGCATGCCGCTCAATATGGTACTGATCGACACTTTGATGACCTCAACTGGGTCTGCCAGCGGTGGTTAGAAGTGCTACCTCTTGCCAACAACCAAAGACAATGGTTTATCGCCCAAAACGATCTCGAAGAAGCGAAACAATTCATCGCTGTTCTATTAAAAGAAGAAAATATACTCGAGGAGTGATCCTTTTGGTAATGCCACTCGTTATGTAAGTCATGACTCTATTTGCAATTTTAGGATTCAATCGTCATGGAATTGGTCGAAGGCACTTATACTACGAAATCAATAAACAGCCCGAGTAGTAAAAAAAGTATGTCAGCACTCTCCCCGGAACATTTGGCAGAGTTAATTCATCGTGTCGCGGAAGACAGGGATCAGTCCGCTTATGCTTCGTTATTCAAGCATTTTGCGCCCAAGGTGAAAGCTTACGGACTGAGACATCTACGCGCAGACGGTCAAGCATTAGAGTTAGTGCAGGAAACCATGCTATTGGTTTGGCGTAAAGCCCACTTGTACAATGGCGCTAAAGGTGGTGCTTCCACGTGGATTTTCACCATCATGCGAAACGTCAGCTTTGATATGTTGCGCAAGGTGAAAAGCAACCGAGAAGATTGCTTGAGTGGCGATATTTGGCCTCTTATTGAAGGAGAGTCTGGCGACCAAGAAGACGACGCTCTTCATAGCCAGCTGCAGACCCAACTGTTCTCTTACATCGATTTGCTCCCTGACTTACAAAAGCAAGTGGTTCAGGGCGTTTACATCAAGCAACTTACCCACCAAGAACTTGCTGACCAACTTAATGTCCCCTTAGGCACCATAAAATCGCGTCTGCGTTTGGGGTTGCAAAAACTGCGCACTCATTTGGAGGTGAATGATGATTAAGTATCATCCGGCCGACGAGCTTTTACTCGCTCACGCTGCGGGTACGCTCCCCGCTTCAATGTCAATTGCAGTCGCAGCACACAGTGAAATGTGCGAGATTTGCGCAAACAAACTTGTCGCGTTTGAAAATCAGGCCGCTGAAGAGGCTTTCAGCGCATCGCAATTGCATCAAGACGAGCCTCAAGAGCAAGCTAGTGATGAGTTTGATGCCATGATGGCTGCCATCATGAGCGATGAGCATTTACCAAGTACATTGGTCGCGCCCTCTCCAGAAGCGAATATTGATGTAGCTGGCGAGCGTTACACTCTCCCAACAGCATTGCGTCGTTATCATCATCTAGGCTGGAGCAGCATTGGCGCAATAAGCCGAGCGAGATTGCCACTTAATGAAGGCGATACACATGCGAGCTTGCTTCACATTGGTATGAATAGTGGCGTTCCAAGTCACACCCACAAAGGGACGGAAGTGACCTTGTTACTTAGTGGGCACTTTGAAGATGAATACGACCAATATGTTCCAGGTGATTTCATCATCCTAGACAGTGCAAATCACCATACTCCGCAGACTCATGACGGGTGTTTATGTTACACGGTGGCAGATGCCCCATTACACTTCACTAAAGGCGTCAGTCAATTGCTTAATGCTGTAGGACGCGTTATCTATTAATAGAGCTCACGGCAGAAAGCTGTTTGTTGATAAACCATTGGTTAACAAATAGCACCATAAAAGCATTTAACATGTACATATAAGCACCTCTTTTGAGGTGCTTTTTATTTTGTCAGCTAACACGAATCACACAGTTATCTCGACAATATTTTACATCGCACGCTCAGTTGTTATAAACATAAAATCACGCTTTGCGATAGATATTAGAATTTATGATCTAATTATCACTTTACAGACCACTCATTCACCTGATTTAATCCGATCGCTAACCACCCATTAACAGCTTTCTCAATATCCCTGCGTTTAATGTTAACGCGAGGGCTTTTTGGGCTTTATAACCAAGTAACTTCAAACAGGTTGCTCTGGTAAACACAGTGAAGTGAGATAAAAATGAAGCAAACACCTTCCCCTCTTGCTCGCGTGACCAATTCAAGTCTGGTGATTCAGATCTTGATCGGTATTATCGCGGGCGTTGTTCTGGCGAGCATTTCTCCAGACAGTGCCAAAGCCGTTGGCTTTCTGGGTGGTCTGTTCGTCAGCGCATTAAAAGCTGTCGCACCGATCCTTGTTTTTGTCCTTGTTGCCGCATCGATTGCGAACCAACGTAGAGGTCAAAACACACACCTGCGCCCAATCGTAGCACTGTACCTTGTAGGCACATTTGCCGCCGCCATCACCGCGGTCACCATGAGCTTCCTTTTCCCAACGATGCTAACGTTGACGCCATCTACAGCGGAAATCTCTCCACCGGAAGGCATTGCTCAAGTTATCTCGACCTTGCTTTTCAATGTGGTGGATAACCCAATCAATGCGCTGATGACAGGTAACTTTATTGGTATTCTGGCGTGGGCAATCGGCCTAGGTATTGCGTTGCACCATGCATCGGAAACCACTAAAACCGTATTCGGTGACGTAGCGGAGAGCGTGTCGTTCATCGTGCGCTTTATCATTAAGCTTGCCCCTATCGGTATCTTCGGCTTGGTTGCCAATACCTTTGCTGATACAGGGTTCGACGCATTGCTCGGTTACGCGCATCTGCTAAGTGTGCTGCTGGGTAGCATGGCATTCATTGCTCTGGTCGTTAACCCACTCATCGTTTACACCAAAACACGAACGAATCCGTATCCGTTGGTATTCCAGTGCCTACGCGAAAGTGGTGTCACTGCATTCTTCACCCGCAGTTCAGCGGCAAACATTCCTGTAAACCTGCAGTTATGTAACAAGCTGAAGCTAGACGAAGACACCTATTCAGTATCCATTCCGCTAGGTGCAACCATTAACATGGGCGGAGCGGCTATTACCATTACCGTGCTAACACTCGCAGCCGTTCACACGCTAGGTATTCAAGTAGACCTGGCCACGGCGATACTACTGAGTATTGTTGCAGCAGTCTCTGCTTGTGGCGCGTCAGGTGTTGCTGGCGGTTCACTATTGTTGATTCCACTGGCGTGTAACTTGTTTGGTATCCCAAGCGATATCGCGATGCAGGTTGTTGCGGTTGGTTTCATTATTGGTGTGGTTCAAGACTCGGCGGAAACTGCGTTAAACAGTTCAACCGATGTGGTCTTCACCGCTGCCGCATGCCGTGCAGTTGAGATGAAAGCGATGCAAGAGAATATCGCTAAATAAACCGTATTTGATATATCAAAAGGCGCTTCGGCGCCTTTTTGCGTTTCTGCTTTCTGCTTTCTGCTTTCTGCACTATGTTTTGGCAAACGACCAACAATCCCAACATTGATTGCTCACGCAATCGCCATTCTGTCTATCATGGTTTACACAGCGTTGTAGACGTCTAGACTGATAGCTTTCTTTTTCCGGCGGTTATCCTATATAATCCCGCCTCATTTTTGTGAAGTACATCAACAAAAGCATTAAATTCGTGTCGGACGTTACATTGAGACGTTCTGGCATCAAGGGTTATCTATGAACTTTTCAGCGAAAACTGTCGTTATCATTGCGATTGGCGCGGCACTTTATGGGATTGGCGGCTTACCCATGTTTGGTATTCCCGTATTTGCCAATACAACGCTAAAACCAGCAATGGCTATCCTCGCACTTTTCTCTGTACTTTTTGGTCCAGGCGTTGGCTTCTTTGTCGGTTTTATCGGCCATTGGGTGACTGACCTTTTCGCTGGATGGGGAGTATGGCTCACTTGGGTGCTCGGTTCTGGCATTGTAGGTATGATCATCGGCTTCTTCCCTTTGCTCACCAAAAATCGTCTCAAATACGGCCGCTTCCCTGCCCTAGACATCGCACTATTTTCAGTGCTCGCGTTACTGGGTAATGTATTGGGGTATGGCTGTTCAGCGTTTTTAGACACCTTGTTATACGCAGAGCCCTTCACCAAAGTGTTCATTCAACTTTGCATTATTGCCGCAGGTAACGCCTTGTTAGTGACTGTTGTGGGCTATTTCATTCTTCAATCCGTTGCCAAGCGCAACAGCCAGTACCGCAATCTGGAAGAGGCTTAAGCGCCAATATGTCCATCGAATTTAAGAACTTTACTTTTCGCTACGATGCATTAGTCAATCCGACACTGAAAGGCATCAACCTTCGCATTGAAAAGGGCGAAAAAGTCCTCATCATTGGCCCTAGCGGCAGTGGTAAATCCACGCTGGGTCAATGCATTAATGGGCTCATTCCACATGCCATCGAAGGTCACATTCACGGCGAACTGCTGATTGATGGCAAGAATAGTCAAACCATGTCTCTGATAGAATATACAGAGAAAGTCGGCACCGTTTTGCAAGATACCGACAGCCAATTTGTCGGTCTCAGCGTAGGGGAAGACATTGCCTTCGCACTGGAAAACCAATGCGTATCCGTGGCAGAAATGTACCCACTGGTTAAAGCCACAGCCCAAATGGTCGACTTAGAGGCACTACTCAACCACGCACCTCATGATCTATCTGGTGGTCAAAAGCAGCGCGTATCGCTTGCTGGGATATTAGTTGATGACGTGGATGTGTTGTTGTTTGACGAACCGCTAGCGGCACTGGATCCAAAAACCGGCAAACGCACGATTGAAATCATCGATCAGCTCCATCGTGATACAGGCAAAACCATTATCATCATCGAGCATCGTCTTGAAGATGTGCTGACACATGCGGTCGATCGCGTGATCTTGATGGATAACGGTTCGATTGTCGCAGACACCACGCCTAATGCGATCTTGATGTCTGGCTTGCTCGACCAGCATGGCATTCGCCAGCCTCTGTATCTTTCAGCGCTCAAACATGCGGGTTGCCAACTGTCAGAATCGGACAACCCTGCTTATCTTAATCTGCTTGATGTTGAACAATTCGCGGCCCCATTGTTGCAATGGGCCGACGACTATACGCCAGAGCCAGCGAAAGCTGACAAACCGGCGCTGCTGACGATTGAAGGTTTAACCTATTCCTACGATGGCGAAAAAAATGCACTCGAAAACGTGTCATTTTCGGTTAATCGTGGCGAAATCGTCTCTGTGCTTGGCAAGAACGGGTCGGGTAAATCCACCATCACAAAACTGGTCATGGGCGTGCTTGAACCGGATGCGGGTACCATCCTTTTTGATGGCGACGATTTCAGCAAACTTTCTATCTTTGAGCGCAGCAAAAAAGTGGGCGTTGTCATGCAAAACCCTAATCACATGATTTCTCATCATATGATCATGGATGAAGTGACATTTGGCCTTAAAAATCTAGGTCTACGTGAAGAAGACATTGAGCAACGTGCCCTAAATGCTCTCGATCTCTGTGGCTTGAGCAAATACCGCCACTGGCCGATTGATGCGTTGAGTTATGGCCAGAAAAAGCGTGTCACCATAGCCTCGATTTTGGTGATGGAGCCAAAGTTACTGGTTCTTGATGAACCAACAGCAGGTCAGGATTATCGCAACTACAGCGCCATGCTGTCGTTTATTCAGCGTCTAAACAAAGAGCGCGGCATCACTGTCATGATCATCTCACACGACATGCATTTGGTGCTTGAATATACCACTCGCTCGATTGTTATTGCCGACAGTAAGCTCATCGCGGATGCACCGATGACTAAAGTATTTAGCCAGCCAACCTTACTCGACCAAGCCAACCTTGCTACCACCAGCCTCTATCAGATAGCTGACCGAGCAGGCATCAAAGACATTAACGGTTTTATGCAGCAATTCATTCATACTGAGAGTCATACCAAATGAAAGCATCGAAGATGAAATTTGGTATCAACTACATCGATACGAACTCCCCGCTCCATGCACTCAACGGCATCACAAAGTTTGCTTTGTTTATGGCATGGGTAACGGTGGTGCTCACCACGTTCGATCTGCGTATCATCCTAAGTATGGTCGCATTGGGCTTGGCGCTGCTTAACATGACGGGTGTGGCTTTTCGCGTCTATAAGCCTCTGTTGCTGGGCACATTAAGTGTCCTCAGCATGAATGCGGTATTCATGTTCCTCGTCGCCCCTCAACAAGGACCAGAATGGATTGGTACCACCACACCACTGCTTTCGTTACCGGGTAACTATTCACTAACGCAAGAAACTCTGTTTTATCTGTGCACAGTGACACTGAAATACTTCAGCATGTTCCCCATTGCACTGGTTTTTGTGTTCACAACGCATCCAACAGAATTCGCTTCCAGCCTTAACCGCATTGGCGTCCCATACAAAATCGCTTATGCCGTAAGCCTGACATTGCGTTATCTACCCGAAGTGAAAAATGATTTCGTTAATATCATGCACGCCCAACAAGCTCGTGGTGTCGATTTCTCGAAAAATGCGCCACTGATGGAGCGATTCAGAGGCGTGGCGAAAATCTTAATCCCACTGATTTTTTCGAGTCTTGATCGCGCCGATGAAATATCGAACGCAATGACACTCAGAGGATTTGGCAGAAATGCAAAACGGACGTGGTATAACGCTCGTCCTCTAGCAACTAAAGATGGCATTGCACTCATCATCATCGCTCTGTTGGTGGCTTTAGCGATTTACAAACGTTACACAGACGCTGCAACCATTTGGTATCCGTTCTAACGTCAGAGAATCGCAGCGCCAAATCACAACGCTAAATTGCAGCGTAAAATAGCGTGTGAAAATCTCTAACGGACACAACAAAAAAAGGAGCGATATACGCTCCTTTTTGTTATCTCTCCGACAAGGATTAACCTTCAAGCACCTTCATTAGCAAGTAGCCGTCATACATTGCTCGCTTAACCAATGCCGCGCCGGGCATGGTCGCTTGTGTATAAAAGTAGCTCTCATCAATCATCAGATTCTCACAGTAATGTGGTAATGCTTGATTCAACACCCTCTCCATAATGGCAGGATAGAGCACCGATTTGGCACGGTTAAACTCGCCGCCAATCAATACCCGCTGCGGGTTAAACAAGTTCACCATAATTGCGATAGCCTGCCCAAGGTTATGACCCAACTCAGTAATCACTTGTTGAGCAACGCCATCGCCTGCCAACGCAGCATCACAAATACTGTCGATGGTTAGCGGCTTATCATGCAATACACTCTCGTGGCCTTGATCAAGCAGAACCTGCGTATCATCGAGCACCGCTTGAAGGCTAGCCACGGTCTCCAAGCAACCGTTGTTGCCACAAAAGCAGCGTTTTCCAAACGGTTTGATTTGTATATGCCCTAACTCACCAATGTTACCCACTTGGCCTTCTAACACTTTTCCATCGAGCATGATGCCCGCACCAACGCCATGATGAATAGAAATGAGAATGGCGTTATCAACATCACGAGCATTTCCAAACAGCTTTTCAGCCAATGCCCATGATCGCGTGTCGTTACCAATGAACACTGGCAAACCCGTTGCACGATGAATGGCTGCACCTAACGGCATGTTGTAAACATCATAATGTGGCATTTGAATCACAATGCCTTGGGTGCTGTTAACCAGCCCTGGGAGGGAAACGGCAATGGACGTGACACGATCGACAATATTTGAATGCGTTGAGAAGAACTGATTAATGTATTGCTGAATCAGCTCTATGAGCACGTCCTGATCGAGCACGAGAATGTCATGGCGCTCTTCCACCAAGATGTCTCCGCCCAATTCATGCAAAGCCAGCGTCAGGTATCCTCGCCCGAGACGAATCGAAAGGAACTGCCAACCTTCATTATCTAATACTAGGCCGATAGCTGGTCGCCCGCGGCTGCCAGGCTCCCCATATTCCGTCTCTTTGACAAGGTGAGCATCAATCAGCTCACGTGTAATTTTGGTAATACTCGCAGGCGCCAATTGGCTGCGTTTAGAAAGCTCAATTCGAGAGATAGGCCCAAGTTGATCGATCAGCTTATAAACCGCGCCAGCATTGTTGCGCTTGATGTGATCTATGTGTCCTGGTTGGGCGAGAATCATCCCACTTTCCCTATAAAATTCATTAACAGTGAATTTTTTTACTTTGCGAAGTAATTGTGAAGCTTCATAGTTAGATGTCGTGATACACATCACGAGCTATTTGTTTCATCTCAAACAAATCAGTATCTGACACTAAAAATCAACGATTTAAATGTATGCCATTCTGTAATTTATGCATCAAATTATTTCTTCCCAAGACAGCTGCTAGGGAAACTGCCATAATCCTGCACCACATGAAATTCTGATTGTTGAAGCGGTATGTACAACGTCAACGAAATATTCGAAACCATTCAAGGAGAAGGCACCTTTACAGGCGTACCTTCCGTATTTGTTCGCCTTCAAGGCTGCCCTGTTGGCTGCCCATGGTGCGACACGCGCCAAACGTGGGATACGCTCCCAAACGATGAGCGAGATTTTGGTACCGTCCTTGCCAAAACAGGCGACAGCCCAACGTGGGCACAGGTATCAGCAGATGCAATCCTTGCTCACCTTGAGCAAAATTACACGGCAAAACATGTGGTTATTACTGGCGGGGAGCCATGCATTTTCGACCTAATCCCCCTCACCTCGCGCCTTGAATCTGCCGGTTATCGATGCCAAATCGAAACCAGCGGCACCTACGCAATTAAAGCGACCAAAGACACATGGGTAACGGTATCGCCTAAAATCAACATGCGAGGAAAACTCCCCGTGTTGGTAGAAGCATTAGAGAGAGCAAACGAGATCAAGCATCCTGTAGGTACGGAGTCTGATATTGAGAAGCTCGATACCCTGCTTGATGGAATTAATTTGAGTAGTAAAGAAATTGCACTGCAACCTATCAGTCAGAAACCAAGAGCGACTGAGCTTTGCATTAAAACGTGCATCGCGCGTAACTGGCGCTTGTCGATCCAGACACATAAATACTTGGATATCGCCTAAGCCCGCAAAGACATTGTCGACGTTGGGTTTCGCTCATCGTCAACCCAAACAAAAAGGGCCCTTAGGCCCTTTTTTGTTGTCCATCCCACATCCAGCTGCATGTGCCGATGCGAGTCAGATTGAAATGCTACTCACCGGTATAAATACAACCTGCTGTGCACGTTTCTTTGATCATCACTTTGCTCAAACATGGCAGTGATGGCTTAAGCTCATCCCAGATCCATTTCGCCAGCACTTCACTGGTCGGGTTCTCTAGCCCTTCAATGTCGTTCAAATAATAGTGGTCTAGACGATCATAAATCGGTTTGAATGCTTCTTTGATCTCCGAGAAGTCAATGACCCAACCCGTATAAGGGTCAACTTCACCCGCAACATAGATACGCACAAGGAACGAGTGACCGTGTAATCGACCACATTTATGGCCTTCTGGCACATGTGGGAGATGGTGGGCCGCTTCAAACATGAATTCTTTAAACAGTTCGGTGTGCATTTTGTACGTTCCTGTGATCGATAATGGCATACCCAAATAACCACACTTGGGTATCACTTGCGGGGGCGATGCTACTGAATAATTGTGCCGAGCTCAAATTGAATCACTGACCTCGGGCTTTCATCTTAAGATAAACACCGTATTTAGGCAGTCGTGTCTCCTCTCTGCCACAAAGATACGTGCTGCATTCGCTTAGATTTTCTCCGAACAGAACCTACAAGCAACCCCAGCAAATCAAGTATCTTGAGGTAGTTTGGCGTTAAAGGTAAACTTGCCTGCTTAATCGCGAATTATCCTAGCCTGATGACACGATTTGTCAGGCATTCTTCAATGGAGTTAGATGCAAATTATGAACTATATGCCTGTAGCAGACGTCCTGCGCGGCAAAACGGCAGTCGACACCGAAGTTACTGTCCGTGGTTGGATCCGCACCCGTCGTGATTCAAAAGCCGGTATCTCTTTCCTCGCCATTTATGACGGCTCTTGTTTTGACCCTATTCAGGCGGTTGTTTCTAATGAGCTGAATAATTACAAGGAAGATGTATTACGTCTTACCACAGGCTGCTCTGTTGAAGTGACAGGTAAAGTTGTAGAAAGCCCAGGACAAGGTCAAGCCTTCGAACTGCAAGCAACTGACGTAAAAGTCGTTGGTTGGGTTGAAGATGCTGATACTTACCCAATGGCTAAAACTCGTCACTCTATCGAGTACTTACGTGAAGTTGCTCACTTACGCCCACGTACCAACGTGATTGGCTCAGTGGCACGTGTTCGTAACTGCCTGTCTCAAGCGATTCACCGTTTCTACCACGAGCAAGGTTACTTCTGGGTATCTGCGCCATTGATCACGGCTTCTGATGCAGAAGGTGCTGGCGAAATGTTCCGTGTTTCTACACTGGACATGGAAAACCTACCTCGCACTGACGAAGGCAAAGTTGATTTCAACGAAGACTTCTTCGGCAAAGAAACTTTCCTAACAGTATCAGGCCAGTTGAACGCAGAAGCGTATGCCTGTGCGCTGAGCAAGGTTTACACCTTCGGCCCAACGTTTCGTGCTGAAAACTCAAACACCAGCCGCCACCTAGCGGAATTCTGGATGGTTGAGCCTGAAGTTGCGTTTGCTGACTTGGATGACGTAGCGAAACTGGCTGAAGACATGCTGAAATATGTGTTCAAAGCGGTACTGGAAGAGCGTCGTGATGACCTTGAGTTCTTTGCTCAACGCATCGACAAAGACGCGATCACTCGCTTAGAGAAGTTCGTTGATTCTGATTTCGCTCAGATTGACTACACCGACGCGATTGACATCCTGCTTAAGTCTGGCCAAACGTTTGAAAACCCAGTTGAATGGGGTATCGACTTGGCATCTGAGCATGAGCGCTACCTTGCAGAGAAGCACTTTGAAGCACCGGTTGTTGTTAAAAACTACCCGAAAGACATCAAAGCCTTCTACATGCGCCTGAACGATGACGGTAAAACCGTTGCTGCGATGGACGTACTTGCACCGGGCATCGGTGAAATCATTGGTGGTGCGCAGCGTGAAGAGCGTCTAGACGTTCTGGATACACGTATGCGCGCAATGAACATAGACCCTGAGCACATGAACTGGTACCGCGACCTACGTCGTTACGGCACCGTTCCACATGCTGGCTTCGGTCTAGGTTTCGAGCGTCTGGTTTCTTACGTAACAGGTATGGGCAACATCCGTGATGTTATCCCATTCCCACGCGCACCACGCAGCGCAAACTTCTAAGTTTTTGAATCGCTAGTTGGTTCAAAACACTTTCCGAAAGACCGCGGTTTCGCGGTCTTTTTTTATGTGATTTTCCCTCAAAACGCCCTTCCCAACCCACTTCGTCTATTTCAATGCACTTTCCACACGCTGATAGATGATAAAAGTACGATTCAGAATCATTCTTTCTTAGCTATCCAAGCAACCTTAAGAACACCGGACTCAACGCCAACCCTGCCTAAAAGGGCGATAAGAACATGATTCCACCTCTTGCGAAAAAATGTGCGATTGATCGCGTGAATCGACAGATACAAAGAACAATAAAATTTCAGGAAATTTCGGTTTTATTACAACGGATCAAAATGGTATAAACAAAGGTAGTTCCCTTTACTAACGCCATGGATGAATGAGATGTTTGAAAAAATAACTGCAGCCCCTGCCGACCCTATTCTAGGTCTTACTGAAGAATTCAAAGCAGATACACGCGCCGAGAAAATCAACTTGGGCGTCGGTATTTACAAGGATGAATCCGGTAATACGCCAGTTTTGGCTACCGTTAAGAAAGCCGAAGCGTTTCTACTTGAAAATGAAACGACAAAATCTTACCTAAGCATCCCAGGTACGCCTGAATATGGTTTAGCCGTACAAAAGCTGCTGTTTGGTAACGATGCATCTCTTATTGCAGATAAGCGCGCACAAACGGCACAAGCACCTGGCGGTACAGGCGCACTGCGTGTGGCAGCTGAATTTATCAAGCGTCAACTTGGCGATGTAAAAGTATGGGTAAGTAACCCAACGTGGGCGAACCACAACGGTGTATTCGCTGCGGCTGGCTTGGAAGTGGCATCTTACGGCTACTACAACGCAGAAACCAAAGACATGGATTTTGCAGCGATGCTGGCAGACCTTCAAACCGCAAGCGAAGGCGATGTGGTTCTTCTGCACGGCTGCTGTCACAACCCTACAGGTATCGACCCTGATGCCGCACAATGGCAACAACTTGCTGCATTGTGTAATGAGAAAAACCTTCTTCCGATGTTCGACTTTGCTTACCAAGGCTTCGCATCTGGCGTAGAAGAAGATGCTGCTGGTCTGCGTATTTTTGCCGAAGCATGTTCTGAACTATTGGTGGCAAGTTCATTCTCGAAAAACTTTGGTTTGTACAACGAGCGTGTTGGCGCATTTACCATCGTTGGCAATAACGCAGCTGAAACCGCTACCGCGTTTAGCCAAGTGAAAAGCATTGCTCGCGTTATCTACTCTAACCCACCAGCACATGGCGCAGCGGTTGTGACTGCAATTCTGAACGACGCGACGTTGCGCGCAGAGTGGGAACAAGAAGTGGCAGACATGCGTGTTCGCATTCAAGAAATGCGTGAGCTGTTCGTAGCAACCTTGAAAGAAGAAGGCGTGGAAGGTGACTTCAGCTTTATTCAGCGCCAAAACGGCATGTTCTCTTTCTCTGGTCTAAACAAAGATCAAGTGACGCGCCTGAAGGAAGAATTCGGTGTTTACATCGTGGGTTCTGGCCGTATCAGTGTTGCCGGCATGATGCGCTCTAACATGGGTCCACTGTGTAAAGCTATCGCTGCGGTACTGAAATAATTCCCTAAACCGCATCTAATAAAAAAGCGCCTTTCGGCGCTTTTTTTGTTTCTATTTCAGATAATTGAAATCTATTTTGGGTATCACCAAATGTTGAGTTACCCGACGCCGTGCAAAAACTCTGCTCGCGTGGAGGCATTCTGTTTGAAGTTACCGCCCAATGCTGTGGTTGTCGTCGCACTGGTTGCATCCATCACCCCACGCGCTTTCACACAATAGTGCGTTGCATGCATGTGAACAGCAACATTATCCGTTTCCAATAGCGTTTGCAGAGCCACCAAGATTTGACGAGTCAAACGCTCTTGAACCTGTGGGCGCTGCGCGAAGAAACGCACGATGCGATTGATCTTCGACAAGCCAATGATTTTGTTCTTAGGGAGATACGCGACAGTACACTTGCCATCAATCGTGACTAAGTGATGCTCACATGTGCTGGTCATGGTGATGTCTTTCACCCTTACCATTTCATCACAGCCCATTTTGTTGTCGATCACGGTAATCTTAGGGAAGTTTGCGTAATCGAGTCCCGAGAACACCTCATCAACGTACATTTTTGCAATGCGCGCTGGTGTTTCCGTCAAACTGTCATCATCGAGGTCAAGATCGATAACAGACAAAATTTCCCGCATGTGATATTCAATTCGTTCTTTCTTTTCTTCCGCGGTCATTGTGGAGCCGGTCTGCATTGGTGTCTCAATACCGCGTGCGATAAGGGCTTCGCGGACTCGTGTTGCTGAATCGCTCAATGCTGTCATGGAAAATCCTTGAATTATTGCAATGTTGTTATCTAATTAATTACTCGTCATTCACAGACAAGGATCAATTTCTGTCAGATTTTTGAAGCATAGCGTTTATAGTAAAAAATTTACACCTCGAAATGCGTGTGGGCATTAGTTTCAACGGCTAAAGTTTGCCATAATGCCCGCTTTATTCTACGTATTGAGCATATTTCGCTCAAAACTACTGAGAGTTCATTATGGGTTGCTGCGACACTCCTGGTTTGATGCCTGTATCAACGGCTATCGACATTCTTTTGGATCAAACCACGCCACTGACACAAACAGAAAACGTGTCGCTGATTGACGCACAAAATCGCATTACGGCAGAAGATATTCGATCTCCGATCAATGTCCCACCTTTTGCTAACTCAGCAATGGATGGCTATGCCCTTCGCTGTGCTGATTTAGAAAAATCTCACACGCTTGCTTTGGCAGGTAAATCGTTCGCTGGCATTCCTTTTGAAGGCGAATGGCCAGAAGGAACCTGTATTCGCATCATGACCGGTGCAGAAGTGCCAGTAGGTGCAGATGCGGTCATTATGCAGGAGCAAACCGAAGTAAACGGTGATCAGATTACCTTTACTGCATCAGCGACCGCTCAACAGAACATTCGCCCTATCGGTGATGACGTTAAGCAAGGCGCAGTCGTGATTCCTAAGGGCACGCTGTTAACGCCTCGTGAAGTGCCTATGCTTGCAACGCTGGGTATTGCAAATGTTACCGTGATTCGCAAACCCAAAGTCGCATTCTTTTCTACCGGTGACGAATTACGTCAAGTCGGTGAACCTTTGGGTAAAGGCGAAATCTATGACAGCAATCGCTACACCATTCGTGCAATGCTAGAAAAAATGCACTGTGAAGCGATTGACTTAGGTGTGGTGCCAGACTGCCCTGAAAAGCTACGACAAACCTTTTTAAGTGCCGCAGAGGACGCTGACGTGATCGTCACATCCGGCGGCGTCAGTGTAGGAGAAGCCGACTACACCAAAGACATTTTGGATCAAGAGGGTGAAGTTGGCTTTTGGAAAATTGCTATCAAGCCAGGCAAACCCTTTGCTTTTGGCACCGTTAAAGATGCACTTTTCTGTGGCTTGCCTGGTAACCCAGTGTCTGTGCTTGTCACTTTGCACGTGCTAGTTCAACCGCTTCTCGCGAAATTAGCGGGCCACACGCAATGGCAACCAACCATCGCAATCAAAGCTAAAGCAGAAACACGCTTCAAAAAAGCGCCGGGGCGAGCTGACTACCAACGTGCCATCTATCGTATGAATGAACAGGGTGAACTCGTTGTCGCGTCAACAGGTAACCAAGGTTCTGGCGCGTTTAGTTCACTTTCATTGGCAAACTGCTTTGCGGTTCTTGAACAAGAACGCGGCCATATAGAAGTGGGTGATACTGTCATGATTGAGCCATTCAGTGCAGTGTTGAACTAATCCTGTATTGAACTCGCCAATGTGGTAGCTGGTGTAAATTAAACGTCTCGCTGACATTGACCAGCTACTTCGCCCCTTTCTCTACTCATCTACCCGAACGCTAAGGGACAACGTGGACATTCTCTCTCCGGAAGAAGAACTCAGATATAACCGCCAAATTGTACTCAGACAGTTTGATTTCGATGGTCAAGAAGCCTTAAAACAGAGCCAAGTCCTGATTCTTGGTGCTGGCGGTTTGGGCTGTGCTGCAAGCCAATACCTAGCAGCCTCAGGGGTTGGTAAGATAACGCTCATTGACGACGACCACGTTGAACTTTCCAACTTGCAGCGACAAGTGCTTCACAGCGACAGCACGATTGGTGAGTTGAAAGTCGAATCCGCAGCCACAGCGTTACGCAAGCTCAACCCACATGTCATTGTCGAAACCATCGAAAAGCGATTAGATGACAAAGCATTGCTAGCGCTGATCGAGCAACACAATATTGTTATTGACTGCTCAGACAATATCACCACACGAAACCAACTCAACCAACTTTGTTTCCACTCAAAAACGCCATTGATCAGCGGTGCTGCTATTCGTTTGGAAGGGCAAGTTGCCGTGTTCACATACAGCGAGAGCGAGCCCTGTTATCAATGCCTCAGCACGCTGTTTGGCGAACAGGCTTTGAGCTGTGTAGAAGCAGGGATTTTGTCTCCTGTGGTGGGGATCATTGGAGCCACACAAGCGCTTGAAGCCATCAAAGTGATATCAGGTTTTGCATCAGCACCTACGGGTAAAATCATGCTTTACGACGCTTTGAGTAGCGAATGGCGGTCGTTTTCTTTACCTAAGAACCCGAGCTGCGGTGTCTGCTCCACTTAACACTCATACCTCTATTAAGTGACAGAAATCTCAATATAGAAAACATCTACTACAATTAGGAAGGCCTCTGCTGACTGCTTAGTTCACATCACAGCATCAACAGAGAGACGTTCCTTTTTGTGTGGATGCATTACAACAACGATGATAAAAATCCTATCTATTGTCCTTGTTATCATGGGTATGTTTGCGCTCCTTTCGGCGTTAAGATCGTCGATCTCCTTATATCGACGTGATCGACGCCCTTCCACATTCAGTTTTGTTCCCGTCATGCTTGGCTTCATCATTGGCTATATCTACTATGCCGCCTTTCTCACGATGAAGCCCGAAATCGCCTTTATTGAGTGTGTCGTCGCTGTGATATTTTTTGGTGGTGGGATTTTCTGCGTCATGATATTTGGCGTCGTGTCTCAGAGTATGGAGCGTATCGCTTATGCGGAGTTCCAACAGCGCCACAATGCGTCACATGATCGACTCACTGGCCTACCCAACCGACGATTTCTCCTCAGCACCATCAGTGAACAAATCATCGATGACGGTGCAGGCCAGCATAAATTTGCCTTAATCATTATTGATATTAATAACTTCAACAACTTAAATGAAGTATTTAGCCATCAGAAAGGCGATATTTTACTCGCTCAGTTCTCAACACGGCTGAAAGAGTACGTTGACGATGATGTATTCCTTGCGCGTTCGAGTGGCAACCGGTTTACCTTGGTTCTGCTCAACCCTGAAACCATCAATATTCCCGCCTACATTGAAGGTATACAAGCGTATCTCGATCATCCTTTAACCATTAATGATCATGATATGAACTTAACCAACACCGCCGGTGTTGCTCTATTTCCAGAGCATGGTTCCAACGCAGAAGAGTTGTTAAAACGAGCCGAAATTTCGATGTATAGCGCGAAACGGATTCAAGCGCCTTACGCCATTTATGAGCCATCAACATCCAGTCATTTTTACGATCAAACCGAATTAGCAGCCATGCTACACAACGCGATTTCAACAATGGATTTTGAACTTTACTTCCAACCCGTCATGAATGTTCAAAACCCACGCCAAACAACGTTTGAAGCCCTTATACGATGGACTTTGGGTGACGGATATATTGTACGCCCAGATGATTTCATTCCTATCGCGGAACAAACCAACGCCATTAAGCAGATCACGCATTGGGTGCTGGAAACAACCATTTCCCAGCTTGCTGAATGGCAATCACACGCAATTTTTCCGCAGGTACAAGTGAATTTATCTGTTAAAGATTTAGAAGATAACAACCTTGAACCCTACTTAAAAAGATTACTCAAAACCTACGCCATTGACCCCGCCCAATTAACCTTGGAACTGACAGAAACCAGCATGATGCAAAACCCCTGCAAAGCACGAGAAGTCCTTGAGCAAATTAAAAAGCTCGGCGTGCACCTAAGCATCGATGATTTTGGTACAGGCTTTTCATCATTATCAATTCTCAGCAATATGCCGATCGACGAAATCAAAATCGACCGCAGTTTCGTCACCGATCTACTCTACAGCAGCAACCATGAAGCCATTGTTAGGTCGACCATTTATCTGGCACACAGCCTTGAATGTCGTGTCGTCGCAGAAGGTGTAGAGACCGAAGCATTGGGCCAGTATTTGATGTCTATCGGGTGTGACAAGATACAAGGCTATTGGTATGGGCGACCCATGAACTTGGCCCAGACTGATGCTTGGCTACAAGAATCTCACCTCGTAAACTTCAGAGTTGCTAGCCAAAACTGATCGATCGTTCACCCGTTGTCCTCACAATATGTTGAAATAAACCCTCCTATTTTCCCTCGTTTATTCGACCAACTTACTGTTTGAACACAAAACAATCGATTCATAAATGAATCACCCGTCTCGTCATTAATGCTTCAAATTACTGAAACATAGTTGTCATAAAACTCTCCTAAAGTTGCTTTCGTTGACTCATACAGCGCCTTACAAAAAGGCAACTCAAAGGAAAGCGACAATGAAATCAAAAGTATTTTCTGCATTGTGCGTAGCAGGCGCATTGATGGCCACCACCGCTTCAGCACAACAATCAATCACCGTTTCTGGTTCAACTTCTGTGACAGAAGTGATGGAAGTACTTGCTGAGACTTACCACAAGCAACACAGCAGCACATTTATCGAAGTGCAAGGCACGGGTTCTTCTGCAGGTGTTAAAGCAGCTAAGAACGGAACCTCCATGTTTGGTATGGCTTCTCGCGAATTGAAAGAATCAGAGAAAGAAGCATCTATCACCGAAACCGTAATCGCACGTGACGGCATCGCCGTCGTCGTCAACAACGCCAACCCACTTGCTGACCTTACTGTCGAACAAATCGCTAAAATTTATCGCGGCGACGTTAAGAACTGGTCAGAAGTCGGTGGTGAGAACAAACCTATCGTTGTTGTTACCCGCGATACTGCTTCAGGCACACGTGGAGCGTTTGAAGACATCATGAGTCTTAAGCGCAAAATCAACGGTATGTCAGTATCTGCTATCTCCCAACGCGCTCAGGTCGGTAACGGCAATGGCGTAGTGAAAACCATCGTTGCCAACAACCCATTTGCTATCGGCTACATCTCTCTTGGCTCTATCGATACTTCTCTAAAAGCAGTGAAAGTGAACGGTGTAGCACCAACATCAGAAGCAGTGTCTGCGGGTACATACCAAGTAGCACGTCCGTTCTTGGTGCTCAATAAAGTGGGTGAACCATCACCTGAAGCAGAAAACTTCCTAGCGTGGATCATGTCTGCAGACGGCCAGAAAATCGTGTCTAAGCAAGGCTACGTACCCGTTAACTAATCAAATTCTACTACTAACCACATTGGCCCAACGTGCTTCTTGTTGGGCCACGTTAACAAACTTCCTCAATGCCAGTATTGGCATCACGGAGTGACCATGACCACCATACACCAACACGTTATCGAAACCCTTCCGACAAGCAAGCTCGGTCGAGGCAAAAACCGCGACTGGCGTGAAGAGTTTTTCCGCGCCCTGTTTTTCACCGCTGCCGCGCTTGGCGTGTTGTCTCTCGCCACGATTGGCTTTTTCATCTTTCGTGAAGGGATCCCTGCCATTCAACAGGCTGGCCTCGTCAACATAGTGACAGGTTCAGAATGGTTGCCACCCGCGCTTTACGGTATCGCCCCGATGATCGTGGCGTCGTTAGCATCAACGGCTGGCGCAGTGGCCATCGGTGTTCCTGTGGCAGTGTTAACAGCGATTTTTATTGCAGAAGTCGCGCCAAAATGGCTTGCCAACATTATTCGTCCAGCGGTCGAGTTGCTTGCCGGAATTCCTTCGGTGGTTTACGGCTTCTTTGGCCTAGTGATCATCGTCCCTATGATTCAAGACATTTTCAACGTGCCGGCGGGCAACACGCTTCTTGCTGGCATTATCGTACTTGCTGTCATGATTCTACCGACTGTTATTGCTGTCTCTGAAACCTCGTTGCGCGCCGTACCCAAAGCCTATAAAGAAGGCTCTCTTGCACTTGGCGCATCGCCAATGTTCACAACGTTCAAGCTTCTCATTCCAGCGGCGCGTTCTGGCATCATGACGGGGGTTATCTTGGGTATCGCTCGCGCTCTCGGCGAAACCATGGCCATCATCATGGTGATGGGCAATGCACCTGCAATGCCTGAAGGTATTCTTGAATCAGCACGTACGCTAACCGCAAACATTGCGCTGGAAATGTCCTACGCGTCTGGCATTCACGCCAATGCCCTTTACGCAACCGGCATCGTTCTCTTGGTATTCATCATGATTTTGAATGCTGCCCTGCTTTATCTAAACCAAGAAAAGGCGAAGTAATCTCATGATGACACGTCAACTTAAAGACAAAATTTCGCTAGTCACCGTTTGGCTAGCCGCAGGTATGACCGTCGGATTTCTGTTCTGGATTATCTGGTACATCTTGAGCAACGGTCTGCAATACGTGAACTGGTCATTTATTACTAGCGACTACAGCCGCATTGGCGAAGAGTCCGGTATCTGGCCGATGATTGTATCAACCATCTACATGGTGATTGCATCCATATCCATCGCAGCACCGATTGGCATCATGACCGCCATTTACCTCACCGAATACGCCAAAGTTGGCAGTAAGTGGGTCAAAGTTCTGCGCTTTTGCACAGAATCACTCGCGGGCATTCCATCAATTATTTTTGGCTTATTCGGTATGACGTTTTTCGTCGCCGTATTAGGGCTTGGCTTCTCGATTCTATCGGGTGCATTAACGTTAAGTATCTTGATTCTACCAGTCATTATTCGCACCACCGAAGAAGCGCTAATGGCCGTACCCAACACCTATCGTGAAGGCTCTTATGGCTTAGGGGCGTCGAAAATCTTCACCATTTGGAAACTGATACTACCGAGCGCGATGCCAGGCATCGTGACATCAATCATTTTAAGTGTAGGCCGCGTTATCGGCGAGTCTGCCCCCGTTTTTCTTACTGCAGGTATGGTCGCCCGAATCCCAGAAAGCGTGTTGGATTCAGGCCGAACCCTCACCGTACATTTGTATAAATTGACTCAGGAGCTCTACACAGTGCACGAGTGGCACCAAGCTTACGCCACTGCAACAGTACTGATTGTTGTCGTACTGCTTATTAACATGATGACCAAAATCATCGCTAGCAAATTCAGCAAAGCCACTTACTGAGTCCGGAAGAATAATCATGAATAAATTCAACATTGAAAACCTAAACCTGTTCTACGGTAACGGTGCAAACCATGCACTTAAAAACATCAACCTACCGATTCCGAACAAAAAAGTGACTGCACTGATTGGCCCATCTGGCTGCGGAAAGTCCACCCTATTGCGCTGTCTGAACCGTATGAATGACCTCATTGAAGGGGTAAAAATTGACGGTCGCTTGGATATGGACAGCGAGGACGTTTACGGCAACATCGATATTGCCAACCTGCGCATCAAAGTCGGCATGGTGTTTCAAAAAGCTAACCCATTCCCAATGAGCATCTATGACAACGTGGCTTACGGCCTTCGCGCTCAAGGCGTCAAAAGTAAAAAGACGCTCGATGAAGTGGTCGAAAAAAGTTTACGAAGTGCAGCCCTGTGGGATGAAGTGAAAGACAGATTGAAATCTCACGCGTTTGGATTGTCTGGCGGTCAACAACAGCGCCTTTGTATTGCTCGCACCATTGCCATGGAACCCGAAGTCATTTTGATGGATGAACCCACGTCGGCACTTGACCCTATTGCGACCAAGAAGATTGAAGATTTGATGGAAGAGCTTAAAAAGAACTACACCATCGTTATCGTCACTCACTCGATGCAGCAAGCACGTCGTATTTCAGATCGCACCGCATTCTTCTTAATGGGTGAACTGGTTGAGCATGATGAAACACATCAGTTATTCGCAAACCCACGCGATGACCGTACACGTGGTTACGTGAATGGTGATTTCGGTTAATCGCCCTCGCGACAGCATCATTGCTGCCAACCCGCTCTCATCGGCTTCTAGCTCATAGCTCCAAACTCGTGGCTCTCACTTCGGTGAGAGCTTTTTTCTCGCTGTTCAATCGTTCCGATGTCATAACCACCAGCCACCAAGACCCACATACCCGCCAATTACACTGCCAATTAGTAGCAAAAGTGAACGAATCGCCGTACGTCATTCCGATTTAACAGATTTCTGACTTGAACTGCTCATTAGATACGCAATATACCCGCGCCACCCAGAAATACTGGGGTATAATAAGCACAATGTTTTTCATAACACCGTGTTTGAATAGTGAGGAAACTTTCCCTCATCAGCACTGTCTTTAATACATGCATTCAGTGACATATCTGGAGTAACAAATGAAAAAAATGGCAATTGCGATGCTGGTTGCGCCAGCAATTTTAGCCGGCTGTGCAGCAAGCACTTCAGTACAAAGCGACGCTATGGATGTTTCTGTTGTAAACATGCAGCACCACAACTGGGTTTTGGAAAGTGTTGATGGCCAGCCACTCAACCTGCCAGAGGGCTTTGCTGCACCAAGTCTAGAAATCGGTGAATCATTCACGGCGAACGGCCATGGCGGTTGCAACCGTTACTTCGGTCAAGGTGAACTGAAGGGCGACCAATTCCGCATCGACAAAATGGCAAGCACCATGATGGCATGCCCAGAGCCTGCGATGAATCTTGAAGGCGTGATGACCGATGTGCTAGGTGATTGGAGCGACGTGACACTGACCAAACAAAAACTTGTACTGAAAAATGACGAACATGTACTGTCATTTCAGCTTCGTGACTGGGTAAATTAATTCCCTTTTGTCGTGAATCTCGCTGGGATTTTCAGACCTGCTTTCAGCCTCCTATGGGAGGCTGTTTTTATTGCTCGGTATCATAGTTTCAGAAGCGTCATCATGGGGCTTATACCCAAACAACCTGACGATTCAGAATTTCAGGTTGTTTGGGTATCGGTATAAATCCAATTAGACTGATCCCGCCCGGACACAACCGCTTTACCTAAAGCGATTTCCGCATAAGCAATCACTTTCGAAGCGTCCATGTTGTCGGCATTTAGCACTGTCACCCCGCCAATTGAAACCGTCATCAGCTGAGAGCCTTCTTCTTTATCAAACGGTAATTTCAACTGCTTAATCGACGCTAAGCATGCATCCGCAATTGGGGCACCATCTTTGGTGTTTGGCAGGAGTATGGCAAACGTTTCGCCTCCGTAACGGGCAAGCAGATCTCCAGGACGCTTTAATGTGTCTACCAAAGACTGCCCAATCAAACGGATGGCCTTGTCACCCGCAACGCGACCATGCTTCGCATTGTAATGTGACATATTATCAATTTCGATCACGATCATGCTGATCGCGAGCTTGTCACGCTGAGTGCGTTTCACTTCAGCCTCGACACACTCTTCAAAATAATCTCGATTACAAAACCCCGTCAAGCCATCGCTCTTTGAGATTCTTTCCAGTTTTTTGTTGGCTTCGCGCAACTCGCGGGTTTTCGAGTCCACGCGCTTTTGTATCAGCAGTGCGCGGTGCTGAAGCATATAGAGTAGATACGCCAACAAGGTAAAAATCAGAACGCCAATGAAGAATATTAAGTGAGGATATACGCTCATCCGTTCGTTCACATAACTAGATGAAGGGGTGCCTTTTAACAACCACTCTCTTCCTGCAAAATAGATGGGCGCAGAGGTATAACTCAATGTTGCTACAGGCGGCTCAGACAAATCCACCACGTTGCGATATATCACATCACTTCGCGTTTGTAGCCCTACATCCAACAGTTCTAAGTTGATAGACTCTTTCACGGTATTGTTAATGGCTAAATCAAAAATATCACCAACCGCAAATAGCCCTAACAGAAAACCTCTCAACGTCGATTGGCGATCAGCTGCCGTCTCAGGCTCACCAAAATACACGGGCAGTAACATGAGAAAGCCGCTGTTGTCTTCAAACTCTCTTTTCAAACGCATGGCGGGTGTCGCAATAGGAACACCGCGATACCAGCTCATTTCTAAGGCGTCTTTCATTGAGGCTCGGGACGCTAAATCAAAACCCAACATGTTCTGGTTTTCAGCGTAAGGCGTCACATATCGAACAGGAAAATACCGATCCCGCAGTCCTGCTTTCGCCAGATCTCCGGTTTCATTAAGTTCGACGATTTCAAACAATGAAAACTCTAACGCCGCCTCGGCTTCATAAAGCGAGCGTTCATCGTTGGTGACAAATTCTGCCCATTCCATTGCGCGTATATTGGGGTGTCGATCCATCACGTTGTTCGCCAACGCAGTAAAAGAATCTTCGTTGATTTCGTGACTAAGAGAGAGTTGACTGCGGAGTGCGTAGATAAGCTCGATGCTAATATTTAGCTCTCGGCCTAAAGAAAGCGCAGCATTTTCAACATCTTTTTGAATTTCATGCTTAACGGATTGCTTCTCGGATTGATACAAAGACACGGCTGCGAGGAACGAAAAAAACAGCCCAACGAGGACCGTTACAATCGTTGAATACAAAACCTTCTTTGCCATCCTCTTTATACCCTCCGCTATATGTTAACTAATTGTTAGTCATATTTCCGGATCGCGCCACCGTTGGTCAAACTAAGCGCTTGTATTCTTTAGTGTGGACATGAAAATAAATTCGCCCTGACGGCAAAAACCATCAGGGCAAGGAGCGATCTTTAAGATTGTTCGTCGCTGTAAACGTAAAGAACAATGATCGCGAGTCTACGTACTCGACTTATAGGTTCTCTGCTTTGACATTATCTCTCAATACGTTTGCAGCGTTGACCAAACTCGACAGCGCAGCTTCAACTTCGTCCCAGTTGCGTGTCTTCAAACCACAGTCTGGATTCACCCATAGACGTGAATCTGGAATGGTTTTACGCGCTTTCTCCAGTAAGGCAACAATACTGTCTACCTCAGGAATGTTTGGCGAGTGAATGTCATAGACACCCGGGCCAATTTCATTCGGATACGCAAAGTCTTCAAACGCTTGAAGCAATTCCATGTCTGAACGAGAAGTTTCGATGGTGATCACGTCTGCGTCTAGCGCGGCAACCGAATCAATGATGTCGTTAAATTCGCTGTAACACATGTGGGTGTGGATTTGCGTTTCAGGTTTGGCGCTGGCTGCTGAAATCTTAAATGCGTTCACCGCCCAATCCAGATAGATTTTCCAATCACCCGCTTTCAAAGGCATGCCTTCACGAATTGCAGGTTCGTCAATTTGAATGATGTTAATGCCCGCTTCTTGTAAGTCTGCCACCTCATCACGAAGTGCCAACGCAATTTGCTCTGCAATAACTTGGCGAGACAGATCTTCGCGAGGGAAAGTCCAACCCAAAATCGTCACAGGACCAGTCAACATACCTTTAACGGGCTTATCAGACAGACTTTGTGCATAGGCCGTCCAATCCACCGTGATAGGCGCAGGTCGAGAAATGTCACCCACAATGACCGCAGGTTTCACACAGCGCGAGCCATAGCTCTGTACCCACCCAAATCGCGTGGCGGCAAAACCATCAAGGTTCTCAGCGAAATATTCCACCATGTCATTACGCTCTGGTTCGCCATGTACCAGCACATCAAGGCCGAGTCTCTCTTGACGTTCAATGGCGTCTTTGATGTGTCCCTGCATCGCTACGGTGTAATCATTCGCAGTCAAAACACCAGATTTAACATCACGGCGCTGTTGACGAATTTCTGCCGTTTGTGGGAATGAACCAATGGTAGTGGTTGGGAAGAGCGGCAACGACAGCGCGGCTTTTTGCGCCTTTGCGCGCGCTTCATAAGGTAACTCTCGCTCACCCAAAGCCGCCGTAATACCATTCACTTTCGCTTGTACTTCGGGTTTGTTTACTCGCTCACTGAATGCACGTGCTTCAATGGCTTCGCTATAAACTTCACAAGCCGTAATGGCAGATTCGTTTCCATCAAGGGCTTTTGCGAGTAAGGCGACTTCGTCCAGTTTTTGCTTCGCAAAGGCCAACCAAGAATGTACTTCTTCATCAAGGCGAGTTTCTAAATTCAAGTCGATAGGCGAATGCAAAAGCGAACAACTGCTGGAAACCCAAAGGCGATCACCCAGCTTATCTGCAACAGGTTTCAGCGCTTGCAGCCATTTGTTCAAATTGGCTTTCCATACATTGCGTCCGTTCACCACACCCAGCGAAACCACCCAATTGGCAGGTACTGCGTCAATCACCGCATCCAACTGCTGTGGTGCAACACTCAAATCAACATGAAGACCATCAACTTTCAGCGCGCCGATCACATCAAGCTGCTGCTCGACAGATTCAAAATACGTCGTAAGAAGCAGCTTTACGTCGCCGCTAATCACTTGGTAGGCCAGCTTGTAGGCTTTCCTCCATTCTTCCGGCAAGTCCAGCGCCAGAATAGGTTCGTCGATTTGTACCCACTCAACACCTTGTGATTTTAGCTTGGTGAAAATTTGCTGATACACAGACAGTAAACGTGGAAGTAAATCTAAGCGGTTGAAGCCAGATTCTTTTTCTTTACCGAGGAACAAGTAAGAAACAGGTCCCAAAACCACAGGCTTCACTTTGTAACCCAACTTCTGTGCTTCAGACACCTCCTCAAATAACTGATTCCAGCTTAAAGAAAAATCATCGTCTTTAGTGAATTCAGGCACGATGTAGTGATAGTTTGTGTTGAACCATTTTGTCATGTCTGATGCTGCGCAGCTGCAACCTGTCGGTGCTTTACCACGAGCAATTCGGAATAAGGTGTCCAAGTCCGGATGACCGTTGCGATGACGCTCAGGAATATGACCCAAGGTCAGGCTGGTTTGAAGCACATGGTCATACCAAGCAAAGTCGCCGACCGTCACATAGGAAAGGCCAGCATCTGCTTGTGATTGCCAGTTGTTGTGGCGAATGGTCGCTGCAACATCACGCAGTGCTTGTTGGTCACTGTTTCCTTGCCAGTAGCTTTCCAATGCAAATTTTAATTCACGTTTGTTGCCGATGCGCGGGTACCCAAGAATATGTGTAGTGGACATGATCTTCTCCTTTTTAGCCGTCCAGATGTTTACATGTCCACCTTGATTCATTAGAGTGCATAAAACAAACTCAAATTACTCAAACGGATGTTGAGAATAATTCATGTTAGAAGTTAAGCACTTGCGAACGCTCTCCGTACTACGAGATACAGGCTCACTCACTGCGACAGCCACACAGCTTTGTCTGACACAGTCTGCGTTGTCCCATCAGCTCAAGGATCTTGAGCAACGTATTGGTGCTCCGTTGTTCCTTCGAAAAACGCGTCCGGTGCGTTTTACCGCAGAAGGCCAAGTATTGCTGACGCTGGCGGATGACATGCTCCCTCGCCTTGCTAGAGCCGAAACAGAGCTGGCTGCGCTGAAGGAAGACGCACAAGGTCGCTTACATATGGCGATCGAATGTCACTCCTGTTTTCAATGGTTAATGCCAGCATTGAAGGAATACAGAATGAGTTGGCCATTGGTGACGTTAGACTTCTCTTCAGGATTTGGATTTGAACCCTTACCCGCGTTGGCGAGTGGAGAATTGGATCTGGTGATTTCATCAGACATTAGCCCTCGCAGCGAAATCCACTATGAGCCGCTGTTTGATTTTGAAATGCGATTGGTCCTTTCAGACACGCATCCTTTAGCGTCGAAAAGTGTTATCGAGCCTGAGGATTTGGCCGCCGAAACTCTGCTTACCTACCCTGTTCAACGTCAGCGAATGGATGTGATCAAACATTTCCTCAATCCGGCAGGCGTCGAACCGGCAAACTTTAAATCAGCAGACAACACACTGATGCTAATCCAGATGGTCACGGCGGGCCTTGGTGTTGCCGCCCTACCAAATTGGGCGATTAGCGAGTTTTCACGCCAAGGATTGGTGGTTGATAGACCGCTAGGGAAAGGGTTGTGGCGGCGACTATATGCAGCGGTCAGGCATCAAGAAAGCGACCGTCCATATCTTCAGGCGTTTTTCGCCACGGCGCGTAACCAGTGTCACACGCATTTGGATGGGATAAAGAAAGTTTAGCCCTAGGATCCGCTGACCCTAGTTATCGGCTTTTGATTATCAGCGACTTGTTATCAGATCTTGGCTATCAGGTTGCTGGATAAAGGCTGCTATTTTTGTCTCAACTGATTCACGACAGGATCGTAATAGCAGCCCATTTCATCCAGTTTGTTCTGGAAAGCATGTTGGTCCAATTCAAATTGCACCAGCAAGTCGTCCAAACTGCTGCATTCCAAACGCAGCTTTTCATTTACGATGCCATACATGATCGCGCCATCAAGATGATCGAGATGATGAATTTCCATAAACGCTTTCCTCTGTCGCCATAAAGCTCATGTCTATTTTAGTTCAGACCAATCAAATGCTACGGCCAACCGGATCAAAAAAGGCACTTCACGTGCCTTTTCTTATGCTTGATACAGCAAACTGCAATCCATTCATCACCACGAATCGTGCAATATTCTCTTCAGTCGAGGGCTTAAACCATCGCCGACATTGCGACGCCAGACGCACTCACGATGGCGATCAGCGCGAAACAGAGTTGGACAATATGTGGTGTTGTTTGGCGCAATAAATGAGACGCCCAAATGACAACACCAAGCAACACCAAACCCAAACTAGAAAGCACGGAAGTGATCAGTGCATTGGCTTCGGACTCAGGCATTGAAGCGCTCGTTACCGCAATGATCACAGCCATAAACATTGAGGCGACAATACCAACAACAGGCAGAATACGGTGGAAAGCCTGCAAACGAGAACGAGCTCGAACCAGTAAACAATGCGCTGTAATAGCGCCAACCAAAACCACTTGAGAGAGCATCAATAACCCTGCTGCACTGCCCTGCTGCCAAGCCGACACCAATACAGCCAACGCACCAAAACCATTCGCGAGATGCAAAACTGGGATAGGCCCAGACAATCTCGTTTTTCCTGATTTTGAGCGTAATGAGAAAATACCAAGAGCAATAAATGGCAGTACCGCGAATGACGAGAATGGAATCACTAACGCCCATGCCGCAACCACAAACCAAAACGCTTTGTGAAGACGACCACGTTGTCCCGGGCAAATATCCCCTTTGAGTAACACTAACGTCAAAACACACTGAGCCCCCAAGGCCCCAGACATCACCACTGAACTCAACAATTCGTACATTCTTTATTACCCAATAGAAACATGCGACCGATTATACCCAAATTCACTCAAGATGCAGGTTTCCACACATCGTCTAACATTCATTTTTGTCATATGCAAACCGATGATTCATTCACACAACAACGTAGTTAACCTCACAGATATTGATGATTATGTTGCTTTCGCTCGCATTGATATGTAACTGTTTTAATATAGAAATGAATATTGTGAATGCGGTTCAAAAATATATAACGATCTGTCGGACTTTGTAACGACGTACTGATGGGCAATGGCAAATAATTTTAGGCTAAGGAAACATGGAGTTAACCTACCGAAATTATCAACTTTCTCTTCGTGAACTTTGGAGCGCGAAGAGCCATGCGAGCAGTTTCAACACCACGCGATCGACTTACCTACGTAGTCGTATCATCGCGCTGTGTTATGTATGGGCGGCATTAACCCTTGCTTGGATTCCTGTCGATCGCCTTGCGATGGCGCCTGATGATTACTCATTGGCAATCTTACGAGTGGGTCTCGCTGTCGTATTACTCTCTATCGCTCGCGCTGTCAGTGTGCGCAACTGCCTTCATGATTGCCGAATCGCCTTAGTGAGCATGGTGATGAGTTTCAATGTTTTCTACCTTCTGGCGAATCACACATTAGGTTACCCCCATACCGTCAACTCATTTAGTTTCTGCTATACCCTATTGCCGTTTCTACACGTCATCATGTTGACCGTTTTTCCGCTTTCCATCAGAGAATCGTCATCGCTGATTTTAGCTACCGCCCTCACACAGTTGTTTGTCGATTACCATAGCGGCGCATTGTTATCACTTGATACATTTGCCATTTACTGGCTTCAAACAGTTGTCGGGTTGCTGGTCATTTGGGGACAAACCTCAAAATTGCACATGATGCTTCGTCTCTATCGCCATGCGACATTGGATCCGCTAACTGGTGTCTACAATCGTCGAATGCTGCTCACCTTAGCGCAGCGTGATATTGAAAATACACGAACCAGAGCGCGCCCTTATTCTGTTTTGATCATGGATCTCGACAAATTCAAACGCATCAATGACAGATATGGTCACTTTGCTGGTGATCTGGTGTTACAAGCCTTTACCAAGTCAGTGCAAGAAACACTGCGGAAATCTGATATCTTTGGGCGTTTTGGTGGCGAAGAATTTATCCTGTTCTTACCTCAGTGTACTGCGGAAAATGCGCAACTTGTGGCTGACCGGATAATGTGTCGAATCAGAAACTTAAATATTGAAGTACAAGGTATTTCTAAGCCTATTCACGTTACAACATCGGTTGGTATTAGTACGAGTGTTTCAGCACAAGATACGATGAACCAATTGCTTGAAATGGCGGACCTTGCTTTGTACCACGCAAAGAACAATGGCAGAGATTGCAGCCAAACCTTTGATAATTGTGGTGAACATGTGCAAGAGAAATACAAGCGCCCTTGGCTTGAAGCAACAAACTAAGCCCTAACGCGACATCACGTACAAACGTTATGGGCGACGGCTTTCTTCTCTAGCGAACCCAAAAACTGCACCAAAACGAGGTTCACTGCAGCCAGCGACACTGCTCCCAGTGTCACTGCGCCCCATCCTCCGTATTCCCAACAGCCAATCAGATAGAACCCTCCTAGACTGCCGCCGACATAATAGTGAACCAGATACAAGGCTGTGGCCGTTGCTTTGCCGTTCACAGCGCGACGACTCACCCAGCCATACGCCAATGAATGGGTGAAGAATGCGCCACCGCTGACAACCAGCAGCCCGATAATCACAGTCATTTGGGTTTCAATGCTGGCAAGTAATACACCTATCAAGGTAATAACAGTGCCGAACGTCATGCCCGAGATAGGAGAATATCGATTGGCCCAACGACCACTCAGGCGTGAGGTCAAAGTGCCAGCGAGGTAACAAATGAAAATCGCAGACGCGATGCCCACAGGCAGGTTAAAAGGCGCTTCCAGCAATCTGAAAGTGGTCACTGAATAGATATTAATGAACAACGCAAAGTTCACGCCCCCAATGATCATGGCGACCCAAATTATCGGCGTGCGAATATGCCGACCAATCAATTTGGTTTGAGTAAGAAAAGAGGTCGGGGACGGAACAAAGCGGCGCTGTGGCGGAAGTAGCCAGAACACCAAGCTAATACCTATCGCTGTGGCGGCGGCCATAGCCATAACGGCACCATGCCAACCGAATAGGTCAGAAAACAGGCCGCCAAACAATCGGCCAAAAATCCCGCCCAAAGAATTAGCACTAATATAGCCACCCACCGCAACGACGAGCGCAGTGGGACTAAATTCGTCGGCCATATATGCCACTGCAACGGCGGCATAACCTGCAAGCGCGATACCCATTAAGCCTCTTAACGCCACCAGCCCCCAAAATGCGTCGACGTACCATGACGCAAAACCCACGATAGGGAGTAAGAGCAAGCTCGTAAACATGACAGGACGTCGACCGACTTTTTCTGACAACAAAGCCCAAGGCAATAAACTCAATGACAGCCCAAGAGTCGAAGACGCCAACAACCAATTGGCTTTGGTCGCTGTCACATCAAAACTCTCGGCGAAAACGGGGAGCATGGGTTGAAACAGATATAAGTTGCAGAACACCAGAAATGAACCAAATGAAAGGGCAAAAGCGGCTTTGCGATAAGCGGGAGTCTGTAATTCAATCATTCTCTACATTACTGATTTCACAACATACAATGAAATTAGCAACCTACTGATGATATATAAAGTATATTAAATATATAGAAGTAAGATCGTTTGTTTATAGTTATACCCAAATAACCTCCCCCCTAAAGGCTACTGCACATGGATGTTCGCCAACTTCGATATTTCGCGTGTGTCGCGGAACAAAGGAGCTTCACTCGCGCAGCAAGAAAGCTGCACATCGCGCAGCCTGCATTGAGCATTGCGATCAAAAAGCTCGAAAGTAGCATTGGACTGAATCTCTTTGACCGCAACGAACGCCAAGTTCACCTAACTCATGAAGGTAAGCTTTTGCTGCCCCACGCCCATCGAATCTTACAGATGATGGAAGATGCCAATACAGAAATGGCGGAGCTACGTGGGTTACAAAAAGGCGAGGTGCGAGTCGGTGTGCCGGGTATGCTTGGTTCCTATTTTTTTCCGTCTATTCTGATGGGTTTTAAATCCAAATACCCTGATCTCAAGCTGAGTGTGGTCGAAGCAGGGACGCAATCGATACGACAAATGCTGCTCGACGGGGAGCTAGATATCGGTGTGATACACAGCCAAAATGTACCCGCCGCGTTAGACACCTCCCATCTAATTACTTCGCAAATGGTGGCGGTGACCAGCACCGATCACCCATTGGCAGCAAAGCGTTCTATCAGCTTTCGTTCATTTTTTGACGAAGAATTGGTGATGTTTAAAAAAGGCTACTTCCATCGCGAGTTCATTGACCAAATATGCACGAGTCATAAAATTACACCCAACCTGTCGTTTGAAACCAACCTGCTTGCCATGATCCTCAATATTGTTCGTCATGGTTTTGCCATCACGGCTTTGCTGGAACTGGTCACCGAACACGAACCCGGTCTCGTTGCTATTCCATTTGAAGAGCCCGTTACCTTGGACATTTCCATGGCATGGCGAAAACATGGCTACTTGTCATTGGCTGACCGCGCATTCATCGACTTCGTACAACAAAACAAATAACAGGACCAACGCTGTGCATGCATTTTCTTTAGGATCGCCCAACGCTTCAATCCATGTCTATGTTGAAAAATCACCGCCACTAGACATGATATGGGGCGATATGCCGAATGCAGGAAGCAATACTCCCCTTTCAGTAGGTGAGATAAAAGCCGTTGGAGAAGTTGGCGGAAATGGCTGGCGCAAGGTGTTCAACGTGTATGCAAAACTGCTTTGCGCTCTGCCCGAACACTCACGCCTAAAACCCAAAGGTTTCCAGACGTGGCAGGTATTTAGAGACAAAGCGCTTCTGCAAGCCGACTCGAACACACGCTTATACTTTGGGGCACAGGATCTTAAAACGCAGATCCAAAGTTCAGCACCTCACACGAATGGTATTCACATTATTGCGGGAAGAACTCATGCTGCTCAACTAAACATCTCGCACGAATGCGTATGGCTTGATCAAGAGTTCGCCAAACACCCCTCCTTGCCGATTCTCATCTGTCCCTATTTCGACTATCGCCAACTTTCAAATGCAAAAATTGATGTGTTGGCCGGATTAATAGTCAGCCTAGAATCAAGCTGCACAGTAACCCCATAAATTTACTCAACAATGGTGATCGTTTTTGTTCAAGCGTTCCGTAATGATGTGTGCCTAAGCAAACAGCAGATGCTCGGTTTCAGTTTGCTTGGGCAGATCATGACATTAAACATGATTACCTTGGCTCTATGACTATTTTTCTTGCCATCGAGTTTGATAAGATGATTCTAATACTCAATGTATTGCTCATCACAAAAACACATAACAGGCGTTCGCCAAAGCAAAGGATATTGCTCCCATGAAAATGAAACATCATGTTCTAACAGGCTTAGCGTTGCTGCCTATGTTTGCTCACGCTGGTCTAGCAGATCGCGGCGGTCTCAGTGGAGAGATTTCGCTGATTGGGGGTGTCGTTTCCACCGACTCAAACCTTTCCACCAGCAGTGACCCCATCAAAAACTCTCCTCTAAATAGCAGTGGTAACAGCGAAACAGATAGCATTTTTGGCCCCCTAGGCAGTGTGGCGTTCACATGGGGCGAAGGGCTAAACCATCAGATTTTCGCAGGTACGACGCGAGAGGATATCGCCGTAGGTACCATTGCGCTGGAGATCGGCTACAAACACGAATTAGCATCAGGCACGCAAATTACTGCCGCCTATCTTCCTACTGTTGTTTCTGAAGAAGTGTGGGCGAATCCTTACCTCACCGATTCGGCCCGCAGTGAAACAGACAAGTCTGGCAATGCGTATCGCCTGCAAGTCAATCGAATCGGCGGTTCACCCCTGTCGCTGGACTTCGCGTATGCGCAAACTGAAATCGACAATGAGCAAAGCGGCGCGAACAGTTTTTCACTCTCTGAGCAAAACCAGCTTGCTCGTGATGGCGATACCTTTTACACCAAAGCCAGTTATCGTCAGTTTCTAGGTCGCGGCCTTGGTATAGCGCCTGCCGTGGTTTACCTCAATCACGATGCCGATGGCGACGCAATGTCATACCAATCCATTGGTGGAGAACTGTCTTACTTCAGCTTTGCGGGTCGCAACAAGATCGTCCTAACGGCTAAATATCACGTCCGTGATTACGATGCGATGAATCCTGTATTCAACACCACACGAGAAGATAAAGACTACGGTGCGTTCCTTGCCTATGAATACGGCGAGATTTTTGGAATGGAATCTTTGTCTTTCATTTCGCTGGCAGGCTACAACAACACCGACTCAAATATTGATTTCTACAACACAAGCCAGTACCTATTTTCGCTGGGTGTAAGCTACAAATTCTGACACTAATTGGCTGCATTCTCAGGGAGTGCAGCCTATTCCTACCAAAAACCTTGCAAAATTGCGGGTTTAAAGCTTCTGGCTCTCCTCTCTACAAGCCGCTATAATTGCCGCCTTGCGAAAAAGAGGTTAAGAAATGCGCAATTCCGTCACTCCCATCTTCGAATACCCTAAATATTGGGCTGAGTGTTATGACACTTCTCCTTTCCTACCAACAAGTAGGGAAGAAATGGATCAGCTCGGTTGGGACAGCTGTGACATTATTATTGTTACAGGCGATGCCTATGTCGATCACCCTAGCTTTGGTATGGCCGTTATTGGTCGTACATTAGAAGCTCAAGGTTTCCGCGTTGGGATCATTGCGCAGCCAGACTGGCAGGACAAAAAAGCGTTTATGGCGCTGGGTCAGCCAAACCTCTTCTTCGGTATTACTGCGGGTAACATGGACTCCATGATCAACCGCTATACCGCAGACAAAAAAATTCGTCATGACGATGCTTACACGCCTGATAACAAAGGTGGAATGCGTCCTGACCGTGCAGTGTTGATTTATACTCAACGCTGTAAAGAAGCTTATAAAGAAACACCGATTGTGCTGGGTGGTATTGAAGCCAGCCTTCGCCGCTTGTCGCACTATGACTATTGGTCAGACAAAGTACGTCGCTCTGTGCTGTGCGACGCGAAAGCCGACATTCTTCTGTTTGGTAATGCTGAACGTGCTTTGGTTGAAGTTGCCCATCGCTTTTCTAAAGGCGAAAGTGTTGCAACCATGAACCGCATTGCTGGCACAGCCGTGATGTTGAAAAATGCGCCAGAGGACATGACCGAAGTTGATAGCTCTCGCATCGACAAACCGGGTAAATCCATGGTCATGCCTAATCCGTATGCCACGGAAACGGCTTGTGAGACCGAAGGCAAAAAAGACAACGAAGCGAAACCTATCATGGTTCGCCCACCACGTCATGATGCTGAAAATAGCTATGTTCGCTTGCCTTCTTTCGAGAAACTGGTCAACGACAAAGTGTTATATGCACACGCAAGCCGCGTGATGCACTTGGAAGCCAACCCTTACTCTGCTCGCGCACTTGTACAAAAACATGGCGAACGCGAGCTTTGGGTGAACACCCCACCCATTCCTCTGACAACAGAAGAAATGGATTACGTGTTTGGTCTGCCATTCGCACGAGTGCCTCACCCGAAATACGGCGATGCAAAAATCCCTGCGTATGAAATGATCAAGACCTCGGTCAACATCATGCGTGGCTGTTTTGGTGGTTGTTCATTCTGTTCGATTACCGAACACGAAGGACGCATCATTCAAAACCGTTCTAAGGAATCAATCCTGAACGAGATTGAAGACATTCGTGAAAAGGTACCTGGATTCACTGGCGTGATTTCAGATCTCGGCGGCCCAACGGCAAACATGTATCGCCTTGGTTGTTCAGACCCACGTGCTGAGAAGAACTGTCGTCGCCCATCTTGTGTGTTCCCGAAAATCTGTGAAAAGCTAAACACAGACCATAAGCACACGGTCGACCTATACCGTTCAGCTCGCGAATTGCCGGGCGTGAAGAAAGTCGTTATCGCATCCGGTGTTCGCTATGACCTTGCGATTGAATCGCCTGAATATGTCAAAGAATTGGTGACTCACCATGTTGGCGGCTATCTGAAGATTGCACCAGAGCATACCGAGAAAGGTACGCTGGATCTGATGATGAAACCGGGCATGGGCACGTATGACCGATTCAAAGAGCTCTTCGAAAAATATTCGAAGGAAGCTGGCAAGAAACAGTATTTGATCCCTTACTTCATTGCAGCCCACCCAGGCTGTACTGACGATGACATGTTGAACTTGGCGTTGTGGCTTAAAGAGAACGACTTCCAATGTGATCAGGTACAGAACTTCTACCCATCGCCAATGTGTAACGCCACGTCGATGTACCACTCTGAGACGAACCCACTGAAACGCGTGAAGTACAAGAAGCGTGAAGAACTGTTTGTCGCTAAAGGGGAATTACAACGTCGCTTACACAAAGCGCTATTACGCTATCACGATCCGGCCAACTGGCCGATGATTCGTGAAGCCTTGATCAGCATGGGTAAGCGTCACCTGATTGGTGACCGCGCAGATTGCTTGATCCCGCGTGAAGGTAGCGATGCGGAAATGGCAGCTTTGATGCGTCGTAATTCAAACCGCTCAGGCAAGAAAAGTTTTGCCACTAAGCACCCTAATCAACCTGACATCCGTAAACCTCAGGGCCAAGGGAGAGGGGCAAAAGGGCAATCGGCTGCAAATGGTCAGAAACGACCTGCAACTGGCAAGCCAAAACCTTTAGGCGCTAGCGGTTCTAAACCTGCTTCGAAACCAGGTTCAAGATCGCAAGGTGCTAAGCCACTAGGTACGAAGCCAACAGGTGGTAAGCCTAATACGTCTAGGCCATCAGGTTCTAAGCCTGGAGCGAATAAGAATCGCCCGTCAGGAAATCGAAATCGCCCAGCGGCTCGATAACTGAATCCAAAACCAAAAAAGCGAACCATTAGGTTCGCTTTTTAGTTCGTCATATACATTTTCTATCGCATCAATTCAGAAATCACCAGTCCCAAGGACGCAAGCGCCGCGAGCACACACAGGCCAATCAATACTTTCTTCTGTGCGTTTTCATCAAGAAATTTGGCAGCCAATAAACCGACAATGATCAGTCCAACAATCACCGCAATTTTAATCATTTTATAGCCTCGTTAGCCAACTCTATGATTTTTCAACGTTAACACATATACGTCTGGACAGCGATGAATGGATCAAGCGGCTACCTCTCTCCGATAGCCACACTCAGTTGTGACACATAAAGCCTGTGGTAAGTCATTACTACCATTTGTTGGCGCGCCCATACGAAAGAACAGTATTCATCAATCACTCAGTATAGTTCGCTAGATTTATTTACCTAGGCGGGTGAAAGCTCTACTAGACTTTCTGAGTAAGGTATTCCCTCTCTCCAAAACTTTTTGTAATAGAAGGTTATAATATGTTGAAAAAACTTACGGCTGAGTTCATCGGCACATTCTGGCTCGTACTCGGTGGGTGTGGTAGCGCCGTATTTGCCGCTGCATTCCCCGAGCTTGGCATTGGCTTCTTAGGTGTTGCTCTTGCGTTTGGTCTCACTGTCGTCACCATGGCTTACGCCATTGGCCACATTTCAGGCTGTCATTTAAACCCTGCTGTCTCAGTCGGTTTATGGGCAGGTGGCCGTTTCCCTACGAGTGATCTCCTCCCCTATATTGTTGCTCAAGTTTTAGGAGCCATACTCGGTGCTTTCACTGTCTACATCATTGCCAGCGGACAACCTGGATTTGACCTTGCCGGCGGCTTAGCGTCTAACGGCTATGGCGAGCACTCTCCGGGTGGCTATGACATGCTGTCAGGTTTCCTCACCGAAGTCGTCATGACCTTCATGTTCTTGATTGTCATCATGGGGGCAACCCATAAACTTGCCAGCCCAGGTTTTGCAGGGCTCGCAATCGGTCTGTCTCTCACTCTGATTCACTTGATCAGTATCCCAATTACCAATACCTCAGTTAACCCAGCAAGAAGTACAGGGCCTGCATTAATAGTTGGGGATTGGGCGATTGAGCAACTTTGGATGTTCTGGGTCGCTCCTTTGATCGGCGCCTTTATTGCTGGTGTGACATACCGCTGGCTAAGCCCTAACGAAGACTAAACCTCACAGCGCAGGAACTTTTGGCGTTCAAAACGTCACTGTTGTTCCGAAATAAAAAGCCCCAGCTTCATTGGCTGGGGCTTTCTTTTTATGAGAATTTGATTGGTGTTTGATCGAGTTTAATCGACACACGATAGAAGCGTGATCGAATGCAAATGTGCCTTTAACCTTCCTGTTCGGAACAACTTAACATCCATCGAATACCAAATTGGTCAGTGACAATACCGAACTTCACCCCCCAAAACGTATAATCCAGCGGCATAATAACTTGCCCTCTATCCGACAGTGCCATAAACACTTCACTTTGTCGGCGTTCTTCACTGAACGAAACATGAAAAGCCACATCTCCAGAGCCTTGGGCCAATGAATCATCCAACCCGTCAGACGCTAGAAAACGCACTTCTGGAGAAACAAACTCGGCATGCATGACTCGATCGAGAATGTGGGAAGGAAACTCAACCGGCGAATCATTGAAAGTGGTCACCGTGTTTACTTTGCCACCTAGAGCAGTTTGATAGAAAAGTAAGGCGTCTCTGCAAACACCATGAAACGTAATATGTGGTTGAAGCATATTCATGACAACTCCTCACCATTAACGACATCGTTATGGGTAAGACTATCAGTTGACTCATTTAGCCTCGGCTAACTATTAAGACAGCACTCACATTCATGTCCACCTAGTCAGCAAAAAGGGAGCTTATCGCTCCCTTAGATACTTGTGATACATCGTCGCTTGCTGGACGGTTATGCCAAGCTTTACGCCATTCTCAGCAATACCTGCACCGGATGGAACAGTTTTTTATGTTCAAAACGTTTCACCTGACTACGACATGAATAGCCTGTCGCCATGCAACGAGATTTTGGCAGATCTTCGAGTCTTGGCTTCCAACTTAGGCCATAGATGCCTTTGGAGTTTTCCAACTTGTCTGATTCATGTCCGTAGGTACCCGCCATGCCACAACAACCTACAGGAACGGTTTCCAGTTTTCCGCCAAAGTGCGTGAAGATACGTCCCCACTCAGCTTCAGCGTTAGGCAACTTGGTTTTCTCTGTGCAATGCGCAAACAAATACCAAGCGTCATTGTCGACATTGTCTTTCGCTGGTACTTCTTGGATTTCATCCAATAGCCATTCGTGCGCAGTTAATACCGTAAAATCTCCGCGCTTGTCACCGAGGATTTCAATGTATTCGTCGCGATAGCAAAGTACCAAAGCAGGGTCGACGCCAACCATTGGAATAGACAGCTCAGCGACCTGATTAAGAAACTCGGAGGTATTTGCCGCAGTTTTAGCGAACTTCTTCAAAAACCCTTTGATGTGTTGTGCCTTACCGTTTGGCTTAAACGGCAGCAACATCGGTTTCTTACCCAGCTTTTCAACGAGGCGAACCAAGTCGCTCACGACATCCGCTTCGTAGAAACTGGTAAATGGGTCCTGCACGATCAATACATAACGCGAGCGCTCTTCCACACTCAATGCTTTCAGCCACTCCAAATCAAACTTAACAGCATGATGACCGTCAAGTGATTCCATCAGCGTAGGCACCGATAATGCAGGAGTATCAACATACCCTATCGCTTTCTTGGTGGCCGCCTGTGCCCACTTAGGTTGGGTAAAGGTGTTAACGATAACGGGCGCTTTGGCCATCCAAGGCAGCATGGATTCAATGTTTGCGACCAAATAATCTTTGGCAGGACGCTGATAGCGACTGTAATAAAGATTGATAAAGCGAGAGCGGAAACTCGGCACATCCACTTTTATCGGACATTGCGTTGCGCACGCCTTACACGCCAAACAACCGTTCATGGCCTCCATCACTTCATGCGAGAAATCGTATTCGTCTTTCTTAGCAAGCCATGTGTTTTTGAAGCGCGCAACAATCTGGCGAACCGACGGTGTTTTCTCGTTGAGGTCTTTTTCAAGCGCAAGTGGGTCGACGCCCTGTTCGGCAAGCAAACGCAGCCATTCACGAACAATACCGGCACGACCTTTCGGCGAATGTCGACGATCATAGGTAATTTTCATCGACGGACACATTGGCGAGCTTGTGTCGTAGTTAAAACACAGCCCGTTGCCGTTACATTCCATCGCCTGACGGAAACTGTCTCGCGTCACGACTGGGATTTGGCGGTCTAGCGCACCGCGCTTTTCTCCGTCTACTTTCACCAGCGTTTCGTTACTATCAAACGGCGTACAGATTTTCCCCGGATTCATTCTATTATCAGGGTCAAATGCTGCTTTAACCTTACGCAACTCGTTAAACAGTTCATCGCCAAAGAACTCAGGCCCGTATTCAGAGCGGAAGCCTTTGCCGTGCTCACCCCACATCAAACCGCCATATTTGGCGACCAGCGCCACAACCTGATCAGAAATTGTCTTCATCAGACGCTCTTGTTCAGGGTCACACATATCAAGCGCAGGACGAACGTGAAGTACACCTGCGTCAACATGGCCAAACATGCCGTAATCTAGCTTGTGGCTATCGAGCAATTCACGAAACTCAACAATGTAGTCAGCGAGGTTCTCTGGCGGTACGCAGGTGTCTTCAGCAAATGCGATAGGTTTGGCTGCGCCTTTGGTCGCGCCCAACAAACCGACTGCTTTTTTGCGCATGTTGTAGATGCGGTTAATCGACGGGAGATCGTCACAGACTTGATACCCAATCACACCCTGATCGCCCGCTTCAACCAACACGTCTAAACGTGCCACCAGTGCCGTGACTTGAGCGTTAACTTCCTCGATGTCATTGCCCGCGAATTCAACCACGTTGATACCTTGCATCACTTTGCCCGGAACATCGGTCAGTAAGTCTTTCACCGTGTTCCAAACAATATCTTCTCGCGCAAGGTTCAATACGCGAGAGTCAACGGTTTCAACGGACAATGCTTTTGCTTCCACCATCACTGGCGCACTGCGCAGAGCGGAGTCGAAGCTGTCGTATTTCACATTGACCAAGGTGCGCGCTTTCGGGATTGGCGTGATATTGAGTTTGGCTTCAGCAATAAATGCCAAGGAGCCTTCAGCGCCACACAGCACGCGCGCGATGTTGAAAGTATCTGACTCAGGTTGATAGGCATTTTTAAGATCATAGCCTGTCAAAAAGCGGTTCAATGGTGGGAACTTGGCGTCAATCTCTGCACGTTTTGAACGGCAAATTTCCGCGACCGTTCGCAATGCATGCCCTGCAAAATCTTGGCGCTGATTGTCGGCAATCTCTTCCATTGAAAACGTGTCTGTTTCCAACAGCGAACCATCAGCCATGACAGCGGTAAGACCCAAAACATGATCCGACGTTTTGCCATAGCGTAACGACCCTTGACCCGATGCATCAGTATTCACCATGCCACCAACCGTTGCGCGATTACTGGTGGAAAGGTCAGGAGAGAAGAAGAAACCGTGGGGTCTAAGCGCGTCATTGAGCGCGTCTTTCACCACACCCGCTTGAACACGAACCCAGCCTTCCTCGGCGTTCACTTCAAGGATGCTGCGCATGTGTCGAGACAAATCAACCACGATGTGTTGAGTCAAAGATTGCCCATTGGTCCCCGTGCCGCCCCCTCTCGCAGAGAAACGGATCTCACCAAATTCAGACTGTTGGCATAGCGAGCCAATCATCGACAGATCTTGAATTGACGTAGGGAAAACCACGGCTTGTGGCAAAAGTTGATAGACAGAGTTATCTGTCGCGACAGCAAGTCGGCTTGCGTAGAAGGTTTCTACATCACCATGAAAACCATTGCTTTTGAGCGCATCCAGATAGCGCCCAACAACAGGTTCAAGTGTGTGCTGATGGGTAAGTGCTGGTAACATCATGCTCCCTGAGGCCAGTATGCTCACCGTTATTCCATACGGTTTCTGGCAAATTGCGTTGAATTCAATGCCACACACTTTACCTCAGGTGTGAGGTGCTTCAAAGTGGAAATGATGCTCATCAATAACGAAAAGCGGCTGAAAACACACAACATCGCTGTGCATACTCAACCGCTTTTTAATCCAAATTATTCAAACACGTAATCAACAATACGATTAGCGCATCAAACGCAGAAACACTCTCGGTGTGACAACCAACAGCAGCACGGCGATTGCCCAAGCAGTTCCACAATTCATGGCGACGACGATTTGATTAATCGCATACTTGCCCGTCACATACAGATTCCCCGTTACCAGCAACAGAATACCCCCTGTCGCCAACGCGAAAAATGTCACTTTTGCCGGACGCCGAACGGCCGACACGTAAATCGGGTATAGCTTTAAGCACAATAATGAGCAATATGTGCCCAAGCAAATCGCTGAGAGGTAGATAATTTGGGGCTTATGAATCCAAAGCCCGATTACCGCATTAAACACAAAAGCCAGCAGCCAAAATCTCGCCGACGTCAGCATGCGGTTTCGATTAGAAAAACGTAAATCTTTTACCCACCGAAGTGCAAAGCTCGCCCCCACCCCCATCAAAGCACCGATAACAAGGTCGGATGGAAAATGTTCGCCTTGCAGCAAGGCTTTTCCGCTCACTACAATGACGGCAACGATACCCAACAGTGCCAATCGCTTTCGTCCTTTCGGTTGTTTTTCTTTGTCCCAACACAGCACAAACCAACTAAACATGAAAACAGTCAACGCCAAGCTCATACTAGGGAGTGTGTAGCCAATGGTATCTTGCTCACCAAACACAGGGTCAATGAAATAGGGTCTCGGTAATTCAATCGCCGTGCTCAGCAACAACGAAAGAACTGATACCCCGAGCAAACCTGCCCCATAAATTAACAAAGCACGGTGTCCGTGAAACGCGCGAATAAAGGCCAAAGAAAAAACGAAGAAAAGTGGCGTAAACAGCCCCCCAAACGCAATCACAGTATTACTGACATAGGTGTATCCGCGGCTCGAAATGCTTGCGCTGTGTAAGGTTTGAAGGGCATGTAACTGACCCCGATAAAACGGCGTCAGCGCTTTATCTTCTCTTGGGGACAACACAAAATCACTGGCTTGAACCATCGGCACCCACTTGGGGAACCTCCATTTATGTTCAGGAAAGCGGTAGTTATTTCGAACACGTGCCGTGTTTGGCAAAAGGAGAACCCGCTTCACTTCTTTACCAAAGTGCGGAGCAGACCATCCCATCACAACGCGTTTGCCGGTTTGATCGACAAAATAGGGCGTCGGTGAGTTTATCTGACACGCAAAAATCGCAGAGTTATACGTTCGTGCAATCATCTCTCCTACTGAGACATGAAAACCGGTTTCCTCATAAACTTCTCTGATAGCAGCCATTGATGGCGACTCATCATCAATGATGGCTCCGCCAGGAATGGCGTACTTGCCGCTTATCACTTCATGAACCATTAAGATATTGCCCGCATCATCAACGATCAGGCAATCCGCCGCTTTGATGGGCAGGGTGCTATTGATTGCATTGTCTGCCGCCTTAGCAAACACGTTGAATGCCAAGAACACCATTAACACAGTCATTAAGCGAACGATTTTCACGAGCCGAGAACCTCTATCAAAACAAAATGACCCCTGCCATACTGGGTCGATAAACATCAAAAAATACCATTCTATGAAGCGTGCGTACCCCTTGAAAAAACAGGATGATATGGAAAACCACCCTACCGAGGTTTTGCCTGCGCGCTATTATCTCGACAACTTTTTATCCATCGTAGATATCGTCACGCAACGCTATGAAGATCTGCTGACAAAAACAGAAAAAACTTGGCTAGCTTCTTTTGCAGACCTCTCCACAGACGCAAAGCTGCTGACGGTGAGATTGCTTTCACGCAAAGGAAACTGGTTTCGTCGAGACAAACTCCATTACGCCGAAATCACTGATATTGATGTGGCAATTCGAGAGATTGTCGAGTGCGACATCATTCGCGCCACACGAACACCACCAGTACGAGTTGCAGCCGATCTCATGACCAAGCCTGAACTCATTAAGCACTTTTCATCCTCAGATGCGCACTTATCATCCGTACTCAAACCATCAGCTAAGAAAGCTGATCTCGTAGACGACATTGTGGTGTTACAAGAAGGGAGAGATATCCCGCCAATGACATTTGACTGCCTCTGCATTTCGCATGACGTGCTGCCTGTCTTTCTCTTGTTATATTTTGGTAATTCACGACAAGACCTTAGCCAGTTTGTTTTAAGTGACTTAGGTATTTATCGGTTCGAAAGAGTACCACTTCTTTATCGAGACAGACTGTTTAACTCCAGAGACCAAGTGGAAGATTGGCTAATTTTTTCGACACTAAACGACGATTTAGTAAAACTCACTGAAAATAAAGAGGTTAAATCGTCACTTTCAATGATAGATGCGCTGCCTCAAAAGCCAAATTGGCCACCACTACGCAGAAAATGGGATCGTTTAGCTAACCGACTAGCAAGAGATGCAGAACGCGTTGATGATTTAGAAACAGCGACAACCTTGTTTGCTCAATCCGACTTACCGCCAGCACGCGAGAGGCTCGCGCGCATCGCGATTAAGCAAAAGAACGTTAACCTCGCATGTGAATGGATCGAATCCATGTTGCGCCTTCCCATCAACGAAGATGAAAAAGAGGTGGCGCAGCGACTCGCAAGGCAAATCGCCAAAAAAGCCGCAAAATCCGACGGATCCTTGTCCCCTCTCCTTTTGGAGAATATTGCCGTTCCACCCCAACAGTTTTCCAGTGTTACGTGCTCAATGGACATCGAACAACGCGTTGAGCGTGTTGCAGCATTGGCCTATGAAGCGCAAGGATGGACAGTTTGGTTTTGTGAAAATGCGGTGCTGAACGCTGTGTTTGGGCTTCTATTCTGGGACATTATTTTTTCTCCTACTAAAGGGGCATTTATGCACCCTTTTCAGCGTTCACCGAGAGACATGTATTCCCCTGAATTTGTCGAAAACAGGAACTCGCTGATAGAGAAACGCTTCCTTGATCTTCAAGAAGGCACCTATTCGTTGCTTGATGTATACGATGAAAAAACCGGCATCACCAATGATTGGGTGCAATGGCAGCTCGTCGATAGGCCATTGATAGAGGCGATAAGCACTACGTTCACTGCGACGCAGATCATTCGATGTGTTGAGCGCATTCTCTTTGATCCAAAATCCAACCGAGCCGGGCATCCGGACTTATTCATGGTAAAAGGAAAACAATGCCAATTTGTGGAAATTAAAGGTCCCGGAGACAAACTTCAGCCACACCAAATCCGTTGGCTCAACTTCTTAAACCAACAACACATAGAAAGTTCTGTTCTCTACGTGAAAGCATTAAATTGTCGTGCAAATACCGAGACTTAATACATACTTACTAGGTGAGGCATAGATCGAGGGAATAGGGCGAACAATGAGTGACACACTAAGACAGCTTGTCTATATCAGTAGCGGGGAACACCCTTTTAGCGAGCTTGAGCTTTCAAATATGCTTGCTTCGATGCGCAAAAACAACGAAGAGATCGGTGTGACCGGAATGCTTCTTTACAAAGACGGTGACTTTATTCAGGTCATTGAAGGTGAGGAAGACGTGCTCTACCCACTTTTTGATGTGATATGTCACGATCATCGGCACTATTCGATTGTCGAACTCATGCGCAAAAGTATCACCAAGCGTCAATTTAGCAATTGGAGTATGGGCTTTCATCACATCAACAATGACGACCCAAGGCTCGCAGGTTTTAATCGCTTTTTTTCCGATGACGCAAATCACCAAATTGACCCCGGTGAAGCGCTCAATCTATTGCTTGTCTTCAGAGAATAGAAAAGAGCGCCACTGGCGCTCTTTTCTATTGCTTCTATTCAGTAATCAGGGCATCTGCAGAGTATCTCAACGTCAGGATATCGGCCTATTTGATAGCAACACCGACATCGAGCTTTTCAAACCAATCCAAAAACTTACCAACGTTTTTGCCTGTAAACACGCGACCATGCTGTGGGCACATCATCTCAATATCTAACATTCTGACTCGCTTGACCCAGTCATTTTTTGCTTCGTTCGACGGCATCCAACGTTGATGGAACCCCTGCATTTTCGGGATATGCTCTTCGAAATCTTCCACTTCCAATGGCGCATCATCCGCTTCCAAAGCGGCACCAACATCACCACTCATTAAAATTTTAGCAACAGGATCATAGACATGATAATTGCCTGATGCATGCAGATAGTGAGCAGGAATAAACCGCACTTCAACGCCATTTAAAACCAGCGTACCACCTTCATCTGCAATCGGGGCATATTCGATATTTTCCATACCGAAATGACGGATAAACCCTTCCCACAGCCAAGGCGCATGAAGCTTCGCGCCTTTTAATGCCGTGTCCCAAAGCCCTAGCGACGAAATAATGTCGGGGTCTTGGTGAGAGGCAAACAAATGCGTAATGTGCGTGATGGGAATTTGTTTTACGACAGATGCCAGCATCGCCGAGAATATTTCAATGCCACCAGGATCCATCAACAAGGCACCTTTGGGGGTGCGAATCATATACTGGTTTGTATCTATGATTTTTTCGGGCTTAGAGGGATCTCGACCAAACATAAACCACTGATGTGTTTCGCCTGAATAGATTTCTTTTGTAATCATTAAAGCCTATCTCCGAGGCATAAGAGCCGTTCCTATAATTGCTAATGACCTCAGTAATAGTCGTCTGACAATTCTCGACATAGCGACTGAGAGAGCATGATATGTACTTGAATACGCTCAGCAGCAGTTGATACATTGTCTGCCACCACATTTAGCCCTTCTTCAAATTTTTTCCCTGATTGGGACGCTTCCACACGAGACATGGCAGACAGCACAGATGCCGTTTTTATCTCTCTCGCAAGGTTTTCCAGAAGTTCGGATAATTGAGCCACTTCGCGATGAAACTGTCGTAGCACGATCGCGTGGTCATTTTTCATGTGCACGATAGGATCAATAATACTCTGCACAAACTGAGCATCGTGGCTGGCTTTCGCTGCCTGATTAAAACGCGCAATTGTTCGTTCACTCCGCACGATATCCGTCGCTAAGCGACTGATAGTCACAGCCTTAAAATTGATGGTATCTGACGTCTGAACCGTGGTTTCGGCTAACTGATCAATGAAATCAGTGATGGCACGAAAACCCGCCGCCCCTTGACCTGCGCGCAACGCCAGCGCACGAGCATTGCTCGCCGTCAATGAAATGTCATTGGCGATTTCCCGTGCTTTGTACAGTTCTGCGGCAACAACGGCAGCTGTAACAAAATGGTTATCAACATTCAGGTCATTCATGAAAAGCTCTGATTTATAACGCTATCCGCTAAGTTTAGACAAGATTTCTCATGTAATCAGAAATGAGACGTTTTTTGTTAATTATTTGATTTGAAGCAGCTCTTAGCGCCTTTTGACTAACAAACTCAACAACACAAATACAAAAAAAGCACCGATGAGATCCGGTGCTTTTCGCGCTTTGTTTTTTCACGACAATTCATGTCGCTAGTGCTTAACTTCCACCTGGCCCTGTGTCTTTTTTGGGGTTTCTAAATACGTATTTCGTCCCATCATAAATCAAGGTTGACAGTAAGCGACGGCAGTTAGCCTTTCCGGGTTCATCAAACACCATCCCATACGTTTGTTTACCTCGCTTTTTACGACCATTTTTCACCGAACCACTCAGTGCGTAAGTATCCCCGTTTGCTTTGTTAACCACTTCTAAAACGATCTTTTGGTCGACATCAAATTCTGGCGAAATAGCTTCATAACTATATCCGCAACCTCCTGATGACACGTCCGTCAAAATCACACCCAACTTTCTGTTCGACAGCTGAATATCGCCCGGCAAACGCAAGTCATATCTCACTTCGTTTCGTAGTAACACCAGTTTTGCTTGCTGAGGAACGGGAAAAACCAGCACTTGAATAGGACGTAACACCACATGTGCGATGCGTGTTCTAAAACGCACCAATGCCCCTTCGCCTTGCTCAGAGATGCCTTCGATATCAACGTTAAAGCCTTCCATGAAAAACTCTTCATATTCACGTTTATTCAGCTTTGGCATCGTAAAGAAAATATGTTGTTGGTCATCAAAACCAATAAAATTAGATTTGAAATTAAGCCTTTGTCCGAGGGGCGTGACAATTTCCAATGACGCTTCAGTACCGTGCTGGATAAAATCCATGGCCTGAAGGCCCATGATCACACGTTCTTTTGCTTTTGCCGGCGGACTTTTTGCTGGTGCCGAGTTTGTATTCATTGCTATCCCTCGCCGGAAATACGTATTTCTAGTGCGTAGAGTCAGTTACATGCTGATGGTAAATGTCAGAATTTTTAACACATCACTCGCATATCTCATGACCAACATTTCTTTTTTCTATCATTAATATATAGGCAAAAGATCGCGTAAATTCAACAAACTAGTTGGCTGTCTTTATTCGTAACTCACTCTTCATTTCCTTATATTTTATTGATTTATGCCCATTCGCTACTTATTACCCCCACGTGAAAATACAGGGAATCATGGGTTCTGTGATGTGAATCATCAGCCAGACATAATCTTCGAACTAGGGATTCATCGAAAAATTAATTCATCCGTCTACACTTAGAGAACATTCTTAGATAAACGTGGTGCATGTGGTTAACAGCGGTTTGCGGCGTTTCACGTCCGCTCTTCTCCTTTTTGGGTGTGTGATGACGTTCTCGGCTTACTCCGTGTCAGCATATTCTTCCGAAGGAAAAGGCTATCCACCAACAGAGAACATCAAGAAAACGCTCAAAGTGCTGGGGTTTGAAAAGCCGTGGGCAAGCATGAGTTCGGGAGAAAAACAGATAATCGAAAATGGAGAGATTTGGCTGCGGAACAATGACTATTTTGCGGTGTTAGGGGTCAGCGACGCAGACGAACATAGGATGCATATATCCTTGATGAACAACCTCTCCACTTGCGCGAAGCTTGGCATGGCGATAACGGGTGAGTCGTCATCCATTGTCTTCAAGAAGTTTGGTTCGTTAACGAAAAACGCCTTGAATGAACCTGAACAACAAATGCGTTCTGGCAAGGCGCCGTTCTATTTTCATGTGCTGGTGACGGAACTGCTCGCTGAAAAAACGCTGATGCAATGTGGCGTTAGCGCCAGCCTTACAAACTAAACGCTTTCACTCCCCAAAAGAGAAAGAGAATATGACGGAAAGAGCAAGGGTACAGTCTCCCAAACGGGCCATCATTCACTATGTCGTCGCGGTTATTGTGTTCACCCTCTATGGCTCTAAAGTGTGCCCCTTTATTGATTCTCTCCCCACGGCTGTCTTACTGATTCAAACAGCGACAGTCTTTATCGCCCTCTTCTTCGTGCGATTAATTCTTCGCACCCTTTACCATGGTGAGGTCAGCCTGCTGGCGAATATCACTACGTTCGCGATCGCAGGAATAGGTTTTGCGACGTGGTACGGCGTGCTCTATGACTTCCCTATGGACAGCAATTTGAAGGTGATGTTTGGCATAACACTATTGGGCATTGTGATCAGCCTAGACTTGGCCATCGACAACACGCGCCATCATTTTGAATGCCCCGCTCAATGGCAAGATGAACCAGATCAATGCACGCCGCTAGCTGGGCAAATTGGTTTGGGGGCGATGTTTCTCGTTGTCATGGTCACCGTACTCTTGGGCTTGGTCGTTACCAAAGATTTGCTTTGGTTGGTCGAGCATTCTGAACACAAACCCGCGATTGCCGATATTGATAGCATTCTGAAGGAATTCTTCTTCGTTGCACTCGTGGTCGTTGGTTATATCGCGGTGATCTCTAAAAATGGGGCTGACTTGATCCACCAGCAATTGGAGCGTCAAACCCACACTATGGTGCTCGCATCGAGTGGCCAGTTAGATCAAACCCTTCCCTCCAATCATGTGGGTGAACTGGGCATTATTGCTCACTACACCAACAAGATGCTGGGCGACCTTCATGCCAGTTATGACGAAATCAATCGAACACGGGATGCCACCATCATTGGGCTTTCGACGCTCGCGGAAGTGAGGGACAACGAAACAGGCGCACATATTCTCCGTACACAAAATTACGTTCGCGCACTCGCCTATACGCTGCGCAGACAAACCAAATATGCGGCTTACCTTAACGATGAAACGATAGATCTACTTTATAAATCCGCGCCGCTTCATGACGTGGGCAAAGTTGGCATTCCTGACGCGATTCTTCTCAAGCCAGGCAAACTGACCGATGAAGAGTTTGTGATCATGAAAACCCACGCGCAGTTAGGCGCTGATGCGTTATCAATCACGGAAAAAAGCGTTGATGGCATTGCGTTCTTGCGCTTCGCCAAGGAAATTGCGGCGACACATCATGAAAAATGGGATGGATCTGGTTACCCGCTAGGGTTAACCGGAGAAAAAATCCCGCTGTCAGGGCGCTTAATGGCCCTCGCGGACGTTTATGATGCGTTGATCTCTAAACGGGTCTATAAACCCGCGTTTAGCCATGAAAAAGCCAAAGAGATCATTTTGCAGGGCAATGGAACCCATTTTGACCCCGCCATCGTTGACGCGTTTCTTGCGTGCGAACATCAGTTTGTTGATATTGCCGCGCAATACAGTGACAAAGACGCGGATGCCGCTTGATACCCCATTCCACCGCTCACGCGTTCAAGCGTTATCCGCCCTCAACAAAGACCAGACATTCATCACTGGGTAGATTGGAGCGCTTTTTTGGGCAGTTTTACCGTTACCGGATAATCACCTTGCCAGAGTTCTTTTACAAACTCAGAAGGTTTCTCTGGTTGTGAGAAGATCCAGCACTCTTGCTTAGCACGGGTGAGTGCCACATAGAACAAGCGTCGCTCCTCAGCATGAACCATCTCGCCATCAACGCTTAACAGTGCATACTCAAGCCCTTCACTTTGGTTATTGGCAGGAAACACCCCCTCATTCACATCAAGGATAAATGTGAAATCAGCCTCTAAGCCCTTACTGGCGTGAGCCGTCACAAACGTTATGTTTAGTGAGGGCCAACGCGCTTGCCACGATGCCAAATCAGCTGGTTTACTGGCGTGTTGACGCCCAATCATCATCAGAGTGACATCGCGATCACCCACGGTATTTGCCAGCTTAGCTAACGTCTCTTCCATCGATTCCGTCGCCAAAAGGTGCACGCCTTTCTTCTTCTGCACTTTCTGGCTATTGAGTGGTTTGGTGATTTGCCTGGGGTTCTCTTGAATGAACGGGTTAGCGACAGCCCCTATTTGAGAGTGAAAGCGATAGGTCACATCCAAATAATTAATCACGCCAGCAGGGAATCGCGACAAGAAGTCAGTGGTTAAGCTGACATCTGACCCTGCAAAACGATAAATGGCCTGCCAGTCATCCCCGACTGCAAACAGCGAAGGCGAACGTTCTCGCTTACCGCCGCACAGCGCCTCTAGCATTGCCATTCTCGAAGGCGAAATATCTTGGTATTCATCCACCATGATGTGGTCATATTGCGCGGAGAATGTGTTGCTCTTTTTCGATAGCAGTTTGGTTGCTGTTTTTATCAGGCTGTTAAAATCGTGCTCATTGGCTTGAGAAAGATGCTGTTGATAGCTGCGCATCAACGGCCATACCAATGCGAATTCACTTTCCGCTCGGGCGTCCCCTTTCACCACACCACGAAACGCCGATTGCGACTTGTCTTGCTGAATAAGCAAATCAACCTGTCGCCATAACCACTTATGAAGACGAGGCTCATGCGCTTGTTCTGCCAGCGCTCTTTCGCTGCTCAACCCTGAAACTTGCCACTGCGATAGATGCTTCAACCATCGTTTTTCAATTGCTGGCTGTGACAAGTTTTCTGCCAACCACAATGTCATCCACGCCAGTTTCGCTTCTTCATCCGTTGCTAACGACGACAATACTGGCGCACTTCCTGTGATTTCTTTGATTACTCGGGTCGCAAAGCTGTGGAACGTTGCCACCTGTACCTCTTTCAAACCGGCAGAGAGCAACCGCTGAGACATCTCTTCACTGGCTTTTTTGCCAAACGCCAACATCACAATGCGATCAGCCGTGGTTTGTTCGCTGGCTACAAGATATTGCGTTCGCGCCATCAACACACTGGTTTTGCCCGACCCCGCGCCCGCGAGCAGCAAGTTATGGTTGTCATCCATAAGAACCGCTTGTCGCTGCGAAGAATTGAGCGGTGAGGACTCTATGCCATCAAACCACTGAGACCAGCGTGCTAGTTGGTTTTTCGTCCATTTGGCATTTTGCGCATCCCGCATGGCGCTGCCGTTTTGTAGCCACACGAACAGCGACTGATAAAGCTCAGGGTTCGCCAAGGCGGCAACCTGAGGATTAACACCTAACTCTTCAATTTGCGAACGGGCTTTCGCCAGCCATTGCTGCAAGTCAGCATCACGCAAGTAACCTTTGTGATCTCGGATCTCGTCACGCAGCGCGATCAACTCGTGCTCAATCAACATGAATTTGTTTTGTTGTTTGCCCAGCCACAATTGATACGCATCGGTGATGCGATTTACAAACGCGGTTAAATCTTGCCAAGGCAGGCCATACACAGAGATAGAACGCGCGGGTTGATCAGAAGGAGAAACAATAAAAGTGACTTTGCCCCAGAGCAAACCACGGGTAAGCCTGCATTGACCGTCCCAAATCGCAAAAGGAACAGTCTCTGTGAGCTGTTTTGACTCAAAGACTAGGTGGTAGTCGCACAATGCGATGCTGTAGTGATCGCCCTGCACACACCATTGAGCAAGCTTACTGGCAGACAATTTCATGAACGGTTTCTATCTTAGGAATAACAACACCGATGATAACAATTTCTCGCTTCCTTCTCACGGTCTAGCAGGGACTAGGTGAATGAAATACAACAAAATGATGTTGTATCCAAGAAATCTGAAGATGCTTGGGATGATAAAAGCGAAAATGACATCGAATTTGATCTCACCCCTTGGATGAAGGCGTCAATCTGCTATCTTACTCCCATTCTTCCTCCAGTTTCGTTCTCATGATTTCAAAACGCACTTCGCTTACATTCCGTGAATACTGGGCCAACAGTCGTATCAATTATAGCGTGAGAGTTTTCATTGCTCTGGTAGGCGTCGCGATTCCTTGTTGGTGGTATGGCGCGTCAGAAGCAATCACGCCCCTAGTTCTAGGCATTATTGCTTCTGCACTGGCGGAAACGGATGACAATTTCTCCGGCCGATTCTCCGCGTTGATCACCACGTTATTCTGTTTTGCCATCACCACCTTTTCTGTCGAGATACTGTTTGAGTATCCCCTTTTATTTGTATCAGGAATGGTTGTTTCTACCTTCAGCTTCATTATGTTGGGGGCGATTGGTCCGCGGTATACCAGCATTGCATTTGCATCCGTTCTCACCGCGATATATACCATGCTCGGTGCGCATGAATCAGTCTCTTTGTGGTATCAGCCTTCCCTGCTTATCGCAGGTGCAGCGTGGTACGGCTTTATTTCATTAGTATGGCTGCTTCTTTGGCCTTTGCAGCCGGTACAACAAAGCCTCGCCCTTGTATTTAACACCTTGTCTCAGTATCTCGACCAAAAGTCTCAGATGTTTCATCCCAGCAGAAACATCAACCCTCAGCCATTGCGCCTGAGAGATGCGAATGAAAACATCAAAGTCGTTAACGCGCTGAACGGCGCCAAAACAGCTCTCATGAACCGAATGCGTCGTGGTCGCGTGAACAGCGACACACGTCAGCTGCTCAAGATTTACTTTCTGGCTCAAGATATTCACGAACGCGCTAACTCTTCCCACTCTCGCTACCAAGATTTAGCAGAAGTGTTTTTCCATAGCGATGTCATGTTCCGCCTTCAACGTTTGTTGCACCTGCAGTCCAAAGCATGCTTGGAAGTCTCTCACTGCTTGACCTTGTCTCGCCCCTATCGCCATGGCGAAGAAAGCGTGAAAGCGCTGGATGAACTGCATGAGTCGCTGCTGTATATCAAAGCGGAAAACAACCCTGAGTGGAACCTGCTACTAGGGCAACTCGATTTCCTGTTCAATAACCTCGCCACGGTTGAGCGTCAGCTATCTAACATCAGCAATCCTGATGCAACGATCAACGACGAAGACAAAGAAATCCCAGATTCCAATGCCCACGGCTTCAAAGAAAAATGTGTCCGCGTTTGGGCGCAGATGACGCCAAAATCCTTGCTGTTTCGTCACGCGGTGCGCTTGAGTTTGGCGCTGGGCGTAGGCTACGGCATCATTCAAGCGTTCGACCTGACACGAGGCTACTGGATATTGCTGACGACGCTATTCGTCTGTCAGGTCAACTATTCCGCCACACGCAGTAAGCTGACAGAACGGGTATCTGGCACACTGATTGGCTTACTCGTCGGCCTTCCGTTACTCACGCTGTTCCCTGATTTAACAGGCCAACTGGTATTGATGGTGCTATTTGGGGTGCTGTTCTTTGCCTTCCGAACCACCCACTATGCCGCTGCAACCGCCTTTATTACCTTATTGGTGTTGATGTGTTTCAACCAACTCGGAGAAGGCTATGCCGTGATGCTGCCACGATTGGGTGATACCTTGATTGGCTGTTTACTCGCGGTTGCTGCGGTGCGCTTTGTACTGCCAGATTGGCAGGCTCACCGCTTACGCGGGATCATGAAAGATTCTGTGGCCGCAAACCGCGACTACCTTGCGCAGATCATCGGCCAATATCGCATCGGTAAACGCGACACCATGGCCTATCGCGTTGCGCGTCGAGAAGCGCACAACCAAGACGCCCAACTCACCACCGCCATCAGTAATATGCTGGCAGAGCCAGGGCGCTACCGCACCGCTATCGACGAAAGCTTCCGTTTTCTTTGTTTGAATCACGCAATGCTGAGCTATATCTCAACGCTGGGCGCGCACCGCATGCAAATGGATGATGACAGCATCCATGAGCTGGTATCCAAAGCACACCGGGGCATTCATGAAGAACTCGATTGTTTGATCACCACCCTTTCAGGCAACTCTGAGACACACTCGCCATGTTTATCTGATGCGTTAGGTAAGCATTTGGAAAGATGGCGAGATGAAGAAAGCAGTTCTGCCAGAATGGTGTTGCAGCAACTGCATTTGATTCACCGAATCATGCCTGAAATGCACCAACTGACGGATGTGTTAGCACAGAAGGCGCTGAAGAACTCCAAGTCATAAGAAGACACAAAGAATAGCGACAATGCGGAATCCCTCTTCCGCATTGTCTGCTCGAATAATAGCTCCCTCCTTTGACCCTACCCTTTCTAATCTGAACCGACCTTTTTGCTGTTGATAACAACAGCATCGAAGAAATCCAACACATGGTGATGAAAAATGACATTTTGGAGCTTTTTCACAAACTGAAATGCCAAACGACTAAACAAGTCTTTAAAATCAGATACTCACGAATAGTTAAGGTATGGTGCATTGTTACTAAGGGACTAAATGTCGTGTTTAATTCCGACACTTTGTCATCTAATACACTGTTATTCCTTTCAACCTAAAAGTTCACGGAGGTTGTAGTCATGCCAAAGTTAGAAAAGATAGATCATGTTCATATTTACGCACCAAATCGTTTGATAGCAGAGCAATGGTACAACGAAGTGCTGGGATTCACTCGAGTTGAGTCGCTCGAATGTTGGTTTCTAGAGGGAGGGCCGTTAACAATGGAAAACGGAGGTGTTCATATCGCCCTTTTTGAGTCTGAAACTTTGGTAAATACAACAGTGGCATTTTCTGTGGATTCAGTAAATTACGATAAGTGGAAAATTCAACTGACTAATCATGGTGTTGATTTCAGAGAAAGTGATCATAACCTGTCTTGGTCTATTTATTTTGTTGACCCATATGGTAATCCTTATGAGATTACTAGCTATGAATATGAAGAGATTTGTCAGCGTTTAGCCCAGGCATAACAAGGTAATAAACGTGGACGCTTTGTCACTGTGGCAGCTTTTAAAAGTGTCATTAATACAAAGGATTAATGCAGTTTTGGCGGTTTGGTAAGCGCCCGTTATTGCGACGTTAAGCGTACTGCAGCTCAGGAGGAGCAATTGAAATTAACAGAATCTGAATTGGCATTTTGGAATAAGTACCTTGATTCGCAACCAGCAATCGAGCCTCATTTTGACTATACCGTCGAGGCTAACGCTGCTGGGGTACTCAGCATTACTGATAAGTTAATAGCTCTTTACTTGAATGGTACAAAGACGGCAGGCAGTGGGTTAGTCGAAGACTATGAAGTCGCAGGTGATGCATTACCAAAGGTGGGAAA
>NZ_KK211217.1:635173-659236 GCF_000621165.1 Enterovibrio calviensis DSM 14347 | reverse complement strand
TGTCGTTTTGAAGTGCTTTATTTAGTTTCCCATTACCTTGGTGAACTTCGATTGTTCCATTGTTGTGCGTATACCAACCTGAGAAGAAGGTGTCTTTGATATGTGCGTGTGCTTTACCAGCATCATCACCCCAAGATTCCATGTCGCCATTCACCAAAAGATTCTGGCTCTCATTTTGGTTACCGTACAAGAAATCCTGACCGTTAGTTCCCGTCACGTTTGTCATCGTCAATCCTTAATTTATCATTGAAACTGGCAAATTCGAGCGCAAATTAATGTCAAGCCAAAGACCCACAACAGAATCCTATTTTTTGATAAATTCGCTTCACTCTTCAATCGCGGTAATACTAGCCACTTCCTAGATTCGAGACAATGCGTGTTCAATAACTCAAAACTAAAACAATAATAAATAATGAGAAACTCTTAATACATTTGGCATGAAAACAGACACACACGCCAACAAAATAATCAAATACAAACCCAAACCATTGATATTAAAGGCAATATAAACATAAGCAAACGCTAAAAATAGTGATGAAAGTACCAATTTATCTTCATTCAAACGATTTGACCGCCAGCACTGAAAAAGAACTCGACAGAAAAACCCGCCAACTCACTAATATTAAAATGGTTTATCACCAAAGCCAACAACTAGCCTTTTCTACACTTTCACTTTCAGCGATATAAAAATGACAGCAAAATGGCATGAAATGATTTTATAAATAACCAAAAGAGAAAAATCACAAAACAAAAATCACAAGATGAGGAGACCGGTAGATTTTAAATACAAAGATAATAGGCACGAGATGACAATAAATCGGCACAAAAAGAATATTACTTATTTATCCAAGCCAAAATCAAAGGTGAAGATAAAGATGAATGTGAATGTGAATGCGAATATAAAGAAAAAAGTTTAAATTGACCTCATACAAATCAATAAATATTTCTCCAGAAATAAAAAACCCGCCACAGGCGGGTTTTTTATTATTATTTCACTCAATCGTGATTAGATGATTTCCACGCCATCTTGGTAGATGTTTTCCGCATCAGTCCAGATTGTGACCGAACTGCCTGAAGACGTCGTGAATACATAAGAATCCAAATCACTTGCCTGAGCCTCAGTCAGGTTCATGAACGCAATCATATCTGCTGACAGATCTGCCGTCGGCGTCGCTGACGCATCATAGGACCAGCCTGCCCCTTCCAGATTAAAGGTGTCGTCACCTTCGCCCAAGTAAGCAACAAATCCATCCCAATCACCTGGATCAACGAGTGATTCCGATTGCAGAGGGTCAGACTGAGACTTAATGGCAAACGCGTTTGCTGTCACTGTTTGTTCGCCCTCACCGGCAACAACCGCTTCAACATTGGCAATCGGTTTAAGGGCATCTTCAGCAACGCCGTAAGATTGACCGGTTAAATCAACATTCGCATCGCCTTCAACAATCAATTGGTCAAACCCGCGATTACCAATATAAATCGTGCCGTGCTCTTGCAAGAAGGCGATATCAGAGAAGTCTTCTTGGTCGAAGAACATGGTGTCATTGCCTTCACTACCTTGATATAGATCGAGACCTGCGCCACCATCCATCACGATGTCGTTGTCATACCCTGCTCTCAGTACATCGTTACCTGCGCCACCGAACAGCGAGTCATCACCACCTGCACCAATCAGGAGGTCGTCGCCATCACCACCGTAAATGGTGTCATTACCGTTGCCGCCGTTGATAACATCATCACCCGCATCGCCATACAAAGTATCATCGCCGTTGCCGCCTTTGATATTGTCATTACCAGCGTCGCCGTGTATCACATCATCACCGCCACCACCGTTGATAACGTCGTTACCTTCGCCACCATTGATAGTGTCATTGTCTGAGTACACTTTCTTTTGCTCAACCGTAATGCTAAAGGTTGTGTCGTTGAAGTCACGGTCACCCAAATTCCAAAGGTCTTCCCATGAGGACGTGTTGCCGTCTACGTTTTCGTGGTCGTTTCCATCGCCATTTTCTGCGGCATTTGATACGTAAACCACCGAACTCGCGCTACCTTGAGTAATCGTAGAGCTAGACCCAGACAGATCGATTTCCACGTCTCCTACGTCAAAACCTTTACGGTCACCATTTGGTATAAGGAACATTCCAAATGACACGCCTCCAGACACATCAATGTCAACGCTCACGTCTGTGATATTTTTTACATTATCAACAATTACAGCTGCGCGGATAACGTTGCCATTTTCGTCGAATACGTAGTAGCCGACACTATTGTTATATGCAGCACTATGGGTAAAATCACTCAATGAAATCGTGACTTCATCTTCGCCTTGAAGTGCATATACAGTGGCATCATCTTGATGAGACAGTTCAAAAACGCGGGTTGATTCATTACCACCAAAAATGGTGTCATCACCTGCACCGCCATCAATCGTATCGTCGCCCTGCTCACCGTAAATGGTGTCATTACCCGCACCGCCAGAAATCGTGTCATTGTCATCTTCAACATTTACTTTTTGTTTAAGAGACACATTATCGATCAACGCACCATAGCTATCTGACTTACCTTCCGCTTCAAAACGGATAGTGACAAAATCTTCGCCCTGAGGAACAACGATATCAGCCGTAAACGAAACATAGTGATCGTTGGCTTGCGTGTTATCAAAATACTTCGAGTAGATAACCTTGCCTTCTTGGTCGAATGCTTTGACTTCGAATTGGCTGGTTGAATGGTCGCTACCACGATAACGGTTCGCGTGATCAAAGCTCAAGGACAGTACTGCATCACCATCGTCAGCAAGACCTGTAATGTTTACATCCTGCTGTACCCAAGTGTTTCTGTGGCTATCAAGTTCTAGCACCGTGTTGGTTACGTCGTTTTGTGGCGTGCCGCCAAACGTACCTTGTTGAAGTTCAATCTTATTGGTGCCTGGTGTGTACCAACCTGTGACTTGATGGTCGTGGAACAAGCCCCACTGGTTGCTTGTGTTGTCGCCATAACCGTCTTCAAAGTCGCCATTGATTAACAGCTCACGTGTGCCGTTACTGAAGCCGTTGTTGCCATAAATGGTATCGTCGCCTTCACCACCTTCAATGGTGTCGTTGCCTTCGCCACCATAAATTGTGTCGACGCCTTGGCCACCGTCAATGTGATCATCGCCTTCATAGCCATAGATCGTGTCATCTAGGCTACCGGCGGCGTTATTCGTCAATGAAATATTGTCGATCAGCGCACCGTAGCTGTCAGATTGACCTTTACCTTCAAAGCGCAATGTAACGCCCGTCGTTCCCTCAGGCACTGAGAAATCGATTTCGAAGTTATGGTAGCTTTCGTTGGACTGGGTGTTGTCAAAGTATTTGCTGTATAAGACGTTGCCGTCGTTATCCATCACTTTAACTTCAAATTGGCTGGTCGAGTGGTTGTCGCCTTTGTAGCGGTTCGCGTAATCAAATGACAACGTCATGGATGCATCACCGTCTTCCGTCAGGTTGGTGACGTCGATGTCTTGTTGCACCCACGTGTTACCTGTTGAATCCAGCTCAAGGACAGTGTTAGACGAAGGATTATCTGGCGTGCCGCCGAAGTCGCCTTGTTGAAGTTCAATTTTCATTTTACCTGGGGTGTACCAGCCAGCGACTTGATGGTCATGGAATAGACCCCACTGATCAGAGGCGTCATTACCCCATGCTTCGAAGTCGCCGTTCATCAACAAATTGGTCGAAGTTTCGTCGGAGCCGTATAAAAAATCTGCGCCGCCTGTACCGTTAATCGTCGCCATGTCCCTGTCCTCTGTCTCTATTTATTGTGACGCGAGATAAACATCGAATAAGTTAAAGAGAGAGGCTAGTGATTGGCGTTGAGCTTAATCCATTGTCTCAATATTTAATTACTCATCTCATATTAGAGATATCTAACGTTCATCCAACGTTGCTTGTGACAGTAGTTTTATTGACAAGACAGTCATCAGCAATAAGCAGGAGTGAGGTTCAGTAGAAAGTCACCAGTTTTGACGAGCCGGAATTAATACATCAATTAAGAAAGCATGAATAGATATCAATTTGCGCCTAAAGAATGACCAATTTGAAGATTTTGGTGCTCAATAAATGAGAAATTTCCACCAACTGTAAAGTATCCAAACAAATAGGCTGCAAGCTGTAAAAAATTGGGCAAACAGCCACCTGCTAAGATCTTTGGTTAGGCGCTCGCTGGTTTCTCCTCCGTCAAATTGTTCACCCATTTGTTTCCAAATACCCGCTTAATCGCAGGATAGAGTTTTACAATCTCTTCTGAGGTCATCATCAAAAATACATACTGCAACGGAAGCTCAAACCACATGGCGGCCAACGCTGTCATTGGAACCGCCCAAATCCATTGGCACACCACATCCATATTCATGCAAAACTTGGCATCGCCACCCGCGCGAAGCACACCCACAATCAAGGTGATATTGATGTTTCTCACCAACGCACTCAACGCCAATACCGGAAAGCACAATGCCGCCAACGAAAGCACGTCATCACTCACTTCGGAATAAAGGCTAAGAACGTGACTTTGTACCGACAAAATAATAGCGGCGCAAACCAGCCCGACGATGACTGCTGTTTTTAGCGCATAGCGCGCATATTTCTCGCTAATCGCAAGCTTGTTTGCCCCTAGCGCATTACCAATAACAATCGCCGTTGCGCTCGACAACCCGGAAGCGATACATAGCGAAAGCGCCTCTAGCGAAGAAATAATGGCCATCGTGGCAAGTTCCGTTTCACCCATTCTTCCCATGATCAGTTGATAGGTAAAAATGCCACCACTCCACATCAAACTGCCTGCGATGATTGGGGCAGTGATATTGAGGTAGCGCGACAAGGTTGACGATCGGAAAGCAAAATCTTTGCGCGTGAGAATCAAAACAGGCGTAGAGACATAAATGGTGATAAGAGAAATCACCACCCGCAGAATTCGAGCACTCAAGGTACCTATCCCAGCGCCGATCAAGCCCATCTCAGGGAAACCTAAATGGCCAAAGATAAGCACAAAGCTAAGCCCTATGTTGAACCCGATCTCGACGATCGACATATAAAGCGTGACTTTGGTTTTACCGAGCGAACGCAGTGCAGAATCCATCGAAATGGTCGGGCCTGCAAGTAAGAGCGCGACGCTGATGATCTGCAGATAATCGGCCGCCAAGGTGGCCGTTTCGCCTGTTGCTTTAAACAGGGAAGGAATGGCCGTAGGAAAAAACCAAACAAAGAGGAAGATAAGCATTGAGGCGAGGGTTGAAAAGGTCGCTCCAAGGGCAAAGTTCCTGCGCAACCCTACTTCGTCTTTGGCTCCCCAGTACTGCGCCAATATGACGCCCATCCCCGTTCCCATGCCCCAAATGAATATCCCCGCGAGCCAAAACACGCGAGCGCCAATACTTGAAGCAGCCACTTCTTGTGTACCCAGTTGACTCACCATGAGGTTATCAATGAAGCCACCGCTGCTGAAAAATAGACTTTGCAATACGAGTGGTAACCCTAGTAACCAAACTCGCCTGAGAAAGAATGAGTAAGTATCTTCAGTCATCGCGCCTCCTAGCCTTTTTCTTTTTAATAAACTTTTTTATTTACTATATAGTTATGAAGTCAGAAATGCGAAATGTAATACGATGTAAAACAAACTGTTAGTTACGGTCTATATCACGACAGATCACAAGACAACCGAACTCACGCAATCGAGCCAAATAGAAATGTCCTTCCGTCCCCACTAAAAGAGAGGGTTTAGATAGTGAGCGCCCCGTTTTTGAGCTATTTGTTAATAGTCTGATTATTTTCTTAATTACTGGATTGGATGTAGGGGAGAAGTTTCAATGTTAAGTCACTTAAGGCTGGGGCAACAATTAATGGTTTCGTTTTCTGCCATTCTTGCCTTGCTACTCGTCGTGTCTGTTATCGGTTATAGCGGCCTGTCAGAAGGGTATAAAAACTTCACCGATTATCGAGCGCTTGCGCGAAGTTCCAATGAAGCAAGTGAAGCGCAATCCACACTATTAAGTGCCCGACTTGGCGTTCTGAAATACTTAAAGAATCAAGACCCCGCACAAATCGACAAAGTGCAAGCTGACATGTTGCAAATAACCGCACTGATCGACACCATACTGTCACATGAGAAAGCACCGGATCGCATCAAAGAACTTGAGGAGTCAAAGCAGCTCCTCCAAACGTATAGCGAAACATTTTCTTTGGTCGTCAAAGACTTCCAAGATCGAAATGCGCTCGTGTCGAGTGAGCTAGACCCTAACGGTCTTAAAATGCGTCAAATCATGTCAGAGGTCATCAAAGACGCGGAGCTAATGGGTGCCGTTGAACCTCTCTATTATGCGTCCCAAATTCAAGAGAAACTGCTGCTGGGACGCTTGTTTGCCGCCAAATTTTTAATCAGTAACTCAGAGGCCGACCTTAAACGTTCTTTGTCAGAACTCAACAATCTCCTTGTGCCCTTCAGTTCCCTAAAGCGCATATCAATATCCCAAGCTGACTTAGAACGCATAGAAGCATTTACCCAAGCACGCGGTACCTATATTTCCGCCCTGCAAGGCACGGCAGAGATCATTGCCACGCGAAACAACAGAATTGCAAACACGCTTGATATGATTGGCCCTCAGGTCACCACCAACCTTGGTGACTTCAAATCCTCTATCAGAACATCTCAAGACACCCTAGGCCCAGAGGCGCAAAGGGATAGCGAGGCTGCGGTAAACTTAGTCATGATCGCGTCGGCTGTTGCTATTCTTTTTGGCATTATTCTCAGTTTATTGGTTACCAAAGCCATTCGTAAACCCATCGGGGGCGAACCTAGGAACATTGAAAACATGGCGCGCAGTATTGCAGAGGGCGACCTCACGCAAGACTTTTCAGGCAAGAAAAATGCAACGGGCATTTATGCCGCAATGGGAGACATGAGCACCAATCTGCGTGACATCGTCACGCAATTAAAAACATCGTTAGACACCTTAAATGGCGCGTCGAACACCTTGGTTGATGTCACCAAAGACACCGCGAGTAACTCAGAAGCGCAAGCAGACCAACTGGGGCAAACCTCCGAAGCCATGAATGAACTCACGGATACGGTCGACAACATTTCTCAGAATGCCCAGCAAGCGTCAGAGTTAGCCAGCCAAGCCGATGAGCACGCTAATCAAGGCCAAGCTGTCCTCGATCAGACCCGTTCCAGTATCGACTCACTGGTCACTAACATGGGTGATGTGAGTGAAATCATTGAGAACTTAGAGAACGAAACCAAGAATGTGGGAAGCATCTTGGACGTGATCCGTGGCATTGCCGAACAAACCAACCTCCTAGCCTTGAATGCGGCCATTGAGGCGGCGCGCGCGGGTGAACAAGGACGAGGCTTTGCGGTGGTGGCCGATGAAGTACGAAGTTTGGCAAGCCGAACGCAACAAAGCACAGAAGAAATTCAAGAGCTTATATTGCGCCTACAAAGCGAGTCAAAGCGTTCAGTAGACTCTATGCGCGTGAGTATGAAAGAAGCATCGGAAACCTCTGAGAAAGCCAACAAGACGCGAGAAGCCCTGGTGTCGATCACCGCTTCTGTAGCCAGCATTCGCGACATGAATAATCAAATCGCGGTGGCAGCAGAAGAGCAAAACACCGTGGTGCTCAACATTAACCAATCAGTGAGTGAACTCACGACCTTAGCGAAAAACACTGCGTCGGGCGCAGATACCTTGTCGAAAGAAGCCAGCGGCTTAACGTCTATCACTCGCAGTGTGAATGACATTGTCGGCAAGTTCTCACTCGGTTAATGACCATCGCGTAATAACCGGCATACACAACGCAAAAACGCGCCCACTGAGGCGCGTTTTTTTCATGCTAATGCTCAATTCACCTGACGATGCTCAATGTTAGAGATCTTCAGATTGTTTGAATCGTTGTTTATTTCTGCTTTTCGCTTTCCAAGTGAATAAGGTACAGACGCGCATCAAACTCTAATTGATGGTAATCCGGCTCCATATGGCAGCAAAGCTGATAGAAGGCTTTGTTATGTTCTTTCTCTTTCAGGTGCGCCAATTCATGCACCACCAGCATGCGTAAGAACGGCTCGGGCGCTTCTTTGAACATAGACGCGATGCGAATTTCGTTCTTTGCTTTTAACTTGTTACCGTGAACACGCGAGACAAAACTGTGCAGACCCAGCGCATTATTCACCACATGGATTTTACCGTCGTAAGCGACTTTGCTGATCGGCGAAGACTTTTTGAGGTATTGATTTTTGAACCCCATAACATAGTCATATAACGCCTTTTCTGACGTAATAGCATGCTTATCAGGATAACGTTTAGCGAGCCAAGCACCGAGCTTGCCACTTTCAACAAGGTGTTCAATTTGAGAGACCAAGTGCTCGGGATAACCGTTCAAATATCGAAGAGATGGATTCATTGCAGGTTCATATCGCGCTAATTAGGAACAGTATGCTATCAGCATCCTCAACAATCCCCAAGCGCGTCGAAAGCCGATGTGTTGACGCCCCAATAGAGGCGCACCTAACGACTCAGATTTAGCGCCCTTTTTGCGTAGAGCCTCTCACCACAGGTTCGCAAGGAAGAGTAATCGATTGGGCGGGAAGATTAGGATCGGCGATGTGCTGAAACAAAGCGTCGATGCTCGACAAAATCATCTGGTCGTTGGGTTGTCTGATTGTCGAAAGGTCATAAGAACGGCTTTTCGCTAGGCGAATATCATCAACACCAATCACACCCACGTCTTCTGGGATCTTCACTCCCAGCTCATAACGCAAAGCGTCCATACCGCCACAGGCCATAATGTCATCTGCATAGAACATTGCATCAGGACGTTCGGTGCCTTTGAATATTCGTAGCGTCGCGTCATATCCAGCGTCATAACTGAATTCGCCGCCTTCGACCACTTGCCATTGGTTGCAGCCACGCTCCATCAAGCGACTAATAAAGCCACGTTGACGATCAACCGTCGCTGATGTGCCAATCGGCCCCGCCACAAACGCGGGTTTCACATAGCCTGCATCAAGCAACATATCAGCGGCCATTCTGCCCGCCAACACGTTGTCACAACTCACCACAGTGACACTGTTTTCATTCGAGTCACGACCAAAGATCACGACGGGCGTATCTTGAGACTTGCACGCTTCCACCAATTGCTCAGGCAAAGAAGCAGACGTAATGATGAGTCCATCCACGTTGTACTCCATGACCAATTCAACCGCTTCTTGAATGTCCATGTCACTATTCACATTGATCAGCAAACTGTGGCAGTTTCGGCGTTGAATCTCGGTCGTAAAACTATTGAGGATGGGCAAATAGAAAGGGTTATTGAAGTCCGTCATCAGTATCCCGACAAGACTGGATCTCGATTTAATGCCTCGAGCTAAGCGGTTGGGTTTGTAGTTCAGTGAAGCTGCAGCCTTAAACACTTTCTCTCGCAATGGACGGGAGATACTCGCTTCAGGGTTAAACGCACGTGACACCGCAGACACAGACACCCCTGCCGCTTCTGCCACCTCAACCACCGTGACTTTTCGCTTCTTGGTTGGTGTGCTTTCAACTGTCGCGACTAATTTACTGAATGTCATAGCTACCCTGCTTTGCTGTTTTAGCGAATCGAAAAATGCTCCATAACTAACGGGCTATCATAATGAAATTGTTTTCATTCTTGCAACGACATTTAGTGCCTTTGCGCATTGCTTAACGACAAAACACATTTACTTGAGCAAGTGAAGGGGCAAGGAGGGATGAGAGAATGCCCCTTCACTGCTCAATCAGGACTAGCGGTATTCGCCAGCTAAATCTTCAACCAAAGCAACATTGTCTTTCGTCACGAAACCCGGACCAGAGTTGATGTTGTTTGATGGTGCAATGCCGTAGCGGTTGTACATGGTCAATACCATCACAGGGATGTAACCTTGCAAGAACGGCTGTTGGTCAATACCCCATTGGATGTTGCCATCTTTGATTGCTTGCGCAATTTCACCGCTCAGGTCAAACGTACCGAAGTAAATGTTGCCAAGCTTGCGTGTTTTCTCAAGCGCACGCAGAGTTGGATGTGCAGATGTAGGGCCAAGCGTCAGTACCGCACCCGTATCTGGGTTTGAGCGAAGGTAAGCCGATACTTTTTTCTCGATACCCGTTGGATCCTGTCCAACATCGATCATTTGGCTGCCCAACTCAACACCTAACGCGTCCGCGAAACCTTGACAGCGCTCTACAGAAGCAGGGTTTGTGATGTAGTGGTTAACACACACAAAAGAGGTCACGCCGTCTTTTTTCGCACGTTTACCCGCGCCATAGCCCGCATCGTACTCAGGTTGACCCACGTGGAGGATCGCGCCTAAATCTTCACTTTGCTGATGCGTACCAGAGTTCATGGTAACAATAGGAATGCCTTTCTTACGCGCTTTCTCAAGTGGACCTTTCAACACTTCATAATCGGCAATCGTGGTGATGATCCCTTGTGGGTTCGATGCCACGGCTTGTTCGATGATGCGCGCCATATCCGCCAAATCACCTGATGGTGGATTACGGTATTCCACTTTTACATCTAGCTGCTCGCCCGCTTGGTTAATCGCCGTTTTAATGGTGTTCCACCATGAATCAGAATCAGGTGCATGGCTAACCAATACGAAACGCTCACCTTCTGCCAATGCGGTGCTAGGAAGCATTGCACCCACGCTGGCAGCTAAAGCCAAAACAAGTACCGATGCTCTCTTTGCTACAGATCTAAGTAGGGTATTCATCCAGTGTTCTCCAATCTACTTATAATGTCATGGCTAAGGGACAGGTCTTTCCTTTTGTCCACTTACCCACGGCGTTTTGGTTGGGCAGCAACGCTGCCCTGTGCTTACTCTTTCTTGCTCTATTAATAGCCTAATTCGCTTCTGCAGTGTCTGCGCGCTCGAATTCTGCTAATTCTGCTTCTAGCGTTTCTAGCTCTTGTCCACCGGACATCATTTCTAGAATCTGCTCTCGTGTTACGTCCTTCTTCATCCACGTGCCCAAGCTCTTACCACGGTTTAGCAAGGTAAAGCGGTCAGCAATCGGGAAGGCATGGTGAACGTTGTGCGTGATCAAAATCACCGCTAACCCTTTACCCCGCGCTCTCGCGATCACTTTCAACACGTTTGCTGATTGCTTCACACCCAGTGCTGCGGTTGGCTCATCCAGAATCAATACTTTTGCACCGAAGTGAATGGCGCGCGCAATTGCCAAACATTGGCGTTCGCCGCCTGACATGGTGCCAATCGGGTGCTCGGGGTCGCGTACATCGATCCCCATGTCTTTCATACCGGCTTTGGCGATTTCGTTAGCACGCGCCGTATCAAACACTTCGAAAGGCCCAATACGTTTGGTCAGTTCGCGTCCCATGAAGAAATTTCGCGTCACACTCATCAAAGGCACCAATGCCAAATCTTGATAAACCGTCGCGATACCCGCATCCAGCGCATCACGCGGTGATTTGAACTTCACGGGTTCACCGTTCATCAAGAACTCACCTTCTGACGGTGTATGTACACCGGCCAAGGTTTTGATCAGAGTGGATTTACCTGCCCCGTTATCACCGAGCAAGCAATGCACTTCGCCCATTTTGACTTCCATATCGATGTCTTTCAGCGCGATAACAGAGCCAAAATAGCGACTGACTTTTTTCATTTCGAGGATGTATTCAGACATTGTGTTTCTCCTAAAATCCGTTTTCAGTTCGGCAGTAAGGTGCGTTTACACCCTGCTATCGTGCGCTCGTGACTTTCTTGCGAATGAAGTTGTTAAACAACACCGCAATCAAAAGCATCACGCCGAGGAAAACGCGGAACCAATCTGAATCCACACCCGTAAAGAAGATACCCATCTGCACCACACCGAAAATCAGCGCACCGAAGAAAGCACCAATCACAGAACCATAACCACCCGTGAGCAGTGCCCCACCGATTACCGCGGCGATAATGGCCTCAAACTCTTTCAACAAGCCCCTATCTGCGGCTGCCGAACCAAATTCAAACACCTGACAAGCGGCAAAGACCGTGGCGCAAAATGCAGTGAACATGAACAGCATGATTTTGACGCGATCCGTAGGTACACCCACGTTTTTCGCCGCGTTTGCATCACCGCCTGCTGCAAAGATCCAGTTACCAAAGCGAGTACGTAGCAACACAAATGAACACACAGCTGTTAGCAAGAACCACCACACCACAACCATTGGAATGCCTGTGACCACGGGTGTGCCGTCCGAGTATGTTTCAAGCCAGCCAATGTTGCCGAGCCAGGTGAATAATCCTGTCCCTATCTCACCCCCAAACATAGAGGCCAACCAATCACCTTCTGCAACATCACCCACACCAGAAAGAATGGTTTTGTTGGTCAGCATGATTGACAGTGCAATGGTTAAACCGCGAAGAATAAAGAGGAAAGCGAGCGAAACAATAAAAGAAGGTAGCCCCGTTTTCACCACGATGTAACCGTTTAAAAATCCGACAGCCATCGCCCCTGCAAACGCAAAGATAATCGCCGCCCATGCAGGCCAGCCCCAATACACGGCAGGTATCGCAATCATCATGCCCGCGAAACCAATCATCGAACCGATGGAAAGGTCAAATTCACCAGCAATCATCAACAAACACGCACCGACAGCAATAATGCCGAGCTGCGCTGATACGGTTGTCCAGTTCATGATGCCGTCGGCATTGAACATGCCTGAATCCCACGCAACCAGCGCGAAGAACACGAAAACTAAAATAGCGCCTGATACCGAGCCCAGTTCAGGGCGAGATAGCAACCCGCTTACAAAGGAAACCTTACGAACTCGTTCATCATTCGCTCCACCTGCAGGTTGAGTCTCCGTTTCTGATGCGGTTTCTTTTACCGACATACTTGCCTCCTAATTCCTTACTTCCAATCTGGCCAAAAGCCAAAATTCAGATGAATGCGCAACTTCCTGTTTTTGTCGCATATTCGCTTAGTGAAGAACCGCCTTTTCAATAAAAGAACGGCTTTTTTCTGCGTCTGTTTTGGCATCACTTTTGGCAGCAGGATCCGTGTCTTGCTCTACCGTGACCCAGCCTTTGAAGTCGATATCTATCAAGGTTTGACGTACATCAGCAAAATCCACACATCCTTGTCCAAGAGGGCAAAAGATATTGTTTCCAATCGCTGTGTAAAAATCGGTTCCAGCTGCCACAGACTCCACGAGCACACCTGCATTGATGTCTTTAAAATGTAGATACTTAACGCGGTCTTTGTAAGTTCGTAATACTTCGCTTGGGTCCATACCTGCATAGACACAATGTCCAGTGTCAACACACAACGACATCAGCTCAGGGGGAAGGTCTCGCATTGCCTTATCAAGCTCATCACGGTACTCAATGTAAGTGCCTGCATGTGCGTGAAGGGTCGGCGTAACATTGTATTGCGCACAAATTTCACCAACGCCACGTAGCGTTTCCATCATGGCGTCCCATTGTTCGTCATTCAGTCGAGTCGCCGTAGCAGCCTGCCCCGCTTGATCCGTTCTTGGTGAAGACACATGGTCGATGACCACCAAAAACTGCGCGCCTTGCTGCTGCAGTATCTGGCACGTTGTGTGTGTTTTTTCGAAAATTGCCTCTCTTTCCTCAGCTTTGTGTAGGTGCACAAACAAGGTACCAGCCACCAAGCCAAGCGTTCGCGAAGAGAGTGCTGTACTTAGCTCATCTTTGTTTGTGGGCAAATAGCCGAGTGGACCCAATTCTGTCGCGCCATAACCCGCGCCCGCAATTTCATCTAACACTGTTTGCCATGTTGGATTTGCTGGATTGTCAGCAAACTCAATTCCCCATGAACACGGTGCATTGGCGATTTTTAATTCCAAAGCAAAGCCTCCTACTCGACTCTTTCTATTTGGGAGCTTCAATAACGTTGGCCTTCTAACGCCCCAGCCCAACACCATCAAAACATTTAAACTCTCGTTAACACTTTTTAAACAATTATGGTATTGATTTCATTTTGTCAACGAAATGCTCGTCTCACATTTGCGCATTAAACGCTCAGTCACTCAATTTGAATAAAAAACGTGCGCGAGGTCTGATTATTTAGCTTTTACTATTTGAAAACATTTTCATTACAAGGCTACTATTTCATCAAAGCAGGGATGTTAAGAATCTGAGTGGAGTACACAGATGAGAACAATTAGACTTACAACGGCACAAGCACTTGTCCGTTACTTGGCGGCACAACAAATTGATAATGAAGGGAAAATTGAATCTCTCTTTGGTTGCGCGTTTGCCATTTTTGGTCACGGCAATGTGACTTGCCTCGGTCAGCAACTCTATGAAAACCAGTCTGTTTTCCCGACATGGCGTGGACAGAACGAGCAATCCATGGCACTGGCTGCCACTGCCTATGCACGAACACACCAACGCAGAAGAATTGGTATTGCAACGTCGTCGGTCGGCCCTGGTGCAACCAACATGATCACAGCAGCAGGCGTGGCGCACACCAATCGACTCCCCTTGCTTTTGCTTGCCGGCGATACCTTCCAATCTCGTCTGCCCGATCCGGTATTGCAGCAAACGGAGCACTTCGCTGATCCGTCGCTGACCGTGAACGATGCGTTCAAGGCCGTTACCCGCTTTTGGGATCGCATCAACGCGCCATCTCAACTGACCGTGGCGTTACCACAAGCCATTGCAACCATGCTCGACCCTGCCGACTGCGGCCCCGCTATGATTGCTTTGCCACAAGATGTGCAAGGCCAAGCGTGGGATTTCCCTGAAAGCTTCTTCGAACCAAGAGTGCATCGCATTCGTCGACCACAACCGGAAACCGAGGATTTGGCGCTCGCTGCAGAGGCCATCAAACAATCGAAACGCCCGTTGATCATTGCGGGAGGCGGCGTGTTTTATTCTGGCGCACGTGACGCCCTGACACGCTTTGCAGAAAAACATCAAATCCCAGTGGTTGAAACCATCGCAGGTCGAACCTTGCTTGACGACAAACACCCTCTCAACTGCGGCCCTATCGGAGCGACAGGCTCAAACAGCGCTAACCACATGTGTTATGACGCGGATTTGGTGCTGGCCATTGGAACCCGTTTACAAGATTTCACCACAGGGTCATGGACCTTGTTCCGCGACCCCGACATGAAGCTCATCAGCATCAATGCGGGTCGCTTTGATGCGAACAAGCACAGGGCGCAATCCATTATTGCGGACGCAAAAGCCGCGATTGAACCACTCAGTGACCACTTAGATACGTGGCAAACCGACGACAGTTGGACGACCAAAGGTAAACAAGAAAAAGCAGCATGGGACGAGATCGTCAACCAACGCACTGCCGCGTCAGACACTGAGCTGCCTTCTTACGCGCAAGTCATTGGCAAAGTGAATGCACTCACCGAGGAAGGTGACCGCGTGATCACTGCAGCAGGGGGATTACCCGCCGAAATCAACATGAACTGGCAGACTCGTCATCCCTACTCTCTGGATGTGGAATTTGGCTTTTCATGCATGGGTTATGAAATTGCCGCAGGCTGGGGTAACAAAATTGCGCGACCAGACAAAGAGTCCATCGTCATGGTCGGTGACGGTTCCTATTTAATGATGAACTGTGACATCTACAGCTCAGTGCTCACTGGCCACAAGATGATTGTGTTTGTTTGCGACAACGGCGGTTTTGCTGTGATTCGCAAGCTTCAAACCAACACAGGCAACACGGCGTTCAATAACCAATTAGAAGATTGCACCACCGAGCGCGACTACGACCTACCGCGTGTGGACTTTGTTAGCCATGCACGTGGGCTTGGTGCCAACGCAGAAAAACTGACAAACCTCAACGAGCTTGAAGATGCCTATGCGCGCGCAAAAGCTTCTGACCGCACTTACGTCATCGTCGTGGATATTGACGACACCGTTTGGTCTTCGTGTGAAGCGTGGTGGGAAGTTGGACTGTCGGAAGTGACAGATAACGAGAGCATTGCTAACGCCCGAGACCAATGGGAAGAAGGCCGTAAACATCAGCGCCGTGGCGTGTGATTTTGACCTAACGGATTAGATTTCAGGAGAAGCGCACTATGTTCAATGAAGAAATGCACTTTGAGTCCCCGATTCGTTGGGGCATGGTCGGCGGCGGTCGTGGTAGTGAAATTGGCTACTCACACCGCGCCGCAGCACAGCGTGATCGTTTGTTCAGTTTTGTCGCTGGCGCACTCGATCTCAACGCCGAACGTGGCAAAGAATTTGGTATGAATTTGGGGCTTGCCGCCGACCGCTGCTACCCCGATTACAAAACCATGTTTGCAGAAGAAGCCAAGCGTGAGGATGGCATTCAAGCCGTTTCCATCGCCACGCCAAACTCTACTCACGCAGAAATCGCTAAAGCCGCACTCGAAGCGGGTTTGCATGTGGTGTGTGAAAAGCCCGTGACCATTCATGTTGAAGAAGCCCTTGAGCTAAAAGCACTAGCGGAAAAACAGAACAAGATGGTCGCAGTTATGTACGGCTATACCGGCTTCCCAATGGTGCAGCAAGCCAGAGAGATGGTGCAACGGGGCGATATTGGCGCAGTGCGCGTGGTGCAAATGTCATTCGCCCACGGGTTCCATAATCTGGAAGTCGAAAAAGACAACCCTGGTGCGAAATGGCGCATGAATCCAGAGGTGTCTGGGCCAAGCTTTATCATTGGTGACTGCGGTACTCACCCGTTCTACATGGCTGGGTTAATCACAGGATTGAAAGTGAAATCTCTGATGTGCTCTCGCCAAAGTTTTATTGAATCTCGTGCCCCTCTCGAAGATAACGCGCATGTGGTTTTCAACTTTGAAGGCGGCGCAGTCGGCACACTATGGGCAAGTGCGGTTAATTCAGGCTCCATGCACCAGCAGAAGATACGTGTGGTCGGCGAAAAAGCCAGCCTAGAGTGGTGGGACGAATACCCTAACCAGCTCAGATATGAAGTACAGGGGGAACCCGTGCGCATTCTTGAGCGCGGCATGGGCTATCTTTATCAAGATGTGCCGGGCGTGTCTTGCAACCGTCAAGGGGGTGGTCACGCTGAAGGCTTCTTTGAATCGTGGGCGAACATTTACCACCGTTATGCACTCGCCATCGATGCATTCGAACGCAACGACAAAGCCTTTCTTGAAAGCCACTGGTACCCCGATATTGATGGCGGCATTGATGGCGTCAAACTGGTCAATGCCTGCGTGAAGTCTGCGGACAATGGCGCGATATGGGTGGACTATGACTGATACGCAAATTCATCTCTCTGGCTGGGAAAAAAGCATCGATCGCCCCCTCGACGTAATTTGTCTGGGTCGCGCCGGTGTCGATTTCTACGGCAACACAGATGGCGCGGATTTCACCACAGAATCCAGCTTCAAGAAATGTGTGGGCGGGTCTCCCGCCAACGTGGCCATTGGCTTAGCCACATTGGGCGCAAAACCCGGCTTCATTGGCTGCCTATCTGATGATGCGCAAGGCCGATACGTACGCCATTACATGCAAGGGAAAGGCATCGATCTCGCGGGCGTAAAAACCTTATTTGGCGAATACCGCACCAGCCTCGCCGTTGCAGAATTACGACCAGAACCCGAGGTGGTGATTTATCGCAACAACGCCGCCGATTTGGCATTGATGACAACCGACATCAGCGCTGAATATCTGGCGTCAGCGCATTGCTTGTTTGTCTCTGGCACTGCGCTGTCCACCAGCCCATCACGAGAAGCCACGCTTTCTGCCATGCAGACCGCACAGCTATCAGGCACTTTAGTGGTACTGGACTTGGATTATCGCCCCTACTCATGGGCGACTGCAGCCGACCCTGCCCATTACTATCGTTTAGCGGCATCGCTCAGCGACGTGGTTATCGGTAATCGTGAAGAGTACGAAGTGATGGGCATTCCTCATGACAACGAGGAAAGCCACATCAATGCAGCGTCTGAGTTGCTCAGTGGCGGCACTGAACTCGTGGTGATTAAGGCAGGCGCTGAAGGCTGCGATCTTTTCGGGCTAGACGGTAACGGCAACTTACTCAAACGCTCACAATCCATCTTTAATGTCGAAGCGCGCAAACCCTACGGCGCTGGCGATGCTTTCGCCGCAGCACTTCTGTTTGCGTTGCTCAATCAATATTCGCTCCAAGATGCGGCAGCCATGGGCGCAGCAAATGCGGCTATCAATGTCACTGGCGACACGTGTGGCGATGCCATGTCGACCCTGCCCGCATTGAAAGATTTTATGGCAAACCGCGGATACCAATTTTCAACGCAGCCTTAATTGACGCCCACTCATATGCAGGGCAAGGAAGCGTTAAGACACTGATTTAAGGAGTAGATCATGGGAAAACATATCCCGCCATTTGATAACAAAAATGAGCCTATTGTTGGCGTTAACGACGACACCACACCGCTGTGTTATTTCAATCCTGTGAAATTGCACCAAGGCGCAAGTTACAGCTACTCGCTGGAAAATTACGAATCAGCCGTCGTCCTCGCAGGTGGCACCTGTGACATCACGGTTGATGGTCAAACCTATAGCAGCATCGGTAAGCGCGCCCACGTATGGGATGGCGATCCCGCAGCGGTTTACGCGCCAGTCGGCAGCGAGGTCACCATTACCTGTGTCTCTGACACCGCCGATGTGATGATTGCAGGCGGACGTTTCGCCGCCGAAGAAGGCAGCAACCCTCTAACGTCATTTGCGATCGCGCCGGAAGACACGGACAAGATCCAATACGGCAGCGACGATACTAAAACGCACCGCAAAATTAAGCATATCCTCGGTCAGAAAAACGCTGATCAACGAGGCCGCTTAATGGTCAGTGAATTGTTCACCGTTGGTGCAGGCGGCTGGTCCGGTTTCCCGCCTCATAAGCATGATGAAGAACGCCCACCCGCAGAAACACGCTATGAAGAAGTGTACCAATTCCGATTTAATCCTGACTTCGGCTTTGGCGCTCAGTTTCTTTATGAGCATGAAGATGACTGCGGCCCTGTTTATCACGTTCGTACAGGCAGCGTGATTGCCATCGACAAGGGCTACCACCCTTCCGTCGCAGCGCCGGGGTATGAGATGTATTACTTCACCATCATCGTCGGTGAAACAAGCAAGTCATTGGTTCAGCACTTTGACCCTCACCACGAATATCAAGTGCATACCATTCCCGGTATCAAAGACATGGTTGCTAAATTTAAATAATCGCGATCAAAAAAGGACGGTCTGATGCTAGTCAATCTGAATGAGTTACTCCCAGCCGCCGCAGTGTCTGATGGCGCAGTCGCCTGCTGTAATGTCTTTGGTATCGAAGAAGCAAAGTCCATTATTGCTGCCGCTGAATCCTTGTCATTACCTGTGATTCTCGCGGTGAACAAAGACATGGTGGATTTGGCAGGCGTTGAAGCCATGGGCGGGCTTTTAGTACCAATGGCCAAAGCCAGTTCTGTGCCAGTGGTTGTTCACTTAGACCATTGCTACGAAGAATCCATTGTTTATCGCGCCATTCATTCAGGCTTTAGCTCTGTCATGTTTGACGGCTCCCAACTCCCACTGGAAGAAAACATCCGCCGTACCCGCCAAGTGGTTGATGTGGCGCACGCCGTTGGCGTGACGGTGGAAGGGGAATTGGGGTCAGTGCCGTATGAAGAAGGTCGTGACCACATCATATCCATGTCCACCGTGCCTGCGGAAGCCACGCGCTACACCCAAGAGAGTGGCATCGATGCGCTCGCGGTTTCTGTGGGCAATGTTCACCGGAAAACTGAAGCAAACAGCCCGATCGATTTCGAGTTGTTAAAGCAAATTGAAATGGCCACAACCCTGCCTTTGGTCATTCACGGCACCACGGGTATTGCAGAGCCAGACCTTCTCAAGCTCAAGCAGCAGCGAGTCGCCAAATTCAATGTCGGCACCACTCTTCGCATGGCATTTGGGCAAAAAATCCGAGAATGCATGGACAATGAACCCGACAAATACGATAGCCAGTATTTTGGGGGTAAAGCCATGCCAGCTCTGCAATATGAAGCAGCACGGGTGATTGCACTGCTTGCCTCTAGCCGTCAGCCTTTGATCAAGTAGCTGACGTCGCTTTAATCAAGTAGCTGACTTGCTTTGTCACAAGCAAGCCATCGTGAATCACGACTCTATTCAAAAAGGACGTAAGAATGAGCAAGGCATACAGCAAGTTGGGAAGAAGATTACGGCTAGGTGTTATTGGTGGAGGCCCAGATTCTTTTATCGGCTCGATTCACCGTTCAGCCTCAACCATGCACGAAGAATTCGATGTCGTGGCTGGCGTATTTTCTTCCAACCCTGAACGCTCCATTGCGGCAGGCAAGGCCATGGGTATTGCTCGCCCTTATGGCGACCCTGATGCACTTTTTGCGGGTGAAGCTAACGAGGAAGAGCCCATCGATGCGCTTGCCATCATGACGCCAAATAACAGCCACTACGAGCTGTCTGTTCGCGCATTGGAAGCTGGCTTCAATGTCTTCTGCGAGAAACCGTTGACCATGACAGAAGAAGAGTCTGCTGACTTGGTCAAACGCGTTAAAGCCGCAGGAAAACGCTACTGTGTCGCGTATGGTTACAGCGGCTACCCCATGGTGAGAGAGGCAAAAGAACTGGTTGCACAAGGTGTGATTGGTGATATTACCATGGTGCAAAGTAACTATGTGCAGGGGCATCTCGCCACATTGACCGACTCAGAGCGTTCAGGCTCAAACTGGCACATGAAACCAGAACTGGCTGGCCCTTCACTGATCCTTGGCGATATCGCCACACACAGCTACCACCTCGCCAGTTATGTGATGAGCATGGAAGCCGCATCGCTGAGTGCCGACGTCACCGCCGTCGTGGAAGGCCGAACCGCTGATGACTATTGCGGGATCCTTTTACGTTATCCCAACAATGCACGAGGCGTGTTTTGGGTAACACAGGCCGCCGCTGGCGGAGTTCATGGTTTGAACCTCACCCTGCATGGCACTCAAGGTGGCATTGAATGGCATCAGGAGCAGCCTAATGAACTGCTGGTGAGGCCACTGGATAGACCTGCCTACGTTCTGACCAAAGGCGGTGTTGGACTAACCGCAGCTGGCGAGCGCGTGTCACACGTTGCCATTGGTCACCCTGAGGGTTATCGCGAGGCGTTTGCCAATCTTTACTACGATTTTGCCTCTAATATCGTCGATGACATATTAGGGGAAACGCCCGACGCTCTGTCGCTGTGTAACCCCACGGTCGAAGAAGGCGCGTATGGGATGGCGTTTGTCTATGCCGCCGTGCGTTCATCGGACAACGACGGCAAGTGGGAACCGCTGAAAAATCTAACCTAACCCTGAAAAATCTAACCAAACAATGAGCCTTCGGCTAAATGGCGTTTCAAGCCCAACCGAATCGGGTTCACTGATTTGACAGTTACCATGCTTTGCGAGCAGTAAACCCGTCGTCGGTCTGCTCGCCTTTTTATCCCCTTATTGAATGAAAGTGCCTTCCCTTCTGCGGTTTACCAATCACAAGATCTGTATCACAGAGACTTTCTCCCTGTCGCAAATTGATACTCTAAGCTTATAAATCAGACAACAACGCCAGACCAATCAGCGATACATTGGTCGTGGAAACGAAAATGATCGGAGGATCTATGAGTGATAAAAAAGTCGCCTTGTTCGGCTGGCATCCAGACGTTGTTAACTATGATAAATGGCCCGGCATGAGCGCAGAAAAACTTCTCGCCGCACTAGAAGGCGACCGAGACAACTTAATCTCGCAGGGTTATGACGTGGTGCTTCACTATATTCGTGATGGTGACACAGCCTTCGAGACCGCAACAAAAGCGCTCGAAAATCAAGGCTACGATTGTGTGCTGATTGGTGCAGGTGTGCGTCGTGATGACGATCATTTCCTCGTCTTCGAACGTTTGGTCAATGCCGCCCATATGGCGGCACCGGAAGCTGCGATTTGCTTCAACACCAACCCAAGCGACACCGCTGACGCCATCAAACGCTGGATTTAGTTTTAGCCGTTGGTCTTAGCAAAATGTGAAAAGGGAACGGTGAATGACAGAACTGGAAGAAAGAGCCATTGATTGCCCGTATTGCGGCGAGTCTATTCAAGTGCTTATCGACGCAGAAGACAGCGGACAGCAATACATTGAAGACTGCCAAGTATGTTGCCGCCCTATTACCTTTTTCGTCCAGCAAGAAAACGATGGATCGCTGTACGTCTCAGTGCATCATGAAAATGATGCGTTCTGACGCCCAGCCCAACACCTCAAATCCAGAAACATAAGCTTCAAGGAAGAACACACAATGAAAGCATCAACAATCGGGTTTAAACCTGATTACGAAGAAGACGCACCGTCCATTGAAGATGTCACACATCTGAAAGGCCTTGCCGTCATCGAATTTGGCGCACCATGGTGCCCTCATTGTCAGGGAGCACAAGCCGCCATTCGAGAAGTCCTTGAACCTACCACGATGCTGCACATCAAGGTGTTTGATGGCAAAGGAAAACGATTAGGACGCCACTTTAAGGTGAAACTTTGGCCGACGGTGATTTTGCTAAAAGACGGCGAAGAAGCGGCGCGTGTTGTTCGCCCAACAGAAACGCATGAAGTGCAAGAACTGCTGCAAATCGCTGGCGCTTAACGACTTGAACAACCCATCATGTATGCCTTCGATGGGTCCAACATGATGGGTTGTGACCATTCACTAAACAAATCCATCTTTTGTCTATTCCTTAATCACTCTCTCTGTCCTGAGATCACAATCAAGTATTACTTTATACACTTCCTGGTACATTCCGCCGGATAGTTAAGACAGTGATTGCGTCTCGCGTACCGATAAGTGAAGGGCGGTAGCGTAGGAAGGTTCTGCCCCAAAGTTATCTGACCAGTGTTATTTAACGACTTCAATAATCCACACCTTTTCATACAAAAACTAATCAAGAAAACACTACGCCAGCAACGAGAAAATGAAGGGCTGATCTTGACGAGAACATTACGCAATGTGTACCAACATTTTCTTGGCATGACGGAATTACCATTTGATTTGTACCTTTCGAATCTCTTTGTTGAGTCAGTATTTTCAAAGATATTGATGGCAAAATAGTGAGAGCAGTCTGCATCAAAAAGTATGGGCGCAATGCCAATTAACCGAAAAGATAAGGAATTACACTAATGGCTATAGAACTGAACTCGGATTCTCATTTGCCGTTGAGAGAGACTCGATTTCTGAGTGAGGAAGATGCGAATAAAGTCCACACCCTTTCATTGATATTGGAAGAACTTGAGTACAATACGCAAAGAGCAGTCAGAAGAGCTGGAAGAAATAGATTGCATGCCCAGATTGACTTTTTATCTAAACCTCTCAGTGATGAGGAGGTTGACTTGTTACCTAAAAAGTTAACTTCTCTCTCAAATGAGATGATATATGACTATAAAGGATGGAGATGTGATCTATCCCTAATCACTGAATTGCTCAAAAAAAGCATTGAAGATATAGAACCACATGGCGGTCATCAATTTATCCCTGTTGAAATTTTCAATACGGAATCGAAAAAGCTAGGAGATGCATTTTTTTGGAAAATACTTAACGTTATAGACGCAATAAGGCTTGATTCAGGTGGAATTAAACCTGTGTCAGGCCTGGAAATTATGGAAGACTCTGCTCTTACTTATACCTACACCGAAAAGATCAATCTTTATGCGGATAGAGTTTTAGGAAAAGCCGCTTGGTATGATATGAGACTAGGGGTTAGTAAAATAATTTCAGATAGCCTGTTAGATATTATAAAGAAAAATGATTCTTCTAATATAAATATGACAACTGCAGAAATACTGATAGAAAAATGAAGCGATTAAATTTAAGAACATTAAGGCTGTGTATTAAGTGGCCTAAGGCTTTCTCGTCTTATATAAAAGTAGTGGTGATATAGATGGATATTATTGCATACAACAGTAATTGCCCCAAAGTTATTTGACCGTTGTTATTTAACGACTTCAATAATCCACACCTTTTCATACAAAAACTAATCAAGAAAACACTACGCCAGCAACGAGAAAATGAAGGGCTGATCTTG
>NZ_KK211217.1:632360-633318 GCF_000621165.1 Enterovibrio calviensis DSM 14347 | reverse complement strand
GAATCTCTTTGTTGAGTCAGTATTTTCAAAGATATTGATGGCAAAATGGTTAGAGCAGTCTTCACCTAAAGGTATGGGCGCAATGCCAATTAACCAAAAAGATAAGGTATTGCACTGATGGCTATAGAACTGAACTCGGATCCTCATTTTCCGTTGAGAGAGACTCGATTTTCGAGTGAGGAAGATGTGAATAAAGTCCACACCCTTTCATTGATATTGAAAGAACTTAACTACAACGCAAAAAGAGCAGTCAGAATAGCTGGGAAAAATAGATTGTATGCCCAGATTGACATTTTATCTAAACCTCTCAGTGATGAGGAGGTTGATTTATTACCTAAAAAGATAGTCTCTCTCTCAAATGAGATGATATATGACTATGAAGGATGGAGATGTAATCTATCTCTAATCACTGAATCGCTCAAAAAAAGCATTGAAGATATAGAACCACATGGCGGTCATCAATTTATCCCTGTTGAAATTTTTAATACAGAATCGAAAAAGCTAGGAGATGCATTTTTTTGGAAAATACTTAACGTTGTAGACGCAATAAGGCTTGATTCAGGTGGAATTGAACCTGTGTCAGGCGTGGAAATTATGGAAAACTCTGCTCTGACTTATACCTACACCGAAAATATTAATCTTTATGCGGATAGAGTTTTAGGAAAAGCCGCTTGGTATGATATGAGATTAGGGGCTAGTAAAATAATTTCAGATAGTCTGTTAGATCTTATAAAGAAAAATGATTTTTCCAATATAAAAGTGATGTCTGGAAAAGTTCTGATAGAAAAATAAAGAGATTGAAATTTAAGAACATTAAGGCTGCGCATTACATAGCCTATGATTTTCTCGTGTTATATAAAGGTTGCGGCACATAGATGGATATTATTGCATACAACAGTAATTACCACAAAGTTATTTGACCAGTGTTATTTAACGACTTCAATAATCCACACCTTTT
>NZ_KK211217.1:0-630686 GCF_000621165.1 Enterovibrio calviensis DSM 14347 | reverse complement strand
GAAATTTTCAATACAGAATCAAAAAAGCTAGGAGATGCATTTTTTTGGAAAATACTTAACGTTGTAGACGCAATAAGGCTTGATTCAGGAGGAATTAAACCTGTGGCAGGCTTGGAAATTATGGAAGACTCTGCTCTTACTTATACCTACACCGAAAATATCAATCTTTATGCGGATAGAGTTTTAGGAAAAGCCGCTTGGTATGATATGAGATTAGGGGCCAGGAAAATAATTTCAGATCGTCTGTTAGATATTGTAAAGAAAAATGATTTTTCTAATGTAGATGTGATGTTTGTAAATGTTCTGATAGAAAAATAAAGAGATTGACGTTTACAAACATTAAGGCTGCGTATTACATAGCCTATGATTTTCTCGTGTTATATAAAAGTTGTGGTGACATAGATGGATATTATTGCATACAAAAGTAATTACGATCCCGACAATACCGGTTTCGAAAAAATCACTCTTACATATAATACTTCGCCTCACCTTGCCATGGTAACAAGGGAAAGAAATGGTGACGAAGTAGGTGAGATTGATTATTGGTTTATTTCGCCACATATTAAAGGCAAGGGTGCAAGAAGCGAATTTGGTCATGTGCTTCAAGAACATCATCTCACCCCAAGTAATGTATACAAGAGCGTAGAGTTCGCGGATTACTTTTAAACAATTTCAAATGCGGAAAATTACACATATATACCCAAGCAACCTGAAGATGCTCGATTTCAGAGGCCATCAGAGTGTTCAATTCGAGGCAAATTCTTGTAGGAATAGTCATTCTATTTCACAGGGATTTAACGATGAAGTGGACGCTCTGATGGCCTCCCTTCGGGCGAGTTTACTGAATCCTGCATCTTCAGGTTACTTGGGTATAATCACCGAGATGTGATGACAAATCACATTCCTTTACCATCAAAAAATCATGCAGACTCACAGCTTTTAGGACTTGCCAAACACTTCGGTTCACATCCACTGTATGACGGCTTCGTTATGGATAGAATCAGAGACATAATACGCCGTGGAGAGGATTTTTCTGAAGCTTACACTGCTAGTGAGGAAGATAGAAGAATATCTGAAAAATCTGATTTACTAGAAAGAGAACTTACTGAATTAGAAATTGAAGATATTGTAAGGTAAGCATATATCGTGTGCTGAAAGATAACGACCAACTGCATCATCGAGGACGGACGAAACCGCCACAGCCTTCGACGGAGCATGACTTCGAAACACTGACAACAACACATCAAGGATGGCAACAATGACGTTCGAAACCTGGCTCGCTTTTCTGACAATTGCTTTTTTAGCAGCGCTTTCTCCAGGGCCTGCAATCTTACTGGTGATGACGCATTCGCTTCGTTCGGGGTTGAAAAAAGCGGTGTTCACGATTTTGGGGAATGTCACGGGGCTATTTCTGATGTCTTCGTTTTCAGTCTTGGGGCTGAGTGCCTTGGTATTGAGCTCCGCCACCGCGTTTTTGGTGATCAAAGTGCTGGGGGCGTGCTACCTGTTTTACCTCGGGATAAAAACGTGGCGAAACGGCATGGCGATTTCATTGGATGATGCACCTAAAGCGGTGAATACCAAAAGCTACTACTTACAAGGCGTGCTGGTTGCCCTTACCAACCCGAAAGCCATCGTCTTTACCACGGCATTGTTTCCGCAGTTTATCAATATCAACGAAGCGCTATTGCCTCAGTTTTCTTTGCTGGTAATCACGCTCATGTGCTGTTCAATCACCTGTCTGTGCGGGTATGGCTATTGGGGCGTGAAAGCCTTCACGCGCTCCAAGCGCCTTGCTAATTCGAAATGGTTGCCACGTACATTTGGCGGCACGTTCATGGGCGTGGGTGTCATGCTTGCGTTAACCGCGCAACGCTAAGCCTGAACAAGCAGCGCCGTAAGCAACACCACCATCGAAAACAACACCACGGATAATCCTTTCCAAAAGCGCACGGGGTCTTTTTCGATCATCGCGCGCTGTTGGCTCGCCTTTTCTAGCTCCCGATTAGGGGTCAGCAAATCTTGCTCAAACTCTGACAGCACGTCATACCGCGCAGCTGGAATGGAATGGCACGCCTTTTTCAGCGCCGCATCGAACCAATCAGGCACGTCAGGCCGAAACACCACTGCAGGGGTGTAGGTTTGTCGATTTGATACTCGTGGGTTTGACGCATTCACAGGCTTATACGGCAAATGCCCAGTGAGCATTTCGTAGAAGGTCACGCCGAGTGAATAGACGTCTGACGACAAGGTGGCTTTGTTGCCCTTCAAATACTCAGGTGCGGCATAATTTAAATCGCCAACGGGGTAGCTTTCTTCCACATGCCCTGACAGTTCCTCTAACCCTTGCGCTTGTGCTGTGCCGTAATCAATCAATACAACGTTCATGTCCTTATCCACCATCAAGTTGTCCGGCTTGATGTCGCGATGCACCACTGCCATGCGTTGTAAGACTCGCATCGAACGAATCGCGCCTTTGGCTAATGGTCGAATTTGAGAGAGCATGGGTGTCGGGTTATCCAACATCCATTGCCTGAGCGTCATACCCTCCACGAAATCACAAACATGATAAAGAAAACGCGATTGCCAAGTTTGTGTGTGAATCTTCATCACGCCCCGTTTTCGAACTTGTTCTCCGATCCACCCTTCTCGAATAAATCCAGAAAGATACACCTCATCATCTGCGAAATTTTGAGACGGCATTTTCAATACGTATTGCTTATCGTCTTTCGTGCTTCTCGCTAAGTACAAATGGCTTCGGCTGCCGCTGTATATAACGCGTTTGATCTGGAAATGGTCGATCTGTTGCCCTTCTGACAACACGGGAGGAATGACTTGTTCAGCGCGATGACGAAACGCCTCATCAAAGGCTGCTTTCGGTAATTCATCAATGGCGAGAAATAGGCAGGATATATTGTCATCACTGCCCGCCGCCAGCGCACCGTCCACCAGTTTGCTTGCGATGGCTTCAAGATCTTCATTGTCGCGACCTAAACTCTCGTTTAAGAACGAGAGAATATCGTTTTCTGGCAAGGCATCATGAATGCCGTCTGTGGTCATCAGCAACACATCACCGGCTTGGACGGCTGACAACTTGTAGTCGACTTCCAAATGGCTATCAATGCCGAGTGCACGCGTTAAGTGGTGCTGTGTTTTGCTCGTGTAGCGGCGGTGGTCTTGAGTTAGCTGAGTGAGCGTTTTATCTCGAAGAAGGTAAACACGACAGTCACCCATGTGAAAGAGATGTGCGGTGTTGGATTTAACGACAACGCCCGTAAATGCCGCGACCATGGCATTGGATTTCTCGCCATCTTGTTTTGCGTGATGGAAAAGCCAATGGTTGATGGATTTAAGTACCGCCCCTGCCGAGTCTTTAACAGACCAGGTGTTCGGCGTATCCATATAGTCATTAATGAATTCCGTCACACTGGTTTCACTGGCTTTTTGGCTGACCTCGCTTGAGCTCACGCCATCGGCAATGGTTGCCACCACGCCTTTGTGTTTGAGTTCACTCAAGTTAGTGGGAATTTTAACGGCGAAAGCATCTTGATTTGGGGGCTTTCGCCCCGCAACAGAACACCCTCCGGCACGAACGACGAGCCGAGAAGCAAGCTTCTCGGACTCTTTCGCGGCATGAGACGCCATGTAAGGCGTGGACAATACCTCGGGTTTCATACTTAGGCTTTCGCTACGTCAATCATGGTGATCGAACCATCCTCGTTCACTTCAGCAATCTGGCCTGAAGGCTCTTCCATAAAGAGTAGCGTGATAAAACCAAGTACCGCTGTTCCGGCAATGATTAAGAAGAAAGTGCTGTAATCCACCAGCGACAACACGGTGAGATATACAACAGCACCCACGTTGCCGTATGCGCCTGTCATGCCTGCAATTTGGCCTGTCATGCGACGTTTGATCAATGGCACGGCTGCAAATACTGCCCCTTCGCCCGATTGCACGAAGAACGAACAACCCATTGCTGCGACAACCGCCAGCCATACAGGCCATGCGCCATCAACTTGTCCCATCACAAAGTAACCCACTGCCAAGCCAGCCGTCAGGATAAGCAGGGTCGGTTTTCGACCAAATTTATCCGACAACCAACCGCCACCCGGGCGAGACATCAAGTTCATGAAGGCGTATGCCGATGCGACCATACCCGCAATAACAGGGGTCAGTTCGAACGTGTCAGCAAAGAACAGCGGCAACATGGAAACTACCGCCAGCTCAGAACCGAAAGTCGCGAAGTAGAGTACGTTTAGTACCGCAACTTGCTTAAACTTGTACTGATGGATTTCGGGCACAGGCTCTACAAACACATGCTTGTTCACTTTCCACACTTGGGCGGTATCGAACGCATAGATCAGCGCAAGAGACACATAGATAGCGATCACCACCGAGTCTGAGAACATACCAATGCCTGATGGCGACAGTTTCCACGCTAGCAAAGCGAGTGCTCCATACATCGGCATTTTCATCAGCAGCAACAAGTAGAAGTCACTCTTAGAGGTCACTTCCATTGCGCCGCCATTTTTCGGCTTGTAGTAGGTCGCGCCTTTCGGCGTATCGGTGACGCTGCGGTAGAAAATAACCGAGAAGAACAAACTCATCAGGCCTGTAATACCCATGGCGTAACGCCAGCCGTCTTCACCACCAAACATCACTGCAACCGTTGGAAGGGTGAATGCAGCGGCTGCTGAACCAAAGTTACCCCAACCGCCGTAAATGCCTTCTGCCGTGCCCAATTCGTTATGTGGGAACCACTCTGATACCAAGCGAATACCGATAACGAAACCTGCACCGATCAAACCCAGAGCAAAGCGCGCAATCGCGGCTTGAACAAAGTTATCGGAGAGGGCGAACACGAAACAGGGAATAGAACAAATCGCGAGCAAAAGTGAGTAAACCAAGCGCGGCCCGTATTTGTCGGTGAGCATGCCAACAACCACCCGTGCAGGTATGGTAAAGGCGACGTTAAGAATAAGGAGTGTTTTAATTTCTGCAGTGGTTAATCCTAATGATTCCTTTACCGATTGCAGCAATGGGGCAAAGTTAAACCACACCACAAAGGTAATAAAAAAGGCGAACCAACTTAAATGAAGTATTTTCATTTTCCCTGTAAAGGAGAGTATGTTGAACTTCTCGCTACCTGACATAATTCCTGTCCTCGTCAATAAATAATCCTTTGAACTACAACGTTTTATTTCTGTAGTTTTAATATCTTTGGTTTTTCATCATTCCCTTATTTTGAACGCACTTGTCCAACCCTCGCTTGCGCTGAAAGCGCCAAAGCTCGGATTTCAAAACTGGTTTTAAAAAACCGTTTCTAAAAGCACGTTTCCAATTGAGGATTGGAAACAGAGCGGGTTCACCCAATTACGCGGCAAAAGCCCGCACTGTTAATTTATGCATCGGTTTAATCGATAGTCGTCATTCCTAATTGAACAGCACCTTCATGCTGTCGAACGGGATAGGTAATGACTGACACAGATTCGTCCTCAATGCACTCTCCACTGGTGAGGCAAAAGTGCTGCTTATACAGCGGAGAGGCAATCACGGTTTTTTCGCCAATGGACCCAAGCAGCCCGCGCGAAAGCACGTTTGCTTTCCCAATCGGGTCGAAGTTGTCGATAGCGTAAAGCGTGTCGGTTTTTCCGCAGAGAAAGATGGCGACCTGCTTTTCATTAAACAGCGCACAGATGCCCGTGTTCTCTACCAAATCTGTCTTATCGCAAATGGTTTGCCACTGATACATGTCGTCTCTCCTACCCTTCAATCTCTACAACATCAATGCGTTTTTCTGGTTCAACCGCCACCGCAGAAGGCTCTACAATTTGCACAGTGGGAGCAGGGACACGCTGCCCTCGCTCAGTGATATATTTCAAACCACTGTCAGCTTGGTCGCTGTTGACGAAGTGTTTAAAGCGCTTGAGCTTTTCTGGTGATTCGATGGTGGTTTTCCATTCACATTGGTACTGACCCAGGCTGCCTGCCATCTCTGCTTCCAACTCTTCGCCAATGGCGAGTTTGTCTTCAATCACCACTTGCTTCAGGTAGTCCAATCCGCCTTCAAGGTTTTCCAGCCACACAGAGGTACGCTGTAAACGGTCTGCGGTGCGGATGTAGAACATCAAGATACGGTCGATGTATTTGATCAGAGTTTCACGATCAAGGTCGGAAGCAAACAAATCAGCATGACGCGGGCGCATGCCGCCATTACCACAGACATACAAGTTCCAGCCGTTTTCTGTCGCGATAATGCCAATGTCTTTCGATTGAGCTTCGGCACATTCGCGCGTACAGCCTGACACAGCAAATTTCAGTTTGTGCGGAGAGCGAAGCCCTTTGTAGCGATCTTCGATGTTGATGGCGAAGCCCACGCTGTCATCCACGCCATAGCGACACCATGTAGAACCGACACAGGATTTCACCGTTCGAACCGATTTCCCGTAGGCATGCCCGGTTTCAAACCCTGCATCGACGAGAATCTTCCAAATTTCCGGCAATTCATGTAACTGCGCGCCAAACAAGTCAATGCGCTGACCACCCGTCACTTTGGTATAGAGGTTGTAGTCTTTCGCGACCTGCCCTAGCACAATCAATTTGTCGGGGGTGATTTCGCCGCCAGCCACGCGTGGCACGACAGAATAGGTGCCGTCTTTTTGCATGTTACCGAGGTAAATGTCGTTGGTGTCTTGCAGCCCCATGTGCTCGTTTTTCAGCACATAGTCGTTCCAGAATGATGCCAAGATCGACGCGACAGTCGGCTTACACACATCACAGCCCAATCCCTTACCGTGGCTTTCGAGCAGCTCATCAAAGGTTTTGATTTTCTTGATACGGACAATGTCCGCCAATTCTTGGCGCGTGTATTCAAAGTGCTCACACAGGTTGTTATTCACCTCGTGGCCGAGCGCAGCAAGTTCCGCATCCATCACTTGTTTGGTCAGCGCCGCACAGCCACCACAGCCTGTCGAGGCTTTGGTTTCCGCTTTCAAATCCGCCATGCTGGTGCAACCCGACGCAACCGCTGTTTTGATGCAGCCTTTACTCACGTCGTAACACGAACAAATCTGCGCTTCATCGGGTAAGTTCGACAAACCCGCCGCCCCAGAATCACTGTCAGCCGCGCCATTAGACAAGAGCAGCACCGACGGGAACTCAGGCAGTGGTAAACCGTTAAGCATGGTTTGCAGCAGGTTCGGGTAGCTTTCAACGTCACCGACCAGCACCGCGCCTAGCAAGGTTTTTCCATCTTCAGAAACGATGATGCGTTTGTAGACTTGCTCGATTCCGTCCGAGAATGTGTAAGACTGCGCACCCGGCGTTGAACCTTGCGCATCACCGATACTGGCAACATCCACACCCAACAATTTGAGCTTGGTGCTCATGTCAGCACCTTTGAACTCGGCTTCGGTGCCGCAAATTGATGCGACCGCGACCTTCGCCATTTGGTATCCCGGCGCGACTAAGCCAAAGATTTTCCCTTCCCAAAGTGCACATTCACCAATGGCGTATATGTCGCTATCGTTGGTTTGGCATTGGTTATTGATGACGATGCCACCGCGTTCACCCAAGGGCAGATCATGGGCTTTGGCGAGTTCATCTTGAGGGCGAATACCCGCAGAGAACACCACCATGTCAGTTTCAAGCTCAGAGCCATCTGCAAACGTTAACTTGTAACGACTAGAATCACCTTGAGCGATGTTTGTCGTGGCTTTTTCGGTGTGAACATTCACGCCTAATGCCGTGATTTTTTGTTTCAACAGCTCGCCGCCGCCATCGTCCAATTGCACCGCCATCAAACGTGGAGCAAACTCAACCACATGGGTTTCGAGCCCCATGTTTTGAATGGCGTTTGCGGCTTCTAATCCCAACAAACCACCACCAATGACGACGCCAACTTTGCTGCTGTCACCTGAAGCGCGAATGGCTTCTAAATCTTCGATGGTACGATACACGTGGCAATGCGGCTGCTCGTTACCAGGAATGGGTGGGACAAACGGGTATGAGCCAGTGGCGAGCACCAAGCTGTCGTAAGCAATCTCTCGACCTTGGTCTGTCACCACCAATTTATTCTCGCGCTGAATTGACACCACTTTCTCGTTCAAGAAGTACGTGATGCCTTTCTCTTTGTATTCGTTTTCGCTGGTCAGCATGAGATCGTCGGCATCTTTGCCGCTAAAAAAGCTGCTGAGTTGAACGCGGTCATACGCTAAGCGCGGTTCTTCTGAAAAGGTAATGATCTCAAACTGAGCGTCGCTGTTTTTCTGGGACAATTCATCGATGAATCGATGCCCCACCATGCCGTTGCCGATAACGACAATACGTTTCTTTTCCATTGTTAAATCCTTATGCAGAAAGCTTTTCAATATGATCGATATCGAGATGTGCTGTGGTCTGCGTAATAAACCAATCCAATTCTTTTGCCAGCGAGACAACCTTGCCCACGACAATCAATGACGGTGACACCACCGCTTCATGCTTGATGGCATCCTTGATCGTGGCGAGGTCGCTGATAAATACGCGCTGGTCCGCGGTACACCCTTTTTCAATCACCGCGACAGGCGTTGTTAAAGGCAAACCGGCTTGAGAGAGTTCTTCGCTGATGAGGGCCAGCTTCGACAGCCCCATGTAGAACACCAAGGTGTGATCCAACGCGGCGAGTGCTTTCCAATTCACTGACAAATCTTTTTCGGCGTGCGCTGTCACCAAGGTGCAGCCTTGTGATAAACCGCGATGAGTAAGAGGAATACCTGCATAACTGGTGCAGCCGGATGCGGCTGTGATTCCGGGAATGACTTCGACCTGAATGTCTTCCTGATGCAGGGTTTGCATTTCTTCCCCGCCTCGGCCAAAGACAAAGGCGTCTCCTCCTTTTAATCGACACACATCCTTGCCACGCCGCGCCAATTCAACCAACAAGGCGTTGGTATCATTCTGGGGGACACTGTGTGCACCTTTGGCTTTACCGACGTAGAAAATGTCTTTGTCTGAAGGAATGAGCGAGAGAATCTCGGCGCTGACGAGTCGGTCATACACGACAACATCGGCCTGTTGAATGCAACGCAACGCTTTAATGGTCAATAAATCTGGGTCGCCTGGGCCCGCACCAACCAGAAAGACAGTCCCATTTGTTCTGTGGCTTTCTTTCGTTATAGTTTTTTTCGTTTTAATGCCACTAAAATCACAAGACGTAATAGCAGAAACTCGTGTTTCCTTTAAAACCTCTTCGCGTTTCAAACTTTGTCTTTTCGGCGTCACTGAATATTTTTCATTTGCCATCCTGACCTCACCATTGCTCCCATACGATAATTAACAAACGAAGAAAGTTTTCACATTTACGTTTATGAACTTGTCGCTTTCTATTTTTCTATCAATAGAGCAAATTGAGTGCCAGCACAGAAGCCAATCGAAAAATAAAACACAGATATCTGGTTTTATTGGTTTATTTTCAAAACCCGCATTAGAGCCTGCCGTTCTCACTTCCTACAAAATGTTTTATCTCTGCCCTTTTTACGTGCACCACTTCATTACATTGCACCAGAATAAACAGGCCCATGTGGAACATTCACGCCTTCGCACCCTATTGGCGCAAGATGAAAACCATAAATAGTTCATTCTTTTCACTTAGAAAATCATTAGGCCAGCCAAATAATTTATTTAGCCATCCATTAAATTCAAAGCTGGCGCATATATTGCTCAGTAAAACTGGAGATATTAATAATGAAGTTAGCAATGGGTGGGTGACGTGGAAAATATCCAAATAAAGGCCGAGAAAAACAAAAGCGAATGGATCAAGTCTACGTGTGCGTATTGCGGTGTCGGTTGTGGCATCGAAGCTAGGGCTAATGCATCCGGTAAGCTCGACGTTAGAGGTGATGAATCTCACCCTGCCAATTTTGGGCGACTCTGCTCCAAAGGATTATCACTCGGTGACACCGTCACGGATAAAGATCGACTTCTCGTCCCGTCAATCGACGGGAAAGCGACAACTTGGAACACAGCGTTGGAGCACGTTGCGACATCATTCAACAATATCATTCAAGAGCATGGCCCCGATGCGGTCGCGTTTTATGTGTCTGGGCAATTACTCACAGAAGACTATTACGTCGTTAACAAGTTGATGAAAGGCTTTATTGGTTCGGCCAACATCGATACAAACTCTCGTCTTTGCATGGCGTCTGCGGTGGCAGGACATAAACGCGCCTTTGGAGAAGATTGCGTACCGGGCACGTATGAGGATTTAGAGATTGCCGATCTGGTGGTACTTGTGGGCTCTAACCTCGCTTGGTGTCACCCCGTTTTATATCAACGCTTGAAAGCGGCAAAGGAACAACGCGGCACCAAAGTCGTGGTTATCGACCCGCGCAGAACCAGTACATGCGAAATCGCCGATCTGCACCTGCCACTCTCTCCCGGTAGTGATATTGCGCTATTCAACGGCTTGCTGGCCGATCTCTCCAAGCATGGACAGCTAAATCAAAGTTACATTGCCAACCATACGACAGGATTAGACGAGGCCCTTATTCAAGCCCAGCGATTTGATACAGTGGCAGCCGTCGCTTCAGCAACGGGATTGAAACTGGCGGACATTGAAACCTTTTATCGTTTGTTTCGCCAACACGTCAGAACCGTCACTATGTTTTCTCAAGGCGTGAATCAATCCACCAGCGGCACTGACAATGCCAACAGCATTATTAACTGCCACTTAGCGACTGGGCGCGTTGGCCTTCCCGGCAGCACGCCGTTTTCAATTACCGGCCAGCCTAACGCCATGGGAGGACGAGAAGTTGGCGGGCTTGCAAATACGCTTGCGGCACATTTGGAATTTGGCAATGACGCGCACTCGGCATTGGTCAGTGATTTTTGGCAAACCGACAGATTGGCGACACAACAAGGCTTGAAAGCCATCGACATGTTCGACGCCATTGAAAGCGGCAAAATAAAAGCGTTGTGGGTCATGGCAACAAACCCTGCAGTCAGCCTGCCTGAAAGTGACCGAATCGCGAAAATTTTGGAGAAATGCCCACTGGTCATTGTGTCTGATTGTGTTTCAACGTCGGAGACCTTGGATTACGCCGAGGTGAAGCTACCCGCGCAAGGTTGGAGTGAGAAATCGGGCACGGTAACCAATTCAGAACGCATGATTTCTCGTCAGCGTCGATTACTGCCAACGCCGGGAGAAGGTAAACCCGATTGGTGGATAGTGAGTGAAGTGGGCAAACGAATGGGGTTTCATCACGCCTTCGATTACCCAACGGAAGCTCATATTTTCCAAGAGTATGTGGCCATGACGATGATCGGAAATCATGAGGGCGATACGACAAAACGGAAGCTGAATCTTTCTGCATTAGACGCTATAACCGTGGAAGACTATCACACCTTCTCCCCAATGCGTTGGCCGATTACCGAGGAAGAACGCACATCAGGAAGACTTTTTGCGAAAGGCGACTTTTCCACGCCTGACGGAAAAGCGCGGTTTATCGCGGTTAATCACAAAGCGCCTGTAAGCCCTATCACACAGCAATACAGCATGATCCTTAACTCTGGGCGAATTAGAGACCAATGGCACACCATGACGCGTACAGGGCTGTCTGCGGCATTAAATTCCCACACCATCGAACCTATTATCGAGATCAATCCCTTTGACGCGACCGACAGGGGCATCAAAGAAGGCCAATTGGTCAATGTGATTAGCCAGGTAGGAGAACAGGTATTCAAAGCTCACGTGACCAATCGCGTCACCCCCGGGCAAAGCTTCGGGCCAATTCATTGGAACAAGATGAATTGCTCAGGTGGCAAGGTAACGGCGGTGATCCCCGCACACACCGATCCTATTTCAGGTCAGCCCGAATTTAAAGCCACGCCAGTTTCGATCAAACCTTTGAAGATGCAAAGTGCGGCCAGCTTGGTCACGCAAACTCGGCTGACTAAACAGCAGCTCCAAACATTTGATGCCGACTATTGGGTGCTTCAGGCCATCGAGGGAGGTTATCTGTACCACTTCCAATTCAAAGAAAGCTGCGCATCAGTATCATCTAAGCTTAGGGCATTAGCCTCTCCCGAAAGCCCTTTCCTCGTTCACGGAAATGCAGAGCATGGTCGTCGTGTCGTGGTTTACCAAGACAAAACACCGTTATTTGCCTTCTCGGTCTTCACCTTAAAACAAGAAAGCCAACAACCCGATATATCACAACTGCTTGCTAGCCAGTTCGATAGCCAAGACATTCATGCCTTTTTGTCTGGTTCGTTGGCAGCACGCTCTCCGATCATTTGCGCCTGTAAACAGGTCTCACTGGACACCATTGAAATCGCCTTGACTGAAGGCAAAGCGGAAAGCATTAAAGAGGTAAGCGAACGAACACAAGCGGGAACAGGGTGCGGCAGTTGCACGGCAGAAATAGGCAACATTGTCGATCGCGTCTGTGCGCGGAAGTTAGCGCAAAGAAAGGTGGGATAAGAAGCGAGAAAAACGTACGACGGAGCGTCGCTCAATTCTGCTTTTGTACCGCTATCGCCAGCACAAAAAAAGGCAGCCAACTGGCTGCCTTTTCCATTGTCACATCAAAGAATTACTTCTTCTTGCGCTTATCTGTGATTTCCCATTTACCGTCGATAAGTAAACCAGTCCAACCGGATGGCTTACCTTCTTCTTCGGTACGCACGTAGTTCTCTTTGCTCTTACGGCTAAAGCGAACCACAGCTTTGCGACCATCAGGGTCTTGCGCTGGGGCATCGGCCAGATACTGATATTTCTCTGGGATGCGATCTTTAAAGCGAGCAAGCTCTTCAACCAAAGGCGCGCGAGTTTCGCGTGATTTAGGGAAGTTACTCGCCGCAAAGAACAAGCCTGATGCACCATCGCGAAGCACAAAGTATGCGTCTGAGTTTTCACAAGGTAGCTCAGGGAAATGCACCGGATCTTCTTTTGGTGGCGCAATTTCACCGTTCTTCAAAATCTTACGCGTGTTCTTACAGGTTTCGTTGGTACAACCCATGTACTTACCGAAACGGCCGTTTTTCAGCACCATGTCAGAACCACATTTGTCACACTCAACCATCGGCCCTTCATAGCCTTTCAGCTTGAATTCGCCTTTTTCGATCAGGTAACCATCACAGCTTGGGTTGTTACCACAAACGTGCAGTTTACGATCTTGGTCAATCAGATACGCGTCCATTGCAGTTTCGCACTTCGGACAACGTTTCTTCGCTCGCAGCGCGGCGGTTTCAACGTCTTCTTCCAGTACGTTAACGATGCCTTCTTCATCCATCAAGTTGATGGTGGTTTTGCATCGCTCTTTCGGTGGCAACTGGTAACCAGAACAACCTAGGAATACGCCTGTTGATGCGGTACGGATACCCATCTTGCGACCACAGGTTGGACAGTCAATATCCGTCATGACGATACTGTTAGGCTTCATTCCGCCTTCAGTTTCTTCGAGCTCTGCCTTGCCCAAGTCGTCAGTAAACGCTTTGAAGAAGTTGTTCAGTACTTGTTTCCAGTCTTCACTGCCCATTGCGATCTTATCGAGGTTGCCCTCCATTCGCGCAGTGAAGTCATAGTCCATCAAGTCTGCAAAGCTGTCGTCGAGACGGTCGGTAACAATCTCGCCCATCTTTTCAGCATAGAAACGACGTTGCTCGGTGCGCACATAACCACGATCTTGAATCGTTGAAATGATCGATGCATACGTAGAAGGACGACCGATGCCACGCTTCTCAAGTTCTTTAACCAATGCAGCTTCTGTAAAGCGTGCTGGTGGCTTGGTGAAGTGTTGTTTAGGGTCAACCTTATCAAGCGTCAAGATCTCGCCCACATCAACGTGTGGAAGCGTTGTATCTTCGTTCTTGCCCATTGGACGTTGAACGCGAGTCCAACCATCAAAACGCAAGGTACGACCTTTCGCTTTCAGGGTAAATTCACCCGCTTTTACGCTGATCGTGCCTGAATCGTATTTCGCTGGTGTCATTTGACACGCAACAAACTGACGCCAAATCAAGTCATACAGACGATGTGCATCTGGGTCCATGCCCTGCAGATCATCGGCTTTCACATCAACGCTTGAAGGACGAATCGCTTCGTGCGCTTCTTGAGCATTGCCTTTCGAACCGTATTTTATCGGTGATGATGGCAAATACTTATCGCCATACTCGCCGTTAATATATTCACGAGCAGATTCAACCGCTTCTTGGCTCAAGTTGGTCGAGTCGGTACGCATGTAGGTGATATAACCACCTTCGTACAGACGCTGCGCCAACATCATGGTCTTCTTAACGCCGAAGCCCATACGCGTACTCGCCGCTTGTTGTAGCGTCGAGGTAATAAACGGTGCAGACGGCTTACTGGACGTCGGACGGTCTTCACGATCCACAACTTTGTAAGTCGCTTTTTGCAATGCATCGGTCGCGGCCATCGCTTGCGCTTCGTTCAATGGTTTGAACGCTTCACTGTTTTGCTGAGCAACCACTAGGCGCAGCGCATTTTGGCTTGCCGTTGTGGTATCAGCGTGAATATCCCAATATTCTTGCGGGATAAACGCCTTGATCTCATGTTCGCGTTCGACAAGCAGCTTAACAGCTACTGACTGAACACGACCGGCTGACAAACCACGTGCAACCTTCTTCCAAAGAAGCGGCGACACCATAAAGCCCACAACGCGATCCAGGAAGCGGCGTGCTTGCTGTGCATTCACGCCATCCATGTTCAACTCACCAGGCGCTTGGAACGCTTGCTGGATAGCATTTTGAGTAATTTCGTTAAAGACAACGCGCTTAAAACGGCTTTCATCACCGCCGATCAGTTCCCGCAGGTGCCAAGCAATGGCTTCCCCTTCGCGGTCCAAATCCGTTGCGAGATAAACAAAATCTGCTTTTTCTGCTAACGCTTGTAGCTCTGAAACCACTTTTTCCTTACCTGGGAGCACTTGGTACTTTGCTTTCCAATTTTGGTAAGGGTCAACACCCATTTTGTTGATGAGCGAGTTTTTCTCTTTTTCTTTCTTGATGCGTTCTTTTTCTTCCGGACTCAACCCTTTGGTTGAGATAGGCGCTGCTTTCTTGCCGCCTTGAGAAGCACCGGTAGGCAGATCCCGAACATGACCAACGCTTGATTTAACGATGAAGTCTTTGCCCAGGTATTTATTAATCGTTTTTGCCTTTGCCGGGGACTCCACGATAACGAGAGATTTACCCATAATGACCAATACGCCCTCGCGTTAAAAATTCAATCTGTCAGTCCAGATGGCAAAATCAGTGATGCCATGGTGACTGACGCTATTTACAATATTGAGCGAGTCGATCTGAATATCAACCAGTTTCTTTCTAAATCCCCCCGATTGGTCGCAGCTCCCGCAGTTGTTACGTGCTTGTAAACAACAAACTGGTTTTTCCGGAGGGTTAGCGTCGTCTCACTTTTGCAAGCGCGCTAATCATTACCATTGACCGCAACCTATTTACCATTTCACTTCGAATTTTTCTGGCTTGGCTCACAGTTAGCTACATGAGTAACGATCAATTCGAAGGAATCGTAACCATGTCCTCTTTTATAGACGCTCACGCTATAATAGGCGCTCTTTTTCAATTTACCCGAGAAAAGTATGTCTGAGAAAACACCGATTAGCGCCGAAGAGTTGCTAACCATCGCCAATCAAATGATCAAAGACCACGATGCTTACCTAGACGGTATGCTGGCCAGTTCCGTCGATGAAAAAGCGGGTGTCATGGTTTTTAAAGGCGAATATTTTTTGGATGAAAACGGACTGCCTACGCCAAAAACCACCGCTGTTTTCAATATGTTCAAGTATCTTGCCCACCAGCTTTCGAAACAGTATACCTTGCAGTAAGTTGGCGTAATTGACCCTATCATAAGCGTCAATACCTACCAGAAAAATGCCACCTCAGCGGTGGCATTTTTTGTCCAAATTTTGGGCTTAGCCCTCAAACACCGCGGTGTCTTTTTCTTTGTCTTCGCGAATTGAGTTACCGCCCTGATCAGATTTGTCTCCGCCACGCCCTTTCGGATCTGGGCCAAACTGATTTGGACCTGGGGTGCCATCGAGAATACCCAATTCAACCAAAGCAAAGATAGGACCCACCAATGGTATGAAAGTCACAACAAGCCACCAAGGGCTCTTGTTTCTATCTTTCAAACGCTTGATGTTTAGTGCAATTGAGGCATAAATCGCAAACATCGAAATCGCAATTGAAAGTGCATCAAGCAGGACGTTTCCGCCTTGATAAAACAAAGTTGGCAATACCATGACCAATACAGGCAAGCTATATAGCCAATAATCACGGCGTCTCATTCGACCTTGGAATGAAAACAACGCCCACTTTTGGTTGTTCATGTAAACTCCTAAACGATTGGTCGCTGACCGCGGCTGATCCACTTCAACAGTAGGCGATCTGCCGCTTCTGCTGATGCTCCTGCCAATTTCTCAGCGAGCTTTTTGCGCTGAACGTAACGAACGCCCAGAACGTCTTTCTCTTTTACTGCAGACACCAAGTAGTCATCACTGGTTCCAATCTTGTCGATCAAACCCAACGGCAACGCCTGATTACCAAACCAATGCTCGCCTGTCGCGACTTTTTCAAGTTCCAACGAAGGACGATGATCAGCAATAAAATCTTTAAACAAGGTGTGCGTTTCTTCTAATTCAGTCATGAATTTCTCACGCGCTTTGTCGGTGTTTTCACCAAACATCGTGAGAGTACGTTTGAACTCACCTGCAGTGATTTGCTCAAATTCAATATCATGTTTTTTAAGCAATTTATTGAAATTTGGCAATTGCGCAATCACGCCAATTGAACCGACAACCGCAAACGGAGCAGCAATAATTTTGTCTGCCACACACGCCATCATGTAACCGCCACTTGCGGCAACTTTATCAACAGAAACTGTTAGCGGAATGCCAGCTTGCTTAATGCGGTCTAGCTGCGACGAAGCAAGGCCATAAGCGTGCACCATGCCGCCGCCACTCTCGAGGCGAATCAACACTTCATCACCTTCTTTGGCTACCGCTAGCACGGCGGTGACTTCTTCACGCAATGCAGTCACTTCTCGGGCATCAATGCTGCCTTTAAAATCCAAAACGAAAACGTGAGGCTTACGGCTAGATTCCAATGACACGGTGTCGGTCATTTTCTTAGCGTCTGCTTTGGCTTCTTTAGCCTTGGCTTTTTCCGCTTTCTTCTCGGCTTTGTCGCGGGCTTTTAGTGCCGCTTCATCATAAAGATAAGACTCCATGGAATGAATCAAATCCTTATGTTTTTCAGTCAGGTTCGTTACTTCTAGCTCCCCTTTCTGACCCTGTTTGCCACCCGCGCTTTTTGCGATAATCAGTACTGCGATGACTGCCACAGCAAAGGTCAATATCTTTGCTAGGAACAGGCCATAATCAAGCAAGAATTCCAAACTGTATTCCTCATTTATAGTTATATACGCCCATTCTACTAAACATCGACCCGCAAAGTGCAAGTGTCGTGTCGTTTTCTTTGTATTCGCCAGTTGTTTAATTGAGGTTCAGCACCTTACAATGGCTTGTAGCCGCGATGAAACACCTCAGTGTTTCAGTAAGTGGGCGTTGAGATTAACAGGCTGAAATGCCGAAGATAAAAAGGAATATTGTAACGTGGAGTATCAAGTAGCAGCCAACGCATTAGACGGCAAGGTCATTTTGGTGACGGGTGCTGGAGATGGTATTGGACGACAAGCCGCCCTCAGTTACGCACAACACGGTGCAACCGTTATTCTGCTAGGACGCACAGTTAAGAAATTAGAAAGCGTTTACGACGAGATAGAAGCCGCTGGTTGCACGCAACCTGCCATTGTACCTCTTGATATGCTGGGTGCCACTCGCCAACACTACTTGGACATGGCAGATACTATTGAGCAACAATTTGGTCGCCTTGACGGTGTGTTGCACAATGCAGGCATGCTGGGTGTCTTGAGCCCTTTCGATCAGATTGAAGAGAAAGCGTTTGATGAAGTCATGCAAGTTAATGTGAAAGCCACGTTCTTGATGACACAAGCTTTGTTACCGCTATTACAGAAATCAGATGACGCTCGACTGGTCTTTACATCTTCAACCGTGGGTCATGCTGGTCGCGCCTTCTGGGGCACCTATGCCATGTCGAAATTTGCGACAGAAGGCATGATGCAAGTGCTGTCTGACGAATTAAGTAACACCAGCGTAAAAGTCAATGCCATTAATCCTGGTGGTACTCGCACTAAAATGCGCGCCTCTGCTTTCCCAGCTGAGGAAGCAAGCAAACTGAAAACCCCACTGGATATCATGCCGTTATATTTATACCTAATGGCGCCAGAAGGGGTTAGCGTAAGCGGACAATGTATCGATGCACAACCAAAGTAAACGTCGCTAAGCTCAAGATAGACAACAAAAAAAAGCCAGCATTTCTGCTGGCTTTTTTCATTTCCGTTTGGTGCTTAACGCCCTTGGCGCTTATCACCTTGCGGCTTTTGACGAGAAGACGATTGGCCGCCACGGTTTGGACCCGAGTTACCAGTGCGACCGGCACCACGTTTGCCTTGAGCTGGTCTACCACTTGGTTTTCCGTGCGCAGGCTTACCTTGTGCAGGTTTGCCCTGAGCTGGCTTACCTTGGCCAGGTTTGCCTTGTGCAGGTTTACCCTGAGCAGCAGGCTTACTTTGCTGACCGCCACGGCGCGGTTTACGAGCTTCACCCGATTCAACACGCTCTTCGTGACGACGTACCGCACGACGGATTTTCTGGCCACGCGCTTTACGTTTCTGCGCTTCAACCGTAATCATGGTTTCTTTCTCTGGACGCAACTCTACCAACTCACGCAAGTAGTTCACATCTTCCAGTTCCAGTTCCATCCAGCCACCACGAGGTAGCTCTTTGTTTAGATACAGATTGCCGTAACGCACACGCTTAAGACGGCTTACCGTTACACCCTGTGATTCCCACATACGACGGACTTCGCGGTTACGACCTTCAGTGATCACAACATAGAAAGTGTGGTTCATGCCTTCGCCGCCCGCGTAAACAACATCTTCAAAACGGGCTTCGCCGTCTTCAAGTGTTACGCCACGGACGAGGTTTTTCACCATCTGCTCATTCACTTCGCCAAACACGCGAACCATGTATTCACGTTCTACTTGACGGCTTGGGTGCATCAAGCGGTTAGCCAACTCACCATCTGTGGTGAACAGCATCAAACCTGACGTATTCGCATCCAAACGACCTACAGCGACCCAGCGGGCACCGTTGAGACGAGGGAGGCGATCAAAAACGGTACGACGACCTTCAGGGTCGCTGCGTGTGCACAACTCGCCTTCTGGTTTGTTGTATGCCATTACACGGCACACAACTTCAGAAGGCGCAGCAACTTGTACACTGTGCCCGTCAACACGAATGTTAGCATTGACATCATCAAGACGATCACCCAGTTTGGCAACAATGCCATTGATACTGACGCGACCCTCTTGTATCAGGGATTCGATCTCACGACGAGAACCAAGACCTGCACGGGCTAACACCTTCTGTAATTTTTCGCTCATTTACGTTTACCTTACTGTCGCCTTCACAGGCGTCGATGTCGGAAAGAAACGCCCCAAAAAAGAGGCAACAGCGTATTATGCCTAAATTGGCTCAAATACACCATTTCATTTAGAAAAACACTCACGACATCAATGGAAATTTAGCGTTGCAGAGGCGGAAAGTTTCCGCCTCCATTTTAATCATGCAACGTTAAGTTTATTCGAAAGGACTGGTATCGCCTGTACCATGACGGAGAATCACGGGTTCGCCGTCGTCACTGAAGTCAACCACGGTTGTCGGTTGCTCACCGAGATAGCCGCCGTTCAGGATAACATCTACCGTGTGTTCCAGCTGATCACGGATCGATTCGGGATCAGACTCGGTATAATCATTTCCCGGCAGAATCAGAGACGTCGACATCATTGGCTCACCGAGCGCTTCTAACAAATCGAGCGCGATACGGTTGTCAGGTACGCGAATACCGATCGTTTTACGCTTAGGGTTCATCAAACGACGTGGCACTTCTTTTGTCGCTTTTAGAATGAAAGTGTACGGCCCTGGCGTGTTGTTTTTGATCAAGCGATAAGCTGTGTTATCGACACGCGCATAGACAGAAATCTCAGATAAGTCTCTGCACAACAAGGTGAAATTATGCTTGTCGTCTAGTCGTCGAATACGACAAATCTTCTCTAGCGCCGACTTATTTTCAAGCTGGCAACCGAGAGCATAACCTGAGTCCGTTGGATAGATAATGACGCCACCATTTCTCACAATGGCAACGGCCTGCGTGATTAAACGCGTTTGCGGATTCTCAGGATGTACATAAAAAAACTGGCTCATACTTCCTCCTGTAAGGGCACTACTTCCAATGTCGGCAACGTCCAAGTTTCCCAGATTTCCTTGCACCCTTTCGGTAAGTATAAGTTACGACCTAGCTCTAGCCAGGGAGAAGGGTAATGAAAATCAGAACCTTGGGAGCCTGCAAGCCCAAATTGAATCGCATAATCACCTAAAAGGCGACGTTCATTCGGTGCTTGTTGAGGTTGAGCAACTTCCATCCCATCCCCACCCGCGTCGGCAAAAGTCTGAAGTAAGCGTTTCAACCACTTGGCCGTGAGTTTATACCGACCGGGATGCGCAATCACCGCTTGACCACCCGCTTTGTGAATAACGTCAACCGCTTCTTCTATGGTGCACCAATTTGGTGGCACATAACCGGGATTACCACGGGTTAGGTATTTCTTAAACACCGCCTGCATGGTTTTCACATAACCTTGTTCAACCATCCAGCGAGCAAAATGTGCTCGAGTGAGAGGTACGTCTCCCGCGAGGGCTTTTGCGCCTTCTAACGCACCCGGCATGCCTTGTTTGTCTAATCGCTCAGCAATCAGCTCAGCTCGCGCTTCTCGGCGAATAGCCTGCGCGTCGATCAAGGCGAGAAGTTCTGGCGAATCAAGGTCAATATTCAATCCCACAATATGAATATCTTTATTTTGCCAAACCGTAGAAATCTCAATTCCATTGACGATATGCAGAGGAAGCTCAAGATCAGTCACGGCTTGTTTCGCCGGTGCGATGCCCGCAAGGGTGTCGTGATCGGTAATCGCAAGCACGTTGACACGAAAATCAACGGCGCGTTTCACCAATTCTTCTGGGCTAAAGCGTCCGTCAGACGCTGTGGTGTGGCTGTGTAAATCAAATAGCATTAATTTTCTTCAATTCGTTGCTTGACTTTGCCGCCATACACTAGTTAACTAGTACACGATTACTAACTCAAATGGATTACGTCTTCATGGTACAGCATAACCTCATCCAACAAACAGCACTGATTAACTGGTGGTGGCACTCCCAATAGCGGGCGGTGTGATGAGTGATAGCCAATAGATAGACGTCACCAAGCCCGCATAACGCGGGTTTTTTTATACCCAATTTTTACCGCCCAGAATGCATTGAGCACCTTATTGAAGGTGGCGGCACCCAAAAGGACTTTTGACATGATTATCGTATTAAAACCCCAAGCGACTGAGCTGCAAGCAAAAGCTATTCTGGGCAAAATCGAACAAGCGGGACTTAAACCGCTTTATATGCCTGGTGTAGAGCGCATTGTTCTTGGCGCATTGGGCGATGAGCGTGTGTTGCAGAAACTCCACCTAGAAAGCGACCCCTTGGTAGAAGAAGTGAAGCCCATCTTGTCCAAATACAAAATGGTCTCCCGTGAGGTACAGGCCCACAATACGGTAGTTCGCATTGGTAACATGGCTGTGGGTGGTAATAAATTCGCCGTGATCGCGGGCCCATGCTCCGTCGAGTCCGAACAGCAATTACTGTCCGTGGCTGATGTTGTAAAAAGTCATGGCGCTGGCGCATTGCGAGGCGGTGCCTATAAACCACGCACCAGTCCTTATGATTTCCAAGGCATGGGCATTGAAGGGCTGAAATTGTTGAAACAAGCCAGCGACGCGACAGGCTTACCCACGGTCTCCGAAGTGATGGAAGTGGGTCAGGTGGATTCACTCTGTGAATACATTGATTGCCTTCAAATCGGCGCTAGAAATATGCAAAATTACGGATTGTTAAAAGCAGTTGGCGAAAGTGGCAAACCGGTCTTGTTAAAACGAGGACTTTCCGCCACTATCGAGGAACTGTTGCTAGCGGCAGAATATATCTATGATGCTGGCAACCCGAACATTATTTTGTGTGAGCGCGGCATTCGCACGTTTGAAACGGCAACCCGCAACACGTTGGATTTAAATGCAGTCGCTTATATAAAGCAACGCAGCCACCTTCCGGTGGTGGTTGACCCTAGCCACGGCACAGGGGTTCGCGAGCTTGTTATCCCACTCTCTCGTGCGGCCGCAGCGGTAGGCGCCGACGGCATCATCGTTGAAAGCCACCTCAATCCAGCAGAAGCGCTGTCTGACGGACATCAAGCGCTCACCGGAGATATGTTCGCGCAACTCATGCAGGAACTAAAACCCTTTGTAGAAGCAGCAGGGAGAACGCTGTGAAAAACCACGCTTTAGAACAAGGCGAACTCGACGTACTTAGCCTGGATGTGCCGTACGTCGCCGCTCCGACAGAATTGTATGCGGCGGTCTGCCAAGACCGTCCTTATAGCCTACTGCTGGAATCCGCAGAGGTGGATTCCAAGCAAGACTTGAAAAGCTTGATGCTCATCGATGCCGCCGTGCGTATCGTATGCCGTGACAGAACCGTAGAACTCGAAGCCAAAACAAAAAATGGTAGAAATGTTCTGAGTGCTGTTGAAGCCGAGCTATCAAAGCAAGGTCTGGCTATCGAATCGCAACGTACCGACGATTTGCTGACACTTCATTTCTCTCAAGAAAACCGAGTGCTGGATGAGGATGCGCGTCTACGCCAACCTTCTCCGTTTGATGCACTGCGTCTGGTTCAACACGCATTCAAATTGGATGGCCTTCCAGAACAAGCGCTAATGATTGGTGGCTTATTCGCCTACGATCTCGTTGCGCAGTTTGAGCCATTGCCAGACGTTGAGTCGGGCAATCAATGTCCAGACTACCTGTTCTACGTCGCTGAAACCTTGTTGGTGATTGACCACCAACGACGTCATGCAACGCTTCAGGGTACACAATTTGGCGGCGCAGAAAACACCGAGACTTACTTCGACCTTAGTCGTCGACTGCAAGCTATCAAAGAAAGCTGCTTGAACCCTATTCCAATGCCAAAAGCAGAAGTCGTCGATACGTCTAACCTCGAGATTTCTGTCAGTGACGAAGATTTCTGCGCTGCGGTTGATGAGCTTAAGCACTACGTCGTCAAAGGCGATGTGTTTCAGGTTGTCCCAAGTCGCCGATTCACACTGCCTTGCCCTTCCCCGCTGAATGCGTATTTGAAGCTCAAACAAGGCAACCCAAGTCCTTACATGTTCTACATGCATGACACCGATTTCACCTTATTTGGTGCATCGCCAGAAAGTGCCCTGAAATACAGCAAAGATACCAACCAAGTCGAGATTTACCCGATTGCGGGCACACGTCCTCGTGGTAAGAATCCAAACGGTTCGATCAACTTGGATTTAGACGGCCGTATCGAACTTGAACTGCGTAACGACACCAAAGAAAACGCCGAGCACATGATGCTGGTTGATTTGGCGCGTAATGACGTGGCACGCATTAGTGAGCCTGGTACTCGTTATGTTGCAGACCTGCTGAAAGTAGACCGCTATAGCCACGTCATGCACCTTGTTTCCCGCGTTGTAGGGCAACTGCGTAACGATCTGGATGCTCTTCACGCTTACCAAGCGTGCATGAACATGGGCACATTAACCGGCGCACCGAAAATTCGTGCCATGCAGCTTATTCGCCAATTTGAACAAAGCCGTCGCGGCAGTTACGGTGGCGCGGTAGGTTACATCACGGGACATGGTGACATGGACACCTGCATCGTGATTCGTTCCGCTTACGTGGAAAACGGCATTGCTCAAATTCAAGCTGGCGCTGGTGTGGTATTTGATTCTGTCCCTCAAGCTGAAGCTGATGAAACACGCGGAAAAGCCCAAGCGGTGTTAACTGCAATTCGAGCAGCACACTCAGGAGGTGCACAATGAGCCAAGCCATGAATGCACACATCGTGCTGATCGATAACTTCGATTCTTTCACTTACAACTTGGTCGATCAATTTCGATCACTGGGCTATCCGGTCACCATTTACCGCAACAGCTTGTCGGCAGACCAAATCGAGCATGCGGTGAGCGAGCTGACTAACCCAGTTGTCGTGTTGTCACCTGGCCCGGGCGCTCCGTCTGAAGCGGGCTGCATGCCAGCGCTGATCCTGAAATTGAAAGGCAAAGTACCGATGATTGGTATTTGTCTCGGTCAACAAGCCATCACAGAAGCCTACGGCGGTGTGGTTGCTGGCGCTGGGGAAATCGTTCACGGCAAAGCGTCGCAAATGACCCACAATGCCCATGCCGTGTTTGGCAACATTGAAAGCCCACTCACCATTGCGCGTTACCACTCGTTGGTCGCGACCAAGGTACCCGATTCACTGGATGTGATTGCGGATGTGGAAGGCTTAGTCATGGCCGTGGTGAACGACGCCGATCGCGTGGTTGGTTTTCAATTCCACCCAGAGTCAATTTTAACAACGAAAGGCGCAGACCTTCTGACAAATACAATCAACTGGGCGACTCAGCCGCGCTGATGGATCACTAGACAAGGAGAGTAAACATGGACGCAATTATCAATAAGCTTTACGAACAAGAATCTCTGTCTCGTGAAGAAAGCCATCAGCTGTTCGACACCATCATCAAAGGTGAATTGGATCCTATTCTGTTGGCTGCGACATTAACGTCGCTCAAAATCAAAGGCGAAACGCCAGAAGAAATCGCAGGTGCTGCGTCTGCATTAACGGCAAATGCAAACCCATTCCCATCGCCTGATTATGATTTCGCTGACATTGTTGGCACTGGCGGTGACGGCTCAAATTCTATCAACATTTCTACCACCGCCGCCTTTGTAGCCGCGGCCTGTGGTGTAAAAGTCGCCAAACACGGTAACCGTGGTGTTTCGAGCAAATCTGGCTCTTCCGACTTGCTTGCTGCGTTTGGTATTGATTTAGCCATGAGCCCTGAAACGGCACGTGGCGCATTAGACGACTTGGGCGTGTGCTTCTTGTTTGCCCCGCAATATCACAGCGGTGTTCGCCACGCGATGCCTGTTCGTCAAACCATGAAAACGCGCACCATCTTTAATTTGTTAGGCCCATTGATTAACCCAGCAAAACCGACACTGGAATTGATGGGTGTGTACGACAAAGCCTTAGTAAGGCCGATTGCAGAAACCATCAAAACCCTTGGTCTAAAGCGCGCTGCAGTTGTTCACGGCAGCGGACTTGATGAAGTCGCGATTCACGGTGAAACCACCGTGGCTGAAATTAAAGATGGCGTGATCACCGAATACACACTGACACCGGAAGATTTCGGCGTTAACACCCACCCTCTCAAATCCATTGAAGGGGGCACGCCGGAAGAAAACCGAGAAATCATCACACAGATCTTGCAAGGCAAAGGAACCGAAGCACAGCAAAGCGCTGTTGCCGTTAACGTTGCACTTCTGCTTCGCCTCTTCGGACAGGAAGATCTGAAAGCCAACACGCAAAAAGCGTTGGACGTGATGAGCAGCGGAAAGCCCTTCGAACTCGTTCAGCAACTTGCGTCACGGAGCAACTAATGGAAACGGTACTAGCAAAAATTGTTGCGGATAAACGCATTTGGATTGAAGCGCGCAAGGCGGCACAGCCGCTAGACAGCTTCATCAACGAGGTCGTACCAAGTGATCGCAGCTTTTACGATGCGCTTTCAGGCAAGCCCGCCAAGTTTATCTTGGAGTGCAAAAAGGCCTCGCCATCAAAAGGTTTGATCCGCGATGACTTCGACTTGGATTACATCGCCAGCGTGTACGGCAACCATGCCGCAGCGATTTCTGTCCTGACAGATGAAAAGTACTTCCAAGGTAATTTCGACTTTCTGCCACAAGTGCGCGGTCAAGTGCCTTGCCCTGTGCTGTGTAAAGATTTCATGGTGGACACCTACCAAGTCTACCTCGCGCGTTTTCATCAAGCCGATGCCATTTTGTTGATGCTGTCTGTGCTGAACGACGATGAATACCGTGAACTGTCGGCACTCGCGCATGAACTTAATCTTGGTGTACTGACCGAAGTCAGTAACGAGGAAGAACTGGAACGTGCCATTGCGCTAAAAGCCAAGGTTGTTGGTATTAATAACCGTAACCTGCGCGATCTAAGCATCGACTTAAACCGTACGAAAGAACTCGCACCGCGTTTGTCTGAAGACACCATCGTGATTTCAGAATCAGGCATCTATACCCATCAACAAGTGCGTGAGCTTGCACCTTTCGCCAACGGCTTTTTGATTGGTAGCTCGTTAATGTCTGAAGACGATGTGGAACGTGCCGTGCGCCGCGTGCTTTACGGTGACAACAAAGTCTGCGGTTTAACACGTGCAGAAGACGCAAAAGCCGCTTACGACGCCTATGCCAACTACGGCGGCCTGATTTTTGTTGAGAAGTCACCGCGCTTTGTGGATGTGGAAGCGGCTCGAAAAGTCATGGAAGGCGCACCTCTCGCTTACGTGGGCGTGTTCCAAAACCATGAACTGTCAGAGGTTGCTGAGACAGCAAACGCACTCTCACTGTCAGCGGTTCAGTTGCACGGCAATGAAGATGGCGACTATGTGAAAGCGTTACGTGAAGCCTTGCCAAGCAGTACCCAAATTTGGAAAGCCCACGGCGTAAGCGATACCGCTCCTGCTTTGGAAGCCAACGCTGACAGAAATCTTTTCGACAGCCGTGTGGGAACACAAAGCGGCGGAACAGGCAAAGCGTTTGATTGGTCCCTTATTCCAGATGATCGCAAAGACACCGTGATGATCGCAGGTGGCCTTTCGCAAGAAAACGCAAAAGACGCAGCACAACTGGGCTGCGCAGGACTCGATTTTAACTCTGGCGTCGAAAGTGCGCCGGGTATTAAAGATAAACAAAAATTGGACGCTGCATTCTCAGCGCTTAGAGATTACTAAAGGACAGTTATGACTAAGTTGAATGCCTACTTCGGCGAATTTGGTGGTCAATACGTACCACAGATCTTGGTTCCAGCACTGGACCAGCTAGAACAAGCGTTTATTGATGCGCAAAGTGACCCAGAATTTCAAAAGGAATTTATTGGCCTTTTGGAAGAATACGCAGGTCGCCCAACCGCATTGACGCTAACGCGCAACCTTACCAAAGGCACCAAGACCAAGCTGTACCTAAAGCGTGAAGACCTACTTCACGGTGGTGCGCACAAAACCAATCAGGTTTTAGGTCAGGCACTGCTCGCGAAACGCATGGGCAAGAAAGAGATCATCGCTGAAACAGGCGCGGGTCAGCACGGTGTAGCAACCGCACTGGCTTGTGCACTGCTTGATTTGAAATGCCGCGTTTACATGGGTGCAAAAGACGTAGAACGTCAAAGCCCGAATGTTTTCCGCATGAAGTTGATGGGCGCTGAAGTGATTCCTGTTCACTCTGGTTCTTCAACCCTGAAAGATGCGTGTAACGAAGCGCTACGCGACTGGTCTGCAAGCTATGATGAAGCGCATTATCTTTTAGGCACGGCAGCGGGTCCTCACCCCTTCCCGACCATTGTGCGTGAATTCCAGAAAATGATTGGTGAAGAAACCAAGCAACAGATTTTGGAACGCGAAGGTCGCTTGCCTGATAGCGTGATTGCCTGTGTCGGCGGCGGTTCAAACGCCATTGGTATGTTTGCAGATTTCATCGAAGAATCTGATGTGGGCTTGATTGGCGTTGAGCCAGCAGGTTTAGGCTTGGACACAGACCAACATGGCGCGCCACTTAAACACGGCAAGCTGGGTATTTTCTTTGGAATGAAATCGCCACTGATGCAAGACCCGAATGGTCAGGTTGAAGAGTCATACTCTGTCTCTGCGGGCCTCGATTTCCCATCTGTTGGCCCTCAACACGCGCACTTGAACTCGATTGGTCGCGCCGAATACGTTGCCATTACCGATGATGAAGCGCTCGACGCATTCCAAGAATTGGCTCGCCATGAAGGGATTATTCCTGCGCTGGAGTCTGCTCACGCCTTGGCTTACGCACTGAAAATGGCGCGCGAGAACCCAGAGAAAGAGCAATTGTTAGTGGTTAACTTGTCAGGTCGTGGAGACAAAGACATCTTCACCGTGCACGATATTTTGAAAGAAAAAGGAGTGATGTAATGGCTGCGACCTTGTCTCACCGCTATGAAGCGATGTTTGAAAAACTCGATGCCAAAGGCGAAGGTGCCTTCGTTCCTTTCGTGACCATTGGCGATCCAAACCCTGAGCAATCACTAAAAATCATCGAAACGTTAGTGGCTAACGGCGCTGACGCTCTCGAACTGGGTATTCCTTTTTCTGACCCATTGGCAGATGGCCCAACAATTCAAGGCGCAGCAATCCGCGCATTGGATTCTGGCACCACACCTGACAACTGCTTTGATATTCTGCGTCAAGTGCGTGAAAACCACCCTGAGATCCCTATGGGTCTGTTGATGTACGCCAACTTGGTGTTCGCGAACGGTATCGACAACTTCTACGCCAAATGCGCAGATGCAGGTGTGGATTCGGTTCTCATTGCTGACGTTCCAGCGGGCGAATCCAAAGAGTTTCGTGATTCAGCGGCTAAACATGGTGTTCACGCCATCTTCATTGCGCCACCGAATGCCAATGAAGACACACTGAAAACCATTTCAGAGCTTGGCGGCGGTTACACTTACTTGCTATCACGCGCTGGCGTAACGGGTGCAGAAACCAAAGCGGGTCAGCCGATTGATCATTTGTTGAAGAAACTTAGCGATTACGGAGCGCCACGCCCACTGCTTGGTTTCGGTATTTCTGAGCCCTCACAGGTGAAAGAAGCCATTGCAGCCGGAGCTGCGGGTGCCATTTCAGGCTCTGCCGTGGTTAAAATCATTGAACGTAATGTGAATGATGAAGCCACCATGCTCAAAGAACTCGGTGAGTTTGTTGTGAACCTTAAAGCGGCAACCATCAAATAACGGGCAACGACAATTAATCGTTTATCAGCTTCCAACGCGATTTTACGCATTGGATGAATACTATCCAAAAGGTCAGCATTTCTGCTGACCTTTTCAATTCAAGTCTCCCCTCGTGACCATATACCAATCAGAATAAGATTTCGGTAAACTTCAACTCTATATAAACGCACCCCACGCAAATTGCCTTTGGGGGCGAACAAGGACACGTGTCTGAATGAAACAGCTCCTCGACTTTATCCCACTCATTATCTTCTTTGCGCTCTACAAGATGTACGACATCTATACCGCCACAGGCGCACTGATTGTCGCTACCATCATTCAGGTGATCTTAACGTGGGTGCTTTACAAGAAAGTAGAGAAAATGCAGATCGTCACTGCAGCCTTGGTCGCCGTGTTTGGTGGCATGACCCTCTTTTTTCACGATGACAATTTCATCAAATGGAAAGTAACCATCGTCTATATGCTGTTTTCTATCGGCCTGATTGTTTCACAAATCATGGGCAAGCCGCTGATCAAAGGCATGCTTGGGAAAGAGATCACCTTACCTGAAGCCGTATGGCGCAATATTAACAATGCTTGGGTGGCCTTCTTTGCCGTACTCGCTGTGCTTAACGTTTATATTGCCTACACCCTGCCTTTAGATGTGTGGGTGAACTTCAAGGTGTTTGGCTTAATGGCCATCACGCTGGCCTATACAATGGCAACAGGCGTATATATCTATAAGCATCTGCCCAAAGATACCGATTCAGAATAATGACAATATACCCAAGCAAACTGAAGTTGCTTGGGTATATAGATTTTGCGATTTAAACACCTCATCTCGGAAGTAGTAAGATGTCAGAAATAAATAATTGCCCACGCGGTCAACTGTTACTGCGCACACTGGCGATGCCCGCTGACACCAATGCCAATGGCGACATTTTTGGCGGTTGGATCATGTCTCAATTGGATTTAGCGGGTGCCATTTTGGCAAAAGAAGTCTCCCATGGTCGAGTCGTCACTGTCTCTGTCGAAGAGATTGTATTCAAAACCCCAGTATCGGTCGGTGATGTCGTATGCTGTTACGGTGAATGCACCCGCATTGGCCGTACATCTATGAGTGTTAGCCTTGAGGTATGGATCAAGCCTGTCGCAACCGATGGCGTTGGCCAGAGAAAGAAAGTCTGCGAAGCAACATTCAATTATGTGGCGATTGATGGTGACGGCCGCCCAAGAGCGATAAATAAGTCATAAATCAGACAATAGCGTCAGCATGAATCTTTAGCCTTGCTTACAATAGGCCAATGAAACAAGAAACGAATTAACGCGGAGAGAACACGGATGTGGTACGTCATTTTTTCACAAGATGTTGAAAACAGTTTGCCATTACGTCTACAGGTAAGAGAGCAACACTTAGCACGATTGCACGAATTGGATTCACAGGGGCGCTTATTAGTTGCTGGCCCTAACCCTGCTATCGACAGTGAAGACCCAGGCGAAGCGGGATTCACAGGTTCAACCGTTATCGCAAAGTTTGATAGCCTCGACGATGCAAAAGCATGGGCGGATGCTGACCCTTATATCGACGCTGGCGTCTACAAAGACGTTATCGTTAAACCTTTCAAGAAAGTGCTTCCAGCCTAACTGGCTGCCAGCAAACGCATAGGACCCCGTAATGCGAAAATTTTCAACAACAGGTCGAATCGCTTTAGCTGGTGCCGTTGCACTCATGCTATCTGCTTGTTCGACTACCTCAGATCAAGAAATCGCTGAATCGTTCGCGGAGCAACGTGCCGACATACTCAGCAAAATTGTTCCAGTGAACATGAACGGTTATAACTTGGTCCGTGCTAAAGCCAACGGCTCTGAGATCGAACTCACCTTACTTTACGCTGAAAGCGGTGACGTTGCGCCAGCTGCTCTGGTCGAAAAACTGAAAAAGACCTACTGCACAGACAACGAGATTTTGTCTCTGCTCGAAAAAGGCGTGAGTTACAAACTGTTGGTAAGAGATGCTCGTGGACGCCCAGTGTTTGATCGAGTGATATCGAAAAACGACTGCACTGCGTCATAAGTTCTCATCGTATTCTCGATATAAAAAATCCCGCCAATGCGGGATTTTTTGACTCTAACATTCAGATTCCCAGATGGATATCGTCCTAACCGTATCGCTCCATCGCTATCACGTGCATACACTCACGACGCCTGAAAGCCAAGAATGAATGACATCACTTTTTCACGGGGCATTTCACAAGGTTTGAGTGACCACACATCATCGACCAAATATAGATTACCGCTGATAAAGTCCGTCCCTGATAACGCTTCCGCAAACACTTTTACAGCGTGACCATTGCTATAACGTTTGACCGTCAATCCCCAACGTTCGTTCTGGTAGACCACCTCATGGTGACCTGACGCTAACTCACTGATCCGTTGAAATGCGTCCATGAGAACTCTCCGTCGTTAAATCTGACGTTTAAAGTGCATCACTTTTAGCGCGCTGTCTGTATCAATATCTTCAAATTCTGGCGGATTCTCTAAACGAGAAACAAATTCAAATCCTGGCGCACACTCAGCCATCTGCTCAGTCAGGAAACTCGGTTGAATATCGGGGGCATTAACACATGCCAACACATCACCGCCTTCTTCAACAAGATCAGGCAAACGGCGCAGAATCTTGGCGTAATCCTTGGTCAACACGAAGCTGCCTTTCTGGAACGAAGGCGGATCGATAATGACCAGATCATAAGGGCCATATTTTTTAACTTTGCCCCATGATTTAAAGAGCTCATGCCCCAAGAACGCCACTTGATTAAGGTTGTGACCATTTAGCTGATGGTTCTCTCGACCACGGGACAATGACGATTTCGCCATATCCAAGTTGACCACTTGGTCAGCCTTACCTTCCACCGCTGCCACTGAGAAACCGCACGTGTAAGCGAATAGATTCAACACACGTTTATGTTTTGCGTTGTTTTGCACCCACTCTCGGCCCAAACGCATATCTAGAAATAAGCCATTGTTTTGGCGTTTGCCCAAGTCCAACTTATAGGTAAGGCCATTTTCAACGACATTGATCTGCTGAGGCTGCTCACCCACTAAAGTTTCTGTTTCAGCGCCTTCGCGATCACGGTGTTGTAGAACCACCGTTGTCCCACCCGCATTTATCCACGTGTCACTTTGGCAGAATTGTTCGATACCTTCACGAAGTGCTTGATAGAACGCAGGCTCGGCTTCTTTAAATATCGCGATTTGCAACACGCCTTGTCCAAGCCAATCTGCAGTGATTTGCTCAAGACCTTCATAACAGCGCCCACGACCATGAAAAACACGCCTTACTTCATTTCCACACGCTTTAATACGCTCAGAAATAACGTCAAAGAAAGTGCCTAGTGCATCAGGATTCATCATGGTTGGTTTCCTTTGGCTCATCGTGAATGATACTAGAGAGTTCGACCGGAGCGCCGCTCATCTGGAGGTTATAGAATTCACAGTTACGACGAGTGCGCGTGCGTGCGACTTTCTTTTTATGTTGCCGTCTAATATTCGCCAACGCCCATAGGCGCGATTGTTTCAAGCTACGATTTTTGCTGCGTGCATGCTGCATGCTTATCTCCAATGCTCTCCGTCCATGGAGATCTTTGGCTTGAGAGACTCAGGCCAACACGATTATTTTTGATTCGGTAGTTTCGGCCAAGGTAAGGCTTGCGGGGTTGACCAGCCTTCAGGCAGTGTCGACCATTGTTCACCGATTGACGGAGGCAAGAGAAACTCATAGCGCTCTCCTGCGTGGTCAAACTGCAACCCATAGGCATGCAAGTAACCGCGATCTGCCGCTGCGCCACCGTATATGTCATCACCCAGAATGGTGGCGCCAACACTTTTTAACGCCACGCGAATCTGATGAGTTTTGCCTGTATGTGGTTTACACAGAAATACCCGACGACCTTCCTCACCCGCAGTTGAAAAAAACTGGGTAACAGCAGGATTGGTTTTACTTGGCAATAATTTCCACATTGAACGACGGCTTTTCGCCATGTCGCCAATGATGATGCCCTGCTTTTTGGTTGGCTTCTTGGCAGACACCGCCACATAAAATTTCTGTACTGTCTTTTCCGCAAACATTTGAGAAAGCGAAGATGCAGCAGCTTGATGCCGACCAAGCAACAAAAGCCCTGAAGTCATTTTATCGAGGCGATGGATCAAATAGAGTTGCTTATCACCCGTTTGCTTTGCGATTTCCGCAAGCAGTGGCTGCTCATTGTCGTCTTTATGGACACTGATCCCCGGATGCTTGTCGATGACAAGAAAGTCTTTGTTTTGAAAGACCAGACTAAACATGTCTAATCCCATTATTGTGAGTCATAGAATTGTTGTGAGTAATTGAATCAGCGCCGAGTGTAAACGGAATGGCGCTCGGGGAGAAGTCACAGGCAGTAGAAAGACAAAATCCCCAGCATGCCGGGGATTTTATTGGCAATCGTATTTATTTCAGCAAAGGCCAGAAGAATACCAGCGCCATCAATAGAGGGCAGACGATTCTTACGTAGGTCGGCCACACTTTCCAGAACCAGCTCGTTGCCAATTCAGGGTTGCCTTGGCTTAACTCTTCTAGCACTTGGTTGCGCTTCCAAATCCAGCCAGCAATCAGCGCCATAATCACACCCAAAATCGGCTGCATATATTCGGTTGTCACGCTGATCACGGTGCCGAACATGCTGCCAAAGTTGAAAATGATCAGTGCCGAGAATAGTGCAATGGCACCGCCCACCCACCAAGACACGCTTTTACGGTCTTTGTTAAGTTCCTCTGACAAACATGCAACAGGCACTTCAAGCATGGAAATGGACGACGTCAATGCTGCAATCACCATCAAAGCAAAGAAGGCAACACCCACAATCAGCCCTGCACTGCCCATGGTATCGAACATGGCTGGGAGGACATTGAATACCAAGGTATCACCGTCTAACAATGCGCCGCTTTCACTATAGATTTGTACGCCATTCTTTTGCGCCACAAACATGGCAGGCAGAATCAATAAGCCCGCGACAAATGCCACGCCGGTATCAAGCAGCGCGACTTGCGCGGCTGTCTTGGGAATATCCGCATCTTTGCGCAAGTAAGAACCGTACACCATCATGGTACATACACCGATGGAGAGCGAGAAGAATGCTTGTCCCATCGCGCTCACCATCAAGTCTGGGGAGAAATGCGACGTGTCAGGGACGAGGTACATTTTCAGGCCATCAATCGCACCCGGTTGGAACAAGGTATAGCCAACCATGGCAATGAACAGCACAAATAGGATTGGCATCAAACGGGTTGACCACTTTTCGATACCGTCAGCGACGCCATTGCGCACCACCAAGATGGTCAGCACCATGAATACAGCCATCAGTACCAGGTTTCGCTCGGTGCTAAACCCTTCAAGCCAAGCTGCAGCGCTTTCGAAACCAGCAACACTCAATAGTGGGCCGATCAGAAAACCAAAGAACCAGCCTGCAACAATGGCGTAGAAACTCAAAATCCCACTGACACCTAACATGCCAGCTATACCAACGGTTGAGCCCAAGGCTTTGTTCTTAGGTGCAACAGAAATTAAAGAACGAATAGGGTTAGATGCACCAAATCGACCAATCGTTAGCTCTGCCACCAACAATGGGTAAGCCAAGATGAAAACCATGGCCAAATAAGTCATTAAAAATACAGCACCGCCGTTGCTGGCCGCCTGCGTGGGAAAACCCCAAATATTACCAAGACCAACGGCCGATCCCGCCGCCGCCAATATGAATCCTAGTCGGGAAGAAAACTGGGCTCTGTTACTGCTTGCCATACGCACTCTCTACTACAAACGATGATGTTGATATCCATACCCAGCGTTTACTGCCAGTCCATGGCACTACCCCAGTCAGCCGTGTAAACTTATCATTACAGGAGACAGGTGACCCGTTTTTCAAACAGGCATGGCAAGTAAACCAGTTCTAAATTAAAATTTGAAGCGTTCGCGCTATATTTTTCTCACAGGCGATATATACCTCTAAATACATCACCATCCTCGTTACTTTATAAACCACAAAAACCCACAAATAATTAACATTTACCTTTACGCATTCACACTCGCTACGTATTCATTCACGTTTGCTACATCGAGACACTAAATACAGTGCATAGTGAGAGTCTTCACTCTATATTGGGTAACGTGTTGAGCTAAATAGATTGATATGGAACAGATTTATCAGATCCTTGTTTGGGCAAGTGTTTTCCTCTATTGGTTGCTCATCGCCGGTGTGACTATACGTGTTGTACTTAAGCGTCGTGCTTTGGGTGTGTCTATTGCTTGGCTGATGATCATCTACATCATTCCTATTGTTGGGGTAATTCTCTATTTACTCTTTGGTGAACTCAACTTAGGAAGAAAGCGCGCAGAGCGTGCCAAAGCCATGTTTGCGCCCTACCTCAACTGGCTTGAAACCCTCAATCAATGTGAAGCGCATCGCCCCCACCACCATAGTTTTCTAGCAAGGCCAGTCCACGATTTATGTTTACGCAGAGCGGGCATCCCGGCGCTTGCTGGCAACCAACTGTCTTTGCTCAATCAAACCAACGATATTCTGAGAAACATCGCCCAAGAGGTTAAGCAAGCTAAGTCTTCCATTAATATGGTTTTCTATATTTGGCATCCAGGTGGCCATGCTGATGATGTCGCTCACGCGATTTGTTCTGCAGCAAAGCGTGGTGTCACTGTTCGAGTTTTGCTTGATTCTGCAGGCAGCAAAGCATTCTTTAAGAGCCACTGGCCGGATTCGATGCGTAAAGCCGGTGTCGAGCTCATCGAAGCACTGGCGGTAAGTCCAGCCCGTATGTTTTTGCGCCGCTTGGACATTCGCCAACATCGAAAAATTGTCATTATCGACAATAAAATCGCATTCACCGGCTCCATGAACATGGTCGACCCACGCTTCTTCAAGCAAGATGCGGGCGTAGGTCAATGGGTGGATATCATGGTGAAAGTCGACGGTCCGTCAGTACCAATTCTGAACAGTATTTTTGCGTGGGATTGGGAGTTTGAAACTGGTCTTCGCTATCTACCCGATCTGCCAGAATGTAGCCTTATTGAACAACATCAACACGCGAACCATTCTGTGCAGGTTGCTCCTTCTGGCCCCGGCATGCCTGATGGGATCATCCAGCAAGTTCTCATGTTGGCGATCCACCAAGCGAAAAAAAGCCTCACGATAACTACACCTTACCTAGTGCCCAGTGAAAGCCTGATGAGCGCCCTACAAACCACAGCTCAACGAGGCGTGACGGTGAACATCATTATTCCTGCGAAAAACGATAGCTTGATGGTCGATTGGGCGAGTCGTTCATTTTTTAATGATTTGCTGCGTGCTGGTATTAATATCTACCGATTCAACGGCGGTTTGCTGCATACAAAGTCAGTCATGGTCGATGACAATTTCTGTCTGATGGGCACGGTCAATCTCGACATGCGCAGCTTGTGGCTAAATTTCGAACTCACTCTGTGTGTTGACGACCCAGACTTTTGTGAAGAGATGATTGCTTTACAACAGTCTTACATCTCCGACTCCACCATTGTGAGTCTGGAACAATGGTCAAAGCGCTCAATATTCAACCGACCCATCGAGCAATTTTTCTACATGTTTAGCCCTCTACTGTAGAAAATATTGATCTTGCTTCCACCTTTTGTCGGGTTGATTTTGATTCTAAACCCAATGAAAGTGTTACCCACATCACGATTTATATTTATTTACAATTATTTAAGTACACGACAGACATTCTGTTCGGTTGACATGAGGCCGATATTTCACCGCTAACGATAGCAAAGCTGGCGAGGATATATACAAGCCATCTCACCCTTAAGACAATCGATTTTCTGCCTGCATTGAAACCTCTTTTAATTCAGCCAATTAGACTAAAATAATTGTAAATCGTCACCGCCACACACTCTCACTTAGAGAGTGTCTAGCAGGTTAGACTTTTTCTTAACGTCAGCGGTAATATGCGCGCCTCTTACCACACATTTTTAGATAGTGACTATCGTGTATATTCAATCGGAGCTCAGCTCTTTATGCCGGCTTATTGCCCTTAAATCTGAAAAACGAGCGCAAGACTGGCTTGAGAGCAAAGGTATTTGTATCAGTTCTGAGCAAGCAATCACCATCATGGCTATCTCCAAAGAGAACGAGCTTCGCCAAGGTGATTTGATGGGCATGCCGTATCTAGCGAGTGAGAAATCGAAAGTCAGCCGCATTGTTCAAAGTCTCGTAATGGAAGGTTACATCCTACGACGCGATGACTTGAATGACCGACGTTCAAAAATCCTAACATTGACAGATAAAGGTCTATCAATGTCAGAACAATTAGAGCAGACAGAACACTTCAATAGAGAACTCGTTAGCAATCTATTTTCGCAAGAAGAAATGTACACGATACAGACATCACTGCAGAGAATTGCCAGCGTGATGTAACGCATACAAGCCTGACTTTACGTCAGGCTTTCTTTTATCTCACTAGCGAAAATAGCCAAAGCCTTCCGTTTCTGTTCCGACCAAAATGCAACCCAATGCATCAAACAATGTGGTTCTCGCCTTCATCACCTGCTTAACAATACCGTATTAAATACGTGAAAAAAGTTTCATTTACGCATCATAGTTTTGCCTCATTTTTAGTACTTTTTGGCAAAAGCGCTTCGATCTTTATGCATCTTGTTGTCTACACTCAATGAGTGGTGAGGAGATGACGCACAGAGGGACAACACATGTTGGCAAGACGCAGAAACTACCTATTGAAAGACACTAAACAACTTCACGCAAATGTTCATGTAATCCCAACAGGAACACTCGAAGTGGAAATCGTAGAAAAACACCAATGTCACGCTGCAGAGTTTGAACACCTTAGATTTGAACGCAGCGGAAGAGTGACCAAATTGGTTGGCAAACACACGTCAAATGGTAAACCCGTCCACTGGCAACTGCCGCTTGCCAACGATGATGCACAAGAGTTAGAAAACCTCATAGAGCAAGCAACAGAAGAACTAGAAATACTCATGAGAGATTTATAACAAAAAGTAGCAATAGCCATGCCTCTTCCAGCGCTGCCTTGGCAGCGCATTTTTTTTGTTGTTACTCTGGAGCATATCTCTATTGTTCTACATAATGGCATTAGTTAATTCAGCGACTAAGAGCCAGCATGTCTCGAGATATTTTCAACACTATTGACTTGAATCTACTGCGTGTTTTCCTCGTGTTATTTCAAGAGCGAAATACCAGAAAAGCAGCTGAAAGGCTCTATGTCACTCAACCTGCAATCAGTCAGAACCTCAAGAAACTGCGCCATTTCTTCAAAGATGATCTTTTCGTCAAAGTCCCTGCGGGTTTACAACCTACCCCGGTTGCAGAAGAAATCGCAAAGAAAGTGATTCCCTCTTTGAACAGCATGCAATCAGCACTGAATGAATTAGATAATTTTGACCCTCTAACTGAAACCAAGAAAGTTCGAATTGCCCTCGCTCCACTCGTCATGATCAGCCTTGCTGGTACATTCATTCTCGAACTACAAAAGAAAGCACCCAACCTAGAAGTAGAAATCGTCAATTGGTCCTCGACAACATTCGAAGACATCGAAAGCGGCCTTCTGCTTGCAGGTATTTCATACGTGGATGAGCGAATACCAAAACACATCAGGGCGATTGAAATCGCAAGCGTCACTGCTTGTTGTGCTGTTAGACGCGACCACCCACTCCAAGGTGACTCTGCAACACCGCAAGAATATTCCGCCTATGAATTAGCCTCTTTGATCATTCCAGGCTGGAGCGAAGATATGCCTTTAGCCGCTAAAAAAATGCAGGCTCTATCACTTCCCTACAAAATCGGATTTCGTTCAGCCTACCCCATGGCCATTGTGGATGTTATTCAAAAAACCGACATGTTCTTTGCAACAAGTAACTTATTCCCCTTTAGTAACTATCCCTCACTTCGGCGCATAAATATCGACACACAAGACTTTGAACTTAATTACGCGCTCAAGAGCTATATTCATCAACGCAATAGCAACGATTCGCTAACTCAATGGATTAACGGTCTTATTGAGGAGGAACTCAAACAAATCATCCAATAAGCAACGCTTATTGCGGAGATAAACAGCCCTAATTACACCTCATGAGTCAACATCTCTAATATTGCTTTGCCAACAGGAAAAGGCGTATACCCAAGCAACCTGAAGATGCTCGATTTCAGAGGCCATCAGAGTGTTCAATTCGAGGCAAATTCTTGTAGGAATAGTCATTCTATTTCACAGGAATTTGACGATGAAGTGGACGCTCTGATGGCCTCCCTTCGGGCGAGTTTACTGACGCCATGCTCGGTGTTGTCCCTTTTTGATGGAGATCACTACATCGGCAAAGGGACGCCTTGATCATAACGTCAGTAAAGCTCGCTGAATCCTGCATCTTCAGGTTACTTGGGTATATAAACAGCAGGGACGCTCTTTAACGAATAGAGAGCACTCATGAAACGTAAACTAATCGCCACAACCCTTTCCCTAGTTCTACTTCCTTTCACCGTTGTCGCTGATGATTTTTCAGGTCATCGCGTTGGCATCGGTTTTGTGTCGACCGACATCGAAAATACACAGGGAGAGCGTGTTGATTGGGGGTCTGGCTTCAAACTTGAGTACGGCTACGATATCAACAAAATTGTTGGCGTAAACCTTTCCTATAGCAACACCAGTGACGGTGTTCAGCACTACTTCAATTCACAACGCGTTGGCGCAGATATCAGCACGAATACATTCAAATTTGACACTGACATTGGATACACCTTCCAGCAGAACAATTTTGCTATTAAGCCTTATGGCGCCCTAGGTTTTGCGAGTTACAAAGATAAGCTCGATATCCATCTCGGTGATGGCAACACGTCATCTCACTCCTACAAAGAATCAACGCCTTACTTTGGCTTCGGTGTCAGAGGAACATTAGCTCAAGGCCTCTATGCCGACCTGCGACTCGATTACCTGCTTGATGACGCGTATACCGATCAGTTCTCTTTCACCGTTGGCTATAAGTTTTAACCCTCAGCTTTCAGGAATGACCTAATGATAAAAAAATCACTTTGTGCAATGGCCCTGTTAGCGAGCAGCGCAGCCACAGCAGATGTTCACTTTTCTCCTGACCTCAAATTAGGCATGCAGTGGGGGATTGGCGCACAGCTGGGTGTCCAAGATGTCATGGGCTTTGAGGCCGTTTATGGCAGCTTTGGAATTTCAGACTCTCACTGGTTTTCTGACAAGGAATCCATCAAACACTATCGCGTCGGCGTTCAATATGAAGAGAAGAAGCATCAGGCATATTCTGTGCAAATGGAGGCAGGCCTCGCTGAATATAAAGGGAGCCGCAATTACTTCAGTAGAGATCGTGAAGATCTCAAAGCCTATGGACCGAGCGTGGCTGCTGCGCTGGTGTTTGACTACAACTTACCGATCAAAGTGAGATATGGGCTTGAGCTGAATTACTTTCGACATCAAGAGACCTACTTGCCAAGCGGTTTGGCCCCTCAGATCAATGTCGGCATCATTCTCCCACTTTAATACATAATAATTGTGCGCCGACTTCAACCTTTTATGAACATTAGCCTTTTGCCATCTTTCTATCCCAAAGGGCCAATGTACATTTAGGGACACTCTGGTAAAATGCGCAAAAATTCAAATGTGAGCATGACGAGAGCCAACTATGCCAATGTATGTTGTGGGACATAAAATCCCTGATTCAGATTCAATCTGCGGTGCCATTGCACTTGCGTACCTGAAAAACCAAATTGATGAGCCAGCTATCGCTGCACGTTTAGGTGAACTTTCACCTGAAACCGCGTTTATCCTAGAGCGCTTTGGCTTTGAAGCACCTGAGCTAAAACTTAGCTACGCGGGCGAAGAGGTTTACATCGTTGACCACTCTGAACTGACTCAAGCACCTGACGATATTGCGGAAGCAACCATTGTCGGTATCGTTGATCACCACAAACTGGGTGACCTTACGACGTCTACCCCACTAGAGTGTTGGATTCGCCCAGTAGGCTGTTCAAACACCGTCATCAAAATGATGTATGACTTCTACGGCGTTGCTATTCCAAAAGATATCGCTGGCATTATGCTTTGCGCAATCCTAAGCGACACCGTGATCTTCAAATCACCAACCTGCACCACTGCAGACATCCGTTGTGTTGAAGATCTTGCGAAAATCGCAGGCATCGAAGACGTGCAAGCACTTGGCATGGATATGTTCAATGTGAAATCTGCTGTAGCTGGCACGCCTGCGCGTGACCTTGTTATGCGTGATTTCAAAGACTTCAACATGAACGGTAACCTTGTCGGTATCGGCCAACTTGAAGTGGTTGACCTGTCTGTGTTTGACGAAATCAAAGCAGAATTGGAAGCTGATATCGCAGCACTAAAAGAAGAAGGCCAACGTCACTCTGTGATGCTTCTACTCACAGACATCATGAAAGAAGGCTCTGAGCTTCTGGTTGTTTCTGATGATGTTACCATTATTGAACGCGCTTACGGTCAAGACACTGAGAATGGCCGTGTATGGCTTGACGGTGTATTGAGCCGCAAGAAGCAGGTTGTTCCGCCGCTTCAAGACAGCTTCAACTAAGTTTTTTTCTTAGATTAAGAATAAAGGGCGGCTTCGCCCTTTTTTAACATCTTAATTTTGAACGATGTTTTTTATTGTGCATTTCTCTTTCCACTTTTCAGTGAAATATTCGTAAAACCACTATTGATGAACATCACAGAAAAATGCATACTTTGCACAAATTTTCACCAATAGGATAAACCTGTGTCAAACAAGATCATCGCTAAATTGTCAAAGTACACCCCACTTTTCGTTCTAATGGGCGTGACTGTCGCTTTTTCTATGTTGAATGCAATGTACTGGGGCGGCGTTCTTTAAGACGCAGTGAACCCACTTATTGGTTCAATACCATTCAGTGATTGATGCGCTGTCGTATTAAGAGACTGAAATCAAAACCCAAGCCATAAAGCTTGGGTTTTTGCGTTTTTGACTCAGAGACATTTCAACGAACCAGCTCACTGACGGACGACGGTCTATCGCAAACTGCACAGCCCAAAACGAGAAAACCCCAGCATTTCTGCTAGGGTTTTGAATGTGGCGGTGAGTGAGAGATTCGAACTCTCGATACGTTGCCGTATACACACTTTCCAGGCGTGCTCCTTCAGCCACTCGGACAACTCACCGTATTTTGTCGTTGAACTTATTGTCTCAACGGAGCGCTACTATAATTATTTACCCTTTCAGCGTCAATGCTTTGAACGGTATCTATTGTTCATTCGCTCGGCATTTGGTCAATAACGATCAGCATCAAAACATCACAATGTATTCGACTCACAGAAAGCCAACAAATCAGCGTCCGCATATCAGGTCGAGGCAGTGATCGCTCATAACGAAAAAACCCGAGCATTTCTGCTCGGGTTTTAAAATGTGGCGGTGAGTGAGAGATTCGAACTCTCGATACGTTGCCGTATACACACTTTCCAGGCGTGCTCCTTCAGCCACTCGGACAACTCACCGTTTTGTTGGACTTATCGTCTCAACGGGGCGCTACTATAGGCAAGCACACTAATCAGGTCAACGATAAATCGTGAAATTGAGCGCAAGTGTTTAACTTTCCATCGACTTTACGTCGTTTTAACGTTCCGTTACGCATTTTGCTCTCGCATTATCATTCAGGCTGATAGAATATTGCCCAAAACTGGAACAGAGAACGAATCATGACTAACTCGCTAGCGCAATTTATCACTGAAAACGGATTAGAGGCTTTTGTACTGTCAGCTGAGCAAACTGAAGGGTTTGTCACCGCCATGGCTGCAGCGCCTAACCTGATTGACCCAAGCGAGTGGCTTGCATTTATGTGGGGCGGCGAAGATGAAGCGCCGTTCAATAACCCTGAACAACTTGAAGCATACGCAGGTATCATTGTTGACATGTGGAACGCTCAACGCCAAGCCTTGCTTGCGAACGAGTGGACGTGGCCAGAAGCCTGTGCATTAAGCGAAGCGGAGATTGTGAACCAAGCGACTCGCGAGTACTGCGAAGGCATGCTTCAAGGCTGGACGTTAGCCCGTGATGATTGGGAAACCATCATGCCGGAAGAGTCGCCTGAAAATGCATTGCTTGGTGGTGTGCTTCTTTCTATCAGCCTACTGTTTGACCCAGAGTCTGCGCTAGCGACTATGGATGAGTTGGGCGCCGCAGAACTCGCTCAGTTTGAAGAAATCTTCAACGGTATGCCGGTCATGCTATGCGGTTTGACCATGCGTGGATACCAAATGGTAGAGCAGCTATAAGCTTAAACCTAATCGCTAACGGCAATGACTCACATTGACGGACGGCACCAATAATAGAGCGGCCCGGGCCGCTTTATACTATTCAGATTAAGTAGGCAGTCATAAAATTTGCGCAGTTTGCCAACATTCCTGATATAGTCCTGCCCCTGTTTTCATCCGCCATTACCCTGGCATTACATTCTGGAATTTTCCTGTGACCACACAAGCATTCTCTACCCTACCGTTGAAAGCCGAATTGCTTTCTACACTTACCGATATTGGCTACACGGAAATGACGCCGATCCAAGCACAAAGCCTTCCAGCCATTATTGAAGGGAAAGATGTTATTGGTCAGGGTAAAACAGGCTCAGGTAAAACTGCTGCATTTGGCCTTGGCTTGCTCAATCGCCTTAATGTAAAACGCTTCCGCGTTCAGTCACTGGTTTTGTGTCCAACACGCGAACTGGCAGATCAAGTTGCTATTGAACTTCGCAAGTTAGCGCGTGGCATCCACAACATTAAAATACTGACACTGTGTGGTGGTGTTCCAATGGGACCACAGATCGGCTCGCTTGAGCACGGCGCTCACATTATTGTCGGTACGCCAGGCCGTATTCTTGATCACCTTGATAAAGGCCGTTTGTCACTAGAAGAAGTGAACACACTGGTTCTTGATGAAGCTGACAGAATGCTTGAGATGGGTTTCCAACCAGCATTGGATGCGATTTTCCAAGACGTGCCTGCGAACCGTCAAACACTGCTTTTCAGTGCGACGTTCCCAACACAAATCCAAAGCATCAGCCGTCAAATCATGACAGCACCAGTGATGGTTAAAGTCGAGTCAAACCACGACAGCAGCAGCATTTCTCAGCACTTTTATGAGTGCAAAAACAACAAAGATAAAATGCATGCCCTTCAACTGTTGTTACTTAAGCACCAACCAGAAAGCGCCGTGGTATTTTGTAATACCAAACGTGACGTTAAAGATGTAGCAGCAGTACTCGATAACGAAGGTTTCTCTGTGGTTGCCCTTCATGGTGACCTAGAACAGCGTGACCGTGACCAAATGCTGCTTAAGTTCGCTAACAAGAGCGTGACGGTTATGGTTGCAACTGACGTTGCGGCACGTGGCTTGGATATTGAAGCGCTGGACGCAGTAATCAACTACGACATGGCCTTTGATACTGAAGTCCATATTCACCGTATTGGCCGTACTGGTCGCGCAGGAAGTGAAGGCGCAGCTTACACCTTCTTCGGCAACGACGATGGTTACAAGATTGCATTGCTGGAAGATTACCTCAACCACGATATCAAAGGCGAAGCGCTTCCAGACGATTCGGCCATGAACAACATGCCACGCACCCCTTTGATGACGACATTGCACATCGAAGCTGGCAAGAAAAACAAAGTTCGCCCAGGCGACATTTTGGGTGCATTGACTGGCGATGACGGCATTCAAGGCTGTGACGTTGGCAAAATCAAAGTCACCGATTACCGCTCATACGTGGCAGTGAAACGCAATGTGGTTAAACATGCATTGAATAAGCTGTCATCAGGCAAAATCAAAGGCCGTACCTACCGCGTTTGGCAATTACGCTAAACTCGAGAGATAGAATAGACAATAAAAATGCCGCTCAAACGAGCGGCATTTTTTTATGTTCAGGAAATATGGATTCAAGCTGCGTGGGACAAACGTCTTCGATAACGGCTGATCAATATCACCACCGGAATATTCATCAAAATGCCATAAAGCAACGGGGTTAACGCGAGTTCAGGTTGGTTAAGCTGCACCACAGCAACAAATATAGCCGTCCCTGCGTTTTGTATACCCACTTCAATCGAGAACGTTTTCGTTAGCGTCGGATCCCGTCCAAACCCTCTTGCCACCAATGCGCCGAGCCCCATTCCCAACAAACACAACAGCATAACCGCCACTGATGCCACCGAGAACATCTGGTAAAACACCTTGGTGTTCGCAGCCAATGTTATCGCGACGGTAAAAAATAGCGCCCACAGCGCAGAGCGCCCCGCAAACTGAGTAAACGTCTCAGACCACGCTGCACGAACATATCGATTAAATGCCATGCCCAACAACGTAGGGACAAGGGTCACTGCAACCAACTGCAAAATGGCAGTTTTAACAGGCAACGTGGCAGCAACATCTGGCAGCATGAGTGGGAGTAACAAGGGCAAGCTAAAAGGGATGATTAAGCTGCTTATCGCCGTCATCGTGATAGACAATGCAGAATCCCCTCCTGCGAGGTGGCAGATTGCGTTCGATGACGCGCCACCCGGCGCTAATGCAAGTATCCACAGCCCAACAGCGACGACGGATGGTAAATCCAAAACGATGACAAGTGCATAAGCAATGACCGGAAGCCCAATCAACTGCGCTGCCAATCCTGCGGCGACCTTAGTAGGGTATTGAAGAACACGTTTGAAGTCGGTGATGGAAAGCGTCAACCCGACACAAAACATCATCCAAGCCAACGCGATGGGAAGGCCGATGGTGAGCATCATTTGGCTCATGCCCGCTCCTTTCTATTTTATTCACTCAAAAAGCTGATCAAAAAAGGCGAACAATTCGCTCGCCTTCTTTCGGATCATTGTCGCTGCGCGTTACGCATTGCCTTTAACTTGCAATTGCAGTTCGGCTGCGAAAGCTAGCATGCGATTCAACGGGATCAGGGATTTTACGCGAATCGCTTCATCCACAAAAATCTCGTGATCTTGGCCGCCATCTCTTAACGCGGTTTCAATGGCTTTCAAACCATTCATTGCCATCCATGGACAGTGTGCACAGCTTCGACAAGTTGCACCTGCACCTGCGGTTGGCGCTTCAATCAGTTCTTTGTCTGGCACGACTTGCTGCATTTTGAAGAAAATGCCTTTGTCCGTCGCGACAATCATTTTCTGCTGAGGAAGCTCTTTTGCCGCTTTAATCAGCTGGCTCGTTGAGCCCACTGCATCTGCCAGTTGTACCACGCTTGCTGGTGACTCAGGGTGAACCAAAATTGCAGCGTCTGGATAAACGGCTTTCATGTCGCGAAGTGCTTTTGCAGAGAACTCGTCATGCACGACACATTCGCCTTGCCACAACAGCATATCAGCGCCCGTTTTTTCTGCAATATAGGCGCCTAGGTGGCGATCTGGACCCCAAATGATCTTCTTGTCTTGTTCATCAAGGTGCTCGACGATTTCTAGTGCAATCGATGACGTGACGACCCAATCCGCGCGCGCTTTTACCGCTGCCGAAGTATTGGCGTAAACCACCACAGTATGATCAGGATGAGCATCGCAAAACGCAGAGAATCTGTCTTCCGGACAACCTAGGTCTAGCGAACATTCCGCTTCCAGCGTCGGCATGATCACGTTCTTTTCTGGCGTCAGAATTTTTGCACTTTCACCCATAAAACGAACACCAGCAATTAGCAGTGTCTTCGCTGGGTGTTTGTTACCAAACTTCGCCATTTCAAGAGAATCACCAACAAAGCCGCCTGTTTCTTCGGCCAGCGCTTGGATTTCAGGGTCGGTGTAATAGTGGGCAATCATCACTGCGTCTTTTTCAATTAGCAGTTGTTTGATGCTTTCAATGTAGTCTGCTTTTTGCTTGGCAGACAACACTTCTGGTTTCGGAGGGAAAGGGTATACCGTCTCGGCGGTATTAATAATCTGGCTCATCGACTTACTCAGATTTACTAGCAATTCGAGTATTATACCCAGCTTAAGACGAGATTTTCATCCTTTATGCTGCTCGAGTTCAAGATGTTTGCGACAAACACCCTAGCTGCCATGGCTGATAATCGATTGAAGATGTATACCCAAGTAACCTGAAGATGCAGGATTCAGGTTGCTTGGGTATAAACGCTATTCGTAAACACTAGAAAAAAGAAAACCGGCAAAAAGCCGGTTTTCAAAAATTGGTTCAGTGACGGTTATTTCAGCTTCTTCTCAGCTTGATTGGCCGTTGTTGTGCCAGGGTATTCTTTGACGACTGCGCTAAATAAACTTTTCGCAGTAGCCGCATCGCCTTGTTTCTCAGCGATCATGCCTAACTTCAACATTGCATCAGCACGCTTGCTAGACTTCGCAACCTGGCTCACCGCAGTGAAATGCGTCTTAGCCGCCGCGAGGTCACTTTTAGAGAAGTACAACTGACCTAGCCAGTAATGGGCATTTGGCTTGTAAATCGACTCTGGATATTTCGCAAGGAATGCATTGAAAGCGTCGGTCGCACCCGCGTAATTTTTCTCTTTTAAAATGAGATTTACGGCTGCATCGTATTGTGCATTTTCAGATTGGTCTGAAGAATATGACTCTTTTGATGCGGAGTCTTCCGGTTTGGTTACCGCGACAGGTGCTGGTTTTGCATTTCTCACCGTGTCCAACTCACGATAGAGCTCACGCTGACGTTCCAACATCTGTGTTAATTCGTAGCTGTTTCTTTCAACATTACCGCGTAATTCATCGAGCTCGCTCGCCATGAGCTCTAGCTGATTTTGCATATCAATCTGCATTTGATTGCGCGCTTCTAACAATCGCTCCAACCGCTCTACAGAGCTATTACTACCCAACTCAGTCACCGGAGCAGGTGCAGCAGCCACAGGGGCTGCCACACTGACCAGTAACGCCAGCGAAAGAGAACGCAAAGTGTTACTGTTCATAGGATTTACCTTCTAATTAGTAAACCAGAACCGCACGACGGTTCTTAGCGTAAGCTTCTTCACCTTGGCCAAGAACCAAAGGTTTTTCTTCGCCGTAGCTTACGATAGCAATTTGAGATGAAGGAACACCCAGTGCTTGCAAGTATTTAGCGACTGCGTTTGCACGGCGCTCGCCCAACGCGATGTTGTACTCAGGCGTACCGCGCTCATCCGCGTGACCTTCAACAACCACTTTGATGTCTGCATTTGCGCGCAGGAATACTGCGTGTGCATCAAGCATGTCTTCAAACTGTGGCAATACTGAGTAGTCATCGAAGCCAAAGTAAACGGTTTGTGACTGACGCAATTCGTTGTTACGAATTTCTTGCTCAGTCAGGCTACCTTGACCGCCATCTACTGGCGTTACGATGGTGGTTTCTGAACCTTTGTTAGTTTCAGAGCCGGTGCTGTCTGTAGAGCTGTCGCTTGAGCTACATGCTGCCAGTGTAAACATAGGCAGCGCTACAGCCAAACCCTTAAGTACTTTGTTAAGTTGCATCTTGTTTTCCTTTATATCAAATAAGCGCAAATATTATTGGTACGGGGACCACGCTGGTGCTCTCACCCGACCATTTGTAGCTGGCAAACGTGCTTTAAATCGTCCATCAATAGAAACCAATGAAAGTACGTTATTACGTCCGTAAACCGAGCTGTAAATTACCATGCTGCCATTTGGGGCAAGGCTCGGAGATTCATCCAACATTGTCTTCGTTAGAATTTCTACCGCACCCGACTGCAAATCTTGTTTTGCAATGTTGTAGCCTGAGTCCGAGCGATGAACCATGACAAGGTATCTACCGTCCGGAGTCAGTTGACCACCGAGATTCTGGCTGCCTTGCCAAGTAATTCGGTTAGCAGAACCATCGGCTAAATTTACTCGATAAATCTGTGGTTTACCACCCCGGTCTGACGTAAAGATCAAAGACTTCCCGTCCGGATCCCAGAAAGGCTCAGTGTTATTCGCTCGTCCTTTGGTAATTTGTTCCATTTTGCGCGTTTTCAGATCCAACACGTATATTTGCAAACTACCGGTTTTTGACAGCACTAAAGCGAGTTTGTTGCCGTCAGGTGAGAAGCGAGGCGAACCATTGTGACGCGGGAACGAGGAAAGCAATTCGCGCTCCCCCGTATAGATATTCATAATGAAAATCTGTGCCTGACCGTTTTCGAAACTCACGTAGGCGAGTTGCTTGCCGTCTGGCGACCATGATGGTGACATCAATGGTTGCTTTGAACGCAGCACCAATAGCTCGTTGTAGCCATCATAATCGGCGATACGAAGCTGATAGGGATGTTCAGCTTTATCATCAATAACGACATAGGCAATACGCGTCAAAAATGCACCTTTCTCGCCTGTCAGTTTCTCGTACACAAGATCTGAAATGCGGTGTGCATATTGACGAAGCTGATTAGCCGCGACGGTCTTACGGTTATTAAGAAGAAGGTGATCTTTGGTCAGAATCAACTCGCCAGATGTCGACAGCCCTTTGCTTTGTCCGCCAGTCAGCTGACCACGAACCACATCGATAAGCTGGTACTCAATCAGGTATTTGCCATCTGGTGTTGGGCTGATTTTCCCGGTGACTAGGGCATCAACCCCCATCGCGGTCCAATCATTGAAGTCCACGCTCTCTTCGCTGTAAGGCGTTTGTGGCATTTTATCGGTTGGCACTGGGCTAAATTTACCACTGCGCTGCAGGTCAGATGCAATCACAGACGACACATCCGTGGGTAGCTTACCCTCGCCTTCCCATTGAAAAGGGATGATAGCGATAGGACGTGCTGAGTTTACCCCTTCAGTGATGACCAGCTTTAGCTCAGCTTGCGCGGGTTGAATGGCCGCAAGCACTAGCGTAATCACACCGAAGAATACGCGTTTCAACATGAAGAATCCCTCTTACTCTGGTTTCACAGTCAGCTCAATATTCTGAAGCTGAGCCGCGACATCTTTATCTTCCGGCATTGGGAAGGATGACACTTTCAATACTGCGGTTTTAGTAGCACGACACAGTGACGAATTGCCACCCACTTCTGTCACGTCTAACAATAAACCACTGCTGGCTATCCGCATTTTCACCACACACTCTTGACCAAGAAAGCTGTTATCTACCAACAAATTCTGGCGAATCATTTGTGTGTATATTGCGCCGTATCTTGAAACTTCGTCGCTAATAAATCGCCCTCGAGCCGAACCTCGATTTTCGGATTCGGACTCGAGACCGCTAAAAAGCTCGTTGAGCGCAGCCTCCTGCTCTGCCTGCTTCTTACGTGCAGCTTCAGCCTTACGTTCTGCTTCTACACGTGCAGCTTCTGCTTTGCGTGCTGCCTCTTCCGCTTTTTTCTGCTCTGCGATTTTTTGCTTACGCGCTTCTTCAGCCTTGCGAGCCTCTTCTTCAGCACGTTTTTTCTCAGCTATCTGGCGTTCGCGTTCTTCTTCCGCTTTTTTGCGTTCTTGCTCAGCACGAACACGTTCTGCTTCAGCTTTCTTCGCGGCTTCTTCGGCTTTACGCTGCTCAGCCACTTGGCGCTTACGTTCAGCTTCTGCGGCAGCAGATTTTTCTTGCGCGATGCGAGTTGCTTCTTCGGCCTTACGCTGCTCTTCTGCGGCTTTCTGGCGAGCTTCAGCATTACGTTTACGTTCTGTTTCTGCTTCGCGTGCGGCTTTCTCTGCCGTCAGCTTTTCAGCTCTCAGCTCACGTAAGCGTTTTTCTTCTTGCTCACGCTGCTTTTCCAGCAAATCAGCTTGCTGCTCCAATCGACGTAAACGATCGTCTTCTTGGCGTTTAGCTTCATCGCGTTGCTGTCTGATCTTACGGGCTTGTTCGCTGACTACACTTGGGTCTATCACCACAGCTTCAATGCTTTGCCCTGACGGCTGCTGTGAGACTTTGGTGAAATCTGCACCCCATAGCAGGCCCACGAAAAGCGCGGTATGCAGCAATACAGATATGACCGTTGCGCCTGTATATCCTTTCTTATCGTTATTCTTCATTCAGTTTCTCATTTCATGAGCTGTACGGTTCGGTCATTAGCCCCACGGATGAGACTCCCGCACTACTCAATGCGTCCAATGTTAAAATGATTTCTGAATAAGGTACGCGTCCGTCCCCTCCCACTAATACGGGGGATTTTGGGTTGATTTCCAATTCAGCTTTTACGCGTACCAGTATGTCTTGCATAGAAAGACCACGAGCCATATCACCGTTGTTAACGCTCAAGCCTAAGCCGCCATTTTGGTCGACTTCAACGATAATGAAAGCACCACTGTCTTCTTCTTTCGCGAGTTCTGCGGCAGTTTTCGCCGTCGATGTCTGTGGTAAATCAACATCCACACCTTGTGTCACAAAGGGTGCTGTCACCATAAAGATAATCAGCAACACCAACATGACATCAATGTAAGGCACCACATTGATTTCCGCCGTCATCTTCCTACGTTTAGGTTGATAAGCCATGGCTTACTCCTTAGGTGCTGCAAACGCCTGACGGTGCAAAATGCTCGAAAACTCTTCCATGAAGTTCACATAGTTATTTTCGAGTTTACCAACTTTAGATGTCAGCTTGTTGTATGCCATTACCGCTGGAATTGCTGCGAACAGGCCCATTGCGGTTGCCACTAGCGCTTCCGCGATACCTGGTGCAACCATCGCAAGTGTTGCTTGCTTCACTGCACCTAACGCAATGAATGCGTGCATGATGCCCCAAACAGTACCGAACAGACCGATGTATGGACTAATTGAACCCACAGTGGCCAAAAACGGCAGGTTGGTTTCGAGTGATTCCACCTCTTTCGACAACGAAACACGCATAGCGCGTGACGTCCCTTCCATCACTGCATCAGGCACTTTGCCGTTATTGCGGTGCAAACGGGCGAATTCTTTAAACCCTGCATAGAAGATTTGCTCACTTCCAGACAACGAGTCTTTGCGTGCCTGAACTTCTTGAAAAAGTTGCGACAAATCCATGCCTGACCAAAAACGATCTTCAAAGCGTTCCGCTTTACTGACCGCTTGTGAAAGCACTTGAGAACGTTTGATGATCATGGCCCAAGACATGACAGACATGCCTAGCAGTACCAACATCACTGCTTTTACCAGCAGACTGGCCTGTAAGAACAGATCAAGAATTGACAGTTCAGCGCTCACTTAAAATCTCCGATTGAATCGATGTAGGAATAGATTTAGGTTTCTTTTTTTCAGGGTCGATACAGGCTACCTTAACCGTAGCTTGACACAACACATCGCCGTTTGAATTCACCAAATCTTGACAGAATGTCATGCTCACTCGACGGAGCTCTGACACCGTTGTTTGAACAGTCAGCGCCTCATCAAGTGTTGCGCCTTTAAAAAAGTCCATATCCATGTGACGAACCACAAATGCCGTATGTTCTTCAAACAGTGTCTGTTGATTGACACCGATACTACGCAATAGTTCGGTTCTTGCACGTTCGAAGTACTTGATATAGTTCGCATGATATACAAGTCCACCCGTGTCTGTGTCTTCATAGTAGACGCGAATTGGCCAACAGAATGGAGGGCGAGTGCTCATCCGGATAATTACCTGAAATCCATATTAAGGTTTAGCGAAATACTATAACTGACTTACTCAAGATATTGAAAGCACGAAGCAACGTAGTAGGTCACGAATGGCGCAAAATAAAACAGCCTGAGGCCAAAGGCTCTCAGGCTGCTGCATAGATGACCAGTCACTGGGTCTTTAAATGAATGCACTCGATAGGATTAGAATCATCACGATCCAGGCAAACGGAGGGAAAAACACCAATTGCCACAGCCAAAAGCGCGGCTTAAATCCCATACCGTGAATGAACCCAGTACATGTTGCCCAAATCAATGCAGGGGAATTGGAGAGATTGAACCCGCCAATTTTGTCCGCAAATGACTGGGGATCCCATATCACAAGACCTGCGCATGTCACCGCCAACACCAGTGAAAACAACATCAATACACGTTGAAGAAGACGATCATGAAGACCGTCCAACATCATTGTGAATTTATTTTTCACTGTCGTGATCCATGGCTTCAGTGTGTTCCAACCAAAGCGCATTGATAATACCGAACGAGCACGCCAGCAATACACCTAGAATCCAAGCGAAATACCACATGGTTAACTCCTTCTCTTAGTACAGTGAGGTTTTGTTGTCTTCGATGAACTTGTCATCCAGACGACCAAACATTTTGTAGTAACACCAAGCGGTGTAAGCAAGAATGATTGGCACCATCACAAAGGCGACGCCTGTCATGATGTTCAGTGTCAATTCACTCGAGGTAGCATCCCACATGGTCAAGCTGTGCGAAGGCACTAGGCTTGATGGCATCACGAATGGGAACATGGCGAAGCCTGCCGTCAAGATAACGCCCGCAATCGCAAGGCTGTTAAACAAGAAAGCAAAACCATCACGTTCGAATCGTGCACAAACCGCTACCAGAAGTGGCATAAATACCGCTAACGCTGGTGCAGCCCATAGCATTGGGTAAGCGTTGAAGTTATTGAACAATGCGCCCGTTAAAGTCACCACTTCTTTATTCAGCGGGTTAGACGTCGCGTTTGTCACGATTTCGCTGATGATCACATAGCCTTCAATGCTCTGCGCCCAAACGCCTGCCAGTGCAAAACATACCGCAGTCAGCACAGACGTAATTTGCGCCACAGTGCGCGCACGTGTGTGCAATGCATCAGTGGTTTTCATCTGCAAGTACGTAGCGCCTTGGGTAAGAATCATGAACAAACTAACCAAGCCACAAAGAATGGCAAATGGGTTAAGCAGGCCAAAGAAGCCACCTCTGTAGGTTGGAACCAAGAATTCACTTAGTTCAAACGGTACGCCCTGAAGCAAGTTACCAAACGCCACACCAAAGATGATTGGTGGAACGAAGCTACCGATGAAGATGCCCCAGTCCCAGGTTTTACGCCAGCGTGGGTCTTCAATCTTAGAACGGTAATCAAAACCAATTGGACGGAACCAAAGTGCCGCCAACGTTAAGATCATCGCTAGGTAGAAACCAGAAAAAGACACGGCATAAACCAAAGGCCATGCTGCGAACAATGCACCACCTGCGGTGATCAACCAAACTTGGTTGCCATCCCAGTGTGGGGCAATCGAGTTAATCATGACACGGCGTTCGTTGTCGGTTTTACCGATAACTGGCACTAGTGCGCCCACACCCATGTCAAAACCATCTGTCACGGCGAAACCGATCAGTAGAACACCGATCAGTAGCCACCAGATTAAACGTAGAATTTCGTAATCAAACATCGCTCAAGCTCTCCTTATGCTTCAAGTTGACGCGCAAGATCCGTTTCCGGAGACTTTTGCTGTTCAAAGTGATAACGGCCTGTCTTCAAGCTGCTTGGTCCTTTACGTGCGAACTTAACCATCAGGTAAACTTCGGCGATAAGGAATACGGTGTACAACAGCACAATCGCAACCAGTGAGGTAATAATCTCAGAGGCTGGCAAGTTAGATGCCGCCATATGTACCGGTAGAATTTCACCCACAGCCCATGGCTGACGGCCATACTCTGCAACGAACCAACCTGCTTCACAGGCAATCCAAGGCAATGGAATACCGATCAGCGCCAGTTTTAGAAGCCAAGGCTTTTCGTCGATCTTCTGGCGACAAGTTTGGTAGAACGCCATGCCGAAGATAAACAGCATTGCGAAGCCACAAGCCACCATGATGCGGAAACTCCAGAACAATGGAGCCACCTGCGGGATTGAATCTTTAGCTGCTTGTTTGATTTGCGCTTCTGTCGCATCAACCACACTGTCGGTATGCTCTTTCAGCAACAAGCCATAGCCCAGATCTTTCTTCACATCGTCAAATGCAGCAACGTTCTCAGCAGATTTATCACCAGAACGAAGTTTCTCAAGCAGACCGTAGGCAATCATACCGTTACGGATACGTACTTCATGCTCGTCGATCAGATCGCGCAAACCGGTCACTTCTTTATCAAACGAACGTGTAGCAATAATGCCCATCACGTATGGAATTTTGATGGCGTAGTCGGTTTCCATGGTTTCTTGGTTAGGGAAACCGAACAGCGTAAATGCTGCTGGAGCAGGTTCTGTGTGCCATTCTGCTTCAATCGCTGCAAGCTTAACGCGCTGTACGTCACCAAGCTCATAGCCTGATTCATCACCCAGAATGATTGTCGACAGAATGCCAGCCATACCAAACGATGCGGCAATCGCAAATGAACGGCGAGCAAACGCAAGGTCACGGCCTTTCAGTAGGTAGTAAGCACTGATACCCAGTACGAACATCGCACCTGTGGTGTAACCCGCAGCAACGGTGTGTACAAACTTCACCTGAGCGACTGGGTTAAGGACCACTTCAGCAAAGCTCACCATTTCCATACGCATGCTTTCGAAATTGAATTCAGCGCCGATTGGGTTTTGCATCCAACCGTTAGCCACCAGAATCCATAGCGCAGAGAAGTTTGAGCCGATAGCCATTAACCAAGTAACAGTAAGGTGTTGGCGCTTGGTCAGACGGTCCCAACCAAAGAAGAACATACCCACAAGCGTCGATTCGAGGAAGAAAGCCATGAGGGCTTCAATCGCTAGAGGGGCACCAAAAATGTCGCCGACGTAATGAGAGTAGTATGCCCAGTTTGTACCAAACTGGAATTCCATCGTTAGGCCTGTAGCCACGCCTAGTGCAAAGTTGATACCGAAAAGCTTACCCCAGAACTTGGTCATGTCCTTGTAGATTTGCTTGTCGGTCATGACGTAAAGCGACTCCATAATGGCAAGCAGGAATGCCATACCCAGAGTCAGTGGGACAAATAAGAAGTGATACATCGCGGTGAGAGCAAATTGGAACCGCGACAGATCCACAATATCAGTTAACATAGTAACTCCTTCCTCGTCAGGCTGACTGACGCGCGATACTTTCGTATCGATAAGTAAATGCTTAAACACATGCACGCCTTGTGAGACGCGCTTAACCGAGCTTCCTTACGGGAGCCGTGTGAACGGCTCTCCTTTTTTATGTTGCATGTATGTTTTTCACTGGTTAGGATTTTGTTAAGCAACTCCTAATATAGTGACAGCTAATACTAATCATTATGTGGAGTCGCTTCAAAGCATTTGGGCCTTTCACTCTTTGACTGCTGTCAAATTAATCAATTTTCGGCTTATCAAATCGACCCATTGTTAGATCCTGATCAAGTTCAACGTCTAAATTGCACAACAGACACACATTTCTAGCACGTATTTTGCGCACTAGAGAGTATGAGGTAAGAAATCGGCAATAGAAAAGGCCAGCATAAATGCTGGCCTTAAGAGTCGGTTTGCGAAAATGTTGCTTACTCTGGCAAATCAAAACCAAAGTGTAGGTAGGCTCGTTGACTGGCAATACGACCACGCGGGGTACGTTGCAGATAACCTTGTTGAATCAAGTAAGGCTCCAACACATCTTCTATCGTGTCTTTGGCTTCACCAATCGCTGCGGCTAGGTTATCAAGACCCACTGGGCCGCCATCGAACTTTTCAATGATCGATTTCAGTAGCTTTCTGTCCATGTAGTCAAAGCCACGATTATCAACATCCAACATGTCCAAGGCTTTAGAAGCAATATCGGCATTGATCTCGCCATCGGCTTTGACTTCGGCATAATCACGCACGCGGCGCAGAAGGCGGTTTGCAATACGCGGTGTACCGCGAGCACGTTTCGCAATCTCGTAGGCACCCTCTTCATCGATTACCAAGTTCAAACAGTTTGCGCTGCGTTGAACAATGCCTTTCAGATCGGCAACGTTGTAATACTCAAGACGCTGCGTGATACCAAATCGATCCCGCAGTGGTGAGGTTAGTGAACCAGCGCGGGTGGTTGCACCCACCAGCGTGAACGGCGGCAAATCAATCTTGATGGAACGAGCAGCAGGCCCTTCACCGATCATAATATCCAGTTGATAGTCTTCCATCGCTGGATACAGCACCTCTTCAACCACAGGGCTGAGGCGGTGAATTTCATCAATGAAAAGTACATCGTGAGGTTCAAGGTTCGTCAGCAATGCCGCCAAATCACCCGCTTTTTCAAGCACTGGGCCTGAGGTGGTGCGGATGTTCACGTCCATCTCATTGGCAACAATGTTAGCTAAGGTGGTTTTACCCAAACCTGGCGGGCCGAAAATCAGCAAGTGGTCGAGGGCTTCTTCACGCTTTCTCGCCGCATGAATAAAGATTTCCATTTGACTGCGCACATGATCCTGACCTTTGTAGTCTTCCAACATCTTAGGTCGAATAGCACGGTCAATGATCTCATCTTCTTTCATTGGCGGTACTGAGCTTATTAGGCGATCAGCTTCAATCATCTCATCGGCTCCATTACACCATCGAACGCAGTGCGTCGCGGATGATGGCTTCGCTGGTCATGCCATCGTGGGCAACTTGCTTAACGACTTTCTCAGCTTGTGCTGCTTTGTAGCCAAGCGCAATCAATGCACTCATAGCTTCATCTTTAGGGTTTGTTGACGCTGCTACCACGGTGCTTGTGCTGCTGTCACGACGCGCTGCGGCATCAGCATGTGGGGTGAGTAAATCAAAGGCATGCCAGTTCTTCAAACGATCACGCATTTCAATGACCAGACGCTCGGCCGTTTTCTTGCCCACACCCGGGATTTTCACCAATGTTGATACGTCTTCACGCTCTACACTGTCAACAAACTGAGTCGCTGTCATGCCAGACAAAATCGCGAGACCCAATTTAGGCCCAACACCGTTGGCTTTGATCACTTCACGGAACAACGCCCGTTCTACCGTTGTGTTAAAACCATAAAGCAGCTGGGCATCTTCACGCACCACAAAGTGGGTATAGACAATGGCTTCTTCGCCCGCATCTGGAAGCTCATAAAAGCAACTCATCGGCATGCTAACTTCATAGCCAATGCCGTTCACTTCTAAAAGGATTTCAGGGGGTTGTTTTTCAAGCAGGATTCCGCGTAATCGACCAATCACAGTGTGGACTCGTATTTTTGGTGTTAATTGCCGTTAGGATAATAAACAACTGGATAGATATCCAGTTTTAATCCCGAAGCGCCAACAGAAATGCCAGCGCGATCAAGCCAAATTCACCAGTCGCATTGTCCACTTAATGAAGTATGCCAGCAGAGAAACACTGATGACACCCACCAGCCATAAGCCGATAAACCAGAGCAATGAGGTTGTTTGTTTACTCATGGTATCCCTCGTCTGCTTTCACTTTTCCACGGAACACCCAGTATGAGTACGCGGTATAAATCATGATGATGGGCAGCAAAAACGCCGCGCCAGCAAACAAGAACTTGAGGCTATTTTCTGGCGCTGCTGCCTCCCACAAGGTAAAGGCTCTTGGCACCATGTACGGGAAGATACTGATGGCAAAACCTGCAAATGCCATGAGGTAAATGACCAAGGTCCAACAGTAGGCGCTGAGTGGTTTTTCGCTGTGCAGCGAGCGCCACAGTTTAAACGCCGCAAACGCTGAGATGATGGGAATCAGGAAGAATGCAGCGGCGTTAGGGAAGGTAAACCAACGTGCTGCGATCTCTTGAGAGATAAACGGGAGCCAAATGCTGACTAGCCCGACCGAACCAAGAAATGCCAAGGTCAGTTTTTTGCACCGGGCATAGAGCTTCTGTTCGATCGAACCCGATGTCTTGATCAGCAACCAACATCCACCTAGCAGAGTGTAACCAAAGGTCACGGCGACACCGCAAAATACGGTGAAAGGTGTTAACCAATCAAACCAACCACCTGCATATTGCCTGCCCTCTACGCTAATGCCCTGCAATAACGCCCCGAGGATCATGCCTTGAGAGAACGTCGCGACGAACGAACCGCCAAAGAACGACCAATCCCACAGGTAGCGTCCTGCCTTGGTGCGATAGCGATATTCAAATGCAACGCCGCGGAAAATAAGCCCAATCAACATAGCAATAATGGGGGCGTACACTGCGGGCATGATGACGGAATACGCGAGGGGAAAAACGGCAAACAGGCCGCCACCGCCCAGCACTAGCCATGTTTCATTGCCATCCCAGATGGGTGCGATGGAATTCATGGCGGCGTCTTTTTCTGAACCGTTCAGTGTGGGGAACAAGATGCCCACACCCAAATCGAATCCATCCAGGATGACGTAGAGAAGAACGGCAATGGCGATAATGCCAGCCCAAAGCAATGCATAATCCATTATCTCTCCCCTCCTGAATGTGGATTCTCAGGCCCTAGGGGAGCAGCAAGAGGATTACCGTCTTTATCCTTACCTAGTTGCCCATGTGACAAACGTGTCACCACACGTACATCCATGTCCTGTTCATACTTGCTCGGGGATTTGCGCATGAGTTTGAGTAAGTAATAGATACCCGCCCCAAAAATCGCGAAATACACCACCACAAACACAGCCAAAGACGTACCGACCGCACTGGCATCGATCGGAGACACAGATTCTGCCGTGGTGAGGAGTCCATATACCGTATATGGCTGCCGCCCTACTTCGGTGGTGATCCAGCCTGACAACAATGCAACAAACCCGCACGGTGCACTCCACACACAGAGTTTCAAAAACCAAGGCGTTTCATACAAGGTTTTCTTGCGTCTCAACCACACCGAAATCACACCAATCGTCAGCATCAAAAAGCCAATTGCCACCATAATACGAAAGCTCCAAAAGACGATGGCGACTGGCGGCCTTTCCTCTTTGGGTACCGACTTCAGGCCTTTGATCTCACCGTCAATTTTGTGTGTCAGAATAAGGCTGCCGAGGTAGGGAATCGCGACCTTGTAATCGATAGTTTCTGTTTCCTCATTGGGCAAGCCGAACAGAATCAGTGGTGCGCCTTTTTGCGTGTCGAAATGGCCTTCCATCGCCGCCACTTTCATTGGCTGGTGTTCTAACGTGTTCAACCCATGCAAATCACCGGCGACGATTTGAATCGGTGTCACCAGTACCGCCATCCACATGCCCATAGAAAAGCTGACACGCGCTAATGCATTGTGCGGCGCCTTCAACAGATGCCACGCCCCTACGCCAGCAACAACAAAGGCAGTGGTCAAATACGCGGCGATAACCATATGAACTAGTCGATACGGAAAGGAAGGGTTGAAAATCACCTCATACCAAGAAGTCACAACGAATTGGCCCAGCTCGTTATAGGCAAATCCAGCTGGCGTTTGCATCCAGCTGTTCACCGCAAGAATCCATGTCGCCGAAAGTAATGTGCCGAAAGCGACAGTGGCGGTCGCCAGAAAGTGCAGCTTTTCCCCCACCCGATTTCGACCAAATAACATGATGCCGAGAAAGCCCGCTTCTAAGAAGAATGCCGTTAGCACTTCATACCCCATTAAGGGGCCGAGTACTGGGCCAGTTTTGTCAGAGAATACGCCCCAGTTGGTGCCGAATTGATAGCTCATGACAATGCCGCTGACGACCCCCATGCCGAAGGTCACCGCGAAAATCTTGGTCCAATATTTTGATAGTTCGAGATATTGGTGGTCGCGGGTTTTTAGGTGCAGCGCTTCAAGCACAGTGATGTAACTGGCAAGCCCAATAGAAAAGGCGGGGAAGATAATGTGAAAGGACACAGTAAATGCGAATTGTATCCGAGCAAGGTCTATCGCGAGTTCTGACATTCTCGCCTCCTAAATCTGTGTCATAGGGGGACACGGTTCTAGGTTGTAACGGGGTTAACCGCATTCACGATCACTAAACATCAAATTTAATGACTCTGTTATCAGTAGAGTCTCAATCTGTGTTCGGGGCTATTACAGGTCTGTATCGCGCTCTAATCAAACGCGTTCTAATCAAAAAAATCGGGGCGGGAAAATAAAAAAAGGCAGGATAAAAACCCTACCTTTTGCATTACCGAAAACGTCACGCTTAGAACACACAGTGCTTTGCGAAATCTGTTACTTCATTGGCGGACCAATCACCTTTTGGTTTTTCTTTTAGCTCTTTGCACCAATCATCACTGCCAACTTCCGGCGAACAACCCGCGACAAAAAATACGACCGCTAACATAGCGAACATTTTCTTCATGTTACTTTCCTTGTATTTCATCTTAACGTTTCGTGAACAGTGATGACGAGTCACCACTAATTTATCGTGTGCCAATGCGGGAATAAACCAACGCTGCACGCCCTTCGCTACTGCAAGACTCAATAAGATACAACAAAGTCACGGTAGTGCATTCTGGCGCATATCTCATTGCGAAAAAGTCACCATTACTGTCCATCACAATACTGAGTTCAGCTAGCTCGCAGACTGCGATATCACGTTCGCTTCTGAAGCAACAAGTTGCAGCGACGCAAACTCACGGTACAAGGCGTTAGTTTCCATTAACTCTTGATGAGAACCACTTGCCACCAACTGCCCATCATCGAGTACCAAAATACGGTCAGCATTCACCACAGTAGCGAGGCGGTGAGCAATCACTAACGAAGTCTTCCCATCCATCAAGGTATCCAATGCTTGTTTGACCTGATGTTCACTCACCGCATCCAATGCGCTGGTTGCTTCATCCAACAGCAAAATAGGACGGTCCGCCAAGATGGCGCGAGCAATCGAAATGCGCTGTTTCTGTCCACCAGACAAACGCACACCCCGTTCACCCAATTCCGTTTGGTAACCGTGAGGTAAGGCTTCAATAAATTCATGAGCACGTGCCGCTTTGCACGCTTCAATCACTTTTTCTTCACTCGCCTCTGGCGCGCCATAGCGCACGTTTTCTAAGACGTTAGTTGCGAAGATCACTGACTCTTGTGGCACCAATGCAAACTGATCACGAAGCGTCTTTAACGACATATCTTTGATCGGAACGCCATCTAACAAGGTTTGACCTTGTTGAATGTCGAAAAAGCGCTGAAGCAAAGTAAACACTGAGCTTTTCCCTGCCCCACTCGGCCCAACTAAGGCGACTCGCTCACCGGCTTTTACATCAAACGATAACGACGAAAAGACAGGAAGATTGTCATCACCCGGGTAAGTAAATGAAACATCAGAGAAGGTCACGTTGCCTTTCGAATGAGCGGGAAAATCGACGGGTGATTCCGGGTCTTTAATATCAGATTGCATACGCGAAAGCTCTATCAAGCGCTCCGTTGCGCCCGCCGCGCGTTGAATGTCACCAATGACTTCACTGATGGTGGCCACGCCCCCAGCTACTAGCAAGGCATAAAACATAAAAGCGGATAGCTGGCCCGCTGTCAGCGAACCATCCAGTACGTTTAATGCCCCAACCCAAGTCACAAGAATGATCGCGACAATACTGAGCAGTACCACAGAAGCCATTAAAGAGGCACGATAACGAATACGTAATCTCGCAGCATCCATGACAGCTTCAACCCGAGAAGAAAAATGCACCGAATCGGCCTCTTCATGGCCGTAAGATTGAACCGTACGTATTTCGTGAAGGGTCTCATCAACGTGCGAGCCGAGATCAGCCACTTTGTCTTGGCTGACTCTGGCTAACTGGCGCACTTTACGCCCCAACACACCAATAGGAACCAGCACGACAGGCACAGCCAGCAGCACCAACCCCGTTAGCGTCAGGCTGGTGACTGCCATCATGATCAAGCCACCCGTGACGGACACCGCCGATCGCAGTGCCATCGACAGACTCGACCCCACCACGGTTTGAAGTAGCGTTGTATCTGCCGTAAATCGGCTGATCACTTCGCCCGTGCGCTCTTTGGCGTAAAACGTCGGGGATAAATGCAGAAGTTGTTGATAGACCTTAATGCGAATATCCGCACTGACTCGCTCGCCCAACCAACTCATCAGGTAAAAACGGAAGAAGGTCGCAATACCGCTGACAAAGGTAATGGCGAGAATCACCAGCATCATCTGATCGAGGCGCGAAGCGTTACCCGTCAGGAACCCATCATCAACAATGAGCTTGACGCCTTGGCCTAGCGCAAGCCAGCTGAGGGATCCGAGCATGAGGAAGATAACCGCGCCAATAACACGCGAACGGTAAGGCGCAAGAAAGCTCGCAATCCATGTCAAAACAGAACGCGTACTTTGAGGGGAAGATGAATTGGACGTTGGCACGGCGAGTCCTTTCTACGAATGATTGACTTACTATACCCAAACTCCCTGAATATACCCAAGAAACCTGAATATACGCGCCGAGCACTTTCTACTGTGAGCCCCTAATCTAGCGTTGTCGCAAGAATGCTTAACGGCGCAATTGATGGGCGAGAACGATTTTCGATACTTTTCCGTCAGAGAACCAATATACGATGCCGTTTTCTTTATCCACTAGATGCTTCGTCGACTTGCTGGTTCTGAGGGTGCGCTCGACCTTGTTTCTACTCTCGCCAATCGATAGATAATTGGCATCTTTATATCTACGATCAAAAATGATGATGGATCTTACTTTTCCGTCTGAATGATTAACCGTTGCATCGAATTGTTTGTAGCGATATTTCGTGAAGCCATCTAACTCGACCACCCGAGCCGCCTTTCCATGATGGTGTTTTAACGATTGTAGCGTCGAGTGTCCGACTTTTATGTTCTTATATTCGGAGTCGTAATTCATCACGTCATCAGACGCGTAAACAGAGAGTGAGGAAACGAAGAGAAGGAAGAGTGCGAGTAGAGAAGTAATAAATTTGAGCATTTTCTTGTCCCTAAGTGTCTGCAGCTAAACAAACGTCAAAGGGACAAGTGAAACACTTTTACTTTTAAAAACCGATTGTTATGGAAAACTACGCTATCAACATCACTGAAAACTCTATGTTGTTACAGCATTTGCCTTCACTTAATCAACCTGCTCTTGATCGCCATTGCGTGATTGGTAAAGCAAGAAAGCGGCTGATAACCAGACCAAACACGCCATCACAAACAGCGTACCACCGTCATTACCGACAACTTCACCTACTTCATTAAACGCAGGCTGCGCAACGCCAATAGGCGTAAACAGGTGGAAGAAAATCGCGCCGGTCATGGTGCCGACCGCCATCAACGCACCTAGCGCATGCAAGCGTGTAAACAAGAGTATTGATGCAATAAGCTCAACCGTCCCAACCATGTAAGCGCCGTACTGACCAAACCATGCAAGCCCTGACCATTCACCCAATGTGCCAAATATAAATGTGGTTTCTGGTGAACCTGTAAACTTGAAGAACAGCGATTGAACAAACACAAACGCGATGAAGATGCACAAGCCCACTTTTAAGTATTTCATGATTTTCCCTTTAATATAAATTCTCTTATTAACAATAGATTGTCATTAGAGAGTTTCAATTTCATTGCCAAGAGAAACTCGTACTTTTTTCATTTATTGCCAATTGAAAAACATGCGCTTGCTCGACTTTTGGCAAAGTACAAGGTTATCCGCATCGCATCACAATCACTCAATAGAGATTCCTAAGTCTGCGTAATTAGAATGTGAACAGCAATGACCGAGCAAAGGAATAATACGATGATAATTAAAGGATTTTTACCTACAGCCATTTCCCTAATTTTAATCGGTTGTGGAGGTGGAGGTGGTTCCTCCGCTTCAGATACAACCACTTCTCTATCAACCGCTTCATTTTCTGATGCTGCGCTCGCAGCTTGTGTTTCAGACACTGGCGCTGCCAGTCTCGAGAGCATTGTGGCGCTGGAGTGCCAAGGTAGAGGAATCAAAGATCTCAGCGGCATTGAAGCGCTGACAAGTATGTACATACTTGATATATCAGACAATGAATTGAGTGCGTTAGACTTATCAGGCATGACTAAGCTCTCTTCAATATACGCGACAAACAACTTGCTAGAGAGTGTCTCTTTGCCGCAATCCACTGCACTGCAGTATATTGGTTTAGGCAATAACTTATTGACGCATATTGATGTGACTTCATCCCCTGAACTGTCAGTGTTCAATGCAGAAAGCAATTCCCTCAGTAGCATCGACCTTTCAGCGAATTCAAAACTAGAAACGCTAACCCTAGATAATAACGATATCAGTACCTTTGATCTTTCACGCAACCCTCAACTAAAAGAACTGAATGTTAACGAGAACCAAATATCTGATTTAGACCTATCGTCGAATACTGCACTAATTTCTGTCTATGCGCACTCGAACAAGATTTCGACAATTACCGAACCAAACAGCAATACTCTGGACAGCGTATTCCTTGCCAATAATCAACTATCAAGCATTGATCTAAGCCAAAACACACAGGTTACTAACTTAACCTTGTCTGACAACAACCTTTCATCATTGGACGTCTCCACACTTCCAAATTTGGACTTTTTAGACATTTCAGGAAATTCGGTTGGGAATATTGATTTAAGCCAAAACACGCTATTGGAAATACTCGACGTTTCAAACACTTCAGCGACCAATATTGACATATCAAATAACCCAAAAATCTATTCACTAACAGTCTTAAGTAACCAACTTACTAGCATCGATCTTTCAAGCAATCCAAAATTGATCTGGCTCAGTGCAGACTATAACCAATTAACATCTGTTGATTTAAGTAACAACCCACAACTTGAATACTTCACTGGGTGGTCAAATCAAATCACATCCATAAGTTTTACATCAAACCAAAAAATAAATTCAATTGGACTGTTCAATAACCCTTTGAATGACGATACAAAGGCGCATCTTGATACACTCAAAAGCAACGGGGTTACGGTAAGTTACTAAACCGTAATGCAAAAAAAGCAGCCAAATGCTGCTTTTTCATTCCACTGATATCTTAGCGATAACGCCCACGCCGTGCGCTGGTTGCTTTGCCTGCCATGGCCACCAGCGTGTGGTTGGTATGGGCATGACAGATAGCAACTGCAAGCGCATCGGCGGCATCGGCTTGTGGTGTAGATGGCAATTTCAGCATGTGTACGACCATGTGCTGAACTTGCTTCTTATCGGCACCGCCATTGCCGACAACAGATTGCTTGATAAGACGCGCTGCATACTCGCTAACAGGCAAGCTAGCGTTGACCGCTGCAACCATGGCAGCGCCACGCGCTTGCCCCAGCTTTAGCGCCGAGTCGGCATTTCGCGCCATGAACACCTGCTCAATCGCAAACGTGTCTGGCTGAAATTGAGTGATGACTTCAGTCACCCCTGCGTAGATTTGGCCAAGTCGCCCCGCCAAATCTTCAGAGTCTGTGCGAATACAACCGCTGCCTAGGTATTCGAGGTGTCTACCTTGATGGCGGATCACGCCGTAGCCTGTGATCCGCGAGCCCGGGTCAATCCCGAGAATAATTGCCACGAATAGTTATTCCAATGTTGCTGCGACTTCGTCAGAGATTTCGCCGTTGTGGTAAACCTCTTGTACGTCATCCAAATCTTCAAGGGCATCAATCAAACGAAGCAGCTTTGGTGCTGTGGTTTCGTCTAGATCTGCTTTAGTTGAAGGAACAAGCGTGACTTCTGCGTTCTGTGCTTCAAAGCCCGCAGCGTCCAGTGCATCTTTCACGGCACCGAATTCAGCTGGCGTGGTGTAAACGTCCATTGAGCCATCTTCATGTGTCTCAACGTCGTCAGCACCGCCTTCTAGCGCCGCTTCCATCACTTCGTCTTCGTCCAAGCCCGACGCGTAAGAAATGACCCCTTTCTTGTCGAACAAGTAATTAACGCTGCCGTCGGTACCTAAGTTACCACCAGACTTAGCGAACGCGTGACGAACACCAGACACCGTGCGATTGCGGTTGTCTGTCATGCATTCAACCATCACCGCAGTGCCTGCTGGGCCGTAACCTTCATAGATAACGGTTTCCATACCTTCATCGCCTTCACCACCAGCACCACGCGTTACAGCGCGGTTTACGGTGTCACGCGTCATGTTGTTCGACAGCGCTTTATCAATAGCAGCACGCAGGCGCGGGTTGTTCTCTGGTTCAGGGCCACCCTCTTTGGCTGCAACGGTGATTTCACGGATAAGTTTGGTGAAGATTTTGCCGCGCTTAGCATCTTGCGCAGCTTTGCGGTGTTTGATGTTGGCGAACTTACTATGACCTGCCATTTCTCACTCCTTTTTGTCAGCGACATGTCGTCACTGATTTATTCATTTCTTGTTGGGTTTATAGCAAAACAGAGCGGATAGGTTTGAGACAACACCCATATCTGATTGAATGCAACCAATTTATTTCTAGGTTTTGGAAACAAATAAGGCCAGATAATCTGGCCTTATTGTTAGAAGAGGTGTTCGACTTATGCGTCGTTTTCTTCGTTCTTCTTCGCTGCAGCGGTAACTGCAATTGCAAGCTCTTCAAGCGCTGCTGGGTTAGCTAGGCTTGGCGCATCCGTCAACAAACATGCTGCTGCGGTGGTTTTCGGGAACGCAATAACATCACGAATGTTATCAGTACCACATAGCAGCATAACAAGACGGTCAAGACCGAATGCCAGACCTGCGTGTGGTGGCGTACCGTACTTCAATGCTTCTAGCAGGAAGCCGAATTTTTCTTTCTGCTCGCCTGATTCAATACCCAGAATATCAAACACAACCGTCTGCATATCAGTATTGTGAATACGAACAGAACCGCCGCCCACTTCATAGCCGTTTAGTACCATGTCGTATGCGTTTGAAATCGCTGATGCAGGGTTCGCTTTTAGCTCTTCTGCTGTCATGCCCAAAGGAGACGTGAATGGGTGGTGCATCGCGTGCAGGTTACCTTCGTCGTCTTCTTCAAACATTGGGAAATCAACAACCCAAAGTGGTGCCCACTTCGATTTGTCAGTCAGACCCAAATCAGTACCTAGCTTCAGACGCAATGCGCCCATTGCTTCAGTAACCACTTTCTTGCTGTCAGCACCAAACAAGATGATATCGCCAGACTCCGCGCCAGTGCGCTCAAGAATGCCGTTAACAACGTCTTCGTTCAGGAACTTAGCAACCGGTGATTGAACACCTTCCATGCCTGCAGCACGGTCGTTAACCTTCATCCATGCCAGACCTTTCGCGCCGTAAATACCAACGAACTTGGTGTAGTCGTCGATTTGCTTACGAGAAAGCTCAGCACCACCCGGTACACGAATAACCGCTACGCGACCTTTTTCGTCGTTTGCAGGGCCAGAGAATACTTTGAATTCCACGTCTTTCAGAAGATCAGCAACGTCCACCATTTCTAGTGGGTTACGCAGATCAGGTTTGTCTGAACCAAAACGGCGCGCCGCTTCTTCAAACGACATGATTGGGAATTGACCCAGGTCCACGTTCAGCAATTCTTTCCACATATCGCGAACCATGTTTTCAGTCACTTCACGCACTTGATCAGCGGTCATGAATGAGGTTTCGATATCGATTTGGGTAAATTCAGGCTGACGGTCGGCACGCAAGTCTTCATCACGGAAGCACTTAACGATTTGGTAGTAACGGTCAAAGCCAGACATCATCAGAAGCTGTTTGAACAGCTGTGGTGATTGTGGCAACGCGTAGAAGCTGCCTTTGTGAACACGGCTTGGTACCAAGTAGTCGCGAGCGCCTTCTGGCGTTGCTTTTGTCAGCACTGGTGTTTCGATGTCTAGGAAGCCGTTGTCATCAAGAAAACGACGAACAAAGCTTGATGCTTTTGCACGTAGCTTGATGCGGTCGCTCATTTCTGGACGACGTAGGTCAAGGTAGCGGTGCTTCAGGCGCTGCTCTTCAGAGTTGTTTTGGTTGAAGTCCAATGGCAGTGGCTCAGCGCGGTTGATGATTTCCAAACCTTTCGCTAGCACTTCCACTTCGCCTGTTGCCATGTCTTTGTTTACTTGGCTTTCAGGACGTTCGCGAACTTCACCGGTGATCTTGATACAGAATTCGTTACGCAGTTTGTTAGCAACCTCGAATATGTCTTTCATATCCGGATCAACCACCACCTGAACCACGCCTTCACGGTCACGCATATCAATGAAGATAAGACCGCCTAAATCACGGCGACGGTTTACCCAGCCGCAAAGTTCTACAGTTTGCCCTGCAAGGGCTTTGTTCAGGTGACCACAATATTGGGTGCGCATATGAATTTCCCGATCTGTTACTGACTGTCCTATTGCGCTATCAAGCGCAAAGCTACAAATATGGTTGTGCAGACAATTCTGCAAACTTCCGCCTGAGTCTTCACTCACGCCAAAGTAAAAATACCTCAAAATGACGCAGCATTATAAAGGAAAAAATAGCGTTGCGGGAAATCGTAGCGAGATGAAAGCCAGAAAAGATCGCAATCGCGCAAAAAAGCAGCAAGGATTGACGCTAACAACGCAACGCGCCCACAATAGGCGTTCGACGACATGAAGGAATATCCGTTGCAAACTCCGCTTTCACAAATGACTTCCCCTCCACTGCGATTAGGCATGACCCAATGGTCACACAATGCATGGCAACGCAAATTTTACCCGTCGGGAACGAAAAGCGGGGAACGTTTGGCGCGTTACGCCGAAGTGTTTAATACCGTTGAAGGCAATACGACGTTTTACGCCAGCCCTTCTCACGCCACTGTCGCCAACTGGAAAGCCGCCACCAGCGACGCATTTCGGTTTACCTTCAAATTCCCTCAGCCCATCACGCATCAAATGATGTTGCGACATTCAGATGCCATGGTCTCTGAGTTCATGACCTTGATGCAACCGCTGCATGAGCGCATTGGGCTGTGGAAAATTCAACTGCCCGCGGCGTTTGGCCCGCAGTATTTGCCTGACTTAGAGCGCTTTTTAACTGCGATGCCAAAAGCATATAACGTCGGCGTCGAGGTTCGTCATCCCGCCTTTTTTGCCAAAGGTGATGAAGAACGCGCGTTGAACAGCTTGCTGATCGAACATAGTGCGGATCGCATCATTATGGACAGTCGCCCAGTGTTTGCTGTCCAACCTGACACGGATGCCTTACTCGATGCACAGCAGAAAAAGCCGTGTGTGCCTGTGCATGCCATCTCAACAAGCACTAAGCCTATGGTGAGATTCATTGGTGACCCGACGCTTGAGCGAAACGATACGTTCTTTGCGAATTGGCAGAAAAAGATACCGCAGTGGATTGAGGAAGGAAAAACGCCGTATTTGATGATACACACAGCAAACAACGATCAAGCGCCAGAGTTAGCGGCGCATTTTTATGAGTTACTCACTCAGCAAATCGCCCTGCCGCCTCTGGCACCTTTGTTTCCGGAAGATATTTCAAGTCAAATGAGTTTGCTGTAGAGCAGATCTAGGACCTGCTCTTCCTAGGACCTAAATTTTAATACCTCCTAAAAATACCAACTCACTTCCGCTTCAATAAAGTCATCACGTTTTAACGAATAAACCGGGTCAGTGACACGATCTGAATTGAACATCCAACCTGTGACTGTCCAGCTCCAATCATTGGAAAAACGACCGCTTGATTCTAGACGCACCGTCATGGAATCAGTGTCATCTAAGTCAAGCGTCCCACCAAGCAAGAACTCAGTACCATCGTGATCGTTAAGCACCCAACGAAGCCCTGCGAACACATCATTTTGACCCGCTACAGGTGCGTCTTCACCTCGGCTGTCGTAGAGATATTCCACTAAGAAGCCCAGATCGGTAATGCCTTCGTTGACCCCCACATAGGTGTATTCAAACCCACCGGTAAAGGCCGTGTTCGAGTCCAAGCTATAACGACGGATAGCCTCAGCTTTCCACAACCAATCACCATAGATAGCTTGTAAATCAAGACCAACTTGCGTCATCAGCGCATAATAGGGTGCCAAGCTGTTGAGGAAATAAGGGTCTCTGTTAGTGCCATGAAACACACTTAAACCCACATCCCACTCGTCAAACATAGTGCCATAACGCGCAGCGACATCTGGGTAGAACTCTTCATGTCGAGATTCATACTGTGCATTCGCATCGCCCGCCCCCGGAACCGCTAAACGGCCATCGTAGCTCGCAAACGTACGCTCTCGGAAATAGGGCAGCAGATACAAATCCAACAAGCCAGATTCTAGTTCAAGCCCTAGACTCATCATGGGCTGACCCAATTTCACTTCGCCATCAATCGCTTCGACCGCATCAGTTTGATTGATCACATCGACAAGATGCTGTGACTCTGTCACGCCCCAAAAGACAATACCTAATCCGAAGCGCAGTTCGTAGTTATCTTCATAGTGCATCAGCAAGGCTTCGCGCACATCACCATGAGTACGCTCGTCATCCATTGAATCCCAACGGAAAAAGGGCGAAAAAGTAAAACTCGTATTCCCTTCTTCACTTTCCCAGTAAAGCTCTGGTTCGATGGCGATAGAGGTTTGGCTTTTATCCTGACCTTGAGCGCCAGTCTGTGCAAACTGACGTTGTTGAAAGGTCAGCTCGCCTTCAAATTCAAAAGCATGGCTCGGCGAGAGGAAAAGTGGCAGCGCAAGCAGCGCCGCCAATGACAGTTGTTTATTCATCCTGACTCCTAGCGAGCGCGCTTCAAGCTAGATTTAGAGAAGTCGCCTTCATCCAAACCAGTCTTAAACGCCAACTCAGTGGTGGTCAGTTTGGTCGATTTGCCTGTCTGGTGGTTCACCATCATCAGGGTGTGCGCACGCCAGTATTGATCGAGATATTGTTTGTAATCACTGAAAGTCAGTGTTTTCAGTAATGACTGACGACGATCATAAAACTCGGTTTTCAGCGGACGGTAATGAACTTGATCAACCCACACTTTCTGGCTGGTGTAGCCCGAGTATTTGTCAGTTGGCGTTTGCACAATCACATAGGTGTTTTGACCATCAATATCTTCTTCACCCACCAAGTCAAAGGTGTACTTTTCAAGTTCGAAAGAACTTAGATCTTCGTAAGCAAACTCACTGCCCATGAACGGACCAGACTTGTTGCGCGAGGCAATACGTTTCACACGCTTCAACGCAGGAAGGTACAGCCACTGATCGTCAGCACCCGTAATGTGCGAGTAATTCAGAAACACCGTGCCACGTACATCGCGAGGTTCATCAAAGATGGTTAAGCCTTTATCACCATCGCTTTCAACTTCAAGTGTTTTGATACGCAGTTTGCGATCGCTGGTGTCACCATTTGCGTTTTCAAGCAGCATGGTCATTTCAGCAACGCTGTCTCCCCAGCCTTGGTCTCGTACTTTACGCTCTTTGGCGATTTCCAATCCTTTTACTTCATCGGCAACCACAGGCGCTGCTATCGCCATCATGCTAAATGCAATCACAACGGCTTTTGATAATTCTCTTATTGTTTTCATTCTTCTCTCCTTGAATGTATTACTGCGTTGCTTCTTTATTCAGAATCTTGGATTCATTGGCCAACGGCTTCGAATCATTGGCATAGGATTTTCTATCCGCCACCAGCAGCACAGCAGGCAGAAGAATAAAGTCCACAATGAGGGCAATGAATATCACGATGGCACTGAGCAGCCCCATGTCGCTATTCAAGCGGAAACCGGATGTTGCTAACACACTGAAACCCGCAACTAGCACGACGGTAGTAATCCATAGTGCGCGACCCACTGAATCAAACGCATAACGGATACCGTCTTCCACATTGCGCCCCTGCAAACGTGCATGGCGATATTTCGTCAGGAAATGCACCGTGTCATCGACCACTACACCCAAGGTCAAAGTGATAACGACTGACAGACCCAGGTTGATTTCACCCGACACCACCGCCCATAGTCCAAAGCCCAAAATGGCGGGAACCAAGTTTGGCACCAGACTGATGGCACCAAGACGCCATGAACGCAATGCGAACACCAACAATCCAGAGATCAGCACCAATGCAATTGGCAAGGTTTTCAACATGCTGGCTATGTTCGTTTCACCAATGTGCGCGAACATAAGGTTCGGGCCGGACGATGCCATTTCGTACTCAGGAGCATTGACTTGGAACCATGCATCCATGCGATCTTCAAGTGCAATCAAATCCACACTGCCGAGGTTGTCAGTGGTTAGCACTAATTTGACGGCAGACTTATCAATGTTCACTTCGTTGTTCAGATCTAGGCCGTACGGCAATGACATTTCATACAGCAACAGATACTGCGCCGCGAGTTCAGGGTCTTGAGGCAAGGTGTAATAGGTTTTGTCTTCACCATGCATGTTCATGTTCAGACGTTTAAACGTGTCCGAGATTGAAGCCACATGGTCAGTTTCTGGTTGCGTACGCAGCCACTCAGTGAAGCCTTCAACGGCATTCAAGAACTCAGGGTGCGTAATCCCTTGAGGCTGGCCTGACTTAATGGAAATACTGATGGCCGTTGTGCCACTGACCGTCTCTTCCATGTAATCCGCGGCCTGACGGAAGGCGTTACTAGAATCGAAGTACTCAACCGCATTGTCGTTGGCATGGTTTTGCACCAACAACACCGCGCTTAATGCTACAACAATGACGCTGACCGGTAGAATTTTCTTGTGGTTAGCAATCACCGTATCTGCCACCCATCCCATCGCTTTGTTGCTGTTTTTACGGGCGGGTTTTACCTTGAACGGCATCAACTGAAGCAATGCTGGCAATAGCGTGACCGACAATACAAACGCGATCATCACACCCAGCGCGGCGAGGTTACCCATATCTCTCAACACAGGAGAATCCGACGCATTCATCATTAAGAAACCAATCGAAGTGGTGACTGACGTGATCAGCAGCGCGAGGAAATTGAGTTTAAGTGCGTAGTTAATGGCTTCCGTTTTGTCTTTGCCTTCACGTAGCGCATGCACATAGGACGTGATCAGATGGACACAGTCGGCGACGGCGAGTGTCATTACCAAGGTCGGCACGGTCACCGTACCGTTATTCAGGTAGTGGCCTACCCAGCCAAGCATTCCCATGGTGGCGGCAATCGTCAGCACAATCACGATCAGTGTTGCGACAACAAACTTCCACGATCGCAACATAATGCCAAGGAACACCAGTACTACCAAAAACATCATTGGCACCAGTGTTTGGCTATCTGCTTGCGCAGCATCCGCAAAGGCTTTATTCATGGCAATGATGCCAGCCAGATGGAAATCTACATTCGGATAGGTTTCGTGCGCTTTCGCTAGGACATCTTTCGTAAAATTAGCGACTTCCTGCACTTGTGCCGTTTGGTCACCATCAGGCAGTTGAAATGTAATATTCACGATGGCAGCTTGCGCAGTTTGACCTACGATAGCGTTGACCAAACGAGGTTCATTAAGGGCGACACCTTTAATGTATTCGATTCGCGCATCATCGAGTTCGTAATAATCTGGCGCGAGATCTTCAACCAGGAGGTCGTCGTCTTCAGCGGAGGTGTGTTGATAATTCGTGATGGAATCAACACGGCTTGCATATGGGGTGAGCCAAGCTTGATCAGTAAGCTGTTGGATCAATGAAAGGTTATCTTTCGTAAACACGTCGTTGTTATGTGGCGCAACCACAATGGCAAGGGTGTCGGTTTTATTGAATGTCGCTTCGAGTTCTTTGAACGATTGTAGCTGCGGATTTCCTTTATCAAAGAAGATTTGGTAATCACCTCGGAAATACAAGTTCTGGCTACCCATCGCCGCAACAACAGCAAGCAAAACACTGAGTATCAAGAATAGCCAAGGTCGTGCCGTTGGCATTCGATAAAGTTCTGTTTTCATCACACACTCCGTTTGTGACGATTCGTCAAATTCTCTGCTTTAAAAAGCCACTTCTATGGCTTAATACTTCCTGAATAAAGGCTTATGTCACTCACCTCATTCAAGCAAAATGAAAATACGCGTTCGCATGGTTAAAATTACAGATTATCGCCAGATAAAAAACTGACGCTTCGTCAACTAGTGACGAAACGTCAATTTAGTACAAGAAATTAACAGTTGCAACCAAATTATGACGAATCGTCAATAATGATTCATTTGTCAGCGTTATGATTGGCTATTTAGGAGGGCAACTTCTTTATCAAATAGGTCTTTTTCAGCACGATCCCACGTTTTCTGGTAATCAAAATCGCAAGACAAAGGCATCCAACGCATACCGTCTAGAAGGAAGTTAATATTCTGTAGCACAATGTTGGTATCACTTTGACGGGAAACACAACTGCTTTGGGTTGCATTGTTGACCAATGAACTGGTGCCAAATGCCATAGCCCAATTTGCAAACACAATACTGTCGCTCGTAATGCCCGGTGCGAGGATGATGTCACCAGAGCTTTGACCAAGCTCGATGAATTTATCGCCAAACGACACCACTAAATCTTCTAAGGTGTTGAGTTTTTCTAAGCGCTCTGGGGCACTCTTTTCAGTGACGGCAGGCGTGCGGCTAACCAAAGCACACATAGCTAGAATGGGAGAGAGTTTCGAGAAAAGATGCATACCCGCATGCATAGCAATCAACTTTTCGCGGCTTGAGCCTTCAAAGTCGAGAGCACGTTGAAATAGCGGGATTTTTTTACTCAAGGCTTGTATCGCGAGTGCAGCGAACAAGTCTTCTTTGCTGTTGAAGTGGTTATATATCGTTCCTTTGGAATACGAACTGGCGGCCGCAACTTTATCCATATTAAGTTGTGCAAACCCTTCCCTTTCTACAATGCCACATGCAATTTGCAGTAACTCATTCTCGCGATCACGCATAGCCACTTGTTTACGGCTCAACGTCGCGTCATCACTGATTAAATTTGATACTGCTTGCTCTAACATTGTGAATACCCTCAAAAGATCCTTACTTTTATAGCATAAATAAGAATTAGAGTGGCAGTCTTCACTCACTTTCTAGCATGACACGATCAAAAATTGTCTCATTCATCGAATCAAATACTGCTTTAATTTGATGCAATTAGAAAAACGCCCACGGCAAAATTGGCCAATTTTGCCCTACTTAGACTGAACGGAGTGATGACAATCAGTAAGCGTTGTTTGAATAGGTTGCTGACCTTTAGCCCAGCGCAGCAAGGCTTCACGCGGCCAAATCATCAGGTAGCTTTTTGGGGTGTATTTCCCTTCTTCGAATAACCGTCGACGTTTTTTGTTCTGTAATGCGACATGTTCTGCATCATCACACGCCTCAAGCAGATAAAACGACGCACCTCCGGATTCTGGGAGATTGCGTAAATAGGCCATTTTTGACGATGCTTGTATCACCTCAGCATCCCAAAACCAGCTTTGCGCAAATATGCCTGAAATCTGCGGTTCCGATTTCATGCGCTGTGCAATTTCCAGATAAAACTCTCGCCAACCCGCTTCAAGAAAGTGAGGGTTCGTTCTTCGATCTTCCATATGAAGCTCGTACATCTGCTGTCTGTCTTTGATTTTTCTCAGCAACATATCCGCTGCAGAAACGAACTGTGTAATACCATTTGCGGTGAGAAACCGTCGTGGCAATGCCCTAGGCTCATAATGGCAAATTGAGCCACTCGGCCACATATTCAATGCACTAATGGCCAAGTCTTTTCTGAATAAATCGCTTGTCACATCAGGCTCATAATCCCCTGCTGCCATACTGTCTGCCAAATAGGTAAACCATTCTTTGACTGACTCAATAACAACCATCGGTAGCGTATTCACACAAACGCTGTTGTCTTCAGGACGCTGTGAGTCAAGCGAGCGCAAACTACTCAGCATGAGATCAACCAGCGCCAGTTGATGAACATCAGCCATCATCTCAGCGCTAAGCGTGTCAAACAATTGTTCAAACCAACGATCCATATCATCGGGAAAGTGAGAGTAAGCACGACCTGGCATCTGATCCTGCACAAAAGAGACGTATTGTTGGCGCACTTCAGGCAGGTTCACGCCCTTGCCATCCAATCGGTTTTCAATCAGCTCTCGTAACTCACCGAGCAGTGTTTGCAAGCTCATACACATTCTCCTCCCGTGACGGAAAGATTAACGCCATTAATGTACTCCGCCCCGTCAGAGAGCATGAATACCACCGCGGAAGCCACTTCTTCGGATGTTGCATTGCGCCTCATCGGGTGAGCCGCGGCGTTTTGAATCACCATGTTGTCGGGAATATCTTGCAAGAACGGCGTATCGACCATTGAGGGCGACACTGCATTAACACGCACGCCCTTTGTGCCAAATTCCGCGGCCAACGACCGCATCAATCCCAACTGAGCGTACTTGGCGATGTTGTAATCTGCCATGGCGGCTGGCGGCATGCCTAAGGTGACACTACTCAGCACAAATACGACACGTCCATTTCCCCGTTTGACCATTGCAGGAAGAAACGCTTTTGCTATCGTCATGCTGCTGACCATCTGAACCTCTAGCTGCTCCATCACCTGCTGGCGCGATAGCTTTTTCAAACGCGTCAGTGTCAGTCTCGGCGCTTGCGCAAAAACAAGATGATCAGGGTTCGCACACAAGGCCACCGCTTTTTGAATGAATACGTCACAACTGTCTGGGTCGCTTAAATCTGCGCGAAGAGGATGCAGATCGCTTTGCAAACAGGCTTGCATGCTTTCTAGCGCTGCCAGATTGTTGCAACCATGGGCGATAATACGATTGCCTGCACCGTCCAGCTTCTCCATCACCGCTTTCCCAATGTCCGAACTCGCGCCCACAATTAAGCTGGTTTTACTCATGGCCTATTCACCCTCATCAATCCCAGAATGGATCCGTGCTTTCGAGACCACTTGTCCATGTTGATTTCGGATCGTCGCTTTAATTTCTATTCGCTTTAACGTGGTGTGAACTTCCACGACGGTTCCTTCAACGGTCAACACATCCCCAACAAACACCGGCCGGTTGAAGCGCGTTTGAATATCCTGCAGCAACGCATTCTCGCCAGGTAAATACACGCCCACCAGCGTGGAATACAAAGAGGCTGTCATCATGCCGTAAACCACAACGTCAGGATGCCCTCGCCTTTTGGCATGCTCTTTATCCGTATGCAGCGGGTTAATATCACCACTCACCAGGGTAAACGCGTCTAGTTTTTCTTTGGTGATATCAGCTGAAAATTGGTGCTTCAGCCCAACGTCAATGTCATCAATGCGGTAGTGCTTCATTCATTTTATTCCGATCATGCCGCTTTCAATTTTCGAGTGATCAAATCGACCGTGTCACCCACGTTACCCGCCTGATTAAGTTGCTCAATTTCCAGCAGGCTAAACTTGATCGTCAGCTCTTTTTCAATGGCATCGATGATTTGTATCTGTGCCAAGGAATCCCAATCTTCCGCATCATCGGCGGTCGTCTCTCGCGACACGACCAAATCGTCTTCATCCAACACATCAGAAATAATCTGAGAAATCGCGTTTAGAATATCCATAAAAACTCCTTTTTCGTGGTGGGGTGATACTGCTTCGATTCACACCGTGTAGTGAATTAAATCGGGTGTGCTCAACCATGAGCGAGACACAGTAATTTACGCCTAATCATTCGCCCACAATCATTCGCAAACAATCGTTAAAGGCAGGTCATCCACACCTTGATGTTCATCAATGGCATACTCCCAATGGCTGACGCCGTCTTCATCTTCTGACAAACATTGAAAACCCAATAACTGATAGTGATGGCTAACCAAAGCGTTCTTTTTGCTGGGCACATATCGCCCCACCAATTTTTGAATATGGCGAGCTTTTGCGTGGCGAACTAATTCTTCAAACATCGCCCATTCCATTTTTCGCTTAAACACACGACAACTCATCAACCACAAATCAATCATCAGGGTGTTTTCATGTTCCTCACCCACAATCACAGACACAATGCCGTTATCGCCAAACTTATCCCGCAGCCGTCCATACAAAGCGACATGCTTGGGCGAGTGCATAAACGACGTCATTTCAGCGGCGCTATAGCGTTGAGTGGTGACGTTAAACTGATTGGTTTTGTTGGTGAGCTGGGTGATGCGCGGTAAGGCCACCTCATCAAAAGGAGTGATCGCAGCCTGCATGTCGAGCGAACGCAGGTAATCGTCATAGTTTTCAAACTCGCGCTGCAATTGCTTACGCTCTTGATTGTGCGCATACATGCTGGCTCGTTCTGCATCTTCAGCGCTCAGAGACACCAATTCAAACAACCCGGCTTTATCCAACGCTGTAATGTATTGAGTAATGTCCTGACCAATATTGGGAACAGCGACTTGCGGTAGGTTGCTGGAAACAAGCTCACGTTCGCTCGCATTGTCATCAAGAAAAGCGAGGGAATCTAAGCCAATATTCAATGCGTCAGCAATTTGCTCAATGTTCTGATCTTTGTTGACCCAGTTAGCAATGAACTCACTAAAGTCCGTCAGATTCAGTACCGAGTCAGGGTGTGAAAAGCCTTGCTTTGCATTCTCTACGTCATTCTTGCTGCACACCGTTAGCAACACACCTCGTTGATGCAAGGCTTTGAGGTATTGCTGTAGCTCGGTATAGGCCTGCGCTTCTGCCGTCTCTTGACCGATTTGGATATCACTGACGCCGTCATCACCAATAACGCCACCCCACAAGGTGTTATCCAAATCGCACACCAGCGCTTTTTTGCTTAACCCCAAAACGGCCAACACCTGATTGGCAATGCTGTACCCCAACTCAGGAAACGCATCGCTGCACATCGCGTACTTGTAGGCGTACCACTGGGTTTTGTTAAACCAGCGCTCTAAACCAAACCATGCCGAAAGATAGTTCAGATCATGCAAAATGAAGTTGGCGTTTTGCGCCGCATACTCTGCAAATTTCGCGTTTATCGCGTGGGTGAAACGCGTCTTCCCCCCATTCGCCGATGCATCGATATTGCCGAGCGGGCGAGAAAACGGTAACTCAAAATTATTCTGAATAATGGTGGCCTGATACTTACCGTGTAGCGCCTGCCAAATTGCATGGAAGTCATTGTAGGTCTCTGCCACTTTGTCGGCGGCTTCCACATGATTGTCTGTCGGTTGCGGCCATGACGTGAGGTTAACCGTGCTGGTATGGAGATAAATCACTTGAGGGTTAAACGCATCCAACGCCTCGTTTTCAAACACCGCTTCTTGATAGAAACGGTTGTAATCCGACTGGTAGATCTCGACATTCACACCCGCATTTAACAAGAACAGCTCAATGTAATTCGCCACTTCAGACGTTGTTGAGCCTCCCAAAATGGCAAGACGCAAAGGCGTTGCGTTAAGAGACGTTTTTAACGTTCTGCGCAGTTTTTTTTGGCGACGCTGCAACAGCGCCACGTCTAACGGGTAAGTGATTCGAAAATTCGCTGATTCCGTCATTGCCTTCCTCATTGCCGCGCATGCTCTCGCGCCTAAGTCCGTGTTTTACCCATCATCCAACGTAGGGTGTCTGTCACGCCTGAAATCGTGACAATAAATTGATTCAACGAGCGAGAGTTCATCACCAAATTGCGTTTCAGCTTCAGCGGGTGCTCAGTCGTCGCATTGAGTCCTTCATCCAAGGTGGTCGCGGTTCGTATCCCTAGCGCCTGCAAATCAGCAATGTGCTCGGGCGACCAAATCCCACTGGGGTAACAGAAATGCGTCAGCGCTTTTTCCGAAGAAAGCTGGGTGGCTAACACCTGTCGATTGGTTTGAATTTCATGGTGGATTGCGTCACTGTCAGTGGGCAACTTATGTGTATGGGTATGCAGTTGAATGTTGGTGAGTGGTGAAGCCATCGCCGACTTCAATTCTTCGTAGTTCGCATTGTGGAAGCGTTTTGATGATATTGCATCGTCACTCACACCGAGTGCGCCTGCTATCGCCGTCAAAAAGTCGTTTTTTTGCTCGTCATCGAAAGACACCATGATCGTTTCAACCGCTTTCACGATCTCAGGCACGCTACCAGCAAACGAATAGCATTGGCCTTGATACTCCACGTCAAACGCATCACTAGGCTTGTGCCATAGCCAATATTGGAGCAAAACATTCACCACAGGGATTTGGTGATCGCAGTAATACGTGGTCACATAAACGGTTGAGGGAAACTGATACGCCTGAAAGTTAGGTACAAGGTCAGTGATACTGGATCGCCAACCATCATCGACCGTAATCACAACGGGATACTTGAACTGAACTTCCCCGTTTAAATGGCGTTCTGCGTCGTCTAGGCTAATCACGTTGAAGTGCGACCGTTGAAGATAATTCAGCAACTCATGGAGCTTTTCTTTTGAGATGAAGACACCCGGCCAGAATTGATGCTCGTCCTTCAAAGACATCGAATGAAAACAAAGGATGACTAACTTATCGCGATGGAAATATGACAGGGCTCTGGCAATGCCAGTTCGAACAAAAAACGTATATACCGCCTCCCTCAACTTTCGCATTCCATCCCTCAAAATTAAAAATTCGCCAACGTAAAACGCGTTAACGCGAAGTCGGCAAAAAAGTGTTTACATGCATGCCTTAAAGTATAGAAGCGTGTTTTAAAATTGGATCAAACAATTGAATAATGAGAGAAAAGGACAGAGCGACCCAGAAAGCTCGCCCCTTTTGCAATTCATGGAATACCGAAAAGCGACAAGACGATTCTCTACGCATAGAGACAACTCGGGCAAAATTCTCTACAATACGCGCCCTCTCGGTGCGGGACGGAATTCCACACATTTAGACGAATTAACACAGCATGTCGGAAAAGATGTCCGGCTGTTGGTACTCTCAAGGCAGGTTCAGATGGCCAATCGCGATAACATTTTTGCTGCGCCAATTGAAAAGCTGGGCGATTTCACATTCGATGAAAACGTCGCTGAAGTTTTTCCCGATATGATTCAACGTTCTGTACCCGGTTACAGCAACATCATATCTGCCATCGGCATGCTCGCTGAACGCTACGCCTCAGACGGTTCAACCGTTTACGACCTAGGCTGTTCGCTGGGTGCTGCGACCTTATCAATGCGTCGCCATATCAAAGCAGAAAACTGCAACATTATTGCCGTTGATAACTCACCCGCCATGGTCGAACGCTGCAAGTTGCACGTGAATGCCTATCGTTCAGACACCGACGTTAACGTGATTGAAGAAGACATTCGTAACGTCGATATTCAGAACGCTTCCGTGGTTGTTCTAAACTTCACGCTGCAGTTTCTGAACCCAGACGATCGCGTCAAGCTGCTCAAAAAAATCTATGCGGGCCTCAAGCCAGGTGGCATTTTGATTTTGTCTGAAAAATACAGCTTTGCTGATGAGACCGCCCACGAGTTGCTTATCGATTTGCACCATGACTTCAAACGTGCGAATGGCTATAGCGAGCTGGAAATCAGCCAAAAGCGCAGCGCCTTAGAAAACGTGATGAAGCCAGACACCATTGATTGCCACAAACAACGTTTGAGCGAGATTGGCTTTAGCAGCATCGCGGTATGGTTCCAATGCTTTAACTTCGGTTCGATGTTTGCGATCAAATAACCAAAGCTCAGGTTTGTGACCACTCGCATCGCATAACAACACTTTTATAGACTCATAACTGACAGACCAATAAGCCATGTTCGATTTTTCTGATTTCTACCAATTGATTGCCAAAAACCGCCTGCAAAACTGGCTAAACGTATTGCCAGCGCAGCTTGCAGAATGGCAAGACCAACCACATGGCGATATGCCAAAGTGGATGCGCGTACTGAAAAAAATCCCGACTGACGCACCGTCAACAGTGGAACTCAAAGATCGCGTGGCAATTGGTTCAGATAGCGAACTGCCTGAAGGGCAACGTGCGAAATTAGAAAATCTGCTTCGTACCTTCCACCCGTGGCGTAAAGGCCCGTATGAAGTGCACGGCATCAACATTGATACCGAGTGGCGCTCAGACTGGAAATGGGATCGTGTGCTTCCACACATTTCGCCGCTGAAAGGCCGTTATGTTTTAGATGTTGGTTGCGGTAATGGCTACCACATGTGGCGCATGTTAGGTGAAGGTGCAGAACTCACCGTGGGTATTGACCCCTCTGAACTGTTCTTGGTGCAGTTTGAAGCCATGCGTCGCTTAATGGGCAACGATCAACGTGCACATTTGTTGCCACTGGGTATTGAGCGCCTACCTGAACTGAAAGCATTTGATACCGTATTCAGCATGGGCGTGCTGTATCACCGCCGTTCTCCATTAGATCATTTAATCCAACTAAAAAATCAATTGGTGAAGAATGGCGAATTGGTTTTAGAAACGCTGGTGATCGAAGGCGACGAAAACGCAGTGCTTGTTCCTATCGACCGCTACGCCCAAATGCGCAATGTTTACTTTTTCCCATCGGCGAAAGCGCTCAAGGTTTGGCTAGAAAAAGTCGGTTTTGTTGATGTGCGCATCGTTGATGAGTGTACAACCACCACCGACGAACAACGTTCCACCGAATGGATGACGCATAATTCACTGCCTGAATACTTAAATCCAGACGACCCATCGAAAACGATAGAAGGCTACCCCGCTCCTAAGCGCGCGATTTTAGTAGCAAAAAATCCTGACTAACCCATGACAAAGGACGCTTCTCGCGTCCTTTTTTTCAATGTAAACTAAGTCACCTAAATTGAACTCGTTAATCACCCAGCACGGAGCTTGTCATGCTAATTCGCAGCGGATTGCTGATGTTTATTCTCACTGTTCTTTCAGGCTGTAGCCTGACTTCTCAAGAACAGCATCAGCAGACATTGGACGCCATCAACGACATCGAAACCAATATCCAAACCGATTTAACCGCGATTAATCAAAATGCCATTGCACAGCAAACTCAGATCGCAACCCTAGAACAGCAGCTTCTTTCGATGTCTGACACACTCAAAGTGCTAAGACAAACGCAGGCTCGCACCGAAGCGAACCGTCCAGAGCCAAAAGTGGTTTATGTTGAGAAAGAAGTGCCTGTTCCCGCGGCGCAAGACAAAACGATATTGGGTGAGCAAGAGTGGGTGTGGATTGATGCCGCAGGCGACAATTTCAAAGCCCGAGTTGATACCGGCGCTACCACCTCATCCATCAACGCTACCGATATTCAAGATTTCGAGCGCGATGGAAAAACTTGGGTACGCTTTAATTTAGCGCACGCGAAATCAGAAAGTGAAGAAGACGTTGCGCCCGTCACCATTGAAGCGCAAGTAAAGCGCTGGGTGAAAATCCGCCAAGCGTCGGCAGACGAGCTAGAACGCAGACCTGTCGTGGAATTGCGAGTCAGACTGGGCAATCTGCATGAGAAAGCCCAATTCACACTGGCGGATCGCTCTCAAATGGAATTCCCTGTATTGCTGGGAAGAGAGTTCTTCAAAGACATTGCCGTGGTTGATGTCAGTCAGTCATATGTACATCCAAAATTTGTCGCTGAAAATAAGTAACGGCTTCTGACTGTTATTGTCAGTTAAGCGAAAGAGGAAAAAATGACTTCACGCATCCCATTTTACATGCTCATCAGCCTACTCGTGATTGTTGGTATCGGCATGAGTATGTATCGCCATGATGTCTACGGCGTGCCATGGACAGCCGGACAGAAACACCAAGTATGGGAAGTTGAAGCCCGCGTTGAATTTGAAGCGAAAGGTGATCCGGTTAAAGTCTCTTTGGCAACACCTGATACGCAATCCGGCTTTACCCTTATTAACGAAAACACCAGTTCTCCGGGCTACGGATTTGCGCTGGTGAATACTGAAAATGGCCGCCGCGCTGAATGGACAAAACGCGAAGCAAGTGGTCAGCAAATCTTGTACTTCAAAAACCAAATGTTGGTGGATGAAAACGCAAAATTCCCCAATGAGCCACCGCTGGGTAATGTCGCCCCTATTGCCCTTGATGGTCCTGTTAAAACTGCGGCTGATGCGATTCTGACGCAAGCCATTCAGCGCTCTGCAGATAACAGCACGCTCACGCGAGAAATCATCAAGCAGTTCAATGATAGCGAAAGCCAAAACGCGTCCTTGCTGACCAAAGAGATGAGTAAAGGTGATGCTATCGTCGCCATACTTTCACTCGAAAATGTCCATGCTCGCGTGGTTGGCGCGCTGCAATTGGAAGACGGTCGACGTCGTCAGAACATCATCCCGATGGTCGAAATATGGGACGGTGAACACTGGCAGCTATTTAACCTCGACACTGGCGTGAAAGATCTGTCACAAGATTTGATGCTTTGGAATGAGAAAGGCACGCCAATGCTAGAAGTTACCGGCGGCACCAACAGTCAGGTCAGCTTCTCCATCATTTCGCAAGACATCAGCCCGAAACAAGCCACTGACGAGAAAATTCAAGCTGAAAGCCTGCTGAACTTCTCTATTCACAGCCTACCTATCGAAGAACAGGCTATGTTCAAAACCATCATGCTTGTGCCTATTGGCGCGCTGATTGTTGTGCTACTGCGTGTATTGGTTGGCCTCAAAACATCCGGCACCTTCATGCCTGTCCTTATCGCGGTCGCGTTTGTACAAACACAACTTGTTCCAGGTATCGTGGGCTTCCTGTTGATTGTGGGCACAGGACTAATCATTCGTAGCTACTTATCACGGCTTAACTTGCTCCTCGTCGCCCGAATATCAGCAGTGATCATCACGGTGATCTTGATTATCTCCGTGTTTACCGTTGTCGCGTTTAAGATTGGATTGGTTGAAGGCCTCAGCATCACCTTCTTCCCTATGATTATCCTTTCATGGACCATCGAACGTATGTCGATTATCTGGGAAGAAGAAGGCCCGAAAGAAGTCTTGGTGCAAGGCGGCGGCTCTTTGCTGACAGCTGTGCTGGTTTACCTAGCCATGACCAATGATTTCGTTCGACACATCACTTTCAACTTCATCGGTATTCAATTGGTGATCTTGGCGCTGATACTGATGCTAGGTAACTACACGGGCTATCGCCTCAGTGAATTGAAGCGCTTCAAGCCACTCGTGAAGGACTAAGTGCATGCTGGGATGGTTAAAGAAATACACGTCGCCGTTTAAGTTAGACCGTGCTGGGATAATGGGCATGAACCGTCGTAACATCAGTTACATCGGCCGCTACAACCAGCGCAGACTTTTTCCCTTGGTGGACAACAAACTTAAAACCAAGCACCTCGCTCAACACGCAGGGGCCACGGTTCCTGAGCTTATTGGCGTGATTAACGAGCAGCACAGCGTCCCTTCTATCCACAAAATGGTAGAAAACTGGCCGGGCTTTGTTATCAAACCCGCTCAGGGGTCTGGTGGTAAAGGGATCTTGGTTGTTACGTCCAACAAAGACGGCGTCTACAAAAAGCCGTCCGGTGCCGAAGTGAGCAAAAGTGAGGTGGAACGTCATATCACCAACACCTTGGCTGGATTGTTCTCTTTGGGCGGTAAAAACGATGTCGCCGTGGTAGAAAACCTGATTCAATTTGATGATGTGTTTGAAGGGTTTAGCTTCGAGGGTGTGCCCGATATTCGCGTTATCGTGTTCAAAGGTTACCCCGTCATGGCAATGATGCGCTTGTCGACCGCTGCATCTGACGGCAAAGCCAACCTTCACCAAGGTGCGGTTGGTGTCGGTATTGATATCGGAACGGGCAAAGCGGTTCGCGCCGTTCAGTTCAATCGTCCGATTGAGCAACACCCAGACACGGGACGACTGCTAAGCGAGCTTAACGTTCCCCATTGGGAGCAACTTCTCGAACTCGCTGCCAGTGCTTGGGAAATGACAGGGCTTGGCTATATCGGTACCGACATGGTGCTTGATAAAGAACAAGGCCCCATGGTGTTGGAGCTCAATGCTCGCCCTGGCTTAGCCATTCAAATTGCCAACGGCTGTGGTCTGCTGCCTAGGTTGCGCCATATCGAACACCTTGGCACCTCAGCAACACCCATGACGCCGAAAGAGCGTGTTGCCTATGCCAGAGAGCATTTTAGCGACAAACTGAACAAGCAGTAATAAAACGGGCGATTGCCCGTTTTTTTTCATTAAAAGCATCAATATCTTAAAACCGATTTACCTTTACCCCTAAACAGCCGATTAAGTAAGCTGAATCCTCAAAACACACCGAGACGAAAGGAAGCGAAATGGACGTCAATCAGCCTTCATTTGATTTTGACAAGGAAATCGACCGCACTGCTACCGACAGTGACAAATGGAACAAGTACAAAGGCAAAGACATACTGCCGATGTGGGTTGCGGACAGTGACTTCCAATCTCCGCCTGCGGTCATCAATGCGCTTCAAGACCGTATTGCCCACGGTGTATTTGGTTACACGCATGCGTCTGAATCTCTGACTGACATCTTCGTTTCACGCATGGCTGAGCGCTACAATTGGCACATTCAACCAGAATGGGTGGTCTACCTTCCCGGCTTGGTGTGCGGATTGAACATTGCGGCACGCGCGTTAACGGAACAAGGGCAAGCCATCGTCAGCCCTAGCCCCATTTATCCCCCCTTTATTTCTTCAGCCAAATTCGCAGAGCGTCCATTAGTTAAAGCGCCTGTTAAGCTAGAAAATGGCCGGTGGCTGCCTGACCTCACTCACATTGACGATCAGTTGACCGAGCAAGGTGGGTTACTACAAATGTGCAATCCGCTGAACCCAGGCGGCACGGTTTATCGACGTGAAGAACTAGACGCCACACTGGCATTTGCTGAAAAGCACAATCTGCTCGTGTGCAGCGATGAAATCCACTGTGACCTGATTCTGGACAATGATTGCCAGCACATCCCTTTCGCGAGCTTGAATGACAGTGCAGCACAACGCAGTGTGACGCTTATGGCGCCCAGTAAAACCTTCAACATTGCTGGGCTCGGTGCCTCTATTGCTATCATTCCGAATGCCGATATTCGCGCTCGGTTCAATCGCGTCAAACGCGGTATTGTCCCTGGCGTCAACCTGCTCGCGTTTACTGCTGCGGAAGCGGCTTATCAACACGGTGAAGATTGGCTTCAGGCTCAACTCAAGTATTTGGCTAGCCATCGTGACTATTTGATGCAGGAAATTAACGCCCTGCCCGGAATGAAACTCGAACAAATCGAAGCTACATACCTCGCATGGATCGACTGCAGCGAACTACCTGTCGAGAATCCTTTCAGCTTCTTTGAAAAAGCAGGCGTCGGTTTGTCACCGGGATTAGATTTCGGCAACAGAAAGTTTGTCAGGCTGAATTTTGGCTGTACCAGAAAAACCCTAGAAGAAGCGCTGCGCAGGATGAAAGCCGCAATAGCGACGCTTGATCTGTAAATTCACGCCGAACAAATAGCCGCTTTAACATCAATAACCTAAGTTGCTCACGACATCAGTGAGCAACTTATCTCCCAATGACATAACCCGCCAACACCTCCGCATCATCCGCAACAAACAACACCATCAAAAACTTCGAACCAAGCGACAAAATAAAACAGTTGAATAAATAGACAAATCGAATACACTGCCGGAAAAATTCGACACACGTCACACAGTTGACCTTATTGTTTTTAACTGACCCTAGCGATTGACCATGCATATTTCTTCAAACGTGAATCGTTTTCTTCCCTATTCGTTCATTCGCGTATTCATATTGTCGTTGTTGGTGACGTCAACGGCGCTTCAGCTTTTTAATATGGCTCATACGCAGGATTTGGTTCGTCAGTTGCAAACCAACTTCCATAGCATTTTTGAAACCATTCGCCGCTTTGGTTCTTACTACAACAACACACCTAACGTTCTGCTGGCTAAAGGCATTCATGAGAATAACGGTGTAAGTTTGCTCGTGCGTCAAAACAACATGTCCGTCAAAGATCTCTCGCCGGGGATAATGAAATTACACGCACAAGTCGAAGAACTCGCCCCCAATAGTGTATGGACCGTTGCCGTGCTCGAAAATCCGAGTCTCTATGCGCACTTTCTCCCTTTGCGAAAACAATACAGCGTCGCGTTTGAGCAATATCGTTTAAACGATGTGATTGAGCGCGTGGTAGTCCGACAACAATTGAATCACACCTACCAAGAGTTCTACGGTTGCAATGTGCAAATGACTGAGCCGTATATCGAAAATGGCACAGACGCATTCATTAGAACCGTGTATTACCCAATCCACAATCGCCGATCTTTGGATGCTCTCGTCTCGGTCGATTTAAAGGAAAGCTACATTCAAGATCAGATTGAAGCTTATAACAAACGGCATTACACCGCGCTAAACATAGATGGTGAGCACAATGCGTTCACGACAACCGCGCTTTTTCCGTGCTCAAATGAGATGGCATTTAGTATCGGATTTTCTTTCACGGACATCATCATGAAAGCCGTGTGGCCTTCATTACTGTTAGCGGTGTTATATCAGTTCGGCTCACGCGTATTACGGAAACAAGGCCGCTCAATTAGAACCGACGAAATGACCAACCTCTACCGTCGCGATTACTACGAGCCAAAACTAAAGCGCATGACCAGCTTTTCATTGCTGGTTCTTGATATCGACCATTTTAAGCAAATTAACGATGGTCATGGCCATGCAAAAGGCGATGAAGTACTGGCGAAATGTGCTCGAATTATTTCATCTCAAATCCGTGCTGGTGATGCCGCCATACGCTGGGGAGGGGAAGAATTCGTTATTGTTTTCAAAAATATGCATCAAGGCATCTTATTTGAAAAAGCGGAGCAAATTCGTCTTGCCATTGCCAATGAGAAAATAGCTGGGCTGGATGTCACCGTGTCCATTGGGGGCGTGACTACACACCAAACAGCATTTGCAGACACCTACAAAATCGCTGATACCGCACTGTATGAATCTAAACATCGTGGACGAAATAGAGTAACCATCTTGTGAAATACTATCTTCAAATTTCTGAGCGGTCACACGCTGACTACGTCAAGCATGTCTTACTCTCATTTCTACTGGTTTTAATCAGCACGAAAGTGTCATGGTTCGCCAAAGAAGAAATCGCCAACAACTTATTGCTCTCCGTTACCACGGGCGCAATGGTCGCTGTCACGTGTGTTTATGGGCGAAGCGGCGTATTAGGTGCGTTCTTAGCACTGATTTCATATTACCTGTTCAACCCAATTCCGAGTGGTGTCGGGTTGCTCTATACCTTGGTAGTAACCGTTGCACTATCCGCATCAGTGCGTATTTTTGAAAAGTACCGACACCATGCTTACGCTAACCGTGCCGCGTTTAGCTATTACGTTTTCTTCACGCCAGGGTTGGGGGCACTGTCACTTGCCCTATTTGCACCCGACGCTTTTTCTCTTGAAGCGTCGCTCAATTTGTACCTCACCGATTCCATTGGTGTGCTGATTACGACACCAATTATCGTGCTAGCGCTGCACTGCGTTTATCATCACGATTCTTTCCGAACATTTACGCGATCGTTCGTTAACGTCTCTGCCACTGAATGGATTTATAAGCTCCTTCTCATTGGCAGCATTTTGCTAGTATTGAATGTCGAAAGCGCCATTGTTTACCATCGCTACCTGACATACTTGCTGCTCGCGCCTCTGGTTATACTCGCCGTGTTTAACTTTTCGGAGTTAGCACAGGTGGCGCTGATGATCATTGGCTATAGTTTTCTTTTCCAAACCAAAGACCCCAATGATCTCGCTGCGTTGAATACCAAGCTGGCCGTTTTTTCCATGTTCTGTGTGATCATTTACATCATGCTGGAATACAAACTGACCCTAAAGCGGCAGATAGAGAAAAACACGAAGAACCTCTATAACGATGCTCAGAGTCACTTTGGCACTTTCCAAAAACTCAACGCACTAACATTAGATATGAATGATTTTCTCGTGTGCGCGCTAGATTTGAGGCCAGCGTTTAAGTACCCGCTTGAAAAGCGAGATGCGATATTGCGTCAAATCGCGTATTTCTTTAAACACAACACGGCAGTTTACGACTTAAGCTTCATGCTTTATGACGTTTCCTCCTTAGTGTTCATCGTCAAAAACACCCCTGATTCGGTGGAACAACTGGAGAGTATCCCAGAGCATTTGGATCAATACTTACAGCGTCGAAGCATCAACTACCGGCCGGATCGAATTTACTATTGCCGATGCCAAAAAGGCATTCGCATAAAGCCTGCAGTCAACCGGCTGAACGTGAATATGCGCTTGGCGGACAAGCACATGGGCGCCACTGTGATTAACTGCGACGAAACCGCGATGGATGATTACATCACCCTGCTGGACGAACTCAGTTTCGACAACATACGCCTACTAAAACAAAGCTATCTAAATCTGGCACATCCCGATAAACAGAGTTTCGAGCTACTGAGCCAATTCTCCATCGACGGGAAAATACTCAATACTGCGGCGGTATTTCAGTTCGCACAACGATTGGGTTACCTCGATACGCTAGAAAACATGTTGTTGTATAAACAACTTGGGTATCTAGGTTCATTGGATGAAAGCTCCTACGACACAGGCTCCATTAACCTAACACCAGAGTTTCTTTGCGACACACGAGCTGTCGATACGCTAGTGCAGTGGGTGAAAGAGCATGAGATAAACACGCAAAAAGTGGTCATCGAAATTGTCGAGTCTGGTGAAATCGAGAATCAGAACCTACTTTTTGACAACCTCAATACATTGAAAAGCAGCGGGTTCAAACTTGCTCTTGATGATTTTGGCGCAGGTCATGCGACGTATAACCAACTGCTCACCATGCCTGTCGATTCCGTGAAAATTGACGGCTCCTTGGTACGAAATTGCATTCATGACCCTATCAAATGCAAGATCATTGAAAACCTAAAAGCCGTGGCCGATACGCTAAAAATCAATGTCGTTGCAGAATGTGTGGAAACGGACGAAGAAGCGTCATATTTGAAGGCACTGGGAATTGGTTATCTGCAAGGCTATTTGATTCACAAACCAACTGCGGTGGAGTGGGTTCAATAAAGTGTCGTAAGCCTTGGCTGCGTTGATTGTGACAACGTAAAACAGCACCCAAAGGTGCTGTTTTACAAGACATCAAGCACGATGCACTCAATTAGCGCTTCACTCGAAACCCACGATGACAACTTTTACAGCTGCGTTCTGCAGCTTTAAATGCTTTGGTTAAGGCTTTTGCATCTTGTGCTTCTGCCGCTGAAGCCATATCAACAAACTGACCGTTTAGCTTAGATAAGTCGCTCTCGAACTTATCCCATTTTGTCCACACAGTGCTGCGACTGCGGCTGCCTGTGTCACTGCCTTCAGGGAACAATGTCGGCAACGTCGCCAATGTTTCGCTGTTTTTAATCGCCAGCGCACGTATTGCTTCCCAATCAGAATCACGACCGTCTTCCAACTTCTTCATGGTTTTTAAACTGTCCGCAAACGATAGAAAACCATCTTGACGAGCATCGATTTGCTGGGCGAAATCGCCCGCCATTGCGCTTGCTGTCATTAAAAGGCCAGCAGAAAACACCGAAAGTAACGTTTTCGAGGCGCTTAATTTACGCATTTATTACATCCTTAAATTATTGTAACAATATGTTTTTATTGCCGAATAAATCGCTTAGCAGTAATCTCAAAGCGCTTTATCGACAAGACATAGGCATATCAAAGCCCAAATCAAAGCGGCCTTAGCTGGCTGTTTGCCCCGTATGCTGCCTTTTCTTGGTTTATTAACATGGTCAAAACCATTAGCGCGATATAATAACCGGATATAAAACATGAAGATATGGGATCTGCCAACTCGCATTTACCACTGGCTACAAGCATTACTGTTCACCTGTCTGGCAATGAGCGGTTTCTTCGCTGTAGGCCCCCACGAAAAATTCGGGCTCTTACTGGCAACGCTATTGGCATGGCGAATTATCTGGGGGTTTGTTGGTAGTGAAACCAGTCGATTTCGTCAGTTTATACGCTCGCCGAAATCTGTTGTTCGCTATATAAAAGGCGAACAAGAGCACAATGGCATTGGGCATAACCCTGCAGGTGGTTGGATGGTGATCATCATGCTTGCGTTGCTTATCACGCAATGTTTTATAGGCTTGTCGATGGGTGGATATTTTGATGCCTACCTTCACGATGACAGCATCTTGTATGACATGGATCTACTGATCACCTTGCACGTCGCGTTTGCCTACACCCTACTCGGATTAGTCGCCCTGCATCTTAGCGCCATCATGGTTTACAACCTTCGCGGAAAGCCGCTAGTCAAAGCCATGATCACAGGTACACAGACAACCCTTACCAACTCTTTAAGCATATCGTTTCGTTCTAACATGCGGGCAGCCATTTTACTCGCAGGCCTCGCGGGATTGGTTGAACTATATTTGAGTGTCAGCATCTGAGTTCACGTCTTACTTACCCACTACTGCCAAGTAGCTTGCAGATGCGGGGCTCACATGACTTGGGTATAGACCCCTGCGATGACTCCCGCAATCGGTCTCTTTCATGGGAAATTAAGTAAGAACATTGAATAACCCCGCCCTAAGGTTAGAAACACAATGAGATAGCCTGCTAAACTTTCGGTTAGAGCACCCTGTTAGTGCTTGCAAGTATTGCGTTAATCTCACTCAAAAGGAGTTGGTATGTTAGGTGAAAAACACTCACTGTTGGACGATTTTCCCGAGCTAGAAAGCCGTATCAATGCACTTATCGAAGCAGACTCAACGTTTGCGGCTGATAACAAAAAATACAACGCCTTAGACAAAGAAATTAGAACACTAGAGCTAAATAATGGCCCGATCGGAGACGATGCAATGCATCAACTCAAACATCAACGATCAGTGATGAAAGACTCTCTTTATCAGCGAATTGCTGCCGCCGGCGAATAATTCTCACCCAAATCCCCCAAACCAAAAAATAACGCCGCGAATCTTGAATATGATCCGCGGCGTTATTGTTGCTCAATCAGCATGTTCGCATTGTCTCGCCAGCCTTAGCGAGCTGGCATGGCAACTGCTCGAATGCGGAATGACTAATTCAGCAGGGTCTTTTATTCAGCAAGATCCAGTTCATTGTGAATCAACACAACACACTGAGAAGCGAAGATCATTTTCGGCCCAAGGCTGATTTTTTCAGTACCCAGACGCTTCAAGCTGTTGAAGCTTTTCTTCGGCATAGGAAGGTGGTCGGTCAGCAAGAAACATGAATTGGCTGGGAACTTTTGCTCGCGAATAGGCGTGCCTTTTTTGTCCATCATGAACAATTGGTAATCTTCCGACAGCTCAGTAATCAACTTTTCAAAGCTCACCGTGCGCACGGTAATACCCAGCTCTACCTCACGCTCTTGTTCTTTACCCATTCCCTTTGAGCAATCCAACGCACGAGCCACTTTAGCTAGCAGAGCTTGCTCGTGAAAACCACCCACGTTGGTCAGATCATTGGCCTTAAAACGGATAGTGCGAGAGTAGTCTTGCGTCTTCTCCAGCACCAAGTACACAACAACATCTTCGCGGTGAGATTGCGCCACAAAAATGGCATTCATAAGAGTGTGAGCCAAAATCTCGGTGTGAGCTTCCTGACCCACAGACGCCAGCACTTGCTGACTATCGACAGAGGTAGATCGGGCACGTAATACAAAAGCACGCATAGAAGATGTTCCTGAAGAGTTAAACCGTGCCGCTTGCGTTACGCAATCAGCACGGAGAATCGGTGTCATAAGTTTGAGCGCGACATTCTCCCAGCTTTGCGCGAGCATGTAACTAAGAAATCGCCTCGTCGATGCAGAGGATTAAGCAATTGTCTTATTAAGCGTCTGGAATCCGTTGTAAATACGTGATGACGTGGTAAACCAGCACATAGCGCCAAACACGCAGGCTATCTCGACAAAGTGCGCCGGGAACACACACATCAACACAAAACAGAGAATAGTTTCTGAGCCTTCGGTGAGACCCGTCATGTAGTAAAGCGATTTATTCTTATAGACAGGATCATCGATGCCTTGCTTGCCCGCCATAATGGCAAACGCCAAGAAGCTGCTTCCGGTGCCAATAAACGAGAAAATCAGAAATGCGCCTGCCAATGCGTTTTGATCAGGGTTTGCCAACACAAAGCCAAACGGCACTAATGAATAGAACAGAAAATCGAGGCTGATATCGAGGAAGCCACCCGCATCTGTCACGCCTTGAATACGCGCGAGTGCGCCGTCTAAGCCATCCATCATACGATTGAGCAAAATAAACAACAGCGCCAAACCGTATTGTTCAAACGCCAATGCTGGCAACGCAAGCAGACCAATAGCAAAGCCCGCCACAGTGGTTTGATTCGCGCCCACGCCCAGTTCATCCACCATCTCAGCGATTCTCGCCAGCGGCCAACGTACGGCTCTAATTCCCATGCTATCAAGCATTTGTTTGTTCCTTTTGTTCCATGTTCCACGGCCAAGTCAGCAGTTGGCTGCCCGGTGGGATATCAGCGACATCGTGGGTGACCATCAGTGCCGGAATGTTGGCTTCTTTCAATTGCTCTACTACCCAGTCGCGAAACTGCGTACGAAGGTCGTTATCCAACTTACTAAAGGGTTCATCCAACAACGCCACCTTGGGCTTGGCGAGCAACATTCGCGTCAAACTGATGCGTGCGCGTTGACCGCCTGAAATTTGATCGGGAAATGAATCCGCTAACTTCACCAGCGCGATATGTTTCAACGCCTGCATGGCGCGCTCTTTTCGCTCTTGGCCCTTGATGGAATCCGGTAAGGCAAACGCGAGGTTTTCCCAAATCCGCAAATGCGGAAACAGCAAATCGTCCTGAAACAAAATCCCGACATCTCGCTGGTGTGGCGGCAAATCATCGAGGAGTTCGCCATTTAACTTAATGCTACCGCTATAACAAAACTCACCGGAAAGGTGCCCTGCAATGGCATCAAGCAAGGTAGATTTTCCGCACCCACTTGGTCCCATAAGACAAAGAACTTCGCCTTTATCGACACACATATTGAGCGACGAAAACAAGGTCTCGCCTGTCGTTTTACGAATGGCGAGGTTTTCGAGACAGATACTCATCTGGCAGTAACCCTTTGATTGATAATCGACGATATTTCACCTGCAAATGGCTAATCAATATCGCGAACGAGAAAAACAACAGCGGCAATAGTGCCTGCCAAATGGCATAAATGGCGGTAACGCGACGGTCAAAGCCACTCGACAAGGCCACCGCTTCCGTTGTCAATGTGCTGATCCGCCCTGCCCCCAACACCAACGTCGGTAAGTACTGCGCAAGGCTGACACTGATGCCAATCGCCCATGCAAACACAATCGCCGGAAGCAAAATGGGCAGTTTTACGCTCAGCCAAACACGGATAGGCGATTTACCAAGGCTTAACGCAACACGGGTGAAGCCTTCGTTGTAACTGCGCCAAGGGCCATCTAAAGACAAGTAGACATACGGAAAGGCAAAGAATACATGCGCCCAACACACCCAGAAGAAATGGGCATCACTGCTGAGGTATAAGGTCGCCACCTGCATACCAAACAAAATAGAAAGCTGCGGGATCAGCATAGGAATCGCAATGATGTATCCCGGCACTTGCAGCCGATATCGCAGGCGATACTCATGGGCTAGCAAGGCCATCACAAGCGCGGTGGTGGCAGAAATGACTGCAATGATCATGCTCTGCTCAATCGTGCTAAGAATCGACGCCCATTCGTACTCCCAAAAACGCAAGCTGTAGCGACTTGGCAGCAAATCAGGGAATCGCCAACGCTGAGCCACACTCCACAGCAGCATCAACGGCATCATCGAAACCGACATGGCAAGCAAGCCCAAAAACACTGGTCTGCCAGGAAGCGCAATGCCACGCCGCCCTGAAAACTGCCACGTTCTAAATCCCTTGGTGAGTGACCACTCTAACGCGCGGGCAAGGCCAATCAGCAGTAAGGAAATAATGAACAGAACGACCGCACCCGCCGACGCGCGTGGCAACAAGGTTAAATCTGGGTCGTTAAACCATTGCCATACCAAGACAGCAAACGTTGGCGGGTTGGTTGGGCCGATGATCATCGCCACATCCACAACCGACAAACCGTAGGCCATGACAGCCAGCATCGGGAAACGTAGCTTAGTGAGCCATTGCGGAAGCACGCACTTCCACCATGCTTGCGCACGGCTATAGCCCAGTGATGCTGAAACTTTTTCGATTTGATTGACGTTCACTTGCTGCAAGATTGAAATGCTCATCAGCAAGAGAAACGGCACTTCTTTCAGCGCCAACATCAGGATCATACCCAGCGCATGAGGGTCGTTGATCACCAGCGCGAGATCTGCCCCACTCTGCCCTGACGTGTCATACGCAAACCACTCACGCATGATGCGAGCACCCATGCCTGTCGGTGCAAACAAGAACGCAAAACCGATGGCAAACGCGACATGAGGAACCGCCAAAAGCGGCGACAAAGAGACTTCAATTTTGCGCCAAAACGACGTGCCCCAACTCGCCTGCAAAATGGCAAACGTAATGAGACAGGCAAGGTAGGTGCTGGCAACAGCAGAGTAAACCGTCATCGCAATCGAGCGCCAAACGCCCTGCCACTCAAATACCATCGCAAAGCCATCAAGCGACGGGTGGTGCATCCCCAATGGCGGAATGTAGCCGAATGACGACAATGACACACCCAGCAACCCGCATCCGGTAGGCAGCACACAGCAAATAAGAATTAACAAATAGAACGCGCGTAACATCAGACCTAACTTCCGTAGCGTTTCAGCCACTCTTTCTCGATGGCGCTTTGCCAGCTCGGGTGAGTTTCAGAAACGGATTTAAACGGTTTGTTGTCTTTGGCTGAACCAAACAAGTGCTCGCTTTTCAATACCGACGGGTCGCCCCAGATTTCGATATTTCCTTTGCGCGACTGCGCTTCTGGGCACAGCAAAAAGTTAGTGACCACTAACGCCGCGGCTTTTGCATTCGCGTTCCAAGGCACAGCAAGGTAGTGAATGTTCGAGAGCGCGCCAGAATCCATCGCATAGGCGCGAGTTGATTCCGCTAAGTTACCTGACGCATGTGCGGCATATACCGCGTTCGGGTTAAAAGTGATGGCGAGGTCTATCTGCCCATCATCAAGCAACTGAAATGTTTCTGCCGTGCCAGCGGGGAACTGTTTTCCGCCACGCCACGCCACGCGATGTAAGGCATCTAAATACGTCCAAAGCGGCTGAGTGACATCAGCATAGTCAGCGTCAGAAACAGGGTTTTGCAAGCGAGCGTCATTGCCAGAAAGGTCAATCAACAGCGCTTTCAAAAAGCTGGTTCCGTGAAATTCTGGCGGTCTCGGATACGTGATTCGATTTGGATTGGATTGTGCGTAGCGAAGCATTTCTGCGAACGAACGAGGCGGATTTTCCAGCTCTTCCGTATCATGCACAAACACCAGTTGGCCCATGCCCCAGGGTGCTTCTAAGCCTTCAGTCGGTTCTGAAAAATCCACGGTGACGGGTAACGCTTGGTCAACATATTGCCAACTCGGTAGCGCATCAACAAACGGGCCAAACAACAATTGGTTGTCTTTGAGCGATTTGAAATTCTCGCCATTGATCCACATTAAATCGACGCTGCCGCCCTGTGTTTTACCGGCCGCTTTTTCAGCAATCAATCGCGTGGTGGTTTCGGTGATGTCGGCGACTTTGACATGATGCAAGGTCACACCATAACGACGCTGAACTTCTTTCTTTGCCCATTGCAGATAGCGGTTTATTTCTTGATTCCCACCCCAAGCGTGGAAATAGACATCTTGTCCTGAGGCTTCGGCTTCAACGCGCTCCCAGTTAGGGATGTCTGCGCCTGTAGCAAGCGGCTCGTTAGCAAACTGGTCGGTGGCAAGGACTGCGAACGAGGCAGTCAACAAAGCAATGGCTGAAATCAGTCTTTTCATCGAATTCGGTCTTATTATTTTATTAGGCAGTTTGCATTCTTCATAACCAAGCAACCTCACGCTGATGATTCAACACGAATGTGTTTGGGTATGACTGACATAAACGCAAAAATCGTCCCTTACATGACGCAAGGGACGACACAATATTCACTTCAGAAAAGAGCGCAAGTTATTTCGCTAGATCTGCCATGTTGATGCCTTTTTTCTTGGCAATGTATTTCGGGATAAGAGACATACCGAAAAGCACTAAACCTGCACCCGCAAACTTAACAAGTAGCATCGCAGACACACCGTTCGTTGCGATATCACCGGCCATGTAAGCGAAGATGAACGCGCCCGGAGCCATCGTGATCAGAGAAACTAGCGCGTAAGTGCCTAGGTTCAGACTGGTTAGGCCGTAAGCGTAGTTTTGTAGGCTGAATGGGAAAACAGGAACAAGGCGAGTCAGGATCAAGAAGCTAGTACCATTTTGCGCCACACCGTCATCGATTTTCTTGAAGATTGGGTTATCGCCAAACTTCTTCATGATGGTGTTACGAAGCAAGAAGCGCGCAACCACGAAAGCCACTACCGCACCTAGCGTTGCAGAGAACAGTGCCAGAACACCACCTTTGATTGGGCCAAATACGATGCCCGCAACAATGGTAAACGCACTGCCCGGCAGCAAGAACACACAGGCAAAAACGAATGCTGCAACAAACACAACATAACCTAGCGCACCGAAGCCCGCGATCCAGTCTTGCAGGCTCTTAATATCAGTGATGATTTCAAGAATACCCGTTTGTTTTGCAACGAAGATAATCGCGGCGATTGCCAGCGCGAACAAACCAATTTTGACAAATTTCATTTTGAGTTACCTGATAAAAACGAATTCGATAACGTCTTGCCGTATGAGCAAGCACTTGGTCGGACAGTTAGCGTGGAAGCACCATCAACACACTCGGGGGAACCGGAAGCTCATGAGGGTGTTACACGCTAACGTGACCAAAATTAAACGTACTGAGCGATTACAGTGACACGCACTTGATCAGCGCAGAACGTGATTTGTAGCGGTTGAACCACGCTTTCATCGGGTTAGCCAAAACGTTCACTGGCGCTGGAGAATCTTTCATCACCACAGGGCCAAACATCAGGTCCAGAATGTGCCAAGCGTTTTGACCCACACCCATCATGGAAGCACGACATGCTGCGCAGTACACAACAACGTGGTCACTTTGGAACTCGTCAACACGACGCTGAACAACACGGTTTGCTACGTCAGGGTTCGCTGGCACAACCATGCCACCGAAGCCACAGCAACGTGTGTTCTCACGGGTGTACTCAGGCTCAACGATTTTGTAGCCCAGCTCAGTCATGATCCAACGGATACCGTCTTGCAGCTCTTTCTCGTAGCGGGTTGAGCAAGAATCGTGAATGGTGAAGACCACATCACTGTCTTTTGCTTTGCCAACAAGTTCTTTTGGCAGACCGATAGTTGGCAGCAGTTTCCAAAGCGACAAAGGCTTCTGGGTACCGCCAGATTTTTTGATCATGCCGTAGCAGCTTTGGCACGCCACGATCACTTCTTCAGCTTGTAGCGAGTCAAAGTCAGCCTGAAGCTGGCCATAACGCTCTTTAAATTTGTCAGCCTGACCAATTGCCGCCGTAGGCTTACCACAACATTTTTGAACCGCACCCATCTCTGGGAATACGTTTTTCAGGTGCGCAGCCATCGCGGCAACGCCTTCTGGAGAGTAGGATGGCAGGCTGCATCCTGGCATAAATACTTTATTGGTCATTTTGTGGTTACCGCGCGTTTAGCCATAGTGAAGAGTTTCGAGAAGCCAAGCTTCTGGTGCATGTTGATCGCTTTGTGCCCTTTCATTGGTGACTCACCGTTGTTCGAGTTAACGAAATCAACACGAGCACCTAGGAAGATTTCCTTCATTGGGTAATCTTTCGGACACACGATGGTGCACTGGTCACAGGCGTTACATGAGTAAGCCAACAGTGGATCCATCTCTTTCTTGGTCACAAAGTCGTTGAACAGGGTCTTCGGACAGTCACCGAAGTCGTTCATCATGACGCACTCGCTCATACACAGTTTGCACGTACATTGCAGACAGCGCGTGGACTCTTGCTTCACTTGCTCTTGGGTAAATCCGAAATCAACTTGGGCGAAGTCACGCTTGCGCTCTTCAGCATCACGTAGCTCACCGTGCAGACGCGGAACATCAACCGTGCCTTTTGGCAATGGGATGTCTAGACGAGATGCGTAGCTGTATTCGTCTTGGAAATCACGACCTTCTTCCAAAGGACGACCCGCGAATTGACGCTCAATGCTCATTGCCGCTTTACGACCTAGCGCCATCGCTTCAATCACGATGTTACCGCCGCATGCATCGCCTGCTACGTAAACGCCTTCAACCGAAGTCGCCATGGTGTTCTTATCAACCACGTAACGACCGCCACGGGTTTGCTCAAGCGCACCATCAGTGATGTCAGCAACAACCTGACCGGTTGCAAATACCACGGTATCCACTTCAACAATGCGTGTTTCATCTGCATAGCTTGGTGCAAAGTTGCCGTTTTCATCCAAGATTGAGATAACGCGCTTCAATGTAATTGAGAACACTTTGCCGTTTTTCTCTTCGATAGAGATAGGGCCCCAACCTGCATTGAACGATACGCCTTCTTCCAGCGATTCTTCAATTTCAACGTGGCTTGCTGGCAGTTTGTCCATGCCTTCCAGTGAACACTGGTGCACTTCGTCTGCGCCGATGCGCCATGAAGAACGCGCACAGTCCATCGCAACGTCGCCGCCGCCAATCACCATGACGCGCTTACCTGCACGTGGGAACGCGCGGGTTTCAGAAATTTCTTTCAGGTACTCAACTGCAGAGAAAACGCCTTCTGCTTTGTGGCCTGGAAGCGGAATGATAGAACCAACGTGTGCACCGTGCGCCAGAACAACAGCGTCATGGGTTTCACGCAATTCAGCGAAGGTGATGTCTTTGCCGATCTCCACACCGAATTTGGTTTCGATGCCAAGCATATCTAGGTAGCTGTATTCGAAATCGATCACGTTGCGTGGCAGACGGTACTCAGGGATACCGACGCGCATCATGCCGCCATATACGTTCAGCTTTTCAAAAATAGTGACACTGTGACCTTTACGGCGAAGTTCAATCGCAGCCTGTGCACCCGCAGGGCCAGCACCGATGATTGCGATTTTCTTGCCCGTAGGGTTAAGAACAGCAAGATCCCAGTTTTCTTTGTTATCCATTTTTTCGGCAACAAAGCGTTTGATGCCAGCAACACTGATCGCTTGACCGTATTCCGTGTTACGACGACATGCTGCTTCACATGGGTGCGCACAAATGCGGCCCAGTGTTTGTGGCAGGAATAACTTTCCGCGAATGGTATCAAGTGCTTCTTGATATTTACCTTCACCGGCCAGACGCACGTACTGCTTAACATCAGTGTGCATTGGACATGCTGTTTGACATGCAGGATCCGCATCGCCCATACAGCCATCTACTACGCGTTGTGCCGCGTCATAGATTTTTTGGCTAAAGATTACATTGCTCATTATTTTTATGCTTCCAGTAGAAGTTGAATTCTTTTTGTTATCCGTCACATGATGCAGGGGTCAGCAACACACTGACCCACTGTCTTACTCATTTGTTCATTGGCTCATTGGCCAAGCAACGGGTTTGGATGATTAGCTTTTGCCGTTTTGTACTTTGACTTCAGAGCGTGTTTGCTCGTAGTGGGCGTAGCTGTATTCAATCCAAGAGCCGTCATAGTTGTAGATGCCTTCTGCACCTAGCACTTCTTCCAGCACCATTTGAGTGTGTGCTGAACGAACACCAGACTGGCAATATGCGATAACTTTTTTGCCTTTGATAACGTCGCCATACAGCGCTTGCAGCTCTTCCGCTGATTTCAGCGTGCTGTCTTCGTTAAGGGCTTGAGTCCAGTTGATATGAACGCTGCCAGGAATGGTACCTGGGCCGAATGCGCCAGAAACTGTGGTTGAACCATCAAATTCGTTGGTGCCACGCGTATCCAAAATCACCCAATCTTCAGACGATTGTGCGTCGATCACCATTTCTAGTGTCGCAAGGCCATCAGCTTCGACTTGTGGCGCTGGAGCAACATAGTTAGTTGCAGCCACAGTTGGGTTTGCGTTACCGGTTGCGAAGCCTTCGCCCATCCACGCGTTCAAACCGCCATCTAGGTAGCGAACGTCGTCATGACCAAGGTTTTTGATTTGCCAGAAAAGGCGAGCGGCATCGTGATGAGAGTTTGCTGCGTAAACAACAATGGTAGAAGAAGGCGTTGCGCCGTACTGACTAAGAATCGCTTCCATTTCGTCAACAGAATTACGCATGCCATCGAACGCGTAATCGCCGTCAGCCGCTGAGTAATCGTTACGCCACATGGAGAAAGAGCCTTCGATTGGCGCGTCTGGTTTCACTGGGTTTAGTGCACCAATGACAACCACATCAGCATCTGTGCCCATCATGTTTTTCAAATCTTGAGCAGAAATGAACGCTTCTGGGTTCGCATACTCATTGAACTTTTCGTTCAATACGTCTGCACTTACTTGAACCGCTTTTGCACCAAACATTGAGGTATAGCCAACATAACCTGCTGCCATTACCGCCGCGATTACCCCGATTGCGATCGTCGATTTCTTCATCACATCACTTCCCAAAAAACATTAAAAATTTATCGCTCATCACTGAGCTGATTGAAATCGGAGACATGAGGCTTGTGGAAGGCTTTATGATTATTTTTTAGTGCCAACACGTTGAAAAGCATCATGTTATAAATTCGGATATAGCTGCTAATGAGCCAGTAGCACGGATTGTGCGTTTTTACAGGAAGGGAGGATATTGTGGTAAACCACAATATTGTCAGTAATTTGATCTAAAACAACATAAATAATAGGGTTTAATCAGGTATGATTCGCGCCAGTCAATGTTGTACCGAGTAGAACTCTCTTTTGTCTGGATTTTTCGTACGCCTAGTGCCCCTCTTTAGCATCAAGGCGGCTTTTCTCTTTGTCGTCAGTATCAGTTGTTTTTGTTCGTGTCCCGTCAGAGCCGAAGTGATGCAGCACTACGATGTCGGTGTATTGGCATTACGCGGGGATGATCACGCCAATCGTTCGTGGTTACCCACACTGAACTGGTTGGAATCCCAAATTCCAAACACCACCTTTGAAATGCACACCTATGACTTCGACGAACTTGACGAAGCGTTTCGACACAACCAACTCGACTTCCTGCTGACCAGCCCCGGACAAGCCACCAAAATTGCCCGCCAATATCATCTGAACTGGTTAGCGACGCAGAAAACGGCCTACAGCAATAACACAACACATTCCATCGCCTCTGTGGTCGTCGTGCGTGAAGATTCGCCCTATCAAACGCTGCAAGACATTGAGTATGCGTCTGTCGCAGCAGTCTCCGAAAAAGCCTTTGGTGGGTTTCTTGCCTTACGCTACGAACTCGACAAACTCGATCTGTTTGGTAGCGCGTTCTACAACAACATCACTTTTACAGGGCCGCCGACCGATAAATTGCTGCTCGACGTGCTCGATAAATCGTTAGACGTCGCTATTGTCCCCGCTTGCACATTGGAAAACATGGCCAAAGAAGGTTTGTTGAAACGCAACCAACTGCGAGTACTTGACCGAAAACACCATCATAACTCCGTGTGTGCTGTTACCACCGCCTTGTACCCCAACTGGACGCTGGCCAAAACCGAACGTGCGTCCAACGAAATTGGGAAAAAAGTCACGCAGGCCTTATTGTCTATGCCGGAGTATTCAATAGCGGCAGCAGCGGCAGGCAACATTGGTTGGACCTTGCCGGCCAGTTCCGTTCGCGTAGACCAAGTATTTCAGCACCTTGATATGCACCCCTTGCAAGAGAGCTGGCAAGAAGGTCTCTTCAAATGGCTCACCAAAAACCAACTGATTACGTTTGGCATCGTGCTCTTTCTCATCATTCTCAACGTTTATCACTTCTGGCTTGAATATCACTTCAATCGAAGCAAGAAGGATTTAGAACGCACACTGTTCGATCTCAAAGAGAAAAACACCATGCTGGAGCATGCTCAACGCACCATGATTGTCGGCGAGTTAGGCAGCAGCATTGCACACGAAATCAATCAGCCTTTAAGCACCATTAAAAATTATTCCGAAGGTATTCAGCGACGGCTAGCTCAAGGGATGACTGCCGAAGAGCTTGCGCCTTTTTTAGGCAAGATCCACCAGCAAGTTGGCGTGGCTGGCGATATCGTTCAGCGCTTACGAAGCCTTATCAAACGTACCCCGAGTGAACGTGTGATTTGCGACCCTGCGGCTTTTATCAAGGAATCTATCGAGCTTATTGAGTTTGATTTCCAAGCATTGAAAATCGGTTTGAAGTTCTCCGCAGAAGGCACACCGATACAAGGCGAATTTGATTACATTGGCATGCAACAAGTGATGCTCAATTTACTGCGCAATGCCAAAGAGGCTTGCTTAGCTGATCTCGAATGGGATGCGTCGTCAGGTGTCAGCGTTGAACTCTTGTATGGCGAGAATGACATCGTGATTCGTGTTGCTGACAATGGCATTGGTTTAGAAGCCAACGAACAAACCTTAAAAGAACCTTTCTTTACCACCAAACAAGACGGACTTGGCCTAGGGCTGGCCATTTGCCGCGACGTGATTGATGCGCACCATGGTCACTTTATTATTCAACCTGCCCGACCTAAAGGCTGTGAAGTCACGGTAATTATCCCCATTAAAAGAGAACAAGAATAATGATGACAAATACTGGTCCCGTCTATGTCGTTGACGATGAAGAAGCGGTAAGAGAATCGTTAGTTTTCATGCTCGAAACCTATGGATTCAAGATTCAAGATTTTAGCTCTGGCCCAGAATTTCTTGAGAAGGTCGATATTCACGAACCTGGATGCATCGTACTAGATAGCCGGATGCCCGAAATGCGCGGGCAAGAGCTTCAAGCACTGCTCAACGACGCTAGAAGCCCACTTTCGATTATCTTTCTGACAGGACACGGCGACGTGCCAATGGCGGTAGATGCCCTCAAAGACGGCGCAGTCGACTTCTTTCAAAAGCCCGTCGACGGTGACAAATTGGCGAAAGCCATCGACAAAGCACTTGCCCACTCCTATCAACGCCAAGGCCATGCTTGCGTCGAGAAAAAATACGCCAGCCTCACGGAACGTGAAAAAGAGGTACTCAAGCTGGTATTGAAAAGCCAAACCAATCAGCAAATGGCGAAAACGCTGTGCGTTTCAGTGCGAACCATTGAGGTGCACCGAGGCAACATGATGAAGAAGTTTGAGTCCAGCAACGTGGCTGACTTGGTATTACGACTCAGCACCCTAATTCAACAGAACCGTTTATGATTTTTTGGGATATTGAGCCCATTAACCAGTAAAGAAAATACACCTAATTAACTGATTTACAGCTTATTTTTTAGTTAATTCATTGGTTATATCACGACCACCATGGAAGTAATGTCAAAGTCTTGAATAATCACTTTGCACCAAGATCTATGAATTGACGTTAACCAGCTGATTATTATTGATTCTTGAAAGAAAATTAGATCCGAGTCACATAATTCTAATTACAGTTTTCAAGGACAATACATGAAGTTATCAGTCTTAGCTTTGCTCATAGGAAGCGCACTCGTCAGCCTTCCCTCGGTTGCTGAAACCACCACATTGGCAGCGCTGGGTGAACAAACCCGCGCTGCGTTGGAAAACATGCAGCGACTGGCACAAGATCCCGCCAACATTGTCGAACGCGATGGCCGCCGTTTCCTAAAATTTGAAGGCAAAGAGTACTGGGTAAACCACGAAAACCACCCAAAATTTCCGCTTAATGACACCAACGGCGAATACAGCACCGCGTTTCCGTTTGTAGAAGCCGACTGGGAATATGAACCCTACAACGGTGGCTTCTACCTCATGCACCGTGAATGGGGTGTCATGACCCCAGACGATACGGGTTGTTATGTCGAGTACATGCCAGCAGCGCGTGGCTCGAAAGACGACGAAGGCAATTACATTTGGGAGCGAGATTTGATCCTGCGCACCGTGATGTCTGACTGCGGCGCACAAACCCAACCTGAGATCACTGAACTTCAAGCGGCGTCCGTTTCTGACAAAGGCGTAGAGTTGGCATGGAAATCCACCAGCGAAGACGCAGAATATGCCATTGCGCTGACCGTGTACCCTGAAGGTGAGTCATCGATCACCTTCAACTACAACGCAACAGGTTCACACTTCTACATTGGCGATCTAGAACCCGACACCACGTATGACGTTGAGCTAAAAGGCTGCACGACGTTAAGTTGTGACACCGAGACCTTTAGCTTCACCACCTTACCAGCACGCCTCAGTTACAACGACAGCCGTGACGCGCAAAACCACCTACAAGGCAACCTGCGTGCACACGTGAACTTCGCGCAAACACACACCAGTGTGATGCCAACCGGTAACGACGACATTCGCCACCCTAACCTTGTGATGTCCCGTGAAGCGCAGTTGCTGGTAACACCCGCACAATACGGCATCAACCAATTGTGGGTCGATGTAGAAGTTGATGGCGTCAGCATGGGACGTTTCCCAATGCAGCCACCAAGCGCATTGGCAGACACGGATCAGGTGAAAACTGACCGCAGCAAAGTGGTGTTCTCTCACCATGCATGGAGCTTCCCGTTAAGCTGGGAATGGATGAAACCGGGTCTATCACTACGATTCAGCGACAACCGCGGCCGTGAAGGCGACCTGACTAGTGACAGCTTAGTATTTGGTGGTGCACCAGAAATGGTGATCCAAAATATCGATATCGGCATGCTGGTTGAGCCGCGTGATCGCTACGACATGATCAAGCAAATGCCAAAACTAGCAACCGACTACTTCCAGAAAATCCCCGTTTCTAAACTGGTGATGGCGGATTACACCCCGATTCATTTGAAAAAAGTCACCCTACCAAACGGCAAGGTATACACCAAAGCCAGTGAGTTTGAGACGCCAGGATGGCACGGCGGCGATATGCGTGAATATGTCGGTAAGCGCCTATTCTCAATCGGTATCAATAACGCCAACTTCGGTGTGACGGATACCGCGGGCGGTAACGCAAGCTGGCCACGTCCATTTAGCCACATTACCTCGCACAACAGCCGCGGACGATACTTAGCCAAAGATGCTGACACAGGCGTGATTAGCTCTAAAGTTGTCCAACACGGCGGAAGCGGTGGTGGCGGTATCGTCACGTTGGATGCAACACGAGGTAACGAATGGTCTCACGAACTCGGCCACAATTTTGGCCGCGGACACCATCCTAAGGGCTACTCCATTCATGATATGGAATCCGGTTGGGGTTGGGATGCCCGCTACAAGCGCTTCATTGGTAACCTCCACTGGACGGCAGATCCGATTACTGTTGAAAACCCAACCAGTGGGGAGTCAGTTCCTCCATTTGCGGGCGAGTTCCGCTTCATGCGTGAAGCCATGGGCGGCGGTGAATTCGCAAGAACAGGCTTGATTAGCCACTACACGCTTGAGCATCCAATTGCATCACGTGTCACACAGGATTGGTTTAACCGATCAAACAACCTAGACATGAACAGCACGACCGGATTCTCGCAGTGGGATCAGATCTCGCAGCAATATGTTGAGGTAGATTCAGACTTTACCAAGCCTGAATCAAAAGGCGTTCCGGTGATCACTATGTTGGGTATTTACGACCCAGCAGAACAGAACGCGAGCCAAGTCTACCCGCTGATTTACTCAAACTACGGCAACCTGTACGACCTTCCTGCGCCGAGCTATATCGAAACGCAATTAGAAGGCTGGCAATCGGTGAGCGATCTAAGCGCATCTGATCGCCTGAGCACAGAGTGGCAAACCCTGAAAATTGATAACACGCAGTTGCCTGTTTGTCAGTTCAGTTATACCAACGCAAACGGCGAGCAAGCCAACTTCGTCGGTTATGAAGATGCCAATGACAACGTGTGTCGCACGGCGCCTGAAATGTATTGGGCGGTTAACGGACAGCGCGAGAACCCTGTTTCTCAGTCAATGGATTATCAATTGCTATCGGTCAAAGGTGATCACCTTGGTGCCGTCACTTACACACCTACTGCTGCCTTGGGTGAACAAACCCTATGTAGCCTCGACAAATCAGGCACTTCTCACGATGGCGCTGGATTTATTGCCGACGGGAAATGTCAGCAAATTGATAACGTCAAACATGTAAATGGCGCAAGATGGTCATATGCCTCACACCAAGGTGGCATTGCTCAATATACTTTGCAGTCCCAAAAACAGTGTGAGTTGACGGTTGAAGGCGAGAATGGCTCAGTACAGCGTATTGCCCTTGCAAGCACCCGCTATAACAGCGGTGAAAGCAACAAGTTCCACATCAACTTGCCAATGGAAAACCACCCAGAGCGTATCACCCTAAGTTGTTCAAGCGCAGATGGTTCTATCAGTATTTTGGATAGCCAAGAGACGCCACGCAACCCAGCGGTGAATGATTTGGTAGGCCCAGTAATCATCGGTCAAGAACATGGCTATGAGGACTTTGAAACTGCCATGCCACCAAGCTGGTTCGCACACACGGAGACCTTTAAACCTGCAGATCTATCGAAAGCAGACCTAAACAATCTGGCGACATTACGTTTGGGTAATGAATATCCATATATTTGTCGATTCCCAATGACGGTGAGTGGCGCAGAAAAAACGCTGCACGGTTATGTTGAAGACCTAGGCAATGGTGAATTCCAATGTACAGGCGGGGATGACATTACGGTACGAGATTCAGAAGGTGAGCGCCCGGTTCTATCGACCGTTAACCAGTTTGAATGGCTATCATTGAACAACCCCGCTGAGCTTGGTGAGCGCGTCAAAGCCAAAGCTGGCAGCGATGCGGTGCTATGTAGCCTAACCAGCGGCGGCGAGTTCTACGGCGCAGGCTTTTTGAACGAAGGCGGTCAATGTGTTCAAGAACCTGAAGTGTATTGGTCAAATGGCAACCAATGGATTTTCTCAAGCCGACACGGTTCTTACAGTTACCAATAATGTTTATCGCTAATCTTTGTCGCTAATCTTTGTCGCTAAGCTTTATCGATAAGCGACAATAAGCAAAAACACGCATCCCACCCACAGACCTTTCCGTGTCAGTGGGTGGGATGTTTCTCCTTCTGAGCGAATCGACGGTCGCCCGTTTTTTCTCTCACTCTGCTTCACTACTTCAAACCTCAACGCTTTTCATTTCTTCATAACATAAAATTATTCATTTCATAAAAATCGATAATTTCAACCAAGCATCAATCCTGCGTATTCTCACTGTCATTCAGTTATAGGAGTCCGACATGACCAATGCATTATTTCAACCGATCCAACTCGGTTCGCTTTCTCTAAAAAACCGTATTGTGATGCCTCCAATGACTCGCTCACGCGCTAGCCAACCGGGCAATGCCGCAAACGACATCATGGCGACCTACTACGCCCAGCGTGCCAGTGCCGGTTTGATCGTTGCCGAAGGCACGCAAATTTCTGAAATGGGTCAAGGCTATGCGTGGACACCAGGCATTTACAGCCAAGAACAAATTGCAGGATGGCGAAAAGTCACCGATGCCGTGCATGAGAAAGACGGCGTGATATTCGCGCAAGTTTGGCATGTAGGCCGTGTTACGCACCCTGATAACATTGGCGGGAAGCAGCCGATTTCATCCTCTGCGTTGAAAGCAGAAAACGTGAAAGTGTTCATCGACAACGGTACAGACGCAACGGGTTTTGTGGATGTAGTCGAACCGCGTGAAATGTCGAAAGACGACATCAAGCACGTGATTGGGGAGTACCGACAAGCGGCACTGAACGCAATAGAAGCCGGATTTGATGGCATTGAACTTCACGCTGCCAATGGCTACTTGGTGAATCAGTTCATCGACTCTGAAGCCAACAACCGCACAGACGAATACGGTGGCAGCATCGAAAACCGTTTGCGCTTCCTAAAAGAAGTGATCGAAGCCATGACGGATGCGATTGGTGCAGATCGCGTTGGTGTGCGCCTTGCACCCTTTACATCGCTGAATGGCACGGTCGATAGCTCGCCAGTGGAAACCTATGTTGCGGCAGCAGCGCTGTTGAACACCTTGAACGTTGTTTACATTCACATCGCAGAAGTAGATTGGGACGACGCACCTGACACCCCAATCATGTTCAAGCATGCGCTTCGTGAAGTGTACAACGGCGTGATCATTTATGCCGGACGCTACAACAGTGACAAAGCAGACATTGCCATCAATGAAGGGCTTGGCGATATGATTGCATTCGGACGCCCATTTGTTGCCAATCCAGACTTACCTGATCGTTTGCGTCATGGTTATCCGATGGCACAACACGATCCAAACACCCTGTTCGGTGGTCAAGAGAAAGGCTTGACGGATTATCCAGCGTACCAAGCTAGCTGATTGCCGTCCGTTTCATTGGATACAAATACCAGCCCGCGCTTATCTTCATCGATAAGCGCGGGCTTTTTGTTGACGCCAAATACGCCCAAATATTGATTGAACAGCCAGTAAACATCACATCCACCTCAATGAAACCCGGCCCTCAATTGCGCCAATGAAGTAATCGGTGTTAAATGACGTCAGAAAATTGAGAGGTAATACATGGCAACAATCAAGGATGTGGCAAAGGTAGCAGGTGTCTCTGTCGCGACGGTATCTCGAGTGATTAACAAATCGCCCAAGGCAAGCGACTCATCGATTGAAGCTGTCACCCACGCGATGAGCAAACTGGGCTATCGTCCGAACGCCGCGGCACGCGCGTTAGTCAGCCAAAACACCAATACCATTGGGGTGCTTGTCAGCGATGTGTCTGATTCCTTCTTTGGAACCTTGGTGAAGGCCGTGGACAGCGTGGCCCATGAACACGGCAAACACATCTTGATTGGCAATGGTTATCACCGTGCGGAAGAAGAGCGCAATGCGATTGAACTTCTGATCAACAACCGTTGTGATTCGCTGGTTATCCACTCAAAAGGCTTGTCCGATGAAGAACTGATCGGCTTTGCCAAGGAAGTGAAAGGAATGGTGCTCATCAACCGATACATTCCTGAGTTGGCTGAACGGTGCATTTCGCTTGATAACTATCAGGGTGCCTATCTGGCGACGGAATATCTTATCCAACATGGCCACACCAAGATTGCGTGCATTGCCTCAACACATAAGATCGAAGATGCTTCTCAGCGAATTGAAGGCTACTTGGCTGCACTGCGCGACCATGACATCTCGCTGCCAAACAGCTATATCGAATACGGTGAACCCAACGGCGATGGTGGCGAATTGGCCATGGCCAATCTTCTGACGAAATCACTTGATGCCACAGGTATCGTTGCTTACAACGATTACATGGCTGCGGGTGCGTTGTCGGTACTAGACGAAAACAACATTAAGGTGCCTGAGCAGGTATCGATAATGGGGTTTGATGATGGGTTAATCGCGCGATATATCTACCCTCGCCTCAGTACGGTGCGCTACCCGATTCAAATCATGGCAGATAAAGCTGCGCGTTTGGCTCTTGCACTTGCTAGCTCAGAACATGCTGACAATGAATCCGCCATTTTCGCGCCGACCCTTGTGCATCGAAATTCTGTGGCACACACCAACAAACGCTAAGTTCAATGAGCAACACCCAATGCTTATGCCAAAGGAAATGGCTTAGAGGCACGGCTGTTTCCAAAGGCACGGCTGTTTCAAAAAGCACCGCCGTTAAACAGCGGCTATGTGTTTAACAGTGGTTATGTGTTTAACGGCGGTTATGGCATTTTCACCAAGCCCGCGCCGTCATGCACTTGGCAAACGTAAATAGATTCTTTCAGACCCGTCTGCGCTTCATAGTTTGCCTCGACCGCCGCTTTCACGTCATCGACCAGCGTCGGAGGGATTAGCGCAACAATACAGCCACCAAAGCCGCCACCCGTCATACGAACGCCGCCTTGATCGCCAATCACACCTTGCACAATATCCACCAAAGCATTCACTTCTTTCACCGTGATTTCAAAATCATCACGCATTGACGCATGAGACGCGGCCATCAACTCGCTCAATTGCTTCATATCACCGTTTCGAAGGGCATCCGTCGCTGATAACGTTCGGTCATTTTCGGTGATCACATGGCGAGCACGTTTAGCAACGAGCTCATCAAGATCGCCGACCCGAGCGTTAAATTGCTCGATACTCACATCACGCAGCGCTTTCACACCAAAAATACGCGCCGCTTCTTCGCATTGTTCACGACGCGTGTTGTATTCGCTATCCACCAAGCCGCGTTTCTTATTGGAATTGATGATCACCACCGCCACGTCTTCTGGCATCGAGACTAATTGGGTTTCCAACGTGCGGCAATCTAGCAACATGGCGTTATTCTCTCGGCCTTCTGCAGAAATCATCTGGTCCATAATGCCGCAATTACACCCCACGAATTGGTTTTCTGCCTGCTGACCATTTAACGCAATCTCAGCCTGAGAAATATCCAGCTGATATAACTCTTTAAACGTTTGCCCGACCACCACTTCTAGCGCGGCGGAAGAACTCAAGCCCGCACCTTGCGGCACGTTGCCGCTCACTGAAATGTCAGCGCCTTTGAACACAAAGCCGCGTTCGAGCAAGCATTTCACGACGCCGCGAATGTAGTTCGCCCACATTTTTTTTTCTTGAAAGGTGATGTCTTGGGTAAGATCAAACTCGTCCACGGCGTTGCCAAAATCGACCGAAACCACGCGTACTATATTGTCATCACGCTTTGCTGCTGCAATCATGGTTTGATAGTTAATGGCACATGGCAGCACAAAACCATCGTTGTAATCTGTATGCTCGCCAATCAAATTCACGCGCCCCGGTGCTTGCACAAAGTGCGTGGGCGGGTAGTGAAATACCTTCTCAAAAGACGCTTTCACATTTTGAATGAGATCAGACATATCTATCGCTCTTGGTTATATTCAAATCGGGAGAAAAATGGCCACCGTGAGGCCATGCTTCTGAATGCATTTTCGCACTGTGCTCACACGTTTTCTTTGTAGTGAACGTCACTGACTTCTCGCAGACGCTGCGCCGCTTGTTCGGCAGTTAAGTCACGCTGGCTCTCTGCCAACATCTCATAACCCACCATAAACTTGCGTACCGACGCACTGCGAAGCAGTGGCGGGTAGAAAAGCGCATGCAGTTGCCAATGTTCAATATCCGTACCTTCTTCAAAGAACGGTGCGTAATGCCAGCCCATGGAATAGGGAAACGAACATTGGAACAAATTGTCGTAGCGACTGGTCAGTTTCTTAATGGCAATCGCCAAATCATCACGCTGTTCATCGCTCAACTCGCTCATACGGCGAATGTGCGTTTTCGGCAGCAACATGGTTTCAAACGGCCATGCTGCCCAATACGGGACAACCGCAACCCAATGCTCGGTATCCACCACCACACGCGAACCGTCTTTTAGCTCCGCCTTCACATAATCCACCAGCAAGTTCGAGCCTTGCTGTTGGTAATACGCCCGCAGGTTATCTTCTTTACGGGCTATCTCGTTCGGCAAAAAGCTGTTTGCCCAAATCTGCCCATGCGGGTGTGGCTGTGAGCACCCCATGGTCTCGCCTTTGTTTTCGAAAGCCTGTACCCACACGTAATCTTTACCGAGTTCTTCAATTTGGCTATTCCATGTATCAATCACGCCACGAATGCTCGCAAGTGACAGTTCAGGCAAAGTTTTGCTGTGATCGGGCGAGAAGCAGATGACGCGGCTTAACCCACGCACGCCTTGCGTTTTGAACAAAGGATTGTCCGATTCAGGCGCATTGGGTGATTCCACCATTAACGCAGCAAAGTCATTATTGAAAACATAGGTGCCGGGGTAATCAGGATTGATATCGCCAGATACGCGCTCGTTGGTCGGACACAAGAAACACTGCTTGTCGTAGCTCGGTAACGTTTGTGCAGCAGGCTTTTCATCCTGCCCACTCCACGGTCGTTTGGCACGATGCGGGGACACCAATATCCATTGCCCCGTCAGAGGGTTATAACGACGGTGCGCATGATCAACTGGGTTAAATTCAACGTTCGACATCTTAGTTACTCATCATTCCATGTATACCCAACCAAGACTGCTCCACCCTAGACAGCATTTCATCGATTAGATTCCTCGCGTAAACAACCGTCTAGCAATCCATCTATCGTTGCTTCCATGAGCAGACATACAGTCATGTAAACGTTTCCACCACTAGCAGTATAATACATGAAACAAGTCGTGCGACCTTTTCATCATCATCCTATCGGTTTGAACCAAAAACCACGCATACGACAAACAGACTCACTAGGTGCTTCATAGTGAGAAAGCCCGACTTCGTTGTCTTCCTGCATCGCGTCTAAATTAACGGACACCTTACTCGCTGATTTTCATCCAATCTTTTGTAGGAACGTTGTGAATGAGGGAGCAACATCATGTGGCAAGTGTTAATGGAAACCGTCGACCTACTTTCCAAGCTCGCACAAACTGGCATCGCAGGGTTTGGCGCTTGGCTGGCATGGCAAGCGTTCTTAAAAGAAGATAATCAGGAATCAGAAGTCGTGGACGAGAATGCGCCTATCGACCCCAATGTCGAAGACATTAAGCTGTTTGAAACCACCAACCAAACCACATGGTTAAAGAAAACCGTCAACGGCATTGAGTGCCATTTGGATGACCGACGCCCAAACAAACGCAGTGGTCACCGTTGGACACTTTCGCCCGACATGGCGCGGAACATACTGCAAAACGGTGACATTTACGTCAGCCCCGGCATCAAGATAAACAGCGGCCTCATCTCCATTGGCAGTCACACCAGCTGGCTGTATTCAAAGCGTCTATTTCCCAAACCTGAGGGCTTACATCATCGTGTCGTAGAGCTGTTGAGGGCGGCGGCGATTTAGATTGGTATGAAGTGTTTTTAGACGAAGGTGGTTTAGGGTGACGCCCTAAAGCATTTTTGGATAATTTCGAGTTAGGAATTGCGTTTGTGACCACCCAGTTCGGATAACTTCAGATATGGGAAAGTGGAGTAGAGAGCTTAGTTGTTCGAGAGCAGCGGCTGCTAACGCAGCCAAAAGAATGCTATTACCTATTTACCTGAGAAGGGCTCATATGTGTTATAAATTTTATGTGTATTGCTCTATGACTTGCCTGATTTTTTGAGCTGCCAAGATAATTTGGAACGTAGTTAATCCAGAGATGAGGATTGAGCTCAATAAAATTGAGCCTAACATTAGTTCACTCAACTCAGACATAAAGAACCAAATTGTAAAACTAGCAGCGCAACACAATATACAAATCAAGTAAGATGCCATTATACGATCAGAGATCTTATTGAACGAGGTCCATTCGTAAAGTTGCTTGTTGGACGTATTTTCTAAAGGTGCATGGACTTTTTGAGCTACTTTAAAGGTCACGCCAGTAAAGATGACTGGGAGTGAGGGTATAAACTTCCAAAGTTCAGCATTGCCTTTAATTTTCCCACCTATAAGTACAAATACTTCCGGATAACCATATGTCATTACGGTCGTCAAAAGAATAACAACAAACTCTGGAGATATAATAGTAAAGCGAAAAATATCTAGAATTCGATTCATCAGTGACCTAAGTGCCTTTTTTCTTTGATTTCATCAAATATTTCAAGAGCTTTGTGATAGAGGGCTTCGGGCTCTGGATTTTTATCGAAGGAAAAGTTTTTTACAGTCTCGGATGTTTTAATAGTTATAACTTCATTGTCTCTTTTCCCTTTGACTGTTCCGTGGCCATAGCCATCTGCTGCCATAAGTATCGCAGCGTCACCGATCGGAAGAGGCTCTTCTGATACATACTGATCATCTGCCGTCTGGTTAGCTGCTCTTTCAATGTGATATGGCAAATCTGTATTTAGTGGCTGACTTTCTGGAGCATCTTCAACGATAGTCATACGGTCAGTATTTCGCTTGATTAGGTAGTCTTTTAGCTCTGCCCAAAGGCAGCCAAACATTGGGTTTGGAGGAGATATTTTCGCATTAACATGATAGATACCATCCAATGAAGATACTTTTGCAGCAAAAGAACGTAAGTCTGAGACCAACTCAATGTCACAATCAACGAAAAAACGTTGATAAGTTTCCTCGATAATAGAACAAAAACGATTAACAAAAGCTTTTTGTTCTATGTGATTATATGTGTTAAGAAACGCAATGCCTGAGTGGGAGGGGATATACACAAAGGGGCTAGAGGCAACTTTCAAGTTAGGTTCAATTTGTGTTTCTTCTGTTCTTCGATGAGTATCTACGACAGTAACCTCACCTAATGGCTTGTATTTGCTTAGGCGACCAAAAATATAATGTTCCCCGTTGCCTTTAACTTCTCGGACGTCAATGAATGTCCAAGATGAACCTCTATAAGATAAGGAAACTGGCTCTTTGATTGCATTCATTAACTTTTCTTGATCGAGAGTACCAAGTTTCAATACTCGACCTAAATAATATGTTCCTGAGCTTGCCACTCATGACTCCTTTAAAATTTATAACAACTTATTAGCTCCCAAAGTAGGGTTGTAAATTTCCCTTCTTTAGGATTCCGCACACATCTAACAACACCAGACTATTCAATAACTTTATGTTTTTAAACGATTATAATCACATTTCATGAAATAACGAACAAGAAAGTACGACAAGATGGGAATTTCTGCACACCACATATTTAGGATTAGTAATTTCATCGAAAGCTCTCGATGTGAGAGTTTCCTTATTTTCTTTTACTAACACGTTTTGGGGCAAAAGTGAGCTAGATGTTAATCAACTCCGTTACATTCAACCCTCACCAATAGCGTGGCCTTCTATAGCTGTATCATTACCACTCGTTGATGAACCTGCGTCCACAGATTCACATTAATCATGTTTCAAAGTGGCTTTTTGATTGAGGACATCACGAACTAAAATACAGCTTTTTATTAGTGCGGTTTCATAGGAGGAAAGAATGCAGGAAAAAGCGAAGACGTTGAGGTAATGAATGTTGTTACTAGAAAGCGAGAGGCCGCACTTGACCCCTCGCCTTTTGAGGACTTATTTCGACGAACTGTTCGCTAACACTTCTTCCAGTTTTAATCCTGTCAGATCGTGAATGGTGCGCCATAGGTAGTAGAAGATACCCATCATCATCACGGTAGATGGCAATGCAATCATCGGGTAGCTATAAAGCGTTAATTGGCCCAATTGCTCGTTAAATTCTGGCGTTCCTGCAGGGCTAGTTACAATCCACTTGGCGAGGATAAAGTTCATGGTTGCAGAGAATGCAAAAGAGCACGCTACCAGATATGTGGCTTTCAGTAATCGGCGTTCAAACGCGGCCATGCTGTTGCGCTGCTGCAATTGCTGATTGATTTTGTCCACGTCCATCACGCTTGGGTTGAAAAGCAATGCCTTCACCAGTGGCGAAGATGTAAAGGTTGAACCGAGCACGGCAAGACCAATGGCGGCGGGAATAGCCGCTTCTTTGATCGCTAACCATTTGGTATCAAGCTCAAGTAAGCCAATACCGCCAGTCAGCAGAACGTTTGCCAAACCCAATAACGCGATGAAGTTGAATTTCTTATACTTTACTAACTCGAAAAGCCCCCAGCCTAGCGGGAAGCTAAGCGCTAAAATCAAACCACCGCTCGCACCTAGTTCATTTTCGCCACTCATCTTCATGAGAACAAAAGCAGGGATCACGATGCTGACGACAAGGTCGACCATCGGGCGTGGTTTATGTGTTGGAGCACTGTTCATAATTACGTTGTTTCCAGACTATATTCGAATGCTTTATCAATACTATCGAATGGAGAATTCAATGGGTAGTTTCTACGTCCCCTTTTTTTGTACGAAGACGTGTCTGAATGCAATGTTCAGCCATGGCGTAGACGCATGTTAGAAGGCTAGCGAAAGACTTAATCACCCCGCGTGAGCACCGAAAATTGCCTTTACTAAAGCACCAATACATCAGAACAAGCGCCGTTTCAGCCCTGTTTTTTCCAGCACACGCGTGGTGATTTCTTCGACCGACAGCGCCGTGGTGTTGATGTAAGAAATTGCTTCGCGGCGAAACAGTGATTCAATGGTACTCACTTCCTGCTCACACTGTTCTGTACTGGCGTATTCGCTGCCAGACAGACGGTTCTCGCGTATCTGAGTCAATCGCTCTGCGTCTATGGTCAATCCAAACAGCTTGTGTCGATGAAATTCAAATTCAGGTAACAAGCGCAGTAACTTCATGTCTTCCGCAATAAACGGGTAATTCACGACCCGCAGGCCAAACTGCATGGCCATGTACAAACTGGTGGGCGTTTTCCCGCTGCGAGACACGCCCAGTAAGATGATGTCGGCATGTTCGAGATCTCTCAGCGACACCCCGTCATCATGCGCCAAGGTGTATTCAATGGCAGAAATACGATCGAAATAGGTATCTGAATCCTTTCCTACACTGCGAGAGCGCTGCAATTTTGGCTTTGGCTCTAACTGCGTATCTTCCGCGACCCGTTGCACCATACTTTCGAGTACATCATAGAAAAATGCAGGGGCCTCCATCAGGCGCTCGCGGATCTCTGGGATCACCATCGAAAAGAAAACCAGCGGCTTCACTCCATCACGTTCGTAAGAGTGCTGAATGCGTTTTAGCAGTTCGCACACCTTGTCTTCGGTTTCCACAAACGGAAAGGTTTGTTCATTCGCCTTAAACGCGAATTGCCCCAAAACGACATGCCCTAATGTCTCACATGTGATGGCTGTCCCATCCGAAACATAGAAGACGTCTCGACTTTGAATTTCTTTGTGCATAGATGGTTAATCTTCTCGCAATTTTTTCATAGGATATAAACACAACGATAACAATAACGACACTCGGCAAGCTATGTGCCTCTCCACAGCTTTTAAAACTCATCATGGTTTTATTGTTTGAGAGGCCAAGATTGTCACTAAAATCCCAATTGCTGCACTATTTCTGGAGAAAGAAATGCAAAAGAACACCCTGTGGTTCGATTCCCTATCAATGGATGATGTCGACAAAGTCGGCGGCAAGAATGCGTCCCTCGGCGAAATGGTGTCAAACCTCGCCAACGCGGGCGTATCTGTGCCAAACGGGTATGCAACCACCTCGTATGCGTTTAACCAGTTTCTTGATTTTGAAGGGCTAGACGAACGCATTCATCAGATCCTTGATGAACTCGATGTTGAAGACGTCGATGCACTGCGCAAAGCCGGCGCTACTATTCGCCAATGGGTTTTAGATGCCCCCTTCCCTGCGGATCTCGAGCAGGATATTCGTGATAACTATGAAACGTTAGTTGATGGAAATTCGGAGCTTTCTGTCGCTGTACGTTCCTCTGCCACCGCCGAAGATTTACCAGATGCGTCTTTCGCAGGCCAGCAAGAAACCTTCCTCAATGTGAAAGGCATTGATGCGGTACTGGAAGCCACTAAACACGTTTTCGCGTCACTGTTTAATGACCGCGCGATTTCTTATCGCGTTCACCAAGGGTTTGACCACCGCGGTATCTCGCTCTCTGCGGGTATTCAACGCATGGTGCGTTCTGACCAAGCCTCTTCCGGCGTGATGTTCACGCTAGATACGGAATCGGGCTTCGACCAAGTGGTGTTCATTACCTCGTCATGGGGATTGGGCGAGATGGTCGTACAAGGCGCAGTGAACCCTGATGAGTTTTACGTGCACAAGCCGCTGCTAGAAGCCGGCACGCCCGCGGTGGTTAAGCGCACTTTTGGCTCGAAACTTATCAAGATGATTTATGCCGACAGCCAGGTAATTGGCAAGCAAGTCGAGATCGTTGATACCTCTCCAGAAGAACAAAACCAATTCTCACTCACTGACGATGAAATCGCAGAACTTGCCAAACAAGCCATGATCATCGAAAAGCACTACCAACGTGCGATGGACATTGAGTGGGCGAAAGACGGCATCGACGGCAAGCTTTACATCGTACAAGCGCGCCCTGAAACCGTATGTTCGCAAAAGAACGGCAACATCATCGAGCGCTACGAGCTGAACGACAAAGCGGGTGTGCTAGTTGAAGGCCGCGCCATTGGCCAACGCATCGGCAGTGGCGGCGTGCGCGTTGTCGCCTCGCTGGATGAAATGTCGTTAGTGGAAGAAGGCGACGTGCTCGTCACCGACATGACAGACCCTGATTGGGAACCTGTGATGAAGAAAGCCGCAGCAATCGTCACCAATCGCGGCGGCCGCACATGTCACGCTGCGATCATTGCTCGTGAGTTGGGCATTCCTGCCATCGTGGGTTGTGGCGATGCCACCAGCAAACTGAGCGACGGCGCGGAAGTCACCATTTCGTGTGCTGAAGGCGAAACCGGTTATGTCTACGACGGCAAGCTCGACTTCGTGGTGCGTCAATCCGCGGTTGATGAACTGCCATTGTTGCCCACCAAAGTGATGATGAATGTTGGTAATCCTGACCGCGCCTTCGACTTTGCGCAAATTCCAAACGAAGGCGTTGGCCTTGCGCGCTTAGAGTTCATCATCAACAAAATGATCGGTATTCACCCGAAAGCCCTGTTGAACTTTGACGCGCAAAGTGACGAGCTGAAAGCGCAAATCAATGAACGCATTCGCGGCTACAAAGATCCTGTCGATTTCTACGTGAGCAAACTGACGGAAGGGATCGCCACCATCGCAGCCGCATTCTGGCCGAAGCGCGTCATCGTGCGTATGTCAGATTTCAAATCGAACGAATACAGCAACCTTATTGGCGGCAGTAAGTTTGAACCGCATGAAGAAAACCCGATGTTGGGCTTCCGCGGCGCGTCGCGTTACATCTCGCCCGTGTTTGAAGATTGCTTCGAGTTGGAAACGCAAGCCATCAAGCGCGTGCGCAATGAGATGGCACTCAAGAACGTTGAAATCATGATCCCATTCGTTCGCACCACGGGCGAAGCGGCAGAAGTAAATGACTTGCTGGCGAAGTTCGATCTCCGCCGTGGCGAACAAGGTCTGAAAGTCATCATGATGTGTGAACTGCCATCAAACGCCGTGCTGGCGGATGACTTCTTGAAGTACTTTGACGGCTTCTCGATTGGTTCAAACGACATGACACAGCTAACACTGGGCTTGGATCGCGATTCAGGCGATGTCGCGCACTTGTTTGATGAGCGTAACCCGGCAGTGAAAGCCATGCTGAAAATGGCGATTGATGCGGCAACACGCGCTGGCAAATACGTCGGCATTTGCGGTCAAGGCCCGTCAGATCATGACGACCTAGCAGAGTGGCTAATGGCGCAAGGCATTAGCTCTGTATCGTTGAACCCAGATACTGTGGTTGATACCTGGACGAAGCTCGGGAAAGTCGCGAAGTAATAAAGGTCTGTAGCTAGCTGGTCTTTCTCGAACTGGTCTTCTAAAACAGTCACGAGCCTAGCAAAGACAAAAAAGCCCGCCGCTGGTTAACGATTTTCCGTTAACAACGCGATGGGCTTTTTCTCGTTTCAATGTCCGTAAACGTTACACGCTCACTTGACGTTGCTGAAGAATGAACACACGAGCATGGTCATAAGTCAGGTTGAACAAAAACGCGTAAATCGTAATGAAGATGGTCACGACAATGTCCATGATGAACGCATCCCACAGGTTCACGTTCAACAAGTACGCCATCACAGGGATGGTGAAAAACAACAACCCGCCTTCAAACAGCAAGACATGGGAAACCCGAGTGCCAAATGAGCGTTCCGTTTTCTCGCCTTTCACGAAGTGATCGAACGTCAGGTTGAAGAAATAATTCCAAATCATGGCGATGGTCGCCACAACTATCATGGTTCCTGATAGTGCTTTCAGATCGTGATCGGTAAAGATAGACAAACCAATCACCGAGAAAGTGATAGCGAGTGCTTCGAATAAAACAGAATGAAAAATGCGTTCTAAGGTGGTCATAGGTAACTCAAAAAGAAAGATAGCCAAGATTGCGAGGTGGCGATTATGGCAGGAAAAAACAATAAACAAAGTTAACAGCCATCACGATTAGTGATAGCTTGAGTACTTAGCTTGAGAACTTAGTTTGAATGCATTACCTAGTTAAAATGCATAGCCTTCTTCCGTGGTGTCATCATGTACAGCTTCGAACAATTAAAGATATTCGTGACGGTCTGCGAAAGCGGCTCCTTCTCTGCCGCCGCTCGCAAATTGAAACGCGCCCAATCTGGTGTGAGCCAAGCCATCGCGAACCTTGAAATCGCCATTGATCAGGAGCTGTTTAATCGCGAGAAAAACACCCCCGTGCTGACCGATAATGGCAAGGCGCTATTACCCATCGCCCAATCCATTCTTCATCAACAAAAGTACTTCGATCAGAAAGTCGAATCCCTAACCCAAGAACACGAGCATGAGGTAGTGATTGCCGTTGATGAAAGCCTGATCGACGCGAATCTCTTAGCCATTCTTGCGCCGCTGTCAGACGCCTTTCCTATCACGCATTTCGATATCATCACCGCCTCTACGTTTGATGTGGAAGACTTAGTGCGAGAAGGCAAAGCTCATGTGGGGATCATCTACGCGGATGGTGAATTGAAAGTGGATATGGATTTCTTTTTGCTCGGACAAGCGCGGTTTTTGACCATTGCAGCATCTCATCATGAATTGGCGACACTGCCTGTTGTTCATGACGCAGATTTAAAGCGGTATCGCCAATGCGTGCACCGCAGCGCAGAGCACAAGGAGCTTTGGTTCAGCTACGGCATCAGTTCAAAAATGTGGTACGCCAATACCCACCAAACCTTGGTTGAGCTAGTCAGTAAAGGCGTGGGATGGGCGAACGTGCCCGAGCTTTCGGCGAAATCCTTCATAGAAAAAGGCGACGTGATCGCCCTACCCGTTGCCCATGAATACAGCGGTTGGATGACCTCGGTAGGCTGCTTGGTTTCCCGTCGCCACGCCGTAGGCCCTGTGTTGGAAACCGTGATTCAATCGCTTCAAGGTGCCAGTTTTATCAATGATCATTGGGAGCAATGAGTAGCGCTCTTCTGCCTATTTCTCGTCAGTGCTTCTCCTGTCTACTGCTCCTATCTACCTCTTCTGCCTGCCACGTCAAAATGCTCAGCCTTGCGCATCGTGTTCTTACAAAGCACTGGGCATCAGCAGAACACGCATCAACAGAGCACGAGTGATCTCTCATCGGCCTCGACGCTGACTCTGATCTGACTTGATTATATTTAAAATCCGAATTCTGATTCATTTTACTGATCATTTATTAGCCTTAGCTAAATGATTAAGCTTTATTCCATACCTTGCGGCGACGGATTTTTACCGCATAACCATGGTGTGGAGACCTGAATGATGACCCTCAAAGCCTCTGTGAATTACCACGTGCAAAGCGATGAAGCGCAAGCCTTTCAGTTTGATGTCGATGGCATCACGGGTAATTTAATGCATGTATCTTCGACAGTTTCTCTGCTAGAAATTGACCTCACCACTATGCACTTTAAAGGCTTGTCGTTGCACGTCGTGTTTATGCTATTGCCGATGCTACACAATCAAGGTCGAGAAGTGCATGGCAACATTTTGAAAGAGATGACTGCGATTGCTGAGTCTGGCGGCCTGAAGCCACTTCTAGACGATGGTACGTTTAACCTCTCTCAAGTAGGCCAAGCGCATGAACGCCTAGCCAGCGGTAAGGCAATCGGAAAAGTTGTCGTCACCGTCGATTAAGCACAGCAAACAAAACTGGCAGGCGTTGTGTTAAGCGCAAACTCACTGCCATTCAAAAGACGGAGTCTACTCACCTAGACTCCGTTTTTGTTCGTCCTCATTTTCGTCATTTACTCATGCGTTTCAGCAAACTTCTATATATCTAGAATTTGAGACAACGCTACCTACCTATGCACGATTTAATGTTTGCTAGCACTAGGCAAAACAGCTCGTATTGCCCTCAACAATAGAGTATTTATGGAGTAAGCCATGTCATCAAATGATGCGCATTTTATGGACGATTCATCCCCTATTGACACCGAACTACCGACTCAACCTCAATTTCTTTATTCAGCAGAAACCGAACTAACCCAAACTGGCACAGAAGGTTACGACAAGCTAGAAGGTACAGATGGCAACGATTTTCTGTACGGACTTGGCGGGAGCGACAAGCTGTATGGCAATGGCGGAAATGATTTTATATCTGGTGGCAGTGGGAACGATACGATCCAAGGTGGCACTGGTGTTGACCAAGCCTTTGGCGGCAGCGGAAACGACTTCATTACAAACAGTGAAAGAGCGGTCGGTGGTGCGGGTAATGACACCCTTATCGGCAATGTCGATACGACATACACCCTGATTGGAGGAAAAGGCAACGATTGGATCGAAGGGTATGGAAACGATACGCTTCGTGGCGGCTCGGGAAATGACATGCTGATCAGTCTCGGCAACCATGACAGCGTGTTAGGTGGCGTCGGTGATGACACATTAGTGGTTGTTGGTAGCCTTGGCCAAGGTACTCGCTTGTTGGGCGGCGATGGCAATGACTTGCTGGCGGGTAACCACAACGATCAAATGCTCTTTGGTGGCACTGGAAGTGATACATTCTTCTTTGGCGCCAATGTCCTATTCCGATACTCAGATTTGGTTGAAACAGTCAGGACGGGTCACGACCGCATAGTTGATTTTGAACTTGATAACGATGTGATAAGCATTGATACGCGGCTTGCGTCTAATTTCAGCGAACTGTCGATAGAGCAAGTGGGCAGTACCACGGTCATAACACTCGCAGAAGATTCAACCATCACCCTGAACAACACAGATGCTGCCTCTCTCACCTCTGCGCACTTTTCGTTTGATGCCTCGACCGAGCACAGCAGTTCGTTTAGCTTCTCCCCTCAATCCATTGATAAACGCCTCGGGTTTAGCTCAGCCGACGATCAGATCGTCGAAAGCTGGGGGATCAGAGAATTTAAATACACAGGGGGCGGCGACGGAGATGACACCGTTATTGTTACGGGCGTTTCCACAGGCGGTGCTGGCGAAGACATTTTTGTTTTTCAAACTTACGGCTCAACCCCACGGTATATCACCGACTATCAAGTCGGCGTCGACAATCTGAGGGTTGCAGTTGAAGTAGCGCGCGAGGGTCTAAACATTGATGCCTCAGCATATGATGTTGATATCGCCCAAGACGGTGATAATACGATAGTCACCATCAATGGCCGCACGATGATCCTGCTGGATGTCAATGCGGCTGATATTTCAATTGCCAACGACATTTCCTTCAGCATACACACTGCAAACTTTCGAGATATCGATCACGAAGTGTTCGTTGGAGGAGATGGTGATGACACTCTGATTGGCCGAAAAGGAAATGACAAGCTCAGCGGCGGAAAAGGAGATGACATACTTATCGGGGGAGAACACGGGGATGTTCTGAAAGGGGAAGATGGAAACGACATTCTTATCGCAGGGCAGGATGATGCCGATGAGTTTAACAAAGACATATTGAATGGTGGTAACGGTGACGACCAACTCTACGCAGGGTTAGGAAGCGACCTGTTAATTGGTGGACAAGGTTCAGATACCTTCTACATCGGTGACTGGTTTGCCTATACCGAAGGCGTTTATCACGAACAGCTTGTCGTCAACAATAACGCCGTTTTTGGTGATTACGACCATACGATCCGAGATTTCAATGCCGCCGAAGATGCGCTCGTCATTTCGCATCGAGTCTTCGGTTCCGAAGATCTTGACCTGTCATCGCTGCAATTTACTCAGTCTGGTTCCAATGTCGTACTTAGCATCGATGACGCACATACTTTCACGCTGAAAAATACCGAGGCATCTGAGTTCAATGCAGAAAATGTAGAATTCATTCTGAAAGGTGCAGACGTTGTAGGCACAGATTTCAACGACCATATCGAAGGTCTGAAAAGCGATGGAATTGCGCTAGACGGCGGTAAAGGAAACGATACGCTCCAAGGACAAAGAGGCAATGACACTTTGACTGGCGGTGAAGGCAGTGACACCTTCTTGTTCCAATTCTATGATTGGAGTGGGACCTATACTGAACGACTCAACAATGACTTCGGGCACGACACCATTACAGACTTCGAAGTGAACAATGACACGATTGCGTTCAACTTACATGATGCGACGTTAAGTTACAGCCAGCTGCAAATCACTCAACAAGGTGACGATACTGTCATTGAAGCTACTGTAGGCAACACCTTTTTCGATGAAGGACCGTTTACCATCACACTGAATAACACAGACGCAGCAAACATCACAGAAGACCACTTCACGTTCGTTTGACGGTAACGTTTTACCCATTGCGTGAAGACCGCCCACCAAGCCTTCTGGCTTGGTGGCAAATTTGGCCTACACTCGCTATGTATTGGCTATATCTACATTGCCTGCCTTTGACCTTTCGATTCAAAGCATCAGCGCTCGCCACCTTTCCAACAAGACAAGGTTACGAACACCGCTATAATACTGCATGCAATCAGCACAGCGCCCAAGTGTTGGATTGCCCCTGCCAACGCTAAACCACAGCCGATCATCAAGTAAACATCAAGCCAAACACAGCACCCGCGCTGCCAGCCTGTTGCTTATACTCAATCAAAGCGACACTCAGTACGTTTGGAATCGCGATGCCAAAAGCCATCACAACCAGTGTCATGGGTGCCAAAAACCAAATGGAATCCAGCAAAGCATGCACTCCAAATGCGCCTGCCGTTAAAAGCAATACCGATCCCCAAAGCAGATAAAGTTGCGACACGTTGCGAGCGATCAACATTTTACTTAAGGCACTACCTAGCAAAGTCCCCACGCCCAACACTGCCCCGCTGTAACCAAACTGGGCCGCACTCAATGACAACATCTACAAAAACGTGCTGTTGTTGATGGTGACCTACAGCCAGATCGACGCACTGCCAATGCCTGTTGACCTCTTCATTAACTTAGCCGCTGGCCTTTTCATTCTTCCTTTCTTTTTATTTTCTGCGCATGCAGGAGCCGTGGCAGACAGCATGGACAAAGCCACGCTCATACGCCGTTTGAAAATGGTTGAGTTGGTTATTATGATGTGTGCGGCAGTGGCGATCATGACACAGAGTGTCTTGCTTATGCTGGCCCTACTATTCATGACTGGCACACAATCCGCGTACTTTGGCCCCGTAAAATACGCACTGCTGCCTCAAGCGTTGAAACCGGACGAGCTAGTAAAAGGCAATGCGTGGGTCGAGATGGGCACGTTCCTTTCTATTCTTATCGGCACACTGAGTGCGGGTCTTCTGCTTGCCGTTCCCAACGGTGTATTCTTCGCCTCTTGCATTGTCATTGCGCTTTCTGTTTTGGGATTAATAAGCAGCCTGCGTATTCCTTCCATGGCAAGTAAACAGCCTAGAACAGTAAGTTTCGATCCGATATCAGGGCTAAAGAAAACACTGAGGATTTCCACCAAACAGCGTGGGATCTGGATGGCTATTCTCGCCATCAGTTGGTTCTGGTTTATAGGCGCAACCTACTTAACGCAGTTCCCGAATTTTGCGCGTGAACATCTGCATGCAGACAGCACCGTGGTCTCATTGCTACTGGCGCTGTTCTCAATAGGTGTTGCATCTGGTTCATGGTTGTGTGAAAAGTTGTCGTTCAACCAAGTCGAGCTGGGTGTGCTTCCCTTTGGTATTTTAGGGTTAACCTTGTTCACAGGCGATTTGTTGTGGGCAGTCCCGAGCATCGAATCGTTTCCCGCTCAATTTTACAATGTTCAGGAGTTCTTAGCGCAATCCATGCATCACAGAGTGATGATTGATCTGTTCTTTGTGGGTGTGAGTGGCGGTGTGTTTATTGTGCCTTTGTATGCTTTCATTCAATCACGCTCTGCGGAAGGCGAATGCGCGCAATCTATCGCAGCAAACAACATCATGAATGCACTGTTTATGGTGGCCTCTGCCGTGGTTTCTATTCTGGTGTTGAGCGTATTGGGCTTTTCAATTGTGGAGTTGTTTGCCTTCATGGCAGTGGGCAACTTTATCGTCGCCTTGATTGTTTACCGCCAAGTACCCGAATTTACGCAACGTTTTATCAGCTACTTGTTGAGCCATTGCATGTACCGCGTATCCGTAAAGGGTCGCCAACACATTCCCACAGAAGGTGCCGCTCTGATTGTCGCGAACCACGTCAGTTATGTTGATGCGCTGATCATAATGGGCGCTTCTAACCGCCCCGCGCGCTTTTGGTCAAAACTTGAAGTGAATATTGGTGAATCAATGAACTCAGATACGGTAGACCGCCATGTGGCGAAAGCGCAGGTGCAGGGATTGTTGCTGAACTAGCTGATTCTAGATACGACAAAGGCCGTCGGCTCTTTGTATAAGAGTTGGCGGTCTTTTGAGTTTGGGGTTTGCTTTACAACCTAAAGCGAGAGTATACAAAAAGCTTGGGGCATGAGGGTGTAGTAAAGGGGTGGATTAAGCTAACAACTCTGTTTCGAATGGATAGGTCGACAAACGCTCAAAACCTGTCGCCGTTATCAAGACCATTTCTTCCAATTTTACGCCGTCGGGCTCGCCTTCGGCGCCTGAGTAACTTTCTACCGATAAAACCATATTTTCCTGCAGTTCACCGGGGCAATTGTTATAGCGTGCATCTTCGGGGTAGTAGATCTTGGGAAATTCATCGCACAACCCGACACCATGAAATGCACAGACATAACGTCTATCTCTGAACTTTTCGGCTCTTTTAAAGGCACGCTCGGTCAGCTCTGCAAACCCCACGCCTGGTTTTAACAAGGACATGTTGTGATGAATTTCGTCGTATGAATGTCGATAAGCTTCTCTTTGCGATTGGCTGCCATTCCCTCCGCCGCATACCCAGGTTCTCGAAATATCAGCAAGATAGCCATTCGGTCCGACCATATCTGAATCGAAAGCAACGGTATCTCCCGGCGCAATTTTGCGGTGCGTTGCCTCCTGAAGCCATGGATTGGTTCTTGGGCCAGATGCGAGCATCCGGCCATCTATCCAATCACCGCCATGCGCAATGTTAACCTGATGTAATATCGACCATACCTGCAATTCAGTGAGGCCCGGTCGAAGATATTCCCGCATTTTATCCATTCCATGCTGTGCAACATCGATGGTATGTCGAAGGCATTGTATTTCCGTCGGGTGCTTTATCATGCGCGCAGATTCAACCAAGGCTTCGCCATCAATTAATGAGTAGCCCTTTTCAATCAGTAAGCGGCTAAGTATTGGTGAGGTTCGTTCTAGTGCAATATGAAAGCCTGCATCCGAAAGGTTGTTTTGTTTAAGTGTTTGTTCAATGTCTTCAACAATGGCTCGACAGCTCTCGGTAAAATCGAGGCCACCGTCGAAAGGAGTCGCCATTCGAGAGGGCTGATAGATGTCGATATTTGGATGATGCCGCTGACTTGCGCCGAAAACTGCAACGGGCCCTTCTATTGGTACAATCATCATGGTTGTGGGAATGTGGGATTGGAACAGCTGATATTCATCGAAATTCGCGGCATAGCGCATACTGACTGGGCTGAACAATACCGCGACAGAGGCTTTTTGCGCTGCCATAACAGTTCTGATCGGCGTTGTTTCCTAAATCATTGAACTAATCCTAATAGCAGCGATCAGATCATCAGGACCTCAAACAGGTAGATGATGATGGGCAAATCCAAGCACAAGATCAGCAACTGGAAAGAATACAACCAAGCCCTGAAAAATCGTGGCTCGGTCACTTTTTGGATTGATGCTGCTGCCATCAAATCTTGGCGCTGCAATAAACACCATGGGAAGCGCGGTCGGGGTTTTCAATTCAGTGATGTATCGATCGAGACGGCATTGATGATTAAAGGGGTTTTCAAGCTCCCTTTGCGCGCACTCGAAGGATTTATTAACTCGCTGTTTATGCTCATGGATGTACCGCTGAAGTCGCCTTCTTATAGTTGTATTAGCAAGCGAGCAAAAACCGTCGAAGTTCACTACCGTTCTCCAAGCCGCGGGCCTATCGTTCATGTCGTCATCGATGCCACTGGTCTAAAAGTGTATGGGGAAGGTGAATGGAAAATGCGTAAGCATGGTAAAGAAAAACGCCGAGTATGGCGTAAGTTGCATCTCGCTATTGATGCCGCTACGCACGAGACCATCGCTGCTGAAGTGAGCTTGGATAGTGTTGGTGATAATGAAGTCTTACCGACGTTGTTGAACCCGCTTCGTCGAAAGATTAAACAAGTGAGCGCTGACGGTGCTTATGATACCAAAGCGTGCCATTGTGTGTTGAAAAATAAGGGGATAACACCCACCATTCCTCCGAGAAGTAACGCAGGTTTTTGGGAGGAAGGGCATCCTCGAAACACCGCGGTAAGAGCGCTAAAATCGGGCGAACTTACCGCGTGGAAACAGGACAGTGGCTATCATAAACGGTCATTGTCAGAAACGGCGATGTACCGCTATAAGCAGCTACTCAGTCCAAAACTGACGTTAAGAGATTACAACGCACAAGTCGGAGAAGCGTTAGCGAACGTCAAGGCAATGAACAAAATCATAAGACTCGGTATACCTGCTAGAAAATCAACGGGTTAGGCCATTAAAACTAAAACAGGATCAATCCATTAGCTGAACGATTTGATCAACAAGGCCTCCCCTAGCTAATGCTCCTATCTACCTCTCCTGCCTGCCACATCAGAATGCCCAGCCTTGCCCATCGTGTTTTTACAAAGCACTGGGCATCAGCAGAACACGCACCAACAGAGCACGAGTGATCTCTCATCGGCCTCGACGCTGACTCTGATCTGACTTGATTATATTTAAAACCCGAATTCTGATTCATTTTACTGGTCATTTATTAGCCTTAGCTAAATGATTAAGCTTTATTCCATACCTTGCGGCGACGGATTTTTACCGCATAACCATGGTGTGGAGACCTGAATGATGACCCTCAAAGCCTCTGTGAATTACCACGTGCAAAGCGACGAAGCGCAAGCCTTTCAGTTTGATGTCGATGGCATCACTGGCAATTTAATCGTGCCAGAGTTGGTGCCCACGCAAGTCAATGTCAGAGACAACAGAGATGACGCCAGCAACGTGAACTTTGCCAACGACGGCATCACGTTTGTGACTACTCCTTCTGCTGTGACTGAATTTGGCGAAGACCGTGCATGGCAACCTGCTTATGACCAAGAAATTCAAGCGCTGCTCACACAGCAATTAGATGCGCAGGAAGTCATTGTGTTTGACCACACCGTCAGAATTGATGACCAGAATTCAGCGCGTCAACCCGCTAGAAATGTTCACAACGATTACAGCCCTGAAGGCGCAAACCAACGCTTGGTCAACTTAGTGGGCGAGCAACGGGCGCAGGAATTTCAACGAGGCGAGTTTGCGTTCATCAATGTGTGGCGTCCGATAAGTGCCGTTATCACAACGTCGCCCCTCGGTTTTATCCATCCCAAATCCATGGACACCGACGATTGGATGACCATCGATTTAGTCTATCCCGACCGCCGAGGTGAAATTCTCGGCGTTGCTGCAAACCCCAAGCACGAGTGGTTTTATCAATCCAACATGCGTTCCGATGAGGTGGTGATTTTCAACGTTTACGACAATCAAGGTCGCCCTTATCTTGCGCACAGTGCGCTAGATATTGTCGGTCAATCCGATGTAAGCGCACCGCGGATGAGCATAGAAACCCGAACCCTCGTGAGATATGCGTAAGTTTCGCTCGACGAAAACCTAAGTGGCTCAACACAACTAGGTGTAACACCAAAAACAATAACGCTAATAAAAAGGATGTAATTATGAAATACGCAGGCTTTACCACCTTCACCACCGAGCAGAACAACGGCATTCTTACCGTCACGTTTGACTTCGGCACTGTGAACGTTCAAGGGCAAGAAATGCTGGCGGACCTTAACAGCCTCGCAATGCGCCTAGAGCGTGACCGAAACACAAAAGTCGTCGTGTTTCAGTCGGCAAATCCAGAAATTTGGGTATGCCACTATGATACTGAACTGCTCAAAGACATGTCTGATGAAGCAGTGTCTCGCGACGAAGCTCAGCTTCTAGACCTGCAATCAGTTTGTGAGCGCATCAGCAAGGTTCCACAAGCCACCATCGCGAAGCTAGAAGGTTTTGCTCGTGGAGGCGGCCATGAGTTGGCACTTGCTCTGGACATGCGTTTCGCTGCACGAGGCAAATTCAAGTTCATGCAAATGGAAGTGGGTATGGGCATCTTGCCTTGTGGTGGCGGAGCGTCACGCATGGCTCGTCAAACTGGCCTTGGCCGTGCATTGGAAATCATCCTTAGCGCACGTGACTTTGATGCTGATGAAGCAGAACGAATGGGCACCATCAACCTAGCGCTTGATCCTGAAGAGATCGGTGAATACGTTGATAACCTAGCGAACCGTATCGCGCAATTCCCTGCAGAATCGATCAATGCGTGTAAACAGGCGGTTTATGAGTCTATCGACAAGCCAATCGATGAAGCCCTTAAAGCAGAAGCTTACTGGCTGTACCAAGCAACCAGCAAAACACCTGCGCTAAAACGCTTCACCATTGCCGATGACCAAGGCCTTCAGCATGACATCGAAAACCAGCGCAAGTGGAATGAACTGGTGATGAACGTGCAAGACATCAAATAAGCCGCACGAACACGGTAATCTCGGCCATGGAGTCTATGTTTCATAGGCTCCATTTTTCACTAGCCTCGCTAAAGTGTGGTATGAGCCGCTTGTCCTATCTAAGCTCAATAAACTCAACGCTACTCTTTTTTGTTTATCAGTGTATTCAAAAGCCCTTTTACGTTTTCCATGTCATCGATAAGTAAACTTCGACCCGCATTGATCAAGGTTGAGCCTACTGTTATCCATATTTTCAAAATCATAAAGCCAAAAAACAGGGCAACAATTCGCATGATGTCATTGGAGATGACCACTTCGGAGCCTTCAAGTGTGGCAAAGTAAGACTTCTCGTCAGTGCCCACAATGTACTCATAAATCGGGTTATTCGGGAAATCCCTTAGATAGTCAGGAAGGTTGAAAAGCAACTGCATGAGGGTAATCACCCCAAATGCTATCAATACGATCCCTATATATTTCCCAATTTTATTCACAATTATCTCCTTTTAAATGTGCCAATAAAAAATCCCTTTTATGTTCATTTTCTGCGAGTCCCGACTCCGCAAAGCGCGATGTTTCCGCTCTATTTCGATTTAAGCGAGATTCGCTGAAGCCTTCGAATGACGTCCGTCATGGATATCTATCACTTTTTGTATATCAGCACTGACTTTTGCCTCTCCAAACGACGCGAGATGCTTTGTCGCCGTATAAGGGGCAGAAGCCGATTCATAGTCTCTAATCCATCGCTGAAACTCGTGCTGCTCTTCGTCAGTTGAACGCGGGTAACGACTGCTCGGCCTCGATAAGCCCACTCTCCAAGGCTTAGGCGTCAAACGCGCCCTGAAGCAATCTTGGCGCTTACACAATGTCGTATACAGCGGATCAACATTTAGCGCTTGGAAAATCGTCTCAACATCTGCGTCGCCAGGGGAATAATGTTGGTTTGTCAGAATAAATCGGATACCAGAGTGCGTTTCATAGACACGAAAAGACAATGATGGATGAAGACGTTGATAGGTCTCGATCTGTTTGATGACGAACTGCTTATCCTTTTTTGGGCGACCAAACCGGTGCATTATTCGTTCAAGAAATCCCGCCGGTTGGATATCAATGTCGCCAAACACAACACGGTCAGTATTCAGTACCCTCGCGCCATAGCCATTGCGACTAAGAACTGCAAGTAGGCCTCCGTCTGTCGCGTTAACTTCTTCGAGTATTTCCTCTTTAACAAAGTCGACCCAATACTCGTACTCGTCTTCCTTTGAAAAATTCCCTTGAAGAAAAGCGCGCATTGCGGCTAAACGTTTTTCTGCATTTACCCCAGCGTCATTTTCACTGGTATTTGATGCCCCCCAAATCGATAGCTTTTCACGGCCAAAAATATCGCTATCGACGGTGACATCATGCTTCTTCCAATATTTCGCAAACTTCAAAGAATCCTCCTAAGTGCTAACGTTGAAACCACGGGCGCTGCGCTTATACCCAAGAACACATCGAAATTGGTAAGCTATCTCATTGATGGATGTATTAATCGCCTAACTTTCATACTATCGTCGCTTTAGCGCCGACCAACAAATGAACGCTTCATTTCTCCTATTCAACTGCGAGCCTTAAGACAAAACCATTGAAGAGAATTAACGTGCACTACCTTACTAACAAAGCGAAAGCACATTGAGTAGATGGCTCTACAGATAAGGCAATCTCGACCATGGAGTCTATGTTTCATAGGCTCCATTTATCGTTTCACTCTGCCACTGCGCCTACTCCACCGTCCTTTCAAGTATCTGAATGGTTTTTATTATCTTCACAATCTAAAAACTGAATTCGAATTTAGCCTGATTATTTCCCACAGAACATCTAATACACTCTTCTCATGTTCTGAAAGGAGAAAGTTATGAAGGCAATGATTGTGAACAACTTCGGTGGGCCGGAGGTATTTGAAGCATCGGACGTCGCGAAACCCGCTGTAAAGCAAGGCCATGTGCTGGTAAAAATCGCAGCAACGAGTGTCAACACCGTGGATACCATGATCCGACAAATGGGGCCTGACTTACCGTTGTCTCCCCCAGCGCCCGCCATTCTAGGTATGGATTTCGCTGGCATCATCGAAGAAGTCGGTGAAGGTGTCGGCACATTTAACGTGGGCGATGAAGTATATGGCTGTGCAGGCGGACTTGCTGATCTGCCTGGCACATTGGCCGAGTATATGGTCGCTGACGCAAACCTAATTGCCCTCAAGCCAAAAAACTTCTCCATGGAAGAAGCCGCAGCCTTGCCGCTTGTTGGCATTACGGCCTATGAAGGGCTCAAGCGCGCCAATGTTAGCGAAGGCCAAAACGTATTGATTCATGGCGGCGCTGGCGGCGTGGGTCATATTGCCATCCAATTGGCTCGCCATTTGGGTGCCAATGTCTTTTCAACCGGCTCTGGCGAATCGAAACTCGCGTTGATTGAAAGCTTGGGCGCGACACCTATCGATTACACGTCTGAGACAGTGGAAAATTACGTAAATCAACACACCAATGGTCGTGGGTTTGATATGGTTTTTGACACGGTGGGTGGCATGAACATGCTGAATTCTTTTGAAGCCGCCGCATTGAATGGTCACGTCTCGTCAACAGTGTCTTTGTTGGAGATCGACTTGAGCACGGTTCACTTTAAAGGCCTGTCACTGCACGTTGTGTTTATGTTGATTCCTATGCTGCATAACCAAGGCCGCGAAGTGCATGGCGCTATTTTGAAAGAAATGGCGGAGATTGCAGAATCTGGTGCCCTGAAAGCCATTTTGGATGACACCAACTTCAACCTGTCTCAAGTTAGCCAAGCGCATGAGCGCCTAGCAAGTGGGCAAGCCATCGGCAAAGTGGTCGTTTCAGTAGATTAATTTCATCGGTGTAGGCTTAAACCCTAATTGTTGGTTTAAGCCTACATACCACTCGCTTCCGCTAATGTCGAAAATCTCTGACTTTGAGGCCGATATTTCCAGCCGCAAGAATCAACACTCCCCTTTGTTTTCTTGATTCCCACAGCTTCCTGCATTTTTCACCTTTGCTAATCCAGCAAGGTTATTATCCGTGGTTCGGCACGCAATACAGAAGCACGCGTTTTTTACTCTCTGCTCTCTGCTGGCATTGCGCCAACGACCTATCAGCATTGTCGTCTGAGTGCGCATGGGCGTGAACAATGAACGCGGGCTGTTCGAGGTCTGTGATCGTACTTTGCAGATCCGTCGATACGCGTTTTGCTTTTCCATTCGAATAATATTGCGCGGAAAACGGGCGACTCCCTACATAGTAAAGATCAACGAAACGGGCTTCCGGTTGTTTCTCCCAAAGTGTCAGCAACGCGTTTTCCGCCGTTTTCCCAGTCAGGTTAAAATTTAAGGCGAGCGCAGCAAACAAGATCAGCACGGGCGTGGTTAAACCGGTTAAATAGGCGCGAGTGTTGAGTGGGTTTTCTGACTGATACAAGGCAATCAGCAATGCAAAGGCCGGTAGCCCGGGTAAAACGTAACTAGCGAGAATATTACCTGCGAAGGTAAACAGCACCAAAGGCGACAGCATCCAGCACCACAGGTACTGTGCGTACGCATTCGTGACACTTTCTTTACCTTGTCGAAAGCGCTTGATCAATTGCCAGAAGAACAATGGCGTCCATGGCAGTGCAGCGATCGCGGCATATAACCAAATCGTGCCGCGCGGTTCATTGTGCGCAGTGCCATACAAGTCGCCTTCCCAGCCAGAAACCACAAAGCGCATAAAGTGCTCACCCACCAAGAAATAGTTCAGAAACCCCGGGGTTTTGAATTCTGCCAGCATGTACCAAGGCAGGGAAATAGCCAGCATCAGCAAGGTACCGCTCACCCAAGGAAGCGCGTGCAGCACTCGTCGCCAGCGACCATCAAGCGCTATCCAGCAAAAGAGGCTGATGCCAATCAATACCAGCGTGAGAGGGCCTTTGGCGAGTATGCCAATTCCAAGACCGACGAAAAACAAGTAGCCCGCCAATCTGGATTGATGCTGAAACGCGAACCAGAAACTCGCCATGCTAAGCGTGATTCCGAGAGCCAACGCAGTGTCGGTCATGACGGCACCAGAAATGACAATGAACGCAGTGCTCGTCGCCAAAACCGCGACTGACAGCATGGCCTCTTGCACCGACTTCCCAGCGCGAACACAAAACTGATAAGTGATCGTCAAGATAAGCACGCCCACAAAAAGATGCGGTACCCGAACGGCAAACTCATTATTGCCGAACACACTAATCCCTCCTGCACTTAACCAAGCAAACAACGGCGGTTTTCCCCAGAAAGGCACACCGTAATCGAACATCGGGGTGATCCAGTTTTGGGTTTCGAACATGATGCGCGCCATTTCACCATAGCGAGCTTCTGTCGTGTCCATGAGGGAATACATCGGCAAAGTGATAAGGCGAATGCCCAACGATATAATCAAGGTTGCAAGAGCTAATTGGGTCAACGAAAGGCGTGAGACGAAAGATCGTAAACGGTTCATGGCGTAGGGTTCTCAGATACAGCGGAAGTTGTCGTTTTGACGGAAGTTTTGGCGCAGGTTTTGGCTTTGGCGGATGTTAATACGGATGCTGTTGTCGACGTTGAGGGTCGAAGTGATGACGTTTTTGCCGCTTTGGTGAGCGTGGTATTCACCAAAAAGAGCGGGCGTTGTTTAGCTTCAATAAACAAGCGACCGAGGTATTCCCCCAACAAACCAATGGAGAGCAACTGGACGCTGCCCAATGTCAGCACGGTGAGCATCAAGCTGGGATAACCCGCGACCGGATCTCCCCATATCAGGGTTTTAAACACGATAGCCACTGCAATACACAGCGCGCTGATCCCCGTTAATAGTCCTGCATACGTCGCGAGTCGAAGAGGCTTGGTGCTGAACGAGGTAATGCCTTCCGCAGCAAGGTTAAACAGCTGTGACGTATTCCATTTGGTGGTGCCCGCGAAGCGAGGGTCACGGTCAAATTGAAGGACGGTGCGCTGAAAACCAGGCCATGCAAACAAGCCCTTCATAAAACGCGTGCGTTCTGGAAGGGCATTGACAGTTTCAACAACCCGCTTGTCCAAAAGCCGAAAATCCCCCACGTTTTCAGGAATCGGCACGTCACTCAGTCGGTTCAACAAGGTATAAAACATGCGCGCGGTGAACCGCTTGAACGCACTTTCGCCCAAGCGAGATTTCCGCTGCATGTCCACAACCTCGTAGCCTGACCGCCAAGCTTCAATCATGTCTGGCATAAGCTCGGGCGGGTCTTGAAGGTCGGCATCCAGCAATATGACAGCGTCACCTCGCGTGGCTTTAAGCCCTGCGGACATGGCCGCCTCTTTGCCAAAATTCCGACTGAGCCGAATCAAAGTGACATCATGGTGCTCTGCATCAAACTCACTGGCGATATTGGCGCTGTTGTCCTTACTACCATCATCGACATAGATAATTTCGCATCGGGCGTTAAGCGTATCGAGCACAGACAAAATGCGCTGATGACAGGCCATGAGAACGGCTTGTTCGTTATAAAACGGCACCACCACCGAAATGTACGGCGGGGTGTGCGAGGTTGGCTGAACTGGGAAATATCGAATCACTGTCAAAATGGGACCTCCTACGTCAGTGAGAGCCACATTACGAGGAGAGAAGTGAAAGAAAGGTCGTTCACTTTTTTTTTATGTTTTCTGTGCAAGAATAAAGAGGAGTTCGTCTGTCAGGTTTAGTGAAAATGAAAATATTACTCGTTGAAGATCATGCAGATATTGCGGGTGTTATCTTCGATTACTTTGAATTGCTTGGTCACACCATGGACCATGCTTTATCCGGCACTCAAGCCCTAAACTTGGTGGAAGATAATCATTATGACGTCGTCATTTTGGACGTCATGTTACCCAAAATGGACGGGATGACGGTGTGCAAAAAACTGCGTGAAAATGGCGTAGACACCCCTGTACTCATGCTGACAGCCATGGGTGAACGGGAAGACATTCTGTCTGGCTTTGAGCATGGCGCAGATGATTACTTGGTCAAGCCATTTGATTTGAAGATCCTTGAAGCACGCGTGTCAGCGCTAAATCGTCGTCGAACGGGGCAAGTGTCAGTCCGCGAACTGACTTTCGGCGAGTTGAGTTTATCTTTGACGTCACACACTGCGGTGCGCCGTGAATGCCAGTTCACCTTAAATCCTTCGTTGTTTACTGTGCTCAAATTGCTCATGGCACGTGCACCGCAAGTGGTGACAAAAGAAGAACTGACCACTGCGTTATGGGGCGATGATGAACCCGAAGGAAACGTGTTACGCAGCCACGTCTATCAACTCAGAAACCTCATTGATAAACCGTTTGAGTATGGGTATATCCGCACCGTTCCGAAGATTGGTTATCAATTGGTCGATAAACCGAGTAGCGCAGAATGAGTAAGATTAAGTCCGCCAAACAGCTGACATTCACCTATTTTTCGATCGTGGCGTTTGCCATTATCACCATCCACTTTTCGGTATTGGAAAGCACCGTTGAAAACCTCGAACATTTCACCGCTCAGCATCGTTTAGAACTGTTGGCAAACAGCTTAAAAAACATTGATATTCAAAGCGATGAAGTCGTACTCGACAATTTTTCAACCGCCTATATTGGCTATGATGCTTTACCTGACTCACTAGAAATTAGTCGCCAACTCACGCCCAATAGCGTCGTAGAAATCTACAAGGCAGGGAGAGTCGATCAAGAAACAGATTACTTTGTGATGAAAACTGCCGTGATGGTCAACGGCCAAATGCTGGATGCCTTCATCGTCAACAACGATCCCATCTTTGAATTAAGCGAAGAGCAAGCGCTGAATTCACAGACCAATCAACTGCTTTTATCCTTCGGCTTGCTGATTTTGAGTTTGTTAGTGGTGCTGCAAATTGCCTCTAGGCTAACCAAGCCTTACGCATCACTCGCAAACCAATTGAGTGCAAAAACCAAAGGGGATTTATCGCCTCTAACATTGCCAGTGGCGGGTAAAACCGTTGAGCTTGTGACCCTGACTGAAAGCATCAACACCTATCAATCTCAAATCGCTGACATGCTCGAAAGAGAGCGTGCGTTCAACCGCTTTGCTAGTCATGAATTACGCACACCGCTTATGGTATTGCGCGGCAGTTTATCCCTGCTTGAACACTCGAACGATCCTCAATTCGTGGATAAGCAACGGGTGCGAATGACAACCGCAGTGGAAGCGATGCAAGACTATGTCGAAACCTTGTTATCACTGACGCGAGAGAAAGAAGAGACAGTTACACCGTGGAAGTTAGACAACACCGAAATCGAGACCCTGCTTTCGCATTTTCAACTGTTGGTGGAAGAAAAAAACATTGAGGTATCGGTCAACATTGAACACGCGCCGTGCTTGCGTGTGTCTCACAAAGCTGTTGGCATTTTAATTGGTAACCTGATTAAGAATGCCTTCGCTTACACCGAACAAGGTCACATCTCTATTCATGTTTCCTCAAATGCCGTCGTGATAGAAGACACCGGCGTTGGCCTAGAGAACGACAGTAAAGCGAATCAAGGCTATGGATTGGGCTTGGTAATCGCACAAGACATTGCACGAAAATATGGCTGGCAGATAGACCTAAACACAAATGAAGCAGGAGGATGCACGGCTAGCGTCACAGGGTTAGATAACGAAGGGCTCAAGTAGCGCGTCGACATTTTTTCTACCTATCTTTCGGTTAACTCGCGTGAATTCATATGTAAACCGACCAATATTTTCCTATTCACATTTTTTCGACATCCCGTCTCTTACGCTACATCTACTGACAGCAAAAGCGCTCTTAGACTCGATACATATCGAGTTTATAGCGTTCCAATGTACGCAAACAAAGTGATGTTAAGGAAAGACAGATGAAAAAATTAATCCTAGGTGGTGTTGTATTGGCGGCGTTAAGCACATTCAGTGTTCCAAGCTTCGCAACAAAGGACGCCAACATTATCAGCGAGCAAGACGCAATCAAAGCGGCACTTGCAGAAGTCGGTGTCGAAGTGCTTGGCATCCGTTTTGACGAACCAGACACGCAGTGGGATGTGTTCGTTAAGTCCGGAAAGAAAGCGTATGAAGTAGAAGTCGATGCAGTAAGCGGCAAAATCGTTGCAGCTGAAGAAGAGAGTCTTGCCGAAATTAAGGCTGAGCTTTCTGGCGACCTTTCCCATGAAGGCGTGATCGGTGACGTTGATAAGTGATTCTATTAACCCACCCTGAGAGTTTGACTCAGGGTGGGCATCAATACGACTTACGCCATACCGACATAACCTGACGTTGATTGAATGCGATGACACCAATCTTGAATAGCTGAGTAACGCGTTAAATCAAAACCACCTTCATCGGCAACATGGGTGTAGGCATAAAGTGAAATGTCAGCAATCGTCATTTCATTCCCAGCGAGAAACTTCGTCTTCGTTAGCTGGCTTTCCATTAGCTGAAGGGCTTTATGGCCTCCTTCTTGAAGAGAATGATACTCGGCAACTCTTTCTTCTGGCATACCTAAGTACTTTTGAATGAAGCGAGCCACGGCAATAAAAGGCTCATGACTGTATTGCTCAAAGAATAGCCATTCATACATTTTTGCTTTCAAGTAAGTGTCTGTTGGGAGGAATGCAGTATTCTCTGAAAAGTACCCTAGAATGGCATTTGATTCAGTTAGATAGCGACCGTCATCTAATTCTACCGCCGGGATTTTCCCATTTGGGTATTTAGATAAGAATTCATCTGTTTTCGTTTCACCGTCTAAAATGTTCACATGAATCCACTCATGTTTAATATCCAAAAAAGACAGTAACATCTTCACTTTTAAGCAGTTGCCTGATTGCAGGTCACCATATACTTTCATTTCCGCCCTCCTTGACGAATAGGTCTATACCTACGCAACCTACCATATATAGCGAATGAATCAGTGAATTATGATCCTTAGCTTGCGAGGTGTCTCTAGATGCAGCCTACCGGGCATTGATATGTCCCCAAACAACCTGAAGGTGCTCGTTTTCAGAGGCCATCAGTGCGTTCAATTCAAGGCAAGTTCAGCAAGAATGACCAAAGAAACACCGTGCTGAATTACTGACGACTAAGTAAGAGGTTGAGACCAGAAAACGCTAAGAAGGCAGCACATGCTTTATTGAAACGTTTTGCCATTCGGGGATTAGCGAACCATTGCCTGAGGTAGATGCCAAACACGGCATAGATAGATATTGCCGTCATTTCTAGTGCTAAGAACGTGCAACCTAATACGAAAAATTGCTGGTGAACGTTTGCGGAAACATCCACAAATTGAGGAAGAAAAGCGGTGAAGATCAAAATCGCTTTGGGGTTACCAGACGCCAAAATGAATTCCTGCTTCGCAAGCCCAAATCGGCTTTGATTCGTGTCGATTTCAGACACAGGGCTTGATTCTGAACGCCATAGGCTAACGGCAATCCAAAGCAAGTAAAGAGCACCAAACAGTTTGACCGCAAAGAACAGCGTTTCGGACGCATACAGCACCACAGCTAAGCCCGACGCTGCCAACGCAATCATGACAGCAAACGCGGTAATACGGCCTAACCCAGCAATAAACGCAGATTTAAACCCATAGCAACGCGCATTGTTCATGGAAAGCAGATTATTCGGCCCCGGCGTCATGTTCAACGCAAAGCATGCCGGTATAAAGAAAAGCAGCGTCCAAATTTCCACGTTATCTCCCTACACAAAGCCGTGGTTGCGAGCAATTATCGCTAATGAATTGAACCACTATAGACACTTACCCCATGCGATCCAAGAATGCCGAGCGTCGGCTACCTCATTGATGGGTTGAGTATATGGGGAATTAATACGGTTGAAGAAAGCATATCCCAGATACGAAAAAGCCCGCTCGCTCCTGTTAACAAGAGCAAGCGGGCTTTTCTAATTTGGCGGAGCCATGAGAAAAACGAAAACTGGATTTACTGTTCGCTTTGCTCACGCCCTTCGGGCCGTCGCCTAATCCGACTACGTCGGGGCAACGTTGTCTCGCTTCGCTCGGCTGAACCCTGACTAGGCTTCTGCACCCTATCTCAGGATGTATAATTTAAATACGAAAAAGCCCGCTCACTGAGCGGGCTTAATCTGATTTGGCGGAGAGATAGGGATTTGAACCCTAGGTGGGCTATAAACCCACGCCGGTTTTCAAGACCGGTGCTTTAAACCACTCAGCCATCTCTCCAGTGCCGCGAATATTACAAAGCCCTCGCGTGCTTGTAAAGCCTGAATTTACTGAAACTTGTTTGTTTGCGCAGCCTTTAAACAGTTCGAGGGTTTGTTCGTCAGTTTGATGATTTTCTCATCGCACAGAAACGGATAAAAGATGGAATACGTTCCAAAACGCGGACATCAACTGGTGATACGCGCGGTTAGAAAAACCACTTCACACCGATTTCTGCTTTCAGTTCATATTCATTTTCTACTTCCCAGCCGTTTGGCAGCACCACATCTGCCGAAGCGTAGGCGAGTTTAGTCATTAGCCACTGTGTGCGATCGCTTTTAATCGGCGCATTGAACATCATGTTAAAAGCCGTCGATTCCATTTCGACCACATCGCCCGTCACTTTCACGTATTCCGGCCACGCCTGAAAAAAAGCACCGGAATCGCCCACTGGCACAGTCGTAAACAGATTGAGCATGTAACCGTCAGCAGACTCTCCAAACACTTCGCCAACCGTATAGTTCACATTAGGGAACACCATCGCGCCGCCCGTGTACTTAGGGTTAATCAACCCAATCGCGCCTGCTGAAAACAGCAAGTTGTCATCTAGCCCAGCATTCTTTTGATGAATGATATCTGTCATGAAGCCGACACGAGGCATCAAATCGTTATCAATTGCATGCACTTGAAAGTACTGACCGCGGCTTCCTAGGTAGTCCGCCCCCATCGAATCTTTACCCTGCTTGGCATCTGAGTCGCCAAAGTTACCTTCAAGGAAACCGGCAAATTGCGTGTTTTCATTCCACGCACCCGTCAACATACCAGACACGCGCACATCCGCATCTGACGTCACAAACACGGCGGCCTGAGTGTAGACTTGAGTAAGGTCTGAAGGGTCAATCACTTTGCTCTCTTCCGCGAAAGTTGGTAAAGACGTTGCGGCGATCAGAGTGCTGGCAATAAGTGTTCTTTTCATGGTGTTTTCCTTTTTAAAGTTCATCGCTCTGCCTAGCGTCCCTTCCCGGTGGCGAAGTCATTCAATAATCATTAACGCCATTATCGACGGACAATAGCGTTTCAAAAAATCACATTTGAGGGGGTTTTCCGTTCATTAGGGTGAGCCAAATAACGGCTCACCCATGGTGGTGATGGTGCTAGTTCGCAGTGGCTTTGACCTTCTCACGCAGTCGCTGGAATAACGCATAGAAACCTGGGGTCATCATGGCGCCGATGCAGAGCACAACTAACATGCCACCGAGCAGTGCAAGGCCCGTGGTGTTCTGTGCAACGGCACCTGCACCACTTGCAAAGACCAGAGGCAATATGCCAAGAATGAATGACCAAGACGTCATATTGACGGCGCGGAAGCGCATCTTGCCGCCTTGAATCGCAGCGTCTTCGATGGGTAGCCCTTCTTGTTCGCGTTTGATCCGAGAGAACTCAACCATCAGGATGGCGTTTTTCGCTGCAAGGGATATCAGTAAGATCATGCCAATCTGGCCGTAAATCGAGAGCGCTTGTCCGCCAAGCAGCAATGCCGCAAATGTCCCGACGGCAGCCAACGGGGCAACCATGATGATGGCAGCAGGCAGCGCCCATGATTCATACTGAGCAACCAAGAACAGATAGATGAAGACCAGCGCCAGTGCCATCGCGATTTGCGCAGCATTGCCTGACAACTTTTCTTGATAGGCCATGTTGGTCCAGTCAATGGTGTAGCCATCGGTAAGTACCTCTGCCGCCACTCGCTCCAATGCAGCAATCGCTTCACCCGATGAATAGCCCGGTGCTGGGTTCATTTGCAGGCGCGCCGACGTGAGCATGTTGTAGCTGGTGACCATATCGGGTTCCATGGTTGGCTCGATAGTGGCAACCGCCGATAGTGGAACCTGCTCTCCTGTTGCAGACGGCACATGAATGCGAAGCACATCTTGTAGATCGTCACGCTGCTCGCCTTTGGCTTGAACAAACACGCGATAGCTACGTCCATCCATCGCGAAATCGTTGACGTATGCCGAGGCTAAATGGGTTGCCAGCGCATCATTAATCACGCCCACGGGCACGCCCAAGTGACGTGCTTTTTCGCGGTCAATTTCGACGTTGTAGTGCGGAACATTGGCGCGGTACGTGGTCATCGCATTGATGATTTCTGGCGCGTTGTTCGCGGCCGCCATCAACGAATACGTGACGCTCGCTAACTCTTGGGCGCTGCGGCCTTCGTTGTCCTGCACCATGACTTCCAACGCATCACCAATACCAATTCCTGGGATGGGCGGCAGGCCCATGGCAATACTCATGGCTTTGTCGATGCCATAAAGTTGCATGTTCAATCGTTGAGCAACCGCTTGTTGAGAGTGATCGCCGTCCATTGCCAAGCGTGCATCCCAGTCTTTGAGGTTCACGAACAATGCCGCTGCATTGGATGACAAACCACCCGATAAGGCATTGAAACCGACAGCCGCAGCAAAGTCTTCAATCGCGGGATCCTTCGCCAGAATCGCCTCTGCCTGAGAAACAATTTCGTGCGTACGGGCTTTCGATGCGTTGTCTGGCAAGAACATCGCGACAGCTAACACGCCCTTATCTTCTGAAGGCACAAAGGCAGTAGGAACCTTGTTACCCATCTGAACCATGGCCACAATTGCGATGGCAAACGCCACCAGCAATACCGCCGTTTTGCGCACGAACAGGGTCACGACCTTGCTGTAGCCCGCCGTGACTTTGTCGAACAGTCGATTGAACGCCACAAACCACGCGGCTGGTTGAGTGTTACGTTTCATCACCAAAGCGCAAAGCGCTGGAGACAAGGTCAGTGCGTTGATTGCAGAGAGTACTAAGGCGATACAAATCGTGATCGAGAACTGCGCGAACATGAGGCCAGTAATGCCCGGTAACATGGCGACAGGGATGAATACCGCCAGCATGACCAAGGTGGAAGCAACAATAGGACCCGTGACTTCTGACATGGCTTTAATGGTGGCGTCGGTTGCGGAGATCTCTTCATTTTCATTCAGGATACGCTCAACGTTTTCCACCACGAGAATGGCATTATCGACCACGATGCCTATCGCGAGGATCAGACCAAACAGCGTGACTGTGTTGATGGTAAAGCCGCCCATTTGCATGAAAGCGAACGTACCAATCAAGGACACGGGAATGGCGACCACTGGCGCTAATGTAGAACGAAGGTTACCCAAGAACAGGTATGTCACGAGAACAACCAAAAACACCGCGACAAAGAGGGTTTTCACGATTTCTTTGATGGAGACTTCTACCGACACCGTGGTGTCATAAGGCACGCTGTATACCACGCCTTCAGGCAGCAGCGTTTCTATCTCTTTGAGGATTTCCATTGTGGCTGCGCCAGCGTCAAGCGCATTGGCACCCGGTGCCAGTGAGGTTGTTACCAGCGCCGCAGGTTGTCCATTGTAGGTCGCGTAGGCATCAAAGAACTGGCGTTCAATCTCGACTTTCGCGACATCACCAAGGTAAATCTGGCTTCCGTCAGCGTTGGTTTTAACGATGATTTGTTGAAACTCTTCCGCACTGCTTAATCGCCCTTGCGTGATCAAGTTATACTGCATCGCGGTATTTTCGCGACTCGGCCCCTGCCCGATTCGGCCCGCTGGCACAACAGCGTTCTGCTCGCGAATCGCATTTTTCACATCTAGCGTGCTCACGCCCAAGCTCGCCATACGATCGATATCTGTCCAGACGCGCATGCCGAAGGTGGCACCGACCAAATCGGAGGTCGCAAGCCCAGGTACACGTGCCAATCGCTCCATAAAGTTGGCTTCCACCCAGCTATTGAGTGCCAACTCATCCATGGTGCCTTGCGGAGAATAGAAAGCTATCGCCATCAGATCGTCCGGCGACGCTTTACGGATCCTCACCCCGCGAGCGCGTACTTCAAACGGCAACAGGTTTTCTGCAGTCGCGACACGGTTAGAGACATTCACCATTGCCATGTCCGCGTCGATACCGTTTTCAAACGTAATATTCAAGAAATAGCGGCCATCATTTGATGAGCGTGACTGCATGTACACCATGCCTTCGACACCGTTTACTTCCGTTTCAATCGGGTTGCCAATTACTTCTTTGACGGTCTCTGCACTTGCGCCCGGCATAAACGCCACCACCCGTACTTGCGGCGGTGTGATGCTAGGGTATTCAGAGATCGGCATGGTTTTAATCGCAATCAAGCCAATCAACGTCAGGAAGATAGAAATGACAAAGGCAAACTTAGGTCGGCTGATAAAAAATTGACTGAGCATAATTCGTTACTCCGCTGCAACTACAGGTGCACCCGCACGGATGCGTTGGAGTCCGCCAACAATCACAGACTCGCCTGATTCCAGTCCTTCCGTGACAAACACGTCTTGCCCAATCCGTGAGGCAACGTCCACGTCTTTACGTGTCGCAACGCCATCAACAATCGTCATCACATAGTGGGTATCGACGTCCTGATGAATCGCTTTGTGAGGGATCATTTGACCTTGCAGTTCGCCGCTCGTGACGCCGACACGCACGAACTGATTCGGGATCAGCTCTCCCGCAGCGTTATCAAATTCAGCCGCAATCGCGATGGTGCCGCTCGTTGCGTTTACTTTGTTATCAACGAATGACAGCGAACCAATGTGGCCAGTTGCTTGTCCGTTAATTTCGAGGGTGAAAGGGGTTTGGCTATTTTTCTCAAAGTTGTATTGCGCCAACGTGTTCTCGTTCACCGAGAAGCTTGCCTCAATCGGAGACACTTGAATGATGTCAGTCAGGGCGCCAAAGCTTGGTCCTACCATATCGCCAATAGAGAAATTGCTTTTGCCTATACGACCTGAATACGGCGCGCGCACCTTGGTCTGTTCAAGGTTATCTTGCTGAACAGTGACGTTCGCCTTGGCGGATTCAACACGTGATTGCGCCATCGTCAACTCTGCGAGACTAAGGTCAAACTGAGCTTGCGAAAGGCCACCTGTAGACAGCATGTTCTTGCTGCGATTGTGGTTTAGCGTTGACAACTCAAGCGCCGATGTCGCTTCAACCAACAGCGCTTCGGCGGCATCCAAGGCCGCTTGGTAAGAGGTAGGATCGATATCGAACAGCACATCGCCTTTCTCGACGAGTGCACCATCTTCAAAATTCTTACTCAACAAATAGCCCGTGGTTCTCGGCGTTAACTTGGCAGATTCCATCGCTTGGATGCGTCCAACATAGAAGCTTACAGGCGCGTGATTTGCCTCCACCGCTTCTGCCACGGTCACTGCTGTTGCCGCCGGCGCAGCAGAAGCATTGTTCTCTTTTTCTGCACTGCATCCTGCAAGCAATAGGGCTGAAGCCACGAGTGATAACGATACTTTTTTCATGTCAGTTCTCTTTCTGGTTATGTCGTCACGAATTCTGTTTTGAGGTTTCAAACCGAGCACATTCATCCTTCGCCTCGCAGGGAAAGGCTGTTAATGGCTGTGATGTCGTGTTCGGAGAGTTCGCCGCCGAGAAATTTGAGGTTGAGCGCTGCCAGCAAGTAATTGATTTCTGCTTCTGACTGTTGCTGTCTAGCGGCATAAAGTTGGTGAGTGGCATTGAGGACATCGACAATGGTGCGACTTCCGATGTCAAAGCCTTGTTCAGTGGCAGCAAGTGCCGCTTCTGCTGAGATAACCGCTTGTTGATAGGCACGATTAGCGCTTGATAACGCACTCAAGTTTTTCTCAGTGCTTCGCACATCGCGGGTCACGTCGCGCCAAGTTTGCTCGCGTAATTCAAGCGCTTGCTGATATTGCACTTTGGCCTGTTCGACCTTGGAGTTTGTTGCACCGCCACGATAAAGCGGCAGCGTCATCGCAACACCGGCAAAAGTGGTGGCATTGTTGTCTAAATCGCCCCATGCGCCTGCGTCACCAACCATAGGTTTGATGCGAGATTTGGCTCCAAAGGCGTATCGATATTCCGCCAACAGCCCCAGAGTGGGTAAATGTCCCGCTTCCGCCAGAGAGATTTGCGCTTTTGAAAGCGAGATGACGTGCTGTTGAACACGCATTTGCGGACTATGGGTTTGCGCTTTTTCTTCCCATGATGAAAAGCCCGCTGGCGTTGGCGTATTGGCTTCTACTGCAGAAAGGTCAAAAGGCTGCACGCCGGTGTAAGACTTGCCCGATAAGGCATAAAGATCATCCAGCGCTTTCTCAACATCATTTTGCGCAAAGATCACCGCCGCCTTTGCCAAATCGTATTGCGCTTGGGTTTCCTTAACATCGTTCTCGGCGATCAAGCCGTTATTGAAACGGTGCTGTGTTTGTTTGAGGTGCTCAGCGATGGCATTGAATGTCGCTTCGGTCTGCTTTAAGGCTTCTTGCATACGCAAAGCAGAAAAATAGCGATTGGCAACTTGCAGCGTCAGCCCTTCAATCGCCACTTGATGCGTGACTGATGACAACGCAACCTGATGTTCTGCCAATTTGTTGGCTTCGTTCAGTTCTTGGCTAAAAAGATTCTGACCGACAGACAATTTAGCCTCAGCCCCCTGCCCATCGGTTTCCGTTAGGGTGGTCCAATCATTACGCAGTGCGCCATACGAAACGGACGCGTCAATTTGAGGTTGATACAGTGCGCTCGCTTGTGTTTTTTGTTCCGCAGCACGCTGGGTTTCCAACTGTGAATAAGCAAGCTGGGGGTTATTGTTCAAGGTGTCGTGATACAAGGCTTCCAGCGAAACAGGTTTTGCCACCACAGCCGCGCTCATCAACATGCCGAGTAAAGTCATTGGAATATAAATTTTTTTTTTCATGGTTTAAGCCCGCTGATAAATAATCAACCTGCCACGTTGAAGCGGCAGGACGGTTTAGGGGCTTTGTACTTAACTTCGAAAAAACACAGTAGGGAGAGGCGTTAACATTCTTGTTCCAGATCAGTTTTTGGTGTGATCTTGATCTGGTTTTGTGGTGTCACTCAGGAAAACTATCGAATTAATTTATTACCTATTAATTCGATGATTGAGGTAGGATTTGGATAAAGCGACTTCGTGCCACATGGAGAAAAAGGCTGTGAAATCACACACAACGCTATGCCTAAAAGGCAGCATAAAATGGTTTAACGCAGAGAAAGGGTTTGGTTTCGCGGTGCCTGATGGCATGGGAGTCGATGTCCTTTTTGACTTGTCTTCAATCCATTGTGATGACCCGATTACGCTTCGCCACGAACAACGCGTTTATATGGAAATCACGCAGCAAAGCAGCGGTGGTTATTCAGCCACTCATATTCTGCCACTTGACTAAACATATACCCAAAGCCTGAGACAAAGATAATGCCAAGAGGACGTCCGACTGAATGCCCCATCCTTCGCCAAGAACGCTTGGTTGCTCGCCTGTTTGAAAAGAAAAGAATCCTCTATCAACAGGTTATGGCATCAATGACGGCGTTCCACCCTTCTCTTGACGACCACCAGCGAGCACAACTTAGCCAAACGCTATTCGCGGTCAGCGAAGAGTTCCGGCTATGGGCAGACGCTGAAAATCTGCTGCTAGGCGTGCAGCGAAACCCCAATTTCTCAAACGCCTTTACCGAACACGGGCAACACATTCACGCGCTACTTGGGCAGCTCTCTGGGTTTTATCAGCTCTACCTTTCGACGCAAAATTTCACCCCGCGCTCTGTCTCTTTTATTCAAGACTTTGACGCTGACTTTGCGCAGCTCGCCAACGCTGACATTTCCACTCAAACCCTTTGCCTCAAACAAGTGGCGGACGAGCTGATGGCACAACTTGATACTTCAATCAGCCCAAACAAAGCTTGGCTTCAAGGGCTAAGAACTAACATCAGACAGGCAATGTTGTTTGTGATTCATTACCGGATGTCATTGGTCTACCCACCGGAGCAACAATCGCGAACTGGGCGACCTGCCATTCCGTTACCCGTGCAGTTTGTTCGCGCAGAACAAGCCATGATTGACGCCTATTTTGAGCTTTGCGAACGGTGGAAGGCATCGCAATACAAAACCTCATCACCACAGAAGGTGTGGCAAACGCACGCGAAAAACATCAACCAAAAACGGGCGGGAAGACCTGCGCTGAGTAACGTACAGCAATGGCAAAAAGCACTAAATCACGCAAAGCGCGAGCTTGATAAGCTTACCAATGCGCAAAGTGCGCAAGAAGAACCAACCCTTAGAAACCAACGAGGAAGAAAGCCAATTCCTTTAGAAATAAAGAAAGCCCGTTTGTTGGAAAAAATCGCCACTTTGGAAAACACACTCCGTCAGCATTCATAGCCCCTTTCCACGGTTTGATGGGTTTTCCCTAACATAACTGATTGGTGCAAATAATCGCCGACTGATACCGTGATATTCAAGATCGGGAGGTGACTTATGAGCAAATACATGTTGGCAACAATCATCTTAACCGCAACGGTCAGCCTCATGCTGATGTTTGCCTTCGCTTCACTGCAGCAAAGCAACCAAGTGGTTGAACACTACCTTTATGAGAGTGACGTTCTGCATCAGCAAGGTGTTAATAACCTCTACGATTTTATCCTCACGCCGAAGTAGCGCCCACGGCGTCATTTCAATATTACTGGCAATCATAGCGTTCAAATATGACCTATTACCTGATTAACCAGGACATTGTTTTTGATAACGCATCAGGGAAGATTGTTCATGTTCATCAAAAGGAAACCCAGCAACTTAAATCCAATGAATGGAAATTGCTGCACTTGTTCGTTGCCAATCCGGGCATCGATATTTCTGCCGACCACATTCTCAATTCGGTATGGGACGGCAAACGCGCGAAATCCAGTGTTGCCACGTCGATAAAAAACCTGCGCAAACTGCTGGGGGACTCAGCGGATACGCCACGTTTTATCCAAACTCAGGTCATGAAAGGCTATGCCTTGATTGCAGATGTGGCGCTGCTTGATGAAAGCGAGCTTAAATCGACACTACGAAAACACCGCTCCACACAAACCAAGGCCGCTCAGTGGTGCTTGAAGCGCCGTGGTTCCCTGATGCTTTACGCCATCAATGTTGTGTGCGCAGTGAGTTTGTTGTTCAGCCTTTCTTCCATGTTTCAGCACGGTATGTTTGATAGCTGGCTGCCAACACGAGAAATACCAACAGAATGGCAGCCAATGGTGATCAAAGGATCACTCGGACAAGATGCGCTGAATTACACCGCGTGTGAATCACTGCTTTCTGATGCGCGAGCGACACATCGCCTCAACCAGATTGAGGTCTCGGCGCTGACTCCCCCCCAAAGACTGCCAAGCCTAACGTGGGCTGACGACAACAAAAAGGTGCTGCTATGCCATCTGTCTTCCACCGAGTAATCACGGCGCTATTACTCCTTGCCGCGATGGGGGCTTGGGGCATTAACCATCATCATTCCATCGTTAATCATCCAGAAGTCATGGCTGAAAATAAAGTGTGGTATCTCAAGCATCGGGGTTACCCAAACCAGTTTGGTTTTCTCAGCCATCATTGGGGACTTCGTGTCGTTGAATCTGAAATTGAAACGGCAGTGAAAGAAGGCGGTGATGCCACCATTGCCGTCAGGATGAAGCTGTTTGATTCGGAGGGATTAATGGGCTTCGTGACGTTGCAATTTGATGCGGGTATTCAAGTGAACGGCGGTAACCGTTTGAAGCTCGAGGTGGATAAACGCACCGCTGCCATCACCGAGCACTCGGAAGGATTTGATTTGGCGACGTTCCAGCCATATCTCGACGATCTGCTGCATGATATGTATCAAGGTCAGCGAAATATCATTTCGATATCCAACACCGAAGCCATCATGGAAATCCCCTACATGGGCATTGTCAGGGTGCATCCAACCTCTGAGGCTAAAATCATCAATTCCAGCCTTTAATCTTCTCTCTGTTTTTAATCTGGCCTATAGCCTCGTGGTGTAGGCTTCTTGCTTCTTGCTTTTTACCTCTCGCCTCCCGAGCTTATCCAATACTTCCCATCATGAGAGCCGTCATCTCTGCCTTGGCACTTTGATCATGCCAACCACAAAACAAACCCAGTAAACCGTTTCTTATGCTTTGGGCTTTGTGCTTTGGGCTTTGGGCTTTGGGCTTTGGGCTTTGGGCTTTGGGCTTTGGGCTAAGAAGCTAAGAAGCTAAGAAGCTAAGAAGCTAAGAAGCTAAGAAGCTAAGAAGCTAAGAAGCTACGCTATCGCGACAGCGAAGGACAAAGCGTTAAAGCCGTTCCCAGACAGACAATCAAACGACAGCAAAACTGCAGAGGACTTGGCCTTTCGCTTTCAAAATTCACAGCAGCGAGCCACATCGACACCAGCAATTTCCACCAAAAACAAACTCTCCTCCCTACAGCAATCGATGACGATGCAGAAAAACGTTCATCACCTTCAGCCCCGGCGTCAAAGCAGCACTGAAACCTATGTGATAACCGATGAATTCACATGAAAAACCATTATTTACAACTAGTTAGTTGGTTTTTGATTTTCGGTGATTTTAGTTCTTTTTAGCTTCTGATCCCTAGTATTTGTACTGCCTGAATCACAAAGGTGACGACAATGTTTAGCTGCATACACGACGCACGCCAATCGCTGCTGGTGCGATGCAAGGAAGTAAAAACATTCGTCATGGATGACAACATCGCGATTCTACCCGCAGAGAGAAACGCGATATTAACAACAATCAATGCGCTGGATTTCACCATCGCTAACGATGAAAACCTAGACGGCCCATTGCAATCGCTACAGGCGTGTTTTTCTCGAATGGCAGTGTCCGTCAATCTAGAGCGCTACCACGCTCTGGCGCAAAGCATTGAAAAAGCAAAAGCGGAGATAGTGCGTTTGTTGCAGGCCAACGAACATTCAGAGCACAGCGACACCCACGTGTTTTATCTCTACTTAAAACACAAAGGGCTCATCACTAGCTGGCAAGAACTGGAGTCCGGCAATGTCGCCACCGTTGTTGATGCATTCAAGCGGGGCTATCTCACGTTGCCAGAAGCCTCCGATGCGATTTCTGCATCCATGCGCTGCCAACGTCAGCTCCAGCTTTGTCATCTGGCACAAGCTCGAGCCTTTACTCAGGGACAAGCCGCATAAAAACGGCAAACAACAAGAAGCATACAAATAATGAAAACAACACTAAAAATCATCCCAATTGCTGTCATGTTGGCATCACCAGCCGCACTTGCAGCAACAAGCGTATACACGCAAGACACACTCACTGGCGATTGGGCAGGAGCACGCTCTACGATTCAAGATGCAGGCCTCACCTTTGAAGGGGAATACACCAACACCTATCAGTCTGCGCAATCTGGCGTAGACGGCAGCCCCAGCAACACTTCACACCGACTAGATTTGCTCGTGGGGGCTGACACTGAAAAGCTAGGTCTCTGGCAAGGTGGCAGTTTCCACACCCAATTGATTTACCGAGATGGCGAGGCAAACAACCTCGGCATCAACGGCCTTTCTGTGCCTAACACTGGGTTTTATGGCTACGAAGATGACGAGCGCGCCTTTATCTCTGGCTTGTATTACATGCATCGCTTTTCGCCATCGACCAATGCCCTCATTGGTCAAATCGATGCCTTTGAATTACTGCGTCATGCGCCATTTTACGGCGGCGCAACACGTCACGGATTTATGAATGTCGCTTTTGCTGCACCGCCAAGCGGCGTCACACCCCCTGCTTTTCTAGGCGCTATCGTCAACCATACTGAAGGACCTTGGCGTTTTACTGGCATGGCATACGATCCAAAAAATCGCTATACCGAGAAAGTACGACTCGATGATGCATTTGAAGATGGCATTAATTTAGCTGTTTCAGCCACGTATACCACCCTATGGGCAGGGCGGATGACAACCTTAGGCGGTTCATATACCTACAGTACGGAAGAAGGCATGAACTGGGAAGTGCCACCTGAAACCGCCAAGTACAAGTACAACACCCGATTGCAGTTCACGCACAACATTGCTGAAAATGAAGGAAATCCTCGAGAGGCTTGGGGGCTCTATCTACGTGGTTCTGTCGCCGATGGTAACCCAAACATTCTGGACGCAACATTTGCTGGTGGCTTAGGCGGCCAAGCACTGTTCTTTGATCGCCCACAAGATAGCTGGGGGCTTGGTTACTACCACCTCACCCTGTCCAACGATTTAAAAGATACCGTTAATGGCATTCTTGATGTGGGCAATTTGCCTCTTGATGCTCGCATGAGGAATGAACAAGGCGTTGAAGCATATTACGCCTATCAAGCGACACCTTGGTTGACCTTTACTGCGGATCTTCAGTATGTGGAATCCATGGTATCAACAGAAGATAAAGCCCTGCTGTTTGGGCTAAGAACGAATATTCGTTTTTAATTAAGCCGCTTATCTCTCCAAAACACGCTTCACACCTTTGGGCAAGCCATGGGTATATTGATGTTTCTCCGATTGCACCAATATACCCAAAGTGTTCTCTCCTTCCGGCTTGCCCCTTTTTATCCTAATAATTGGCCTTCTTCGACAAACCAATCAATGATGTCGGCAAACACCTTTTGGTTATCTTTTCCAATGGCGAAAAATACATTCAAGCCAATCATTTTGCTTTTGGGCAGTTCTTTCAGCATCACCACATTTACGATATACCACTATTTTACGCTTTAACGATCAACGTCAACGTCAACGTCAACGTCAACGTCTTATCATCCAGCGCTGACAATAGAGTCAACAACGTTATAACGACTGTGCTGATGACACAAAAAAGGCGGACATCATGTCCGCCTTTTTTCTTTAGAAACAAAGATTAACCAAATCGACCGCTAATGTAATCACGCGTCAATTTGTGCTCAGGGTTGTTAAACACGTTATCTGTGGTGTTCAACTCCACCAAGTCGCCTAAGTGGAAGTAAGCAGTGCGGTCTGAGACGCGCTTTGCTTGAGACATTGAGTGCGTGACCATCACGATGCTAAAGTTTTCTTTCAGCTCTTCGATAAGATCTTCAATGATGCCCGTTGCGATTGGGTCAAGCGCTGAACACGGCTCATCCATCAAAATAACTTCCGGTGCAATCGCGATGCTTCGTGCAATACAAAGGCGCTGTTGCTGACCGCCAGACAAACCGGTTGCTGGTTGGTCCAAGCGCGATGCTACTTCATCCCATAAACCTGCGCGGCGCAGTGATTCTTCAATCACGCCGTCTAGCTCGTCTTTGCTATCAACCAAGCCATGAATACGTGGGCCGTAAGCCACGTTGTCATAGATGGATTTCGGGAATGGGTTCGGACGTTGGAACACCATGCCGACTTGTGAACGCAGCTCAACGATTTCTTGCTCTTTGGCATAGATATTATGGCCATCCAACAAGATCTCACCTTTCACTTCACAGCCAGGCACCGTGTCGTTCATGCGGTTTAAGCAACGCAGAAACGTGGATTTACCACAGCCTGAAGGGCCAATCATGGCAAGTACTTGCTTCTCACCAATATCGAGATTGATGTTACGAATGGCTGACTTTGCGCCCGCTTCGTAGCTCACGCTGACGTCTCTCGCAGTCATTCTTGGTGCGTCTACAAACGGGACACCACAGGTTTCTTTCGGGGCTGCCGTGTGCTCAGCCGCGTCCATTTTCTTTTTCTGCGGGAATTCGCCAACGTGTGTCATTGCAGTTGTGGTCGTGGTTGTCATTTCCATACTCCTACCATCTGCGCTCTAAGCGCTTACGCATGATAACGGCACATGCGTTCATAAATGCCAAGAACGCTAGCAGCACCATAATTGCGCCAGATGTATTCTCAACAAAACCTTTTTCTGGGTTTTCTGCCCAGAGATAAATTTGTACAGGTAACGCCGTTGCCGCATCGAGTGGGCCTGAAGGCACTTCGACGATGAAGGCAACCATACCAATCATCAGCAGCGGCGCGGTTTCACCCAACGCTTGGGCCATGCCGATGATGGTGCCTGTTAGCATGCCCGGCATTGCCAAAGGCAATACGTGGTGCATGACCATTTGCATTTTTGATGCGCCTACACCCAATGCAGCATCACGCACTGACGGCGGCACGGCTTTGATCGCGGCGCGGCTTGAAATAATGATGGTTGGCAGTGTCATCAATGTCAGCACCAAACCACCCACGACCGGCGCAGAGCGAGGTAAATCCGCCACATTCAAGAACACGGCCAAACCCAACAAACCAAACACAATCGAAGGAACCGCTGCGAGGTTGTTGATGTTGATTTCAATCAGCTCAGTCGCACGATTGCGCGGCGCAAACTCTTCGAGGTAAATCGCTGCGGAAATACCGATTGGGAAGCTCAAGGCTAGCGTAACTAACAAGGTATAAAACGAGCCAACGGTTGCGCCCCAAATACCCGCAAGTTCTGCATCTCGGCTATCGCCATTGGTGAAGAAGTTCTTGTTGAAGACTGTGCGCACATTGCCTTCACGCTCCAGTTCGTCATACCACTCAATTTGTTGGTTCTTGAACTGACGGCCATCTTCAGGGGTGCTGGCTTTGATGTTGCCCTTGTTGTATTGGTTGAAGTTATCGCCGGCTTGCGCCCAGTACTCGATCTTCTGTCCAATTAAAGATGGGTCGGCAATCACCATGTCGCGTAAATCGTATTCTGCACCGTTCGATAAAAACGAATACAGCGCACGCTTGTTCTTACGACCATCAACAGGGATTTCTTGAAGAATGGCTTTGCGTACCACTTTGCGGAAGCTGGCATTCATCAATGTCTTTTTGTTGATGTCTTGCCCATCAATGCCTAACGCGCTTTCAGACAAATCCACGGTCAGTTTGATTTCCGTGGTGTAGAAAGCGGTGTAGCCGTCAGAGACAATGGTCGTCATCAACACGATCAAGAAAGCAAAGGCCATGGAAATGGAGGCAACACCATAAAAGCGGAAACGCTTTTCTTTGGCGCGACGACGTGCAACGCCGGCTTTGACTTTCGCTCGCTTGGTTTCAGCGATTTTCAATAATCTATCAGTCATACTGCTCTCGATATTTCTTCACGATTCGAAGTGCGACAAAGTTAAGCGCTAAGGTCACGACAAACAAAGTCAAACCCAGTGCGAATGCGGCAAGTGTTTTCGGGCTATCGAACTCTTGGTCGCCCACCAGCAAGGTCACGATTTGAACGGTGACTGTGGTAACAGAATCGAGTGGATTCGCGGTGAGGTTCGCTGAAAGGCCTGCGGCCATCACAACAATCATGGTTTCACCGATGGCGCGGGAAACGGCGAGCAACAACCCACCGACAATGCCGGGTAGCGCTGCTGGGAGAACCACACTTTTAATGGTTTCTGAACGCGTAGCGCCTAAGCCTAGCGACCCATCGCGCAGCGTTTGAGGAACGGCGGTGATCACGTCATCAGACAGTGAAGACACAAACGGGATAATCATGACGCCCATGACGGCTCCCGCGGCAAGCGCGCTCTCTGAAGATGCACCGCTCAGGCCAATAGAATGCGCGATGTCGCGGATGAATGGCGCTGCAGTTAATGCTGCAAAGAAGCCATAAACCACGGTTGGGATACCCGCGAGGATTTCCAAAATCGGCTTAACGATATTACGCACTCGTGGAGACGCGTATTCCGCCAAGTAAATCGCACTCATCAGGCCAATAGGGGCAGCGATACACATCGCGATCAACGAGATCATCAATGTACCGGTAAAGAGCGGAATTGCGCCGAATGCGCCACTTGCACCTTGCTGGTCAGCACGAAGCGCAATTTGAGGAGACCATTCAGTACCGAACAAAAAATCGGTCACTGGAATAATTTGGAAGAAGCGAATGGCTTCAAACAACACGGAAAGGACGATACCTAAGGTAGTCAAAATCGCCAGTGTTGAACAAAACATGAGAAAAATTTGAAGGCATTTTTCCACATAGTGTCTTGCTTTCAGTTTCGGCTTAACGATACGCCAACCCAATGCCAACCCCATGAGAGATAAGGCTGCAACGGCGACAAAACGCAAGGTCTGGCCGATGCCTTCTAGGTGTTGATAGTGTCCTGCTGCTGCCAATAGGATTGGGTCTTCTGTTTGAAGAACACCGCTAGCAATATGGATAATTTGGCTATATAGCAGTTGGATATTCTGGTGCGAGTCAAGGGTCGCTTGTGGCACTTGCGCCATGACCAAAGATTCAACCAGACTTGGCTCGACGGCTTGCCAGATCACCAGCAATATAAAACTCGGAATTGCCGCAAGAATGGCAGCAAATGAGCCGTAATACACAGGCCGAGAGTGAAGCGTATTCAAACCACCGTTCACGGTAGCAACATCTCGGGAGCGTTTTTTGGCGAGGAGATAGGCGCTAAACGTAAGCAGCACTAATATCACCATCAATGTGGATGTCGTCATCCCTATTCCTTAAATCCCTGATACAGCAAAAGTGGTGTGCCTTTCGGCCCACCACTCAAGGGTTACAACTTACAGATTTGGCGTTAAATCTACTGCACTGTTGCGAACCAGTTTCCAATCACGTGCTGATAGTGGAATCAGACCACGATCAGTCAGGTAACCTTCGTCACCAATCGCATCTTCAGATGTAAATGCCGCAACATACTCTTGAAGGCCAGGGATTACGTCTGAGTGCGCTTTTTTCACGTAGAAGTACAGTGAACGAGAAACAGGGTAAGAACCGTCACCGATAGCATCGAATGTTGGTACTACGCCGGCAATTTTCGCGCCTTGTACTTTGTCTGAGTTTTGCTCAAGGAAGCTGTAACCGAAGATGCCGAACGCATTTGGGTTAGCGTCTAGCTTCTGAACGATCAGGTTGTCGTTCTCGCCCGCTTCGATGAATGCACCGTCTTCACGAATACCGTGACACACTGCTTTGTACTTCTTCTTGTCTGCTTTTTTCATCGCTTTCAATGCTGGGTACTGCTTACAACCGCCTTCCATTGCTAGCTCAACGAATGCATCGCGAGTACCAGACGTTGGTGGTGGACCAAGCACTTCAATTTTCATTGCTGGTAATGACGCGTTTACGTCTTTCCATGTTTTGTTCGGGTTTTCGATAAGGTTGCCGTTTGCATCTGGCACGACTTTCGCGAGCGCAGTGAAAAGGTCTTTCAAAGTGATGTCGAACTGCTGCGATTTCTTAGAGTTTGCGAATGCGATGCCGTCATAGCCCACTTTCACTTCAACAATGTCTTTCACGCCGTTCTTCGCACAAAGCTCAACTTCAGAACTTTTGATTTTGCGAGAAGCGTTAGTAATGTCTGGCGTGTTTTCGCCAACACCTGCACAGAACAGCTTCAAGCCGCCGCCTGAACCGGTAGATTCAATTTTTGGTACCGCAAATTCTGATGTACGACCGAAGCGCTCCGCTACGACTGTCGCAAAAGGATACACTGTTGAAGAACCAACAATACTAATGTAGTCACGTGTTGCTGCCGCTGCGTTACCTGCTGCGAACGTTGACAGGCATACTGTAGATGCCGCAATCAGAGTCTTAAGTTTCACATCAACCTCCAAGTCGATATTTATTCGTTGAAGCAGCGCAAAGGGCTAACTGCTTTCGATTTCGGTTTAAAACTGATGTAGAAGTTAGAGCTCTAATGTGACGCTTACCTTAACGAAATGTGAACATTCCATTACAGCGACAACGAATTCCCAGTGAAACATTTATTCAATCAATACTTCACACGATTGAAATGTTTCGCGCTTAGGTTGTTTCCCCATTCCTCATTGAAGTACCACGACTCAACGCCATTCAGTTTGGGGATATCTACGTTTTTTCTCGCAGAACACGCGATCTTAAGGCTAATCATGTGCCTCTCATTGCTGTGTTTGTTTGTCGCGATAGTCAAAAAGCGCACAAGACAGCAATCAACTCGATTCACTTTGAGTTGACGGGAAACAGGAAGAAATTTATGACGAGAGGAAGCGAATCCACTTCATACAGAGAAGAAGGGTTGACCGAAAAAGAGACTATTGGCTTGTCTGACCGTGATAAAGCAAAGCCCAGTGTTTTATTTCTTTGTGATGGTGAAGATGGGTATTCGTTGGTTGCTCAGTCGATACTGACGCATAAGGCGGACAGTTACTTCAGAGGGTTCAGTGCGTATACCAGCAACACGTGCAATGTTGCCTCAGCATGCCAAGCGCTGCGCCAGTACAACATCACGTGTAGCGATCAATATTTATCGAAGATAGAAGCTTATAAAGCGACGTATGTGGATTACCTCATCGCTTTGTCCCCTTCCTCCGTGCAATCCGGCAAGCCTCTGCCCGAATACGCAAAGTTTATTCCTTGGGATGTCACGGAAGGCGGAGAAATTCCAAGCAGCTTTGGCGTCGATAGAAATAGTGCGGATAGACACACCGCGATCAAATACATCAACGATCAAATTAACTACTTTCTGTCTGTGTATCTTTATCGTTAGCACTGCATGGTTAGCGCTACGCTTACGATATAGTCATTTTTGCTGAATCATCAAAAAACGTGACACGGTCTCGCCCGGAGTTTTTAGACTCAAAAAGCGCACTGTCGGCTTTCTTGATCAACCTATTGATCACGCTTTCCTTATCAAACGGGATCACCTCATCATGCGTAAAGTAATGAACACCAATACTGCAGGTGACTTTGAGCGAATCAATGGAGAGTTTTGACAGTGATTTTCGGATGCGTTTGCACACAGTGTTAACTTGCGAGAGCTCAACATCTTCGAGCCAAATGATAAATTCTTCGCCTCCATAGCGACCGACGCAGTCATAATTTCTCAGCGCACTTTTCAACGCATCTGACACGGCAACCAGGACTTCATCGCCCTTTTGATGGCCGAACTGATCATTGACCCGTTTAAAATGGTCCAAATCCAAAAGCATAACGGCGCCATTCAATTTCTTACGTCTAATGATGTTAATGCTGGCATCAATTTGATCAAACATATGGCGACGATTTGAAAGCCCTGTCAGCGGATCAGTCCGAACTAACTCCTCCAATCGTGCATTGAGTTTTTCCAACTCGTCTTGCTGCAAACGACGCGCGTACTCTACTTCAAGCCAAGTCGCCATCAAACACAGTGAATCGAGATCAATTTCCTTAAACTCGCGCGGATAAGGATTAGGACTGGTGAAATTCAGTGTGCCCTGCACCTTGTTGTTGACTCGAATGGGAATACCGATATACGACTCAAGGCCAAACGCTTGATAAGCCGGATGGTTGCCGAGAACATCGGTTTTGCCGACTTGCTCCATGGCTATCGGGCCGTCTGCTTCTAACGTCACCCAGCAATACGACATGTCATATGGAAAAGAGTCGCCTTGTTTTATCGGTATATCGTCAGGGCAGACCACATGACGAATTTCATAGTGGTCACCATCAATAATGGAGAGGATGCCAATATCGAGGTTGAAGCGTTCAAGCCCCATACGAATTAACGCATCGATTTGATAGTCCAAGCCTTTTTCGTAGTCATTCGTTATCTCATAAATTCGGCGAATCACTTTTTCACTTTCAGACATACTCATGATTTCAATTCCCAAAATTGAGACATTTACATCATCATATACAACTTGTTGACTTATAACTCTATAAGATGCCCAAAGTGTTAAGACAATGATGTAATGGTCACAGGGCGCTTCGATGCGGACATTGCGCAGTTACGCCCTTTCCCTTTCGCTTCCACCAACGCGCTATGAGCGAGGTTGATAAGCTTATCTAGCGCCTTGGAGAAAGGGATCTTCTCTTCGCTGTCACTGCGAAATGCGCAATAACCGACACTGATGGTCACTGGCGTCCCGTCCACTTCGCACTGTGCCACATGTTCAGCCATGCGTTCACATACCTTGGCGACCTCTGATTGCAAGGTATCAGGGAACCACACCAGAAATTGTTCGCCACTATAGCGTGCGACGTAATCATAGTTTCTCACCGCTTGTCTAAGCGCCACCGAAACGCCCTTGAGGATGCGGTCGCCCTCTTCATGCCCATGTTGTTCGTTAAACATATGGAAAAAATCGATATCGACTAACGCAATCGCCCCCTCGCCATCTCGACGAATAAGCTGGTTCACTTCGCGATGTAAATAATCAAACAACGCGCCGCGATTCGGCAGCTCTGTTAATGCATCTATATGTTGAATTTTCTCTAGTCTTTGACTCAGCACCTGATAAGACTCGCGCGCTCCCCGCACTTCCTCTCGGTACTCTTCGTTTTCTAGCTTTAATTCGAGTAGCCCAGCCATGAGCAACAAGGCTTCTTCATCAAGCGGATGCGCCTCCCCTATTTCCTCGCCACAAAAACTCAACGTTCCCCACACGATGCCATTAAAGTGTATGGCGACGCCCCAGTATGCAACGGGCAAACTTTTAATAAATAGATGCCCCTTCAGCTTGTCATGCACGCGCGTATCAGGCGCAAGTATGGGGGTTTTCTCGCCCACTGTGATGCCGCAAAACGAGGTCGATAGCGGCGCGGTATCTCCCGCTTCGAACATCGCGCAACGCCCACTGCGATCTTCTGTCTTGAAAAAACGCTCAACAACCTGCAATTCTTGATCTCCGACGCGCGTTAATTTCCCTGCCGTTGCCGCAAAGTAGCTCACCCCGATCTCCAGCAATTCCGCCGCCCACGCTGAGAAGGTCACATCACGGCGTCGGCTCAATTGCTGCAAATGTGTCAACAAGGTATCGAGCGGCGCTCTGCGACCTGACAGTTCAATATCGGAGATCATAGGCGTGTCCTTTTTGAGATATGTGTATTAAGAGGAATAGCACAGAAGTTCGAGACGTGTTTTTCTCAGTTGCTATCTTCTCGTCTAAATCAGCTTTTATAGCGATAAATGCACAACGCATGAACGTGTTCTAGTGTGAATGGAGCGTGATCAGTACCAAGACATTTTTACATTCAACAACTAAGCTTTTTTAAACGGCTTTTTTTAAACGACTTTTTACACAAATCAGTCTCTGCCATGCTTTAGGAGTATCGCCATGCCAACCGTTACATTCGGTCACACAGGACATTCAGTACAACTTTCTAGCGGAGGTTCGCTGATTGATTTAGAAGATGCTGGGCAAAGCGAAGTGCCTTTTGGTTGTCGGTCAGCGGCGTGCGGAACATGTGCGATTGATGTGACGTCCGGTATGAATAACCTAAGCCCAAAAAACGAAGAAGAGATTGATCTGCTGGATACCTTAGACATGGACGGTGACAAGCGTCGCTTGGCGTGCCAGTGCAGCGTGTATGGTGACATCACCATCATTCCGGTTAACTGATCGTTCCTCTTTGGCTTTGGTGCATTGTTGGTGTGAGTGGCTGTCTTGCACCTGAGCCTCTCACCGCTTTCTGCTCGAGCTTTTGATCTAAACCGCGTGATCGCACGCGGTTTGATGTAAAATCTTCCCTCTGTTAATCGGCCTCATGCCGAGCAACTCTTCCGACTCCTCACGTTAATATAGGTTCACCCGTGATATCCAAGCTTCCCAAATGGGTTGAGTATGGGGCATTTGTTCTTGCCCTCACTGCAGGTTGCGTTAATGGCATTGGATTGCTCGGATTTGAGCATCAAGCCATTTCTCACCTCTCCGGTACCGCCACATTGATCGGCACGGATTTGATCAACAGCCACCCAGCCCAACTTGTTCACTTATCCAGTATTCTTGCTGGCTTCTTCGGTGGTGCGTTGCTTTCAGGTTTCATTTTGAAAGATGGCACGCTGGCTCTAGGTCGACGTTACGACGTGCTTCTACTGGTCGAAGCTGCGTTGCTGTTTGGCGCTGTCTATCCCATGCAACAAAACGCGGTTTATGGACTTTACTTAGCCGCCGCTGCATGCGGTATTCAAAATGGATTGGTGACAAGCTATAGCGGGGCCATTGTTCGAACCACACACATCACGGGCATCATTACAGATTTGGGATTGATGTTTGGCGCCAAGTTACGAGGGCAGCCTATTAACCGTCGTAAGTTGGTTCTCTTTGGCGTTATTGCTATCGGCTTCATATTGGGAGGAACGGTGAGTGCGTTCATTTTCCCTTTGCTCGGCGCTTGGTCTTTCGCTGCGCCCGCAGCTGTGTGCTTACTGCTTGCAATTATCTATCGCATACACATGAGACAAATTAGCGTTCGCCTTCGCTAGCCGAATCATTACGTGCCCAAACGATGACACCCATGACACTGAGTCGATAACAGGCGCAGTGTCTCCATTTACCCCTCGTCCTAAACATTTCAATAGTGATACTGCCAACCCTTGCCTCAAAACACAGGTGAAAAACTTGAGCAGGTGCAACTTTACCGCCTAGGCTTTCTGTCATATTACCGAATCTGTGTTTGTTTCAAGGAAGAACGATGAAAGACGAAACCCTTTCCATTCATGCTGGGTACGAAACTGACCCAACCACGAAATCTGTTGCGACCCCAATCTACCAAACTGTTGCTTATGAATTTGATAGCGCCCAGCACGGTGCCGACCTGTTCAATCTGGCTGTTCCTGGCAACATTTATACTCGCATTATGAACCCAACCAATGATGTGCTTGAGCAACGCATGGCAGCATTGGAAGGCGGTATTGCTGGTCTGGTGGTCAGTGCAGGCAGTGCGGCTATCAATTACGCCATTCAAACCTTGGCGGAAATTGGAGACAATATTGTCTCTACACCACAGCTTTACGGCGGCACATACACCTTGTTTGCGCACATGCTGCCAAAGCAAGGCATTGAAGTTCGCTTCGCAAAAGATGACAAGCCTGAAAGCCTCGCGGCTTTGATTGATGAAAAAACAAAAGCGGTTTATTGCGAAAGTATCGGTAACCCTGCGGGTAACATCGTCGATTTAGCGAAAGTGGCTGAGCTTGCCCACGCGCAAGGCGTGCCAGTGATTGTGGATAACACGGTTGCTACACCTGTGCTGTGCAAACCTATCGAGCATGGTGCTGATATCGTTGTTCACTCGCTAACCAAATACATTGGCGGGCATGGCACTACCTTGGGTGGCGTGATTGTTGATTCAGGGAAGTTCCCTTGGGCACAGCACAAAGCACGATTCCCTGTATTCAACCAACCGGAAGCGGCTTACCACGGCGTAGTCTACACCGAAGCATTTGGCGATGCGGCCTTCATAGGGCGTGCCCGTACCGTGCCGCTAAGGAACACAGGTGCCGCACTATCTCCAATGAATGCCTTCATGTTGATGCAAGGATTGGAAACGCTGTCATTGCGTATGGAACGCCATGTTGAAAATGCCTTGAAGGTTGCTGAGTACCTACAAGGGCATGAGAAAGTCAGCTGGGTGAGCTATGCAGGTTTACCAGATTCTGAGCACCATGCACTTGCGCAGAAATACATGAAGGGTCAGCCTTCTGCCATTCTTTCATTTGGCATGAAAGACGGTTATGAAGCGGGTGTGCGTTTCTATGATGCGTTGGCCTTGTTCAAGCGTTTGGTTAACATTGGTGATGCGAAATCACTGGCGTGTCACCCCGCTTCAACCACGCACCGTCAGATGAGCGAAGATGAACAGGCGCAAGCAGGCGTTTCACCAGAAATGATTCGGCTGTCGGTTGGTATCGAGCATATTGACGATATTATTGCCGATCTGGAACAAGCACTTAACGCCTAACGCCTAACGCCTGCTCAACAATGACGTTTTATAAAGCTCGCCTTGGCGGGCTTTTTTTGTTTCTAACACTTGGATAAAAAACAAAAAAACAGTTAAAGCTTTTCGTTCTGTTGTCGATAAACAGAAGGTACCCAGAAGAACGAAAGAGAATGATGCAAATCCACGCGCTCGACAAAGCCCAACTGATAACTGATGTACAGCTAGGTGACCACCTAAGTCATGCTGTTACGCAGGGGCGTCGTTCGGATTTTGCATTGATGCTGGCATTGCTCTCTGGGGATGCCACAGAAACCACACCGCTCAATCCTCCTTTTCCAGAAAAAGCGACGGAATCTGATCTTCGTTATGCATTAAATTTACCAGAGCCAACTCGCTTGGTGGCAGAAGAAAAAGATTACGAGCTATGCGGAACGCAAGCTGATGCATTCCACAAGGCAGGCATAGCAAGCGCAAGGTTCAATCACTGTGTGACCCCGTCAGCACTACATTTTCCTGCCTCTGGAACGCACAATCTGGGCGAAGATGTGTATCATAATCTCTCGGGACACCAGAGAAGACAGCTTGCTGCTGAAAATCCTAAAACTACCGAACTCGATCCGGTAAACTTATACAATCAGCTTGTACTCGCCAAACGCTATCAAGAGCTCAACGCAAAAGCTTAACCTTCTGATTTAAAAAGAAATAAATACACGCCTACCACAAGTAACCCACCAAGACAACTTCTTCCACCTCAAAAAACATAACTGTGATCACTTACTAAAAAAATCATTTTGCACACAGCTTGCACACCCTTTTTTAAACAATTTAGTAACACTTTCTCAGATCATGGTCCAAGATTGTTATCCACCTCTGAAAAAGCTGGGTATAAGTTGTTAATGAATGTCGTATAACAATGGAATAAGTCGTCATTAATCGAGAAAGGTCAAACAATGGATATCGCAAAATCCGTCATTGTGATTACTGCAGCAGGCACGCCAACAGGACGTGCAATGGCTGAATATTTCTGCAAGCTTAATGCACGTGTTGCATTGGTCGATACTGAACGCCAAAAGCTGCAGACAACCTACGATTCGTGCATGAGAACGGGTGGTATTTGCTATTCCTTCTCCCTTGCCAATCGAAGCGTTGAAAATATTTCCTTTCTGTTTGAGGAGATTAATCGCGAGATGGGTGCGGTGGACGTGTTAATCAACTACTGGCAAGCCAGCAGCCTTCCTAGCTTATTGGCGAGCAACGATACCGTTGACCACACTATTGCTGATATTGCCTCTAATCTGTATTTATTTGGACGTGGTGCGGCGTTCAACATGCTTGATAGAGGTCGCAAAGGCGTGATTGTGAATATTCCCGGCGTTCAAGCTGAAATAGGAAAAGAGCAAAGTCTCGACAGTTCAAATGCTGTCATCCGGGGCTTAACCCGCAGCTGGGCGGAAGAATTAGAACATGCAAACATACGTGTTGGTGGGGTATTGCCACGTATGCGTCATTATGACAATGGTAGCGTTCACCACCATCCTGCGATTAATTTCGACATGATTGATGGCGCTGCATATATCGTTGAAAACGACAGTTTCACCGGCCGGATCTTAGAAGCAGCAAGTTAATCGGCAGGTGAATTTCGCCGTAGCCGCTTCTGTGCCCTTTTCATTGAAATGACCCAAATCAGGCAATGCACTCACGTTCGTTGTCGGACTTTTGTTAGTTCAAAGGGTATTGCCACTGCCAATAAAAAAGCCCGCTTTCGCGGGCTTTTTCTTTTTACTTCAAATCATTACGCTTTCGCTGATTCTTTCTTCGCTTTTTCAGCTGGCTTAGCAGTGTCGCGGTCTTCTCTCTTCTTGATAACAGTCGTACCTTCGAAAGTTTCACCTTCAACAAACGCTGTACCGTAGTAAGAAGCCACTAGTACTTCTTTCAGCTCAGTGATAAGCGGGTAACGTGGGTTCGCACCAGTACATTGGTCATCGAACGCTTCAACCGCTAGCTCATCAAGTTTCGCTAGGAAATCATTCTCAGAGACACCTGCCGCCTGGATAGACAGTGGGATATCTAGGTTCAGTTTCAGTTCTTCCAACCAAGCTAGTAGACGCTCAATTTTTTGAGCTGTACGGTCAGTTGGTTTCGCAAGACCCAAGTGCTCAGCAACTTCTGCATAGCGACGACGTGCTTGTGGGCGGTCGTACTGAGAGAAAGCTGTTTGTTTCGTTGGGTTGTCGTTTGCGTTGTAACGAACAACGTTTGAAATCAGTAGTGCGTTCGCCAAACCGTGTGGTAGGTGGAACTCAGCACCAATTTTGTGTGCCATTGAGTGACAAACACCTAGGAATGCGTTCGCAAACGCGATACCTGCGATGGTCGCTGCATTGTGCACTTTCTCACGAGCGATTGGGTCAGTTGCACCGTTCGCGTAGCTTGATGGTAGGTATTCTTTCAGCATCTTCAGAGCTTGAAGCGCTTGACCATCAGAGTACTCGTTCGCAAGAACAGAAACGTAAGCTTCTAGTGCGTGAGTCACTGCATCGTAACCACCGAAAGCAGTTAGCGACTTAGGCATATTCATCACTAGGTTTGCATCTACGATTGCCATTTGTGGTGTCAATTCGTAGTCAGCCAGTGGGTATTTTGCGCCAGTCTTGTCGTCAGTAACAACCGCGAAAGGTGTCACTTCTGAACCCGTACCAGACGTGGTAGTGATACATACCAATTCGGCTTTTTTACCCATTTTAGGGAACTTGTAGATACGTTTACGGATGTCCATGAAGCGCATTGCTAGTTCTTCGAAATGCGTTTCTGGGTGCTCGTACATTACCCACATGATTTTCGCTGCATCCATCGGTGAACCGCCGCCTAGTGCGATGATTACGTCAGGTTGGAAGCTCTGCATTGCTGCAGCACCTTTCTCTACAACAGACAGTGTTGGGTCTGCTTCTACTTCGAAGAACGTTTGAACTTCCATGCCTTGTGCTTTAAGCAACGCAACGATTTCATCAGAGTAACCGTTGTTGAACAGGAAGCGGTCAGTCACGATCATCGCGCGTTTTTTGCCTTCCAAATCGCTTAGTGCGATTGGCAAGCTACCACGACGGAAGTAGATAGATTTAGGTAGTTTGTGCCACAGCATATTCTCAGCTCGCTTCGCTACAGTCTTCTTGTTGATAAGGTGCTTAGGACCAACGTTCTCAGAGATTGAGTTACCGCCCCAAGAACCACAACCCAGAGTCAGTGATGGTGCAACGTTAAAGTTGTACAGGTCACCGATACCACCGTGAGTGGTTGGGATGTTGATAAGAATACGTGCAGTTTTCATCTTGTCACCGAAGTAACGGATGCGATCTTGGTTTACGTCTTGGTCAGTGTACAGGCCAGAGGTGTGGCCGATACCGCCGATTTCAACCATGGTAACTGCTTGTGCAACAGCATCTTCGAAATCATCAGCGCGGAACAGACCCAGTGTTGGAGACAGTTTCTCGTGAGCGAACTCGTCGTCGTAAGATACTTTGCCTAGGCCTTCGCCGATAAGCACTTTCGTGTCTGCAGGAACGGTAACGCCTGCCATTTCAGCAATCTTAACCGCTGGCTGACCAACGATTTTCGCGTTTAGTGCGCCGTCAATCAAAAGTACTTTACGTACTTTCACCGCGTCAGCTTTGTTCAGTACATGTGCTTTGTGAGAAGCAAAACGCTCTTTCACTTCGTCATACACTGAATCTACAACAATCGCCGCTTGCTCAGATGCACAAACAACACCGTTATCGAATGTTTTAGACATCAGGATAGAAGCAACTGCGCGCTTAATGTCTGCGGTTTCATCGATAACAACTGGAACGTTACCCGCACCTACACCGATTGCTGGTTTACCAGAAGAATAAGCCGCTTTAACCATGCCTGGACCACCAGTTGCAAGGATAAGGTTGATGTCGTCGTGCTTCATCAGTGCGTTAGATAGTTCTACAGATGGCTCATCAATCCAGCTGATGATGTCTTTTGGTGCGCCCGCTGCAACTGCAGCATCAAGAACCAGCTTAGCTGCGTCGTTCGTTGAGTTTTTAGCACGTGGGTGTGGCGAGAAGATAATACCGTTACGCGTCTTCAAAGAGATAAGAGATTTGAAGATAGCGGTTGAAGTTGGGTTGGTTGTTGGGACGATACCGCAGATGATGCCCACTGGCTCAGCGATAGTGAAAGTACCGAACTCGTCGTTCTCTTCCAAAATGCCGCAGGTTTTTTCATCTTTGTATTTGTTGTAGATAAATTCAGAAGCGAAGTGGTTCTTGATCACTTTGTCTTCGACAATACCCATACCAGATTCGGCAACAGCCTGCTGGGCTAGAGGAATTCGGGCATTGTTAGCAGCCAGAGATGCAGCACGGAAAATCTTGTCTACTTGCTCTTGTGAGTAAGTGGCAAATTCTTTCTGCGCTTTCTTTACACGCTCAACCATTGCATTGAGTTCGGCTACGTTAGTTACAGGCATAGTTGTCTCCTACATACCTAAAGTTCAAAAATTATTTAGTAACTACATGCTCATTTGATTAGAGAACTAAGTAACTCACGTCGTCCTATGAGCCTTAGCAAGCATTTAGTAAATAACTTTCAAAACTGATTATAGATTTTCAGAGAAGCAGAAAGTTGATCCGGATCATGTGTAGTAAACTTTCATAAAGTTTTTCACTTTCCGCTCACTTTCTAATCAAAACACTCTACAATCGCTGTTTTGAAAGCGTAATTCCACAAACAAACTACGTGAATGTAACACATGTGCATTGTGTCTCACACATATGTATAACGCCTTTTCATCGTAAAAGGAGAGCAAGATTTTCATATGTGACCACGATCACACATACAAATTAAGCGACATGCGTATTGATAAGTTGCCACACTAAATTTTCCGATTACATTTAGTACACTTAGCGTAATTTACGTGAATTTAACGCCAACAATTCCTCTTACTTCTGTGCAACGTTCTTTGTCGTTATCTACTGATTGGCATTTGTTATTTCAACGCTATACTAGCGCCCGCGATCGCCATTTTGCGATCGATATCATACCTCCCTTATTCACCGACCGAGTGATTGGAAATGAATAGCATCGAGCTTGTAATATTTTTTCAGTTTTTCATTGGGTTGTTTGCTGCGGTAAACCCTCTTGGCATTATGCCTATCTTTGTCTCACTCACCGCCCACTTAGACCGTGCCGAGCGCAACAAAACCGCTTACACCGCCAGTATTGCGGTTGCAGCGATTCTTGTGGTGTCTCTGCTTGCTGGCCAGCTGCTGTTAGATGTATTCAGTATTTCGCTGGATTCGTTCAGAGTAGCGGGCGGTATGCTGCTGGTCAGCATCGCTTTTACCATGATGAATGGTAAGCTCGGCGAGGATAAACAAAACAAACAAGAACAGTCTGAGTCCATCAGCCGTGAACAAATCGGCGTTGTGCCTCTCGCTATGCCGCTTCTCGCTGGCCCTGGTGCGATTAGCTCTACCATTGTTTATTCGAGCCGCTACCCAACGTCTGTCGATACTGTTGGCTTAATCATCACGATTTGCGTGTTCACCGCAGGTATTTGGGGACTGTTTCGTCTCGCGCCAGCCATCGTGAAATTCCTTGGCCAAACCGGTATCAACGTCATCACGCGTATTATGGGTCTTATCCTTGGTGCGCTAGGTATTGAGTTCATCGCGAACGGTATGCGTGCGCTCTTCCCTGGTCTTAACTAAGCAATTTCGGGGACAGGGCGATACTCGTCCCTTCCAAAATACGAAAAGGAGCCTGAACGGCTCCTTTTCTATTTCATCTATTAGATGATTAACCGTTAGAAGCTATAACGCATACCAGCTTGCAACTGGTCATCATTGACTTTGCCATCCAGACGATTGAACTCATAACCCATGTAGCCAACAAAGTTTGTGGTTAGGTTATAAACCCCTTCGATTGCATGGTAATCAACGAGATAGTTAGTGATCTTCGCATCATTGTCAGTGTCGCGGTTGTTATATACATAACGGAAAATCGCATCACCTAATGTATAGGCCGCTGCGATCTCATAACCGTCTACATCCACGTCGTCGATTTCACCGTTCACGTAAACACCACCAATGTAGAAATCACCCAAGGTGTAAGAGGCAACGAAGTTCATCTGGTCAGCATCAACCTGACTCCCTACAGCCCCTTGCTTGCCTCCCACATAGCCCGCACCAAAGGCGAATCCTATCGGGTCGTTATACATGAGCGAGATACCGGCGCTGTCATTGTCCTCTTGATCAGACGCGACATAGTTAGCCGTCGCCGTCACACCAAATGGGATCTCTAGCTTGTAAACAAAGTTGTTTTCACGTTTATCTTCGTTTCCCGTCACGAGATCTGCGGCGCTACCACCAAACGTTTCCATGATGTCGGTAACGTCGGTCAGAATGACCTGTGAAGAATCTTGCTTACCGTATGAGAGTGCGCCAAAGCCAGTCGCTATACCTGCGTACATATAGCGATTCTCGATGTCAGAACTGCCAGAAGTAAACTCTCCGTTGTAGTAACCAAACACAGACACATCGTCATTAACGCGGGTAGTGCCATCAACATAGATGCGCGCTCGGCTAATATCTTCAAATGAACTGTCCCCGGGATTAACTTCGTTTGCATCGGAAACATTAAAACGGGGTTCGATCCTGCCGCCAAGAAGAAGCGATGAATCGTTGTTGGAGTAGACCTCATAGGCAATTGAAGAAGTAGAAATGAGCGTGCTCAGTAGTGTTGTTGAAAAAATTAATTTGTTCATTGCTGCTGTCCTTACATATTTATCGTTAATCTCTTTTCCTAGGGTCTGTTGATCTTTGGTGATGTGTTTTGCCGCTGTTTGTAGCGGCTTTATACAAGGCAGAGACTTCGATATGTAGCTGGCCTACATGAGAAGTCGATAACGCAGGAGAAAGTCGCTAAAAACGCTGCCCGAAGGGTTCAACTGCGCGTCCCGTGCCAAAAGTGTTTTATGCTTTTAACTAGAACAAAATTTAACCACCAAAGATCAACAGACCCTATAGAGCAACATAAAAAGTCCATGTACAGCTTCACCACTAAACCCCATCTGGCCACTTCAATGAGGCGCATAACCTTTTACGTTGTCTACCGACATCATGGAATAAACAGGGATTTTTCTTGTATTAAATTTAAGATAATGGCGTGTTTTCTGTATTTAAAATGCACAGAAATTTGGTCATTCTAAATTTTTCATAGAGTTAAAGTCGAAAACGCTGATGGCATGAAATGATATCCGTTTTATAACGCCAATAAATGCCCTTCAATGGCGATAGTGATCTGTTAATGAGCCTTTACTTGGTGTGTTTCACTTTTCCCTTTCCACACTGATATTTTTCAATTGGCTTGCTTTTCCATCATCTTCAGAAAAAAAAAACGGAGCCAAAGCTCCGTCTAGTTATTCATGGTTTGGGTGTCGTATTTACTTACGACGCCAAGTGGTGCCACCAGCACCGTCTTCCAGTACGACATTCAAGGCTGCCAATGCATCACGAGCAGCATCGGCTGCTGCCCAATCCTTGCTTGCGCGTGCATCATTACGTGCTTTGATCAGCGCTTCAATTTCAGCCACTTCGTCATCACCCCCCTGCGCATTACCTTGCAAGAATGCTTCTGGCTCTTGGCCCAATAGACCAAGCACGTCAGCAAGTTCACGCATACACGCGGCAAGCTTCGCAGCTGATGACTCATCTTCTGCTTTTAGACGGTTAATTTCACGCGCCATGTCAAACAACACTGAGTACGCTTCAGGTGTATTGAAGTCATCATCCATTGCTGCTCTGAAACGCTCAACGAATGCTTCACCGCCTTCAGCAGCAACCGACAAATCCAAACCGCGCAGTGAGGTGTAAAGACGCTCAACGGCAGAACGTGCCTGTTTGAGGTTTTCTTCACTGTAGTTCAGTTGGCTACGGTAGTGGCCTGACATCAAGAAGTAGCGAACCGTTTCAGCGTCGTAATGACCCAATACATCGCGAATCGTAAAGAAATTACCCAGTGATTTGGACATCTTCTCACGGTCAACCATTACCATGCCGCTGTGCATCCACGTATTCACGTACTGGGTATCATGCGCACAGCAAGATTGCGCGATTTCGTTTTCATGGTGCGGGAAGGTCAAATCTGAACCACCACCATGAATATCAAAATGATTACCCAAGATTGCTGAGTTCATTGCAGAACACTCAATGTGCCAACCTGGACGACCTGCGCCCCATGGTGATTCCCACGTAGGCTCACCCGGCTTCGACATTTTCCAAAGCACGAAATCAAGCGGGCTCTTTTTCGCTTCTTCAACATTAACGCGAGCACCGGCTTGAAGCTGATCCAAATCTTGACGAGAAAGCTTGCCGTAATCGTCAAACTTCGCCACTTCGAACAGTACGTCACCATTTGATGCCACGTAAGCAAAGCCACGTTCAATAAGACGTTCAACCAACTCGATGATTTCAGCAATGAACTCTGTCGCGCGAGGTTCCACATCTGGGCGCTTCATGTTCAATGCATCAAAGTCCGCATGCATTTCGCCGATCAAACGATTGGTCAGCGAATCACAGCTCTCACCATTTTCGGCGGCACGTTTAATGATCTTGTCGTCAATGTCAGTGATGTTGCGGACAAATTTCAGGTCATAACCCGAAAAGCGTAAGTAACGCGACACAACATCGAAGGAAACAAACGTACGACCATGACCGATGTGACACAAATCGTAGATGGTAACCCCACACACATACATGCCAACTTTGCCTGGCTCAATTGGTTTGAATTCTTCTTTTTTCTTCGTGAGGGAGTTGTAAATTTTCAACATGGCTGTCGGGTTACCCATTCCAGTAATTAACGTCATTCAAGAACTGCATATTACACCTTTTCCTTTCATTTAAGGCAAGGCTATATACCTAAGCGATTTAAGGATGTTGGAATTCAGAACAATATGCACTCACCTGTCCTCACTCTAAGGTTTTTTCTGTCGCAATCGGTTGAATGTGACGCCCGTTGGGATAGAATCATTTATCTAAAGCTAAATGCTCTTTTGAGGAACACAACATGGTTACGCTTCATACCAATTTTGGCGACATCAAAATCCAACTAAATGCAGAAAAAGCACCGGCAACGGCAGAAAACTTCCTGCAATACTGCCGTGACGGTTTCTACAACGGCACTCTGTTCCACCGTGTGATCGATGGTTTCATGATCCAAGGCGGCGGCATGACCTCTGGCATGGAAGAAAAAGAATCGCGTTCGCCAATCAAAAACGAAGCGAACAACGGTCTTAGCAACAAAATTGGTACGCTAGCAATGGCGCGTACTATGGAACCGCATTCAGCAAGCTCACAGTTTTTCATCAACGTGGGTAATAACACTTTCCTAGACCACAAATCTGAGTCAATGGACGGTTGGGGTTACTGTGTATTCGGCGAAGTAGTTGAAGGCATGGACGTGGTTAACAAGATCAAAGACGTTGCAACTGGCAATTGGGGCTACGTGCACCAAGATGTGCCTGTTGAAGAAGTGATGATCAACAGCGTAACCATCGAAGAATAAGGTGGCAATGGGCGGTGGTTTTAACCACTGCCCTTTTATTTATGACCGTACTATTTATTGCAGACCTCCACCTCAGTCCAACTCATCCAGACATTACTGCTTGCTTCTTCCGTTTTATGGAACAAGAAGCGCCGTCTGCCAGCGCGCTTTATGTGCTTGGAGATTTGTTTGAATCATGGATCGGTGACGATGAAAATACGCCGCTACAATGCGATGTGGCCAATGCCTTCAAAACGTTGAATGACAAAGGTGTACCTATCTATTTCATTCACGGTAACCGCGATTTCATGATTGGAAAGCGCTTCGCGAAATCCGCGGGCATGACGCTGCTTCCCGAGCATCATGTTATCGACCTATTTGGCGAACCGACACTGATCATGCATGGCGATACCCTGTGCATTCAGGACGAAGGCTACCAACGCTACCGCAAGAAAGTTCACAACAAGTTTGCTCAGTGGTTGTTCCGTCGATTGCCTTTGTCGACACGCCAGAAGATTGGTTTGAAGATCCGATCTAGCAGCACATCAAACAATCAAGTAAAGCCTCAAGACATCATGGACGTGGACTCAGACGAAGTTATCCGAGTCATGCAAGCCTATGGGGTAAAACAACTTATTCACGGGCACACGCATCGACCGATGATCCATACTTTGTCTGTCGAGAATGATCCTGCTCAACGAATTGTGCTTGGCGATTGGTACACTCAAGGGTCCGTACTTTCATGCACCCCGACGGGCTGCACGCTAGAAACTCGGAAATTCGAAAACTAATCGAAAACTCGTTGATGACTTTTTGACGTGATGCTGAGCTATCAGCATCTGGTTAGTCATGTTCGCTTCTTTATTTCTCATCGCGAAATATCAGTCTTAACTCATTCTCTTACATTTGAGACGTGATATACACTTAGTTTTACACCCATTAGTTGAAGGTATTGTGTCTTTCTATGAGTTTGAACCTTGCAAGACAAGCGATCTATGATGCGCAAAAAGATCTTGTCGCATATGAGTTTTTGTTTCGAGATGGACTTCGAGACGCGTTTCCTTGCATTGATGCCAACATAGCCACACAAAGCATACTCGACGACCTTTTTATGGAAGGAAATTTGTCTGATGAAGCAATTTCTAACGGTCTGCCGTGCTTTGTGAATTTCTGCTACGACAGTTTACTCAGTGATATCGCCCTGCAGTACCCTGCCGAAAACCTTGTTATAGAGGTGCTTGAAGACTGTACGGCTGACAAAGCACTTTATGAAAAACTCGCTGATTTGAAAGGTAAAGGATACCGCATCGCCCTCGATGACTTCGTTCCTTCGAATGATTGGATCCCTTTTCTCGCACTTGCCGATATCATCAAAATTGATTTTCGTGCCCTGTCGTTAGATTCCATCACCCAGTTCGTGCAGGAATATGGCCAAGCCTTCAACTTTCAGCTCCTCGCTGAGAAAATCGAAACCAAAGAAGAGTATCTCTTTGCGCGCAAGCTAGGCTTTGATCTTTTCCAAGGCTACCAACTCAGTAAGCCAGAACGACTCGAATACCCATTCGTCGCATAACTTGTGCGAGGCTAACTCAGAAAGAATCTGACAAGCCAAACAGTGAAACTGACCATACAAAAAAGAAGGAGCCGCTAACGGCTCCTTCTTGTTTTTGTCTCACTGCACACGTGCCTTCGTCATTGAGGGGCAATATCAGCGCTACTTCATGGTTGGCATGACAAAATCTGCATTTGCTCGAATACCTGTCGGCCACCTCGCCGTAATCGCTTTTCGACGCGTGTAAAAACGCACACCATCAGGGCCATGCATATGCAGAGGTCCAAACAGAGAACGCTTCCAACCACCAAAACTATGGAAAGCCATCGGCACGGGTATGGGAACATTCACGCCAACCATACCCACTTGTATTTCATGGCAGAACTGTCGTGCGGCATCGCCGTTTTGAGTAAATATCGCTGTGCCATTGCCAAACTCATGGTCATTGATGAGTTGAACTGCCGTGGCGTAATCTGGCACACGTACGATTGCCAGTACAGGGCCAAAGATCTCATCGCGATAAATGGTCATGTCTTCTGTGACGTTGTCGAACAAGCATCCCCCTAAGAAGAAGCCATCACCACCTTCAGGTGTGACGCCGCGACCATCAACCACCAGCGTTGCGCCTTCAGCGACACCTGTCGCCACATAACCTTCTACTTTCTTAAGGTGTTCAGCCGTGACCAACGGGCCCATTTCCATGCCTTCAATCTCGCCATTTCCGACCCGAAGCTCTTTGACTTTCGGAGTTAGCTTTTCGATCAAGGTGTCTGCGACATTGCCCACGGCAACGGCAACAGAAATCGCCATGCATCGTTCGCCCGCCGACCCATATGCAGCGCCCATTAACGCAGCAACGGCTTGGTCAAGATCAGCATCTGGCATCACCACCATGTGGTTCTTTGCGCCACCCAATGCTTGAACACGTTTACCGTGTGCCGAGGCGGTGCTGTAGATATATTCTGCGATGGGTGTTGAGCCCACAAAGCTCACAGCTTGCACGTCAGGATGAGTCAACAGTACGTCGACGGCTTCTTTATCACCGTTAACAACGTTAAACACACCATCTGGCAGCCCCGCTTCTGTTAACAGTTCGGCAATACGCAGCGTCGAGCTAGGATCTTTCTCCGAGGGTTTCATCACGAAGGTATTTCCACACGCAATCGCGATGGGGAACATCCACATGGGGACCATAATGGGAAAGTTAAACGGCGAGATCCCTGTAACAACGCCCAGTGGCTGGTTAAGCGACCATGCATCAATGCCAGAGCCAATCTGCTCCGTCATTTCACCTTTTAATAGGTGTGGGATCCCACAGGCGAATTCCACCACTTCTAAACCACGAGTCAGCTCACCTTTCGCATCATCCAGCACTTTGCCGTGTTCTTTGGTGATGAGTGCAGCCAGTTCGTCAATGTGTTCTTCAACGAGCGCTTTGAACTTGAACATCACACGCGCACGACGCAGCGGTGAGGTTTCAGACCATGCTGGAAACGCCGCTTTCGCCGATGCGATGGCAGCTTCGGTTTCAGACACCGACGCCAGTGATACTTCACCAGATGCCTTTCCCGTTGCTGGGTTAAACAAGGATTGCGTTCTTTCACTCGCCGCTGTGTATTTACCATCAATGTAGTGTGTTACAGACATATCCATATCTTCCTTAATTAACTCATAACGCGTTTTTGATGGCGCGTTCCAGCGTGCTCACCATCTGATCAATATGTGTAGATTCCAAAATCAACGGCGGTGACATAGCGATGATGTCGCCTGACCCTCGCACCAGCACCCCATCATGGAAACAGCGAGTAAAGACATCATAACCACGCTTTCCTGCTCCTTTATCACTTGGAGCAAGTTGAATACCCGCGATAAGTCCTGTGTTTCTCACATCAATCACGTTGGGGTGGCTCGCCAGAGAATGCACGGCGTCTTGCCATTCGGTTTCCATTTCTCGGGCATGCTCAAACAGTTTTTCATCACGATAGATATTCAACGACGCCAATGCCGCTGCTGCCGCAACCGGATGCCCTGAATAGGTGTAACCATGGAACAGTTCGATGGTATCTTCGGGTGCTTGCATGCAAGCATCATAAATTCGTTCGCTCGCCAACACGGCTCCCATTGGAATTGCACCATTGGTCAACGCTTTTGCGGTGGTAATGATATCCGGCGTCACATCCCAACGTTGCGCGGCGAAGGCATCACCGACACGACCAAAACCTGTGATCACTTCATCAAAAATCAACAAGATGTCATGCTTAAGGGTAATTTCGCGAAGGCGTTTCAGATAACCCACTGGCGGTAACACTACACCGCCCGAGCCAGACATTGGCTCGACCATCACAGCGGCAATATTCTCTGCGCCATGCAAAGCAATCAGTTGCTCCAAGGCATCAGCTTTTTCAATACCGTGCTCTGGCAATCCTCTTGAAAACGCATTTCGTTCCATATCTAAGGTATGAGGAAGATGCGCAACACTTGGTAAAAGCTGACCGTTAAACGCTTTACGGTTATTCACCATGCCACCCACTGAAATACCACCGAACCCTGTACCGTGATAGCCCAATTCGCGACCAATAAACATGGTGCGGTTAGCGTGACCTCGCGCTCGCTGATAGGCCAGCGCAATTTTCAGTGCCGTATCGCCTGATTCCGATCCGGAATTGGTAAAAAAGACACGGTTGAGATCGCCAGGTGCCATCTCAGCAAGGCGCTGTGCTAACTCAAACGGCAATGGATGCCCCATCTGAAACGTCGGCGCATAATCCAATTCACAAATTTGATGGCTCACCGCCTCAGAAATTTCTCGTCGACTATGCCCAGCGTTACAACACCAAAGACCCGCGGTCGCATCAAGAACAGGATTTCCGTCAATGTCCTCGTAATACATCCCTTTCGCTTTCGCGAGCAAACGAGGCGTTTCTTTGTATTGGCGATTTGCGGTGAAAGGCATCCAGAAATTATCTAGAGTCACGCCCTCATTGTGTGGTTTTTGCACTGCCATAGTCAGGTATCCTTCCATGCCGTCATTGTTGTTAATGAGTTGTTGCTAGCTGAGCAATATTTGCAATACTATGTCAAATATAACGAACAGTAAATGGCCTATGTTCAATATAAAAACAATTTACAGCACTATTTGTAAAATATTTTGAAATAGGGCACAGTGGCAAAATATCAGCATTTCACATGGACTAAAGGGGCAGATATGACATCTCGCACGTCACGTCAAGACTGGGAATCGTTCGCCGATTCACTGGTTATCAAAGGACAAGCATTTATCAATGGCGAACACCAAGATGCCGCTTCCGGCGCTACGTTTTCTTGCATTAGCCCAATAGATGGACGCGCATTGGCCGAGGTAGCCAGTTGCGATCTGGCAGATGCTAACGTGGCCGTCGCCAACGCCAGAGCAACATTTGAATCCGGTGTGTGGGCACATTTACCCCCTGCAGAACGTAAAAAAATCGTCATTCGCTTTGCCGAGCTGATTGAAGAAAACAGTGACGAGCTAGCCATTCTGGAAACGTTGGATATGGGCAAGCCCATTCGTTATTCCAAAGCCGTAGATGTAAACGGTGCTGCCCGCGCCATTCGCTGGTCGGGTGAAGCCGTCGACAAAATCTATGATGAGCTCGCCCCAACACCGCATAATGAAATAGGGATGATCACTCGCGAGCCTATTGGAGTCGTTGCTGCTATCGTTCCTTGGAACTTCCCGATGCTGATGGCGTGTTGGAAACTGGGCCCAGCCTTAGCGTCTGGCAATTCAGTGATATTGAAACCGTCTGAAAAATCGCCGCTGTCCGCAATCAGATTAGGTGAGCTCGCCATTGAAGCGGGTATGCCAAAAGGCGTATTAAACGTCTTACCCGGTTACGGTCATACCGTCGGCAAAGCACTCGCCCTTCATATGGATGTAGACACCCTCGTCTTTACTGGCTCGACCAAGATTGCTAAACAGCTAATGATCTATGCGGGCGAATCCAACATGAAACGCGTCTGGCTAGAAGCTGGCGGCAAAAGCCCAAACATTGTATTCGCTGATGCACCCGACCTTGATGCTGCAGCGGCATCTGCAGCCTCTGCGATTGCGTTCAACCAAGGGGAAGTATGTACTGCAGGCTCTCGCTTGTTAGTTGAGGCGTCAATCAAAGATGCTTTTGTTGCGAAGGTCGTTGAACATCTCAAGGACTGGCAACCCGGTCATCCTCTAGACCCAGACACGCAAGTGGGCGCAGTGGTCGATAAGCAACAACTGGATACCGTATTGGGTTATATCGAAAAAGGGGCACAAAGTGGTGCAACCATGGTCTGTGGAGGGCGTCGAGTCATGCCAGAGACAGGCGGTTTGTTCGTTGAGCCCACGGTGTTTGATAATGTGAACAATGAAATGCCTATCGCCCGAGAAGAAATTTTCGGCCCCGTGCTGTCAGTCATTACCTTTGATACACCTGAGCAAGCGGTCGCTATCGCCAATGATACCGATTATGGCCTTGCTGCTGCGGTATGGACATCTGATATCTCCAAAGCACACAAAACAGCGAAGGCGCTGCGCACCGGCATGGTATGGATTAACCACTACGACGGCGGCGACATGACCGCACCGTTTGGTGGCTATAAACAATCCGGCAACGGCCGCGATAAATCACTTCATGCGTTTGAGAAATACACCGAAGTGAAAGCGACATGGATAGCGTTATAACGTCAACAACATCTCAATAAAAAACGGGCAGTGATATTCACTGCCCGTTTTGGTTTGGAGGGAAGAAGGTACTGGGTACTGCAACGGTTCTTTGAAGATAGGAAGCACTGTCATGCTTTTGCTCTTCCTAGGACCTGCTCTCCCTAGGATCTATCTTTTAGTCCGCCAACGCCGTGGTGATCACAATCTTGCTTTCCAAGGTTTTGTGTACCGGACACTTATCCGCGATTTCAAGTAAGCGCTGGCGTTCTTCTTCCGTCAAATTCCCCACCAACTCGATCGTACGAGCAAGCACTTCGACTTTGGAATGTTCTTCATCGCAATGCTCGCAATCTGCGCCATGTTGGCGAGAATGCGACAACGTGACTTTTACGTCATCCAAGGCAAGCTTCTTTCGATTGGCATACATACGAATGGTCATGGACGTACATGCGCCTAAACCAGCCAACAAGTGCTCATAAGGATCAGGGCCAAGGTTGTCACCCCCGAAATCAATCGGTTCATCAGCAAACCATTGGTGATGGTCAGTCTGAATAGTGCGCGTAAAGGCTTTGTTGTGTTCACTCACCAGCACTTCACCACGCGTCACACCGACTTCAGCCTCTTTGATTGGCGAGGCTTTGTCGATATAGCGCTGAGACCAAGCCGCAATCAATTCGGCCACGTATTGGGCGTCGTCTTTGTTGGTTAGCAAATGGTCTGCTGTATCTAACGTGACGAAGCTTTTCGGGTGCTTGGCGCGGGTGTAGATTTTCTCTGCTTCTTTGATCAGAACAATTTTATCGATGGGCGAGTGCATGACCAACAACGGAACACGCAAGTTTTCGATGTCATCGTTCTCGGCGCGAATGTCATCAAGGAATTGTTTTTTGATGGTAAACGGACGACCCGCGAGGCTCACTTCCGCTTGCCCATTTGCATCAATATCTTCTACGTGTGCTGCGAACTGCTTAGAAACATGATCGGCATCCGCAGGCGCACCCACTGTCGCAACGGCCGCCACTTCAGGGATACGACGTGATGCCGACAACACGGCGCGACCACCAAGGCTATGACCGATTAGGAGTAATGGCGCTTCGTAGTTGTCACGTAAGAAATCAGCCGCAGCAACAAGATCGTCAACATTGGATGAAAAGTTCGTGTTTTCGAAATCCCCGTCACTTCCACCAAGGCCAGTGAAATCGAATCGAAAAACAGCGAAACCAATATTGACCAAGGCGCGAGAAATACGCGAAGCCGCCGCCACATCTTTGCCACAGGTAAAACAGTGAGCGAACAACGCATAGCCACGAACGTTCTGTTCTGGGGTTTCCAGCAACCCAGCCAACTCTAGCCCGCCACTCGTGAAGGTCACTTTGTTACGTTTTCCAGCCATTTCTTTCTCCTGATTAACAAGCGCCCAGTTAAGACACTTCCCTCGTTGCATTAGAAAAGTATTGCAGAGTTAGCTAGCTTTGAGTGATCAAAGCAACATCTAACCATGCGTATTTTCAGATTACTCGGATAGTTAATAGACCGGAAAACTAGAAAAGTATGACAACGCGCCTCAAGCTTATTTTTGAGACGCTAAGTGGCTGAATTTATTATTTAAAGAAATCAAGAGCTGTGTATACCCAAGCAACCTGAAGATGCAGGATTGAGCGAGCTTTACTGACGTTATGATCAAGGCGTCCCTTTGCCGATGTAGTGAGTTCCATCAAAAAGGGACAACACCGAGCATGGCGTCAGTAAACTCGCCCGAAGGGAGGCCCTCAGAGTGTCCACTTCATCGTTAAATTCCCTTGAAATAGAGTGACTATCCCTACAAGAATTTGCCTTGAATTGAACACTCTGATGGCCTCTGAAATCGAGCATCTTCAGGTTGCTTGGGTATAAGCACTTGCGTTACTGAAGTGCTTCTTTGATTCGATGATAGGTCATGCCGATAGCGAGCAGAGGCGAACGAAGCAATGGGCCACCAGGGAAGGTCATATGTTTCACTTTAGCAAATACATCAAAACGTTCCGCGGTGCCTGATATGGCTTCAGCAATGACTTTTCCTGCCATGTGCGTCGCGTTCACGCCATGGCCTGAGTAAGCCTGTGCATAGAAGATATTCGGCGCATCCGGAAGTCGGCCGATTTGCGGAAGGCGATTTGCACCAATACCTATCATCCCGCCCCATTCGAAATCAATTTTCACCCCTTTGAGTTGAGGGAAAACACGCTCCAAATTGGGTAACAATGCCGCTGTGATATCTTTAGGATCTTTCCCTGAATAGGTACAAAGCCCACCAAACAGCAGTCTGTTATCACCTGAAAGGTGGTAGTAATCCAGCGCCATACTCAGGTCGGCAAACGCCATGTTTTTCGGAATAATGCTATCTACCTGAGCATCCGTTAACGGCTCAGTGGCAATAATGTAACTGCCTGCCGGTAAGACTTTACCCCCAACATAGGGTTCTAACTTGTGACCAATATAAGCATTGCCCGCCAACAGAACATACTGACAACTCACCTGCCCTCTCTCGGTTTTTACGAGAGGCTTACTTCCCTTAACAATTTCTAGCGCGGCGCTATCTTCGAACAATTGAACACCAAGGCTGGCAGCCACAGCCGCTTCGCCTGTGGCGAGATTCAAGGGATGGAGATGCCCACTTCCCATGTCCAACATGCCGCCAATGTAGCGATCTGAACCAATCACTTCCGTCAGCGAATCTTTCGTTAGCATGCGGATTTCGTGCTCATAGCCAGCTTGTTTCAAACCACTGAAGTCTTCCTCTAGCTCTTTCATGTGCGCGGGTTTTAGCGCGAGATCGCAGTAACCCATCGTCAGATCACAGTCGATGTTAAATGTTTCGACCCGATTTTTGACGATCTCTACCGCCTCTATGCCCATGCGGTTTATCGCATCAACGCCCTCTTTGCCAATCTGCTGGGTGAACTGCTCAACACCATGGCCAATACCGCGAATAAGCTCTCCACCGTTTCGCCCCGATGCGCCCCAGCCAATTTTGTTGGCTTCCAACAACACCACCGAATACCCACGCAACGCAAGTTCTATCGCACTGTTCACCCCACTAAATCCGCCGCCAATAATACAGACATCCGTCGTTACCGACTCTGTCAGTTCAGGGTAACGCTGGCTATATTTAGCCGTCGCAGCGTAATAGGACTGTGTATGCGCAAGTTTTGATGATGTAGAACTCATGACCAGCACCCGTGTAAAATATAATCAACAAAGATTAACGTATTCACCACAGCGAGGTGAAGCGAAAAATATACATATTGAGCATTTGATTGATAATCTTCTGGCTCAGATCACTCAATGACGTGTATATGAAATCTGGCGTAAATTAGGGGTTTTTCCGTCTCAGCAACCCGTTAAAACCTCAAACTCCTCTATCATAGTTTGGTGAATATTTTTTACGTTGTGACGACACCATCACAAAATACTTGCTTATCACAGCCCACCAAGTAGGATCGCACGTTCAAAATCTATTACAGTAGTAAAATGTGTTACTGAGTCAAAGGAGAGTGGGACATTGGATATTGGTGCAAACCTCAAGGCCGTTCGTAAAAACCGAGGATTATCTCAGCGCGAGTTAGCGAAACGTGCAGGCGTAACCAACAGCACTATTTCAATGATTGAGAAAAACAGTGTCAGCCCATCCGTAAGCTCTCTCAAAAAAGTGCTGTCTGGCATCCCAATGTCTCTGGTTGAGTTTTTCTCTACTGATATCAGCCAAAGCGAATCCACACCGGTTATCTATCGACAAGAAGATCTGCTTGAGATTGGTTCTAATGGCGTTTCAATGAAAGTGGTTGGCAAAGCCTTCCCCAATCGCGCCTTGTCTATCTTGTCTGAAATCTATCCATCAGGCACAAACTCAGGTGAAGACATGCTTCAGCATGAAGGTGAAGAAGCTGGCCTTGTGATTGAAGGAAAACTGGAACTCACGGTTGGCGATGATATTTATGTGTTAGAGGTCGGAGATAGCTATTACTTCGACAGCAATCGCCCTCACCGCTTTGCGAATCCATTCGAAGAGGAATGCCGAATCTTCAGTGCAACGACACCAGCAAACTTCTAAGCACAAAAACATATCATTCGAACCAGTAAAGCGCCCCAACATGGGCGCTTTGTGTTTCTATCGCTATATCCCAAACTTATCTCTGACTGTGTAATACCAAGCGCCTAACGCAGAGAAAGGCACGCTCAGTTTATGTCCGCCAGGAAACGGAAGGTGAGGCAAGCTGGCAAATGCATCAAAACGCTCGGCCTGACCACGCATCATTTCCGATATCAACCGTCCCGCCAAATGGGTATAAGTGACACCGTGACCGCTACACCCCTGTGAGTAGTAGATGTTGCTACCAATCCGTCCCATCTGCGGTAGTCGCGACAAGGTCATTAAGAAATTGCCCGTCCAACGATAATCAACTTTAACGTGACTCAACTGAGGAAACGTTTGGAGCATTTTGGGACGTATAATCGCATCGATGTCGGCGGGATCTCTTGCGCCATAAACCACACCACCACCGTAAATCAGGCGGTTGTCGCCAGATAACCGGAAGTAATCCAGTAAGTAGTTACAATCTTCTACGCAGTAATCTTGTGGTAACAAGCTCTTGGCTTGAGTGTCGGTCAATGGCTCAGTAGCAATCACTTGTGTCCCGCATGGCATCGATTTGGCGCGAAGTTCTGGCATCAGTCCACCCAAATAGGCGTTGCCTGCCACAATCAAGAATGATGCCGTTACCGAGCCTTTATCGGTAAACACTTTGACAGGTTCACCACGCTCAATACGGATCGCGGCAGAATGCTCGTAGATTTTTCCGCCCAAGCTCTCTACTGCCGCCGCTTCGCCCAATGCCAAGTTGAGCGGATGAATATGCCCACCCGACTTATCGAGCAGACCACCCACATAACTCTGGGTATCAACCACACTGCGAACTTCAGTCGTATCCAACAGTTCCAGTTGATTGTTACCATGGCGTTCCCACAACGCCTTTTGATGCTCCAGTTCTCGCATCTGTTTCGCATTCAACGCGGCGAATACACCACCGTTTTTCAAATCACATTGAATGTTGTATTTTTCAACACGTTCACGAATGATCTTGCCGCCTTCAAACGCCATTTCACCAAACAGCTTCGCGCTTTCTGCACCGACCGTTTTCTCTATCACGTCGATATCACGGCTGTAGCTATTCACTATCTGCCCGCCATTACGACCAGACGCCCCCCAACCCACTTTTGCGGCTTCCAGCACAATGACGTTGAATCCCGCTTCTAGCAGATGCAACGCGGAGGACAAACCGGTATAGCCCGCGCCGATAATACACACGTCAGTGGTAATATCTTCGTTCAGCACATCTCTTTGTGCTGACGCATTGGCTGATGCTGCGTAATAAGAGGCAGCATGCTCTATCGGCGGATTTTGCATAGATTGTGACGCTCCTTGTGAGCCTGCGTGTTCCTGCATGATGGTCGGCTTCCTAATGTTGCTCTGATTCCAAACTGAGTTTTTTCATCTCTTCTTGCGACTTGCGATCCGCTCGACGGGCGACATACCAAGACAAGAAAGCAAACAAAGACACAACCAGAATAATCAACGTAGCGAGGGCATTGATCTTGGGTGACACACCAAGGCGCACCGAAGAAAACACCACCATGGGTAAGGTGGTTGATCCCGGCCCAGAGACAAAGCTCGCTATCACCAAATCGTCTAACGACAAACTAAAACTCAACAGCCAACCCGCCACCAGCGCAGGAGATATCATAGGTACCGTTATCACAAAGAAGACTTTCAGCGGCGTCGCGCCTAAATCCATGCCCGCCTCTTCGATGGAAAAGTCGAGTTCCCGCAATCGCGATGACACCACCACCGCCACATAAGCAGCACAAAACGTCGAGTGCGCGATCCACACCGTTGTCATGCCGCGCTCTGCTGGCCAGCCAAACAGCTCGCCCATTTGCACGAACAAGAGCAACAGCGACAAACCGATGATCACATCAGGCATCACCAGAGGCGCTGTGATCATATTCGACAAGCTAAGTCGTCCCCATGATCGTTTGAATCGCGTCATCACAAATGCCGCCAGCGTGCCGATAATTACCGCCATGGTGGAGCTATAGAACGCGATGCGTAGGCTCGTCCAGACCGCTTGTAAGATCTGCTCATCTTTAAACAGCTCGGCATACCACTTTGGAGAGAAACCTCCCCAAACGGTCACGAGCTTGGACGCGTTAAATGAGTAGATCACCAAGATCAACATGGGCAGATAAAGAAACACCAACCCGACCCAGAGCATCACGGTAGAAAATTGCCAACGTTTCATCGGTCAGCCTCCATGTCTTTGGATTGATAGTGATGGAACAGGGTGATCGGAATGATCAATAACAACAACATCACGATCGCCAATGCTGATGCAACTGGCCAGTCTCGGTTGTTAAAGAATTCCTGCCACAGCACTTTCCCTATCATCAAGGTTTCAGGGCCGCCTAACAGTTCAGGGATCACGAACTCACCCACGACTGGGATAAACACCAACATGGAGCCAGCAATGATGCCGCCTTTTGACAACGGCAAGGTTACATTCCAAAAGGTATTGAAGTTACGTGAACCGAGATCGGACGCCGCTTCGAGCAAACTCCCGTCCAGCTTCACTAACGTGGCATAAAGCGGCAGTACCATGAACGGCAAATAGGTATAAACAATGCCGATATACACCGCGACATTGGTATTGAGTATTTGAATGGGATCGGTGATCACCCCCAGCCATATCAAGGAACTATTAATAATGCCGGTGTTACTCAACAGCCCCATCCATGCATAAACCCGAATCAAAAACGACGTCCATGACGGCAGCATGATCAGCAACAACAGCACGGTTTGCATTCGTGCCGGCGCACGGGCAATGGCATACGCCATCGGGTAACCTAAGAACAAACAGCCCAATGTCGAGAAGAACGCGATTTTGAGAGAACTCAAATACGCGAGGTAATACAAATCGTCATCAAGAATACGAATATAGTTTTCTAGGTTGATAACAATCTCGAGCACCTCATCCGCGTACTGCGCAATGGCTTCATAAGGCGGAATCGCAATGGCTGCCGTTGAAAAACTGATTTTTAAAACGATGGCAAACGGCAGCGCAAAGAACAGTAGTAGCCAGAAAAACGGAAAGCCCATGGTGGCATATCGGCCTTTAGGAAACAGGATCCGTGATTTATGCGGGGCTGCTGCACCGGCGCTCGGTTTGGCGGCAGAAGTTGAATGGGTCATACGCGTAACACCACACCACTGGTGGCCTCCCAGCTGATGAAGACTTCATCGTCCCATGTGGGTCTGTCTTGGCGACGCGTAATATTGGCCATGCTACACATAACAATCTTGTTAGATGGCAGTTTGACGTAATACACTGAAGTGCCACCCAAATACGCAATATCGTGAACGATGCCCTTTGCCCAGTTGTATTGATCATCCGGCTTCTCTCGTCCAATCAGCGCTTTTTCTGGCCTAACCGCTAGCCACACTTTCTTGTCTTCAAGGTTGGTGGCGACACCGTAACCGACGAACATTGGCTGCGGCGTTTCTTGTGATTCAATAATGCAATGGTCAGCTTCGTCAGTGACAATCTCGCCTTCGAACAAGTTAACCGAGCCAATAAATTCAGCAATCATTCGGCTGTTCGGGCTTTCATAAATATCGGTTGGCGTGCCCGTTTGCGCTATCCACCCTTCATGCATGATCGAAATACGCCCTGCCATGGTCATGGCTTCTTCTTGGTCGTGGGTTACCATCACGCAGGTCACACCTACACGCTCCAGAATCTCCACCACTTCTAGCTGCATTTGCGTCCGCAGTTTTTTATCCAATGCGCCCATGGGCTCATCAAGAAGCAATAGCTTCGGCCGTTTGGCGAGTGAACGCGCCAAGGCCACACGCTGGCGTTGACCGCCTGATAACTGATGGGGTTTACGGTTGGCAAAGGCTTCCATGCGAACAAGACGTAGCATTTCTTCTACGTGAAGTTTGATCTCGTCTTTCTTCATCTTGTCTTGCTTGAGTCCAAACGCAATGTTCTGTGCCACAGTCATATGGGGAAACAATGCATAAGACTGAAACATCATGTTGATCGGTCGATCGTAGGGAGGGATATCAGTAATGTCTTCCCCATCAAGATAAATGCGACCGCTGGACGGTTTCTCGAAACCGGCCAGCATGCGCAGCAAGGTCGATTTACCCGAACCTGAACCGCCAAGTAACGAGAATATCTCGCCGCGATCGATAGTTAACGACACATCATCAACGGCACGTACATCGCCAAATAACTTGCTGACACGATCGATTTTTAACAGCGGCTCTTTTTTCGCCGCGCCCTGCCCTGCGCCTCGGTGCAAATCACTGGGTTGCGGATTACTGGTCGTCATAAGACCTCCTACTTACTGCTGCAATCGCGGTCACTGCTCTGGAAGGACAACCACCTAACATGCGACATGCTTAGGCAGCTAATCTCACTAAGTGGCTCTCCTTCGAGCGATACATTTGGTATAGAAACACGCCGCGCTAAATCTGCGGATAAGCGCGGCGTAACACCTGCGACAAGGCGTCGCTATTGCCCCGTTTTCATGCGGGTCCAAATGCGCGTTCGTACGCGATTGATTTTCAGAGGGAGGACTTCAGAAATGAACAGTCGATCCATCACTTCTGGCGTCGGGTAGATCGACGGGTTCTCCAAGATCTCTTTCTCTATCAGATCATTGGAGGCAGGGTTCGGGTTCGCATACACCACATAATCTGTGATCGGTGCGATCACTTCAGGACGCAGCAAGTAGTTCATAAACGCCAGTGCATTTTTGGCATTTTTTGCATCGGCAGGAATGGCCATCATATCGAACCAAAGCTGTGCACCTTCGCTTGGAATGGCGTAGTCGATAACTTGTCCGTTTCCTGCTTCATCTGCACGGTCTGCCGCTTGGAAAATATCGCCAGAGAAGCCGTAAGCTAAACAGATATCTCCATTCGCAAGGTCGGTGATGTAACGAGAAGAGTGGAAATACGTCACGTAAGGGCGGATTTCTGCCAGCGCTTCACCCACTGCTTTGTAATCTTTCTTGTTGGTTGAATTTGGATCTTTACCCAAATATTGCAGTACTTGCGGCATGACTTCGTCTGCCGAGTCCACCACTGCAATGCCACAGTCTTTGAGTTTGGCTGCGTATTTCGGATCCAATAACAGATCCAATTTGTTTTCTGGTAACGGTCCACCTAACGCTGCTTTGACTTTCTCGACGTTATAACCAATTCCGTTAGTTCCCCAAAGGTATGGGATCGCATATTGGTTGCCAGGATCCGCCATTTCTAGGCGCTGCATCATCGCAGCATCTAAGTTTCCACTGTTGGTCAACAGCGCTTTATCCAGTTTCTGGAATGCACCCGCTTGGATTTGCTTAGCCAAAAAGTTACTGGAAGGCACCACTAAGTCATAGCCCGAATTGCCTGATAGCAATTTGGCTTCGAGTACGTCATTACTGTCGTAAACGTCGTAGGTGACTTTGATGCCCGTTTCTTTTTCGAAGTTCTCTATCGTGTCTTCGGCGATGTAATCGCTCCAGTTGTAGATACGAAGAATTTCTTCCGCTTGAACGCTGGTCGACAACATTAATCCTGATGATGCCAATAGCCCCGCGAGGGTCATTACTTTGGTCTTATTTCTAGTAGCCATTTTCATGTGTTCTCCATAGGGTCCTTTCTATTTAGGAGAGAGAGCGCACTGCCACATCCCTGTCTCCCTGCCACGTATTTCCTTTCTGGTCTGATCGGGATGCATCTGCCGAAGCACACGCATCTCAATCACCCATACTATTAACGCTACACCGCGCCAAGCACTTGAAGTTGCTCGAAGGTGAGATCCAACGCTAAACGTGCTTTTTCAACAAGTTCATCCACTTCCGAATGAGTGATCACAAGCGGTGGGCTGATAATCATGGTGTCGCCGCAAGCCCGCATAACTAGGCCATTATCGACACTTAGGTCGCGACATATTTCGCCAATGCCGACAGATTCGTCGAATCGCGATCGCGTAGTTTTGTCTTTTACCAGTTCAATCGCGGCGACAAGTCCGAGGCCACGAGCTTCTCCCACCAGCGGGTGGTCTGCGAGTGTTTGCCATTGGCTTTGCAGATAAGGGCCGATGTCTTCTTTGACATACTGAACCAGATTCTTTTCTTTCATTACGCGCAGATTTTCTAGCGCCACAGCGGCAGAAACAGGGTGACCCGAATAGGTGTAACCATGGTTAAAATCACCGCCCTTTTCTTCAAAAGTATTCGCCACTCTGTCGCTGACAATCACGCCGCCCATGGGGATGTAACCTGAGGTCATTCCTTTGGCGATCGGCATGAAATCTGGCTTGATGCCAAAGTGCTGACTGCCGAACCATTCGCCGGTTCGACCAAAACCGCAGATCACTTCGTCAGCGATCATCAGAATGTCGTATTTCTCCAGAATTCGGTTTATTTCCGGCCAATAGGTAGAAGGGGGAATCACCACGCCACCTGCACCTTGGAATGGTTCAGCAATAAAGGCCGCGACCTTGTCTTCGCCAAGTTCAAGAATGGCTTTTTCAAGCTCTTGTGCGACTTGAATGCCGAAGGCTTCAGGAGAAAGGTCTCCGCCTTCTCCATACCAATAAGGCTGAGGAATGTGATGAATACCTGGGATAGGTAAGCCACCTTGCTTGTGCATGGCTTTCATTCCACCAAGACTCGCACCTGCAACCGTCGAGCCGTGGTAACCGTTGTGACGACCAATAATGGTGAATTTTTCAGGTTGTCCTTTCAGTGTCCAATAATGGCGCACCATTCGCAGAACCGTGTCGTTAGACTCCGACCCCGACCCTGTAAAGAACACCTGATTCATGTGGTCAGGGGCAAGATCAGCAATCTCTTTGGCAAGCTCCACCACCGGTGGATGTGCGCATTGGAAAAAGCTGTTGTAGTAAGGAAGTTCGAGCATTTGACGCTGTGCAGCATCGGCCAAGCGCTTTTCGCCATAGCCAATATTGGTACACCAAAGACCCGCCATACCGTCGAGGATGCGGTTTCCGTCGCTATCCCAAATGTATACCCCCTCTGCACGCACTATCATTCTTGCGCCCTTCTCTCGGAGCGATTTGTGATCGCTGAAAGGGTGAAGATAATGTGCGTTGTCTAATGCTTGTAGGGTTTGTGTATCTGGATTTTGCACGGCGTGTGTCATACGACCTCCACATCCATGTTGGTTTATTATCGACAACCCGCGTTTATACCGCGCAGGTTGTCACGTCTTTATCATCGCTGCTCTCGTGCTTTTCTTTAGTCTGCTAATAGCTAGCTTTAATGATTGGAATACTTACACCGTTAGCAGCAAGAATTCTCGCTCCCAAGAGCTGATCACTCGCTTGAAGTTTTCTTGCTCTTTGCGTTTCACTGCGATGTAGCCTTTGGCGAACGCTTCGCTTAAATATTCCGAAACCTCATCACAGCTCTCCATGCACTCCAATGCGCTTTCGAGTGTGTACGGCAGTGTTGGGCTTTTTATTTCGTAACCACGGCCTTGTGCAGGTGGCGTCGGTTTTAGCTCTCTCACCATACCGATATAGCCACACAACAGACTCGCGGCAATCGCCAAATAGCTATTGGCATCCGCTCCCGGAAGGCGGTTTTCAACGCGGCGATTTTGCGGTGAACAACTCGGTACTCGTAAACCACATGTACGATTCTCTTCCCCCCACTCCACATTCACTGGTGCGGAGGTATCAGGTAAGAAACGGCGGAACGAATTCACATTCGGCGCAAACAAAGGCAACATTTGAGGAATGAACTGTTGTAATCCGGCGATGTGTCCATAAAACAGCGAGGAGCTTGTGCCGTCTTCGTTGGTAAACACATTCTTGCCTGTCTTCACATCCAAAATACTTTGGTGCAAATGCATGGCACTGCCGGGTTCATCCGTGATGGGCTTGGACATAAAGGTGGCGACCACATTGTGCTTGAGCGCGGCCTCTCTCAAGGTGCGTTTAAACACAAATACTTGGTCTGCAAGAACGAGTGGATCGCCATGACGGAAATTGATTTCCATCTGGGCAACACCTTCCTCATGGATCAAGGTATCAATGGACAACCCTTGAGTTTCACACCAGTCATACATGTCTTCGAAAAGTGGGTCGAATTCGTTGGCGGCATCAATAGAAAATGACTGGCGTCCGGTTTCGACACGACCAGAACGCCCGATGGGTGGCTCTAGCGGCAAATCAGGATCCGCACTTCGAGCCGTGAGATAAAACTCCATCTCTGGCGCGACGACGGGCTGCCAGCCGTGCTGCTCATAAAGCTTGAGGACTTTTTTGAGCACGTTTCGTGGCGTCAAATCAATGGGGTTTCCCATTTTGTCGAAGGTGTCGTGAATGATTTGTGCGGTTTTTTCTATCGTCCATGGTAGGAGATACACGGCGTCTTCATCAGGTTTACAAATGAAGTCGATATCCGCTTCATCCAACAACGCGTAATAAATGTCATCGTCGACATAGTCACCGGTCACAGTTTGCAGCAATACACTCTCTGGTAGGCGCATTTCACCTTCGTTGATGAACTTATCGACAGGCGCTATCTTTCCTCGTGCAATACCAGAAAGATCACCGACAACACACTCTACCTCTGTGATTTCATTATCTTTTAACCATTTTTTAAGCTTGCTCATATTCTTTCTCACGCGATTTCGCTCTTCTTCTGCAGGCATCCCCGAATACTTCGAAGATAGCTGAATAAAAAGGATTTTTTGTGACCATCCACTCAGGATGCCACTGAACCCCTAATGCGAAATTTTTTGCATCAATGACAGAGAAAGCCTCTATCAACCCATCTGGTGCAGTCGCTTCTGGTCGCAAGCCCTTACCTAACTGATTAATTCCTTGAGTATGAACAGAATTAACATCGGCAGAGGTGCGACCCCACGCCTCGCAGAGAAGGCCCCCAGGTTCAAGGGTCACGGTGTGAGAAATGCCGTATTGAATGTCAACACTGGCGGTCTTGTCTTCACGGTGTTCAATGAAACCACCCACCTCGTGCAATTTCTGATGCAAAGAGCCGCCCATCACCACATTCATTTCCTGAAATCCGCGACAAATGGCCAGTACTGGCACACCCATTTCCAACGCCAGTTTCATTAGCGGCAAGGTTGTCGCATCGCGTTTAGGATCGTGATCGGTACCGAGATCACTAGGATCGCCCTGATAATGGTGAGGCTCAATGTTTGACGGAGACCCTGTGAACATCAGGCCATCCAAAGAAGAAAGAAGTTGTCGCATTGGCAGTGCGTCGCCCAAGGCAGGAATAATAAGTGGACAGCAACCCGCCCCATCAACGACTGCGTTAACGTACTTCTCACCGGCAATATGGAAAGGATGCAATCCTAACTGAGTACTGCACGCGGTGACGCCGACTAATGGAGTTGTTGAACCACGCATAACCATCCTTTGCTCGTTCGCTATGCCCATACTGAGGGAGACTTCGATGACGTATTTGCCACTTACCCGTTCGTTTTTTCACACGCTACACGTTAAAAATAAATTACGCAAGAGACCAAGGTAACAAAATTTGAGGATTTATTTATCATTTCCATAACAAAGCTAATCGACTGATTTATCCAACCTTATCGCATTGATTTGAAGGAATAATAAGCGTTATGTGACATGCGACGTAGTTGACATTAGTGTGTGTTTACTATTCACTCAGAGATATCCACGGAGGTGGTTAATATAATTTACACTCAGGTAGGTGTTTAATGCGATATCAAACAGACAGGGAAATGTTCACGGCTAAAGATACAAATCTGCCGGATGCGCAAGAAGCCATTGCGTTCCTCAATGCCAACCCCGACATTGAATTTGTTGATTTGTTATTGCTTGATATGAACGGCATTGTGCGTGGCAAGCGCATTGAAAAGGACAAACTACCCAAAGCCTACGAGCAAGGTATCGCCTTACCTATATCTATCTATGGGATGAACATTAAAGGCAACCCCGTTGAAGAAACTGGGTTGGGACTTGAGATAGGAGAATCTGATGCTATCTGTTTTCCAGTCACAGGGTCGCTCACCCGTCAGCCTTGGCAGAAACGTCCTATTGCTCAGGTGATGCTTGAAATGTATGAGAAGAGCGATACGCCATTCTTTGGTGACCCGCGTATGATTCTTCGTCGCGTGCTACGTCAGATGCAGGAACGAGGATTCAACCCGGTCTCAGCGTTCGAGCTTGAGTTTTATCTCATCGACAGCAAATCACCAGACAAAGCTCCGCAGCCGCCGATCTCACCTATCACGGGGAAACGTCCTGAAAACACCCAAGTGTATTCATTGGACGACCTCGACGAATATGCTGACCTTCTTACCGACATTATCGATGCGGCCCGAGAACAAGGGTTACCCGCAGACACCATTGTCGCCGAGTCTGCCCCCGGTCAGTTTGAAATTAATCTAAAACATACCGATGATGCACTTGCCGCTTGTGACCATTCCATATTGCTCAAGCGCGTCATTAAGCAAGTCGCTCATGACCACGACCTCGACATCACTTTCATGGCCAAGCCATACGCCGATCAAGCTGGCAATGGGATGCATCTGCACATCAGTTTGCTCGATGAACAAGGGAACAACGTTTTCCAACCTGAAGAAGAGGGTCAAGTTACCGATACGATGCGCTATGCACTCGGTGGGCTACTTGAATTGATGCCACAGTATTTTTCCATATTGTGCCCGAACATTAATTCGTACCGTCGCTTTAGCCCTGAGTTCTATGTTCCCAACGCCGCGACATGGGGATTGGAAAACCGTACTACCGCCCTTCGTATCCCTGGTGATATGCCCGAAGCAACGAGAATTGAGCACCGCGTTGCCGGGACAGATGCGAACCCTTACTTGATGATGAGCGCCTTCCTCGCGTCAATCATGCATGGCATTGATAACAAGATAGAACCTTGCGAGCCCATTGTCGGCAACGCCTATGATGTGGATACCACGCCTTTACCAACCAATCTTCGTGATGCGCTTAGAGCATTATCGTCTTCTGAGGTGATGCGTCAGTTTTTGGGTACTGACTTCGTTGATGTGTTTGTCACCTGTAAAGAAAAAGAACTGGAGGAGTTTGAACAACATATCACCAATTTGGAGTATGACTGGTACCTTCACGCTTTTTGATTCTAGCCAGCAACCAGACTCGCTTTGTGTCACTCACCCATCTTCGATGTTGACTCTTTCCAATTAGCCTTCGAAAATGAGCCGGATTTCATTAATTCGGTTCATTTTCATGACAGCAAAGCTTTCTACATTTTCCACCACCGCACCTTGCCCTTGTGCTAGCCAACAGCCATATGGTGATTGCTGTGAGCCTATTCACCGTGACCACAGCAAAGCCGATCACCCAGAAAAGCTCATGCGCGCTCGTTACAGCGCTCATGTAGTGGGCTTGGTGGACTTCGTTGTTGATACCTATCACGCCTCTTGTCACGCTGAATCGCATCGCGATGCCATTGCGAATTCAGTGAAGAGCAAATGGCAAATGCTTCAAGTTCTGTCGAGTTCAGTGGAAGACAATGGACAACAAGGCTTTGTCGAGTTCAAAGCGCATTACGTGGAAGATGGCACGCCGTTCTGCTTGCATGAAAAATCGCGTTTTGTTGCGGAAGATAAAGACGGGAAAACGCTTTGGTATTACATCGACGGTGAGTACCCAAAAGCAGACAAAGTGGGCCGAAATGATCCCTGCCCATGTGGCAGTGGCAAAAAACACAAAAAGTGCTGCGGTTAAAAAACACTCAAGTCAAATAAATTAACGCCGATAACATGGGGGAGCAGATCATGAGGATGAATGATGACTTGGTTCCCCAAATTAACAGAATCACCACTCAAGAAAGTCGCTACGATCTTGAAACAAGATCCGACCGAACAACAAAAACACCCCAGCATTGAAGGGCAAAATACTACAGAGAAAGAGACTGACGAACCATCGAGCGAAAAGAAGAAAGACAATGATAGTCTTTTAGACCTTTACGTCTAATTCCCTGTTGGTTCAGCGTTAGCTAAACCCTCTTTATCCCTGCCAATGTATGAAGTTCATTCCACCCCGCCCAATTTCTTTTGTTAAATTCTCGCCAATTGTATTTCGTTCATTATCAGACCGTTTTTCATTGAAATAATCAGTTGCATTATTTATCCATTTTGTTAGTGTTTATGCCAAGGAAACGTTAAAACGTTTACATATTTCAGAGATAGACACGGTAATTGAGATAGACCATGCAAAATACACTAATGACCATTCATCACCATCATCATCCTGAGTAGTCTTTCGGGTAGATTGGTTTCGACTGGAAGACAAGGATTTAGGTTCTTCCAACGGTCATTATAGTGAATACAAGATTCAGACCTCCGGAAGCGAACCTTCCGGGGGTTTTTTACTTTTTAGGATTTTAAAATTTATGCTGATGCCAGCAAGTTAGCCCTCAAGGATTGCAGGCAAACGCATTACAGATACAGGGATTAGATCATGCAAACTGAACGCTTAAGAATCGCAATACAAAAGAAAGGCCGCCTAGCAAAAGAGTGCTTTGAGCTGCTAAAACGTTGTGGCGTTAAAATTAATGTTTCTGGCGACCGTCTCGTGGCGCACGCTGAAAACATGCCTATCGACCTACTGTTGGTGCGCGATGACGATATCCCAGGCCTCATCATGGATGGTGTGGTTGACCTTGGTGTTATCGGTGAAAACGAACTGGAAGAAGTTCGCCTAGAACGCGTTAAAGTGGGCGAGCCTAGCGAATACAACAAATTGCGCCGCCTAGACTTCGGTGGCTGTCGTTTGTCTGTCGCTATCGAAAAAGACCAAGACTACAACGGCCCTCAAGATCTCGCTGGCAAACGCATTGCGACGACCTATCCAAACATCCTGAAATCATACCTTGATAAGCAAGACGTTAAATTCAGCACCTGTATGCTCAACGGCTCTGTTGAAGTTGCACCGCGTGCGGGTCTTGCTGATGCGATCTGTGACCTGGTATCAACCGGCGCAACCCTCGAAGCAAACGGCCTGAAAGAAGCTGAAGTTATCTTCCGTTCAAAAGCCGTGCTTATCCAACGCACTGGCGATTTTGCGTCAGACAAAGAGGCATTGATTGAGCGCCTTCTTACCCGCATCAACGGCGTCATTAAAGCCAAAGAATCCAAATACATCATGCTTCATGCACCAAGCGAAACGTTGGAAAAAATCGTTGAGCTTCTGCCGGGTGCAGAAGATCCAACCATCCTACCTTTGGCGCACGACAAGCAACGCGTCGCGGTACATCTTGTCAGCACAGAAAACCTGTTCTGGGAAACCATGGAAAAATTGAAGGACTTGGGTGCGAGCTCCATTCTGGTGCTGCCAATTGAGAAAATGATGGAGTAAGCCATGAAAACGGTGGTTTGGAAATCTCTCAGCGAAGAACAACGCGATGCATTGCTGGAACGCCCAGCAATCAGCGACAGCGCTTCCATTACCGATGCGGTCACTAGCGTGCTTCGCGATGTACGCGAAGGTGGCGATGCAGCACTCAAAGCCCTTACCGAAAAATTCGATAAAGTTGTGCCTGAGTCCATCCGTGTTAGCCAAAGCGACATTGATGGCGCAGAAGGTCGTTTAGGCGATGAAATCAAACAAGCTCTGAAGCAAGCCTATGCAAACATTGCCTGTTTCCACAAAGCGCAAAAAGCACAACCGCTGACGGTTGAAACCATGCCGGGCGTGGTTTGTGAATTGGTTACTCGTCCTATCAACCGTGTTGGTTTGTACATCCCGGGTGGCAGTGCGCCCTTGCCTTCCACCGTATTGATGCTAGGTGTTCCTTCACAAATCGCAGGTTGTCGTAAAGTGGTGTTGAGTTCTCCACCACCCATTGCAGATGAAATCCTTTATGTCGCCAAGCTTTGCGGTATCGACGAAGTCTATAACCTTGGCGGTGCCCAAGCGGTTGCTGCCATGGCTTACGGCACTGAAACCGTGAGTAAAGTGGACAAGATTTTCGGCCCTGGCAACGCCTTCGTGACCGAAGCAAAACGCCAAGTCAGTAATGATTTCAAAGGCGCAGCCATTGATATGCCGGCAGGCCCTTCTGAAGTGCTTGTTATTGCAGATGAAGAAGCCGATGCAGATTTTGTTGCAGCAGATTTGCTAAGCCAAGCAGAACACGGCCCTGATTCGCAAGTCGTTCTGGTAACACCTTCTCCGGTATTGGCAGAGAAAGTGGCAGACGCTGTTCAGCGCCAACTGGAAACCTTGAGCCGCGCAGACATCGCCAGCAAAGCCCTGGGTTCTAGCCTGATTATCATTGCCGACAGTCTGCCGCAATGTATTGCTATTTCGAACAACTACGGCCCTGAGCACTTAATCGTGCAAACCAAGAATCCACGTGAATCGCTGCCACTGCTTGATAATGCTGGCTCGATTTTCCTTGGCGCTTGGTCACCAGAGTCTGTGGGCGATTATGCGTCAGGCACCAACCACGTGCTGCCAACCTATGGTTTTACGCGTACCTATTCAAGTCTTGGACTTGCGGATTTCAGCAAACGTATGACCGTGCAAGAGTTGTCAGCCGATGGCCTACAAGCACTGGCACCGACAGTGGTAGCCATGGCCAACGCTGAAGGGTTAGACGCACACAGAAATGCTGTCACGCTTCGCGTTGAAAAACTCAACAAAGCTTAATTTTAGGGGTTGTTATGGATATTGAGAAGTTAGCCCGTAAGGACGTTCAAGCATTGACCCCTTACCTGTCTGCTCGCCGCTTGGGCGGACAAGGTGACGTTTGGCTTAACGCCAACGAATCACCATTCAACAATGAATATGTGGTCAACGGAAATAGCCTAAACCGCTACAGCGAATGCCAGCCCGAACCTTTGATTCGCGCTTACGCAGAGTATGCAGGTGTGCGACCAGACCAAGTACTGACTTCACGCGGTGCCGACGAAAGTATTGAACTGCTGATCCGCACTTTCTGTGAAGCGGGTGAAGATTCGATTCTATATTGTCCACCGACATACGGCATGTATGCCATCAGCGCCGAAACCTTTGGTATCGCGCGTAAGACCGTGCCACTGACGGAAGACTGGCAACTCAATATGCCAGAAATCACGAAGCAACTTGATGGCGTTAAATTGGTGTTCGTTTGTAGCCCAAACAACCCAACCGGCAACCTGCTGAACCGCGACGACATCGAAGCATTGCTTGAGATGACGGCAGGTAAAGCGCTGGTCGTTGTCGATGAAGCATATATCGATTTCTGCCCTGAAGCGTCAACGGTCGATCTACTGGTTCGTTACCCGAACCTCGCGATTTTGCGCACCATGTCGAAGGCCTTTGCCCTTGCGGGTCTACGTTGTGGCTACACGCTGGCAAATCCGCAAGTTATCCAACTGATGTTGAAGGTGATCGCGCCTTATCCTGTGCCAGTGCCTGTGACAGAGATTGCTTGCCAAGCACTGTCAGAAATGGGCCTTGCTCGTATGAAATACCAAGTGCTTGATCTCAACGCCAACCGCGCATACCTGCAAGCAGGCCTTTCTATGCTGCCGGGGGTTCAGGTGTTTGATGGCTACGGCAACTACCTTTTAGTGAAATTTGAAGACGCGGAACTGCTGTTTACCGCCCTGTGGGATAACGGCATCATCCTAAGACGCTCACCAATTGAAGGCTGCATTCGCATTAGCGTTGGTAACCGAGAAGAGTGCGAAAAAACCCTGACCTTTATCCGCCAACAATTGGCGTGAAGCAGGAAGCAAAGGACGTATTGTTAAGGAAAGCAATGTGAAAGAAAAAATTCTCTTTATTGACCGCGATGGCACCTTGATTGTTGAGCCGCCTGTAGACTTCCAAGTCGACCGCCTCGACAAACTCAAGTTCGAACCTTTCGTGATCCCAGCACTTCTTGCACTGCAAGACGCGGGCTATAAGCTGGTGATGGTGACTAACCAAGACGGCTTAGGCACTGACAGCTATCCGCAAGCGGATTTCGATGCGCCACACAACATGATGATGGAGATTTTCGAATCTCAAGGCGTGAAGTTTGCTGATGTGCTGATTTGCCCGCACTTCGACCACGAAGGCTGTAGCTGCCGCAAACCTAAACTGGGTTTGGTGAAAGACTACCTTCAACAAGGCCGTGTTGATTTCAAAACCTCTGCAGTGATTGGCGATCGTCAAACCGACATCCAACTGGCAGAGAACATGGCAATCCGTGGTATTCAGTACAACCCAGAAACCTTGGGTTGGAAGCAAATCCTGAAAGATTTGACCACCAGCCCGCGTGTCGCTTCCGTGACCCGTACCACCAAAGAAACCGACATTAATATTACGGTGAACTTGGATGAAACTGGCGGCAATAGCATCAGTACCGGTTTGGGTTTCTTCGACCACATGCTGGATCAAATTGCGACGCACGGCGGTTTCCGTATGGAAGTGGCGGTGGAAGGCGATCTGCACATCGACGATCACCACACGGTTGAAGACACTGCATTGGCGTTGGGCCAAGCGCTAAAAGAAGCGCTCGGTAACAAGCGTGGCATTGGCCGTTTCGGTTTCAGCCTGCCAATGGATGAATGCCTTGCGCAATGTGCGTTGGATTTATCTGGCCGTCCTTACCTGAAATTTGAAGCCAGCTTCTCTCAAGAGAAAGTCGGTGATCTTTCAACAGAAATGGTCGAGCACTTCTTCCGTTCATTGACTGACACCATGGCGTGCACGCTGCACCTGTCTTCAGATGGCGAGAACACGCACCACATCGTGGAAAGCTTGTTCAAAGCCTACGGTCGTACTTTGCGTCAGGCTATCCGCGTTGATGGCAATGAACTGCCAAGCAGCAAAGGCGTCCTCTAAGGAGAAAGATATGAGCAAAATTGTCATTATCGATACCGGATGCGCCAACGTAAGCTCAGTGCGTTTTGCCATTGAGCGTTTGGGCTACGACGTGACCATCAGTCGTGATCCTGCGGTTGTCTTGGATGCAGACAAGCTGTTTTTGCCAGGTGTAGGCACAGCAACTGAGGCGATGAAAAACCTAGAAGAGCGCGACCTGATTGCGCTTGTTCAGCAGGTGAAACAGCCTCTACTTGGCATTTGTCTCGGCATGCAACTTCTGGGTACATCATCCCAAGAAGGTAAGTCTGACGTGAGTTGTCTCGGCCACGTTCCTGCCAGCACCTCATTGATGGACACAGGCGACTTGCCTTTGCCTCATATGGGTTGGAACACAGTGACACCTGTTGATAACCACCCGCTGTTTAAAGACATTCCTGAAAACAGCTATTTCTACTTTGTACACAGCTACGCCATGCCGGAAGGTGATTACACCATCGGCCGTTGCGATTACGGCCATACATTCAGCGCCGCAGTGCAAAGCGGTAATTACTATGGTGTGCAATTCCACCCTGAGCGTTCAAGCAAAGCCGGTGCGCAGTTAATCAAAAACTTCTTGGAGATGTAATTAGGGATGATTATTCCAGCGTTAGATTTGATCGACGGACAAGTGGTTCGTCTTTATCAAGGTGACTACGGACAAGTTACCGAATACAAAGTTAACCCAAGTGAGCAATTCGCGCTTTATCACAAAGCAGGTGCTAACTGGCTTCACCTTGTTGATTTGACCGGTGCGAAAGATACCTCTGCCCGTCAAATCTCCATGATCAGCAGCTTGATTGAAAGCACGCCCGCGAACATTCAAATCGGTGGTGGCGTTCGCAAAGAAAGCGACGTGGTAGAACTGCTTCGCGCAGGCGCAAAGCGCGTTGTTATCGGCTCAACCGCCGTGAAGCAGCCTGAAATCGTGAAGAGTTGGATGGAAAAATACGGCCCAGAACAAATTGTGTTGGCGCTGGACATTAACATCGATGACAAAGGCAATCGCATCGTCGCGGTATCTGGCTGGCAAGAAGATTCAGGCGTGACCATCGAAGCGCTGCTTGAAGATTTCTTGAAGGTTGGCTTAAAGCATGTGCTGTGCACCGACATTTCGCGTGACGGCACACTGGCAGGTTCAAACGTTGAGCTCTACAAAGACCTTTGCGCGGCTTACCCAAGCGTTCAATTCCAATCATCCGGTGGTATCGGTTCACTGGCAGACATTGAAGCCTTAAAAGGCTCTGGCGTGGCGGGTGTTATCGTCGGTCGTGCACTGCTGGACGAGAAGTTCACCGCTGAGGAGGCATTCGCATGCTGGCAAGAAGAATAATTCCGTGTCTTGATGTTCGTGATGGTCAAGTGGTGAAAGGCGTTCAATTCCGTAACCACGAAATCATCGGCGACATCGTGCCGCTTGCCGCGCGTTATGCGGCTGAAGGCGCAGACGAACTGGTGTTTTACGATATCACCGCATCAAGCGATGGCCGTGTTGTCGACAAAAGCTGGGTCGCACGTGTTGCAGAAGTCATCGACATTCCTTTCTGTGTCGCGGGCGGCATCAAAACGGCAGAAGATGCCAAGCGCATTCTAGAGTTCGGAGCGGATAAAATCTCCATCAACTCCCCGGCTCTCGCCAACCCTGAACTGATCACTGAGCTTGCCGAAAAATTTGGCGTGCAATGTATCGTTGTCGGTGTCGATTCCTATTTCGACAGCGAAACAGGTAAGTATCAGGTGTATCAATTCACTGGCGATGAAGCACGCACCAAAGCGACAAAATGGGAAACCCGCGATTGGGTGCAGGAAGTGCAAAAACGTGGTGCGGGCGAAATCGTGTTGAACATGATGAACCAAGACGGCGTACGTAACGGTTACGACCTCGACCAACTCAACATGGTTCGCGAAGTGTGTCACGTGCCGCTGATTGCCTCTGGCGGTGCCGGTGAAATGATTCACTTTAAAGATGCATTTGAAAAAGCCAACGTCGACGGTGCTTTGGCCGCCTCTGTTTTCCATAAACAAGTCATCAACATTGGTGATTTGAAACAATACCTAAAACAACAAAATGTGGAGATTCGCTTATGAGCCAGACAGAAGGAAACGCAGCACTGGCTGAACGCATTGATTGGGACAAAGTGGATGGGCTGGTGCCTGCCGTTGTTCAAAATGCTAAAAGCGGACAGATGCTCATGCTGGGCTACATGAACCAAGATGCCCTAGCAAAAACCCTAGAAACCGAGCAAGTGACATTCTGGTCGCGCACCAAGGAACGTCTTTGGACCAAAGGCGAAACCTCTGGCAACGTGCTGCAACTCAAGCACATCGACCTTGATTGCGACCAAGACACCTTGCTTGTACAAGTCGACCCTATCGGCCCAACCTGCCACCTTGGCACAGAAAGCTGCTTCGGCGAAGACGACGCTAACAAACCTTCCTTGGTGTTCCTTCATCAATTGGAGCAAGTGCTGGCATCCCGTCGAGGATCCGATCCTTCTACATCTTACACTGCGTCACTTTACGCTAAGGGTACCAAGCGTATTTCGCAGAAAGTGGGCGAAGAAGGCGTCGAAGTCGCGCTTGCAGCGACGTCGGGCGATAAGGAGGAATTGATCAATGAATCCGCCGACCTGATGTACCACTTGATGGTGCTTCTACAAGACCAAGGTTTCTCGCTAGAAGACGTGGCGAATAAGCTGAAAGAACGCCACAAATAAGCACCAAACGCATCGAATATCAGGGCAATCCAACGTGGGTTGCCTTTTTTTTACCCTGACAATCACGGTGTATGCATTTTTCTCCAACGAAATCCGACGCTATCAGTTAAAATTACTTTAAATACTGAGACTAATGCTTAAGGATTGAAATGTTTAACGGCAAGTCGATTTTGATCACCGGTGGAACCGGATCCTTTGGAAAGAAATATACCCGCACTATCCTTGCTCGTTACAAGCCTAAGCGTCTTATCATTCTCTCTCGCGATGAACTCAAGCAATTTGAAATGCAGCAAGAGTTTAATGACCCCTGCATGCGCTATTTTATCGGCGATGTGAGAGACAGCGACAGAATGATGCAGGCCATGAACGGCGTTGATTTCGTCATTCACGCTGCGGCGTTAAAACAGGTGCCTGCGGCTGAATACAATCCGATGGAGTGTATTAAGACCAACGTTCATGGTGCGGAAAACATCATTCGAGCAGCCATTACGAATAACGTAGCCAAAGTCATTGCGCTTTCCACTGACAAAGCAGCCAGCCCCAATAACCTCTATGGCGCGACCAAGCTCTGTTCAGACAAGCTTTTTGTGGCTGCCAATAACATGCGCGGTGAAAGCCAAACCCAATTTGCGGTTGTGCGTTATGGAAACGTCGTCGGCTCTCGCGGTTCAGTCGTGCCGTTTTTCAAAAAGCTGGCGGCAGAAGGCGCAGAATCTCTGCCTGTGACGCATCCCGATATGACGCGCTTCTGGATCACCTTGCAGCAAGGTGTCGATTTCGTCCTGAAGAACTTCTCTCGCATGCAAGGCGGGGAAATCTTCGTGCCGAAAATCCCATCGGTTCGCCTCATCGATTTGGCCACCGCTTATGGTAACGGCTTACCGATTAAAGAAGTCGGGATTCGCCCGGGCGAGAAAATGCATGAAATCATGTGCCCGAGTGACGATTCTCACCTCACACTAGAGTTTGATGATCACTACGTGATGCGCCCGACCATTAAGTTCTATTCGGCGGATTATGACTATTCACACAATCCGTTGGGTGAAACAGGCACGCCTGTGCCTGAAGGGTTCGAATACCATTCGGGCAGCAACCCAGAGTTTTTGAATGTTGAACAGATTTTGGAATTTGAGCAGCAATCATGACCCCTTACGGTAAACAAACCATCAGCCAAGCCGACATTGATGCCGTTGTTGATGCGTTGTCATCAGACTTCATTACCCAAGGCCCAAAGGTCGGTGAATTTGAACAAGCGGTTGCCAACAAAGTCGGCGCGGCATTTGGCGTGGCGGCAAATAGTGCCACATCGAGTCTGCATTTGGCGTGTCTCGCGCTGGGATTGAGCGCAGGCAAGCGTTTATGGACGTCACCAAATACCTTTGTCGCGTCTGCGAATTGTGGCTTGTACTGTGGCGCTGAGGTCGATTTCGTCGATATCGACCCTGCCACTTACAACCTGTGCCCAAATAAGCTCGAAGAGAAACTGATCGCCGCCGAGCACAACAACCAGCTTCCTGATGTGTTGGTTGCCGTGCACATGTGCGGGCAAAGCTGCGACATGGCAGCCATTGGCCGCTTAGCCAAACAATATGGCTTTCGCGTGATTGAAGATGCCTCCCATGCCATTGGCGGAAAATACCACGGTGAGTATGTCGGTAATTGCCGATACAGCGACATCACAGTATTCAGCTTTCACCCCGTAAAAATCGTCACCACCGCAGAAGGTGGCATGGCGGTGACCAACGATGCGAAATTGGCGAAAGCCATGGAAAACCTGCGCAGCCACGGGATCACCCGCGACCCCGCAGAGTTGAAAGACGTTAACCAAGGCGCTTGGTATTACGAGCAACACGCCCTTGGATTTAACTATCGCATGACAGACCTGCAAGCCGCGCTAGGCGTGTCCCAATTAACCCGCCTTGATGAGTTTGTTGAACGGCGCAATCAGCTAGCCCAGCGCTACAACGAAAAACTGGCGTCTCTCGCGCTCACCACACCGATATTGCTCACCGATTGTAAGTCGGCATGGCATTTGTATGTGATTCAACTTGAGGATCCTTCTTGCCGCCGTCGTGTGTTCGATGCGATGCGGGAACAAGGCATTGGTGTGCACGTTCATTACATTCCCGTTCATACCCAGCCGTATTATCAAGCGTTGGGATTCGATTGGGGGCAATTCCCCGTCGCCGAAGCGTATTACCATGCCGCACTCAGTTTGCCTTTGTTCTTCGACATGACGGAAGACGAACAAGATCAAGTGGTTGCAGCGCTTTCCGACACTATCTCGTCGGCGCTGAATGTCAGCTAAAAGGACAATATGAAAGTCTGTATTATCCCTGCCCGCGGTGGCAGCAAGCGTATTCCAGGAAAAAACCTGAAGACCTTCATCGGTCAGCCGATCATCGCTTATGCCATTGATGTGGCTAAAAAATCGGGCCTATTCGATCGCATCATCGTCTCGACAGACAGCGATGAAATCGCCAACGTCGCGCAAGAATACGGCGCTGAAATCCCCTTCGTTCGCCCAGCCGATATCGCCAACGACCACGCCACAACGCTGGACGTTATTAAGCATGCGATTGAGTGGCTGGAAGGCAATGACGAGCGCGCCATCAGTGCGGTGTGCTGTCTTTATGCGACCGTGCCGTTTACACGCCCTTCTGATCTTGAAGAAGGGTTGGCCTTACTGGCTGAAAACGACACCCAATATACCTTTGCCAGTACACGCTTTTCCTTCCCAATTCAGCGCAGCATTCGCATGAACCAAGAAGGCAATGTCGAGATGTTCTGGCCGGAGCATTTTTCCACCCGCTCACAGGATTTAGAGCCAGCGTTCCATGACGCGGGCATGTTCTATTGGGGCAAACCAAGCGCCTTTGTCTCTGGGTTACCCATTTTTGCTCCGCACTCTAAATCGGTTCAGATCCCGCACTTTCGTGTTCAAGATATCGACGAGCCCGATGATTGGGTGCGCGCCGAAATGCTTTACGAAATTCTCTCGCAACGAGGCGAGCTGTGAACGTCGTAATCCGTGTTGATGCCTCCAACCAAATTGGTACAGGCCATGTGATGCGCTGCTTGGTGCTGGCAAAAAAACTTCTTGAACGCCAGCACACCGTCACCATGTTGAGTCGCGAATTAACGGGCAACCTGATTGAGTATTGCCGTCAACAAGGCATCGCCGTTATTGCCTTGCCCGCGATAGAAGATATAGACAGCTCTGACCGCAATGACTACCAACACTGGTTGGGCGTAAGCCAAGAGGAAGACGCGAATCAGTGCCTTGCTGCTCTAAAAGACACACCTTTTGATTGGGTTGTGTTCGATCACTATGCGCTGGATACCCAGTGGCAATCGTTGATGAAACGCCAAGGTGCAAAGATCTTCGCCATTGATGATCTCGCCAATCGTGAGCATAACTGTGACATTCTCTTCGACCACAACCCTTGGCCTGATTTCGAAAATCGCTATCACGCTCTGGTGCCTGCATCGAGTCTGCAATTGCTTGGCCCAAAGTTCGCGTTACTGCGCGATAGCTTCGCCTCCCTCAGAGAAACACGCCACGAAGACATCAAGAACCAAGTCATCGCGTTTTTCAGCGGCACGGATCCCACTGGCGAGTGTTTGAAACTTCTCTCAGCTTGCCAACAGATCCCGAGCTTGCCATTTCGTATGGTGCTGGTTTACGGCATGTCGAACCCAAGGGAAGCACAATTGCTCGAAAAACCGTTACCCGCCTTTGTCACCTTGGTGAAAAGCTTGCCTGCATTTGAAGCTGAACTGGCGCACTCTCGCTATGCCTTTGGCGGCGCAGGGGTCAGTGCTATCGAACGCACCTGTTTGCGATTGCCAAGTACGCTAGTGTCCGTGGCAGAGAACCAGCGTGAAATGGCTGAGCACCTTGCGAAATCTGGGCGTTATCGCTACCTCGGCGTTAGCGACGCAACCACGCCTGCTTACTACACCAATGAGCTCGCTTGGCTTGCGGAACATTGGGACACCTTGCCTTGGCGATTGCCCGAATCAGACATTGATGGTGACGGTGCGAACCGCGTTGTTGATGCCATGGAGGCCGCGTCCTAATGCAGCTAAATCCCTCAGTGGCGGTGTCGCTCCGCCCCATGACCAAAGACGATCTCGATGTTGTGCGTCAATGGCGAAACGCCCCAGAAACCCGTGAGAAAATGTTCACCACCCACGAGATCACACCCGACGAGCATGCAGCTTGGTTTGAACGTGTTCAGCTTGATAAAACGAAGCGCTTTTACGTGGTGAGTATTGAAGGTAAAGATATCGGCATGGTGTCGTTCACGGACATAAACCAAGAAAACGGGCGCGCTGAATGGGGATTCTATAAAACCCCTAATGCGCCTGCAGGCGTAGGGCTTGTCATGCTGCATGCCGCATTGAATCATGCCTTTGACACACTGGGTTTGAAGCAAGTTGATAGCCGCGTGTTAGCCATCAATCCGAAAGTGCTGCACTTGCACAACAAACTCGGCTTTACCCAAGTTGGCGAAGCCATTGCATACGACGCAGATGAGAACGCCATCCCTTACGTCGATTTTGCGTTAACCATCGACGCTTGGCATTCATGCGAGCCAAGCATCAAAGAACAACGCCAATCCTCCTCGCAGCAGAGCAAGACACTATGACGCAATTTATCACTATCGAAGGGCGCAAAATTGGCCCAGACCATAAGCCTTACATCATTGCTGAAATGTCTGCGAACCATAATGGCTCGCTGGAGCGCGCATTTGAAACCTTAGCCATGGCGAAACACGCGGGGGCAGATGCGGTAAAAATGCAGTCTTACACCGCTGATACCATTACCTTGAATTGCAGCACTGACGAATTTCAAATTCACGGCGGGCTCTGGGATGGTCGCTCGCTTTTTGATTTGTACCAAGAAGCGCATACCCCATTCGATTGGCACAAACCGCTGTTTGATAAAGCACGCGAACTGGGCATTACGCTGTTTTCCTCGCCGTTCGATTTTACTGCCGTTGATCTGCTCGAAGACCTCAACGCGCCTGCGTATAAAATTGCCTCTTTCGAAGCCATTGATTTGCCGCTGATTCGTTACGTGGCACAGACGGGCAAACCCATGATCATTTCAACGGGCATGGCAGACGATGAAGAAATCGCTGAAGCCGTTGCTGCCGCGAAAGACAATGGATGCCAAGAATTGGTGTTGCTGCATTGCATCAGCGCCTACCCTGCACCTGCTTCGCAAAGCCATTTACGCACCATCCCAGATTTAGCAGAACGCTTTGGTGTCATTACTGGCCTTTCCGATCATACGCTCGGCACAACCGTGTCTGTCACCGCCGTTGCACTTGGGGCGTCGGTGATCGAAAAGCATGTCACCTTGAGCCGAAACGACCCAGGGCCAGATTCAACCTTCTCGTTAGAGCCAGATGAACTCGCGACGCTATGCCTTGATACTGACACCGCATGGCAAGCCCTGGGGCACGCAGGGTATCAGCTCAAAGAGGCCGAAAAAGGGAATAAGCAGTTTCGACGATCGCTGTATGTCAGCCAGTCAATGAAAGCAGGTGACACTTTCACCGCGGATAACGTGCGCAGCGTCAGACCAGGATTTGGCCTCGCGCCGAAATTCTATGATGATGTTATTGGCAAAACAGCTAAAACGGACATTCCGTTCGGTACCGCGCTTAACTGGGATTTGATTGGTTAGCTGTTATATTCATTTAATCAGAGAAATCAGCGCGGGCGAAACCCCGCGCTTTTTTGTGCTTACAGCTTATTCATCATCTTCAACGTAATCGCCACAGAATTGTCCGCAGTCACTTGCTTCGCCTCTGCATACACCATGTGTGCTGAGCCATCAGCCTTGTCGGAGATGGTGCGAATAACCACTAGCGGGATATCAAACATGTCGGTGACTTGCGCCACGGCAGCACCTTCCATTTCAACCGCCATGGCATCAAACTCTTCGCGCAGCATTTTCACAACGCCTTTGTCAGCAATGAATTGATCACCCGTAGCAATGACACCAGAATGTACACGCTTCTCGCCAATCGACTCTTTCGCCGCGTCTAGTGCCAATTGCTGAAGCGTTTGGTCGGCATAAAAGAATCTGTCATCGTAACCACTTAGCTGGCCTTTTGGCGCACCAAATACCGTAAGGTCAACGTCGTGCTGCACTAACGCCGAAGAAACCACGACGTCCGCCACATTGAGTTCAGGACTGGCAGCACCTGCAATGCCGGTAAAAATGATTTGGTCAGCGTCAAAGTGATTAATCAGCACGTACGTTGTAATAGCAGCATTCACTTTGCCCACACCAGAGCGAGTTACCACCACAGGTTTTCCTGCAATTTCGCCAGTGTAATACGTATTGGCAGATACAGTGTGCGTCTTTCGGTGCTGAATTTCAGGCAATAGTTTTTCGATTTCAGCGTCCATTGCGCCCATGATGGCAATGGGTTGAGCTGCGAAAGCATTAAACGAAATCAGGGACAGGAAAAGCGAACACGCCAAGGAGAACTTACGCATATTGGAACATTCCAAGCAGTTGAGAGACGCGCATCATAGCGAAAACGCGGAGAAAGAAAAGACCAAGGCAATCGTTTGCGCACACAGTAACCGACTCACTGCGATTTATTCATCACCAAATAAAAAGGCTTGCCGAAGCAAGCCTTTGACTCGTAACACTGTATAAACAACATGTCGACAATACTGGAGATTTCCAAGCCAAACACACTAGGCTTTTTGTTCGTCCGTGGTCGATGTTTTCGCTGCTGATTCCGGTGCGTTTTGGACTTCATCTAGCCAAAGCTTGTGGTGTTGTTTGGCCCACGTCTCGTCGACATAGCCTGTTGCCATGCCTTCAAGTGCGCCTTCTGTACCCACAGTACCGATATAAATATGACCAAATGCGGCCGCCAGCAAGCCCAACGAAGCGATGCCATGGATAACGTTAGCGATTTGCATATCTGCCCGAGTTTGACCGAAAATCGGAAAATCCATCACTAGCCCTGTCACGCAAACCACCACACCAACCGTGGCTAGGAGCCAGAACCAGATTTTCTCACCGCCATTACAAAAGCCCGCATCTGGGTGTTTACCGTTAGGTAAAATACCGCCGCCTTGCTTAAACCATTCAATGTCGACTTTGTTGATGATGTTGTTCTTGAACCATTTCACCAACATGCAAAGTAGACCGAGTACAAACAGAGGGCCCAAGTAGTTATGCGACACCTTCGCCGCGTAAATGATGCTCCCCCAAATGGCATCGGGTGCGACCGGCTTAATGAAATGTCGGCCGTAGAGCAAGACAATGCCCGAAAAGCCCAATATCAGAAAGTTAATCGCAGTAAACCAATGCATGGCACGTTCAAACGGCGTCCATCGCTTGACCTTCTTCCCAGACCGCTTATTGGCTAACTCGATACGTCCCGCCCAGAGGTAGAACAGCAGCAAACTGCCCGCTGATGCCCCAAGGAAAATCAAGCCAATCGGACTTATCCATTGGTTCCGCACTTCCCGCCAACGCTGTCCATCAACATTGATGAGCTGACCCGCTTCCGTGCCGTTAGCGACCGTAAACCCTTTTTCGCCAGACCGTACTTCTCGCCAAAACTCTGGCCCAGCCAATTGCACCATTTCTTTTTGCGGATCGGCTTTTTCAGCGGTTTCCGCAAACGATGTAGGCACGGCGAAGGCTGCGATCACCATCAGCATGGCGAGCAATGTTCTAAACATATCCCCTCCTCATGCTGCTGGATATTTCCAGCAGCTTTCCATGCTCATCAGCTTTTTGATGCGTCATAGGCCAAATCATTACCGTTTGTCCAACCTGCGCCTTTTGCACCGCGTTCAACCACACGCTGACGGAAAACCGCAGATATTTTTTCTGCGTCTCCCGCTAGCAATGCCTTGGTTGAACACATTTCTGCGCAAAGAGGCAGCTTGCCTTCCGCGATGCGGTTAGCACCGTAGAGTTCTCGCTCTTTGGCGGAACCATCAGGCTCAGGGCCACCTGCACAGAAGGTACATTTATCCATTTTCCCGCGCTCGCCAAAGGCAGCGGTTTTCGGGAATTGGGGTGCACCAAATGGACAGGCAAACAGGCAATATCCGCAACCAATACAGGTTTCTTTGTTGTGCAGGACAATGCCATCTTCGGTACGGTAAAAACAATCTGCTGGGCATACCGCCATGCAAGGCGCATCAGCGCAATGCATGCAAGATACAGAGATTGAGTTCTCGCCTTTCTCACCGTCATTTAATGTGACGACTCGGCGACGTTGAATACCCCAAGTAACCACCTCGGAGTTCGCGTTACTACATGCGGTGACACACCCATTGCACTCAATGCAGCGTTTGGTATCACACATAAATTTCATATCGGCCATCGTGTATGCTCCCTATTACGCTGGAATGATCTTACAAAGGGTGACTTTGGTTTCCTGCATGACAGTTACCGGGTCATAACCATAGGTGGTTGCCGTGTTGGCCGACTCACCGATCACATACGGGTCTGCACCTTCAGGGTACTTATCAAGTAAGCTTTCCCCTTGGTACACGCCACCAAAGTGGAATGGCATAAACGCCAACCCTGCGTAAACCCGTGGCGTGATCATGGCTTTGACCTTCACGCGTCCCTTGTCTGCGCCTTCTACCCACACATCTTGCCCATCAACAATGCCGAGGTTGTTGGCATCAACAATGTTGATTTCGACAAACATCTCTTGCTGAAGCACGGCAAGCCAAGGATTTGAGCGCGTCTCTTCACCGCCCCCTTCATATTCGACCAAACGACCTGAGGTAAGAACAATCGGGTAGTCTTTGGCGGTATCAACGTCTTGAATGGATTTATACAACGTAGGAAGACGATAGATGTCCTCTTTATCGTCCCACGTTGCATACTCAGGGAGCAGGTCTCGGCGTGGTGTATAAAGCGGTTCGCGGTGAAGGGGCACACGGTCAGGGAAGGTCCATACGATCGCACGGGCTTTCGCGTTACCGAACGGCATACAGCCATGATCGATGGCAACGCGCTGAATACCACCAGACAGGTCGGTTTTCCAGTTTTTGCCTTCGGCAGCGGCTTTCTCTTCGGCTGTCAGATCGTCCCACCAGCCAAGCTGCTTAAGCATCTTGTCGGTAAATTCAGGGTAGCCATCTTCAAGCTCACACCCTTTCGAGTAGCTATCAACAGCCAACAGGCTCTTACCTTCAAACTCCACACCAAAGCGAGCACGGAAGTTACCCCCGCCACGCGCCACTTCTTTCGATGTATCGTAAAGGATATGCGTACCAGGGTGCTTCATTTCTGGCGTTCCCCAGCACGGCCATGGCAGGCCGTAGGTCTCGCCATTAACAGGACCGCCCTGTGCTTCGAGTGTGGTGGTGTTAAAGGTGTGCCAGTTCTTCTGGTGTTCTTTAATACGTTCTGGACTTTGCCCTGTGTAACCAATGGTCCACATGCCTTTGTTGAACTCGCGAGTGATATCCTCGACCACTGGCTCATCGTTTTTCACTTCAATGTGTTTGAACAATTGATCTGAAAATCCGAGTTTTTTCGACAACAAGTACATGATGGTGTGATCAGGTTTAGAGTCAAAGAGCGGCTCAATCACCTTGTCACGCCACTGCAAAGAGCGGTTTGAAGCCGTCACCGACCCAGTGGTTTCAAACTGGGTCGTCGCCGGAAGCAAGTAAACGCCATTTTGACGATTGTTCATGACCGCAGCCACGGTTGGATATGGGTCGACGATGACCATCAAATCCAATTTTTCCATCGCTTTGCGCATTTCTGGACCGCGGGTTTGCGAGTTAACCGCATGTCCCCAGTAGAACATGGCACGGATATTCGATTTCTGAGCAATCTTGTCTTTGTCTTCCAGTACGCCATCTATCCAACGAGACACGGGAATACCGTTGCTATTGATCGGTTTTGAACCATTGTATTCCGCCGGATCGAAGCGATTCTGTATCCACTGATGATCAACATCCCACACTTTCGACCAGTGCTTCCATGCCCCGTCAGAAAGACCGTAGTAACCAGGGAGAGTGTGGGAAAGCACGCCTAAATCTGTCGCGCCTTGCACGTTATCGTGACCACGGAAGATATTCGCACCACCGCCAGATTTACCAATATTACCCAGCGCTAACTCAAGTACACAGTAAGCACGAGTATTGTTGTTACCTGTGGTGTGCTGCGTTCCGCCCATACACCAAACCACACTGCCCGGTCGGTTTTCCGAGAGAATTTTCGCCGCTTGGTACATGTCGTCTCGACCTACACCGGAGACACGCTCCACTTCTTCTGGTGTCCAATTCGCCACTTCTGCGCGAATTTCGTCGAGACCGAACACACGCTGGTTAATGTATTCTTGGTCTTCCCATTTGTTGTCGAAGATATGCCACAACAGCCCCCAGATAAAGGCTATGTCAGTCCCCGGACGCAGCGACACATAGTGGTCTCCTTTTGCCGCGGTACGAGTGCGGCGAGGGTCTGCAACCACGATCTTACAACCGTTTTTCTCTTTAGCGATGAGAATATGCTGCATCGCAACAGGGTGAGCTTCGGCAGGGTTGGAGCCAACAAAAAGGATCGACCTACAATTGTGCATGTCGTTGAAGGAGTTGGTCATTGCCCCGTAGCCCCATGTATTGGCTACCCCCGCTACCGTGGTGGAGTGACAAATTCGCGCCTGGTGGTCAACGTTATTGGTTCCCCAAAGCGAGGCCATCTTGCGGAACATGTAGGCTTGTTCATTGCTGTGCTTGGCTGAACCTAAGAAGTACACCGCATCAGGGCCAGACTGCTCACGGATATCAAGCACCTGATCACCGATTTCATTCAGTGCGGTATCCCAGCTTATTTTTTGCCATTTGCCATCGACCAGTTTCATCGGGTATTTCAAACGGCGTTCGCCATGACCATGTTCGCGCAGTGCGGCCCCTTTGGCGCAGTGGCCGCCAAGGTTGAAAGGGTGATCGAACGCAGGCTCTTGCCCTGTCCATACGCCATCTTGCACTTCGGCATAGACACCACAGCCGACCGAACAGTGTGAACAAATGGTACGTTTTTGTTCAACCGGTTTACTCGGGTCCGCATCCTTTGCGGACGCTTTTTTCATCATGCCCGGCGCAAACATACCCGCCGCGGCAATACCACCGGCAGTAGCCAAAGACGTGTTACGCATAAACGTACGGCGCGACACACCCAGCTGCTTTTCATCCTTGATGACCGAATCAGAGCGTTTGGTTAGTTTCATTGTCAAACTCCATCTTCACGCTGGGTTATAGGGAATCGTAGTAATCACGAATATGTTGAGTTTCGCGATAACCTGATGCTTTTTCTTGCTCCGGTGTTTTTACTACCGTCTCAGCTTGCGCTGCGCCCGTGGCTACGGTTGCCACAGCCCCCGCAGCGGCAGCCACACCTAAGCCAGTGAGAAACTGACGCCGATTGGTGATCTGCAGTTCTGGATCTTTTTGCTTTTCAGACATTGCTAGCTCCTTATTCTTTTTATGCCACGTCAGGTTGATGTAGGGCTATCACCATGGACGTTGGGTAAAACGAGTTTTTTCAATCACGAGAAATCGTTGTGCGAGCTCAGCCACAGCAGCATAAAATACCGATGCACCTGCGCGTTTTGTGTCATCACACAGCCGTTCAAACCAGGCGGCGATGTGTCGATTAAAGAAATAGGCTTGCTGTTCTTCGTCGGCTTCTTCCACCAACATGGCCATCACTTCAAGCAAAGCCGCAAAATGATCTTCCGGCTCCTTGATGTCTTCTTGGCGCTCGTAACCGAGTCGGCGCAGATCTTCACGAAGTAGCGCCAATGGCAATTCCATCAGTGAGCCCGTTAAGTACCACGAACCAAACGGCACCACTTCACCTCGGCCGACACCAATAAACATCAGCTGATATTCATCAGCGGCTTGCACGGGCGTGGTGTTGCTAGCAGTGAGCTTCAACACCGACCAAGCCGCTGCCATGCCGGCTGATTGCTCATCCCCCTCGGTTTCCAGCGTGGACAACCAATGCAGCGATTCTTCATCCGGTGCTTGTCGAAATAGATGCGCCAACAGGCTGTAGATGCTTTGGCGGATTTGGTTTTCTTCGTTAGTGACGTCTTCAAATGCGATATCTTGCATAGCCATATCTGCCTCCTACACCTTCATCTGTTTGTCTGGGTTATCAATCATGTCGGAGACAATGTCGCGAACACGGCAGTCTTCGCACATCGACAAACGTTTGATGGCGTCATCTTGAAAATGGCTATGATTTTGTAGCTTCTCAATCAACATATTGATCATGGAAACAGGCGCATAAGCCTTACCACAGCTGATGCACTCAGCCGCGGGTTCTTCATGAACAACTTGGCGTTGCTGGCGAGCTTCGGTATCCCAGTTGTAGCCAGGGCTTAGCGAAATCACCGATTCCGGACAGGCTTTTTCACAAAGACCGCATTGCACACAATCTTGTTCTCTAAACGTGATACCAGGGCGATCTCCCATTGATTTCAACGCGTCGGTTGGGCACACCGCGACACAGCCCATACACAAGGTGCAATCAGAGGTCGCCACATCAATACGTCCATACGGTGCGCCATCGGGAACCGCGCTCATGGTTGAATCCGTCACGACGTTGGCTGCCAGCAGATCGAGAGCCTTCGCCAATTTCTCTCGCTTAGTACCTAACAGCTTTTCGCTGTGTTCGAGCAGCGCATCATCAAGGAGAGGTTGTTGGGTAAGGGATGCAAGCGGCGTTAACGCGATACGTTCTTCGCCTTGGTTCAATGCTTTTAGAAACGCAGATGCCACTGCCACTTCTTGCGTTAGCACAGCCTGAGTTTTAGGGGGCAGTGACGGAGAAGAAACAAGCAGCACTTGAGAGGCACCGTAAGCCAAGGCGCTGAACCACGTATCAAGCCCGACAGACGCTAATTCTTCCAAGCGAACCGGGATCACACGGCTTGGAAGCACTGCCATTTGCTGAGCAAGTTCCGCTTCAGTGGCTTCTGCATAAAACAGAATGATGGGAGACTTTCCGCCTTGCTCGCGATATTGAGTGATGAGCTGGAACACAAAATGTTGCGTATTATCTGGGTCGGGTAACGCATAGCTTATCGCTTCTGTTGGACACGCCGTCGCGCATGAACCCATTCCCTGACAAAGGTAAGGATTGATGGCAATGGCTTGCTCCACCGAACTCAATGCATCGGCAGGACATGCCTCGATACAGCGCGTGCATCCTTCTAGGCCACGAGCGGAATGTGCACATTTGTCTGTGTCTAAACGAAAGAATTTAGGCTTATCAAACGTGCCCACCATGTCTGATAACGCATCACAGGCCTCCGCTGCCGTCGACAAACCGCGCCCCACTGCGTAGTAACCCAACGGTGGTAATTCTGCGAAATGGAATCCGCTCTGCGACACGTCGATCACCAAGTCGAAATGCTCTCGACCTCTTGTGATTTTGGCGAGATTTTGCTTTGTCATGGTGTGAGTGATGGACACATCAAACTCACCCAAGAAGCCGTTTATCTCGGCTTCTCGCGCATAGAAAAATGCCATCCCATCAGGAAGTTCAGGAGAGGTGTCGTCGGTACAAACCAGTACCACCTTGTCTGCAACTTGGTCGGTAAGCGCCAAAGCAGCAGAGTTTGCGGACAATTGCTTGGCGAACGCTGCCACTGCGGCACCATCACCAATAACCAAGGCCAAGCCTTGGCTTACAAATGTAACCGTTGGAGGGATTAAGTTACCCAAGGTCACGGTTGCCGTCAGTGCGCGTTGCCTTGCACGTCCGTTCGCATCCGCGGTCATTTCAACGAGTTGATTCAATGTTGTTATAGTATTTTCTGTCGACATTGTCTTCTTAGCCATCGTCTCGAATGCCATGGTGACTAACCATCCTGGTTAGTACCTCGTGGACTGATTTCCTACATCGGCGGTATCAATGCGTTTCGAACTTAAGGCCGTTGCCAATGTGGTAAGGCGTTGTCAGACAAGGGGTTAGCACATCCATTGCCTGTGACCTGATTGATAGAGCAAGTAGTGAACCAGTTTTGAAGGAAATAAAATGACGAATAAGGAGTCAGGATCCGTCTGAATTATTATCCACATTATTTAATGGGACATTTTGTCCCGTGCCATTGGACAATTTGTCCCCATTTTCACCATGGGTACTATTTGTCTCACCGTCAGCGGAAGTTTTCTCAGCGTCTTCTTGAGGCTGTTGCTCTTCCTCCATCACTGTTTGATGAGGATGACGTTCAGCATCGAGCTGTTCTGGCGCTTCGTCAGGTAAATCGTCGACTTGCTCTTTCGTCCACTTACGCAAGCTTGCCGCCACTTCAGCGCTCAACGACGCTTTGTTTGAGTAATCAAGATCGTAATCATTCATGCCATCAAGCACGTTGTAGGCGTCGCTGTGAAACAGCTTCCTCAGCGCGGCTTTCTTGATTTCGGCAGACACGCCTTTCACCAGAAAAGACGCAGCAGAATCCCCTTGCTTCAAACGCGCAACGTCTTCCATATCAGGGATGATGACCGTTTCGTCTTGTGCTTCCTCTTGGCCTTCACCAAGCTCTTCAATTGGATGATGATGCGTATCAACGTCAAGGGCTTCAGCGGAAATACTGGCTGGCAGATTGTCAGTGTTAGCGCCACTCACGGAGGCATGGTCACTCAGTGCTGTGTCGGTATTGAGCTCACGAGATTCGTCCTCCGCAATGGCTTGCTTACGCTTATTCCATCGGTGCAAAAAGGAATCAGTTGCCACTCGCCCTCCCCGCGCCACGACGCTTCTTCTTCCGCACTTCCAGTAACTCTCCGTGACGGCCAATAAACGCTTCCATCCAAGCTTGAATGGGTAACGGCATAGGCTCAGATAACACCAAGTAGTCACCGTCCATAAAGCTGGCTGCACTGGATTGCGCCGCCGTCACTTTTAGCGGTTTAATGGATTCATCATCTTGAACTTCAAAAATAAAAAACAGCTGGGGATCACGAGAACTGAGGTTGAATCGGTAATCGGTTCGTTCGTCCTTAAAAAGCTCTAAGGGCATAGAAATCTGACCGTCTTTTCGTTCTGCTTCTTCACGGGGAAGATGCAAATTGATGACTGACCAACGCTTGGTTTTCCAGCGGCCGACATCAACGTCTTGCGATGCCAGATCAAATTGCATGAGCCAGTATTGAGGGTCTTTTATTGTTGCAGGCACACATCACTCCTTGTCATCGACGCAGCACATTCCCATTGAATTTCTATCAACGCTGCGATTTTGATTACCCCCAATAAAGCAAAACACATACCAGTCAGAAGGATTGGAACAGGTTTTGCTAATCGTAGTTATCACTGGCATTTGCACTAGGTGCATGAAGCCGAGCATTATCTCCATCCAGCAAAAGGAACACGGCTCGATGCCTCATCCAAAAATCATTACCACGCAATCTGAAATCCCCCAGACCATCGATGTCACCGTTCATGATGAGTATGGGGAAACCATGACCAAGCAAATCGCATGCGAGCGGGCGTTAACGGTTTATCTCAATTGGAGAGAGATAGTGACGTTGATGACGCTCGGCGCTCGCCCCGACATGTTGGTGCTCGGCTATTTGAAAAATCAGGGGTTGATTGAAGATGCCAGCGCGCTTGATTCCGTCATTATCGATTGGCAAACCCAATCTGCCGCTGTGGTCACGAGAGAACAGAAAGAAGACTTAGGAGAAACGTTATCGAAGAAAACAGTTACCTCAGGATGTGGCCAAGGCACCATGTTTGGTAACGTGATGAAGAAATTGGAAAACCTCCAGCTTCCTCGCCCCCACATCAAGCAATCTATGTTGTATGGCTTACTCGAAGCCCTCACTCACCACAATGACACCTACAAAGCCGCGGGCGCCGTGCATGGCTGTGCCGTGTGCAGAAACACAGAGATCCTCTCATTTGTCGAAGACATAGGCCGACACAACGCCGTTGATACCTTAACGGGGGAAATGTGGCTTGAAGGAGAAACGGGGGACGACAAAGTCTTTTATACGACGGGGAGACTCACCTCGGAGATGGTCATCAAAGTGGCGCAAATGGGTATTCCCGTGTTGCTGTCACGTTCTGGTGTGACACAGATGGGTCTCGACCTTGCCAAACAGCTGGGTATTACCATGATCGCGCGCGCCAAAGGGCATCGCTTCCAAGTGTTCAATGGCGCCGACAATATAGAGTTTGATGTGAAAGGTGAGCGTAATGGATGAGTTTCCCGCCTTTATGAATGCACGTCAGGTGGCGGAATACCTCGATTTGAACGAGAAGAAAGTCTACAGCTTGGCGAACGATGGTGTGTTACCTGCCACCAAGGTCACAGGAAAATGGTTGTTCCCCAAAAGTCTCCTTGATCGCTGGTTGATTGAATCTAGCCACAATGGTGTCTTCAACGACCGATTGCTCATCGCGGGTTCCGACGATCCTTTGCTTCAACACATTGTGAGCAAAATGGCCGCGGCACTCGGCAGCACGGCGCTGGTTGGCTATACCGCAACCGGCACAAAGCAAGGGCTCGCCATGCTAGAAAAAGGCCACGTTGATATCTGCGCGATTCACTGGGGAAATGCCGAAGAAGCGAAACTGCGCCACCCCGCGCTGATCCAGCAGTATTCTGGGCATCGCAATTGGGTGTTGCTACATGCGTTTGAACGCCAGCAAGGATTGATCATGCGACCTGAATTGCGTGAGAAATTTGAAGACCCACACCACTTTATTGACCAACAATGGCGTTGGGCAGGCCGTCAAGATGGCGCTGGCAGCGCACGTGCAATGGACGAATGGCTGTTTCGAAACGGCACCACTCGCGATCAATTAAACACAGTGGTTGAGTGCTTGAGCGAACGAGAACTCGGCTCTGCCATCGCGCGTGGTGAGGCTGATATTGGCTTTGGAAGCCAAAGTGGCGCTGGAGAATTTGGTCTCGCCTTTCACCCGATTGCTAACGAGGCATTTGAGCTTGTGATCCCAAAGAACATTTACTTTCGCGCATTGGTTCAGCAGCTTGTTCATCACTTGGATGACGCCGCTGTGCTCAAGCAGAGTGAACAGTTTGGCGGTTATGATTTTAGTCAAACGGGTAAGCAAATGTGGGCGTCAGAGTAGACCGCTCTGCGGTTTACTCAATAACATTCAACGAGGTAATTTCATCATCCATCTGAATTTTCTCTCGCAAATAAAGCGTGAATGTCGTGCCCTCTCCTAATCGTGAATCCACTTTGATTTCACCACCTAAACCACTAACAATCCCTTGTGTCACCGCCAAGCCGAGCCCTGTGCCAGAGCGCCGCGTGGTAAAGAAGGGATCAAAGATTTTTGTGATGTTTTCATTAGCGATGCCGCAGCCAAAGTCCTGAACCGATATTTTCGCACCCTGTGTAACTCCATGAACATCCACCCAATCGTCTGAGCGAACAATGAGCTTACCTTTGTCGTTCATGGCGTGAATGCCATTCATTTGTAAATTAACCAACACTTGCAATAGCTGATGACGGTTGATTTCCACACAGCACTTAGCATTGAGTTCTGTCTCGATTTCAACGTCTTGCTTCTTGGTACCCGAACTTACCAGCACCACACTTTCTTCAATCACGGGGTTCACATGTTGCCAGGTAACAGTATCTTGAACGCCGCCTTGGCGGCTGTATTGCAACAAGCTACGGGTGATGTTTCGAATACGGTCAATCTGCGCCAGCACCGTATTCATTTCCTCCGAAACAAGGCCGCTGTGCTTACCAAGTTCGTATTCCATCAGCTCGATATTGCCTAAAATAACCGCGGTAGGGTTGTTAATTTCATGGGCAATACCCGCCGTAAGCTCTCCCAATGCGGCAAGTTTTTCGTTCAATAAGAGTTTGTTTCGGGTTTGCTCTAACAAGCTAATGTTTAGCTCTAGCTCTTCCGTTTTTTCATGCAAGCTGGCGGTTCGCTCTTTGACTTTATCTTCTAACTCAAGCGCACTTTGTCGAATCGCCTCGTTTTGCTTTTTTAACTGATCGAGCATGCTATCGAACTGTCGAGCGAGAATCGCCAATTCGTGCTGAGGATCTAAGCCCAATTTGCCGATCCTTGCATCTTGCTCGAATCGCATAAGGTGAACCACACGGTGTATGCGCTCGATCGGTCGGAACAAGTCTTTCGCCCCACGATAGACCAGCAACCCCGAGAGCAGAAGCGTCAACAAAACGCCTATCCCAAGTTCAATGAGGTTGGTGAGATAACGGCTGATCAACGGCCATTCAAGATAGCCCGTATAGAGCATACCAATGACGGTATTATTGAAGTCTCGGATGGGCTTGTAAGCAGAGATGTACCACGCATCATAAACGTAAGCGCGGTTAACCCACTCATCGCCGTCTAACAACACCGTATTGCGCACTTCGTCTGATACCCGCGTGCCTATGGCCCGCCCAAAGCGATTGTCGCTGTCTAACGGGACATTGGTACTCACACGGATGTCATCCATGAACAGGGTAACAGTTCCCACGCTGGCTTCGGGCAGTTTTCCGGGCGGAAACACAAGGTCGCGGATCCTATCGACCAAGACAGTGCTGTTGTTGAGAAGTAAGCCCCCATCAACAATCCATTCTAATCGTCCGTTTTCATCATAAAGTGGCAGCAAAGTACGGCTGATTAACCCGCGAGATTCCTTGATATTTTCCTGCAAAAGCGGAATTTCGGCGCGGGCAGACATATCAGGAGAAATCGAATCCAGTTCGATAGCTGACATCACTTGAAAAAATGTCTGCTCTTTGCCGTTCAAAATCCGTTGTCTCAAGCTTTGCGGTAATCGGTCAATATCACTGGCGGGGTAGACAGCAAGAAAGTCCACTCCATACTTATCCGCTCGCGATTGCGCCCAACTCAATATCTTCTCTGGTTCGTCGGCAATTTGAGTAATTTGCGTTTGAAAGTCATAAGAATCGGCAATGGCATGCAGTTGGCTGCGTTGTTCTCGTTGCAGCACTTCCATACTGTTGCTGGCGACCGCAAGGTCTGCTTTTACGCCAGACAAGGCATTGGTCCATGAATAGGCGACCGTCCAGTACATGGTCAACGCAATAAGTGCAAGCAAGGTAATGATGATAGGCACGGAAGTCAGCACCAACAGACGGTAGCGCACCATGGTGCGAAAACGCTGTCGCCACTTGTTAATCAGGCTCATGGCTGGCTCTCCTCGATACCCCATCGCCCTAAATTAAGGACAACCCTATTCATCAAGCCACTCTTTAAATTTTCGTTCTAAGGTTTTTCGCGCTACGCCAAGTTGCCTAGCTGCGGCAGATTTGTTGCCTTCATGCGCACCAACCACTTTCTCTATGTGAGCCCGTTCAACGTCTTTCAAAGGCCAACCCAACGGGTAACCGTCTTCATGACGTTCATCACTGGCGTGTGCTTGATCAGACTCAGTGTTTTCACATGACGATAATGCCGACTCACCTTGCCAATGGCGAAGGTCAGGCTTACCCAGCAATATTGCCCGCTCCACAGTATTTTTCAGTTCTCGAATGTTGCCAGGCCAATCGTAATATCGCATTGCTGCCAGTTCTTGTTCAGACCACACAACCGGTTTTAGCCCTAAATCTCGAGCCAAAACATCGGAGAAATGATTGAGAAGCAATCCGATATCATCAACACGCTCTCGCAGTGGTGGCAATTCCACAGACAGTACATTCAAACGATAGAAAAGGTCTTTTCGAAAACGCCCCTCGCCAACTTCATCGTGCAGGTTTCGATTGGTCGCCGCCACGATTCGCACATCGACGCTGACTTCACGCTCAGCACCAACAGGACGTATGGTTTTTTGCTCTAAGGTTCTCAGCAGTGAAGCTTGCATCGCCAGCGGCATCTCGCCAATCTCATCAAGAAACAGCGTGCCTTTGTCAGCGACTCTAAAAAGGCCATCTTTGTTTTTCCGCGCGCCAGTAAACGCGCCGGACACATGGCCAAACAGTTCACTTTCTAACAGTTCAGGGGCAATCGCGCCGCAGTTAAGGGGAACAAAAGGCCCTGTTCGGCCGCTCATACCATGCAGTGCGCGGGCAACGAGTTCTTTGCCTGTACCTGATTCACCTTCAATTAATACAGCGGCAGGTGACGGTGCAAGACGAGAAATAACTTCGCGCATCGCGAGTGTTTTCGGGGCTTCGCCAATAATATCGATGGGAAACGATCGGGCAACGTCACGTTGAAGTGCGATATTTTGGCGCTCAATCATGCGTTTATCGAGACAACGTTGCACCGACTGAAGCATCTGTTCGAGGTTAAATGGCTTGAGGATGAAATCGGAGGCGCCTGCTCGAAGCGCCTTAATGGCGGTTTCCATTTCGGCATAGCCTGTCATGAAAATGATATCGCTGCGCCGTTCATCGTCGTCAAACGCTTCGTGCCAATCAATGCCAGACCGACCGGGCAAATTAATATCGACGATAAGCAAATCAAAATGATTCCGCTTGCGCAGGGCTTCTGCTTCTTCCAAAGACGATGCAGTTTCTACCTGAGTCAGCTTCTTCGACAACGCTTTGTTCAAGATCGCTCGCATGCCGGGTTCATCATCAACCACCAAGGCAGAGAAACCAAATTGCTGCAACGCATCCTTCATTTTATGAACATCCCTATTCGTTTCTTGCCTGCCATCATACATGCGACATTTTGACTCAGTCTATGAGACTCGCCACAGTTCACCGTATTGCACTCTGCTCAGTAACTCATAGAGGAATGAAAAATACGCTTTATTTTCAAGCAATTAAATCTATTGACGCGATAGGAATAAATTTGGCATTTTTGTTGCTAAGTCCTTATTTGACCTCATTTATTGATGAGGCCACAAAATCAAAATAACCATCGTCAGGAAGACTAATGAGCTCAATGAAAATAACAAAAGCGTTCGCACTGGTTTCAATACTTCTTTCCGTGTCCGCATCGATTAGCGCCGCGGAACTCGTTCGGCTGGCTACAACCACCAGCACCTACCACTCAGGCTTGCTGGATTTCCTTCTCCCTGAATTTAAAAAAGACACAGGTTACGACGTCCAAGTGCTCGCTGCAGGGACAGGTAAAGCACTAAAAATGGGAGAAAATGGCGATGTAGATTTGGTGATGACCCATGCGCCAAACGCAGAAGCCAACTTCGTGGATAAGGGTTACGGTGTGCTGCCTCGTGGCCTGATGTATAACGACTTCGTGTTGGTTGGCCCAATCAGCGATCCGGCAAAAGTTAAAGGCATCAATGACGTCACTGCCGCATTAGCAAAAGTGGCAGAAACCGACGGCCATTTCGTTTCTCGTGGTGATGACTCAGGCACACACAAAAAAGAACTGCTTCTTTGGCAGGCTGCTTCTGTTAAGCCTGAATTCTCAGCTTACAAAGCCGTTGGGCAAGGCATGGGCCCTACCCTCACCATGGCCAACGAAATTCAAGGTTACACCCTCACCGATCGCGGCACTTGGTTGGCCTATCAGAGCAAACTTGAACTCGGTGTTCTGGTTGAAGGTGACAAGCGCCTATTCAACCCGTACCAAGTTATTTTGATTAACCCTAGCCGTTACCCAGACTTAAATTACCAAGGCGCGAAAGAACTTAGTGATTGGCTGGTTAACCCAAAAGCACAAGCCATGATTAATGATTTTAAGGTCAATGGTCAGCAACTGTTCGTGGCGGACGCTGGTTAATGGACATGCTGGAAACAACCCGACAAGCCGCCGCGCTGCTGTTTAGTGGTGATACCACACTATGGGGTATTGTTGGGGTCTCGTTTTCCGTCTCTCTGGTCGCAATTGGGCTGGTCATCGTGCCCGCCCTTTTGCTTAGCTTTGCACTCGCTTACTGGGAAATCCCGGGGAAGTGGATTGTCTTGTCCATCGTCAATACCCTTCAATCGGTTCCTACTGTGGTGATTGGACTGTTGCTTTATATGCTTTTGTCACGCGCAGGGCCAATGGGTGACTGGAAAATGCTATTCACGCAAAGAGCCATGATATTGGGACAGGTTCTGATCAGCCTGCCGATTTTGGTGTCAATGATGCATGCCGCCTTTCAAAATAGCGACAGACGCGCATGGGAAACCGCTTACACCTTGGGCGCCTCCATACCCCGCGCCATGGCGACCTTAATGTGGGAAATACGATTTCCCCTGCTTGCCGCCGTTATCACCGCTTTTAGCCGCATCATCACAGAAGTCGGGTGCTCAATGATGGTTGGCGGCAATATTCTCAATTACACGCGAAACATTCCCACTGCCATTGCGCTAGAAACATCCAAAGGTGCTTTTGCTGAGGGCGTGGCACTGGGCATGGTTTTGTTGTTGCTGGCTTTGACGATGAACTTCTTCATCAGCTTTGCACGTGGCAACGGCTATTTACGCACATAGTTAGGGGCAATGATGAGTCAAATTACATTGGAAGCAATTGACCTTTCTGTGAAATACAAACACCGTTTGTTGTTTCATATCCCCTCACTGAAAGTCTGCCCCGGCGATGCAATTTATCTTTCTGGGCAAAACGGCATTGGCAAAACCAGCTTGTTGAAAGTCATGGCAGGCATCCAAAAACCGACCAACGGTACGTTGAACCTCAAGCGCCCTTCATGGTTACAGCGTCTCGCGGGGTTTTCTGGGCAAAGTGGCGTGATCTACATGCATCAAACCCCCTATCTTTTTGATGGAACTGTTGCTGAAAACGTCGCTTATGGCCTGATGGGTAAGCATCTCTGTCAAAGAAGACGACGTCAGCTTACAATGCAAGCCTTACGAAAAATCGGGTTAGAGACATTAAGCCTCGAACATATTTCGGTGCTCTCTGGCGGTGAGAAGCAAAAAGTCGCGATGGCGCGTGCTTGGGCACTCAGCCCATCCATCCTTCTGATGGACGAATCTTGCGCTAACCTTGATGCTGACGCCATTGATGCTCAAAAAAAGATGATTGATGACTTACTTGAACGTGGTGCCAGCTTGGTGATCACCAGCCATCATCCCAACAAACTGACGGAATGCTGCAATCAACAATGGCTGATTGAAAACCAACGCCTGCTCCATAAACCCAAACTCAATATTATCGACAAGGACAATCATGCCTTCGCATCCTGACACTACTTGGGTCATTCTCGCTGGCGGCCAAGCGCGTCGCATGGGCGGCCAAGACAAAGGGCTTGTGACCCTCAACGGTAAACCGTTTATTGAATTCGTCCATGAGCGCCTGACAGAACAAGGCGCCACCATTGCGATCAATGCCAACCGAAACCAAGAAAGGTACGAACAATACGGTCCTGTTTTCGGCGACGTATTAGAAGGATTTCCCGGCCCGCTAGGCGGCATTCATGCTGCGATGTCGAACATCAACAGCGAGTGGTTGGGTTTTGTGCCTTGCGACTGCCCAAACTTGCCACACAATTTAATTGAAAAGATGGTTGGCGCAATCAACACAGACACCGAGATCGTGGTTGCTCACGATGGTGAGTCGGTTCAGCCTGTGGTCACCATGATGAAGCGTGATGTTTTTGAACGCCTCGATAGCTTTCTTGCTAATGGTGACCGAAAAATCGTGATGCTTTACGATCTTTGTACCACTCACTTTGTTGATTTTAGTGATGAACATGACGCTTTCATCAACCTAAACACGCCCGATGAATTGGAGAAGTACGGAGCCATTTCATGAGTTTGTCGAATTGCTCATTACCCATTTTAGGGTTTGCAGCATTCAGCGGAACAGGTAAAACGACTCTGCTGGAAAAGCTCATTCCAGCCTTGGTCGAAAAAGGCATTCGCATTGCTATGGTTAAACATGCGCATCATGATTTTGATGTCGATAAGCCGGGTAAAGACAGTTATCGCCTTCGCAAAGCCGGGGCGACACAAATGTTGATCAGCTCTCGCTATCGTCACGCATTGATGACAGAAACGCCCGATGACGAATGCACGCTCAATCAATTGCTGGGACAACTCGACCAAAACAACGCGGATTTGGTGTTAGTGGAAGGCTTTAAACATCAAGCTTTCCCCAAGATAGAACTTCACCGCGCAGCACTCGACAAGCCTTGGCTCCACCCAGATGATCCAAACATTGTGGCGGTCGCGTGCGATAACTCGCCATCTCCTGCATCCTCTTCCGAGCTTTCATCATCGTCTCTGCCTCGTTTAGACATCAATGACATTGAGAATTTGGTGGGGTTTATTCAACGTTGGATGGAAAGCCATTACGCACAAACCGCCACGTGCGATTCCTTGTCGCCAACCATGTTGTCTATGGAAGATGGAAAAAGCAAAATCCTTGCAGCGATTTCGACATCTGAACACAACGAAACATGTGGCCTGAACGAACTGCCTAATCGCGTGTTATCGGCAGATATAGTCGCCCCCGTCAATGTGCCATCTTCGACCAACTCAGCAATGGATGGTTATGCCATTCGCAGTGACGACATCGAGCGCGAAAGCTATCGTCTCGTTGGTGAGGTGTTTGCGGGTCACCACTACGCGGTAAAACTCACTGCGGGGGAATGCGTGCGCATTATGACTGGCGCGCCCGTTCCAGAAGGCGCAGATACGGTGATCATGCGTGAACAAGCAAACGACGATAACGGCACTGTGTCTTTCGACACGTCCAAAGGGGTTGTTCGAGCAGGGCAAAATGTCCGTCAAGCGGGTGAAGATCTTCGAAAAGGCGCGACAGTATTTCATACCGGAAAACGCATTGGTGCCGCAGAACTGGGGATGATGGCATCTCTTGGTTTTGACCGTGCTGAAGTGTTCAGACCCATCAAGGTTGCCTTGTTTTCAACGGGCGATGAAGTGCAAGCGCCAGGAACATCCGCTAAATCTCACTGTATTTACGACGCGAACCGATACACGCTGCGCGCCATGCTCACTAAGCTAGGTTGCGACATCCTCGATTTCGGCATTATTGAAGATACAAAAGCGGCATTACACGACACGCTCATCGCTGCCACAGAGCAAGCCGACATGGTGATTTCGTCCGGTGGCGTCTCCGTCGGCGATGCTGACTACATCAAAACCGTATTAAGCCAACTGGGTAACATTAACTTCTGGCGCGTCAACATGCGCCCCGGCAGACCCCTCGCCTTTGGCAAGTTGGGTGACGTGCCGTTCTTTGGACTGCCTGGCAACCCTGTCGCCGTGATGGTGACGTTCTTGCAGTTCGTTGAGCCTGCCCTTCGTAAAATGCAGGGCGATACCTACTGGCAACCTGAAATTTTCTCCGCCATTACACAAGAGCGAATCCGCTCGCGCCGCGGACGCACTGAATATACCCGCGGTATATACAGCATCAGCGCCAATGGTCAGCTTGAAGTCAGATCAACGGGCTCACAAGGTTCAGGTATTTTGCGTTCTATGAGTGAAGCCAATTGCTTAATTGAAGTTGCGCCGGATGTGGATAATGCGGAAGTGGGCGATCGCGTTACCATCATTCCATTGGCATCTCGACTGTAGCGTTTCGTCGGTAACGTTTCGCACAAAGCCCATGCGTATTCAGGCACAAAAAAAGCGGCGATAATCGCCGCTTTTCTATTTATCTTGAAACTAGACAGGGTCTATTGCTATTGGTTTCGGCCGCAGTCGTTTCAGCTGTGCTTATTTACCGAGAGCTTCTTTGTAATGCACACGGCAAACGGATTCATATCTGTCATTGCCGCCAATCACAACCTGATCACCATCAGCAATGGCATTGCCGTCAGCATCGGTACGAATAACCATGTTTGCTTTACGTCCGCAGTGACAAATGGTTTTTAGCTCAACCAATTTGTCTGCCCACGCCAACAGGTATTTCGACCCTTCAAACAATTCGCCTAGGAAGTCAGTGCGAAGGCCATAACACAGCGCGGGAATACGCAACTTATCGACCACTTCGGTAATTTGATGAACCTGCTCTTTCGTCAAGAACTGGCACTCGTCCACCAACAAACAATCGACTTTTTGATTGCTGTTGATGTCGCTCACCGCGGCAAAAATATCATCTTCAGGCGAGAATAACTGCGCGTCGGCTTGAAGGCCAATACGTGAACTGACTTTACCCAACCCATAACGATCATCAATGGCAGCGGTGAAGATAAGCGGATTCATGCCGCGCTCTTGGTAATTGAATGACGATTGCAGAAGTGTCGTCGACTTACCCGCATTCATTGCAGAGTAATAGAAGTACAGCTGGGCCATTAAGCTCTCCCGAGGAAAAAATACGGTGGCATGCTACCGAAAAACAAGATTTTGTAAAAGCGGTGCTGGCCGCGAAAATAAAAATAAGATGGCTGAACAATGTATTAGCGAAATAAAAAAACCTCCCGCGAGGGAGGCTTCTTCCATTAAGCCAATTTACCTGGACGTCGCGACAACCACATGAGGAACATACAAACCACGGTAAACACAAAGAAACCCGTTACCAGAGATAACGTAAGTGAATCTGTGAAACCCAATACAAGGTAAGAGAATGCCGCAACCACAGCGCCCGCTAACGCATAAGGCAACTGGCTTGATACGTGGTCAATGTGGCCACAGCGCGCACCCGTTGCAGACAAGATTGTGGTATCTGAAATAGGTGAACAGTGGTCACCAAATACCGCCCCTGCTAGCACAGCTGAAAGCATAGGTAGCATCAGTGCAATTTCAGTCGCTGCTGACAAGTCGCCCGCTATTGGCAGCATGATGCCAAACGTGCCCCACGATGTTCCGGTTGAGAATGCCATTGCTGCTGACAACACAAACAGAATTAAAGGTAGCAATTCAGGCGGCAAATTACCTTGAATCAAGGTGGACAAGAATTTACCTGTTTCCATGTCACCAATAACGCTACCGATGGTCCATGCAAAGAAAAGAATCAGGATTGCACCAAACATCGACTTAGCACCAACCCACATGGTGCGACCAATCTCAGGCATTGGCATGCGTTGTTTGAACACGGTAAATAACGCCGAGATCAAGCCCATAGCACTACCATAAAGCAGTGATGCACCTACATCGGTGTTTTCAAATGCACCCAGCACAGAGAAGGCTTTGCCGCTTTCTTCCAGTGTTTGTGCTCCGGTGAAAATCATCAATGAAATCGTCGCGAAGATCAGCACAACGATTGGAACAACAAGGTCAGACACACTGCCTTTGCTGCTTTCTTCAATGCCCAGCTCATCATCTAGTGATGGGCCACCACATTCTTCATCACCCAAACGGCTGCCCGTTGATGCTTGGTATTCGAAGCGACGCATTGGGCCAACATCCATTTGGAACCAAGCAACAGCAAAGACCATCAGCAATGCAAAGATTGCGTAGAAGTTCATTGGGATCATGTGTGCGAACGCACTCAGCGGGCTATATTCCGTTACGCCGTGGCTGACCAAAATGCCGCCAATTACGGTAATGATGTAAGCGCCCCAGCTTGAAGCCGGCATGATCACACACATTGGTGCCGCCGTTGAATCAAGTATGTAGGCGAGTTTTGCGCGAGATACGTGGAAACGATCGGTCACGGGACGGCTGATTGCACCAACAGCCAAACTGTTGAAGTAGTCATCAATAAAGATAAACACACCCAAAAAGGCAGCCAGTAGCTTGGCACCGCGTTTACTTTTAACACGTGACTGTGCCCATTCAGCAAATGCGCGAGTACCGCCAGATAAAGTAATCAGTGCGGTGATCATGCCGACAAGAATAAGGAACGCGACGATACTCATCTTGCCAAAGTTAATGGCACCATCATCAACAAATAAGCTCAATGCCAATGAAGAAAGATAAGAAGTGGATGCAGACAGTGAGAAATCGTTCAGCAACAACGCGCCGGACACAATACCTAAACCCAATGAAAGCAAAACACGGCGAGTAACAATGGCGAGGCCCAATGCGAAAATCGCGGGCAATACCGATAATGATGACGCGGAAAAATCGACTAAATTCATGATCTCTATATCAACCTATGAGGTTGGAGATCTACTGCAGAAACGGAAACCACTGAAATTGAATGATGGTTATACGCATTCTTAAACCCTACAGTAGCGCTCCATAGTTAAATCCCAATACTATGGCAGTGTTGTATCTTTCGATTACAACCCCAGCAAGGCAGCTTGATGAGCAAACCTTACTTCGGCGTCATTTCCTTTCACACATTCTCAAAGGCATCACCCTAAAACGTGTTACTGATAAATCACGCACCTCTACGTGCATAATGCCAGCGTATTGTAGGTGACATGAGAGACATTGCAATATCCATCTCAATGATTTTACACATCAACACCAATGCATTTACAACTCACAAACAATTTTTCTTTTCTTCTCTCTGATCGCACACAAACCCAAACACGTATGACAGGTTTATTGTACATATAGTGACAGTGAAACGATTTTAGAACCAAATGAGGGATGGAATTTAATTAAATTTGCACTTTTTTAAATTTCGATATCTAATAATTCAGTCTTTAATTAAACAAATATTGCATAGAATTAATAATTCTTGCTACTCTTAGCTTCGAAGCTAATTATTATAAACAGAGAATAGGATAGGCATAATGTCTGACGCACTGAAAGTATTATTGAATCTACGTAGCCTTCGTGCCGTTGCACGTGAACTTTCCCTAGAACAATTGCAAGAAGCTCTTGAGAAACTTCAAACTGTCGTTGCTGAACGCGAAGAAACTGAAGCAGAAGCTCATGAAGCTGAAAAAGAGCGTCTAGAGAAGCTTGAGAAATACCGTGAAATGCTGATCAAAGATGGTATTGATCCTGAAGAGCTACTAGCAACACTGGGTGGTGCTAAACCAAAATCAAAGCGTGCAGCTCGCCCAGCTAAATATAAGTACATCGATGTAGACGGTTCAGAGAAAACGTGGACTGGCCAAGGTCGTACGCCAAAAACAATTAAAGAAGCACTGGAAAGCGGCAAGAAAATCGAAGATTTCCTGCTGTAATCTAGCGTTATTGCCCTCAACGAAACCAACTGGTTTCGCGGAAGGAAAGAAAAAAGGGGCTAACGCCCCTTTTTTCTTGATAACACATTACGCTTTATCGCTTCATGCAGTGTTAATATGCAACTTAACCGTTAAAGTGTAACCACCTTGTATCTATCAGTATTTTTATTGTTCGATTCCCAATAAAAAGACCCTGAATTTATACAGGGTTTCGTACCAGTCTTCGTAAACCAGAAAGCCTAGCCAAGCTTAATTCTGTCAGCCAAATGACTCACCGCAATTGCGAAATAGTGTGAACGGTTCCACTTCATCAAGCTTTGATAATTCCCATAGACCAAGTAAGTGCGTCCATATTCATCATCAGGCTGGATAAGCCAAGCTTTAATATCCACATCAGGCAATGCTGCATTATTCATACGGCGAACGCCAATCGCTTGCCATTCTGCCAAAGTTTTGGCTTTATCTTGACCTAAACCTGACATTTCTTTGCCAATTCCTTCAGGGGCTTTTACTTGACGCCCCCACGTGTATTCATCATCCCAACCTGCGTTTTTTAAATAATTAGCAGATGACGCAAATACATCAGGTTTTGAAGTCCAAATATCTTTTTTACCGTCATTGTTGCCATCGGCGGCAAATGCATTGAAAGAACTTGGCATAAACTGACATTGACCCATTGCGCCCGCCCATGACCCTTTCATGTCATTGGGCGCAATATGCCCTTCTTGCAAAATAGTCAGCGCTTCAAAAACCTCTTTACGGAAAAAAGCTTCACGTCGTCCGTCATACGCTAACGTCGACAAGGCTTCTACGACATTATAATTTCCGGTTAACGCTCCGAAATTACTTTCAACACCCCAAAGCGCCACAAGGAAACGAGGCTGTACGCCATATTCTTCACCAATGCGTTTTAGATCATCATAATGCTCGTCATATAAACGACGGGCTTTTTTTACTTTCCAATCAGGCACAGCGCGTGGAATATATTCGTCTAACGTGAGTCGCTTCTCAGGCTGATTCCGGTCGGCTTTCACCGCCCTTTCTCGATAACGAATACCGTCGAAAGCCTGCTCAAGTAGCTGAGCATCTATTCCTTTCGCAGCGCCTTCTTCTTTTAGACCCGCCACATAATGATCAAAGCTGGGTTTTTCTGCCATCACTGGCGCTGACAAAGACAACGCAGCCCCAATGAGGATCCCTATCAGTCCTTTACGCATAGCGCTCCTTTATAGCTTGGTTATAGCTTGGTATTTTTCGTTTGAATATGTCGCAGCGCCCCATCCGGTGGCGGTGGCAGCTGCAAGTAGAAGCCTTCGTTTTTCAAACTCTCTTTCACTTTAGACAGATCAGCAATCGCAAGCTTCTCTCGTTTGTCTAAATTGACCATCATAACGAACTGAGGGTTCCCAAAAGTTTGTAACAATTGTTGAGGTACGTCCCCTAAATCATCTTTACGATTTACATAAAGATAGGTCGATTCTTTTTTGCTGCTTTTATAGATTGCGCAATACACCTTGCACCTCACAGTGTTGCGATTTCGCAATAAAGAGAAATCGCTTAGAAATTTGTTATAAATTCGGCGATTAAAACACCACAATCGGCGTTCACACTTGCCGCAAAGTATCCATGAATATACCATGCTGGGCACGGTCTGATAATGCGTGTGTCCCTCATATTTCTGGGGATGAAGCCGAAAAGTGTATCCATCTGTTCTTTGCAGAGATATTTCTCCCCGATCATGACATTGCTGGAGGCATCATTCCCGTTGCGAGACACATTAATACGCGTAAAATCAGCGCACATCACTGCCATCAGGACAACATCTAATGCCCAAAAACGCTGAGCTCAAAGGCAGTTCATTTACGCTTTCTGTCCTTCATTTGTTAGATGACGACTTAGATAGCGCAATGCAGGTTCTTTCCGATAAGGTGAATCAAGCACCTGCATTCTTCGACGGCGCACCGGTTGTGGTCGATATTTCAAGGCTACATCGACAGCCCGATTTCTCTGTACTAAAGGCCACGATAGAACAGACTGGCATGTTGGTTGTTGGTGTCACAGGGTGCAAACAAAATACCTACCGTGAAGCGGCAAAACTCGCAGGACTGGCGGTAATGAACCCTGCAAATCAGACTCGCGTTAATGATCCCATTCAAACGCCAACAAAAGTCGTCACAACGCCGATTCGCTCAGGCCAACAGGTTTATGCGAAAAACGCGGACTTAGTCGTGCTAAACCACGTGAGTGCTGGCGCAGAGATCATCGCAGATGGCAGTATTCATATCTATGGCGTACTTCGTGGACGCGCAATAGCGGGCGCTAGCGGTCAAAAAGAAGCCCACATTTTCTGCCAGAACTTGCAATCGGAATTGTTGTCTATTGCAGGAACATACTGGCTGAGTGAATCCATCCCAGAGCAATACTCCGCTCAACCGGTGAAAGTCTCACTCAAAGAAGACTCATTAAATATTGAACCCCTCACACTGTAATTATCCAAAGGATTGAGGAATGACTCGAATTATCGTAATCACTTCAGGCAAAGGCGGCGTGGGCAAAACCACATCTAGTGCTGCTATTGCAACTGGCCTTGCTCAAGCTGGGAAGAAAACAGCTGTTATCGACTTTGATATTGGTCTGCGTAACCTTGACCTTATCATGGGCTGCGAGCGCCGCGTTGTGTATGACTTTGTCAACGTCATCAATGGCGAAGCAAACCTTCACCAAGCCATGATCAAAGATAAGCGCATGGAAAACCTTTACGTTCTTCCCGCTTCTCAAACGCGCGATAAAGATGCTTTGACGAAAGAAGGTGTGGGCCGTGTTCTTGACGACCTGAAAGCCATGGACTTCGATTTCATTATCTGTGACTCACCAGCAGGCATCGAAGCAGGCGCACTGATGGCGTTATACTTTGCAGATGAAGCCATCGTCACCACGAACCCAGAAGTCTCTTCAGTACGCGATTCAGACCGTATTCTTGGCATTTTGGATTCTAAGTCTCGTCGAGCGGAAAATGGCGAAGAGCCTGTTAAGACTCACCTCCTTCTGACGCGTTATAACCCAATGCGTGTAAACCGCGGTGAGATGTTGAGTGTCTCTGACGTGGAAGAGATCCTGCGTATACCTCTATTGAGTGTTATCCCAGAAAGCCAATCTGTTTTGCATGCGTCAAACAAAGGCGAGCCTGTCATTTTGGACGAAGAATCCGATGCCGGACAAGCTTATACCGACGCTATCAGTCGCCTTCTCGGCAACGAGTGCCCATTCCGCTTCTTGGAAGAAGAGAAGAAAGGATTTCTAAAACGACTATTTGGAGGATAGAACATGGCACTGCTGGAATTTTTCCGTCCGAAAAAGAAAGCATCTGCATCAGTTGCGAAGGAACGCTTGCAAATCATTGTTGCCGAGCGTCGCAACGCCGGATGTTCAGAACCGACTTACTTGCCTCAGCTTAAGCAGGATATCCTTGATGTTATCCGCAAGTACGTTGATATCTCCCCGGAGCAAGTCTCTGTTGCTCTTGAGCAGCGTGATGACGATTTGTCTGTTCTAGAGCTCAACGTCACTTTGCCTGACGAAGACAAATAAGCACCAATAAAAAACCGGCTTTCGCCGGTTTTTTAACGCTTTGGTGAATCGACTATGCTTTGTTTAGCAAAGGCATCACGCGTTCTTCCAAATAGGCTTTACGCCATCCTGACAGTAAATCAGGCATTTTCTCTGGATTTTTCTCATTGATCCAAGCCCACTTTAGCACTTGGTGAATTTGCTTTTTCGAACCAATAAACTCAGGTACTACACCGAGCGTTTCCGCAACTGCGTTAGTTTGATCTTTGATGTCTTTTACTATCTGCTTATAGCCCGGCATATCGACGAGACGCACGATAGGCTCTGGGTATTCAGATTCTGGCATTGACGCCAAATCTGAAACCATGCGAAGCATTCGGCTACCATGACGCTCAATTTCAAAGCGATCAAAGCCCTCATCAGCCATTTTGTCTAATGAGCGAATATCAAAGCGCGCCATCTTCCAAAGATGAAGCTCCTTCACCACAAAGTTCAACGCCAAGTCACGGCGACGGGCTTCTTGTAAACGCCAGCTTGCGAGCTTTTTCAACACGGCGAGCTGTTTAGGGCGAAGCTGCCATGCATTCTTGATATCCAGATACGCTTTTTCGGCGTCTACCGTTTTCCCACGCTTACTCACCATCAAATCGCACTCTTGGATGACTGCGTCTTGCCAACCTTCCGCTTCAATACGTTCAGCAAGTAGGTGATACAAAGGCCAAAGATAAAACACATCCGCCGCGGCATACTCGAGTTGCTTGTCTGACAATGGACGGGCGCACCAATCGGTTCGCGCTTCACCTTTATCTAGCGTCACCACCAAGTATTCTTCGACCAAGGCAGCAAAGCCAGTCGACAGACCATGTCCTAAGAATGCCGCCATGATCTGCGTGTCGACCATTGGCGTTGGCATCACACCTGAATAGTGGTGGAACACTTCTAAATCTTCGCTGCATGCATGCAGCACTTTGATGACAGATTCATCCGTAAGCAGCGCCCACAGCGGTGACATGTCATCAAGTTCAATCGGGTCGATCAGAGATAGGGTTTCGCCATCATAAAGTTGGATAAGCCCCAATCTTGGATAAAGGGTTCGAGTGCGAACAAACTCCGTGTCCAACATTACTGCTGGAACCTTTCTAGCTTGTTCACAAACTCGTTCGAGTTGAGATACTTCAGTTACAATTTCAAAGTTCACACTGTCATCCGTATTTAATTTGACGCCCGAGAGCCTGACCGATTCGTGGCGATACACAAGCCAGTAGATACTGCTTGAGTGGGTATGAGGCCAGAAACAAACATGCTGGCATAAGCCAGCATGTTTTCAAAGGCATATGCCCTTTATTGTACGCCCTTCAACACCAAAGCGCACGAGGGGTTTATGCTTCCGCTTGTTTCGCCTCTTGCTCTTCACGCAAGGCTCGACGCAAGATTTTGCCAACATTAGTTTTCGGCAATTCTTCACGGAATTCGACAATCTTAGGGACTTTGTAGCCTGTAAGATGTTCACGACAATGCGCCAACAACTCTTCTTTGGTAAGGCTTGGGTCACGCTTAACCACGCAAATCTTAACGATTTCGCCTGAGGTCTCATGTGGCTGGCCAATCGCGGCCACTTCCAGCACTTTGCCATGCAGCGCGACAACGTCTTCGATTTCGTTCGGGTATACGTTGAAGCCTGACACCAGAATCATGTCTTTCTTACGGTCAACGATATGCAAGAAGCCGTCTTCGTCAAACTTCACCACGTCACCTGTTGATAGCCAACCATCATCAGTCAACACTTCTTTAGTCGCTTCAGGACGCTGCCAGTAACCTTGCATCACCTGAGGGCCTTTAACTTGAAGCTCGCCGATTTGGTCGTTAGCAACAACGTTACCTTCATCATCAACAATGCGAACATCGGTTGATGGCACAGGCAAGCCAATTGAGCCATTGTAGTCTTTCAAATCATACGGATAAGCGGCAACCAGTGGAGAGCACTCGGTGAGGCCATAGCCTTCCAACAAATGCTTACCTGTCAGTTTCTTCCACTGTTCAGCAACGGCACGTTGAACCGCCATACCACCGCCCACGGTGAGGCTGAGTTTAGAGAAATCCAACTCATGGAAATCTTCGTTATTCAGCAAGGCATTGAACAAGGTGTTCACACCGGTAATAGCAGTAAACGGATGCTGTTTAAGCTCTTTAATGAACGCTGGAATATCACGTGGATTAGTGATCAACAGGTTTTGACCACCCATTTCAATGAACAGCAAGCCATTCACCGTCAAAGCAAACACGTGGTAAAGCGGCAGTGCCGTCACAACCAGTTCACGCCCTTCTTGAAGCACTGGCGCATACATGGCTTTGGCTTGGTCAACGTTAGCCAGCATGTTTTTGTGGGTCAGTACAGCGCCTTTTGCCACACCTGTCGTGCCGCCGGTGTACTGCAGGAATGCGACATCATCGCCCGTCATGAACGGTTTCACATACTGCATGCGACGCCCTTTCTTGAGAGCAACGCGCATTGAAGTTGCATGAGGCAGGCTGTATTTCGGTACCATCTTCTTGATGTACTTCACCACGAAGTTGACGATTGTACCTTTCGCACGAGGAAGCTGATCACCCAAGCTAGTGAGGATGACGTGACGAACGCTGGTGTTATCAACCACTTTTTCTAGCGTATGAGCAAAATTCGACACGATAACAATCGCGGCAGCGCCGGAATCATTCAATTGGTGTTCTAGTTCGCGTGGGGTGTATAGCGGATTCACGTTCACCACCACACAGCCGGCGCGCAAAATACCAAACAACGCAATCGGGTACTGCAGCAAGTTAGGCATCATCACGGCGACACGGTCGCCTTTTTTCAGACCAAGATCGTTTTGCAGGTAAGCAGCAAATGCGCGACTGCGCTCTTCCAACTTACGGAACGTCATCACCTGACCCATGTTGATGAAGGCAGTTTGATCGGCATATTTTTGAACCGATTTTTCAAACATTTCTACCAGTGATGGGTACATGTTCGGTGCGATTTCCGCTGGTACATCTGATGGGTAGCGGGTATGCCAAACCTTATCCACTTGATCTCTCCTATTTAATATCGCAGGTCTTGGCCCACGTCAGAAGCAAAAATTCAAACGAGTGTTTTAACACCCAATTAGACCACGAGTAACAATCAATTAACATCATCACGCATTGTGAGATGTAGCTTGGTCACAAAATCAATGATCAATGCAGCGGTTTCCTCCTGACTCTGAAGATGGCAGTGGTGTGTACCTTTTACCATTTCCACGGTCAAATCCCTGAACCACCCTTTACGCTGTTGCGCGAGTGGGCTGCGTAATTCTGGATATCCGTCGTCGCCAATAATCGCGAGAACCGGACATTGTATGCCTTTGATGAGGTGTTCAGCGTGGTGTGTCGACATACGGTATATCGACTCCGTCTTTAGTTTGGCATCGTGTCTCCAACGCCATTCTTCGCCCACTTGCTGTAATCCACGAGTCACCAAAGGGGTTAAATCTTCAATGGATACTTTGTTGATGCCACGACGTAACTTTAGCGCCGCATCCAATGACGGCAAACTTCTTGGTGCTTTGATCTTTTGACGACTTTCAACGCCACTTCGAAGACGATCAACCACCTTATCGTCGCGTTCGGACATGGGGCCAAGCGCCTCTATCATCACCAGTCCCTTTGCTCGCTCAGGAAACGCGGCAGTCCAACATGACGCAACCAAGCCACCCAATGAATGACCAACGAGCACGATCTCTCTATCACCCAACTGTAAGATCAGTTGGTGCAAATCATCCACGTAATCGAAGAAAGGGTAAAAACTGTCGGCACCTTTATGGTCAGACAAACCGTGTCCAGGCCAGTCTGGCATCACGAGGTCAGCATGTTCAGTTAGCAGGGGCACGAGAGGTTCGAAACTTCCGCTATTGTCTTGCCAACCATGAAGCATCAGCAAAATAGGCTTTTGACTCTCAGACAGAGAAACCTGCGCGGCGAGATTACCAAATCTCACTGCAAATTGTTTTTGTTCTAATACCATGATGCACTGCTGAATGCTGTATGGGCTTCGCTCTGCTTTCAGAGGGCGCGAAGCCTATCACAGACGAGGTTAATTAAGTGGTACGAGGAGTTGAATCTGTTCCGTATTCATACAAATACGTCCACACCAAACATTGCCATGATTTCTTCACGCCTAGCCTGATTCTTCACCTCCATGTAGGAGAGAAGCGCATGTCGGCTGCGACCGTCGGGCAAATCATAGTGGATCTGTTGGTGGGCGTCTTGCGCGAGCTCTGGATTTCGAATGCCTTGACTGACCGCTTTGGCAACAACCGTTGGCTGAGTAACCTCAGCACCCGCTTGCGCCTTCTGTGATTTTTTTCGCCCCGCATTAGCTGGGCGCTGAATCGGTTGCGGTAGTCCTTGAATTGAAACCATGGCTGCTCTTCTCGGCTCGTTTTATCCTAGCTGCAAACGAAATGCAGGAACTATTCGCGACCTGGTAGCTTTTTCCACGCTACGGTGTCACGCAGATAAACAGGGCTTGCATGTTCTGCATCCACTGCCTCACCACGTGCAAGCGCATGATACGCAAGAATAAGCATGTCTTCAGCTTCAGGATACATAACACCGCTATCTGTTGTTTCTAAGTGTAGCTGGCTTGTCAAATCTGGGTAGGCCTGCCAACCCGTTCCTGCGGTAAACCAAGATGTTTCTACAAGTTGCGGATTGAACAGTGTCGGTGGTAGCACCGCTTCTTCAACAACGGTTGCCCAATCACCGTTATCCAAACGTTGATAACCGCCCGCATAAATTTCATTCATGCGCGCATCAATGGTAGCGAGCACATGGTCAGCTTGGTGACGGCGGTACGCCTGCTGTGCCATCGCAGCAAGTGTTGAAACACCGACCATAGGAAGGTTTGCGCCAAACGCTAGACCTTGCGCAATACCAATACCAATGCGCACACCAGTAAAGCTTCCTGGTCCACGACCAAACGCTAACGCATCTAACTGGCTCAGCGTTATGCCTGCTTCTGCCAGCACACTATCGACCATAGGCAAAATTTTGGTGGTATGTTCACGCGGCGCGATTTCGCAGCGAGCGATAGTTTCATCACCTATTTTCAGTGCCACAGAGCAGTTTTCGGTTGCCGTATCGACGGCAAGAATTTTAGAAGTCATTTACGCCTCGGGTGTCGCTGCAATATCAGCAACATCGTAGTTATTTATTAATTTTTCTATCATCTATACCCCGCACGGGGACGATGACGCTAGCTAAAATCACTAGTCAAAGTTACTAGTTAAAGATACTAGCTAAAGCCACGTGCGAAAGAAGCTTGCTACAGATACTTGCTAATGTCATTCGTCGCCAGAGTCAGTCTCGCTAGCATCAATAGCCAAGAGAAACTCGCTCACCTTCGCCAAATCCCGCGTTCTTGGGATAGGCGGTAGGCTACGCAAAAATGTCTCACCGTATTGTCTGCTCACCAAACGGTTGTCACAGATAATCAGCGCACCATGATCGCTGCCATCTCGAATGAGTCGGCCTACTCCCTGCTTCAAGGTGATCACCGCATCAGGGATTTGCACCTGAGAAAACGGGTCTCCGCCTTGCAAGCGACAATCTTCAATTCGCGCTTTCAGCAAAGGGTCATCGGGCGATGTAAAAGGTAATTTGTCAATAATAACACAGCTCAGGGCTTGGCCTCTAACGTCAATCCCTTCCCAGAAAGCGCCAGTTGCCACCAACAATGCATTTCCAAGTTCGATAAACTCGGCCAGTAGTTTTTGCTTAGACATTTCCCCCTGCACGAGCACGGGCAAATCAAAACGCTCGCGAAACCCTTCCGACAAATCACGCACCATTTGGTGAGACGTGCAAAGGAAGAAACAGCGGCCGTTATTTTGCTCTATCACGGGCGCAAGCATGTCCACCAGCTTATCGGCCAAGCCATAACTGTTAGGCTCGGGTAAGAACCGAGGCACACACAAAATTGCTTGGGTTTCATAATCAAACGGGCTGGGCAAGGTAAATTGCTCTGCCGGCTCTAAACCTAGACGGTTGCTGAAATGGCTAAAATCGTCGTTGACCGCCAACGTTGCTGACGTGAAGATCCACGCCCCCTGTTGCATCTGAATTTGTTCACGGAATTTTTCCGCCACGGAAAGCGGCGTGATATTCAAACTAAAGTGGTGACGGCTGCACTCGTACCAATAAGAGTATCCTGGAATTGAGGTATCACTGAGTCGCTCCAACCGTGATTTTAATAACGTAGTTCGCTCAAACGCTGCATCCAGCAATTGGCTTCGCCCAAGCGATAATTTGATCACGTCATACGCAAGAGTGAGTGCATCTGACAATCTCAGCAATTCACGTGCGACCGCTGGCGATGAACTAATTTCTCGCCAATTGCCACGAAAGCCCGGTTCTCCCAGCACAATGCGCAAATCCGATGCGGAATGGGACAGACGATCAGCGACTTTATCGAGCTGTTTGGTATCGCGTAATTCTGTGCGATACGCAATATGGATGTCTTTGGCAAGTTCTTGGATTTGGCGGCTAGACAAGCTTTGACCAAAGTATTGGCTTGCAATATCAGGGATTTGGTGGGCTTCATCAAAAATGAAGACTTCTGCTTCGGGAATTAGCTCACCGAATCCGGTTTCTTTAATCGCTAAATCCGCCAAGAAAAGATGATGGTTCACCACGACAAGGTCAGCATCCATCGCCTTTTTACGGGCTTTTACGACAAAACACTCTTTGTAGCTTGGGCACTCTTTGCCGAGGCAATTGTCGTTTGTTGACGTAATGGTAGGAATGATTGGGCTATCTTCCGCCAAGTCATCACATTCACCTAAATCCCCCGTTTTAGTCTCAGACGACCAACTTCGAACTTTAATCAGCTGGGTGAGTAACGTGGGATCGGCCTGTCCGTCATGACTTTCAACCACTTGATGCCCCAATCGCTCAGGGCACAAATAGTTGGAGCGCCCTTTAAGCAGCGCCACACGCCCCGTAAATCCCAAGGTGTTCATCATCAATGGGAGATCGCGATGAAAGAGCTGTTCTTGAAGGTTTTTCGACCCTGTACTGACAATGGTTTTCTTGCCACTCAGCAGCGCAGGCGCAAGATAGGCATAGGTTTTACCCGTTCCCGTTCCTGCTTCTACCACCAGCTGGGAGCTGTCTTTGATCGCACGCTCGACAGCCATCGCCATGTCCGTTTGCGGTTGACGTGGTTGAAAGCCTTTAATGGCTTTAGCGAGCGCACCTGTTGTGGAGAAAACCTTCGAAATCATTGGTCATATATACAGTGTTATAAAGATCTGCATTATGCCAACAAACCCATCGACCTGCCATGCATCTCATGGGAAAGGTGCAGGAGTGAGAGTATAAAGTTGGAAAAACGAGGGGAATCTCTCCATCCGCTCTGAATTTTTGACCTATTGGAAAATTCAGAGTAAAACAAATGGAATACGTAATTGCTTCACAGCACCCCTTTTGACTTCGCGAGATTCATGCTTCTATGGAAAGAAAGACTCTGCTGACGGATTGTCCTGACGCGCAAGGCCTTATCGCCAAAATCACCAACATTTGTTACAAGCATCAACTCAACATTATCCATAACAACGAATACGTTGATCACAGCACTGGGCAGTTTTTCATGCGCACAGAGCTTGAAGGCATCTTTAATGATGAAACCTTCTTGATGGATATCGATCAGGCTCTGCCACCAGGCAGTCATCGAAGCCTTGTTGACGCAAAACGCCGTAAGCGCGTGGTGATTCTGGTCACCAAAGAATCTCACTGCTTGGGCGACATTTTGATGAAAGCCTATGATGGCTCTTTGGATGTCGATATTGCTGCTGTCATTGGTAACCACAATACGCTTGGGGCATTGACGGAGAAATTTGATATTCCGTTCCACTTTGTCAGCCACGAAAACGTCGAACGCGAAGCGCACGAAAATCAGGTCGTCGAGATTATCGATTCCTATTCGCCAGATTACATTGTGCTGGCCAAGTTTATGCGCGTGTTAACGCCAAACTTTGTTGCACGCTTCCCGCGTCAAATCATCAACATTCACCACAGCTTCTTGCCTGCGTTCATTGGTGCTCGCCCTTACCATCAGGCATACCAACGCGGTGTGAAAATTACTGGTGCAACGGCGCACTTCGTGACGAACGACCTTGATGAAGGTCCAATCATCGACCAAAACATCAAGCATGTTGACCATACGTTTAGCGCTGAAGACATGGTGAAAGCTGGGCGTGATGTCGAGAAGACAGTATTGAGCAACGCACTCAGTTTAGTGCTTGAAGACAAAGTCTTCGTATACGGCAACAAGACTGTAATTTTGTAATTATCACCTCGATATAAACGAAAATAGGCCGATTGTATCGGCCTATTTTTTTATGCGTTGCAGGTCGCGTCCCTTAGAAGGAAATACTGCTAGAAGGACATACTGCCACCCACCGACCAACTGTAGCCGGTATTGTCGCCATACATTCGAAAAGCAGTTCCTTTGATATAAGGCGAGATTTTCCATACCTTGTTCCACCCAAGGGTAAACTCCAGCTCATTACTTCTATAGTCACTGTCACTGTCGCCCCACAATTCATCTTCGTATTGTCTCAATGAATGCGTATAGGTTGCTGAGGCATACCAATTTTCAAAGTATCGACTGTAGCCTGTGTAAAGCGCTTGTTTATCTCCTGCTTCAAACTCCCAACCACTGTCATCAATGAGTTCATACTTTCCACCAAATTTGATCGACGATTTTGGGAAAAACTTAGTCAAAGAAAGATCAATAAGATGGCTGTTTGTTCGCACACCAAATTCACCCAGTAACACGTTATCCCATTGGGAGTACTCGTAGTAACCCGACAGTCGAACATAGTTATCAAACATGTGGGATTGACCATAACCAACGGCAAACCAATTGGTTGAGTCAGCGCCTAAATACAGATACGAATCATCCTTGATATCCACCGAGTATCCTAACTCTAGAATCTTGTCTGAATAGCTCACATTCATATTGGCCGAGGCCAACGCAGGTGAAAGCATCAAGATCGAAAGTAGAATTTTTTTTATCATAGTGTTGTGAATTCGTCTCGTGGCAGGTTTGAAGAAAGAAAAAATGGCTCCGCGCAAACGGAGCCTAAAGGGCCTTACTGGCTAATACGGTTGCGAATTTCGCTGCGCACTCTGTCGCGGTCGATGTTTCGAGCAGGCGCATTGATTTGCATCGGTTGCGGGTTGTTTTTAATGTGGTCTTCAATCTTACCCTTCACATTGTCCCAGCCATGGCGCTGTATATTGCGGATCAATGCGATGGTGTAGCGGTTACCTTCGTTCCCTGACACTCCAAGGCCAGAAAGCATATCTTGCCCGTGACGATAAACACCCTCGTAAACACTCTCAATGCTGTCATGTTCTGTGCCTAGGTAATCATTGATACTGCGAAGCACGGTCTGTTTGTCTGAATCAGCCACGTTTTTATCAATGTGCTTTAGCGCATCAACCACAAGGGAATGGGCGATTGAGACGTTACCATTGAAAGAAAATGCCAACGCACCAAGCTTGTGCTGAAGATCAAGGTCGCTATCTGTCGTTAAGTAGAAAGCCACCACGGTAAACGCGGCCTGCTCCATCTTATCTTGGTCGTAATGAACACCGGAGCCGTATTTAAGATACTGACCAATCAGGTCATCTTGGTTGTACGCTTTGATGATTTCTTTTTGCAGGTTAAGCACCGCGGTAATATCGTCTTTGGCGACATAGTCGAGGTTGGTATCAACGCCAAAGTCATAGTCTGGCGTGAAAGCAAAACGGGTAATGTTGAATGAATACGCCTGCTGCTTATAAATCACACCGATGGTGCCATCGCCCATGATTCTCGCTGCGACCGCTTCTCCATCTTTATCGACGAGAGCAAATTCTTTGGTCATATCATCGTAACCAACTACTTGATACTCATTGCCTTCGAAGCGAACAAGTCCATCATTGTCGACATGAATATCGCCAATCACACCGCCCCAGTCAGGGGTGTCTCCAATATCTAATCCCCACTCAGGAGACGTATCAAGGTCAGGTCTTTGCTTTTCAGAATCATCGATATCGGGAATCGTCGGGCTAGCGGGAATACCAAAATTGGGATCAGTAGGCTCAGGGCGATCGACTGTGGGTGGATCAATTCCAAAACTTGGGTCTGTCGGTTCGGGGCGGTCAACAACATGATCGTTGCTACCATGGTTTGATGAAGAGCATCCTGCTACGACAAAAGTTGATCCAAGAATGAGGGCCAATAGCGTTTTCTTCATAATCATCACCTGTAAATTGAGTACAGGACTAAGGTAACGAACTCGATGAATATGCTCTAATTGCCAGTGCTTATTAGGATGATAAGCAGAGCTAATTTGGCACTATAAGCAGGCGAAATTAGCTCCAAAAGAAACGGACATAACCGCGTTATGACGGGGAGTTTTCGCTTTCGATAACTTGCTCTAACGAAACTGGGTGTAGTTTCACACAAACCCCGTTTGCCTTAAATGCCACCGTAGGATTCGCTAAGCGCTCCCCTTCCCCAGAAGGCGAACTCAGTTTCACCTTAACGCCTTTCTCTTCCAATTCATTCCAATTAGCTTGCAGGTTAGGAAACAAAGAGAACACATCCTCTAGCAATGCTTCTGGCGTAGTCGCGCTGGACGGAATCACCCACTCCGCATGCTCCCATCCTTGTTCAGGATACGTTTTCTCACTGGGATACGGCAGCTCAACACAGTGCGTACTCCACGCTCCAAATGACAACGCATCGCGCGTTTTAATCACCACAATCGGGCGACCATTGATCGTGTTCACTGAAATCTCATCCCCATGGTTCAACCATGCCTCATGCAACTGCTTAGCCAGATTGAGATCGTTAACGCGAAGCGCGATATGGTCAGCTTGATAAGGCGTTAGGTCAATGCTCAGTGTCTCCAGCAACGCCTGAATACGATGGCTAAAAGGGTCAAGTGACGATAGGAGGTGATCAACGGTTAATGCTGACATGGAAATCTCTTTGTTAGTCAAAAAATCGCGCCAAGTATCCCACTCACGGTTAGGGATTACCATCGCGTATCGAATGAGTGAAATTTCTCCAGAAATACACTGCAAGAAAATGAACACGACTCAGCGACAATGAAATCACGGTATTTCACCGGATATGGGTTTCAAACTACATCTATTTGTGGGTATTATTACGCCTATCAATCTGCACCCGTTTTTGGTGCTGAACGCGCGGTATTAAAGCCGTCAACCATGCCCTGCAATGAGCCTTTTTCATTGGGTATCGTTGACGGATTTTTGCTTTAGTACCATCGCCAGTAAGCCCCGCGTCGTGACTTAGGGTCATGCAGAGTCAATCGGGTATCAAAATTAAGGTAAACACGTGAATATTCAAGCCCTTCTTAATGAAAAAGTATCGGCAGCTATGGTCGCAGCCGGTGCACCAGAAGGCAGCCCAGCTGCAGTACGTCAATCGGCAAAAGCACAATTTGGTGACTACCAAGCCAATGGCATCATGGGCGTAGCAAAGAAACTCGGTGGTAACCCTCGTGACTTCGCGCAAAAAGTATTGGATGTATTAGACCTTGAAGGCATTGCATCGAAAACCGAGATTGCTGGCCCTGGCTTTATCAATATTTTCCTTAGCCCTGAGTGGTTAGGCCAGCAAGCTGACCTTGCACTGGCTGACAGCCGTTTGGGCGTTGCTGAAGATCAGAAACAAAATATCGTTGTTGATTACTCTGCGCCTAACGTAGCGAAAGAGATGCACGTTGGTCACCTTCGTTCAACCATTATCGGTGATGCTGTCGTTCGCACCCTTGAGTTCTTGGGTCATAACGTTATTCGCGCAAACCACCTTGGTGATTGGGGCACACAGTTTGGTATGTTGATTGCCAACCTTGAGCGTCATGAAGCAGCAGGTGGCAATATTTCGATGGATCTTAGCGACATCGAAGGCTTCTACCGTGAGTCGAAGAAACTGTACGACGAAGATGAAGAGTTTGCCAAAACGGCACGTAACTATGTGGTTCGCCTTCAAAGTGGTGATGAGTACTGCAAAGCGAAATGGCAGACACTGGTTAAAATCACCCTTGAGCAAAACCAACGCAATTACGACCGCCTAAACGTATCTTTGACGAACAAAGACGTGATGGGTGAAAGCATGTACAACAGCATGCTTGCAGGTATTGTGGCTGACCTAAAAGAAAAAGGCTTGGCTGAAGAAAGCGATGGTGCAACCGTTGTATTCCTTAATGAATACAAGAATAAAGACGGTGAGCCTATGGGTGTAATCATCCAAAAACGTGATGGTGGTTTCTTGTACACCACCACCGATATCGCGTGTGCCAAATACCGTCACGAAACCTTCAATGCCGACCGTGTGCTGTACTTCATTGACTCCCGCCAGCATCAGCACCTGATGCAAGCATGGACTATCGTTCGTAAAGCAGGTTACATCCCAGAATCAATGAGCCTAGAGCACCATGCATTTGGCATGATGTTGGGTAAAGATGGCCGTCCATTTAAGACCCGTGCGGGCGGTACCGTACGTCTGGCCGATCTGTTAGACGAAGCTGAAGTGCGTGCGAAGAAACTGATTGAAGAGAAAAATCCAGACATGTCTGCTGAAGAAAAAGCAAACATCGCTGAAACCGTTGCCATGGCAGCCGTTAAGTACTCTGATCTTTCTAAGCACCGCACCACAGATTACATCTTTGATTGGGATAACATGCTGGCGTTTGAAGGTAACACTGCGCCTTACATGCAATATGCTTACACACGTGTGGCTTCTATCTTCGCTAAAGCGGGTATTGACGCAAACGCTGTTGAAGGCAACATCATTATCGCTGATGAAAAAGAAAAAGCATTGGTGTCTAAACTGCTGCAATTTGAAGAAGCCGTTCAATCCGTTGCACGCGAAGGTCAGCCGCACATCATGTGTAGCTACCTCTTTGAACTTGCTGGTACTTTCTCTAGCTTCTATGAAGCTTGCCCAGTGCTTAATGCCGAAGGTGAAACAAAACAAAGCCGCTTGAAACTTGCTGCGCTGACAGCCAAAACCATCAAGCAAGGACTCAGCCTTCTAGGTATCAACACGCTGGAACGTATGTAATCAATACGCACTGAGTTTGCATTAAAAAATCTGAACCTCATTCATTTTTGAATGGGGTTTTTTTTGCTCTTAACAACAATCGACATCTGTTTCTTGTATCATTGTTGACACATGTAGCACTAAGGAATGGTGTATGAGCGATTACGCTTTTTTTCAAGCGACTAAAATATTCAAGCGTGCCGTGCCTTTAATGGTGAAGTACAAAGTTCCTACCACACCACACTACTTTTCTTTGTGGTATACCTACTGCGCCGGTACCCACCAACAACTTAACGACGCCGTTGATGACACGGTTAAGCGATTTGGCAGCTGTTCACCTGCACAGTGCGACTCATTGATTGAGTCTTACCTGCTCGATGACGCCAAACGAGAAGTCGATAATTTCCGTAAAAAACTGGAAAGTTTAGTGGCCGACATGGGTCAATCGATCGATACCACAGTGTCAGATACACAGGCATTTCAAACCATCCTTAATTCATCGGTCAACCGATTGGAAGATGTCGAAAGCCACGCTGACATTAGTGGCGAAGGCCAAGTCGTGTTGCAAGATCTGCTTAAAGGGTCACGCCACTTACTGGAAGCAACAACGCAATACCAACTGCAGGTGACGACACAAAAAACAGAAATCGATTCCCTAAAATCCCAGTTGCAGGAATATGAAAAACAAGCCACACACGATGCGCTGACTGGCACACTAAACCGCCGAGCATTTGATAAACAACTCAATGTTTTTTTGCTAGAGAAAAGCGAACTGTGTTTAGTGATGGTCGACATTGACCACTTTAAAGCCTTTAACGATGAATTTGGCCATCAAATGGGTGACCAAGTCCTGAAGATCGTCGCACAGAGAATTGAAAAAAGCGTTGAAGATAACGGAATGCTATATCGATACGGCGGCGAAGAGTTTTCGGTACTGCTGCCAAAGATGTCTCTGAGAGGCGCATTTCAAATTGCAGAAAAAGTCAGAAAGTCGCTAGAGCGCCTCTCTGTCACCGACAAACGCTCAGGGCAAAAAATCAACTCAATTACTGCCTCTTTTGGTATTGCTGAACGTTCAATTGGGGAGGAAGGTTCTCAATTCATCGCCAGGGCCGACGAAGCGTTGTATGACGCAAAACATCGTGGCCGAAACCGAGTAATGCCGATGGTTCGATAAACAAGCCTGAAACAAACAACCTTTACCTGATGTCAGATCTTTCTGTTCGTTGAGGTTGTTTGATATACCCCCTTATTGATCAGAGATGACTGTAGCCTTATCTAATATAGACGCATCTGCCATTGTGCTATATGACTTTAAGGCCCCAATTTTGCCCCCCCGTTAGCAAGCCACTGCATTTCTTTCTCAGTCGATAAGCGACCTAACGACGCATTTCGCTGGGGAAAGCGTCCAAACCGCTGAATGATTTCGTAGTGGTTTCGTGCCTGCCGATAAAAATTCTCAAACAAACCTGCTTCAAACGACGCCGCTGACTGACACAACTGGCTAAACCTAAACAGCGCTTCTTCTTGATCTTCCGCGTGTTCGGAATGCTGTAACGGGGTGTAAAAAAACACCCTTTGAATGGGCAATAAATTCTGATCCTGTCCCATCGCTAACCCGCGCTTACACAGCGCAAGGGCGAATTCATCATAACGAAAAGCCGCACTGAGTCCTCGGTACACTCGTCGACTGAACTGGTCCAATAAAATAATATGCGCCAGCGCGCCAAGTGGTGAATCAAGCCACTGAGAAAGCTTACCCTCTCCTGCCATGCTCACGTACGGTAAAAAACGTTCACGAATAAGGTTATCTGACGCCTCGTCCCCATGTAGCCACATCGCCTTGATAGTGTCATTGGTTTGTGGCGCCTCTGCGTCATCAAACCAAAAATCCAGCACTTCTATGTAATCCATGCTTGCTCCTGCGATGTTAGCTTTACGCCCTTTTGCCCAATATACCCAAGCAACCTGAAGATGCTCGATTTCAGAGGCGATGCTCGGTGTTGCCCCTTTTTGATGGCGCTCACTACATCGACAAAGGGACGCCTTGATCATAACGTCAGTCAAGCTCGCTGAATCCTGCATCTTCAGGTTATTTGGGTATACATCCTCTCCTTTTAGCCTAATGCGAATTAGAAAAAAGAGTGTCTTATTCACAGTTAATACTTAGGTTTTGTGATTTTTCTATGACAATTGCGCAATTTCTTTCCACGCCATCATCACAGAGTTTTATCTCTGTCATTGGTTTACATTTATCAGAATTGACAGTAATTTTGAGTGAGTTTGAAAAAGAAGAGAAAATATAATGGCGTTTGAGCTTCATCCCCGTTTAGAGGCAGATACAACTTGGCTGGGTGATTTCCCGCTATGCCGTATTTTGATAAGCAAAGAAAACATAGGTCCTTGGATAATTTTAGTTCCCAAGGTTGATGGCGTCACCGAACTACACCATCTTAGTGATAATGATCAGCAGCAGTTCATGCGTGAATCATCGCAATTGGCTGCGAAACTCGAATTCCACACCAACGCTGATAAGCTAAACATGGGTGCATTAGGAAATATGGTGCCTCAACTCCATATACACCATATTGCTCGTTTTCAGGATGATGCTGCATGGCCTGCTCCCATTTGGGGTAACACCCAAGGAATCACCCGAAACGATGAAAGCCAAGCCGCGGTTGTTGAAATGTGGAAAGCACACCTTAGCGACATTGATGGGTTTTCAGCGGCGACGTCATAAGACTGTTTCTTAAGACAATCTGGCATGAAAACATGTTGCTAAACCATTTGTCGACAATCAGAAAAACAAAAAGCGCAGTGATAACCTCACTGCGCTTTTGCTATTGGTCAACGTCTCACTGCCACATAGCCAGTCATTTAGCCGTCGTGACAATCATGTATCACTGAATCACAGTGATACCGAGTTCTTGGTCCTGCACCCACAGGTAGCGCCTCTCGACGCCATTGTGCGACTGGGATATTGTCGTTTTTAGCTGACCTTTCTTAACCCAAACCGCCAGCATTGCATCAATCCCATCTGCCGATAACGAAAAATGGGTCGCTAACGTTGTTAACGTACAATTTGGGTTAGCAACGATGTAGTCACGAAGATCATCAAGAATCATAGTGCGACTGCATTGACAGGTAATTCTCGTTTAGCCTGTCGCTTCAGCATGTGTATCGCTGCCCACATGACCATCAAGCAGCCAAATATAGAAACTCCGCTGTTTAGTGGCGTTTCAAAAATCATCGCCATTTGATAAACCATGGTTGCACAAACAATTGCGAGCAACATGGTCCAACTGCCAATAAACACAGCGAATGGACGACCAAATTCACGCACGTATGCACCCATTGCTGCCACACAAGGTGTATAAAGCAAAATAAACACCAAATAAGCAAACGCACTCGCCGCCGTAAAGTTAACACTCAGATTTGCAAAGATACTCAAATCTACGTCTTGGTCCTCGGCAACAGCTTGTTGGTCAGGTAAGTCACCCACATCAAGCCCCAAAGGATCAGAAAAGTTAAGTCCCAACAAGTTTTCAGGAATGGTTTGCACGGCTTCTTGCAGGCTAGCCATCAGATCATAATCGGACGCCTCTGCTTCATTGGGTGTTGCATAAAGGTTATTCAACGTCCCCACCACGGCTTCTTTTGCAAAGATACCCGTAATAATACCCACGGTTGCAGGCCAGTTGTCTTCTTGAATACCGATTGGCGCAAATATTGGTGTGACAGTCTGAGCAACTTTAGATAGCACAGAACTTTCTGAATCTTGGTTTCCAAAAGAACCATCGGTACCCAGTGAGTTCATGAAGCTTAGTACTGTTACCACCACTACGATCGTCTTCCCCGCCCCCAGCACGAAACGTTTAAGCTTGTGCCAAGTTTTAAGTCCAACATCTTTAAAACGAGGCCATTCGTAGCGAGGCATTTCCATCATAAACGCGTCACTATCACCTGGATAAATTGTGCGTCTCAGCACCACGCCGGTAAATACCGCGACCGCGATACCCAATAGGTATAGTAAGAACACAATATTCTGCCCATTTTCTGGGAAGAATGCCGCTGCAAACAGCGCATAAACAGGCAAACGAGCGCCACATGACATGAACGGCGCCATCGCTGCCGCCAATCGGCGTTCTCGTTCTTGGTCGAGTGTTCGGGTTGCCATAATCGCCGGTACGTTACAGCCAAAACCTAAAACCAATGGAACGAAGGCTTTGCCTGGTAAGCCAATTTTTTGCATCGCTTTGTCCAACACAAAGGCTGCTCGAGCCATATAGCCCGAGCTTTCGAGCAATGACATAAACAAATAGAGGCAGGCAATAACAGGAATAAAAGTGGCAACCGTTTGAATACCGCCGCCGACACCATCGGCCAGTAAAGTGACGAGCCAAACCGGTAAGTGGCTATCAAACAAGAAATGCGCGCCATCAACCAACAATGCGCCAGTGCTGATATCAAAGAAGTCGATAAACGCGCTACCGATGTTTATCGAAAACATAAACATCAAATACATAATGAGGAAAAAGATGGGTAAACCAAAGTAGCGGCTCAAAATGACATTGTCGATCGCATCGGTAATACGCGCTTTAAGCGGGATGATCTGCGTTTTACACAGATGACAGATTTCAGCAACTTTCGAATAGCGCACATTCGCGATAACAAGGTCGACGTCTACCTTCTCAAGCTGTTGCTCACGCACATCATCGAGCAAGGTGTGCGTTTCAGCTGCCATTTGATTGAGTAACGCACGATCGCCGGTCAAAAGGCGAATCGATTTAGCCCTTTCATACGTTGCGCCCTGCTGCTGCAAACCAACAGACAGTGTTGAGATGGCAGATTCCACTTCAATACCGTAATCCAGCGCGATCGCAAAGTGAGGGGCATTGCTATTAATTTTATCAGACAGCGCGACTTTAAGCGCACTCACAGACAGAGGGTCTGTTGCAGTGACACTCACCACAGGACAGCCCAATGCTTGGGACAGCTTCTCTGTGTCAAGATCGAAGCCTTGCTGGATAACGATGTCCATCTTATTCAGCACGACAACCATTGGTCGCCCTAGCTCACGCAACTGCAGTGTTAGATACAAGCTTCTTTCAAGACAACTGGCATCCAGCACATTAACAATCAAATCACTCGGTAGTGAAAATAACGCTGAGATTGCAATCGACTCATCGAGACTGTTCTCTCCATCGGCGTTATCCAATGTGTAAATTCCCGGTAAGTCGGTGAGTTCACATGCGTCTTCACCAAGCTGTGCAATGCCTGTTTTTTTATCAACAGTCACACCGGCCCAGTTGCCGATTTCTTGACGGCCACCCGTCAAACGGTTAAACAGCGTGGTTTTACCTGAGTTGGGGTTACCAACTGTTAGTAACTGCTTACTTTGCATTCGCTGTCACCTCTATTTGATTTGCGAGACTCTTTCGAAGTGCGATGTCACAACCGCGGACACGAATTTGTATAGGATCACCCATCGGGGCAAGGCGAATGACCTGAACATCTGTATCTGGCAACAAACCCATCGCCATTAACTTCTTTCGTGGTATGGAAGGCACACTCGACAGTGATACCACCTGCCCGTTCAAACCCGGTTTTAGCTCCGAAAGCTTCATAATCACAACCCAAATGAGAATCATAAACATTTACGAGCAAAGTATTGCAAAATGTTGCAATAGGAAAGTTGTTTTCGATCAATAAAACCTTGGCTGTTTCATAATGAAGAAATTGCCGCTCGTCAAAATCGTCAAATATCTCGTCAATATCGTAAAAAATTCGGAGATTTCATCCAATTTAACCGCTTCGCTCTCGATAAACTCAAAATACTTTCTCGTCCAAATGTCGTTAATTTCGTCAATTATTTGGCATTAGTGCATTTTTCTTGACGATAAACATTGGACTGAGTCCAAAAAATATCGCGGTTTTTAATGGGATTGAAATAATGGCGGGAAATTACTATGCCCAGAAAGGGAAGAACCGTTTTAATGAACTCAAGTTAATTCCAGACGGTGTGAGGGACTCGACTCCCACACACCTCCGGCAGCAAGCGAAGGTGTCTTTGACGCCCGTGGTATAGTCAGTCGGCTATGCCACGCTCTTTTTTTTCATCTCCCCCTCTTGTTGTTATACGTTCCAATTCTCATATTTCTCGACGCTCATATCTCTCTCGAAACTGCGATGGCGTGTATCCATACTTTGCTTTAAATGACTTCGTAAAGTACGACGGTTCATTAAAACCGCAAGCTATTGCAACATTGGCAATTTTATCGCCTTGATACAGCATGCGCTGTGCGTTCGCTAACCGCGTAGAAATAAGTGCTTCTTTAAACGTGTAGCCAAATTCTGCTTTAAAACGCCTTTGCAGGCTTCTCTCAGACGTAAAAAACGCTTTTGCTAAGACTGCGAGTGAAAAGTCAGGATCATGAAAATGCGTGGAAATCGCATCGAGAACATCCTTTTGCCATTGCGTCTGCTCTAAGTATTGCGGCCCTTTATTTTCTACGAACTCAATGCCTGCTTGCTCTTTAGCGCCGACTTGCTGTGAATATTGTGCAAAGTGTCCATCATGTAACACGTGAAAATAAAACACACTGCTTGTTGTTGTCTTATCCGCGCCATCGCTGTTCGCATTGATAATCAATGATTCACGCCTGTCTATCTCAATGACTTTTTGATGCACCGTATGACGAAGTTGTAAGTTGTGTGATTTCACCAAGGCGGTTTTACGTCGGTAATACCAAATGACAAACAACGCCAACGTTATAATGGCAAGCAACACTGCGCCTAAACGCTGATACCAAGGTGAAGCGACATCCAAGGTAATCAATGGCCGTTCAATCTTTTCTCCACCCTGCGAGCGCTCTCTAATCATCAGTGTATATGCGCCTGACTCTAAGGCGCTGAATTGCAAATGCTGATCTTTAGTCTCGTGCCAGTTCTCTGCATTGCCGCCCTCTAAGCGATAAATCACACCCTCATCTTGACGGAAAGGCATCTTCCCAATATCGATCATCACCGATGACTTACTCGGGATAGATACCTGATCCAACGTGATTGCGCCTAATCGCCATGGCTTCCCATTAACAGAAACCGAGCCGACAACTGAAGTTCGCAAGGGGGCGTCAAACAGCGCTTTTAATTTGTCGCTTGTTAATAAGAACACACCATAATCGCCTGCAACCAACAAAGACTCGTTAACCACAGCGCATAACTCGCGGTTATGGGTAGTTAATGACGACCGTTGTCCGGCTTCAACATGATGGCGTTGGCCTGATATCAAATTGAAACGCTCTATACCTTTGGTCGTGATGGCGAATGCAAAATCTTTGGACAGGGCCAAACACGCTTCGTCCACGCCAAGCTCACTACCAAACACTTTTTTCGCTTCGCTGGCTCCGTCAATCGGGTATTGATAGACCCCTTTGGTCGTAAGTAACCAAAGTTCATCGTTCTTGCCCAAGCTAACAGAAAGCACACTTCCTACGCTCTCTCGAGACAACTTGTGCTGAAATCGGCCATCAAAATAGAAATGAAGCCCGTCACTCGCACCCAGCCACGACCCTTTTTCGTCAAGATCCAGAACAGCATTTAATTGCGCATTTTTTTGTGCGGACCAATCAGCACCAAAATTGATAACCGTTTGGCTATCCGGCCAAAAACGGAAGACTTGCTGTTCTTCCACTAACCAAAGTGAGTGGCTGTCTGCCACAATATTGTCAAAGGCAACCCCCTTTAGGCGTTCAGGCACGTTATCCATACTGACTTGCAATGTATGCGGTTCTAAAACAACCAATCCAGACGCAGAAGCAACCCAGAGGGTATCTGACAAAGTGACCATCCCTTCAATCGCAAAGCCAAGCTTGGTTGAATCAAGAGGGCTAAGATTGTCATCAAGCACAATGACCTTATTTTTAGAGCTTACGTAGTGCTTATCGTGCAGACTCACCATAGAAGAAAGTTCAGTGTCACCCCAATCGGGGAAATGCTGGGGCAACGCAAATCGACGAACATCTTTCGAACTTGGGGGATGGTAATTCAGCCCAGTGTCTGTCGAAACCCACATCTCCCCTACTCTGCCCATATCAATATCTGAGATCTTTTGCCCCAACAGGCTAAATTGATCATCCGTATTGCTTTCAACCAAAGAGAAGCTAGGCTCACCTCTTTCACGAACATTACCGTGATAAAGCCCTTGGTCAGTACCAACCCATATGCCTTCATTATTTTGAGTAATTGCAGATATCGTCATTCCATCAAGATGGCGAGAGACTTCATTGCCGTCTACAACGCGGATTAAACCCGAATCAAATCCCACCCATAATTCACGATCACCATAGTGAACCGCCGCAACCAACTTTTGTTCTACCGCATACAGATGTTGCTCTGTGGCAATGTTGATCAGTGCTGAAGCGCCCAGCCCTATCAAGTTCTCCTCACTTGTAAATAGCCGTTTCAGCGGCAAACGCGTAAGGTTGGTTGGTGCTTTCGTTCCTTCAATAAATTGGTACAAATACGAAGAGGTCGATACCCATAGCGTTCGCTGGAATACGTTAACATCAGTGGCTGACTCGCCTTCGCCGAGTGGTATTTCTTCAAATTCGTTGGCAGCAACGTCAAAACGAAAGAGCTTTCGATTAACAATAAACCACAGTGAATTATCAAACATTGCGAAGCGAGAAATACGGCCTTCGGGGGGAGAGATGAAATCTGAAAGAGGATGGTAATGAACCCCATCATAGAAGTTTACTGTACCCTCACCATCAAGCAGCCAAACACCGTGATTAGGCACATATTCAATATCAACAACATCATTGATATCGTCATGGCTAGTAAAAGGAAAAGCGTAAAAGATGGGAGACGCAGTGACCTGAATTGGCGCGATAAACACCAACAAGATGGCAAACATCAATAATGTAGAAGCAATGCGATAGATAATTCGAGAAGACATCTTTAACTAAGTATTATTTTGATGTTTCAATATCTTCGCAGTTTTCCATGACAGGTTAGTTGATCAAAAACACGTATGCGATGCAAATCACAAGGGGACTTGAGACCGCATACGATCCAAGTCCCCTCAAGAGTTATTACATATAGGCACAGTCACAGGGACTGTTCTAACTCTTTACGCTTAACGAGCAAAACAATCGATGTAGCTATTCCCTAGTGCAGTAAGAAAATCCACGTAGCGGTTGTCTTTCAATGATAAATCTTGCGCCATGGGATCGAGAACAGCAATTTTTGCACTTGTCCCTTTGGTTACGCTCTCGACCAGACCCGGATTGAACTGAGGCTCAGTGAATACACATTGGGCTTGATTCTCCATTAAGGCACTTCTAATAGAAACTAACGTTCTTGCACCCGGCTTTCTATCAGGGTTAATGGTCAAGTGTCCCGTTGGCTTCAGTCCAAAGGCCGTTTCAAAATAACCATATCCATCATGAAACAAGTAATAACCTTTAGAAGTATTGCTTGTCAGCCTTTCGGCGATATTTAGCTGAACGGCTTCTATCTCGGCGATGAATTTTTCGTAATTCTGTTGGTACTCAGCGGCGTTCTCAGGATCTTTGTTAGAAAGAACAGTTTTAATGGCTTTGCCTATCACTTTACTTTGCTCTGGACCAAGCCAAAGATGACCATCAATACCATCGTGACTGTGGTCGTGCCCATCATGTTGATCATGACCTTCCTCATCAAAATAACGGACTGGCATTCCGTCAACAGTCGTGAGTCGAAGCGCATTAGCATGACCATTCAGTATTTTTTCCAGGAAAAGCTCTAGCTCTGGCCCAACCCAAACGATAAGTTCAGCTTGATGTAATTTCTTCACATCTGAAGGTTTAAGTGCATAGTCATGAGGCGATGCATTATCAGGCAACAGAACATCGACGTTAGCATGCTCACCCGCGATATCATGAGCAATCAATCCAATCGGTTTTATGGTTGTGACAATGTTGAAAGAGGAGGCTTTAACTCCCACCGAAAAAAGAAGCATGGTTATCGTTAAGAATTGGATATAACGTACAGCAGTCATGGTTTCTGAGCCAACATTTAAAAACAGAACAAAGTGTTATATTATAACATTTCAATTTAAACATCATGCTCAATTTATGCCCGCATCCTTGGTAACGCTAAATAACGTCTCGGTCATCTTTGATGGCAGAAGCGTACTCGACCGCATCTCTTTTTCACTCCAGAGGGATAAAATCACCACTTTGATTGGCCCTAATGGTGCAGGTAAATCTACGCTGGTGAAAACTGTCATCGGCCTAAATTCGCCAACAGAAGGCACGCTAGTTAGGCAAGCGAATCTCACTATCGGCTACGTCCCCCAAAAGCTGCAACTTAACGAAAGCCTGCCATTGCGTGTTGATCGTTTTCTTAAGTTAAGCCCCAACGCGACGGCTTCAAGCATTCAAGCCGCACTGAGCTTGGTGGGGGCAACCAAATTGCTTCACGCCAACATGCATACCCTTTCTGGTGGTGAAACACAGCGCGTTTTGCTCGCCAGTGCCGTGTTGAAAAAGCCGGACTTGTTGGTACTTGATGAGCCAGTTCAAGGCGTTGACGTTGCTGGACAGCTAGAGCTATACAGCCTGATTGCGAAGCTCAAAGAAACGCTCCACTGTGGAATATTGATGGTCTCGCATGACCTACATTTGGTGATGGCAAAAACAGATGAAGTGATTTGTCTTCAACACCATATTTGCTGCTCTGGTGCGCCAGACGCCATTTCATCACACCCTGAGTATGTGGCACTGTTTGGCAGGAAAGAGAGCGAGCAATTAGCCCTTTACCATCATCATCACAATCATGACCACGATTTATCGGGTAACCCTGTTGGACCTTGTCAGCACGGAGATCATTAAGGTGTTTGAGTTTCTCGCCGTGCCTTTAATTGCCGGTATTTTGATAGCCGCCGCCGTTGGCCCTCTGGGCTCTTTCGTTGTTTGGCGGAAAATGGCGTATTTTGGTGACACCCTCGCGCATGCTTCTTTGTTTGGACTCGCTTTGGGATTCATGTTGCAGATCAGCCTTAATCTCGCGTTGATCGCAAGTTGTTTGACCATCGCAATTTTACTGGTAGCCCTTCAGCGTAAAAGTAGTGTTTCGACTGATACGTTACTTGGGATCATTGCACACACATCCTTGTCTCTCGGTTTGGTCTCTATCAGTTTTGTTGATGATTTACGTGTCGACCTCATGTCATACCTTTTCGGTGACTTGCTCTCTGTGACCTTTGCTGACCTTGGACTTATCGCCAGCGGGTGCGCTTTTGTGTCCATCGCGCTCTACCTTCTTTGGCGCCCATTGCTCGCCATCACGGTGAGCGAAGATATGGCTCGCGTCGACGGCTACAATGTGGATCGTTTGAAACTCGTGTTGATGCTAATGGTTGGGCTCGTCATCGCGATTGCCATGAAGTTCGTTGGCGCACTGATTATTACTTCACTCATGATCATTCCTGCCGCAACGGCTAGACGCTTCGCTGTCAGCCCAGAGCAAATGGCCATGCTTGCCAGTGGCATCGGTATGGTGTCGGTGGTCGGAGGCATAGCCCTTTCGTGGTTTAAGGATACGCCAGCTGGGCCATCTGTCGTGGTTGTCGCGGGTCTTCTGTTCTTCCTCAGTCAGTTTCGTAAGCAAGCTGAGTAGTCTCTGCTTTACCTTATAAAACACACAAAAAAACCGCTCATATGAGCGGTTTTTATTTTTCAGCGTGTCCGAAGACAATGCATCAGCTGTATTACCAGCCAGTGCTTTCACGCAGTGCTTTGCCGATGTCAGCAAGGCTCTTAACGGTTTTCACGCCAGCAGCTTCTAGTGCCGCGAATTTGTCTTCCGCCGTACCTTTACCACCAGAGATGATCGCACCAGCGTGACCCATACGCTTACCTGGAGGCGCTGTAACACCTGCAATGTAAGAAACGACAGGCTTAGTGACGTTCTCTTTGATGTAAGCAGCAGCTTCTTCTTCAGCTGTACCACCGATTTCACCGATCATAACAATCGCTTCAGTCGCAGGATCTTTCTCGAACAACTCTAGGATGTCGATAAAGTTTGAACCTGGAATTGGGTCACCACCAATACCTACACACGTAGATTGGCCGAAACCTTCATCAGTCGTTTGCTTAACTGCTTCATAAGTCAGAGTACCTGAACGCGATACGATACCCACTTTACCTGGCTTGTGAATGTGACCAGGCATAATACCGATCTTACATTCGCCTGGCGTGATAACGCCTGGGCAGTTAGGGCCAATCATGCGAACGCCAGCTTGATCAAGCTTCACTTTCACTTCAAGCATGTCCAGCGTAGGAATACCTTCAGTGATCGTTACGATCAACTCAACGCCAGCATCGATAGCTTCTAGGATTGCATCTTTACAGAATGGTGCTGGTACGTAGATAACAGATGCCGTTGCGCCCGTTGCTTCTACTGCTTCAGCCACTGTGTTGAACACAGGAAGACCTAGGTGTGTTGTGCCGCCTTTACCGGGAGAAACACCACCTACCATTTGCGTACCGTACTCGAGCGCTTGCTCAGAGTGGAACGTACCTTGGCCACCGGTAAAACCTTGGCAAATAACTTTGGTATCTTTATTGATCAAAACAGACATTATTTGCCCTCCGCTGCAGCAACAACTTTATCAGCTGCTTCAGTCAGTGAGGTCGCAGCAATAATGTTCAGGCCGCTATCGGCCAATTTTTGTGTTCCAAGTTCTGCGTTGTTACCTTCTAGACGAACAACAACAGGCACCTTAACGCCTACCTCTTCAACAGCACCAATGATGCCGTCTGCAATCAGGTCACAACGTACAATACCGCCGAAGATGTTCACCAATACGGCTTTCACATTATCGTCAGATAGGATGATTTTGAATGCTTCCGTCACACGCTCTTTCGTCGCGCCGCCACCAACATCCAAGAAGTTTGCTGGGCTACCGCCATGCAGGTTTACGATATCCATCGTACCCATTGCAAGGCCAGCACCGTTAACCATACAACCAATGCTGCCGTCTAGAGCAACGTAGTTCAGTTCCCACTGAGCTGCGTGCGCTTCACGCGCGTCATCTTGGCTAGGATCGTGCATTTCGCGTACTTTCGGCTGACGGTATACAGCATTGCTGTCGATAGTCAGTTTTGCGTCTAGGCAGTGCAAGTTACCTTGGTCAGTGATAACCAATGGGTTAACTTCAACAAGCGCAACGTCACGTTCAATGAACAATTGAGCGATGCCCATGAAGATTTTAGTGAACTGCTTGATCTGATCGCCTTGCAAACCTAATTTGAATGCAAGTTGACGGCCTTGGTATGGCTGAGGGCCAACCAATGGATCGATAGCAGCTTTGTGGATAAGCTCCGGCGTTTCTTCCGCAACTTTCTCGATTTCCACACCACCTTCAGTCGATGCCATGAAAACAACGCGACGTGTGCCACGGTCTACAACTGCGCCCAGATAAAGCTCTTTTGCAATATCGGTGCACTCTTCAACCAAAATCTTGCTTACAGGTTGGCCGTTTGCATCTGTTTGATAAGTGACTAGGTTTTTACCCAGCCAGTTATGTGCAAACGCTTTGATTTCTTCTTTGTCGCTAACAAGCTTTACGCCGCCCGCTTTACCGCGGCCACCAGCATGTACTTGGCATTTAACGACCCACTTGTCGCCGCCAATCTTGTCAGCAGCTTCAGCTGCTTCTTGAGGAGTGTCACAAGCATACCCTTCTGATACAGGCAGCCCGTATTCAGCAAACAGCTGTTTTGACTGATATTCGTGCAGATTCATGATGTTCTATCCGTGTCTGTTTTCCATTTTATAGGTCTAATTTGCTTTCCACACAGGGGACGTCATGTCCCCTGTTACCGACAAAAGCCGGACTACTTATACGTCAAGCAGCAAACGCGTTGGGTCTTCTAAAAGCTCTTTAATGGTAACCAAGAAACCCACAGACTCGCGTCCGTCGATCAAACGGTGATCATAAGAAAGAGCAAGGTACATCATAGGAAGGATTTCAACCTTACCATCAACCGCCATAGGGCGGTCTTGGATCTTGTGCATACCAAGAATAGCAGCTTGTGGTGGGTTGATGATCGGGGTAGACATCAGCGAACCAAATACGCCACCGTTAGTAATCGTGAAATTACCGCCAGTCAGATCGTCGACAGTGAGTTTTCCGTCGCGACCTTTAATAGCCAACTCTTTGATGCCCTTTTCGATGTCAGCCAAGCCAAGACGATCACAGTCACGAAGAACTGGCGTTACCAGACCACGTGGCGTTGAAACAGCCATGCTTACATCAAAGAAGTTATGGTAAACGATTTCTTCACCGTCGATAGATGCGTTGACTTCAGGGTAGCGTTTTAGCGCTTCAACCACTGCTTTCACATAGAAAGACATAAAGCCAAGACGAATACCGTGGCGCTCTTCAAATACGTCTTTGTATTGCTTACGAATGTCCATGATTGGCTTCATGTTCACTTCGTTGAAGGTCGTCAGCATTGCTGTACTGTTCTTCGCTTCAAGCAAACGCTCTGCAACACGCTTACGAAGACGCGTCATAGGAACACGCTTCTCGCTGCGATGACCCAATGACGGCGTTTCTTCTTTCGCCTGAACTGGCGCTGCAGCAGGTGCAGACGCGCCATTTTTCAAGAACGCATCAATGTCTTCACGGGTAATACGACCGCCGACACCTGTGCCTTTAATTTGGTCAGGGTTAACATTGTTCTCTGCAAGCAAACGACGTACAGCAGGGCTGAGTGCGTCATTTTGCTCGTCAGTGAGCGCCGCCGTGTGACGTTTGTCTGGCGATGATTCAGAAGACGCAGGAACATCTTGGGTAGGCTCACCCGCTACAGCACCCGCCTTAATTTTGGCGATAAGCTGTTTTGAAAGCACTGTCGCGCCTTCTTCTTCAATAATAGCTTCCAACACGCCATCTTCAGGTGCAGGCACTTCAAGAACCACTTTATCGGTCTCGATGTCGACCAAAACTTCGTCGCGTGAAACGGCGTCGCCTGGTTTCTTGTGCCATGTTGCAACTGTCGCATCTGCAACAGATTCAGGTAGGTCGGGAACCAGAATTTCGATTGTCATATCGTTTTTTTCCTTAATTTTCTAGTTCTTAATTCAAGGTAAGCGCGTCTTCAATCAACGCTTTTTGTTGTTTTAAATGCACAGACATGTAACCAACAGCGGGTGATGCAGACGCAGCGCGTCCTGCATAACTCAAGGTGGCATCCGCTGGAATAGCGAGTCGGAAATTGTGCTGGCTACTATACCAAGCGCCTTGGTTTTGAGGCTCTTCTTGGCACCATACAAAATCTTTCGCATTCACAAATTGGCTAATCACAGCTTGTAGGTCCTCTTTCGGGAACGGGTATAGCTGCTCAATACGCACAATAGCGACGTCTTTAATTTCTTCTTTGCGTCTGGTCTCTAGCAGGTCGTAGTAAACCTTGCCGGAACACAGAACCACGCGTTTCACTGCGGCTGGATCCAAATCATCTACTTCACCAATCGCGCTTTGGAAATTACCTTCAGCGAGATCTTCTAGCGAAGAAGTACATAGTGGATGGCGCAACAAAGATTTAGGAGACATCACAACAAGCGGACGACGCATAGGTCGAAGAACTTGGCGACGGATCATGTGATAAATCTGTGCAGGTGTAGATGGCACACATACTTGCATATTTTGCTCTGCGCAAAGCTGCAAATAACGCTCAAGACGTGCAGATGAGTGCTCCGGACCTTGACCTTCATAACCATGTGGAAGCAGCATGGTCAGGCCACACATACGACCCCACTTCTGCTCACCAGAACTGATGAACTGATCGATAACCACTTGAGCGCCGTTTGCGAAGTCACCAAACTGTGCTTCCCAAATGGTCAAGCCACCTGGTTCCGCTGTGGTATAGCCATACTCAAACGCCAATACCGCTTCTTCAGACAAGACAGAGTCAAACACTTGGAATGGACCTTGTTTGTCATGAACGTTGGAAAGCGGAATGTAAGTGCTTGCGTCAGTTTGGTTGTGCAATACAGCGTGTCGGTGGAAGAAAGTGCCACGGCCTGCGTCTTGCCCACTGATACGAATGCGCTTGCCTTCGTCAACAATCGTCGCATAAGCAAGTGTTTCTGCCATGCCCCAATCCAGCGCTTTTTCGCCATTAACCATCGCGACGCGATCGTTGTTGAGTTTGTTAACTCGGCTATGAAGCTTATGACTTTCTGGGTATTGCGTAACACGGTGACCAAGCTCAACAAGACGTTTCATGTCGAACGTATTCGGCCATTCCACTGTCCAGTCATGCCCAAGGTACGGAGACCAATCCACAGAATGCAGCGCCATTGGGCGATACTCTTTTGTGACGTGTTCACCGCGATCAAGTGCATCACGATATTCATTGATGAGGTAGGTTGCTTTTTCTAGATCGGCCACCTTCTCGTCAACCAACACATCAGCATAAATCTTGCGTGGTGTTGGGTGCTTCTTGATTTTTTGGTACATCAGAGGCTGAGTCGCATTTGGCTCATCAGCTTCATTGTGACCATGGCGGCGATAACACACCAAATCAATCACAACATCACGTTTAAATGTATTGCGGTAATCTAACGCTAGGCGAGAAACAAACGCGACAGCTTCTGGGTCATCTGCATTAACGTGCAGGATAGGCGCCTGAACCATTTTCGCGATGTCAGTACAATACTGCGTAGAGCGCGTATCATGCGGGTTCGATGTAGTGAAACCAATCTGGTTGTTGACGACGATACGAATCGTGCCACCCACGCGGAAACCGCGGGCTTGTGACATATTGAACGTCTCTTGAACTACGCCCTGACCGGCTATTGCTGAATCACCGTGGATGGTAATTGGCAACACCGTCGAACCGTCTTTATCGCCTAAGCGATCTTGACGCGCACGAACAGAGCCAATAACAACTGGGTTGACGATTTCAAGGTGTGACGGGTTAAATGCCATCACCAAGTGAACATCACCACCAGGGGTTGCAAAGTCACAAGAGAAACCTTGGTGATACTTAACATCACCCGTACCCCATGATTCGCCGTGCTTGCCTGCAAACTCATCAAATAGTTCTGACGGCTTTTTGCCGAGAACGTTGACCAGCATATTCAGACGACCACGGTGAGCCATACCGACGACCACTTCACGTGCGCCGTTCGCTCCCGCTTGGCGAATAATCTCTTTCACCATTGGGATAAGCGCATCACCGCCTTCTAGAGAGAAGCGTTTAGCACCTGGGAATTTGGCGCCTAAATAGCGCTCTAAACCTTCCGCAGCCGTCAACTCTTCAAGCAACGTCATTTTCTCGTCGTCTGAAAACTCAGGCTGACCGACGACGGATTCCAAACGCTGTTGAAGCCAACGTTTTTCATCGGTGTCAGTAATGTGCATGTATTCTGCGCCAATCGACCCACAATAGGTCTTGTTCAACGCGTCATAAAGATCGGCGAGTTTCATGCTCTCTTGCCCAATAGCAAAAGAACCTACATTGAAAGTCTCTTCGAAATCTTCTTGAGTGAGAGAGTGAAAGGAAGGATCCAGGTCTGGAACGCGTTCGCGCTGCCAAATACCTAATGGGTCCAATGTTGCTTGTTGGTGTCCACGGAAACGATAAGCATTGATTAACTGCAATACTTTAACTTGTTTTGCGTCGACATCCGGATCACTGACTGAGGCACTAAAATGCGCTGTCTCGGTTGCTAGCCTTCGGAAGTATTCACGAACTCGTGAGTGGGGTTGCTCAGGTGCGTTGCCATTCACAGCAGGCAGTTGTTGGAACACTGCGCGCCATTCGCTATCTACAGACTCGGGGTCACTGAGGTACAGTTCGTAGAGGTCTTCTACGTAAGTTGCATTGGCGCCAGCCAAATGAGAAGACTCTAACCAAGCCTTCATCACGCCATTTTGCATTGTTATCCCTTAACCACTTAGTTATCTATTGCTACGACCGGGGGTTAGCCGGCGTTCCTTTTAAGCTCCCCTTTCGAGGAGCCTAAATTTTTGATTTATGTAGGTACAGAGGCCTTTATCACACTGCGCGTTTAAGCAGCATTGAACGAATATGGCCTATTGCTTTTGTTGGGTTTAGCCCTTTAGGACAAACATTTACACAGTTCATTATGCTATGGCAACGGAAAACGCTAAAAGCGTCGTCCAGATCGGATAAACGATCATCAGTCGCCGTATCACGGCTATCAATCAGCCAGCGATACGCAGCAAGCAAACCGGCAGGACCAACAAATTTGTCTGGGTTCCACCAAAATGACGGACATGACGTACTACAACATGCACACATGATACATTCGTAGAGTCCATCAAGATGGGCGCGATCTTCAGGCGATTGCAAATTCTCGCGAGCAGGAGGAACACTGTCGTTAATCAAATACGGCTTAACTCGCTCATAGTTTTGATAGAACTGAGCCATATCAACCACCAAATCACGCACAACAGGCAAACCTGGCAAAGGACGGATCACAATGCTTGATTTATCCGTTAACGCTGACAGCGGTGTGATACACGCTAGACCATTTTTGCCGTTCATGTTGATTCCATCCGAACCACAAACACCTTCACGGCATGAGCGGCGGAATGAGAGCGACGGATCTTGTTCTTTCAACAAAATCAACGCATCAAGCACCATCATATCCGATCCTTCAGGCACTTCGAGGGTGTACCCCTTCATGTGCGGCGCGTCGTCTACGTCTGGGTTATAACGGTATACAGAAAAATTCAGTTTCATGATTATCTACCTCCCTTAGTATGTACGCGCTTTAGGCGGGAATGTATCACGATGGATTGGTTCCATGTTTACATCACGCTTAGTCATCGCTTCGGTTTCTGGGTTGTAGATGGTGTGGCACAACCAGTTATCATCATCACGTTCTTGATAATCAAAGCGAGCATGAGCGCCGCGACTCTCAGTACGGTAGTTTGCCGCCACAGCGGTTGAGAACGCCGTTTCCATCAAGTTATCTAGTTCTAAACACTCAACACGCTGAGTATTGAATTCACTTGATGTGTCGTCCAAGCGCGCTTCTTTTAGACGCTCACGAATCACTTTAAGCTCTTCCAAACCTTTCGCCATCGCATCACCTTCACGGAATACCGAGAAGTTATTCTGCATGCAAGATTGAAGATCTTTACGAATTTGAACCGGATCTTCGCCTTTCTGCGTTGAGTTCCAACGGTTTACGCGAGCCAGCGACGCTTCGATGTCAGATTCAGACGCATCACGTGCTTCAGATTGCGCAGCCAAGGTTTCGCCAAGGTGTAGGCCTGTTGCACGACCAAATACCACCAAATCAAGCAGTGAGTTACCACCCAAGCGGTTTGCACCGTGAACAGAAACACTCGCAATCTCACCACATGCAAACAGACCTTGAATCTCAACGTCGTTGCCATTCGGGTCTTGCTTAATAGCTTGACCTGAAATCTGAGTAGGAATACCACCCATCATGTAGTGACACGTTGGGATAACAGGGATAGGTTCTTTGATCGGGTCAACGTGAGCAAAGGTACGAGACAATTCAAGAATACCCGGCAGGCGAGCTTCAAGTACGTCTTTACCCAAATGGTCCAGCTTCAATTTGAGGTGTGGACCCCAAGGGCCGTCACAGCCACGGCCTTCACGAATCTCTACCATCATTGAACGCGCAACAACGTCGCGACCAGCAAGGTCTTTCGCGTTAGGGGCGTAGCGTTCCATGAAGCGCTCGCCGTCTTTGTTTAGAAGGTAACCACCTTCACCACGACAACCTTCAGTAACAAGAACACCTGCGCCAGCAATACCCGTTGGGTGGAATTGCCACATTTCCATGTCTTGCATAGGAACGCCTGCGCGCAATGCCATGCCTACGCCATCACCCGTATTGATGTGAGCGTTAGTCGTCGATTGATAGATTCGACCAGCACCACCCGTCGCTAGAACGGTTGCTTTGGCTTTGAAGTAGCAAATCTCACCGCTTTCCATGTCCATCGCAGTCGCACCAACTACGGCGCCATCTTGGTTTTTAACCAAATCCAACGCATACCACTCAGAAAAAATCGTTGTTTTGTTTTTGATGTTCTGTTGGTACAGGGTGTGAAGTAATGCGTGACCCGTGCGGTCTGCAGCAGCAGCAGTACGAGCGGCTTGTTCACCACCGAACGCTTTTGACTGACCACCGAATGGGCGCTGGTAAATGCTGCCATCTTCGAAGCGCGAAAATGGCAGACCCATTTTCTCTAGCTCGATGACGGATTGAGGACCGGTTTTACACATGTACTCGATCGCATTCTGGTCACCAATGTAATCAGACCCCTTAACGGTGTCATACATGTGCCATTCCCAGTTATCTTCATGGGAGTTACCCAAAGCAACGGTGATACCACCTTGCGCAGATACTGTGTGCGAACGTGTTGGAAAAACTTTTGAAAGCAAAGCACAGGAAAGGCCTTGCTCAGAAATTTGAAGTGCAGCGCGCATACCTGCACCACCCGCACCGATGACGATTGCGTCAAATTCTCTTACTGGAATACTCACTTACACACCCCACAAAACGAAAAAGCCAGTCAACAGGTAGACAAAAAGCAAGGCGACGATGCCAAACTGCATCAATGCACGAAGCAGTGTCGGCTTAATGTAATCTGTCAACACTTGCCACATGCCAATCCAAGCATGGATAAGCACGCAAACCAGCGCTAGCATGGTAAAGACTTTATTGCTCGTTTGACCCCAGAACTCTACCCAACTTAAATAAGTCAGGTCAGGGCCAAACGCAAAGAATCCCACCATGTAAAAGGTGTAAAGTGTCATGATAATGGCAGTAGCACGGATCAGAATAAAATCGTGAACACCGTTTTTGCCGAAAGAAGATACATGTCCTACCATACTAACCCCCACGCTAAAACAGACAGCGCTGCAGTAATGCCGAATGCGACTTTCGCGCTCATGTTTCCTGATTCGAGCTCTTCAAAGTACTTCATATCCATAAGTAAGTGACGAATGCCACCGACAATGTGATAGGCAAGTGCAGTTAAGATGCCCCAAAGGATGAACTTGGCGAAAAAGCTATCGACAATGTTCGCAGCAGCATCGAAGCCGCTAGGAGAAGATAATGACAGGCTTAATAACCAAAGAAGGATGGCAACCGAGACAAAGGTGATAACACCTGATACACGGTGCACGATAGACGCTATCGCTGTGATGGGGAAGCGTATGGTCTGAAGGTCGAGGTTTACCGGTCTTGGCTTTGTTACTTTCACGATATGGCCCACTCAGCTCCATTGAGCAATTATTGTTATAACACTCCCTGAATTTACATTTCGCGATCGCGCCAGACCTGCAACATCTTTAATTACGTTTTACGAAGGCTTCTGCTATTAACTGCAGATCAAGCTCCGTTTTACGCAGAGAAAATATCGATTTGAGCCCCGAAACGCCCCGGCATTATGTAATATCCAGAGACCTGTCGCAGAGTATATGCCCCGTAACATTTAAACACAAACCAATAAAATTGACGGAAATCCCGAAACAGAGCATTAACTTAATACGCACATATTTTTGATACTTCCGCACACCCGACAAAGATCACTTCTGTAAATTGACATCTAATGCAGCGATCGGTACAACAACGGGGTCCGTATCCGGGATAGGATTATATAATAACAAAGGAGAATGTTATGGCAGATAAGAAAGCTATCCTAAATATTGAAGGGAAAGCGCCTATCGAACTGCCGATCAAAGGGGGCACAGTCGGCCCTGAGGTTGTCGACGTACGTGCATTGGGTGCGAATGGTTATTTCACCTTTGACCCAGGTTTTGTTGCAACAGCGTCGTGTGAGTCACAAATTACGTATATTGATGGTGACGCTGGCGTTTTATTGCACAGAGGCTTCCCGATTGATCAACTAGCCAATAACGCTGATTATTTAGAAGTCTGTTATATCCTTCTGTATGGGGAAGTCCCAACCCGCAAGCAATACGAAGAATTTCGTAAAATTGTGACTCGTCACACTATGGTGCACGAGCAAATTGCGAGCTTCTTCCACGGCTTCCGTCGCGATGCACACCCAATGGCGGTTATGGTTGGTGTGGTTGGTGCTCTCGCTGCGTTCTATCACGACTCACTCGACATTAACAACGATGAGCACCGTGAAATCACTGCATATCGTCTGCTGTCAAAAATGCCGACGCTTGCAGCCATGTGTTACAAGTACTCTTTAGGCCAACCTTTCATTTACCCAAGAAATGATTTGGATTACGCCGAGAACTTCCTACACATGATGTTTGCAACGCCTTGCGAAGAGTATGAAGTGAATCCGGTTGTTGCTCGTGCAATGGACAAAATCTTCACCCTGCATGCTGACCATGAACAAAACGCCTCAACCTCTACGGTTCGTTTGGCTGGTTCTTCAGGTGCCAACCCGTTTGCGTGTATCGCGGCAGGTATTGCATCACTTTGGGGGCCTGCTCATGGCGGCGCAAACGAAGCATGTTTGAAGATGCTGGAAGAAATCGGCACGGTCGAGAATATTCCTGAGTTCATTGAGCGCGCGAAAGACAAAGAAGACCCGTTCCGTTTGATGGGCTTCGGTCACCGCGTTTACAAAAACCATGACCCACGTGCAACGGTAATGAACCAAGCATGTCATGACGTTCTTGATGAGTTAAACATCAACGATCCATTGTTGGACGTTGCTATGGAACTGGAACGCATTGCGCTTTCTGACCCATACTTTATCGAAAGAAAACTGTACCCGAATGTCGATTTCTACTCAGGCATTATCCTGAAGGCTATCGGTATTCCAGTTTCGATGTTCACTGTGATTTTTGCGATGTCTCGCACCATCGGTTGGATTGCGCATTGGAATGAAATGCACAGCGATCCACAAAACCGCATCGGTCGTCCTCGCCAGTTGTACACAGGCTATGACCAACGCGACTTTCAGCCATTGAAAGACCGTGACTAATCATCGTCATCTCTAACAAAAACGCCGCTAAATGCGGCGTTTTTTTTTGTATGGTTAATTAGGGCAGTAACACCGCCCGCTTCATTGAGATCTAAACGGGGTTATCGATATCAATAAAGATCACATCTAACTCGTGACGTTCCGCCAGCCACTCTCCCAGCGCTTTGATACCATAACGCTCAGTAGCGTGATGACCCGCACCAAAATAATGTAAGCCCTGCTCTCTTGCAGAAAACGTTGTTCTTTCTGATACTTCACCTGACACAAACGCATCCATGCCTTTGCTCGCCGCTAAATCAATGTAGTCTTGGCCACCACCCGTGCACCAACCCACGCGTTTAATTTGGCGCTCCTGCCCACCATCAATAAACAAAGGCTTTCTACCTAATTTGCTCTCAAGCAGAGATTCAAAATCACTCGCAGAAATCGCATCAGGCAATTCTCCCCATACAGCCACTGAGCGCGGATTGCCATCTTCCAAGCCACCACATTCGTTAATGCCTAATAGCTTTGCTAATTGGGCATTGTTTCCAACGTCAGGATGAACATCCAAAGGAAGGTGGTAAGCGTAGAGGTTAATACCGTTTTCAATCAACGCCTTGATACGACGGTATTTCATACCTCGAATAGGCTCTGGTTCCCCTCGCCAAAAGTAGCCATGGTGAACCAACACCGCATCAGCACCTTGTTCAATCGCTGCATCAACCAATGCTTGCGAAGCCGTCACGCCGGTAACGACTTTTTTGATGTCAGATTTCCCTTCTACTTGTAACCCGTTTGGGCAGTAGTCTTTAATCAAATTGGGTTTTAAAAACTCATTAAGAATGGCTTCAAGTGCGAGGTTGTTCATGTCTAATCCTTAATCGAGCGATAACTTTTAGTCATTCTACCTAGCATTGACGTGCAGGTGAACCGACATTCCGATAAGCTGTTTATTCACACACAGTCAATACCTTATGGAACCCCTTGATGTTTGCCGATGAAGCACAAGTCGCCCGAGACATAGAATGGATATCCCGTGCACCGACGATTGTGCAGCCGCCCTCTCACGTGTTTGATGAAGGCTTTTGGTCTTGTGTTGCACCCACAATCTCGCCAGGCTATACCGGTGGGCATCGCATCGGCTTTTACTATCAATGGCTGGTGAGGCAGTGTATTGAATCACACCCCAAGTACCAGCTCGTCACTGAAGAAATCCAAGTGGCCAAAGATGGACGAACCCTTGGAGCCGTTGATTTTGTAGTGAAAAATCCTGCGGGTGAATTGGAACATTGGGAAGTCGCTATCAAGTTCTATTTGGCATTCGATACTGATTGGCACGGGCCCAACGCAAAAGACACGTTAGCAAAGAAATATGAAAAAATGGTCCACCAGCAATTACTCCTTTCTGAATCTGAAGCGTATCAAACCCAGTACCCCGAGTTTCCAATTAAGCATCGCAAACTATTAATGCAAGGCCGTCTGTACACCAATCCGTTTATTCCTGAACCTAAAATCCAATTTCCTTCTGTCACCCCGGAATCCGTTTCTGGAAACTGGTGCTGGCCTAGCCAACTTCCTTTGACCCAGCAATTTTACCACTTGAAACGACATCAATGGTTAGAGGCTCCCAGATTGGAAGAGTTAGAACCGTTTTCACTCGAACTTCCGCTCACTCGCGCGCAGCACATTATTGACGAAGATGGCGTACGTTGGTTTGTGGTACCCGAATCTTGGCCGAACTGCCATTAAAAAAGCCACCGACAACGGTGGCTCTTATGAACAAGTTCTAGCGGTTTAATCACTTAAACTTATAGACCTGCCGCTATAAACACATCACTCACGATTTTCTGCGCTTCATCTTGGATCTGGCAAAGATGCTCTTCACCTTTGAAGCTCTCGCAATAAATTTTGTAGATGTCTTCAGTACCGGAAGGGCGCGCTGCAAACCAACCAAACTCAGTGACCACTTTCAACCCGCCAATCGCCTGACCATTGCCTGAGGCATGGGTAAGTTTCGCTGTGATCGCGTCGCCTGCTAGCGTTTCTGCCGTTACCATCTCAGAAGACAGTTTGCTCAATACCGCTTTTTGCTCGGTGTTTGCCGGTGCTTGAATACGGGCATAACTAGATGCACCAAACTTTGCCGCCAGCTCTTCGTAGTATTGCTGAGGGTTTTTACCCGTTACTGCTGTGATTTCTGCAGCAAGCAAACAAAGAAGAATGCCATCTTTGTCAGTTGACCATGGCGTCCCATCCATACGAAGGAAAGACGCACCAGCGCTTTCTTCGCCGCCAAAGCCCAATTCACCACTGTATAAGCCATCAACAAACCATTTGAAGCCCACTGGCACTTCACACAACTTGCGACCTAAGCGCTCAACCACTTTGTCGATGATGGCACTTGATACCAGTGTTTTGCCCACACCGACTTCCTCGCCCCACTGAGGACGATGCTGATAGAGATAGTCGATGCAAACAGCAAGATAATGGTTAGGGTTCATTAGACCTGCAGGAGTCACAATACCGTGGCGATCGAAGTCAGGATCATTGCCAAATGCCAAGTCGTATTGATCTTTGTATGCCAATAGACCCGCCATCGCAGAAGGCGATGAACAATCCATGCGGATCACACCGTCTTTATCTAGTGACATAAAACGAAATGAAGGATCAATGTCGTCGTTAACCAGTGTGATATCTAGATCATAGTAAGCGGCAATCGCTTTCCAATAATCGATGCCTGAGCCGCCCAACGGATCCACACCAATATGAAGGTTCGCTTTTTTGATCGCTTCAATATCAACAACCTGACCCAGTTCGCGCACATATGGCATCACAAGATCGGCTTCAACAAACAAAGTGTTTGAAGTTGCTTCGTCATAGCCAATTCGACGAACACCCTCAAGGCCTGCAGCAATGTAAGCATTTGCCCGCTGCTCGATTGCCTTCGTCAGTTCGCCTTCTGCAGGACCACCGTGCGGAGGATTGTATTTGATACCACCGTCTTGAGGAGGGTTGTGAGACGGTGTGATCACAATTCCGTCTGCTTGGTTCGCATTGGCTTTGTTATGCTCCAAAATGGCGTAAGAAATACCTGGCGTCGGTGTATAGCCGCCTTGCTCTTGGGCAACAACGTTCACACCATTTGCAACGAGCACTTCAACCACAGAGCAAAACGCTGGCTCTGACAGAGCGTGCGTGTCTTTACCAACAAATAATGGGCCGGTGAAACCTTTCTCGGCACGCACATCTGCAATCGCTTGAGCGATGGCAAGAATATGATGCTGGTTAAACGTAGACTTGTCGGCGCTTCCGCGGTGACCAGAGGTGCCAAACTCAACCTTGTGCGATGAGTTGGTTGGATCTGGCGTCAACTGGAAATAGTTCGACACCAATAGAGGAATATTATGCAGATCTTGTTGCTGGGCGCGTTGCCCCGCACGTTCGAAACTAGCCATGCGTTCGCATCCTTTCCGGAAATCTAAATTCTAAAAATACAAAAAGGCTCGTCAATGACAGAGCCTCTATTTTATCTTAACTATTCACAATCAGCATGTTACTGGTACTAAATGCGAAATTTAGATTTCGCCAACGACTTTTTCTGTAATGTCGCTCGCAAAACCCATCTTGATCATCAGCTGCTCAACCATCTGGCGCTTACGACCGGTATTCGTATTGGTGATCACCCAAAAAGGCGTGGTCGGAATGTGCTTAGGCTTGGTGGTTTTGCCACTCTCAAGCAGCGTTTGCTCATTATCGGCAAAGTAAACTCGCGTGCGACCTTTCAATGCAGTAGCCTCTGCAAAGCTTTGTCCGTCAATACGATAAAGTGCTGATAGGACGAGCATAAAGCGGCCAATCGCTCTTTCTTGCGCAGCAAACTCATCAGAGATCAACAATGAACGCATTTCTTTCACGCGATCTACAGAGTCTTGTTTTCCCGCATCTTTGCTGACAACAATTCCCTTTGGCTTATTCGCGGGAGTCAAAGTCGCAACGGGTTGTTGATCCATCTGCGGTGCCATCAATAAGCGGCGCAGGATATCCGATGCACTTTCACCAATGTGATGTGTTTGGCTGGCAATGTACCGGTATAGCTCTTCATCAACCTCAATTGTCTTCATCGTTTGATCATCGTGTCCTAATTACAATTCAACAGGGCGATTATACAGAGTTAGAAAGGTATACTCTACGGCAAACGATTCATATTGAGAGAAAACAACAGTGTTTTTGAACTACAAGATCCAAGGGGAAGGACGACCTTTGCTCTTGATCCATGGACTTTTTGGTAGCTTGGACAATCTCGGTGGTCTTGCTCGCGTTTTGTCCGAGCATTACAAAGTCTATCAAATAGACCTGCCTAACCATGGTCAATCACCACGGTCGCAAAATGTCGACTATATTTCGCAAGCCAATGCAGTCAAAGACTTCATGACACAACAAGGTCTTGAGAGCACTTCCGTTGTCGGACACTCTATGGGAGGAAAAGTCGCCATGATGCTGGCAATTTCACATCCCAAGATGATTGATCAATTGGTCGTCATGGATATCGCACCAGTGGCCTATCAAGAACGTCGACATGATGCCGTACTCGAAGGTTTGAACGCGTCCATGAAATCGCCAATCACCAACAGGAAAATCGCTGAAGCGATCCTTGCTGAGCATATTCAAGAACCAGGCGTTAGACAGTTCTTGCTGAAATCGTTAGCTAAGCAAGAAAATGGTGAATTTGCATGGCGCTTTAATGTCGATGTTTTAGAAAGAAACTATGACGATATCACTGGCTGGCCTGCCAATGGTCACTATGACGGCGACACATTGTTTTTGAAAGGTGCTGACTCTGACTATATTTCAGCAGCGCATCGCGAGGAAATTGAACGCCAATTTCCGCAGGCAAAAGCGCACGTTATCGCCAATACAGGTCACTGGTTACATGCAGAAAAACCTGACACCGTTTCGCGTGTGATCACTCGCTTTTTAACAAAGTCAGAGCGTTAACAGACGCAACTGAGTTGTGATATAGTGCGCCTCGAAATAGTTTCCGAAAGGAGAGGGAAATGCTGTACGAGCACTTTGAATTGCTCGAAAAGATAGGGCTTGATCTGCTTTTTGCAGCTATCTTCTTTTTCATCGGCATGGCAATCAAGGACGTATTAAAAGAAGGGGAAGTACCTCCATTTGGCCGACGTATAGTTTGGCTGGTACTTTTCTTAGGATGCGCAGGTTTCATTACCAAAGGCGCGATCCAGTTATTCTGGGAAGGTGCAGGCATAGGCTGATTGCTTGCGCTTAACCGTTAGCAGCAAGAAGGTTTGACCTTCTTCTACACTTTAGAATGTGGGATGTGTATATTGCATCTCGACTAACAGAAAACAGGTATTCTCTATTATGGCGAGCGTAGGTCTCTTCTTTGGCAGCGATACAGGTAACACTGAAGCTATCGCCAAGATGATTCAAAAACAACTGGGCAAACAATTGGTCCACGTTCAGGATATTGCAAAAAGTAGCAAAGAAGATATCAATAACTTCGATCTGCTACTGCTGGGTATCCCAACTTGGTACTACGGTGAAGCACAGTGTGACTGGGATGATTTCTTCCCAGAGCTTGAGCAAGTTGATTTCTCGACCAAACTCGTTGCAGTCTTTGGTTGTGGTGATCAAGAAGACTACGCAGAGTATTTCTGTGATGCGATGGGCACCATTCGCGATATCGTTGAAACGAAGGGTGGCACTATCATTGGTCATTGGCCAACTGAAGGCTATGAGTTCGAAGCTTCGAAAGCCTTGGTTGATGACAACCACTTTGTGGGCTTGTGTGTTGATGAAGACCGTCAGCCGGAGCTAACTGCACAACGTGTTGAAACATGGGTTAAACAAATCCATGAAGAAATGTGCTTGGCAGAATTAGAAGGTTAATCCTTTTCTTGCTGCAAAAAAACGCGCCATCAAGGCGCGTTTTTTTATCGCTATACTTTGGGCTCATCACGAAATTTTGGCTTTTTGCGAACATACAAAACTCGCCTCACTCGGCTCACCACTTCCCCACTATCATCTAACACATTGACGACAAACTCGGGAAACACTTTGTCGCCAGTAGCCGTCGCTCGCTGGATCGACGTGATCGTTTCCTCAGGAATAACAAATTCAGCAAACAGATCAGAAGATCCGGGCTTGATGAAGTTGATGTCCGCTTCTTTGTCCCACACAAAGTACTTCTCACCAAGTATCCCCATCAACATCAACGCGTAGGTGGGATCTGTCATAGAAAAAATGCTACCGCCATACTGCGTACGGTTTGCGTTTTTGTTCCACCAGCGTAGTTTCAATCGAATGCGAACAAAACGGAAATCATCACTGATTTCCATAATTTTAATCCCTGATCCCCAGAACGGAGGCCAGCAGTTGAGTGCAAATTTAACGATCCCTGGTTTATAGTATTTGTACACAGTAATTCCCTTTCTGGTCTAACCAGTTTATCGTGCCATTTTTGTTTCCGAACAACAAGCCGCAAAACCAACCAATTAGGTCAGTTATTTATCGACATGCACTAGCGAGGCCGTACCACATTTGTTACGCTAACAAACAATTTTTCCCGTTCTCATAAATACACAGGGAAAAGCAATTACGTAGGAAGAACCGGATGTCAGATAATAACAAGGCACTGAAAGACGCAGGACTGAAAGTCACGTTGCCTCGACTAAAAATCCTAGAAGTCCTGCAACAACCGGACTGTCAGCACATCAGCGCCGAAGACTTGTACAAGAAGCTCATCGATATTGGTGAGGAAATTGGCCTTGCTACCGTTTATCGTGTCTTAAACCAATTCGATGATGCGGGCATTGTTACACGCCACCATTTTGAGGGCGGCAAGTCAGTCTTTGAGCTTGCTACACAGCATCACCACGACCATTTAGTCTGTTTAGATTGCGGTAAGGTAATCGAATTTACTGATGATGTAATTGAAACTCGTCAAAAAGAAATCGCGACTCGATATAATGTTCGCCTCACCAACCACAGTTTGTACCTCTATGGTCACTGTATCGAAGGTGATTGTAAGACAGACGAGAGTCTTCACGACGCAAAATAGTCTCAATAAAACCGTTTCAGTCGTTTGTCACTGAACGATAGACATAAAAAAACCGGAGCATTGGCTCCGGTTTTTTGTTTATGGGGTTTAACTACGCGTCAATTTTCGCCCAAGTGTCACGAAGACCTACGGTACGGTTAAAGACCAGCGCATCATCCGTGCTGTCTTTACGATCAACACAGAAGTAACCCATACGCTCAAACTGGTAACCTTGCTCGGCAACTGCCGCTTTTAGGCTCGGCTCAACATAGCCTTGAACCACAGTCAGTGATTCAGGGTTAATGGTTGCAGCAAAATCATCCGCAGCACCAGGGTTCGGCAATGTGAACAAACGATCGTACAAACGAATCTCAGCTGGCACACCCGCATCCGCAGATACCCAGTGAATAACGCCTTTTGCTTTACGGCCGTCTGCTGGGTCTTTACCCAAGGTTTCAGGATCGTAAGTACAGTAAACCGTTGTTACCTTGCCATCAGCATCTTTGTCACAACGCTCAGCTTTCACAAAGTAAGCGTTACGCAAGCGAACTTCTTTACCAAGCACTAGACGCTTGTACTTCTTGTTCGCTTCTTCACGGAAATCTTCCGCTTCAATCCAGATCTCACGGCTAAACGGAATACTACGCTCGCCCATCTCTGGTTTGTTTGGATGATTTGGTGCAGACAAGTGCTCAATATCACCGTCAAAGTTTTCAATCACCAATTTGATAGGATCAAGAACGGCCATCGCGCGCGGAGCATTTTCATTCAAGTCATCACGAATACATGACTCTAGTGAGCTCATTTCAATCGTGTTTTCTTGCTTAGTCACACCAATGCGCTTACAGAATTCACGAATCGCTGCAGGCGTGTAGCCGCGGCGACGCAAACCAGAAATCGTTGGCATACGTGGGTCATCCCAACCGTTTACCAAGTTCTCGCTTACAAGCTGACTCAGCTTACGCTTAGACATCACTGTGTATTCAAGATTCAGACGACTGAACTCATACTGACGTGGCTGACACTCAATGGTGATGTTATCCAACACCCAATCGTAAAGACGACGGTTATCTTGGAACTCCAACGTACACAGGCTATGTGTAATGCCTTCAATCGCATCAGAGATACAGTGTGTGAAGTCATACATTGGGTAAATACACCATTTATCACCTGTTTGGTGATGGTGTGCGAAGCGAACACGGTACAATACCGGATCACGCATAACCATGAATGGCGAAGCCATATCAATTTTCGCACGCAGACACGCTTTACCTTCTGCGAACTCACCGTTCTTCATCTTGTCGAACAGTGCCAAGTTCTCTTCCACAGTGCGGTCACGATAAGGGCTATGCTTACCCGGCGCTGTTAGCGTACCGCGGTATTCACGGATCTCATCTGGGCTTAGCTCTTCAACATAAGCCAAACCTTTCTCAATCAATTCAACCGCATAACTGTGCAGACGATCGAAGTAACCAGACGAATAACAAACTTCGCCGCTCCAATCAAAGCCCAGCCAGTTCACATCGCTTTTGATAGATTCAACAAATTCGATGTCTTCTTTCTCTGGGTTAGTATCGTCGAAACGCAGGTTACATTGACCCTGGTAGTCTTTAGCAATACCAAAATTCAAACAGATCGACTTTGCGTGACCAATGTGAAGGTAACCATTCGGCTCCGGTGGGAAACGCGTATGAACTGTTGTGTGAACACCACCAGCCAAATCTTTATCAATGATTTGACGGATAAAGTTGGTTGGACGAGCCTCAGACTCACTCATCAAAAAATACCTCGTAGGAAGAACTACCTGAAATTACGCCAATGATCCACGATCACGGCTATTTACTCAACCACAACAGAACGTCGAGACGAAAAAAAAGCCCGCATAGAGCGGGCTTCTGAGTCTTTGAGTGTCGTTATAGAGACACTGAACGACCTTCACGTTGCTTGTCAGCGCTCAATGCACGTACTTTCACATTGTTCGAGTCAGACAGTTCTACCGGCGAAGCGTAGTCAGCCCATGATTGACCGCCATCAACAGAGTACTGAAGTGGTAGACCTGGCATGCTGATGTTCATGTGCAGTTTGCCCGCTTCAATCACCGCACCAGGAACCGGGATGCGGTATTGAATACCCGCAGCATCCAGTTTCGCCATTTCACGTTGGCCCATTACGTTGGCAAAGCGCGTCCAGTCTTGAAGCTGAGCGTCCTTGTTCACGTAGCTGGTTTCAAGGTTGAAAGCTTTACCTGCTTGGTAATCCAGTTCCCAATCCGCTTTGTGCCACGCGCGTTCTGCTGCTGCAATCACACGAGGGAATACCATGAATTCGTATTGCTCATCGGTACGAACAGTTTCACTCCAAAGCTGTGCAGACAGACCATGGAAACCTTTTGATTCAACGGTACCTTTACCATTAAAGCCATTACCGTCACGGTCGACAGAGGTCTCAGCATTTTGAGGCAAGTTCTCAGGTGCAAAGCCGAACATCTTACGCGTATCAGTTGCACGTGTTGCCCAGTAGTAGCCTCGCTCTTTTGGATCCACTTCGTATGGCATGTCCATGTAGACATAGTCTGGGTTAGACACAATCACGTCATACCCTTTATTTGCCCACTCATACGCTGATGCGTCGCCGCCCCAGTAAAGAACATCCCAGAAATTCACGCGAACATTGTCGGTTTCAAATGCTGATGCATCTTTAGAGTATTTCAGGCCATCTTGCCATGCTTGGAAGTTTTCAATGCCATGCTTAGCGACCACTTCACTAACTTGCTCTGCAAAGTAGCTTGGTAGGTGACCGAAATCAGCAGCTACGCCATCGGCAATTGCTTTTTGACAAACTGGCGATTTCGCAAATGGCTTATGTTGCTGGCTAAGGTCAATGTTACCTTTCCAAGAAACAGGCTCTGCGGCATTAAGATCTTGAAAGCCTGCATTCAGCTTGATGTTTTTCGCTTCGTCACCACCAAAGTGCCAAGTTGATAGCGGCATACCTGCTTCCGCATGCATGGCTTTCACTTCTGTGATCACTTTATCGACAAAGTTCAGAGACGAGTCCATGCATGGGTTGATGAAACTGCGCTTGTCGTAGAACTGAACAGTCGTCACGTTGGACGTATCCAGAGGATCCATCAAACGGAACTCTTCTGCTTTCGCCAGATCGCCCTGAGCGGCATATTTGGTGTAACGCGCTTCCATCGAAACAACAGCGGCACGTGAGTGAGCTGGCATATCGATTTCAGGAATCACCTCAATGCCACGCGCTTTTGCGTGATGCAGAATTTCCAAGTAATCCGCTTTCGAGAAGAAACCAGAACCGAAGTTATCGGTTGTCGGGCCTGAGCCCAATTGTGGCAATAGGCAAGACGTCTCAGACAAGTCATGACAGCGGTTTGCACCGACGTCAGTCAATTCTGGAAGGCCAGGGATCTCTAAACGCCAACCTTCATCATCAGTCAGGTGAAGGTGAAGTTTGTTCAACTTGTACGCTGCCATTTGATCAATAGTACGTAGCATTGCTTCCTTAGAATGGAAGTTACGCGCAACGTCCACCATCACACCGCGGTATTCGAAACGAGGGGCATCTTCAATCGCTACCCATGGCAGCATGCCGCTATCGTCTTTGTCCATTAACGCGAGAAGAGATTGCAGGCCATAAAATGCACCGACGCTGTCGAAACCAACAACCTCAACACCTGCCGCATTGACGACTAGCTTATAAGCACCAGATACGGCTTCTTCGCCGCTGAAGGCTGCAGCATCAAGGTTCACATTAAGGTCGATGTCACCGTCCACGTTCACGCCCAGAAGCGCTGCGCGATCTTCAAATGCCGCTAACTGATCCGCATCCAGCGCGGTGTTATTTACCGCAAAACCCGCAGCAACATGTAAAGCGCCACGCATTTGTTTGGTTTTTAGAGGCGTTGGAATAATAGAAGCTTCAATGGCACCATCAGACAGTTGGGCAACATCGCTGTTTTTTGCAAAGCGTGAGGCCGCTGTCGCTAGGATGTTGTTGTCTTCTGGGGTGCGTTTCCATTTGTTGCCATCAATTTCAGCCACAAATGCATCAACGTTTTCAGTATCTAGCGATGCAATCGTTTTTGGCGTTGCATCACCCGCAACCACATAGGCACGTGGCATAAAGTCAGTTTCGAACAACTGCCAGTATTCTGCAATCAGGGGAATTTCAACCGTTTCGCCCGCAGCGAAACCATCAAAAGATTGCGTTGGAGTCAGCACATAAAGGTCACCGGTCAAATGTTCGATGGTGAAGTCTTCGTTTGCCACATCCAAAAATACACGAATGCTGTGCAGATAGATTTTCCAATCGTTAGCGGTAACTGCATCGCCGTCATTCACCACGGTCATCGTCACTTTGTTACAAGAAGCCCACTCTGCGCCCATGTCCTGACACGTTAAGCCTTCTTGCGCGCCATGATTGGTTTCAACAGCGTAGCTGATGTCCAATTGAGCCGCTAATGCATCCACAGTTGCCTGTTGCGCCGAGCCTGAAGGCAAAGCACCACAACCCGCAAGACCTGCAGCAACGGCTACAGATAAGATTCCCATCTTAAATGTCTTATTCATTTCTATTTACCCTACGAATATGGCCAAATTTGGCCCAAAAAAAGCCGACCCCGCTAAGGGCCGGCTATATTGACTAATTAGTCAGTATAATTTAATTATGGCAGTTTGATTTCAGACAAATCTTCAGTCGTGCCAACTTTCTTCATTTCGCCAGCAACGATTTCTGCCAATGGACCCAGAATAACCTGCAGGTTATTTGTACCCAGTTTAACAACACCCATCGCACCAAGTGCTTTCAGTGTTTTCTCGTCGATCTGAGCGCCATCTTTAACGGTCAGACGAAGACGAGTGATACATGCATCGATAGTCGTTAGGTTGTCGTGACCACCTAGCGCTTTCAGGTACTGGCGAGCCAGAATACCGGTCTCTTTAGAACCTTCTACGCCATTTGCTGGTGCATCTTCATCAAGATCTTCACGACCTGGAGTCTTCAGGTTGAACTTAACGATCGCAGTGCGGAATACAGCGTAGTAGATACCTGCGAATACGAAACCTTGAACAATCAGCATGTACCAGTTAACAGCTAGCGGGTTACGCGTTGACAAGAACATGTCAACAAGACCTGCAGAGAAGCCGAAACCTGCAATCCACTGCATCGATGCAGCGATGTATACAGAGATACCCGTCAACAATGCGTGCAATACGTACAGACCTGGTGCTAGGAACATGAACGAGAATTCTAGCGGTTCAGTTACACCGGTGAAGAACGATGCGAAACCAGCAGCGATCATGATAGATGCTACTTTCTCTTTGTTCTCAGGCTTAGCAGTATGGTAGATAGCTAGCGCTGCACCTGGTAGACCGAACATCATGATTGGGAAGAAGCCCGCTTGGTACATACCTGTTACACCAACAGTTGCAGTACCTTCAGCTAGAGACTTAGCGCCACCCAGGAAGTTAGGAATATCGTTAATGCCTGCAACGTCGAACCAGAATACTGAGTTCAGCGCGTGATGCAGACCAACAGGAATAAGAAGACGGTTAAAGAATGCGTAAATACCTGCACCCAATTCGCCCATACCTTGAATGCCTTCACCGAAGTTAACCAGACCACCGTAAACAGTAGGCCATACGTACATCAGGATGAAAGATACAATGATTGCAGCAAAAGAGGTAACGATAGGAACCAAACGCTTGCCCGAGAAGAACGCCAATGCCTTATGCAGTTCTACGTGAGAGAAACGGTTGTACAATTCAGCAGACATGATACCGACCAAGATACCAACGAATTGGTTCTGGATCTTACCGAAAGCCGCAGGAACAGCACTTGGGTCAATGTTTTGAATTTGAGCAACAGCACCTGGAGACAGTAGCGTTGTAACAACGTACATACCAACAAGACCTGCTAAAGCAGCAGCGCCGTCTTTGTCTTTAGACATACCGTAGGCAACACCTACTGCGAATAGCCAAGACATGTTATCGATGATTGCGGCGCCCGCTTTGATCAAGAATGCAGCTAGAACGCTATTAGCGCCCCAACCATTCGGGTCAATGAAGTAACCAACACCCATCAGGATTGCAGCGGCAGGAAGTGTGGCAACTGGTACCATCAACGCCTTACCTACTTTTTGGAAATAACCGAGAATATTCACCTTTGTTCCCCCTATAGTGGTTCTTTCTCAGAGTTGTAATGACAACATGGGACTTTTTTTACTATCCAATGTGAGTCAGGTGGAGTTTATTCCATTAATTTCGCCCCGCAAATTAAAACAGGTGCAATTGTGATTTTTGTCACTCAAAACGATACGTAATCCCGTTTTTTGCTAGCACCATCATAAAACTTATTTTATGATGAAAACTAAGATACAGAACCACTATGCTGTATAGTCTGAATTTGAATTAATTAAGAGGTGTACCGTGAGACTTATCCCATTACAAACTGCACATGAAGTAGGCTTTTGGTCAGCACGCCATATTGTTGATACTATTAACAAATTCGCTCCAACTGAAGATCGTCCGTTTGTTCTGGGTTTGCCGACTGGCGGTACCCCTCTGAACACTTATAAGCAACTGATTAATCTTCATAAGCAAGGCGAAGTAAGCTTCAAAAACGTTGTTACGTTTAACATGGATGAGTACTGTGGCATCCCTGCAGACCACCCTGAATCTTACCGTAGCTTCATGTACAACAATTTCTTTAATCACATTGATATTAAAGAAGAAAATATCAACTTGCTGAACGGCAACACTGATAATCATGAAGCAGAATGCCAACGTTACGAAGAAAAGATCAAATCGTACGGCAAGATCAACCTGTTTATGGGTGGCATTGGTAACGATGGTCACATTGCATTCAACGAGCCAGCATCGTCACTTTCTTCACGTACTCGTATCAAAACCTTGACTGAAGACACACGTATTGCTAACTCTCGTTTCTTTGATAACGATATCAATCAAGTGCCAAAACACGCATTAACGATTGGTGTTGGCACCCTGCTTGACGCTCAAGAAGTGATGATTCTAATCACCGGCCACAACAAAGCACTTGCACTACAAGCTGCGGTTGAAGGTTCAGTGAATCACCTATGGACAGTGTCTGCACTTCAACTGCATCCTAAAGCACTGATGGTTTGTGACGAGCCTTCGACTGCTGAGCTGAAAGTGAAGACAGTTAAATACTTCCAAGAGCTAGAAGCTGAAAACATCAAAAACCTTTAAGGTAAGGAAGCATTCATGTACGCACTGACTAACTGCCGAATTTTCACCGGTAGCGAAGTGCTGGATAATCATGCTGTCATCGTAGATGGCGGCTTGATCCAGAACGTTTGTCCAGAAAAGGAATTGCCAGAAGGTATTGAAACCCGTTCTCTGGACGGCGCTTACCTAAGTCCTGGCTTCATCGACCTACAACTCAATGGTTGTGGCGGTGTAATGTTCAACGATGAAGTGACTGCAGATACGATCCGCACCATGCATTTGGCGAATCTAAAATCTGGCTGCACCAGCTTTCTGCCTACATTGATCACGTCTTCTGATGAAGACATGAAGGCATCAGTCAGTGCGATTCGCGACTATCAAGAACAATACCAACATCAGGCGTTGGGCTTGCATCTAGAGGGTCCATACCTCAACGTGGCCAAAAAAGGCATTCACAGTGTTGACTACATCCGTCGTTCAGACGATGCGATGATCGACTTCATTACTGAAAATGCTGATGTCGTGACGAAAGTGACGTTGGCACCTGAGCTAACGCCATCTGCACACATTCGCCAACTGGCGGAGGCAGGCATTGTTGTTTCTGCCGGCCACACTAACGCAAGCTATGTGGAAGCACGTAAAGGCTTTAAAGCTGGTATCACGTTCGCTACGCATCTATTCAACGCGATGACACCAATTGCTGGCCGCGAGCCTGGCATGGTAGGGGCGATTTATGACACCCCTGAAGTTTACACTGGCGTTATTGTTGACGGTTTCCACGTTGACTATGCAAACGTGCGAATTGCTCAAAAATTGAAAGGTGAGAAACTGATTCTTGTAACTGACGCAGCAGCGCCAGCAGGAGCAGACATGGATCACTTTATTTTTGTAGGCAAGAAAGTATATTACCGAGATGGTAAGTGTGTTGATGAGAATGGCACACTTGGCGGTTCGGCATTGACCATGATTGAAGCAGTACAGAACTCTGTCGAACATGTAGGCATCGCTTTGGATGAAGTGGTCCGCATGGCAACCTTGTATCCAGCACGTGCAATCGGTATGGATGACAAGCTAGGGGCTATCAAGAATGGATATGTCGCTAACCTGACCGTGTTTGATCGCGATTTCAATGTCAAAGCGACTGTAGTTAACGGCGAATATACATTGAATTAGGACATTTATGACAGGCGGACAAATTGGTAACGTAGATCTGGTTAAACAGTTAAACGGTGCCGCCGTTTATCGACTCATCGACCAACAAGGTCCGATTTCTCGAATCCAAATTGCTGATGTGAGCAGCCTTGCTCCAGCAAGTGTTACCAAAATTACCCGTCAGTTGCTTGAGCGCGGCTTAATTAAAGAGGTCGCGCAACAAGCGTCCACCGGAGGTCGACGAGCTATCTCGTTGACCACCGAATGCGCCCCTTTCCACTCTCTGGCTGTCCGCCTTGGACGTGAACGCATCGAGATAACGCTGTTCGACTTGTCCGGAAAAGTGCTTGCCGAGCACGAAGAGCCTTTCCACTACCCGAATCAAGAAACACTGATTGAAGGTCTGCTTTACCACCTCCATACCTTCCTCGCGACACAGCAAGACTTTGTAAAAGAACTGATTGCTGTTGCTATTTCACTCCCCGGTCTTGTCGACGCAGAAAGCGGTATTGTTGAATACATGCCACATATTGCTATCGATAAATTACCCCTTAGTGACTTAATTCGCGATGAATTTGGAGTGCAGTGTTTCATTGGAAACGACACGCGCGGACAAGCATTGGCTGAACATTATTTCGGGGTGAGTAAAAATTACTATGACACCCTACTTGTCAGTGTTCACAACGGTGCTGGCGCGGGTATTATCGTGAACGGTCAGGTGTTTTTGGGCTATAACCGCAACGTGGGTGAAATTGGTCATATTCAAATCGATCCACTCGGAAAGAAATGCCAATGCGGTAACTTTGGCTGCTTAGAGACCGTGGCATCTAATCCGGCAATCATAGAGCACGCGCAGCAACTTCTCGCGCAGGGTCATGAGAGCATGCTGCAAGGCAAAAAGGACCTTGATGTTTCAGACATCTGTCGCGCCGCTGTCGCTGGGGATGAGCTTGCACGCCAAGTCTTGGTCAAGGTGGGTAATCACTTAGGTAAAGCGATTGCGATGACCATTAACCTGTTTAATCCACAACAGGTGGTCATTTCAGGAGAGATTACTGAAGCAAAGAGCGTGGTGTTCCCCGCTATTCAGCGCTGCGTAGAAAATCAGTCATTGCGTGCATTCCACCAACAACTTCCTATCGTTGCTGCAGGTTTATCATCAACACCAACACTCGGCGCTTTTGCTCTTGTTAAACGCGCGATGCTAAATGGCCTGTTACTTCAAAAGCTTCTAGAAGACTAAGCCTGTTACACAATTTGTGTCAGCTTAGTGCCTAATTGCAAAGGCAACACTGGTTAACTGTGTTGCCTTTGTTTTATCATAATCCTAAAAATTTCCTCTATTTCTTTTGGTTAAGTCGTTGCTCTCAGTTAGCAACAGCTTTGACGCGGCATTTTTACGCAAGGAAACTAACCAACTTATGGATCTCGTCATCATTGCAGTTGCATTTGTGAGCGGCTTACTCATGCTACGCTGCCATATGCCTCCCCTCGTCGGCTTTTTGATTGCGGGCTTTGTCTTGCATGCCGTAGGATTCACATCCACGCCTCTGATTCAATCGCTGGCTGATTTGGGTGTCACTCTGCTTCTCTTTTGCATTGGTTTAAAACTCGATGTTAAATCGCTGCTTAATAAAGAGATCTGGTTTGGCGCGTCACTGCACAACGTGCTGACAACCGCCCTATTCTCTGTCTGTCTATTGGGCTTCAAAGCGCTTGGTCTTTCCGCTTTTTCCGATCTTGCCACCAACGACATCGTACTCATCGCCTTTGCGCTCTCTTTCTCCAGTACGGTTTTTGCCATTAAAGCACTGCAAGAAAAAGGCGAAATGAATGCCACGTACGGCACACTCGCGATCGGTGTTCTCATCATGCAGGATATCTTCGCGGTTATCTTCATGACGGTCGCATCAGGCAAAATCCCCGGCATAGAAGCGCTTCTGTTGTTCGCTCTTCCTTTAGTACGTCCTCTACTTTTCAAACTGTTAGATCGTGTGGACCATGGCGAAGTATTGGTGCTATATGCCATCTTCCTTGCATTAGTCGTGGGAGCTGGCTTCTTTGATGCGGTAGGAATGAAAGCAGATCTCGGCGCGCTTATCCTTGGAATGATGATGGCGGGACACGCACGTGCATCAGAAATGGCAAAATCACTGTTTAACTTGAAAGAACTGTTTCTTGTTTGCTTCTTTCTCAACATCGGGCTATCTGAGCAACCTACGTTGCAAGGGCTAATGATAGCGCTATTGCTTCTGGTATTATTGCCGCTAAAAGGTTTGCTCTACTACGTCATCTTCAATGGGTTCAAGTTTCGTGTTCGCACATCGTTATTCGCTTCCTTAACCCTCTTTAACTACAGTGAATTTGGTTTAATCGTCGGAGGCATTGCCTATCAAATGGGCATCATGCCTGGGAACATCTTGGTAGCAATCGCCATTGCCGTGTCCCTTTCTTTCGTGCTGTCAGCACCTCTAAATACGTTCAGCCACAAAATCTATTCGACAGTGTCATCACGTTTTAGCGACCCCTCCCCTGAACGAATCCACCGAAACGATCAGTTGATCGACTTGGGAGACGCTTCGGTGCTTATTCTCGGCATGGGACGTATTGGAAGTGGCGCGTACGATGAAATTGCCAAAGACGACCCATCTAGGGTACTCGGCATAGAAACCCGTGAAGAGTCTGTTGCCACTCATCGTACAAACAATAGAAATGTCATTCACGGCGATGCTACCGATCCTGACTTTTGGTCTCGTGTGACCTCTTCACGCCACATTGAACTTATCTTACTGGCAATGCCAAACAGCCAGGCGAATACGGTTGCGATGGAACAAATCAACCAAATGGGCTTTGAAGGTAAAGTGGCAGCCATCGCAAAGTATGTCGATGAACTTGAACAACTTAAGGCATTAGGTGTGAATGAAGCCTACAACATCTACAACGAAGCGGGCGCAGGTTTTGCCCGTCACGTAAAAGATCAATTGCTTTAGTCATCCCGATATAATTAATGACCAGCACTCGCAAGACTGGTTACAAAATAACCATCAACCACACTTCATTCACCTAAATGACCGTTTTGGTGAATGAAATTAAAATACATATCAGGTTTGTTATTTTTTTCTCCATAACTGGTTGCTTTTTTCCTTCAAATTGGCAAATTGGAGGCAACAGAAATTTTAATGACGCACCACACCGTCATAAAGGGAAGTAAGAGAGGGATTTATGTGTTCTGTATTTGGCATTCTGGATATTAAGTCAGATGCAACTGCGCTTCGTCAGTCAGCGCTAGAAATGTCTAAAAAGCTGCGTCATCGTGGTCCTGACTGGTCAGGTATTTACTCTTCAGACAACGCAATTCTTGCGCACGAGCGTCTTGCGATTGTTGGCTTGAACAGTGGTGCTCAACCGCTTTACAGCCCAGATAAAAAACACATCCTTGCGGTCAACGGCGAAATCTACAACCACAAAGAAATTCGTGCTCGTTACGAAGGAAAATACGACTTTCAAACAGATTCTGATTGTGAAGTGATCCTAGCGCTATACCAAGACATGGGCGCTGACCTTCTTGAAGAGCTCAATGGTATTTTCGCTTTCGTTCTTTACGATGAAGAAAAAGACACCTACCTCGTCGGTCGCGATCACATTGGTATTATCCCGCTTTACCAAGGTCACGATGAGCACGGCAACTTTTATGTCGCTTCAGAGATGAAAGCACTGGTACCGGTATGTAAAACCATCAGCGAGTTTCCTCCTGGTTCATACTTATGCTCAGGCGACGCAGAACCACACCGTTACTACGTTCGTGATTGGAACGAGTACGCGGCGGTTCAAGGAAACTCCACGAGCAAAGAAGACCTCACCAAAGCATTAGAAGATGCAGTTAGACGCCAGCTAATGACTGACGTACCTTACGGTGTGCTCCTATCTGGCGGACTAGATTCGTCTATCACTTCAGCAGTTGCAAAACGCTTTGCAGCAATGCGTGTTGAAGACGACGGCCAATCAGAAGCTTGGTGGCCACAGTTGCACTCATTTGCTGTTGGCCTTGAAGGTGCACCAGATTTGAAAGCTGCGCGTGAAGTGGCAGACCAGATTGGTACGGTTCACCACGAGATGACCTACACCATTCAAGAAGGTCTTGATGCGATTCGCGATGTGATTTACCACATCGAAACTTACGACGTCACCACCATTCGCGCTTCAACACCCATGTACTTGATGGGCCGCAAGATCAAAGCAATGGGCATCAAAATGGTACTTTCTGGCGAAGGTGCTGATGAAATCTTCGGTGGATACTTGTACTTCCACAAAGCGCCAAACGCGAAAGAATTCCACGAAGAAACCGTTCGTAAGTTGCTGGCACTGAACATGTTTGACTGTGCTCGTGCGAACAAATCGCTAGCAGCATGGGGCGTAGAAGGTCGTGTACCTTTCCTCGATAAAGAGTTTATCGATGTTGCGATGCGTTTGAACCCTGAAGATAAGATGTGTGGCAACGGCAAAATGGAAAAACACATTTTGCGTGAGTGTTTCGAGCACTACCTGCCAGCGTCTATCGCATGGCGTCAAAAAGAGCAGTTCTCTGACGGCGTTGGTTACAACTGGATTGATACGCTAAAAGCCGTTGCAGAAGAGAAAGTCTCGGATCAACAAATGGAAACAGCACAGTTCCGTTTCCCTTACAACACACCAACAACCAAAGAAGGTTACGCATACCGTGAAATCTTTGAAGAGTTGTTCCCGCTACCAAGCGCTGCGGAATGTGTTCCTGGTGGCCCGTCAATCGCTTGTTCAAGCGCGAAAGCCATCGAGTGGGATGAGAGCTTCAAGAACGCAGCAGATCCTTCAGGTCGTGCGGTAGCAGCTGTTCACAATGAAGCTTATGCCCAAAAGTGAGTAGAATTTGCTTTCATTAAAAAAGAGCCGCTGAGACAACTCAGACGGCTCTTTTTTATACCCAAAAAACCTAAAGATTTAGGATTTAGCTACTTGTGTATATCAGTCACTCCTACCTATCTGCCCCCGTCTTTGACACATCCACTCGCTTGTAAAATACCAAGACCTCAATAGCTTCAAGATACAAGATTGAGGAACTTAACAGACGCAATAAATAACACTTTCCTTTGCCTATCTCGCAATTCCATCGACGTTGAATAAGACATAGGAATGTGTCGTAACCTGACCCAAAAGGACGTTAGGAGGGTCTCTCAGATATAAAATATTTTTCCTTCTTTTGCATAACCAAATAACAGATGCAAGTTGCGATATTCTCATCCCGCCATGAGGGCTTGTTCACACACTTCAATTCCACAAACCAAATAACTCCCACCTAAGCAAACCCACACCGCAAATTAGTTATTAACAAACAGCGTATTTACATATGAATGTGTGGTCTCACGTAGGATTTATTTATTGTCCAATTTGAAACTTAATATCCATACAAAAGAACAATGTCTCAATGTTAATATCCCGCAGTTCGTGTCGCTCCGGTAAATAAATCCAAGCACACCACGTTATTAGCAAGACTATCAATATTACCTGCATGAATCGTATTTTGGGAACGACACTCAAGGGCGGTAGCGTAGAAAAATCGTGCAAACAGCCATAGTTACTTTATCTAAGGATAGAAGAAAATGGATACAACTCTAAAATTGCACAGTAACTACGGTGCTCTGCACGTTTTCTACAGAGCCATTGACTGCATAATTATTTGTCTAGCTCTTTATTTTATATCGATCATCTATATTGGTGACTTTGACAGAAATAGCGCCCTACTAACAACCTACTCAGTACTGGCTTATTTACTAATTGCAGAAAAAAATGAACTGTATCGATCATGGCGTGTTTATCGATTTAAAGATGAAGCACTGAGCATTAGTAAAGCATGGTTACTTACTATCACCTTCCTTATCGCAATCGCATTCTTCACAAAAACAAGTACCAGTTATTCTAGAGTCATAACTGGTGCATGGTTAATCGCCACACCTGTACTATTAATCACATGGCGTTTCATCGCAAAACAAGCGCTAAGAAAACTACGTGATTACGGTTACAACCGAAAAGAAGCGATAATTGTTGGTGTTACGGAGAATGGAATAAGACTAGCAAACGAAATAAAAAATAATCCAGAGCTAGGCATTAAGGTAATTGGTTTTTATGACGATCGTGAAATGAATCGATTGGACACAGATGACTTACCAGCCCCGTTCAAAGGCAGCGTAGACACGGCGCTTTCTATGGCAAAAAATGGCGTCATACAACATGTCTACATTTCAATGCCGTTAAAAGCAAATGAAAGAATTACTGCTTATCTCAATGCATTCTCAGATACAACAGCAAATACCTATCTTATTCCAGATTTCTTTGTGTATAACCTTATCCAATCTCGCTTAAGTGCAATCGGGAATATTCCTACCATCAGTATACATGACACACCTTTTTATGGCACCGATGGTTGGTTCAAGAGAACGCAAGATATTATTTTGGCGTTTTTGATAATTTTGCTCATAAGCCCCGTGCTTATTGGCGTAGCAATTGGCGTGAAGTTATCTTCGCCTGGCCCCGTAATTTTTAAACAACTGCGTTATGGGCTTGATGGCCGACCAATAAAAGTCTGGAAGTTTCGCTCCATGAGCACCATGGATAACGGAAGTATTGTTAAACAAGCTACGAAAGACGACCCTAGAATTACACCATTTGGCGCCTTTATCCGTAAGACATCACTTGATGAACTTCCACAGTTCTTCAATGTACTACAAGGCCGAATGTCGATTGTGGGTCCACGTCCTCATGCGGTTGCCCACAATGAAGAATATCGAACAATTGTTGACAGATACATGTTGAGACACAAAGTTAAGCCTGGCATCACAGGTCTAGCTCAAGTCAATGGATATCGGGGTGAAACAGATACGCTGGAAAAAATGCAAAAGCGTGTTGAATTTGACCTCAAATACATTCAGTCATGGTCAACATGGCTCGATCTGAAAATTATATTCAAAACCATATTTAAAGGCTTTACCGGAAAGACTGCCTACTAAAGGAATAGTAATGAATTTCCCTAAGAAAACACTGATCACTTTGGCGTTGTTGAGTTCCAGCAGTTTAGCAATTGCAAACGAAGATAACGGATTTACGAGTGAATCAGGTATCAAGGTCACTCCGCTTTTTGATGCCTATCTGGAGCACAACGACAACGTTGGTCGATACTCATCTTCGGAAAACCCTGAATCGTCTAACGCTTTGATTGTCAAACCAGGAATCGTGTTTGAATCAGACCGAAATGGCAATACATACCAAATTGCCTACCAGTTAGCATCAGGGACTTATTTCGACAGCGACGAAGATGACTTCCTAGACCACACATTAACGACTAATAACTTTATACAAGTCAGTCAACGAAGTGGATTTGGCATAAATTACACCTACGAACAGTTACACGAAGCAAGAGGAACTGGGATCTTGGCGGGTGATGAACTGACCACCATCGCAACAGAACCTGTGAGATACACCCTGCACAATGCAAATATAACCCATGTATATGGGGCAGAAGATGCAACCGGTCGCCTCGAATCCAACATCAGATACGAAAACAAAGTATACGAAAACTACCGAGATCTCACGGCTCCTGGATTTGTCGCCCTCAGCACAAGATTCAAAGATTACGATGAAGTTGCGGGCGCACTTGCCTTCTACTACAAAGTATTTCCGGCCACAGATTTACTGGTAGAGGTAGACTTAGCTGATCGTCAATACAAACTTGGTACCCCCAATAGTGGTCTATCGCAAAATAACCTAGATGCCTACTACTTAGTCGGTGCCAAATGGGACATCACTGGAAAAACAACAGGAAAACTCAGATTAGGCATACAAGACAAGAATTACGAAGATGAAACCAGAGAAGACTTTAACGGATTCAGCTGGGACTTAGCTTTAACCTGGGAAACATTAACCTATTCGACGATCTCTGTTTCCGCAGCACAAAGTGCTATCGACCCCGATCAAGGCAACAACTTTATTAATCAGACCAGTTTTGGCGCGAGTTGGAAGCACTTCTGGCTAACAAACGTATACAGCGACTTAGCGTTGAACAGCGTCAACGATGATTATTCACAAAGCACAAGAGAAGATGACCTGATTGCGGCATCTTTCAACCTCGGTTATGAATTCAGAGAAGACACTGAAATAAGAGCGGGCTGGCGTTATGAAGACAATGACTCTTCCATAGCCACTAATCGCTACAGCCAGAACGTTTGGTACCTCGGAACCAACCTAATTTTCTAATTTTCAAAGGATTGCTTGTCACATGAATCGTATTTTCCGCTTTTGTGTTGCATTAACACTTCTTTTCGCATTTCCATTTTTTTCCCATGCCAATGAAAATGACTATACCATCGGTGCCGGAGATAAAATCCAAATAGTGGTATATGGGGAAGAAGAACTCACTATTGAAGAGCTATACATAGATAGTAGCGGAGAGTTTGACTACCCCTATCTTGGGCAAATCCTTGCAATAGGAAAAACTACAGAGCAGCTAAAAAGCGAAATAATACAGGGATTAGAGGGAGACTATCTCGTCTCCCCTAAAGTTCGTGTAGGTATTGTAGGGTTCAGAAGTATCTTTGTTAACGGTGAGATAAAAAAACCAGGCGGCTACGAGTTCCAGCCGGGTCTGACGGTAGACAAGGCAATCGCCTTAGCCGGAGGTTTCACGGAACGAGCATCAAGAAAAAGCATATACATTACTCGCGAAGCCAAGAGCGAACCAAAAAATAAAGTAAGCCTATCAGCGATTGTGTCTCCAGGTGACATCATAGTTATTGAGCAAAGCTTTTTCTAATATTGTTTAATTTATCTAACTAAAAAAAATAAAAACAGCTTACTTACTTCCAGCGATAGCTTCCATTCCACTATTCAGCATCTAGACATCATGACCTACACACTGAAATAATATTTCATGATTAGAGTGGATTTAATATTACAATGGATTGAACAATGCACACCAAATCAGATAATGAAAAATTGCAACAAGACCAACTGATAGATATTGGTTATTATATTCATCTAATTAAAAAACGTTGGATTTCAATCTCATTCTTTGCACTGATGTGTACAGCGATCTCAGTACTTTTTGCTCTATCTATTACACCAACATATCGTGCCACCGCAACTTTACTAATTGAATCTCAACAAGCAAAAGCGATTTCTATTGAAGAGGTTGTTGGTATAGACACGCGTGCCAATGAGTATTACCTTACACAATTTGAAATATTAAAGTCCAATCAAGTTGCGCAACGTGTTATAGAAAAATTGCAGCTTGCGCGGGTTCCTGAATTTAACCCCTCTATCGTTAGTAAATATAACTCCAGAGAAACAATTCGGAATTGGTTACAGTCTTATCCAGTAATTAGCTCTATTTTGTCTTTGAAAGAGATTGAATCCGATGATTCGAAAAATGAGAACATGTCAGAAACACATAGGATTCTCAATAAATTCAAGTCAAAGCTGACAATATCACCAATAAGAAAGACTCAACTTGTTAACATTTCCTTTGAATCAGAAGATCCGCAACTAGCAGCAGATATTGCAAATGCTGTTGGCTATGCTTTCATTGAAAACAACTTGGAGTCTCAGCTTCTTGCAACAGACAAAGCGAACAACTGGCTAAATGAAAGACTGGAAGATCTAAAGCTAAACCTAAGATATTCTGAGCAAGCTTTATTGTTGTTCTTACAGCAACAGAAATTGATTGACGACAGCGGTATCGTCGCCCTAACAAGTAATGAGCTAGAAAACCTAACAAATAGAATAGCCGAAGCAACCGACAGGCGAACGAAAAATCAGGCGTTATATAACGCCTTAAGAAACACCCCTAAAACGGACATTGCGGCACTTAGCGCAAATCCACTTATTTCGAATCACCCACAAATTCGTGATATTCGTTTGGCAGAATCGGAAGCAGAAAGAGAAGTTAGCCAACTATCGAAGCGCTATGGCCCCAAGCACGACAAAATGATTCAAGCCAACGCACGCCTGTTATCAGTACAACGCAGAGCAGAGAATCTAGTCCATAAGCTAATTAGCGGAATCGAAAAAGAGCTCGCGAGCGCCAAAGATCAAGAGTACCTCCTCAATCAGGAACTCAACAGCAAAAAAGACGAGTTTCAGTCGCTGAGTGTTGTAAAGAGCGAATACGATGCACTTAAGAGAGAAGTCGACACTAATGCCAAGTTATATGATTTGTTCTTAACTCGCCAAAAAGAGACCTCTGCTACCAGTAACTTTAGTGCTGCGAATGCTCGTTTCAGCGACCACGCATTATTGCCAGAAAAACCATACAAGCCAAATCGAAAGTTGATAGTGGTTATTACTTTGGTTGTTAGCCTTGGGCTAGCTACAGTATCCATTATTTTCTTAGACGTATTTAATAATACGATCTCCTCGGCACGTGACTTTGAGAATAAACTCGGTCTATTACCAACAGGAACACTGCCTCTAGTAAGAGATAAGGCATATAAGAAGAAACCCATTGATTCGTCAGTTTTCAACAATCAAAAATTTGCAGCATTCCAGGAATCTATTGATTCGATTCGCACATCTCTTTACCTGAGCATTCCTAAAACTGAGAGAAAATTTCTCGCCATTTCCTCCTCAGTACCAGGGGAAGGTAAAACAACAACCGCTATCAATCTCGCGCAGTCTTTCGCCAGTATTGAAAAGGTGCTGTTCATTGACTGTGACCTAAGGAAACCTTCAGTCGGTGTGCGTTTTGGACTCCCCAACAGCCAGCCTGGACTCACAAATATTTTGGTTATGAACTCTCCATCAGAGGACTGCATTACATCCATTGAAGACTCGAATCTGGATGTACTCCCGGCAGGTATGTTAGTTGCAAATCCTCAAGAGTTATTAAGCAGCACAAAGTTTGAGAACTTACTCAATGATCTAGCGTTGAAATATGACCGGATAATATTCGACACCCCTCCCATTTTACCGGTTAAAGACGCATTTATCGTAGGGAGGTTTACCAAGGGTATCGTATTGATTCTAAAAGCCAATAGTACAAGTAAGTCTGTTTATAAGCACACGATGTCCCTGTTTACCAAACATCAAATATCTATCGATGGCGTAGTCGTAAACCAAGTGCTTCAGCCCAAGAAAGGGACACATACGTATTCTGAGTACTCTCGATATGCATACGGAAATATTGAAAGCTAAGGAAAGCAAATGAATACACCAATTAGAGTCCTTTCTGTCTTTGGAACTCGTCCAGAAGCAATAAAAATGGCACCTTTAGTTCACAAGCTTAAGAAGTCAGAAGGCATCGATGCCAAGGTATGTGTCACAGCACAACATAGAGAAATGCTTGATCAAGTGCTTGATTTGTTCGAAATACAGCCCGATTTCGACTTAAACGTCATGAAGCCAGGGCAATCTCTCTTCGAGGTTACAGGGAACATTCTTGCAGGTATGAAACCTGTATTGGAAAGCTTTCAGCCTCACATCGTTCTCGTTCATGGTGATACCGCTACAACACTTTCTGCAAGCTTGGCTGCCTATTTTCAACAGATCGCTGTCGGACATGTAGAGGCAGGTTTACGTACTGGGAATATATATTCTCCTTGGCCTGAAGAGGGTAATCGAAAGTTAACAGGAGCAATTACGACCCTGCACTTCGCACCGACAGCAACCTCACAAACTAATTTGTTGAAAGAGGGCATCAAAGCAGAAAGTATTTCTGTCACTGGTAACACGGTAATAGATGCTTTATTTCTCGTTAAGGAAAAACTTGAGAATGACCAGGACCTAAACGACACTTTAGCTGCACTCTTTCCTCAAATTGATCCGTCTAAGAAACTAATCCTTGTAACCGGTCACCGCCGAGAAAGCTTTGGAGGCGGTTTTGAACGCATCTGCGAAGCGCTCGCAGAGATAGCAACTCGCTTTCCAGAAAGTCAAATTATCTATCCCGTACACTTAAACCCAAATGTACAGGAACCTGTCAATCGAATACTAAAAGGCGTCGATAACGTCCACCTGATTGAGCCGCAGGAGTATTTGCCCTTTGTTTATCTAATGAACAGGTCACATATCATACTTACTGATTCAGGGGGAATCCAAGAAGAGGCACCTTCTTTGGGTAAACCAGTACTAGTCATGCGCGATACGACAGAACGCCCAGAGGCCGTTGAAGCAGGTACCGTCAAACTTGTCGGAACCAACAAGGAAGCAATCGTTAATTCAATAGAACGTCTACTTGTAAACAAATCGGATTATGAATCAATGAGTCGTGCACATAACCCCTATGGTGACGGTAAATCTTGTGAACAAATTATTGAGAAAATTAAGGCGCATTTTTCATAGGGAAATCTCATTTCCTGCAAGATTTTTTAAAGCAATTTCTTAAGTATCACCTCCCCATTTCCCAGTATTAATAGATATCAAAAAGCATTTATAAGTATGAATGTTTTTGAGGAGTAACTATGTCTTTTAAAAAAGTTTCCGTCATTGGTTTAGGTTACATTGGTTTACCAACCGCAGCTGTCGTTGCATCAAGGGGAATTGAAGTAGTCGGTGTCGATGTCAATCCCAAAGCAGTAGAAACGATCAATGAAGGTAACATACATATTGTTGAACCAGACTTAGATATTGTTGTACGTGGTGTGGTGAGTACTGGCAACCTTCGAGCTACCACAATTCCAGAGCCAGCCGAAGCATTTATGATTGCGGTACCTACTCCGTTTAAAGAAGGGAACTCTCCCGATCTCTCTTACATACAGGCCGCTGCAAATGCAATTGCCCCAGTATTGGAAAAAGGAAATTTAGTAATCCTCGAATCAACATCTCCTGTTGGTGCCACAGAGAAGATGGCAGCGTGGTTGGCTGAAGCCCGCCCAGATCTAACCTTCCCACAAGATGCGGGTGAAAATGCCGACATTAAAGTGGCACATTGTCCTGAACGCGTATTACCAGGCTACGTATTACAGGAACTAGTAGCTAACGATAGAGTGATTGGCGGTCTATCAAAAGCATGCAGTGAAAAGGCAGTTGAGCTTTATAAAACATTTGTTCGAGGTGAGTGCATTATTACAAACGCTCGCACAGCCGAAATGGCGAAACTAACTGAAAACTCATTTCGTGATGTCAACATAGCGTTCGCAAATGAACTCTCAATGATCAGTGACAAACTAAAAATCAACGTATGGGAACTCATTAAACTAGCTAACCGACATCCAAGAGTAAACATACTCAACCCAGGCCCTGGTGTTGGCGGTCACTGCATTGCAGTAGATCCTTGGTTTATTGTTGACAGTTGTCCAGACGAAGCAAAAATCATACGCCAAGCTCGCTTAACGAATGATTCGAAGCCACATTATGTGATTGATCAAGTAGCAAAAGCGGCCGATGAATTTAAACGCCCTGTCATAGCATGTTTAGGGCTAGCTTTTAAAGCCGACATTGACGACCTTCGCGAAAGCCCCGCGGTCCAAATTGTTGAAGAGTTGGCAAACAAAAACATCGGACAAGTATTTGCCGTGGAGCCAAATGTAGTGTCTATTCCAGAGAAATTGGTACATGCTGGGGTAGAACTTACAACGCTAGACTTAGCTTTGGAACGAGCGAATATTGTCGTGGTACTAGTCGATCACAAACAGTTCAGAGAGGCCGATAAGACACAGTTAGTAACCAAAGTGGTCTTTGACACTCGCGGAATTATCTAAGGTGTTAGCAAGGAAAATCGGCTTAACGTTTGTAGTAAAAGTATCTGCGTCTCTTTGCGCCTATTTGGTTTCTATTTTACTCATAAGAAAAGGTGGAACTGAGACTGCAGGCCAGTTCTACTCTTGGGTCGCTTATCTGCTGTTAGCGTCTTCCATTGTTCGGTTCGGTTTAGACCATAAGATTGTCAAAGAAGTCGCACAATCGACAAAAAAAGGTAGAAAAAAAGTATTGGGCAAGGCTCTATTAATATGTACCTTGCTCAGTGCTATTGTCATACCGATTATCTATCTGATATCTATAGAGATAGGGAAAAATACGCCATACACAGCTACTATCATCGCTATATCTTGCTTCTTATTTTCAGTGATTTATTTATTCGGAAATATATTTCAAGGTTTAGATCGTGCTGACATGACTATTTTATCTCAAGAGATACTAATATGGGTAGCATTGTTTACGTCCTTAATCTTCATAGATGTAATCGATATAGAAATGACTTGGAACTTATACTTAGTAGGAATAGTCCTTTCACTTGCGGTCTCTTCATACTATTTACATGCTGGTTTTGACCTAAAACCTAAACTGTGTGGAAAGATAGAATTAGCAAGATATTTAAAAGAAACAGTACCATACTTTAGTGGGATTGCAGGTCATGTCGCTCTTCAATGGTCACCGTTGATTTTCCTGTCTATTTTTGCGACATCCACAGAGTCGGGCCAATTTGTTGCCATCTATAGAACGTCTATGCTAATTGCATTTCTTCTAGGTATTTTCAACTTGGTCACAAACCCTATATACGCAAAGTATTTTGCTAAAAATGATGTCGCATCGGTTGGGAAACTTGCAAGAACTATCGCTCTTACTATGCTGATAATTTCCTTGCCAATGTTTGTATCACTAACCGTATTTTCTGCAGACTTGATGGCGATGTTTGGAGAATCTTTCAAAGCACTGAGCTATGTACTTATTTATATTTCGTGTGCACAAATGTTCAATGCTATTACTGGCTCAGCAGGCTACATATTAACAATGGGAGGCCAGGCAAAGCTTGTAGAAAAAAGCACGCTGATAACAGTAGGATTAGTATTCATTCTAGGCCCACCACTTATCTATGAATACGCCCTGTGGGGGGCTGCATCGGTAAGTTTCATTAGTGTCATTGTATTTAACTCTCTCAATACTTTTCTATTATACAAACATATGAATATTGTAATACTGCCAAACCTTCAAACTATAAATGACACATTCTCTATAGTACGAGAGAATTTTTTGAGAAAAAAAACGATATGAATCTGTCGTTAATGGTTCTAGCGCTACTCCCTGCCCCTTTTGCAATTGGATTTATACTAAAGGGATTCAATAGAAACGCTGCCTTAATGCTAATGTGGCTTTTGGCAGTATTCTTATTTATTACAGAGGCAAACTTTAGATATCGGGCATTAGATGACACCTCAATAGACTTTCAAATACTTCTACGTATAACAGTTTGGCTAGGTGTCACTACATTTTCAGCGCTCTACTTTAGAAGAGTGTTGACTTTTCTCTTCAGCGTCAACGTAAGATATTTAACTTTATACTGCTTACTCTGTTTAGTAACCACAATATATTCTCCAATACACCTATATACGTTTGTAAACTCGACAATACAAATTTTCTTTCTGATTTTCGCTGCAACATTAGCAATAAATCTATCTCTGAAACAAATATGCTTGGCATTATTCTATATGAGCGTTGGATTTCATGTACTTTCTATCGTTCTGATACCTATATTCCCAGAACTTACCATAATGCAGTTTTGGGGGTTGGAAGAAATTGGTGGTCAACGAATTACAGGATTATCTGGTTCAGCAAATTCTTATGGTCAAATGGCCGGACTGGCAATAATAATAACGCAATACCTCAGAAAAACGCTCGTTATCAAAAACTCGACATACATCATGTCAATACTTTTTTTTACCGCTTGTTTGCTAGCATCTTGGAGTAGAACATCTATATTCATAACCTTCATTGGATTTCTATTCATTGAAAAAGAATTATTCAATAGATACAAATACAGTGCCCTAGCAGCCCTTGTTTTCTGTGCCGTTAGTTATTTTGCTATTTTTGATATTGATGACCTCCTTCTCTCATTTTCAAGAAATGGGTCCGTCAATGAAATTTTCACTTTTACAGGACGAACCGGAATTTGGGAGGCCGTTTGGAATGAATCACTGAACAACCCAGTGTTCGGGCATGGCTACGCGTCTACGAAATTGTTACTTCCAACTATCTTTGAAACAGACTGGGGATGGTCAACAGTCACCGCTCACAACATGTTTCTCCAGTCCTTTTTTACTACTGGTTCTATTGGAATAGCTCTATTGTCGATTACACTTCTAATTTTCTTTAAAGCATGCCTTAAACTTAACAATGGCCTACTAAATTACTTTCTATTTTTGACCATCGTAAATGGACTTCTTGAATCTGGAGCTGTTGGGCCTATACCAAACAAATTAACTTTTATATTTTTCCTATTTTTTATGAAATCAATAGATATACATTTGCGTTCTATAAGGGAGAGCGAACGTTGAAACAGAAATACGTCGAATCATTTGATTACTTTAGAGCATTCTCAATTGTTTTCATTGCGCTAGGACACTCTTTAACTTATAAATTTCAAAGTGAATATCCTTTCTTAACAAATTTGGTAAAAGGAGGTGGAACCCTATTTTTCGTCTTCATAAGCGGTTACCTTTTTTGCTTACTCATACCAAAATATGATGGCTATTCTTCTTTCATGTTAACCAAGCTAAAAAAACTAGTAACTCCATACGTCATATACTCCATCCCATTAATAATATTTGCAGGCATCAAAGCAGATAGTATATTCTATGGTACAGATTTTGGAATCTCTCAGTCATTGTACCCTTTCTTGAGTCTAATCACTGGGGCGCATATGACAGGCTACTGGTATGTGCCAGCTATATTTCTGTTTTTCCTAGTAACTTTCCCATATTTGAAAACGTATTCAGCATCCAGCCAAAAACACAGATATTCCGTAATTGCTTTGCTATGTTTAGTGTCAATATTCATTCATCGACCAATTGGAAACTTCAATCCAATTCACGCCTCTCTATATATATCTTCATTTTTCTTTATAGGAATGAGCTTTTTCATCGACAGAGAAAGAATTTTGAAAAACATGAATAAAAAGCTGATAGTTATATGTATATCAATAGCATTTATAGCCATTAATTTCTATCAATCCTACACATTCAATCACATCGGTAATTATCATAAAGATATTTTCGATTACAACGGCATTGATTGGACTTTTCTGAAGTTCCTATTAATAACACCATTAGCGTTTATTTTCTTTGAATGTTATTGCCAAAAAGCATCCAAAGTAATGAAACATATTGCATCCGTATCCTTCTTTATATATTTCATACATCCAGTTGTAATATCAGCACTTAACATCACCGGAGTAAGAGATTTCAGTGAAATCCATTTCGGCTCATTCATAACATCCATATCTACTATGGTTGTAGCAATTTTATCTTGTTTGGTGATACACGGATTAACTGTAAAGGTAACAAAAAGGCAAAGAGCTTCTGTCCTCGGCTGGTAGATAAAAATTTATTTCCGCACCTTAAAAGCCACCAAGACTAACAGTATCAGGGTGAACATTATCACCCTCTGGAATCCCCACCAGAGAAAAATATAACGGAAATTTCTAATGGATAAATCTAAGTTTGATTACGATGGCGTAATAGTATTCGGAAGTGCCGACTGGTGGGTGCATAACCGTGGCCACTACGATATGCAATTTGCTAAAAATTTCAGCCAGAGCGTGCCGGTCCTTTATATAAATAGTACTGGAATGCGTATGCCATCATTAATTAGTGGTGATGGAACTCTAAAACGTATATCTAGAAAATTAAAAAGCCTATTTAAGGGTTGTGTTAAATTCTATGATAACTTCTTCGTAGCAACACCACTAGCGGTACCGGGTAAAGTGGGTTACTTCCTTACCTCCTGGGCTGTACCTATAATGATAAAAATATGGGCAAGATCAATAGGCATAAAAAAACCTCTATTTTGGGTTGCTTCGCCAATGGCTTATCAATGGAAGGCATTATTTGGAAATTCTCCGGTTGTATATCAAAGAACCGATTTCTATGAACACTTTCCTGAAGTGGATTTCGAGCAAATTAAAAGCTTTGATCTGGGATTGAAAAAAAGATCCGATTTAGTTCTGTACTGCTCTCACTACATTATGAATGAATCCATCGATACAGATTACCAAAGCAAGTGCCGCTTCATCGACCATGGAGTCGACTTCGAAATGTTTAGATCAGCCGGAGATTCGGTAAAATCTCTACCTGAACTAGCCAATATTAAAAGACCCATTGCCGGATTTATCGGCGCATTAGAAGCCGATGTAGTCGATGCTCAGTTAATAATCGAAACAGCGAAATCTAATCCAGAAATTACATTTCTATTAGTTGGTAAATCTACGTTCGATAGCCGAATTTTTACGTTGGATAACATAGTGATGACAGGTCAAGTAGACTACCCTCAGGTACCTGCTTATATGGCCTACTGCGATATACTCTTAATGCCATGGAATGACAATGAATGGATTAAAGCATGCAACCCAATTAAGTTAAAAGAATACCTTGCCATTGGCAGACCAATAGTAAGTAGCTATTTTCCGGAACTTGATTATTACGAAGAGCTTGTGTTTATCCCAGACAGTCATAAATCATTTTCTGAATTGGTTAGAGAGGTGTCTATTAATGGTTTCCCACCATCTTTGAATGAAAAAATGCGAGCGAGAGTCTCGAGTCATACTTGGACTAATAAGCTAGATCAAGCAGAAAAAGAGCTATCAATGTTGGGCTATGTAAAGTGCAGTAACAATGAAAAAATTTAACCTATCTCCTTACTATGACCCGTACGATTTGTGGGCAATTCCTTTCAGTCAGAATGTTAGGCAAGGTTTCTATCAAGGAAATACCTCTAGCAAGTTAATAGCTGCAGGCATCGCCATAACAGAATTGTTATGCCCAAGTTTGGCTCGTAATGCCATGGGTATAAAGAAGTCACTACATCCAATTACTGTCGCACAGTACATTTTACTCTCTGCCCAGAATAGATGGATTTCCAATGAGAATTCTAAAGACTACGTGAACCTATTGCGACAGCAATCTGCGATTGACGAAGTTGATTGCTTAGCATTTGGGCTAGGATTTGTTTGGGTTTCAAAAAATGGTACCTATTCAAAGAACCTCCCTTTCATTACACATACCCCCTACGCAATGGAAGCTCTACTCTCAATTATGGCGATTGAAAGTGGAGACAGCGCCGAACAGTTATTTAAAAATACATGGAGATTTATCGAGTCTCTAATTGTTATGGAGGAAAGTCATGATATTCTAGCGCTTTCCTACGCACCAGTCGAAGAACCTAGGATAGTAATTAATGCGAACAGTTATGCTGCACTTTCTTATTCGCTACATTTAGTAAACAATCCTGATTGTGATAAGAATGTGGCATTTGAAAAATCCGTAAAAATAGTTAACTGGATATTATCCCAGCAACAAGATGATGGATCCTGGCTTTATTACGCTGACCAAGAACCCGGAAACTTCATTGACTGCTTTCACAGCTGCTTTATTGTTAAGAATCTTCTAAAGATAAAAGAAAATTTATCTTTAAACGATGCCAAAATCGACAATGCAATTGAAAAAGGCACCAAGTATATTATCGAAAATTTCTACGATCCCACTTCTGGATTAGTTTCAAGATTTTCAGTTAGAGATATCAAGGACCCGTACAAATACATTCTTTACGATCAAGCTGAATTCATTGGAATACTTCTCGATACTGGAAACATTGATCTAGCAAGTAAAGTCATCGAAGGGTCCGAGATTCAGTTCAAGAAAAATAATTCATATTATGCGCAGATAGATATTCTTGGTAGAAAGGTTGGAAAAGACTATATGCGCTGGGGAATTATTCCATACTTATTTCAGAAAAGCAGATTTGATTTTATGAGGGCTAGTTCATGTGCGGAATAGCAGGCACTGTCAATATTCCTTTCTCACAGCAACAGCTTCAGGTAATTTCTCACCGAGGACCTGACTCTAGCGGTTTAGAGGTTGTAAATTTCCCTAGAGCCAAAGCTTATATAGGGCACACACGACTCTCCATCTTGGACACTTCCTCTGCTGGCTCACAGCCTATATACAGTCGATGTGGTCGTTGGTTGTTGTCATTCAATGGTGAAATATATAATCATCATGACATTAGAAATCTCTTAAACATAAATTTCGACAGCTCATCAGACACTCACACATTAGTGGAATCCATTGCAAGATTTGGTGTTGTAGAAACCTGTAAAAAACTAAATGGCATGTTTGGTTTTTGTGCAATCGATCTCAAGATGTCGAAATTATATCTCGCTAGGGATAACTTCGGCATTAAGCCAATTTATTACTACTGTAATGAAAATACTTTTGCCTTCTCCTCAGAGGTACGTTTTCTTACGAAAGAGCTTAAAATCGCGTCTGATGTTTCTTTAAGTTCTGTTCAAGAGTTTTTTTCAACGCGATTCGTCGCTTCTCCAAATACGCTATTGTCTGAAGTAAAAAGAGTCAAACCTGGTTCAGTGTTAGAGTACGATTTATCGAGTTGTAAACTCACGAGCGAAAACGTATTCATTTCACTCGAAAGCCAACCGTTTCAAGGCTCTATCGACGAAGCTGTAGAACAGTATCAAGTAAAACTTCAAGAGGCAGTAAGCCGACAGTTATTATCGGATGTCCCGGTTGGAATGTTGCTATCCGGCGGCGTCGATTCTGCACTTGTGGCTGCCATGGCAGCGGACTCAGGAGTGAAACTTCCTTGTTACTCGGTCGGCTTCGGTCCTGATTTTGCTGAATGCGAACTCAACAATGCTAAACATACAGCAGAAGTTTTAGGCCTAAGTTTTAATGAGGTGTTAGTTACCCCTGATGAGTTGCTCAACTCTTTTTCCCATATCGCAAAAAGCATTGAAGAGCCACTCGGTACAACGTCAGTGCTTCCAATGTGGAGCCTCGTACACGCAGCAAAAAAAGACGTTTCAGTCGTACTTACAGGGCAGGGCACTGATGAACCTTGGGGAGGTTATAACAAGTATCAAGTGGAAGTGATTAGACAGTATCTAAATCTTTCTGGATTTTGGAAAGTAATCAAGAAGCTATCACCCTCACCTCTTTATCGCAATGAAAGCTACCGTAGAGCAATTTTCTCTCTCGCAGCAAAAGATGTACCGTCAAGAATTATTTATGCATCATCTTTGTTTTCAGAGGACAGTCGTCATCAATTATGTGGCAGTAGAGATAGTGGAAACTTAAAAGAGTCTCTCGGCTTTTGGGTTAATTGGGCGCAATCAGGAAAACTCACACAAGCAGAGTTATTGATGCAGGTTGACTCTAGAATGAGCCTCGCTGATGACCTTTTACTCTATGCAGACAAGCTATCGATGCATGTATCACTCGAAACTCGTGTCCCTATGCTCGATATCGAGTTGGTTAAATTCGTAGAGTCTTTGCCAGTTGATTATAAGATAGGGTTCCGGAAAGGAAAAATTGTCCATAAAAGAATGGCAGAAAAATATCTTCCTTCAAGTATTGTTCATCGGAAAAAACTTGGATTCAACGTTCCCTTCTCGACCTGGTCTAGAGGTATATGGAAACACTACATCGAAGAACATCTTCTGACCGAAAATCTCCCCCACTTCAATATTGTAAATCGCGAAGCCGTATTGGATATATGGTATCGCCATCAATCTGGAAAAGAAGATTTGGGTAAACAGTTATTTTCTTTAATGATGTTTGCACTTTGGAGTCAAGAACATGAAGCTAAATAGAATTACCTTCCTGGATACACCAATGGATGTTGGCAGTATGAAAGATACTGTTGGCATTATTTCCGAGAGGATCTCACAAAGCAAGTTCACCCAACATGTCGTTGTTAATGTTGCCAAAATTGTAAACATGCGAAAAGACCCCGATTTATATAAGTCAGTCAGCTCATGTGACATTATAAATATTGATGGCATGGGAGTGGTTATTGGAGCTCGTTTCCACGGACATCAGGTACCAGAAAGAGTCGCTGGTGTAGATTTGTTCCATGAATTACTTAAAATGAGTGAAGAACGTGGATTCCCAGTTTTTCTCTTGGGAGCAACTGAAGATGTTGTAACCACAACAGCTGACAAAGTCAAATCAACATATCCAGATTTGGTCGTCGCTGGTTACAGTAATGGATATTTTTGGGATGATGAAGAAGCTGTCGTTAATAAGATCCGAGAGTCAGGGGCTAAACTATTATTCGTTGCTATTACATCGCCAAAAAAAGAAAACTTCATTCAGAAGTGGCAAGAAAAACTAGGTGTTGATTTTGTCATGGGTGTCGGTGGTACTTTTGATGTCGTAGCAGGCAAGGTAAACCGTGCACCATTATGGATGCAAAATTATGGCTTGGAATGGTTGTATCGTGTTATCCAAGAGCCTAAGCGAATGTGGAAAAGATACCTAGTTACCAATTCTAAATTCGGCTGGCTTCTATTAAAAGGAAAACTGGTCAAGAAATAGCCATCCACTTATATTGCTATATCTATTAAGACGTTTAAATTTTATTTTAGGGATTGAAATGAAAAAAATATTCATTGCAAGTGCGTTGCTGCTGAGCACACATTCCAATGCATTGACCACTCAGTATGGTGCTCTAGTTTTTGGTGATTTCACATCGCCACATTCGACCAGTATTGGTCCTTTAGCGATTGGACAAAATGCTAGCTTCAACGGCTACAGTATTTTATATGACAACACTAACTTTCCTTCAGATGAATACTCTTTGATTATCGGCGGCGATTTATCATACAAGTCTGGTAGAATTTACCAAGGAAGTGCAATTGTAAAGGGTAATATTAGTCAAGTCTCCGAAACCATCTATCTGGGACTTGCAGAAGGAGCGACTCTAGCGAGCTCTTCTGTATTGCCGATCGACTTCGATCTGTTAAAGCAAGACAGTGTCAAGTATTCATCTATACTTAGCGAGCAAGAATCTGTAGGAACTGTAAACTACCAATGGGGTGGTCTTTACTTAGAAGGGGATTGTACCAGCCCTACTCAAGTATTTAACCTAGATGGCTATCAACTGGAAGACGCACACACCTTAGCTCTAAACTGTATTCCAGAAGACGCGACTCTCATTGTCAATATTAGTGGCGATAAACCCAATTTCAAGCCGCTCAGCAATATCAGTTTGTCCGATTTCACTAATCATCGTCAAAGAACTATCTTCAATATTTATGAAGCAACTTCCTTATCTATTTCGGGTGTAGCGCTTGAAGGCTTTGTGTTGGCACCCAACGCCGATGTAAATGCACCTTCAGGAAATTCAAATGTTGGGATTATTGCTAACAGTTGGCAAGGTTCAATGTCATTAGGTTACCTTCCTTTTGAAGGTAACCTCCCTATTGAAACTGGTCCAGCACCAATTCAAGCTGACGTTAAATGGCATTGGCAAGAAAGCAACTTTATGCCTGAGTATGTCCAAGTAATGGGTACACCTATAGTTGGTCAACTTAATGATGACAATGGAGATGGTAGCATTGATAGCGCTGATGTTGCTGATGTCATCGTCGTCACCTTCGCCAACAACCAGTATACAAAACCCGGTGTTGTGAGGGCTCTAAGTGGTATTGACGGTGCTGAACTTTGGGATTACTCAGACGGTCCCGTATATTCAGATCCTCGATTTACTCCAGCTTTAGCAGATTTAGATGCTGATGGGTTGATTGATATCGTCGTCGCTGACAACGCTACCAATGAGGTACGTATCATCAATAACGAAGGTATCGTCAAAAGAGCGTTTTCCAGAGAAGACAAATACGTAGGCAATGTTAGTATTTCCGACTTAGATAGCGATGGTGTTGCGGAAATTCTCGTCGGCACTTCCGCTTACAGTTACTCTTCTGGGTTACTCTACAACCTTGGTCTATGGCGACCTGACTATGTCATTTTTGATGCCGACGGCGATCAAAACCAAGATTATTTTGGTGGCGGCACACTCTATGACGCCTCAGGCAACATTGTGTGGTCATATAGCGGTTGGACAACCGCTTGGTTCTCCTCAGTAGCCAACCTTGACGAAGACCCACAACCTGAAATAGTTGTAACCATTGCAGGGACAACCCCTACGAGTCATACCATTGCCGCACTGAACCATGACGGCACTGTAATTTGGGAAAAGGTCGGCGTTCCGGGTAATGGCGGCGGCGCTCAAACTATTGGGGTATTTCTTGAGGATGACAAACTAGGTATTGCTTACGCAGCATTCGACAAATTGATCATGTTAAACGCTTCTGGAGAGCAAATTTGGTCGGTTGATATATTCGATAAAAGTGGAAAAATGGGTGTCACATCTTTCGATTTTGATGGTGACGGCCGAGACGAAGTTATCTACCAAGATCATCACAAGGTAGAAGTCCTAGACTCGCTCACCGGAAAATCCCTGTTAAGCGTCGAAAACTCCACCGACACGTTATGGGAGTATCCTATCGTTGTTGATCTGGAAGGCGACAATAATGCTGAATTGATCATCGTCGCGAACAATTACTCCTCTGAATGGAATAGCCATAATGGGGTTAGAGTCTTTGGTTCTGCATCAGAACAAAAACCATGGAAACATGCGACACGTATTTGGAATCAACACTCCTATCACCAAACCAATATTTCTCAGTCTGGCGAAGTGCCGAAATATGAGCAAGCTAGTTGGCTGTTGAACAACTCTTACCGTTCAAGCACAATGAAATAGGCTTTTAAAACTAACACTTGGTGGAGTTATCTCCATCAAGTGTTTTCAAGCTATGACAGCTAGTGAAATTTAGGTCTATAGCAAAAGGACTTATATAGACAAATGAAACCTAATATTTTAACAACAACTGTTATGTTGTTGGCTTGTTCGTTGTTTATTTTTGGCTACTTTTCCTTTAAGAGCTCGCTTGCAACCAATGCCATTGAATCTCGAATTGATCACTTTTTACGACAAGGTAGCCCTTCGTTGAGCAAGAGCGATGAATCGTTGGCACATATGGAGTCCTCTTTATTTGTTTTTTCCGCTCATCAACTAAACAGCTTTATTTTATTTAATCAGTGGCGTTCATACTTAAATCAAGTCGATAACCCAAATCCAGATTGGTTCACATTGCTAGGTACCAGTGCCCACATTCGGCCTACGTGGTCCAATACTTATGTTGAGTTAGCCAAACTAACATCATCACTTCAGGAAGAGTTGGCCTACCAACAACTTGCTTTGCTATTTGGACCATACTCTCTCTCGAGTCGTCTTCTGCTTATTGATAGTACGTTTTCCAGGTGGGAAGAAATTGCTGTAGAACAGAGAGTTGATGCATCACAACATCTCATCTCCATTGCCAATTCTTGGAGACACCGTCCCAAGCTAAACTCCATGATTACCCTCTCTGAGGGAAGCCAAAGAATTTGTAACCTTCTGGTTTTCAATGAAATCAAGGTGAAAGCTTGTGGCTAACGTTTCTAAAGGCCCTTTTATTACACTCTTCTTTTTCGTGCTTCTATTTGGCAGTGCTTCAGTTCTCAAATCTGCAGATATTTTGGGAGACCAAGTGCGAGAAGCTGAAATCATGATGGGTGGTGCCATCTATCTTCATCTTTGCGGCTCTTTTTTCTTAGGCATACTTTGCCGACTTACATCTAGAAGTAGCCGTTGCTTTGGATTGCCGCTCCCTGCTCTGTTCGTTTTGATATTGGTCGTGTTAGATGAGTCGATACAATCTCTAATTCCTTCAAGACAGTTCTCTTGGCTAGATATGACCGTTAACGTTTTTGGTGTGCTGTCTGGTACATATTTTTGCAGTGTTATTGCGATGGCGTGGTCAAAAACCAAAGCGTCTGACTAAATGACCATTTACGGCCCGTCGCTGGCATTTTATATCATCTCAAATCTGATATAGTTTCTTTAATCAAAGTGTTGAAACCACTTTCAAGGAATAATCATGAAAAGTACAACCACCATTTTTGGTGTGGCAAGCTTAGCCATTTCTTCAATGACATTTGCATTCGAAAGCGACGAACAACGCGATTCTATCGTGTCACAACTTGGTGATGTCCCGACTGAGGAAACTTACCAAAGCGTCTTGTTCGAGAATGCAGAGCTTGCTGTCGACATTCTAACCCTATTGTTGGATATCGAAGGCGTAGATCCTCAACTGGCAGTGCAAGCCGCTATGACAGCTGCGCCGGATAACGCATTAGAAATCGCGCAAGTTGCACGTGATGCAGGCGTTGCAAGCGAAAACATTACGACTGCAGCCCTGTTGGCAGGGGTCGACCCGACTCAAATCGCAGAAGCAACCGCCGCAGGTATACAAACAGCCTCAGTTGGCCCTGCGGCTCCATCTGCGCCAGCAGTGGGTGGACAAGGTGGTGGTGGCGAGGAAGTTATCTCACCAAACTAACAGACTTGCTCTCGGTATTTGTTTTTATAAAGCCCGGCATTTGTTGGGCTTTTTTGTTGTATTCTCATTCTGAGCGATCTACATGGCAACGTTTGAAAAACCCTCTTTCTACTCCCTTCTAACCCTTATTGTCTGGTTGCCGATTCCGCTCGGTAGCAACAGGGATTGGGCTTGGTCTATCGCCGAAATATGGATAGCACTTCAATCGATAATGCTGATTATCGCTTATCGTGGAAACCTACCTTTTGAACCACTTAAGCGATACAAAACACTGCTTTTCGGTCTCATGGCATTTCAACTGTGGGTGTTTGTTCAAACGCTGCCAATGCATTGGGAATGGTTATCGATCCTTTCGAGCAAAAGCGCTGAAATATATCAGTTGGTCGGTGCGCCAGAAGGGTTCATTTCTTTAGATTCGCGAATGACGTTATCTTCGCTGTTTAAAGGCATTGCCTACACCATGTTGGTTTTTAATGCCATTTATCTCGTAAATTCCAGCCAGCGACTTAAGCAGGTCGTATTGATGATTGTCATAAGCGGCACCCTGCAAGCCTTCTATGCGGCAATGGTGGTATTGCTTGATTTGAATGAAAGTCCGGTGTTTGGTTTTAGTGAAAAAGGGATAGCAACAGGCTCATTTGTCTATAAAAACCACTTAGCCAATTATCTGATGATGGCGTTATGTATGGGGTTGGGATTGATTGTTACTCAACTACACACTAGCCCTTCTGACTCCCGCTTTATGTTTATTACACGACTACTTGAAGGCATTCTGAGCAGGAAGATGTACATACGTTTATGTCTTGTCATTATGGTGATTGCACTCGTCATGACACGTTCTCGCATGGGTAACACGGCATTTTTTGCAGCGACCGCCATCGGTGGTCTCATTGCGCTGATCTTTTACAAGAACAAACCCCGCGCCCTAACCGCATTGGTGGGAAGTGTTATCGCAATAGATACTATCGTTGTCGGCGCGTTATTTGGCCTCGAAAACGTCAAGCAACGCTTAGTCGAAACATCACTAGGGGCGGAATCTCGAGACCAAGTGGTCATTTGGTCACTCGATATTATTCGTGATTTCCCGTTTACTGGAACAGGCATGGCGAGTTTTTATACGATATTTCCAATGTATTCAAAGGCGGACATTGGATTCTACGACCATGCGCATAATGACTACATTCAATTTATGGTTGAAGCGGGTATTCCCGCCACATTACTTCTGGGTATCGTTGTTCTTTTCGCTTTTTGGCGCGCCTTTACAACAATCAGAACGCGGCATAGTAAAACGATGAAAGGGATCGCATTAGGTTGCATCATGTCCATCATTGGGATGCTTATCCACATTAGTGTCGATTTTAATCTTCAGCCTATGGCCAACGCGCTGATATTCATATTGATTCTGTTCCTAGCCAACGCAAGTGCTGTGTTACCGGCAACAGGAAAATTGGTGACCATAGGTTCGTCTCAACGCAGTGAATACAATGCTGAGAGCACTGAGCATGTTTGATCGTATCCTTGTTGTTTGTACTGCTAACATCTGCCGCTCACCGGTCGCAGAGGCGTTGCTTAAAGCGAATCTACCTAATCACGTCATCGAATCAGCGGGTACCATGGTTGCGTCTAGCAATTTATTGAATGCGAGTGCGCACCAACACTCTCTAGGGGTGTGTGAAGAGCATGGGTTTGACATTTCTGCCCATTCGGCTCGGCAACTCACTCCTGAATTATGTGCTCAGTTTGACTTAATATTAGTAATGTCACATGAACACATCGATGAAGTCGCTCTGCTTTCTCCTGGCTCTAGAGGCAAAACAATGCTTTTAGGGCAATGGATTGGTCAAGGTGATATTGACGACCCAGTCCACCAGCCCAAGGCATCGTTCGATGTACTGTTTCGTACCTTGGTTCGCGCCACTAACGCTTGGGTGAAAAAGCTCACTTAGCAGCAACAAAAAAACCGCCATAACGGCGGTTTTTGACAGAAAAATCTCAAAGTCATTGGCGCTGAGACAAGGCGTCACGCAAACGAATCTCTGGGAGCTTAGTTCACTAAGCGACCGGAGTGAGTGAGCGAAGACAACGCAGTATCAGTGCCAAAGGCAAAGAGATTTAGCGTTCCCAGTAAGCTTCTTCTAGCGAATCTTCCCTCTCAGGAAGACCACGTGACAAACGTGGGGAGTGTTGCGCCAGCACTTCATAGCTTACACGGTTCGCGTATTTACATACTTGCGAGAATGAGCTGTAGGTGAGGTATTGGAAGCTGTGTTTACTTGAATTAGGCACGTTATCACGATGGTAGCGGTTTGCTGACATATCATGAAGTACTGCTGATAGTGCGCCGTCACCTGCGCCATTGGTGTTTTTGATGCGCTCTGGACCACCCATGTATGGGGCGATATGCGAATATACCTTGGATGGGGTATCGCAATCTTTCTTCATCATTGGGCGACTGAATTCGTACATGTTGAACTCAGCAATTGGGCCTGGCAACAGAGGAAGCGTTGTTTCTCGCTTAGCACTGTCTTCAGTGTAACCCGCCATGTAAAGACCAATCGGCCCAGCAGTACACAACACCATGTCCACCCAATCAAGCGCTTTGTCGGCGGCAAGTAATGGATCTGACTCGCCCGTCAATGCTTCGGCTTCTTCTTCATTCATCGCAACCACTGAAACGTGCTCTGCTAAGAATTCACGCCACCATTGTGGGTTGTTCTGAATCACATACTTTGTTCCCATGGTCATCACCACTGGCACATCGTATTTCTTTGCGTATTCGATCGCTTTCATCGTCGCTTCAGGCATTGGATCGCCTTCTTTGCAGCGTACTAGGTAAGCGGTCAGCACCAGAGCTGATGCATTTTTGAAAATATGCTCAGGGATCGATTCTGGTGTCAGTTGGTTCATCAAGCCTTCGCTGATCGCGAAGGTACGTTCACCCTCTTCACTGATCAGGGCATAACAACGACCAATCGGGCCTTGAACCGCTTGAAGGTAGTTCAAGTCCATACGACTAGATGTATTACATAGGTAGCGATACGCATAACTACCAATGGTGATGTCGCGTGACATAACCCCTAGCAGTATCGATTTATCATCGGCCAACGTCGAGTAGTTGTGCAGCGTGTTACCAATTGTACCCCCCGCAAACTCGTGGCTAATCATGTTGTTCTCTTTTAGTTCTTGATATAGCGCTTCAGCGCGTTTGTCATCAATCACCAAAGAATGGCCTTTGCTCAATTCGTACTTAGCAAGAAACGCATCATCGACCTTGGCTTCAATATCAACCAGAGTCTGGTCAATACCAATAGCATGCGGGCGTTTTAGCTTGCGTTGTTCACTCGCTTGGACAAGTAATGGATCACGGGCATGTACGGGGAAATAATGCTTAGACTTACGTTGGCCTGGGAATTTCATGATTCGATGCGTCGTAGTTGGGGGTGAAAGTGAGAATTCTATCACACAAATTTGAGCTGGAAACTCCCAGCGTACAAATTGGTGCGACAGAAATTCACTACAACCTCAATGGCACACTACCAACCTTGGGTGTGACGCTCTACCAGTTGGCGCATCATATCGATGTGTGCCGGTGAATCATTCAAGCATGGAATAAAGCGAAACGATTCACCGCCCGCCTCAATAAAGCTCTCATGACATTGTTCTGCAATCTCTTCCAATGTTTCAAGACAATCAACCGAAAAGGCAGGAGAGATAATATCAAGGCGCTTAACACCTTCACTTGGCAGTTTCTCAAGTGTTTTATCGGTGTAGGGTTGAAGCCATTCTTCGCGACCGAAACGCGATTGGAATGTCGTCTTTATTTTCACGTCAGAGTTTAATCGAGCAATTAAACGTTCCGTCGTTTCATGGCAATGCTCTCGATATGGGTCCCCGTTATCAGCATAACGTTTAGGAATGCCGTGATAAGAACACACCAACATCTCTGGCTTTCCATTCTGTTCCCAATGGCTTTCTATAGACTGTGCTAACGCATCGATATAACTGTCTTCGCTGTAATAGTGATTAACAAAACGAAACTCAGGGATCACAGGCTGAGCCTTCAGCGATTTCGCCAACTTATCAAACACTGCCGCTGTCGTCGTTCGAGAATACTGAGGGTAAAGTGGCAACACCAAAATCTTGTTACACCCTCTTTCTTGCAATGCACTCACCGCCGATGCCAAGCTCGGTTCGCCATACGTCATGCCCATTTCAACAGGAATGCCCATCGTTTTTTCAAGCGCGGCTTGTTGACGCTTTGAATACACCATCAAGGGTGAACCTTCATCCATCCACACACTTTGATAGAGCTTGGCAACCTTCGGTGAACGAACGGGAAGGATAATTCCGTGCAACAAGGGGCACCAAAGCCAGCGTGACATATCGACCACACGTTGGTCATGAAGAAATTCGCTTAGAAAAGCGCTAACGGCTTTTGCTGTTGGGGCCTCAGGTGTCCCTAAATTGGCGAGTAACACGCCAACGTTGTTTTTGTTATTTTCCATTTAAACCTGCTTGAACAGAGCATGATTACTAAAATGTCTTTGCGAAGATTAGCGGGTTTCTCGGCAAAGGCAAAGCGTGATAAACATTGAGTGTTATACCTAAGTTAAATGAAGAACAGGATTCAGGTTGCTTAGGTATAAATAACGGATTCTATACGTAAAACATCAACAGTTCAGTACTTCGCTGCTGGCCAAAGAGATCAAAAAAGGGCAATCCTAAGATTGCCCTTTTTGCATCGAAAAATAGGAATTAACCTAGTGCTTTCTCGATTGCAGCGCTAACGTCAGACACTTGCTGAGTACCATCGAATTTCAGGTACTGGGTGTTGCCCGCTTCTGCTTCTTTTTGGTAGTAAGCGATCAACGGTGACGTTTGCTCATGGTATACACCAAGACGAGCCAATACTGTCTCTGCTTTATCGTCATCACGAACCACCAAATCTTCACCCGTCTCGTCATCTTTACCTTCCACTTTTGGTGGGTTGTAAACAACATGGTAAGTACGACCTGATGCTAGGTGAGCACGGCGACCACTCATACGCTCAACGATCACGCTGTCAGCAACGTCAAATTCCAACACGTAGTCAACGTTTACACCGATTTCTTTTAGGCCATCAGCCTGAGGAATCGTGCGTGGGAAGCCATCTAACAAGAAGCCTTTCGCACAATCTTCCTGCGCGATGCGCTCTTTTACCAGACCCAGAATGATATCGTCAGATACCAATTTACCTGCGTCGATAACTGCTTTCGCCTGTTTGCCCATTTCAGTGCCGGCTTTAATCGCAGCACGCAGCATATCACCAGTAGAAATTTGTGGAATTCCGTATTTTTCCATGATGAATTGAGCTTGTGTGCCTTTACCTGCACCTGGAGCACCCAGAAGAATGATGCGCATAGTTATCCCCTTTCTTTACTTTGGCGTTTCGCAAAAACCTGAAACATACACGGTTATGGATACCTAAACAACCTCACGTCCTGTGTTTTAGCACGTCAGAGCACGTTTCGAGTGGTTTCCCACTAAAGGCTTATTGCACTGACATTTCTACTTTGCGCGGTAAAAACCCGTGCAACACATGACAACGCGTAACCACAAGGAAATTTAGGTATAAGGTATGAGTAAGCCCAGCAACTCGGCTGGGCTTACTTCATTGATACATATTTATCTAAAGACGAATAGGCCGCAATTAGCCTTTAGTCAGAAGTTGATTCACCGCAGTCAAAAACTGTGATGGATCTTCGATTGAACCGCGCTCTGCCAGCATAGCTTGACCAAGCAGCATTTCCACCCAACGTCCAAACACGGCTTCGTCAGCTTCGTCTGCCATTTGCTTAATTAGCGCATGCTCTGGGTTAAGCTCAAAGATGTACTTCACTTCTGGGGCTTGCTGGCCTGCAGCCGCCAGTAACTTCGCCATCTGCGTGCCCATTTCAAACTCGTCAGTCACCACGACTGCTGGAGTTCCAGATAATTTGAAGGTGGTACGAACATCTTTCACACGCTCGCCAAGGTACATTTTGGCTCGCTCAACCACTGATTCAAATGCTTTTTGGGTTTCTTCACGTTTTTCTTTTTCTGCATCGTCGTCAAACTTACTCAGATCCAAATCCGCTTTGGTAATTGCTTGGAACTGCTTGCCATCAAATTCAGGCAAATAGCTCATTAGCCACTCATCAATGCGGTCATACATCAAGACAACTTCAATGCCTTTCGCGTTAAACTGCTCTAGGTGAGGGCTATTTTTCGCCGCCTGATAGCTGTCTGCAGTCAAGAAGTAGATCTTATCTTGCCCTTCTTTCATGCGGGAAACGTAGTCAGCCAACGATACTGTCTGCTCGCTGCTGTCGGAGGTTGAAGATGCAAAGCGCAACAAGCCCGCGACCTTCTCCCTGTTAGAGTGGTCTTCAGCTGGGCCTTCTTTTAGAACCAAACCAAACTCTTTCCAGAAACTTTGGTATTTTTCGGCGTCGTTATTAGCCAGACGCTCAAGCATGGTCAAAACACGTTTTGTACATGCATTACGTAGAGTTTGCGTCACTTTGTTGTCTTGTAAGATTTCACGCGACACGTTCAACGGCAAATCGTTAGAATCAATCAAACCACGGATGAAACGAAGGTAGTTCGGCATGAATTGCGCAGCGTCATCCATGATAAACACTCGCTGAACATAAAGCTTCAGGCCGTGTTTGTGGTCGCGGTTGAACATATCCCATGGCGCTTTTGATGGAATATATAGCAAGCTAGTGTAATCATTCTTACCTTCAACACGGTTGTGACTCCACTGCAGCGGGTCAGCAAAATCATGCGATAGATGTTTATAAAACTCTTTGTATTCTTCTTCGTTGATGTCTGACTTAGCGCGAGTCCAAAGCGCTTGCGCCTTGTTTATTTTCTCCCACTTGCCAACATCCGTTTCGTTGCCTTCTTCGTCGCGCTCCTTCGTCCACATTTCAACCGGAATACCAATGTGATCAGAGTATTTTCCGATAACGTCACGAAGACGCCATTCATCAAGGAACTCTTTGTCATCTTCACGAAGGTGCAATGTGATAGACGTACCGCGCGTTTCTTTAGTGACACCTTCAATGGTGTAATCACCCTCGCCCGCCGACTCCCACAATGTGGCTTCAGCGTTATCTGCGCCAGCAGCGCGAGTGGTCACTGACACTTTATCGGCAACGATAAACGCAGAATAGAAACCTACACCAAACTGACCAATCAATTGGCTGTCTTTGGTTTGGTCATCGGAAAGCTGTTTGAAGAAATCCGCGGTGCCTGATTTTGCGATTGTCCCCAAGTTCTCAATCACGTCTTCACGCGTCATACCAATACCATTGTCATCAATGGTCAACGTGCCCGCTTCTTTGTTAACACTTAGGCGAACACGCAAGTCACCATCACTCTCGTACAGTGCGGAATCGGAGAGTGCTTTAAAACGCAGTTTATCTGAAGCATCAGACGCGTTTGAGATCAATTCACGTAAAAAGATCTCTTTGTTGGAATAGAGTGAGTGGATCATGAGGTGCAGCAATTGCTTTACTTCAGATTGAAAACCGCGTGTTTCTTTTTGTTGTGTGGCTTGGTCGCTCATTGTGACTCCAAACAAATATTTAGTTCTATTAGAGATATACCGAAACAACCTGGGGCGAGTGCACCATCAAGTTACTTGGGTATGCTCTTTCTAAATAGGGTCTCAATGTGGCTTTTCAAGTCCTAAATTTCATTTTTTGATTTCTTGAGGTCTTTTTCTCAATTCGAGTATAATCTCCTTCAATTTCGTTCTAGTTCAGACATTTTCCTCCTAAATAGTTTGAAATTCGCGCAGGTTAAAAAATATCGAATGATCAATAAATCGAATCGTTACCTTTTGGGAGAGCGTTTTGTCTTTTCTCCCAGTGAAAGCTCATTGATCGATCTTCATGAAAATGATGACCTCGTCCGATTGGGCAGTAACGAGTGCCGAGTGCTGATGGTTCTCATCGAGGAACCACACGCTATCGTTACCCGTAACCGCATCCATGACTATGTTTGGCGGAAGCAAGGCTTTGAAGTTGATGACTCGAGTCTCACACAATCTATTTCAACGCTTAGAAAAGCTCTAAAAGATTCTACAAAAAGCCCAATGGTTGTAAAAACCGTGCCTAAACGCGGGTATCAGGTGATTTGTTCTGTCGAAGCGTACGATGACCAAATGGTTGTCGACCTCCCTCAAACCGATGAATCGGTGTTGGTCGAATCTAACGTGGTTGAGCAACCCGCTGATACGGTGGAGAGTAACGAAGCGGTGCCGTCAGCGCCAGCTCAGCACCTAGTCAATGAGCCGTCTGAAGTGCCGAGTCAGCTTCCACCACAAGAAGCAACGGCAACCCTATTCAAAACGCCTTTAGGCTCGTGGGCAGCGTTGATTGTGGCTCTACTCATTCCTCTAACCTTTCATTTCTATTCAACCCCGAAATCTGAAGCTTTTCACGAAATCCTCAACGTCCAATCTGTCCCTGTTTATGTGCCCGTCACGAACGCGCGTATTAGTCAGTGGAAGCCCGTGATTGAGCGCTGCGTAGCAAAATACATTAGTTTCTACGGTCAGAGCAGCGTGTTGGATGAAGTGATAGTGACAGGCGGTCAAGATAACCAAATCTCATTGAACTACATACACACTGCAAGCGATGCGGACGATAATCTCACCTACGTTCTGCTAACGAGCCAAGAGGAGAGTCACACACTATGTCGTTAATGAACGCACCCCGAAGACGAGACCAAATCAAGCGTCTTGCTCCTTTCTTTCTTCTTATTTTCTCTTTGTTAGGTAGCGGCTGGGTATACCTTGGCGAAGATTTCAGAACCGCCAATCTGCTGCTGTCTAAGCACTGGAATTCACGCACGATCAATTACATTGAAGAATCCTCTTACCGTGATGTGACTGGCCTGACGACGACGGAACAAAACAGCAACATGGTATTCTTGCCCGATAACACCTATTCGCGGGACACTCAGATCATATTGAAAAATGAGTCCGACAACATTCAAGTCGTGATGTCCGTTTCGGAATCTGGTGAATGGGAAGTCAGCGGTGGTTATCTCAAGCTGAAGCTGGGTGAAATCAAGGATGTGACAACGGGAGATACCACTGAGTTTTCAGAAGAAGATCTGACACTGGTTCGTACGTTTTATCGATTAGGGGCAGAAAAAGTTCGCCGTATCGATGTGCTAAACGATGGTTCATTGCTTCTTACAAGTTTAAACCATGGCTCAATGGTGCTTTACAGTAAGTCGTCGTAGTCGTTCATTTCAGCAAATAAACATAAAAAAATGCCGCTTCATGGAAGCGGCATTTTTATTTGGGTCATGCTAGGGTCTGGCATCAACCTAAACGGTGTCGACCAATAATGGAGTGCGACAGTGTCGTACCATCCACTAATTCCAACTCACCACCCATGGGTACACCATGTGCGATGCGACTGGCTACGACATCGTGCTCTACACATAACTCACTGATGTAATGCGCAGTTGCTTCACCTTCAACGGTAGGGTTAGTCGCCAAAATAAGCTCTGAAATCGATTCCTTCGCTAACCGCTTTTCCAGCAAATCCAACCCGATGTCAGATGGACCAATGCCATCAAGTGGAGAAAGATGGCCCATGAGTACAAAGTATCGTCCAGAGTATTGACCTGTCGCTTCGATCGCCGCTATATCAGCAGGACTTTCCACCACACAAATTTGGCCATTCTCCTGACGACGAGGGTTGGTACAAATGGCGCACTCTTCTTCTTCCGTGAAAGTGCGGCATTTCCCACAATGCCCAATGTCAGTCATTGCGGACTGTAGGGCTTCTGAAAGCCTCACACCGCCCTGTCGATTGCGCTGTAGAAGATGAAATGCCATACGTTGCGCTGATTTTGGGCCTACACCCGGCAAACAACGTAATGACTCCATCAATTGTTCAAGCAGTTGGCTTGTACGCATAATCTATTAACGATATCCGTTAGAAAGGCATTTTAAAGCCTGGTGGCATCTGCATGCCGCCAGTTACATCGCCCATTTTTTCTTTCTGTGCTTCTTCTACACGACGTGCAGCATCATTGAATGCAGCAGCAATCAAGTCTTCCAGCATGTCTTTTTCGTCTTCCATCAGGCTTTCATCGATCTCAACACGACGAACGCTGTGGCTGCCAGTGATGGTGATTTTAACAAGGCCAGCGCCCGCTTCACCGGTCACTTCCATGTTTGCAATTTCTTCCTGCATCTTCTGCATGCGCTCTTGCATTTGCTGCGCTTGCTTCATCAGGTTGCCCATTCCGCCTTTACCAAACATAATTTTCTCTCTTTTCACTGTGGGCTGCTTACCTTACGGTCTCTCTTTCTTAGTTCAAAGCCACGCTTACGGTAAATTCTTACAACGCATGCCTGACTAAGAGCATATAACGAGATCAACAGCCTCTTAGGGGGTTATATTGGTCGAATGCTCTCTTCATCAATCTCTGCCGAAAAACGCTGGCAGATAAAGAGAACATTTGGGTCCTCAGCCAAATTTTGACTCGCCTGAGTCAATTTTTCGGTATACAGCTTGTCTCGCCATTCAAGTGGCGTCGTTCCCTTGTCTCCGATTTCTACAGACAAAGTGACGGGAAAACCAAGCTGTTCACTCAATGCTTCACAAAGCACCGAGTGTGATTTTTCAGTATTCAAATGCTCCTGCTCAGTACGCAGCGACAGATGGATCTGCTGACCCTCCTGTTCCATAGACGCATTGAGTGCCATTTGCTTTACAAGTCGAGGAACATCAAGCGCATTAGCAATTTGACTCCACGTATCTTGCTCGATCGATTCTTGTTCCAGCTTTTCGCGCATTTCCGGCGTACGTTCATGCGCCAATGCTCGTTTGATCTTTTCGGGAGTGATGACGACCTTTTCTGCCACGGGCGTAATCTTGGTCGGTTTCCAACGATACGCATCATCACTTGTATTAAGATCAGCGGTCGGCATCGACGCAGCTTGGAATTTTGCGGGATCTGCAGGCTTATGTTTCGCCGCGATCCTCTCCATCACTGACAGCGAATGGCTGCCAGTCGATACCGGTTTACTCTTTTTTGGCGTTTGGCCCTCTTGCTGACGAACCCGACTTCTCAGCATATTCCGAGCGGCCAACAAATTTCCCGCCGATGAACCACCTTGTGGTGCTGCATTCGATGAAGCAGGCGTTTGAGCGGCACTGCTTTGCGGTTGCGACTGTTGAGGCGGTATCACAGCAGGCTCTGATTGTGCTTGCGGGTGATGATAGGAATCTTGGTCATATTCACGCTGAGCATCATGCTCCATCGCCGCAAGGTGCGATGACAATTGTGGGTCTTCTTGGTGCTGAGGCGCAGCGGGTGTCTGCAACGGCGCAGTTGCCACAGGCGCGTCAACCGTGTTTGTTGGCGTAACATGAGGTGTTGTGACAACAGGCTGTTGTGCTGGCACTGGCTTAGGTGCTCTGCTCGATGCGACTTGCGCCTTTAATGATGCCAACCGGTCTTGTGCTGGATTATGTGCAACAGAAGATGGTGCAGACTGCGATGCGGCGCCCTGATGAGTCGGCTCCGTCGCTGGTACCGCTATCTTAGAGGGCTCGAACTGTGATGAGGTGACGGGGCGAAACGCCAACAGGCGAAGCAATACCATTTCCAAACCAGCTCGCCCGTCCGGCGCGTATGGCAGATCCTGACGGCCTTGCAATGTGATTTGGTAGAACAATTGAACGTCTTGTGGAGACAGTGTTTGCGCCAACAACAATACACGCTCTGAATCTGGTGAAGATGCATCAACAGATTCGGGCAATGCTTGCGCCATTGCAACACGATGAAGTTGCGACGCGATTTCTTTTAGCAATCCGTCCCACTCAACACCCACCTCTGCAAGATGGGTCAAACACTGCATCACATGATCTGCATGGCCTTCAGCCAACGCTTCTAACAAGAGAATCGCTTGGTCCGTGCTCAATGTGCCGAGCATTTCCGTCACTTGCTGTTCGATAACAGACCCATTGCCTAGCGCAATGGCCTGATCGGTAAGAGAAAGCGCATCACGCATACTGCCTTCAGCGGCACGCGCAATCAGCGACAGCGCTCGCGGCTCTGACGGCACAGCTTCCTGTTCTAATACGTGTGTTAACTGATCTTTGATCTGAGTTCCATCAAGGTGCTTCAGATGAAACTGAAGACAACGAGACAGAATAGTCACCGGAAGCTTTTGAGGATCAGTGGTCGCAAGTAAGAATTTAACGTATTCAGGCGGCTCTTCTAGCGTTTTCAACAACGCATTGAAGCTGTGTCGAGACAGCATGTGTACTTCATCTATCAAATAGACTTTATAGCGTCCACGGGCGGGCTTGTACTGCACGTTATCAAGTAAATCGCGCGTGTCTTCAACTTTGGTGCGTGACGCGGCGTCAATCTCCATCAGATCGACGAAGCGACCTTGGTCAATTTCCTGACACGTCGAACAGACACCACACGGCGTCGACGTTACACCCTGCTCACAGTTCAGTCCTTTTGCAAAGATGCGGGCAATGGTTGTTTTACCCACACCTCGCGTACCACTGAACAAATAGGCGTGGTGCAATCGATTATGATCTAACGCGTTAGCCAACGCAGTCAGAACGTGTGATTGGCCGACCACATCACGAAACTGATGCGGGCGCCATTTTCGGGCTAATACCTGATAACTCATGCGTTATAAATTCTGGCGATAATCTTCGGCAATCCTAGCACAGACACAAAAAGAGCGCGATCCTGACGATCACGCTCTTCTCTGAATCAAGGTTCAATCGGGCAATTAGTGACCGTCGAACTCACACAAACTGTAAACATCCAGACCAAGCGCTTCCAGACGAGCTTCACCGCCGATCTCTGGCAAATTAATGATGAACGCTGCATGGGCAACTTCACCACCAGAACGACGAATAAGTTTGGTGGTCGCTTCGATTGTGCCGCCTGTTGCAAGCAAATCGTCGACCATTAGCACCTTGTCACCCGCTTGAATCGCGTCGACATGGATTTCCAGAGTATCCACGCCGTATTCCAACTCATAGCTTTCACTGATCACTTCACGAGGGAGTTTGCCCGGTTTGCGAACAGGAACAAAGCCAACACCTAGCTCTAGTGCAAGGGGCGCGCCGAACAGAAAGCCTCGCGCCTCTGTCCCCACAATTTTAGTGAAACCTTGATCGCGATACTTTTCAACCAACAAGGCAATAGTGGCTTGATAAGCTTCTGCATTTTCCATCAAGCTAGTGATGTCTCGGAAAATGATGCCTGGTTTTGGATAGTCAGGAATGCTTTTGATGCTGTCTTTGATAAATGCGATTTTGTCTTGGCTCATAATAACTGCTCACCACGATAAGTGGCTTCCAGAATACTCAGGAAGTTGTGTATGTCCCATTACATAAGTCCAGTGCTTGAGTTCATTGCAATATGCTATGAGGTACACCCAGACAATGGGGACGAAACCGCCATGTTATGTATTTTCGGGGACGTGGGCAACAGGTTCGATTTCACGCAAACGGTTAAACCACGTTAAAAGCACGCACGCCATCACAATCAACATGCATTTATGCCAAAGTTCGGGGACGACAGCGACAGAAAGGGTGAAGCTCAACACGATGAACACGTTGGCGCGTCGCTTGATTTTACGATCAATCGCGCGGTGTTCGTTCCAATTACAAATGATAGGCCCAAACGTTGGGTGCTGATGCAGCCAAGCAGCGATTTTTGGAGAGCCACGCATAAAGCAAGCACTCGCTAACAACATAAAAGGTGTTGTCGGTAGTAGCGGGAGAAAGATACCCAACACTCCTAAAACAACGGATATCCATCCAATAACAATCAGTAGAAATCGTTTCAAAGAGAGCCGCACGCTTCCCCCCTGCCCGCAGATTATCTGCTCAGCATGCCAATCCAAGTCAGGGTCGCAGGCAATGTTGGTATCAACACCACAGCCACGAATCCTAAAAAATATGCAACATTAAACGGGTCTTTATAGTTCTCATCCATCGCTAGCATCCTTTCTACTTCAATGTATACAGAGTGGCCTGACAATATACCCGTTTACCATCGCGCTAAATACCGACAAACATCAGGGTTTATCGGCGTTGTATTGATATATATCAGAGCATGAACATCGTGATTAGCTAAACTACTTGGCTGATAACGCACACCGAGACATCACCATGCTTGATATAGAAATCGTAGCACAGCTACAAAAAAAGCTCATAAATGAGAAAGAAACCGTTCGTAGCAGATTGGAAGATGCGTTAATTACACTAACCGGACTAGATATATCAAATGTGCCTACCGCACATCTGATTAAACTGTGCAGACGAGAAAGTGACTCTCTGCATGAAGATGGCCTGCGCCTAGAGAAGATTGATGCGGCACTTTGTTCAATCCACACAGGCCTGTATGGGCTCTGCGCAGACTGTGAGGAAAGCATTGATTTGGAAGACTTGCAAAGCGACCCCGCTGAACTGCGCTGCCAAGAGTGTCGCAATCACAACCACTACCATCATTTAAAAGCCTCTAGCTAGAGGCTTCTAGTTGCAATCACCCGCTGAAATGACATCGGTAACAAAACCATTGACGAACCAAGTCCGCACGCCTAATCCTTCGTCAATAGCTGCCCCAAATTGCTCGCAGGTATAGAATTTAACATTGTCTGCGACTTCACTTTTATTCATGTCCCAGTACCATCGGTTACTGCGAAGTTTTTCAACAATCGTAAGCAAAGCCTTATCTTCTTCATAAATTAAGTGTGTGGTTGCTCCTCTTGAAGATTGTGCCGGAGCTTCATTCAAACCCAAAAGCTGTTGGTTTAATCCATCAGGAACTTTCCCCTGATAGTCAGATGCAGGCAAACTGCTAACCAATGAACTTTGACACCCTGCTAATAGGAGAGGAAAAACCAATACGGCCCAATACTTCATACAATTCATACAACCTTCCTTGATATTTAAAAGTCCTGTTCAATCATCCAACGTTTGAATGCTTTCTTCTCATCATTGGTTGCTTTGGTATACCAAAGTTTCAGCTGCGTAGTTGTATCACCTTTGATATCAACGTTACCTTCACCATCAACACTAACAAGGACTTCTTCTAGATCTTTGGCTTCACCGCCTTCGATGATGATGCCGTTTTGCCTGTTAAAATCAGCGACCGCATTTTCCATATTTCTATATGAACCAAAACCACTGCCCTTCATCTTAATTCCAGTAATGACTTTAGTCTTGCCTGTAGAGATAGTCTCAACTTCCCACACGGGTTCCCTAAAAAAAGCGGATGCCTGGCTTTCAATTTTGAATTTGGGAACAACCACCGCTAAATCGCTATTCGATACTTCCAGATCTAAAACATAGGGTTTTGATGTGAAAATAACATTTTTAGATCCTCGCTTAACTTCATCATCATAACGTACCACTATTTGATGATTGCCAGGTTTCAAATCCAATCGCTTATCGCCATCATCGGCAATTTTTTTTACGTCTTCACCATTGATAACAAGAAATTCAATACCATTCTTTGCAGTAATTTCGGCGGCATTAACAGCGCCTGACAATACCAAAAGTCCGAGTAAACACACTTTCATTCATTTATCCTCTTGGAATAAAAAAGCCGCCTATAAGGCGGCTATATATGCACATAGTTAAGCTTAGAATTTAACTTCCATACCAAGCACATAACCAGTGTCAGTATCTACGTCTGCACCGGCAAGCTCTGCATCAGCTACACCAACTTCTGCATATACCTTAGCATTAGCTGCTACTTTGTAGGTAACGTTTGCATACAAGCTACTTGATTCTGCATTCGCGATAGTGCCTTTGCCATCACCATCGATCCAATCATAACCAACAGCAAAAGACGTTGTCTCGGTTGCTTGGTAACCACCAGAAATACCAAACACATCTATATCAAATTGACTTGTAGAGCTTGTGTCTTTGTATTCAATTTGACCGTATGCAACTGCGATATCAAATGCATCATTAATGGCGTAATCAAGTTCAAAGTTAAAACCTGTAGCATCGACAGTCAAAGCACTGCCTTGGATGGTTTCAGAAAGATTTTCACCGTCATAAAAGTACACGCGACCATCTAATGAATCGAAACGTGCACCGATAACACCATCGACGATCTGAGTACCGTCTACTGTGTCTGATTTGTTGCTATCTAGATCAATTTCAGCGCCAGCGTAGAAAGTACCGTTGTCATAACGCCATTTGATAACCTGCGCACCTTCGTATTGAACAAAGTTTGTTTGCTCAGTGCCGAGTTCGTAGTCTTTTTGGTTGCCAGCATCATCAATAATCAGAATTTGACGACCAAATGTAACTGTACCAAACTCGCTGCTCGCGAAACCAACCCAAAGCTCGTCATTTTGAACGTCGCCCGTTGTGTTTGCTATATCGCCAGAGAAATGGTTTTCGTATTTGAAAGCCATACCAGCAACAGCATCTAGGCTATCACTTACTTCGATAGCAGTTGTCAAGCTTAGGTCAGCATCATCAATGCGAAGGTAGCTATCATCTGAAGGGCTATAGCCTTTGTAGTACTGAATTTCAGCTGCGCCTGACAAATCAACAGAAACGCCGTCTGCATCGTACAAGTTTACGCTTGCATTTGCCGCGCCTGCTGCCAACAGAGCTGGAACTGCCATAGCTAGAATTGTCTTTTTCATGTTAATCCACTGCCTTTTCTTTATTAGAATGGAATTCCTGTTCCGGGATCCCTTTTATGTTTGTACCTGTCACAGCGTCACAAAAACCCTGCAACAAATACGCTTTAACTTCGAAACTTAGAGTGCAGAGAAATCTAAAATCTGTCAAATTCACAAAAAACAATCTCAAAAAAACAAAAAGTCATTTAAATACAGATATATAGACAATCGCCTTCGAGTGATATCACAGTAATTAAATGGAAATGTAAAATTTCTGCAAACTTCGTCGCATTCCTCAATTAGTTAATTATGTCGAAATGTCCATATTTAAAACCAAATTGCAGGATAATGTATTGCAAACACCTCATTCATGCAGTGAATGGCATTACTTAAGTTTTTCATAGTGATAGCTAATATTAGTTCAATTCATATTCGTGATCTAAATCTCAAAACATAAAACTAATCATCGAATACTTGAACTCATTCACATTCTCCGACCGTGATATAATGCGGTTCCCGTTACCTTTATGTGTCCTCCATGCTTAGTCCATCAGTTAAAAAAGACATCCGTTGCAGTTACGAGAATTTGAAAGCTCAGTTGCAGAATTTTATTCCAAGGAAGGCACAAAATTACCTTGTTGCAGAATTGGCAAAAACACTGGCGGGCGAATACAACCCAAAGCGGAGAATCCTGGTTGCAGAAGCTGGAACGGGAATCGGGAAATCGATGGCTTACCTGATGGGCTCCATTCCTTTCGCATTAAACAATAACAAGAAAGTGGTGATCTCAACGGCGACGGTTGCATTGCAGGAACAGTTGGTAGAAAAAGACTTACCTTTATTTAGGCGGATTGTTCCAAGAGAATTTAGCTTTGTTCTCGCGAAAGGTCGCCAACGTTATTGCTGTGGCGAGAAACTAGCGGGAGCTGCGAGTGCTGAGGGCTATGGGCAGCAAGCACTTTTTGAGAAAAAACCCAAAAAATCCGATATCGACCTAATCAACGATATGTACGATGCCTATTCCCGTGGTAAATGGGATGGGGATAGAGACAACTGGCCTAAAACCATTCCCGACACCATCTGGTTGAGCATTGTTTCTGATAAACACACCTGTCACTCGGGGTTAAGCGCACACCGAGGCTGCCCTTTTGCCAAAGCTCGGGAGTTTCTCGACAAAGCAGATGTTGTTGTCGCCAACCATAGCTTACTCATGGCAGACCTCGAACTCGGTGGTGGCGTTATACTTCCCGAGCCCGAGCAAGCGCTTTACATGATCGATGAGGCACATCACCTTCCTATTGTTGCCCGCGACTTTTCTGCGGCCTCTGCCAGCCTTATCGGGGCCGCCTCTTGGCTGGAAAAACTCAATCAGTCTGCGTCTAAGCTCGCCAACGCTGGAGACATCAAGCGCAGCAGCCGTTTCCTTGATGCGCTTCAATCTGGCATTCAAGTGCTTATCCCTGGCTTACGTTCAGTTCGCGAAATGCTGAAATCACTTCCCCTTAGTAAAGATGGCATTTATCGGTTTGAAGATGGAGAACTACCAGAAAGCCTAATCACCGAGGCGAAAGAACTGCAGAAAGCCGTCAAAAAAGCGCATCAATCCCAAGCAAAGCTTCATGATTTAGTGTCTGAGCGTTTAAAAGATGGCGAGATCAGTGCGCGCATCGCAGACCCCTTACTGGCCGAATCCGCATTCTTTCTTCAGCGAATGGAAAACCTAGAAAAGGTATGGACCTTAATGGCTCAACCTAATTCAGATAAAGGGGCGCCGCTTGCGCGCTGGATACAACAATGCCCAGAGCGCGAGAACGATTTGGTGGTGCATGTTTCACCACTGGAGATTGGCTGGAGGCTTGACCAATTACTTTGGTCACGTGCAGCTGGCGTTGGGCTTATGTCAGCCACGCTTCGCGCACTCAATTCGTTTAGCTATTTTTGTCGCCAAGTGGGTCTCGATGAGAAAGATGGCACTCGCTTTTTGGCTTTACCTTCGCCTTTCGATTACCAAGAAAATGCTCGATTGGTTGTTCCATCGTTGCCTTTTGAACCTCAGCAAGACGGATTCACAGACATGCTTCCGGATGTCTTATTGGAATACTTAGAAGGACAAACTGCCAGTCTTGTCCTTTTTTCTTCCTATTGGCAGATGAATCAAGTCGCGGACAAAATACGCGCCCAAATCAAAAAGAATGGCTGGCATCTTCATATACAGGGAGAAGCCTCTCGTACTGTTATTCTCGACGCGCATAGACGCTGCTGCAAAGATGGAAAAGTCAGTATTCTCTTTGGTACTGGGAGCTTTTCTGAAGGCTTGGATCTACCCGGTGACCAACTCACAAACTTGATTATCACCAAAGTTCCTTTTGCCGTACCGACATCCCCAGTGGAAGAAGCGCACGCCGAATACATAGAAAGGAAGGGCGGGAATGCTTTTATGCAAATTTCTGTTCCGGAAGCGAGTAAAAAACTAATACAATCAGCGGGTAGACTACTACGAAAAGAAAGTGACACTGGCCGCGTCGTTTTACTGGATCGACGAGTCGTCAGCCGTCGTTATGGTAAATCACTGCTTGACGCTTTACCGCCATTCAAACGTGTCATTGATTATTCATAACCCTTATCGAGCCCACTTTTCATGCTGGAAATTCTTGAACCATCCACCATCGCCATACTGGCCATTGTGGCATTTGCAGCGGGCTTCATTGATGCCGTTGCAGGCGGAGGCGGTATGCTGACTGTCCCTGCATTGCTTTCTCTTGGTTTGCCTCCGCACATTGCTTTGGGTACCAATAAGCTCGCTGCAACGTTCGCCTCATCAACAGCCGCCGTGACGTATTATCGAAAGAAGTTATTTTCTCCCTCTTTTTGGCGACACGCGTTCTTGGCAACATTGATTGGCGCCATTCTTGGCACATTACTGGTGGATTACATCAGCACCGCATGGCTTGAAAAGGCTTTGCCACTGGTCATTCTGGTGATCGCGATTTACACCATCTGTCGCCCGCCGTCCAAAGTAGACAATCACCAACTGCCAAAAAACGACCCTAAACTCAATACCAAACAATGGGGACAAGGCCTGTCGCTAGGCTTTTACGATGGTGTTGTCGGGCCAGGGACTGGGGCATTTTGGGTCGTTTCATCCATGTCGATGTACAAAATGAATATGCTGTTGTCTTCGGGTTTGGCAAAAGCCATGAATTTCACTAGCAACATCACGTCTCTGGTTACGTTTATCATATTGGGCCATGTTAACTGGGCCATCGGCTTAACCATGGGCGTATGCTTAATGGTCGGCGCATATATTGGTGCACATTCCGCCATCCGCTTTGGTAGCGCGTTTATTCGCCCTGTGTTCATCACTGTTGTCGTGATACTGTCAGTAAAACTCGCCATTGATGCGTGGTTTTAATTCATCACCATCGATAGAGAAACGTCATGGATTTATCCCCAATAAAAGAACAACTTCACGCCTTAGGACTGCAAGCGGCAGAGATAGATAGGCGCAGAGGCGAAGGCATCAAACCTCTTTTTGATGAGCGTCTGTTTAGCTGTCTTGCTCGTTTGCTTACCCCTTGCGTGTCCGAATCCAAAAGCGTGGTCGACTCGTTGGAGCGAGAGCAAGCCAGCGGGAAACTTTCCGCCATGCGCGCTGAGCATCTTTGCGAACGCCTGATAAACCAAATCAGTGCGCTGCAACGTGAAATTGCGACTGTCTCTATTCGACAAAAAGAAAAGAGCTTTGCGCCAAAATTTGGCATCTCTACTGGCCAGCTATATCAAGAACTTGCTCAGCATCAAGAATGGGAGCGACGCCTTGCGGATATGGTTCGTGATGCTGAATCCAACATGGCGCATGGCCAAACTATCGCGCAACAACAGCACGCGCAGAAGAGTTTATTGGTTGCTGAAAGTCGCTTGGCGCGCTGCCGCGAATCGAAAAAGAAAATTGAAGCGCGTATCGCGTTTAGAGAAAAGAAGGGGTAACTCTGGTTATGCTACCCATTATTTACCACCCTATTTATTCTAACTTCCCCTTGCCCGAAGGGCACCGCTACCCGCTTCAAAAGTATCAGTTACTCAAAACACATATCGATAACGAAAAATGGCCAGTTCAGACGTTTGAGCCTGAACCGTTGAACAGTGACACGTTAAAGTCTATTCATGATCATGACTATGTTAATGCACTGATTTCCGGCGAACTTCCATTAGTCAAAATGCGTCGTATTGGGTTTCCTTGGAGCCCAAACTTAATCCATCGATCGCTGACTTCCCTTGGCGGGACAACGCTGACTGTGGATAAAGCCATCAAGCATGGCGTTGCTATTCATCTCACGGGAGGCTATCACCATGCCCACCATGATTTTGGCAGTGGATTTTGCCTGTTCAACGATTTAATTCTTGCGGCGGAGCATGCCTTATCATACCCGCAGATCGAAAAAGTCATGATTGTAGATTGCGATGTCCATCAGGGAGATGGCACCGCCACGTTGGCTAAGCATAGAGCAGACATCGTCACCTTGTCGGTGCACTGTGAGAAGAACTTTCCATCTCGTAAGCCCGAGTCGGATATCGACTTACCTATGCCCATTGGCACCGACAGTCACAGTTATCTACGCGAGTTCTTGCCCTGCCTGACCCTTGCTTTGGCGCAACACGAGCCTGACATGGTGATCTATGATGCGGGGGTCGATATTCATGTCGACGATGAACTCGGTTACTTTTCTGTTTGCCAATCCGGTATTGCTCAACGAGACCAAGCGGTGTTCTCTGCCTGTTATGACCATCAAATTCCCGTTGCCGCAGTGATTGGCGGAGGGTATCGTACCGAGCAAGAAGCGCTCGTCCCTCTTCACGCAGAGTTAGTGCTCTCTGCCCTGCGTACATACTACCCACATAGCGGAATATAACTGACATGAACCAACCCGGATTTGACCAAGCCCCAGACGACATTAAGCTTGCTGTAGACCTTATCTATCTATTAGAAAACAACGAGGTTGCACCAGAGACCGTGCTAAGAGCCTTAGATATCGTCAGAGCCGATTTCGAAAAGAAAGTACAAGATCAGCAGAACTAAAATGGCTGTCGGTAGTGGCTACCGACTCTGAACCAAGATAATAAGAAAATCTCACACCGCCCCTTACTGTTAAATCAACTTTGCATTTGTGTTGCCATTAAGCAATAAAACCTCTCGATATGGTTGATATTTGACCAAATGACGAAATTTACTGATGCTCAAAGTCCAAATGTGAAGTATTATCCTGCCGCTTTCTATCTAATGCGCAATAGCCATTAGTGAAGCTGGTCGTAGGGGCATGCTCAAAAGGATTTGAAGATAGCGCAAAAGACGCGCAACGCTACAGGCCATGAATCTCTGCAAGGAAGCGTCGCCAGAGTGACATTTATGCACTCGGGGTAGAGAGCTGAGAAGGATGTTTCAGAACCCCTGTCACCTCCTTATCACTCCGCTGCCTTTTCATTTTTGACGACAGTAGAGTTTGTTATGACGGAACTAAAAGAACAATTCGTTTCCTTTGTTGATGCCGGGAATGGCTTGCTATGGGGAAGCGTACTTATTTATCTATTGATCGGTGCAGGTATCTTCTTCACGATCCGCACTGGTTTCATTCAATTCCGCTCATTTGGGCACATGTTCTCACTCATCAAAGACAGCCGCCAAGGCGCTGATGGGGGCATATCTTCTTTCCAAGCATTTAGTACAAGCCTTGCTGCACGCGTAGGCACAGGTAATATGGCCGGCGTTGCCGTTGCTATCTACCTTGGTGGTCCTGGTGCAGTGTTTTGGATGTGGGTGACGGCCCTTGTCGGCATGTCCACCAGCTTCATCGAATCAACATTGGCGCAAGCGTACAAAGTTAATCACGATGACAACACCTTTCGCGGCGGCCCCGCTTATTACATCGAAAAAGGCTTAGGTCAACGTTGGTTAGGTATTGCCTTTGCAATATGCCTAATCGTGGCGTTTGGCTTAGCATTTAACGGTGTTCAATCAAACTCTATTGCCGCAGCGATGAATACAGCCTTTGGCACTGACAACACTTGGGTAGGCATTATCCTCGCGATTGGCGTAGCGCCAATTATCTTCGGTGGTATGCGCTCTGTCGCACGCGTTGCAGAGCTTGTAGTGCCATTCATGGCAATTGGCTACCTGATTGTTGCCGTTTACGTGATTGCGATTAACATTGGCGTTCTGCCTGAGATCTTCGCAACCATCATCAAAAGTGCACTGGGCTTAGAACAAGCAGCTGGCGGCGCAATTGGTGCGGCGATGATGCAAGGTATCAAACGTGGTTTGTTCTCGAATGAAGCAGGTATGGGTTCTGCACCAAACGCTGCTGCAACAGCGTCAACGCGTCCTAATCACCCTGCCGCACAAGGCTATGTACAAATGCTGGGCGTTTTTATCGACACCATCGTTATCTGTACAGCAACTGCATCGATTATTCTGCTATCAGGCATGCTAGACACTGAAAGTGGCGTTACCGGTATTGCGCTAACGCAAGCGGCGCTTGTTACTGAAGTAGGCCCGTGGGGCGCAGGCTTTATTGCTATCGCGATTTTACTGTTTGCCTTTACCTCCTTGATTGCCAACTATTCTTATGGCGAATCAAACATCGAGTACATTTTTAAAAGCAAACTGGCGATAAATATCTATCGCGTTGCGGTACTTGCAATGGTTGTCGTAGGTGCAGTCGTTGACCTGCCAACGGTATGGGCCTTTGCGGACCTATCAATGGGTATGATGGCGATCATCAACTTGGTGGCTATTTTGGGTCTATCTGGCGTGGCATTTGCCCTGCTGAAAGACTATGAAGCGCAACGCAAAGCGGGTAAAACCCCGACTTTCGACCGTACTCAGTTTCCAAAGCTTGATAAAGAGATCGACAAAGACGTTTGGTAAGAAGCAACGTTTAAGATTTCTGAGTTTATGACCCATGAAAAAGGGAGCCTTCGGGCTCCCTTTTGTATTTAGATGCTATTTGGATTTTTTCAGTATGTTAGATGTTTTACGTGCAACCTAACATTCTATAGAAAATGCTTTCGAAGTTAAGTTATCAGAAACCGTAATCAGAAACGCTTATTGAGGCTCTGATCTTAGAATGCGCAAAGCTTCTTTCGCGTGCTCAACAGCATCGCGCCCGATAGACGTCAAGTACCCACCATCTTTTGCTGTCACCAACTTCTTCTCATAAAGTCGCTCAGTTGCAGCAACAAGAATAGGATCGGCATCGCTGTGGACCTTGATTCCAGCCATGTCTGTTGAAAGCGTAAACTTCACCAGAACATTCATTTCTTCAAGCATTTCAGAGGTAAATGGCATAAGGCCTCCCGCAATCATTTACAATCAATCAGTTGAGTCAATATAGACCTTCAAACGTACGGTAAACTGTGCCGAGATCAAGAACTGGTCGATCAATGTATTCAAATATCGGTAAATCACCAGAACTTTGATTTATGCCACATCTTGAGCGTGCTTCGTGCTGAAGAATCGTACTTCATTACCGGCGTCTGGCGCCGTTGGAATAAAGCGCGACAAAATCAATGAACATATCGCCAGCCCAGTTCCTACCAAAAATACCGCTGTAGGTGAATAAAGCCACACCAAACCCAATGCCGCGGGGATTACCACCGCTGCAATGTGATTTATAGTAAAGCTCACACCGGCAGTCGATGCAATGTCTTGTGGGTCCGCGATCTTCTGGAAGTAAGTCTTAATTGCAATGGCCATGGCAAAGAACAGGTGGTCAATGACATAGAGCGCACCCGCCATTTGGGCATTCTCCACAAAGGCGTAACTGGTAAACACAATCGCCAAGCCAATGTACTCAACCGTCAAGGCTCGGCGCTCTCCCACTCGTCCAATCCAAGAACCGATTTTGGTAGCAAACAGCATGTTAAATAGGTAGTTGATAATAAACAGCAAGCTGACTTCGCCAACAGAGTAGCCAAATTTTTCTACCATCATAAAGCCTGCGAAGACGATGAAGATTTGTCGTCTCGCGCCACTGAGGAACGTCAGGCTGTAGTAAAGCCAATAGCGTTGGCGCAAAATCAGTTTGCGAGTTTGCACATGCGGAGACTCAAAGGAAGGGAAATAGAACCATAGAAACAACACCGCACAAAGGCCGAAGAAACCAAACAGCATATAAACGAGGTTATAGTCTGCTTCAAACCATTCCATCATTAACCATACGGTGCCATAGGCAATCAGGCTAGCAGCCCCCTTCCATGCCAATACTTGCCCCATAAAGTGCGCGCTTTTGTCCTTATCAACCCATTGTAACGTCAATGACTGATTGACCGTCTCAAAGTAGTGAAACCCAATAGACATGACAACGGTGGTGAGATAAAGCCCCCACTCGCTAGGGAACCATCCTGTTACCGCGACACCGACACACATGACCGCCAGAAATAGAATCGCAAAGGTCTGCTCACGAAACCAAAGCAGCAAATAGATTGCTGTAAATGCGAGGAAGCCAGGTACTTCGCGAAGGCTCTGCAAAATACCAATTTCTTTGCCCGTGAAGGCTGCTTTCTCGATAACAAAATTATTAAGAAGAACATTCCAGACAGAAAAGGTCATCGCCATGATAAATGCCATGGCAATCAGAAGGTGAGTAGGGGTTTTCAGTGCGTTCACGCAATTACTCCACAAGGCGCTTTTTTGACACTTTAACCGTGTGACAGCAAATATGCGAACGAGAATATTTCACATCAAACATCAACAACCAAACATCTACAACATGGATGTCTTATACCCAAACAACCTGATGGCCTCTGAAATCGAGCATCTTCAGGTTGCTTGGGTATACGAGTATTCAGCAATGACGTAGGTCGCTGTATCGTTATGACAGGAATCTTATACCCATAAAAAAAGCAGCTGTTAGCCAGCTGCTTTTCATATTCAAAACATAATCTGCTCACCCGAGATCCAACTCTGTTAGCTCTCTCGCGATGATATCTTACGCTTGAATACCAACGATCAACCAAGGTGCATTGGCTTGTGTCATGTCGCGTTCTAAGTGCCAGATGTCAGTGATATCTTCTTCAACACCTTCATGACCATCGCGGTAACGACCACTGAACTGCAAGCTCAACTGAGCGCGTTGATTATCGTAGTCTGCACGAACAATCTCTGCATCCACATACATCACTTCAGTGTGCTGCTCGCCATCTAGCTTGCGACGCTCTTCAGACAAGTCATTGTATAGCTCAGGGGTCACATACTCTTGAATGGTTTCAAGTTGGTTGTGATTCCACGCACCCTGCAGAATACGATAGTGCTCACGTGAACCGTTCACGAAGCCTGCCATATCGAAGTTTGGCGGGAAGTTGAATGGTACATCATTATTCACAGCACCAAAGCCACCACCGGTAGAAGACGTTTCCGTCGACTCGCGAAATTGAGGTTGCTCATGGTAGTAGCCATTGCTTTTTGGCTCACTGTTTCCGGCATAAGCCTGACGATTGGGCTGATTCATCGCGCCGCTTTTCGCCGCCATCATGCCTTTGAAAATCTTAAACAGTACAAACGCAATCACAGCGATGATCAGGAAGTCCATCATCTGGAAGCCATCAAACGCACCGCCAAACATTGCAGCGATTAGACCACCAGCCAATAAGCCACCCATCAAACCACCCAGCATGCCTTTTTTAGACGACGATTTCGCCGCAGCAGACGGATCATTTTGCTTGTTGATAGAATTTGTATTGGTTGGTTGAGATTTAGGCGCAGGCGCTGTCTTAAAGCTTTTGCCGAAAGATTTCCCGCCACCAAATTTTTTCGCTTCAGCGTGTGGGGCGGAAACCACCATCACAAACATCAGCGCGAACAATCCAAAAAAACGTTTCATTGCAAACCTTTACGTTCAGTTTCAAGACTACGCATAAAGCGTAACATGAGTTCATGCTAAGCTGATCGCAAATAAAGTCAATCCATGTCCTCTCGGAAAGTGTTACCAATCGTTTACCATTTCCGCGGGACCAAGCGCTTTTTTGCGAGTGAGCATTCTTCTTTTAGCGACGTCGCAAAAAAAAAGTGGCCGAATACGATTTATATCAGTCACTTTGCGCGATAGTTGATTTACACTCTCGCCGCTTAACTGTTCAAGGGGAGGTTATATGAACGACACGCATAGCAAAGTTATCGGTTACATACTTTGGATTTTTGGTTTCCTTGGTGCGCACCGTTTTTATTACGGCAAGCCCGTCACCGGTACGATTTGGTTGTTTACTTTCGGTCTATTGGGCATAGGGTGGATCATCGACTTATTCTTGATCCCTTCCATGGATCGCGAAGCCGATCTCCGCTTCCATAGCGGACAATATGACTACTCAGTCGCTTGGATCCTACTGACATTCTTAGGCGTGTTTGGGATTCATCGTATGTATATGGGGAAATGGCTCTCGGGCATTCTGTATTTGGTCACGTTTGGCTTTTGCTTCATCGGCGTGATTTATGATTTCTGGACACTTAACGATCAAGTCTCCATCAAAAACGCCAAGCGTTTCTCCTAGTTTTTCCGCTAAGCCTCGCAGATATACCAAACAACCTGAATCCTGCATCTTCAGGTTGCTTGGGTATATATCTTCAAACTGAGAGGCACATTACTTGCCCTTTAATTCAGGCACTCCTAGAATATCGAACATTGTTCACTATTTTGCAGCATGATGTAATGGCCCGCAGAAACGACCACAGTCGCGAAGAATTGGTAGAGTTGACACTTCATTGTGTCGAAGAGTATCTAGCCTCCGCCCCTTACCAATCCCTCAGCCTTCGAAAAATTGCCGGCATGATCGGTTATGTCCCAAGCACCTTGGTGAACGTCTTTGGCAGTTACAACATATTGCTACTCCATATCGTTGCACGCACCTTGGATGATCTTCATCATCAAGCCCAAGACAAACTGGCTCACGCGACTTCACCAAAAGAGGCGCTCTTTTCATTGGCGCACCTGTATTTAGATTTCGCTGCCGCCAACCCTAATCGTTGGCAACTCGTGTTCGAACACACCATGCAAGGCGACAAAATGCCCGAATGGCATAGCGATCGAATTGAAAACATGACGGGCTTACTTGAAGCCCTGCTTCGCCAAGTATCTCCAAGCAAAAGCGATGACGATGTCATTGAAGCTAGCCGCGTGCTTTGGGCAGGCGTCCACGGCATTACCCTTTTAAGTGTTGACGACAAGCTTTTTACTGACGCTCACGTAGACGGCGGAAGGTTGATAGAAAACCTGCTTACTGGGTACCTATCTAGCTGGGTTGAAGCCTAACCATTTCAAAGGTTCTATTTAAGAAGGTTTCATGTCGAAGCAATCAGCCCTGTTAGCTCAAAAACGTTTTCTTCCCTATTTTGTCACGCAAGCACTCGGTGCGTTTAATGACAACGTTTACAAGAATGTGCTGCTGATTCTGGTTGCTTTTGCCGCTCCTAGTGCGTTGGGTATGAGTACCAACCTCTTTATCAACCTCGCCGCGGGTTTGTTCATCCTTCCTTTTTTTCTCTTTTCCGCGTTTGCTGGTGAACTCGCCGACAAGTATGAAAAGTCGCAATTTATCCGCGTCGTTAAGTTAGTCGAAATCGTCATTATGAGCTTGGCAGCGGTCGCGTTTATCTACGAAAGCTATATGCTGCTACTTTTGTTGCTGTTTTTGATGGGTACGCAATCGGCCTTTTTTGGCCCCGTCAAATACGCATTGCTACCACAGACATTGAAGCCGAACGAATTGATCTCGGGTAACGCACTGGTCGAAACGGGCACCTTCTTAGCGATTCTACTGGGAACCATCGTCGCTGGCGTTATTGCGAATCAGACCGATGCCAAACTGCTCGCAGCAGCCTCAGTGGTGCTTTTTGCCGTACTTGGTTACCTTAGCGCACGGCACATTCCCGAGGCTGACGCAGGTAACCCTTCATTAAAGGTAGATTTCGCCCCCGTTCGTCAAATGAAAACCACCTTAGCCATTGCCCACAAAGACAAAGTCGTGCTGCAATCCATTCTTGGGATCAGTTGGTTTTGGTTTTTAGGTGCAAGCTACCTCACGCAGTTTCCCAATTACGCCAAGCTCTACTTAGGGGGTAACGAAGCCTCAGTGTCTTTTTTACTGACACTGTTTTCCATCGGCATCGCCCTTGGCTCGCTTCTGTGTGACAAACTATCCGGCCACCGTATCGAGCCCGGCATTGTGCCAATTGGTGCGTTAGGCTTAACGATATTTGGCGCGCACCTTCTGTTCTCAACACCAGACATCGTGCCCGTCACTCACTCATTTATTGATTTCATATCCGAACCGTCGCTGTGGTGGGTATTTGTCGATCTTCTGTTTATCGGCATATTCGGCGGCATTTTCATTGTTCCTCTCTACGCCATGATGCAAAGCCGCTCGGCGGAAAGTGAACGCTCACAAGTGATCGCCGCGAACAATATCTACAACTCACTGTTCATGGTGGTCAGCGCCATACTCGCCATTGTGTTACTTGGCGTCGTAGAGCTCAGCATTCCCGCCTTCTTTTTGGTCTTGTCTCTCATGAACCTCACGGTGGCGTTGTACGTTGGTAAGCAAGTGCCCGTGTTCGCACTGCGCTTTATTGTTTGGCTGCTCAGCCATAGCGTTTACCGTGTGAAACATCAAAATTTGCAGCACATACCTGAAGAAGGGGGCGCGTTGTTGGTGAGTAACCATGTCAGTTATGTGGATGCCCTTTTGCTGGCTGGCGCATGCCCTCGTCCCATTCGCTTTGTGATGGATGAAGACTATTACCACCTTCCCGTGCTGCACTATTTTTTCAAAGCCAGTCGAGTGATCCCTATCAAGCTCAGCAGCGGCTCTATCCGTTGTGCGCTCAATCAGATCAAAGAACAGCTGAATGAAGGAGAATTGGTGTGTATTTTCCCAGAAGGGCAACTGACCTCTGATGGCGAGATGATCCCGTTCAAGCGTGGAATTGATTTGATCCTCAAGCAAACGCCAGTCCCTGTTATCCCCGTTGCGTTAAAAGGTTTGTGGGGAAGTTACTTTAGCCGAGAAGGCGGTCGCGCCTTGTTGAAGATGCCGAGATGCTGTCGCTCCAATGTCATCATTGAAGCGGGGTCGCCAGTCTCACCGAACGATGCTTCATCAGAGCGATTATTTAATGCGGTGAAAGCGTTACGTGGAGAGATCAGTTAGATTCGCACACGTCGCCAAGAGAATGGACATGTTCATGCAGCCAGACCGACAGTGTCTGGCGAGAGATTTTGATTCCCCCCGACTGCAGGTCTGTAGGTAACGAAAATACTGTCTTTGGACATTGGTAGGCCGGCAACTGCGACTTCGACCATGCCAAAAATGCGGCGGCATCAATATCGCCCTCTACAATAGCAACCGGAACATGTCCCCATGTTGTATCCGCCAATGGCACGATAAACAGTTGTGATACGCCCTCAAAGCGGCTTAACACGCGCTCTACCGTTTCCGGTTGTACATTCTCGCCGCCGCAGATAAACATGTTATCAAGGCGACCGATGATCGTCAGATCGTTAAGTCCTGACACCCACGAGCCCTTATCCTTAGTCTGAAACCAGTCACTGCTCGGCGGTTCAAGCTGACGATCAACCATGTAACCCAACGATAGCGTTTCACCTTTCACCCAAACTTCACCTTGCTCAGACAGCATTAATTCGCGATACGGCAATGCCGAACCCACTGAGAACGCACCGTTGGCTCGTTTAGCAGTAATGGTCGATGCCATTTCGGTCATGCCATATCCGCACCAACAGCCAATGCCTTGCTGCTCGGCACTGTCTACCAAAGACTGTGGGATCACCGCGCCTCCTAGCAAGACCGAATGCAAACTCGATGGCTTTCCTGCTTCCACCAAACGCGCCAATTGCGTCGGCACCAGTGAGGCATGAGTTGCGCCATTAAGCGCCGTCATTAGGTTATTACCCTGTGTATCCGCGATTTTCAACGTCGCGCCTTTCGCCAGCCAACGCCACACAATCGCAAGACCGGAAATGTGAAACAAAGGCAGTGACAACAACCAGCAATCAGACGATGCAAAAGGCATCAACGAGAATAACCCAGACGCGCTAGCAAGGTGATTGCTAGCAGAGTGAGCAACCGCTTTGGGCGCACCGCTGGAGCCAGACGTTAGTGTCAATGTCAGACAGCGCTGAGGATCGTAATCGACGGTACTTGAAACTGACGAGTCGCAAACAGACGAAGTGGATACAAATGAAGGAGACGAAATAGCATCAGAAGGAAATGATGACTCATTCGATGGCGCAATAAGCGCATCAATACCAACACGTTCGAAGATGTCGTTACGGGTAGATTCCGAAAACGCAGGGTTGAGCATCAAGGTTGCAAAGCCATACTGCCAAGCTGCCAGCATGTGTACCAAGGTGTCATATCGGTTTTCACTAAGGATAGCGACAAGCGAGCGGTTTGACAGAGTAGAGTCGAACCCTACCCTATCAATGTCATTGCAAAGCTGTCGCCAACTGATGATTTGACTGTCACAGCAAATCGCCGCAGCATCCGGATGTAACGCCATCCAGTGATGCCACGGCCATTGTGCAAAGCTTATTGGTTGGTTTGTTGCCATGTCAGGTCGCAGTCGGATAACGATACAAGTGGCAATGAACAATTTGGCCAAGGCACTTCAAGTTGCGCACCAAATAAATCCACCGTATCTAAACCTGGCAGTATGTTCGGCGTTAGCCATTGGGCAAGGCGGGCTAATTGATTTAAGCCAAAGCTGGACTCAAGGCTGGAGCTGATCACAGCGACTAACCCCAAAGCATGCGCTTGTGCAACTAGGCTTTGAACCTTCTGCACACTGCCCACCAGCGTGGGTTTTATTACCACGGCACTCAGACCATCTTGTGTACTCACGACAAAGCCGTCATCACGCACGGTTTCATCCCAAGCAATCGCAATCCCAGTATCTTGCGCAAATACCAAGCTTTCAGCGGGTGTTTGACAAGGCTCTTCCAGAAACGCGATACGAGAGCGAAATTCAGGGCTGACATACTTAGCGAATTGGCGAGCTTTGGTCGGCGTCCACTGGCGGTTGGCATCAAGACGCAGGGTGAGATCAGGGATCGCCTCAAGGAACATATTCACCACCATGCCATCACGGATCGCTTCATACATTCCGACCTTGATCTTGGCAACTTTCTCACCCGGCAACTCAGCCAGCTTTTGCACCAACTCATCCGGATCGCCGCTGCACAACGGCGCGGCAAGGAAGTTACCTTGCGCGGGTAACTCACCATGAAGTTCTGCCAACGCCACGGAAAGTCCGAAGGCAACCGATGGGAAAAGCGTATCCCAATCGATCGATTTATCTTCAAGCCAATCTAACAGTACTTGCTCAATTTGCACAGCAGCGTCGTCGGCAGTCTCTTGGCTGAACTCAGGCAAAGGCGCAATTTCACCGCGCCCTAACTGACCGTTCTCACGCAACTCGACGATAAACCCATCACGTGTGGCAAGACGGGTGTGACGTAAAATCACACCACTGTCCATTGGCAAAGCATAGCGATAAATCGTCGCGTGTCTCATTGCCATTCCCATTAAGGGTTACGCGGGAATTTATCGAAGTCAGGACGACGCTTTTCATTGAATGCGTTGCGTCCTTCCTGACCTTCTTCTGTCATGTAGAACATCATGGTCGCGTTGCCCGCCAGCTCTTGCAGGCCAGCCTGACCATCACAGTCTGCATTCAATGCCGCTTTCAAGCAGCGCAGTGCCATTGGGCTGTGTTGAAGCACTTCACGACACCAGCGCACGGTTTCACGTTCCAGTTCAGCGTAAGGTACAACATGGTTAACCAGTCCCATATCCAGCGCTTCTTGCGCGTCATAGAAACGACAAAGGAACCAAATCTCGCGCGCTTTCTTCTGGCCCACGATACGTGCCATGTAAGAAGCACCCCAGCCGCCATCAAATGAACCCACTTTCGGGCCAGTTTGGCCAAACTGCGCGTTGTCAGCAGCAATCGTCAAATCACACATCATGTGCAATACATGTCCGCCACCCACGGCATAACCTGCGACTGCAGCAATGACTGGTTTCGGGCACGTACGGATTTGACGTTGGAAATCCAACACGTTGAGGTGGTGCGTACCTTGGTCGTCACGGTAGCCGCCGTAATCGCCACGAATCTTCTGGTCGCCGCCAGAGCAAAACGCATGCTCGCCTTGGCCGGTTAGCACAATCACGCCCACTTTTTCGTCATAGCGCGCATCAGCCAGCGCTTTGATCATCTCGTTGACGGTTTGCGGACGAAACGCATTACGCACTTCAGGACGGTTAATCGTAATACGAGCAATGCCGTCAACAGACTTATGAAAAAGAATGTCTTCATAGCCTTCAGAGCAGTCATTCCACTCTACCGATGCATAGAGTTCCTGTTCAGTTAAACCTGTTGTTATCGCCATAATGCTTCCATCAATTCGTTAATGTGTTGATCAGCCGTTTTACGTGCTGGCTAAACAGGGTTGCCTGTTCAGCGTGAATATTGTGTCCAGCGTTTGGAATCGTCAGGAAATCAAATCCCGAATGCATCGCCAGCGCACCAAATTTGGGGTCGTTCTCGCCACAAAAATAATAAAGCGGCAGGCCGCTCGTTTTGAGGGGCTCAATCAGCAACGGTTGCTTTGCCAAAGATGTGGCACGCAACATGCTGGCTACTTCAATGCCGAGGTTATCACTGCGGATGGTCACCAAACTTTGTTTTTGCTCATGATTTAGTGAAGAAAAGACCGCTTGTTGATACCAGTCTTGAAGCACATCAAACATGGGTTCGTGTTCAAATCGCACAGCCCATCGCTCATCGTTTTCAAATCTCGCGCCACGTTCACTCTCCGGTAAACCAGTGTGACCGCTTTCGATGATAAGCCCCAGCATACTAGCGTTGCCTGTCAGTTCTTGACGCAAGAAAGCACACAAGTACATGCCAATACGAGCGCCCAAAGAATAACCAACAAGCCAGAATGGTTGATTGAGATGGGATTGAATGGCTTGAATAACTAATCTGCCCGTTTCTTCAAAGCCGTTAGCCTCGCCCATATCTTCAACACGTACGTTTTTGCTATTGCCATGCCCGGGAAGATCGATCGTCAAGCACGTAAAATCTTGTTCAAGAATATCAACGACTCCTTGCCAATCTTTACTCGAACCAAGCAATCCATGAAGAAATACAATAGCAGGTCGGCCTTTGGCGCCAGAGACGCGAGCCGATAATGGGTTACAACAGGTTGGCATGGCGAACGGCTTCAAAGAGGGCTTTCAAATCACGGCCGCACTCACCTGATGGCACCGTCAGTTCAATCACTGTCGTGCCCGTTTGATTCAGCGCTTCGAGGCAAGTTTCACGTGCTTTCATCAACGTCGTCGGGTTGGCATACCCTAGCCCAAACATAGCCGCTGCATGGGAGAATTCGACGCCATGAGGCATGCGATAGTAAGTGTCTTTTTCAGCTTCCGGCACGGGCAACATATCGAAAATACCGCCGCCGTTATTGTTAATCACTACCATCACTAACGGGTGAGGGTTATTCGCCAACAACGCCAAGCTATTCAGATCATAAAGCGCTGACGTGTCTCCTAGCAGGCATAGCATGGCTTTTTGACGTGTTCGCTGAACCCCTGCCGCCGACGCTATCAAGCCATCAATGCCCGACGCGCCGCGGTTGGCAAACACGGACACATCCGGCAAACAGGCACACATGTCCAACAAGCGTATTGCCATACTGTTGCCAATAAACACATCGCAATCCGGCGTTATCCAATCGGCGCTATCAGTGGCAAATGCAACTTCAGATACGCCAGAAGAAGAGCAGTTTCGCTCCTGAAGTAACGACAAATACTGTTGGCTGGCATTCGCTAGCTCACTCGCCCAACTATTCACAGGTTGCGGCAGGTTCATCTGGCGCGTGCGTTCAGTCAATGTGTTAGCCACAGCGGATGGCGCTGCAATGACGCGATATGCAGGCTTATGGGAAGGATCGAGTCGGCCTTGATGCTCATCCACCAGCCAATAGTCACCCTCAAACGATGCAATAAACTGCCCTAAGCGTTTGGATACCAAACGGCTGCCAAACTGCACAAGGCACTCTGCGCGTTTTAACAACTCTACACAGGCCGGGTTTTGTAACCAGACATCAAAGCCAGCATAGTCAGAGCCTTGTCCGGCTTGAGGGTCGGTTAATAGAGGCCAACCAAGTTGGTCGGCAAGCACTTGGACAGCTTTGCGATCGCCTTGCGTCATGCGACCCGCGATCAGCACGCCCTGCTTGTTGACCACATGCTGCCATTGCACGTTCACATCTTCCAAGCATGGAGACATTCTTGTGAAGCTTAAATAGGGTTTATCTCCGTCTAACCATGGCAATACAGGAGCAAGATACTGACTCGCATCATCCATATCGCCGTATAAAGGCTCAGGGAACGGGCAATTGACATGCAAGCTGCCACCACTTTCCCGTTGCTGATGCAAGGCTTCGCTCAACAGCGACAACAACCATGTCGGCGTTATCGTTTGGGTCGGCGACGGTAAATCACAGAACTGATCCGCGTGTTCGCCAAAAATTGCCTTTTGCCCAATCGCTTGGTTTGCACCGCATTGAATTAGCTCCGACGGTCGGTCGGCGGTTAAAAGCACCAGCTTTTCGCGCGTCAGCCCGCTCTCGGCCACCGCTGGCAATAAATTCGCGACTGCCGTACCAGAAGTCACAATCACCGCCACAGGGCGCTGAGAGGCTTTCGCCAGACCTAGCGCCAAAAAGCCTAAGCCACGCTCATCAAAATGGGTATGAAGGGTAATATTCGGGTTGTTGCGTTTAAGACACTCAGCCTCAAGCGTGAGTGGCGTTGAGCGAGAGCCAGGAGCAATACAGATATCCACGACGCCCGACCGCACCAGCGAGGTCAGCACAAGGCGAGACCAGATACGGTTTAACGTGACTTGGTTTAAAGTGCCTTGGCTTAAGGCGGTATGATTTGAAATCAAAGGAATTATCCTGCTTTTTTCTCGCGAGTAGCATCTGGGATAGGTTTAAGAAGACTCAGCAAAGTCGATACTTTTCTATCAAGTTCGTGCCATTCACTTAAGGCATCGGAGCCGGGAACAATACCTGCACCTGCAAACAAATGCAGCGCATCGCCCATCATCAAGGCGCTGCGTATCGCGACACAAAATTCACTTTGTTGTGTACCCAAATACCCCACCGAGCCACTATACCAACCGCGAACAAAGGGTTCGTTTTCAACAATAAACGAAACGGCGCTCTCACGAGGTAGTCCCGCGATAGCCGCTGTCGGCTGCAAACTATCTAGCAAAGCAGAGCTAGTCACGTCATGGTTGAGTACCGCATCAATCGATCGTTTTAAGTGCTGCACTTTGCGCAAACGCACGAGGTGCGGCGTTTCTTCAACCGCCAGCGTTTCACAGTAATCGGCAAGGCGGGCTGAAATGTCTTCCACCACCAAACGATTCTCGTACGCGTTCTTGCTGTCATTCAACAGCCACTGCGCCAACGCTAGGTCATCTTCTGAGCTGACTCCTCGACCGATCGTGCCTGCCAATGCTTCCGTGGAAAGTGCTTGTGCCTGACGATGAAACAACCGCTCGGGCGTAGAGCCAACAAAACAGTGTTTAGCGTCCAACGCCAACATAAAGTGGAAGTTAGCGCTGTTCTGGTCACGGCTGGCCTTGAGCAACTGTGCTGCAGATACCGTTCTATCCAAAGACAAAGACGTCTTTCTCGCGAGTACCACCTTTTGCAAATCAGTCTGATCGATCTGAGTCAATGCGCGATCAATCATGTTCGACCATCGCGGGTAAGACGGGAAATGCTCAGTGGAAAGGATATGACATTCAGGTGGCGATAGTGACGGATACGTTAGTGTGAGTTTTGACAGGGCTGCTTGCGTCTTAAGCAGATCATCACCGAGATTAACTGTGATGCTCCATGCCTTATCCTGACGCGCAATCTCGATTTGAGGCAAGAAGAAAAAAGACTGCAAACAACGCTGATTGCGCTCTGTTCGTCCATCAAATGAGCGACCGCCCCATATACGCTGCCCTGAAGCAAGAACGGTCTCAGCCGCAAGCGGATCAGTGAAGGTTTTCACCTGGCCCAGCACTAACACTTCATCGCGAGTGTCGCGGGTTTGCCAATAGAATTTAGGAAATATTGGTTGGGCATCAAGCCACTCGATCGGGTCGACCGACTCGGGCCAAGAAAAACACACCCTTAACTGATAAGGGAGCGGAGATAACGTCGACAAGGAATCAACAAGCTGGGCTATCGCTTGGTTTAAATCGGTCACACTAACCTCACTAAATTCTCACAAAGTGCCCGATTCCTTGGGTATTGCAGTTTGCTAACGACATTCATGCAACCTAAATATGCTTGAATACATAGCGGGGCCATCCCCGTCGCGACCAGTGATCACACGTTCCACGTGTGTTGGGTGTGCAAAATATCACCCAAATGGCGGTTTTTACATCAACAGCCAGTAATTCGCGACAAACTCGATAATATTTCCTGTTGGAAAGCCATTCTACAGCCTTATTGTTTATGATGAAAATCGAATGTTCTAGCATAACGTCTGGGTTAAACAGGATTTAATCATTGATTTCTCTCCTTTTCGCTGCTTTTTACTATTAGCTACTTATATAACCCCTTTCGTTAGTGTAATTTACTGCAAATAACAAAATTTACGCTCAGGAATCATGATGCAAGATATCGGGATGTCGAACAAGCTGGATAATGTCTGTTACGACATTCGTGGTCCAGTGATGAAGCAGGCTAAGCGCCTCGAAGAAGAAGGCCACAAAATTCTAAAACTGAACATCGGCAACCCAGCCCCTTTTGGCTTTGATGCACCGGATGAAATTCTGGTTGATGTGATCCGCAATCTGCCGACCTCTCAAGGCTATTGTGATTCGAAAGGCATTTACTCAGCCCGTAAAGCCGTGGTTCAGCACTACCAAAAACGCGGCATGCTCGATTTAGATGTTGAAGACGTCTATTTGGGGAATGGCGTATCTGAGCTGATCGTGATGTCGATGCAAGCCCTGCTGAACAGCGGCGATGAGTTATTGGTTCCGTCTCCTGATTACCCATTGTGGACAGCGGCTGTATCTTTGTCTGGCGGTAAACCTGTTCACTACATGTGTGACGAAGAGTCTGATTGGTACCCTGACTTGGCTGACATCAAAGCCAAGATCACACCAAATACCAAAGGCATCGTACTGATCAACCCGAACAACCCAACGGGCGCGGTATACAGCCGTGACTTCCTGCTTGAGATTGCGGAAATCGCACGTCAGAACAACCTGATCATTTTCGCAGACGAAATCTACGACAAGATTTTGTACGACGGCGCACAACACCATTCGATAGCACCATTGGCGCCTGACGTTTTCTGTGTCACGTTCAGTGGTCTGTCTAAATCCTATCGAGTATGTGGCTTCCGTTCAGGTTGGATGATTCTTTCTGGCCCGCTTCACAAAGCAAAGAGCTATATTGCTGGATTGGAAATGCTGTCTTCCATGCGCTTGTGTGCCAACGTGCCAATGCAGCATGCGATTCAAACTGCGCTAGGTGGCTATCAGAGCATTAACGAGCTGATTTTGCCGGGCGGACGTCTGCTTGAGCAACGTGATAAAGCCCACGAGCTGCTCAATCAAATTCCGGGCGTGAGCTGTGTGAAGCCAAAAGGCGCACTCTACCTCTTCCCGAAAATTGATACCAAGCGTTATAAAATCTACGACGATGAGAAAATGATGCTGGATTTCCTGATGCAGGAAAAAGTATTGATGGTGCATGGCACTGGCTTCAACTGGCCTAAACCTGACCACTTCCGCATTGTGACCTTACCTCGCGTAGACGACTTAGAACTGGCGATTGGCCGCTTTGAGCGCTTCCTATCGACCTACAGTCAATAAACGTCCAATGAGACTGGGAGCTGGGATCGCAGAAATGCGGTCCTAGGTCCTAGGTCCTATGTCCTGACTATCCTTACCAGCACTTTCTTTCCAAACCAAGGCAAAGACCAACCCCACAGCCGCCCCCGCCCAATGAGCCTGATACGCCACACCCGCTTCGATCAGCTCGGCTGTCATGGAATCTCCACCGGTATAAGCTTCGTACAGTAGCTTGAGCGTCACACCGCCTAACATCAGCCATCCCAGCGGTACTTTGTTCTGAATGTCTCGCACTACACCAAAAACGAACAAACCATGTAACACACCGGAAAGCCCCGCGTACCAATCAAATGGACTCATAAACATCACAAGCCCAATGACAACCATCATGCTGGCGAACATCATGATTAACGCTCGGGATGAATAATAGACACGGTGCAACCACACCAAAACAAATAGTGCCGCCAAATTCATCATCATGTGTATGGCATTGGTGTGAGTCAGGTTTCCTGTTACGATTCGCCACCACTGACCCGCTTGAATTTCAAGGCGATCCCAAACCAGCGCCTGATGAACAACGGGAACCTGTGCGAACAAGGTGATAACCACCAAAAGAACCAGTATTCGAGAAACTGACAATCGTGTCTCCAACGCTCGAGATTTCATTTAGTTATAGCGTACCGTGGTAATGAATAAGAAAGCCAGTCGATATTGCGAACATTGCGGGAAAGCCAAAAAGGCCTGTATTTGTCACTTCATTTCACGCATTGACAGTGACGTGCCAGTCATCGTGCTTCAGCACCCATCAGAAGTGAATCAGCCCATTGGTACAGCACGTATTTTGTCGCTGTCGCTACCTCATTGCGCCTTGTTCGTGGGTGAGGATTTTTCTGACCATGCCGAACTGAATACCAAGTTGGCTACAGAGAACATCGATTTTGCATTGCTCTACCCTTCCGATGACGCCGTGCCCATCTCTCGTTGGCAAGCGACTGCAAATGACAAAGACCACGCAGATATCGATATCCCTACTCATATAGATACCCCTGCTCATATCGGTACCCATAACGATACCGATACAAAAAACGCGCGCGGGATAATCTTGCTTGATGGGACATGGCGAAAAGCATTTAAGATGTACCAGCTTTCGCGCAACTTACATAGCTTGCCAGCAGTGAAGCTCGATGACATTAGTGAAGGAAATTACCGCATTCGTAAATCACCGATTGAAGGCGGACTGTCGACAGTAGAAGCGGGATATTACGCTCTATCAGCCATGACTCATGATGGTGAGCGCTATCAGCCATTGCTGACCGCATTTGATGGGATGATAGAGTTTCAGATAAGCCAAATGCCGCCAGGGGTATATGAGCGGCATTACGGGAAAAAAGATGAATGAAAAGAGGTTAAGGTCCTGCTCTCCTATTTCCTAACGAGCTTGATGCAATGGCCCTTGATTGACCGCTGTAAACATTGTGGCGTACAGGCGTTGGGCATAACCATCCGTCATCGCTGAAATATAGTCTGCGATGACACGTCGACCTGTTTTCCCCTCCGCCACATCTTGTCGCCATTGTGCTCGAGTGGCCTCTGGCAACAAACGATTCGGGTCAGCATCAAACGCTTCGAACAACTCCATCACCAATTGCTGTCCCTTGTATTCAATCACTTGAAGCTCGGGTTTTTGTACCACATATTCACTCACAAATGCCTTGAGTACCCCCAGCACGTGGTGCATCACATCGGTCAATTTGGCATTCCACTGTAAAAGCGGATCGTCAAACCGATTCACTCCATTTTGCACAGCGGGTTCGATGGCTATCGACGTCAGCAAGGTGTTCACAAGAGCGCCAATGGCATCTTTGCGCTCGTGGTGCTGGCCAAACATTTGTTCGCTCAAATGGCCAATATTGGATTCGAGCCATGGGTCACCGCACTCCGCAATCTTACTAGCAACGGCTTCTTGCCATTGATCGCGCTGCACAATGCCCATCACAATCGCATCTTCTAGATCGTGCACACCATAAGCAATGTCGTCAGCCAGTTCCATGATGGAGCAATCCAGCGATTTGTATTCACTGCGTCCATGATCGCTATTGGTCGGCTCACGTCGAAGCGAAGTAAACAGCGCTGCATCATCGTCTGATAACGCACCTAACACCCAATCAAACCGATCGGCATCATCTTGGTATATGCCTTTGGCAGGGTGCCACTCCGCCGCTCTTAAATGGCGAAACGCGCTCACGTCCTCAGGCAGTTGGTGACGTCGGGTATGCTTAAGCAAGGTCGGATATTTCAACAAGCCCAATAGCGTTCGGCGCGCCAAGTTCATGCCATCATGCTCGGTATAAGGTTCTAGCAAAGAGACAATTCGAAATGTTTGAGCATTACCTTCAAAGCCATCATCATTGCGCATCATGTAATTGAGAGCGATTTCGCCGCCATGACCATACGGCGGATGACCAATATCATGTGCCAGACACAAGCTTTCCATCAAACTGGTCGACGGGAGCAGAGAGCGAAAATCGGGCTGCTTCTCTTTAAGTTGAGCAACAATCCCTGTACCAATTTGGGAGACTTCGAGAGAGTGCGTCAAACGCGTGCGATAGAAGTCGCTGTGCTCGGCACCCAGCACCTGCGTTTTGGCTTGCAGTCGTCTAAACGCAGCAGAATGCAATATGCGCGCACGGTCGCGCTGAAACACCGTGCGCTTGTCATTCCGGCGTTGCTTATTCTCTTGGGCTAAACGCGCTTCCCATGCAGAGGAAACATCAAATTTGTTCATCACTGATCTCATCAAGCGTTAAGCCAAAGCTAACGGCAAACGTCGACATAAAGTACGCAGTGGCTTTACTGCCTCTTTGTTCCATGGTGGTTTCTAGGCGACGCTTTGCCTGTTCGAACTCATGGTTCCCTGCCGACAGCTCTTCCAAGCACTTCAAATACGCGCATATCGCGTCGGCTTGCTTAACAATGTTGTAGTCCTCGGCATCAATTGCTTCGCTATCAATCAATGGACGATAGTCGTCGCGAAACTCTTCTGGAAGCATGGAGATCAGTTTGTCTTCGGCAATGCGCTCAATCTTTTTGTATTCGTCAGCAATAGCGGGATTGAAGTATTTAATAGGCGTCGGTAAATCCCCCGTAAATACTTCACTGCAATCGTGAAACATGGCGAGCAGCGCCACGCGCTCTGGGGAATGATTCCCGCCAAATTTTTTGTTGTCTATCAAAGCAAGAGCATGCGCGACAAACGCGACTTGAAGGCTATGTTCAGAGATATTCTCATTGAACACATTTCGCATTAACGGCCAGCGATAGATGAGTTTCATTCTGGCAAGATGGGCAAAGAAGTGGCTATGTTTCTGGCTCATGGCATCCTTGGCTTAGCTGAGTTAGCTTGGTTGACTTAGCTTGGTTGGCTTAGCTTAGTTGACTTAGCGTGGTTGAAACGAGAGATCTTGATCCATTCTGTTGTGCTGCTGCGGTTTTCTCAAGCTTTTCGCGTAAAAAACCTGCCTAAAGCAATAACCGGACAACTCAAACTAAGAAGAACATCAAAGACTGAAAAAGACGAGAGAAGAAAACTGAATACTGAATACTGAATACTGAAAGAAGATAGCGAACAATGAAATAGATAGGGAGAGCGTGCTCCCCAACACACAGCCTTGTTGTTGTGAATTAGAGCGTTATGCGGTCGCGATTCTTTTCTACGATAGCATTGCCAATCCCTTTAACTCCTGACAGTGCATCAATGGTATCAAACGCACCATTTTCGTCACGAAAATCGATGATAGCTTGCGCTTTTTTCTTACCAATACCTTCCAGATACTTATCCAGCTCTTCGACTTCAGCGGTATTGATGTTCACCTCAACAGGGGTGCCTTGCGCGCCGTCTTGCGCCGAAACTGCTGGGCTCGCGAGTAACGCCATCGTCAGCACCAACGACGAAATAAGAGTTTTTAACATGTCCGATTCCTCAATATGAATAGATTGTTGATCAAGATGATTTGCACAAAATCCACTCCAGCATAAGGGTCGCCCGTATTAGCTCCATTTCCATGCATAAAAAAACGACGGGGAGCTTAAAGCTCCCCGTCGATGTGACTAGTCAATTACAACAGTCTAGCAATCACTTCAAAATATCCGTGATTATTGCTCCGCCGTTTCTAATGAGTAAGTCACTTCTGTGTTTTCTTTCAACTGTGCAATCAACGCAGTTAGATCAGCGTTAGCGGTTGAACGCGCGACGCGATCAGCCATTTGGCTCTCTAGGCTAATGCTTTCGGTCTCTGGGTCTTTGACGCTATCCAGAGCCACAATGAGCACATCGCCATTAACAGAACGCGTTTGGCCATACTCGCTAGCATCCTTTGCAGGCGCTGGCAGAGTAAAGACTAACTCAACCACTTCACGCTCAGGAGACATACGAGCAAGCTCTGCCGCTTTGCTGAATACATAACCAGAAGCATTCACACCAGCATCGTTGCCATCATTCAATTCCGCCAACAAAGTATCCGCAAGTGCGTTTGCTGCTTTCTCGCCTTCTTGGCGTTTCAGCAATGTGGTCACTTGTGCTTCCACTTCTTCATATGGCAACACTGTTTCAGGACGCACCTCGTCGACACGCACAACAATGACATGCTCTGGCGCAATCTCAATGATGTCAGAGTTCAAGCCATCTTCACGCACTTCTGGGGTTTGCAATGCTTGAACCACAGTAGGGTTAGCAAGCGAACCAGAAAGCTCATTCAATGCGATAAAGTCAGTCTTCGTCACATTGGTGTTCGCTGATGCAGCGGCTTCATCAAGGTTGTCTGGCATTTCAAACGCTTTCTCAGCCAGTTCGTTTGATAGTGCATAGAACTTCTCTGCTGCATGCTGTTGCTTCAATCGCGCAATAATCTCATCACGAACTTCAGCGAAAGGCTTCGCATCTGAAGGTTTCACTTCATCCAGTTGAATGATGTGGAAACCAAAGTCAGATTGAACAACGTCAGAAACATCACCAGCATTTACCAATGCAAACGCGGCATCTTCGAACGCGGCATCCATCACGCCTTTATCGAACCAATCAAGTTGACCGCCTTGCTCTGCACTGAACGTGTCATCAGAACGCGTCTTAGCCAATTCTGCAAAATCAGCACCCGCATTCAATTCAGCAAGAACTTCCTTTGCTTTATCTTGCGCAGCGCTGTCGTCGCCTTGGATCATAATGTGGCTAACTTTACGTTGCTCAGACGTGCCATAAGAAGCAAGGTTCGCCTCGTAGTACGTTTTTGCTTCTTCGTCAGTGATGTCAGCAACATCGGCAACGCCTGCGCCCGTCAGTTCAACATAAGACAGCTTGTACTGCTCTGGACGAACAAATTGACCCGGGTTTTGCTCATAGTACGCAGCTTTCTGCTCAGCCGTGATGTCTGCTTGATCTGCAAAATCAGCGAGTGGCAGTGTCAACGTACGAACAGTACGCGTTTGACCTTCAAGCTTATACAAAGCTTCTAGTTCGTCTTCCAACGCAAACTCACTGTTTAGCAGTGCATTCACGAGTTGTTCACGAACCATGTCTTGACGAACGTATTCGGCAAACTGATCTGGGCTTAGGCCATTACGACGTAGTGCCGATAGGTACAGATCGTTATTAAACACACCGTTGCTTGAAAATGCCTGCATTTCGCGGATTGATTGCTTTATCTGCAAATCACTCACGCGAAGACCCAGTCTGTCTGCTTCTTGATCAAGAAGAGATTGGTCTACCATGCGGTCAAGAACACTGCGACGGAATTGAGCCAGATAGCTAGGATCGCTCAACAACGTTGAGAAGAATTCTCCTGCTTGTGATTGCATTTGCGCGCGCTCATTTTGATAAGCTTGCTCAAATTGGCTGCGGCTAATTTCTAGATCACCCACTTTAGCCGCTGGAACCTCAGTGCCACCTGCTAGGTAACCACCGACACCCGCAAAGGCAAAGGAAAAGATAATAAGGCTTAAGATGATCTTAACCGCGATGCTGTTTACGCCTTCGCGTAGTCGCTCCATCATAACGTGCCGCCACTCCTGCTAAATTGAAACGTTCGTCTTAAAAATAAAACTCAGTAATTAAAAACTAAAAAAGCGCATCCCGAGATGCGCCTTTACACTCTGATTAAGCCCGATTATACGCTGATGTCTCAGACATTACAGCCATTAACTAGGCTCTCTGCGACAAAGAGCAATCGTAAAACTAAGATTAGTTAACCGCGTCTTTCAGAGCTTTACCCGCTTTAAAGCCAGGTACTTTTGCTGCTGGAATATCAATTTCAGCGCCAGTCTGTGGGTTACGACCAGTACGTGCTGAACGCTCACGAACAGAGAACGTACCAAAACCCACTAGAGCCACTTGATCACCATCTTTCAGGCTGCCTGATACTGCGTCAATCAGTGCGTCTAGTGCGCGACCCGCTGATGCTTTAGACAGATCTGCGTCTTCTGCGATTTTATCAATTAACTGCGACTTGTTCACTTTTTCATCCCCTTTACAAACGAACCACAAATCCCATTTTTTGCGGTGGCGAATAATTAGTCATCGCCTTAGTTATCAAACTAGGCTGTAAAACGCTGTAGCTGTTATGTATTAAGGGCTTGCAGCGTTTCTCTTAACTTAGCCCTCAAAAAAAAGGCTGACAAGCCTTTTACTGACTGTCAGCCTTTTACGTTGCTTAATTTTGCTACGCGTCACTCTTTTTCGCGGTGACAAGCTCGATTCCTAGCGGGTTGTCCTGCAATGCAAGGGTCAGAACATCGTCGATCCAGCGCACAGCATGGATATCGAGGTCCGCTTTCACATTGTCAGGAATCTCTTCCAGATCACGTTCATTCTCTTTTGGAATGATCACCGTTTTAATTCCGCCACGGTGAGCCGCAAGAAGTTTTTCCTTCAAGCCGCCAATCGGGAGCACTTCACCACGCAACGTGATTTCACCCGTCATCGCCACATCAGAACGTACAGGGTTACCTGTTAGGCTAGAAACCAGTGCCGTACACATCGCGATACCCGCACTTGGGCCATCTTTCGGTGTTGCACCTTCTGGTACGTGGACATGAATGTCGCGTTTTTCGTAGAAGTCGTTATTAATACCCAACTTCTCAGCACGTGTACGCACCACCGTCATCGCCGCTTGGATAGACTCTTGCATCACATCGCCCAGCGAGCCTGTTTGCGAAAGTTTACCTTTACCCGGCATAGATTCGGTCTCAATAGTCAGCAAATCGCCGCCCACTGATGTCCATGCAAGGCCAGTGACCTGTCCAACGCGATTGCTCTCGTCCGCTTTACCGAAGTCAAAACGCTGCACGCCCAAGTAATCTTTCAAGTTATCTTGATCGATGGTGATGGATTTCAGCTCTTTGTTCAGCAAGATTTCTTTCACTGCTTTACGGCACAGCTTCGAAATCTCACGCTCAAGGCTACGGACACCCGCTTCACGCGTGTAGTAACGAATGATGCCAATGATGGCCGAGTCTTCAATCTTGATTTCGCTAGGCTTGAGGCCATTGCGCTGAACTTGTTTATCCAACAAGTGCTGCTTAGCGATGTTTAGCTTCTCATCTTCCGTGTAACCGGAAAGACGAATTACTTCCATACGGTCAAGCAAAGGACCAGGGATATTCATCGAGTTCGACGTTGCTACAAACATCACGTCAGACAAGTCGTAGTCAACTTCCAAATAATGGTCGTTGAACGCATTGTTTTGCTCGGGGTCCAGAACCTCTAGCAATGCTGACGACGGGTCGCCGCGCATGTCTGAAGACATCTTGTCGATCTCATCCAGCAGGAACAATGGGTTTTTCACGCCCACTTTCGCCATTTTCTGGATAAGTTTGCCCGGCAATGAACCAATGTAGGTACGACGGTGACCGCGAATTTCAGCTTCGTCACGCACGCCGCCTAGCGCCATACGGGTGTATTTACGGCCTGTCGCTTTCGCGATTGACTGACCCAGCGAGGTTTTACCGACACCAGGAGGACCTACCAAGCAAAGGATTGGGCCTTTCAGCTTATTGATCCGGTTTTGTACTGCGAGGTACTCAAGAATGCGTTCTTTCACACGCTCAAGACCATAATGATCAGAGTTAAGAATTTCTTCGGCTTTCGCCAAATCCTTTTTCACTTTTGAACGCTTCGACCATGGCACACTCACCATCCAATCGATATAGCTGCGAACAACCGTGGCTTCTGCCGACATAGGCGACATCATCTTGAGCTTTTGAAGCTCTTGCTCAGTCTTCTCTTTGGCTTCCTGAGGCATTTTCGATTCTTCAATCTTCAGCTTCAGACTTTCAAATTCGTCAGGCGCATCATCTAGCTCACCCAGTTCTTTCTGGATAGCCTTCATCTGCTCATTGAGGTAGTACTCGCGCTGGCTCTTTTCCATCTGCTTTTTCACGCGGCTTCGAATACGTTTCTCAACCTGTAGCAGATCGATTTCTGATTCCATCATGGTCATCAAAAACTCAAGGCGCTCAGCGATATCCACGATTTCAAGCACTTGCTGCTTATCGTGCAACTTCAATGGCATGTGCGCCGCAATGGTATCTGCCAAACGTGCGGCTTCTTCAATACCATTTAGCGAAGTCAGTACTTCCGGTGGGATCTTCTTATTGAGCTTAATGAAGCCCTCAAACTGGCTGATGGCTGTACGCACCAGCACTTCTTGCTCACGCTCATCCATTTCTGGGGTTTCTGTGTACTGAGCATCAGCAATAAAGAAGTCATCTTCGCGGAATTTTTTAATTTCTGCACGCTGAAGACCTTCCACCAGCACTTTCACGGTGCCATCAGGAAGTTTTAGCAACTGCAAGATAGACGCGACTGTACCCACTTCATACAGGTCGGCAATGGATGGGTCGTCAGTTGCTGCATCTTTCTGCGCAACCAATAAAATCTGCTTATCATTGTCCATCGCTGCTTCAAGGCAACGAATTGATTTATCCCTTCCCACAAATAGTGGAATAACCATATGAGGATAAACAACCACGTCACGCAAAGGCAGGACCGGAATCTCAATGCGCTCGGAACGCTCCAAGTTCATATTTTTCTCTCTTCCGTTTTAGATACTAATGAGTATATGGGGATAGTTTGTCAGGATTCAACGGCATACCAAGCAGAATGTAAAAAAGGGAGCGAACGCTCCCTTTTTTTTTATAATTTGTTGGTTAAATACGCAATTTAACCGTACGTCAAGTGCGCGTTATTCCGCACCAGCCGCTTGATTTTCAGCCGCTTCGTAAATTAGCAAAGGTTCTGATTCACCTTTGATAACCGACTCGTCGATAACCACTTTGGATACATCTTTGCTCGATGGCAAATCGTACATAGTGTCTAGCAATACCGCTTCAACGATTGAACGCAAGCCACGAGCACCTGTTTTACGATCCATTGCCTTTTGAGCAATCGCCGTTAACGCGTCATCGCGGAATTCAAGTTCAACGCCGTCAAGCTCCAGTAACGCAGCATACTGTTTCGTCAGTGCGTTCTTCGGCTCGCGCAGAATTTGTACCAGCGCATCTTGATCCAGTTCAGTCAGCGTTGCCGTCACAGGCAAACGACCAATGAACTCAGGGATCAGACCATATTTCACCAGATCTTCTGGTTCAACTTTGCTGAACAAATCGCTAAGTGTCGCTTTTTGGTCTTTAGAACGGACTTCCGCACCAAAACCAATGCCGCTGCCTTTTGCTACACGTTGATCGACCACTTTGTCGAGACCAGCAAACGCACCGCCACAGATAAACAGAATCTTAGAGGTATCAACCTGCAGGAATTCTTGTTGTGGGTGCTTGCGGCCACCTTGTGGTGGAACAGAAGCAATAGTGCCTTCAACCAATTTCAACAGCGCCTGCTGAACACCTTCGCCTGACACATCACGTGTAATTGAAGGGTTATCAGACTTGCGAGAGATCTTATCGATTTCATCGATATAAACGATTCCGCGCTCTGCTTTGGCGACGTCATAATCACATTTCTGAAGCAGTTTCTGGATAATGTTCTCAACATCTTCACCCACATAACCGGCTTCGGTTAACGTGGTTGCATCTGCCATTGTGAACGGTACATCTAGAAAACGCGCCAGCGTTTCTGCAAGCAAGGTCTTACCGCTACCCGTTGGACCGATCAACAAGATGTTACTCTTGCCAAGCTCAACGCCTTCTGCAGTCGTATCACCGTTTCTCAGACGCTTGTAGTGGTTATATACCGCCACAGAGAGCACTTTCTTCGCTCTGTCTTGACCGATGACGTAATCATCAAGGTGAGATCGGATTTCCTGTGGTGTCGGAAGCTCGTTGCTGTCGCGCTTCGGCATGACCTCTTTTATTTCTTCACGAATGATGTCGTTACATAGGTCAACACACTCATCGCAGATATAAACAGAAGGTCCAGCAATTAACTTGCGCACTTCATGCTGGCTTTTGCCGCAGAAAGAGCAGTACAGCAGTTTGCCGCTGCCACCGTCTTTTCGCTTGTCTGTCATTCGCTAACCTCTTTAGGCTTTCGCCCATGTTTGCCATGATCTGAGTCTATAACAACTCGGAGGAAATTTCCGACAGCCGCAAGACTCAATTCCAAAATAGTAAGGGGAAAATCCCCTAACTATCTCAGAACTAAAAAATTAATCGCGCTTATTTAATATCGCATCAACCAAGCCATAGTCTTTCGCATCTTGCGCGGCCATGAAGTTGTCACGATCGGTATCACGTTCAATCACTTCCAGCGGCTGACCAGTATGCTCTGCAAGCAAGGTGTTTAGCTTGTTCTTGATGGTCAAAATTTCTTGCGCATGGATTTGAATATCCGACGCTTGGCCTTGGAAGCCGCCTAGCGGTTGGTGGATCATCACACGTGAGTTCGGAAGACAGAAACGCTTGTCTTTCGCGCCACCAGCAAGCAAAAACGCGCCCATTGAACAGGCTTGACCCATACATACTGTGCTCACGTCAGGTTTAATGTACTGCATCGTGTCATAAATAGACATACCTGCAGTGACAGAGCCACCTGGAGAGTTAATGTATAGAAAGATATCTTTTTCTGGGTTTTCTGACTCGAGAAACAGCAACTGCGCAACAACCAGATTCGCCATGTGATCTTCAACCTGACCGGTCAAAAAGATCACTCGCTCTTTCAGCAAGCGGGAATAGATGTCGTAAGAACGTTCACCGCGGGAGGTTTGTTCCACCACCATTGGCACTAACGCATCCATGATAGAAGGCATTCCGTTTTTTTCTTGAAAGCTCATAGTGTTATTTCCCTAAAATAAATGGCCCGGATGAATATACTTCATTCGGACCATTGTTATCAGAAGAGTGAATTCTAAGTCAAATGTCCACTCAACAATTCTAGCACTTATGCTTGAACTGGGTTCATTAGCTCAGAGAAGCTTTGTGCTTTTTCAGAAACTTGTGCTTTAGCTAGCAATGCGTCGATAGCTTGTTCTTCAAGAGCAACATTACGCATGTTCTCCATTAGACGCTGATCTTTCGCGTAGTAAGAAACCACTTCTGATGGGTCTTCGTAAGCTGAAGCCATTTCTTCGATCATTGCTTTCACACGATCTTCGTCTGCTTTCAGCTCTTCTGCTTTGATTACTTCACCAAGAAGTAGACCAACAACAACGCGACGCTTAGCTTGTTCTTCGAACAGCTCACGTGGTAGTTCTGGTGCGTTTTCAGCGTTGCCACCGAAACGTTGAACTGCTTGTTGACGCAGTACGTTGATTTCTTGATCGATCAGCGAAGCTGGAACGTCGATGTCGTTGTTTTCAACAAGACCGTCGATCACTTGCTCTTTGATGCGGTTTTTAACAGCTTGCTTCAGTTCGCGTTCCATGTTTTTACGAACTTCTGCTTTCAGGCCGTCAACGCTACCGTCTTCAACGCCGAAACGTGCAACGAACTCTTCCGTCAGTTCTGGCAGCTCTTGCGCTTCAACTTTGTGTAGTTTGATTTCAAACTTCGCTGCTTTACCTTTCAGGTTTTCAGCGTGGTAGTCTTCTGGGAAGCTCACTTCGATAGTGAATTCTTCGCCAGCGTTCTTACCAACGATGCCGTCTTCAAAACCTGGGATCATACGGTTTTGACCCATAACTAGCGCAAAGCCTTCTGCTTTACCGCCTTCGAACTCTTCACCGTCGATAGAACCGATGAAGTCGATAGTTACGCGGCTGTCAGCTTGTGCAGCTGCTTCAACGTCTGCCCAAGAAGCTTGTTGCTTACGTAGGGTCTCGATCATTTCAGCAACGTCATCTTCGTTAACGTCAGTTTGTGGCTTAACCACTTCAACTTTGTCCAGATCTTTCAGCGCGATTTCTGGGTAAACTTCGAAAGAAGCTTTAAATACCAAATCTTTGCCTTCTTCAGTATCTACTGGAGTGAAAGTTGGTGCGCCCGCTGGGTTGATTTTTTCTTTGATAATAGCTTCGATGAAATGACGCTGCATCACTTCACCCATCACGTCGTTACGTACTGCTGAGCCGTACATACGAGAAACCATTTTCAAAGGCACTTTACCTTTGCGGAAACCATCGAAACGACGATTTTTAGCAATGTTGCGTAGTTCAGCAGTCACTGCATCTTCGATGTTTGCTGCTGGAACAGTGATAGTCAGGTGGCGCTGCAGGCCTTCTGTGGTTTCAACGGTAACTTGCATTGTATATTTAACCTCAAAACTTACTCAGGTTTGCTGAGTGATGTTGCCCGGCTTCTGCCGGTAGCATCCTTTCGTGCTACAGCGATTCATTCGCCATAGCGCCTGTGAATCTGGATACAAAGCGATAAAACGCCCGTATCAAATAACCCCAAAATATGAGGCGTGATTTTTAAGACGCGCCATTATAGCCGCACCGCCCTGTCGAGTCGAGACAGGCTAGGTCCATCGTCGTGTTTCTGTGAGATTGGGGCGAGAAAATGGATTTCAAGGGGTAAATCAAAGAAGATTCACGCTGAGTGCATTTAATACCCGTAACACGTGCGATGAAAAACTAAAATTGGAGGTTTTATCGACGAATGTAAACTCGCGCGATGAACACTAGAAGATAAGTAAAACGAAATACTGATAACTGATAACTGAGTAGAGCAGAAAAAAGCAAAGCAGGAAGAGAATGGCGCGCCCTACAGGATTCGAACCTGTGACCCACGACTTAGAAGGTCGTTGCTCTATCCAGCTGAGCTAAGGGCGCACACGATCCACACGAGAGTGTGAATGCAAGGCCGGATTATAAGGGTCATAGTCACTGCGTCAACGCTTTTCCTCACGCTTTGGTGTCAAATGCCTAAGAAACAAGCATAGTTATCATCATTTGCTCTCTAGCAACGTTAGCTATTGATCAATACAGACATCAATATAGACATCAATATAGACATCAAGCAAACATCAAAAACTGGCCTTTGATCTCGATAAAACTTTCCCCCTTTACGATGAAATCATTTCATTATCGACTCACTTGGGTTTTGGTCGTCTTTCTTGGTGCTGGCGTCATGATGGCGCGAGACGGTCAAGTGCAAGGTGTAACCTCTGCTGCCGTCGTTTGGCTCATGGCTGGTTTAGGCATGATCATCGCATTTGATTATGGCCGACAAGCCCTTTTACTGTGCGGATTTGTCCTCTTTATTTTGGTTGGTTTAGATAAAGTGGAATCCACTTTTTCAGCGTTACGACGTGGCGTGCATAAAAAGTGGGAAAGCACACGTAGAAAACCCCAAAAATCGCCCTCTCAAGGCGAATAAAATGCAGGATTTTGCATAAACACCTCAATAAGAAAATTTGCTCGTCACTAGCAATTTATCTCACTTTACGTTTATCGCTGGCGAAATAATAATCACGACGAAATCCATACAAACCTGCTCATTCTGAGCAGGTTTTTTTACTTTCTGTCATTACGTTAGAGAAAAAAGCATTGCAACAGACCCTAGACATTCGGACTGATGGCAACAGCCCACTCGTGCCTGTTATTAGCCTAAGCCTATTTGCCGTTGCATCAGGATTCCTGATGAGCCTTATTCCACTTGCGTTGGAAGCACGAGGCATGTCGGTCAGTCTTGCCTCATGGCTTGCAAGCGTGTTTTACGCAGGTCTATTGGGCGGTGCGTTGATCAGTGCGCGTATTGTAGGAAAGATTGGCCACCGCACCGCGTTGGTTGGCTTTTTGATCGCGATCGTGTTGACCGTTGCGACCATGGCTCTAGTTGCTTCACCAAGCATGTGGCTGGCGTCGCGTTTCGTTGCGGGTGTTGCCGTTGCGGGTGTGTTCGTGGTGATCGAATCATGGCTACTGATGGCAGACACAGAAAAAGCACGAGCAAAACGTCTTGGCTTATACATGGCGTCGCTTTACGGTGGCTCTGCACTTGGACAGCTTGGCATTGGATTTTTTGGTACTGAAGGCGCGATGCCCCTAATCGTGGTTGCGGGTCTGTTTTCTGCCGCGATGCTGCCGCCGCTGGTGTACAAAAAAGGCCAGCCGCGTGTTACCGAGCATTCAAGCATCAACTTCAGAGAGATGCGCAACCTGCCGTCTGCTGCTTACATCGGTTGTATCGTGTCAGGTTTGATCTTGGGCTCTATTTACGGTTTGTTGCCATTGGATCTTGAGCGTCAATACAGCCACAACCAAGTCGGCATGCTAATGGCGGTTGTTATCCTAGGTGGTATGGCTGTGCAGCCTTTGGTGAGCTGGTTAAACTCACGCGTCGAAAAAGCACTGCTTATGGCCATGTTCTGCTTCGTCGGTTTGCTATCTATCGCAATGATTGAAATTGCGACGGTTGATGCGGGGTTAATGGCAGGCCTGTTCCTACTTGGCGCTGCGGCGTTCGCACTCTACCCAGTTGCGATTACGTTGGCATGTCGCAAAGTTTGTGAATCAAAAATTGTGGCTGCGGCTGAATTAATGCTGCTGAGCTACAGCGTAGGTTCCGTCATTGGCCCAGTGATTGCTGGCAAAGCCATGAGCGCGAATCATGGCTTGATGTTCTACTTTGTTATCTGTTTCGCTGCGACACTGATTTACATGCTTGTTTCCACCAAACGCAACCGCACTCGTGGTGCAAACGGTGTCGACGACGCTGTTTCTGTCGATATCTAAATTCCTCGAGTACCCGTTAAATAACAACACGGGTACTAGCTGAAAGTTACCAATGTGGTTTGCCAGTTAAACGCTGGCAAACTTATCGCTTTACCTCTCCCCCAATTCCACACCGCTCTATATTACTGCCGTTGTTTCGAACAAATTCTATGCGCTAACAAAAGCGGACCACACTCTTTTTCATTTCAATATAGTCATTTTTGACTCGCATTTTTAGCGCATGACAGGCGTTGAAATCACCATTCCCGTAAACGTAAACAAATTATAAAACATCAAACAACAACACACTATGTATCGTGATCGAGTGACACTCGTTAAAGTTTTGTTGCCGCCGCGTTAACTTTCCACACCTGAAGTGATAGTCTCATAAATAAGATGATTACTATCAAAGCAGGAAGGTTCGAATGTTTAACAGATTACTCACTGTTTTCATGTCATTGTGTTCATTGTCACTGCTACAGGGGTGTTTTTTGATAAATGGCCCTCTCGAGTATGCAGAAGATACTTATCACGACGAAACTAATGCACCTGCCGTAAACTATCTACCTATAGGTATTCCCTTTGTATTGGGTGGCCACGGTTCCAGTGTTCCCATAACCCCTGAACTCAGCCTCACCGCCAAACATGTTGCTAAACTGGACTACAGTTCTGTTGTCGCCTACCACCCTGACTGCGACGTCGCCATCATCAAAGAAAATAACGATGGAAAAAACCTCTCCTCACTTGGCACGATAGGTACCGACGAAGCCACAACCACTATCGGAATGGGACTTACCGGCAAAGTGCTTATTGGTCAGGGCAAGTACTATATAGATGTGAACTTCGTCGACAGTGCTTTGTTTGCTAAGTGCCCCGCCAGTATTACCGACGCGCCCGTGCAATCGGGAATGAGTGGTGGTGGCGTATTCAACGATAAAGGCGAACTCGTAGGGATTATCTCGGGTATTTCAGGACCGGGATTTAAGCTACTTGACGGCACCAAACTAGGCAACGAAAGGACGTCCGTGTTTGTTTCCACGCTGCATGTAAAACCTTGGATAGAGAAAGCCGTTGAGTCTTACTATGGTGAATCGAGCGGTGTACTGACCGCAAACCTAAAAGACCCTTCAGAGAGTGAAAATGCGTCTTTTTAGCCAACTCAGAAAGCTTCTGGTACGGGACAAACAAAGCAATCATCGCGCAAACGTTTGCGCTATAGCCATTACGCCGTTTTTTTGTCAAAATACCCACTCTTTTTTGCAGACCGTATCTTTGCCAAAGGAAAATCATGGCCGCCCAAATTATTGATGGAAAAATCATCTCTCAAACCGTTCGACAAGAAGTTGCAGCACGCGTTGAAGCGCGGAAAGCTGCTGGCCTAAGAGCGCCAGGTTTAGCGGTTGTCCTTGTGGGCGATGATGCCGCCTCGCAAGTTTATGTCGGAAGCAAGCGTCGTGTTTGTGAAGAAGTGGGGTTTGTTTCGAAATCCTACGATCTGCCTTCAACCACCAGCGAAGCTGATTTATTGGCCTTGATTGATACGCTGAATGCCGACTCGGAAATCGACGGCATATTGGTTCAACTACCACTTCCAGCGCAAATGGACGCAACCAACGTTCTAGAACGTATTCACCCAGAAAAAGACGTTGATGGATTCCACCCTTACAACGTCGGTCGTTTGTGCCAGCGCATGCCAAAACTTCGCTCATGCACGCCGAAAGGCATTATTACACTGCTTGATCGCTACAACATTCCGCTTCGCGGCATGCACGCCGTCGTGGTTGGCGCGTCAAATATTGTCGGCCGCCCAATGACCATGGAACTCCTACTAGCAGGATGCACCACGACCACTTGCCATCGCTTCACCAAAGATCTTGAAGGCCACATTCGCCAAGCCGACCTAGTTGTTGTTGCTGTCGGTAAGCCTAACTTCATTCCTGGAGATTGGATCAAACCCGGTGCTGTGGTGATCGATGTCGGTATCAACCGTTTAGAAAATGGCAAACTGGTCGGTGACGTGGAATATGACGTTGCAAGAGAACATGCCAGCCACATTACCCCTGTGCCAGGTGGTGTAGGACCAATGACTGTGGCGACACTGATTGAAAACACGCTACTTGCCTGCGAGCAGTTTCATTCGTAAGCGCTGATAGATAACCATAGAAATGATGAAGAAGTGAGGAGAAAGCCTCGCTTCTTTTATTCTCTCTCGGATATTCTCTCTCGGATTGCTTCTACTGTATTGTTTCAGCCCTCCTCATAAAGCAGCAAAATAACGCAGCTAAAATCACGTCTGCTGAGTCAATCAGCCCTAAACAAATCCCTCGTATACACTTTGTCTTCGACATCCAGCAAGGTGTCATCCATACGGTTTGATACAATGACATCAGCGCATTGCTTAAACAAATCGAGGTCAGTCATCACTTCCGAGTTGAACAGGGTTTTCCCCTCATATACTGGCTCATAAATCACGACCTCAATCCCCTTCGCTTTAATACGCTTCATCACACCCAAAATAGACGATGCACGAAAGTTATCAGAGCCCGATTTCATGATGAGTCGAAAAATGCCAACGACACGAGGTTTTTTGTCCAATATCGCATTGGCGATGAAATCTTTTCGAGTCCGATTTGCATCCACAATGGCACCAATAATGTTATTGGGAACGGCTTGATAGTTCGCAAGCAATTGCTTGGTATCTTTCGGGAGGCAATATCCACCATAACCAAACGAAGGGTTATTGTAATGGTGACCAATTCTTGGGTCCAAACACACCCCTTCTATGATTTCACGGGACTCCAAACCAAGCGCCTCGGCATAAGAATCCAACTCATTAAAGTACGCGACCCTCATAGCAAGATACGTATTTGAAAACAGCTTCACCGCCTCGGCTTCTGTGGAATGAATGAAGAGCACGGGTACTTCTTTTTTCTCCGCGCCCTCTAAAAGCAGGTCAGCAATCATTTTGGCGTTATCGTCCTGAGCACCGACAATAATACGAGATGGGTTGAGGTTGTCCTGAAGTGCTTTACCTTCGCGCAAAAACTCAGGCGAAAATATCAATTTATCTGTTTGATAGGTCAGCCTTGCCGATTCAGTAAAACCAACAGGAACGGTAGATTTGATCACAATAATCGCGTCTTGGTTGAGGCGTATGACATTCGCAATCACCGCCTCTACCGAGGACGTATCAAAGAAATCAGTGTGGGGGTCATAATCTGTCGGCGTCGCGATAAACACCACATCAGCCCACGCATAGGCTTCGTCACCGTCTAACGTGGCATAGAACTTCAGCTCTTTGTGCGCAAGAAAGTGCTCAATATCTTTGTCTGTGATAGTTGAGATACCGTTGTTAAGCATCTCAACCTTTTCGGGCAAGATATCAACCGCAACCACCTGATTATTCTGCGCAAGCAGCATGGCATTAGATAATCCGACGTAGCCTGTTCCTGCTACCGCTATCTTCATTCATTCACCCCACAAAAAGATAAATAACTGCTTTTCGTTCTGCCTCTCGCGTTAATCAACAAGAGCAAAATCTTTATTTATCTTAAATATAGAACATGAAGATTTTCTGACGTTTATTTTGAGGTTTGATGATGTTGACGTAGAGAGGAAAGAAGAAGAGAAAGTGGATAAACAGAAAGCACTGCGAGAACATTCACGACCGCATCACTGATGCTACCTTCGCGCCCTTGAACCCAGAAGGTTTGAGCTAGTTCAGAAGCAATACCAAGGACAAGGAGCACACACCATGCAAAACGTCGCTTTCCTGAATCAAGAGTAAAAACAAGCCAGCCACTTAGATGGAAAAGCGCGAAATGAAATAACCAATCTCCATGACCGAAGAAAAAGTGACGACTTTCGATATTGATGGCTGAGAGACCAATCCCTGTAAATAATGAACTCAACCCAATCAATACGATACACAGTGCTGAGACATAGAGGGCGAAAAGTAACGGTGATTGTTTCAACGAATAGAAATCCTAGTAAAAAATGCAGAAAAAAGAAGGAAGAATAGGTCCTAGGATCTTCTTTTCCTAGGACCTATTTATTTAATTCCCTTGGACCTTTGTCTTAATTGTCTGGATAGCCATTTGGATTGTTGGACTGCCAACGCCAAGTATCAGCAACCATGTCATCTAAAGAGTGCGTTGCTTCCCAGCCAAGTTCCGTTCGCGCTTTAGCAGGATCAGCCCAACACTCGGCAATGTCACCAGCGCGACGAGGAGCAACTTGATACGCAATCTCTTTACCGCTGGCTTGGCTAAAGGCCGCAACCATTTCAAGCACACTCTTACCGTCACCCGTGCCCAAGTTATAAATATGAAGGCCGTTTTTCTTGCCCACTTTATCTAGCGCAGCCAAGTGACCATTCGCCAAGTCAACAACATGAATATAGTCACGCACACCGCTCCCATCTGGGGTTGGGTAATCGTCACCAAACACAGACAAATACTCTCGACGACCAACAGCAACCTGAGAAATAAACGGCATTAGGTTATTTGGAATGCCTTGCGGGTCTTCACCCATCTCGCCAGATTTGTGTGAACCTACAGGGTTGAAATAACGAAGCAGCGTGATGCTCCAATCAGGGTTTGCCTTGTGAAAATCAGTCAAACACTCTTCGACCATCAACTTACTTCGGCCATATGGATTAGTCGCTGACGTTGGGAAATCTTCACGGATTGGCACCGACGCAGGGTCGCCATAAACGGTTGCAGATGAACTAAAGATAATCGATTTAACGCCAGCATCGCGCATCGCATCAACCAAAACCAGCGTGCCGTTTACGTTGTTGTCGTAGTATTCCAGAGGCTTTTCCACTGACTCACCCACGGCTTTTAAGCCCGCGAAATGAATAACCGCGTCAACGCTTTCTTTTTCAAACACAGACGCTAAGAATGCTTTGTCGCGAATGTCGCCTTGATAGAAAACTGGTCTTTTTCCTGTCAGCTTCTCGATACGATCTAGCACTGCGAGTTTGCTGTTATGGAGGTTATCTATAAGAATGGGGTTCAAACCTGCTTCAATCATTTGAACACAGGTGTGACTGCCGATGTAGCCAACGCCACCAGTGACTAAAACGTCCATTGTGAAATCCTTAACTAAACTGAGTTTGCCCCAAACGTGTCTGTATCAAGGTAGCCCAAATTCAACAGCGCTACTTAAGCATGCAGGGACATGTCTAAAAATGTTGTCTTTATTATATAGATAAAATACGAATTATCCGATGCCTGACAATGCACTGATCGTCTGAAAGCTAATGTACAGGCGTAAGAAAACTTCGAATTAGGTAATATCTAAGAAGTGAAATTTAGCAATACGTAAGCGACCAACCACGAAATTAGAAGTAAAAACGTTACAAATATACAACCTCTCCCATCGAGCAACTTAACGATTCTTCAGCTACACCATTGAATAATCTCGCAAATTAACCGATTTCGATTCATCTCCTATTCAAAACCATTTCGCTTGTGGTCAAAATACCACCTCCATCAACATGGAGTACTAATCAATGAAAAAAACCACCCTCTGTTTAGCGTTATTGCTTGCAGGCTGTGGCGGAAGTGATGGCGGCTCCGCCGATACCAATACTGGTGGCGGCGACAGCTCATCCAACACCGTGTCAGCCGATAGCGTTTTCGAACAAGCAACGCTTGTAACAGATGCAACCACTGGTGTGACCTACCAAGAAGTGACCGTTAAAACTGGCGATTCACTCACAGTAAAGACCACACCAGACATGCCATTTACCATTGCGAAGGGCAAAGACGCACCTCAGCGCATGGTTGTACAAGGCAATCTAACGATTTCAGCACAATAAGGATGTAATGATGAAAAAATTCATGATGACAGCGCTAGCACTAATGGTTTCATCGACGGCGATGGCAGCCAATGACCACGCTGTTTTGAATGTAGAGGGTGAGATTCAAATCAATGGTAAAACCGTTATTGATCAAGACGGCAACTGGGCGGGCAACAACTCATCTTCCGCCACTATTAATGTTGGTGAATACGCGACACCCAAAGTAACCCAAATTCAGCTAGTTGATGCAACCGACCCAGAAAATGTCAAAGACTATCATTTAACCTATGTTCCGACGTCTGGCATGATGGTTAAAGAAGAAGAGTTTATCAATGGTGAGTCAGTTTGGAGTATGGAGTGGTTAGAGAGAACAAATACGTCAAACAAAATCAAAATCACAAACTCATATGACTCTCAGAACGTATGTATAAGAGAAGTGCTAAATACATATCAAGTGAGTAATGGTTACCCGTCAGTCCCGCTGGGCACTCTCGCGGCACGCGCTGATGTTGGCACACAAGAAACCATTCTGGATAATTGTTTCCCTGAAAATGTAGGGCAAAAAATAGACTTCAAAGACACTATGTCAATGATTGTTGCCGCAGAGATCACTTATCCATTTGGCGACCAAACGCTTGAGTGCATATATGCAAGCCAATTTCTTAATTGGGTAGGCGAATATCAAAACCGTGTTTACTGTAAAGGTGTTGGCTTGGTTGAAATGGGTAATTACAAGCTAAAAGACATCATTCAGTAAGTTATACCCTCACGGGCTGCATTACCCATATGCCTAGAAACATAAAAGCGATGGTTTCCCATCGCTTTTAAGGCCGCTATGTCTTTGCTAAACGCTTATTGGATTAACCGTATCTTCCATTAACGGTACTTTGCCGAGCAACTGACTAACCTTCGCGATAATGCGGAAAATAGTAGCAAAGTAAACCGCAAACAACGCAATGAAACCCACATACATGACCGTTTCATTCATTTGATACAACTCACCACGAATACCGATACCGGCGAACGACGCCGCGCAATAATGGTCACAACTTAGCCAGCCCAACCGGGGGCGTATGCTTCTACAAACTGCAGGTACCTGACAAAGCGCTTTCACACGATTCATTGGTCGAGCAATTGTCTCGATTAGCTGTGCTACCCCAGCCGGACAATCGCAGTGAGTGGCAAATATCTCTTCAATCCGCATGCCTACCTCGCTGACACGGAGAAATTTCATTCGGCCCAACCGTGCGTTGCCCTATATACCTTGGTGCAATGTAATTTATCGAGATGATCCTCTTGGTGCTCCGATGGACAAACAATTAAAACACTGGTTAACAGCCTCTCATTCTGTCAAACAATTAATCGCCCTTCACTTAACGGCACGCGAAAAAAACTGATTAAAGCATTACAAGCCTACAGAACATTTGGCGCTCTAAAACCAGAGTTCGTCATACAACTCCCAATATACCCAAGCAACCTGAAGATGCAGGATTCAGGTTGTTTGGGTATACATGCACTGAACAAGCAAAAAGGAAACCGGTTTTTCCCTACGTTGTTAAAAGTAAAGAAGAACGATCCGGGATGCTATTTACGCTTTGAGCTCCATCCAAAACGCTTTGCTGCACTAAGAGCAGTATTACTCACTGTAGGCAACCATGAGCACTGAACTCACCATCACGCCCATTGATAAACAGCTGTTTCAATCTGAGCAATGTCGCAATGGCACTCCACACTCAAAACTACTGTTTGTACCAATTGAGGGCACTTCGATATCATGTTTTCCAGTGCTAACAAAACAAGCGTCACTTTCTTACCTGTTGACGACCAGACTGACGCACGGGTTTACCGCCCCCATCTTGTATCAGTGGTTATCACTTTTCAGCTCTTCGCCATGCGCAGAAAGTACAAAAGATAACGCCCAACCTCAATGCGACACGTTTCTGCATACACATATCTGACAGCGACGAAATCAGTGCTCGTGTCATTCAAGACAACAAACCTCGGGTCAAGGTGGCCACAACTCACTCTGCTTCGCCCGCTTTACCCAGGACTACCCCTCTCTCAAAATGCAACCAATTTCCCTTTTTATTCAGCAAGATAAACAATGTATGATGCTGCTTCCAAAAATGAAAGCCAGAAAAATGGACAAGCAGTATTTATGAAAAAGACCATCATCAGCGCGCTAGTCACGAGCGTGTTGCTTTCCGGTTGCGGTAGCGACGACAAACAAACCACAGACAACGCCACTCCGTTAGACGTTCAAACCACCTTCTCGGCACGTTACATTCAAACATTGCCCGCCAAAAGTGATAAAGCGATGGCCTACGCGACAGAGAAAGCTCCAGCAGCAGAGCGCGCAGAGCAAACCTCGCAGGTCCGCTATCTCGGTAAGTTAGAAGTCACCAACGTCGAGAACAACGAAGAACAAGTGTTTGATTGGCCCGTGACACAAACTGTTGATGCTGAGGGCAATGTCACCACCACGTCTCATCGCGCATTAACGCTAAAACCTGGCACGTATGACTTTGCCCTGCTTTTAACCACCGAAGGGGCTAACCCGAAACAGTATTTAGCAAAAGCCCTAGGCCACGAAGTGATTGAAGGCGAACAGCCAGCGATTGAATTTATCGTCGAACCAAACCTTGGCGACACCATCACCGATTTTGATGACATTGATTATGTTTCTAAGCTTGCCTTTCAATGGCAGGCAGAAGAACTTGCCGCATTGAACAAGCCACAGTTTGGCCTTTCCGTGAATGGCAACGCAGAGCAAGTTTTTGAGATCAACAAAGAGACAGGCCTTGCGGAAATCACCATGAACGTCGAGCCGGGTGAATACTCCCTCTCGCTGCGACTTTATGATGGCGACTTAATGGTGGGTAAGAACGAAGACGATGCAACGGTGAATTTCGTTGAAGGCGAAAATGCACAAACCGACATCATCCCGCTGCAAGCTGACGTGATTTTTGAAGTGGCAGAAATCAAAGACCGCGGCAATTTTTCCTTCGCGATCCCAGATGTGCTAATTGAAGAAGTCGGCGGTGTAGAAAACCTGACGCTAAAAGCCAGCATCACCGCGCAGGGCATGTCACCGCAAGAGCGTGTTCTTGATATTCTCGATGTGAACGGCACACACATTGCACAGGATATGTTTGAAACTGGCGGCGAGAAAAACCTTGGCGTTCACCTAGAATTCTACAACACCAATGCGTCGAAAGACTTGGCAGACCTCACGCCTTTCACTCGTTGTAATACAACAGTCACGGTGGAAGCCAACCAAACCCTAGGCTGCAAACTTGAGTTAAAACGCGAAAGCATCATCACCAACCGCATCCTCGGCACCCTTCGCATTAACGCCCTCAACGAAAACTCGACACCCGCCGAGGGCGCAGACGTTTTCTTAAACGGAGAAAAAGTCGGTGTCACCGGTTCAGAGATTGGGGCAGGCACATTCAAAACCCACCTTGTCGCCGGCGAGTATCAGGTTGAAATAAGACATAACGCATCCATTGCTCAAGAAGCACTGACGCTAGCGCCTCTCGATGTTCAGAATAAACAATTAACCTTGAAAGACAGCGTTCCAGTTGGCGATGGGAATTTTGTATACAAAATGTCTGTGGAAATCCAACACTACCCAGAATATGGCATCGTCACAGAGATACATAACGACGGTAAGCCTGATTTTATTCTTGCTGGGCGAGGGAACACGCTACACATTGCGAAAGGCAATGGAGAAGGGTTTGACACTATAACAACTCAAGCAACGCCCTCAGGCATTCAAAACCTTGTCAGTGGTGACATAAATGGCGATGGTTTTTCAGATTTAGTCGCGTTAGGAGAAATGAGAAAAACAGAGGATGCGTATCATCTTGTTTACCTCAACAACGGCAAAGGTGAATTTACGCTCGCGCAGCAAATTGCAGTAGAAACCCACGTAAATACAATTGCACCAACAGGCGCATTAACCGACATTAACAAAGATGGACGCTTGGATTTAGTGGCATCAATTGGTCGTTGGGATGGAGCCGTTTTTCTGCAAGATGACACTGGGCAACTCAACCAAACGTTTGAATTTAGAACTCGTGGTGGAGACAGTTTTATTGCCGTCGATGACTTAAACGGGGATGGGTACTCAGATATTCTTGCCAGCGAAATATTGCTCAATGATGGCACAGGCACATTTACTTCTGCTGGAAACGCGCCAACTGCAGCAACAACAGACGTGGTGATGCTTGCAGACATTAACGGCGACAAACACAACGACATTTTCTTTACTGGCAAATCACAATACAGCGATGAGCACCACTTCGGAACCTTGTACGTCAACGATGGGGCTGGCGCATTCACTTATTACGGCAATGCCTCGCAACAAGGCAGCATTGCTGACATTGTTCCTGCCATTGGTGACGTAAATGGCGATGGGCTAAATGAAATTATCTCATCGGTGCAATCCGTTGCATCAGAAGACCCTGACCTGGCAGGCACTAAGTTGTTTAGAAATGACGGTTCAGGTAATTACCTCCAAACCAATATTGATGGCGATGTTAGCGCCAGCCAACACTGGCTAGTAGACATAGATAATGATACGGATCTTGATCTGATCACAACCAGCTATAACGCACTTAATATCTATCTTAACGAACCTCACAACTAACGCAGTTTTCTAATGTTATCTTCATAGATACACAACGTTTTAGATCATAAAAGGCGATGGTTTCCCCATCGCCTTTCCATTCTCAGTCAGAATACATTGCACAACCTAAGCCGAATTCCCAGTACCGCTTTCCCTGCTCTGATCTGCTCTTTCTCTTATCTGGTCCCTGCCATTTATGCCCTTCGAGCTCTTCCGCTCTCAGCAGAACCTAGGAACGCTCATCGCTCTTCCTAGGCCCCGGTCTTAAGCCACTTCCATCAACGGCTCTTTCCCCATGCACTGACGGATTTTCGCGGTTATACGGAAAATATGGTTAATTGTTGCAAAATACGCAGCAAACAACGCCATAAAGCCAATAAACATCGCGGTTTCACCTACTTGGTGCACTTCACCAAGAATGCCGATCGCTGCAAAGCTCGCGGCTAAGCCACAGATCACCACCAAAGTCATACGCGACGACAAACCTATTCGTTGAAAAATATGATGTAAGTGCTCACGGTCAGGCTTAAATGGCGAGTGCCCTTTACGAACACGACGTACCATAATGGTCGCCATGTCCATCAACGGAAGCGCAATAATCCAAAGGGCTGCCACTGGGCGAATGGTGTCCGTGTGCTCAACTTGCGAGGCGCGGATCAACATCCATACCACGGTGAAGCCAATCAACATACTGCCCGCATCGCCCATAAAGATTCGAAAACGCTGCCCAAGAGGAATACCCAGGTTCAACAAAATGTAAGGCACAAGTGCCGCAATCATCATCACGCAGTTCGCTGCCAACATATTCTGACCGCCCCACCAAAACATAATCGCAAGCGCACCAAAAGACACAGAAGCAAGCCCACCGAGCAAGCCATCGATACCATCCACCATATTAAAGGCATTGATGGCACCGATGACCGCGATAATGGTTACGGCATAGCTCACCCAATCAGGCAAAAATAATGGCACGTTACCGGCGATGCTGCCTAAGCTTTCGAGGCTCAAATTCGCCACGAAGATCATTGCTAGCGAAATACCGGCCTGCACAAACAAACGTACTTTAAAGCTGATATCAAATTTGTCGTCCAAGACACCAACAACAATCAATACCGCGCCACAGAAAAGATAAAGCACATCATCGGGTGTTTTATCGATGTAGATAAGCGATGCCAACAACACCGCAATATAAATGGACACGCCCCCAACAAGCGGAACCGCACCTTTATGGTGCTTACGCTCGTTCGGTTTATCGACAAGACCAATTTTTTTCGCCACCTTTCGCAGAACGAAAAGCAGCACAAAAGACAACAAAAACGTTGTTAAAATAGCCAATGACATAAGGATTCAATTTTTGGTTATGGAGGGTAGCCTAGCCTCAGAGGGTGAGGGTTGGCGGGAGTTTGTAAAACAGAGATGGTGCTAGGTACGAGATACGAGATACGAGATACGAGATAAAATACTCTGCACTTTCTCGCATCTCGAAACCTGTTATCAGCTATGCTGATAGATATTCTCAAAACAATAATTCGTCGCTTCAATAAACCCTTCCACACTGCCACAGTCAAAGCGCTTACCGTCAAACTTATACGCCAACACACAACCGCTCTTCGCTTGTTGCAATAGCGCATCCGTAATCTGAATTTCGCCGCCTTTGCCTGGTGGGGTATTTTCAATAATGTCGAAAATATCTGGCGTCAGGATATAACGACCAATGATCGCCAAGTTACTTGGTGCTGTGCCTTGTTCTGGTTTCTCAACCATGTCAGTCACGCGCATCAAGTTATCGGTTAACGCCTCACCCGCAATCACACCGTACTTGTGGGTTTCATCCGCAGGCACTTCTTCAACGGCAACAATGGAGCAGCGGAACTGCTTATACAGCGCCGCCATTTGCGCCAACACGCCTTGCTCTTTGTTAATGCAAAGGTCATCCGCCAACACCACCGCAAATGGTTCATCACCCACCAATGCACGACCGGTCAAAATTGCATGACCTAAGCCTTTCATTTCATGCTGACGAATATAAGTGAAGTTAGCCGAATCAATTACATCGCGGATATCGTTCAATAATGCTTCTTTGCTGGTGCCTGATATTTGATGTTCCAATTCGTAGTTCTTATCGAAGTGATCCATCAAAGAGTGCTTACCACGGCCTGTGACAATACACATGTCCGTCATACCGGCCTGAATGGCTTCGTCAACGCCGTATTCTATTAACGGTTTGTTAACGATAGGCATCATTTCTTTCGGCATGGATTTGGTTGCTGGTAAAAAGCGTGTCCCGTAGCCAGCTGCGGGGAATAGACATTTTTTGATCATCTTTTGTTCTCTATCGGGCTTTCTTGTATGCGAACTTCATCGCTGAGTCGGGCAATATGTGGAAAGCGAGTCTCGATAATATGAGTAATGTAGACTTAATCGATATTCGGCGAAGCTTCACCATATGATAAAGCCTAACTTTGACTTCACTTAGAGCCTTACCAAAGCCCTTTCGTCGTTTGATAGTATTTTCATTTAGACGATAGTCGAGCAACACCTCTCTAATATTAGAAAATCTGTAGCCTTTGGAGAGTAGCTCAAACCATAGCGCCATATCCTCTGTAAACGATGTGTTTGTTGGGTATCGAACACCGGATTCGAAGACTCGAGCTCTAAACATTACTGTTGGGTGGATAAATGGACAACGAACAATACTAAAATCTAAAAGATCTTCATGACTTTCGGGCAGATGTTTTTCATCAAGAGCAAATGAAGCACCAAACTCTTTGCATGAGGTTCCACATACATCTACTAACGGATTAGCTTTTAAAAATTCGACTTGGCGGTGAAATCTCTCACACCTAGAAACATCATCCGAGTCCATTCGAGCAATATATTCATAACTATCAATACTAAGTACCTTATCGATAAGAGTGTTAAGGCCAACTGCCAAACCTCTATTTTCCTCAGACTCGTACAACGTTATATTTTTGTTTTCCACCAATTCCAAAAGAAATTGGTTAAGTTCAAAAGGAACCACACCATCTCTGTACAAAAAAAGATGAGCGTTTTTATAACTCTGTTCTAAGATACTTTTAACCGCGACTTTCATATCTTCAATATTATCTGAGCGATATACACTCATAATAACCGCGACTTTTGACATTCCTCCCACCCCTCAATCTAACCCAAACAAATCACGGGTATAAACCTTAGTAGAAACATCCGCCAATTCTTCCGACATACGGTTAGAAACGATCACATCAGATTTCGCCTTAAATGCATCAATACTGACTATCACTTCAGAGTTGAAGAACTCTTTTTCTTGAAGTACAGGTTCATACACGATCACTTCTATGCCTTTGGCTTTGAGGCGCTTCATGATGCCTTGGATAGAAGAAGCGCGGAAGTTATCGGACCCAGACTTCATGATCAGGCGATAGATACCAACGACTTTTGGATTCTTACGAAGAATAGAATCAGCAACGAAGTCTTTACGAGTTGTGTTGGCATCTACAATCGCATTGATTAGGCAGTTAGGTACATCCTGATAGTTTGCGCGCAACTGTTTCGTGTCTTTCGGTAGACAGTAACCACCGTAACCAAATGACGGGTTGTTGTAGTGGCTACCAATACGAGGGTCTAAACCAACACCCTCAATGATCTGCCGAGTATCAAGACCATGAGATTCGGCATAAGAATCCAGTTCATTGAAGTAGGCCACACGCATTGCAAGATATGTATTTGAGAATAATTTAACTGCTTCTGCTTCGGTTGAATCTGTAAATAAGACCTCAATATTATCTTTAACTGCTCCCTGTACTAAGAGATTTGCAAAAACTTTAGCACGTTCACTTCGTTCACCAACTATGATACGGGAAGGGTAAAGATTATCGTAGAGTGCTTTGCCCTCGCGAAGAAATTCTGGTGAGAACAAAATATTCTCACAACCTAATTCTTTTTTAATACGCTGGGTATAACCCACAGGAACAGTTGATTTAATCACCATTACCGCATTTGGATTAATCATCATCACATCTTGGATAACAGACTCTATAGTTGATGTATTGAAGAAGTTGGTTTCCACATCATAATCGGTGGGCGTAGAAATGATGACAAAGTCAGCATCCTTGTAGGCTTCTTTCTTGTCAGTCGTAGCATAAAATCTAATTTTTTTTTCTTTCAAAAAACATTCAATTTCTTCATCTACAATTGGAGAAATTTTATCGTTTAGTAACTCAACTTTTTCCTTAACAATATCAATGGCAATAACTTCATTATTTTGAGCTAACAGCATCGCATTGGAGAGTCCAACATATCCAGTCCCAGCAACTGCAATTTTCATTACTTATCCTTGGTTTCACAAACGATTAATTGGCTAACTAGATCGAGTATCACTCTTTCATCATATCTATTTACATCCATATACTCTTTGCTGATTATTTCAGACATATTTAAATCTCTTATGATACCAATAGAAATAGGTTCCAGTTGAAATTCTTCTGTCAGTTTCAAATTACTACAATATATAGGCTTCTTTGTTGCCATTGATTGATATAATTTCGCAGGAGATACTGTATTCATGAAAAAGCTATTTGTATAAGGAAACAAAATAGCTTTCGATCTTGATATGTAATTAGATAAGAGTTCTAAGTTAGGTGTTGCCGAAATAAAGGTTATATTCTCATGTTCTGAAAAATTAAATCTTTGAAATGACACTATCAAAACTGAATACTTTAGTGATAAATTTCTAATAAGATCAACATCTATATCCTGATGAATTGAGCCATAATATATGAAATCAAATTCATTTTCGACGGAGATTATTTTGTAAAACTCTTTAGGAACTGGGGGTGGCACGAGGTAGAACTTACCTTTTTTTATTTCCGAATCAAAAATATTATATATTTCTTCACCATCAGCGAGCCTATGCAAAACAGTTTCATTATCACAAAAAACCAATCTAGATTTATTCACCAAATCTATTTCATAATCACTATTTCTTTTATGATATGATTGCATATGACTATCATGCACACAGTAATAAACTATATCATCAAATCTTCCAAGCATCAATGACAATGCCTTGCTAGGTAAAAATGTAATTACCGTTCCTTTTTTAGGAACCTTTTTACTCTGGAGTGAAATAATAATTAAATTAACAAAATCAAAAAAACAACTCTTTGATGGTATATTTATAACGTTAATTATGTTTTTATATTTTTTCCGGATAGGATCGTGATCAGATTTAGCATTTTTTCTCACTTTAGAATTTATGCTTTTTCTTACCAAAAAAATAAATTTTAAAATTATTTTTTTAATGTATTTTATTTTTAAAGTATTCATTAGAAAACGCTGAAGAAAAAAAACTTCTACTTCATCATTATTATTATCATGAATATTCCTATACAACATTTGATTCACGTGCTGATAATCAGAGTATGAAATATCACTTAATATACTAATTTTTCTCTTCATTTCTTACAACGGCCTTTAAAATTTTCCCGCACTTATCAAGGAATATATAGAAATAGAGGTTTACAAAAACTCTTACTATAAAATCTGATTTGGTTTTTCTGATGAGTTTGTAGACATTCATCTCGCCGAAAATCAATTGTAGGTTAGCATCTTCGATTAACTCTATAGCGTTGACTCTTCTGTCTCGCAAACCACCTGCAACAATATTCCAAAGTTTATATTTTAGCCTCCCTCTATCAATATGATTAACATATCTTACCCAGAAACCGAAGATAGATTTATAGTTAATAACTGGTTTATTTGATGTTCTCTCACGATAAAAAGTAGTATACACATCTAAGTAATTTACTTTAATATCTTCGATTAGTAGTGCTTCAGATAGATATTGATAATCTTGATGTCGACGTAATGTCTCATCAAATTTCAATAATTCTCTAACTTTTTTAGAGAATAAAAAAGAATTTGTTTGTGGCGGAGAGTAAAGAAGTATATTGCAAGGATGTCCAACGACATTTTTATAATCTGTGACTTCTCTCCTATGATATGCACAGCCTCTGATTTCAGTTACATTTGAATAAACAAAATCGCTATCAGTCTCAACTGCAAATGATAAACTTTTTTCTAAATGATCATTCTCCCAAAAATCGTCAGCATCCAGTAAGGCAATATAATCTCCAACCGATCTTTCAATTCCAAGATTTCTTGAGAATGCTCCATTTTTATTTTCCTTATTCCTGTATAATTTAATTTTATTATCATCAAAACCTTTCAATATATTAATTAATATATCACTATCAGAAGAGAAATCATCTATTAGGATTATTTCTAAAGGTTTTAATGTTTGATTTAAAACACTATCTATACAGGTTTTGACAAATTCAGAATCATTAAAATATGGAATTACAACGCTAACTCTCATAACTCTCACTTATATTTATTATCTATTTCATAGAAATAAGGAAGGCATTCTCTACATATTAAGTCTTTTTCTTCCTGCCAGACGTCTAAATAGTAAAAAGGCTCTAAACTATACATTGGATACTGGTAATAAAATAGTTCTGAATTAAAAACCCAATTAACATTTAGCATTAAAAATAGAAAAGCAAGGCAAGAGAGCTTTACAGCCACGGGTTGATTTTTTATTAAAGAAAAGTAATAGTAGCCTAGAAAAATTGAAAATATGGGCATGTAAACCCTCATTCCTAGACCTGGAAACATTGAAAATGCTAATAGGAATGATAGACTAACAAGAATAAAACAACTCTCATTAGTGGTGGTTTTATTTTTCCATCGATAGTATATCGATAAAAATATCAGTGGGTAAAAATATAATAATGCTTTTAGAACTTCAGAAACTGTTCTATCTATATGTTCATCAGAACCTAAATATCCTAGAATGAAGTTAAATTTACTTAATAGCGGAACATTAAAAAACAAGCCCATCTTTGATATAGAGAAAAAAACAAATGACATCAATAAGAATGCAAAACTATATTTGAAAACGGATTTTAAACTTTCAACTTTAAACATCAACCAAAGAAAGGGGAAAATAACCACTGTCGAAAGGTGAAACAAACTCCCAATTAGTAAAAATAGGCATCTGCTTGATTTCTTCTCTGAGAACAGGGCAAATAAAACAAAATAACTTGCATACCCTTGTCTCATAAGATGTAGTTGTTGCGGCAATTTATAAAGGATAAATACAAAAGAAAATAACAATAGCATTTCTTTTTTATTAAGCTTCTTTTTAGATGATACATATATAAGAAGAAAAATAAGCATAGAAATATTTAATAAAGAGTGCCAGAATTTAAATATATATGGATAATTACCATCAATAACAAAAGTTAAAAAATAATTTATTAAGGGCAACCCGAATTCTAAACCGAATTCGTCAAAAGCAATACCAACATCACCATGATTCATATTGACGAAGTTATTATAATAAGATGTAAAGTCATCAGAAGAGACTAGAAAATTCGGAATAGACAATACATACACAATTAATGCCATAGTAAATACAATTAGTGAAAATGAAAACAATTCACCATTGTCTTTATGATTTGAAGCACCAATTAATATTAGAGAAAAACCAGAGGAAATTAATAATATATATGGAGAAAATGATAACAGAATAAATAGGACAGCCACTATAAAATAATAAACAATTTTTTTCACATCAACCTCTTTTCCTAATTAACTTTACTGGAACTCCTCCATATACCGCATCACTAACTAGTAAATTTTTATTAATTACACTTCCTGCTGCTATAACGCAACCTGATGGTACATCCCCCATAATAACGGAGTTAACACCAATCCATATATTGTCTCCTAACTTTATTCCTGGCAAGACCAATAATGAGTCATGGAATTTAACATCGAGCTTATCTATTTCATGGTGATTAGAACCGCTAAGCAGAACAACATTTGATGCGATTATCACATCATTGCCAACACTTGCTAGGCTTAAAACACTATACTCTTCTATACTACATCGATTACCGATAGTAGTTTCAGGATAAACGATATAAGCACCGAAGTGAACTTTTAGATCTATCCCGCACGCAAGTAATGTTTTCTCATAAAACTTTTGCCTAACGGAGTAACCGAGCTTGCCTCGAATCAAGGATAGAGATATAGCTATGTCTTTATAGTTAAACCCCAATTTCCACTTGAAAATATAAAAAAGCGAAATAACAAAAGAAACTTTATCTATAAAAAACTTTATAATAATCATGATTTTAATATATATTTGACTGTGGGGTTAAAATATTAAACTCTAAACAAAACTTTCAAGTCTCTGAAATTACAAATTTTAAAATAATTAATTTGCTTGACAGCTATCCATCTTGTTTTTTCTGACCAAATATTCCCGACAACTCCCGAGTAAAATTGAGATGCAACGGTTGCCACTGCGGCTCCATAATAGCCATAGCTTGGTATCAACATAATATTTAGCAATAGGTTTATTATCATCGCAATTACAACTCGTTTCATTCTATACACTTGTAAATTTTCGAATGTGAGAATTTTCGAACCTATAGCACCCAAACCTGAAAATAGTGTTCCAACAACTGTTATTAATAACAAGTTTCTTACATCATAGTATTCATTACCCCATAGAATATCAACAATAAACCCCATGAATATATATATAGAAATCCACATTAAAATAGATAACCCTACCAATACTCTTGACAAAGCCTCAATATAACCATAATTCAGCTTGTTATTATTAATCCATTTAGGATAACTACCATTAATTAAAACTTGAATTAACAAGTTTACGGCCATTAACACTTGAGATTGTATAGAGTACATAGAAACTTGAGTGTAATCTCTCATTAAACCAAGCATAACTTGGTCCATTTTATAATATACCACAATTGCAAGGCTTGATATTGTCATAGGTAAGGACTTAATTACGAGTATTTTCACTACCTTCTGATCAAATCTAAATTTTGGTTTAATCCCCACAAAGAGAACAGTTAGAATTAGTGAAAAGGAAACCTCTACCGAATACACTATGACCATCGAAAATATATTGATATATTCTTCATTGTAAAATATATACACTTTCACTAGGACGAATAGAAAAGTACATAAACTAGAACAAAATGCATTTATTCTGTTTTTGGATATTGCATTATTCAATATTTGATATATCGAAAGCATTGAAAAGAAGTTACTAGTTACTAATATTAAAACCATGCCTGAATTATAACTATCGCATGTATATATAAATAAGAATGTACACGCTAGAATGAATAGGTTTGCTATTAATCTAATGCTTAATACATTCCCAATTATTATATCAGTTCTTCCTTTCTTTCTTGACACTAATTTTTGATAGCAATAATCATCCAGCCCTAGTAATGCAATTGGTAAAAGTATAGTATTTATTGCGATGTAGAATGAGTATTCTCCATAACCTTCAACACCAAGCGTTTTACTTGCCACTACGCTTGTTAGTAGAATTGACACAACTTTTGATATTTTATCTAAACCATACCATGATATATTTCTAAGCATTTATGATATTCTTTATGGATTGGGCGTTAAAACAACAACAAATTATTTTCGTTTATATATTACAGATATAAACCCAAGAAGATTGTAGCATTGCAAACATATATTAGATTAGCCAGCCTGAATGAAAGTTAATATTGATATTAGCTTTCATTCATCAATCGCTGTAACTTAGTTATAGCTGTCATTTATAGCTGTAGTTGTAATACCCGTATGCTCCGCCACCGTAAGCATTGCTCGCTTTACGTTCCACGGCATTCAAAATAAAGCCTTTCACTTCAATGCCTGCTTTTGCAAAGCGTTCGTTCGCCACTTCAATTTCTTTTACTGGGTTTTTGCCAAAGCGACCTACCATTAAAGTTGTACCTGCATGTGCACCAATGATTGATGCGTCAGTAACTGCAAGTACCGGTGGTGTATCAATGATCACCATGTCGTAGTTCGCTTGGGCCCATTCAATAAACGCGGTGAAGCGCGGATGCATGAGTAATTCAGATGGATTCGGCGGGATCTTACCGCGTGTTGTTACATCTAAGTTTTCAACGCCACTTGGTTTGATCACATCTTGCTTCTCAGCTTGGCCTGATAGGTAATCAGACAGGCCGATGTCCCATTTCACCCCGAAGTGACGTTGCATGTAGCCTTTACGCATGTCGGCATCGACAACCAGCACTTTCTTGCCGGTTTTGGAGATAACTGCCGCCAAGTTTGCAGAAACGAAGGATTTGCCAATGCTCGGGCTTGGGCCTGAAATCATCAGAATGTTGTTTTTCGCTTCCATCATGGCGAAATGCAAACTAGTGCGTAGGCTGCGTAGCGCTTCTATTGAAAGGTCTGCCGGGTTTGCTTCTGCCAACAGTGCTTCTTTCGCCGGTAAACCACGGCTTTTCTTCACTGCTTTTTCGATTTGTGTCTGCAAATCAGACAGCGGCAAACTTGCATAAACAGGAATACCAATGGCTTCAACATCGTCTGGGTTTTCAACACCTCGGTTGAATGCCGCTTTCAGTAGTGCAATACCCACACCCAGCATGCCGCCCAATAAGGTCGCCAATACTGCGATTAATGGTTTTTTCGGTTTCACAGCGCGTGAATACGATGCCGCTTCATCAAGAATACGTACGTTACCGACAGTGCTAGCTTTTACAATGCGCAACTCTTGTACTTTGTTTAGCAGTTGCACGTAGATCTGTTGATTGACTTCCACATCACGCATAAAACGCAGCACTTCGCGCTGTGTCTTTGGTAGTTTCTGCGTTTGTTTAGTAATGCGGTCTCTTTCTTTTAACAGTGTGTCTCTTTTATCGAGAAGCGCGGTGTACACTGGGTGTTCTTTGGTAAAGCGCTGACTGACTTCGCTTTCCTTGAACGTCAGCTCGTTAAGCTGCGCTTCCAGTTTTACCATCACATCTAAGGTGGCTTTTGCTTCTAGGCCCAAATCCACTGATTCGTTTTCTTGACGAAAAGCGTTCAGCTGGTCTTCTGCAACGGTGAGTTTGTCTTTAATACCTGGTAGGTTTTGGTTTAAGAACGCGAGGCTTTGCTCCGCTTCGGCGGCATTGCGTTCAACGTTCTGCAAGAAGTAGTTGGTTGAAATGTCGTTGAGAATAGCTTCGATCAACGCACGATTTTCGCCTTCGAACGAAAGCTGCAACACGCCACTTTGCTTGCCACGCTCACTCACACCTAGGTTTTGCTGAAGCCATTGAATGGCATCTAAACGGCTACGCTTTTCGAGCGAGAAACTGTCGCCCTGCTCTGCTTGTAGGTCACGCACCATAAGATTAAAACCGTTTGATTGCGTATTTTCGCCCACGTTGCCTTTCAGTAGTTCGCGGCCATCTTGGTTTTCAATAACGTATTCTGTACCCGCTTCGTTGGTGATGGTTAGTGTATACGTTTCTTCCATAGAGTATTCAGGCACATCAAAGCGCGCAATATCGATCATTGGCTTCGAGTCTGTTATTCGCGCTAGCCCTTTACCGATGAACGGAAAGTAGTTCGGTGCAACGACTGTCGTCAGGTTAAATTTGTCGGCGGTTTTGCCCAACACCATACGAGATTTGATGATTTCAATCTCTGTGGTAGAAGAAGACTCACTCGCGAATAGCTCACCCATTTCCCCCAATGCTGGCATGCCGCTACTTTTTTGTTCTACTTGGATTAACGCATCGGCTTTATACACCGGCGTTGCTAACAATGCATACGCAACACCCAACACCGCAAATACTGCTGTCATTGAGACGATCATCCATCGCGCATCGATCAGAATGCCAAACAGTTTCCCTAGATCGATTTCGTCCGAGTCTGTCGTTCGTGTTTGATGAGAGTGAGTTACAGTCATAAAAATATTTTCTCAAAAGGCTAGGAGTAAGAAATAACAGGAAAAGCGAGTGTCGAGATATCTATTGACTTTAAATCTTCTTCAAATCTTCTTCGCCCAAGCGTTTGCGGCTTCTTCTATTAGCATCCATGCGTGATCGAATGCTTCTCGGCTTTGTCTGTGTGGATCTGGGATGTCTTTTTGTCCGATCCATTGTCCGAATAACATGGTTTTACCACGTGCTTCGGGGGCGATGCTGCAAAGGGCGTCAATATGGCCTTTTTCCATGACTAGGATGAGGTCATATTGTGATGCTAACTCTGCGGTTAGCTGTTTTGCGACATGGCCTTCAAGGCTGATCCCGTGTTCTGCGGCCAACGTGGTGGCGGTTGCATCTGCAGGTTTGCCCGTTAAGTGGCTTTTTTCAACCGCGATGCCGGCAGAATCGATTTGTTTGTTTGGTAGCAAGCACTTAAGTAAGTGTTCGCCTGTCGGTGAGCGGCAAATGTTGCCGACACAAACAACCAAGATTTTTTGAAACATTCGTAATACCACTTTCCGAGTTTTAGTTTGTGTTGTCCGCCACTAAGCAAACAGCCAGAGGCGACGACTTCAGCCGTTCTCAGGATTGGTCGCCATCTCGTTCATAACGTGTTTGGCGCACTTAAATCGCTTTTCGATTTAAGGCCAAGTTTTCACTCTTAACGCGCCTTCGGTGAGTTCATTAAATCCTGTAATGGTTGGCAACAACTGGCGGATCACACGGTTCCAACGGGTAATAGGAGCCGCCGTAACATAAACAATATCGTATGGCTGCAACTCAAATTCGGTGCCAAGCACTAATGCAGCAGCGTCTTTAATATCCAGTTGATAGATTGCGGCAATCTTCTCGACTTGCTCCTCAATCGGTGTTGTTTCTTCGCTTATGGATTTTGGGCCATTTGTTTCTGTTGTTTTTGTCGCCGCAACGTCGTTCAGCGCCGTCTGCTTTGTCTGATTGTGATGCGCTTGTTGTTCCGTTTGTTTCAATGCTCGAATAACAAACACGCCAGTTGCGTCAGCTTCTAGTTCACTAATGCCACCAACTGAGCTCAGTGCTTCGGTTAGGCTCATGCCTGCGCGATCAATTTTTAGTAGTTTGGGGTCGTTGACTTCCCCCATCACAAACACTTTCTGGCCGTCGTTACGAGGAACATGAACAATGTCGCCCGGTTGCAATAAACGGTTTTGTGTCAAATCGCCGCGTTGCATGAGCGCATAAAGCGACACAGATTGCTCTTCGCCGTTTCGGGTTAGGCTGACATTACGCCAATCTGAATCTTCCCCTAGACCACCAGCATTATTGATGGCATCTAGCAATGTCATCGGGATATTGGTAATCGCTTGTTGCCCTGGCTTGTTCACTTCACCCGTGATGTATGTTTTTTGCGATCGAAAAGCGGCGATATTCACATCTACCTGCGGGGTTTCGATAAAACGCGCTAAGCGTTTGGCGATGTCGTCTCGAATCTCCATCACCGTTTTGCCTTCTACCAGCACAGTACCAATGTACGGATAGAAAATGGTGCCATCGGCATGAACCCAGTTCCCTGATTCACTCGAACTGCGGTATGAACCGGCAGGAATGGTAAGTTCTGGGTGATCCCAAATAGTGATATTGAGAATGTCACCTGGGCCCACGCGATACTCGTAACGCGCAATTTGCAGCTCTAACACTTCATTCGCTTGGGCTTGAGCATGCGGGCGTCGGAATGAAGTCACACTGGACGCTGTTAACGGATAAACATCAATTAACGTATTGATGTCTTTTTGGTCATCCTGTTCTGTCGTCACAAGATTCTTGTCATTAACAGAAAGGTGACTTCCGGGCATAGCACACCCTGCCAAAGATGTGGTGAGCAAAGTCCCAAGTAGTATTTTCTTTGTAATATCCATGATCTTGATAACAACTTATTAGTAATGCGACTTAGACATAAGTTAGACGCTATGAAAGTTAATTTGATTTTTGAAAAAACTCTGCGAAATAGGGTTCGAAACGAGCTAAATGCAATCAAACGCTAGAACCTAGCATGCCATCACGTCAGCAACGGGCATTTTTTTTCAATCAAGCGTAGATCTGCGACAAAATGTGAGCTTGCTTCAAAGCCCTTTCGTCAGCAATTGGATACGCTACCGCCCGTGGGTGTCGCTCCCAAAGTACGCAAAAATTCAAAATGTACTGCTAACAAAGACTAGCTCTGGCAGGTTAAATCTCTGATAGGTGCGATTAAGCACTGATTTCATTCCATTTATTGCTATTTAGGGGTAATTTCGCCACAAGGTGGCACCTAACAAATAGATCATATGGATTAAAAATGAGGCGGGAGTCTATCATTTTAGGCAAAGAAGAATTAATCCAAATTTACTTTTTTTGAATTAATTGTCTTTTATTTGAGCAGATGATTTTAAGTCTACAATTCCCCTAACAACCGGGACACAACCAACCTCGTATAATTTGAATTGATAGCAACAACCACACCACCAAAAATACTATTAATAAGCAAGTCACTTACAAATCAGAAATAGAAAGCGATCAATTGACCAAACCCTTTAACAATCCCATCTATCAAGTCAATGCATACGTCACTTTCAGCACAAACAGTTAAACGAACAACGGGCGTTGGCTCATTCAGGCAGTATTCGTACCATTCACCCGAATATAAACAAGAATTTGACAGCCAGTAAAACCGCTGCTAACAAAAATATAACGACAGTTAGACGGCGATAGATGCACTTTTCCTTCAATACCGTAAGTCCGCACGATCACGCCATTCACTTTAATAGCAGGGGAGAAGGTGTCGACAACTCACGGAAATAACCCAAGCAAAAAAAGATGAGAAGTTTATAGCTTTAATGGCATTGACTAAAAAATAAATATAGCGAACTTTTTGTGAGGTCTTTATTGAAACCTAGCCCCTTCAAACCTAATTATTTGTTTACTTAACCTTCATTACTGTTTAGCATTTTAGATGTCTGTGTCTTTTTTAAATCAGGCGTAACATTTATATAACGGAGTTACCCATGAAAAAATCAGCGATTACAGCATTGGCAGTAATGATGATGTCAGCACCAGCACTTGCAGCAACTCAAACTACCGCAACCACTGCAGCAACTTCTGGTAGTGCTGCTGGTTCAGCAACAGCAGCATCTGCTGCAGCTGTTGGTGGCGTAAGCGCTACCGCTGTTGCAGTTGGCGCAGCGGTTGTAGCTGCAACAGTTGTAGCTGTTGATACAAGCGGTTCTACAGGCACAACAGGTACTGTTGGTACTAACTAAGTTGTGTTTTGCAACCGAACGGGGTTCCGTTCGGTTGTTTTTACTTATACCCAAACAACCTGAAGATACCGGATTCAGCGAGCTTTACTGACGTTATGATCAAGGTGTCCCTTTTTGATGTAGTGCACTCCATCAAAAAGGGGCAACACCGAGCATGGCGTCAGTAAACTCGCCCAAAGGGAGGCCCTCAGAGCGTCCACTTCATCGTTAAATCCCTGTGAAATAGAATGACTATTCCTACAAGAATTTGCCTTGAATTGAACACTCTGATGGCCTCTGAAATTGAGCATCTTTAGGTTGTTTGGGTATATTGTTCACCCTGTTGTTTTATTCCTTCTTTTATAAAGAAACTCATACCTATTTTGGTGGTTAGGTAAATCATGCTAACAACTTTTTCTCGCATAATGCCTGTGGCATTGCTTGCACTCGCCTTGCCACTTTCCGGATGCAGCCAAAAATCGACGGCTTTATCTGACACTTTTTCGGTTGCTGCATTTGGCCCTCAAGATATAGAAAAATCCGTTGAAGACATCGAAGCACTGCCTTGGGCGAGTATTTACGCCAAGCTAGACGGTGATGCACAAGCCTTTATGGTGTTGGGGTTTGCTGAAAAACGGGCTTTGCTAACTGAAGACACAGACCTAAAAGCCGACGCATCCGCTATTTATCAGCTCAAGTGGCTTTCTGCGAACAACGAAATGGTTGTGACCGAATCAGGGCGTTTGATGAAAACTGTAGGCCTTCAGAATGGTAATCTTTTAAATAGCGAAAGCGATGCCATCGACCCGCTTCGATTGGGTTTGCACAAAGAAAGCACACCAACATTTTGGGCGAGAACCATCGATTGGCAACCTGGCAACCACTTCGGCTATACCCTGACATCATCGTTTGAAAACAAAGGTATTCAGACGCTCGTTATCAATGAGAAGCCCATTGAAGCACTCTATTTCGTTGAAACCGTTGATGTACCTAAGCTCGATATTCAATATAAAAATGAATTTTGGATATCCTCACAGTCTGGGCGTGTTCTAAGCAGCAAGCAGGTTATTGCGCCGACGCTTCCTTCCATTGAAATCACAATTCTGAAACCTTTTTCTTCATAGGACTCACATGAAACTTTCACATGATCGCGTGAGCGCACCGGGCTTTGCAAAATCTGGTGAATGGGTACGCTGGCTAAAGGGTGTCGCACTTTTGTTGTGCTCACTGTTTGCAACTTCCACCTTTGCCACCACGTTGATGGTTCAACAAACTGCACAAGAACCCCTGCTAAGCCTGTCGTTTTCACAGACGCCGCGTTTGTCTCAGGTCGTAATCGAAGGAAAAAACGCGCTACAAAAACTCCCTTCTTACCAAGAGACGGAGCGCTCACATCAATCCGATGGTATTTTTTGGCCTGCTGCAGCCTTGCTTGATAATGCAAAGCAAGCTTCTGTCGAACAACTAAAAACGAATGTAACCGACCAGCTTTTTCGTCTTTACAATGAGTGGGCGGAAGACGCCGACAAGAAGCAAGCTATCGACGCACTGCTGCGATTCATCGAAGCACAAGATTATGGCTTTCGCGTTGATGTGAACGTCGACCATGATGGTCTGTTGTTGGGGCAGCACCCCAACCCCTTATTAGATTCCCATTACACCCTATTATTGCCAAGTCGCCCGTCTTCGATTGACGTGTTAGGGGCAATACAACATAGCGCATCGTCTGATTGGGCGTCGGGTTTGATCATCAGTGATTATATCGATAACCATGATAGGTTGTTTTGGTACGCAGAGCGCAGTCATGTTGTTGTGATTGAACCGAATGGAAACACACAATCAGTGCCTGTAGCTTATTGGAATAACGCAGATTCGCGTCTGGTTCCAGGCAGTATTGTTTACGTACCTTTCACTTCGCTTCCATCAACGTTCGATTCCTTGAATACGACAATCGTTAACCTTCTGAAACTTCGGATGATGTAATGAAAACCCAAGTCCCTTTTCGCTATTCAGCGCTCGCACTTGCGCTTTTCCCTTTCATCGCCAGTAACGCGGCTTTTGCCTCTGAGTCAGAAAAAAGTGCCTTAAAACCGACATATCACAGCGCCTCGCAAAGTGATTTTGGTGGGGTCGGTTTGATGCAAATGCCGTCTGGCCGCTCTGCGCCTGAAGGTGAATTTTCTGTCGGTTATACGGCCAACGAAGATTATCGTCATTTCCATGCATCTCTGCAGTTAATGCCTTGGCTAGAAACCACTCTGCGTTATACACAAGTGCCTTCAAAGCGTTATGGCGGAAATGGCTTCGGTGAAGACACCCACTACACCGACAAAGGCATCGACGTAAAATTTACGCTTTGGGAAGAAAGCTATTGGCTGCCTGAAACATCTATCGGCATGCGTGACCTTGGCGGTACGGGTTTGTTTGACGGTGAGTTTATTGCCGCCAGTAAACGTTTCGGCCCTGTTGATCTTACTATGGGGGTTGGCTGGGGCTACATGGGCAACAGTGCAAACCTTCTGGGTAACAAAGCCACCAACGATTGTGGTCGTGATACCTCTTATAAAGGTAAAGGTGGTTCGATCGATTTCGAACGCTTCTTCACGGGTTGCGCAGCTGTGTTTGGCGGTGTTGAATACCAAACCCCGTGGGAACCGCTCACGCTTAAATTGGAATATGACGGTAACGATTACCGCAGCGACTTTGCCAATATTGAAGAAAGCCAAGAAACCAACTTCAACATAGGTGCACTTTATCGTTTAGGGGATTGGGGGAACATTCGCGCCAGCTTCGAACGCGGTAATACCGCCACTTTAGGCTTCACGCTATACACCAATTTCAACGAAATGAAACAGACGTGGGTTGATTCCTCAAAACCTGCCTATGCGCCTGCTGCCGAAGACACTGACACCGATTGGGACAAGGTTGCTGAAGATTTGGCGTACATTTCCGGCTTCCAGAAGACCAAAATTTACGTAGATGACAATGTCATCACGGTAGAAGGAAATCAGTCGAAATATCGCAGACCTTCAGAAGCACATGACCGTGCTGCGGCTATTCTAGCCAATACCCAAGAGCCTGCTGACACATACCGTTTTGTGGATGTGAAAAACGGCTTGGCCGTCACCACCACGGAAGTGGATGCCAAAGCCTACCGTAAAGTCGCCAATCAGGAATATGTCGGCGCTTCGATTCATGATGCCGCTGCACCATATCAGGCCTCTAAGTCTGCCAACGGCACGTTAAAAGCTGATCGCACAGATAATTTTGTTTACGGTATTTCACCTACACTGCAGCAATCACTTGGCGGCGCGGAAGATTTTTACCTGTTTAATTTCGGTGTATCGGGTGATGCCGCGTATTGGTTTACCGACAACCTTGAACTTGGCGGCAGTGTTTACGTAAACCTGTATGACAACTATGACAAGTTCACACACACCGTTGCCCCGGGTGACAGCACTGAGCTGAAACGCGTCAGAACTTTGGTTCGTCAGTATATTTCTGACAACCCGGTGCGCTTGAACAACTTGCAGCTAACAGGCTTTGGTCAGTTCTTTGATGATGTCTACACACAAGCGTACGTGGGTTACCTCGAAATGATGTACGCCGGTGTCGGTTCTGAAGTGCTTTACCGCCCAATGGGCAGCAACTGGGCGTTTGGTCTCGACGTTAACTATGTTGCGCAGCGCGATCCGAACAGCCAATTCGGAGTATTTACTGACGAGAACTATTACGACTCTATCGATAAACGCAATTACTCAGTGCAAACGGGCACAGTGACGGGTCATGCATCGGTATATTATCGCCCTGAGTGGTCTTGGTTTGATGATTTAACCATCAAAGCGAGTGCTGGCCGTTACCTTGCGGAAGACCAAGGCATCACACTTGATGTATCGAAGCAGTTTGATAGCGGTGTGATCGCCGGTGCATTCGTAACGAAAACAGATTTGTCAGCGGAAGAATTTGGTGAAGGCAGTTTCAACAAAGGCTTCTATATCTCGATTCCGTTTGATGTATTCACGGTTCAACCAAGCGCCAACCGCGCTCTGATACAGTGGATCCCGCTAACTCGCGACGGCGGACAGATGCTGAGCCGTAAATATCATTTGTACGATATGACCAATGGGCGTGACCCGCGTAGCGAGTTTACCAACAGGTAAACGTTGAAGCTGTCATAAAGAAAAAACACGCAAAAATGCAAATGGCGCTCATCTTAGAGCGCCTTTTTTTGTTCATTTTTATTGGTCAGCCGCGATAGTCACTGTATTCGCTAAACCTTTGTCTTGTATCTGCTTGGCAAAAACTGCTTGTGCCTGGAGATCGCCATGCACAATTCGCACTTCTTTCGGCTTTGTTTCAATACCTTGAATAAACGACAACAAATCATTTTGGTCAGCATGGGCTGAATAGCCTGACATCGTATGAATGTGAGCGTTTACTTCAATGTAATGACCCGATATTTCCACCCTCTTGCTGCCTTTCTGTATTTCTCGCCCCAACGTGCCTCGTGCTTGATAACCGGCGAGGATCACATCGGTTCTTTTATCAGGCAGCAGCGCTTCTAGGTAATTGAGTATCCGCCCGCCATTACACATGCCACTGGCGGCGACCACAATGGCTGGCTCGCCGGTTTGTTTGAGGCGATTAACCAGCGATTGATGGTCATGGTGACTGTCGATGGTAATACATTGGTCAAACGCCAGCGGATGCCGCCCTTCTTTCAGATGCCCTTTCGCTTCTTTTCCCCATAGGGTTTTAAATTGTCGATACTGTTTGGTCACTTCAGCGGCCATGGGTGAATCTAAGATAACTGGCAGTTTTGACCATTCACCCACCTCATGATCGTTAAGCTGAGTGGCGATGATGTTTTCAATATCGAACAGTAGCTCTTGCGTTCTTCCTACGCTAAATGCGGGAATAAGCACCACACCGCCATCTTGCAGTGAACGATTAATCAGTGTTTTCAGCCTATCGGCACGATCGGTAATGGATTCGTGTTGCCTGTCGCCGTATGTGCTTTCAATCACGAGCACATCTGCTCTTTCAGGCGAAAAGGGATCAAGCAATAACGGCGTATTCTTTGGCCCTAAGTCGCCCGAAAACACGATAACTTCTTCCACTTCCGACACTTCTTCGCCTTCGCCAGGCAATTTTACTTCGATAAAAGATGAACCAAGAATATGCCCAGCGGGTTGAAAACGGATCTGTGCCAGCAATTGAAATTGAGAGAGGGATTGGGAACTAACAACCTGCCACTCGTTATAGTCAACGGGAATCAGCAATTTATTGATAATACCGAGGATTCGTTTGCGATCTGTTTTTTTGAGACCGAGTTGCAAGCGCAGCCCATCGTCCAGCATCAATGGAATCAGGGTCGCAGTTGCATAGGTGGCATATATGGGTGCGTTGAAACCTGCAGCGAGTAACCAAGGAAGCCGACCAATATGATCGATATGTGCATGGGTGATCAGCAGCGCATCGATGTCATGTACCGGAAATTCAATATCTAGCGAGCGGGTCTCATCACCTTGAAATAACCCGCAATCAACCAGCAGTTTACCGCCAGCAATGTCTAGCTGATGGCATGAGCCAGTTACCCCTGTTTTGGCACCATGATGGGTGATCTTGTAAGAGCTTGGCGTGGATATATTCACTGTATTGACTCCCAAATAATGAAACTGGGGGTATTGTTACTCAGCCACGAGCGGGGTGTTAAGAAATGTTCGTAGGAAGGGAATAAAGACGAAGTTTAAGCGCACCTCTATGATTCTGTTTCAGAAGAGGTGCGACAACGTTAACGGTGAGCACTGGCTCAATAAGCAACGCCCAGTTAAAGACGAGAAAGATCTCTTCAGCTTTTTATGCGATCACCAGAACCACTGCCCGTGACCGTTTGAATGATATAGGTAAAGTAGTGCTTTACTGACATCGTTCGGATCATTCGTTGATCCCATTCAGCCAGTTTCTGCGGTGTCGACATGTCAATGTCGTTGACCTGCGCAAGACCCGTCACGCCCGGCAACACATCAAATACACCTTTTTCTTGTCGCGCTTGAATCAGTTCTTCTTGATTAAATAAGCATGGACGTGGGCCGACTAAACTCATTTCCCCCTTCACAACATTAATCAGTTGTGGCAGTTCATCCAGTTTAGTTTTGCGTAGAAATGCCCCAAACTTGGTGACTGAAGAAGCGCTAGCAAGATGCGTAGCGACCGAGGCAGTGTCAGGTGTCATGGTGCGAAACTTAATCAAGGTAAATGGTTTTTGACCCCGACCTACGCGCGTTTGGCAAAAAATCGGAGATCTGGTGTCGAAATAACCAAGCACCGTAACTAATAACAACACAGGCCACAAAAACAGAAGGCCAAAGAAGGCAAAAACGAAGTCAAGGAATCTTATCACAGTGGTCTTCTCTACTGGCTTTTATCACTTGAAGAAATTTGATGCTTTAAATATGCGTCAACAGTATTGGTAATTCCCTGTTCAAAGCTCACAGGAGGAATCCAATCTAACGACTCAATCGTATCTGAAATATCGACCTGCAGATTACCACACAACCGATTCGCGATATCCGATTTACCCAACGTATTGGCCATGAATACAAGAATGCGTTGCGGCAGTGGCAGCAGTCGATTCGGCCTCCCCATGCTCTTGGCAATCTGCCTTAAAAGCCTTGTGGTAGAAACATCATCATTGTCTGAAACCAGAAACGTCTTCCCTGCTGCGTTTGGATGAGTACAACAGGTCAGCACCAGTGATACCAGATTATCGATGTACACAAGACTTCTGCAGTTGTTGATAGCACCAAAAGGCAGAGGGATACCTTTTCGAACGATATTCATCATAGATTGAAAGTTGGCTTTTACCCCTTCGCCGTACACTAAAGGCGGTCGGACAATAACAACGTCTAAACCGGTCCTATTCGCTACCTCTTTGAGTCCAAGCTCTGCCTCGTATTTGCTCAAGCCGTATAGGTCGCTTGGGGCTTGTAAAACCTCAGGAACAAATGCTTGCTCAGGATCCGTTTGCTCGCCATTCACTTTGATAGAACTGATGAAAACAAAACGCTTAACGCCTGCATCAGCAGCCTGCTGAGCGAGATTCAATGTACCAAAGGTGTTCACTTCTCGATAAGCTTGAAGTACCTCTGCACTGCTTTGTCTCTCTTGCATTTGATGAACACGCGCTGCACAGTGAACAATGCAGTCAATGTCTTGTAGATGAGCGGACCAATCACTATCGGCATGGATATCACTAACGATGGTATCATCCGTGTTCAACGCAACATTTCTAACTTGTTTCTTAACGACCCAATTTTTATGTTTCGCTGTGTTTGAAACGCGCTTACCAACAAATCCGGTGGCGCCTGTCACGAGTAGCTTCACCCTAATTCCTATCTATCTCTATGTTCATGCCAAGATTCTATCATTCAATACTGGCGAGTCGCACTAAAGGTACATACAATAAGCCCATAACGAATAATAACATTTTTCACCACGCCCATTTTTAGCTGCCAACGTCTAAGAGATACCAAAAATCTAATGTTTACTCCGATCCAACTACTTCTCAGCGCACATCGTAATAACAAGCGAATCATAAGTGTTATCTACGATATTCTCGCGGTCGCTCTATCGCTCTACTTCGCAATGGCGCTGCGTTTAGATACACTGATTTTCCCAATCGACTCTGCAGAGATACTGTGCTTATTTGTCACTTGCGCAGTAACAGTGTTTAGCTTTGTCAAACTTGGGATGTACCGTGCCATCCTGCGTTACATGATGATGCCTGCAGTTGGCAACATATTTATTGCTGTGATTATATCAGCTGTCACTCTAGCAATAAGTGGTTTTTTCTTTCAGGCGTTTATGCCAAGAAGCGTCCCATTCATCTATGCTGGGCTGGCAATACTCACTCTAGGCGCACCACGGATATTCATTCGAACGGTTTACTACCACTACTACCGTAGAAAAAAGCCCAATGTATTTATTTACGGAGCGGGTTCAACGGGTCGAGATCTGGCATATGCTTTGATACAAGGCGGCGAATACCACCCAGTCGCTTTTTTGGACGATGACCCCAAGAAGGTAGGCCAAATATTAACCGGCGTAAGAATCCACTCCGCATCAGAATTTGGGAATCTTCTTTCGTTATATCAACCTGTGAAGCTCCTTCTTGCCATCAACAACATTAGCAAAGGAGACCGCCTAAGACTTGTTGATGAATTGTCCCATTGGCCTATTGCTGTTCAATCAGTGCCTTCAGTTGAAGACATTGCCACAGGAAAAGCCAGTGTTACAGACATCAAAGATCTCGATATAGCCGATCTACTAGGAAGAGAACCCGTATCTCCAGACGTAGAATTACTTCGAAAAAACATAACAGACAAAAGTGTGTTGGTGACAGGTGCGGGTGGTTCGATTGGTTCCGAATTATGTCGACAGATCCTCGCGCAAAATCCGAAAACATTAGTGTTATTTGAACTTAACGAATACAACCTCTATGCCATTCATCAAGAATTAGAAATGGCAAGAAACAACCTTGGATTAAACACAGTTCTAGTAGCAGCTTTGGGCTCAGTACAAAAAGAGAACAGATTGACAAAACTTATGGCTGCACACCATGTTGAATCAGTCTATCACTCTGCAGCTTACAAGCACGTTCCGCTTGTAGAAGATAATGTTATTGAAGGTATAAGAAATAACGTTTTTGGAACACTAGCTTGTGCAAATGCTGCAATTGCAACGGGTGTAAAAAATTTCACTCTAATCTCAACCGACAAAGCGGTGCGACCCACGAATATTATGGGTGCAAGTAAACGTATGGCTGAATTGGTACTCCAGGCGATGGCTGATCGCGGAACCGATACCAACTTCACCATGGTGCGATTTGGTAATGTGTTAGGCTCGTCGGGTTCGGTCGTGCCACTATTCAAAAAGCAAGTGCGAAAAGGTGGACCCGTTACAGTCACTCACCAAGATATTACGCGTTACTTCATGCTAATACCCGAAGCTGCACAATTGGTTATTCAAGCAGGAGCTATGGGTCACAATGGGCAAGTTTTTGTTTTAGACATGGGTGACCCCGTAAAGATCGTTGATCTCGCGAAGCGAATGATTAACCTCATGGGGATGAAGAGCTACATAACAGACACAGGTGAAAGCGACACGGATGGAGACATAGAAATCCGTTTCACCGGCCTAAGGCCAGGCGAAAAGCTCTACGAAGAACTCCTAATTGGGGATAACGTAGAAGGTACAAGCCACACAAAAATCATGGCAGCAAGTGAAACAATGTTAGCTTGGGAAGACATGCAGAATCTATTGCATCGACTTGACGAATCGTGCCACGATTTTGATTCAGATCGAATTAAGAATATCCTCTTAGAAGCCCCTACAGGATACAATCCTAAAGAAGGCATACAATGAAAGTCTATATTTCGGTTATAAATCACAATCACGATGACATAATCACTGGCAGCGAAACCCTACGCTCACTAGCTCAAGAACATACAGTAGTGATACGTTCAAACACGCCTCCAACTAAACATTTGGATACTTACTGTAAAAATGGCGCAATCCACCTGATAACTAGCCAGTCAACCATGGGTTTCGCGGCAAACAATAATGCAGTCTTCGAATACTGTACAGTAAAAGTCGATATGTCAGAACACGATTACTTTCTTGTCTTAAATCCAGATGTAGAGATCAAAAACGCCTCACTAAACGAGCTATTGATACAAGCTAAAGAGTATCAATCTGACATTTCGACAATAAACTTGTACCGAGATCCAGGCTTTACAACGTTCGACAACTCAATTAGACACTATCCAAAATTACTCTCACCATTGAAGTCACTGTTAGGAGTCAAACGAGAGGATATCTACGACAAAAGCCAAATTAACTCTCCATTGAAAATACAGTGGGCTGCAGGGTCATTTCTGCTATTCAGAGCAACCACATACCAACAGCTTGGTGGTTTTGATGACAGTTACTTCATGTACTTTGAAGATGTCGACATATGCACTAGAGCCAACATTAACAATTTCTCTATCTACTACTTCCCTAAAGTAAAAGCACTACACCATGCTTCACATCAAAACAAGAATATATTCTCAAAACACTTCTATTGGTACTGTAAGAGTTCAGTGAAATATCAATTAAAATTTCAATTTGGGCGCCTCCAGAAACTAAAAAAAAGGAAGCTTTAAAGCTTCCTTTTTCAATGCAAACGTAACCAAAATCACATATAGTTCTAGAACCTCAACCGATGCGCTCCATTCTTTTCTTCAGCGCATATTCATAAAGTTCGACGTCCTTACTGTGGAACTTAGTAACTTCGCCTTTAAAGGCTAGGTCATCAAAATATGAAGAATTCTTGTCCCTAGTTGCATTGACATTCATTTGGTGATTTTTTAGAGAGACGCCCAAATATTTATCAGCAAAATATGTCATATCTGAATCAAAGTGTTCTGTTATGCCAATAAAATCAAACCTCTTCACATCAAAGCCCCATAGGAACTTAGCATAAAAGTTTCTCATTTCTTGGCTGAAGCAAAATTTCTCAAACGACCACTCCTCTTCTACAACTCTCGTGTGCAACTTACCAGCATCATTAGGATTATAAGTTCTAATCCAATAGTTGTAATGAGATCCCAATCGCTCAATGGGGTCACGCATCCACGTAATATAAGTAGCGTCAGAAAGGTGAGAATACTTAAGTGGGAGAAAATGCCCATGTATACACTTGTAATTATCTAAGTTAGCAAACCTACTTGTTAGATTTTTTGATAATGCATCAAACTTTCTTTTGAGGGGTATCTGATTTATAGGAAAATCAAGATAGTCCCTTAACAGATCCTCTCCATATATATCCTCCAAAGACACTAAAAAACTAGCACCTGCGGTTTTAGGAAGGTGTAAAGAAATTAGCATTATGATGCCTCGCCATTATATACTTTCAGGTTTATTAACTTGAACTCATCAGGGTTCCCTGAAAAGTCTATACGAAGCCCGTATTTAAAGAGTTGAGCTGGCAACTCAAAATAGAGCTTATTTGGTCCTAACAAAGAGTTAAACCTTATGCTTTGCCTCTCGTTAAACATCTGTTTTTTTCGAGTCTTAAAATACATAGACAGAGAACTAAGACTACTATAGTCAATATCTAACTCTATGATCATTTTCCCATTATAATCTAATGGAGGAAGAGTGATAAATGAATCTGACACAACAGATGCCATATAGAAGGCATTATCTCGATGTTCGATGGACGAGTGACTAACGCGGAAATATTCTTGAAGCCCGAATGTATAAATCTCATTGAGTCCATCGATACTGCTTGGTGAACTACCAACGGATAACCTAACAGAACTAGGATTGAATTGAATCAGACACGAATCGATAGTATCTCTATGTTGACTACTACAAAGCCTATTAGACTGAGCCTCTGTATAATCGGAAAACTTGATAACTACAAATTTATCAACAATGGACACGGAGCCAGAATAAGGGAAAACCGGCAACTTACGAATCTCATTGACATTATCGCGCACGCTATCCAAATGAGCGTATGAAAAAGCATCCCACCCCAAAGACTTAAACAAATTAGAACTGTTTTGTAATTCGTTATCACCCCAGGCAAAGAACCCCTTAGCCACATTTTCAAATTGCTTATTAAAAGCCATTTTAGGGTTAAACGGTAAGTAACCAACAGAGTGTAAAGGTATCTTCCCTCCATTTTCTTCAAGAACAGAATCTAACCCAGGCAAGTCCAAAATTTGAGATACTAACTCTGCAGCCAGTCGCTTATCGTTATCCCAGCTAAGATTGTCATAATAGGCAAACTTATTTAAGTTAATAAAATTAACAAGCACAAAAAGCACTGAAATAGGTGCAACTATAAAACCCAAGCGACGCTTATCCATGCTATATAAAACTAGCCAATAGATCACAAAAGTAAATAGTAGTGGCAAGGCGATATAACTTCGTGTTGGTAAGGATTGTGGCGAAAGGAACTCAAGTAAAAAAGGACTGATGAGAGCAAGTGAAGCAAGCAGCAACAAAAGAGTGTTTTTCAGCCGGTACTTATAGACAACAAGGCCGATAAACAATAACGAAAGAATTGGTTGAAACACATTCTCTTGTGGAAGTAAGGAACTAGAAGCGGACATAACCTCGATAAATCTTGCAATAAATGCAACGACCAGTGTAACTGCATAGTCAGTCGAAAGCCCACCACTTACAAACCCGTCAATGTAACCACTTTGATTGCCTGAATAAACAATCGAAATAGCTTTATTTGCGACAAAATAAACAATACCAGCCAGTACCAGTACGAAAAAGGCCTTGGCCAATTCCTTGATCGGATTCGCACCATCCTCTAGTTTATAAAACCCAAAGATCGCGATCATCAGAATAAAAACGGTAATTGCAGACTGGTATATACTCAGAGAAAAAGCAAGAAGTAACACTGAGACTAACGTCAGTGACCTTCGACTACTCACACAACAATAAACAGAAAATGTAACGAGCAGATAGATAACCCCAACAGAGAATGACACTGTAGAGAAGCTATATAAATAGTACAGAAAAGGACAACTAACAAATAAAACAGAGAGCAAAGTTGGGTAATGAAGTTTTCCACACACTTTCTGAAAGAAAACCCTGATAGCAACCATCGACATCACGCTCGACAGAAAAATACCAACATAAGGGAAGACAGGGTTGTTAGAATATACCCAAGTTAAAAAGTACATTCCAAATCGACCCTGAGATAACCACTGAGGGTCAACTCGATAACTGCTATGTCTCCTCAACTCATCCTGAGTGAATGACATGTTTGACAACTCAAAAAAATAGAACACTAATGGAGTTATTAGAAGACCAAAATACCAAATTAAATTCGCATTTAGGTCTTTTTCAATCTTAGAATATATGTTCAAAAGTAGCTCCTGAGAACAAATCTTGTCACTATAAAGCCATATGCTGTTGTAAAAACCATCGCGACAAAGACAGCTAGTCGCTCATTGGAAAAATTAGCGACAATCAAAATCCCTAGAAAAAAGGAAGTCAAATAAATAGCAACCGACACAAGACCGGAACCTTTCTTTTCTGCTTTAAAAACCTTCGATGGGTAAACAAAATAGACATAAACTAGACCAGTGCAATAGGAAATCAAATAAGATACTTCTGGCGAGATGAAAAATAAAAGCCCTTGATAAATCAAGAGCGTAAGTATGGTATTAAAGCCACCTGCAGCTAAAAACCTTAAAAAATCAGCCTGCATTGGCGAATTTTAAAAACTCATCATACTCGCGAATATAATCAGCTTCTTTATATTCATGCGAGGCATAAACCAATAGCACCGCATCTTGACTAAATTTATATTGAACCCCCCAAACTCCAGCAGGAATATATAGGCCCTTTACTGGGGAATCAAGCTCTACCTCAGCACGATGAGTTCCATCATCAACAACAACAGAGAGCTTGCCAGAAACAGCAACCAGTAACTGTTCACACTCACGATGTGCGTGCTCTCCACGAACCTTGTGACTGCTAACATCATGAACTAAAAATGTTCTCTTAGGAATAAAAGGCAGGTCGGTTGCATGTTCAATTGCAACTAAGCGACCTCTCATATCGCCAAAGCTAGATAATGTCACATGTTTACATTTACTATAATTAGACACAACATCACTAAGATTATTTGAGTGATTCTTATCTAAAATGTTATGTTGGTTAGTATTGTAGTTTGTTATTCTGGCAGGGTTACCTACTACTGTTGCAAATGGCGGGACATCCTTGGTCACAACCGCACCAGCCCCTACCATTGCCCCCTGCCCAATAGTAATGCCTGGTAAGATCGTCGCATTAGCGCCAATAGATGCGTTAACTTTTACAGTCGTCCGAAGAAACTCTTCTGGGTATTGTTTTGAACGCGGCTTTCTATCATTTGTAAACGTCACATTGGGGCCGATAAAAACATCATCTTCGACTACAAGTCCGTCCCAAAGTTGAACGCCACATTTCACGGTGACATTATTGCCAACATGGACATCATTCTCTATAAATACACCGTCACAAATATTACAGTTTTCGCCAATCACCGCTCCAGGAAGAATATGAGCAAACGCCCAGACATTTGTATGGGCACCTATATTCTTCGATTCACAAATCGCCTTTTCGTGTATGTTGATCATCAGCTTCTTCCATTATATTTTCAGTATTACTATTTACGCTCTTTATGATATACATTGGTCTACGTTTTGAGTTCTCTAATATCCGCCAGATATAGCATCCAAGGACACCTTGAGAAAGCAAAATGGAGCTACCGAAAACAACAATAAGTATCGATTGAGTAGTGAAACCGGGTTGACCAATTAACCCCAAGAAGTGAGAAACACTAACTACGACGACATACATTAATGACAGAGCAAGTCCCGCTATACCAAGCAAGAGTAAGAACATGATAGGCAGGTCAGTAAAAGAAAAAATGCTATCTAGCATATAGCTGATTCTTTTACGCATTCCCCATGCACTTTCGCCAATCTCTCGCTCCTTTCGATCATAAGGGATATAAGATCTTCTAAAACCAACCCAAAATAATTGAGCAACCAAAGAGCTGTTTCTCTCTTCGATATTCAAGATGCTTTCAATAACCTTGCGATTACATGCAAAAATATCGACACCCCCAGCAGGAATTTCTGGGATCACCAGACGCCTATATAGTCCCCAAAAGAGCGACGATAGTAGCTTCTTTCCAAATGGATCATTGCGACTTTTTCGTTGACCGAAGCAAACATCTGCGGTGCCAGCGGTCAACGTCTTGAACATATCAAGGACAAGTTCAGGCGGTTCTTGAAGATCTGCGGCCATTACAGCCAAAAACTCGCCATTTGCTTCAGCCATACCAGCACGAATGGCGGTAAATGAACCGAAGTTTCGACTCAACGATACTATCTGATAATTTTTCACATAATCGGCACAATGCGCCGATAGAAGTTTCTCGGAATCATCTGGCGAACCATCAATAACAAAAACGAACTCGCAATGGTTTTCGAGATTTTCATCCAGCATCATCAATGCGCCAAGTAAAGGGAGGATATTCCCTTCGTTTTTATAGATTGGTAAAACCAATGAAAATTTAAACATTGTCCCAACTATTTAATACATCGCAGATATAGTTAACTTCTTCATCAGTCATCATAGGAAAACAAGGCAATGTGACGATCTCCTGAGTAAGTTGACGAGATACGTTTAACTCGCTATCAAGAACGTCGTCTTTCCAAGCATCTTGATCACTGTCGAGTATCGGGTAATGAATATCGACCAAGATACTATGCGCTCTCATATGATCGACAAATGCATTGCGGCAACCAGTTCTCACTATTGCGAGATGCACCACATTTTTGTCACTAAAATCATTATAAAAACCGAGTGATTTACAAGATTCCGAATAACGACGATAGATCTCTCGTCTGCGACTATTCCACGCATCCAACTCAGGAAGAAGACGCGACAATATTGCCGCCTGAATCTCATCCATGCGCGAATTTCGACCGTTTTTCAAATCTATTTGGTACTTAGCACTCCAGCCATATTGACACAGAGATTTAACCTTCTTTTGAAAGTCCTCACTGTTGGTTGTGATAGCTCCGGCATCGCCAACAGCGCCAAGGTTCTTTGTAGGGTAAAATGAAAACGTAGCCAAATCACCCATGCTCCCGACTCTATCTTCACCCACTTTCGCGCCATGTGCCTGAGCGCAGTCTTCGATAATAACAACGTGTTGGTAACCGAGGCTATCTAACTGTTTTCTAACGGCGTGAACATTAACAGCGCGACCATAAAGATGGGTGACTACGACAGCGAGTGTGTTTTCACTAATAACATGCTCAAGGAGACCTTGATCCATAAGCATACTGTCTTCGTCTACATCAATGTAAACTGGCGTTAAGCCACTCAAAAAACAAGCTGTGCTGGTATAGCCACCTGCATTTGCAACCGTAATGACTTCTTTTCGAGTGCCATTACTAACACACTTCAATGCTATTTCTAGTGCATCAGTGCCATTGGCCAAAGGCACACAATATTTGGCACCAACATAATGCGCAAATTCACTTGCAAAACGGTTGCCGTGCTCTCCAAGCAGCCATCGACCACTAGCAATAATGTCCGACAAATCAGTTAGTACATTTGGAATCAATTTACCCGTGATCCGCGATGTGTCATTTAGTGGAATAGGGTTCATCCAAAAACCTTCCTTTTTATTTTTCTTAGATAGTGCGGTGGGACTATCCGTCCTATAACACGCCCTAAAGGACTACGATATATTTTCAACGCCATATCATAGAAATAGTGACTTGCTGTAGGTGCTAGTGTCTCGGCGTTTCTAGACTCGAGAAGTGAAGATATTTCAAAGCCTGGCTCTAGTTCGACGACTTCTAAAGGTTTCACAATCGCCAGATATTCCTTTTTATAAAAGTCAGACTGCTTCCCTGTATTGCGTTCGGCATAACAATAAGGTTTCCCTCTCGTACAAGAAACAAGGTCCAGCATTCCACTATAGGCGCTATCAATATCATTGAAATCATTGAGAAGTTTTACTTCAGGAAGGCCAGCCAGACGTTCGGTAAACGCTCCAATATTAGGGGCGACAATAGGTAAGCCTAATGCAATGGCTGGTGTCAACGTATAGCAGTATGTCTCAGCACATTGGGACGTATACCAAACGACATCAGGGGAAATATTTGATATCTTCGCTAGCAGTTCAGAGTCGGAATATTGCCCGTGGTCAACAATATGGTCGTGCAGAGGAATACAAGAGTAGCCCAAAACATTGATTTCTAATTCTTCGCCATACTTATTTGCAAAGTCATTCAGTAACTGTGCGCCTTTCTCAAGAGAAATTGCGCCGACCACTAATACTTTCACTTTCTCTGACGTGTTTTTTTCAATAGCAATGCCTTCAAGACCGTAGATCTCTTCACGATGATGAGCAACTACACTTCTATCAGAGACATCATAAAAACGACAAAAACGCTCCATCGTATCTCTAGACGGATAAATGACCATCGATGCATTGACAATAAATTTGGTCAATGTCGCTGCCGAATCTGCATCTGCAAACATATAACCCGCCAAACGATTGCTCTTTGACTTCTCCAAAACAACTTCGGTACTCTCATCACCAAAGAACTCACCTAGGTCATTGGTCAACGCCGCATTCCCACTGACTAAATAATAGTCATGAGCAGTAATACAGTATGGCGTCGACAATTGTTCACTCAGTGACAGAAATGACGGGTCTAAACCATGTATATGGTGGAAGTGAACAAGACTAAAATTCAAATAATGCAGTATCTGAAAAAGTTTTTCGCGATCACTGTTTACGTTAAATTGGAGTTTATTGGATTCGTCAATCAACAATTCAACGTTATCACCACTTTGCCTTAAACGAACTGAGGCAATTGTAGGCTCTAGGTGAAGAACCAAATCATCCACATGCCGTGTAACACCGCCACCCAACGCATGCTCAACCTGCAATACAGACCGTTCAGAGCGTCTAACCAATTCAATTGCTGCGCGAATTCTGGCCATTTTGGCAGGATCATTCGCAACGAATTGCATTACGTCAGCCGTGTAGTTTGGGTGTTTACCAAGAAGCAATTCCAGAGCGACTTTCTGACGTGGATGTTGTTCATCGGCAAAGCTCACTCCCCCTTTATGGTAAGCAAAAACATTAACTGCATGAACATTTGACCAGCCATTTACAATGGCACGTTGACACCAATCGTTTTCTTCTCCGTATCCCTTGCCGAATGTCTCTAAATCAAATAGACCTACGTCATCCAAACATTTACGTTTAATGAACATACAGAATCCAACGCCTGTTGGAATTTCGATATATTGTTCAGGATTATTTGCCTTAGAAAACGCCAGATCTATTTCTTTTAGCGATTTCCCCTTTGCCAAACGATTGTCTTCACAGAAATTTGGATAGCTACATATAGTAGCATTGTTTGAAAAAGGTGTGACTGAGCCAATTTTCTCATCCAAGTATGCGACTTCTTGGATCCTATCTAACCAGTCATTCTCGACTTCGACATCACTATTCAACAAGAGAACGTCGTTATTAGCATTTAGTGCCATCGCAAAGTTAACGGTCGCAACAAAACCTAAGTTTTCTTTATTCTCATACAAGGTGTAATTGTACGTTTCAGAATGTTCAATCAACCATTTTGAAAGCTCAGGCTCCGGCGATGAGTCATTAACTACAATCAGGTTAGCCCACTCTGGCAATGTATTATATGCTGATATGATGCACTCTGACGTTTCAACTAAACCTCGGTACACTGGAATTATTACATCTACTTTAGTCATAGTATCACTTTAATACGTCTTTTGATTTTTCGTAACAAACGAATGCCAAAAATGTTTTCATAATGGTTTATTTTTTCCACCAACAGATTTTTTTCATTTTCTAAGTTTTCAATTGCAATACTATTTTCAGCAATTAATTGGTCTTTCTCTGCGATAAACTGGTCTTTCTCTGCGATAAACTGGTCTTTCTCTGCGATAAACTGATCTTTCTCTGCGATAAATGCATCTTTGGCAACAATGATATTATCTCTGTACTCGATAGCTTCATCCTTTGAGTTAATCACGCACAAAGCATGTGAATAATTTTCACCATTATTTATCGCCTTAATATTTGCATCATTGATAAGCTTAAAACTATCTAAAATAGCTCGGATAAACTCACGTTGACTTAAATAGCGATCAGAAAAAGACTGCATTTCCTGCAACCAATCAACATCCAACAAGGGTGAAGATGCATCTAAAATACGTCGAGACAAGTCACAATTCATCGGGTTTGCGATAGACTTAGGTATCTTAGGGTCAATAAATTTCGCGGTTTGAACATTAAGGTCAATATCAAACCATGCAAGCATTCTAGAGATCTCAAGCAACGGGTTAGAGAACATCCCCTCAGTCTCAATCCAATAACCATTAGATTGATTTGCCGCCATCGCCGCTGATATCGTGTAGTAATTCCATAGCAATGCTGAATGCATGTGAACCATATCATCACGACGTGCCAAAGAAGCTGCTACGCAAGAAACATCTCGATTAACCATAACTACATGTGCCGTTAGCCCAGCGATTTTAATTTGCTCCTGCCAGATCGGGTATAAAAGACAAAGTCTTGGGTCTTTTATGCCTATAAGCTGGTGATCTGAAAACTCATCAGAGACCAGAAATTGCTTAATTCGATTTATAATTTTCTCAGAAGGACGCCAACCCTGATTGACCTGTGCATAAACATCAAAGCAGTCATACCAAGCCGCACCGAGTTCATCTAGAATACACTCATTGATATCGACCAGTTCACGATGCTCGTAAAATCCCTTTTCGTTTACAGTTTCAATATCGTCAATAAAGTTTTCGCCGAAAAAGACACCCTGATGGTGCAATTCACCAGAAAGGGCGCTTGTACCACTTCGGTGCATCCCTAGAACAACGAAAACCTGTTTATTTATCATGGAGTCAGAATACCTTTCTCAACTGTATATTTGGGAAAAAAGTCTACCGTCCCAGTAGAAATGTTGTTCTGCTCTACCACCTTGAAGCTCAAAATATCGACGCCTCTGTTCAAAAACGTAGGCTTTCCATCCTTCGTTCCAAAACATCCACAGTTCAAAAAGTACGTTCCATTTCTTAGGTTACACGTAAACTCTATCGTTACATCTATAACATCATCACGCTTAGCACTCTGAATGATTAAACTCTTATCATGTGCAGATGTTGCTCCACCTAGCTCAAAACCCGCAACATTTCTTATCATCATGCCAAGGAATACATCAAAGCAATCGTCACTAAATTTAACACGATATTGAAACTGATATCGATGTGCCGACTTCAAAACGTCAACTGGCTCACCTTCTTCATCAACAATCCGAGGATCAGAGATTTCAGCACCATTCTTGTCATACCAGAGAGCCGATTCACTCGGCGTATTGACTGTCTTAACTTTCTGTTGTTGAGTATCAATCTCGTCAGTCGATGATGCGGCGGTTGCATTAAAACCGTGAAGTTGCAGCTCATTGCGGTAGCTTTCTCGTTTGAGACCTTCCATATTCAAAAGCTTGTGATAATGCTTTATCACTTCACGTGGATCACCTTCCAAAAGAACGTCACCATGATCTAACAGAATTGCCCGATCACACAACGAGATAACCTGACCTGCGCTGTGTGACACAAGGATAATAGTTACACCCTGAGCCTGAAGTTCTTTTAGTCTTGCAAAACACTTACGCTGAAAAGCATCATCCCCAACCGCAAGCGCCTCATCAACAATGAGAATATCGGGATCAATGTTAATTAGCACGGAAAAAGCGAGCCTGACCATCATGCCGGAAGAATAGGTTTTTACAGGGCGATCGATAAACTCGCCAATATCAGCAAACGCCAATATTTTTTCTAGCCGTTCATCGATTTCATGGCGCTTGAGGCCGATAATTGAAGCATTAAAATATACGTTTTCTAATCCCGTAAACTCTGGGTTGAAGCCAGAACCAAGTTCAAGTAATGCAGCCACACGGCCATTTACCTCGACATCCCCTTTTGAGGCTTGCAAAACACCGGTAATTATCTGGAGTAGCGTAGACTTTCCTGAGCCGTTGTGACCGACTATACCAATGGTTTCACCAATACCCGCTTCAAAAGACACACCTTTTAGCGCGAAAAACTCCTTCACTTTTTTGTTAGGGAAAATTCTGCTTAGTAAAACCTCAAGAGGGTTATTGAAGAGATAATAGCGTTTTTGAATATCAGTAACTTTAATAGAATACATGTCGCTAAACCTATATCACATCAGCAAAAGTTGGCTTCAAAAAATTAAACAGACGATAACTTAGTGCCGCAAAAACCGTGCTAACAACAGCATAAATAGCCAAGTCTTTATAGTTTAATGGGCTGATATCAAATACTAAACTTCTCACCGCCTCTACCGGTATAGTGATTGGATTAACCTTGATCAACGGCGCAATAATAGATGGCACCATATCTAAAGGAAAAAACACTGTACTCGTAAATAGCACCACAGTGACCATCACATGAATAACTTGTTCTAAATCACGAATAAACACTGTGAGAGCAGCAAGTAAATAAGATAGGCCTACTAGCATGATCACCATAGGGAGCATAACCAATGGGATGGCAATAATGCCAGCATGAACAGGAGATCCACTTACCAATAGAAATAGAAACAAGATCCCAAGACCACATGCAAATTGAACCAGAGAGGAAAGAATCAAACTCCAGCAAAGTGTTTCAAGTGGAAAAACTATTTTTTTCACATAATTCACATTGCCCACAATAACAGTGGTACTTCTACTGATAACTTCAGCAAACAACATGTGAATAATTAATCCGGAAAATAATATCGAAGCAAAGCTCGCGTTGACTTCTTGCGTCCCACCCCACTTAGCTTTAAAAATATACTGGAAGACAAACGTATATATAACAAGCATGAATAGAGGGTGTGCAAAACTCCAAACGATACCGATTAAAGAGTTTTTGTATCGCGCTGATATGTCTCTTTTTGCCAACGTAGAAATCAGGCTACGTTCAACAAGTGAAGGCCGTAGAAAATTGTAATTATTTAGCACACTACACCTTCAAATAGGTAGATTGTTTGAATGCAGACGCTTCACTGTCCTTCTGAGATACCATCACCAGATTATTATTTATAGGCCAGTCGATACTTAAATCACTGTCGTTCCAAATGATTGATTTTTCAGCAGCCGGATTGTAATAATCCGTACATTTATATACAAACTCAGCCTCATCGCTGGTTACATAAAAACCATGAGCGAAACCTTCTGGCACCCAAAGTTGTCGTTGATTTTCTGCCGAAAGATAAACCCCTACCCACTGACCAAAAGTCGGTGAATCTTCACGAATATCAACTGCCACATCAAACACTTCACCGGATACAACGCGTACAAGTTTACCTTGAACGTTTTCCAGCTGATAATGCAGCCCTCTCAAAATCCCTTTCGTGGATTTTGAATGATTATCCTGAACAAATTGTGTTGGTTTACCTGTTACAAGCGTTTCAAACTTTTCTTGGTTCCAGGTTTCCATAAAAAAGCCTCGTTCATCTCCGAACACTCTAGGTTCGATGATTTTGACTTCAGGAATTGCGGTATCAACAATTTTCATGGTCACTACTTATATGCTTTGAGGTTTTTCAGGGCGCTCAGCCAGTCACTTGGTTCAACACCAAATGACGATTTAATTTTTGAGCAGTTGAGACGAGAATTTGCGGGTCTTGCTGCAGGTGTAGGGTAATCCTCTGTTGCCAAAGGCTTAAGGACCGGTGCAGCCTCAAGCTGTTTCTGTTTTACAGCTTCTGAGAAAATACACTGAGCAAACTCAAACCATGATACATAAGGAAAACCTGAGTAATGGTAAACACCCCAAGGTGAATCACCTTGCTTCTCAGAGGTCACAGAGAACGCAATGCTAATCAAAGCGTCTGCTATATCGCCCGCGTGAGTTGGCGCTCCTACTTGATCAGCGACAATACCAAGTTCTGGTTTTTCAGCCCCCAGACGCAGCATCGTCTTTACAAAATTGCCACCATACTCTCCAAACACCCAAGCAGTACGTAAAATAACGTGCTTGTGGCAAGCAGACGCCAATGCTTGCTCGCCCGCTAGTTTGGTAATGCCATATATCCCTTGCGGTGCCGTGTTATCCGTTTCCAAATATGGAACATCTGACTGTCCATCGAACACGTAATCCGTCGAGATGTGGAGTATGACCGCGCCGATCGCATTGGCTGATTGGGCCAAGAATAATGGCCCATCACGATTGATGGCGTTGGATAAGCCCTCTTCAGATTCAGCGCGATCCACAGCCGTGTGAGCGGCGGCATTAATAATGACATCTGGGCCAAACTCAGACACACATTTAGAGACTGCTTCACGGTCAGAGATGTCTAATTCACCGCGATCCAAAGCAAGTAAATCGACTTTACCTGCAAGTCTATTGCATAGCTCGGTTCCAACTTGCCCTTTGGCACCCGTAACGAGAATCCTCATCGTTCCACCTTTTACTGTGGCATAGAAAGAAGGGACATCAAATAACGCCCATATTCATTTTTCATCATTGGGCCTGCTAACGCTTCAAGCTGACTATTATCCAACCAGCCGTTTCGCCAAGCGATTTCTTCAAGGCATGCCACTTTTAACCCCTGCACATGCTCGATTGTTTGAACAAACGAAGACGCTTCATGCAAACTTTCATGCGTACCTGTATCCAACCAGGCAAAACCACGGCCTAGCTGTTCCACGTTTAGTTCACCCATTTCAAGGTAAGCTTGGTTGACCGACGTAATTTCTAACTCGCCACGTTCAGACGGCTCAACCGCTTTGGCGATTTCCACCACACGGTTGTCATAAAAATACAGTCCTGTTACCGCCCAGTTCGATTTTGGTACGTCGGGTTTTTCTTCAATACTCACAGCGCGATAGTCTGCATCAAATTCGACCACACCAAAGCGCTCTGGATCTTTCACGTAATAACCAAACACTGTTGCGCCTTGTTCGCGCGAAACTGCTTGGCGCAGCGTTTTAGAGAAAGACTGTCCGTAGAATATGTTGTCACCCAGAACCAAACAAACGCTATCTGAACCGATAAAAGACTCACCGATAATAAAGGCTTGTGCTAAACCGTCGGGCTTTTCTTGAATGGCGTACTCAAGGTTAATGCCAAAGTCACTGCCATCCCCCAATAGTCGCCTAAAGCTTTCATTATCTTCCGGTGTTGTAATTATCAAAATGTCGCGAATGCCGGCTAGCATCAATGTAGACAGCGGATAATAAATCATAGGTTTGTCGTATACAGGCAGTAACTGCTTCGACACACCACGCGTAATAGGGTATAGGCGAGTACCAGATCCGCCAGCTAGGATAATACCTTTCACTTATTCTTCTCCCGCACCAAGGCGCTCTAAGCTATATGAGCCATCTAACACACGTGTCCACCAGACACGGTTGTCCAAATACCACTCAACGGTTTTTCTAATGCCGCTATCAAACGTTTCTTCAGGCACCCAATCAAGTTCGCGACTGATTTTCGATGCATCAATAGCATAACGAACATCATGACCTGGGCGGTCCTTCACATAGGTGATCAAACCTTCATAGGATTCAACGCCCTCGGGCTTATTTGGAACAAGCTCTTCTAACAAACGGCAAATCGTTTTGACAACCTCAATATTGGCTTTTTCGTTGTGGCCACCAATATTGTATGTTTCACCGACTTCACCTTCCGTTGCCACTTTGTATAGTGCACGAGCATGATCTTCAACAAACAACCAGTCACGGATCTGCATGCCATCACCATAAACAGGTAATGATTTACCAGAAATGGCATTCAATATGATCAACGGGATGAGTTTTTCAGGGAAGTGGAACGGGCCGTAGTTATTCGAGCAATTGGTGACCAACGTAGGGAAGCCATAAGTACGTTGCCAAGCACGCACCAAATGATCACTAGAGGCCTTTGACGCAGAATAAGGGCTACTTGGCGCATAAGATGTTGTTTCGGTAAACAAATCATCAGTGCCTTCAAGGTCACCATATACTTCATCGGTAGAAATGTGGTGAAAACGAAACGCTGCTTTTTTATCCGCTTCAAGACCAAGCCAATAACTACGAGCAGATTCAAGAAGGGTATATGTGCCCACAATATTGGTTTCAATAAATGCGGCTGGGCCATCAATAGAGCGGTCAACATGACTTTCTGCCGCCAAATGCATCACAGCGTCAGGTTGGTGAACCGCAAATACGCGATCTAATTCACTTCTGTTACAAATGTCGACATGTTCAAAAGCATAACGCTCATTATCAGAAACGCTGAGTAATGACTCCAAATTTCCCGCATAGGTGAGATTGTCTACGTTGACAACACAATCACTTGTGTTCTGAATGATGTGCCTGACAACAGCAGAGCCGATAAATCCGGCACCGCCGGTGATTAGTAATTTCATCTTTAGTCCTAAAATACCAACTGGTTCAACGTATGTTCTCTAAGTAACAACACGCGTATCCTAACCAAAAAACCACGTCAACATCAGAGCAATGCCTCAACGATCACAAGCACAAAGTCTCTGTATTGATATTGTCAATCAACGCACTCTCCAACTGGCAACTAGCAGTGAGTATTTTCTAGTCAGCACTTTGATTGACAACAATCTGGCCATCCTTACATGACAAACCACATTATATTTTCCTCGAAAGCGAAGACACACTCGACTTATTGGATAAATATCCGCCAGCTATACGACATGACAGGGGGGGTGTGCGTGTTATTCGTTATTTGTGTTGCGTAATCTGAAGCGAATTATACACATTTGAAGGAAAAGACGCAGCGATTTGGGTAGGATTCTCCACACACTATGCCATTCCGGAGGGGTTGATTTTTCTGAAAAATGAAACTTTGACCCGTCACACACAGGACAGGATGTTGCATCCTTCCAAAGTGTTTCGTTGTTGCTTCGTAATCTCAGGTAGCGGTTAACGCTTCTAAATCTGACAACCTTCGCAGGGTTGCCCGATACTACTGCCAGTGGTGGGATTTTCCCCATCACGACCGCGCCAATACCAATAATGGCTCCTTCACCGACTTGGCTGCCGGGAGCAATAATGGCATTTCGCCCCACCCAAACGTTATCACCAATAACGATAGGGCGCTTTACCCTTGCATGGCTAAACGGCAAGCACTCTCCTTCATAGTCGTGATTAATGCTCCATAGAATGCAATCGAAGGAGAAAACAACATTGTGTCCAAGTTCTACGCCCCCGCCGGCTTGAATTACCGTGCCTCGCCCAATATGGCAAGGCCCTTTCAGGGTGAGGGATGCCTTTCCTAGCACAGTGACATCTGGTTGAAAACAATGCAAAGACGACGAACCAACCATCAGTAATTTTTCCTTATGACAGAAACAAAAAAAGGGCAGCGAATGCTGCCCTTGATTCTATCAGACTATCTAACGAATTAGATGTTCCAAGTAGAGAACGTAGAACCGTCTTTAGCAACTGTGTAAGCTTGCATGGTGATACCACCTTGAGATTCAGGTACTTGACCATTCACAACGATGCGCAGTTTGCCTTGACCAGACAACTCCAAACCGTTTGCAGCAGCAGCTGCAAAGATAGCGTTGATTGGCATTTGCTCAGTCGATGCTTGTGGTGCGATTGTCGCAGATTGGCCAGCAACTTGGTCCAAGCTAAACGATACCGCTGCACCGTCATCAGCGATAACTGTCATCCAGAAGTCACCTTCTACGTTGGTTTTGTTAGTTACACGAACGTAGTTAGAGAAAGAAGCAGTAGGGTTCAATGCTAGGTCAAGCTCAGCTTCGCTACCGTTCTTAACAAGAGTACCGATGATGCCGAAGTTAACGCCAGACGCTTCGTAGCCTGAGTTCGCTTCAACAACCAATTTAGCAGTTACGTCTTGCTCTGCGATCTCAGTTTCACCATCAACAGTAAATAGTACTGATTCATTTGTCAGGTTTACTGTCGCTGGGTCCAATACATAGGTAGCTTTGGTTTCAGTCAGGGTGATTTTCTCATCCGCTACGCCACCAAATGCCAATGCGTCTTTAGACAGTTTGTCGCCATCTTTTTCACCTGCAGAGAAGTCACCTTCAACTTCAAGCGAAATTTTGTCAAAAATGTTAGCAACAGTTACAGCACCAGAATCTTTGTTAAAAATAGTACGTGGAGAGTTCTGTCCATCTACATGCGTCGCGATGCCTACGGTTACTTCACCCAACGCAACCATGTCGTCTTCGAAGCCTTCAAAGTACTTAGACTCTTGTGCCACGTCGATTTTTTCTTGAGTCCAGTACTTAGCGCCAATGTTCAGAGCAGGAAGCATCTCGTAAAGTGCGCCGTCAGCGCCCCACAGAATTTCAGAGCTTGCTGCTGCAGCTTCAACAGCCGTTTCATACAGGCGGTATTCAATGCCACCGTTTTTCTCTGCTGCTTTAACAGCATCGATGTTGAATGAAACTTGGTCATCGATGAACAGGCCGCTAGTAACAACAACATCATCAGCACCAACAGGAACTGTTACGCCGCCTGGAATGTCATCTCCAGCACTGTAAGTAGCATCATCTGCAAGAGGTGTGATTTCGAAAATCACGTATGTGTCACCAAGTCCACCACCCTGACCGACTTTAACTTCCACTTCCGTGTTGTCAAAAAATTTCACGAATGGTACTGCTGGATCATCTGAAACTTGAGTGAACATTGCACGAGTCAGTACAAGATCCGCAGCGGTGATTGCCGTGTCGAAAGAAGAACCGCTCAGGTCAAAGCGAACATAACGCTTAACACCCTTAGTTGCAGAGAAACCTAGTTTGGTTTCTGTCAAGAAGTCATCATTAGCTTCAGTCAACGTCACTGGCAATGTCAGTTCTGCAGCGTAAAGAGGCGCAACAGCGTTGCTGTCATTGATGTTGATTGCAGAAGCGTTGAAGCTGATAGCAGCAACTGCCATCGCGATTAGCGTTTTTTTCATTTTTTACTCCAGTAAACTAGTTTGTCTGGTTATCAATAATTTTGTATTGAAAGGCCGGCAACTCTAACCGTGCTCTTCCGGTTTACACGGCAACAACATGCCCAATTTATTGATCACATACGAAATGTACATGCTTCAAACTTGAGACAGCGATGCCGACCTGCTTTACAAAGCCATGTCAGTTTACGGTCATAATTATCAAAATCAAGACAAAAAAAACCAACAAACGATCAAACATCAACCACTTAACCACAAACGTGAGACTCATCACTCTTTTAATTGATTCAAAGTCAAGATTTAAGTGTCAAAAGCAAAAAACACAAAATGTACTGTAAACCATACAAATCAACTTACGTCAAATGCAGTAAAAGCCAGACACGGTGATATGAGTCGCACAAATAAGACACGAAAAGCTCTCGGTTTGAGAAAAGACTATTTTGATATTGGTATTCTCTTCTTTTGTAGAACTATTATTCAAAAAATGTATAGAAAAAACGCATAAAGAAAGAAAGTTCGCCCCATCGCTTTTTTTTGGTGATTTCGCTGCTTTTTTAGGCGTTATGACTGGCTTTTATTTTCAATTTTATCTACACGGCGGAAAGGCAAAAAAAAACGGCCAGAAGGCCGTTTATTGAATGAAGAGAAAGGTGATGATCAGGGCTTAATTGGCCACAGTTTCACCTTGATGAGGGGTGTTAAGTTCCAGTTCACTGCCATAACGTTCAGTTAAACGCTGCGCTTCATCGAAGTTTCTTATCACATAAGGGGTGATCATGATCACCAGCTCCGTGCGATCATTGCTCTCGCTTTTGCTGCGAAACAATGAGCCGAGCCAAGGAATTTGGCCCAAAATCGGCACGCCGATTTCGCCTGCCCCTTTGCTGTTTGATATCAACCCCGCCAACATGACTGAGCCGCCATCACGCAATGTGAGCGTGGTTTCGACTTTTCGGTTCATAATCGTTGGCGTAAGTTCTTCCCCGGTGCCGGTGTCTTGCGACTCTGACAACTCCTGACTCACTTGTAAATCAACCACGCCGCTGGCCTGCACCGTGGGTTTAATGGACAAAATCACACCGGTTTTACGGTACTGCACTGTTTTATTGATCGGTGCATTGCCATCTTCACTGGATTGCGACGTTCCTGTTACCACTGGAATTTCATTACCCACTTCAATGCTTGCCTCTTCACCGCTGCGCACCATGAGCTTTGGGCTAGAGCGGATCACCGCTTGCTTGTTGTCATAAAATGCATTGAGTACTGCGCGGGTTTGGCCGCCACTGTTGAGCGTTAGGTTTAACCCTGTTGCCCCCACCCCGTTTGCGGTACCCATGATGAGATCTTTGCCTAGCAGGTCAGTACTCACGTTTGACCAGTCAACCCCCAACCCTTCTTTGTCATTAAGGGTGACTTCCGCCAATAGCACGTCAATCATCACTGATGGGGTCGGCTTATCCAATTCGTCCATCAACGGACGCAATTTGAGCCACTCTTCGCCACTGCCACGAAATATTATAGCGTTTCTGTTGCTATCAACCACGGCGGTTCCTAACTCACCAGAGCCACTGACTTTTGCTGTCTTTTTTGTCTTCCCAGACTCATCGCTTGAGGCGTCTTCCAACCCCCCAGTCTTATATCCGAGTAGACCAAGCATACTGGCGACTGTATTTGCTTGGGTGTTTTTGACTTGGTAGTGAAACAAGCCTTCTTTAATGTCTTTTTGAGTTTGTTTATCGAGAACTTCTACCCAGTTTCGTATGTGATTGAGCACGCTTCTGTCACTGGCAAAAGCCACTATCTTATCTGAGCTTTTGGGTGTCATGACTGTGATACCCGAAAATGTCGGGCTGTCCCCTGCATCATAGCCCTCAGCTTGCAACACATTCAGTAGCGCTCGATTAAGCTCGCTAGGGTCAGAGTAGAATGGCGTAATGATTAGGCTTTCTCTGCTTTTTAGCGCAGGACGATCAAATATCTCTATCGCCGACATTGCCTGCTTTACTTTTTCTACCGGCCCACGCAAAAGCACGGTGTTACCCATGCGATCATCTTGAATTTTTAAATCCGGATCTGATAACAAGTCTTTTAACCAACGTACCATTTGGTCACTGCGTACTATTTTCATTGGTACTAGTTGGAATACCGGGCGATGAGAAAGGGGCACGTCCGGCAGTGCGCTACCTGTTACCAATAATGGCAATGCATCGTTCGAGACTGAGGTTTCTGTGCCAAAGGCCAGCACGCCATCTCGCTCGCGCAGTGACACGCCATAGTCTGCCAATACGTTACGCGCAGTATTAAACAGGGCTTTGGGTGTTTGTGGGGCGGCTAGGCGCAGCGTGACAAGGTCTGTTTTGCTTTGCAGTTCAGGCGACAATGAAAAAGAGAGATCCAACCTGTTGCCAAACACTTCGTTAATAAACGCGGGTAATGGCAAATTGTTTACGTTAAGGGTGATCAAATCCCCCTTTAACTGGTCTGCAATGCTTTCGCTTTCTAGCGAGACGGTGCTGTTACCCTGATTGCTTCCCTTTAGTGTTTGAAAGCGTTGCTGCTTTTTGTGCCCGTTGCCACGCTTGGCTTCGTCGTCAGACTGATTCAGTGCGGACAGATCCGCCGCTTGCCCAATCGGCCCCATCGTGGTTGCTGGCAACTCGTGTGTTTCGGGAGCTTGCTCTTCCAATACGGCACAGGCAGACAGTGAAGATGCTATCATTAAGCTAAGCAGTGACCGTTTAAATGTTGTCATGGTCATAGTGGTTTTCATGGTTTGATGATCTCTTGAGTAGTTTCGTGCGCATCGCCGACGGTGGCTGGTTCGCCGTACAACCAAAGTGTTCCTTGTTCTTTTTCTCCTCGCGCCCATGAGACGCGGCTTTTATCTATGCTGACGATGTGGGTGCCATTGGCGAGGTTGTCGCCGTTGGCCACTTTTTCCACGTTGTCATAAGCGGTGACTAGCAGCGCATTCCATTTCCCCGATTGATAAATAACGCCAGCAAGACGCCAAGTGTTTGGGTCTTGCGGGTCTATGGCCTGTTCATTTCCTTCTGTGGCACTATCGTTAGCTTCGCTTTCTTCCACCACGACTTGTGCGGTTTTGGTCACGGGGTAAATGCCCGCGATAAGCTCGGCGGGTACTGCCGCTGTGCGAGGGGGTAATGGGGTCACTTGGGCTAACCAATGATCACGGTTTTCATCGGTGCTGGATGCACTGGGCGCGGCCAGTACGAAACCCATCAATGCTGAAGCCAGTAATGGCAATGCCAGTACCAGCGTGGCTTTCAGTGCCAGTGAGTTTTTCACTGTATCTATTGCCGTAACTATCGCCGTTTTCATGCGCCCCCCCACGGTGTTGCCCATGCTGTGAGCAGCACTTCAAAGCCTATGTCTTTTCCCTTTCCAGAACGGACAGTGATGCTGGTGACACGAAATGCCGGTTGGCCGCTTTCTAGGTCATGAATCAAAGCAAACAGTTTGTCGCCGGTGAGCCGGCCTTTAACGCTGCTTTGCACTGGGATCAACCCTGAGTCTGGTTCTGCAAGCGGGGCGGATGACACTGATATCTGCGGGCGGTAAACATCATAGTCTGACACTTTTTCACCCAAAATGGCTTGCACAGCGGCACGGCCTTGCGCTTCATTGGCGGCGACCAAGTGGTTTTTTGACAGTGCATCAAGCGCTGATTGCGTTGTCGCCACTCTTTGTTGCCAGTCAGGCCCGTTTTCTAGGCGCTGCTGATCAACCACCTGTTCACGCAGCTGTTGGTTTTCTGCAATCAAGCTTTCTTTGAAATCCATCGCTACGAGGATCAAATAAAACAGTGCGATGTAAGCGATTGCCCATAACGCCACCTGCAATCGGGAATTTTCAGCAATCTGGCGGCGACTTGAAGACCACTCGCCTTTCAATTTATCTAAAGCGCTCACTGCTCTTTTACTCCGAGGTTACGCATGCCATCGCTAGGAATTTCGGCGCGTAACGACACTTGGCCAAAGGTTAAATCCATTTCCACCGCCACACTCTTTAAGCCCACAACCCTTTCCAATCGCTCAACATATAAACGAGGATCCGGGGCGGCGTCTTTGACGACCATGGTGAGTGCCCCTGGCTGAAGGGTAAGTTCACGCCATTGTTCTGCACTTTCTGGCATGGCGGTAATGAGGCGTTGAAAAAACGCTGACGAATCTGACGCTAGGTGGGTCTTTTGTGCCAGCACTTTTGCCTGTTGACGCTGTGCCAAACCACGATCAAATCTCTGTGACGCAACAGCTTCACTGCCTGCATTGAGCGCTTCTTGCTGGTCAATGCTATCTAGTGTGATGCGCAGCATGCCTCCTAACTGTATGGCGAGTACCATGAGCATGAGGGCGGCGACTCCCCCGGCTGAGACGTGGCTCCACCAGCGTATTTCTTCCGCTTGCATTGGTGCTGAACGGCGATAGTCTGGTTGGGGTGCGTCATCTGAATAGCTATAACGACTTTCGCGCAGTGTGCCTTCCTGCCAAACTTGTGTTTCATGCCCTTCCATTGCGGGGATCTGCTCTCCGCTATGTTGGGGAGAGAGCCACAATAGTGATTCTGGGATCACTGGGTATTTCGCCGCTTCAGGCAACTTTGCAATCAATGCGGCTTTGTCCCACATCCAAACCGCTGCCCGTCCTTCGCCTTGCCAACAAACAGAAAAGCCTACGTCGTCAAACGGTGCATGCACTTGTACTTTGTTTTTTAGTGCGTCCGAACGCAAACGGGCGGGAGTAACAGAGAGATCGAAACTGCGAAATACGCAAAGCCTTCTCGATAACACTACCCTTGGCTTAATGCCGTTATAATGATCAACATTGATGGCGCTATAGCCAACCAACCACTGCCGTGCGTTAAAACGGCCTTGGGTTGATTGGGCTATCCGCTCGGCAAACTGCCTTAGTTTCATATTCAAATCCGTAATCGATTTCCCACGGAGCTCTATTGGAAGACGGTGTTAACACAACCCCCATCCAATATGCTTCCCCACATTTGTCCGAATTGGACCAAACCATTATTCTTAGATATTTACTGGGCATTTGTGCGATATTCATTGCCGAACCGCTGAGTATGACGCCCGTTCTTGCGGATACGTCTGCCGCACTCAGAAACGGGGTTCTCGCCCTTTCTTCCAACATCAATTGCGCTTGCTGATTAGAAATCCCGTGTAGTGTCTCCAACACCGGCTTTGGCATGGTGTTGAACTGTACGGTTTGTCCACTGTGTACGGTGACGATGCCCAAAATGCCTTTCAACCAAGGCCAACGCTCCCCTCCCAACAAATTCAAAATTTGGCCGGGGCTCACCATGAGCCTGTGGCTAGGTAATGCTAAGCCTGCGGCTGTGTAATCTGCGCTACTGGCTCCGTTCAGGCGTCTAAAATCATCTTGGTCGGTATAGTCTTCAAGGTGATCAAGAAACTGCGACGTTTCAAACATGGACAGCCCATAACTACTCAGCATGCTTCCCCAACGTTCTCTATCTGGAGAGAGCAAACTCAGCAGTGACCCTTCGTCTTGTAACGAAAACACGCTTTCGCCAATGCCTTGGTAGCGCGTACCATCACCTTGGATCTTGGCGTGCTGTAAGAATTCACCACTGACGACGAAAGGGTCATCGGATTGGGGGGCGACGTTACTCGCCGTCTTTGCCCCACCGTAGCCGTTGACTGTCTTCCCTCCAGCGCTAACGGTATACAGCACTGTTGCGATGGTGGCCTGTACATCTAACTCCTGTTGCCATGCATTTCTAAGGGCAATTGCTCTGTTGGTTTCTGCTTCTGTCCATGTTGCGACTAACCCCGCTAACACGCTGAGTACGGCAATAAAACCTAGTACCGCTATCATGGCGAAGCCGCCTTGGGCTCTATGACTCACTGCGCGCATATTAGAAGTCTCTGTAGTCATTGCGCGGATAGGTTCGCAACGGTAGCTGGAAAAACCAGCGTTGTGGTGGCTCGCCATTTACGCCATCTGCTGCGAGTAAAATCGCATTGGGGATCGTCCCTTCTTTGTCTTTTGGCGGCCATTCACTAATAGGCACTCCGGCTTCATTTCGGTAATACCAACGGACATTTGTCCCTTCAGGCCAGGTTGCAACTTTCCATTTAATGGCTTCTTGGTGCTGTTCGCCTTCGCGGTAGAACAATGACGTGATGCCATTTTTCTCGGTCAATTCCCAAGAAAAGTGGGCAATTGCACCCTGTGGTTGCGACAGTGCACGGTGTGTGTAACCCGTCATGCTGCTTTCGTCAGCACTAAACGATGCACTGTTATCAAGCGCCGCTTGTGTTCCTTGTAACGTTTGACCAATCCAACGTTGCACAAGGATGTCTGCTTGTACGTCAAGTCGCGTTACTTTGACGCGCTGGTAAACCTGTAACGCGGTGGAATAACCTTGCATCACTAATATGGACGCCAAGGAAAGCATCACCATGACCACAAGAAGCTCGACCAATGTCATGCCTTGCTCAAAACGCCGATACGGTTTAGCCAAAAGGCACCTCCGCACCACCTAAGTTGGTGTAGCGCACGTAACGCGTTGTCAGTTTTGGAAGTTGTCGGCCGTTAACATTGGCCTGAAGCGACACTTGATAAAGGTTTAAGTTGTAATTTGAGCCTTCTGCACCGCGCTTTTCTTCTGCCACTTGGGTGGCTTTCCAATAAACATCAACACCTGATGAAGAAAATACGCCTTCTTTCTTTGCGTTAAAATCTTGGGTGTTTAGGTACGTTTTGGCGCTGAGTATGGCTTGATCTGCTTGGTTGTAGGCACCGGCTAGCTGCATTTGCACTAGGCTGTTATTGATCCAAGAAAACAGTGCCATCCCTGCACCTGCCAATAAGGTCAACGCTACAATCGCCTCTAACAAAGAGAAGCCTTTTTGACCGTTTTTCTTCATTAAGGCGTGCCCTTCCACTGGCAAAACGGCGGGACGAGTGACACGTTAAAAGCCACTTGTCCTTCTTGTGTGATCACCGCGTTGCCACCTAAACACACCCCATTGCTTTGATAAACGATGTTGGTATTTGCTGTGAGACGGTATCCTTCGCCAAGATCAATAGCGTTGTCTCCTCGTCCAACAACGATGGCCGACTTTTCCATGAGGGCTTGAGCCGGCAATGCATTGACCTGTTGCTGTAAAACATCCACTTCTGAACGCTGTGCCAATTTTTCCGCCGCAGATATCAATGATGGTGCTGCTATCCCACCAATTAAGGTGACTAACACCAGCACTATCAGAAGTTCTATCAGAGTAAAACCGCGCATTAGCTTTCTTCGAGGTACCCAATGTCGGCATTTAAGTCTTCGCCGCCAGCGGCACCATCCGCGCCAAAGGAAAAGAGTGCAAACCCCTGCAGGTTGTCAACCGGTGCAACAAACTGGTAGGAATTGCCCCATGGGTCTTTTGGCAATTCGTCTTCTAGGTAAGGTCCCTGCCAACTCACTGCGCCAGATGGCTTTTTCAATAACGCTTGCAAACCTTGCTCTGTGGTTGGGTAACTGCCGTTATCCAAACGGTAGGTTTGCAGCGAGCTTCTCAGCATCTTCACTTGGGTATCTGCTGTTTTCACTTTGGATTTATCAACATTCCCGAAAAGACGGGGGCCGACCAAACCAGCCAACATCCCCAAAATCACTAGCACCACTAGCAACTCGATTAACGTAAAACCTCTAACGTGTAAGCGTCGAGTGCGTAACATAATTTGCATCTCCATTTTCATTTTTCTTTTTTGTTATAACGCGTTACATGGCAATTTCATTGACACTGGTGATTGCCAAAATAATACCCAAAATAATGGTGCCGATAATCAACCCTATAGTTAAGATGGCCACTGGCTCTATCAAAGTAAGCAGCTTCTTCATTCTGTTTCTGCTGTTCTCTTCGTACATGGCCCCCAACGCACCCAACATCTCTGCCACGCGCCCTGTTTTTTCGCCAACCCGTACGAGATTGATGCCGGACTTGGTCATCCAGTTTCCTTGCTCTAATGCATCAGCAAGGCTCTTCCCTTCTTTTACTGACCGACTCAAGGCTTCTACTGCCCTTTTTCTGCGTGGTACACGAATTGAAGACTCCGACAAGTGCAGTGCAGTAAGCAGTTCAACTCGGCAACTGAGCAGGGCTGAAAGAGTATATGACCAACCAGCGATATCACTTTCATATAGCCACTGACCCACAACCGGCATCCCTGAAACACCGTTTAAAAGATATTGCCGACTATTTTGGTTACGCAGCGCTGCTGCGCCTCCAACCACAAATAACACTGTTGCTAATGCAATAAGCTCCAAATGGCTGTTAAACCAAACACCGGTGGTGAGAACAAATTCAGCAAGGGCAGGAAGGTCACTATTTTTACCTTGAAGCATGCCGCTGAATTTGGGAACGACAAAGGTGAACATGATGATCACTGCTGCGACACCAGCGAATATTAGGATGAGTGGATACGTGAGGGAGTTTCGAAATTCTTTGGCCGTTTTGTCATCATATTGCATTTTCTGAAGCGCACGTTTCATCGAACCCGCCAGATCGCCTGTCATTTCTCCTGCTTCGATCAAATGGCGAACAAAATCGGGCAAAGGCAAGCCGCTGTCAGCCAAGGCGGCAGAGAAGCTATCACCTTGTTGTAACGCTTTGTTCATTTTTTCAAAGGCTTGATCCAATCGAGGATGACGATCACCCGCCTCAATAGCACTCACAGCCTCTGTCACCGCCACGCCAGATTCAAGCAGTGTGGTCAGCTCATAGAACGATTGAATGATGGCTTCTTTTTGCAAGGGACGCTGAAATATTGTGCGTGACTTTCGGCTCTCGGCGCTCTCCAAGGCAACAACTGTTAAACCTTGTCCATCTAAAATTCGAAGAGCTTCACCGCTGTTTTTTGCCATCAGCTCGCCGCGCTGTAGCTCTCCCAAGGTGTCAATCACACGATAACGAAAGTTCTCACTCACGACACCGCCTCTTGCTCATTCACTGCAATTGTCATCACTTCTGAAATACTGGTTTCACCTTGTGATGCTTTAATTAAGCCATCGTCTAGCAAACTACGGTGTCCGCGACTTTCCACATATTTGCGAATAGTTTGGCTGCTGGCGTTTTCATTGATCATTTGACTGACGCCGTCATCCATTGGAATGAATTCGTAAATCCCAACACGCCCTTTAAAGCCAGTGAAGTTACATTCGCTACAACCTTTTGGTTGTTTCCAGTCACTGTGTTTGATGCCGAAAGGGGCTGCACTCCATCCCACAGGTAATACTGGTGACGTGTCCGGCACTGCACAGTGTTTGCAAAGCCGGCGAACAAGACGCTGCGCCTGCACGCCTCGCACTGTCGCTGCAACAAGGAACGGCTCAACCCCCATGTCAACAAGTCGCGTGAACGCGGATACTGCGTCGTTTGTGTGCAGTGTTGAAAGCACCAGGTGTCCCGTCAATGCTGACTGAATCGCAATCTGTGCGGTATCTACATCTCGGATTTCACCAATCATGATGGTGTCTGGATCTTGTCGCAATATCGCTCGCAGTGCTCTCGCAAACGTATAGCCGATTTCGGTATGTGCCTGAATTTGAGTGACTCCGCTAACTTGATATTCGACAGGGTCTTCAACGGTGATTATTTTGGTGTCACCGCCTCTCAACGACTCTAAACAACCATATAGGGTGGTTGATTTGCCAGATCCCGTCGGACCCGTCACTAGCACGATGCCGTTAGGCATACCTAACCAACTATTAAGTCGCTCAATGTGATCGGGCAGTATTCCCAAAGAAGGCAAAGAAATTGACTCACGACTTTTAGGTAGCAGGCGCATTACTATGGATTCACCATGTACACAAGGTGCCGTTGATACGCGCACGTCTATTTCATGTCCGTTCAATGTCAGGGTAATACGACCATCTTGAGGCAATCGCTTTTCTGCGATATCTAACCCTGCAATCAATTTAATGCGGGAGCTAACAGCCGGATAACGGTTAGCTGGTTGGGTAAGGCGATCAAGTAGGCATCCGTCAACACGAAACCTGACTTTGAACTGGCTTTCTTCAGGCTCTATGTGAATATCAGATGCGCTAGCATGCTCTGCCTGCGATAGAATGTTGTTTACAAGCTCAATGACAGGGGCTTCTTCTGCTAAAGCCATAAGGTTTTGGCTATCGCGGCTAAGTATGTCTGATACGGCCTTTTCTCGGCGTATATGTTCGATAATATTGTCAATGTCTTGGGCGTTACCGAGCCAATACATTATGTCCTTCCCTGCAAAGACTGACCATGACAGGTCGTTGAGTACAGGGTCTTGTGTATCTTTCGCTAGAATATTGAACTGAGAATCTATGCCGGATGGCCAAGCGATCACATTGTTGTCTAGCAACCAGTCAATTTTCACTGGCAATTCACGCATATGCAGGTAGCAATCCGATGCGTTTGGTAGTGCCTCACCCAAACATCGAGGCAAACTTAGGTGTTCTGACAGGACATTAAGCAGTGCATCTTCAGACAGCGCACCCATGCGTACAAGCAGTGCGCCAATTCTATCACTGGATTTTTTCTGAACACTTAACGCATTCTGTACATCATCTTCGCTGACCAGCCCGCAAGCTACCAGACGTTCACCCAGTTTCATCCGTTTTCCTTTCCCACGACTTATCCCATACCAACGTGAGTCTCAAATAAAAAGTAAATCTATCAAAAGTGAGACACAGTGATGAAGGATAATGATATCTATTGGGATGTCTAGCTTTAGCAGCAAGATCGATTTAACTTTGAGGTGGCACGCGATTCGTCCATTATTTGTTACAAGTCGTAACTATATTAATGCACTTATTCTTACTACCAGATCGACTATATTTCACCCATCAATCAGCGCAATTATCTCATCGTATGACCGTATCATTGGATAGGAGTGCCCTCCCGTTTGGTAAAGCGTGGTGCATGAATCGCAATACAGGACACTTTGCTCAAAGGGTATTAGGCTGTCATCAACGGCATGAAATAGTTTTACTGGGTGGTTGGGTAAAGGATAACTCGTGGGCGAAGCAGCGTATGGGTCGTCCGTGTAAAGATCAGAATATGCTTCCTGTACATCCACTGGCAAGCTCGGTATATCGTATATCCCATAGAATCCAATCAAGTAGTCAACCGTCCCTGGTATCTCTAACGTCGCCAGCGTCGCGATATTTGCACCTGCTGAAGATCCAATAACGGCCACTTTGCTATAGCCCACCGCGAGCGATTTTATCTGTTCTTTTGTGTAACGATGTTGCACGGGATATTTGTTTTCTGGCGCCAATTCATAGCAAACCTGAGCAAAGTCCCACCCATCAGCCGCCAGCATCTCAGGAAGGCCTGCGGCATTGTTGCTAAGCGAACATAGTTCAGGCTGATTAACAAAACCTCCACCAGGTACAAATATCACTATCTTTTTGGGGGGCGGAGCTGTTCGCTCTTCCTCAGAACAAGACTGAACAAAAATCAAAGATAACAAAAGTACAACGTTAGAAAAGAAGCTCTGTTTTGATAACACCAGCGTTTTGCCTGTTAAACATTGATAATGCAAAGAGCATATACAGAAAAATACACAAAAAGTGAACAAAAAAATCAAACCAATGCGATGAGAGTCAACTCTATGTGCGCAAAATTTAGCTCATATTGAGACAGACGTCTCAATATGATTCGCAATTCGCAATTTCTAAAAACCTTAAAATCAATACACAACCAGATTACCGATTATCATACCCTAAATAAAAAAAACACTAAATTAATCATTTAAATGACTATTTTCATCAGCCAAGCCTTTTTTTCTGAGATACGTAAATTTAGGCATGGTGATTGCTCAATAGTAATTACCAAGTAAATTCAGAGGCTCGACGATGAATCAATATAACGAAAAAAATCATGCTAAACCGTCAAGCAACACCAAGAATTCAAAATCTATATTATTGGACAAAGGTCATTCAATTAACCGTATGGTTGTTGAAATAAAATCGCTATCTAGTATTATTTTTGGCTTGGCAATTTGCTTGATGCTCTCTGGTTGCAATCCTGAGTCTAAACAAACACTTCAATCAAATTCTATCAACTCCAACATTACACAAAGTCAGTTGGTAGTATTTCTTCCAGGAGGGGGATTCATACGTCAACCGGAGAATTGCGAACAACCCCCGAATGTTCAGGGCTTACCTTCTTTATTAACTGACGCCGGATGGGAGTTCAAACAATTGTGCTATCCGGTAGCACCACCGTATACATATCCTTTATCTAAAGACGTAATAACAAGTCAAGTTTCTGAATTAATAGCAGAATATGATAAAGTCGTATTAATAGGGAGTAGTGCAGGCGCAAACATTGCTTTATTGGCTGCAATTGAATTGCAGGACTCTTTAGCTGGGGTGGTTGGATACTATGGTCTATACGATATACCTAGTCTGCCAGAGGATGTGAAAACGAACTATACAAACATATACACCGATGACCCGTTTGCGGCGTCCCCATCAACCTATCCTTTACCGGACACACAAATACTGCTTTTACACGGCATGAATGACCAACTAATTCCATTTGATCAGTCAACTAATTACTGCAACAGTTGTACGACGTTGATTCCAGAAAAGGCACATAGCTTCTTATTAACGGAAACATGGGATGAACTATCGGCTTTCTTGAACAGCCTATAACTAGACGCTCTACCAAAGCCCATTTGAATTACATTATTTAAATGGGCTTATTCAAAAAACCTTAAACACTAAAAGGGAAAATATCCAAACAATGCAGATTGTTCGGACCCAAAAATTGAGTAATATAGTCCGCTACCAACACCATCAAATGACACCGTATACATTACTCCTTTATAGTCCCCGTTAAATATTGGACTCAAACAACCTGTTGCCACAGCATCAATTTCGTAATAATGCTTCTTCTCATTAACTTTGCCACTTACGGTACAGTAGAGACTATTTATGGTTAAATTTAACGCTTCATCAATATAAAGTGTCGAACCGAAATTTGGATCTGTATACGTTTTTGAGACAATGTTAAAAAGAGGCAAACTGTTTTCTAATCTGGTAAAACTCTTAGTGACCAACTCACCATTAATTCCTCCTGACAACGTCAATGATTTATCTGTGGTTTTTATTACTAACTCATTCACTGGATCACAAAAACCAACTCCACAAACACCGAAAACCTCATATTCCTTATCACCAGACTCGATCTCTAGAAAATAATTCAAATCTGAAGCCTCTTGGCTAGTCGTGATCAGTATTCCGGCCTGCTCTGGTCGTGACTCATCCACCAAAAAACTTTCCAGGCTATTTATAGTGTTAACGTAAACCCCATCTACAGGATGCTCAGGATCCTCATTTTGCTCAATAAAATCAACAACATCCTCTTCAGAACATGCAACAACCAGTGATACTAGAGTAGTCAGTAAAATTAGCCGCGTTATTCTTTTCAAGCTCATAAATCAGTCTCGTTATAAAGGAGGGGAAAGTCACAATAAAAATATTGAAGCTATAACAGTCATCACGGCTATAAAATAGACTATCGAAGTCAATGCTCCAAAACGTAAAAAATCCATCAGCCTATAACCACCTGCGCTATAGACCATTAAGTTAGTCTGATATCCATAAGGGCTAATAAAGCTAGCACTTGCTGCAAACGCCACTGTCAATGCAAACGCTTTTGGATCGATGTGCACAATGTCAGCCAAACTGTGCCCAATAGGGAATATTAGTGCTGCAGCGGCGTTGTTAGTGACTAGCTCGGTCAATACCCATGTGGCGATATATACCAAAATTAAAGCTGATAAAGGACCTGCAACCAACGCGCTGTCCCTCAGTAGCCATTCGAACTCTGATATTAGGCCGCTGTTTTGCATCGCTGTTGATAAGGTAAGTGCCGAAGTGATTATAAGCCACAGCCTGTAAGGAAAATACCTTCTTATTTCTTGAATACTAAGGTTACCTGAAAGTATGTTATAGCTAAGCAAAATCAACATCACTTTAAAAAGCGGAACGATTCCAATTGCAGCTATGATGATGGCGACAAGAAATAGAATGATCGACGTCACTTCTTTTTTTCTAGTAAGAACAGTATCTGGAGCAGTACCGCTCATTACTATAAAGTTGTTTCCGATATTCTGCCTTGACGCGAAATCTTTGCCTATGGCGAGTACCAGCGTATCTCCAGCTTTTAGTGCTATTTCACCCAATTTTCCAGAAACATCCTCTCCGTCTCGCTTGAGCGCCACAACTGCAGCATCAAAACGTGCGCGAAAGCCTTGTTTCTTCATCGTTGAACCGATTAGCGAACTCTCTGGCTTTATGATGACTTCAGTTAAATTCTTAAGAGGTAGCCCATTTTCTCGTGCGAATATACTCAGACCAGCAAACTGCTCTAGCTGCCTGACTTTTTTTATATCGCCACTGAATATTAAATGATCACCCTCATTGATAATTGTCTCTGGCGTCACAGGGCTAATAATTTGTTGATCTCGCAAAATTTCCACTAAGAAAAGAGATTCCAACTGCCGTAAGCCATTTTTATCAACGCTTTTACCTGATAAGGCTGAACCAACTGTGACGTTGGCCTCTATGGTGTATTGCTTGTAGTCATCTTCTTTCAGGTCATTGGAAGGCAATGTATTTGCCATCAGAAACATCACGAGCCCACAAAGTAGCATGGCTACAATACCAATCGGTGTGAACTCAAAAAAACCTATTGGTGTACCTTCAATCTGTTGGTACATAGAACTAACTAAAAGGTTTGTTGATGTTCCGATTAAGGTTAGCGTCCCACCTAGTATGGCTGCGTAAGACAAGGGTAAAAGCAGCTTACTTGCTGGGTGCACTTTGTTATTTCGAAGCGGTCGAATCATCGCAGCAACGACAGCGGTATTGTTGAGCATGGAGGATGAAACCGAAGAGACAAAGAACAGTTTCCACCATGTGTGTGAGAAGTTCCCTTTCAGGATTTCACTAGAAACTGTTCTTAAAAAACGTGTTTTCTCCAACACGAAAGAGTTAATAAGAATGAGAACTAATGTCAGTATTCCGATATTGGAAGCATTTGCTATCAGTTCTTCACTACTCACTATATCACTAAGGTACAAGACCAAAGCGGAACAACAGAAGACTAATGTTGGCCGACTTTGAAAGCGAATTAAGGATACTATCGTCAATACGAAAACAACGGCGACTAAATATAATTCAATGCCCATTACTAGTTTTCCAAACCCTGAGCAGACTGAGCAGCATGCCAAAGTAAACTTGCACGTTTCTATTTTCTAATGCCATTGCGTTAACGCACCTTACTCTAGGAAAATTCACAAACGTCATTTGATCGGGAGTTATATGTCTTTTAATTCTTTTGATTTTCGCTGTGAAAATATTTAGCTAAGCAACCCATGGATTTTAACGTTTCTTTTTTACCACCTTGTTTTCCATGGAAACTTCAGCTTGCCTAGTTAAAAGTTTAATCAGTAAGATCGAACGCATTTCACCATCAGCTTCTTTGTAAATCGCCTCAGAGCCTTCAAACTGGCCGCTCAACACTTCGACATGGTCACCAGGTTTCAACATTTCGTTCAACTGTTCACGTTGTGTGTCTGAATCTTCGTGCTCCATAAGGCTCAGAATCAGCTCAAAAGGTACGGTGCAGGGCATCGCTCCATGCCTCACAAAGTCCACGACTCCACGCGTCGAACGAACAGTGGTGTATGTGATTTTTTCTGCGTCAAAGGAAGCAAAGATATAATTAGGAAAGAGGGGCTCAAGCTGAGGAGTTCGCTTACCGCGACGAATTTTGTCGACCGTCACTTGTGGATAGTAGCAGTCAACGCCTTGCCGCTTCAGGTGCTGCTCTGCGCGTTGTTGCTCGCTGCGTTTACAATAGAGCAGATACCATGGATTCATTTTTATTCTCGCCGATCTTCGCTAGCCAAATTTGCATCATCTCTGCGACGCAACTCAAGAGTATATTAGGCTGGCTACCCTGCAGCAAGACCTGTACACCTAACAGCCTAATTTGTCTGCACTAGTTCATAGTTTGACTGGTTAGATGTAGCATTTTGCAGAAATCAAAAAGGCCTCATTCGAAATGCGGCCTTTGAAATATCTTATTTGGCAGATTTAGCTATGGCTTTCAAGCACTCAGGCGTTGAATATCGAGGCTGAAACTGGTGAGTCCGACTTCGCTAAGCGAAACGCGCACGTTTCCACTCGCTAAATCTATGGTTTGAAAGCGTGTACTTGCTGCATCAATGCCCAACAAATGGTCGTTGTTTACAATGATTGCGTTCCCCGTGCCATCAACGACGGCATTCAAACCTGCCGAGAGCACACTCAGCTCGTTGTCTGACGCATTCAGTATCCCAAACATCGCCCGGATTGGACTTGCGTAGGTGGATTTCTTGATGGCATGTTCAATTTGGTGAACGAGATGGACAAATCCGCGCTCGTCAGCATCTTGTGAACGTAGGTATTCATTGAAAAAAGCACGGATCATCAAGGTGGTCGCCGTGCCATTTTTACCCGCTGACGCACTATCCACCATATAGAAGGCCATCTGACCATCCATCATCCATGTGTAATCGAGTACAACTGGGCTTGAATCAGCAGATTGCAATGAATGATATGACAAACGCCAATCACCTTGCCTTGAGTCCTGATCTGGCATTAAGCCCATCAACAAATCTCTGGCGTTTCCAGGGTTGTCCAATAAGTCATCGAGGTGCCACTTCAGTTCTTCGGTCAGCGGTTGTTCGCCACCGTTTTGAGAAAGTTTGAACCATTGTTGGCTGAAATCGGTATCGCTGCACGCCCCACCATCGGCATCTTCAATTACTGACATAATGGCAGATTTCACAACCATGATGTCGTCAATCGGTTTGATCAAAAAATCTTTAACGCCAAACCGCAGCGCTTGAGCCACATCAGACATGCCACCGGTACCGGAGATAACGATCACTGGAAGCATTGGATATTCCAAGCTGACTTCTTCAACGAACTCCAACCCAGTCATGACAGGCATCGACAAGTCACTAAGTAGGAGATCAGGAATGCCCTGTCTTAGCGCTTTAAGCCCATCCAGCCCATTCTCTGCTTCTCTCACTATGCATCCTTCTTTGCGCAAGAATCCCCCGATGATTCGAATGAATACCGGGTCATCTTCTACAATCAGAACCTCTTTACCTTCTAACACTGCCCTGCTCTCCTGATCGGGTACTGGTTTACGTCTAAGGAACGTCGCCTTAGTTCCTTTAGGATAGTTTGAAATCCGTCACGACGTTGCAACATCCACGTAATTCTAGGCACCAGCACACATAACCTTATGTATCCAGAAAGGAAAAAACTCATTCATTTACTTAGCTTCTGAACAAACATTACGTCACTAACGATATTGCTTATTGATATGAGACAACGAAAAGTGCGTCTTGTTAATTTGAAATAGAGATCTGTATGTCTTTTTATAGAAGACAATCGCAATTCGTGAATGCTTATGAAACTAGATGACTTAAATCTTTTTCGCCTTATCGTCGAAAATGGAAGCTACACCCTCGCCTCTAAGAAAACAGGGATTCCCGTTGCGACGCTGACTCGGCGCATTCAGGCGCTTGAAGAAGACATGAAGATTAAGCTTTTGCATCGTGATGCACGAAAGCTATCGTTAACGGAAGCTGGCCAAGGTTTTTATGACAAATGCTCTCCGTTACTAGAACAACTGATGGCGGCGACCGAAAGCCTATCCGAACATTGTAAAGGCGAGTCAGGCACACTGAAGATCAGCGCCCCTTCTAATATTGCAATGAAGCTTCTACAGCCGATGTTTAGCGCGTTCTTAACACGCTATACAGATATTAGGCTTGATCTCGAGGTCTCTAATGATTCCAGTAGCAAGTTCAGTGACGGTCACCATGCCTTTATTCGCATTGGTCCGCAGAGGGATTCATCGCTGATTGCTCGAAAGCTCCACACGGTAAAAGACATTCTTGTTGCTAGCCCTTCCTACATCGCAAATAACGCGCCTTTAAGCGATGCCTCCGACCTCACGCAGCATCAACTGCTCAAAGGCTGGCCATTGATGCGATGGCGTTTAACGAATCCGCAAGGACAGCACCTTTGCATAACCCAGCAAGGTCGCTTTGAGGCTTCTGAACTTCGACTCGTTCGCGCGGCGGCTAAAGATGGCTTGGGCATTGCCTTAATCCCAGACGTATTGGTCAACAAAGACATCGACTCGAACGAGTTAACACAAGTACTTCCTGACTGGACGACAAGTCCTCGTGATATCTATCTGATGTATCATGGCAAAACAAACCTGCCCGCCAAGCTTCGTGTATTCATCGATTTCGCGCTCAACTATTTTCAAGCAAATAACACGCAAACGTGACTTGGTTCACTGAATGTCCCAAAAGCGATAAGTGCTTAAAATATCACCACACTTTTGCCGTTGAAAACTTGCTAAGGCGCTTCCGTAACGCTAATTGTTATATAGATGTAAAAACATAAAGCAGCGATATCTGTCACTGCACAAACGTTAACGATGGTTTTTGCAAACGGAAGGAGCAATTATGATTTTGGGACATTTGCTAGGCTTGTACACCCATCCAAAAGAGGAATGGCAGAATATTGATGACCGCCACGAGGGCGCATCAAATAGCCTCGGGCACGCCGCGATTATGGCGTTAATCCCACCCATTTGTGCTTACTATTCGAGTGCGCACATAGGTTGGAGTATCGGCGTTGGCGACCCTATATTTTTGACGGAACAAAGCGCATTGATCATTGCAGGAGCCATGTATTTCGCCTTGATTACTGGTGTGATGGCACTGGCTTACTTAACACTGTGGATGAGCCGTACATTCGGTTCAAACCCAACCTACACGCAAGCCCTTGAACTCTCTGCTTACACGGCAACCCCGATATTTATGGTTGGCTTGGCCGCACTCTACCCCGTTGTCTGGTTCGTGATGCTCGTCGGCTTAGCCGGTATCGCCTACTCCATTTACCTTTTGTATACCGGAGTGCCGATCATTATGCATATACCTGAAGAACGTGGGTTCATTTATGCCAGCTCAGTAGTGACGTGTGGACTGGTATTGCTCGTGGCGATTTTGGCAAGCACGGTAATTATGTGGAACGTGGGTTTTGGCCCTATGTTTATGAATTAGACTAAATCTGATTATTGCTCTAGCGCGACTGACTTACATTGGCAAAAAAAAAACGCGGTCATCACAATGATGACCGCGCTTTTTATATGTAGATGCTCACCACGTTTTGCAGTTAGCTATTGGCAGCTATCTATCTACCAAAGCCATTAGCTTGGCTAAACGCGAGTGGAAGTCGCCTTAGTTCTCGTTATAGATTTCGAGGTTTGCTAGCTCTTGCTGTTGTTCGCGTAGCTCTTTGGTTTCATCATTTCGTAGGCTATCGATGTACTCAAGATAGGCTTGATTGATGTCTTGTGTAATGTATTGCCCGCTAAAGACTGAGCTTTCAAATAATTTCACGTCAGGATTACCTTCACGTACGGCATCTTCCAAATCCGTCAAATCTTGGAAAATCAAACCATCTGCTCCGATAATGCTGCCGATTTCATCCACTTCACGTCCGTGTGCAATCAATTCATTTGCACTAGGCATATCAATACCATAAACGTTAGGGAAGCGGATTTCAGGAGCAGCAGATGCCATGTAAACACGTTTTGCACCAGCTTCACGTGCCATTTCGATGATCTGCTCAGACGTTGTACCACGTACGATGGAGTCATCCACCAGCAGTACAGACTTGCCTTTAAACTCTGAACGGATGGCATTAAGTTTGCGACGAACAGATTTACGACGTTGCTGCTGACCCGGCATGATAAATGTACGGCCAACATAGCGGTTCTTCACGAAGCCTTGGCGATACGGCTTATTGAGCTCTTGCGCAATTTCTAAGGCGATATCGCACGATGTTTCAGGAATAGGGATAACAACATCAATGTCTAAGTCATCCCATTCGCGACGGATCTTCGCACCGAGTTTCTTGCCCATATTAATACGTGCTGCGTAAACAGAAATCTTATCAATAAAAGAATCTGGACGTGCGAAGTACACGAATTCAAAGATACAAGGTGACAGTGAAGGCGTATCTGAACATTGGCGAGTAAATAGCTGACCATCAAAAGTGATGTAGACAGCTTCACCCGGCGCAACATCACGCACGAAATCAAAGCCAACTGCATCTAGCGCGACAGATTCTGATGCGACCATGTACTCTTCACGGTTGTTAACGGTGCGCTTGCCCAAACATAATGGACGGATGCCATGCGGGTCACGAAAGGCAATCAAACCATGACCAATGATCATCGCGACAACAGCGTAGGCACCGCGAATCTGTTGGTGAACAGCACGAACAGCTTTAAACACGTCGTTTTCTGACAATGGGAACGACGTCGCTTCATCAATTTGGTGTGCTAGAACATTGAGAAGAACTTCAGAATCAGAGGTGGTGTTAAGGTGGCGGCGATCTTGAGCAAACAGTGACTCACGAAGTTCATTCGCATTCGTCAGGTTGCCGTTGTGTGCCAACGTAATACCATAAGGTGAGTTAACGTAAAACGGCTGTGCTTCTGACACGCTCGAGCTACCTGCGGTAGGATAGCGCGCATGCCCTATCCCAACCGTTCCCTGCAAGCGTTGCATATGCTTGAGTTGGAATACATCTTTTACCAAACCGTTCGCTTTTCTCAAGCGAAAGCGGTTGTTGTCAATGGTAACAATGCCGGCGGCATCCTGACCACGGTGCTGAAGTACTGTCAACGCATCGTAAATTGACTGATTAACCGGGGTTTCACCCACGATTCCAACAATCCCACACATGTATGCTGTTCCTTGTAACGCAAGAGTGAGCCCAGGGAACTGTTTTTACGTTTTCCTGCCTTTACTGCTAAAAGCAGGTCGACGCTAGATCACCTTGGGCAAAAAGCTGGAGCTCTGCTCCAAATACGAGAAAAACCATTCAATCACTACCCCAAATCTAGGGATCAATTGTGATTGTTTCCACTCGATAGCGCTGGAAAAATTAGTGAATGCGTCGAGAAAGAACAATACTGCGGCAACAATCAGTACGCCGCGAATACCGCCAAAAACCACACCTAGCACTCTATCCGTTCCAGATAAGCCTGTTTTTTGGACTAACTGTCCAATCACGTAGTTCACCACAGCGCCAACGATTAAGGTGGCAACAAACAGCGCCGCTATTGCCGCGCCATTTCGAATCATTTCGTCATGAATATTAGTGAAGTAAGCCGCCAATTGCGGGTAAAAGTTACTGGCGACAAAGAAGGCACCAAACCATATCACCAGCGATAGGGCTTCTTTCACAAATCCACGGACCAAGCTTATCAATGCTGAAAAGCTGATCACTCCAATTATGATGTAATCTATCCAATTCATCTTTTAATCATCTGAGCGATTCGCGCGCATTTTAACAGAAAAAATGACGACGCAAACGTTTTCTTATGGGTTGAGTGGGTTAAATCTGAGCAGTTGACCTTTCAATCCGGTCAAAGACTCTAAATCTGCTGTCATTGAAGCCAATTTGTCTTTGGAGACGTTAGGTCCAATTTCAACACGCGCCAACTCGCCTTCTTTAACATCACGCGGCATCAACTGTGCTGGGTAGCCCTTTTTACGCAACTTTGACACCAAACTTTTGGCGTTATCAATATTGCGGAACGTACCAAGACGAATGATCCACGCTGAATCTTCATACCCTGCTTTCGGCTGAGAGTTTGCAACGGCAACCTGAGAGTTAACCTCTTCCGAAACAGTATCCTGGCTTACTGATGTCCCTTCGTCATCAATGGTGACGAGCACAGGGTCTTCAGGGGGAAGAAACGATTCCACTTCTTCAGGTGGCAAAACCGACGCTTCAAGTAGTGATTCATCAAAGTCCTCTTGGAGAGGAATTGCTTGAAAACTCTCTTGATAATGCGCTTTTTCACCATCAAATACGTCAGGTAGGAAAATGACGCCGAGCGAAACCAAAATAAGCGTGCCGACTAAGCGATTTTGAAACTGAGTTGCCACATTTACTCCGTTTGAGCGAGATGATCAGCGATTTCGCCGACTGTGTGGAATGAACCAAAGACAATGAGCACATCACCTTTCCACGTCAAAGCAGCTTTCGCGGCTTCAAATGCTTCAACAGGAGATGCGTAACCTTCAACATGGTCAGGCAGGAAATGAACAAGTTGCTGCCAATCGGCTGCTCTTGGCCCCGTTAACGAAGCCGGATACCAAACATCGACGACCGACTTCATGACATCGAGCGTTGCCGAGATGTCCTTGTCATGCAGCATTGCCACAACAGCATGAATCTTAGCATCAGCATCTTGCTTAAGAGATGATATTTGATTCGCTAAATACGCAGCAGAATGCGGGTTGTGCGCCACATCCAAAATGATCAGCGGTGACTGAGACACCGTTTGCATGCGACCCGCCAACGTTACAGTACGCAACCCTTCAACAATTTGCTCGTCAGTCACATCAAGCTCTGACAACCCCAACGCCATCAACGCCGTGGCGGCATTTGGGAGCGGAAGGTTCGGAACAGGTAAATCGCGTAAATCAAATGCACCACATTGCCAATGCCACGTATTATCTTGTTGCTCATAGGTAAATTGATAACCAACCTGATGAAGCTCCGAACCAATATCATCGGCATGAGCGGCGACGCTGGCAGGTGGCTCTGGCTGGCCACAAACAGCTGGTTTTCCAGAACGGAAAATACCGGCTTTCTCGAAGCCAATCACTTCTATGTCATCGCCTAGCCAATCAACATGGTCAATGGCCAAGCTGGTAATCACCGATACATCATGATCAACAATGTTTGTTGCGTCCAAGCGACCGCCTAAGCCCACTTCGATAATAGCAACGTCAATCTGGTTATCCATAAACAACCAAAGAGCTGCCAATGTTCCGAATTCAAACAAGCTTAAGCTGGTATCGCCCCTGAGTGATTCAACCGCCGCAAAAGCTTCTGAATGACGTTCATCATCAAGTTCTTTTCCGTTGATACGGACACGTTCGTTGTAACGAATGAGATGAGGAGAGCTGTATACACCGGTTTTATAACCAGCCTTTTGAAGAATCGCTTCAATAATGGCACAGGTAGATCCTTTGCCGTTAGTACCAGCGACTGTGATGACTTTTGGCGCAGGCTTCGTTAGTTGGCCTTTTTGACCGACAAGTGCGACGCGATCCAGTCCAAGATCGATGGCACTGGTATGGAGTGATTCAAGATAAGACAACCACTCAGACAATGGCGCAGTCGCGCTGGGAGAAATATGTTCTGACATCAGTATTCTATTTGGGCTTTCAATACTTCAATCATATCAGCTAAAAGACAAAGAGCGCCATAAGGCGCTCTTTCGATGTTCATTTGTGGGACGTTTATTCTGTATCTTTTGTCGGTTCGGCTTCGATAACCTCACCGACTAAAGGTTGTTCCACAGGCACAACAAGCGGTGATTCATGGTTGGTCATTTTTGCCAACAAGCCACCAATGCGCTGACGCATTTCGCGGCGGTCCACAATCATGTCGATGGCACCGTGTTCTAGCAAGAACTCGCTGCGCTGGAAGCCTTCTGGCAGCTTCTCACGTACGGTTTGCTCAATCACTCGCTGTCCAGCAAAGCCAATCAGTGCCTTAGGCTCACCAATGTTAATGTCACCCAGCATCGCAAAGCTTGCTGTCACACCACCAAAGGTTGGGTCTGTCAGTACCGAAATAAACGGAAGACCTTTTGCAGAAAGACGTTCTAGTGCAGCACTGGTTTTTGCCATTTGCATCAGCGACGTCAATGCTTCTTGCATGCGTGCACCACCACTGGCAGAGAAACACACAAATCCACATTTGTCTTCAATCGCTTGCTCTACGGCACGCACAAAACGCGCACCAACGACAGCACCCATTGAGCCACCCATGAATGCAAATTCAAAGGAAGCGGCAACAACAGGCATACCAAGGATTTCGCCTTTCATGACAACCAATGCGTCTTTCTCGCCGCTCGCCTTTTGCGCCGCAGACAGACGATCTTTGTACTTTTTAGAATCACGGAACTTGAGCAGATCTTTTGGCTCTAGCTCTTGACCGAGTTCAGTGCCTTTTCCTTCATCTAGGAAAGTCTCTAGACGCTTACGTGCTGTCATACGCATGTGATGGTCACACTTCGGACACACGTGCAGGTTACGCTCAAGCTCTGCGTGATAAAGCACCTGCTCACAAGACCCACATTTGGTCCATACGCCTTCAGGAATTGAGACTTTACGTGAAGAACCAATATTGCTTTTTGTCAGTATTTTTTCAAGCCAGCTCATGAACGACCTTTTCTAATGGAGCACCTGTCATTTTGACCACCTGAGGCTCTATGTTATCGAGCTGTCTCAATGTGAACGGTGACAAGTGGCCTGGATATTTGCAAATTCAACAAGGAATTAAAACACAACTTGTTAAGACTTTGGACAAAAAACTGGTACTACCTATTTTTTGCCTAGCCTTGCGTACGCGTGCCTGCAAATTACTTGCACACGTTTTAATCAATATGTCGATTTTTTTGCCAACTGTCAGTGACTAGCACTGCGTATCTGGCAAAAATAGGGGACCAATTGGCGCTTCAGGCAGCTCAAATCGTTCTGGGTATTCAACATCTACCAGATATAAGCCCCCCGCCTTTCCGGTTGCAGCAGCCAAATTGCGGTCTTTGACACCTAGCAACCATTCAACCCATTCTGGTTTCTGCTGTTTTCGTCCTACTTCAATCAAGCTACCTGCAATGTTGCGTACCATGTGGTGCACAAACGCATTGGCCTTGATATCTATGATCACGAAACGCCCCTGTCGAGTCACATTTAAATGATGGATGTTCCGCCACGGTGTTTTTGACTGACAATGAATAGCGCGGAACGACGTAAAGTCGTTCTCACCGAGCAAGTATTGTCCCGCTTCATGCATCAGTGTTTCATCTAGCTCATCATGGCAGTGCGTCACGCCATGACGAAGAATACCTGGTCGCAGCGCATGGTTGTAAATGATATAGCGATAGCGACGCGCCGTGGCAGTGAAGCGCGCATGAAACTCTTCTGGCACTTCCTTAGCCCAACGCACGGCGATGGCATCAGGTAAATGGGTGTTAACTCCCATGGTCCATGCTCGAAGGGGGCGATTGACATCCACATCAAAGTGAACAACCTGACCTGTGCCATGAACGCCAGCATCGGTGCGACCTGCGCATTGAACTTCAATTGGCTGATTCGCAATCTTAGACAGGGCCTTTTCTAAATGCTCCTGCACACTGGGCACTTCTCGCTGTCTCTGCCAGCCAAAGTATTTTGCACCATCATATTCAACGCCCAGGGCAATTCTCATTCTTTTGTCTCTGTCTTTGCTATTTATAACCTGATCTTCGAACAACAATGACGACATACAAACCTGGCCATAATGGCCCTGAGTGCGTTTTTGTCTGGCCAACCTTTATCTTGCGGGTGTTGTCCCCAGCAAGATCCAGTGCCGCCCAATGCCATCATTCGAAGATATGAAGCCGCGCATTATACCTGTCTCATCGTAAAATGCAGCGATGAGTATACCCAAGCAAGTTGAAGATGCAGGTTTCAGGGAACTTCGCAAGGTTATAGGGGTATAGAGATACAAAAACGGCAGGGTCTCCCCTGCCGTTTTTTATTGTCGTGATTGCCTTGCTGCGCTTATTCGAATCTCACGCTTAGTGCAGCTTTTCAATCATCATGCGGGCTTCTTCTTTTAGCGTTGAATCATCGCCTTGCATGACTTGTTCAAGCAATTGAATTGCACCATCAATATCATTCATTTCCAGATAGGCTTTTGCCAAATCCATGTTGGTTGCGGCTTCACCGCTACTGTCGACGTCCACTGGTTGAATATCGCTCAGTACGTCAGGGAAATCATCGAGCCCAACATCAAGATCCATCGTCGCTGAATCAGGGTCATCTTGTGGCAAGCCGTCATCTTTCATCAGTTCATCAATGCTGATGAAGCCATCACCGTTGGATGAGGACTCGACCAATTCACTCTCAGCTTCATCAAGTAGCCCTTCAAGATCGGCATCCAAATCCATCGATTTGATTTCATCGCCAAGGATTTCAGGCTGTTGAGACCAATCTTCACTTTCAAGCTCAGGCTCTGGAGTTTGCTCTGCGTGCCAGATACCACTCTCGTCATCGGGGATATCGAGATCGTCTGACTCCTCTAGCCCTTCAGAGAGATGGAAGGACTCATCTTCGTCTCCGCTTTCAGAGTAGTCCGCGTCTTCCAATGAATGCAGGACGTCTTTCGCTTCATCCGCTTCTGCCGTTTCCGACGTTACGGTTTGGAAATCGCCCAACCCCATTTGATCATCATCAAGAGGCTCAGAAAGTAAGGCTTCCATATTGAGGCCAGCAACTTGATGTGCATCGTCTTCCAATTCAGCGATGTCATTAAGCTCTGTTGCTCGATACGGTGCTTGCGACGCTGCTGCTGAAGCTTGCGAGAACTGGCTACGTTCGCTTTCTGGTACCGCTTCGTCCAGCTCTCGTTGTTCATCAAGCGCTGCACCTAATGCATCATCCTCATCGAACTCACCCAAGTCATCAAGACTGATAGGGTCTACCGGTGGAAATGCTAGCGTATTACTTTCTGTTGCTGTGAAGGTCGATTCTGCGCTCTCGCTTGGCTGTTCAGCCGTTTCTTCTGACTCAGGTTCTTGTGACTCAGGTTCTTCTGTTTCAGGTGATTCTGTCACGCTCGCAGAGTCAACAGGCTCACTTTCGACAGAAACCTCGTCGGCGAGAGAGGCTGTTGCGACTTCATTCGCTTCAGGCTCAAAATCAGAGGTGGTGTCAAAATCGACCGCTGCGTCTTCTTCGGTGTATTCAGGCAGATCGTTTAAATCAAACGATGAGTCGTCTTTGTCTGCTTCAACAGGATCGCCTGATTCAACTTCTTCAAAATCGCTGTCCGCAAGCGCGGCTTCTTCGTCATACTCTGGAAGAGACGACAGATCTAAAGGCGCGTCGTCTTCAGTCGTATCTTTTTCAGCATCATTACCTTCATTAGCTTGTTCAGGAGCGTCGTCCTGCACTAGCTCTTCTATTGCCTGTTCTTCTATTGCTCGTTCTTCAACAGGTTGTGATTCAACCTCTTGAGTTTCAGCCTCGTGTTCTTGTTCAGCGTCTAGTTCTGCGTCAGAGTCTTGTTGTTCAACGCTTTCAACGTCTGTCTCACCACCAGCTAACTCTTCATGGGCAATGGCGTCGGACGCTATATCGACGTCGACGAGGTTCGAAGCGGTATCCTGATCATCAGATGCGGCATCAATCGCTGCAAAAGCATCGTCAAGATCGATCTCGTCTGCAGAAGACACAAATGGCTCTTCTTCAATTGACTCTTCGATATCACCGACAAGATCATCTTCCCGATCCAGCGCGGTTTCATCGGATGAAGACATTTCTGTCGACTCTTCCGCATCCAAATCTGCACTTGCTGCTGCGTCATCATCTTGACCCAATAAGCTATCGAGCAGGTCAATGTCGTCTTGTGATGCCTCTGGCGTTTCTTTCTTTTCAGCATCAAGTGCTTCTAAGCTGTCAGGTGATGCATCGAACGCAGGCATTGGCTCTGTGTCAGGTGTTGGTTCACCTTCATCCAGTAAGCTATCAAGCAGATCCATGTCTGACTCTGAAGGGTCAAGTTCTGCCTCTTCAGCTTGTTCAGCTTGTTCAGCTTGTTCAGCTTGTTCAGCTTGTTCAGCTTCGATGGTGACATCATCAATGGCCTCATCAACCATGCTTTCCGCTAATGCGTCGAGAGGCTCTTCCTCGATTGAAGCTGGTAGTAGGTCGTCATCGGCATCAATGGCGTCTAACGGTTCTGTTGCTTGAACGTCAACATCATCAAGAACTAGGTCATCATCCAGCGAGATGAGTTCGTCGTTGAGTAAGTCATCCTCTGGAACTTCATCCAGTAATGCACTTTCATCTTCAAGGTCATCATCGTCACCGACAAGTTCATCCAGCAATGCGTCTGTATCACCCAGATCAACATTTTCGTCATCGCTAGGTTCACCTACAAGTTCTGCAAGCAGATCATCGTCATCAATGGCTTCATCAAGTAATGCAGTTTCATCCAGCAGATCGTCGTCATCACCAACAAACTCGTCTAACAGCGCATCAGTATCTGAAATGTCATCGGTATCTCTTTCTGCAGCAATCGATAGCGAATCGGTATCATCGACGTCTTGCGGAGCAATTGGATTTCCATCGTCATCCAACGCTTCATCGTCAAGAAGTTCATCAAGAAGAGCATCGGTGCCATCAAGCTGTACATCGTTGTCGCTATCACCCTCGGTGAGGCTGTCTTCGACATCGTCGATACTAATAACATCATCCAAGAACTCATCGAGCATGGCGGTGTTATCTTCCTCGAAAGGGTCGTCCTCGCTGATCTCGCTTGGTGTTTGCTCGGCTTGTGCCTCATTCAGAATGTCATCAAGATCATCGTCGGACAGGTTAATGTCTTGAGACAAGTCGACTTCTGGCTCGTCATCCAACACTTTGTCAAAAAGGGCTTCATTGGTGATGTCATCATCGTCTTCAGCTGCCGCTGCTGCAAATGCGGCTTCTGCCTCTGCGATGGCTGCATCCGCTGCAGACTGATCATCGCCAGCAGGCTCATCTGCTGCAGGTTCTTCGTCAGCGGTTTGGGTCGCATTCAGTAACGCATCAATGTCATCAACATCCGCGTCATCGCCGCCACTGAGCGATTGCTCCCACATCGCGGCAAGCGCTTCATCTGGGCTCAATTCCGACTCTTCAGGTTGAGACGCCATTTCATCTAATGCGCGCTCCATGTCTTCTAAGCCGATAGCGCCTTCGGTGCTCGCTTCGACATTCAGCTCGGTGCTTGCGCTGAAGTCATCATCCGACATTGAGTCGAGATCGGTATCAGTACTAAAGTCAGAATCACCGTCAATGTCTAATCCAGACTCTGTCGGCTCATCGGATAGTTCCAAGCTGTCTGACAAGTTAATGTCATCGAGTTCAGAATCAAAAATACCTTCATCGCCAAACAGGTCATCCGCATCGGTGTCGTCAGTAACTTCGAGTTCATCGTCTTCCAGCACCAATTCATCATCGTCAACATCAGGCACCATAATGACAGGCAGGTCTGGCTCTTCACCGTCGAGCCCTTCTGGTTCTTCGATATCATCATCTTTCTTGCGTCTACGCATGATGATAAACGCGGCAATACCGATAACTAATAGCGCGGGAATAATCGCGACCGTGGCTAACATCAATGGGCTCGCCATCAGCGATTCAATGAAAGATGGCTCTTTCATTTCCATCTGAGCCTGACGCATTTTTTGTGCTTCTAGGAAGGATTTAATTTCTTCCGTCAGCGCTTCGTCACCCGTCATTTGTTCTTTTAAAACAGACAACTCGTTCTGCACTTCTGCTAAACGAATCTTCAAGATGTGGTTACTTTCAACGAGCTTACCCATTTGCAAATCAGATTCATCGATCTGCTCTTGCACTGAGCCCATGTCCGGCTTAGGAGGCGTCATGTCGGCGCCCATTTTATCGCCATCTTTCATTGCCATTTCAGACTGAGAAGAAGCGTCCATGTCCGCCATTTCTGGCTTTTTAGGCACGTCAGGCTTGGCCATCTTTTCAGGGGCAGTAACAGGTTTCGCTTTTTCGGCAGGCGCCATCATTTCAGGTTGAGCGGGCTTCTCTGGGGTTGCTGCGACCTGTTGGCTCAATGGCTGACGATTGATGCCTCGCTGCGCATCTTTACGTCTTTGATCAATTTGAAGGCGTTGTGCGACGTCATCCGTACTTTCGCGGCGAATTTCCGTCAGCGTTGGCATGAGTAACGTACTACCGGGGATCAATCCGTGGATGTTTTGGTCTTCAAATGCATTGGGATTTAAGCGAAAAATCGCGCCCACTGTTTGATAAACAGAGACTGCGGAATTAGGTTGATTACGCGTCGCGATCGACCAGAGGGTATCATTGTCGCGCGTTGGCCCAACAGTTTGTCGACGATTAACGGTCGAAGCGGTCTGTGTGGCTTGTGATAAAGGCGTGACAGTGCTGGGCGCTGGCGATTCATCGACAGGACCAAGAATTCGAATGGCCGAATGCACAGAAAACGTGGCCGCAAGACTCAGCAGCAACGTTGAGACAGCAAGTAGTTTGCCAAATCGACGGCTTGCTTGTGATGAAAAAAGCGTTTGCTTCATGGTGTTATAAAAATCTGCGTCAGACACTGCCCGCATTCCCCTATGGCAGAATAATAGCCTAAATGGTCATTTCCCTAACTATATCGGAAGGCTGGCTGAAAACTGTAGTGTGAGAAGATAAAACTGTGTTTTGTGATCAAACAACCGGCACCAGATCACTGGTGCCGGTTGTTTGCGCGGCATTTTACTGCCAAACAATTCATGATTGTTTGAGGGTTACAGGTAGTCGCGGATCAGGACTTCTGCAATTTGAACAGAATTGGTAGCTGCGCCTTTGCGAACGTTATCAGCAACAATCCACAGATTCAGACCGTTCGGGTGGCTGATGTCATTGCGAACACGACCTACCATCACATGGTCTTTACCCGTCGCATCTTTCACTTGCGTTGGGTAGTCTTCATTAGCAAACACTTCAATCCCTTCACTACGTGAAAGTAGATCCATCGCTTCAGTCGCATCAAGTGGCTGTCGACATTCAATGTGTACGGCTTCTGCGTGACCGTAGAATACAGGTACACGGACGCAAGTTGGGTTAACCGCGACGGTATCATCACCCAAAATTTTCTGGGTTTCCCACACCATTTTCATTTCTTCTTTGGTGTAGCCGTTGTCCATGAACTCGTCGATGTGTGGCAAGCAGTTAAACGCGATCTGCTTTTTGTACAAGCTTGGCTCTGCGTCTTGGCTGTTGAGTAGCTTAACGGTTTGACCTGCTAGCTCATCCACCCCTTTTTTGCCTGAGCCTGATACCGATTGGTATGTCGCTACGTTGATGCGCTCAATGCCTGCTGCATCATAAATCGGCTTCAACGCCACCAGCATTTGAATCGTTGAACAATTAGGGTTCGCGATAATGTTGCGGTTACGGAAGTCCGCGATGGCTTCTGGGTTAACCTCAGGCACAACCAACGGTACATCGTACTCATAACGGAAGCGCGAGGTATTATCGATAACAACAACACCTTCATCGGCGGCCATAGGCGCATAGCGGTCAGACAGATCCGCACCCGCTGAGAACAACGCGATTTGTACCTGACTCCAGTCGAAATCTTCGACGTTACGGACCAGATGGCTTTTGCCATTGAAGCGAATGGTTTCACCGGCGCTTCGCTCGCTGGCTAGCAAGTAAAGATTGCGCACAGGGAATTTACGCTCTTCCAACACCTCAATAATGGTACGACCTACAGCGCCAGTTGCACCTAATACAGCGACGTCGTATGCAACATCAAATTCTTGTGTCATGTTTATTCCTCTACGGTAAAACCTAATTTAGCGAGCGACTCTAACCCAAACTCGGCCTTGCCCGCTACTGTAATCGCACTGTACTCACGTCTGTCCCAATAATTCTTCCGCAAGCGGTCAAAGCTTGAGCGCTGCTCACTGGCATCAGCCATGGCGCGGCGAAACTCGCTGTCATCACGGCGAATATCATAAATTAGCTGGCACAAGGCCATCAAATCTGACGCGTCCCATGCCTTACTCAATGCCACATGGGGAATAGGGGCGACAGGCAACAAGGAAGAAGCTTCGACGCTTTCCTCGGCATTACCAAGAAATTCACAGTAGGCGTTAAAGATCATGGTTGTGCCACGCGCTTTACCTTCTAAGCCATAGCCTGCCACGTGAGGGGTGGCAAAGGCTAAAAACGGCAGTAGTTCGAGGTCTACTTCAGGTTCGAACTCGAACACATCCAGCACTGCGGTCAGCTTGTCTGCTTTCAACGCCGCTTTTAGGGCTGCATTGTCAACAACGGGGCCACGCGCCGCGTTAATCAAAATACTGTTAGGCTTGAGTGCAGCCAGCTCTTTCGCACCCATTAAATGATGAGTTGGGTGTTCTCCCGAACGAGTAAGCGGCGTGTGTGTGGTGATCACATCGCACTCTGCGATCAGTGCGTCTAGTGAATGGAACTCGCGCTCATCGCCTTCGGCTTCTTTTAGCGGATCGCACAAAAGATAAGGGATATTGAGCGCGGCAAGACAATTCGACAAGTAACTGCCCACTTGACCTGCGCCGACAATACCCACTTTACGATCAGTTAATATGAAATCTTGCTGCTGGCTAAGCACCAAAAGCGCGCTGATCACGTACTCGGCAACCCCGACTTTATTGCAGCCAGGAGCAGCAGTGAAATAGATGCCACGATCAGCCAAGAGAGTTGCATCAACATGATCGGTGCCCGCGGTTGCGGTACCGACAAAACGAAGGCGATTGGCTTTTTCCAAAAGCGCTTCATCGACCTTGGTCACAGAGCGGATCATCAACGCATCAATATCAATCAGATCATCGGCTGTCAGTGTTCTCCCCGCCTTGGCGGTGACCGTACCCAGTTTGCTAAACAGTTCTGCCGCATACGGCATGTTTTCATCAATCAGAATATTCACGTGTTTTCTCTTGCTCCAAGCAACATGTCTGTATTGTGACGTTTTTTGCGACGACTGAAAACGAAAAAACCCGGCCAATGGCCGGGCAAAATCCAGGATCTGAAAGATAGAGACCGGCTCTCAACGGTCAATACCTGCGTCTGTTGTAGGCGAGAAGCCAACTTCCCGGAAAATTTTCAAATAACTTGAAAATTTAAAGTGGCGATAACGCCTCTTAAGCTTCGTATTTCTTAATGACTAGCGTGGCGTTAGTACCGCCGAAGCCGAAGCTGTTCGACATCACTGTCTTCAGTTCCTGCTCACGCATTTCAGTCACAATATCTAGACCTTCTGCCGCAGCATCTAGGTTGTCGATATTGATGCTTGGCGCAACAAAGTTGTTGTCCAGCATCAGTGTTGAGTAAATGGCTTCATGTACGCCTGCCGCACCCAATGCGTGACCTGTCATCGCTTTAGTTGCTGAAATTGCAGGGCTGTTGTGACCAAACACTTCTTGAATCGCGCCCAGCTCTTTCACATCGCCCACTGGCGTTGAAGTGCCGTGCGTGTTGATGTAGTCAATGCTGTCCACATCTTGCATCGCCATCTTCATACAACGGATAGCGCCTTCACCTGAAGGAGCAACCATGTCGTAGCCATCAGATGTTGCGCCGTAGCCAACCACTTCACCGTAGATTTTCGCACCACGCGCTAGCGCATGCTCAAGCTCTTCGATAACAACCATGCCGCCGCCACCAGAGATAACAAAACCGTCACGGTCTGCATCATAGGTACGAGATGCTTTTGATGGGTCATCGTTGTATTTGGTCGACAATGCGCCCATTGCGTCAAACATCATGGTCAATGACCAATCAAGTTCTTCACCGCCACCCGCAAACACAACGTCTTGCTTACCCAGTTGAATCAGTTCAACCGCGTGGCCAATACAGTGCGCAGACGTCGCACACGCAGAGCTCATGGTGTAGTTAACACCACGAATTTTAAATGGTGTAGCCAAGCACGCCGACACGGTTGAAGACATGGTACGAGGCACCATGTAAGGACCAACACGTTTCACGCCTTTCTCGCGCAATGTATCTGTTGCGAGCACTTGGTTAATTGATGATGCGCCACCAGAACCGGCAACCAGACCCGTACGGTCATTGGAAACCATGTCTTCGGTTAGGCCAGCATCTTCGATGGCTTGTTCCATTGACAGATAAGCGAAGCCAGCGGCATCGCCCATAAAACGAAATTTCTTGCGATCAATGTGATCGACAGGCTTGAGTTTAAGGTCGCCCCAAACATTGCTGCGTAGTTTCATGTCTGCGAACTGTTGGGAAAAACTAATCCCTGATTTACCCGCTTTCAATGACTCCAGCACTTCTTTAACGTTGTTACCGATGCTGGAAACAATTCCCATACCTGTAATTACGGCTCGTTTCATTTTTTGTTCCTACAATTCGAGTTCGCACCGATGATAGCGGTTTTGCTCATCTAAAGTGGTCAGCTTTCCTAGAGTACGCGTGTAAGCTGAAATTTCATTCTCGCATAGCCTGTTCCGCGAATCTGTATATTCGGAAGGATTGGCGATAGAATCCGCGACCTGAGTGCAAACAGAGTTTTAATTAAGGTAAGGCCTGTGACCCAACCCCGTATTGAACATGCCCAAATCCACTGGAATGACGCCGGCACGCCAGTGTCTGATAATTTCGATGACGTGTACTTCTCTAACGCTAATGGCTTAGAAGAAACACGCTATGTCTTCCTACATCAAAATCATCTTCCAGCTCGCTGGCAACAATTTGATCGAGATCGCTTTGTTATTGCAGAGACGGGCTTTGGTACAGGCTTAAATTTTCTTGCCGTTTGGCAAGAGTTTGAAGCATTTCGCGACCAAAACCCTGACGCGAAAAACCAACAGCTGCACTTTATCAGCTTTGAGAAATTTCCTGTAACGCAAAGTGATCTTGAAAAAGCTCACGCTGCGTGGCCCGAACTGGCGGAATACGCAAAAGCGCTGCGAAAACACTACCCCGCAGCGGTATCAGGCTGCCACCGCATCGTTCTTGCTGACGGCATGGTGACGCTCGACCTATGGTTTGGTGACATCAAAGATTGTATGCCTCAAGTGTGGACATCTGATGAAGGAATTGTGGACTGCTGGTTCCTCGACGGTTTCGCGCCAAGCAAAAACCCTGAAATGTGGAGCCAAAGCTTATTTGACGGCATGGCTCGTCTTGCCCGTGAGTCTTGTACGGTGGCGACATTTACTGCGGCAGGCTTTGTGCGTCGTGGCCTGATTGACGCTGGCTTCGACATGAAGAAAACCAAGGGGTTTGGCACAAAGCGCGACATGATTGTCGGGCACATCACTAAGCGCCACCAACCTCGACAGCAAGCGCCTTGGTACAAACGAAATGCGCCGACAGTTAGCGGTAATGAAAGTCTGGATGTCGCGATTGTTGGCGGGGGTGTTGCCAGTGCCACATTGGCCATTTCATTGGTTCGCCGAGGTAAACACGTCACCCTTTATTGCGAGCACGATAAACCGGGACACGGCGCATCAGGAAACCGTCAAGGGGCCGTGTACCCGCTACTCAATGGCAGTAATGACGCGTTATCTCGCTTCTTTGCACCCGCATTTTTGTTCTCTCGTCAGTTTGTTGAACAAGCTGCTGAAACCGTGCGATTCGATCACGATTGGTGTGGCGTCACACAGCTGGGCTGGGATGAGAAAAGTGCCGACAAATTGGCAAAAATGCTCAAGGGCGGATTTCCTGATGAGGTTATTCACGCGTTAACAGCAGAAGACACCGCGACCCTCACCAATATTGAAACCAGACATGGCGGCGTTAGTTATCCGCTAGGCGGTTGGTTATGCCCGCAGCAACTCACCCAAGGGTTGATTGAACAAGCGCAGGCAACTGGTTTACTGACGTGTCATTACAACACTGACATCACGCGCTTAACGCATGAAAACGATCAATGGACGTTATCGACTGACAACGACAATGCGTTTTGCCATCACGCCGTTGTGATCGCCAACGGGCATCGCTTTACACAGTTCGAACAAACCGCTTCGATCCCAGCTTATTCGGTGCGTGGTCAAGTGAGCCATATCAATACCACGCCTGTGCTGGAAAACCTCAAGACAGTGCTTTGTTATGATGGCTACCTCACCCCAGTTAACACAAAGAACGGCACACATTGTATTGGCGCCAGTTACAGCCGAAATGACGAGTCTCTAGATTTCCGAATGGACGACCAAGTCGATAACAAGCAACGCTTGGTTGACTGTGTGCCGTCTTCCTGGCCAAAAGATGTCAATACCGATCATGGCGCAGGACGTGTCGGTGTTCGTTGCGCCAGTCGCGACCATCTCCCCTATGTTGGCGACGTCTGTGATTACGCGCAGTTAACCGAAAGCTATAGCAATCTTCGCGACAACAAAGACAGTGCCGTTGATGTTCCGGTTTATCCGAACTTGTTCAGTATATTGGCGCTGGGCTCCAGAGGGTTAACCTCTGCACCGCTACTGGGTGAATTGATGGCCTCACAGATTTGCGGTCATCCCTTGCCTTTGCCAACTGATGTACTGGATGCGCTGCATCCAGGCCGTATGTGGGTGAGAAAATTGCTCAAGGGCAAAGCATTGTAAACCTAAGTAACCTGAAGATGCAGGATTCAGGTTGCTTGGGTATAAGTGATTGATTATCCAACCATAGAAAGCAAAAAGGCGCTGAATTCAGCGCCTTTCTTTTATCTGTTATTTGCAGCCAAATGGGCTTAGCTTAACGTCTTGAGCCGACTAGCTAGCATGCTTTTGCAAGTTGGACCAAAGGTTGGCCACCAGCACTTGATCCGCAGGAGTGAGTTCATTGGCATTATCTTTCAAACTGCCATCCACACGCTGCTTCAACATATCGATGCAATCAACCTCAGCTTGTTCGCAATCTGCCGCTGCCAATGAGATATGACCACGCAAATAGCCGCTAGCAAACAACTCGTCGTCTGATGCTGTCTCTACCATGGCATCAATCAAATCAAGGATCTTTTCTTCGTAGTCTTGGATCATGTTCTCTCTCATTAGGTAAAGTCAGCAGCCGTTAACGGCGAACGACCATAGAAAGCAATAAGCGCATCTGAGTAGCTTTTTGCGCGTTCAGGCATACCTTGCTCAAGATAAGCCAGCACTTGGTCACGCACTTTTGCCGTAAACGCGTCGCGATCAGGCTCTACACCGCTGAGGTTGTCACAGCTCACTTGAAAGCGAAAGCCACAGCTGGCGGAAAGAATCCACTCAACGGCTTGAGGTTTCACTTCAACTTGTTCAAATGCGGCCTGTGTCTGTTCGTCACGTCCGTCAGGATGATACCAGTAGCCATAGTCTTCGAGCAATCGACGCTCTGGGCCAGCGATACACCAGTGAGCCACTTCATGTAGCGCCGATGCAAAAAATCCACGAGCGAAAATAATCCGATGCGTTGAATGGCTTTCATCCGCAGGAAAATAGATAGGTTCATCCCCACCAAGCAGTAGCTCAGTGTTAAATGATTCAATAAAACTCTGATTGAAAACATAAATTAAGTCGTTGTAATCGTGATGCATGCGTAATTTGTAAATATCTAGTTACAGCTAAAATCAAACAGGCGGCATTTTACCTAGCCCAACCCCCATTGTCGCCGTGATAATTGCCTATTCCCCCACTTTTTAGGGTCCTTGCCCCTGTTTAAGCATGAATTTGATTCATGCCTAGCCTCATCGCTTTTCATTGGAAGGTGACGAACATCACATATAAAATCCCGCCCATCTTCCTTTTTTAATGCAACCGACTGAATAATAATGTTGTTGTCTACTTTGTACATTATTGGCATTACTGCCGAAGCCATGACTGGCGCACTTGCTGCTGGCAGAAGAAATATGGATTGGTTTGGCGTCATGCTCGTAGCCAGTTGCACCGCAATCGGTGGTGGCACAGTACGGGACATTTTGCTTGGGCACTATCCGTTAGGTTGGGTGGCCAATCCACACTATCTGATCATTGTGTGTATCGCGGGTATCGTCACCACTTGGATGGCGTCTTGGGTTGCTCGAAACCACAAGCTATTTGTTTGGCTCGATTCTCTGGGATTGATTGCGTTTAGCATTATAGGTTGTCGCGTGGGTATCGATATGGGCTTGTCGCCATTGATCGCCGTGGTTTCAGCCTTAGTGACGGGTGTGTTTGGTGGCTTACTGCGCGACCTGCTGTGTCGTCGTCAGCCGATGGTATTGCACAAAGAACTCTATGCCTCTATCGCGTTTTTCTCTGGCGGGATGTATTGGGCGCTTTTGACCTATGGCGAGCCTTACGGAATTAACGAAACCTACGCCACGCTATCAACGCTGATCCTCGGTTTTACCTTTCGTATGTCGGCCGTCAAATTCGGCTGGAGTTTACCTGTGTTTAGCTTTGCGGAAGAAGAGCAAAATATCTTAGAAAAAGAAGGACCTAGATCCTAAGAAGGGCAAAGAACAAAAAAGAAGGGCTGGTGGTGCTAAACCGTCAGCCCTTTTCTCTTGTCTTAGCTTTTAATGTTTCTAGGACCTTCTTTTCCTAGGCCCTAGGATCTTTCACTTAAATCTTCGGGGTGGTGGTTGTCACACCTGAATTTTGAGCACGGTGTCTTAGCAAGTGGTCCATCAACACAATAGCGACCATGGCTTCCGCGATGGGTACAGCACGAATACCAACACATGGATCGTGACGACCACGAGTCACCACATCCACGGTTTCACCGTCAACGTTAATGGTTTCGCCCGGCACGGTAATGCTTGAAGTTGGCTTCAGCGCCATGTGCGCGACAATTTCTTGTCCTGATGAAATACCACCAAGAACACCACCTGCATGGTTGGTTTTAAAGCCTTCAGGCGTGAGTTCATCACGGTGCTGGCTACCACGCTGGTTGATAACATCAAACCCATCGCCCACTTCCACACCTTTCACGGCATTAATGCCCATCAACGCGTAAGCAATATCAGCATCAAGACGATCAAACACAGGTTCGCCCAAGCCAACAGGGACATTGTTTGCCACAACCGTCAGCTTAGCGCCAATAGAGTCGCCTTCTTTTTTCAGTTGGCGGATCAATTCATCCAGCGCTTCCAGCTTGTTAACATCTGGGCAGAAGAATGGGTTTTGCTCAACTTGATCCCAATCGACTTGGTCAATTTTCACATCGCCCATTTGAGATAAGTAACAACGCACTTCAATGCCGTATTCTTGCTTAAGGTATTTCTTCGCGATTGCGCCAGCGGCAACGCGCATGGCGGTTTCACGCGCTGAAGAACGACCACCACCACGATAATCACGGATGCCGTATTTTTGGTGGTAAGTATAATCTGCATGACCCGGGCGGAAGCGATCTGAAATTTTCGAGTAATCTTGCGAGCGCTGATCGGTGTTTTCAATCAGCAAACCGATAGAAGTACCTGTGGTTTTGCCTTCAAATACGCCTGACAAAAACTTCACTTCGTCGGCTTCACGACGCTGAGTGGTGTATTTTGATGTGCCTGGACGACGACGGTCCAAGTCAACTTGTAGATCAGCTTCAGAAATTTCGAGACCTGGTGGGCAACCGTCAACGATACACCCTAGTGCCAATCCATGACTTTCACCGAAGGTGGTGACTCGAAAAATTTGACCAATAGAATTGCCTGCCATTACTTCCTCTGTCTTTTTTCTGGCTGCCTTTTTTCAAGGCTTCACTGCATGCTTGTTAATGAAACATAACCAAGCGTGAGAAGCAAAAGCTTTTTGCAGCCCCTACAAGCAACACACTGTAGAACGGGGCTCATTTCAATAAACACGACAAAACATACAATGTGAGAACGAAAAAAGGCTGAAACAGATGTTTTCAGCCTTTTAATAGGTACAACGGTACCGCTTTGAGTGATTAATCTTTGTAGATAGAAAACTCGTCTGCAACACTCATGAGATCTTGATAAGTCATCATGAAAACACCATGACCACCGTTTTCAAACTCAAGCCAAGTCAGCGGAAGCTCAGGGTACTGCTCGTCCACGTGTACCATTGAATTACCCACTTCACAGATCAACACACCCTGCTCGGTCAAGTAGTTAGGCGCATTAGCAATAATGCGGCGCATCAGTTTCAAACCATCAGAACCAGCCGCCAGCCCTAACTCGGGTTCATGACGGAACTCTTCTGGCAGGCTGTCCATGTCTTCTTCATCCACATACGGTGGGTTAGAGACAATCAGGTCATATTTGTCCTGTGGCAGATCGCGGAACAAATCCGAACGGATCGGGAACACTTGCTGTTCCATGCCGTGATCTTGCACATTGATTTCAGCCACTGCGAGTGCATCCGTCGAAATATCGACCAAATCCACCTCAGCATCAGGAAACGCGTAAGCACAGGCGATACCAATACAGCCGCTACCCGTACACAAATCCATGATTCGTGTTGGTTCAACATCTAGCATTGGGCTAAAACGGTTTTGGATCAGCTCACCAATCGGTGAACGTGGCACCAGCACACGTTCATCAACAAAGAACTCTAAGCCACAGAAATACGCTTTGTTGGTTAGGTAAGACACAGGCGTGCGATCGTTAATGCGGCGAATAACACGCTCAACAATACGATGACGCTCACTGGTTGTCAGGCGGGAGTGACGTGTATCTGCCGGTACATCCAAAGGCAAATACAAGGTTGGCAACACTAACTGTACTGCTTCATCCCATGCATTATCCGTTCCGTGACCGTAAAACAAGCCGGCTGCATTAAAGCGGCTTACCGTCCAACGTAGCATGTCCTGTAGCGTACGTAGTTCGTTGACAACTTCATCAACAATAATTTTATCCAAAATGGCCTCCACTAGCCTGATTCACTCCAACGCATCGCATTCATCGCTGTTAGTTGGGCAATTCCAAATTCGACAACGAGACATTGCATCTATTTTGGGTACAATGCGCCTATCGGCATTTGGAATTGACTTATGAGTAAGAAAACCCCGATCTCAGACGATGACTTTTCATTGTTCCGCGATGCGGTGAAAGGCGTTAAAAAACTGCAGCAGGATACCATAAACCCGCCAAGACGCCAGACAGTGGAACAAACGAGGAAAAAGCGGACTGAATCGACCGCACGCGACCACAGTTTCTATTTTTCAGACGAGTTTGAACCCTTGCTGAAAGAAGATGGCCCAACGCAATATGCGCGCACCGGTGTGTCAAAATACGAAGTGAAGCGCCTGCGTCGCGGCGTTTACGTGCCGGATATGTTTCTGGACCTTCACGGAATGACGCAGTTGGAAGCCAAACGTGAGCTGGGCGCACTAATCGCAGAGTGCATTAAAGAAAACGTAAGCTGTGCTTGTGTCATGCATGGCATTGGCAAGCACATACTAAAACAGAAAACCCCACTGTGGCTTGCGCAGCACCCTGACGTGCTCGCGTTTCACCAAGCCCCGCTGGAATTTGGCGGCGCGGGTTCTTTGTTGGTGCTTATAGAAATACCCGAAAAGTAGCGATACCCAAGCCACCTAAAGATGCTTGGGTATTAGGTATCTAGCCAATAGTCTCCGCATACAAAAAAACGCCCTGTTGGGCGTTTATATTGAGATCGAGTCACTGGCCATTGAATATACTGGTAGTTCGTTAATACAAACGATGATACTTACGCGTATCCCATCAGTTGTGCGGGGCTTTTCAACCAAAGCACGTCACTTTTCTCACTAACAGGATCGTATTCGATACAAGATACTGCAGATGTTGGGAACATTGGCGCTTGGCTATCCGCATCGAATTCAGCAGTGAGGTACCCAACAAGCGGCAAATGAGAAACCAACATAACGCTCGACGGTTTCTCTACGGCAATCAACGCACGCAGGTAAGATGCCACTTGTTCGCTGTCGCCATAAGGGGTAATCCCTTCGTCAGTCAGCACTTTATTCGCCGTTGGCATCACGGTTTGACATGCCGTCCACGTTTGTTGGGCGCGCAAGTACGGACTCACAAGCACCAAATCGAGATTCCCATCTGGCAATTCTTGCGATAACCAACGTGCCATTTCAACAGACTGTTGCTCGCCACGTTCATTCAACGGTCTTTCTTCGTCGCTGGCGGCAAATGTCTGTGCCTCGCCGTGGCGCATAATATAAATTCGCATATCACTACTGCTGATTTCTTAAATTCCAGATAATGCTACCAGTCAATCGTTGATTCTGGAACGATAAAGCGCACAGATGTTTGCCTCAATTTGCTTAGGTAGTCATAATTAAGACCTTGCCACTACCAGTGAAGGTGCTTTGTGCAAATAAGTCCTAATGATCACCGCGGCTATCGACTGATTACACTCGATAACAGTTTACGAGTTTTGCTGATCGAAGACGCGCATGCACCCCGCAGTGCCGCCGCACTCACTGTGAACGTGGGCCATTTCTGTGACCCCGCTGATCGTGAAGGGTTAGCCCATTTTCTTGAGCACATGCTGTTTCTGGGCACTGAGGAATATCCCAAGGTTGGCGAGTTTCAGTCCTTCACTAGTCGTCATGGCGGCAGCAACAATGCGTGGACAGGCACTGAAAACACTACTTATTTCTTTGATATTCAACACGATTATTTTGAAGAAGCATTAGATCGGTTTGGCCAATTCTTTTCAGCGCCATTGTTTAACGCAGAGGCGGTCGATAAAGAGCGTAATGCGGTGGATTCAGAATATCGTCTGAAACTACAAGATGACGTTCGTCGCATCTATCAAGTGCAGAAAGAGACCATTAACCCTGACCACCCTTTCTCTAAATTTTCAGTCGGCAGTACAGACACTCTGGCGGATCGAGAAGGCAGTTCTATCCGTGATGAACTGATTGCCTTTTATAAGAGCCATTACAGTGCCAACCTCATGGCTGCATCAATCACAGGCCCATTCACACTCGATTCTCTCGAGATGCTGGCGCATGATACTTTCGAGCAAGTCCCGAATCTCGATTTACCGCCAATGATCCCTGATGTGCCGTTCGTTGACACTGCTCAAGAGCAGCAGTTTATTACCATCGAGCCATTAAAAGATGTTCGCAAACTTACGCTCGCCTTCTCCATGCCTGCGACTGACCAACACTATCGCATTAAGCCTTTGTCTTATATTGCCAACTTGCTTGGCTACGAGGGCACTGGCAGTGTGATGTCGTTGCTGAAAAAGAAAGGTCTCATTAATAACCTTTCTGCGGGCGGCGGGATCAGCGGTTCCAATTTTCGTGAATTCACCATCAGCGTCAGCTTGACCGAAGTGGGTCTTGAGCACATCGATGACATTGTCGCCTACTTGTTTCAAGCGATTCGCCTTGTGCGTGAACAAGGTCTTGATGAATGGCGTTATAAAGAAAAACGCGCCGTACAAGAGAAAGCCTTTCGCTATCAAGAACCTTCTCGCCCTCTCGACACCGTAAGCCATATGGTACTGAACGTTCAGCACTATGAAGCGGACGATGTTCTTTATGGTGACTACGTGATGGCGGGATATGACGAAGCATTGATCCGCGAAATGCTGAGTTATTTAACACCCGCACACATGCGTTTAACCTTGATAGCCAAGGGCGGCGAATACGACAAGCAAGCCAAGTGGTATGACACCCCGTATCGAGTTATTCCATTTACCGCGTCGCAACGAGAAAAATGGGACGTTAAGGAAATCTCTCCCGAACTGGCCCTTCCCGGCGAGAATCCATTTATCAGTTACGAGCTCGACCCTGCACAGTTGGCATCGCCAACGACAATTTTGCCGGAGAAAATCCAAGAGCTACCCGGCTTTAGCCTCTGGCATCTGCAAGACACGGATTTTCGCGTACCAAAAGGCGTGGTCTACATCGCTATTGATAGCCCTCATGCCGTTGAGTCTGTTGAGAACATTGTCAAAACACGCGTGAGCGTGGAGATGCTACTCGAAGCCATTAATGAAGCCGCCTATCCAGCGGAAGTCGCGGGGCTCAGTTATAACCTTTACGCACACCAAGGCGGTGTGACGCTAAAACTTAGCGGCTTCAATGAAAAACTCCCGATTTTGCTCGATCTGGTATTGGACAAATTTGCCAATCGCGATTTTGACCCTGAGCGCTTTAACATTATAAAAACTCAGCTCTTACGCAGCTGGAAAAACGCCACCCAAAACAAACCCATCAGCCGTTTGTACAACGCGATGACAGGCATTTTGCAGCCCAACAATCCGCCGTATGAGGCTTTAATTGATGTACTCGAGCCTTTGACAGTAGAAAGCCTTCCTGAATTTGTTCATCGAGTGATGTCCGAATTGCATGTTGAAATGTTTGTGTATGGTAATTGGCAGAAACATCAAACGCTTGAATTGGCAGAGAAAGTCAAAGATGCCCTTCGGGTTCATAACCAGCGCTATCAAGAATCAATACGGCCATTGGTCTTATTAGAAAATGCAGGGAATGCCTCTTACCACTTGGACTGCAACAACCAAGATTCAGCTGTACTGGTGTATTACCAAAGCCACGGAACAACCGCTAATGACGCGGCTTTGTTTACGTTTGCTAATCACCTAATGTCCGCCACTTTCTTCAATGAATTGCGCACAAAGCAGCAACTGGGTTACATGGTTGGTTCAGGGAATATGCCGCTCAACCGCCACCCTGGGCTCGTTTTTTATGTGCAATCCCCACTTGCAGGCCCAACCAAACTGATTGAAGCGATTGACGATTTTTTGAATGCGTTTTTCTTGGTGCTGCTAGAGCTTAATGAAGCGCAGTGGAATGCCAGTAAAGAGGGGCTGATGGCTCAGATTGACGAGCCGGATGCCAATTTAAGAGCGCGGGGACAGCGATTCTGGGTCAGTATTGGCAATAAAGATCATGAATTTGCACAGCGTCAGAAAGTCGCTGAGGCAATAAAAGGCATGGCGCGTGCAGATATGGTGAAATTTGTTGTCGAACAGCTAAAACCTCGCACAGCCGACCGGCTGATCATGCACAGCTGCGGTGGTGCGCATCCTGATCAATGCAACCCTGAGAACACCCGAGAGATTGAGTCAATTGACCAGTTTCGACAAGGTCGATTAGAGAAAGGGTAAAAAATCCCCGCCCTTGTTTCAAGGTCGGGGATTGTTATTCAACGGGGTTACTTCATTTCACCCACGTTGGTTGTAGTCACTGAATTCAAAAGAAGTGTTTGTCTTCCGAAGCCATGGCTTTTAGCAATTCACACGGCGCGAATCGCTCGCCATATTTCGCTTCATGCTCTTCAAGCATTTCAACGAGACGCTTGATACCGATATGGTCCATGTAACGGAATGGGCCACCTAAAAACGGCGGGAAACCGATACCGAACACCGCACCAATGTCTCCATCACGCGCAGATTTCACCACACCTTCGTCCAAACAGCGAGCTGCTTCGTTGAGCATCATTAGCACACAGCGCATCGACAGTTCATGGGCTGAAAGCTGACTTTTCAGCTCAACACCTAATAAACCATAAACGCGTTTATCAACTTCTTTTTTCTTGCCGTTGTAAACGAAGAATCCTTTACCACTCTTACGCCCTTTACGGCCGTCTTGCAGCATCACGTCAAATACGTCTGGTGCGCGGAATCGCTCACCAAGCTCATTGAGCAAGATAGGACTGATCTTAGCGCCAATATCAATACCCACTTCGTCGAGCAAAGTTACTGGACCCACAGGGAAACCGAAATCAAGCAGTGCGGTGTCAATATGCTCCACAGACTCGCCTGCCAGCAGATTCATCGCCGCTTCATTCATGTAGGGAGCAAGAATGCGGTTCACATAGAAACCCGCTTTGTCTGCCACCACAATAGGCGTTTTGCCCTGCTTTTTCGCCAGTTTCACCACGGTCGCGACCGCTTTTTCTGACGTACCCGCATGGGGGATAACTTCGACCAAAGGCATCTTATCGACGGGGCTAAAGTAATGCAGACCCACGACATTTTCAGGGCGCTTGGCACCGGCAGCGATTTGATGAATTGGTAGCGATGACGTATTAGTAGCAAACAAAGTTGTGTCGCTGAGTGCCTCTTCAACTTCTGCGATCATCTTATGCTTCAGATCCAAATCTTCGAATACCGCTTCAACCACCACATTGCAACGGTCCATGCCGTTGTAATCTGTGGTGCCGCTGATCCGTGCCATCTGGGATTGCATTTCAGCCTTAGAAATAATGCGGCGCTTACGCTTTTTATCCAGCAACTTAAAGCTGTAATTCATCGCGTTAAGCAAACCATCGTTGCTCACATCTTTGATACGAACAGGAAGATTCGCTTTCGTGGCTGACACGTTTGCGATGCCTGCCCCCATGAGACCACCACCAAGGACGGCAACGCCCGTCACCAGATCAGGTTCTGCGTCTGCGCCTGTTTCTTTTTTCATGGCTGTCGTGGCAAAGAAAATGCTGCGAAGGGATGCCGATTCATCGGTCATCACCAACTCGCCAAAGCGTTTAGCTTCAAGCGCCAGCCCTTTCTCAACACCTTTGTCTAGACCATGCTTTATGACTTCAAGAATGGCTTCAGTGGCTGGGTAGTTACCACGGGTTTTCTCACGCGTTTTTTTACCGGCTTGGTCAAATACGACTGAGCGCCCTAGCGCGTTACCGCCCATCGCCCAGCTTTGCCACGTATTTGTGCGCTTTGGTTTTCCTTTTAGCGCCAGTTCTTCAGCCACGCGAAGCAATACGGAATGCGGCACGACATCGTCAACCACACCCATTTTCTTGGCTTTTTTCGCACGAAGTTGCTTGCCCGTAAGGATCATATCAAGCGCGCCCGCCACGCCAATCAGGCGAGGGAGGCGTTGTGTACCGCCCGAACCTGGCAGCAAACCTAATTGCACTTCAGGCAAACCTAGACGCGTTTTGTCATCGTCAGTCGCAACACGGCTGTGACACGCCAGCGCCAACTCAAGGCCACCGCCCAAACAAGGGCCGTGAATAGCAGCCACCACATGAAACGGCAGCTTTTCGATACGAGAGAACAGTTTTTGCCCCTGCTCTGCGATCGCTTGTGCATCTTCTGCGGTTTCACAGGCATCCAGCATACGAACGTCGGCGCCGGCAACAAAGTTATCTGGCTTGGCGGAATACATCACCAAGCCTTTGATTGCACTGTTGCTTTCCAGCTCGCTCAAAATTGCGCTAATTTCATCAACAAACGTAGCTTGCAATGTGTTCATGGTTTCGCCGGGCACATCGATACTCAGCCAAGCAACGCCGTCTTCGCCATGGCGCAGTGAGAATGCATTTGGGGTCATTGATTCACTCATTATTCGGCCTCCAAGATCATTGCCGCGCCTAAGCCACCCGCAGCACAGGCAGTATTCAAGGCCAAACCACCACCGCGACGACGCAGTTCATTCAATGTTTGGGTGATCATTCGCGCACCTGTTGCAGCAAAAGGATGGCCATAAGCCAAAGAGCCGCCAAGTACGTTGAATTTATCCATATCAATATCGCCAATCGCCTGAGCGCGACCGAGCTTTTGTTGTGCAAACGTTTTGGAGCCAAACATTTTCACGTTCGCCAATGCTTGAGCGGCAAATGCCTCGTGCATATCGATCAAGGTTAGATCCGCCAATGTGATGCCAGCGCGATCAAGCGCCATCGGCGTCGCATAGGACGGCCCCATCAGCATGTCATGTTCAACTTGAATCGCAGCAAACGCGTAAGAGCGTATGTACCCTAACGGCACTAAGCCCAACTCTTTCGCTCGTCCTTCTCGCATCAGCATGACGGCCGCTGCTCCGTCGGTCAGTGGCGTACTGTTAGCAGCAGTGACTGAGCCGTGTTTACGATCAAACGCCGGACGTAACTTAGCGTAGGTCTCTACGCTAGAGTCTTCACGGATATTGTTGTCTTTATCTATCCACGCTCGGTAAGGTTCTGGAAAGGCTGTCATCACCTCATCACGCACTAGGCCATCAGCCCATGCTTTTGCGGCCAAAGTGTGCGAACGATGCGCGAGTGCATCTTGATCTTGACGGCTAATATGGTGGCTCTTCGCCATCTGTTCTGCCGTCTGCCCCATGCTCAAGCCCGTTGAGTACTCAGCAACCGCAGGCGGCACAGGCGCAAGATCTTTAAGCGAAAGTTTGCTTAATAGCTTCAAACGTTTGCTGAGCGTTTTTGCCTTGCTGAGTGCGAGCAAGGTTGCTGCCATTTTCTTCGATACGCCGATAGGAAGAACGGAAGAAGAATCCGCTCCACCCGCGATACCAATATCGACAGTGCCAGACATGATGCTTTCGGTGACATTCACCACAGACTGGAAGCTGGTGGCACAAGCGCGGCTGACGCTGTAGGCATCAGTATGAATATTCATACCCGTACCGAGTACGATTTCACGCGCAATGTTGGGGGCTTCTGGCATTTGCACGACTTGACCAAATACAAGCTGGTCAATCAACTTGGGATCGATCGCAGTGCGATTTAGCATTTCGCTAACAACCATTTTGCCAAGATCGACGGCAGGCACATCAGCATATGCGGTAGATTGTCGTGCAAACGGGGTACGAAGACCCGCCACAACAGCGATACGTTCTCCCTGACGTGTTGTCAGGTTCTGGGGAGAGTTCATTGCCGCTCCTTGCTAGCATTAGAGGTCAGACCAGAAGAGTGTAACCAATTTGTTATCAGATTAAAACGGGCGTTTAATTAAATCCGCGTGACAAATATAGACAGGGACGACAATTTTGCGAGAAAAGTGACGTCTCAACCGCGAAAACCCTCTCTTGTCCTAGCCCCGACATGTGCCATTCACGAAAAAGGGATACGATTAAAACAGACTTATTCAGAAAATAAAGCAAAAAAAACCACACCTAATCAGGTGTGGCAACGTATGTGGAAAGCAATCACGTATGAAAATCAATTAACGTAAAGCCAATTGCAAATCAGGTCTAAGACCTGAGGAGAAAGTAAAGTCAGCCTTCAAAAAGGAAGTTTGTCATCTTGCTCAACACAGTCACACGCAGCCAAGGTTCGGTAAACCAACGAAACCTACAACGTGCTCCCAGATGACAGTGCCTACTATACTCATTGAAAGCAGGCTCTTTTTGAAGCAGATCAATTTTATGTTTGATTCTTCATCAACTCTGATTTGAACAACGGATTAAAGACAAGACTCGTCCACTATGCGCAACGATACCCATACAAGCATTATGGAGATTATTGACTTAATGCTGAGATATGAAGAACCTTGAGTTTTTCAAAATCACTGAAGACAAAGTAGCGAGGTAACATGTGTATCTACACGTAAAACAGAGACTTTCAGGGAAAGCGAAATGGTTTTGAAAATTTTCGGAAATAAATCGTCAACATCCAAGGTCTCTATTGATATGGAAAAACAAAGACGATATGAAGCGCTCGTGAGAGCTTGGCACAGAGATCTATACCGTTACGCATATTGGTTGACGAAAGACCAACATGTAGCAGAAGATCTTGTTCAGGAGACTTGTCTTCGTGCTTGGCGATCGCTCGATAGCCTTCAAGATGATAACGCTGCGAAAGCATGGCTAATTACCATACTTCGCCGAGAGAATGCGCGCCGATTTGAGCGAAAGCAGCTCGAATTGGTTGATATTGATGACCATCAAGTGCCAGATAATACCCAGCCCAGTGAAGAGGCATCGGTAGAGCAACAGTGGCTTCATAAACAGATTATGCGCTTGTCACCCGAGTACCGTGAACCTCTTGTTTTACAGGTCATGGCTGGGTTTAGTGGCGAAGAAATCGCAGAGATCATGGATCTCAACAAAAATACGGTAATGACACGTTTGTTCAGAGCGAGAAACCAATTGAAAGAGTTCATGGACAGTCAAAACGATACGCAACGAGGAGCGCAGAATGGACGAGCTTGAATTTCGTCGCCGCCTTCTGGCCGATCCTCAAGATCAAGACCCTGAAGTATCGGCGGCAAAAGCTGACTCACCCGCCAACCAAAAATTGGCAACAGAGCTAGAAAATTTGGATGCGCTGATTGATCAAGCGCTACGCGTTGATGTGCCTGACGACTTGGTTGATAAGGTGCTATTTAAGCAAAGCAGCGATGTGATCAGAGAGAATCGTAAGCCTAAGTTCCATCTGGCCATTGCCGCCTCCATCGCGTTTGTATTTGGTGTCATGCTAGGTCAATTCAATTGGCAAACACTCCCAATTTCACCAATACAACAGAACTTGGGGCAGATTGCGCTGCAGCATTATTACAATGAAGCTCCCTTTGCCTTAGCAGCCAATGAAGGGGCAAGCATTCAGCAAGTCAACGCAAAACTGTCTCCATTGGGAAAAAGCTTCAGTGGAAGTTTGCCTGGCACGGTGTCGTACCTAAATCACTGTAGTTTTAACAGCAAACACGCTGTACATATGGTTTTGAAAGACGAAAATGGCGATGATTTCACTGTCTTTGTGGTTCCTCAGCAAACACCAGAAATGGAAACGTACAGTGATGGCAACATGGAGGCGATTTCGCTACCTACCAATAACAGCAGCGTCATTGTTGTCGGTAAAGAGGGTGCCGATATTATGCCCATTGCAGAACAATTGAAGCTGCATTTGAATCAAAAAGCCTAAACACACACTCTATTACATTTAAAAAGGGAGCTTTAAGCTCCCTTTTTGTTTTCCATAAAGAACAACAACCTGCACGCATATGCAACCGTTAAAGAACAATGTCCTGTAACTGGTCAGATTTCCAAATAACAACCTACGCAATAGAATCCGCGCAGCTTATTTAAAAAGCCCAAAATCATAAAACTATTATAAATTTCATTGGATTATTTACACCATGAATAAGAAGCGTCTGTTTATCCGTTCAGCAGTGGCAATTGCTGTAGCGGCAAGTTCTACTTCAGCTCTCGCGGCTGGTTTCCAGCTAAATGCTCAATCTGCAACTGGTATAGGTCGTGCATTCGCCGGTGATGCAGTTATCGCCGATAACGCCTCTGTTATGGCACGTAACCCTGCTGCGATGGCTTTGTTTGATGAGAAAGCATTCTCAATCGGTTTTGAAAGCATCACCACAATGATCGATGTGAAAGATGCAGAATATTGCGGTACCGCATGTGAGTGGTTCGGCGCACCTAGCACCTCAGTAGCAGACACCGACGACGTCGGCGGCACCTCCATTGCACCAAATGTTCACTTTATTATGCCGCTGAACGAAAAATTTGCTGTGGGTATCAATGCATACTCAAACTTCGGCACTAAAACCGAGTTTGGCGATGATTACGTAGCGTCTGAATTTGGTGGTTTGACTGATGTTATGAGCTTCAACCTTGGCCTTGCAGGTTCTTACCGCGTGAATGACCAGTGGAGCTTTGGTGCAGGTCTGGATCTGATTTACGGTCAAGGCACCATGAAGCGCACCGCGAGCAACAAAGTTGGAATCGTTGGCGGTAAAGACCTTCTAAATGTTGATGGCGCAACGGGCACTGCTATTGGCTTCAACGTAGGTACCGTATACGAACTGGACGAAAACAATCGTTTCGGCTTCTCGTACCGTTATAGCCCAGAGTTTGAAGCCGAAGATGACAAAGGTCAGACAATTACGCTACCTTTGCCTGATATTGCAGAATTCTCTGGCTTCCACAAAATCGAAGACACCAAGTTCGCTGTTCACTACAGTGTTCAATACATCGGCTGGGGCGCATTCGACCAAATAAGCTTTAACAACCTGCAAGATTCCGTACTGACTGGCGAATACAACAAGCAGTATGAATGGCAAGATGGCTGGCACTACAGCATCGGTGGTACCTACTACCTGAACAATGACTGGACGCTGCGCGCAGGTTACATGTACGACACCAGTGCACAAGATCAGCGTACGTCAATTTCTGTACCTGATTCAGACCGCCAGTGGTTGTCAGCAGGCCTGACCTACCATCTAGACCAGAAGTCATCGATCGATTTCGGCTTTACTTACCTAATGGGCAAAGAAGTTTCTGTATCTGAAACTACGCCAAACCCATTGGGAGGCCAAGATCTGTCTTCTGTCACCGCAACGACTCAAGCAAATGCAATCCTAATGGGTCTGCAGTACAGCCGAAGCTTCTAAGTCAACTGAGTTTGAAAAATTGAAAGGGGAGCTATCGCTCCCCTTTTTGTTCGCTGATATTTGTCGCTTCCCCTTACAACCTGCAGATTTTAGCGATTTTTCAGCGTACACCAGTACGCTATACCAACCATTTCACTATACACGTGTTCGCCCAAACTCAGCGTACATGTGTTCCAAACCAGTAAATAAGTAGATAATATATCCACCAAATAAATATTTAACGATATTTACATCCAAAACTATCTTGTTCAACGCATCAAAATTGCATATGAAATTTTGGTCAGTACCCTATACCGACCTTCAAAAACAAGAAATACATAATGAACAAGAACAAAATTCTACCGTTGGCGATCGCCGCCGCGCTTGGCTCTCTCTCTTCAACCTCTGTTATGGCTGCTGGTTTTCAGCTTGCAGAATACTCTGCAACAGGCCTAGGCCGCGCTTACGCAGGCGAAGCTGCAATGGCAGACAATGCCGCAGCACAGTTCCGTAACCCAGCAATGCTAACGTATTTGGAAGGCACTCAAGTGTCTACTGGTCTTATCTATGTAGATCCAAATGTAGATGTTGACGGAACCACGACTCAAACCAATCCATTTACCCAGCAATCGACTTCTACCGCAACATCATCAAAAGATTTTGCTGATGCTGCGTTTATTCCGAACTTCTATGCATCACACCAAGTAAATGACCAAGTGTTCCTTGGTCTGGCGCTAAGCTCTAACTTTGGCATGCACACTAAACTGGATGATGGCTTCAAAGGCACCCAGTTTGGTAATGAAGCTTCTGTGATGACCATGGAAATTAACCCTAACATTGCGTACCGCATTAACGATCAGTTCTCTATTGGCGGTGGTGTGCGTTATGTCATGGGTGAAGGCAGTATTGGCGCTAAGAGCTCAGCCGATGTATTGGGTGGACTGATTCCATCGGGTACTACATTGAAATATATGGAGGGTGACGACACTTCTTGGGGCTGGCAGGCAGGTGCAGCTTGGCAGATCAATCCAGACAACCGTGTCGGTTTTAACTACCGTTCAGAAGTGGATTTACGCCTTGAAGGTCACGCTACTGGGTTTGCATTCGGCACAGTAACCAAACAACTGGCTGGCAGCATGGGCTTAACCCTTCCGGCAACTGCTGAATTGGCAAGCTTCCATCAACTAACCAATAAAGTTGCAGTACACGCGAGCGTAAACTGGACAGATTGGAGCACATTTGAAAAATTAGAAGCGAATATTCCGTCTCTATCTGAGCCAACTCAGATCGTAAAACAAGAGAACTGGAAAGATAACTATCGCTTCGCAGTCGGTGCCACCTACGAGCTTAACGACAAAACCCAACTGCGTTCAGGTGTCGCTTATGACACGTCAGCCGTCGATGATGCAAACCGTACTATCACGATTCCAGAAACTGACCGTCTATGGCTAAGCCTAGGTGCAGGCTATGCATGGTCAAAAGATCTGACGTTAGATGCAGGCTTCACTTACATCTTCGCAAAAGAAGCCGATGTTGTTGAACCTCGTCCAGGTATCGAGTCTGATGCAGCTGGTGCGTTATTCGGCGGCACATTTAAAGGCCAAACAACGGGCAGCGTATGGCTTGCTGGTGTACAGGCAACATACCGCTTCTAATTCGCATTGAACGGCAGCGAATTCACATTCCCTGTCGTTCTAACGAAAAATGGCCACTCAATGAGTGGCCATTTTTCTATCCCAATCTAATTGGTATCAATAATCATCTATTTCGTCTAACAAATCTTCATCGAAATATTCGTCATCAGGCTCAGGCTCTTCAATAGCTCGACCACCTCTTGCCTTGAAGTCTTTATGCTGTAGGTACGCATCACGGGCAAACACATACGGATCTGGCGAGTTTTCTAGTAAAGGCTCTTGCGGCACAACGGCTGCTCGACTTTCCATCCCATCAAGCGCCCACTTAATGATTGACTGCGGTAACGTCAACAAAGACAGTGGCGGATAAAGATCATCAACTAAATCACCAGCGCCTTCACGCAGCGTGATTGGCCCATAAACAGGCACCATGAAGTATGGGCCTTGACCAATATCGTAATAGCCCATCGCGTCGCCAAACTGACGATCATCTAGCTTTTGAATGTTCGCTGCAGAGGCAAGGTCAATGATGCCGCCCAGACCAAACACGGTATTAAGCCAAAAGCGATTGAAGTGTGTTAATGCCGCTTCACCTTCTAGCATGACGAGACTGTTTACCATGCTCGCAGGCTCTTCAAGGTTGTTGATAAAGTTAGAGAGACCCGTTCTTGCAAAGCTTGGCACATAATTGACGTACGCCAGAGACACTGGACGCGCAATGTATGGGTCAAGATAGTCGTAGTTGATTGACCACATGACGCGGTTGAATCCTTCAAAAGGATCATTTGGGTGCGAAACATCAAACTCGGCGTTTGTTTCCGCATCGGCAGTGGCATCATCCGGTGACTGAGCACAACCACTCAATCCAACAATTACGCCAACCGCTAATATCAGACGTTTCCACATTGTTTTTATCTGTCCTAAAAAAGAGGCTGGTTATTTACCAGCCGTATCCGTTTTTCACAAGTATACCCGAGTGAACTCAAAATGCATGTTTGCATACATGCAGTACGCTGAGTTGGCTCGGGTTTGACACCGTTAGTTCTGTTGGTTGATGACGATTTGAGAGGATTCGCCCAGCGCAAATGGCTGGCTCTGACCATACCAATCGCCATCTTTGGTCATCACATTACCATCACTATCAATGCGCGCTTTCACTAACACATCTGGCAAAGAAGACATCAAACGTTCTGGAATCATACTGTCCGCGTCAGTGAGCTCTACATTCACTGGAAAGTTAGTGAGTGGTAAACGCTTTGCCGCCACAGGCATTGGCGCGCCATCAGCAGAGTGAACAGATACAATCAGTACGCCTTCGTTAGGTACACCGACTTCGTCACCCAACGAAATAGTCACAGACACACTTTGACCATTTCCAGCACCTGCTTGCGCCTCAGCACGTTCGATACTGCGATCCAACATCATGGCACGAGGGTCGTTTGCAGGTAGCAGTTGCTTCATGGTTGACCACGCGGCAATTGCTTCATCAAAGGCACCACGTTCAAACGCTTCAAACGCGAGCAAAGACAAGGCCTGAAGGTTGCCATGATCAACCTTAACCACTTCACGAAGCATATCGCGAGCTTTGTTAACGTTGGTTTCATCACCGCTAAGCATGAGCGACTGCGCATAACCCAGCTTCACGTCACTGTCTTCAGGCATCAATCGATAGGCTCGGCTCATAGCACCTTCGGCGGTTTGAATATCGCGATTCGCTAAACCGATACGTCCTAGCAATAACCAGCCCATCGCATCGTCAGGGGTTTGGGATAGCTTGGTGCGTAACGCCAATGTCAGATCCGCCATTTCCTGATCCGTCATTGGCTCTTGGCTGTCAGACATCAGTCGGCTTGATAACTCTGGCAGTTTGGCGGCGGTTTCTTGCCAATGAACCACTTTCTGCTGGTTACCCGTTGTTAAATAGAGCGCGTAACTCAATATCACTAGAATCAATACACCCGGTAAAAGCATCCAAGGTGCGACTGTGCTTTGAGTTTGCACTTGGTTTTTTTCAGGTACGTCATCTAACAGAGACTGTTGAAGTTCAACAGCTAACTCACCTTGGTTGTCCACCAAGCCTTCATCAACTTCCTCATTCAACTCATCCATGCGGTCACGGAAAAATGCTTTATTTAGCTCGTCGCGACTGGCCGCTTCATCTTGATCTTTCCCACGATAAATTGGCACAACAAAGATCGCTACAGAGACAAGTACCATTAAGGCTGTGATCAGCCAGAACCACAATTCGGTCATCCGTTTGTATCCTTGTTATTTTTATTGGCGGACGGTTTACCTGCCGCATCATCACCTAACAGTGCGGCAAGACGCGCTTGTTCATCGCCATCCAGTTGAGCTTGCGCAGCTTTTGATTTCGGTTTGCGACTACGCATAATCAATACCGTAAAACCAATCAGCACGCACAGGACAGGGCCTGCCCACAAGATTAATGTCGACGCCGTCAGTGGTGGATTGTAGGTCACAAAGTTGCCGTAACGGGCCACCATGTATTCGACAATCTCATCTTCATTTTTGCCTTGCTTTAGCATCTCGTAGACCTTCAATCGAAGGTCTTGAGCCAAGCCTGCGTTGGAATCGGCGATGTTATTGTTTTGACACTTAGGGCAACGAAGCTCTTTCCCCAGTTGGTGAAAAGCGGCCTCTTGTGCTGGGTCATCAAACTCATAGACCTCAATAGCAGCTGAAACCGAAAACACCACGCTGCTCGCCAATACAAGTGCCAACCAAAAGCGCTTGATCATCCTTTTGCCTCCGCCAGCATCTGCTCATACATTGGCCCAAGCTTGTCTTGCCAATTCTGCGAATTCACATCGCCGACATGGCGGTAACGAATCACACCGTTAGCATCAATAAGGAAAGTCTCTGGCGCACCATATACTCCCAAATCAAGGCCTAGCATACCGTTACCATCAAACAAGCTGACCAAGTAAGGGTTGCCCAATTGGTTTAACCAGCCAATTGCTTTTACCCGATCATCTTTGTAGTTAAGACCAATGATTTTCACGCCATTTGCCGCCAACTCATTAAGGTAAGTATGCTCGGCATAACACGTTGGACACCAGGTTGCCCAGACGTTGAGCAACAGCGGTTGGCCTTTGAAAATATCTTGGTCATACAGCTTGCCCGCTTGAGTCAGATCTTCGAGACGAAACTCAGGAACGGGCTTACCTACCAGCACAGACTCCAACTTCGTTGGATCATCGCCGTCTGCATTTTTGCCAAGTTGGACGAAAAACACTGCCACCAACACCATGAACAGTACCAGCGGAATAAAGAGTAAAGGACGTTTCATTCTTACGCTTCCTTTGCAGGTTCAATGGATACGGTAGATTCCGATTTCTGACGGAAACGGTAACGCTTGTCAGACATCGCCAATATGCCACCAATGGACATCACCAAAGCACCGAACCAGATCCAGCGAACAAACGGCTTGTAGTAAATACGAATCGCCCACGCACCATCAGGAAGACGCTCACCCATCGCAATATACAAGTCACGAGTGATGCCGCGATCGATATCAGCTTCCGTCATCATTGAGCGCTGTACGGTGTAGAAACGCTTCTCAGCGTGTAGCGTGTTAATGCGCTTATCACCGCTGTAGATGTCAAAGTCAGCCACGTAACCATCGTAGTTAGGACCGTCTTTGTCACGAAGACCTTGGAAGTGGAAATCATAACCTTGGATTTCTACGCGATCGCCCGGCGCCATTTTCACGTCACGTTCGATGTCATAGTTTTGCACCATAGCGATACCCAATACAGAGATCGCAAGACCGATATGACCGAGCACCATCGCCCAGTGACTGCGACCCAGCTTGCCAAGTCCCGTCATAAAGTCATGGCGATGCGTCGCTCGCTGATAGACTTCGACAGATTGCATGATAATGACCCAAAGGCCCATCACTGCACCCAGCGCTGCAAGTGGTTTGAACACGTCAGCAAAGAACCAAACCAGTCCAATACCTAAGGTGACGGAAATCAGGCCACTGACGATCACTTCCTTTTTCACGTTTTTGAGGTTGTCGCGTTTCCAGCGGATCAGCGGACCAATACCCAACAAAAAGACAAAAGGAACAGAAAGCCAAGTAAACAAGAGATTGAAGAAAGGTTCACCGATGGATACTGATCCTAAGCCGATCTGTTTGTGAACCAAAGGCAATAGCGTACCAAGAAGCACAACCATGAGCGCAGCGACCAAGAAGATATTGTTCGCTAGCAGCACGTTTTCACGTGATACCAATTCAAAGTTGCCGCGTGAGCGCACTTCTGATGCACGCAGCGCGTAAAGCAACAGTGAGCCACCGATTACCGCCACAAGGAAGGCGAGGATGAACAAACCACGCGCCGGATCGGACGCAAATGCGTGAACCGATACCAGTACGCCTGAACGTACCAAGAAGGTGCCGAGTAGACTGAGCGAGAAAGCAGAAATAGCCAGCAATACGGTCCACGCTTTAAACGTGCCGCGTTTTTCAGTTACCGCTAGCGAGTGCATCAATGCGGTACCAGCCAACCAAGGCATGAATGAGGCGTTTTCGACCGGATCCCAGAACCACCAACCACCCCAGCCAAGTTCGTAGTAAGCCCACCATGAACCCAGAGCGATACCTAGCGTCAGAAATACCCACGCAGCCGTGGTCCAAGGACGAGACCAACGCGCCCACGCTGTATCAAGGCGACCCGCCATCAAAGAAGCGATCGCAAACGCAAACGCGACGGAGAAACCGACATAACCCATATAAAGCATCGGTGGGTGAACAATCAGACCCGGATCTTGAAGTAGCGGGTTAAGATCGCGTCCATCCACAGGGAAATAAGGCAAGGTGCGTTCGAACGGGTTTGATGTCACGATGATGAACAACAAGAAGCCAACGCCAATCATGCCCATTACCGCAAGCACACGTGCAACGGATTCTTGTGGCATACCACGGCTAAACACTGCCACAGCAAGCGTCCAACCGGCTTGGATCAATACCCAAAGCAACAAAGAACCTTCGTGCGCGCCCCAAACCGCGGTCAGGCGGTAGTACCAAGGCAATGCGCTGTTAGAGTTGCTCGCCACGTAGCTGACCGTAAAGTCATTGGCATAAAAGGCCCAACTCAACGCGATAAAAGACATCAGCAACATCAGGAACATGCCAATAGCCAGTGGTCGCGCCGAACGCATCATGGCTTGATTTCCGACGTGGGCACCCCACAACGGGTAGATGCTCAGCAGTACTGAGAAACCTAAAGAAATAATCAGGGCAAAATGCCCCAGTTCAGCAATCATTAGTAAGTACCTTGTTTTTGCTGTTCGGTGTATTCAAGCGGTTGATGGTTCTTGTTCATCGCTTCGGCAATTTCAGGCGGCATGTATTCTTCGTCATGCTTAGCCAGCACTTCTTGCGCACGAACCGTGGTTGCATTAACCAATTCGCCCTGCGCCACAATGCCCTGACCTTCACGGAACAAGTCAGGCAAAATACCTTCAAATTCAACCGTTACCGCAGGGCCAATATCGGCGACCTGAAATGTCACTTTAAGCGACTCAGGGTCACGGCTTACTGAGTCTTCAACCACCATGCCGCCGATACGCAAACGTTGACCAACATAGGGTTTAGAACCGTCTGGTTTACCTTGAACAATTTCGGTTGGGGTATAGAACAAGTCCATATTTTGATTGAGCGCATACACCACCAAACCAACCGTTGCGCCTACACCAAACACTAGAGCGATAACTAGCCCTAAGCGTTTCTTGCGTCTTGGGTTCATAACGTGTTCTCCATATTTTGGGCTTTCTTGATACGTTGCTCTCGGGCAACTCTGTTCTTTATTTCACGAATGAGTTTGCGGCGAGTGAGATGAGCCGAAAATACAACCCAAAACATAGCTAAAAATGTAATCGCAAATGCACTCCACACATAGCCAGCATAGCCACCCATGTCTAAGAATGCGGAGAAGGAACTAAAATGCATGGTTAGGCTCTCTCTACCAATTCACGTGCCCAAGGACGATGCGACTCGCGCTGCAAAATTTTGTTTTTTAGTGCCATCAAGGTCGCTGCACCAAAGAACAAAGCAAAACCTACAATGTTTAACAACAGAGGCCATAGCATGTCTGACGCAATTGACGGCTTAGCAAACTTAGTGATAGTTGCCCCTTGGTGTAGGGTATTCCACCACTCCACAGAGAAGTGAATGATCGGCAAGTTGATCACCCCAACCATGGCAAGAATACCTGCAGCACGACCTGCGGTTCGATCATCATCAAACGCATTATACAAAGCGATAACGCCCAAATAGAGAAACAGCAGAATCAACTCTGACGTTAGGCGAGCATCCCATACCCACCAAGCACCCCACATGGGTTTGCCCCATATTGCGCCAGTCACTAACGCAATAAACGTGAACACGGCACCTACTGGCGCCATAGCGGCAGCCGCCCAATCCGAGGTTTTGATTTGCCAAACCATGCCAATGAATGCCGCAATCGCCATCGACATGTACGCACCCATTGACCAAATAGCAGCCGGAACATGGATATAAATGATACGGAAGCTATCACCTTGCTGATAGTCGGACGGCGCAAAAGCCAACCCCCACACCGTTCCAGTGACCAAGGACAACAATGCCAGCACGGCAAACCATGGCAGAAGCGTATTACATAGCTTGTAGGTTGCTTCTGGCTTGGCATAAGGATGAAGCCATTTCCACATTACTCTATCGCTCTTAATTAATTATAAAAATAGGGGTTATTGAACGCTCACCCGCAAAGCAGCAGACACTGCAAACGGTGACAACGTTGCTGAACCGACCAAAAGTGCGCCTAAAATCGCCAATTGACCGTTAATAGGGAAACCATTCGCCGCCATATCAATCGCGGATGTTGCAAAAATTAAAACAGGGATGAAAAGCGGCAATACTAACAGGCTCAACAACACGCCACCTTTACGAAGACCCACCGTTAACGCCACACCAATCGCACCCAAAAAACTCAGCGTGGGAGTACCCAGCAACAGGGTCAACACCACGGCTTGATAAGTTGCCCAATCCAAAGAAAGTAATACTGCTAAAAGTGGGCTAATGATCAAAAGCGGCAGACCTGTTAGCAACCAGTGCGCCACTATTTTGGCAAAGGCTAATACTGATAACGGTTCGGGCATCAGTAACATTTGTTCCAGCGAACCATCAATGAAGTCATCACGAAACAGACGCTCTAGCGACAACACGGCCGCGAGCAATGCAGCTACCCAAATAATACCAGGGGCAATGTCCGCCAATAAGTTAGGCCCAGGACCCACCCCCAAAGGAAACAACATGATCACGATAATGAAAAACCACAATGGGTTTAGCATGTCTGACTGACGACGAAACGCGATCATCAGTTCTCGTCGAATCATGTGATACATGGCAGCGCCCATTATTCGCCCAACCTAATACGACGCAACAATGCATTTCCTTCAAACATATCTTGGTGCGTGGTAAACAACACCATACCGCCCCCATTCACATGTTGCTGAAAGAGGCTCTCCAATACTTTTACACCTTGTTTATCAATGGCGGTCAGTGGCTCATCTAAAATCCAAAGTTTTGACTGGCTAATCCATAGCCGAGCCAACGCCACTCGACGATTTTGCCCTGCTGACAATTGCGCAGCGGGGACATCTTCTCTTCCAGCCAAACCAACACGCGCGAGCGCATCCCACAATACAGATTCATCAGCACTACCATGCATCTGTTGGTAAAACGCCAAGTTTTCAAACGCCGTAAGCTCTCGCTTCACACCCGTGCTATGACCTAGAAAAAGCAAATTGCTGTAGAACTCTTCTCTGGCCTTGGAGACCGGTTGTCCTTGCCAGCTCACTTCACCAGATTCAGCCAAACCCAAGCCCGCAATGATTCTCAACAAAGTGGTTTTACCCGCACCGTTGGGGCCTTCAACTTGCACAAGTTCACCGGGTGATACGGTAAAACAAAGGTCTTCAAACAGCACTCGCTCGTCACGAATACTGCTGAGTTGATGCACTTCCAACATGAGAAATTAGCGTTCCCGGTAAAGTATTCAAAATTATGCCCGATAATAACATAGAGGGTTTTAGACCGTTAGCGGTGCGATAACGCTCTTGCTCGTCACGCGTTAATAATTGTGAGTAAATATGAAAATAGATAACACCAGCAACATCAAACTATTAACGCTTGAGTCCGTTAAGAACAATCTTTCAGATAAACTGTTGAATATTGGACAAGAAAGAACCCTTCAAGGCTCTCAGCCGCAACCTGCATCCTCGCAGCTTTCACAAGTGCTAAGACTTATCAATCTGTTTCCATTGCTCATGCACTCGCCGTCACTTTCTCCATTAACAAAAACGCCCGAGAGCAACACCCCTAGCGCACTGAACATATTGCTGAAAACACTCATAATGCCAAACACGCCAGAGCTTGCCGCAAAATGGCTTGCGGAGAGACAATCAGACAAAGCGCTTCTCGACGCCCTTCGACAGACCACAACGTTGATGCCTGACAATGATGCGAGTGGGAAAATCAAAGCGCTATTGATGCTATTAACCGAGCAAAGGGTGCTCGACGGAAACAAAGCCAATGAGTATCACTGGTATTTCCCTCTTAGTCAGATTTCCCCTACCCCAGTTCACGTTACCGCCAAGAAGAAGACCGTGGGTAAGCGGAAAAAATCGCAATGGAGCATTAGCGTTAATTTGACACTGTCAAAAAATCGACACCTTACAGCGACGGCAGATATTAACGATAAATCTATGGCACTGCGATTTACCACTGACTCGCCAAGCTTAGAGAAATTACTCGAACAGTCGCTTCCAGCGCTAGAGCAACAATTGAGTAAACACAATATTTGCGTCTCTCAGTGCGAGATTAACGTCAGTGAAAACCACGAACCCGCATCCTTAGAAAGTGGAGTGAACATTCAAGTATGAAAAAGCCAAAAGCAGCTGTCGCACTTCGATATGATGGTGTTAATGCACCACAAGTCAGTGCTAAAGGGTATGAAGCATTAGCTGAAAAGCTGATTGATGAAATGGAAAAAAATGGAGGCTTAATACATAGCGATGAAACCTTAATGAATTGGCTTTCAGCACTAGAAGTGGGTGATGAAATCCCGGAGCAAGTGTATCTGGTTATTGCTGAATTAATTGCTTTCGCGTGGTATTTAGACGGAAAAACCCCGCCCGGATGGGAAGGGTCTGTCGTCAACCAATCGGTTTAAGCGCACGTTCGCTTTGAGAAAGCCTAAAAGCGCTATCGAGCCCGACATTGTCACACCGAGATTTCGTCAATCACGGTGTTAGCCTTGGCATCTATTGAGTCAGGCTATTGCGTTAAAGCTATCTAACCATTCGTTGCTTTCGGATGCTCAACAACAGTTCTGCTTCTGCTTTAGGAAGATCACACTCTTCCATTAGCTCATGAATATCAGCACCTAGCTCAACCATCTTACTTGCGCGACTATAAAGTCGCCCGTCTGGGTCGTGCATTTCCAACTCGTTTTGCTTATACACCAAGTCATCGAATCGTTGGGATAGCTCGGCAAGTTTTTGGCTCATACCGATTGAGCCTGCACGCAATTCATTGAATTGCTTTGATAAGCTCTCATGCTGCTGGCGAGAGTTTTTAAACAACAACTCCATGGCTTGGAACTTTGCATCCAAGCTCAGTCTCGCTTTCTTCTCTCGGCGTATTAGCACGAACGCAACCACCGCCACGATGATAGACACACCGAGCGGTAGCCAGTGCAACACGGCCTCAAGCATTAGAGCATGGCCATGTCTGACCACTCGTCATCAGAGAGCAGTTTGTTCAAATCAACAAGGATAAGCAGACTGCCATTGCGGTTGCTCACGCCCTGAATGAACTTGGCACTTTCATCCGTACCCACACTTGGTGTGGTATCGATTTCAGATGTCTTGAGGTAAACCACCTCTGCCACACTGTCGACCATAATACCGATGACTTGCGATTCGGCCTCGATAACAATCACGCGAGTGTTATCGCTCACATCGCCTTGCATCAAACCAAAGCGAGAGCGTGTATCGATAACCGTAACCACGTTGCCACGAAGGTTAATAATGCCCAGAACATAGTCTGGTGCACCCGGTACCGGCGCGATTTCGGAATAGCGTAATACTTCTCTAACCTGCATAACGTTAATGCCATAGGTTTCTTCTTCCAGCTGGAAGGTCACCCACTGTAGGACCTCGTCATTCACGTTATCTTTTTGAACTTCAGCTACCTGAGACATTTGTTTTCCTCTTTACGTGCTGTGCTGCGTCAATTACGCCAACGCGTTGGCATCTATACCTTGATTTAGCATGGCAATCAGCGCTTTGACGTGAATCAATGCGCACATTCTTTCTTTTACTAATCCGGCCAACCAAGGCCGTTTGCCTGCTTGTTCACGCCATCGCACTTGCTCTCCCTTGAGGGACTCTGTTCCTAAAAGAGAATTGCATGCCAATCCCCATTTACTGTCACCCAAGAGCACAATATAACTATAGCCTTCGCGATGGCTGTTATCCGTTATTTTTTCTGGCATCACCCACTTCGCCGTATCGACAACGTCAAGCTGTTGATCTCGCTCGGTTTGCAAGCCTAAATACCAGTCTGGTCGACCGATTAAATGATTGCAGTCTTCTAGTCTATGAATGCCGCCAAGCTCTGCCAGTGGCACTGCATAAGTCACACCAAATGACTCGAAGAACAACACTTGAAACGCATATTCTGACGCAATGTTTTGCCATGGCGGTGCGATGTCTTCGTCTGCTTGCACCTCAGGTTCAACGTCAGTCTCGACCTCTGGTTCTACATACGCAGTGTCTTCAACGTAAAAGTCTTCTGACGCTGGGGCTTCTACCTGTTCAATAACAAAGTCATCGACGGCAAGATCTACCTGGGGTTCAGCATCAGTCACTTCCGCTATCGCTTCTTCTGTCGCAGCGGCTTCAGCGTACGTTTGCATGTCGACGACAACATCTTCAGTGACTTGAGTTTGCTCAAGTACTTCGATGTCTGAAACCGTATCTACATGCGTTTCGAGATCCAAATCAACATCAACAGATGCTTCTGTTTCTGTCTCGGTCTCGACTTCCGCCTCTGTAACAACCTCTGTGAGAGCGTCGACTTCTGTTTCAAGGTCAACGTCAACGACCTCTTCGACTTCAACTTCTAAGCCCTCTTCGAGCTGAAGCTGACTAAGCAGTCTCTCAACTGAAGACAAATCGCGCTGTTGTTTCGTGAGTGTGGCACCAGAGAATAGCGGTATCGCTTCAGCCTTCGCGGGCTGTAATGTCAACTCAGCGACGTCTGCGATGTCTGATTTCACATCCGTGTGGGTACGCTGCTGGTCATCATCTTCCAGCAACGCATCAAAGTAATCGTCCAGCGCCTGAACACTGGATAACACACGGCTATCTTTCATCCTGTTCCAGTCGCTCCAAATAAGAAAGCAGCGTTTTATAAGCAAAAACGCCGCGACAATTCTTCGCGTAATACGACGGAGGCATATGCTTTAAACTCGCATCACGGAATTTCGTGTCAATAGGTACAGCCGATGTCCAAACCTGATCGGGGTAACGCACTTTCAGCTGCTGCAGTGTTTCTAGCGACGCGCGAGTGCGCTTGTCGTACATGGTCGGAACAATACAGACTTTAAATGCGGAACTGCGTGACTTTTGCATGATCTGCAAAGTGCGGATCATGCGTTCCAAGCCTTTCATGGCCAAGAACTCAGTCTGAACAGGAATGAGAATTCGGTTACTTGCTGCTAACGCATTCACCATCATGACCCCCAAAATAGGCGGGCAATCGATGAGCGCATAATCGTATTCATCTTCTAGGCAGGCTAATGTCTTTTTGAGCATTAGCCCCATGCCCCCTCGATTTCCCATCGCTCTGTCCAATGTCGCTAGCGACATATGAGAAGGCAGTAGATCGAGGTTCTTATATTCGGTATTGAGAATGAGCGGTTTAACCGTATCTCGGCTTATAGTCTGGAGTTGAAAAAGATCAAACAGCGTTTGTGGCAACGTCTCTGAATCGTAATTCAGATACGTGGTTAACGAAGCATGGGGATCGGTATCGATCAGCAGTACACGCTTGTTTCTTTCACTGAGAAGCCCAGCAAGAGTAATGGTTGAGGTTGTTTTCCCAACACCGCCCTTCTGGTTTGCAATGCTCCAGACTATCACAGCCGCTCCTTATACCAGATTGAGCTCGACGAGAATTCGCTCTGCAATACGATCGAGAGGCAGGTCTTCTGTAGAAATCCCTGCTTTCGCCACCGCTTGCGGCATACCGTAAACCACACAGCTATCTTCGTCTTGCGCCCAAACGGTTGAACCTTGTTGTTTCAGCATTCTAGCGCCGTCTCGACCGTCCGCACCCATTCCGGTGAGTACCATCGACAACACTTTATCGCCATATACGTTTGCAGCTGAGCCAAAAGTCACATCGACACAAGGCTTGTAATTCATACGATCGCCGCCATCAATGATTTTGACACGGGTAGCGCCTGGGCGTCCATCGATCATCATCTGCATGCCGCCTGGCGCAAGGTAGGCGGTTCCTGCCTTAAGTGGCTCACCGTCTTGCGCTTCTTTGACTGAGATTTTGCAAAGGCCGTTAAGACGCTGAGCAAAAGCTGCAGTAAACGTAGAAGGCATGTGCTGAATCAGCAAAATAGGCATTGGGTAGTTCGCAGGTAACGCACTGAGCACTTTTTGCAGTGCAACAGGGCCACCGGTCGAGGTGCCAATCGCAGTCAATTGATAGCGTTTGCCACTGGCCTTAAAACGCCCCATAGAAGACACAGGACGAGTTGGCACTGCGGTGCCAGTTGCTAAACCACTGCCCGCCATTGGGCGAACAGGGGTTCGCGTGACTGTCGCACCCGCAGAGACAGGCGTTGACATAGCAGGTGCTGGTGCAACTGCTGGACGGCGCATGAAAGAGCGTTTTCGCGCAATTTCACTCACACGCTGCTGAAGCAGGCTGACTGCGTCATCACGGTTTCGCGCGATGTCTTCGAATTTTTTCGGTAAGAAATCGAGGGCACCCGCATCCAACGCATCCAACGTCGCTTTTGCACCGTCATGTGTCAGTGAAGAGAACATCAAAATTGGCGTCGGATTGGTGCGCATGATCTCGCGCACCGCCGTAATGCCATCCATTACAGGCATTTCGATGTCCATCGTGATTACATCGGGTTTTAGCTTTGCCGCTTTCTCAACCGCCTCTTTACCATTGACTGCACAGTCAATAACTTCAAGACGCGGATCCCCGTTAATAATTTCACTTACTCGGCGGCGGAAAAAGCTAGAATCGTCCACCACCAAAACTTTCACTGACATGTCATTCCTTATAATTATTATCGGCCAGCGTAACGCTTAAGCAGATTTGGCACGTCCAAAATCAATGCAATATGGCCATCACTGGTGATCGTTGCACCCGCCATACCCGGCGTACCTTGCAGCAATTCATCCAGCGGCTTAATCACCACTTCTTCTTGACCAATCAACGAGTCGACCACAAAGGCGATTGGTTGATGCCCCATTTGAACAATCACGACGTGACCGCTATCTCTGACTGACGCACGCGTTTTGCATAGCCAATCTTGGAGATAGAACAATGGAATGGCCTTGTCTCGAACAATGATGGTCAATTGACCGTCAACGGTATTGGTACGAGACAGATCCAAGCTGATGATTTCATTTACGTTCGACAATGGGAACGCAAATGGATTATTACCAATACCCACCATCAACGTTGGGAGTATTGCTAACGTCAACGGCACTTTGATTGAAATAATGGTGCCGCGGCCCAACACAGAGTCGATAGAAATCGTACCGTTTAGCTGGGTGATCGCAGTTTTCACTACGTCCATACCCACGCCACGGCCAGAGATATCTGAGATCTCGACTTTGGTTGAAAAGCCTGGCGCAAAAATCAAGTTAAACGCTTCAGTATCCGTCAAACGGGCTGCTGCATCTGCATCCAACACACCGCGATCGATAGCGATTCCGCGCAGTTTTTCCGCGTCCATACCGCCACCATCATCTTCGATAGTTAGCAGGATGTGATCGCCTTCTTGTGATGCAGCCAGCGTCACAGTACCTACACGAGGTTTACCGTTTTGCTCGCGAACATCCGGCATCTCGATACCGTGGTCAACGGAGTTTCGCACCAAGTGGACCATTGGGTCTGCAAGTGCTTCGACCAAGTTTTTATCGAGGTCGGTTTCTTCGCCGCGCATTTCCAGAACGATATCTTTCTTAAGGGTTCGTGCTAAGTCACGTACAACGCGAGGGAAACGACCAAAGACTTTCTTGATCGGCTGCATACGCGTTTGCATAACAGCGCCTTGCAAATCGGCCGTCACAACGTCGAGGTTGGTCACGGCTTTCGCCATGTGCTCGTCATCACTGTTAGCACCTAGGCTCACCAAACGGTTACGCACCAACACAAGCTCACCCACCATATTCATGATGGTGTCGAGTGTTGACGTGTTCACACGAACAGTTTGCTCTGGTTGTGCAACCGGTGTTTTCTTTTCTTCCACTTTTGCAGGTGGTTTAGCAACAGCAGCAGGCGGCTTAGGTGCAGGAGCTTCTGCTTTGGGAGCAGGTGCTGGCGCCGGAGCAGGCTTTGGTTCCGCTTTTGGCGCGGCAGCCGCTGGAGCTGGAGCTGGAGCTGGTGCATTGTTCGACGCCTCTGCTTCGATAGGGCTTTTGCCCTTACCGTGCAGCTCATCTAACAGCTTTTCAAATTCGTCATCAGTGATTTCATCACTGCTTGGGCTTTCAACCGATGAATTCTGTGGTGGTGGTGTCGCTTGAGCGGCATCGCCATCAAGAGCTGGACCTTTGCCCGAGCCATGAAGCTCATCTAGCAAACGGTCAAATTCATCGTCCGTCATATCACCGCTGTCGGCAGCAGGAGCAGACGACGCTGCTTCGCTTGGCTGTGAGCCATTCGCAGTCGGTGATTGGCCTTTGCCGTGAAGCTGATCAAGCAAACGGTCGAATTCATCGTCGGTGATTTCGTCGACAGAATCGCCCGCAATGGCCTCGCCTTGCTCAGCAGGGGCTTCAGCCACAACTTCAGGTTCCGGTTCCGGCTCTGGTTCCGGTTCTGGCTCAGGTGCGACAGCTTCTGGCTCGGCTTCGTCTTCTGAGGCAGGTTTGGCATACTTGTGCAGTGCTTCCAACAATGCAGGGTCTGCCGCGGGTGAAGGTTCGCTTTGTTGCACGCATGCAAACTGCTCGTTCACCGTATCAAGCGCCTGAAGAATGATATCCATGACTTCAGCGTTGAGAGGGCGGCCACCGTTGCGGAGGTTATCAAAAATGTTTTCAGCACCGTGGCAAGTATCTACCAGCTCTGTGAGTGACAAAAAGCCTGCGCCACCTTTAACCGTGTGAAACCCTCGGAAAATTGCATTCAGCAAATCGCGGTCATCTGGAGTTTTTTCCAGATCCACGAGTTGTTCTGACAATAGTTCTAGAATTTCCCCTGCTTCGATCAAAAAGTCCTGCAGGATTTCTTCATCCATTTCAAAGCTCATAACGCACCCCTAAAAGCCAAGGCTTGAAAGTAAATCGTCCACGTCGTCCTGGCTTTGCATCACTTGTTTCTCTTGACGCTGCTCTTCAGTCACGACAGGCCCTTCAGCCTCGATGCCAGATTGTTGTTCTGTTTCTAATTCTGTGTCTTTTGGTTCGTCATCTAAACCAAATGCCGTTAGGATTTCCACCAGCTGGCTTTCGACTTCTTGAACCAATTCAATAACGCGTCTAATGACCTGACCCGTCAAATCTTGGAAGTCTTGAGCCATCAAAATTTCGGTCAACTGACCGTGCAACTTGGTGGTATCCCCTTCGACTTGCGTCAACAAACCATCTAGCTGATGACAAAGCAATTTGAAACTTGCAATGTCAATCCGCCCCCCCATCAGGTTGTTCCACTGAGGTCTAACCTGAGCAAGACAATCTTGTAGGTTATCGGCGATAGGTAACGTCGCTTCCACTGCATCCATGGTTCGGTTTGCAGCAATTTCCGTTTTTTCCATAACAAAGTTAAGGCGGTCTTTAGCATCAGGGATCTCGCTATTAGCAAGATCACTGACACGCGGATCCAATCGGAAATTAGACAGCGAATCGTGCAGTTGCCGGGTCAGTTTCCCAACCTCATTGAAGAGCGGATTACGCGTGTCACTTGCCAATTTGGCCAGCAACTCATTCGCGCTTTCCTGATTCCCTTCTTCAAGCAAACTGACCAATTCTTTAGCTTGGTCGAGTGTTATCATTGTTTTATTAATCCTTCACTGCGCGAAGAAACAAATCACATGCGTTCGAAAATCTTGTCCAGCTTCTCTTTCAAGGTTGCCGCAGTGAATGGTTTAACAATGTAACCATTCACACCAGCTTGAGCTGCTTCAACGATTTGCTCACGCTTCGCTTCTGCAGTGATCATCAGCACAGGAAGATGCTTAAGATCCGCGTCAGAGCGAATGTTCTTCAACAGGTCAATACCCTGCATACCTGGCATGTTCCAGTCAGTAACGACGAAATCAATACCGCCTTTCTTGAGAATTGGCAGCGCTGTTAGGCCGTCATCTGCTTCAACAGTGTTGTTGAAACCCAGATCACGAAGGAGGTTCTTAACGATACGTCGCATTGTTGAGAAGTCATCAACAACGAGGATTTTCATGTTTGTGTTCAAAGTTGCCTCCGGTGAGGTCCCTTATAATTATAAAAACTTACTTTGACCAAGCAGTAAGCTTGGTCCGTAACCGCTGCATTGCCTGATTTTGAATCTGGCAAACTCGGGATTCGCTGACCCCGATAATGGCACCAATCTCCTTGAGGTTAAGTTCCTCGTCGTAATAGAGAGAGAGTACCAAAGCCTCTCTTTCAGGGAGTCCTTTAATAGCTTGGGCTAGGTGCGCCTTAAAACTATCTTCCGCGACTTCCTCAAAGGGAAGGTTTTCTTCTCGATGACTTTCAGTGACGAAAGCATCTTCTGAAACGCCCAGATCTTCGATACCAATTAAACGTCCAGCATTGATATCGTTTTGTATCTGATAATACTGGTCAAGGCTCATCCCCAGGCGTTTCGCAATTTCTTTGTCGCTAGGGTCTCGCCCTAACTCGCCTTCAAGCTTTGCAATTACATCGCTAATTTGGCGGTTATTTCTGTGTACAGAGCGTGGAACCCAATCGCCTTTGCGGATGTCATCTAGCATGGCACCACGAATGCGTATTCCGGCATAGGTTTCAAAACTCGCGCCTTTTGAAGCATCATAGTTTTGTTGCGCTTCCAGCAAACCAATCATGCCGGCCTGAATTAAATCGTCGACCTGCACGTTGGGGGGCAAACGTGAAACCAGATGATGAGCAATGCGCTTAACCAGCGTCGAATATTGCTCAAATACCGTTTCCGTTGATGCGCCTGTTCTGCTGTAGGTGAGCGCTCTATTCACCGAGATAGTCCCCTGCTGCTTCATCTCGAACGAGCAGCCGCTCTACAAAAAACTCTAAATGTCCACCTGGGTTACGAGGTACTGGCCAAGTCAACGCTTTGTTCGCCAGCGCGTTCAACGCCAAGGCTGCCGGTGATTGAGGGAATGCATCAACAACCACTTTTTGCTTTTTAACAGACTGACGCACACGTTCATCTAATGGAACACATGCTACTAATTCTAGATTAGCATTTAAAAATCTTTCTGTTACACGCGTTAATTTTGTAAATAAATCTCTACCTTCGCGATAACTGCGCACCATATTGGCGACAACTTTAAAGCGAGTGACGCCATGTTCACGGCTTAAAAGCTTAATCAAAGCGTATGCATCCGTGATGGATGTCGGCTCATCACACACCACAATCACGACGTCTTGTGCTGCACGAGAAAAGCTTAACACCATGTCTGAAATACCCGCAGCGGTGTCAACGAGCAACACATCCACTTCTTCGTCCAATGTGCCAAACGCTCTGATCAAACCGGCGTGCTGCGCAGTCGACAATTCAGTCATACCGCGCATGCCTGATGAGGCAGGGATAATCTTTAAGCCATGCGGCCCTTCGACAATAATGTCTTTAAGGTCGCAAACACCTTGCATTACGTGACTTAGGTTTTTGCCGACACGTAATCCCAACAGCACATCAATGTTCGCCAAACCTAAGTCGGCATCCAACACCATGACCTTTTTGCCTTGCTTGGCCATAGACATGCCCATGCCCAAGGTAATGTTGGTTTTACCTACGCCACCTTTACCACCGGTTACGGTGATTACTTTGGTGCGAGTCGGGTTTGTCAGGCGGCGGAGGCCGCTTGCTTGATCATGCATGGTTGTCTCAATCATAAAAGTCCGCCGCATTCGACTCTGGTACATCATGACTCCAGAAATGGTTTTGCTGCTCTGAATCTTGATCCATCAGTTCACTCGCTCTGTTGACCAGATATCTTCCGCTGGCATGACGAATGTCTTCCGGCACTCGTTGCCCATCAGCGAGATAGGTGACTGGAAGCGCGTTTTCAATTGTCACACTCAGTAGTTCACCTAAGCTGAGAGATTCATCCAGTTTCGTTAACACACACCCTGACAGGGGAATGCGACGAAAATGGTCAATGGTCTCTTGTAACACGCGACGCTGTGAGGTGGCGGGTAAAACAAGTAAGCTTCGGATATGTGAACCACTGCTTTGGATCAGAGTATCAAGTTGTTCTGATAACCTAAGATCACGCTGGCCCATGCCTGCGGTATCTAACAGAATCAATCGACGATGACGTAACTGATACAGAATATCGGCCAGTGTGTCTGCATCTTTAGCAACTTTTACCGGACAACCTAAAATTCTGCCGTACGTTGCCAATTGCTCATGCGCACCGATACGAAATGTATCTGTAGTCACCAGTGCTATTTCTTCTGGGCCGAAGTCCATTGCTGCCCGTGCCGCAAGTTTCGCGATCGTGGTGGTTTTCCCTACGCCTGTTGGCCCTAAAAGGGCAATAACGCCACCCGTTTCTAACAGATTCTCACTCGATGTAATCACCTGATCTGCCACAAGTTCTAGCAGTTCAGACCAGGCTTCGTTCGGAGGAGTATCTTCTGGAATATAACCGGCTAACTGGTCTGCTAGCACGGGAGATATTCCCATTTTTTCTAGTCGTTTAATCAACATGGCGCGAAGCGGTTCTTTACGCTCCACTTCTTGCCACATCAAGCCTGAAAGCTGGTGCTCTAGCAGGCTACGAATCGTTGCCATTTCTTTGCGCATCGCTTCCATTTCATCAGGCTGACGAGGCGCAGATTTACGTGTTTCTTTACGCGTAGCATCAAGACGATTTTCCTGACGCGCGGCACTACGAGGGTCACGGCGCTCTAACTCGTCACGTTTTTGACGGTAGAGACGGTCGAGTTCCTGACCTTTCGCTTGTTGGCTACTGCGCGAGGATGCTGATCCATACCCTTGCGCTACTCCACCCGCGGCATTGTTAGCGCCGGTGCGAGCTGAATGCGTGCTTTGCTGACCATTTGTCGCAGGTCGAAGCGATTGCTGCTGTCCACCATATGCCGCTTCAGTTTCACGACGGCGAACATCATTTTGACGAGCAAGCAGAGCGCTAAGCGAATCGACTTCAGGCTCTTCCTCGCGCTCGTTATCCGGCAACTGTGACTGATAGCGATCAAGCAAACTTGAAAACTTGCTACCCAGCGCGCCACCCAGCGGTTTTCTTGCCGCTTCTTTATTGATGTCGCGACGCAAGTGCACTTTGTCTTCGGCAATTCGACGCTGTGGCTGTGCGCGATCCATGCTTTGCGCCATTTGCGTCTTGGCCGCTTCTTTGCGCACATCACGGGTTGGCGTTTCAGTATCAACTGCCGCCACGATTTCGACACCGCCGGTCACTTTTTTGTTGGACATGATAACCGCATCGGCGCCGAGTGCTTCTTTCACTTCGGCCAATGCAGTTCGCATGTCTTTGGCAAAAAATCGTTTAATTTTCAAAATCGTTGTCCTGATTTACTGATGCACGACATCAGTTACCAACCGCTCTTACAATTCTTATTTGTTTTTCGTCCGGTACTTCTTGATAAGAAAGTACGCGCAAAGACGGAATCGTGTTCTTAACAAACTTGGCCAAGGTAGAACGAAGAACGCCGGAAGTTAGCAATACAGCGGGTTCACCCTGAAGTTCCTGCTGCTGTGTTGCTTCGGAAAGACTTTGCTGTAAACGCTCTGCCAATCCAGGTTCAATTCCTGTGGACTCACCACCTGATGCCTGCATAGTTTTATGCAATATCTGTTCCAACTCAGGAACCAAGGTAATCACAGGAAGTTCGGGTTCTATACCATTGATTTCTTGTACGATTAGTCGCTTGAGAGAAATCCGTACAGCGGCAGTCAAAATGTCAGGATCTTGACTCTTCGGCGCATACTCTGAAAGCGTCTGAATAATGGTGCGGACATCGCGGATTGGGATGGCTTCGTTAAGCAGATTCTGCATCACTTTCACCACCGCCCCCAACGAGACAAGATCAGGGATAAGCCCTTCAACAAGTCGTGGCGCTTGCTTGGCAAGCATGTCGATAAGGTTCTGTGCTTCTTCATGACCGAGCAAGCGCTCAGCGTTGTTGGTCAACATTTGGCTGAGGTGCGTGGCGAGCACGGTGGCGGAATCCACCACGGTGTAACCCAACGCTTGGGCATGTTCACGCTGAGATTTTTCAATCCACACGGCCTCTAGATTGAACGCGGGATCAACCGTTGGTTCGCCGTCAATCGGGCCAAACACTTGGCCGGGGTTAATCGCCAATTCTTTGTCTGAACGAATATCCGCTTCGCCGACCGCGACACCCATTAAGGTAATGCGATAGCTGTTCGGTGGCAGCTCGAGGTTATCGCGAATGTGAACAGGTGGAATAAGGAAACCGAAGTCCTGCGACAGCTTCTTACGCACGCCTTTAACGCGATCCAGCAACTCGCCACCTTGGTCTCGGTCAACCATTGGTATTAGACGATAACCCACTTCCAAACCAATGACGTCCACAGGCTGTACGTCATCCCATGACAAATCTTTCGGTTTGGGTTTGATAAGCTCTTGTTTTGGCTTTTCTTCCGCAGCTTTTCTCGCATTATCTTGTTGCTTGGTTTTCCAGTATGCAAAACCGCCACACACTAAGGCCAACGTAAGAAACGGAACGTGAGGCATACCAGGAACAATACCCATCACCGTTAAAATACCGGTGGCAATGATCAGCGCTTTAGGGTTATCCACCAGCTGAAAGACAAGCTGCTGCCCCATGTCTTCGTCTGTATTTTGACGAGTCACCATGATGGCTGCGCCAATCGATAACAAAAGCGATGGAATTTGAGCAACAAGACCATCACCGATGGTCAGCAAGGTATAAATTTCGATGGCGTCAGAGAAGCTCACATTGTGCTGAACCATACCAATGGACAAGCCGCCAATGATGTTGATTGCCAGAATCAAGATACCCGCGATGGCATCGCCTTTTACGAATTTAGACGCACCGTCCATTGAACCGTAAAAGTCAGCTTCTTTCGTCACTTCCGAACGACGTGTCCGTGCTTGGTCTTGGTCAATCAATCCAGCATTCAAATCCGCATCAATCGCCATTTGTTTACCTGGCAAAGCGTCCAAGGTAAATCGAGCGCTCACCTCAGAAATACGGCCCGCACCTTTGGTGACAACCATAAAGTTAATGATCATCAAAATCAGGAAGACCACGAGACCAACGGCATAGTTACCGCCAATAACGACCGAACCAAAAGCGTCAATAACCTGACCCGCAGCGCCCGGCCCTTCATGACCATGGAGCAAAACCACACGTGTCGATGCCACGTTCAATGCAAGACGAAGCAAGGTCGCGATCAGAAGAACGGTAGGAAATGCTGCAAAATCGAGGGGTCTACGGGTGTAAATGGTGACCAAGAGAACAACGAGCGACAAGGCGATATTGAACGAGAAAAACATGTCGAGCAAGAAGGCGGGGACAGGCAAAATCACCATGGCCAACGCCGACAACACCAATATAGGTGCGCCAACAGCAGGCATCACGCCTAATTTGGCGGGGAGTTTTTGTTGTACCTTGTCGTAGAACGGCAAAGAAAGCTTCATGGGTCGTCTGTCGTCTCTGGGCTAAATCACTTTTTGTATCTAGCAAAAAACGAACCATGTTTTTTTGGCTTTTATTTCAGATAAATGGCGCTAGCTGCGCGTATTTCAATCGATTAGCGACGTAATTCTGTCGGTATCGGAAGCTGCTGTTCCGCCAAGGAGGTCGGTTTACGTCCGCGCCCTTTTTGGTACTGCTTAAGTTGGAAGACATAAGCGAGCAATTGTGCCACTGCCGCAAACAAACCGTCAGGAATTTGCTGCTCTAGCTCAGTGCTATAGTAGACCGCACGCGCTAGTGGTGGCGCAGGCACTATGCTGATGTCATGTTGAGCCGCAATCTCTCGAATTTTCAGCGCCATAAAGTCCGAACCTTTTGCCACCACCACAGGAGCTCGGTCAATTTTGCTGTCGTAACGCAGAGCCACCGAGTAGTGCTCGGGGTTGGTGATGACCACGTCAGCGGTTGGGACTTCAGCCATCATTCGGCGCTGCGCCATTTCACGCTGCAACATCCGGATACGGCCTTTTACTTCCGGTTTACCTTCTGTGTCTTTGTATTCGTCTTTTATTTCTTGTTTGGTCATCTTGAGCTGATCATTGTGTTGCCATATTTGGAATGGCACATCGATCGCGACCACCACCAATAAAGAGCAACAGATCAACAAGACAAAGTTCATCAAGATATCAAGCGCGTGATACAGATTGGTCGGGAAGGTTTCGATATTCAGCTGATAGAAGTCATCAATACTCACCAACATCAAATAGAACGCAACACCAGCGACCAACGCGACTTTTAAAATCGACTTGATCAGTTCGACCATGCTCTGCATGCCAAACATTCTTTTGATACCTTGGAGCGGGCTCATTTTAGACAGTTTGGGGCGCGCGGCTTCCCATGAAAACGAGACGCCCCCCAGCGCAGAAGCGCCGAGCAAGCCCGCCACAAACAGCATCAATAACACCGTGGCGAGTGGCCACGCGATGTGAAACATAGCGCCGTAGGCAATCAAGCCTAACGTAGTAACATCGAAAATCTCTTCTCGTGTGAGGGAGAAGAATTTCCGCATAATTTCCATCAGCGCTTCACCCACACTGCCGCCGAACCACATTAATGCGATAGCGCCAATGACCAATACCGCAACGGATGCCAGTTCTCTTGAGCGCGGTACTTGACCTTTTTCCCGCGCCTGCTGTCGCCTTCGGGGTGTGGCGTCTTCTGTGCGTTCTTGGCCGTCATTCTCTGCCACTAGGCACCTCCGCTCACATTACAGTCGAGGCGAATCAAATCACAGATGGCATTCACACCTGTGTCCCAGTGGTTCAAGTAATGCGGCAAGATCCCATTGAGCAAGTACATACAAATCATTAAGCCAACGAGCAAGGCAAACGAAAAACCCAAAGAGAAAATGTTCAACTGTGGCGCTGCACGGGTCATCACACCAAACGAGAGGTTTACGGTCAGCAAGGCAATAATACCTGCCAATGCCATGCCCAATGCGACGCTGAACATGATGCCAAACCAATTTGCAAGCGCACGATAGTCTGCCGATTGGAGCATTTCACCAATCGGTAAGCTCTTAAAACTCAGCACGACTAGGTTCAGCATTTGTAAATGTCCGTCGGTCGACAAGAACAACATGGTCGCGACAAACAGATAAAACTGACCAAGCAGGGGCGTATTCTGTCCGTTCGCGGGGTCAACCATGGAGGCGAAACCCAGGCTCGATTGCATACCAATGATTTGACCTAACAATACAAAGGTTTGCATGACAAACTGGGTGATCGTCCCCATGGCGACCCCAATCAACAGTTGCTGAGCGAGCACCACAAAACCACCAAAGGACACCAACTCAATCGAGCTTGGCACGCTGGGGATAGAGGGCATTACAGCGAACGTGATGGCCAGAGACAGGTACAAACGCACACGCACGGGCACAAAACGCGCGCCAAAGAATGTCATGGTCATCATCATGGCGGAGATGCGCGTCAATGGCCAAAAGAACTGGGCCATCCACTCGAGAATGATGTGTGCGGGATATTCCATGCGTCTTGCTCAGTCAATAAAGCAGCGTTGGAATTTCTTCCACCAGACGGATGAAATACTCCATGAGCATTCTCGTCATTGAATGCCCAAAGAACATCAACGCAACCAGCGTGGCGATAAGACGCGGCAAGAAACTGAGTGTTTGTTCATTGATAGAGGTTGCCGCTTGGAACACCGCAACAATCAAACCCACAATAAGACCGGGAATAATAATGGCGCAGACCATAACAAGGATGAGGTACAACGCATCTTGGAACAGTTCAACGAACGCTTCAGGTCCCATAACCCACTCCTACCCAAAACTGCCAGCGAGAGTCGACAAGATGAGGTTCCACCCGTCTACCAATACAAATAGCATGAGCTTAAACGGCAAGGACACGATCATGGGTGACAACATCATCATACCCATTGCCATTAATACCGATGCCACCACTAAGTCGATAATCAAAAAAGGCAGGAACAGCATGAAACCGATTTGGAATGCGGTTTTTAGCTCAGACGTAATGAACGCTGGGATCAACACCGTCATTGGCACCAGTTCTGGCTCTGTCGCGTCTGAACCTGACATGTTCACGAAGGTTTCTAAGTCTTTTACGCGGGTCTGCTTAAGCATAAATTCACGCAAAGGCACCTGCACACGGTCAAAGGCTTCACGAGAGCTGATTTCTTCATTCAAATACGGTTGAACCGCAGACACGTTCATTCGGTCAATAACCGGTGACATCACGAATAAGGTGAGGAACATGGCGATGCCAATGATGACCTGGTTTGACGGGGTTTGTTGCAAGCCCATGGCCTGACGCAATATCGACATCACCACCACGATACGGGTGAACGACGTCATAAGAATCACAATGGCGGGCAAAAATCCCAGTGCCGTCATCAGCGCCAGAATTTGCAATGTTACTGAGTAATCCTCGCCCCCATCAGGGTTCACCGTCATGGTCAGCGCAGGAATACCACCGCCACCATTCGTGGCTTGCATCATTGATGCTTCGCCAGCGCTATCGATTAAAGTCTCGGTCACGGTTTCCGCTGCTGGTGCAGGCTCTGCTTCCGCCAGTGCAAACGGCGTGACAAGAAAACAACAAAGCGCCAAAAATATGGCGCCGACAGATTTAAGACGCATCATTTTTCTTCAGAATGTTATTAAGTTGAGAGGAAAAGGACGGGCTCTGCTCTGGTTCAGCCATCGGCGTATCCAACGTTTTGAGTAGCGTGATTTGCTGAGATGTCACACCGACAAGCACTTGCTCACCGTTCACTTCCAGTACCACCACTCGCTCTTTTTGCCCAAGTGGGAGCTGGCTAACGACTTTGAGCCCTGCTTTCGCGCCCATCAGAGAAGGAACCTGCATACGCTTTAACATCCACGCCAACGCAAAGATCACACCGATCACGGCTAACAGTGCCGCGAAGGTCGTTGCGAGGTTCTCGCCAGTAGACGTTGCTGAATATGCGCTAGGCGCAAACACGAGTCCGATTGTCGTCAGTTGCAGGCGTGCCATTTTCTCTGTTAATCCCGATAAGTGTTGAGCTATTTACTGGGTTAAGCAAAATTCAGGCCGAAAAAAAAGCACGCCGAAATGAGCATGCTTTATTGAGGTATTTTGGTGAGCCCCTTTTTTTGAAAATCTAAGGGGTTAGCCGTTTAACGAAGCTTTTTAATACGCTCTGTTTGGCTTATAACGTCCGTCAATCGAATACCGAATTTGTCATTGACGACAACAACTTCACCGTGAGCAATAAGGGTACCGTTAACCAAAACATCCAACGATTCACCCGCTAGGCGATCCAACTCAACCACCGAACCTTGGTTCAATTGCAGTAAGTTTCGAATGTTAATATTGGTACGACCCACTTCCATGGAAATGGTCACCGGAATATCGAGAATAGCGTCGAGCTTACGGGCCTCATCGGCGTTGATCGGCGGAGCCTCATCAACCAATTCATCTAGCGGCGCTGTTTGAACGTCGTCTCCACCTTCAACTTCTGCTTGTTCAGCCAGTGCTGCAGCCCAATCGTCTTCTACGTCACTCATGATTATCTACCACATCGTGTTTGTTATTATTTGTCATCGCATTAGTCATCATCGGAGCGATCAAATTCGTCAAGATCATCACCCAACAGTACGATGTCGCTTTTCGCCACTTCAGGGCGTTTCAATTTCTCGGTGATCTTAAGGGCAAGGTTGTCATTTGCTTGCCCCATTTTCCCACGGAACGTCGGTAAGTCTTCAACGTAAATCGTGCATGCATCTGGCATTTTCACTGGAATCACATCCCCAGCTTCCAGTTCCATCAAATCACGCAATGAAAGTTGTGTTTCCAACAGCTTGGCGGTCAACTCAACTTCCACGTCCATCACTTCATCTTGTAGCGCTTTTGACCAACGAAGGTCGGTATCCATCTTGTCGCTTTGAATACCCGCATCAAGTAATTCGCGGATAGGCTCCACCATGGAGTAAGGCATGACCACGTGGAAATCACCACCGCCACCATCCAACTCGATGTGGAACGAGCTCACAACAATCACTTCTGTTGGGCTCACGATGTTCGCCATCGCAGGGTTCACTTCAGAGTCGAGGTACTCAAACTCTACTTTCATGACCGGCGCCCAAGCATCTTTGTAATCTTCAAAGACCAGTTTCAATAGCATTTGAATGACACGACGCTCAGTAGGCGTAAACTCGCGCCCTTCGATACGCGCATGGAATCGACCATCGCCACCGAAGAAGTTCTCCACCAATATAAATACCAGACGCGCTTCCATGGTCACCAATGACGTCCCTTTTAAAGGACGGAAGCGCACCATGTTCAAACTGGTTGGGACGAACAGGGTGTTTTGGTATTCACCAAATTTCACCATCTGAACGCCATTAATCGACACTTCAGCCGTTTTGCGCAGCATGTTAAACAAACTGATCCGCATATGACGTGCGAAACGCTCGTTAATCAGCTCCAGGGTGGGCATTCGCCCACGGACTATACGGTCTTGTGATGAGAAATCGAAATTGGAGGCGGCAGCGACATCGCCACCGTCCGTATCGGGTTCATCATCTTCTACATCGTCCACACCATGGAGAAGCGCATCAATTTCGTCTTGACTGAGAAGATCGGTCACATCGCACCTATTGCATTACAAAGCCAGTAAACAACACCCGCTCAACCACTGTTTTGCCGGTGACTTTTTCCATCGATGCCTGAACGGTATCGACAGCTTGTTTTCGGACTTCCACCTGTCCCTGCGGCGTTCGCAGTTGTTCCACGGTTGCAGCGCCAAACGTCGTTAGCAAACTGTGTTCAACCAGCGGCAAATTCTGCTTCGCCAATGTTTCGTTCTTGTCGCCACGCACCATCAACTGGACATTCACTTGTACCAATCTTTGTTGCGAGTCTCCCGTGACGTTAAAGACAAACGGTTGCGGCAAGGTCACATAAATCGCTTGAAGGTTCACCGGTTCGGCTTCTTCAATCACGATATCTTCTTGTTGTGCTGAGCCATCATCTCCCATCAAGAAGAAAAAGGCGCCCGCACCACCACCCAGTAACAAGACCGCTGCAAGGATGATAATAATGAGTTTCTTTTTACCACCGCCGCCGCCACCTGCTTCGATATCTTCATCTGCCATGACTCACCTTTTATTTAGTCGAATTCCACTTTCAAAACATACGCATTGAGAATGCTACATTAAGCATAATAGTCAACGCGATCTTTTGATGAGTTGACGTAGAGCTCATGGTTAACACTTGAACGATCTATCTCTTGATCACCTTCTCCGCGACCTAAAGACGATGAATCACTTTGTCCACCCGAACCGCCTTGCCCATTACCCTGCTGGGTTTGGCTTCCTGCGAAGGATTGTCGACCACCCGCATCTTGATGCTGTACAGACGATTGCGACAACTGCAAACCTTGTTGCTGCATCATTTCACGAAGGCGTGGCATAGATTGCTCCACCAATTCACGAGCCGCCTGATTTGCCACCGTAAATTGCACGTTGGCTTGATCTTGATTCATCGAGAGCTTGATCTGCATGCGACCAAGTTCCGGTGGGTCGAGGCGAATATCAACATGCTTGAGGTTTTTAGACAGCATCACATTCACTCGCTCAGACAGTGCGTTAGCCGCTTCTGCTTGGTTTTGGCTCATTTGAAGGGGACTCTGTGCAACGGTTGTGTCTAAACGTGCCGCTGTTGTCGAACCTTGATTACCAAAACTTGTTGCGAGTTGCTGTGCCAATTGATCTGTTTTCGCTTCTGGGCCAGAGCGCGTCGTTTCCGAAATGGCACTTGCTGTCGCTGCATCTAACGCCGGATTACCAGACGTGAGTTTAGGTTGAATCTCGCCCTGCACTGCTGGTGTCCATGGAATTGCTGCAAAAGCAGACATGGCGGTCGTGGCCTGCCCTTGCGCCGTCATCGGGTTAACTGCCGCCTGCACCGCTGTTGCGGCTTGTGTCATATTCACTTGCGATTGAGCGGCGACACCGCGTGGACCGAGTTCATTAAGCAAAGAAGCGGAATCACCATCCGCGGGCAATGAAGCAGCTTGCGCTCTCATCATTGCCTCTTGCTGACTTTTTGGCAGCAACTCAAACGGCACGCCGGTTTTCGCTAGCATTTCCGGTGAAACATCACCTTCTACCGTGGGTATCGTCGCTTTCGCTTCACTGTTAGCCACTATCGCGCCAGGCGCTGCCATTGCCGCGGCTAAGGCAGCACGTTCCGCGACAGACAAACTGTCTGGTGCTGACGCTGCCAGTTGCTCAGGTGTGACGGTATCAACCGCTGCTTTCGCTACACCCAAACCAGATTGTAGATTCACGCTATCTTCACTCAGCATCTCTGGTTTCAGATCAGCATCAGACAAGACGTGTTCCGTTAGCGCCGCTTTCTCTGCATCAGACACCAATGATTTCATGGCGACTGGCTGCCCGTTTTCCATTTTCATCACGGGCTTTTCTGAATTCACGATCGTTTCTTCCACGAGCGCATTTTGTTCGTTAACTTGCTTCATGCCTTGCTGGGCAAAGACAGCCTGCTTGGCCACGGCTTCAGCGTCAGCATCAGACGGCAAACTTTTGCCTTCTAGCACGGTTTTGGCTTCGTCACCGGATAACTCAGCGCCTTTGGCCTCAGGGTTAACATTGCTTTTCAATGCCTGATTAGATTCGTTAAGACGTGCTAAGAGCGCTTCGCCATCTTGCTTAGCAAATTGCTGTGTCGCGGGGGAATCCGATTTCTCTTTCGGCTGTTCACTTTTTAACGCCAATGCCGCATCTTCACTGACCTTGCTGTTTGCTAACTTACCGTCAACTGCATCGGTCAACTCACCTTCAGCGTCAAGATTTTCTCCCTCGAGCGCCAAAATATCGGCATCTTCACCAGCAGTTTCACCTTCTCCCGTTGCCATGCTTTTCAGCAAGACATCACTAATGGCTTCCTCACTGACAGCATCGCCTTTCGCCAACGCCGCATCGCTTGCTAAATCTGGCGTTTCACCATCACCAGAAACCAACTGCGCAAGTTGAGCGAAAAATCCTTCGCCTTCACTTTCAGAAACTTCCGGAGACAAAACGGCTTTGCCTTCGCCAAGAGGGGCTTTACTGCTTGAAACGCCTGAGAGTAAGAAACTGCTTTGGTTCATAGTGATCCCGCTTCAGAAACTTTGCTGTTAGAGGCCTGCACATAGTGGCTGACCATTCGTTACAAAGTATGAAGCAATTATCAGGCCAATTGGGGGAATAGACTTAGTAGCGAGCCTTCTGACGGGCATACGCGAGGGTGGCAAACTCATCCATTTGTTTTTGATCTAACCGCTCAGCCCGCATTTTTTCTTCGTTGAGGCGTTTTTCGATGAGCCATTCAAGGGAGCGCGTTTTCTGTCGACATTGCTGCCAATGTTCGCGGCAACGCTCAACATTATCTTCAAACTCGCTTGCCGCTTGGCGTTGTTTTGCCAGCGTTTCATCAAGCTGAACGATAAATCGATTCAAGTGGCCATAACTACTGGCGCTTAAACCCTGCTGACCACGCTCTGACATCTGGCGAAAATACTCAAGGCGATAGTGTTCAATCTGCTCGACCTGCACGTAATAGCCTTGCAACTCTTGCTGCGCAGAAACCAAGGTCAAATGTGCCTGATGCTCAGTGTTTTTGGCTTGTTCTATCAATAAGCTCATGGCGTTAGAAGACATATTTCACCTACTGTAGCGACGAGCGCAGCATGTTAACGCACATATCATAAGGCACCACATCTTTCATGCCTTGCTGCAGATAACCATCAAGGCGCGGCTTCAACGTAAACGCCTGATCAATGCCTTGATCGGTTCCCGGTTTATACGCGCCAATGGACACTAAATCCTGATTTTTTCGACAAACGGAGAGAATTTGCCGCACGGCACGCGCCATCAGCATATGCTCATCTGTCACGATATTTGGCATGACTCGGCTGACCGAACGTTCCACGTCAATTGCGGGGTAATGCCCTGCATCCGCCATTTCACGCGACAAGACAATGTGTCCATCAAGAATCGCTCGCGACGCATCGGCAATCGGATCTTGTAAATCATCACCTTCGGTAAGCACAGTGAAGAAAGCCGTGATTGACCCTTTACCTTCATCGCCATTTCCCGCGCGTTCTACGAGCGCAGGCAGTTTTGCAAATACAGAAGGTGGATAACCTTTTGTGGCTGGCGGCTCGCCGACCGACAACGCAATCTCACGTTGCGCCTGAGCAAAACGGGTTAACGAGTCCATCAGCAACAGCACATCTAAACCCTGATCGCGGAAGTATTCGGCGATGGTTAGTGCCGTTTGGCAGCCTTTTAAACGCATAAGAGGCGAAGCATCTGCTGGCGCGGCAATCACAACGGCGCGCTCTCGTCCCGCTTCACCGAGAATCTCATCAATGAATTCTTTAACTTCTCGTCCACGTTCACCAATCAAACCCACCACCACCACTTGTGCGGTGGTGCCTCGCGTCATCATGCCAAGCGTGACCGATTTACCAACACCGGAACCGGCAAACAAACCTATACGCTGGCCTTTGCCCACAGTGAGCAAACCGTTGATGGCCTTAATGCCCACGTCGAGCGGTGTATCGATAGGTTTTCTTGCCAGTGGATTAATCGCGGCAGGCGTAAACGATGCCGTTTGACCTGTAAAAATCTCGCCCAGCCCATCAAGGGGATTGCCCACGCCGTCAATGACTCGGCCTAGCAATTCGACACCGACAGGAATGCCCTGCTCTTCGGTCATTGGTGTGACACGTGCGCCGGGCATCACACCGGATATTTGTTCGCTTGGCATCAAGTACAAGGTATCACCAGAAAATCCAACCACTTCCGCTTCGATGTTGCCTTTAAGGGTTTCGACTTTGCATAAGCTGCCCACAGGCGCGCGGCAGCCAATGGCTTCTAGCGTCAAACCAACCACACGCACCAGTTTGCCAGAGGCAACCGGACGCATAGACAGATTGTCGAGGTTGAGTGCATCAAGTCTTTCAGACAGGCTGGCCATCATGCTCTCCGGCGTCACCTTGTGGGGAAGTGTTATCTGATGGTTCTTCTATTGGCGCAGCCGATGAAGTGTCTGCCTCAATGGTTGCAGGCTGTGCTTCTTCATCAACGATTGAATCTTGAACCTTTGCATTGTCGGCCGTCGAATCTTCGGCTAATACATCACTCTCTGGGGTGTCTTGTGTCGCGTCAGCGCTCACGACTTTATCGGCACCAAGAATCACCTCGGGCTGATCGTCGGGTACTTCTGGGTCACGGGAAACATTTTGCCCAAGAAAACGCGCCAATATCTGTTTCGTACGATCTTCCATGCGGTAATCGACCATGGAGTCACCACACGCGACTTGGATATCACCACGGTTCAAAGCAGGCTCGGCAATTAAACGCCATTCGCGATCGCGTAATGATGCTTCGCTATAGGCATTCATCACCACATCCAGATCTTCAGGCTGTAAGTAAATCGTGATTTGTCGGCCTGCCATTGGCAGCGCGTTCACGGCTTCACGCAAGGTATTGAGGATGATTTGGGGATTGGTCGTCACTTCAGTTTGAATCACGGCCTTAGCAAGGTGCACCACCATATCGACAACTTGTTGTTGCACTTGGTGATCCACTTGAACCAGCGGAAAAGCCAGCTTTTCAAGCATGGCGTCGAGGTGTTGGCAACGATTTTCAATCAATTGTTGCCCGTCACTCAGCCCTTGCTGGTAGCCTTCTTCTTTGCCTTTTTCGAAGCCTGATAACTTGCCTTCTTCGTAGCCCGTTTCGCGGCCTTCGTTGTATCCGGCTGTGCGCCCTTCTTCAATGCCTTCATCAACTGCGGATTGTCGGATTTCCTCCAACGCATCAGCGGTTAGCATTGTCAGTTCAAATTCTGGCTCAGCCGCTTCGTCAACAAGCTCAGGTGGCTCCCAGCTTGGGTCATAGTTCAGCGCCGTTTCTTTCGGTGTGCATTCTTCGTCCCCATAGCTGGGTAAAGACCAACGCTCTAAGGCGCTGTCTTGCTCTTCCGTAGCACGAATGTATCCACGACGACGATCTAAGCCCATGTTACTACCTTACCGTTAAACGATTTCTCTAACTGATGACGCGTCATTAGAGGAACTCGTCCGCACCGCCGCCACTTAGCATAATTTCGCCAGCGTCGGACAGTCGACGTGCGACAGAAAGAATTTCTTTCTGTGCTGCTTCTACATCGGACACACGAATAGGCCCCATGGCTTCCAAATCGTCTTGCAGCATTTCGGCAGCACGCTTGGACATGTTGGCAAAAATCTTGTCGCGTAAGCCTTCTTCTGCACCTTTGAGGGCTTTTTGAAGGGCTTCTTGCGGAACATCTTTGAGGATCGCCTGAATACCACGGTCGTCGACGTCCGACAGGTTGTCGAACACGAACATGAGATCCTGAATTTGCGAGGCCATTTCTTCGTCGTTCTGGCCTATTTGCTCCATCAACGCCGATTCCAGTGCATTGTCCATGTAGTTCATGATGTCTGCGGCTGCTTTCAGGCCACCAATTTTGGCCGCTTGCGCGCCTGCTTGACCCGCAAACTGTTTCTCCATGATTTCATTCAACTCATGCAATGCCGCTGGCTGAACTTCTTCAAGGTTGGCAATACGCATGACAAGGTCGAGCGCATCTCGTTCTGCAAACTGCGTCAAGATTTCCGCAGACTGTTCGGGCTCTAGGTAAGAAAGCACGATGGTTTGAATCTGAGGGTGCTCGTTGAGAATAATGGTCGCCACCTGACGTGGGTCCATCCATTTGAGCGAGTCGAGACCTTTCGATCCGCTTCCCAACAAGATTTGATCAACGAGGTTGTTAGCTTTGTCTTCGCCCAGTGCCGCCATTAAGGCATTACGCACGAAGTCTTCACTGCCCATACCAATAGACGTGAAGCGCTGAATATCTTCAAGAAACCCGCGATGGACTGCTGCAAGCATTTCCTGACTCAGATCTTTCATCTGAGTCATGGCACCGCCCACCTTTTGCACCTGCTTAGGTTCTAAATGTCGAATAATACTGGCGGCATCCTGCTCAGTGAGACTCAGCAGTAAAATGGCTGCTTTATCAATCCCAGACAGTTGGGTAATGTCGAATTCTTTACCCGACCCGTTATCATCATCTCTAGCCATCTTCACTCACCCAGCTTTTCACGACCTGCGCAGCAAGATCTGGTTCATTAGCAACCAACGCTCGAACAGCTTTGAGCAGGTCTTCGTCTTTATGTAAATCAGGCAAATTGAGATTGGACGAGCTCATGCCAAAGCTGCCAGAGCCATCCAAATCCGCACCAATCAATCCGATGTCATCATCAGGGCTGAGCGGCAAACCATCAGGGCCCAGCATTTCGCCATTAGGCCCAAGCATAGAATCGTCTTCTTTTGCTGGGTTAATCAGTTTCGACAAGGCCGGACGAATCAGCACCAAGACCACAACAATCACAACCAGCGCAGCGGCAAGCCAGCGTACCCAGTCATTGAAGTTCTCATGTTCCCAAATCGGCACTTCACCCAGCGCTTCCACTTCTGGAATCGCAAACGGTACGGCAATCACATCAAGCACATCACCGCGCATTTCTGAGTAACCAACACCACCAATCAATAAACGGCGGATCTTCTGAAGCTCAGGTTCGCCGACGGGTGTACGGGTGATCTCGCCCGTATCAGGGTTCGCACTTGAAATATAATCCACTGCCACTGACACCGTTTGTCTCGCGACTGTCCCGGTTTGCGCGCGGCGGTGGCTGATCGTCGTGTCTAGTTCATAGTTTCGCGTAGCTTCTCGACTCAATGAGCCTTTGTCACCTGCGCCACCATTCTTTAAATCTTGTACATCTTCAGGAATTGCTGCGTCAGCGGGCGGCTGATTACTCAAAGCACCTGGGATACCCGCCACGTAATCGCTGTTGTTGTAGTTCTCACGAGTGTATTCACTTCGCGTTGATGACGTCGCTGGGTCAAAGCGCTTACGGGTTTCTTCGACCGCGCTGAAATCCATGGTGACATCGACTTGTGAGGTGTAGTTACCCAACCCAAGAACGGGGATCAAAATCGAATCAATTTTCTCGCGAAGCGCTTGTTCCTGCTTGCGCTCCAACTCATATTCTTTGCGGCGTTGCGAGGCCATCGAACTTTCGTTGCCAGAGCTGAGCAAACGGCCGTGTTGGTCTGTTACCGTCACACGAGAAGGTTTCAAGCTCGGAACAGCAGAGGCCACCATATCAACAATGGAATCGACTTCTTCTTGTCCCAACTGGGTGGTACCACGCACGGTAAGAAAAACAGTGGCAGAGGCTTCTTGGTTGTGGCGAACAAACACACTTTGCTTTGGCATGGCCAGCAAGACGCGTGCTTTGCTAACAGCACGAATTTTTTCAATAGCGGCGGCAAGTTGACGCTCGCGACTCAGCTTAAGACGCTCACGCTCAAGTTGTTGAGAGACACCAAAGCCCATGTCTTGCAACAATATATCGTCGCCCTCTTCTCGTGCTGCGTTGAGACCCGCACGGCTGAGGTTAAGTTTGATGCTGGAGTATTCTTTCACTGGAACGCGAATAGTATTGCCTTCCAGTTGATAGTCGGTTTTCTGTGCGTCGAGGTGGTCGAGGATTGGGATCAGCTCTTCGGTCTCGTAGGAACCGAGCGGGCGCATTTCCGGCTCCTGCACCCAAATAAACAGCAGTGCTAGCAAGGCTAGGCAGATTACAACAGATGCAACCAAGATCAGTTGACGCGCGATATCTATGCCTCCCAGTGGACCACTGGAGGGCGAAACATCACGTTCCATTAAATCAGGATCTTGTAACGCAGAGCCACCATCAGACGCCATCGGCAATGCTGCGGCGTTATCTGATACGGCTAGTTGCGTTTTATCACTATCGTCTGCCACGGTTACTTCCTAACTTATACAGGCATGTTCATCAATTCTTTATAAGCTTCAACGAGCTTATTACGTGTTTGGACGGTTGCATCAAACGCCACGCTTGATTTGTTTCTCGCTAGCATCACATCCGCCAAGCTGACGCTGCGGTCACCTTGATCAAAACGCGTTGCTAATTCTCCTGACGATTTTTGCAAGCCATTGACCGTGTTAATGGCAGTAGACAAGAGTTCACCAAAATCTTGTGAGACTTGCTGGCCAGTGGCAGGGCGACCCACATTCTGCGCGTCTAATGCCATTGCTTGCATTTCGTGCTGCATCGGGTTGATTTTCATGGTCCATCCTCACTGTCAAAACTTTGGCAATCTACGCCGTATAAAGGCTTGCGGTTCATCTGACTATTATTTATGCAATTTATGCGCCAAAAAATTATACGCATTAACTGACTAAAAAGCATCGCTTTACTGCGGAATGTCGATTCCCGCATCACGCATCTTGGCGAGCTTATAACGTAAGGTTCTCGGGCTGATGCCTAATCGCTCAGCGACGTCTTTCCGACGCCCTTCACAGGCACGGATGGTATCGAGAATAATCGCGAACTCTTGCTCTCGCAGTTCACCACCCAGGCTTTCATTTGCATCGCTGCTGGTGTTTGCCATCGGTAATTTGGTTGGGATAGCTTGCGGCTGAATTCGGGGTTCGGCGACATCATTACGTGCCACCAAGGTTTGTAGGCTCCCAGCGTCTTGCCAATCAATGCCTTCAAGCAAAATATCGTTCGCCAGTATTTTGTCTTGCTGACAAAGGATCAATGCGCGTTGCATGACATTGTCGAGTTCACGAACATTACCCGGCCAGCGGTACATCCCCAACTTTTCTACCGCGCAAGGCTCAAGCGTTGGCGCAGGTTGGCCTAGCTTGCTGCAATGGCGCTGAAGCAGGTGTTCGGCCAATGGAAGAATATCGCCCGGACGCTCACAAAGCGGTAACCATGAAATTGGGAATACGTTCAGGCGGTAGTACAAATCTTCACGGAAGTTACCTTCCTCGACGTACTGACGAAGATCTCGGTTACTGGTTGCCAGCACACGAACATCTAGCTTGATGCTCTTGCGGCTTCCCAAGCGCTCAACTTCACGCTCTTGCAACACACGCAGCAACTTGGCTTGCAGGGACATGTCCATTTCGCTGATTTCATCAAGCAAGATGGTGCCACCCTGCGCTTGCTCAAATTTACCTGGGCACGCTTGAACAGCGCCGGTGAATGCGCCTTTCTCATAACCAAATAAGGTCGCTTCAAGCATGTTTTCAGGAATAGCCGCACAGTTGATTGCGACAAACGGGCCATTCACTCGCAACGATTGGCGGTGAATATGACGTGCCATGACTTCTTTACCGGAACCACTTGGCCCCAATATCATCACATTGGCATCTGTCTTAGCGACTTTGTCAGCCAGCGCAATGAGAGCCTGACTTTTTGGATCCGCCACAACCGCATCGGTGTTATCCGCTTTCACCGGGGCGTATCGGCTCACCATGTTTAACAGTACTTCTGGTGCAAAAGGTTTTGCCATGTAATCAATGGCGCCTTCCTTCATGGCGGCAACCGCATCTTGAATGTTCGCGTAGGCCGTCATCAATAGAACAGGCAGCTTGGGATGGTTAAGCTTGATATTTCTCAGCAGCCCTAAGCCATCCATACCGGCCATTTGGACATCAGAAACCACAATATCAACGCTTTCTTGCTTAAGCAGCAGTAAAGCTTGCTCCGCACTGTCTGCTTCCACCCACTGATAACCCGCCAAGGCCAGTGTATCAACTAAGGCTTCACGCAATCCTTCATCATCTTCAACGATAAGTACTTTGCTTTGATTCATTGTGCTTCTCCTGATACCTGTTGCTGCTCGATATCGATATGTTCTGCCAATGGCAGACAGAGTGTAAAACAGGCACCCTGTCCCGGTTGAGATTGCAATGTCAGCCTGCCTTTATGCGCATGGCAGACCATTTGTACAACGGCAAGCCCAAGGCCAGTGCCTTGCTGTCGCGTTGTGAAAAAAGGTTCAAGTATTTTGCTTTGTAGTTCTTCGGCGATTCCCGGGCCGTTATCAGCGACGGACAGAAATATCTGTCCCCCCATCTCGCGCACATCAACCACCACTTTGCAGTCTTTACCCGCCACTTGAATGGCATTCACCACCAAATTGGATAATGCACTGGCGAGCGCATTCACGTTGCCAAGCAGTTGATGAGATTCATCATCGCAATTGATTGCAAAGTCGACGTTTTGGTTGCTCACCAACGCTTCGACCATGGGTTCAAATTCGTTGAGCAGATGCTCCAAGGTGAAGTGACTGACCACTTTGTTGTCACCGCCCTTCGCGAACAACAGCATGTCATTCACTTGTTTTTCGAGATCATGAAGCCTGTCCACCAGCTTGAGCTGAAAACGCTTTCGGGTTGGCTCATTGAGATTTGCGGCACCTAAATTGGCGGCATATAGCAGTGCGCTCGAAAGTGGCGTTCTCACTTGATGTGCCAACGACGCGACCATTTTCCCAAGCGACGATAAACGCTGAAGGTCACTGAATCGAGATTGCAGTAAACGTGTTTCTGTCATATCAGTGATCAATATCAGCTGACCAGAGGCTGATGCTGATATGGCAAGTTTCACACGGCGACCATCACGGAGTGAGACCTCGTGACCATCGTCTTCTCGCGGTGAAAACGCTCGATTAATCACATCCACCCACCGCTCTTCTTCTAGCGGTGCACCAAGCAAACGGTGTGCTTCGGGATTGGCTTCAGCGACGCGGCCGAAAGGATCAAGCAAGATGACACCCGCAGGCATCACATCTAGCACTTGTTTGTATCGTAGAACCTGTTGATCGACGGTTCCGAGTGGCGAATTTTTGGCTTCCATGATCCTATACTTTCAGCTCTATATTTCTGACGCTGAACAGCACTAAGCAGAAAATGTGCCAATAAATAGACAAATAGAATCAATAGGTTAGTGGTTGAGGCAATAAAAAAGCGAAGTCATTTTTTTGACTTCGCTTATTAATTGAACAAGTTATCGCGCTGTGAGGTTAAGCAATGTCTTCTTTGGTGAGACTATACTTGCGCATTTTTTCGACCAATGTCGTGCGGCGCATACCAAGCATATCCGCTGCGCGAGCAACAATGCCCATTTGCGCCTCCAAAGCTTGGCGAATCATATCAACTTCGAGATCAGCAAGTAACGCTTTGAGATCAACGCCTTCTGGAGGTAACCCTGTCGGTGCTGCAGTCGGCGCAAAACCAGGCATGTCTTCTTCAAAATCATCCATCGCAAAGACCGCATGCAACGCTTCTCGCTCCATGGCTTCACAATCTTCAACATGAACAAACTGCTCGGGCTGAAACTCGGGAATATCACTGTAACGGTATTTCTTCGGCAAACGGTTTACATCAACCATTTGACCCGGGTACAGAATAACCATGCGTTCGATAAGATTCGCCAACTCACGAACGTTACCCGGCCAATCATGTTCAACCAACGATGCGATAGCGCGCGGTGTTAAATGAACCTGATTGCCACCTTCAGATTCCAGGCGCGTCATCAATTCTTGGATCAGCAATGGAATATCTTCCATTCGCTCTCTAAGCGCTGGCATTTCAATTGGGAAAACATTCAAACGATAGAAGAGATCTTCACGGAACGAGCCTTCTTCAATCATGGTATCGAGATTACGGTGAGTCGCGGCGACAACGCGCACGTTAGACTGAATGGTTTTATTCCCACCCACACGCTCGAAACAACGCTCTTGCAACACACGAAGCAGTTTTACCTGCATTGGCTGGGGCATATCACCGATTTCATCAAGAAACAGTGTGCCACCTTCAGCAAGCTCAAAACGTCCTTTACGGGCTGATATCGCTCCTGTAAATGCGCCTTTCTCATGGCCAAACAATTCACTTTCAAGTAGCTCTGGTGGGATCGCTCCACAGTTAACAGGCACAAACGGCCCTTTGCCACGCAATGAATGGTAGTGAATGTTTCGTGCAACCACTTCTTTACCCGTACCTGATTCACCAAGAATCAACACGCTAGCATCGGTACCTGCCACTTGTTCAATCAAATGACGGACATCACTGATGGCCGAACTGCGACCGACCATGCTGCGGAACAAAGTGTTCTTACGGCTAAGTTGTGGAATGTTAAATGCTTGTTTACCCGAGAATTCCTGACAATGTCTTAATGCATCTGACAGTTGCGGATAATTCAACGGCAACTCCAGCTCGCCAACAAAGTTAGGCAAGCCGGACAATTCTGTTTTATGTTTTGCTAGCGCGATAACCGGAATGTGGTTATTGATAGCCAGGTTATCGAGTACCTGGGATAAACGCTGAGGTGAGTGAACATTACCTAAGAAACAGGCTCCCTCTGCCTGCTTCCAGTGCGAATCATTTAGCTCAGTGGTTGAACATAGCAGGTATTGCTCACCAATAAACTCCAAGATAACGCCTACATCGTGACGAAACTTTTCATCATCTTCGATTACAAGAATCTTCGTTAAACCTTGCATGTGTGAGATATATCTGCCCCAAAAACCATCTGTGACATCGACGAGCACGAGCGCTCCACGACCGATTAATCCAGCTATTGTAGTTATTGCTTGGTATAAGGCAACAAGAGACACCATAAAGCTGTGACTCTTGTGCCAAGACAGATTCTATTGTAGTGAAAATGAAGCGTTTTTATGCGTCTGCTTGAGTAATATTGTGATATTCAGCGGGTATTTGATCCCACGCAGACTTAATTTCGCGCAAAATATCGATCACGTCATCGATCGGGGCATCGAGATTATCCCTGTTAGCTTCAGAGATCTGACGGATCATAAAATCGTAAAGTGCATCTAAGTTGGTAGCAATTTCACCACCATCATCCATAGAAAGACAGGTTCTTAGGCTGATAATGATATCCAATGCTTTCCCAAGACGCTCTCCCTTCATTGGAATATCGCCTTGTAGCATCGCAGCTTTACCTTGGATCAGGCGTTCAATCGCTCCCGCCATTAGCATTTGTATCACCTTATGCGGTGAAGCAGCGCTTAATTGGCTATCGACAGATACCTTTTTGTAGGCCTGAAGTGACCCTCTCATAACAATCCTCACCTACTCGAATTTTTTATAAAGTTGTACTGACTTACGCCCTTTAAGAAAAGAACTGGCATTGGCTGCAGCACTGTCACGATGTCTTTTTATCAGACTATATATATGCTCGGTGCGCGCTATCGCGACTGACCAAGCTTCTTTTTCCGGTGCTTCCGGCAACATCGTGATTTCTGCCAGACATTGCTTTCGATCACTCAATAACTGTGCCATTTCATCTTGGTCAACCTGACCTTGAGAAAGCACTGAAAGTAACTGATCGTCTATTGCTTCTAACCGCACGACTGGTGAACTCATGACCTACGTCCTTACGATGGCATGATATTCATCATGGCAGATAACTGCGATTGCATCTCGCCCATGGCGTTATCCATCGCAGAAAATTGCTTCAATGTACGGTTTTGGAGATCTTCCATACGGCGATCTAGTGTTTCTTGCTCATCACGCAAACGTACTCTCTGATCACCAAGACTGCTCTCGCGGTTTCGAATCGTACCCGCTACACCAGTAAATGATTGAACAGCTTCTTCGACTTTGCGAGCAAATCCATCATTGCCGCCAAAAAAACCTTCTAACGCAGAAAAATTTTGCGTCAGCTGTTTATCTAACATCGAGTTGTTAATTTCTAGTCGCCCGTCCATTGTCGTAGAAAGCCCTAACTCACTCAGGGTTTTCAACGAATCAGGCGCACCTTCTATCGGCGTCGAAAACAAAGAACGCATTTGATTCACTGCAGAGCGAATCACACTGTCACCCACTAAGGGGCCACCTTGCTGAGTTTCAGGGTCATATTTCGACAACGCTTTGGTCACTTGATAGAAAGCGTTGTAAGCATCGACAAATTGTTCCAATGACGCCTTAACGGTATCACGGTCTTCATCGACGTTCACGGTGACAGGCCCATCTTCGGCCGTCGTCACTTTCGACACTTCGATATCAACACCACGTATTGCATCAGAAAATGTATTGGTTTCACTCGACACCAATGCCAAACCGTCAATCAAAATGCGTGCATCCTTCGCGGCCTGCATTTCGTTCATCGCATTGTTCTGACTGGCTGGGTTGAACGCCAACGCCTGCAGCGGACTCGTGATGGGCGCGTTCACTGTCACAGCGAGTTGATTGTCTGCGCCGGTTTTATCCCCCCCTAAGATCATACGTGCGCCACTGTCATCGTTAATAACAGAGGCTTTGATACCTGGGTTGGATGGATGTTTGTTAATGGTACGGACAATGTCCAACAAGGTGCTTTCTTCGGGCTTTATTTCAATGGTCGCCGAACGTCCACCGAGATTTAGCGTAAGCTTACCTGCGCCGAAATCTGCTTTGGCATCTAATCCGTCAGACACCAATTTATGAGATTGGGCGAGTTGTTGAACATCGATTGAATATACGCCGGTAACGGCTTGATGGTCAGCGGAAGCGGAGACGGTTTCTGGATTATCTGAAACCGTGCTCCGCGACGCGAAGGTATTGCTACGGCGAAAGTCATACATCAGATCTTTCATCGTATCGAGGGAAGTTTTAAGCCTACCGTAAGCACTGATGTTAGTTTCAACATCATTCATGTTCTTAGCAATACGCTCTTGCTTGGGCGCGCGCTCTGCCTCAACAATTTTGCTGACCATGGAACCTATGTCCATTCCACTGCCAAGGCCTGTTGCGCTTAAACCCATTACTTACCCACCTCGTTTATACCTTTTCTGCAACAAGCCCCCTTGAATGAAGGGAAAGTTGCTGTGCTAGCTCTAACATTTCTTTTTCAGGGATCTGTCTAATGATATCGCCACTACTCATTTCATAAACAGTGATAATACTTTTTCCAGAATCCTCATCTAATCGAAATGATAAGCCTTTGTTAAAGGTAGACACAAACTCATCTAGTCGCTCTACCAGCATTTCAAGCTGTTCCTGCTGTACCTTCTGTGTGCTTTCAAATCTGTCGATTTGTTCTACACGACGTTTGGCGAGTTTCTCAGCACTCTCAGCCATTTGTTGCTGGTTCGTGATTTCGGGTTTAGTCCCCCCCACAGATTCTTTACTGCTAGCAACTTTTGTGCCGGACTGTGGAGTCACTTGAGACAGGGATGACGTCGAAACGGATGATATGTCCATCTTTCTTCACCTCCTGTTAGCTATTGACGGTGAGAGGCGACTCACCGTCATCTGCTACATCTCTATTATCCTAACAGGCTCAATGCAGCTGAAGGAGCCTGCTTCGCTTGTGCAAGTATAGACGTACCAGACTGCTGCAGGATTTGAGATTTCGTAAACTGCGTCGTCTCTTTCGCGAAGTCAACGTCACGGATACGGCTGTTAGACGCACTCACGTTCTCGTTAACGTTATCCAAGTTTGCAATGGTGTGGCTCAAGCGGTTTTGCTTCGCACCCAGTTCTGCACGGTGTGAGTCGATATACTGCATTGCGTTATCAACTAGACCAACAGCTTTCTGTGCGCCACCCACGGTGCTCACATCCACATCTTTAACGGTTTCAGACACTTTAGTCGCTGAGTTCATGCCCAGAGACGCGCCTAATGCACCGGTAAAGGTAATGTCAGAACCTGATGCAGCAACAACTTGCAGCTCACCATTTTCAGACACAGATGCAGAGATTTTGCTGTCTGCTTGACCGTTGATGTAAGTTGCGATTTCTTCAACATCATCGCCATCTTTAGCAGAAATGCTAATGGTTGATGTTGAGCCATCGGCGTTAGTAATTGCCATGTTTAGCGTTGAGCCAGCGGTTGCTGTCCATGCTGCCATGTCAGTACTTGCTGCAACTGTTGCTTTGAAGGTGCTACCACCCATCATCGCTTCATCAGCACGGGTGTTTTTGAACTCCATCATGACAGCTTCACCGGCGTCCGCACCCACTTGGAATGCTTTGGTGCCGAATGTGCCGTTCAACAGTTTCGCACCACCAAAAGAGGTCGTTTCTGCGATACGGTTAATTTCATCTTGGAGTGCAACAACTTCTTCTTGAATCGCTTTACGCTCTTCAGAACCGTTAGCACCGTTAGCTGATTGTAGGGATAGGTCACGCATACGCTGCAGGATGTTGGTGGTTTCTTCCATCGCACCTTCAGCAGTTTGTGACATTGAGATACCGTCGTTGGCGTTGCGAACTGCAACATCAAGACCGCGGCTCTGTGAAATCAAGCGGTTAGAAATTTGAAGACCTGCTGCATCATCTTTCGCACTGTTAATGCGGAAGCCTGAAGACAGACGTTCCATTGAAGCATTCAACGAGTCAGTTGAACTGTTCAAGTAGCGCTGAGCGGTCATTGCGGGCACGTTAGTGTTTACTGTAATAGCCATAACTATTCTCCTTCGGTACTAAGTCCGGCTTCCGCCCAGCTATGTAGGGAAAACCAGTTCTAAATCTCTCACACCCTATGTAACGGCACATTAAGAAAAACCTTTACACCTTTTTTCCTAATATTTTTACACCCTGATGATGCTTGGGTTTACCCGTTAAATCATAGTGCTATGAGTGTTTTCGCCCTCGGAGAGAAAAACTTTAGGATTGAATTTAAAAATTTATCTATGACTAAATACGCATATCCTCAAAACCCTGATGGAGACTGAGCTGCAGGGAGAATTTACGTGGCGTTGATAAACAAGAAATGAAATTAATTACGTGATGACGAGCGGACAAATACGGAGAAAAAAGCGGGAGATTGCCGTGGAAATGGCATAAAAAAAGCGGCAATTGATTGCCGCTTCTTGCTGCTCTATTGTTTAGTTGCTCATAAAGCGACTACTGAAGCAAGTTGAGCGCTGCTTGCGGCAACTGTTTCGCTTGCGCAAGTATAGAGGTACTTGCTTGTTGCAAAATCTGACCTTTGGTGAGTTCGGTCGTTTCTTTCGCAAAGTCCGTGTCACGAATGCGGCTGTTCGATGCAGACACGTTCTCTTGGATATTCGACAAGTTACTAATGGTGTGGCTCAGGCGGTTTTGTTTTGCACCCAAATCCGCACGCTGACTGTCAATATATTGCATGGCGGAGTCAATAATGCCCACGGCCATTTGTGCGCCACCAACATCGCTGACATCAATGTCTTGAGATGTAATCGCGGCACCCGCGCCTGTGACCAAGCCCAATGATGCAGCAAGCCCACCACCAAACGTGATACTGCCTTCTAATTTCTGTTCAGCGATAAAAATTTGAAGTTGTCCGTTGCCATCAACTGACGCTGAAACACTCTCATCAGACTGACCATTAATAAAGGTAGCGACCTCTTCAATGTCATCACCGGCGACGGTTTCGATATTCAGGTTAATGGTGTCGCCCGCTTTCGTTACGAAAGACATGGTCAGCGTTGATGCTGCAGAAGACACTTCCCAACCTGCAGATTTGGCGGTCGCGCCAGTGAACTCTGCACCACCCATGCGGAAGTCATCAGCACGAATACTGGTCAGCCCCATGATGATAGCTTCACCAGAATCAGAGCCAATTTGGAATGATGCTTCACCAAATGAACCATTAAGAAGACGACGACCACCAAAAGCTGTGGTTTCAGCGATACGGTTCAATTCATCTTGAAGTGCACCCACTTCTTCTTGAATTGCCACGCGCTCGGCACTACCATTCGCGCCGTTAGCGGACTGCAAAGACAAGTCACGCATACGTTGCAGGATATTGGTCGATTCTTGCATCGCACCTTCTGCGGTCTGCGCGATGGAGATACCATCGTTGGCGTTTCGCATGGCGACATCTAAGCCGCGGGTTTGGGCAATGAGTCGGTTTGAGATCTGCAGACCCGCAGCGTCATCTTTTGCGCTGTTGATTCGACTACCAGACGACAAGCGTTCCATCGACGTATTAAGATCATTTGTCGACTTATTCAGGTAACGCTGCGCAGTCATCGCAGACACGTTGGTGTTAACTGTTACACCCATTTTGCTCTCCTTTGACTTTCGCGTACTTTGCGAAACAGCCTACCCGCGACAAATAATTCCGATTACTAGCGGGAGCAGCCTTCAGTTCGTTATTAGGGACGTATCAACCAAGGCGATACTTACTTGCTCAACCTAATACAAATTGCGTGCCAATAATTTATTTTATTTATTTTCAACAACTTAATCACAAACACTCTCATTGTGTTCGTAAAAGCGGCAAAGGGTTTCATCCTTTGCCTCACACCAAACGGCAATTCACCGCCTCTGAGTTTTGCGAATAAAATGTGCCTTCTTACCGTTACAGCACACAAAAAGATGAACGCCATTCATGGGCAAAACCCCATATTAGTAACTAAACGCTCAAAAATGAAACAATCACTCTTATAGGTATAGGCAATCGGCACGGTATTTGCTGCTTTTTCTGATATTGCAGACGTCACGCCCAACGCACCCACTTTTAATGGATCCGCTATGACCAAAGTTTCCGAATCTCAAGGCAATGCCTTAACGCTTGAACAAGCCTTTGAGCAGGGCGTTAGCTTGTATCAGCATCAGAAAAAAGATGAAGCTCGTGAGATCTTTGAGCAAATACTGCAACTGGCACCAGACGCCGTGCCCGTGCTCCAAGTGCTTGCTGTGCTTGACGTTGAGAAAGGGAATTGGCAAGACGCTCTGCATAAGCTCGATAAAGCACTAACCATTGAACCGGGCGACGGCTCTCTGCTTTTTGATAAAGCTCAGATACTGCTGCAACAAGGTATAAACAAGGAAGCACTTGAGATCGTCGACAGTTTGTTGGCTGTCGCGCCTGAGCACCAAGATTTGCTCACCATGCGGCAACAGCTTACCGCAGCGATCGGCAACGTGGGTGAAAGCCGCCGAACGGCAAAGTATCAAGCCAATGTGCAGTCTCAGGCTGCCAGCGCGATTGATGCCGAAGTGTTGGAAACCTTGACCCTTGCCGACAAATTTTTCGCTGAGGGTAATAAAGAACAAGCGAAGCAACTTTATCAAGCTGTGATCAGTGTGGCGGGCGATGTGCCCAAGGCTTTACTCGGACTGGCAAAGCTGCAACTTGGAGACGAAAACTTCGGACTCGCTCGACAAACACTGCTTCGCGCTTTTGATGTTGAGTTTTCTGACAACGAGTTCTTTATCTTACTCAGCCATTGCGAAATAAAGCTGGGCGAATACAAAGCGGCAAGAGATGTTTGCCGACAAGGTTTAAAGCACTGGCCTGATAATTCTTTGCTGTGCCGATTGCTGGTTCAAAGCTACGAAAAAGACGCCAATTGGTTGGAAGCGTATCGCATCGCGCTCGAGTACAGCAGGCAGCACCCGAATGATGCCGACTTAAGATACCGTCTCGCCACCGCAAGCTTCAATCTATTAAGATCGCGCCATAACTTCACCACCACGGCCATTCTTGATTGCCAGAAACACATTGAGACCGCGTCGACTTTGGCGAATAAAGAAAACCAACAACGTCTGTCGCTCTATCTCGCCGAAGTGCTTTGGTATAAAGGCGAAGCACTCGCATCAAAAGCATTACTTGAAAACCACATGCAAGCATTCCCTGACGACATTGAAGCGGGGTTCAATGCTTGCTTTGTTTATCGTACCTTGGAAGAGTGGGAAAACTACTATCGTACTAACGAGTTGGGCTTGGCCTGTGGCCGTCGATTGCGCTACCAAGGCGCGCTGCCACAATGGAACTTAGCCCGCCCTAAAGATGACATTGTTTTAGTGATGCCAGAGCAAGGTGTTGGGGATGAGATCCTTTACTTCCATAACCTCAAATTGGTACTAGAAAACAGCAAAAAGGTCTATGTGGCCTGTGACCCTCGTCTTGAGCCTATTTTGCGTCGCGCTTTCCCAGAAGCCATCATTGTGCCGATTAAGCGTATTGATCACCAAGATATCGATGTCCCCAAAGATGTGATGGATGATATTACTAGCTGGGTGGCTGGCGGCAGTTTGGCTGCTATGTGTTATCAAACACATGGTCGTCACGTTTACCAAGCCGCATATATCGACTTAGGCCAAGCGGTGTCTGAACACTGGCAGTCTCGCCTTGAAGCGATTCGCGAAGCCCACCCCAATAAACAATTGATTGGTCTTTGCTGGCGAAGCGGCCTAGCCGCGGCAACCCGAAATATTCACTATTTGATTGCAGAAGAAGTCGCACATCTGGTTAAGCAGTTTCCGAATGCCCTCTTTATCAACCTTCAGTACGGCGATTGCTCAAAGGAGCTGAAAAAGATAGCCAAACGCTCCGGCGTTGACGTGTTGCAGCTAGAAGGATTGGATCTGAGGGATGACTTCGAAGGCACGGCCGCTGTCATCAAACAACTGGATGCTGTCATCACGGCCGGTACAGCCGTTCATCGACTCACTACCGCCGTTGGAACGCCTTGCCATGTTTTCTTTGCAGGGCAAAAGGATTCGGATTACTCGACACCACACCCCCTGTATTGTGACAATGAATTTGGCTATTTCTACCCACCAATGTTGGAGAACAAGTACCGGCTGCTGGAATCGATTGCCCGTCAGATTCAAGCAAACTAGCGTGCTAGCTCAACACAGCACTTCACCTGCTCTACAATTGCTGAATAGGCGCTGATTGAAAAGAAAAAGGTCAGCATTCGCTGACCTTTTTATGTTTAACAGAAATAGCTTAAGCTTCTGCCGCCACGTTGATGACGCATGGCGGACGCCGCGTTTCTCTCGCAGAGACAAGCAACAACCCTAAGGCCATCGTTCCTGCCACCAGCATCACAAGGAACACACTGTGATAGTTATGAAGCTCGGCCACAATGCCCACAGTCACGCTCGACGCTAGGCTCGCAATCATGATCGCGTTGTTAAACAACGTCGTTGCAACCCCCATCTGGTTTGGCATTTTGTTTTGAATAACCACCATGCCAAGGCTTGCACTGATACCAATGGCGAAACCATTCAGTACCTGCAAGGCATAGATTTGCCACAAAGCTTCTGCATTAAACAACAAGCCGTAAAACGCACTCGCCGATATCGCACTCAGCACCATTAATCGTTGCGGTGCTACTTTGGCCGCCCAAAGGCCCGCCAATACCATCACCGGAATTTCAATAAATGCAGCCAGTCCTAATATTTGCCCAGCCACAGAGCCTGCTAGCGAGAGTTCTTTGGTGACATACAGCGGTATCGACATCACGTACATGTTATTTGCAAAAAACAACATGAACACCGCAATCAGATAAAGAGGCGCACCAGGGACTTTTCGCCAAGGTTGACGAACGTCCGTAACACTATTGGTCTCCGTATCTTGCACCTTGTTTGACGGGAACATACGCCAAACGATCAGCACAGAAATCACCATGGTCGTTGCTGCAAACATAAACGCGCCATTGAATCCCACTGCATCATAAAGAATGAAAGCCAATGGAGGGCCAATCACCCAAGACAACGACAGCATGGCACGCATCAAGGACACAAACAGTGTGCTCTTATCCCCCAGATTTTTGTCGGCAAACTCTCGCCCGACGGCAAAGGTTTGTGGCATCGCAGCAGCAGTGAAACTCGCAATGAATACCATCACCGCCAATGCCAGATAAAAATCGCGGATAAACATAAAGAGTGCCATCACAACAACAAAAGCACTCTGCGACAACATAATGATTTTACGGCGTTCCCAGCCCAAATCAGACAGTTTGGCAATGCGTTGCGACACAATCACACCGCTGAAAATTGAAACAGCCAAAAACACGCCCATTTGTAGCGGCGACGCATTCAATCCATCGACAACAAAGATCCCTAAAAGTGGATAAAAGAAGCCACCACTTAGCCCGCTAAACAGGCTAACCAGCAAATAGCTGACTGTCGCTTTCTTCGTTAAAAAACTGACATAGTTTTTCATCAATATCTCTCAGTAATCGTGAGTTTCGGTTTTAACTTGTGGTGCAGTTTAGGGATAAATATGCATCTCATGTGATATCTATCGCGCAACCACTGATACTATTCCTTCATTTTCTTTTAACCCACTGACAATCTGGGTAAAAGTATGGCTACTCCAACCATTTATTCGTTGAGACAACGCCATGCGACCAATCATCGAACGCGTCCACAAAGATGTCAGCCCTAGCTGGCACTTTGCCGATTACCACTGCACAGAATCTAAGACTGGTGTGCAATGTGGTTGGCACTATCACGATGAAATTGAACTGGTGCTGTATTACGATCCCCTCAACGTGTCGCCAGGCAAAATCATCATTGATGATTACATCGGCGATGCATCAAACAACAATGCCTACCTCACAGGCCCCGGCTTACCGCACATGCTGACCTGCGTCTCATCTACGGCCACGCCGGAAACGCCCAGCAGTTCTCATGTACTTTGGCTTGATCAGTCTTGGTTACAGTCCTTGATGGTCACCGTGCCGGCAATGTCTGCCGTCAGCGACTTATTGGTACGCGCCAACAAAGGGCTTAAGTTGTCCAAAGCGACGTTCGATGCTTTGTACCCTTTGATGAATGGTGCGTCGCAGCTGAAACCCTCCGCGCAATTTTTGCGGGTGGTGGAAATCCTTATGCTGCTATGTGAAGACAAATCAGCGCAGACACTGACTTCTCGCCCCTTCTGCTTTTATGTGGCGAAAGATACGCCGATTTTCGACAAGCTGGAAAAAGCGCAGCAGTTTATCGCCGACAACTACAACACGCAAATTTCTGTTGAAGATATCTGCAAACACCTCCACATGAGTGAAAGCTCGGTCTATCGCATGTTCGAAAAACACTTTGCCGAAAGCTTCTCAGATCATTTGAAAAATCATCGCTTAGGCAAAGCATGCGAATGGTTGATACGATCAAACATTGCGGTTTCTGTGGTGTCCGAACAAGTCGGGTTTACCAACCTGTCGAATTTCAATCGTCAGTTTCGAGCAGCGAAAGGCATGACGCCGACGGCATTTCGTCGGCTATTTAGATAAGGAGATCGGGAGTGACTTTGACCTTATATGTAGTTAAACAAGGTCAAATCTTTGGCTTTTGAAAATGCTTGCTGGGACGCTTGCAACGCCAATAGGTTCTCATTCATTTCGATCACCGCTGTGGAATAATCCAAATCTTCCATGGTACCCAGTGAGCGATTCAAGACCAGTTTGAAGTCACGATGCATGCTCTCTTGGCGATCAAGCGTCGTCAAGCGTGTACCCACTTCTGAACGCGTTTTGTTCAAATGCTGAAACGCTGCAGAGAACTGCTCAGTCACCTGGTGCAATTCGGCGGTGGCGGACGCGTCAAAGATGCTTTCATGAGACAAGTCGATACCTCGCTTGAACGCATCAAAGACATTGAAGGTCTCTTGGCGCTCTAGGGCAATGGTGTCGCCGTCTAGCATTTCACCCTCGAAACGCATGGTTAGCGTACCAAACTGAACGCCATCTTGCGGGTCATACATGCCGGTGCTGACAACCGCACCATTTTGCATGAGTTCGTATTGTGTTTGCCCATTGGTATCAACATTGAACGTCACCGCATAGTCCGAGATATCAGCATTGTTGCTGTTTGTGGCGCTGGAAAGCAGTAATAGCGACCCGCTTTGCAGCTCATACTCGGGCTGGTAATCCCCAAAAGGATTTTCGATTTCCATGAATACTTCATCGCCAGGGTCGCTCGTTTGTACTTCCACGGCTGGAGCCACTTGCGCCGTGCGGTGATAACTATCTCCCGCGTAACGAACACTACCTGCGCCATCACGATAAAACGGTTGCTTGCTCGATTGCGTACCCGCAAACAAGAAATTGCCGGACTCATCTTTGGCATTCACCAAGTTCATGAAGTTATCGTAGAGACCTTTCAAATCCTGACGGTGTGCGCTTCTATCATCGTCCGACAACGAACCATTGATCATTTCCATGGTTTTTCGTTTGGCGCTGTCCGTCAATTGCTCTGCGTCATCAATGGCAATTTCGGCACGGGTTTGGCGGTTTCGAGCCAACGTGATGGAATCAATGTATTGATCGAGTTGTTTGTCTTGTTGACTGAAGTTCTGAATATATATGGATGCAACAGGATCGTCGCCAGAGGTCAACACACGCTTACCTGTCGCAAGCTGATCTTGGTTATCCTGCAATTTCACCTGCTGGCGCATCAAGTCATTCGACACTGATTGATAGTTATGAAAACTGGCAATGCGGCTAATCATTACTCACATCCTTATCGGGTTGCGTTTAGCAGGGTTTCAAACGTTTCATTTGCCGCCGTCATGATACGAGACGACGCCATGTAGGCGTGCTGGAACTTCATCATGTTGGCCGCTTCTTCATCAAGGTTAACCCCTGATATTTCGGCAACGCGCCCCGATGCGGCATCGTGTTCAACACGGCTAACGTCCTCAAGACGAACGTAAGAGGCTTTTTGTACCCCTAGGTCGGTGTTTAAACCTTCGTAAACATCAATCAGACTCGAGCGCCCACCATCCATCAGCTTTTGGGTCTGTAGTTTCTGCATACGGATCAAGTTGCCGTTCTCACCGTCTGCAGGGACAAGACTGACAGAAAAAACGTCTTCTGGCGCCGCTCCCCCGGTTAACTCAAACACAGTACCATTCACATTCACGGGGGTATTTGGCGGGTAAGACTGCGGGGCGAGCAAAATATTGCCCTTCATATCAAGCACAGCAAACTGAGAAGCATCCGGTGAAATAGCGACCTGAAACTCTTGCTGTGCGCCGGGCTGAAGAATTTTCAAGTCTCCTTGCCCGGTTAACTGTGACTTCGAACTAACATAACTTTGTGCGGCAATTTTTGCCGAATCTTCCATTGTCACGCCGATTTGACCTGCCGCTTGACGTACAGGACGAATGATCACTCTCTCACCAGCAACTAGACCCGTGTCGAGTTGAATATTAAGGCCATCAACACTGATCGTCGGTGGTGTACCTGATGGCGCTACCGACATGGTATTTTTATCAGGATCAACCAAGGTATATTGACTGCCGTCATACTTTAATTGGTAGTCCCCAATCTTAAGCTTCGACAAATCGGCGATGTACACTTTCATGTCAGCCGTAGAGTCAGGGCTTTTTATCACCCGGTCACGCGCGATGTTTTCACTGTTGAAGTCAACAAAGATATCGCCACCAACGTTTCCGCTGAGATCATAACCTTGGCGCTGAAGATCATTGATTGACATGGCAAAGCCTGCTGCTAGTCGTCCAAGTTCATCACGCGCTTGACCTAAAGTCTTATCACGATATTCGAACATGGCGCCCAGCCTTCCGCGTATATCATCGTTATCAATAGGCTTAAGTGCCTTACCTTCTACCAAGGCTAACCGTCGTTTCTGATGGTCAGGCACACCAGGAACCGTGCGAAGTTCACTGGAGTGAAGGCCAGACACTAGTGTGTGTCCGCTGCCAATAATGACATTGTAAAGGCCGTCGTCGCGTTGGTTAATGCTGACCTGCGTAAATTCAGACAACTCATTGATCAAGCGCTGATGACGGTCGAGTAAATCGTTATCGACTGATTGGCTTTTCAACAATGCCTTATGAATATCGACAATCTCTCGGCCAATATCATTCATGCGGGTCAGCGTCGCATCGATTTCAACCGTGGTATCCATTTCTTGCGCCTGCAGCATGGTGTTAATGTCATTCAAACCGGCAGAGACTAAACGAGATTTTTCGAGCACGACTTTACGTGCCCCCATGTCACTCGGACTATCGGTGAGGCCTTTGACCGCGCCGTAGAATTCATTCATGTTCTCGGGGATTTTTTTTGCCGAGTGCGACATCATGTCGTCAAGCATAGTGAGCTGACCATTACGGGTCGCTGCATGAGAAAGCGCAGAGGTGGCGATGTTGAATTCGTTGACCGCAAATTTGTCGTAGTTACGCCTTACGGCAGCCGCATGAACCCCTTGCCCCCATTGGTTAGCAGACCAATAGGCAGAATCGTTGGAGCGCTGCTCAACGGACTGTCGGCTATAGCCTTCAGTATTCACATTCGAGATGTTGTGACCCGTTGTATTGAGTTGACGCTGTGCTGTTAATACGCCCTGGGAACCGAGCGATAGCAGATCAAACCCCATTCTGCCTCCGTATGCGAAAATGCATAACCTACAAAAGTGTGTATTGAACTTTTAATTCAAGAATCATGCCATGATATTTATTCTTTATTTATCTGACAGATAGGGTAGATACGGAGCAGATTGGCGGTGTTTTTTTGCGAGGTAGGCAAGAGCTTGCCGTTAGGAGGAGAGCCAAGACCATAAGCCAAAAGAAAATTTCGGCAGTAAATCGATGCCCGCGAAAGATTTAAGTAAATACAACGCGACGACAGCCATGGAAAACAAGGCAAAGGTACCAACCAGCAATAGGACGACGCGCCATGCATTGGCGGCGGTTTGTTCCGCTTTCGACAATTCACGACGGTTACGGCCAAACAGTAAGACTAAATAGTAATTCCAACCAAACCCACCCATCACGGTGCGAATATCAACCGCGTGACTGGCCTTCCCTCGCGTGCCGTACATCAACTTCACTTGCAGCAATTGCGATTCAGTAAACGTTGCGCCTACATCATCGGGCACTTTTTCTAAAAAGGAACGAATAAAGGGATCACGACGAAGAGAGCCAACTTCATTGAGCGATTGCTTGGCTTCTATTCGCTCATTTTGAGGCTCTGTGATGCGTCGTTGGGGTTCCGTCATCAATCCATTCCTTTTAGGGCTGTATGGTTAAAGCCATCATCTATATGAATAGCGTAGCCTATTGCTCCATGATTCCTTTCACCCGACTAAAAACGCTCATCACTTTGTCTGAATACTGTGGATCGGTTGCATACCCTGCCTGATGCAGACCACGAATAAATGTCTCGGGTTTCTCGGTACTTTGAAGCGCGGTTGAGTATCTTGGGTTCTTATTAAGAAAGCGCACATAGTCATTAAAGCTATCCTCATAGGACGAATATGCTCGAAATGACGCCATTTCCTGAACCGGAATATCATCGTGAAACTCTAACGTTTGAGTGGCCACTTTATTGCCTTCCCAACGCGGATCAGCTTTGATGTTAAACAGGTTATGGCTGCTGCCTCGCGCATTCGCGATCACTTTCTTGCCCCATCCAGTTTCAAGTGCCGCTTGTGCGATCAAAATGGCAGGATCGGTGCCCAACGCACGAGCTGCTTTTTGCGCATACGGCGTTAACCGTTCGACGAATTCGTCTGGTGTTTCAAATGGCTTACTTTCCGGTCTCTTAGGAGCAGCATTTCTTTCTGCCAATAGATGCGGGCTTGGAATCATGGTCTGCTCGGTTGGCCTATCAAGCATATTGAAGGTGTCTTCTTGCAACACATTGGGATTCTTTTCAGCCAATGGCGGGGCAACTAACGGTGGTATCTGACCAAGCTGAATACGGTCACTGGCGGAGTTCTCTCCTGCATCCATTGGCTCACTGCCTTGTGACCCTTTAAATTGCTGAACAATCAAATCGGCTAGCCCTAATGAGCCTTCACGAGACAACGCACTGGACAGCTGTTCATCGGCCATTTGTTCATAGAACTTGGAGGTGCGGTTATCGACGAGATCAGACTCGAATGCTTCGTTAGCTTGGCGCATGGATTTAAACAGCATTTGCGTGAACAAGGCTTCGAATTGTTCCGCCGCTGCACGCATTGCATCATCCGATTGCTCGCCACTCGCGGCTTTTTGACGCAGTAGATCTAAACGGCTGATGTCATGGATAAATCCGGTGTCTAATGGTGTCTTCATGATTAAATCACTATGAGTTGGCCATCGATAGCGCCAGCTTGCTTCAATGCTTGCAAGATCGCCATCAAATCAGAAGGAGCAGCGCCGACGCCATTCACGGCACGAACGAGATCGTCCAAAGACACACCAGGCTTGAAGTGGAACATTCGACCATCCTCTTCAGTCACTTCCACACCTGAATCTGGAACCACGACGGTTTCACCACCAGAGAAAGCACCCGGTTGGCTCACTTGTAGGTTTTCATTGATAGTGACCGTCATACCTCCATGGGTAATCGCAGCAGGGCGAAGACGCACGTTTTGCCCAACAACAATGGTACCGGTTCGGCTATTCACAATGATTTTTGCCGCGCCATCTGCAGGTTCAAACTCAAGGTTTTCGATAGTCGACAAAAAAGCGACACGCTGAGATAAATCACGGGGGGCTCTCACGCGCACGGACATGGAATCCATCGCCGAAGCCGTATTTGGCCCTAAGAAGCTATTGATAGAATCCGACATACGCTGCGCTGTCGTGAAATCAGATTCGAATAAATTGAATGTGATGTGGTCGCCACGCCCAAACGGACTCGGCACTTCTTGCTCGACAGTCGCACCGTTGGTAATACGACCCACTGTCGGCGTATTGCCGACAATAGACGAACCATCAGCGCCTTCTGCACTGAAGCCACCCACAATCAAGTTACCTTGAGCGATGGCATAGGTTTTTCCATCAAGACCTTTCATAAAGGTTTGCACTAACGTACCGCCGCGTAAGCTTTTCGCAGAACCGATAGACGACACGGTGATGTCAATCTTTTGACCCTGCTTGGAAAAAGCCGGTAATTCCGCACTCACGGCCACCGCTGCGACATTTTTAGTTTTCGGTTTCGTGCCTGCCGGTAATTGGATGCCAAAATTTTTCAGCATCGCATTAAAGCTTTGATCGGTAAAAGGCGTGCTTTCACCTGTACCTGCAAGGCCAACCACCAAGCCGTATCCGACCAATTGGTTGCTGCGCACACCAGCGACTTCCGACACATCTTTAATGCGGGCAGCATGGGCAACAGGGCTTGCCAGTACAGTAATAAACAAAAGCGTTAGCCAATTTTTCACGTCAAATCTCCGACAACGTCACTACGTTTATAGAACAACATTGAAGAATCGTGCCAACCAACCCTGATCTTGCGTATCTTGTCGATCGCCCGTGCCAGAATATTGAATACGCGCATTTGATATGCGCGTCGAAGCGACGGTATTCTCTTGGCTAATATCATCTGGACGAATCGTGCCGCTCAGGCGGATATATTCGTCACCCGTGTTCAACGTCAGCCACTTTTCACCACGAATAATAAGATTGCCATTCGACAATACATCGACCACTTCTACCGAGATTGAACCACTGATGCTGTTGCTTTGGTCTGCACTGGTAGAACCGCTGGTTGAATTGTCATGGCTCGAGGCATAAGAAAGATTGGATTCGCCGATGGTGACTTCTTGTCCGCCCATTTCGAGCGGGTCCATGCTCAAATCACTGGATTTAGCGGCATCGCTGCTGGCACTCTTTTTCGCCTGCGTTTTTTCTTCTAATAGCACGGTAACGATGTCGCCAATACCACGTGGCTTGGTGTCATCATAAAGATCTTGAGCTTGAGTAACGCTAAACAATGAGCCAGTGGCGGTAGTGTAATGTTCAGGTTGACGAGTAGGATGAAGCGGCGCCCAGCTTGGGTCGCCTGCGATCGCATCTTCGCGATTTCGCAGCAAACCAATTAAGCCATCACCACTTTGTTCAGTATTCCCTTCAACCGCATCGGTCTCTGTGGTGCCTTGAACAATGTCACTCTGCGCGAGCAGGGCTTCTTCGTTGATCAGGCCACAACCCGATACCGTTGCTAACAAAAAGCCTGTGATCAGTAACTTCTTCATCCTCGCTCTACTCCCTTATAGCTGCTGGTTAACGTAGCTAAGCATTTGGTCGACCGATGAAATCACTTTCGAGTTCATTTCGTACACGCGTTGCGCTTCGATCATGTTGACCAATTCTTCCGTCACGTTCACGTTGGACGTTTCCAGCATGGATTGTCGAATGCTGCCCAAGCCATCAATACCAGGAACACCCTCTTGCGGGTCTCCACTTGCGCCGGTTGGCAAGTAAAGGTTTTGACCAATCGGCTCAAGGCCGCCCGGGTTGATAAAATCAACCGTCGTGATCTGCCCAAGTACCGCATTCGCAGTTTGACCACGAAGCCTTGCAGAGACTTCGCCATCTGTACCTATGGTCACTTGAATTGCATCAGGCGGAACAACGATTTCTGGCTCAAGTGCATAACCGGCACCCGTGGTGACAAGCACGCCTTCGTCGTTCAAGGTGAACTGACCGTTTCGTTGATAACCAATGTTGCCGTCAGGCAGCAAGACTTGGAAAAAACCATCGCCTTCGATCATCATGTCCAAGGCATTGTTGGTCGTTTGCGCGTTGCCGTTGGTGTGGACACGTTGTGTGGCAACCACTTTGGCACCTGCACCCAGCATCAAACCACTCGGCAGCTCTGTATTTTGAGAAGACTGACCACCCGGCTGATTGATGTTTTGATAAAACAAATCTTCAAACACCGCGCGAGATTTTTTGAACCCCACGGTTGAGGCATTCGCCAAGTTGTTCGAAATGGTCGAGATATTGGTCTGTTGTGCGTCTAGGCCGGTTTTACTTACCCATAAAGCTGGATGCATGCTAATTCCCTCTTAATTAACCCATGCGCAACAGAGAATTAGATGCTTGATCCATTTCCTCTGCAGTCTTCATTAGTTTTACTTGCATTTCGAAGTGACGTTGAAGGTCAATAAGACCCGTCATTTCACTGACGGCATTAACGTTACTGCCTTCTAATGCACCTGTAAGAAGGGTGACACCTGCATCCGCCGCATAATTAGTACCGGGGTTCACAGGTTTGAATACACCATTCTTGTCTTTAAATAGTTCAGCATTATCAGGGCGAACAAGCTTAATGCGGTCGACTTCTTCCATCGCGTCTGGTGGTGCGCCTTGCGGCAACACAGACACGGTGCCGTCCGAGCCAATCTCAATTTTTGACACTGGAAGCGGAAGAAAAATCGGTGCGCCACCTTCGCCAAGGATCAAGTGTCCATGACCATTTTGCAGCATGCCCGTTTGGTCAACTTTCAAGTTACCTACGCGGGTGTAGCCTTCTTGTCCGGTACCATCGAGAACCGCCAACCAACCGTCACCTTTTACGGCAACATCCAGTTCACGGCCTGTAGTAATGGTGGAGCCTTGTGCAAAACTGTGCCCTGGGCGCTCAGTCATGTTAAAAACGCGCGTCGGCAGACCTTCGCCATATGCTTGCATCGCACGGGCTTGTTCTAAATCTGCTCGAAAACCCGTGGTACTTACGTTAGCCAAGTTGTTGGCACGTAATTGAAGGGCTTGCATGTCTTGTTTTGCGCCACTCATGGCAAGAAATAATGCGCGATCCATAAAGACGTTCTCCTGTCGCTTATGATTCATTCAAAGCAAGAAGAGTGCCAATATGTAGAGTTATTTATTTACAAGAGGTTAGTGTAATTTTTGAACGTTCCATTCAGGAAGAATGGCAAAAGTGAAGGGCAATTTAGGAATAGATTTGCCGCCCAAATATCGGGCGGCAAAAGAATAGTCGTAAACCAATGTGCAAATACGTGAAGTTAACGAATTTGAAGAATGGTTTGTTGCATCTGGTTACCCACTTCCAGTGAACGCGAGTTTGCTTGGAAGTTGCGTTGTGCGGTGATCAAGTCCACCAGCTCTTGGGTCATGTCGATGTTCGACTGCTCAATCGTACCGCTCTTCACTTGACCAAATGCACCCTGCATTGCTTCGCCCCATACTGCTTCACCGGATTGTTGCGTCACTTTCCACTGGGTATTACCCGCTTGCGACAAACCTTGCTGGTTCGAAACACGCACCATTGCCACACGACCCAGCGCGACATTTTCACCGTTACTGTAAGTCGCCATGATGGTACCTTTCGGGTCGATATCCACTTTCGCAAGATAACCCGTGGTCGCACCATCTTCGGTGAACTTACGCATTTCAAACGGTGATGCATACTGCGTCGGGTCTTCAAAGTTTAGCGTTAACGACTGTGTGCCATCAGCGCCATTCATTTCGAGACCAGCACCGTTCGCACCCAGTTCAACGGTTTGAATAGGTTGACCACCATTCACGTTGTTCACGGAGCCGTCACTGTTAAACTCCAGCGAGTGACCGACATGACCCGTCGCATTGGTAAACTCACCAGCCGCTAGGTTGACGGGTTTTTCGCCAGTAGGATCAGTCGCTGTATAGTATACCGCCCACTTGTTCGGGGTGACGTTGTCTTTGACGTAGTAAGTGGTGAGCTTATAAGGCTGACCCAGTGAGTCAAAGATGGTTGCCGACGTCGCTTTGTTGTAAGTATCAGGGTCTTCAGAGTTGAACAACGTAGGATCTTTCTCTTCACCGCCCGCAGGCAAGTTCAAGCCAATATCAACGTTTTCCGAGGCTCGAGGCTGACCAAATTGATCCGGTACATTCAATGATTTTGGTTCGAAAGACCCCACTTGCAGGGTTTCATTGTCCACATTGTAGCCAAGAAGAAATTGGCCTTCGGAGTTAACAATGTTGTTGTTTTTATCTAGGTGGAAAGCGCCGTTGCGCGTCAGCTGGTTAGTTTGGGTGGCAAGATTGTCATTCGCCACGGCAAAGTAGCCGTTACCACTAATTCTCAGGTCAAGCGGGTTATTGGTGTAAATACTTGAACCTTCATGGAATTGCTGCGCGACGATGGACGTTTGCACACCACTACCCGTTGTAGTTTTCGCGTTCGAAAAAATCGACGCGGAGTAAACATCACCAAACTCAGCACGCGACTCTTTAAAACCAAAAGTGTTGGCGTTCGCAATGTTGTTACTGGTGGTGTTCATGTCTTTTTGAGCTGCCGCTAGGCCACTCAGTGCGATATTCAATGCCATTGCTGGAACTCCTCTGTCCTTTTAGCTTTTACCCGCGCCGGTGACGCCAGCTTTACCTACTTCAAGCACTTCGGTGAGTTTGACCGGAGATGCATAACCCGCGATGTTTAACATCACATTGCCGTCACCATTGCCCAAGAGGACACTGTTAACGTTGGCATACGTTGAAAGTTCAAAGTCTTGTGACTTGCCGTCAATGTTGCCGCTGACATTCATGCTGTAGTTGCCTTCCGGCAGTGTCTTGCCTGTATCGTCTTTTCCATCCCACTCAACACGATGGTCACCTGGGGATTTTGCACCAAGGCTAAAGCTACGTAGCAATTCACCTCGGTCGTTTTGAATTCGGACAATGACATCGTTCAACGCTTGCGGCAGTTTCACCATGCCAGCGATGCCACCTTCGGCTGATTTAAACCCGCCATTGCCAGGTACCAGCACGTCTTGCCCCACCAAAGATGATGCTTGAAGCGCTTGGCTCGATGTCATTGCGGCGTTCAATGAACCAAACTGCTCATTCATTTTGCCGATACCGTCAACGGTCGCAAACGATGCCATTTGCGCGATCATTTGTTCGTTATCAACCGGTTTGAACGGGTCTTGGTTAGCAAGCTGCTTGGTCAGCAAAGAAAGAAAATCTTCCTGATTGAGATCGGTCTGACCGGTTACTTTCTCACCGGTGTCACCGCGCTCAGTGCGCTGCTTTTCTTGTAGCGCTTTCAGTTGGTCAATGTAGCTGCCGCTACCTGTTCCCCCTGCGCCATCAATCGGATTCATAATGCCGTCCTCCTACCTTACTTGCCCATCTGTAGGGTACGCATCAGCATTTGCTTGCTGGCTTCTGCGACTTCTACATTGGTTTGATAGGAACGGGATGCGGAAATCATATTCGCCATCTCTTCCATCACGTTGACGTTCGGTTTGAAAATGTAACCTTCAGCATTCGCCATCGGATGCTCAGGGTTATATTCAGCGCGAAGCGGCTTTTGGCTTTCAACAATGCCCTCAACACGTACAGGAACACTGGAGCCTTGTTGGCCGGTGAATTTGTTTAATTCCGCAGCAAAAATTGGGTGGCGCGCTTTATAAGTTTCTTCAGCAGAGCTGCTGACAGAGTTCGCGTTCGCCAGATTGCTGGACGTGGTATTCAGTCGAACAGACTCTGCGCTCATCGCAGACCCAGTGACGTTAAATACATTAAATAGACTCATCCATTAATCCCCTTTCAATGCCTTGGACATGTTTTTAAATTTTGACCCAAGGAAATCCAACGATGCCTGATACTCTAGGGCGTTTTGCATAAACAGGTTACGCTCAACTTGCGCATCCACTGTATTGCCGTCGCCGGTATCGGGCTGATTTGGAATTCGATACATTTTTTGGCCGCTCACGTTTGTAGAGGCAGCTATATGCCGCCCATCCGTTCTGCTTAGGCCAATATTTGCCCCAGAGGTTGCCGCTTTCAGAGCGCGTTCGAAGTCAACATCTTGCGCTTTGTATCCCGGCGTATTTGCGTTCGCCAAGTTACTTGCGAGGGTTTCAGCCCTTTGACCACGCACCCCTACGGTGTGTTGATGTATACCCAGCGCTTTGTCGAACGATATCGCCATGAGGCAACCTCCTAAACTTTACTACCCAAACAAAAGCAATAGTGATGCCAACTTTACGCTATTCCCTTTGAGTCACTGACATGCGCATATATTTCAGTCAATTAACGACAATCCGTTATTTGTCACAGCGCTAGCTAAGAATGCCAGACACAAAAAAAGCGGCAACTTCTGTGCCGCTTTTTCTTATGTAGCGTCGGGCTACTTCAATTTGTAGATAATGCCTGGATTGCAGCGAATCATTTCAAAACGGTCTGTTAGGCCCGTCAACGACTCTGAAGCGCCTAACAACAAATACCCGCCAGGGTTTAAGCTGCCCGCCATTTGATTCAGCACTTGTGATTTCATGTCTGGTGAGAAATAAATCAATACGTTACGACAGAAAATGATGTCAAACTTACCCAGCATGCTATAGCTGTCCATCAAGTTTTGAGGCTTGAAGGTCACCATACGCTTCAGTGTGTCTTTCACTGCCATCCTGCTGTCACCGGCGTCTTCAAAGAACTGTCGCTTTCGCTCAGGAGACAAACCACGACTTAACGCCAGATTGTCATATACACCCGCTCGGCAGTTTTCCAGCATGGTCGACGAAATATCTGTCGCCGTGATGGAAACGTTACTCAGAAGCCCTGGCTTTTTCGCTTGAACTTCCTGAATTGTCATCGCAATTGAGTAAGGTTCTTGACCAGACGAACTTGCCGCCGACCAGATCTTAATTGGGCGTCGACCTTCAGCCACTTCTGGAAGTAACTTGTTAGCAAGCACTTCAAATGGATAAGTATCGCGAAACCACAACGTTTCATTGGTCGTCATGGCATCAATGGCTGCAACAGCTAGATCGCGGTTTCTGTTGGTAAGCACAAGTTGAAACAACTCCGTCATTGACGCGAGCTTATATCGACTAATGAGCGGACTGAGTCTGCTTCTTACTAGATATTGCTTGCTGTCACCAAGAACGATGCCACATTTGCCTTCAAGGTATTTACAAAAATCACGGTATTCTTGCTCGGTGATCGCTATATTCGTCATGGATTATTATTCTTGGCCTTTAACCGCATTTATCACTGCCGCACTCAATTCATCAGGGTCAAACTTAGGAATAAATGCGTCTGCACCTACTCGCTTAACCATGGCTTCATTGAATACACCACTGAGAGATGAGTGCAATACTACATGAAGATCCTTAAGATTCGGATCCTTTTTAATTTCAGTGGTTAACGTGTAACCATCCATTTCTGGCATTTCAATATCAGAGATAACAAGCGCAATTTTATCGTAGATACTGCCCTCTTGAGCTAACTCTTGAAGCTTAATCAGTGCATCTCGTCCATCATGCGCCAACATGACTTCATAACCAATAGTCTCTACTGCACGCTTCACTTGGCGGCGAGCAACACTCGAGTCATCAGCCACGAGGACAATATTTGCCTCCTCGCCACCTTCTTCAAACACTGGCTTCTGTGCAAGCACTTCATCACTGATAGCTTCATTGACAGGGGAAATCTCGTTTAGGATTTTTTCCACATCAAGAATTTCTACCAACTCACCTTCAATTTCAGTGACTGCGGTTAGGTAGTTCGATTTCCCAGTACCTTCAGGTGGGGGCAAAATCGCTTCCCAGTGCATATTAACAATGCGCTCAACCGAGCCCACTAAGAAGCCCTGTGTCGAACGGTTGAATTCCGAAATAATAATAAAACGGTTCTCTGGATCTGTAATCGGTAAGCCGCCAGTAGCGAGGCTCATGTCAATGACAGAAATCGTTTGACCACGAATATGAGCGACACCTTTAACCAAAGGGTGAAGATTTGGCATGGACGTTAGCTTAGGGCACTGGAGAACTTCCTTTACTTTAAATACGTTAATGCCATAACGCTGCTTACGCATCAAACGGAAGGTCAATAGTTCTAATCGGTTCTGGCCCACAAGTTGTGTGCGCTGATTGACCGTATCAAGAATCCCCGACATAAGATAAACTCCATATTGCCTTGTAATTGTTATCGTATTGCAGCAAGCAAATACCTGACGCCACATGTTGGCACGCAAGTTGAAAGCACACTGCAGCTATTTATTTATCATACTAACCAATTTGAGACTTATGTGTTATCAACGATTAGTCTGGCTCTTTATCGGCACATTTCTCAGTGGCTTTAGCTCAATTATAGCCGCTGCTCCAGTAAATCAACTTGAAGCTGTAAAAGAAGCTGCAGAGGCGCATGTAGAAACGCTAATCACGACGCCTGAATTCGGAAAACTAGAAGTGGAAGCGGGTCATTTGGACTCGAGATTAACGCTGTCTAACTGCCCGTCTCCTCTTCAAGCCATCGTACCTGGCCGCCAATCACTCAACAAAAGCGTCACCGTGCTGGTCAGCTGCAAAGAAGACAACTGGCAAGTTTACGTGCCTGTCCAAATTCGACTCATGACACCTATCGTGGTGGCGAAGCGTCCGATGGATCGCGGCGTGACAATTAGCCAAAGTGACTTGATTGTTCAATTGGTTGACGCTCGATTTCAGCGAGGGCAGACCTATACGAACCCTTCCACGATTATTGGGTCTAGAATTAAACGAGTTGTAGGAATTGGCGAACCTATTCAGGGCAATGACATTTGCATGGTGTGCAGAAATGACGAAGTCGTTATTACGGCCTCCGGTAACGGACTGAATATTATTGCAAAAGGCACAGCATTAAGTGATGGTGCTCTCGGTGAGCAAATTAAAATCCGTAACAGCAAATCGAATCGGATTGTGGATGGTATAATTACCTCTGTCGGCCAAGTCGCAGTAAAATTCTAACTTGATGCAATTAAGTGCTAAAGTTCATATGAGTACAGCCGATACTGTGAGCAACAGAAGGTTCGGACATTTATAAGGCTTTATTATGGCAAGTATCGATCATTTGCGTTCTGGTCAACCCATAAATACGAACAGAACCAATCAAAACAAAACTCAAAGTACTTCAGTTGAGTCCGGTGCAGCGCAAGTTAACACACAGCGCACCGATGCATTTTCTATGAGTGATGAGAGCAAAGCTATTGGTGCGCTCAATCAACAAATGGCAAGTGAAAGTCACTTTGATAGCGCGAAAGTTGCGGCAATCAAAGCGGCCATTGCTAACGGCTCGTATAAAGTGGATGCAGACAAACTGGCAAGCAATATGTTGAAGCATGAAGATGACTTCCGCGGAATCTAGCATTGCCCATGTCTGACCAAGTAACAAGCTTTGAGCAATTCCTTCAAGCACAGACAGATAATGTCAGTGAGCTTCTTGACGTCATGAAAAATGAGACGTTGGCGATAGCCTCCAGAAAATCCTCAGACATCGCATCGTATGCGAAACAAAAGCTTTCGCTCATACAAACGATTCAGCTTTGCGATGCCCAAATTGGTAAGTGCCCAGAGGCGGCATCCCCTTCTGATGATGCGAAGCAAACCATTAGTGAGATAAAAGCGGTTCTGGAACAATGTCATCAACTCAATGAAGCCAATGGTATCGCATTACAGCGCGCCCATCTCAGCATCCACAAGCTCAGAAACCTATTCCAAGAAGCCGCGGGCAAACATGAAATGACTTACGACAGCGATGGTAAAGCCTCTGGCAGTCGTACGCTTGGCACCAACGTAAAAGCCTAACCTTTCCAGCTCCACTTCAAGTTGGTCTGTTCACCTACTCCTTCAATACCTAACAAATATGCTCCTATCTTTGCCATCCACCTGAATATGTTCGCGAAACAAAACGACAGGCAAAGAAAAAGCCGCCATGGGCAGCTTTATTCATTCATTCATTCATTCACGCCGACGATTAACGTTATCAGCGACAACTTCAATGCTAGAAGATAATCGCATCATTTCTCGGAACATGATGGGATTCGCCATACTCTTTCATCTTGTTCATTTTTCGCAGATTTAACTCTAGTTCCGTCACATAGCTGTCGCCCACTTGATAGCTCGCTATCACCTCGGCGGCACGGATAATTCCGTCAGAAGCGCCATGAGTTCGGTCTTGCCCAAGTTGCTGATCGTCTACTTGTGTCAGACCACTCACGCGAATGCCATACACCTGCTCAGATAGCTCTTTATATGCTTCAAGTTTTGAAGCACGCATGGCTCGAAATTGTTTTTCTTCAAAGGTATCGCCACGTTGCGCACTGATCGACGCCGTTCCGACGGCTGACAGCATTTCTTCTGAGCGCATTTGAGTGATGGGCTGACATGCTGAAATCATCAGTAGCATGGCCAAAGATAACCAAATCTTCATTGTGTCTCCATGAACCTTTAAGGTTTCAAAATGATGGTGTCAGGTAAGTGCTTCCTTTGATCACCGCGAATAATCACGCCGTCTTCGATACGCACTTTTCTCAATGTATCTATGTCTCTGCCGATGCGTTCTGCAGGCAAAAAGCCTTGCGCCGACGCGACAACAACCCGCGAGCGCATGCCGACAATGCGCGCATTAACAAGCACACCGCCACCTTGGCGAAGCATCGTGCCTGTCAGCACGTAATCAATTTGCTGTTCAGGATGCAGCTCTTTCCAGTCTCGGCTTAAAGAGAAGTCACCCTCTTCCGTCACACGAATTGTGCCGGTATTTTTAAAATCGATGAGAGTGAAACCACGTCGCTGCATTTGATAAATCATCCCTTCGGTAACGGAATTCCCTAACCAGTTGGTCTGATTCATTTCTTCAACATCGACAAACGACACCACAGCCAGTGGTGTTCTCGCCGTCAGGTAATTGTTGGTTTCCAACAATTCGCTAGCAAGACCGTCGAGGAAGTAATCCAGCGTATGCCTTGGTGTTTGCTGCAACAAAAACTCACTACCCGCATACGGTTCTTTACCGTTATAGATCGGATTGTAAGCGCAAGATGCGGTTGCAAGGCTCAGTAATATCACTATCCAGTTTTTCATCGTTGTCTGGCTCCGGACACGTTTTAGGGCTGGCATAAGGCTCAACCAAGAAGAAACGATAACAAATTTATAGTTTCAACTTTTAGGAACATAATTTGCATCAATGGGGTTATATTTTGACTGTCATTGTTAACCACATTGCCGCTTTTTCCGCGATGTTATCTGGTCTAGCAATTTTTGTACCTACTATTGGAAGTCAGGGTCATGCGCAAAAAAATTATTACGCCGCTCGTTGCCTGTATGGCATTGGCCAGTGCCACCGCAAACGCCGCATGGTACGAAGTGACGGGCACCAGCACTATTTTAGAAAGCAAAGAGCAAGCGAGAGAACGTGCACTGGAAGATGCCATTTTTCAGGCTTTAAGGTACTCAGGGGCAAATATTGCCGGGCTGGCAGAAATCCGTCCTTATTTGGCTGAGTCACGCAGCGACTACCAATTCAGCGGGAATGAAATCCGACACATTCAGGTACTTGATGCCAAGAATCGCGATGGCGTCACTAAATTGACGGCCCGTATTGATATCTACCCGACGGCAAAAGCTTGCCACAAGAATCAGTACAAAAAAGGACTGCTGATGAGCAGGTTCGACATTGTATCTCCGCAGCAAGCAGCGTTGGGCGGAATTTTTCAGTTTGGTGATGACTTTACAGTGTTGCTTCAGCGTCAAATTGAAACCCAAGCACAAAGCTTTGTTGCGCAGGGGATCACTCCTCACAATGTCTCCCCAACGCAGCCAGATGTTGCCGCTATGATTGCCGAAGATACAGGCGCTCAATATGTTCTGATCGGTTCAATCACAGACATGTCGGCCACGCTCGATGAAAAAGTATTGGCAAAAGACAAGACCAATCGCCAATTAGCGATGTCTATCGACGTGCTGGATGGGAAGTCTGGTGAAGTCATTTATCAAAATATCTATCGAGATATTGCCGCATGGCCATTTGAACGTCATAGCAAAGTGGATACCAAAACAGCAAGGTTTTGGACATCGCCTTATGGGGAAATGGCTCAACGTGTCAGCCGCAATATTCTCCTCGATTTGGAAAGCAACCTTTCCTGCCGAGCAAGCACGCCAGAAGTGGTTTCCATTAATGGTCAAACAGGGCAAATAAGTGCCGGTCGTATTCACGGCGTGAAATACGGCGATGAATTAGCACTTTGGCACAATGCATCTTTCACAGACCAATATGGCGTGAACAGAACACAACTTCGAAAAAGTGACATGAAGCTCACCGTCACGCGTGTTTATGAAAGTTCTGCAGAAATCTCGGTTTCGCCACCAGAGCTAAGCCCAAGCATCCAAATTGGTGATATGGTAACCAAACACACGCTATAACGTTATGAAAGCCTTAACCTAAAGATTCTTTTAGGTATACTGATCGTCCGGCGCTTGCTAATTACCTACTGCAGCGCCTTCCGCTCCTATAGCTCAACAGGATAGAGCAGTCGCCTCCTAAGCGATCGATCGGGGTTCGAGTCCCTGTGGGAGCGCCATTTCTTGGCCTCATTGCATCCTCCTAGACATAAACTCCTTAATACACTTCCTTTTGGTCCCATTGTTTTTTATTTCACTACAAATAGAAAAACGGGCCATAAAGGCCCGTTTATATCTAAGGACAACGTTCTAGGAGATTAGAAGTAGTACTCAGCACCGATTAGGATGTTAGTGCCGTCTGATGCTTCATCAGAACCGTTCATGTCATATGAACGCACGTCCATGTATAGGTAAGTGCTTGGAAGCAAATAACCTAGGCGACCAGTGATTGCTTGTGAATCATCGTCATTACCCAGTTTAGATTCGCTTGTTGCTGCGTAACCTGCTTTCAGTACCCAAGTACCGTCGATAACGTACTGTGCAGTTGCAGAGTATGCATCTTGGTCATCATTTGTTAGACCATTTTCCATCATTTTGTATGCAGCGGTAAGAGTCACGTCACCTAGGTATACGCTACCACCAACGATGGTGTAAGACACATCGCCAGCTTCTTCAGTAGTTGCAGCAGTGCCAGGTTTAACCACAGCTACGCCGTTCTCTACTACAACGCTATCTTCAGTTTTAGCTACAGTCGCGTCGTATTTGCTTTGGTTGTAGTAACCAGCATGAACGCTGAACATATCTTGTGAGTAAGATGTCGCGATACTTGCAACTAGTGCGTCAGTTGATGAGCCCATGCCGCTCAACGTTGCTTGGAAGTTGAAGCCATTCCAAGTAGCAGAGTCAAAACGGAAGTTGTTGTTTGCGCGGTCTTCAAAAGAAGCGTCGATAGCGTTGTGCCAATCGAATACGTTACCTAGACCTGGGTTTGAGTGTGGCCAGTCAACGTAGTTGTAAGCAGCAACAAGCTGACGACCAAATTTGAAGCTACCAACGCCGTCAAAATCTAGACCCAAGAAGGTATCACGCATACCGAACGCACCGTAATCAGTGTTGTTCGCGTCACCACTTTCAATTTGCCATACAAAGTCAGGACCAAATTCTTCAAATGCTACGCGGCCTTTAAAACCAATGCGTGATTCGATAACCGCTTGCGCTGCGCCATCACCAACTTCTGGGTTAGTAATGTGCATGAAGCCAGCTGCTTGACCGTACATTTGTACTGCTTCGCCGTTCAGATCGATTGCTGCATTGGCAGAACCAGACATTGCAGCAACTGCAACAGCCATACCTAGTAGTGAACGTTTAAAAGTTTTGTCCATGGAAAACTCCTTAAATTTTAAAAGCCCGGTGGAGAGTTTGCTGCTCTTAGTTGGCCGCCGTAAGCAACGACACCGGTGTTTATTTATTGATTCGATTTATCAACGAAGTGGAGCTTAATTCGTATCGATAAAAAAAAAACACATTGCTGAATGAAATTTGAATTGGTTCAAATTTAACTTATAAAAGGTTATAAATACTTTAAAAACAGAAGGTTATATCAATATAAAAAACCATAAAGACGAGTAGACATTCACATCACACCCAATAAGCACGACCGCAATCACAGTTCACCCCAAATCCCAGAAAGATATAAACACCAAAAGCCAAAACCTAAATGATTTAAAGTGAGCTGATACGCATATTTCTTTCGAGCGGAAGGTTGAGAATTGAGCTAGCAGCGGAACGTCATCGGTTTCGAGGTTTGAACAAAAAAAGCCCCTCGTAATGTCTACGAGGGGCTTTCAGTTAGCAGATGTCCTTAAGAGGAGTTTCGTGGCTTATTGCGCTTCACGTTGAGCAATAAATGCTAACGCTTGTTCGATACGAGCAACAACTCGCGCTTGTCCAACCAATACCATTACAGCATCAACAGATGGCGACTGCCCTTGGCCAGTAACTGCAACCCGAAGTGGCATGCCAACTTTGCCCATGCCAAGGTCGAGTTCACTGCACGTATCAGCGATAACAGCGTGCAGGTTTTCAACCGTCCACACATCCAGCGCTTTAACTTTAAGAAGTGCCAATTCAAGGGCTTCTTTTGCAACAGGGCGAAGATGTTTCTTCGCTGCACCCGCTTCAAACTCTTCGAAATCTTGGTAGAAGTATCGACATTGCTCAGCCAACTCGATCAAAGAGTTGCAACGCTCACCAACCAACTTAATCACGTCTGTGATTGCTGGGCCGTTTTCAGTCGAAATGCCTTTGGCATCAAGGTGCCATTGAAGATATTTGGCAACGTACTCAGGTTCTGCTGTCTTAATGTAGTGGTTGTTCAACCAAAGAAGCTTGTCTGTATTGAATGCTGACGCTGACTTGCTTACCGACTCAAGGCTAAACAAACTAATCATTTCTTCTAAAGAGAAAATTTCTTGATCGCCATGAGACCAACCTAAACGCACCAAGTAGTTCAGCAACGCTTGCGGCAAGTAACCTTCATCACGATATTGCATCACACTCACTGCGCCGTGACGCTTCGACAGTTTCGCGCCGTCGTCACCCAAAATCATTGAGCAATGCGCAAACTCGGGCACTGCAGCACCAATGGCTTTATAGATATTGATTTGGCGAGGCGTGTTGTTGATATGATCTTCACCGCGAACAACCTGGGTGATGCCCATATCCCAATCGTCAATAACTACACAGAAGTTATAGGTTGGACTGCCATCAGTACGGCGAATAATTAGGTCATCGAGTTCGCTGTTAGCAATCTCAATCCGGCCACGAATTTTATCGTCAAACGCCACAGTCCCTTCTTTAGGGTTGCGGAAACGAATACAGAAAGGAGAGCTTTCTGTTGCGTCAGCATTTGCAGCGATCACGCGTGGATGGCTAGCATCGTATCGTGGCTTAACACCTGCAGCCATTTGCTCTTCACGAATCTCATCGAGAAGTTCTTTTGGTGCATAGCATTTGTAGGCTTTGTCTTCAGCTAATAGCTGATCAACCACTTCGTTATAGCGATCGAAACGCTTGGTTTGATAGTACGGACCTTCATCCCAATCTAGACCTAGCCACTCCATCCCTTCAATGATCGCATCGATTGCTTCTTGAGTAGAACGCTCAATATCAGTGTCTTCGATACGAAGGACAAACTCCCCGCCAGTATGTTTAGCGTAAAGCCATGAATAAAGTGCAGTGCGAGCACCGCCTACATGCAAGAAACCTGTTGGGCTTGGAGCAAAACGTGTTTTAACGCTCATGTTAATCCTATTACGTTTGGCAAAATTTGAGTGATGCGGAGTGAGCTCCGTAAAGACACTATTGTAAGCGGAGTCTTACGCCTGAACAACGTTAGACTTTATGGAGAAGTAAGATGCGACAGTTGAAAGCTATGTAAATATTAAAACCACAACCACTTAGTATCTAAAATAAGATTTAGATCTTATTTTTTAACAAAAAATGTAAATGACTCCTAACATAAGTGTGAAGGACATAGCAAACAATTAGGAGAGATACTGATGAAAAAACTACTACTTATTATCGCCGCGTCAGGTTTCACTTCTGCAGCAAGCTTTTCAGTGTTAGCCAATGGCGCATCAGGAGCAACGGAAGCGGGTCCTCTAGTCACTTGTGAATACAGTGACGGCTCTACCAATGAAATGCCTTCCCTGCTTTGCCGTTATGGTGATGGCAAAATCGTTCTTTAGAGATATTGCCTCTAGCCGAAACAAAAAAGAACGCCCAAGGGCGTTCTTATTTTATACGTCGTCGATCAATAGAAAGTATTAAGAGCGAACATTTTTTACTGCCCACTGTAAAAAGTGCTTCTGCTGATCTGGGCTCATTCGCAAAAAGTCTGCCTGTAACAAAATGATTGAATTCTCTGATGAAACACCATTAACTCGTTGAATGGACGTGTTTTTTTGAGGTGAAACCATCATTTGCTCAACGGGTACTGGATTGATTTCCGACACTTTTTCGTTAGGGGCTTGTGCAACAACAGAAGCTGTTTGCGAAGTTACACCAAGGGTAATTCCCTGCTTAGCATTAAACTTAGCAAGCTCTTTTTCATAGTCCCGCAAAAATCCAGGTGTTTGGGGAAGAACATCTTGTTGAGAAGAAACTGAATTTCCCGACTGGTCAGTCAAAGTAAAAGCAGGCGACTGTTTAAAGTCTTTTACCTGAGCTTCTCGATCAATTTGGCGCGAAGATTCGATCAAAATGTCTGTGTTTTCGGATGTAAAAGTCACCACCAACGGGTCTGATTTGAATTTTTCGAACTCTGAACCTGTCGCAATCAACTTAGACAGACGGATAACCAATTGGTTGGTTCCGTTTTCCATTGAGAATTGGCTCTGCCCCATAACCAACATGGGTAACTCTTCACCATTAACAATTATCGCTTCTACATCTTTGTGGAGCTTCACATTAACTGCCGCACTAGCGAAAAATGGAACTAACGCTCCCAATACTAGTACTGATTTCAAAACCTGTTTCATACAGCCCTCCATGAAAAAACTACGCGATAAGGCGCAAATACTAATACACGTGTTTCATGAAAAAGAAAATAGAACAGTGTTAGTTGGGCGGAGAATTATGTATTAACTCACATTGAGGCTGGTATGTAAGAGGTTTAAATCAGAAATCCAAGCATTCACTGCAGACAGAAATAACCGGGGCAAGTTACCCCGATTTCATACAACCGATACTTAAGACATCGCTAAAGTATCACTTTACCGTTCATGTTGCGGCAAACATATGCTGGCACATACGTGGAATCAATGTTGTTATCATCAACAACGCATCGATAAATTGGCACTGCAGAAACTCCACCAGTGGCGAACGCGAGTCCAGGAACAAAAGCAAGTCCAGTGAATACAACTGCAATCAAAGTTCTTTTTTTCATGTGACATTCCTCCAATGTTGTGTCTATTGGAGTATAGGACGACAAAATTAAATGCGACCAATATCTCATTATTTTTTAATGGAAATTAATGTACCACTAAAAAAACGATTCGCGTCCAAATAAATATACTTAGTAACAAAGTAGATATTAAGGCAGATAAAAAAGCCCTTGACCAAAATCAAGGGCTTTCAATTTACTGTGTTCTAGCAAGCAATCACACGCTTAGTTTTGCCTGCATGCCCAACAACATTATTTAACGTTAAATGGGATAGCAACGATAAGTTTAAAGTCAGTCTCGTCTTGGAATGCGTTTCCGTAAACAGCCCAGTCAGGTGCATCTGAATCGTTGTAGTAGTTGGTGTAGTGGAAGGCTACAGTTGCGCCAGTCAAAGCACCATTTTGAATCGCATAGTTAGCGAATGCGCTGTATGCATACTCAGTCAGATCTTTATATCCATCTACACCAGCGCCAGTGCCATATGCTGCGCTTAGACCAGCACTGAAACCTTCACCGCCAATATCAGAGAAATCACGAGCAACAGAACCGAATACAGCTAGTTCACCATGGTGGTTGAAGTCAGAACGGTTGTTCCACCATACTTCATACGCACCGTTTGAACCGCCGTAGCCAGCAGTTGGGCGATAAGCAAACCAGTTGCCATCTTCTTCTGCTGATGTATAAGTTGCTTCAGCACGGTAGCTATATTGACCTGCAGAGTAGCTAGACAAGAAAGCGAATTGGTAGCCTGTATCGCCGTCATCATACTGATTGTCATCTTTTACAACGTACAGCTGTGGAGACCAGTAGAAGCCGCCGTCAGTTGTGCCTTTCACTTTAAAGTGAGCAGTAGATCGCTCATCCAGTTTAGAAAAAGCACCGTCAAGACCAATGCCACTACCTAGCGTGTAGCGCGCGCCAAGAGAGAACAACGTCTCTTCACCGCCATCTTGACCAATGAATGCATCGGTATTTGTGAACCATGGTGCTTTGTACTCGTCTGCCACGACGAATCCAAGGTCAACACCAGCAAACGAAGCACCGATTTCACCACCACGGTAAGTACCTGGAGCAAATGACCAGTTAACACCCAAACCGCTAGGCACTGAAGGCTGGAAGTAACCTAGTTTTGCACGAACGTTGTCGCCAAATTTAAACTTGGCCGCAGCCGTAGCAAAAGAAACTCCACCTTTTTCTGGGTTAGCATAACAGTCCGAAGAATTCGGGCCATTACAATCCAAGAAGTTCATTTCGTGACCGGTACCGCCGTCGTTCCACATGTCCCAAGTGCTGTAGATCACAACATCGGCACCAACAGTATCTGCTACATAACCTGAGTTAAAACCCAAGTTAACAAACATGCTGCCATGGTTCAGGTTCGTTTCTTTTTCGGTGTTGTTACCATCAGCATCTACACCGCCACGGTCACGCGCACGCATCCAAAGGTTAAGGTTACCGCTGATAGTCGAATCAGCAAAAAACTCTGAAACTTGACCGGTGTAAGCTGAACCTAAGTTGTCTTGAGCAACTACAGGGGTTGCTGCTAATGCCGCGAAAGTTGCTGCTGCAATAGCTGAAACCTTAAACATTTTTTCCATGGAAAATAACTCCTAAAAGGGATATCTAAATGCCATCTCACTGTTTTAAAGGTTGGCCGCCGAAAACAATGATCAGATTATTTGCACTTCTAAAACGACGTAAACCTTATCGCTTTAGAATTTTAGAAACCGATTGAACTCTCCCTCAATCGATGTAATCAGCCTACTTCCACACAAAAAAACATCAACGAGAACTTTATTTGTTGTTAAAAAAATATGACTAGGTGCAAAGTTCCCTACCACTTCGTGATCAGGATCTCTTATTCATATAAAACAATAAAACTAAAAATATAAATTTATTAATTTCATATAGTTACATTCATTTCTATACTGAGAAAAATATTGATTAAAAATCACAGCGATCAAGATCACATATAATTATTCTCATAAAACATCCAACAATTGGTTAATTTGGCACCATAATTCTCTTCGTGAAATATTAGATCTGGATCGCAACTGACCTAAGACACATAAAAAAACGCCAGCATAAGCTGGCGTTTTATCACGTCTATGAATGTTTAAATTAGCCAGAAATTAGCGCCATCATTCCATCTTCATCAAGAATATCGATTCCTAACTCTTGTGCCTTGGTCAATTTTGAGCCCGCGGCTTCGCCAGCAATAAGCAAATCTGTTTTCGCAGACACACTTCCTGTGACTTTTGCACCTAGCGCTTGAAGTGCTGCTTTGGCATCACCTCGAGACATTTGCGACAAGGTTCCTGTTAACACGACCACTTTGCCCTCAAGCGGCAGTGAAACATTCTCATCGCGCGCTGCTATTTCAGGCCAATGAATACCAGCCTCCACTAGCGCATCAATGGCTTCCTTATTACGCTCTTCACTAAAGAACGACGACACATGCTTAGCGACGATGACGCCGACATCTTGAACTTCTATCAACTTTTCTTCTGTGGCTTCTCGAATCGCTTCAAGTGTAAAGAAATGGTTCGCTAGATTCGCCGCCGTGGCTTCACCCACTTCTCGAATGCCCAACGAGTAGATAAAGCGTGGCAGCGTCGTTTCTTTCGCTTTGTTCAATGACTCCACCAAGTTCTGTGCTGATTTCGGCCCCATGCGCTCAAGCATGGTGATTTTACCTGCAGACAACTTGAACAAGTCCGCAGGGGCTTGAACCAGCTCTTTATCAATCAGTTGCTCAACGATTTTATCGCCCAAGCCGTCAACATCGAGCGCTTTACGCGATGAGAAATGCTTGATGGCTTCTTTACGTTGCGCGCGGCAAATCAAACCTCCCGAACAACGGGCAACAGCTTCACCTTCAATGCGTTCCACGTGTGAATGACACACAGGGCAAGCCGCTGGGAACACAACGTCTCTTGCGTCGTCAGGTCTTCTGGTTTCAACCACATTCACTATTTGCGGAATAACATCGCCAGCGCGACGAATAATCACAGTGTCGCCAATTTTGACGCCTAAACGGGCGATTTCATCTGCGTTGTGCAGCGTGGCATTAGATACCGTCACACCACCGACGAAGACTGGATCAAGCTTGGCAACAGGCGTAATGGCACCGGTTCGGCCTACCTGGAACTCAACATCCAAAAGCGTGGTGATTTCTTCTTGAGCTGGGAACTTATAAGCAATGGCCCAGCGCGGCGCGCGAGCAACAAAGCCCAGTTGTTCTTGCGTTGCAATAGCATCGACTTTAATCACAACACCGTCAATTTCATATGGCAGAGTGTTACGGCGTTCCATGATGTCTTGGTAGTAAGCAATCACATTGTCTAGGCTATTCACTTTCTTCACTTCAGGGCTAAGTGGGATGCCCCACTGACGAAGCTGCTCTAAACGGCCAATATGCGAATCGCCGAACGCTTCAGACATAACACCCACCGAATAGGCATAAAAGCGGAGAGGACGGGTTGCAGTAATCTTTGGATCTAGCTGACGAAGGCTGCCAGCCGCGGCATTTCGGGGGTTGGCGAAGGCTTTTTCACCTTTTTTTAGGTTTTTCTCATTCAGCTTATCGAAGCCATCTTTGAGCATAAACACTTCGCCGCGCACTTCTAAACGTGCCGGCCAGCCTGAGCCTTGAAGTTGTAATGGAACGTTGCGGATCGTACGGGCATTGTGCGTGATGTTCTCACCTGTTGCCCCATCACCACGGGTTGCCGCTTGAACGAGAATGCCATTTTCATACATCAAACTGACAGCAAGGCCATCCAATTTTGGCTCGCAGCTATACGTAAAATCAGAAGTGTCGTTCAATCTGTCTTTCATGCGCTTTTCGAAGGCTTTTAGCTCGTCATCATCAAACGCATTATCAAGCGATAGCATTGGGATTTCGTGACGCACTTGAACAAACGCACTTAACGGCTTTCCTCCAACGCGTTGACTTGGAGAATCTGCAGAAGCCAATTCAGGATGTTCTGACTCTATCGCCAGCAATTGCTGCATCAAACGGTCATACTCTGCATCAGGAAGCTCTGGTTTGTCTTCTACATAGTAAAGGTGGCCATGATAATTAAGCTGCTCTTTCAGCGCTTGCAATTGTTGTTGGATATCCGAGGTCATCAATTCAGCCCAGTCAGTCTTCTTCACTCAAACTGCGAGTAAAGGATAAATAGAATAAGGCGCTAGTATAACCTCAAGCTTACGTTCGTTGCAGTTAAGCCGTGTCGAAATTCATCGATGATGAACAAGATTCACCAATCACAGTATCCCGCAGAAAGCCGCATTCATTGCTTGTTGAAAGCCGTCCTCGCCAGTAATATGAAACCGAATTTATGGGTGAGTCCTTGTATGTGCCGTTCTTGGAATAAACAACGAAGTCTATTGGGCGTTTTGCTCAGTTTTCTGCTCGTCTGTTTTTCCGCTAGTGCATCAACATCTTTTGACCAACAAACAGCCGCTTCAGATCTTTCGCGCGTTGTTCTGTCTCCCGCGACTCACCAACACCAACATCAGCAAGATACCTCACAATCACAAAACGATGCTCATCTAGAACATCGCGCTCCCGCAAAATCCATCGCGCCCGATTTAGCATCCACGCTTCGAAATGGCTCTTTCTTACCCGAGAGATTGCACAATGCGGAACCAAACTACGAACTCGTTTTCGATTTTGAACCTTCAAGCATTCCCTCTCGATTGCACCATGTGTATGTTTCTTCGCGTTATTGGCACGATTGGACGCTAAGAGCCCTACCTTCTTCCCATCGGATTTCAGGATGGAAGGAATCCAACCTTCTCTATCGGTTTGCTAGCCAATCTGACGCCACGTCTTAATTCTTTTGTTTGAGCGCCTCGCTCACCGCTTTTGCACGTTTGAAAACTTAGTCATACGCGAACTTGTCGTATTGGCGGGTCTCTACGTGTCATGAATGAATACCAATCTGATTGGTATAAGACAAAGTTGCTGGCCTGTTGCCAGTGAGACGATTGCTATGCAGTTAAAATCGAAACGAAAGACCGTGCTGAACCATTATCCAGCATGGAAATACGTCGTTCTTGTTACGACCATCATTATTATGCTTCTCAGCGCCCTCCCTTCTTGGTTTGGTGAAGAAGCCGCAGTTTTCATCAAGCATAAAGACAATGGCGCTGCCCCTGTCACCCTCAAACATCAGTTAGATGCTCACAGTATCGACATAAAACGCATTGACCAAAAAGGCAACAGCACCACCGTTGTTCTGCAAGATGCCGCCGATCAGAACAAAACCAAAGGTATCCTGACGGAGTTCTCGAACAAAGATGACATTGTCACCCTCGGTATGGTACCCGCCGCGCCAAGTTGGTTGCTTGAAATGGGCTTTAAACCCATCAAGCTTGGACTAGATTTACGTGGTGGTGTGCAGTTCCTGCTCGATGTGGATATGCAGCAGGTATTCCGCTCTCACGCCGATCAGGCAGCAGAATCCGTCAAAACCTTTGCCCGCGAAAGCCGCATTCGTGGCTTACGTGTTCACCAGTCCAGCACCGATGGTTTCGTGGTAAATGCGCCCTCTGATGAGGCGCAAAGTGCCGTGCGACAATATATTCGCGAGCAATTCCCGCAATGGAATGTGCAAGGTGAAGGTGATTTGGGCTTGTCAGTCCGCTTGAAAGAGGCTGAAAAACAAACACTGACCAACCTGACTGTTCAACAAAACCTGCAAACCATGCGCAGCCGCATCGAAGAATTGGGGATCACTGAAGCGGCCGTTCAACGTCAAGGAGAGCACCGCATTCGCATTGAATTGCCAGGCGTTCAAGACCCAGCTGCGGCAAAAAATGTTATCGGCGCAACGGCAAGTTTGGCTTTCTATGAAGTGAAAACATCACCGACACCGGGCTCAATGATGATCCCCGATGACAAAGGTGCCCCTGTTTACGTGAGCCGTAAACCGATTCTTTCTGGCGAACACATTGTGGATGCGCGAGCTGGAATGGGCGAAATGGGCACGCCAGAAGTGAACATTTCACTGGATGCCTCTGGCGGCAAAATGATGTCAGATTACTCGGCGAAGCACATCGGCGACCCAATGGGCACGGCTTATAGCGAATACAGCCGCGATAGCAAAGGCAATGTCGAGCAAACCAACACCATCATCAGCATTGCGACGATTCAATCTCAACTGGGTAATCGCTTTCGCATTACGGGTGTCGGCCAACTTGATGAAGCCCAAGACTTGGCGCTATTGCTGCGCGCAGGCTCACTGACTGCGCCGGTCACCATTGTTGAAGAACGCACCATTGGCCCTTCTTTGGGCGCTGAAAACATTCAAAACGGTTTCGCGGCGCTGGCTCTTGGCATGGGTTTGACCTTGTTGTTCATGGCGGTGTGGTATCGCAAACTGGGTTGGGTGGCGAACCTTGCTCTTGTCATCAACATGGTGATGTTGCTAGGTCTTATCGCATTACTGCCAGGGGCCGTTCTGACGCTTCCGGGTATTGCGGGTCTGGTTCTCACCATCGGTATGGCCGTTGATACCAACGTGCTTATCTTCGAGCGAATAAAAGAAAAAATGCGGGAAGGACGAAGCTTCGCGCAATCAATCGATCTTGGCTTTAGCAGTGCGTTTGCCACCATTTTGGACTCAAACATCACCACGCTAATTTCCGCCGCAACCTTGTACGCAATCGGTAATGGTCCGATTCAGGGCTTCGCCCTCACATTGGGGCTAGGTCTATTGACCAGCATGTTCACGGGTATTTTCGCTTCTCGCGCGGTGATTAACCTATTTTGGGGTAAAGATGCGCGCCGTGATGTGAGGGTATAACCATGATGACAATGAAAAATATGACCAAATTGCGCCACGCAGGCAGCATCATCTCTTGCGTGGTGATGCTGATTTCCATTTTCACACTCGCCACGAAAGGCTTGAACTACGGGCTCGATTTCACGGGCGGTATGATCAGTGAAGTCAGACTGGATAAAACCCTGACAGCCAAAGAGATCCAATCTCACTTAGAAACCGCATTAAACCAACCCGTGTCGGTGGTAGAAGCCGGTGACCCAGGTCAGTGGGTACTTCGTTATGCCGCACCTGAGACGCTAAGCGATCAGCCTGAAATCAAAACGCTACTCAGTGGTTTTTCAGACAACGTTGAAATGCTCAACGTCAGTTTGGTTGGCCCACAAGTGGGGCAAGAACTCGCAGAGCAAGGGGGATTAGCAGTATTGATTACGCTGTTGGTGATCCTTGGCTACTTAAGCATGCGTTTCGAATGGCGACTGGCTTCAGGTGCATTACTGGCCTTGGTTCATGACGTGGTCTTGCTGCTAGGTTTCTTCTCCATCACTGGAATGGAATTCAACCTCACCGTGTTAGCAGCATTGTTGGCAGTATTGGGTTACTCACTCAATGACTCCATCATCATTTCGGATCGCATTCGCGAACTGTTGAAAGCGAACGTCAGTCTGCCGATTGCTGAATTGAACAACCGCGCCATTGTTTCTACCTTGTCGCGTACCTTGATCACATCGGGTACCACGCTGATTTCTGTGGGCTCGCTTTGGTTGCTCGGCGGAGAGCCACTGTACGGATTCTCCATCACCATGTTCATCGGTATCGTTGCGGGCACATGGTCAACCATGACAGTCGCCACCATCATTCCTGAAGTGACGCATCTTGGCCCTCAACACTACGCAACGGCGCCAGTGTCTGATACGCCATAGAAGCGATTCATCAACAAGTTTCGTTCCACCTGTCAGGCCCAATTTTTTGGGCCTGACAGCTTTTTACCTCATGCAACTTTTTGGATTTAGATGTTTTTATAAAAAAATACTGAACAAACATTCCCAATCTGCGTCCAACCGTGTTCAATAGAGAGATAAACGACAGATTCGATAACACAGAGCTTTAGATGTTACGACAAATCAAACCCTCAACAACACCCAGCACACGCGCGCAGTGGGCACTTACCTTGGTATGGTGGGTGGTGTTTGTGTGTCTGTCGCAAAACGCAGGGTTGTTCAATGTTTGCGGTATCAATAGCCCCGTTCTATCTATCGACGGCGCGTCATCAACCCAAAGTACTTCTCAGGCATCTAACCTAACTTCCCAGCCAATGACCAATCAAGCCAACCCAACATCGGCCGGTCATTGCGAGCTCTCTGAAAACCTTGTTCAGTTGTCATCGTCTACTTGGGAGTCGGCGACATTCACCATGTGGGTGCTAGCGTTTGCCATTCTTGCTTGGCTGCTATCGACATCAACATTTGTTCCAAAGACCATAGAACCCATTCCGCCCCCCCGGCGATTGCACCTCACGTTTTGCGTTTTTAAAGAATAAACACATTAAAAACTGGCACATGCCAGACGTTTTTATATTTGTTTTATTTTCTAGGAATACATACATGTACGCGCTAAAGACATTTTCACAACGGTTCGCTTTACTCATTATAAGTGCCGTGATCGCGCTGTCGGCTGCAATGACAGCTCACGCAGAAAGCCTTTCAACAGGCTGGCTAACCAACCCCAATCACCCGCCGCTTAGCACTCGCATCGTGTTAACGGGCTCAACCAATCCTGACGACAATACCTTTGATGGCTTTTTGGAAGTCCAATTAAAGGATGATTGGAAAACCTATTGGCGAACGCCTGGTGAAGGCGGCATTGCACCAAGTTTTGACTGGCTAGCATCAGAAAACATCAAAGACATTACTTGGCATTGGCCCGCTCCTCAGCGCTTTGATTTATTGGGCATTGATACACTCGGATACCAAAGTCGCGCTGTTTTCCCTTTGACGTTCACGGTCGAAGACATCAACAAGCCAGTGACAATCAAGGGGACACTCACCATATCTTCATGCACAACGATATGTGTTCTGACAGACTATCCTATTGATCTAGCCGTCACCCCTTCGGCACTAATCACTGACCCAAATGCCCTTCATCTTTTTGCACAAGGCATGAGCAATGTGCCTCAACCTTCACCGCTTATTGATGAGCTGTCTGTCGTATGGGATCCAAGTGCGCAGCAATTAGACGTTACCGCACAAAAAGCGACGGGCTGGAATACTCCGGATGTGATAATTGATGGAAACACCGACGCGGTTAAGGACACCTTCTTCTCCGTTCCCAACATTCAAGTCACGGGAAATACCTTGCGCGCACGTTTTGACGCAAGCAGTTGGATGGGACAACCGGAGTTAACGGACGAAACACTCAATGTAACGTTTCTCGATGACAGCTTTATCGCAGAGCATGCATCGACAGCGAAAAGAGGCATTGCAACCTCGCCTTCGCAACCGGCATTTTTAACGGCGATCTTATTTGCCGTATTGGGCGGACTGATTTTAAACATCATGCCATGTGTCCTTCCCGTTCTCGGTATGAAGCTAAGCAGTGTTGTATCCGCGCAAGGATTAGAAAAATCTCAGATTCGACGCCAATTCATTGCCTCTGCGTTGGGAATTCTATTTTCGTTCTGGGTGATTGCGGCGTTTATTAGCGCACTCAAGCTTACCGGCCACGCATTTGGTTGGGGCATTCAATTTCAAAGCCCACTCTTTATCGGTGTGATGGTGGCAGTAACAGCCGTTTTTGCTGCCAACATGCTCGGCTTATTTGAAATCCGCCTTCCGAGCACAGCAAGCACTTGGCTCGCCAGCAAAGGGGATGACTCTTACGTAGGTCATTTCACGCAAGGCATGTTTGCGACCTTACTCGCGACACCTTGCTCTGCGCCTTTTCTGGGAACGGCCGTCGCTTTTGCCCTCACCACAAACTACCTCATGCTGTTTGTCGTTTTCACTGCATTAGCGTTCGGTATGGCAATGCCTTGGTTGCTGGTTGCCGCAATGCCATCCATCGCCCAGCGCTTACCCAAACCCGGCCGCTGGATGAACATCTTAAAAGTCGCCTTTGGGGTGATGATGTTAGCCACCAGCATCTGGTTAATATCTCTATTAGGAAATCATCTGTCTTTGGGCGGAGTCATTACCATCATCTTGGCGGTTATCGCCGTGTTGCTATGGCGTACAGCCAGAGTGTACGGACGGAAAACAACCGTAGTGGCAAGTGCTTTGGTGATGGTATTACTGGTGATTGGCATAGTGACCGCAAGCTTAACAGCATCCAAATGGGCCATACCGCTACCTTCTGATCATACGTGGGAGAAACTCTCCTCACCTCAGATAAGTCATTATGTGGGGCAAGGTAAAACCGTCTTTGTGGATGTGACGGCAGATTGGTGTATCACTTGTAAAGCCAACAAGATTGGCGTATTGCTTCAAGAGCCAGTTTACAGTGCACTCAATGGTGAAAACATCATTCGAATGCAAGGCGATTGGACCTCGCCTAGCGATTCCGTTACTCAGTACCTGCAACGCCATGGCAGATATGGCGTGCCGTTCAATATCGTTTATGGCCCCAATGCGCCAAATGGCATCCCTCTGCCAGTGATCCTTTCTAAGGATTCCGTTCTCAGCGCCATCGCGTTTGCACAAGGATCGTCTTATGAGTGACAACACGCCGCAACAAGTGAAACCCAAAAGCAAATGGAAGAACCCAACGTGGTGGCTGAAAGAGTTGGCGACCTTGATCGTACTCTTCAGCATCATGACGTTCGCGATAGATTGGTGGCGAACCCAAGACATGCCAAAAGGCACTGTGCCACCCACGGTACTGACCACAATATCGGGAGACACCATCGACTTAATCACAGCCAGTCGTGATGAACCCGTCGTGCTTTATTTCTGGGCGACATGGTGTCCAGCGTGCAAGTTTGTCACGCCAACCGTTGATTGGCTGTCCGATTCTTATCAAGTGGTATCCATTGCCATGACGTCTGGCGACAACCGACGAGTCAGCGGTTATCTCAATAGTCATGATCTTGAGTTTGATACCGTCAATGATGAGAGAGGCGCGATTGGACAGCAATGGGGAGTCCAAGCAACACCCACCATCGTCATTATCAAAGATGGCAAGATTGAATCTATAACCACAGGTATTACTACGCCGCCGGGTCTGCTGGCTCGCCTGTGGTTTTCCTAATAATTGATGAGTACAAAATGAAAAATAAACTATTTTCCGCGCTTTTGGCGATGTTCACCACACTGACATCTTTCAACGCACTGTCTGAAGCGTCATTGAACGAAGCACAGCAGCAGCAACTCAATGACATCAATGTATTGTTGGAACAAAACCCAGATATCATTTCAGGCTTGCATCAAAGCCTGACCCAATATGTGGCCCAGCAACAAGGCTTCAAGAGCATAATAGCTGCCAATGATGACTATCTCTATCGCAATCCAAAACACACGCAGTTTGGCGCAACGGAACCTAAGCTAACGATCATCAACTTTACAGACTACAACTGTCCGTTCTGTAAACGCCTTGATCCCGTTCTCCTAGACATGGCCAAAGCCTACCCAGACGTTAAAGTGGTCAATATTTATGTACCATTGAAAGAAATGGGCGCGCCTTTGTCGGACATGAACTCAGCGGCGTATGCGCTCAACGTTTGGCAGCAAGATCGTGAAAAGTTTTTCGATGTTCACCAATTACTCCTCACCAAACCAAGTGCTCATGATCAGCGCTCGTTAGCACGTATTGCAGATAAAACAGGTACACGAGATCAACTCAAGCATCAGGAAGCGACCGATGAGATGGTCGAGAAAAACTACACCTTGTTTCAACAATTAGGTCTTCGTGGCACGCCTGCCATGATCATTGGTGATGAAGTGGTTCCAGGTTACTTACCCGCAGAGAAACTTGCCCCTCTGATTGAATCAGCACTCAATAAGTCCTAATAACTCTATTTGACTAAACGAGAAGTGAGAAGGGCTTTCCTTCTCACTTCCTCTGTATTCCCACAGCCCTGCCCTCACCTACACCGCAATGCCATTTAGTCTATATAGCTCAACAAGTTAAGCTGTCAGTCATTAAAACGGAAATACACGCTTTTAGTGATTTACCTTCCTGTTTTAATGGTGTTTTTTCACCATTTTGTAACAAGTCAGTTTCTTTTTCGAGTGACCCTTAATTTGTATGAAACTCAAATTGAACCTCGCCAAAAAAATGACACAACCTCTAGTGCACAAACAAAAAAATACTAAAAACAACCAACACTAGAGGAAATATCATGTCACGAACTCGACACTTACCCTATGTCGCCGTGCTCACCGCAATATCATCAGCAATGGTGTCACAATTCGCCGCTGCGCATGGTTATATGGACTATCCGCCGGCGCGTCAGGAAGTCTGTGACCGCGATGGCGGATACTGGGACTCAACCAGCGGTTCAACCATTCCTAATGCCGCTTGTCGCGCCGCATTTAAAGAATCTGGCTGGTTTCCGTTTGTTCAAAAACCTGAATTTGCCAAGCTGGTTTCCAATTTCAATAGTCAAGCTGCAGTAGAGGCCGCTATTCCTGATGGCACATTGTGTGCGGCGGCCGACCCTAAAAAAGCGGGTCTCGACATTCCGTCATCTGAATGGCAAACCACCCCGATAGATCCCGCTGCCAACGGCAAATTAACTTTACTCTATCGCGCATCCACCCCACATAACCCAAGCATTTGGAAAATCTATCTATCAAATGCAGGCTACAACTCAGCCACCGATGCATTGGCATGGTCAGATTTGGATCTCATTGCCGAGTTCGGCAATGTTCCTGTGGTTGTGATCAATGAAAAGAAATACTACCAAATGCAGATCACGCTACCGACAGAGCGTACAGGCAATGCAGTTCTGTATTCACGATGGCAGCGAGATGACCCAGCAGGCGAAGGCTTCTACAACTGTAGCGACTTAAGCTTTGGTGGCGATGTTATCGCGCCTACATGGTCAAGCATTGGCGGCTTTGTGAAATCCACAACCGATGCAGTTCAAGGCGATACCGTTTGGTTCCGTGTATTTGACGGTAATGGTTCAGAGACTGTGTTTGAAAAGCTTCCTATTGATGCGAATAACGACGTCGAATCGGTATGGGCACAGCAAATCGCTGACTCAGTGAATGCATCATCAAGTTCGGCAAAAGTCGGCAAGATCGATCCGAATGGCGTTGTCGCTTGGGACAACAGCGACCTTTACGGCAACCTGGTCTTTGTAAAAGACAAAGATGCCAGCTTCCAACTTGAAGTGAAAAAGCCGGTTGCAAACACTGCGCCCGTCATCAACGCACCGTCGTCAGTCACTGTCGATAGCGGGAAAAGTACTAGTATCTCAATTTCAGCGACAGATGCAGAAAATGATGCGATTAGCTTTACCGCAAGTGCTGGAACACTGACCGTCAACGGCAACGCTGCAACCTTGTCCTATGTTGCGCCAAACACCACGATAGACCTAACAGAGGTAATTACCGTGATCGCAACCGATGGCAATGCGACATCACAAACCACTATCACCATCAACGTGAAAGCATCAGCTCCAGTTGGTGAAAGCGACTGGGATGCATCGAAAGTTTATGTCGCTGGGGATACGGTTTTACACCTTGGCACTAACTACACGGCACAGTGGTGGAACAAAGGCGAAGAGCCTGGCGCATCCGCAGTGTGGACATCAGAAAGTGGCGTGAATCAAAGCTGGAGTAAAGGCGTGGCATACTCTGGTGGTGACATTGTTGAATACAGTGGCAAGAGCTACAAAGCGAAGTGGTGGACGAAAGGCGACCTACCGACTAACGGCGGTCCATGGGGCGAAGTGAAGTAATAGCACCTAGGTAAACAAGAACTTTATTCAACAAACCTTAAACGCAAAACGCCCCTAGCAATAGGGGCGTTTTTTATGAGCACTTTTATTGATTAAGCATGAGAGTGAAACTGCTTAATCTTGTCTCTGTAGCTGTCTAAACGCTGTGGCGTCATCATTGAACGGTTATCATCGGTAACTAAGCCGCCCAGTTGATCCGCGACTTGTTGAGCGGTTTGAAGCATCAGCTTGAAGTTCTGCTCCGCCTCGCCATAACACGGCAACGTCATGAATAGCGTAATACCCGGTGTGGTGAAATGGTGAATGGTCGCCAATGGGAAACTACCCGGGTTAAACATGTTGGCAGCGCTAAACAGCACCTGCCCCGTTCCAGCAAGATCAGCATGACGATGATAAATTTCCATCTCACCAAAAATCATCCCGTGTTGTTCGAGACAATTAATCAGCTCCTCGCCGTTGAACTCTTTATTGGCACCGGATTGAACGTTGATGATCAACACTTGCTGCTCTGGCGCTTTAGGGCTTTCTTCCTCTGCCGCTAAATCACCATCGTCAACCACATCAGAAGCATCATCAATCATAGCATGCGCATCTGTGCCCGTTTCACGTTCAGTGATGGCATCATCTTTCACCACGACATCAATCTCATCGTCATGGGTTTGATAAAAATCGACGGGCGGCGACGTTTTCGATGGCTGAGTGCTCTCTGAGGCAACAGGCGTTGACTCTTCAACATCAGACGCTGAAAAAGCAGGTAAATCGATGTCTCGCTCTTTTTCAAGCGTCACGTCCGCACCAGATTCAGACGCGAACAACGGATCCACCTCAGACTTATCGCCGAAGCTTAGCCCTGGTTCTTTACGATCCGCTTTTGGCTTGTCTTCACTACCAGAACGAACAACTCGAACAGATCCAATACCATCTTGGTCGAACCCAGTCTCATCGGCATCTGACAATTTACCTATTGGCTTTTCACCAAATTTGGCAGGTTTTTCTTTCCTACTGGTCCATAGGCCATGAAGCAACAATGCTGCAATAGCCACAGCTCCCAAAATGATTAAAACAAGGCGCAATTCCTGCATCATTTAATCTCAGCATCTATCCAATTAACGACGAACGGAGTACCCATCTAAACACCTTGGTACAACCTTTGGCAATGTCGCACATACCATTAGCTGACTACTGTACCAAAAAGTGTATAAAAGTTAACGTCCATACCGCCAGAACACTCAAAAAGTCACTGTTCTTTCGAGGTTTTGACAATAAGCTGACCCAAAAATTCATCCAAAACGTAAATTGCCAATCTCATTGTGAAACCGTTAACATTGTGGGAGAAACATTTAGGAGAGACTATGACACCCACTCAATTCGCCAAACAGCCCGCCTCTGGCGCCAGTTATTTTTTGCGCGGCTTTTCATTGGCATTCACACCCGGCGTTCGCCGCTTTGTGATCATTCCACTGCTGGTCAACTTACTGCTCATGGGAACCTTGATTGGCGTAGTGCTTTCACAGCTTAGTGATTGGATCAACGGATGGTTAGCCTACCTACCCGATATACTTAGCTGGCTTTCCTATCTGCTTTGGCCATTACTTGCCATCGCCGTGCTTGTGATCTGTTCTTATTTCTTTAGTACCGTTGCCAACTGGATTGCCGCCCCATTTAACGGCCTTCTTGCAGAACACTTAGAAGCTAAGTTAACAGGGAAGCGCCCTCCTGATGACGGTATTACTGACGTGGTTAAAGATCTGCCTCGTGTGTTTAAACGCGAATGGCAAAAACTTTGGTACTACCTGCCAAAAGCCCTCGGCTTACTGTTGCTCATGTGGATACCCGTTGTCGGTCAAACGCTAGGCCCAGTGCTGTGGTTTCTATTTAGTGCATGGATGATGGGGATCCAGTATTGCGATTACCCGTTCGACAATCACCGCGTGCCGTTTCAGAACATGAAAGCCACATTGCGCGAACAAAAAGGTGCAACCATGAGCTTTGGCGCATTAGTCATGGTGTTCACTATGACTCCAATACTGAACCTGTTCGTCATGCCAGCCGCCGTTTGTGGCGCTACAGCCATGTGGGTAGACAAGTATCGAGATCAACTCGCTCGCTACTAATCCCCTCACCGACACCAATAAATTGCCTTTCAACGTTACTTGCGTCGTTGTTCATCATCATGAACAACGACGCAACAAGGTGTTTTGACTAAGATTTCGCCTTTTTTTGAGAACTTCATCTGAAACCAAATCGATAACAATAAGATATAACTAACGATTCCTTTGCAATTTCAGAAAGAAAGTTATGCTCTTAATCGTACTCCCCAACAAACCGAAGGAACGAAGAAGATGGGTAAAATTTACGAAGACAATACAACCACCATTGGCAACACTCCTCTCGTACGCCTAAATCGCGTATCTAATGGAAAAGTGTTGGTTAAAATTGAAGCGCGTAACCCTAGCTTCAGCGTCAAATGCCGTATCGGTGCAAACATGATTTGGGATGCCGAGAAAAAAGGCACACTGAAGCCAGGCGTTGAGCTGGTTGAGCCAACCAGTGGTAATACAGGTATCGCATTGGCATATGTTGCAGCCGCTCGCGGTTACAAACTGACGCTAACCATGCCTGAGTCAATGAGCCTTGAGCGTCGTAAGTTGCTTAAAGCACTAGGTGCGAATCTTGTTCTAACTGAAGCAGCAAAAGGCATGAAAGGTGCTATTGCTAAAGCAGAAGAAATTGCTGCTACTGATCCAGCGAAGTATCTGTTGCTACAACAGTTTGATAACCCAGCAAACCCAGAAATCCACGAAAAGACCACTGGTCCAGAAATTTGGGAAGATACTGAAGGTGAAATCGACGTATTCGTTGCTGGTGTTGGTACCGGTGGTACGCTAACAGGTGTTAGCCGTTTCATTAAAAACACCAAAGGCAAAGCAATCACAACGGTTGCGGTTGAGCCCGCTGAGTCTCCAGTTATCACGCAAACAGTCAACGGTGATGACGTGCAACCTGCACCACACAAAATCCAAGGTATCGGCGCAGGCTTCGTACCTGGCAACCTAGATTTGTCTTTGATTGACAAGACGGTATTGGTGACATCAGACGAAGCGATCACCATGGCTCGTCGTTTGATGGAAGAAGAAGGTATTCTGGCGGGTATTTCATCAGGTGCTGCTGTTGTCGCTGCCAATAAAATCGCTGAATTGCCTGAATTTGCAGACAAGAACATTGTCACAATACTGCCAAGCTCTGGTGAGCGTTACCTGAGTACTGCACTGTTTGCCGGCATCTTTACAGAGCTAGAGAACCAACAATAATCGGTATTCTTGACCTAAATACAATCGTATTGTCGATAACAAAAAAGCCCTAACAGGGCTTTTTTATTTGATTTTTTCTGCCTGCTCTAGTAAAAATTCCCAGCCTTTTATTTTCCAGCTCGAATTTAATCCTCGACTCGATAGTGAGTCAGGTATCGATTTACGGAAAAATGTCACAAAAAATTGACTTGGATTAAGCTAGGGCATGTAAATCTTGGTTAGTTTAACGTCCATTGATAGCCAAAACAGGCCATACGGTTTAAGCTATCCACAGATTTAATACATAAACCTAAATAAATAATGTACCGGGGTAAAACATGTATCAAAAGCAAGTAGAAATCACTGCTGAAAACGGTCTACACACTCGTCCTGCTGCTCAGTTTGTTAAAGAAGCAAAAAGCTTTGAAGCAAAAGTCACTGTTGAATCTGGTGGTAAAGAAGCAAGCGCAACTAGCCTGTTCAAACTGCAAACTCTAGGTCTAACTAAAGGTACTGTGGTTACTATCAAAGCTGAAGGTGCACAAGCTCAAGAAGCCGTTGATCACCTAGTTAAGCTAATGGACGAGCTGGAATAATCCAGCTCTTTTTCTTTCCATTAGTATTTCAATTGATCAAATGTAAGGTAAGGCTATGATTTCAGGTATCCTGGCATCTCCTGGTATTGCTTTTGGCAAAGCGCTGCTACTTCAAGAAGATGACATCGTCATCAACAAAAACCCGCTTCCAGCTGATCAGCTAGACGCGCAAATCAAGCGCCTTTTCGAAGCGCGTGAACTATCTAAACAGCAACTTGAAGTGATTAAAGAAAAAGCTCTTGCGACTTTCGGTGAAGAGAAAGAAGCAATCTTTGAAGGTCACATCATGCTGCTTGAAGATGAAGAGCTAGAAGAAGAAATCATAGCTTTCATCAAAGACAATAACGCTTCTGTTGAATACGCAATCTATAGCGTGATTGAAGAACAAGCTGTAACGCTTGAGTCTTTAGATGACGAATACCTAAAAGAGCGCGCAACAGATGTACGTGATATTGGCTCGCGTTTCATTAAAAACGCACTGGGTATCAATATCGTGTCTTTGAGCTCAATCAATGAAGAAGTTATTTTGGTTGCTAACGACCTAACGCCTTCTGAAACAGCGCAAATCAACCTCGATTATGTTCTGGGCTTCATTACAGATATCGGCGGTCGTACTTCACACACCTCTATCATGGCGCGTTCGCTAGAACTGCCTGCAATCGTTGGTACTAACGATATCACTAAGCGTGTGAACAACGGCGATATGCTGGTACTTGATGCAATCAACAACAAGATTGTGATCAACCCAAGCAACGAAGAGCTAAACAAATTCAAATCGATCCGCGACGAATTCATCGCAGAGAAAGATGAGCTAGCAAAACTGAAAGATTTGCCAGCAATCACTCTTGATGGTCACCAAGTCGAAGTTTGCGGCAACATCGGTACAGTGAAAGACTGTGACGGTATCAACCGTAACGGCGGTGAAGGTGTTGGTCTGTACCGCACTGAGTTCCTGTTCATGGATCGTGACGCACTGCCTACTGAAGAAGAGCAGTACAAAGCGTACAAAGACGTTGCCTTGGCAATGCAAGGTCACCCAATTATTATCCGTACTATGGATATCGGTGGTGACAAAGATCTTCCGTACATGGATCTGCCAAAAGAAATGAACCCGTTCCTAGGCTGGCGTGCTATTCGCATCAGCTTGGACCGTCGTGAGATTCTTCGCGATCAACTTCGTGCAATCCTACGTGCATCAGCACATGGCAAGCTACGCGTGATGTTCCCAATGATCATCTCGGTAGAAGAAATCCGTGAGCTTAAAGCGGCGATCGAAGAGTACAAAGTTGAGCTTCGTGCAGAAGGCCATGCGTTCGACGAGAACATCGAAATCGGTGTAATGGTTGAAACGCCAGCAGCGGCAGCGATTGCTCACCACCTAGCGAAAGAAGTTGCATTCTTTAGCATTGGTACAAACGACTTAACCCAGTATACTCTGGCGGTTGACCGTGGTAACGAGATGATCTCGCACCTATACAACCCATTGTCTCCAGCTGTATTGACCGTTATCAAGCAAGTCATTGACGCTTCTCACAAAGAAGGCAAATGGACTGGCATGTGTGGCGAGCTTGCAGGTGATGAGCGAGCAACATTGTTGCTAATGGGTATGGGTCTTGATGAGTTCAGCATGAGCGGCATCTCTATCCCACGCATCAAGAAAATTATCCGTAATGCTAACTTTGCTGATGTTAAAGCGATGGCAGAAGAAGCATTGGCAATGCCTACCGCAGCTGAAATCACTGCACACGTAGATAAATTCATTGCTGAGAAAACTGTCTGCTAGAATACGGCAGCAAAGTATTGATAACGCTTAGGAGCAAACACTATGGGTCTGTTTGACAAACTGAAGAAGCTGGTTTCTGACGACAGCAGCGATGCAGGTGTGATTGAAATCATGGCACCTCTTTCTGGTGAAATCGTAAACATCGAAGATGTGCCAGATGTTGTTTTCGCAGAGAAAATCGTTGGTGACGGTATCGCAATCAAACCAACTGGCGACAAAATGGTTGCACCGGTTAACGGCACCATTGGTAAGATTTTCGAAACTAACCACGCTTTCTCTATCGAATCTGAAGACGGCATCGAAATGTTCGTTCACTTCGGCATCGACACTGTTGAGCTAAAAGGTGAAGGCTTCAAGCGTATCGCTGAAGAAGGTCAAACTGTTAAAGTTGGCGACCCAATCATCGAATTCGATCTGGCTATGCTAGAAGAAAAAGCGAAGTCTACCCTGACACCTGTTGTTATTTCTAACATGGACGAAATCAAAGAGCTGAACAAGCTTTCTGGTTCTGTTGTTGTTGGTCAAACACCAGTACTACGCATCAAGAAGTAATTCTTAATGTGTAAGAAAAAGCGCAGCCTCGGCTGCGCTTTTTTGTTGCCTTTTATTTGTACCCGCGCAGCCACGTCTCATACGATTTCACACTCAGCGAAACATCCCCCCTCTTCCTAAAACAATCGTTAGGAGCGAGCCGAAAAATCTTGCGTAACTTCTTGAACAAATTGGTGCTGCTGACTGATGTATTGCTGGCGATATTGGGTTGGCGTCATCCCAGCGAGCCGTTTAAATAGACGACAAAAGTAATCTGCATCCACGAATCCACTTTCCAGCGCCACTTGTTTAACGCGCAACCCTTTCTCTATCAACAGATGCCTCGCGTGGGCAAAGCGCTCTCGATTAATGTATTCATTGAAGCCAATATCGCTGTGCTGTCGGAACAGATGAGAAAGATAGCTCGTTGAAATATAAAAATGCTCAGCCACCGACTCTCGACAAATTGACTCATGAAAATGGCAGCGCATGTAGGTTAGGATTTGATGAAATAGCTGCTTTTGTTTGGAGACATCGGAAGCTCTGGCACTTAGCTTTCGAGAAATGGCTTGCAATAACACATCAAGTTTCACATCACTCAAGCCCGTCACTTCAGACGTCAAGCCAAGCAACAACGCATTCAGAGAGGTCAATGGCATGGCCCATTTTGCCAAACTGATGCAACGACCATCTTGCCAATGGTTGTAACTGAGTCCTAGCTTTTCGCCACGGCAGCAGATACTCAGGGTGTTTGCCTCATTCGCATAAGGCAAATTCCAACCGTGAGCTTTAATGCGAAGCACATCGCCAGGCAGCATGCGCACCAACCCTCGCTCACCATTCCCTCGGCTGTACATCATGTCTACCGAACCTTCGACGACGATATCTACCCGTTCATTGGGCGTACACCACGCGAGAAGTGGCATCTCTCCGCATGGAACCGCGTAATGACATTCGGTATTTAGCTTTCCCTCTAAACGACCTGCGATCTCTGAAAGCACCAAATATGAAAATGTATCGGTCTGGTTGGTCGTGTGCGGCATGGTGTCACTCTCACTGCTGGGTGTGAAAATTCATTCATCAGAATAAAAATTACTCTGATTGTGGTGAAAAAATTTACAGCTTTCTGAGAATATTTCCATGATGGAGTGCACCATTTAACTGTAAATATTTACAACAAAATGACTAATATGCGCTCAATCACAGTCTTAAATTGGAAATGTTTTCATCATCTCTCAGCCAAATCCCTATTTGAAGGTCGTAGAAGGAGAACCTCATGACCAAAAATGTTGTTGCGATTACCGCCTGTGCTGCTGGTATTGCGCACACCTACATGGCAGCTGAAGCCCTTGAACAAGCTGGCAAAGAACACAATTTTTTTGTAAAGGTTGAAACCCAAGGTTCAATCGGTGCGCAAAACATCCTGACCGAACAAGAAATTAACGATGCAGAGCTAGTGATCATCGCCTCTGATATTGAAATTGATCTTGCTCGCTTTGCAGGGAAACGTGTTTACAAAGCACGTCCAAAAGCCGCGATTCGCGACGCAATGGCACTTATCAAAGAAGCAGAAGAAAACGCGACCGTCTTTGGTGCGAAAGGCACAAAAGTCGGTAACGTGACCTTGGGTAAAACCACTGAGAACGGTTTTGTTCAGCACATCATGAGCGGTATCTCTTACATGGTACCCATGGTTATTGCTGCGGGTTTGTTGCTGGCCATCGCGAATATTTTCGCTTTCCAGCGTGATGACCTAGGCCGCATGGTCGCGTGGGGCTTTGACCAAACCGAACCTCTCGGTTACTTCATGGCGCACTTGTTCAAAGTGGGTCAGATCGGCTTCCTACTAATGATCCCACTGTTTGCAGGCTTCGTCGCAAACTCCATCGCGGATCGTCCCGCGATCGCTCCAGCGATGCTGGGTGCATACATGGCGAATGACCCTGCATTCTTGGGTACCGACGCAGGTGGCGGCTTCCTATCAGCCATTCTTGTTGCTTTCCTTGTTGGTTACTTCGTGAAGTACCTGAAGAAAATCAAATGGCCGAAACTGCTTCAACCGCTTGTTCCTATCATGATCATCCCGTTGATCGCGACCTTCTTCATTACCGTTGTGGTGCTGTACTTCATTGGACAACCTATTGCTGGCGCAATGAGTGCACTCTATGAAGGTCTAAACTGGCTAACCAACACGTATGGCGCGTCTACCTTCATCATCGGTGCCATTATCGGTGCCATGATCGGCTTCGACTTCGGCGGCCCAGTCAACAAAACTGCACTGATTTTCGGTACTGCCGTTTGGACAGACACCGTTGCAAAATATGGCATTGAAGGCGCTAACTTTGTACCAGGCACTGCGGCGCAAGCGGCTATCTCTGTTGCTCCGCTGGGTATCTTCTTGGCGTCAAAACTGTTCAAAAACCGCTTCTCTGACACTGAAAAAGTGTCTGCAAACTCCGCGTTCGGTATGGGCATTGTCGGGGTAACTGAAGGTGCAATTCCATTTGCTGCGGCGAACCCCGTTCAAATCATCACCGCCAGTGTGGCCGGCTCAGCACTAGCCGGTGGCCTTGTTGGCTACTTGGACGTGAAATTCTATGGCGGTATCGGTTCTCCGTTGGGTACGTTCATCGGTTACATCGAGCAGCCGATTCCTTTCGTAACGTGGATTGCTTGTACCTTCGCGGGTATCGCAACCACGGCCATGATTATCGGATTCTGGCGACGCCCTTCTAAACAGCCTGTTGCTGATGCAAAAGACGCGGGCGCAGCATCAACCACCATGCAGCAAGAAGCAGTCACACCCGCTGTTGCCGCCTCAACCACAGTGAATGGATAAACCTGATGAGCAATGTATTTAACGCAGAACATATTCTGACTGATGCCCACTCTACGACACAGCAGCAAGCTTTTCAGTTCATTGCTGCGCACGCGCATCAACTGGGCTACATCGACAGCATTGATGGCTTCGCAGGTGGCTTACAAGCGCGAGAGTCTCACGACAGCACAGGGTTTCTCGGCGGAATAGCGGTGCCACACTGCAAATCTTCCCATGTGAAAACACCAGCGATTTTTGTGGTGCGCTTTGCCCACCCTATCCAATGGGAAACCATGGATGATGAACCAGTCACCACGGCAGTGTCGTTAGCGATTCCAGAGTCAGGCGCTGAAGAAAGCTTGGTGATGCTGACTAAGTTGTCGCGCGCCATGATGAAACCCGATATTCGAAACACACTACAACAGAACGATACGCAAGCCATTTTAGACACCATTCAACACGTAATTGCGTGAGTTTACATATCCAATGACATGAAGGTGCAGCTCACTGAGCCGCACCTTCGCATCAACGGATAGCATTCCAAAGCGGACAGGTTTATGAAAAAACAACTACATGTTATCTCCCATACTCATTGGGATTTTGAGTGGTATTTCTCCGCTCATGAATCGCTCATTCAATTAATCTATCACCTCGAAGAAGTGATGGACGCGCTCGAAAAAGGCGAGGTAGATAACTACTACTTGGATGGACAACTGAGCATCGTAGAAGATTATTTATCGGCCTGCCCGCAACACAAAGAACGCTTTTGTCATTTGGTCGAAAGCGGAAAACTCAAGATCGGCCCTTGGTATAGCCAAACCGATCAACTGATCATTTCGGGTGAATCCATCATCCGAAACCTGCAACTGGGTATTCGTCTCGGCGAATCACTCGGTGGCTGTGAAATGCTGGGCTACGTGCCAGACTCTTTTGGTCAAAGCATGGACATGCCAAAGATTTATAACGGCGTCGGCATCGATAAAACGGTGTTTTGGCGCGGACTGTCGACGGACGTTTATCCTCACCGAGAAGGCCAATGGCAAAGTGAAGATGGCAGCCACGTGCTTTTCTACAACATCAAAGATGGCTATTACGTGGGCGGGCAACTGATCTACTCTGATGATGCCATTTCACTGACACAACAAGTTGAGAAAGACTGCCTGAGCCATCATGTTGCCCTGCCATTGGGCGGCGACCAGCGCTTCGTCGATCGCAATGTCAAAGAACGTATTGCGCTGTTTAATCAAAAGCTGGCAGATGCAAACATTGATAGCCAGCTGATTGAAAGCAGCTACGACAAACTGTTCGCCTCGCTTGCCGCGCAAGACCTGCCAATGGACACGCTGAGCGGCGAGATGATCGATGGGCAAGTATCGAAAATCCACCGATCCATTTACTCGTCACGCGCCGATCATAAGCGCCTGAACGATATGCTTGAACGACGCATCACCCTTGAGCTTGAGCCCCTTATGGCGCTCGCCACGCGCTATGGCATCGGCTATCAGCCTGAACTCATTAATAACCTTTGGCGCACCATGACGCGTAACCACGCCCATGATAGTGCCGGCGGTTGCAACACCGACAAAACCAACAAGATCATCGTTGAACGCTTTGAGCATGTCGATCAAACATCGAGTGCAGCGCGAGACTACTTAGTGCGTAAGTTGGCAGACTCTCAGCCAGAACTCGACAACGGCACGCGTTTGACCCTGTTCAATACCTTGCCGGTTACCCGCGATCAGGTACAAGACATCACGCTTTCAACCAAATCTAACCATTTCACGCTGAGCACCTTAGACGGTGAGAACGTGGCGTTTGATGTGATAGCGCAAAACCAGCACTACAACGGCAGTATCCAACGCAATGCCGAAGACAATGACCCGAATGGCTACTACTACCAAACTGACATCGCCGTTCAACATGCGCTTCCCGCATTAGGTTTCACGTCCCTTATCATTCAAGAAGTGCCAGAAAAAGACGCGCAAGTGTTACCCACCGTGCTTGGCAAATGCATCGAGAATGATCGCTACCGTATCGACTATCAAAACGGCGAATTGAACCTTACAGATAAGCAAACTGGCCAGCATTGGCCGCAAGCCTTCACGCTGCGTGATGGCGGCGATGATGGCGATACCTACGACTACTCGCCACCTGAAAATGATTGGGTAATCACCTTGTCATTCAGTCACGCAGAATGCACAACACAATCCGGTCAGCGTAAACAACAGATGACCTTGAAAGGCACATGGTTGCTACCAGAAAACTTAGAAGCTCGCGCTCAGGGTTTCCGAGACACCGTTTGCGAGTACACCGTGAAGGTAACGCTCACCAACGATGAACAGCCATTGCAGATCGATGTGACCATCGATAACCAAGCCGACGATCACCGCTTACAGTTGGTCATCAACAGCCCGATAAAAGCCAAAGAAAGCATTGCGGATACGCCATTTGGATTTGCGCGTCGTCCACTCTTTCAACCACAGTTGGCGGACTGGCGTGAGCGCGGCTGGAAAGAAGAGCCTTGCGGGATTTACCCGATGATCAACTATGCCAACCTGCACGATGAGCAAGCCAGCTTGACCGTGTTCGCCCAAGGCATCAAAGAGTATGAAGTGCTTATCGATAGCGCGGAACAGCCTAGCGGCACCCTCGCCCTCACGTTGTTCCGCAGCGTTGGTTGGTTGGGTAAGCCCGACCTTCTTCGCCGCCCTGGGATTGCTTCAGGTCAGCAGTTTAAATATATCCCCACCCCCGATAGCCAGATGAAAGGCCACCAGCACATCACACTTGGGCTACACATTGATTCAAGCTTCTCGCCAGCGACCGCTGTGCGGCAATGGCAAATGTGGAGTGTGAATACGCCTTACTATCAAGCGCAAACGCTCAATCAGTTCACCAATACCTTGAAATATTTCGTCATGCATCCGCTCGAGCGCGCGGTAAAAGATAGCGACAGTTTGTTTACCCTAGATGCACCGCAACTTGTTTGTAGTAGCGTGCAGTTCGACAACAACGCCCTGCATGTGCGTCTGTTTAATCCATCGGAATACAGCATCGAAAACACAGGTTCACTCTCTGTGAAGCATGCAGCAATCAAACACGCGGCAGAAACCAACCTGATGCTCGACACCCTGAATACCTTGGTGGTTGATGACAATGTGATTCAACTTGGCGACTTTCGTGCGAAGCAAATCCGCACCATTAAGATCACGCTTGATTAAGAGGAGCGTTCGCCCTACGGTAGTGGGGCGAATGATTGATGGCCTATGGTACTGATGAACAAAGACATTGGATTGCTGTTTGAATATGCACGGAGCAAATTCACCACTACCGACAACAAAGTTGCGGACTATTTTCTCGCACGTCGCCCTGTCAAAACCATTGAAGAGCTGGCGGCGGACATTGGCGTATCCACAGCCTCCATTACGCGTTTTTGCCAAAAAATCGGCCTGAATAACCTCAAAGAATTCCTGTTTCTTTACCAAGAACAATTGGACAGCGCGAACCCCCTCGCCAAACCTGAAAACGATGGTCTTCATCAAGATTATTTCGATGTCTTGCAGCAACTGAAACACTGCCTTGATAGCGACATTATCAACCAAATCACCCACGCTATCGCGAAACACCAAATCATTCATGTGTTCGGCACGGGCTTCAGTGCACTCGCGGGGGCGGACTTTAAGTTTCGATTTGGGCGTCTCGGCAAGTTCGTTGAAGTGGTACAAGACACAAACTCGATGCAGATGTACCAAGACATTTTGACAACCGATAACCTAGTGATCGTGCTGAGTTTGAATGCGCAAAATGATGACATGGCTAAGGTAGTGAAAAACCTGACACGCCGTGGTATCGAAACCTATCTGATTTCAGCGAATCCAAAATCGAAGATGTCACAGTCCGCGACAGCAACCTTGCTCACCTCCTCGCTCAATGGCGAAGAGCGTACGGGCATGATTTCGGCGCAACTGCCCATGTTGATGGCTATCGATCACCTCTACTATCACTATGTATCGCTTGACCGAGAGACAATCAAAAACTGGGTGTCGACCGAAGCACCATTTGGGAAATAACCCGCGTTAACGTCTAACAACGACGCTCTAACAACAGCCGAATAACAGTGAAAAGAAAGCCGCTCATCAAAAGCGGCTTTTTATTTGATCATTGATGGCGAAACTATCGCGTGAAGATCACTTCAGCCTGACGCTCTTCAGGCTTATCCATGCCCGTTTGCCAGAACCAGTAAGTAATGTTGCCAGGACAATTGAGACTCACCACTTTGTGATTGCCGAAGCGGTCAATCGCGTGAATGGTGACGCCTTCGGTGTACCCGTCTTTTAGGTAGTCCAAGTCTTTGATGGCTTCATAGACAGCGTCATCCAAACTCATGCCCATTTTCATGTAAAGCACTACAGCGTGGGAGGTCGAACAACGAATTGCCATTTCACCCGTATGCGTACATGCACACGCGCCATAACGACTATCCGCGTAAGAACCCGCACCAATAATTGGGCTGTCACCTAAACGACCCGGGTACTTCCATGCCCAGCCTGATGTAGACGTGGCAACACTGATTTTTTTGTTGATGTCACTGCTCAAAAAAACAGTGGTATCGCGCACACGCTCTGGGTCTGTGGCGTTATTGGACAATGGAGCAAGCGGTACATTGGGAAATGCTGCTTGTTCCTCAGGGGTCATCGCTTGCTCAAGCTTTTCCCACCAGACTTGCTTGGAGTCTTCAATTAGGTTGTTGCCTGCGACTGCGCCAATTTCTTTGGCGAAAATTGCCGCGCCCTCACCCACAAGAATCTCGTGATTTAGGTCTGTCATCACTCGGTGTGCAACATCCACGGGATGCATGTAGCCTTTCAAAGCGCCAACAGCACCAGTGCGCAAGTTGTCGCCATCCATTACAGAGCCATCAAGCTCCATTTCGCCAAGTACGTTAGGCCAGCCACCGTAGCCAACAGTACGCACACGCGGGTCGAGTTCGACCAATTTAATGCCTTCAATCAACGAGATCAGGCCATCTTCACCGGCTTGCAAGCGACGAGCAGATTCTTCGATGCCAGGGTAGGCTTCAGAGTTGGCAAGCAAAATCATGGGGTAGTCCTTATTGGTCATTATTCGTTATTCGTTATTCGTTATTCGTCAAAGATGCAATATGTTGGCAAAGCGAAGTAAGCAAAAATGTGCCGTACCCTGACGCCGCTTTTGGATAGATTTTTCGATGCGACATACCAAGAGACATCGCCGCAGAATCGATGTGTATCCATTTCTGATCGGGTGCCACAAAGTGATGAAGGAAAGTCGCTGCCACGCTCGCACCTGCATCGCCATCTTCACTGCCATGGCGAACATCCGCGAAATCACTTTTCAGCGACGCTTCGAAAAGATCTGCACTAATAGGCATTTCCCACAAAGGTTCTGAGCAGCTATTGCCCGCCGTTTTGGCCAGTGTTTTCAGCTCATCACTGTTACCCATCAAAGATGCAAACGCCTTGCCTAACGAAACGCCCGTTGCGCCAGTGAGTGTGGCGATATCAACCAAATAATCAGGCTGATAGGTTTGCTGCGCGTAGTGCATCACATCCGCCAACACCATGCGTCCTTCGGCATCCGTCGAGATAATTTCGACGCTTTTACCCGACAACATAGTGACGACATCCCCCGGCTTGATAGCACCGCCTGACGGCATGTTTTCAACCAAACCACACAAGCCAATCACGCGAACAGGAAGGTGTAACTGAGCGATTGCATTCAATGCGCCAACCACCGCCGCCGCACCGCCCATGTCGACCTTCATGGTACTCATGCGTAATTGGCCTTTGATGCTGATCCCACCGGTATCAAAGGTGACGCCTTTACCGACCAGCGCAATCGTCGTTTTTGCGCCTTCGGGATGGTAATCCAAGCACAGCATGCGACCATCACGGTCACTGCCTTGAGAAATACAAACCAGACCACCAAACCCCTGCTCTCGCATTTCGGCTTCTGTCAAAAACGATAAGCTTGTGTTCTCCATTGGTAGTTCTTTTACAGCACTGACGAAGGATTCTGGGTAGATCACGTTGCCGGGTTTGTTCACCAATTCACGGGCAATCAATTGGCTTTGTGCTAGAACTTGTCCTTCAAAAAACGCCGTAGATAGCGTTTTTTCATCGGTTTTTAGCTCAAAGGCATTGATGCCAGGCTCGAGATGGAAACTGTCTCTGTGCTTGTAATCGTAAGACGATAACGCCAGCCCCAATGACACCCACTTAACCCACACTTCAGGGGCATGAAGAGACAGCACGTCGTCATCAACATGAAGCTCAAGCGTTTGCGCTCGCTTAAACGTTGATGCCAACAGGTAACCAATATCTTGCAGGTCTGCGACAGTAAACGTCGCCTTCTTGATTTCACTGTTGAACCCATCAATATCCTGATTCACGTCCAGTGATTTGCCTTCGCCTACAGCCAAATGCAAAGTTCTTGTCGCTTGACACTCTGTGTCTTTGACGCGAATAAACGCTAGTTGAAACATCCTAATGTCCTCGGTTGTTATCACGTGTTAGTCGAAGAGATAACAACGTACAAAGTGGTTTTCTGATAATTGAGTAACGGGAGGCAAAGCTTCCTTACACTTAGGCGTGGCATGTAAACACCGACCTGCAAACGGACAACCGACACTGTCAGGCGTCCACAACGGGATCTCTCCGCGATTCCCTTTAAGCTTTTCATGAATCGATTTACTAGGATCGGGCACCGCTGATACCAGCAATTGGGTATACGGGTGCTGCGGATCATGGATAATTTGCTCCACATCGCCCCACTCAACCATGTGACCGACATACATCACGGCGATGTCCTCGGCGATATAACGGGCAGTCGCGATATCGTGAGTGATGTAAAGCAGTGCCATTTCACGCTCCACTTTCATCTCTTCCATCAGGTTCAGAACACCGGCACGAATCGAAACATCAAGCATGGATGTAGGCTCATCGGCCAACACCACCTCCGCACCCACCGCTATATTTCTCGCCAAATTGACACGTTGGCGCTGACCACCCGATAACTGATGCGGGTATTTGGCGGCAGTCTCTTTAGGCGGGGTTAGGCCGACTTGCTGCAACAAGTCATAAACCATGTCCTCTAGCGCTTTCTTGTCGCTTCCATCCAGCTTGTTGTGGATGAGAAGCGGGCGAGCAATGTGATGAAAAATCGTATGGGTAGGATTGAGCGAACCAAACGGATCCTGCCATACCATTTGAACGCCCTGACGATAGAGCATCAGGTCGTCACGCTTGGTTATTGACTGAATATCACGCCCGAAGTACTCGATGCTCCCACCCGTTGGCGGGTACATTTTGGCAATCATTTTTGCCGTAGTGGATTTGCCGGAACCCGACTCGCCCACCACGGCTAATCCGCGCCCTTTATACATTTTGAATGACACGTCATTGATGGCGCGCATCTTCGTTTTCTGAAGCGAATTACTGCTAACGGCAAAATCTTTGATGAGGTTTTTGCCCTCGATAATGAGTTTTCCTGTTGGCTTACTCATAAGTATCTCCTCAGCCCTTAGCCGTTGGCGAAGTAAACAAATGGCAGTTTGAGTAACGTCCCGGCTCAATCAATGTCAGCGCAGTTGATTGGGTGAAACAACTCGATTGCGTTTTGCCGCAGCGCGCTTGAAAGCGACAGCCTGTGGGAATATCAAACAGGTTAAGTGGACTACCAGGAATGCCTTTCAATTGGGTTTTAGGGCCCGTTAGAGACGGGAATGAACTTCCCAATCCTTCTGTGTACGGGTGAAAAGGCGTGGTCAGAATTTGCTTTGATGGCGCGACCTCAATCAGCTCGCCGGCATACATAATGCCGATACGATCTGAGAATTCGACCATCAGAGACAGATCGTGAGTGATGAACAAAATCGAGAAGCCAAACTCTTCTTTCAGCGCATGGATCTTTTGCAAAATCTCGCGTTGAACCACAACATCCAGTGCCGTTGTCGGCTCATCCATGATGATCATTTTAGGGTTCAGCGCTAACGCGATTGCAATAACCAAACGCTGACGCATGCCACCAGAGAATTGATGCGGATAGTCGGTCAAACGGCTCGGGTGAATATCGACAATCTCCAGCAGGCCTTCTGCTCGTCGTTTCGCCTGATCACGAGTGAAATCGGTATGGCGCATGATCACGTCGCAAAATTGCTCTTCCATGGTCAAGACAGGGTTAAGCGCGTTCATGGCACTTTGAAATACCATGGACACTTCTTTCCAACGAAAACGCGACATGGCCTGTTCGGATTTCTTCAGCAAGTCACCATGACCATCAAAAAAGACTTCACCCTTTGAGATATACGCGGGGGGCTTGTGCAAGCGCATCAGTGAAAAGGCCACCGTTGACTTACCGCAGCCAGACTCTCCGGCTAACCCAAACACTTCACCTTTACCAATGTCAAAGCTGACATCATTCACCGCGCGAACATCACCCGCATCGGTGATGTAGTCCACACACAAATTGCGTATCGAGATTTGAGGGGTTGTCATGAGTGCGGTCCTTCTTCAAATACTGGGCGTTTTGCGCGAGCTGACGATTTTTCCCACTTGTTGCGTTTCTTCCAAAGGCGAAAGCCTTTCTGTGAGCGCAGTTGTGGGTTCGCGATTTCATCCACCGCGAAGTTAAGAAGCGACAAGCCCACCGCTATCATGGTCAACGCAAAACAAGGCGCCAGAATTTCCCACCATGCGCCAATCAGCATGGATGAAGAGGTTTGAACGTTGTAGAGCATCACGCCCCAACTGATGGAGTTCGGATCACCTAGCCCGAGGAAGGATAGGCTGGCTTCAGTCATGATCGCGAGCAACACACAACCAATGAAGCTAGCGCCGAGAATCGACATCAGGTTAGGGAGAATCTCGACGGCAATAATGCGCCACGTTTTCTCGCCCAACACTTCTGCCGCACGCACGAATTCTTTCTCTCGCACCGATAACGTCTGCGCTCGAACCACCCTAGCGCCCCAAGCCCACGAAGTGATGGCTATCACCACAGCAATAGTGGCGGGGCCTGCCTCGCCAATAAACGCGGCAATGATAAAGAGCAGCGGTAACTGCGGCACCACTAACATGATGTTCATGGCTGCCGACAGATAATCATCAACCTTACCGCCGAAATAACCTGCCGTTACGCCAATCGCTGTTGCCAAAAAGCACACCAGTACACCCGCCCCAACGCCGACTGCCAGTGATGTTCTTGCGCCATAAACTAACTGCGACCAAATATCTCGGCCCATTCTCGATGTGCCAAGGACGTGATCAGCCCCTTCAGACATCATCAAACGACGAGGATTATTGGCGAGGTTTTTTGCTATCCAACCTTCTGGATTTTCCTGCGCGGCTTTCACGATAAACGCAGGGTATTCGTGTGGGTTGCCTGTGCCCACATCAGGTGCGTGTTTGGTGATAACAGGCGCGAAGATGGCAACCAACGCAAACATGATCAGAATAATAAGCCCAGCCAGAGACTTCTTATTCCCAATGAGTAATCTCATTAACGCTTTCATGATTATTTACCTCCCTTGCGCAAACGAGGATCGAGGTAAACGATCATCAAGTCTGCCAAGAAGTTGAAGAACAACATAAACATGGTCATGAGTAGAAGCTGACCTTGAAGCACTTGGTAATCACGCGCATGGATGGCATTCAGCAACACAGTGCCAAGTCCTGGGTAGTTGAAAATCATTTCAACAATCAACTGACCACTGATGGCCGACCCCAACGCCATGGACAACGCAGTGACACTTGGCAGCATGGAGTTACGGGCGGCGTAATTGAAGACAACACGGTTTTCACTCAACCCTTTGGCTTTTGCCATTGTAATGAAGTCTTCATTGAGCAAATTGATCATGTTGTTACGCATGCTGATAAGGAAGCCACCAATCTGGCCAATCGTGGCACAGAACAACGGCAAGACAGCGTGATAGCCGACGTCTTTGTAGAACTCCCAACTGCCCCAGTCGGGATGAGTTCCCACGGTATAAGCGTTGCCGGAAGGGAACCACTCAAGGCCTATCGCAAAGGTGTAAAGCACCAACATGGCGACAACCACGGATGGAATAGATTGCACCACCAACATGCTGGGCGAAATGAAGGAGTCGTAGTGACTGCCACGACGCCACGCGGCAAAAATGCCAAGCACCGAACCAATACAGAAAGCCAGAACAATGGCAGAACCTGTTAGAAACAAAGACCAGCCAACCGCACTTGCCAACAGCTCGTTCACCGTAATGGGAAAGTACTTAATGGAAATGCCCCAGTTACCGGTGAAGATGTTGGCCAAATACGATAAATATTGCTGCGGCAACGGCGCGTCGACAAACCCAAGAAGCTTTTTCATGGATTCGATACGCTCTGGCGTTACCTCTGCCGTTGCATTCGCAAACATCATGGTGACCGGATCGCCAGGCATTGCGCGGGGCAAAATAAAATTCAATGTGGCGGCAAAAATTAATGCCATTAAATAGAATGAAAGCCGTCGAAGAAAAAAGGCCATACCTTATCCTCAGATACAGTTAACCCGGTGCATATAAAAACAGGCTTAGCCATTTTTATTACGCTGATAGGTGTTGATTAACGAGAAACTAAGGAGCGCATACGAACATGCGCTCCCGAATAGCCTTAGGCTTTAGGTTTCAAATCCAGAACATGCAACAGACGCTCAGGTACACCCGCCCATGACATTGGACGACCTTTTGGATTTGCTTCGTTCCACCAGCCCGTGAAGCGGCTTTCATTGAACTGATACACATCCACACCTGACATCACAGGTACCGTGACTTGATTCTCTGCGATGATTTTTTGGATTTTGTGCGCGATTTGCATCTGCTCTTCTTGCTTGTCCGTTTTATAGAAACTGTCTAATAGGACATCAAGCTCTTCATGCTTAAAGAAATGCATCGCATAGCGAGGCGCATTGGCTCCTTCTTGGTAGCGAGAATGGAAAGCGCGGTTCCAATAGCGATGAGGGTCGGCACCAATCACGTAGTTGGTATACGCCACGTCATAAGTGCCAGATAACATTGCTTGGTTGTACACAGCGAAGTCTGCGGTACGGGCTTTGGCTTTCACGCCAACTTTTTGAAGCTGCTCTACCCCTAATTGGACGGCATTATTGAAATCAGTCCACCCCGTTGGAGATTGAAGTTCAAGCTCAATTTGCTGACCGGTAGGCGTTTCAACGAAACCATCACCATCGATATCGATAAATCCTGCTTCTTTAAGCAACGCTTTCGCATTGTCTACGCTGAATGTGTTGTAGTTTTTGTATTGGTTATAGGTGTCTTGGTTTGCCCAGAAATCGAAGACTTGACCAAGACCAGACGCGTAATCGTTCACCACGCCGTTACCGTAAAACGCAATATTGATGATTTTCTGACGGTCGATCGACATAGAGAACGCACGACGGAAGTCGATGTTGTTAATCGCTTCATTGTTGCCTGGGTGCGGCGTTTTGAAATTCAGCATGAAGGATTGAGGGCCCGCCGCTGGGTACCAGTATTTGTGGTGAGGGCTTCTTGCTGCATAGACCATGTCGACATCAGGAATGAAGTGTCCACTCCAATCCAATTCAGATTTGATGACCTTACTCAACAACTGATCATTGTTAGCGATTTGAGGCACACGTAAGCAATCGACGTCGAGATTGTCATTGTCCCAGTAATGCGGATTACGACACTGAATATAAAGCTGAGGCGTAAAGGTGTCGATTTCGGTAAATGGCCCCGAACCTACTGGATTGTCGTTGGTGAACAGCTCCGGTTTTTCAATGTTCTGCCAAATGTGCTTTGGCACAATTGGAATGGTCGAGATTTCATACGGGACATTGGTATTGACCTCAGTCAGGTCAAAAATAACCTTATTGCCATCCTGTCGGACGGATTTGACCCAGTTGTCCATGCCTTTAGGATCGAGCTCTGGCTTTTCTTTAATGAGTGCAAATGAATAAACAACGTCTTCTGCCGTGAACGGTTTACCGTCTGACCACTTCACGCCCTCTCGAATTTCAAACGTGACCTGCATCAGGTCTTCTGAAAGATAGTAATCTTTCGCCAGACGCATAACCGGCTTGTTCCCGTGCATCTGGTTGAAAATGACCAAAGGCTCGTAGACGAAATCTGTCGTCGTACGCAGCGTGGTGGACAGGAAAGGGTTGAAGTTTCTGATCATCGTCGGATAGAAATCCGACACGATGGTCAGCTCGTGTCTTTCTGTGGCAATCGCGGTTGGTGCGGTTAAAGCGGCAAGCACAATGGCTGCAAGTTTCGTTTTGCTAAGCATTGGGTGTCCTTACTTCAAATGACGTTGTTGCTAAATCCCTGCACAAGAAAACACTGGTTCACACGGTTTTTATTGCCCTGATTAACGTGATTTTTCTTCAAATTCCCGTTCTTAAGGCGCACGAAACCGAACCATTGGCGACAAAGATCGCCAATGGTTTTTCTTCCCAGATACTTTAGTGAGTTAGGGTATAGCTTTGCACTAAGTGATAAATCGAAAGTTTCGAACGAATTTCTTCTGCCGATGCATCACCTGTGTAAGTGAGCGTCACTGGGCTACATGGCATCAGGGTAAAACTTGAATCATTAAAACGTCCTTCTCCCTCAAGTTCAGGATGAACAAAGAACGCAGGTTTATCGGTTGTTAGCGTGATGGTCATCGTGCCATTTTTCTCGATGACATCAGCCTCTACGTTGGCACGAGGTAACGGCAGGCGCTTATACACATCGTCAAACCATGTATTCGTTAACGCTTGCCCATTGCATTCCATATCCACTTGGAAGAAGCCTTCGTGCTTGCGCTCGTTGATCACGTTGCGATCGCACTGCCACAGCACTTGGTTACCGTCTTCTTCCAGCGTCGCTTCGACCGGCCACGTATCAATCACTTCACCTTGCCAGTCGTACCAGGTCACTTGTCCCTTGGCGCCGAGTTTACGGTGTTCATCATTGATAACATTCAGTTTTAGCGTTTCACCATCATCAATAAACACGGCCAGTTGTGGCGCGAAAAATCGCTTCGCATGGTAGTGAAGTTGCTTCCAACGCCCAGTATATTCAATGCTCGACCATGAACTCACTGGCCAGCAATCATTCAACTGCCAATACAAGATGCCACGACAAACGGGCTTATTCGCACGCCAGTATTCACTGGCCGTTTTGATGGCCAGCGCTTGTTGAACCTGACTCAAATACAGCATCTGAGAGAAGTTGGACGGGAATCGGAAATAACGGGTAAACATTTCAGTGATAATGCTATTACCACGACCGTTTTTCTGGTGTTGCTCAAAGGTTGGAGACGTTACGTTCCAATCTTCTTCTGCCGCAAAGGTTTTCACGGTTGGCAATGACGGCCAAGATTGGTAACCAAACTCACTACAAAAACGCGGCTTGATACTGCTGTAAGCATCGAACGATTTACCGGAATGCCACACATCCCAAAAGTGCATGTCACCTTTGTTGTCGTCATGCCACGCATCACCAAAATCTAACTCACCGTTACATGGCGAGCTCGCCCAGAAGCGACGGCTTGTGTCTTCGCGCTCAACCACTTCCTGTAGAACGCGGCTGAGACGATCGTAATTCACCACGTATTTTTCGCGATTCGCACGAGATTCTGGGTACCAATTGATCGCACCGATCACTTCGTTGTCACCGCACCACAAGGCCAGTGAAGGGTGATCGCTCAATCGACGAACTTGCTCGGTGATCTCTTGTTCTACGTCGCGAAGGAAATCCGGTGTTGATGGGTATAAGGCGCAAGAGAACATCAAATCTTGCCACACCAACAAACCTAACTCGTCACACAAGTCGTAGAAAGTATCGCGTTCATACATGCCACCACCCCAAACGCGGATCATGTTCATGTTGGCGGCTTTGGCATCTTCCAATAAACGGCGGTAGTGGTCAGGAGTCTGTCTACTTGGCATTGCGTCAAGCGGTATCCAATTCGCGCCTTTAGCCATGATGGCTTTGTCGTTGACGACAAATGTCATCGCCGCGCCCACCTCGTCTTCGCCCGTTTCTAAATACAGCTCACGAAGGCCCAAGCGTTTCTCGATAGTTTGGCCATCCGTCATCACTGTCAGCGTATAGAGCGGCTGCTGTCCGTAACCTGCAGGCCACCAGCGTTTAGGCTGAGGCACACGAAAACAGCATTCCACCTCAGCGCTGATCAAGGCTACGGATTGCGACATGCGCTCGCCATCAGGGCTAACCAAACAACATTCAATCTGAACAGCAGCATCTGGGGTGATGCTCTCGGCTGAAATAATCGCAGTAACATCACAGCTACCATCGCTGTGCCATTGCTGCGTTGAACGCACCTGTTGCAGGCGAACTTCCGACACCGCTTGTAAACGAATACTGTCGTAAATTCCGCTCACCATTAAACAAATACCCCAATCCCATCCTGAATGGCACTGTGTTTTTCGCAAAGTATTCATGTGAGGAATTTGGTTGTTTCCAACCGCCCAAGGTACTGGGAAAGGCAAACGCTCAGCGCGCGCTTTGGCTTCAATGTCTGCGCGTTTAAGCGTGACTCTTAACGTATTTTCACCGTCACGTAAGAATGGGCGAACGTCGCGGCGGTAATGGCGGAACATGTTGCTGCATAGCAATATGGTTTCACCATTCAACACGATCTCGGCCATGGTATCGACCATGTTCAAGATCAGATCGACCGCTTTCGCGTCGAGAAGATCGGCATCGGCAATGAAGGTTTTTTCTAGTCGCCAATCATGCTCGCCGACCCACTGCACTTGGGTTTCGTTACAGCCTAAATATGGGTCTGGAATAATGTCTGCGGCAAGCAAAGCGCTATGTACATCACCTGGCAACATGATGGGCGCAACGATGGTGGCATCCGCCAAAGAAGTCAGTGTCCATTCGCCATCTAATTTCAACATTGTCATGGTTAAGCCACCGCTACGTCACAGGCTGAATCAAGAATTTCAGCTGCATTTACAACTAACTTTTTCACTGTGGTTTCAATGACAGCCTTGCCTTCGAAACGCGCCATGCCAACCAATTCAATGTCTGTCGTCACGATAACTGCATCAGCGTTTTGTACATCGTCTGATGTGATTTCGTTTTCTGTGCCAAGCGCACCTTGGGTTTCAACTTTAATTGTCCAGCCGCGAGCAATCGCCGCTTGTTCTAATGATTCAGCAGCCATGTAAGTATGGGCAACACCTGAAGGGCAGGCAGTAATGGCAACAATGTTCATGATCTTCTCCAGCACGTCTGTTTTTATAACGTTATACCCTGAAGATCATCACAATGAGTGCGGGTGCGTCGAGATAGATTCACTGGACATTTTTATGGTGTGTTGCAAAAGCGAAGCGCGGTCAAACTTAGCGAAAAGGTTTGTTTCGCTTAGGTCACAGTTCGAGGAAAAAGAGCATCATGGCAGGCACGTCGATTCAATATTTAGTTTCCACATAATAAAAAAGCACCGCCTGTTGGCAGTGCTTTGAGTTCAACTTATTGCGCCCTTATTTTACCGCTATGATGACGATTTAGCCGCGAGCGCAATAACGTCTGTGTTACGCAAGGTCACTTAACGCATCCATTGATGGCGCATAGAAATATGCCCCTGTCACTGGCGTGGTGAAACGCAACATCATGTCGGTTTTTCCGTCGCGTTCGCCAAACATGCTTTCTAGCATCGTCTTGTGAACATGCTGAGTATGACAATACGCTAGGAACAGCAACCCGTGATCGCCCGACACTGAGCCATAAGGTAAACTATGACGAACCATTTTTAGGCCTTTGCCATCTTCTTTAATATCGACACGACCTACGTGGGAAGTTGCTGGCACATCTTCCAACTCAATAGAGTCTGGTTTAGTACGACCAATCACTTTTTCTTGCTGTTTCACTGACAGCGGTTCCCATGCATTAAGACGATGCACATAGCGCTGCATCATCACCACACTGCCGCCAGCACACTCTCCATCTGCAATAATCGCCACTTCACGACGATCATCTTCGCCTTCAGGGTTTTCGGTACCATCAATGAAGCCCGTCATATCGCGAGAATCGAGGTAGCGGTATCCATAGGTCTCATCGACCACAGTCACGTCAGACGCGATATCAGAAAGGAATTTACGCAACATGAAGAAGTTCAAATCATGGCGAGTAGAGTGAGCGTGAAGCAAAATGTCACAATCAGTTGCAGGCGCTTGCGTATCGCCCTGCCCCAATGCGCGAAAATCGACAAACTCTTCTGGAGTAGCAATACCGTTCGCTTGGCAAAAAGCCGCTGAAAACGACACGGCAGCTTTTAGATCTGCGCCGGGTTGATTGGCATTAATTTCGTCAACCAGCGAGTGAATGACACGACATTGTTGCAATACAGCAGATGATGAACCAGTGACTTTCAGCACAGTGTAAAGTGCGAACGGCCCAGCATCGGCCACGATTGCTGGCTGAGAAACCGCCATTGTTACCTCCAGATAAATACAGAACGATCAGTTCATTATGTCTGATACGAAGAAAAGTCTAAGCATAATGCCAATATTTTACTATGACTTTGTCTCAGATCTGTAAAGGTACCTAAGAGGACGTTAAACGGACGTAATTTCTACTTTAAGTGAGGCAAATTCGTCCAATGACTCATTGCTGAAGTTAATGGATGCTGGCGTATTCAAACCGGCACAGACCACAGGCGACATAATGGTTCGCCATGCGCCATCGTCACATTGCTCTTGCACAACCAGTGAAATTCGCACTTCGTCAGCGGTCACTTCAAGCAGTTCGGCTTTTCCGACTACGGAGCCGTTTGGCATTCCATCATCAAATAAAATGGTTTCTTCGCCGGGGATTAGGGATACAGAGCTTTGCGCGCGGTGCTGCTTGCCTGCTCGGTCCATTTCAAAATTCACGTCGACTTGCCAATCTGCCATCGCCAACGGGCTTAACATGGCACTAAATAGGACAAGCCCTTTCTTCCACTCATTCATTTTTCTTCTCTTAAAATCGGGGCTTTAAACAAAAACTGAGTGCGACGGCTCTTAAACAAATAAATGACCAGCCAAAGCGCAATCAGTAAGGTCACTGCGCCGCTCCATTGGAACTGCCAGTGTAATATCATCAAATGCTTGATTTGCAGTATCAAGTCAGTAAAGAACGCAGTAATTAGCAGCGTTTTTCCCCAATGCCAAACCCTGTCGAAAAACGCAGGATAACGATGGAGGTTACCCGCCAGCAGCATCAATACGACGGCTGGGAACCCCACGCCTAAGCCTATATAAAGGGCGTTATGGCTCGGGTAGAACAGTGCAAGAAGATCTTGTCCCTGCTCTCGGCTTACGCCTGCAATAACAAAAACCAACCAAGACCGCGCTAAGAAAAGACAACTTAGCCAAAAAAGAAGGTTTGGCTTTGCATTGCCATGTTTGTCGTAGTAATCAGGTGATTGGTACAAATGCGTATTCATCTATGTGTGTTTTCTTTGGGGCTGGGAGTAATAAAACATTGTTCACAACCCGCAGCCACACTGTCTCAATATTCCAGGTTAGCGCAAAGTAGATGCACCAATAATTGCGGTGTAACGCAGTAAGTTTTACAACAAGATTCAAGCGGGTTCACAGTTAAGCACATTATGGCTTATCCCAATGTTACCGCGGTGCCACTTACACTCACCATCAACATACCACCATTGGGGCCAACCACTTCGTAATCAAGGTCAATGCCCACAACGGCATTGCCACCCGATTCAATGGCGCGTTCACGTAGCTCTTCAAATGCAATTTCTCGCGCTTTGGCTAACTCACGTTCATACGCTGCAGAACGACCACCGACGATATCGCGAATACTTGCGAAGATATCCTTAAAAATATTGGCACCCAATATGGCTTCACCCACCACGACACCGTGGTAGTGAGTGATATCTCGGCCTTGTACTGTTGGCGTTGTTGTTAAGATCATTTGTTTGCTTCCTTGTTTCTAATGCTAGACCTTTGACACATTTACCCGTTTTAGGTTTCGTGACATTTTGTTATCACAGTATAATTTCACTCATGCCCAATGTTGCTAGAAGAATGACAGACCATGACAAATACCCCTTCTTCCCCTGAAACTCAGCAAGAAGCCATGAAGATCGCCAAGGCCACTCAAAGACAGGGGCAATCTAAAGAAGAAACAAAATTAATTGCTCAAGGTATTGAGAAAGGCATTGCGCTATATAAGAAGCAACAAAAAGCCAAAGCCCGCGAACGAGATAAAGACAAAAAGAAACAGCAACGACAAAAGAACATCACTGCATCTCAAGCCGCTCACAATGTGACAGAGGTGCCAGAAGCCGAGTCTACGAGTAGCAGTAATCACCTGCCTTGGATATTGCTACTACTAAGCTGGATAGGATTTGTTGGCTATGTATTCATGACAAAAGCCTAATGCAACCAATCGCTGTGTTGCGAACAATACACAACGATTGAATATGCAGAATGAGAATAAATTGAGAGGGAACGATGAACAAAACACTTCTCGCGCTGATCAGTGGCGCAGTATTACTGATACTACAAGGGTGTGCACAAGGAGATGAATCTGTGAGTGATAAATCAAGAACGCCCTGTGGCGATAAACCAAATTGCGTTTCAACGGTAGATACCCGCGAGGAATATGCCATCGCCCCTTTCGAGCTAGCCTCAGACGACGTCACCATGCCACGAATCATTGACGTCGCACTCACATTGCCAGGCGCTCGTGTAGGCGCTCAAGAACCGGGCTATGCTCGCATTGAATACGTCAGCAAAATCATGCGCTTTGTCGATGACCTCGATCTTCGCATTGAAGATGGCACCTTAATGGTTCGCTCTGAATCTCGCGTGGGCTATTCTGATTTTGGTGTTAACCGTAAACGCACAGAAGCCCTACGTGCAGCACTGCAAGCTGAAGGTCTTATTAAGTAAATGGACATCAAGGCACTACATGGTCACTGCCAATCACTTATTGGCATTCGTCACGATGTAAAGTGGGGAGGTGTCGATGTCTACAGCGTTCATCAAACCAAGATGGTGTGCATCTTTTTTGACGACAGCAGAATGGCATGTAAAGTGCCTGATGACTTGTTTGTGATGATGGCAGAGATACCGGGGTGTCGTCCCGCGCCACATTTGGCTCGCGCCGGATGGATTGAGTTTAGCAGTGCATGCCCATTACCCACATCAGAACTGGAAAACATCATTAACCGTTCTTGGCATTTGGTGGTGGATAAATTGCCCAAGTATGTTCAAAGTGCCTTGCGCCCCGTGCTAGATAACGATATTCACACGCACAAAAAAACGCAGTGAACTGACTGCGTTTTTTCTATTAGCCTTCGAGGGTGCAAACGATATCTCTTTTGCGTTCCTCAACCCATTCTCGTTTGAAGGGTCCCCAATCAGTCAGGCGATAATAGCCATCGTTGTGGCGACGCCCATCTTGAATGAATGCCAATTCAATACCTAAACCCGCTAATGATTTGATCACGTCTTGAATGGTACGACGCGGCCAGCCTGTCGCTTCAATCAAACGCGGAACATTGGGGCGTTCCATTTCTTCTACCAAGAAAGCGAGATACAGTCTTCTTGCAAAAACCGGATTCAGTTCCATTGAGACCTCCTAATATGACTTCCCCCATTATTCAATGAATTGCAAATGAGGTATTGCGCTTGATCAATATGAACGCGCATTCACACGGGAGCACTCTCTCACTTAGACGTCTCTTCTGATACTAACGGCATTTCGCCACACCAAGCACCTTGAATAGCGTTAATCAAATTTTCAACTTTAGCATCACCAATGCGGTAATAAACAGATTGAGATTCTTTGCGCGTCGCCACTAATCCGGCTTGTCGCAAAACAGTCAAATGTTGTGAGAACGCTGACTGGCTTAACGCACTGTTTTGTAGAAGTGCAGAGACATTACGCTCGCCTTCTCTCAACTGGCACAGCACGAGCAGACGCTCTGGGTGCGACAAAATACGCAGCACTTTCGCAGCGTCCGTTGCTTGGTCAATCAACTCTTGTGTCACTTCCTTTCCTCACAACTGATTCATTACATTTAATTTAACTAAAGTGAATTGTATTAGTTTAATCTAAATTAGCAATTTTAATTATTGACCAGACTGTGTTTTGGGTTTGTCATGGGATCCCTGCACACGCCTTGCTTTCAAAACGTGGCAATGTCAATCTATCGCCAAAGACGACCAGCAAGAGGAAGCCGTCAATGACCACAGTGGTTTACGGGATAAAGAATTGTGACACCATTAAGAAAGCGCTGAAGTGGCTAGAGACGGAAGAGAAACCTTTCGCGTTTCACGACTACCGTAAAGATGGCATTGATCAAGACATGCTAAAACAGTTTGTTGAAGCATTAGGTTGGGAAGCGATGGTGAATAAACGTGGAACCACGTTCCGTGCACTGTCTGAAGAACAAAAAAATAATCTTGATGAGTCAAATGCCATCGCGCTGATGTTGGTTCAGCCTGCAATGATTAAACGTCCGTTGCTTGCACATGGTGGCCAATACTACCTTGGCTTCAAACCCGACGAATACGCGAACATTTTCGCAAAATAACATTTAAAAATAGATAGTAGAAAGGACACACTCCCCCATGACAGACAGTGCTGTATTGTCTTTGGCCAAGGATTTAATAGGCCGCCCTTCCGTCACCCCTATCGATGAAGGGTGCCAAGAACTTATGATCTCTCGCTTAGAAGCGATTGGTTTTTCTATCGAACGCTTAGTGTTTGAAGACACAACGAACCTTTGGGCACGCCGTGGCACAGAGGGTCCTTTGTTTGCCTTCGCCGGTCATACCGACGTGGTGCCGTCTGGCCCAGTTGAGCAATGGCATACACCACCTTTCGAACCCACCGTCATTGATGGCTACCTTCATGGTCGCGGCGCTGCCGACATGAAAGGGTCATTGGCTGCAATGGTCGTCGCCGCTGAACGTTTTGTGGCTGAAAACCCTGACCACAAAGGCTCTATCGCCTTTTTGATCACATCAGATGAAGAAGGCCCGTTCATCAATGGTACGACCCGCGTGGTAGACACCTTGGTCGAGCGTAACGAAATCATTGATATGTGTATTGTTGGCGAACCCTCAAGCACGCACGCCGTGGGCGATGTGGTGAAAAATGGCCGTCGCGGTTCGATCACTGGCGACGTCATAATCAAAGGGATCCAAGGCCACGTGGCTTACCCACAACTGGCGCGTAACCCAATTCACCAAGCCTTGCCTGCACTGGCTGAACTAGCGGCAACTCAATGGGACCAAGGTAACGCTTATTTCCCACCGACCAGTTTCCAAATCCCGAATGTGGCATCTGGCACAGGCGCAAGTAACGTTATTCCTGGTGATTTTCATGTGCAATTCAACCTACGTTTCAGCACTGAATCGACGGTTGATGACATCAAATCACGTATTCACTCGGTGCTTGATGCACACGGCCTCGAATACGATTTAGCATGGACATTTAGCGGACACCCTTTCCTTACGGATACGGGCACCTTGCTGGATGCCGTTGTTGAAGCGGTTGATGAAGTGAACCATCAGAAACCTGAACTGCTTACGACAGGCGGTACATCTGACGGTCGCTTTATCGCGCAAATGGGCACGCAGGTCATCGAACTTGGCCCTGTGAACGCAACCATCCACAAAGTGAATGAGTGTGTGAAAATTGCCGATTTAGAAAAGCTCACGGACATGTATCAAAAAGTCCTAGAGAAAGCGCTCGCCTAATGCCTTGGCGTGTTGCGTCGCTGACCGGTCAAACCCAAGAGCACCTTGTTTCTCATGGTGACTTCTTGCTGCATGCCGACGTGAAGGCGGATTTTATCCGCCTTCAAACCGCCGCGCAGGCTGTAGGGTTCAAGTTAACGATTGCCAGCAGCTTTCGAGACTTTGAACGTCAGCAACTGATTTGGAACAACAAGTTCACAGGCCTTAGACCGATCCTCGATGATACTGGTGCCGCGCTCGACCCTTCTCGCCTAAGCGATGAAGAAAAAGTACGCGCGATCCTTCGATGGTCAGCACTGCCCGGCGCAAGTCGACACCATTGGGGAACTGACATCGACGTGTATGCGACGAATCTTATGCCGCAAGATGTCTCTTTGCAGCTAGAGCCGTGGGAGTATCTCTCTGGCCATCAAGCGCCCCTTTTTACTTGGCTTGAAGAACACCTCGAGCAATACGGCTTTTACCTTCCTTATCGTGAAGACAAAGGCGGCGTGGCATTCGAACCTTGGCATATCAGCCACAAAGCGACCACGCAGGGATTGCTAGAACAACTCACACCACAAACCTTGAATTCAGTGATTGCGTCATCCGACATACAAGGGCGTGAAACTATCCTTCCCATGTTGAATTGGATATATTCACAGTACATTTCTAATGTGTGTGAGGCCTGATCATGGATTTTCTAACCAACCCTTATGTGATTATTTTCATTGTGGTCGCGGTAGTGGTCAGTAACATCATGGCGCTCAAGTACACCGCAAATGCGAAGTTTGGGATGAAGCAAAAACCCAAAACTGACGACGCCAATAAACCCAATGAAGAACAGAAAAAAACAACGCAACCCAACAAAGAGGATGACGAAGACGACAAGTCATCTTTTTGGTAAGCCCTGACTTCATTCATTTATTTTCAGTTCCAATGACAAGAGCGACGCCAACGTCGCTTTCTTCTTGCCCATCCACCAGCAAAAACCTGCATTTTATTTTTTTAGGCAAACGTTTGCTTTTTCTCTAACAGCGAGTAAAGACTTCTTGGTATGATGCGTGTCAAATGGATGGTAAGCGCAAGGAATTCCCGCTCCCTGCCATCTTCTGTGTGCCGTTCAACAACAGATAGGAATGTCTCAATGAGCCTCGCGGATCAAGTTCTCGCCGTTAACGACGATCTTCCCATTCGTACCCACCAGCCAGTCCACAGCGGAAAAGTCCGCTCCGTTTATTGGTTAACAGAAGCTGATAGCCAACGCCTTATTCAAGAAAAAGGCTACGATGTGGCTCCCGATGCACCGCTCGCGATCATGGTCATCAGTGACCGTATTTCCGCGTTTGATTGTATCTGGCATGCGGAAGGCGGCCTAAAAGGCGTTCCGGGTAAAGGCGCTGCACTCAACGCCATTTCGAACCATTGGTTCAAACTGTTTAAAGAAAATGGTTTAGCTGACAGCCATATTCTCGACATTCCCCACCCGTTCGTTTGGATCGTTCAAAAAGCCAAGCCTGTTAAAATTGAGGCCATTTGCCGCAAGTACATCACAGGATCGATGTGGCGCTCTTATGCCAAAGGCGAACGTGAATTCTGTGGTATCGCAATGCCGGAAGGCTTAGAAAAAGACAAAGCCTTGCCAGAGCTGTTGATCACGCCATCCACCAAAGGGATTTTGAAAGGGATTCCCGGTGTGCCTGAAGCTGATGATGTGAACATCACCCGTCAGAACATCGAAGATAACTTTGCGGCGTTCAATTTCTCGTCTGCAGATGATATTGCTCTTTACGAAACCTACCTAAAAGAAGGCTTTGGCGTTATTAGTAACGCGCTTGATGCTGTTGGCCAAACCTTCGTGGATACCAAATTTGAGTTCGGCTACGTCTCCGACGCATCAGGGCAAGAAAAGTTGATTTACATGGATGAAGTGGGCACACCTGATTCATCACGTATTTGGGATACGGCAGAATACGAAGCAGGCAATATTGTCGAAAACTCGAAAGAAGGGTTTCGTCAGTTCTTACTGGGTTATTTCCCAGATCCCGATATCTTGCTGAACAAAGAGCGTATGCCAGAGCGTGAAGCCTTGGCCCGTGACAACGCATTGCCTGTCGACGCCTTAATGGATATTTCACGCACCTATATTGGCATCGCCGAGAAAATTATCGGTCAGCCAATCCACTTGAGCGAGAATCCTAAGCAAGAAATTATCGATATCCTGCGCAAAGACTATGGCCTGATTGACTGATTGACTGATTCCGTCGGTATCAAGGCTCAAGAATCAGATTTCGAGACAAAAAAGAGGACGCCTTAGCGTCCTCTTTTCATTTCAACGACATCAATCACTGGTAACTAGACAGATAACCAACTAGTTACGGTTTAATCGCTCTACCGCTGCCACAAGTGCAGGGCTAAGGTTCGCCAGTTGCTCTTCAGGAACAGGCTTACCTGAACTATCAGTGACGTTAATCGACGTTCGGTTACCCAAATCGCCCAACTGAATGTTGTAGTTTTTACGCTCTAGCTGCAGAGGTTGAACACCTAAATCTTGCCAGAACTCATCATCCTGCTCTTTTAGTGCAACGCTCAACGTACCTTGAGAACGGTTACGCTCTTCAATCGTAAAGCCAAGCTGACCTAGAATGTTCGGGAAACGCTCCCAGAATACATCATAAGGTGCACGTGCAATGATGACAGGCAGTCCGCTGCGGTCTTTGCCCAAGCTGATAGGAATATTCTTCACCAACTCTTGTGCTTTAAGACGCGCTTCTTCACGCAACTCTTCATCGTAGCGAGCAGCAATCAGATTGGTCATCTGCGCGTTGTAACGAGAACGAGAGGACAAGCTTAAGTTCTCAGCCTGCCCATTGCGCTTCCATTCCACCATTTCGATGCGGAAACCTTCACGAGCACGCTCTTTTTGTTGTGTGAGAAGGTAGCGGCTTTCAATCACTTCCTCGTCGTCTTCAATGCTCCACACAACCCAATCGGTTTCAATGCTGCCAGGGGAAACATTGCGAACTGGAACTTGAGGGCCTGAAGCCATCTCTTCAATGGATTGCCACAGGTGAGCAGCTTGCTCCGGTCTAGGCATCCAAACAGAAACACCTTCAGCATCCTGCTCATAACGAGCACCAGGGATAAGCTCAAGAATTTGCTGGGGAGGACGAATATCGATATCACGACCTACTGGGCCATCAAAGTCACGATCAGGAATGCGATAGGCACCAGAAAACTCTGGCACCTGATCGGGCAACAGCTGCCACTGAGTCATAGGCTGAGTATTGAGATACTCGAAATCATCGGACGCTTGACGTCGTTTGTCCGCACTTGAACAAGCCGCCAAAGAGGCAACCAGTACACCACTCAAGGCGAGTTTAAAAACAGGTTTCATTGTATCTCCAGAGAAGCGTTACAGCACACCAGCGTCAATCAATGCCTGTTTAACCTTAGGCTGCAACGCAGTGTTGAGCGGGGTTAACGGCAGACGCAGTGTTCCATCCGCAATAAGGCCCATTTCATGCAGTGCCCATTTAACCGGAATTGGGTTCGCTTCTACAAACAGATCAGTATGAAGAGGCATGATCTTTTCATTGATTGAGCGCGCTTCATCAAGCTCACCCGCCAATGCCAATTTGATCATTTTTGCCATTTGCGCAGCAGCAATGTTATTCGATACCGAAATAACACCTTGTCCACCCGCAGCAACGAAATCCAGTCCAGTTAAATCATCACCACTTAAAAGGACAAAATCTTCGCCACAAAGTTCACGGTGAACACGCACGCGGTCTAAATCGCCAGTTGCATCTTTAATGCCGACGATGTTTTCGAATTCAGATAAACGCGCAACCGTTTCTGGCAACATGTCAGCGACAGTACGCCCCGGTACGTTATACAGGATTTGCGGGAGTTCAGTGGATTCAGAAATCGCTTTGAAGTGTTGGAATAACCCTTCTTGAGACGGTTTGTTGTAGTAAGGCACGACGCTCAAACAACCCGCAATACCAGAACCTGCAAACATCTTGCTGAAGGTAATGGCTTCATGTGTTGCATTTGCACCTGTTCCTGCAATCACAGGGATGCGTCCGTCTGCGAATTCTAGCGTCTTCAGAACAATCTTGATGTGCTCTTCCACGGTGACGGTTGCAGATTCACCTGTTGTACCCACAGAAACGATTGCATCTGTGCCAGCATCAACATGAAAATCTACGAGATTTTTCAAACTGGTATAGTCAACTTCACCAGAGCTATCCATCGGCGTGACCAATGCCACGATACTTCCTGAAAACATTTCCTTCTCCAAAAATGCGTTTTGTCCCATGGTACTTTTGGCGACCTGCAAAAACAAGCGCCGAGACCGCGCCTAAACGCTGGCTTTGCGCGGTTGATCACCACGAAAATGAACGATATTGTCCTGACTACCGTAATGTTGATTGCCAAATCTGTCTGAACGCATCAAAAAGCGTTATTTTGGCTGAAATATCATCAATGAGACAAATTGAACGGCCGCAGGTGCCTACACCACCAAGAAAGGTGTAGGCTTGCGTCCAAATGCATTTTTTCATACAAAAATGTATTCGCTTAACACGTGACTATTTTCAATTAAGGAAGACTTATGCAAATGCTGACTGCCGGTGCTGCCGCACCAGAATTTACGCTTCAAGATCAAAACGGCGAAATGGTGTCGCTGAGTCAGTTCAAAGGGAAAAACAAAGTTCTGGTTTATTTCTACCCAAAGGCAATGACACCAGGTTGTATTACTCAAGCTTGCTCACTGCGCGACAGTAAAAGTGAGTTAGAAGCGCTAAATACCGTGGTACTCGGCCTAAGCCCTGATCCGGTAAAAAAACTAAAAGGCTTTGAAGAAAAGAAAGAACTGAACTTCACCCTTTTGAGCGATGAAGACCATGCTGTTGCAGATGCCTTTGGCGTCTGGGGCCCGAAAAAATTCATGGGCAGAGAGTTTGATGGCATTCACCGCATCAGTTTCCTCATTGGTGAAGATGGCAACGTTGAGCACGTGTTCAACAAATTCAAAACCAAAGATCACCATGACGTGGTTATCAACTACCTCAAAGGCGAGTAATCTGCTCGCTAAGGCGGGTAACAACGGCACACATGGTGCACACCCATACTTGTCGCAATAAGCAGATTCACCAAACAAATAAGAAGCGCTTGATGATATTCATTAAGCGCTTTTTTTCGCGGCTCGGTTTCAGAAGCGTTCAGGTTGCTTGGGTATCTCTACTGCTCGATGATGTAGTGATCACTTAAAACCAACCACTCAGTCACGGCTTTGTTGAACGCGCTTATTTTGCTGGGCGTCACTCGCCGGTTGGCATATATCAAACTGAGGTGGTGCGCTTTTACCGATACATCAGGAAGAACGTGTACCAATTCGCCTTTCTCGATGAATGCTTCGACTTGATAGTAAGGCAAGCTTGCGATTCCCATACCCTGTAGCGCTAACTCCAACATGGAATGATAGGTGCTGCTACTGATGTTTCCTTTTGATTTGATAGAGTACTCTTGATTCCCCTCAATCAATATCAGGGTGTTCCATGCATCGTTTTGATTGTTGAGAATAAACTGACGTTCTCGAAGGTCGTTAACACACGTGATTTGCGATTTTTCATCATAGTCTTTGCTACAAACAAGGACATTTCGTATATACCCAAGTCGCTTTTGAATGACATCATTAGGCAAAGCTTCATAGGCGCGAAACGCGATATCGTAGTCACCAAACTCGACGTCTTTCAATTGAGGGCCAAAGTCGAGAATAAACCTTACCGTCGGGTATTGTTTGCTAAAAGTGGAGATGACATGACGGCACAAGGCGCGACCAAACTCAAAGGGCGCTGTAATTTTTAGGTCGCCACTTATCTCATCAGTAAGACCTTTGATGCGAACTTCAGCTTCAAAGGCTAATCGTTGAATTTGTTTCGCTTTTTCATAGAGTTCCTTTCCAGCTTCTGTCGGCGCGACAGTGCGCGTTGTTCGGTGCAACAATCGAACATTCAGTGATTCTTCCAATCGCTTAATGTGTCGAGAAACCAATCCCTTAGAAACATCTAATATATCTGCCGCTTTAGTGACGCTTCGTTCTTCAGTGACAACCAGAAACGTCTGCAAGTAAACAAGGTTCATATTATTAGCGCTATTTAGTAAACAGTGAATTTATTAGCTGTTGTTTCTCTCATTTAGTCAAGCGACTAGTCTTTTCACAACTTGATGCCCGAGCTAAGCGGCTTGGGTGCTTGGGTGCTTGGGTGCTTGGGTATAAAGGCAATGTTTGTAACGTCGCATCAAGAGATAACGATGAGAAGAGGGAAATAAAAATGAAGTTACGTGTTTATTCTTTAGCTATTGCAACAATGAGTTTGTTTTTCGGCGTGTTCTCAAATGCCTTCGCGGCGACGCCAGTAGACGTCGATATTTTCAATGGTGAAACCGCGACCGTGAATTCGTACCTGTTTTCAAACGGTGAATCACTGGTGGTGATGGATTTACAACGCTCAACCGACGAAGCCAAAAAGCTGAGTGAAGTGATTAAAGCGAAGAAATTACCGCTTACGCATTTACTGATCAGTCATGGTCACCCTGATCACTACATTGGGATGGATTGGCTGCTCAAAGAGTTTCCTGATGCAAAAGTGGTGGTTGCGAATGAAGACATCAAAAAAGACATCATTGGATTCTCTACTTGGATGGAAAGCGTGGGTTGGTTAGATGCAGAGCCTGCTCTTAAGCCAAAGTCAGATAAAAACCCAAATGGCTTTGATTACGAAAATAACATCTCAGTGCTTTCTGGCGAGACATTGTCATTGGTGGGTGGCGGTGAGCTTGCTCTGACGACACAGTACCTTCCTATGGAAGCGGAGCACATCACTACTGTCTATGTTGAAGACATCAATGGCCTATTTACGTCTGACTTTGGTTACAACAAAGTCCATCTATGGATGGGACAAGGCGTCACGAATGCACACGTTAACAACTGGAAGACGCAACTGGCAGAGTTGAAAGAACGCTACACTGAGCTAAACCCGACGGTTTACCCAGGGCACGGCGCACCTTCAGATATCGGTCTGTTTTCCGCCATGATCACTTACATTGATGATTTCCAAAAAATCACAGCGACCGCGGCCTCAAAAGAAGAGGCGATGGCCGAAATGGAAAAACGCTATCCAGAGTACAAAGAAGCAGGCTTCTTATTGAAAAACAGTGTCGATTTCCACATGCAACACTGAGCGATTAAGCCCGCATGATTCACCCCATAAAACGCAAAAAGCCTGCTGTTCGCAGGCTTTTTCTTTCAATCAAGGTCGACAACGGTTTACTGTTGAGGAAACGGTAACGCTAACGCATCCGGATAATCACGGTTGATCGCTAAGCGGCGCGCTTTCTCTACAATCGCATCGCTATCCAAAGAAACGGTTAGCGGCAACGTCGGGTTTTCCCACCCTGCAGGCAATGAAATCCAGCCATGCTGCTCACAATGTGCAAGGATACGATCTGCGGCTTGCAGCGCGGATGACGCTTTTACCAATTCGACACGCGCATAACGCTCACCTTCAAACGTCGCATCGGCAGCACGAAGGCTTGGGTCTTCACCTGGGATTTGTTGTGCGCCACAAAGCGGCTTTCCACCAACTTCAGCATGTTCAAACTCAGGCAACCACTGGCTGAAGTGAGAAATAGCGCGCTCGGTACGTTCACGGATTTCTGTCCACTCCCAACCACCGCCAGCTTTCGCCACCATGTGCTGCGGCAAATTTGGCTGCGCTGATGCCTCTGTGCTCGCCACCAGCCCGCCATCAAACAAGGTTATGTCGTGTGTCATGCCATGCAACTGCACAAAGCCGTTTGCATAAGGGGTTAACTGCGCCATACCTTGTGGTGTGCCACGATCGCCATGCACGATAACTTCTGGCCACATTCCAGGCTGGGATGGCCAGTGAGCCACATAGGCCGCTTTGTACTCCACCCATCGTTTACGTGAAAATGATGCAAGGTCATCCACTTTCCCCGTGCGGAAGCCGCAGGCATTAATGACAAAGTCGACATCATGAACCTGAGAGGCGCCATCTCTATCTGTTGACTCAATTCGCCAGCCCTCAGTCAGCGGCTCAATCTGGGTGATCGTGTTATTCAGGTGAACGCGACAGTTCTGAGATTGCTCCAATCCTAGCGCTGCAGTCGCTGCTAAGCGAAATACACTCAGGCCATATTCTTGCACCACCACCAATGGGAACTTGAACTTGTCATGTGGCATGTATTTCGCCACTGGGATAAGCCAATCATCAGGTGTTTGTGGATTGTCCGGCAGTGACTGTTGAGCGAGTCGCGCTAAATCGTGCTTGTCGTAGAGTGTGAAATATTGTTCAGGATGCCCCAACACTTCATTGTCTGCATCTTGCTCAATCAATGTTTTGTAGTGAAGTGTCAGTTGCTCAAGCCGCTTCAGAATAGTGTCGGGCTCGCCTGCGTCTGAGGTCGGAATCGCTATCACGGTAGGACGACGGTTTACCGTATCAGGGTAAGCACGCACAGTCGCAATGGATTGCTCAAGCAACGCAATACATTGCTCGTCAGAAATTTCACGGTATAAGTTACCACCCGCGTGAAGGTGACAAATCGGTGGACCGCTGACTAAGCTATCACCCGCTTCAAACAACAGCGTTTCAATACCAAGCCCTGCCATTTTCAGTGCTGCCGTTGCACCTGCAACGCCACCACCAACAATACCTACCCTAAAAGGCGCTGCCGATGTCGCCAACTCAGCTTGCTCACTACCCACCACGATCGAAATTCTCGCTTCAAAAATATATAAAGTATCAATTTGCAACGTTTGCAAAAAAGAAGAGACCCTAAAGGCCTCTTGTCATTACTGAATTCATGACGTTACGGATCATTTTAGTTTGAAGTTTCAGACACTGCATCATCTTCGAGATCGTGTGATGGCAATGCATTCCACACGGCTTTGACCAATGTCGCGAGAGGGATGGCAAAAAACACCCCCCAAAAGCCCCAGAATCCGCCAAATACCAACACGGCCACAATAATCGCAACAGGGTGAAGGTTCACCGCTTCTGAGAACAGGACAGGAACTAAAACATTACCATCCAGTGCTTGGATAATGCCGTATGCAAGCATCAAATAGCCAAGTTCAGGGCTGATGCCCCACTGGAACAACGCCACCATGAAAATCGGCAGCGTCACTGCTGCTGCGCCGATATAAGGAATGAGTACCGACAAACCCGTCGCGACGCTTAACAGAGCTGCATAGCGCAAATCTAACAACGCGAAAGTAATGTAACTCGCGATGCCAACAATGATGATTTCAGTCACTTTGCCACGAATATAATTTGAAATTTGCTCATTCATCTCACTCGCGACACGATTCGTGAGTTTTCGGTTTCGAGGCAAAAACGTACTAAAAGATGCCAGCATTTCATCGCGATCTTTCAGCAAAAAGAACAGTAACAGCGGTACCAAGATCAAATAAACGGCAAGCGTAGCTAGGCTCACCAAAGAGGCAAGAGACCCTTTGACTGCCGTTTCGCCCAAGCCAAGAACACGACTTTGAAGCGTATCGAGAAACGCAGTCACCATCTCTGGCTGAATAAGATCAGGGTAAGCTTCTGGTAGATGAGAGATATAGAACTGAAAATCGTTAAACATTGTCGGGATGTCGGCGATCAAATTAATCACCTGAGTCCAAATCGTGGGGACTAAGCCAAAACAGGCAAGCAACATGAATCCCACAAAAAGAGTCAGCACCAAAATGACGGACATCACCCGAGGGAGACCGAAAGACACCATTTTCGACACTGGCCATTCCAACAAATACGCCAACACAATCGCCACCAACAACGGAGCCAGCAAATTGCCGAAGAAGTAAATGACCACAAAGCCCATGATAAGTAATGTGATCAAACTGACCGCATGTGGATCTGAAAACCGTCTTTTGTACCAACGGTTAAGCATTTCTAACATGTAAATTCCCGTTTAAAGTTTGGTGACGTAAAACACCGTCGCACCAGACACAACGCTTTGCTCAAAATCAAACCCATTGCTATTTAAGTAGCGGGGAATATCCTTCACTGTACCGCTGTCCAACACGTATAGCGCTAATTGCTCTCCCTGCCCCAATTTTGCACAGGCTCTTTTGGCCATAAGCAACGCCATAGGACAGCGATGCTCACGCAAATCAAGGGATTGAATTTCCATTCTTTCTCACTGATCGCTATTATCGACCGCATTGTATACTTAAACGGCGCGGAGATGTAGTTCAGGTAACCTCGTGCTTCGTTAAGCGACACAGAACCTCTCTACAAGTTTGCTGTCTACCTATAAGATTTCGCACCCTTTTTTTCCGCGTGCTGGAGGCACCAACGTCAGTTATGCAGTTGTTTAAAAAAATGACGACAAGTCTTTTAGTCGCCTCTCTTTCACTATCATCCCCTGTGATGGCAACCAGTTACAGCAGTCTGCCCGACATTGGGACGGCCGCAGCTGGCACTTTGTCAGTCGAAAAAGAAATTGAATACGGTAAGGCTTACATGCGCATACTGCGTGGCAGTCAGCCGATCGTTAACGACCCTCTTCTTTCCGAGTATATTTCATCGCTAGGTGCAACATTAGTTGCAAATGCGAACGATGTTAAAACGCCGTTTGAGTTCATCTTAATTCGCAATCGTGACATTAATGCGTTTGCATTCTTCGGTGGACACGTTGCTCTTCATACTGGCCTTTTCCTTCATGCTCAAAGTGAAAGTGAACTGGCATCGGTCGTTGCTCACGAGATCGCACACTTAACCCAACGACACCTCGCGCGAGCAATGGAAGATCAAGCAAAGCAAACGCCATTGACGACAGCGGCCTTAGTTGGGTCTTTGTTACTGGCCATTGCCGCCCCACAGGCGGGTATCGCTGCCGCACAAGCAACAACGGCAGCATCCATCCAAAGCCGAATCAACTACACACGCAGTAACGAAAAAGAAGCTGATCGCGTCGGCATCGAAACCTTGTCGCGTTCAGGGTTTGATGTGAATGCGATGCCGCGTTTCTTCACGCGCTTATCTGACCAATATCGCTTTGCTTCTAAGCCGCCTCAGTTTTTGCTGACGCACCCCATGCCAGATTCGCGCATTACGGATTCACGTGCGCGCGCTCAGCAGTATCCGCAAAAAACCGTGCCTTACTCACCAGAATATCAACTAGCAAGGTCTCGTGTGATAGCGCGATATGCTGGCTTGGATCACGCCGCCGCGTTGGATGGATTTAACCGTGAATTGAGAAAGGCATCGCCTGCTCAAGCGCAATCCATCAACTACGGCAAGGCTTTGATCTACATTGACAGTCGTCAGTTTGAGAAAGCGGGGAAACTGCTAGCCCCACTCATCAAGGCGCAGCCTAACAATCGTTTTTTCCTTGATGCCATGACCGATTTGGACGTGAGTCAGAAGCATTTCGACCAAGCAGTGAAACGCCTAGACCAAGCGCTAGAGAGTCAGCCTAATAACCCGGTGCTGTTATTGAACCGAGATTATGTGTTGATCAATGCAGAAAGATACAAAGAAGCGACAACGGGTCTCACACGATACACTCATCGTTTCCCGAATGATGTTAATGGCTGGTCTCTTCTCCAAGAAGCCTTCGATAAACAAGGGGTTCGCCATGGCGCTTTGGCCGCACAAGGTGAACTGTATGCCTTGCAAGGGCGCTGGCACAAAGCCATTCACAATTACACACAAGCTAGCCAGTTGGTTGAGCTTGGCAGTCTTGATCAAGCTCGCTACGATGCACGTATTGATCAGCTGAGGGTGGAAGAAGCGCGTTTCAGCGCACTTCAACGCTAACAAAAGGCATTAAATCTAAGCCAAGATGCTTTTATGCATATCTTGGCTTGGGAAATGACAACATAAACTGCGGCAAATAACGCAGTACAAGGAGCTTTCATGTCAGTCACCATTTACCACAACTCTCGTTGCTCAAAGAGTCGCCAAACCTTGGCGCTGCTTACAGAGCGTGGCATTGAGCCAGAAATTGTGGCCTATTTAGATACCCCTCCTTCGATAGACACCATCAAGACATTGCTTTCTCAGCTTGGTTTTGAGTCGCCACGTGAAATGATGCGCACCAAGGAAGACATCTACAAAGAACTCAACCTTGGCGACAGCTCTGTCACTGACGAACAGTTAATCGTCGCCATGGCAGCAAATCCAAAACTGATTGAGCGCCCTATCGTAGTAGCCAATGGTAAAGCGGCAATGGGTCGCCCCCCTGAAAATGTGCTCGATATTCTCTAATGACAGAGATATTGGTGCTCTACTACAGCCGCCACGGGGGCACAAAAAAAATGGCTCGCCTGCTGGCAAGAGGCATTGAGTCATCCGGTGCGATTGCAAGGCTGCGTACGGTACCTGAGTTAATGTTCGCAGGGGAAGCCACCGACGTTTCCGCGACCACGGCTAACCCCGACGATCCCTATGTCACGCTGGACGATCTGAAGGCCTGCCATGGCATGGCATTGGGCAGCCCGGTGCGTTTCGGTAATATGGCGGCACCGCTGAAACATTTTATCGACAGCACCAGCAAAGCATGGCTTGAGGGGACATTAATCGGTAAGCCAGCAATGGTATTTAACTCAGGCTCAATGTTGCACGGTGGGCAAGAAACCACGTTGCAGTCCATGATGTTGCCACTGCTACACCATGGCATGGTCATTGTTGGACTTCCCCATTCAGAACCAGCATTGCACACGACGTCAGGTGGCGGCTCTCCATATGGCCCTTCACACGTTAGCGTTGAAGGTCACCGTCAACCTGATAATGACGAAAAAAGTCTCGCTATCGCAGCAGGCAAAAGACTCGCGGACATTGCAACGAAGCTTCGACATTGATCCCAAGAGACAGAAATAAGACTTAGATAAAAGGAGTTATCCCGTTGTTCTCTTCTACTTCTCGCCTTAGGGCTGTAGCGCTTTCTTCTTACCTAGCCCTGTTTGGCTGGGTGGCGTTGTGGCATGGCATTTTGTCGCCACATATCCATGTAAACCCTTATGGTGTCACCATCGCTTGGTTATTGCCGCTACTTTTGCCGTTAAAAGGGATCATTACGGGTAAGCCTTATACACATGCGTGGGCGAACTTCATTTTGATGCTCTACTTCACTCATGCATTAACGATCTTGTGGATTGACCAAGGAGAGCGTTGGCTTGCCCTCGTCGAATTGGTACTGACTTCGATTTCATTTGTCAGCAACATCTATTTCGCGAAACGAAAAGGGCAAGAAATGGGGTTGGGTCTTAAGAAACTTTCCCAAGTAGAACGCGAAGAGAAAGCACGATTTGAAAAATAAGCGATAGCCTCTGATACTGACAACTATTGCTCAGAGACAAAAAAAGCAGGTGGATTCACCTGCTTTTCTTTTTGTATAAACGTCGACTATTTCAGGCTTAACCCACCCATTGGTAGGTCAATGTCGATGTGTCAGTATGAGTTACCTGAGGCGCTTCAATCAAAGCGGGTTCCTCAATAACAGGAACAATAACACCGTCGATAGTCTCTTGTGATTCGCCATTAACACCGACTGGTTGTGTTGGTGCCGGTGTTGGTGTTGGTAGCGTTTCAACAACTGGCTCTGGTAATACTTCAACACGACGAAGACGACGGTCAGACATCATTTCATTGTGGAAGATTTCTTCATTGGCCAATAGGCTGATGCGAAACGTCGCAGTGCCTGATTCAATGGACGCTAATCGAAGAGATGCAACCGAGTTAAGTCCTTTTAGCGTGCGCTCAACCACAAAGAAATCTTCAGCATCGTTCAAGCCCGTAATGGTTAACGCCGTCGCATTGCTATCAGCAACACCAAGATTAATCGCTAAGCGTTCAGCGTAATAGTTAGAGATATCATCAACCATTGTTGCAAATGCTTGTGCTGGCGCACCCGATACTTGCCCCTCTATTGGCGCATCGCCACCAATATTTGCCGCATTGGGAAATAACTGCCAACTCAAACGATTATTACGAACTTTGACAACGGCAACACCGGTCGGGTTATAACGCGTACTCGCTTGAGAAATTGGCCCAGTGAATCCCCCCCAAAGATCAGGAATGGAAATCGCAACCACATCGTCAAAGTCGCCCACTGGCATCAGAACGGGCAAACCTCGTCGCTCTCCTTCCGCTTTGAGAGTCGTAATCAAGTCAGAACCAGACTGTTCCCACACCACATTGCGCTGTGATGCGCTGTCTTCCACCAGCCAAAACAGCACTTCAGGACGCGGCAGCCCCCAATATGGCACTTGTGCTTGTGTTAGTAGTGTTCTGATTTTTGCATCATCAAATGCCAAAACTAAGCTGCGTAGCCCTTCTGATTCTCCGTACCCCAACTGCGTAATATATTGGTTTACCGAAGGAAGCGCTTTTTGAATCACTGGGTTTTCGCCCACATTGGACTGACCCGACATACGAACCAGCACATCAACAAACGCTTTTTGTTTCGCGGTTTGCTCTGTCGCGGTATCACTATCATCCAGCACAACTTCCGTACTGAACAACGCAGAAGCCATTGCACTGGTTTGCCCTAGTGCTAACGCCAAAACGAAAAAGAATATTCGTAACATATATTTGCCAGACAACTCGAATGTTAAACGTTGATCATAAATTGAAGCCACACTGTCAGCAATGGCAAAACACCGAATTTGAGCGATATAACCAAGCGACACTATTCAATGAGCCACATATGATCAATTCGTCGCCACATATCCATCCCCATCGACAGAAAAAGTATAAACCTCACAAACACATTTCATAGACCACAAGCTTCAAAGAAAGTTAGAAATGACTGTGTAACTCGTCGACAAGACAGCATCAATCACTGCAAAGCGCCTACTTTTAGTGGTAGTATCCGCCGATTTTTTCATTTCAGAAGGAGCGTCATGATGCAATTCTTATTAGGGGCACAAATGCTATTTGTTGCCTTCGGCGCGTTGGTGTTGGTTCCGCTGTTAACCGGACTCGACCCTAACGTTGCTCTCTTCGGTGCGGGTGTCGGTACCCTTCTTTTCCAACTAGTTACCAAACGTTCTGTCCCCATTTTCCTTGCCTCTTCTTTTGCCTTTATTGCTCCTATCATGTTCGGTGTTCAAACATGGGGTATTCCAGCCACCATGGGCGGACTCATGGTCGCGGGTTTGGTTTATGTCATTATGGGTGGCATCATCAAAGTACGTGGCGTGGGCTTCATTCACAAACTGCTCCCGCCAGTGGTCGTTGGCCCAGTCATCATGGTCATCGGTCTAGGATTAGCACCCGCTGCGGTTAACATGGCGCTTGGAAAATCTGGCGATGGCGCTTTTCAGCTTGTTGATGGTTCGGTCGCACTTTGGATTTCAGGCGTCTCACTAGTCACCACCATTGCCATGTCTGTGTTTGCAAAAGGCTTCTTTCGACTGGTTCCCATTCTAGCGGGTATTGTATCTGGCTACCTCGTTGCATTGTTCTTTGGCGTGGTCGATTTCTCTCCCGTTCTTAACGCCGCTTGGCTTGCTATGCCTGCATTCACCGCACCAGCTTTCAATATCAATGCCATTTTGTTTATGATCCCGGTGGCGATTGCACCTGCGGTTGAGCACGTTGGCGATATGCTGGCTATTTCAAACGTAACGGGTAAAGACTACCTGAAGAAACCAGGTCTGCACCGCACCATGGCAGGTGACGGCGTGGCAACGATTGCCGCTTCAATGTTCGGTGCGCCACCAAACACCACATACAGTGAAGTGACTGGGGCGGTTATGCTGACTCGCGCATTTAACCCAGCGATCATGACTTGGGCGGCTGTTACTGCGATCATATTGGCCTTTGTTGGTAAGCTTGGCGCCGTGCTGCAAACCATTCCTGTACCGGTTATGGGCGGCATTATGATTTTGCTGTTCGGTTCTATCGCAACCGTTGGTCTTAACACATTGATTAAGAACCAAGTGGACCTTCACAAAGCACGCAACCTGACCATTGTGGCTGTAACACTGGTGTTTGGTATTGGTGGTATGGCGTTTGGTATTGGCGAATTCAGCCTTCAAGGTATCAGCTTGTGCGGTATCGTGGCTATCTTGCTTAACCTCATCCTTCCGCATGACATGGGCGAGACCCACGTTGTCGACAATGCGCAAATGGAAGACTGATTAAGCGAAAAACAAGTACAAAAAAGGCTTCCATGATGGAAGCCTTTCTCATTATTGGTGTTGCAAGTACAACTAAAACTTACTTGGTACCAAAAATCTTATCGCCCGCATCACCCAAGCCAGGCACGATGTAGCCTTTGTCATTGAGTTTTTCATCGATGGCAGCGGTATACAGCTCAACATCTGGGTGCGCCTTCTCTAGCGCTTCAAGACCTTCAGGTGCGGCAACAAGTACCAACACTTTGATGTTGAAACAACCGTTCTCTTTCAATAGATCGATTGTCGCGATCATCGAACCACCAGTCGCCAGCATTGGGTCAACCACCAGCGCCATACGCTCATTGATGTTGCTCGCCAGTTTATGGAAATAAGGCACTGGCTCTAACGTTTCTTCATCGCGGTAAATACCAACCACGCTAATACGTGCACTTGGAATATGCTCAAGCACGCCATCCATCATGCCCAGACCTGCACGGAGGATTGGCACAACCGTGACTTTCTTACCTTTTATCTGATCGACTTCAACAGGGCCATTCCACCCTTCAATTGTCACTTTTTCGGTTTCGAAGTCTGATGTTGCTTCGTACGTCAGCAGGCTGCCAACTTCAGTGGCCAACTCACGGAAACGCTTGGTGCTGATGTCACCTTCACGCATCAAACCGATTTTATGCTTAACCAGCGGGTGCTTAACCTCAACCACTTTCATGACAGACTCCTGCAAAAAAACAAATTAACCGCATTATACACAAGAAATATGGGTGGAATAGTTACAGACAACTAGTTGCGCTTTTTTGCTGCAAATTGCCTGACGCAAACGTTTTCCTTTTTAGAATGGCACTGTTAAAATAGCGCCGCTTTTAAGTCCACAACTCGGTAAGGATCCCCAGTGAGCGATAATAAGTCTTCTCTTAGCTACAAAGATGCAGGTGTAGATATCGATGCAGGTAACGCCCTCGTTGACAGAATCAAAGGTGTAGTTAAGCGCACGCGTCGCCCTGAAGTCATGGGTGGCATCGGTGGCTTTGGCGCACTTTGCGAATTGCCTACAAAATACAAACAACCCGTACTGGTTTCCGGTACTGATGGTGTAGGTACCAAGCTTCGCCTAGCGATGGATCTGAAAAAACACGACACCATTGGTATCGATTTGGTTGCTATGTGCGTGAACGATTTGATTGTTCAAGGTGCAGAGCCTCTCTTCTTCCTTGATTACTATGCAACTGGCAAACTGGATGTTGATACTGCGGCAGATGTTGTCACTGGTATTGGTGAAGGTTGTTTGCAGTCAGGCTGTGCCTTGATCGGCGGTGAGACCGCTGAAATGCCAGGCATGTATGACGGAGAAGACTACGACGTTGCAGGTTTCTGTGTCGGTGTTGTGGAAAAAGAAGACATCATTGACGGCTCTAAAGTCAGTGCTGGAGACGCGATCATCGCTATCGCATCTTCAGGCCCACACTCAAATGGCTACAGCTTGGTTCGTAAGATCATCGAAGTATCAAACGCCGATGTATCCGCAGACCTTGAAGGAAAGCCGTTGGGCGACCACCTTCTAGAACCAACTCGCATTTATGTTAAGCCTGTTCTTAAGATGCTAGAAACCTGCGATGCGCATGCGATTTCTCACATCACTGGCGGCGGTTTCTGGGAAAACATCCCACGCGTTCTGCCTGAAGGCACGAAAGCGGTTATCGATGGAAACAGCTGGGAATGGCCAGCGATTTTCAAATGGCTACAAGAAAACGGCAACGTCACTCAACACGAAATGTACCGCACCTTTAACTGTGGTGTTGGTTTGATCATTGCCCTACCTGCTGAGCAAGCTCAACAAGCTATCGACATTCTTAACCAAGAAGGTGAGAACGCGTGGCTACTTGGCAACATTGCGAATGCATCTGCTGATGAAGAGCAGGTAGAAATCAAGGGGTGATCATGAAAAACGTGGTAGTGCTGGTTTCCGGAAACGGCTCTAACTTGCAAGCCATTATCGATCAATGCCATGGAAATGATGGCATCAAGATAGCAGCGGTAGTGGCAAACAAAGAAGATGCTTACGGACTGACCCGTGCGAAAGAAGCTGGTATTGATGCTGTCGTTGTGAAAAGCAAAGGCATCACAGATCGCAGCGAATATGACGATAAGTTGATGACGGCCATTGATGGTTATCAACCTGATCTTATTGTGCTCGCTGGCTTCATGCGAATATTAACGCCTGAGTTCGTTCAGCATTACCACGGTAAAATGATCAATATTCACCCTTCGTTGCTGCCTAAGTACACGGGCTTGAATACCCACCAGCGTGCCATTGACGCAGGTGACAAAGCGCATGGAACCTCTGTGCACTTTGTGACTGAAGAGCTCGATGGCGGGCCTGTTATTCTTCAAGCTCAAGTGCCTATCTTAGCGCAGGACAATGCCGACACCTTAATGGCAAAGGTTCAAGAGCAAGAGTATCGCATCTATCCCATTGTCATTGAGTGGTTCTGTCAGAACCGCCTCAACATGAGTAATGAAAAAGCATTTCTCGACAGCAATGAACTTGGCCTATCAGGTTATGCGACAGACTAACGCCAATTAAACCTCTCTCATTAATCAATAGAACTGGCTGCCTTCCTATGGACGGCAGCCATTTTTTTACCCATCAAACGACGTGTATTTTTTGATTATATTCAGTTAGTTAAATTTAATATCCCACACGCCAAATCACGCTTCACTCATTGCATCTAGAACTTTGTCTATACTCCTTTTTATTGTTCAAAAAATGAATCATTTGAATCAAATCAAAGGCAACACCTTTGACATAGGGGATATACCAATGCCTATTCAACGAAAGTTTTCACTCATCATCGCCGTGATTGGTCTGATTGTGGGTGTTATCGTTTTTTTCCTCAATTACTCCAACCAAGCAGAGATTACTCGGCTTCAAATTGAGAAAGAAAAAGACGCGATTGGGCAGGAAATGATCGGGCTGATGGAAAGCTCTCATGGATTAGTGATGGATCGCGTCCGAAGCAGTATGAACCTATTGATCAAAGAAGGGAGTTCTCTCGGTGAAGCTGCACTCGGAGAGAAAGTCACGGTCAGTGATCGACAAGCCACCAACATGTATCTGGGCGGCACCAGCCAAGCGAATAATTTCGCACTTGTTGACGGCATTACAGAGATTATGGGCGGTACAGCAACCATCTTTGCTAAGGACAACAACGAATTCGTTCGCATTGCTACCAATGTCATTAAAAATGACAAACGCGCTACGGGAACCATCCTGTCCCCAGGCGGAAAGGTCGACTTAACGATCAGAGACGGGAACGCATATTACGGTAAGATCGATATTCTCGGCGACCCCTACATCACGGCTTACAGCCCGATTCGAGATAACACCAATCAAATTATTGGTATTTGGTATGTCGGCTACTCTGCCGAACTAAGCCACCTCAATCTTGCCATCGAAAACTCGGGGCTGTTGGAGAATGGATTTATCGCGCTGCGCGACAACCAACAACGCATTCGCGCACATTCTAAAGACGTGGGCAGCACAACGATAAACGACGCTCTCGCTGACAACGCAAAAGGTTGGAATATTTCAACCATTCCTTTTGACAAGTGGGGTTACGACGTCGTGCTCGCCTACCCCGAATCAGATGTGACAGCGCTCACTTCGAATGCGGCATGGAGCGCATTCATCACAGTGATGGCAGTCGTGGTGCTTTTTGCCTTGGTTATCGTCGTTACCATGAGACGCATTATTGTGACCCCCCTGAACGAGTTTATCGCCACAATCGATGACATTGCTGAAGGTGAAGGTGATCTCACCAAGCGATTCAATTCAGACCGCAAAGATGAATTTGGTACGATGGCTCGCAGTTTTGACCGCGTATTGGCCAGAATTCAGCACACCATTCAACAAGCATCAACATCATCTCAAGAATTAACCACCGCCTCTCACTCCCTTTCTGATGTGGCTCAACAGTCTTGGGTTGCGATGAGAAAACAAAGCGAACAAACACAAAAAGTGTCGTCGTCCGTTCACCAAATCAACGAAGCGGTGCAAGAAGTCGCTGAAAATGTCAGGGTCGCTACAACCGCTGTCGAAAGCGCAGATGAGCAAGTGCAAACGGGTAGTCGCGTCGTTCAAGAGATGATTCAGAGTATTGAGAATCAACACCAATCAATGACCACATCCACAGATGTGGTGAACGAACTCACCAAAGCGACCGGTGATATTAGCGGGATCTTGGACGTTATTTTGCAGATTGCAGAACAGACCAACTTACTCGCGCTCAATGCCGCTATTGAAGCGGCTCGCGCTGGTGAGCAAGGGCGAGGTTTTGCCGTGGTCGCCGATGAGGTTCGCTCTCTCGCCAGCCGCACACAAGCATCAACAGAAGAGATTCGAGGAATGATTGAGCGCCTGCAATCCGGCTCAAGTCAGATGTCATCGTTGATGGAGAAAAACCGCGATACGGCAATATCAAATTTGGAGATAGCCAAATCTACTGGTGAGTTCTTTAAAAACATTTTGAATGCGGTGCAACAGATCAATGCGGCTAACTCTGGGATCAGTGGCACGGCAAATCAGCAACTCTCTCTTTCAGAAGAGATCACTAACAATGTCTCGCTCATCAACGCTATTAGCGAAGAGAACACTCATCACACTGAAACAGTGAAGAAATCCAGTGCATCACTGGAGTCACTCGCAGGAGATATGACCCAACAGTTAGCTCACTATAAAATATAGATCGCCAGAAAGAGTCATGGATTGATAAAGGGGTCAATGCGCCAACATGGGCATTTACCCCTTCTTATACCCAAGTAACCTGAAGATGCTCGATTTCAGAGGCCATCAGAGTGTTCAATTCAAGGCAAATTCTTGTAGGAATAGTCATTCTATTTCACAGGGATTTAACGATGAAGTGGACGCTCTGAGGGCCTCCCTTCGGGCGAGTTTACTGACGTCATGCTCGGTGTTGTCCCTTTTTAATGGAGCTCACTACATCGGCAAAGTGACGCCTTGATCATAACGTCATTAAAGCTCGCTGAATCCAGCATCTTCGGGTTGTTTGGGTATATCAGCCAGAAAAATCAGCGCGATTACAGGTGATGACTTCACCAAGATGAAACACACAATATTCACCAGGCTGCATTTTGTGCCAGGTTTCATTGTTAGTGAGTGGCTGAGTTGCAATCACAGTCACCACGTCGTTTGGCGTCGTTTCTTCTTGAAAATCGACCGTAACATCTTCATCAATCAAACTAGCTTTGCCAAACGGCGCACGGCGAGTGATCCAATGGAGATTATTGGTGCAATACGCCATGACATAATCACCATCGCTAAACAGCATGTTAAACACACCCAGTTCACGCAATGTGTCACATCGGCTTGCGATAAAACGGAAGACCTCCGTCATGTCTTCAGGCTTTTCTGGGTAATACTGCTCAATTTCATGCAGTAGCCAGCAAAATGCTTTCTCGCTGTCTGTCTCACCAACCGGTTTAAAGTGCCCAGATGGCATATCTTCATAACCTGTCAGCTGACCATTGTGCGCGTACGTCCAATAACGTCCCCAAATCTCACGTGTAAAAGGATGCGTGTTTTCGAGATTCACATCCCCTCGGTTAGCTTGTCGAATATGACTCACTACCGCACAGCTTTTGATGGGGTAACTTTGAACGAGTTCGGCGATTTTAGAGTTACAGCTAGGGTTGGGATCTTTGAATGTGCGAAAGCCTTTGCCTTCGTAAAAGACGATTCCCCAACCATCTCGGTGCGGACCTGTATTGCCACCACGCTGAATCAAACCCGTAAAACTAAAACAAATATCAGTTGGGACATTGGCACTCATGCCAAGAAGTTCACACATGTTCCGTCACACTTTCCTTATCAACGGCGAGAGTTGCTCTTCAGTGAGCAACTCAGCACGGCTTGGGCAATGCCCAATTATTTTTCCATTTCTTTTTCAACAAGCTGGATCAGGATGTGGATGATCTTGATGTGCACTTCCTGAATACGGTCAGCATAACCAAAATGCGGTACACGGATTTCAATGTCCGCCAGTCCTGCCATTTTACCGCCGTCTTTGCCCGTCAACATGATAGATGTCATGCCTTTGGCTTTTGCCGCTTCAATCGCACGAAGAATGTTACCTGAGTTACCCGATGTAGACAGACCAAATAACACATCGCCTTTCATACCGACAGCTTCAAGGTAGCGTGAGAAGACAAACTCATAACCAAAGTCATTACTCACACAAGAGATATGGCTAGGGTCTGAAATCGCAATCGCAGGGTAACCTGGACGGTTTTCGCGGTAGCGACCTGTCAGTTCTTCAGCAAAATGCATCGCGTCACAGTGTGAACCACCGTTACCGCATGACAGCACTTTGCCGCCTGCTTTAAATGAATCCGCCAGATGCTTTGCAGCAGCTTCAATGTTCGCAATATTCTTTTCGTCTTTTAGAAACGCGTCTAGCACGCTTGCAGCTTCAGTCAGCTCAGAGCGAATAAGGTCTTGGTACATGGGCTATTCTCTTTTTTTATGTTGAATGGCATGGGGCAAGCCGCCCAAATTTGTCTTGAGCCAGTGTACCCGTAAACACTGGAAGCTGTCGATATTCCCATGACGGTTGTGATTGTTGAATGAAAACAATTATCTGAAAAATGGATTAGAGCAATTTACCTAATCTGTGAAAGACGGTGCACATTTTTACGGGTCATTGTTTTACATTCTTGCAAAAACCTGCTTACAATTAAGTGGTATGACCTCTTACCAATTTAAGCTGGGTTGATGGAGAAGGAGAACCTGACATGGCAACAACCCTATATCTAATAACGTTCTTAGCAGTGCTTGCGCTTTTAGCGTATCACCGTGCTGGCCTGAAATTGTTCACTGCCGCCGCAGCGACTTTGTTAATAATTGGATCACTCCTTGGCAACGTAGGCCAAATTACGTGGTTAGTTTTCTTTGCCATCGCCATTCCTCTGAATGTGCGTGCTTTTCGTGAAAGCTGGCTGAGCAAACCGGCACTCAAGATGTTTAAAGGTGTCATGCCTGAAATGTCACAAACAGAAAAGGAAGCCATTGATGCTGGCACTGTGTGGTGGGAAGCAGACCTTTTCCGTGGTGCGCCAGATTGGAACAAACTGCATGACATCCCTGCGCCACGCTTGAGTGTTGAAGAGCGCGCTTTCCTTGATGGGCCCGTTAATGAAGTGTGTCGTATAGTCAACGACTACCAAGTGACACACGAACTTGCAGACCTTCCGGAAGACGTATGGCAGTACTTAAAGGACAACAAGTTCTTCGCCATGATTATCAAGAAAGAATATGGTGGGCTTGAGTTTTCTGCTTACGCGCAATCTCTGGTTTTGCAAAAACTGACCGGTGTATCTAGTGTGCTTTCTTCCACCGTTGGTGTTCCAAATAGCTTAGGCCCTGGCGAACTGCTTCAGCATTATGGTACGCGTGATCAAAAAGATTATTACCTGCCTCGATTGGCCAACGGCCTTGAGATTCCATGCTTTGCTCTCACTAGCCCAGAAGCAGGTTCGGATGCAGGATCGATTCCTGACGAAGGTTTCGTTACGAAAGGCATGTGGCAAGGCGAAGAAGTGCTGGGGATGTCGATCACGTGGAACAAACGTTACATCACCCTTGCTCCGGTGGCGACTGTGCTTGGTTTGGCCTTCAAACTAAAAGACCCAGACGGATTGCTTGGCAACGAAACCGACCTCGGCATTACCTGTGCATTAATCCCGACTGACCTCGATGGTGTGGAAATTGGTCGTCGACACTTCCCGCTGAACCTGCCATTCCAAAATGGTCCAACGCGCGGTAACAACATTTTCGTTCCTTTGGACTTTATCATTGGTGGCCCAGAAATGGCTGGTCAAGGCTGGCGTATGCTGGTCGAGTGTCTTTCTGTTGGTCGTGGTATCACGCTGCCTTCTAATTCAACGGGCGGTCTTAAGTCGGCAGCCTTGGCAACGGGTGCTTATGCGCGTATTCGACGCCAATTCAAATTGCCTATTGGTAAAATGGAGGGCATCGAAGAGCCACTGGCACGAATAGGTGGTAATGCGTATGTGATGGATGCGGCTAGTGCATTAACCGTGACTGGTATCGATTTAGGTGAAAAACCTTCAGTTATCTCAGCCATTGTGAAATACCACTGTACTCACCGTGGTCAGCGCAGTGTGATTGATGCCATGGATGTCGTGGGCGGTAAAGGCATTTGTCTAGGGCCGAAGAACTTCTTGGCCCGAGGTTACCAAGGTTCACCGATTGCCATTACGGTTGAAGGCGCGAACATCCTGACACGCTCAATGATCATCTATGGCCAAGGCGCGATTCGTTGCCATCCGTTTGTGTTGACTGAAATGGAAGCGGCATACAACGAAAACGAGCGCGAAGCCCTTAGCTCTTTCGATCAAGCGCTGTTTGGTCACGTTGGCTTTGTGATCAGTAATCTGGTTCGTTCTGTGTGGCTAGGTCTGACTGACGGTCGTACGTCGAATTCACCACGAAAAGACGAAACCGCACGTTACTACCAACAAATGAACCGCTATGCGTCTAACCTCGCGTTGCTATCCGATATTTCGATGGCTGTACTTGGTGGTAACCTAAAACGCAAAGAACGTCTTTCTGCTCGCCTTGGTGATGTATTGAGCCAACTCTACCTCGCTTCTTCAACCATGAAGCGATATGCCGATGAAGGTTATCAGAAAGCCGATATGCCTTTGGTTCATTGGGGCATGCAAGACGCTTTGTATCAAACGGAGACGGCGTTGATTGAGTTTTTGGATAACTTCCCAAGCCGATGGGTAGCGGCGCCACTGCGTGTCCTGCTGTTCCCATTTGGCACTCGTCGCACCAAACCGAATGACCAATTGGACGGCAAGGTTGCTCAAATCTTGCAAACGCCGGGAGAGTCGAGAAGCCGAATTGGTCGTGGTCAGTTCCTCGAAGCCTCAGAGCACAACCCTGTCGGTAAGATTGAAAAAGCCCTACTCGACATTTTGGCGGCTGAGCCTGTCTACAAAAAGGTCTGTGATACAACAGGTCAAAAGCTACCGTTCATGTTCCTCGACAAAGTGGCGCAGATTGGTTTACGTGAAGGCGTGATCACCGACAAAGAAGCGGAGATCCTATGCATCGCAGAAGCGGGTCGATTGGAAACCATCAATGTTGACGACTTTGAATCCGATGAGCTTGCCGCAGCAAGCAAAACCTTAGATAAGGTTATCCATGCAGCATAATCTGAGCATGTGTTAACAAACATGGCATCAAAAAAGGAGAAGCATCGCTTCTCCTTTTTTTGTCTCACTCATACTGTCTACGCTGATGACTATCAAACGCCCTCAAGGCTTTTAAGGCTTAATCGCGGCGTGGTAGTCTCACACGCGGTTTCTCTCTTACCACAAACCACGAGCCACAAGCATCACGCTGCTTTATCAGACCCCTCAGGAGGTGGCGCTTCTAACTCTTCTTCTGTTTCAGCCGCGAGTTTCTTCGCTTTGATTTTACGAATGATAAACCAAGTCAGTATCGCCAAAACAAGCAATAAGATGTTACCGCCAATAATGGTGATCATTGCCATCTTGCGGTCTTCTTCTCGCTGAATCGCTTGAAGTCTTTCCTCTTCAATGCGCGCACGCTCAGCTTCTCTTTCCTCTCGCTCGAGCTTTGCCTTTTCAATGGCTTCGTAGTCTGCCACTGCAAACGTCTGCTCAGGCAAATGGAAAACCAACGAGCGCCCCGATAACTTGTCTGTTCCATAGAGCCAAGCAAACCACTTGTGCTGACCAGGCTCAATAAAGTTATCAATATCGACATTCAGCGCGGTATATTCTTTGCCAGACACGCCTTGATAGACCGACACTTTTCCTTTGGGATCTTTGAATTCAGCATGTGCTGCAATGGAGCCATTTTCGATACTTGCTGAGTCTGACTCCACAAGCAGGTGGTGAGGAAGCGCTTTTTTGCGGCTTTGCTTAAACGTCGCCATTAAAGGCGTTGGGTACACGAGAACCTCTTGTTCTAGTGTACGAAAGAAAACGCCATTTCCAGACGTTACCCGCGCACGGTACTTTCCTGGCGCAGCATTGACGGGCAACTCAACGGTAAAAATGCCATCCCCAGCCACTTCATCCAACCCAGAACCATCATCGATAAATCGTCCCAGAGACATTTCCTGCGGACGCTGATCAACGGGGATGTCATCCACACTCTCCAAGTATTCGGTGAAGGTTACCGTCAATTCGACGCGATCGAGAAAGTCTCGAAGGTTTAGTGGCTCGCCAGCTTGCATTAGGCGTGCAGTGAACTTAAGGGTTTCCCCTTGATAGAGCCGATGAGGGAAGGTATCTACCTTCATGCTCAGCTCCGACAATATGCGTATCTTATTCTCTGGTGTCACTTTACCTATTGCCTGCCACGGCCCAGGCATTGGGTCAAAAATGGATACGATATCCATGTCCGGCTCTTTGTGCCAAGACACGTTGTCAGGGTGACGCCATTCATACAGCTTGGTGCCATCAGGTTGCACAAGAACAACGGGCTTGCTTGGGTTCTTGCGATAGATAACAAACGCTACCTGAGTGATGGTGGAATCGATACGAAAACGGTTATTCAATAATCGAATGTCACGATCAGATGTCTGCTCCGCTGCGGCACTGAATACCGTCAGCAACGCAAGCAGCACGCCAAACCATCCCATTTTCATATCATCTCCTGTTACCGCCAGAGACAGCTGCCGTTTTTCGCAATAACGTCCAGCTGCGCTTCATGTTCTATTAGTTCATCGGCAGAGGCATGGATGATCTTTAGTTTTTTTGTTCCCACTTCAACACGTCGGATTGATTCATCATTGGTATCTTGTCCATTTGAATCCGTTCCACTGAAGGACAAGGTTGTTTGCCCACCCGTCATTAATAGATAAACGTCGGCGAGTATCTCGGCATCCAACAATGCGCCGTGCAGTGTTCGGTGCGAGTTATCTATACCATAACGATCACAGAGCACATCGAGGTTGTTGCGCTTGCCAGGGAAGATCTTCCTTGCCATCGCAAGGGTATCGGTGATTTTACAATAGTCTTCAGTTTTGCCGATGCTCGGATCAACGGTTTGGAACTCGTGATCCATAAAGCTGACGTCAAAGGGCGCATTATGCGCGACCAGTTCAGCCCCTTTAATGAACGCCAGAAATTCTTCATGAATAGCAGCGTATTCCGGCTTACCCACCAAAAACTCATCGGTAATACCGTGAACGGAGATAGCCTCAGGGTCTATCTCGCGATCTGGCTTGATATACACGTGAAAGTGTCGCCCCGTTAGCTTGCGGTTAACAATTTCAACGGCACCAATTTCAATAATTTTATGGCCTTCATAAACAGGGCCACCTTCACGGTTCATACCCGTGGTTTCTGTATCGAGAACGATTATTCTGTCGTAACTGGCTTTCATGGCGTCACTTATGTCAGACTTGGCGATTAATTTAAATAGATACTAACAAATATGGTCAAGCAGGTAGAAATTTTCACTGATGGATCTTGCCTCGGCAATCCTGGACCTGGCGGTTATGGCGTGGTTTTACGCTATAAGCAACATGAAAAAGAGATGAGCGAAGGCTTTGAACTCACCACAAACAACCGCATGGAGTTACTTGCTGCCATCATGGGCCTTGCTAGCCTCAAAGAGCCATGCTCAGTAGTACTAACCACGGATAGTCAGTACGTACGCCAAGGCATTACGCAGTGGATTCACAATTGGAAAAAACGAGGCTGGAAAACAGCTGATAAAAAGCCAGTGAAGAATGCAGATCTGTGGCAAAAGCTCGACACGGAATCTCAGCGCCACACCATCGATTGGCAATGGGTAAAAGGTCACGCTGGCCACCCTGAAAATGAACGTTGTGACGAACTCGCTCGTGCAGGTGCTGAAAAACCAACGCAACCGGATACAGGCTACAAACCCAACGAGTAATTCACGCCAATATCAAGCGCACAGCGCTATGCTTGTCGCCGACACCTTCTCGCATTCAAACGTCGCCAGATCCGGTTCTATAATTCACACTGACTGGCGATAAGCGTTTTCGCATTTTCCACTCGGGTTTAATCGGCTTCAATGGATAGGTTCGTTTTCTCGCCACAATGAAATAGAGCGATCCCATTGCTGGCAACAGACCTGAACATGCATTTTCAAACCAAACCCCGCAGGTTCGGTGTTGTGTCGCAGGGACCAAACCAAAACACGACATTTCCATGATCTCGTAATTCAGCAACCCCAACCAATCACGCACACGAAGTGGACTGAACATTCTTCCATTCCACGGCAGTTTATTCTTACGCCACGGAATTAAGCGTCCGATCCCCATCAAGCTACTCGGGTTGACACCAGAAAGTACCAAATAGCCATCATCGATCATCACTCTATCAATTTCGCGTAATAATCGATGGGGGTCGCCAGAGTAATCTAGCTGGTTCGCGAGAATGCAAACGTCAAAAGCTTTATCAACAAACGGAAGTTGGTAGCCGTCTGCTTCGACATTTCGCAATGGGTTTAACTTATCAATGCAGACTTGATGTTGGATGTTACAATGCCCGCTGGTTAACTCGCAGCTTAAGCCGCCCAGTTTCAGCATGTGGTAACCAAAAAATCGAGGAAGCCATTCGTCGAGCCGAGTCTGAATATGAGAGCACGCCCATTCACCATGAGCGAATTGTTCCCATGTATACGGGTATTCCAATGGACGTTGACTGCGTGCTGGCTTCATAGAGTATTTGAGTTATAGCTGGAGAGTGAAAATGCTATCGATATCAAGCATACCCGCATTCAATGACAATTACATCTGGCTACTAAAAAATGATGACAATCATTGTGTTGTTGTTGATCCCGGCGATGCAAAGCCTGTGCTCGCATTTCTGGCTGAGCATGAGCTTATCTTAGACGCAATATTGCTAACTCACCATCACGCTGACCACGTGGGTGGTGTCAATGCGTTAACATCTGTTTATGCTGGTGCCACCGTTTATGGCCCGTCAACCGCACGATTCTCACAAGTCACTCATCCTCTTGAGGACAACGCATCATTTTCTTTGCTTAACACGCCATTCACCGTTTTACATGTCCCGGGACATACTGTTGACCACATTGCTTATCATACCGAAGGTATGCTGTTTTGCGGTGATACTTTGTTTTCTGGTGGATGTGGTCGCCTTTTTGAAGGCTCGCCTTCTCAGATGCATTCATCTTTAATGCGCCTAGCCACTTTTCCTGATGAAACTTTGGTGTTTTGCACGCACGAATACACACAATCAAACTTGAAATTTGCTCAAGTGGTTGAACCCAGTAATACTGCGCTTGGTGAGTATGTACTCACTGTTAACGATTTACGAGCCATCAATCAAATGACATTGCCGTCGACGATTGGTCGCGAAAAGAGCATTAATCCATTTTTGCGCGTGAATCACGCTTCAGTCAAAGAAGCGGTGAAACATACTGCGACGGACAGCTCTGATGTTGAAACATTTGCAGCGCTCAGACGTTGGAAAGATGAATTTTGACGCAAGTCACTTGTAAGCAAACGGTCAGGCCGATTATCATCACCGGCCATTTTTTGAAAGGTTAATCTATTAATGAAGTTCCGTTACGTATTAGTGGGATCGATGTTTCTCGCAGGATGCCAATTAACAGGGCAAGATGACGTCGCAACAACGACTAATACGCCAGACCAACAGGAAACCTTGCAAGCCAAGGAAGCTGCAACGAACCAACAAGCTGAGACGCTTGAACCTAAGGTTGAGGCACCTGTGATTACTCCGCAAAATCAGGAGGATGTCTGGAATCGGATTGCCATGCAAATGGACATGCCTGTACCCGAAAACGAACGAGTTAAATACTACCGTAGTTGGTACTTAAAGCACCCTCAGCACCTCCACACTGTCTCTAAACGTGCAGAGCCGTTTCTTCATCTGATCACTGAAAAAGTGGAAGAGCGCGGTATTCCGCTAGAAATTGCATTGCTTCCCGTGGTCGAAAGTTCTTTTGACCAATTTGCATATTCACATGGGCGCGCAGCAGGTTTGTGGCAATTTGTACCGGAAACAGGTCGCCGCTTCGGACTTGAGCAAAACTGGTGGTATGACGGTCGTCGAGACGTTGTGGCGTCAACCGACGCAGCATTAGACTTATTGGAGTATCTCCACAAGAAATTTGATGGTGATTGGCTCCATGCGCTTGCAGCCTACAACACTGGCGAAGGGCGTGTTTTCCGTGCAATTCGCAAGAACAAAGCAGCAGGTAAACCTACCGATTTTTGGTCATTGTCTTTACCCAAAGAAACCAGTGGTTATGTACCTAAGCTGATTGCCGTTGCTGATGTGGTTAAAAACAAAGAAAAATACGGTTTGGTGCTACCGGCAATTGCGAACCAGCCGGTACTCGAAGTCGTCGAACCGAATGTTCAGATGGATTTGGCGCTTGCCGCTAGCTATGCGGGACTCTCATTGTCTAAGTTACAAAGCCTAAATCCAGCGTATAACCACTGGGCAACCGCACCTGACGGAAACAACCAGCTTTTATTGCCAAAAGCCAACGTGGAACAATTCACGACTAACCTTGCTGAGAATAACAATCAAGGCATTAAGGTCACCCGCTATAAAGTCAAAGGCGGCGACTCATTAGGCTTGATTGCGCAGCGACACAATACAACAGTAAAAGTGATTCAACGTGCAAATAGCATCAGAGGAACCAATATACGTGTTGGCCAACATTTGCTGATCCCTGTTGCACTGAAAGATGAGAGCCAATATTCACTGAGCGCACCTCAACGTCTTGCAAAAATGACAAGCAAAAAACGCGGGGATGTAAAGCTAACTCACAAGGTTACTAAAGGGGATAGTTTTTGGACAATCTCTCGGAAGCATGGTGTCTCACATAGCGAGCTAGCCCGCTGGAATGGTATGAGCCCGAAAGACCCACTGCGTATCGGTCAAGATTTGGTTGTGTGGAAAAAAGCGGAAGAAGGTGCTCGTATTCGCACTATCTTTTACAAAATCCGCGAGGGAGACTCGCTGAGTGGCATTGCTTCTCGATATAAGGTCTCTGTAACCGATCTGATTAAGTGGAACTCATTGAAGAAGAACGCTTATATTCAGCCAGGGCAACAATTGAAACTGTATATTGATGTAACAAAAGTCAGCGCGTAGCTTCAATTTTTCTGATAGATAAAAAGGGCCTTGTATTCCACAATGCCCTTTTTTGATCCAAAGAATCACATGACCATTGGATGACGCTTCATCATCCTAATCCCTTCACGTTTGAAACAGTCAACCAATGGGTTCTCTGCCATGTCAGCGCGCCATACAAACGACAGCGAACGTGCCATTTTCAGTTCAGGGACGTTCAGTGCTACAAGCTTGCCGCTTTCAATATAGGGTTCAACATCGAGATAAGGGAGACACGTCAAGTAAGAGCCATTCGCGACTAGGCTCCGAATTACGGGCACATGTTCGTACTCACGCCAAACATCAAGGTCTTCAATATGGTGGCAAATTGAGCTTTCAAACGCCGTTCTCGTGCCTGATCCTTGCTCTCGCAGCACCCACTTAGCTTGTTCTAACTGCGCGATGCTAACTTGATCATGACGAGAAAACGGATGATGGGAGGAAGCGACAATAGTGAGGTGGTCATTGCACCAAGGTTCTTGATGTAGGCGATTATCATCACAACGTCCTTCTATAATCCCGAGATCATAACGATAATCGAGCACACCAGAAATGACGGAACTCGTGCTATGAACGCCTAAGGAAATTCGAATTTCTGGAAAGTCATTATCAATAATACTGATAAGGTCTGGCACGAGATGTTCCGCAGGCGTTTGGCTGGCTCCCAGTCGAATTTCGCCACTAAGCAAGTGCTGCTCGTAGATCCCCATTTCTATCTGTTTTGCGTCTCGCAAAAGGCGTTTTGCCTTAGGTCTTAGCCAACTCCCCCAGTGCGTAAGAATCAACCCCTTGCCTTTGCGTTCAAACAACGGCCGTCCTAGCATTTTTTCCAGCTGAGACAATGACATGCTGGTTGCTGATTGAGTCAGCGACAGTATTTCAGCGGCTTGGCTAACACTACCTGTGTCCGCCACAGTATCAAAAACTGCAAGCTGTTTGAGCGAATATCGCATCGTCTTTTTCTCCCTAAAAAACCAACCGAAATAACCTATTTTTTTATTATGTATTCATTGTACAGAGCGCCGAAAAATCATCAATAAATCTGAAGACAATTCAAAGAATTATCAATTGTACTTGATACTGCTCACTCCATTACGCTGATTAGGAAGTCGGGCATTTAGCCAAACACAACAAAAGGAAAACACATGGATATTCTTTGGGAGGAGCAGTAATGACAACAGCCTACTCTGAACACGAGTTCGTCTCAGTCAAAGGGTTCTCGGCATCAGAAATGATGAATGAAGCAGAACGCTATGCCTTAAAAAAAATCAGTAAAAAGAGTGGCGCAACACTGAGCCTTGCAACGCTAGCCGGCGCATTTATCGGGCTCGCATTTCTTTTCTACATTACGGTGACAACCGGCAACGACAGTACGAGTTGGGGTGTAAATCGCTTAATTGGCGGCTTTGCATTCAGTATGGGACTGATACTGATTGTGATTTTTGAAGGCGAACTGTTTACCAGTACGGTTCTGTCGAGCATTTCATGGGCAAACAATCAGGTGGGTACACGCAAATTGCTTTCCACTTGGGGCAAGGTCTATGTAGGCAACTTCTTGGGTGCAACGCTACTTGTTGTCATGGTTACCGCTGCAGGCTTATACCAACTTGATGGCGGGCAGTGGGGGCTCAATGCGCTCAACATTGCACAACACAAGTTACATCATACTTGGCTCGAAGCTTTTACATTGGGTGTGCTGTGTAACATTCTGGTCTGTACTGCAATTTGGCTGACCTTTTGTTCTGCTAACCCTATCGTCAAAGCCGTGATGACCATGCTCCCAGTCGCCATGTTTGTATCAAGTGGGTTCGAACATAGCATTGCCAATATGTTTATGGTGCCTCTGGGTATCGTCATTACTCACTTCTCACCAGACACATTCTGGTTAGGGCTTGGAACAAACGCAGCGAGTTATTCCGACCTCACTATCAATAACTTTTTAATCAACAACCTTATCCCAGTCACTCTCGGCAATATTGTCGGCGGCGCTGTGCTTGTAGGGCTCGCCAACTGGGGAATTTACCGTAAACAGATGCAACAACCTGACATGCTGAGCGTTAACACGCCAGTTGACATTAAAAAAGCGACTAAGGACTCTGCCATGATGAACAATGTGAAAGTAAAAGACCTAATGAACAAAAGCCCTATCGTCCTGAAAGCAAGCGACCGCACGGCTGACGCCATTGATACCTTGCTTTCAAATTGCCTGACTGGCGCACCAGTATGCAATGAACAACAGCAAGTCGTGGGCTTCTTCTCCGTGCACGATGCGATGGTCAACCTTTGGTGTGAAGACTACCTGCCAAACACGAACTCTCTGGTCGGCGAGTTAATGAGCGACGAAGTGACTGCGCTTAATGCCAACGAAAGTTTGATTGATGTTGCGGAGTTTCTAGTGATGGACAAAGAAAAAGTGTTCCCTGTATCTCCAATGGGTATTGCAACTAGCTTTTCTACCTTGTCACTGAAAGAACGCGTCAAAGAAGCAAAAGTGAGCAAACCACATATCATGCCGGTGATTACGGATGGACGATTGGTCGGTGTTATTTCGCGCTCTGACATCATTCAAGCACTAAGGCCGCTCTATGAGAATGAGCCACAAAGCCTGATGGAAAGAGTCAGTTAAGAAATGAAGGGACAGCCTACAAGCTGTCCCTTTCGTCATGTAGCATAAAGACAAAAGATGCTTCAATAAACGCATGATCAGAGGCTGACGTAGACTGCGAGGAGGATGCTTTAAGTTCGACGCCTCGATAAAACAGATGGTCAAGCGCATGCCCAAAGACCTTCAATCGCTCATCTCTTCTAAATTCAACCTCAGCCAAACCAAGGTGATGAAGCTCTTCGCTGACGAGTTCGAGCCGCTCATCACTCCATGTGTTCAAATCCCCTGCAACAATTAGAGGGCCATCAAGCCCGCTTGCGGCTTGCACCAGCGCCCGTAATTGCGCCCGATACTCATCAGTGCCAAAAGTGAAATTAATGCTGTGGATATTAACCACAGAGAGTGATTCGCCGTTTGAGAGAGCAAACTGACTATACAGCGCACTCTTCGGCAATCGTAAATACGGCTCAACTTTTGTGTACGCGCAGACTCTCTTCGGTATCGCATCTGAAAGTGTCATGACCCCGGCAATCTCTCCATTTACAGCGAAAGCATAAGCCTGATTACTGTGCCAACCTTCACGTTCGATATACTGGGACAACCTAGGTTTACTTTGTGCTTCCTGCAATAAAATCAACGCATTCCTTTTCGATAACGTTGAAAGCTCAGTATCCCAGCCATCTAACTGCTGCTTATAAATATTCCATACCGCGACATTGAGAGGCACTCCCGTGTCGATAATCGTCGGTGATGCATAATCACGGCACTTCACCTTCTTGTCTCCGGAAGCAAGACTCGCTTCAGCAGGAACATCAACCATGAAGTACACAGCAGCACATCCGACAAGCAGCAATAGCGCAAAAATAACAACCCAGCGTTGCTTAAATTGGCTCATAAGAAAGCTCATTATCTAATATATTGATGGGTGTAAATCCGCTACAAAACGACGCGAAAAAATCATAGTAAGTGACATGTCCACCTGTTCTCAACATTGTCAATCAACGTAGCAAGTCACTTCAATCGGGGTAATAAATAGGCACCCAGTAAGGCATATTACATTGAACATATCAGATTAAAAAATCACGCTGGCTACTAGAGTAAGTTGATATTCAAACAATTTGGCGTTCTTGCATTAATCAATGGCATATCCGTTATAGAACATTCACATAACAGCACCTACACACCTTACCAAAAGCAAGAGATACCAACATCAAAGAGAAGCTCTTCATAGAGTCTAAAATGTGACAGGTGTGAGTTCGTCTAAAGCTGGCATACAAAAAAGCGCTAGCATTTCTTCGCTACGCACAGTCTAGTGCCTTAAATGTGGCAGCGGTGGACAAAGCTAGCATTCGAGAGATTTATCCAAGGCCAGCATTCTGACTAACGGTGTGATTTTGAAATAACGCATACGAAAAAGGCTCTAGCATTTCTGCTAGAGCCTTAAATGTGGCAGGGGTGGAGAGATTCGAACTCCCAACACGCGGATTTGGAATCCGCTGCTCTGCCAATTGGAGCTACACCCCTATAGTTATTTTAAAGACTTAACTCTGTCTGAATAAATGGCGGAGCGGACGGGACTCGAACCCGCGACCCCCGGCGTGACAGGCCGGTATTCTAACCAACTGAACTACCGCTCCACACGGTGATAAACAGTGTCCTGCCTATCCGATACATGTCGTTCAATACACGTATCTAATCTTTTTGCCTTCATCTTTTCCTGAAAAAGATGAAAACGAATTTGAAGCCTGGCGATGTCCTACTCTCACATGGGGAGACCCCACACTACCATCGGCGCTGTTACGTTTCACTACTGAGTTCGGCATGGAGTCAGGTGGGTCCATAACGCTATGGTCGCCAAGCAAATCTTGTTGTGTTTCCCGCATTCGCGAAAAACTAAAATCTGGGAAAATTCTGACTAGCTTCTCTTACACATTCAATGTTCTTATTTGAGTCCGCTAAAACCCCTTGGGTGTTGTATGGTTAAGCCTCACGGGCAATTAGTATCAGTTAGCTCA
>NZ_JHZA01000001.1 GCF_000621165.1 Enterovibrio calviensis DSM 14347 | reverse complement strand
CCGTCTGTGCCATCACCGCCGTCCGTGCCTTCGCCACCGTCTGTGCCAACGTCGCCTTCTGATCCGTCGCCATCTTCTGAACCGCTGATTTTGGTCAGTCGAATTTCAATGTTACCTCCCAAATCACTCACGCTGATATTGCGTCTCACACTACGGTAATCGTCGTGGTAAACAGAAAACGTATGATTACCAATGGGGAGTGAGAACAGCGCATTGCCAGAAATATCAGTTTGTTTAGTGTCACTTCCCACACTCACGGTGGCGTTTGACACACCCTGATTTGTGTCTTCATTCATCAGAGCAACATTCAGATCATGAGTGAGTGCAGTGCTAGAACTGGTTTCGTCACCACCGTCCCCGCCACCACACGCAGACAGCATCAAAGCAACACATAAACAAAAATATAACTTCATGGTATTCAAGAGGTAAGCCTTATTACTACAACGAATTTGTGCGAATTATTTGTCTAAACAACGAAATGAAAGCGCTTTCTTTTTGCGAGTATAAGTATCCTCTAAACAAAATATTCATTGATGTTCACACTTAAAGGATCCTCTTTACTTTTTACTCTTCGTTTCCAAAAAATAAGACGTTTCTTAGCATGACGGGGTTGGTTGGTTCACCTGTATCCCTATTGAATGAACAGCGATATTTGGCAAACAACAGATACAAAAAAAGCGCCTTTAAAGGCGCTTTCTCAATCAGTTGAAGATTACTCTTCTGCTGGTTTTTTCTTCTTAACCATGAAGACTTGCTCACCCACAGAAACACCTTGATAGAAGCTTTTGTTACGTTTCTTCGGCGCTTCTTTCTTAGATGTAGGTTTGTTTGTTTTCTTCGCTTGAGTCGGTTTCTTGCTAAACGTCTTCTTACGCTTAGGAACCAAACCTTTAAACTTCCCAGCCAACCCTTCAAAGGTGGCAAAGGTCATTTTCTTATCAAGGAAGCCTTCGATGCTTTTGAAGCTGTTCCAGTCTTTCGGGCCAACAAACGAAATCGCAATACCTTTGTTGCCTGCACGACCTGTACGGCCGATACGGTGAACGTATTCTTCTGAGTGTTTTGGCATATCAAAGTTCACCACGTGGGAAACGTTTGAAATATCCAAACCACGCGAAGCAAGGTCGGTCGTTACTAGCACTTTGTGCAGGCCACGCTCAAACTCATTCATGATTCGGTTACGAGCGCTTTGGCTCAATTCGCCACTTAGCGCGACAGCTTTAATACCGCGTTCGATGAAGATATTTGCCAGACGGTCAGTGTCAGCACGTGTCGCTGTGAACACCATCAACTGCTGATATTCTTCATCCGCCAATACGCGGTCAAGCAATGCTTGCTTATGATCGAGGTGATCACATAGGTAGAAACGTTGCTCGATGTCTTTGTGTTCTTCGTTGACGAAGCCAATCGCTACACGCTTTGGATCGTTCAGCATATCCGCAGCAATATCGTTCACCTGATGGTGGTCGAGTGTTGCCGAGAACATCAGCGTTTGACGACGACGGTGTCCTGCCGCTGCGTTGATCGCTTTTAACTGTGGCGCGAAGCCTAAATCCAGCATGCGGTCAGCTTCATCTAGGATCAGCATTTCTAGCCCTTCAAGACTAAGATGGCGATGCTCTAGATGGTCTGCAAGACGACCCGGTGTCGCAACAACGAACACAGGGTCTTTGCGGAATTCTTTCGCTTGATCATTGAAGTTCTCACCACCAAGGATCAACACGGCTTTATACTGTGTACCAGCAATTAGTTTGCGCAGTTCACCATATACTTGTTTTGCCAATTCGCGCGTCGGCGCAAGAATGACAACACGAGGATCACGACGGGTTAACGCTTTGGCGCGCATAACGCGTTGCATCGCTGGGAGCAAAAAGGCCAGTGTTTTACCTGAGCCCGTTTTAGACGACGCCAACAGATCTTTTCCTGCATTAACGACAGGAATGGCTGATGCCTGAACATCGGTAGCCGAATCAAAACCCCAATGTTCAATGGTTTTTAGCAGGCGTTTGTCTAAACCCAGGTCTTCAAATTGCAAGGTGATACTCCAATGTTTCTTTATAGTATGTTTCTTTATATACAGGTCGTTACTGCGCAATACATAAGATGCTTCACGCGCTTTAACACCCACAAAAAATAGCGGCAAATCTTACCATATTTCTTCAGCACCACACATTTTTATTGTGTCTGATCACACTTTCTATGCCATTCACGATCTAATCGTCGGTGATTTGCGTTTGGAATTGTAGCTTAACGACTCACAGACTAAGGCGAGAACCCAATCAATGACTGCCCCAACCTCAATTTATGCATGGAAACGTTTCACGCTTGAAGCTCGCGAGCATACCTTGCCGAACGGACTGGTTACGGAACACATTACGCTTACACATCCCGGTGCAGTGCTCATTTTACCCGTCGCGAACGATGGGAAATTGGTGATGGTTCATCAATATCGTCCTTCGATTGACCGCTGGATCTATGAGTTTCCCGCAGGCACGATGGAGACAGGAGAACATCCTGAAACTTGTGCAAAGCGCGAACTCTCAGAAGAAACGCAATTGGCAGCGTCTGAATGGCACAATATCGGCGAATCTCTTCCCGCTCCTGGATTTTGTGATGAAACCCAGTATCTCTTCGTCGCCAAACAAGTGAGCGCAACTGATGGCGAGCTTGACGAAGACGAAATCATTGAGGTTATGCACTTCTCCGTTGAACAAGTCGCCAATATGATTGCAAACAACGAAATTCAGGACAGCAAAACCATCGTAGCGTTTTGTCGTGCCCAATTATTGGGATTGATTGGCTGAGCCTTTTCGCTCTTGAATTCACACTCCTGACCACATTCTCTGTACAAGCAAATGGGCTGAAGATTTCGAATTCAACGTGTTTGGCTGAATAGAAACATTATTGAATACCCAAACCAACCAGCGTTGCTTGGGTATTCGAAACATCGATCACAACCCGCCTTTTAAACAAAGTGTTAACATTGACATCCGACCAGTTGAGCCTTTACCGTTAATACGGCCATTTCAACTCAAGGAAGAACAATGAAACAGTCTCTCGCACACGCAAACCGAATGCTCAAACTATTCGGGTTCTTCAAAGTCCCTTTGATTTGGTATTGTCGTCCCAAGATTCTTGTTCTCAACGAAGAGCGCGTTCAAATTCGAATTCCTCTTAAGCGCAGAAACAAAAATCATCTAAACAGCATGTATTTTGGCGTGTTGGCGGTAGGAGCTGATGTAGCTGGCGGTTTCATGGCAATGAGTAAGTCTGAGTCTCGCGGCAAGAAAATATCACTCGCATTTAAATCCGTCTCCGCTGAGTTCCTAAAACGTCCAGAGGCCGATGTGGTGTTTACCTGTGATGACGGGAAGCTCATCGATGAGATGCTAGATCAAACAATGGCAAGCGGTGAGCGAATTAATCAACCCGTGAGAATCACGGCTACTTGCCCCTCATTACATGGTGATGAACCAATGGCCGTATTTGATTTAACGTTATCGGTAAAAGCAATAAGCTGAATGTTTCACATGACTTTGTCGGCGAAGCCAAAAAAATTCAATAAGTCTCTAAAATGAAATAACTATTTTTTGCCCTTTTATTGTTTTCGTTATTAGACTTAAGTATTAAATCGAATTCAGCGGAGTCTGTTTTGGGCAAAAAAATCAGTGACTTTTTCCAACTCGATACAGCGCCCGGCATCATTCTTATTGCCTCCGCTTTTTTAGCTCTACTTATTGCTAACTCTCCCCTCGCTCCTTACTACCTTGCCCTACTCGATACACCCATCCACTTCAAAGTGGGATCGCTAGATATCGAGAAGAATTTGCTCCTCTGGATCAACGATGGCTTGATGGCGATTTTCTTTCTCCTCATTGGTTTAGAAGTAAAACGAGAGTTAATACAAGGCGCTCTCCGCACGCGCTCTAGAGCAATGTTTCCGCTAATGGCTGCAATCGGTGGGATGGTGATACCTGTCCTTATTTTTGTGGTGCTCAATGTCAACGATCCTGAAGCACTCGGAGGCTGGGCGATTCCCGCAGCAACAGATATAGCCTTCACCTTGGGTGTGTTGGCACTGTTTGGGAAGCAAGTTCCTGTCAGCTTGAAAGTGTTTTTACTCGCATTGGCGGTTATCGATGATCTTGGAGCTGTCATTATCATTGCGCTGTTTTTCAGTAGTGACTTGTCCATCATTGCACTATCGATTGCTGTGTTAGCGAGCGTGACTTTGTTTTATATGAACGCGAAAGGCGTTGCGCGATTAACTGGCTATTTACTCGTTGGCGGCATACTTTGGGTTGCTGTGCTGAAATCTGGCGTACATGCCACGGTGGCGGGGGTGATTCTTGGCTTCGCCATTCCACTTCGCATCAAACACCACCGCATTCGAAGCCCCTTACGGTATTTGGAGCATGGTATTCACCCATGGAGTAGCTTTGCGATTCTGCCTCTATTTGCTTTCGCAAACAGCGGTGTTCCTCTCGATAACTTTAGCCTTTCCATGTTGGCTGAACCGCTGCCGCTTGGCATCACCTTAGGTCTGCTCTTCGGCAAACCAATTGGTATTTCTCTTGCTTGCTATATATCCATTAAACTTGGTATTGCCAGCATGCCAAAAGGCATCCAGTTCATGCACGTGATGTCTGCGTCTATTCTGTGTGGTATTGGTTTTACTATGTCGATATTTATCACGACGCTTGCCTTCCCGGGCACTGACAACCATGCCTTAGTGGATTTGTCGCGTATCTCTATATTCATCGGTTCGATCCTTGCCGCGGTCTGTGGTTACCTCGCGCTCAAATATTCCTTCAAAACGATATCTCGTCCCTTAGTCGACGAAAGTCAGCCAGACTGAGTTAACACCCTTTCCTCGGAACAAAGCATCCGCTCTACCCAAGAACCTGAATACGCAAGATTCAGGTTCTTGGATGTGTACACAAATTGTCATTTAAGTAATGTATTCTCTTTGGATGCCGACACTGAAGTGTATGTTCGTTGTGATATCCCCTGAGCTTTTGTTCAAAGTCATGCAAAGAACGACTGCATTTTCAGCGTGCATTTTGTCATCGAAAAGTCACAAACTTTTCAAGCCCTCCAGCCCAATTTTTTTGTCCAAAAACCAAGGTATTGACATTTAGAGAACCCGCATTGCATCTATGCTCGGCAAAGTAGTCTACCGAGTTATCAACCGTTTCTGTGGATAAAAAAATACTTATCCACACCAAAAATCACCCATTAACTTGTTGTTATTTATATATAAAATAAGTCACAGTCATCTGTGCTTTTTTTCAAAAAAATTTAGTATGTGATTTTCGACAAAAAATAGAAATGAAAAAGGCCTGCAAAACATACAGGCCTTTGAACGGTGAAAATTGGTTAACTCAGTAAAGGTTTTTTAACCCGCTGCTGGGTATTTCACTCTATAGAAAATTCGATAAAGCACGGGCACCACAATCAATGTAAGCACGGTGGCAAACCCAAGACCGAACATTATTGTTACTGCCATCGGTTTAAAGAAGACATCAGGCAACAGCGGAAGCATACCTAACACAGTCGTTATCGCCGCCATACATACAGGGCGAACACGGCTCACGGCCGCATCGACAATCGCAGTATAAGGTTCTTTTCCGCTCTGCATTTCGATGTTGATTTGGTCAATCAACACGATACCGTTTTTGATGAGCATCCCTGACAAACTCAGGAAACCCAGCAACGCCATGAAGCCAAATGGTGTATTCAGCACCAATAGACCTGTCGTCACACCAATGATCGCCAAAGGCACAGTCAACCAAACGATGAGAGAATCTTTCACTGAATTAAACAGGAACACAGTAATCAGGAACATGAACAGATAGCCAAGAGGCATGGTCGTGAACAAGCTTTCTTGTGCATCGCCCGATGACTCATATTCCCCACCCCATTCAATGCTGTAACCTTTAGGAAGAGGAATCGCCTCAATTTCTGGCTTCACCCTTTTCAGCAAGGTTGCTGCAGTCACATCTCTTAGCGGATCCGGATCGGCAAATACCGTTAATGTGCGCTTGCGATTCTCACGCACAATCAACGGGTCTTCCCAAATCAAATCGTAACCTAAGATAACCTGTTGCAGCGGAACGAAATCATTGAGCACGGGGCTCCAAATTTTTATCCCCTCAATCGTTTTCACATCAACACGTTCTAGCTCTGGCAACCTCGCCACAATGGGCATCAAGGTGGTTCCATCGCGATAAACGCCGACGCTTAAGCCTGAAAATGACATCATGAATAGGTCGTCTACATCCGCTTTAGTGATGCCATAGCGTCGTGCTTGGCTTTCATTAAACTCGGGTTGCAGAATTTTCGTTCGCTCTCTCCAATCGTGACGAACATTCACCGCATCGGGATCAGCTTTTAATGTATCGACTATCTTCGCGGCAATTGAACGCAATACGCTCGGGTCAGACCCGACTATTCGCGTTTCAATTTTTGACCCGCTCGATGGCCCTAACTCGATGCGTTTTAGCTTGTACTGAATGCCAGGGAACTCTTTATCAATGTGCGCTCGCACCGCAGCCATGGAAGGAAGTACGGCATCGTAATCCTGCACACGAATGATCAGTTCACCGTAGGCGGAGTAACTTTTCTCAGGCGCATACGTCAACATAAAACGTTGAGTGCCTTTACCTGTGCTGGTCGACACATATTCAACACTCGATTGCTCGCTCACCCACGCTTCCAACGATGACAGCGTTTCTTGAGTCGCACGAATATCCGTACCTTCTGGCATCCAAACATCCACCATATACATAGGCGTTGTTGAAGAAGGAAAGAAAGACTGTTTCAGTAACGTAAAACCGAAAAGCGAGGCAGCAAGTGCCGCTGACAGCACCAATACGGTGACATAAGCGCGGCGCATACAAATGTCGAGAAACTTCGTGTACACCACAAACAACATACCGTTGTAAGGATCACTGTCTTGTTCACCTTCCTCAACATTTTCTTCATTAAAGAACATGTTAGCGAAAAATGGCGTCAAGGTAATGGCTGTAAACCAGCTTAACATCAGCGAAATTAGCAATACGGTGAATAATGTTCCACAGTATTCACCCGTAGAGTCGCTCGACAAACCAATAGGAGCGAAAGCGGTGACTGAGATGACGGTGGCACCTAACAATGGCCACTTGGTTTGAGTGACAATGTCAGAGGCAGCTTCGACCCTCGTTCGCCCTTTCTTCAAGCCAATGAGTATGCCTTCCACCACCACAATGGCATTGTCCACCAGCATACCCAATGCAATGACCAAAGCGCCCAATGAGATTCGCTGCAAGTCGATTTGGAAATACTTCATAAATATGAAGGTACCCGATACGGTTAGCAGCAGTATCAAACCAATCAGTAACCCTGATCGCAACCCCATAAACAGCAGCAGTACCACGATAACGATCGCCACGGCTTGCGCCAAACTAACCACAAAACCTTTAACTGACGTATCGACTTCTACCGGCTGTGCATACACCACACCGATATCAATGCCAATAGGCTGATTTTCTTTGAGTTCTGCCAAGCGGCGTTCAACCCGCTGACCGATTTCTACAACATTGACGCCTTCGGCAAATGAAATGCCGAGATTCAACGCCCTTTCTCCGTTGTAAGAAAGTAAGTTGCTCGGTACATCTTGGTAGCCACGCGTAATATCAGCGACGTCTTTTAAGTAAATCAGCCCGCTGGAACCGGCTTCATTGATAATGAGATTGCCAAGTTCATCGACACTTTGGAACTCTCCGGTTGGGTGAATACGAATATATTCATCACCCACCCGCAACGCACCGGCATTGCTCACCACGTTTTGCGTCGCTAAAAGGTTGTAAATCACCTGGGGGGAGATCCCCAAGTTCGACAGACGTCGCATGGATATTTCGATAAACACTTGTTCTTGTTGGGAGCCGGTAACTTGTACCTTGGCGACACCATCAACCAACTCGAGATCACGCCGGAGAAAGTCGACGTAATCCGTCAGCTCTTTTGACGAGTATCCTTCACCCGTTATGGCAAGCAAAACACCATACACGTCGCCGAAGTCATCGATAACCTGTGGCGTGTTGACCCCAGGAGGCAGGCTTCCTTGAAGATCATTCACTTTCCGTCGCATTTCATCCCAGATTTGCGGCAAATCATCCGGGCCATAATTGTTCTTCATGGTTACCGTGATTTGTGACAGGCCTCGGCTAGATATGGACGTGACTTCATCGACATACACCAGTTGCTGTACCGCTTTCTCAATTGGGTAAGTGACTTCCTCTTCCACTTGTTGTGGCGTCGCACCCGGGTAGCTTGTCACAATAAGGGCATCTTTCAGTGTGAACGCAGGATCTTCCAATCGCCCCAATCCAAAGAAAGACGAAGTACCACCGATAATGAAAATCAGCGTTAGCATCCAACTAATGACTTTATTTTTAATAAAGTAACTCGCAATAGTCTGTTTCATCAGTTGGCGTCCTCTTCCATCAAGATATTGACGCGCTGATCAGCACGCAGTTTGTTCACACCTGCAGACACCACTTTTTCACCCATTTCTAATCCATCAACGACTAACACTCCCGTTGGCGTGAGTGCTCCCACCATAACGTGTCGTTTTTCGACTTGATTATCTTCGCTCACTACCCAAACAAACTTGTTATCACTATTCAGCCCATCACCATCTTCGTTGAATATGGTTTCCAGAGGGACTTCGAGAATGTTCGCTCGCTCCTTGAGTAGGCCTTGTTCTTTCACCACGACTTCAACGGTCATTCCATCCAAAATGAATTTGTCCTCGGGCATTGGCATGGTCAACGTCACCATAAAAGAACCTGTTGTAGGATCTGGCTCGGCCGTAAACTCCTTAACCCTTGAGGAATAAGTTTTCCCATCGTCTGTTTGAACGCTTGGGTTGATCACGCGAGAATTTTCTTCTCGGGTTCGATCGCCATGCCGAGTGAACATGACATCTGGCACTTGGATCCGAACATCCACCTGTGTGGCATCATGAATATTGAGGATGGTTTGCCCAATGGCGACGTTTTCAAATTGCTCCACGGGAACACGGCTAATGACACCATCAACGGGGGCTGACAGCGTCGTATAGGACAGTTTTAGCTTGGCGATATCCAATTCCGCCTTCGCAATCTGACGCTGTGCGGCCAGTTCATCAAACTGTGATTTCGCCAATGAACCCTTTTCAACAAGGGGTTTAGAACGACGATATTGGCTGTCCGCCACATCGAATTTGGCTTGCGCATTGTCAGCAGCCAACTTGTAGTTGATGGGATCAATGGTCGCGAGCACGGTCCCTTTTTCGACTACCTCTCCGGGTTTTACAAATATCTTGTCAATCTCACCCGCCACCAAAAATGACAATGCCGCTTTGTCGGCTGCGGCAGCAATGGCTGGAAAATGCAATTGGCTTTCAGAGTCATTTCCACCGACTTCTAGCACCTCAACATTTTGAACGGGAATTTGCGCCGTTGTCGGTGGCTCAGAACACGCGGTCAAAACAAAGAGTGCAGTCAACGACAGGGCGAAAAATTTTACTGCTCCCCCTTTTAACTGGATTCTACTTAAGGACGAGTGATGCTTTTCTCTATGTTGATTTTCCATCATTACAGTCCTCTTTCCTTCACCCAAGGGTAGACAACCATGCCATCCTCAAGACTTTGAATGCCATTTACGACAATGACATCGCCGTCAGACAACCCGCTTTCAAGTGCCTCGCCGTTAAGCACAATAGGGACGCTTTCAACCTTGCCTCCGTCTCCCACTCTCCAAACCGAAGTCGCACCTTCACGAGTGTCGATCGCGCTTGAAGGCAGTGTGTTTTGAGCAATAGCGGGTAAATTCGTTGACACTTCAGCCGCCATTCCTGGCAATACGTTCACACCATCAGGACGAGGCAAAGACACGGTAATGCGATAAGACGCCGTGGTGGTGTCAGCTTCTGTATCCACTTCTTTAAATTCAGCGGGGAAAGTCTGGTCTGGGTAGGCATCAAATGAAACAGAGGGAGAATGACTCATCGCTTCGCCGCCAGAAGAGAAGAACTTGAAGAGTCTTTCAGGCAGTTGGAAACTCACGTTAATCACTTCGTTGGTTTGGATATGCATGACAGGTTCCATCGCATTCACAAACTCAAATTTTTCTTTCACTCTTAATGACACCGTACCGCCGTAAGGTGCTTTCAATGTGGTGTAGTTGAAATTGGATTGGGCTAGCTCTAAACCCGCTTTGGCTTCATTTAGTGAAGACACCGCTTTGTCAAAATCTTGAGCCGAAATGAAGTTGGTCTTTTTTAGCTTAACCGCGCGCTGATATTGCACCGTCGCAAGTGCATGAATGGATTTTGCCTTCTCTAAAAGCAACACGTATTCGGCTTTGTCCAGCTCCGCTAGAACTTTTCCTTCCTCAACATCCTCTCCTGAAAATGCAGGCATTGACAAAATCTGCCCTGAAACGCGGAAAGCAAGCACCGCTTGATCGTCGGCTTCGACCATACCCGGAAACGAACGAATGACGTCGCTTTCTCCAATTGATACGGTCATTAGTTTTGCAGGACGAGCATCGGGCTCTGGGACGGGGGCTTCTTCACTACAACCACCTAAACTGAAGAAAAACGCAAAAATAAGCGTTCTTTTCATTGTAACTCTCCTTGTCAGCACACTTTTGTCGGGAAATTCAAAAGCTCTTCAGTCACCGAATTCGACGACTAAGCACTCTTTAGGAAAGCGTAGACAAAGAAAGGAGGAAGTTGGTCGTATATGTCCATATTCTTATGTTTCACACGCTTAAACGTATGATTTAGCAATAATCACTTTATCATCCAAATGTTTATGTGATCTTTATTCCATTCTATGCGGAGCAAATTGCTTCAACCTCTCGCGCAATTGCCACCGTTGTATCATTCAATTGAGGAAGAAATGTCTGTAAGTCTTCCGCGACTTCACAGTCCATTTTTTCAATTTGTAAGCACAAAGCAGCTAAGTCATCAGCACCAATCATTGAAGCTGCTCCTTTCATGCGATGAGCAATCTTTTTCACGGCATCAATATCTTCACTTTCTAGCGCTTTCTCAAAAGCATCAATATCCGCTTGTTGAGATGAGACATATTTGCCAAGAATGTGCTGCATGAGTTCGTCACTATCACCCACCTGATCTCTGATTCGTGACAGGTCTAAACAAGAAGCGGGGGTGTTTGCTGTTGCTGGCAATGCTGGATTTGCGCCGACTTCCTGATCATCGCTGCGAGCGTTGTCGTCCGTAAGGTTGGCAACCTCATCAACGCCGCCATACAGAGAATCATTCACCGTCGAAACATGTTCAGGGCTCACGTAGAGCAACATCAGTTTCACGAGTTGATCTTTGGTAAACGGTTTTGCTAAATGCGCGTTCATCCCAGAGTCAATGCATCGTTCGGCATCACCCGACAAAGCATTAGCAGTAACGGCAATAATTGGCGTCAACTCATCGAACTCACGTATTTTACGAGTCGCTTCGAAGCCATCCATTTCGGGCATCTGACAGTCCATGAGAATCAGGTCATACTGATTCTCGCTATGCATCCCAAGTGCTTTTAGGCCATTCTCAGCCAAAGAGGCAGTACAGCCCAAGCTATTGAGTACCAACATCATGAGATCTTGGTTAACCAAGTGATCTTCTGCCACCAGCACGTTTAGACCATTAAATCTCACATCGACGGACGTTTTTTCTTCGACATTAGTCGGTAATGGGTCATCGATGGAGAGCGCATTAAATAAAGTATCAGGGCTGACAGGGTTAATCAGACAGGGCATACCCAATTCATCGATCATTCCATCGTGACTGATCATAATGGTATTGGCAGCTCCGTTCATCACTTCGCGCATTTCACCAATTTCACTATCATCTACAAATAATAAAGTTGATTCTGTAATGACCTCTGGGGATGTTCTACTTGGGGTAAATTGAGAGACTTCAAGGCCGAGGCTATTTATGTACGCGCTAAATACGGAGTACAACTGCGGATCATGCGTTGCGATAACAACCTTGAAGGTTGAGACGTCTACGTTCAGTGACATTCCCGCAAATAATGTTTCTTGATGGTCGTTTGAAGGCTTTAAGGGTATATCTACCGTAAAAGTGGTGCCTGAACCTTCTTTACTCACCACTTTTAACCTGCCGTCCATTAATTCTGTCAAGCGCAGACAAACTGGCAACCCAAGTCCCGTTCCTTGGTAGGACCGAGAATAGGAACTATCAACTTGCGTAAAATTATCAAAAATAGCCTTTTGGTTTTCTTCAGGGATCCCTATCCCCGTATCTTTAACCTTTAACCGCAGCAATACATTGCCATCAACCACCGCTTGGCTGATGTGAACCATGACAGAACCCTTCTTGGTGAACTTAACCGCATTGCCAACCAAATTAAGAATAATTTGCGTGTATCTCACAGGGTCAATGCTCACCCAACGTGGCAACTCAGGGTCAATCAAACAATGGAGGCGAAGATTTTTCTCTACTGCACGCGCATGGAACACCACCAAGGCATCATGAACAAGATCGACGAGCTCACTATCCTGTTCAAGGAGTTGCATTTTACCCGCTTCAATTTTGGTCAGATCCAAGACATCATTAATGATGTTTAACAAGGCATTCGATGAATGCACCAAGGTATCGACAAAATAAGATTGCTGTTGATTGAGTGGTGTGTCTTTGAGCAGGTTAGACATGCCGACAATGCCATTCATCGGTGTTCGAATTTCATGGCTCATCATCGCAAGGAAGTTAGTTTTGGCTTCATTAGCGCGTTCAGCATCATCTTTCGCTTGAAGCATTTCTTCTGAGATCAAATCGTTAAGTTTTTTCTGACGCACGAAGTTAACCATGGCGCTCAAACTCGACAATACTGGCTCGATCCACGAGAGCAAATCATCGTCGTAACTGGTTGACTCATCGAACAAACAGACCACACCGACCAACTGATTCGACAGAAACAGCGGCGTGCACAAAGCATTAATAATAAGCTTATTATTGTTATTGGTTAAACCCGCCACCTGCAGGCTTCTATCGCCTTTTTGTGTCTCGATAACCTTTGTGATGACACTATTCACAAAATCTTCCGACACATAGCCATTAGCCACTAAACGTGTTTGAGCCAACGGACGATAGTTGTTCTTTTCGCTGTAATCGACCTCAACAATCAACCCATGGTTGCTCTCGCCAATTCTCAGCAGTATTTTGAGCACTTCTTTAAAGCTGTTGTGGTAATCGTCACTCACAAGGAATTTGTCTTGCAGTGTTTTCACCGCGGAGAACAATTCCGCCCCTTTAGAGACTTTTATTTTGTCGAGGTGTTGCTCAGTGATATCGCGAATAATCGCGACTTGCAGTGGCGATTCATTGACTTCAATCTTGGTTGATCGCACTTGGACAATGAGCTTGTCGTTTGCTCGACTGAGCTCATAATTTAGATTCTTGGTATTAAAGCCATATATAGCTTGAGAAAAATAGGCACGAGAGTCTGGGACGACTTTAGAAATAATGTTGGTCAGAGACAGCTGGTCTTGCGGAACATCCTCCAACTCAAACATCCGTTGCGCTGCTTCGTTGAGCGTCGTCACCTGATGGTCTTCACCAAGCACCAATAAACCGTCTTTGTAGCTATGAATGATCGTATTGAGATAGTTCTTACTAGATTCAATCTCTTGAATCGCGCGGGCATATTTCCAAATCAAGAACATGATCATGAGATCGAGCAAAAACACTTGAGCAATACCCGACAAAATCTCAGAAGTCAGCGAGCTATCAATCGGTCTGGGATCTTCGTAGACAATGAGCTCACCCACCAACCGAGGTTCACCCAACTCTTTATAAAGTATTGGGAAACGGTGCAGCCTGAACTCGTTGTCAAAACGTCCATCTTTGGGCGCGGTAATATGTCGAAAACTGTCGTCGTTAGCGATGACCTCAACACGATAAACAAAGCGAGATAGCGCCTCACTTTCTAGATCTTTAATTACCGACTCAAAATCGAAATTCCACATCTGATTTGGCAAGCGATAAGACAATCGCGTTGCTATCGACGAAATCTCATGTTCTAGCTCACCCTGCAAACGCTCGTGGGTTTTCACGTAGTTAAAAACGCCAAACATACTCAAAATGAGTGTTCCGCTAATGAGCAGGATGACCGCGAGTCTTGTTCGTATCATCAACATAACATCAAACCTGCATGCTAGCCGTTATATCAGCGGTCATGCTTCGTGCGCTTTCAAACTCACCCAAGACGCTTTTGTCGTTGAGCTTAAGATGATTGCACCAATGTAATAATCCGTTCCAGTTAGCGTGTTCAATGTCATTACACATGGACAGCAAGTTGCCATACACCCCTTCTTTCGACACCAACGCCTTTTTCACATTCGGTGATAAATCTAACTGGCTAATAATCTCAGACATGGGTTTACTCAACATAATGTCTAACATCGAGAAAGCACCTACGATGAAGGCTTCATCTTGGTTAAAATCGCTCGATTCAAGCGTCAGCATGGATAGCAGTGTGGCGCGAGTTAATGCAGTGCTCTGCAGTTGCGCGGCATGTTGGTGATTTAAATTGGACATAATTAGCAGCGACACCAATCGCCTTAATGCCTGTACGCCCAGATAGACAACCGCTTGTCGAGGGTTCGAAATCTTGTTGGATTTTGTCTTGGCCAGAATGTTGGAACTTGCGATGACCTTGTAAAGCAAGGAAACATCTTTCGAAATGATATTAGTCAGCGTATCGATGTCATCGGGGTTGCGATTAATCACAATACAAACATCGAGCAACGACATGACTGATGGTGCGACGTCTTCTGATCGAATGACCTGCGGTTTTTCAAAAAAGTAGCCTTGAAATAGCGCAAATCCAAACCCTTGGGCGGCAGTAAGCTCTTCTTGCGTTTCGACTTTACGAGCAAGAAATACTTGCTGAGAATATTGAATGATGGTGTCTTCCCAATCGGAAGGATCACTGCGCTCCATACTGACACTGACAATATCCACCAGCTCTAAATATCTTCTCCACTCGTTTTTCATGGCTTTTGCATCCATCAAGATGCGATAACCTTCCGTTCGATAGCTACGAAGTTTACTCACAAGCTCTTGCGTTGGGACGCAATCTTCAGTCACAGAAATAATCAAATGCTGTGGTGGTAATGCTAGAGGGATCTCATCAAGAAGTGACGATTCACCAAAACTCACGATGTATCGTATGTCGGCCTTTCTATCTGAACTTGCTAAGAAATTAGCACTTAGGATTCGTGATGTTGCCGTATCCTCGTCAACTGACGGGAATTTGTTCTCTAGCCCTTCACGAAATAACAGCTCGCTCCCCCAATGCTTCAATTCGTTGTCGAAGATTGGTTGACACGAAAAAAACACTTCAGTCACTTGGTCGTCATCCCATTAATGAAACACATTATTAAAATCTAGACCAAATGACGTATTTTTCCTTTTTTTTCCGAGAAATAGATGAAACCTAAGTGGCCCTAAGCGTTATCTCCTCTAAAACGAAAAAAGAAGCCTCTCGGCTTCTTTTTCTTGTTCTCTTTCAATGTACTTACCGATTACTCGGTCGTTTCCTCAATGCGAAAAGGAATACGCTGGGGTTTATCACTAAAACCACCCACACTCACGCCAGTGATTTTCTCGCCATCGGGTTCTACGCTGGCCCAGATCAATGAGCGTTTATTTAGGTTTTCACCTTGTTCAAACAAGTAGCGATACTTTCCGCCACCTTGATACACATGCAAGTAGGACGCAAGCGCTCCTGCTGCACTGCCCGTCGCGGATTCTTCATCAATGCCCAGTAGTGGAGCAAAGTTACGACAGCGCGCAGAGATATCAGATTCGGACGGCGTTAATGAAAACACATGAACCGCCCCCGTTTTCGATGATTTATTGAATTTCTTAATCGCCGCTAAGTCTGGCGAGACGTTGTTAAGTACCGCTTCGTCGGTTACTGGCACAATGATATCAACCAAGCCAGTCGATACAGCCTTCACTGGCAAGCCTGTGGCTAAAATGTCTTCCGCGGTAATTCCCAGCAAAGGCGCAATGTCTTCAACAGCGAACTCTTTGCCAAACTTCGGTAAGGCTTGCTCCATCGACACTCGGCCTTCCTCAGAAATTGTTACACCAAGCACGCCTGCACCTGTTTCTTGTTTGTAGTCACCCGCGGCCAGTTTTCCATTTTTGAACAAGACAGAAAACGTTCCGACCGTTGCGTGCCCACAAAAATCCACTTCATTGGTTGGTGTGAAAAAGCGGACGCGAAAATCTGCCTTTTTTGACGGTGAAACGAACGCGGTTTCTGAATGACCTAGCTCTTTAGCGATAGATTGCATTTGCGATGGGGAAAGGTGGGCACTGTTAAGAACCACACCCGCAGGGTTGCCGCCTTGATTATCAGCAACAAAGGCATTAACCACATAGACTTCAAGAATCTCTGACATACTACCTTCCTTGTTTTTTATTATTGTCTGTCGGCTATCCACCGTGTAGTACGACGGTGTAGCGCGCTTAGGTATATTTGTTACAGTGTTACAAAAAATCAGAAAACACAAGAAATTGATGCTCTTTCGAGAAATGAAACCCCTTCACCAACACAAATCAACTACGGGCATTGGTTACCTGATTGACTCAGTGTCATCGACAAACTGATAAACCCTTGCCTTGGGCTTATTGTTCCACCAACAAATTTCGCCGCTAGCAGCAGAATCAGTTGCTCGCATGCGGGTGTTTTCCTTAGAATACGAGGCAAACAGACTATGGGTATCAAACAATGATCGATTTAGAAAACTTGATGAAAGATGCACCCGAGCGCGAACCCGATCTTCCTTTGCCTTCTTTAGAAGATCAAAAACGCATTGCAGCTGAACTTAAAGCGCTTGAAGAGAAAGGCGAATTAACGCCAGAAATCTTAGAAAAATACTTCGGCGGAAAATCTACTCATTGATCGCTGAGCCATCAATGAATACATCTGAATAAAAACGCGCCCATTGGCGCGTTTTTGTGTTTCACACATTCCTGCTGACTTAAAGAACACTCTACCCAACATTATTCCGCCGTGTTCTGTGGTCTCAAGATGCTTTCAAACAGGATTCCGTTTTTAAACAACTGACCCGCAAGCCTGCTCAGCCACTGTTCATCAACACGCTCAATCACATCATCAGGATACAACACCCCTTCAATGCCATAATCCCAGAGATCATAACGCGCTAACATGCCAATCATGTATAACCCATCGTTACCTATGTCATACATGTCTCTGGAAAGTTGTCGAGCCGCGTTGTTTCTTTCCAATACGGTGACTGACTCGGACAGTTTTTGTTGAATTTCAGGCCAAAGTGCTTCGAGTTCTGTCTCTTTCTCTGGCGAAATCAATGCCGTCAATGTGGTGACAGACTTCAACTCCCCGTCTCCCGTCCACGATGAAAAATAAGGGTCATAAGTCAGCCCATATTTTTCTCTCACTAGGTTGTTATAGCGCTGTCGTAAAACCCGATTCAGCATGTCTTCGGCAAAAATCAAATCCAATGTTCGCGCTTCAGACTCGTCAACAATGATTCGCTCCACATAGGTTCGGTCTTCTGGCGATACATGCATCACAACGCGTGTGGGGGTGTCGCGATAACTGTTTTGTCTTGTGGGTGTCTCCCGCCTGTCTGTCGCCACTCCCCCTAGATAAGCCGATGCCAATCCCTGCATCGTCTCGACCGGCTCATCAGATACGAGATAGATCTTGAAGCCACCCAAATCGCCGTACAGTTTTTGGTATAGCTTGACGACATCATCAAATGATACGGCCTCATAATCCGCCGATGATAACGGGGAATCATAGGAATCCGCAGGGTTTAACGCATCATAGGATGCTCGCCCAAATTGGTCATAAGGTGAGTCTTCAGCGCTATTCACAAGATGAACAACCCGCGCTTTTTCTCGTTCAAATGTTTCGTTGTTAGGTGTACTTTCTTCAACCATATACCTCAAGGCATTCAGCGCATCAGGAAGAGATTCATTAGGCGTCAACAAAGACAGGTTATGACTCTTTCCAAACACTTCGGGTTCAATGAAAATACCACGAGCTTCGAGGTGGTGCGAAAAGTCATAGGCATTGATGTTGCCAACCAGCCCTGCGCGATAGGTTTCAAACAGAAGGTCTAGCGCCGCTCGCTCTCGTCGCGACAATGCCGATAAGCCACCTTTAGCTTGAACAACCACGTAGGTTTCATAAGTGGGCTGATCCATTTGATAAAACATGACCGGCAAACCGTTGGGTAATTGCCATTCATATAACCCCAGGTGTTGAGTTGTCGCGCTAATGCTGGCTTCACTGAAATATTCCGGTTGAGGAATATTCACATCAAGATAAGCAATGTCGCCTTTATTACCTCGTTTCGACACATTGGCAAAATATGCAGCGCGTTGTGAATCGGCGTCGGCGATCGACTCTCCATTGGCGTAAACCAATGTAATGGCTTGATGTTTCTCGGCGAGTAACGTTTCTAAGCTGTCATTGAATGCCGCTAACGACAATGAACTTAGGAAATCTACAAAATTGGAGCGCTCTTGCTCATCGTCCGGCGAAAGGCGATTGGTATAGAGGTACTGCATCGCAGTTTCAGCGATCTCAACAGACAGTACATCATCAAATAGACCAATCGATGATTTGTATTGCTCTACCAGCGCATTAAACTCGTCATCACTCACACCGTGGTCACGTAGTGACGAGACATTATCAGCGAGCGCTTCCAAGACACGTCGACGGTCAACATCATTGAACTCAAGCACCACCTCGTAGACATCGTACCCCGGCGTAAATGCTGTGCTGTTGTATATGCCATTATGAGAGATACCCTGACGGTCAAATTGCTCTTCCAAACGCAATTGAATGGCATCTAACACCATCCAATCTAGCCAAGTGTCTTGCTGGTCACGAAGGGTGAGAGGAACAGTATGGCGACCCGCCGGAAAGCTCAGTACTACCGCAGGTGATTCTCCCTTTGGTGCATACAACGTCGAAGGATATTGAATGTTCGGGTCAAGCTCAGGGAGCTGATGCTGGGCAGGCTCAGTATTTGTTGTTCTTAGTGAAGAGAATTCTTTTTCAATTTCTTTGCTTAGTGAGGCTTCATCAAACCCACCAATTACCACCAACTGCATGTGATTGGCTTGATACCACTGATGGTAAAACCCTCGTAAGCTTTGGCTTGTGGCATTTAGAAGTGTTTCTTCTGTACCTATGGGATCGCGTTGAATGTAAGGCGTTCCTTGCAGTAACGCATCGTACAACTGGAGCTGCCACGCGGTCGCTGAACGGTTATCCTGACGCCATTCACCAAAAATGACACCAATTTCGCCGTCTACCTCGTCGTCATCTAGCAGTAGCCCATCACCGATGTCTCTAAACCAAGCTAGGGCTTGGTTTGCGCTTTCGTCGTCAGGCAATGACAACTGGTAGATAGTACGACCATACTCGGTTACCGCATTGATATCAGGGCCAAACTCAACCCCGACTGAGGCAAATTCATCGAACACGCTGTTGTTGGGAAAACGTTGAGTGCCATTGAATGCCATATGCTCAATAAAATGCGCGTAACCTCTTTCCCCATCAGCCTCATTCAGACTTCCCACGTTGACCACAAGCCTAACTTCAACATCTTGCCCTTCTAGCGGGTAGAGGTGATAGCGAAAGCCATTGGAGAGTGTTACTGACGTCCAATTGGGGTCCGAAGTCAGTAACGGTGAAGGTGAAAGTGACGAACACCCCGCCGACAACATGACGATGGCAATTAACAGTGAGCGAAAAAGCATAATGGCTCCAAAGACCGCGCGTACGGATGTCAGCAGCCAAAACAAACGATAGAGGCTTTGCTTGGATATAAGGCTGCATACAAAAAATCGATAACACTATTAAGACACAGTGAAGACCAGAAAAATGACACACGGAGGTAAAATGTGAGGCGCAGGTTGCTATTTGTTCTGAAGAGGGCGAGCCTCTCTAGCAAAAAACCGCCCGGAGGCGGTTTTGGTTGTGATGGGAGCCTGAGCAACTAAGCCATTGCTCGGCTAGTTCGCTGCAGTTTTCGGCGCGTGCTCAGCGGATACTAAGATTGGAGATCGAAGCGGTCCAAATTCATCACTTTCGTCCACGCTGATACGAAATCATTAATGAATTTTTGTGAAGCATCTTGCGTCGCATAAACCTCAGCCAAAGCGCGTAATTGCGAGTTTGACCCAAACACCAGATCAACACGGGAACCTGTCCATTTTAGCTCGCCTGTTTTTCTATCTTTCGCTTCAAAAACATCGTCACCCTCAACAGGCTTCCACGCAACAGCCATGTCCAACAGATTCACAAAGAAGTCATTCGTCAGCGTCTCTGGTCGATGGGTAAACACACCGTGGCAATGACCACCTGCGTTGGTGTTAAGAACACGAAGCCCACCCACTAGCACGGTCATTTCAGGTGCGGTTAACGTGAGAAGTTGTGCCTTGTCGATCAACATTTCTTCTGCAGAGACAGCATATTTGGTTTTTTGATAATTTCTAAACCCGTCAGCTTCAGGCTCTAATACAGCGAAGGCATTAATATCGGTTTCATCTTGAGAGGCATCCGTTCTACCAGGGGTAAATGGAACAACGACAGATGTACCAGCAAGCTTCGCGGCTTTTTCGATACCAACACCGCCAGCAAGCACAATAATATCCGCGAGAGAAACACGTTTATCGCCACTCTCAGCACTGTTGAAAGCAAGCTGAACACCTTCCAATTTTTCCAGTACTTTCGCGAGTTGAGTTGGATGATTCACGGCCCAATCTTTTTGAGGAGCTAAGGCAATACGTGCCCCGTTTGCACCACCGCGTTTATCTGAGCCCCTAAAGGTCGATGCTGAAGCCCAAGCTGTTGAGACGAGTTCTGAAACCGTTAAACCCGTTCCGTCGATTCTCGATTTCAAATGCGCAATGTCAGTCGCGTCAATCAAGGCATGGTCGCGCTCTGGGACATGGTCTTGCCAAAGCATCACTTCACTCGGCACCTCTGAACCAAGGTAACGGGAGCGCGGACCAAGGTCTCGGTGCGTTAGCTTGAACCATGCACGCGCAAAAGCATCGGCAAATTGGTCGGGGTTGTCCATGAATCGACGTGAGATTTTCTCGTACGCGGGATCAAAACGCAGCGACAAATCCGTGGTTAGCATGGTCGGCAAATGTTTCGAGTTACTGTCGAACGCATCGGGAATCACGTTATCAGCGTCTTTCGCGACCCACTGATGAGCGCCTGCAGGGCTTTTTGACAGTTCCCATTCGTAGCCAAACAGGTTCTCGAAAAAGTAATTACTCCATTGTGTTGGTGCTTGTGTCCATGTCACTTCAAGACCACTGGTGATTGCATCGCCAGCTTTTCCTGATGCATACGCACTTTTCCAGCCAAATCCCTGCTCTTCAATCGGCGCTTCTTCCGGCGCAGGGCCAACGAGTTCTGCGTCACCAGCCCCGTGCGTTTTACCAAAGGTATGACCGCCCGCAATCAAGGCTACCGTTTCCTCATCATCCATCGCCATACGTGCGAAAGTTTCACGGATATCCGTTGCAGCAAGCAGTGGATCTGGGTTGCCATTCGGCCCTTCTGGGTTGACATAAATCAGCCCCATTTGAACAGCTGCTAGCGGGTTTTCAAGGTCACGCTCACCGCTATAGCGAGAATCATCCAGCCATTCTTTTTCTGTTCCCCAATAAACATCTTCCTCTGGCGCCCAGATGTCTTCACGTCCACCAGCAAAACCAAAGGTCTTGAAGCCCATGGATTCCAACGCCACGTTGCCCGTAAGAATCAGTAGATCTGCCCAAGAGATATGTTGTCCGTACTTTTGCTTTATTGGCCAAAGTAAACGACGGGCTTTATCGAGGTTGCCATTATCAGGCCAGCTATTGATGGGTGCGAAACGTTGGTTACCCGTACCTGCGCCACCACGTCCATCAGACGTGCGGTAGGTACCTGCACTGTGCCATGCCATACGCACAAACAGAGGCCCATAGTGACCGAAATCCGCGGGCCACCAATCTTGAGAATCCGTCATCAGAGCGTGAATATCTTGCTTCACTGCATCGAGATCTAGCAGGTTAAAGGCATCCTTATAACGAAACTCACCACCTAGTGGATTCGACTCAGGCGTGTGCTGGTGCAAGATATCGATGCGAAGTTGATTTGGCCACCAGTCTCGATTTGTGGTGCCGCGACTTGGACTGTTATGAAATGGGCATTTACCTACGTCAGACATATTAATTCCTCCAAATGAAAAACTGTCTTACCTTGCTTGTTCATTGCTCGTTAACAGGTATAGATGGATATGGAGTTGATAGCTAATTGGTTGTTACTACGACTCCAATAGGTTTTTTCGATGCCTCACCGATGTGAAATCAGTTCCCTTTAAAATCAGTAAGATAACAAATAACCCATCAGCCACAATGGGACATCAGTCTCCAATATGAGACTGGCGTTCAATATAAAGGTTTGAAATAACAGGCCAAGTTCACGTAAAAAAAAGCCGCTGATAAGTCAGCGGCAGTCTACATACTCGATATTTTTTATCTTATTGATTCATTCATTGCTTGCTGGAATACCAATGCGCTTTCACACACATCCCCATCCGCATGATTATGGCCCAAGTGCGCGTTGCTTGATGGAATGCGGCTCAGTAATTTCATCACCGTCTGATTATTTTCTGTCGATTTCAATCCTGCGTTAGCCACCTCAATCTCGGCAGTATGGCCACGATATACTGTCGCCGATACATTGATGTCTCTGATATCTTTTGGGTCTACCTTGTAAGGGCTGTCATCCAACACCGTAAAATTCGCATATTTGCCAATATCAATACTGCCTATATCGCCCTCTAATCGAGCTGTATACGCGGCGTCAATGGTAATAGCACGCATGGCTTCATCAACGGTAATTCTCTCTTCTTGCCCCATCACCTTTTCTTCAGACAACCCTAGTCGGTTAACCGCGGCCCAAACCAATGCGAGAGGTTGTGCTGGTGCCATTGGCGCGTCAGAGTGCATTGACAGTTTCCCGCCAGCATCAAGGAAGGATCGCCCTCTTGCCATGACTTCAGCCCGCTCTTTACCGACACCCTCTTCGCTGTAACGCTCCGCGAGAAGATGCGTGTAGTACGGATTCACACTGAAATTTGACCCAGTCGCAACTGCACGTGGAATATCTTCCTTGTCGGTAATACCGAGATGATGGAAGCCGGTTCTGTGGTCTTCGCGAGGCTTATCCTTGCTCAGCTTTTCTACGATATCGACGGCAGATTCAAAACCCAGATCGCCATTCGCATGCACAATAATGGTGTAGTCGTCATTCCAGTATGGGCGCATGCTGGCTTCCAAATCTTCCGGAGTTTGTAACCATTCCCCATCATGACCGTCCAGATACCCACCTTTCAGCTGCATCAACTGGCTGAACATCGCACCATCGGAGAACAGTTTCACGAATTTTGGCATCCATTGGATTTGCTCAACTGATTCAAATTGATGCAACTGTGCTTCGGCAATCTCTTTTCCTTTCTCAGGGTCACCTTCTGCCATCATGTAAGTTACGTTCCCTGCTGGCATCAACCAGTAATCCATCGGGAAATCATCTTCGAGGAGAATGCTCACCATCTGATCATACAAAGCAGGAGTCACAATCACACCAGGATCGACGGCGGTCGTAATTCCCCCGGAATGAACGTAATCACGCGTCCTTTCCATGCCGGTCGCAAAACGTCCGGTTTCCATAACAAATTTCATCAAATCTGGAAGAATGCGCTTCATGCCATTTTCAAATGCATGTCCTCGCTCCCAATCCAACTGATCGCCACCCGGCCCTTCGAACTGCCAGTCTTTTTCTTCCCAGCCCAAATAACTTAAAGCAGCATCATTTAAGAACAACTCATGAGCGCTGCGGTGCCAAACAATAATTGGTCGGGTATCTGACACTTCATTCAAAAGCGCTTTGCTCATTTCGCGGCCATGAAAGTAGTTGTGATAACCCCAAGTGACAAGTGGCTCGCCTTCATCCATTCCTGCTTCAATTTCACGCAAGCGCTCAAAATACGCCTCATTGCCCTGGATGCCTTTCACTTCACCCCAAGGAAGATTCCAATCACCGGGGGTAATGAAGTCGAAGCCTAGGAAAAAGCCACTCATCCAAAGATGGATATGAGGTTCAACAAACCCTGGGGTAATAACCTTGTCTTGAAATTGTTTATCTACTGTCAGATCAGGGTGAGCTTGGTATTTTTTCAATAGTTCGGTTTTATCACCAAGGTCCAGAATTCTACCGTTTTGAACAGCAATAGCCGTGACGTTGTCACTTGCTTCAGGTGACATAGTAATAATGTCATCCGACAAAAATATCGTTACCGGGCTTTCCAACACTGAAGTTGATAGCGAAGCTTGTTTAGAGCTTGCGTCATATTGGGAACAACCCGCTACCGCTGCGATCAAGGCTGACAACAGAGAAACTTTAAGCACCTTTTTCATATCAATACCTTTTGTGATGAGCTTCGCTATACATGTTTTTTTGCATTTCAATAATATGACTTTACCCATAAGGTACCAGCACAACCAATGCATTATGTGGGGTGTTTCCAAACATTTCCCTAAAGGAGAACCCATGTTTTCGTATGAACATCTTGCGGCATTCTGTGCCACGGTGGAGGAAGGCAGCTACAGTAAAGCTGCGCGAAAGCTCGAAAAAGACAGAACCACCATACGCGAACAAATAAAAGCGATGGAAGACAGCTACGCCATTACGCTTTTCGATATACAAGGAAAGTCTGCGGTGGTGACTGATGCAGGTCAGGCGATTTATCAGCAAGCACAGCTACTGGTAAAAAACAGTGAACGCCTAAACACGCGCTTACTAAAAAGCTATCTTGCTCCCGTCACGCAATTGGATATCTATCATGACGTACTGGTGCCAGCGCCCCTTATTCTGCACATTGAAGGTTTCATGGGTGAACACTATCCCGAGGTGAAACTAAACTGGCTACACAGAAACCGGGATGAAGCATTGAAATCTGTCTCAGAGGGGCAAAACAAACTTGCCTTGATGCAGTACAAACTCACCAACCAGTCCCCTTACCCATTGGGTTACGTGAATCTGGGCAGTGATGCCCTCAATGTATTTTGTAATCCAAATCATCCATTGACCCGATTGGAAACGGTAACAACCGGTGACTTACAACTAGAAAAGCAGTACCTGAGCGAGAACTTGATGGTGAGTGCGCCTGAACTGTTTTCCGTTTCAACTGATGTAAGGGTTGTGAGCAACAATGATGTGCTATTGGAGCTGGTAAAACGGGACGGATGGACGGTTATTCCCCAGAGTCTTGCCGAACCGCTGATCAAACAAGGCCAGCTGACAAAACTTCACTTAGATGAGTTGGCGTCCAGCCTTAATGTAGGCATTTCATTCTTCTATCCTGAGGCAAGAGAAAGCACCAAAGAGATCCAAACGTTACTCACATCCATCAAAGCGTTTGCCGCCAAATATTACCAATAGGCACTGGCACTGACATAGACACAGGCACAAACAAAGAAGCCCGCAAAAAAGCGGGCTTCTAACCATGTTATCGTTTTACATCCCGTTAATCGCTATGCCGCTCCGCTAAGTGAGCGGCATTGTCGCAACTGCGAGGCTTGATTCAATAACATCTATGTCGATGTTACTTCACTTAGAAACAATGGGATTATTGCTTTGCCCAAGGGCCCCAAGCTGATCCCGGAGTATCACCTTTTGTCCACCATTTGGCTTTGTAGGTATTGCCTTCATAGATAGTTAGATCACCACCCACATAGACTTTACCTGCACTCCATGTTTGCGCAGAACCGTCATCAAACGCTTCCCAAACAGAAGATGACCCAGGGGTTTCACCCTTCGTCCACCATTTCGCTGTGTACTCAACACCGTTGTATGTCACCTTGTCGCCAGTGTTATAGATTGTGTCTTTATCCCATGAACCGTTTACTGGGTCTGCATTGCCTTTCACGTTAACAACAACCGTCGCGTCAGCACTTGCTGCGCCGTCATTCACGCTAACAACAACGCTGATCACGCTATCTTTATCAGAATCAGGCGTTGAAACAGTGACGGTCGCGCTGTTGCCATTTTGTGCAACAACACCTGTAGACGCAGTAAACGTGAGTGCATCGCCGTCGGCGTCAGTCGCAGAGACTGAAATCACAACTGCATCACCAGCAGTCACATCCGCAGAAGCTGGCACGTTAAGCACAGGTGCCGTATTTTCAACCACACCGCTACCAGTCACGTTCACCGTAACGGAAGCAGAATCGGTACGACGACCATCACTAACAACAACAGTGATCGTATCAGCCAGGTCAGTAGCAGTGTTTGGTGCTTTGTACGTTACTGTCGCAGTACCATCACCGTTATCAATCACGTCAGCACCCGATGCAGAGAAACTCAGCGCATCGCCATCAGCATCATTTGCAGAGACAGCAAAGCTAATCACTTCTCCCGACATTGCAGACTGTGCCATTGGCACACTCAACACTGGCGCTTCATTCGGCGTCACGTTTTGGTTGAAGACCTGATCAATTTGCTCCGCCAACGGGGAACGTAAATTGGTACATTCTTTCAGTTTAGAACCGTGGTTGATGAAGGTGCCTTCACATTGAATGTCACCGTGTACCTGCCAAACGATAATACCGCCAAGATCGTGATTAACGACGTACTCAGCTTTCTTACGAATCGCTTCTTCATCGTCATAGCTTAAGAAGTACTTACCTTTCACTGCATAAGGAACTTCTGCATTCGCATCCCAGAAGTGCTCCCAGCCATTTTGCTTGATGATGTAGTTGTAGTTTGGTTGGCCTTCAAACGCTTTCCAGTTATCAAGGTCAACCGATGAAGGTGTTGGACCATCAACCGAGAAGTTCACAGTACGTTTGTCAGTCGGAGCACCCAAGTACGCGGTGGCTTCTTTAGTTTGAACACCACGACCGTAGAAGGCTGCACCAAAGTTAATCTTGTTTGATGGAATACCACGTGCCTGCATCCAAACACGCAAATCGTCCAAGGTTAATCCGTCAAACTCTTCTTCTGGGTACGGGTATAACGGTGAGTTGTGACCTGTAACATCTGACCAACCACCATTGAGGTCGTAAGTCATCATGTTGAAGTAATCCATCGAGTTAGACAGTCGATTCCAGTCATAACCTTCAAGAGCAGCCGGTACCGCTTTAAATGCAGCCGTTAGAAGTTTGTCGTCACCAATGCGCGCACGAATGTCATCCATCAATTGCTCAAAGTTAGCGTAATCAACGTCCGTACCCGTAAAGTTCATGCCGCCAGAGCCAGGGAATTCCCAGTCGATATCAATACCGTGGAAGCCCAATGCCATTAAACGATCAACATCAGCAAGGAAGCGCTCTTTCATTGCTGGATTCGCGGCCATTTCTGGGAAGTGTTTTGACATACTCCAACCACCAATAGACGCCATCACTTTCACGCCTTTTTGGTTAGCCAAGTCAATCAAACCTGGTGCACCACCGGCTTTTTTCAAAGGAATTGGCATTTGGCCAGTCACACCTGACGGTGCGTGTTTCCAACCACGGCCATCTTTTACAAAGCCTTGAGCTTGTACTTTCGCTAGCTGATCGGCTTGCCACGGTTCGTTTCCAGGAAACTCGTGAATGTACTCAAGCTCACCCCAAAGAATGTGGAAGTCCCAGCTGGAATACACGTCAGGGTGAAGCAGCGGACCCGGTTCTTGAACCGAGTTATCTTGGTAGATGTTTTTGTTTCTCAAATCACCACTGTGAAGAGAGCCATCTTTCGCCACACCGAAAGTTAATAAGGGTAGCTAATGTATTCAGTAACTTAACCCTACCAACCACTACATATAGTATTAAACTTGTTTAATAAGTTACTACATCTTCCAAAAGTTGCCTTTAAAACTTTTCTGAAAATTTTCCAAAATAATGAAGAAAGTTCTTGTGTATATACGTGTATATACATTATATTTATTTCCAACGGAGAGGCACTAAGCCAAACCAAGCTCTTTAACAACATGGAACATCATCACCCTCTCAGGTAACTGAGAGATTCCTTTCCCCCTCACAAGAGGACATACAAATGGCAAAGCCAATAGAAAAGAAAGCAATGTCAGTAAGACTTAAACTCACTCACATTGAGAAGTTAAAGCAACTGTCCGAGCAAGAAGAAAGACCTGTTCAGTGGTTCATTGATGCCGCTTTAGAGGCTTACCTCAAGGACAAGGAGACAGCCGAATGAGTATGACCATCAACCTTACTCTGAACGATGAACTAGAAACAAAGTTGAAAGCAATCGGGACTGAACGACAAGTCAGCCTATCTCAAGTAGTTCGCTCACTAATCAGCGAATACGAATTGAACCACGACAAGGGTACAAACAATGAAACTGAACATCACATCTCTAAACCAAATCGTAAATAACACAGCAAGCTGGAAACAAGCAGCTAACTGGACTATCGAAGACTACATTCCAGAACAGTCTTTTGGTTGCTTGGTAGCACCCTCGAACTCCTATAAGTCATTCCAAGCAGTAGACTTTGCCTGCTCAATTGCAACAGGTCAGCCTTGGAACGGTAAAGAAGTTAAGCAAGGTCGAGTGCTCTACATGGCTGGTGAAGGTCAGGCTGGTGTTAGTAAACGAGTAGATGCATGGGATGCTGCAACAGGTTTGAATGCATCAGCAGAAGTTGCTGTTTACGGTAACTACATTGACCTGCTAGACAACGAACTAGTTAACGACATCATCAAGCTACTTAAAGTTGAACAGGTTGAACTGGTTATCTTCGATACCTTAGCAAGATGCTTCTCAGGTGAAGAGAACAGTGCAAAGGATATTAGCCGCTTCGTAGCAGCTTGTGACCGAATCAAGCAAGAATGCAAATGCTCAATCTTAGTAGTTCACCATACTGGTAAAGACACCTCTAAAGGTGCTCGTGGTTCATCTGCTCTGTACGCAGCAATGGATTATGAATTGGTTATGGAACGTAAGGGAAACCTTCAGTATGTGCTTAGAGTAGACAAGCAGAAGGATGCAGAAGAACAAGAACCATCTACTCACAATCTGCAAGTTGTGGAACTTGGTTCAGACTCAAAAGGTAAGATAGTTAGTTCACTAGCTCCAATCTTCAACGGTGCAATTCAAAAGGCAGCAGTTACTAAAGCTACTGTTAAGAACCAAGCTGAAGAAATGGTTAAAGCAGCACTGTCTACTCCTAAGACTCGTGAAGAACTTAACCTTCACCTAGCAACACTTTCCCCTGCTAATAAGTCGAAGACACTTAAAGCAATGGAAGAGAACGGTGTTATCACTATCACCAAAGACAAGACCAACAAGAAGAAAGACGTGTTCAATCTAATTGGGTCAAAACCACAGTCGTTAATGTCACGTTTTAAAGAGGCTAACCGAGACATCTTACACCTCACTGTTCAACAGGCTGACGACCTTAGCTTAATGCCTCAGATGGCACAGCTAATTCAAGACAAATACTCTAATTACATGCATTAAGACCCAAGAGGTAAATACAATGAACGCTACCCTAAACAGCTTCACCAAATCAGCACAACGTCAGAACATCACCATCAACGAACTAGCCACTAAGAACGAACAACTAAGCGCAGTCGTTGAGCAAGGTTACAAGGTAATGCCAATCACTGAAGCTAGTCTTGAACTACTAAACGGTATGTCTCTTGATGACTTCATTGCTAAACATGCTCAACCTAAGATTGAAGTACCACAAGCCGTACTAGATGAAATGAAAGCCTTGGGTCTTAACACTCTTGAAGAGTACAAAGCTCACTACGCTGCTATCGATGCAGAGAAAGAAGCAAGACGTAAGGCAGAGAGAGAAGCTGAACTTGTAGCAGAGACTTCATCTACTCCGGTTGTAGTTGGTCAGAGCTTGTTTGGTTCAGATGAAGAAGAAGTTACTGTTGAAGAACCAACCTCTACTTATGAAGTAGTGGAGTTCACTCAGGAAGAACTAGATAGTCTGGAAGCAGAGCAAGCTGCAATCAAAGCTAAGAATGAACTAGCTAAAGAAAAGAGTGCAGCGTTCTATGCACAGTTCGAAGAACCAACTAAGCCAGCTAAGGTAGAAATCACCTTTGAAGCTAAAGACCTTGGTTCAAACCCAATTGAAGTAATTGATACCCTGATTGCTAAGAAGCAAAACAAAGACGGTATCAAGAAGACTGGTGAGATTACCAAACACTTCACAAGCTGCGGTTATGACATGGTTCAGTACCAAGAGGCAATCACTCACCTTTACGTTAACCACGCTAAACAGAAGCAACTGATTGAAGAACTACAAGCTCACTACAATGAGACCTTCAAAGATAGTCCAGAGTACAAGGTAATCGAACCAGTACTATCAGCATCAGCACAACGTAAAGAAGATGAACCAAATCCTTTCAGAGATGCAGCGAGAGAGAAGAAGGCAGCACTAGAATCCATTGCAGCAATGCAGAGTAACGGTAACTACCTAGAGCAGCTTAAAGCTAACCGAGTTGAAGCTACTACTGATACTGAAGTACTAGATATGTCTCAACCACTCTTTGCAGAAGTAGAGATTCCACGTATCCAAGCATTCGAAGCTAAGACAGAAGTAGTACCAGCTAAGGTAGATGGGTCAGTAGTCGAGAGTGACGACGGTAGAGTAGAAGTAAGCTTCAACTGGTAAGATAGTACAAATCAATAAGCCCTTTCTTCGGAGAGGGCTTTTTAGTTTCTGCTATTCCTAAAAGCTCCTGTAACGCATCAGGAAGAGAGCTAACCTAAACCTATCCATACGTATTACCTACCCTCTGAAAACCTGCCACAGTAGTGATTTAAGTACTAACTTTCACTAATTCCAAAACTATATTCTATGGTCAATTTAGACCGAATCTATATCCAACCTAGACATTAAAGTAAGCCCTTTACTTTACTTATCAAAATCATACCTTTCATACACCTAGATGGTAACTAGGGTCTCCATGTACTACTTAACAAGTACGCTGCTATATTCTCCCTAAAACCTATGTACTACTTTACGAGTACAAACATAACCTAACTATACCCCCTACATCATAAGAAGTTTATTCAATTAGTTTTATAATGAACCAATAAAAGAAAAGGGCAGCATAAGCCACCCTTCTTCAAATCAATCACTATTCTTACTGAATAGTCACTTCCCCAAACTCAAGTTCTAACATCAACTCGATGTAGTGTTTAGCCTTCAATAAGTCTTGAGCACCGTTTTTCTCTTTATACCGAGAAACATACTTCACTATATTACCAGCCATGAAGCTCATGTTATTAGCATGAATGTACTCAATAGGCTGAATGCCTTGGTTCTTGTAGTGACTACCTGACTCTTGCTTTTGTAATGCTGACATTGGTTAACCTTGAAGGTAGGAAATAAACGAGAGCAGTATAAACAAAGTCATACTAACCACAATATCGTTCATAGGATTATTCATGGGATTATCTATTTACAGATTCACTGTACCTGTTATTAATGACAGTCAATTAAATACACATGAGAACAACAGATGCAAATAGTAGCTATTGAAGGTGGAATTGCAGCAGGTAAGTCTACCCTTATTGCATCCCTAGCCAATCACCTAACAACGTTAACAGGTGATACTTGGGAAACAGTAAAAGAACCAGTAGACGAAGACCCAGAGTTCCATAGGCTACTTAAACAGTTCATTGATAATCCTAACGATGCTGATAAACGTGCTGAATTCCAAATGTACATTACCCGAACCAGACAGAAGCTATTAGCTAGTCTACCAGATGGTAACTATATTATTGAACGCTCACTGTTCAGTGACTTGGTATTTACTCAGTGCAACATGCTATCTACTGAAGGTGCTACAGGAGCTTATCAGGCTGCTTACTACGACATTAAAGAACATCTGAAGGCATACCCTAAGATTGATTTAGTTGTGTACCTGAATAGGTCTCCAGAGGCTTGCTACAATGCAATGGTAGGACGTAATAGAGAAGGTGAAGAAGGTTACACCTTAGAATACTTCCAAGACATTCATTCATTTCATAAAGCATGTTTACCTCAGATTACTAGAACGTATGGTACTAAGTATGTTGAGACTGATTTAGGATGGAAGTTTCCTGATGCACGTCTAATTGCACCAATGATTATGAAGGAACTTAATTAAGAGGCTACGGTCTCTTTTCTTTTATGGTTCAGCCCTTATAGGAAATTCTCTGCTATATATTTTGAACCATGCATTGAACCAATAACCTCATATACAAACCACCCCCCTACCCTCTATTAAGTTTAGTTAAAATCCTTTAGGAAAATCACCTCATGAAGTAAGGGTGTAGTACTTATTAGGTGAGGCTATCAATAAAGGAATACCCGCCCCCCCATACTTCACCTATACCCCTACAACAGCATCTACCGATGCTAAAGGAACTAAACCATTAACTTATTAAAGGAAACAACATGCGCAACGCTTGGTCATCTATCTGGTCATTCATCACTTCACTATTCGAAGCACTAGGCTTAATCATGCCTATCATCAATCCACTACTACGTGCATCAGCTAACATGTCTGACATCGTAGAGATTGAATCCCAAATCGCTAAAACAGAGCGTACTATTGAATTAGCTAAAGTAGCAGCTAAGGGACAAGGCAAATCAGAAAACTTCAATACAGAAGAATACTGGAAATCAGTCGGAATACCTGTACCTGACTCAGAGTAAATAAACTAGGACTACCATTGTGTAGTCCTTTGTTTTTTACACAAACACATACACAAACACATATTAGATAGTATCTAAAAGACTGTAATAGATAGTCATGGTTCTCATATTAATAAACGTCTACCGACGTTAAAGGTAATAAAGCAATTACCTCATTAACTATTAATTGGAGTAACAACATGTCTATTCAACTTGGTAACAACCCACAAACGAACCATAAAGCCAATCAACAGAAAGATGCTGAAGCATGGTTAAACATTCGTATCAGAGACGTAGAAGGTAATGCTCACAATATCCGTGCATATATTCCATTACATAGCGACAACAACATTCATGCAGCCTTAATTACTCAGGCTAAAGCTATTAAGGAATTCGAAGTAACTACTGGTGTAAAAGCTAACCCTGTAATTATTGAAGGTAGCGTAAACCTAGTATCACCTACAGCAGAAGTAGTATTAGGCACACCAACAGTACCTACTCATAAAGAGGTAGCTACTACCTATGAACATATTACTCCTGACTACTCTGATGAACCATCTCAAGAGGAACTTGAGGTAGAGGTACGTCTACTGGAAGCACGTCTACTTGCATTGAGAAGTAAGAATAAAATCACCCTAGCTTAATTGATGTACTCACGGATGAGTTAATTAATTACCCAAGATAGGCAAACCCCAATGCTATTCAAAGCCATGCTATTTGCATTCATCTCAATTACCTCATGGGCTTACTTCTTAGCTTATATGTATGTGAAACACTTATTGTGAACTGGAATATCCCTCTTGATTTATTGGTTCGTATCTATGACCAAACTCATTGCCCTCTAATTATTGATGGCGACCACAAGACTATTATTATTTGGAGTATCAAAAAATGTCTTCATGCTTAAACTTTGCCAAAACAACATTACGTGCTGATGCAGATATTGATGTAGAGAGCTTCGTATTAACCCTTCAGAAGAACCTAGATAGGATGCAACATAATCCTGATACAGTTCAATGGTCTGAAGTAATGACCCAACTGAGCAAGGTACAGACACGTAGAATCATAGCTGCTAGTAAACGTATGGATTGTGATTCTATTTATATGCTCAAAGATGTAATTGATGCTATGTGGGAAGTTAATAGAGATAGAGTTACTGCTCACCAAGAACATAACCGTAAGCTGAAGTCATATATTGAAATGCTTAAAGCTGATGGTGTTACACCTCAAGACTTTGGATTTGATGGTTCAGCTAAATACAAAATCATCATCATTGGTTAATCGAACCATCATTTAATTATCAGGAGTATCACCGTGGAATTCATTATGTTCTTTGCATTCGTAGCCTTCTTAACATTGTCCTTATTATTGAAGGATTCAAAGCAACGAGAGAAGCGACTTAAACAACGTCTCACAGCCTTAGAAGCTATCACCTTATAACTTGATTCAGTGAGAGGAGTAATCCTCTCTCTGTATATCTGAGCACCCTTCATGAAGATACCAACACATATTCAAATCAAAGCTAACCAACTTATATGTATGTATGAGAACCATGAGATTCATGCACGCATATCCCACAAACATAAATACCGAATACTAGAAGTCACTCTTCGTTACCGTCTATTAAATAAAGGTAAGAAATGGGAACTAATGACCCATGAGAAATACAACAGAGAAGTATTGAGATGAACTAGCTACCTTCGGGTAGCTTTATTTTTACCTAGATAGATTCCTTCGGAATCCTTACCGAGTGTTTTACTCATAACTTATAGAGATACAGAAATGAAACAGAAAGGCTTCAGTGTTTTGGAATTGGTAGTTGTAATTGTAATCATGGGCATCTTAGGTGCTGTAGCTATTCCTAAGTTATTGCCTGTAGTTGATACAGCTAAAGAAGCAGTTGCTACTGAATTACAAAGTACATTGAAAGAGTCTGCACGTATTGCACACGTCTCAGAGTCACTAGAGCTAATGGATGTAGTCATGGTTCATGATTACCCTGCTGCATTGGCATCAGGCATTACAGCTAGTCTCATGGACATTGAAGAGTGGAATGTTACTTACACTAAGAACCGTGCAGTATTCACATTGAAAGCTGATGAAGATTGTAAGGTAGTCTACCGAGAAGCTAAGAGTAATGAGCCATTCAAGGTAAGGAATCAATGTAACTTGGTTCAAGGCTAGATAATAAAAGACCACTCTTAATTGAGTGGTCTTATTTTTTACTACCTATCAGATAGGCTATTTATCTTTGAACAATCCCATCAAAGTACCTTTCACAAAGCTCACATCAAATCTCCGGTAACAGTTCAGGCACAATAGACGGTTTAGTGACTGGTTCGTAATACGAAGGGATAGTCATGATTGGTTCGTCTAGTGTCACCACAGAACTACCACCAATGTTATCTGCAATACCCAATGGAATCATTGTGTGATGGCAGAAGGTCTTAACCACATTACCGTTAAGGTCTGTGCGAGTAGCCTCTTTGTCAACAATAGGGATTACACCATAAGGGCTTGTGTATATTGTACCTGCAACTGTATCACCCCATCGATTATCACCACTAGAGTGATACTTCAACTCAGAGCCATGTAACTGCAAGTACAATAGACCATCTTTCTCAGTGATAGTTGATAGTGCTTTCACTGCTGGTGAGTTGTTTTGGGGTGCTGCAAAGTCTAGTTGTGCGTGGCTTATTGGGCGCACATTTGAAAGTTCACCATTCTCCAAAAAGTCTGTAACCATAGTTCCAACAAACGTGTTGATTGAACCTTGACCAGTATTCGACGTGGCAACTTTTCCAATCAAGCTTCCACACACACGGTTACCATACGTGTTCAGGTAACGTTGGGTCATCAACACATCACCCACACCACCAACCACTTTAGAGGAGTTTGCAGCTTCGGTGAAGTTTGATTTAGTTGTATACACATCCAAACCTACAGTATCTCCACTCCAAATCTCCGTAATGGAATTACGCACACTATCTATAGGTAATCCAGAAGAAGAAGAGGCCAGCCAAGTAACACCATCATCCGTTGTATATAACTTTTGGGTTAACCTAGCATCACTCACCTTACGGTTGAATAGGTACTCTTTAGACGTACCATCAGGAATCTGAGGAATCCACTGACCAACTACACCATTAGGGAATGTAGCTGCAATACGTTCAGGTTTACCAATAATATCGACCCAAGGTAAATCATCGAATTCAGGTGTTAGTTCTTTCTCAGTTCCAACGAATGTTGTTGTTGCACTATTACCATTAGTGAGAGTTGTAGACACATGAGATAACACCAACTCTGCACCAGTGTCTATTAAGATTACTTTTCCAGTAAACTTAACACCTTTGGTAGTATCCCAGACCGTAACCAACTCACCGTTAGCATAGTCACCAGATTGCCAGTCAGCATAGATATAGGCGTTCGAATTAACCATTCTATACCCCTCTGCACGCGCAGAGTGAGAACCTGAACCAATCACGCGATTAGTGAAAGTTGTAAAAGGAGCTTTACCCTTACCACGCATAGTACCTGCTACAGATTTACGGATAGCATCTTCACGTAGTTTATTCACATCTAGCTTACGAGCAGATAAACGTAAGTCTTCTACCTGACCTGCATAGATTGCATCGAAGAACTGATATGGGTCATTGGCTGGACGACCTGAGTTAGTTCCAATCTTACCTGATGAGTTGTATGCACCGTAGTCATTACCACTGTCTGGATTACCACTAGTTACAATAAAACAATCAACAAAGGTGTTTGGCACATAAATATCATCGCTGTACCACTCCTCATGACTCCATACACCAACAGTATTAAATGCACGACAACCCATAGGGTTATGAACAGGATGGTAAGCACCTTGGTTCAGACGTTGTACTAGTGCGATAGGCAATGCGAATGGGTTATTAGTATCTGAGGCATTAGGCGCTTGGAATACTGAAACATCAGATGAATCACCTTCAAACCCTGAGTAACTACTTTGATAGAAGCCCTCCGAAGCATTACCAAAGTCTGCCCAATCAGTACTAACATCTAACGTGCCTTGTGCTCTAACACCAATGTCATTGCCATCTCCTTTGTAACGCAATGCTCTTACCGAGTTAAAGTTGTAAATGCTTAACCAATCATCACCCAAACCTTCGACAACACGTATACGGTAACGCACTTGAACCAAATGCTTAGTCTCAGCATCGTAGTAGAGGTTGTTTCTTGGGTCATGCGTTAGCTTACACATATCTAGGAAAGACAGTGTAGAAGCCTTGATACCGTAACCAGTAGTTAGTTCATCCCACTCACCGAAAGCAGAATAACCCTGAGCTACTAATTCATTATCAAGGGCAAGACCTTCCCAAGAAGTAGAACCATACTGTACGTTACCAAAAGGATAGATAACGTCTTTCTCAGCTACGGTCTCATGCCATACTTCAAGGAATGCTAGGTCTTTACGAGTAGTGATTACTTTGTCTGATACCGGACGGATTGAGACACTAACAACCTCCGTGTACTCACCAGCATTAGCATACGCATGTCTTACAATAGCGGAGGTAGAGGTATGAGTAACTAGTGTAAAATCTATAACGTTCACCCCTACCTTTAAAGGGTAGAACTCACTATCCATCAAGAAATCAATGCGAGGTGCTGTAGAAGATTTAATTACAATTTCAGCACGGTATGGTGTGTTAAGTTTAAGCCCAGTACCCACACTGCCTAATTGTCCATTACCCTCAGAATCTTGAGTGAGCCTCATAACTCCCGCAACCATTCCAACAGTTGCCGCATTAGTAGAACCCCACGAAGCAGTACCTTGTCGGAAATCACCGTTTATAACCTTACCCTCAAAAGCACGAGCAACTGCTTCATTAGTGTCGGAAGCTACATCACCATACTTAGGGTCTACATCCTTAGTGAAATCTACAACTGTACCTGTAGCACTATCGTAGGTCTTAGTACCGTTAGGTGCAGGAGGGAACTTAATAGCTTTAGCAGCTTTAGGTAAACTATCATCAATAAATAGAGAAACCCCATCAACTACTGCAATAGCTTCTTTGGTTCTTGAAGTGCCTTGAGAATCGGTGTCTGAACGTCCTAGATACATAAGACTTGCAAGAGAAGTATCCCCTACAAAAGAATACATACCTTCGTTTACACGATTAACAGTAGCACCACTAGGTGATGTACCCCACTCAAGAAAACCAGAACCAGCATTATCTGACTTACGCTTGAAACGCATAGCATCAAAGTCTGATTTAGCAGTAGCAAAGTTATATGCAGTAGCAGCAGAACCACCACTACCTAAATTATGTTTGATACTAGTAACTGAACCATCATCATTTTTAATGAGATAGTCCTTAGCCGTAATATCTAAGTACGTATTCTTAAATTCGCTCATCTTTATTATTCTTATAATTGTGAGTAGAAGAAAGGGAGTCTTTGCTCCCTTATATTGTTTTACTTCTTAAATAGACTTGGTTCAATCAATTCTGACTGACGTTCTACCGCTACATGGTCTGAACCAACAATAACAGTGCAGCCTGTACAGAGAACCAATAACATTGATACTACCGCTTTCATTTATACCTTCTTATTCTTATTCTTATTTTAGAGTAACTGGGATAGTCCTACCTGCGCTCCCCGAAATGTAAGATATGATAGGAGAGTTTGTACCTGTATAATCGTTCGAATCGCTCGCCTTAGTTAACGTGACCGTATTACCGTTAACCACCATTACAACAGTATTCCCAACACTTCCTGACAAGGAGAGCCTAATTGTTGCCCCTGCAACAAATAAATCGGTAACGGTATAATCCTTAAAGGCAGTAGGAGACAGTGAGCCAAACATCCCTGAACGGTAGCCATACATACCAAAATCCTCACCCACGTATAAAGAGCAATGCAATGTAGCAGCCTTCCAATTGCCCGTTACAGTACTTGAATCTACGTAACCTCCCTCGTTACTTACACGACATTTAAACTGGTAAGACACTACTGTGCTGTACGTTACAGAATATGAGCTACCCGTAGCACCTGAAATAGCCGAACCATTTCTATACCATTGGTATTTCAACCCTGTACCTGTAGCTGCAATACTAAAGGAGTTTGCTTTACCTGCATCAGCAGTATCATTTACAGGTTGTCTTGTAATAACTGGTTTAACTACATCAGCTTTTTGTTTTTTCCAAGTACCGCTTACATTGACCCAAACTGTCATTGCTTTCTTCCAAGTCCCATTCACATTAACAAAAGTACTCATACCACACTTCTCTTAACTAATCTGAACATAAATATCACCATCAGAACCACCACTAGGTGCAGCAGTACCATAGGTAATCTTACGTCTGTTCTCAGCAGGTAATGTGGTAGAGGAGTACACTCTAACCCCGTTCTCTTTGATTTGACCTTTATAATCAAAAGCAGCAGGAGAGAAGATAGCTCTAATAGCTACACCAGACTCTACAATGTTGTAGTTACTTCCAAGCACCTCATGATGCCACGACTTATTAGCAGCATTCTTCAAAGTTAATTGCTGTGCATTACCTCGAAGCACAAGTGTAGAGGTATTAGCAGCAACACTATCCACGGTAAGAGTGTTAGAAACAGCACCACCACTTAGGGGTAGATAGTTATGTGCATGGTTCGAACGACTGAAATCAGTGGAATTTAGTCCATCTAGTTTATCTGAATCAGTAGCTTTACCATTTGCAGGTAATGCACCAACAGCAGCAGCAGAAGGTGCATTAGTTGTAGTATAAATCTCACCATTCTCTGCTTGATTCACACTTGAACCGTAGCAAAGTTTCCCTGCATCATTCATACCTAAATAACGTGTTTTGTTATTAGTTTCGAAATGGATACCCACATTAGAAGATTGGTTCGTTCTCTTAATATGAATTTGAGCAGAAGGAGTGTCAGACTGGAATACACCTTTACCACCTTGAATCCAACCAACTACATCTACACCTTCACCACGGTAAGTCTTTACCCATGATTCTTCCCAAGTCCAAGCAGAAGTACCTAGTTGAGATTTATTGTGAGTGTGGGGAATGATACCAACAGAATCTGACCCAGCCTTTAACCAACGCTTCCTTGCTACCGTGGTGTGCCCTGAATCATCAACAAACCAATCGTTACCGCCTACATCACCCCAACCAAGATTAACTACACCAGTTTGACCATTAACAGAATCAACCTTACCAGCAGCACCTAGTGCAGAATCCAAACCTTGAATATCAGCAGTAGTTAGAGTTACAACACCCTGCTTACCTGCAACAGAAGTAACTGATTCAGTGTTATCAATCTTGTAGTAGTCATCCATCTGAACAGAGTAAACAAGAGAGTCACCGATACCATACTGAGTACCTGATACCGTACCTGCCTTGGTAACCTTCCAGAAGCATGAACGTTTCTGTCCATTGCTATCTACAGCAGGAGCAGGATAGACACCACCTGACAAGTCACATTGACCCATCTCTAGCATTGCACCTGTAACAGCAGCTACAGCAGTCTCAGCACGATTAGCATACCCTTCAGCAGCCTCTTCACTTGCTTGTGCTTGAGTAGCCGAGATAGCAGCATCAGAAGCAAATACCTCTGCATCTTCTAGTAGGTCTTCAATACCATTACGGAAACCTTCAGCTTCATTACGAGCAACAATAGCAGCATCTTTAGCTCGGTTAGTCTCATTCTTATTAGAGATAACAGTAGCTTTATCAGCAGCAACAATACCCTTATTGGTAGCAACTTCTGCACGGTCAGCTTCAACTTCACGATGCTTATTCACAACGTCAGTATGCTTGGTAACTACATCACTATGTTTTGACCCAACAGTAGAATGCATATTGGTAATAGCAGAATGACGAACCACCACATCACCATGCTTATCTACAACTACAGCATGCAACTCAGTAACGTTATCCTCATGGTTCGATGCAGTAGCAGCACTTGCACTAGCACGAGTCTCAGAAGTCTTAGCATTAGTCTCAGATACCTTTGCTGCATCTTTATAAGACCTCGCTTTAGTCATGGAGGTGTTAGCATCAACTTGACTTGTACGAGCTTCTGTAGCTGATTCTGAAGCACTGTAGCTACTGTTTTGACAGATAGGTACGTAGACATCTTTTACCTGTTCATACATGTTATGAACTTCTTCATGAATACCCTTCATAAAGCTATCGTAAATACCTACGTTATGTATAACGTGAATACGGGATACTTCATTACCGATACCATTACTTTGACGAACCAATACCTTTAAAGCTAGGTTTGATGGTTCAACAGCCTTAGCTGTCTTATTATTCTTCATTACCAACATGTAATTAACCTCGTGTGGTATCACGTAGAACTTTGAAAGTACCAGCAATGAAAGTAAACACTGCTCCATTAGTTTCTAACTGAATATCATAAACAGCAGAATCAGATAATGGAGATGCAGGTAATAATAGATTCTCCGAGTCAGCTTTAGTTAATTGCCAACTGAACACACCATTGGTTGAATCTGTCTTTTCAATAGGAAGTTGATACCAGACCTCAGCACTATCAGCACCACGTCTTACTTGAGCGGTAATAGTGTATGCAGCAAGGCTAACTGGCTCTTCTTCACCAGTATCAACATTCATTTGAACAAGCTGATAAGTGAACTTTGGGGTATCACCACGATAAATCTCAATATCGTGATTAGCACGTTGAATCATGTTTACTCTCTTATTATTTTTATTATGAGTAAAAGAAAGAGCCTCATTAAGAGACCCTTTATTATTTAAGCTAATTGAGCCAATACAGCAAGATTAACTTGTAAACCACTCCGGCCTAACTGGTCTTACATCAGAACGTAAGTTATATGCTCGGAGCTTATTACGATAGTCTTTAATATCATTCAAACGAGTATCACTTGCTAAAGTACGTCCAGCATAAGTAGCATCTTCTGCAAGCATCCAATCTGTCTTAGTTAACTCTGCATTTCTCCATGCACGCTCATTAGGTACTTCAGCCTCCAACCATGAAAGGTATAACCCCTCTCTTCGGGTCTTCTCTGAGTCACGGAGAGAAGCAATAAAGTCCACCCCAACCACATTACCTACATCATCATAAAATAAGTAACCACGCTTCTCACTTGAGTAACTTGGAAATAGTTGTTCCATCTTTAATTACCTTGGGTCAACTGAGTTATTGAAATTCCAACGATACGTCACCGTACCACCACCATCATGAGTAGAGCCAACTCTCAAACGGAATCTACCAATAGCATTAGGGTCTGTAACCCACCCACCAAAGTTACCTTTATTTGAAGTGATGGTTACATCTTTCACATGGTACTTATTACTATTACAGCTTGTTACCCTCCACGGAATACCACCCACCATTACATCTCTGTTTAATACGATACCTGCATAGGAATCGAATATTTGAGCACTAGAGATAACACGTCCATTGTTAGCAACATATTCGATAGTGGCATTCAAGAAGCCTGAACCTCCTGTAGATGGTCTATGAATATCCATAGAGAAGAACCCATAAGCTACCGTCTTATATCGTGGTCTCTCTTTTGAATAGTTCCCTGCAACAGAAATATCACCTGCTGCATAATATGTAGGTAGTACATCTGGTGTTTGCCCGTTATGAGGAAAACTAACAGTCATGGTGTTAGATACATTCTCACTACAAGAAACAGGAACAGAGGTATTAGGGTAATTACGTGTTGCACTGTTATCACCCATACACAAGTAATAGGTAGTACCTGTATAAATCTCAGAACCAGTAATAACCGAACCATCAATAGAACCGCCTTGGATTCTACCACCTATAATAGAGTTACCCGTTAGCTGCCCTGTAAAGAAACCTTCAGATGCCTCAATGCGTCCAGAGAATGTACCTCTTGAAGCATAGATAGCACCATGTATTTCAGCCTCTTGTGCATACAGCTTACCTTCTTTAGTAACTGAGAATGGGGCACTATTTGGATTAGTCGAACCAGCATATAAACGATGCGTATAGCTTTGACCATCCATAATTACAGCAGTGTTACCTTGCCCTGCAATTATCTTGGTATTGGATGCAACATGATTACCCATGATTGCACCAGCAGCAATATTCTCTGCATTCAATTCACCAATCAGTGCTTCCTTAATAGTTGTCTTACCATTAACTACCTGAAAGACAGCCTGAGTACCTTGAGTACTAGCTACACGGAACTTATCAGCAATAACATCAAAGGTACTAGTTTCACCATCATTACCCATAATCAAACCTGACACTTTACCGTTAACGTCATGTTTAATTTGAGTGAGTGCTTCTACCTTCCCATCAGTAGTAGCTGTTACTTGGTTCAATGTACTAATGCTTGCCTTGTTCTTATCAATTTCAGCAGTGAGCTTTGATTCACTTGCAGCAATAGCTGTTGATACCTGACCATTAGTTTGAGTCTTGGTGTAATAGTTATTAGCTAGGTTTGCTTTCACAGAACCAACTTCACCAGACACACCATCAATCTCAGAACTAAGCTCAGTCTCTAAAGCTGTCATTGCTTTATTGGTATCAGCTATGGATACCTTGTTGGTATTAACCTGAGCCTGAACACCATCTAACTCAGAAGATAGTGAGGATTCAACTTGATTGATAACACCGTCCATATCCTCAAGAGCTTGGTTAATCTCCCCCTGCAACTCTCCAATGAAACCATGTACCTCATCAAATGTAGGTAGGTCTTCTAACTCATCATCAACACTTGTTTGAGTGAAGAACATGGGGTCAGAGTAAGCCATCTCATCAGTACCAAATACATCGAAGTGACCGATACGAAGATAGTAGTTACCTTTGCTCTGAGTGATTGGATAGGCTTCACCATGACTGATACCAACTAAGGTTTCAGAACTAGCTGTAAAGATTGGGTCAACAGATACATGGATTTCAGACCCAAGATAATCAATCTCCGGTACTTCATCCCAACGTGCATAGACAGTACTAAGTACGCCACTAACATCTACACCAGAAGGTTGAGCACACTGAGCATTCTTCAAATTCAAATCAGCAGTATCTTGAGACTTAACTCCATCCTTCGACACCATCAATACTTTGAAATGCAGAGTACGGTCAGTACCACCATCCTCAGTATTCATATCTAGCGTGTAGGTAAAGGAATTGTCTTTGCTTGTATAGGTACTTGCATAAGACTCATTCTGCCCCTTGTAAACCTGAACTTCGTAATGAGCAAACACATCTGCATAGGTACTAGAACCTAGAGGTATTTGGGTCATATCATCCCAAGAGATACGAGCACTCTTACCTTCAAATGTACCCTTCAAACCTGTAACAGTAGGCATCAAAACATCAGAGGTAACATTCACATCATTTAGGTAAGCCCAGTTCGATGTAGAGCCGTTGAAGGTTTGTGTACGGATACGGAAATCATAAGTATCTGCTAACAGCCCAACGAAATTATGAGTTAGTGCTTGGAACTCACCAACACGAGTCCATGTAGGAGCACTATCTAACTTGTACTCAATGATTGTCTTATGCTCACGTTGGTAACGTGAAACCCAAGATAGTGTACCTGTACCTGTAGTAGAGAAACCTGTCTGCACAAACTCTAACTGAACTGGCTCAAGAATCTGGTTTGAAGGTGGCAGTGTTGGGTCAGAAGTATTACCGTCTTCGTAATCTGAACCATCATAAACAGACGGCTCAAACTGAGTAGCTGTAACCTTCGTAACCATCGTTTTATCATCAAGTGACGTTACGACCTTATCAACACGGAACATTGCACCCTTGAGCTTGTAGGCATCATTATCTAGGGTGAATACGTCCCAGATACGTAGAGTTTTCTTTGTGTTGTCCAACTCGAAATCAATGGTCTGTTGATACTTAACAGCCTTCAAAGATTTATTAGCTACATGCTTAACGAATGACGCCCCATCAACTTCAGCAGTGAAGGGTAAGTTAATATCCTTAATCTTCTCGAAGCCATCATTCTGATGCACTGGAAGCACATCAACAGGTAGTACATATTTATCCGTAGCATGATAAGTAGCAGTGTTTGTGTACTCTACTTTTACAATATTGAAGTAGCTTGAATCATTGGCATTCGATAGCTTGAATGAACCAACGCAATCAGCCTCAGTAACATGAGCAACAGCAGAAGTAAGTCTGTCTGCCTTGACTCGAATCATGCCATCCTCGACGTAAATAACACCGTCAAAGCTAGTTGCCATGTCTTTAAGTGCATCACCGAAAGATTGATTCTGGTCTACATAACCATCGAAGAAGATGTTCTGACGCTCACAGTAGTTAGCAAGGTCAACGAATGACTTCACATCAATAGCATCAGCAGGAATACCCATGCCGTAGTAGGTATCAACCAAGTATGTTAGAAGCACACAAGCAGGGTTACGGTAAACGTCCTTACCATTCGATACCCAGACACGAGAACTATCAAACATAACTCCATTCAGGTTAGGGTCTAATCTTGGGTCAATTACCCTGTTACCCTGAACCATAGCTGTAACGTCTAAGGTGTCACTCACAACACGAATGTTGTTATCACCCTCAGTATTAATCCAACGCTCAATCAGCATTGATAGAGAAGCTGTCTTATCCCCTCTATGAGCTTCAGTCCATTCACCATCACTATGCTCTAATAACTCAGTGAAAACCTGCTCAGTTGCTCGACCTGTACGATAACCAAGAGATACGTTAGGAAACTCAGCACTAGCTTTGAGGTCATACCAAGCATTAGGCTGCAACACCCCCTCCAAGTAAGGCACACCATCAATATAGATTTGCTCTACTGCCTTAATCTCACCTACACCCAATGAGTAAGCCTGACACAACCAACGTGTATTTGAATCGTTTACGTTATTCCATACTCGAACAGCAGGAACTAGACAGTTACCGAAAGGAACAATCTTAGGGTTGTCTGCACCTTTACGGTCAATGTTTGCACCCGTATCTTTAGCTCCATCTGGCCTCATGGATATAGCCATAGCCAAAGAGACAATTGCTGATGCTGCTGAAAGAGCTGTAAGCACACCTGCAACAGTTACACCTGCCATATGTTCACCTTTATTATTATTGTTATTTGCTGAACACTTTCATTTGCTGAAGTGCTTCTATAGTCAAAGATTGAAACTGAAAAGTACTGGTAGCTTTATGTATACCAAATAGCGAACCATTCAAATAGATACCGCAATGGATACCATCAATCAGAATATCCCCATCAAATGCATTGAGAGGGCTTATCTGCTTATACCCTAATGAATGTATGTAGTCAGTTGGAGAATTGCACTGAGTAGCCTTGGCAATTGAAATAGCACCCCCTTTAAGAGTGCTATATGGTTCAATCTTAGATAAGTCGAAGTCAGTTAATTCAAGAACCAACAGATTACAATCCAATACACCATAGGTAAGAGATTGACCTCTATACTTCTGAATTACTGCTTCCACATCACATCATCCTTCAGGTCTTGGTTAGCATACGCAAAGAATAAGTCACCAGAATGGTAAGCCTGATGTGTGGCATTATTTGCACGACATAGTGAAGGCTTACGGTCTAAATCAAAGATAGATTTACAGCTTACCTTCAATGCCATAGAACCAGACTTGTAATCAATATTGGTTTCAGGTGTAGAAGTGAATCCTCTGTAATACACAACAGCTTCTTCAACTACGTTTGAACCATCAGGTACAAATGCTTTATGAATTAGCAATGGAGCACGACGAAAGATATTAGAGTTAACCGAGTCTTGGAAATCCATAGAGATACCAGAAAGGGTAATACTCATCTCCTTACTGGTAAGACTATTCTCAGAGGTAATCTTATCAATGGCAAGTAACGTACCAAATGCACGGTATAGAATCCCATCCTTCTCCACATCAAATGCAGCATCAGTAAGATTCATGAAACCTTGGTTCACCTTACGTAAGTCCAGTGATACCAGTGAACAGTAGAAGCCCTCCTTCATTACAGAGCCTCCATCATTTTGATAGTTACACTAGAACCACGCTCATACTTAATACTGAACTTATCTTCAGTTAGTCGAACTCTTGGTACAGGCTTGAAGTTAAGTGGTTCACGTAATGAATGGGCAGTACGTACAGCAGGATAGAATTCAACCTTATTACCAGTAACGGTAGTTACCGTATAAATCTTAGAATCATTCTGAAACTGGAACATAGTGCCTACAGGTAATGAACCAATAAGGCCAATAACAGTCATGTGCTTATTACCAATCTTCAATTGAGAACCAAGTGAACCAGACATATCAAGTGATAGTGGATTGAAGAAACCTTTACCATCAGTTGTATCTTGAAGAGATAAATTGAATGGAGTGGTTCGACCTTGAACACGTAGCATTAGTGCCTGAAACTTTCGAATATCATTTTCATCTGCAAAGTGAACACTACATTCAATATTCAAACGATGAAGACCACGACCCATACCATTACCTACAAAGTTCAAACCCTCTGTATAGAATGACGGAGTTAAGTGCTCTACCTTCACATCACTAATGATGAAATCATTATCAGATAACGTAATCATATTATTCCCAATAGCTCCCCATTAAGAGGAGCTTATTATTATTGTTATAGGTTTGGGTTTTCTCTTTGAGCCATGCGAGTGAAAGAAGCAAGACTCTCACGATGCTGACCCAGCATATAAAGGAACTTCTCTTCACTGATAGTGGTATCACCTTGGATAACCAAATCAGACTTAATAGAAGTAGCTTCTGAACCACTCTTATTAGTTTTAAGGTATTGGGTCAAATCTTTGTTGGCTGTAGGCTGAATCACTCGCTCTCCGGCCTTTAAAATGTAACTGCCTGTTTGGTCTACTTCATCCGAGCCTGAGTGAAACTGACCAATAGCAGCAGCAGTCATTTTAGCAATGCTAATACCATCCTTAACCTTTGACATAGTTGCAGCAGCAGTCGCCATAGCTAAACCACCATCAGGAGAGGAAGCAGCAGCAGGAGACTTCATAGCATTAGAGGAAGCGGTCATAGCATTGCTTTCCATCATCAGCATAGCCTCGGCAATAGCTACACCCTTCTCAGCGGCAAATGCAATCTTCTGCTCCTTACTGCCTTGCTCGAATAGAGTACTGATACCGCTCAAAGCATCACTGACCATTGCAAACTTTTGCTGCATCAAAGCAGTCTCAGCTTCAGTAATAGCTTGGGTCTGTGCCAACATTAATTCATCGTGTTCAAGTTTATTGATACGGCCTAGCTCGTATTGCTCCTTCAGCCACTCTTGAATTAACGTAGCCTGCTCAATCTGAGCCTCATGCTCATTAGCATAACCTTCAGCAGTGGCAGCAGCCTTAGCCTGAATACGTTGGTACTCTTGAGCCACCTCCAAATCATTAATAGCTTGTTGGTCTGCAACACCTTGAGCCATCAAAGCCTTATTGTTTAGACGGTCTAGCTCCTTCTGAGCAGCTAACTTATCTGCAATGGTCAAAGCCGACTGTAGCTTAATTTGCTGCATACGCTGTTGGTGTGCAATCTCATCAAGCTCTGTCTTCTTATGGCCTGTAGATTCCCCTGAGTCTACCGTAGGCTTATTAGGAGTAATTACATCACCCGTAGGAGGGATAACCTCTGGAGTAGTAACCTCACCCTTCTTCAGCTCATCTAGCTTTGCATTGAGCAGTGCAACCTTATCTACATTCTTTGCAATCTCTTCCCTGTGAGACTTAATAACCTCTTCATTAGTACCGAACCAATTACGCCCACCTTCAAGGTTAGTGATTGCAGCCTGATAAGATTCAGTACTCTTAGTTAGTCCATCAATCTCAGCCTGAACACTAGCAACAGTGATTTCATTCATTGACCCAAGGAATTCAGCAGCAGCTAACGACACATCACTAAACAACTCAGCAGAAGGTGCAAGGGCATTAGTAATGAATGTGGTGAATGCACCTGCAAGTAAATCTACATTTTCAGCTAGGTCTTTATACACCTTGGTTTTTGTAGGAGAGAGTTCAGTGTTTGCTGTCTTGAACTTATCCGTGAGCCTTGATAGCTCCATACCACCGTTAGCCAGTAGGGGCATCAAGTAAGTAAGGTCTGAACCCATACCTTCCAAGGCATTAGACATTTGATTGGAAGATAGCCCTGCTTGCTCCATCTCGGTATACATACGCTGAAGAACCTCAAGACCTGACTTGTCTTTCATGCTCTCAGCCCACTCTGTAGTAGCTTGAGTAGTCATACCCATAGCATCAGCAAAGTCTTGTAAACCACCTCCACCCGTATTGAGATAATCACCAATCTTCTCTAGCGCATCCTTGCTTGCACTTGTCATCTGACCCACATCAAGACCGTACTGCTTTGCTGCATACGACATAGCCTGATATTCAGGAACAGCCATACCAGCAACACGAGACATATTTTCCATCTCACGTACTGTAGAAGCTATCTGGGTTGTAACCGTTACGAATGCACCAGCAGCAGCAACAGCACCGATTGCAGCACCTACAGCACCAGTAACTTTACTCAGTGAATCAAAGGTGTCATTTACCTTTCCAAAGTCCCGTTTAGATTGTCGAGCAAACTTATCAATTCGCTGCTCCATCATAATCAGGTTACGTTCTGTTTGGGTCTTAGCATCCTTCAGACGTTGTACATATGTAGATGTATTAGCCGTAAGGTTGATATTAACCGTACTCATACTTCATCACCTTTATAGTTATTATTTTGTAGTGATAAAAAGAAAGGCAGTACTAAGACTGCCCTTTGGAATGCTTCTGAACCAATTCACTTAACTTAGTGATTAGATACTTATCTGGTGATGGTTCATTGGCTTCAATCTCTATTTGTTCTTTAATCTTACTAATAGTGTCTGCCAACATTTCATCAGAGCGACACATCTCAATAAACTTCTTAGCTTTCTTAACTAACTCGTGTTCCAACCATTCCTGCTCAGGCTTTAAGTAAGGTAGGAAGTCTGTTGCTAACTTCATATCCTTCTTCTTGCTTACATTCTGGTTATACATGAATTGCAACTGTAAGCCGTCCCTGTAAGCCTGAGCATCATCTGTGAAGGGACTAATATAGTTAAGAGCTTTGTATTCATTTATTACTGATAAGTCCCACTGCTCCAATTCAAAGATTGGAATACCTAACTTCAATGATAATTGCAGTAGGAACTTTCTATCAGAGTCTATTGAGAGTTGGCGTATTACTTTACTAGTGAGTCAGAACCAATAGATGAAATCTCAATTACCTTAACTGCAATCTCTTGAATTACTGCCATAGGCATAGCTGTACTTAATTCATCCTTACCTTCCAAGGTGAATAGTTGTTTACCATCTTCATCAACCAGACCAAATACAGCAGCAACCAAGAAACGGTCTTGAACAGTGGCACACAAAGACATTGCAGCAGTAGCGGCATATGACATAGGACGTACAAACACTTCAGAACCAATAGATTCAATAGTTACTTTCTGATGCTTAATACCAAATGAAAGGAATGCTTCTTTATTCATTACTATTACCCTTGGAGGTAAAGGGGTAGTTTCTACCCCTATTAAGATTAAGCCTTAGCTTTAACTGTTGAGCCGTTCTCGAATGCAATATCAGAGTCGATACTGATAACCCAAGTACAAGTACGTTGAGCATCGTATTCAGCACTCTCTGAGTAACTACCTACCAGACCCGTGAAGGTACGAGTAACAGAGTTACCAGCAGTCTTGTTAGCATCTTGGAAGTAGGTAACTTCAAACGGCTTAGAGCCTGCACCTTGCTTTGCAGCCATCAATGCAGTGTAAGAAGCCGAAGCCGGATTCAATGAACAGGTAACTTCTACAGTAGAGCTTGCTTTAGAACCAACTAGCTTACGTGGAGCTGAACGGTTGTATTGCTTAACTTCGATGAAGTTAGTCTCTTCTGATAGACCAGAGAAACTTTCAATATCGGTAATCTCAACAGCATCAATCTTGATGCTCATGTAGTTAGAGATAGAAATATCTTCGATACCAGCCATTATGCACTTTCCTTTATTTTTATTGTTATTGTGTAAGTACGTTCGAATATCTTTTGTTCTTGGTTGAAGCTATCAGCAAAGTTATTGATACGAACCAATAGAACCTTCAACTCACCTAATGTATTAGCGGATTCAAGATACTCACGCAAGTGTTTATCATTGTATATATCACTAACACTGTTAGAAGAGATGGTTAACTTAATCACCCTGCTTACAATGTTGTCATTGTTATATCTCTGAGTAGCAATACCACTACCAGCATTCTCAATACAAAATGCAGGGCTTGGAGCATCTTCAGGAATATAGAACGAGTAAACAGGAACAGAAGGGAATGCTTCTTTTAAGTAACCAATTAGACTACTTTCGAGCATTTGCTTTCTCCATCTTCTTTACTTGTTTATCAATCGAACCAATAAGCTCAACTCTAAACCTTTCCACCATACTTGATTCATGTTCAGCAAAAGTAGAACTAACAAAGTGCTTACCTTTGAAAGTGCCAATATCTCTTTGAACCATATCAGTAGGACTACCGAAGTAATGGAACACTTTACCATTACGAGTTTTAGCTACACGCTTCTGACGACCATTCTCTAATATGGAAGCCAGCTTATATACATGGTTATCAAACGTGACAGTAGCAAATAACTCAGAGGTCATATTGCCTTTAGCAAATCCTGAGCTATTGGTTCTAATCTTCTTATCGGTATTCACGGCAATCTTTATCTTCACACCATTACGTAAATCACCAGAGGTATAACCCTCTTTCTTAGATGAACCTTGATAGTGTTTATATGAATCTTGCTCTGAATCCCCTACTGGAATCTTACTCTGCAATGTTGTCTTTACTGGGTCTAATGCCTTCCTGCCAGCAGCCCTTAAAGCTGCCTTCCTAAACTTAGAATCAGTAAGTGAGTCCAACATAGCTTCAACCTCTTTAAGCCCTGTTACGTGCTTTAGAGTTCGCTTTGAGGCCATTACTTATTCCTCATTACAGCATTGAATGTAAGGTACTTGTTCAGCCTCCAATGATTGTTAGGGGGTGTAAGAATGTCATACTCAATACCATCGAGAACCAAGTACATCGAACTGGTAGGATTCTTCATGGCTCGACTGAATCTCATTGTTACCTGAACGGTATTCAAGATAGAACGAGTAGTATCACCAGTAATCTCAGCAGCTAGTTCCTTAATGGCTACAGGACACTTGTACAGGAGCTTCTTTTCCTCTTCCTCAATACCGTACTCGTTTACTGCCTTAACAACGTCCCAGAACTCACAGCGCGTTCTCATTAACCCAATACGCATACTTACCCCACTGGACTAATACGGTACAAGTCAAAGCAATAACGATGGTTCATAGGTACTTGAGCAACAGATACACCGTTACTAATGTCTTCTCTATTCTCGAACCATGTAGCAATGAGCTTTAGCATCCCAATAATCAAAGGAGCAGCCACTACACCTAGAGGGGAATCTACAAAGAACTCCACTTGGAAGTCAGAGTGCTTGGAGTAGTCCTTAGTGAAGATAAGTTGCTTGGTTACTTGGTTGAAACGATAACCATCAAGCACCTCAAGAGTGTCACCGTTGTAAGCCATAACCTGACTAACGTAAACGACATTACCCAAAGGTAAGTACACGGTCTTCTTGAATGTATCGAATGAGCCTGCAACAGATGCAGAACCAAATACTCTATTGGTGTAAGTCTCTGCAAACTGAATAGCAGCAGAACGATACAGCTTTAGTAGTGGTTCATCTTGAGGGTCATAGACTCGTGTGTAGTCCTGAACCATCTCCATTGATAGAAGCTGTTCAGCAATGTCATCTTTGGACAAGATTTGATAATGCATATCTCACCTACAAAAGAGGGAGTCACTAGGACTCCCTTAATTACATTCCCAGACTAATTACTTAGCTTTACGAGCAGCAGCAGCCTTCAAACCAACTACAGCTTCAGCATCACCTACGATTGCGCCAACACGGGTAGCAATGGTGTACTGAACACAGAAGTCAATCTTGTACGGGTTACGTACAAACTCAAGTGCAGTAGGGATTTCAACAACCTTAAACGCTTCGTCAATACGACCCAATACAACAGGAATATCAGTAGAAGCATTAGCATCAACTACAATGTCGAAACCAAAGATTTTGCCAGCCACTTCTTTATCCAAAGATGCCTGCATCAATGGACGACCTAGACCATCTTTAATGCCTGAAACACGTTGGAAGAACTTACGTTCCATTACGTATTTAGCACCAGCAAGATAACCAGACTTCAGCTCAAACTGCATAGCTTGAAGTGCTTCAAGTAGCTCTGCATCAGTACCGTGAGCAAGCTCAACTAGCTTAAAGGTTTCATGGTTAGGGGTAGCACCAAAGTGCTTGTAGAAGCCTTTAGGTTTCTCAACACCGTCACCATCCAACAGACCTTCACAAACAAGACGACCCATCTGCTTACGTACATCAGTCATTACAAATGATTCAGCATTAAAGAACGGGTCTTTCAGTGCTTCTTGAGTAACAACAGGAGTAGCAACAGCTTTACCATGAGTCATGCGAACGGTAGCGAAAGTAGGCGTACCAGTGCTCTCACCATTAACACCGTCTACATTCTCACCTTCCCAACGAGCACCAGAGCGGCCTACCTGAACACGCTTCTCAAACTTAGTAGAACCAGCAGTCTCACGACCAAATAGTTTTACTAGCTTGTGGTCTTCCAGCATTGCAGTAACGATGTTCTTAGAAACTTCGGTAACAACACCAGCACCAGCAGATGCATCTTCAGTAACGTTGAATGACTTAATCTCACCGTCTTTAACTAGGTCAGTTTGGAAACCTTCACCAGACTTAGCAACTTCGAAGAATTTAACTTTCAGTTCTTCAGTGGTTTCTTTAACTTCAATTTCTTCAGCATTAGCTGCTTCAAGACCCATGATTACATCTTTCAGGTCAGCAATATCTGATTTCACTGAATCAAGTTCAACAGTTTGAGATTCGATACCAGTAACAAGAGTATCTAGCTTTTGAGCAAGTTCCATATAACACCTTTCTTATTATTATTATTGTGTTTTGTTTTATGCAGCTTTGGCTTTGATATTCAGAACCAAGCTATTTAATCGTTTAGTAAGTTCATCAGGAAGTTCGTCAGAGTTTCCAACAGGCACTTCAACGGTGTCTTCGACCACTTCAGTTTCTTCTTGGGTTGGTTCTTCTGCTTCATTAATCGCTCGTGCAATATCTTCTGACTTAACAGATTCAATTAGGCTTTCATCATTACAAGGAAACGTAACAATACTAACTTCTCGAACATCAACTTCTTGCAGGAAGGTAATCTTCGTAGCCTTATCGTAGAATTCACGTTTAACGTTATAGCCGATAGACAGGGCATCTAATGCGCCAATCTTTAATAGCTCATAAGTCTCACGACCAATGGTTGTATTAAGGGCTAACTTACCTTTTACCTTGAGACCGTAATCATCTTCAACCATTTCAAGCCACACACCACAAACTTGTTTGTAGTCGTGCTGTAATAGCATCTTTGGAAACTTACCAGTCTCATTACTTCGTTTTACTGAACCATCAAAGCAACCGTCAATAGTACAATCACGAACACGGTCTACTACATTCTTTACGTTAGCGTAAGCAATGAATACACCTTCTTCATCTTCAATACTATCAAAGGATTTAATTTGCAAGCTAAGAGTTTTAAGAGACATCAGAATTACCTACATTGTTATTATTGTTATAAGCAGGGTTAGTGAAATCATCGACTGCACCAAACACTAAGTTATTCGAACCAACTACATAAACCTCATCAGTAGTATCAGCTTGCAAGTTCATTCGCTTACGTGCTTCGTTACGACTAATAAGACCACGAGTAAACAATCGCTCAATAACTTCAGCTTGAGTCTTAATATCACCCTTCAAGTATTCTGATACATCAAAACGAATAGCAAAGTCACGAGGTAACATTAAATTCAATCGTGCTTCAATCTTGGAAATCAAAGACTGTAGGCATGACTTGTAGAAGAATGCATTGATAGTTTCAATGTCCTTCATGTTTGGGTCTGAAATACCAAGTAGAGATACAGGTACACCAAAGATTGCTGCAATCTCACGAATAGAAGCATTACGAGCCTCTAGTACTTGAGCATCCTTAATACTGTAAGGATTGGCTGCAAACTTAGTACCGTCTTCTAGGATTGCAATCTTATGAGCATTCTCACCACCGCCGTAGTGGTCATTGAATTGCTGGCTCAACCTTGTCATAGCGTTATCTGACAAAGCCTTATCAATCATAAGGAAGCCACCAGACCTTGAACCCTGACGGTAATAGGCTTCAGCATTGGTAGTAGCTGCTAGAGCTAGACCAATAGAACTCTTTGAAGTGGCAATCTTATCTACCGCTTTAAAGGTGTTCAGAGACATATCACGGATAGTCAGTAGGCTATCTTGAGTTAGGTTTAATCCCTTACCTTCATTGGTCATACAGTGATATTGAATACCACCGTCTGTAGTCTCTACAGGTGATACCTGCTGTGGACTATTGAAAGGAATAAGAGATGTAACCTTACCGTTCGGAGACTTATTAATAAGTGCATAGTACTCAGAGAATAGAACCAACTGAGCAGCCATCTGCTCAATAAACTCAGGAGTAGTCTGTCGCTTATTAGGTCTACGAGTAAGCACATCACTCATCATTGAAGTACTATCTTCAACCCACTCTTTACCAATAAGTGTATTGGTTCGTTTGTATAACTTTAACGGTAGAGTTGAGACGGTCTGAGAGATAACACGAACACACGCTTTAATAGTTGGGTCTTGCATTGCTGTATCAAAATTAACAGCTTGCCCTGAACCAGAAATCATATTGTGTAGTTGTAGTGAATCTAAACCATCAACTCTTCCGGTTGATTTAGTTAAGAACATTGTTCACCTTAAACTTTAAATGAATCTTAAACCTTGAGTTTCATATACAGATACCTTCCTAGATTGCAGAATGGTCTGAGATAATCCGATGACAGTAGCAATACATACATCTATCTTCTTCGAGTGGTCAGCTTTATTACGAACCACTCTAATATCACCCTGACTACCTTCAAGAACCAATGCGTTTACCATGCACCATTCAAATAGGTCTGAGTTATATCTAACACCACCTGACTTAACCAATGCTTGTAGCATTACTGCTGGCTCACTTAATCCGAAACCTTGCTTTACAGCTACAGCTTCTAATTGATGGTCATCAAATAAGTCATAGGCAAACTTAGTACCACCTGCTGCCGCATCTATCGAAATACCTTGAACATCATAAAGCTCACTTGCACTAACAATATCGTTAGCTATGTACTCCATATCAGTAATCTCTGACGGAGTAAATATAAGCTCACCTTTCTTATTGGCTTCGTAGTACTTAGATTTGAGGCTAGGCTTTAATGTCATCAATGCCGATTCAGGTAGATATGACTTCTGAAATACATCAACACCACCTTCTTCATTAGGGAATATATACACCAGTGAACTCAAGTCACTTACAGATGCAATGTCCAGACCCAAGTAAACAACCTTACCTACATAATCATCAATACTGAGTGAATTATCACGGCACTTAAATAAGTCAGAGCTATCAACATAATTAGCTTCATCGAAGTCACACCATACATTCAAATGTTTAGTAAGGAAGTTAGCCCTAGCTGATGCATTACGAGTAGCTTCACTATAAGCAGCACGTAAACCCTCAAGTGATACTGCATGGCCTAATGCCGGATTAGCTTTGACCCATACAGCTTCATTATTCCAATCAGCTTCATCACCAGCATCTACGGTGTACACAATAGAAAAGAATCTATCATTCTCCTGAGCACCTTTAGCTACATCTACTGAGTAGTCGAATATCTCTCTACCATAACCCTGAGTATTCGTACCTGCCGTGCTTATCATGAGCATCTGAGGATTCTTAGAGGATTGCATACCAGTAGAAAGAACATCTACTACAGCACTGCTAGAGTGAGCATGAATCTCATCACATAGCTGTAAGCCTGAACCACGAATACCATCAAGAGTATCTGCTTCACTACTGGCAATGATGATACGTCCGTCATCAGGGCATCTGATTTCATTACGTAGAATCTCAAATCTCTTCCTGATACTAGGAGCACTAGATTTAATCATCTTGGTAATATCTTCGAATGCTAAACGAGCCTGCTTAGTTACCGATGCAGCACAGATACCTGTAGGTGAACCATTCTCATTGGTCAGGATATTAGCAATAGAAGCTACTGCTGCTAGACAGGTCTTACTGTTACCACGAGCAACGAAACAAGAGGTCTTTATAAACCTTCTTTCATAACGTAGTGTTTCCCTTGCCTTCTCCGAATAGAACCATCCAAACATCTGAGCAAGAATGAACTGCATGAATGGTAGTAGCCTGAATGGTTCACCTGCTAGAGCACCTTTAGGGTGCTTCAACTGGTTAGCAATAAGCAGAATGAAATCTACCTCATCAGTATCAAATACAAGGTCTTCACGTTGAAGGTCATAGATGTATCGTTCACATGCTGCAATCTCTGCCTGACCTGCTACACGAACACCAGTAAGTACATCGTAAGCATACTGATGTGCTGCCTGATACCCTTGAAAGTAATCACCGAGAATAGAGAAACCATAAGCATCTACTAGAGTTGGTTCATTCAATCGGTAGTTATATTGTTCAATATCTACAGAACCAATATCCCAATACTTCCACATTACTTGCCTCGCTTAGAACGAGCCTTCAATGCTGCTGTAAGTGGGTCTTCTTCCTCTACCTTCTCTGCAATTGAACCAATCAAAGCCTTAGCTTTTGGTGTCATTAGAAGCTGCTCCATCAATCCCTTAACAGCTACGTTTGCTCGTGCAAATACTTCGTTAGCAGGATTAGATTTGTGTACCTGACCGTGAGCAGTAACAGACACCAGAACTACACCATCAGTACGGATAGATACCAAAGCATCATTCATGATTCCCATGTTCAGAACCATCAAAGCAATAGCATCTAAGTCACTTGGTTGTAGTGCTCGTTCAGCCTCAAGCATGTTCTTAATTGAGGTGTATTTCTGTAGGTCTTTAGGTGGCAATTGAATTGCCGAGGGCATAGCATTAAGTTTCATCTCATTACCTTTTTATTATTATTGTTTTAGGTAAGGTGTAATTAGCTGTTCTTAACGAAGGCTTTCAATACTTTCAATCTGGTTAACTGGCATTCAACGAATTGACCCTCACCATCAGTGATACTTAAACCCACTTCCAAGAACAGAATCCGAAAGAGAGAACCATTCATCACAAGGTAATATTCACGAGTAGCACTAGGGTTAATACCGAAGTTAAACTTCCTGCACAGCTTCTCGTATTTACGCTTAGCCTTGGCTTCTTTCCTTAACTGCCTCTTGTATCCAATCGTTGAGATAATCCCTCTCAGACGGTCTAGGATGCCAATTCCAGAGGTATTGATATATTTGCTTGTGGTCATTGTCTTGAATCCATCTACGTAATTTGTTGCCTTTCCTGTAGTGACAACTTTTACAGAGACAAACCATATTCCTTTCATCGAACCAATAAAGCTCAGATGGGTCTATGCTTCGTTCTATCCAGTGGTCTACATCAGTAGCAATCTCTTTATTACAGCACTCACAAATGGGTCTACGTTGACGTAATGATTTAGAGAACCTTTTCCATCTTGGAGTTAAATAGAAGGCACTTCTCTCTACCACTTCATTTCTACGTCTAACCTTCCTGTGAGCAATACATTTATGTGAACCATCCCTAGATATGGTCTTGCATCCATTCTCAGAACAGAGCTTTGGTAATGGCATACATTCACCTGAACCAATAAAGATAAGCCTCCTACGGTCACTGTAGAGAGCCTATTGATACGGTTATTACTAACAGTTACCACTCAGGAAAAAAAGAGTCTCCGAGCAGAATTAGTGTATAAACGAGTATTAGTGGGTTATGTATATATGTACTTCTACACCCCATCTATCCCCCCCTGTCCTGCATCCATTCTCTTTTACTTGATGCTGATACCCTTGAATATCAACTCTTCTCCTGTTGCCTCTCAGGGCTTAATAAGTGAATACAATCTGATGTGGTCTAATGTCGAAGTGAATCATATCCTCACGAATACCTATACTCATGCCAGCATGTAGACCCAACCTAATTAACCTTGCCCTATCACTTGAATCAGTACATGCAATGTCTACTGCATTACCAGTAAGGTGCATACTGTTCTTAGCTCCACCTACCTTCTTATTGTAAGCCTCACACCTATATCCCGATGTAACTCTCATGGGCTTGCCAAATAACCTACGTACTAGCTCAACCCTATCAAGTAACCCTTGAGAGACTGAATTCCCACATCCACAACTACAGACCAATTTCAGGTCATATTTAGGATTAAAATGCTCAGTTCTTGCTAATATCTTCACAGAAACTACCTATTATTATAATTATTGGTATTTACTTAATCTGAGCTTATCTATATCTTACGACCTAACTTAACTCAACCGAGAGTATATAGATGGACTTAATTGATAAGGTTAATGACTACTGTGATGCTGTGTTACATGAAGCAATTGCTTTAGCCAGAACTTCAACGGTCGAACCAACAATGAAACGTGGCATCTGTAATTACTGTGAGGAAGAGTTAAGTGTTACTTCAGCAGTATTCTGTGATTGTGACTGTCGTGATGATTATTACCGAGAGTTAGCAATTAAGAGTAAGCGGTACGTAACGGTGGTGGCGTAGATTTTTTGTTAGACAAAGATGGAAGCCGAGAGTGTGATGGCTATCCAAGCGAACCATAATAACAATAATAATAAATGTGGTTTGAAGTGTTATGGCATCTGAAATGATGCTCGTTGATAGGACACAATAATCACTGACTCAGCTTATAAGCGCACCTCCTGCTGTCTGTATAAGCCTCTAACCTAAAGAGATAAACAAAGGTACTAAACCAGTCTTCGTAGACTGGTTTTTTTATATCTGTTATTTACTAAGGTAAGCATCCAGAAGAGATGTGTTAATTAATCCAAAGGAATACTCATGGAAACACAGAACGAGCGTCTCAGTGCTGTTGAGACCCAAGTACAAAACATTGCAGTGGAAGTTGCTCATATCCGTCAATCAGATGTAAACGTGACCCAAGCTATTCATAGATTAGATATGGCTATTGCTCGGCTTACTACATTGATGGAATCGAACCAAACACTTGAAGCTAGGGTAACTGCCGTAGAAAGTAAGTTAGCTAAGTATGCTGCTGCTTTACTGGCATTGACTGCCGCACTTAATGCATCTGGTATTGAGTTGGGGAGTATTATGAAGATGGCAGTACTGTAGGGAATTTAGATGTGCAAAAACCAGCTCTAGGCTGGCTTATGCTAGTAGGTGAGATTGGTAGCTATCCGGTCTCATCTACATGAACTAATCATTACCTAGCTAGGGTAACAATCAATTCAATTATAGTTGGAAGTCTATTTCCTTCTTGAGCCTTCGTAGTCTTGGGTATCACTGCATTGACCTTTCGGTTTACCATTGTGAGCCTTAACCACTACTAATTCATTTCAGAGTTAACCTTCCTGAAGTAACCGCTTTAATTCAATTCGTTTAATGCAGAACTTGTACTTCGTCCTATATCGAACCAATTAACTTAATGCCGTTAGTTGATGTAAAGATAATACAATATAACCTAGTGACTGTAAATATAATGGCTGTACATGTGATGACATATGACATACCATTTAGTTTCTGTTTATTAGTAATGTCTCCAGATGGTTTACGAATGAGTCTTACATTGGTAGTCATCGTTTAGGTCACTCTTAGTAGTGGCCTTTCTTTTATCTACTGACTTACCCTTTCTAACATCTGCTTGTACGCAACCACATCATTCATCTTAACCATTGCTGCTTTAATCGAACCACTCTCAATAAGCTGTTCCCATTCCTTCGAACGTAGAGCAATCATCTTCTCGTACCATTCACCGCAAGTGAGGCTCATAGGCTTAAACTCCATCCTTTATGCTTTTTAATTTTACCTGAAGACACTTGTACCATGCATGAATAACTCAAATTGTATTTTTCTGCCATCACACGAATATTCGAACCTGTTACAATTTCACCTACAGGTGATACAAATTTAAAAGATTTAGCACCACTAAACACCACATTGGTTGTTTTATCTATAAACTGACAAGTCTCAGGGCTATACAACTTAACATCCCCACCCAGCACATCTTTATCTAGTTGAGCACCTTCAAAGTAACCAGCAGTATTAGCCCATGCTGCAAAGTTCTGGTAGTTGTGCCATTCATCACACACACGTACACCTTTAGCACCATAGAACTTGTAAGGAGTACTGGTTGGGTTATAGCAGCGATTAATCATGCCAGCCCAAAGAACATAACATTTATTACATTTCCCAGTCTTTAAACTCTTAGTGGGGTATTTACCTATACCCATATAGCCTACTCCGGCCAATGAAGGTTGTAGAGGGTCTCCTACTTCACCTTTACGGATATTACCCGACGCAGCTACGGTCACGTAACCTGTCTTAATAAACTTAACCTTAATATGGTTTGAGTTGGTATATTCGAGAACCACTACATCACCACAATGCTTAGTTACAAATGTGCTGCCTTCTACCATATCGGCAGGAATCTTCTTAATCATATTAGTACGCTCATTTTAATGCTTATTAGGAAGGAGGATGTTGGCAGAGGAATAAGCGAACCTCGTTCAGTCGGGTAATTAAGCCGACCTAGCCAACAACGGAAGTATACAAGTTATTAAGGGTATTACCAATCAAAAGTCACCCTAACCATGCCTGCATGTGTCATTACCTTAATAGAATTGAACCAAGAATCTTATACCCTATAAACGACAAAAGGAGCAGCCTAAGCTACTCCTTATTTAGCGATACCAGCAAAGTACAATAGTGACCATGCTTCACTTTTATCTTTAGCCTCATCTATTATCTTCTGATACTTCGGAGGTAAGGATAAGTATTTCTCAGTCATCCGTAGACCATACTTAACGTTGAACTTCCTGTCTGTTGGGGTAACACTTCTAACTACTCTCTCTTGATACTGGAACTTCATCAGCTTCATGTTAGTACCAATCAAAGGTTAGTCTTGATACATGGATAGCTTCAGCAATATCAAACTTAGCCTGAACCAACTTAATCAATCGTTTGATTTCATTAGCAGCAGTCTTGTAAGCCCTGCTACCACCTACTTGACTCATTAACTCTTGAGCATATCGAAGTAGAAGTTCATTACCTTTCTTGAATAGTCCGGTTAACACGTTAGCCTTACCGATATATTCCCATCCTTTACCGAACTCAGTAAGCCTCATTGCACCTCTAAGCACTCGGTTAGCTCTACTAGGTGTAATGCCCTTCTCCTTTGCATAAACCCTTGAGAATTGATTGTGGAGCATTTCATTAAACTCACTAACAGGTAGTTGGGCATGTAACTCTAGTAGCATTGAACCAATCAGATTTAATTCAGTGATGGTCTTCTTAGGTGTCATTCTCATGTCGTATCTCCAGATACAAAAAAGGGAAGCCGTAGCCTCCCTATTCAATTAGTTGGTTTTGATTGATGCAGCAATGTCTTCTGCTGTGAAGAAAGAAGAAATACCTGTGAACGTCGGGATTACATTTGAAGCCTCTTGAACCATAGCAGCCAACTCAGCCTTAACTTCCGGTGTCTGCTCCTTAGCTTCCAACTGTTTAATACGTTGTTCAGCTTTAGTTAGGTTGTACTCAAGAATGTGCTTCTGAATGGCAATCACCTTGCCTCTTTCATTGCCTAGTGCAAGCACTTGAACAAAGTCTTCAGCTTCTTTAGCAATGACAACCTGAGTATCAATACTTCTAATCCATGCTTCCAAGAACTTCTTACGGTAAGCAATGTCTGCATTCAGAACATTAGCTTGGTTACGGTACTCACCTCTAATAAGAGCGTTAGCTTTAGCAGGGGTATTCTCTATAAAGGCTTCATTCAACAGAGAACCAACCTTTCCATGCTTAGAACCAATTGCCTCAAAGATTCTTACGTTGAGTGCTTCCTTAGCAATCGCTTTAGCTTCAGCAAGTGAAGTAGCATTCTGAACTGCTTCCAGTGCAGCCTTGTAATCTTGGAATGCTTGGTAAACCTTCATACCTAAGTTCATGTCGTAGCTCATAGCCAAAGCCATAGCTTCTTTCTCAGGTAGTAGGTAAGCAGTTCGAGTATTCTTACCAGAATTGTACGATTCCTGAACGGTCACGAAATTCGTTAGCGTGCAAGATTTAGCCAGCTTATCTGTAAGGTGTTGATGTGATTTACCAAGTACTGTAGCCAATTGAGAAGTAGCGATAACACCACCGTTCATCTTAATAACTTCTTGTAGGTTTTCAGTGGTTGTTTTTTGTAGTAACATAATCTTGTTTCCTTTGTAGTAAACATTAAGCCCTGACCACATATCAGGGCTTTTTCATTTCTTAGTTAGAATTCTTTCGAGCTTTAATTGCTTCCTTCAGCAAGACCAGCACCATATTAGTTACTGTTCTCGTTTCCTCTTCTGCCATCTTGTCGATTGCTTCAGAAAGTTCTGTTGGAATACGGAATGCTCTTAAAACAGATTTCATTATAATTATCTCTCAGGCTTTTAAAGAACTGGGTTAAGTTCTTGTCTCAACCCGATGGAGCTATTGTATAACTCAGCTATACAATAAGAAATATAACCTAAAACCCTCTGTGAAATGTTTCACAGATATATTTGGAATAGCTTAATGAAGCCTCAACTAGAACAATTATTCATCAATAACAATGACCAACTAATAATTACACTTAGAACTTCAAAGACTGCTAGCAGGTTTATTCCAATCCCTCTTGAATTAGTTCCAGCATTACAAGAACAGCTATCAGAGATAATGAACCAACAAGCTCATGATGAAGCTCAGTTCAATCTTCCCTATGAAGGGTAACTACTTGTTTTTAGTAGTGTCCGAGACTTTACGGACACACCCCAAACCCTTAAAGAAAGGGGTGGTAAACTTTTACCACACTACTAAATTCAATAACTTAGTTGGGTGACCCTCAGTGGTCACCACTATGTGAAATAGATGAACTACTTACCATAGAACCAATCTCTTCGTAGTGGGCTTCTCAGTGAGCTTAAATGAGTGTTGCGGTGTTGATGATAAATCAGGGGAAATGCTTCCAGCATTTTATTAGTGAGTTCGAGTATTAGAGCTTACTAATATATTATTTTAAGAACTTCTTTATCCATCAGAGTACCTATATAACTCACCTCCGGTGAGTAGTTTGGTTCATAAGACGTGGACTAATAGAAAAGGATTATGAAGATGTCTATTGAGTTACTTACTGTTAATCGTCCTATGGGAATAAACAATGGGACTGTAGAGATTACAGTAGATGTAGATGGTCAATTTGATGCTGAGAAGCTCGTAGAGCTTATTAATAGCCAACTCCTAGTCATTGCAGGCTCAAGTAGACAATGGGCTATTACACATGCTTGTGATGCCCTATATGACGTTACTGATTTAATGCCCATGAACCAACTAGAAGAACTGAACGATTGCATTCTAAAGGTGTGTGTATCACTTAACCTACGTTCAAAGATTGTTGTGAAACTAATTTAATAACAGGGAAACTATAATGACTATCAATGCTGCTGCTGTTGCAACTATCAAATGTGCTAAGAACCAACAACGTAATGAAGTGGTTCTACAGTCCTACACAACTAAATCACCTGTTGAGGGATATGATTGTAGCTTTACCTTCTCAATCGCTCCTGACGTTGATTCTAAGGCTGTTGTACGTAAGGCTTTAAGTTGCTTGTATGTATTAGATGCTGTCGAACCATGTAGCTTACCTGATTGGGTATTAGACCCTGAGACAGAAGTGAAGACAGACCTTTATCAGAACCAAGGTAATTACACTGGTGAAGTGAGTGTTCATATTAAGTTGATTGAAGAGACTCATACCATGCAATTGATGGTAGCTGTACCTTTCCCTAATCATAAAGGTATCTGGTCTTAATTAAGTTAACCCTTATCTTTGGATAGGGGTTATTTCTTTTAAGTGGGTATTCATATGTCACACCCTTTCCCAAGCATTAACCTTCCATCGTCACCCAGCAAGCTGGCTTCCTTGAAAGGTGAATACTTGCTTAGGGAGTGACGGTAAAGGTGGTAGAGCTGATGATTGAGAAATGAATAATGCTTTCCCCTGCTCCTACCATCACTCCGACACAGACACCCCTGCAAGGGGTAGGATGTGTTGGTGTGATATGAATTACTACTTAATAACCTTAACCAGTTTAACCCTCATAGTCCCTCATCTGAGCCTCTTCTCAAGTTAAATGGGAATCCAACTAAGCTATCGAACATGTAGCTTGAAGTAGACCAATCTCCTAACCATTTAGCTTTAGAAGTGGCATTGCTTTTATCTTCTATAACTTGCTGGGTAAGATTTTTCTTCTCCCCTCCCTTATAGGGAGGAGGTGGAAAGAAAATTCCTTCATTACCTTTCTTTCTTGGAAAATTCTAATGGAAAATTCTTGGAAAATTCTGTGAAGCCTTGTGTACCAAGGGTTGAGAGGGTATCACCTCCACTTTTTTCCAAGTAGGTAAGCAATGGAAAATTCTGTTTGGAAAGTTTTAAAAGTGTACGAAAATTGTACTGGAAAATTCTGATGGAAAATTCTGACCTATCCCTAACAGCTAACCTGATGCCCTGTTGATTACTTGGGTCAGCCCATAGAGCGATATGAGATAATGCTAAGAACACATCATCCAAAGGATTGCACTATGCCTTACTCAAACATACCTGAACTTGAACCATCTCCTAAAAGAACTCGACGTACTAAGAAGGAGATGGAACTAGCACGTAAGCATGACCAACTAGTGAAAGGTGAGATTACTGGTAAGGAGTATGCCAAATGGATAAAGACGGTTTATAAGAATTAATCGGTAATACATCTGTTCGTAAGTTAACTGACCTCTTCGGAGGTCTTTTATTTGCTTTCATGGGTCATGAACAAGAAGTGTTCGAACAGTATTTTCATGTGTGACTAATATCACAGAGTAGTTTTAAGCATCCCCTTTGCAACAAAATGACTATCTTGACAGTTACCCCGAAAAATCGACAATAAAAACACAATCATTAATGAGTTACATTTTTTTCCCTTTTTTAAATCTTCATAACTCTTATTCTATTATTACTACATAAGTACTTATGTAGTAGTTAATACCCTTCTAGTAATACCCTTCTAGTTAATCTCACATACAGACTTGTATCCAATAAGACCATTCACTATATTGCAGCCCGAACCAGTAGACTCACTTTAATTGTCTTGGCGGACTCGATACTACTGGTTCACTCTTCTCCCTCCCCTTTCTTATTTATTCTCACATCGTGTCTATTCTAGTTACATTGAAGTGGTTATATTCCCGCACCTAATCAATAGTCACTTTGAAGGAATAAACCATGTCTCTATTTGCTAAAGCACAACAAGCTGCTGCTAACGTTAAAGTTGAAGATAAAGATACTCTAGGTGGTAGCTTTACTGTTCCAACTGATGTTTATGTAGGTGCTATTAAGATGGCTTATATTGATGCTTGGAAGTCAGGTGCATTATTTGTATCCATTGAACTAGCTCTACTGATTGATGGTAAAGAACGTGCTCATAAAGAGACTATTACCATCTCTAACAAAGCTGGTGAGTTTACTTACACTGATAAGCAGACTGGTGATAAAAGACCAATGCCTAGCTTTGCAATGGTTGATTCACTATTCCGTCTAGCTTCAGGTAAAGGTTTCAATGAACAGACTCCTTCACTTAAAACAGTTAAGACCTATGATGCTACTCTGAAGACTCAAGTAGATAGCGAACGTGAAGTGTTCATGGACGTACTAGGTAAGAAGATTCACATTGCCCTTACAGAGCAAGAAGTAGATAAGACAACCAAAGATGCAATGTCAGGTGAATACGTTCCTACAGGTGAAACCCGTAAAGAGAATGTACTATCCAAGGTGTTTGATGCTGAACGTCGTACAAGTGCAGAAGCTAATGCTAAGACTGAACCAAAGTTCATTGAACAATGGCTTGAGGCTAACCGTGGTAAGCTAGTTAACCGTGTAAAAGGTAATAAGGGTAATGCCCTTAAATCAGGTGCTCCAACTCAATCAGTGCAAGCACAGACACTATTTGGTTAATTAACTAGAACCAATACCAGATTCAATACTAGGCCATCCTTAGTGATGGTCTTTTTTATACCTGAAACTAATTAGTCCCATTCATTAGATTGCTGTCTTATAGCCGTCCATAAGTCTTCTGTCTCATATTACCTAGAGATAAAATGAAGTCATTGAATAACGGTGTAGCGAGTTATCGGAGACTTCTACATGAAAGAGATAGATGCACCGTTATTCATACCAACTAGGTACAAGAACGAAAAAGGGTAGCCACTAAGGACTACCCAATTAAGACTTCCGACCCAAGGAAGCAAACACCACAGTAATAAGATTAAGTAACACCATTCAGAAGAATTAACTAAACCTCACCACAGGACTCATTTTAATGAAACGATTATTAATAGCTACCCTTTTATGTCTTGGTTCAGCAAATGCAATAGCAGATACCACTACAAAGACCAGTGACCCATGTGAACTACTTTATGAGATGGGTACTATCCATAACGTAAATAGTGAAATCTCTGCACTTACTAATGCATGTGTTGATTATATTATTGAAGGTAACAAGGAGCTTACGATTACAGCGAACCAATTCACAAAGAGTATGGTTCGAGTTAATGCTAGTCTACTTGTTCTTCGAGACACCATTAGAGAAACCACAGAATTAGTAGATGCAAAGTAACAAAGAGGGAGCACTTAGCTCCCTTCTTCATATCTACCCTTCACCGAATCCAATCATCTAACCTCCCCTCTTCAATCCACTGTTTGAACTTCACATCATCTAGCAACTCAATATCACCTTCATTTGAACCAGTAAGCAAACCAGCTTGAACCACCTTACCGTAAGCTAAGTAGATAGATGTAATGAACCCATTCTTGAAGTAGATAGTGGTAAGAGTGTTACCTCTCTTCACCTTGTAGAACTTCATTGATTGGGTCAGATTCATAAGCAGTTCACGTAACTCTTCAGGAGTCTCAGGAAGCGTATCAAAGATACTTCCCATGTGATTAGATTGCTTAACCTTATCCTCTTCAATCTGAGCTTCTAGGGCAGCTATTTCTTCATGCTTCTTAGCCATTAATGGAAGTAAGAAAGAATGCTGATGTTCCATGTAATCCTTCTCCATCGTCGCTACTGCATCACCACACTCTTTCAACTTAACTTCGAGCATAGGTAACAGTGAAGTAGATGGTTCAGGAACAAGGGACTTAAAGCTGAAATTCAATTCACGTAATGCAGCTACTAGATAGTCTGTCTTGATGCAAACTAGGTTAGGGCACTTATCGTAGATTGAACCACCTCTACAACGTACAGACTCTTTGTTCTTATCTATTACTGTAGTCATAGGACTACCACAGCTTCTACAGTACGATTTCTTATATCCGGTGAAGATAGAAACGTTATCCCACTTCTTCATACGTGTAGCAGTATGCTCAGACCTAACTGCAACTAATCGGTAGTACTCAGCCTCAGATATGATTGGTTCGATATGATTATGAAGTACATGCTTCTCACCATTGATAGTGATACTGAACTCACCAATAAGAGTCTTACGTGTATGTAATCGACGTAGGGACATTTCACCCCACTTGATAGAAGGATGATTAGCTACAAGCCAGTGCTGTACCTGACTAATAGATTTACCCTCAATCATTAACCGAACCACTTCCCTTGCAATGTCCGCTTTAGCTGGGTCAATGGTAACTTCTCCATCAACTAGCTTTACCCACATAGGGTACTTACCAGAAGTGATAGAGAGGCTATTACCATTCTTCCCTTTGATACCATCCTTGTGATTCTGGATGCGTACCAAGTTAGACTTATTGGTTCGAGTACTCTTAGCTAATGATTCATCATGCCCCCTCTGTAGTGTTGCTAGAGCCATCATTAAACCCATCATTAAGTCAGGGTCATCTTTACTGAACAAACGTCTCTCTTGAACGATATACACCCTTACCTGCTGGATAACAGATAGAAGTGTTGTACATGCAGTATGAATGTCCTGACGTGATAGACGGTCGAGGTTAGCTAGAACCAAAACTGATGAAGGAGAGAACGCTCCTGATTCCAAGTTAGCTAGGATACGACTAAATGCAGGTCTGTCTTTAGCTGACACCTTGAATGCACTTACTGCTGAATCACAGAAGGTCTCATGGTAAGGAATGACGTTATAGGTAGAACATAGATGGTTCATTTCCTCTTGAGACAATGCCTGCCCTTGAAGACCTGTACCAAGACGTTGAGAGTGTGAAGAAATACGGGTGTACTGAATTAGATAGTTGCTCATTGGTGTTTACTGCTTTGATTGGGTCGAGTGCAGTCTAACTACCTTTTTCCTACTTCGCCACGCCAAAGAATGAAAAATTAAGAATGGAGTAGATGTCCATATCTACGTTTAGGTGGGTTGCTTCGCCTTTGACGCTAAAACCTGCATCAGTCCCTTTCCACGCTTCCCATTGCGTTAGGTAACCAATCACGGCTTTATCGTGCGTTGGTGCAGCGTATACAGATGCACTCATACCGAGTGCCCCTGCTACACATGCGGCAACCGCTGTAAACTTAAGTCCTTTATACATTGTTATTTTTCTCCACGTATTGGATGTTGGTTATGTGCTCCCTATTACTGTTTCATCACTTAATTTTCGTCGCGAATATAAATTCTCAAGTTTGGCACTACGATTCGGAATGTAATTAGTCAGTTACATTTCTTTCGCCTTTTTTTTGCAGCAAAGCATCGATTCAGCACCTAAATTGAAGCAGATCACGCAGATACAGAAACAAGCAAAAACTGTTACATATCAAAGAGATTGAACGAAGATCACAGTAGGTTGAATTTCGAGAGGTAGGCCGAAAAAAAATCCCCGCCTGTTCAAAACAAGCGGGGACAAACTACAAAGGAGTATGCGCTAACTAATTATCCCCGTGTCGGGGGAGAGTGAGTATAGCTGTGCGTGTAAGCACAATTGGGTATTTAGCAAATGCCGTACCAATAAATGAAAAGCAGTCAAACCGCACTCTGCCATGGGTCTAACCGCTTTTATTCAATAGGTTACGATACGTTTTGGCGCAAAGATTGCACCAAGATAAGGCATACCTAACGCGAGACATGCCATGGCATCACATCTTGTTTATCTTTAACGATTCCAATCTGTGCAATGCTTAAGGATAATATGGACAACTACCCCCTTTCAGCTCAATCGGTCGACGCCGAGTCCCTGCGATGGACGGGTACAATTTCAGGCTCAGCCAATAACAAACAGTGAGATAGCTACCATGGATTTTGCGTTACCTCTCGTCATCATCGTGATATTCGTTTTCGTCATTCTTATTCGCCAAAAAGCCAAAAAAGTGGCTGAAGAGAACAAGCAATTAGGCGCTGAATTCTTAGAAAAAAATGCGCAGGAAGAAGGCGTTATCACTACTGCATCAGGGCTTCAATATAAAGTATTAGAGCAAGGTGAAGGTGAGGAACACCCAACAGCCACATCACGTGTTCGCGTTCATTACCACGGAACATTGCTCGATGGCTCAGTATTTGATAGCTCAGTTCAACGCGGTGAACCGATTGAGTTTGGACTGAATCAAGTCATCAAAGGCTGGACGGAAGGCGTTCAATTGATGAAAAGAGGCGAGAAAACACGTTTCTTTATTCCATCAAACTTGGCGTATGGCAATGCTGCAGCTGGCGCGATCAAGCCAGGTTCAACCTTGATTTTTGACGTTGAATTATTGGCATTCCAATAAGTTTACATACCAACACTGGCAGTATTGTCATGAAAAAGCCGCATCCATGATGCGGCTTTTTTACACCTCGAAAGTCTCATTCAAGGTCGTTACAATGCGACTTTCTCTGTTGGCAGTGAGGTATCGCTATCGACACTTAGTGTCCACACTACAGCATCTTCGAGGGGTAAAGGCCTAGAGAAATAGTAGCCCTGACAAATCTCAATATCACAGTCTTTCACGAACTGCTTTTCAGCCTGAGTTTCTACCCCTTCAGCGACAATTTCACAGCCTGTCACTTCACTGATTTTTGCCAATAACTGATACAAGTTTTGCCCGCGCTCTTCCTGAACATTCAGCAACAGTGAGCGGTCCAGTTTGACCTTGTCGAAATTGAATTTAAGCAAATGTGGAAACGACGCATAGCCAGATCCAAAATCATCGATAGCCACTGTCACGCCCATGTCTTGTAGGGCTGCAATGTTACGAGCAATATGGCTATGCTCATCTAAAATCGCTTCTTCCGTAATTTCAATTTCTAGTGCCGAAGCCTGCAGTTCATAGTGATTTAGGCGATCAATAATATAATCAACGATCCCTGGGTTTGAAATCGTATCTGCCGACACATTTACCCCAATTCTACATACCTTATCGAGCGGAAACGCCTTCATATCCGCGAGGACCAGATTGATTACCATGGTATCGAGATGCCACATAGCACCCAAATGCTGGAAGTCAGAAACAAATGTGGGTGGGTGCAACTTACCACTGTCATCTTTATAACGAACCAGAGATTCAAACGAGAGATGCTCAGGATTATTGAGATGAACTTGCGGTTGATAGAACATCACAAACTCGCCAGTGTTCAACATACGGCTCACTCGCTGGCTGACTTCATGCATATTGATGTAACCACCCATTGAACTGTTTACATCGCCAAGGAATGTTTTCATGGTGCTGTTTTCAATATCGCTTCGAATGAGTGCCTTGTCATCGACCCCACTTCGACCCGCATAGAGCAGATAGAAAGGGCGATATACAAATATGCCAATAACCACGACAAGAAGCTGCAGTAGGACACCTCCGACACTCTCCTGAGTCGCGATATACCCACTCAAGAACGGCGGTGTCATCCAGTCAACGATGGTGCTCACAGGGTTAACCCAACCTAATGACATCACCCCAAACACAACCACAAAACTCAGAATCGGAACGAGAATGAATGGAACAATCAGTATTGGGTTAAAGACAATCGGCAAACCGAACAACAGCAATTCATTGATGTTGAAAATCACCAATGGCAAGGCAGACAACGCTAGCGCAGTATGACGTCGATCTTTTGAAAACAACAAAATACACGCAAGTAAACTCAACGAATTTCCTGAACCGCCAATCGACATGAATGCATCGTAAAAGCCTTGCCCGAGAATGTTCAGTGTCGCCTCACCTGCTTCCCATGCAGCCAGATTGATCTGAGTATCTTCAAACAGCTGCTGTTTAACCCTAAACAGGAAGTTGTGACCGTTGATTCCAACAGAACCCAGAGTACCCAATATGAAGAGATAAATGACGCCGCCATCGAATGTCAGCGGGTCAATCATCAGTAGATCTCGATACTTATCAAAGTGCGAGATAATCGCCTTCGTTAGCCCAGAGAAGGCCATTGTGAGAAGTAAGAAACCAAAGAAATGCGCAACTTGTTTATACAACGAACTGACAAAATCTGCCCGCAGCGGGTTCAACGGGTACAAACGAAATGAGATACAAGACGCCGATGCGACACCCGCTGTTAGAAGCGCAACCAATGGATTGTTAGGCAGCCCGTTCGTCCCCGACACCAAGCCATTTGCCAGAGAAATCGTCACAAACATGGCGAGCGCATAAGGTGTGACCAGCATAGGGTTAACGCTGTGCTTGGACGACAAGTAGTATGTGGTTATCAAACACAGAACTGTTGGATACACCCCAATTAATATATTGGAGAAGTCAAAGAACTGCTGAGCCGCCGAAGGAAGGTTTGAGAAATTCAGTAAATGCCCGACAAATATCGACATCGCATTGCAAATTGTCAGGGGCAGAATCAGTAAAAAAACGATCGATATGTCGCGCACATACGTGTCGTAGTAATACTTAAAGGAAGGCAATACTCGCATATATAATGATGAATCTCGGTATATACGATTCAATCGTCGAAATCAGAAAGCTAATCGAACTCCGTTTTTTTGGCAGACCCAATGAAAACGCCATTTTCTGCTATTAGAAAAAGCGTATCGTTATGATTAGTGAGAACGGGAGATTAGTGGCTTTCGTTGCTAACTCAGGGTCACTCAGTCAACGACTTACGAAAGGCTGTTTCCAAACGTTGTTTCGGTATGATTGATAAAATTTTGCGAAGTATATATGCGAGAATATCGCCACTCAATTGAAATATTTGAATTTATTGTAACCAGCGTTCCAAGAACGGAAAACACCTCCAAACCGCTACAAAACTGCACATTACGCTCAACAATTACGGTGCATTTTTGTTCGTTTATTGTGTTGTCTCACTGTCAGTTCTAAAATTGCCAAGCACTTATATCTTAAATTCCCTTATGTTCAGCGATTAACTCGCATATACAATCAGTTCAATGTCTTCAATTGACATGGTTCATCTCTATACCCGACCATTCCCAAGTATTCCCAACTATTCCCAAACAACATGAAGAGGCTGGAATTACAGAAGGAAATGGGGCGGAGGCGGCTCGCTCTTCACCAAATCAGACACAATCTGCAAGCCTCGTTTTACACGATATCGACTCGCCTCAACGCCTAAACTGATACGAACATGATTAATCTTACTGTCCGCGTCCAGACTAAAGGGCTGATAACCCGTCAGTTGAACGCCTGCCTGCCTTGCCGCTTCCAAGAAATTGTCCGCTTGCCATTCACACGGCAAGGTTAACCACACATGTTGACCGTAAGGATGTGCAGAAAAAGACAGTCCCGAAAAAGATTTCGCGGTTAGGCGCTGTCTCGCAGCAAACTCCTGTCGCTGAAACGCTTCAATGCGCTCAACGGAGCCGTTTACAATCCAATGACTGGCGATTTCAAATGGCAAAGGCGTCGCCATCCAACTCGTTGCCGCTAAACGTCCAACTGCGTGTTGTTTGAGATGACGAGGAACAACCAAATAGCCCACTCGCAACCCAGGAGCGACAGTCTTAGTTAGGCTGGTTACATAGAAGCTTTGATCAGGGATCATGCTGGAAATAGGCGGCTGACGATGTGGCTCTAACGCGCCATAAACATCGTCTTCAATAAGGGTAAGATTATATCGCTGTACGACGTCAGCAATCGCAATTCGACGATCCAGTCCCATGTGTGCATTGGTGGGGTTACTCATGCTTGGCGTGCAGGCCAGAGCCTTAATTTCACGTTGCTGACAGGCTTTTTCCAGTGCTTCAGGGATGATGCCTTGCTCATCCATATCAATGCCGCACAATTTAAAGTTGAAGATTTTGGAACGAGCAATCAAACCATGATCCACCAATCTCTCGCAAGCAACCGTATCACCGGAGGAGATCGCGGTACCTAGAGCCAGTACCAAGCCATGACATGCGCCGTTTGTTAGCAAAACACATTCAGCTTCCGCATTAAGCTTCTGCTGAGACAAGTAGTGCAACGCCGCCTCGATATGACGTCGCTGACCGGGTACAGGTCTCGGTGAATTCAGAAGATGCGCAGTCTCTCCGCTTTGCGCAATAGCCATTAGCGTTTCGTTGAATAATTGCGTTATCTGATTCGTGTAAACCGGATGCGCTATCGACATATCAATCACATCATCAACAGAATGTTCGTTCTTCACATCTTGTGTGAGAAGAAACTCGCTCTCCCTACCCTGCGCAAAACTTCGTACAAACGTGCCGCTTCCGACCCACGCCTCTACCGCCCCCTGCTTTTCAACATGTGCATAGGCATTACTCACCGTCTGCACACTCACAGACAGTTGATCAGCAAGCTCGCGATGAGGTGGTAATTTCGTGCCTGACACCAAGACGCCAGCAGAAATTTGCTCAATTATCGCTTTTGAGATCGCCAGATATTTCGGGAGCCCTGAGGCCAATTCGAGGTTTAACTTAATTGTCATAGTTCAAAGTTTTTATTGACCAAAATTTAATCGATGGTGTATGTGTAATATATGTTAATGAAAAGTTTCATGACATTGGATTCACATTGATCTGCATTGAACTGCTTTGTCATATAAAAACTGTAGTCCTTCGAAATAGAAATGAAAAGGAGGCAGACCACTGAACAAAACGCGCTGCATGTTCGTTCTTATAAACATGAAGCAAAGCTGGGAGGCAAAACAGCCATCTTGCATTAACGGCGGAATATCGACCCCGAATTCCACCTGCTGATGACTGGCGATGACTCTTGTGATGTCAACGTTCGTCCAATTGGGCGGTATGTTTAGGAGAAAGGGGCATGAGTGACGTTGTGCTAAATTTTACGCTCGAAGAGTTCGGCGTCCGGCTGGCGAAAGTCCGTGCAGCCATGGAAATTAACGAAATTGACCTGCTTATCGTTCACGACCCTTCCAATATGGCGTGGCTAACAGGTTATGACGGCTGGTCGTTTTACGTTCCACAGTGCGTGGTTATTGGTCACACCGACGAACCATTATGGTTTGGTCGCAATCAAGACGCCAATGGCGCACGCCGCACAGTACACATGCATCATGACAATGTGGTGGGTTACCCTGACCACTATGTCATGAATCCGCCTCTTCACCCCATGGAATACCTTGCCACCGCGGTTCTTACCGAAAAGCTCTGGGATCGCGGACGTATTGGCGTTGAAAAAGACAATTACTATTTCAGCGCCACAGCATATGAAGCCCTTCGCGACAATCTCCCTTTTGCGTCTTTCGTCGATGCAACAGGTCTGGTCAACTGGTGTCGTGCTCAAAAATCAGAACAAGAATTATATTACATGCGCGCTGCGGCTCGCATCGTCGAGAACATGCACCGCGTCGCGTTCGATTTGATTGAACCTGGCCTGCCGAAACACATTCTGGTCGCAGAAATTAATAAACATTCGGTCATTGGTCATGATGGACACTTTGGCGATTACGCTGCCATTGTCCCCCTGCTTCCATCTGGTGTTGATGCGTCAGCCCCTCACCTAACCTACGACGACCGCCCGTTTAAAAAAGGGGAAGGAACGTTTATCGAAATGGCTGGGGTACATCGACGTTATCACTGCCCGCTTTCTCGCACGATCTACCTTGGAGAGCCTGCCGATCATTTCAAACGCGCCAATGAAGCGCTGAATGAAGGGCTAGAGGCCGGTTTAGCCGTGGCTCGCCCCGGTAATACCTGTGGCGACATCGCCAGTGCGCTCAACGCCATTATGGAAAAATACGGCTTTGACCGCGGTGGTTCTCGATGCGGATACCCTATCGGAATGAGTTACCCTCCCGATTGGGGCGAGCGCACCATGAGCTTGCGAGAAACCGATCAGACAATATTGAAAGAAGGCATGACATTTCATTTCATGCCCGGCCTTTGGATGGATAACTGGGGCATGGAAACCACTGAAAGTATTGTTATCACTCAATATGGCGCAGAAACGCTGTGTAACTTTCCAAGGCAATTGTTTGTTAAACATTGAGCTGCTATACCCAAGTAATGACAGGCTGCAGATTCAGCAAACCGAGCGACAAACAGCAACCATGCCGAGGAACGACATTCGATGGAAAAACTCCCGCCGAGCTCAGTGTCAGCCACTGTTGATTTTGATGCAGACGGAATACAACACGGTTTCTTAAAACTGCCTTACTCCCATGACGCCTCTGCGTGGGGCGCAATCATGACGCCAATTACCGTCATCAAAAACGGTGACGGCCCAACGGCGTTATTAACCGGCGGTAACCATGGCGACGAATACGAAGGCATCACCTCGTTACTCAAACTCACTCACACCCTGTCGATGGACGATGTTCAAGGCCGAGTGATTATCATTCCCATGATGAACCAACCTGCGGTGGACGCAGGAAGTCGTGTTTCCCCCATCGATAATGGAAACATGAACCGCGCCTTCCCCGGGCATCCTTACGGCAGCATGACTGAACGAATGGCTGATTACTTTACTCGCCATTTGATCCCATTATGCGATACCGCGCTCGATATCCACTCCGGCGGCAAAACACTCGACATTTTGCCCTTTGCAGCCGCTCATCGCTTGAGCGACAAAGCGCAAGAATCTCGCTGCATAGAAGGCGCGAGATTATTTGGTGCGCCCTTTTGTTTCTATATGGAAGAAATAGACCCAACGCAGCTTTATGACACGGCGGTTGAAAACCAAGGAAAGGTGTTTGTAACCACGGAGCTTCGCGGCGGCGGCACAACCACGCCTGAGACTATCGAAATGGCAGATCGAGGAATTCATAACTTCCTCGTCTACAGTGGCGTATTGAAAAGTCATTACCTCTCGCCGACCTCACCCCCTATTGCGTTGGAAATCCCCAATGCAGAATGCTATTTACAGAGCGAGCACAATGGCATTTTAGAGATGTGTGTGGCTTTAGGAGACGCTATCGAAAAAGGCGATCTGATTGCTCGTATTTACTCCACAGAGCGAACGGGACAACCACCTGTTCCCTATTATTCAGAAACTGATGGCATCATCGCCGCGCGACGTCACTCTGCAAAAGTGAGCCTTGGTGATACCTTCGCCGTACTGGCTAAAGTACTCAAATAACGCTGATGCTCTTCAATGTCGTATTCGCAAAAAATGAAACGTAAAACCCCATCGACGCAACTCTGTGCCACGCTTAATGGGTAAATCAATTCTTTGACGGAGTCATGAATGCGACTTGACCGATATGACACTAAAATTCTCCAAATCCTCAGCACTCAAGGTCGTATCACCAAGTCACACCTCGCAGAAGCGATCAACCTGTCGATCAGCCCTTGCTGGGAACGAGTAAAACGACTCGAAGAAGCGGGAATCATCGAAGGCTATGGCGCCAAAATTAACCCTCATTTTCTGAACAAGAAAACGCCTGTATTGGTCGAAGTCACGCTGGGTAAGCATGACGCATCAAGCTTTCAGCGTTTCGAAGAAGCCATGCAAGCATGCCCTGATGTTGCCGACTGTTTTGCCACGGGTGGAGGGATTGATTACATCTTGCGGGTCATGGTGCAAGACATCGATCAATATCAGCGCCTGATCGACAGTTGGCTAATTTCAGACCTCTGTATAGAACGCTACTACACCTACATCGTGACCAAAACGATTAAGCATCAAGGTGATGAGTTAGAAATCGATGACAATTTATTGCGCTAAATCCCCCCTTTTCCACGCGATGCGATGATTCATTTCTCAGCGATCCTCTATCGAAAGCCCCCGTATTTTGGCTTCACAGAAAAAACACCAAGTCTTTAGCCGTTTAATTGAAAAAAACACCATCCTACGCCTCCCTTAACAGAAAACTCCCACGCAGTAAGTGACTTACATTTATCACTAGGACAACAAAAACCTGCATGGGAGGTCATTGATGGCCGCACTAAATCTACCTTACGAAGGCAAAGCGAGCGATGCGGTACTCGCGCATCTTGAAGATGCACGATTACTTCGCCAACTCGCCTACATCAACGGGAAATGGGTGACAGGCACCCAAGATATTCCAGTCATCAACCCCGCAGACGATCGGGTGATTGGCTATGTGACCTCTTTGAAAAAATCTCAGATCGACCAAGCCATTAACGCCGCTGACAAAGCATTTGTGAAGTGGCGAGCGTTATCCGCAGAACAGCGAGCTTCGCTGCTCATGGTTTGGCATGACCTTTTGCTCGCCAACAAGGAAGATTTGGCGCGCCTCATGGTGTTAGAGCAAGGCAAAACACTCGACGAAGCACGCGGTGAAATCGAATACGGTGCGTCATTTGTGCGTTGGTTCGCGGAGGAAGGCCGTCGAGCTTATGGCGAAACCATTCCTAGCCACATTCCCAATGCACAGCTTGCGACGCTACGAGAACCCATTGGTGTCGCCGCATTGATCACCCCTTGGAACTTCCCCAATGCGATGATCACGCGCAAAGCCGCGGCCGCACTAGCCATTGGTTGCACGATCGTGATCAAGCCCGCCAACGAAACGCCATTCTCCGCATTGGCTCTCGCTGAACTAGCAGAACGTGCAGGCATCCCTGCGGGTGTATTCAATGTCGTCACAGGTGATGCACCCATGATCTCAGCCACCTTGTGTGCGTCTGATAACGTCAAAGCCCTTTCATTTACCGGCTCAACGCGTGTCGGCAAGTTATTGCTGGCGCAATGTGCCAACACCGTCAAGAAATGCAGCATGGAACTGGGTGGAAACGCGCCGTTCATCGTGCTGCCAGACATGGACATTCAAGAAGCAGCTAGCGCAGCCATTGACGCCAAGTTTCAAACCTCTGGGCAAGATTGCCTTGCCGCCAATCGCATCTTTGTCCCCCGCGAAAAACACGACGAATTTATTGCTGCCTTTGCGGCTGGCATGAAGAAGTTACGCGTCGGCGATGGGATGCGAAAAGGTATCGACCTTGGCCCGCTTATCAATCATCAAGCCGTTGATAAAGCACAATCACTCGTTGATGACGCTTTAGAGAAAGGCGCCACCTTGGTCATGGGTTCCCCACACAATGCCTTGAAGGGCAACTTCTTCAATCCGGTGTTATTGGCAGACGTCACTCCTGATATGTCGGTGTATCGCGAAGAAAACTTCTGCCCGGTTGCTGGCGTGATTGCGTACGACGATTTAGACGCACTCATCACCGCAGCCAATGACACCGAATATGGCCTCGCCGCTTATGTTTATGGCAACGACATCCGCGATATTTGGAAGCTCATGCGTGGATTAGAGTTTGGCATGGTGAGTGTGAATAGCGTGAAGATGACAGGTCATCCCATCCCCTTTGGTGGAATGAAGCAATCTGGGCTCGGGCGTGAAGGTAGCCGTCACGGGTTCGACGAATACAGCGAAATCAAATACTACTGCCTCGGCGGACTGCCAACAGCCAGCGGCTGTTAAGCCTTCGCCTATGCATTTGAAGACTATGCACTTGAAGACTAGGAACCAGAATCCTTAGCCAAAGAATATGAAGCCAGCGCTTAACGCACATGGCAGAAAAGGAGTTTGTTATGACACAGAAAATTGATACCAAAGCACTGCTCGAAATCGACCGCCAGAATGTGTTCCATGCGTCGACACATTTAAAGCAATACGCCGATGGTGATCTTCCCGGTCGCATCATTACCAGCGCAAAAGGAATTCGCATTCAGGACTCTGAAGGCATTGAACTGATTGACGGTTTTGCTGGCCTGTATTGCGTTAACATCGGTTACGGACGTGAAGAAATGGCCGAGGCCATTTACGAACAAGCCAAGAAGCTTGCCTACTATCACACCTACGTAGGGCACACCAATGAAGCCCTGATTTCCCTGTCGGAACGCATTCTAAAAATGGCAGGCCAAGGCATGAGCAAGGTGTACTACGGTATGTCGGGAAGTGATGCCAACGAAACCCAGCTCAAGTTGGTTTGGTACTACAACAACGCCCGTGGCTTGCCTGAGAAGAAGAAAGTGATTTCGCGTGATCGTGGTTACCACGGTTCAAGCATCGCGTCAGGTTCAATGACAGGATTGCCATTGTTCCACGCCCACTTTGATCTGCCTTTAGAGCGCATCAAACACACTCTCGCTCCGTACTATTATCGCCGCGAAGACGACGGCATGACTGAACGCGAGTTTTCCAAACACTGTGCTGACGAACTGGAAAAAATGATCCTCGCAGAAGGCCCAGAAACCGTAGCTGCCATGATTGGTGAACCGGTATTAGGCACAGGCGGCATCGTGCCACCACCAGAAGGTTACTGGCAGGAAATTCGCAAGGTGTTAGACAAATACGACGTGCTCCTAATTTCGGACGAAGTGGTATGTGGCTTTGGTCGACTCGGTGCGGACTTTGGCTCAATCATGTATGACATGAAACCAGACCTGATCACCGTCGCTAAAGGGCTGACCTCTGCCTATCAACCGCTGTCTGGCGTCATGGTGGGTCAGAAAGTTTGGCAAGTGCTTGAAGATGGCACTGACCAATGGGGCGCGATTGGTCACGGTTATACCTATTCCGGCCATCCGCTCGGCGCGGCGTCAGCTTTGTGTAATCTCGATATTATCGAGCGTGAAAACCTGACTGCCAATGCACGAGACACGGGCGCATACTTCCAACAACAGATGCAAGCCGCGTTTGCTAACCACCCACTGATTGGCGACAGCCGAGGTGTTGGTTTGCTTCATGCGCTAGAGTTTTCGAGCAACAAACACAAGCGCGAACACTTTGATCCGAACCTCAAGGTCGGCCCTCAAATTGCTGCTGCGTGTATCGAAGAAGGCCTCATCGCTCGCGCCATGCCTCACGGCGACATTTTGGGCTTTGCGCCACCGCTCATTGTCGATCATGCAGACATTGATGCAATTGTGTCTCGTGCCAAGAAAGCCATCGACAAAGTAACCGATAAGCTGGTTCACAGCGGAAGCTGGAAAGCGGCTTAACTCGATGGATAGTGAAACGCCTAGGTAGCAAAAAAAAGCCCCGAAATCGGGGCTTTTTGGCTATTTCACAGAGAGGTTACGATTAGAGCGCTTCTGCAGCTTCCAACGCTTTCCCTTTATTTGGCTGGCTCTCTAACAGGGAGTCATTTGGGTGGTCATTTGAGTGGTCGTTGCTGCCAGATTTTACCGTCTTCGGTGGCTTAATCTTAAACAACAGTGAGTACATCACTGGCACTACAATCAACGTCAGGATGGTGGCAAAACCAAGACCTGCCATGATGGTGATTGCCATTGAGCCAAAGAACGCATCAAACATGAGTGGCACCAAGCCAAGAATCGTCGTCAATGCCGCCATACTCACAGGACGCACACGGCTCACTGCACTGTCCACAATGGCCAGATACGGGTCTTTGCCTGAATCCATCTCGATGTTGATCTGATCCATCAATACGATGCCGTTTTTCAAGATCATGCCGCTCAGACTCAATAGACCGAGGAATGCCGTGAAGCTAAATGGCATGTTCCACAACAGCAGACCAAATGACACACCAATGATAGAAAGCGGCACGGTAAACCAAATTACCAAGGGCTTCTTCAACGAGTTAAACAACAGCATGGTGATCACGAACATCAGCAAGTAGCCCATTGGCAACGAGCCAAATAATGAGTCTTGCGCGTCTTTCGACGACTCATATTCGCCGCCCCAGCTAATGCCGTAACCGTCAGGAAGATCCAGCGCCATCACTTTTGGCTGAATGCGCGTAAACAAAGCCGCTGCAGTGTCTTCACTCAGCACATCATGGTCAGCCAATACCGTTAACGTACGCTTACGATCACGACGCTTAATCAGTGGCTCATCCCATGACAACGAAACACCATCAATCACTTGGTCGATCGGCACATACGCCTGTAACGATGGGCTCCAAATCTTAGCGTTTTGAAGCGATTCGAAATCCACGCGCTCAGATTCCGGTAGACGACCCACAATCGGCAGAATATCGGCACCATCGCGCAGCAAACCCATGGCGGAGCCACCAAACGTCATTTGCAGTGTATTCGACAAATCTTCTTTCGAAATGCCAAGACGACGCGCTTTGGATTCATTGAACACGGGTACCAATTCTTTGGTACGCTCACGCCAATCATGGCGAATGTTTCGTGCGCCCGGATCCGTGTGAAGAATGTCTTCAACTTGTAGCGCGATTTCACGCAATACCTGCGGATCAGAGCCCGTGATTCGTGCTTCTATTTTTGATGCTGGAGACGGCCCGAACTCCATCAGCTTGAACTGGAAGGTCGGCGTGTCAAACTGACGTGAGAGCTCCCCCGTCAGGCCGTTCAATACCACGAACATGTTTTCTCTATCCGTGGTTCGAACTTGAAGCTGCGCATAGGCTTCGTAGCTTTGTTCTGGCTGATAAGTCAGCGCGAAACGCTGCAAACCCTGCCCCACTGACGTTGAAACAAATTCGACGTGTTCTTGTTCGCGCACGTACTTCTCAACGCGTTCAGTCTGCTTAATAGTTTCACGTATGTCGGTGCCTTCTGGCATCCACATGTCCACGTAAAACATTGGCGTATTCGACGGTGGGAAGAACTGTTGCTTCACCATGCCAAACGCAAAGACTGCGGTAAACAAAAGCGCCACCATGCTCACTACCGTTACCCAACGAAAGCGCATCGCCAGTTTAAGCGTCCAGCCGAACAACACAAACAACCAGCCTTTGTATGGGTCGTCATATTCTTGCTGGCTTGCGCTCTGTTGAGCATCCGCGCCATCGGCGTTGTTGGAAACGTTTTCTTCCTTCAACAGCAAGTCAGCAAGGAACGGCGTAATCGTCAGCGCCGTAATCCAGCTCAAGAACAACGAATAACACAGTACCCAAAACAACGAGCCCATGAATTCACCCGTGGCATCTTCAGACAAGCCGATCGGTGCAAACGCGGTAATCGCAATAACAGTCGCACCGAGTAGCGGCCACTGTGTTTGCTTAACAATGTCTGACGCCGCTTGCATCTTGGTACGGCCTTTTTTGAGCCCGACCAAAATCCCCTCAACGACCACGATTGCGTTATCCACCAGCATACCCAGCGCAATGATCAATGCGCCTAGCGAGATGCGGTGAAGTTCAATGTCGTTGTACTCCATCAAAATGAAAGTACCGAACACGGTAAGCAAGAGCACAACACCAATGATGATGCCGCTTCGAATACCCATCGCAAACAGCAATACAAGAATAACAATGGCAACTGCTTGCCCAAGACTCACAATGAAGTCCTGCACCGACGCATCCACTTCTGCCGCTTGGTTATAGAAGTAGTTCAGCTCTATGCCGGCGGGTTTCATGGTTTCTAGGTGAGCGATTTCGTCAGTCAGACGTTGACCCACTTCAACGACGTTCACGCCACTCGCAAAAGAAACCCCAAGGTTAATGGCTGGCTTTCCGTTATAGGTAACAACATTGGTGGGCTTTTCTTGAATGCCACGCACCACGGTCGCCACGTCTTTTAATCGAATAAGGTTGCCCGTATCTCGACCGTGAATGATCAGGTTTTCTAGTGATTCAACCGAATTCAACGTGCCGCTCGGACGGATCACCAAGCTCTCGCCATTCACCATGACTTCGCCAGAAGAGACCACGTTATTTTGTTGATTCAACAAACCCGCGACCCTCGACATATCAAGGTTGAGTGACGCAAGGCGATCGAGAGAAACCTCGACGAACAACATCTCTTGCTGATCGCCAGCAATCGATACTTTGCCAACCCCATCGACCATTTCAAGGTCACGAGACATCACATCGGCATATCGCTTGAGTTCAACGTAGTCATACCCTTCACCGCTTAGCATGATCATCACACCAAACACATCACCGAAATCATCAATGATAGAGAGCGAATTCACACCCGCAGGCAACGTCGGTTTAAGGTCGTTGATCTTACGACGCATCTCATCCCAGATTTGTGGTAATTCGTCAGGACCATAGTCCATCTTCATGCTCACCATAATCTGCGACATGCCGCTTGATGACGTTGATGTAATCTTGTCGATATAAGGCAAACGACGAATTTCTTTTTCCAGTGGATAGGTGAGTTCTTCCTCCACTTCTTGCGGTGTAGCGCCCGGATAGGTCGCCACCACCATGGCATCTTTGATCGTAAATGCAGGGTCTTCTAATCGGCCCAATTCAAGAAACGAAGTCACGCCGCCAATGGCCAAGATGACAATAAATAGCCAGCTAATCACTTTGTTCTTGATGGAATATTCAGCGATGTTCATCCGTTATTTTTCTCCGCTGTTTCTACGGCTTTTCCTTCGCGTAGCTTACGCAAACTGGAGTTAATCAAAATGTCTCCCTCAACCACACCTGACGCGATGATGGCCCCGTCACCATTGACTTGCGACACCGCCACTTCCACGCGATTCACTTGGTTGCCATTTAGCTTCCACACAAAGAATCGCCCTTTGTTATCGCCAGCCTGCAACGCCGTCATCGGTACTTGGTAACCGTCCACCGCTGTGATGCCCGCCTCTACCATGTCAACGGCAACCGTTGCAGTCGTGCCCGGTAAGATAGGTTGTTCCAGTTGGTCACGTTCTAGCCACATGGAATAGCTTCCCGTTTGCTGGCTAGGTTCATTGGTGTGTTCGAGGTAATTCATTTGATGCTGCCCTTCGACACCCGAGAAGGTGACCATAGGGCGATATTGGACGCTGCGTCCGTCTGGCGTGATCATCGCGAGAACGTTATCTGACAGTTCGATCTGCACATAGACCTTGTCGTCCTGATACATATCCACCACCGACTCGCCGGCCTGAACACGTTCAAAACGTTCTTTAAATACATCAGAAATCGTGCCGCTAAACGGCGCGTTCAGTTGAGTGTATTTGAGCTGGTTTTTTGCCAATTCATACTGTGCTTTCGCCAGTTGGCGATTAGCATTCAGCTCATCCAACTCGGCTTCAGAAATCATGGAGCGTTCGAACAAGTCTTTACTTCGGCTCAATTGCTTAGACGCCAGCGAGTACTGTGCTTTAGCATCGTTGAATGCTTGCTGCACACTGCTGTCATCTAGCTGCGCAATGGGTTGTCCTCTGACAACTTTGTCTCCTGATTTCACGAAGACTTCACGAATTTCGCCCGTGGTTCGAAACGCAATCGGCGTTTGTTCTGCGGGGACAACCTGCCCTTTGAATACACGAAACTGATTTTTAACGGGTGCATCAATGGCCGTCGTCGACACATACAAAGGCTGCGCCACCACCGCTTCTTTTTCATCTTGGGAGCACGCCGACAACATCAATACGCTGACAATGGCGACGGTAAGTGTTCTTAATTTCATTAAATGCCATCCTCGCGAATCCATGCTTTCACTTCTTGTCCTTCACTCAGGCTTTCAACACCGGCGACAACCACTAAGTCGGTCACGTCTAAGCCTTGTGCAATTCGCCCTTCACCATCGAGGCGCACTGCGGTTTTGGCAACACGCTGCGTTGTCTCGTCCATGACCCATACAGTGCCTTGTTCGGCATCACGGCTAACCCAAGCAGATTCGGGCAGAGAAAGCTGAAGTCCGGTTTGAGATTTCGCGATCAGAACATGTCCCGTCATGCCACTGAGCAAGTTACGTGCTTCGGGGCGAACGATGGTCAATGTCGCTTGGTAGGTATTGGTTTCGGTATTTGGTTGGGTAGACAGTTCTTTAAACTTGCCGGGGATTCTCGTTGTCGGATCGCTGTCCATCATCACCCACAAAGGCTGTTCGGTCAGCGTATCTATACCTAACTGCTCAACATAGTGGACGGGCAAGGCAAACGACACATCAAGTTGGGTGTTATCGATAATATTGAGAATGGGCTGTTTCGCAGCAACAACTTGGTGTTGCTTGGCAAAGGTATATGCCACAACGCCATCAAATGGCGCAACAACTTGGGTATATTCGAGCTCGGTTTTTGCTTGCTCGTAATGCGCTAACTCTGCTTTGTAACGCGTTTCCGCCTGATCGTACACATCAGTGCTGACCAATTGTTTTTTATACAGCTGTTGCGTACGTTTCCATTGGGTTTTCGCCAAAGAATAACGTGCATTGGCTGAGTCCAACGCCAGTGTTAAGTCGCTTGGGTCTAACACCGCCAGCAACTCACCTTTCTTTACGTGTTGCCCCATTCGCACAGCAAGATCTTGGATTTCTCCGCCAACCTGAAACGACAACTGCGCACGCTTGGTGGCATCAATTTCTGCCAAGAAGTTATCTGTTTCTGAAACCACATAATCCTGAACGGCCAACAGTTTCACAGGTTTGATCGGCATCGCTTCCGGTGTTTCCGATATGGCTTCGTTACAACCCGCTAGTAAACCAACTGTTGTTAACATAACCAGCAAGTTCCCGAGGGTGCGTTTCAATCGTTGATATCGCACTTCACTCTCTCCAATATTTTTATTACACACCCGTGCAGTATATTTGCATTTTGAATTGGATCAATATATTTTCCACCTGTGCAGTAAAAAAATTGGTGTCGTAAACTCTTATCTGTTACAAAGCGTTAGTCATCTTACGGAGCGTTGTTAAAGCCATGCAGTCGAAAGCCACCCAAGAGAGAAAACAAGGACGCCGAAGCGCAGAAACCGCAGAGCAAACAAAGTGCCTCATCATGCACGTGGCAGCTGATATGTTTGCAGAGCTTGGTTTTGAGCGCGTATCACTGAGGAATATCAGTGAGAACGCAGGCGTGTCTCACAGTTTGATCCGCTATCACTTTGGCAGCAAAGAACAGATTTGGCAGGCCGTAAGTGACGGAATGGATAGCTATTTGCAGCGCTATATTTCTCAATTGCTATTGGAAATCTCCGATACACAAGACAGCGCTCACCGTATCTACCTGTTCTTGGTCAGGTTAAACGCTGTCATCTTGTGCGAACCTAAACCGATTCAATTTATCGCTGATGCCGTTCGCCAGAAAAACGATGCCCTTCTTGCGTACTTCTTGCGTTCGAAAGACCAATTTTCCGCGGTGTTTAAATCTTTGTTTGAAGACTACAACCAGCAGCATCCAGATGCGCCCGTTGAGTTATGGGAAATGAAGTGGCAGATGCTTCAGCACGCCCATGCGGCGATTAGCCTCAAACCTATGCTGAATGAAACATGGCCAGAGCTAGGTGGTGATGAAGATGCGCTATTGCTAAAGCATTGGGAGTTGTACAACAAGCAAGTTGCCATGCAGATGGGTATCGCCAAAAAAGATATGATTCATCCGACAAATTTGGCGGATCTGTTGCTGGATATTCCCTGCCATGTTGAGCCAGTTTCTTAAACTGCTAGAGCCAGCCTCTTAAATTGCTGGCTAACTTCATAGCAATTTGAACAAGTTAGCAGCAAACTGAGCGCTTCTTTGGTTGAAAAGCTAAAACTGATTGACCTTACCCTAGCGGTAAGCTTTATACTCTTTAGTAATATTTCATCTAAATAGTTATGTGATGCGCTTTTCTTCTTTACGCACATTCTGGATTTCAGTGATCAGCTTGCTTGTCATGCTGCTCTCCAGTTTTGCCTCTAGCGCATCTTCTATGTCTATGCAGATGGATATGATGAGCGGACATAACATGTCTGCCAACGCCGTCGATTGCGGCATGGGAATGCAACTCGACAATCTCCACGCTCAACACAACAATCACGAACTCACTGACGAACACGCTCATCAACCAAGTGCTAGCCCAATGCATTGCGGCGACGACACTGACATGATTCATAACTGCTGTTCAGCAACTTGCTTTACCTCCATTGCTTTGCTGTCCCCAGCCTACCAATCTCAACCACTCATGACACAACTCGCGTTGATCGCCTCTGAGCGAGATATCAGTGTCATTGAACGCTCCCAGTCTCTGTACCGCCCACCGATAATCTAAATCTCACTCTGAAATGTCGTACCACTGCGCCTGATTTGCGCCGTGGAGGGTAATTCCGCGTCCAATTTCGACGCGAACAGAATGGATTTACATCGTGAATATCAAACCGAGCTTATTGGCACTGGTGATCAGTGCAACCGTTGGTGTTGGTGCTGGCGTTAGCGCTCCTGCATTTGCCGCTGCAAAAGAAGACGCTATGCGCGCATCAAATGATTCGCGCACGCTAACACAACTGATTGAAACAGCATTGGCAAACGATGCCAGTCGCAAGCAGTTTTATGCGCAATCCCAAGCCATGCGCGAAATGGGCATCGCCAGCACCACCCTCATGGATCCGAAATTGAAAGTCGGTGTAGGCGGCTTTCCTATCGACAGCTTCCAATTCGACAAAGACCCAATGACCAACATTTCCCTGGGTTTAATGCAACAGTTTGAGCGTGGCGACACCTTGGCGTTACAAGGCAAAAAAGCGAATCAGCAAGCTGATGGTGTTCAGTTACAAGTGGAAGTTCGTGAGCGTGACGTTGCAAATGCAATCACCCAACTTTGGCTAGAACTCGGCTATCAACAGCAGGCGGAACGCATTCTGCACGAAAACCAGCGCCTGCTGAGAGAACTCACCCGGTTTATCCAAACTAACTATTCGATGGGCCAAAACGAAGCGCAAGACTTGCTCAACGCCCAGCTTCAAGTGAGCAAATTGGATGACAAACTCAACGCCAACGCGCAAGTTCAGCGCCGTATTGTTTCTCAGCTTTCCGAGTGGCTGGGAGCCAACTGGCTAGCGGGTGCGCATGAGCTGGAAGCCAGTAATCAACTGAATTGGCAGGCACTGACAGATTCATCGATTCAAACTCAAAGCACGGAGCATTTCTCGCAGCTTCTACAACACCCAATGGTAAAAATGGCCGATGTGGCGATCACCACGCAACAAACTCAGGTTGAGATAGCCGAACAAGCCTATGCCCCCCAGTTTGGTGTTGAAGTGATGTATGGCTACCGTCAAGCCAACGGCATGAACGGGCAACCCGCTTCTGATTTAGTCAGCGCCTACCTTACACTGGATATTCCACTGTTCACCGACAACCGTCAGGACAGAAACCTCGCCGCAGCGCAATATCAAGTCGGCGCGTCAAAGTCTCAAAAAGATCTCCTCCTTGCACAAATGAACGCCAAGGTTAACGCGCTTCTTGTCGATAAGAGCAATCTTGAGCAACGTCTGTCGCGCTACGAAAACACTCTACTGGGACAAGCCAGTGCGCGCACCAAAGCGGTAGAGCGTGGATATCAAAACAACACGGCGCAATTTAGCGATGTTATCGCAGCGGCCAACGATGAATTGACCTTGTCACTGGAGCAACAGCGACTGGTCACTGACTTAAACTTGGTCAACAGCAATTTGGCAGCCTTGTTGGGTGGATTGAATTACAACGCCAATACGCCAGATATCGCCGTACCAAACCTCAGTAGCACTTCCACAAGCCAAACAACAACCAAGCAGTAAGAAGCCGCAAGGTAGGAGATAACAATGAAAAACATACACGTCGCTACTCTCGCGTTACTGGTTGGCGGAGCTATCGGATTTGGGGCAAACCACTTTCTTTCAGGGCATGACATGTCCGCAATGGCGGCGGCTACGCCAGCCAGCGGAAACGATGAACCACTCTATTGGGTCGCACCAATGGATGCCAATTATCAAAGAGATAAGCCTGGAAAGTCGCCAATGGGCATGGACCTCGTCCCCGTTTATGCCGACGACATGGCAGGCAAAGATGACAAGCCCGGTACAGTGAAAATCAATGCGTCGGTTGAAAACAACCTTGGCGTTAAAACGGCGGGCGTGGAATGGGCACCGCTATCGCCGCGTATTGAAACCGTCGGCTATATTGCATTCGATGAAAGCCAACTCTGGCAAACCAATGTCCGCGTCGCAGGTTGGGTTGAGAAACTTTATATCAATGCCGTTGGTGAAGAAGTCCAAAAAGGAGACGTACTTTTTACCCTGTACTCTCCAGACTTAGTCAAAGCACAAGAAGAACTGCTGAATGCCTACCGCACAGGCCGCAAAGGGTTAGTGAAAGGCGCAACCGAACGCCTTGTCACTCAAGGGGTTGATCGCGAACAAATCCAGCAAATCGTAAAACGCGGCAAGGCACAACAAACCATTGATATCAAAGCGCTCGGTGATGGTGTCATTGCGAGTCTTAACATCCGTGAAGGTGGATACATCTCGCCTGCACAAGCCGTGATCAGTGCAGGTCCTTTAGATAAAGTCTGGGTTGATGCCGAAGTCTTTGAACGCCAAGCCCACTGGATAAGCGCTGGCAGCAAGGCCGCGATGACACTTGATGGTCTCCCGGGCAAAGAGTGGCTCGGTGAAGTTGACTACGTCTACCCCATTCTGGACCCAAAAACCCGTACCTTGCGCATGCGTTTGAAATTTGACAATGCCAACGGCGAATTGAAACCTAACATGTTCGCCAATATCGCGCTTCAACCTGTCACTGACGATGCCGTTCTCACGATTCCTAAGTCATCTGTTATTCGCTCTGGCGGCATGACACGTGTTGTTTTGGCCGAAGGTGAAGGCAAGTTCCGCTCGGCGCGCATTGAAATCGGCAGAGAAGCAGGTGAAACCATTGAAGTGCTTCAAGGGCTGACGGATCAAGATCGTATCGTCACGTCTGCGCACTTTATGTTGGACTCGGAATCTAGCCAATCTGCGGATCTTGCCAGAATCAATGGAACAGACGCGCCAGCAGAAACCCAATGGGCAAAGGGTGAAATCACCGATGTCATGATGGGCCACCGCATGCTCACCATTAACCATGAACCCGTCCCTGAATGGAATTGGCCGGGCATGGTGATGAATTTCACCTTCGCCGACGGTGTTGAAATGGAGGAATTCAAATCAGGACAGTCCATCGATTTTGAAATGAAAAAAGCTGACTCTGGGCAATATGAAATCGTCGACTTCACATTGAGCGAGAGTGCAACACCCAATGAAGTATGGGTATCGGGTGAAATCTCCATGTTAATGGCTGACTTTGGCATGATCACCCTCTCCCACCAACCCGTTGATGCGTGGAAATGGCAAGCCGGAGAAATGAATTTCTCCGCCGATGACAGCGTCAATCTCAACGATTTTTCTGAAGGCCAAACCGTGCGTTTTTTGGTCGAAAAGAATGGTTCTGATTTCGTATTGAAAGCCCTTGAACAGCAAGGAGGCGAACAATGATTGGTGCCGTTATTCGATGGTCGATCGCCAATCGTTTCTTAGTATTGGTCGCCACCGTATTTCTTACTTTGGGTGGTTTATACAGCGTAAAAAATACGCCTGTTGATGCCTTACCCGACCTGTCTGATGTTCAGGTGATCATCAAAACCAGCTATCCGGGTCAAGCGCCACAAGTGGTCGAAGACCAAGTAACCTATCCGCTTACAACAGCCATGCTGGCTGTGCCGGGAGCAGAAACGGTTCGCGGATATTCCTTTTTTGGTGACTCCTACGTTTACATCATTTTCAACGACAATACCGACATGTATTGGGCACGTTCGCGTGTGTTGGAATACCTAAGCCAAGTTGCACCCAAACTGCCGCCTAGCGCCAAACCGACACTGGGGCCGGATGCAACGGGTGTGGGTTGGATCTACAGCTACGTCCTGCAAGACAAAACCGGACAACACGATCTGGCGGAACTTCGTAGCTTGCAAGATTGGTTCTTAAAGTACGAACTACAAACCGTGGAAGGCGTTTCTGAAGTAGCCACTGTGGGCGGCATGGTGAAGCAATATCAGGTGCAAATCGACCCCGCTAAATTGCGTGCTTACAACCTGACGTTGCAACAAATCAACATGGCAATCCAAAACGGCAATCAGGAAGCCGGCGCATCCGTGATTGAAGTGGCAGAAGCCGAACACATGGTGCGAACCACGGGTTACCTATCTAGTGTGGAAGATATTCAATCTCTGCCATTGAAAGTCACCGAAAAAGGCACACCGTTGTTGCTTGGCGACATTGCGGATATCAACATTGGTCCTCAAATGCGCCGTGGCATTTCCGAATTCAACGGAGAAGGTGAAGCTGTCGGCGGTGTCATCGTGATGCGATTCGGTGAAAACGCGAGCGAAGTGATCGACAACGTAAAAAACAAGCTCAATGAACTTCAGCGCAGCTTGCCGGAAGGCGTCGAAATTGTCGCCACGTACGATCGCTCAACTTTGATTGATAACGCTGTAGAGAACCTTTGGAAAAAGCTTGCCGAGGAATTCATTGTTGTCGCAGTAGTGTGCGCCTTGTTCCTTTTCCATATTCGCTCATCACTGGTTATCGCGATCAGTTTGCCCATTGGTATTCTGTCAGCGTTCATTGTCATGCACTGGCAAGGCATTAACGCCAACATCATGTCTCTCGGTGGTATTGCCATTGCCATCGGTGCCATGGTGGATGGTGCCATCGTCATGATTGAAAATGTGCACAAACACATCGAACGCACGCCCTTAACTGACAAAAACCGTTGGCAGGTGATCAGCAAAGCTGCGGAGGAAGTTGGTACACCACTTTTCTTCTCATTGATCATCATTACCTTGAGCTTTGTGCCTGTGTTTGCGCTTGAAGGTCAAGAAGGCAAGATGTTCTCGCCGCTCGCATTCACCAAAACCTATGCCATGGCGGCTGCCGCCGGCCTCGCGATAACCTTAGTGCCCGTGCTTATGGGGTACTTTATTCGCGGTAACGTGCTACCAGAGAAAAAGAACCCAGTGAATCGCGGCTTAATCGCCTTGTATCGTCCGGTTCTCAACCTGAGCCTGACTTACCCAAAAACCATGATTGTCCTTGCTATCGCGCTCATGGCATCGGCCTATTATCCCACCAGTAAGTTAGGCAGTGAGTTCATCCCGCCATTGGATGAAGGCGATCTGATGTACATGCCTACCACCTATCCAGGGATTTCCATTGGTAAAGCACGTGAGCTGCTGCAACAGACGAACAAGCTGATCAAAACCGTTCCTGAAGTAGATACCGTCTGGGGAAAAATTGGTCGTGCGGAAACAGCCACTGACCCTGCGCCGTTGACCATGATCGAAACCGTGATCCAATTGAAACCGCGTGAAGAATGGCGTGAAGGCACCACGACAGAATCACTTCGCAAGGAATTCGACGATCTTGTTCAATTCCCCGGTCTAACCAACGCTTGGGTTATGCCCATCAAAACGCGTATCGACATGCTGGCAACAGGGATTAAAACCCCTATCGGCATTAAGATCGCAGGCCCTGACCTTGAAGTTATCGAAGGGATTGGCGCGGATCTCGAACCGATTCTGAATCAGGTATCCGGAACCGCTTCTGTGTATGCAGAGCGCGTCGCGGGCGGACGCTATGTCACTATCGATATCAAACGCCTTGCGGCTGCTCGCTATGGCCTGAGCATTAAAGACGTTCAACAAGTTGTTTCTACGGCAGTTGGCGGCATGAATGTCGGTGAAACCATCGAAGGGCTTGAGCGTTATCCTATCAACGTGCGATACCCGCAGGACTATCGTGATTCAGTGGTGAAGCTGCAAAACTTGCCATTGGTCACCCCTAATGGCGCACGTATTGCGCTAGCGGATGTGGCGGATATTCGTTACGAAGATGGCCCGCCAATGATCAAAACCGAGAATGCTCGTCCTAACGGTTGGGTATTTGTCGACATCGAAGGACGCGACCTCGGCTCCTACGTGGCTGAAGCACAAGTAACGGTGGCGGAACAACTCATACTGCCTGCAGGATATTCACTCACGTGGTCAGGGCAATATGAATACATGGAACGCGCGAAAGAGCGCTTAAGTGTTGTCGTTCCTATCACCATCGCCATCATCATGCTGCTGTTGTACCTCAGCTTCCGCCGCGTTGGCGAGGTTATGGTCATCATGGCGACATTGCCGTTAGCGATGGTCGGTGGCCTATGGCTGATGTACTACCTCGGCTTTAACTTTTCGATTGCAGTCGGCGTTGGATTTATTGCACTTGCGGGCGTAGCCGTCGAGATCGGCGTCATTATGTTGGTGTATTTAAACCAAGCATGGGACTCGGCAAAACTAGAAGCACAAGAAAACAACAGACCATTGCTACTAGACGACCTCACTGGAGCCATCCGTGAAGGTGCAGGCTTGCGTGTTCGCCCCGTCATGATGACGGTGCTAACCGTCATCATCGGCCTTATTCCCATCATGTACGGCGAAGGCACGGGTTCCGAAGTCATGCAGCGGATTGCCGCTCCAATGATTGGCGGTATGGCATCAGCATTGATGCTCACGCTATTGGTTCTTCCTGCCATCTACAAACTATGGAAAAGTCGCGAAATTACTCAACTTAAATAATCACTTTGCCGCGTCGACAAGACGCGGCTTATTCACCAATTTATAAAAGGAAAACACCATGAAAAAGACACTACTTGCACTATCAATCGCTTTTTTTGCCACCACCGCAATGGCAGCCGAAATGGACCATTCTAAAATGGACCATGGCAGTATGGAGCAGGACAAAATGGATCATGCTGCGATGGGTCACGGAGATATGGACAATGCCAAAATGGATCATTCAAGCATGATGAACATGGAAGGCATGTCTGCGGTGGGTATGCCAGCAAATGGCGCTAAACCTGACAAAGTGGTTCATGTCATCCTTAGCGATGACATGCGCATTAACTTCAAAAAAGACGTGACCATCGAACCTAATGACGTCGTGCAATTTGTGGTGATGAATGTCGGTAAAATCGACCACGAATTTTCTATTGGCTCAATGGAAGAACAACTGAAACACCGTGAAATGATGAAGAAAATGACGGGTGGTCATGACCACGATTCAGGCGGCACAGTGACGGTTAAGCCGGGCAAAGCGAAGCAATTATTGTGGCATTTCCACGGTGATAAGAACGTTGAATTTGCTTGCAACATTCCAGGCCATGCCGAAGCTGGCATGGTGAAAAGTGTGTCTCTATAACTCCTTGAGTTGAGACAAAAATAAAAATAGCCGCTAGTTAGCGGCTATTTTTTGATTTTCGCACAAATCTTCATGTGTTTGGATCAGCGTGCTCTCGCTCACGGCTATAAATCTCTTTTTCAAAGCTCGACTCACGAAGATGCCACACAACCAGATATACCAACGACAAAACCGTCACTGACACCAGCAAAGGAACAAGAAGTTGCCATTCAACATCAGAAGGCCAAGGATTCCCGTTGAAATAGTAAAATCCAATCGCACGCCCCAACACAACGCCCAAGCTAATCATTAGCGTATTGGCGACAACATATCGAAACGCCCCTTTCCGGCGAATCTTTGCCCATCGCAAGAATGCTTTATCTTTATTATTCATTCTCTCTTCCTACTTACGTATTCATTGGCCTGAACGGCCACAGTCGATAATAAAAACGTAATTTACGACCCGCATTCTTTCCATATTGATCGATGAAAACTCACAACGGCTCACAACATTCTAACGGTGGCTCACAAGCGATTTCACGGTTTGTGGCAGTGTGAAAGTTCTCACTAGCGCCCAAAGTTCGTGACAAAAGTGACTCACTGTAAATTTCGCTAAACACTATACATCACCCTAATTCCGTCATTTTCTCGACAAATCCACCCAAGAAACGCATCGTACTTAGCCAATTACCTGCATGAATTGATGGATACGCAGGCGCAATGAAAGGAATCAACAACCATGGATAAAGACCATAATCTTCGAGAAAACTTACTGGCACTCTTGCTTGGCAGTGCTCTCGTCTCTCTCGGTGTTATATTTTTCAATCAAGTTGGCTTGCTAACAGGCGGCACTGCGGGTTTGGCGATATTCGTCACCAAAGTCAGTGACTTCACGTTCGGACAAGTGTTCTTCGCACTTAACCTCCCGTTTTATATTCTTTCAGTGATGCGCATGGGCTGGCGATTCACGCTGAACACATTTGTGGCCGTGACGCTGGTTTCTATCGCCGTTGACCATTTGCACCATGTTATTCAAATCACTCACATTGCACCGCTTTACGCAGCGTTAATTGGCGGAGGATTGATTGGCATGGGAATGTTGGTGATTTTCCGTCACAAAATGAGTTTAGGGGGCTTCAATATTTTGGCGTTCTATCTTCAAGAACGTTTTGGGATTCGCGCTGGGAAAGTACAAATGGCCTTCGACTGCGCCATTGTGGTGATGTCTCTGTTCATCGTCGATATCACGCTGATCGTCCTATCGATACTTGGCGCTATCACGACCAACCTGATTTTGGCCATGAACCATAAACCCGGTCGTTACCAGCCCAAGCCTGAGGCGGTATAATGGCCTAGTGCATCGGTGGAAATATCACCAACCGCCTTTCAATGTCACAATAATACCTTGATAGAAAAGCATTATCTTACGGCGGGGATACAAGGCCATTACATTTATGCCAAGCGAGTGCGTCGTAAAATGGCTCATACCTTGCACAAGATTGATTCGGCATACACTTACTTACGGAGTTTGATACTGCGATAAGCAAAATCCGTTAGGTAGTCATTTAAACGATGTGATGCAGCTACCGCAGCTTCTGCATCCGTATGGCTCACTGCGCGTAATACGGCGGCATGAAGCGATGACGCCGCTATCAAATCTTGCCCTTCATCTTTGTAGGCAAACCAAAAACGGCGAGACAAACCTTGTAGCGGAGCCATCGCCAATTCTAGATATTCGTTATCAGCGGCTTTTACTAAAAGTGTGTGAATTTCTTTTAATAGCTCTGCGTATTTGAATTCGTCTTTATTTTGTGCGCATTTCTCTAGGTCAGCGGCCAGTTGCTGCATTTGCTGTTTCTCATCAACACTTGCTCGTGACGTTGCGTAACGGACACATAGCGCTTCTATATCACGACGAACTTCCAGTATTTTGAGCTGACTTTCCACTGAAATGGGTGGGATTTGAATGCCACGTCGTGGATGAATTTCAGCCATACGTTCGTAAGACAAACGCTGTAACGCCTCACGTACTGGCGTTCTTCCCAAGCCCAAATTTTCCGCAAGCTGCTTTTCACTCACCATACTTCCCGGCTCTAATTCGCGGAAAATAATCATCTTCTCTAATTGATGGTACGCCACTTCATTCTTATTGACGGGGCTGATTTTCATTTCTTTTTTACCTCGCTAATTGGTTTAGTGAGCGAACTCACAATAAGAGTGGAATTAATTGTACCACAAATAATACAAGCATATATTAAAAACACACAACTGATATATCAGATGAACATCAGTCATCTATTAGTGAGGAATCAATGAAATCTTGGAAAATCATCCATCGTTATGAATCTCTACCCGAGCTGCCAATCTTGGCCGAAGCTGAGGTATTGGTTATTGGTGGAGGCCCAGCAGGTGTAGCCGCAGCGGAGACTGCAGGTCGTATGGGTAAGGATACATGGCTGATTGAAAAGTATGGATTTTGTGGTGGTGCAGCAGTTGCTGGCCTATCAGGCACCATTTGTGGCATGTACATGGCAACAGACGACGAGAACCCAAAACCAGAACAAGTTGTATTTGGTTTTACCGAGCGTTTCCGCCAAGCACTAGAAAATAAAGGTGGCGTCACTGGGCCACAGATTTATGGCAAAACCTTCACCGTTACACACGACCCACTAATGTGGCGTGAAGTTGCGGATGACTTCCTTGAAAAAGCTGGTGTCACCACCCTATTCCACACCGCGGTTACTGGCGTAATCATGGACGGCGATGTATTTAAAGGCGTCGTAGTTGAGTCAAACGCTGGCCAAAGCATCATCCTAAGTAAGCAAATTATCGATGCTTCTGGTGACGCTGCGGTCGTAGCCCGCGCAGGGATGGATTACTACTTTGGTGACAATGGCCGCATTCAAAACCCAACTATGTTCTTCCGCTACGCGGGCGTCGACATGGAGAAGTACCTAGCGTACTACGGTGACGACACCATCTGCCCACCAAAAGTGACCGAGAACATTATCGCGGCGAACGCGACGGGTGATTACAACCTCCCTCGCCACAAGATTTGGATTTTCCCCACCACTCGTCCTAGCGAGCTAATGGTTAACGCAACACGTTTAGCTGGCCAAGATGGCCGTATGTTGAACGTCATTGACCCTAAAGATTTCACTGAAGCCGAAGTGTTTGGTCGCCGCCAAGTTCGTGATTACGCGCGTTTTTTAAATAACTACGTACCAGGCTGTGAAAACGCTTACGTCGTGGATACGGGAGTTGAAGTCGGCATTCGTCAAACCCGCTCAATCGTCGGTGTGGAAACATTGACCAACGAAGACGTAGTGAACTGCCGCAAGCGTGAAGATGGTATCTGCCGCACGCCTTGGCCAATCGAACTGCACTCTGGTGATAAACCAAAACTACATTGGTTGCTGAACGATTACTACGACATCCCTTTCCATACATTGGTACCCATTGTCGGAGAGAACATCATCGTTGCAGGCCGCTGCCTAAGCGCAGAACACGAAGCTCTCGCTTCAGCTCGAGTGACTGCGCAATGCTTTGAACTTGGCCATGCAGCGGGTGTTGCTGCGGTACAAGCTATTGATACAAATTCGGCGATCCGCGACCTAAACGTTGCAGATATTCGCGCCATCATGATTCAAAATGGCTCTAGCCTTTAAGGGTATAAAATGTCAAATCTGAAAATTGAACGTGTTGAACTTTACGCTGTTGCAGATCGCTTAGCAGCGCCAGTTCCATGGGCAGATAACCAAGAACCTCTACTGTACACCAACAACATCGTTCGCTTGATTTGTAATGATGGAACTGAAGGTGCGGGCGCAACCATCAGCTACACTGAGAACGACTTTGACCGTTGTATCATTGAATCACAACGTACTATTGTTCCTGGCCTCATCGGCAAAAACCCACTTGCGACGCAAGAACTTTATAACTGGCTTCAATCTCGTTGCACTTGGGGCGGCCTGCCAGCCAAATCCCCTATCGACATCGCAGCGTGGGACATCAAAGGTAAAAAAGCAGGCATGCCTTTATACATGCTGTTGGGCGGTGCTCGTTCAAAAATGCTTTCTTACGCATCAACGCCAATGTTTGACACAGTAGAAGAGTACTTCCCGTACCTAGACGACTGCATTGAGCACGGCTTTACCGCTATCAAACTTCATTGCTACTGCGTATATGCGAAAGATGTCGCACTCGTCGACGCGGTGCAAGAACGCTACGGTAAAACCGGCATTCGCTTCATGTTAGATACAGCAACCTTCTATACGCCAGAGCAAGCAATGGCAATGGCAAAACGCCTCGAGAGCTACAACTGGGAATGGTTCGAAGCTCCTGTTTCTGATTACGACTACAACACTTACAAACGTCTAGTTGACCATACCAATCTAGAGATTTCGAGCCACGGTAACTGCCTACTGACACTTCAAGAAGTGACATACGCACTTTCACAAAACATGTGGTCTGACATCCGTCAAGACGCAACAGTATGTGGCGGTATCACTCCGTTAAACAAATGTTTCCACATCGCGGAAGGCTTCTCTAAGAACCTAGAAATTCAATCGATGGGTTATACGCTAACGCAAGCAGCAAACCTGCATGTAGCCCTAGCACACAACAACTGTAAGTTCTTCGAACAGTTCTACCCATACGATGACTTCGAACTAGCATCAATCAATACCATTCGCACAGATAAAGAAGGCTTTGTCCATGCACCTGAAGGCAATGGCCTTGGTATTGAAATGGATTGGGATAAAGTGAAAGAAATGTCTGTAGCGTCTTACGTGTTCGAGTAATTGCTTGTTAATGAATAAATATAACTAATACAAAGACAGCAAAAACTGACACGCCTCTACCTACATTGTTTGCCCTTCAAGTTGCACGTTTTGGAAACGGTTGAAGGGCAAACAAACCTAATGTCAGTCATCAAGAACACGCCGTCCGAGTATTCTCAAAATTAGACAATATTGGAAAGTCACTCAATGAAATTGAATACTTCAGAAATAGACTGGAAACTCACCTTTGGCAGCTTTGGATTTGTTCTGCTCTTGGGAATTCTAGCGGTACTTTACCCAGAAGCGGTTAAAACCACGATGGGCAGCATGCTAGATTTCACGGTGATGAACTTCGGTTCTGGTTTCCTTTGGTACACTATTTTTGCTACTGGCGCTCTTTTGTACCTCGCTTTCTCGAAATACGGCAATATCCGTATGGGTGACAGCAAGCCAAAATTCACTAAGTTCCAATTGTTCGCTATGGCACTATCCGCTGGTATGGGTGCAAGTACGATGTACTGGGGCTTTATCGAAGCGATTTATTACTTCATGGATCCACAGTTTGGCATTGAAGATAAAGCGATGGCGATGGAGTACGCTTCTGCGTACAACATGTTCCACTGGGGCGCAGCTGGTTGGTTTATTTACCTAATCGTTGCAATTCCATTCGCAGTTGTTTTTTACCTAAAAGGCAGCCGTCGTATGAGCTTAAGTGGTGTTATCAACGCACTATTTAATGACCGTCTACCAGCCTGGGCGCAAAAATTCATCGACTTACTGTTTATCATCACAACACTTGCAGCAACAGCATTGACACTCGGTCTTGGCATTCCAATGATATCGTCAAACCTTGCAAGCCTAACGGGTATTCCAGATAACTTGATGTTGGGTATAGGTGTAATTCTTGGCCTATCTGTGATCTTCTCTATGAGTTCATACATCGGTATCGAAAAAGGTATGGCTCGTCTATCTAGCGCAACAATCTACATCTGTGCTGCGTTCGTAGGTATCATATTCATCATCGGTCCTTCAGCACTGATCATGAACAACCTAACCAACGGTATTGGTATCATGCTGTCTGATTACATCCGCATGAGTACAAACACGGATCCATATGGCACGACCATGTTCCCTCAATACTGGACTGTATTCTTCCTTGCAAACTGGATTTCTTACTCTCCTGGTGTTGGCGTTTTCATCACTAAGATCATTCAAGGTCAAAAACTACGTGACGTCGTGCTGATTCTGGTGATCGGCGGAACCATGGGCTCAGCGGTTATCTTCGGTGTTTGCGGTACCTTCGCAATGGACCTTGTCAACACTGGTACTGTTGATGGTGTGAAAATGATCACTGAAGGCCAACCAACGACACTAGTAAAAGAGATTTTTAACTCTACGTCGATTCCAATGATTCTCACTGCGATTTACCTAGTGACTATGGTTCTATTCACAGTAACAACCCTAGATGGTACATCGTACTCGCTAGCGGGTATTGCAACCAAAGAGCTAGATGAAGAAGCAAACGTAAACCCAATGTTCCGCTTGTTTTGGTGTCTACTACTTACAGCACTACCAATCATCTTCTTGCTGATTGAAGCGGACCTAAATATTCTAAAATCGTTCCCTGTACTCATCATTGTTTTAATTGTGCCAATCTTCTTTGTTGCAGCCGTTAAAACTCTTCAATACTTGAGAGTAAACTACAACAGCATCATGGCTCACCAGCGCGAACAAGATAAGATCTTAGGTATCGAATCTGAAGATACGTCAGAAGCAAACACCAAAATGCAAGAGACTGCTATTCAAGCATAATACGGCTCTTTTCAAGACCACATAAAAGCACCATCGACAATCTCTTGATCGCAATTTACGCGATCAAGAGATTTTGCCAACAGACTCTCCCTTTCGCCAGCCCAACAGTATCACGCTGATAATCGTTGTGGTTGCTATAACCTTCGATACACCTCAAAGCTAAATCAAACGCTTAGGTTGAGGTAAGCATATTGCCGATACCCGTTCATACCCCGCCGACACGTCGGGATCTTTTAAGTAAGGCTTGTCTGAATTTTCCATATCGTGCTTTCGCCACTCACCAGGCGCAACTTGAAACGTTGCTTTGAATGCGCGACTGATCGTGACACCACCGATTAGTTCAATAATTAAGGAAACAACGCCGCTCTCGACTATGGGATAACGCCTAAAGGATAAAATCCCTCATTTGGGGGATGTGACTTTGCTGGGAGTACTCTAAGGTGGATTTACAACAAAATACGCTTACTGTTCTGCAGAAAAAGAGTTAAAAAATAATGACAGAAAATAGTCAACAAACCGCATATAAATATGACGACTGGAAGGAACAATTTGATGGGTGCGTACGTTGAAAGGGAACCTTAACGAATAACATTAAAAAATCGAAAAAAATTTAATTACACACATTTTCACCATGAGACTTGGACCGCTGTGGTTATTTAGATCATCACAGATTCCAGTTCCTCGTTCTGAAAAAAGCAGTATTGCATACGAAAGGAACGATATGATGCAAACCCATATGGACTACATCCGAACATTAGTAGACAGTGGCGGGCCTAAGCCCGATCAATACGATGATCTCAATCAATGGTTTCAATTAATTGGAGAGAAGTCTAGAACAAAGGCAATCACACAAGATCAGTTGACAGAGATGTGGTCAGCCTTTGGTGACGCGTTCTCAACCAATACGATGCAAGGGTTTGTAGTGAATAAACCCCATGGATATGCCGGAGATTTCGAAATAATTGATAAAATCTATACTAAATGGCTTTCTCCTACCAAACACTTAGAGAATTGGGATAGATTTTTCCATTGGCAAAAGGCTTCAATTGCAGTTAGAAATAGAAAAGCATATTTTAAATCCTTGCTATCAGAAGTTGACAATTCAGAAGTTGAGAATCCACTCATATTGAATGTTGGTAGTGGCCCTTGCCGAGATATTTTTGAGTATCAAGAAGAAGAACCATCAACAAAAATTAAATTTGAATGCATTGATATGGATAGCCGAGCAATCGAATACTCTAAAACCATACTCAGTGGCGAAAATGTAGAGCATTTTTGTCTAAACGCGTTCAAATTTCGACCTAATAAAGAATATGATTTAGTGTGGTCGGCTGGCCTTTTTGACTATCTTGACGACAAACAATTTGTGTTCTTGCTTCGCTCATTATTAGATAGTGTGGCTACTGGCGGGGAGCTTGTGGTCGGCAATTTTTCCGAGAAAAATCCTTCCAGAGATTACATGGAGTTTGGCGGATGGTTCCTACATCATAGAACTGAAGAGAAACTAACCCAATTGGCACAGAAGGCCGACGGTGATAACTATGTAATCACCATAGATAGAGAGCCGTCAGGAGTTAATTTGTTTTTGAGGATTACAAAGCCATGAATGCTTATGAATTTCTTCACCGCTTTCACGACCAACCTGATTTTGGCCATGAACCATAAGCCTGGTCGTTACCAGCCTAAGCCTGAGGCGGTATAAGCCTGAGGCGGTTTAACCCCCCGTTAATGGCCTACTGCATCGGTGGAAATATCACCAACCGCCTCTTGATGTCACAATAATACCTTGATAAAAAAGCATTATCTTGCGGTGGAGACACAAGGCCATTACATTTAAATCAAGCGCGTGCATCGTATAATGGCTATTACCTCAGCCTTCCAAGCTGATGATGCGGGTTCGATTCCCGCTGCACGCTCCAGCTTTCTTAAACCTCAATTGTCCCCGCGCAAATTTCAGATCATCTACTTAACTCAATATACCCAAACAACCTGAAGATGCAGGGTTCAGCGAGCTTGACTGACGTTATGATCAAGGCGTCCCTTTGCCGATCTAGTGAGCTCTAACAAAAAGGTGCTGACCCCAGAGCAGGCTGGGGATGCTATCAGAGCACAGGGGCATAGAGTCCATGCATTGGATTTTAGGTGTCAGTATGCGGGAAGATGCTTACCAGATTTACCGAGAAAACGCCGCTGAAAACTTGGCAGTGTTAAGGCACATGGCACTGAATATGCTCAGATCTGAACCCACCAAGGTTAGTGGGCCGATGAAGCAGAAACACACCATGATGAAATAGGCCTTCTTGGAGCAACTCCTCGTCGCTGGATTGACGTCCATGGCTAAAACTTGACCATTCATGCGGACGCCTTGACCCTTAAGCAAAGATACTCAAGAGTATTTTTATCCAGTCACCGGCTCATTCAATTGCTCGTTTTCTTAATTGGACAGTGTTAGCTACAAATGAAGAGGTTTCTATTGATCGAACTACAGAACTAGTTATCGACCAATTCGTTTAGCTGTTCTATAAATGGCAGTGCCGTCATTGCCCCTTTCTGTGTCGTCGCCAGAGCGCCACATGCGTTGCCCCAGTGAACTGCCGCTTCGATCTGAGGCCATGAACACCAGTCATCACTCTGAGAAAGCTTAGCTAACAAGCCACCGACAAATGCATCACCAGCACCCGTGGTATCAATAACTTGCTCGACTTTGGTGCCTTCAATTACACGGCGTTCACCATTGAAAACCGCTAGAGCACCACGAGCCCCCAGAGTCACAATGATCAATTTGTTAGATGCAAAATTTAACGCATCCAAAGCCCAATCGAGGGTTTCAGCGTGTGTTAGGAACGTCAGTTCCTCTTCAGAAAACTTCACCACATCTGCTAACTTAACGGCACTCATCACCACATCTTGGATCTCTGATGGATCTGCCCATACTTCTTCCCTTAGGTTAGGGTCAAAGCTGATGAAACCACCTGCTGATTTCATTCGTTTCATTGCTTCAAGCGTTGCACTGCGTGATGGTTCGTTAGCCAAAGCGATAGAACAACTGTGCATCCATTGTCCAGATGCAAATGTTGGGATGTCTTCGACATTGAAGAATTGGTCGGCACTTGGCTTCACCATAAAGGTAAAGCTTCGCTCACCATCATCATCTAAGTCGACAATCACCGTTGACGTTCGCTGAGATTCATCCAGAAGCATGTCGTCGGTATTTACCTTCTCATCCGTTAGGGCTTGCTTCATAAATCGACCTAATGGGTCTTGTCCAACGCGCCCAAAGAAGGCGGTGTTCCCACCTAGGCGAGAAATGGCAACAGCAACGTTTGCTGGAGCACCACCAGGGCATTTTAAATAACGAATATCACTATCTGGAATCAAATCCACAACAGCATCCCCGGTTACCCAAACCTTGTTCATATCACTTTACCTCTCGCAACGACGAATAAATTAGAATTATTAAAGCAAACGAACAGTAGCCCGCTGACAATACCTACCAAACTAGCGGGCACTTGAGTTAAACCTCATTAAACTTTACTTAGATTTGTCCGTTTGCCAGCTTAACTAAGTCATATTTGGTTGTTTCATTGCCTTTGGTTAGAGTAATCGTACCGCTTGGTGCCTTAAGATTTAGATCCAAGACGGCTTTAGATACATTGTTTGACCAAGTCATGTTTAGTGAGTGACTCTCACCTACTACAGTCACTTCACCGTTAAATGCATCCGAGGTGTTACGAATTTCAATTAGCTTAACCAGCCCTTTTACTACAGGTTTAGTCAATTGCTCTGCAACGACTTCTTCGGTTAGGTAAGGGCGGTTTATGTCACGACCTACATTCGTATTTTCTAGTAATGTCATGTCATTCTGCATAGCAAACAGACCACCGTAGTACACCTGAGGTACTCCTGGGCTAAAGAACTGAATAGCGCGAGAGAATAGGTAGTGCACATCGTTACGACCAAGCGCATCGTAGTAAGTACAGTTCACTTGGTACAAGTCAACATTGCTAGCTGCCGCACCAGTTGCTTTACGGCTCTGTTCAAGGCTGTTGTCGTGCATGGTTTCTACCAGAGTATCAATTTCTTCTGGTGTCAATAACCCCGGCTTATCACCTTCAGGTCCAGCATCAATGATGCCAATACCATCGTGAGTATCTAAGACAGTCAGACAGTTCTTTGGCGCTATTTTTAGCCACTCAATCAATGCATTAACGTTGTTATTGAACAAACTATGAAGGATAAGCGGTGGAAGTGCGAAATCGTAAACTCGGTTAACTTTGCTTGCCACATCAACTTGTGTTTTGTAGTGGCTGTGGATCTCAGCAATGGTTTCCATACCAAGCTCGTTTGCTCGGTTTGAAAGCTTATTGATAAACGCAAAAGCTTCATCAGTCATGAAACAGCTAGTGCCAGCACGTTTTATTGCATAGCCTGCGGCATCAAGACGAATGATCTTAACGCCATTCCCAGCGAAGAGTTTTAGTACCTTCTCAAGGTAAGCATCACCCGCCGGCGATTCCACGTTAATATCCATTTGGTTGTCAGTAAATGTCGTCCAAAAATTTACTTTCTTTCCTGATTTCAACTCTTTTTCACTGAAACAGCTACCCGGACGAGGACGATAAATCGTTGCAGCTTCTACTTCTGTCATGCCATTTGGGAAAACATCTGTTTCTTTTAGGAACATTTGCCAGTATTCAGACTCTTCACCTTTTTCCAATACGTCTTGGAATTCTGGTGATTGAGCAGATGCGTGGTTAACGATCAAGTCAGCCATGATCTCTACTTTGTCACCAAGCTTCTTAACGCTATCCCAACTGCCAAGTCGTTCGTCAACTTTTGCATGGTCGATAGGGTCAAAACCTGCGTCACTGCCATCAATTGGGTAGTAGAACGGCAAAACATGTACGCCAGAAAATAGGTTGTTTAGCGAGCTATCAAGCATGTTAGATAGATCATCAATGCCACCATTTGAAAGACGGTCTGCGTAAGTGATCAGTTGTACTTGGTTTTTCATAGGTATTTCCAAATGTTATTAACGAACGTAAATGGCGTTACGTTCAAATCGTTGTAGTAAGTGAACTAAGTCGGTACTTTTTCTGTTTAACATGATTTATTTACTGCCACGCTTGATACTTCAACATTACTCAGCCCCAATGTGCCGCTATCCACGTTCAGGGCGACACTTGCTTGCGTTTCTTTGGCATAAACAAGGTTGGTAAAGCTGTATTGGCCAGCATTGATCAACAACTCGACTGAGCCTTTGTCGATCAACACTTCGACTTGGAATTTATTCTGAATCGGTAAGGTCACGCGATAGTCGTGTGGGAAGTGTTCATCAATGCGTTCCGAGCCAAACTGACCACGACGTACAGAGCGCACTTCTATGCCTTGCTCGACACAAACAAACTCAAAGTAAGCGGCATTATCTTTGTACACATTCAGGTGCAACGTTTGTGTGTCTTGTAGCGTCACATCAGCGCTGAACTTCATGACTTCTTTCAGGCTATAAAGGCTAATCGCTTGTTCGTCACTTGGCTCAGGCGTTTGCACATCAAGACTTAACGCCTGATTAAGCTCTTTGACAAAGCGTTGTCCAACGCGTACCCCTGTTTTATTTTCAAACAGGAAGAGCTCACGAGGCATAGCCATTGAACTGCGAAACTCTTGGGTCGGTAACTCAAGCGAGTATTGGTGATTACTCATCCATGTACTGACGATACGGCGACCGTCTTCAGCAGGGACGTCAGAAAATGACTGAGTCGCGTAGTAATCACGGCCGAAATCGAGCCACAATACGGTATTTGGATGATTGTGATTGATGAAGGTTTCGCCATCAAAGTCGCCGATAAAATACTGCGTACCTGCTCCGCCACAATGAGCACCCTCACCAATGCCAACCACCAATACCCAACGTGTTTCTTGTGAGCCTTCGATAGGTAGTTCAAACAAGTCTGGGCATTCCCAAGGACCTTTACTGTGCGCACCATGACGGTAGCCAAACTCGCTCACTAAACGCCAATCCAATAGGTTGGTCGAACGGTAGAACTCGATATGTTGACCGCAAGACACCACCATCACCCACGCTTGGCTTTGCTCATGCCAAATCACCTTAGGATCACGGAAATCCGGATTGCCCCGTGCAGTAATGATCGGTGCGCCGTTGGCGAACTTCTTCCACGTCATGCCATCTTGGCTATAAGCGAGAGACTGCTGCTGAATTGGTTCTTCAATTTCAGTGCCATCAGCCAATGTCACTTTAGGTTGAATAAACGAGGTGTAGAACGCCAATAAACCTGGTTTACCGGCCTCAAATAAACCTGAGGTGTTGTGCCAATCGACAATCGCACTGCCCGAGAAGCACATACCAGATTCATCTGGATACAGTGCAGGCTCAAGCTTTTGCCAATCTATCAGATTGGTGCTGATTTTGTGTCCCCAGTGCATTGGTCCCCAAACCGTATCGTTTGGGTAATACTGGTAAAACTGGTGATAATAACCATTGAAGAATACCAGTCCGTTTGGATCGTTCATCCAACCTGAATTAGGCGTCATATGCAATAAAGGGCGATACTGTTCGCTCATAAGCCAATCCAATGTTGTTGTGAATACATTTAGCTTTGTGAGGGTGTTGACATGGGCTAAGCGGCGAATCTCCCCCTTCCATCCAAAGCTAGCCATATTCAAATAGACGGCTCTCCCATACAGAGATTGGGAGAGCCGGACGCTATTTAGAAGCTGTAGTTCAGACCAAGGATCACCAATGGAATGTAGCCATCAAATTGCTCGCGCTGAGCGCCACTTGCGAAGTCGATTTTTTTGTAGCTTGCTTCGCCAAACACGCGCCAGTTATCAGACAAAGGGTAATTTGCAGACACACCAAGCTTTGAATATTCTTCAGTCCAAGCGTGAGCACCAGTAGCATCGACGTTTTTCTCAAACGCACCAAACTCACCCCAAATAGACGCGGACAGTTTGCCAAAGTTGTGCCAAATACCAGGTTTGATGATCCACTCAGTCTCCGTTTCTGAGTAACCATCTTTCGCATTCCATTGACCTTCTTGCAGACGGAAGTTTAACCAAGCACCGGTATTATCATTGATGCGGTAACCAAATCCTGGCTCAATTTCCCAGTATGGAAACTCACCCGTTCCGCGTTTGTATTCCACGTGGTATAGCGCGTAACCATGCATGCCAAGGCGGTCTGTTAACTGATAAGAACCAAACACTTTCGCTCCGGGCGTTGTGCGTTTATCAATGCTTTCACCCGCCAGTTTCAGTCCCCAACCAATATTGCCTTTTTCATGGCTGTAACTGCGGTTAACGTAGATCTCTTGAATCGAGTTGACACCGCGGTTGTATGTTGCGTGTTTTAAGTTGCCGTTAAACAGCTCTTCACGACCAGAATAAAAACCAAAATCCCAACCAGGCAGATCATCATGGCGGAAACCACCCTGAGCAATGGTGTACTTCACTTTGCCTTCATTGACACCGTCATCGCGAATGATTCGTTCAACTTCCACATTCGTGCCAAAAGAGCCATGAAACTTGCTTGGCTCTGGCTGAGGCACATTGAGCGCAGACAATAGCTCTGCATTTGAATACTCAGACTTAAGCTCTTCTACCTGAGCGGCAAGTTTGGCGTCTTTCTTTGCTTGTTCACTAAGGGCCTCAGCTGCAAGTGACTGGGATGAGAACGTAAGCGCAAAGAGTATAGAAGATGCTACTACTGTTTTTTTCATTGTTATTGCCTTATTATCACGTCTTTACTGATGCCCCCGAAGGGAGCGACACAATGCCTGCTGAAACAGGCGTTAAATTACGCTCGATTTGGGCTGCAACCCAAAATGAGAGCGCAGTAATGCTTAAGCCCGCCGCGATGCGGGCTTATTTTTAAAATTCGTTTTCTATTCGGTGTCTTGCGAATTAACTCGCTTGTTTGATTTGCGGCGGAGGCGTAATCAAATCGCTCAACGTCATGCCACGTTGGAACGCCTGACCTTTGCTATCGAATAAGTGACATTTCTCAGCCGGAATGCGGATGTTCAATCGTTGGCCGATTTCTACATACACGGTACCTGGCACTCGAACCAATACTTCCTGACCACCGCGTACTAGCGTGGTGTAAAGAAGCGATTCTGTCCCTAGGCGTTCGAAGCCCTCAACAATCACACCCACACCTTCTTCATCAAGATGGATGTCTTCAGGGCGGATACCAAGCGTCATCAATGCGCCTTGTGTTGCGCCTTTTGCGTTAACGTCCGCTTGGAAGGTGTAGTCACCCACTTCTACCGTTGCTTTTTCATTGCAAGCAGAAACCAGTGTCGCTGGCAGCAGGTTCATTTTTGGAGAGCCGATAAAGCCTGCTACGAATAGCGTTTGAGGAAAGTAGTACAGCTCCAGAGGCGAGCCTACTTGCTCTACAACGCCTGTGCGAAGTACCACGATTTTGTCGGCTAGCGTCATTGCTTCAACCTGATCGTGGGTTACGTAAATCACGGTAGATTTGAGTTTTTTGTGATATTCCGCTAACTGCAAACGCATTCGAACGCGCAACGATGCATCCAAGTTTGACAATGGCTCATCAAGAAGAAAGAGTTTGGGGTTGCGCACGATGGCACGACCTATCGCCACTCGCTGACGCTGACCGCCAGAAAGCTGACTTGGCTTTTGCTTCAAAAGGCTAGTCAGCTCAAGCATTTCTGACACTTCACGGACAGAAGATTCAATAGCTTGCTTACTTTTCTTCGCCAACTTTAAACCAAACGCAATGTTTTCGTAGACCGTCATATGCGGATATAACGCATATGATTGGAACACCATGCCAATACCGCGATCAGTGGGCGAGAGATTATTTACGACCTCACCATCTAAGCACATATCACCTGATGAGATATCTTCCAAACCCGCCACCATACGTAGCATGGTAGATTTACCGCAGCCCGATGGCCCAACAAATACCGTGAACTCACCGTCTTCAATCGTCAGGTTGGCATCTTTGATAATATGGGCACCATCTGGATAAATTTTGTTGATGTTCTTCAGTTCTAAACGTGCCATGGTTCTACCTATAATTCTCTATCTGGGCATTAGGTGATTTTGGAGCAGCGCCCTGAAACCAGCGACTGCTCCATCTCACTGTTTGGTTGCGCTCACGCTCAACCCATTAACCGATTATGTCGGCCAAGTTCATACCTTTAGTGTCGTCGAAGCGCCAGTTCGCATGACCCACACGCTCATCAGGGCCGATGCCTACCACGCGCATGCCTGCTTCTTTGGCTGCATCTACGCCTGCTTCGGCATCTTCCACCACAATGCATTCATTCGCATTGACGCCCACTTGACCAGCGGCGTGAATGAACACGTCTGGAGCAGGTTTAGAACGAGTCACCGACCAACCATCACCGATAGCATCAAACAGTGGGGTTAGCCCAAGACGGTGCAGGATAGGACGAGCATTCTTACTTGCTGACGCCAGTGCCACTTTGATGCCACGTGCGTTTAGCTCAAGTAGGAATTGCTCAATACCCGGTAGAACGTCTTTCGCAGAAATCGTGTTCAACAGATCCACGTAGTAATCGTTCTTACGCTTCATTAGCTCATCAAACTTCTCTTCGCTGATCTCTTTGCCGTTCAAGATGATGTTCAGTGACGCTTGACGAGACACGCCACGAAGCTGCTCATTGATTTCACGGTCGAAGTAGTAACCTTCTTCGTTCGCCATACGCTGCCACGCTTGGTAGTGCAGCTCAGCCGTATCCGTGATAACGCCATCTAAGTCGAAAATGAATGCCTTACACATTGAACGTCACCTCTGTTGAATCGATAGCACGTGGCTCGCCTGCAACTTCGATGTTTAGCACTTGGCCGCTGAACTCTGGACGCTCGATACGAACTTGCGCTTGGTCAACCGTCACTTCTAGACGCTCACCTTTCCAGTAGATTGGGAAGTTCAGGCTTTCCCATTGCTTAGGAAGGTTAGGGTTGATACGCAGGTTGCCACCTAGCATACGAACGCCACCAAAGCCGTAAACCACACACTGCCACATGCCGCCGATAGACGCCGCGTGAATGCCGTGATCCGAGCTCTTCATGTTCTGACCGATGTCGATAGACGCGGCTTGTTGGAACAGGTCGTAAGACAGTTCTGGGTTGCCAACATCTGACGCCAGAACCGAGTGCGTAGACAGACTTAGCGACGAATCGTGTAGCGTCTTCGGCTCGTAGTAGTTCCAGTTTGCCAGCTTGGTTTCAAGGTCGAACTTATCTTCTTGCTGAAGGAACAGCACCATGATGTCCGCCTGCTTAGAAACCTGCATGTCGTTAACCTGTTCTAGGTTGTAGTCTTGGAACAGACCACCAACGAATGGCTGCTCTTTGTACTTAGTCAGGTCGATGATTTCTTTCTGTAGGTAAGTGTCATCCTGTGGGATTACCTTATCTTCAGCACGTGGCTTCGGTAGGTAGATGTTGTCTACGCGATCTAGCCACATTTGACGAGCTTCAACTAGGTTTAACTTGTCAGACAGCTTAGCCAGTAGCTCTGGGTTCGACGCTTCTAGATCCTCGTAGTAACGAATCGCTAGTTTGATGTTCTCTACCGCCATGTAGTTAGTGAACGCGTTGTTGTCGATGTGCTCTTTGTACTCATCAGGACCGATTACGTCACAAATACCCCACATGTTGCGGTCTTCTAACCAATCTAGGCGGCTTGTCCAGAACGTTGCTGTGTCGAACATAACCTCGTAGCCCATGTCGTCCATGAACTTCTGGTCGCCTGTGATTTGGTAGTACTGCCACAATGCGTAAGTGATGTCACACGTGATGTGCTGCTCGATAAAGCCAGACCAAATCTTCGTAGATTTACCCGTGATGATGTCTACTGCGCCCCATACTGGCGTTACTTCTTCACCCGTTAGTGCCGATTCCCATGGGAACTGTGCACCGATGTAGCCGTTGTCTCGCGCTTTCTTACGAGCACCGTCTAGTGTCTTAAAGCGGTACTCAAGTAGGCTGCGCGCCACTTCTGGCATGGTGTAGATGAAGAACGGAAGCATGAATACTTCGGTATCCCAGAACGAGTGACCTTTGTAGCCTTCGCCAGATAGACCTTTCGCGCCGATACCGAAGCGAGAGTCATGCATTGGCGTAAAGATGTTTAGCTGGTATTGAGCAAAACGGATCGCAAGTTGGTCGAAATCGCTACCACCGATGGTGATGTTCATGCCTGCCCAACGCTTATCCCACTCTGCTGCGCTCTCTTCTAGAAGCTCATCAAAGCTGCGGTCAGCATTGGTTTTTAGGTTCGTTAGAGCGTGGTCACGAAGTGCTTGAAGCTCGTAACCTTCAACATCGAACTGCTTGTCGCGAGATGTATGAACCACACCGACTTTTTCTGTGCCGAACGTTTCGCCCGCTTTCAGATCGTAGTTGATGTTGACCCATACTTTACGACGGTCCATCGCAAGTGATGGGTCGATTTCTGTCTCTTGGCCGTCAACTAGGTAGCGGTGAGACGTTAGGAATACAAAGTCTACTTTGCTCTCTGTGGTGTGTTGTAGAAGCTCGATAAAACGCTTATCGTAAATACGCTTTTCGCCTTCGTGGAAGTGCTGTGCACCAGAGTTAGAAAGCTGCGCATCCACACCAGAGCGGATTTCGATTTTTGCATCGCTGTTCAGTGCTTTTACTTGAACGTCGAATGCCATTAGGTGAAGGTTTGCTTGCGAGAAGAAGCGACGGAAACGCATCTCAAAGCTTTTACCTTCGTTGTTTGTCCATGTGAATTCACGGATTAGCTCACCGTTTTTCACGTTTAGGCGACGAGAGTAATTACCCACGTCACCTGTTTCTAGGTGGAAACGGCGACCATCGATGAAGATTTCAATCGAGCTCATGTCTGCAGAGTTTGGCAGCTCAGTTACTTCGTCTGCATCAAACTTATTGTAAGTACCAGCAACGAAAAGGTTGCGAACTTGGCCCACGTATTTTTCTTCCGTTGCACTACGCGCACCCATGTAGCCATTACCTTGGCTCATAACCACTTCACATTTGCCTTGGAAAGCTGAGTCAAACGCCGTCTCTTCAACGATCCAATTTTTAAGTTCGCCTTGACCAGCGTTGTAGTTCATAAACATCTAAAATAACCCCGAAATTTAACCTTTAACAGCGGAAGAAATGTCGTTACCCACGAAGTAACGTTGGAAAACCATAAATACAATCAGTGCTGGGATTGTTGACAGGAAAGCCCCCGCCAAGATGAGGTTCCAGTCACCTGCAACGCCATAGGCGTTACGTAAACTCAGCAGACCAACAGGAAGCGTGAACGCGTCAGCTGGGCTGTTAATCACCACAAGCGGCCAGAAGAAGTCGTTCCAAGCACCTTGGAAACCAAGGATGGTGACCGACAAGATGGCTGGCTTCGCCAGTGGCATAAATACCTTCCAAAGAATCACAGCAGGACTTGCGCCATCTACGATTGCGGCTTCTTCCAGCTCTTTCGGAATGTTCTCGAAGAACTGTTTCATGATCAGAACCTGACCCGAAGCGACGACCGCGGTGATGACCGCCCATGGCGTATTCAATAATCCGATATCTTTATAAATCAGATAGTTAGAAATGAAGGTCACTTGACCCGGAATCATCATGCTGAACAACATGAAAGCGAACACAGCACGTGCACCAGTGAACTTCAATCGAGCCAAGGCATAACCCGCAGTACATGCAAAGAACAGGGTAAGAATCACCTTACCAATCGCAATGAAGAACGAGTTGATGGTCCAGCTCATAAATAAGCTCTTACCTGTATCTAGGCTCACCGACTCGGTGTACACGCGAACGTAAGACTTAAATACATAACCAATCACACCCGGCGCTGCGTTATCCCATGCCGCGACACGGCCACGACGTTCCATCTTGCTTGGTGCTAGCGTGCTATCAATCAGCACTTGGCCGCGCGGCGCTTCTACCGTTAGTGGTAACGTTGCAATCTCCGGACCTTGCCCTTGATACTTGATGGAAAACGCCCACGTTTGGCTGTGACCTTGCTTAGTAAGTTCACGACGACCACGCCTCTCAACAAACGTCACGTTGTCGTTAGTGTCTACCAGCACAGGCTCGCTGACTTGCGCGTAATCGGCAGCAAAGTCGGTCACGATAGCCGCAGCCATGCCTGTACCTGGACGACGGCGTGGCACTTCAATCTCTGGCGTTGCCAACTCTTTGCCGTCTTCCACCGCGTAAGTCACGGTGAAGTTCACTTCTGCGCCCGGAGCAAAACCACCGAACATTGGCGCATCGTTACCTTCTTTACCTAGTTGGTAAGCAGCACCCCAGTTGCTTGGTTGAACCTGAGCAAAGTTGAACTTAAATGGCTGCTCTAGTGGGTTATCTTTCAAACTCGCTAAGAAAGCCACCACGAACGTACCTAGCATGATAGTCGCAACCAGTAGCAAAGCACTGTAAACCCAAGCGACTTTTGCCCAGCGACGGCGCGCTTGGAACTTGGAAATCTCTTCCATTGATGCCATAGGTTTCGCATCATCGTGATTCATGGTCGAAACGGGATTAGTCATCTGCCTTCTCCTTCACACCAAAGATTTTCTGCAGATAAACCACTGCCAACGTGATGAATGCCAATACCAATGCTGCTGCACTTGCCATGCCGATTTGTGGCGTACCACCCGGTGGGAAGGCATTGTGGTAAACGTAGTAAGCCAGCGTAATACGTGATTCCAACGGTGCTGCCGAGCCAAGTAGTGCTACTTGGTCAAACATTTGTAGCGTACCGATAATTGAGAAGGTCACGACGACGAACGTCACCGGTGCTAGTTGAGGAATCGTAATGTTCCAGTGTTGTTGCCACTTGTTCGCTCCATCAATGCGCGCCGCTTCGTAAAGCTCACCCGGAATGCCTTGCAAGCCAGCGAGGAACAGCAGCATGAACGTAGGAATCGTGGTGTAGATGTTCTGAATAACAATCGCCCAAAGCGTCAGTGGCATAGGACCTACATGATCCCGTGTGTTTAGCCAGTTAACCTCAACAACATTTTGAGTTACTTCAATCCAACCGATTGCACTTGCGATAACGGTTGCCACGCCAGCTACAATCACGGAGATGATTGCCCAAGCTGGGTCTAACCAACCTACAGGTAAACCCTTAACGCGATCTTTTGTTACAAGAGCAAACTGTGTTGCAATTGCAATAAGTGCGAAGCAACTGATGTGTGGGTAGTGATTGACTACATCCGTTACGAAACCGTTTAGGTAACCATTCTTTTGGTAAAACCAGATAAAGATAAGCGTAACCGCCGCACTCGAAAGAACACTTGGCAGATAAAAAGCGGTTCTAAAGAAACTTTTCGCGCGAATCTTAGAGTTCACTAAGATGGCTAAACCAAGTGCCAACACCGTTTGAACGCAGGTGACGATTAGAGAAAACCAAACTGTATTTGCCAGTGACAGAAGAAATAAATCGTCAGAGAGCAAAGCTTTAAAGTTTGCCAGGCCGACCCAGATTGCGTCGCTAAACAGATCATAATCAGTAAAACTGAAATAGACCGTTCGAACTAATGCATAAAGGAAGAACACCACTAAAGTCAGTACAAATGGCCCAGTAAGGAGCCATCCGTAAACTTGTTGGCGTAAACGTAAAGAGTTCATCGTACGCCCTGTTAGTTAGCTGTCAGCGTTTCGTACTTTGCCTGTGCCATTTTGATCGCTTCTTTTTGCGTCATTTGACCAAGAAGTACAGAGTTCAACGCTTCATTGATTGGTGTCATCCAAGCTGTTCCATGGTCACCAAATGCAAATGGTTCAACATTGCCTTCTAATGCGCCATTAAACACCTGCTTCGCCAGCTCGCTTTCTGCATCCTCAACGTCAAAGAAATCGGAATTGCTCAGTGCCTCACGGCTTGGCAGTGCCAGACCAGAATCTAATACCCACTCTTGCGCTTTTTTACTGGTTAAGATCTCAACCGCTTTTTGCGTTGCCTCTACGTTTTTGCCGTCTGAATTTACGCCCCAAGCAACAGTGAATAATAGGTTGCCACGTTCACCCGTTTTCGGATCGGTTGGCATTAGCGTTGTGCCGTAAGGTAAGTTTGGCGCTTTATCGCGAAGATAACCGCTAATCCAGTTACCTTCGAAAGCTACTGCTGTTTCTTCTGTACCAAAACAGCCTCCCCCCCATCCATGACCAAAGTCAGAGGCTAAAATGCCCACTTTGTCTTCAGAAACAAGGCCGGTATAAAAATTGAATGCGCGCTCAAAGTTCTCGTCAAGAACCGTCATTCCTTGATCATTGAATGGTTTCCAACCCGTCGCTAAGGCGAACGGCGCAAAGCGTGCGTAGTCAGGCATTACACAAAGACCAGAAACTTCATCACCTAACGCATCTTTCACTGCGATAAGTTTTTTACGTAAATCTTCCCAAGAGTCTTGGTCGGTTGGGTAGTCAACGCCTGCATCATCAAAAATGTCTTTGTTGTATTGCAGTGCAATGGTGTTGAAGTCTTTTGCGATGCCGTATTGCTTGCCGTTTAACGTAAATGCGTTATTTAGGCTTGGGATCACACTTGAACTAACGTTGTTTAGTGAGTCATTGTTTGCTGCAACTTTGCCTGAGTTAACTAATGTATTGGCGTTAACCACATCAATATAGAACGCATCAGGTGCAGTACCAGCAGACAACGAGTTAGTAATAAACTGAGAGAAATCGCCTTCTACCGCTAGGTATTTAACGCTAAGGCTCGCTTTTTCAAAGTCGTCCGCTAGCACTTCTTTCACTAAGTTGTTTAGTACTACGACATCATTACCACCCCAACCAGCAATAGTAATTTCCGTTTTCTCAGCAGCATTAGCAGATAGGCTTGCGGCAAGTAGGGACGCTGCCAATATTGTTTTTTTCATGTTGCCCTCAGTACATTCATTTCAAAGTCTGAACGTATTATGCCGCACTTAACGTAAGCGCTTACGTTAAGGTGGTCACAAAAAACTCTCTTACGTACCTGGACGCACTAAAAAAGTGATCAAGATAGCAAAAAAGGTGCATTTTTGACTAAGTTCTTCTCTTTGACATCCTAGAAGTAAACGAATCAATCAGATAAAAGGTTTATACAAAGTTATGCATACGTAAAAATTACTCAAAGGAAGCGTATGCGTAATTGACAAAAGCGCGCACCACCGCCACGAATTGCTATGCCGCTGGATGCGCTGGATGTGGTGGATACACCAAACCACCAATGGGCACTCGACTTTGTAGATGTCTCCCTGAATTACGGAAAACGCTTTCGGACGCTCAATATTCTTGATGAGGCAACACAATAGAAGTAGATACCCGCTTGCCAGCGGGACGTGTGATACGTGTCCTCGAGCAGTTGGAACAAGAGCGCGGCCTTGCCTAAACAGCTGCGAATGGATAACGGCTTTGTTGAACGATTTAATGGCTCATTCCGTCGCGAGTTCTTGAACGTCTATTTGTCTGATTCTCTCGAGCAGGTTCGGGATATGGCATGGGTATGGATGTGTGATTATAACGAAGAGCGAACCCACGAAGGTTTAGGCAATATCCCTCAGGCGGAATACCGGAGAAAACTGGAAACCTCTAGTGATGAGTTGTCTCATCAAATGGGAAGTGGACACGATCTGTTTGACTGAGGATGACAGACAAAAAAAAGAGCATGACCATTGCCATGCTCTTAACCAATGATACTTTATTGTTATGTAGTCTTACCTACTCGCAGCGATACAGGAACCACCGACCCTACAGGCTGCCCACCAAGCATGGCTTGCTCTAGCATACTAGCGACTCTTGCCGCAATTTTGTCTGTATCTTGAACAATAGTTGTCAACTCTCGTGAAATACCTGGCAGGTCATCGTATCCCACTACTGAAAAGTCTTTAGGTAAGGAATACCCACGATCTTTCAACGCCGCAATGACACCTAGTGCAGTCTCATCACACTCACAAACAAAACCTTGATAACTTTCAAGCGCTGATTTCTCTAATTGAATAAAGTAGCGGTATGCGGCAATTTCACCCAACGGATCTGACCCCGTTCGAAGCTCTCGTACAGGTAAGGCATTACTCGCCATCACTGACATGTAGCCTTGATGTCTAAACTGATAACCGTCGCCGTAATTCGTTGGAGTCACAAAGCAAATGTCTGTTAAGCCTTTACCTACAAGGTGTTGCGCAGCTTCGCGGCCACCATTGAAATCATCTGGAGCAACCCAAAAAGAGCCTTCACTCATGCCGATACAAACATAAGGTAAGTCCATTTCTTTGCAAGTTTCAATGCGCGGATCGTTGTGGGTAATACCAAGTAAAATAGCGCCACCAACCTGCTCTAAATCCACTTCACCAAAGCTTACAGGCAATAAGTTGCGTCCAGAGTTACGGATTGAAGCAGACAATGAAGGCCATAGCATACCGAGGTAACGAGAGGCGTAAAAATCGTGCGGACCGAGTGAAATTGCGATGGTATTTTTGTGACTACCAGTCAATTCACGAGCAGACGTGCTTGGTACATAACCCAATTCTTTACATATATCGAGAATCTTTTTACGCGTTTTTTCGCTGATCCCCGGTTTGTTATTTAAAGCTCGACTAACAGAAGCGATTGATACACCTGCGATTTTTGCAGCTTCGTGTATCGTAGCTTTTTTAAATTCAGCACCCATTTTAGATGTAGTCACCGTATACTCCTATCCCGCCTGCAGTGCCAGCGTAAGTATTTACGTCAACTGTGTCAATCAATTCCCACAGTACGAGTAAAATTACGTAAATAAAATTGTGCTGATTTATCAACAAGAAAGCTTAATTCAGCAGACCTGTGATGTGCCAGATTGAACTTGTACGACGCTTGATGGTCTCTAATTTAACTATAACTTTTGTGCAATCCTTCCAGCCCAATCCTAAATTGATTCGCTAGGAATACCTGTCGATTGTCCTTCTACTCACTTAGGGTGAGATATATCAATACGCTTTTCGAACCAAACATGGTATCCATCTCTTGTGCTGACAATCCCATAGACATTATCAATACGCCTCTTTTGATTCGAGAAAGCAGTTCTTTCCAATTGCGCGTATCAATCTGCCGTATACATTTTGTGGAGATCCATTCACTCAGTCCTGTTACATAAACGTCGAGTAAGTCATTCAAATGACCATTTCGCTCCATGACAACACAACGAATCATTGAATGCCGAAGTAGATGAATATTCCTACAAGAGTTTGCCTTGAATTGAACACTCTGATGGCCTCTGAAATCGAGCATCTTCAGGTTGCTTGATGAAATGGTCTCCTCCCGCCCCATACGGCGTCATTAAAAATGCGCCAAGATAGAGTTACTAAGCACTATCTAAGTCGGACAGGAGAAGACCATGAAGAATTGTAAGGTGATTGGCGTTGATTTAGCAAAGAACAGCTTTTATTTATTTGGGCTCAACCATCAAGGTAAGCCTATCGGCAGGAAAAAATTCAGCCGAACCCAGTTTTCACATTTTTCTCCCAGCAAATGCCGGCGGTGGTTGCCATGGAAGCGTGTGCCTCAGCGCACCATTGGGGGCGAGAAATTCGAAAGTTAGGGCACGATGTTCAGTTGTTGCCACCTCAGCACGTAAAAGGTTACTTACGAGGTCAAAAAAATGATTACAACGATGCGAGAAAAATCGTAGAAGCCAGCCTCCATGGTGCCATCCGCCAAGTTTCAATTAAAAACTTAGCTCAGCAAGATGAACAGAGTTTTTTACAAATGCGCAGGCATTTATCGACAGAGCGTACTCGCTTAATCAACCATATCAGAGGGTTGATGGCGGAATATGGGGTTGTTTTACCTATAGGCAGTCAAGTTTTAAGGCAGATGCTCCCCCATATTCTAGAAAATACAGAGGAGGGTTTAACGGATTATTTCAAGCAATTACTTCGTCGTCAGCAGGTTAGGTTGATAAGCCTTGATGAAGAATTAGCTTGGTATGATGAACAACTAAAGTATGCCGTTAAACAAGATGAAACGTGTCAGCAATTAATGACGCTGCCAGACTTTGGCCCTGTGGTGAGTTACGCAGTGAAAGCTTGGATAGCAGAAGGCAAGCAATACAAACGGGGACGAGATGCTTTAGCGGCACAAAGGTTAGTACCAAGGCAATTCAGTACGGGAGGTCGCGAGGTGCTACTAGGAATAACCAAACGCGGAGACAAAAACCTGCGGTCTTTGGTTATTCATGGCGCCCAGGCGGTGGTGAGCCAAGCAAAAACAAAGACGGATAGGCTGAGTCTTTGGATTAATCATTTAGTGCTGACGCGAGGGTTCAATAAAGCGACAGTGGCGCTGGAAAACAAACTCGATGTCTTGCAAAAAGGGAGGAGACCATATATGCGTATAGATCTTAAAAGAAACTGATCGGCAAATAGAAATCGAGTTCAAACCTTTCATCGTCTTCAATGAAATGATTCTTTCGGTAATGCACGTATGCGGGCGTCGAGCCTAGTTTAAACCCCGAAGCGGGCAGCCACTGCTCAAGCACTTTGCTTATTTGTGGCAACAATTCGCCATAAACGCCTTTAAGTGGAAACACGGCGTGCAATCCCCCCGGTACCACCAACTGATTCACAACACCGCGCACTTTTATGGGCTTATCAATGGCAATGCAGGCAACGTATCGGCATTTGTCTAACTCGACCCATGCAGGATTGGAGTGATGTAAGCCAAACTGAACGGACGAATCTCGACCTTCGCTGTCAGCCCACGCCATGAGCACGCGCCATGCGTTTTTAATTGAACGGTTATATCCCACATGGCGAACATAAGCCGCGAATCGCTCCGGGACTTCCTCAATTTTCGGTTGAGGTAAGCTAATTGCCGATACCCGTTCATACCCCGCCGACACGTCGGGATCTTTTAAGTAAGGCTTGTCTGAGTTTTCCATATCGTGCTTTCGCCACTCGCCAGGCGCAACTTGAAACGTTGCTTTGAATGCGCGACTGAACGAAGACACCGAGCTAAAACCGCATTTGCTGGCAATATCGACCACAGAGGAGTGAGTATCAAACATCAGTTGGTTTGCCGCATATTCCATGCGGGTACGGCGGATGTATTGATGAATCGACTCCCCCACGACTCGCTTGAAAATACGGTGAAAATGCTGCTCAGAATACGCCGCCACATCGGCAAGCGATTTTGCAGGAAGATCGCGACCAATATCTTGGTGAATGTAGTAGAGCACATCATTGATGCGGGAAATATGTTGCTGGCTCATTCGAAGAAATAGCATAAATGGACATATCGAACAGCATAAATGGACATGCCAAAAAACACAATGCGATGTAATATTCGCTGATAGCTCACTCATTTCATCGTTCAGGTACAGATATGGAAATCGCAACAGCGCTCCAGCAAATCCCATCTTCATACATTCGAGAGATTCTCGCCGCAGCGTCTGACAAAAATGTCATCTCCCTTGCGGGTGGATTGCCTGATGAAAAAACCTTTCCCATCGATTTAATGAAAGCCACGCTTGAAAGCCTGTCCGACATGCCAGAAGTGTTTCAATACGGCGCGACAGCAGGTTATGGGCCTTTGCTCGACTACCTCAATTCATACTTTGCTCTGCCTGAGAGTCACATGGCGATGGTTTGCACAGGGTCACAACAAGGGTTGGACTTGATTGCACGTGCCTATGTTAATCCGGGTGACAAAGTTGTCATGGAAGCGCCAAGCTATTTGGGCGCGATGCAGGTGTTTGGCTTGGTGCAAGCCGACATGGTGACTGTGCCTCAAACCGAGTTTGGGCCAGATCTGACGGCGCTTGAAACCTGCTTTGCAGAGCAATCTCCGAAGATGTTCTACGCCGTGCCTGATTTCCATAACCCAACAGGGGTATGTTGGTCATTGGAAACGCGACAACAGGTCGCTGAATTGTGCGTGAAATACAATGTCGCTTTGATTGAAGATGCCCCGTATCGCGAACTGCGTTTTTCCGGTGATGCGCTCCCGTTGGTGTCTGAATTCTGCCCGCAGCACTCTATCGTGCTTCGCTCTTTCTCAAAGATTGCCTCGCCAGGACTTCGTATTGGTGTGGTAACGGGCAAACGAAGCTATATCGAGCCGATGGTGAAAGTAAAACAAGGCGCGGATCTGCATTCAAGTGTGCCAATGCAAGCCTTGCTTCTTGGGCTGCTCGAACACCCAGCTTTCGACCAACACATTGATACGATTCGCTCGCTGTACAAATCTCGCTATGAAACCTTGTTTAGTGAATTGCAGCAAAAACTGCCTGCGGGTTGTGAATTGAACGCGGTTGATGGCGGCATGTTTGTATGGGTATCTCTGCCAGCATGCGATACCTTCGCCTTGGCAAAATCCCTGCTAAGCAATGGCGTTGCTGTTGTACCAAGCCCAGTGTTCTATCCGAAACCTGAAAGTGCGAAAGCAGCACTTCGTTTGAACTTCACTAACGCGACCAATGAAGAACTGGCAGAGGCCGTGACGCGTTTAGCACAAGGGTTAAACGAACAGCTTAGTGCGACCAGTGCGCAAGAGAGTGTGTTGGCTTAACGCTGACGTCTTGTTTCCGTCCCCCTTCTCGGCAAACGGCGAGTATAAAAAAGGGCATCACCGATAACGGTGATGCCCTTTTTTGATTTCTGATGGCTTGCTGATGGCCTTCTTAACAATGACTGATAGTTTGCTTATCGTCGCCTATTGGCCTTCGATGATGTCAGCCACGGCTTCCATTTCCATCGATGTCGCAGCTTCAAGCTCAGCCATTGTTTCATCTGCACACGCATACGCGTTGCCAAACATGGTCACAGAGCTTGAGAAACCAAATGGTTGATACAAGTACAACACGTTGCCACCATTTGCTGCTGCTTTCGCACGCATTTGGTTCAACGTTCCCCATACCATGTCTTTGTCTGCATGAAGCCAGTAATCATAGAAGTGACCTTCCGAGCCGATCACTGTCCCTTTATGCTCACATCCTTGAATCGCATTTACATCATCCCAAATCACTTTAACTTGTTCTGATTCCTGAGTCGGGAATGTCACACAACCCGATAGTAGTGCTGCTGAAGCCAATGCTGCACATAGCGATAGTTTGTTCATTTAAGGCAAGTCTCTGAGTATCAAGGGCGCGAATTTTATCCTGCGTTGGTGCAAAAGCAAGCGAAATATCGGGTGACGAGTTCCCGTTCTATTACTTGCCAAAGGGCGACAGGAAGAACGCCACTGCCTTAAAGCACTAACGCTTTGAATGTTAGATGCCGCGCAACTTAGCCAACCCCCTGCTCACTCTTCAACTGACACATTTAATTGAACAAAATCTCCCCACTCAAACGCCCATGCGATCAAAATCAAGTCTCGTTTTATGAACGTCATGGTACATTCTAGCCAGATAAACTAGACAAGAATGGCGTGTTGCGTGCCGATAAGTAAAGGGCGGTAGCGTGAGAAGGTTTTGCCCCAAAGTGAGTTTGAAAAATCGACAGTTGGCTTTTCAGGCATTCCCAGGTGCCATACTTTTTGTAATCTGAACCGCACACTCCCTGAATTAAGAGGGTGCTTTTGCCCTTGGTGCAATAAAGGCCTACATGTTAGGCGGGCATAATACGGGCATCATGCCCGAACTTGATGAATTCTCACGCCCAATAATGTGCGATACTGCATGCTTCTATGCCTATACACATAGGTGGAGTATTTTCCCTCTTAGTCAGTGTGTTAGCCCGTGATATGGGCTTGTTTTCAACGGTCATCAATCACCTGTAGGGAAGTGGTGTTTGGTAAGACCAACGCCACAAGAAAAGCTGGAACAGGCTTATTAGGCCCTTGTACTCGACGTTTAAAACGATACGCGTTTTTTAGCATCGTTCAGGGCGTTGAGATAACTTCGATTCAGGCGTGTTATACTGGAATCTCGCTGGTACGCGGTGTCAGGATAATTTATCGAGAGCTCGAGCGCGGTATTGGAACTAAAAGAGTTGTGGCTTTCTGGTGACCGCGTTTAATGATTAACTGAAGAAAAGAACGCCGACGATTGGCCAGCGTTTTTCATGTCATTAATTTTCTACAATCAAACTATCAAATGGTTGCCCTTGCGGATTTTGACCGCTGTACATCGTCTTCAAAACACGTTCAGCATTTTTCCCCCACGCACCATCAAAGCCAAATCCACTAAAATGATTGTTCAAGCCTAAAGCATGTGCAAACTCATGGGTCGCAACAGCTTGTGGCGCAGTTGCACTGCAGGTGATCAGCCCGTTATTGGCGCCAGTAACACTGTCTAAATTTACCCATGTAAATTTATGATCTTTACCCCATTTAGCTGCAGGGTATTTAATGCCGTAGTCAGTTGCAGAAACGATATGGGATGTGATGTTGTACGAATACGGTGCAACAGAGACAGTTCCCTGACTACAGAAACCACTCATTAAGCCAATTGAAGTACCTTGGCTTAGTATGAATCCCCAATCGGTATCTAAACTGGATAGGTCGATGTTATTGGGGTCAGAGATGTCAATATTAACCACGCCTTTGCGCTCAAACATCTGATAGCCCACTAAACCCTCGATATAATCCATGGTCGCAACGAAACGTGGATCAATCTTGTCTCGATAGTAAACAGGGATCAGTGTTCCTTCGACAAATCGCGTTAACCCGGGGTTTTGCGGTGCTTCGGAGCCATCATCAAAGCAATATATGCCAGAGTTGCAGTTATCTGGGTAGAAGTTGTCAATCACACCCCAAGTATTGCCTCCGATATTATTTTCACACAAGCCACCTTCAGCTTGGTTTGTACATTTTACTGCACTCGCCACCTGTTCATCGGTGTAGCCTTTACTTTCGTTACCACTATCACCACATCCAGCGACGGCAAAAATCGACAATGCGAGTGTTGAGATTTTTAGTTTATTTATACTCAAGATGTTACCAACCAATCTGCAAAAAAACGGCTGATTATAAGTGGTTAGCCTTCTTGAACAATTGATTATTGTCAGTACTAAAATCGTTTGCACAAACAATAAACTGATTTCGAAGCATGTTTGTACAGGACGTTGAGAACACAAGATTTGAAGTGCATTCTCGTTCGAAATTCTTGTGGGTTGTCGTGCATTTTCCCCTAAGGTTGTTGGGTGGGCGTAAAGCAAAAGCTCGCACCAAAAAGTTGATGGAGTTGTAACTGGGTGAGCCAGTGAAAAGCCACACGCACTCTCGCATGTGGCCTCCAGACTTCCATAAGGAAGATGCTTTTGATGGTGTTATTTGAATAGCCACCGATTCATTAGATACATGTGAGACTTTTTTCACAAACTCAACTTATCTGAACAGCATGGCTTAGAGCACCAACGCCAACTCACTTTTGTCCAAAAGCAGCCTAGGCCGCCTCTCCATCACCTATCGAATATGCTCATCCAATAGGCCTGCTATCAATCTCCTACTCACCGACTCCCTTCCCCATATAACCCCATAACTAGGCGCTTGATCACCAAAAAAACAGAGCCGACATTTGCCGGCTCTGTTTATTGCCACTGTTAACCACTACAACAGCGATGCTAAGTGTTCAGAGAACTCAGGGGTACGCAGGTAGCCGTATGATTTATGTTCGTTGTTTGGGTAATCATTGCAGACCAAATGATCTTTCACCCCAATGTGGGTGCTGTTACGGCTGTAGTCATCGGCAAGGTGGGTATCAATACACACGTAGTCACCTGGGTCTGAGAAATTCGCCCAAGAGTTTGTCACACAAGATGGGGTACGAAGTTGGTTTAGATGGTTCAGCATATTACCTTGTACTGCCGCCATGCCAAGTGGCGACCCCATGGTGATAAAGTGATCAAGCTGATAGCCCGTTTTACCCAGATCGCGCAGTACTTCATAAGACACAATAGTGCCCATGGAATGGGAAATGAGAATGACTTCGTCGTTGCGATGCTTTTTCAGTATATCTTCAAGCCGCTTGTCCACGCTGTTGCGAAAAGCAGGTTGACTATAGTACTTGCCCAAGTCTTCTAGCAGATTCTTGGCGACACTTCGCGCCAGCCCTGAAAACACGCCGCTGTATTCTTCAACGTTATCAATCACCCCTTCAATCCAATTGCCGGACAACGTTCTTATTCGGTCAAGGAAGCCCTTTTTGTATCGCTTGATCGCGCCTGATTCTGCTTTTTTATAGGGTTCGGTGTTATTAGCATCATCCACAGGGCCACTTGTATAATGCAAATCAGCGTAATACGCCATTTCGACTTGGGTGTCGCCCAGTGACGTCAGCGCCGTATTCGCTCTTAATCCCTCGTTGATGGCTTCAATCCAGCTGTCTTTTAATGTCGCTGGCGCGGGCTTATTTGAGCGCCCGTGAATCAATACAATTACCTTTGCCATTTTCATCACCTTTCATTCTATTTCTTGGTATGCCATCAGAGGGTAGATTGGCATGGGAAGACAAGCTGTATACATACCGCTACAAACGCTGAGAAAAATTCTCGACATAGAACCCAGAAGAAATAGGAACAAATGAAAAAGCACTAAACGAATTGAGATGAAGGCTGATTGATGAGAGGTTAAATAGAGGAATTTGTACGTTGAGGAAAAGAAGGTTCCCCTGCCAGCCGACATAATATCGAACGTGCAGAGGAACAAATTTTAACAACAAGGAGTAAACGTTTTATGTCTGTTGGACATGTGCCTTACGCACGTTAGTTACATTGCAAACCCCTTGCCACTTTATTATCTAATTGTTTTATAAATAGTTTAATCGTCCCCAACGAAAATTTCGATGTGCCAAGCCCTTTTGTTGTGCAAGGTTTGCACTCTTGTATCACGCGATATCAATCAAGGCGCGGTGTTGCTCGCTAAATACTCGCGCCAGCTGCCATAGTGCGAGATATCACGGCCACCCGTTGCGCCCGCTTCTTCACAAATAAACCCTGTCACCCACGAGCCATCCTCCAACTCCACTTTGCCCAGCCCGAGCGGATGAGGAATACCTGCGAGGAAATCTCCAAGCCGAGACATTGGCATCTCCCAAAGCTCCAGTTCGATTCTGTTTCCGCCCTTGTTTTTTCTCACCATACCCGGACGTTTAGGTCCTTCGCCCTCTAAGGCAAAGAATTGATAACGTGCCGCACTGCGCTTCTTCTCCAAAAATGACGCCTGACGACTCACCAATTGATGATTGAGCGGCAAGCCATTCATGTGCGCGCCGCACACGGCAATCACAATGGATTCTGGTACGCCATCACTCACCTTGAATGCTGAGCCTTCCGAATACGCCTTTGCCAAAGCCAGTAATCTTGGCTCTGTTCCCTTATCGGAAAACAGGGTGATCCCGAACGGCATGGCGTCAGTGTCATCGTCTGCAGGAATGGCGATGGCGGCGTAATCCAGCAGGTTCATAAAATTGGTATAAAAGCCGAGGTTCGTGTTCAGTTGGATTGGGTCTTCAAGCATCTCTGCAATGGTATAAATGCTCCCCGCCGTTGGCGTTAAAACAGCATCCACCGACTGCAAAATCGCATCGCATCGTTTTTTTAGTGCCTGCAATTCATATTGTGCATTGAAAGCATCCACCGCCGTCAATGAACGTGCTCCCCCTACAATGGCTTGAATCGCCGGATCGCAGTGGGTTTCATGATCATCGAAAAACTCTTGAATCGCTGCATAGCGCTCTGCCACCCAAGGGCCGTGATACAACAATGCTGCCGCTTCCAAGAATGGGCTGAAATCTAGCTCGACCAATTCCGCGCCTAACGATTCACATTTTGCTTTGCTCGCTGAGAATCGGTGCATGTAATTGTCATTGCCGAAGAACTCAAGTTGGCTTTCCCGCGGCACCCCAATTCGAGGCGCGTCAAACGCCGACATGCTGGCTGCGGCATCGCTGTCAGAAAAATCACGAGCATAGCTGTCAGACGGATCGTATTGCCCTGCAATCGGCAACAAGTAATCAATGTCATCCACCGAATGGGCAAATAAGGTGATGCAATCAAGTGTTCGGCATGCAGGCACCAGACCGCGACAGCTAATTCTGCCAATGCTGGCTTTCATGCCCACTAAACGGTTAAACGCGGCGGGAATACGCCCAGACCCTGCCGTGTCCGTGCCTAGCGAGAACAACACTTGTTTTAGCGCTACCGACACCGCGCTGCCCGCGCTTGAGCCACCAGAAATGTATTCTGGGTCAATGCTATTTTTACACGCCCCGTATGGGCTTCGTGTTCCGTTAAGTCCGGTCGCAAACTGGTCGAGGTTCGTTTTACCGATCGGCACAGCACCCGCGTCGATCAATGCTTGCACCACAAACGCTGAACGCCCCGGTGAATAGGCAAATTGCTTACAACCCGCCGTGGTAGGAAGCCCCAGCAAATCGATGTTGTCTTTTATGGCAAACGGCACGCCGTATAGTGGTTTCGTCAAAGGGCTGCTGTTTTTCAGTGCCTTTAGATAGCCGTCTAGCTGCGCTTCGCTGATCACTGAAATCCAGCAATGGTTAGCGTCGGATTGCGCGGATTTCCATTGCTGACGCAAATAATCGTCTGGCGTGATGTCGCCTTCTCGGTAAGCATCCAACAGGGATTGAATTGATGAGAATTCCATTAGATCTGCTCCATAATTAACAACGTTTGACCTGCACGAACTTGTTCGCCTTCTTGTTTGGCAAATTGAACCACTCGACCGGATTCGGTCGCTGTTACTTCGATTTCCATTTTCATGGACTCAACAATGAGTAGAGGCTGCCCTACCTCAATCGTGTCGCCAGGAGACACCAGTAATTGCCAGACATTTCCGGCGAGTTGGCTGGAAACCACGAACTGCCCCGCTTCCAGCACCTCATCGTCCGCACTTTGCTCTGCCACCGTTTCGGCGACAAAGTTCGCTTCACCACTTTCTTCCCAACGTTGACGCTCTTCGTCAAAGGCTTGTTGCTGTGATGATTTGAACGCCGAAATGGTCTCTTTTTCTTGCTCAAGCATGGCTTCGTATTCAGCAAGGCTGAATTGCGTTTCTTCGATGCGAACGTCGAACTGACCTCGCGGAAAATCGCGACGAATATCGGTGAGTTCATCGTGCGAAACGGGGTAAAAGCGGATTTGGTCGAAGAAGCGCAACAGCCAAGGTTTGCTAAAGGCTTTGCCCTTGCCATAGCGGTTCCACATTTGGAGTGTGCGGCCCATTAACTGATAGCCGCCCGGCCCTTCCATGCCATAAACACACATATACGCCCCACCAATACCAACGGCATTTTCCGGCGTCCATGTGCGGGCAGGGTTATATTTGGTGGTGACCAATCGATGACGGGGATCCATCGGCGTAGCAACAGGTGCGCCAAGGTAGACATCGCCTAGCCCCATCACCAAATAGCTCGCATCAAACACGATGTTCTTCACCTGCTCGATGCTTTCAAGCCCGTTAATACGACGAATGAACTCGATGTTATTCGGGCTCCACGGCGCGTTTTTGCGCACCACTTCGTCATATTTGCGCATCGCCATTTGAATGGAAGGATCATCCCACGACAACGGAAGGTGAACGACCCGCGACGGCACGGTAAGCTGTGAAATATCCCCAATCGCTGCTTCGGCGCGCTCAAGGATCGCTAGCATGTCCTGACATGATGACTGCAAGTTGTCGTAATGCACCTGCAGTGAACGAATGCCTGGCGTGAGTTCTTTGATCGCCGCAACGCCCATGTTTTCGAGCGTCATCATGAGTGCGTGAACGCGAAAACGCAGTCGGATATCCAGCATTTGAGGGCCGTATTCGACAAGCAAGAAATCTTCTCCACTCGGTCGATACACCACATCTTCGCCATATTGCTCGGCGGCGAGGGTTTTAAGAATCGGTGTGCTCGGCATGGAATGCGCCAGACCCAATTCGTGAGATGCCAGTTGCGAAATACCCACACTCTGGTGCTTTTCCGCATCTTCAGCGTCCATCATAGAAACAGGCTGAAAGCGCACTTTGTCGCCCGCTTTCAGTTGCCCCATCTTCCACAAATCGGCTTTGATGATGGTGGCAGGACACACAAAACCACCCAGACTTGGGCCATCAGGCCCCAAGATCACGGGCATGTCTCCAGTGAAATCGACCGTGCCCACGGCATAGGCATTGTCATGTATGTTTGATGGGTGAAGCCCAGCTTCTCCACCGTCAGTGCGCGCCCATTCCGGCTTAGGACCAATCAGGCGAACGCCCGTTCGGCTTGAGTTAAAATGCACTTCCCAATCGGCGTCAAAGAAGGCTGAAATGTCGTTCGCGGTAAAGAAATCTGGCGCACCATGTGGGCCATAGATCACGCGCAGTGTATGAATCATCCCCATATCAGGGCGTTCCATGGTGCGCGCGGAAAGGCTTTTGTCGAAATTGGCTGCATTGAGATGAAGCACATCACCCGCCATCAGCGCACGCCCTGCGTGTCCACCGAACTTGCCCAAGGTGAACGTAGAGCGGCTTCCTAGATATTCAGGGCAATTGAAGCCTTCTTTGATCAACAAGTAGGCTCGCGCTCCCGCGCCTGACATGGCACCAAGTGCCAGCGTGTCACCTTTCTTGATGTCGATCACCGTCCACATCGGCGCGTGTTCTCCATTCACTTGAACAGCAATATCCGCCCCAGTGATGGCAATTTGTGTCGGCTGGTTAAATCGCAATGACGGGCCATTGGCAATGATCTCCAACCCTGCACAGGTTTCTTCGTTTTCCAGCAATTGGTTTCCAAGACGGAAGCTTAAACTGTCCATCGGCCCAGAAGGCGGAATGCCCACGTGCCAATAGCCGCTTCGTGCAGGAAAATCTTGAATGGTGGTTTGTGTGCCACTCGACAGTACATCAACGGTTAACGGCTGGTAATCAAACGATGCAAGGCTGGCAGTCAGCACTTCGCCGTTTTTCACCATCGGCTCTACGGCAAGTTGCGCCAAATACGCAAGGTTGGTTTCGATACCGTACAACTGTGTTTGGTCGAGTAAGTCAGCGATGTCATCCAGTGCCGTTTCACGGTCATCGGCATGTACCATCACTTTGGCGATCATGGGGTCGAAAAATGGGCTAACTTCCACGCCGGATTCTACCCATGTATCTATTCGAATAGTGCTGCCATTGTCTTGTGTCGCCACCTGATTCGCTTCAATGCCGTATGGAAATGCCAGCGACGTGATCAACCCAGTCGAGGGCTGGAATTGTCGATTAGGATCTTCGGCATAGAGACGGAATTGAATTGCATGACCGCGACTTGGGGCGCTTTTCGCTTCTATCCAGCTCGCATGAAATTCTCCCGCACCGATTTCCACCATCAGCTTGACGATATCAATGCCAAAAATCATTTCTGTCACGCCATGCTCTACTTGCAGGCGTGTGTTCACTTCAAGGAAGTAAAACTGTTGGGTGGATTGATCAAGAATGAACTCGACGGTGCCAGCACTGCGATAGTTCACGGAAGCGGCCAATTGAATTGCAGTCTCTTGCAGCGCTTGGCGTGTGTTTTCATCCAGATTCGGGGCTGGCGTTTCTTCCATGACTTTTTGGTTGCGACGTTGTGCCGAGCAGTCACGTTCGCCAAGGGCAATCACATTCCCTTCGCCATCTCCTATCACTTGTACTTCAATGTGGCGTGCTGCGGTGATGAATTTTTCCATGAACAAGCCGCTATGGCTAAAATTGGCTTCACCGAGGCGTTTTACTGCGTCAAACGCTTCTTTCAGTTGGTCGGCATTTTCACAAAAACGCATGCCGATCCCACCGCCACCCGCGGTGCTTTTCAACATAATGGGATAACCCATTACCTCTGCACTTGAGAGTGCTTCTTCAATGCTTGAAAGCAAGCCTGTGCCGGGCAGCAATGGCACGTTTGCGTGTTCTGCAAGTTCTCGCGCCGTGTGCTTTAATCCAAATTGATTGATCTGATGCGGTGTTGGGCCAAGAAACACCACGTTCTCGCGTTCACACGCTGCCACGAAATCTGGGTTTTCACTTAAAAAACCGTAACCGGGATGAATCGCTTCTGCGCCACTTTCTTTGGCGATGCGAATCACCTTGTCCATGTTGAGATACGTCTCAGCGGCACTTCCTTCACCCAGACTAAATGCCTCGGTCGCGTTTCGCGTGTGCAAGCTGGCGGCATCGTCTTCGTGATAAACCGCCACACTCGCGATACCCATCGCATCTAACGTGCGGATGATCCGACATGCAATCGCTCCGCGGTTTGCAATCAACACTTTTTTAAACATAAATTCTGTCTTCAATTCGTTGGGTCGTCCCACATTAAGACTGAAGGTGTATCGCCATCACTGAACCAGTGTCAGTTAGCGCTAGGGTCGTCCCTCACCTTTATGACTCGTTAACTTTGCTTATGCCGCGTTCCATACCGCGACTTCAATCGGGGTCGGGTTGTACGCGTTGCAAGGGTTGTTCAACTGAGGGCAGTTCGATACCAAGACGAGCACATCCATTTTGGCTTCAAGCTCGACGTATTTGCCCGGCGCACTGATGCCATCAGCAAACGTCAGCCCGCCTTCCGCAGTTACGGGCACGTTCATAAAGAAGTTGATGTTATGGCTGATATCTCGCTTGGTGAGGCCATATTCAGGGTTCTCGGCAACCGCCAGCAACCATGAATCTCGACATGCATGCATACAGCGTTTTTCGTGGGCGTAACGTACCGTGTTACTTTCGGTAGAACATGCGCCGCCTAAGGTGTCGTGACGACCACAGGTATCCGCGACAATGTCGAGCATGGGATTAGCCAAATTCGAGATCAGCACAGACTCTGCGGTTAAGTAGGCATTGCCTTGTTCACGCAGGGTATCCATGGCGCTGTAACGCTCGGTCGGGTTACTGGCGTTATAGAACAGCGTATCTGCGGCTTGGTTGCCTTCGAGATCGGTGATACGAACACGCTCGCCTTTTTTGACGATTTTCAGGTAGTAGTCGCCCGCATCGACAGTGTCACGAGAAACGGCGTTATCAAGGGTGAGTTCACTTTCTTTAATCATCTTATGCTCCTTAATAGAGGGTGCTTAACCGAGGCTGACAGGCTGATATTGGCGAGTGTTGGTAAACCCACGTCGGTTTTCATCGCAGTGGTTTAAGCAGGCGTCGTCGGCAGACACAGGCGCAGACTTCACCATTTCGACATCAACAGGATCTCTAGGATAGGTGGCAGCTTTGTTCATGGGATGCGGGCAGGTGCTAAACAGAACAATGGTGTCCATTTCAAAGCGTAATTCAACGACAGCGCCGGGGTTGCTTCGTCCCTGCACGAAAGAGAGCTTTCCTTCGTCGGTGGTTTCAACTTTGCTGAACACGTTAAGGGTGGCCGCTAAGTCTCGTAATCCAAGACCAAACTTCGCCATTTCCACCAGCATGGCGTCATGGCCGTTTTGTAGCCAGTCGTTGCGATGCGTTTGATAGTCGCGCACGCCCCATGCTTTCTCTACCTGGGCTTTGTGACTCAGGCCGCCGACACTGTCTATCCAACCGGTATCGTCTTTCACGATGGAGCAAAAAATACGCCCCATGTCGGAATACACACAGTGGCCTTGCGTCAGCTTGAATGTGTGCTGGCATTTGAGCGTATCAGGCAAGTTGATGCGCTCTAGGGGGTTACGAGGGTTGAAGAACAATAAGCTCGTGTTCGCTCCCCCTTCAATGTCTGTCAATCGAAGGGTGTAACCCGCGGGCACTTCTAATCCACCGTGTTGACCACCTACATATCGGTGGTAAAACAAACTCTTTAGTTCCATGTTTATGTTCTCCTTACTGTTTACTCGCGTAGCGGTCATGTTTAAGCGACGCTTTTCTCGTTGGCCTGCTGCTTGGCCTGCAAGCTGGCTATTAACGCGTCTTGGCCACCGGAATTCAGTGGAATATCAAACGTGACTTGCGAGCCAAAGCGTTCTGGCTCTTGAGGATCAAAGCGTGGCTTGTCAAACACCCAAAGCCGCGACCCCAACTTAAAGCCTTCATGTAAGTCATGCGTGATCATGAAAATGGTGAGCTTTTGCTCCTGCCATATCTGATTGATCAATGCGTGCATGTCTTTGCGAATACCTGGGTCAAGTGCGCCAAAGGGTTCATCCAAAAGCAAAATGCGCGGCTTCTTCATCAATGCTTGCGCAATCGCCAAGCGTTGCTGCATTCCGCCTGACATTTCTGCCGGATATTTGTCAGCCGCATGGGCAAGCCCGAGCTTTTCCAATTGCGCCATGGCTTTGTCTTTCAACGCGGCTCTGCCACTGCCCCAGACTTTGCCGGTTAAACGGCTCAGTTCGAGTTCATCAGCGACCATGATGTTCTGAAGCGCAGTCATGTGTGGAAACACGGAGTATTTCTGAAACACGATGCCTCGCTCAGGGCCGGGTTCAGAACTGAGTGGTTGTCCATCCAGCAACAATTGGCCACGCGACGGCGCTTGCGTGCCCAACAGCATGTTGAGAAACGTTGATTTCCCGCACCCTGACGTTCCCAAAATACTGATGAATTCGCCCGCCATCACTTGGATGTTAAGACGCTCAATCACCACATGGCTGCCGTACTCTTTCCACAGACCTTTTGCTTCGATGATCGGTGTCTCTGATTGGCTCGACGGCGCGCCTTTTTCATTTAATTCCATTAAGACTTCCCTCCCTGTGCGTGAAACCACGGGTAACGATTGGCAGACAGCTTCTGTAGCGCCCAATCCATCAGGAACGCCAAAATCGTTATCCAAAGCACGTAAGGCAAAATGACATCCATCGCCAAGTAACGACGAATCAAGAAGATGCGATACCCCAATCCTTCTGTTGCAGCAATGGCTTCCGCTGCAATCAAGAACAGCCAAGCGCTACCTAAGGTGAGGCGAACCGCTTCTATCAATCTCGGCATCACTTGTGGCAACACAACGCGAACCATGAGGGTCCATGAGTTTGCGCCCAAGGTTTGGGCTTTGATGATTTGCTCGCTTGGAAGGCTTTCGGTACGAAGTTGGAGGTCGCGTATCATCATTGGCGTAATACCAATGATGATCAGTGCGACTTTTGACAACTCACCTAAGCCCAAAGCAATAAACAAGATGGGCAATATCGCCATCGGCGGGATCAGTGACAAAGCGCGCACCACGGGTGACATCGGCGCTCGCACGTAAGGGATCATGCCATTTGCCACACCCAAGGTTAAAGCCAGCAACGCACTAATACCCACGCCGAGACACAGGCGCTGCAAGCTCGCCCATGTGTCGGCCCAAAGCAGGTATTCGCCGGTTCTTTTGCTCGGCTCGAATGCCATGCGATCAATGGCAGCGGCGAAGCTATCGAACGAAGGAAGCAGCTTGTCATTTGGGTTGATCGCCAGTCTCGCGTCTGACGCTATCAAGTAACCGACAATCAACAGAACAAACGGCAAACACGCCAGAATTGTTCGTCCAAATGCAGATGGCTTTCGGTTAATAATCCGAGTCATAAAGCCACCTTACAGCGCGTTATCTGCTGCCATTTGCATGTATTCAGGGTTGAATCTGAGGGTGATATTTTGCTCGTCACCATACACACCTGAAGGGGTTTCAATACCAATGAAGCCAGCGTCTGGCGCACCATCACCGAGCAAGCCGTGTTCGAACGAGAATTCAGCCACTTTTGCCATTGTCTCTTTCAGCGCCGCGGATTCAGTGAAGGCAACGGCCTCTGAAGGTTGGTAGAACATCTTGGTCGAAGCCAGTTGGTCTTTATAACCCGCCAGATCGGTCCCAGAGGCTTCAGCCATAAACATCAAGGCTTTCTCGCCTGCTTCGTCGTCTTTCTGCATGGTCGCCATGATCTCGTACCACGCACCAGTGAGTGCTTTCCCTAACGCAGGGTTTTGCGCCAACGTGTCGCTGTTCACGACCAGCAAATCGATGATCTCACCCGGGATTTTTGAGGAATCAAACACCATGTTTGCGCTTGGCATCTTGGTGATTTCAGCCAACAGTGGGTTCCATGTCGTCACTGCGGTTACATCTTCCGTCGCAAACGCCGGAACCAAGTCAGCGTCAGCGGTATTCACCACGGTCACGTCGCGCTCGGTCATATCGACGGTTTCTAGCGCACGAGCCAACAAGTAGTGCGACACACTGAGTTCAACGAGATTCACACGCTGGCCTTTAATATCCGCGAGTTTATCGGTGCTTTTAAGCACAATGCCGTCATTGCCGTTTGAAAAGTCGCCGACGATCAAGGCCGTTGAATCCACGCCACTGGCAGCAGGAATCGTCAATGCATCCATGTTGGTCATGACGGTGGCATCGAATGAGCCCGCGGTATATTGGTTGATGGATTCGATGTAATCATTCACCTGAACCACATCAATATTGACGTCGTACTTGTCGCCCCATTTTTTAATGATCCCTGCATTGTTGCCGTAATCCCACGGCATCCATCCCACGTAGATTGACCACGCTAAACGAAAAGTGGGTTTGTCTTCTGCCGTAACGGGGGTTGATAAAAATGAGACGGACAATGCGGTCGCTAACACTAAACGGGACATTGTCTTTCGCGTTGACGTGATGTTGCGGAGTATTGAAGAGAACTTTTTCATAATTACCTCTACCTTGAGTTTCACAAACTGACGGAGCCAAAGAGATATCTGCGTTCATCTCCCGGGCTTTTATCCCTCCGTGTGACCTCTGGTGAGGTTGACAGCTCTCGGACCAGTCACTGTTACCTTGTTGATGTGTAAACCAACACACGTTGGAATATTCTTCAGAAGGAAAAAGCCGGAACCCTAGTTGTCTATTTCAAATTGTATTAATAGCAGTGGGTGATTAGCGATCATTTCGTTTCACCCCGAGTTTCAATCAACGATAGCGATTACACTGCTGTCGCCGATACATCTTTGGCTCGCTATTAATAAATGTATTAGCAATGACCTTGCCAATTCTTCACCTCATTGAATTAATTGGATTTATAGGCATCCGTACGCTATCGAATCCCATCTTTTGCTCCGATATTGTGCATGGCTTGCACTGAAATAACCCTTTGCCGCACGTACAAAAAGCACAAGAAAATCAAGTGACGCGCTGGAATATTCTGTGAAGAAGAGAACGCTACGCTGTCTCTGATATATAAAATTCAGGTGAGAAGTGAATGCTGGAAACAATGAGACAAAAGGTAGATATGAAGAAAAAGAAGGTTCCTCTGCCAACCGACATGATATCAAACGTGCAGAGGAACAAATTTTAACAGCAAGGAGTAAACGTTTTATGTCTGTAGGACATGTGCCTTACGCACACTAATTACATAGCAAACCCCTTGCCACTTTTTTATCTGATTGTTTTATCTTCATTTCTATAGATGGTTTGATAGTTCCCAACGAAATTCAAGATGCTCCAAGCCCTTTTGTTGTGCAACGTTTGCACTCTTCTGTCACTCGATATCAAGCACTTGATGGGAGGGATATACCCATTTTGAAATACGGGATGTCGCCTTTGTAGAAACGCTCGCCCTCTGGCGACAAACCAAAGCGCTGGTACAACCCCATTGCCGCTTCACGGGCATCACACCAAAACCACTCGACGCCATGATCGGAAAGAAAGTCGCCGTTCAACAAAATAGAAAGAACAGCCCCGCCGATACCCTGCCCTTGGTACTCAGGCAGCGTGGCAAACTTTCTCAATCGAGCGCGATTGCCATCAACAAACACCGACGCGACACACACAAGTTGCCCTTCAATGAACGCGCCTAGGTGCAATGCATCGGCATCGCCGTCTAATTCACAAAATGAAGCGGGTTTCTCAGGCCACAACACACGATGGCGAATATCGATTGTCTCTTGCCAAGTAATCTCTCGAATGTCGATAAGCCAATCCTCCTTTTCAATGCGCCATCTTCAACGCACCATATTCAATGCACCTTCCAATAAACGCTAGCACGATAGACAAGCAAAAAACATCCCCGACGAATCGAGGATTTTTTAATACAGTCAACGTTATCGACGTTTAGTCGTCCACAAGTTCAACCACGCCAATACCACCGATATAATCACCACTCCCTAACTCGTAGTTATCGAAGTTTTCATCAATATATGTGGTTGTGCCATCTGAATTGGTAAGCAAAATATTGTCTAAAATGCTGCGATACTCTGCGCCAAAGCCATTGTCATCAAACGTATACGTCAGCGAGTAATCTTCATCCAAGTGATCAATTTCTCTTGATACGTCATAAGTGTCACCAGCTTCATCAGTGATTTTTAAGCTGAAGACAATTTTGCCATTATTCTCAACAAGCTCTGCGTCCATTTTCACCACAGAACCTATCACTTTCGGATCTTCAAACAACCAATCTCGGTCATCACTGATATTATCGCTATGTTTCAATATGTGTAATGAACCAGTGATCGCCAAATAGTCATATTTGATGTAGCCCTTCCATTCACTTGAAGTGGTATGAAATGCTAACTCCCAATTTTCATTAAGTGCCGAAACCAAAGAGAGCTTGTGGTCAAACTCTCTTTCACGATCGATGAGCGGGATTTTTACATTGGTCCCAAATACATTGATGGCTTTGCCCGTGGTAAAGCCATAGTTGTCAGCTTCCGCATCAACAATCGTTAATCCTTTCTCGATGCGTGTTGACCAATCGAAAGTACGTTCACTATCACTTTGAGAGACTGACAGAGGAACACCTTCCAGATTTCTACCATCACCACCGAAAGAAATCTGATAGTCTGTGCCAAATTTCAGCGGTTGATTTGACGAACTGCCAGAGCCGCTTGCCGTATCATAGATAAGGTGGACGACCTTACCGAGCCAAATTGGCATGACATCCACGTCTTCCACATAACCACCAAATTGATCACGCTCAGTCACACTCATATTCGCTGACACACTATCGATATCCATCCAATGGTTGAATTCGATCGTACTGGCGTAGACTTCTTCTTGAGGTTGAATATGATGAGTGATTTCGGGGGCGCCCACATTTACACGATCTTCTTCGCTAACTAACAACTCTAAGTCGCGTATCTCCAGTACATCCTCAGAAACAGACGCGGTATCACCAAGCACCAAGTATTCAGACTGCGGACGGCCTTCAGCGAGCGCTTTAACATCGATAGTCCCACTCACCATGGTGCTTTTTGCATTGTTAAGCCCGGTGAAGTAGATGGTGTCACCGCTGAGTTTCCAGGTTTCAATGTCTAAGCGAACGTCGCTGAGCGCATCGCCAAATAGGAGGGTTGCTGACTCACCCGATAATGGCTGAACGCCAACAATATCATACTGACCGTAGGCAGGATGGGTTTGCTCTTCGACATAGTAGGCATTCCCTTTTGATACATGAAGCGGCGTCTTCCAATACCCAAGATCAGGTATTTTTACAGCAAGAACTTCTCCAGCGGCATAAGGCAAAATACGCTGCATCTTTTCGTATCTACTAAAGTCACCTTCAGAATCATCTTCGTAAGTGGCATACATACTGTAGATGTAACCATCATCACCAACAATCACTCGGTTTGACCAGCTCAAACTGTCTGGGCGATAACTCTTAATTGTGCGTTTTTCTATGCCACCCTCGAAGTCGTCACTGGCTCTGGCAATGCTAATATCGTCATTAGCCGTGAGATTATCGCGATAAATTACTGTGCCATTGTCGTCGGTCGCATAGTAGCCATCGGTCCAATATGTGCCTTCTGTCAGTGTCACAGTACTAAGAGATGTCGCCATCACATTGGGGATCATGTTTAATGTATCGGTTCGATACACCAATGCATCGGCAGCAGTCACAACAAAACTATTCACTCGGTCAGCATCCGAGGTCATGGATACTACTTTGCCTGTTTCACTATCCACTCTCACTAACGTGGAATTCCCAAGAAGTGAGTAATCGATTGACTTGAATTCAATGTCTGTACCGGGATTCAACGTTGTCACCGTAAATCCACGGCTCAAAAAGTACACGTTATTTTGGCTATCAAACTGAATAGGTTTGTAGCGTCCATCATTAACTTCTTTCCACCAAGTACCCCAAGGGGCTTCAGCAAAAAGGCCTTCAACAAGGCAACTTACACTATTATCCGCGATGGTGATTTTGAAGATGGCGCAGTTTTCTTCTCTCACCAAAGAGGAGCTGGTGTAGTAATTCGACCAATCCAACGCAGCATATACATGCTTCCCGTCTGGACTTTTCACGGTAAACGAAAAATTCGCATCAAAATCAGAAGTTACGACGGGTGAAAGCGCCCCGTCAGCGCCAAGTGAGAATAAGTTGGTACTCCCAGAGCCTGTAGAATGGGTTTGTTTATCCGTTGCCCCAACAAACTCGTGAAATTGTACCGAAGGTAGCGATTCATATTTATTGCCACCACTCGACAATTCTGCCCTTAATTGGCTTTGAGAAAACGCTTTCTCGGTGGTCACTAAAGTAGAGGCGTTACGTAGATCAAATGCGATTTGCGTATAGTTCGATGTTTGGGTTCCGCTATCTGAGCCACTACCTGAACCACTGTCTGAACCGCCACCACCGTCAGACCCACCTCCGGCTGAAGAATCTCCGCCACCTCCCCCGCCACAGGCTGAAAGTAGCAATGATAGGATAACCAACGATGCCGTTTTATTTTTGTAGAAAACCATGAATGTCCCTTTCTGAGCAATTAGATTTCACAATGCTTAAGCTCAAAAACCTTATCCATTCCAGGTAATCCCCTGGCCGAATATGACTCTTTTAGCTGCTGCATCCTTTGCTTCTGTTTTCATGCATATGCATGATGCCAACCAATAAATAATTTCACATTTCAGCAACACGAGTTGTCGCAAAAACTGTAAAATCAAGCATTAAAAATGCTTCGACTGTGAGACACGAAAATTCAGGTTGAAGGGAAAGCCAGTAGCCACATTTTGTGGGAAATCATGGGTCAAAAATCAAAACAAGAGGAGGGATCATATTAACCAAATGGTCAATAAAAAAATGCCGAATAATCTACGCAGTGCATAAAGATAGAATGAAGAAAAACAAAGGAAAGCAAACATTGAGGAATGTCGCATTAATTCATAGGGTTAGTCTATATATTCACTCCATCGAACATGCTGTCGGGCACACCCTACGACTGGACGATTTCGTCTTCGCCCGACAGCGCCTCGCTCTCTTCTTCACATGCCTCAATCGATATTCTGTGCGCCAATACTTCCCGCATCATAGCCACCAAACTTCTGAAAAGGTCGTAAGCCAAAGAGCGGCATAATGGCGTAGATATGGTCAAAAATATCTGCCTGTACGCCTTCATAAAATACCCAATCTGTATTATTGGTAAATGCATAGATTTGTAGCGGCAACCCTTCAGACGTTGGCGCCAATTGGCGAACCATAAACAGCATGTAGGGATGAATATCTTTGTGTGATCGAAGGTAGGTGTTTAGGTAGGCGCGAAACACACCTACGTTGGTCATCTTTCGAAGGTTCGCCACATGATGCACGTCTTCGAGATTGTCATTGAATTCCTTTATCTCGCGTGATTTCTCAAACAAAAACTCACGCAATATACGAATCTCTTTTAGGGCCTCAATTTCATCGTCGCTCATGAAGCGAATCGAGTTGATATCAATGTTAACCGATCGAATAATCCGACGACCGCCGGAGTCCGACATGCCCTGCCAGTTAATGAACGCATTTTGTACCAGCGCATAAGCGGGCAGCATGGTGACCGTATTGTCGAAGTTACGCACTTTTACCGTGGTGAGCGACACCTCTTCGACCGAACCGTTTGCGCCATAGTCATTCATCTCAATCCAATCGTTGAGGCTCACCATGCGGTTAGCCGCCAGCTGAATTCCTGCTACGAATCCTAGAATGGTGTCTTTGAACACCAGCATCACTAAGCCCGTCGCAACCCCTAAGCCACTGAGGAAAATGACTGGTGATTCGTTGGCCAGAATCGAGACCGATACAATGATGCCGACAAAGAAGGTGAAGAGCTTTATCAGCTGAACAAAGCTTTTCACTGGCATACGACGCGTGACACCCCTTTTCTCGGCAATATCATGTAGCGCATCGAGCAATGCAAATATCATCCAGATGAACATGACTAGCACGGCGACACCGAGCACTCTGTCGGACAGTGTGGCGAGCAGAGTGTGATGCGTAAGAATGGGGGGAACCAATAGATCGAGGAGCATGGTGGGAACGAGCAATGCCATTTTCTCAAGCACTTCGTGTTTGGTTAAGCTATTCCCCCACGATTTCTTGTTTTTACTAATAGCAAAATTCACCGAGCGAACAATCACCTTGTGGACAATCAGGTAGCTGATCAGTGATATGCCTATCGCGGCAAGAAGAAAAATGACCGTAGGCTCTGTGCCATAGGGAGTAGAGTTAAGCCCCATGGACGTCAATTTTTCGCTCACATAACTGCGAACCCCATGATCAAGCATATTGCCGCTCCTCTTAGACAGAAATTTAAGCCTAACAGGCTCAAACGGACTTCGATGCGGCAGTTTTGATACAGGGTTTGTTTCGTCTATTTAATACAATTTGTTGTCACTGATATACACGTCCAAACGGTTTCCGTCGCCTTTATCTGGCGCACCCACCATTTCATCGTACGCACTTTCTTGTCGCATTCGCTGCGATTTAGATGGGATGTTCTGGCATTGCCTTTGGATATCTGTCAACGAATGGGCACGAACCAAATTGCCTATGTCATCAGCGACGTAGAACTCTTCATTGTCAATAATCACCGACGCTTGATACAAGCACAAATCCAGAGAATGGATAATTAAGGTGTCGATGTTTTGGTGCTTCGCTAACTCCCGCAGCGTTTTCTTCATTTTGGTTATCCTCGTCATGCCATCACTCGTTAACTATTACGCGACAAGCCCAAATAAGGATTACTCCGCGCCATGTCCTTAGCACGCTTCAACTATTGGCGACACCGTAGCCACATCAATGGGCTCTTTGTACCTCTTTAAAAATGCAAAACGGTGCCAATCAGCACCGTTTATTTATTCTTGATTTTTCATCACCGATACAATCAAACATACTCGTCAATTGTGGGTAAATCCCGACGATCTGCACTATGACGGCGTTCATACCCCTGATACTTCAGGTGACTATGTCGACGTTCACGTGGAAGCCTTCGCTCGATCACATATAAGCCATCGACCAGCTGAGTCTCTAATGTATCGAAAATATCATCATAGGATTCAAGGTAGTTTTGGATTTTCATCTGCCGCTCTCCTTTCGTCTCATGCCTATGTTTACTTGGCGGTTAGCGTCTATACCCAAGCAACCTGAAGATGCTCGTAAGAATAACCAGACTGATAAATGCTGGGGTGTTTTAGGTTATCTCGGGCGTCATTCGAAGCAAACGAACTAACACCAGCCTTAGAACAAGACACAGTGTCACATCATAGACATCGCCACTCCAGCCAATATGCATGCAGACTCATCACAATTCTCACTTGTGAATCTTATGTTCAACTAAGAGACAAAATAAGCGCCTTAATAAGGCGCTTATTGATTAAACATTGAAGAAACAACGTGGTGATAACTTAGAAGCCAGTGATACCTTGGTTACCACCAATGGCAGCTAAGTCGGTATCGCGATCCACTTCAACCAAAGAACCATCATTTTTGATCGCCAGCGTCACTACTGTGCCTTCCGCAGAATATAACTGGTAGACGTATTTAGAGGTGGTAAAGAGGTCAGTTAAACCCGCCCCTGATTGACCATCGTCTTCCTGAAATGCAACGCCGCTTGTGAGATTGGCTTCGCCTGAGGCGGTGGAGTAGTAGTTTGAAATCGTGTCCGATGCGGTATTCGCCGTAAACATACGATTCGTAAACTCATTGAAGACGACCCAACATAGTGCCAACGAACCGCCATTGCTGACATCAAGGCTAATTGGATCGAGCTCGCCGTTGTGTGCAATTTTGAACGTGGAAACAGAACCGCCTTGAATATCGTTCTCGCCATCTTGAGTGAACACTCGCGCTTCACCAACAACAAGGTATTGACCATCAGCCCCTTTGAAGGTTTCTATACCAAAAGGATTAGGGACGTTACGACCTTCCGCTGGAGTTGGGTATTCAAACGTTGTCGCTTCTTCAGACAAGTAGCGACCATCACGCGCGAAAACCTGCAAACGCTGGGTATTCACTTCCGCTGCAATAAGATGTTTACCATCCTCAGAGAAACGAATCGCCGTGGCTCTTCCTGTTAAATCACGTGCGGAATCCGGCAATGGCGTGAGCTTTCCACCACGATTGAAAACGAAACCTTGTAGTGAACTTTGTCCTTCATTCACATTCATGACGTAAACAACGTTGCCCGTTGTTGCCACGCTGACTGGGTTCTCACCGCCAGAATCAAGGGTAGACATCAGTTTCAAATCGGCATTTCGCTTAACACTGAAAGAAGAAACTTCGTTCGATCCAGCATTCACGGCAAACAACGCCCGATTGTTGTCAGACATGACCACCGCATAGTTAGACGCTAGCGGGTCAATAGTACCCGCTCCTGGGCCAGGGACAGATTCAATACCTGACCCCTGACCTCCCGTACTCACCGAGTTCATATATTCTAGCGTGCCATCAAACCCATTACGTTTATAAACAACGATCGTATTATCTTCCGCTGAATTATTCATTGCGTAGATAGCACCGTTATTATAACAACCAAAAAGCATGAGTGAACTCAACAGTAACACTGCTCTAAATGCATATTTCATTTAAACCTCACCAATAGACATTAACGACGAGAAACATACTCGACCATTAAATACTATCCATTTTCAAACCAGATCATACCTTCAGACTTAACTAGCAACCCGAAACATTATTTATTCCTGAAAGTGCAGAGCATTTCTTTACTTTAGATCAGGTCGCAAAAATCATCCATTACAACAAGTTGCATCAATTTAATTTCTTCACCATGTTTATTTCTGGAGAAAAAATAAATAATGATTCTTTGCGTGCCTAAAATGAGCCATAACTTAGTGACAAGCATTAATAGTTAAATTTTTTCGCTCCCACCAAACACTTATAAAGAACCATTTATCCGATTAAAATTTCATCGATAGAAGTTATCTTCCGATTAAAAAGCAGCTAATTGTTGAAATAATAGACATCCACTAATTTAGCAATAAATAAATTAGCATCGTTTGTTTTTTCAACAACGCAAAACCGTTAACGAAACGCTGTCGATGATTTTCTGTTCAAACCCTTCACTTTAACCTAGAAAATTCTGAACAAGCATCACATCTGACAAAACCCTGACAATTGTGCTGATATTTCAGCGAAATCCTTGTGCTAGATTCCGCGTCGCTAATTTAACACTTTGTCTTTTAGGGATTTTTAATGAAACAATACGCAATGATTTCTCTGCTGACTCTCACTTTGACCGCTTGTGGCGGCAGCAGCGAAGGCGACAGCAACACAAATACTACTCAGCCTGTCACGCCTGCGTCTGTAGAAGGCAAGATTGAACGTATTACTGGCAGCACATTGACCATAAACGGCCACAACTATGTGGCCGATGACGTGCAATACCGAGATGTCAGCATCAGCTCGGATTTTCTCGAAGCCAATATGATGGTCAACGCCAATACCATCAGTCGCGGTCAAACCGGTGCGCATATCGAACTAGAGCCAACTTTTACTGGTCGAATCGAAAAGATTGGAGAGCCTAAAGGCACATTCACTATTAATGGTATTGAATTGCGCTTTGCCACACTTTCACCACGTATTCAAAATGGTGATTGGGTTATGGTGTCGTCACTTCCAACCGCCAACGCGGGTTACAAAGTGCTTTCTGTCATCAGTTTCGATTTTGATGACAAAGGCATGGTTGAAGCTGAAGGCCGCATTTCAGCCATTGATTTCAACAATGGCACGTTCAAAATTGGAAAATCCCTCACCGTTTTGTTTGATGAAGATCTTGCGAACAACCCGAAAAAGCTGCGCAATGGCTCATGGGTTGAAGTGATTGGGACTTACAACGAATATAACGCTGTACTAACCGCCACTGAGCTTAAGCTGAAAAACTATAACGACGTGTATGGCGACGGCGAAATTGAAGGTATCGTGACCTGGGTAGCCAGCGACAAGAGTACGTTCGAGTTAAACTATCGCGGTACATTTGAAACGCACCCTTCTACCAAATATGAAGATGGCAACCTGTCATCATTGCGTATCGGTGCGGAAGTTGAAGTGGAATACATCAAGAAGGGTGACAAGCTAATCGCCAAAGAAATTGAATTTGAAGATGCCGATCAAGACAACGATTTCGACTGGGACGCCTTTGAATTTGAAACCGAGGGAATGGCATCAAACGTTAGCACTGACGATGACACATTCCAGATTGATGTTAAAGGCAAAGCGAAAACCATCCATATAGACGTGCTAACCCAGTTTGATGACGGCCTAACCTTAGATTCACTTAATGGTGAAATGTTGGAAGTAGAGGGTGTGATCATCAGTGGTGAATACGTTGCGCGTGAAATTGAACGCGAAGACGACTAATCACGCTCGCTGAGTCAAAAACCAAACACAATAAAGGGGCTTTCGCCCCTTTTGTCTTTTCGGGATGTAAAACGCGAATCCGAGACCACAAAAAATTTTGAAGCACGACTAAAGTTTGTAAGGTTATTGATACTGATAGGGAATCTCCCTCTGTGAAGCCAATGTGTGGTGACCTTTTGAGATAGCATAAAAGTATACCCAGTAAGCAGGCAGAGTTGGAGACATGGACTTGTTGACATTGATAGCCGTTGTTTTGGCCGTCGTCGCTATGATGACCGCGGTAAAAGCATCAAAACGCACGTACAAGTTGGAGAAGGAACTGTCCGATTTGCGCGCTGAACTTTCAGCGCTTCGCGCTAGTTTCATTAAAGCCTTTGTCGAACCCGAAACCGCTACTAAAGCGGATACCGCCGCCGTAGACACTTCGTCCGCTATCGACGTGACTCCAACACCTGATACCAACGTTGACACTGATGCCCACACCAATGTCGATAAGCCGACAATTCATCAAAGCGCCACAACATCCACTGAACCGGACATGGCAGCAAATTACGATGCGCATACCAATGACAATGTGCAAGTGCTAGCCGTTTCCGAAGACGACAAAAACCTTGCGACGTTCGAGCATCCTCAACAGCAGGCAACCAACAACAAAGAACCTTTGTCTAACACTTTTGACCGTGGATTAAAGAAACTCGAATCCAGCTTTCGCGAGAATTGGTTAGTCTGGGTTGGCGCATTGGCTATGTTGGTTGGCGGCGGATATCTCATGCAGGTTATCGGTAGCCGAATTGAGTTTTCGCCTCTGATGCGTGTGGCGATTGCCTTCTCACTATCGGCATTAATGATCATTGCGGGTGAATGGTTTCACCGAAAAGAACAGAAACATCCTGAACGAGCCTCTCGATCTTCAAGCTTTACCTACGTACCCGCTGCCATTACAGGAACAGGATTAACAGGCATTTACTGCACGGTGATATTCGCCTTTGTGTTTTATCAACTGCTCGCGCCCAGCACGTCCCTGCTCATTCTTGCCATCGCCGCGTTTTCTAGTCTTGCCTTGTCGCTTCGCCAAGGACCACTAATGGCCGCATTAGGTTTGATTGGCGGATATACCGCGCCCTTTTGGATTGGCGGATCTGACCCCAATTACACACTGTTGGCAGGCTATATCACTGCCGTTTCAGTAGCAGCAACCTTGCTAATGCAAAGAGTGAAACACGCATGGTTAACGCCCAGTGTCTCATTGCCACACACTCTATGGATGTTGTTACTGATCGATGCCATACCTGCAGAGCAGCTATTTGGTTGGAGCGCGATTTTTCTTTCAATCACCTTGTATCTGTTGTTTGCCGTTCCGCGTTTGGGGTGGGCATTCAATACCCGATACCGTCACGGACAAACGCCCAATTCGAATCATCCCATACTTGTATCTCTGGCGATGGTGTTACTGCTGTTTTGTTCGGTCGCGAAAATGGCTCCTCTATCAGGGGCAGCATTGTTCTATAGCTATGCTTTCCTCGTTGCCTTGGTGTGGCTTCCTGCCGTGAGAAAAGGCATTTCATCGCGACTGTATTACTCATCAATACTCGTCCCTGCCATTGCCGTTATCCTGTTGTCCTTCGTATTCCATTTTCTCAACATGTGGCTGTCTGATCGTCTGACACTTGTGTACCTTGGCGCGAGCATCATGCTCATCGCTCTGCGCACACTGTGCCAGTATGCTAACGGCGATCGCTCGCTCTTTTCACGAATAATGTTAATCACGCTAGCCCCTGCACTTACGCTATTGGGGCTAGGTTTGGTGAAAGTATTTATTATTGAGCAACTCGCGTTCTGGTCAATTTTCACCGTGTTATTGGCGGGGTTCTACTCACAACTCGGTATTCGTATACCCGTTCTACGCCAGAATATTTCAGCCTGCATTCACGCCATGGTTCTCTGTTTGTCGTTCGTTTGGCTCAACGATAGCGTGCTCACCACTGCCATATCCGCACAAGTTGCGGTCATGGCATTGCAAGCCCAATATCAAATATTCCGCCCCGCTGACTGGGCGATCAAAGTCGGCATGAGCCTACTCGTTGTAAGACTTACGCTGCTACCGTTCGTGCCAGACTGGCAGCCCGCCGACAATGCCAGTTGGACATGGTCCATCATCAGTTATTTGCCGTCACTGATCTTGCTCGGTTACGCCCGCTTCTTACTACGTCGAGTGAATACAGACATTGCGAACTGGTTTGAAGGGGCATTTCTTCATGTGTTCCTCGTCGCCTTGCTAACGCAAACCAACTATTGGCTAACGGGTAGCTATGGGATAACTGCCCACCTCAATTTCACCTCGGCCATTGTCTATGCCAATCAAGCCTTGGTCATGGCTCTGGTGTACGCTTATCGCAGTCAATTTGCAGATAAACTCTCGCTGCTCTATCGCGGATACAGCACCTTGCTGCTCATTGCATTCGCGGGCTTAGTCGGTCAACTCAACGTCATATTCTCACCGCTGTTCGTTAACACAGTGCCAGCAGATGCTTGGCCAGTCTTCAACATGATGGCGTTGGGTTGGTTGCTGCCGGGAGCGCTATTAATGGGGCAATATGTCTACCGGATTCCATTCTCAAACATTCCCCCGCGTGCCTTTGCGATCGGCGGTATTACGCTCATGGGCGTGTGGTTAGCAATGTCTATTCGCCAATTTTGGCAAGACACCTCCATGACCCTATTCAACGCCACCAGCATGGCAGAACTGTTTACCTATTCCATAGCAGGGTTGATTGTTGGCGGCATGCTCACATGGATTGGCGTCACGCGTCATGCCCTTCAAGTGCAAAGAGTCGGATTGGCGGTGCTTGGTGGGGTGACATTGAAAGTCTTCTTACTTGATGTCAGTTTCCTAGAAGGTTTCTGGCGAGCGATTAGCTTCCTTGGTTTGGGCGCAGCCTTGATCGGCTTGGGGTGGTTGTTCCAGAAATTAAATCGGTCAGTCGCTGAAAAGCCTGAATAATCATAATAAATGAGGGGCGTTTACCGCCCCTCAGTACTCTTTCCACGAATACTTAAACCTCACCGTCAACCTCGCCGTCGCCTTCACCTTCACGTAGACGGATAGGTCGCACTGGGCAGCTCGAAGTGAGCACCATCAAAAAATGGCTTTTTGTTAGCCCTACGACAGCGGGCTGCATAATCTGCCATCATATCTTCTGGGGAGTCATCTGAGTCTGTAAGCATCGTCCAAGAACCACCCCAGCGAAGCTCGATACCTTTTTCACGCGCCGCCACACGAACTGCTTCCGCAATATCATAAATGGGGTCCCACTCCCAACGCAGTTTTCCATTGATATAAGGTACGAGATCAACCGCATGACCCGACAAGTGGCGAGAGTTAAGTGTTTTACTAGCACCTCTCGCTACCAGCTCTTGTTGTTCGGCGAATGTTCGCATTCCGTCATGCACGGAGAAATCTTGTACCGAGATTTCGATGGCGCGCTCGACAACCCCAACGAGATCAGAATGAACGCCTTTGAGTTCTTGAAGAGAACGTTTTCCGAGTACAAATCCACTCATCATTTCTTCTCCACATTGCTCAGTCATTAAGTCACCTGACGATATGGCTTAATCACTTGAATGTATTATTGTTAAAAACCAATGAACCTAGCCTTTACCAACACACAGCATCAACTTCTTTCAACAGACTGAATTTATTCTTCAAGTTTGAAACTTTATTTGAACGCAAAGCAAGATCATCAGACGCATAATAAACCGAGACATTTCGAGAAGATTGACAAATCAAACGTCTTTTTTGGCCAGCCTCAATACCCTAACGACCTGAAAATGCATGATTCAGCGAGCTTGACTGACGTTATGATCTAGGCGCCCCTTTGCCGATGTAGTGAGCGCCATCAAAAAGGGACAAGAAAAACTCGGGGACACAAACGGAATGATAAATTATTGCTCGCGTGAAAATATAGAAAACCCTTGAAACCCACGATGTCTTAAATCTTGTTCAGGGAGGGAAATTCAATCTACAAACTAGATTTATAAACCACACAACTATGAATCTATGAATCCATGAAACCCATACAAATGCGACCAGTCTCATGCACCCGCTGCTGACGGAAAACGAAACGAAGGTTGAAAGAAAATAAGAGTGCCACTGCGACATGCACAGTCAGTCCATGTCCTTACAGCAACACACAGTATTTCTTCAAAGTGATAAGGTATTTTTGTTTAAAACAACGGTGACTCATATTATTCTGTTTCAACGACATATACCCAAGTAACCAGAAGATTCAGCATATACCCAAGCAACCTGAAGATGCAGGATTCAGCGAGCTTTACTGACGTTATGATCAAGGCGTCCCTTTGCCGATGTAGTGCGCTCCATCAAAAAGGGACAACACCGAGCATGGCGTCAGTAAACTCGCCCGAAGGGAGGCCATCAGAGTGCCCACTTCATCGTTAAATTCCCGTGAAATAGAATGACTATTCTTACAAGAATTTGCCTTGAATTGAACACTCTGATGGCCTCTGAAATCGAGCATCTTCAGGTTACTTGGGTATAGATAGGGAGACAAGATCGGTGAAGGTCACGCAATTCTTCAAGCAGTTAAACAAAAACCTGATTGGCAAACTCCACCGCACAAGCGAGTTCCATCAAAGAATGTGGATAGTCAATGTGCGAGAAAGTACGTTGAACAATGATACCTTCGTGATCAGCGAAGACAGCTTCACCGAGCCGATGCAATGGATGAAACGTCATCACTACACTGATTACATGATTGATGAGTTAGACCAACTGAAGCTTTCCCAATCGGTCAGTTTCAAAATTGGTACGGCAGAGCACTGTTTATTTAGAGTGAAATAGCCCAAAACAACTTGCCTTCTTTACATTTCCCCTTGTGAGCCTCGCTTCCCAGAATGCAACACATTGAGCGATTGCCATTCGGTTGTTGAAAAAAAGCAGCGATAACTCGCTGCTTTTAATTGGCTTCAACCACAAAGATAACCCGCGACCTAGATAAGTTTACGAGCTCTCAATGAGGTTATACATACACTTCATCACATCAATAGATTCATATTTCTCAGTGTTTTCACACCACACAATCTCTTGTTTGACCCGCTGAAGTGTTAGCGAACGAAGTGTCGTTTTATCTGTTACTTCCAGGTACTTACTTTTGATATACAAGCACTTAACCAGCGCACTCAATTCATCGATATGCAAGCCTTCTTGGCCGGTTAAGGCTTGATACTCTTCAAGTAACCTTGTTAACTGAAGCATCATGAGTGACTATAGCGCGTTCAACGCTGCGCCATATGAAGGCTCTTCAATTACCTCAGAAACTCGCTCGCTATAAACAACCGTGCCTTTCTCGTTAATCACGATCACCGCCCTTGTCGCCAAACCGCGAAGTGGGCCTTCCGAAATCGCAACGCCATAATCAGTGGCAAAGCACTCAGAACGGAATAGAGACGCCATTTTTACATTCTCAATACCTTCGGCACCACAAAAACGCCCTGCCGCAAAAGGCAAATCTGCAGAAACACATAGAACGGTCGTATTTTCTTGGCTTCCCGCGATTTCATTGAAAGCTCTGACACTGTTCGCACACACTGGGGTATCGATACTAGGGAAAATATTGAGTATCAATTTTTTACCCGAAAAGTCAGCCAACGTGATATCTGACAAGTCATCAGCACACAGCACGAAAGATGGCGCAGCATCGCCTTCGGCTGGGAAGTTACCCATGATGTTCAGTTCGTTTCCTTGAAAAGTGACAATAGACATTTACGTTCTCCATTTGATTATTATTGTTTTCAGGTAATGTATTCACCTGATTGTATTTATGCTTGTTTAAGCCATTGTTCTAAAGCTGCACAGGCAATCTTTGTCACCTTTAATTGGCAGCACCCACCTCCTAAAAACTATTTGGGGAATATGTAGTTATCGTGCGTTGTTAACTAACCCGCTCGCGGGAACAACTTGGTGTTGCTTAGCGAGCACTGCGAAGGTTTTTCGCAAGCGCGGCATTACGGCGGCGTAGAGAAATTACGATTAGGAATGGCAGAGACAGCCAACCAATCGAGCCACCAGATCCACCCTTTTTATTCGTTGTTGGCGGTACAATCGTTTTTGTATCCGTCCCATTATCGGTGTCTGGTGTTGTTGTGGTGCCGGTTCCAGGATCATCAGCCCGTTTGATGACTTTGGCTTCATTGCAAATGCCATCCATGCACGCTTCTATCCACGCGGTATAGTTTGAAACTTGCGTGTAAACTGCTGAGGTATTACCGCAGCGGTAAATAGACCCAAAGTAGCTTCCACCCCAACTCGTCACTCCTACCAGGTACTGCTCCTGAGAGTGAGTATCTTTCCACACCATTGGGCCACCTGAGTCACCCTGACAGGCGCCAATCTGATCGATGGGATTAATACTCCCGACCGATTCAGCACCTGCACAAATAAATGCATTGTCGTCATCTAACATGGAAGGCAATAGCGCATCATGTTGATTTGAAAATGTGTTGAACTCTTGTCGGCACGCTTCATCCGTAATTGCGTAGGTGTTTACCGATTGCAGCTTGCGTGGCATATCGAACTGGCTGTGACGGGGATTGATAAAACCATAGCCGCTAATAAGTTGCGATTTCTCAGGCGCATAGCGATTCTGCCATGCAGCATTGTCATAAGCAGCTTGCACAGAGGTCGACGCGATCTTAATGGCTTTGGCCGGAGACGCTACAGACGAATCCAATTCGATCAATGCGATGTCTGCATTCATTGAGTGACTTTCATTGTCCCAGCCAGCATGGATATACACTTTTCGGGCAGAAACAGCTCTCGCCTTAAATTCAGGTGCTTGTGTGTCGGCTTCGCCTGTTGATACAAATACGTCCGCTGCATCTTGAGGCAGCATCGTAATGACGATCCCGCTTATGTCGTAATCAATATCAAAACAATGTGCCGCCGTTAGAATCCATTTGGCTTCACCCGTTTTATTGTCTTCAATCACGGTGCCTCCACAGCGTCCCACTTTGTCAAACAAATGGGATTCAACATAGGCTTGCCAAGGCGCCTCCGAAATATCCGTGTCTGAACCGTTCAAAATATACGGAGAGAAAGGCGAATCCTTCAAAGCGGCCTCTGAAGCAGAAACAGTGGTGCTCACCGAGCATACAGTCGCGATCGCTAAAGAAAGAAACCCAAAGACGTTTTTCATATATTTTCCAAAAGTAGAGTAAAAGAGGGCAACCGTTCCGGTGCTAGTAGCAACCCTAGGGTGAAAACTAGTGCGCATTGTTCGCGATGACATTGACTTTCTCTATGAACCGATGGCTGCAATCTTCCACTGTAGTGATCCAGACACGTCCTAGAAACTCAGTGAAAGAAACCGCAAAAAGGCTATCGAAAGGCATCAATAAATGGGAAGTCGTTTCACCACTCGACATTTCATCGGAAAATGAGCAGGTTTCTCTTTGTGTCAGGAGCAGTTGGTTACTGCTATCAAAGAGCTCGTAGACGATTTCTGCTTTCGCATGGCTCTCGCCAAACACCGTACTCGGAATAGACAATTCTTTGTGTTCAATGTGGTAGGCAATGGCATAGTGTGGAAAATCAGTTCTGCCAACAGTAAGGACGTTGCCATCAGCAACGGAATAGTTACTGTTCAACAACTCAGTTCTAGTCACGTTAGCAACGGCCTGATAGAAATTGATTTCATAGCCTTGAAGCGCTGACTGTTCGATTTCTTCTTTTGCGCTCTTGGTCGGGTCAACAAGTACTTCAACGTTTGCGATACAGTGCTGTCCGCATGTACTGCTTTTGTCTGTTTCCGGAAGATTAACGCCGATAGTGCATGCCGAAAGGGATAAAAGAGAGAGTACTAATAATAGTGTTCGCATAAGTTTCACATTTTGATTTTCATTAAGATCCGCACTTCATCCCTATGTGCGAACCTTTTACGTTAATGACTCTAGTTTTCAATAAATACCATCGCGATTGATGACTATTCTCTAGAAGGTATAATTAACACCAGCAAAGAAACCAAACTGGTTTTCGTTCTTATATTCTAGATCTGCACCGCTATTTTCGAATTTGGTAGAGTTCCCATTAAGGCGCATATAGTTAACACCAGATTCAAACGCCCAGTTTTCATTAAGCGCGTAGCCAATACTGGTATTCAAACCCACAGCCAAACCACTAGATTCAATGTTTGTTTTATCGGCAAAGCCAAACATTGATTTTGACTCCATCTCAACTTCTGATGAATAGCGACCAAGACTACCACCAACAACCCAATACATTCTGTCATTAATCGGCAGCATGTAGTCCAACCCTAAACCACCAATGGTTTCCTGACGCTTAATATCAACCGTACCTAATTGAACTTGATTAGAGGATAATACTCTCGTTTGCGCTGAATCTTCACTCGTCACACGCCAAAAAGCATATGCACGCAAATTATCATTGAATTTGTAACCGAGTTTTAGATCATTATAAATTGAGTCATCAATTGCTCCACCCAATCCGCCAAGCGTCGAGTCCATCTGACTATTACCCAAATCCGATATCAGTTCTGAATCTGTATTAAGGAAACCAATATCAAAACCAAGGTACAATGCATCATTGTTAAATGGTGTCGCGGCAAATGAAGATGTAGAAGTAAAAGCCAAAGCGATTGCTGCGAAGTGAATTTTTTTTCTCATTACGAATACTACTCTATTGTGTTTGCATTTGGTTTGAGCCCCGTATAACACAGAAGGCTCTATTATCATTTGTAAGCCTGTATAAGCCACCGCATTGGATTTTCGCACCACGTTGAGTGCATGCTGCAATGAGCCAGTTTGATACAGGTCATGAATTCGGCGGCCATTCTCTAAAAAATGGGACGAGCGGTCTAAATGCAAATCAAATGGATTTCAAATCACTTTGAAATCCACCTGATTTTTTCATGGTTATTTTTACCATAAGCTAATGTTTTATTTGATTTTATGTTTTCTCCGGCTTCAGAGCCAAACATTAGCCTTTCATAATATTCAAATACACAAGGAAATATTCATTCAATATCGTTCATCAGGTAATGGCAAAAATTGGTCAACAATTATCGGTGTTAAGCGAGAAGTTTCTGGCCAATGTCCTTGAGGCACTTCGCACAGTGGACATTTCCAACTTGCTTTGCTTTAATTAGTTATGATTTTATTTTGGAAAAAATAAATGCCCGAAAGTTCTCAACTTTATAGTTTCTCTGATGCTGTCTATGATACTGGGAAAAGAACACTCTCCTTTTCAACGGGACACTCGGAATCACTAAGCCCAATAGCGGGAAAAGTTTTCGTCTACCTTTTAGACAATGCAGACATTAGTGTCAGTAAGGATGAATTATTTTCAGCTTGCTGGGGCAATGCGGTGGTTTCAGATCAGTCATTAACCAATGTCATTTCCACATTGAGAAAATCAATCAAGAAAAGTAATAATAGTGACATAAAGATAAAAACAATAAGCAAAGTTGGATATATCATTAGTTTTGATGGAAACTTAACCATCGGAAATGTAAGTAACGAATCAGTAATAGAAAACAATTCACCAGCAATAGAGAAAGAAAAATCACAAGCACCTAGTGCGGAACAGGAGATTTCGGAAAACAATCAACCAAAGAAAAAAGAAATATTCAGTGGAGTTAAAGAAAGCAATAAAGATGAATTAATAAACACTCAGCACCCATCAAATGAACCGCTTGAAGATTTGAAAAATACAACGTCTGATGTTGATAAAGATAACCAGTGTGAAAACGATGCTGAAAACAACGCATCGACACGTCGACTATCAGCACCTCTAATGATCAGTTCATGTTTATTGATTCTTATGATGGTAACCATGGCGGTTTTTTCTCTCAAGGCGAGTGATGAAAAGCCCTACTTCGTTAATCAATCAGAATACGCATACAGCAATACAGTAGGTAGCATTCACGTATTTTCGAACAAGGAATCAGAAGTCGAAGAAGGGAGTTCATTGCTTAACGGTATTAAAAGTAGCCTGCCTCACACGTGCGAACTAGACGTTTTTCTGAGGCTTTATCCTTCCATTGATCATCCAAGTCAAAATGCATTGTATGTTTTCATATTGACCCCAAAACACACAGCACTTAACTATGCTGTATCAAAATATCAGAGTGAATCATCATGGATAGCGTTAGAAGCGTTTTTCTCAGAAGCAAATTTACTGTGTCAATCATCGCTGTCTTGATAATGCTATTGGCCTACATGGCTTATCACATGATCAAAGAACATCGCAGCGTGAACCTAGTGTCGACCAGTTGGCATTGTGAAACCATCAAAACAGGTTTCGCCTCTCAGGCGTATTCTGAATATCGTTCTGTGCTTGAAAAGATGACGCTCACCTTCACATCTCGTCATCACTTCTCCATCAGAGAGTTTGTTCAGGTCACAGACATGAAAGGGCAAATCGACAAGTTAGAAAACTTCTATTTTGGCTCATATGATCTTGAAGGCGATGAGCTTGCGATGAAGTTCGAAACCGTAAAGCAAAATGTCACGCATCATGATCCCGTGCTAAACAGTGATTACAAGGAATACGAAGGGCTAACTATCAGGTACGCACTCAGCATGACTGCTCGTAACCTCTTCTTCTATGCCAAGAATCGTTCGGAGATTTTCAACCTCGTCTGCTTTTCACCGTCCTAGCAACGTCAACTTGATTAGGGTGGCATTGCCCCCTAATCAAGTTGGCGCTTCGAGAAAACAAACCACGCAAACCAATCAACAAACCAAAACGAGCAAGCCTCATATTCACGTTCATTGTTCGTCGAATTTCTTATGGTGACAGAATCGAACTCAGCCACTAATCAGACACTTTAGGCAGAAAGAGGATGAAATATAGTGCCTTTTACACTATTATCCTGCCGCCTGAGCGCAAGCGTTTGCTTCTTTCTTGCAATCCTTGCTGACAGGCGCCAATCCGATATTTTTTCTATGGAGGGACGCCTTAAATGACCACACTAACTATTACTCGCCCTGACGACTGGCACGTTCATCTTCGTGATGGTGAAGTCCTTACCCATACTGTTCAAGACATCAGCCGCTACAACGGTCGCGCACTTATTATGCCGAACACGGTTCCACCGGTAACCAACACCGAAATGGCCATTGCCTACCGTGAACGCATCATGGCAGAACAGCCTTCTGCGCAGTTTGAACCTCTGATGGCGCTATACCTCACCGACAACACCACACCAGAAGAAATCAAAAAAGCCAAAGAATCTGGTGCTGTCGTTGCGGCAAAACTCTACCCTGCTGGTGCAACCACCAACTCGGATTCCGGTGTGACATCTGCGCGCAATATCTATCCGGTGTTGGAAGCGATGCAAGAAGTCGGCATGTTGTTGCTGGTTCACGGTGAAGTCACTTCCCACGACGTTGATATCTTCGACCGTGAGAAAGAATTCCTCGACACTGTCCTCGCGCCAATCGTTAACGATTTCCCAGAACTTAAAATCGTCCTAGAGCACATCACTACCGCTGACGCAGCGACCTTTGTGAAGAATGCTAACGAGAACGTGGCTGCAACTATCACAGCACACCACTTGATGTACAACCGCAATCACATGTTGGTTGGCGGCATTAAGCCACACTTCTACTGCTTGCCAATTTTGAAGCGCAACACACACCAAAAAGCCTTGGTTGAAGCAGCAACAAGCGGCAGCAAGAAATTCTTCTTAGGCACAGACTCAGCTCCTCACGCTAAAGGCGCGAAAGAGTCTGCTTGTGGTTGTGCAGGTTCTTACACCGCACACGCTGCGCTAGAGCTTTACGCTGAAGTGTTCGAACAAGAAGGTAAGCTGGAAAACCTAGAAGCATTCGCCAGCTTCAATGGCCCAGATTTCTATGGCCTGCCACGCAACAGCGACACGGTGACGCTAACAAAAGCGGAATGGCCTGTGCCAGCGACCATGCCGTTTGGTTCCGACGTTGTCGTGCCAATTCGTGCCGGTGAAAACATCACTTGGACGGTTAAATAACCGAAGTGATTCGCTAACACTTGAAAACTGAGTAGTGATTGAATGATGAAAGCCTAACCACCATGCGGTTAGGCTTTTTACGTTCATTAGCTATGAACAAACACGATATGCCAACATACACAATCGAGTTTACTGAACTCGAGATTACCCAAATAAAAAACCACGTTCGTAAACGTGGTTTTTTGTGACTACCGAACTGCCGATTGCAGCGTTGCAATGATTTGGTTTACAGCACTCTTAAACTTTTCACGCTTAACGTGCTTGTTTCACCTGTTTCAAAGTTCAGCTTCGGTGACAGGTAAATGTCTTTCACGTTGCTGAGGTTGAGTGCAATTTTCTTCGTGCTTTCTGGTGCCCAGTTTGGTTGTGCAAAATCACTGGCATCGAGTTTGATCGTTGTCCACTCATCAGATGCAGGGATCACGGTTTGATAGTGCGCGTAAGAACCATCGCCTTTTGAACCAAAATCAGATTGGTTGAACTTAACCGAAACGTCCGCGCCAGAACGGTAAGTGATCTCGACGCTCGACACACCCGTTAACGCAGTATCCGTTGCACAAATCAGTTCGACAAATGGCCAGTTCTTACCTTCCTGCTTTTTGAACAAAGTGAACTCGACTTGGATTTGATCATTTTGAACCAGTGGGTCAGACGCCTTAAAGCTTGAACCAAAGCCATCCGTTGCAGCCTTCCAATTCGCGGTATGAAGTAGATTTACGCCTTTAATGTCGTCTGCAGCCTGCGCTAATGGCATCGCTAAGCAGCTAAAAATAAACGCGCCAAACATAAAGAGTTTACGAGAAGTGAGTTTCATCTTGTTCAAAAACCTCATTTTATTGATGGTTTCTGCAGTATGAGTTGAGCCAATTGGCATGTCTTTCATCAACAAAGCAAAGTACGAGACAGGTCATTTTGACGCCATTCTGGTGGGTAGATTTGCGAGTGGTCGCAGCTTTGGTCGGACGGTTCACAATACACGCCGCCATGCTCAGCAAGAGCTCCTTGGCTGTCTGGTTCGGCGACAAAGTAGGAATACAAAAAGTGCGCGCTGAGCGCACTTTTGTTGGTGATTTTCGGAATTAGAATGGCGTAGGTTCGCCTTGCTCCACAAGCACTTTGAGTTCACCGGTTTCGTGATGGGGTAAAGTGCGATGTTTGTTTGGCGGTAAATCATTAAACGCGGTGGCGAGTATTTGTAACGTGTCACCGTGTGCCACCAGCAATATCACTTCGCCTTGGTATTTCGCGTCCAATTCGTGAATGAGCGCCAGTGCGCGCGCTCTCACTTGGGCGGTGCTTTCAACACCATTTTCGTTGTTATATGCCGTGAGTGCATCTATTGTCCACACCTGCTCGTAAGCGTCTGATGTTTTCCCTTCCCACTCTCCGAAATACCGCTCTCGCAAGCGAGTATCTTGCTGCGGTTCAGACATATTTAGCGTGTCAGCCACAATGGCCGCAGTTTCTTTGGTGCGCTTGAAATCGGAGGTGAATATTTGAGTAATGGGCATGCCTTGGTATTGCTGCGCAGCGGTTTTAGCTTGTTGCTCGCCAGTTGGCGATAAGCCATATTGCTCACACCCAATCGCCGGATCGCTCACCACAATGTTAGCCACATTCGCTTGGCTTTGCCCGTGTCGCATTGCCAAATAGGTATTGTTGAATACCGTCATCTCCATTCCTCATTTTGTTGACTCATGCCGCCCTTTTTGGCGAGGGCGACGTAAGGCTAATGCAGTCGCGCCGACTTTTCTATCGCTATAGCGGAAACATCCTGCACGCCAATTCTTCATCTGATTGAAACCAGACTTTCACATTCCCTTGCTAACAATACGCACCAGCAACATAGAAATGACCATTTGCTCATAAATTCGGCTTCAGTTCATTTTAGTGAGCACTTGAACATAAATATGCTCAAAAATGAGCATTTGGTCAATATTAGTACAGTTTGATTATTCAAACGCTCAAAATGTTGGCGAAATGTTAAATCCGCGTCTACGTTAGTTGAAGCTACCTTGAGTGGAATGGAGAAACAGGTCGTATGGCTCTAGATTCAAAACTCAAATCAAAAACCGAGGTTCGTCGTGAACTCATTCTGGAGATGACACACGCCAAGGGCAACGTATCGGTTGAAATGCTCACTGAATTTTTAGGTGTCTCAGCACAAACGGTGCGTCGAGACATTAACCAGCTTTGCAGTGAAAACCTGCTTCGTCGACGCCATGGCGGTGTGGAAAGTTTTGAGCGACAGCTGAACGACCCATATCAACAACGTGCCGTTACCAACTCGGAAGCGAAGCACGCTATAGCTCGTGCCGTTGCTGATCTTATCCCTGACGGATCGACCGTCTTCATATCTATTGGCTCGACCCCTGCCATTGTGGCGGAAGCACTCACGCAAAAGCGCGAATTAACGGTGATGACAAACAACCTCAATGCCGCCATGACACTCAGTAACGAACCGTCAAACCGCATCATTATTCCCGGCGGCGAAGTGAGAATGCCTGACCGCGATGTATTGGGTGATGACGTGTTGGCGTTCTTTAATAGCTACCGAGCTGAGTTCGGCATTTTCGGTGTCGCTGGCGTTTCCGAAGACGGCGGTATGTTGGATTTTCATGCTTCTGAAGTGCGAGTGCGCGAAGCCATTCGCACCCATTGTAAAACCTCGGTATTGGTGATGGACAGCACCAAGCTGACACGCATCGCGCCCGCCGTGGGTGGCAGTATTTTTGATGTTGACCAAATCATTATGGATCAGCATCCCGGTGATGATTTTTCTTCGCTTATTGAGCGCGTTGGAGATCGTCTGAAGTTAGTTGGAGGCGAGATTTAATGAACGCAGCGCCATTTGTGATATTCGACAATATTGGTAAGCGCTGGAACGGTCAGTTGGGTGTCGAAAACATTTCGATGGAGATACCTGAAGGGTCATTTGTAGCATTACTCGGGCCGTCAGGCTGCGGTAAATCTACCACGTTGCGGTTACTGGCAGGGTTGGAGATACCCGATGAAGGTGAGATCCATATTGATGGCCTAGACGTGACGGAATTAGCACCGTCTGCGAGAAACCTGTCCATGGTGTTTCAATCTTATGCCCTATTCCCTCACCTTTCAGTCGCAGAGAACGTCATGTTCGGCATGAAGGTTCGCAAAGTGCCTGCGCCAGAGCGAATGGAAAAGCTAAATGACGCGTTAGAGATCACGGGCTTGCTTGGCTACGAAGACAGAAAGCCAGGTGAGCTATCAGGCGGGCAACGTCAACGTGTGGCATTGGCTCGCGCCATCGTGGCACGCCAGCCATTGTGTTTGATGGATGAACCCCTTTCTAATCTTGATGCCAAGCTGCGCCATTCAGTCCGCAAGGATATTAAGAAGCTGCAACGTGATCTTGGTATGACCGTGGTGTATGTCACCCACGATCAAACCGAAGCCATGAGCATGGCAGACATCATCATATTGATGAAAGACGGCCACATCATGCAAACCGGTTCACCGCGTGAACTCTATAACCAACCACAAAACACCTTTGCTGCAGAATTTATTGGCGCGCCACCAATGGCGTTGATCAACGGCGGTGTGATTGAAGGCAGCGACCACGCCACCAAGGTGGGTTTACGAACAGAAAACGTGCGTGTGGTGGATACGGGACAAGGCCGCTTAACCTGCAAAGTGGCAGAAAGTGAATACCTTGGCGAAGAAACCCACGTGCTGTTGGAACACCCAGAAGCAAAAGGTCTGGTGGTGAAAATGCAAGGTTACACCTCGTTAGTGGAAGGCAGCACCGTTGATATTACGTTCAACGATGACGTGCTGCATTTCTTTGATGACCAAGGAAACCGAATGTCTTAGCAAAGCATGCTGAGCTGTTATTCCCGCGCCGCTTATCAACATTGTTTGTTAGCAGATCTTGCTAGCAAAGCTTGATAGCAGGCAGGGAATCCAACTTGAGATTAATTTTCTACGAAATCAATGGTGAATCTATGAAGTTCTCTACGTTATTCAGTTGTGCCTTCGCAGGTACGTTTGCTTTAGCCACCCACTCCGCGGCAGCGGTTACTGAACTCAACATGTACTACCCGATTGCGGTCGGCGGCTCTTTAACCAAGGTTGTCGATGAATTAGTGACGGATTTTGAAACTCAGAACCCTGACATTAAGGTCAATGCCATTTATTCAGGCAACTATGATGACACTCGCGTTCGTGCGCTCTCTGCATTGAACTCGGGCGAACCTGCACAGCTTGCGGTCATGTTCTCAATTGATGTGTATGACCTCATCGACCAAGAAATCATCTCGCCGTTTGACGAAGTGATTGAGGGGGACGCTGACAAAGCTTGGCTAGAAGGCTTCTACCCTGCATTAATGGAAAACGGTCAAGCCGAAGGCCAAACGTGGGGGATTCCATTCCAACGTTCAACCATTGTTGCTTACTACAACAAAGACATGTTCAGAGCAGCCGGACTTGATCCAGAAAAGCCACCGACAACATGGACAGAGTTGGTAGAGATGGGCAAAAAACTCACCAACGATGATACCTACGGCATCATGATCCCATCCACGGGTTACCCCTACTGGATGTTCCAAGCCTTGGCGATTCAAAACGGCAAAAAGCTCATGTCTGACGATGGTTTAACCACCTATTTCGATGACAAAGAAGTGGTCGATACGCTGAAGTTCTGGCAGTCATTGTCACAAGAACATGGCGTGATGCCGACAGGCACAGTGGAATGGGGCACGCTACGTCAGGCATTCCTCGAAGGCAACACCGCGATGATGTGGCACTCCACGGGTAACCTTACCGCGGTGAAAAACGCGGCGAAATTTGATTTCGGTGTCGCCATGCTACCGGGCAATGTTCGGCTTGGCTCGCCAACGGGTGGCGGTAACTTCTACATTTTCAAAGACACATCTGACGAAGAAAAAGCCGCCTCTCTGAAACTCATCAAATACATGACTGCGCCAGAGCAAGCCGCAAAATGGTCTATTGCGACAGGTTACATGGGCGTATCGAAAGACGCGTATGAAACCGATGCGCTGAAGAGCTACACCGCGACGTTCCCACCTGCACTGGTTGCCCGTAACCAACTGGAACATGCTGTCGCAGAGTTCTCAACCTACGAAACCGCCCGTGTGCGTGAAGGTTTGAACAACGCTATTCAGTCGGCTCTAACGGGTTCAAAAACACCGGAAGACGCACTGGAAGAAGCGCAAAACTCGGCGAAACGTCTGCTGCGTAATTATCAATAAGTCACGACAGTAAACTCAGTTTGAGCAATACACCGAATACGTCCCGCCGTTTCTTCGGCGGGACGAGCCTCCACTACCGAGCAGTATTATGAATCATTACGCGGAAATGGAACGACGTCGGCAACACCTCTATGGGTGGTTTTTACTTACGCCTGCGGCGATTCTGTTAACACTGTTTGCGTTTTATCCGTCGTTGGCGACCTTCTGGGAAAGTCTGTTTTCCAAGGGAACACGACGCAGACCTTCAGAGTTTTCCGGTTTGGAAAACTATACGGATCTGTTCAATGATCCGACCTTTTGGCTTGTGGTGAAGAACAACCTTTTCTATGCCGCGATGACCATTCCTATTTCCATTGCTATCGCGCTAATCATGGCGTTATGGGCCAATTCCAAGATCTCAGGCAAAGGGTTTGTGCGCACGGCTTACTTCACACCTACCGTGCTGCCCATGATTGCTGCCGCCAACCTTTGGCTGTTTTTCTACACGCCAGATCTGGGCGTGTTAGATCAAATCGGCGCACTGTTTGGCTTTGAATCGGTTAACTGGTTAGGCCGACCTGAAACTGCTTTATGGGCAGTGATTATCGTGACTATCTGGAAAGAAGCCGGATTTTTCATGATTTTCTATCTGGCGGCATTGCAAACCATTCCGGCTGACTACAAAGAAGCCGCAGATATAGAAGGCACGAGCCGCTGGACATACACACGTCGCATCGTACTGCCACTGCTGATGCCAACCACCTTGTTCATTACGGTGAATGCGATGATCAACTCCGTCAAATTGATTGATCACCTGTTTATCTTGACCAAAGGCGGCCCATCGGACGCGTCCAAACTCATTCTTTACTACATCTGGGAAATGGCATTCGCCTTCTTTGATGCGCCACATGCCGCCGCCATGACGGTGCTCGTGCTGCTGGTGCTGGGTATCGCCGCTGCCGTGCAGTTCATGTACCTCGATAAAAGGACGCATTACCAATGAGAACCGTATCTCCAATGAAAAGCATTGAGAAATATCTTGATACGTTTGGTGCAACGCTATTAGCGGTTATCTGGATTTCGCCGTTGTTCTTTGCGTTCTGGGCGGCCTTTCACACCACGTCTGATGCCGTGAACTTCAACCTGCTGTCAGCATGGACGTTGGATAACTTCCGCGTGGCATGGGACGGTGCGCCTTGGATCAAGTACTTCATCAACACCTTCTTTTTGGTCACCATTGTGTTGATTGGGCAGTTTGTTATCACTACTTTGGCAGGCTTTGCGTTTGCGCAGGTGTCGTTCCCAGGCAAAGATTTTGTGTTCATTCTGGTGTTGCTTCAGTTGTTCATTTTGCCGGAAGTGCTGATTGTCGAAAACTACGCCGTCACATCCAAGCTTGGCTTGTTCGACACCATATTGGGTGTGGGTATGCCTTACATGGCGAGCGCCTTCGGTATATTTCTGATGCGCCAATCGTTCAAATCTGTGCCCTATGAATTGCACGAAGCCGCCAGTGTGGAAGGCTGTTCTCTGTTTGGGATTTTGATGAAGGTCTATGTGCCTTTGGCGAAGCCAACGTATTTGGCGTACGCACTGGTATCGGTATCGACACACTGGAACAACTTCCTATGGCCGTTGATCGTCACTAACTCCGACGATACACGTCCATTGACCGTGGGGTTGTCGATTTTTGGCGCACCCGAGAACGGCGTGGATATTTCGGTGATTTCCGCTGCGACCATGATGTCCGTTGCGCCACTGTTGATTGCGTTCCTGATCTTCCAACGTCAGTTTGTACAGGCATTTCTGCGCGCTGGGATTAAGTAGGGAGCATCGTTAACGTGACTAGAATTATTCAAATCACCGACATTCACCTGACCGTGCCACCGACAAAGGTTTCCGGTCAGTTGAATACCTTCGCCTTGTTTGAACAAGCGATTGATAAGATCGAACAGGATTTACCTCTTTTTGGCGATGTTGACGCTGTTATTGCGACCGGAGACATCACTGACTATGGCGACGAGGAAAGCTATCAGCTATTCAAAACCCAGATTGAACGCTTGAACTTGCCGTATTTGGTGATCCCCGGCAATCACGACAGCCGCGATGCCATGCTCACCAGTTTTCCACAATTAGCGGGCGGCACTGAACATGGCGAGCTGAACTGGGTTGAGACATTTTCTGCGTTTGATGTGATTGGGCTCGATTCCATTATTCCCAATCAAGGTGGCGGCGCGTTATCAGATTCAACACTGCAATTTCTGAAGCGCGCTTTGGCCTCCAATCCAAATAAGCCTGCATTAATCGCCCTGCACCACCCTCCATTTGAATCAGGCATCCATTTTATGGACAACATTGGATTAAAAGGTGCGGACACACTGAGCGAGTTACTCAATCACACATCGCGAGAAGTGCGCGTCATTTGCGGGCATTTACACAACAGCATTGTGTGCAGTTTAGGCAACACCACAGTGCTTTCCTCCCCCGCAGTCGCCAGCAGTTTCATGACGGATCACCGCCCCAACGCGCCGGCCGGCTTTACTAAAAAGCCAGGCGGTTACATGCTTCACGAATGGATCAACGGCTTTCGCAGCAGCTATCTGTCGCTGTCGACGAACGGGGACTTGTATCCGTTTTAGGTTGGATAAATTTGATACGCAGGCTTTCTGGCTAGCGACCAACCACAAAAAACGACGCCTATGGCGTCGTTTTTTCAAGCTTAAACACTGTGATACACGGCGAAAGCATTACATCAAAAGACGCAGAGTTACCATTTCACAATGCCTCGTGTCACTTTAATGCCGCCCACCAGCGTCGATCCGCCATAGTCTTTGGCTAGGCGTAACAAGGTGTCGTGAAATCCGAAGTTAGGAAATGCCTCTTCGACCTCTTTGATGTATGACTTTGGCAAACCCTTGTGGATCATGCCTTTTGAAGCATCAATCCAATCCGCTTTACGACACGCTTCCACGACAAGGTGGTTTAGCCCTTTGTATGGCGTGATTTTATGATGCCAATGGATTGCCGCACGTAAGGTGTTTGGGTCTAACTCCCAACCAAACGTTTCGTTGTCTGCTATTGCGACTTCTTCTGAAGGTTCTAAATACGCCAGTTCATGATCTGTCCAAAGGCCAATATCATGATAAGCAAACGCGGTTTCAACCATGCGTTCATATTGATCATCATTCCCTAGAAAATGCATCGCGTAAGTGATGGTGCGATAAACATGATTGCGGTATCCGTTAAAGTCCTGACCAATCTCTGCTTGGTAACGTGCGAGAATTTCTTCAACGTGCGGACGAAGTCGTTTAATTTTAATCGGTGTCATTGTTCCTTTGCTCACTGCCTATCAGTCAATCCGTTTCTAATATTGTGTTCCATTGTCCGCCACATCAACTCATATACCCAAACAACCTGAAGATGCTCGATTTCAGAGGCCATCAGAGTCAGTGTGTTCAATTTAAGGCAAATGCTTGTGGCTGCTTATGCTCTATTTTCTTCCCTTCCTTTCAGAGAATCAGCCCGGCTTGCGCTCTCAAGTTATAGAGTATGGTTTCCGCGACGTCTTCATCACCACTGTGCAAGCGAGAGAACAATTCACTTAGCAGCACCGCTGTGAAGTACTCTTCATTGGCGGGATCGATGTCGGACAAGGTAAGGTCGGCATCTTCGAGTTGCGACATGGCGGCGGCAACGCGATTTTTTATCACCTGTTCTACGTCTTTAACCATAAGCTGTTCCTGCAGATCAAGAATACCTGAAATCTTACCAATTTCCGCTTCGCTCAGTTCTTGTTCATCTCTCATCACTGATCACCTTTCTCTATTGTTGCTCCAATTGTTGCTGAAACCACTGCTGACTCGTGTGTTCACCATTGCCGCAAATCACTTTGTATTCACGCCCCGTGAACCAGCTTTTTGATGCCACTTCATTGATAAACATCTCTGTCGATTCCACTTTGTTCTTGGCGTAATCCCACTTATTCTTGAGATGCTCTACAGCTTCCTCACGCGTATAAGTCGTTCCGTTTCGCTCAAAGTGACAGTCAGACTCTAGCATTTGCTCCACCAGATAGGACACGTCATCTTCCACTGTGGTTGGCTTTTGATCGCTATTGTCCGCAAATGACACACTGCTTATCATCAGCATCGCGGCACACAATACTGACGCAGAGTATTTGACAGCCTTTTTATCAACGCGTTGTTGCATGAGATTTCGCATGACTTTTGCCAACGGGTTCCAGATAGGCTTTATCGACACAGACGTTATCGACATAGGCATTATTTTCCTTCTGACGCATTATTCCACCACGTCGCTATCGGCATCGCTTCGCCGACTTCTAAGCGTTGACCGATTTCAGGGCTTACCACAGTAACGCCGAGCGCTTCGCTTATTGCAATGGCTTTTTCCATCGGCTCTTGCCAATCATGCATCGACAAATCAAAGGTACTGTTGTGGATTGGCATCATCACCTTACCTTGTAAGTCGATGTGCGCTTGTACACTCTGCTCCGGGAACATGTGAATGTTCGACCACAACGTGTTATACGCGCCCGTTTCAACCATGGTTAGATCAAACGGCCCAAGCTTTTCACCAATCTCTTTGAATCCGTCGAAGTAGCCAGAGTCACCACTAAAGAACACATTCTTCTCTGCGGATTTAATCGCCCAACTTCCCCACAACGTGGCATTGCCATCTGCCAACGTACGGCCAGAGAAATGCTGAGTGGGTGTAAAAGTATAAGTGATGCCGTTGATCTCTTTAGACTCCCACCATTCGAGCTCGACAATTTTGTCTTCTGAAATGCCCCAGTCCAACAGATGCTTTCCAACCTTTAACGGCACAAGAAACACCCCGACTTTTTCTTCTAGGGTCTTCACTGAATGCTTGTCGAGATGGTCATAGTGGTCGTGACTGATCACCACAACGTCGATGTTAGGTAAATCTGCCAAGCTAATCGGCGTAGGGTGAAAGCGCTTCGGGCCGATAAACTGAAACGGTGATGCGCGATCGCTAAAGACCGGATCAGCCATAACCAATTGTCCGTCCAACTTCATGACCACGCTTGAATGCCCCAGTCGATACACAACGTCACTCTTTTCAGTCAATAGCTGCTTTGCGGTGATCGCTTGAACAGGCAACGCAAAGGTTGGCGTCGGGTTTTTACGCTCAACCGTGAAATAGGCTTTGATAATTTCAAACAGGTTTCCTTGCGCTACAAATGCAGGATCGCTGTTTACAAATTTTGCTGGGTAACGTGGATTTTCATTTTTCGATGATGAGCATGACGCCAGTAAACCACTCATTGCTAATACTCCAAGTACGGCTAAAAATGTTTGTTTCAAAGTGTTTTTATTCATACCGTCCACGCCGAAGTTTGTTGGTTGAAAATGACCTTGATGGTTCGCAGAATTAAGTAAACTACTCGGTGTAGTTTACATTTTAACAATGAAAAGTAAACCGGTTAGTGTAAAATGGCGATAACAAATTTTTCAGCGACGTTTAACCTGATGAATGAAAAGAAAAAATCTCGAAGTGAATTAAAAAGAGAGGCCATTCTTTGTGCCGCTCGACAGGCATTCCAAGAAGTTGGCGTGCAAAACACCAGCATGGATAAACTGGCAGCGCTGGCGAATGTGTCTAAACGCACGGTCTACAATCACTTCGATTCTAAAGAAGCCTTGGTGATGGAATTACTCGCTGTGCTTTGGCAGAGCTCGATCACGGCTGATGCTCTAGAGCAACTTGCGGAACTCCCCCTTGAAGATCAGCTCACGAGTTTGCTGTACCAAGAAATCGCAGTGTTCTCAACGCATGACTACCTTGATATGGCCAAAGTGGCTGTCGGTCATTTCCTGTTTAAGCCAGACGCACTTCAAGAGCAAATGGCGAACATCTCGAAAGAGCACACCGCCCTACACACTTGGCTTGTACATCAATCAAGTAAAGGCACACTAAGGATAGACAGCGTTGAGAAAGCACGTACGCAACTGCACAGTCTTATCAAAGGCGAAGCCTTCTGGCCACAATTGATCGGTGCCTGCTCTCCGATTGGCGAAGAAGAAGGACAGCAGCTCGCAAGAAATACCGCGCAGCTATTTTTGAGCCATTATCAAAAACGATAACCGCCTCTGGGCAACTGTACTTCGGGAAGCTTCTAGTAGAAGCCTATGGCGGAAGCTCTCGTCGATATTTGTCGGCGAGATTGAAGCATTAGCAATCCTCACAGAATGCTCTCAATGCCCTTCTAAATCTCTCAATTCTCAAACAATTCAAGATTCGCGTCATTTTTTGGTTTCATCCGGTTCTGTTTATGTTCAATGCGCAGAAAATGATGGGAATAAATCCATGATGAAATTCGGTTTGGCTCCAATGTCAGGGCTTACGTTGTTGGTGTTATCTATGAATGTCGCCGCCAACGACAAGTACGACGACTACGGCTTTGTAGGAGGCAGTGTCACCGTCGGCGAATCCGTATTTTCCAACGACGGCACAAGCGGCGGCGTCGAACCCAACATTTTCTACAACGGTGAATACGGATTCATTGATGGCAGTTTGTTGAACTATGCCGTTTTGCCTTGGGTGGGAATTTCTGGTCAGTGGCGATTCGCTGAAGTCTCCGATGATTTTGATGATATTCCTAATGGCATCAATGATCGTGACGGCAATGGCGAATTGGGTGTCACCATTGGCAGCGTCGGCGCTCGACTGACGTACTTGCATGATGTTACCGACGAGCATAACGGCTACGAAGTGCAACTGCATTTAGGACGCGCCTTTGATACCCCTTTCGAGCAATTCACCCTCTCTCCGTATGTCGAAGTGGATTATCGTGATGCTAAGTTGTCGAATCATCTTTATAGCGTGTCAGCGAACGAAAGCCGAACTTCTGGGCTCGATTCATTCAACGCAGGCAGCACTTGGGTCTACAAATCTGGATTGATTGGTATCTACGATTTCTCAGAAGAATTTATTGGTTTGTCCAAGTTAGAGCTTGAACACCACGACAGCGACAGCCCGCTGGTGCAGCAAGATCTCGGCTGGCAATTCAGCATTGGTGCGGCATATAAGTTTTAGTCAACAGCACCTTTTTCTACGACAACTTTCTTTTATGAACCCTACAATGTTAATAGAACATTAACGCCGCACATTTTTCTTCAGCGTTATATGAAAAACTGCAGGTTCTAGAGCCGGACGTAGAGGGGCAAACTGATGGAAGAAAAATGCGTATCTAAATCCATTCAAATCATCGGTGTGCCTGTGGATTTAGGGGCATCACGCAGAGGCACGGACGGTGGCGTGTCTGCCGTCCGTATCGCTGGGCTGGGTGAGCAACTTAAAAAAATGGGTTTTCACATTTCACAGGAAGTCGATATTAATGTGCCTTCCAAAGAATCTCGCCCTGTTGAAACAAGCGGCAATATGCGGTTTCGCAATGAAATACTGCAAGTTTGCCGTGACCTCGCTATCGCTACCAATAGCGCTCTCGCCAATGGCGATATTCCCTTGGTGGTTGGCGGTGACCATTCTATTGCGATGGGTTCAATCTCTGGCATTGCAGATTTCTACCACAAGCAGAACCAAAACATCGGTCTCGTGTGGTTTGACGCCCACGCAGACATGAACATTCCGGGGATTTCGCCTTCAGGCAATGTTCACGGCATGCCGCTTTCTCACCTGCTTGGCTATGGAGACAAAGACTTCACCAGCATCATGAGCGCGAACCCCAAAATAAAACCTGAAAACGTGGCACTGGTTGGGGTCAGAGACATTGATGAAAAAGAAAGAGAGCTCATCAAAGAGTCGGGCGTGAAAGTGTATAGCATGCGTGATATCGACGAGTTAGGCATGAGCCGCGTCAGCGACGAAATTATCGACATTGTCACCAAAGACACGGTCGGCTTTCACGTCAGCTTTGATGTGGATGGATGTGACCCTGAGTTTATACCTGGCTCTGGCACACTCGTTCCCGGCGGCGTCACGTATCGAGAAGCGCATTTACTGTTGGAGAAGTGCGCCGAAACCAACCTGATCACATCAGTGGATCTGGTCGAGCTCAATCCGTTTCTTGATAAAGGAAACATCTCTGCGGAACGAGCGGTGTCGTTGATGCTGAGTGCGTTTGGAAGAAGTGTTATCTAGCCCTAAAAAGACAGCGCGAGGATAACACCCGCGCTGATTTTCAATCGCACACTTACCCCTTCACCCTTTTCACAATACGCTCCGCTAGGATCTGCGAAGCATCGAGCTTGGGCAGTGGCGTTTTCAGCGTTTTAGCAATCACTGATAACTCTGTGCAGGCAATCAGTAGACAACCCGCCCCCTGATCTTCTAAATCTTCTGCCGCTAAGTTGAAGGCGTCAGTCAATTCCTCGGTGTGCGTATTCGCTTTAACGGCACGAATGAGCGCCATCAGTGCTTCTTGCCGATCGGTATCAGGAAACACGGTTTCAATGTCCCTCGCAGCAAATGCGGGCGCATAAAGCTGGGTGATTTGTAAGGCGCTTGAACCCAAGAGCCCCACCCTATTGATGTCTGGGTAAAGACGGTGAATCTTCTCTGCTGCCAATTCCAAGATGTTAAGCACAGGTACTGATACCGCTTGCGCCACGTCATCATAAAAATGGTGGGCGGTGTTGCAGGGGATCACCAAGACGTCAGCGCCACCTTCAACTAATCCACATGCCATCTTTGCCATGTAAGGCGCGGGAGACTCTCCCGTTTTCTCAATCAAATATCGAATGCGAGAAGGTACTTTTGGATCATTATCAACCAGCAGACGTATGTGGTCTGCATCATCGGTTGCGGGCGTCGCTTTGATAATACGACGCATCAAATCCACCGTGGCTTCTGGACCCATACCGCCTAGGATCCCTACGGTCATTTCCTTACTGCTCACTCCCGTGCCCTCCCTCTAATAACCCATCATATTCGGTAGCCAGAGCACAGTGTCTGGGAAGTAACTCATGATGAACACCACCAGAATCTCCACCAGCACGAATGGCAATGCCTTCACCGATATCTCTTCAATGGACACCTTGGCAATACTGGAACTGATAAACATGTTTTCGCCAAGCGGCGGTGTTGAAAATCCAATTTCACAACAACACACCAAGACCACACCGAAGTGGACTGGATCAACGCCAAACTGAACCATTACCGGCAACAGAACAGGCGTGACAATCATGATGGTGGCAAGGGTCTCCATGAACATGCCGATTAATATCAAAAACAGAATAACTACCAACCAGATCAGCGCGAGGCTGTCTGTCATCGACAGTAACGCATTCGCGATTTCAGTAGGCGTATCATTTTCGACAAGAATGCGACCAAATGCGGTGGCAGCGAACATAATGATGAGAACACGACCGGTTAACCACGTGGTAGAACTCAGGGAGCCTTTCAATCCGTCTAGCGTTAGTTCTTTGTGAATGAACTTGCCGACAAACAAGGTGTAGAACACCGACACCACAGCAGCTTCTGTTGGTGTAAATAGGCCGGAATAGATACCACCGAGGATCACAAACGGCGCAAGAATTGACCAGATGCCGTCTTTGCAGGCTTTTCGCAGCTCACCGGACTCTTGATTCGGTGCGCCAACGTAGCCATTCTTTTTGCTGATAACGTAGTTTGTCATCATCAAACCACCCGCCAACATGATCCCCGGCACCACACCCGCGATGAACAGCTTACCAATGGATTCGCTGGCCGTGACACCGTATATCACCATCGGAATACTCGGCGGGATCACCACGCCAAGCCCACCAGATGACGCGGTTAACGCGGCGGAATAACCTCGGTTATATCCCTTATCAACCAGTGCGGGGATCATCAGCATGCCCACGGCGGCAGTCGTCGCGGGGCCAGATCCAGAAATCGCGCCAAAGAACATGCTGGCAAGAATCGCTGAAAAACCTAATCCCCCCGCCATCGGGCCAGCCATTAATTCAGCAATATGTACAAGGCGTTTGGAGATACCTGACGCTTGCATGAGTGCGCCAGAAAGAATAAACGCGGGAAGCGCCATAATGGGGAATGAATCGACGGCATTCCATGCGGTTTGTACAAGCGAGACGTAATCATCACCGGAGAGCAAGTACACCAGCATGGCCGAGCCACCCAAGGCAATAACGATGGGTGCGCCGATGAAAAGTAGCCCAAAGAATGAGCCAAAAAGAACTAACGATGCCGACATTGACGGCTCCTTTTCTATTTGGTGCAACACTCCGTGTTGCTCGCTCTACGATCAATAACGTCATGACCCTAGAGCTGATTGACGTGTATAAGAGGCCAATAACGCAGAAACGTGCCGAAGCACGTGATTGACGCATCAATCCACTTGAGGGTCATCCATATCTTTGAATTCGTGCCCTTTCACCAATTTGAGGTAATTAACCTGAATAATGCGTATTGAGGTGAGCGTGAAAGAAATGGGGAAAACCCAATAAAGAAATGCCATTGACCAGTCCAATGCGGGGGAAAGGAATGGGTATTCCATCAAGCTTTCAATCACCTCGACACTCTTGATGGTCATCATGGTATTGAACGCAATCCAAAGCATGTCAGCAAAGAATTCAATGCCATTGCGCACTTTGACGGGGAGTAATTTAAGATGGAAAGTCACACGGTTATGGGCGGAGAGGCGTGCTGCATAAGAAGCGCCCAAAAACACGAACCAAACGAAAGCGAAGCGGGATAACTCCTCGCTCCATGGAATGCCGTAATTGAATGCCACCCGCATGATGACTTGAATAAACAGCAAGGTGACAAATAAGCAAAGCAAGGCTTGGCACGCGTAGCTTTCAAACTTGTCTAATGTCTTTAATACGCTCTTCATGGCGGCGTCCCTTTACACAATGCTCAAAAGCGCGTTCGCTAAGAAGCACGTTCACAATATTTAGAAGCGCGACGCTTTTGCCTGTCGTCCTCTTTAGGGGAGCGTTCCCACTCCCCTAGCATTTGCGTTTGCTGGGCTTCATCTGGCCTTTACTTCACCTTCGCTTGGCCTTAGCTTGCCTTGGTTAGGCGCAATCAAACCCAGCATCTGCTGTTATTGCTGCAGCTTGCTTAGCACGTCATCGAAGCTTTCTTTGCCGCCGATGTCTTCATAAAACTCAGGCCACACTTTTTCTTTCGCCAGCGAAATCCACTTGTCTTCGTCTTCCAAGGTGAACACTTCAACACCATTCGCAATCATGTTTTGCTTGGCGTTTTCTGCTTCCGTCATTTGGAACACCAAGGCGTATTGCTGCGCTTCTAGGCCCGCACGGTTCAAAATAGCGCGTTGTTCATCGCTCAGTTTGTCCATGGTTCGATTGCCAATCAGCAGCGGTTGCAGTGAGTATTGATGATGCACTTCGGTAAGGTATGGCTGCACTTCGTAGAACTTCATGGTGTTGTTTACGATGTACGGGTTGTCTTGACCATCAACCACTTTCTGTTGCAGTGCGGTGAAGGTTTCTGTCCATGCCATAGCAATCGGGTTCGCGCCAAACACTTCCCATGATTTCAACATGATGCTGTTCTGGGGAACACGAACTTTCAGGCCATTCACGTCTTCAAGGTTTCTGACGGGGCGTTTTGAATTGGTCAGATGGCGGAAGTTGGAATACGTCCAGCCGAGAATGTTAACGCCAGCTTCTTTAGTCGCTAATGTGTTCCAATATTCACCCAACTCGCCCGTCGTGATAACCACGGCATCTGATGAGTTGGTGATCAAATACGGCATGGTTAACGCGCCTAACTTTTTAGAAAACGGCGTCACGTTACCAATGCCCACCAATGCCATGTCCAATGAACCTAAACGGGTGTTTTGCACCATTTCTGTTTCACTGCCCAATGCACCGCCGGGATACAGTTTGATTTTGATATCGCCGTCGGAATAGAACTCAACCAACTGCTGAAATCGAATCGCATACGCGCCCTGATCAGATTCAATCGGGTCGCCCATACCCACTTTCATGGTTTTGGCACTTGCAAGAACGGGGAGAGCCAAGATGGAAATGGCTGCAAACTTTGCAAACTGCTTTAACTTCATATCCTTTACCTCTTAGTCGATAACATCCGTGAATGCTTAGGTACTGGCGCACCTAAGGATTTGGCTTTGCGAGATTTTCTTTACTCGGTGTTGCCACGCTTTTATGTTGTGCGCTTGTGTATTGCTAGTTTGCTGTTAATCAAAATTGCCTGACGTTACTTATTGTTATTCCCAAACAACTTGAAAATGCAGGATTCAAAGAGTTTGGGTTTATGCCGTTGAAGCATCCGATCTGAATCGGACATCTACAGCGTTTCGAGCACCTCTGAGATCACCTGAGCGATACTGTCTGCATCAGATTCGTCAAAGGTAAGCGGGATTCGCATATCAATCAGACACGCGAGAACTCGCTCGGTGTTAGGAAGAGGCGCAAAACCTTCCAAGTACTCCCAATGGTTATATTTACTGCTGTAACCTGAGGGTTGGCTGTCGCCCACCCATTTCACACTCACCCCACGTGCAGCGCAGCGAATCACAAACTTGGCGCACTGTTCAGGGGAGAAATCAGGTAACGAGAATTGAATCGAGCTGCCAACAAAATGTTCATTGGCGTGGCGCTGGGTTAAACGAATTCCGTTAACGATTGAAAGCGCTTTTTCCATGGCGCGATAAAGTTGGTTCCAACGCTCACACTGTGCGTCTAACGCCGCCAACTGCGGGCGCAATATCGCGGCACGCAAGTTATCCATTCTTCCGCTGAAGTTAGGCGTGCCTTTTGCGATGTCTTTAAATGTTTCAATCGGTGGTAAGGTCGGATGTTGGTCAAACAACATGTAAGAACCTGAATAAATGATGGATTTGGCCATCACTTCATCGTTGTTCGTAACCAGAAACCCACCTTCGCCGGAGTTGATGTGTTTATAGGTTTGCGTGCTAAAGCACGACACTAGCCCAAACGTGCCGCTCTTTTTTCCGTTCCAGTCCGCGCCCATGGTGTGGGCGCAATCTTCAATCAATGCCACGCCGCCGTGTTCACAAATCGCCATCACGGCATCCATGTCAGCGATGTGGCCGCGCATGTGGGAAAGCAACAGGACCTTCGCGCCAGACTGTGCGATTTTATTGGCTAAATCATCCAGATCGATCGTCAAATCTTCCGTGGTTTCAAGCAGAACGGGTTCCCCGCCAGCATTGTTAATCGCCCCTGGCACAGGGGCTAATGTGAAGGCATTACACAACACGGCATCACCCTGTTTTACACCGGCGCACAACAACGCGATATACAGGGCATAGCCACCAGAGGCGCAGCTTAAGCAGTACGTCACACCGAGATACTTTGCGAACTGCTTGTCGAGTAAATCTGCCTCACTCAACTCGCCATTTACCGTGTTGTAACGGTGTAGTCGCCCTGTTCGCATCACCTCAACCGCACTGGCAATCGCGCTTTCAGAGATCGGCATTTGCTGAGTAAACGATTTTTTGAACGTATGCATTTTCGTTTTTCTCGCAGCTCGCGTGTTTTCAACCCGCGTTAAGTCGAACCCAAACATGACGGAAGAATCAGTCATAGCGTTTTTGTTGGTAGACGTCGAAATCCCACTCGGTATCAGGGAAGTATTTGGTTAAGCGCCAGTCACATGCTCGTGCATGGCCTTCCATCCCTTCAGTGCGAGAAATACGAGAGCCTGCCGTGCTGAACATCAGATTCGCGTCAGCGCTTAACTCTTGTGTCGTGAGGATTTTCAGAAACTTCTGAACGTTCAAACCGCCGCTGTACCGTGCTGCTTTTTTAGTCGGTAAAATATGGTTGGTTCCTGAGCACTTATCACCGTGAGTAACGGTGCTGCCTTCTCCCAAAAACAATGAGCCATAGTTAGTGAGATTGCCTTTCCACCAATCGAGGTCTGCGGCTTGAACTTGTACGTGTTCACACGCCCATTCATCGCTGACTTTGGCGGCTTCTTCTCTATTTTCAAATACCATGACCACGCCATAGTCACGCCACGCTGCTTCACATACGTCTGCATTTGGCATATCGGCAATCACATGAGGCATCAGTTCAATGACCTTCTCACCCAGTGCTTTATTGGTGGTGAACAACCAGACGGGTGAATTTGGGCCATGCTCGGCTTGCGAAACCAAATCGACGGCGATGGTCATTGGGTCTGCGGTTTCATCAGCGATCACGGCGGATTCTGTCGGCCCTGCGAACACATCGATACCCACTTCACCAAACAGCAAGCGTTTGGCTTCAGCAACGTAAGCATTTCCTGGGCCAACAAGAATATCGGCGGACTTTCCGGTGTATAAGCCGAATGCCATAGTGGCAATAGCATGTACGCCGCCCATTTCTAGGATGATGTCTGCACCAGCAAGATCCATGGCGTACACCACCGCGGGGTTAATGGAATCGCCACGGGGTGGCGAACACGCAACCACAGTCGGCACGCCCGCCGCTTTAGCTGTTGCAACACTCATCAGTGCAGAGGCTGCGTGGGCATAGCGCCCACCTGGCACATAGCAACCTGCGCAATCAACGGGGATCACGCGTTGGCTCAGTTTCACGCCTTCTTCGGTTTCAATTTCGAATGCTTGTAAGCTGGCACGCTGCGCTTCCGCAAAGCGGCGAACTTGTCGGTGAGCAAAGTCGATGTCGTCTTTTACTCGCCGTGGCACAGACGCGATAAGTGCCGCCCTCTTTTCATCCGACAAGACAAAATCGCCCTGCCAGTTATCAAAATGTTTGGCGTACTCTTCTACTGCACTGGTGCCTTCGCGTCGGATCTTCGCCAGCATGTCTTTCACCACCTGCTGAATGCGTTCGTCATCCGTTTGCACATCAGCTTCACGCTCACCGCGTTTTAGATATTCCATTGTTTTACTCGCCGAATTCCAAAGTTAGCCATAGCGAGCTTAAAAACTCGCGCCGAGAAAGGTCAGCTAGCCACGGGGCTGGCTGAGTGCTAAGTGAGTTAGCAGTAGGCGTCGAAGCCAAATGCGTCACGGTAACCCGGCAAGGCTTGTGCGCCACCTGTGTGCAGGAACACCACATTTTCGCCTTCTTTGAAGTGGCCTTTGCGAATCAAATCAATCAGACCTGCTCCGCCTTTTCCTGAATAAACAGGATCCAACAAAATGCCTTCGTGCTCCGCGAACATGGAAATCGCTTCTAAGGTGCTTTCAGCGGGGATGCCGTAGCCTTCACCGACGTAATCACAGTTCGCCACGACACTTTCTCGTGGCACAGCGCCCGGAATACCCAGCAGATCGCAGGTGCGTTCGGCCAGCGCAAAGACGTTGTTTTCTTGTTGCTCTTTCGGCACGCGCACACCGATGCCCAATAGCGGGATGAGGCTGTTCGAGGCACAGAGTCCTGTCACCAATCCCGCTTGCGTACCGGCAGAACCCGTAGCGTGAACGAGGTGGTCTATTTTCAGGCTGCGGTCGTTGGCCTGAGTCAGTAGCTCCAAGGCACAGTTCACGTAACCCAACGCGCCAATCGGGTTAGAACCGCCGCCCGGAATGATGTATGGCTTTTTACCTTCCGCACGCATTGTTGCTGCCACATCTTCCATCGCCGCGTTCATGTCGGTAGCGGCTGGATATTTTTGCAGGGAAGAACCAAACAATTGATTCAACATGACGTTTCCGTTGAACACGTAGTCAGGGTCATCAGAGCCCGTGCGGTCTTCCAGCAGGATGTGGCAAGCCATGCCGCACTTGGCTGCGATCGCCGCGGTTTGACGAGCGTGGTTTGATTGCGTCGCCCCTTGCGTGATGATGGTGTCAGCGCCTTGAGCCACCGCATCCGCCATCAAGAATTCCAGTTTGCGTGTTTTGTTACCGCCACCCGCAAGGCCTGTGCAGTCATCACGTTTGATCCACAACGTGGGGCCACCCAATGCTTTTGATAGATTCGGCATCGGTTCTAACGGCGTTGAGAGATGGGCGAAATGCAGGCGAGGAAAACGGGCAAGATGCATGGGTTATGTCCTTATCAAGAAGTAGTTCAATGGATTGCTTGGGTATATAAGTCTTTTGCAATGTTTACAGCCTGTGAGACACCGTTGTTTTTCGCCAATACCTATATTGAATAAACACCGGTTACTTTTCGGCATAACGGTTTTAGCGGGACGCTAAAGGATTGAATTAATGGAATTGAAATGGCTGGAAGACTTTATTGCGCTCAGTGAGAACGGCAGTTTCTCAAAAGCCGCCAACGCAAGATATGTGACTCAACCTGCATTTAGTCGGCGCATTCGTTCACTGGAGAATTGGCTCGGGATTGTATTGGTGAATCGAGATACGCTCCCCACCAGCTTGACAGAAGCAGGCACTGAATTTGTCGATGAAGCGCAGCGGCTAATCAACGACATCACGGCAGTAAGAAATCGCCTACAACAACGGAAAAACCCTCACTCGCTGATTTTCCTTGCTCAACACTCTACGGCAGTTTCTTTCTTCCCCGCGTGGATCCAAACCCTCAGCCCACTCGTTGCGGATGCCGTGGTCAAACTGGTGCCGGGGAATATTCACAGCCTCAATGAAGCTTTCTTGGCTGGTTCAGGGGATTTCCTTCTTACCTTTGCGTCTCAAGCATTTGATAGCCCTCAAATGAAGCGAAAAAGCCTATCCATTCAAGTAGGTCGGGATCGATTGATCCCCGTTTCCGCGCCTGATGAATACGGAGCGCCGCTGCACTTTTTTAGCAAAGATGCGCCCTGTCGCCTACTGGCGTTTCCCGAAGAAACCTACCTAGGCGGGCTGATTCAAAAATCGGCCATCAGCCTGCTACCTTCGCAGTTTCGCTATGACGTGGTATGTGAAAATGAAATGGCGGAAGGGTTAAAAGCGATGGCGACACAGGGGTTTGGTGCCACATGGTTACCATCGAGCTTGATCAAGCAAGAGTTAGAGGAAAAACGACTTGTAGAATTGGATACGGCTTTGCCAAGGATTGATTTACGCATTTTGCTGTATCGCAACCGTCACAGTGCCAAGCCCGAAGTAGAGCGGTTTTGGAACTATCTCAATGAGCTGTATGGCAAGGAATAGCGGCGACCCAGAGCCTAGCGGCGGTCTTACTCGCCACTCGTCGTTATTTGGTATTAAAAAACTCGGTAAGCACCGTATGCGTGATCAAATGTATCAGCTCTGGATAAGCTTGTATGTGTTCACGAATCTCATTCAAGCGCGCCATATTAGGCACTTCGACATACAACATCATGTCGGTTTCGCCGCTGATAGCGTGACACCATTTCACACCGTCTAGGGTATAGATATCCGCAGCGTACGACTCACAATGGTGCCCGTTTGATGACGTATCAAACTTCAATGCCAAATAGGCAGTGACGCCTTGAACCGTTTCTTCTTCAGCAATATCTGCGTGATAACCGAGGATGACTTTATCCTGTTCCATCTTCCGAATTCGGGCGGTGACGGCAGATCGCGACAAGCTGACATCTCGTGCTATTTCACTGACGGTTCGACGAGCGTCAACGCGCAATATGTTTAAGATCTGCGTATCAAATTTGTCCATTACTTATCTCTGTACTTCCATTTCTTCGTTGCTGACCGCCAATTCCGTCGGCTTATCTATGTGTATAGTCTGTCTGTACATGCCCTAGCAACCAGAAGATGCTTGGGTCATTCTCCTTACACTTTATCGCTACACGCTCTCCGCTGCTCGCAAAAATGTTCAGATACCCCTAAGAGTTCGCGAAAAACCGTCACATTGTCATCTTTAACGCTGAAAACCGTTAATTTGACGCTTAACAAAGACACTTTGAGCGATGCTTTTTCAGCCTATTCCCTTTAATCTTGCCGTGTATACCCAAGTAACCTGAAGATGCTCAGTGTCAAATGCCCTCTAGGCAAGTGTACTGAAACACTGAGCTGGATCTAATCCATTCCGCTGCACATAGAAGTGACGATGAATCAGCTAAAAAAAGAAATCACCCTGTTATCAGGTATCGGGCAGCTCTCCACCACACTGTTGGGCACGGGCTTGTTTATGATCCCCGCTATCGCTGCAGGCATCGCTGGGGAATTATCACTGTGGGCGTGGCTGCTGCTTTTTGTTGCCATTTGTCCAATCGCGTTGACCTTTGCGCAACTCGGCAAACGCTACCCGAACGCGGGTGGAACAGCCTATTTTGTTCGTCAGGCATTCAATCCACGTTTAGAGCGCAGCGTCGCTTGGCTTTTTGTCAGCGTCATACCTGTCGGCGTGCCCGCAGCAATCGCATTGGCGGCAGGTTTCTTACAGCAACTTTTACCTGAAGGGCTTAATGATTTTCTCCTCGCGCAGCTGATTACGGTCATGCTGCTAATCGGCGTTAACCTGATGGGTGCGAAATCGTCAGGCCAGCTACAAACCGTTATCGCAATCAGCATTTTCGCCCTTGTCGGCGCATTTTTGTGGCGTGGTGACGTTGGTTCGGCAGATCTCACCATGCCAGTACTCAGTGGCGATTCCATCTGGCCAATTGGCGCAGCATTAGGTGTGATGTTTTGGTGCTTTGTGGGCATTGAGGCGTTTGCACACATGGGCGAGGAATTTAAGAACCCCCAGCGAGATTTCCCCATCGCCATTATCGTGGGTTGTTTTGTAGCAGGCGCAACCTACTGGGCCATGTCGGTGGTTATTCTCAAATTCCATGCGTACGGCAGCGTTGAATTCGACAGTGCGTCGATTCCGTTTTTGAGTGAACAGCTCTTTGGACCAAGCTTTAAACTACTCGTCAGTGTGGTTGGTTTCTCTGCGTGTTTTGCCAGTGTGAATCTCTATACACAGAGCCTTTCACGCATGGTGTGGGCACAAGCCCGTGAATACAAACCCAATGGAAAAATGGCACAAGTATCAGCACGCGGTGTCCCCATGAATGCGACCTTGGCAGTAGGCGCTGTGTTGGCAATTTCTTGTGTGGCAGGCGAATTGTCGGGGCTGAACCTTGAGTTCTTCCTCAAGCTCGCTAACAGCATTTTTGTGCTGGTGTATTTAATGGCTATGCTCGCGGCGTTCAAACTGCTTCAGGGCGCGTCCAAATGGCTGGCGGCGGTTTCGCTTGTGCTGTGTACCTTTGTGTTTATCTGCCTAGGTTGGTCGATGCTCTATGCGCTCACGATTTTTGGTTTGCTCATGTTTCAGGGCAAAAAAGACAACCGCAAGGTCGTTAATTTGTAACTGGGTTTTAGTCACTGGGTGCTTATAAAATTTGCCACAAAACATTCGCTTCCGAAATTCTATCGACAATACTGTCAACATGTGCGATTTTCTCGCTCATAGACGTGACAAGGAAGATAAACGGATGTTTGTACTATTGGATGGCGGCATGGGAAGAGAACTTCAGCGCATCGGCGCTCCTTTCTCTCAGCCACTATGGAGCGCTCAAGCGTTAATTGAAGCGCCCGATGCGGTATATCAAGCGCATCAAAACTTTATTGACGCAGGTTGTGACGTGATTACCGTTAACAGTTATGCCTGCGTGCCCTTTCATCTGGGTGAGGCTCGCTATCAAGAACAGGGGTTTGAGCTCGCCGAGCTTGCGGCTCAAATCGCTCAACGTGCTGCTGAAGACAGCGAGCGCGAGGTGCGTATTGCAGGCTGTATTCCGCCGGTACTTGGATCATACCGCCCCGACCTATTCAACGCTGAAGCGGCAACGCCCATCATTCAAAACCTGATTGACGCACAAGGTGGCTACGTCGATTTTTGGCTGGCAGAAACCATCGGGTCTATTGAAGAATTTCATACCATTTGCGATGCCTTAACTGCTGAGACCTCGAATAAGCCCGCGTACTTTGCGTTCTCTCTAATGGATTCAACCATGGATCAACCTCGCCTTCGTTCCGGCGAAGCGGTTGCTGATGCAGTGAAAGCGGCATGCGAACGCGATGTGAATGGCATCTTGTTCAACTGTTCTCAACCGGAAGTCATGCTGGATGCAATCGCCGTTGCACGTGTGATTGTCGATGCGCACTCCAACACCATTTCCTTGGGCGCTTATGCGAACGGGTTCTCCGTGATCCAACAGGAACACCAAGCCAACGATGCGCTGACAACCGTACGTGAACTATCCGCCGACCAATACGCGGCGTATGTAAAAGCATGGTTGGATGCAGGGTCTAACATGGTGGGGGGATGCTGCGCGATTTTCCCAGAGCACATCGCCTATCTCGATTCGCTAAGAAAGAAATAGCGCGGCTTTTCCCTATATATACCCAAGCCACCTGAAGATGCTGGATCAAGGTTAATTGGGTATAAAAATGCCCCGCACTCGGATCACCGAGGCGGGGCATTGTTGGTTTTGTTGCTGGTTTTAATGTTGAGCTTATGTCGTTAGCGACAGCCAAGTATTACGGCGTCACTTTTTCAGTGCTGACTTTTCATCCATTACAAACATTCGTTCAACGCCAATCGCCGCTGCTTCACCACATCACTTTGCAGGAAGTCGAGTACCAAGAGGTTAAACACCTGCGTTCTCTCAAGGTGAATGTTATGCGCCGCTTGCGGAACAACCGCGAGGTTTGCCCCTATGATTCCGCGCCATAACGCTTCTGTTTGTGTCCACATGTAGGACCGATCACTATCTGGCCAAAGCACCAAGGTTTTTGCCCGAATCTCGTTGAGTCGCTCCAATGAACGCCAGCCTGCCATCGCACGAAGACCGTTAATATAGGTCTGCGTTTGGACGCGATTGGCAAGCGCCATTCCCCCTTCGAAATCTGGATCTTCCGCGCCGTCTGAAAACCATGTTTTCACCGTGTCATAAGCCACTTGTGTGGTGCCTTCCGTTTCGGCGCGAACAATGCTGTCTTCAATCGATTCAAATCGACCCGGTAAATCGCCCATTGGCCCTGTGGCATATAGCACCAGCCCAATGACACGCTCTGGCGCTTTGAGCGCCACTTCCTGCACGATCATGCCGCCCATAGAGTGACCCATTAAATGGAACTGATCGATACCCATTTCATCAAGACGAGTCAGCACATAGTCGGCAAACCCATCAACGCTATCAAGGCCAACCTCATCAGCCTTACCACCGTAGCCGGGTAAGTCGAATGCGACGACATCAAAGCGCGAAGAAAATAACGCAATCTGTTTTTCCCAATAAGCGAGACCACTCAAAAACCCATGCACCAATACCAGCGTGGGCCCAGTACCTACACGTAAACAATTCATCGTATTCTTATTCCATTAATTCAGGGAGCCAAAGCGCAGTATCTGGCATGCCAATCAACACAAATAACAGGATGACCAACGCAGCAATGAAAGGAAGACACCCAATAATGACATCGCCGATGGTCACCTTGTCCCGAGCAAGGTTTTGAATCACGAAGAGGTTTAACCCCACGGGAGGTGTTAAAACCGCTATTTCCATGGTGATGGTGTAAACCACACCAAACCAGATAAGGTCAAAACCCGCCGCATGCACCAAAGGGAACAGCGTCGGCAAAGTGATGAAGGTCATGGAAACTGGCTCTAGGAACATGCCAAGAATGATGTAGAACACGATGATCATGGCGAGCACGGCGTAAGGCGAGAGCTGCATATCCACAAACAGTTGCGTAAATTGCTGTGGGATTTGGTGATAGGTCATGACAAAGCCAAACAACACACCAGACGACAACAACAGCCCCAAATAGCCCATGGTTTGCATGGTCGATTTCAACGATTCCAGCAAGCCTTTAAATCGCAGCCCACCAAAGAAATACGCAAGCCCCAACATGAAGATGGCAGACACACCCGCCGCCTCGGTTGGCGTTGCAATACCTGCATAAATGGAAATGGTGATCACCAAACCAATAATGGTGATAGGTAGCAAAGAAGAGAACGCAATCAACCACGGGATAGGTGTGACATTTTCATGCCCCGGAATATCCTCCGGTTTTACTTTCCCCCACACCGCAACGATGATGAAGAACATGGTCACCAGCACCAAGCCCGGTACGACGCCAGCGATGAACAATGCGCCGATGGATTGATCTGTCACTATCCCATAGAACAACAGAATCAAACTCGGCGGCAACAACACACTGAGCGTGCCACCTGCGGCCAACACGCCACTGGATAAACGCTTTCCGTACCCTAGTTTGAGCATTTCAGGCAGCGCCACACCGCCAATGGTTAGCGCCCCCACCATGCTCGAACCACACACCGCACCAAAACCTGCGCACGCGCCAATACTTCCGTAAGCTGCCGCACCGCGAACGGGCAGTTTGCTGTGCATGAACCAATACAAATTTGGCCCAATACTGGAACGTCCGATCAGTTCGCCCAAAAACACAAATAGCGGTACCGCCAACAAAATATAATCAAACCACACGCCCCACAATTTTAGCTCAACCGTCACGAGTGACGATTTGACACTCAAAATATCAAGCAAAAACGGGATTGATGCGGCGGCGAGCGCAAAGGGGATCGGCAAGCCAATGAGGATGAACCCCATCAACAGACCTAGCATCCCTAAACCAACTACATACCATTCCATCACTGATCCTTGTTGTTATACCCAAGTAAGCTGAATCCTGTATTTTCAGGTTGCTTGGGTAAATTCATTGCCTCGTTTAACGAGGCTCACACCCTGTGGATTTCTCTAATTCACATCTGCTTGTTGCGCATTTTCTTCCGCTTCGCTCAATGGCTTTTTCTCATCGTCCATGGGGTTGCCATAACACAGGAGAAACAGCGCAGTGAGGCAAAAACTAAGTAGTGCTATCACAACGGGGATCCAAAAATAGAAGCGAGGCCAAAGCAAGATTTCAGAAGCGGCACCAGAGTCGATGGACTTGAGCATGGCTTTTGAAGAAGCGGCGAAGAAAAATCCCCCGACCAGCAGCATCATGAACAGGTTGAATTTATCGACCCAGAACTGAATGTTCGGCGGGAGTTTGTCTCTGATGATATTGACCTTGGGATAGGAATTGTTGAGCAAAGCATACGAAACGCCAAGAAAGGCCACAGGCACTAGCAAGAGTGCCGTGGCTTCTGTCACCATGCCGTCGGGGCTGTTGAGTATGTATCGTACCCCCACCCCGTAAGTGATCCAGGCAGCCTGGATCAATACGATGGCAGCACCCACATACAGCATGGCCAAGGCGAGGAATCGTAGCTTTGAAAACAGGAATGCCTTCATTTAGCGAACCTCAGTGGTTATCTGTGATTTAAGGATTATTCAGAATGTGCTGCAAACAAGCTGCGAACCTTGTCAGCCAATGGCACGCCGCACGCTTCGTTCACTTCCGGCGTCCATTTCTCCTGAATATTCACCAGCAACTCGTCAGTGCGATCTTCATCCATAGAGATCGCCGAGCCACCATTGGCCATCACAGCATTGCCTACGCGCTCATCAACCCAGTTTTCATAGCGCGGTTTGAGCCAGGTTTCTGCCTCAACAGCCGCCTCTTTCAGGGCTTTTTGATTGGCAGGACTGAGGTCATCGAACTTGTCTTTGTTCATCATGTAGATGATGTTGCCGTAGAACATGTTGGCATTCACCATGTACGGCATCACCGACCATAGTTTCCATGAACTGTAAGTGGCGACACCCATGTTGATGCCATCAACCACACCACGCTCGGCAGATTGGAATACCTCTTTGGGTGCAACAAACACGGGCTTACCACCCCATGTTTCAATCATTAAGCTCACCAGAGGCCCAATCGAGCGCACCAGTTTTCCGTTCAGCTTGCCAATGTCAGACACAGGCTCTTCAAACCACCACTCCTGATCGTAGGAATAGTTCGAATTGATCAGCGGGATCAAATCGGCTTTCGCGGCTTCTGATTCCACCAAGCTGGCGTAGGCGGCATCCAATTCGATTTGTTTTTCCAAGTTAATCGCAACCGGATACAACGAGGTCACGCGGTAGCACGGCAGACGCTTGTCGGCAGGCACCCAACTGATGTCAGACACGCCACCTTGCACCGCATCAACACCCTCACTCCAGCCGTGAAGCGTTGAGGAAGGGAAGATTTGCACTTTCAAATCGCCATTACTTTTCTCGGCGGCAAGTTCAGCAAACTTTTGGAAGCCTTGATAACGAACATCCGATTCGTTGACATAGGTTGAAAGACGGATCGTTTCAGCCGCCTGTGCGGTCAATGGCATGGCACCAATGAGCGCGACAGTGAGTGCGGTTAGGCTAAAGGTTTTGGCTGACGTTGATATTTTCATGGGACTTCTCCTTGTCTCTTCCGACATAGATGTAATTTGAAATAGTGTGAACACTTCAGATTTTGTCGCCGTCGATTTCCGCTGACAGCAATGTCTATTAATAAGCATGGCCACTTGTCGGGTTTGTGCGTTATGCCGATTCGATTGGTCGGTATACCGATTTTTAAGTGCCGCCAAACTCACGCTTTAAATCAGCGACTTAATCGAAATGTCTCTCGCATACCCATGAAAAATAAAGGGCTTTTATATCAATAGATCTTCTCTTAATTGGCATTTTCTTATCCTTAAGCCCTGCGCGGCACATCAGCTTTGGTAGGTTTATATATGTACCCAAGTAACCTGAAGACACAGAATTCAGCTTGCTGAGGTAAAGGTGGTTTGTGCGCGTTTTAAACACAAAGGATTGTGTTATGGCCTGATCACCATGTGCAATTTGGACGCAAAAAAGTTTGGAGAAGTTGTTTGGACTTTAAACTATTGGAAGATTTGGTTTGTCTCGCCCACTCCACCAGCTTTACCTCGGCCGCGAGAGAACGATTTGTCACACAGCCCGCGTTTAGTCGACGTATCAAAGCCCTTGAGCAGTGGGTGGGTACGGACCTCGTTAACAGAGAATCACCGCAGCTTGAATTAACCCCGCAAGGGCAAGCCTTTGTGGTTGAAGCAGAAGAAATACTGAATCGCTTATACATGGCGCGAGACGCTGCCCGTTCACTGAACCAACAAGCCAAAAATGAAATATCTGTCGCGGCGCAAAATTCCATTGTGCAAACACTGTTCATGCAATGGATGCAGCACATTGAAAAGGCCGTCGGCCCTGTTTATGTGCGCCTTTCCTCAGACAGGTTGTCAGATTGCATCGAGATGTTCCGCAATGGGTCAGTCGACTACCTGTTGTGTTACACCCACGACACGCTCGGCATCGCGATTGACTCCGAACGTTTCCATAGCACAGTGATTGGTATGGAAACGTTGGTGCCCGTATCACTGAACATGAATGGGCATCCTCAGCATCAATTACCAGGTTCGGAGAGCAAACCGATACCTTTGGTGGCATATACCCATCAATCTTTGTTTGGAAAAGCCATCGATCAACTGCTTGAAAAAGAACAGGGCGTTTTGAATCGACGCTATGAAAACCCGTTTGCACACACGCTTAAATCCATGGTACTCGCTGGCTATGGTTTAGCGTGGCTGCCACGTTCATTCGTGAGTGATGAATTACTACGAGGTGATTTGTGCATTGCCGGAGATGAAAGATGGCATGTACCCTTTGAAGTTCGGCTTTATTATCGCGAGCCTGAGAATGTCTTCGCTAAGTCGATAGTACGAATATCTCAGAAAATGTACGCCAAAGAGAACAAAGCCCTTTCCAACGAAGTTATATCAGATGGCGAGGGAATTTATATACCCAAGTAACCTGAACTCAATTAAAAGAAAAATAAAACTGAACAAGGATAATAAATAACAATATCAAGGAAAGACCTTTATATAACTTCAGCGGATCTCGCTTAAGCAAAGGAATGTCTGACATGGATTTTAATATTTCCTTACTCGGCGTCCGCAAATCCGCTTCTAACTCCGACATTAATGCATAACGTTCTTTTGGATCAGGTGCTAGCGCTTTTCTTAGCACGCTATCAACCCAAATTGGGATCGTGTCAGAAAAACCTTTTGATGCGGAAATTGGACGATATCGCCATAAATCATATTGACGAGGCTGATCTTGATTAGAGAGCAAGGTGGCATAGGGCAATTCACCAGTCAGAAATTCGTACACAATACTGGCAAGCGAATAGAGATCGGATCGCACACTACCCTGCCCAATAACCAGATACTCCGGCGCTAAGTAGCCAATGTCACCCACTGGCGCATCTCGGCTGACAACGCTCACATCGTCGCGCTGGCTACCCAGCTGCACCGAACCAAGATCGATAAGTTTCAGCTCGCCGCTTTCGTCGAAGACAAAATTCTCAGGCTTTAAATCACGATGAACAATATTATTTCGATGCAAATATCGGACTGGCTTTACCATCCCTTTTAGCAATAATCTCGCGTCCGCTAGTGAAATGGTTTTTTGTTTTTTCACCCATTGACGAAGCGTTTTACCCTCTACATATTCACACACATGATAGAGGAATTGGCTACCAGAAGGTTGGGAGTGAATTTTCATAATATTAGGATGATTTAATTGCTGCCCCACCCATTGTTCTTGTACAAATTCAGCCATATATTGCGCATTATCTTTATAACGCTTTGCGGGCATTTTCAGTACATATTTTTTCTGTTCGGTCAGGCGCTCGACCAAATAAATATGGCTTCGTGCTTCTTTTGCCAAACGGCGTATCACACGAAACCCCTCAAACAACTCCCCTTCATGCAACACTGGTGGAATTTTTAAAGTAGAGAGCCAAGTTCGCACTTCATCGATTTGCGGCGGCGGAAGTTTTTTGACGTCAAGCAACAGCACACTCGCGTTGTCTTCGGTGTTGGCTTCAACCGCGGCTTCGACGATACGTTGCGCGATCGCATCTAGGTTGTCATTACCGTCTGAATTTTCATTCGTGCCTGAGCCTTCATCATTATCTCTTTTTAGCTCTTGGTCAGCGCTGTCACTGCGATCCATGCACAGTTCGGTCAATGCGCGATGTGAAAGCGCGTCGTGCACACCATCAGTAGTGAGAACAAATCGATCGCCGACTTCTACTTGCAACTGGTAGTAATCTAACTCCAGCGTGTTTTGTAGCCCCAACGAGCGATGGAGATGAGTCTGAGCCGTGCCATTTGCGTAGCTATGATCGTTGGTCAGCAACTCTAGCCCATCGCCCCGCAAGCGATACACGCGGCTGTCTCCGACATGGAAAATATGCGCCGTATTGGATTTTATGATCACACTGCTAAACGTCGTGATGTGGGCATCTTTAAGGGAAACACCACCATTGGATTGACTGTCTTTGTCTTGATAAAAAAGCCAAGCGTTGATCGCGAGAATAACGCGAGACGCGGATTGTTTTACCGACCAATAATCCGGCGTTGAATAGTAGTCTGTAATAAAATTATCACAAGCCACGCGACTGGATAATTGTGAATTCTTACTGTTACTAATGCCATCTGCAATACATGCCGCCGCACCTTTAAATCGCTGGCGAGTAATATCTTCAGGCTGGGTTGCACCGAAAGCATCATCATTAGAGTCTTTTTTCCCTATATTAGTGCATGCGCCAAATGACACATCCAAAAAGCTCTCTTTGCTACTGCCCAAACTCTCCATTATTCCCTCACCTTTACTTTTTCTTCACTTCCTTGAAGAAACAAACCATCCGCACCACAGAAAAATAACGCAAACATATCAACACAATACAACAAGAACTGATTTTAAAACCAAAGTTCGAGTTTCATATAATCACACATAAAAAGGCAAATAATTATTGAATCGCTTCTCCAATGGTACAGATATTGCTCTCTAAATATACACAATATTTTTACTTTCACCCAAGAAACACACGACTCATAAATAAAACAATAAACCTGCACACAAAAGGAATGAAACGGAGAAGTTATGGATATTTATAAAACGTCAGTCATTGTGTTTATTGCAATAACAATGGCCATTGGTTTTTGGAGTTATTTCAGGGTGAAAGGCCAAGCCATGAATTATTACAAAGCCGGCGGTGCGATGCCCGTTTGGGTCATCAGCATGACCTTGTGTGCACAAGCATTTGACGCCAACGGCTCAATGGGGGCAACAGCGCTCACTTACGACTACGGCTTCTGGGCAGGAGCAAGCATCCCAATCGGCCTAGCCTTATGCTTGTTTGTCACCGGAGCATTCTTCGCTGAGCCAATTCAGAAAATGAACCTGATGACGCTGCCGGATTTCTACAATCGCCGATACAGTAAAGGCACTGAGGCTGCGGCCTCCGTCAGCATGTTGTTCAGCAATATCATTTTGATTGCAGGTAACCTCGCTGGTCTAGCGCTGATCCTCCAAATGATTTTCGGCTACCCCTATCTCGCCATGCTTATCGTGATCACATCTTGCATTTTCGCTTATGCGGTAACGGGCGGTATTTTTGCTTCTATCACCACCAGTGTGTTTCAAGTTGCCATTTTTGTGATTGGTATGCTGTCTGCTTTTTTCTGGCTCACCGACCATTACGGCTTTGAAAGCCTGATGATGGCGGTTCCGGAATCTCACAGTATCAGTGCAGGTTTAGTCGAAGTGAAAAACGGCGCCATCAACAATTGGGCGCAGCTCATTGCACTGGGATTGGGCGACGTTGTCGCGATCGACTTCATGCAGCGCGTGATTTCTTCTGATTCACCGAAAACAGCCAAGCGCGGTTGTTACTTTGGTGGTTTGATCACTCTCGCCGTTGGTGTACCGGCTGCCCTTATCGGCATGTACGCGTTCTACATGAACAAAGTGGGTAGCAGCGATTTGCTGGCAAACATTGCCGTTAACAACCTGCCAACCGTTGTCGGTACCTTGCTCATTCTCGGTATTATTGCCGCAAGTATGTCGACAGCCGCGGGGGTTATTCTCGCTCTGTCCAATGTGATCACCCGTAACCTTGTGCAAAAGAACTTCAACACCAATTGGAACAACAACACCATGTTGATGTTCTCACGCTTGATTGCCATTCCAACTATGGCAGCCGCGGTTATCTTCGCCTATGTGCGTCCTGAACCGGGTTCACTCTTGATTCTGGCATTCGACGTGGTGTTAGCGGGTTGTTTTGTTCCATTGGCATTGGGGATTTACTGGAAGAAGTCCAACACGCCAGCAGCGCTGGCGTCGATCATTGGCGGGGGCTCTTTGCGCTTGATTTTAGAACCTCAGTTCTCGGGCGACTATGTGGGACTCGCTACACTTATTCCTGCGGCATTCAGTTTGGTGCTGTTCGTCACCGTCGCGCTGCTAACGCAAAAATATTCGAAGCCAAAGCATGATGCGTTTGCCTATCGCCCCACCGATGAGGAACTGATTTCAGGGCGATACTAATTCGACATCGAGAAATTGCACTAAAACGTTAAAGTCAAAACGTCGCCTCGGAGGGCGACGTTGACGTTTTTGTGCTCATCACTGGTATTCGCACTCATTGGTAATCCACACTCCAACCACCCGCCGAACGAGTGGCGATAATTTGATGCTCTCCCATTGCGTCTCGTGCCGCTTGACCAACAAGAATACGCAAAATACTGCGCATGCTTTCACCTTGCTCTGTCATTGGCGAAGCACGGTCGAATTTTTCGAATCCTGGTGAGATTTCACTTGCAGTGCGTCGAATGGTAAACACCACACGCCGGAAACCCTGCCTATCGGCATCCGAAAGTACATCGACGTAAACCGCAACGGTGGTGTCTATTTGCGATTGCGGCACAGGTTCTACAGTGATCACCTGAGGCTCGCCACCACTCACCGGACTGCCCGCGCCTGGCGCAGGGCTAGCTGTTCTGCTGCCAGCACCCGAGGAGCCGCCATCTGGCGTTAACATTACCCGCATCAGCGTAGAGACAATGGTCGGCATCACTCCTCCTGCCGCTAACATCGATTCTTGCACCACAGTACCACCTATAATGTTTGCCATTCCCCCTTCAACGAGGCGCAAGCCCGCACCAGATTGGGCAACATGATCCAAAATCGTAATGGGAACGAGTCGATTTGCCGCCGCACCTGCTGGCATTAACCGCGCGAGCGCTTCTGCCGAAAGCCCTGAGGCCTCAAGCAATGCTCCTTGCATGATGCCGCAACTGGTTGGGTTGCCGCCTAGCCAACGAACAATGGCTGGCGCGCTGTTTTGCACAAGGGAAGTGGCTCGTTCGATATCCACCGCCGCTTCAGCCGCTTCGATCACCACATAGGCGTTCGCTCGCTGTCCCATTCCCGCTGCTGCTCTTTCCGTGATCTCTCTTGGTACGACCTCAAACAACAGCTTAAGCGGTCCACCATGAATTTTGATTAGCTGACCGGCAGCGTTTCGCGCATACATCACTGCGTGATTGATCCCGCCCTCCGTCACGAGAATCATGGCGCCACGCTGAAGGGCTTGCATCATTTCAGCCGTCGCTGCTGTGCGAGTGGCAAACACAGCACCGCCTTCACGAACAAACGCTTCGCCGGTTTCTCTTAACACGGCTTCCGTGGCTATTTCGCCACCTTCACGTACCACTAATCGAGAACCTTGCCGCTGAACCGCCGTTCGAACTAACGCCGCGGGGGCACGAATCAAGGCTCTCGCTGCCACGCCCGCCGAGCCTAACGTTGCCATGTCTAACATCAAGAACCCGACACCTAACACCCGCTGAAAATAGGTTTCCGCTTCTCGGATTTGTTGAATAGAACCGTAAATGGGCACCAGAGTCCAAAGGCTGCGAGATGGATCAGGCTCTCCCGACGCATGACGGGCTCGGTTCTCTTCAGGACTGTCAGATGCCGCCCATGTCACCAGCCCAGCAGCAAGGCCAATTCCTGCCAGAATCAGCCATGGGGCAATTTGATGAATATCTTGATCAACACCACGTCGAATCTCATAGTGCCGACCACGTAACGCGGCACTCACTGCAAATTCGGCCTCATGCTCTGAATACCACGATGGCTGACTCATTCGCAGGTTGCCACCACTCGGCATGCCAGACCCTAGCCGCCCTTGCACCGTGTGTGCTAACTCATGCCCCAAGACATGCTGTCCCGCTCGGCTGCGTAAATCGATGCTGCTATCCATCACTATGTGATCGTTTAGGGCAAAGGCGACTGTGTTCAGCGCTTTGAGTGATTGCCGCGCAGCATGACTTTGATGCAAACGGATCGGCGATAAATCATAGCCATATGAATGCTCAAACGGTGCGCGTATATCTAACGGAATGGGAACGCCACTTTCTTGCCCGAGCAAACGCGTAGTTTGAGGGACAGACGCAGAAGTATTGGTTACTGGACTCGCCGTGTCATGCTGTTTTGTGTCCGTCGCCGCTCCCAGCAACGCATTACCCCACGTTCCCAGCGCTGAAGAAACTGATCGTGGTATGGGGGGCGCAGAGGCCATAGACGCTGGCGCTGTCGATTGGCTGGCGCTTTTTGATGTTGAGGTAAAACGACTGATCACCCTTGCCATGTCCATCGGGCGCGTGTCATTGCCTCCAGGAAGGAAACGAGGCGGTGTCAACACGGAAGAATTCGAGGAATGGGGTTCGGATGCTTGATCAGACGCATTCACTTGCCGAGTCAGTATCGATGACTCAGCTTTACTCAACACATCGCTTTCAACAGACATGAACGAAGAAGACTCAGTCGTTTGTGTTGCACCAAGATTGTGGCTCACTTTCGGTGACTGAGTTGTTTTTGGCGCAATACGCTTGGTATTCCGCGAAGAGCTTCTCTCACTTTTCGCAGAATGAGGTTGCTTCTGAGTGGGTGCCAAACTGGGCATCGTCAGTCCTTCTCTTGCTGAACAACGTCACATCGTTATGCAAGCTACTTCTTGGGCGTTTTTCTTTTAGTGGTTTGCGTAGCCGTTGCTCTTCGGCGCACCGGTGTCGCTTTCAACGTGGCGTCCACGCGCGTTGTTTTTCTCGGACGCGGCTTAGGTTTTTCTTCAACGTCCAGCTTCTCTTCTACCTGCGGTTTAACATCAACCGTCGGCTTGGGTTGCATTCTAGGCTTGGTCTCTGGTTTAGGTTTAGGCTTTGGCTCCGTTTTTTGCTTCGGTTCGATTAACTCTTCAAGCTTGCTCATTTCTTTTAGCTGCGCTTTTTCACGCTCAATCGACTCATCAATCTGTTTATTGAACATCGCCCGCTGCTGTTCTAACGACGCGATACGTCCTTCAATTCGAGACCTTTGCGCCGCCGCATTTTTCTGCGTCGTGCCTATCGGATCGGGGTTATTGTCTGGTCGAGCCACTTTTTGTAGTTCAGAGACCAGAGAAAGGTGTTTTTTCAAAATCTCATTTGCTTTTGCCATGATGAAATCCTCTATCAAGCCTGCTGATTGAACGCGCTTTGTGGCGCAGGAAACTCAGTGTGATTAATGACCGTGCTGCTGGTGATGTTGCCAACAAACGGCCCCTGCATATTGTTAAAATCGAACGAGGGTAAAAATCGCGTATTGGCTTTGACTTGATTCCCCATCACGACTGCACGATAGCCGCGCAAGACCACGGTGGCATCTAGCCCCACGTTGTCGGACACAAAGCCCACATGCTCGATGTAATTGTTGTTAAAGAACACTCGCTCAAATCGAATATTGAGATTATCAATGACTGAAGTTGAGAGAATTTCCACCACCGTATCCGCGCCACGACCAAGAAACTTGTTGTTGCTGATCTGCGCGGAATAGCCAATCCGCAGCGCCGTATCACCAATCGGAAAGGCAATTTCAATCAGCCCTTGCAGCAAGAGGGCTCTGTCTTCCAATATTCGTTCTCGTGTCAGCAAATCTGAATACGACACCAGATTGCTCTCAACTCGTGCTTCCAACACATACAATGCCGCAATGCCGACGGTTCTGGCTGGGTTGACTTGATCGTCGTCATGAACGCCTGTATTCAGCACTTCATTCGATTCCACGTGGCATTCACCCAATTGGAATAAACAGGTAATTGAGCTCGCGAATATCCCCTCGCCCGCAACGCTGACATAGTTGAGACGATTACCGATAATGGCGGCGCGAGCGAGGCATAGCGCAAGGAAAATACCGCCATGTGTGCATTTGTTGATTTGGTTGTTGATGATGTCGAGTCGGACGCATCGCTCGCACATCATGGCGGCACTGCCGTCGACAATGTGGTTATTCTGGATTTGAATATCTTCACACTGGCTTGCAAACACCGCCAAGGTGCAACGCGCTAACGTATTGTCATCCACATTGACCAAGCTGCATTCGGTCACCGAAATCGACAACTCATTGCCTGTGTCGCCAGCAACATCATTGTTCTTAATCCGTAGGCCGTTGACTTGCTGCGCCACAATGGCGCCAGAGCAGCCTTGGATCCAGTTTTGCGCCACGGTAATGCCGCCAGTGAATACGTCCTCTTCACTGCCAATCACAATGGCTATCTGTGTTTCAATTTGCTCTTGGGTTTGTACGCGGTTCCTTTCCACCAAAGTGCCCAACCCATGTACCATAATGCCTTTGCTGTCTTCCGCCGCGATCATGATCTGGTTTTCAGACACCACGGCAAACGGGCACGCCACTTCAATCGCAACAGCATCTTGGTTGCTTTGCAGACGACGCAACGCGATTCGGTTTCCTTTGATTTCACTAAAAGAGGCGGTAGAGTAAGGCCTACCCAACGGCTGATCGTTCACGATGATCCCGCGCAAATACCCCTGAATATCATTGCCAGACACCATCACTTGCCCTGAGAGTCGCGCCACGACAACACCAGCGATCCCACTCTCTTGTTCAACGTTGGCATTAATTTGATTGTTTTCAATTTCAAGATCTTGGCCACCATCGTCCATCCAAACGCCAACTTGCGTTCCTGACAATGAACAGCGGCTAACACGCACTCTTTCGCAATCAAACAAACCAATAGCGGGGTTATCCGTAAACTGCGAGTCCTGTTGAAGAGAAGTGACTCGGCAATCTTCGAGGAGACTGTCTTGAACGTTACGAAACGCAATAACACCTTCAGGTTTTTCGGTGCGCAATTCCGTTTGAATGGCGAGAGTGCAAACATGAATGCCGGATAAGGTTTCACCCTGTTCAGATCGAACAATCAAGGCTGTTTCCGCGCCCAGATTACGAATTTGAGCACCATGAGATTCGCCATGTAGTGTCACGTTGGGATAGCGAATGCGCAGCGGACGACGAATAGTGTGAATGCCCGTTTTCAAGCACACACAGCCACCGAATTCAGGCGACAAGCTATCCAGTGCAGTTTGAATGTCTTCTCCGGGACGCACCACGACGGTACAACAGCCCGCCATGCCAATGGGGTCACGACAATCTTGAAAAATAGGCCCAACAAATTCGCCATTTAACGCATCCACGACCGCCAATCGACAGCGGTGATGATGAATAGATTGCGGCGGCGCTTCAGTCAGAGTTTCAACTGAGCTGTCGGCGTAACGGGTAACGAAACTCCAGTTGTCACCAACATGATAATTTCCCGCCCCATCTTGACGAGACAAGGCCACTTCCACGCCGTCTTCAAGGGCAATAAACGTATTTTCAGGAACGGGGATCAGACCGTCGCTGCCAGGGGCGTCAAGGTTGATAATTTCCGTGCCGTCGGTATCCAAGACGACACCGAATTGATCCCAGCGACGCAGTATGGGGTGAATAGAAGCGTCGGCGACCGTTGATGCCGGAATAAGAGATAGAACACCTGCAGCAAGCGGGTTTTCAAGCACCACGGTATTGGTTGCATCATTGACCGACAACACACGCACCATAGTGCCAGCCACACCTTCTAATACACGAACGTCATCGGTGATTTCAGCCCAATCGCCAGCGTTAAACCTTAGATAATCATCCTTCGCCACCTGCTCCAATGTCAGCGTATCATTGGCGGGTTGCGCCAAAATCCGCCCAGCAAATGCGCCATTGACCCTCGACCATTTCACCAGCGGTGTGCCGTCGGCATTGATGTCGTGAACCGACACCATATAAGTGCGATTTTCCAACCCGCGATAGCCACCTTCTGGCGGCAATTGACACGGATTGTTCACGGCGGACGTCGGGTTAGCTCGCGTTGATAAACGGGCAGATGACGGTTCAATCAAAGACTGCCAGCCTTCAATATCCTGATCCTCGGTATTACAGGTGACGTCATCGCCCACAGGGCCAAACAAGCGAACCTGCCACACGGTTTGAATTCTGGCGCTGGTATCAATGCCAATGGCAGGGTCGACCAAATCTGGCGCTTCTAAAAAAGTCACCGAACGTTTCCATACATCGAGGTACGCCAAGTAGCGCCCATCGGCAGGTTCGATTCCAACGTCATCATCATCAACCAAGCTGCCTAACATCGGTCGATATGGCTGATCCAAATACGCGATAGGTTCGAGGCTATTTAGCTCTTCAAGGGGCAGCGAGAAACGGTGTTCACCACCGCCGAACGATTCCGCCAACAAGCCATCAACGTAGTAGCGTCCGGGGTGAATGACGAGTTCACCCGCCGCAACATCGATTCGGAAACTGTCCGGCAGATGGGCGGGATAACCACAGAACCCCGCTAAATCGATAGTCTCTGCGCGAAAACGACGATCGACGATCGCTGCGCCTTCATTAAGTGGCGTGTCAGAGACCACTCTGCCCTGCATGGTGACCATTTCCGTATAGTTATGGCGAGGGTCAAACGTTTTTCCTGAAATATCGACAGCCATGACGTTCTCCTTCAAGTCACGTATATCAAACCTGCATCGAGGCCGATGGGTAAGAATTCACTGAGACGAAACAGCAACGCGTCGTGTCGCTGCGGCTGATAAAGATGGTGATACACCCCCATTTCGCTGCCACTGTCTGCGCCGCGGAGAACTTCTTGGGGAGATGAAAGCAATAACTGTGCGTAAGCCGGATCGCCGTAGCGACGAGCGGTAAACGCGGGGACAAGACGAGCGACAACACCTCGAACAATATGTTCTTTCTCGGTGTCGGTAATAAATGGGTTACGGGTTTCCGCAGCATCGACGGCTTGTGAAGAAGCAAACTGAGGCTGACAACGATGCTGTCGAGGAACGCGAGATTGGGGAGGAATATAGGAAAATCGCGCACAGCCCGTTTGACGCTGTAACGCCCATACAGGCGCATCCCATGTGTCGACCTGTTGCAATGCGGCGTCGATCAACGAATTGGAGATCAACGGAAATGAACGCGCTGCCACCTTGCCAATCACCGTGGTTTCACAGAGGGTCAGTACCCCACCGTGACTGACTTCATCAGGGTCTGAAAACGCGATGTTCTCAGACGACGTTGCATCGATAATGCTGTTTGTCACCGACACGGCGGCACCTTCAACAGTGCGGATCGCCCCGACAATACTGTTCTCAATTTCAACCGTGACATTCGGAATTTCTACCACCAAAGACGGGGCGTCTGGCGACACTGGCGTTCTGTCTATCAACAACGATTGACCGGGTACTAGCGTGACATTTTTGAGCACCAAACGTCGCAGTTGATTATCACCGGTATCTGGCACGACCAACCTGCCACCATGAATAACTAATCCATCAATCACCACTTCGGCTTCCGCGCCGCCGACCACAGTGAAGTCATCACCATCGAGATCGATAAACGCACGGTGCCCATCAGCCGCCCGTAAAGACAAGGTTTGATCGGTATTGACTGACACGGCGGGCGCAATCGTAAAACGTTGTGACACCGAGATTTCAATTGCGCCACCCGAGGTGGTCAAATCAAGCGCGGCTTGAATGTCATCCCCCGCGTTTACATGCTGGATATTGCCAGAACCTTGGATAAACCCTTCACTGCGTGAATACGCGCCGCCGCCAATGTCAGCGCAAGCGCCGTAGTGAAATGTCACCTCCACCTCATCGGGTTCTGCCATGCTGGCAGGCAAGGATAATCGCCCCAGTTCGGGGTCGATAGACACTCTATCGACAGGCGAATGCGCCCAATCCACGCCATCATCACTGAGGTTACAGATCTGCACTTGATCAGCGGTTTGCATGATGCCATCGAGCACCACGGTAAACGCACGAGGGTAATAGTCTTCATGACGATGACCAACATTGCTGCGCCGTAGCAAAGGGATGGGCAGATTGATTTCTTGCGCCAAGTGATTAATGTTCGGCTCTGCTTGAGGCGCATTAAACAGTGGACTGTTGATCCCCATCGGATGGAATAGGTATCGCCTTGTGGCATGACGATATGCGGGGGTTAATGATTGGCGATAATGTCCAATTCGCCACAAAAACAAGCCCACATGTCGAAAGTGATGCCGCCCTTCCCCTTGGCTAATTCGCCCTGTCGCCATGGTTTGACTGGTGGTATCAAATGCCGTATTGATGGCTTCGCATTTCACCGTATCGCGCACATTCAAGGTGTAATGATTGTTTGGACGTATTGATGCCAAATGTTCAGGTCGAGCCAAGAGTTGAAAGAACTCGACGACTCTTGCAGGCCAACGGGTCGTGTCGGTAGCCAATTGTTCTAACGCAAGCGCCACGCCACGACGTCGTGTAAAACGAATATGGTTCGCTGCCGCAGCACGTTGACTGACATTAGGAATTGGCGGTCCATACCGATAACCCACCAGCTCGCCAATATAGGGCGCGGCCCACTCGTCACAGGTTTCAATGAACTGGTTATCGTAAAGTCTGTCGGTGTCGTTTTTTACAATCGCGGCTTGCTCGGCGAGGATTGCCATCAATGCCTTTAGTGGAAATCCCTGTGTTTCATCGCGCTTGCGATACACCTCAGGAAGTAATTGATACAAAGCTTCCGGTGACAAGCTATTCATTCGCTAACCTCCAGATAATCCAACGGGCCGGGGTGCAAACTCAACATGGAGGCACCCAACACGTCAGCCATTGCGCCACCGCTCGCGACCTCTGCCATGGCTGCTGCTATGCCGTCATGTCGTTTTGGTATATTGCCCGTGTAAAGCCTATCTATCACCACGGCTTCAACCCCAGCGACAGCATGAATGATGGCGAGGATCTCACTGGCAAAAACAGGCTGACCGAAGCGTCTCGCGTCAAAAGATAAGGTCGCTCTCAACGTTTGTTCGACCTCGGCGATCACCTCATCATTTAAATAGTCGGGGTGAACACTAAGCCGCACTCCTAGTTTGAAAAACGTGTGACGAAAACTTCGCAGAATAAATCGAGCAAATGGGTCACCAGCGGCAATGAGTGCATCTGTTAAGTAGGTGTGTAAATCGCTGCCCTCCGGTACTTGTGCCCCTGCTTCGGCGGCAACCGTCACCACCACTTGTGGTCCTCCCGACACATGTAACCATTGCGCACTGGCTTTCGCGATGCCGCCATAGCCTTGGGCGAAATCGGCGTAATCCGTGATTGAAACCACGCGCCCTAACGTTCGGCAAGATAAAGGCGCACTGAGTCGAATCGCATCTCGCCCTTCGGGATCTGCGCCACCACTGGCACCCAGTAAATTGTTGACGCCCTGCACACCAAGCGGCTGAGACATGAGTAAATTGAGCTGACCCGCTTTAACGCGCCCCATTAATCCGTGAGTTTTACGATAGCTTGCACGAATGTTTTGTTGCCCTTTACCAGGCATCGCACCTTGTATGCCATCGCCAAAGGTGACATGGCTGTAACCCTGATCATCCACACGCAATGTGTAAACACGATCCGCGGGTTGGGTATTGAGGAAATTCGGCACTTGATGCCAAAGGATTTTATTCACCCTGACCTCAAGTGTCGGTTTGACGCCAGACGGTGTTGCAGCAGGCACAAAGGTTTGCGGTGCCTGACGAGTAGACAAGGTGACATGCGGCTGTGCGCCGCCATCGCCAAGCACTTCCACGACAGATTCACCTTGCGTGGCCCCAGCCACATTGGCAGCAATTCTTAGACTTTGCGGGAAATAAGCCGCCCCCAAGGACTCGGTGAAGGTCATGGATGAGCCCCCTGAAGGAGAAATTTCGTGGCTGATAGATTGCACCGTTCTCGTGACAATCACAGGCACATCACCACTACCTTCAGCCAGACCATTTAGCATCACTTTTCGCCCTTCTTCTATTCCTATGAACCAGCCATTTAGGGCGACAGTGGTATGGTCAGCATTCAGGGGTTGAGTGATTGGCGGCTCCGCCAAAGTGAGCCATTCACTTGCGCCGAAGACCGTGGTTTGGCGAATAGAAAACAGGTTAAAGTGGTCGCTGCGGTCTAACGACAGGCGGCTACTCTTTCCGGTGACCGCAAAGAAGGAAACAGATACGTCCGCCGTCTCTGAGATTTGATATTGCGCCCAATTATCGCCGTCTCGAAGGATCACATCGCTATCAATGCCAATCTCAGCAACCTGACGCTCAAGAAAGATCTGATTGTCACTTTCATTCATTAGCGCCAGCGTGCCTTGGTCAGCCCATGTTGCGTTCGTTTTGCCGAAATACGGCCCTTGCTCCAAGCTTTCTACCACAACATCACTGTCATCGACGCTGTACACAGGCACCATACCTGTGAGCGAATGATGAAGGCTCGAAAGGGGTGGTGCGGCATGACCAAAAATCGCCGCAGAGGCACGAAAGACTTGAACCCGTTTAACCGTGCTGATCGCGGCTTTCAGTGGCGCAATGAAGGTCTTTTCATCCGTCTGTGCATCAGCCAACAAGGTGAACATTTGGCCTTCACTTAACATCTCACCAAGATTTTCTTCCACCAGCGACGTGAAGCTATCAGCCGCAGAGAAACCACTTGGAGTAGAAGGCTCAGATAAAGAGGTTGTGCCAATGGGCGACACAGTGACCCACGTCAGATCTTTCGCCTCGGGGTCTTTGGAAACATCCGCAAGGACAGGGTTAACCGCATTCACCACCGCGAAAACGGCAGTCCCGTCATCTGCTGTAAATGCGACACCATCGCCCGCTTTTAATCGGGTATTGATGCCTTCAAAAGGCAATTGAGTGGTTGAAACAGTGAGTGGATGTGGCGAGGTAAGCTTAGGACGAATGGCATTCCATTCTGCCCGTGCTTCGAGATCGTCGAGAGTTTCATAAATGACCGGTGTTTCGTCTTGCCCCGGCGTGCTTTGTACTTTGGTTCCCGCCGGTACGGTAATTTGCTCAGGGATCCCTTCGCCAGCAGCAATGCTGAACGACAAATCGGCACTCGCCGCCGCCCCTGGGTGCGGAACATAATCAATCAAAGTGGCCATTTCATGGAGTGACTGCGGGATTTGTGCGGTTCGCACATAGGCTTCATTCAGCCACATTTCATTGTAAAAAGTCAGCACATCGCAACTTGCCGCCCACGCATCGAGCAATGCCATGGTGAAGTCGTCATGCCCCCGCGTCGTCAGTATTCCCAGCGCTCCATATTGCGACGAGGATAATCGCGCCGTCATGCTTTGATAGAAATCTTCGTGCATCCCCGAACGAAAGCTGATGCGGCCTAAGCCCGTGGCATTATTGGGTGCTTGAGGCGTTAACACACTCGTGCCATGACATGCGCCACAATGAGACTGATTGTTGAAGTCGACCATGTTAGCGCCCTCCTTCTAAATCGAACAAAAACACCCCATTTCCCGGATGGCTCGCATCGTTATCAACACGAGCAATTTCTGTGCGTCCAAACGTGAGTTTTCGTTCGACTAAGCCACTGGTTCTTGGGTCACCAAAGCGGCGAAATCTCGTGGCTTTGGCGGCTATTACACCATCGACATTTTGAGCTGCCGCTAACAGCGGTGATAAGTGCAATATTTGCCCAGCGCGGAATTGGTCGGGATGCAAGATCCCTAATGCGCCACTGGATTGTCGTTTCGGCGAAAACAAGGAAAGCAAACGCTGCCGCACATGAGATTTTGATGCATTCGCGGCAACACAAACGTGTAAGGTGATTTCGAGAGGCACATAAACGGGCGTTGACACATCCACATCATGGGCCGCTAAACGGAATTTTTCGTAGTGTTCTCGCAGTGCCATACGCTGTTCATCCCCCACGCCAACTCGCCCTTTGGGATCTGGCAGGGCAAACGTGGTGATCCAACTGCCAGTGTGGACATAGGCGCAGCTGACGTCTTGCACCCACTCCACTCGTTGACCCAAGGTTTGATAATCTTCTCGTGTCACCGCGCGTTCCTGTGTTTTGAACAGGAAAGGCGCTCGCTTACGAATCGATGCAGGGGTTTCTCGATTGCGCCCACCCTCACCTGCGGTGATGTTCCGTACGCCAATCACTTCAGGAAGGTCAAGCGCAAGGTGGTGCAATTTATCAACGCCAATGTGTCCGGCAGTGCCGATGCCCACGCGATATCGCGCCGTGAATGTGGTGCCAGATAAGGGACGAAGACCAAATTCATTGTCGCCAAAGCGCAGGTAAACGCGGTCATCAAGCTCAATTTCGACGGCAAACGCCCTCGCCGAGCCGTCACTCGCCAATAAGTCTGGAACAGGTAAATAGGGCAAGACTTCCACCCCATCATCGCCTTCAAGTTCGATGGCGGGGAAGGTTTCATTGGGTAACGGGATTTGCAGCGCATCAACCGCTGGCTCTCCAGCGAAATAACGCGGTGCAAAGGTTAATGGCGACCGCGTCAATGTTGGGCGAAACATGGGCGGTATGTTTTCGGCTGGCTCTTGCTCACATTGCGTATCCGCACACGAGGCACTTTTGCGCTGAGTTTCATCCAAGCCTTTGCCGGGCGCCCAACGTAAATGGGACGATGGCACCTGCCCAATCTCATCGTCATCAAGGGTGTGTCCGTGGTCGACCAAAACCATGTTGCCTCGCGCCACGCTGACAGGCTCGATGTAGCGACGACCTTCTTCAATGGCGGTTTCTGAGGAAATGCACACCGGAAAACGCAATGCATCGCGTTCATGCCACTCGATTTCGGTGATATCTTCTCCGGTGATAGGGTCAGTCAGCGGCTCATTGTCACTATTCAATGCCTGTACGCTCACCAGCAAAACGACCTGACGATGATCGAGCACGCGATCTGCCTGATTCCCCGTATTCGCACCCGTTATTTCTTCAATAGCCAAATACGAGTGTTCACGTAAATCAGGGAAATGACCTGCCAAGGTGGCACTCGTCGCGCCTTTCGGTAAATGGCACCGCGCATTGCTCCATGTATAGAACTGCATTTCATTGTGCGCGACATGCAATGAGGCTATCGGGTGACAGGTTTCGTAAACGGCGCCACTTTGCGCCAACCAGTCATTGTTACGCGTGAAGGTCACAGGCAGCTCATTGAGCCTTGTACACACCGCACTGCCTGTGGGAATGACCACCGTTTGGGGCGCCATGGGTAAAATATCGGATGACACAGTAAAGTGGCAAAAACAGCGCGCATTGCAGCCTTCGTCAACGGCATAGTCGAGCAATCGCGTCAGGCGTTTGAGGGAGATTCGTGAGCGAGCACGATTGAGATATGCCTCGGTTTGGGCGGCGTCTTGTTGATAAGCGAGTTGGTCAGCGCTATAAGCCAAAATATCAACCAACACGGTTGAAAGATCGGCTGGATGCCCTGTGGCAAATTCAGGTGCTGACACCGCCATGCGATCCAACATCATGCGACGAAAAGAGTGAAAATCTCTCGCGGTGTAATCGATGTCTGTTTCTGGTCGCTCGGGCGTTTCGCATTCGCAATCGGTTAAGCAATCGAACGGAGATGGGCATTCCACTTTGAACGAAAAGGTGACAGACGCCAGCGCAGGATCAATCTCAGGAGGCGGCGCGGGATTGAGCGTACTTGTGACGAGGTTAAGTCGATAGGGGCCAAAATCCCCCGCCTGCGCCAGTTCAATCAGCAGCACATTTTGCTGCCCGTCTAACCCCATTGTGACAGCAACCACGTCCACAGAAGCCTCGCCTTCAAATCGAAGGTTGTCCTCTGTGTAAACCATTGCGTCGGGGTCGTTAACCAAATGCAGGTGTAAAAAGCGTTGACGGTCGTCAGGATTCGCTGCCTCTAAATCGACCACTTCCACAAAATCAATGCCATTGAGCGCGCTATTACGCACCGCTTCCCGACGACGTTGGTCACAACAAAAATAGATCATGCTACCCCCTCGCGCACAAAGCTCGCTTGCTGGGAGTCACCGGACGGCAGCAGGGAATAAGCCACATCAATGAACAACGCACCTTCATTGAATCGTACCGTGACATCGGTGAGTTCAATATCATCTTGCATCCAGTTTTGCAGTGAAGTGGCGATCAACGTGCGTGTGTCTTCCACCACCGTATCGCTGATGCCTAAAAACAAGAGTCGATTTAGACCACAGCCAAACGTCGGCATCATCACTCGCTCACCGGGTTCGGTGAACAGCACTTGTTCGATACGGTCGCGAATCACGCCCACACGATCCGTGGTCGCGCTGCGACCTTGGGTATCAATGCGATAAGGAAAATCTGGATAGTTCATCTTTCCTCCATTCGCTTACGTTGCGATGACACGAAGTTGAGCCACCGCAGGAACCAAGGGCGTTCCCGTTGGGGCGCAAACTGACTGGCTGGTGAACAACACAAACGGTTGTCCCATCGACAAAACGCGCATACTCCCCGTCAAAAATTGGCCAGTAATACATGGCCCGTTGCCCGCCGTGGGCGGTGGCATGGCACACCCAGCGACTAAGTAAGGAGACGTTTGCAGCACTGTTGCCGAGCCGGACACCAACACACGAGGATTCGGCAAACTTGGTGTTGCTTGGCCGCCGTGTGCGCACATGACGGTCGCACCAACATGGAGTAACGGTCCGGGCATGTTTGTCTCCTTCTGTGTATCTACTTTGTGCCGACTGTGTAAGCGACATTCGCCATTGCCTCATCAACGCGACTCGACGTTCTCCGCTAGAGCATCGCGGCTTGGTAATCGCGGCTAGGTGATCGTCAGTGCGCCGGTATTTATGTCCACCGTTGGACCGACTAAAGAAATTTGCGCACCCTTTCCGTTGTTGATGAAAATACCTGCATCTGTCACAGACAGCGTCACTCCGGTCGCCGTTTGCAACGTGATCCCTCCCAGCGCCATGGGCCCACCCGCATCGCTAATAACAATGCCGTGTTTCGCCATGGTTTGTAGCGTGATGGCTGAAATTGGCGCGGGAGCCGTCTTCGCCATCATCGGCACATCCGCCGCCGACCCTGCATAGCACCCCGTCCAAATGGGGTGATCCACTTCGCCCTGTTCAAACTCAATCCAAACGCCTGCACCAACAGGCGGTACAGCAAACACACCGGAGTTAAGCCCCAACACCGGCAAACACGGCATACACCAGGTGCCGGGGGGAATTCCTCCCACATCGGTCACTGTCGCCAAAATGCGTCCCTGTTGGGTAAGGTCGATATTGTTCACCACAGTGCCTCTATATTTGCCGTAGAATTTCTCACTCATACTGGCACCCTGCTTAATGTCGAAAGCAACCCATCACGGCTTAACTCAAATTGCTGCTTTAATTCGCCTTCACTCATGGTGGTAGTCACCGCCTCTACATAGTGCAATCCATTGAATGCAGCTCCCGCACCTCTGACCGTCACCGGTTTTCTCGCTTCCAACAACGCGCCATAGGCCAGAACATCTAGCGTGCCACTCATCTTCACCGCTCTCGCCGCTGACTTGGCGGCTTTCGCCAACCCAATCAATGCGCCCTGCACCGGAGAATACTTGGCAACACCTGTGATGGGATCGCCGAGCCTTAGCGGAATAGGTCTCAACACACCAAGCGGCGGATTGAGCGGGTTAACGTCTGGTATTGGAATGGTGATGGGTAGTTTTGTCTGCGGGTTTTGAATCTTGACCATGGGAACCACTGCGCTCTGAGTATCTACGCTCCCCGACAATGTCAGAACATTTCGGTGCGCATCGAAATCATCATTGAGTGGGCGCTGTGGAACACCCACTTTCACCTCCGGCCCCCAATAGGCCGTCGACACACCCACTTTATCTGTCGGCTCAATATAGAAGACATAGCCGACGCGCTCCGCGAGCGACATGATGTACTGGAGATCAGTGCCTTGATGCGATGGAATTCGCTGAGTCGGCACTGGCACGTCAATCAGTACCGACGGGATCACTTTAGGAATCAGTCCGAGAAACGCGTACTTCGCCAGCACCAAGTTAATCCGCGCAAAATCTGGCATGGCGGGATAACGCATAAAACTGAAATCGATGTAATCGAGCACGCGACTAAGATCTTCACCGGTTAGCGTTAGGCGTGACACCCCTGGCGCACTGCCGGGGCTGACTCGATGATCCGTCACTACCCCATCCATGAGTACGGATTTACGACCAAACATTTCGACCGCAATCACTGTACGTACCAGAGGAATAGGATTGCCCGCAGACAGAAGAAAGACAGTGTGAAGTGGTGAGTTATTGTCGATTTCAAAAACCAACTGGAAGCCTGATTTATCCCGTGTCTTTGCGCTGACCTCACAGGAGATAAATGCATTGATCACGACCTTGGATACGGGCACCGGCGCAACTGGGCCAATGTAGAGACTCATCACCACATCTGACATCAGCGGTCTCCTTCCTCACCATGCAAGGCGATTTTTCGCTCGATGCCTTCTAGCAACATGTTGGGGTGTTGAACGAGGTTGGCATCCGCGATGTACCACCAAAGCGCGGGATCCGCAAAATACGCCGCCGCCAAAAGATCGAGTCGGTCCCCATCTCTCACTGTCAGACTTTGTACATTATCAATATTGGCTGGCTGAGGAAGGAATCGGCGACTCACGAACACACGTTCGGTGCCATTGGCATCTGTCATCACTTGCAACGGTGCCCCCGCATAGCGGCTATTTGATGCAAAATCTGCGGTTTCTTCTGTGTTGCTGAGAAGATATTGCGTGAGATCTGTCATCGAATATTCCTTTTACTCATAGGTATTCGCTTTCGCGCTTTATTCGCAAAGAGATAATGAGATATCAAAAACCGGTTGCAGGCTTAATCGCTTTGTCCGCCTGCCGCTCTAGCCCTGACAAATAATGTAAAAATAGCGACGAAGCAGGATGATCAAAGCCAAGGTCATCGACCGTTAGCACTTGTAATGTGATGCTGGCTTTAGCCGTCAATGGATTCAAATTCGCACTGAACAAGTCTTCAGCCAGAGACAAACTCTTCATTTTTACGGGCACACGTCGATTTGTTCCCCAGCTAAAAACAGGGAGAGGTTGTGCCATGGGAATAATGGTTAATTTGCCTTCTCTGGCGCGAGCGTCATTGTCTAACAACTGGCGCTTAGTGGGCGAAATCAGGCTGCGTAACGCAGCGATGTAATGACCAATGCCATACGCAATGGCATCTTCATCCCCTCTCTCTAGTGCATCGGTCGCATCAAGCGTTGCTTCAAAACTGATCGATTCTCTTGGAGGCCCATTCAGCCTCATGGTGTCAGTGCGTGTCTGAGAACCTTCTTGAGATTTCACTTCAAATTGAGTGTTAAGCGTCGACGGATTGATAAGCAAAGGGATCGCGCTAATTGGCTCGCCACTTTGTTGATCCAACAGCACAATGCCTGCTTTGAGGTAATTCGGTTGGCTAGATAACATTTAGCGCCTCCTCTCCGTGCGGCTTTGGCTTTGGCTTTGGCTTTGGCTTTGGCTTTGGCGGCGATGCTGCTGACCTTTGCCTTTGCCATTACCATTGCCACCCAGTTGCTTCATCAAGGCGTTAGTCGCATCCACGATGGCCTTTTCTTTGGCAATGCCTTGCTGCCTTTCACTCACTGAGTGCAAAACCGGCCAGTTCTTAGATACGGCTTCTGACATCGCGCGATACACATCGGCATATCTCGCATCGCTATCGATTTCAATTTGTCGAAAATGAAGTTCAACCTCTGCCGCCGCGCCCTTATTCATAATCCAAATCTCCGGCCTTGATCGGACGATCGAGCTTTTGCAATTCCGCGGCGGCGGCTTCCATTAACCAACGCATAGACACATCTTCTCCGTGCTGTGCCGCGAGAAATGTGCCATTCAAGGCGACGTTATGGATACTGCCACCAGTGAGATTGAGCTTGGCGAGTCGCAAAGGATCGATGTTTTCCGCCAATGGCGTTTTAGGTGGAAATGCACAGCGCCAAATGCGCTCGCGCTCAGATGGGCCAGGAAACGGAAAATCAACCACGAAACGAAAGCGACGGAAAAAAGCTTTATCAATAGACGTTTTGAGGTTGGTCGAAAGGATTGCCAAGCCGCGATAGGCTTCAATGCGTTGGAGCAGATCATCAATGCCAATGTTGGAGAAACGGTCATTGCTGCTTTTGACATCGCCCCGTTTACCGAACAGCGCATCCGCTTCATCGAAAAAGAGAATGGCACCACAACGCTCAGCAGCAAGGAACAACTGACGCATGTGCTTTTCAGTTTCACCAATGTATTTACTGATGATTGCCGATAAATCGATGCGGTGAAGATCCAGCCCTAGCTCATTGGCAATCGCTTCGGCTGCCATGGTTTTTCCTGTTCCGCTATCACCACAAAACAAGGCACTGATCCCCATCCCGCGACTCATACGATCTCGAAATCCCCATTGCTGATAAACGCGACTTCTCAACCTAACTTGCGCCGTAAGCTGTTCTAGCATGCTGGTTTGGGCGGGCGGCAGCACCAAGGTTTCCCAACTGGCTTTGCACTCAATACGTTGCGTTAATTTGCTTAATTCACTGGAAGATCGGCGTTGGCATGCACGCCAAAGCGCTTTTTCAAATCTCGGGTCTCTATGTTCCAGCCAATCTCTATCACTCGACTGAGCGACAAGAGTCGTCTGTAATATGTCAGGCAGGCTCAATGAAAATTGTTCCGACAAACGTGCAGGCAGGCTTTCCTCAACACCATCCAAGGTGCTCTGCCAAAAACACGCCTGTTCATGAACAGTGGGACGCTCCACGAGCAGAGTAAAACTGTTGGCATTAAGCCCAATAGGCATTGCCCCAGCATCCACGAGCACCAAGCCACCAATGCGCCCTGTGAATTGCTGTAGGGCTCTGAAGTTGCTGGGTTCATCCCCACTTTCAATAAACAGCAAGATAGGCGTCAGCCCTGCTTCACGCTGCCAAAGCCTTGCCAGTGCATCCAAATCATTGGGATGCGAAGGTAAGTTAGTGGCATGTAAGACGTGTAAATTGGCACCCAGCTCATTGGCCAACGCGGTTGCCATTAGGGTTTTACTCGACTTGTCTTCACCGTGAAGCTCGATGACAATTTGTCGCTCTCTAGCTTGATGTACATAGTTCAACGCCATTTGAAGGCGATCAATTTGAGAAGAAGAAAGGGATGACTCATCACTTACCAGTGAGCGAGGAGACGGTTCGAACATAACACTCAAGCGCTCATCGAGATAATTAACACCCCGCAAGAAACTCAAAATCCGCTCATCAAGCGTTAGTGTCGCGTCCCCTCCACCAATGGGATGCCAATCCAGCAGCAGCCAATATCGAAGCGGGCTATGAGGTGAAAAACACCCCCAACCACAGGAATGAGAGACGGACATCGTCAATGAGGCGGTTGGATGCGCAAGCGTTTCGCTCCCGATCACATCGGCACACTTTCTCGCGACGCGTTCATCCAAGGTCACCGCCATCAACAAAGCCAGTACCGCTTGATCACCTTCGGTCAATTCAAACTGATTACACAGCACATTGAATGCGGTCGGTGGCTCGCTGACAAAGCCACGATTGATGTCGGACAATAGCGCCTGACCGGATTGTTCGTTCCGCACGGCGTCTAATGACTGAAGCACCCAATCAATCAGTCTCGAAAGGTGCGCTTGATTGGTTGCTTGCCAATGCGCAAACGCATCGAGTGTTTGCTGACTTCCCGTCATTCCCACCGTGGCTTGATGTATCGCCGTCAATTCGCGCTGCTTTGTAATCATCGCATCATGATCATCATCCACTGCTGGGTCTGACGAAAGCTGTGCTGAATGATTCACACCTAGAATTTCGGTCATGCGGGCACCACCACTGTTTGCGTTGGATCGTAAATCGGGGCACGAGGCGTGAAGTCAGGCGCTATCGGTGGTCGATCTTTCTCGATAAACCAACTGTCTGCCCCATCAATGCGTAAACGCACCGGATAAGTTCCGGCAGGTAGAGGGCCAAAAACAAACACAAGGGTATTGGTTGTCACAGTCACAGCCTCAGCTTGCGCACCTTCGCTACCAAGCCAAAGGCTGGCTTGCTGTCCCGCGTGCACATTGGGCGTCACATTCAACGTGACTATCACTGTTTGTCCATTTCTGACCACGCTGGTAGGTGGCAATGTCATGACTGGGGCCACTTGCATCGTGACCTGGTTCGATTGGCGAGTGTCGCCATTTATTTCTGCGGAATACCACATGGCATAGTGCCCCGCGGCCCAATTGACTGGCGCGTTTGGCAACGTGACTGCATGCCCTAGCGCGGAACCTCCTGCATCAACACTGACGGTTTGTTCAAGATCTTGCGTGATATGTGTGAAGGTGAATCTTGGATTGCCGCCTTCTAGAAAACGTCCTTCGAGATCCAAGGTATCTCCCAGCCTTGCGCTCGCCTGCAACGCGGGAGGGATCACTCGTAACAACTGTGGCAATGAAGGAATAAGCTGAGGGAATACTTCTGGGCCAGAATTGTCCGTGCCAATGGTAAGCACCGGCAACGGGTTCAACGTGCCATATTCTGCTTCCAGCAATACGGTGGAAACGCGGTACGCCATCGACGGACGATACTGGGTTTGCAGCGCACTCCAAAGCCCCGTTTTTTCGGAGATCGGCATGTAGTGCGGCGCAATTCGTAGCGCTTCCGCTTGGTCTGCAAGACCCGTGTCTGATAGCGCTTGCAGCAAAGGGGGTAAGCCAGCCGCAATAGCGGGAGACGGCGTCAATGCCGTTTGAATTTCGGTGCGAGTAAAGCCGGGATGCTCATGCAGGATTTGCATGGCATAACCGAGCAATACATCACTGTGTAGATCTGCCGTGCCATGGGCACAAACCAAGTAGTACAAATCCAATGGCAGCGGCGTATTGTTTACTCGGTCGCCATCAGTGTTACGTGTTGGCGCACATTGGTTGGCCCACGCTGCATTGGTTTCAGTGTGATAAAGGAACACATTCAGTGCGGGGGCCGTGTTGTCCTCTTGCGCCAACATTTGATCAGGCGGAAGTGCATGAACTGGCACGTTGGTATTCACAATCGACGCAACGTCACGATCGACAAAACCATCATTGAGCAAATCGCGCAATAGTTGCGTGACGCCTGCCAGTGCAAGAGCGGAACTCATCGCTCTCCCTCCTGACGTTGGCGAAGATAATCAGCCAAGGATAAGTCGGGCTTCCATGTTCGTTTTACACTGCGCTCAGCGTGAGCAGCCTGTGCAGGAACGTGCTTCGACACAATTGTCACGCTATCTATCGTTACATTGACCAACACAGGCTGCTCTGACCGCGCATTGCGGCGACGATGTGGGTTGTTCGTGCCAAGCGGTTCAATGCCCCCCCTTCGTAATTCGGGATCGGCATTCAATGAATTGGGGGATAACGCTTGAGGTGGCGTTTGAGGTTTAAATTTAGGTTGAGGTTTCGATTTAGATTTAGATTTAGGCTGAGATTGCCCCAATATGGACGCCGCGACTTGTTGCGTGAAATCTTGTCTGCTTCGACCCGCACTGGCAGATGTTGTGTTATCAGCCAGCTCTGTCGCTTCTCGCAGCCGCGAGTCAAAATGCTCTTGCTGCTCAAGCGTCTCGTCATGCCCTCTATGCACTATCTCACTATCTGAATCAGCGCTTTGCGAAAAACCACGTTGTCGATAGGCGCGATCTGAATACGCCTCATTTGTGCCCTCGGTAGACAAATGCAGACGATCTTGGCTTATTGCTCGCTCTCCTCCCACACTATCGCTTTTGTCTGAATCACTTCTCAGTACTTCACTCGCCGAATCACTCTCTGAATAAAGATCGTGTCTAGCGATGTCTCTTCTTCGGTTTGAAAACTCATCACTGTGTCTATTCAACGAAGACTCTGAAGACGTGTGATTCACCGCAGCATTAGTGACACTGTCACTTAAATATTGCTTGTAGTCACTCTCTGTTGGCTGAGCGTGACTAGATGGATGCCCCTGCGCCGCGTCGGCATCGGCTATCGGTGGGTTCGTGTTCGATTGATTCACTCTGGAATAGGCAGGTTCCTGCGTCACTTGAGTAACACCCGCATAATATGACGTCGCCACAGGCTTTAAAGTCTGCACACCATCTATGTTGCGACGGATGTAATCACCTAATAAGCGATTCATATGTGCATCCTTATATCGCACTGGCAGGCATTCATGCGTCGATCACCATGGCAATGTGTTGGCGACGGCGTGCAGGGCTCATGGAGAGGATGTCATGGCTTGACCAACCGTAGGCGGAAGCAAGAAGGTGGACGTCCCACAACTGACGCTCAACATCAGCCGTCATCATTGACCAGAATTGATGAGCAATATCGAACTGATGCTCTGTTTCTGCCCCACATTCCGTGCATGCAGAGTTCAGCGAAACAATGGTCAATGGCTCAACATCAAGCATTCTCGTTTCGAGCGCTTGATAGAAGCCCTGCCATGCTGAGTCACTATCTTCCAGAAGCTCGATACTGCGAGCAACATCGCGATAGCTAGCAGGCTCTAACACGCATTGCGCCAAGGTTGACACTGAGGCGTCGAAAGCGGAAAGCGCGAACAAATCGCGCACGATGGGCAAACGAAAACGACCACTGCACATTCCAGCGTTAAATGTCTCGTAAAAAGGCAAATACAGTTCGGTGTTAATTTCGGTATCGAGAGCATTGATATTCAAGCGATCCGAGCTGCTTGCCAACACCTCTGAAACGGTAAACGACAACTGCGTTTTGGCCTCACACTCCGAGCAAGCACCCACGACCGAAATGGGCTCTCCAAACTCGGTGCGATAGGCCTGAAGCAGGAAATGGTCACGCCCAGCTAATGTCCATTCGATGACTTCGCCGTGGTATTGGACAGGAATAAACGCAGACACCATGGCCACCGCACGCTGAGGCGGTAACATGTCAGCGGCTTTTTCCCACAGCTCAACACGCTCATTATTGGTCAACGCCGATATCGCGACACGCATTGGCCGTTACTCACTGCTCTGGATGCACAAAACTAGGTTCATTAGGCACAGTGATGTCGTTGCGCTCCCACCCCTCATTTTCGAGTTTGACTGATTGGATCATAAATGCGGAGCTTGATGCATCAAGCGCAGGTATCGCTTTGTATTCTGACACCCAGCAATTGTAGAGGGTATAACTCAGTACTTTTTGACCCGCTTCATTGAGCACTTCGAGGATCAATGTCTTGCGAAAATCCGCCAACGAGACTTCACCACCTAACCCAGTGCCGATTCGCCAAACCTTGTTAGCCCACTGTTCAAATTGCAGGTTTTCTGTCACGCCGCGTTCTAGCGTAATGGCCTCAAATTTAGCCTGACCCGGTGATTTACGAGTATGAGAAGGATCGCCCCCTTCTCGGTACTCCATCACTTCAACCGTGCGGCTAAGCCCCGACACCTTTTGTACGGCTGCCAGCACGTCACCACCCGCTTCTTTGACAATAAATTTGTAGCCGGGATAAGGCACAATGCGCTGACCATTCACGTTAAGCTGAGACATCTCGTCCCCCTCGCTAACCATTCAAAATAAGCAATAAAGCCATCAACCAAAAAACGAATAACAACTTCAGAAAATCTCTGCCAGTACTAGCTGACAGAGACAACGTTTACCCGTTGCTGTTATTCATCAACTGCAAGCTAACAACGACAAATTCCGCCGGTTTTAATCCGGCAAAACCCACCAGCAAATTGACCACACCGGCATCAATATCAGCTTGCGTTGTCGTCTCTGCGTCGCACTTGACGCGATAAGCCTGTTCCGGCGAACTGCCTTGGAACGCGCCTTGTCGAAACAACCCTTGCATGAAGTCACCCACTGCAATGCGGATTTCAGACCAGAGCGGTTCATCGTTAGGTTGGAATACTGCCCACTGCAAGCCTCTAAATAACGACTCTTCAATGAACAATGCTGTGCGACGAACAGGGATATAAGTCCATTCAGACGCCAACTCGTTGGCACCACGAAGGGTTCTTGCGCCCCAAGCAATGTTGCCGCTGATACCGCCATTACGAAGGCAGTTAAGCCCCACAGGATTAAGCTGACCAATTTCGTTATTGGTTAAGGCTTGATTAAACCCAACAACATTACGAAGGCTTGCAGTAATCCCCGCGGCAGCAGTCCAGATACCTGACTCCGTATCTTTGCGAGCATATAGCCCCGCGATCGTGCCGCTTGGCGCGATGGTGCGAAGACGGTTTTCATTGTTGGGATCGGGAACCTGAACCCGAGGGTAGTACGCTGCAGTGTTACGATGACGCAGACCAACACCTGAGACTTCGTCTAGCCAGTCTTGCGCTTCTTCTACGCTGTTAACGTCAGGGGGCGGGTCAATCAACAAAAATGCCCGTTGTTCTTCGCAATAGCTAAGCGCCGGACTCATGACACTGGACATATTGGCAACAGAGCCGAGATCTGCTGATTCTGGAATGAGCAAGATGTTGAACAAATCGACATCTTCCAACGCATACAGTCCCGTGCGAAGTGTGCGGTTGCCTCGTAGTTGTGCTGCGCGCTCGGCATTGGTTGGCATCGCACCATCTGCGCCCGCTGTCGCCAATGTTTGTAGCCCCGCAGGTGCGACGGTATTCATGGCATACTGCTGCACGTTAGCCGTGACGCTGCCAACTAATCCCATCACCGTGCCAAAATCACCGACAGATTCCGCAATAGCAACCACGTGACCAGCACGGTAATCAGCGCTGTTTCTTCCACTGAAAATTGCCATGCGTGTTCCACGAACCACAACTTGGCATTGCGCCCATAGCGGATCGGCAGGTCGAGTATCTCGAATGGCGTTCTGCAGCATCAGCGCCGCTTCTGCAATGGTGGTTGGCTTCGTGCTCGCGTCAACAACAACATCATGTGCTCCAGTGCCTAGGTTCACCTGAAGTGTGTTGTCATCCGCGACGCCAACATATTGAGTCGTATCCTGAACGGCCGAATAGAAGCCCGTGGGCGCAGGCATTTCAACACCCGCGCCACCTTGCGTTAACTGAACCAACATAGAATCGTCATTGACGACGTTGACGACGTAACGTGGATGGGTGGATACCATGGACACATTGCGATAGGTTTCATTGCGCACGGGCAACTCTAATCCGTCGACGTGACGAATTTCAGTCAATGACAGATTAAATAAAGCGGTGGGATCAGAGGTGAGATAATCGATATCGGCGCGAATATGGTTGTTCCATCCGCCGGGGTCGTTAACCGCGTTGCCCTGAAACTGACGCCCTGCATCAAAGGTCAATGTGGTTGCGCCAGCCCAACTTTGCGCTGTCATGCTGCCATTGGTTCCACCTCCGACGCGAACAGCAACGGCTTGACCTCCGCCATTAAGGTAAAACTGAGAAACGGCGTAACTGGTTTCACTGTTCGTGTGTACGCCACCAAAGTGGGTGTCAAAGTCACCTACATGAAACATACGCACTGGTGTGTTGAGTGGACCGCGAGAAAAGCGCCCCACAAATGCAGCAATAGACGTAGCAACGCCACTCAATGAGCGACTACCACTAGGGATTTCTTGAATATAAACGCCGGGATATGTCAGTGCGACTGGCATGGGTGACCTCCTCAAGCAAGACGATGGATCCAATAAAACAGGCGTTAATGTGTAGCGATGCAACCGACTGAAAACATCGACATCATCGAAGGGTGAGTACAGTATTGATGTCACAATACACAGTAAAGAGGATGGTCAACTTTCGGCCAAATGCCTGTCGCAACCGCAAGACGAAACACATATGGAGGGAAATATGCCTAAAATAGTACGTTCGTTTTATGTGCAGTTTTTCATGATGTTAAGCACAATGTAATCGTTCTTATTGTGCGCTCTTATTTTTGTCAGAATTAATTGTGAGAAAACGCCAAAAGACTAATTAAATGGACAGGCCATCTAGCTGCTCGGCAAAACACTCCTTTTAGCCATAGCCACAACAATGCATATTCTGACTCCCTTCGTAATGCTTAGGGCGAATGTCATTTGTCTACATCGAAGAGAAAATGAAATTGAAAGACGTCAGGTCACTAGCGCAGGGAAGGGATTTCTTATTTGGGAAATCTAGCCACTGATAAGGCATCAGTGGCTGACAAAAAATGGTTTATGACTGACTAGCAAACTCGTTGATGTAGTCAATTTGAGGTTGTTTAGTAAATGCACCAGGGCGCAATGCTTGAACTTCGCGAATAATATCGTCCAATTCCCAGCCACGTTCTAAGAGTAAATGCGCCGCCAACAAACCGGTACGACCTGAGCCACCCATGCAATGCAGGGCAACCTTTTCCCCTTTTGCAATGGCATCATGCAGGTGTGATTGGCATTGTTGCCAGCTTTGAATAAACTCGGCGTTTGGCGCTTCATCGTCTTCAATCTTCGCTTGGAACCATGTGATTCCAGCAGCTTGTGCAAATTCACCTAGTTCAGCGACGCCTTTTTCAGCCATTTCTTCTTGGCTTAGCGCGGTGACAATCATGGTCACACCTTGTGCTTTAAGTTGCTCTAAGCTCTCTTTTAACGACGTGCCTTTGGTTCCTGGGCATGGTGTTAAAATCAACGCACCCGCTTCAACAGGCAGTTCCCATGTTGGATGTGTCATTGTTATCCCTTTATTCCTTTCAACTAACTAATTTGTGCGATACCCAAGCAAGCTAAAGATGTCGAATGCAGCTTGCTTGAGTATAACCCTTAATTATGGCGGCTAAGTATTACAAATAAAATAACGATAGTCGTTGATGATACACAGCAAAAGCCTCAGAATAGCGCCCCTTTCCCTACTGACTTGGCGTACTTGCCATCAGCCGTCCATTTTGGGACGTAATCTTATTGAGAATTATACATATGGGTTTTACCTCGTTAGGTCTTTCTGCACCAATCCTTAAAGCGGTACAAGAGAAGGGTTACGATACGCCTTCTCCTATTCAGGCGCAGGCTATCCCTGCTGTACTTGAAGGCAAGGATGTCATGGCTGCAGCGCAAACCGGTACAGGTAAAACCGCTGGCTTTGTATTGCCTATTCTAGAAAAGCTGAGCCACGGTGATCGCGCACGTCCAAACCACGTTCGCGCTTTGATCTTAACACCGACTCGTGAGCTAGCTGCTCAGATCCTAGAAAACGCAGAAGCTTACAGCAAGCACACGCGCCTGCGTTCTAGCGTTGTTTTTGGTGGCGTTAAAATCAACCCACAGCTCATGGCACTGCGCAAAGGTACCGACGTGCTAGTCGCCACGCCAGGTCGTTTGCTTGATCTGTACAGCCAGAACGCGGTGAAGTTTTCACAGCTAGAAGTGCTGGTTTTGGACGAGGCTGACCGCATGCTAGACATGGGCTTCTTCCGTGACATCAAACGAATCCTTGATATTTTGCCGAAGAATCGCCAGAACTTGCTGTTCTCTGCAACGTTTTCTGACGAGATTCGTCAACTAGCGAAAGGCTTGGTGAACAACCCTGTTGAGATTTCAGTGACGCCTGCTAACTCAACGGCACGCACCGTTGAGCAATGTATCTACCCTTCTGACAAAAAGAAAAAACCAGCAATCCTTACTACCTTGATCAAAGAAGGTAACTGGCGTCAGGTGTTGGTATTTAGCCGTACCAAACACGGTGCAAACAAGCTATCTCATTTTCTCAATGAAGAAGGCATCACTGCTGCGCCGATCCACGGTAACAAGAGCCAAGGTGCTCGTACCAAAGCATTGGCTGATTTTAAATCAGGTGAAGTGCGTGTACTAGTAGCAACCGATATTGCGGCACGTGGTATTGATATTCCTCAGCTACCACAAGTGGTTAACTTTGACTTGCCAAACGTTGCTGAAGATTACGTTCACCGTATTGGCCGTACCGGTCGTGCTGGTGAAGTGGGTAAAGCGATTTCTTTGGTTTGTGCTGATGAAGCAGATGACCTGTTCGGTATTGAACGTTTGATTCAACAAGTACTGCCTCGCGTGGAACTAAAAGGTTTCAAGCCAAGCATTGCTGTTCCTGAGCGTGCGCTGGACACTCGCCCTATGAAAGCAAAGAAACCGAAAAAGCCAAGCGCACCAACAGGTGGTCGTCGTTCTTCTGGCTACCGTGGCAACGGTGACAAAGCAATGTTCGAAAACCGTCAATCACGCCAAGACGGCCAACAAGGTCAAAAAGCGGAAGGCAACGGTGAAGGCCAAGCACGTCGCGAAGGTTCTAATCGCAATAACGCTGCCCGTACCGGTAACCGCAATGGCAACACGGGTAACCGTGGCGCGAATACATCTGGCCAAGCGCCAGCACGCAACAAGCCGCAAGGCAATGGCGCGCAGAAACCTGCTGGCAGCCAAAACAGAAAGCCAGGTGGTCAACAACGCCGTCGCCCTTCGGGCAACACAGCGAAAGCGACCCCAAGCGCCAACTAAGTTGATTTGAAAACAAGAAGCCAGACAGTGTCTGGCTTTTTTCGTTTAGGGTGAATGCTTTTTACCCTATTTTCTCTTTAGTATTTCTTCTTACATTCTCGACAACGCTCAACAAGCCCTCGGAAAAACCATTGTTTTGACAAGTAGATAAGAACGATATCTAGCCAAACTGCACGTAAATGGTGCATTCGTTCAGGTTTCCGCATTTTATTCTCGTTTCACCGTTAATTTTTCAGTAAAACGTACCGCTTTTTCTTTTAGTCACCCGTTAAGAAGCAATTTACGTTTTGCCGAGTATCGGCTATCGAGAATAATAATGTATAAAAAAACACTCCTCTCCATTTTAGTCCTTGCGGCGCTTGCTGGCTGCAACGATGAAGACACTCCGATTCTTCATCCAGATATAGACGTAGACATTGAAACACCTGCTCCCGTTCTTCCTGAGGAAGGAACGGATGGCTCTCCCGATATTGGTTTACCAGACCCCATTATCGCGGGAGAATTTTCCCTCGATGGATCTTTGGTGTTTGGCTCTTCCGTTACCTGTAATGGTGAAGCAGCCAATGCGTTTGAATTCTCGCAAAATGATTCGGTTATTTGTGAATTCGACGGCACCGTGTTAGCGACGTTTGCACACCTTTTCGAAGAGAAAGAACAACGTTCGGCTGAAACGCCTGATCGCCTTCGTTTATCACTCGATCAAGCGTCAGAGTTTATCGACTCACCAGAAAAGCTTCGCAATGCTCGCGCATTGATCACCGCGGTAGCACCGAGTCATGACAAGCAAATTGATTTCCCCGTCCTGTCCACGAGTGACAAACTGGCCTTCTCTGCCACGTACAATAACGACTTAGACTTGCCGCCAGAGGACTTTGATAAGCTATTAGAAGAAAAGCCAGCGGAAGAAAACCTTGTCGATAAACTGCCTAGCACCCACGTCCCTGACATTGAACCTGAGGTGACAGAAGGTGCAGTCGCTGACTTAAACGCGCCGTTTGTTTCCGCCAATGCCGAAGAAGCCTATCAGTACAAACCCACTGAAACGATCAGATCAAAAGCGGTGATCACCGATTCGAACGGGAACCCAGTTCAAGGCCTGTCTTACTTCAGCCGATCGTCTCGCGGAAAAACCAACGCGCTCGGAGAATTCGAGTTTGTGTGGGGCGAAACCATTTCTTTTGGTATCGATACCTTTGAACTTGGCGGTCTACGCGGAAACCAAACCCAATTTACACTTCATGACTTGGGCGCAGAACAACGCGGCCGAAATGCGGAAGCGTTAGTGAAACGCTACGCCACAGTAAACACCAACGCTATTACGATTGGCCCTGACGTTGAAAAGGTGTTTTCTCAGTACCCTAACGTCATAAACGAAGCCATCTCTTTGTCTCTCAACGACAAGGACATCCTCCTTGACGTTGGTACGGGCCAACCACAAACCGTTGAAGCAGAGTTCGAGACCCAATTTACATCAGGTATCGCGCAACAAATCGATAACGCCATTTGCGGTAAAAACTGCAATCAATCTACATTTCAATTTGATAGCAAACCAGAAGTGCTTGTCGCAACTGATGAAATGGGCAACATTCAGGCGGACATCAATAAGCTATGGGGAATTAACGACGCAACATCACAAGGCTGGAAACCCGTTGATAAATTCCATGTCTTCGCAGATGCAACCTGGTTTTATGGCAGCGTAGGTACGGCACGAGGACAAGCGGCCGTGAACATTTCGAACCGCGCATTTCCGGTGGTGATGGCGCGCAACGACAATAACTACTGGATTGAGTTCGACAAACCAAAAGCCTATGACGAACGTGGCTTGGCATACATTACGGAATCCCCAATCATTAAACCCGATGTGGCTGGCGGAAACACGGCCACTTACGGTTTGCCTTTTGTCAGCATTGGCGAGCTAGGCAAGGGGAAAATCATGGTAATGGGTAACGCCCGTTACAACTCGGTACTGGTATGCCCGACTGGATATTCTTGGGGTGGCAATAGCCTGTGTGAAAATGGAAAAGACGGCGATGACATGAAGCACTTCTTCAGCAACGTTATTCGCTACCTCACCAACCGTGCAGATGATGGCTCCATCACCGTTGGCACCAATATACCGCACGTCTACTTTACCCGTGCGGGTATCACACTAGGGCACAAAGAAGCGTATGTAATTGCCGATGACTTTAATGTCACGACAGAGCAAATCTCCTCGTTTTCAAATATCTCACCAACTGACATGCCGCTACTGATCCTCAATGGATTTGATTATCACGGCCCAACCGGTGACTACTATCTGCCGCCGCATACCGCAAATACTGACAGCCCTAAGCTCAGCCAAGACGATGTCACTGCGCTAATCAAATACGTCTCTAACGGTGGCAGTATCTTGGTGATGGAAACCTTACGCGCAACCAACAATGCTGGTGAACTTGGCCGTTTATTTGACGCTGCAGGCATTGCATTTGGTATGGGCGAATCAGTGGTGCCTACGGGTAACGGACCTAATGATGGCTACGCTGATCGTGTGCGTTCAAACCGTGAATATGGTCTCTACATTATCGAGCGTTACGCGCCAATCGACGGTGAGAATGGCGAGAAGCCGAAACTACCGTACAACATTGATAGCGTCACGGGTGAGGTGACGTGGGATCACATCATTGCTGGTAAACCAGATAAAGCCCCTGAGCTAGAAACAGCCTACTACTTCGAGAAATCACAAGACGGTAAACCCGTCGAACACAAAGCATTTATCCGCGAGGAAGATCATTTTGTGCGCAACGATAGTGGTCACATCGATGTCTCGAATGGCGAACCCGTGGTTGATACCAAATCGCTGCGCAAAGCCATCAATGATCTACTGGACAAATTCAACGTTGAGGGTGAACGTACTTATCAAGAATGTACTGACTATAACTACCATTACGAAATCAACTGCCTTGAGTATCGTCCGGGCAATGGTATTCCACTCACAGGTGGCATGGCTCGCCCAATCTACACCAAACTTGATCTGGGAGAGAGAGAAGCTCGCGCCATGATCCAGGCGGCGGATCTTGGCACCAACATTGAACGTTTATATCAGCATGAGCGCTATTTCCGTACTGACGGAAATCTAGGAGAGCGCTTGAGCAGCGTGGACCTAAATCGTATCTACACCAACATGTCAGTGTGGCTTTGGAACGATTTGGACTATCGCTATGAATCAGGTAAAGACGATGAGCTTGGTTTCGAAAGATTCACCGAATTCTTAAACTGCTACACCAGTAACAATGGCGCTGAAGGCACACAGTGTTCGCAAGAACTTGGCAGCCAATTGGTCGAAATGGACATGGTTTATGGCGCGGACGCGGGTGAATATGCAGGCCAGATGAACCCTAGCTATCCGCTCAATTACATGGAAAAGCCGCTGACACGTTTGATGCTAGGCCGCTCATTCTGGGATTATGATGTCGTGGTCGATATTCGCCGATTCCCGGGTGAACCCGATGGTTTCGCAGCAGGTAAAGAACTGACATTCGACATGAGCAACAACACAGTCGCCTATTATGCGGGTAACCGTCAAGCCACCGGTCAATGGGCTGTAGCGCATGAATCCGTGATGGTTAACGTTTCAGGAAACAATGCGCCAGTGACGTTTACGGTCGGTTTACATGACGATTTGACGGGACGAGAGAAGCACGAACTTGGCCTAAAACGTCCGCCACGTATGCAAAAGAGTTACACCATTAAAAGTAGCGGTGAATTTACCGTGCCTTATGGTGGTTTAATTTACGTTCAAGGTGGCGACAGCGAAGCAGTTAGTATCAAGTTCAACGGCAGTGTGGCAGCGCCTCTCTTTGATGGGACGGCAAGTGAATGGGTGAACCCACAACACTCCCCTGCGCCAATGGGCGATGTGGTATCTAGCAGCTTCATCTACACCGCTCCAAAAGCCAATATGTCAGCGAAAAATATCAGTGGTGGTATTGCTCAGTTCGCCACTGACTTAGACGTTTTCTCGCAAGATCTTAACGATTTCTATGCGCGAGACGAAGGGATAGACGGACAACGCAATCGCGCTGTTATTCATGCCGACACACCAAATAATCGCCATGCGTTTGTTAATGATGTCGCGATCAGTATCGGCTCTGCGCACTCTGGCTATCCAGTGATGAACAGCAGCTTTGATGCCGCCAGTCAGAACATGCCAACGACGCCGCTCAATGATTGGCTCATTTGGCACGAAGTGGGTCATAACGCCGCTGAAGCGCCGCTCAATGTCGAAGGTGCAACCGAAGTGGCTAACAATGTGCTTGGCCTCTACATGCAACAGAAATACCTCGGCAAAATGCCGCGTGTAGAACGCGATATTCGCATTGCTCCAGAGTTCGTCAATGCTGAGAGCGGTCACGCTTGGGGCGCTGGCGGTGCCGGTGAACGTTTGCTGATGTTTGCACAACTAAAAGAGTGGGCTGACAAAGAGTTGGACATCACCCAATGGTACGAAGGCCATCTGCCAGATTTCTACAATCAAGAAATTGGTATGAACGGCTTTAACCTTTACAAGCTCATGCATCGCCTAACACGTAACCCGTCTGAAACGGGAATGCGCTTAGTGGGTGAAAACCAATGTTATCAACCCAACCTAGGTAAGAGTGATGCTTTGCTACTGTGTGCATCATACGCAGCGCAAACAGATCTTACGACGTTCTTTGATGCATGGAATCCTGGGGTGATAGCGAGCATTTTGCCGGGTGTAAGCGAGCCTCAGTATGACGGCGGTATTAGCGATGCAGGGCGAGCAGCGGTGAGAGCACTTAACCTCCCACTTCCAACACGCAACCCACTGACCATTGATTCAGTGACGGTCGGCACTCCCGCTCACGAGTAACAGCGTCTTCATCTATTGCTATAAGAAGCAATAAAAACCAATAACAAGAAATAACAAAAAGGGAGCCAATTGGCTCCCTTTGGATTGTCATCGTTGACGGCTACTGGTTCGAGATGCGTTGTTCGAGCAATGCCTTTTTCAATGTAATGGCCTTGAATTGAATTTCCAACAGTTCCAGTTCGTTCGCTGCCCTTTCCGTATCTCCGTCAGCCAATAGCCTTTCTACATAAGACAATCTACCTAGTAGGGGAGAAAGACTAATTGCATAATTTTCTAAGCCCGTTGCGATAGATGGTATTTGCTCTAGTTTACCGGTCTTACTGAGCAAACTAATATTTGCTGCTCGGGTTCGCGCAACGATAAATTTTCCGCTTAATTCATCATATCTCGCCAACAGAGAGTTCTGCCATTGCTGCAAAGATACATTTAGGGTTTCGACTTTTTCCGAACTTGGAAACAAATATCTCAGGCTAGCTGCAAGATCAATCCCTGAAGCAAAAGCATGACTCGTATTGCCAGAAGTCAGCGCCGTCACTTTCTCCGTATAGGCGGGGATAATCCTAGACTGGTGACCTTCAAGTGCTTGAGCGCCAAATTCCTCACGAATTTGCTGCGCCTCTTCCACCGAGATAATCTTTGGCTCGGTGAGCGCAACGGTAAGTTCAGACGTTGGAGACGGTCTGCTGCCCTGCACGTGCTGCAAGCCATAAAGAGACGCGCCACCTAACAAGACGCCAAGAACAAAAACCAATGCGCTAGCATTCTGCTTTCTAACTTTTGTTTCGACAAGCGGTGGCGTGATAACGCCTGAACGCGAACTGTTTTCTAGACGGTCGATATGTTCGAAAACGGTAAAGCCCAACACATCGAGATCTGCCACTTTGTCACTCCCACGCAGTGACAGATTGCGATCAATTGCCTGCAATGCTCTTTCACAGCGATACAAATCTCGTAGCTGGCTCAGTTGCGGATGCATTGACCGCAACTCTTCTCCCATACGTCCCAACATCCAGCGGTAGAGTTCCACACGCTTGGCTTGTGGCATGTTTGCATCTACTTGTTTGTCGCGAAGCACCGCCACTTGCAATTCAAGGCCGTTGGCAAAACCTGAAAGGCCCTGTGTTTTCAGTGAAGCAACCGTGTAGTAGATCGCCACCAATAAATCCGCACCATCGGTGGTGGCGACCTTTTCGCACAGACTCCGTACTTTGTCCCAATCCACCGATCCAACCAGCGGATTAAAACGTCGGTTAATTTCACTACGAATGGCTTGATAGTCGGCAGAGTCCTTTAAGCGAGAATCATCTGCCGCTAACTTGATGCCATCGATGTCAGTCAACATCCATTGCGCCATGTTTTTACTTCCTTTTTCATGACGTTAGTAGAGCGTACGAGAGAGCTTAAAGCCTCTAAAAATGGATGCCGTAAACGGATTGCTATCGGCTTCAGAGTGCAATCGGTACATCACGTTACCTCGGTCAACATTGAAGCGATAGTCAACACTGGTTGACGTTGAACCCACCACCTCCGCTTCTTCCAGTAAACGGAAGAATGCCCAAGGACCACGAATACTGATGCTGCGTGGTGATGAGTTAGCGGCTACCGGCACCAAGGTCAATTTACTGACCGCGGATTCACGCAAGGTATTCGGCCAAATCAAACCCACGTTTTTACGCGGCCCATGGCTATATTCAACATACTGACCATCAATGTTGATAACTGAACGTCGTTTGTTGGCACTCAACTCAACAGGCTCAAGGGTGAACTCAACATCCAATATCCCCTTGCGATTGAAGAAAGCTTGTTGAATAGCACGAGCAGAATCTAACTGATTCAGAACGTCACTGCGGATCAATGTTTTCTCGCCCTCGGCAGTGTCAAAATTACCCGCGTCTTCAAGGAACATCTTCAAGTTGTTCTCATAGAAGTTAGTCAGTATGCCGTTAGGTGCGAAGAAGGCTTCAAAGTCTTCCAGTGCAACGTCTTTCGACGACGCTGGGTTGAACGGATAACGAGATGCCAGCTTGGTGCGGAATTCGTTATAGACGTCGGTTGTCCAACGCACTTCAAGGTAGCGAATGGCTTCTTGACGAATCACGTACCAACTTTCATCCGCGAGTTTTTTCAGCATTGAATCATAGGGTTGAGGCATGCCTGTCGCAATTCGTTCCAACACATAGATAGGGTCAGAGCTGTTAAGCGTCAACCTTGCCTTGGTTGCTTCAAGCGCTGCTTTACCCACATCAGGAGAGTCATTGATTGATTTCATGTAAGCCGTCAACTGAGAGACAGCATCCACGACTTCATCAAGGTAAATAGGTTTACCAGGCTCAGTTGTTGCCAAGCCGTTTAGCTCTGAAAATTGATTATCAACCAACGCAGCAACACGGTAGCGCGGTGATTTCACTAGCTCGTCACGTGCAGCGTCATTTTCAGGCAACTGTGGGAACAAATCGGTGTTATCAGTCACTTCTTCCAACAAACGGTGCAGCGGTTGGTTATTGCCAGTAATGCTTTCCAGCACCAATACCGCGTTGTGAATATCTGGGAAGTATTTGATGTCGATGTCGTTCATCGCACGACGCCAGCTATCAGAGTAATCAGCGATATACTGGCTGCGAATTTTCTCGCGAAGCACGCGTTTATCTTCTTCTGAAAAATCAATCGATTCGGTTTGCCCAAGTACCCAACTATCCACCAGCGCTAACTCTGATACGGAATCAGATTCTGGAATGAAATAGCCGGTGAAGCCTTTCTTGGTCAGAATTCGTGGGATTTCGAGATCTTGGCTTTCCTCTGTTCTTTGCGTAAACACTACGTCAAACACTGGGCCAATAGATGTTGCCAAATCGACAGGTGCACCCAGTACAGACGTTGATGCCTGTTTGAGGTTTCGATAAACACGCTGTTCAATCGGCATACGACTCAGTTGTCGTTGCGTGGACGCAATCAAACCATCATAAGGGGCAAGAATCGCTTCAGCATCATCTTGTCCATCTAAGCGATCCCCCTCAAGGTCAGTGTGCTGCATCGCGTAGTCAAGGTGCTGCATCAAGCGTTCTTGTGTTTGGCGATCCCCTGGGTATTGCTCTTGCCACTCAGCCGCGAAGTAGTTCTGCACCATATTTTGGTAACGACCATCATCATTGGTCATCATTCGGAACACTCGCAAGGCGGTCAGCATCTGCTCGTCGTCTTGCGCGCCTGCTATTTCAGCGGCTGCCGTTTTTAATAGTGCTGGCAAGTAACGATTTTCAAGCAAGCTCAAGTATGTCTGTTCAACTTCAGGACCGATCACATGGCCTTGATATAAGCCCAAATCAGACAAGTATTCTGGCTTGTCACGGAAGAAACCGAATTCCAACGTTGCTTGTCGAATGGTATCGAGCGGCGCAAGAATATCGACGCCATTATCAATCACCACATCGGACGTATAGTTGGTTTCGTATTCGTTAACCTTGGTAAGCACCGCGTCAGCTTGGTCAACATTCTTCAAGTAATACTGATGCCATGAACCAATCAACAACACAGAGGCTATCGAACATGCGACAACAGAGAGCATCATGACCCGGCGTTTAGTTTTTGCCACACGGAAGTTATCTGACGCTAAACCCGCTTCAGGATAAATGACTTTGCTAAACAGCTTCTGCGTAAAATAGGTCGTCGAATTATTCGCATTCTGCGCACTGTTTACGGCATGAGATATACCATAGCGACGCGACGCCGAATCGATAAATGCGTTAGTTGGCACGCCCTGCTGATACACCGAAGTGAAGTACACACCACGCACAAGCGCAGAGGTGGAAAACTGATCACTGCCGAAAGCATCTTGCAGGAATTGCTTCATCACATCGTGGAGCCCAGCCATTTGACGACTGAAGCTGTAGATTGCAGTGCGATCTTCGCTATCATACGTTTGCATCAAAATAGACGGCAGCATGCCGTTCACTCGCTCCACAAAGCCGCCAAAGTCTTTATCAAACTCATTCAGCCAACTGTCGAGATCGTCTACTGAATCCAGCGTGAAGGTGAAGCCCATGACTTCCTCGCGCTCCGCTTTGCTACAGTGACGGAAGAAGGGTTCAAACCCGTGCAAAAGGTCCAGCTTAGTGAGTGATACATATACCGGCAAACGAGTCGAGAGCGTTTCCATGAGTTCGCGTAAGCGCGCCCTAAGAAGATTGGCATATGCGCGACGCTCACTGGTCGTTGATGTCGCCAAGTTCGCCACGTCCAGCGCAATAACCACGCCATTCAAAGGACGACGACTGCGCGTTTTCTCTAGCCACTGAATAAAGTGGAGCCATAAACGACGCTCAAGCTCGCCTTCCCCATCATTACTGGTAGCACGCTGTGTCAGCAGCTCACCATCTGGGTCAATCAAGACGGAGTCATCACCAATCCACCAGTCGAAAGAAAACGGATTTTCGCTTTTCTTGCCGGATGCACGCATGACGGAAGAGAAAACAAAGTTTTGGCCAGAGCGATTGATAAGGCTTGTCTTACCCGCATTTTCAGGGCCCAACACCAAGTACCAAGGTAGTGCATAAAGGTAATTACGCTTGTTTAAGCTCTTATGCAACGCCGTCATCACTTGGTTGAGTTCTGATTCCTGACGTTCTTCAAATCGCTGAATGGGATCTTCTTGAAGCTGACGTTCACGCGCTTGATCGGCATGGTAACTTTTTAGCTTTCGCCACTGCAGAAAACCCCAAAGCGCAAGCCAAGCAAGGGAAAATATAACACTGGTAATAGCACGCGCAGTGATCGAGGCGAGTGGTTGACTGTCATTGATGGTCAGCCAAGGGCCAGCCCACCAGATAGCGACATTGAGCAACACAAAAATAGCCACCAATAAGATTGGCAATCCTGCTTTCATCGCTGGCAGCATTTTCTGTAGAAGCGATTTAAACTTGCTGAACATAATGTTTCGATCCCTGATTTTTATTGTGCTTTCGCTATATTTTCGAGCCGCTGAATCAGCAAAGGCTCCCAGTCAACCAACGACGTTCTGGTCGTCTGTTCTAACAAAATCTGATATTGCTGTTCTGCCATGGCTGACAGTTGATGACGACGCATGACATCGGCAGATAGCATGCGCCAATAGAACTGATCTCTTGGTTCTGTTGAATCTGATAAACCATCATTAAGCATGGCGAGTGCAACGGACAAACCACCCTCGTCTGCCAAGGTAAACGCTTCTTTTCGCTTGGCGTCCCAATCCGAAGTCCCTGACGAGCCAGTGCTCGAGGTTTCTCCTTCATCCAACCAGCGACGCGTTTCATCGTTAACAAACGGTGCACCGCCCTTGAACTTGAGTTCTGCGACCAAAGGAAGTCGTTTTACAAAAGCGCGTGTTTCACTGGCGATGGTGTCTGCCCATTCAGCATTACCTAGCTTGAGCGCGATGCGATAACTGAGAAAATGACCGTCAATCCAGTACGGCGCGACAGTTAGGCTCTGTTCAACTTTGCGCCATAGCGCATGGTCAGCACCACGGTTTAACTGCTCTTCATATTCCGCAATACGATCGAGTGATACGGGCATTAATTGCGTTTCGCCATTGGCTTCCGCTTCTGGCACCGATGTAATCGAAAACCACACGGAAAAGCGGCGTAAACGTAACGATAACGCAATGCCACCGCCGTCTAATTCAGACACAAATTCAGACACTTTAAGAAGCGTTTGCTTGACGGCACGATCTGAGCTGCCGTCAATCTCAAGCTTCCCAGCACTTGCTGCTGGTGATGGTTTGGTTGACGAAGGCGCAGACTCCGCGCTTGCTGTTGCTTGCACCACACGTTCATTCTGCGTGAGACGTCGTTTCATCAACGCCCCAATATCTTCTACGCCTTCAACGGGAAGATCGTGAGTTTTAGCCGTAGATTGAAGCTCATTGAGTGCAGTTTCTAATTCGATTTTTTGGTCTGCATCGAACATCGATGCATCAATTTTCTCAACCGCCTTTTCTGTTCGCTGAATAATCTGCGAAAAAAACTTTCGGCGAGGCAATACTCCTCGAGGCCCCGGAACAGGGTGGCAAGTTTCCCAGTAATGTTGAATGAAATCGTTCAGAACAAACACGGAGAGCGTAAAGCGCTCTGGCGATGCTTGGTACTGAAGACATTGCAATAGGTGCGTGAGTAACTTGAGGTCTTTGGTGCTATTTTCCATCAACTTCAGTGCACTTTGCTCGGCTTCTCCCCACTGTACTTCCGTGTGAGAAAGCGAGCCCACTTTCATCATTTGCCCTTCGACAAAATCCAACAGCGCATCTTCAAGAAGACGCTCTCCTACTGGATTTTCGCCAGAAATGGGTTTGATGATGCGTTGACGGTACGTTTGCATATCCATGTGCATTTCCTACCAACGACAAACTTGACGCATTGGAGCAATTGTCTCTTTGAGCGTCGACGTATCGAAGGTCAAATTCCCAATCGCCTCTAAATCAGAGCGAACAACAGCACGAGGGCCAGACATCAATGCGCTCATTACTTCTATCGCCGGTAACCCTCTTCCTGCTCTCATGATGCTGCCGGTGTCATCACTCAACCATCGCTGAGTCACACTTGCATTAGCTGATGTTGTTACCGCCGCTTTTCCCGCTGAGGTGATGGTCGGAAGTACCAGTTCAACACGACTAATATTATCGATGCAGCTAAACATCAGAATCGGCATTTCAGATCGTTGCTGCTCTCGGTCAGGCAAGGCTGTCGCTGTCATCCACATCCCAGACTTGGGTTCTTTCACGTCGACATATCTCAAAACAAATCCGCTGGTTTGTTCTCTTTCATTCTCACTTCGTGTCGCACGTTGCCATGCTTCTGGCTTCAGCGCTTCAAAGGTTGTTTTAGTTGCTTTCATTACAGGGGTATTGAACACACCGTCAAAACAAGCGAGTCTTTCTAAACGCCCCGAAATACCCGCACATTCTTTGGCTTGATCCAGCATCTCGCCCATGGCCACTTTGCTGTTATCGTTTTCATTTGCGGAAACCAACATAGGGGAAAGCCAACATGCGAATGCAAAGGAACCCACTACCATCGTTTTGGCCAGACCCATGATTAACTTATCTCCATTTTCAAGCACTTATGTGCCAATGTGCGTTTAGGTAACCCCAAACTCTCTGCTGCTTTCGTACGATCACCATCAAAACTGGTTAGGCGAGAGCGAATGACACTGATTTCAAAGTGTTGAACTGCGGCTTTTAGATCGTTGATATTGGTAAGATCAACGCCAATAAAACTCTCCGTTTCAACATCATCAAGGTGTGACGTCGTCGTGCTGCGTTGTTCAAAAACATGCTCGCCAAAGCTCTCAGCAGAAATCTCTTCTCCATTGGCCGTCATGGCACAGGCATACTCAATAAGGTTGCGAAGCTCACGGACATTGCCGGGAAAGTCATGGCGATTCAGCATGTCGATTGCTGCGTAGCGAATGCCGGTGATATCAACACCAGCGGCTTGGTTGTAGGTATTGATAAAGTGGCGACATAACTCTGGAATATCCACATTGCGAGCAATCAAAGCAGGCACAAAAATCGGAAACTGATTGAGTCGATAGAAAAGATCACGACGAAATTCATTGCTCTCTGTCTTTTCTTGCATCGCTACATGGGTGGCAGCTACAAGACGAAAATCAACACGCGTTTCTTTTGACCCACCAACAGGACGATAGCTACGTGTTTCTAGAACACGCAGTAGTTTGGATTGCAATGAGAGCGGCATATCGCCAATTTCATCGAGGAACAAGGTGCCGCCATCGGCGTCAGCGATCAGGCCAGACTTATTGCGATCAGCGCCTGAGAATGCGCCTTTCTGGTGACCGAAAAGCTCACTTTCCAGAAGATTTTCTGGGATTGCCGCACAGTTTATCGCCACAAACGCTTTGCCTTTGCGGTCAGACAATTCATGAACGGCGCGGGCAACCAGTTCTTTTCCGGTTCCGGTTTCGCCACAAATCAGCACATTTAGCGACGACTGCGCTGCCGTCACCACCTTGTTTCGCATTTCCTGCATCGGTGCACTTTCACCAATAAGGACGCTTTTCAGTTCAAACGCTTTCTCTCTTCGTTTTTCGTCGCGACGAATTTCAGCGATTGAGGAACTCAAGGCGGAGATTTGACGATGTTCATCACCGAGATCGGTGATCATTTGGCATTGGTTAATAAATATTTCACACGTGCTCGCCCACTGGGTATCGCTCAATAGGCTACTTAACACGGTCGCTGGCCCTGTCATCACCAAGAGTGCATTGATACGTTTCACACCAGGAGGCAGAGGCATGATCAACACGCTTTCACCTTTTGAACGCAAAGACATGAGGTCAATAAACGCGGGATTTTCTAACCAATAATTGAGCTTCGCAGGATCAAGTAGCATCGCAGAAGCCGATTGAAACACATGGGCAAACGGATGGGTAAAGTCGTCCACTTCCCACTGATAGCGGCTTTCATTGCCTTGCGCACAGAGTTTTCTTCCCTGCTCGCAAGGAAACATCACCCAAACATGTGAAACGCCCAGCGCCGCTTTCACCTGTTGCGAAAAAGCGGCCGTTAGTTGGCCTTTGTCCCGCGAGTGGGTGATGGACGCTGCAATGGAAAGCCAATCAGCCATCGTTTAAATGACCTCGCTAACGAATTCGCCGTCTTCTGCCGTCAAGCGAACACATTGAACGGGCTCACGCGCCGCCAGCTTATTGAGCAGTGCCAAAGACACAGGAGGAAGCAATTGACCTTCAATAATGGCTTCAAGCATACGTGCACCATTTTCTGCACGGGTTGCTCGGCGCTGGATTTCACCAATCAGTGCGTCATCAATATCCGTTTCGGCTTTGTATCGCTGCTCGAACACCTTGACCAAACGCTGAAGCTTGCCTTTGATAATGGCATGCAAGGTGTCGCCGTTGAGTGGCAAGTACGGCACGATTTCCATGCGAGCGAGGAGTGCCGGCTTAAAGAACGCTGCGAGTTCTGGGTACAACTGCTCTTCAAGGACGTCCGGTTGCTCCGCGAAATCAACGATGGTCTGATAACCCAAGTTCGACGTGAGGAAAAATACGACATTTTGACAATCAATCACGCGCCCTTCACCGTCAGCCAGCTCACCTTTATCAAACGCTTGATAGAACAGGTTAAGCACTTCTGGGTGTGCTTTTTCGACTTCATCGAGCAACACAATCGAGTAAGGCATTTTGCGAATGGCTTCGGTTAGAATGCCACCCTCGCCATAACCGACATACCCTGGTGGAGAGCCAATCAAGCGCGATACTGTGTGCTTTTCTTGGTACTCGGACATGTTGATAGTGGTCAAAAACTGCTTACCGCCATACAGCATCTCAGCCAGTTGCACCACGGTTTCGGTTTTACCGACGCCACTTGGGCCCACCAGCAAAAATGCACCTTTAGGTCGGCCAGGGCGACGCAGATCTGCTCGCGCTGTCAGCAAATGACGGTGAATACATTTGAGTGCGACATCTTGGCCTTTGATTTGAGCGCCAAGCAGATCAGGTAAATGGGTAATGCGGCTAAGCTCGTCCGTATTCATTTGATCGACGGGAACCCCCGTCCAATCACCAATCACTTCTGCGACTTGCTGTGCATCAACATGAGGATGAACCAAACGGTGGTTGTGTGGGATCGCATCAAGCTCGCGGTAAAGGGCTTGCAACGATGTGCGAATATCATCGCGTTGTTCTTCGGTCAGCGCTTCTTCTTCGTCGGTTGGCACAGCCAGAATCTGCTGACGTTTTTCAACAATTTCATGCACCAATTCTTTCTGCTCTTGCCAATCACTGCGCAAGGATTCTTGTTCTTTAAGGTCATTGGCTTCGTCGGCTTCAAGCGATGCGAGCAATTCGTTATCGACTTCATAACCGAGTTGCGCTTGGCGGCTCAACATATCAATTTGACGCTGACGCTGAACGGTTTTGGTTTCAAGTTCCGCCAGACGGCGCGGTGGCGACGTTAGGTTAATTGCAATTCGGGCACAGGCGGTATCAAGCACATCAATGGCTTTGTCCGGCAATTGTCTACCTGATACATAACGCTCAGAAAGTTCAGCGGCGGCGACCAATGCGTCGTCGCTAATCAATACCTTGTGCGCTTTTTCATAAACGCCATGCAGACCACGCATGATGTCCACCGCTTGCGCGCTGCTTGGCTCATCCAATTTCACAAGCTGAAAACGACGGCTCAAAGCAGGATCTTTTTCAAAATACTTTTTGTATTCTTTCCACGTTGTAGCTGCCACTGTTCTCAGTTCGCCACGGGCAAGTGCGGGTTTAAGTAAGTTAGCCGCATCACCACCGCCCTCTTGCGCACCCGCACCAATCAGGGTGTGGGCTTCATCGATAAACAGAATGATCGGTGTTGGGGACGTTTTTACTTCATCAATGATCGCTTTGAGGCGCTTTTCGAACTCGCCTTTCACCGATGCACCTGCTTGTAGTAAGCCCAAGTCGAGAGACATCAAGTCAATACCAAACAGAGATTCAGGCACGTTTCCATCGACAATGCGCTGCGCCAACCCTTCAACCACGGCACTTTTACCCACGCCCGCATCACCCACAACGATCGGGTTGTTCTTGCGGCGACGGCAGAGAATGTCGATCATCAAGTTGATTTCATCGTCACGGCACAGCACGGGATCTAGCTCGCCTTCTCTCGCCATGGCAGAGAAATTGGTACAAAAGCGCGCCAATGCGGTTTCAGCTTCAGCAGCAATCGGGGCGTTACCTGATTTTGATGAGGATTTAACCGCCGTTTCAGAAGAGGATTCGGTAATGCGATCAAAGTGCTTTTTCACGGTTTCGCGATTCACGGATTCCAACTGACGGATCACATTAAACGGCAGGTAACGATCTGGGCGCATCAGCGCAGCGAGAAAAATAATCCCAGAACGAATCTCGGTATGCCCCATTTCTGTCGAACCCAAAAGCCAAGCGTCTTGCAGCAACTCCACCAGCAGTGGCGAAAACGACGGCGTGTTTTCGTGGGCAATTTCTCTGCTAATGGCATCGCCCGTTAATTGGCGAATATGGCTGTGATCAATCTCTGCACTATTGAGCAACATACGCACGTCGCACAGAGGGTTTTCGAGGAGAGCGAACAGTAAATGCTCTGTCGTTACTTCAGGATTCTGGCGTTCAATGCTCAATGCGCCCGCTTGCTCTAAAGCCAGTTTGGTTTGCGGGTTAAGTTTGCCAATTAGCGTGTGAAGTTCGATTCGAATCACGGGTTCACCTGTTATTGAAGAAGTTGACTAAGTTGTGCAAGTACGCCAGAGGTCTTGCTATTAAGCGCCAGTGAATAGCCAATGAATACCACGACCAGCAGAGTCGCAAAGCCAGCGAAGATGCTCCAAACTGGCATTTGTTTACTCAGACGGTATTTCGTTGAAACCACATTGTCGGCGGCACTGGTGAGCGACAAAGGCTCGTTGTCTTCCAACTGGCGTAAAAGCTGATGAAGCTTGGTGATGACTTTCTCGTACTCTTCTCTGCCTTTTTCCATCACCTTGTAGCGGCCTTCGAAACCAAGTGTCAGACACAGAAAAATGAACTCAAGTAGCGGCTTGTATCGTTCTGGTTCACTTTCCAAACGCGACAAGATGGTGAACACTTTCTCACCGCCCCATGTTTCGTTATGAAAGCGCGTCAGCAATGAGTGTTCAGCCCACACACTGTCTGCGCCCCAAGGGGTGCTCATGATGGCTTCATCAACAAACGAACAAAGCACATAGCGGTATGCAAGGATCACCGCGTGGTCGTAGTTCTTTTCCGTCAATTCAACTTCAATGGCTTTCACTTCTTCGACGGCTTGTTTATAGATAACTTCCACGTTGTGACATTCGGATAGTTTTCTCACCCTCAGCGCCATACCCAGTAACGGCGTTGCCGCATCAATCAGTGGGTTGATATTGTCGCCGCGTAGCTTGAACCAGTAATCCTGATCAGCGTCGATGTTCGCAGCTTCATCAAACAAAAGATGGTCATAGTGGCGTTCGCGATCGGGCGTATCGATATACATTTCAGCCATGACTTAACTCCTTATTGCCCAGAACTGCAGGTCGATATCTGGGAAGTTCCCTGCGACGTGGAAGGCGAAACCGCTCGCATTGGTCAACATGCCCCACGCTGCGCTGGTTTTGTCTAATTGGTAATAGGTGTAACCCGCGTGATAAGGCAGCTGACGCGGTGCAACTGGTAATGGCGAGATAGGAATGCCCGGCAATTGAAGGGAAATGAGCTCGCGGATTTTCTCCACTGAGGCGACCTTGGTTTGCTGAACAAACAACTTGCGTAACTCTTCCATTGGCATGCGCGCACGCACGGCCAAGATAAAGTCAGCATCACGAACCATGGATGGATCTTGAAGCGGAGCAACCATGAGGCCGTATTTACGTTGATGCAGTTGAATAGATACCGCTCTAGGCTCAAGTACAATGCTCAACGACTGACGTAGTCGGGTCATTACCGGTCGGAAAGAACCCACTGGCATGTCGTGTTGGTAGCTACCGAACTCTGGTGCCATACGGCTTTCATCAGTGAACGTAGCAAGCTCACCACACATCGACGACAAGGCTTCATAAAGACGCTCAGGGTGCAAACTGCGTAAACGAGAAAGGTGCTGAAGTTGGGGCTGCATACGGTTAAGTGATTGCAACAGCATGAAGTCAGAGACATCCGCGACACCACCTTGGCTAGGCGCACCAATTCGCTGCGAGATGTTCTTGGCTCGCTCGCGCATGAGCCCCGCCATTTCACCAATGAATCGATGCAAAGCTGAAACCGCACTGACATTGATATGACAAGGCAGAAAGTTCTCATCTAACAGCACACTGCCATCAGGACGCTTTTCAAGAATACGAGCAATCGCAATCGATGCGTACGCACTGCGATCCTCTTTCTCCAACATCAAACGGAGGCTCACAGGGCTGACATCAATCGGCGCCATGTCACCTTGGAAGGTGTGAATATCTCGCACTTCTTGGCTCGTAGAGACATAACGCCCAGAGCCTGCGCCCTCTGGCCAACTCACCTCGGTGATTGAATCGCTTCGCAGTGGGATTGCTAGGTAAACAATCTGATTTGCCAGCGAACTGTCCGCCACTTCTAGCGCTTCAGGTTGAATATCTTCCTGAGGAATTCGAAACACGGTGCCGTCTGGCATAATACCTGTTGCGCTGTCCAACGCGATGCGGCCAAAACTCAGGTATTCCGCATTCAGCGTCATTTCAGAAATGCCATAAAGATACCGACTCACCGCCGAAATCCTTTCGTCTAACACATATTCAATATTGCGTTGTTGCTGTTGAAAATGCTGTGGCTTAACGAACAGCCCTTCGTTCCATACAACACGGTTTCTCGCTGACATCTTTATTCCACTTTATCGAGTTTGACTTCGTTCGTGTCGATGAAGAAAAGCAGGTGATACTTCCTGCCTATCGGGAGGATCTTGACGACTTTCTTCCACTCGCTGACATCAGGGTCGGAATACCGCACCATGGTTGCGATGTAGCGGGTGTCATCTTCAATCTCAAATTCATCGACGAATTTGAACTGGCCCGGAACCATTGAATAATCTCGATGGTCAACGTAGTTGCTTTTAAGTGCGGCTTTGGCATCTTCCTCCAATTGTTCAAAACCTGACGACAAGAACATGGAGTCGTCTTCTAGCTCAAATACCTGCACTTCAACTGGCGTTGCATCGCCACTAATATTGGGGTTTACGTTCCCTGTCGCCACAATGCTAAATGTCACCGTGGTCGGTTGATCTTGTGGGAGATCTGATCCCGCACAACCCGCAAGTTGCAGCAAGACCAGTAAGGCAATCAGACGTAACATCACGTTAGACCTCCAACTGCTTCTCACGAAGCTTGCGGTCGTAAGCTTGGTCGAACACTTCCCAGAACAGTTTCTCAAAGCCTTTCTGTCGGTCTGACGTCAACTCGTTGTAATAGCTTTTGTACATGTTCCACGCCCATGCATCTGCAGACTCTGGGGTAACTTGTCCAGGACGACGATAAGCACTGAATCGACGCATGAGGACGTCTGGTGAGAATGCACGAAGAATTTGACCTAGTGCCTCGATAGTGGCGATTTGAACCGCTTCATTGTGATGACGCACATTGGTCAAGCTTTCGCTGATGGCCGACGGCGCAGACAAATGCACAGCACTGCGGTCACGGTCGAACATAGTTTCAACGGTTTCTTGGTATGGGAGACCAAGGCGAAGCGGGTTGTCTTCAATCGGCTGTAAGTTTTTGTTCATCACGCCATAGCGGCTTTCTTGCACTTGACCGTGCAATTCCAACAAACCACGAACCGCTGCTTGAAGTGACGCTCCTAGCTCTTCTGACAGCGCCTGCATCTCCGCCATATTGTTCGTGTTTCCTGCTTGTGCACCTAAGCCTCTTAACATGGGGCCAACCACCAAGTGGTTTGTGTCATCTGCAGAAACATTTGCGCTGTAATCACTACCTGAATAACCAGAAAACGCTTGCTCACCATGAACCTGTTCCGCGGCGTCCTGCTTTGCGTAGTCTTGCCCGACTTCTCGTTCTAGGCGCTCAAGTGTTTTGTCATCCATTAGGGAATCCTCGTTGTTTAAAGTCTTTTTCAAAGTGATGGCAGAACTCATTTCATATTCGCTGTCGGCGTGAACAGTTTTTTCACTTCCATGCCATTCCTTGTCACGAGCGAGCAAATAATCTTCGCGTTCTTGGTTAGGGGTTGGTGATTCAGTGTGATCATCCAAAGGGTCGAAAGTTGGCGAGTTAGACACTTTTATGGCATCTAACGCAGCGAGCGGATCATCGATGACATCATCTTCTAGCATCTCATCGTCATCGCTATCTAAATCTGAGCCAATGTCTTCTGCTCGATGCTGATGTAAGAACACATTCTCCAAGCCGTGCTGCCCAACGGCCATGCCTTCTTCTGTCAGATGGATACGGATTTCATAAGGCCCAATCAGAACCATGTCGTTGTCATTCAAACGTACAGATCTTCTTGCGCCAACGGGCATGGTGGCCCCATTCATGTAGCTTGCACCACGGGCATCCAACAAACACAATTGACCATCCACCTCAACAATCTCGGCGTGATGCGAAAACACGCGGCCTTCACGGTCACGAAGGTGCCAATCATCTGAAGGACTCGCACCTAGCGTTCCACCACTTTGAGAAAAGGTGTGTGAGGCTGACAATCCCGCCTCAAGATGTTGAGTGTTGGTGACAACAAACGTCGCTTGTAAACGCGCTTCTTGACGCTCACTTTCCGTGTCCGAATAGTGTTGTGACATAGTTCCCTCTATTGCCTAATTTGGATACGCACGATACGAGGCTTATCAGTCACACCCGTGAATGATGACCACCCTAATGATGCAGGCTTGCTTTGGCTAAGTTGCATGGGTGGGGCTTCGTCATGTTTGATGCCAAGCTCTAAGTCGAATGCCATTTGTTCGCGCAGCACAAACTCTACAAGCGTGATAAGCGGCAGGTATTCTTTACCTGATGGCAAGAAATCGCGAAAACGAGCTTGAGTGAGACCGTTTATGCAAATGACAAACTTCCCGCTTCTGTCACCCACTTTGCTCCCAATCACAGAGTTCATGCCGATAGCTGCATTGGCCATGCCCAAGCGCATTTTTTGTTCTTCTGGTATGTCAACGTGGCGCAATTCCCATTGACGAATAGAGACATCTTCCAGATCGAAACAGTGTGCGATGATGCCTGCTACTACCTGTGGTGAACGACTTCTTCCCGCCAATACACCAGCGTAAGAAAGCATCTTGCACCAGTTGATGGGTGTCTCGCCCCGCAGGTTTTCATCAGCCAAACCCACCAACGCAAAAAGCTGCGCGGAAAAGGCATCCGTCGCGCCTTCGCGGAAACGAATGTAGTAACGGTATTTACGCCAAACTTGATAAACCAACGTCAATAGGCGGTGATTGAAGAAATCCAAAAACGGTTTTCTTAGACCCGTTTCCTCACTTTCTGTCAGGATGTCTTCAATGAAAAAACCCGGCAGTGGAGACTGTGCGCCGCTCATTCCAAAGAACGTGGTTTCAAGACGCAAGCGGTCGCCTTCTACCGCATCAAGAGCGGAAACATCACTGGCTGCAAACCCCAAGCCTGGATTAGCACCAAACAGAATCTTGCTTGATGTCGATACCTCATCCTCTGGATCGAGTTCGCCAATGTTATGCAGCAATTCCACTAACTGATAAAAGTTGTAGCCGCGCACATTTTTGGGCAGCAAACTATCGAAATTGTCGCTCCCCATATCGTCAGATACACCGGGAGCAACGGAAGCCTCTAAATCAGTGGCTGTTGTCCGTTTTGTAGACCCCATGTATACCTTTCCTGGTTATCTGCATTTATCACGACAAGTTCGTGAAACGAGTTAATGCTGGCGTAGAGCGAGAAGAAACGGCTGAGCACGGTGCCGAAAATATAAAGCTCACCCTCAGAGCCAAAAGAGGCCTGAGACAAGGTGATTTCTGACCTTAATCCCCTCACCGGTAAGCCACGAATGAGCTTTTCAATTGGAGATGAATTGATCTCAACAATGCCATCTAAGCGGTGACGAGATACGCGCTCGGCTTGCCTATCGACAAGGGCACGAAAGTCATAAGCGCGCAACACCGAAGACAACGCGTCTTTTGAAAGCAATGACAAATAATTGAGCGATAGATTAGAGATCAGCGTCCATAGCAATGTACCGTCCAGCATGGGACGCATAGGTGCCGTGGGCTCGGTTAAATTGCTGAAACTTGCATATGCTGGCGACGAATCTGTGGGCACACAAATATCGCCCTTGCCCAACTCAACCGGTAATTGTCGGTTGGTGCATGTTAACGAGAGAGAAATGGCTTCACTGAATCCAGTGCACTCTGTTTCGTCACTTCGAACAAACGAAATGTGGTGGTCAAAACCGTCGTTATGAATACTGTCTTTGACACGAACTCGGTAATACAGCGCTTTGCGATCTCTCGCGCGTTCAATCTCATGTTGGAAGCTCTCAAACGGCGTATACGTTCGGATTTGACCGCGAATGCGCCCAACGTTGTTTTCTTGCCACCCCTGAACGGTATCCACACTGAATATTTCGTAATGCGCAGCGTAGCGGCTCGATGGCGTGATTTTGTACTCTGCACTTTTACCATTGAGATCAATGGGATCAGCATCATGCTCAAACAGGTTGATAACTGGCGTACAATTTAGCTCAAACGTTTCATCTTTCACCCTGACATCGGGTGGCAAGGTCTTAGAAAAACTAAAACGCAGCGTGAATTTTCCTGTGACATCGGCAGGCACATAGCGCCCGAGATCTGTCACATCAAAAAAGAGGAATGCTTCAGGGAACGACAAATACTCTTGTAAAATCCTGTACCCTTCGTAAACATTTTTGGGGTATGGGAGAATGGCATCATCACCATCAAAACCAACAGCTCTAAAGCAGTTCTTTGGTAATGTGACCACTTTATCACCAACAACCACTTCCACTTTTTCAAGGTAATGACTGAGCCACAAGTACAGCATTTCAGCGCTGTATGTGTCGCCGCTCAAAAAGAATCTCAATGACTTAAGGCCAATTTGACCCACATTTTGATCGCCCAAGATACCGAGATCCACATCTACCAAAGATGCTTCGCGGGTGTGAACCGTGCTGACGGAATTACGACGAAGTGGATAAATGCTCACATCACGGCAAGTTCTAAAATGACACACTGTGCCAAATACCGGGTTGGCATCTAGTTGAGTGCCCTTTTCAATGGTTTGAGCGTAAGTCAGCGCTTTTTCATCGGGTGAAAATTGAACAATGCTAATACTTGGCACAGGGCGAAGGTAATTGGGCCATAGCATGTTGATAATAGAATGGGTTAACTCAGGAAATTCGTCTTCGACTTTCTGACGAAGTCTCCCTGTTAGGAACGCAAAACCTTCAAGCAAACGCTCAACATCTGGGTCGGTGTTACGGCTATTTAGAAAACGGGCAAGCTGCGGATAAACTTCCGTAAACTCAAGACCCTGCTCTCTAAGGAAAGCAAGTTCATCCCTGAAATATCGATTCCTTGACACCTAAACTACCCTGTATTTTCGATTGCTATCTAAAAGAAGGTCGATTTGAACTTTGCTGTGCATAGCACCTAGGTTGATCGACGCTGAAATCTGAAATCGCAAATTGAGCGGCGATCCGTTGTCAGGCAACACGTTGATTTCCATGCTCTTGATGCGAGGCTCATACGTCTCGATACATCGGCGAATCGCACGACGAATTTGCAAAGCGAGATCATGTGAACTCAATGATGCGTCGTTAAAGTCAATCAGCCCTAAATCGGGCGCACTGAGGGATTCCCCAATGCGCGCATTTAGCAGATTCGATACATTGACTTTCAATGACTCGACCACGTCGGCAGGATCTGGACCTTGTGTGACAGAGCGCTGTGGCGCGTCAACTTCTAACCGTTGAAAGAAGCTGACGCCGTACGCGATATCATCTGCGTCAGGGATTGCCATCAATTACGCCTGATCCAAACGACCAACGAGTGACAATTCAAAGTTTGCACCCATGTATTTGAAGTGCGGACGCACAGACAAAGACACTTGGTACCAACCTGGGTTGCCCTCAACGTCCATGACCTCAACTTTAGCTGCGCGAAGTGGACGGCGGCTACGAACCTCTGCTGGCGGGTTTTCTTGATCTGCTACGTACTGACGAACCCAAGTGTTCAGTTCACGCTCAAGATCTTGACGTTCTTTCCATGAACCAATCTGCTCGCGCTGAAGCACTTTGATGTAGTGCGCCAAACGGTTGATGATCATCATGTAAGGCAGCTGTGTGCCCAACTTGTAGTTGGTTTCCGCTTCTTTGCCTTCCTTGGTGTTAGGGAACACCTTCGGCTTTTGAATGGAGTTAGCTGAGAAAAACGCTGCGTTATCACTGCCTTTACGCATGGTCAGAGAAATAAAGCCTTCTTCTGCCAATTCGTATTCTTTACGGTCAGTTACAAGCACTTCCGTCGGGATCTTAGCTTGTAATGCACCCAAAGATTCAAACAGGTGAACAGGCAAATCTTCCACTGCGCCGCCACTTTGAGGACCGATAATGTTTGGACACCAGCGGTACTTAGCAAAGCTTTCAGTGAGGCGCGAAGCTAGAGCGAACGCGGTGTTGCCCCATAGGTAACTTTCATGAGACTCGCTAACATTTTCACGATAGTTGAACGACGTGATTGGGTTTTCAACTGGATCGTAAGGAACACGCAGCAGGAAACGAGGTGCGGTCAAACCAATGTAACGTGCATCTTCAGACTCACGCAGTGCACGCCACTTGGTGTAACGAGGGCTTTCGAATGTCGCCGCTACGTCTTTCAAGTTTGGCAATTCTTCGAACGAATCAATGCCAAAGAATTCTGGTGATACGGATGATAAGAACGGAGCATGTGCCATCGCTCCGACCGAACCCACATATTGCAGCAACTTCATATCCGGCGTTGACGGAGTAAACGCGTAGTTACCTACCAAAGCGGCAACTGGCTCACCACCAAACTGACCATAACCTGCTGAATACACATGTTTATAGAGACCAGATTGCGTCGTTTCTGGTGCAAATTCAAAATCGTCGAGAAGCTCTTGCTTAGTCGCATGTAACACTTCGATTTTGATGTTCTCGCGAAAGTCTGTGCGATCAACCAACAGCTTCAAACCACGCCAAGCAGATTCCATTTCTTGCACAGGCTCGCTGTGAAGTACTTCATCCATTTGCGCACTGATCTTTTTGTCGAGTTCAACCAACATTTGGTCAACCAGCGCCTTGTTGACAGGCTCTTGCTCTTTGTCAGATCCAATCAGGTTTTCAACAAAAGCAGCAACGCCTTTCTTCGCAATATCATAGCCTTCTTCGCTAGGAGCAAGGCGGGTTTGCGCCATAATTTCGTCGAGCAGACTGCCACTTTCGCTAACAGAACTCTCAAGCGTTTTTTCTTGTACGGACATTAACAAAATCCTTTTCTCTTCTGCGTGAGTTAAGCGTCAGGAGCTGGCTTATCGTCAGCACTAACTAGATCCAATTCAGCCAATAGTTTTTCTCGTGAATCTTCCGATGCGAGTAATTCTTGGAGGCGTCCACGGAATGCAGGAATATTTCCAAGAGGGCCCTTCAATGCGACCAATGCCTCACGAAGTTCAACAAGTTTATTAAGTTCTGGTACTTGTTTCGCAATCGCGTCCGGTGAAAAGTCAGCTAATGATTTAAAAGACAACTCCACGGGAAGCTCTTGCCCTTCTTCCTCAGTCATAACATTTGGAACGGAAGTTGTAATAGCAAGACCACTCTCTCTCATTACTGAGGTGAAATTATTCTTGTCTACAGAAACAGCCTCTCTTTCCTCAATTGACGTATCTTCTGGGTGTCCTTTGAAGTCACCCAACACCACCATTTTCAATGGAAGTTCGATTTCTGCCTGCGCGTCACCTGTTGCTGGAACGTACTTAATATTTATACGTTCTTTTGGTGCAACACTGCCCTCTTTCGCCATTATCTTGCTCTCCTTTACGTTTTAGAGATGTCGTACAACGGAATCGTTGCCATAATTAAACCCACCAATTTCAACACAGAGAAATCAGCCGATTTAAATAATCGATAAATCAAAGCACTCGTCTCAAAATAGAAACCAAGCGATTGAGTGGTATAATATGCGCAGCCGAAAGTCACTTACCCAGCAACGCCGAGCAAGAAATTTCCAACAAGCAAAATTATCAATAAAAGCAGAGATCACAGGGAGGGATAACAGAAAAAGATGAACAAAAACAACAAGAAACCTTGAGGAACAGAATAAATTCAAAAAACAAAATCAAGGAAACCGATGCTTTAAATCGCCATCAATATTTACGAGTACCACCGTAGAACTTTGCCAACCAACGTTTAAATTTTTTCATGTGCGCCACTCTCTACTGATGATTCAATCATTTGCATAGGGATGAACAAGCACATTCTAATTTTAGTTATATTTAATTAGTTATTGCTAAAACCAATACTAACTTTTTATTTTATGTCTGGGCACATCATGAAACATGACCCCGACAGACCACAAGAAAAAGAAGTAAAAATTTGCATAGAAAAATATAGAAACAAGATCTACATCTATAATAATCAGCAGTTAAACAAATAACTCATTATTGATACAAAGCACAACTTTAAACTCATTTCATGAATAGTTGATTATTAACAAGAAAGACATTAGCTTTCAGGAGGGTCATTAATATAGTACTTTTATCATCTCAGCGAATGTTGTGAGCAAATATTAATGAGAGGGTGAATTAATTGTGGCTGATATCCCCTAGGGGGTTATTTCTATTCATGTGATAAACATATAATTCAATCGCCAACATTAACCAATATTGACGGTCCCACCTCCAATTACTACGCCACCGCAGCCAACCGCATCACCCGTTCGCGCAACTGGTTTTCCATTCGCAAACACTGTGGATGAACCTGCCGCAATACTTCGTCCATGGGGGGGATTTTTAGGTTTATCGTGAGGCGCCAGAGTATCTCCTTGGCGTGCAAGAGGGATGCCGTCAACTTTCACATCTGGAGATGCAGAGGTCACTGGAGATGGATGAAATCCGTCATGATCAGTACCAATGTTACCTAGCACAACTGCATTACCCATGAAATATCATCCTTGTTCAGTTAGGCAGCCAGTTACCAATCGACGGTAATGGCGGAGAATTTATCGTTCGTTATAAATACAACAAGATCAATACAGCAAGTAATACGCCAACATTTACCCCATTTAAAATCAATTACTTAGCATTAAACCAAAAATTATCCAAGCAACAGTTTGCCCAAATGTTGGTAAAATCTTGCTCAACAAGCAACAAATTGCTCAAGTAACGACGTCTTGATGACACTTTCCGACACGTTGAACGGCTAGAAGTTGAATGCAAAACCAACTCCGTAAGCGCTGTCATCAAAGTTGTAGTTAGAGACCGTTAATCCATAACCCGTTTCCGCTTTCAAGTATCCTCTTAACCCTTGATAAATTGGAAAATTCCAACTCAATCTATAAAGCATGCGATCAACATCATCGGCGAACACATTTCCTATTAGAACTTTCACTTCTTGATGACTTGTTGGATGCCATCCAAGCTCTAGTTCACCAAATCCCAGAAAGTCTGAAATATTGGGGTTATAACTCACACTACCCACTCTAAACCATGGCTTGATTCGAACATATCCCCACTCCCAACGGCGTCTTACATCTGCATAAACTCTATTCCAACTTACCTCGTTTTCACCACCAGCGCCGTTGGATTCATGCTCGGCTCCGAGCGACAGTTGCCACGATTCATAGTTCAGCCGATAAAATAACTCAGGGTTATAGTTGCTATCTCTAAAGTAGGCAGAACTATCATAAGCCTCCCAGTTTGAACGTTGGGTGTACGCGATATAAAGACCGTGTTCATCAAACTCAAAGATCTGATATTTGAGGCTAAATTGAAACTGTACAAAGGTATCTTTGGCGTCACTATCATTGGGGTTTAAAGGAGCAAAACGTGCCTGATTAACGTGACTTTCTTTGTAGTAGGGCAACAGGTAGTTGTCTCGATGCGCAGAGAAATCACTTTCTATCGCATGGGCATATGGGGATATCATCAAGGACAAAGAGAAGGTCCATCTGCATAACGTGTTGATCTTGGTATTCATCAAAGCTCCCTGAGAATGCTGTCAAACTTACTGATGGCGACGCTGTATCACCTGTCATTCAGCCAATTTCTCGAGAGTATAGAAGGCCACTCAAACCAACATTGTTGTGTTTAGCCCCGTGAATCAACAATGAGGCAACTAGCTAGGAGCAATAGAGGCATAGAAAGTATTAGAAGCTAAAAGCGTGTTATTCCTTTATGAAGGAGATCACTAGATCGGCAAAGGAATGCCTAGATCATAACGTCAGTAAAGTTCGCTGAATCCTGCATCTTCAGGTTGCTTGGATATACTTTGAATGCAACATAAAAAAGCCACTAGGCCGCATTATTGAAGCAATTAACTGTTTCATCACTGGCGCAACAATTATCATGAATGAGACCTAATCTCGTCAGTGGGGCGAGTGTTGTTACTAAAAATGGAATTACCTTATGTTGTTTTCGGCTCGCCGATATTTTGTGGTTTTTGTTACGCTACTATTTAGTAGTTCAGTATTCGCAGATTCAATTGCCAGTTACCCAGCAGGATGGGAAGAGTGGCCCGTTGTCAAAGAATCCATGAACCTTCCTGCAGATACCGTTCTCCCCCCTGATGCCTCTTTGTTTATGCAAGAGTCCGTTAGAGCATATTCATGGATCAATGATGGGCAAGGCTCTCCTCTTACGATCCGAGTTAATCCCACTAAACTCGAAGAGTACAAAACCCATGGCCCTTACAGTGATGGGCCGACGGTGATCGCAGTCTCTGAAGCGCAGGGAATCATCTGGGTAACAGAGCACTTCGGTGGACTGGCCCTGTATGGAAGTTACAGTCGACAGGGTGAAGATATCAGTAGCATGCACCCTTCATTAGAACCCGCATTTTGTCAAAATTGTCATGATACCTACAAAGACATTTGTATCAACGGCACCTGTACTGAGCCAGTTTCATCTCTGTATGAATAATTTAGGTCAACGGCTGCAAATCATTCGGATCTTAGCTTGCTAAAGAAATTTACGATAAATCAGCTTCTCTTTATTTCCCATCTGATGTTGGTGTTAGTACTTATCGCGGGTATGAGCGCCTCGCGCTATCAAAGTGAATGGGATAGCCGAGTTAACTACGCGACAGAACGGGCTGAACGTGCATTAACACGCTTAGTTCGCGATTTTTCGTCAGCGGTCGCAGGCAGAAACTATGCAAATTTAATGATGCCTTCTCAGAAAGAGGCACTCGTTAGTATTGGAGAGTTACTGTTCCTCGATATTGAAGGGACGTCAGATTACAGTCAAAAACACGTCGGTGTACGCTATTCACGAGAGCACATGACTGTATGGCGAACAGACGTCACGCAAGACGAAATCGCCGATGTTAATGCAAGAAAAACTAAGCTCATGGCTTCGCTTGATGATCCCGAGAACCAAAGTGAAGTGAGAAGTAGAAAGCTGAATTTTGTCCTCAATAAAACAAATGATGACCTAAAGGCTTTGCAAAAAAGTTTACGCTTGTCATCAGTCATACCCCGCTGGACTCCTTCTCGTTCCCCGGATATAGCTTTTCAACTGAAGCCAGATGAAGAAATTTTGATCGTGCAATTACCGCTTATCAACAAAAATGGCGGTAACATTTGGGCGGTTTTCGATGCCTCTAATCTGTTTATTCTCAAACAGCAAATCTTGGTTACCCTAGCGATCGAGGCTGCCGTGGCGTTATTCGTTTCTCTGCTGCTGATTGTCGGCGTTACTCATTGGTTAGTGGCACCATTAAGCCGCCTAGCCAAACGAATAGACCACGACATCGAATACCTTGATATCTCCGATCTAGAAGAACTGCGCCGACATGATGAAATTGGCGTGTTGGCTCGCGGTCTTCACAAACTAACACTCAAAACCCAATCGCAAATGAAGATATTACGCCATCAATCAGATACCGATGCCCTGACAGGTCTAGCAGGACGCCACAGCTATGTGAAGCGCGCGGAGTCCTTCTTACATACAACACGCGCCGAGAATAAGCTCTTTGGCATTGTTGTTTGCGATATTGACCACTTCAAAGCGTTTAACGACACCTTCGGGCATGCACGCGGAGATGAAGTGATCAAGTCCACGGCAACCGCCATCCTAAACGCACTTCGAAATGATGACTTGTGCTTCAGGATTGGTGGTGAAGAATTCGTCGCACTGCTTCAAATTGAAAATGCGGACTCACTCGAAGCGGTTGCAGAGCGGATACGAAGCAGCGTCGAAGAGTTGGCAATCCCTCATGCCACCGATGAAGCTGTGGTTACACTTTCCATTGGCGCGATACTCATCCCACCTTCTGCATCAGCATGGTCGTTTTCGGATGCATTCGATGAAGCAGATTCGTTGCTTTATCGCGCTAAGCGTAATGGTCGAAACCAAATTGCCATTGGTGCAGTGCATGACCAACAGATCACGTTAAGCGACGACTGGGACATTGACGCAAATGACAAACTAGAAGAAGTCGAAAAAGTTGATCTAAAGTAGAAAGCACAGTCAAACAGAACCAAACGAAAAATAGCTACTGAAACACACTCAGTGGCTGCTTTCTTAGGCCTCAAGCAACCTCGAACTGTGCCGAGATAAAACCTTCCGCTCTTAACTACCTAGCCGCCCAGACAAAACCTTTACGCATCAATTTGTCCACCATGGGATGCATCAATTCTTCAACGGTATGACCGATCGAACAATAGAATACCTTCCCTGAATCCCAGCGACGACGCCAAGCAATTGGCATCACTGTGCCTTCAATCCAATGAAGGTGATCGCCAGAAAACACAGTGGTAGCGACAACATCATTGCTCGGATCAACCAGCATATAGTATTGCTCGCCATGTATATCAAAGTCTTCTAACCCTTTCATAAAAGGGTCATCAGATTTCGCAAAGGTAACGCGATAATCGACAAAATCGTCAGAAGGGATTGGATTATCCGGCCACCCAGGAGGGTGTGCGACGAACTGACCACCAATCATGAAGTGATAGGTGGGGTGGTCACGAAATGCATCACCCATATGACCGTGCCAACCTGCTATGCCGCAGCCTTTTGCTATCGTATCTAGCAATGCTTGCTCTTGCTCACGCGTGATATTGCCAAATTCATCCTGATGACTGCTTCGTGCGCTAGACCAAATGGGCACAATGAGGTCGAGTGTTGTCGTCACATTGGTATCAAGTAAAGGGTCAAATGAGTCATATGACGTCACTTCAAACCCTTCATCTTCGAGCAATTTGGTTGCCCAGTCACAAAATACTGTTGGAGTATGGCCTTCCCATCCCCCCACAAACAAAGCTGCTTTCTTTGCCATCGCCGATTCCTTAGTGATACGTGTTGATAGAGTGACTCTTACTTTTGACTCGCCAAATACTGAGCAATCGCCGCCATGTCTTTATCACCCCAGCCCTGCTCTTCTGCTGCTTTCAATTGCTCTAAGTTGGTGTTGATTTGCGCAAGCGACCAGCCATGTTCATTCGCGAGATCAGAAACAAGCGCCATGTCCTTTTTTGCCAAGGCAAGAGAAAAAGTGACATCGTCACTTTCACCTAAATAGAGTGGCGTTCGAAAACGAATCATCGGTGAGCCCGCAGCACTTTCTCCAAGCAATTGCATTAACGCTGTTCGGTCAATATCGCAAGATGCGGCCAATGCTAATATCTCACCCACAATTTGATTCTGGCTGTGAATCACGCTGTTGATGAGTAGCTTGGCCGCGTGTCCCCTGCCAGCCTTACCCAAGGCAAACTGCGCCTTACCCATAATGGAAAAACACTGCTGAATGGCCTCTGGTAACTCTCCATCCGTGCCAAACATAAACACTAAGTCACCCGCTTCAGCGGCATTCAAACTGCCGGAAACCGGTGCATCGATATACCCAGCAGACCTTTCATCGGCTAGCGTCGAAATCTGTGTTGATAACGCAGGGCTAATCGTGCTCATTTCCACCCAATATTGTTGTTTTCCGAACACCGAATTGCCAAGCGCAGCCACACCCGATTCTTTATCGAAATATACAGCTTTCACCGCGTCATCGTTGGCTAGAATGGTAAACACCACATCGCATGTCGAGGCTATCTGTGCTGGCGTTTTGGCGGCGGTAACATTTGAGAATGTCTCAGCCAAACACCTCGCTTTTTCCGCACTTCGATTCCAAACAGACAGGCGTAAGCCCTCTCGAGCCAAATTAGAAGCCATAAGCGCTCCCATCCGGCCCAATCCAATAAAGCCAATGTGCATAAAGAAAACCTTTGAGGTGTGTAAGAACCTAGTTGTGAGCCGCGTTAGCGGTTTGCCCTGTAATTGCCGTGACTAAACGATTTTCCGTAACGGTTTCAGCAGTAAATGTCTCCATTATCTTGCCTTCATAGAGTGCCAGTATTCGATCACTCACACTGAGTACTTCAGGCATCTCAGAGGAAATCACCAACACCGCCAAACCAGAGCGTGCAAGCTCCCTAATCAGCCCATGTATTTCTGATTTTGAACCCACGTCGATGCCACGTGTGGGTTCATCGAGAATCAAAACCTTAGGATGAATAGAGAGCCACTTTCCTATCACCACTTTCTGTTGGTTCCCTCCGCTAAGATTACCAACAGGGTAACTTCCATCAGGGGCTTTTATAGAAAGTTGGTCAGCGTACTTCTTGTAGACTTTGCTTTCTTTGCCTTCCAAGAGCCAGCCAATCACCGACACGCGATCAAGCTGCGCCATAGTGATATTGTCTTGGCAGCTCATGGGGAGCACCAAGCCCTGCTCTTTTCTGTTTTCCGGCACCAGTGCGATACCAAGGTCGACTGCCTTTTGGCTGTCATCGATAGTGATGTCTTTGGCATTAAAACGAATGGTGCCGGCATCAGCTTGTCGAAGACCGAACAAAGTCTCGGCTATTTCGGTGCGCCCTGCGCCAACCAAGCCATACATGCCTAACACTTCGCCTTCACGCAGAGAAAATGAAATATCCTGATAGTGACGTTCAAGGGTGAGTCCTTCGACTTCTAGGCGTATTTCACCACCAGCGGCCATTTGTACAACCTTGCCGGTTTCGAGTTCACGGCCAATCATCATCGCCGTCACTTCCGGCTCATTGGTATCTTTAGTGATCAAGGTGCCACGGTACTCACCGTCTCGCAGCACGGATAAGCGGTCAGAAATGGCGAAAATTTCCTCCATTCGGTGAGAAATATAGGCGATACCAACACCGTGAGCCTGAAGCTCTTTGATTACCTCAAACAATACGACTTTTTCATAATCGGTAAGCGAAGCCGTAGGTTCATCGAAAATCACTATTTTGGGCGTAAACACCAATGCTCGTGCGATTTCGACCATGTATTTTTTAGCAATGGTGAGCGATGAAACACGATCATCCGGTCCAAAGTCACAATTTAGACGCGTTAGAATTTCAGCAGCCCTCGAGCGGAGTGTCGCATTATCTACCACCCCAAATATCTTGGTGGGCATCATGCCAAGAAAGATATTCTCGGCAACGGTCATGTCTTCCACCAGCGACAATTCCTGATGGATCATCAAAATGCCATGATGTTTGGCATCCATAGGCGTTTTAAGATGCACCACTTCGCCATCAATAAGAATGTTGCCCTCTTCCGCTTGATAAATGCCCGACATCACCTTCATCAATGTCGATTTACCCGCACCGTTTTCGCCCAAGAGTGCATGAACCTCTCCCGCTCGAATATCAAAGCTCACGCCATTTAGCGCGACCACTCCGGGAAACACTTTCTTTATGTTTTTGAGTTCCAGAGTTGGCGAAGTAACCGAAGCCTCGATTTCTTCGTTCGCGATTTGTGCCATATTCATGCGCTAACCCCTCCGCGCTCTGCTTGGTTCACTTTCTTATCAATGAAGAGAACAAGGATCAGGATAGAACCCATGATAACGAGCACATAGAACGCAGGAACTTGCATCAAGTTCAGTCCATTACGAAGAATCCCGATGGCAAGCACCCCACCCAGTGTTCCCATAATGCTACCAGCACCACCTGTGAGACGAGTTCCCCCAAGCACAACCGCAGTGATCGTCCAAAGCTCGAAATCACGCCCTAAGTTTGGCGTAGACGCCCCCATTTGGGTCGATAGCGTGACGCCCGCTAAGGCAGCAAAGAACCCCACCAACATGAAGTTAATCATCATGTGAGGGCCAACCCTTATACCTGCATCAATAGCAGATTTCCGATTTCCCCCAACGGCATAACAATTTCTGCCATGAACCGTGTACTTCATCATCAATTGCATCAGTACCGTGGCTAGCAAGAACAAGAGTGCCAACGTTGGTAAACCAAACACGGAGCTAGACCCAAAGTCTGAATACGCAAAGTCACTGGCATAGAATGACTGCTCGCCGGTGTAGACAAACACCAGACCACGAACCCCAATCATCGCGCCTAATGTGACAATGAATGCGTCAACACCGGTTTTCCACACAATCAAACCGTTCAACATCCCCAGCAGAATCCCTGAAGCCAGAGCGATCAAAACGGCGGTTGGAATACCAAGCGTTCCCTGTAATTCAATCGCAAGGCTGGCAGACAGAGCCACGACTGCCCCCACAGACAAATCAATGTTGCCGTTGATCATCACCACCGTCATGCCTAAGGCGATAAAACCTATCGTGGACGTTTGAATCAAAATGTTCTTAAAGTTAGCGATGTCAAAAAAGTATTCCGACGAAAAACTGAACAACACAATACAAAACGCAACGAATATCCATATTGGCTGCGTCTTCAGAAAGCGAATTATTCTATCCATCATTTGTCTCCTTCAGCTTTCCGTCAAAATTTGGTGAACACACTGCCGCGTTTCGTGCCGACATCCAGCCAAACAGCCAAAATGATCACCGCCCAAGTCACTAGCCACTGTGCGTAATAAGGAAAGCCCAGAAGCAACAAGCCATTTTGGATAAAGCCCAATATCAATACGCCAATCACGGTTTTTGTGATGCTGCCAGAGCCACCTAATAAGCTGGTTCCGCCCAAAATCACACCGGCAAGCACCAATAGTTCATAGCCTTGACCCACATTGTTCTGTGAACCCATCACGCGTGAACCCAATATCAAGGCAGCGCAACCCGTTGAAAATGCCGACAGTAAATACGTGCTGAATACGAGTTTGTTTCTGCGAATACCTGAATACGCAGTAGCAATGGGGTTCCCCCCGACGGCAAAGATTTTTCGCCCATAGGCTGTGCGTTTAAGCAGGAGTTCATAAAGGACGGCGAGTACGAGGAAGATGATGATGGGCACGGCAATGGGCCCGAAAAACCCTCGACCAAAAATGGCAAACCAAGTCTCTTCTTGATTCGCAATATCAACGTTCTGGCCTCCGCTATAGATCAAGGTTAAACCTTGAATCGCCGAGAGCATTCCTAAGGTGACAATCAACGAATTGAGCCTTAAATAGCCCACCAGAAAACCATTAATCACCCCCACAAGAAGCGTGAAAAGGAACATCAATAAGATGGCTTGACCCGGCCCCACTTTGTCGTGCAAATCCACCACAAGAACCGTTGAGAAAGACAGCAAAGAGCCCACTGACAAATCCAGATTCCCGCCAATCACGACAATGGTTACACCGAGGGCAATCGTGCCAATGATTGAAGCTTGACGGACCACCGTCATAAAGTTATCCGTACTGAGAAATCGGTCAGATGATAATGAGAATGCGACAATAAACATAAAGAACGCCACCAAAATCCCGTGGCGAGCCATCAATGTTTTTACTGAGAATGCCTGCGTTTTGCCATCGGCTTTACTAGCACTTTTGGCAGCATCAGTTGAAGAGCCTGAAGCCATAAATCTATCCCTTGATGAGTAGAGAGAATGTCGCAATCCTTGCTAAACAATACCTGTCCCATTCAGTATGACTGAGAAAGTAAAATCAGGTGATGTTGCCTCAATGTGCTGATTGGTTAGAGAGGGAGGCCCAATCAAGCACACAGAGGCAATGCACTTTTTAAAACACTGGCTTCGTGAAATTAGCCATGTTCTCTTGCGTGATTTTTGGTGTATCAAAGTAGTTTAGCTTCGGTACATCCTCGCCATTGGCGATGGCTATTGCCGTTGCCAACGCATTCTCTGCATCGTCTACAGGGGACTGATAAACCGAGCCCCAGTATTCCCCGCGTCCCATGGCTTCGTAACCAACCGCAAAGTTCGTTGCGCCAATAAATGCGATGCCTTCACGCCCAGCCGCTTTCGCCGCGTTTAGAGCACCAACACCCATGTTGTCATCACCAGAGTAGACACCATCAATGTTGTCATACTTGGTCAGGAAGTTTTCCATGACACGTTGCGACTTCTCGCGGTTCCAGTCTCCTGGTTGCGTTTCCATAATTTTCACGTCTGGACACGCGACGGCCAATCTATCTTCAAACCCTTTTTGACGCTCAATGGCCGTTGTGTAACCCGGCTGACCGGAGATTTGAACAATCTGGCCTTTATTACCTAGCGCATCACACATCATCTCAGCCGAGTAGGCGCCTTGAACAATGTTGTTAGGCCCTGAGAATGATTCAATAAACTGCTGACCTTCTTCGGCGACATTGGAATTAGTGACGACAACAGGGATGCCAGCCTGTTTTGCTTTACGAACCGCTGGCACAACGGCTTTACCATTAGTCGGCCAGATAATAATGACATCTACTTTTTGTTGAATGAGATCCTGAATTTGTGCAATTTGACGCGCGACATCACCGCCAGCATCAAGCACCACAGTATCAACACCTTTAGTGTTTGCTGCCGCCTCTTTAAATGCCTTTTCATAGGTGGTTTGGTACGAGTCTACACCCACGTTATTCTGCGTAATGCCAATGACTAAGTCTTCCGCGTACACTGCTGAGGCACTAGCCGAAATCATTAGGCCTAACAGGGTTTTACTGACTATTTTCATCCTTACCGCTCCGTTTCTAACGCACCCCAGAGAGGGGGCTTCAGTTTTCGTCTACAGACATTCCAGCCTGTTACTGCATGACCATGCCGCCATCAATCATGATGAGCTGACCTGTCATATAATCCGAGTCTTTACTTGCGAGGAAACTGGCCGTGCCTAACACATCTTCGGGGTAGGAATAACGCCCGAGCAAAATCATGTCACGCGCCAAGGTATCCATCGACTCACCCGGCTTTTCGAACTTTCCGATGGCAACCAGATCTTTATCGAGCTGCTCCCATAATTCTGTTCGAACAACACCAGGCCCATAACCGTTCACCGTAATGTTGTGTTTCACCAACGCTTTCGCACCACCATTGATCATGGCGAGCACGGCATGCTTGCTGCACGAATATGGCACGACATCATCAAAGGCCATCCGAGAAACAATGGAGCCTACATTGATGATCTTGTAGGGCTCATCTTGTGGGCCTTGTGCGATCATCTGTTTGGCCGCTTCCTGCATTCCCATCAAACAGCCCAAACCATTCACATCCATGATTTGCTGCCAGTTTTCTTCCGTAATATCGAGAAACATTAATGGCTTATTAATGCCCGCATTGTTCAGCATCACATTGATAGAACCAAAAGCGTCCACTGTGGCTTTCACACCCGCAGCGATATCCGCACGTTTGGTCACATCCATTTTGACTGCGATCGCTGAGCCGCCTTTTGCGACAATGCGATCAACAACTTCTTGGCAGCCATCAAGGTTAACGTCAGCCACACAGACTTTTGCGCCTTGCTCAGCGTAATTTTCCGCAATTGCCGCGCCCATGCCTCGAGCAGCACCAGTGATCAGCACATGTTTATTTGCAAGTCTTGATGTATCCAAAGTGATCTCCTTTTCTCTGTTGGCATTTCAAGCCTCAAGCCATACAGCAAACGTTTGCAATGAAATGTCGTTAACTAATTATTTACAATTAGCCTCAAGCATAGAACAAGAAATGAGCAATAAAAACACACCTTTCCGTTCCAAATTTAAGAATCATGATTCTTTACTTTTAACACTTGATAGTTAATACCTTGTAGTTACTTGGTAATATCGGAAATCGTCGTCCAAAAGCGGCATTCACTATTCTTGTGAAAACCACAATACCGATCACAAAGCACACGCCACTTCATTCTTTGCCCAACTGCAATTTCTGCAAAAAATTGCCATTTTATTTGCAAACGATTGCAAAACAGTTAACGTTATAGAAACAAATACAGGAATCAATGCGAGGGAAAGCTATGCAGCAAGATCACTTAGAATTTGGTGAAGAGGCCAGAAAGCGTCTGCTTGTTGGCGCCAACCTTTTAGCGGATGCGGTAAAAGTCACCCTCGGCCCAAAGGGCAGAAATGTCGTGATGCGGAATTTTGATCAACCACCCATCATCACAAAAGACGGTGTTTCCGTTGCCCGAAAAGTGGCCATTAAAGGGCAAATGGAAGAAATGGGGGCATCACTGATCAGGGCTGTCGCATCGAAGGCTAACGACGAGGCAGGCGATGGCACGACCACGTCAACAGTGATTGCGCAAGCTATCCTCAACCAAGGATTCAAAGCGCAAGCCGCAAACTACAACATTATTGACATCAAACACGGTATCGAGCGCACTATTCAAGCCGCCGTTGCTGCTTTGAAAGAGCAGGCCGTTGCTTGCAACCAAGATGCAGATATTGAACATGTCGCCACGATTTCTGCCAATAACGACACCAGTATTGGGAAGATCGTGGCAGAAGCCATTCGCGCTGTGGGTGAACATGGGGTTGTTACCATTGAAGAAGGCAAAGGCTTTGATACCGAATTGCACGTGGTGAAAGGCATGCAATTTGATCGTGGTTACATCTCTCCGCACTTCGTCAATGTCAGAGGGAAAATGCGGGTAGAACACACGATGCCGATGATTTTGTTGGTTGATGGCAAGCTTAGTCAATTTGAGCAAGTGGTTCCGGCTATGGAGCTCGCCGCCAAACTAAAACGCCCACTGTTTGTTATGGCTGAAGAGGTTGAAGGCGAAGCGCTTTCTACTTTAGTGGTCAACCATATGCGAAAAACACTGGATGTGGTCGCCACACGCACCCCGGGATTTGGACCCCGTCGCCAAGCCATACTGCATGACATCGCCGCATTGACGGGAGCCACTGTGATGTCTGCTGAAACGGGGCATGACGTCAGTCAAATCAGCGAACACGACTTTGGTCACGTGGAAAAAATCGAACTCACTAAGAATGCCTTCACCCTCATAAAAGGGCTTGGCACGGAAGCAAGAATTGCAGATCGCATTGCCCAAATTAATGCCGAGATCGCCAGTTCAGATTCTGAGTATGACACTCAAAAAATGACCGAGCGACGCGCCAGACTGTCCGGTGGTATTGCGCTTATTGAAGTCGGGGCTGCGACCGAAACTGAAGTGAAAGAGAAAAAAGCACGCGTAGAAGATGCCCTACATGCAACGCGTGCAGCCATCGAAGAAGGCATCGTTCCTGGTGGTGGCATTGCCCTGCTCCGTGTATGCGAAAACATGTCCTTGCCGACTACCAACAATGATGATGAAAAAGCGGGCATGCAAATCGCGCTTGATGCGATGAAATCACCGTTTAAGCAAATAGTAAAAAATGCAGGACTCGATGCCGGCGTTTATCTCGAAAAAGTCAGCCATCAGTCCTTCGATTTTGGTTTTAATGCCGCCAATGGTCAATTTGGTTCGATGCTGGAAATGGGCGTCATAGATCCCGCGAAAGTGACACGTTTATCGCTTCAAACTGCCAGTTCGATCGCCGCACTCATGCTCACCACCGAGGCGTTAGTCGGAGACACGGATCCAGATTACGTCCCTTCTCACCACCATGAGCATTGATATACCCGAGCAAACTGAAGATGCAGGATTCAGGATGTTTGGGTACAGATTGTTTGGTTACAGGTTGTTTGGGTATATAACGTCAGACGATTGAAAACAAAGGGAGCGGCTGCTCCCTTTTGTTTTTCTGATGTGCCTGCTGATGTTTTTACTGATATGTTTACTGAAAAAACATCCTTTCAAACGATCCTACAAACACAACCTACCCAGCACTGGTTGAGCTCAACTTAAAGCTCTCCCTGCCAATCATGAGATTCGATCATCGATTTCACTTTCTGCAAAAAGGCACCGGAATAAGCACCATCAACAGCCCGATGATCGAACGATTGAACGAGCATCCCGACACTGCTGATCCCTAGCGTTTCTCTACCATTGGCGTTCACTACCGTGGGTTTTCGAGCGATGCTATCGATAGACAATATCGCGATTTCAGGGTGATTAATAATCGGCGTCGTAAACACAGTGCCAGCAGCGCCATTGTTGGAAAGCGTATACGTGCCACCTGACATTTCATCAAGTGTTAAACGGTTTTCTCGCGCTTTTGTTGCAAGCTCAGCGATGCGCCTTGCTAACCCAGACACATTCATCGTATCGGCATCTTTGATTACCGGCACGACCAGACCTTGGTGATTAAGATCCACCGCGATGCCTAAGTGAACAGCAGCACTTAGCACCAATTTATCTTCTCCTACTTGACCATTGAGATTTGGATACGCCTGTAATGCCTTTACCACTGCCCTCGCAATAAACGCGAGCGGCGTCAGACTGCAACCGTAACGCTGTTTGAACGCCACTTTGTGTGTCTGCCTAACGTCCTCAACGGCATCAAAGTTGATTTCCATACCCTGAGCAACGTGAACGGCATGCTGCACCGATGAAGTCATCTGACGGGCAATTTGTTTGCGCATAAAAGTAAACGGTACGGCTTCCCCTTGAATAGAGAGTGGCGTCGATGAAACCGGATTTGTCTGATTGGTCAGCGGTGCGCGTGGATTGGCTGCAACACCACCATCAAGATAAGACAAGACATCTGACTCGGTAATACGCCCGTGCCTGCCCGTTCCCTCAAGGTGATTGATGTCTACATCATGCTCGGTGACCAAACGACGCACAGACGGAGACAACTGTGCCAGCGCGTGATCTTCTAACGCCAAGGCTTCTTCATCTCGAACAGGCGAACGCCATGCAGACACTTGCTCAATATGTGCCTGCATATCCCGTTTGGTGATACGCCCATTTTTACCACTCCCTGTGAGCGAGGACATATCGATAGGATGCTTGGCGGCGAGATATTTCACTGCTGGCGAAAACAAACCATTCCCGCCTTTTAAGTGGGGTTTGGATTGGTTTGGCACAGCCTTGGCTTCATTCGACGACGCGGGTTTAGATACTTCCGTCTCTGCAGATGCAGAGAGGTTTGAATGATCTGAACTCGCAACAGCTAACTGTTCACCCACAACCGCTATTACGGCAACGGGCTCACCCACCGGAACCACTTCACCAACGGCAGCGATGATTTTGGTCAACACCCCGTTTTCCATAGCAGGTACTTCCATCGCCACTTTGTCCGTCGAAATCTCGAACAATGCATCGCCTTTTTTGACTTCGTCGCCTTCGGCTTTATGCCACAAAAGGATTTCTCCCTCAGCAACCGTCTCCCCCAATTGGGGCATAATGATATCCATGTCTGCCTCTTACCTACTGGGAGTCACTCGGCCAATCAAGACCGATGTACTGAGTTTCAGTGAATTCCGCAATGCCAACATAACCACCTTCACGGCCTAGGCCGCTTTGCTTCATGCCGCCAAATGGCGCGGCGGGATCAGATATCACCCCTTTATTGATGCCCACCACCCCCGCTTCTAGCTGCTTCGCAACGGAAACCGCATGAATTGCATCGGATGACATCACATACGCCGCCAAACCAAAGATGGTGTTGTTGGCCGCAGCGATTGCCGCCTGTTCATCATCAAACGGGATGATCACCGCCACAGGGCCAAAAATTTCGGTATGGAGAATGTCGGCATTGTCGGTAAGGTCTTTCAATACCGTTGGTGGGTAAAAATATCCCGCGCCATCCGGCAACACGCCGCCAGTGAGCAATTTCGCCCCTTTCTGTACGGCGTCGTCCACCAGCGAAGCGACTTTTTGTTGGGTGGTACGATTGACCATAGGCCCGATATCGACACCCTCAAGTGTGCCATCGCCCATTTTCAATGCAGCCATTTTAGACGCCAATGCATCACTAAACGCATCATAGTGCTGACGCGCTACGTAAATGCGATTTGCGGCAATGCAGGACTCCCCCGCGTTTCGAATTTTAGCCACTAAGGTTTGCTCAACCGCCGTATCAAAATCGGCGTCGTCTAGCACCAAAAGAGGCGCATTTCCGCCAAGCTCCATCGAACTATTGACCACACGTTCAGCAGCGTTATGCAGCAATACACGCCCCACTTCCGTTGAGCCGGTAAACGACACTTTCCGCACACGATCATCCGCGAACATCACCTCAGAAATCGTGCGCGCACTCAAAGAAGGCAGCACCGAAATTACATCATCTGGCACACCAGCTTCTGTGAGTAATTCAGCAACATACAAGGCGGTAAGTGGCGTTTCTGTGGCGGGTTTCAAGATCACTGAACAACCTGCGGCAAGTGCCGGGGCAATTTTCCGTGTTGCCATGGCGGCAGGGAAATTCCAAGGCGTCACAAGATACGCAATACCAACGGGTTGATGCGTCACCATGATGGCTTTATCACCGTTGGGCGCAGTCGATAATGCATCATTCATTTGGACCGATTGATCGGCAAACCAGCGGAAGAATTCTGACGCGTAATTCACTTCACCTCTGGCTTCATTCAGCGTTTTTCCTTCTTCGAGCGTAATGATCCGAGCAATGGTTTCTTTTCGTTCTTGCATCAGATGAAAAGCACGACGAAGTACTTCTGAGCGATGGCGTGGTGAGGTTTTTCGCCATGTCGAAAATCCTCGGCTAGCGGCTTCAATGGCATCTTGTGCATCTTGTGCGTCCGCGCTCGCAATCGTAGTCAATTGCGATTCATCAGCAGGGTTGTAGACGGGAATAGTGGCCCGCCCTTGATGTCGCCATTCCCCGCCTATTTTCAACCCTGTGGGAATTGTAATGTTATCGACGATCATATCTGCACCACCTCGCGCACTTCTTCCACGATGCGTGCCACCGACGGGATGACATGGTCTTCCAAGTTGTCTGCGGCGGGCAATGGGATATGCGGCGTGGTGATCCGCGTTGGAGGAGCATCAAGTTCAAAGAAGCACTCTCTGCCAATAATGGAGACGATTTCAGCCCCCCAGCCACATAGCTGGGGGTTTTCTTCCACCGTCACTAGCCTAGACGTTCTTGCGACATCTTCTAATAGCGTTTTCGTATCAAGCGGCACCAAACAGCGCAAATCTATCACCGAGCAATCGATACCTTCTTGCGACAAAATTTCGGCGGCTTTTTGTGCCCTAGGCACCATGGCAGCCAACGCCACAATCGTGACATCATTGCCTTTGCGAAGCACATTTGCCTCACCCAGATTCACCACATGATCGCCATCCGGCACTTCACCTTTCATGGCATATAGCGATTTGTGTTCAAACACGATGACGGGGTCTGGGTCGCGAACCGCAGCCGCGATCAACCCTTTTGCGTCAGCAGGGTTAGACGGCGCAACCACTTTGATGCCGGGGATCATCATCGCCCAGTTTTCAACACTCTGAGAGTGCTGTGCACCAAAGCGAGAGCCCGCACCATTGGCTGTTCTGATCACCAAAGGCATCGACACCTGACCGGCTGTCATGTATCGCGCTTTCGGTATTTCATTGGCGACAAAGTCCCAACATACCGCGAGAAAATCAGAGAACATGATTTCGGCAATGGGTTTCAACCCTGTCATGGCAGCGCCCATTGCGGCGCCAAGAATGGCTTGTTCTGATATCGGCGTATCTCGTACTCTCAGTGGACCAAATTCTTCAAACAACCCAACGGTGGCTTTGAATACGCCACCTGCAGCAGCAACGTCTTCTCCAAGAAACACGACATCGTCGTCTCGGCGAAGCTCTTGAGCAATGCCTGCTGACACTGCTTCGCGATAACTCATTAGTTGCGCCATGCGTACCCTCCGTTGGCCCATACGTCTTCAAAACATAAAGATTCATCTGGCGCGGGCGACACTTTGGCTGCCTCGGTTGCCCTATCAATTTCCCCTTCTACGTCGCTTTCTATGTCCAATAACCGTGATTCCTCAACCCCTTCATCTGCAAGACGAGACCGGTAAAGAGGAATGGGATCATAAGCAAGCCAACGTGCCACCTCTTCAGCGGGGCGATACTTGCCAGGATCGGCGCGAGAGTGTCCTTGGTGGCGATATGTTTTCGCTTCAATCAATGAAGGACCATCGCCGCTGCGCGCTTTTTCAATCGCTTTAGAGGCGACCTCATACATAGCATCTGCATCGTTGCCATCAACAATAATGCTATCAAGCCCATAAGCACTGGCGCGATCTGCTGCTGGGTGTTCAACCGCCGTGACGTTGCCAATCGGCGTGTATTCCATGTAGAGGTTGTTCTCGCAGACAAAGACAACGGGAAGGTTCCAAATTACGGCGAAGTTAAGCGCTTCATGAAACGCACCGATATTGGTGGTGCCATCACCAAAGAACACAACCGTCACTTCACCCGTATTTTTGTATTGGCTTTTCCATGCACTGCCGTTCGCAATACACAATTGGGCACCAATAATCGCATAGGAACCCATAGCGCCATGCTCTACGCTGGTTAAGTGCATCGAACCACCTTTACCACGCAAGATGCCACAATCACGCCCCATCAACTCACCAAATAAACCCGTCATATCCGCGCCGCGAACCAAGGTATGCGTGTGTCCACGATAGGTGCAGAAGGTGTAATCGCCTTGTCGCATTGCAACGCCAAATGCTGCGGCAACCGCTTCTTGCCCCATCGCAAGATGATTGGTTCCCTTGACGAGGTTTTGAAGAAAGAGATCAGAGGCGCGTTGCTCAAACCCTCTCGCCCGCAACATGGTGCGATAGAGCGACAACCGTGTCTCCAGACTGTTTTCTGACATAGCCTGTTCCTTTTGAATGATGCTTGGGTGTGCCCAACGGTGCTATGCGCCATTGAACAAAAGATCTAACGTTTAAATTAGGTATGGATTCTTTATCCAAGACAGAGGCTTCGACATGCAGTGCGCCTACATGAGAAGCCGATAACGCAGGAGAAAGGAGCCACAGCCGCTGTCAAATCAGTATTTGTTGGCGATAAAGAGCTCTTGTGCCGGAAACAACGTAATGATTTCGCATCCGTCGGCAGTAACAACCACTTCTTCTTCAATACGAGCTGCACCATTACCATCGGCAGATGGGCAATAGGTTTCTAGGGCGAACACCATGCCTTCTTGCAGTTCAAACGGGTTATCCATTGATACAAGACGGCTGATGATAGGACGCTCATGCAATGCCAGCCCCAGACCATGGCCGAATTGCAAGCCAAACGCCTCCATTTCACTGGCAAAACCAAACTGTTCTGCTTTCGGCCAAACGGCCGCAATTTTGTCTGTGGTCATGCCAGGACGAATAAGATCTATGGCTGCATCAATCCATTCACGGGCTTGTTTATAGGCATCTTGCTGTGCCTGACTCGCACTGCCTACGTTCAGGGTGCGGTAGTAACACGTTCGGTAACCCATAAACGAATGAATGATGTCAAAGAAGGCCTGATCACCCGGGCGGTACATGCGGTCCGTGAAATTATGGGGATGTGGGCTACCACGTTCGCCAGACACGGCATTAATGGCCTCAACGTCGTCCGAGCCATTGTCATAGAGGAATTTATTCGCGTCGGCGACACTTTCGTTCTCACGTTTACCTGGCTTGAGATTTTCAGCCAACTGGTGATATGCGCCATCAACCATGGCTGCCGCCATATTGAGCAGCACCACTTCATCCATGGATTTGATTTGTCGCGCTTCCAACATGATCTGTTGGCAATCACGCACTTCAATACCTTCTGCCTGCAGCGCTTCCAACATGGGAGGCTCACAAACATCGATACCCAATGGCATATCCGCAACGCCCTCTTCGACCAACAGCGCTTTGATGTCTTTGGCTGCATTTTTGAAAAGACCCGCCTCTTTTGCCACTGAACCTCGAAGACCCAACATGCCAGCCTTAAAGTGCTCAGGTGCAATCAACCCTTGATAGAGTTGATGATGCTTTGCCGCCGAGCCAAAATCCCACAGATAGGGGTCTGAGTTGCCAGTGAACAGGGTGTAGCGAGCAATTTTGTCACGAGCCCATTCACCGATCACGGTACTGGTGAGGTAACGGATATTGTTGTTATCGAAACACAAGACCGCCCCTAACCCAGAGGTTTTCAATGTTTCCCTAGCACGCCCTACTCGATAGCGATGCAAACGATTGAAGTCCACCCGCTGTTCAAAATCGACACTCATTCTCCCCGGCGCAGGAATACGCTTAGACCAGTCCCAACCTGGTTCAATGTCGGATTCTCTGATGATTTCTGGTTCCGTGGGTTTCACAATACTCATAGCAGCAACCACTCCATTTATTGCAAACGTTTGCATTAATTACGCAAATAATAGGTGACTGATTGTTGTGCAGAAAAACACGGGGCTTGTGCACGAACAAAAAACCACCAACTTGCAAACGATTGCAGCACATAGTAACTTAGCTGTCAATGCAACGGTTGAGAGAATGTTAACGAAAAGTTGCCTTGTCTGATTTGTGAAAGGCACATTCGTTTTAGGGAATGGTTTTGGATAACAATAAAAATAAACGCATTACTGTCAAAGACGTAGCAGCCGCTTTGGGTATCAGCCCTTCAACTGTATCTCGTGCGCTAAGTCCAGAAAAACAACATTTAGTCTCTGATCGTGTCATCGATATGGTTGAGAAAAAAAGCGAAGAAATGGGATATACCGCCAATCCTATGGCGACAGCACTCAAACGTGGTGCCACAAAAACCATCGGTATGATGATCCCTGACATCCTCAACCCCATTTTCCCGCCTTTGGTTCATGAAATTCAGCAACTTACCAATAAACTAGGTTACACACTCACCCTTGCTTATACCGAAAATAATCAGGCGCTTGCGCTTGAAGAAGTCAAAAGGCTCATTGCTCGGAATGTAGACGGCATTATTCTCGCGTCCGCGTTTCGTAATGACCCTACCGTTGATTACTGTCTCGATCACGGAAAGCCCTTGGTACAAGTAAATCGTGTTATCGATAAATTGGCATCTGATCAGGTGTTGGTTGATGACAGAGAAGGTATCTACCAACTTTTTGAACACTTATACCAACTCGGGCATCGCCATATTGCTCATATTGCTGGCCCCAATGACATTTCCAGTGGGTTAAGCCGCCGGCATGCTTTCATCTCTATCGCCGATATGTTCGATGTCGCCCCAGATCATGCACCAGTGATCCCCGCTAGCGCATTTAGCGAACTCGCAGGTAAAGAAGCGACCAAAACCCTTTTAAAAGAACACCCTGAAGTAACCGCGGTGATTGCCGCCAATGATTTGCTGGCATTGGGCTGTATCGAAGAATTGGAAGCGGTAGGCAAAACCATCCCTAACGATATTTCCGTGACGGGCTTTAATGACATGCCCTACTTAGATTGGTTCCGTATTCCTCTCACCACCGTTTCACTGCCGCAAACACAACTTGGTGATCAGTCAGTACGAATGTTACTGAGTCAAATCCGTAAAGACAGTGACAGCAATTTCCCTAGAAAGGTACTGCTTCAGCCTCAGTTAGTTGTTCGTAAATCAACCGACAAGCCTCGTAGTTAATCATTAACGCGTAAACCACCAGCGCCATCGTTCCCTGCGATGGCTCATTGCCATAGTTTTTATTGGCATAGCTCATTGCCATAGCTCTCTGCGATATCAAATAGATAAATAGGTATCGCAGCGATTCCATCAACCATGCCCTGTTATCCCAAGATCTGCATCTAACATGCAAAAAGCCCCCGCCACCCCATAATTGCAACATATATCACCAATATGATGATTTAAATCAATATTTATAACTAAGAAATTTTGTAATTTCCCAGCATGGAATGATATTGATTCTTGTTTATGCACGATGCATTGACATATTTAGGGAATAACATGGAAAACACTCGTTACCTCACTAGCCAAAATGGCGCACCTGTCGCCGATGATCAAAATTCTCTGACTGCCGGAGAGCGCGGGCCAGTATTACTGCAAGATTGGCACCTGATTGAAAAACTCGCCCACTTTAACCGAGAGCGCATTCCTGAGCGTATCGTTCACGCAAAAGGGACTGGCGCATACGGCACATTCACGTTGACGCGTGATATGTCTGAGTTCACCCTCGCCGACCACTTCAATGGCGAAGGTAAACAGACGGAAACGTTCGTTCGTTTTTCAACGGTGGGCGGCGAGATGGGGTCGGCAGATGCAGAGCGTGACCCACGCGGTTTTGGTCTACGTTTCTACACGCAACGCGGTAACCACGACATTGTTGGCAATAACACACCAACATTTTTCCTGCGTGACGGTATCAAGTTCCCTGATTTCATACACACCCAGAAACGTAACCCTCACACGAACCTGAAAGATGCTCAGGCTATGTGGGAGTTCTGGTCACTAAACCCAGAATGTATGCACCAAGTGACGGTGCTAATGTCTGATCGCGGCATTCCTGCAAACTATCGCCAAATGCATGGTTACGGTTCGCACACATACTCACTATGGAACAAGCAGGGTGAGCGTTTTTGGGTGAAGTTTCACTTTAAGAGCCAACAAGGTGTGGTGAATCTAACCAATGACCAAGCGGCGACGCTGCGTGGCATTGATCCAGATTCAAGCCAACGTGATCTTGTTATCGCCATTCAAGACGGCAACTTCCCTCGTTGGAGCGTGAACGTTCAAATCATGCCAGAAGACGATGCGAACACGTACCACATCAACCCATTCGATCTCACAAAGGTATGGCCGCACAGCGATTACCCGTTGATTGAAATTGGTGAGCTAGAACTGAACCGTTTACCAGAAAATTATTTTGCTGAAGTTGAACAAGTGGCGCTAGCACCAAGCAACTTGGTTCCGGGTGTGGGTGCGTCTCCAGACAAAATGCTGCAGGCACGCTTGTTTGCTTATGCGGATGCACAACGTTACCGCTTAGGCGCTAACTACAACCATCTACCTGTGAACTGCCCGCACGCGACTCAGGCAAACCATTACCAACGCGCTGGCGCAATGGCGGGAACACAGTGCCCTTACTCTGGCCATCAGACTGGGCAAAATGCATCGCCAAACTTTGGCCCTAACCAACAAGATGATTTGGTTGAAGCGATTGAGTTCAAAGAGCCGCCACTTCGCTTAGACGGCGAAGCCGATCGTTACAGCCGCTACGATCAAGATGACTTTGCCCAAGCAGGTAACCTGTATCGCTTGTTCAGCGACGAGGAAAAGGCGCGTCTGATTGAAACCATCTGTGGTTCTCTGTCACAAGCTTCTGAAGATGTTCAGCGCAAAATGGTTGAACACTTTAGCCATGCAGATGCCGACTACGGCCAACGCATCGCGAATACCTTAGGCTTGTAAACGCCCTGTCGCCTTGTAGGTTTCTAACAAAAAAACGCCGCTAATCAGCGGCGTTTTTATTTGGGCAGAACGACTAATTAGTTCGTTTCAGTCGTAGGCAAAACGCATTTCAATATGTCGGCCAAAGTCACCACGCCAAGCATCTTCTCGCCTTTGCTCACAACAGCTAACTGAACACTCGCTTCACGCATACGCGCCAGTGCTTCGTAAACGGGTGTGTTTGCATCAAGCACATAGGCCTTACGCGCCACTTCTCTTGCTGGTCTGTCTTCCGGCTCCAGCAAGGTATCACGCACGTGAACAACCAGCGGTTTCAAGCCACGCTTTCCGTAAACCAGAATACGCAGGTGACCCGTCGCCATCGCAGCTGCGCGCACGTCAGCAACGGTTGCAAGTTTATCAACATGCGCCATGACCTGCCCTTCTGTCACCAAGGTTTCAACCGGAATTGAACTCAGATCGATAAGGCCAGACAGTTGTTTCTGGATGTTTGGTTTCAGCGTACCCACTTTGCCCGAATGCTCAACGAGTTGGCGAATGGTACTCACATCCTGGCCACCAACAGCGGCACTCTCAACAGGTTCAACGCCAGACGCTTTCACCAGTCGGTTTGCAATGCTGTTGATCCAGTTTAATAACGGACGCAGCGGCCAAACGTAAGCGCGAGCAACGATACCAATGGCAAGCGCAGACTTTTCTGGGTGTGCAATCGACCAAGATTTTGGTGCCATTTCACCCACCACAAGGTGAAGGAAAGTGACAACAAACAACGCGAAACCAAAGGATGCTCCGCCAGCTGCCCATTCAGGCATACCCATAGCAAGAAACACTGGGCCGACCCAAAGGTCAACCGCGGGCTTGGTAATCGCACCCAACGCAAAGGTACAGAACGTAATACCCAACTGGGCACCAGCTAGCATCAGCGTAAGATCGTTCATGCCGCGCAATGCAGCACGCGCAGAAGCGCTCTCAACCGCCATTTCTTCTAGGCGGTGACGACGGGCACCCATCAAGGCAAACTCGATGATAACGAAAAAGCCACTCAATACGATGAGGGCTGTGGTCACTAAGGTGACAATCAACGGATCAGTCATCATTCTTCGCCCTCCTCAACCAGCTTCTCTACTAGCTTTACACGGACCTCTGTCGGTACGTGTCGCTCGATGCGCAATACTTCTACTTCAAGATGGCGCTTGAAGAGCTCGCCAGATGCGAACTCAGACGGGTCGACAGGGAGTTCGATGTTAACGGTCTCGCCCTCGGCAGGCAGTGCACCACGTTCGGCAATCAAGATACCTGCGATGGTTTCAACATCGCCTCTCGGTAGATCATAACCAATGGCACGTTCTACCTCGTCGATGTGGACATCACCTTCCATTAACCAGACATTCTCGCTTTCAGACACAACAGCTTCGCCAGCGTCTGCGTCATGCTCGTCGGTAATTTCGCCAACAATTTCCATCGCCAAATCTTCAATCGTCAGAACACCCGCAAAGCCGCCGTATTCATCGATAACACAAGCGAGTTGATTGGTAGAGGTGACCAATTGATCCAGTGCGTCAGGCAGGCGCATCAAGGTTGGTAGAACAGTTGCAGGACGCATCACCGCCTCAACGGTATCTTCGGCATTGCCCGCACCCATATGAGCCAGCACATCGGAAAGATGCACCACACCAACAGGGGCATCATCGTCGTTGATTACCGGATAACGCGTGTGCGCTTGTGCCATCAATGACAGAAGCTCGGTCAGCGTGGTTTCAGGCTCAACCCAATCCACTTGCGAGCGCGGCACCATGGCATGCTCTACATCGCGCTCAGGGAAATCTAGAATGCGATCCATCATCAGTGACAACTCCACAGGCAAGTCGCCGCTTTCACGCGAGTTCGCGATGATATGGTGTAAATCTTCCTCTGATGCGCTCACATCAAGATCGTGCACCGGTTCGATGCGAACAGCACGCAGCAGAAGGTTAGAAGATTTATCAAAGAAGCTGATGATCCAGCCAAAAGCTGACATGTAAATCAATGTCGAACGCGACATCATGCGTGACATAGGTTCAGCGTTCGCAATCGCAAGATTCTTAGGATATAGCTCACCAAAAATCATTTGAACGACCATCGCCACACCAAGCGTGGCAATCGTACCAATAGCAATGCCGGCTTCTAACGACAGTCCAAAGCTTTGCAAGATCACGCCCATAGATTGACCAACAAGCGGCTCAGCAACAAAGCCAAGTACAAGGCCTGTCACTGTGATGCCAAGCTGCGCACCGGAAAGCATGAAGCTGGTGCGTTTGGTAACAGCTAACGCGCGTTTTGCGGCTTCATCGCCGGTAGCGGCTAACGTAGCGAGCTTTGCTCTGTCTACTGCCATGTACGCGAATTCTTGCGCAACGAAATAACCGTTTGCTGCAATAATCGCCAAGATAAGAAGAATGCCAAATAACAGGGTTAGAAAGGGCTCAATCATTTTAGTGCTCTCCCTTGATAACAAACGACCAAGTACGGTTTACACAATTGATTCGAGGAGGGGTCCACGCAGTATTCCTAATGTAATAACAGGATGCGCAGTATATTTCCGCCGAAACACAAGAGTCTAGACAATTATCGCATGACTCAGTGTTAATACATGGAGACAACAGGGTAACCCACTGCGATCAAGCCCTGAAATTACAGGACATTCACAGCATGAATGACGATTTTTCAGCGGTTTGGGGACATCTAATTTCGTTACCGTCGGTTACAATATAACGGCATTCAACGTGTGGTTTTTGTTCAAAGAGACGCTGGCAGCAAGCGTTAAGGCAATGACAAGACGATAACAAGGCAGTTTTTTATCGATTGAAACCCCGAATCAACAGCCGCTGACTGCTTCATGTCTTCATTTGTCCGGTTTGATTGGAGAAAGGTTTGGCCGAGTTCCCTCAGCCAAGTACTTACCCTTGATTTATTTTATGAGTTTCTTCGCTTTGTGCCGCTGACTTCGCGAGATGTGATTACACATAATCTTGGTATTTTTCGAGGAAACGAACAGGGGTAGAAAGCGCATCACGGCGGAACGGGTCTCCCAGCTCCTGAGTACACATGATTTCAATCACCGTGGTTTTCCCTTCGTTCATTTGCTTGTCTATAGCGGTTTTTAACGCTGGGCCAACATCTTCAAGCCGATCAACAGTGACACCTTCTGCACCCATGGCACGCGCAATCTCTGCGAAGCTTTCGTTATCCAACTCACCGGCAACAAAGCGACGGTTGTAGAAATCAACTTGGTTCTTTTTCTCTGCCCCCCACTGTCGATTATGGAAAACCACTGCCGTCACAGGAATGTTATGTCGAACGCAGGTCATGGTTTCAGCAAGGCTCATTCCCCAAGCGCCATCGCCTGCATAAGAAACGGCAGGTCTCTCAGGCGCAGCCATCTTCGCGCCAATAATGGTTGGGAAAGCGTAACCGCAGTTACCAAAACTCATTGCTGCGAAGAAACTACGGGGCTTTTCAAATCTTAAATAGCTGTTGGAAATAGAGTTAATGTTGCCAATATCGGTAGATACCATGACATCTTCAGGCATCGCTTTTTCAAGCTCGCGAAGGACTTGTCTTGGGTGGAGGTATTCGCCACCAGAAAATGGCGTTTCTTTTCCATTGTGTTCAATCATGTCTAGGCTGAAAGCGTCTTTTTCATGTGTCCACTCATCCAGCTCTTTTTCCCACGCGTCTTTTTCTTGTTTCATGATGCTCGTGCGTTCGTCGAGATTGCCATCACATGCCAGCTCGCGACCGCTTAAGCGCTCGGTCAATGCCACGGCGGCGGCTTTTGCGTCTCCACAGATGCCGACAGAAATTTTCTTCACCAGCCCCAGCATTTTATTGTCAGCATCAATTTGGATGATTTTGGCATGCTGCGGCCAGTAATCGAGACCATGTTGTGGCAAGGTGCCAAATGGCCCGAGGCGTGATCCCAGCGCAATCACAACGTCTGCTTGCGCAATCAACTTCATCGCCGCTTTGGAACCTTGGTAACCCAGTGGCCCACACCATTGTGGGTGTGAAGCAGGGAAAGAATCATTATGCAGGTAGCTGTTTACTACTGGTGCGCCTAATCGCTCTGCCAACGCTTTACACTCTTCAACGGCGTCAGCCATCACCACGCCGCCACCAGAAATGATCACAGGAAACTTGGCTTCTGCGAGAATATCAGCGGCTTCATTCAGGCTTTTTTCACCGCCAGGGCCGCGGTCTAAACGGGCAGGTTTTGGAATTTCACAGGTGATCTCGCCATAAAAGTAATCGCGGGGAATATTTAGCTGAGTTGGACCCATTTCACTCATCGCCCTGTCGAAGCAACGTCCGGTGTACTCGGCCATTCTCGCTGGGTGAGTCACGTGTCCTTGGTATTTGGTGAATTCTTGGAACATCGGGAGTTGGTTACATTCTTGAAAACCTCCCAGCCCCATCGTCATGGTGCCTGTTTCTGGTGTAATCATCACTACCGGACTGTGCGCCCAGTAAGCCGCCGCAATCGCGGTGACACAGTTACTGATCCCTGGGCCATTCTGGCCAATCACCACCCCGTGATTTCCGGATACACGTGAGTAGCCATCTGCCATGTGCGCTGCACCCTGCTCGTGCACCACTGGGATCATCTGAATCCCCGCAGGCGCAAAGATATCCATCGCATCCATGAACGCAGAACCCATGATGCCAAACATCGTTGTGACGTTGTTTGCGACCAGTGTTTCCACAAATGCTTCTGATGGCGTCATCTTAGTTGGACCTTCAACAACAGTGCGCACCGACGATTCGCTCATAACGTTCTCCTTGCTAAATTTCATAATATGGAATTAAATGTTTCGTTATACGGAATTTACAATTTAGTTAATGCCATGTTTCCGTATCGGTCAATGCATAATTCAAATAACGGAATATAAATTATCGAAAGTCTCACCACCGAGAAATGGCATCGTTGGTGAAGCAGGAAGCACAAAAGCTTGCTGAAAGGCTTAGTGAAGGAGGAGCAATGGAGACCACAATGTTACAAGGACCTGACATTCAGGTATCTGCCAAGGAAGTATTCGGGATCGATACGCGTTTACTTGTCCCTGCGTTTTCCAGCGCCAGTGAGTTAGTACCCAAGATTGATCCTGACTATGTGTTCAACCCAGAAGTGACCATGGCTATCCTCGCGGGCTTCACTTACAACCGAAGAACACTGGTTCAAGGACTTCACGGCACAGGCAAATCTACCCACATCGAACAAGTGGCTGCCCGTCTTAACTGGCCTTGTATGAGGATTAACTTGGATGGACATATCAGCCGATTGGATTTGGTCGGGAAAGACACCTTAGTCATTAGGAATGAAAAACAGGTCACTGAATTTCAGGATGGCATTCTGCCTTGGTCAGCAAGCCGCCCCATTGCACTGATCCTCGATGAGTATGATGCGGGAAGGCCAGACGTGATGTTTGTGATTCAGCGCTTGCTTGAAAAAGATGGAAAGCTGGTCATGACAGACAAAAACCGAGTGATCGAACCGCATCCCTCATTTCGCCTTTTTGCAACCGCCAACACAGTCGGCTTAGGGAATTTGCAGGGGTTGTATTATGGCACCCAGATATTAAATCAGGCGCAAATCGACCGCTGGAACCTCGTCGTGACACTCAATTACCTTGAACCAGAGGCAGAAGCCAAGATTGTGTTGGCGCGTGTTCCCACCAAAAATACTGAGCACGGGCGAAAGCTCGTGGCGCAAATGGTCGAAGTCGCTAACCTCACACGTCAAGCGTTCAAAACGGGTGACACCTCAACATTAATGTCTCCGCGCACCGTGATCACATGGGCGGAGAATTGCGAGATCTTCACGGACCCTAAGGTTGCCTTTCGCCTCACTTTCCTCAACAAATGCGATGAAGCGGAATGGCCATTAATCAACGAACTTTATCAACGTTGTTTCAATGAAGAGGTCGAGGATAACGAAGCCATGGATAACGAGGTCGAGGATGACGAAGCCCTAGATGAAAAAGCCTTGAATCAAAACATCTCACCAACAGGCATTGAAAGATGAGCAGCACACAGCATACCGAGCCGCTGCGATTTACCCGCGCCCAACAACGCAGGCGAGAGCTCACGCTGGCCACCATTCGCTCAGAGACGGGAAACCCTCGCCTCACACTTCGTGGAGAGCAACTTTACGAAGGGGCTGTGTTCATCCCTATATCTGCTTCTCACCTTCAGGCACAGGATTTTAGCCATGATACGCGCGCAATACGCGGTCGCGCCGATGCCATTTCCGCACGCCTATTGTTCAGTGATGCAGAGATTCATCAATCAATAATGCCCGCCGATCCTGTCGCTAGAATGTTATTCGATCTGCTGGAACAATTCCGCACTGAAGCCTTGTTCAGCGATGGCCTACAGCTGGGAACCCGGCAAAATATTCGTCATCGATTTGATGCGTGGAGTAGGCTGGCATTGCATACGAGCCTCATGGAGTCAAAACTCGGTATCTTGCTGTTCACCGTGATACAAATGGTTCGATCACGCCTTTTTTCACTGCCTATCGACCCTGAAATTGAAGACCTAATTGAAGCGACCCGTGCCGGTATTGCACCTCATGTAGGCAACGAGCTATACGGGCTTCGTCGAAGCAAGGATGATCAAAAAGACTATGGGCGGCATGCATTATCACTGGCCGAAAAAGTGGCCAAAATGGTCAGTGAATGCGAGCAAAATGACGACGATGATGAGAGAACACATCAAATACTCAGCGCATTTCCGCTATTACTCAGCACAGACATTGATACAGACAATACCTACTCTTCAGCCACAGGAGGAAACAGCAAATCTTTTGAAGCACACCATCATCAGTATCACGTGTTTAGTCGCGAGTTTGATTCCGAAATCGATGCCTGTTCATTAGTCAGGAGCGCCCAGCTTGCTGATTTTCGCTCAATCCTTGATAAACGCTTTAATCATTTAGGACTTAATCTTCGTGAAATTTCCAGACGGCTGTTGCTTGTTTTAAACCAAGAAGTCCGCGATGGGTGGAGATTTGAGGAGGAAGAAGGATACATCGACGGCAGTCGCCTTTCACAAGTTGTTTCTTCCCCAATGAATAGACGCGTATTTATCAAAGAACGCGTGATAGACAAACCGGATGGTGCAGTATCAATACTGATTGACTGCTCGGGTTCCATGAGACAACACATAGAAAATATCATCCATCTGGTGGATGGGCTCGTCAGAGCGCTCGGTATTGGTGGAGTGCCAACTGAAGTACTGGGATATACAACCCACGCGTGGAATGGCGGAAAGCCTTATAAGCAATGGCTTAAGACGGGCAGACAAGTCATGCCAGGAAGAATGAATGAAGTTTGCCATTTGATTTTTAAAGATGCCGACACGCATTGGCGTCAAGGCTCTAAAAACCTTAGTGCACTCATGAAGGGAGACATTTTCCGAGAGGGCGTTGATGGTGAAGCCATTGAATGGGCATGTTCAAGACTGCGCCAATTGGATGTATCTAAACATCTGTTACTGGTGATATCTGATGGTAGCCCCATGGATACGGCAACTAACCTGACGAATGATGATTTCTATTTGGACAACCACCTCAGGCAGGTTATCGCACAAAGGGAAAAACAAGGTGACATCATTGCTGCTATCGGTGTTGGTGCTGACCTCAGCCGCTTCTACCCTAAAAACTTAACGCTAAATGTCGATTTCGAGCCAGATAGCGCAACGTTTAACGATGTGATCATGCACATTGCCGCATCAGTTAGAGAGACACTGGTAAAACGGCGGCACTCACAACGGTAAGTTAGCCAGCAAGTGCTTACGTGGCCAATGGCAGGCATGGCAACAGATTTCACTTTCTAAGATGATTTGTTGTCATTTTCCGAAACTCTGATATACATGGCAGGTATGGAGGAAAGGATAACCATGACAAACAGCAAAAAATCCGATCTGACCGTTTTAGACGGTGACACACCAACCCTGCGGCTATTCTCTTTACTGGAAATCATCGCAAGAAAAGATGAATTCTTCTCATTGCAGGATCTCACCGAAGAAACCAACATTCCCAAGCCTTCACTGCATCGAATGCTTCAACAACTTGAAAGCGCAGGTATCATCCAGCGTGACGGCGATGAGCGCCATTATGGAAGCGGCGCAAGATTGCGTCATCTGGCGGAAGATGTGTTGTTGAATTCAACCACTCATAGCGCTAGACACCAAGTGTTAAACCAATTGCGCGATGAAGTCGGAGAAAGCTGTAACCTCACCTCATTGTCTGGTGGTGAAGTCATTTACGTCGACCGTGTAGAAACAGAAGCACCGTTACGTTTCCATTTGCACCCGGGTTCTAAAGTGCCAGTGCACTGCTCAGCAACAGGTAAATTGTTTCTAGCAAATATGGCCCCTTCCCAGCGCCGTAGACTTCTCAGTAACGCCGAACTGACAGCCTTCACAGAGAAAACAATCATTGATATGCCCTCTCTGGAGAAGGAATTAGAAAACGTCAAAATGTGCGGTTACGGAATCGACAATGAAGAATTCCTACCTGGATTATTGTGCGTAGCCGTTCTGGTGCCGTCTAAACGCGGAAGATCAAACCTCGCGGTGGCTATTCAGGCTCCCATCATGCGTCTAAAAGCCGAACAGGCCTTGCATTTCTTACCTGCTCTGCAAAGAGCGTCTTTGGCATTCGCAAAGATAGAAGATGAAAGCTGGGGCGATGACTGATAGCGCTTCTGGGGCAGAAGAAGCAAGTAAGATGCAAAAATCGCTTCGAACCACGATTGGAAACAAAAACGGCGCTGTCATACAGCGCCGTTTTTCATTGTGGTGATATCAAGGATGCAGAAAGCGAAGCTTCCTAGCCGACCGCCGAGAACTGCACCAAATACGTAGAAAGCGGCGGCCAGAATGCAATGATCATCCACGCGACCATGAGTGCAAACAGATACGGCAGTACATATTTCACAATGGTGAAATACGGTATTCCCGTTATTCCGCTGGCGACATAAAGGTTCAACCCATAAGGCGGCGTAATAAAGCCAATGGCATCCCCGACCAAAAAGATGACTGCAAAGTGGATAGGATCAACCCCCACGCTGTAGGCAATCGGCGCAAGAATTGGCGCAAGAATGATAGTGTTTGGCAGGCTTTCTAACACCGTTCCGGCCAACAGCACCAGCATCATGCAGGCAATCAACACAAAGGTGGGGTCGCCAATCGCAGACATCCACCCACGTACCACTTCGCCCGCACCCAATAGGGAAAGCAACTGCTGCATCACCACAGACACCGCAATCAATGGCGCTAGCATGCCCGTGATTTGCCCTGAGCGTAGTAAGATGTTCGGCAGCTCACGCAGTTTGATTTGGCGCGTGATGAGTACGCCCGCTATCAAACAAAACCCGACAGTGACACCCGCCGCTTCTGTGGGTGAGAACGCACCAGAATAAATGCCGTAAATCACGATACCGATGGCGATGATACCAAGGTAGGCTTTTAAGCCCGTTTTAAGAATACGCTTGGGTTCAAATTTGATTAAATTCCCCCAACCGTTTTTCTTACAGACCAAGTAACACGCTAACTGCATGGCGATCACCATGAGTAAACCCGGTAGCATGCCCCCAACGAACAAGTCACTGATAGAGAGATCCAGCAGGAAGCCATAAACGATAAAAATGATGCTTGGCGGAATGATGATCCCGACCGTACCGCCTGCCGCAGCAGTGGCAGCAGCGAATCGTTCATCATAATTGTTCTTCGCCATTTCAGGTTGCATGATGGAGCCGATCGTCGCCGTCGTCCCCGCGTTCGAACCGGAAATGGCCGCGAACATGCCACAAGCACCAATGGTCGCCATGCCCAAGCCGCCTCTCACCCATCCCAATATGGAATACGCAAAATCCGACATTCGCTTGGCAATGCCCGCGGCGTTGATCAAATCCCCCGTCATAATGAACAGCGGCAACGCCAGCAAGCCAAAGAAATTCAAGCCTTCGAACAAGGTCACGCCAATATTGGCAAGGGTAAAGTCGATAACCAAACTACAACCAACCACCCAAAACCCAATCACGAGAAAAATGGGAACGCCGATAATAAAAAGCAGTGTCACGCTAAGAGAGATCAGCGTGATAAGTGTGCCGTCTTCCATATTCTGCTCCTAATCCAGTAACGACGCTTGAAGCACAAACGGCTCTTTACGTTGATATTGCTTAATGTCTTTGGCCAAATTTTGCAGCACGCGGATAATAATCAGCACCCATGCTAGCGGCGTTGCTAGATAGAACCACCACTCCATAACATCATCAGTGCCCCCCACAATCGCGAAGTTGTCATAAGCGATATAGGTTTGATTGGTGGCGTGATAAATCACGATGCCTGCAAAGGCAATCCAAAGCACCGCGTCTAACACCAGACAGCAAAATTGAAGGCCATAAGAGAGTCGGCCACGAATTTCTGTTAAGGCTAAATGTGTGCGTTTTTTGATGTTGTACGAAGCACCAAACCAGGTGACCCAGAGAAAAAGCAACACGGGTACGGTGGTGCTCCATGGCACTTGTTGGTTGAACAAAAACCGCCGAACAACCTCTACGAAAATAATGCCAGCCATACTTGAATAGGTGATCAAGATGATGACCTTTTCCGTGTTTTCATCTAACCATTTGAGCAAGGTGTGTAGCGGTTTCATGCTGACCTCACAGATCTTGGAGTAAAGACACGCACAGGCCTGTTTACGGATGTGTTTTCACATCCGCAAACAGACGCTACGCGACCATTATTAGCTCGTCCACCAGCGTTGTGGTGGCACATTGACAGCGGAAGTATCGCGAGGGATTTCTCGCGCAATGTCGTAGATTTCTTGGTAGGTATCGTGACCACCTGACCACTTGTTCAAGCGATCGCGCCATTGCTCCCAAGGTTCAGGATTAAACTCTGGCGAACACATTTCCTCAGCTTTACGCAGTTCGGCGTCAGACAAGGTGGCAACACGGGTGTTGTTTTCCGCGAAAATAGTGCCCGGTCTTGGTGGGTTTGTCGCACCAACAATGTCTGTGAGCGCGGCTTCATTCATGCCCTGTGTGAAGATTTGCGCGACATACGCTGACTCCATCACGTCGTCTTGAAGATCTGACCCCAGCTTGTCGAACACCGGCAAACTCATCGCCGTGTGTTCTGTCCCCGAGAAGAACTTGAGATCAACACATTGCGATACCACAGGAGACATGCCTGCATACGCTACTGCGCCCATCCAGGTTTCAGCACCGTCGATCAAGCCTTGTTTCAAGCCATCGAGTGTCTCTTCCCAGGCAATTGGGACAGGGTTGAGGTTCATCAACTGCATGGCGATGCGCCCAAGTTGCGTGCCCGTGACACGGTTTTTTGTTCCAGCAAGTTGATCGATGGACGTTACCAATGGCTTGTCTTTCCATTTCAAGCCAAGTTGAATGCCTCGTAACTCGCAGTGGGTAAACAAGAATTGCAATTTATGACGCTGGCGCAGGGGCTCTCTAAACAAGGGTTCACTTTTCTTACTGTAGAAAAAGTGAAATTGCGCAGCGCGGGATGGGAACATGTAGGCGTAATCCAACACATTGAGATACGGTGCGCCCCCTGCCGAGTTTTGGGTCGACGCCGAATACATGTCAACGATGCCCTGCTGTGTTTTCTTCACGCAATTGGTTTGACCGCAGATTTGGTTACTACCAATAAACTCAACGCGAATCGCGCCGTTTGTCCGTTGTTCAAGGTCTCTCGCGAAAAAAAGCTGTGCCGATTTTTGAATATCGAGGTTTTTCTCGTTAAAGCCTGACGCTCCAAATTTCAGCTGAAACTTTGGCGCGACAGAATAGCGTTCGCTCTGTGTGTTTTCAGCGGCTCTCGCCAGCGTGGATACGGTGGCTCCTACTCCCAATGTACCCGCCGCGATCAGGGTTGATGTCATCCCAAAATGGGCGGACACCTTCATAAAATCCCTTCTCGTGAGTATCTCCCGATTTTTGCTCATGCTCGCACTCCTTTGTGTTGGCTTTCGCTCAAACGTTTACGCTGGCATGCCGACATTTGCGTTTTCATACAAAGCGGTCTGTGTTCACTCATCGCGCTCTGAAATCCAAGCAATCCAACGTTCAGTCGATAGATTTGCCCTTGGTTCGTCATCATTCTCCAACCGTGGAAATGTTAATGGCTGGTTAATTTTCGAACCGGACCATTCCATTTATGGCATAGAAAAACCAAAATTCAAGCCTTGACTATGAAAATCGAGATAACTAGTCTCATATTTCAATGTTTGAGAATTTCCAAGTTTGGATTGAGTCGAGAGGATGTCGCCTTGAATTCATGACATCTACTAGCAGACAGGGAGAAGGGAAAAGATGGGATTATCTTCAAATCATTACGATTTTATCGTTGTCGGTGCGGGATCAGCAGGGTGTGTACTCGCCAATAGGCTGTCCGAAAACCCTTCCATTCGGGTACTTTTGATAGAAGCAGGCGGGAAAGACAACAATCCTTGGTTGCATATCCCGGTGGGATATTTCAAAACCATGCATAACCCAAAAACAGACTGGTGTTATGTCACGGAACCAGATCCGGGTATTAATTCACGCCAGTTACAATGGCCAAGAGGAAAAGTGTTAGGGGGTTCTAGCGCACTCAATGGCCTGTTGTATGTCCGCGGACAAGCGGAAGATTACGATCATTGGGCCGCATTGGGGAACCGAGGCTGGTCTTACCAAGAAGTGCTTCCCTACTTCAAAAAATCCGAAGACCAAGAGCGCGGATCCGATGATTATCACGGCGTAAACGGTCCACAAAAAGTCAGTGATTTACGATTACGCCGCCCCATTGCAGACCACTTTATCAACTCAGCCATCAAGCTCGGTATACCCTACAACCCTGACTGCAACGGTGAAGTTCAAGAAGGTGTTGGTTACTTCCAACAAACGGCATACAAAGGCTTTCGTTGGAGTACCGCTAAATCCTTCTTACGCCCCGCGAAGCACAGGAAAAATTTGGATATTCTCACCCGTCATCATGTCTCCAAAGTGCTGTTCGAAGGCAAGACCGCCATTGGCGTTGAAGTGCTCAAAGACAACGTAAAGCAGCAAATCATGGCAAGTCGCGAAGTGATTTTGAGCGCGGGTGCCATTGGTTCGCCGCAATTGCTTCAACTCTCTGGCATTGGCCCGTCTTCGTTGCTTAATGAACTCAACATTCCGGTATTGCATGACCTAGCGGGCGTCGGCGAAAACTTGCAAGATCACCTGCAAGTCCGATTGGTTTTCAAAACCAGCGAGCGAACCTTGAACGATGAATTAAACAGTCTCATAAAACGCGTCATGGTGGCGCTACAATACCTCTTCAATCGCACCGGACCACTGACATTGGCAGCAAGCCAAGTGACCATTTTCACCCAATCTTCCTCCAATCTCACACGCCCAGATATTCAATTTCACATGCAACCTCTGAGCGCCGATAAACCGGGAGACGGCGTACACCCTTTTTCTGCGTTTACCGCGTCAGTGTGTCAACTTCGCCCTTACAGCCGAGGGAGTGTAAAAATCACGTCGACGGATCCCCTCGCACACCCTGCCATTCAACCTTGCTATCTTTCGGATGAACGCGACCAAACGGTGATTATCAATGCGATTAAAGTGGCACGAAGGATCGCCAGCACACCGCCACTTTCGGAGCATGTGCTAAGTGAATATGTGCCTGGAGAGAAATACCAAACTGATGAAGAATTATTAGTCGCTGCGCGAGAATACAGCCAAACCATTTATCACCCTACGAGCACCTGCAAAATGGGCATCGATGACATGGCTGTGGTGAACCCAAGGCTGCAAGTGCACGGCGTGGAGAATTTACGTGTGGTTGACGCATCGATAATGCCCGAGATTGCCTCTGGCAACACCAATGCGCCAACGATCATGATCGCCGAAAAGGCATCAGAGATGATTTTGGAAGACAACGATATCCCGCATTAGGTTTCGTCGCCATTGCTTCTTACTCGTCGGTAATACCGAATTCAGCCACCGCCAAACGCTGAGCGGCGCGACGCAGCAGCGGCAAATACTGCCTGAGTTCTTCCGTCGTTTTTCTGGCCGATGGCGCATGAACTGCCACGGTAAAAGCAACGCGGTTATCGTTATCAATCACGGGAACAGCAAGCGCGACCATATCATCAAGGAATTCGCCTGAATCCATGCCGACCCCATCTTCGGCGATCTTCGCTAAATGGGTTTCTAGCTGATCGATATCCGTGATGGTTTGAGCAGTTTCGCGTGTTAATGGCATACTTTTCAACAATCGCTTACGTGCAGTCGGTTTCATGTCCGATAGGAACAATTTGCCAGAGGCCGTGCAATGCAATGGATAGTGCGTACCGACTGGCAAGTGAATACGATATGGCCAGTTGGTTTCGACGCGTTCTAAATACAGAATTTCATAGCCGTCCAAAATGGTGAGGTTACAGGTTTCCCCTATCTCGTCCGATAGTTCTTTAAGAATGGTGTAACGGTGCACATTGATGGAGGAATTCTTGAGCGTGTCTCTGGCCAAATCCCGTAATCGAGGGCCAGCCGTAAAGCGCTTACCATCAGGCTCTCGCTGCAGTAGCCCCTCTTCTTCCAGCTGTTGCGCGATGCGGTGAACGGTTTGTTTTGGAAGATCCAACTCTTCGGCAAGATAAACACTAGAGAGTGGCTTGTCTGCTTTCACAATCTTTTCAAGGATATGAAAGCCACGAATAAGCGTTGATTGTGTTTCCTTCATTCTACCCTTCCGTTTGTCGTTTGTTCTTTATAGGAACGTGATAAATGAAACATCAAAGTATCTTGATTTTATTAAGCATCGATAAAAATCGCCAACTCGCATCCATTAATTGAGACATTGAGTCCTGAATGTTCACGAAATCATATTGGATAAGCATGCCATTAAACACCGCATTGCGATGTACTTTTATTTCATAGAAAGAACAGGGAGAGGATGAGAGCAAATTAAGACGTATACCCAAGTAACCTGAAGATGGCCTCCCTTCGGGTTGCTTGGGTATATATGGTTAAGCGCTAACGACCTGATATCAAGCCGATAGTACCGCGTGCCATACAGCTAATCATCAAGATTCCTGTTTGTCACACAGTCTGTTCATTAATTGAAGTACTTTCCGCTATTGAATCGACGAAGCGCCATTTTTACGACCCGCGCTGGCCTTATTTGTATACCCAAGTAACCAGTAGCAGAGCAGCCCAATACACAGCCCCCAGAAAGCACTGCCGATACCGAATAGATTCGTGCCAGACGCCGTAAACAGAAACGTAAGCAGTGCTGGCTCTCGATGCTGAGTGTCTGCCATCGACACCGCTAAGCTGTTCATTAGTGTAGGCATCACCGCAAGACCTGCAATCGCAATGACAATCGCGGCAGGAACGGCGCTAAATAGAGAAACAAATGACATACCCATGATGCCCGCTAACAGGTAAAACACACCCATAGAAATCCCGGCCATGTAACGTGTCTTAGGGTTTTCATCCGCATTTGGCCCCATACAAATTGCGCCAGTGATTGCGGCAAGATTAAAAGCAAAGCCACCAAACGGCGCCAATAAAAGACCTGTCACACCAGTGGTTGTGATCACTTTGGACGAATCAACGTCATAACCATTCGCTTTCAATACCGCGAATCCCGGTAAGTTCTGAGAGGCCATGGTCACGATAAACAATGGTATTCCAACACTGATCAACGAGAAAAATTCGAAATCTGGCGTCATGAATACAGGAACGGTGACACCCAAGGTCACCGCACTTACATCTAATTTCCCCATGCCAATACACATTCCCAGTGCGATGATGAAAATACTGGGAACCAGTAAGTTACCTAACCAAGTTCTTGCCACTATAAACACCGCCAGCATGACAAAGACTACGAGACCCTCTTCAGCTAATGACGAGAACAAGCCCAATCCAAATTGCAGTAAAATGCCCGCTAACATGGCAGATGCTATCGCTGTTGGTATTTGTTTTAGCACTCGCTCAAATATTCCCGCTAATCCGACTATCGTGATTAATGTCGAACTAAACAAAAATACGGCAATTGCCTGATTCATTGTCAGCCCTTCAAGGGATGTAATTAACAATGCCGCACCAGGTGTAGACCACGCTGTGACGATAGGTTTCTTATAGCGATATGAGAGCGCTATGGTGGTTGCGCCCATACCAATCCCTAACGCCCAAAACCATGATGCGACCTGCTCTTCAGTGGCACCGGCACTCATCGCAGCTTGGAAAATTATCGCTGCAGCACTCGCATAACCAATGAAAACGGCGATAAAACCCGTGCTTACATGGGAAAGTTTTAGCTTTGTCATGTTAATTCGTCTCTATGTGCGTTATAACGTCCACCTAATCAACCTAGCATCCGTGCGCTATAGCGCACAAGTTATTTGTTGAGAAAATATGCAAACAGAAATCAAAGTCGGTGATCACTTAAAGCGTCTTCGTAAAGAAAAAGGCTGGAGCTTGGATACAGCAGCGAAAGCTACTGGGGTGAGCAAAGCAATGCTGGGTCAAGTTGAGCGTGGAGAATCCAGCCCAACCGTAGCAAAACTTTGGCAAATCGCTTCGGGGTTCGATGTGTCATTTTCGAGTTTTATCACGACCAGCTCCAACAATGAGCTCACCAGTCTTTTCAGAGATGCGAACGAATTAAGACGTGAGGAATACAATGTTGGATTTTTTGTCAGCTTGTTGTTTCCTTTCGAACCCGCACTAGGTTTTGAGATATTTGAACTGACCCTCGCCCCCAATTATCAGCATGAATCTGAGCCTCACAACCTTGGCGTTACCGAACACATCCTGTGTATTTCTGGCGAAATGGCAGTATTGTTTGATGGTGAGTGGCATACATTACGTGCAGGACAAGCCGTACGCTTCAATGCTAACCAAACCCATGGCTACAAAAACATGGGTGAGGTAAATGCTGTTTTTCATAACGTTATTCACTACCCTGATATCCCCAAGTAACCTGAAGACGCTCGGGTATAATCTTATTTAAATTTAGTGAGTTGAATGTAGACAAATCGCGAGATTACAAAAAACGTGTTTGTTGAGATAACCAACTTTCAAGGAAACAAAAAAAGCCGCTGATTCTCATCAGCGGCTTTTCATATAACCATTCGGTGTCGTTACTTACTTAGCAAAGCTAGCCGCTTGTGAAGCGATAACGAACTCTTCGTTGGTTGGGTTTCTATTCGTATCGCATGAATAAACAAGTTACAAAGATGACATACTCCGCTGTCAAACCAAAAACCTGAAAAATCGTGATGAATATCACACATCCAATTGCGGGATTTTTTCGCTATCTACCAAGTATATACCCGATCAATAGATTACTTCGCCATACCCCAATCTTAACTCCATGTTCAACACAGAATTAGACTTGCATATAAAGCTTAAGCGTTGATATCGAGATCATCCACGAGCGAGCAGTAAATATACAAATGTCTCAAAAGCAACTCCGATATACCAATGATAGAATTGTTTAACTCCAACACAAATACAACAGTTCATTTTCCCTTAGGACCAAAAAAAATCCAGATACTTATCGCAAATACCATCAAATAAAAACCTATAAAATCTCACATATAAAACGCCACATGAAAAATATATATACAGAAGAATTAAACATCTTTTAGAAACATAAAATGCCATTACAAATAAAGAATTCAGTCTTAGTTTATGATTCCCCATAACAATCGATAATTATATAAATCATTTGATCGAGAGAAGTTGACAATATCATCAGCAGGTACAAATATTATCAAACCTCCTCTCCACCTAGGCATATGCTACAAAATGAATAGTTTAATTTATGTTTCTTATTTTTCCGCCAATATAATTATGACTTTTGTTCTAATTTGGGGTTTAAAAGTAATAATACAAACAGCCACTCACAAAGAGCCAAATAGCCAATCGCTTCTTCAGCAATCAATATCTGAAAAAGTACTCCCTCAGAATAAAAACGACTCTGATACAGGTGACGCAAAAGAACACTCCACCAGCATTGGCAGCTTCAGCAGAACGGCAGGTGCGTTTGGAGCAATGGCTCTTGCGGCTGCAACCATCGGTATTTCCTATTGGCTTATCTATGCATTGTTTTGTCAGGACAGTGAATCTATATCAGAGTCTTTGACCAGTGTCGGATATTTCTTTTTAGCAGGTTCTGCGCTCTTCGCACCCTATGCGTTCAATCAGCTGTCGTCACTTTTTAAAGTTGGATGAACATCAAAACCAAGCAGAAAATCGTAGCAATCTCATAGAATTAGTGGTGCATTGATGCCGAAAGATATCATCATTCCTAAAGAGCAGCGAAGCGAGTCTTTATTCGAAGGCAGCTATCCGACCCAACGTAAAGCTAAAGCACTGAAAGGGTATGCTGGGGAATATCGTGGTTACTACCCTCCCTCTGGTGGTTTGGATTGGAGACCCAAATCCAGCCAAAGAGGAGGGAGAAACGAAGGCAAACATAACGGTGTCGACATATATACTGGCTATGGGCCATTCCCGGTTGAAACTCCTATTCTATCCGCTACAGATGGAAAACTGACACTAATATTCGATGACCAAAAGCCTAACGCTTTGGGGAATCGTGCTGCCATCGTCACTACACTAAATGGTAAAGAGCTTCACTTCCGTTATGGTCATTTGTCGCGCTTTGCCAGAGGCAGTGGAGATGTAAAGAAAGGTGAAATCATCGGTTATGCTGGATGTACAGGAAATGCTGATACTAAAGGGGAATGTAGCGAAGACGGCCCTTGCGGAATAACCTCCTGCCATGTCCATCTCACTATCGCCCTTAATGGCAGTTTTACGAAAGAAAACACACCAGACCCTATACCAATATTGGGCTGGAAGTTGGACTACAAAAATGGCAGCCATGCAAAATGTGGAGATATCTCTGGGCTCAAATGGGTGCCACCAAGACCAGCAGGCAGGCTAATCGCTTGGGGCGTACTTAAACACCAGAGGGAAAGAACGCCTTCTGGCAGACAAAAAAGAAAACCACTTGCTGCGCCATTTCAATATATCGCTTTTGACGACACGCGCCGCCTTTTACACGCAGTAGCCGCCTATCAAAATCTGCAATCTAGAATCGCCAATCAAAAGACTACTCACCACGCAGCCGAATCGAAAAGAAAGACCACATTTGGAGATGATTTAAAAAAGTATATGCGTGATGTTTGGCGCGGCAAGATAGACGCCCCAATGAGAGCGCTTCAACCGCAAAGGGTATCACACACTCGCGTACTCGACACATTAGGTAAAGAAATCCAAGATATCCGCTCAAATAACACCACACCTCTCGGCGGTTCAGTTACTCGAGCGCTATTGGTAGGTGCTCATGCACTTGGGTATTTAATGGGCGGTGCGTCAATTCGCGCTGGAATGAGCAACCGGCGATTAAGAGACCTTGGTACAAAGAAATTGCCGGTTCCGACGAAAAGTTCACTACCCTCTTGTGGGTTGGGAGTGAATGGGCATGCAATTCTGGTAGCCACTGATCAGGCTCAAGTCGCTTTTCATATCGCGACTTTGAAGGGATCTCTTCCTCATGGCCCCTCTTCGTCAAAAAAAGAGCAAGACATAACGGCTGTATCTTTGGATTTCGGCACTACATCGGGCATGCAAGCCATTTGGCCTTTGGACTTGACGACTATTTTGGGGCCGAGTGTTGAAGAGCGCGATAACTCTCGCGCTGAGAAATTTTGTCAACGCATCAAAGCCTGCGTACTTTTATTTTACACTGCGTATAGTCACGCATATCGACACTCAGCATCCCTCTCACTCTCGCAAGATGACTCTACTTTGCATCGTCGAGAATTAGCGAAATCGAAAACTCTTGACGCTTTAACGAAGTTGCAACGTGGACTGCAACAGATATACCAGGATTTCTTTGCGCCTGCCTCAGTACAAAATACCCAAACCCGCCTAGACGACGCAGATCTCGATATCATTCTCACTGGGCTTTTGGAATTAAACCAGTCCCTACTCAGCGCAGCAGTCAAAAGATCACGAGAAACGGAGAGAGAGGATCAGCCTCTCATCTCACCTCGACTCTATTTCCTCAAATTACTCATCGATAAAGATGCGGAGAATTCACAATGACCTTTGATATTTTTCACGGTGAGTGCGAGTTGATTTCTCCGGCGGACTTTGGTAGTGAGAAACTGACTATTTCCATATCATTAGATTCAGATGAACCAAATCGTAAAAAGATTTGGTTCCAGTGTATACATACTGAAATTAAGTCGCAGACGTTCGAGCTCGAGTTGAAAGAAGAACATACGCTCACAGAAGCCAACCTTGGTACTCAAAGCACAACACTTACCATTGAAGATACATCCAAGTTTAGCAATCACGGCATTGCAGGCTTAACCCTGTTTGATGCAACTCTTGAGCGCGTATCCATTTCACTTCGAATGGCACAACCTAATGGAGGGTGGACGGAAAAGGCCCCTTTTTTAGAGATGGAAGCGTGCTGGAAGATAAAGGGGACACTATCAGGCAACGAAACAATTCGTAATCCAGAAGAAGATGATGACAGCGACAAAATGAAAATTGATGCCATAGCCAGTGCTGAGGTTCTTGTATGCTCTGGTTTTGCTTGCCTTACTCCCCCTACGTTAGTTTTTGGTAACTTTCGTGTCGATGATATCCTCGTTCGTTTGCGTTTAGACAGTTTCCCCATTAGCACCGGCTGGCTGCCAATCCGGCTTTTTGATGTGTCGGGCATGTCCCCACTGCACTTAAATGGCTTTGGTCGATGGTTTGCTGAATTAGTGGGCGTATCACTTCCCATATTCCAAGATCAAGATGTTCAGTTGCCTGACTGGCGGTTCGATTTGCCCGTTGACATTGACCTACCCCTTGGCCTGAAAGTCAAAACGAGCGAGTTACGCCTCCAAAAAATTGGAAACGCAGGAAACCAATATGCGGTGACTGCACGGCTTGAACATCTGTTGGTGATGTGGAACAAGACACAAATAGCCGACTGGCAAGACTTTCAAATGATTGTTCAGTATCAATCACCCAATAAATATGAAATTTTTGTACAACTTGTAGAAGACTATTTCCCGAAACAAGACAAAAACATTAAAACCGACGCCAAGGGCAATTCATACACTAATTATGGCACTGACCTGTTGCCATTTAATGCGCTTAACGTGTCCGCACAATGTTGGTATATTCGCGTTGGTCTTTACTCTGAGGGAGAAATAAATGACCTTGGGCCACTTTGTGTCGATGTGCTGCTGGAAATAGGTGGCCTGAAAATAACCAGCGACCTGTTCGATTCTAAAAACACACTCTACGAAACAGATCTCCGTTTACACACACGAAACTTCCATGTGCTTACCAAAGATCCGGGTGGGAAGTATACGCCCACCACCTATTTCAGCGGTTTACCAGACAAACTTCCAACCAAGGTTTCAGATTTCTTCTCACCCTATGAACAAGCTTACATAAAGATTCACACCGATTTGCACAAGACCTTTACTTTCGCCAGAGACTTGAGCGAGCCGCTGCCGGATAAAACCTCTGATAACGACCATGGTATTAAATTTATTGCTGGGGAGTTTCGTAAAAGCGAACGGCTTTATCTCGCTTGGTCACAGGTGGGGGGGCAGTTTCTTGATGCACTCAGCCATAGCCTTTTCTCAACGCCACCAGCCGGCACTCCACCCCGAGAGGCAGAAAAAACGCACCTTGCACTCGAAGTGGCGTGGTTTGGGGATGACACCCAAATTCGGTTGGATTGGCTCGACAGTGCAAAGCCAATCAGTCGACAACAAGCACAAGCCAGTCAAATTTGGACCCCCATAACGGGCAGCAAACCACTGCAGTATGAACTCAAATATCAGGCAGGAAGCACAGTTCAGCTGCCTCATGATGGAAAAGGAGTTGCACTCACCCCCATTCCCACTGCAAATGAACCCATACAAATCGTATTACCTGGCCTGAAATTCGACTTCGCCCGTCCCAATGCTCGCTCTCTCATTCTGCGGCATGAGGGCAATCAAGATAGCCTTGCTTACTTGTTCCATTACGAAAAACCAGAAGGAGATACACAGTTCACGGCCCAGGTTGCGCGAGCCGAAATCGGCTTTTCGCTCAACGATCCTGACAGCGGCCAACGGGATGTAATGAGTAGCAATAGAGAAAATGACGAAGCCTTTATTACCTTCGCAGTGGGACACGGTTTAAACAAAGCAACGGCTATTCGGATCCTCGGAATAACAGGAGGTGGGCGCTTACGCATTGCTGACACCTTATCTTCACAAGTTGAACCACCTATTATCCTTGCTAAAGAAGCAGCTAATAACGCCTCGTGGGAACATGGTTTCCCCCCGCCTTTACCGCCGGCCTCACCCGTTGTTTCACTCGGCTATAATGACTTTTCCACCCCCACATTTGGTCAAGATAGCTGGCAATACTCCATAAAAATACAAGCGCTGGATAGCCTGATGAACCTCTTTGGCAGTGACCAAAATGCGTCACCTGCCAAACTTGCATCAATCAAAAGGGTCATCTACGAAACACAAACCGATGACATATTAATAGAAACAGAGATTGCACTTACCTTGAGTGCGCTTGGCGACGGTTCTGGCACAAATCAGCTATCTGGCACTGTGCTGTTTCGTTTCGACCCAGCAGATTGTGCACTCAGTATTGAGGGCACAACTACCCTCACTCTTACGCAAGAAATCGAAAAAAACGGTTACGTTTGGGTTAAAAACACCTCACTACCAGAACCCAATAAAAGCGAATTTCGTTACTGGTCCAAACCCATCAATGCTCTTGGATTGAAGTGCTATCTCATTAAGCGCTTTACCAGAGAACTGCCAGAGTCAGTAAACACAATGGAGTGTCTGACTCTGAAAATTGATGGTGGGCGTCTATCTGTCGGCTTGGCAGAGAATGTGGATATGTTAGTTCGGTATGAGGGCTTCGGCCGTGATTCACTAAACTTCCTTGTTGAGACATTTGACCTCGGTCCCGGAGGCCTATCGCTCAGCGCCAAGCTCATTCTTTCTCCATTCCGCGTCAAAGGTCTTAACGCGCCGTTCCTGCTGAAACATGCAAGACTTGAGATCGTAAATAACCAATTGGAAATGCTCAGCGTCGCAGCTAATGGCACGTTACCAAAATTGCTTGATGAAGCCCCCATTTCGTTGAGCGTCACCTTTATCCAGAAAGAAAAACGCATCGAACTCGATGAACTCATTTGTGAGCTTGGAGCGAAAGGCGAACCGATATTCTCCCGAGGCACACGCTTCAAGTTCGAAATTAGTGTTCTTGAGCTTCGGTACAGTGGAACCGGTGCTGAACGTAACTTCTTTTTCGAGATTACCGGCTCCGCGCAATTTACCCCCAATGAGAATGAATTCAGCAACGGCTTGCTCGAAAACCTTAAATCCGTGCGGTGTGATTTTGTTAAAGCCCCACTTTCCGATGATTTTGCCAATGAACTGAAGGTGATGGTTGAGCTCAACGAGCCCGTCACCTTCAATATATATAACCTATTCAGAATGGAAATTCGTTCTATCGGTTTCGAACCCCAGTTTGATGAATTTTCAGAACCTAGTGCTGCGATTGCCATCGGTGGCCAATGCGAATTCGCAGAAATTGGTGATGTGGTCTCCGCTGAAATTGATTTCCACGCTTGTCGTATTGGCTTCCCTCGAGCAGGCGAATCCTTGCCTCAAATTAATTTTGAAGGGTTACGCGTTGAAATCTCATCACCAGAAGGGTTCAGAATTGCAGGGCGTGTCGACCGGTATGAAAGCGATTTAATTCGTGGGTTTGCTGGTGAGGGGACAGTCCAAATTCCCGGCTTTCCAGAACTTTCAGCCGCGTTTTCGTTCGTCAGACTCCGTGAAGATATAAATGCTCCTTGGGTACATGCCTGGTTCGTAGCAATTGAAGCCTCCAAAATGAGTATTCAGGTAGCCCCACTGCCATTTTACCTGCGTCAAATTGGCATGGGCTTTGGCTACCGTTACACCTTGCCTCTGATAAAAACCTTTGAAAACCCAGAGATCAAAACGCTTCAAGAGCTCATTGAAAAGATGCTAAAAGCGCTTGATCAACACCAAACACTTGCGCGAATAGACAGTTGGGAGCCGGACCCAGAAAAAGGCAATCGTTCTGCCCCGTGGACTGTCGCACTCGAATCAGTGATGACAACTGGCACCCAACAAGCCGGACTTTATGACTACAACGCCAAAAATGAAAAGAAATTAAAAACCTTTATCGCACAAATTCTTGCGGCTTTGCGTTCAGACTTCACGCTACTTTCCGCGGCAAAAATATGGTTCCCTGTTAGTGTTGATGACTTCTTTAACGACACGGATGGCATGAGAAGCCGCCCGCTGGCCCGTGGCTTTATGATCTACTCCGCTCCACAACGTCGATTCTTGGTTCACGCTGCCAAGCACGACAATCCTTATCTTGGTAAGCCCAACGACCCATGGCCGAAGGAAATTCACGGTTTATTCAAGAACAGTCACTTCGAAGCGACCATGCTCATAGAACCCGGGCTATTTCATGCAGAGCTCGGGTGGCCCGATCGCCTCATGTACAAATGGTCAATCGGCTCACTTCAAATTGAAGTGAGGGCCGGTGTGCTGATGCGCATAGAGGATGATGCTATTGTTCAAGGCATTTATCTTTCCGCCCGAGGTGGAATGGAACTTTCGGGTGGCGTAAACCTAGGTTTTACTGGTGTTCGGCTAATCGCGCGTGTTGACGTGTTCTTCGCAACACGATTGATGACAGCACTCTATTTATCCCGACCACTCGCATCCAAGCTCTATGGTGAGGTTGGACTCGATCTGTCGGTGCGCTTCAGCGTTCAAGCTTGGCTAAGACTGAAAATTGGTTTTGTGAAAATTAACTTCAACATCCGTTTTTCAGCCTCAGTCCAAATCGTTGTTGGCATGCAGATAGGCTGGAGTGGTATCGGCAATATGGGCTTTAGAGGAAGAGCTACCGTTGTTATTGGTGTGTTTGGACGGTCTCTACGCGCGGGTATTGCCATTGGTTTGAATGAGAATGCAGTGAACAGCGCGCGACAAGCTCTCCTGCCCTACATGTCCTCATTTCTTGCGCCCGGCGAACCACCAAAAGTTCCCGATGGCACTTTATTGGGTCCAAAAGAATCCGGTGCAAAATCACAGCTATCCTCTGCAACAAACGAAGAACAAGGCGAATTACCACAAGGTGAAATAGCTCTTAGCAACGCAATCACCGAGGTACCAGAAAATCAGGTTGAAGCATTATCTCAACAAGCTTCCGATATACCGTTCGAAAAAGAACCGACCGCTCTTGGCGGAGGTGAAGCTGAAACAAACGCAGCGGTAAGCGCACCCAAAGAATTTGATTTTGTTCTTACCCAAGTAAAAGGTATCAAGGCGTCGGGCGAGAAGGTGCGTTATATCTGGATAATGCCAGGACCGAACAACGAATGTTTTTACCCAATTTACGGAAATACATTTCAAAAAAACGATGAAGAAAAAACGACGTGGGTAGATTATGCGACGTTGCGACATACCGAAGGTGTTCGCACTTTCAACCCCACAACTCGCTCGTTCGAAACGACAGATGCAAAAAGCCAATCTGTTGTTCTGAAAACGAAAGTCACCAATGACGATACATCAGCCCCCTACTCGTTGCATGAATTGCTGGCGGCTTGCTACACATTGAAAGTAAATGTTGACGAAGAGAAATACTTCCCTGATAACTACAGCGACCTGAGCAAACTTATTATACCTAAAGAGACAGTAACGTCTGAGCGAATGTCAGACGCCCGCCTCAAGGATGGGGACAAAGCCCTTCGAAACCCGAAACGCGAATTAGACACAAATAACGAATATGATCGGGTGTTGATGGAATCAATTGATGCCGAAGAGCGGCGGCTTCAATCACAGCAGAACCAACAGCAGAACCAGTTGGATGATCAGGCTTTGGGAATGCAAAGCTTCCTTCTGCAAAGCTTCTATGACGATTTGGTGACGCTTGCCAATCAAGGTGTCCATGCGGTTTTGGCTGAAAAAGGACGTCCAACCTTGTTAGATTTGGGTCTGGTTGTTGAAATTGACGACGATGCAGAATCAAGCCATTGGTTAATGCGAATGACGGATGATCCTCAGGCTTTGGCGTTTGATAACAATTTCGTTCTGCCAGGTCGAACACTTTCCAAAGCAAATTCTGAAAAAATTGATACTAATATTGCCTTCCCGTTCTTACTCAATCCTGTCATCGATTTCTATCGACTAAACTTTGCTGCATTCCCTCCCATTTTTAATAACCCCGTGACTTTCCGCGACGAGGAGGTGTTGACCGTTGGTTGGGAGCTGGCATGGGGAGGCGGTATACCCGACCACGCGCCGGGCGCAGACATAAATCCAGAGTCGTATCTAAAATGCTATAACGTTCGGATTTCCGATGGCTCACGAAGAACGTTGATGCAACGCACCACAAAGCCTGCTGACCTATTGGGCGTTGACAACACAGCTAAAAATGGCGAACAGAAACGGCTCGCACCGCGCTATCAAATTACTGTTTCTCTCTCTGAACTGTTTGGTGAGAACTTTCCTGCAGGGCAAATGCTCCAACCTCTCAATGTGACCGTTACCCCTGAAGACCAATCAGGCGGTATCGGTGAAAGTTATACCTTCATGGTTGAATTCGAGCCGACTCTTACGCCGCTTCCAGCGGACAATGCGAGTTGCCTGTTGGACATAGAGTCGAATACAGACGACGGATACATGCCCGTTGCAACAGTGACTTGGACAAAGCCGTTGTTGCCAAGTCGCCCCGGCGTTGCTGGAACGGACGGTTGGGAACTGATTCTGCGCCCTCTCCCCATCGTTCCAATGGGTGCTTACCCCACAGATGCCGTCGAAGAAGAAGAGCGCGGTTTGATGTCAGCCACAGGGCAATCACTTCAAGACGGAGATTTGCTGCTGCATTTAGACAGCATTGAATCTACTGACTCTGAAGATGACCAAGAACGTCGTGACTATACATTTGAAATAAGCAATGGCAGCCTTCAAAAGACCAAATTTATCGACAATAGTGGGAAACAAGTAGACGAAAATCATCCATCCTCTAGCGCTCTCAAAAGCTTTGTTGATTGTGTATCTTGCAATCAACCAGAGGGGCGCGCTTGGCGTTTATATTTAAGGGCGCGACACGAACTTAAGGATGAGAAAACCGATGAGATCATTCACGTGACATACTCGGGCCTTACCCCTGTCCGTTTGTTCGCGACACTATCCAATACAGAGGAAGATACAGGACGAACAGATAATACGCTCGAATCGAGAAAGCGTCCCTTGCCCCATTTTGAATGGCCAACTCTCAGCACACCTAGCAGTATTTTGGCCACCGCCCCCAGAGCGACTGGTGGTAATTTGCACGTTCCAGCACTCCAAAAGTCAGAAAAAGAGCCGCACTTGCAGCTTGAATATATAGCTTCGCCCTCGGGTGCACGAGTGATCTCACTTGATTGGCCGGCCATCGAGGCAAAAGGACGCACAAGCTACGCCGCAACTGCTGAATTTGCTATCTATGCTACAGAGCTGGACAAGCTTGTTAATGCTGATTTATCAGCTGATGATGCAGATGGCTTTGGCGTTGAATGGCATCGCGTTGCCCGAGTGTTACCGGCTGATTTACATAAAACAGCCCAAACTCCAGCTACGTTGGCTGATGCGCAAAACTGGCATCACTGGCCACCTTCATTTGTAGCCACCAAGCGTTGGCAAAAGCACCTTGGGATATCTGATGATGATTCAGCCACCCAGTGGCCTGGATGGTATTCATGGGCCGAATCCTATTTAGAATGGCCGGATCCACTCATTGAAGGTGCAAAAGTGTTAGGTCAAATCTTTGAAACACTGCCACTTAGCTCCGCAGAGATGCTAACTAAACCAGATAGCAACGCTGAGCAAAGACTTGCAGCGTGGTTAAATCTTGGCAGGCAATTGGCGGGTGGAAACACCCACCCCTGGCTTGCACTCATTATTGGGTGGATAGCATCACAGCGTATGGCAGCCTTTGGCAGTAACACGCTCAATTCAGCAGAAGTCGACCAGATTGAAATCATCTCTCCAAAAGCCGCCACTGAAAAACGTGCGACTGATTGGCTTTCATCAAATACCGCTAGCCTTGACCCCTCAGGTTGGAACGCACTGGGACACCTCGGCTTAGGAGTTACACTGTCACTCAGAGATCCTGTAACGGGATATTTGCGAACACAAAGTGAAATTCGTCATCGAATAGATACAGCATGTACTGTGATTAAAAAATATGTTGAACAGCTGAGTAAGGTCTATTCAACACTAAAAAGTGAAATCAATGAGATAGAAAAGCACATAAGCCTCACTGCGCCTATCAAATCGCAGTGGTCCCGCAGAGCATTTGCCGATCAACCCGCGCTCGGTGATGCCGCGCTAAGAATGCTCAATATCGCATTGCATCCCCTTCCTCAACCTTGGGCGGGCAAAGATGGTAAAGACAAGGCAGTAGTGCTTTCAATCACAGTTACCTCAGACTTATTGAACGGAAATGTAGGGAAAACAGCGCTTAAAATTTTCTGGCGAAATCGCCCTCGGAAACCAGAAACGTTGAAAACAGGAGATTCACTCACCGACTTCTTAGATATTGGCGATGACATTTTTGTTCTGGCTAAGCCAAGCTCTACCTCGCCAAGCTGGCCGAAAAACTGGGTAGAAGAACAAGAAAACAAATTCATGTTTACAAAAGGTATAAAACCACACATCTCCCCTCTACCACTGGAAAAAGAACAGAATGGGGACAGTGAAACCAGAAAGTCAGCGTCTCCTTTTGGTACGTTCGATACAGACCATGATGCATGGGTGGATCTATGGCCGTCTTCATACTTTGATGACGAGGACAAAGATGCCCACCCAGTCACACGACACTTTGGGCGGGCGCTGGCATACATAGATCGCGCATTCGAGCCAGAGGCGGATACGCCTCCAGACGAAAGGAAAAAAACCAGGGATACTTTATTAGCCGCAGATAATGCCGTGAAAATGATCATGACCTATCAGACGTGGTCGGCTCGTTTCTTTAATTCAGCACCGCTAAGTATAACTGCGGACAAGCCCCCTTCTTGGTTGGATAACGTTGACCCTCAAACGACAGTGGCAGCCCCAAAAAACGTCGATCCTGTTTATGTAGCAGCGGATGTCGATGGCAGACTCCAGCTCACATTGCCTCTGGAGGAGGAGTGGGCAACCACAAGAAGCTACGCCATTGCAGCGACCGATAGATACGCTCAACTTCGCGCTTCAATGCTTCCGCAACGCGACAGCAAGAATCAGGCACCGTCGCATCCACTTTCAAATGAAACCCTGCGACAGATGCTAACGCCCGAATACAGAGCCGACGTGCATCTGCAGCGTATCAGAAAACTTGAACCACCACAGATCCTTGGTGCGCACCTTGTTCTCATCGAGGATCTACCATACAGCGTATTAAGTGTCGCGAGACATAGCGAAGAATGGTTACACAATGCCAATCTCCCTCTTCGTAGGAAAATTTCATTTGGCGCCACCACCCGCAGCTACTCGCGTAAGCCACTTCAATCTATTGTATCCTGGGGCGCGAAGTTGCATTCCAAAGGCTGGATAGATGTTGTTCCAACCGCGCCCTATAGCGAGCAAAGCGAGCACAACAAAACACCTTCAACCAAGCTTCCTGACTTCAGCGCATTGCGCATGACTCATCTGTCGAGGGTGCCAGCCCTTCGTCGAGGTGGCGACGTACATGTCACCGCAGCCGAACCTTTCTGGTATCTGTCATCAGTAACGCTTGGCGCATATGCTGGCTTAGTGAGAGCTAAAAACAAACAGATCACTTTCCCACCTTCTCAGCCAGTATCAACGAAGCCTTTTAGTGATGAAGGCTCAGATGAAAAACCCAATAACACAGTCTGTAGTATCGAGCGTTCTTGGACGCTTTATGATGTATCGGAATTTGGCACTGTAATTTCGCAGCGAGCGGTAGGTTGGGAGTCTTATGTGGATGATTCAACCATGCAATTCCTTCAACCTCAGGCCTTTGGCATCAAAGTAAGACTGCCAAGGCTTATTGAAAGCTTGCCAAAGGGAACAGCACAGGAAAACGGGATTTACTCTGCCGAAACAATACAATATACCTATGGCAATTTACCTGATCCTGCACTGTCATTGCAGGTAACACACTCTGTTGCTGGTGTTGAAGCGGCCTTACTTCGTATTACCCCGATCAGCAAAGACAGCAAAGACAGCAAAGACAGCAAAGACAGCAAAGATTCTGAAAATGCCCTTTTTGAAGTAAAAATGGTAGATGATTTGTTAGCGCCAGTGCGCATTCTCAGACCTGCACAACCACCAATTCTAGATACTGACACCTCAAATGCGCACGATTGGAACGACGGAATTTACATCTCTGTCCCCATCCATCGTGACAGTATTGCTATCGACGTCGATGAGCATTTTTCACTCCCAACGAAGTTAATAACTTCACCTGAAGACGGAACCGCGAGTGATCATTTCCCTGCAATCGAGAACATGCGCCAACTCTTACCACTGCTAATGCGTTTGAATATTGGCAAAGAACAGGGAAAACGTGAGTTGATTTACACCGATCCGATATACGGTCCTGCGTGGCTTTGTCTCCCACATATCCGTACCGACACCTCTAGATGGATAACCCCAAATGATCTTGCTAGCGGTTTAATGCTGATCGCTGATCCATACCGCAGGCGCGCTGCAGCGCAACTCTGTCTTGATATGAAGAACAAAGCGCACTTACTTTCAGCAGATTCTGATGCTACATACTTATTGCTGGCTCGCGTCTCGGCAGCGAATTTCGTTTATGTGACACCAACCGAAAACACTTTCGATGGTGAAGATGTTGGAAGCGCAAGTTCACTCAAAGAAATCGGCATTGCCGTATGGATAAGAATTAAAGAAGGCGATCACACTGTCTGGTCGGAATACAAAGATGATCTATTGTCGGCTGAAAATGCGCACTTGCTTGTCATCGCTGAACCACGACAAGATGTGGCACAAAAAGATGTATTACGCGCTGTGATCACCAACATATCTGATAACGAAGTGGCGGACGATGTCCTTAGCAAAAACGAGTCTGTTCGGATTACAGCCAAGCAATTTGCTCAGAATGGTTTTCAAATAGCTCCCCTACCAACGCACCTCAACGTCTACGTGCAACGAGGGAACACACCGCGTGAAGTTTGGTGCCATTGCCCTACAAAAACTGAAGACAAAATTTGATATCCGAATCGCATCATAGGAGACGGCAAAATGGCCTTAATCTATAAGAAAGCATACAGAGCATTGATGCCTCGGCTTTATCATCAAGCTAACGTTAAGCAAAAACTTCATATTGAGGCGCTCAAGTTCCCTAACGTTCGGGTAATGGGACCATTTTGGTCTTTCGGCATAAAAATTAGGACATTCGAAAAGCTTAAAGAGGCGAATTTGCCCGACAATAGCCTGTATGCGCTAAATCTCATGCAAGAGCACACTGAGGATATCAAGTTGGTCGATGAGGAGAAGCGTCATACTATGCACCGCCCTCAGCTGTTTCAAGCAACTGTCGACAGCTTCTACTCCTACGATTCGAAAGCACTTAGCAAATATTTCCCCAATGACGATCCAGAGTATCCAGGTGCCAGCCGACTGAGCATTATTGGTGTTCATACCCTTTATATGGAAGAAGAGGGGATGTCTTTAAGCGATCTCCTGAACCATACTCCGGTAAAAACAGGACAACAGCCCAAGGGTGATACCACAGCAATGATACTCGCCACGATTGGTGGGGACCCGGTATATGAAAAACAAAACACCTTCTATCTCCCCGCGTGTCAGCTTATCAATGGAAGAATTGGATTTCGCCCAACACCTCACTACTTGAGAATGTTGAGAAACCGCCTGGGTCTCAATGCACTAGACATCACAACGGATAGTATTGAGGAGGGTGATTCCGGTTTGGTATACCTTTTACCCGATGGCTTCGCGCTATTCGGCATGATCAAGGTTCCATGGCAAGACTCTGCGGTGGGCGGGTGGTTTAAAGTTTCTAAAAAAACTCCACAGACACAGGGTAACCGACATTCCGACTCTGTTGCTGAATTATCTGTATGGACAGAAACACCGCACCCTAACACCATATACTCAGATGCCGCCGAACCATGGTCAAAAGCACTACCAACACTTAAGACATTGATGTTTAATGTCAGAGAACTGAATGAAGGACCCAAATGGCTAACGCTCAATCCAAGCGGTGTTTTGGATACCAGTGATTTTTTCTGGCCCATTCAGCAGGACGTTAACTATCTAGAAAACAATCATAATTTCAACTTCCTCCTGCAACGAATGCCCTCGGAAGACCATCGTATTTTTATTCGCGAACAAGCACTTGTTGCGAAACTAGCGAATCGCAGCCAAACAGACACGTCATTGAGCGTCTTAACTATGAAGCCGCCTTCTTTTAAGCTGTATCGGCATGATGAACGAATGGTCTTGCGTTCATCGATAACCTCTGGGCCTGAAATCGAGAGTACAGTTAGTAGGCTTCGGTCTGAATACACTTATTCAAACGAACAGACCACCGACAAAACGAAGGGTGAAAACCAATCAGAATCGCTGTTGGTCGCCGAATACAATCACAAAGGGAAAAAACAAGCACTGGAACTCGCTGTTCCACTGATTCGAACCGCAGCTATGCTCCGCGAAGCTCAACAAATACCAGAGCCGGAGCATTTGAATCAGTTGATATGGAGCTTCATTCCAACCACATCAGGATGGCTTCATCTGCCCTTTCCCAATGTCACACTTACGTCTTTGGATCTGACGATTAATCCAAAAAGTGCTGAATCTGAAGCCACACACGTGAATCAGGAATCCACTCAATCGAGTAAAAAAAATCGCAACTCAATGGTAAGCGGTGCAATCGGATTCCAAAACCGTCCTGATGCACCGGGTTTCTCGCATAATCAAAGGATATGGTCTTTCTCGTTAACAGATATCGAAGACGCAACACTGTCTGTGGACTTTGACCTCAAGGGCAATGAAATCGCTAAAGCAAACGTCACACTATTTGGCGGAGATATCGTTTTTGATGGTGTCCTTCCCATTACGCCATTCCGTCAATCCCCAGAGCGTTTGCTCCCAGACCATGCTGAACGCGCCCTATCTACCCGAAGTATACTTGCCGTGTCTCCGCATATGCTGAGAGACGTTGAAGCTAAAACTTGGTCACTAAAACATAATAATGTGCCCGTGTTACGAACCTCATTGAGAGTGCACCACCTGAAGTTTTCAGCCGGCGCATCCGATGCACCCGCGGTGATAGAAAACAATTTTCTAACGCTGGTCACCGATATTTCTCCGGATACGTTAGAAAACCCAAATGACGCGCGAGCTCCTTGGATTTGGATAAGACAGCACGAAGTGCCCACAGTGCAGACAATGCCTTTGGCACTTGCAGGAAAAGAACGCCGGACACCCTCCGGCAGCAGAGAGTTAGCTCCACTTCGGCTGAAACTAAACCCAATCAATGACATGGGAGATTTCACTTCGACAACACTCGAATATACGTTTCTCAATGCGTTGGACATGACAAAAAGCGCCATATCTTTTTCTCGCTGCGGTAACTGGGAAAGACCAACAAACATGATGTCTTGGTGCGATGAAGTTGGAATGGTATTTCTAGGTTTACCGAGTATTGTCGCCTACCCAGGCTTAGCTTCTTACGATCAAGCCCCCCAGCGTATTCCCATCCGTACACTTCAGTGGGGCGATAAACCCGCCGTAGAGACTAAACATTCCATTTTAGAAACGCCTATCGAAATTCGCTGTGATTTAGCATGGAGAGATGAGGCATACGCGACAAGCACCATCCCTAAAAACCAATCAAAGAAAAACAATCAGCAAACTGCTCTAAACCACGAGCCCGCAGCACCGCGTTTGTTTCTGCCACGCAGGGACAACGGACCGGACAAGCCAACGCGGGAAGATTGGAGTGATGCAGTGTGGCATTCAGTATGGTCTGGCTTACAAAAAGATCTCGCACTTTCCGCTACCGACCGACGCACACTTGTTTCCTTCAAACTAGTTTCCTCCGAAAGCGATGAGTCAAAAAAACAGGCGCAGTACTATTTGCACACTGACGGCTATACGGCCTCGCCTGTCAAAATGAAATTGTGCGCACTTACAACCATCACCGCCGAGCGAGAAGCAGGCGACCATAGCTTTCATGAAGGCGGGCCTGCTCCTTGGTGGCTGAAGTCTGTCGGGACATGGTCATTCGATGACGATAAAAAGAATTTGCACTCAGTTGAAGGTTTACCTAGTGAAGGGGATTTAATTGGTCAGTTCGCGAAACTGGATGCGTCGGGCAATGCGTTTCAGTTTGGTACAGCAACGTTGAAAGCATCCGAGACAAGGGAATTTCACGACCAACGCGGCCTTTTAATATCGCCTCATCAATTCGAATTCGCAGACACAACTATTGCTCGGGAATTGCAAGTTCACGGTGAAAAGGTAACGCTATTGTCTGCGAAAAAGCCTTATTCTTGCGACGCAAATACATCTCTTAGGTTTTGGTTCAGCGATGTACCACTTGAAGAGTCCTCCAAAGAACTGCATCCACGCGCACGATTAGACAATAACAATGAGCAAGATAATTGGAGTCGTCACACAGTCAATGCCAACAGCTATCTCAATACGCCTTTTCAAGGCTTTCGTTGGTGGTTAGGATATAACGAGGAAATATATAAAACCGACGTCATCACTGTTGACGGCATCCGCTTTACTCCGCTTACTCTTCACAACGTAAAACGTGGAAAAGACGAACTGACCATTGAAATTATTGGCCAGCCATTTTTGTTAGTGAATACCCAAAACCCTGACACTGTACCTCCGAGAGGCAGTGATGGATTGCTAAAACTGGTGCTTACCATTTCTGGTGACACATTTACCTCCCGCTTCGAGACGTTCAATAGCACCTCGATTCGTTGGCCTTTAGCCTATCGTGCTGGCTTTGACGACCCCGTTCCAGTGCTGACATTAAAGCAATGGCCTAACACTGACGTGCCTTCTGAAGACAATGGTGAGTTGCAAGTAACACTACTTGGCACAACTCTTCGCATTCCACTTAAAGTTCATTTTGAAAAACAAGGGACGACAAGGTCTCTCAAGGCTGTATTCGAAAACAACAATTGTCATAAGGGAGAGTTGACGGTTTGTAGAGCATTTATTGACGCTGAAGAAAATGGTCTAGGGCAGTTGGCACTAAAAGCTGCAGATCTAAAAATTAAGGCTACTATCTCTGACAGCCTTAACAGCGATATTTACATCTATACAACTATCACGTTAGACCTGAAGCAACCATCAATGCCAGTCACGCATGCGGATGGCACTGTCACCACCCCATTGTTTTCCGAGGCCGTAAACATTCGCGTTGCACCCGAAACCGTGGTAATGGATAACACGGGGCTTCATTTTCTCTGGAACACGGGCAACGAGAAGGTTGTAGATAGCGAGCCATTCACCCCAAGTAGCATTCAAGGCATTTTTTCCGCAGGTATTTCATTGCCGAGTATTGAGAAAGATAAGAAAGATCGGGGTGAGTTTCGATTTCGGCTAAACAACGCAGTTTTGGAAGCAAAGGCTACTTTGTCTGTATTCAACCCAAATCTCACCAATCCAAAAGCTTCGACCCAGTCGAGCCTTACGCTTCAAAAAACACGGAGTGACAATAACTTCCGTCTCTATGGCTCAATTCCTGTGCAAAACTTCTTCACATGGCCCGAAATTGCAATGCCTGACGACCTTGTAAGTGGATGGAACAAGCTAGAACTCGATGCTTCCAGCACTGAGATAATAAAGCATACCGCTAACATCATATTAGAGGGGCAACCGTTTCATCGCTTTTCAGGGAAAAACCTGAAATTTGCTGCACGTGTCAAACATAGCCTGCATTGGGGTGGTCGAGAAAATGACCGTCCGCAGTTGTCCTGGATTCAGTACCAAGTGGTCAGGCTATTGAACGTTCAGGTTCTCAGCTCGAACCTCAGGAAACTGGACGAAGGTCATCCAGACAGAGGGGAATGTTCGATATTTGCCATCATCAAGCCCAAAAATTTAAACCTTGAAGACACAAACCTATCCAAAATGTTATTCCGTCAAAAAGTGGCTAAACACAGTGCACTTAATGGAACACTTCGCCAAAAATGGCTTGATGAAAACGTCGAAAATGGGCTTGTGGTTGACCTTTCTGCGCATCATCAGCTAGATTTTGCGGAAAACGGAGAAAGAGATTGGGTTGTTTTACCACTCCCCTTCTCAAGCATTCTTACTGCAAATCGTTGGCAGCCTGACGATGAGTTCCTGGACATTTTTCGCACAAAATTGGCGCACCCTGAATCCATATGGGTACATGGAACGGATCTTCCCCTGCCTGGCACAATCGCTAGACCAAGCAGGGAAATGTTATCCCAGGCCCGAAAATCAGTCACCGATACCACCCATAACAAACACCCTGGTGATGCCCCCGCCTGCGCTTTAGGACTTCCCGAGCTATTGGCCTCCAACGATGCCATAGTCCCTTATGAAACGCGTTCGGTTTTTCAGTCGTTCGTACTGATAAAACGCAGCCATAAAACGGTGCTCGCAGGGCTCCACTACCCGGCGTTACATCAGGTATTGATCTTAGGTGTTCTCGGTAAGCGTAAGCCAGACAACAATCCTCAAGGCTTTACGTTTTCACAGGGAGGTAGCAGTGCCGCCCCAACTTCTGAGTCAGGAGAAACAAATTTACAGTCGCTGCTTGCTTCAATGAAACACTATGCACAGAGCTTGGCAGGTCACTTGGTTGCCTCCCCTACAAGTGAAGTCAATGACGCTCAAAATGACGCTAAAAGCTCTAAATCAGAATCTTACGAGCTGATTGTCCATGTCGCTGCTCGTGATGGAAGAAAGATCCTTGAACTCAGCAAACAGCAAATAAAAATGACTATAGAGGGTGAAGATAATCTGCAGCGAGAGAAACGTTGGGCTTATCAAACTATCCAGCGGTTAGCTCCATGGAGCTCCTCCGGCACGCTCACACGCAGACACAATGATGGTGACAGCGATTTCTTTGTAATATCGAAAGACACAGAAAAAGCCCTAAGCAGCGCTGTAAAAAATATCCGCCCCAGTGCTGCAACTCCACTCCCAAGATTAACCCCACCTCAGGCTCAGCGAATTACACCACCCAGCGAGAAAAACATTTCTGTGCCCGACTATCTGGTTGCTGGCTTTTCTCCAATACGAACGCAAGCCGCACTATGGGCAAGTGAGGACAATGTGCTGTTTGGAACCGAAACGGATGGCCCAAGGCTAACTGCAACAGCTTCTGAAACCGTTTGGCAATTGCACCATGGCGCTGCTGCCTATCTTACCAAATCTGGGGAAAAAAAGATTTCAATGCGAATGCATAACCGCACTCAAGTCTCGTTCCGTGAGGCTGAAGTGTGGCATGAAAAACAGGAATCACAGCGATTGACTAGTGCTCTGCCAGACAATTTCCAAGCGCGTTTGCCAGATGGCATGCTTCCAACAGCACACCTTCACAAATCACCGGATGAAACGGCTTCATACATGCAAACGATACTCCCAGGCAGATCATTTACCGCAAGGTTGGCAGATAGAGCAGGAGCCTGGGCCGATACGCGACTTGGTCTCGATTTCTCCGGCCTGCGTGCATCTGAAGTGCCAATCAATATCAAACTACCCCGTCCTCCCTTATTGGCTGCCAACGACAGGACACGTGCGAGCTCTCATGAAAAAGGGGAAATCGTAGCGGCAGGAACCGACCCATTGCTTATTTTGCATGGCCCACGGGCGCAAAAGCCAAGCATTAACGGTAGCTACGATGGCTTAGACCGTTCTCCCCGATCAGCTTGGGCCTCATCATTCAAGGTTGGGTCTCCTTCTCGTGGGTTGATAGGTCGTGAATGGAATGGCGTTCTGTCATTCGAATTACTGGCTGGAACAAGTCTTGAAAAATGGCTAGTGAATAAGGCTGAAGCGCGTTTAGAGGGCGAAGTGTTTAGCCTTGACCTCCAACACATTGAGAAGATACTGAACACAGCTCAAAAGGCAGCTCAGGGTGAAATAGAACATCAGAAAGTCACGCTCGCACACGATCTCTATCCGTTTAGTCTTTCAACAAAGCAATCACTTCTCAGTGCGGCGATGAGCAAACCACCAGCTACACCGATAGAGGTAATCATCGAAGTGAAATCAGACGGAGACAATTCAATAGAGCGCCAATTACGCTTTGAGCTTCTCACTGCCAGTGGCGAACTCAGCTCGACAGAAATACCCGTATATCTGCGATTTGACGACCCTGAATACAACGATCGGCTAAATGGCATTGCAAAAATGGACTTCTGCCCTGTTGGAGTTGCCGAAAAAGTAGATCTGGTCTTTGCCGCCGACCTTAACGATGTCAGGAAAAATGACAGATTGGAGCTGGCTCTTGGGCTACGCCAAGACGATAGCGAAGAGACCAATGCATCAATAACATTTGGTGGAGGTTCAATCAGTAACAACATTGCCACACTCAAAGACAACGTTTTGGAATTGGCCGTATACCGTAACAGAACGTCGAATGGCCAACCTCAGAACGAGGAAATGGCAAAATTTGGCTGGCCCAACGCTATTGATGGTAGGGATCATTTGTCCTACACGCTGGAGCTCGATAACTATGAACTCCTACCGGACGACATTTTGGAACTTCGTGTTGTTTTGAAAACCGCATCATCGAATGGCAAAGACAACGCCAAAATGCACAATCAACTGTTCTTCGACGTGGTCGACAAACCGCTACATCCACAAAATCCCTCAAACTTTGCCATGCTTCAGCTCTCTGTTATTAAAGAGGAAAGTGAGGTTAAGGACACTGAGAAAAAGGACAAAAAAGAACAGCAAGAAAAACCGACAGAAAAATACCAGCTTTCTGCGCCACTTTACGCCGCAAGTCCCTCTGCCACAATTTTAGAAATCGTCGATCCTCAAGATCTGCTCGATGGCATTGTAAGACGTAGAGCTATTTATCAGTGGCGAAGTTTTATTCCCAGACAACAGACGTATTTGACCACGGTACAAAAGATAGCAGCATCAGGCTCGAGTTGGATTGACCCTGATCTTGCAGAAGGTTGGATAAGAGTTGGGGAGAACGATTAGTTAATTCTCTTTTATGATAGAAAGCGGTTAGTGAAAAAGTATGCCTGCTTCTTATTATCCGCTACCCGCTCTTACATAGAACAGTAACAGGTTAAGGCTAGTAACTTTTTTATTAGCAGCACAAAATGTATTAGCAGACGACTCAAAAAAAGCCGCTGATTCTCATCAGCGGCTATTCATATAACCATTCGGTGTCGTTACTTACTTAGCAAAGCTAGCCGCTTGTGAAGCGATAACGAACTCTTCGTTGGTTGGTACAACAATCGCTACCGCGCCCATCATTTCTGATTTCGCGATGATGCCACCATTGCCGAAGCGTGCCGCTTCGTTGCCCGCTTCATCTTCAACAAAGCCCAACAGTTTCAGGTTGCTTAGGATTTCACGACGGATTGGCAGCGAGTTTTCGCCGATACCACCGGTGAAGATAATCGCGTCTAGGCTGTCTAGAGGGATCAGGTAAGAACCGATGTATTTCGCCACACGGTAGGTGAATACTTCAAACGCCAGCTTCGAACCTTCGTGACCGCTTTCCATGGCTTCAAGAATGCCACGTGCGTCAGAAGTTAGGCCAGACACACCCAAGAAACCGGATTTCTTGTTCAGTGCTTCGAATACTTTCTCTTGGCTCCAGCCTTTTTTCAGCAGGAACTCAATGATGCCTGGGTCAAGGTCACCACAACGTGTGCCCATCATCAAACCAGAAAGCGGCGTAAAGCCCATTGAGGTATCAACTGATTGACCGTTGCGCACTGCACAAACAGATGCACCGTTACCTAGGTGAACAGAAATGAAGTTAGCTTCATCGATGTTCTTGTCCAATACCTTCGCGGCTTCGCGGCTAACAAAGTAGTGGCTTGTGCCGTGGAATCCGTAACGACGAATGCCGTAATCTTTGTAAAGCTCATTAGAGATTGCACCAGTGAAGGCTTTCTCTGGCATGGTTTGGTGGAATGCAGTATCAAACACAGCCACTTGTGGCAGGCTTGGGAACGCCTTCATCGCAGCACGAATGCCCATGACGTTGGCTGGGTTGTGCAGCGGAGCCAGATCGCTCAACGCATCAATCTCTGCCACAACACTTTCATCAAGCAAGGTCGCAGTAGCAAACTTCTCGCCACCGTGAACAACACGGTGACCGATAGCAACCAATCGGCTACCCACGTCCATGCTTTCGACCAATTCAACGATGAGACCCACCGCTTTTTCGTGGTGGCTACCACCTTGCTCAAGCATAACTTCTTGCTTGTCTTGTCCTTCGCGCTTCCAGCTAATACGCGCATCGTCAAGGCCGAAGCACTCACCAAGGCCAGATAACATCGCCTCGCCGGTTTGTGCATCCATCAATGCGAATTTAAGAGAGGAACTGCCTGCGTTCAGGACGAGTACTAGTGAATTGCTCATGAAAAATCTCGTTGGCAAATGGGTGATACGGAACGTTCAGAATACCCATTATTCAATTATTTTTGAGCTACTCAACTTTTATTTGAACGATAAGGTGTTTTTCACCCTTTTACTGTCTCAGATCAAGAATGGGTGCATTTCTAGAAAAAAAACACAGCGCCAATAAAGAGGTATGAACAAAAAACGCCCACTAGGGACGCCTTTATAAAAGAAGTGTTGTTGCCTTGCATCGATGACTCAGCGGTCACGCCATGGTAAGCAGTGATTTACCCAGCAGCCATTCAAATTCTTTTTCGAATTCTTCACCGTATCGATTGCAGCAAACATCATGCAGTTTCTGGCTCGCATGACTCGTGAACTCGACGGCATTCTCTGACGAAACAGTGTGCAGAAAAAAGAGACGGAGTACCGCGGTAAAACGATTATCTGAGCGAAGCGCTGTTAACCAGCTTTCAATAAACGAACGCTTATCACCTTCAAGGTCGAGCCGATCAATCAATATTCCTAGCAACCTGTCATCAAGACGCGTGATGAAATCGGTCTTCTTTGGAAAATGATGACTAATCCCAGTGCGTGATATACCCGTCTGCTGGCTAAGCGTCGTGTATGACATCTTGTCGTAACCCAACGTCACCAATTGATCGACCACAGCGTCAAGTATCAAGCGAATCGTGATTTCTGTATCTTCCTTGCTTCTCTTTGGCATCGTTTTATCCCTGTTTCATGGCTTCTGTAACTCATAAAAAACCAAGACATAGCGACAATTGCCGCGAGCGCTTTTAGTAGTGTTATCGCTTTGCTGTATGTCTTGATTCTGCATCACACAAAAGAGTTACCGACCACCAACCCTTAAGCTAACGATCTTAAAGATAGTACATGCGTTTATTTTTTGAGCAAAAGTAAGCCAAAATTCCGAGAAGCGTGAACAGGGTTAGATTTGTCGTCACATCAATCACCCAATCCTGTAACGTACTGAAAGCAAAATGCTATTGTTATACTTAAAAACAGTTTTAAAAGCACTGAGCGTTACCTGCATCAAAATTTGAACAAGCGTTTGAATGAATCACTTGACGTTAGCGCAACAAAATCCTTAATTTAACACTTCGATAACATAGAATTAAAACTATTACTCTATTCCCTACAGCTATACGGGGTCCTTTATGGCTCAATCAAAACCTTACCAACAAGCACTGCGCTGGGCTGAAGAACGTCCTAATGAGATTTTTCTTCGCCAAATCATTAATCGCCAGTTCACGGACTTCACGTATTCTGATGTCGTCGACCAAGCCTTAAGAATGGTATCGGCGTTAAGGGGGATGGGATTAGAGCCAGGGGACAAAGTCGGGCTTATCTCTAAAAACTGCGCCGAGTGGTTTATCACCGATCTCGCGTTGATGCTTGGAAGCTATGTCAGCGTTCCTATTTTTCCGACCGCAGGCAGCGACACCATTGGTCATTGTCTTGACCACTCAGAAGCCAAATTGCTATTCGTCGGCAAACTCGACGACACGAAAGCACTAAAAGAAACGCTAGAAACTCGCAGTAAGTTACCCACTATTGCGCTCCCCTACCCAACCATTCATTGTGGTTACGACTGGGGCGATTTAATTGCGCAGCATAGCCGAGCTGACGTTAACCCTGACCACAAAGACGACGACTTAATGTCGATTGTTTATACGTCAGGAACATCAGGTTTGCCGAAAGGTGCCATGCTCACCCACGGTGCGTTTGCTTGGTCATCACAGCAGCTGATCAACCATATCGGCATGAAAGACGGCGAGCGACTGTTCTCGTATCTACCCCTCGCGCACATCACAGAGCGTGTTTACATCTTGGGTACGGCATTGCTATCAGGTATCTGTACGGCGTTCCCAGAGTCTCTTGATACGTTTATTGACGATGTGAAAATGCATCGCCCTACTTTATTTATCTCTGTGCCTCGATTGTGGACACTGTTCCAGCAACGTATTCAGCAAAAGCTACCACCAGCCAAACTGAATCTGTTGTTGAAAATCCCTGTTGTGTCAGGGTTGATAAAAAAGAAAATTGCACAGAATCTCGGCCTAGACCAAGCGCGCGTGCTGGGTTGTGGCTCGGCGCCAGTTTCAGCCGCACTGTTAGAATGGTACGAAAAGCTCGGTCTGCACATTACCGAAGCCTGGGGTATGACTGAGGCTTTCGCTTACACCACCCTAAATTACCCTTTTAGAGCTGATAAAATCGGCACTGTGGGCAATGCAGGGCCCGGCATTGAACTGCGCATCGCAGCCGATGGTGAAATCTTGGCGAAAAGTCAGGGACTTTTTGCTGGGTACTACAAAAATCCAGAAGCGAGTGCAGAATCTATTATCGACGGTTGGCTGCACACTGGCGATATTGGCGACATTGATCAAGATGGTTACCTCACCATCCAAGGGCGTAAAAATGATACGTTCAAAACTGCCAAAGGTAAGTTTGTTAGCCCTGTTCCAATTGAAAAGCGCCTGTTTGAACTTAGTAACGTAGAAATGATGTGTTTGGTGGGTTCAGGTATGCCAGGCCCAATTCTGCTGGCTCTTCCTCATCAATTCCCTAACTTTGACCGTGCGCGCTATGAGCGCAAAGTGACGAATGCCATCGAGACCATTAACAAAGAGTTGGAATCACACGCGAAAATCAAAGGTGTGTTGATGATCAAAGAAGCGTGGAGCATTGAAAACGGCCTACTAACACCAACGTTGAAAATTCGCCGTCACTTACTTGAAAAACAGTACCACGATGTGGGCGCCAGCTGGCCGTCTGATAAATTGGTGCAGTGGGAAGAGTAAACTCCTCTCTTTATTACACTTCAATGATTTAAACGGGCCCTATGGCCCGTTTTTCATTTATCGCGGCCAGTACTCTTTCGATTTTTACTTTCTCTCGCTCGGAAAAAACCCTACAAAACGCACCGTTAAATGTAGTAATATTACGTCAAATATATCAGGCGATGACTATCCTCATCCCTAACATCGAGAGAGTGATCAATGAGCCAGGAAGAAATTCAAGTATGTGATGCTTGTGGTGTAACCGCTGAAATGGGTTACGTGATCAGCGAAGGCGACGACGTTGCTGAAGTCGAAATCTTTGCAACTGATAAAGCTGCTGCCCTCGCTGAGTTTGGTGCATACCTTGCACTTGCAAAAGAAGTTAATGACGCAGTGATTCATGATCTCGATGCAGAAGCTGATTTTTCCTTCAGCCCACTGAGCGTTAAACTGAAGTTCGAGTGCAGTGCTGAAAAGCTGATTTTCGAATTGCGTAGCCGCTCACTGGCAAAATAAGTCATATCTTGGTGTCCTCGACACACCAATGTTATGCAAAACAGACTGAAGAAAGGCCGCCAATGTTGTTCATTGGCGGCCTTTTAATTTTAGAGCGACAAGGTATTACCTTTCAAAACAAGGTATGGCCATTTAAAACAAGGTTGGCGTGTCTTCCTCTTCATCAACACCCAACGTTGCTAATACGGCTTCAAGTTTCTTCGCGGCAACTTCATACTCAAACTTACGAATGGCGTCTTCGACAGACGCGAGATCGACATTCATACTCTTCGAGCTTTCTTTAATACCTGAAATGAAATCAACGGCCTGCGTGTCAAAGTTGTTGAGCAAGATCTTCAGTTGTTCGAGTTCAATTCGAAACTCCCTCGGGGTATACCCTGCAAAAGCGGCTTCTTCCTCAACTTTTTTCTCTTTTTCTACCGGAATGTATGTTTTGATTTCTTTCAAACACACTTCGATTTTATCCATCAGCACAGGATCCATTTTAAGATCCGACCCTGATTGATCTTCCAATGTTCCAGCGATAACCGCCAAGCCCTTCGCTGACACATTGGCGGCAGCACCTTTTAATGAATGCGCAAACATTTCAACATCGTCTCGGTTTCCGTCAGCCAATGCTTGTCGGATTTTATCAATTACCGCCAATTTGGTGTCGGTGAATGCACCGATCACTTTCCAATACGCCGTTGCATTACCACCAATACGCTGTATGCCTTCGTTCGCATCCAGCACTAAGGGGTCAATGTTCGCCATATCCGCGTGGGTTTCTAGTGCCTCGGATTTAGGTGCGTTCATCACCACAGAGGTTTTAACGGTTTCTTTCGATGCCGCGGTCCAACGGCGAATCGCTGAAATCAACTCGTCAACATCAATTGGCTTAGAAACGTGGTCATTCATGCCCGCTTCTTTACATTGCTTAACGTCTCGCTCCATCGCATTGGCTGTCATTGCTACGATTGGCATGTCAGCAAGAGATTCAATCTCTCGGATTTTTTGAGTGGCTGTCACGCCATCCATGACAGGCATTTGCATGTCCATGAGCACAATATCAAATCGTTGCTCTTGCACCATGTCGAGCGCAATCTGGCCGTTGTCAGCCACTTCTATCGTTGGGTTAAATTGCTCCAGTATTCCTTTGGCAACTTCTTGGTTAATCATGTTGTCTTCCACCAGCAAGATATTCAAGCCGCTGAAATCTATGTCTTCGGAGACTTCTTCATGAGCATCTCGACTATTGAGAAGTTTCAGTTCCTCCTGCCCAAACGCTTCCATTAATGCATCAAACAACGACGACGGGTTAATTGGTTTCACCAATGACGCATCAAAGATGTTTTGGATGTCGTCACCAATCAACCCAGCATCCTCGCCATACGCACTGGCCAGAATCACTTTCGGCATTTTCCCAATGTCTAATGCGTGGATCTGCAATGTGGCTTCATCTCCATTGATGCCCGGCATCTTCCAGTCCATCACCACCACATCGAAACCATCATTACCTTCATCTGCTGATTGCACTTCAAACACGGCCTCTTCACCGTTTGATACAGCAGCAACGCGTAAATCCAAGTTATCAAGCAACGCATACATGATGTCTCGTGACGCTTGGTTGTCATCCACCACCAGCACACGTTTATCATTAAGCACTGTGGTTCTTGCCACTTGCTCTTTGATACTCGCTTCGCTTCGACCACATCGAATGGTGAATGAGAACGTTGAACCATGTCCTGGTTCACTCTCCACCCATATCCGACCGCCCATCAATTCAACAAAGCTCTTGGATATGGTTAAGCCCAACCCTGTGCCACCATATTTACGGGTAATTGACCCGTCCGCCTGTGAGAACGACTGGAACAAACGCCCAAGCTGCTCTTCAGACATACCAATGCCTGAATCTTGAATGTCGAATTGAACTTCCACCATATCGTCACATTCAGACAATTTCTTCGCCCGAATGATGATTTCACCGCTTTCGGTAAACTTCACCGAATTACCGGTCAAGTTGATGATGATTTGGCCCAAGCGCAAAGGATCACCCACCAGATCGTCAGGCAGGTCGGGATCGATATCGAATATCAATTCCAAATCTTTTTCTTTCGCTTTTACAGAAATGATATTGCTGATGTTGTCGAGCACTTCACTGAAGCGGAAGCCGATATGTTCAACAGATAGTTTCCCAGCTTCAATTTTGGAAAAGTCCAAAATGTCATTGATAATGCCCAACAGAGATTTACCCGCTTTCTCTATATTACCGACATAATTTCGCTGCTTATCATTCAAATCCGTCAATAACGCAAGGTGCGACATCCCTAGTATCGCGTTCATTGGCGTACGAATTTCGTGACTCATATTGGCGAGGAACTCACCTTTTGCCTTACTGGCTTCGTTGGCCTGATCTTTTGCGGAGATCAAATCAGATTCCAAACGTTTCTGAGTCGTGACATCAACGAATAACCCAACAATGCCTAGCGGTTCTCCATCACTGCCAAAGTAAGTCGCTTCATATACGGTCAAGATGCGAATATCACCGCTAGGATTGGGCAGTTCAATGTCATAAACACTCGACCCAGGGCTCTCCAGCAATGCGGTTTCTTTTTCGCTGAACATGCTCGCGACATCACTAGGGAACAACTCACTCGGCGCTTTATCCACCACATCGACATAAAACAGTCCGAGGAAATCGGTAAACGCATCGTTCACGCCAATGTATACGCCGTTGGTATTTCTGAAATAGGTCGGGTTAGGAATCGCATTGATAATTTGCTGGTTCAGTTTGAGCTGTTCAGAAACGCGCTGCTCGGCTTCAAGTTGTAGCTCAGAGTTAATGGTGAGCTGTATGCCTACCGCCAAATCTTCCTGCGCTTCCAGCAACCAATCAATTTCCTGATCAGTAAAGGAACGCGTTGAACCTAACTCAAGCACACCGACCATGTCGTTATTGACGACAAGTGGCATGAAATACATCTCTTCCAACCGCAACTCTCCGGCTGGCAGCATCAAAGAGAACTTATCTTTTTCATTTCGAATACGCAGATATTCTTTGGTGAGCATAATCGTGCGATGGAAAGAGACCGACTCAACGTCCATCTCTTTGGTGGTTTCGTCGATCCCGACGCCACCAACCAAATGCAGTTTCTCGTTTCGATGAACATAAATCGCCACATACGGCAATTCGAGACGTTGCGAATAGAAGTTCGCAACTTGTAAGCCGAGATCTTTGGTATCAGAACAGCCACGAATAAGGTCGGAAAACGCCTTAATCTGTCGACTAAATTCAAATCGCTGAGCAATCTCAGCCAACACTTCATTTTGCGCCGCGGCGAGGTCTTTCAGCTCACCTTGGCTGTCTACATCGAGTTTGAACTCAAATTCCTTGTTACGGACTTTGTTGACGATCACGCGGCGAATATTGTCGAGCGGTTTAAGGAAGCGATACCACAGCAGCACAGTGGAAAGACCAACGGTCAATATCAATAGGAATGACATGGAGGTGGCCACACCGTCCATATTACTGCGCTGCTGAATGAGTTCATCCAATTTGCTGCGCGTTGTTTTATTGATGATGTCGTAAAAGGCACCAATGGGCCCCATGATTTTGTTTTTTTCATGGATATACTCAGGGCCAAAAAGCATATCTTGAGCCAGTTGTCTATCAGGGATAACGCGCTCAAAACCTCGTGCGGTTCGCTTTCTGCCTTGCACAATCGACATGGCATCTTGCTCAATGGATATTAGTGCCTGAGACCGCGAAAGCGCCTGTGTTAAGAAAGACATATGCGCTTCACTGATGCCCGACTCTCGCAAGCGGCTCAACAAAGACGGATAGTCAGGACGGATAGGAATATCGGGTTCTTGGACTTCATAATTTGGATCGGACAATTGCGCCCAGTAATCGAAATTGTAGCTTTCTGGCAGTGGTAAATGCCCTTCTCGGACCGCGTTGACATGATCAAACAAATGACGCCAGCGCTTGTTGGAGGTTATCGCATAGTTGCGCGCAAACTGTGTGAGCAAATCTGAACTGTTCTTAAGTTCGGTCGCTAACCTAAATTGTTGGTAACGTTGCTCGTAGATCAAATTGATCTCTTTAGACAGCGCCTCCGAACGGAGATTGGCGGAAATTATTAGCACACCAAGCAGGAGAATAAATCCCATCAATGCAAAGAATATGTGACGAATCGATCTCATTTTGTCTCCAAGGATCTCGAATTGGTGACACTACCTCAGATAAGCGTAGACCCCTAGTCGCTGTTGATAAAGTGAGAAAAAGCAAAAGCATGATTGCACTTACGATTGGAACGCGTCATAAATGAACATGTCATTAACGGTTTATTGATGTAATAGGCACAGGGAGTGTATGCATTGGCACCGATTTACAAAGGAACGCTAGCCATGATGGCTGGCGTTGGCATATTGAGTGTTGATAGCCTTCTCATTCGCTTAATTGAATCATCCGGTTGGACGCTGCTGTTCTGGCGAGGAATCATTTCGGCCTTGGTGGTGTTAGCTTTTACGATGGCAACAAAACCTGAACAAACCCTGAAAGCCCTTCGCAAACCCTCTAAAAGCTTACTGATAGGTTCAGTGGCATTCTCTCTTTCGACAGTATGTTTTGTGTTGTCTATTGAACACACTCAAGTTGCCAGCACGCTCATTATCATCAACGTCAGCCCTTTAATCTGCGCTGCACTTGCTTTTGTTTTCCTAAAAGAAACCATCGAATTGCGCACCTTGATTGCCATTGTGGCGGCAACACTAGGCATTGTGTTTGTTTTCTACGGTAAAGCCCTGCCTAATGCCTCATTTGGCAATATGTTGGCCTTGGTCACGGCATTAATGCTCGCTATCTATTTCGTGGTGTTGCGAGAAAGCAAAAGTGAAAATGCGCCCCTGTTTTTGGTTTTTGGCGGGCTATGTACCGCAATGATTGCGATACTCGCAGGCGCGGAGCCACTCTCGCTAACATCACAAGAGTGGGTTTATGTCATCATCCTATGCGCGGTTGTGGTTCCTTCCGCGTTTATCCTGATATCCATTGGCCCGAAATTTCTTCCGGCAGCTCATGCCAATCTGTTCATGCTATTAGAGGCGATACTGGGACCACTGTTTGTATGGATGGTGCTGGGTGAAGTGCCCAGTGACAAGGTACTGATTGGCGGAAGTATTGTTATGCTAACCTTAGTGCTGTTTACCCTGTCATCGGCAAAGAGCCGACACTCGCTCAATAAAAAACCCAGCTAGTGATTCGCTGGGTTTCGGACTCTCTTCATCAGTTATCAAGAAGTCATTAACAAGACGTGGTTAACAATGCGCGCTTAACAAGACGCGGTTAACAATACATGATTATCCAGCAACTAGAGCCTTAAGCTCTGCCACGCCTCACACATGGTTCTGAATGTTTCCGCATTGCCTTCAGGGCGATCGGGGTGCCATTTCAGAGCCATTTTGCGCCATTGGCGGCGGATCTCAGTGTCAGTGGCACTGTCTGACAAACCCAATGCGTTTAGAGCATTTCGTCGTTCGACCGTTGTTTCGCTACAATGCCCAACATGCTGTTGATAGCGTTTCCAGAACGACTTCAGAAGTTCCCGTACATCTTCTGTTTGTGCATCATAGTTTTTCCAATCCATGTAATACTCGCGAAGCGGATCATCACGATTAACTTCATGCTGAACGAATCCTGCCCCCGCCCCTCGCCACATTAAACGAATATCCATTGATTCAACCTGCAGCCATTGATTTGGCAACAGGGATTCCTGCAATTGGTAGAGCGCGTTCATGATAAGGAAATTGCGCTTGAACAGATCCAATTGGGGATCATCATCCAAATGGTCCATGATGGTATTTTTCTGAAGTTCAGCCATCAGGTAGTGAACTTTCCAGCTCTCATTGGAGCCTTCTAGCACACTGAGTATTGGCCAGATCAGAGGGTTATCAATCTCATCCCGTTGTTCTGCAAGCATACTGCTATATCTCCTATCGACATCATGTCGTACATATAAGACATTAATCCAAATCTCTGTGAATCGCTCGCAAAATTCCATTGTTCTGCAATGAGTCACATCTCTATGTTGCCCTTTGCCTTGCATTCCATTTTGCTAATGATAAAAGGCTCAATACTCATTGCATAGAAAATGCCAGCTTTAGCATGATGTGTAAAAATATCTGACAGTCTCTCGGTGGGCAATTTGCAGTGTGTTGAGAACAAAGCAAAAAGGCCAGAGCGTTTGCTCTGGCCTTTCATTGGTCATTTCATTATTGCGACAATACGACGATGTCGTTCTAACCACCAACAGCGCATAGCGGCAACAAGTGGTGGCATACATGGCGGCAAAAAACTGACGCTGTTGTGCCACTGATTGTGTAGATGGTTATGCTGGCGACGCTTAGGGTTACATTATCCGCCTTAAGGTTACATTATCCGCGATAGTACCGTTGCGGTACGAATGGCATCTTTTCGATCACCATTGGTAACTTCTTACCACGGACTTCCGCAAACACTTCTGTGCCCAATACTGCTAGCTCAGTCGTCACGTAACCCATTGCAACGGGTTGGCCTTTGGTTGGCCCGAATGTACCGCTCGTCACGATACCAATTTCATTGTCATCGGCATCAAACAGTTTTGCGCCTTCACGAACAGGGGCTTTACTCGTGCCTAACAAGCCAACGCGTTTGCGTTGAACATCTTTGGTGGCAATTTGGTCGAGTACAATGTCTGCACCAGGGAAACCACCAGTACGTTCACCATCAGCACGGCGAGGCTTGCTGATCGCCCAAAGCAAACTTGCTTCGACTGGCGTCGTTGTCGTGTCAATGTCATGACCATAGAGGCATAGGCCACATTCAAGGCGTAATGAATCACGCGCGCCAAGACCAATCCATTCAACATCATCATGCGCGAGCAATTGACGAGCAAAAGCATCAGCTTGATCGGCAGGCACTGAGATTTCATAGCCATCTTCGCCGGTGTAACCCGAGCGGCTCACCAAACATTCAACGCCACCGAGATCCATAGCAGCCGCATCCATAAATACCATGTCAGCCACGGCGGGGTTCACGGTGGCTAAAATGGCAGCCGCTTTAGGGCCTTGAAGTGCCAGCAATGCGCGATCTTCAATCACTTCCAGAGATACGTCATTTGGCAGATTGGCTCGAAGATGCGCAATGTCTTGGTCTTTGCACGCAGCATTCACCACAACAAACAGATGGTCGCCAAAGTTTGCCACCATCAGGTCGTCCATTAGGCCACCTTGATCATTGGTAAACATGGCGTAACGCTGTTTGCCTGAAGGCAAGTCGATAATGTCGACAGGAACCAAGGCTTCTAATGCTTTCGCAGCATTTTCGCCATGCAGACGAACTTGCCCCATGTGTGACACATCGAATAGACCTGCGTTTTCACGACAATGAATGTGCTCCTTGCGCACGCCCAACGCGTATTGAACAGGCATATCGTAGCCAGCAAATGGCACCATTTTCGCACCCATCTCAACGTGCAAATCGTATAGCGGTGTTTTCAAAAGATCTTGAGACATGTTTCACTCCATGATCACGGCTTCTGCCGACGTTCTCACTGTCCACTACGTCACGTAGCGGCATTAATTTTTTCCTAAACCGTCAAGACGCGGTTACCCATAAAATCAGGGCATCTTCTTCACTGACCGAGGTAAGCATATGGCCCATTGCAGCGTCGTAATAAACGCTATCGCCCTCGTTCAACTCTATCGATTCATAAAATTCCGAAAAGAAAGCAATGCTGCCTTCCAACACCAACAAGAACTCTTCACCATCGTGTCGAATCCACTCGTCATACTCTTCAAAAGAACGTGCGCGGACACGAGATTTGAAAGGGAACATTTTCTTATTGGTTAATTGCGACGCCAACAGTTCATGCTCATACGTGCCTGTTGGTCGCATCTTGCCTTCATTAACGCGCGTAACGTCTCGGCGGCCCATCGCTTTGGTCTGTTTTGGCGGCGCGAAGAGTTGCGGAATATCAATACTCAACCCCGCCGCCAGCTTTTGCATGGCTTGAAAGGTCGGTGATATTTGTTCATTTTCAATCTTAGACAAGGTAGAACGCGCCAAACCAGTTAGCTTGCTCGCTTCTTCTAACGTCAGTCCACTGCCCGTTCGAATTTCCTTCAGCCTTTCACCGAGTTTTAGCGGTGCGATATGGGCATCCGCTTGACCATTCGATCTTTCAATGGTTACTGACGGATACACATCCTGTGCATCTGAATCTGTCATTGTTCGTCCCTCACCTTGCCGATTCTTCACAACGCCTTACTCGCGATTCTGTGGCACGGCCATTTTTACACGAGATTACGTTTACTCAATACGGGCAAGTTAACATTTTTAACAAAAAGTTTCCTATAGGAAACTTACGTATTTACCTTAGCGCCCTCAATGGAGAAGTCCAGCGCGATCCCTATTGATAGGAATCATGGCTATTCAGACCGCAAAATACACATCAAAACAAGAAACGAATTAAATCATTGTTTTTATTGATAATTAATTATTTATTCGTCATTTATAATTGCAATTCTTTCAGCAAAATAGTAAAAAGGCAAACGATTGCGTGAGATGGGTCGCCAAGTGACGATGAACTGGCGATTGAAACTCAGAACTGTCTATGAGATCACATTGAGAGTTTCCTATAAGAAATTTTGTTTTGCAGGCCGCAAATTCGAGTTGTATGTTACGCAAATGTTGATGCCAAAATAACGATAACGAACCACTGTTGCTATACCCAAAGTAGTGATGTGTTGAAACACACGCTAATAGACAACACGGTGCGAAGATAAGGCCACAACACATGACACGGTTCAGTCACAACGATGACATCCGTGATGCATAACCTACAAAGCAAGGATACGTGCGATGAGCCATAGCATGTTTGACCTGTTTAAAATTGGCGTAGGCCCATCAAGCTCCCACACAGTGGGACCTATGTTGGCAAGCGCCCGATTCGCTTCTGCTTTACGTGATAACGAACTGCTACACAGTGTGGAAAAGGTACGTGTCGAGCTATATGGCTCACTCGCCTTGACCGGAAAAGGCCACGCAACAGACGTTGCATGTGTTATGGGATTGATGGGGGAATGGCCAGACACCATAAACTCAGATGACATCCCCACCATGACAGCCATGGTGAAAGGCAGCAAAGAGTTACCGTTAGACGGACATCGCTTTATTCCGTTCGACTGGGAGACTGATTTGGTCTTCCATTTCGACAAGGTGCTCCCAGAGCACCCAAATGGTATGACGCTAACGGCTTTTGGGGAAAGCGATGAAGAGTTGCTCTCTTGCACGTACTTCTCTGTAGGCGGAGGTTTTGTCGTTAAGAAAGGTGAGACAGATGCACTCGCTTCTGATTTCAAACCGCCCTTTCCTTTTAGCAGCGCGGTTGAGTTGCTTGCTCATTGTGAAAGTGAACAAAAATCGATTTCACAAATCATGTTTCTTAACGAATTGGCACGAGCCAAACATGATGACAAAAAGGCAACGATAAACTCGGTCAACGAGCAGGTCGACGCAATATGGGAAGTCATGCTTGCCTGCATTGAACGCGGCATTGTTGAAGATGGTGTCTTGCCCGGCGGGTTGGAACTGAAGCGACGCGCCAAGAAATTACATGACTCTATCTTGAAGAAAGACACTGACGGTTTGCCTGTCGACACGAACGATTGGGTCAACATGTACGCGATGGCGGTCAATGAAGAAAATGCCGCAGGTGGACGTGTTGTAACGGCACCAACAAACGGTGCTGCGGGTGTCATTCCTGCTGTGTTGGCTTACTACAATAAATTTGTATCGCCAAACAATGATGAAGGTATACGCACATTTTTAGCCACTGCTGCGGCGATTGGTTCACTGTACAAAACCAATGCCTCTATTTCCGCGGCAGAAGTCGGTTGCCAAGGTGAAATTGGCGTGGCGTGTTCGATGGCTGCTGCTGGGTTAGCCGCTGCCATGGATGCCACACCAGAGCAAATTGAAAACGCAGCTGAAATCGGCATGGAACATAACCTTGGCCTAACCTGCGACCCGATTAATGGCCTCGTACAAGTGCCATGTATAGAACGCAACACCATGGGCGCAGTGAAGGCAATTAACGCAACGCGACTCGCCCTCAGTGGTGATGGCAGCCACCATGTTTCGCTCGATAGCGTGATTAAAACCATGCATGAGACGGGGCTAGACATGATGAGTAAATACAAAGAAACATCGCAAGGCGGCTTAGCAACGAACGCTATCGCTATCAACGTCGTCGCTTGTTAAGAGATTTCGCGTGTTAACAAACACCACGAACATATAGGTGTTCAGTTGGAAAAACTGAATACCTAAACCTGAACACCTAGGAAGCCCGAATTTTCTGTTGCTTGAGTAACAGACAACAATTAACTCGTTTCATACGGAGATGTAAAAATGGATGCAACCCTGAAGTTTTCTGAGAGCCATGAGTGGGTAAAAGACAATGGCGACGGCACTGTAACTGTTGGTATTTCTGAGCACGCTCAACAGCTTCTTGGCGATGTCGTTTTTGTCGATCTGCCAGAAGTCGGCAGCGACGTCGAAGTTGGCGAAGGCTTTTCTCTCGTAGAATCTGTAAAAGCCGCATCTGATATTTACGGCCCAGTAAACGGTGAAGTCGTTGAAGTGAACGAGAATCTCGAAGACAGCCCAGAGCTAGTCAACGAAGAACCTTTTGAAGGCGGCTGGATTGCAAAAATCAAGCTCGCAGATGACAGCAACCTTGATCATCTGATGAATGCTGACGCTTACCAAGAAACCATCGAAGACTAATTCAGGAGTCAGGTCATGACAGAATCACGCCTACTCGATCAACTTCAACCACATGCTGAGTTTGCGACTCGTCACAATGGTCCGCGTGAAGCCGACCAACAAGAGATGCTAAAAACCGTTAACGCCACCAGCGTCGAGCATTTGATTGAAGAAACCGTGCCCGCTGGCATTCGTTTGCCACAACCGCTAGACCTTGATGACGCATTGAGCGAAGTCGCTATGCTGCAAAAGCTTAAAGCCATTGCGAGCAAGAACGTCATCAAGCGCAGCTTTATTGGTCAAGGTTACTACGGCACACATACGCCACACCCAATTTTGCGCAACGTACTAGAAAACCCAGGTTGGTACACCGCCTATACGCCATACCAGCCAGAGATCTCTCAAGGTCGTCTTGAATCACTGTTGAACTTCCAACAAATGGTGATGGATTTGACGGGCATGGATCTGGCGAACGCCTCTCTACTGGACGAAGCAACCGCAGCTGCCGAAGCCATGACCTTGTGTAAGCGTGGCGGTAAAAGCAAAAGCAATGCATTCTTCGTTGCAGACAACGTTCACCCTCAAACGCTGGACGTGATCAACACTCGCGCCCTGTTCATGGGCTTTGATGTGATTGTCGGCCCAGAAGAGTCATTGTCAACGCATGATGTTTTTGGCGCATTGCTGCAATACCCTGGCACCACAGGGCAAGTCCGTGATTTGACCGACTTGATTGCTGCTGCACAAGCCAAGAAAACCTTAGTCGCAGTCGCTACCGACCTTCTCTCATTGACCCTGCTAAAAGCACCGGGTGAAATGGGCGCAGACGTGGTGATTGGTTCGGCGCAACGTTTCGGCGTGCCAATGGGCTTTGGTGGTCCACATGCTGCATTTATGGCAACACGTGACAAACTCAAGCGCACCATGCCAGGCCGCGTGATTGGCGTCTCGGTTGATACTAAAGGCAACCAAGCGCTGCGTATGGCAATGCAAACACGCGAACAACATATTCGCCGTGAAAAAGCCACGTCAAATATCTGTACCGCTCAGGCGTTACTGGCGAACATGGCGGCTTTCTACGCTGTGTATCATGGTCCAGAAGGCTTGAAGAAAATCGCGCGTCGCGTACATCACCTGACAGCATTGGCAGCCGCTGCGTTTAACCACGCTGGCGTGACACTTGCCTACCATGATTTCTTCGACACCATCACCTTGAACACAGGCGCAGAAACAGATGCCTTGTTCCAGAAAGCGCAAGATGCAGGCTTCAACCTACGCAAGCTTGATGGTCAACTCGGTGTAAGCCTTGATGAAACCACCACGCTTGAAGAAATCGATGGGTTAGTTGCAGCCATGACGGGCGAATCGAACGTCGCGCAATTTGCTTCTTCCGTCGAAGCAGATGAGTTCGCCGCGATTCCAGAATCTTGCCGCCGTACCAGCGATTACCTGACTCACCCAGTGTTTAACACACACCAAAGTGAAACGCAGTTAATGCGCTACATGAAGAAGCTTGAAAACAAAGACTTCTCACTGACGCACGGCATGATCCCGCTCGGTAGCTGCACCATGAAGCTAAACGCGGCGGCAGAGATGATCCCAGTCACATGGCCTGAATTCGGTGCGCTGCACCCGTTCGTGCCTGCTGACCAAGCACTTGGTTACAACGAACTCGCTGACTCTCTCAACAAAATGCTATGCGAAATCACTGGTTATGACGCCATGTCGCTTCAGCCAAACTCTGGCGCACAGGGCGAATACGCAGGCTTGATTGCCATTCAGCGCTATCACGAAAGCCGCGGTGATGCACAGCGTAACGTGTGTCTGATCCCAAGCTCTGCGCATGGTACCAACCCAGCATCAGCCGCCATGGTTTCCATGAAAGTAGTAGTTGTGGGTTGTGATGACAACGGCAACATCGATGTGAACGATCTGAAAGCGAAGATCGAAAAACACCGCAACGAATTGTCATGCATCATGATCACCTACCCTTCCACGCACGGTGTGTATGAAGAAGCGGTTCAAGAAGTGTGTGAATTGGTCCACGAAGCAGGCGGTCAGGTTTACCTAGACGGTGCAAACATGAATGCACAGGTCGGCCTCACGACGCCCGGCTTCATTGGCTCCGATGTTTCTCACCTGAACTTGCACAAAACCTTCTGCATTCCGCACGGCGGCGGCGGTCCGGGTATGGGCCCAATCGGTGTGAAATCGCACCTTGCGCCTTTCTTGCCAGGTCACGTCGAAGACGGCTCCAACTACGCAGTTTCTGCCGCGCAACTCGGTAGCGCCTCTATCTTGCCAATCTCGTGGGCATACATTGCCATGATGGGTGAAGAAGGCCTGACTGAAGCCACTAAGATAGCCATTCTAAGCGCGAACTACGTGATGGAGCGTTTACGCCCATATTATCCAGTGTTGTACCGCGGTACACACGGTCGTATTGCGCATGAGTGCATCATTGATATTCGTCCGCTGAAAGATGCGTCGGGCATTTCAGAAGAGGACATCGCAAAACGTTTGATGGACTTTGGTTTCCACGCGCCAACCATGTCGTTCCCCGTTGCGGGCACGCTCATGATTGAGCCAACAGAAAGTGAAGACAAAGCAGAGCTAGATCGCTTCTGTGACGCCATGATTGCGATTCGTGAAGAAATTGCCAAAGTGCAAGATGGTGAATGGCCTTTGGAAAACAACCCATTGGTTAACGCCCCTCACACACAAGCAGACCTCATGGCGAACGAATGGGAACGCCCATACAGCCGTGAACAAGCGTGCTTCCCGAGCGAACAAGCAAAAGCAGCCAAATACTGGCCAACCGTCAACCGTGTCGACAACGTTTACGGTGACCGTAACCTGATTTGTTCTTGCCCAAGCATTGAAAGCTACATGGAAGACTGATCGTCCTGATTGCTTCTAACCAAGTCAGGTTCTGACTTGAATAAGAAAAGGCGAACCGCTCGGTTCGCCTTTTTAGTGTTTGTTCTTTTACCTGTTAAGTGAGGTGACATTAAGCAACGTCATGGCCCACAGCAGCAGCCCAAATTTGATACCACTGCTCTTTTGAAAGCGCTAAATTAATTGAATCTACCAATGGTGCAATATTTTCAATCTTGCTAGAACCAGTAATGATTCTAGGCTGACACGGCAATTTAAACACCCATGCGTATACAACCTGTGAAATTGAGACTGCGCCAATTTCCTCTGCAATTTCATTCAACACTTTTGTCAGCCTAGCTGTCACAGGATGACTCTCATCAAAGAGTTTCCCTCCACCTAAACAAGACCAAATCATTGGGCTAACTTGATTTTGATAGCATTGATCAAACAAGCCATTATCAAGTGCTTCCGTATTAAATGGAGAAAACTCAATTTGGTTGGTGCATAGCTTGACGTCCAAGGCGTTTTGCAACAGGTTGAACTGCGTGACATTAAAGTTTGAAACACCAAAGTTCCTAACTTTTCCAGCGTTCTTCAATTCATTAAACGCTTCATTGACCTCTTGGACATTCATCAAGTAGTCAGGACGATGTAAAAGCAACGTATCAATATAGTCAGTTTTTAGATCCTTTAGCGAGTTATCAACTGATTTAATGATGGTTGATTTATCAGAATCATAGTGGCTAGTGCTCTTCGCATCTAAAGAACCAGGACCAACACCACGAATACCGCATTTCGTGATTATTTTGGTCTGATCTCTGAGGGAGTCTGAAAGTGCCATCGCCTCACCAAAAGCCGCTTCACTACGATAAACGTAGGCATGATCGAACGTCGTAATTCCACACTCAATAAGCTGATTTATAAAGTAATTCAACTCATTAGAAGACTTACCCCAAAGAGATGTTCGCCAGAATCCAGCTATCAGCTGTTCATTGATGTTTTCATTCATTACACTCTTCCCAAATTAAAATATTCGTCTTCACTTATCTTGGATTCTTCATTAGATGAATGATTAATCCACTTGTCATTTAGGGCTCTTGGTGCCGATGGTACAAGCTTTATTATCCCCTAAACCATGACACCCAAGTATAAATAAAATGACGGAAAATTTAAATAAAAAGCGCAATTAAATCTAATAGTTGTGGTAGAACACAATGAAAATCTAAAGCGAGCTTACAGAAAAATAGAAATCACACCAGAAGCTTATTAAAGTAGGTGAATTAAAATACACCACAAACAAATTAATTAATGCATTAACGAATGACTTGAATATTGATATTTATCGACAAAAAAACCAAAAATGAAAATATTAACGAAATAAATCCCACTGTTGGTTTTAGATATATCTACAAGCATCCTCAACCTTTCACCTCAGCCTGTAGAACAAAGAAAAATCGTGAACCCTTAAAACTTTTTTCATTGCGTTGACGCTCGTCTATGCATCACCGAGTGACGTTTACCTACACTCTATAATCGCGGTTAGATAGCTAGGCATCGTATCCAACAATGCCTGGCTACCATGGCTAACGCGTTACTTCTCTACCACGTCCAATTGCCCCATATCTGACTCAATGAGTGATGCTTCAAAAGATGTTCCCATCAACTCATACACATTGAAACGCACAGTGTTCCAGTTCTCACCAAAATTATATTCAAAGACACTGTCACCGGTTTCTAGGCTTTGTGAGAGAGTCCACTCGGTCGCATAACCTGTCATGCCCTCACCAAAATCCATATAAGGTGCATCTGCCGGTACTCTGTAAGGTACAGTCGAGAGCTTCATCATGCCGTTGAATGCACTGCTTGGCTCGTCTAGCTGGCTTAGGAAGTAACTTGCGTGAACAAAACGGCTGCGTGATGCACTATTACCATTTGAACCGAATGTCAGATTACGGTCCGCCGATTCCCACTTTGGGGTCAACTCTTTTAGATTGTCGATGTGCTCTTGCATTGACGGGTCATTTGTCATGACCGCGGCCTCTTCCCCACGGTAAATTTTTAGCCCATCAGGGTCCATTTCAATCACTGCTCGGTCGCCACTTTTGTCCGTAATTGACCAGTGCAGGACAATATCAGCGGGCATTCCTTCTAACTTTAGGTAACCGTAATCAAGCGTTGGTAAGGCTTCAACAGCTTCTGCAACAGAGGCATAGTTAGTGATGATATATTCACTCAACGTCAGCTGTGAGATTTGACTAGACTTTGATACCGCGTCCATCGTCATCGGGCGGTAGTAAAGCGTGTTGACCTGAAGACCTTCACTATTCACGCCGTCATGTACCAGATCCAAGCCGTATGGAAGTACCGCGACCACATCATATTTCACGGTGTAATCTATACCCGCACTTGGACCTTGGATATAGCGAGTCTCGCCTTTTACAATGCCACCTAAACGGGGATTAGTTGCTTCCATCCAATCGTTTGTACGTGACGTAATGGTGCCATGGTCTTCGGTGTTCCATGCAACAGAAGTACAGGCATGTGCTGCGCCAGCCGTCAAACCCGCCATTAAAATACCAAGCGCAAGAGGTTTTAATTTCATCATATTAAGTCCCACCAAAATTGTTGTTTCGTTGAGGAACATAGTATGGGTAAGTTGAAAATTACCAAACTCGCATCATGATGGAAAAGCCATCACATTAGCTCATATTTATTTACTCGCTGCTTAATTTGCTCAATAACGAACGACGCAACGGGGCCCATCGACTTTGACGCCTGCCAGCAGATAACGGGAAATCGTAACGTATTATTGAGTTCTTTGATTGGAATGACGTCTAGGTGTTTAGCGGCAATATCGTCACTGACTGAGTGCGAAGGCAGCATGGCCCATCCCTCGCCTGATTTAAGTAAACTGACCAATGTTGGCAAGCTATCAAACACCTGCACCTGATTGGAGGTACACACGGTTTTTGCTACGCCACTGTGATAGTAGTCTTTGAGCACGAGCTGATGTAAATGCTGCAAGCTGGCCATGCCTTGAGGTCTGTGACGGCGAATAAAGTCTTTGCTTGCGCACAGGGTATAAGGCATTTGAAACAGATAGGTAAAATCTAGTGATGTTACCGAATCACCCATTGGGTTAACAACCAAAGCTAGGTCAGCCTCTCTATTGCTTAATATTTTCAATATGTTGTCATTACTGTCTTTTAACCAGTGAACACGCACTTGTTGATAATGCTGTCTCAATTGAATCATGGTATCGACAATGATTTGGGCAGGCAGCTGCTCTGAATAGTAGATTTTCAGCTCTGTTTCTACGCCCTTTGATTGGTACAAACAGAGTTGCTCAAAAGCACTTGAGGCAACAGCTAGCGCTTTCGCTTGTTGGTATATTTTCTCTCCATCAGACGTCAATGATGGGTAGCGACCGCTTCGATCAAACAGCACTAAATCAATCTCGATTTCGAGGTTCGCAATCGTCTGCCCCAATGTTGTTCGGTGTTTCCCAATTTGTTTGGCAGCAGCGCTGAACGAGCCACTATCCGCAACGGCAATAAACGCTTCAACTTGGTCATAAGTGATATTCATAGAAACAAAGCCAACGCTGACATGAGGACTTTATAATCACATTACAGGCATGTTTGAGCAACAAAATCGGACGGTACAACGTTAGAATTGAGAGAAAGCAGACCTTTGAATTACGCCATTTTAAAGACCGGAATCCGTGTTAACTCGGGACGTTCCTAAACTGCTTTAATCAAAATCAGCTTTTGTGCGCACGACTATTGACGTCGAAATGTCAGTGATTCAGTGATAATGATGAACGTCGACCAGCCATTTTGGCCTCCGTCATTGCAATGGGTTTCGTTCGGATATTGGATGGCGGGTTGGCGGAAATCGGTTCCTAATCTATTGATGCAAAGACAAATTAAAGGAACAATAGCCACAGTTGATAAATGAAGGTTACAGTAGTACCCTTCAATTAGGTTAGTTGGAAACCTGCCTCGCAAAAGCAATCGTACCAACGTATAAACTAGAATTAGCAAGCATTTCACTTGCATATCATCCCACAACCAATAGCGAGCAGGTTGTATACAAGGAGGACGATATGCGTCATCAAGACGATTCCGATCTTAAATTGTGGCTTCGCGAAGCCAAGTTTCTACAAAAAGCAGCTCAATCTGATTCACTGGCGCAATCTCTGCCGGTACTTAGGCGTTTGCTTGAATCCAAGGTATTAACCAATATCACCTTGCCAGAACTCAAGCGTCACTCTGCGACCATTCAACGTAAACATCTACTTCATATGCTGGCAGCCGAGAATGGTGAAAGCTGTTGGGCGGACTTTAAAAAAATCATATCCGCAGCGCCGCAAGGCACCATTCTCCCCTATAGCACTGAACAGCTAGATGCCGGTTACTTGGTTCACTGGTTCTCTTCAGTTTCGGATGCGAAAGGCTACACCCATCAGCACGGCGGGAAAGTGGTCAAGGTGGGGTGTCAGGCAGCCGTAGTGCCAGAATAAGATCAAGCGCAACTTAAACGGAGGAACACCCTCCGTTTTTTTGATCGAGGGTTACAATGTGTCCACTTCCCCCAATGCTAAGACAGTCTAAACTGGAGTTTTCTGCCTTTTAAAGTGCCTGTCCGTGTTTCATTTTTAAAATCAGTGAACACCAGCCACTTCTTTTCATATGTGATTCGTAATCCTATTCCTCAACACCAAATGGCGCGCATTTTTAACCAAAATGAATTAAGTCATTTACATAGGTCACCTTTCCACCACGCAAAAAACAGAGGATTATTTCCTCTTAAAATCAACTTCTCTCAGTATTTTCCAGATTGAATTTAATGAGGTCTTAAAAATGAAACTATATGCCTTACCTTTATTGGTTTTCGTTGTTTCTGGTTGCGCTGAAGATGAGGTACCTCGAGACAGGGATTGGTACATGAGCAATGTCGATGCAATGAAAGTGAAAGTTGAAGAGTGTAAAAATGATGCACGAATTGCAGACACTCCAAACTGCAAGAATGCTCTTAATGCAATTTCACAGCTCGCGATCCTTGACATGTTTAAAACCAACTGATGAATTAACATTTTTCTGTCTGTCATTTCTTACTGAAAATACCCCTATTCGAGCCAGCCACACCTGTCTGGCTCTATATTCCCCCCCCCCAACCTTTCACTCTTTAACCATCGGTTTTCGATTAACGCCAATCACATCGTTTCTAGCCATGCTTTTATTTCTGTGTCCGCTGAGTGAATCCACATTTCCCAATTCAACATCTCTTGTTTAAAGGCATCATCGGTCAGTTTGGCAACACTGTCATTGGCTTCTTTGTTTAACGCGGTCATGGTGTAAGTGATTTCAACGGACGACGATTCGCCTTTTGAATCAATATTGATGTCAATTGTCGCGACGCTGACGCCTTCTGCAACTCGGACATATCCAATGTGGCCATTCTGTTCGTTGTAATCAGTGACGACAAATATCGTATTGTTATCGGAGGCATTCAAAAACGTATCCCCGGTATGGAAACCGTCACCTTTGATAAGAATGGGTAACCAATTCGGAGTCCAAAGCACTTCACCTTGCGCGGTGAAAAGCCTTGCTGCTTGGTGAAGAGGAAAATCCACGATGATCTTGTGCGTGCGGCTGACAGTGAGTGTTTGTTCCAAGAGTATCTGTGCCGTTGTCGTTGATTTCGTATTCATCAATTCATACCTCTCTATTGGGTTATGCCAAACCTGCAACCATTAACGATGGCAGATCCAAAATGTAACGCCTGTACCAATAGGCGGGTCAACAGTATTTGAACAAAAAACAGCCCCCACTTCCTTCTTACACGAAGCTTAGAGGTAAATTCTTTCACTGTTTCTGCTGGTTGATAATGATTAAAACCGCATCAAACCACTGGCAATAGGTTGACCAAGATCGCAAAACAACCCACTTTCACTACCCTTCCGGTTCCCAAACCGTAGTCTGAAACCACCCAAGCAGCAGAAACAAGCTATTCCGTTTCAAGTTGCAGCACGGGATTCTGACAGGGAAACCAAGGAGGGCGACATGGCAGAACAAAACCACACGCTTTACTGTGATGACTGTGGACAGGTAACGCCACACACGCACATTCAACTTGAGCCGCGAAAGATCTCGCCAGACAGCACGCTCTTTCAACGCGCTACGATTGTTCTTTCGAACTCAATGGATTTAATGCTCGGCAGCTCTTATGAACAGTGCACATGCTGTGGTTCAACATTTGGGCACACCGACAGTATTGGCGGTATTTAATGCAGTTAGACGCACTTTCTGACCTTCTGAATAACAATGGCTTCAACGCAACAATGAAAGACGGCAATGTCCGTGTGCATTCAGGATGGGCGGTGTTGCCCATCACCATCAAACACGACAAAGCCAAAGACACCCTTGCCGTAACCTACAATCAGATCGGGCAACTGCTTTGCGCTGTGATATTTGTGGTTCAGTGCTTTATGTTTCTTGGCTCAGGTGCGTTTTTCTCCGCAGGGCTGGCTGGCTCGGTCGTTTTCTTATGCGCAATGAACGTGATTCTCACCGACTCTGCGGCAAAAGAAATACGCCAGCATTTACGACAAATATCCCTTCCGCCCGAAGAGGTTCAATCAATCAACTTATCGGAATAGATCGTTTATACCCAAGTAACCTCTCTCTCAATCAAGCAATTTTGTTCAAGTTTTGGTTCCCTTCGATACATATACTTTGCAAAGATGTTAAGTAAGTAACGGGGGGGAATCACCATGACGACACAAAATCATTTTCAATTTGCTCAAAGCCAACACCTTGATGGTGTGTCTGTGCTTGACGCAAATATGTGTGATTTCTCCTACGACAAACACGCCCATGAAGAATTTTCGATTGGGGTGACCTTGCAAGGTCGGCAAGATTTCTTCTGTCAGGGGGCATACCACAAGAACCCTGCAGGTTCGGTGTTGCTCTTTAATCCTGAAGATGTTCATGATGGGCAGTCAGGTGGGCAGCAAGATCTTGAATATTTAATGCTGTATGTGCACCCAAGCAGTGTCGAAAGCCAATTCAAAGCGCTTGGGGTTAAAGACCCATCCAGCCTGCGCATTGACGGCTGTCTCATCGACAGCATGGCACTGCGCAACCAAGCATTGATTATGTCGTCTCTGATTAAAGACCCAACAAGTAACCGGATCGAGCAAGAGTCCGCGCTATTTCAACTCTCTCATGCCATGGTTTCCTGCTCGGGTTTTCTTGAAGATGTCGTGCCAGCACGACGACAAGAAACCCTGCTGCTTCGCGCCAAAGATTTCATTCAAGCCAATATCGATAAAGACATTTCCATTGATGACATTGCAAACGCGGCGTCTTTGTCTAAGTTCCACTTTATTCGCCTTTTCCGAGCACAGTTCGGTATTACTCCGCATCAATATGTCCTCAACTGCCGCATCAATGGTGCGAGGAAGGCGTTGGAATCTGGTATGCAATCGAGCGACGTCGCGCAAGCATTTGGCTTCTCTGATAGTAGTCACTTCAACCGCCGTTTTAAGCGAGTATTTGGTATGACGCCGAAGCAATATCAACTCCAAGTGAGGGCACTACCGCCTCCTGTCCTCGATTAGCGCTTAGCCCGCTATCAGCTCAACAACAGAGCGACGGCTTTACGTAGCCACTGATAACAAAGCAATTATCCAACACTCTCTGCTTCAGCCCGCACGCTGAGGACGCTTTCTCTCGCCTTCATTAATGAGGTTACATTGCCATGCTAGAAATTTTCGCCTACGCCATTGGCATTATGTATTCGCCTGGCCCCGTCAATCTACTGGGCCTCAATGGCGGTATTCAGGGTAAAACCAAACAAAACCTCCCTTACTTTACGGGCGTCGCCATTGCCATGCTGATTCTGTTTGTTTCATTAAATGTGGTCGGAGGGTCATTGGTAACGGAGGATTCGCTGCCTTTCGTTAGCGCGGCGGGGTGTGGGTATATTCTCTACATTGCCAGTAAGTTAATGGTCGCTCGGGTGCAAATCGATAATAAGGAAATCGATGATTCACTGACATTCAAAGATGGCTTGGTACTGCAATTGCTCAATCCGAAAGGCCTTATTGCGACATTGCCTATTGTGACCATTCAGTTTCCTGCCGCGGGTATTCATGGCACAAGCAGCCTATTCTGGATTTTTGTATTAAGTATCTTGGCCTTTGGCGCACCCACCTCATATTCGGTGATTGGCGGCTTGATAGGTCGTCGTATTCGGCAGCCCAACTATTTTCGTGTGTTCAACGTGTTAATGGCGCTCATGCTCGCCTTCGTTGCCATCGATATTTTCTACCAAAATGTTTATACCCCTTGGTTCAAATAGAAAAATCAAGATTCATTGGCTCATATCACTTTGATTTAGATAGAAAAAAACCGCCAGAACTCGGCGGTTTTTTCATTTATTGTCAATGCTTATCGTGTCACGTATGCACGAACAAATTCACTGATAGACACAAGGTCGCTCACAGCAATGAATTCTTCCGTGGTGTGGACTTTTGCCATGCCAGTAGACATGTTCACCGTCAGCAGACCTTTCTCGTTGAATACGTTCGCGTCAGAACCGCCACCCGTAGGTTTGGTCACAGGCTCAATGCCAATCGATTCAAACGCAGCTTTGATGGCAACAACGTGTGGGTTGTCATCAGCAATGCGGTAAGCATTGTAAGAACGCGTTGATTCGATTTGGATACCAGCTCCGTGCTTTTCAGCCGCGGCTTCAAACGTCGACACCATGTGCTCAACTTGTTTCGCCAGTTTACTGTCGTCTAGCGAGCGTGCTTCCGCTTCGATGTAAAGCTCAGGCATCACGATGTTAGTCGCTTGACCGCCGCGCACGACACCGATATTCGCGGTGGTTTCTTCATCAATACGGCTCAGGGTCATGTTACTGATCGCATCAGAGGCAACGGTCAGTGCATTGATGCCGGTTTCTGGTGCCAAGCCCGCGTGCGCTGGTTTGCCTTTGATGGTGATCTTCAGGCTTTGTTGACCCGGCGCAGTGGTGATGATGGTGCCGATAGGGCCCCCTGAATCCAACACGATCGCTTGTTGTGATTCAATCATGCCGATGTCGAAATGCTTCGCGCCTTCAAGGCCAAGTTCTTCATAAACCGTGAACGCCACTTCAATCGTTTTGTGGGCGTCACCGCTTTCTTGAATAGAACGCACCGCTTCCATGACCGCGGCAATACCTGATTTGTCATCACCACCCAGAATGGTCTCGCCATTTGAACGAATAATGCCATCTTCGATGATTGGCTCAATGCCGTTGCCCGGAGTGACTGTGTCCATGTGGCTGCTGAAAATAATGCTGCCTTCCAACGTGCCTTGTAATTTTCCGTAGATGTTAAAACCGTTAGAAATGGTGTCAGGAACAGGCAGTTTAGTCACTGCGAAGCCCATTTGACCCAGTTGTTCAGCCAGTGCTTCAGCAACGGCTTTTTCATTGCCAGATTCACTGTCAATTTTCACTAGCTCAATAAAATGCTCAACCAGTCTTTCTTGATTAATCTTTGTCATCAGAGTGCAACTTCTTTTCTACGGGATGAAGGCACACCTTAAACTGAAGCGCGGCGCATTTTATATGGGTTACATCAAAGAAATATTCGATTTGGTGAGAATATATACCCAAGCAACCTGAATCCTGCATCTTCAAGTTGCTTGGGTATAAACAAACAAAAAAAGACGGGCAAACGCCCGCCAAAAGTATGGTAACTGGTGGCATCGTTCATTGATGCCGAATTGTGCGTTTACCCGATTTCTGTGCCTGCTTCGTCTTCGGCAACCACAGAGGTGTCAGATTTCGATTCAGCGATCCATTGCTGTAAAGCAGCATGATTTAATACATGATTGGCGTAGGCTTGCGCATCATCAGATAGCGCCACGCCATAGGTGATAAAGCGCAACACAACAGGCGCGAACATGACATCCGCGATGGAATACTCGCCAAATAGCCAACCGCCGTTGTTTCCGAATTCTTGCCACTGTCCCGCCCAGATCTCATCGATGCGGGCCACGTCTTTTTGGCAAGCCTCTGACGGTGTGATTTTGCGTCGCCCACGAATGTTCATTGGCATTTCATTACGCAGAGCCATAAAACCAGAATGCATTTCTGCGGAGAAAGCGCGGGCTTTGGCGCGTTGTGCAACGTCAGCAGGCCAGCCTTTACCAGCCAGATATTGATCGTTGACGTACTCACAAATCGCCAACGAATCCCATACCTCTATCGAACCGTCTACCAATACGGGGACTTTTGCAGCGCCTGAGTGTTTGGCGATCTCTGCATAGAAATTGTCTGTAAATAACTCAAGTTCAATTTCATCGAACTCGATGTCGAAACCACGTAATACAAGCCAGCCACGCAGTGACCACGTCGAATAGTTTTTGTTAGCAATGATGAGTTTCATGGCACATTCCTTTGCAGTGAGATAGGTTAGGACGAGTTCAGTATGCAAGGTTGTGATGATGGTTTCTAACGCATAGTCTTGATACTTAATATTTGAATCGTTGATACTATCGACAACGAGGCAAGGTTTAGATAAGCGAGTGATGCATGGATATTGATTCACTGAGAAGTTTTTTAGCCATTGTGGACACTGGCAGTTTCACCCGAGCAGCGGCGCAGATTCACCGCACGCAATCGGCGATCAGCATGCAAATAAAGCGGCTTGAGGAAGAGTTAGACAGCCCACTGTTTGATCGTGAAAAGCGCCCTCTCAGCTTGAGCTTGTCTGGGCAACGTCTTGTCAGCCATGCGCGCCGCCTTGTTGCTGGGCATGATGAGGCTCTCGATACGTTCAAGCGCGAAGACACGTCACGCCCTATCCGGTTGGGCTGCCCTGATGACTATGCCAAATCCTTATTACCCGAATTTATTAACGCGCTTCGCTCACTGATTGGTGACCAAACCTTTGATGTTCTGTGTGCATCTAGCACGCGCCTGAGACAACGCTTAGATAGCGGTGAGTTGGACATGGCGATTCTTACCCGCTCACCAGATTCTGATGAAGGCTGGCTGCTCAAACATGACAAAGGTGTATGGGTAAGCGGCAGTGATGCGACTTTACTTAATCGTCGCCCTTTACCGGTGGCGTTGTTCGACAAAAACTGTAAGTTTCACTCCACCGCATTAGACGGATTAGGCAAGCTCGGTATTGAGGTGGACTTGGTTGCATTTACCACCAGTGCTTCCACCCTGCATGGTTTAGCGCGTGCCAATCTCGCGATTTCTGCCATGGCATCCGGCAGCGTCCCACCTGACTTACAAATCATCGCCAGTGCCAATCTTCCCCCTTTGCCGGCGGTCGATATTGTGGTGGTGACCACGAGTCGCTCTCACCCACTGATTTCACCGGCTATTATTTCGCAAATATCTCACCATTTTTTGGACAGCCCAGACAGCACACAAGTGGCTTCGATAGCGTCTTAGCATCGTCAAATGTGGCAAGTCATGATGCCTAAAAGCTGTTATTCCATAAGCACAAAAAAAGCAGCGATAACGCTGCTTTTTTTTCGTTGAGTTGACCGCAATAATTACATCATGCGTTATCGGCTTAACGCTAAGTACGCCCCTGCCCCAATCATGATTGAGCCAGCGCCGCGGTTCATGCGTCGCACCGCTTTTTCAGTTTTCAGCAGTTTAGCGGCTTTCGCTGCGCCAAAGGCCACCAGCATTGCACCACTCATTAGTGCGATAGCTGCCAATACGTTAGCTAACACCACATCAGCCATGCTGAGAACCGTTAAATCCATAAACGTCGGCAAGAATGCAATGTAGAACAGAATCACTTTCGGGTTTGATGCGGAAATTAGAAAGCCTTGAACAAAGGCAGAAACATGCCCTTTCCTTGTCTCCTCGGTTGAGCCCGAAACGGTTGCCAGTTGTGGCAGCGCACGGAACATTTTATAGCCGAGATAAATCAAATAGGCAGCACCAGCAAGGCGAATGACAGTAAACAACTCAGAGTAGTTTTCCGCTATCGTAGCCAAACCAAAACACGCCAAAGTGAGATAAACCAAATCACTCACCACCATTCCTGCAGCCAATGCAGTACAGCCTCGCGCACCTTTCACCATCGCGCGTGCAAGAATCGCGAAGATGCCAGGACCAGGCGTTAATACAAAAATGAAAATGGCTAACGTAAACGTCAGTGCCCCTTCGATAGACATTATTTTTCCTATGGATATTTCTAACAACAAATCGAAAGTAACAGAAAGTTTGCATGGAGACGAGAGGAGTTTTGTATGAGTTCACACACTGAATACGCGGTGGCATATTTGTCACTTCCTTTGGCATGAAAGAGGGTTAGGAAATAAGGGTTGAATCTTACATTTGTGAGCCTTGTAGCAGCGAAAACGCTGCTAATTTCACGATATGGCGTAGACATTCAGATAGGGACAGCCAGTGAGAAAGGAAGCCAAAAGTAGGATGGCAGAACACTCCCGAAACGGTGCGTCAGTCGCTATGTTATTAAGCTTATTTTTGAGCTTTACAGCTCAATCCGCTGTCAGCCCAGCCCTTGATAACCAGATATCGGTGTTGTGTGACAAGATGCAATCTTGTGCGCTTGAAAGTCTGGGTGGTGAGGGTGTTGATTCAAGCAACAAAGCCTTTGTGGAGAAGATGATTGGGGCGGCGTGTCGGCAGATACGTGGCGAATTTGATGTGATGAGCCTCAGCAACAAGGTTGATGCCGCGGCGACATCCTGTTTGAAAAGCATGACAGCGTTATCTTGCCAAGCTTTCGAATCAGACGTTGAAACGTCAGAGTGTTCCGCATTGGCTAAGTTGACCCAAAACAGTTCTTAGCCGCAATTTAGATAAGCGCCATTGCATCTATACCCAAGTAACCTGAAGATGCAGGATTCAGCGAGCATATTCAGTTTACTTAGGTATAGGCGCTTATCTTTTCTTCATCACTCTTCGGTGAAAGCCTCAAGCGAACCTTGGTTGGCTAGAGAATCTTGATTGGCTAAAGAACCTTGGCTGGCTAAAGAACCTTCTTTGGCCAGCGCGAAGCCATTCTTACCATTGGCCTTAGCACCGTACATCGCTTTGTCTGCCTGCTCGATAACCGTCGCCAGCGATGTATTATCATTCTCTGCCCAACGACGAATGCCGATACTCGCACTCACCTTTGGCTTGCATTGGTTGATCACCATTTCCTGACTCAGCCGTTCGAGTAGACGCTTCACAATGCTATCCACCGACGACGTGTCCTGAATCGCAATGAGAAATTCATCGCCCGATAAACGCGCAACAAAATCACTGCGTGGCAGACACGATTTCATACGACTTGCCACCACTTTCAAAAGCTCATCGCCAATGTTGTGTCCAAATTGATCGTTGACCGCTTTGAATCCATCTAAGTCGATAAACAGGACATGCATACTGTGTCCCTTCTCATGATCGCGAGAGAGCTTATCGAACGCATGTGCGCGATTCGGTAAGCCCGTCAATAAATCATGATTGGCGATGTGATTCAGGCGCTTAATTTCCATCTCTACGGTCTGATCAACAATTGAAACGACGTAGCCATCGATTTTCCCGCGATGGTTAACCAAGGTTTGAGCGGTGATTTGGCATGGCAGATCATCGCCAGCCTCAGACATCAACGTACCTCGCCATTGGTAGCTTCCTGCTGAAATTAACGCTTTAATCTCGCTGAAAGTAGCGCGGAAACGATGATCAACATCCAGTTCTTCCCACGTTCGATTTTCACCAAATAAGCGAATACTCGCTGTATTCTGCGTTTTTATTTTTAGTGAGCGTGATAACACCAAGGTGGCGTTTTGGCTCTTGTCAAAAATCATCTCAGCAAATTTTCGACGCTGCTCAGACTCGCGGTGAGCCGTCACATCTTCAAACTGCAGTAATGAGTGATGCGCAGTTGCCATTGGATCCGTGCTGATTAAAAAGACCTGCCCCGTTTTTGGGTGCGAGAGTTCCACATTTTTAAGTGGTAAATGCGCATCGATCGCATTGGATATCGCAATCATATTTTCCGCGGGCTCAAGCACATCCAACAAGCTTTCTAGGTCTGTAGGCGCACATCCAAAACGGCGAAGTTGCTTTTCTGCGGCAGGGTTGTAATACGTGACGTTGTCTCCCGGCGCAACAACCATAACACCTTGGTCCATGGTATCCATAACTTGGCTGATATATCGGCTCTTGTTCTCAAGTTCCTGCAGCGTTTGTTTCAACTGACCGTCACGCTCAGAAAGATTGGTCACCATTTCGTTAAAGCAGGCAGTCACTTGACCCAGCTCATCGTTGTGTCTCACCGGAATACTCCGATTCACCACACCAAGCCTAATAATCGCAGACATTGATTGGTGCAGTGATGCCAACGGAGAGGCAACAATGCGGTGAAGCATTTGCGCAAAGACCAAGGAAAGGATAGACAAAGCTGCCGTGCCCGCGGCTAAATACATCAACAACGCACGTCGCTCTTCCTCGATATTGTCTCTCGATACAATGAGGAAAATCTCCCCCAACTTATCGTCGCCGAGAACAATTTCAGCAGAGACTCTCTCTACCGCTGTGTTCACACATAGGATTTGCTGACCTTGTCGATAACAATCATCAGGCAGACGTGAGAACGAGGCAAATTCCCAATTTTCATTGGTCATGACTCGCGCTGCGATAAGGTCAGGATCAGCGCTCAAAGCATGAAGCTGTTCACGTCCTGTTTCCACATCGCCAAATGCCACCGCAGCATTTAAGTTGCTTGCCGCAGACATCGCCATCACTTTCGAACTGTCGATGAGGCTTTTCTCTAAGTATCGCACCACGGCGTGATCGACAGCACTGCCCAACACAATCAAGCCGAATGTCATCAATACCCACGTCGGGAATATGAACTTCGCTCTTAATGGAAGGTTATTGAGAAAACGAAGGATCATGCGTTATCTCCTTCTTCAATGATCGAAATTGACAACAATTGAGAGCGCATCGAAAAAGCAACGCCTCGCAAGTTACCAAGGTTAATCAGTGGTCTAACTCGATTATTCATTTTGACAAAAGCCGCCATACCACCATTAGCAGTAAACTCATTCCCCTCGCCTACAATCAAGGCGTCAGGAAATTGAGTGCGTAATGTCGTGATGTGTTGCGTCGAGGTTTCGGCGGTATAAATGATGTGGCAGTTCAAATCGGTTTCATACCGTTGTACAAGATCATTAAACTTCGCTTGTTCTGGTTTTTTCGCTATCACGTCTTTCAATCGAAGACTGACTTCGTTGTCGCTGTCTGAACAAAATTCATAGCGGCCAGATTTAGGTTGAAGGGTTTTCCAATCAATCAAAAATGCGAAGCGATATAAGTAAACCGCTTTCAAATCTTCATCACGAAATTCGTTCGCACGCACGCCTAAACTGACCATGATGACTGTCGTCAGCAATAGCCAGCTTATTCTTCGCGAGAAAGTACGTTTCGCCAAATCAATCATTCAAAAGCGCAACCCAATCAAATTGTCTTTATTTCCATTGCCAATCGACTTCTAGCCAATATTGTGTGCCGTTATTAAATCCAGCATAACTTTCTGGATACTCATTCACTTGGTCGTTAAACAAGCTTTCTGCGCTCAAAGTAACCAGTGGCATGTGTTCAGATGCTTGCCATCCGATCACCATATCCCACGTTAACACTTCTGGCCACGCGTAGAATTCGTCATCCTGAAGCAGGTCATCAGGATTGCTAGCATGCACATAGTTAATGACGTTGCTCACCCACCATTGTGACGTGATGTCCCACATGATTTGGGCATTGGCTAAATGCACAGGTTCATTTTCGTAAGAACGTATTGGGACGTCCGTCGAAGAACAGATAGCACCGTGACAGTCAGCTTTGATTTCACGATAGCTGTAACTTGCATTCACCTGTACCGCTGAAGATGGCTGCCATTTCATGCTCAACTCACCGCCGTAGGTCTGAGAACTGAGCGGCGCAATATGTTCATATTGGAAGACGTCGATGACCGTTGCTACGGTTCCAGGTGATGAATCTCCAATAAGTAATACGCGTTGAGAGTTAATCAGCTGCCAAGCCGTTATACCGTCTTCTTCGCTATAAAATAAATTAGCGTTAAACTGGAATCGGCTACCTTGCCAGAAACGGTAACCCACTTCGTAAGTATCAACGTTCTGAACTGGAAGATCTTCGTTTCCAAGGTTCTCAACGATCTGAAGGTAGTCAACCGGGATACAGTTTGGTGGCGTGCCTTGATCGCAAAATGCCAAGTTGCTTCCATAGGCATTTTGATGGAAATCCGTGGTGCGCCCTTGACGCGCAGGTGTCACGACCGCGCGGCCCCAACCAGCCCACACTCGCTGATTGTCACCCACCTCTTGCATGACACGTACTTGAGGCTGAGAGAAGGTCTCACTCACCATATTGAAATACTGCCAACGGTTACCCACCATCAATGACGTAGTGTCAGTGAGTGGATAGGTATAGTTGAAGTACGCCGCAGCGCTTTGATTCACGAAACCGGATTCGTCTGCCACACGCACGTACGGAGAGGTATAGATTTCACTCTGTTCATATGGTCGGAAATATTCGTCAATTACGCGATAGTCAAAACCAACCGTTAGCTGCCCACCCCACACGTTATTGTCGCTATAGCGCGTTTCCGAATCGATACGGGTGAAATAGGCATTACGATCCGCGCTATCGCTACTGCTATACGTTAGCCAGAATTGCTGCTCCCATTGTTTGGAATCACCTAATTCTTGTAAGAACTTAACGCCAGCAAAATATTCTTCCGCCAGCATTTCAGTTTCATAATTGACGTAATCTGGACCATCAACACCTGGGTTCAAAAAGTGAGGTTGATAAGAACCCCAGTTGTAGTCTTCGCGAGAACGAATGCCGCCAAGCTGGAACGACACTTCACGGTCATTTTTCTGATAGTCACCACGCACGCCAAAACGTTCAGTCTGAACGCGGAAATGCTGTATTGGCTGAACACGATCTTCATCACTGGTCCATGGCATGTGCTCGACAAGCTCGGCGTACCCGCTCATGTGAAGATTATCGGTGACTTGGCCACCGTGGTGAACCCGTGCTTCCTTGTATTTGTAGTTGCCGATAGAGGCTGACACTTTATTGCGTGGCGCATCTTCTGCATCATAAGTAATGACGTTAACGACAGCATTCACAGCGTTACCGCCCCAAATAGTGCCCACAGGGCCCATCACCACTTCAATACGTTCGATGCTGTCCAAGCTAACAGGGATAAGATCCCAGTCCACGCCAGAGAACATACCGTTAAATACACTGCGCCCATCTACCATCACTAACATGGTGTTGCTTAACGTCTCATTGGGCGAACGTGCGGCAATACCCCAGTCGTAGTTAGAGTATTTCGCAACGTGCAAGCCTGGCGCTAACACCAGCACATCTGCCACGGAACGCGCGCCTGAGCGCTGGATTTCTTTTGCCGTAATAACATGAACAGCCGCTGGCACATCGGACAGGCTGAGTGCTGTACGCGTAGCGGAAACAACTTTGGTATCGCTGAGCGATTCAAAAGGCATGTCTAACAGCGCGGCAAGTTCATCGTCAGCAAGGACGGGCGAAGAGATGAGTAGGCTTAAACAAGCAGTAGAGACTGCCAGACGGGCTTTAAGCATTATGGGCTTCCAGAAGATCGCAGTTTTATTTACGCTAAAGCTTCTTATTGCGTGTTATTACTGCGTTATTGTGTATTGACTGCTCCGCATTCGACCATATAAAAGAGCCGTTGGATTACAGTGTATTTTTTCATACATTATACGTGCAACAATCTGGATTTCGTACTCCTATAACTCAATGAATTCGCTATTTTTTAATTGTTCTGGGAGTGAAAGCAAGAGGTGTCATTTATATGACGGAAAAGACAGAGGGAGTGACAGTTATTCGACGCTAAAGTTTATGAAATAGACGCAATAAACATCATATTTATTGCGATCCAATCGATTGTGTTTTTTAGGTTTTCTATCAGAAAAATAAATTAAATAAGCCGCTTAAGTTTTGCCAAGCCATAAGCTGCGATAGTGACCGTATCTTTCAGTTTTCCGTCAATGATCATTTGTTCAAACTCGCTGACAGCAAAAGAGGCTGAAATCAGGTCTTCTTCTTCGGTATCAAGTTGTTTACCCACATCAGTTAATCCCGTCGCTAAATAGACGTGACAGGTCTGATTAAGAAACCCATAAGCCACAAACTGCGCGCCAAGATAAGTCATTTTTTCTGCCTGCATGCCCGTTTCCTCTCGCAATTCGCCTTTGGCTAATTCGAGGTGATCCGCATCAGGGTTTGATTCCCATGCCCCTTGAGGGATTTCCCAACAACGTTGCTGAACGGTGTAACGGAATTGTTGTACGAGATGAATTCTGTCATTGTCGATGGCGAGAATGGCTGCGCAATCCGGTTTATCTACCACACCGTAGATTCCCTCAGCACCGCTTGGTCGCACTACTTTGTCTTCTCTTACGCTCATCCATTTGTTCTGGTAAACAATGTGGCTTTCTAGTTTCTTTATCACAGGCTTATCCATCAAGTTGTTATAGGCACGAACACTTTGTTCGCCATAGTCCACTGTTTTTCATCAACAGATCAAGTTCTGCTACGTTGTTTTGCCGTCACCTCAAGGGACAATATGTGCATTCACGTCAGCTAAATTCGGGTCGCTAATCTCATTCACAGGCAAAGACACGGGTTGGTATTTTGATATATATACCCAAACAACCTGAAGATGCTCGATTTCAGAGGCCATCAGCGTGTTCAATTCGAGGCAAATTCTTGTAGGAATAGTCATTCTATTTCACAGGAATTTAACGATGAAGTGGACGCTCTGAGGGCCTCCCTTCGGGCGAGTTTACTGACGCCATGCTCGGTGTTGTCCCTTTTTGATGGAGCTCACTACATCGGCAAAGGGACGCCTTGATCATAACGTCAGTAAAGCTCGCTGAATCCTGCATCTTCAGGTTGTTTGGGTATATCCACTTGCGAAAATCCATAATCGTGATATTTTCTTGCCAAATTTTCTAAACTGGAAAAATGACCATGCCAAAGGCAAGTGAAATCAAAAAAAACGCAGTTATCGAACATGGCGGCAAAGTGCTTGCGGTTAAAGACATTTCTAAGCTAACTCCTGCTGGTCGTGCAGGTACAAGCCTATACAGAATGCGTCTTTACGATGTAGCAACAGGTGCAAAAGTTGACGAAAGCTTCAAAGCTGACGACATGCTAAACCTTGCAGACTTCAGCCGTCACGCGGCAGATTTCTCATACATCGATGGTGACGAGTACATCTTCATGGACAGCGAAGACTACACGCCTTACCACTTCAACAAAGAAACCATTGCTGAAGAACTTCTGTTCATCAACGAAGAGACTAAAGGTATTCAGGTTCTGACTGTTAGCGGTCGTCCTGTTGCGATTGAATTGCCTTCAACGGTTGATATGGTGATCACCGAGACCTCACCGTCTATCAAAGGTGCTTCTGCAAGTGCGCGCACTAAGCCAGCTACCGTTTCAACTGGCCTAACTGTTCAAGTTCCTGAGTACATTGGTATTGGCGACAAAATTCGCATCAACACCACTGAACACAAGTTCATGAGCCGCGCGTAAATCTACGCAGCACATTCTTGCGCCAACATAATTAGTTAGCGCAAACAGAAAGCCCTGAGTCCATGTCATCGATTTGATGAATTCGGAATCAGGGCTTTTTTTTTATTGGTTAAGCGGGTTATTTGCTAGATTGCTTCGTGGTTGTGGTTTTTAATCAAGCTAATAAACTACTCACCCGCGCCTTGCAACGACCGCTCACTGTTTTCCACCAACCCACGAGCGACATACTTCTTCAGCGCCTGCCAGTGGCTCTCATCGACATTAATGCCTTTCTTCCATGCTTTCGCTTCGGCAGCAATTTGCATGTCTGAGCTGATGCTTGGTTCACCGTCAAAAACCGTGTCGTCAAAAGGCGCGAGCTGAATATCGATCAACAAATCGTGATGTTGTAACTCACTCACCCATTGCTGTTTAGGTTTATCAAAATAGATCTCTGGGTAGCGATATCCCGCATTGTGAACACAGTCAACAAACTCAGGTGACTCGCCGTTTGCCCATTGCGCCCTCACTGACAAGCCCTTGCCTGCCAACTTAAGCAACTCGCTAAACCCGAACCATCTATTGCGACAATGGCGAATATGAAGCTGCACATGCTGATTGCCAATCAACTGTTCCACCGCAACATCAATCAACGCAGGAAAATGACACAGCAAACTAGCGCCTGACAAGTCAACGATGATCGTCTCTCCGTCCTGCACAACCGATGCGACAGGGTAATCCCCTTCTTGTTCAATGGAGGTTAACGCGGACAGAAACAGTGCCACGCCATTCATGCCCGCCATTTCTAAATCAACGACCATGTTGGCGATGTTTTCCGCTTCGCCACACTCTCGCTTTAAGCTGTCATAGGCTTTGGCACACAAGGTCACGAGTTCGTTATGTGACACCTTCATTGGCTGCGCTCCTCGTTACTCGCTACCGTGTTGGGTAGCAAAGGGAACAGCCAGCTCTCTTCTTCATGATCAGACGCCAAATCAGCAAACAACGGCGCACCTTGGAACAGCGTGACACGCACCCAGCGATCAGAACGAGGGTCGAACTTGGTTGCCCCAAACATCGAAAGTTTGCACCTAAGAAGGTGAATAGGCAGCATATCGTGCGCTAGCGCGTTGATCTGAATATCTCCCATTGGCACATTGCCCATGGTCCATACGCGTCGAGCAATGGTTCTGAGTTTTGGATGAATCAGCAAAAACTGAGCGAGCGACCCGTTTCCATCGCTATCTTGTAGCGAGCTATAGAGTCTCGATACTTGACGAGCAATGTCCAACGCCAATTCGTTTTCCTCGCCAGGTTCATCTCCGCGCACAGCGAGTCGTGGTTCTTCTTTGTCTACGGAGCGATACCAAAACCAATACTGGTTATCAGGCGCTGAAAAATCGATATTGATCGCCCACTGATAACGCGTTTCAATTAACGACATCATCTCGCTAACAGTCACGCCCGGTGTGAGCGAAAGGCTCGGATCGCAATTCATATCATCAACCAGCACATCCACCTGTTCAGGGTGTAACTCTATAATACAACTAAAAAATATCTCTTGCGTTTCAAAGCTGCACTCAGCACACAGTGCGTACACTTCAGCCCAACGAGCCACACTTTCGGCGTTATCTTGAACACGTAGAATAAGATCATTCAGCTCAGACACGCTGTGCTGGTTGAGCGTTCTTTGCTGATCATTAATCGTTGTAACTTGGCACAAATGGATCTTCGCTTTATCGAGCAGTTGGCAAACCCCATGCAATCGCTCAAGGTCGACAGCCAAAGCCAGTATGCTTGCAAACCCAATTTCGCGTTGCGTGATCCATTGAGCAACCACACGAGGATGGGTGATCAAAAACGGTGCCATCCCCAAACCTGTGGCGTTACCAATGCCAATGTAGCGTTGTAAGGCGGGTGTTAGTGTCACTGCTGTGTCGCCACCTTGCTGCGCCGCAATGAAATGTACCCAGTCCAAGCTGAACTGGCGCAGCAAATAGACTGCACACATCTGCGCACTGAAAGACAGGTTGAAGTCGGCATTGTCTTGTAAGGTTTCAAAGTCGGCAATGCCAAATTTACCATTGCCATATACCGCCGTGGTACGCAGGATGTAGCCAACCTTTGCGATCTCTATTGGATCCGGTTGAACACCTTTCGAGAGCGACGATATCAACGAATCAAACACCCGAACGCTTTTATTTGCTCGGGAAAGTACCAATACTTTCGGGGAGTTACGCCCCGCCTCTTGCAGTGGCACATTCTGTCTCAATTGATCGAGTCCTTTTTGACTAACGCGGCCTTTGATCAAGGCAAACGTCACATCCCATTTTTCGGCTATGACACGATCGTTTCGCTCTTCATCCTCAATCGCATCACAAAATACGACAAGTTGATACGTATGCGTCGGGGTCGTCAATTCGTAGATCGCCGTGCCCAAACCGTCAGACTCAAGATCCCATCGCTTTGTCGAGAGTGTCCATTCTTCGTTAGCCATTTTTCGAAGTAGCGAACGCACAAAACTGATGCGTGTTTGGTGCATTGCCCCGAGTCGAAGGGGATCCATCACAATCGAAGGATCCCGCAGTGCTGTTGTCGCTTCCAAGGCAGAATTTGTATTCATCACTTTACCTATACTCAATCACGTGACAAACAGGCCGTTCCTCAGCCTTTTTAGAGTATCGGGAACAACGCCAGTTGGCGTTGTCCTGATAATGCGTCGAATCAGATATCAAGCTTGGCGTTAATCCAGCCCTTGCGCTTTTGCCATCTGCAACGCGATTTTCGGCCCATTCCAAAGGGCAGGAAGAAGAATCAAAGACACGGGGACAGCCGTAATAACAATGAATGATTGCAGCGCTGACACTCCACCTGAACCTAGCGAAATGAGAATGATGGCCGTCGCCCCCATCATGACACCCCAGAAGGTACGCATTAGACCATTCGGGTTCAGATCCCCACTGATCACCACACTAATGGTGTACGTCATGGAGTCACCCGTTGTGACAATAAATACCGTGGTTAAAATCAAGAACAAGATCGAAATCAACGTCGGGAATGGCAACTGCTGCGTAATCGCCAACAAGGATGCAGGAAGATTAAACCCTTCAAACGCTTTACTGACCGATCCTGGTTCTGCCATTTCGAACGCCAAACCGGAGCCACCGACAATGGTGAACCAGAAACAGGTGATCAAAGGGGCAATAATGCTGATGGTGACAATCAACTGACGGATGGTTCTTCCTCGCGAAATTCGCGCAATGAAGATGGCCATCATCGGCCCGTAGCCCAAGAACCAGCCCCAGAAGAATACCGTCCACCAGCTCAACCATCCCATATCACCGCGGAACGTGGCCATGGGAATGAACTTGTCTATCATGGTGCCCACGCCTTGCACGTAGCCATTGATGATGAAGTCAGTCGGCCCGACCAATAAAATGTAAATCATGAGCGCGACGGCAAGGATAACGTTGTATCGGCTTAGGATCTGGATACCACGGTTCACACCGCTCAGTGCAGAAATGGTATAGATGGCGATGGCACATAAAATGATAATAAATTGGGTAGTAAAGCCATCAGGTAACGCGAACAATGCGTTCAAGGCATAGCTGATTTGCAAGCCAAGAAAGCCAATAGGACCGATGGTGCCCGCCGCCACAGCAACGATACAACACGCATCAATCACAGCACCTAACCAACCTGTCATGGCGCGATCACCAAACACAGGATACAGCAGGGTACGAGGCTTAAGCGGTAAGCCTTTGTCATAATGAAGATGCATCAACACGATGGTGGTCAAGGTGCCAAGAATCGCCCATGCGAGGAAACCCCAATGCATGAAAGACTGTGCGAGCGCATTGAAGGCCTGGCGCTGAATGTTTTCTTCCGGCACACCATAAAGCGGAGGCGGATTGACAAAGTGCGCAATCGGCTCTGCTGCGGCCCAGAAAACACCGCCGCCAGCCAATAAGGTACAGAGAATGATGGCCAGCCACTTGAACGTATCGAGTTCAGGTTTATCCATTGCACCTAGACGCACTTTGCCCGTTGACGGGTTGAACGCCAAGGCGAGGCCAATCAAAAAGGTGAATAGCAACAGCAACTGCCAGTAAGGGCCGAAGATTCTCACACTCCAACTGAAACCGCTATTGACCATGCTAGAAAGCAGTTGGTTATTAACCAACGCCATCACCACAAAGGCGGTAAGAAAGCCGCCACTTAGCCAAAGTACGGGGTTGTCGAGCCCCAGTTTGGCCCAAACACTTTGCTTTTTCTGCGTCGCTGTTGTCTTCTCGGTATTGAGTAAATCAGACATCATCTGTCTCCACGTCTTAGCAGACTGTATTTAATCCTTGTGAGCGGGCAAAACCCGCACTGCGATAGTTAGTGAGTGGGTTTTAAACCCGCTTCTAAAAAGTTGAGCCAATTTCGCCCCATCACCGCGGTGACTTCGGCGTCGTTGAACCCAATATCGCGCAATCCCTTATAAATATTTTTCATACCACTACTGTCTGGGAACCATGGCAGTGCCGCTGGCCACCCAGCATTCGAAGCCGAGCCTTCTCCATAATCGGGGCTTTTCGACCATTTACCATTTCGCATCCAATCCAACACACTTTGTGGTTGGTTCAGACACAAATCACTTCCTATTGCCAAATGCTCCACACCAAACTCATTGGCGGTGTCGGCGATCATCTGACAGAACGTATCTAGGCTGCAGTTACTTCCATCCGGTAAATGAAACGGATAGAGACTAAAACCCAATAGACCCCCACGCGCGGTGAGCGCCTGAATAACCTTTGAGGATTTGTTTCTTAATGCGGAGTGCGCTTTTGTTGGATTGGCATGACTGATGCAGATCGGGCGAGAGGACAGATCAACAGCCTCCAGCGTTGAACGTTCCGAGCTATGGGACATATCAATCACCATGCCGACACGGTTCATTTCTTCGACAACCTGCTTACCAAAGCGGGTAATTCCCGCGTCATCCTTTTCATAGCAGCCTGTCGCCAACAAACTTTGGTTGTTGTAAGTCAGTTGCATGATCAGCAGACCTTGCTTTCGCATCACTTCAACCAGACCGATCTCATCATCAATCGGGGAGCAATTTTGCGCGCCAAAGAAGATGCCGACTTTGCCCAGGCGCTTGGCTTCTCGCACATCATCCATCGTCATCACAGGCATAATGACATCCGCATTGCGTTCAAACAGCAGGTTCCACTCAGCAAAACGGGTCAAGGTTTCTCTGGCATTCTCGTGGTACACCAAGGTCGCGTGTACCGCGGTGACACCGCTTTGTTGTAGCGACTGAAAATAGGCACGATCCCAATGGCAGTACTGCAATCCGTCGATGATGATTTCATTCTGATACATGGAAACTCCTTGCTCGAAACGCGTAACGGTGACCAAATTAGTAAGGGCGTTGGTATGCGGTTTTCACAATGGTGTAAAAATCACGCGCATACATACCCTGCTCTCTTGGGCCAAAGCTCGATTCTTTTCTGCCACCAAATGGCACGTGGTAATCCGTTCCTGCTGTCGGCAAGTTGACCATCACACACCCTGTCTGAGCTTGTTGCTTAAACAAGGCGCTGTTTTTCAAACTGGTGGTGACAATGCCTGCCGTGAGACCAAAGCGCGTGTCATTTGCGTTAGCAATCGCTTCTTCTAGGGAATGAACACGTTGAACACATGCCATCGGGGCGAACAGTTCTTCTTGATTCACATCCCAGTTGTTTTGCGTATTGATAAACAAGGTTGGCGACATATAGAAACCTTCATGTTCGCGGGTTACACGCTCGCCGCCAGTGACAAGTTCACCACCCAGCTCTCTCGCACGATCGACCCAAGCGAGGTTTGATGACAGCTGTTTTTCATCAACCACAGGCCCCATGAACACGCCTTCATCCAATGCATGTCCCACTTTTAACTGAGCCATACGCTGAGACAGCGCATCCACGTAAGCATCGTGAATGCTGTCCATCACGATAAGGCGCGATGACGCAGTACATTTCTGACCCGTACCCGAAAACGAACCCGCAATGGTCGCTTCAACCGCGACTTGCAAGTCAGCATCGTCTGCAATAACCAAGGCATTCTTGCTGCCCATTTCTAACTGGCAACGAACGAAATTGGGGGCTGTAGCTGCGGCAACTTTTCGGCCTACATCGACTGAGCCAGTGAAGCTCACTGCATCGATATAAGGGCTATTGATCAAGCTGTCGCCCACGTCGCCGCCAGAGCCCAACACCAAGTTGAACGCACCAGAAGGCAAACCTGAACGATGAATGATGTCCGCTAATGCCACAGCGCTCGCTGGCGTTAAATTGGCCGGCTTCCAAATCACACTGTTACCAAACGCCAATGCAGGGGCGATTTTCCAAGACGCTGTTGCAGTCGGGAAATTCCAAGGAGAGATAATCGCCACCACCCCGACGGCTTCGCGGGTCACTTCTACCTGCACACCCGGCCTTACTGATTCTGCAATGTCACCCATCTGACGAAGCACTTCTGCTGCGTAGTACTGGAAAAATTGTCCTGCGCGATACACTTCACCACGCCCTTCGGCAAAGGGTTTCCCCTCTTCACAAGACAGCAAGCGTCCCAATTCATCGCAACGAGCGATTAGCTCATCACCAATGTTTTGCAGCACTTTTTGCTTTTGCTCCAACGGCGTTTTTTCCCACGTAGGCTGCGCTTCTCGGGCGCACGCTATCGCCATCTGAACTTGCGCTTCGCTTGCCTGCGCGTAATCACCAAGGGATTCGCGAATGTTTGATGGGTTGATGTTGGCAACCGTGCTCTTACCTTGTTGCCATTCCCCGCCGATATAGAGGGCGCTTTCCGTGTTGTGCGTCATTTGATGCTCCTTAAATTTTTCAAATCCGTTTCTTAGCCTGGCTATCCAATGTCGACATAAGCAGGTCGATAAATCTATTGTGGCACAGCGGCATACACGACCAATTCAATCAACATGCCTTCTCGCGCTAGTCCCGCAACAACCATTGCCGCTCTGTTCGGAAACGGCGCAGAAAAATACTCTGCATAGATAGTGTTTACCTTAGGTAGGTCATCACGATCTGTTACATAGATCAGAACTTGCAACACGGCATCACTGTCTACGCCAGCGGCCTCAAGTGTGTGCATCAGGTTATCCATGGTTTGCCGGGTTTGCGCTTCAATTCCCCCTTTCACTAAGTTGCCATCGCCATCAATGGGTATTTGCGCTGTATACAGCGTCCCGTTGTGAGTGACGACCCACTCAAGAGGTGCTTTAGATGCAAAAAGCTCGGTTTGATAAACCCTCTTCTTCGGCATAGAAAGAGATAAAGCTGACATGGATTTCCTTCTCATTTCGCGCAGTTGTTAACGTATAGTTAAATCCTGCCTCACAACACTTGATAAATCGAACGGTTAATTTTTGACAATTGTTCAATTTTACTTATCAATAGAAATGAAACTCACGGAGGATTACGCGCATGGACATCAAACTTCAGCAGCTCAAGCATTTTTCGTTGGTGGCAGAACAAAGAGGCTTTAGGGCGGCTGCGTCTAAGGCGAATCGCACACAAGCCGCTTTATCGACATCCGTCAAAGAGTTAGAAAAGATCCTCGGGCAGACACTGTTTGATTCAGGGCACAAAGCCAAGTTGACGCCATTTGGGGAATTCTGCTTACCGAAAATCAACGCGTTTCTAACCCGCTATGACGATCTCAATTCAGACCTACGCGCTGCCGCTGCCGGTCAACGAGGGCAAGTACGAATTGCTAGCGTGCCTTCGGTTGCCGCGAAACTTATTCCGGGTATTTTGGCTGAATACAAAGACAGCCACCCCAACGTTGAGGTAGCCCTGATTGACGACAATGCCGCAGGGGTTGAAGCTCGCCTGCTTGCGGGAGATGTTGATCTGGCATTGGGAAACTGTTTACACATTCAGGATGACCGTATTGAATTCACGCGGCTTATGGAGGATCCCATTGGTGTTGTTTGCCTTCGTGACCATGCACTAGCATCGACAAATGCGCCCTTAGAGTGGGAAGCGCTCACGCCGTTTCCGTTCGTCAAAAACGGTACCTGCTCGCTGTTGGAGCCGACTCCCGCTCATGTTCTTGCTGCTAACGCCCTTTATAGTGTTGAGAACATTACCTCACTGTTTTCGGTATTAGAGCTAGGGATTGGTATCACCACACTCCCAAAATTGGCTTTTCCTGAATACTCTGAACACCTGTGCTGGCTACCCCTAGCATCGCCAGATGTCGAAAGGCAAATTGGCGTATTTCGCCTGCGCGATCGGTACATTTCGCCGCAGGCTTATGACTTTTTCGAACTTTGCATTTCATCACTACGCACAGTTGAACCACGTAGCACTGACTCATAGTAATAATTAACAGCGTTAATCAATCGCGCTGATCAATTGCTCTTAGCTATCAAACTCATAGACAAAACCCAATGGTGTTTTTTGCATGAGCGGTTTAGTCTACACCCAAGTAACCTGAAGATGCTCGATTTCAGAGGCCATGCTCGGTGTTGTCCCTTTTTGATGGAGCTCACTACATCAGCAAAGGGACGCCTTGATCATAACGTCAGTCAAGCTCGCTGAATCCTGCATCTTCAGGCTACTTGGGTATACAAACCATAAACAGAACAAATATGAACAAGATAAACAAAGGGAAGGTTTGATTATGAGTACATTAACCGTGCGTTGTCCCCACTGCCAAAAACTAAACCGCATTCCGGCAGAGCGTGTTGATGACAACCCAAGTTGTGGCGTGTGTAAATCATCACTGATCAACGGCAAGCCTATCGAAGGCACCGAAGCCAACATGGACGCGCTAATTGCATCAGGAAAACCCGTCGTGATTGACTTCTGGGCACCGTGGTGTGGCCCTTGCCAAAGCTTTGGTCCGATATTTGAAGCCACCGCCGCCAACAAAGGTGACGATGTCATCTTCGTGAAAGTGAACACCGAACAAGAGCAGCAATTGGGTGCGAAATACCGCATCAGAAGTATTCCAACCATCATGGTGTTCAAAGACGGAAAAATGGCGAATCAAATCAATGGTGCGCTGCCACAATCAGAATTTACCGCTTGGTTAGATCAGTCAATTTAATCTGACGATATAGCTTCTCGTTTAGTTTTCTCGCTTGGGAAACCTATGAGAGAAGAAAACGATGAAAGGGCACCATGTGCCCTTTTTTGTTACCTATCGTTTGTGTTTTCAAGCTTCACTCGCTTTTGTTTGCGTCTTAATTTTACCCATAGGGTGAGGTTGGCGGTCAGTCTATTTCTCATTCATGTCTCAACCAGTAAACCCAACAAACTCAGGGTTGTTATAAGATTCATTAAATGATAATAATTATCATTGCAGTTTTGGCGGGGAAATAAAGAGACTGATAATGGATGCTGAACAACAACACTATAATGCATATTTCAAGGCGAAAGATCGATTCGATACAGACCATGGCGCCTTTGGTTACGAACCCGATGTCGTGCAGGGATTTGTGCAAACAGGATTGATGTTGGCGTCCTATCATGAACTTGGTGCCGAGAACGAAAACATCATATTGAACGAACTTTTTCTTCGTCAGGTCTATTTCAGACTCCTCGATGCCATTCAAAGTCCGTACAAGAACCATAATTTCCGACGAGTATGCCTAGATGCAGTTCATAGCCCGCTCTATGCGTTACAACGTCACTATGTGCAAGTACCCGACGGCGACAGAAAATTCATCCAGCTTCAAATGTTGCTGCAACATCTTCAAGCACCACTCGATTGATTTCAAAAGGACAGGATAAGGTATGACGCAAACATTTCGCACAGAAACAGACAGCATGGGCGACGTGAACGTCCCAGAGAATGCCCTTTATCAGGCGCAAACTCAGCGCGCTGTAGACAACTTTGCATTTAGCAAGCACACCATGCCTGTCTCATTTATCAAGGCGCTGGCATACATCAAACAGTCTGCGGCACTCACCAACACGCAGCTTGGTTTACTTGAAGGTGACATTGCACAAGTGATCGCAGAAGCGTCGCAAGACATCATCAACGGTCAACATCTTGATCAGTTTCCAATTGATGTATTCCAAACAGGCTCTGGTACCAGTTCAAACATGAACGCGAATGAGGTGATCGCAACACTCGCGAGCAAAGCGCTTGGTGGTGACGTATCTCCGAATGACCACGTTAATATGGGGCAAAGCAGCAATGATGTTATCCCAACCGCGATACAGATCAGCACCGTATTAAGCGTCGAAAAACAGTTACTACCGGCCCTAGAGCATTTGATATCAACACTGAGTGAAAAGCGTATCGAAGTCGGTAAGACAGTCAAAACCGGTCGCACCCACTTGATGGACGCGATGCCAGTGACGTTTGACCAAGAACTGGCGGGATGGCAATACCAAATAGACCACGCCAAATGCGCTATTGAACATAGTTTGTCAGCCGTTCGCGCGCTTGCTCAGGGCGGTACCGCTGTAGGAACTGGCATCAATGCGGATCCGCGTTTTGCTGCACAGTTTGCAGACAACCTTTCACAACTGACGAAAACGTCTTTTACTCCGAGTGTGAACTTCTTCTTTAATCTCAGCAGCCAAGACGCCATTGTTGCGCTATCCGGACAGTTAAAAACGGCTGCCGTTGCCATCATGAAAATCGCCAACGATCTACGCTGGATGAATTCAGGCCCATTAGCAGGTTTGGGTGAAATCGAGCTTCAGGCTTTGCAACCGGGGTCGTCAATCATGCCGGGGAAAGTGAACCCTGTTATACCCGAAGCGGCGGCCATGGCCTCGGCGCAAGTCATCGGTAACGACGCAACCATTACGGTTGCGGGTCAATCTGGCAACTTCCAACTCAACGTTATGCTACCAGTGATTGCGCACAACATTTTGGAAAGCATCGACTTGCTAGCAAACAGCGCTAATGCGTTGGCCGATAAGGCCATTAAGACGTTTACCGTGCGAGAAGATAACCTCAACATCGCGCTGGCAAAGAACCCGATTCTCGTCACGGCGCTGAATCCTGTTATTGGGTATTTGAAAGCCGCCGCCATCGCGAAGAAAGCTTACAAGGAAGGGCGCGCAATCATTGATGTGGCGGAAGAAGAGACGGAATTAGACAGAGAAACACTGGAACGATTGCTTGACCCAACCGCACTAACCAAAGGTGGCGTTGCAAACGAATAGACATCTGAAATCGCGAGTGAGAAGTGAGGATTATAGAGAAAGCCTTACTGAGAACAACAGCGCGACATAACACGGGTGTGACAACTAAAAAAAGAGGATCAGGGCTCGGCCTGATCCTCTTTTTTTATCATAAGCCAGCTGACAATAGCCTGCTGTTTATCGCTCTGTGCGTTGCATTTGTCGCGTTTGATTCATGGTACGAGACCCTGCGCCACCATAGGTATTGATGTCAAAACGATTTGGGGAATAGCCTCTGTTCATGCGGTAGTGCAGATCCAGTTTTCTAAGATCGATACCGTGTACGTCGAATAGGCGTTCAATCACGATGTTAATCTCAGCCTGAGGCGTGTTTTGGTTTCGCAGGAAGTAGTAAAGGTTCTCTGCGCGTGCTTGGTTCATCAGCGATACCTCCCTCAACTTGATGGAGAAATTGTAGCCTTTTTCATCGGCGAGATAATCGGCAATTCTGGCAAATCATCCTTACTCATTGGTAATAATCCGTCTCCCTTTTTTGTTTCCCATAAATTTGTTCTTTGTCTTGTTGCTTTTGTATTGCCTGAACTGAATTTCATGGGTAATATCCCGCGGTTTTTCGCCCGCAGCGCCCAACTGGCATGCGATGCGAAGAGTTTTATGCTCGAATAACCTACGAAAATGGCTGACATTTTCAAACACTAAGCGAAAGAGAAAACACTCTTTTCGCTGTATGAATGCTCCCGACACACGGGACTTGGAGTGGATAACACCAATGAAGAAATGGTCTGCAATTCTGGCCAGCGCTGCTTGTGCAGTTGCTATGTTCACCACACCTGCGAAAGCAGAAAACGATCAACTGATTTTCGCGAACTGGGGACCTTACCTCTCCACCGAGTTGCTAGAGCAATTCACACGCGAAACTGGCATCAAGGTGATTTACTCAACTTATGAGTCAAACGAAACCCTGTATGCAAAAATGAAGACGCACCCTCAAGGGTATGATCTTGTGGTGCCATCAACCTATTTCGTTGCAAAAATGCGCGATGAAGATATGTTGCAGAAGCTTGACCTTTCTAAGTTGAACAACTTCAACGAGCTAGACAAAAACTACCTTGACAAGCCATTCGACCCAAACAATGACTACTCGATCCCTCACGTGATTGCGATGACGGGTCTGGCAGTCAACACCGACATGTACAACCCTGACGATTTCACCAGCTGGGGCGATTTATGGAACCCAGAGTTGGAAGGTCAAATTATGCTAATGGACGACACCCGCGAAGTGTTCCACATTGCATTGCGTAAACTCGGTTACTCAGGTAACTCGACCGATCCTAAGCAGATCGACGAAGCCTACGAAGAGTTGAAAAAGTTAATGCCAAACGTTTTGGTATTTAACTCAGACAACCCAGCTAACCCTTACATGTCAGGCGAAGTAGGCCTAGGTATGTTGTGGAATGGTTCTGCGGCAGCGGCGCAACGCGAAGGCTTGCCGATTGAATTGGTATGGCCAAAAGAAGGTGGCATCTTCTGGGTAGACAGCCTGTCTATTCCAAAGAACGCGAAGAACGTCGAAGCAGCACATAAGATGATCGACTTCCTTCTACGTCCTGAGATTGCAGCAAAAATCAGTGCGGATACCGGTTATCTGACGGCGGTAGAGAAATCAAACTCAGCCTACAAAGACAACCCAGCATTATTCCCACCACAAGAAGATCTCGATCGTGGGGAATGGCAAGACGCTGTGGGTGAATTAACAGAGAAGTACGAAAACTACTTCCTACGCCTTAAAACTGGCGAATAACACCCGAAGCCGCCCTCAATGGGCGGCTATTTATTACCTAACTAGCCTTGCTATTCCCAGCCGCCTCCCTGCACCCATCTGCGACAAAATACCTAATATCAAGAAATACTTAATCTAAAAAACGGCCATTCAGAAAAGACAACAACGCGATATTCCACGAGAAACTATCAACCCGGGAAATACAATCTTGGGATGGGCATGAATAGATTTCTAATTTAGAAATCAATACATTAGTGATTATTACTTTACAGAGATTCTCATTGTTAACGCCTGCTTTTTACTTGGTAAATCGGTAACATCGCCTTCGATGACTTCAACACTTAACCTTTGTGACGCAACATTGTTATAGAGTGCTGAAACTATCAATTTCTATTAACCCCAGTGGCCATTTGCTACCCAACAATTTTGTCATACGTCAGCATGATTTTGGCGACTGTCGTCGTGGGGTGATTTTTAGTTTGTCATGCCTTTGTTCTGCGAAGCTCCCTTACGCACCTTTCTCTTCAAACACTATTTTGAGAATAAGCCTCGCTTGATAGACGTTTTCTAAGACAGAAAATGCAGAGATAACCCTTCTCGTTTAAAACACTCACGTGTTCTTTTTTCCGCCCCAGCCAAGCCAAAGCCGTTCTAATTAAAGGCTTTCTTTCAAAAAAGCTAAGCCCTAATTTAGGTTTCCAAACATTAGTTTCACTACATATACACAAGGTCTCATAAGTGAGCCGCTCTGCGTGTCATTTTCGAGGATAGAGTTGAGACAACATGCTTCGTCTTCATGACAGGGATTGTCACAAAATAATTAGTATAAGGAGCTCCTCATGGTCAGAAACTATCAAAAGAAAGCCCTTGCTCGATTCATTGCCGTTGTAGCACTGGCCTCAAGCAGTGCATACGCAGCCTGTCCCGGGAATGTGTATTCCATTAATGGTGGTCGAGGCCAAGTCGGTTTATTGCTGGATATTCAAGAAGGCAAACAACTCGTAGGATATTCAGATGCCACGTCTCGCGCTCTTTTAGCGTCTCGTGCATTATTTAGTAGCTCCGCAATGGCCTATGACCCTACGACTAATCGTACCTATTACGTGAGCGTGCCACAGCCTGAAAGCTATTACATTGAAGGCGTAGAAAATGTGGTTAGCGCTGACGAGTTTAACAGTTTGTCGATTCATGCTGACTCGACAAAACCAAACCAATTAGCGTATTACGATCACAACACCCAAACCCATACCGTGGTTGCCAATGTGCCTGAAACCTATCGAATGGCATATGACAGTGCATCACAAAGACTTATCGCGTCAGACAAAGCCACCATTTTTTCTATTAACCCTAGTGACGGCGTCGTTACCCAACTTTCCAATTTTAGTGACTCGGTGAGATTTGGCGGCTTTAGCTCGTGGGGTGATTTTTTGTTCTATGAAGGAGAGTTGCTGTATGTCACGAATACACGCACTTTCTCCGTGAACACCGCGACTGGCGAGTTGGCACTCAAGTCATTTCACAATATCAACTTTGTGACCGCGGTGACCCTTGACCAAAATGGCCAAGTGTTGGCAGCAGCAAAAAATCAAAACGTCACCAGTAATATCAATAGCACCATTCTCTGGCGATTAAACCCAGAAACGGGCGAGAAAGTAAGAGCTGGGCTATTCCCCGCTCGCATCAATGCCTTTTCCACCAACACGCAGGAAGATCATACTTGCTATGATCCCACCATCTTCCCAAGTGAAAAAATTATTAATGTCCAGTCGGTCGGCAACGACACCGTCACCGAAGGTGAAACAGGCAGTCTCTCTGTGGCATTTGATGTGGAAACGAAAGCGACAAAAGACATTAACTTATCGCTGAAAAACGGCACAGCGAAAGCAGGGGAAGATTATGAGCGCGATGTGACCATTGTCTTTAGCGATGATACATCCATCGATACGAGAATCTCTGGCGGCGGTATCGTCGTTAACGTCCCTGCAGGCGTTGATGGGTTTGTCGTTCAAATCCCCACCATTGATGACGCCACTGATGAAGAAACTAAATCCGCCACGTTGAATGCTTGGTTTAAAGATGACGAAAGCGATAAGCAAACCGGCACATTGACGATTGATGATAACGATGAACCTGTGGTTCCAAATCTCTGTGGCACCAACAATTCTGTATCAGTGACTGTCAACGGTGCTTACGTGCAAGTGAACTGCGCAAACGGTCGGATTGGCGGCCCTTCAATCAGTGCACAAAGTACCAGCAAACGTGTTTCTTGGTCGACCAACAGCTATGGTGGTGGCACTCGAAATGACTGGAATACCCAAATTGGTGTGACTGAGGTAAGAGACCTTCGCTCCGTCACCTATTCTGGCAGCGGCTCTAACAACTCATCAGTTTGTAGCAATGGCGGCACCACGGGCACCCGCATTAACACCAGTATCAGCGGCAGCATTAAGCTTGATGCCAGCGGAAACCTTGAATGCCAAATTACGTTGAATGAAACCTTCTGTAACGGTAGCGGTGGTCTTCGTTATCAAAATGCCAGCAACAACGTCTGTGTTGTCCGCTAACAGAAGTGAGTTAATCACTCTCTGTTAATTAACCACTATCAGTAAACTAAAAAGCCTGACAGCTTTCGCTGTCAGGCTTTTTCACGTCACATTCATCCCTCGCGTCAGGGCGCTATTTGATGAACGATTAATAATATTAGCAAATTTTACCTGCACCTACGGCGACGTCATACTTATTGTCCAGTGTCGCTTGCGCCGCCACTTTCAAACCTTCAACGATGGTTTCTAGTGACATCGATGGCTGGTCAGTTGCAGCAGTTTGCTCTGGCAAAAGTGGGATATGGATGAAACCATGTCCAATGTCCGTGTCACGCAAGAAGTGCTGAACACCGTAAAACACATGGTTACATACAAATGTTCCCGCTGTGTTGGATACGCTGCAAGGAATACCATGTTCCTGCATCGCCAATGTCATGGCCTTGATTGGCAAGGTGCTGAAATACGCATCTGGCCCATCATCAAAAATTGGCTCATCAATGGGCTGATTGCCACCGTTATCTGGAATGCGAAAATCATCGATGTTAATCGCGACACGCTCAGGGGTAATGGCACTGCGACCTGCCGCCTGACCCACAGTGATAACAAATGTTGGCTGATGAAGTTCAATCGCCTTTGTCACTGCGTTAATCGCATCGTAACGAGTAACAGGCACTGAGCAAGTTACAATTTCGCCACCATTTAACTTAAGCCCATCCAATCGCAAAACCGCTTCTAAGGCTGGGTTAACAGATGCACCACCAAAAGGCTCGAAGCCCGTAATCAATACTTTTCTCATCACTACTCTCAGAATGCAAAGCTATACATCACGAAGATGTTGAAGGCCAAAATGCATAGACCTGGCAACACCTGCATCAAAATAACATGGTGCTTGTTTTTTAGTTCAAGCAAGGCAGCTGGCACAACGTTGAAGTTGGCCGCCATCGGTGTCATCAGCGTACCGCAGTAACCCGAAAGCATACCCAACACACCAATGATCGCTGCGTTACCGCCGTTTTCTAACACCAACAATGGAATACCGATACCCGTGGTGATCACAGCAAAAGCAGCAAATGCGTTACCCATAACCACGGTGAAAATAGTCATGCCCACACAGTACGCAATCACGTTCACCAATAGCATGTTTTCAGGGATCATCATTTTCACGATCTGTGCGACCGTGTCACCGACACCCGCTTGGTTAAAGAGATAACCTAGCGCGGCAAGAAACTGCGACAGAATCGCCGCCCAGCCAATTGAATCGATCAGTCTGCGACCTTCACTTAGGCTATGCATCGGTTTACTTTTGGTGATCATCAGCGCAACCAAAATAGACGCAATCGAACTGATGCCTAAGCCTACCAACGCACCCAAAGTGGTTAACTGACTGATCGCAACCGTACCCACTGGAACAATAGCAGCAGGAATGAAGAGTTTGTTTTTCAGTACCGTGGCAGTTTTCTTACGTTCTTCTTCTGTGGTTGTGCGGTAGTTGCCCACCCCCATAAAGCCACCCGCCGCCAAGGCTGTCAGTGCGAGCACCATCAAGCCTGTTACCCAGTTGGGAATGACTGCGCCAAACATGAACGTCATGCCGTAGATGAGCCAAAATAGCCCGCTACCGATACGTTTAGGATTGTCCTTATCAAGGAAGCTTTGAAGTGAAAAAGCGAGAAGCAGCAAACCCGTGGTCTGATAAATGTACTCTAACATCGTTTATTCTCCCGCTTTCTTCGAAGTGGCGTTTGCAGACGCCGTCACTTGGGAGCTAGCTGCTGACTTAAGCAGCCTCGTTTCCATGATCTTACTGAAAATGACAAACACCACGAATGACGCAACGGCAGTCGGAAGTGCCCACAACGCCATGGTTTCTAACTTCACATCCAATTGATTGTCAGCCATCACGCCTTTAATCAACAAAATACCGCCAGTACCGACAAACAGAAGTTGACTGAAAAAGTTACCAAAGTTCTCACTCGCCGCAGAAAGCGCTCTAATGGATTGACGTTTGGCATCAGACATATTCGGAGATTCTTTTTCTGCTGCGGCTTCTGCCATTGGCGCGATCAGTGGTCGAATCATAGCCGGATGACCGCCGATACTTAGGCCCATGCCATTTGTGACTTTTCGCAGCAACAAATAGGTCATTAGAATTTTACTGACTGATGCCTTTTTCATGGCTCCAATCAGGGCTTCAGCACGCTGACGAAGACCGAAGCGTTCTAGAATGCCAATCATAGGAAGAATGAGAATAAACAGGGACATATAGCGGTTTTGGGTGAAAGATTGCCCCAAGGTGGAGAGAATATCCATGATGGCAATATCTGCAATTAAGCCGGTGGTAACACCTGCAACAAGAATCACCAACAATGTATTGAGTTTTAACGCTAACCCTACCGTAATTATTACCACGCCAATTAATGGCCAAAAATCGATCATAGTTCCCTCTACACGGCAGTTTTATATTCATCATGGTCAACAGCTTTTGCCGATTGACACCCCGAGTATACGAAAGCACCAAACCCACCTCCAATCAGAGATTTTTGTGGTTATGACCAATAGAACTACTGATGAAGGTCAACATATAGTCAAAATGCTTAATTTAACTAAAATTGTTTAATTTCAATGATTAATTAATATTCAAAAAATGGTTTATTGGTCAATTATTCATCATTTTTAACATGTTTATTCATGGAAAAATAAATCAATGCACTCAATTCCATTTAAATGCCGATAAGTCAGACAGTATATGAAACCTCTAAGAATCAAGCTTCGACCTACCATCCCCTAACGGTCTCAATTTGGGAACAAAAGCAACAAACCGACAGCGGTATACTCAAGTTTGTTAGTTACCTAACGGACTCGAACTGGATTCTGTTAATAAGGATGTATGATGTCTCCGACGCGTTTGACTCTGGCCACTTTGCTACTTTCAATGAGCTTGGTTGCCTGTACTACTGCACCCAAACCCGTAAAACCCATTCAGCTCTACTCAAAAAAGGAAGTGATTCAGCTTTCTTACTGCTCAGAGTTGGCCGACACGGCCTATTACATCGCGTCTGCAAAGCTAAAGGGTCGCTCTAAACAAGCCTTAATTAATGAGTTTACTCAGGGCCAAACCGCTCAGATTGATATCAATGCCGTTCAGCGTATTTACAGCACGGACGTAGATAACGCCATGGATTACGCAATCAATCTGTTTGAACAATGTGCCGTGAAAGTCGTCAACGTGTCCCCCACTCGCATCAAAATCGCAAACTATTGCGCGCAGAAATCCATTGTAGCGAGCGGCGCTTACGCGCTAAAACAAAGTGGTGCACCCAAAATGGATGCGTACCTTGAGTTTGCTAGCTACAAACCCACACGTCCTTATGAGGTGATCGATAGCATTTACGACAATAACTCTCGTCACCAGAATCCGTCCGAGGGTGTGTGGAATGCCTGTATTGATGTTATGTCGGAGTAAGTTGGAAAAGAAATATCAGCTTGGTAACTGCCACAGGCGGTCATAACGACGATTTTGTTCTAATACTTAACAAAGAATTTTGAATCGAGTACGGCTCACGTCAGGGAATCTATTCAACGCCATGCAGCCTTTGTTTATCTTCATAATCTCATTGCTTTTGGTGGGTCAGGCAGACGCCACCACCAGAGAGAAAACAGCCGCCGCTTCGGCAAACACAAGCATTGTCGATATTGATTTGGTGAAGGTCGATAAATCAGCCAGAAAGATGTATCTGATCCAAGGGGATAGGATCTTAAAATCTTATTCCATTGCGCTGGGGGCGAACCCAAAAGGACATAAACTCCGAGAAGGCGATAAACGCACGCCTGAAGGGCAATATACCCTCGACTATCTGAACGAAGAATCTGGTTTTTACCGCTCTATTCGTATCAATTACCCCAATGATAGAGATATCAAACGCGCCAAATTACTGGGCGTTGATCCCGGTGGGCAAATTATGATCCACGGACAAAAAAACGGGAACGGCCCTCACCCTAGCGAAAACAGAGGTGAAGATTGGACTGACGGTTGTATCGCTATTGCCAATGAAGAAATGGACGAGTTTCTTCGCATGGTCAAGCTCGGCACGCCTATCGATATCGAATGGTGATCATCAATTAAAAAGCCCGTCGCTAGCGACGGGCTTTTTGTTATCACTCTGTTTGAGCGCTTAAGCATTCATAGTGCTTTACACTCTGGCATGCGTTGCGCTAGTTCAGTTACGATGAATTACTCGCAATCAAACGCGCCTTTGTCTTCCCATGCTTCAGGTGAAGAAGCAGGGCTGCTGTTCACCCACCACTTCGCGGCATATAGGCGACCTTCAAAGATCACTTCTTCACCACCGGTGTAGGCTTTTCCTGCTGTCCACGATACTGGCATATTGCTGATCAGTTTCCACGCATCGCTGTTATTGGGTGCGTCGCCTTTCACCCAGTATTTGGCTTCCCAAACTAAACCATTAAAACTGACTTTCTCGCCACCTGTGTAGGTTGCCGAGCTTTCCCAGCTTGGGTGATTCGCCGCGTCTGGATCAACGCCACACTCATCACTTTTCTCGATAAGGTGGAAGTCGAATGTTTGCTGTTCAACAAGGTTGCCTTCGCTGTCTTTCACGCGAGTTACCAGCATATGGTGGCCAGCTTTCACTGTGGTCAGAGACATGTTCACGTTCTCAGATACACCATCAGCCAATGCCAGTTTTTCATAAGCCAATGTATCTTGTGCGTGGTCATACACAGTCATTTCAACGGTTATATCACCTGATGCTGTGGCGGTGAAATCTAGTTCAACGGCATCGTCAGCAATCATGTATTCTTTCGCCAAACCATCAATGGTCACACCATAGTCAGGCTCCGGAGACGTTATCTCATAACCCACTTCAACACGTGCTAGACCACTGTCTTTGTTCAGGTAAATTGGGTTAGCGCCATAAACTGGCATGAACTCGCCATTGCCAGCGTGTTTACCCGCTTTAATTTGACGGCTTGATTGGTTAATTTTCGTCGCAAGATCATAAGACCAAGTGTTTGCCACGCCAGCTTTGTCGCTCTCAATCGTCAAACGCGTCGACAGTTCAGGACGCTCGCCTTCGTTGTCAAATACTCGCGTGAATACCGCGTCGCCTTTCGCCAAGTTCATACCCGGGAAGATTTGACCCGCCTGCTGCCACTCCGGCAGTTCAGGTTGCTCTCCATCAAACTCCACATCGATGGCATTGTAGAACGCAGCTGCGGTATCACCCACATCCCATACAGCCAAAATCACGTGGTAGCCTTCGCGCTCTGGCACTTCACAGCTATGGATCATGGTCTTAGGTGGCTTTTCCATGTTGCCTTGCACCACACAGAATGGGTTCAAATCCAACGACGCACGCGCCAAAGGTTGGTTCACATTCCAATCTGGTTTGGTGATGTAGTATTTCCAAGTACGCGTCACGTGATTGGCAGTGAACGTCCATTCGAAATCATTCTGACCCGCTGAGATTGAACGCTTCACCCAACGTGACGCCGTTTGCTCATCCAACGGAGAGAATTGAATCAAACCTGCGCTTGCCAGTTTGCCGTCTTCTGGGCCGAATTCTGGGAATCCTTCTGGGCCTTCAACGCTCTGAGGTTCCCATTGCACTTGTCCGCAATCGGTATTTTGTTGGCCTGACTCTGTGCTCAATTTACACAGAGCGGCGCGACCTGCAGTACCGTTATCAACCGCACTGATATAGCCATGAGACATCGCACCCGCACTAAACAGTGCAGCCGCGAGGGGAAGAAGTGTAAATCGTTGTTTAGATATTAGTTTGAGCATGTTTGTACTTCCTGAGTGTTTATAGATTCACCCACAGCACGGACAAGCGTCGCAATTGAACATTTTCTATTGAGCTCAGTTTTGGTTGAAACAGGCTCTCATGGAGCACGGTTCACAACGAGCATAGTTCTCTCTGAACTCAGAAAATGGCGGCCCCGCTGTCATAAGCTGTTACCTCTTATTGGGTAATTGCCCTTAGACCGGAAGCTTTGCGTCCTGCTTTTTCAAGCAGTTTGCCGATAAATGTGGAACGGCGGAAAGAGTATTCAGAAAACGAAACAAGACAATCTTTTAGTTCTGAGAAGGGTCGAACAGATCAATTAATGTGACACGAGTCACATTTAAATTAAGGCAGAAAATCACTTACTGTCGAGAGATTGAGCAATGCGTTCAATAAACACACTGCGTTGATAAATAACAAAAAAGCCAGACATACTAGGCAGTGTGTCTGGCTTTTCATTTGCTCAAGCTTATAGCCAACAACGTTGACGCCGGCAGTTTGTGTACCCTTTAATCTAACGATGCACGCCGACTATAACCAACGTTCCATTCGCAGTAGGGTCCACGTTTCTCCATTAGAGATTCGTGTTTTTGTCTGCTCAGGCGACACAATAAACCCCAGAGAGGAATAGCAGGAAATCGCCGCTGTATTGTGTGCAAACACTGCCAATGACACCTTATAAACATTCGAGATCAATCGCGCTTTTTCCAACGCCAATTCGACCAATCTGCGACCCAAGCCTTTTCCTCTATTCGCCGGTGAGGCAATGAGAACCCGACATAAACGATATTCATTGTCAGACACCCGAAAAAGTTCGATATACCCCAACGCTTCTCGGTTATGGATGAGCAAAAACGGCCTAACCTCGTCACGCGCAATGTGCGTGCAGATCTGCTCTGGTGTCACTGGGAATGAAAATGTTGGCCCACCCCACTGAACATTAGTGGTCGCATCAGGGATCCAAGCACAAAGCTGCGCCGCATCGTTTTCACCGAACGGCACAAGCTCCATTATGCTGGCTTCTCACTGCCTGAAAGATCATCCTCGTCATCCACCACTTCATCCAACGGATGATCGGTAAAACTATCGAGGTAATCCTTCGGTGGTGGCGTCCACTCTCGCTCAGTCAGGCCATGTTTATCCATGCGATCTTCATCCATGGCGTCACGGATGGTTTCTTCCAACTGAATAAACAAATGCTGATAGTGGTTATCGTACGATTGCGTTTCCTCGCCGCCCATCCAAGACTCATACAGCATTTCTGAACTGCTGGTTTCGAGACGCTGGAACTTAGCTTTCTGTTGCTCAACCAAGAACGGGTGAACACCTAAACAGCGCAGAGACGTCGCGCCCACTTCAAGCGCAGAGTGGAAGGTTTCCTTCTCAACGTAATCCGCACCGGCTTCACGCAGCATGTAAGAATGACCACGGTCAAAGGCGCGCGCGATGATCTTCACGTGTGGATAGGTATGTTTCACATACTTCACCAGCTCAGTGGTGGTCTCTTGGTTATCCATAGAAACAATCAACAACGACGCTTCTTCAATGCCCGCGGTGTGCAGCAAATCAGGGCGTGTCGCATCACCAAAGTAACTCTTGATGTTAATTTGACGAAGGTTTTCCACTTGGGTGGCTTCGTAATCGAGGACCACGGTTTTTACGCCGTTTGCCGTTAGTAAGCGGTTAACCACCTGACCGAAACGACCTACACCCGCAATGATGGCCGTACCTTGCTCGTCAATTTCATCCGCTTCGCGATCGTTCGAGGCTTTCTCGTAGCGCGGCAAGATGACTTTGTCATACAAGATGAACAGCCCAGGCGTTAGGAACATGGAGATCGCAACCACGAGTGATAGCAACTGTGCAATGTCCATCGGCAACACGTGGTTCTGCGTGGTGAAGCTGAGAAGCACGAAACCAAACTCACCGGCTTGCGCAAGGCTCAATGCGAACAACCAACGGCCGCTGCCTTTGATTTTGAAAATAAAGCTCAGTAGCAACAAAATGAGGGCTTTCAGCACCATCAACCCAATGGTGAGGCCAATGATCAAGAAGAAGTCTTCAAACAGAATGCCAAAGTTGATGCCCGCACCGACCGTGATAAAGAAGAGGCCTAACAGCAGCCCTTTAAACGGCTCAATGTTGGATTCCAACTCATGACGGAATTCGCTGTTCGCCAAGATAACGCCTGCAAGGAAAGTACCCAGTGCTGGAGACAAACCGACAAGGCTCATCAAGGTCGCAATACCAATGACCAGCATCAATGCAGTTGCCGTGAAGATTTCACGCAGGCCAGAACTCGCCACAAAGCGAAACAATGGACGGCTCAAGAAATGTCCGCCAACCACAACGCCCGCAATGGTACCTGTGATCACCAAGCCCATCGCCCAGCCCGGCAGCCCCGCGACCAAGCTCATTTCTTCATGGTGTTCCGCAGCATTCGCTGCTGCTGTTTGTGCCGCAGCCACCAGCTCAGGCAGCGCGAGTAGCGGTATAAACGCCAACATCGGGATCACTGCGATATCTTGGAACAAGAGCACCGAGAACGCGTTGCGTCCACCTTCTGTCTTGGTTAGCCCTTTCTCATTAAAGGTTTGAAGCACGATAGCGGTTGAAGAAAGTGCGAAGATCAAACCAATTGCTAGTGAGATGCTCCACTGCAAACCAAAGCTAAGCGCAATGGCCATGACCGCCGCTGTCGTTAATCCGACTTGCAGGCCGCCCAATCCCATTAGACGATTGCGCATCGCCCACAGCATTTTTGGTTCAAGCTCCAAGCCGACCAAAAACAGCATCATCACCACACCGAATTCTGCGAAATGCTGAATGGTGGTAGTTTCATCGCCAACAAGACCCACAACAGGACCAATCACCACACCCGCGATGAGGTAACCCAGCACAGAGCCTAAGCCCAAGCGTTTTGCAATTGGCACTGCGATAACGGCAGCGACCAAATAGATGAACGCTTGCAGAAAAATACCCGTCATGATGTTGCTCCTTTCATCATGGTGCTGAGGTTAGCTGCCGTCACTTTTTCGCGTGTCGCGACAACATCCAAATCAAGCGTTTCATTCACCAACGCCGATAGCAATTGGCGATACCCTTCGGTATGGCTGGCCACCTTGTCATCTTCGACCGCGGTACGAGAACCAAACAAGGAAAACGGTGCCATATAACGCATACCCACCAAGTTCGACATTTGCTCTAGCGGATGCAACAGTTCGCGAATTTTAAAATGGTTATAGCCATCCGCTTTATAGAACTCCTCTTTACCGCCTGCCGAAATCGCGCACATAAAGATCTTTCCGTGAAGCGCCGTTCCTTTTGAGCCATACGCAAACCCGTATTCCAGCACCAAATCCTGCCACTCTTTCAGAATGGAAGGCGTTGAATACCAGTAAAGTGGGAATTGAAAGATCACTATGTCATTGTCCAGCAAACGTTTCTGCTCGCGGTCAATATCAATGTGCAATGTTGGGTATTCTGCATAAAGGTCAACAGCCGTGACGCCCTCCGCTTGCTTAGCAACATTAAACAAGGGAGCATTGACTTCTGAGCGACGCAGAGAAGGGTGTGCGAATAACACCAATACCTTTTTCGGCGCGGCACTGCCGTTATTGTTCTTATCGTTTTCCATGTCCTGTCCTTTCGTTATCACGCATCTGCTTTCTTCATTCACTCATTGCTTCACGAGTGGAAAAACAACCTAGTGATAAGGGATTACCTAAACCCCGTACTCTTCTGTCCAATCTCTCAGTTTTTCCAACACACACAGTGCGGAGCGACCAAAATCCGTAATTTCATAGCTGACCGCAATCGGGCGAGTACTCAACACATTGCGAGTCACAAGCCCGTACTGCTCCATTTCCTTAAGTCGCTGATCGACCATTTTTTTACTCGCGCCACCCAGTTGGCGACAAAGGTCGTTAAATCTCACTGGCTGATCTTTCAGATGCCACAGGATAGACGCCTTCCATTTCCCACCAATAATGCGCATACCACGTTCGATTGGGCATGGCTCAAGGCAAACCGCCGGCTTTTCTTTTTCTGGCATTTCAGCAGGCGCTTTTTCGGTATTTGCCATACTTACTCATGCCTCCTTGTTAGCGTCACTTTCGCTTCGTGCTTTTCTAGCAGTCACCAAAAGTAACCTAGTTAACATATGTAACTAATCGTAACAAAGCGACTGAGGGTTTTTCAACCGCATACATCGTTGCCACGTGTTAAGTTTGGCCATAACCAAAATCTAATAGAACGAGTAAAGTCAGAGAGTTATATCGTTTATTTTAGAAAAGTATCGTCACAAAAGTAGGACTGATGAAAAAAGAACTAATTTAGGACTTCCTTAGGTACAGGTCTGTTCTGTGTGCATATAACACCGCAGACATATCCCGTGGAAGGAACAAAAACACCGACCGACATCGGTCAGCTTTGGCAGGTCTAGAATGCGCGAAAATAGTGACTAGGTTACAAAAAGTACACTGATTGACAGGAAGGATTAAGGACAACAAAGTAGCACGGAAAGTTTACATCACAGGGAAAAGCAAAGATGAACATCCTGATCATTAATGGACACCACTATTACCCGTTTTCAGAGGGAAAACTCAACGCACACATGATTGATATCGCGACCTCAACCCTAAGCGCGATGGGTCATGATATTCAGCATTCCGCTGTCGACAGCGACTATGATGTGCAGCAAGAGATCGAAAAACATCAGTGGGCAGACACCATCATTTTGCAATCGCCCGTTAATTGGATGGGCGTGACATGGAAAATGAAGAAATACATGGATGAGGTCTACACTGCGGGTATGGCAGGCCAACTTTGCAGTGGTGATGGCCGTCATCGTGGGACTGACGATCAATACGGAACCGGTGGAACATTAAGCGGCAAGAAGTACATGTTAGCGCTGACATACAACGCCCCGAAAGAAGCCTTCGACAATGCGGACCAGTTTTTACTTCAGGGGAAAGGCGTGGACGATATGTTCCTTCCGATCCATCTGAATTTCCGTTTTTTCGACATGACAGCGCTCGAGACGTTTGCATGTTTTGATGTAATGAAAAACCCGACGATTGCCGATGACGAGATACGATTTAAACACCATCTAGAACAACAGATAGGAGCGTAACAATGCCTTATACCAACAAACTAGAAGCGGGTGGCACATTCCCGACCATCACACTGTCAGATCTGGATGGCAATGCACACACCTTGGGTAAACCGCGTGAAGGCGCAACATGGCAAATGGTGGTGGTCTACCGAGGTCGCCATTGTCCTTTGTGTACCAAGTACCTTAATCAGCTTGAAACCTTCAAGTCAGCCCTTGCCGATATTGGCGTGGACATTCTTGCTGTTTCTGGCGACAGCCAAGCACAGCTTGAAGAACACCTGTCTCGCATGGATGTGTCGTTTCCGTTTGTTTATGGCCTGAACGAAGCGAAAATGCGTGAGTTAGGCTTGTATGTGTCGCTGCCGCGTTCGGAGCAGGAAACAGACCATAACTTCGCGGAACCTGGCCTCTTTGTCACCAATGAGCAAGGCACTGTGCAAGTGGTGGATATCGCCAACAACCCGTTCTCTCGACCAGACTTACAAACCCTGATTAACGGATTGACCTGGATACGTAACCCAGACAACAACTACCCCATCCGTGGTACTGCGCCGTATTAATACGCATCAAGCGGCGTTTATGACGCAAGGTTTTTGGATGTAAAGTGCTTTGGTGTAAAGTGCTTTGGTGTAAAGTGCTTTGACATAAAAAAGGGGCGCTGTTCTGCGCCCCTTTTTATTGTTGAAATGCAGCATCAGCGTTAATGACCGACTTCAGCGTTTCCCATTCATCAGAAAAACGTCGTCGCAAATAAGTCTCCAGCCACCGAGCTTTAGTCGTTCGCCACCAACCTGCTGTCGCCTGCCGTCTTTTTAGTCTCTCAATGTCTGTCAGCAATTGCTTCCTATCAAACATTGCCCAAACAGGCGGCACGGGCGAATTGAGATTTTGATAACAAACGGGCGCAACAAAACGAAAGAGGGCAATTTCTACCTCGGCAAGGGGGAATTCGCGCGCCACCGCCGCGATATGTGCGTACTCCACGTCGTTATCAATAAACAGATCTGACAAGGCATACATCAAATCGTCTTCGGTCGCTTGTGTGGTCATTTGGGCTCTTTCATTTCAGCACGTGTTGAGCGCGATATGCGTGACAACGCCCGACGACGCGTACCTTTCATCGTCTTCCTTTACTTTGTGGTGCTGGTGAAAAGTAACTTCAAGCCAAACACCAACATCACCGAACCCAACACCCTATCAACCCAATGGCCGATTTTCTTGAATTTTGCTTGTACCGAAGGTTTTGAAAGCACCATTGCCACCGAACCAAACCACACCATTTGAACAAACATCATCCACGCACCCAGCAACGCAAGTTCAATGACTGGCATGTCTGGCGACAACACCAGCGTGAAGACAGAAAGAAAGTACAACGGCGCTTTCGGGTTGAGCGCGTTACACACAAATCCCATCGAGATCAGTTTGCCCGCAGAACGCGGTTTTACATCAGCTTGCTGCTCATCATCACCGACCGAGGCTTTGCTACGAATGCCTTTCCAGCCAAGGTAAATCAGGTAAGCGGCTGCCAAGTATTTCATCACAGATAAAATCGCGGACGATTCACTGATCACTGTCGCCAATCCAACAGAGGAATAAATAATGTGGACGGAAAGGCCAAGCGCAATACCTAAACTCACGAGCAATCCCGCACGACGACCGTGCACCAAAGACTGCTGTGACACCATCACGAAGTCTGGCCCCGGTGAAGCTGCCCCCAGTAAATGCACCAGCGTTAAGGTTAAAAATGCCTGATAAAATTCCATGTCGTCACTCCCGTGGTTATTTCTTGTTCAACGAGTGATATTCTGTCAATCCGAATCGAATTCAACGCCGTATCATAGTTTATTGCACTTTACAGGAGCTTATTGAATGACGCTCACAGTTTTCTATGACGGCAGTTGCCCACTTTGCGTAGCAGAAATGGACCAGCTTCGTGCGTTGAACACTCAAAATCACCTGCGTTTTGAAGACATTCTCGCGGAGGATTTTCAATCACGTTACCCAACTATCGACCCCGCTGCTGCAAGCAATGTCCTGCATGGCCTTCTGTCTGACACCGACCAACTCAACGACGCCGACGGGCAACTGCTTTTAGGTTTAGACGTGACACACAAAGCGTGGTCATTGGTGGGCAAAAAACGCTGGATTGCGGTGTTACGTTGGCCTGTCATTCGTTGGTTTGCTGATCGCGCCTATTTGTTCTTTGCGCGAAATCGATACCACATTTCTTACCTCTTCACAGGGAAATCTCGCTGTGAACCTTGCTCAAAAGGCGCGTGTGATCTTCCCCGCTCCTCGTCAAAATGATTCTCTCGCCATTGCATTGAATGCTATTCGCTCAATAGGTATTCAGTTAACACCCTGTTATGGCTTAACTTATTGACTTAAATGATAATTAGCCGCACCATTCTTGTTTAGCGAACCCCGCCGCATTATTTTGCAATTCATTGATCGCGTTATTCGCGCGATCACCGAAGGGAATAAGTCGGCGTATATCAACAATTACCGTTTGCAATAGACATGAAGACGACCGATACCTTAACCCCTTCACAATTTTTGCCCATGTTGCCTGTTGGCACCCCCTTGACGCTTGAACTTCGTTACAAAGACCAATCAAAGGCCTTTGGCGGTGCATCACGTGTGATTGGCTACCGCGACAAGAAATATGTGCTCATTGAAATGCCTGCCGACCGTGAGCTGGGTAAACTGCTTGAAGATCCTTCGATGTTTCATGTCGTGATCCGCGGATTGTCAGCGTCTAAGTTTGGCGATATTTTTGCTTTCCAAAGCCATATTCTGAGCGTCATGCATCGCCCTGAAAAAATGCTCGCCATTGCTATCCCACAATCGATTGGCATACACAGGATGCGGCAGAATCCCCGTTTTTCGATTTCTCGCATCGTTCAGCTCGAATTGGAAGATCGCATGGCGATTGCAAAGCTATCCGACATTTCACTGACGGGCTGTGGCATTCGCGTTTCAAGCAGTGTGTTCGTCGAAAAAGGCCAAGCCATTCGTGTGGTTTTCAACAAGCTGTTCGATTCGCCTATCGCGTTTTCAGGTGAGATCGCCAACGTGCAAGGCATCGGTGATGGCCTTCAATTGGGCGTTTGTTTCAGTGAAAAACCGCCCCACCGCATTCGCGAAGCCATCGCACATTTATTAGCGCAAGCAGAGCTGGCCGATATCTACGAGCAGCTTGAAAACACCGTCGCATGATGTTTTTTGGGTAAATCCCCGTCATGATCTGCTAACGTGGTGTCATATTCACAAATGGCAGTAAGACCCTCATGCAGAAAACATTTATCGACGGTGATTTGCTTTTTCGCCAACATACTTTCGATGTTCCCCTTGATTACACGCAACCGAATGGTGACACGCTTTCTGTGTTCGCGCGTGAAGTGGTCGATCTCGACCGTGATGGGGATGCACTCCCTTGGTTAGTTTATTTTCAAGGTGGCCCGGGTTTTCCTTCTCCACGCCCAGATGCGCGAAGTGGTTGGCTAAAGCGTGCATTGCAACAGTATCGCGTTCTTTTGTTAGACCAGCGCGGCACAGGCCTAAGTTCACCGCTTACCCACCAAACCCTTGCGCACCTGACGGATGAAGAACAAGCGAACTACATCGCGCATTTTCGTGCGGATAACATTGTTCGTGATGCAGAAGCGATCCGCGAAGCGCTGGGCGTAAAACAGTGGTCAACCCTCGGGCAAAGCTTCGGCGGCTTTTGTTCATTAACGTATCTGTCTTTCTACCCTGAAAGCCTCACACGCGCCTATATCACAGGCGGTGTGCCTTCGTTGTCGCGCCCTGCCGATGATGTGTATCGCGCAACGTATCAGCGCGTACTCGACAAAAACCACGCCTTGTTTGCTCAATTCCCATCAGCACAAGTGCGCTGCGCGGAAATCGCGGATTACCTGATGAATAATCATGTCACGCTTGCCAATGGGCAACGCTTTACCGTGGAGCAATTTCAGCAGATCGGCATTAATTTGGGTCGTAGCGGCGCAAACGTGCCCATGTACTATCTGCTTGAAGAGGCGTTCGTCGAGACCGCACAGGGCAAGATGTTAAGCGATACCTTCTTGCACGCCATGCTTGCCGAGCAAAGCTACCAAACCAATCCTATCTATGCCTTCTTGCATGAGCCGATTTACAACCAAGGCGACGCATCAAATTGGTCTGCACATCGCGTTCGTCACCGCTCTTTCCCTGAGTTCAACTATGAGCAAGGCAAGCCGTTTTTGTTTACCGGAGAGATGGTGTATCCGTGGATGTTTGATCAGATGGAGAACCTGAAATCACTCAAAGGTGCAGCAGAACGATTGGCATCAAAAACCGATTGGCCAGCGCTGTACGACGTTGATGCGTTAGCAAACAACACCGTGCCTGTTGTTTGCGCTGTGTATGCGGAAGATATGTATGTTGAAATGGATTACTCACGCGAAACGCTGAAAGGGATACCTAACAGCCGCGCATGGATCACCAACGAGTACGAGCACAACGGTCTTCGTGCTGATGGAGAGAGAATTCTCAGCAAGTTGATGGATATGGGTGAACAGATCGCCAATCTGCCGTAATCGCGGTTTGTTCTCTTAATCCGTACCCAAACTGTCGATGGCAGTTTGGGTACATAAGCCTCCCAAATCGAATTAGAGCTTAAAGCGCTTAACCACGTTCGAGAGTTGGCCGTTAACCTCCGAAATAACGTTGGTTTCATTCATGGAGTGCTGACTGTTACTTTCAATTTCGCTCGCCATCTCTTTGATGGAAGACACCGTTTGATTCAGGTCTTGAGTGATCTGGGTTGTTTCTTCAACAGCGTCGGAAACACGCGCACTTATCTCTTCAATGTTTCCCACGAATTGCGTCATCACATCCAGGCTTTCTGCCACATTCCCTGTTCCTTGTGACGCCAAATGGCAGCCCTGTTTCGTTTGCTCCATCGACTCAACAACGCTTTGGTTTCCTTTGAGCAGACTTTCCAGCGCCGTTTCAATTTCACCTGTGCTGGATTTCGTTCGGCTCGCCAGATTTCTAACCTCATCGGCAACAACGGCAAAGCCACGACCCTGTTCGCCCGCGCGTGCTGCTTCAATGGCAGCGTTCAACGCGAGCAAATTGGTTTGCTCTGCAATATCGCCTATCACATTCAAGATCTGATTGATGCCCGCGGTCTCTTTCGACATTTGATTCACGCTATCAGAGGCCAATTCAACCTCTTGCACCAAGGCTTGTACGCTCTTTTGAGCGCTGTCTACTGTGGTTTTTGATGACGCAGCGGCGTCGTTCGCTTGTTTGATGATTGTTGTCGTTTCCGTCGCCCCGTCCGCCATTGATACAGCGGCAAGGTGCATGCGATCAATTGACCCCACCACCAGTTCGGTTTCAGCAACGTGCTTGGAAAGAATGTGAGCATTTTTGCCGTTAGACGATTTCAGACCCGCAACGTTTTCATCTAACTTTTCGGTTGCTGTGCGCACTTCAATCATCATGGCTTGAAGGTTACCAATGAAGGTGTTTATCCCATTGCCGATTTGCCCAAGATCGTCACTCGATGTCACGTCTATGCGGCGGGTTAGATCAGCATCTCCCGCACTGAGGCCGTCAACGGTCTCACGCAACGCAAGAATCGGGCGATAGAGCATTTGGAGCAAAAGATACGCCGCAACAATGCTCACTAGCACCGCAATGCCACCGACTAAAATGGCAGAGTGTTTTGCTTGATCCAGTGCCGCGAACGCAACCGATGCATCCAATCCCGTCAGGAAATACCAGCTGGTATCGCCCACGTTAATTTGGTGCGAAAAGAACAGTTTTTCTGACGTGCCAACGCTGCCTTCCACCATAGCATTGGGTTGTCCTATTGCCACATCGGCGATGGGTTTCAACCAATCAAATTCCGAGGCTTTTTCACCCGCTTTGATGTTCTCGGAAGACGATGCCAACACGGTAGAATCAGCATTGAGTATGATCGCCATTGCGCCAGGAATTTCGTTTGCGCTCTTCGCCAGCTCATTCAAGAAACCCAACTGCATGTCCACGGAAATCATGCCACTAAGGGTTTTCCGCACGATCGACACCCAATACACATCCCCATCGCTGCCCAAATAGGGCTGGCTCAAAGAAGCACTCTCACTTTCTCTGCCTTGCTGATACCAGCCTCGCGTGGTGACATCACCATTTAGTTTGTGATTCGGCCATGATTCAGATGTTTGATTCCAATACGCCACGCCATCGGTAAACGCCACCACTGAACTGTTCAGGTTCATGGCATTTGCCATGGTATGCGTCAGCTCAATCAATTCTTGAGGGCTGCCTTCAATGGCTTTATTTTCAAACTGCGTACCGAGTTTGTTTAAACCATTCACTTTTTCAAGCAGTAAGCTTTCAATTTTGGTGGCCTGTTTCGACGAGTATGCTTCGCTAGAAGCAATCACCATCCTCTCCAACGTCTGCTGTTGCTGAACAAACGCAAAATAGCTTGAAAGCCCTACCGCAATGGCCACTAACGCAATAATAGAGATCAGCAGCAGTTGCTTAAACCCGAGTTTCGACATCACGTACCCTTCCATCCATGCACTTACATCTCAGCAAAACCCACACTGCTTGCGGCGCGCCTGTTTCACTGGAAGGGTTTGCTCCATCGGCTTCACCTCACACCTATCCCGCAGCAAACACACGTAGCTTTTGACACATATATAACTATATACATCAATCTTAAACATGCGCACCTGAGTGCGTATTGAAATAATACCAGCCGACGAGGAAATGGTATTCAACACCCCAAGACAGACAGAAAAAACAACAATCTCGCAACACGCCGGCCGCGCAAAAAACAGAACCTAAATTATTGTTTTTAAATGCCTAATTGGTAAACCATCGAAAAAACCACATTGGAAAAATAAATGCATAGGGAAATCGCCGTTTTAATGATCTTATTCGGTTTACTATTTTATTTTTCGCCCTACAATCTCGCCTCCTTTTCGTCACTTTCATTCCGGTATTTTTCTATGAATCCGACACGTTTTGGTAACGTGATGGCAGCTATTGCCTTTCTGTTGTGGGGCGCAATGCCGCTTTACTATCAATTTATGCCCAACGCCGCGATGGACGAGTTGCTTGCATTGCGAATCGCTGCATCGGTGCCTTTCTTGTTGCTCATGTTGCAATGGAGAAAAGGAAAATCGCCTACATGGAAATCGCTCACCGCAGACAAGCGCTCTTTTATGTTTGCCTCACTCGCGTCGGTGATGATGTGTGTGTCATGGAGTGCATTTACGTGGGCAATGACGAATGACCGTGTATTAGACGCGAGCCTCGGTTTTTTCATCAATCCTTTATTGGTTATTGGCCTTGGTGTGGTGGCGTTTAAAGAATCATTGAGCTTGGGCCAAAAAGCGGCGGTGTTCTTTGGCGCGCTTGGTTTGAGCTATCAGGTTTGGCAATACGGTGAATTGCCAGTAGCGGCAGTATTGATGGCGGTATTTTTCACTTTATATGGTTGGTGCAAACGCCATGTGAAATACGATGCTATCTCTAGTCTGCTCGTCGAAGCGATTGCATTGATGCCTTTTGCGGCTGTCTATATGGCATATAAAATCGGCACGGGAACAAGCGTCGCAGTATCAGGCGATATGTCGACGTTACTGTTATACCTAGGCGCGGCGCCGATTACCCTTGCGCCCCTGTTCTTCTTTTCTGAAGCGCTTAAGCACGCAAAATTGTCGATGATCGGATTGATGCAATACATTGAACCCAGCCTGCAATTTGTGTTGGCGGTGGTTCTTTTTGGCGAGGCGTTTGATAGTGTCAAAACCGTCAGCTTTGGCCTGATTTGGTTGGGCTTGGCCATTTCAATTATTGAAAGTTTGGTGAAGATAAAACCAAAGCCGGATTTACCGCAAACCTAGTTAGCCATATCTGGACCTAGACCTAGCATTGAATCAAAAAAAAGAGGCATCCTAGGATGCCTCTTTTCACAACGTCAGTGAGCGTAGTACTTAATCTTCCAAATCCACCAGCTTGGTAGAACCACCATGGTGTTTCTCACGCAATCTCTGGATTAAGGCAAAGAAGCCAGGTATGAGGAACGTACCCGCCAACAGCACACAAAGCAGACCGCCTGTTAGCGATATACCCAGTGAGTTCTGACTGATGTGACCTGCACCGCTCGCGAAAATCAGCGGCATGATACCGAGAATGAATGACCAAGACGTCATGTTCACCGCACGGAAACGAAGCTTACCGCCCATCACCGCCGCTTTCTCGATAGAGTGCTCATTCTGTTCGCGTTCATTCTTACCGAATTCCACGATCAATATGGCATTCTTCGCCGCCATCGCAATCAACAACACCAAACCAATTTGTGCGTACAAGTTGAGCGGTGTGCCTGTCATGGCGAGTGCGAGAAACGAACCTAACGTCGCGACGGGAACCACCAATATGATGGCAAGCGGAATACTCCAACTCTCATATTGCGCCACCATAAACAGGTAGATAAAGATCAGCGCAAGAGCAAACGCATAGATGGCAAGGTTGCCCGCTTGCTTCTCTTGGTACGCCATCCCTGTCCACTCGTATTGGTAACCTTGTGGCAGAATTTCAGCAGCAACGCGTTCCATCGCCGCAATCGCATCACCCGACGAATAACCTGGCGCTGGAGAGCCTTGGATCACCGCAGAACGATACATGTTATAGCGCCACGCAACATCAGGTTCAAACACCTGCTCAACATCAATCAAGGTACTGAGTGGCACCATATCGCCCGAGGTTGAACGCACATGGAAACGGCCTAGTGAATCAATGTCATTACGGAAGTCGGCGTCCGCTTGAATCGTCACTCGGTAGTTCTTACCAAACAGGCTAAAGTCATTCACGTACATTGACGCTAGGTTACCCTGAAGTGTCGTGAAGATTTCAGACAGCGGGATCCCTAATTGCTTGGCTTTTTCACGGTCAATATCAATGTAGAAATGCGGCACGTTGGCGCGGAATGTACTGAACGTACGAGCAATTTCTGGTTGCTCATTCGCCGCTTCCATCATTTGCTGCATCACCATGGCCAAATCACCACGGCTTCGGCCCAAAGTATCTTCCAACACGAACTCGAAACCAGATGCTGGGCCCATACCCGGAACCGCTGGCGGCCCCATTGCGAACACGATGGCTTCTGGCAACTGCATCGCAGCAGCGATATTGATGCGGTTAATGATGTCGAAAGATGAATGGTCGCCTTCAAGTTGCTGACGTGTATCCCAATCCTTCAACTTCACAAACATCGACGCACCGTTTGAAGCAGCCGCTCCCGTCAGGAATGCATAACCATTTGCAACGGTTGCACCTTCCACGCCCGGTTCACGCGTCACAATCTCATTAAGCTTGCCGGTCACTTCTTCGGTTCGTGATAGAGACGCTGCATCAGGCAACTGGATGTTAATCAGCAAAACGCCCTTGTCTTCCTGAGGCACAAAACCAGTAGACGTTGTTTTTGCAAAGTAACCCGCCGCACTGACCGCCACCAAGAACAAGACACCCAGAACCGCCGTTTTGCGCACCAAGAAACCTGCCACCGAACCGTATTTGGTGGTGACCTTATCAAGGCCACGGTTAAACGCGGTAAACCAACGAGCATGGTTGTCTTTGCCTTGCTTGAGCACCAATGCACACATCGCAGGAGACAAGGTCAATGCGTTAATCGACGAGATCAATACCGAGATACAGATGGTCAACGCAAACTGGCGATACATGATCCCTGTGATGCCCGGGAGCATCGCAACGGGCAGGAATACCGCCAGCAGTACCAAGGTTGACGTGATGATAGGACCGGTCACTTCTTTCATCGCCAGCAAGGTCGCTTGGCGAGGCGTCAGTGAGGGGTCTTTCGCCATGTTAGTATCAACGTTTTCAATCACCAAGATGGCGTCATCAACCACGATACCAATGGCCAAAATCAGACCAAACAGTGTCACCGTGTTGATGGTGAAACCCGCTGCCAACATGATGGCAAATGTACCAATCAGGGACACGGGGATGGCAACGACAGGGATCAAGGTTGAACGGAAACTACCCAGGAACAAGTACGTAACCGCGATAACTAGCAATACCGCTTCTATCAAGGTTTTCAATACGCCCTTGATAGACTCCGCCACGAACAATGTCGTGTCGTAGCTGGTTTCGTAAGTCATGCCTTCTGGGAAGTTCTGAGACAGATCTTCCAATCGTTCCATCACCAAACCACCACTTTCTAGCGCGTTAGCGTCAGATTGAAGGTTTAGGATCACGATAGAAGCTGGCTGGTCGCGGAACTGACCGTTACCTGTATAAAACTTACGACCCAAAGAGACTTCTGCGATGTCTTTTAGGTAGACCATTGAGCCATCAGCATTGGCACGAACAACCACGTTTTCAAACTCTTCTGCAGAGCCTAGACGCCCTTGCGTGACCAGTTTGAAGGTCATTTCTTGTGCGTTGTTAAACGGTGGCGCACCGATATCACCGGCAGCCACCTGAACGTTTTGTTCAGCAAGCACTGAACGCACATCAGACGTGGTAATACCAAGGTTTGCCATCTTCTCTGGGTTCATCCAAACACGCATTGCGTATTCGCCGCCACCCAGCACGTTGACTTCACTGATGCCTTTCACACGGGCAATTTGGTCTTTTACATTCAAGTTGATGTAGTTAACCAAAAACTGATCGTCGTACTTGCCATCCGGTGAGTAGAAGTTCAGAACCATCAGTAGATCGGGCGAACGTTTTTTCACCGTCACACCCACCTGACGAACTTCAGGCGGGAGTTTTGACTCAATTTGAGCAACACGGTTTTGTACGTTGACCTGCGCCATGTCAGGGTCAGTGCCGATATCGAAGGTCACGTTTAGACTGTAAGAGCCGTCGTTCGCACTCTTGGAAGACATGTAGATCATGTTTTCCACGCCATTCACCGACGTTTCAATCGGGTCAGCGATAGCCTGTTCAACAACCTCCGCACTTGCGCCAGAATAAACGGCATTCACGCTCACTGAAGGCGGACTGATCCGCGGGTATTCTGCAACGGGAAGGTTCAACAATGCGATGAAACCAGCCAGCGTGAGAATAATGGATATCACCAGCGCAAACTTAGGGCGCTGGATAAAAAAGCGACTTAACATATCAGCTTATGCCCCTTGCCCTTGAAGGCGAACCGTCATGCCGTTACGAACGCGTTGCAGACCTTTGGTCAGTACTTGTTCGTCATCACTTAAGCCACTAAGCACAATCACACCTTGGTCGGTTTGTGGACCCAGTTTGACGTTACGACGCTCAGCAATGTTTCCTTCCTGCAGAACCATTACAAAGTCGCCTTCAAGATCGGTTTGAACCGACAGACGAGGCACGACAATGCTTGGTGTCGTTTCTTTATCTTTCACGATAACTTCGACATATTGACCCGGAAGCAAACGGTGCTCAGGATTTGGAAAGGAAGCACGAAGTGCAATGGTGCCCGTCTTCGTATCGATACGGTTACCGAGGTAATCTAACTTACCAGGATATTCATAGTCGTAGCCTTTGCCTAAGCTAAGAAGCACTTCAACTCTGCCACTGTTCCCTTGACCACCGCCAGTCACACGATCCGCGCCTGCACTAAGACGTTGCTTTTCACTCATAGAAAACGACGCTTGCATTGGGTCGAGGCTAACGATGGTGGTAAGCACGCCCGTAGAAGGAGACACTAAGTCGCCCAAACTGGCGCGGCTTTCACTGATTCGCCCTGTAAAAGGAGCAACAATCTGAGTGTGGGATAAATCGAGTTCTGCAGCTTGTAGCTGAGCTTCAGCAGATTTAAGCGCGGCTTCAGCTTGCAGTTTTGCTGCGGTAAGACGGTCAAATTCGGATTGGCTGATACCACCGCGAGGAAGCAGATCTTCTCCGCGTTTAAAATCAAGGTTTGTATTGGTCACACCCGCGTTTGCTTGGGCAACAGCCGCTGATGCGCTCGCCATCTTGGCTTCATAAATTGAGGGGTCAATTTGGAACAACGGCTGACCCGCTTGAACCATTTCACCTTCTTTGAAATGTCGCGCCGTCAGGTAACCAGACACTTGCGGAACGATACTCACGTCTTCAACCGCTTCTGTGCGACCCACAAAGGTTTGCTGCGCTTGATAGTCAATAACTTGTGCTGACTGAGCCGTCACTAGCGGTGCGAAACCGCCTTTCTGACCCGTTTCTTGGCCCCCACATCCAGCAAGCAACGAAGCGCCGATAAGCGCTGGAAGCAACAACTTCCGTTTAATCATGGTTCTCTCCTTCCCCTTTCGCTGACTACACGCCACCCAACAAGGAATTGAATTATTTTTTAATGGAATTATTCGGTCTAAATGACATACGCATTTTGTCTTAAAAAAGGCACCACAGTGACAAAAATGCAGCATACCGCCGGCAGTATGCCAAATGTTCCTTTCTGCTAGCTGTATGAACGGAGAAATTGCGACTAAAACGTAAGAAAATAAGTCAATCAATTAAGGATGGGGACGTGAGGTTGAAATGGAGGGTGGAAGCATGAAGAAAACCGGCTCAAGCCAGCGTAAGTGATAAATATTTATACCCAAGCAACCAAGCAACCAAGCAACCAAGCAACAACAAGATGCTTGAAGATGCTTGGGTATGTCATTTTAGGTTAACGAAGCAGATTCATCGCTTCAGCTAGTTCCGCTGATAACGCCTCATTGGTCAACACGCCAGCTTCACCATCAAAGTTATCAAAGAATGAAGGAATAGAGAGTGATGCTTTTAAGTCGCCATTAAAATGCGGACAAGATGCAGACGCTGACGCCAATACATTCTTCGCGCCACCAGGCCCTGGAGAGGTCGCCAGTAACACCATTTTCTTACCTTGAAACACTTTTTGGTTGATGCGGGAAGCCCAATCAAACAGGTTTTTGTAAGCCGCCGCATAGGATCCATTGTGCTCAGCGAACGAGATGACCAACGCATCGCACTCACCAATCTTATTGAAAAATTCCTGTGCTTTTTCAGGATGTCCGAGTTCTTCTTCCCTATCCGTGCTAAATAGCGGAAGTTCATAGTCATTAATGTCCAAGACCTCAGAGTCTGCACCATCAATCAGACTAACCGCATGAGTGACCAATTGTTTATTGATTGATTTCTTACTGCTTGATGCTGCAAAAGCCAGTACTTTCATACCTTTCTCCAAAATGGTTGTTTTTTCTTTGGTTTTCATCTTAACGCTTAAGCAACTTACTACTCGTATTACTTTTCAGATCTCCGAAAAATGCACTCGGAATCATCTCAAAAAACCTTAGTCACTCGCGCCACAACCCCTCGATACTAACATGAAAATAAAATCTTTAAATTCAACACCCTAGGAATAATGGGTTTAAATTTGAGTCATCAATCCCATAAATGAGTCATTGATTAACTACACTTTTTTAAGGAATTACCGTTGTACAGCGGCACTTAATCAGACTCGGGGTCACGTATTTGATATGAAAAATCTACAATCATTCATCACTAAGAGCCTAACATTACTCATTTTTTTACCAACGTTAGCGTGGTCAGCACCGACACCCGGTTCACAGTTGAATGTATTCATTCCCAGCCTGCCTTACTTGTATATCTCCCATTCAATTAATGGTGCGCTCTTGCGGCCGGCAGATAATGACCGCGGATGGGATTACGATATGGCCACTTCGCACCGAAAAGTGGACGACACGACGTACGAGTTTTCACTGCGTAAAGGTGTGAAATTTCAAGATGGCACCCCGTTCAACGCCGATGCTGTATTGCTCAATATGAAACACTTTAAAGAAGCGCCGTTTCTGTTCACAAAAATTGATACCGTGTTCGATAGAGCGGAAAAAGTGGATAACTACACGGTTCGCTTTCATTTAAAAGAAAAGTACGGCCAGTTCCTCAATGATGCCATTTGGATTCAGTTCTACACCGAAACCTATCTGGATAAATTTGGCTGGAATGGCAAAGCAACCTGCCCCAACCTTGCTGAGCCGGGTCCATACGGTTTGGGACCTTACATTCTCAAAGAAGGTTACATTGAAGGCGATCGTCAAACCCCCAAGGCTGTTTTGGTTGCTAACCCCAATTATTGGAACCCTGAATACCCAAAAATCGAAACCGTTACCGTCTATACCGAGCTTGATTCCAAAAAAGCGCTAGAGATGACACTCGATAACGACAATTCACTCGACATCATGCCCATCCCCTTCTCTGAGAAAGAACGCGTCCTGCAATCCCGATATGCCAAATTGGTATCAGCGCCTTCCACCAATAATATTGCCATCCATATCAACATGCGTACGGGTAATAAACGACTGTTAGACAAAGAGGTGCGCGTCGCGCTCAACAAGGCGCTGGATCAAAGAAGGTTGCTTGAAAAAAGCTATCAAGGAGAAGGACAAATCAGCCCAACCTTGGCGGCTCCGCTTTACCCTGGCGTCGACAAGGTTGTAAAGAATCTTAAAGCCTATTCTGAAGTTCAAAGTCCAAAAGCTATTCGAGACGAACTGAAGAAAACCCTCGATGGGCTAGAACTGAACGTCTATACCCAAGACCGGTTTATGTACATTTGGAAAGGCATCGATCGCGACCTAAGAAAAGTCGGCGTCAAACTCAAATTCAATATCACTAACAGTGAGAAAGATGTATTTGGTCAATTACTCTCAACCAATGCCAAGAAAAACACTGAAGACTGGGATCTGCTGGTTTGGGGTGACGACGATTGGTACTACAACCATCCTTGGTCAGCCTTCTTTGTTTACCGCACCCACAACGCTTGGAGTACGATTTTCCAAGACAACACGATGGATGATTACATTGAACAAATGTTCAAAGAATCTGTGGGAACCGCCGAGTTCGATGACATAGCCGAAAAGATTATGCGTAGAGCCTATGACAATGGCTACATGCTGTTTGTCCCCACCCCTAACAAAGTGTTGGCCGTCAACAAACAGGTCAACTACTCGCCTTTCCGTATGGCGAACATTCCCCTTTGGGAAATTAGCGTCAAGCCAGAACACTGGTCAGCAAAGTAAAGATTCTGCTGGCTGAAAACGTCATGGAATTGAAATTGGGGCGGCGAATTGCAGTCCCTCTTTAGTGAGAAAGGGTGTCGAATGTTTTCAAAGCTAAAAATAAAGCTTCTTATGATCTTCTTGATCATTGGTGTGTTACCCATTTTGATTGTGGGTTATTTAGCCCTCTCGCAATCTAGTTCAGCGCTGCAAAACCAAGCTTTTGCCCAACTAGTGAGCATGCGAGAGGTGAAAAAAGATCAGATCCTTTCCTACTTTGAGAGGGCGGTAAAAGACACTCAGGTACTTGCTGGAAGTGAGGACACAAAAAAGATTCAAAAATTACTGCAGTTTTATGCAAGCGATGAAGAGGTGGAGCGCAACGAAGCATTTCCAACCGATACCTATGAATATGAAGATATCTGGGAGAGTAACGGCCATACACTGACAGACTACGTCAGTGTATATGGTTATTCAGATGTGTTTATCATTCAAGCAGACACAGGCCATGTCGTCTTTACTGCCAATAAAAATAGTGACTTAGGTACCAACCTCAATACCGGACCGCTTAAAAACAGTCCATTAGCAACATTGTATAAAGATGTCCTCAAAAACAACAAACTAACGATACAAGACTATGAGCGTTATGAGGCTCAAGACAATGCGCCAATTGCTCTGATTGGCAGCCCAATAACGGATTTGAGCGGCAATGTTTTGGCCATCGCCGCTCTCCAACTTTCGATGGATGAAATCAATCAAATCATGCTGCAACGCACTGGAATGGGTGAGTCGGGCGAAACCTACCTTGTGGGACCCGACTTTTTGATGCGTTCAGATTCCTATCTATACAACGATACTCACTCGGTTATTGCTTCATTTGCCAGCCCTGCAGACGGCATGGTGAAAACCTCTGCGACAGAAAAGGCCCTGAACAATGAAACGGGATACGACGTTGCACGTGACTATAAAAACACGCTGGTACTCACTGCTTATTCCCCCATTCAGTTTGGCGAAAACAATTGGGCGCTAGTGGCTGAGATAGACGAAGAGGAAGCCTTTGGTCAAGTGATCGCTCTTAAATGGATGATTGGTATCGCCTTGCTCATTGGTGCTGCTTTAGTCAGTCTCGTCGCTCTCTTGGTAACTCGCTCTGTCACCACGCCCGTTATCACCCTTACTCGTAATTTAGAGACAGTGGCGCTATCTGGTGATTTTTCCGCAAGAGTTGCAGTAAAAAGTAAAGATGAGCTTGGTCAATCTGCCAGTGCCTTCAATACGCTAATGGAAAGTATGCAAGCCGCGATTTGCGACATCAGAAAAGTGATGGAAGGCCTCGCTGAAGGAGACTTCAGTCATCGCATAGAATCCGATCTCAAAGGCGATTTACTCTCCATTAAGCAAGCGACAAACACCTCGTTGGAAAACGTGGAAGCATCAGAACGAATGAAAGCGGAGTTAGAGCGAGACGCGAAGATTCAAGCGGAAGAAAATGCACGTGTTCGCCAAGCGCTAGACAATGTGTCGACTAATACCATGATTGCCGATAGAAACTTTGACATTATCTACCTTAATCGGGCAGCCAAAAATCTCCTGAGTGAAGCTAAAGACGATTTCTCCCAAGTTATCCCTCATTTCTCTCCGGAAGAGACCCTTGGCAAGAACATTGATTTTTTTCATAAAAACCCAGCTTATCAACGCAATATTCTCAACGACCTTAAAGATACACACTCAGTAGAAATGGCAGTTGGTAGTCGCATCATGGCGATTGCAGCCAACTCCATTCTCGACGAGAACGGAGAGAGAATTGGTACCGTCATTGAGTGGACAGATCGCACCGCTGAAGTAGCTATTGAGCGAGAAATTGATGGCATGGTTGATGCCGCCGCGCAAGGTGACTTCTCAATGCAGCTTTCGCTCGAAGAGAAGTCAGGCTTTATGCTCAAACTCGCTCAAGGCCTCAATTCTCTCACCACCAATACCGACACCGCGCTAGAAGATATGCAGCGAATGTTAGGGGCGATGGCTAAGGGTGACCTCACCCAGAGGATTGAGAAAAATTACAGCGGCCGATTTGGACAACTAAAAGCCGATGCGAATACCAGTATTGATAAACTCACTCAGGTCATTGGCGATATTCGTCGGGCCTCTGAAACCATCACCAATTCTTCCAATGAGATAGCCTCCGGCAACCGCGATTTAAGCCAGCGTACTGAGGACCAAGCGACGTCATTGCAAGAAACGGCAGTCAGCATGGAAAACATCACTGACACAGTGAAGGAAAGTGCAGAGAATGCCGTTGTGGCCAACAAACTCAGTGAAAATGCCCGAATCAAAGCACGAGAAGGCGGCAATGTCGTCATGAGAACCATCACTGCAATGGACCAAATTAGCGGTGCGAGTAACAAGATCTCTGACATCATTGGCGTCATTGATGAAATCGCATTCCAAACCAATCTACTGGCACTTAACGCGGCTGTTGAGGCCGCGCGTGCTGGCGAGCAAGGTCGCGGATTTGCGGTTGTCGCAGGTGAAGTGCGAAGTTTGGCACAGCGCTCTGCCGAGGCCGCGAAAGAAATCAAAGAGCTTATCCGCGATACCAACAAGAAAGTGGAAGACGGTGCCGAGTTGGTAAGTGAGTCAGGGGAAACCTTGCAAGAAATCGTCAGCATGGTAGAAGAAGTGAGTACCAAGATGTCTGATATCAGTGTGGCCGCACAAGGCCAAAGCACTGGTATCGAACAGGTTAACATTGCCGTTGTTCGCATGGATACCATGACACAGCAAAACGCAGCCCTTGTTGAACAAGCGACAACAGCGGGCGAAAGCATGCTTTCACAAGCTCAAGACATGAGCTCTATTGTCGAGTTCTTCACCATCACTGGCAAAAAAGAAGAAATTAAAACTCCCACATTCAAAAAAACCATAAAGAGGGCTGCCCCAAAAAAATCGGCTCGGGTAACCAAAGAAGATGATGATGACGATGAGATCGAATGGGGAGAGTTCTAAATGAGAAACCAGAAGAACCAGTCTATACGCAAGTAACCCAAAGATGAGCGGGTATAAAACGGGGAGCGACTGCTCCCCTTTTTGTTTTCGTTATGCTGTTTTCGTTATGCGACCGCTAGGTTTGGTATATCTTTATCAGGCTGTTGCTTAAGAATATGTCGCCACATAATCGGAATCACTATGGATGCAAGCAACACATTGGACAATGGCATTGACATCCACACGCCCTCCACACCGTACATTCTTGGTAATACCGCCAAAAATGGTAGCTGGATAAACATGTTACCCAAAGAAATAGCCAACGACGTTCCACCTTTGCCCACTGACAAGAAATACATTGATGCCAGAATAATGAGCCCGTCCAGATACATCGCTGATAAGTGTAAACGAATGCCTGTGGTTGCCTCTTGAATCAGTGCGGTGTTACCTGAATTAAACAGGCCAATTACGGTTTCAGGAAACACGTTAAGCACGGCCAACCAAGCAACGCCAGCCACTAACGATACAATCGTGGCAAGTTTCGCAACTTTAACGATGTTTTTGTACTGTTTCGCACCATGATAGAAGCTGACTTGTGGTTGCATACCCTCGGCAATGCCTTCTGCGACGACGTAGTAGAGCGTCATCAAGTAACCCACGACAGCGAACGCCGCTACACTGACGTTTGACCCATAGATCACAAACAGCTTGTTGTGAAAGGCCACCAGCACACCGTAATACATAAACATCGCCAGCGACGAGCTACCCAAGACTACCGTTTGCTTCGCGTCGGACAAGTTACCCTTCGCTGAGTGCTTAAATATTGAAAGCACCGAATGCTTAGAAAACAAATAAACAAACGCCATCATGACTGTGATTAGCTGCGCCACAATGGTTCCCATTGCGGCGCCTTTGAGGCCCCATCCCAATACACCAATGAAGAGATAATTCATCGCGATATTGCTCAGTGCACCTGCCACCATCATGGCAGTCGCGACGATCGGGCTATCATCATTTCGAATCAAAAATGGCAGTGCAGATGCAGCCACTGTCAGCACAGCACCAAACGAAAATATATATAGGTAGTCGACGGCATACCCTTCAGCAAGCCCCGTCGCACCTTGCAACTGCACTAACGGTTCGCCAAGCAAGATGATATAGAGTGAAGATAAAGCACCAAACAAGGCTGTCAGCCATAAGCCTGTCGCCATCGCATTACGCGCCGCGCCTAAATTCTCTTCGCCACGATATTGAGAGATCAGACTTCCCGCTCCCATACCGATCATTAGGCCAGCGCCGCCCACAATGGAAATAACCGGCCATGCGATATTCACCGCTTCTAGGCCTTCTGCCCCCACAAAGTGACCAATGAAAATACCGTCAACGAGATAATAGAGCCCGTTAACGATCATCGCCGCAATAGCAGGGACAGTAAAACGCCAAAACGTTTTCGTGATCGATTCACTCGGTTTTGGTTCTATAGCATGCATAAAAGACTACTTTAAAAGGGAAAATGAGACAGGCGCGATTTTGACGTTGTTTTGATATAGATAAAAGTTACAATCAATCCTAAAAACGGATAGGTTAGATGTCACGATGCAGTGGACACTTGAACAACTCAAAGCCTTTGTAGAATCAGCTGAAGCAGGCTCTTTCTCAGCGGGCGCACGTAAGCTGGGTAAGGCTCAATCTCGAGTGAGTACCGCCATCGCCAACTTGGAAGTCGACCTCGGGTTCGACTTGTTCGACCGCAGCGCCAAGCTTCCTGTGCTAACCGAGGCCGGTAAGGAAATGTTGGTGGATGCAAAAGCCATCTTGCAACAGTGCCAACGCATGAATTCACGCGCAATGGCGGTCACGCAGGGTGATCCTGTCGCCTTTACCGTTGCCATGGATGAAGCCGTACCCATGCAGACGTTTGAGATACTGTTTGCGATGTTGGCGGAGCACTTTCCCGAATTAAAAGTCACCATACTCAATGGCTCTCAAGACGACATTTCTACATGGGTGAGCGAAGGTCGAGCGGATATGGGGTTTATCTTCCGGGTTAAACCCCTATCGCAGTCACTAGATTGGTACGACATTACCACGGTTAATCAGGTGCTTATCGCGGCTTACAACCACCCTCTTTCCGCCATTGACCACCCTCATGAAGATGACCTGGTCAAACATCGCCAACTCGCCATACGCGACCGTTTGGGGTATTCACAAGAGCAACCCCTATCACCGCGCTATTGGCACATTGATAGCTATTTTTACATTGCTAACCTTGTTATGCGCGGTGTGGGCTGGGCATTCGTTCCCGCTCACGTGGCCAACCATGAATGGCTTGAAGGCACAGTAAAATTACTTTCTATCGATGAACTCTCTAGCCCACCACTTCTGACACTCAGTGCCATAAAAACGAAAAAGCGCGGTTGGGACAACGTCATGCTTTGGATAGACAGCACACTCCATACGCTCTACCCTGGACAGCACTCGTGATCCCGTAAGGACACATGCTCAAACTGCGGCTACGTTTTATGTTATGAAGATTGCTTTCAACGTAAAACGGGTTGCACCAATATTCGGTATAGTTATCGGTGGTTGTGCGTCCGTCTCCAGCCACCATTCAAGCCCAGCAGGCGGGTTTGAATGGTTTCAACGTTCGTTAAATACCACTAAACATGGTTATCGAATCGAGCCCGACATGACGGGAGCCGCATCGACACCAATGATCGACGTCTTCGATGTGCGCCCAGGAGATTGCTCTTTCAATTCGGGATGGAATGACTGCCTGAACGACCGCGAGCGAAGTGAGCTTTCAGAGATAAAAAAATCAACCGGTCTACATAGTGAATACTGGTACGGTTGGTCTATCTACTTTCCCGATACCTACCAGAATGTATATCCAACCAAAGTTGCGCTCGGCCAATTTCATCAAAAAGGCTCTCACCCTGTCTGGATGTTCCAAAACAGCGACGGCGGTTATCACCTTGATAATCAGGTAACGGGTCGCAGCAGTGAATATTATCTGCTAATTCAAGAGGCTACGCTTCGCGGTCGCTGGCATCGTGTCGAAGTTCACGTGCGATGGGAGAAAGACAAAACGGGCTTTTTTCGGGTATGGGTAAATGGAACTCAGAAAGTGGATTATGAAGGAGCAACAATGGATGCCTCCTACGTGTACTTCAAATATGGCCTTTATCGCTCTTTCTTATCTCGCTATAAAAGCAAGAACAACGTCGATAGCGTTCCAGCACAGACAGTCTATTTTTCAAATGTTAAACGCAGCCTTTCGCGACATGGGCTATCTCAATAACCCGCCCCGTTGACCATCAAAACCTGAACACATAGACGCGAAAAGTTAGCGAGTAGCAACAAAAAACCGCCCTAGCGTGGGCGGTTTGGTTATACAAAAGCCAAATCACTTATTCGTCATACGGCTCTATCGACACCCCTTCAAGCAAGTAACCTGCTTGAGCAATATCGTGTGAAACGGTTTGTGTTTTCAGCGTACCGACCACGTAAACCACATCCCAAAGTTCTTGAACTGGTGCGCCCGCTTCAAATTTCACGTACACGATTTGGTTTGGTGGTGGCGGTGGCACGTGAATACAAGCGCCAAAAAATGGCACAAGCAAAAACTCAGTCACCGTGTTGGCATCTCCTTCAAGAGGGATGACAAAACCCGGTATTTTGACCTGACTGTTATTAAGCTCAGCGCGGATATTTCCCACTAAATTTTGCTGTGTGACATCACTATTGTGATCGATCATTGGCATACCATTCTGAGCAAACATTTTTCGCTCGGCTTCCGGTATCAGGTCAATCCAATCAAGGGTCAAGGTATCGTTGGCTTGCGCCAACAAAGGCAAACACGTTGCCAACAATAAAAGTAATTTTTTCATTATGTTATATCCGTATCGTCATTCCGTCGGAAAGTGACTGGCGGTAAGCACGCAATGCAGGCAGTACACCCACCAGAAAGCCTGCGACCAAAACAATGCCAATCAAAGTCAATTCTTGTGTATTCAGCCAAGTTGAAGAAAGTTGAAGCCCATACTGACTCAACACAAATGGCGCGGAGACTCCGAGAATGATAAACAGTGCAAGTACACCCAATATGATCCCCAGTAGGGTTAAGAATACCGCTTCACTGATCAACAACGCAAAAATATGAGCAGGTCTTGCACCCATAGCCCGCAATATCGCCATTTCTCGTCGGCGTTCGTTCAAACTGGTCAGAAGGCTAGATAACATACCCAAAAGACCCGCAATCACGACAAAACCCGATACCACCAGCAAAGCTTGCTCTGCCACAGACATTAAGCCCCAAAGCTCGTGCAGCGCAATGCCGGGCATAATGGCGGTTAATGGCTCCCTTGGATATTCATTAATGGTTCGCATCAAAGCAAAAGTTTGAATCTTGCTTTTAAGCCCTACCAACAACGCGGTGACTTGCTCTGTTTGCAGCGTGTCTGGGTCAATGTCTTTGGCACTCACCCCGTCGCCCATCTGCACACCTCTTTCCCAGCCGACATGCACGGCTTCAATGGCGGGAAGAGAGACATGTACGCTTTGGTCAACAGGCGTTCCGGTTGGCGCAAGGATCCCTGTAATTGTAAATGGCAAATTGTCGTGACGACTAAACTTCACGTCTGACAGGCCGTGCGCAATGACAATATCATCGCCCATTTTATAGCCAAGCTTTGCCGCGACTTCAGCGCCGATCACGGTGTCAAACAGGCCCTCAAATGGCTGGCCTTCAGAAAAGGTAATAGGCTGCTTATTGCCATATTTATAATGCTTAAAATAATCCCCCGTGGTGCCTACCACACGAAAGCCTCGGTGAGAATCTCCAAGGGAAATAGGAATGGACCATGCCACGGCAGGATTACCTTGTATCTCTTCCACGCTAGACCAATCAATATTGTTGGTTGCATTGCCGATACGGAAAACAGAATAAAGCAGCAAGTTCACCTGTCCTGAACGTGCTCCCACAATAAGGTCAGTACCAGAAATGGTGTTGGCAAAGCTCTCTTTTGCTTGGGTTCGAACTCGTTCTACGCCTAACAGCAAGAGTAACGAAATCGCGACGGTCAATATGGTCAAAAAAGCCGTGGCTTTGCGGTTGTTGAGGCTCTGAAGCGCTAGTCGGAAAATAGCCATCTACACCAACTCCATTTGCGTGGCACCACGGTTAATTTCAGTCAGAGAGACGGCGCGGTCAAAATGCGATTCCAGCGTGTGGTCGTGGCTAACAAAAAGCAAACTGGTTCCTGCACGCTCACATTCTTTCATCAACAAGGTAATAAAGGCATTTCGGCTATCATGATCCAGTGCGGAGGTTGGCTCATCCGCCAACAATAAAGCTGGGCGCCCAATTAAGGCTCGGGCTGCGGCAACACGTTGCTGCTGGCCAATACTCAACTCGGTCACAGGCTTATTTAGGCAACTATCAGGCAGAGCCAACGCGCGCAACAAACGCGTCGCTTCTTCTTCAAGTGTGGCCTCGACACGCTGTTTTCTTAAAGAAGAAAATCGACAAGGCAGCGTCACATTATCAAGCACAGAAAGATAGGGCAGTAAGTTGAACTGCTGAAAGATATAACCCAAGTGATCTGCACGAAAAGCGTCTCTTTTGGAACCTTTCATTGCCGACAGTTCCGCATCCAAAATGCGCAGCTCACCCGATTGTGCAACATTGATGCCAGCGATCAGTCCAAGTAATGTCGACTTACCGCAACCACTCGCCCCTTTGAGAAATACTTTCTCATTTTGCTTTACTTCAAAATGAGGAATATCAATTTGCCACTCAGCCTGCCCTGGCCACTTAAAACATAGATTTTCAATTAACAGCATTTTTTGTCTTGAGGCCCCAATTGTGGGGCCACCCTAAAGCTAGAAACGAATGGTATTGGACTTTGACGTCAATTCAGTCGCCAACACACCTTTATCTGTAATGGCTTGAACGCTGATTTTTTCCGTCTTTTCAAATACAGTAAACCAGTCAGTTACCGCTGTCTCTAGGTCAGCAGGACTGCCGCAGTTATACGTGTACTGAGCCGAAAACTCGCCGTGTGATGAGCCTGACTTTTCATGTTCGTCATGGTCATGTCCTTTGTGGTCATCATGACCCGCATGCTCGTCGTGATGCTCTTCATGCGATGCATGTGCATCGTGGTCATGATCTTTGTGGTCATCGTGATCGGCATGTTCGTCGTGGTGTTCATCGTGCGAAGCATGTGCATCATGGTCATGATCTTTGTGGTCATCATGATCGGCATGTTCGTCGTGGTGATCATCGTGCGACGCATGTGCACCATGGTCATGATCTTTATGGTCATCATGCTTATCAAGGGTCTGCGTCACCAACGCTTCCACCAGCTTACAATCCGCTGAAGCGTTCAGCGCGACCAAGGTGCCAGGCTTTTTAAGAACGTCTATTGCCTTGAGAATTGCGGCTTCCTGTGCATCATTTTCAGGCGCATGCTCAAATCCCACTATATCGCTTCCTGGGGCAGTGATCTCAACCAAAAAGTCATTTCCATCCTGAGCCATGTGCCATTCAACAACACCGTGTTGATGAGAATCATGTTGAATAAAGTCGCCATCTTTCGCGGCAACCGATGCGGTCATCCCCAATGCTATTGCACTAAGCGTAAAACAAGTTTTAGTAAGCATGTTATCTCCAGTTAATTTAAAAAGTTCTTATCTCGAAGGTGAAGAACACACTGGGGGTGCACGCGCTTTGGGAGCAAATGATAAGGTTTGAGGGGGAGAACAAGGAACGTCGAACGTGACATAGCCAATGGCCTTGACCACAGGAATAGCAACATTGGGAGGCGTAGTAAAAGGAACGCCCATCGCGCAGAGAGCGCAATGATGGTCAGACTTGAATGAATGTTGATGACTGGCTTGATGCTCGGAAAACGCAAAACCCTGCCAACCCAAAAGGACAGCAAGACATAAAGGCAGTAATACGTTACGAAGCAATAGCAGCATGATCCATCAAGCTTTTTCCGTGTAATGTTATAATATAACATTACACGTGGCTGCCGTTAACCCGATATCAGAATTTTGTCATGAATGATGGAGTGCAAAAGGTCAGACTCGCGACAAATCGCGTAGCGATCGCCCAGACGCAAAAAACCCGCCATAAGGCGGGTTTCTTAAATTTGGCTCCCCCTGCAAGACTTGAACTTGCGACATACGGATTAACAGTCCGCCGTTCTACCGACTGAACTAAGGGGGAATTGTGCGTTCCAGAGAACGAGAGTGATATTAGGAAAAGCACGCTAGGCTTGCAAGCACTAATTCACATTCCGCCGCATTTTTTGAGTCAAGTGGCTAATTGATAACCTATTCCAGCCATATCACCGTGTTTCAAGCAAATGCTCGCTTCATTTTGAAAGAATTTTCTCCATGGCCCACGTGGTGTTTCGTGCGCTCTTAGCAAGGCTTGGGTGCGTTTTTTGTCCTTTTAAATGCTTCACCATGTTTTCCACATGAAAATACTGCACAGGGTCGGGGTTTTCTTGAAGTGAAGTTAACGATTCCAGCCCTTCCAATACAAAGTCTTCTTCGCCAAAAACAGAGCACACAATCTTTCCTTCGCTGCCAATGATCTCCACACGATCTTCTCGCGTGGCCGCAGCAAAATTCCAGTAGCCCGAGCCGAGCACACCTGATTCAAACGCAAAAGACGCAGATACGGCATCCTCAGCCTCATAGTAACCCTGCTGGTTAGACGCAATGCCATGAGCCAGTGTAATGTCACCAAACCACTGCTGGAACAGATTCAAGCCATGGCTGGCCAAATCGACAAAATAGCCGCCACCCGCTTGACTGGGATTGACTCGCCAATTTGCCTCGCCCGCAATATCGTTGGGATTGGGGGCACGATGATAGGTCCAGTGGATATGTCGCACTTTGCCAATTTTGCCTTGAGCGATCCAATCACTGACGGTGCGAAAACGAGGTAGAGAACGGCGATAATAAGCGACAAACAAAGGGACGTTGGCTTTTTCGAAAGCGGCAATCATGTCATCGCATTCGGCAGTGCTTAGCGCCATGGGCTTTTCGACAACACAGGGTTTGCCTGCTTTGGCAGCCATCAACGCGTATTCCCGATGACTATCTGGTGGTGTCGCCACATAGATAGCATCAATGTCTGGATGATTAATCAACTCTGTCGCATCAGTCGTGTATTCCGGAATATCGTGTCGCTCGCAGTAGTCTTTTGCCTGCTCTTCACGACGCGCCGTGACTAGATTGAGTGATGAACCTTCGACTTGAACAAATGCAGGGCCACTTTTTCGCTCTGTCACATTTCCACACCCAATCATGCCCCAGCGGATCGTTGTTTGTTTCTTCATCTTTTCCAACCTTAAGAATTCATAATTGGTTTTAGATCTAATCTCTTATGGCAATTTCCTGCAATTAGAACACTTTAACCACAACTGTCATTTTATCGTTAAATCTCAAATATAAGTCATTTCATTTCATTAGTAATTGCTACTGTAGTCATCCGCCCATCACCGAATGGGCAATTGCACGCACATTAATGGTGCAATATTCAACACGCAATGTGGCGATTATTTTGAAGCGTTTGTTCGCTAATAACCAAGGTAGTCGTTCGATAGTACGGAGCTTATGATGCCGCTTAAAAACACACAGAAAACCGCCATCTTGAGCGCTTTCGGACATTTCTTTTTATTTTCAATTTTGGTTGCTCTTCCCGTCGCCATCCTCAAGCTCGATCTTAATGTATTGAAAAATGACATTTCCGAACAATCACTCACCGAATATAGTGAGAAGCTTTTACTGGTAGCAACAATCCTCTGCTACCTCTACGTTGCAAAAATAGACCCTTCTTTTCGCCGTTTTAGTGCATTAGTCATCGGTTTTTTTGCCTGTATGTTGATTCGTGAACTCGACAAATTTTTTGATGACTGGGTAATGCATGGTTTTTGGAAATACCCTGTCACACTCGTAGCGGCAAGTGCCATCTTGTATTCATTACTCAACAAAGCAGAAACAATGAAAGGGTTTAGCGACTTTGTCAGCCATCGATATTTCTCAATTCTTAGCTTAGGGCTAGCGCTTCTATTGGTATTTTCACGCCTTTTTGGCATGAGTTCGCTATGGGAAGATGTACTGACAAACGGTTATGTTCGAACCGCTAAAAACGTTGCTGAAGAAGGCACAGAGCTTATGGCTTATTTCACCATTTTTTACGCCTCGCTCCGCTATGCCTTGGATAAAAGGCGCCGTTCAATAGAGCACCACGATCATTACAACTGCGATCTCAACTCGTGCAGATAAAGTGACTGAACGCCAGTCAGTCAAGCCAACCATCGACATCCGCAAGGTACAAAAACCAGTTTGCTTTTGGTAACGACAGAAGTATCTCTAACCACATATCTTGCGGTGGTTTCGATCAGTAGCATTCATTTAAATCCCAATTTTGGTACGTCTCCCACTTTTGTCGCTTCTTATACTGGGGATCTTGTACGCACAGCAATCAAAGCAGGAGCGTGGTATGAAGTGGTTGTTTCCCTTGTTGTTTGTTAGTGCAACCAGTTGTTCAGACGAGACCCTCCCGCTGGTCACCGATTGTCCCACCGAACAGAATTATTCAACGGCATTTCTTAACAGCGATTTCTATCAAGGATGGCAGACTCTCCGACGCGGAAAGTCACCGAGACAGAACTGTGACATTGCGTCACCTTACTTCGTAACTGGCGTCAGCAAAGAAACCGCGTTTGAACTTTCCACTCTTTACCTCGACTTTTGTAACGATACGCCTGATATCAACGCGCTGAACACCAGCAGCATTTATCAGAGTGAGAAGTTGACGCATGGTATTGACTACGATGAATTCAAATGGGTATTGGACTTGGCCTTGTGCAATAGCCCTGTTGAGCAATATGCATTAGGTAAAATGCTTCACGATGGATTTATTACTGATCAGGATACAGAGAAAGGCATCTATTTCTTAAGTCTTGCCGCGCACCAAAACCACATTCAAGCCCAGTTTGCGCTCTCTAATGCATTAGAGGGGATCAATGAAGATGTAATGGCCGCACTCTGGCTCGACAATGCAAACCACCTTACAGGACAAGCCCTAGTGGGGAGAAAAGCAAATTGACGGCGACTTAAGTTGCGAATTTGCATCAATTTACACTTGTGACGCTACAAATTCTGTTTCTTGCCACGTAGAGTAAGGGGATAAGAACTGAATCATTGAGTCTGACATGTCGACGTCGCTGCCCCTATTTTTAGCGGGGCCTATTTTAAGAAGAACCACTCAACATGAGCTTTGTGTCTGGGCAGTCACCTCTGCACCTCTTGACGCCGAGTTTGCACTTTATTCACCAGACAATGAACACGCTATTTTTCGCGCCCCGTTCAGTGCTCAGAAGCAAGTTAAGCTTGGTGAGCAGTGTTTTGTTGTATTCGCCCATTTCTCCAACGGCAACACAGCCGCAACGGATAGCGAGCACAGCGCCGGTTTCCCCATTGATACACCACTTGAATACGATATTCTGACAGACCAAGGCTCGTTGTTGTCAAGCATCGACGGTCTGCTTTATGCCGAAGAGAAACGGCCAACATTTATCATCTCGACACGCGCTGAAAATATCGCTCACGGTTCGTGTCGCCACCCTCACCACCGCTGTGATGACGCACTCGTGGCGCTCGACAACAAATACAATGCCACTACGGTCCAAGAACGTGCTGATCTTCTGATAATGGGTGGCGATCAGATCTACGCGGATGATGTTTGTGGCCCAATGATGTTCGCCATTCGAAAGACAATCGGCATGCTTGGGCTGTACGACCAAAAATTGGACGACGACACCATTACGCATTGCAGTCAATTAGCTCCTGATACCATGCCATTTTACGGGCGCTCTGAGCGACTACCACAAACCACGGTGAACCATGGCCTGATCAAGCGTTTGCTCAAATCCGCCCCTGAGCCGGTATTCAGTTCGAATACCACGGAAAACCACCTGATCAGCTTCAACGAGTTTATCGCAATGTATGTATTGGTGTGGTCGCCAACATTGTGGTCTCATATTTCCCTTCCTGACGCCGATAGCGTGCAGGGATTAAGTGATGAGAATAGGCTGCGGTGGACAAGGGAAAAACAAGAGCTTTCTCAATTCTGTTCGGGCTTGAAAAATGTCAGGCGTTTATTCGCCCACATTCCTACCTACATGATTTTTGACGATCACGATGTTACTGATGATTTTAATCTCACGGTTGGTTGGGAGCGGGCAGTATACGAATCGCCTTTAGCACAAAACATATTGACCAATGCCATGCTGGGGTACTTCTTCTGTCAAGGCTGGGGAAACAACCCAAACGCATTTGACGAGGGCTTTTGGCACACCATTACCCTATTCGCAGCGGAACCCACACCACGTACCCTCAATGAAGTAAGCCAGCTTATCCTTCATTTTGAGCGTTGGCACTACACGCTTCCCACGACACCTAAAGTGGTTGTGTTAGACACGCGAACACGGAGATGGCGCTCTGAGTCCAGTAGCAATAAACCATCAGGATTAATGGACTGGGAATCCCTCATGGATTTTCAGCAGGACGTCATTGATTCCAATGCCGTTGTCGTCGTGTCGCCTGCACCGATGTTTGGTGTGAAATTCATTGAAACCCTGCAGCGTGTTGTCACCTTCTGTGGGTACCCTCTGGCAACTGATTCAGAAAACTGGATGGCGCATCCTGGTTCTGCCAATGCACTGTTGAACATTTTCAAACACCCCAAAACGCCGAAAAACTTCGTGATCCTGTCTGGTGATGTTCATTACTCTTTTGCCTACGACATTCGGATACGTTTTCGAAAAGGAAGCCCAAGAATATGGCAAATCACGTGTAGCGGCTTTCGCAATCAGTTCCCTGAACCCTACTTGTCTGTTTTTGAATGGTTTGACCGCAAGCTATTCTGGCCAGAATCCCCCCTCAATATTTTCACGCGCCGAAAGCGCATGCGTATTGAAAGACGACGCCCTGACAACGGTAGCCCCCAGCTTCTGGTGAACGCCAGTGCGGTGGGAGAAGTAAAACTTCACCCAGACGGTTCCCCAGCCATCATTGGTTTGCTAACAGGCTCAGGAGAGCAGATAGTGTTCAATCCCTGTGAAGAGCATCCTAGTGAATCTTATGTTTCTCGCTCTGATTCTGTGACGCGGGATTGACTTGCAGAGGTGGCTGATAAATACTCCGCCACCTAAAAAACTTGTTCAAGGTGCAGATATGTCACGCCAACTCCAATATGAATACAAAGGCGAAACCAAAGTCATGACTTTCTCCTACCGTCAGCACCGCTCTCCACACGAAGCTGCTGCCGAAGCGGAAGGTATCGACATCACTGACTTTCTGAAAATGGAAAGACAGCTCGAAGTGATTGCGGACGGCAAAGCGGTGAGAAATCACCGAGACAGCTACTTCAACAAGCTTGGATTTAGCAAAATCTTCTTGTTGAAGAAAGAAGCGGCGTCAATCAAAGACAATCGCTAAGTGCTACAAATGCCTTAATGCCAGTGACGGGATAGTTATCACTACCCGTCCTATCTGCAAGACCCGTTTTACCATCAAGACTTGCCCTCATCCCCTATCACCTCCTGCTAGAATCCCATCGTCTTTGTTCTTATCCTCTGTGTTGTGAGCACAATGCAAGAAGAGCCAAGTAACGTCGACTTGTTCACGAAAACCTCTTCACCATCGTCACCATCATTGTTGGAATGGCGTTTGGAGAGATGCGGTAGCGTCAGGCGTTCGTCAATTACCTACAGGAGCGACTATGCACGGTGAAAATCACGCACTCATGTTCGAGTTCCCCGAGTTAAAAGACAAGATTCACGATATGAAAATGGCAGACACTGCCTTCTGCAGCATGGTTGATGAGTACCACCATCTCGACCACAAAATTCGTGGTCTTGAAATGGCCAAAATTCCTACCGATGATGACAACTTTCGACACTTACGAATGCGGCGCGTACAGCTCAAAGACGAAATTTATCAGCAAATTACTCAATAACCACACCCAACAACCACAATCAACAACGCTATCAATCAAGCTCACAAAGCTAAATTCAAAGCCCGTCTCGCCGTCTTCAAATCTCGTGTACGGGCTATTCCCCTATTATTCCCTGCATTCCATACCCAATAAACAGCTTCAAATCCATCGCAGGAAAAATGCCTTATCCCTATCTACGCTTAACGAGAGATGATTTAAACAATCAAACAATCGTCTCCAAAATAAGACACGGAGAAATCTTCCGGTTGAGTAATCTATAGCCACTAAAAATATTAAAGATACCTTCAATACATTTACTCATATATCGCGATGTCGGTCAGGGAAGCTCAATCAATGCGTATACCTCTCATTCACTCGGCTCTATTGATTATTGCAGTGCTTTTCACTGCGAATGCTCACGCTACGGTAGAGAAGACACAATCTTTCGAACGCGCGCTAAACGGCGTGCAATCAATCCTTTATTCTGTGCCTATCAAGGCGAGAGCCTTGTTAAGTGAACTCGAGAAGGTCGAACTAAAGGAGAATCAGCCTCTGCCTCTTCTTGCTCGTTATTACTTGCAGAAGTCGACTGTTGATTTGATTTTGAACGACCCCGAGAGCGCGATTGAGGCGGCAAACAGAGGTATAGAACTCACTGCTAGCGACCCATTGCTTCAAGCCGACAGATTTTTGATGCAGTTACGGCTCAGCCAAGCCCGGATACTGAAAGGGGAAGAGGCGCTCGTACTTACACAGCTTGATGAGCTGCTGGAAGAATCACAGTCTCTCAATAACCCCGAAGTCACCGCAGAGATTTTGTTGGTAAAGGGTCAAGCCTATAAAGCACAGAACGATTACGATGTATCGATGGCAGCCTTAATGAGTTCATTAGAAGCCGCGAAGAATACTGACAATGATCTGCTTATTGAGCGCATTGCATCGAACCTTGGCGGAATTTTGGTTCAATTGAATGGCTTTGATAAAGCCTCGCTGTTACTCGAACAGTCATACCAATTTTTCCGTCAACGCAAAATGTCATTTAACCAACTGCTGGTTAAACTCGACATGGCTGAGTTGGCGAAAAAACAAGGCGACAAAAACCAAGCCTTGCTCGAATACAAACAAGCACTGCAAATCGCAGAAGTGCTTGGTGATGGCTCTAACCGCTTCCGCATCAATCTACAAATTGCCGACCTACTGCTTCAAGCTGGCGACACAAAAAACATGATGCGTTACTTGAAGGCCACGGATACGTTGCGTGAACGTGAAAACATCCGATATTACATAAGCAAATATAACTACCTAAAAGCCAATGAAAGTTTGCTCAGCAATAACTATCAAGCCGCGATTGACCTCGTCACTCCGCTCATGGGTACACTCAAAGAGCAGGCTCGCTTGTATCGCTCAGAGATTGCACTTTACTTGGTGGCGTCAAAAGCACATTTTGGGTTGGAAGACTATAAGAATGCTTATCTGACGTTACTGGATTACCAAGAACGCTTTAATACTTTTACGTCGGATGAGCAGGTTGACAGTTTAGAGCGACAACAAATGTTGTTTAACCTCGAAAAACTCAAAGCCGAAAACCAGCATTTGAGCTGGAACAATGTATTACAAACCCTTGAATTAAAAACCAATGAAGACAAAGTTGAATACCTGAATGTCATAATTGTTGCGAGTATCGGTGCCGCTATCATTGCCTCACTCATCGCACTTTGGGTAAACCGACGCCGTATTCGCTGGGGTAAAATCGCCAACACAGATAGTTTGACCGGGCTATTCAATCGCCGCTACTTCGGTGCGCAGCTTGAGCGCGTTCAAAAAGACATGGCAGCGGGCGATATGCCAGTGAGCTGCTTACTCCTCGATATCGATCACTTCAAACAAGTCAACGACACCTATGGGCACCCAGTCGGTGACCAAGTGTTAGTGGGGGTTGCCGAACTGTTCAATAGCAACCTCCGTCGTGATGACATATGCGCACGCGTAGGTGGTGAAGAGTTCATGCTGCTGCTCCCCACGAGTGAAATAGAGAAAGCGTCGGTGATCGCAGAAGACTTGCGCCTGCGTATCAAAGAGTTGTCGTTCCAAAGCGAGCAAGGTGATAGCTTTAATGTTACGGCGAGTTTTGGTGTCATTGAGATAGGAAAAGATCAATCGCTCTCTGACATACACAGCGATGTCGACAAGCTGTTGTATCGCGCCAAACAAAATGGTCGAAATCGTGTTGAAAGCACCATGAGTAAGGAAAGCGAAGAGAAACCAGATTCTATGACAAACAATAAGCATAATCTGAACGATCGTGTGCAACGTCTATCTCGAGGCGTTAGACGATTGAAGTTTCGATTCGCACAACACTTTACATAGTTCGACACGCGTTATTCACGTAATACTGATAAACGCGCTAACCATCTGTTTAGCGCGTTTATCGTTAAGGATAGGTGTTTTGTTTACCGTCACTCATTTTGCACATCTCCGTCATGTTATCGCGCGTCGCGCGGCCTCATTTGCTTTTCTGCCTGTCGTTGTGGGAACACTATTGGTTACCCCTGCACATGGTGAAACCATCAAGTCGCAGAAACACAGTTTTACGGTCAGTACATTAGCCACTGGCCTTAATCACCCTTGGTCATTGGTTTTTCTTCCTGATGCTTCCATGCTGATATCTGAACGAAATGGTGGGTTGAAACATGTGTCGACTGACTATGTCGTCACGAATGTTAACGGGCTGCCAGACAAATTGAATTATTCTGGTCAAGGCGGTTTGTTAGGTTTGGCATTATCTCCAGACTTTGAAACCTCAAAGAAAATCTACCTCGCCTACGCAGAAAAAGGCGACTATCGAAAATCAGGTACCAGTGTCGTCAGCGCCACGCTAGACGAAGACACCCGCACTGGCGCCAGATCGCTCTCCAATATCACCCAAATATTCCAGCAATATCCCAAACTGGCGGGTGGCCGTCATTTTGGTGGCCGTTTACTCGCCACTGAGCAGCATCTATACATTGCATTAGGCGATCGTGGCAATCGAGATAAAGCGCAACAGAATGATTCTCACATCGGTACGCTAGTGAGGCTCAACCTCGATGGGTCGATTCCTGAAGACAACCCTTTCCTTTCAGACCCAACCGCCAAGCCTGAGATTTTCAGCTTCGGTCATCGCAATATACAAGGGATGACATTGGATAATGACGGCACGTCGCTCTGGACGCACGAACATGGCCCTCAAGGGGGTGATGAGCTCAACCTGATCACGTCCGGCACAAACTATGGCTGGCCTACCATCACTTATGGCGTGAATTATGTCACTGGCTCATCGATTGGTCAGGGAACGACCGCTGAAGGAATGGCGCAACCTGTGGAGTATTGGGTTCCATCGATAGCCCCTTCTGGTCTGGACATGGTTAAGGGAAAGGCTTTTCCAAACTGGCAAGGAGATATATTGCTTGGTTCGCTAAAATTTGGTCTTTTGGTGCGTTTGGAAATAGAAGATACACAGGGTAAATATGTTGTCGCACAAGAAAAATTACTGGATGGTAAATTTGGTCGTATTCGAGATGTCGTCGAAGGGCCAGATGGTCTCATTTATCTTTTAACGGATTCGTCTGATGGTGCAGTGCTCCGTCTCTCTCCAGCGCCAATAAATTAGGATGCAGATTGTCTGCTATATGACATTCAAAACACAAAGTGTAAAGAATTCATTACAAGCATAAATTTTTTATTCTGCCCGAATATTGGTGTATTTTTGGAAATGAATCGCCAAAAAATCCATGTAACAGAATTAGTTACACTGGGAAAGTGATGTACTGTCCAACCTTTAAATTGGATGTGTTATTTATTGGACAGCGTGATTATCCATCACTATATTCAGCGCATACCAAGAAAAAACGAAGTCACCTTTGCTTGCTAGTAAAAGACAAAACCCCGCCATGCGGGGTTTTTGTCTTTCTGACTACGGCTATTTTTTTGCCCCAACCAACCCTTTAATACTGGCTATACTGTTCTTATTAATAAGAAAAGGTTGGCATATGAAGATGCACTCTTTCAAATGGCAAAACTGGGGTTTACTGATTTTAGTGGGCTTAGTGTCAACAAATATTCAAGCCGCCCAAAAAACCACGTTTACCATCGGAGTCCAGCCTTTCACTGACTACTCGCCCTACTCCAGCTATCAGAACGGCGACTACCAAGGCTTTAACCGAGACTTACTGGATGCGTTTGCTGAGAAAAGTGGCTATCACTTTGAATACCAGGCTTTACCGTTAAAGCGGCTATATCGTAGCCTGCTCACTGGCAGCATAGATGCGAAGTACCCAGACAACCCAAGATGGTCACAAAACCTCAAAGAAGGCTACGAGGTTGTTTACAGCCAACCTGTCGTGTCATTTGTCGACGGTATTGTCATGTTGGATGAAGACCATGACAATCCAAGAGAAGAACTTCATAACATCGGAATGATCTCTGGCTTTACTCCCTGGCCATTTCTTTCGGATATCCAAGCGAAAAAAATCAACGTGTTTGAAGCCGTCAATATGGATGCACTCATTAAGATGCTTTTAACGGAACGAATCGATGGAATCTATACCAACACAGCGGTCATTCGGCTTAAGCTTCTCAAAGATCATCAGGACGCACCTGCAATATCTTTAAATCGTCAACTTCCCTTTCTTTCTGGTACACGACATCTATCGAGCACGCAACATCCCGAGCTTATCATTCAGTTCAACCAATTCTTGAAGGACAACACAGACTACATATCGTCACTCAAGAAGAAGCATGGGCTGAACACGCAAATTGATGTCCCGTAGACGACCGACGACCCCCAACGATATTCATAGCAGTACCAAGCCTCTTGCAGTCTGTCACTTGCACAAAAAAGCCCAGCAATCTTTGCTGGGCTTTGTGTACTAGCCTGACTATCGACGATGTCGTGTCAGCATTGGCTATTAGTCTGTATTAGTTTTGTGCGGTTTTGCTTCGAAGCACTTGGTGCATCACACCCGTAAGTTCGTCATTTGGATCACCCGAGAGTTCCCACGTAAACACACCCGCAAGACCTTGCTTTTTAGCCCACTCGGCTTTTGCCTTCACAGAGCGTTGGTCTTCAAAAGAGATAAAGACTTTCTTCTCTGCGTTCCATAAGAACGGGGCATGTGACTCTTCGTCGTAACCATACTCGTAACCTTGGTCTTTCGTATAGTTAGCTTTCAAGTCCCAGTACATGAAGTAACCTGGCTCACCTGAACCAAAGCTTGCACCTTTTTCTGACGCCAAGTCTGCTGAAGGCAACGTGCCGTCAAATTCAGACCCTTCCCAACCACGACCATAAAACGCCGCGCCAAGAACCAGTTTGTCTTTCGGAATACCCACTTCAATCATTTGATTGATAAATACATCGGCACCCATGCCCCACCAGCTGCGGTCAGTGGCGTGCAAATTGGTTAAGTGACCCGTTTGCGGTCCCCAACCACCAAGGAAGTCATACGTCATTGCAAACATATTGGTCATCATCGGAGCAACCGCGTTCCAATCGATTTGCGCTGCTTTTGGTCCAACGCCTACCGCAGTAGAAAGCTCATACTCTGAACCTGTTTTGTCAGAGAGCGCATCCAACTCGCTGCGCAATGCAGTCACCAAGGTAGTAAACGCTGCACGCTCTGACGCTTTCGCTTCATCCGACAGTTTGGTATCTGGGTTCCAAGGAGAAGTCGTCAAACCGCCGCCGCCAGGGTATTCCCAATCAAGATCAATGCCGCCAAAGAAATCGTATTCAGCAATCAGCTCAACTGCGGTTTTCGCAAAGTGCTTAATCGCGGCATCGTCTTTTGCCATCGCATGAAACGGTTCTGACATTGTCCAGCCACCAAACGACGGCAAAATGGTCATTTCAGGATGGTCTTTTTTCAATTGCGCCAGTTGGGCAAAATGACCTTTGTAAGGAACATCGACACTGACATCACCGAAATCGATATCAAATGCAGATTTCTGGTCGACCACAATCGCCGAATAAGGTGCTTTACCTTCACAGGCTTTAGCCACTTGTTGTTGAACGGTTTCTGATGCACTTTCATGAGGGCCACACATGCTTAGGAAAGCATAAATGACATGCGTAAGGTTCTCTGCAGGTATGTCTGCAACCGTGTAAGGGTTTTCAGGGTTGGCATACTGCCAATCAGCAAAATATCCACCAACGACGTGATTTTCTGCAAATGCTGGCACTGTCAAACACGCACTTAGTGCAGCCCCTGCTATTATCTTTTTCATACCTTCTCCTTGTACGATGCATTGAATATACCCAAGCAACCTGAAGATGCAGGATTCGGGTTGCTTGGGTATAACCGTCTAATTATTCAACGATTAAGCGAAAATAAATGCTGGGTATGTTCAGAACGACGTTTTGGTAGCACGTCAGTTACGAGGTTTGCGAGGGTAAGCATTTTTCAAAAGAGAGTGAGGTGAAAGGCCCACATTTTTTTGCATCATTGCGCACGTTTTTCTTCGTATTATTGACCCGTTAGTTGTGGGCTTTCATGCAAAGCGATTCCGTTTTATAGGTGGACAGAGTATGCTCCGTCTACATTGGTATATATCATCATTTTGTCATTCATTCGCACGTTCGCGCTAAGACAAAGTACAGAAACAAGGACACCAGCATTTTGAGCAATAAACTCATCAGTATCGATTTGTTTTTTGTGATTGAACGGCTTTTACCGGGCAAACGCACTGTTGAGCTATTTCGCAGCAATACCAAACACTTACCGATTACCACACTGTCACTCAACCATTGTGATTCGGCTTCAGCCTTACAACTTGCTTTATATAAATACTGCATCAACTATGCGGCCTTCTCTCAAGGCACGCCACTGGCTGACGAATATTTCATCGATGGGAAAGACGAGCAGATAGCGCCTGCAACCACGATCGTGGCTTCCTTCATACGTGGTGCATATTGGTGGGTAGAGCACTACCATGAGACCTATCGAGAAGATTGGAGTGAAGATCAGAAAGATCGTTGGTTAAGAGATTTTAAACTGCTTGTGCAAGCCATCATCGGTATTGGTAACTGCACAAAAGCTGAATGGCTGCTCAAGAACCACAGTGCCGTAAAAGCGCTAACATACAACAGCCACATTACGCCTTTTCTACAACACTACGATTGATCCATTCTACTATGCCGCTGTCAGCGGCATTATCCTCCTCTACTTTTACCTTTTACCTTTTACCTTTTACCTTTTACCTTTTACCTTTTACCTTTTACGACCCGATTTTTCCTCTCCTTGGACCACTGTCGTCGTATCGTCATTTACGCTGACTACACTGTCACTAAATCAGTGAAAAAGTGCGGGTAGGCATTGCGTCCAAAAGTAGAAAAGCTCAAGCGTTATCAATATGAACGTTACGCCATTCTTTGTCGTGATGCTTACCCTCTGCAATTTGACCACCGCCAATACGGCTTTTCTGAACTAGGCAGACGCGATATCCACAATCGATGGGGAAAGACAATTATTCGCGTGCTTTGGAAAGAAGACGGAGACGTCGTGGTTGTTTTTAAAGGATCACATAGCTTATGGGATTGGGCGCTGAATCTGGCCGTTTTCCCAAGCCGCGTCGATGCTCCTAACTATGCTGGACATGTCCATTGGGGTTTTCAGTTTCTTTTAAAGCAACCAAGCCACTTCATGCAAAAAAACAGAATAAGACAGGCAGCTAACCTCACCACTGCTCAGCAAGCTGACATCATCCATTCCATTGAAGACAACCATCTCGATGGTGTCTCCGTTATCGAAAAACTAGAGTCCTGCCTATTACCGCTGATTAGCCAAGGAAAGAAATTGTCGTTTACGGGACATTCCTCTGGTGGAAGTATGGCGATCATTGCTGCCGAAATTATCGAGCAAAAGTATCCCAACTCCATAAAACGCATTGTCACATTTGGGCAGCCCGCGACGGGCTATTGGACGTTTAAAGACAGATACAGACTCAAATCAAAAACATATCGGATATGTTGCGATGTCGATATCGTGACCTTCTTACCGGGAATCCCTTTTCTTTTTTGGCACGTTGGCCAGCTATTGTGGCTCCACAATGACCGTATTCATCACAATATGCCTTCTATCATTCGAATCATCCGAGTACTGACAAGCTGGTTATTGCGCCCCATCGCCTATCACTTTATGGACAAGTACATTCGTCGTAAGGACTACTTTGATATGCACTAATTTGATATGAAATCAAAGCGATTCATATGCATCAAATTAGAGAATATAAATTTAGCTATAACGCCAACACACTGGCCAAAAAAACAGACATGTCATTGAAAGTAGATGCACTTTACGGCAATGATGGCAAACACTAGACCTGCCACTTTTACCATGCTTTATGTGATAGAAGCATGAGCCTCGCATAACGAGGCACCCCATATTTCTTAATGCTACTACCCCAAAAGTTCTATCGCGTTCTCCTTATAAGTCATCAAAAAACCACATGTCTCAATATTGAGATAACAAAGTCATTCACTTTTCCATAATCTCCAATCATCGCTAACGCATCGCCAGCAATGCAACGTTGAACAAACTCGAGTGACACAGTAACTCGTTTTGTACAAAACCAAGTACGAACGGCGATTTTGCTAACCTTTTACATGGATGACAGGTAATCGTGATGAAAAAGACACTGCTTACTACTGCAATTCTTGCTGGGGCACTGACCTCCACACAAGCTCTCGCTTATTGTGCGGGCAATGTTTACTCAATGAATGCAGGCCGCGGACACGTCGGGTTGTTGGTTGACGTTCAAGAAGCCAAAGAAATGTCATCCACCTACTATGCAGATGCACAAGACCGTGAGCAGTACCATTCTCGCGCATTGTTCAGCGCATCGAGCATGTCTTATGATCGCATTACTGACCGCCTTTACTACGCGAGCGCACCACAACCGACGGCTTACCATCTTCAAGGCGTAGAAGGTGACGTGACGGAAGAAGAGTTTAAGAGCCTCGATTTACACGCGAAGAAAGTAAAGTCATACCAACTCGCTTACATGGACCCAGCCACGGGTAACCACGTTGCAGGCCCGACAACGAAGAAGCAAATCCTTCGCATGGCCTTTGACCCAGATAGCGGTGAGCTGTTCGCCTCGGATGCGAGAACCATTTTTACCATCGACCCAATCACTGGCGAATCTACGCACATTGCAGATTTCCCGAGCGATCTAAAGTTTGGCGGTTTTACTAGTTGGGGTGACTTTGTCTTCCAAGATGGTGAACTGCTGTTTGTGACGAACGGCCGCACGTTTGCGGTGGATACCACAACGGGTGCGCTTACCTTTAAAGCCTTCCACTTTATCGATTTCGTCACCACTGCAACGCTAGACCAAAACGGTCAGGTACTGATTGCCGCCAAGAACCAGAACGTTTCAGGCAACGTGAACAGTAACCACCTCTTTCGCGTTAAGCTTTCGACTGGCGAAAAGAAAACCGTGGGATTGTTCCCAAGCCGCATCAGTGCAATGGGTACTGTTACCTCAGAAGATCATACCTGCTATGAGAAGACCATCTTCCCAAGTGATTTGACACCAGAAGTTACGGGAATCACCTTGGCATCGGCTTCGGTGAATGAAGGCTCAACCGCCTACTTTACGATTAACTTTGACAAAGCAACAGGCGATGCGAATACCAAAGTACGTGTCTCACTGAAAAATGGCACCGCAGTATTAAACAGCGACTATCGCAATACAGTGGCCTTGCTATTCTCTGATGGCTCAACAGGCTCTGCGACTATCTCCTCAACGCTAACAGAAATCAGCTTGCCGCAAGGCGTAGATTCAGTGCGTATCGGCGTACCAACCGTCAACGATTCTACCCATGAGAACAGCGAGTACTTTACGTTGAATGCTTGGGTGGCTTCAGACAAGAGCGATTTGAGTGCTGCTAATGTCACCATCATCGACAATGACCCTGATGTACACACACTCTTGACCAACGCGGCAAGCAACAGCCGCGTCGCGTGGCACGGCAGCAGAGGCGGCCACGGAAATGACCAGTATATTCGAGGCGTGCATGCGAACATCAGCGGCACCATTCCAGCAGGCACCACGCTTGAGTTCTATCAAACAGGTTCACACCTTCGTAGCATTTCCATCAACAGTGGTGGTCAATACTATGAGCAACATGGAAATCATGAGCGTTACTACCAATCAGGTGATATTGCTTGGGCACGACTGAAAGGCCCTAATGGTCAATACTACAACGTTCGAAAAGGTCACCGTGCACAGTTACATTCGAACAAGGATGTTATCTGTACAAGTGGCTGTTGGAGCAAGATCTTTAACTAACTCCCTGCGAAGGCGTTAATAGATCCAAAAGAAAAAGGAGCGATAATTCGCTCCTTTTTCACGTTTGCTACAAGACGACACGCTATTTGGCCGCTTTGCTTCTTTGCAGAAACTTGTCGAGTTCATTGGCAAACATTTGTCTGTCTTGCTGGCTCATTGTCGCAGGGCCACCGGTCTGAATTCCGCTAGAGCGCAATGTATCCATAAAATCACGCATGTTCAGTCGCTGGCGGATATTCTCCTTGGTGTACAATTCGCCCCTTGGATTCAACGCCACAGCCGCTTTATCGATAACTTCTGACGCCAATGGAATATCTGCCGTGATCACCAAATCTCCACGCTCAACACGCTGCACGATTTCGTTGTCTGCCACGTCAAAGCCTTTCTCTACTTGAATGCTGCGAATAAAGCGAGATGGAGGCGTACGCAATGACTGATTGGCTACCAGCACTAATTCAGTTTGCGTGCGCTCTGCGGCGCGGTATAGCACTTCTTTGATTACCGTCGGACAAGCATCGGCATCAACCCAGATTTTCGCCATTATTTCTTCCTTAGGAATACGTTTGGTTGGCACATTACCAGCGGCACCGTTAAGCCGCAAATTATCAATGTGATCAGACCTTCTAACGTGACTGTTCCGCGTAATACGCGGCAATGTCTGCCATGTCCTGCGCGCTCAGCACTGACATCTGTTGTTTCATTAGTCGACCCATTGCACCGTCACGCTGACCCTCTTTATACGCCATCATTGCGTCATAAAGATATTCAGCATTTTGGCCGTTCATATTCGGATAGTCATCTCGTGGGCTAACACCCGTCACGCCATGACAAAACTGGCAGGTGTAGGCTTTTTGCATTCCAATGTCTGAATTACCTTCAGGCATATTGGCTATTACAGGGCTCGACATTGCTGCCATCAAAATAAGGCTGCCCAAAAGGTTGTTCAATGTATCGTCTCCAAAATGTTTCACGCTTGTCTAATTTATTGCACCACACTTGACCGTGCATACCCAAGCAACCTGAAGGTGCTGGATTCAGCGAGTATCTTCAGGTTGCTTGGGTATATAAGTGAAGAGTGATGCAATTTTTCATTAGTATTTATGCATCGCATTGTACAGGGGTGAGCGGCATATCAACATGCAATTTACTGCATTTGAACTTTCAATATTCCTTCAATGCCAATCAAGTATTCGTTAAATGACATCTTATGTTCATTGGTAGGTCACGAATACTTCACATTTCCTACGCAAACTTCGCAGCCTAAACAAAACGTTTTCATTTCCGTCAAACAACACGTAAAGGAAGTTATCGTGAGCGAATATAACCAACATAACGATCAACGTGAACTGGACGCAGAACCAGCCTTCAACCGTTTTATTGATGCAGCGATGAATCGCCGCAATTTCCTTCGTGCAACCGGGGCCGCAGGTTCTGTTGCATTTTTCGCAGCAACGCCAGTTGCACAGGCCGTGGCTGGTTCCATGGACAAAAGCACGCTAATGGGTTTCAAAGCCATTCCAGCATCCACGGCAGATACGATTGTTGTGCCTGAAGGCTATGTGGCTGAACGCCTTGTCTCTTGGGGTGACCCATTGTTCGCGAACTCACCGGCGTTCAGTCAATCCAATGATTCGAAAGCGCAAGAAATGCAGTATGGCGACAACACTGACGGCATGACTTTCTTCCCGATTTCAGACACGCGCGCTGTGTTAGTTGCCAACAACGAATACACCAACAACGAATACCTTTACCCACACCAAGGCAAGAACATTTCTGCCGATGATGTGCGTAAATCTCAAGCTGCGCACGGTGTCTCTATCATCGAGTTAGTGAAGAAAGACGGTGAATGGCAAGTGAACGTAGAAGGCCGTTTGAATCGTAAGCTAACGGCTTACACCGAAATGGAAATGACGGGCCCAGCCGCAGGGAATGACCTACTGAAAACGGCTGCAGACGCTTCAGGTAACAAGATCTTAGGTACGTACAACAACTGCGCAAATGGTCAAACACCTTGGGGCACTTACCTCACCTGTGAAGAAAACTTCAATGGTTACTTCGCCGCGTCAAAAGAAGTAGAGCTGACTGACGAATACAAACGTTACGGTGTGAAAGACAAAGACTGGGGTTACGACTGGTGGAAACACGATGATCGCTTCGACATCGCAAAAACACCTAACGAGCCAAACCGCTTTGGTTGGGTTGTTGAAATCGACCCAATGAACCCAAATTCCACGCCGAAGAAGCGCTCAGCATTGGGTCGCTTTAAGCACGAAAACGCTGCACTCACGATCAATGATGACGGCCATGTGGTTGTTTACTTGGGCGATGATGAGCGTGGTGAGCACTTGTACAAATTTGTTTCTAAGAACAAGTACAAGCCAGGCGTCCACACGTCTAACCTCAACCTGCTTGAAGAAGGCACGCTTTACGTCGCGAAATTGGACGGCAAAGAAGGTGAGATCAAGGGCAATGGCGAATGGATTGAACTGACGTTCGGTAAAAATGGCCTAACGCCTGAAAATGGCTTCAACAGCCAAGCAGAAGTCATGATCTTCGCACGTAAAGCCGCGACACACGTTGGCGCAACCACCATGGACCGCCCTGAGTGGGTTGCTGTTCACCCAGACAATAAGCACGTGTTCTGTACGCTAACCAACAACAAATACCGTGGCGTAAGAGACACGCAGCCTGTGAATGTGGCTAACCCGCGTGTTAAAAACCCTTATGGTCACATCATCCGCTGGGAGCCAAAGAATGGCGACCACACAGCAACAACCTTCGATTGGGATTTGTTTGTGATGGCGGGCAACCCAGAAGTGCATGATGACCTGATGGCGGGTACACCAAACATCAATAAAGACAACATGTTCAACAGCCCAGATGGTCTAGGTTTTGATGCTGCAGGCCGTATGTGGATCCAAACTGACGGTAAGTATTCAAACAAAGATAACTTCGCAGGCATGGGCAACAACCAAATGCTATGTGCGGACCCGAAAACTGGCGAAATCCGCCGTTTCTTGACGGGCCCTATCGCGTGTGAAATTACAGGTTTGGCTTTCTCACCGGATCACAAAACCATGTTCGTGGGCGTACAGCACCCTGGCGAAGATCTTGCGCCTTCACACTTCCCAGATGGCGGAGACTCGGTGCCTCGCTCCACCGTTATGCGTATTACTCGTAAAGACGGCGGCGTGATCGGCGCATAACGCCAATAACTTCAGCATCGACTGATTCGTCGCTGCTAAACACCTAACAAAAACCAGCCTGATGGCTGGTTTTTTTGTCCTGTCGCGGAAGCCAAGTTCAACGAATCTTCGTTGCTAGCCTTGATCATCTAGCCTTGTTCATGGCGAGTTAGTGGCACATAGAAGTGAAAAACCCACGCAGGGCCAATCAGCAAGAACTGCACATCTTTCAAGAAAGAAGGCTTCTTCCCCTCAATGTGATGACCCACAAATTGCAATATCCACAGAACCACAAACATCGCTAAGGATAAATTGATAATGCTGATGTTCGCAGCCTCAAGTTCAATCAATACCATGGTGCAAAATGCCGAAAAAGACGCCATCGCAGCCAGTGCTTTGATAGACAACCGCGCATAGAATCCCAAGACAAATGCCAAAACGAGAAAGTATGGGGCAATCTGGATGCCCAAAACGGAAAACGATGGGAGCAGCCAGAGAAATCCAGCCACTGAGAAAAATATGCCCGGCACGGCGACCTTATGGATCTTTTGGTTTGTCGGGTGTTGGTGACTTTCACCGTATTCTTCGAACCAGTCATCCAATGATTTCTTCTTCATCAAGCTCTCCTTCTCTTTGTTTTTATTCACCAATCTAACAACAATGTGCCCCTATGCATACTCGAGCACCGACAAAATGCTTGTTAAGTGAAGCTATGGATCTGAAAAAACGCCATGAGAATCATCCTAAACAGACAGCGCTTAGACGATTCCCAAGTAACCTGAAGATGCCGGATTCAGCGAACATCTTCAGGTTACTTGGTTATCGCTCCCTCATAAGTGATAATAATTCTTGTAAATTGGAAAATACAATTAGATTCATATTTACACACTGCAAAGTTCTGACATTTAATTAAAATAAAAAACACAGAAAATAACCAGACACCCAAAAATAACCCCTCAAGATAAAATAATAAAATCAATTATATTAACCAGTTAATACACCAGATTGAAAAGTCACACCTAAATTATTTGTTTTTTCTATCGAACCCATCGGAATAATTATTTTTATATATTGATGAATTTCTGCCTACAATCTCATCACTGGTCATTTATTTAGACAAATACAGACCATTCAATTCTTGCCAGAACGTGGGGCTTACTTTTTATTAAATTAATATCATGCGGTTATGAAAAAGCATTCCGTCAACAGACGGCGGTAAGAGAAGAAAATCTTTTCTACTCAAAAACCAAGTGAACAATATTTAAGACACTTTAATTAATTCAATTGCATAACACGCATTCTAAAAGCACCAATTAGTATGTAATCACAAAGCATTCTTTCACACGGAAATTATCGAAAACATTGAGTTATCGACACTCAGAGTAAACGTAGAAATATTAAAAGGAGACGAATATGTTCAAGCGCACGTTACTTTCTATCACGTTAACAAGCCTCCTCGTGGCTGCTCCCGCCTTTTCTCAAGGAGAGCCGAAATCAAATCAATTCTGGTGGCCGGATCAACTCAACCTGGCACCACTTCGAGACCACGATAGCTCCTCAAATCCCTATGGCGAGAGTTTCGACTACGCATCAGCCTTTGAAGCACTCGATCTTTCGCAAGTCAAAGCAGACATTGCCACTGTTCTCACCACCTCACAAGACTGGTGGCCTGCAGATTATGGTCATTATGGTCCCTTCTTCATTCGCATGGCATGGCATGCCGCGGGCACCTATCGTGTGAACGATGGACGTGGCGGTGCCGGTGGTGGTCAGCAACGTTTTGACCCACTCAATAGCTGGCCGGACAACGGTAATCTAGACAAAGCAAGACGCTTGCTGTGGCCAGTAAAACAAAAGTACGGTGCTAGCTTATCTTGGGCAGATCTCATGGCATTAACAGGCAACGTATCTCTGGAAGCGATGGGCTTTAAAACCTTTGGTTTTGCAGGTGGCCGTGAGGACGATTGGGAACCGGATCTTGTCTATTGGGGGCCAGAAGAGGAAATGCTTGCTGACGAACGCCGAGATGAAAATGGCAAGCTAAAAGAAGGATTAGCCGCGGTGCAAATGGGGCTGATATATGTGAACCCAGAAGGCCCGGGCGGTGTCCCCGACCCACTCGCTGCAGCCAAAGATATCAAGCACTCTTTCGGTCGTATGGCCATGAATAACGAAGAGATCGTGGCGCTTATCGCAGGCGGTCATACCTTCGGTAAAGCACATGGCGCGCACAAACCTGAAGAGTGTGTAGGACCAGCTCCCGCTGGCGCAGAGATTGAAGATCAAGGCTTCGGCTGGAAAAACAAATGTGGTACAGGAAAAGGCGGCGATGCTGTCACCAGTGGCCTTGAAGGCGCTTGGACAGTGACCCCAACGCAATGGACAACGAACTATCTCGATAACCTGTTCAACTTCAACTGGGTATTAACAGAGAGCCCAGCAGGTGCAAAACAGTGGATCCCTGATTCAAAAGCCGCTGCGCAATTGGTCCCTGATGCGCATGACCCACGCAAACGCCATGCCCCAATCATGTTTACGACGGATATTGCTATCAAAGAGGATCCTGAGTTCCGCGCCATTGCAGAACGATTCCGTGAAAATCCTGCTGAGTTTGAGCTGGCCTTTGCCAAGGCATGGTTCAAGCTGAATCACCGTGATCTTGGCCCTCGCGCTCGTTACATTGGTGCGGAAATTCCGGAAGAAATTCTGGTATGGCAAGATCCGATTCCAGCCGTTGATCATCCTCTCATCAGCGATCAACAAGCCGACGCAATCAAAGCCAGCATACTTGCTTCCGGACTGACCGTTCCTGAGCTTGTGAGAACGGCATGGGCATCTGCCGCCAGTTACCGTGGCACCGATATGCGTGGTGGCGCTAACGGGGCCCGCCTTGCTCTCGCTCCGCAAAAAGATTGGGCAGTAAACAATCCTAAAGAAACTAACAAAGTTCTGAAAACGCTCACAAAGATTCAGACGGATTTCAACAAAGAGGCTGGAGATACCCAAGTGTCACTGGCAGATGTCATTGTACTTGGTGGTGATGCTGCCATTGAGAAAGCCGCAAAAGACGCTGGTTATGAGACAGACGTACCGTTCACCCCGGGGCGAATGGATGCCACACAAGCCATGACTGATGTCGAATCCTTCGCTGTTCTCGAACCGACCGCTGATGGCTTCCGCAACTACTATGACGGTACCAAGAACTATCGTTCCCCCGCTGAAATGTTGGTAGAACGTGCAGACTTGCTGACACTAACCGTACCGGAAATGACGGTACTGGTGGGCGGTATGCGAGCCCTAGATGCCAACAGCAATGGATCTGACAATGGCGTGTTTACCGACAAACCGGGCACACTCAACAATGACTTCTTCGTAAATCTATTGGATATGTCCACCAAGTGGTCACCTTCTCCAGACCAAGAAGGCATCTATGTTGGACTTGACCGTAGCTCTGGCGACCAAAAATGGACAGCAACACCTGTTGACCTCATTTTTGGCTCCAATGCCGAGCTGCGCTCGATTGCCGAAGTGTATGCGTCAAACAACGCGCAACAAAAGTTTGTAGATGACTTCGTTGTCGCATGGACAAAAGTGATGAATAACGACCGCTTCGACGTGAAGTAAATCGGTGACTCATACATTGTTTTTGTGATGCTATTGTCACCCTCTAGGCACCGCAGCCGCGGTGCTTTTTTCTTCTCTTCACCCATGAATCAGAAAGCTCACCGCACTCACCTTCAGTGATCTACTGACGGATCAACGCCCTCCGCATGTTCGCTAAATTTCACAACACTGTTTTGCTGGAATACCCATACTCACACCATCTGTAAGGATTAGGCTTAAAGGGACACTCAATGTGCAGCATGACGCTGTGTGTTGAGTCCATGTATTTCAACATTGAGGTCAAACAATGTGGAAAGGAATTCGAAGTCTCATTGCTAAGGTGTTCCCTATGACAATCTCAATCCATCCCGCTGTGAACAACGGCGTGCAACATAACGACGTTGACGGATTTACTGGCGGAAAACTCACGTGCAAATGCTCATCAGATCCTGTTGTGGTTAATGTTTCCGCTCAAACCGCCTTTAATCATGTCTGCGGTTGCTCAAAGTGCTGGAAGCCAGAAAACGCGCTGTTCTCGCAAGTAGCTGTGGTCTCAAAAGACAGCGTCGCCATCGACCAAGGCGCAGACAAGTTGCGGATCATTGATACCAACACCGCCATTCAACGGCATGCTTGCCAAGACTGTGGCGTCCACATGATTGGACGTATTGAAGATACCAACCATCCGTTCTACGGGTTGGACTTTGTTCATACTGAGCTATCAAACGAACAAGGCTGGTCTGCGCCAGAGTTCGCCGCGTTTGTTTCTTCCATCATTGAAGCTGGTACGCCTCCCGAGCAAATGTCCGCTATTCGCGATCGCCTCAAAGAGCTCGGCCTTGAGCCTTATGACTGTTTATCACCCGCATTGATGGATGTGATTGCAACCCATGTCGCCACACAACGTGCGAGCGCCTAACCGCTTTATCTTTTCGTATGGCTACACGTCAAGGTGACAAACAAATCAGACAGCGCAGACATTGCTCAGCACTGTCTGATTTCCTTCCTTTAATCATGACATTAGCATTGGCTTAATATTCTCGTTAATTCACCACCGCGGAAACACCCTGCAGCGCTAATAAAAACGCTAAACGCCTCTTCCTCTCACTGACTAATTGATCGGTTTATTGTCACGATTATCAGACAACAATCATTACATCACTCATGTACAGTTTCCTTGGCATCTCTTTAAAAAGGCATAGGGAATATGTTCAACTTATTCAAGCAACAAGGTGTTTGGCGAACACTGATGACGCCCGTTCGAGCCACTGTCACGCTCATCGAGCGGATCATTACTTTCCTCGCAGGTTGGATCCGCAGCATTCTTGAAACCGGCGAAATCACGTTCAACTTAGAATCGATAGGCTTAACCGCCGATGAAGCCCGCAGAAAATGGGCAAGCGATCGCGAAGGTGTGATTGCCATGGCGCAGCGAAACCAAATTAAGATTGAACAAGGGCTTCGTCTACGGGATCTCAATGGTGATTTGGTGCCAGCCTCCAAAGAAAGGTATGACTTCAATGTGGTGATGGGAAAAGGCTATTTTCCCATCGTCGGGAACTTGCTTATCCCTGCTGGCGCCGGCACGTTTCAGGGGCAAGGCTGCTTTGTGCGAAGAAAGTCGCTGTTTTCTGCCGTCAAAAGCGTCACCACACATCCCACTGCACTTTGTCCGATTGGCGGCACCGATAACGACGGACTTCTCACGCAATGTGGTTCCAGCCGTATCTTTGATTTTGCCGTCAGCGGGTGTTTAAAAGATCCCGGCGACGGTGGCAACGGCATAGTCATCGGACACACTCCGCCCGAGCCCGATGTGGCAAAATCAGCTCCACCGACATCCCCGCAGTATTGGGCGGGTCAGCCAAACCGAACCCCTCAGAAGCGATTTGGTAAACCTCAAGTTTGGTCAGATTTAACATCATTTAAGCTCAAAAACAGTAACGGTGACACGGAGATCATCGTTCCCGCAAAGGGCACTTACAGCACGTCAAAAGACGTTTTGCTCGATGACACCGTAGACATCCCCTTGGTGAGATGGGTGCGCGCATTCTCCGCAAACGGTACCGAAATCGCACGTTATGCGAACGTCGGGAACACCCTATCTGGGAAGCCAGTGGGCATCAGTGCAGAAGACAGACAAACCACCAGCAATCCCCTTCCTACTGGGGAAACGCGGGTGTATCACGAACCAATTAAACCATCTGACAAAACCACAACCGTCATCGTTCCCAATGGCCTTCCCTCAGCCACTAAAACCGTTGAAGTGTCGTTCTATAACCATATTTCCTATTACACCGTGCTGTCGCAGATGACGCCCTACCTTCCTGGCAACTACTACACGGTGGCGCGCGCGTCCTATAACGCTTTCGCCAACATTGTGGTGGAGGATATGCCTTGGAATGGGTTTGTGGGTGTCGATGGCGCTTACAACACACTCATCAATATGATGGCGCGTGCCAATGGCCTTGATGGCTGGTTCTTCCCCGGCGGGTATGAAGATTACATGCACAATAGCTTCATTGGCTGCGCTGGCGTCAATAACCAAGGTTGGGCTCTTTTCATGTCAGAGCCTCTGCAAGGAAGCCGAAACCCTGCAGATAGCAATGGATGGCCCACATCTAAAGGGCAACTCGAGGTGCATCGAAAGGTCACCTATATTGCCTCTTCAAACGATCTTGCCAACTTTGACGGCTACGGGAATCGAAATGGCGCGTTATACATGGGCGCGAACTCAAACTCCATGCAAACGGGCAGCATGGAACATCATTTCGATACCCACAATATTGACCCGTTTGGTAATGCGTCGACGAAAGATGATGCAGATTGGAACCCAATGCGATGGACCAGCCTTATCGTCTTCACCGCGGAATCACGACGCAATGCGATTGTGATGACCAGTACCCCGACAGATACCCGTCGAGTCACCTTCTGTAAAACAAGACTGGAGCAACAATCGCCTTTATCCGGCAACCCAGACAGCAACATATACAGTGGCCTTAGCGCCAACCACTATTGCCACCCTCGCCCTGATGATTTTGCATCTTTGCTCGAAGTGCGTCCCCCATCCATTGCGCATTTCCATCTCACACCTTACGACGAAAATGAACGTGTCGCGGGCGATCTCCCCGCAAGACCAGGTGGAACTGGTGAGTTACAAGGCCTGTTTTCAGGCAGCCGCACAGTCTTATTCCGCCCTTGGATTTACGACATTACCCCAATAAAAAACCATCTTCCTTATGGCTGGAAAGTGGTGTTTTCTGCCAAAGACAAAGAACTGCCCGGTGCAGGGAAAGACGTCGCTTTGTCTGCCGACTCCATTGGTATTGCCGGTCAGCATCAGCTCAATACCCTGTATTTCGGCACACATACTCACAACTTCAAAGGACGCACCATCGAATCTGGGCGTGTATACACCGTGTCCGCCGATATTTCATTTCTGAGCGATCGTTTTGATGACATCAACATGAACTTGCTAAGCGTCTCTGCGAACTACTTGTTTGATGAGGTCAAAAAAACCTCAGGCACGCCTGCGGAAAAACTTCCAGTGACCTTACTGGTGATGCCTGCAAGAATTAGGCTCTGGGAAAACGCCAAAGGCGCCAAGAAGTTCTATGTGGAAATCCCATTGCTGAACACAGACAGCAAAGACGTTTCCTTCCCCGACAACAGTAACCACCTCCAGTATTTTAAAATCAAGGTTGAAACCGCGTCGGTCGATACCTCGCTTAACCGAGACGCTGATCAAGATGCCCTGCAAGACACCAGGCAAGAAGATGACGACCTTCTATTGAAAGATGCGAGCGTTACTCAAAGTCGAGATGCCTTAAACTGATACGATGACATAGGGTTAAGGAGTCGCACTGCTTAGAACTTGTGCGACTGCGTCTTCTTTCCATGCATACAACAGGATGAATCGTATGTTGATCAGATTTAGCTGCAAGGCTTACGCCGATATCACCATGTTTGGTGAAGTTGGCCTACAAATGTTGAAAATGATGGGACACAGCGAAACCGTACCCGGCGCGATTTTGGCCGAGGATGTCCCTGCTGCGCTCGGTAATCTCTTCGATGCCATTCAAGCGGAGAAAGCCAAATCGGCGTCTGCGCCTATCAGCAACGATGAAGACGAAGAAGACAGCTTCATGGAGTCTCCCGTTAGTATCGGTCATCGCGCTATCCCGTTGATCGAATTGCTGAATGCCGCATCTGAGAATACTTGCGACGTGATGTGGCAGGACGCAACAGACAGTTCGTTTCTTTAAGTCACCTTAGGATGTTAGTGAGAGAACACGGGCAGGGACGCTTTGATCATAATCCTGCATCTTCAGGTTGCTTGGGTATAAGTTAGATTGCCAACGTCTCGCCGTCATAATTTACGAACGAAATAAAAAAGCACCGATGCGTTTATCATCCGTGCTTTTTTGTTCAGCGATAACTTGAGTGACATAAACCCTTGCTACGCCCACTTCACCGATTCTGGCAGAGACTGCTCTAATCCATACAAGTGACGAATCAACTGCGCTTCGTGGTTGGTTTCATGTTCTAACAAATACATAAGTAAACTGTCTCTTTCCGGTGTCCACTCGTCTACGTGCGCGAGTGCGCTCTCAAACGCCGCTTCCGAAGACACCAACGCGGATTGCACATCCCCTCTATTTTCGGTTGACGATAGTGAACAGGAAAACCCGTTCCAATCCCCGGCTAACAGTGCGTTTGCATAGCTTTCGCGTGCGCCGACAATACACCACATATGCTCACCGACGGTCTTGTTTTTCGGGACATCAAGGTGCGAATTAAACAACTCAGGGGCGAGCGTGTCGACGATGTTATTGAGCGATTGAAAGCGTTCTCTAAGATGCTGTAATACGAGGTCTCTCATTGCCTTTCCTTGGGTTCTGTTAGCCAAAAACACCCACCAATTATAGAGACGGGATCCTCTGAGAAAACCGGAAAATCGCGAGAATACGCTGCGCTTCGACGAAGCTCTCATCACCGACTCGATGCTGTCGCTTTGCTATGTCCGTGATGCTGAAATCCACCTTATATAACAACAGGCTCGTCAAACGCTTTGCCCCACAGCTTTAACGTATAGTTTCTATATGCTGGTACATAGTATGGGTCGCTTTCAATGATCGCCTTAGCACGAGCAAAGCTCTCTACCTCCATGATCCAGAGACCGCCGACGAATGCGCCGCCCTCTTCATCTTTCAAACCACCTCCCACCAAGATTTCCGATTGGTTAGCTTTCAGAAAATCCAGATGGGCTTGCCCATGCTGCTTTCGGTGCGCAAGCATCTCGGGTGTATCGGTGAATACTGCGACAATTCTCATACCTCTCTCCTTAGTGGGTATCCGTGTTCGGCGTAATTCCCATGCCATAATCTCTCACCACATCCGCAACCCGAATTCGATAATCACGAAACAATCGGTGCTTCCCTTCTTTCTGGGCAATTTGGTGCTGTAAATGCTCGCGCCACAGAGAAATTGCCGCCTCCGTCTCCCAGAAAGAGAGCGACAAAATCCGTCCTTCCTTGGTCATAGATTGAAAGCGCTCGATAGAGATAAACCCTTCCACTGCCTCCAGTGACTCTCGTAGCGATGCCGCCATATCAAGATACGCTTGTTTGTGTTCGGGATACGGTTCAACTTCGAAAATTACCGCAATCATTGTTCAGTCCTCGCTTCCTGTTTATACGTCGCATCAACAACACGCAGAAACGAACGCCGCTCTGAGATGATAAAGCGCTCTTTATTGGCAAACAGAAAATTCCGCTTACCCGCTTCATCTGAACGTAACCGCTCTCGGTAAGCTTCATACTCGGCAAGGCTCGGAAAAGTGATCAACCCAAACGCCACATCATTTGTCCCCTCATGGGGTAGAAAATAACCCAACAAATCGCCACCACATTGTGGAATGATCTTGCCCCAGTTCTTGGCGTATTTTTCAAACTGACTCAGCTTAAAAGGATCAATTTTGTACTCAATCAAACACGTAATATTCATCGCCAACGCTCCTTTCCTATCCATTGAGCCACCAGCCTATCGCGGCAAATAACCGCTTGCTTCGACCACGGTCGAAGTAAACTGGGCTTTCAGTTGCTACCCTTCTTTCATAACAACCCGAAGCGCAACCGCACTTGGACACGAATCATGGAACCCAAGATCACACACATCGCCTCGCTGATCGCAGATGATGCACGCTCGAAAATGTTGATTGCCCTGCTTGGCGGCAAAGCATTAACCGCGACAGAGCTTGCTCTTGAAGCGGATATCACCTCGCAGACCGCCAGCAGTCATTTGGCGAAATTGGTAATGGGGGAATTACTGGTCGTGAGAAAGCAAGGCCGACATAAGTATTTCCAGCTCGCAAACTATCAAGTCGCTGAGCTACTAGAGCAACTGATGAACATCACTGTGCCCCTCACCACGGTGCCAACAGGCCCAAGCGACCCGAATCTTCGCCATGCTCGAGTCTGTTATGACCATCTTGCCGGAGAGGTTGCCGTCCGTCTTTACGATGATCTCGTGGCGCAAGAACTCATTGTGGATGCGCATATTGAAGCCACACTCACAGATAAAGGCAGGCAGTTTTTTCAGTCTATCGGTGCCAACATCAGCGAACTTGAAAAACAGAAACGACCAATGTGTAAAGCCTGTTTAGATTGGAGTGAGCGACGTACTCACCTCGCTGGAACTTTGGGGAAGTGGCTGCTGAACGACGCCATGGATAAGGGTTGGATCGCGCGAATACCAGACTCGAGGGTGGTCGGCTTTACTCCAGCAGGTGTCATTGCTTTTAACAAAATCTATTGCACCTCTCTGCGCGTGCCGCAGCGAGGTTCAGGCTAAAACTTTGGAAATCCAAAGCTAGGTGTACGCTGGTGGTACACAGTAACTTTATAGAGTATCACCATGATTTTTAGAGTATTGAGTACACTGATTTGGTTCGTTGTTCTCGCTGGTATCGTCGACCCTGAAGCACCAGCGTGGTTCCAATGGATATCGTGGATGGCAATGTTAGGCATGATCGCTGTCTGCATCTTTGCTCTGTATGCCGAAAAGATCTCAGCTTGGGCAGAACGGAAAGAGGCCGAATTAAAATCAAGATCGAAGCGCAAGTAAAATGGATGGATGAATAAAGAGAGAAATATAACTCTTCGTTGACAATCAACACGTTCCATATAAGGATGGTTTCATGAGAGCAAATAATGAACAGCTAACCGCACGAATTATCATCATTCCATAGGAATGGTGGGATGCTCTACGCGCATTTTAAAACCCACCCTTAGAGGTGGGTTTTCTGTTTTCTGCCTCAAGGGATCATTTAATATAAAGGAGATCCTATGAATAAAGTCGCCGTTTTTGGTAAACCGGGCAGCGGTAAATCCACGTTGAGCAAAGCACTGTCTTCATCAACACGCATTGAACTCTATCCGCTCGACGCCATGGTGTTTAAGAAAAATGGCGAGCACGTCGAGCGCGAAGTATTCGATAAAGCCCATGACGATATTCTATCGTCTGAGCGTTGGATCATCGATGGGCTTGGGCCGTTAGGTTCCTTTAACCAGCGCTTAGAAGCCGCAGACACCTTGATCTATATTGACCTCCCTTACCCAACCAGCTATTGGTTTGTGACTAAGCGTCTTCTTAAAGGGTTATTCGTGAAGCCAGAAGGTTGGCCTGATGGGAGCTCTGTGTTTAAAGGGTCATTAAACAGCTACAAGTTTCTTAAACTCTCCCCTAGATTTTGGAATGATGATTTCACATCTCGACTGGAAAGCTTATCGAGCCATCAAACCGTGCACATCATTCGGTCGGTTTCTGCGCTCAATGCGTTTGTGGAGCAACTTCAAGATCATCAAGAAATCACGAGTTAATCCCAATGATCGGGCACAAAAAAATCAGCCCAATCGGGCTGATTTTATATAGCGTTAAACATTTACAGCGGCCAATCTTGACTACATTAGGTCAGACTTATCTGCGTCAGCAATTTGCTTCTGCGCTTTGTCTGATTCCACTTGAAGCAAATCAAACCACTTCTTGCCGTCTTTTACGTTCTCTTGGAACCACGTATAAACAGGCGCGGCTGATTCTTGAAACTTGGCTTTTTCAGCAGGAGTTGGAACATAGAGCGTTCCGCCAGATTTCTTGAACGCTTCATACGCAGCAATAGATTTGCGCTTCGGTGACGCAAACGTCGCTTGCTGCAGTGCGCGGAAGCCATCAACAATCACTTTGCGCAATTCCACAGGCATATCCAAGAAGGCTTCGTTGTTCATGTACCAGAGAGCTGACATGTATGCGTGACCATCGAGCGTGACATATTTCAGGCCCGCTTCAGGGAATTTCATGCCCATGATATCAGTGATACCATTTTTCGAACCTTCAACCACGCCCGTCTGGAAAGACGTGTAAAGCTCAGGCCATGGAATGGGTGTTGGGCTTGCGCCGAGGGCTTTCACTAGCTCTTGTGGCAAATCAGCCACCACGGTACGGATCTTCAACCCTTCCAAATCACTGGGTTGTTTTACGGTTCGCTTGGTGTTGGCAAAGTTACGCCAGCCACCTGTGTTACCAATCGCCATAAGGCGAAGTTTGTCATCAGTATCCGCCAAAATCGCTTTGCGTAGCTCGCGAACAAAGTCGCCTTGGAACACAGCTTCAGCAGTGCGGTCATCAGGAAGCACATAAGGCAAATCTAACACCTGAATGTACGGGAACATGTTCGCCGCACCGCCAGAGGTAGAGATGTAAACATCAACAGAGCCGTCTTCAACCGCTTGGATACACTCCGTACCGTTGCCACACAGCTGCGTACCGATGTACAGATCGACTTTGATCTTGCCGTTAGAGTGCGCTTCGACAAAATCTTTGAATACCACTAAACCATCATAGTCTTCGTCGTTTTCGTTCGAGTTCGCTACAGCACGAAGGTTGAAATCTGCCGCCATCGCGGGAACAGACAACGCCGCGGTAGTCATGAGTCCCGCCAACAGTGCCAGTGCACTTCCCTTAAATGCTTTACGCACCTGATTTACTGTTTTATTCATACTTCACCTTTCACTTCCGTGATCCTCAGCTTTCGCTGCACTTGTTAAGGTAAGAACTCACGTTCTCGCTTGCTAACGTCCCGTCGAAACTACGCCAACCCCAACCAACGTGGGATTGTCATAGAAATAGACGGGAAAAACGTAATGAGGAAAATCACCGCCACTTCCACCGCCAAAAACGGCAGTATGGCGCGTGACAATGTTTCAACTTTCACACCCGATACACTCGATGCCACAAACAGCACCAAGCCCATAGGTGGTGTCGCCAGCCCCACCGTGAGGTTCACACTCATGATGATGGCGAAATGCACAGGATCGATGCCCAAGCTGATAAATACTGGAGAGAGAATGGGCCCCAAAATGATGATGGCTGGCCCTGCATCGAGGAACATGCCCACGATGAACAACAGAATGTTGATAAGAAATAGCAGTATCAGCGGGTTCTCACTGATGGTTAGCGTCCACGCGGCCATTTCTTCCGCAGCGTGAGAAAGCGACACCACGGTTTTGAACGCCAATGCCGCGCCCACCAGCAACAAAATCACTGCCGACGATTTGGCACTGTTGGTGAAAATCTCAGGAATGTCTTTCAGCGAAATGGTACGCAGCACGAACATGCCAACCAATAAGGTATAAAGCACCGCCACCGCTGAGGCTTCTGTCGGTGTAAAGATGCCACCGAGAATACCGCCAAGAATAATCACGGGGGTCAGCAACGGCCAGAACGCTGATTTCGTTGCGCTACCGCGCTCTCTCCACGTGGCTTTTTCACTGGCAATGGGTAAGTTCTGACGCTTTGCCATCGCAGCGATAAGCAGCATCAAGCCTAGGCCAATCATCAACCCGGGAATAACGCCAGCTGCGAACAGTGCTGCGACGGAGATTTCCATGGTGTAGGCGTAAATGATCATGATGCCAGACGGCGGAATGATAGGGCCAATCACGGATGACGCCGCGGTTACTGCTGCCGCAAATTTGCGCGAGTAACCGTTCTTTTCCATCGCGGGGATCATCATTGAACCAATTGCCGAGGTATCTGCAACCGCAGAGCCCGACAAACCCGCAAACAACATGCTAGACATGACGTTAACGTGCGCGAGACCGCCACGCACATGCCCAATAAACGATTGGGAGAAATTCACCAAACTTAACGTAATGCCCCCGCGATTCATCACTTCGCCCGCGAGCATGAAGAAAGGAATCGCCATTAATGGGAAGGAGTCTATTCCGTTGTAAATATTGCGGAAAAGCAAAGGGATATCGCGATCCATGCCTTCGACGTAAAGCATGATACCCGGTGCGGCCAACAGGGCGAAAAACACGGGCATACCGATAAGTAGTAACACCAAAAACAGGGGTAAAAAGAAAATCAACATTTACAGCCACATCCTTATGTCAGTCATTCTTTTTGCTCATCCTTATTCTGCGGGGGCAGTTTGGGGAGTCTCTTTTCGCTCAAGAAACGTTCTGAGAAATAGTTCGATATTGGCAAGCAGCATGGTGCCAAAGCACACTGGCATGGCGAGATAAATCCAAGCGCGTTTTAGGGGGAAAGATGCGGCACGTGTCCGAAAGCCGCGATCGAAAAATTCAATGGCAACCACGAACAGTTGCACGAGTACGGCAAACGCCAGCACCAACAAGATGATTTTTATCATGCGTGCCACGGAGTGCGGCACGTAGTTGTAGAGCATGTCGATTGAAACAAACATGCCCTTGCGATAGGCATTGCCAGCAACCAGCGCCATCATCCAGATCATCAACGCCCGAGCCACTTCTTCCGGCCACGGCAGCGCGGAATTGAACACATAACGACACACAACCTGTAGCAAAATGCTGCCGACCATTAAGGCCACCAGCACCCACGCTATCGACGCGCCAATCTTACCTATGCGGTCATTAATGTTTTCGAGTACTGCGAGTGTCGATTCCAAAACTGCCATTAGGCGACTTCTCCCACCCGTCCAAATCGACTGCGTTCAAACACTAAGCCGACGCTTTCCTGTTGCGAGCTAAATTCAGTCACTTTGCCGAGCAAAATGTCATGGTCACCAGCAGCAATCACACCATTCAAATCGCAATCAAACCACGCCACGGCACCTTCGATAATGGCGCGACCACTTGGCGCTCGTTCGATGGCAACGCCATTGAAACGCTCCTCGTGGCTATCACGACAGAATTTCATGGCAAGTTCTGAGTGCTCAACCGCCAATACACTGACCGTGTAACCGCCAGATTTCAGTATAGGATCCTTGGCAGACGAGGTTTGATTGATACTCCAAAGCACTATCGCTGGGTCGAGCGACACAGAATTGAACGATGAACAGGTCAAGCCAAAATCTGCGTCATCATGACGTGCGGTGATAACAGTGACGCCCGTTGCAAAGCACGAGAGTGCATTTCGTAGTTCACGGCTCATGCCACTTCCTCCCCGGCCGCTGCCGTCCACATTTCAAACCATGTTTCTCTATCAATCTTTACTTTCAATGCATCACTCGCCGTGCGAATACGTGACAAATTATTGGTGCCAAGTACTGGTAAAATTCCGGCAGGATGCGCAAGCAACCACGCTGTCGCGACCGCATCAATACCCACGCCGAATCGCTCCGCTTCACGCTCTAAAATCGGTTTCACACGCAGTGCTGCGTCGCCGTCGCCAAACAGCTCACCACCCGCCAGCGGTGACCACGCCATAGGCAAGACGCCGTATTGCTGCATGAACGCCAAGGTGCCATCAGTAAAGCTACTGCGTGATAGCAAATTCATTTCAATTTGATTCGTCACTAAAGGATGCGACATCCCCGATTGGAGCAAATCCCAATCCCAACGCTGGAAATTAGACACTCCAACCGCTTTGACTAACCCTTCGTTGACCAAGGCATCAAGCGCTTGTCCAGTTTCATGGTGATCCATAAACGGATCAGGGCGATGTATAAGGAGAAGATCGAGATGATCGGTGTGAAGGTTTTTCAATGACTGCGTCACCGATTGACGAATGTGAGCTGCCGAGGTGTCGTAGTGTTTCACGCGACGATCAGGGTAACGATCAGACAACAGCATGATGTCGCACTTGCTCACTAACTGGATCTGGTCGCGCAGAGATGGCGTCGCGGCCAGTGTTTGTCCAAACACTGCTTCACACGAATAATCACCGTAGATGTCCGCATGATCAAACGTGGTAATGCCTTGCTCTAGACAAGCATCCACTTTGGCGCGGACATGGGCTTCCGATGTATCGCTGTCATCCGATAGACGCCAGGCACCATAAACAATGCGGCTAAATGCCGACAGGCTTGAATGAAGTTCGCTATATATCATTTTCGCTCTCCTACACCCAACGGTGTTGCTGGCGTGGTTGCAGGTACACGTCCATATTCTTCAGGCAATGAACACGTTTTCAGTTCTGGTAGAATTTTTTGACCGACGATTTCGCATTCGTCTTTGTGTGGGTAACCCGAAAAGATAAACGAGCGGATTCCCATCTTCTGGTAACGCTCAATTTTACTAAGCACTTGATCAACACTGCCCACCAATGCCGCACCGCAGCCTGAGCGAGCGCGTCCTACGCCGGTCCATAAGTTCGGTTCCGTGAAACCAAATTGGTCGGATTGATCGCGTTGCTGAGATTGCAGCGCCACACCCAAGCTTTTCGCATCCAGGGCACGCTCTTTGATTGATTGACCAAAGTTATCGTCAAGTTTGGAGACAAGCGATTCCGCATACTCGCGCGCTTCTGCTTCGGTATCTCGCACCACCATATGCACGCGCAGACCGTAATCTAAGGTTCGGTTATGGCGTTGTGCGACTTCATTAACTGCACGCATGCGGGTTTCTAGCATGTCTTCGGTTTCAGGCCACATTAAGTACACATCACATTCCGAGCCACATAGCTCAAGTGCATCAGGCGAATAGCCGCCGAAGTACAGTAACGGGCCGCCATTTTGCTGATACGGGCGCACCGGGTCGCTTGAAATCTCACTCAGTTTGTATATTTCACCGTCATAGCGAATTTCATCTTGTGTCCATGCTTGGCGCAAAATATCGACCACCTCTTTTGAACGGCGATACCGAAAGGCGCTGTCTACTTTTTCACCGGGAAAGTCAGAAGAAATGACATTCAGTGTTAAGCGACCTTTCATAATGTGGTCAAGCGTTGCTACCGAACGTGCCAGCATGGCGGGGTGCACTTCTCCGCAGCGAATAGCTGCCAGCATATTGATGCGCTCTGTGAGTGGTCCCATCGCAGACGCAAAGGTCAGAGTGTCTTGACCCACTTGATAAGACGATGGACACAAAATATTGCGAAAGCCTTGTTGCTCGGCCATCAACACGATGTCTCTGGTATTTTCCCAACTGCTTCGCAGTCGACCCTCTGGTACACCTAAATAACGGTAATCGTCACTGCACAAGGGCGCGAACCATGAAACCTCAGCGGCATCCAATCCTGCACTTGTGATGGGTACAACACTCATCATCAATCTCCTGATATTCGGTAAATTAGCCAACGCGTTATTTGAATTATTTATTGTCTGCGCGATATCTATTCAGTCACTTCTCAGTCACATCAGTCAGTCAGTCACTTCTCACTTACGTCTTCAGCCACTTCTTAGTCGCCTTAATTGCAAATGAATAGTGAATGAATTGTTAATAAATGCTATAAGATACTCATTAAAAGTAAATCAATAATGAATGAATTGGCGTAAAGTTTTGCCCATTTAACAGAAAAAGCATGGCTAACTCGCTAATATCAAATCGATTATTTTTTTTGAGAATTTTTGTGATGAGTGAATCAACCCGATTGCCCCTGTTCATTCAGATAAGTGAACTGTTGCGTAGAGAAATTTCTGCAGGCTATTGGTTACCCGGAGAGCGCCTGCCCACTGAGGCAGAATTGGCCAAGAAACTGGGGGTCGCCGTAGGGACGCTAAGAAAGGCCCTGACTGAGCTTGAAAGTAATGGGTTACTTGAACGAAAACAAGGGTCTGGGACGTATGTAAAAAACGCGCCTGACAGCAGCGCCGTGTATCACTTTTTTCGGTTAGAACTTAAGAGTGGCGGCGGTTTGCCAAACGCTGATGTTTTGAACCTTGAGCGACACACAAATACCCACGTCGCATCCTTGCTGGGGTTACCTTCCAATGCACCGCTTTGGCGGTTCAGGCGTCTGCGAAAATTAGACCAGCAACCCGCCGCTATGGAAGAGATTTGGATTGATGGCAGGCACAGCGAACATATCGCGATTGAGGACGTGATTGAGTCTCTTTATGTGTTTTATCGCGAAAAGCTCGGCTTTTGGATTTCAAGAGTGCAAGACAGCATCACCGTCGATCACGTTCCTGATTGGAAACACCCTGACTTCGCCCCCGACGTTGGCAGCGCATGTGGTTATATCGAAAGGCTAAGTTGGTCAAACCAAGATCGCATCGAAGAAGTCTCATTCACTTGGTACGACCCAGAATCAGTGCGGTACGCAGCAAGATGGACATAGCGCAGTAAGGAAAGCAAAAAGCGGCAGATAGACACAGATGATTTGTGAAATATACAAATTCTTGTGAAATAGAATGGCTATTCCTACAAGAATTTGCCTTGAATTGAACACTCTGATGGCCTCTGAAATCGAGCATCTTAAGGCTGCTTGGGTATACAGGATTAACAATAAAAACAAAAGGACGGCTCAATGACAAACAAACATCCAATTCGATATGGGATCCTTGGTTGCGGCATGATGGGACAAGAACACATCCGCAATATTCAGCTACTCGAACAGGCAGAAATCACGGTATTGGCCGAGCCTGACCCAGAGATGCTCGAGAAAGCCCACGCGCTGGTCCCCAACGCACGCACCGTGTCGGATTTGGATGCACTGCTAGACGCCGACGATGTGGATGCGCTGGTCGTCGTCACTCCTAACTTCCAGCACGCCGAGCAACTGCTTGGCATCATGAGCCGCTGCACACTCCCTATTTTGATTGAAAAACCCATCTGCACCGACATTAATGATGTCGCGCGACTCAGCGAAGCCGCAGCCAATTACCCTGCTCCTATTTGGGTCGCGATGGAATACCGCTACATGCCGCCTATCACGCTATTGCTGTCATTGCTCAATGATAACGATATCGGGCAACGACACCTCTTTTCAATTCGTGAACACCGTTTTCCGTTCCTTCGCAAAGTGGGGGATTGGAATCGCTTCAACCACAAAACTGGTGGCACTCTGGTCGAGAAATGCTGCCACTTTTTCGATTTGATGCGCCTGATGGCAAACGCCAATCCAGTGCGTGTATTTGCTTCGGGCAATCAAGCCGTTAACCATCTCGATGAGCAATATGACGGGCAAGCACCTGACATCATCGACAATGCCATGGTGACCATAGAGTTTGATAACCACACCCGCGCTAGCCTAGAGCTTTGCATGTTTGCTGAAGGCTCACGTTATCAAGAAGAGATTTGCGTGGTTGGCAACAAAGGTAAAGTTGAATGCCTAGTGCCAGGACCGGTGCGATTCTGGCCAACTGACACATTGGGTGATGCTCCCGTGCCGCAAGTGATTGTAAGCCCACGCGACCCCAAAGGCCCGAAAGTCATGGATGTTCCCGTTGACCCCGCACTGCTTGAAGCAGGCGATCACAACGGTTCGACCTTCTATCAGCACCAGAAATTCCAACGTGCTATTTGGGGAGAGCAAGAAGTGGAAGTATCGCTATCCGATGGCTTAAAAGCGGTGGTGATTGGGTTGGCGGCGCAGGAGGCAATAAGAACACATACCGTGCTATCTATTGCTGCAGACGGGCTTTCGTATCAGTAAGTAAAAATATAGATACCCACTTGATGTACCACAACAACCTGAAGATGCCGATTCAGCGAGCATTTTCAGGTTGCTGGGTATATAGCAATATAAGCGGGGATATCAATTAGCCTTCCAGCGTTTGCTGCAATGCTACTTTGAGTTCTTGTTCAGCTTTTTCTATCACTTGCTGTGCATGTTCTCGCTGGGCTCTGCCTTCTTTCACGCGTGAAAGTGTATTGTTCAGCGTTTCGATCGTCAGCTTGTTCACCGTTTCAAGCGAATCCAAATCCAGAATACCTCGCTGATAGTTCTCTGCGATCTGTTCTTCCAGTACTTTCAGCTTCTCAGCATTTTGAACGTATTGCTTGTTGGTATAATCCTTAACAGCCCTCGTGACCTTCAGCGCTTTCTCTTTTTCATAATTGGAAATCGCAATCAAGAACTGGCGTTTCCATAGTGGGAAGGTGTTGTGAACGATATCTTGAATATCCTCCATCAACATTTTATTGCCTTCCTGTGAGAGGCGAATTTGAGGCGCGGTTTGAATCGCGGCTAAACGTGTTAGTTCAAGGTTGTGAACGCGCTTTTCAAGGCGCGCAATGGCTTGAGAGGCATCACGATACTTCTGTGCATCCAACGCGTCACCACTTTGCTCAGATTGCGCCAGCAAATCGGGTAACACACTCTGTACAAGGTCGTTCAATTTGTATTTGCCCGCCGCGATGTACAGATCTAATCCGCCAAGCAATTCCAAGTTATGATCGTAGAGCGTATCAAGCTGTGAAATGTCATGCGCAAGTTTCACTTCCTGCGCTTCCAAGCTGCCAGACAATTGCTCTAACTGACCTTTGACAGAATCAAAGCTCGCTGAAAACTTTTTGAAGGAATCAAACAGCTCGCCGACCAACGGAAGCCTTGATAGTAGGCTCTTCTTACCCAGATTATCGAACTCTGCACTGTCCATGGACGACACCATGGCATGCAGAATATCCCCGGCTTCACCGCTGTCGCGAACGCGCACTTGCTCCAATACTTCATCAGAGAATGCGGTGATCTTTTCAAGCGCATCTTTACCAAACGTAATGGTGGCAACAGTGTCAAACGCATCAAACTGTTCAGCCAACGCGACGATTTGAGGCGTTACCTCAACATCCAGTACCTGACTCTGAGAATTCGTCAATTCAGTCATTGGATCTCCCTGTCTCTATGACGGCTTATGGCAGGGAAATTTCTGCCATAGCGTTTCAAACTGCCTTGAGAACGCGGTAACAAACCTGCGATCATCGGTAAGCGTAATATCTTCCTGATTATATTTGGAGGCGCTGCGCGTCCAGTTAAAACTGCCGTTAATCAATCTTTGTTCATCAAATATCGCAAACTTATGGTGCATATGGTACTGAGTTGTATCAATTTTGACGGCAACACCTTGTTCAGCAAGGTATTCAACATCACTGCCCCTGTCATTCATTTTATCGTTATCCGTGACGATGCGAACCTTAATCCCGCGCTTGTGTGCGTCAAGGATCTGTTTGGTCAAATCATTGTCGGCAATCGTGAAAACACAAATATCAATGGAATGACGTGCAAGTTTTAATTGCTCAGTAATGCCCGCAGCACAGGTTCTTCCGGGTGAAAACCAACTCGTTGCGGTTTCTGATGAACTCGCGCTCATGATGTTATCAAGTACCTTGACGACGCGCTCTAACCAACGCACCAATGCCGCCGCATCACCTTGATTTGAAATTTCCTTCTGCACCAATTTGAAGCTCAAATTGCGTAGATAAGAACGGTCTTCATCGCTTAACACCGATTCTGCAAGTTCAGCTTGAAGCTCACGGCGCTCATTGTCATCAAGACGGTAATCTTCTATCGAGGCTTCCAACCACGCCGACCATTTCTGTCGATTCATTTATTTGCCTCCTTGGCTGTCACCACCAAAGCGGGCAACATGTTGATTTAGCATGGCGAGCTGTTGCACCACCTGCCCTGCACGGTCTTCGGAATCACCCATCATTTGTTGGCGTTGATAGCCGTCAGTAATTTCTTGCCAACGCCCCTGCTGCTCTGGCGTCATGTCACCGCGTAGCTCTGCAAGTTTCAGCAGGTTCTCTTCCGTGCCTGCGGCCAATGTTTGCGCTTCACCTTGATAGTGGTCTTGCAGCATGGTGTTAAGCTCATCGTCGGTCATGACTGACGAGATTTTCTCCGCGAGTTTATTCATGTTTCGATAAGAGCCTTGAAGCTTAAACGGTGGCTCTATACGGTACTGATCCGCTGTTGCTGCCGACTTGATGTATTGCTGGTTCACCTTAAGCACGGTTTGCTGCGCTATCATCATTTTTTGAAGCGTTGAGACAATCTCATTGGATTCAGTCGCCGAATACGAATGGCTCATGTCACTCAACGCAATGCTCTCCCCTTCTGCCATGCGAACAAAACGGTACAAGTCATTCAAATCTCGGGTAGCCAACGGTGCCAGCACAGAATTCGATGTCAGTGAGTTCTCAATGAAGCTAAGTTCGAACGCCTGCTTCTGATCAGACAGCATGTCACCAAGGTTGTAGATATCCGCACGGTTCGACAACATATCTGGAATACGGAACGCTTCACCGGTTTCGGTATATGGGTTACCCGCCATCACAACAGCGAACTTCTTGCCACGCATGTCGTAGGTTTTAGTTTTTCCTTTCCATGTCCCTTCGATGCGACGTGTTCCATCACACAGTGAAATGAATTTCTGAAGGAACTCTGGGTGGGTGTGCTGAATATCATCAAGATACAGGAGCACGTTGTTGCCCATTTCAAAGGCGAGGTTGATCTTTTCGATCTCGCGCGCAGCATTCTGATCAGGTGCATCTGCCGGATCAAGTGACGTAGCCTGGTGCCCGATCGATGGGCCATTGATCTTCATAAACACCAGCCCAAGCTTGTGGGCCACATATTCGATCAAGGTGGTTTTACCGTAACCCGGAGGAGAGATCAGCAGCAGCATCCCCATCAAATCAGTGCGTTTCTTATCGCCCATTGTGCCCATTTGCTTCGCAAAGTTATCGCCAATTAATGGCAGATAGCTTTCGCTGATAAGCTTATTACGAACAAAGGAGGTGAGAGGGCGAGGTTTGAACTCCCCGAGTCGGAAATCATCTTTCGCGGTATTGAGCAGTTCAGTGCGCTGATTGAGGTAGGCATCAAACTGCGGAACAACCGCACTTCGGTGATGCTCGTTACGCTGAATAAAGTCATCTAACACCAGTGTTAGCTGGCCCTTCTCAATCCGTTCGTGTTCACCCAGTAAGCCATCGATGCTGGATAACAGCGAAAAGTCGACGCTACCGATGGGGAAACTGGAACATGATTTCAACACGGCAATGGTCGCGGCTTCCAGAACAAACGCCTCGCCATAATTTTTACGAGATGTGTACGCAGCAAGCCATTGTTTGTGATCAGCAAAAGCGACGTCAATGGCTTCATCACCTTGATGCCAACCCAGACTGCGACGGAACTGAAGGTAGTCTTCACAAAGCGTTAGGGCATCCTGACTGACTTCAATGTTGAGTTCACTCTGACCCAGCAGGTTCACCAGATACTCTGCCGCCTCATTGGCTTGTTTTGTCTCTAGCAGCGCCACCAGCTGAGTTTGTAGCTGTTGATAAGCTTCTGCCGAATTCAAATGCTCACGCAACAACTGCGCATTGATGGCTTGTTGGCGATAATGTTCAACGGTTTGGCTATCTTGAGCGAGCAACCACAGCAGTGCAGAGGAACGGGCAGATTGACTGAATCGTAGCAGTCCCGCTTGCTGGTAGATGGGTAGCACTTTGTCCAAAATACGGATGGCATCGTTATCGTGAATGCCTTTCACGTAACCTTCTTTATAGCGAGGCGCTGCAAATTTTTGTACGCACTCGCTCAAGATGCCTTCTTTTTGGTCGGCATAGAGCTTATCGAGGCTCAACCCGTCGGTATTGAGTTCCGCGCCGTGAAGGATCAGGTACGCCAAATACTCCGCGCGATAAACATCTTCACTTTCTGAGGCTACATCTAAACGGGACATAGATTGGAGAGTTAAGAAGGTTTCATCTTCAACAGATTGATAGAAATCTGTGCCCGAAATATGCGTAGACAGTTGGCCGTCATGATCGACAAGACTCAAGTCGAGCGGCTGTTGATTCACGCTAAAACGGTGTTTACCAAGACGAAGGACTTTACCGCCCTGCTCGAAGATATCCTGATTATCACGCAGCGAACGTAAAGACTGATCTTGCAGTGCTTTGATTTTTGAATCGACACTGTCAGCCTTCACGCTGTCACCCAACTCTCGAATCGTTGTCGACAGTTGATGCAGCTTCAGCACCATCGCATCCGTTGCGAAGTAGCTGTTAAGCCCCGCCACATCATCAAAGCGTTCAACACGTTTTTCGATGCTCGACATAGTGACATTGGCAGCTTGCAGAAGGTTCTGGACTCGACGCTGTTGTGCCGCAATCAATTGCTGCTTGTGGTTATCCAGCGTCGACTGAATCTCATCTCGCTTGGCATAAATTTCAGCGAGGAATTGGTCAAAATCCGCAAACCGTGATTCCAGCTTATCTAACTGGCCCACCAGCTTTGCCAATTGATTGTCACAATCATCAGGGCTTGTCGCTTGTTCCATCGCACTGCTAACCGACTGGCTAAGCAGCTTAAATTGCGCACTGAACTCAGCTTGCGCTTCTTCACTTTGAAGGCCTTTAGACTTACCACGAAGTTTCGCAGACACAGTGTTTAGCATTGACGAAACTTCCGTCGTCAAATCCAAAATCCGTGTGGCTTGCGTGGGGTCATCCGTTTCAATATCGGTGACTTCTTCCGTCACCAATTGAAGCTCGCTTCTCAGTGTTTCAACCTGCTCTTGCAGGATCTGAATTTCAGCGGTTTTATCCACCTCTTCAAGCTGCGTTTCAATGGTCTGGATGTGCTTTTTAAAAGGCAGGTAAGCCTTTTCATCTTGCAGCAGGTTTAACAACTGCAGATTCAGATTTTCGCGTTGACCCTGAAGCGTTTCCAGTAACGCATCAACCCGCACTTCATCAATGTAATGCTGTTGACGCAACGCCATGACAGCACCCACCTGCCCTTTCACTTCTGAAAGCAAGGTGAGCAAGGTATTGGCTTGTTCTTTCGGCGCGAGTTTGATCTTGCCGATCAGCTCAGAAACGATCCTGTGCTGATCTTCAATGCTTTGTGCGGCATGGCTTTGAAGCTGCTGTACCTTGGCGAACTCATCGATGATTTTGTCCGCAGTGCCCATCAACTCACTGATGGCTTTGCCCATGCCTAATGCGTATTCATGACCGAGCCAGGTATAGTGATCTAGCGTTGACTGACACTGTTTGAGCAGCATTTCAAAAGCTGCCTGCGTCACTTCCTCGGTCTGCGCTAATTGGCAAATCGATAACACTGACGACAAAGCACGAACCAGCTCGGTATTACCTAAGTTAAATAACGGGCTGCTGCCATCTCCTTGAGCATTTTCAAGCGCATAGTGTTCTGGCGTTGAAAACGGAGTATCCCAAATGCGTAACGGATGGATCGTAGATGCTTCTGCGTTTTCAGACAATTGGAATACAAGGAACCGTCCATCGGGGTAAAGGCTATAACCATGGCTTTCCATGGGTGCTTCGAATTTCTTCTCAATCAAGTTGTAGGTGAAGGCGATGTAGTAACCGTCTACTGCGTTGAAAAAGAAATACAGAATGTCTTCACCGTTGGGTGAAATGACTTTCTGAAAGAATTTGAGATTATTGGCAGGGAAATCGAATTGCTTGCTTTCACCATTGGCGAGCACATACCCATTGGCATAAAGCACACCATGATCTTCAGGCAAGGCTTTTGCGCTTTCACGCAACGCATCGGCGCGCACTACAGATTGATTAAGCGGGTTGTAAAGAAAATAGCGGCTGTATTTTTCGCGATTTGGTTTCACACGTAATGCAATCAAATCACCAATAAAGGCATAATCGATTTGCGCATCTGCAATGCTCTGGTGAGCATCTTCCACGTCTTCGCGATAAATGCCTTTTCCATTTGAGGTGTTGTCTTCGACCTTAATGGTTAAATCACCACCCACACACTCAACGAATAACTTGTCTCGAATAGACACATGCGGGTGTTCACCCAATACATGGTCTTCACGCGTCGTGGCTATCCAATCAAAGTCATGCTGTGTCGCGCTCTCAAGCGGCGCATGGCCATAAGAGTCCATGTACTCGGCGGAATTTGCATTTAACTGGAAGCGAAATACCTTACGGTCTTCGGGTCTGCTACCAATTTGAAACGCGATATAAAGAATACTTTCCTGACGCGAGATTTGAGATAAACGTGCGTCGCGGTAATAAGTAAACAGCTCGGTGAATTCATGCAAAAAACGTGAATCATTCAGAAAGCTGTTTTCTAGAGGTAAAGGTTCAACACGGAACGTGCCTTCATTTTCATGAAGTTGGTAAACGCCAAACACATCGTCCAATGATGGTACAGCCTTCATGCCCACCTGAACGTGGTAACCAAACAAAAGCTGTTGGTTTACCTGCGCCATATCAATGGGAATACACTTGGCGTCAGTTTGCACATTGGTTTTGCCAATCAGCGTGAGTTCTTGTCCGCCAAACACATCCTGACGTTGTTGATTGAAAGACTGAGAAAGGTTTTTTAGCTGGTTGCCCTGTTGGGACAGGCGGGATTTGAGAACCTCATACGCACCACCTTCACTCACAGCTTGTTGAGTCGTCTCTGACATAATAATACCTATCAATCCCGCCTCTGAAGAGGCGGGATTCTGTGAGAAGAAATGAAGGGTTATTTATCGTCTGATGACGGCTCCATTGAGCTCTGAATTTTCTTCAATAGCTCGGTCGCACCGCCTTGAGAATTCAACAAGCTCGCCAACGCCACATTGCTCAGATCGCTGCTTTTCAGTTCTGTGTTTTCCAAAATGGCTTTCAGATCGTCTGGAAGGCTTCGGTTTCCATCCACATACTCAGACACCAATGGATTCAGCACTTTAGATTGCTCAAATTTGGCATCAATCGCGGAGGCATCCATGATGGTGCGACGAATTTGTTCCATCCCTTCACCACCGAACAGGCGGATATCCGCTTTAGACAGTGCTTCAGCCAGTGCCTTCGCGTTTTCACTGACGACGGTTTTCTGTGCATCAATACGCGCGATTTCCAAGTCTTTGTCTTGTTGAAGTTGCATCACCCACTTATCGTGATCGCGTGTGTGCTCATCGTATTGTTGCGCCGCTTCAAAGCGTGCTGTTTGTGATTCTGCTTCTGCCAAGCCTTTGGCACGAAGTGCCTGCGCTTCTGCTTCACCCGCGCTTTGCATAGCAAAGGCTTCCGCCTCGCCAGTTTCTTTAATGGCCTGAGCACGTTCGCGGTCCACTTCGACCTCAGCCAGACCCGTTGCGCTGATCATTTCTTTTTCTGCATGCGCCATACGCTCTTTGGCTGCGGCTTCACGTTCTTTCGCCACATAACCCGCTTCTGCACGCTTGGTGGTGACAATATGCTCAGCTTCTGCTTCGCGTGTCTTCACGGCCAAATCATTTTCCGCATCACGCGTTTTCACTTTAAGTTCGGCTTCATTTTCAATCAGCAAACGCTCCGCACGTTCTTTTGCTGCATCTTTCTCAGCGCGAGCACCAACCAGTAATTCAAGCTGTGCCGCTTCTGCCGCCGCTTCTGCTTCAATCATCTTCACGCGTTTTTCACGACCTACACGCTCATTAACACGTAGGTTCTCAGTCTCTTCCTCTTCGCGGGCAATTTTGCGTTCAATCTCAACACGTTGAGAGCGTGTTTCAGATACAGCTTTAAGCGCTTCTTCTACTGTGGTCTCTTTGTGCATCTCGCGCTCAACCACTTCTGTGGCCGTGCGAACTTTTTCTGTTTCAACAGAACGATTTAGCTCTTCTTGTTGAATAGCGACTTGGCGCTGATTGGCGATACGGGTCATTTCCACTTCCATTTCCACGCTTTCACGTTTCTTGGATACTTCTTCTTCCGTTTCTAGTTTCGCCAGTTCAGTGACACGTTGATACTCTTCGCGTTTCTCTGCCGCAAGCGCTTCTTCTTGCGCCTCAATGATGTCGACTTCACGCTGAGTGCGGGCAATGCTCTCTTTCTCTTGCTTGTCTAATTGCAGACGGTTCGCTTCCGCTTCAACGTTTTTCTTCTTCATCGTTGTGCGTTCATCCTGACGGATGGCATTCGTTTCTGTGTTTTTCTGGGCGGTGATCGCCGAGATCTTACGAATACCTTCAACATCAAGAATATTGTCTGGGCTGTGTGCATCTAGCGCGGTTTGGTCAACTTTATCGATAACCACATCGTAGATTTTGAAACCATCCATTTCGCTGCCAATCACTTCAACAACGGCATCACGGAATGCGCGGCGATTCGTCAACAACTCTTCGAATTCGAACTGTTTTACCGCCGTTTTCAACGCTTCAGAAAATTTAGGCTGAAAGTGTTCTTTGAGGCGCTCAAGATTTGACGCTTCATGTGCAGTGAACAGTTTCGCAACGCGGACAATATCTTCTTCTTCATGGTTTACACCGATGTAGAAATCAACTCTCAAGTCTGCACGAATATTATCTCTGCAGTGAAGACCCTCGTATTCTTCGCCTTCCTGATCTTTACGACCACTACGTACAACCGAGATTTTCTTACGCGTGATGTCCATGTACTCAAATCGGTTGATAATCGGCCACACAAAGGTACCGGTTAGCGAAGCACGTGTGCGGTGAAGTCCGTTCACTATTAAGGCATCACCCTCTCCGCGAACTTTCTTGTAGCGAGAAGTAAGGAATATCAGTAGCAGCAGGAATATACCTACACCTACAGCAATAAATATCAAACTCGGTGAAACTTCCATGTTCATCTCCTGATCAAACTTCCATTATGCTTTGGCAACAACATATCGTTTTGTTGCAGAATCCTTATAAACGATGATGACTTCATCACCGTAGCTTGTTGAAACATCGTCTTGTATTACTACATCTAGCAAAAATTCATTGCCCTGATGTAACACCATTATTTCCCCTTTATCCTGAGTCACGACACTGCTGTGAACGCGCCCTTTCAAACCAATAAACTCAACTTCTGCAAACGCCTTCTTCCTATCGAATAAAGGAGAAATAGGTTTCAACAACCAAGCGGAAATTGCTAACGATAAATAAGCGATAATAGGGATTGATACGAGGTCTACAACGAACTGGATAGTGCTTGGGAAAAGCACAGATATATACATTGTTAAATAGAACGATATAACGGTTGCAACGAAAAATGAGACACTCAATGCTACCATAAGCGGTACTTTTGAAAGCACCGGTGGCAAAAGCAGCCCTGAACCAGGAATATTATCTAAATCGAACAGATCCAAATCACCCGTAACCCCTTCGACGACATTAAATACTAGATCTATCAATAATATCAGTAGGAAAAGTAAGAACGGCAAGAAGAATACATTCGTGGGAAATGCTAACAACGCATCAAAAAAATCACCTAAAACCATATGACGTTACTCTTAAACGCTAGTGTGTTTATATTTTTATTCACACTTAAAAGAATCCCGACAGACTACCTGACGTTATAAAACTATAAAGCAATGAAAACCACTTATTTGACTCGGTTCAAAAAACACTTAAAACCAAATCACATAAAATACAAACAGCTCAATAATAAGAGCGACAATCTAGCCCCACTGAATTAAAAGCACCATACACATCAGTCATTAATATACGTCGCCACACGGTTAAATTCTCTGATGTCTTATCCTTAGCTATTTGAATCTCACAAAATAGAATTTCATAAACACATGTATACCCAAGTAATCTGGAAATGCTCGATTTCAGAGGCCATCAGGTTGTTTGGGTATATACCCAAGTAACCTGAAGAGGTTCATTTTCAGATGTCAGCAAGACCCGCCAAGCAGTTCGTCTTAAGATTTGATGTTAGAAAAACTCAGGTAATCACGCTGTCTGACAAAATGTAAATTTACGCAAATGATAATCGTTATCATTGAAAAAATCATTCATCTGGCTTATTGTGGGTGAAAGTTAAGCAGTCTTTGCACCACGAGACGGAAACCACGAGAACAAGAATGAAAAAACCTACCCCTACTTCGCTTGTCGTTCAGTCCACTGAGCAAATCACACCGAACATGCAACGTATCGTGCTGCACGGTACTGACCTTGCTCGCTTCCCTGTGGATTGCGAAGGCGGCTATATCAAATTGATGTTTACGCCTGAAGGCAGCACTGACCTAAGCGCTCTCGCTGAAGGTGAGCGCCCTGTCCTTCGCACCTATACCATTCGACATATCGATTTGTCAGCTCATACGGTGACGGTCGATTTTGTTCGTCATGAAGTGAAGGATTGCGGATGTGGACATGCAGCGCGCTGGTCGATGGCCGCCAAAGAAGGCGACACTATTAACATTGCAGGGCCGGGAACCATCCAAGCTATCAACCATGAAGCCGATTGGTTCTTTATGGTGGCAGACATGACAGCACTGCCGGCTTTGTCAGTCAAAATTGCCGCGCTACCAAAGCACGCCAAAGGCCATGCTGTGATTGAGGTGCTATCAGAGGCTGATATTCAAACGATTAATGCGCCGGAAGGCATGATGCTCACTTGGGTGATCAAAGGGCAAAATGGCACGCTAGCATCGCATGTTCAAGAACAAGTCTGGTTGGACGGTGACGCTGCTGTGTGGTGCGCCTGTGAATTCGAGACCATGCGCGCGCTACGCCAATACTTCCGCAATGATAAAGGCGTGGATCGCGACAATATTTACATCAGCAGCTACTGGAAAAATGGCGTTACCGAAGAAGGCCACAAAGTAGCAAAACGCGAAGATGCAGAAGCAACGGCCTAACGCGGTTTACTCACTGCCACTTACGCCAAAGACGAAAAAGCTAGCACAGACGCTAGCTTTTTGATTTCTCGTCACTGCCGTCAAACTACTTGCGATAGTCCAACGCCAGCTTTTCAGCCGCCTGCTTGGCAATAGGATTCAGCACCTCGGAATCTACCGCATCAAACAAGCTTTCTTTCATATCTAAAGACCAAAAACGTCGAATGTGGGACGCCACCTCGTCAATCGTGTCTTCCTGTTCTCTGCCATGAACGAGGTTGTCAGCAATCTGGTTTGCCATGTCATACAAACGTTGATTGCGGACATGCTCTCCGTGAAATTCATCCGCCATTTATGACTCTCCTTCCTGTGTTGCTGCTGACAAATGGGCTTGCTGTTGTTCGTCGAACTGCTTAAATCTCGCCTGCCATTCCGCCGGTTCCACGGCCACTTTGACCTGAACCGCAGTCACTTTATATTCAGGACAATTGGTGGCCCAATCAGAATTGTCTGTGGTCACCACATTGGTGCCGGATACAGGGTGGTGGAAAGTGGTGTACACCACACCTGGCTGCATGCGGTTACTGATTTGCGCAGGCAACGTTACTTCTCCGGCTCGGCTGGCAACGCGCACCGGCGAGCCATCAGTAATGCCACGATCTTCAGCATCAAGCGGGTGGATTTCCAGTACATCTTGCTGATGCCACTGCGAGTTCTCAGTACGTCGAGTTTGCGCGCCCACATTGTATTGAGACAAGATGCGTCCCGTAGTTAGTAACAGCGGGAAGCGCTTATTCACTTTCTCTTCCGAGGCGACGTAATCGGTCACCACAAAGCTGCCTTTTCCCTTCACAAAGTTACCAATGTGCATGGTCGGCGTACCTTCCGGTGCTTCATCGTTACACGGCCATTGAATCGAACCCAACTTGTCTATTTTCTCATAGCTCACGCCATGGAATGTCGGTGTCAGCCTTGCGATCTCATCCATAATCTCAGACGGGTGACTGTAGTCCATCTCGAACCCGAGCGCATTGGAGAGCGCAACGGTGGCTTCCCAATCTGCTTTGCCTGATAACGGAGCCATCACTTTGCGTACCGGAGAAATACGACGTTCGGCATTGGTGAAAGTCCCGTCTTTTTCCAAGAAGGTCGCGCCCGGCAAGAATACATGCGCGAACTTCGCGGTTTCATTTAAGAAAATATCTTGAACGATCAGACAATCCAGTGCCGTCAGCGCCGCTTCTACATGCTGTGTGTTGGGGTCGGATTGGGCGATGTCTTCGCCCTGCACGTAAAGTGCCTTGAAGCGACCCGCTACAGCGGCATCGAACATATTAGGAATACGCAGTCCCGGTTCACTGTCGATAGGCACGCCCCACTCGCTTTCAAACAGCGCCCTAACCTCAGGATCAGAAACGTGGCGATAGCCGGGTAGCTCATGCGGGAACGAGCCCATATCGCAGCTGCCCTGCACATTATTTTGACCGCGAAGTGGATTCACTCCCACACCTTCGCGACCGAGATTCCCCGTCGCCATGGCAAGGTTGGCAATCGCCATCACCGCAGAGCTGCCTTGGCTGTGTTCGGTGACGCCTAATCCATAGTAAATCGCACCGTTACCCGCTTTGGCATACAGTCTTGCTGCTTCACGGATCAACATAGCAGGCACGCCAGTTGCCCCCTCCAATTCCTCGGGAGAGCATGACGCTTGGGCAATGAACGTTCGCCATTTGTTGTATGCTTCCACGTCACAGCGCTCTTCAATAAAGGCTGTCGCTTCCAATCCTTCATTGATGATCACGTGTGCTAACGCATTGAGCACAGCGACGTTGGTGCCGGGGCGCAATTGTAAGTGGTATTGCGCACGAACATGTGGCGCATTAACCAAGTCGATTTCACGTGGGTCAACAACAATGAGTTTCGCGCCATCACGTAAACGACGCTTAAGCTGAGAAGCAAACACAGGGTGTCCGTCTGTTGGGTTGGCACCAATGACGATCACTACATCAGCTTGTTGGACTGAATCGAACGTTTGTGTCCCTGCGGATTCACCCATGGTGGTTTTTAATCCATAGCCCGTCGGGGAGTGACATACTCGTGCGCAAGTATCGACATTGTTGGTACCAAAACCCGCTCGAATCAACTTCTGAACCAAATAGGTTTCTTCGTTGGTACAGCGCGAAGAGGTGATGCCCCCCAGCGCATTTACGCCATGATGATCACGAATATCAGTGAGTCGTTGAGCAGCGAAAGCGATGGCCTCATCCCAACTGACTTTTTTCCACGGTTGATCAATAGAATCTCGGATCATCGGATCGAGAACGCGATCTTGGTGCGTAGCGTAACCAAAGGCGAAACGCCCTTTCACGCATGAGTGCCCTTGGTTGGCTTTGCCGTCTTTATTTGGCACCATGCGCACCAACTGATCGCCTCGCATCTCAGCACGGAATGAACAACCGACGCCGCAATAGGCACATGTTGTGGTGCGGAAATGGCTCGGCGTACCCTGCTCGATCACGCTGTTTTCCGTCAGTGCTGCCGTTGGACAAGCCTGCACACAAGCGCCACAAGACACACATTCCGATTCCATAAAGTTACTGTCACCCGCAACAATGCGAGATTCGAAGGCGCGGCCGTCGACCGTGAGCGCATGCTGCCCTTGGATCTCTTCACAGGCACGCACACAGCGTGAACACACAATGCACTTACTGGTATCAAAGGTGAAATAAGGGTTCGACGTATCTTTTTCCATATTCAGGTGGTTTTCACCGTCGAATCCATAGCGAACATCACGAAGACCCACTGCACCTGCCATATCCTGCAATTCACAATCGCCATTCACGGCGCAGGTTAGGCAATCGAGAGGGTGATCTGAAATATACAGCTCCATGACGTTACGGCGTAACTTCTGTAGTGCCGAATTTTGCGTCGTGACCACCATGCCTTCCGCCACAGGGGTAGTACAAGACGCGGGTTTTCCGCGCATGCCTTCTATATCCACCACACATAAACGACACGATCCAAACGCTTCTAAGCTATCCGTCGCACACAATTTCGGAATTTGAATGTTCATGGACGCTGCTGCACGCATCACGGATGTGCCTTCAGGCACAGTGACGGGCCATCCATCAATCGACAACGTGATTGCTTTTAGATCCTCACCCTTGATTTCAGGTGTACCAAAGTCTTTGTTGTCTTGTTCAATGGGAATGTAAAACTCAACCATTGTTTGCTCCTCGCCGCGCTATTCGCGCTGGCACCGCTAGATAATCGAAATCCTATTGGTCTGGCTGTTCAGCCAATCCAAAATCATGAGGAAAATACTTCAGGGCACTTTTAACGGGATAAGGGGTCATTCCCCCCATGGCGCACATAGACCCAAGTTCCATGGTCTCGCAAAGCTCACGCAGCAATATTTCTCGCTCCGCTTTCGCTTCGCCTGTCTCTGCCACCAATTGATCAATCACTTCAACCCCACGCACCGCACCAATCCGACAAGGTGTGCATTTTCCGCATGATTCAATGCTGCAAAACTCCATGGCAAATCGCGCCATTTGGCTCATGTCGACGGTGTCATCAAACGCCACAATGCCGCCGTGACCAAGCATGGCTCCTTTGGTAGATAGCGCTTCGTAATCCATATCGGTGTGCCACTCTGAGGCGGGCAGATAGGCTCCCAATGGGCCGCCTAGCTGGGCTGCTTTCAACGGTCTTCCCGTTTTGCTGCCACCACCAAACTCATACAATAGCTCATGAATCGACACGCCAAATGCCAGCTCGAACAAACCTGCCTGTTTGAGGTTTCCTGCCAGTTGAACGGGTATCGTGCCCAATGAACGCCCTTGCCCGAAGTTTTGATAATAGTCAGCGCCCTGCGCCATGATCGTGGGAACCGACGCCAAGGAAATCACGTTATTAATCACGGTCGGCTTTCCGAATAGCCCTTCAATGGCTGGCAATGGCGGTTTGTTTCGCACTAGGCCTCGTTTGCCCTCTAAGCTCTCCATCAGTGACGTTTCTTCACCACAAATGTAAGCCCCAGCGCCGACGCGCAGTTCAAGATAAAATGAACAATGAGAACCCAAAATGTTGTCACCCAGATAGCCCGCGGCTTTGGCGATATCAATCGCTTTCTGGAAAATATCGCAAGCTTTTGGGTATTCAGATCGGGTGTAGACATAGCCATGATTCGCGCCGACAGCGAGTGCGCAAATGATCATCCCTTCTATCAAGGTGAACGGATCACCTTCCATCAACATGCGATCGGCAAATGTGCCTGAATCCCCTTCGTCGGCATTGCAAATAACATACTTCTGACGATTATTTTGATCTGCGACGGTTTGCCATTTGATGCCAGTGGGAAACGCAGCACCGCCTCGTCCGCGCAGACCGGAGGTCTTGATTTCGTCCAAGATGCCTTGAGAACTCAGAGCTAGTGCTTTATCCAGCCCAACAAAGCCGCCGTGTTGCTTGTAATCATCAAGATCTAGCGGGTCGATAACACCCACTCGCGTAAACGTCAGTCGTTGCTGTTTTTTCAGGTATGAAATATCTTCTGTCAGGCCAAGGCATAAAGGGTGGTTTAATCCCGCGCTACCTTTGTCATCGGGGTCAAAAAAGCGAAGTGCTAGCAAAGCATCAACGTCATCTGGTGTGACTGGGCCAAACGCGACGCGACCTTGCTCTGATTCCACTTCCACCATCGGCTCAAGCCAAAACAAGCCACGAGACCCGTTGCGAATTACTGCAATGTCTTCACCTAAGTTGGCGGCGCTATGCAAGATATGGTCAGCAACCACATCAGCCCCTCGGGAGACTGACGATGTATCCAGCGGAATATAAATGCGATAACTCATGGTGACTGCACCTCTATCACTTTCGTCAGAAGACCACTGAGCAAGAGATCAAACTCTTCGTCAGTCATCTCGCCATAAACTTGGTCATTCACTCGTACAGATGGGGAGTTCATGCAGTTGCCCAAGCAATACACGGGCTCTAACGTGAAATTGTTGTCTGTTGTGGTTTGGTGATAGTCGATACCTAACCGCGAGCACGCATGTTGCTCTAGCGATTTAGAGCCCATAGCCTGACAGGATTCAGCGCGGCAAATCTGAATGACGTGTGCACCGGGTGGGGATTGTCGAAACTCGTGATAGAAACTCATCACACCATGCACATCTGCATCTGATAGATTGAGTCCTTTGGCGATCACAGGCACTGCCGACGGAGGCACGTATTGCAACGTCCCTTGAATATGATGAAGCACGGGCAATAGTGCGCCAGCCTTTGACTTAAGCGCATTGATTGCCTCATTAACGGCGGTGTGTTCCTGTTCTGTCAGCGAACCTGATAACGCACCACGCGATGGTGAATGCGACGCAGAGTATTCCATTTGCCTTCCTTGCTAAACGAACTCGTCCTCCTTAGTGTAGTGGCATTTCACCTACCTCCTGTTCACGAAATGAGACCATTTCAGGCCATTTTCCGACCTGAATGACTCGCCACAACACAGACAAAGCGCTTAATAAATCACCACTTTTTTTCTTTACTCAATCACACTTTGACTAATTGTTGCCCAACAACAATTGACAGTTTACGCAGTAAGATAAAGACTAACATTTGTTTACTTTATAAGCAGATGTTAGGTAGATACCGATGACAAGCCGCGAAGACCAAATACTGCAACTGATCAAAGATGACCCTTTCATTCAACAGCAACAAATCGCTACCTTGTTGAATATCAGTCGTTCTTCGGTTGCCGTGCATATCATGAATATGACCAAAAAAGGGGTGATCCGCGGTAAAGGTTACATCGTCAACCCACCGCGATATGTGGTGGTGATTGGCGGCACCAACATCGATGTTGTAGGTCAGCCCCAATCAACGCTGATACCGCGAGATTCCAATCCCGGACATGTATCCCATTCATCGGGAGGAGTAGGTCGAAACATTGCCGAGAACTTAGCAAGACTTGGCACCGACGTTAAGCTCATTTCCGTGGTTGGCGACGACACCTATGGCAACCTCGTATTGAACCAAACGCGACGAGCAGGCGTCGATGTTCGCGCAGTGAACATACTGAAAGGGCAAACAACCTCTACCTATTTGTCTTTGCTTGATCATGACGGAGACATGCTCGCCGCCGTGGCGGACATGTCGATTCTCGACAAATTAGACGTATCACTGATTAGCCAACACGCTGACATTATTCGTCATGCAGAATCCATCGTGGTAGACACCAACCTGAGTGACAGTGTCTTGGCATATATCTTCAGCCATTTCAGCGACCAAGCGATTTATCTTGATACCGTGTCCGCCACCAAGGCCGTAAAAGCACGCCCTTACCTGTCCCATATTCACACGCTTAAACCCAACTTGGTCGAAGCGCAGATGATTTCTGGCCTGCCCGTGGATTCGAAGAATGACATCAACAACGTCGCCGATTGGTTTATCGCCCAAGGCGTAAAACGACTCTTCCTCAGTATGGGCGCTGATGGCATCTTATTTCGTACCCTTCGCCATGAGCGGCTCATTCAGGCACCAAGCACCAAGGTAATCAATGCCAACGGCGCGGGAGATGCATTTTTGGCAGGCCTTGCTCATGCCCAAATAAACGGTATGGATGAGGATACGGCTAGCGACTTTGCAATACATTGCTCAGGGCTTGCCATGGAACACATCAACACGATTAACCCCGATATCACCGAACTTTTGGTACAACAACGCATGGAAGGCGCAAAATGCTAAACCCTAATATTGATATTCACCCAGACGTTAAAGCTGCGATAGACGCGGGCAAACCCGTGGTGGCACTTGAGTCGACCATTATTTCTCATGGCATGCCTTATCCAGAAAATGTTCAAACCGCATTGCTCGTCGAACAAGCTGTTCGCGACAACGGCGCGATACCCGCGACGATTGCGATATTGAAAGGACGATTGAAAATCGGACTGACGGAAGACGAAATCACCTACCTCGGCAAGCGCGGTCTTGATGCGATAAAAACCAGTCGCCGCGACATTCCGTTTGTGGTGGCGAACAAACAAGACGGCGCTACAACCGTTGCTTCCACCATGATTTTGGCAGACATGGCAGGCATTCGTGTGTTTGCAACCGGAGGCATTGGCGGCGTGCACCGAGGCGCTGAAACCAGCTTCGATATCTCGGCCGATTTGGAAGAACTGGCGCAAACTAACGTGGCTGTTGTGTGTGCGGGCATCAAGTCGATTCTAGACTTAGGGCTCACACTTGAATATCTCGAAACCAAAGGCGTACCCGTCATTGGCTATCAAACGTCTACCCTGCCTGCTTTTTACACCCGCGAAAGCGACTTTGGTGTCGATTATTGTCTCGATTCTCCAGAGCAAATTGCTGCTGCGCTGAGAGCAAAATGGGATATGTCGTTAAACGGTGGTGCAGTCATTGCCAATCCGATCCCGACAGAACATGCTATGCCTTCTGCTTTGATGGACAGCGTGATTGCCGAAGCGATTGAAGAGATGGAACAAAAAGGCATTAAAGGTAAAGATTCAACGCCCTTCTTACTGGCGAAAGTGGCTGAAAAAACAAAAGGAGATAGCTTAAAAGCCAATATCGCCTTGGTACTAAACAACGCCAAACTCGCCGCAAACGTGGCAGTGAGTTTTAGCCAGTTATAGCCAGTTATAGCCAGTTATAGCCAGTTATAGCAATACGCTAGTGCCTTAATTGACGCGGTACCAATGGCGTTGTAAGGCACTGGTTTACGCATGAAAATATGCTGCTGGTCGTCATCAGTACACACCAAAAAAATCATTACACGTCTAAACACATTGCTTTTCCCTTCTATGGAGCAATGTGTTTCTTAAGCGATATATTGCCCCACAATTCGTCGTATTCTAAAGAATCACGTCTTCTACTGAACATTTTCTTACTTTCCTATTTTACTTTTACTTTGTTCTCATCTACGCAAGGGAGAGAGGATGCTGTTTAGTGCCGCTGAAATCTCTACGAACTGTAATTAATTAGAGTGAAAACGGTGATCGTTGTTATCCCATTACGGAGGGATCCATCCATGGGCTCAGTATCCGCACTACCACAGACTAAAAGAATCGGCTTCTATCTTTGCAATGGCTTTACCATGCTGGCGATGGCTTCGGCCATAGAAGTGCTTCGCATGGCAAACCGACTCTCTGGTGAAAACCTATACGAATGGTTCACGTTAAGTGAAGACGGAGAACCCGTCTCCGCCAGTGATTCGCTAAGTATCAATGTAGATCACGCGATTTCATCGCCACGAGATATGGATATCGTCATCGTGTGTGGAGGCATCGATATTGAGCAGAATCACCCGAGACAACTCCTTAGCTGGTTGGCCATGCAAGACCGAAAACAGAAAACGCTGGGGGCGATTTGTACTGGCAGTTATGTGTTAGCAAAAGCAGGGCTGATGCAAAATAAAGTCTGCTCTATTCACTGGGAAAATCTTGCTGGGTTTCAGGAAGCATTTCCATCTGTCAGGGTCAGCAACAAACTGTTTTCCATTGGCGACAAAAGAATGTCCAGCGCAGGAGGTACAGCCCCCATGGACATGATGTTAACCATGGTGGCACAAGAACACGGTAACAAACTCAGTGCGGCAATTTCAGAAATGTTCATGTGTGAACGTGTCAGAAATAGTGAAGATGTTCAGAAAGTCCCGCTTCGTAATTTGATCGGTACAGCTCAACCCAAACTTCTTGAAACCGTTTCGCTGATGGAAGCCAATCTCGAAGAGCCCTTTTGCATTGACGAACTGGCTGCATTAGTTGAGCTATCACGGCGACAATTGGAGCGCCTGTTTCAGCGACACATCCAATGCTCCCCTTCCCGTTATTATCTGCACTTGCGCTTGAGTCGAGCGCGGCAATTGCTTAATCAAACTAACTTGTCGATCATTGAAATCTCGATTGCTTGCGGGTTTGTGTCGACACCACACTTCAGTAAATGTTATCGCGACTACTTCGGCATTCCTCCGCGAGAAGAGCGCTTGGGACTCAAGCATATCGATGTGCCACCTGCAGTTCGTGACCCTATGCTTGTCACCGAAGATGCACAAATTGCTGTATGACGCATTGTGCGTCCAGTTAAGCAATCCATAAGTAATCACTTCGTATAACGCCCTGGTAGTAATCAGGGCTTTTTTTCAAAAAGATTTCATTGATGCTCTTTTCCCCAATCGCGTTTGATTAAATTTTAACCACGCATTGAAAACGTGCTGCTAACTCACACTCCCTGCTCATAAAACTAGACGGTGTCGACATTTGGATAAGAAGGAGCATGCATACAGCAACCTGTGATAACACCGCACTTTTTTGGCCAAAGAATAAAGTCTCCCCTGTTTAAACTGGCTACCTTAACTGACTAATTTGCCACAGCTATCAGGTCAAATCATAAATGATAGTTGTATGAATAAAATGTTACCCAAAGGGTTATCCACCGTTTCTGTGGGTAACTTTATTTGCGAAGCGTAATATACTGAACAATCATGACTATTTTTCTGTTCAGAGCAATTTGCGACCAAATACATAGAACATGAAGCAAAATTTTCTCGAATTCTCAATGACATATAATCTGTCTAAAACTGCAGGCAAACGGAGGGAATTGATATGAATACAGTTTTAATAACAGGTGCCGCAAGGGGCATTGGCCTAGAACTGGTAAAACAATTCTTAGAAAGTGGAAGCCAAGTCTTTGCCACCTATCGTGGCAACACGCCTCCCGCCTCTCTGACTGACTTGCTATCCACCAACCGACTTTCGCTTAGACCTCTTGAAGTGACCGACCAAAACAGCATTGAAGCCTTGGCTGTGCTGCTGGAAGGCATCTCTATCGATATTGTCATTAACAATGCAGGTATCATTGGGCCGAAGGATCAGTCCTACAACAAGATGGATGTGAAAGGCTGGATCGAAGCGTTCGAAATAAACACTGTAGCTCCACTCATGCTCACCAACGCACTCTTGCCTAACCTCGCCATGAGTGACCGTCCTCGTGTCATCACCATTACCAGCCAGATGGGCGCATTGAATCGAGAATCAAAAGGTATGCTAGCCTACAGGAGTTCTAAGGCTGCAGCTAACAAGGTGATGCAGGTGCTAGCGTTGGAGCTCAAAGAACAAAACGTGACCGTTTGTCCTGTGCATCCTGGTTGGGTGAAAACCGACATGGGTGGTGAAAACGCTGAGATTTCGGTAGAAGAAAGCGCACAAGGTATAGTTACGCTAGCAAACAATATAACAATTGCAGATACAGGAAAGTTTTTAACATGGGAAGGGAAAGAGCACCCATGGTAAATAATTATCAATAGTGGCACTTACTTTAGCAAGCGCCACTATTTATTTAACATCCCAGTGAGTTATTCAATAACCCAACAAGGTTATGCAGTCAATTCTCTTTCAACATCAAACACTGGCTTCTTATTTGTATTAATCGCCACTGTTTTTGGTTTCATTGCTTCTGGAATAACTTTCAGAAGGCTAATGGTTAATAAACCATTCTCCAAATCTGCACCTGTCACTTCCACAAAGTCAGCAAGGTTGAATTTACGCTCAAACGTCCGGTTAGCGATACCTTGGTAAAGGAAGTTTTTTCCTTCCGCTTTCTGCTTTTCACCACGAATAGACAGTACACCGCGCTCAACGTTGATGTTAAGCTCCTCTTGCGTGAAGCCTGCCACAGCAAGGGTTATGGCATAGTTGTTCTCTTCAAGAGATTCGATATTGTAAGGAGGGTAACCACCCGCAGCACTTTCTGCGCGGAATGCGTTATCCAACAATGACGCGAAGCGGTCAAAGCCAACACTGTTACGGTATAGGGGTGTTAAATCGATAGTTTTCATCATATATCCTCCAATGAAGCGATATTATTTATTTAATTATTGAGTTATCAGAAGCCGCACGAATATCGCCACAACTCCCTCACCAATATATTTGGAGTCTGACAAAATAACTTTCAAGGCATAAAGTGAAAAATAATTTCAACTAAAACCTAACACCATGAGTTATTGAGGTATTTTTTAAGGGAGCAATGAAAGAAAAGCAGGAATAAACATATTATTAACATCATTGCATTGGGATTGGTTTTTGCTATTTCAAGTGCCGATTTAAAATTAATAGGTGATACTTTTCACAAGAGAATGTTTCAGCGCTGACATTCCCACTTTCCTCGGTTCTTCCTCACAGATTCTGTGCATGCACGTATTCAAGCAGAGGGATTGCACAGCACGTTTTGACTCAACGTTAAGGCAACTAAACTTAGAGGCGCACAACAGACCCGCCACAAAAAGCCGTTCTAATTCATCGACACCAATTTCAATCTGTACCTTACTGGTTTGTCCTTGTCGCGTGTTACTCGCTCGACTTTCCCTATCACTGTCGTTGCAACTGTCGCTAGTTTTCTCAGACGCCATGACCGTTCTCCCAATTAATGTTTCCTTCACATTAAGTGAGAATGAATATCATTTCAATGAATTTACGGTGTAAATTTCATACAAGTGGGCGAGATCAAACTGACTAAATGTAACGCCCTGGCGTATCACCCGTCATTTTGCGGAAAAAACTAATAAACGCACTGTCGCTGGAAAAGCACAGCGCTTCAGCCACTTCAGACACACTCGCACCTTCAGACAGCCGTTCAATCGCTGCTTGCAGACGCCACTGTTGACGCCAAGATTGGTAGGGCATGCCAGTTTCTCTTGTGAATATTCGGCTTATCGTTTTAGCGCTAGCGCCAATACGAGTTGCCATATCAACTAAATGTTCTGGCAGTCGCTCACCATCCATCACTTCGGAAAGCCAATGGGTTAAACGGCGGTCATTTGGAAGCTTCAAAGAAAAGTACTCTTGCTCTGCCGTATTAAGCTCATCGCAAAACAATGAAAACATCGTTTGCTGCTCTTCAATCGACTTGTCCCACTCCCAATAAGCCATTCGCTCAATCAACTCGCGAAGAAGGCCATTAACCGTGATGATTCTAATCTCTCGAGGAAGGTCGGACGAAACCCTGCGATCAACGTATAGAGAGCGATAAGCAACGACATTTCGCATCATCGCACAGTGCTCTGTACCCGAAGGAATCCAAGCCGCTCTAGATGGCGGTAATACGCACCAAACGCCATCAAGCGTTATGCTCATGCAACCAGAAGACGCGAACAATAGCTGGTGCTTGCGATGCCTATGGATACCTGAATCATGATTACCCACTCGCGCTGCAACACCCACTACCATGTTATTAATCTGGTCTGCATTGAATCGTGTTGTTTCGTTGATCTCTGCCATCTATACCAAACCGCCCTTAAAAACTCATGATTCAATACGACAGAGGCGAGGCGCTTGGTTTACTTTCCATAGAAGAACACTGATATCGCGCCACTAGCGGCCGAGGCGTCAGATGAGAATATATACCCAAACAAACTCAAGATTCGACATTCAGGCTGCTTGGGCATATATCGAATCGCCCGCAATATAGCGGGCGATGATGAAGAGAACACAAAGGTTGGCTTTTACAGTTTTATCGCCGTACAAAAGCTCACATCAGCATGTTGTGTTTGCGGGTCAAAACTATGATAAAGCTCGAAACAAGGGCGATTATCGTTTTCAAAACCCGACTCAATCACATCCGCCATGATGTCATCCCATGCCGCAGGGTATTGGCTGAAATCTGTGATTGTTTTTCGCATTACACCATAGTTGCCGCCAGAAAAATCTTGAAGCTCAATTCCTGGTATCACTTCCGTATCAGCAGGCACCATTAAACAGATGTCAGTTCGGCACTTCTCTGCAGGGGTAATTTCAGGGTTGTCATGGTAGATAAAGATACAAGTGCAACCCGCCAACCCTTTCGGACCAGCCCATTGATATAAGCGGCCTGACGCTTCTTCATAACCTTCTCCATAAGGACCTGTTACACGGACATAAGCCAATGTTGCACTGTCGAACGTTTGCGTTTCCATATATGCACTCCGTTGTTTTGTGTAGTTGGAGCCAGTATATGGATAGTTCTCATCGCCAGCGTTTCCAATCTTGCGCAAAGCGTGTCCAATCTTGCTGTTTCGAGATAACTCTGCAAACGCTGCCAGATCAGGACAATCCCTAAACGCACTGGGAGACACACCAAAATGCTGATTGAAGGCTTTTGCTAAGCTTTGCGAGGATGAAAACCCATAGTCCAGCGCGACATTCATTACAGGTTGTTTACTCTTGAAAAGATCATCGGCAGCAGATTCCAATCGTAAGCGACGAATATAGTCGGCCAACGTTTCTTTCTGTACAGCTTTGAATGTGCGATGAAAGTGATAAGGAGACAAATTGGCGAGCGCAGCAACCTCGGTGAGATTCAATGGGTCATTGAAGTGTTTTTCCAAGTATCGGATAACTGGCAGCAGGCGCTTTTGATAATCCACTTTCATCGCTAATTTCTCGCTTCATTACATGACAAGTTCGTACACTATCGAACACGTTTTCTCCAAGCAAGTTGGAGCTGACTAAATCAGAGTTACCCCCAACACACTAAAAATGCCGGATTCAACTCGCCTGAGAAAAGGCTTTCGATGCATAACGTCTCGAAAAATCCCCGAAAATACGTGCTCCGCGAGAGCAGAGTCACCAAATAAGAGGACGTCGCTTCAATATGCAAACGGTTTAGGTATAGTTTCGAGCATTAAGTTGTAGATAGTGAAGAACCATGGATTTTGAACAACACCTAGAACGCGCCCACCAAGTGCTTCTAAAAAAAGGCTTTTCTGGCGCGGCTATAAATCCCATCATCTACCGCCTTGCTCGTAAAGTCGGGATAAAGCTACCTCCACCCCAGTTCGCTCATTTTGGTGCGAATATTCTTGCTGGCACATTGTGGTTTGGCACGTTATGGGGCGTGATCATGTGGTTTATGCAATGGCAATCTTTGGGCGTCTCCCTGAGTTACGCCGTAAACGCATCACTGATCACCGGCATGTTCTTTGGCCTACTCATGGCAATTTGGTACAGAATCAGCGCAAAGCGTAAATCCGTACCTAGCTGGCAATCGCTGGCTAACTAGATTGTCTGGTTTGCCAGCCATCTCATTTGGGGGAATGGATCGCTGGCAGACCAGCACTAAAAAAGCACGATGACGTAATCGTGCTTTTTTTATTTCCGTTTGTATACGTAAGCAAGCCTTGGTGAACCAAGTTCACACCACCACAGGCTTACCATTTATTCTTCAATACCACGCAATCTCGCACTGCGTCGTCGTAAGAACTCAAGCGTTGTCAGCAAAGCAATCGAAAGCACCACCAGCAAGGTTGCAGCCGCGAGAATGGTGGGACTAATTTCTTCACGTATCCCCGACCACATCTGAATCGGTAAGGTGGTTTGTTCTGGGCCTGCGATAAACAACACCACGACCACTTCATCAAACGACGTAATGAACGCAAACAACGCACCCGAAATGACACCTGGTGTCACCAGTGGCAGCACCACTTTAAAGAAGGTTGTCACTGGGTTTGCGCCTAAACTTGCTGCTGCGCGAGTCAGAGAGTGATCAAACCCGCTCAACGTTGCCGTCACCGTGATCACCACAAAAGGAATGCCCAGCGCGGTATGCGCCAATACAACGCCTATATAAGTATGAGTCAGCTGGAAACGGGAAAAGAAGAAGAACATGGCTGCCGCTGAAATAATTAATGGCACTATCATTGGCGATATCAAGATCGCCATCACCAAGTCTTTGTAAGGCATGTAGCGGCTTGAAAGCCCCAATGCAGCGATCGTTCCCAACACGGTCGCTAGAAACGTCGATGCTATTGCGACGATCACACTGTTCTTAACGGCGGATTGCCACGCATCTGAGGTAAAGAAGTCTTCATACCAACGCAGTGAATAACCGGCAGGGTCAAAGCTCAACATCTCTTGTGTAAACGTAAAATAGGGCTGCGCATTAAAGCTTAACGGTAAGATGACCAGTAACGGACCAATCAAAAACAAAAATATCGCTGCACAAATCACACGAAAGACAACAAACCATACTTTTTCGCCTGTCGTCGCACATTCTGGTAATGCCATTGTTATCCCTACCCTAACTTCACGTTGTCGACGCCAACTAGGCGGTTATAAAGCCAATATAAAATCATCACCACGACTAACAAAATTGACGCGATAGCCGCTGCTAGACCCCAATTCAAAGATGTTTGCATGTGGTAAGCAATGAAATTGGTGATGAATGTTCCCGTTTGTCCCCCAACGAGCGCAGGAGTAATGTAGTAACCAATAGAAAGGATAAATACCAATATCGAACCCGCGCCAATGCCCGGTAACGTCTGAGGAAAATACACGCGACGGAATGCCATTGATTGTGTTGCCCCCATTGAGCGAGCGGCACGCATATAGCTTGGGGAAATAGTTTTCATCACAGAATAAAGCGGCAAAATCATAAACGGCAGCAAGATATGGGTCATCGCTATCAAGGTGCCCGTTTGGTTATAAATCATTTGGATCCGACTTTCGTCGTCTAGCACCCCCGCGCCCACCATCAAATCATTCAACACGCCTTGCTGTTGCAAGATAGCAATCCAAGTCGCGGTGCGAACCAACAGTGACGTCCAAAATGGCAACAGAACCAAAATCATCAGCATGTTAGCTTTCTTCGCTGGCAAGTTTGCCAACAAGTACGCGATCGGATAACCCAATAACAAGCAAAGGAAGGTGATGGACATACTCATGTAGAGCGTGCGCCAAAATAGAGAGTTATAAATTTGCAGGTATTCAGGTTGCGCGACAATGTCACCGTTGTCGTCATACCTTAGGTCGACGGCATTTAAGTAGTAAGACAAGGTATAAGGCGAGGACTCACGCTCAATCAGCTTCCAAACACTAATATCACCCCAGCGTTTATCCACCTTTAACATGGCCTCTTTGTAAGGCCCATCAGTCATTCGTTTTGATTTGCGCGCTGATTTCATAATCAACGAACGCATGCCTGACTTCTCGTAGTTCAAACGAGAAGCTGCCTTACCAATATTTCTCGCTTTGGCGCCTATTTGCAAATCTGACACCAACGCAGCATACACAGCTTCGTCCGGCAGTCCTTCACCATCCCAACTTTCGAGTGCCACGGTCGTTTGCGGCAAATAGGTATGGACTTCTGGGTTCTCGACACTACGTTGCAGCATATCGAAAATAGGGAGCACGAAGGCGATCAGCAAAAACGCCAACAGAGGGGCGACGAGCATAAACGCTTTGATTTTATTGCGACGAATCGAGCGTTGTTGGCTCACTCGCAGTGATACACCGTCTGCCGTTTTAATGTCGTTGGCTGTACTTCCTTGCACCACACTCTCCCTACTTAACAAAACGCAAAAGGCGGGGATCGCAAATTACGATCACCCGCCAATACTTCAACTTATTTCGCTAACCATGCGTTAAAACGCTGAGCTAGCTCATCACCGTTATCCGCCCAAAACTCATCGTCTTTCGGAATAGCCGTTGCGAAGTTTGGTCCGTATGTCGGCATGTGTGGTTTCATTTCAATGCCTGATTCAGCATGCGTTGTTACCATTGCTGCTGAAGAGTTACGTGCTGGACCGTAAGAAATGTATTTAGCTTGGTCAGCCAAACGTTGTGAATCGGTCGCAAAACGAAGGTAGTCTTTCACTTTGTCCATTTTGCCTTTTGGCACAACCCAACCGTCTAGCTCAAACACCTGACCATCCCAAATGATGTCGAAAGGTTGTTTTTCGTTGACTGCGGCGTTAAAGATACGACCGTTGTATGCAGAAGCAAACGCCACTTCTTTATCCGCCAGTAGTTGTGGTGGTTGTGCGCCTTCTTCCCACCAAATGACAGAATCTTTAATGGTGTCGAGCTTCTTGAAGGCACGCTGTACGCCTTGTTCAGTGCTCAGCACATCGTAAACATCGGCAGCTGCAACGCCATCCGCAATCAACGCCCACTCAAGGTTATTGATCGGTTTTTTCTGCAGTGAACGCTTGCCTGGGAAGTTTTTCAGGTCAAACACGTCTTGGATTTTGCTCGGTTGGTTGCCACCGAACATTTCTGAGTTGAACGCAACAATATTGGAGTAAACAATAGAAGGGACGAAACACTCACTCAGTGAACCTGCAAGGAAATCCTTGGTTGCTGCAGTGCCATCAGGGGCTGCGGCCAGCAATACATCATGGTCAAGAGGTTCAGCCAAACCTTCATCACACGCAACAATCGCATCTGATGGAAGAATATCCACCAAATCCCACGTTACATTTCCAGATTCAACTTGCGCACGCAAACCTGACAAACCGTTTTGTGCTTTATCGATGTTAACGACTTTTTGCCCAGTCTTCGCTGTCCAAGGTTCATGATAGGCTTTCGTCTGGCTAGCGGTATAAGCGCCGCCCCAAGAAACAACATTTAGCGCTTCTTCAGCAGCCATTGCTGTCGAAGCAACACCCGTAAAACCAGCCAGAATGGCAACATGTAACGCGAGTTTTTTCATTGTATTCATCCTTAATTCTTTCGCATATTGACGTCTGAGCAGGATAAGGAATCCATTTCTAAGCCTTGAACTAGGCGAAAGAAAAACTGCGTTCCTGACTTGCTCGATCTTTTCCCGATATTTAAATCGTTTTCATTTCCGGCAGAGCATTTTCGTATTCGGCGCTAACGCATTTACCTGTTCTATTAGGAAGCATCGAGCGCTCTGCAATCATCTTGCGACCAACCAATACTGATCATGTCGCCACGGCGCAAATCTGGATGGCCTTCCGCATTCGGTGTTTTGATAATGAATTCGTCACTGTCGCAGACCTTAACGCGTGTTCGAAGGTGGTCACCGAGGTAAATAACTTCTTCTACCTTGGCATCAAAAATATTGGGTAGCCCCCCTTGAGCAGGGTTGATAACAATACGCTCAGGTCGAAGGGATAACGTGGAAATGTCACCCGCTTTGTTCACAGCAACGGGATTAGCCGTAATGATGTCACCATTTGGGACTTGAACCTTACAGTGGTTGTCATCTAGCGACAGCACATTACCTTTCAAGCGATTATTCTCGCCAATGAACTGAGCCACAAATGCATTGGCAGGGCGCTCATAAAGCTCCTCTGGTGTTGCCAATTGCTGAACAATGCCATCGTTAAACACCGCAATTCGATCAGACATCGTCAGAGCTTCAGACTGATCGTGCGTTACGTAGATCATGGTCACGCCCAAGTCTTCTTGAATATGTTTGATTTCGTACTGCATTTCTTCGCGCAAGTTTTTGTCTAGCGCTCCGAGCGGTTCATCCATCAATACCAGCTCGGGTTCAAACACCAAAGCTCGCGCTACTGCGACTCGCTGTTGTTGACCACCGGACAAATGTGCAGGGCGACGATGACCAAATTCAGAAAGACGAACCATATCGAGCGCTCGTTTCACTTTCTTTTCGACATCGGATTTAGACATATTGCGAACTTGAAGAGGAAACGCGAGGTTTTCTTCAACCGTCATGTGAGGGAAAAGCGCGTAGTTTTGAAACACCAATCCAATACCACGCTTGTGCGGTGGAAGTGTTTTAATCGGATTGCCGTTGAGAAAGATGTCACCATGGGTTGGCTGTTCGAACCCTGCCATCATCATGAGAACTGTCGATTTTCCTGATCCCGATGGCCCAAGCAGAGTGATGAACTCACCTTGCTCGATATCCATTTCGAATCCTTTGACCACCAACGTTCTTCCGTCATAGCTCTTCTGGATATTATCGAACTTTACGAAGGGAAACGGTGAATCCTTTGAATATTCATCCTGTTGCATCTCTCGAGCATTCCTTACACCTCTAAACAAACATAAGCGTATAACATGCCCGTAACATTGACCAAAGCGCATACTGACTTGTGAGAGACTGATCAAAGCTAACCTATGCAAATTGACACATTTTACAGTGATAAAATATGACGATGACTGTAAGAAACATCACGTTTATAAACAAAGAGTAAACATCAGTTGCACAGCCTTTGCTATCGTGAACACAGATATACAAAATGACTCGACTCCGATAGTTCTGAACTATTATCGATCAACGCGAAACTAATGGTGACTCGATACCCTGCTCGCGAAGTCTGTCAGCTATATGATTATACCCAAGCAACCTGAAGATGTAGGATTCAGCGAGCTTTACTGACGTTATGATCAAGGCGTCCCTTTTTGATGTAGTGAGCTCCATCAAAAAGGGACAACACCGAGCATGGCGTCAGTAAACTCGCCCAAAGGGAGGCCATCAGAGCGTCCACTTCATCGTTAAATTCCGGTGAAAGAGGATACTATTCCGACAGGAATTTACCTCGAATTGAACACTCTGATGGCCTCTGAAATCGAGCATATTCAGGTTGCTTGGGTATAAACACTGTATTCTTTTGTTTGAGGCGATATAAATGTTTGCACGGTTAACTCCTTTGGCTCTTCTTGCTCTATCTCCTTTTGCGCAAGCCGACGAATGTGGCGATGTCACCATTGCCGATATGAACTGGAATTCGGCGACGCTGATGGCGCACGTTGATCAGTTCATCCTTCAAAATGGCTATGATTGCAACGCGGAACTCGTTCCCGGCGATACCATGCCGACAGGCGTATCAATGACGGAAAAGGGCGAGCCTGACATTGCACCCGAATTTTGGAGCAACTCACACAAAGACATGCTCCAAAAAGGCGTCGATGAAGGCAAACTTCGCTTCGCTGGTAAAGCCTTCACAGAAGGTGGCGAGGAAGGATTTTGGGTACCTAAGTACATGGTCGATAAACACCCAGAACTCGCTACCATCGAGGGCATCAAAGCTAACGCAAAACTGTTTCCCCATCCTGAAGATGACACGAAAGCGGCGTTCATGACCTGCCCGTCTGGTTGGACATGCCAGATCACAGCGGGGCACTTGTTTGATGCGCTCGACATGGAAGAGTCTGGCTTTGAGCTGGTTGACCCCGGCTCAGGTGCAGCGCTTGCTGGCTCTATCGCTCGCGCATACGACAGAGGGAATTCATGGTTAGGTTACTACTGGTCACCTACGCCTGTTTTAGGTCGTTATGACATGGTCAAAGTCGATTTCGGTGTAGAGGCAGATCCCGCGCACTATGAAAGCTGCATTACCCAAGAGGACTGTGAAAACCCAAAAGTAACGGCCTACCCGCCGTCAGCAGTGAATACCATCACCACAGAGTCTTTCGCTCAGAAATCACCATCGGCATATGAATATATTTCTAAACGTGCCTACGCCAATGCCGACATGAGCGCCATGATGGCATGGATGGAAGAGAACCAAGCGGACGGAGAAATTGCCGCATTTGAGTTCTTGGAATCCTACCCGCATGTTTGGACCCAGTGGGTGCCTGCAGATGTGGCAAGTAAAGTGAAAAAGGCGCTGTAATATTTCTTAGGCGTTGCTGGCGATGTGAGCGACAAGATTACGCCAACATTCATGCAGCAGACAGATCAAAAAACGGCTTAAGGCGTTATTTCCCTTAAGCCGTTTTTCATCATATATCTGAGCTTCATTCAACCACGACACTATCACTCACAGACTTGAGAATTACTCGACCGTTATCGTGATGTAATTGGTAACAAACGGAACAATGGTCGCTTCACCCGTTGCGTGATACTTCGTTCCTGTTTTTTCACTTTCCAATTTAAAGTAATACGTCCCTGACGCAACAATTCGGCTTTGATAGTAGTCCGAGTCAAAGATAACTTTATCATCTAAAAGCCAGCCTTCTGAAGTCACTTCATAAAGATAACCTTTACAATCTACTGCACCAATACGAGGGTGAACACAGCTTTGCAAATAGATTTCAGTTTTTGACTTGGGATTTTTTTGCGTCTTGGTGATTTCAATTGAACCATAGTCTTTCTTAGTTCGAGTCGCGTTAGTGGTGTAAATGGTTTCTTCTTCAATGGTGTACCCTTTATCGCTATTAATTACTGGAGCACTGCCAACTGAGCCCAGTACCCCATTAATTGCGCCATTCACACCTTCATTAACCACTTGACCCAAATCATTGCTCGCGCAACCCGTCAACATCATCGTCAGCACGATGGCAAATGTTTGTTTTTTCATCATCTTTCCCTTTACGATTGTCATCCCTCGCCAAGCGGAGAAGCCTAACATTTGTGCAACAAGATGAATATTCGTACAGAAGACAACGATAACAAAGTCGGATGTGATCGCATTAGCCATGCACAGGCCAACACATATTGCAGTCATTGACGTGCGCTATGCATCTAAATCCAGTCATCAGCATGTGGAATTAATGATAAAAGTAACTAAAACAGAGGGAGGAAATGATAAGTGATGGCATAGAAACACGTTGTATCTACGCCGTTATCTGATGAGCCGTTATCTGATAGACCATTGCCTGATGGACCATTGTCTGACAACGCGCTCCTAACCTTTTCTAAGCGCTAGAATTTCGTCGATGTCCGTCGTTTCTTGATACAAGGTCAATGCTTCATCTTGACGCTCAATCGCCACAATCGACATTCGATCTGCGAGTTCGTTACCTTCAATGCCAACGTGACCATTCACGTGATGAATTGTGATTTGCGACTGTAGCGTTTGATAAAGTGCGTAAGCAGGTTGAATGATGTCGAGGTTTTTAATTTCTCCCCCCGCCTTTTTCCACCCTTTCTTTTCCCAACCTGACGCCCACTTGGTGACACAATCAATGGAATAGCGGGAATCACAGTAGATCGCCACTGACAAACCTTTCGCGAGCTTTTCCTTGGCGATCATGAATGCTTGGTGTAACCCGTGCAGTTCGGCTGTATTGTTCGTGCCCACAGGTTGATAAAGCCCATACCACAGCTCGCATAGAACGTTGTTTTGATAGACCGCAAGCCCCGTTCCCGCTTCGCCAGGGTTGGGTTCACACGCTCCGTCAGTGAAAATCTTGATATCAAAAGGCATGTCGGTGATTTGCGTTTGCGTGAGCGCAGCAGGCTTGGATTTCGCGGCGGTGGAACTTGAGGATGTTTTAGCGGCAGAAGGCTTGGATGAAGCAGCCCCCGTTTTACCGCCGAACGCGGCCTCAGCTTCTACAAGTGTCGGAAATGATTTGAATTTCGCACCTTGAAAGCCATCAACTTGCGCTTTGCACTGTGCCCAGTCGGTGTAAATGCCGTTCTTGCGACCTTTCCACACGACATAATATTTTTTAGCCAAACCGAATCCTTACTTAATGATTGAGGGGAACTGACTTGATGGTGAAGAGAAAGTGCCCGTGTTTCGAATACGCTGCCATACAGCGATTGTCTTACCAATGTCATTATTCATAAATCTACCGCGGACGCTACATAACAACAAAAACAGGTGCACAAGATGATGCAAATAAGTCATAGAATCTTCACAGACAAATGCGCTAGGCTGGAATAAAGATTCAAGGCTGAGGAGACAAGGATGAACAGCCCGAAAAAACCGATAAATGCACATAAAGCCTATCACGCACATGTGTATTTTGATGCAAACACGTTAGACGCTGCAAAGCGCCTATATGAGAAAACCAAGAATGCGTTTTCACTCAAACTCGGTCGAATACATGAAAGGCCTGTCGGCCCCCACACGATGTGGAGCTATCAGGTGCTTTTCTTTGATACCGATTTTGACAACTTCATTCCTTGGCTGGATGAGCAACGTGACACCCTCAATGTGTTGGTGCATGCCAGCACCGGCGACGATCTTGCGGACCACACACAGCACGCCTATTGGCTGGGGAACGCCGTAGAACTCGACCTACGCGGATTTTAAAGAAATACCCAGGGTCGTTTGTGAGAAAGGCACTAAAGTGCCTTTCTCAACACTGGCTCCTTAATGCCATTCGTTATAGCTTCAAGGAGCGCTTTAGTCAGGATTCGAGGAATCGACTAAGTTTTAATATTTAACGAATGGAACTCTCTTATGACAGACTTATCATTGCAGTGTGAATGCGGAACCTTAAAAGGCACAGTGAAAGGCGTCTCCCCTAAAAAGGGCAACCATGTGGTTTGCTACTGTGACGACTGCCAAGGCTTCGCAAAGTACATTGGCAATGAAGAGAAATGGCTCGATGAATTCGGCGGCACAGATTTATTCCAGCTGGCTCCCTCGCAAGTTGAGATCCACCAAGGGGCAGATCAATTGCGCTGCATGCGTGTGACACCCAAAGGCGTTTATCGCTTCTACACCGCGTGCTGTCACTCCCCTATCGTAAACACCATCAGCAGAAAAATGCCGTTCGCTGGCATTCCGCTCACCGCGCTTCAAGGTGAAGGCAAAGAGGCCGCGGTTGGCCCAGTGAAATGCTATGTCATGGGCAAATTTGCCAAAGGCACACCACCGACTAACCCACACCCTAAGTTTTCCTTTGCTTCACTCGTGGCCGTGATGTCATTCATGCTCAAGAATAAAATTCAGGGAAACAACGTGCCGACGCCCTTTTTCAGTGACAACGGCCATGCGGTCGCAAAGCCTGATAAGCGCGATTAATCCGAAAACAATTGTGCCAACATCGGGCCTGGATTGTTTAAAAACGCTTTGGTGACCTGATAATGCTCGGTGTCTTCGTACTTGATTTGGTTGATACCAGACGTATCGATCTGATAAATCCGCGCGCCCGGGTAGGCCATCAGTATTGGGGAATGCGTCGCGATAATAAACTGAGAATTGGCTTTCACCAGTTGATGCATGCGGCTCAATACGGATAACTGTCGGGTTGGCGACAGCGCCGCTTCTGGTTCGTCTAGGATGTACAACCCCTCCCCGCCAAACCTTTCTACCATCAAAGCAAGAAACGACTCACCGTGAGATTGATGATGCAAAGAGACACCGCCGTATGAATTGATGATCGGCGGCTGAGGCCCGGGTTCTTCATCCAATTCATCAATGTTCGTGGCGACGTTGTAAAAGCTCTCCGCCCGCAGAAAAAAACCATCACGATGTTTCTTATAGGATTTTGATAACCCTAAATACTCATAAAGAGACGAGTGTGTAGATCGGGTGCCGAAATTGAAATTTTTAGTACCGCCTTCAGCGTTAAACCCCATTCCTACTGCGATGGCTTCTAGCAGGGTCGATTTACCGCTGCCATTCTCTCCCACTAAAATAGTCACGTCTTTTGCAAACTCGAGCGTATCAAGATGATTCACTGCCGGAATAGAAAACGGGTAGGCGCTAAATGAATCAACCCGATCGCGCTTTAGGCTAACCTCTTTGAGATAGGGCAATGCTTCCATATGTAAAATACCTGACGTTGGAAGAGATAAAGTAGAAAGTGAAACATAACGCGCCTGCAAAAACACGCCGAATAGCCCTGATTTTGAGGTTAAGACGGAACCAACCGATGGAAAGCGACTTATCACGAGGCTGCCCAAAGTAGTATTTCTCTCTTAAACAGGTAAAATCACGCCCCCAATCGAGTTGCTGATAGACTTTTACCATGCACACAGACGCATTGTTCACACCAGACGGGCTGTTTACCCGCTTTAACGCCAATATCGACCACCTCGAATTGCCGAGCGCGTTTACCTTCCCATTTTACTATCAGCCACACCCGCTTTGTGTGCGTGCTGCACAAGAGCTGCAGCAACACCTTGCCACGCAAACCGATTGGCAGCATGACTTTGGGCTTAACAGTGAGCACGAACTGGATGGCGCAAATGCGGCAGAAGGCACAGGTAAAATGTTCGGCGTCTTGCTCGTGCGTTCTCCAAGCGCGGAGCTTGGTTATTTCAGCGCGTTCTCAGGCAAAATTGCTGATCAAAACATCCTGCCGAATTTCGTACCGCCTGTGTTTGATATGCTGGCCGAAGAGTGTTTCTTCCAAACTGAATTGGAAGCGATCACCGCCCTTAACACGCAAGTCACTGCACTTTCTGCCAACCCTCAAATAGCGCACCTGAGTGGCCAAATAGCGCAATACCAAGCCGACTACAAAACGCTAGAGCAACAGCAACGACAAGCCATGATTGAAGGACGCGCCGAGCGTAAGCAGCAGCGTCAGCATGCTGAAACCCACTTAACGGGCGAGGCGTTGAAAGTCGCGCTAGACCTGCTTGCCAAGCAAAGTGTTGCTGAAAAAAACGACCTCAAATACCTCAAGATGGCATGGGACGAAAAAATCGACGCCCTTCACTCTGAGTTAACTGCCCTAACCGCCGCCATTGACGATGCGAAGCAGCAACGTAAAACCTTGTCGAACGCGCTGCAAAACAAACTGTTTGAGCAATATTGCTTCCTCAATGCGAACGGTGACGAAAAATCCCTCAAAGCGATTTTTGCCCCAACCGCCAGCCCAACGCCGCCTGCAGGTGCAGGGGAATGCGCCGCGCCTAAGCTGCTGCATTATGCCTACAAGCACGGATTTACCCCGCTCGCGATGGCAGAGTTTTGGTGGGGTGTTTCGCCGAAATCAGAAGTGCGTCAGCATAAAAAGTTCTACCCATCGTGCCACGGTAAGTGCAACCCCATTCTTGGGCACATGCTGGAAGGGTTAACGGTTGATCCAAACCCGCTCGAAACCAACTGGGCAGAAGATAAAGCGTTAGAGGTGGTTTATCAGGACGACGCCATCATCGTCGTGAACAAGCCATCAGGCCTGCTTTCCGTGCCGGGAAAAACCATTAAGGATTCGGCCTACACCCGTGTGATTGCCATGCTGCCAGAGGTTGAAGAGATCTTTGTTCTGCATCGATTAGACATGGCGACATCCGGCTTGTTGGTGTTCGCCCTTACTCGACGCGCAAACAAAAACCTACAAAAGCAGTTCATTACTCGTGGTGTTGAGAAGCGCTATGTCGCGATGGTAGAAGGGGTTGTTGAACAATCTAGCGGTGAGATTAACCTGCCGATGCGCGGCGATCCTGACGACAGGCCACGCCAATTGGTTTGCTTTGAACATGGCAAACCCGCGACCACGTATTGGCAGCTTATTCATGCCGAACACGGTCGCAGTAAGCTTTACATGCACCCCAAAACAGGCCGCACCCATCAGCTACGCGTGCACTGCGCGCACCATTTAGGCTTGAACATGCCGATGGTCGGTGACGGATTATATGGCGAACCCGACAAGCGTCTTCACCTGCATGCCGAACAGCTTTCGTTTGATCACCCTTACACCCATCAACGCATGACGTTTGATGCTGAGTGTGAGTTTTAAGGCGCGAATAAGACACTCGCCTCTAACGCCACTGGCTGCTCTCGTGCCTCGCTTTTACTTGAGTAATTGCGGGGCTTTGGAAATACAGGCGGCAAGAAGTTCGTTAATGGTTTCTTTGTCATTCAATGCGCGAGACACCACCACACCGCCAATCAACAACGCCGCCAATGACAAGGCGCTTTGGCGATCAGTGATACTTCCATCAGTTTTGCTTTCGAATATATCGATCATGCCCTTAAATACTTCGGTATAAGCATCTTTGGTCTCGCCATTTTGATTGGACGTATCGGTTGCAAATGCCGCGAGCGGACAGGGGGAGAACTTTTGCTCAACATGGTCATGACTGAGATAAGTACTCACTATTTTATCAACGCTCAAAGTGCCTTCTGACCGTCTAAGGATCTCTGCCAGCGGGCTATCTTCCGTCGCTGCATATACCGCTTCCTTGTAGAGTTCTTGCTTGGACTCAAAATGCGCATAAAACGCTCCATGCGTGAGTTTGGCATCTTTCATTACATCTCCCAGTGAGACGCGGTTAAAACCTCTCTGCGCAAAAAGCGTCACTGCACTTTTTAAAATCTTCCTTCTCGTTTCCTGTTTTCTCGCTTCAGGCCAAGGCATGGTAACTCCAAAATATTATGTTGAACATATAGTCAATCTTCTTAATCTACCCACAGAAAAGAGAGAAAACAATGCAGGGTTTCTTTCTCGTGAAAAACAGTTCCAATTTATATTTCAGATGGTTAAACGAAGGATCGACATAATGAACAATCTAAAAACACTATCAAAAGGACGTAACCATTGCGCTATCTCAACCGGTAGCTTAGACAGCATTGACCAGTTCACCTTTGCGCATGAAGCAGTGCCATTTAAGATTGAAGGTAAGGTATTTGTCAGCGAAGCACTGGGGATGTCTGGCGGGATTCTTTCACTCAATAAGCTCGCACCGCATGCATCTATGCCTTTTCATCATACTCACGTTGAACATGAAGAAATTTACATCTTTATGGGCGGTAAAGGAGAGGTCATGGTCGACGATGATCGCTTTGAGGTTAAACCAGGCTCAGTGGTACGCGTTTCGCCTGAAGGTGTTCGCTGTTGGCGCAACCTCAGTGATGAGCCGCTCTACTATGCTGTTCTACAAGTTAAAGAAGGGGAAGGTGTCATTGAAACGACCATTGAAGATGGAAGAGGTGTAAACCGCCCTGTCGAATGGTAGCGACAAATAAACGCTTTGTGGATGGACGCACTCAGGCGTTCATCCATATGTGGGTGTGTCCATCAGAAGAGCAGCAAAACAAGGTTCATTGGAGGTTCCGTTGAACGCCAACTCACAGATCACCTAATCATTCGTCAAGCAAACCGCGCTGGGCTCTCGCGTCTTCAATGCCACCCGCGTTAAATACATTCTGGTAGCCTTCAGCTTTGAGCGCTTTCATTGCTTTTCCAGAACGAACGCCACTGAGGCAATATAGACGAATTTCTTGGTTTTTATCGGGGTAAAGCGCCGTCACTTCGTTAACGATATCGGTATGAGAAAACCTGATGTCACCCGGAATGTGATCGAAAAAGTGTTCGGCTGCGCTTCGGGTATCAATCCATACCGCTTCTGCATGCACGACCCCACTGAGTAGCATCGCCACCAATCCAATCACAATCTGTTTTGTCTTCACAAACATCATCCTTTCGCTTCCTATGCCGACACGCACACCTAAGGTATTTTGTATCATTTCTTCACCACTGTACGCTACCCTCTCCCATTTCGCAGAATGCGCTTTGAGTTTCAACTCACAGCAACTTTACTCAAGTGACAGCCACAACCCATTCTATCAACCCACTGTCACATTCAATTAGATCCTGTTTTCGCTTCAAAATAAGGCCTCAACATCCTCCCATATGGCGTTGAAACCATTCTTGGAAAAAGGCGATAAATTTATGGGTTTTAACTGGCGTAAAAGCCCGTTCAGGGTAAACCGCACTGATGTCGATACTTGATGGATGGCAGTGCGGAAGTAATGTCACCAAGTCAGGATTAGAGTTTTTAAAGTAAGCAGGAAGAAAGGCAATCCCCTCGCCCGTTTCAACTAACTGACGCACAAAGTATGTGCTATTCACGCGCACTTTCTTGGGTATGGTCACCTTGTCTATCCCGTCATCATGTTTGAAGGTGAAAACCGAATTCTTAACGTAAGTATGACCGATGAATCTGTGGGAAGAGAGTTCCGAAGGATGCTTGGGTTCGCCGTATTTTTCGATGTAACTTTTTGAAACCAATAAGTGTGTTGTCATCTCTCCGATATTTTTTCGAATTAGCGAAGAATCAGGCATTTGTGTGCTTGCTCGAATGCAAAGATCAAAGCCCTCTTCCACCAAATCAACAACACGATCGTCGATAAGAATATCCAAATCCACATCGGGGTAAAGCTGCATAAATTCGGTACAACACGCCGCGGTATTTTTCTCGCCAAGAATACTCGAAAAGCTAATTCGTAGCCGGCCGGAAGGCGCGCCTCTCAATTCGGTCAGGTTCGACTCTGCGACAGAAATATGCTCAAGGATTTGCTTACATTGCGTTAAATACTCCTCCCCTACTTGCGTCAAACTGATCGAGCGTGTGGTTCGTTGAAGAAGACGAACACCCAGTTCACTTTCCAAGTAAGCGATCTGCTTGCTAATAAAAGACGGCGACACGCCAAAATCCGCAGCGGTTCGGGAGAAGTTCCCCGCTTCAGTAACGCGCACAAAAGTTCGCATGGCTTCTAACTTGTCCATTCATCTGTTCCAATTTGGAATAATTGTTTCCACATTATCCCTATTTTTTATCTCATTTGGAAAAAATATAGTTATCCCATCAAAACGATAACGACGCATTCACAGATGATTAGGAAGGGTAATAATATGAAAGCGCTACGAATTTCAGACTATGGTCAAATTTCAACAGAATCAGTAAACCGTCCAGTGCCGAGTAAAGGCGAGGTTTTAGTGAAAGTCGCCGCAGCAGGCATCAACCCTGTGGATTGGAAAATAGCTAGCGGGGATTTGGCGGTGCTAGTGAACCAAGCCCTGCCTTTAACGCTAGGTTGGGATCTGTCGGGTGACGTTGTTGAACTGGGTGAAGAAGTATCCGAATTTAACATCGGTGACCGTGTATTTGCCATGCCAGTGATTGGCTATGATGGTGCCTTTGCTGAATATTGCGTGGTGAATGTAAACAATCTGGCGAAAGCCCCCAGCTCTGTTGATAACACCGTCGCTGCTGCTTATCCCTTGGTCAGCTTGACGAGTTGGCAGGCTCTATTTAACGCAGGTCAACTTGAAGCAGGCCAACGTGTGCTTATTCATGCTGGCGCGGGCGGTGTTGGGCACATTGCCATTCAATTGGCGAAAGCCAAAGGTGCAGAGGTGATTACGACAACGTCTGCTGCAAATGCAGAGTTCGTATCGAGCCTTGGTGCAGATCAAATCATTGATTACACCGAAGCGGATTTTGAAGAGGTTCTTGCTAGCGCAAAAGTGGACGTGGTGTTTGATACCTTGGGCGGCGACGCTCAGCGCAAGTCTCTCAATATATTAAAGCGTGGCGGTAAGCTCGTTTCTATCACGGGTATCTCACCGGAAATTGAAGCCGAAGCAAAAGCCCTCGGTGTATCTGCAGAATTCGTATTTGTTCAGGCCAATGGTGAACAGTTGCGACAGATCGCAGAGTTAGTGGATGCAGGTCAATTGACCGTGACAGTAGCGCAGACCTTTACTCTAGAGGACGTACCTACGGCTTTTGAAATCAGCGCTCAAGGTCGCGTTCGCGGCAAGTTAGTGATGAAAATCTAGTCATCACATCGAACATTCTAGGGTGCTCATTCGAACACCCTATTTTCATACCAGTCCGAAATACCCAGATAACCCGATATTCATTGCGTATCACTTTCGTAATTATATGACCTAGGCAACGATTCGATTCAGCTTATCCGGTGGAAAAAATACCGAACATCATGCTGGAATGCTTCTTGTATCGGTAAATTCATAGCCTTATTTCCGAGGTTATCACAAAGGAATTTTTTTCAAATTGCAAATAATATGCTTTTTGAGAAACAAAATAGTAAACGATACATACCTTAAGGGCATATCGATGAATAATGGTTTTAAATTGATTTTATCGTCAGGTTTTCTTCTCATATCCACCTATACCTACGCTGTACCCGATGCAGTATGTGGAAATGGAAAGCATGTTGGAAACCCTCACTGTGCATCTTCTTCTTCTGCACCAATGGGAGAGTTCTCATCTGGGATTTTGGGGGCAGCATTATTATTTTCCGCAGCTGGGATAGGCTTATACATGAGAAAACGGGCACTACGTCTCGACGAGAAATAAGTCGATGCATACTAAGCAGGAGCAAAAAACAGAACAAGGTGTATTTAATTACACCTTATTCTTCTTGCTCGCATTATTAGCAAGTATCAACGGGTTAACAGGTGGCTTTATTTCTTGGTCGCAAGGGCTAAGCTCAATTCCTATTAATCCGGTTCTTCTATTAGCATTCTTCTCAATCATCTACTTGCACTTCTCAAACCGTGACTCGCAAACGAATCTGATCATACCTTGCTGTATTCTTGCTATATTCTCGATAATCCCCAGCTCTTTAGCCGCTTGGGTTGGTTTGCTACTAGCAATAATCACATATCGAATTCAAACAGGGGAGTTCAAAGAAGAACTGGCAATTCTCTTTATGCTGGCGTTGAGTTTCATCTGGCAAAACTGTCTATTCAAAGTATCCAGTAATATGATACTTAACGCCGAAACTTGGATTATAGGTAAATTTCTTTCTCCCTTTTACACAGATCTCTATGTCGATAAGAATCATCTCATGCTTAGCGATGGTCACAATCTTTCTATTGGAATTGGTTGTTCGGTTTTTTCTAATTTCTCTTTTGTTCTTCTCGGTTGGATGTGCATTTACTTCCTCATAGGTTACAAAAAACTGAACATCAAGTGGATATTTCTCATGTTTATCACCCTCGCCTTTATGAATATCATGAGAATTGGAATTATGTCTATCGACTATCCTACCTATGTTTTTGTTCACGATGGGTGGGGGGCGATTGTTTATAACTTTCTTCTTTTAGCCATTTCTGCATCACCTCTGGTGATATCATTCCAACGAACGGGGTAAATACAATGAGGTGCCACATCACCACTTTTGCCATTATTATCTTGGTTGCCTGTATGAGCCTGTCGTTTAAAGTGATTCGCTACTCGCTAGAACTGACAGAGTCAAAACACCAACTCTTCGAAAGACAATTTCTAGCTAATGTGGCAGACGATGGTTGGGAGTTGAAAATGAAAACGCCGCTTAATACCAACGAAAGTAGCTTCATCTACCAAATTGAACGACTACATTGCCCAGAAAATTTGTTGGTCAGTATTCTAGGAAAAGACGCAAGCGACAAATATCTACTATCTCAATACATGGGAAGCGAAGATATTGTTTTCCTTTTAGACGGTGAGCGGGTTGATACTCTCTTCACCGCTAGATTCTACGCCGCGACCACCCTAGCAAACCTAAAGAGACTTCTGGATGAATCACAGCCTATGCCCCTGGCCCTTTCTATATATGGACCTATCGACAACAAACATTGCCAACTGTTTGCACAGAAAGCCTTTTCAACACAGAGCGTCCGCATGAATGGTTAGGATTTAACCATTGACGTCAAAAGAACTGAATCACTATCTGACTTTCCATCACTTCCTATTTCAACTGATACGTTAGAGAGGAATGGAGAATGAGAGAGAAACAATGCGACCGGTGATGACCGATCGCACGCTTAAAAAGGCTGTTAGTTGTTTCGTCGAAAGTAGGCGAGGAAGCTTAGAACAATGGCTAGCGATGACACTATCGTCATGACTGTACCCGGCACAAAATTCACAAAACCACCTAAGTCTAGGAACATAAAGTAGCCCAAGTCAGCTAAACCACCCACCAATGCTGATATGAAAATTGCCGTCACATTGCCACGCCAAATAAATATGCCGCCAATAATGGTTACAACACCAAACCATGCTAAATTCCAACCATGCTGGTTAATAATTGCCCCCGCTGCGGCAGGATACTCCGCCAGAAGCAAATTGGGGTCTACCCCATCAGCAACGGCCTGCACGGCCATCGCCGCGTCATTACTCATCACAATAGTACCCGCGAGCGTATGTACTAAACCCCATATCACCCATAAAACCGCAGATACCTTTAACATTCCCGATGTATTCACACCTCACTCCTTTAATGTGTCGATTTCAAATTAACACTAAAAAGGTTACAATTAGAAATCACATAATGCAACTGATTAGGTTACATTTAATTATGAACATTGATTTTGCCATTGGACTACACATCGTCGGCTACCTCGCATCAACTGAAGATAGGCTAGTGTCATCTACCATTTTGGCGAAGAGCTTTGGTACAAGCCCTGTGGTACTGAGACGCGTACTCGTTCGGCTGAACAACTCCCAACTGGTTGAAACTAAAAGAGGTGCTAGCGGAGGCAGTAAGTTGGCGCGCCCTCCATCAGAGATCAATTTGCGAGAAGTTTATGAGTCTGCATGCCAAAAAGTAGAGGTGTTTGCACGACACCCAGAGGGAGCAGAGCCGATTTCAAACATACTGGGAGGGTATATAAATGAATTCTACGCAAGTGCAGAAAATTCAATGCTGAATCATTTAGCGTCGATCAGTGTTGCAGATATGGACGCAACGGTTAGACCTCAAATTATGGCAGCAGTCAGGTGTGGGGAATAGCGACTCAAAACGTGTCTCTGCCGGTGTGCCTGCATTGCTTTTGGACAGAAGTCATTTAGAACCAATGATACAGGATGCTCGTTTCGAATACGTTGAGTTTCGGGAAATGCTCATGCCATGGTGATGAAAGGGTATTGTTCAACACCCGAATAAAGTGCCGGCTACGCGACACTTATTCTTATTTGTTATGTTCGTAACTTCACTGCTGTTCCGAAAGCCATAATTTCAGATGAGCCATCCTTTATGGCACTCGTAGAGAACCGAATACCTACTACCGCATCAGCACCTAAGTCAGTCGCTTCAGAAACTAGCCGCTGAATAGCTTTGTCCCTAGCCTCTGAAAGCATTTCCGTATAGCCTTTTAATTCTCCACCAACAATGCTTTTTAAACCAGCCATAATGTCTCTACCAACATGCTTTGTTTGGACAACACTTCCAGTTACAACACCCAGAATATCCTCAATCTCACGATTTGGAATACTTTCTGTAGTAGTAAAAATCATAATTTTCCCTCTAGAGCATAACGTTGTGATTACAGGAGCTAACCAAACCACCCAAAATCGCTTTAGTCCTTTGTATGGCTTTCCACCCTAAACGGTGAAGAGCCACTTATATACATGAAAAAACTCAGTTAAGATTACAATAACTATGTAAAAAAATGTCTACATTACTGCGTTAAAATTAAGATTGGCTGACTTTGGGGCATGAACGTGCCAGAACTGATCGGCCTGACACGGGTTTGGACACAAATAATCTAGAGCCAAAAGCTAACTTGCTTGTGGGGACAACCTTGCCGTTGCTAACCCATTATTTATTTGATGATTATCCGTATTGTGCTTAAAAACGTAGCTGATTTTTAGGTCGAGACTAGCCAGAAAAACGTGAAAACTCACTTCGCGCTTTGCTTGTTTAAGCAGACAATGCGGAAGAGAGTACCGCTTTTTGGCTATTCTTATGACTTTGTTAACTGAGCCAGAATGACATCCAAAATTTGCTGGTGGCTATCCTTTACGGAAACCTCGTCACGCCCCTGACAAAGTGCTTCTTCCCCTTCTGATGCGAGAATTTTAATGCCACGCTCAGTGCATTCTGCGAACGCACTAAACTGAGTCGCACTGGGTATATCTTGAAGTGTTACATTGGGAAGAGCAACAAGTGGTTCGGCAGGGGTCAGTGCGGGATGTAGCCCAGCAGAGAGCGTCACCACGGTGATGGCATTGTTCATCAAGGTCAGCGTTTCAGGGACAAAGGTTTTAGTTAGCTCAGGGTTAATAACGACCACCGATTTCAGTTTGTTTTCAGACTGAAATCGGTGGAATTTTTGATCTGGGATTTTGGTAACGTCAACGTTATTTTCACGTAACCAATGACAGTCTATATTGGTGCCGTCTTCACACGATGTTCGGTATTTTTCCGGACTTATTTGCGCGCCGGAGAGCATCAGCATTGACGTGCCACCTAGAAAAAAGCCGACACCCTGTACCTCACCAGTATCCACTCCTTCGGACAGTATTCCGACCGAACTCAATGCTTTCAGCCCAAGCACCAAATCACTGGTTCTGAATGTGATTTCATCGACGGCCATTTCTGCATTGATTTCGTTCGGTGCTGGAGGCTTAGGTATAATAACGACATAACCTTGTTGCGCCAGGCTTGAGGCTATCCAACCACTGTGGGAAAACGCTGACCGTGTTCCGCCCTGCGACAAAAGCACAGCGGGAAATTTGCCACGGGCTAAAGGGGCGTCTAACTGTGTTTCGACGGGTTTAAAAATGTTGCCCTTTCCAAACGTGAAGTTGTTTTTTTCGTTCGTCGTGGGATACCAGTAATAGACTTCTACAGGTTTGTTTCTGTCCTCACTGAATACCGTTTTGACTGTTAGCGCAGAATGGTATTTCGACTCCTTGGCACTGACACTGACACACAATGCAGCAAGCAGAAACGACATAATTATCTTAGTTTTCATTTTGCCCTCAGCCAATCCAGACATTATTCTGCACGGTATCTGGAAAAATAACGCGCACGCGATTCTCAATATATTTTGCGAAACATAGCAATAAAGTTACTCGGAATCGAGTAACCCAAAGTAAATGTTTGCTGTGAACTGCGCCAGCACGCTCTTGGACAGAAGTGACGTGGATTCGGAGATCTAGGCCATTGGCTTCGAATAAACTAAACTGAGACTACACTGAATGCCATTGCCTATTCATGGCAAAAGTCTTGATGTCTTAAAGTGTCTTTCCAAGCAATCGGTTTTCCTTTTGATGCAATCACCGAAGCTAAGTTTTAGTCGCTAACGCGCAAACAGCCCTCCCATAAACAGGAGGGCTGTTTTCATTACGCGGGTTTCTTCGGTGTCAGCGTCTTGGTGTATAAACTGCTGCCAACCAGATCTTTCAACGTCACCTTCATTTCTTCCGATTCACCATCAATATCCACTTGTCCGAAGAACTGTAAGCCCGCTGATGGTGGCAGATTGATTTGTCCGCCTTCCGGATGCTTGCTGAACAAGACTTGCGGACCAAAGGTATTATCCATGTCACTCGGGCCGAAGGTGCCTGCATGGAGCGGACCAGAGACAAACTCGTAGAAGGGTTCGAAGTCCTGGAACTGCGCTTTGTTTGGATCATAATAATGCGCAGCCGTGTAGTGAACATCTGCGGTCAGCCAAACCACATTTTCAATCTTGTTCTGCTTGATGAAACGCAGCAACTCAACCATTTCGAGTTCACGCCCTTTGGGCTGTCCATTGCCGTTTGCCATGTTTTCAAAGGTCGATTTGGTCTTCCAGTCATCATAGACAATCATGCCAATTGGCATGTCTGAAGCAACAACCTTCCACGTGGCTTTTGACGCCAGCAGTTGTTGCTTGAGCCAAAGGATTTGCTTGCTGCCAAAGAAAGCAGTATCTGCGTTCTGTTCGGTTTGATTATTCGCCCCGTTATCTCCGCGATAGCTGCGCATATCAATCGCAAATACATCCAGCAGTGGGCCGTAATGAAATTTACGGTAAATACGTTGAGGATCCGTGTCGGTACTGCGAATCGGGTTCATTTCAAAGAAAGCACGACGCGCTCGGGCAGAGAGCAAGGCTACGCTCTGTTCGTTCTGATAACGCTCATCGTTTAGCACTTCTGCCGGATACCAATTGTTCACGGTTTCGTGGTCATCCCATTGTACAATCATCGGCACTTCATTGTTAAAGGCACGAACGTTCTTGTCCATCATGTTGTAGGAGAAATTCCCGCGAAATTCCTGAAGCGTCTCCGCCACTTTGGCTTTTTCTGGCGTGACAATGTTCTTCCACACATCGCCGCTCTTGAGGGTGACTTCTTCTTTCAGCGGGCCATCCGCATAAATGGTATCGCCACAATGAATGAAGAAATCCGGTGCAGTCTGACGCATGGTTTCATAAATGCGCATTCCGCCCCACTCTTCGTTGATCCCCCAGCCTTGCCCTGCAGTATCGCCCGACCAAAGGAACCGGATGTTAGAAGCCACTGCCGGTGGCGTATTAAACGAACCCACCACGGGCTCGCCCCAGCTTTGCCAATCTTCTAACGACTGGTAGCGAACACGGTAAAAGACTTTCTGGCCTGGTGCCAAACCGTTAATTGCCAGTTTGCTGGAAAACCCAGTTTCGCCCAGTGCATTAGGGCCCTGTAAAGTCATGTGCCTGCTGAAATCTTCGTGATAGGAAACATCAACCCACATCTGGGCAGGTACTTTGGACGAAGACCAAAGCATAGCTTCACCTTGTGTCACGTCACCACTTGCCACGCCGTAAGGTGTGCCTGGTCTTTTGCTGTCTCCACGCGCAAATGCCGGAGCGATACCACCGAGCATCAACGTGCCGGAAGCAGCCGCTGAACCTGCAATAAAACGACGTCTGTTGATTCCATTTTTTGATTGTTCTGACATTGCGTTCATCCTTTTCGAAACTGAAAGAAGCCAGCGCAAAGTCAACGGACCTTAAGCTGACCGAAGAAGCTTTACAGTGGAAAAAGACAAGATAGTGATCGCCAGTTTTCTTCTACATGACGTTAATGAGACAAAGACAGAGCATTGGTTTATTTTCAATGTGTTAGTTAGATATCTTACTTCTGAAACGAAAGGGGTTTCGGTACTTTCTTGTCATCCGGAATCATCAATCAACATATTGTCACTGAACCCAACCGAGAAGATGAATGCACGGTGCATTTCATGGAAGGACGTTTTAAAAGTTAGGCGCTGTTGGATGAATTGGCCTTGGCGGCTGCATTGGGCGGCGTGTTTGTTCTCTATCTGGTTTGGCGAAAACCGCTTGATCGCCGATAACGAAAAACAGCCCCATGTGGGGCTGTCTGCGTTAGGCATGAGCTTAGCAGTCACGGCCTAAGACTCTCTGGCTCAAATCCTACCTCTTCCATCAATCCGCAAAATCGAGCGTTAAAAGCAGTCGGCATTGGTCAGGATCATGCGCGGGGGATCGGTGTACAAGACCTGCTTCTTCGTTTCCTTCCCAGCTTTCCCCTTTGAGTAAGGCGACGTCAAAACAATTGAGCTGACGGATTTCTGCCTCACTGTTGTACAAGCCTGATTCGCTGTCCAGTTTACCGTCGCTTCCTCTTCCTAGCTTGGATTGGTCGGCAACATTGTGGGGCAGCCATTCTGTCGCAACGTTTTGATACGTGGTGACCAAACGACAAGGGACTTTATCGGTGTGAAAACGCGGACACATGGCTTTATCAATCACCGTTAACCGCAAGCCTGCACGTTTGAGATCAAACAAACAGCAGAACATGTTAACCAGTAGCTCGATGTCATTGATCAGTGATTGATGCACCACCAGATCGAGAGATTCTTCTAGGCTTTCGCGCACATTGTCTGGTGTGACGTTCATGGAAGCTTGGTAATGGGGCTTCTCTTTGATCAACGCGCTGACAGCGTTTCGAACTGTCATTGGGAGTTCTCTCTCCCAAATCGCGATGTTTGTGTCATCACGGTAGATGTCACCTAGCACAGTGGGATGCGAACCTATCGCTTCTGTGCGCGTAACAGCCTCAGCAGGGTAAGGGCCGATGGTGTCAGTTTGAGAAAGAGAAGTATCAGAATACATGTGGTCACTCCGCCGTAATGAATGGGTCGTTTACGTCTTGCCAATAAGCGTGGCCTTTTGAGAGTTCATCGTCATTCAGCAAGCACGCATCCAAGTCGGCCATCATTTGGGCTTGATCTAGCCCTTGGCCGATGAAAACAAGCTCTTGACGCTTATCGCCGAACGGTTCTACCCATTGCTTTTGAATGGATTCGAGGTAATCAGTGTCTGTCGGCCATTCTTCCTTTGGAACGGCTTTCCAGAAGAGTCCCGCTGCGCCGTATCTCGCCATACCACCCGCTTGGCTCCATTGCCATGCAAAATCAGGGTGAGAGGCTAGCCAGAAGTACCCTTTTGAGCGCAGCAATTTGCCGTAGTTTTCTGTGCGATGAAGGAATTGATGGAATTTTTCAGGATGGAAAGGACGACGCGCCAAGTAGCTAAAACTACCAATGTTGTACTCTTCGGTTTCAGGTATGTGTTCACCGCGCATTTCCTTTAGCCAACCCGGTGCTTGTTGAGCGCGTTCGAAATCAAACAAACGAGTGTTCAAGATGGCGTCAGTGTCTACGTTGCCTTCCGCAATCGGGATGATCTTGGCTTCGGTGTTGAGGCTTTTAAGGATGGCAATTAAGCGCTGCAGGTCATCGGGTGAGGCAACGTCTGTTTTGCTGATCAGAATGACATCAGCGAACTCCACTTGATCCACAAGGAGGTCGGCGACACTTCGCTCGTCCTCTTCGCCCAACGATTCTGCCGTTTCGGTCAGATCTTTGGCTTCATCAAAATCTTTGAGGAAATTGACGGCATCAACCACGGTGACCATGGTATCGAGCTGTGCGACATCTGAAAGTGAAACGCCATTTTCATCCGTAAACGTAAAGGTTTCAGCGACAGGAAGAGGCTCAGAAATACCCGTGGATTCAATCACGAGATAATCAAACTTCCCGCTATTGGCGAGGTTGGAAACCTCAACCAGTAAGTCTTCACGAAGCGTACAGCAGATACACCCATTGCTCATTTCAACGAGCTTTTCTTGGCTATGGTTCAGCGATACCTGATCTTTAACTATCGCGGCATCTATGTTTATTTCACTCATGTCATTCACGATGACGGCGATTTTTTTTCCGTCTACGTTGTTGAGTAGATGACTGAGAATTGTCGTTTTACCTGCACCTAGAAAACCAGATAACACCGTTACTGGTAACTTTTGTATTGCACCAACTGACATTGCTAGCATCCATTCACTTTGTTCTTAATTGTTATGTTATAACATAACACGAATATCAAGCGGGTCGCCAGTATGAACAAGCGCCTTACGCTCATATCACCCTTAGCTCGAAATTTCGGGACTGCTTTCTCAATATCAATAAATATGACCGAGAGGTTGGGAATTAGAATGCACGTCTAATTCAGTCATTCCTGATACACGGAAGTTGTTATGAGTTTTTCAGATCACCCATTATGGCGGAAGCCACAACACTATCTTGATAGCGACTCAAACAGTGATCATGTTCACTGGATGGAGCTGTTCTATGACCTTGTGCATGTGGTGTCTATCTTTGTGCTGGGTAACTATCTGAGTCACCATTTGGGTTTCAGCGGTTTTTTCGTCTTTGCAGCCCTATTCATTGTTATCTGGCTTGCGTGGTTTGACCTCAGCCTGTTCAACTCCATTTATGTCAGCACAGACATTCACCATCGCTACATGATGTCGGCACAAATCATCACTGTGATGTTGATGTCTTCCTCGATCTCGACGATAGATGGCAATGGCTGGTCGTTCTTTGCCATGGGTTACGCCATAAACCGTTTTATTATTGCCAACCTTTACCGGCGAGCGCGGTTTGTTGGCGCGAATAGCCAAGACCCATTTCCGTGCGAAATGTCCCGTAACTACGGTATTGGGGCGACCATCTTTGCCGTAAGTGCTTTCCTGCCACAGCCTTATGGCTATCTGCTGTTTGGCGCTGGGGTTGTGCTGATGATGTGCCTATTTGCCATGCCAAAAATCGGGGTCACACGCTTCGATCGCTGTGTACCGCGTATAGGTCACATGGCAGAACGTTTTGCTTTGTTACTGTTGATTGTTGCTGGCGAAGGCTTTTTTAAGCTTGTTATCACCTTGTCTGACGTTGGTATTGGTACGGTGACTGCCGATGTATTTGTGAACTATGTGATTGGCGGAGCAGCGATTTTTGCGATGTGCTGGATGTACTTTGACTTTGTTGGTAACGGCAAACCCAAAGATACCAGCCAGAAAACCTTAACCATTTGGACGCTTGCGCACGTGACTTTAATGCTATCGGCGGTCTGTGTTGGCGTCGCGCTTTCCGCTGAAGTGAAAGTCGGCTTCTGGGAAAGCTACCCTTACAAATACGCAGTGATAGGTTGCCTTGGACTGGCCGTTTACTTGTATAGCCTCTTGGTGATTCAGAACATCATCGAGTTGCGTAAAGCTCACCAATTTGCGACCGCGAAAATCCGATGGTTTGGTATCATCATGGCGATATTGGCTTTGATATTGGTGCCCTACATTCCCGCTATTCTGGGTAACCTTTTGTGGGGAACTGCATTGTTCTCTCAAATTGTTATTCCTGTGACAAACGCTTACCGCACCTTGTCTCGTGAAATCGCAGAGCAGGATTAACGCCACATGATCAACCTAAGGACAACACATCTCAACGAACGATTACCCGAATCCGTAACGCCATTTCAAATTGGGGTTTTGGTTCTGTCGCTGTTTGTTGTCCTGTCTCTGATGGTGGAAATGCTGTTTCCACTTTCAGAGGAAGCGAGGGAAATACTTTTCTACGTCGACACGTTGATTTGTTTAGTCTTCTTCGTCGATTTCGTGCAACAGTTCCGTGCTGCGCCGAATAAAATGGAATATATGAAATGGGGATGGCTTGATCTCATCTCCTGCATTCCCTTGATGGATATTAACCAATATGCGCGCATTCTTCGTGTCGTGCGTTTGGTGCGTGCTATCAAATCCATTTCGATGATCAGCCATGCGATCACAGAAAACAAAGCCTCGTCGTCCCTTCACTTTCTGATCGTTACATCATTAATGATGATGGTGTTTGGCTCTATCTATGTGCTTTATCTTGAACGAGGCATTCCAGGCGCCAACATTCAAACCGCAGCAGACGCATTTTGGTGGACGTTTATCACCATCACTACCGTCGGATATGGCGACTTCTATCCCGTGACATTTGAAGGGCGGATTGTGGCGATCATATTGATCACCATGGGAGTCGGTTTGTTTGGTAGCTTTACCGCCGTATTTGCATCCTGGCTGATCAGCACCCCCGAAAAGAAAGCGGAACAAGAAGCCAAAGATCACGCGGTGTATGAAGAAGTAAAAGCCCTGAAAGCCGAGATTCAGGAGCTAAAACAAATCCTGAAAGACACACGCAAATAACATTGCGCCTGCACACTGCAAAATCCCCCTTCAACGTTTTTCGAACTATTGTCTTACCAATGAGTGTCTGCTGTAAGACAGATTGCGTTAGCGTAGAGTATGGCTCACTGACAAAATGAGTTCAGACAATGGATTGGAAAGGAAATCTCGATGTTTAGTGACACGCTTTCAAGCACTTTTTGGTTCACCTTCAGAAACAAAACGGTGCTGCTTCGCACAACCATTATTCCAATTCTGATAGCGATACTCGTGAACTTGGTAGCGATAGAATTACAAGACGAATTGTTTTACTGGGCAGTGACTTTCATTGAAGCATTGCTAAGTACAATCATCGCCATCAACGTTCATAGGATTGTGCTGCAAGGGGAAGATTCAGTACCCAAATGGGGACGATTTACCATAGGAAAAATAGAACTGTGGTTTTTTGCTCACTATAGTGCGCTTTTAGTCGGAGTCTACGTGATCTTTCTGCTGACGCCGTTGATTGGTGCTGTGGTCGGCATATTGGCCATCGTTGCAGGAGTCATCTCTTGCCGCTTGAGTTTGGTGTTCCCAGCAATCGCGCTTGGACAAGGCGTATCGTTTCCCTATGCATGGCATCAAACCGCTCAAAAAACCTTATATATGTTTTGTGTTGTGGCGGTTACACCCTTCATCTTTGGTTTCTTTTTGGTCCCTTTTGCGCTGCTCTCCGTTCCTCCTGCTCTACTCACCTTTTTGAGTTATGTCGTCACCATCATAACGGTGATCGCCCTCTCTTTTGCCTATCAAAACCTAACTGAAAAACCCAAGCCACTTGAGCCGAATGTCGAAGAATAATGTTGTGGAATAATGTTGTGGAATAATGTTCTGGAATAAAAAGGCTGATTGCCTGATTCTCAATACTTGAAACATTTCCAACACGCCTGAACTGACGCTAGTCAGCAGGCATAACCACCTTCAACTTAGGCCAGTGCGTTAACCACCCTTTTGAATTCATGCGTTGTTCAAATACCGCACGTTCCCGTTTGGGGTTATGTGTGACGTGAAGGGCGAACAGAGACTCAAAGCCGAAGGCTGACACGCATTCGTATTGGTTATCGCCCAGTATTCGAATGCCAACTGCGGTTTCTTTTTCCGGCCAGTAGCGCATAGCGTCAACCGAACTCACATACGCGGGGTCGCCGTTTCGTTCATGCATGGCAGCCTGATTTCGAACCTGCCAGTTTAGTTCTGGCATCATGCTATTGAGCCTTTCTTCGTATTCCAGATACGCATCCCAGCGTGTTTCGGTTGGATCGAAATAAATCACATCAAGGTCGTTGAGGGGCGTGGGATCGGGCTTGTCGTGTAAGTAATCCCAAACGAGATTACGAACAAACCCCGCAGCAAGATAAGATTGAGGTAAACCGAGTTGAAAGACGCAATCAAGCGCCTTCATTCGCATTGGGTCTTGTTTGACGAGTTGTACGATTCTGTCCATGTTCTCTTTTTGTTTGAGCGACTCAGCGTCGCTTTACGTGACGTTGCGATTATCGATCGCTAACCGCCACCTTGCCAGCTAATCCAATTAACAGAAAGCCTGATACGCCTTCTAATGCACGGGAATAACGCTGGGCGTTAGGTCGACGAAAAGCCCAACTGCCGACGAAGGCATACAACACATTGATGACTGTTGCTAACCCGCTGAACAATAAGCCAAGCATTAACAACTGCAGCGATGCAGAGCCCGCGGATGTATCGATAAATTGCGGCAAAAACGAGAGAAAAAACAGCGCCACTTTGGGGTTTAACACGCTGACGATCACGCCTTGCATAAATACGTTCTTGGTTGATGACTTGGCTTCCTCTTCCGTCAACACCACTTTACTGCCGCCACGCCACATTGAAATCAACGCCTGAACCCCTAAATACATCAAATAGGCAGCACCTAGCCATTTCACAATGCTAAAGAGCATGGCCGAACTAAGAATGATGGCGGACAACCCCAAACAAGCCGCGAGGGTATGGACAAAATAACCAACCCCCAAGCCAAACGCCGCTTTCATTCCGCTGGCCATCTTTCCTTTCATGGTATTGGAAACAATGTAGATAACGTCAGGCCCCGGGATCATGTTGATCGCAAGACAAGCGACGACGAAAAGAAGCAGCGAATTGAAGTCCATATCATATTTTCCTTGTTCGTGCGGTGTTGAATCTCATGCTTCATGGGGTAACCCAGTACGCCGATTAGTTTGGCATTCCAAAACCAAACTTAGCAAACATAACGATCTGTTTAATGACTCTTTTCCCATATTGTTGACGCCTCCAACCCGTCAATTGTCCTTTCACTGGGGTTTTTCAGCTTTAGTAGCCGGTGATTCAAAACTCGGTGGCCTGCCAAGAAATGCTGTCATATTGCCGCCGTTTCGTCCCAACATGGACACACTCCCAATTTACCCGCCACTTATACTTTTCACATAATGCGACCGACGAAGTGAGTCATGTTGCAACTGAGCTGGCGCTTTATCGCCTCACAAGATGAAACAAGCATGGAGATTCGCGCATGAGTAAGTGGGTAATAGGGATGATAGTGATCGTCGTGCTTGCTTTCGGCACAGTGATTGGCTTCAACCTCTTCGTAAACAATAAGATTGATAATGCGCTCGCTAACCTACCGGAGCCTGTCTACCCCGTCACTACCGCAAAGCTCACCCCCACGGTTTGGCCGCAAGGCATCAGCGCAATAGGCTTTATTGAACCCAATCAAGGGGTCGATGTGTCTAACGAAGTATCAGGTATTGTGAACGCCATCAACTTCAAAAATGGCGGTTCCGTGTCACAAGGTGATGTGCTGATTGCGCTGGATTCTTCGGTTCAAAAAGCCGATTTAAAAGCTCAGCAAGTGCAGCTTCCTTCCGTTCGGGATGATTACAACCGACTGGTGAAACTCTACAAAGAGCGTTCAGTGTCTGAACAAAGTGTCGAAACCGCGCAATCAAAATATCAAGCCATGCTCGCGAACATTGAAAGCCTTCAAGCAACCATTGCTCTGCGTGAAATTAAAGCCCCGTTTAATGGGTTGTTAGGGATTAGAAACGTCAATCTCGGCCAATATGTCTCTGTCGGAACAGATCTCGTGCGCTTGGAAGATCTTTCCGTCATGCGGGTTCGTTTTAGCGTTCCACAAGCAGAACTTGGAAACATCAGCATTGGCCAAGCCATCTCATTAACCGTGGAAGCCTACCCCGACCGCACTTATAAAGGGGCAATCAATGCGATTGAGCCTGTCGTCAGCAATCAAACTGGGCTTGTCATGGTGCAGGCCGAACTGCCCAATGATGACCGCTCATTGCGCGGTGGCATGTTCGCCGACGTGAATATTTCGCTCTCCAATCTTGATGACCAATTTGTCGTCCCTCAAACCGCGATCGTCTTTGCCTTGTATGGCAACTCTGTGTACGTGGTGGAGAAGAAAGACAAGGAAACTCGGGTGAAACAAGTCACCGTTGAAGTGGCACAACGCAGCGGCAACGATGCGTTGATAACAGGCGACCTCAAGTTTGATGATGAAGTGGTGACAACGGGCATATTGAATTTGGGCAACAACACCAAAGTGGACATTGTTCCTAACCCAATATCCGTGCCTGAAAAGATGCCGCAACTTTAAGGAGCCGGACATGAAATTTACCGATATTTTCATACATCGTCCGGTCATGGCGGCGTCGCTCAGCGTGCTGTTGCTCTTATTGGGCTTGAACGCAATGAAAGACCTCCAAGTGCGTCAATACCCAGAGATGACCAACACGGTGATCACCGTAACCACACCGTATCCTGGTGCCGATGCCAACTTGGTGGAAGGCTTCATTACGCAGCCGCTTGAACAAGCACTTGCGCAGGTAGATAACCTCGACTTTATGACCTCCGCGAGCCAACTAGGCTCTTCGAGCATTGTGTTGAACATGATGCTCAATACCAACCCAGAAGCCGCGTTGGCTAACGTGTTATCCCAGATTAATTCGGTCACAAACCAATTACCTCAAGAAGCCTATGACCCCTCGGTGACATCATCGACAGGCTCAACCACCTCTATCATGTATATCTCCTTCTTCAGTGGTGATTTAAATTCCAGCCAAATCGCAGACTACTTGGAACGGGTGGTGAATCCGCAGCTGTCGACCGTCAACGGCGTATCCAATATCGTCATGATGGGGGGCGCACCGTTTGCGCTTCGAATATGGCCTGACCCAAAAAAACTAGGGCAATACGGCATATCGACGTCTGAGCTTGTCGGCATTTTGCAGCAAAACAATTACCAATCTGCCGTTGGTCAGTTCAACAGCTATTTCACGGTCTTGAACAGCACCATTGATAGTCAGGTAGACACGGTTGAAGGGCTGAAAAATCTGATCATCAAAAGTGATAATGGCCAGGTGGTGATGCTGCGTGATGTGGCTGAAGTGAACTTGAGCAAAAGCAGCGATAGTTCGCGCGCGCTCGCCAATGGCCGTGAAGCCGTTATTGTCGGCATCAACGCAACGCCCACCGCCAACCCGCTGGATGTTGCTGCTGGCATACGGGTCCAATTTGAATCCATCAAGCGAAATCTCCCCTCCACTATTGAAGCCGAAGTGTTGTATGACTCCACGCTCGCGATTACTGATTCCATCGACGAAGTAGTGAAAACCATCGTTGAAGCCGCAGTGATCGTGATTATCGTAATATTGCTGTTCCTTGGTTCATTCCGCGCCGTTGTTATCCCCATCGTGACCATTCCTTTATCCCTCATCGGCGTCATGGTCGTCATGCAAGCCTTTGGCTTTACGCTGAACTTGATGACACTGCTCGCCATGGTATTGGCGATAGGATTGGTGGTTGATGACGCCATCGTGGTGGTCGAAAACGTCGACCGTCATATCAAAATGGGCACCAAACCCTTTAAAGCAGCCATAGAAGGCACACGAGAAATTGCCGTTCCAGTGATCTCCATGACCATCACGCTTGCCGCGGTTTACGCGCCGATAGCATTGATGGGGGGCGTCACCGGTTCATTGTTCAAAGAGTTCGCCTTAACACTGGCAGGTTCTGTATTTATTTCGGGTTTTGTTGCCTTAACCCTCTCACCCATGATGTGTTCGAAAATACTCAGACATCATGAGAAACCGAGCAGGTTTGAAGCCACGGTTGAGCGTGTTTTAGGAGGATTAACGACACGCTATGAACGCGCCCTTCACGCCGTGTTAAACCGTAAGCCTGTTGTGGTGGTGTTTGCGATTCTCGTCTTGCTCGCCTTGCCCTTGCTGTTCACTTTCATCCCGTCGCAACTTGCACCAGATGAAGATCAGGGGGTGGTAGTCGTGATAGGCAGCACGCCGTCGACATCAAACAATGACTACATCCAAGCAAACATGGAGATCATTGGCAAAATCATCTCCAAACAACCACAGGCGGAAGCATCTCTTGCCATGATTGGCGTGCCCACCAGCAGTCAAGGTATTGCGATTGGCCCGCTGATCCCTTGGAGTGACAGAACACAAAGCCAGAAAGAAATTTCTGCGACGATCAACGAAGCTGCCAAGAAAATCCCGGGCATCAATGCCACGGCCTATCAAATGCCATCACTCCCGGGGGCATCCGGCGGCTTACCCGTGCAGTTCGTGATCACGAGTCCTTCAGACTTTGAAACCTTGTATAACATCGGCAGCAAAATATTGGAGAAAGTGAAAGCCAGCCCTTTGTTTGTGTATTCCGATGTGAACTTGAAATATGACTCAGGTCTGGTGCAGCTCTCCATCGATCGCGAAGCTGCAGGCGCATATGGTGTAACCATGCAAGCCATTGGCTCGACATTAGGCACCATGATGAGCGGTGGCTATATCAACCGCGTCAATATTGATGGGCGCTCTTATGAAGTCACCCCAGAGGTGGAACGCGCCGACCGCGCTAACCCTCACCTTATCAATCAGTTCTATGTCACGGCGCAAAACGGCGCTGCCATTCCGCTTTCTAGCCTAGTGAGTTTTGAAGTGAAGGGCCAAGCCAAATCCTTGCCTCACTACAACCAGATGAACTCGATTTCGATTGAAGGTGTGCCCGCCCCTAACGTTGCTATGGGTGATGCCATTAGCTTCCTTGAAAACCTTGCGGTGACTGATTTACCGCAAGGCTACACCTATTCGTTTATGGGTGAAGCAAGGCAGTTTGTTGAAGAAGGCAGTTCGCTCTATCTGACGTTTGCGCTGGCATTGGCGATTATATTCCTCGTACTTGCCAGCCAGTTCGAAAGTGTGCGCGACCCACTGGTGATCATGTTCACTGTGCCGCTCGCCATCAGCGGTGCGTTGATTGCGTTAGGCTGGACACACATCTCAGGCCAAACCTCCATGAACATATACTCGCAAGTCGGGTTGATCACCTTAGTGGGGCTAATCACCAAGCACGGCATATTGATGTGTGAAGTGGCGAAAGAAGAGCAAATCATGAAAGGCGTGTCGAAGCAGGAAGCCATTGTAGAGGCCGCCACCGTGCGTTTACGCCCAATATTGATGACCACTTCGGCCATGATTGCAGGGTTAATCCCGCTGCTGTACGCAACGGGTGCAGGTGCGGCATCGCGCTACAATATTGGTCTCGTGATTGTCGCGGGCCTCGCTGTGGGTACCATGTTCACCTTGTTCGTGCTTCCTGTGCTGTATACCTATATCTCAGGAGGACACAAATTCCATGAAGGCGAGATGGATGATGACGAAAACAACCAGCCGGATGAAATTCCCGAACGGCCAGAAACCAGCAATTAACGGCCGTTGACCACCCTATAAACTGCGCTCAATCTCTGTGACTGAGCGCAGTTTTCGTTAAGCAGCAAACCATCACATCTTTTACTATTTGGGGTTATACTGCGCCCCTTTCATTTTTCGAATGAGTCAGCACCAATGATTATCTTCACTACAAACTATGGCGACATTGAGATCGAACTAGACATGGACAAAGCGCCTGTCACGTCTAAAAACTTTATGCAGTATTGCCAAGAAGGCTTCTACGAGAACACCATCTTCCACCGTGTTATCAAGGGTTTCATGATCCAAGGTGGCGGTTTCACGGCGAAAATGAAAGAAAAGCCGACTCACGCACCTATCGTGAATGAAGCAAACCGTGGCTTGAAAAACGTCATTGGTTCACTAGCAATGGCTCGCACTGATGCGCCGCATTCAGCCACTGCACAGTTTTTCATTAACTTGGAAAACAACAGCTTTCTAGATTACACCGCAACCACCAACCAAGGTTGGGGCTATGCCGTATTTGGTAAAGTAACAGCAGGCATGGACGTGGTGAATAACATTGCTAACGCGATGACAACGCGTGTAGCAGGGCATGACGATGTGCCGATGGATCCGATTGTTATTGAGCGTGTCACCATCAAATAGGTCGCTTGCTCTGAGCAGCTTCAGATGCAAAAAAGGCAGGTTGAACACCTGCCTTTTTCATGACTAATTGTTGACTTAGCTCTTGTTAACCCAGTGAAGATTTCGAAATGCTTCTCTGTGACCAAGTCGCTTCAGCGCGCTGAACTCCGCAGCAAAGCGCCATGATAATACCAAAGCATGCCCCTTGCGTAATCATGGCTGTTCCCCCATAGCTGATGAATGGTAATGGGCTTCCCATTACAGGCAGTATACCGCTCACCATACCGAGGTTAATAAACGCGTACAAAAAGAAACTCATCGCCAAAGCACCACTCACAAGACGAGAAAACATCGACGGCGATCTGCTTGCCAACCACAGGGTTCGCCCTGAAATAAACAAGTACAGAAGCACCACAACTGCACTGCCCATGTACCCCCATTCTTCCGCGAGCGTCGAAAAAACAAAGTCAGTGTGGCTTTCTGGAATAAATCCGAGTTGGCCTTGTGTAGCACTCATGAAGCCTTTCCCATCAAAGCCCCCTGAACCAATCGCAATCAAAGATTGGATAATTTGATAACCAGATCCTAGTGGGTCGGATTCAGGGTTTAAAAACTGGGTAACTCGCATTTTTTGGTAGTCTTTCATAATGAGAAACCACATCACTGGCAATATCGCTGCAACCGCTGCCAACACAACGCCAATGATTTTCCAACTCATCCCCGCAAGGTAAAGCACAAACAGCGAGTACATCACGGTGAATATTGCACCGTCCAAATCAGGTTGAATCGCAATCAAAACAACGGGTAAGGCTGAGACCAATGCACACACAGCGATTTTCTTTAACCCAGGTCGACCAGGGTCTTTCACGATCAACCAAGCCATCATCATTGGCATGGCCACTTTGATTAATTCTGAAGGTTGAAAGCGAATGGGTCCCAATGCTAACCAACGTTTTGCACCATTCACGGTATCGCCAGCGATGATAACGCCCAACAAAAGCACAATTGTGATAATAAAAAGCTTGGGGGCGACATTTTCATAGACTTTTGCTGGAACAGTAGACAAACCTATCAGCGCTAAAATAGCCAACGCGACACGCGCTAAATGGCGCTCAAGAATTGGCAAGCTAAACCCACTCGCGCTCCAAACACTAATTGACCCCAAAGCTATCAAAGCACAAATCGCAACAAACAACGGATAATCAATCCGTAAGCGATAGCTGTTCACAAAATTCTCAATTTTACTTTATAAAACAGTGCGCGAAGATATCGTCATCGCGCACAATTACAACCTTATTCCGCGGGACTAAGATCTGGACGTAGCACTTTTCGGATGCGCCATGTCAATGCTGTTAAAATCGCAATACACAGCGTGATCACTGGTGCAGCCATCAAGCCCATGGTCACCAATCGGCTAATTGGCTCTGGCAATGACGGCAATAAGAAGCCAAGGCCAGACAGCAGACACACCCACATGGTCGCACTCAACCACGAGAAGTAATGGAAACGTGGCACTTCGTTCACGCGCATTCCCATCATCATCGGCAACACAGAACGCACACCAGGCACAAAGCGTGCGACAAACAACGCCACCAAACCATGACGACACAGCAAAGAATCAACGGTCAGCATTTGCTTTTCTGGCACTCGCTTCAGCCATGACTGAACGAGAGGAAGTCGATTTAGCCAACGCCCTTGCATAAACGCAAACCAGCTGCCCATTGCCGCGGCGATAATCAGTAGCGGGAACGAAAAGAACGGGTCAAGAACACCCACTGCTGACAAGGTTCCCACCAAGACAACGATGCTATCGCATGGCAATGGCGCTGCGGGTAAAAAGCCACTTTCCAAGCAGATCAGAGTTGCCACAATAATGTAGATGAGGGTAGCACTACCAGGTGCTAGCAAGGCGTCGAAGTCTTGGTGCCAAATGGCCACTAAAACTTCTTGAATGGCTTCAAACATGGTTTCTCCAAAATACCAAAGTTCAAGAAATGCGTGTTACGGGAGTCATTGGAACGATTTATGCGTTTTTTATAGCCTGACGATGCAATGCATCGGCGAAATGCAACGCAAACACGTCACTAACGGGAATGAATAAAGCGAAACTGAAGATTGGCGTCTTGCCAGCCTGCAAGGCGGCGACTATCAAATAAGAGATGACTTTGGGGCAATCCGTAAGATGCACGGTTGAACGTCAAAAGTGCGCCAATGGATACCAGTACTAGCGGCCAATGCAGCCCATTGTTTTTCAGCGGACGAGAAACGGAGTAAAGCACTCGCGGCGACGTGGTTTTCGCCGCTAACGTGTCAATTTTAGTGTCTGGCGCGGAATCTTGGCTAATCGCTCTATTATAGGTAATTTTGGCGTCACTTAACCCAATCACACCAATGGCGTAACTGCAAAGTAACACAGTAAGCAATACCATGAAAAACGGCAGCTTTTTGAGCGATTTTTCCACGCCAGAACCAACAAAATAAAGTTAGTAACTATGTACTTCTAATCTGCATAAAAGACAACATTTTTGTCAGGGACATAGCATGTAAAGGTGAGCAAACACTCACTGTTATAAAGTCGCCCAAACTCGCTTTGACAAAGGGCTAGGAGAGGACTTCCTTTCCCGCCTTACGTCTACACGGGAGGTAGTATCACACCGCAACAATCGCCACGTTGTACCGGGGTCAATGCAAAATTCTCTGGTTATTTTTCCTTTCTATTGAGTATCAATTAATTACAGCGCAACTGTTCAAAATATCGCCTATTGATTCCACTCCGCTCAAATGCAAAACTGACGATAACGGTAGAGTCAAAGAGGTTTATCCTCGATGCTTTCGTTTTGTACGCTCTCAGCTATGAACATCGCAACACACCAGGAAGAAATACGAATGGAAATGAAAGACTTGCCGTTTGGCACAACGGATTGGGAATCCATCACCCCCACGGAACATACGGGCGAAACAGGCGTCGCTTTTTGGCGCACTCAACAGTTTGGCGAGATCAGAGTGCGCATCGTCGAGTACTCAGCGGGTTATCTGGCTGATCACTGGTGTTCTAAAGGGCACATTCTGTTTTGTTTATCGGGTGAACTGACTACGGAACTCGATGACGGCAGTATTCACATTCTCAAACCCGGCATGAGCTACCAAGTTGCAGACAACGCCGAAGCACACCGCTCGTCCACCGAGATCGGTGCCAAGCTGTTTGTGGTGGATTAAGGCGGTTTCAGCGTAAGTTTTCTCTATCACCAGCGGGAATGAGATTCACGAAATGGCACATACTAAAACGCGGCAAGTTCTTCGCCGCGTTGTCTAATCACTTATCTTGTTTTCTTTAGCCCGAGTTACTCACCCCAGCCACTGCACCATTCAGCTTGTGCTTCTTTGTTTAAGAATGTCCACGCTACGATACGAGTCACCTTCTGGCCTTGAGCCATTTCAATGACGCGAATGTCTTTCGCTTTCACGGCTTTTAGCGATTGCTTAATGACAGGAAGATTCTCTTTTTTCGACACCATGGTGGTAAACCACAGGCATTGGGTTTTGAAATCCGCACTTTGATCAATCATTCGCTTGATAAAAGCAGCTTCCCCGCCCGGACACCAAAGCTCGGCATTCTGTCCGCCGAAATTGAGAACAGGTTTTCCCTTCGCAGGAAGTGCACCTTTCGCGCCTGCATGTGACATAGCGTGAGATGGACGAGAGTCAGCACCTTTTTTACGAGCGTTAGCAGCAAGGTTACGCACTTTACGCTCGGAGCCGCGCGTCGCTTCTTCCATCGAGGTATGAAATGGCGGGTTGCAAAGAGTGAAATCGAAACGCTCTTTGGCGTTGATCATACCGGTGAAAATGTTATCTGGGTTACTCTGCAATCGGCATTGGATGCCACCTTTCAGTGATGGGTTCGCTTCCACCAGCAGTTTGGCACCTTTGACTGACACAGGGTCAATGTCTGCCCCCACAAATTGCCAACCGTAGGCACGATGCCCAACCATCGGATACACACAGTTCGCGCCCATGCCGATATCCAGACCTTTAATCTGTTTACCTTTGGGGATCTTGCCATTATGAGTATCGGCCAATAGATCTGCGAGGTAGTGGAGATAGTCCGCGCGCCCAGGAATCGGTGGGCACAAATAGCCTTTGGGAATGTCCCAAAAACTAACCTGATAGAAATGACTCAACAGCGCCTTGTTTAAGGTTTTGACTGCCTCTGGATCAGAGAAATCCACCGACAGGTCTCCGAACGGGTTTTTCTTCACAAACGCACCTAGAGCAGGAGTGCTTTTGACTAAGGCCGGAAAATCATATCTCGCTCTGTGTGGGTTGCGAGGATGAAGGCCTTTTTTCTGTTGTTGTGGAGATGTCTTGCTCGGTTTTGCCATGTGAAAGCCTAATCGGTGCTGTCTAGAAATTGCAGGGCTGGCATTCTACGCCCTCAATGCATTCACGGGTAGCGACAATTAACCAAAGTCACCGGTATCTGTTTAGCAGATGCTTTCGAGCTTAGATTTCGCGCTTAGGTCGCTGGTGTCTCAATGCTGTGTTCTGTCGGCTGAGGTGTAATGGTAAGCACTTTCACGCCATTGGGGGTATCGAACCGATGCCACACCATTTCTGGAACCACAATCATTTCCCCCTCAGACAACGAAACAGGACGCTCTTCGCCGTTTTCCAATAAAAATACCGTGGTTTGCCCCTCGATAATTTGCACCAGCTCATCACCGGGGTGGCGTTCCCATTCACTTTGCCCATCATAGAAAGCAATGAACACGCCGCCATCACGATATGGCGTTAACGTCGCGAACGCTTCCTCGCCTTCACCACTCAACGAATGCTCGGGTGTTCTTCCTTCTAGAAAAGAGACATTGTCAAAAGCATGTCTGAGATTGATTCGAGTTCCTTTCATGCGCTTTCCCTTAATCGACTTTATTTTACCCAAACAACCTGAAGATGCTCGATTTCAGAGGCCATCCCTTCAGGTGAGTTTACTGACGTTATGATCAAGGCGTCAGTCAAACTCGCTGAATCCTGCATCTTCAGGTTGTTTAGGTTTAAACCAATGGTCGAGCTTCTCTGAAGCCTTTTCGCTGTGCTCCGACTTCACATGCATTACGACCGCTGCGGCAGCCGCAACGAGCACACCGAGATCATCGGAAAAACCCACGGCAGGTGTGAGATCAGGAATGGCATCAATCGGTGTAATGAAGTAGCCCAAGGCAGCAAATATTGTGGTTTTCGCCCACTTCGGCGTATCGTCATCCGTTGCTGAATAGTAGAGTTTTAACGCTTTCTCCAATACGTCATATCCTGCTTTTTGCGCAAAGTTGCGAGCTTTCGTCCAAAAGCTATCTTCAGAATACTCATCAAGATATTTGTTATCGCTCATCACAACCTCTCTATGCCTTTTTCATACCGAGCTTCACTTATGCATGGCTTCACTATGCATGACTTCTTTATACTTGGCTTTTTATGCTTAGCTTAAATGGCTTCGCTTTTTCTTCGACATTAGCGGGAAAGTTTCTATGCTTCCAGCACTAAGATGAGAACTTTTTCACAGTCAGCAGTATTGAGAAATTAGCATCACGATTAGGCTGTTATAGTGTGCGGCTAGTTGAAATAACACGGAAAGGAAGACGTCTGATGACAAAGTGGTACATGGTTCGCCGATGGATCACCTCTCAATTTCAGCGTTTAAGTGGCAAACATGTTCTGACTGCGGTGGTGACATACGCCGTATTGAGCTGGATTCTCCTCAAGCTGGCAGGTGAGCATTCGCTCACATCGCCATTTGTTGATTATGTTTACTACTTACTCGTGACCGCATCGACGGTCGGCTATGGCGATATGTCGCCACAAACGGTTGCAGGAAAGTGGATTGTCGCCTTATTCGTCATCCCCTGTGGCTTGAGTATTTTTGCCATTGGGGTCGGTCGTTTAGCTGGCATTGGCATAGAATTTTGGCGTAAAGGATTACTGGGAAAAAGGAGCGTTGACGTGTCTGGACACATTTTGATTTTGGGTTGGAATGAAAGCCGTACCCTACACCTTATCGACATGCTGCTTCACGAAGAGAAAGACAAGCGTCCGATTGTCTTATGTGTTCGCGCTGAGATTCAAAACCCCTTGCCGAAAGAAATCGAGTTCGTCCGAACCACCAGCTTCACCGACGAAATAGCGATGTCTCGTGCAGGCTTTGAAGACGCAAGCTGCATCATCATTGATAACCCAGAAGACGACATCACATTTGCGGCAGCGCTGTTCTGTGCGAGCAAGAACCCAGACGCCCACATTCTGGCGTACTTCCAAGAAGAAGTGTTGAGCAACCTCCTCAAGAGTCATTGCCCGAAAGCGGAGTGCATTCCGTCAGTGTCTGTCGAGATGATGGCAAAATCCGCCGTCGATCCTGGTTCATCAGAACTGCATCACGAGCTACTGAATACGCGAAAAGGGATGACGCAATACGCCGTTACTTACCCGGGCGATGCCAAGTACACCACAGTTAGTGAACTGTTCATGCGAATGAAGCAACAACACGATGCGACACTGATAGGCATTCGACGCAACGATGAAGTGAAGCTCAACCCTGCGCTTGATGCAGAAGTAAAACCCAATGATTTACTGTTCTACATTGCTGATGAGCGTGTGAGTGATTTCAACTGGGAACACTGATAGATGTATTGATCGCTGCATCTAAAACGCCATAACCACACAACCTGAACATACTGGGTTTCAGAGGCTCTAAGTGTTGCACTTAGAGCCTCATTGTCTTCTGTAGAATCGTTTAATCAGCAGTGAAAACAGTCCAACGCATATCAGGGCTACTCTCGCTACCTGACAAGGTTGCCATGGCGCGTCGATTTGCCTCATGGGCAGACTCAGAATCCTCATTAACCAACAATTCTGTATCTCCGAAGCCTAGCGTCTCGATACGGTGTGACGCGATTGAAAAATCGTTGACCAATGCCTGCATGACTGCGTCTGCACGGCGCTCCGATAACGCCAGATTATAACCAGCGTTTCCAACCTTACTCGCATGCCCCTCAATGATAATGTTGGCATCCGATTTTTCATTGAGCAGGCTCGCCAACCGCTCGAGCTTGACATAGTCGCTGGGCTGAAGCGCAGCAGAGCCATTGTCAAAGTTCATGTTCAACTGATATTTCTCCATGGCGTGATAACGTGGGCAACCATCGTTATCCACTGCTGCATCGCGTAGCGTTTCATCACACTTCTCACGCGCATCAATCACGCCGTCATAATCCAGATCACGAAGATCATTCACTTGTGACGCATTACCCTGCATCGTCACGACCTCTTGCGAGCTGCAGCCAAGAAGCAGCAGTGCGGAAAGGGTTACGAGTATCTTTTTCATTACTTTACGCCTCCTTCATAGTTGCCTTCGCCTTTCCACACTTCATGCGTATTAACACGCAACGATGCCAGCAACTGACCAGTTGCATTCAACAGTCTGTATTGGGCGATGATGTCGTCAAATTCCCCATCGAGGTATTCTCGACGTGCCTGAAAAAGCTCATTTTCCGAGTCAAGGACATCTATCAGCGTTCGCTGACCGAGCTTGAATTGGTCGTCATACGCATTACGGGTTTCTACAGCAGCCTCAACGTGCTGTCGAAGAAACTGCAGTTGTTGTTTTAGGAAAACACGTGCATTCCATGCCAGGGTCGTGCCCTCTTCAACGTCGCGGTATGCACTAAGCTGAATCGATTTTGATTCGGCAATGTAATAGGCCGCTTCGCGTTCTCGCGCTCTGTCCGCGCCACCCGCGAAAAGATTGTAGTTAACGCGCACCATGGCAAGAATTTCGTCGTTGCTTCCGCCAACATCGGCGTTACTGCCAAACGATGAACCGTCAACACCATCGAGGTTGTCATCCCAGCGAGCGGAGAGATCAAAAGAAATTTCTGGGTAATAATTTCCCTTCGCTGAATCGCGTTGTGCCTTGGCTGCGCTGATGTCATTACCAGCCACTTTCAACGTAGGGTGTTCTGTCTTGGCCATGTCTAAGGCGGCCTCAAGAGAGTTCGGTAACATCACTGCATCTGGCACAGGAATGCGAGTATCTTCCGGCGCGGCATTCACGATTCGTTGATAAGAAACGCGCGCATCAGACAAGTTATTCTGTGCGGAAGTCAGGTTTGAGTGTGCGCGAGCAAGTCGACCCGTCACCTGAGAAAGATCGGCGGTGGAGCCTAGCCCAGAGTTCGTCTTCTCTTTGACTTGGTCATAGATGGTTTGATGGCTTTCCAAGTTTCGTTTGGCGAGCGCCACGAATTGCTCAGCTCGCAAGAAATCCACATACGCCCTCGCAACATCAAGTGCTAGATCCTCAGCGCTTGCAAACAGTGTCCATTGTTCAGCAATGGCCTCAAATTCGGTGCGTTTCACTTCATTAGAGATCTGAAAACCACTGAAGATGACCTGACGAAGCGAGACACCGATTTCACTGCGGGTCAGTTCCACTTCTTCGTCGATATTATATTGTCCGGCGTCCCGACGGGTAGACGGAGTATCTGTCCACTCTCTGCCAATTCCTGCATCAAAGTTGATCGTCGGGTAATATCCCGCTTCAGCTTGATTGATAAGCTCTTCACTCGCTTTAAATCGATTGAATGCCCCTTGGATTTGCGGATTGGTATCGAGTGCTGTTGCGACTGCTTGCTCAAGAGATTGAGCGACAACTGAAGCAGAAAGCAAATTAGCCGTTACTGCTAGTGCAATAGAACTTATTCTGAGCGCACTAACGACACTGTTTTTCATGAACTTCTCCTTGTTATTGTTCTTAGCGCTCTCTAAGCGCTGACTCTTTCGCTCTAAGTAATGGATTCAACACATATTCCAAAACTGTCCGCTTTCCAGTAATGATGTCCACCGAGGTCAACATGCCTGGAATGATGGGTAATTCACCGCCGTCTTTTTTGAAGACACTGGATTCATCTGTCCGGATCCTCACTAAGTAGAAACTATTGCCTTCGTCATCCTGAGTAGTATCCGCACTGATGTGCTCCAACGTGCCATCAAGGCCGCCATAGCGAGTGAAATCGTAAGCGGTTACCTTAACGACGGAGGGTAAACCTGGGTGCAAGAACGCGATGTCCTTTGGTGCAATCTTGGCTTCAATCAAAAGTTGATCTTCGGCGGGAACCATTTCGATCAAATCAATCCCAGGTTGAACGACGCCGCCAAGCGTATTGATATGAATGGTTTTGATGGTTCCAGTGACAGGGGCGGTAATAACGGCTTTGTCCACCTTATCTTGAGCACCGACCTGAGCTTGATTTAAGCGAGAAAGCCGCGTTTCCAGCTCCCCCATTTTTGAGCGAGTTTCATTTCTATAAGTCAGCACGGCTTCACGGCGTTTTAAGATGGCTTCATCGAGGGTGGCTTTGATTTTAGGTTTCATCAGACGAAGCGAAGCCAGTTCACCATTGAGGTCATTGACCTGACGCCTAAGCTTGAGTAACTCGACTTCCGACACAATGCCTTTTTTGGCCAGAGGAATGGTGATCTTGAGTTCACGTTTTATCAGCGCAAAGCTGTCAGATAAGCTTTTAACTTTCGAATCTATTTCCTGAATTTCGTGCTGTTTTTGAAGAATTTGACGACCAAGGATCGCCAAGCGATTGTTGAGGTCAAGAATACGGCCCTCATATTCCTGCCTCTGTCGAGCAACCAGTTCCGGTTCCAATTCAGATAAATCATTCGAAAAATCAATCACCTTCAATGAAACAGTAATTTGCTCTTGCCAACTTGAAGCTGTCGTATCGAGAACAATGCTACTCAGTTCAGCTCGCATCCGAAAAATATTGGCACGGAGACTAAAGACCTCTTCTTCCTGCTGGGCAAAGTCTGAGCGGAAGCGGGTGTCATCAATGAGAGCCAGCGGCTCACCTTGCTTCACCAACTCCCCTTCTTGCACATACATTGCCTGTAAAATGCCACCATCAAGACTCTGTATAAGCTGAATCTGAGATGACGGAATAACTTTACCTTCACCGCGAGTGACACGGTCGAGTGAAGCAAAAGCTGACCATGTGATGATGCAAACAAAAAAGGCAAACACGCCCCAAATAACCGCCCGATAGCGCACTGGCGCATCCGTCAGCATCGCACCGTAGACGTCATCGGTCATATCAATGTCGTCACGCTTGATACGGCTAGTCATGTTGAGATCTCGCTTTCGCGTTCAGGTTTTGCAGCGCTTTATCTCTCGGTTCATCCATGACGATACGACCTTTATCCATCACAATGACGCGGTCGACCAACGATAGGATCGCTTCCTTGTGGGTGATCATCACCAATGTTCGGTCTTTCGCTGCAAACGTCATCGCATCGATAAACTGCTTTTCTGCATAGGCATCGAGACTGGCCGTGGGCTCGTCCATAATGAGCAATGGCGGATCGTTAAGCAGTGAGCGAGCAAGAGCCACAGACTGTCGCTGACCGCGCGATAACGCTTCGCCCCGCTCTCCCACCTGTTTATCCAAACCTTCACTATCTTGTGAGGTAAAGAGACCAACACCAGAAAGCTGCACAGCACGATTCAACTGGTGTCCTGTCACTTGCCGTGTACCGAACATGATGTTTTCTCGGATCGTCCCCATGAACAAGGTGACATCCTGAGCGACATAGCCAACGTTACGCCGCAGATCAGCAGGGTGGATTTGCTTGGCATCGACACCGTCAAAGCGCAAGCTCCCAACCGTTGGCTGATAAAGCCCTGCCAGCATTTTGATAAGCGTACTTTTCCCCGTCCCGTTTTTTCCCAAGATGGCAATTTTCTCGCCCGCGTGAACGGTAAAGTTAGTCGGTTGAAGGGTGGCTTTGTTCGCCTCTGGATAGCTAAACCCTATGTTGTCGGCATAGATGTCACCGTTGAGGCGCTTTCTGCTAACTAGGTGGCCTTTATCGGCAAACTCGTCCTCCTGCTCCATCAAGGCGTTGAGCTGACGCATCCCTGATTGGGTCTGATTCCAACGGGTCATCAAGCTTGCTAATTGCGCCATCGGGGAAACAGCACGGCTTGATAGCATGACCGCCGCAATAATGCCTCCCATGGTGATTTGCGCGTCAGCAACGCGATACACACCCAGAACAACAACCGCAATAGACGATACCTGAACAACAAAGGCTGCAAAGTAGGAAACTGAGTTGGTGATTCGTTTCACCTTCAAGTTCCAATTTGCGGTGTGTGCCGTCATCTGTTGCCACGTTTTCTGCACGATACCTTCGGCGACATTGGCTTTTATTCCTTCCAATGCAGAAAGGCTCTCAATCAAATGACCATGCTTTTGGCTGGTGTATTTATTGGACTCTTCGATAGCCGCTTTCAGCTTTGATTGAACCATCAATGCATAGCCAATAATGAGGAAGCCAGCAACGACGGGAACAACCGCCAGATCACCAGCAAAAATGTAAATCACGAACAGAAACAAGAGGGAAAATGGCAAATCCACCAGTGCCGTAAAGGTTGCCGAGGTCAACATATCTCGGATGCCATCGAACTCACCGAGCTGTTTCGCCATGACGCCAACACTCTTTGCACGCTTATCTAACGGGATCCCCATCAAACGCGCAAAGAGACGTGAAGACACGATGATATCGACTTTCTTTCCCGCGATATCAATCAAGCAGGAACGCATTTTCTTCATTAGAAAATCAAAGCTGAACGCGATGAATGCGCCAACTGCCAATACCCAGAGCGATTCGAACGCGAGGTTAGGCACAATTTTGTCATACACATTCATGACAAATAACGGAGACACCAAGGCAAAAATGTTCACCAGTACTGAGGCGATCAACGCATCACGATATATCGGCGCGGCGTCTTTAACTGTGTGCCAAAACCAGTGCGTTTTCGTTTCATGAAGGTGAAGATCAATGCTGTTGTCGCCACGATATTCACGTTTGAGTAAGAACACATAACCGGTATAAATCGATTCCAGTTGCTCAAGGGTTAACCGCTCCTCGCCTCCCGTTTCCGACGTTTGAATTAATGCCGTTCCTTCCTCTTCATTCACCTCCCTAAGAATGCAGGCTTTCTGCTCGGTCAAAAGAAGGATGCAAGGCAATAATAATGAGGGCAATGCGTTCAGTGGCCGACGAGCAAGCTTGGCCGTTAGCCCTGCGCGGGCAGAAGCCTGAGGAAACAGATCTGGCGTTAGCAGCACGTCTGTCATAGGAAGACCAGCCGTTAAAGCATCCCCAGAGCATGGCGAGCCATAGTGCTCGGTTAACAAGACCAAACAATCTAACAACGGATCATCTACCGCCGATGTTGACGCACTTATACGCCACTGCTGCTTGTGTTCTGCCATCGCTATGTCAGTCATCGATAACCCATTCAAAAGTGGAAACAAAACCTACACATAAATAAACGCAGCCACGAATAGGCGACGCATGAATGATGTGGGCTACATACTCTCGTTCCCGTCAAAGTCGATGACGACTCTGCTTCCTTGGTCTGTATATTGGGTATCGTTGCTGATGATGAGGGCGGTCGTATCAGCATCAAACATGCCGTTTTTGACGATGTCTTTTATCTCAGCGAAGCGGGTATTACTGAGAATGATTTCCTGCTCAAACGTTCCATCACCATCTGAGTCAATCGAAATGACCGTGTTGTTAACGTCTTCTTCTTCATGGAGGGTAATCGTCGCACTCGCGGAAACAAGCGCTGAAATATCCAGAGTATCTTGCTCATTTTCATTGTTGGCTCTAAAGTCGCTGACCACCGTTTTTGTTGTTTCGCTGTCGTCGCTGGTACTCGCAACCTGACGCCACAAGAAAACGTCATCTCCATCACTGCCTTTTAGCGCATCTTCGTCACCCGTCGCAGTCACAACGTTTTTTGTCTCTCCACTATACAAAGCGTTTGTGCTGTTCTGAGCATCGTCATTCGACGAATCTACCCCTTCAATAATGACTTGGTGGGAAACGCCATCGCCATCACCGTCCGTTAATTGAACAATAATATTGATGGTTTGATCTTCAGTATTGGAGAATGGCTTTAACTCGAAGCTCCCTGATTGAATATCCACCACCAGCGTATGCTCACCACCAATCTCTACCGTCAGTTTTCCGTTCTCATAATCTATTTCGTCATGAAGAGAAGAGAGTATTGGCGTTCCGTTTTCATCGAAGATAAAGAGGTAAGAAATCGATTCAATCGTGAGTGCAACGCCCCCTTTGCCATCCGCGCCAAAGTCGCTGTCGTTATAAAGTTGACCCGTTACACTCGGTGGCGTGACTCGAATCGTCGGTGGGTTTTCAAAGTCATCGAGATCCTTGTAAACCACTGGAAATAATGGCGGATTATTGTCAGTTTCCCAGTCGTAAGAGAGATACCGTATGTCCTCACTGAACGTGAGATCGGCAGGCGAAACCACGACTCTTTCGGCTCGAATTTGGTTATCCGACAAATGTTTATACCAATCGTCAATGGTCTGATCCGACACATTTCCTTCTGCATGCGGCGCGAAATCGCCCACGAAGTAGGTCACATTCGTTGCGTTATCAACCTTACCGTCTTCATTCCACCATAGTTGCCCTTTTTCAAGTGCCTCAGTCACACCGATATACTCAGTTTCGCCACTAACAAGTAGGCCTTGCCTAATCTTCAATAGCCCGTCATTTTGCAAAAAGCGCTTGGCCTCTTCAACGCTCATCCAAGGATCACCATTTTCCGCACGGACTAACCCAAAGACACTGTAGAAAGGGACAAACTGAACTTTCGTTACACCCGCTTCCTCATACTGAGTCAGTGTATTGATAAAACTCGTTTGTATTAATTCAGTGCGACTTTCACCGGAAACCAACGTACCCATTGACCCGGACATATCGACAATGATTTGCACATTCGAGTTAGAATTAGACGATGTTTCAGAGGAGTTTTGCGTGGTGGAGAACGTACCCATGGGCATATCATCTTCAATGCGAATGTCTAAGAGCGACACTTCATCGATGCCTTCCAAATCACCGTTTCCTTCCACGTTCACTTTGGGCTTGAGAGAGGAAATGTCTTCAACGCCTTTGTCCGCATGATCTAGCGTTTGATAAAGTGAGACGCTAAAGGTCGGTTTGGTGTCCCCGTTTCCTTGCTGCAAAGATATGTTCAGAACAACGTCTGCTTTATCATTCCCTTTATAACCGACCAATTGATCGGACTCGTCGACGAACCAGTTAATTGCTACGCCATCGGAAGTTAGACTGGGTGTCCCACCCTCAAACAGTGGTTGATCCACATCGCCCTCTTCGTATGCGAAGCTGATAGTTACGTCACTGTAATCTCCGACATTCACTTCCATCTCGACATCGACAGCTGATGTGCTGCTTGCGCTATCATCAGGCGAACCGTTGTCATCCGGATTCCCCTCTGAAAAACCCTCTTCAGAGACCGAAGCTTGAGTCTTGAGATCAAACGCATCGTTATCAATAACGGTATTGGACACTGTGCCAACAGCAGTCACTCGTTCAAAAGAATTCGTCGATATGCCAGTAATCGTGACGTCCAATGATTCATCAGCTTGAACGTTATTGTCATCAGCACGGACTGCAAGTTCGCCAGTACCAGAAGATGCGCCTTTTGGGATATCAATGGTAATGCCATTACTCAATGAAATGGTGATAGCTTCTTTGGCAGGATGAGTAAGTTCTACTTTATACTCAATCTTTCCGCCTTCAGTGATGTCTTCACCGTTGGTGCCTGAACTCAGGGTGAATGTGGTTAAGTCACTGTCGTCGACCACGGTGTTGTTCACCGTTCCTTCGGTCGACAACTCCTCAAAACTATTAGCAGATACGCTATCGATAGTGACAACAAGGACATCGTTAACTTGTTTGTAGACATCATCAGCCCTCACATTCACTGTCACGAAGCCCGACCTTTCCCCCGCCAACACAAGAACTGACGCTCCGTTGCTCAACACGACGGTGATGTCTTCTTTTGCCACGTTAGAAAACTCAACCTTGTACTCAATGCTCCCACCTTCGGTGATATTCTCACCATCGGTTGTTGAGCTGAGAGAGACGATGGTCAGATCGTTGTCATCTACCACGGTGTTTTTCACCGTTCCCTCGCTCAATAAGTCCTCAAAGCTATTGGCAGATACGCTATCGATAGCCACGACAAGGGTGTCGTCATCTTGTTGGTAAACATCATCTTCTCTCACATTCACAGTGACGAAGCCTGACGTTTCACCAGCCAACACGACAACAGAAAGACCATTACTCAAACTAACGGTGATGTCTTCTTTTGTTGTGTTAGAAAACTCAACCTTGTACTCGATACTCCCGCCTTCGGTGACATTGTTTCCATTGGTTGTCGAGCTCAATGTAACGATGGTCAAATCATTGTCATCGACCACAGTGTTATTAACTGAGCCTTCGACCGTCAAACTGTCAAAGTTGTGGTCCGAGATATCGGCGATTGTTACCGACAGGTAGTCATCTTCTTGCTCATAGACATTGTCTTCTCTCACAGCGATGGTTACGGAACCTGACCTTTCACCTGCCAACACGAGAACAGATACGCCATTGCTCAAGGTCACCGTGACATCACGTTGCACCATTTGGTCAAAAGTGACGATATAAGTGATCTGTCCACCTTCGAGAATGTCTTCACCGTTGGTCTTAGACGACAAGGTCACTTTTGCAAACACGCGTTCAGCCGCTGCATCCTCTCTGACTACTCTTTCTGTCGAATATCCGCGGCTAATCGGCCCGGTATCATAACCAGCGTGTGCTATGGTCTCTTCCCCGATCCGGTCTATTGACTCGAACCCCCAAGATCCAGCGCCTGACGCTGTGCTCCCCCCTGCAGCAGTGGCGGCCAATGCTTCTGTCGGATCTAAGCCCTCTTCAATCAATGCCTGAATTACAGTCACTTGATCGTTGAGAGTGAGGTTAAACGAGTTCTGGGGAGGCTTGTCTACGTCACCAAGGTCACCAAGCGGGAGCAAACTGCCATCTTCAAGTGATAGGAGCGCGTTTGAACCCTCAGTAAGAATGATTTTCGCACCAGGATCGAGCACTAAAGCCTCAGTCACAGGAACATCCGAACCGTTAACCGAAACGGACATTTTTCCATTCACAGAAATGACCGTTGCATTCTGTTTGGTGGTGATTGTTTCCATTTGTTCATTCCTTTGAAAATCCAACTAATATTAAAAATATTCAACTGATTAATTTTCACCCAGCAAGCAAGAACTACCCCGCAGGCTAATGGCATCGACACATTATTTAGAATAATTTAATTAAGATGGCACTAATTAAGGGCATTAACAGTGAAATAAAAATAAAAGAAAAACCGATACGCACATAAATGGTCGGAAATGAAATAATACCTATGTCATTTCTCAACTCACCACCACAGCTTAACGAACGACTGCAAAATAAAATCTATATGATAAAAACCCCTATGTCTAACACCACAAACTAATACACGCAAAAACTCCTAACATTAAAAACCCTCATCATGAAAAAGAAAACAAATACAATTAAAATAAAAGAATCATAAAGCGAGAGTTCTCCGCACTGCGTTCACTCTCTGTTACTTCTTTTGAGCCTCATTGGCTTATGATGCAATTGAAGTCCTTCAATATCGATAATGAGCAAGGTATGCAGTGTCTTACGCATCTGGGAAGGAGCACGTACCCATTGTCTGGCACCGCGATAACACTTTGACGGCACAGAGGCTAAGCCGTTACGCACCAAGCTATTAATGAACATCGCATTTGATTTATGACGCATATAAAGGGGCGTTTTGTAACATAGGACTGAATTCATTATCTCGAAATCAAACCAAATAAAACAAAGAGGAAAAACGGTATCGCACAAAAAATCGTTGAGGAAATATAAAAATTCAACGGTAGAAAGTAACCACTAAAAATATAATGTTAAACACATTAGAACATTCTTGATTTCCACCATCTCAGTTTTACACTCGCACGTTCAATAATAAGCCACCCACCTCCATTAATTGACCAAAGTGTACATTACCCTTTAAAACTCGCACTTAACAGCAATGACATAAATAAAAACAATCACCCAGCCCTCATGCTAAAATCAGTTTAATTTATTAATACTGCAAGCCACTAACAATCACTAATATTTACTCACTCATAGTAAAACCAAAAACAGAACCGAAACATGACCGACAAAGTGACGAGAGTGGACAGCCAAATACTTTTCTAGTCCATTTTCAAAGAGTAGCTAAGTTAAATTTCCAAAAAAAACCGAGTGTACATAACACTCGGTTTTTAGTTTTTAAAGAGAGCCGCTAAGCTGAAGCTTTCACCGAAGCAGGTCAATACTTAACGTCATTGATCTGATCAGTGAATGAGCAGCAACACAGCGCTCAATCTTGATGAAGTGTTCTACGAACGTTACGGCGAATCAAGTAACCTAGCTCTCGGCCCTGCTTACCCAAATACGCACCGAGCAGACCACCAAACCTTGCGCCGTCTTTTGCGCCTTCATAGACCAAGTCAAACAGGTTGTTTTCCATCTGCACAAGGTAATTGATGCGATCGTCACTCTCATGCCAAGCCAAGGTTTTATTGTTTAGTGGCGCATCAAATACCATGAGTTTTTTCTCGATCGGCAGTTTTGACACCATCTGATTAACGAGCTTTAGCAAGTTGAAAGGACGCGAAACATCGTCTTGGCGTGAAAATTCAGCGGCGTAGCAGACAGGGGCAATTTCTAGCCCTGATTCATCCAACATGCAGTGGCGCAACAGAGAAGCCGTACTTTCCGGCCAGATTTCGACTTCTGACGATGCAGAGTCCGCCACGAAATCCCATTCATAGCCGTAGCTTGCAGCGTCTACCTTGTTCAGGCCCACCACCAAACGGTTATCGAATTGATCGCCTAGCGCAGGCACAATCACTTCACAAATGAGGCGATAGCCACTGTTGAGGTTTCTTTCCGCCGCATCCAGCACCACGACAACCATGTCGATAAGTGGTTTTCCTTCACCGTCGCACTCTGTAAGGGTCGCGCCCAATTGCATGTCGAGCAGTGCATCGTGTTCTGCGTTACCAGTATGTCCGGGGGAATCCCACACCACCAGACCGCCCTTTTCGTAACGGCTGACTTCAGAGGAATTTGATGCTGCATTGTCGGGTACAGCGCCGCCAACTAACTCGTCACCAAAGAGTGCTTTGATGGTGGAGGTTTTGCCAACGCCTTGCGGGCCTGCGAAAAGAATGTTGAGAGATTGCGCTTCCAAATCATGCAGGCGCAATTGAAGTGTGGCTTTCTTAAATTCATCCAATAGCAAGGAATGGCTGATATCCATTGCCAATTGCCTAGAGAATACAGTGCTATTTTGCATGGTGCTGCCCTCAATGAGTACTACTTAACCAAATGCAACTATAAGCAAAGCAACAGAGTGAATCTGTCTCGCTCTTGATAGAGTTTAACAATTTGTTTACTTACAGGCTGTTGTACGGATAAATCATGAGGGATAATCGAAAGGCAGTTTGCCCAAATGTCGCGCCCTCTAGCCAATATTAGACAAAGAAAATGGCCGAAGACGCGACTTTAAAGAATGACGAAAAACGCGAACTTTTTTCGATGATTAGACCGTAACGCCCATCTGCTCCTGTAGGGTATCAGAGACAATATTGCCCAATGCCCTGCCATGCTTACCCAAAAACGCGCCCAGTTGACCACCAAAACGATCGCCATCCCTTGCGCCAAGATGTAAGCCATCAAAGCAGAGATTTTCGATACTCTGGCGGTATATCTTCTTGTCATCATGCTCACGCCATTGCTCATCACCAAGCGTAAATGGTTGATTAAGTAGCAAGAGACGTTTCTCTTCCGGAAGTTTTTCCAGCAAATTCGCTAACAGCTTTTGCAGATTATAGGGGCGGCCAGATGGTGATTCGCCCGCCAGTGCACTGTAGTAAAGCGGCCGAGTTTGAATGCCTGCGTTGTGGATCAAGCGATACCGCAAGGTAGCTGCAGTGCAGTCCAGCCAAATTTCTGCGTCTAACGGCATGGTTTCATTCACACTGGTGCCACGAATGTGTCGCGCCACCTTGTCGGCTTTGTTCATCAAGATCATCAAACGGTTTTCAGTCATGGTACCGAGCATAGGAATCAGGGTGTGGCAGAGTTCAAGATAACAATCATCGATATTACTGCTGGCTGAATCCAATACCACGATCACGCGGTCAATGAGTGGCTCGCCATTGTCCGTGGTTTCCGATAACAGCGCACCCAACTCACCCACTAGTTGCGGCGACGGCTCACTGTAGTGCGGCAGTTCCGCTTGCCAAATCGTCAATTGATTCAGTTCATGTCGCGTGACCTGTTGAGTGTGATCTGACTGATCCGCCTGCCAATCATGCCCCCCGAACAGCGCCTTCATGGTTTCGGTTTTACCCGCGCCTTTCTGCCCAATCACTAACAGGTTGAGTGTTTGATCTGAGAGATCTCGAATACGTTGATGAATACGTGATTTGTAACTGGCTTCCATGTCTGAACACGCCGCCACTTTGTCCCTGATTGCCTCAAAAAAAGGCAATGCGGCAGGGGCTTTTTGATTGGCTTCATGGTGTGTTTGAGACACTAATGTGCGGAAAATCGTGGTATTTACTGGGTTATCAAATTGCATCGCGAAGGCTCTCCTCTCAATAAGAATCACTGCTGAACCGTTGTGATCTCGCACCTCTACTATATGCATGTCTTTGAGTGGCAATGTGTCTCACACTTGATAGGAGCCGTAAGGTTTATTTCTCTGATACTGTTTTGCTGATGCTACAAGGGCTGTAATTTGCTGAACTAACACAGACTTGCATCCGTGCTTCAAATTGACTAAGTTATCATCAACGAAGCGACCAATTATCATGTTAACCAAATCAAGGAGGGTAGCGGATGAACACATGTCAGCATAGCAATAGCGCAGTGCTATTCCATTGGTATAACAACGATATTCAACTCGCCTACGACTTCCCTCGCGTTTGATCCTGTTTGACGCCTTCGCGTCACCTTCACATATTTAATTTTCTCGTTCACAGAGACCTTAGCGCTTTCTTTCGCGATCTTTTCGTTTTCTGTTGAAGCAAACAGGTCGCAGTAAAAGCCATCTCGTGTGATCGACAAGCCCAATGCTCCATGCGCCCTGTTCTACACAACAAGACGAAAAATCAAGGGCGTGGCATTGAGCGAAAAATAGGATCAAGACCATGAAACGATTACCAGAACCTTTCCGCATCAAGATGGTTGAGCCCATCAAAATGACCACGCCTGAATACCGTGCTCAAGCACTCCAAGAAGCAGGGTTAAACCCTTTCTTGCTGCGCAGCGAAGATGTCTACATTGATTTGCTGACCGATTCGGGCACAGGTGCCATGAGCGACAATCAATGGGCAGGCATGATGATGGGCGATGAGTCCTATGCGGGTAGCCGAAACTATTACCACCTCTGCGACGCGGTTAAGCATTTCTTTGGCTACGAGCTCACCGTGCCAACTCACCAAGGTCGTGGCGCAGAGCAAATCTTATTTCCCTGCTTAATCGAGCGCATGCGACAAGTGCGTGGCGGCACCGATCCGGTGTTCATTTCTAACTACCACTTTGATACCACAGCAGGCCACGTTGAACTGAACGGTGGCATTCCCGTTAACGTGTTAACCGAGAAAGCCTTCGACACCAACACTTATGATGATTGGAAAGGCAATTTCGACCTCGACAAACTGCGCGAAACCATCGCCCATTATGGTACGGAAAACATCGCCGCAATTATCACCACGGTGACGTGCAACAGTTCAGGCGGTCAGCCGGTATCAATGGCGAACATGCGCGCGGTGTATGAGATCGCCAAAGAAGCTGATATTCCCGTGGTGATCGACTCCGCGCGGTATTGCGAAAACGCATGGTTTATCAAACAGCGTGAAGCGGGGTATGAAAACGCCACGATCACCGAGATCATTCGTGAAATGTACACCTACGGCGACATGCTCACCATGTCTGCGAAGAAAGACCCACTCGTGAACATTGGCGGCTTATGCTGTGTACGTGACCACGAGGAATTGTTCCAAGCGGTGCAAACTCGGTGTGTGCCGATGGAAGGGTTCGTGACTTACGGCGGCATGGCTGGTCGAGACATGGAAGCCCTCGCCCGTGGCCTGTATGAAGGCGCTGATGAAGACTACCTCAACTACCGGATTCGCCAGGTCGAATACTTGGGCGAACGTCTGCGCGAAGGCGGCATTCCCATTCAATACCCAACCGGCGGGCACGCAGTGTTTGTCGATGCTGGGAAAATGCTGCCTCACCTCCCTGGTGATCAGTTCCCCGGCCATGTCCTTGCGAATGCGCTTTATGTGGAAGCAGGTATTCGTGCCGTTGAAATTGGTTCCTTGTTACTCGGGCGAAACCCAACCACGGGCGAACAAAAAACCTCGCCGATGGAGCTAATGCGACTCACCATTCCACGTCGGGTTTATACCAATGACCACATGGATTACATCGCGGACGCACTGATCGAGCTGAAAGACAAAGCCGTCTCACTCAAAGGATTAGCATTCACCTACGAGCCCAAAGTGCTGAGGCACTTTACGGCGAAATTCAAAGAAAAGGTGTAAATAGCCAAAGCCCGCACTCGCGGGCTTTTTTACATGCTTTGTGTAGCGACATTTCTACCTTCTTTTCACATTCTCTCGACCATACTTTTGTTATGGCGTACTTTCAGTACGTGTTGATTTACGTCGCTTTTCAGCAATGGGACGTCATTTGATATTTCAATCAGGCAGGATAGAGAAGACAACTTTGTGAGAGTAAAACAATGAAAATTTTGGTGGTAGAAGATGAACCACGTTTAGGTGAACAGATACTCGAAACGCTAGAGAAGAACGATTGGGTGCCTGAACTTTCGCAAGACGGCATTGATGCGCTTTATCGCGCCACATCTGAATCGTGGGATGCGATCGTCCTCGATCTCGGTCTGCCAAAAATTGATGGTTTGACCGTGCTAAAAAGCATTCGGGATGAAAACATCAACACGCCTGTGATCATTCTCAGCGCTCGGGATACCTTGTCGCAGCGCGTTGAGGGATTGAATGCCGGTGCCGATGATTACCTCACCAAGCCTTTCGAAATGCTTGAGCTCACAGCGCGTTTGCGGGCGCACCTTCGTCGCGCCTCTGGCACCGCTTCCCCTGTTCTACAGTTGGGCAGCCTGAGTTTAGACACGCGCACCTCTAACGTCCTTTGGCAGGGGCAAGCTGTGAGCCTGACGGCATTGGAGTACAAGGTCATCGCTTATTTCATGCATAACCCAGAGAAGATGATCTCCAAAACTGAGTTAACCGAGCACATCTACAAGCAAGATTTCGAGCGCGATTCGAACACGGTAGAGGTGTTTATCGGCCGAATAAGAAAGAAAATATCGCCTGACATTATCAAAACAGTTCGTGGCTTGGGGTACCAATTAAATGCGCAGTAGAGTCAGTTACATTGGAAAGCTGAGCCTAAAAAGCCGCTTATTGCTCGCAACTGTCATTTGGTTAACCGTGATGGTGTCCATTGCAGGTGTGGGCATTCCTGTATTGGTGAATGACTACCTTGTTGATGCCACCAAAGAGCGCCTGCAACTCTCGATGAGCGAAATTTCGGCCAACTTGCGCGTCGATGACGATCAAACGCTAAGCCTCACTCAACCGCTTTCCGATCCCAGATTCCAACAACGTTTTAGCGGTTTGTATTGGTCTATCAAAGTAGGAAACCAACAGCTGCGCTCACCTTCTCTCGCGGGAAAGGATTTCATTGACCACCAGAACGGGCCACTCAAAGAAGTGCATGGAGCGCGCAAAGAAAACCTGATTACCATTAGCGACTCTTGGATACCGGATGGCAGCGAAAAACCTGTCGAGGTGACAATTGGCATCGATGAAGATCCCACTGAAGATGTGCTTAAAAGCCTGACCAGTAAGTTGTGGGTGATCTTGTCGATGCTGTTCATTGGGGTGTTGGTGCTCATTGGCTTGCAAGTCGCGTGGTCGCTGCTGCCTTTGAATGACATGCAGCGGGAATTGGTCGCACTGAAAGAAGGAAAACAAGATGCTCTGAGCACCAATTATCCGCAAGAAGTGTCGCCTTTGGTATCAGATTTGAACGCCCTGCTTTTCCATTATCATGAGCTGCTTTCACGGGCGCGTAACCATGCAGGGAATTTATCCCACGCGCTAAAAACGCCATTGTCTGTGCTGAAAAATGACATTTTAACCCTCGACGAAGACACCCAGAAAAAGCTGTTGCCATCCGTGGCGCAAATCCAAACCCAAATCGATTATCACCTTGGGCGCTCTCGGGTTGCTGGCTCAATGAACATTTTGGCGGTGAAATCGAACCCCAGCGAACGCGTCGACGCCATCACCATGGCGTTTGATAAGGTTTATGCGTCGCGGGAAATCATCGTGGTTAACGAACTCGACGATGCATTGGATGTGGCAGTAGACCCTGCGGATCTGGATGAAATGCTCGGAAATCTGCTGGAAAATGGCTACAAGTGGGCGAAATCGCTCGTTCGTGTGTACGCAGTCGATGCAGGCAAAGAAACCGTTCAACTGTGTATTGAGGACGATGGCGACGGCATTCCCAAAGAAGAAATGGCGCATGTACTCGAACGCAGCGTGCGTTTGGATGAATCCGTTCCTGGCACAGGGTTGGGGTTGAACATTGTGAAGGAAATTGCCCGCAGTTATCGCGGTGAACTCGACCTGCGAAAGGGGCGCATGGGCGGATTGAAAGTGGTGTTGACCGTGAAGCGAGCACGCTAACTCTTTCAGTTTCTCCTCATTACGATCACTTTTGATTTAGTTGGCGACATTCACGTTATTGTTACTGTGCATGTCGCCCCGCTAGCGTTGGAACACTCAGTTGGCTTGATGCGTAAGAACGAGTTGAGGATCGTTCACCACCAGCACACGTCCATCGCTGTAATAATCATGGTCTTCATCGACTGCTAATGCTGGCATGGCTTGGTAGTAATCCGTCGTCATGTCCGGTAGCTCGGCGTTAATTAAGGACGCGAGCTTGTCGCGTTCTGCATCAATGTTGGGGTCTATGCTGTGTAACACGGTAATGATCCCCGAATACATGGTGAGCTTTAATCCATCGTCATAACTGATTGCTCCCACCCAAATCGGTTGATTCAACCTGTCATCAACCCCTGCTTGCCACCAGCGAATATGCGCACGCTTGAGCAAATCCCCCGGCAATTGGAACGCCATGTCTTGCGGACGACCATTCCAGAACAAGTCAGACACAGGCGGTGTTTGCCCTTTCAGCAGATCTACATAACCTTTCCAATCTATGTCATGGCGCGAAAAGGTCTGGTTCTCAATCCATCCCAATGCCGTCATCATGGTTTTTGGTGTCTCACCCACAAACAGTACATTGACGCCCTGAGCATCAAAGATCGGCGATTTCCCCGGGTACGCTTTGTAATTCAACGACAAAGGCGTGACGCTGGATGTCGGAGTCGAATCGACAAAGTTATCAGCAAACCAAAAGTAGTGGCTATAATTCACCGTCAGCATGGCGGCGAGGAAAAATACGCTCACTTTAGGCAGCAATTTTTTCCAACGATAAACATACCCCACCCACGCAAGCACAAGTGTTGTCGCCACCGCCATCAGGCTGTATTTGTGCTCGGCTAACATGATCATGAAGGCGTCGATATATGGGTATTGTTCAACACCGGCGGCAAGTAAATACCCCCAGAAAATAAACTGCCCCGCCCCAAGCAATAAGCCAATGCTAGAGAAGATCGTAAATCGTCCCCAAGAAATTTTTTGTGTGCCTGCCATAAACGGAACAACCCAAGCTACGGGGCCGAGCAAGCGTGAGAAAGTGAGTGCGGCCGTGCCTTTGGTTGCCATGAGGTGACGACACCGCGCGAATGCGCGTCGGGTTTTCGGTTGCAACTTCATCAGTTTCTGTTGGGCAGGCTTACCAAATCTTCTGCCTGCTAAATAGCTCAATTGATCACCGAGAAAACCGCCGAGCAACACCATGAGAACGCCCGATACAATGCCATCGTAAAGCTGGTATCCCGCGGCCAGCAGAAACGGCTCTGCTGGCACGAACAGGTTAGGCCCAATCAGCGCATCGAAAAATGCGCCCAGAAACAGACCGAAAGACTCAAACATGATTGCCTCGAATTACCGTGTTTGTATTTGTGTGAATGCTTGTGTCACGAAAAAATCGGTTCACGTTACTTTTGCTCGTGATAGTGGCCGAACTTGTATTCCATTTCGTTGTTACGCATTTCGCCAAAGAAGAAACGACGCACATTGGCTTTCACATACGTCATGCCTGTCGCCATCATGCCGTCTTGATCTAATCGTCGAGGGTCAAAATCAAACGTGGTGTTGATGAACCTGAACCGCGCATTTTTACTGGCACGGCGCACATAGTCGCAGTCTTCACACAGGGTGATCCTTTCATCAAAGCCGTTCAGTTTTTCGTGGGCGGCGCGTGTCGAGAAAATGCAGGCACCGACCGCAGTTGGGAAGAAGAACTGGGTGGCGAACATGCCGCCGTTGAACGCCGCGTAACACATCTTTTGCACCATCGGCAGGTGGGTTGCGCCCATGTAAACGCCAGCCACCTCGAGGTTTTTGTCGTTCAGTTGATTAACCGCTTTCGCGAGAAAATCCGCAGACAAGCGAACGTCGGCATCCAAGAACAGTAAGCGTTCGTTGTTAGCGAGCGACGCCCCCGTATTACGGCCAAGGCTGACGCCACGGGTTTCCATGCGGTGAATGGTCAGAGATGGCAGGCTTTCCGCGTAGGAACGGGCAACGTCGCAGGTTGCATCGTCGCTGTTTGAATCCACCAAGATGACTTCAAAATCGCGGTGCGTTTGTTGGCACAAATCGTCCAGCAGACGACCAATTCGTTTTTCTTCATTCAGAGTAATAATGACAACGCTAACTGATTCCATGTGTTGCTCCTTACCTTGCAATAGGTGTTTTTCTTGCAATAGATGTTTTTGCTTAAGTTGGTAAGAAGCTTAACGGGGGCACACTTAACCCAGCGTGAGGAGGTTATTCATATTCCGTTCAGGTTCGTCGAAAGGCGTTTTGCGCAGGGAAGCCTGCGGAGAGCATTCAAGAAAAAGCCTGCGATTAAGCAGGCTTCGGTAGAATTGCGTTTATATGTGCAAATCGAATAACTATTTAACGCGCACCACGGCGCAACCTTGCGCGGGGGATTGCAATCCCAACAGCACATTCGCAGCGGCAACCGCACTTTCGGGGCGTGGTGAATGGGCACACAAGTAATGCTCTACATCTGCATACTCCAACGCATCATAAGGGCTGCGCAAGGCAATCACGATCACGTTATCAAACTCTCGGCTAAGATGCTGAACGGTTTGCTTCGCCTTCACTTGGTCAAAATCTTCACCAGGTAACGGGTGGTTTTCCGTGACCACAACCAAATACCCGTCATCAACATTGGGTAGCTGATCCAGCGTTACTGTTTCACAATTCGCGTGCTCTTCTTTGATGGCGAACGCTAACGCATCATATGCGGGTGTGCTTTGGTTAGGGCCAATGCCACGCGGGTTCATTAAGTTATGGTAACTCGTCTCTGGTGTGGCATTGAGTAGATAAAGCGGCTTTTCAAACACGTCTGCCACACCACCACGCAGCCAAACCACGCCGGTGTTCGCGACGTCTTGTGCAACACGGCGATTCTCTTCAAATTCAACAGGCTGATACAGCTCTTGAGGAACAAGCTTTTCAAGCTTGAAGCTAACAACACGTGAAACCGCGTCATCAATCACGGATTCACTCAATTCGCCACTTTCAACCGCATCCATCAGCCCATGGATCATGGCAAGCTGTTTGTCCAAATACGCATCAGAATGGTCGTAATGTTCTTCTGACAGCATGATCATGGTTATGCCCGCTTTCATGGCTTGAACAGCCGCATCAACCGGCGCGTAGTGGTTTTGAATCGCCCCCATGTTCATGCTGTCTGAAATAATGATCCCTTCAAACCCCATGTCTTGTCGCAAAACGTTCTGCAGAATGGTGGAGGACAGGGTTGCGGGTGATTGGTCATCGAGTTGCGGATAAAGAATGTGGCTTGTCATGATTAAATCGACGCCTGCATCAATCGCCGCTTGGAAAGGCGCTAAATCATTGGCCTTCAACTCATCATACGATTTATCGACACGAGGAATATCTCTGTGCGTATCGCCCTGCGTGTCACCATGTCCCGGGAAATGCTTGGCACATGCCACAATATTGCCCGCATGCAGACCGACAACGGCCGCAGCAGAGTGCGCACTGACTTTGTCTGGTTGGTCACCAAACGATCGCGTGTCGATGATAGGAGATGCAGGGTTGAGGTTCACATCGCAGCACGGCCCTAAAATGCAGTTAAAGCCTGCGCTTCGCATCTCTTCGCCAATCACCTGATGCATACGCACCGTACCGGAAACCGTATCAGCGACGCCAAGCGCGAGGTTACCCGGCCCGGTCGTTGATTCGCCAACCAGCACACCCCACGCCCCTTCTTGGTCAACACCCAGCAAAAGCGGCAAACGGTCATGTGCGTTCAAAATGGCATCTAAACCTTGGTTTAACTCGTGCGCTTCGGAAAAAGTTTCAGCGTTGTCTTGGCTGAGATAGCAACCGCCAAGATTGTACTCAATGATCATGCGTTCAGCGGTAATCGCAGATTTTCCCGGAAAAGCCAATATAAACAACTGACCGACTTTCTCTTTTAAGCTCCAGCCAGAAACGATATCTGCGATGCGACTTTTATTCATACTCTCTTCTCCTTAAAAGTCTGTGATGTCATCAGCCCTTATCCCCCCTCTACGCTTCAGCATGTAGATGCTGAAATTCAGGTCTGACTTGCTAACATCAGGCCAGCAACTCAAGAGGAAATCCACGCAATAAAGGGCATAATAAAACAGTCTGTTATTGAATTTAGGCGAGTACCAATATAGGTATTTGAGCAGTATTTTTTGAGACGAACATCTCGCCAACATCAACCGGCTTAGAGAGAAGAATCGCAATTTAAAAAGAAAAAATCTAACGGTTCAGGAGGGATGATTGTTGAGGCAGTTTCTGCCCAAAGACAACCAATCAGCACCACCGAAAGTGGCACTGATTGTTGAAGGTTTACGCGGTTTGAAGCTTAATCGCGCCCACTAGCGCATCTAACCCCGTTTGAACTTTCGATCTTGGGCAGCCGAGGTTTAGTCGAACATAGCCTTTTCCAGACTCGCCATAAACGCCGCCATCCATGATTGCCACATTGAAATGCTCAATCAGGTCACTTTGTAGCTTTTGCATATCTAGATTCAACGATGAAAGGTCAATCCATGCCAAATACGTGGCATCAGGCACCTGATATTTCACGTCAGCAAAAGCACTATTCAACGTATCACGCACCAGCTCGTGGCTTTCTTTCACATAGGCATTCAGCGCTGTCAGCCAAGTTTCGCCGTAGTTATAAGCCGCCATCATTCCAATAACGCCCATGATGGACGGGGAAGACAAACCATCGACTTCTTTCAGTTTAAACAGGTAGTCGTTACGCGATTGCTCGTGTGAAATCATGGCATACGCGCCATTCAATGCCGGGATATTGAATGACTTAGATGCGGAGGTCACCAACGCCCAGCGCTGCTTCATGCCAAAACCCAGCCACGGAGTATGTGCGTTAAACGCCACGTCCATGTGAATTTCGTCTGAGATCAGCGCCACATCATGTTCATCACACAGCTGTGCAATGCGAAGCAACTCTTGACGACGCCACACGCGACCGGTTGGGTTATGAGGGCTGCAAAGCAAAAACACGGTGGTATCTGGAAGGGCAAGTTGTTGCTCCAGTAGCGCCCAGTTCACATCCCAACCGTCTTGAGTTTTCACCAGCGGGTTACGAATGCAACGACGGCCAGCGCCTTCTACCAATTTATCAAACGCGTCATACGCAGGTGTTTGGAACACGATGCCATCGCCTGCGTGGCTCCATTTTTCAATCAACTTCGCGATGATGTAAATCACCGACGGGCCGTAAACGATGGTGTCTTTATCTACCTGAGTATCGAACCTACGCTGATACCAGCTTTCAATCGCGCCTTTAAAATCGTCATGGTTCCAACGGCTATACCCCAGCACAGGGTGCTCTAAACGGGCTTTCAATGCGTTCATTACGGCATCTGGTGCCGCAAAGTCCATGTCTGAAATAGTAAATGGCAGCAAACCTGCTTTACCAAATCTGTCCTGCACGTAATCCCATTGCGTGCAGTAAGTGCCTAAGCGGTCAATGGGCGTATCGAAATTGAGTGTTGTCATTTTAAGGTCCACACAAACAAGAAAACCCTCGGTCTGACTGTGACCGTCAATCCGAGGGTTTTAGGGGGATATTGTTGAATTAGCTCGCTGTCATCAGGGCTTGCATTTCATTCTTCACAAGGTGTACTTGCGTACCGATAACCACTTGCAGGCTGTGAGCATCTAGCTTCACCACACCCAGTGCGCCGTAAGCTTTTAGCTTGTTCGCATCCACCAAGTCCATGTTGTCAACGGTCAGGCGAAGACGAGTAATACAGTTGTCTAGTGAGGTAATGTTGCCTTTGCCGCCTAGCGCTTTCAGGATGGCAGCGCCTTTACCTGATTCGTTAATGAATGCGGCTTCTAGCTCGCCATCCACTTCAGCGGTATCAACTTCACGACCTGGGGTTTTCAAGTTGAACTTCAAAATCGCGAACTTAAATACGGTGTAGTAAACCGCGAACCAAGCTGCTGCGACCAAGGGTACCAAGTACCATTTGGTTGCCGTGCCTTGAAGGACACCGAATACCAAGAAGTCGATGATGTTGCCGTCGGTGTTACCGATGGTCACGTCAAGCAGGCCCATTACCATGAAGCCAAGACCCGTCAGAATGGCGTGAACCACATACAGAACCGGTGCAACGAACAGGAACAAGAATTCCAATGGTTCAGTGATACCGCCAACCACACAGGCCACTACACCAGAAATCAGTAGCGCTTTAATCTTTGAGCGATTTTCTGGTTTTGCACAGTGGTACATCGCCAGTGCCGCGCCTGGTAGACCACCAAGGAATGCAGGCATCTTACCTTGAGAAAGGAACGCAGTAACTTCTGGGGTGAAGCCGTTGGTGTCTGCACACGCTAATTCAGAATAGAAGATGTTCAGTGCGCCAGATACAGTCTCGCCACACACAGCCATGGTGCCGCCCGCTTCAGTGAAGCGAACCAGAGCCACGAGGATATGGTGCAAGCCGATAGGCAGCAGCAAACGCTCACCCGTACCGAATAGCATTGGGCCAAATGCGCCCGCACTTGCAATCAGGTTACCGATACCGTTGATGCCCGCTGCAAAGTAAGGCCATACGAACGGGACCAATACACCCACAACACCCAAGGTGATCGCAGAGATGATAGGAACAAAACGTGCGCCACCAAAGAACGCCAATGCATCCGGCATCTTGAAGGTGTAGAAGCGCTGATGCAGTCTCGCAACGATAATACCCACCAACACAGCACCTAAAATGCCCGTGTCGATTGATTCAATGCCGATAATGCTCTTCACGCCGTAGGCTTTGCTCGCCACAGGATCGCCAAGCACGTTAGCGACGGTCAGGAAGAAGTTAATCGCGAGGTTGAACGCGGCATAACCCACGAAGCCTGCAAACGCAGCAACGCCTTTTTCTTCACGCGCCATGCCCAATGGAATGGCAATTGCGAACATGACAGGTAGATAGATGAATGCCACCAAGCCAATCTTGGTCATCCACATGAACAGGTATTGAAGCAGTATGTTATCTAAAAAGGGGATGGCTTCACGGATAGCAGCGCTCGAAAAAGAGCTACCGATACCCAGTAAAATACCTGAAAACGCAAGAAGTGCCACAGGCAACATAAAAGTTTTGCCTAGGCTTTGTAGAAACTCCCACATGGTGGTTTTTGTCGCTTTGTTCGTCATAACAACTCTCCGAAACATGAGAACATGACAGATGTGGCGGGTCATCGGACCAGCACACTGAATAAGTGATTTCGGGGCCATCATAGGGCAATAAAATTTAGGTAAAACGTTTTATCAAAACAAATGTGATCTCTGCATACTCTGTAAATCCACAAATTTGACCCGGTTTAAAAAACGAGAAAATAACGCTATCCTTTCTAGGTAAAACGTTTTATCAATGCACCCTACCCAAAGACCCATTCAAGGAATAACGTTGAAAAAAGTGACCATCACGGATGTGGCCCAACACGCTGGCGTTTCTGTTACCACGGTGTCGATGGTGCTCGGAAACAAAGGGCGTATCTCCCCTGACACGATTGAAAAAGTAAACCATGCGGTGACTGCGCTTGGTTATATACGCAATCGCGCTGCCGCAAACCTTCGCTCCAACAGCAGCGAAATCATCGGTTTGATTCTTAAAGACATCAGCGACCCCTACTATGCGCAAGTCGCGGCAGGGCTTTGCGAAGAAACCGAAAAGCAAGGCTATATGGTGTTTCTGACCCAGAGCAGCGATGAAAGTCAGTTCGAACAATGTGTGCTAACCATGGCGCGTCAAGGTGTAGGTGGCATTGCCTTTTGCCCGGCCAATGAAAATCAGCAAGTTAATGTTGAAGCCTTACACGCCCACAACTTACCTGTGGTCTGTATTTCTCGCGCTTCCGTCAACCAACACATTGATTATGTCGGCCCCGATAACGCGAGTGCCGCCAAAATGGCAACTGAACATTTGATCAATCAAGGGCACCGACGCATCGGTTATGTAGGCGGAAAAAGCAGTTCACTTTGCCGTGCGGAACGCGTGGGAGGTTATTGCAGCACCTTGATGCAGTTTGGGTTGCCTTTTAAGCCGGAATGGGTCGTTGAATGCGATGCGGGTCAAGCGCCAGCGGCCTCAGCCGTTGAAACACTCTTGGCGAATCATCCACAAGTCACCGCCATACTTTGCCATTACTCTTCAACGGCAGTAGGCGCGGTTCAAGGTGTGCACCGTTTAGGACGAACCGTGGGCTCAGACAATATTTTCAATAAACAAATCGCGATTGTGGGCTTTGATGCCGTGCAAGATGCCGAGTTAACCGAACCGCCTATCACCTTTGTAAATTCTGATGCCAGAGAGATTGGCCGTCAGGCAGCGCGACGTCTTATTGAGCAGTTTGAAACCAGTGACCCCATTGCTCGCAAAGTCATTGTGGCTCCGACTATGATCAATGCCAACGTGAGTTAATCCCGAATCTTCAAGTTGCTTGAGTATCACCATGGGCGTTCGCGCCCTCCCCCGTTTTCTCTGCTTTGCAAAAGCTGCTACATTAGCGCCCATCATCAATCAGATTCAGACCATCATTTTGGAATTATTCAATATTTCTTGCCTAGGAAAGCCGCTTCGCCTCGAAGGCTCTTTAGCGGGCTGGCAAGCGCTTTACTGGGACAATCAACTCGTTTCTCAACTGGCCGCCAGTGCAGACAATGACGGCGAGAAAAGCCATTCATTTCAGCTTGCCAAAGACGACCTTATTCTCACGGTTGTCGTTAACTCCACCGTTGCATGGCAACCATTCTCGATTGATTACAACGTCACGGTGAACGACGAAGTGGTTGAAACTGGCACACGCGATGAAAAAGATATCGAGCGCCAAACCCCCGTTGTTGAGCCGCAAGCCAAGACCAAATTCAGCCTGATTGGTTTAGCGTCTCTCGGCATGAAGTTATTCAAAAGTGCCAAGGTCATCAAAGTGGTGCTTGCTGGCGCCAGTGTTGCCGCCTATTCATGGCTGTTTTCTTGGCAATTCGCCGTCGCGTTGATTGCGTGTTTGGTGGTGCATGAGTATGGCCACATCCGTGCCATGAAGTACTTTGGCATGAAAACCAAAGGCATCTATTTGATCCCATTCATGGGCGGACTTGCGCTCTCAGATGAAAAAATCAACACGCGCTGGCAAGACGTGGTGATCTCCATCATGGGGCCAACTTTTGGCTTGTTCATGTCATTGGCTGCGCTGGTCGCTTATTGGGTCACCGGCAATATATTTTTCGCCGGCATCGCCACCTTCAATGCCTTACTCAACCTGTTTAATTTGCTGCCGATTCTGCCGCTAGATGGCGGACACATACTGAAAAGCATCAGTTTCTCGATGAACAGCATTGCAGGTTTAATTGCTTGCATCGCAGGGGCTGCCATCGGCGTATTTGTCAGCTATACCTTCGGACTCGCGCTGCTTGGCTTTTTGCTGTTGATAGGTAGCGCAGAAATAGTGTTTGAATGGAAATATCGTCACCATTCTCACCTGCTGCCGCTCACCCGCTATGGGCAACTGTTCAGCACAGCATGGTATTTAGCAACCGTTGCATCTCTTATCGGCGTGATCATGTATTTCGCAACAAAAGGCGATGACATGCTGGCATTGCCTTTGATGATTTTGCAGAGCTAATGACGCAGTAAGCCGCCAATAACACCTCAAAACGCGAGCTTAGGCTCGCGTTTTTAATGATTTGCCACAGTACAAAAATTAGAATCCAGGCTCATAAATGAGTCACTTTTACTGCATCCATTTTCAGAAATTTTCAATTGCTACATTAGAAATCATTAATTTAGCGCACCAATATGCCCATAAGTGCATCTCATGCTTTTTAAATGCTTTCTACTGCTTCTCATTTAACGCCTCACTAACGAGACAATATTCCCAGCCTTTTCTTTGTAACGTGAAAGCTAAATCTGTTGCTGGCGATTCAGCGCATTTGCATAACATAGAGATGGAAAACATGAAAAAAACAATATTGGCAACGTTAGTGATATCTTCCGCTCTCGCACAGCAGGCCTACGCGGCGTGTTTGGGCAATGTTTACTCACTGAACGCAGGAAGAGGACATGTAGGGATCCTTGTTGATGTTCAGGAAAGCGATAAGCTGACTGGTCCTTACAATGGCACGCGCGCGCTCGCAGTTTCCAGAGCTGCATTTAGCGGGGCGGCCATGACCTATGACAGCGAAAATAACCGTATTTACTATGTCAGCTCGCCACGTCCTACTTCTTATTACGTGCAAGGGTTAGAAGACCTTGTTTCGGAAGAAGAGTTGAAGAGTCTCGATTTTCACTCTTCAAGAAACGTTCCGACTGAACTCGCCTACTACGACCCAAGCAACGGTGATCATGTGATTGTGGGGGAAGTGCCTGCAACATTTCGCATGGCCTACGATGCTAGCTCTAAATTGATTTACGCATCAGACAACCGAAAGTTATTCACCATTGATCCGCTAGATGGCAGCACAACACCTATCGCTAATTTCGATTCAAATCTTACGAGTGGTGGTTTTACCTCATGGGGTGATTTCATTTTCTACAAAGGAAAATTGCTGCATATCACCAACACTCGCACATTCTCCATTGATACAACCACGGGCGCATCAACCCTCGAATTCTTCCATTACGTCAATTTTGTCACGGGCGCGACGCTGGACCAAAACGGTCAGATTCTTATCACCGCCAAGAACCAAAATGTCACAGGGAATATCAATAGTACGCATCTGTGGCGACTCAACCCTGAAACGGGTGAAAAAGCCTCTGTCGGTTTGATTCCTGCAAGGCTGAGTGCACTAGCAACCAACACACAAGAAGACTACACCTGCTACCCTGCTACGATATTCCCAAGCGACATGGTGCTTAACGTTACAGGCGTCACCGGCTCTACCGTTACCGAAGGCGAAACGGGGTCATTTACCGTCAATTTCGACAAAAAGACCGCAGCCGATACTGATCTAATGCTGCAGCTGAGAAATGGCAGCGCTGCCATTAACAGTGACTATAGTGGTTCAGTCTCGCTGCAGTTCGAAGATGGCACATCCCAATCTGTTTCGCTCTCAACCTCTGCCGTCACTGTGACTGTGCCACCAGGTAATAGCTGGGTAAAAGTTCAGGTTCCGACCATCGAAAACACGTCGTACGAGAATACTGAAGCCTTCTATTTGGATGCTTGGTTTAAAGATGACAAGAGCGATTTGGCATCAGGCACCACCACTATTAACGACGACGATTATCGTTTAGGCGAGCGTCTGTCTAATACGCAAATCGACGGAACGAGTTACTGGAGCCAAAGTGGCAATGTGTTCTGGCACGACAATGGCTATAACTTCAACTGGGCAGGCTCTGGGTCTGGTGGCCAAATCTGGCAAAACTTCACGGCCGTGAGCAATAGCTCTTATTCGGTGAATGTACGTTTTTGGGCGCACAACTCGAGAAATGGCGCATCACATAATGGCCGAGTTGAAATCATCGATTTGTCGGGTTATCGAACACTCACTAGCAGCAGCTTCAATTTGCGTGAGGGTAACTCGACCAACATAAGCCTTAATTTTAATGGGTCACATTCTGGCAACTTGAGAATTCGCATCACCAATACCTCAACTCATGGTGATACGAGCAGCACCGATTTGGTCGCTGATTCTGCCAGTATCTACGGCGCTATACCGCGCTAGGTAAGCAAAATATCATTTTCAATTGGCCCAGCTTTCGCTGGGCTTTTTTTTTGACACCATCAGTGCGCGACTCCATTACCAACCGCAACGAAACGATGTTCCCTAAGTGTCTATTCAGCAGAGCATTGAAACATAATGTATGGCTGATAAATTGATGTGATTTATGTCGCATTTAATTTTTTTGTGATGTAGCATGCGCCACCTTTTCTCTTTGCGGTGGTTTGGCTTGATTACTTCATCATCCAATGCGCTGTATACAGATCTATCGGGTTACTACGATCTGATGTGCGCAGACATTAACTATGAATCACAGAGTCACTGTGTTCGTAGACTTCATCAGCTATTTGGTAATCAAGGAAAGCGCCATTTAGACCTTGCTTGTGGCACTGGCCCTCATATACGTCATTTCATCGATACTGGCTTTATGAGCAATGGTCTGGATTTAAACCAGCCTATGTTGGATCAGGCGAAACTTCGCTGCCCAGAGGCCGAGTTTTCGCTACAAAACATGTGCGATTTTGTCGTGGACCAACCTTACGACTTGATCACCTGTTTTCTCTATTCCATTCACTACAGTGGCAGCATTGAAAACCTGACTGCGTGCATTCGAAGCGCACATGCTGCATTAAAAGAAGGCGGCATTTTTTGCTTTAACACCGTAGAGAAGAGACTGATCAACAATAATTCGTTTGTTCGACACAGTGTGGAGCAAGACGGCAGTCATTTTGTCTTTCAGTCAGGCTGGTTTTATGAAGGAGACGGTGACAAACAAGCACTGAAACTTAGCATTGAAAAAACCACCAACAAAGTGACCGAAGAGTGGCATGACAACCACCCAATGGTTGCCATCACGTTTGATGAGCTGAAAGCGCTGCTTGACCCTTACTTTGAAGTGACAGTGTTCGAACACGATTACGAAAAACTTGAGTTGTGGAATACGCAATCAGGAAACGCGATCTTCGTTTGTGTAAAACGATAGCGATGAAAAGGCCGGCAAATCTGCCGGCCTACTATACCCACCGACGAAGCTCAAAATTCTTATTCAGCGAGCTGTTGTTTAGATAGTCTCTAAATGGCTTTGCCGTTAATCGTGGCGGACACAAGCTCATCCGTGCCAGTCAACGTCACACCGTCTGATCGCGTTGTCTCAAAGGTCTCTTTGAGCGTAATACCATTTCCAACACCAATATGTTGAGTAAACACCGCGGTAAATTGCGTACCATCCGCGTCAGTTACATCAAAGGTCAATGCCATCACACAGGCATCGAATGTCCCCGCAGGCACCGTGACTTCCTCGCTCCGCAGAAATTCCATGCTGTAATCCATCGTGGTGGTTTGTACATTATTCACAAATTCCGTCACCGTTGAATAGGTTTTCTTCTCACCCTTATCCAAGGCGTAATCGATCATCAAACCACTTGGACGGTAAGTGAACTCTTTACTGTCCAACACCTGCCCAATTGTGGTAATCGTGCCTGCATTGGTGTCTACAACAATATAAGTGCGGTTGTCAGTGCTTTCACCGTCTTGAGTTGTTTCTTCTATGGCATTGGTGTAACCACGATAGGTTGTTATTTGCGTGATTTCAGTGGTGCTCGACTCCGTCATCGGTTGAGAGTTGCCTGAAACTACTGAATACTCTTCCGTTACCTTGGTTCCAACGGCATACAAACCTCCATTGAAGCAAGCAGATGAATTTGTAACTTGCCCTGTCGGGGTATCTTCATTATCTGTTCCTGCACCACTGCCCGAGTCAGAACCACCTCCTCCGCCGCAACCAGAAAGAACTAGCGCAATACTCACGCCTAATAAATACAACTTCATACTTCCCTCTCCAACCTATATCCATAAACTTTTGCATTGTCGCTATTTAAAAATCAGCGTGCTTGCCATCGTAAGAATTGAAAAGTATTCAACTCATGCCGAGTCTATCGCTCCGGTATACAAGAAGTTGATATGAAATCGAGACAGGAGAGTAAAAAATACAGTAAAAAAACATATGAGAGTAAGGAGATGAAAGAGGACTATTGCAGAGACGAATGTTATTAGTCGCAACCCATTTATCACTAGGTCTGTTAAGGACTCAATAAGAACTAGAAGCCTATAGAAAATGTTTTGTTTTCAAAATCAAGCGTGTTTCTGTGCGCCTTTGTAATGCGAAATGATTTCTTCATCTCCCACAGCGGTATTCGCCTTAGACCCAAGAAAAAACACCCCATTGGCAGCATCAACGTTATAACTTTCGGGAATTAGTCGGTCGAGTAGCATCAACCAACACAAGCAAAGTTTGACAACCTTCCCAACCAAACGCGAGCGAAATAACCCTCGAAAAAAGCCTTCAAATGCCCATAGTAATTGGGTCCCAGCTCCCGAGCACACGCCAGATTTTACCAAGCTGAATTGTTTAAATAGCAGTCGATGTCCGCTTTCTGTATAGCGAGTGAAATCATACGCGCCTTCGTGTACATGCTGGAGAAACGGGGTTTCTGCATACACTAAACCGTCAGGTTTAAGTAGACGATGTACTTCATCAACCACGCCTTTTGGATCCAGAACGTGCTCAAGCACGGCCTGCACGATCACCGCATCGAAACAGTTGTCCTCCAGCGGAATACTATGCGCATCGGCAATAAATTGAACATGTTTTGATGCATAAATGTCGAACGAAACCAGTTCAATATTTTTGTCTTCATAAAACGGTTCCATGCCTTCGCCAACTGTTCCGCCACCAACAATGAGCACTCGTGGCTTGTCATGCTCTTTGAACAAACGGTCAAGGATCAACGAGACATTTTCTTTGGTAACACGATTTGAAGGTGATATCAGGCGTTTCAAAGCCTTCATGATGCCGCAGTAGCAACGTCGATGAACCATGGGGAGAGACCAATCCTGAGATGCCATGCCTGTTGGGCGAAGACTTAGATTTTGACAAACAAGAGAAGTAGAGTGAATGGCTTCGATATCGGTCGAAGCGCCACCATCATTTGGCTTTACCAACGCTATTGTTAGATCAGCATTGTCAGACTCGCTGTCGCTGTGGTTACTACGCAATAAAGCAGAAACGTCTTTTCGATCGAGTAGCATTGTTCATCTCACAATTTGCGTTAGTCATGTCAACACCCCGATGCTTAATTTCACACAAAATATCTTAAGGTAACGTCTTTGTCTTAAACAACGAGTCAATATAGCGCCCCAACCTTATACAGTTAAATATCAATAATCCATTATACAAATAGATTTAATGAAAAATTAAGACTTATAGACCAGTATTTATTCTAATCATAGCGTCTACACACTTATCATAAAAACCATAACCATCAGCATTAAAAAGAAGACAAAGTCAATAAAAACAAAGGATAACATTCAACGCAATAGTCAAATCCAACGAAGCCAAGCCGACGAGAATCATCAAGTTAGCAATCCAAATAAACCATACCTCAGGCTCACTAAATCCTGACAATATTTTGACAAATAGCAAGTCACACTTTCTAGTAATAATATTTTTAAATATCATCGATGCCTTACTTTTAAGGCATTAACGCATCGAAAAAACAAATTTACCACACTGTTACATTTAGTACGTTCGACCATGACACATCGCTTAACCTTCCTATTTTTTTCGCACCTCTAAATATATACTTTTCCCCGATATAACTTTTCGCATTAAATAATAACCATTGATAAATAAACCATCAAAACCGTCCCAAAAACCTTAGCTATTAGACCTAATCACTTATACTCAAGTCACCTGAAGATGCTCGATTTCAGTGGCCATCAGCGACATTGGAGCGTTTCGCCACGCTGCACATTGCAGGGCAATCTGGTACACTCACGCTCCTTTTTCTTGGCCGAATGCAAAATCATGTCTAACACCGCGTTTTCACAACTTCACCCTACCTTGCAACAAACGCTCGACCGTCTTGGTTACGCCAAGCCGACAGAGATCCAGCAGCAAGCTATTCCAAAGGTGTTGGCAGGGCTTGATGTCATGGGCGCAGCGCAGACAGGCACGGGAAAAACTGCTGCATTTACCTTGCCGCTAATCCATCAATTGCTTGAGCAAGGTGTAAAGGGAGCAACCCGCGTGTTGGTGGTGACACCGACACGAGAACTGGCCCAACAGGTCTATGACAAGGTCGCAGAATACAGCCAAGATACCTCGCTAAAATGTGTCGCGCTTTATGGTGGTGCCAATATCAACCCTCAGAAAAGTCAGCTGCAAAAAGGCCCAGAAATTGTAGTGGGTACGCCTGGTCGTCTGCTAGACCACTTGCACATTGGTACGCTGAACCTTTCAAGCCTAGACACCTTGGTGTTGGACGAAGCAGACCGCATGCTCGACATGGGGTTCATCTCTGACATCAAACGTTTGATGAAGAAAATGCCGAAAGAGCGCCAAACCCTCTTTTTCTCAGCGACATATCCTAAACAAGTGATGGATTTGGCTTACCGCTTGTTAAATGAACCTGTGCGTATCGAAGTGTCTACCTCAAACAGCACTGCAGATAGCGTGAACCAATTGATTCACCCCGTCGATAAGAAACGTAAACGAGAATTACTGTCTTATTTAATTGGTAGCCGAAACCTACAGCAGGTTCTCGTGTTTGCAAAAACACGCCAAACCACGGAAGCGCTAGCCAACGAGTTGAAACTCGATGGGTTAGCGGCAGAAGCGATTCACGGCGAAAAAACGCAAGGTGCTCGCAACCGCGCATTAGAAGGCTTTAAAGAAGGCAAAGTACGCGTATTAGTCGCCACAGATGTTGCTGCTCGCGGATTGGATATTCCATCACTGGATACTGTATTTAACTATGAGTTACCGCATGCGCCAGAAGACTACATCCACCGTATTGGACGCACAGGTCGCGCAGGTAAAAGCGGCAATGCTATTTCACTGGTAAGCCGTGAAGAAGAAGGCATGCTCGCCGCCATTGAAACCTTGATTGACCAGCGTTTACCGCAAGAATGGTTGGTCGGGTTCGAACCCGATTTGAATGCAGAAATTGAACACCGAGAAAGACGCGGTGGCAGAGGGGGCGACAAACGCCGGCTCAAACATCAGCTGTTGAAGAAATCCGGCGCGAAAAAGCGTTAATTAAAAACACATTAGGGCGCTTCAGCGCCCTATGCCATCTCTTCCAGTGCACATCGATGAATTACTCTCGTCCCCGATAATCCGCTACACTCTGCAAGAGAATTCGATGGCACACACTTCCCTTATGCACATTCCAAACATCGGCTTTAACCACCAAAAAACCAACCAAGCGGAACTTGAGATTATCGAGCTTTGCGAAGTAAACCATCAAGACTTCAAGACCCATGCCCCGAACCAGCCGCATCGTGTGAACTTCTTTATGCTGATTGTGATCGAACAAGGCAGCGGAAAGCACTGGGTGGATTTCAAAGAATATCCCTTTCAAGCGGGTTCCGTTATTTTCGTCCAGCAAGAACAAGTGCACGCCTTTGATTTTTCCAATAACCCGCAAGGCAAAATATTAATGTTCACCCAAGCATTCTTGGACAGGGTGCACGACAATATGCGATTGCCAAGCTATACGCCCACGCATCTCAACAACCATTACTCACCGCTGCTATCGCTTGATAACAACAACCAATCTCGAACCCTTTCCTTGCTTAATGAAATGGCCATAGAACTGGCTTGTGAGGATGGTGACCCTTTAATTGTCATGTACCTGTTCTCTGCGCTCAGTTTGCTACATCGTCGATTAAAGCGTGTTGCCGAAGTCGATAATCTGTCTCCGTCCCAAAGCCGCATGTTGTCGACATTCATGACATTGCTGCAAACGAATTTTGAACGCGTGCGTGATGCCAATTGGTACGCCTACCAGCTCGCCACGACATACAAGACCCTCAATCGCGTGACCAAAATAGCCACATCTCTCACGGCCAAACAAATGATTGATAGCTACACCATCATCGAGATCAAGCGTCGGCTTGTCGTCAGTAAAGTCACCACACAACAGATCGCCCTCGATTTTGGTTTTGAAGACCCAAGCAACTTCGTTAAGTACTTCAAGAAAGAGACCAACATGACCCCAAGCGCGTTCAGAAATCACCATAGCCAAATTAGCTAGTCGCTCTGGCTCACAACGCCCATACATACACGTTATCCCCCCATTTAACTCGACTTATCCCTGACTACGCTTTCGCAGACAGCAATGGAAAATCCGCCCCCTTCAGTACATCAGGTTCGACATTCACCATTTTTCTGCCCAAATCCACTCTGCCCGCGATACCGTTAAACCCCTATTCTTGCCTCAACGCCAATATTCACTAAAGGACGAGACAATGAACACATCAAATAAAAACATTCTCCGCTTGGCAGCCGTAGCAAGCGTCATGGGTTTAACCGCTTGTAGCGCGACGTCATCAGAAGTGACGCTTTCCAACAAAGATAAAGCCGTTGCGCTCATTAGCAGCATCGAAACCGGTGATCATGGCCCTGTGGCATACATCAACGCAGACAAGTACATCCAACACAATCTTGCTGTTGCTGATGGTTTGGAAGGCTTCGGAGAGTTAATGCAGCAACTGCCAGAAGGCAGTGCCCGAGCGGATGTTAAGCGCGCATTTCAAGACGGCGAATACGCGGTGACTCATACGGAATATGACTTTTTCGGGCCTAAGGTCGGATTCGACGTATTCCGATTTGAAGACGGGAAAATCGTAGAACACTGGGATAACTTGCAAGATATTGCGCCAGCTAACCCAAGTGGGCGCACACAGTTAGACGGCCCAACGCAAGTGACGGATCTTGATAAAACGGATGTGAACAAAGCTATCGTGGCTGACTTCGTGAAAACGATTTTGATGGAAGGCAACATGGCCCGCATCAATGACTTCATCGATAACGAAGACGCTGCCTACCTGCAACATAACCCAATGGTGGCGGACGGTCTGAGTGGTCTAGGTGTTGCGCTCAATCAATTGGCTGAACAAGGTTTGCCCATGATTTACACCGAAAACCACAAAATTATCGGTGAAGGCAACTTCGTGCTGTCGATCAGCGAAGGCACCTTCTTAAATGAACACGTCGCATTTTATGACCTGTTCCGCTTGGACAACGACAAGATTGTTGAGCATTGGGACGTGATTGAAACAATTCCAGCTCAAGAAACATGGAAAAATGACAACGGCAAGTTTGGCTTTCAATAAGCGCGGCTCGCTATGTCAGTAATAACACTCATTGCTGATTCGCCGATTAGCTGCGAGCGCTTTGGCAAGGTTTAACCAAGGTGGCCACATTTGTGGCCTCCTCTGATTTCGGAGGTCTGTGTGAAACATCTATCCGTTGCAGGTTACTGCACAAACATCGACTTAAACGCACCCTTTGTCCCTGCGCAACTCAGTGACATTGACGATAGCGTGCTGATCCGAGATGTATTGAACGATCTCACGTCGGCATGGCGACAGCTGGGTATCAAAGACCCTTCAACACTCAGTCACCAAGACCAACGCAGGCTATTGGATGCCGCCATTACCATCGCTCCGCCTTTCAGTTTGAATGCGCACAGCAAGGCAGCACTCGATACCTTATTGCAACGAGAACGAGCCAGCACAACCGAAACACACGTTGGCAACCTGCCGCCGTTCTTGACCCTGGGTAATACCAAGATCGTACTGTGGCGTGGCGACATCACCACACTCAATGCCGATGCAATCGTCAATGCGGCCAACAGCCAATTACTGGGTTGTTTTTTGCCACAACATAAATGCATCGACAATGCGATACACAACCGTGCTGGCGTTCAACTGCGTGAAGACTGTGATGTGCTCATTAAGCTTCAAGGACATGACGAACCGACAGGAATAGCCAAAATAACGCGAGCGTACAATTTGCCGTCTCGCTATGTCATTCATACCGTTGGTCCCATCGTCCAAGGGGCAGTCACAAGTGACAGCAAACGCTTACTATCGAGCAGCTATTCCAGCATTCTCGATACGACTCAAACTGTCGACAACATACGAAGTCTGGCCTTCTGTTCAATTTCCACCGGCGTATTTGGGTACCCCATCGAACAGGCCACGCCTTTAGCGTTAAAAACGGTCGCGCAGTGGGTAAAAGCCAATCCAGACGCCCTAGATACCGTTGTGTTCAACGTATTCAGTGAACACGATTACAACGTTTACCAGTCCGCATTGGAGGAATTCATATGCAAAAACTGAATCTTCACACCATCCAAAACGTCTCAACGCTGATTAACGACGCCGATGCGATTTTGATTGGGTCAGGCGCGGGTCTTTCCGCCGCCGCTGGGCTGAATTATCTCGATCAGCAGACGTTTGCCGACGTCTACTCGGGTTGGAAACGAAAAGGCTTCAATGTCCAATATGACCTGATGGGTTTTTCGCAATGGACACAGCAGGAACAATGGGGGTACTTCAAAGTACACCTTGAATATGTGTATTTTTCGCAGCCTGCGAGCCCTTTGTATCAGGCGCTATTTGAGCGGGTAAAACACAAAGACTATTTCGTGATGACGTCGAACGTTGATGGGCTATTTTACAAAAGTGGCTTTGCAAGAGATCGTTTCTACTCTCCACAAGGGGATTACGGCAAGATCCAATGCACCACGCCATGCTCACAGCAAGTGTGGGATGTGAAGCCATTTCTAGAAAAAATGGACCCGTATTTTGATACAGTTGAACAGGTGATCACCTCGGAAGAAGGCGTGCCCAAATGCCCGAATTGCGGCGGCAACATGTTCATTCACGCTCGTGTCGATGGTTCATTCATTGACAGCGTGCATGAAGAAGAGCGACAAGCGTTGATCCGATGGTTAGATGAAAATCGTGAGAAAAAGGTCGTGATGCTTGAGCTTGGCTCGGGCTACAACACCCCGACGGTGATTCGTCATCCTATGGAACAAATCACACGCGCCTTCCCAAATGCAAATTTGGTGAGGGTCAATCTTGATAGAGCAAATGTACCGCCCGATTTGGGCGCGAAAGCGTTGTCAGTAGAAGGTGATATTGGTGAGTTTATTCATGCTCTGGCAGACGCCAAAGCGCTGAATGCATAAATCGCTGAATACATAAAACAATGTTTCTACCCAGGCTTGGTTTTCGCCCAGGTTGGGTTCTCACCCGAACTTGTTTCCGCCCAGACTTGCGATTTAACAACAGGTTGACGCACGCTCTGGGCGGTCTCCCATCCCACAAAGCTTATTCATATTATCTTGAATAAATACGGCGTGAGAGGCCAAGGTGACTGACAGTACGCTGGTGATCCATTCAGGTAAATCGGTGCGAATGCGATAGAAAACCCAGTGCCCTTGTCTGCGATCAGTCAGCAATCCGCACTTTCGCAACTGAGCAAGGTGACGAGAAACCTTAGGCTGGCTTTCATCTAGTGCTGTCATTAACTCGCACACACACAATTCACCTTCTTGTTGGAGTAACAACAAGGTTTTCAGACGCGTCTCGTCCGCCAAACATTTATAAAAAGTGACAGGCGATACTGAGTCAGAGCTGTTTGAATTAACGAGCGTTGGATGCGCTGCGTTTAAGCGTGTTGATTCCGAGGCCATAGATTTCCGAGTAGAAGGACAAAAGTGCGTATCATGAAGACTACTTTATATATGATTTTCCATATGTAAAGTGATGTTTTCCTTTCAGTTACTTAAGTGCTTGTTCTACCGCCTTATTCGAAAAGCCATGTAGTACTTGATCACCGATCTTAATGACAGGAACACCACGCGCACCCAATGCGGCATGTTCTTTTCTGCCACGTGGCGTTGCGACATCACACAATCTGTAGGTCAGTTTCTTGCTATCAAAATACTGTTTGGCTGCCTGACAATGAGGGCAGTTTTTACTGGTGTAAATTACGATCTTTTTCATGCTGCACTCCAAATCATACAATAATTTAATAATCTGTCTAAAATTCAACTCAAAGACAATTAATTCAAATCTAAATTAGCATTAAATTATTAATACCGCTATTTACTGATTATACAAAATATTTAGCTAATTCTAATTAACAAGCTTATTTTCTATACCAACCCTGAGACATTATTTTCCCCGCCACCAACATACGCTCGCTAATGCAATTCACTAAACATCAAATATCACTATAAAAAATAAGGGAATAATAATGAGAAAGCGTATTCTTACCAGCTTGGTCATGGCTAGCTGTATGTCTGCAACGGCATACGCCGAATGCTATGGTAATGTCTATTCCATGAATGCAGGACGCGGTCACGTCGGCTTCATGGTCGATCTGCAAGAAGATAAAAAACTCACTGGCGTATACAACGGCGAACGCGCTCTGCAAGAATCACGAGCGTTGTTTAGTTCTTCGGCCATGTCTTACGACAAGAATACCAACCGCATTTACTACGTCAGCGTCAGTCGCCCTGATAAGTATTACATGGAGGGGCTGGACAATGAGACCTCTGACGATGAGTTTGCAAGCTTAGATTTTCATGCCTCTGCAGTGCAAAAAAATCAGCTCGCCTATTATGACCCAGAAACCAATCAGCACACCATTGTTGCAGAGGTGCCTGATGTGTTTCGTATGGCCTTTAACCCAGCAACGGGTGTGCTATTCGCATCTGATAACAAAACGGTATTTACCATCAACACGACAGACGGCTCAACAACACCCATCGGTAATTTCTCGGATAATTTGCGGTTAGGCGGCTTCACCAGTTGGGGCGATTTCATCTTCTATGAGAACGAGCTTCTCTTTGTCACCAACACACGATCTTTTGTCATTGATACCAATGATGCCTCCTCCACGCTTAAATCCTTTCACTACATCAACTTCGTGACTGGGGTAACGCTCGACCAAAACGGTCAGATGTTAGTATCCACCAAAAATCAGAATGTAACGGGTAACGTGAATAGCACAAGGTTGTGGCGTTTAAACCCACAGTCAGGCGAAAAAGTGCTTGTTGGTTTATTCCCGAATCGTATCAGTGCGATGGCAACCAACACGCAAGAAACCTACACCTGTTATGACGAAACCATTTTCCCAAGTGAAACCATTGTAGAAGTCACAGGTGTGACGGGCGATACAGTCATAGAGGGCCAGAACCTCACGTTTACCGTGAACTTTGATAAACAGCTCAAGGCCAGCAAAGAGGTCACTCTCGCATTGAAAGACGGCACAGCCATCAATGGTACTGACTTCAGCGCGAATGTGACCGTGAAATTCGATGAGTCAGAAAGCACCTCGGTCACGCTAGACAGTTCGGGCGTGAAAGTGACTGTGCCGCCAGGTGTCACCAGCATTCAAGTCATCGTGCCGACAACCGACGACGACATTGATGAAGAAGACAAAACGCTTTCACTGGAAGCTTGGATATTTGATGACCAGAGAGACAAAGAATCGGGCCTAGCAACCATCAAAGATAACGATGAACCAACGGGAACCTGTACCAACAGTAAAGCCATTTCCGTCAATGCCAATAAGCTAGGCGCTTGGTCTCTGCTAAAAGTAGATTGTGACAGCGCTGAAGTTTCCTTCGTCGCAGCGGGCCTTTCCAGCCCATCGGCAAGGAACACGCGACTTTCATGGGTCACTGATTTCGGTAACTTCTCGACAACCACTTATTCGAGCAACAAGATCGCGGGCTATGTGGGAGTCACAGAAGTTAAAACACTCAGCACCCTATCCATTAACGGCAGCTCAACCGTAAGAGACCGTTGCTATCACGGTGATGTGAGAGGTACACCACTTTCCTACGTCTACAACGGCCAAATCACGTTCAGCGAAGACGGAACGCCACAATGTCGCTTAACACTCAACTTTGATTACTGTGATGGCGCGGACAACCGTGTACGCGATCAAGTCACGAACACGCAGTGCTTTGTATCTGAATAACAGATCAGAGGATTAAAGGACGAAATACCTAGCGAGAATGAGTTGGCAATCGTAATGCAGATTGCCAACGCTCTATAGAACGATGAAAAAATGAGGATGTTGTAAATGGTCAAAAATAGAGCACAGCTAAATCACGCCTTCTTTCTTCAGCAGCGCAAAAATGGCGTCAGTCGCCTCTTCTGCCGAGGGATTGAGCAGAATCTTTCCACCAGTTGAAGCAGGTGCTGCCGTGGCCGCGCGGAATCGATCTCGGCTCGATGACGATGCTGCGACGGTTTTGACGCGCTTCGCGCGCTTTTTCGCCACCTGCCAATGCCATGTTCCCAATTCAGCGTCTTCAACTTCCGTCACGCTCAGTGAATGAATCACGCCATCTCTCGCTTTGGTAAATGCGCTTTGCCGAGCAGCTGGAGCGGATGCGCTGGCAATTAACACAGCAGGAAGTTGAACCTGTAACCGACGACGCTGCCCTCCCGCGAGCGCTTGAAGCACTTCAACGGATTCTGCATCCTGAGCAAGAATATCAACCACGTCTGGCACCACAGCAGCGTTCAAGCGTTTTCCCACCAAATACGGCACCATGCCAGACGATTCGCCTTGTTCTGCGCGGTGACCGCACAAGACTAAGCGTGGCGATTTTTGATGGGCGTAACTGGCAAGTGCAACGCTGACATCGGATTCGGCGGCTTGCGCTAGAACGTCAATTTCTGGCACACCCATTCCTAAGTATTCACGCAGTGACGAGCTGTTAGGATCGCCTGCAAATACCACGCGGGGTGACGCCGTATGTTGCAACGCAATTTCGAGTGCTTGAGCATCTCGCTCAGCGCGCCGCTCTCTGCCTGAAAGCGGATGGTGGCCGCAAGAAACCAGCACCATGATGTCGTCATTAACTTGCATCACTGAGCTCCTTACCTGTTTTCGAACCTTGCACCGCATCCACCAAGGCTTGCATGACCTCGGAGCTATCCGCAATGATGCTGAGATCAGCGCGTTTTACCATGTCACAGGCCGGATCGGCGTTTATCGCGATCACCGTATCGCACTGTGTCATCCCTTGCAGATGTTGGATCGCACCGGAAATCCCCACGGCGATATACACTTTGGCGTTAACGTATGTGCCTGATGCACCCACTTGTGTCGTTCTTGGCATGTGTCCATTATCGACTGCCACGCGGCTTGCCCCTTCTGTCGCGCCGAGTGCGTCTGCGCATTGATGGAACAACGCCCAATTTCGCACGCCGTTACCGCCAGACAGAATAAAGCCGGTTTCGGGCAATGGGATGTTTTTCGGGTCAACCGCCACGCTGCCAGCATCTTGAATAGAACATACAGGGTTGGTGTTGTTTGAAGGGTCGAATGATGATTCTTCCAAGGGCAACGCGTCAGTGAGATAGCCAGAAATCGGCTCCGCCACCTGTTCTTCCACCAACAAGACGCGCGCGAGTTGTCGCGTCACGGTTCGACCTGCATCGCCGCTACTGCACTCAATCTGAAGGTCCTCAGCCTGTGTATCCACCACGCTTCTTACGCGCGTAGCGGGTCTTTCATTGAGTTCAACACTGAGTTTTCGGCCTAAATCACCGCCGACCAAGCCAGAATCCGGGAAGATCCAGTGAACAGGCGTAAGCGATGATTCCAGCGACAGTAACGCAGAGAGCCACTGCTCAGGGGAATAGGTCGCTGATGCATTGAGCGCCAGCACACGGTCCGCGCCTGCTGCCGAAAAATCATCTTGTCGCGCAAACACAGTTACCAGTAAGACTGCCGTATCTTCGCTAGTCCGTGCTGCCAATTGTTGCGCCAAGCCGAGCATGTCTTTATCGAGCGTCGACAGTTTTTCGCTGTCGCCATCCGAGACCACCACCACATAACCCGACGGCGATGCGATGTGTTTCCTTGGTAAGCTTTGTTCAACGGCTTTGGCCGCGATGCCTGCTGCCGCAGAGGTTTCACCGGATCGATCGATCCGCTTAATGCCTTCGGGGGTGAAGAATCCAACGCGGTGCGGGTCTTTTCGGTTTGTGCCACCCAGCATGATGTTTTGCGATGCCATCAACGCAGCATGCTCAGGGTGCAGGCGATTACGCACTATGTGCTCGAGTCGTCGATTGCGCCTTAGCGACGCACTTGGTTTTGTATCATCGCTCATCACACCTACCCCACTTTCTCAATGCGATCCAGCAGCATCACAGCCACGTCTTTGACCTCAGGGCGCGGCATCACCACACCTTCCAACATCACTGCACACTGAGGACATGCGACAGCAACCAGCTCCGCACCCGTTTCTCGCACATCATCCATACGCATGTCAGCGATGCGGTGTTCACCAGGAATATCCGTGATTGGTGCGCCGCCACCTCCGCCACAGCAGCGCGAACGAAAACCTGAACGTTCCATTTCATTGAGCGTAAAGCCCATGGCTTGCAGCAAATATCTCGGCGCATCATAGCCACCGTTGTAACGCCCGAGATAACAAGGATCGTGATAGGTGACGTCTTGCGCTTTGGCTTCAGACAAGGTCAGTTGGTTAGCTTTCACCAATTGAGCCAGAAACTCGGTGTGGTGCATCACCTGATAGTCGCCACCAAAGTCGCCATACTCGTTTTTCAGTACATGAAAGGCATGAGGGTCGGGCGTGACTATGGTGTCGAAGCTGTATTTATTGAGGGTTTTGACGTTGGCGTTGGCGAGACGTTGGAACGTTGCTTCATCGCCCAATCGACGAGCCAAATCGCCGCTATCGAGCTCTTCGTTGCCTAAAATAGCGAAGTTCACCTTGGCATGGCGAAGCAATGCCACCACGGCGCGAAGCGTGCGTTGGTAGGCCAAATCAAACGCGCCATCTCCCGCCCAAAGCAGTACATCAGCACGACCCACGTCTGACATGGCATCGAGCTTCAAATCAATTGACCAGTTGGCGCGATTCGCGGGAGAGAATCCATTCGGGTTGTCGGTCGCGATCAAATTACCAAGCGAGTCCGAGCCTTTCCCTGCGGTTTCGCCTTTGGCTAACGTGAGATGACGGCGCATGTCAACGATGGCATCGACGTGCTCAATCATCATTGGGCACTCTTCCACGCACGCTCGGCACGTCGTGCACGACCACACGGTTTCCGCATCCAACAAGCTCTCGAACAAGGGCTTATCCGGCGCACCGCATTTGGCAGCGTCTTTTCCCGCTTCTTTCCCCGGATAGGCACTGCCCGCATAACCTGAGGTGTCGCCACCTGCCATGCCGACCACCAAATCTTGGATCAGCTTTTTCGGATTCAGCGGCTGACCTGCCGCAAACGCGGGGCAGACTTTTTCACAACGCCCGCACTGCACGCAGGCATCAAACCCCAGTAACTGATTCCAGTGGAAGTCCGTCGCCATTTCGACGCCGAGCTTGCTTTCATTCAAATCGATGGGTTTAAGCCCTGTCGAGCGTCCACCCGCAAAGCGGTCTTGACGGCGATGGAAACCTAAATGAAGCGCACCCGCAAAGGCATGCTTCATCGGACCGCCCCACGTCATGCCAAATAGCAGTTCTGCTAAACCGAGCAGCACACCTGCAATTAAAAGGAAGGTGACAAGGATAGACACATTGGCGATGCCAAGAAGCTGAATGAGGGAGATACAAAGGCCTGAGATCGAAAATACCAGCAGGCTATAAGGAAGACGTTGAAAAGCACCTTTAGATAAATTCGCTGGGGGGTCCTCGCGGCGTTTTTTCACCTGATACGCGCCAACACTCATCACGGAAAAGGTCACCGCCAACAAGCCATACGTTATCGACGAATCGCCGCCCAACACATACACCACCAGCATGACGAGCATAGAAGCAACAAAGCCCCCTGCCGTTGCCACGTGGGTATTGGCAAATTTTTTGTCTCGCGCCACCACATCATGCAAGTCATGAAGATAGCGAGGAAGAATAGAAGCAATGGCTTTGAAAAACGGAATGGAGTCAGGCTTACCCTGACGCCACATCTTGATTCTTCTCCCTGCGCCAATCGCGGCAAGCACGATCACAAGGAGAAGAAGAGGACCTATTAGCGCTGTGGACATATCGCTCACCTCGCCAAATGCTACAAGTCTTTACAAAGGCGTAAAGCTTCGTAAATCGCCGCATGAATATTACGTGGCGCGTTGCAATCACCCAGACGGTACAGCAAATACCCCTCGCCTTGTTCAGAAAAAATAGGCTGATGCTCTGCCGCAAACAGCGCTTCAATGTCGATTTGTCCTTTGTTACGCGAACCGTCTTTGAACGCGTAATAAAGCGCCTCATCCGGCCTAACACCGTTTTCAATCACCACTTGGTCAACCACACGTTCTTCTTTCACGCCCGTGTATTCGTTTTCAAAGTGCGCGATAAGCGCATCGCCTTCTTTGTAGACTTTCTCTAGCAACAAATCGGAGGTCATCACGACATCTCGGGTATAGAGGCTTCGGTAGTAAGTAGGGAAACTGGTGCCTCCCACTGCCACGCCCGGCTTAATGTCATCGGTGACCATTTCGACTTGCGCCCCTTTGGCGGCAAGAAAATCCGCCACGGACATGCCGCTGAATTCGCAAATGGTGTCGTACACCACGACGTTTTTGCCCGGCTGCACCGCGCCACTGAGCACATCCCAACTGCTGACGACGAGGCCGTCTTCAGCACCCCATTCCGCCATCTGATTCACAAACGGTTTACCGCCCACAGCGAGTAACACCACGTCAGGGTTTTCTGCCGTGATCATGGCTTCATCTGCGGTCACATCAAACACCAAGTTCACACCTAGACGGCGAAGCTCCAGATCAAACCAACGCGTGATACCCGCGATTTGTTCGCGCTGCGGCGCTTGTGATGCAATGGTGATTTGCCCGCCTAGCTCGCTGTTTTTCTCAAACAGCGTCACTTGGTGTCCGCGCTCAGCACAAACTCGTGCGGCTTCCATGCCTGCTGGGCCACCACCGACGATCACTACTTTGCGGATTGGGCCGTCTGTCTTTTGAATAATATGCGGCATGGTTTGCTCGCGAGAGGTCGCGGCGTTTTGAATGCAAAGTACGTCAATGCCTTGGTACTGGCGGTCGATGCAGTAGTTCGCGCCGACACATTGTCGGATTTGATCTGTCTGTCCCAGTTTCACTTTGGCAATAAGGTGCGGGTCTGCAAGGTGCGCACGGGTCATACCAACAAAATCTATCAAGCCGCTCTCTAAGGCACGCGCCGCTTGCACGGGATCTTTGATGTTTTGCGCGTGCATCACAGGCACATTGACGACGCTGCGGATGCCTGCCGCCAAATGGATAAATGGCTCAGGCGGGTAAGTCATGTTCGGGATCACGTTCGCAAGCGTATTGTGGGTGTCACACCCTGAGCCCACGATGCTAAAGAAATCGATCATGCCGAGACTGTCGTAGTAAGCGGCGATCTCTTTCATATCATCTTGGTTGAGACCATCAGGGTGAAACTCATCCCCCGTCATGCGAATACCAACGGCGAAATCAGGTCCCACTTCGTCACGCACGGCCTTCAGGATTTCCACGCCAAAGCGCATACGATTTTCGAAACTACCGCCCCATTCATCGGTGCGTTTGTTAACGCGAGGGCTCCAGAACTGATCAACCAAATGTTGGTGCGCGAAAGAGAGTTCAACGCCGTCTAATCCGCCATCTTTTGCACGCTTGGTCGCTTTCGCAAAATCGCCAATGATGCGCCAGATTTCCTCGGGTTCAATGGTTTTACAGGTTGCACGGTGGACGGGTTCTCGAATGCCGCTCGGGCTCATCAATGATGGCCATTCGCCGCCATCCCAACGGGAACGACGTCCCATGTGGGTAATTTGGATCATGATCGCCGCGCCATGCTTGTGCATCGCATCCGCAAGGTTTTGCAGATGAGGAACCACGTCGTCGGATGCCATGTTGACGGATTTCCACCAGCCTTGCGGGCTATCAATCGACACAGGACTCGAACCGCCACAGACACACAACCCAATGCCGCCTTTGGCTTTTTCCTCGTAGTACTGGATATAGCGCTCAGTCGGCATGCCATTTTCCGTCGAATACACCTCGGCGTGGGCCGTACTGATCACGCGATTTCTGATCATCAGCTTGTTGATCGCAAGCGGTTGAAAAATGGCATCAAACTGAGACATTGCACTTCCTTATTATGTTTTTCTAGGTCCAAGGACCTGATCTTCCTAGGACCTTTCCTTCCTGCTTCTAAATCGGCTTCACCTCAAACACGCCAAAATCACAGCCTTCTTCTGAGCCGCTTTGCAATTGGACTGCTTGCGTTTTCAATGGGAAACCAACACTTTCAGACACTTGATCCATCGCGCCTGCGAACCACCCTGTGAACATGTAATCCACTTTGCGGTCATTTTTTCCGTAGTAATACACGAACGCAGAGTTTTCGAGTCGCACCCTCGCCGTGCCTTGAGACACATCAAGCTGTTCGATAAAGAATTGCCCCCAGCCGCGTTGCGACAGACGCTTCATGTAGTGATCAAACACTTCTGCGCCCGATATACCGTGGGTTTCGCCTTCCTGCTCACACCAGAAATACGCAGATTTATAACCTGCTTTGTAGAGCAATTGGGCATAGACATCTGCGCCTAAGGCGTCTTCCACTGCTGCATGATTGTTGATAAAAAAGTGGCGCGGCACGTACAGCATGGGTAACCCATCTGTGCTCCAAACGCCCGTTTCATCGTCAACCTGTATCGGTAACTCTGGTGGATGGTGGCTCATGAATGCTTCCTTAAAGTTCTCTCGTTATGTCGATATAACCGCGATATAAACTGCAAATGCGGAAGCTACTCGCCCCACACATCTTTCAATACGTTGACCCAGTTCCCGCCCATGATTTTCTGCACTTTCTCAGGTGACCAGCCGTTATCCAGTAACGCTGCGGTCAGGTTAGGAAAATCACCGACAGTGCGCATGCCTTTCGGGTTGATGATCTCTCCAAATCGCGTGAGTCGGCGGGCATACCCTTTATCGTGAGTGATCCACTCAAAGAAGGTTTGGTCGTGACCTTGGGTAAAGTCAGTGCCGATACCGACACAGTCTTCGCCTACAATATTGACGATGTAATCGATGGCTTCAACGTAGTCTTCAATGGTGGAATTGATGCCATTTTTCAAAAACGGAGCGAACATGGTGACGCCGACAAAACCACCGTGATCGGCAATGAATTTCAGTTCTTCATCAGATTTATTTCGGGGATGATCTTTCAAGCCAAGTGGCAAGCAGTGCGAATAGCAGACAGGCTTTTTCGATTCTAAAATCACTTCTTCCGATGTTTTTGGCCCAACATGAGAAAGGTCGCACATCATGCCAACGCGGTTCATCTCCGCTACCACTTCACGCCCGTAGCCTGATAATCCCCCATCGCGTTCATAGCAACCTGTGCCAACGAGGTTTTGGGTGTTGTACGCCATTTGCGCGATGCCCACACCGAGCTTTTTGAAGATCTCGATATACCCAAGCTGATCTTCAAATGCGTGAACATTTTGAAAGCCGAGCATGATGCCGGTTTTGCCTTCTTGCTTGGCGCGGAGAATATCTTGGGTGGTATGAACGGGGCGGATAAGGTCGCTGTTCTCACTCAACAGTTGGTTGAATTCAACAATGTTATCGATGGTGGATTGGAAATCTTCCCACACCGACACGGTGCAGTTTGCTGCAGTTAATCCGCCCTTTGCCATGTCTTCAAAGAGCGCTCTATCCCACTTGGCAATAATGAGCCCGTCTATGATGATGGAATCGCGATGCAAGGCAGCGGCAGGATTGTTGTCAGACATGTAAGGTTCCTTGTGGGTATTTTTCCTTTTATATGTCTTTCACGTTAACCAACAAGCTTCAAATTGGGCGGTGCGAATGCGACAACCTATAACGGGTTTGCGTCAGGGGTAATTCTGCCCCATCAAAGTTCGCATCTGATTGCATGTTTTGCGCGTCGAAAATTGTGATAGTCTTAATGACTGTTTTCTCAAAAAACACCACATTAAACATGAAAATATTCAGCAATTTCGAAAGCGGTAACATCCACGTCGTTAGCGCGCAAACGCCTAGCGATATTCAGCTCACCATCCCTGCGGATAACCAAACTGACTGCTCTCAGTGGTTTCATTTCCGCTTGGAAAGCACATCACCTGAGCTGCACCAATTTACGATTTCTAACTTGGCAAAATCTGCCTACACCGCAGGGTGGAAAGACTACGATGTGGTCGCGTCTTACGACCGCAATGAGTGGTTCCGCATTCCAGCAGAATTCGATGGTGATAACCTACGTTTCTCAGTGATCCCTGAAAGCGGTTCAATGTATTTCGCCTACTTTGCGCCTTACTCTTACGACCGCCACCAAGACCTGCTGCACAGCGCACAAACGCATTACGCGTGTCAGCTTGAAACACTAGGCGCAACCTTGGATGGCAATGACATCAGCTTGTTGACCATTGGTGAGCCAGCGGAAGGCAAAAAGAACATTTGGATCATTGGTCGTCAGCACCCTGGCGAAACCATGGCTGAATGGCTGATTGAAGGTCTATTGCTTCGCCTACTGGATGAAACCGATACCGTGGGCAAAACGCTGATCGACAACGCCGTGATCCGCGTTGTGCCAAACATGAACCCTGATGGCAGCATTCGTGGGCACCTTCGCCACAACGCCATTGGCGTGAACCTGAACCGTGAATGGCAAACCCCATCGGTTGAGCGCAGCCCTGAAGTTTTCTACGTGCGTGAGCGCATGCTAGAGACTGGCGTTGACATGTTCTTGGACATTCACGGTGACGAAGCCATTCCGTACAACTTTGTTGCAGGCAGCGAAGGTATTCCTTCTTACAACGAAGAGTTGGCTGCGCTTGAAAATCACTTCAAGCAAGCGTTGCTCACCATTACCCCAGAATTCCAAGACGAGTTTGGTTACCCGAAAAGCGAACCAGGCACAGCCAACCTGACTGTCGGTTCAAACTGGGTCGCTGAACAATTTAAGTGCCTGTCTTACACCGTTGAGATGCCATTTAAAGATCACATCAGCCATGCTGATGCCCTGTATGGCTGGTCTCCTGCTCGCAGTGCAGCATTCGGTCATGACATGCTTGCGGCCATTTTGGCAACACACAGCAAGCTGTAATTACGCCATACGCGCTAAGCATATGACGCAAAAAGCCCAGACCATTTGGTTTGGGCTTTTTTATGGGTCACGCTTTTTCGGTGGGTTGACCTGTATCGACGATTTACTCTTGTGGCTTACGCTTTTTCCATACCGTAATCGGGTACATAATTTGCCCCAAAATGCTCTTTGGCAGCGGCTTGGTTGTGCCGTAATTCGCGGGCCAATGTTTACCCGGCATGTGCATGGTGCCGAACAGCCAATCAAACACCACCAAATGCGCGCTGTAGTTGGTATCAATCGCCGGTTTTTCCGAGCTGTGATGCCAATGGTGGAATTGCGGTGTTACGAAGATATATTTCAATACGCCAAAGTGAAGACGGGTATTGCAGTGAATCAGCACCGCTTGCAAGGCTGCAAAAGCCACATAAGCATTCAGCGCTGCCTCTGAAGGGCCAAGCAGGTAGAGCGGAACCATGACCATGGCTCGCTCAGAAAACACTTGCAGAAAATGACCTCGAGATCCCGCTAACCAATCCAGATCCTCCACCGAATGATGCACCGCATGCACAGGCCACAACGCTTTCACTTCGTGGAATAAACGATGCTCCCAGTACAACACAAAATCGGCGGCGATCAGGATCAACACAAACTGGACAATCACAGGTAGCGATTGATTGGTTTCCTGAAACGAAGGACTCACTGCCCAGCTAAAGTGACTCACATGGTAGTTGGCGTAAATCAGAATCGCTGAAATAGCGAGGTGGTTGAAGCAGAAATACAGGAAATCGGTTTCCCACTCTTTGCGCAAAATCACCTGATTTTTGTATTTAGGCAGTAGTTTTTCTAGCGTGACAAAAATGGCAGCGGAACCGAGAAATGCCAGAATCAACCAGTCCACGCCCAATGACAATTCCACGGGTTCCACTGGCCCCACGGGTACTGTGTATCCCCCTAACGCAAAAGCAATCAGCGTAAGCGAAATGCCTACGCAGCCTAAGCGGCGGCACTTTTTAAGCAGGTGAGTCATCGCGCCGAAAAAGAGGGAGAAATACATGCCGTACTTCAACACATGTTGCAGGCTTTCAGCATCATAGGTTTTACGCAGTTCAGTCGTCGTGAGGTAAGAGGGAAACAAATACGCTAGCACAGCAAGAAGAGACAAAGCCCCAAGCGTTACCGATAGATAACCACTGATTTTTCCGTCACCAACGCGAAACTGACGCTGAGTGTCTAATTCGACCTGACGTTTCTGATAAGGGTATGAAGGATCTTGCTTTGCCATGTGACCGTCCTTGAATATTGTATTGCCTGTTGACCGCTGATGCATCTTCGATGCAATTGATGGACACAGACTACGGCACTCACGTTTGGACGTTAAGTCGATATTGAGAAGTAACAAAAAACGCCACCTAAGGTGGCGCTATGTGTCACTTAACGAGTTACTTGATGTCTTGTTTGATGCAGCGTATCGCTTTGCTCAGTTAGAGGCGCTCAATTAGAAAAGCCCGACAATATCACCGTTGTCATCCAAGGAAATACTCAACGCCGCTGGCTTCCGTGGGAGGCCAGGCATGGTCATCACATCACCACAAATGGCAACCACAAACCCTGCGCCTGCCATTAGGCGAAGTTCACGCACAGGCAATACATGATCCGTCGGCGCACCCAATTGTGATGGGTCGGCGGAGAAGCTATAAGGTGTTTTGGCGATACACACAGGTAAGTCGCCAAAACCTAGCGCGTGGATCTCGTCTAACTGCTTTTGTGCCGCAATATTAAATTGCACGTCTGATGCGCCGTAGAGTTTCGTCGCGACAGTGCGAATTTTTTCGTCGATCGGTAATGCATTGTCGTATAGGAATTTCACTTCAGGCGAACCTGCATCCAAGATAGCTTTCACGCCTTCCGCCAAGGCTTTTGCCCCTTCGCTGCCTTCAGCCCAATGAGCGGCTTCTTCAACGCCCGCACCCAATGCCAAACACACCTCTTTGATGGCCGCCAATTCTTCCGCCGTATCCGTCGGGAATCGGTTGATAGCCACTAGCGGGTTCAAACCAAATTGCTGCATGTTTTGGATGTGACGTTTGAGGTTTACCGATCCTGCTTTCACCGCATCGACATTGGCAGCATCAAGGTCGCCTTTCGCTACCCCGCCCTGCATTTTCAATGCTCGCACGGTACAGACCAACACAGCGGCGTCGGGCTTCAAGCCAGACAAACGACACTTAATATCGATAAATTTCTCTGCGCCTAAGTCCGCGCCGAAACCGGCCTCTGTCACCACCACATCGGTTAATCCCAACGCCGTGCGCGTCGCCATTACCGAGTTACAACCGTGGGCAATATTCGCAAACGGGCCGCCGTGGATCAGTGCGGGATTGTGCTCGAGCGTTTGGATCAAGTTTGGTTGAATGGCTTCTTTTAACAATACCGTCATTGCGCCATCGGCACCGAGTTCACGCGCCGTTACTGTCTTGTTGTCTCGGTCACGTCCAATGATGATGTTGCCTAAGCGGCGCTGGAGATCTTTACGATCATCCGCGAGGCAAAGGATCGCCATGATTTCTGAGGCCACCGTGATATCAAAACCCGACTCACGCGGCTGACCATGAGCTGGCCCACCTAAACCCACCAAGGTATTGCGAAGCGCACGATCATTCATGTCCATCACACGACGCCACGTAATACGACGTGAATCTAAATTCAGCTCGTTACCCCAGTGAATGTGGTTGTCGATCAGCGCGGCAAGCAGATTGTGTGCGGAAGTAATAGCATGGAAATCCCCCGTGAAGTGCAGGTTCAAATCTTCCATTGGGATCGCTTGTGCACGACCACCTCCCGCCGCCCCACCTTTTACGCCAAAACACGGCCCTAGCGATGGCTCACGCAAACAAACGCTCGCACTGACGCCGATGGCATTCAATGCATCGGTCAAACCAATACTGGTAGTGGTTTTTCCTTCTCCTGCCGGAGTCGGTGTAATTGCGGTCACTAGTACCAATTTACCAAGAGGTTTATCGACATCAAGCTGCGCCAAATCAAGCTTGGCTTTGTAGTGCCCATAAGGGATCAGTGCGTGCGCAGCAACGCCAAGTTTACGCTGAGCCACTTCAAAAATCGGCCAAGGTTTAACGGCTCGTGCGATTTCAATGTCCGGTGCGCCGGGTGGAGGTAACACTGTCATAGTTGATTCTGCCAGTACTTCGTTATTGTGATTATTAGTATTGATCAATGATCATTGGTACTCGAATTGCTTGTGAGTATGGTCTGTTTGCAGTAACTCGATATTCTTCATTTGCGACACTTTTTATTCTTTTTGCTCACCCTTCGTCAATATTTTATAAGATCCCGTGGTTCAAACACGGTAAACGCAGGCATTTCTCTGGCAGTCAAATGAGAGGGCTAAGTAGACAATAAGCAGGGGGGAATTGGCTTGATTCGGGTCAATGAAGCACCAAGCACAATGTAATTTATTCAACAATTCCTTTGGGTTGAACGTTATACCCAAGTAACCTGAAGATGCAGGATTTCAGGTTGCTTGGGTATAGGAGTTGAATATTTTCCCTCGAAGATATCTACTCAAGAGAAAGAGCAATACCCAACGACCAACACGGAGGACACACAATGCCGCGGATTTTATGCTTTGGTGATTCAAACACATGGGGATACAACCCTTCAAATGGCACTCGTTGGCCTGAAGGTGTTCGCTGGGCGTCACGTCTGAGAACGCATTTGAATGATCCCGCAGCAGGATCGGTTGCATGGGAGGTCATGGAAGAAGGGCTAAATGGACGCACCACCATGTGGGAAGACCCACTAAAGCCTTATCGAGACGGAAGCGCTGCGTTACCCATGCTGTTGCTCACTCATCGTCCACTTGATTGGGTTGTTATCACACTCGGTACCAACGATCTAAAATCTCTCTATCCATCAGAACCCGCTTGGGTTGCTGAAGGTATCAGAAAACTGATTGGACAAATAAAAGCCTGTGACAACGCTGGACACACCTCGCCTCGCATTCTTGTGGTCGCGCCCGCGCCAATGCATGACGACAATAAATGGAAAACCGGATTTACCAATGGTCGCCAAAAATCGCTAGAACTGGCGAGTTTCTTTGCCGCTGTCGCGAAAGAGGAAGGTTGTCACTTTGTGGATGCAGCCGAAGCTTGCGACGCCTCTCCCATTGATGGTTTACACATTGATGAGCAAGGTCATGCGGCACTGGCCGTTTTGCTCAACCAAACACTGCAAAGCCTACAAGGCTGATCGCGACAAGTTTTCAGAGCGTATATTTATAACCAATTTGCCCAAACAACAATAAGTAGAACCTTGATGATAAAGCCCCTTTTCATTGCGCTTTCTTTACTGCTGCTAACAGCCTGCCAATCCATCCCTGATGGCATTACGCCAGTGACAGGCTTTGACGAAAAACGCTATCTTGGAAAATGGTATGAGGTTGTCCGTCTCGACCATAGTTTTGAGCGCGGCTTAAGCAATGTCACTGCCGAATATTCAGTGCGAGAAGATGGCGGCATTAAGGTGTTAAACCGCGGCTACAAAGCAGAAGACCAAGAGTGGTCTGAGGCGGAAGGACGCGCTTACTTTGTCGGTGAACGCGACACTGCACACCTAGAAGTTTCCTTTTTCGGCCCTTTCTTTTCATCCTATGTGGTGTTTGAACTGGGCGACGAATACGACTATGCCTTCGTGTCTGGCTACAACACCGACTATTTGTGGCTGCTAGCCCGAACGCCGACTGTCTCAGATGAAGTGATGGCAAACTTCCTCACAGTGGCGGAAGAAAAAGGCTTTGATATCGACCGAGTTGTTTTCCCCGTTCAACAATAATCCTTGCGTGCATTCTGCACGCCTTCAACGTAGTCCAAATAACCTGATGGCATCTCTTTCAGGTTATTTGGCAACACATTGGACTCAAATTGCACATTTTGCTTACTTTTCCCGCAAACACGAATGCCGGAAAAACAAAGCACTAAACTTTGTGCTGCATTTTTGCTTTAATGCCTTCAAATAATAAATCAATCAATAATATGCCAATCACAACTGATACCCCGCAAATGCGAGAGACACTGGCTCGTTTAAACCATGATGCTATTGGTTCTATCGATAACGATGGAGACTGCAAGATCAAGGTCAACGATCTTTCGACGCTGCTCACGGCTTATAAAATTGAGCTCAACAAAAATCGCAGCTTAAAGCGAACGATAGCGAAGAAAGAACAAACCGCGGCGTAATGCCCTCGCGCCGACAAACTCGTACAACACAGTCCGTACGTCTTGATTGCGCTGCAAGATTGGCAGACTGCGCTTACATCAGCGCATCTTTATTGAGTATGCCTTTCTCAACCAATTGGCGAAGCAGCGCCTTGCATCTCTCTTGCAACATATCTCGCACCAATCTTGCCGCTGGGGTAATGGACTGACGACTTGGGAAGAGCAACCAGAGTTCGGTTGACTCCGGGGGAAGATCGACATCAATACTCACCACATTGTCCGCCAGTAAATCGGACGCCATATCCAACACCGACTTCGCCGCTATTCCTTTCCCTGAAACGCACCAGCGCCGCACTAGATCTGCGTCGTTCGAGGCTCGGTCGCCGCTGACTTTCACTTTTTGCTCACGTTCGCCATCGGAAAACACCCAAACGTCATGCAATACATCATTCAACTGATAAAGCAGTGCGTTGTAGTTAGGCAGCAATTGAACCGGAATTTTCACCCGAGCCGCATGATTGTGCTCGTTCTCGCTGGCTTGACCGGCACATTGTCGACCGCTGTCTAGCAGCCCGCTCTGATCCAGATACGTTTGGGTGGCGCACAACACACGAGGAACATGACAAATTTTGAATCCGTACACATTGGCATCTTTCGGGGAACCGTAACGCAAAGCCATGTCGACAGAATCGCGGTAGAAATCAATGTTGCTATCACTGATGTTCGCCCTCAAGGTCACGTCGGGATACATATCCATGAAATCATCGAGCCAAGGGACAATCACATTTCGGCCTAAATCTGAGGCAAGCGCAATGCGAAGTTCTCCGTCAACAATGTCGAGATCATCTTTCACGCTCTGTCTCGCTTGCGCCAGCATCGACAACGCCTGCTCACATTGCGGTAAATAGCGCTCCCCTGCGTTCGAAAGGCGGAGCTGTCTGGTTGTACGAATAAACAGCTCAACGCCAAGTGCGCTTTCTACCCGCTTAACTGCCGCACTGGCTGTCGCCACACGCATATCCAACTGCGTCGCAGCAGCGGTAATGCTGCGATATTCCGCCACTTTCACGATGACTTTCAGATCTTCAATCAGCATATTTTCAAATATTATTTGATAATCATTCAATGATTATGCTGTTTATCCATCGTCAATCAATGCCTATTCTCTCTTCAACGCAAAACATTGAGCACTTGGAGAGACACATGAAAGCCATTGGATACCTGCAATCACTGCCCATTACTGATGCTGAATCACTGATCGACATCGAATTACCGCAACCGATGGCAATGGGTCGCGATTTACTCATCAAAGTGAAGGCTGTCGCCGTTAACCCTGTCGATTATAAAATTCGCCAAAACGTTGCCCCGACTAACGGCGAGCACAAGGTTATTGGTTGGGATGCGGTCGGTGAAGTGGTTGCAACTGGAGATTCAGCGAGCCTATTTAAAGCCGGTGACACTGTTTACTATGCTGGGGCATTAGGTCGCTCAGGCAGCAACGCGGAGTACCAATTGGTTGATGAGCGCATTGTTGGTCACAAGCCAAAAAGCGTATCAGATGCTGAAGCGGCAGCACTGCCTCTCACCACCATTACTGCTTATGAGTTGTTGTTCGATCATTTGAATCTGGAGCAGCAATCGCCTGATGCGCAAGATCCGTCTAACGATATTTTGCTGGTGGTCGGTGCTGCTGGCGGTGTCGGTTCAATCTTGGTTCAACTCGCGAAGAAGCTAACCGGCGCGACCATTATTGCCACTGCATCGCGAGAAAGCTCGCAAGCTTGGGTTACCAAACTAGGCGCGGATCATGTGGTTGACCACACAAAACCTCTTCAGGCACAAATTGACGCGCTTGGACTTGGACAAATCACTCACGTTGCGAGCCTAAACAGCAGCGAAAATTACTTTGAAACTTATATCGAATTGCTCGCACCATTTGGAAAGATTGCACTCATTGACGATCCGAAGACGCTTCCTATTAACAAGATCAAACCCAAAAGCCTGTCATTGCATTGGGAGTTTATGTTTGCGCGATCTATGTTTGAAGCGAAGGATATGGCGAAACAAGGGGAGTTACTCAATCACGTCGCGGATCTAGTGGATTTGGGCCACATTCAAACCACCGCAGGTCAGTACCTCGGCAACATCAATGCAGAGAATCTGCGCAGAGCACATGCAGAATTAGAGTCTGGCCGCTCAATTGGCAAGATTGTAATGGAAGGATTTTAGCACTATCACAAGACACGCAGACAAAAATGCGTTCGATTTTACGCTCCAGAAAAAGGACTAAACATGACACAGTTAACCATCGTCGCAAACATTATCGCCAACGAAGACAGCATTGATTTGGTGAAAGCAGAGCTTTTGAAGCTTATTGACATCACTCGCGCTGAAGAAGGCTGCCTGCAATACGATTTGCATCAAGATAACGATAACCCCGCACATTTCATGTTTTACGAAAATTGGGTTAACCGCGACCTGTGGCAAACACACATGAATGCTCAGCATCTTGCTGATTATTTGACAGCAACTGACGGCGCAGTCACCAGCTTCACCGTGAAGGAAATGCATGTAATCAACTGATCACCGCGCAACTCTCACGAGCAAAAGCGATCTATGAGCAAAAGTGGACGATATCGTCCACTTTTTGTGTCTACCAATCAGACCCTGACCCTCTTGTTCTTTGTTTTTCTCCATCACCTATCAGCCTATTAACCTTTCAATTTGTTAACTTTTAAATCTGTCACTTGCCTCTTATAAGAAGACTCGATGATTCCATTCAATAACCTTGACCATTCTAAGGTTGAGACGCTTACCGATATGCGTTCTAATTCCCCACTACGCAAAAATGCTCATATTTACGCCAAGGATTGCTATTTCATGCTCAATAAAGCCATACCCTTCTTTTTCGTTTTGCTCTGGAGTACCGGATTTGTCGGGGCGAAGTTTGGCCTTATTGACTCCAATGCTGCTACCTTTCTGCTAATTCGCATGGCGCTGAACGTATTAGTCTTCATCGCGATTTTAATGGTCATGAAACCGGTGATGCCAAAAGGCATGCAGATTGTCCATGCGCTCGCCTCTGGGTTACTCATCCACGGATTTTATTTAGGGGGCGTGTTCGCCGCCATTGGGCTTGGCATGCCAGCTGGCCTTTCATCTTTGCTAGTCGGTCTTCAACCAATACTCACGGCAGTGATCGTGGTAAACACGTCTTCAGAAAAGCTCAATACTGCCCAATGGCTAGGGCTTGCGGCTGGGATTATCGGTATTGCCTTCGTGGTACAAGGCAAAATGAGTTGGGGGATTGATGCGCAGCCACTTTATGCTTACATCTTTGTTGGCTCAGCCCTGCTTGGCATTACGTTCGGAACTCTTTATCAAAAACGCTTCTGTCAGGGAATGAATTTGGTGGCCTCTGCCATGTGGCAATATGTCGCGGCAGTCTTCGTGTTCTTACCGATTGTTTGGCTGATTGAAGGTGTTGAAGTCACGTGGACGCTAACCTTCACCCTAACCATGTTGTGGTCAGTACTCGTGTTGTCAGTGGTCGCGGTGTTGTTGTATCTCTACATGGTAGCTCAAGGCGCTGCGTCCAAGGTGACGTCTTACATTTATCTGGTTCCGCCATTAGCCGCAATGCAAGGTTGGCTGTTTTTCGATGAAGCCTTTTCTGGTGCCACATTGATTGGCTTCGCGTGTTGCGCGATGGCGGTGTACTTGGTGATGAAAGCGCCGACATTGTCGCTGCGCTAATCTCCGCTCATGCTGTAATCAGCATTCTACGAACAAAGGCTGCGTATCTATTCAATCGCAGCCTTTTTTCTTTCTCCTGCCCATCGCCTTGTTGAAAGCGACAAAGGCACTTTTTTTTCCCATTTGGATTATCCTCCTCTTCCTCCAATGCCACACCCACATGTTGTTTATTTTGTAATCAGTCGTTTCGGCTGGTATTTGAGCGAAAATAAGTAATCATCGATTATCCATGTCCTCAGCGTTAATTTAATTGACTTTTTATTCGTATTTAACGACATTTTATGCCCCTTTTATATTGAGAATGATGGAATGTCTCAAACACACGTTCAAACCCAAAATGAGGTGGCTGGCCAGAAGAAATGGCAAATGCCTGACACCCTGATTTTGATTTTCATTGTCGGCCTTCTGGCTGCAGCGATGACCTACCTGATCCCTGTTGGTCAGTTCGATAGCCAGCAGGTTTCGTTCATGGTTGATGGCGCTGAAAAAAGCCGCACCGTGATCAACCCTGAGTCTTTCCGTTTGGTCACTGACGAAAACGGTGATGTGGTTTACAACCAAGTCCAGTTCTTCGCCTCTGGCGGCGGCATTGGCTTGATGAACTTCCCGTTTGAAGGTCTGGTATCAGGCTCCAAATGGGGCTCAGCGATTGGTGTGATCATGTTCATGCTGATTATCGGTGGGGCATTTGGCGTTGTCATGCGCACAGGTACCATTGATAACGGCATCTTGAAACTTATCGACAAGACCAAAGGCAGCGAAGCGCTGTTCATCCCAGTCCTGTTTTCGCTGTTCTCGCTTGGCGGTGCAGTATTCGGTATGGGTGAAGAAGCGGTCGCGTTTGCCATCATCATCGCACCTTTGATGGTTCGCCTTGGTTACGACGGTATTACTACCGTGATGGTGACTTATGTGGCGACGCAGGTTGGTTTTGCTACCTCGTGGATGAACCCATTCTCTGTGGCGATCGCGCAAGGTATCGCGGGCGTTCCTGTACTGTCCGGCATGACATTCCGCATGGTTATGTGGGCTGCGTTTACCCTCATTGGTATCGGTTTTACCATGATGTATGCGTCCAAAATCAAAGCGAACCCACAAGCTTCTTACAGTTTTGCCTCTGATGCTTATTTGAAAGACAAAGCGCAAGAAGAGAATGAAGCTCGCTGGGGCTTTGGTGACACGCTGGTAATTCTGACCGTACTTGCCACCACGATTTGGGTGGTTTGGGGTGTGGTTGCACACGCATGGTACATTCCAGAAATCGCCTCTCAGTTCTTCACCATGGGCTTTGTGGTGGCGATTATCGCCATGCTGTTCAAGCTCAACAATATGACTGCCAATGACGTCGCGGATGCCTTTAAAGAAGGCGCTGGTATCATGCTGGCTCCGGCTCTTTTGGTCGGTTTCGCGAAAGGCGTATTGTTGTTGCTAGGTGGTGGCTCGGAAGACCCAAGTGTGCTCAACACCATTTTGCACAATGCAGGCAGCGCGATAAGCGAACTTCCTTCTGCCGCGGCAGCGTGGTTGATGTATGTGTTCCAGTCTGTGTTCAACTTCTTCGTGACATCAGGATCAGGCCAAGCGGCGCTAACTATGCCATTGCTGGCTCCGTTGTCTGATATCGCTGGCGTATCTCGCCAAGTGGCGGTACTGGCGTTCCAGTTGGGTGATGGCTTCACCAACATCATCGTACCAACGTCGGCTTCTTTGATGGCGACACTGGGTGTTTGTCGCATTGATTGGGGCAACTGGGCGAAGTTTGTGTGGCGCTTTATGCTGTTGCTTTTTGTCATTGCAAGTGTCACGGTAGTGGGCGCGCACATGATGGGCTTTGCCTAAATCATCAGTGCTCTGAACCACTAATGAACACAAAGAAGGCGAGATAATTATCTCGCCTTTTTCAAATCGAATGTTAACTCGAACCACTTAGAAGTATGGCGACACGCAGTTATGACAACAATCATTGAAGGTAATCAAATCGACGGGCTGGCGGTGATCAGCGCTTTAGATGTCAACACGCTTGAAGCAGGACAACACAAGTTCTGGTTTCGCGCCGCGACCAATGCGCTAGCGCAATCACAGCATTTACCTGTATGGGTGTTCAAAGGCCAAAAAGCGGGAAAAAAGATCGTTATTACCGCGGGCGTGCATGGCGATGAATACAATGGTGTTTTGGCCGCTCAAGCCATTGCGCGATCACTGCAAGACAAAGACATTGCAGGGTGCGTTACCATTGTCCCAACGGTGAACCTAACCGGCATGCTCAACCACAGCCGCGACTTTTTCTCTTCTGACCCTGACGTGTCTTGCGGCAACCTCAATCGCCACTTCCCAGGCAACCCTGACGGCAATGAAGCCCAACGCTATTTGCACCCCATTTGGTATAAGCTGCTGAAGCCGAACGCTGAACTTGCCATTGATCTGCACACGCAAACGTCAGGCACGGCTTACCCGCTTTATGCCTTTGCGGATTACCGTCTTGATGATGCCCTTCAAATGGCACGCTTGATGAACCCTGATGCGATATTGGATGACCCAGGCGATCCCGGCATCCTTGAAACCGTATGGAATCAAAACCACATTCCAAGCATTACGGTGGAAATTGGAGTCGGTCGTTACACCGATACCGTCATGATTGACCGTGCTGTCAATGGTGCGATGAACATTTTCAAACACTACCAAATGATTGATGGCACACCAGACCCAACCGAAAAAGCCATTGAAAGCTCACGCGTCTCCACATTAAAAGCCGTGCAAGGTGGGTTCATTTTGCCGCAGGTGTCACTGATGCAGCACGTGGAAACCGACCAACTTCTCGCGATTCAATACGATAGCTTTGGCGAAGAAGTACATCACTACCGTGCGCCTGAATCAGCGGTTGTTTTAAGTATTAATGTGGAATCCATGCGCGCAGCTGGCGCAATGACCATTCGCTTGATTCACCCAGAATAAGGGCATGAGAAGCCGCGGCACGGAATTTCCGCCGCTTCTGTCGAATTGACATGCAAAATAAGAAAACCGCGCATCTCCATGCGCGGTTTTCTTTTATTTGCTATCCAAATAATTTCATAACCCACTGATAACCTTGTGTAAATTTTCTATACACCTTATGGCACGTACTTTGCTCTACCATATACTAGTCAGAGTAAAGAGTGCTTTTAATGCAACTACTTAGCTGGATAAGCGAGCAGCAAAACATGCTGCTAGTGCGGCTCAGAACCCATTTCGTACACGTAACCGCACTATTTGTCGCGCTAACGTGTGTGGTATGGCTGATCATTCCGCACCCGATTATTCCGTTAGTTGTTGGCTTACTGCCCATTGCCCTGCTGATCACGCTTTCACAACCTGTCTTGTTTGGGCTCTTGTTCATTGCGTTTTCGTTCTTCCGCCTTCATGAAGCATTTGCCCCTCTGTATTCGTTGAAAATTCCGCTCATGCTGTCTTTGGGCACGCTCACCACCTTGGCATGGCATATCGGCCTGAGCGGCAAGATAAAGATGTTTCACAGCAAGGAGCTCAACAGTTTCTATGTCTTCTTGCTGCTGGTTACAATTGGTGTGCCTCTAGCGAGCAATACCGGTGAGGCATTTGCGTACTACAAAAACATCTACGTCAAAATTGGCATCATGACACCCGCCCTTGCATGGTTACTGTGTCATGCAAAACACTATCGCAACGCGTTGATCATGATTGTGGCTTCAGGCTTGTCTGTTGCTATGGTAACCATTTTCAACAAGGTGAACGGCATAGGCATGGTGGAAGAAACCCGTGTCACTGTCGGTAGAGAGTTAGGCTCTGTATTGGGCGACCCCAATGATTTGGCGCTCGTGCTTTTGTTCCCGTTCTCGTTTGCGGTGAGCATTACCATCACGTCGGGTTTACCCAAAAAAGCGCGCTTTATTGGCTTAGTCACTGCTATCGCACTGTTTATCGCCATTATTGGCACACAAAGCCGTGGCGGCATACTGGGTATTCTGTCGGCCGTCGGCACGATCGCTTGGCGACGCGTGAAATCTAAAACCTTGCTGTTCAGCGTGGGGGGACTCTTGTGTTTGATCTTGTTCATGGTAGCTGGGATCAGTGGCCGTAAATCAGGCGGTGCTGCCGAAGACGGCTTAGATGAATCAGCAAAAGGTCGCCTTTACGCGTGGGAAGCCGCCTTTTTCATGGCGGTCGACAACCCGTTCTCTGGCGTGGGCCTGAACAATTTCTACTTCAACTACTTCTTTTATTCGCCACATTGGGATGGCCTAAACCATGCGGTTCATAGCACGTGGTTTGGTGTGCTAGGAGAGACAGGCTTTTTAGGCCTGACTGCGTTTTTGTCCATGACCTTTATTGTGTTTCGCTCGGCGCAAAAAACGGTCTCTCTAGTCACCCAAAAATCCGATGTTTACCCTCCCGTGGTTCGCTGTATTTCGGAAGGATTGTTCTCGGGCATTATTGCCTTCTGTGTGTCAGGCACCTTCCTCACACAGGGGTTCACTTGGCCAATCTACATTTTGGTTGCTCTGACAGCGTCTGTCGCCCACTACGTCAAAGTCGAAGAAGCGAGGTTAAAGGCAGAGAGTCACCTCAGTGATGACAGCCCACCCGACGGAAATACGGATACAGAACCTCACCCACCTTCTGACGAAGCTAAGAATCAGGCAACACCGCCAGGCCGCCGATAGCAACACCACTGCGGTAACTCAACGATGTGATTTGGTGCCGTGATTTAGTGCTGTGGTTTAATGCTGAGATTTGCAGTTTTTGTCGCAGTGAATGACTCCCGTCTTTTGTTGCCCTAATCCCCCACCTATTGCCAGTGCCTCCGTCCTCACTACCACCTCTTCCAACAACCATCACCATCAGCATCACCGACGATAACGACCCGCCACTAAATTTGGTCAAACCAACAGATTGGCAAGCTACGTGCATAGATAGGGTAATAAAGGACGTTACGGCCCATTCAACGCCGTATCACACAGACATTCCTAATCTGACGTTCAGCCTTGCTGTCAAAGTGAGAACAGGAATGACGCACATGGCCCGAAGGAGGCAAAACATGCAGAGGTTATCGCTTTGGGCGAAATATATTGTGTCAGTCATTTTACTTACTGCTGGCATCAGCTATCTCGCGAGCAATGTCGCTGGGCAAATAGAACGCAACTATCTTGAAAGCCGGATGGACATGCAAATCCGTGCAAATTTTAGTGCATTGATCTCTGCGCTTTCAGAAAACATGACAACGCAAGAGTCGGGTGTGTTAAATGAAAAGTTGTTGCTCATGGCTAAGCACTACCCTGACCTTTGTTATGTCTCTATCGTGACCAACGATGGCGTGGAAATCGGACAATGGGGCGACAAGCCTCATGATAATAACCCGATGGCGTTGAACTTCGTCAACCCCATCAGTGCCGACGATAAGCACATTGGGTTTATGCAGATATCCATGAGCAAAAAACAAATGCTTGAAGATATCGCACTCCATAGTGAACAAATTCGATACTTTTCCGCTCTGGTTGTCTTATTGCTCAGTACGCTCGTCGTGGTTGTCTCTCATTTCCTTGTATTCAAACCATTGGCTCGTATTTCTGGTCGTTTGCAAACCCTTTCAAACAGTCAAGAAAATCAAACCTCTAGCGACAATGAGATGACGCGTTTGAATTTCTGTGTCGACGAGCTAGATAAACACATCCACGAACAACAACAACGAGAGCAAGAACTGAGTGAAGCGAGAGAAGCTGCTGAAGCGGCCAACATTGCCAAATCCCAATTTATTGCCAGCATGAGCCATGAAATAAGAACGCCAATGAACGCCATTTTGGGTGCCGTAGACATACTCAAAGAGGAAAGATTGCCTCCACACTGCAAGGTTCTCATCACCATGGCGAACGATTCAGCTAACCTTCTGCTCAACCAGTTAAACGATATTTTGGACTATTCCAAGTTGGATATTGGTTCGCTGGATGTACGAAACGAAGAATTTGATGTTGCTGAGCTGGGCGAGCATGTGCTTTCAATGTTCGAAAAGAATGCCACGACAAAAAATATCTCGTTAATATTCGATGAACGATTAAACCATCGCATCATCGCATACACAGACAAAGGCAAACTCTCTCAAGTACTCACCAATATTGTTGGAAACGCCCTCAAGTTCACGCAAGAAGGAGAAATAGAATTAACCCTGAGCCATGCCTACCCTTCGGGGTTAAAACTGCAAATCTGCGATTCAGGGATAGGTATAGCGCAAGTTGATAGAGAGGCTATTTTCGAGCCCTTCACACAAAAAGACCCCACATTCTCTCGCACCTACGGGGGCGTCGGTATGGGGCTGGCCATATCAAAACGTCTTGTGGAATTAATCGGTGGGGAGCTGACACTTGAAAGCCGCTTAGATATTGGTAGCGAATTTACCATCATTCTGCCTTGCGACATGCGATACCCAGAGCACTCTTCTAGCAAAGAGATACAGAAGAAAGTCTTCAAGACACATAGGCCCAACAATATTCTATTGGTTGAAGACAACCCCGCCAATCAACTCGTCGCTCGCACCATGTTAGAGAGCGCTGGTTTTGTCGTCTCCATTGCGTGCAATGGACAAGAAGCTATCGATGCTATCGAAAACTCACACTATGAGTTGATTCTCATGGACTTACAGATGCCAGAAATGGATGGTTTTGCTGCCTGTGAGACCATTCGCCATCTCAACGAACAAGGCAGAACCATGCCTATCCTTGCCATGACAGCAAACGTCACCGCTCACGATAGAAATAAATGTAAACAAGTGGGTATGGACGATTTTCTGGCTAAGCCCGTCAACAAGCAAACCATGATCCAAGCCATTACAAACTGGATGGGACGAAAACATATCAGTTTCAATACATAACGCAGATTTTTAGCCGCAAACCCGTGTCGCTTTTTGAAGAATTCACACTATCTTTAATAGTAGACAGGTGGATCTATTTAGATACAAACGAAATCAATCGCTTACCCATTATTAGCATGAGAGTGAATGCACGAGAAACACCACAGGGGTGTTTCTCATATTCATTGTCAGAATGAGAAAAAGCCTGTCCACTCATGAAGGTACTATCGTATCTCATTGTTTTATATTGATATATATACTTGGCATAGATTTCGCTTAGTACAGATAGTCATACAGGAGAGGCACCACATCATGCAAATCGAACGCATCGAACAATCTAATGATTCTCTGCTTATCCTCATCCATGGCGATATGGATGCACAAGGCTGCAGTGAGCTTCAACCTGAATTAGATGAACTTGTGAACGCGGAATCGCTCACGGATATTACCCTCAATCTTGGTCAAGTCGACTTTCTTGATAGTTCTGGCATTGGCGCCATCGTCTTTCTCTTCAAAAGACTCAAGGCTGGCGGCAAAACGCTCGCCCTCACCCATGTACATGGTCAACCTTTAGAAATCATCAACTTATTACGCATCAATAGTGCGATATCTGTAGAAACTGCACCGAATGCCGGTTAAACGGAATTCGCCCCAGTAAGGGAATCGTCATGAGAAAACTCTCAACGCTTATCATCATCACTGCAATGACTTCAGGCTGCTCGATGTTTCCCGATGACGGCGAAGGCGGAATGGCAGAGCACCATTATTCGGCTCTCTCTCCTGTATTGGCTGATCAGCCTATCGGCCCGGAACATGGCTTACGATTTGAATGGGAACTATCAGCCCGCCATCTAGATGTATTGGTCCTAGAAGGGGCTGAACTGTGTTTTCCTGCCACCGTTTATCAAGCACGTCGCATGCAGGCTCGCATTGTAAGAGAATTGCATGGCGGTTTAGAGTTTGATGCGGCTAACGATCTGATTATTCAGCGAGCTGCACTCGAACGATTGGAAAAACAGCTAGATGCCGTCGTAAAAAGTGGGGCCTGCACGCCAAACGGAACTGGCCAATATGCCTCGGCCTCCCAACTGGCTGAAGAAATCTACGCGTTGCTGAATATCGACAACCAATTTGCATTCAATTCTCCCGAAGTTAATCCCAAATACATGGGCCACTTAGCGGAAGCCGCGCACTTGTTACGCGACTTACCTCAATACACTCTGCACATTACTGGGCACACTGACTCAATTGGTAATCAAAGGGCCAACAAGGCACTTTCCCTTGCACGAGCCAACCAAGTAAAACGTTACTTACAAATATTTGGCATTGCTCCTTCACGCCTTACCGTCGCTGCAGTCGGATCAACCGACCCTCTGTTTGATGGCAACGAACCACAAGAACGCTTGGTGAATCGACGCGTATCCATTGAATTGATTGAAGCGCCGACGAGCCCTCTCTTTCAAGGAGCCGCCAAATGAAGCATGCACTGACTCTCATCCTGTTTTCTGTCTTGGTTTTTGCCAATGTGGCAAAAGTGCAATCGGAAGAATATCGCGTACAGATCGGCGATTTGGTGGCTATCATGCTACCGGGTGAAGTCATGCTGAACAAAGAATTCCAGATTGACCGTCAAGGGCGTTTGACGCTCCCAGAAGTGGGCATGGTGCAAGCCGCAGGGATGACGGAAGAAGCGCTGGCCAACGCCGTCAATAAAACACTGAATGAGGTGATTCGTGATCTCTCTTCTCTACAAGTTTATGTCAGCAAGCGTCAGCTCATTGTTACCATACAAGGTTACGTTGCTGAACCGGGTGAATTTACCCTACCCAACGAAGCATCGATTCAAATGGCCCTCTATGCTGCGGGTGGTCTTCGTCCAGGGGCGCAACTCGACAGATTTCAATTGCGACGCGGTGAAGAAGTCAGCACCTTTGACTACAAAAAATTCCTCGATTCGGGTGATGACAGCCTATTACCGACCTTAAACTCACTAGATACCCTATTCATTCCCGCATCACCAATGATTGGCAACGTTGAGCAAAGTTTTGACCCGTCTAAACTTGCAGATTCTGGCGATGCCGCTGAAGACAGAAAAGCCATCAAAGTCTTTGGCGAGGTCATTCGCCCAGGAAGCTTCTCCGCCAAGGAAGAAAATAACTTGGTGGACTTGCTCATGCGATCGGGTGGCGTGACACGTTTCGCCGCTGTCGAACAAATCCGTGTTATCTCCAAAAGTGAACCGCGTATCTTCAACCTCAAGCAGTATTTAGACAGTGGCGATGAAGCACTGCTGCCGAACATTGTCGAAGGCTCCACCATTTTTGTTCCGAAACAAGAAGAAGAAATCAAAACCGGCTCTAACACCGTTTATGTCATGGGAGAAGTCGCAAAACCCGGCGCGTATGAAGGCAAAGAAGGGGCGACATTTATTGATATTCTCGCCAATGCGGGCGGACCAACACGATTTGCAGAAAGTCGCCAAATCCGCATTATTAGAGGAAGTGGAGAAACTGTAGGGTTCGATCTCACCCTGTTTTCGGAAGGGAAATTGACTGGCCCACTGCCATTGGTACTGCCCGGCGATGCGATATTCGTACCAGAGAAACTCGACCTCAATGAAAAATCATGGCTAAAAGTCTCTCCGGACCGTGCCGTGAGAGTGTTTGGTGAAGTCGTCCGTCCTAGCCGTATTGAATGGTCGCAAGAAATGTCGCTGCTCGATTTGTTGGCTCACGTCGGCGGCCCTACTTCTCGCGCTGACACCAGTAAAATAGAGATAGTCACCCCCGTCTCTGCCACTAAATCTAAAGTGTATACCTTCAACCTCGACACCTTCATTCGTGATGGCTTGGCAGATACCGAGCTACCGCCGATCAAAGCAGGTTCAACGGTTCGTGTGCATGACTTACCGGACGACCCCGTCGACAACAAAGCCAAATGGATTCGACAAAGCTCAGACACATCCATTTATGTGTTTGGGCAAGTGGGCGCACCAGGACGTTACAAATTTACAGAAGAAATGCACTTCCTCGATATTCTTTCTGCCGCCGATGGTCCAACCGCACAAGCCGATTTACACAATATTCGTATTACGCACCTTGATGGCAATGTCGCTCGCGTCAGTAAATTAAATCTCGCGCTGTTCTTTGAAACGGGCGACTCAACTATCTTGCCCGAGGTCAATATCGGCGACACCATTTACATTCCTGAAAAAGATCGTAACTGGCTCGACTTGTCGAAAGAAAATACGATTCGCGTGCTAGGTGCGGTCAACAAACCAGGCCGATACACCTTTGACGATCATATGACCATTCTTGACCTTCTCGCTGAAGCAGGCGGCCCCAGCAACAACGCCTACATAGAACGAATTACCGTCGTGAATGTGTCCTGTTGTCGTGATCAAGCAAAAACCTTTAACTTGTCTGAATTTAGCCGTACTGCGCGATTCCAAGATCTTCCTGTCTTGCGTGTCGGTGACACGGTTTACGTGCCCACCAAAGAAGAAAGCACTGCAGAAAAAATTCGTCAAGGTATCACTGATGTCTTCCAACTGGCAGGGATTGCCGCCCTGATAGGATTACTCTAATGAATATTCCTCCGTGGAACGTAGAAGTAGAGCGGATTTACTTTCAGATTGTCCGCAACGATTACAAAACCCTCGCGTTGACTGCAACCGAGTCAGGTGAAGGGGTCACATCGCTCGCGAGTGCTATCGCACACCGTTCTCTGCTGGCGGGTAAATCCACGCTGGTGGTGGACTTGAATCTCTATCATCCGAGCCTTGAAAGTCAGGGAATGACGGTCACCACTTATGACAATCATCAACTCCCTAGCCCGGAACTCGTCGGTGTATCCGGCGAAAGCACTTATTTCACCGGGATCATTGCACCGTCTAAGCGCGAGACCATCATGGAGTTACGTCGCCCAGGCTCTTTGGAAGAATATGTGAAGCAATGGCACAAAGACTTCGATTTGGTTATTTTTGATACATCACCGATCTCACGACTGAATGCGAATAACATCCCCCCTGAGCGCGTCGCGGCCGCGGCTGACGGCACCATCATGGTCGTGATGACGGGACAAACTACTGAAGCGCAAGCCTCAGAATCAGTCAAAAAACTCAACGATGCAGGCGCGCATCTCCTCGGCTGTGTGCTTAACGATAAGAACAACCCATCACTCAAAGTCGAGATTTTGCGCGAAATTGGCCGGTTATCGAAATACATGCCAAAGCTTGCGGGAAAACTCAGACTCGCCATTTTAAAAAGCCACTTATTGTCGTTGGAGATCTAGTTATGGTTGCGGTTGTTAATCTCCAATGTCGCCCTGCTACGTTAAAAAAAATCAGCGACGCCAGAAAAGAAATCAGTACCACCCTCAAGGCGCGAGGCGTCGGGGATCACCTGTCGAACAATATACAGCTGTGCTTCTCGGAAGCAGCCGCCAATCTGGTGAACCATACAAGCCCAAAGCCAACCTTCATTGACGTAGGGCTGGAATGCCAAGATGGGCATTGGTTATTGCACCTGTCTGACGACGGACAAAGCTGGAACCCCACCTTGCCCGACCGCGTTCAAACATTAGATACGTTCGAGGAAAAAGAAGGTGGGCGAGGCCTCGCTCTGATCCAAAGCCTCACTGATGACATGGAATACACTAAACGCACCACTTTTGGGGCTAATAAGCTGACCCTGAAGTGGAAAATTCAACAAATTTCCACCAAACCTAGCGTACTCATCGTGGAAGATGATGATAGCCAACGCCGATTGTTTAGTGCATATCTGTCAGAGCGTTATCGGGTTTTCGAAGCAGAGAATGGAGAGAAAGCGCTCGAATTTCTTCTTCACAATACCGTAGATTTAGTGATTTCCGATATACGAATGCCCGGTATGGATGGCTTGAGCCTGAAGAAAGCGCTTCACAATGAAACCAACACACTGCTTACCCCATTTATCTTTTTGACGTTTTCAGATAACCCCGAAACACGTAGCAATGCACTGGGTTTGGGCATAGACGATTACATCGTAAAACCTGTTTCAAAGTCATCACTCATGCAAAGCGTACAGCGCGTCCTGAACCGCTCTGACCAAATTTACCGCCAGTTAACGGACAAGATCAATCAGCGTATTACTAACGCGCTGACGCCCTCCCTACCTAGCACTTCACATGGTTGGAGCATGTCTGTAGCAAGCCGCAATACTGGTATTGGCGGGGGAGATTTAGTGTTGCACCGCGATACACCTGACTTCTTGATGGTGAATTTGGCTGATGTTATGGGCCATGATGTCGCCGCGAAATTTTTCTCCTATGCCTATGGCGGGTATTTACGTGGCCTGATGTACCAAGTGGAGTCTGAACAGAGCCCCTGTTCGACATTACTTAACCGGCTGTCGGACTGCGCTTTAGAAGATAACTTGCTGTCACAGGTCATTCTCACGTGCTGCTCGGTTGCATTATTCGATGATGGCACTATTCAAATGGCAAGTGCTGGTCATCCCGCCCCCTTCAAAGTTTCAGAACATCACGTAGAAGAACTCAATATTGGCGGCATCCTGCCAGGCGTGCTTTACGGCGCAGAATATGAAGTGCTCACCACAACGCTCAAACTAGGAGAGCGAATAGCGATATATACCGACGGATTGTTTGAAGCTGCCGAAGATAACGACGCTCGCCAAATGCTGACGGACAAGGTGATGGAAGCCCTACGTGAGACACGCGATTTGCCGCTACATGAAGCCACTGAAACCATTATGGCGTCCTTTGAACATTATGGGGAACGACATAAAGATGACGCGACACTGATTCTGCTCCAACACGCTGCGCGAGAATAAGAATAAGCCCAAAAACTGTACTAGACTCTATAACGCACGGTTTCAAAATTGATACATAAGTTTCAACTACTAAGCATCAATAAGGGGGCGCTCTGAACATCAGTATTAAAGCGGTTTTTATCACCGTAGCCGCGTTGACCCTGACGCTCATGGCGCTGACCTTGATGTCTTTTTTTCATCACCATGAGTCCAATACGAACCTGCCCGGCGAACACATACAACGCATCGCAAATCTGACGTCGATCGTGTCACTAGAATATGTAGTGAATGATGACATCGACGAATTGAAAGCCTTCACAGACCAAATTGTTGAGCAAGAAAAGTTCGCCTTTCTTAGCATTGAGCGCAATGGCAGCGTGCTGGCTCATAGTCAATTGCAGAGCAATTTCTCCGGAGAAATTGCTACGAAGAGTGCACCTATCGGTGATGCAACCAACCCTTCAGGGTGGGTCGTTATCGGTTTTGATAACAATATCTCACGCTCTGATGAAATCTTCACTGAACACGTACTGCATTGGGGTGTCATGTCGGTCGGTGTTCTGTGTATTATTTCCACTTATATCATGGTGATGGCAGTAACAGGTCCGCTTCGTAGGTTACAAAGTGTCAATTCGCCAGACACACCTATTTCTCGCTTTAAATTGTTCTATCAAGATGATATTGAAGCCACTGTCCAAATGGTTGATTCAATGCGTCACAAGCTTGATGCGAGTTACAATCAATTGAATGATTCACTTAAACACCAAAAATATTCTTACAGTGAAGCGCGTCAGATCGAAGAAAAAAACGCCGCCATCTATAATGCGTCTCACGATGCCATCATCGTCGCCAATGACAACGATATCATCATCGAATTCAGCCCCGTCGCTGAACAAATTTTTGGTTGGGAGCGCCACGAGGTCGTCGGCAAAGCGATGGCTGATACTATTGTTCCTGCTCGCCTTCGCGAAGCTCACATCAAGGGAATGCGTCACTTCCTTTCTACTGGCGAGGGCCCCGTTCTTAATCAACGAATAGAGCTGAGTGCCATTCGGCGTAGCGGCCGTGAGTTTCCTATCGAGATTTCAATTTCGCCAGCAAAAACCGCACAAGGACACATTTTTGTTTCTTACATTCGCGATATCACTCAACAACTGAAAGACCAGACAGAGCTCAAAATTGCAGCCCATGCCTTTGAGTCATCAGAGGCGATGTTCATTTCGGACAGCCACGGCCATATTATCCAAACCAACCCGGCTTTTACTCAAGTCACAGGGTTTTCTGATATTGAAGTTCAAGGCGAAAAACCACGTTCACTGACCACCAATCCTCAAGATGCTGCGTTTCATAAAAACATCTGGCGTAAACTGTTAGCGAATGGTATTTGGCAAGGAGAACTGACATTTCGACACAAAGAAGGTCGTTCAATTCCTGTCCGAATCAGCATTACTGCCGTAAAAAATGAAAGCGAACAGTTAACCCATTATGTGGCGCATTTCTTCGACTTAACCGAGCAAAAACACACTGAACAGATCATCTTAGAATCCCAGCAGAGTGCGGAAAGTGCCAACAAAGCCAAAAGCCAATTTTTGGCGGCCATGAGTCATGAAATTCGCACTCCCATGAACGGAGTACTCGGTGTTCTTGGCCTGTTAAAAGAGACGCCGCTAGGCGATCAGCAACAGAAGCTGGTGCAAACGGCGCGAGAATCCGGTGAACTGCTCCTTGCCATCATTAATGATATTCTCGACTTTTCAAAGATGGAGGCGGGCAAGTTATCGTTAGAAAAACATCCTTTTGATATGTACGACCTCTTCCACCAAACGGTCGATATCATGCGTCCTCAGGCACAGAAAAAGAACTTGCGTTTAACGGCGAAAATCTCTGACAGTGTGCCAAAGTTTTTGAACGGCGATGGCGACAGAATTCGTCAATTGTTGCTTAACCTACTTTCCAATGCCGTCAAATACACAAAAAAAGGCTCTGTCACTGTATCGCTAACCAGCAACCACCAAAGTTCTAGGTATCACCAATTGCAAATCGACGTGGTTGATACTGGCGTCGGTATTGATAGTAGTCATATCCCCATTCTCTTCAACGAATTCACCATGGCTGAAAGCAGTTATGATCGTGGCCACGAAGGCAGCGGTTTGGGTCTAGCCATCTGCAAACAAATCGTCAATTTGATGGACGGCGAAATCTCTGTCGTGAGTGAAGTGGGCAAAGGGTCAGTGTTTAGTGCCGTGCTCAACATAGACACAGCCTCTCAAGATGACAGCATCGTCCATTCGCCAGAGCCTCCAGCAACCCAAGTCGATATCGCGACAGATATTCGGATTTTGATGGCTGAGGATAACCCTGCCAACCAAGTCGTATTACGCACCATGCTCGAATTCTCTGGCTTGTCCGTTGATATTGTCAGTAATGGCCAAGAAGCGGTGGAAGCCGTTTCTAGTATTCCCTATGACATTGTATTAATGGATATATCCATGCCAGAAATGGATGGAATGGAAGCCACCCGACGCATTCGCGCCCTCGACAGCGACGCCAAGAATGTGGTGATCGTGGCTCTTACCGCCCATGCGATCCGAGGTGACAAAGAGAATTTCATGGAAGTTGGCATGGATGATTTCGTCTCCAAGCCTTTCACTCGTCAATCGATTTTAGACTGCCTCTCCCGTTGGCAGCCCAAAGGCCCCCTCCGAGAAGCACAACACTCATTGGCAGGCGATGTTGACATCAATCTCACTGACAGCGGCTTTTCACTTCAGGAGAATCAACACCAATCATCAGAAGCACCGACTGTCAGTGCCACTCATGACAGGGTCGACGAAGCCACTCTAGTTCAACTGGTGAAAGACACGTCAGCGGAGGTTACTCCTCAGCTCATTTCTTTCTATATTGGTGATGCTCAACAACGTGTTGAAAAAGTCAAAAATGCCGCCGCAACGCAGGACTACTACACCCTGGAATTTGAAGCGCATACATTAGGCAGCAGTGCCGCTTCTCACGGTAACAGTTTGTTGAGTAGCCTTTGCCGAGATATCGAAAAGCATTGCCTAAATCAGCATTACGACACGGCAGTAGAGGTCGCTGAATTACTGACGGCAGAAGCAACCCGCTCCCTAACTGAATTGGAACAACGTGTACAACAAGGATTTTCAGCTGACGCCATGCTCAAAGCCAAGAAATAATCCGATGGAAAAATGAATCTGTCATACACTTAAATCAATATTTAACAGAACGTTACGTCTCCTTTACCCGTTAAATGGGTTGACGCAGGCAGACAGCAAAGGGGATTTTTCCACATGAAGCAAACGTATCGCGTGCTCATCATTGAGGATTCGGAGCCACTTGCGAATCTGTACATGCAGTACCTTTCCGATGAGCCTATAGAACTGACCTGTTTAGAAACCGGCCAAGCGGCACTCGACTACCTTCAAAACGTGACACCACACCTCATCTTGTTGGACTTGAAGCTGCCTGATATGTCTGGTGAAAAGATCCTTCAGTGGATTAATGAACAGGGACTGCCTTGCTCAGTCGTTGTGGTAACCAGTCATGGTTCGGTGGATAAAGCCGTGGACTTAATGCGCCAAGGCGCAGAAGATTTTCTCGAAAAACCCGTCAGTGCTGAACGCCTCAAAACCACAATACGCAACCAGCTTGAGCGAACCCGTTTGAAAGGTCTGGTTGACGACATTCAAAGCAGTTTCGAGCGCAATGCTTACCAAGGCTTCATTGGCTCCAGCCTCCCTATGCAGAACGTGTATCGTATTATCGACGCGGCTGCGCCCAGCAAAGCGACCGTGTTTATTACGGGGGAAAGCGGCACAGGGAAAGAAGTCTGCGCGGAAGCCATTCATCATCAAAGTCCGCGAACCAAAGCCCCTTTTGTCGCGCTTAACTGCGGTGCTATCCCCCATGATTTAATGGAGAGTGAAATATTCGGCCACGTCAAAGGCGCGTTTACCGGCGCCAGTAACGAGCGAAAAGGGGCGGCAACTCAAGCTGATGGCGGTACTCTGTTCCTTGATGAAATTTGCGAAATGGATTTAGAACTTCAAAAGAAACTGCTGCGCTTTATCCAAACCGGCCGCTTCCAAAAAGTCGGCGCGAGCAAAGAAGAAAGCGTTGATATTCGGTTTTTGTGCGCCACCAACAGAGACCCGCTCCAAGAAGTCTCTGCGGGACGCTTTCGCGAAGATCTTTATTACAGGCTGCATGTGGTGCCCTTAAGCATGCCGCCGTTACGCGATCGCGGTGATGACATTTTGGCGATTGCTACTCACTTCCTCAAAACCTATGCACAAGAGGAAGGGAAAGCATTTTCCCGTTTCACGCCCGAAGCTGAGGTGGTGCTCCGACACTACCCTTGGCCGGGAAACGTTCGCCAATTGCAGAATGTCATTCGCAATGTCGTGGTCCTCAATGATGGCGATGCTGTGAGCATTAAGCAGCTCCCACCTCCTCTCAATGACACACTTAGCGATCAAGAGATCAAATCCTTAGCTCAGGTATCCATACCCGAGCCTACCTATAGCAGCACGACGGATGAGCCCAATGACATGTCACCGTTGAATGACGAAATTCGTCCCTTGTGCGACCTAGAGCGCGAAGCCATTCAACGTGCCATCGCACATTGTGATGGCAATGTGCTAAAAGCCGCCGTTCTGCTGCAAATCAGCCCTTCAACGCTCTATCGTAAGAAACAAGCGTGGGAAACAGACGAAGCCTAAGCACTGGCATCACCAAGTTCTGACCTACAAACGTTTGATGAATTTCATGTTCAAAACACAAAACGCCGCTTACTCAGCGGCGTTTTTCGGTCATACAAGAGAAGCAGCTAGTTACATAAAACTAACCCGCTGAGCGCTGCGAATTACTGCCATTGGCGAGGAAACTCAGTAGCTCTCGAAGTCCTTGGGTCACCGATGTCTGCGCCACAATGCTAAGCTCTTTAGCCCCTCGGGCTGGGCTACCTATCGACGTACGAATGTCACCACGACGTGCAGGCACATAGTTCATCCCTACTGATGACCCCGTTAAAGACATCAATATGGTCGCTAATTGATTAACCGACAGCGCTTCACCGCGACACACATTAAAGACTTCTGGCGTTACAGACACATCTTTCATAGCAGCTCTTAAAAAGCGAACCACATCAGCCACGTAGATAAAATCACGGGTTTGCTCGCCATCACCGTAAATTGTCAGCGGTTCTTTACCCAGCACTTTATCTGCGAAAATCGAAATCACACCAGAGTATGGCGATTTAGGATCTTGGCGAGGGCCAAAGACATTAAAGAAACGCAGTCCCGTGGTCGGCACACCATGAACAACAGACGCAACCCGTGCGTGCAACTCTGAACCGAGCTTATCCGCGCCGTACGCGGTCAGTGGGCGAAGCACTGCACGCTCTGCTAATGGCATGTCTGCATTGTCTCCATAAACCGCAGCAGACGATGCATAGACCACAGGCGTTTTCGCTGCCCTCGCGGCTTCAAATGCACGAATGCTGCCCGTGAGATTCACTTCGTGGGTTTCCACCCATTGCTGGTTGGATCGTTCAACCGAAGCAATTGCCGCTAAGTGAAAACAGCCATCGACTTCTTTCATGGCGTCTTCAAGCACGCCGGGCTGACAGATATCGGCCACACGCAGTTCACAATGACGGGGCACATTTTCACGAGCGCCCGTCGAGAGATCATCCACCACACGGACATGATGACCATCAGCCAAGAGTGACTCAACAAGGTGTGATCCAATAAAGCCACAGCCTCCAGTAACTAAATAACTCGCCATGCTTGCCTCTATCAATAAATGAGATAACTGTCAGACCCACTGCAAAGTGTTTGCCAAGTTTTGTCTCGTCGACATTACCCCTCATTGCTTACCTGTGATCATTTCGGGCTTTAGCCCTTTAAACATCTCGTCTCTGACAACTTTCGACTCTCTGAAAATAGGCGAATAAACAAGCGTTTCTTTACAACTCGGTTTAGGGTGACGCACAGAAAACCGGAGACAGATGTACAAACACCTGACTCTCTTCGTCAATTTGACATGCGCTTTGACAGAAAAGGAATGCTCGGCTGTCATTTTGATTTTCTCAACCACCCTCCTTTCGTACAAATCACGCTGTGAGCGTCTACAATTCAATGAGTTACCTTTCTGGCACTAACCTTGCTGTTGATTGGAGTCTTGAATATTGAATGTAGAAAAAGGTGACGACATGACGACAAAGAAGAAAAAAATCTGGCTCGTATTAGATAGCCGAGGATTCGGCGGTATAGAATCACATGTCGAACAGCTAGCCGTGGGTTTAAGCAATGCGCGAACAGATGTCACTGTCGTCTTCCTCAACCAATATGGTGATCATCCAGTACACAAACGCCTCCTCTATAGCGGTCTAAATTGCAGACAGCTTGATGGTCGTCTCGTCTCGCTATGGCAAGCCATTCGCAAAGACATGCCGGATGTCATTCATACGCATGGTTACAAAGCAGGCATTCTCGCTCGCCCCATTGCCAAGATGATGGGGATCACCTGCGCAAGTACTTTCCACAGCGGAGAAGCGAAAGAAGGGAAAATCAAAATGTATGACTGGGTTGACCGTCACACAGCCTTTCTTGCCAATCAAGTGTATGCCGTCAGCACCCCGGTATTAGAGTCGCTGCCTTGTGCGGCCAAGCTCGCCAACAATTTCGTAAACATTGACGATTCTGTGGCATCTACCGGCGATCAAATCGCATTTGTTGGGCGACTCAGCAAAGAAAAAGCACCCGAGCGCTTTGTAAACCTCGCCAAACGCTTCCCACACCTTGAGTTCCACATTTATGGCGATGGGCCAATGCGAAAATCCCTCGAGAAAAACGCCCCTGAGAATCTCACATTCCATGGCGCGCAAAGCGATATGCGACGAATTTGGAATCACATTGGCTTACTCGTGATCCCTTCTCGCGCAGAAGGGCTACCTATGTCGTCATTGGAAGCAATGGCAAGAGGTATACCTGTCGCTGCTTTTAATGTGGGCGCACTAGATCAACTCATAGAGCACAATCACAATGGCTGGCTATTGAAGCAAGGCGACATGAATGGCTTGGTTGATGCCGTCCTTGATTGGCATAACAGCGATATCGTGAAAAGAGCAGAGTTGCGCATGCGCGCAATCAATACCATCAAAAAAGACTATTCTGCCGAAGCCGTTGTCCCTCAATTGCTCAAAGCCTACGCCACCGCCGCCAAGTGATCCTCAACGTGACTCTCAAAATGAGAGAAACCCATTTATCCGCGATGCCCAGCATCGCGGATTTTCTTTTATTTCAGCAATAACAATTAGTTAAAAAGTTGGTTCAATCTTTGCAGTCAATAACAATAAGTACTCATTACTCTCCCGGTTGAACAAAGAAGCCGACGAGAAACACACTGTCCACCTAGAGGAAATAACAATGAAGAACAACCCTCAGGTACTACCCGCACCTCAAAAAGTCTTATTCGTACATTACGGTGACAACTGGATCCGTGGAAGCGAACGTTGCCTCATTGATTTAATGACGCATCTAGACAAATCAAAATTCGAACCCGTCCTTTGGTGCAACAGTGATGTGCTAGCCAACGAGACGCGCCAGTTGAACATTCCTGTTTATGTCAGCAACTTCACGTTGCTGCTAGGAGAAAGCGCTCCGAAGTGGGATATCGTTGGTTACGGCAAGCTGGTCAACCAAGGACTGGACATTGTTGACGAACACAAGATCAACGTCATTCATTCCAACAGTGGCGCCCCTTCACAATGGCTGAACATTGTATCGCGTGCTCGCAAACTGCCACTTGTGCTGCACCTGCACTCTCGCTATCCACTTCGCGACCGAATTACGTTGGGCTTACACCATGCCAGCATGGCTGTGGGCGTTAGCCAACCTGTTGTTGACCAATTGCTAACCGATGGCGCTGCGCCAACGCGTTGTAAAGTGATCCCTAACGGCATCGACACTGAAGCGCTACTCAATCAACCCGTTGAAGATATTCGCAAATCACTAGGCCTGCCGAGTGATGCGTTCGTCGCAGTCAGTGTTTGCTCGCTTATCCATCGTAAAGGCGTCGACTTGCTGATCGAAGCGTGCAAACAGCTGCGTGAACTGCGCTTGCCCATTCACTTAGTCGTGATTGGTGAGGGGCCAGAACGTGAAGCATTACAAAACCAAATTGATGAGGCACATCTGAGCGACTTCGTCCATTTGGTGGGAGAGAAGCACAATGTGGTGGGCATCATGCGTGGTGGAGCAGACCTATGTGTTTCCGGTGCACGAGAAGAGGTATTTGGTCTCACATTGGCGGAAGCTGGGTTAGCGGGTCTTCCTGTTATCGCGCCTCGAGTGGGCGGTATTCCGAGCGTGATTAGTCATCTTAAAACAGGGCTTCTCGTCCCAACGGAAAATGCACACGCCATGGCGCAAGCCATATATCACTTATTCGTTAACCAAGAGCAGCGTTTGCAACTTGGTCAGCAAGGTCAACAACATGTCAAAGAACACTTCACTATCGCGACACACACTCGCGCCTTTGAAGCGCTCTATCAAGGGCTGATCAATAACCCAGCAATGAACACGAACTGGATCAGCCACTGGCAGTTTGTGCCACCGGTCAAAGCGTCATTCCGCTTTGTGAAAAACTATCGTAAACCCCAAACACAGGAGGCGGCAGTATGAGCAAACTAAAACACATTCTCGTACTCGACCCCATTGCGTTCTCTGGCGGTTCAAAGGTATCAACCAAGCATGTTCTCACCCAGCTTGAAGACAAAAACGTGCGTGTCTCTGTGTTAACCGCAGACACCAAAACATGGCGTCATACTCAGGCATTTACCAAAGCATTATGGATGCCGGAAGCGCTTGAGAAAGCCGAACAAGGCGCGGCCTATTTTGCTCGCCATGTGTTGATTGCCTTGCAGTTGCTATGGTTTCGACTTTTTATCGGCCGCATTGACACCGCCCTTGCTGCCTCAGGCCCAGGCGTCGATCTCGGTTTGTATTTCGCCAAGCTGATTCTGGGCTACCGATTGGTACAGATGATTCATGGCCCTGTTGCCAAATCACGAACCATTGGCCGTTGTTTGCTACGTGCCGATAACGTGTTCTACCTCGAGTCCACCAGTGATTCTCTTTGCACCGCGCTCAGTGCTGCAGGCTGTCACTGCACCTTGTCAGAGCTAACGCACTTTCAAACCTTTAATAATGGGCTGCCAAAAAGCACATGGCCAAGCCAGTGCCAATACGATAATGCCGTTGTATTTTGGGCGGCTTCGTTACTGAAATGGAAAGGACTAGATACCTTGATGGATGCCTTGCAACGCATTCATTCCTCTCAGCGCGTCGACACCCATGTGTGTTTTATTCGCCCTGAACAAACCACATTGCCGACTAGCGAGGCACCTCAAGATGTAATGAGCGTGTCATGGCATGAAGCCCCTGAAAATTTGGACGAGATTCGCTCTCAATCCAACATATTTGTGTCCACCAGCGTGAAAGAACCCTTTGGGTTATCCATACTTGAAGCAATGGCGGCTGGTATGTGCGTCATTATCCCTAAAGACGGTGCTTATTGGGACAGCCAACTCACGCACGGAGTGAACTGCCTGAAGTATCAAGCAGGTGATATCACTGCGTTGGCAATGTCTCTGCAAACTGCACAAAGCGATATGCGTTCACTCAAACGTATAGGGAAAGCTGCTGGCGTGGTTGCACAACAGTATCGCGCTGAGATTTGCTTTAGGGACATCTGTGAAGCATTGGCCACCAATGCACAACCAAAAGCGTCGGCACAGACGCGTCACGAGGTACAAGGATGAAACCACTTACGCCCGTTATGAAACAAACTCTGCTTTATGGCAGCAGTATGGCGTTGATGAAAGGTATCTCGTTACTGATGTTACCGTTCATCACCCATCAACTGCCTCAAGCTGAATTCGGGCTATTGGAAATCATCAGCAGTATCGCTGCATTGGGCAGTATTCTTGTGGGACTCGGGCTAGAAGATGCGTTGTATCGTTTTGTCGGGGGCAGTAAGAACCAAGGCGAACGCTTAACCATGGCCGCCAGAATATTTACGCTTACTCTGATCACCTGCGCAGTGATCATTCCTTTGGGTTGGATAGGTGCATCACTGATAGACAGCGAGATGCCCGGGGGACTGACTACCTATCAATTACGTTTAGTGCTACTCATGTTGGCGCTAGAAGGCTGTATTGCTGTCCCTCTTGGTTGGCTCAGAATGCAAAACCGCGCGATGGCTTTCTTCTCAGCCGCCGTTGGACGCGCGCTATTTCACGCAACGCTGACCGTCATCATGTTGCTCAACGGCCGCGGTATCGATGGTATTTTGGAAGCGGGTGTTATCGCTGCCATTGCTCAAGCCTTGATCCTCACCATTGTGCAAATCAAAGAGACAGGATTGTCGTTTTCCCGCCCCGTGACGACACAGGCCCTGATTTATAGCATGCCCATCATGGCGAGCGGCATCATGGCATTTACCCTTAACGGCCTTGATCGCTGGGTGCTTGCTGACGTGAGTTCATTGGAAGAGCTAGCACAATTCGGTGTCGCCGCGAAGTTTGGCCTCGCCGTTGTATTACTGCTCCAGCCCTTTGGCATGTGGTGGATGCCGAAGCGTTTCGATGTGCTCTATGGGGAAAATGGCAGTGAGAGAGCCACTAAATTTACGGGTTACGGATTGGTCGCCGTGATGCTTATTGCCGTCAGTGTCGCGTTCGCCGCGCCACTCGCCATCGCATGGCTCCTGCCCGCAAGTTACTTGCTTGCAGCGCAATTTATTGCCTTTCTTGTCGCGGCCGCTTTATTCAAAGAAATGGCGGAATTGGTCAACCTTGGCAGCTTTGCGGGCGACACCACCTACGCACAAATGGGTATTAACGCCGTCGCGGCAGTCGTCGCGGTCACCACGTTATGGTGGTGGGGTCATGAGTTCGGCGTATTCGGCGTGTTGATGGCGCTGGTATTTACACAGTGCCTTCGCTTCGTGCTCTTCTACGTCATCAGCCAATCTCTATACCGCTTACCCTACCCTGTCTACTCGCTGCTCTTTTTTGGAATGCTGTGTTTTGTCTGGCTAGCAATCTCTCACTACGACTGGTCGCAAACAGCCAGAATTATCCTTTTATTTGCCGCGCCGCTGAGCCTCACGCTTATCAGCCAGAAAATGGGGTTATTGCCAAAAGGTTCATTTAAACCGTTTGCAGGACAAGCAGCCTAGACAAGTTTGGTGGCCCATCATCATTTCTCCATGTCCATTCTTGCTCCCCTCAGCCAGATCTTTAGGCAAGGGGCTGGATTCTGCAACGTGAGATCATTTACGTGTCGGGTGTGTTTCTTTTTGACATTCAAAATGACAAAGCCAACATACCGCACCAGCTCAAAATCACTATATTATTGATAAATCGAAATAAAATAAGTTGGCTCGCTTCGTGCTTAATCCTTAGTTAGACCGTCACCGATAGCGGAATGGCAAGGAGCACGACAATGAATATGCAAACGACCCGACATTGGTTAAAGCACAGCCCAAGCCCAGTTGCTCGAGGCTTATTCCGAACCCTCAAAGCCGTTATTCATTTTAGTATTCCTGCACCCAGACTGCTGGTTGTGCCGCTCTATCACCTCACGCGTTTGATTCAGAATTTGTGGGAAAGCGCCGCTCGTTCACTGTGGTGGACACCAGTATTTAAAGGACGTCTCCAACACGTTGGCAAAAATCTATTTCTTTATGGGGGAATGCCCTTTGTCAGTGGCCCTCTGGTCATTTCACTCGGTGATCATTGTCGCATGTCGGGACAAACGACGTTCTCAGGTCGCGTTTATGGACACGATCAACCACAATTACTCATAGGCAACAATATTGATATAGGTTGGCAAACAACCATTGCTGTCGGACGGAAGGTCGTGATTGGCGACAATGTCCGCATTGCAGGCCGTGCCTTTTTAGCTGGATACCCAGGACACCCTATGAATGCAGAGGCTCGCGCAGCGGGATTACCGGAACTCGACAGCCAAGTGGGTGACATTATCCTTGAACCCGATGTTTGGCTCGCGACTGGCGTATCCGTGATGGCTGGCGTCACTATTGGCCACGGAACCATTGTCGCAGCAGGCAGTGTTGTCACATCAGATCTACCACCGAATGTGGTCGCCGGTGGAGTACCCGCAAAAGTACTGCGCACTTTGACCGACGAGGAGATGGCTAGATGAAACGGGATCTGATTGTTTTCGGAGAAGATTGGGGCGGATTGCCGTCTAGCACTCAACATTTGATTTGTCGTCTTTCACAAGATCGTAAAGTGGTATGGGTCAACTCAATTGGTTTGCGTCGCCCGACATTCACCTTGAATGACTGCAAGCGAGCGTGGCACAAACTCACTGCGAGCGGTCAATCATCGAACGGCTCTCCCGTTGATGCTTCACACCAATCCCAAAAAACAACTCAACCTGAAAACCTAACCGTGGTTAATCCTTCTACCCTGCCAGCTCCGCGCTCCACATGGGGACGCAAACTGGCGGCGAGTATGCTGCGCAAACAGCTTGTTCCCATTATCGAACACGCAAAATTGTATAACCCGATAATGTGGACCTCGCTTCCTACCGCAGTTGATGTATCCGACCAACTAGGCGCATCGTCACTGGTTTACTACTGTGGTGACGACTTTTCATCGTTAGCGGGCGTTGACCACAACACGGTAGCCCAACGTGAGAAGGATTTGGTGCAAAAAGCCGATCTTATTCTGGCCGCGAGCGAGACGCTCTATACGCGCTTTTCGAATAGGCACACCAAGCTGCTTCCGCACGGTGTCGACTATGATTTGTTTTCGACGCCGGCTCAGCGCGCGCAAGATCTCCCTGACAACGGAAAACCAACCGCTGGATTTTATGGTTCCTTGTCCGACTGGCTTGACTATGACTTGCTGAACCAAACCATACTTTCTATGCCCGAATGGAACTTCGTGTTCATCGGTAAGCCCTGTGATGCCGCGCTGTCACTCAAGCAGCACGCCAACGTCACCTTGCTGGGTCCTAAGCCCCATCATGAGCTTCCTGGCTACAGCCAGCATTGGTCAGCCAGCTTGTTGCCCTTCGTTGATAACGCCCAAATTAGAGCCTGCAACCCGTTAAAGCTTCGCGAATACCTCGCCGCAGGTAGACCAGTGATCAGTACGCCGTTTCCAGCAGTCGACGAATATAGAAGTTATGTGTCCGTGGTGCATACCGCCAGTGAAATGGCAGAAGCACTGAACACCGCAGCCAATACAAAGCCCAATCCTCAACAGCAAACCGCCGTCAGCATGCATACGTGGGATGCACGAGCAAAAACACTCAACGCTTGGTTGGATGTACTATGAACACACTCACGTATAAGTTGCTGATCTTACTTGATGGCGCGTGGCGTCGTCGCTACGTCATTATGATGCCCATTATCATTTTCCCGTTAATGGGCACGGCCATTGGGCTGATCACACCCAAAAAGTACAATTCCCACACAACTATGCTGGTCCAAGAAACCTCTAAAATGAACCCGTTTCTTGAAGACTTATCCGTTTCCTCACAAATGAAAGAGCGCTTTAGTGGCCTACAAACGCTGCTGCATAGCCGACACATTCTGGGGAAAGTGGCGCTCGATCAAGGGATGATTGACGCAGATTCTGACCCAGCAACGGTTGATGAAACCATTGCGAAGTTGTCCTACGGGCTAACCATGTCGACGATCGGTAAAGACGTTATTCGCATTGAATACCGCTCATCAACACCGGCAGGCATGAAAGAAACCCTGCAGATAGTCAGCGACCACGTGATTGAAGAATTGCTCGCGCCAGAACGTTCTTCGATGAAAGATTCCAGCGAATTCCTTTCTGAGCACATTACTTACCGCCGAGAAGAACTCGACAAAGCGGAAGCCGCCCTTTCGGACTTTCGCAGCAAGCACGCAGACGGTTTACCCGAGCTTCAATTGGCGAACTACGCCCGTATTGAGCAGCTAAAGCAGCGCCTATCGGAAAAACAAGCCGAAATGGCAGGCGCAAGACGAAGCCTTGGTGGCCTTGATGAGCAACTATCCAGTACCAACCCCGTCATCGGCCGCATAGAAGATCAAATCGTCCAACATCGCAGTGAATTGGCCATGCTCAAATCACGCTACACAGACAAACACAGCCTGGTACAAGGCGCATTGAGGAACTTACGTCGTCTTGAAGAGCAACGTACTCAACTTCTTTCCTCGACACAGCAACCGGTGGATACCGATAAACTTTGGGATATTGCCAGCAGCGCCGTGATTGATTCGAGCACCGAGTCACAGCCATTGTTGATCTCACAGTTGGAAAACCTTCAGCTCGCCAGAAGCAAGGTCGAGACCTTAGATGAAGAAACCATCAGCTTAAAAAACATGATTGCCACCTTGGAAGTGAAAACCAACCAATCTGGCGAAAAAGAGCAGAAGATTCGCAAGTTAGAACGAGACCTTGAAGTGAAGCGTCAACTGTTTCAAGAATTACTCGAACGCCATGAAATGGCGCGCCTTACCAGTTCGCTCGGTGTCTTCGAGCAAGATAAGCGTATCAAAATCATCGACCGACCCTATTCACCGGGTGTCCCGAGTAACCTTCCTCTGCTGGTCTTCACCATTGCAGGCCTAATTGGCGGCATATTCTTGGGGTGTGGCATGGCAGTGATACTAGAGCTGACAGATACCACTATCCGCCGGATTTCCACCCTGGAAGCAATAACAGGAACCCCCGTACTTACTCGTGTTCCGAGAATCGTTGCTGAGTTCCCGCCCTTGCCTAACAACGCCGGTACGCCGCCATCAAGCGGGAAAATCATCGACATCAATTAAACCCACGAAAACACACAAGTATGAATGAGGCGAGACGATGAAATATTGGCTACTTTCACTCACGCTTATGGTCTGCACGCCTGCGCTTGCCGATCTCAGGTTAGACAAACAGGATTTATCGCAGGTCTCTCAAACCAGCATGCTCATGGTGTCTGGCAATAATCTATCTTCGGACGATGTCATCGTGGTGGTACGTGCTGATGATAGCGTCAACCCAGGTTACTCCGATCGCGCCAACATAGAACGCGTGATCCCCAAAGGCAGCTTTGAATTGCAGATCTCCTTTGCAAGCCTTCGCACCCCCAGCGGAAGGCAACTTGATCTCAGCGCACTAGAGCAAATCATCATTTTTGCTGGCAGCACACCACGCGGGTTTGCACTGTCAGAAGCGCGAGTAGAAACACCAAAACCGTTAGGAAAAAACGTATATGCATGGGATCTGGGGCCAGAAGGCAGCGCCATATGGCCCGGATTTCAGCCACTCACCGTCAAATCAGGCCTACTCACGGGTCGCGGGTTGAATGCGATCGATCGCGGTGCTCGCGCTCAAGCGGTTGACGCGTTAACCATCGATGGTATCCGTGGGATTGAAACCGCCGCCTTACCGTTGCCTGCGGGAGATTGGCAAATCACATTGTGGTTGCGTGATGCGGGAGAATGGGAGTACTTGCCTCACCCTCTAGAGCGAAAAATCACAGCCAATGGAACGTCAGTGTTCACTCAGCGCTTGTCACCCACCGAATGGATTGAGTCGGTTTATCTCGGTCGACAAAACACCGATATTTCTCCAAACAGTAGCAGTTGGGATCACTACGGCGAAAGAAAAAGTGACCGCGTCACTTTCAATGTCACGAGTGATGGTGGACCGGTGATATTAAGACTAAGTGGCGATTCAACCGATGCGCAGTTTTTGAGCGGCATTCTCGCCGTTCCCCAGAGTAATCCGCTGGTACTGAGCATGCTCACTCGCCAACGCAAAGCATGGTGGGAGAAAAGCTGGCCCATCGCCAATTGGAAAAAGTGGCCAACCGGGCAACCTCGTCTGAATACGGATAGCTCACCAGCGACCGCAGCGCCTGGCACATCTGCCGTTGTGCAGTTCATGTTTGAACAAGGCAACATTAAAGGGGCTCCTATGGTTATGCTGCGTCAGCCCTCACTGAATGGCATGACCATTCCATCTAACTGGCACTGGAGCCAATGGCAGTTAACGCGTACGCACCTGTCTTCTACCTTACTTGAAGCTAACGATGATTATCTGCGTCATGGACTCATGCCAGAAAACGAAGGCGTCGCCATGCCAAGAAAAATGGTGGTGCGTGTTGATGTACCAGAAGGCACACCGCCTGGCATATATCACGGCGAACTCTCAATCATCTTGCAAGGCAAGACTCTCAATACCGCTTTTTCTGTTGATGTGGTTAATGTGGCGCTACCTGACATGGCAAAACCTGTTGGGATTTATCTTGAACAACCCGTTCACTTTGGGTGGTTTAAAGATCTCGCCCCCTTGGGCCAGCAGGCCATGATGTGCGACCTGACCTTTTTGAGAAAACTAGGCTTAACGGGCATTTCTCCGCCCTACCCCACACCCAGCAATGACGATGCAAAAGCCGAGTTCGAGACGCTTTCCATCAAGCTCAATGAAATGGGTTTTCAGTCTGCCATGGCCTATGCACCTGCCAAAAGGCTCACCCAATCCTTAGGTGCAGGAAATGCGGCCAATGTGATTTCGCATATTGAGTCTCAACACAAAAGCAGGCTTCAGCCTTCGCCTTATTGGTCTATTGCCGATGAACCCAGCAACCCCGGCAATGTTGACCTGTTTAAAGACATGCATCGCCAGTTTTCCATGTTTGCACCTAGCGCCAAACTGGCAGGTCACCTCAACCATGACAAAGACAGAGAATACCTTTCAATGTTCGATTTGGTGCTGATCAACGACGGCTTTGGTATTGATAAAAACGAAATTCAGCAAGCACAAGGTGATGATCGTGAGGTTTGGTTATACAACTTACCCAACCCACGCGCAGCAGCAGGCTTTTACCTTTGGCAGTCTGATGCTGATGGATTTTTGAAATGGCACGGCCGCATGCCCACCGCCGACCCGTTCGACCCCACAGACGGACGCGAATATGACGTGCAGTTCCTTTACCCGTCTAACGACCCTTGCCCAGAAGAGCCTGACATTAACATAAGGCTTTACGACATCATGCAGGGCATAACGGATTACCGCTGGATACTGTGGCTAGAACGCCAAGCGCAATCCAACCCTCAAGCAAAGCAACTACTCACGCAACTTCAGCGCGAAGTCCCTACTACATGGAATGCCATGTTGGCAGTGACACCTCAACAACTTGAAATATGGCGACAGCAGATCATCACGTTGACACGCTAATCGTCAAAGCGACTCTCATAATGAGAAAGGTACGAAAGGCATATGAGTCCAATTTTAGGTTATCACTAAAAATCAGAGGGTTAAGTGCCAAATAAAACTTGGCACGCCTTCTGCAATACCCATAACAGTACTCAGTCACTTTCAACGAGGTTGTCATGAAGACCATTGTTCAAGTCGTACAGCATCTCAAACCAGGCGGACTCGAAGTCATGGCCTTAGAGTTGATGAAATTCTCGAACCACGGTCATGCAATGAAGATTGTCAGCCTAGAAGGTGATGCTGAAACGGCGATTGCTGCATGGCCTCGACTTCGTGAATTTGAAGATCAGTTGGTGTTTATGAACAAAGCACCCGAGTTTTCACTATCACCTGTTCTCGCACTGAAAAACATACTGACATCACTCAACGCCGATCTTATTCACACCCATCACATCGGCCCTTACTTCTACGGCGGTCTTGCTGCGTTTCTAAGCAAGATTCCACATGTCCACACCGAGCATGACGCATGGCATTACAGCAACAAACGCCACCAAGTGTTGCATCGCATCGTGTCTTTTTTTGGCAAACCCGTCTGCGTCGCAGATGCTGACATCGTCGCTCATGCGCTGTCTTCTTTGTCTGGTATGCAAGACGTTCTGGTTATCAAAAACGGTGTAGATACTTCTAAATACATCCCCGGCCACAAACCAACGGCACGCGCCGCCATGAAGCTACCTAATGCCATCAAGCTAGTGGGTGCCAGCGGACGACTTGAAGAAGTGAAAGGGCACTCGGTGTTGATTTCTGCCATGGCTGAATTACCTAACCATGTGCATCTGGTCATTGCGGGGTCGGGCTCGATGGAAGCTACATTGAAAGACCAAGCCAATCAGCTCAATCTTAGCGAGCGCGTTCATTTTCTCGGTCATGTTGAAAACATGCCGAAGTTCTATCAATCACTCGATCTATTCTGCCTCCCTTCTTTCAACGAAGGTTTCCCTCTCGCACCGTTAGAAGCGCAGGCATGTGGCATCCCGACAGCGGTCACCAATGTGGGTGGAGCCAGCGAAACACTGTGTCCAGAATCGGGATGTTTATTGAAGGCGGGGGATGCCAGTGACATGGCGGAAAAAATCATTCACTGCCTACACGGTGCCACCCCATCAAACCCTCGTGCTTTTGTTACGAATCACGCAGATATCCGCACCATGGCGAGTGCTTACGACTCTTTGACTGAGGGGCTTTGTCATGGCGCATGAAATCATATTCTGGCTAACCACCATCAGTATTATTTTGGTGATTTACCATCACGTGGGTTACCCACTGCTACTGAAAGTCTTGGTCCGTGATACGGCTTCGCAAAACACCGAGACGACCACTCCTGCTCGTGGCTACCAGAACAGTGTCGACGATATTGATTTGCCAACCATCAGCGTCCTGATGCCGGCTTACAATGAAGAAAAATGGATTGCCGATAAGATCCGTAACCTTGCTGCATTGGACTACCCAAGCAATAAAATCCATGTGGTACTTGCTTGCGACGGTTGCACGGATGAAACCGCTAACATTGCAAGACGCACCGCTGAAGAGGCACTCTGCAAACACCTTGATGTCACTGTGATTGAATACGCCGACAACGCGGGAAAAGTGGCGGTGATCAACAACACCATGCCTCACGTTCAAGGCGACATTGTGGCACTGAGCGATATTTCGGCTTTGATTTCAATCGATGCTTTCTACATCGCAGCGCATCACTTTAGCGATGAAAACGTTGGCGTACTTAACAGCCGCTACTGCTTAATCAAAGCAGAAGATGGCGAGCAGAAGTACTGGGATTACCAAACAAAGATCCAACGTAATGAAGCACAACTCGGTTCATCTCTGGGTGCTCACGGAGCGTTGTATTTCATTCGCCGCAAACTGTTCACACCACTGGCAGGCGACACCATCAATGACGATTTTGTTCTGCCGATGCAAATTGTGGAAAAAGGCTTTCGCGCTGATATTCACGACTCGATTCAAGCGGTCGAACTTGAGCCGACAAATACCGCGCAAGACTTTCGCCGTCGCCTTCGCATTGGCGCCGGTAACTATCAACAGCTCACAAGATTACTGCCTTTGCTCAACCCTCTTCGTGGTGGCGTCGCCTTCACATTTGCGTCGGGTAAAGGTCTGCGTGTGCTCATGCCATTTATTATGATCACCGCGTTATTAGGGAGCGCGTTCCTCGCGCCATCCAACAGCTTTTTTGCCTTGGCAGCCGCGGGGCAAACCACTATCTACGTAGCCATCGGGTTTTGCCGTATTGCTGGCTATAAACCAAAAAGCAGCATTGCAAAAGCTTTGTCATACTTAGTGACAGGTCACACGGCAAACCTAATAGGTACATTGCGTTACATAACAGGTTTGGAGACAGGACGATGGACGCGTGTCTCCGAGGAATCAAAGACTTATAATAAGGATAAATCACTATGAATATCAGCATGAACTTGAACGTAAACAGCGATATCAGCCCAGTAACGGCAAAAGCAAAACGTGGTTTTGATATTCTGTTTTCTCTGATTGGCCTCGGTCTGACACTGCCTTTGTTCCCTTTGATTGCTCTCGCCATCAAGCTCGACAGTCGTGGACCTGTATTCTTCAGCCAAATGCGCATTGGTCGCGCACTGCCTGATAAAAGTTTGCTGTTCCCGATGATCAAATTCCGCACCATGCGTACTGACGCCGAAAGCGTGACAGGCGCAACATGGGCAACCAAAACCGATCCTCGAGTCACCCGTGTTGGCCGTTTTCTAAGAAAAACCCGTTTGGATGAGATTCCACAGTTCATCAATGTTTTAGTTGGTGATATGTCAATTATTGGTCCGCGCCCAGAACGTCCTGGCTTCTACCAAAAATTAGAAAATGCGATCCCTTACTTCGCAGAACGTACTTATGGTGTTACTCCGGGGATCACAGGGCTCGCTCAGGTCAATCAAGGCTATGATACCTGCATTGATGATGTGCGTTCGAAAGTGGGATTCGATCATTCGTATGCGCTTTCATTAACTACGCCAATGAGCTGGTTGAAAATGGACCTGCATATTATGGTTCGTACCATCGTTGTCATGGTGTGCGGTCGCGGCCAATAGAGACCACTGAAAGCCCGAGCCAAGGCACAAGCAAGCCTCAACGTCTGATTTTAATATAAACGCCGTGCTCCCAATAGAGAGCACGGCGTTTTACTTTGATACGTTGATTGACGGTAATACGTTACTTTACGGTAATAGTGATTTTTTCCGACATCACGGGTTTGTCATGAGGAATATGCAAGTAATCCCCCAGCAATAACTGAAGCGTGTGCTTGCCCTTTGGTAGGGTCAACATCGTCTCAGTTTGCCCTCCTCCAAAGTGTCTAACATTGTCATTAGCAGGCAGGGGCAACGCGAAATCCGCTAATGAATCTACATCAATCAACAAGTGATGATGACCAGAGTTAGGCTGATTATTACCCGCAGGCGATACATCCATGCCTTTCAACCCAAATACCACTTTGAATGTTTCAGGTACGGTTTGACCATCCTGAGGCTCCACAAAATAGACTTCTGCATCGGCAGCTGACGGTGTGGCTGCCATTGATGAGAAAGGCAAGATAGACGCGGTCACTAACAATAGCGACGAAATCAGTGCGTGTTTCATAATATCCCCTCGAATTCAGCCTTGATGATGTAAACAAACGCGATAAACAAAAAAATGATGCCTTGTGCGTTGCGACGCATGTGTTCAGCATGACCGATGTTTCGAAAGAAAAAGTGTTCGGAAATGGGACATTGCAGAATTAGCCACCGTCGGTAGCCGGCTTTTTTGATTTCATTTAACGGGGGTTAGCATGTGTGACTTTCCACGCGCGCCCCCCGCCAATACGGGTTTTAGGCATAACTCACTCATCATTTCATTTGGCTTCCTTTCTTCCAAACATCTCAACCAGCTCAGCAAAGTCACCAATAAATTCTTGCATCCAAAAACGGCCTTTACTCGTCTCTATCACTCTCGTGTATCCAAAATAACCTAAAGAACATGAAATCAGTGGCTTAAAGACAAAGCCAGAACCAATCACAAGAACGCGGAGCCACCAAACATTAGCCTAAGTTAAATTAATATTTACTAAATTAGAATTGACTTAATTAAGGTGAATGATTAGATTTATTTTATGCAACGGCGTGGGCATTACCGTTAGCCCACACATTGGATTGAAGATAAACAGGAGTGTCTATGTCATTTGAAATTCCGTGGAATGCACTGTTGGGAGGTATGCTACTCGGCGTGTCTGCACTGACGTTATTCGCATTCAACGGTCGAATCGCCGGCATCAGCGGTATTGCGGGAGGGTTACTGAAGCCAAAATCGTCTGATGTTTTATGGCGTCTACTTTTCTTAGGCGGCATGGTCGGTGCAGGATTAGTGTCACCGCTCATTGGATTCAACTACCCCGACTTTTCCTCGCTTACGCCCAGCACGACGCCACTGATTGCGATCGGTGCAGGTTTGCTTGTTGGCATCGGTACTCGCCTAGCCAACGGTTGCACCAGCGGACACGGCATCTGTGGGATGGGTCGTTTGTCCAAACGTTCAATCGTCGCCACGCTCATATTTATGGGTTCCGCTTTCCTAACGGTCTTTGTGCGTCTTCACGCCTAGGGAGAAAAAGATGTTGAAACACTTTGTTGCTCTAACTTCAGGCGTTCTGTTTGGGCTTGGTATGATGATTTCAGGCATGGTTAACCCTGCCAATGTCATTGGTTTTCTGGATGCATTTGGAGAATGGAACCCGAGTTTGGCCTTCGTCATGGGTGGCGCCTTGCTGGTCTTTATGCCGGGTTATTTCTTCTTGGTGCGTAAGCAAACTAAGCCTGTATTGGCTGACACCTTCTGCGTCAATGACAACACAGCAATGGATACTCGACTGATTTCAGGATCCGTACTATTTGGGGTGGGTTGGGGATTGGCAGGGATTTGTCCTGGGCCTGCCATTGCTGCATTGGGTTCAGGATCGAGCACGGTTATTCTGTTTGTATTGAGCACAGTGGTTGGCATGTACATGGTCAATGTCATGACAACAAAGCCCTCGCCTGAGGCACTTTCTGAGCCGCAATAATTTCCTCTCATAACAAGCAACAAGTAAACTGCCATTAACGCAATGAGCCAAGCGGCCTGACTATACCCAAGTAACCTAAAGATGCTTGGGTATATATTTTTCAGGCTGTTTGATAATGCTCAACCAAATGAATAGACCATCAGAAAAGTTACCTTATAACGCGTATAGAAAGATGGCTATTAAACATACAAACCTTGTGATTTCCTCTGCATATGCCCTTCACCAATTTCATATAATCCTGTTATTTTTGTGTCGAGGAAATCACCAATAAAAGCCGATAAAAAAGACAGCAAGCACACCACACTAGACATTTGTTTACATTTATAAAACAAATGAATTGTGCAAACATCAACCAGAGATGACTGATTTATTCACCACCATGAACTGATAACAATACAAATCATGGAAGCGCCTAAAAGACAACCAACAAAAATTATTATTTAAACCAACAAACATCACTATTTTTTTGTGATGAAAGTCTGGTTTAAAAAAATAAATGACCTCGTCTCAGTTGGTTTTAAATTTAGACGATGAAATTGGTTTCATATTTATTTTATTTACATGCATCACATAAAAACGTTTTTTATATTCAACAAGTTAATCATATGCACACCCAAAAATAAAACCGAATCGCCTCAATAATGAAAATTAGTCTTAATTATGAAATTTAATACCGCAGACAAGCCGGTAGATAAATTTCAATATCAGTTATATCTTATTTCCTGAGCTGCAATTAAATAAAGGTAATGGCACTAGCCAGAAATCTTTACATTTGAATTTTCGCTCATCAATAAAATAAAGATCACCCTTAAAAATAAATGGAGTTTTTCATGTCTCTACTGAAAATAGCCAAGCGTTTTACAAAAGACGAACGCGGCGTAACCGCTATCGAATATGCAATCATCGGTGTGGCAATTTCTGCAATCGTACTTGCAGTTGTTGCAGACGGCGGGCTAGGTAAAGCACTAGGTGACGCAATGACGGTAATTGATACCAACATCGGTAAAGCTGAAACCGTTACTACTCAGTAATACGGCTCTTAGACCATTGTCAATGAATCTCATTGGTCTAGTCCTTATAGCCATCTCAACGGTTGTTGTTATTTCGGACATCAAAGAGCGGAAGATAAGCAATAGATTAAATTTAGTCGTTTTGGTCTGTTGCTTATTGATTGCCTATGAGTACGAAAATATAGAGTTGCATATACTAAGAAGCACTCTAGTTTTGGCCGTTGGGTTGGTTATCTTCAGCTTAGGGATAATTGGGGCTGGCGATGTAAAGCTTCTTTCTATCTATGCACTGATAATCGACGACCAATATTGGGCATTATCTTTAGCAACAGTCGGTTTCATTGGGGGCATCACAGCGTTAATCATCCTTATTAAATCGATAATTGTGAAAAGTGATACGGAGAAAGGCGTCCCATATGGAATCCCTATCGTCGTTTCCAGTCTTTTTTTTATTCATCTGAGTGCACTTAGTTAAAAGATCCACCTTATGTGTATGACATACCGAGTAGACAAATGAGCCAAAGAGTATTTTTTGTTATCGCAGTACTGACAATCATTATTGGCCTGTTAGGTTTGACCGGGATGTTTAGGTTTAATCAAACAGCAGTCGTCGATACATCCATCCCAACATTTCAAGTCGCACAACTAGAAGCACCACTGGCCAAAGGCGAGCTTTTAAAGCGAACAAATGTCCGATATTTCCGCGTGCGCGAACAAGAAGCCATGACAAAAGGGATTGCGCAAGATACTTCATTAGAACTTGTTGCAGGCATGATTGCCGCTAAAGACATATCTAACTCTACCTTCGTCACTCAAAGCGACTTTATTTCACCCGGAGACAAAGGCTACATCGAGGCCGCAATAGAGCCGGGCATGACACCTTACTCGTTTGGTTTAACCAGCCGAGACTTTTTAGGTTCAGGTATTTCTGTCGGTGACCATATTGACGTCCTTGTGCTGACATCAGATGAGCAAAACATTGGCGAGTCAGGCAGAAACAATGCGATTCAATCGTTTCGAACGCTATCCGTTTCTCCATTGCTCCAAAACGTCAAAATTCTCGCCATTGAAGGGGAGAGTAATTCTAAAACTGAGGACTTGCCTATCACCATTGAGCTCGCGAGAGAGCAAATAGGAAAGATGGTCATAGCGAGGCGTATTGGTGTTATTGAAGTTATTAAGTCTTTAAATCAAACAACGTTAGGCATGAATGCAGACACGCATGACGTGCTACCCAATTTTAAATCGGTCATCGAAATCCGTGGCCAAGATAAGGCTTTTAACTAGAGAGCAAGGAATGCTTACTTTGCGTTTTCATCACATCTTACTCGTCGTTTTTTTGGCGTCAGCGTCCTTGACAGCGAAGGCTGCAGGAATCATCAATCTGGGTACTGGCGATGCCCGTTCTATGCATTTTGATACCACTATCGGCACTATCTTTATCGCCAACCCAGAAGTAGCAGATTACCAAGTCATCGATAACAACCGCTTGGTCGTCTTTGGCAGAAACATTGGTACTACAACGTTAATTGTTTTTGGTGAAAACAGTTCCACGCTGACAGAAAAGCGTATCGTCGTTAACAAAAGTCTAATCAGCATTGAGCAAATGCTCTCGTCACAATACCCAAACGCCGAAGTGTCCGTTTTAAATTTGGGTGATCGCGTGGTTTTGGGAGGCACGGTTCCAACGCAAAAAGAAAAAGATGAAATATATGCCATGGTGGGTGAACTGCTCACCAAAGATCCCACTGAGAAAGTCAAAACGCTGGTATCCATTAACACTGACACACCAGATAAAGATATCGACTACCTCGCACATAAAATCTATGAGGGTGTGGTCAATAACTTGGAAGTCACGGTCACTAAACAAGTCAATGTCAAACTCACCATTGCGGAAGTGAACAGTTCAATTGTGAACGAGCTCGGCATCCAGTGGGGCACCGTATTTGAAAACACGTTCAACAATGGACAATTCTTTCGTGCCATTACGGGAACGGGCGGTTCAGGTAGCAACGTCGGCTCATACATTTCAGCCATCAACGATGACAGAATTGGACAAGTGCTTTCCGAACCCAACCTCTCTGTTATTTCTGGAGAGACTGCAAGCTTTCTTGTCGGTGGCGAAGTACCTATCTCTTACCTCTCCCCAGATGGCTACGTCATCACCTATCGTTCGTTTGGTATTGGTCTAGAGCTTGCTGCGGAAGTTCAACGCGATGACAAGATCATGTTGACCCTGCTGCCATCGGTTAGCTCTGTTGACGAGCAATTTGGTGAAACGGCCTTGGATATACCTGCATTTCGTGTTCGTCGTGCTCAAACCACCATTGAGTTGGGCGATGGCGACAGCTTTGTGTTAGCGGGGCTGCTCAGCACGGAGGACCAAGAATCATTAGCAAAAATCCCATTTATTGCTGATGTGCCGATTTTAGGGGCATTGTTCCGCCACTCTACGACCACGAGGCGCAAAACAGAGTTGGTTATTGTTGCCACTGTCTCGTTGGTGACGCCAATAACATCGGCGAACATTACGCTGCCGCACATCAAGCAAACCAGCACTCTCTCTCGATTCTTCGGGATGGATTTTGACACGTCGTCAGACACAGCAAAATGGCAGACTGAAATTCTGGCGACGGGAGGGTTCAAGAAATGATCGATACCAAAAGATATCTCGTCGCATTTGTACTGAGCACCTCTTCTCTTTTCGCATGCTCTAGTTTACCTCATAACACCGCGGTGCAAGGGGGAGACCTTACTGTTACGCCAGTGACATATACCTATGCCGTCAGTTTGAAAAACAAGAAATCAAAGCTCGCCAAAAAAGAGCTATTCACTTACCTCAAAAACAACAAAGACGACCTACTGGTCTACGGAGCTGAGATCTCCTGGAAAGGTCAACGCGCAAAAAGGTTAGCCAAAGAAGCATCCAAGTGGCTGATCAGTGCGGGCACACCGAGCGAATTGGTAACCGTGCAGGCAGACAGTTCGCAGGCCGTCGACATTATTTCGCTATCGACAACTATCTATCAGGTGCAAACCCACACCTGTAACGAGCGCGTGATTGGCCAGTATCACTCTGGTGATGATGGCTGCTACTCAGATAATTTGAGATGGCAGTCAATGCTCCATCCGGACAGAAAGTTAGCAGGCCAGAATCGCACTACCGTTTTACCTCAAGACAGCCAGTAAGAGAGACACCATGATCTTTGACGAACTACTCAAGAAAGAGTCAACGAGCTCTCTCTCTAACCTTGGCAATCAGTCTGGCATTAAGGTTGTTCAATTTCATAGAACGGATGAATCAAAGTCTCTGGTTGAAGAGACATTCCGCTTTATTGGCGAAACCCTACCCACCTCATATCAATACAAATTTGATGACGTCGCAGGACAGGTTGAAGAGTTAAATGCCCAAGTTGCCATTGTCGATTTGGTGGAATGTGAAGACATTTTAAAAGAGTGCCGCCAATTATCAGAGCGCCTGCCTACCTCGCTTTCTGTCTTAATCATCGGTGGCGAAGATTCTATTTCTGTCGTGCGAGAGTTAAAAGCATTTGGGTTTTATTATCTGCTTTGGCCGATATCGAAAATCGAGCTTGCTGAATTTGTCGAAAGTGTCTTAGCCCAGCATGAATCCGCCAACTTTAAGCATCGTCGACGCGCTAAACGCATTGGAATCATCGGCACGCGTGGCGGCATTGGTACGTCACTCATCACCGCAGAGCTTGGCTGGCAGCTTTCTAATGAAAAGCAGGCATCCTGTGTTGTGGTGGATAACAATTACCTGTCAGGCAATCTAGATATCTACCTTGGCGTGAAAAACCGTGAAAAGAGAAAACTGAACGCGGTTGAGTCCAGCGGCAATGTTGATGAATCAATCGCGAAGTCGCTCGTCACAAGAGTAAACCATCGACTCGATTACCTGGCTTTAGGCCTAGATAGTGAAACGTCAGCAGACTTCCATGAAGTCACTGGCACTGTCATCAGCAATTTAAGCAGCGAGACAAATTTCATCATTGATGACCTCTCGGCCTCTGTCAGTTTCGACTTGAGACCTAGCTCATTGATCAAACAACTTGATGTTGCCGTCGTGGTGATGGACCCAACCATCTCATGCCTTCGCGAAACCGCAGCGCTTTTGAATAACATCAAAAAACACATTGAAGAGAATGATCTAAGAAAGACTGTCCGGATTATGCTTGTACTCAATAAGCACAGAGCGTCTCGATTTCACAGTGTCACTGAATCAGAAATTGTTAAGTACTTGAGCGTACCCATTGATGTTGTTCTTCCTTATGAAGTGTCGGCGGAGGAAGCATTAGTCAGCGGAACTATGTTAAGCACAGGCAAGACCAAGTTGGGCAGTCAGCTGCGCGTTTTATGTTCGTTGGTCGTCGGTGAAGTCATACAGCCAAGCCGTGTGAAAGGGCTGTTTCCTTTTTTCCGTAAGAAGGATAGCTAATACATGAATCCTTCTCGCGAACTCTATATTTCCTTACGCACACGCATCTTTGATGCACTTGACCCAGAAGCCGTTTCGACACTTGGTAAGGATGAACTGAAAGGCCAGTTACTTCAGGCCATTTTACTGCTCATAGAACAAGACAAAGCCCCCGTCTCCACAACGCTTCGAAATGAGTTCGTCACCATGCTGTATGACGAACTGCGAGGCCTTGGCCCGATTCAGGCATTGATGGAGGATGATTCCATTTCGGACATCATGATCAATGGCCCTGATAACGTCTTTATTGAAAGGCAGGGGCTTGTTGAAAAATCTCGCATCACCTTCATGGATAATACGCAGCTGACCAACGTCGCCAAACGCATCGCCTCAAGAGTTGGCCGTCGTGTTGATGACTCGACACCGTTGTGTGATGCACGTCTAGAGGACGGAAGCCGCGTCAACATTGTTCTGCCGCCCATTGCCATTGATGGTGCGTCTGTATCTATCCGTAAATTTAAAAAGCAAAGCATCAGTTTTGGTGACTTGATTGAATTCGGTGCTGTGAGTCCAGAAGTCGCCAAACTCATGATCATCGCCTCACGTTGCCGTCTCAATGTGGTGATCTCTGGGGGTACAGGCTCGGGTAAAACCACCATGATGAATGCTCTCTCTCAATATATCTCTGAGAGCGAACGTATCGTGACGATTGAAGATGCCGCCGAACTCAGATTGCAGCAACCACACGTGGTGCGTCTGGAAACACGTACCGCAGGTATTGAAGGTAATGGCGAGATCAACCAGCGCCAATTGGTTATCAATGCGCTGCGTATGCGTCCTGATCGCATCATTATTGGTGAGTGCCGTGGCTCTGAAACCTTTGAAATGCTTCAGGCGATGAACACAGGCCACGATGGTTCAATGACCACCCTTCACGCCAACAGCCCTCGAGACGCAATTTCTCGTATCGAGAGCATGGTCATGATGGCGACGGCATCTTTGCCACTGGAAGCCATACGACGCACCGTTGTAAGTGCTGTGGACATTATCATCCAGATAAGTCGCCTTCACGATGGTAGCCGTAAGGTCATGAGTATTTGTGAGGTCGTCGGTATGGAAGGCGACGGTGTTGTAATGGAAGAAATATTCCGTTTTGAGCACCAAGGCTTTTCAAGCCAAGGACGAATTCTAGGTAGGTTCATTACGTCTGGGCTGATGGAACGTTCTGCGCTCTATGAAAAAGCGCGCTACTTCGGCTTAGACAAAGAACTCAAAAGTATCTTCCAAGAGATGCAAGCATGATTGCAAACCTGTTTTTCATCGGCTTAATTGGTGTTGGCCTCTACATCATGAGGAAACAAGCTCAACTCAGCGAACGCCGAGAAAGTATGCTTCGTGAAAACAACACGCTTCCAGAAACCAAATTGCTCGAGAACCGTGCGGTTGATATGGAAGCGCTTTCCCACACTACATTTTCTCAGCGTTTATCTCGGTCTCTAAGGAACATCTATTACGACATCGGTGAGTACGCCATTATTAAGGTCTTGGTGTATTACGTTGTTGCCACTTTTGTCGGTGAGTTTGTTTTTGTCACGGTATTTGGTTTTACGACTCAAGTATCGCTTTTACTTTCGTACCCTATTTTCACGTATCTTGGTATTCGGTACTTAGAGTTTCGAACACAAAAAGAATTCGAAGAAAACTTCCCTGACGCGCTCAATATGATTGCCAGTTCGGTTTCCGCTGGAGAGAGTTTGCTTCACGCGATTCAATACGTTGGAAAGTCACTCGATAATATTGTTGGACGAGAATTTAAGACAATGGGTGAGCGTCTGAACCTAGGCGAGACAACCGAATCTGTTTTTGCCCGTGCCTGTCAGCGATTCCCGACCCCCACGTTCCAGTTCTTTGTGATTGCCATGAGGGTGAACGTCAATCGAGGTGGTCAGTTGCGCCGCGTGATTACCAACCTCAACCGTGTGCTTTTTGACGCCAAAAGTGTGGAAATGAAGAAAAAGGCATTAACGGCAGAAGCGCGTATGTCTTCATACATTATCTGCTCCATTCCTTTTTTCTTCCTGTTTGTTGTTCTACGTTTTTTGTCACCAGAAAACTACGACTATGTCATGCATGACCCAAGCGGGAGATTTCTGCTTTATTACACCTTAATCAGTGAATCGATTGGCATTGGCATCATCACGTGGCTGATGAGGAGTGTGAAGTAGTGAACAGCTTTTACACGCTCATCTTTATTGTTTTGATTGCGCTTGGTGCAGCGACCGCCCTTACCATTTTGCTTGCAAACGTAAAGCGTAAGAGCAGCATTGAACAAGCACTAGACATTAATCAGATGGACAAAGTGTCATCGCTTGCGAATGCATCTCGATTGATTTCGTCATTTTTCGCTGCCAGTAACACCGAAATCACTGAGAAATTCATCGGTGCTGGTATTTATAACACCGCGCTGGCACCTTACTTTTTCCTCATTAAATACACGGTTTTCGGGGTCGCTTCAGCAATTGTCATTATGACCGGTGACGCGCCCATTTATGAGGGGATCGTAGATAAAATTACGTGGTTAGCAGCATTGACCCTCGTCGTGGTCATTGGGCCTGACTTGTACCTAGAAATGCGCCGTCGCGCACTCGCGCTAAAAATCACCCGAAAACTGCCTTTCTTATTAGATTTAATGGCCACCTGTGTTCAAACGGGCATGACTATCGAATCAACGCTGTTCTATCTGACGTCTGAAATGGCATCGTTCGACCGCGATATCGCTTATATGCTGAAGCGCCTCAGTGATAGAGCCAGAACCGTTGGCCTAGACAAAGCGCTTCAAGATCTTTACGAACGGGTTCCGTCGCCAGAAATGCACAGTTTCGTCATGACTCTCACCCAGAGCATGCAACACGGCACCTCGGTTTACGAAATCCTAACCACGCTTTCCAACGATATTCGCAAAATTCAGCTTCTTTCTCTCGAAGAAAAAGCAGGAAAGCTCTCTTCCAAAATGTCCATTCCAATGATCATATTCGTCATGATGCCCGTCGTTATTCTGATTGTCAGTCCGGGTGTGATGAGGATGTTGGAGAAACTATGAAACTGTTGCTCGTTGCCGCCTCCATTCTTGCGCTTTCTGCGTGTAGCTCCTCTGATGTACTCGAAGAGTACGCCGGAGAGAAGGGAGATCAACTCTTACTTCAAACCGGAAACTACAGCTCCTTGGTTAAACGCTACCAAGATCAGCTAAAGGAAAACCCGTCGCCATCACTACGATATAAATTGGCGAATGCACTGTATTTGTCGGGCGATCCTGAAGCTGCACAGTTCCAATTAGCACTGATCCCTTATGACGCCATTGAGGATTCAGAGTTAGAAATGCTCAGAGCAAACGTGCTCTATGACCTCGATAGACTGAATGCCGCCGAACAACACGTTAACGCGGCATTACGAATCTATGATAATAACGCCGAGGCATACAACCTTAAGGGATTGCTCCTCGCCCAACGCGGCGAACTCAATAAAGCCAAACAGGCATTTGACCGTGCTCGCCTTCATGGCTTTGACGACGATATTGTGAAGAACAACCTCGCGATGGTTGCCATATTGAAAGGGGATTTTGACTGGGCAGCCGACATTCTGCTGCCACTGGTGAAAAATGGCCGTTCAGACAGTATCGTTGAGGCTAACCTATTGCTTGCACTGGCTAAATCTGGTCGTTCCCGCGAGTTCAGTCAACTCCTCGCAAGCGAAGGAAGCAGAGAAACGATCAATGAGAGATATACCAGTATCAATAATGTTGAAGCGTTGGGTCGCTTCTCTCAAAACAGTGCGCAAAATAACGCTTCAACTCGCTCTTCAAGTGAGGATTCAAACAAGGCTCCAGCCAGCGTTAAAGTGCCGCTGACAACGCAGGCCCCAGCGACGGAAAGCATCAATAAAATCGACTCCATCTTGGCGGCCAATAAACAAAGAAACAAACCTAAGCGAGTACTCGCTGACAGTGCTCCGATTCAAAACATTGAAGCAGTAGCGAAAGCGAAAGACGAAACGAAAAATAATGCTATTCCAATTGCAATGAACGCTTCGTCCAAAACAACGCGTAGTGCAGTCAGCGCTTCGTCAACAATTTCGGTCCCTGTGACTAATACAACTGTGACTAAGACATCTAAAGCTGCCATTGTTCCAACAACAAAGCCCATCATTAGCCCGCCAGCTAAAGAAAAGTTGGGACCGCTAGAACTTGCACGTCAGCGCGTGGCAGCAGCAAACAAAGCGAAGGCAGAAAAAGCACAGCAGGAAAAGATACACAGCCTTGCTAAGAAAGAGGCAAAACAGGCACCGCCCAACATCAAAAAGCCGAAAAAGAAACGTACTCGCTATTTGGTCACAGACATCAATTATTTGAAGACTAATGGCGTGAACGAATACACCGCCACGTCAGACTTTGAATTGGGCAAGATCCGCACTCAATATCTCGAGAAACGCAAAAAGTGGGTGTTTGATATTGAAGGCGCTAAGAATTTCACGACCAAACGTAAGCGCTATTTGAAAAATGGGCCGGCTAAAGCGATTGAGCTAGGAGAGCATGAAAGCTTTGTGCGTATCGTGCTTGAAATGCACGAAAAAACCCAACAAAAGCCCGACATCAAAGTGGAAGGAAACACCCTAACCATTCGTTGGGATTCGTAGCATGAGATCGTTAACGCGAAAATACATGCCAATGAAAAACCAGCAAGCGGGGGTTATTACCCTTGAGTTTGCCATCGGCTTTATGCTCCTATTTTTCTTTCTCATGTTCTGGGTCGAAATATGTGTCATTGGCTATTTGTCGTCAGTCGTGGATTACGCCATTTCAGAATCTTCTCGTGCAGCCAGATCCTCTGCAAATGCAAATTATGAATCCATCTTCCGAACGGCGATCAGCAACAGTAATGACTTTTGGACAAAGGTTGTTGACCCAACCAAATTCAGTATCTCAGTTGAATTTTATGACTCATTAGACAACGCAGCATCAAGGGCTGGCACAGTATTGGGCTCGGACAAACCCATTGCGCTTTACCAAGTGAGCTACGAATACGATCCGATGTTCTCGTTTTTGTATGATGCTGAAACATTAAATTTCTCTCGTGAAGTCATTGCTATTCAGGAATTTGAACGTGACCAATTTAGCCAATAAACAACGTGGCACATTCACCATTGAACTTGTCGTCATTCTGATCGCATTCAGCTTTATTTGCGTTTTCACCATGGATGTTGTGTCAAAACAAGCCATTGTCGGAAAGCTGGATCGCCTTTCCTACTCAACGGTCAGCCTCGTCAAAGAACGAACCCAACTCTTTGATGGAGAGGATGAAATGTCACCTGCACAAACCACCACATTGTTTCGTTTAGTGTCGACATCGTTAGACGCAACAATGAACGGCTTTGAACCTAGTCGCCTCGGCATGGTGATCGAACAACAGAGATTCAATAGTGAGCAGCAACCCATTTCCGCTCTGAGTGGCGTGAATATTTTTGATGTTGGTGATTATGGATGTGCGCCCGTAGAGAAGCTCAGCTTAAAAACGGAACTCGCGCCAGTGACCAACTTCGGCAATCGACTCACGCTGTATCAAATCACTCTCTGTTATAAAACGGACAATATGTTCGGAAAGCTCATGGGCGAAACTTGGGAGTTGGCTCGCTCAACCTCAATATCAGTAGGTCGATAGGATTGAGTGCGATGAATTCAAGTTTTTCAAAACAACGTGGCGTAGCAACCATCTTCTACATTATTACGTTCCCACTTTTGTTCAGCGTATTTGTTCTTGCCATTGAATCGACGCGCTATTTGCAAACCCATGCGCGAGTCAATGATGGTGTAGAAATGGCTTCGCTTGCCGTCGCCGCCAATGCATCAACTTCCGTACATGAAAACCAATTATTGGCGAAAGGTTTTGTCGACAATTATGCGCCAGATGGAGACATTGAAGCATCGGATATCAATGTACAAAGAACAAGTTGTGATGAGATTTATGGCGACCAATGTGGGCAAGCAGGCGTTTATGACAGAGATGGACTGATTTTCACCCAGTATCGTGTCAGTGTCGAATCGGACTTCACCAGTTGGTATCCAAAGAACGATTACCATCAAGGGTATGAAGAGAAGATCACCATGGGTGGCGAAGCGACAGCACGCAAATATCAGGGTTTTACCATTGATGTCGCTTTCGTCGCGGATTTTTCTGGTTCAATGGGAAGAGCTTGGGAAGAGAACGATAACAATGACAACGACGACGATGAATTCAGTCATATCAATGCAAAATATGAGGGCGTTGTTGAAGTTATAAAACGCGTTACTGACAGGCTCGAATCATACAATGATTCCACAGAACAAGAGATCGGTGACGAGCAACTGGCAAACCGAGCCGCGTTTATTGGATACAACATGTATCCCCATGACCTTGGCGCCTACTACAGCAATGTTCAGTACTATAGCAATGGGTCTAAATCCTATCAGTGGTGGACTAACATTCCCAACATCAATTATGCCGCTACCGTTGCATCCCCCTTGAATACCCCGAGAACATCCATCATCGGCAGAGATCCGAACGACCGGTCGTCATTTAGAACGTTAGGATTGACAGACGATTTTGCCAACTTCAGAACAACGATCGATCAGTTTATCCCTAGCCATGGTACTGCCTCTTTCGAAGGTATTCTCGAAGCGGCCAAGATTGTTGACGGTGGAGACAACGTAAGAAAACTTATTATTGTTCTCTCTGACGGTGCAGATTGGCACCCCGACAACGCCCATGACAATCGTTATCCCAGCTATGCCGCTCTGCGACTTTATAACGCAGGATTGTGCGACAGCATCATCAATCAGTTAGAGCAAAAGCAAGTCAGTGGTCGGGCTGTTGAAGCGCGAATATTTGTGATTGGTTTTGACTACGACATTTCGCTAAACCCAGGATTGCAGACTTGTGCTGGTGCAGAAAACATCCAATCAGCGAGCTCATACAAGGATATCTATGAAACAGTCCTTGAGCTTATAAGTGAAGAAGTTGGACGCCTGTACGTTGGCAGTTAAGAACGCTTATGGAGACATTATGAAGTCAGCATTTTCAATGACAGCACTAGCAATTGCCTTAAGTGCTGTGAGTTCTATTTCTTTTGCTGAAAATATTTCAACAACTGTATTTGAAGATATCTGTTCAGATAAAAACACAGAGGTCGCCTTTCGTATTGATGTGGGCCAATCCACTGAAGTGTTTTTTCATAGATCACAGTATGTTCAACTAGAAGTACCGATGACATCACATCCCACTACCCCGCTATTCATTGATGCTTTGATGAACGCTGGCCTAAACAAAGAATGCGCTGAACTTTTGGTTCGCGAAACACCCACTGTTTCCACACACCACAACCAGCTTGTCGCCATGGTGCATTTCGGCTTTGATAAGTCGTCTCTCACATCGACCGGCAAAAAGATCCTCGCCAGTGTGGTGGACTCCATCAAGCGTAGCCAAACTGCCTTGTCCATTGAAGGCCACACGGACAGCGTTGGCAGCCATGCCTACAATCTAAAGTTGGGGCTTCAACGCGCAGATTCAGTCAAAGGCTACCTGACTGCATCAACGGGAAAAACAGCCACACTCAAAACAATTTCCCGAGGTGAAACCGCGCCTGTCGCGAACAATACAACCGCGGCAGGAAAGGCACAAAACCGCCGTGTAGAACTGCGTTCACTGGTCATCCTACAAGACGCCACTAGCAAGTAGTGGCATCCTAGGCGACACTGATAACATCGCTTCTCGGCGGCATCTCGTCGTCGTTAAGTTGACTAAAGTGGCCTAGGTGACTGAGATATGACTTAAGTGACTTAGCTCAAGCGCCTAGGGATGGGAGAGATAGCGCGATGATAAAATGTGATGACTATGATTACGTGGAAATTGTCTGTTTGTTTCAGTACCCCATCAAGCTGGTTCTGCGAACGGGCGACACCATTGAGGGCATCGCGAAAGACACCGCGCGAAACGCTGATCGCGAAGAGTGCATTTCACTTGAAACCAGTCGCGACCAACAGCGGGCCACGGAGCTTGTGGTGCTCGATCATATTGCTTCTTTGGAGGTGTTGGTCGACAACCCGCATTTTAAGCAAATCAGCTTTAGCTAGAAGTCAGGGTTCGAACGACAGGGAAAGCAGATAAGTTGAGAATGAAATAGAAATTCCATTTTCAATTTCATTTCGAAACATTACACTTGCCATAGATGGATCTTAATCGAGTACTTTATGGCTACGGCAACTCACCTCGCTGAATTACAGCAACAAATCCGACAGCGTTATCACGACCTCAGTAAGCGACTTCAACAAGTTGCTCATTACGTTCTGGAAAACCCAAACAGCATTGCCTTTGATACGGTCGCTGTGATTGCCACTCACGCCAATGTCCCGCCATCAACGCTGATAAGATTTGCTAACGCATTCGATTTCAGTGGCTTCAATGAAATGAAGCAACTCTTTCGTAAAAACCTTGTTGAAGAAACAAGCAGCTATACCGAACGCGCAAAACTATTGAAAGACAGCCAATCAGGCTCCTCTTTAGACACGCCAAGCGATATTCTTCAACAGTTTACACTGGCGAATACCGTCGCCTTGCAGGAACTAACCAGCTCGGTGAATCCTGAGCAGCTTGACACAGCGGTCAATTTACTTGAAAACGCAGACACCATTTACGTGGTCGCCATGCGTCGCGCATTCAGTATTGCGTCTTACCTGACCTATGCCCTTCGCCACCTTGAACGACGCGTGGTATTGGTGGATGGTTTTGGGTGCATGGCATCTGAACAGTTGGCACTGGTTGGCGAGAATGATGTGGTGATTGGTGCGAGCTTTTCCCCCTATTCACCAGAAACCATCGAGCTGTGTGACCACGCAACCCATGCTAAAGCCAAGAAAATTGTCTTCACGGACAGCCAAGTAAGTCCCCTCGCCGCGAACAGTGATGTGTGCTTCGTGATCAAAGAAGCGGCTGTAGAGTCATTTCGTTCACAAACCGCCACCTTGTGTTTGGCACAATCCTTAGCGGTGTCGCTGGCATTCAAGCTGAGTCGATAAGCGCATTACATCAAGCTCAGTAATCCATCAACAGACAGCTTGATTCCCGAAAGAAACAGAAACAAATAGCAAAGCTGATAGATGCGTTTTTGGCTAACGCGGTGGAGCATCCAAATCCCCGTTTTCACACCCAACGGTGCAAGCGGAATCAAGAGCAATGCGGTCAATACATTGGTTTTATCGAACTCACCAATCGCCGCATACGGGATCAACTTCACCACATTTAACATGGCAAAAAACACGGCCATGGTGGCCACCAGCGTTACCTTCTCAAGCTTTTGCGGCAATAGATAGATACTGGCTGGCCCGCCGCCTGCATGTATTGTCGTGCTCGAGAAGCCACTCATTCCACCCCAAATCGCGGCCGCCAATCTTCCATTTTGCTTTTTGGCTGCTTTCATCAGCCCCACTTCAGATAACACATAGTGAAAACAAAACCAAAGCGACAGCACACCAATCGTCAACTTCAGTCCTGCTTGCGGCACGGCATGGATATAAAAGCCAGCAAGGGCGACACCCAGCAATGCCCCGGGCAGCATGCGTTTTATTACGCCGTAATCTGCGCTTTTGTAGTGATAGCGAACCGCGAAAACATCCATCGCCAATAAGATAGGCAGTAATATTGCGGCAGCTTGCGTGGGAGAAACGGCAAGTGCCATTAAAGGCACAGCGATGATCCCCAACGCACCACCCAGTCCCCCTTTGCCAATGCCATAGATCAGCACTGCTGGGACGGATAACAGGTAAAAGTAGGGGTCAGTGATCACTGGCAAGCGCGCATTCTCCATTGCGTTGATGTATTGGGATCATAGCGACTTATCTGCCTTCATTGGCGAAAATAGCGTGCCTAAAGTGATATCCCGACGTAAACAGTGGAGCAGCTAAACAGACGAGCAACTGAGCATTCTAGAAATTAAGGGCTGGACCATGAGCGCTGAACAACTTGACCATCAAAACCAGTTAGCAATAAAAAGCCCGCACGAGAGGCGGGCTAGAATGGGTTGGTCTTTGCGTAACCAATGGCTGCGGCTAGCAGCTAATCGCTAGTAACTAGCAGTCAAGCGTAAGACCGTATTCCTCAGCAGCATCTTGAATCCACAACGCGATGTAATCTGCAAAGCTGCGTCTGACCACCAGCTCGTAGCAATTTTCGCTACGGTGGCGCATAAACACCTGTGCTTTGGCAAACGTCGTACCGACACATTTACCCACACCAAAGTGGCGTGAATCAACGTCATAAGAAACAGATTTTTTCAGCACATCAATCGCATGCGATCCTGTTAATGTCACCAAGGATTGACCGCCAGATACATCCACGACTTGATAATGACCACTCAACACGGCGCGTAACGACGCCTCAATGTCTTGTGCTGATTTTTCGCTGCTCAGCACTAACCATTCATCCGGTGACTGCCACCATATCTGATAGTCCTCGGACTCGGATGACGTACAGGCTGCAATCGGCAAAGACAGTCCTAAGGCTTGTTCCACGTTCGCCACAAAATCTGCGCTTGGTTCCCCGCGAAGGATCACTTGGCTCATGTTCTGCGTTTCATGAAGATGAACACCCGCAGGGGCTGTTTGCGCTTTGCCTAACGCTTTACTCAAATGGTGCAGCGGCAACGCATGCTGAACGGTATACGCCTCTTCAAGCGGTGAGACGTCCTCATCCTTCGATTGTGAAGGCTTCTCATTTTTGGTGTCGTAAAACACTGAGCTGCAAATCTGCGCCTTCAACACGCTTCCGTCTGCCAATGGGAAGTAAACATACTCACCCATGCGGTTGAGACCATTTTTGATCACCGCTAACGCAATCGAGCTGCCCAAAACATCACTGTAATACGACGATGTAACATGCCCCACCATAGTCATCGGAATGGGTTGATCTGGATTATCCACCGCTTGCGCGCCTTCCGGTATCACCTTGCTAGGCTCAGTGCACTTCAGGCCCACCAGCTGCTTTCTGTCGGTGCGAATCGTGTCTTCACGCGCCCAAGATCGACGCCCCAGAAAACTAAAGGTTTTCTGTTTGCCAGTGATCCATCCCATGTTCAAATCTTGCGGGGTAACTGAACCGTCGGTGTCTTGACCAACAATAATAAAGCCTTTTTCCGCACGCAGGATGTGCATGGTTTCCGTGCCGTAAGGTGTGATGTTATACGGCGCTCCCGCCTTCATCACTTGTTCCCACACGTACATCCCTGCATTGGCGTTGACGTTAATTTCAAACGATAATTCACCGGTAAAGCTGATGCGGAACACGCGCGCATCCACGCCAGCCACAGTCATTGGCTTCCAACTCATAAAAGGCATTGCCTCTTCTGAGATGTCTTCATCGCCAACCAATTGCTGCAAAACATTGCGGCAGTTAGGCCCAGAAATCGTCATGGTCGCCCAATGGTCGGTCACGCTGGTGAAATAGACTTCGAGCTCTGGCCATTCGGTTTGGTGCCACGCTTCTAACCAACGTAAAACCCCCGCTGCGCCGCCAGATGTGGTTGTCATCAAAAAGTGCTCATCAGAGATGCAAGACGTAACGCCGTCATCAAACACCATGCCGTCTTCGTGACACATCAAGCCGTAACGACAGCGCCCAGGGGCGAGTTTGTCCCAGCCGTTGGTGTAGATACGGTTTATAAATTCGCGAACATCTTTGCCTTGAATGTCGATTTTCCCCAAGGTCGAAGCATCGAGTATCCCAACGCTTTCTCGCGTCGCACGGCATTCTCGACCCAAAGCTTGCGCCATGGTCTCGTTTCCTTTCGGGTAATACCAAGGACGTTTCCACTGGCCGACATTTTCAAACTTGGCACCATGTTGAACATGCCATTCATGCATTGCCGTGTAACGCGCAGGGTCAAAGATTTTTCCCACATCACGCCCTGCCAGTGCCCCAAAGGTGACGGGCGTATACATAGGACGGAAGATGGTGGTGCCCGTTTCAGGAATGGTTTTGCCCATGGCATGTGCGGCGATCGCCATGCCATTGATGTTGCCCGTTTTGCCCTGATCGGTGCCAAACCCCATCGCGGTGTAGCGCTTAATGTGCTCGATGGATTCGTACCCTTCGCGCACTGCCAACTCAATACCCGCCGCAGTCACGTCATTTTGGAAATCGACAAACTGTTTGGGTGCACGGCTATTAGGAAGGCGATGCGGTGCAAGGTACAAGGCCATCGATGGCGAGGAGGTAAGCGTCTCAACATCTGGCATCGCTGGTGTTTCAATCGACACATTCAAAGCCTGCGCGACACGCAGCGCAGCTTCTGCTCCGGCATTAATCACGTCAGCCAACTCGCCAACACCCGCCACTGCGCCAGCATAATCCATGCCCTTTACGCTATCTGATGGGACAAAGGCGGCAATGTCGTCACGCCACAATGGGCGACCACCCGTGTGACAACTCAAGTGCAACGCTGGACTCCATCCGCCACTGCTGGCGACCGTATCACAAGCGATGACCGTGGTTGTGCCAATGACGCTACTGCCCGATTTATCAATGGGAACCACTTCGGCGCTAGTGACCTCGGAGCTTCCCTTGAGGTTCATGACAGCGTGGCCTTGAAGCACAGTGATCCCCAAGTCCTTCGCCTGCTGGACACGATCGCCATCAGCAAAGGGACGTGTATCCACAATCGCCGCGACTTTTCTGCCGCTGTGGTGCCAATCAATCGCTGCGTCATACGCTTCATCGTTGGTGGTCATCAGCACGAGTTTTTCGCCCGCTGCAACGCCATACCGACGAAGATAAATCGACACAGCAGAGGCCAACATGCTGCCGGGTAAATCGTTATTACCAAACACCAATGGCCGTTCAATGGCACCCGTTGCAAGTAGCACGCGTTCCGCTCGGATATGGTGAACGCGTTGTCGAATACCATGCACCTCGTCACCAAGGTGATCGGTTCGACGCTCCACAACGCCCACGAAATTATGGTCGTAGTAACCAAAGGCAGTGCTTCGCGGCAAGAGCGTACAATCCCGATCTTCCGCCAGTATGTCGAGGGTTTCAGCCACCCACTTATCCGCTGCCTGCCCATTGATCGCTTCTCGGCAATGCAGCAGGCTGCCTCCCATTTCTGATTGTTCATCGACCAGCATCACGCGAAGCCCTTGCCCAACTAAGGTTCTGGCTGCCATCAAACCTGCCGCGCCTGCACCCACAATCAGCACATCACAGTGGTGATGCATTTTGTCGTATTTGTCAGGGTCGTTCGCGCGAGGGATTTCCCCAAGCCCCGCCGCATTACGAATATGTTTTTCGTAAGTGGGCCACAAGGATTCGGGGTACATGAAGGTTTTGTAGTAGAAGCCCGCAGGCATCATGGCTCCGCCAATTTTGCCCACCATCGCCAATGCGTCGGTTTCTAGGTTTGGCCATGCATTCACGACACGCGCATCTAAACCATCATAAAGCTCGGTTTGAGTGGCGCGTTGATTGGGTGTGGACGTTGCAGGTTGAGAACCCAACTGCAAGATCGCATTGGGCTCTTCTGCGCCCGCGCCAATAATGCCGCGAGGGCGGTGATACTTAAAGCTGCGACCCACCACTTTTACACCGTTGGCAATCAAGGCAGACGCCAAGGTATCGCCTTTATGGCCTTGATAGACCTGACCGTTAAACGAGAAAGTGAAGGATGAATTTCGGTCAATGCGACCACCTTCCGGCAAGCGATTTTTTTGGCTCATGCGCTCGCCTCCCCGTTTGATTTACCCGAAGATTGATCCGCTTCTGCTGCCGCGCCAATCTTGTACACCGCCTCAATCTCATAGGTCACGGTATTACGTTGAACATTGAAGAATTTTCGACACCCTGCGGCGTGGTACCACATTTCGCGATGGCTGCCTTTGATGTTTTTACGATGAAACAAATAGTGTCCCCACTCTTTGTCACTCAGTGCATCTGGGTCTTTCGGGCGAACAATATGCGCCTCGCCGCCATAGGCATATTCGTCTTCGTCTCTGTGTTCTTCACAGTAAGGACAGTAAATACGTAGCATGTCAGTTCCTTTTCCAATACTGCGTGAAGTTAGTGTGCAACGCCGGCTGCGCCGTGCTCGTCAATCAAGTAACCCGACACAAAACGGTCGATATTGAATGGCGCAGCGATTGGGTGCGGCGAATCATTCGCGAGGGTATGGGCAAATACGTGACCGGATCCCGGCGTCGCTTTAAAGCCACCAGTGCCCCATCCACAATTGAAGTACAGCCCTTGAATGTCCGTTTTGCTGATGATTGGACAAGCATCAGGACAGGTATCCACAATCCCGCCCCAATGACGGTTCATGCGTACTCGGCTGAGGAAAGGGAACATTTCAATGATGGCGGAAATTGTGTGTTCAATAACAGGAAACGAACCGCGTTGACCAAAGCCGTTATAGGAATCAATACCCGCGCCGATCACCAAGTCGCCCTTGTCAGATTGGCTAATATATCCATGGACTTGGTTCGACATGATCACCGTATCAATACAAGGCTTGAGAGGTTCAGACACCATGGCTTGCAAAGGGTGGGATTCAATGGGCAGCGTCATGTTTGCCATACGCGCCAACTCACCGGAGTTCCCCGCAACAACACAACCCACTTTCTCTGCGCCGATAAACCCTTTCGATGTCTCTACGCCTTTGACTTTCCCATCAACAATGCGAAGCCCTGTCACTTCCGTTTGCTGAATCAAATCCACACCTAGGCTGTCTGCGGCGCGGGCGAACCCCCATGCCACAGCATCGTGACGCGCCACCCCACCGCGAGGCTGCCAACTGGCCCCCATCACTGGATAACGTGTGTTTTCAGAACAATCGAGCAGAGGGACGAGATCTTGCACTGCTTGGTTATCCAGCACTTCGCAGTCAATGCCATTGAGCCGGTTTGCGCTCACGCGTCGCTCAATGTCTCGCATATCTTGGAGCGTGTGCCCCAAGTTGAGCACCCCACGCTGGCTGAACATCAAATTGAAATTTAGCTCTTGAGACAAACCTTCCCAAAGTTTCAATGAGTGCTCATAGAGATGAGCCGCTTCATCCCACAGGTAATTGGAACGAACGATCGTGGTATTACGCGCCGTGTTACCGCCGCCTAACCATCCCTTCTCGACCACAGCAACGTTCTTTACCCCGCATTCTTTGGCAAGGTAATACGCGGTTGCTAATCCATGTCCGCCACCGCCAACAATGATCACGTCGTAATAGGGTTTAGGTGTAGGGTTACGCCAAACACGCTGCCAGTTTTCATGAAATGTCAGGGCATGTTTAAACAGGCCGAATCCTGAGTAGTTTGTCATTCCTTTGTCCTGTGCCGAGGAAAAATCCGATCCCCCAATTACAACGGAGGCAGGTTGCACCAAAAGTGTAGTCATTTCATCGCCGTTGGTCGCGAAGCTACCACGCAATCTCGACCATGGTAAAGTTGCTCTGCCACCTCAGAGTGCGCAATTGCGCCTGCACTCATTGTGTTTGCGACAACGCAATGAGCTCGTGTTTTCCTGTTGATCAATGACGATGCGTTACGTCACTTTTTCGTTCTCGTTTAACGCACAGCAGACGCAATAGCACTATCCTATCCTCTATAAGTAATTCGTTGTCGTCCCATCAGTTAGGCATCCATGACAAAACCCACGTCCAAATCCACATCCAAGCCAATGCGTTCGCCATCAAGCGCGCAGGAAGACCATGCGCTGCCGCCACACTCTCTTCACCATTACATGGACGAAGAAAACGACGTGACCTGCTTTTCAACGCTGCCCACGGAAACACCGTTGGCCATTTCCTACAACGGGGTGAGCCATGCTGTCATGATGGTTACCCCGCAAGATATCGATGATTTCATCTATGGGTTTTCATTCAGTGAGCGCATTATTCGAAACTCTGGTGAAATCCATGACATTGTCGTTGAGACAGAGAATGATGCTTTGCTCGCCCACGTCACCCTGGCGAACAGAGCACAAGCAAGAATGTCACTCGCTAAGCGTCACTTAGCGGGCCGCACGGGGTGTGGTATTTGTGGTGCAGAATCGTTAGCGCAAGCTATTCCAAGCTTGGATGCTTTATCACATATCGAACCCCTTGATACTGAGAGTATTCTCGCACTGCGTGAAACCTTGCGTGAATGGCAGTCGCTTGGGCACATCAGTGGCGCAATTCACGCCGCACTGCTCGTCAATGAAAATGGGGAGATATTGCAATGTAAGGAAGACATTGGGCGACACAATGCGCTCGACAAGGTTCTTGGTTCGGCCTTGCGCCAACGCATATTATCCACGTCCAACGCCCTGTTGATGACCAGCCGGTGCAGCATTGAACTGGTGCAAAAAGCCGTGACCGCTGGGGTGGGCACATTAATCACGTTAGGTACACCCACGTCGCTTGCCGTCGATACGGCCATTCAGGCAAATCTCAACCTCATACACCTTCCGCGAAAGGATGCCCCTCGTTTTTACAATCGGTCGGCAAAAAACCACGTGTAACAAAATATTTGTAACAAGGAACTTCATAGTCCCAATTCGCTCGCAGAACAACAATAGCTGTCTTCATTTCCCGACAAATTCACTTATCCTAGCCGACTAAATTTTTACAACATATTGACGTCTCTATGGATCTTGAGTATCCGTTCAATGCTTGGAAGCAAACCCGTCGCCACGGTAAGTTAAATTATGTCATCACGTTATTTCTGATTGTCACCATTGGAATACTGATGGGACTCGTTGGATCGGCTTACTTTTCCGCCAATGGGAACAGTGTTGAACAGTTCTTTCTTGCCTTCCCAATTTATTGTTTAAAAATCGTCAGTTTCAGTCTGACAGTTAGCCTTGTCAGTTGGTATCTATGCGAGGCGTTGTACAAGTATCGGGAAAAAAGAAATAATTTGTGATCAGCGGAACGTTATTCACCACCTCGCTTTGAATGACGCAATAGTGATAATTCATGTTAAGTGAACCGTGAAAAAGCCAATTTATTGGGCAAGGCGTGATATTGATGCCATTGTTTTTTTCGTTTCTCTGGCAACCTTGTGACGTAAATTCAGTCACGCTCTCGCGGTACTACACATATGAACGACAACGTCAGCGTATTAGAAGAACATCGTATCAAGCAAAAGGCCAATCAGATGGTAAATGGCGAAACCACTTCTATTAAAGATATCGTCACTTTTGCCGAAGTCGCGCCTATTGCTGTTCCACCATCCTTACTGTTAGAAGCCGACCCCTCAGCAAGTAGCATTGCGTCTTACCTGCTTGATTCTTGGTGTTGTGTCGCGTTGAAGAACAAGCAAATCATTGCAGCCTGTGTCCTCAAGCAAACAGATACGGATGTCGCTGAATTGTTTAATATTGCAGTGTCACCCGAGTGTCAGGGGAATGGTTGGGGGACAGGCCTTCTCAAATACGCCATACAATTCACACGTAGAAAGAAAATCAAACGTTTGGAAATCGGCACTGGGACTTTTGGTTATCAGTTGGCCTTTTATCAGCGGATGGGCTTTCGTGCTTCAGAAGTGGTAACGAACCATTTTCTCGAAAATTATGATGAACCCATTTGGGAAAATGGTGTTCAACACAAAGACATGTTGAGGCTCTACCTCGATCTCTAGCAGCGCCTCGATGTCAGTTTGGTCGAGTGTCTTGTGCGTTAACGCCCCGCGTGAAGTTCGGACAGTATCTGCGTTAATACCTCAACAGGTTGTGCCCCTGATACTGCACTCTCGCGGTTAAAAACGATGGTCGGCACAGATGAAACGCCAAGCTCTCGCCAGTAAGATTGATTCTTTTCAACCCTCTCTCGCACACTGCTATCATCCAGTTGCGCTAGCCCTTCAGAAACATCTAGTCCTACAGCTTTTAGCTGCGCAGCCAAGACCTCTCGGTTTGAAATATCTTGTTTCTCAGTAAAATACGCACTAAACAGCCGCATCGCCAAATCATGCTGGCGATTTTGGGTTTTCGCGTAGTCGAGCAGTTGATGTACATCTTGGGTGTTATAGGTTTTCATCTCGTCAAAAAACTGGAACGCAAACCCTAACTCTTCCCCGAATCCCGTCAGATTTTCACGCATGCGTACATTGTCTTCTCGCGTATTTCCGTACTTCTTCATAATGTGGTTAAACAAATTTTCTCCGTCTTTACCCACATAAGGATTGAGCTGAAATGGCTGCCATTCGATGTCGATGCTGTCTTGCAAGCCCAATTCATTGATGGCTTTCTCGAGGCGCTTATAGCCGACAATGCACCAAGGACACACTACGTCTGACACGATATCGATTTTGATTCTGTTGCTCATAACAGTCTCCGAGAATAACTACGACTAGGTAACTTATAGTAACCGAGGCAAGAGCGTCAATCGGTATACTTTCGGTAACCTACAAAATAACGCGGCACCAGCAGGACACAAATAAGCCACTGTCCAAAAATGAAAAAAGACGCATGAACGCGTCTTTTTTATATTGCATATACCCAAACAACTGACTCATTTCATCGTTCATATCACGCTATCGTTGCAGTCAGTAAACACTGAACTGCTACTTTTTCGTTTCTGTCGCTTCACCAATCAACTCTTGCTCTTCATCAGCACTTTGAATACCCAGAAATTCTTTGAACGCATCAATACTGATAGGACGACTGAGGTAATAACCTTGGGCAAGGTCACAGCCTTTCGACGTCAGCATTTCAAGTTGTTCTTGTGTCTCAACACCTTCAGCGACTGTGGTCATATTCAGCCCACGAGCCATAGATATCACAGCGGTTGCTAGCGTTTCGTTAATTTCAACGTCGGTGATGCCATCGACAAATTCTCGGTCGATTTTCAACGCATCAAAAGGAAAACGCAGTAAATAACTCAACGACGCGTAACCTGTGCCAAAGTCATCCATCGATAACACGGCTCCCATGTTGTGGAGCTCTTCTATGACGTCTTTCACATACCTTTGTTGACTTAAAAGTAATCCTTCCGTGACTTCCAACTCAAGACGACTCGCATCAAATCCAGCCTCGTCGATGATGATTTTTAAATCTTCGACAAAACCTGATTTACGAATTTGTTGCGGAGAGATATTGATCGCCACATTTAGCGGTCGACCCTGTGCGTTTTCAAGCGTAAGAAAATCATCAACAGCAGTCTTCAATACAAACTTACCGATTTCGTATATCAAGTTAGTTTGCTCGGCAATGGGAATAAATTCATCCGGCGGGACGCTTCCCAGTTCACTGTTGTTCCATCGCAGTAATGCTTCCGCCCCAACCACTTCATTGGTTTTCAGGTCAATGAACGGCTGATAGACAAGCGAGAGTTCATCAAGAGATAGCGCTCGAACGAGGTGATACTCAATGCGAACACGGCGGTGCACATTGTCATTCATTTCTGAAGTAAACATGCGATAGGAATCTTTACCGCCGCATTTGGCTTGGTCTTTCGCAACGTCTGCATTGGCGAATAGCCGCTTGAAATCTTCCGTATCCATCGGCGAAAGTGAAACGCCAATACTGGCTGTAACATGGACCTCGCCCCCACTCGCAATTGAGATAGGTTTGTTGATGGCTTTGCGTAATTTGCTCGCTATTTGGCACGCATTTTCGGTTTGATGTAACCCTGGCAGGACAATCAAAAACTCGTCGCCACTGACACGACCTACCGTATCGACTTCACGGACGACCTGAAGAATGCGCTTAGACAACTCCACCAAGACCTGATCACCCACATCATGGCTAAGCGTGTCGTTTATCAACTTAAAGTTATCGATATCCACCAGCATTAGCCCAGTGAGCAACCCACGCCGAAGATCATGCGTAATGGCATAACGAAGGCGATCCAGTGCCAAGTTTCGGTTTGCGAGTCCCGTTAACGAATCATAAAGCGCCCTCTGCATAATGAGATCTTCGTTGCGACGGATCCGCAATTGATTATAAATTCGAAGCTTCACTTCAGCGGGAGAGACAGGCTTGTTGATGTAGTCCGCACAACCAATACGCAACCCCATTTCCCGATTCTCGTCTTCCTGATTTTCACTGATCAGAATAATAGGAATGTCTTTTGTCGCCATATCATTTTTGAAAGCCTGACAAAGCGAGAATCCATCCATATCAGGGAGATCAACATCGAGTAAGACAAGCTTAGGGTGTTCGATTTTAATCAAAACACGCGCTGTGGCTCCGGTCGTAGAGAAAATGACACGATATTCTTCACCTAGGATCGCATTTAAAATACGGACGCTATTAGGCGATGAATCAATGATTAATATGGTGTCTTTATCGGCGGCGTTATGGTTAACCAACATAGGACTGGCCTCCCTGTTCCGCTTGTTCCTTACTGTACCCTTGGTCTGAAATGAATTGTTTGAGAACTGCCAAGGCTTTCGGGTAATCAAGCTCAATCAACTTATCGCCAACCGGTTTGAGCTTGATGGCCAAATCGCAGAAATCGACCAACATCTGATAATAATTGTCTATTGCCATCATATCTTGCGCCATGATCTGAGATTCCAGCACGAACACGCGGTCGATAAACGCCTTATCCATTTCGTTGATAGCATCGGATTTTTTCGACGATGATAGAGCGCCATAATCAGGCGGTGTAGGGAGAGAGGCAACATTGTTTCGCTTCAGCAAAATATCGCCAATCTCTTTAATGGCGTTATCAATATCGCGCCGAAATTGGGTCAGCGATAATTGGTAGTCTTCCAATGTAATCAGCGCATTTTGGAGTTGCTTCGCCGAGTTTCTTAATGCAACAACGGAAAGGTTTCCAGCACTACCCGCAATATTGTGCGCGCTTTCAGCCGCTTCCGTTAACTTGCCGGATTCGATAAGCACGCAGACTTGATTCTCTTGCGACCGAGCTTGATGAACAAAGTCACTCAATAGCTTGAAGTACAGCGTTTCATTGCCCATCACTCGCTTAATACCGTCTTCGACATCGACGTATTCATACTCTTCGATGGCAGTCTCGTTGTTATCGTCTCTACTCTCTTTTGCGTTCACTGCCAAACCCAAGTGGCTAGCCAGTTTTTTCAGCAAAATATCGGCATCAAGTGGTTTGGCGACATGATCGTTCATTCCGGCGTCAGCACAGCGTTGACGGTCGCGTTCCATGGTATGAGCCGTTAACGCAAAAATAGGCAGACTTTCTCTATCAGCGGTTTCTCGAATAATGCGTGTGGCTTCGAGGCCATTCATTTCCGGCATTTCGAGGTCCATCAAAACCGCATCATACAGTTCCGGCGCGGGGCACACTTTCACCACCGCACTACGCCCTGAGTCAGCCAACTCAACTTGAAAGTCATTGCTGATCAACACTTCTTGAACGATCTGCTGGTTTATCGGCATATCGTCAACCACAAGGATGCGCTTGCCGCTACCGTTAATGGTAATGCCGTTTGAATGCCCTTGCGCTGCAATAATTCGCTGATGGGTTTTGGGGAGATTTCTTCCCAACACTTCCATCATGGTGTCAAACATCACGGACGCAGAGATTGGCTTGTGAAGGTATCCATCAACTTTGCCGTTACCCCTTTCTTTTTCAATGACAGCATGGTCAAACGCGCTGATCACAATGACCAACGGTTGTTGTTCTGGTGTCATTTCTTTTTGGAGTTTCTCGAGCAAATGGAAGCCTTTTTTGCCAGGCATGGACCAATCAAGCAACACAAGATCGAACGGTTCACCATCAAGGTCTAAGTACCCTTCTTCGATGGCATGGAACGCGCTATCAACATCGCTTGCCGATTCACAGTAAAAACCCAAAGACGAAATAATGGCAGAATGCACAGCGATCGAAGACGGGTTGTCATCCACCACCAGCACTCTTAACTCTCTTAAATCAACGGGGACGGCGAAGCTCTTGTCTGCATGAACCGTTGCAACCTGAAGTTCAAGGTTGAAGTAGATCCCCGAATCTTTATCTGAAGACTCTTCGTGAAATGCGCCTCCCATCAGTTCGACGAGGTAGCAAGCCACCACCAAATTCAGTGATTCATCCAATTCAGACATTGCCATGGCAGCGCGTTCTGCCAGTTCATCGAGGTCGTCTGAATCTTGCTCGTCTTCCGTGATTTTTCGATGCACCGAGAATTCCAGCACCACACTCGAATCAGACAACGTACCCGCTTGAATACTCAAGATGATGGGACAGCCACCGCCGATGACAAAAGCTTCGCTGATCAGATTGAGTAGAATACGTCTCAATCTATCCGGGTCGCCGACGAGTGAACGGGGTACATCAAGCGGCACATTGAACAAAAGCTCGACGCACCGGCTTTCTGCTTCACCCACCAAGTAGTCTTTCAAGCTTTCAAGCAACTGCCCAAGGTCAAAAGGCGTATTGTCGAGAGCGATGGTGTTCGTTGACATCTCTTCGAAGTCTCGGAGATTGTCGCCAATGACAGACGCGCGCTTCATTGCGTTGTTCACACTGTCTACATAGACAGATTGCTTGTTGCTTAACGAGGTTTGGTTAAGCATTTGAGCACAACTTACCGACGTCGCAATAAGCGGCGATAACGTCATATTCACTTCAGACAACAGATTGAAACTTCGGCTTAATGCGCCTGTTACACCTTTATATGCGCCCGCCACAAGATGCGTGCCCATTTTTAAATAAAGCTCATCAGCCGCTATGGGATAAACCATGTAGTCACTGGCACCCGCGCGAAAAGCCTGTTGCTTTTGATCACTCGAATACGAATTGGTGGTGAAAATAATGCGCGCATTTTTACACGTGGGTAGAGAACGGATCTTCCTCATTTCAACGTCAATAGGCTCACCACTTACAAAGGCGAAGTCCATGCTGATAACAAGAATATTGACGGGATGCTGTTCGAGGATAGTGGTCAGTTTTTCCGGTGTAGCCACAGAACGCAGCCAATAACCACTCTCACTCAGAATTTGCTGGTGAAAATCAACATGTGTGAGATCTTCATCGGCGAGCACAATTATTGGCTCGTTTTTCACCAAACCTTTCATTAGACCGTTCCTTAAGAATTGTTTTATATCAGCGAGTTATCACTGAAATCTAGGTCATGTCAATGCAGAGATCCCGCTTGGCGATATCTCTTTCAAAGCCGCGAATTTCGTGTGCCAACCGGCCGTATAAAGACATTTTTCACCTTCACAAGGCGTCTGATGCTGCTCTTATTTGCCTTTGTAAAGGGTCATGTTTTTCCTTTTAAAACTAGTGTCTTTTTTGTGCGACTGCCAATCTTCCAAAAGACAACAAACCAAATTGGTAACAACCCCGTTCAGAAATCTGTGAAAGACAGTCTTTATTAGTCACGAATTTTTCCCACACCTTCTTGTCATCGTTCCCTGTAAAAACGCTTTACATTCAAATGTCTCATCAATGAAACACTATCTCTTAAAAACCTGACTTTCTTCCTTGCGTGGACTTAACACCGACGAATTTTGTGTACTAAATTTAATCAATAAATCAATTCTGATTCTTTTGGTTCATTTTTGAACCCTATGGTAATGGGAGATTTCAATGGCTATCACTTTGGTTCTCAGTCAAGTTGTTGGGCAAGCTTTTGTGGTTAAACCAGACGGCGAAATGACGCCTGCAGCACCTGGGATGCAGATAAACAGTGGCGACGTTGTGTCTGTGCCTAACGGCAAAAATGCTTGGTTGGTGACTCAAGATGGTGAGCAAGTTGATGTGCTCGACGATGCCCTCCTATTAAATGATGAAGGGTTTGATAGCTTAGATTTACCGTCTGATGTGCAGGATATTATCGCCGCGTTAGAAGAAGGGGATGACCCAACGCAAATCGAAGGCACAGAAACTGCAGCGGGTGAAGAACTCAGCAGTTCTACCTCGGGCCCTCAAGTGATCATTGAAGCGAACGGCTCTCTTGGTGGCGTCAGCAACATTGAAATGTTTGATACTACAGGGCTTGTCGATGCCGGCCTCTCATCAGCTCAGGCGGAAAGCTTGACCTCAGCGCGTTATGCCAGCTTACTGGCACGTAACTCCAACGCCGAAGATTCCGAAAGAGATAACAATCAAACTGTCAATGACGTCACCGACAACACGGATACCACGGATAACAACGCGAATAACAACGAGGGTGAAGTCAATATTGCAGCAGAAATCTCAGGAGATACTGCCGTCAACATTGAAGATGGCGATGTGTTACAAGCGTCAGGCTCCCTAACCTCATCGGACGCTGATGGCCAAGACAACCTGTTTATCGCGGAAACGGTTCAAACACGACGTGGTGAACTTACCATTGATAGTGATGGAACATGGAACTACACCAGCACAGATCCCACCGGTGCCATCAAAGGACTAAACGAAGGCGACACGCTAACGGAATATGCCACTGTCCGCGCTGCTGATGGGACAGAGCAACGAATCGCGCTCACCTTTGAAGGCAAGGATGACGGTGCCGTATTCTCAGCAATGACCAGCGCTGACATCCGAGAAAGTGATGACACTATGACGGCGCGAGGTTCCCTCAATGTCTCCGACCCCGATTGGGGCGAATCTTTCATGCAAGCGGGAGAGTTTGAAGGTGATTGGGGAACTCTCACCATTGATAGAGCGGGTAATTGGTCATATGAAGTGGACAATACCCATCAATCTTCGATCAATGGGCTAACTGATGGCGAAAAAATTATCGACACGGTTACCGTTTATTCTGTCGATGGCTCCGAAACGCAAATCACGCTAACAATCAACGGAATCAACGATGATGCGCTCATCGCTGGTGATATTACCGCAACGGTTTCCGATAACGGTGGCACCATCACCACGTCCGGTAGCCTAACCTCATCCGATGTCGATGGTAACGACAACACCTTCATCGCAGAAACGATTGCTACAACACGTGGGCAACTCACCATCGATGAAAACGGCGATTGGACCTACACGAGCACCGATCCCACCGGGGCAATCCAACGCCTACCTGACGGCGAAACCTTAACGGAAGTTGTTACCGTCCGCGCCGAAGATGGTACTTCACAGCAACTTGTTATCACTATCGAAGGCATTAACAGCGCCCCCGTATTCTCGGCGACTACCACGCAAGACGTTTATGAAACCAACGATGTGGTGAGCGTTAATGGTTCAATGAACATCTCCGACGCTGATAATCAAGAAGCCTTCATGTTAGCGGGCACGTATTTGGGTGACTTGGGCTCGGTCAGTATTGATCGCGCGGGCAACTGGACCTACACCTCTGACCCTTCTCAAAGTTCCGCCTTAGACACCTTGAAAGAAGGTGAGCAACGCGTCGATACAATCACCGTGAGATCAGTCGACGGTACAGAAACTGACATTCTTGTCACTATCATCGGTACGAATGATCCCTCTCAGATTGCAGGAGACGTTGTCGGTACAGTGTTGGAAGCCGACGGCGCTATGTCTACCACAGGGCAATTAGCGTCAACCGATGTCGATGGCAACGACAATACCTTCACACCTCAAACCATTGAAGGACGATGGGGGGAAGTCACCATCAATGCCGACGGCAGTTGGACGTATTCCACCTCTGGTGATGTTCGTGCCATAGACCGATTGAGCGAAGGTGACCAACTCACGGACACCATCAATGTTCGCGCTGAAGATGGCACCGTACAAAGCCTCACGATCACTATTGAAGGCACCAACGATATTCCGACCTTTGGTGCCATGACAGATGTCTCCATCAATGAAGACGACGGGCAATTGTCGACATCAGGCAGTGTGAACGTCACCGACATTGATGCTGGAGAAGGCTTTTTCCAAGCGGACACCATTGTCGGAGAGTTTGGCACGCTCACTATCGACACCGCGGGGAACTGGACTTACACCACCGACGAAGCCAACAATGCCGCACTAGATGCATTGGATGCAGGCGACCTGTTGCCTGACGTTATTACTGTCTATTCACAAGATGGTACGCCATTAGATATCACCATCACTATCACAGGGACCGATGACCTACCGGTTGTGAGTGGCGAATTTAGCGGTTCGTTAACCGAAACCGCCACTGAAGAAGCGCTCACGGTTGAAGGTTCGATCGGCATTACAGATGTCGATGCCGAAGACACACCGACGTTCGAGAACACACGCATCGAAGGCGAATATGGCGTTCTAGTTCTCACAGATGGAAGCTGGACATACACACTTAACCAAGAAGCCGCAGCCGTTCTCAACACTGGTGAAGTCGACACTGACGTTATCACGCTCACTGCCAGCGATGGCACCCAACAGAATATTGTCATCAGTATTACAGGTACCGATACTGTTCCCGCCCTGCAAGGCGACACCATTGCCTCAATAAGTGATGACGGTACGTTAACCGCAACAGGGACGATTCAAATCATCGACCCTGACACTGGGGAGTCTCCTACGCTAACAAATGGCACGGTCGACGGCAGCTATGGCTCATTGGAACTCGTCGATGGGGAATGGACTTACACCCTAGACCCCGACAGTGTCGCTTCTTTACCCGAAGGAGAGACCACCACTGACACTATCACCATCACAGCATCAGACGGTTCCACACACGACATCACCATTACCATCACTGGCACTGACCAAGAACCGGTTCTAACTGGCAACACTAACGGCACGATCACCGAAGGCAATGGCGCGCTCACTGCAACGGGTACCGTTGAGCTAGTCGACGTGGACACGGGCGAAAACCCAACACTGCCTAATGGCACGACGGATGGTCAATACGGTTCACTCGCGCTTGTTGATGGCAGTTGGACATACACCCTTGACCCTGACCTTGCGCAATATCTCGATGAAGGGCAAACCACCACAGATATTATAAGTATCACTGCTTCAGATGGCACAGTGCATGACATTGTCATCACGATTACGGGAAGTGAAGACGCCGCAGAGCTTAGTGGCAACGTGAGTGGTAATGTTACGGACGACTCAGGCTCGCTAACCGCCAGTGGTAGCCTCTCTATTAGTGACCCTGATACCAACGACACACCCACGCTTCCTGATGCCAATACACAAGGTCAATACGGCTCATTCAGCATGGTGGATGGCAATTGGACTTATACCCTCGACCCTGAGCTCGCAGAGGAAATTGGCGCAGGCGTACAAGTCACCGACACCATCACAATTACAGATTCGATGGGCGGCACACACGAACTGTTAATCAATGTCACAGGCACCGATGATGCCGCTGAACTTACTGGCGACACAACAGGTTCGCTGGTTGAAGGCACTCAGATTTCGACATCAGGCACGGTGTCACTGGTTGACCCAGATACGGGCGACAATACCGAGATTGAAAACACTACAGTAGACGGAGAGTTTGGCTCGCTCACGCTGACAGACGGTGAATGGGCTTACACCCTGAATCCGGGTGCGGCGCAATCTCTTGGCGAAAACGAAAGCACAACCGATACCATTACGCTCACCGATTCAAAAGGCACAGAGCATAGTATTGTTATCACGATTGAAGGCACTGACGATGCAGCTGTCGTCAGTGGTGACTTTAGCGGCAGCGTCACAACAGCCATTGATTCTGATATCACAATCAACAACGTGTTTGTGCTCGGTGACGATATCGATGTGGATGGTGAGGATTTCAATCAAGGTTCGCAGCCAGACACCATGCACTTTGATTCGGCAGGATTTAGCGCCACTGTCACAGACAGTGATGGGATACTAAATAACTCCGCTAACCAAACCATAGAGATTGATGGCCAATCCTATCCGCTGTCGGTCACTGCAACTGTCGAATACACCGATGTCTATGACAATGTGTTCACTATGGGTGTCTTGTCCATCGATAACGGCGACGGCAGCAGCACAACCGTGTTGGTTCAAATCGATGGCCCTGATATTCTTCCCGGCACAGATCTTAACCTTGTTGCAGGCTCGTATTCTGAAGTCAGCGCCATCAATTATTTGGATGTCACTGACGCCGTCACGGCAACAGGCACCCTATCGATTTCAGATGCCGATGCTAACGATTCGCCAGAATTCGCCAACACTTCCATTGAAGGTGACTACGGCACCTTCACGTTAACGGATGGCAATTGGACTTACACTCTCGACCCCTCCAAAGCGCAGGAAATCCCAGGCGGTGAAACAGCCACTGAGTCGTTTACGCTAACCGCGTCCGATAACACGCAACAACAAATCACGATCACCGTTGAAGGCACCGCTGATGCGGCAGTGATCACGGGTGATCTCAGCGCGACTCTCGCTGAAGGCGGCAATACCTCTGTCTCTGGTTCTATCAACATCAGCGACCCAGATGCCACGGTACAACCGACCCTTGAAAACGGCACTGTCGAAGGGGAATACGGTAGCCTGACGCTGACTGATGGCGAATGGACGTACACCGTTAACCCTGACAACGCGCAATCTTTGGGTGCTGGTGATTCTGCCACCGACACCATTACAGTGACGGCATCAGACGGCTCCGAGCACCAAATCACCATTACGGTCACCGGCAGCGACGATGCTGCTGTTGTTACTGGCGCAACCACGGGCAGTATTGATTTAAGCGCTGATACACCGGAAACCAGTGCGTCTGGCACACTCTCTATCTCTGACGCAGATGATGGTGAGACGCCAAGCTTTGAGAACACCACCATTGAAGGGGATTACGGCACCTTCACGCTCACCAACGGCACATGGACTTACACCGTTGATCCATCGAAAGCTGATGCACTCAACGAAGACCAAACCGAACAAGAGGTGTTCACACTCACCGCAACCGATGGCACGGTGCAACAAATTACCGTGGATGTCACCGGCACCGATGATGCCGCCGTGGTCTCAGGCGATACCACTGCCAACATCACTGAAGATGTGGGCGCACAAACCGCAACAGGTACCATCACAATCACCGATGCAGACACCGGTGATACGCCAACCATTCCAAATGGCACCTTGGCGGGTGAATACGGCTCATTGACCTTGGTCGATGGCGCATGGACCTACACCGCTGACAGCGCGTCGATTCAGTCACTGGCTGACGGTGATACTGCAACCGATACCATTACAGTCACGGCGTCAGACGGCACGACCCAAGACGTCGTGATTACCATTACGGGTACGGATGATGCGTCTGTTGTAACGGGCACTACATCGGCAACGATTGATGTCGGTTCAGATGCGCCTGATGCCAATAATGCATCCTTCACGCAAAACGATGGCAACAATGTCTCTTTCACGCTCGCAGATTACGCGACCGATGCTGAGGACGATGGCAATGACGGAAAAGAAACCTCCGTTGTGATTACTTCTTTGCCGGAAGGCGGCACGCTTTACTACGTTGATGACGATAATAACGAAGTCGAAGTGACGCTGAATCAAACCTTGTCAGACGATACCAGTTTCGTGTTTAAACCAGATTTATCGTCAGCCACCTATTCGGAATCAGACGTTACATCTGCAGAGCAAACACAGATTATCTCTGATGGCATCACGATAACTGCCGTCCAGTATTCTGGTGATAAACCTGATGCGAACAGTGACATCTCTGAGTCGAATGTTGCTTACAATACGGTGTATAAGGGCATCGGTGCAGGTTCTGACGCGCAAAACGGTGCATTCGGCGAAGCCATGATATTGACCTTTGACGAGGGCGACAATGTCACGGGTGCAAACGTACATTTAGGAGGAGTTGGCAGTCACTTCAGCGTGGATGATGTAAATGCAAATGTCATCGTCATCGCCTTCAAAGATGGCGTTGCTGTCGGGGAATACACCTACTCCGATTTGAATTCTCAGCAAGGAGTCAGACCAACTATTTCCATTGAAAACGATGGTGGATTTGACGAACTTCGTGTCTTTGTCGACGCAGAAGAAGCCAGCGCCTTCGTCATTAAAGGTGCAGAAGTTGTTTCCGTTGACGCAGACAGCGAGCTGACTTATCAAGCTGTCGATTCTGACGGGAATCTGTCTGATCCAGCCACCGTGTCACTCAGCGCCACGAACACCCCAACCGAGGCTCCTGCAGAACATACTGTTAACGTTGAAGGCACGCTCTCGATTTCTGATGTGGATGACGGTGAATCTCCAAGCTTTGAGAACACCACCATTGAAGGGGATTACGGCACCTTTACACTTTCCGATGGCAACTGGACTTACACGGTCGATCCTTCGAAAGCCGATGCCCTGAACCAAGACCAAACCGAGCAAGAGGTGTTCACACTCACCGCGACAGACGGCACAGTGCAGCAAATTACCGTTGATGTTACGGGCACCGACGACGCAGCCGTAATATCTGGCAACACTACCGCCAGCCTCACTGAAGATGTGGGCGCACAAACCGTAACAGGCACCATCACGATCACGGATGCAGACACAAGTGACACACCAACCATTCCTAATGGCACCTTAGCCGGTGAATACGGTTCACTGACCTTAGTGGATGGGGCTTGGACATATACCGCCGACAGTGCATCCATCCAGTCACTCGCGGAAGGCGATACCGCAACAGACACCATTACGGTGACAGCATCGGATGGTACAACGCAGGATATTGTCATTACCATTACAGGTACAAATGATTCCGCGGTCTTTGAAGGCGATACGTCAGGCGCAATTACCGAGGATACGGGCGCACAAACGGCATCTGGCTCCCTCACCGTTTCTGATGTGGATGTGGGTTCTGAAAACTCAGGAGATGGATTCGCCAATGAAGGCGGTAATCAAGGTCCAACGATTCCGAACGGAATGTTAGGCGGCGAGTATGGCCACGTGGTTATCTTTGAAGGCAATTGGACCTACACCGCCGACACAGCAGCGTTGCAATCGCTTGGCGAAGGCGAAACGGTCACCGATATCATCACGGTCACCGCCTCCGATGGCACCACCCAAACAATCGAAATATCACTGACAGGCACCGATGATGCTGCAGTCATCACGGGTACCACGTTAGGCGAGGTCACCGAAGCCGATGTGGGAGAAGTTTCCACGGCAACTGGTGAAGTGGATATTGTCGACCCTGATGGCGACCCCGTGAATTTCCCTGATGCGAATGTCAGCGGTGAGTACGGCAGCTTGTCATTAGTCGATGGCGCTTGGACTTATACGCTTGAACAAGGGACAGCGCAGTCACTGAATCAAGGTGAAGAAGTCACTGAAACCATCACTATTACGGCGTCGGATGGCTCGGAGCACAGCATCACTATCACAGTGACGGGCACGGATGATGCGCCTGTCGTAGCAGGTGAGGTAAAAGGTGGTGTGGATTTAGGAGCAGATACGCCACAAACCAGTGCTTCCGGCACATTGTCTATTTCTGATGTGGATGACGCGGACTCTCCAAGCTTCGAGAACACTTCCATTGAAGGCGATTACGGTACCTTTACACTTACAGATGGCAACTGGACATATTCTATCGACCCTTCGAAAGCCGATGCGCTGAACGAAGACCAAACAGAGCAAGAAGTGTTCACATTGACCGCGTCGGACGGCACGGCACAGCAAATTACTGTCGATGTCACGGGCACTGACGACGCTGCCATAATATCTGGCGATACCACCGCCAGCATGACTGAAGATACAGGTGCACAAACAGCGACAGGCACCATCACCATCACGGATGCGGACACAGGTGACACGCCAACCATTCCTAATGGTACCTTGGCGGGTGAATACGGTTCACTCACTCTAGTAGACGGCGCATGGACATATACCGCTGACAGCGCTTCCATCCAGTCACTCGCAGATGGCGATACCGCGACCGATACCATTACCGTCACAGCCTCGGATGGCACAACCCAAGACATCGTTATCACCATCACGGGCACCGACGACGCTGCGGTAATATCTGGCGATACCACCGCCAGCATCACGGAAGATACAGGCGCGCAAACCGCAACGGGCACGATTACCATCACGGATGCAGACACAGGTGAAACGCCAACCATTCCTAATGGCACCTTGGCGGGTGAATACGGTTCACTCACTCTGGTAGACGGCGCATGGACATATACCGCTGACAATGCATCTATCCAGTCACTTGCAAACGGCGATACTGCGACCGATACCATTACGGTCACGGCTTCGGACGGTACGACGCAGGATATTGTCATTACTATCACGGGTACCGACGACGATGCGGTAATATCTGGCGATACCACCGCCAGCATCACGGAAGATACAGGCGCGCAAACCGCAACGGGCACGATTACCATCACGGATGCAGACACAGGTGAAACGCCAACCATTCCTAATGGCACCTTGGCGGGTGAATACGGTTCACTCACTCTGGTAGACGGCGCATGGACGTACACCGCTGACAGCGCATCTATCCAGTCACTTGCAAACGGCGATACCGCGACCGATACAATTACAGTCACAGCCTCGGATGGCACCACCCAAGACATCGTTATCACCATCACGGGCACCGACGACGCTGCGGTAATATCTGGCGATACCACCGCCAGCATCACGGAAGATACAAGCGCGCAAACCGCGACGGGCACAATTACCATCACGGATGCGGACACAGGTGACACGCCAACCATCCCTAATGGCACCTTGGCGGGTGAATACGGTTCACTCACTCTGGTAGACGGCGCATGGACATATACCGCTGACAGCGCGTCGATTCAATCGCTGGCTGAAGGTGATACTGCAACCGATACCATTACCGTCACAGCCTCGGATGGCACCACCCAAGACATCGTTATCACCATCACGGGCACCGATGATACTGCGATCGTGACTGGCACTTCGTCTGGTGATGTTGATATGGGTGCTGATACGCCTGAAACCAGTACATCGGGGACCTTATCGATTTCTGATGCCGATGACGGCGAATCACCAAGCTTTGCAAACACTACGATTGAAGGCGACTACGGTAGCCTTACTCTGTCCAATGGCGCATGGACGTACACGATTGACCCATCAAAAGCCGATACGCTCAACGATAACCAAACCGAGCAAGAAGTGTTCACGTTAACCGCCACTGACGGCACCGTGCAGCAGATAACCGTTGATGTAACGGGTACCGATGACGTTGCCGTGATCACAGGTGATGCAACCGCCAGCATCACAGAAGATGTGGGTGCACAAAGTGCATCGGGCACGCTCAATATTGTGGATCCTGACACCAATCAAACACCGACCTTCACCAACGAAACCATTACCGGTGAATACGGCAGCCTCACCATGGAAGACGGTGAGTGGACGTACACCGTCGACACTGACGCTGTTCAATCGTTGAATGACGGCGAGCTTGCCACCGACACTATCACTGTTTCAGCGAGTGATGGTTCAACGCAAGACATCGTCATCTCGTTGACCGGTACCGATGACGCAGCCGAAGTGTCAGGCCAAACAACGGGAGCCGTTACCGAAGGAAACGCTGGCGATGTTGCAACAGCAACGGGCACATTGAGTATTAGCGATGCAGACGGTGATGCCGTGAGCTTTCCTAATGCGAATACCGACGGGGAATACGGCAGCCTTTCCCTCGTCGACGGCGAATGGACATACACCCTGAGCCAAGAAGCCGCCCAGTCACTTAATCAAGATGAGCAGGTCACCGACACCATTACGGTAACGGCGTCTGATGGCACAACCCAAGACATTGTTATCACGGTCACGGGCACGGATGATGCCGCTGAGTTAAGTGGAACCACGTCTGCGTCCATCACGCTCGAAGAACCAGCCTTTTACACCGTAACGGGCGCATTCATCATGAATGAAGGTTACTCCTTCACCAGTGGTGATATGCAATACCTTGGTGAACACCCTCCAACATTGGATTTTCAACAGTCAGCCACCACGGTGAAGTTCTATGATGATGACTCCACCATGCACGGGGATGACATCGTCAATGAAACCGCAGATGACACTAATCAATTCATTGAATTTAATGGTCAGCAGTACGTCGCCAACTACGACTACACCATGGAATACACGGATAACAGTGGCAATATCTATACCTTCGCGATTATTGATATTGATTTAGATGGTGATGGCAGACACGAAGATGACAGTAACGAACAAGGCAACATCATTGTTCAGCTGACGGGCCCAGAGATTCAACCCGGAACCCAACTCGACTTCGTTCCAGACTCTCTCGTTCGAGACGGTAACATGTCTTATGACGACTTACCGACAGTCGCTCCTATTACCACTTCAGGGACGTTAACCGTCAGTGATGTCGATTCGGCAGACAACCCAACGCTACCAAACACAACCGTTGAAGGTGAGTTCGGTACGCTGGTGCTGACTGATGGCAACTGGACGTACACCTTGGATCAGAGCAAAGCCCAAGAAATCGATGATGAAACGCTCGATACCATCATCATTACGGACTCTGAAGGCGGTCAACACGAAGTTATCATTACCATTGAAGGAACTGATGATGCGCCAACCGTCACGGGCGCATTCACTGGTGCAGTTACTGAAGGAGATTTTGGAGACGAAATCAAAGTCAGTGGCACCATTACCATTAGCGACGTAGATGCAGAAGACGCGCCCGAGTTTCTTGATACCACCGTGGAAGGGAGCTACGGCACACTGACGCTGGTGGACGGTGTTTGGACGTACGAATTGGATGACGTGAAAGCGGAGGTGTTATCAAGCACTGACAGTGTCAACGATACCATTACACTCACTGCAACTGACGGTACGGTGCAAAACATCAACATCTCCATTTCGGGCACCGACGACAACCCATTTGTCGTTGGCACCAACAGCGCAGCTATTGTCGCCCCTGATTCTGCAACCCAGGATTATGTCGACATCAACAATGCCTTTGTACTTGGCGATGGCTATGGCTTCTCCGGTGGTGACATGCAGTACTACGGAAACGAGCCAACACTGACGTTTAATGATTCGGGATCTACCATCCGCATTTACGACACAGATAGCCAAATGCATGGTGACATCTCTTCCAATGAGTACGTTTATGATTCATCGCAGAAAGTAGAAATCAATGGTGTGCTTTATACCGCTACCTATGACTACCAGATAGATTATCAAGACAGCAGCGGGAACATTTATTCTTTTGCTGTTTTAGATGTCGACCTCGATGGTGATGGTGGTTTCCAAGAAGATGCCAACGAACAAGGCAAAGTCATTATTCAAATTGATGGCCCCACGATCGCGCCGGGCACATCGATGGATTACCTTCGTGATACGCCCAACCAGCCAAGCTCAATGTCTTATGCCGACTTTACTGACGGTGCCACCGCCTCGCTTGTCGCGCAGGGTTCGCTTTCGATTTTGGATCCAGACACCAATGATGCCCAAGCCTCTTTTGCAGATACGACGGTGACGGGACAGTACGGTTCATTGGAACTGGTCGATGGCAACTGGACTTACACACTTGACCCCCGTTCAACACCTTCATTAGGCGACAATGACACAGTGACAGAGGTCATTACGCTCACTGCAACCAACGGTGCTCAAACCGATGTGAGTGTCACCATTGGGGGGTCTGAGAATGCCATCTCGAATGCCTCCCTGAATGGCGTTAGCGATTCACTGGCCGATGTCATTTCACTCGATGATGTCACCTTCTCTGGGAGTGACGGCAACGACCGTATTGCGGGCGGTGACGGGGATGATCTTGTACTTGGAAACAACGGGAACGATATCATTCACGGTAATTTAGGCAATGACATCATTGATGGGGGATTAGGTGACGACCTGATCTTCGGTGGGCAAGGTAATGACACCATGGCAGGCGGTGCAGGGTCTGATACCTTCGCCTTCCTCAACGGTGACCAAGGCACATCCGACGCGCCAGCGGTTGACCATATTGCTGATTTTGACACCTCACAAGATGCCATCAACTTGTCGGACTTAATGCAAGCAGAGCCATCAGAATCGCTCGATAGCTACCTCTCTTTAATAGACGACGGAGAAGGAAATGCAATGCTTAACATTTCCTCTAATGGCGACGGCAACGTTGATCAACAAGTGGTGTTTGACAACATGAGCGTTGAAGACATGGCGGACGCATACAGTGTCGACATTGCAGGCATGTCATCGGAACAAATCAGCACCTCAGTGATCGACGCAATGATTATGCAAAGTAAGATGATCGTCGATTAGTTTCAGTTATAACAAGAAGAGCCTAGCGTTAAACTTTCGCCAGTCAGTCCCCCTGACTGGCTTTTTCTTTCCTAAGCGCCGCGCATGCATATACCCAAGCAACCTGAAGATGTAGGATTCAGCGAGCATCTTCAGGTTGCTTGGGGATAATTGCCAGACTCAGGTATAATCCTCATCTCATCATATTTTTAATTGCTTGGTGAAAATCAAGTGAGAGTGAAGACCAACACATGAAACTGACAAGACTGCTTTTACCCCTTTTTACCGCATTGGCGCTTACTGCATGCAGCGAAAATGCGCCATCGAATTCAGACAAATACACCACACTAGAAGCCCCTGTTCAGCTTGAAAACCTGCCCGCGGTGACTGAAGTGTTTAGTCTTTCTTGCGGTCACTGCCGTTCAATGGAAGATGCTATTCCAGCCATTGAAGCCGCCGCTGGTGTCAACATTGGCAAAGCGCATGTGACGTTCAACGAAAGCGCCACCTTCTCTGCGCTCATTTACTATGCGGCTATCTCGCAGTCCGAAGGCAAGCCATCAAAGGCATTGGTAGAAGCATTGTTCAAGTATGTTCAAGAGCAGCAAACCGATGACGCAGAACAGAATAAAATAATTCTTAGTCAAGTCTTTGAACAGTTCGGTCTGACCAGCCCATATACGTTAAGCGAAGCACAACAAACCGAGTTGTTTGCTGCGATTGGGCGCGCTGACCAAATCACCACAGAATCTGGTATCGTTTCCGTACCCACCTTCCTGGTTAACGGCAAATACGTGGTAAACACCAGTGCCCACAACAGTGCCGAAGAGTTGGCCGAAACCCTAAAAATGCTGATGAACAAAGACAAATAACAACCCAGCGGACGTCGAGTACCTGCGCTTGGCAAAAAAGAATGGGTACAAAAGAACGATAGGTTTGAGTTAACTGTTTTCAAGGAGAGAAAATGATTTTAGAGGTCGCGATTCTAAACGTGATTCCGGGACAAGAAACAGCGTTCGAATCCGCATTCGCCCAAGCTCAGAAGATCATTGCGGCGCAGCGCGGCTATATTAGCCACGAAGTGCGTCGCTGCATGGAAAACGCAAGTCGCTATGTGCTTTTGGTGAATTGGGAAACACTGGAAGATCACACCGATGGGTTTCGACAGTCAGAGGGCTACTTAGAGTGGAAGGCACTGCTACACCATTTCTATGATCCGTTTCCGACGGTTGAGCACTATGAGTCCGTGCCGAACTTGAAAACATAAATCTCCAAACAAAAAACGGCGCAATCGCGCCGTTTTTCTTTCGTCTTTCTCGCGCTTAACTCACGACTTGATGCGATCAAAGCCCGCTTCTAAATCGGCAATCAGATCTTCAACGTCTTCCAAACCAATATGCAGCCTCACCAGCGTACCTTCAAAGTCTACTGGGCCAACAGGACGAATGGCATTAAGTTCCTCTGGCTGATTCGCCAATACCAATGATTCGTAGCCGCCCCAAGAATACGCCATGCTAAAGTGCGTGAAATTATCTAGGTAATTGGCAATTTGATCCTCAGTCAGTTTTTCATTCAAAATGAATGAAAACAGCCCACAACTTCCCGAGAAATCACGTTGATAATTCTCATGTCCGATAGATTCAGGTAATGCAGGGTGATTCACTCGTGCCACTTCCGGACGAGCACTCAACCATTGTGCAACAGCAATGCTGCTTTCGTGATGTTGTTTCAAACGTACACCCAAGGTACGAAGCCCTCGAGATGCCACATACGCTGTATCGGCGTCAACCATTTGCCCCATCAAGTAAGAGCGTTCACGTAAGCGTTCCCAGCAACGTTCATTAGCAACCGCTGTGCCGATCATTGCATCAGAATGACCCACAATGTATTTAGTGCCTGCTTGCACCGAAATATCGATGCCGTACTCCAATGCGTTAAACAAAACACCAGCAGCCCACGTGTTATCAATGATGATCACCACATCAGATTTAACCGCTCGCACAGCACTGACAATACGCGGAATATCCGGCACTTCCATGGTGATAGAATTCGGTGTTTCTAGAAACACCAAAGCGGTGTCCGACGTCATAAGCTTGGCGACTTCTGCGCCCTGCATCGGGTCATAGTAGGTTGTCGACACACCCATATCGGCCAGAATCGTATTGCAGAATGCCTGTGTTGGCTCATAGGCACCGCCTGTCATTAACACGTTGTCTCCGGTTTTCACAAACGACAATATGCTGTTGGCGATGGCGGCCGATCCACACGGATACAAGACACAGCCTGCGCCCCCTTCCAGCTCGGTCATCGCATCTTGAAAAGCAAAGTGAGTCAGAGTGCCACGGCGGCCATAAAACAACTCGCGCTCTCCGCGATGCTTAGTCGCATGCTTTTTTTGCTGAACAGAATCAAAAACAATCGATGACGCTCGTTGAATCACGCTATTCACACTGCCGTGGCAGTACTTTTTATCGCGCCCTGCTGACACCAATTTTGTGTTCAGTTTTTCTGATGACATGGAATCTCCCTTTCAAACCCATACGTCGTCAACTCGACGATCACAGCACTCAAAAATCAGCACAAAGAGTACATGAGAATAGTGGAATTTGCAGCGCCCAATCCTGACGCCAAACACAATGTGGAAGCTAAAGCTCAGGGCGAATTTATTTGTACTTTACCCAAGCAAGCTGAAGATGCTCGATCTCATATTGCTTGGGTACATCTCTTTGCTCACAGTAAGACCAAAACACCTACGATACCCCCGACGAATCATCGCATATTTTAAACACTGTACTATAGTTAAGACACAGTTTCTCACGTGGATATTTGCAATGAGATCAAACAGTAACCGTCATAGCGCGCCAACCAAAGGCCTATTCCAAACCATTCTATCAGCACTAGTAATTTGGACTTTCGCCACGGCGCCCGCGTTCGCTGACGCCGATCAGAGACCTTCAGATACGATTGTATTTGGCGTTGTACCCCAGCAGTCGTCTTCTAAGCTCATTCGCTCGTGGAGCCCTGTCATGGCGAAAGTCAGTGCACTCACGGGATTAAAAATCCGATTCGCCACTGCACCAAATATTCCTGAGTTTGAAAAACGATTGGCAGCTGGCGACTACGATTTGGCCTATATGAACCCTTACCACTTTACCGTCTTCAACCAATCTCCTGGCTACAAGGCGATTGCACATGCAAAAGATAAGCGCATCAAAGGTATTTTAGTGGTGAGCAAAAGTGATGGCATCAATACGCTAAAGGATTTGGAAGGTAAGGACGTTGCATTTCCCGCTCCCGCTGCATTTGCCGCCACCTTGTTAACGCAAGCTGCGTTGAAAAACCAAGGAGTCACTTTTACTCCTCACTATGTCGGCTCTCATGACTCATCTTACCTCGCCGTGTCTGATGGGTTGTTCTCAGCGGGCGGCGGCATTGTTCGAACGTTGAACGCAGCCCCTGATACAACAACGAAAAACCTCGATGTTCTTCTGAAAACGAAGGGATATACGCCGCATGCAGTCGCAACGCATCCATCGATGTCAGAGGACGCAAGACTTCGACTACAAGAGGCGTTTGTGATGCTGTCTGAAACACCGGAAGGAAGTCAGGCGCTCGAAAAATTGAAAATCAAAGGGTTTCAATCTGCCCAAGATGCAGATTGGGATGATGTTCGCGAGCTCAATATTTCGGTGATCTCGCCCAAATAGGAAGAGAAAAACTAAAAGACGATGACTTTTCGCCTTAAAACCATACTTGGCATCGCGATCATTGAAGTCGTGTTACTGGCCATACTGATCGCTTCTGGCATCGGATGGTTGCGCGACTCCAACGAAAAACAAATCATCGCCAGCGGAGAGCAGCTCACCAACACGTTTGCTATCGCTGTTCGTGATGCCATCATCGCCACGGACTTGGCGAATCTTCGCTCATTTAGCGAAGAAGCAACGCGTAATCGCGACATTGCGTACATACGTATTTTCAATGACCAACGCCAACTTTTAGCCCAGTCATCCATACTGCCTGATGATGCTGCGGAGCCAAACTACAGCCAGCGCCCCTCTGAATCACAAGATGGAATCTATGACATTCTTGCAGACATTAAAATTGACGATTGGACCGTTGGTCATATTGAAGTGGGGCTAGACGTTAGCGCCTTCAGTCAGTTGCTCCAGGACGCTAAAAAATACGCTATATCGTTGGCTTTGATCGAAATGGTGCTTGTCGCCTTGTTCTCGTTAGCCTTTGGGTCGCTGCTGACAAAACAACTTCTTCAGCTTCAACAAGGTGCGTTGCACATTCAAGAAAACGGCCCAGGGGTATCGGTTCCGGTCAAAGGCAACGATGAGGTGGCTCAAGTCGCGCGATCGTTCAACGACATGTCCGTGTCTTTGTTCAAAACTTATGAAGAGCTATCGATTGAGAAAAACCGGTATCAACAATTAGCTATCCAAAACAAGCTACTTGCCGACATTGTAGAGCAATCTCATGAAGCGTATTTGATCACTGACCTAACAGGGAAGGTCACGCGCTCCAACAGCGCTTTGAATACGTTAATCGGCTACCAAGAGCAAGAGATCCTCTCTCAACCGCTACTAACATTACTCTTTGGAAAAGAAACAAGTGTAGATGCTGCCTTTGATATCGCTGATGCTATGGAAGCCGGCGAAACTATAACGATTGGCGCAACGTGTACGACCCGAGAAAACAAAACCATCAGGACAGAAATCAGTGCATTTCCCATTTTGGACACGTCTGGCGCCTTAGACCGATACGCTTTTATTATCCGAGATATCAGCGAACGCCATCGTTTCGAACAAGAACTTAAACAAGCGGTCAAAAACGCCGAGCATGCCAACAAAATAAAGTCTGAGTTTCTCGCGAACATGAGCCATGAAATTCGAACGCCAATGAATGGCATTATTGGCATGTCTGAAATGCTCGATATCTCCCCCCTAAACAACGATCAACGCAGCTATATCAATATCATTAGAGGATCAGCCAAAGACCTCCTTCAATTGATCAATGACATTCTCGACTTTTCCAAAATTGAAGCGGGTAAATTGACGCTCAACAGCACCCCTTTTTCGCTTCGCAACACCATAGAAGAGGTCGCTACCCTGTGTGCTTACGCGGCATCGGAAAAAGAGCTGACAATCGTCGTTGATATTCCTCCGACGCTTATCACAGACGTCACTGGCGATGAATTACGAATTCGCCAAATAATGAACAATTTACTCGGTAACGCCGTCAAATTTACCGACCAAGGATACATAAAGATTCTGGTAACTGGGGAACACAGCCAACGAAACGGCTATATCAATTTCACTATCACTATTGAAGATACCGGTATCGGGATTCCTGAAGATAAGCTGGCTCATGTGATCAACGCGTTTGAGCAGGTCGATGGAACCACAACAAGACGGTATGAAGGAACAGGGCTAGGACTTTCGATTACCCAAGGACTACTCATTCTCAACGACAGCCACTTGCACATTCGCTCCCAAGAAGGCATTGGTAGCCAATTTTCCTTTACTCTTGCTCTGCCTTTCGTCCAACAAACACAGTCAGACGACAACGCGTTAGTCGGAAAACATATTGCCGTTGTGAATGCCGACCCCCTTCATCGCCCGATATTGGACCGCTATTTCACGCACTGGGGCACAAAGTTCCAATACCTGACCACTGTCGAGCACATTGCGCATAGTCAATTGGACTTCGATGCTGCCGTGGTGTTGTTTTCACATGATGGTGAATGGCAAGACACAGACATGTGCCCCGTAGTGGCAGTGTGTTCCGAACTTAAACAGCAAAAGTTGGCAAGTACGCGTTCTGGCTTTCCGATCATTTCCAAGCCATTGCGAATGGGGCAATTACTCACAGCATTGAACCACGCGGTGCAAGATAAACAACATCTCAATCGCCAACCAAGCGCCTCGATGTCGACCAGTTCTATCGTCAAAGTTGTCCCCGAACTGCCTATCTTACTGAAAACACTGTCGATCGCTGTGGTGGATGACATTGAATATAATCGCGATGTCATTCGTCTATATTTGTCTGAGATTGCAGATAACATCCTGTTTTTTGAGGACGGGCGAGACGTCATTGCGCACTACAAACAGAGCCATTTTGACATTTTGATCACCGATGTTTCCATGCCTTACATTGATGGCTACGAAATGACTCAACAAATCCGCGCGTTCGAGAAAGAGCATGATATGTCTGCTCTATTCATCATCGGCCTCTCCGCGCATGCTAACTCCAGCGATTTCGAACGCGCAGAAGACGCAGGCATGAACACCTACCTGACCAAGCCAATTATTCGTGCCGACCTTCTCCAAGCTCTTGATGATGTTGCAGCGCGACTCGCCGATGAGCAGAAACAAAACAGGGGATAAGACGACATGCCTTACCCCCTAGAATTGGTCATTTGTAGTAAAAATCTTAGCGGGACAAAAGAAAATCAACCTTCTACGGGGCACCTTGAAGAATGAAGCGCTCTAAATTTGGTAAATCGGGTAATGCTGTCATGGCCCCTTTTTGAGTCGTCGCCAACGCGCCACAGGCATTAGCCCATATCACAGCTTGTTCTACGACCTCTTTCACAACACCTTGTTCCGTTTTCCACTGACCAGCATTAGCTAAGTATGCCAGAAGCCCGCCTACAAAGGCATCCCCAGCCCCTGTAGTGTCTACGGGTTTCACTGCAGTACCTGTGATCAGGGTATGCTCTTCCGATAGCAGCACCAATGCCCCCTTCGCACCTTGTGTCACTAATATCAATGGAATACCCAATGACACGACGTCTCGTAATGCTGATTCAAAATTCTGTTTTTGTGTCAACAATAGCAATTCGTCATCCGAGAATTTCACCACATCAGCCATAGCGACAGCACGCATCACCGTGGGGATAATTTCCGCAGGATCTTGCCATACCTCCTCCCGCAGGTTGGGGTCAAACGACACATAGCCACCAGCTGCTTTCACTGCGGCCATTGCTTCAAAGGTACTGCTTCTGCTTGGCTCATTGGCCAAAGAAATCGAACAAGTATGCAGCCAGTCGCCTTTTGAAAATGCAGGAATATCTTCTGACGCCATAAACTGATCGGCACTCGGCTTTACCATAAAAGTAAAACTGCGCTCGCCATTGTCATCCAGATCAACCACCACGGTGGACGTGCGGTTATCTCTATCAAACATGAGGTAATCGGTATTCACGCGTTCCTGTCTAAGCGTGTCAGCCAGAAAATGCCCAAAAGGATCATCACCGACACGACCGAAGAACCCCACATTGCCCCCAAGACGCGCGACTCCCACGGCAACATTTGCTGGCGCACCGCCGGGGCATTTTAGGTATGTCATCTCAGTATCAGGGATCAGATCCACCACAGCATCACCCGTTAGCCACACTTTGCTCATTCCATTCATTCCCCTGATAAAGTTGCTTAAAATCCAAGGCCACGATCCATGCGCGATTTGAAAGTAGATATTCATTTAGTGCACAAAATGAAAACGCCTATCTATTTACCTTAGCCGAACTAACGAAAATATAAACAAGGTGACTAGAATTGAAGACGCGGCGACACATAGCCTTAACGAGACCCAAGTAACCAGACAATGTTCGATTTCACCGACCATCAGATAGATTGGGAATATATTCATCTAGGAAAAATAGCAGCCACGAGACTGTGAATAAAGAGACGAAAAGTATACCAATGAGGTACAAAAAGTATTTTTAGAGGAGATGATTCAGAAAGTGAAGCTATTGGGGGTTATATAAAATGAGAAAATACTGACCTTCAAGCCAGTACTTTCTCCTCAAACCTTCAGGCTGTATGCCTTATCAATGTGGGACTAAACAATTAAGAGCTAAGCAATACTCCACTTAGCAGGGCCTACTCAGCCGCACTTTCAACTGGTTCAACAGTAAACTTGCCCACATCAACCGCAACCACTTTAACTGACGCACCGATTGGTAATGTCGTTTGATGGTAATTCGGAGCAAGCACAAGTTTCCAATTGACGCCCGAGTATCGCACAGTGCCAGGGTGGCTAGAGTCTAATTCAGCGTCCAACACGAAATTCAGTCCGATCAAATCACTGTGAATATTGAATTCACGTTTAACTGTCTTTTGCGAATTCTTCATTGGTAGCCAAAGTGCAGCCGTTAGCACCCCAGCGCCAATACCTGACGCGGCAACCACGCCAGATACCGTCGCAGGCAACACCCCAAACCACACCAATACGCCAGTGGTCACGGTGGATAAACCCAACGCTAGTAAAACAATGGTCGACAACCCAAGCAGCCAGACTTCCACGATCAAAAAGACAAGCCCCAAGATCACAGTTACTTCAGCCAAGTTTTCTTGAATATACGCCATTACATCCATCATTTTTTCCCTGCATTCAAGGTATTGATGATACTCATTGCTTCAGCAACGACACCAGCCGCGCTTGATTGACTGTCAGGCAGCAATACCACAGAAGACTCTTTCGCAATCGCCTTCTTGGCTTCAATCGCTTTGACAGCAAGATCCAATTGAATCGCCTTTTGACCTTCTTCCGTTGACGCCGTGCGTCCAACGACTTCTAGTGCTTCGGCTTGTGCTTGTGCAACCGCAAGAATCGCTTGTGCTTCACCCTCTGCTTGCAGAATTTGTTCGGATTTTTCCGCTTCTGCCGCTAATACGCGAGCCTGTTTATGACCTTCAGCCACGTTAATTTCTGACTGACGAGCACCTTCCGATTCAAGAATAACAGCACGTTTTTCACGTTCGGCTTTCATTTGGCGTTCCATCGCATCCAAAACAGAGCGCGGTGGATCGATGTCTTTAATTTCATAACGAAGCACCTGCACACCCCAAGGCAGTGCCGCTTCATTGATTGCGCTAACAATCGCTGTGTTCAAGCTTTCACGTTCTTCGAACGTTTTATCCAATTCCATACGGCCAATTTCTGAACGCATAGAGGTTTGAGCCAATTGCGTGACAGAGAAAATATAGTCATCTACGCCATAACACGCCTTAACGGGATCAACAACTTTGATGTAAAGCACACCATCGACAATCAGTGAAATATTGTCGCGAGTGATCGCTGATTGGCTTGGAACATCAAATGCTTGCTCTTTTAACGTGCGAACATAACCAATGCGATCAATAAACGGGACAAGGAAGTTAAGCCCAGCCTCCATAGTCTTGTTGTACTTTCCGAAGCGCTCAATCACATACGCCGTGTTCTGAGGAACAAACTTCACTGAAGACCGCAGGAAGATGACCACCAGCACAGCCAAAATGACCCATGTATTCAGTAAAAGCGGTAATAACTCAAAAACGTCCATTGTAAGTCCTTATAACCATTTGAAATCTGAGCCCATCATAACGAATGGAAACGGCGACAAAAGCATCAACATATGCAAAATGGGACTAGACCTCGATAAATAAAAATCAAAGGGTCATAAGTCAGAAAAACGAGACGGGCGCACAACCTAATCAATACGAAGAGAAGGGGAAATACAAAGAGAGAGGAGAGAAGAGAAGAGAAGAGAAGAGAATCCATGCTGATACACGCATTCTCTTCCCCATCGATATTTGTTGGTGAAGGCTACAACTTGATTACCATAGCCACGCGGCGCCACGCACACCGCTTGAGTCACCGTATTTCGCTTTGAGTACTGGTGTTGCACATTCACCACCCAGCACCCACTTAGACATCAACTTAGGAACGTTAGTATATAGACGATCAACATTCGACATTCCGCCGCCAAGAACAATAACATCAGGATCGATAAGATTAACCACTGAAGCAAGCGCACGAGCTAAGCGATCTTCATAACGCTGAATACAAGCTTCTGCTTCGGCATCCCCTTGCTCTGCTAATTGCATAATGTCCGCACCACGCAGCGTTTTCTCCGTCATCAGTTCAAAGTCTTTCCAAAAACCCGTTCCCGAGATAAACACTTCCATACAGCCCGGCTTACCGCAATAGCAAGGGATCGACGCCGAATGATGGGCATCAGCATCATTTTGCCAAGGCAACGGATTGTGTCCCCATTCTCCTGCCACACCATTGCCACCAACATGAACACGTCCATCGATGGCAAAACCACCACCACAACCCGTGCCGATAATGACACCAAACACAAGGTGTTTGCCGGAACCAGCACCATCAACGGCTTCCGATACCGCGAAGCAATTGGCATCGTTCGCAATACGGACTTCTCTGCCTAGCAGGCGGCCCAAATCGACATCCAGTGGTTGACCGTTCAGCCACACTGAATTGGCATTTTTAACCAAGCCAGTAACGGGCGATAACGTGCCAGGAATACCTAGCCCCACGGTACAGGTTTCACCAACCGCTTTTTCTGCTTCGTCCACAAGCCCTTTAATCGCTTGCAACGTCCCTTGATAGTCATGTTGAGGAGTAGGGACTCGTTGTCGAAAAACTTCTTCGCCAGAATCAGTGATCGCCATAACCTCAATTTTGGTGCCGCCTAAATCTAAACCTATTTTCACAATCATCCTCCGCTTGAAACAAGCGACAAATACTATCGAATTCTACGAGCCCTAATCAGTGCATACCTTGGGCGAGTTTACTGACGCCAAGCCCGGTGTTATCTCTTTTAATGGAGATCACTACATCTGCAAAGGAACGCCTTGATCATAACGTTAGTCAAGCTCGCTGAGTGCTGCATCTTCAATATAATACGCTGATAAATCAGAAGATAAGTGTCCAGAGCACACGAAACACAACATTTGCTGTAAATATATAAGCAATTGATTAATAGAAAAAATTGAAGTTTTTTTTCAGTTTTCGAGAAGTAACTCACTTTCTTTTCTTCAATTAACGACTATTTTTAGAAAGTGCACCGTGTTATCAATCACGTGCTTTATGCCGCGAGCTTGATGACAAAACGCACAAGGTGATGCAGAGATGACCGACACCAGCTATACAATCGGCTTCTCTGTGGTAATATTGTTCGGCCTGGTTAATAGAGCGTTTTATGCTGCAATTGAATACTCACTTCGTTACACACTACCTTCGCATAAGTAAGTTGTCCTGAAGATATTCGTAAAATTTGCCACCATAAATGATTCATTAGTAGGTCTACATGCTTATTTGCAAAGTAATAGATAGAAATATATTCAGGAGACAACATGTCTAAATCTACCGGTACCGTGAAGTGGTTTAACGAAGAAAAAGGTTTTGGTTTCATTCAGCAAGAAAATGGTCCAGACGTATTCGTACACTTCCGCGCTATCACTGGCGACGGTTTCAAAACTTTGGCTGAAGGCCAACAAGTAACATTTGAAATCGAGCAAGGCCAAAAAGGCCCACAAGCTGCAAACGTAGAAAAAGCTTAATTTTTCTAACCGCAGAGAATTTAAAAGGACGCCCTCGGGCGTCCTTTCTTCGTTTTGTTTATACCCAAACAACCTGAAGATGCACGGCGTCAGGTTGTTTGGGTATAATTTCCAGAAACATCGCAATTTTGTACAAAAAATCCTGACTGCCTTGCTTTATACTACAAAGGTTAAAGCGAGATAGGTCTGCAATGGAACATGCAAAGTTTGACGCTTCACCTTTGCTTGGCGGTTTAGAAATACTTCAAGCAACCTACGAGAAGCAGGCGTTTTCACGCCACACACATGAAGGTTACACCGTCGGTGTTATTCGCCATGGCGCGCAGCGTTTTTGGCGTAATGACGGCTATCATATCGCGCCCACCAGTAGCATTATTCTGGTCAACGCCGACCAAATTCATGATGGACATTCCGCCAGTGAAGGGGGATGGGCCTACGAAGCCATGTATCCAACCGAAGCCCAGTTTGAAGCGGTAACAAAAGAACTCGGGTTAGCATCGAATGTGCCTTATTTTCCTTCTGCTGTAGAACAAGACCCGAAGCTCTCGCAGCAACTCCTGACGCTGTTTTCATTGCTGCGCAACACCGAAGACACACTGCTGACCGAAACGTTCGCTCATCACCTATTGCTGACTCTTGCCTGTCGCTTCAATAAGCGCCCTCAATTGCCGAAAGACATCGCGAGTATCGTCCCTCAACTAGAGTTGGTGAAAGATTACCTGCACCAGCATGCAAACGAAACCGTCAGTCTCGACACACTCAGTGCCCTATCCGGTATTAGCCCCTATCATCTTGTGAGGCAATTTAAATCGCGGTTCGGTTTACCTCCTCATGCTTACCAAATTCAGCAACGCATCCGTCTTGCTCAATCCTTGCTAAAAAATGGCATCTCACTCGTAGACTGCGCTATTACAAGCGGCTTTCATGACCAAAGCCACTTACATCGCCATTTTCGACGCGCCATTGGCGTAACCCCTAAACAATATCAGCGCGCAATTTCATCCAAGTTTCGTTCACCCTCTTTTTGATAAAACAGGGACTACCTTGTTTTCATCAAAGAGATAACCATGCAAAAGGAATTCCCCGTGTCTCGCTCTCAATCTCGTCTCTGGCTGCGCGCCTGTGCAGACATGCTTCCCCTCAGTCTCGCCGTCCTACCTTGGGGCGTACTATGCGGATCGTTGGGTATTCAAGCAGGGCTCACGCCTTGGCAAGCGCAAGCAATGTCACTTCTTGTTTTTGCCGGGGCGGCACAGCTTTCAGGCGTCACCATGATGGCTGCAGGTGCGCCTGCAAGCACACTGTTTGGCACCACATTTGTTATCAGCGCTAGGCATTTGCTCTATTCCGTCAACCTGCGTCAACACATACAAGTGCTTCCGCTACGTTGGCGATTGGCGCTAGGGTTTGTCTTAACGGATGAAATGTATGCCGTCAGTGCTGTGCACACCGAAAAAACTGGCCACTTCGATCACTACTACGCACTCATCACTGGCACGTTTTTTTACGTTTGCTGGAACCTTGCCACCTTGGTGGGTGTGTTAGGGGGGACACAGTTCGACAATATTGAAGAGCTTGGATTGGAATTTGCTATCGCTGCCACCTTCATCGCTTTGGTTATCCCAACGATAAAAGACATTCCAATTTTAGTGAGTGTGTTGGTCTCTGCCATCGCCATCGTGCTGCTCACTCTTACGGGGATCAACAATGCGCTAATTGTTGCAGCCATTATTGGCATGGTGTCAGGTTTTCTATGTGAAAACATCCTGCCACCAAAGAAACTCAATAAGGAGGGCGAGGCATGAGTACTTGGTCAATGATCATCGGCATGGCATGTATTACGTTTTCCGTGCGTTATTTCTTCCTTTCTAAGAGCATTCCTTTTCGTGTGACTCCCGTCATGCAACGTATTTTGAAATACAGTGCGCCCGCGGTACTCACAGCAATTGCGGTGCCGTTTTTGGTCTTTCCACAAAACGATTTAGATATTTCCTTTCAAAACCCATTTTTAATCGCTGGGGTCTTTGTTTGCCTGCTTAGTCTCCTTCGTTTAAATACATTAACGACGGTTGTTATTTCGATGATTTTCTTTTGGTTTATTCGTTAGCATTGCCAGAACGAGACTCTCCTCAAACACAAAAAAAATAGTTATGAGACATCCGTCTCTTTTATTGAAAAATCAGCGATATAGGCTATCCCTTATATAGGTAAAAGTATTTTATTGGGAACCCTAGATGTTAGAGAGATGCCTTGTCGTTGATGATCACGAGATGATTCGCGAAACAATCGCGATCATGGCGACGTCGCTTGGATTTAAAGAATGCGTCATGGCCATTGACGGCGCTGATGCAATATCAAAACTCTATCACTCCAGGCCGTCTCTCATCATTACCGATTTACAAATGGAGCCCATTGATGGTCTGGAGATGCTGCGCCTGATCAGAAGCGGACGATATGGTTTGCCTCACGACATCCCTATTATCATTCTCACTGCAAACGCGTCGGAAAGTGTCATCGCTCAATGTATCTCATTCGATGTTGATGCTTTTTTGGTCAAGCCTGTCAATCGACAATCTTTACAAGAACGCATCAATCAGCTCACTCAACAAGCTAAACCCAAGAAAACCGTCGAACATTATTTTTCGATGTACCAACAAGATCCGGCTAAATCTACGGCCTTTCAAGTCAACGGAACGGTGGCCTTCAACGACGAAGATCTTAGAGAATTCGATATGTTGATCCATGGCCAAAAGCCCGAGCCCATAGTAGCGTCCAGCAGCAACTTTGAGCCTCAATCTACCGAACCGTTTGTCCCACCGAAGGAAGATAACCGAAAAAAATTCATCAAGTGGCAGGACCGTTTTTCCGTCGGTAACGACGAGCTAGATGCCAGCAATAAAGGTCTATTGAACATCATTAACGATACCTACGATCTGATTGTTAGCCATGAAGAGGGGGCTGTTTTTGAAGATATTTCGAAGCGATTTCAACACTACGTCAGCCAGCACATTTCCCGCGAAGAAGCCCTCTTGGAAGAACACGAATACGCTCGTCTGAAAATCCATCGAGACATCCATGCAAGGTTATTAAAGCAAGCAGAATTCGTCGTATTAAAATGCCAAGCAGATCCGAGCTTTTATAAAACAGACTTCTTCAGGCTGTTACGATTTTGGTGGGTGAAACACGTCGTTCAGGAAGACACACAATACAAATCAACCTTCTCCCAAGGTGGCTAGCGAGGAAGAAATGCATACGAACTTGTTGCTCTCCAGTCGTGAATCTCGCCATACACTCGCACAACTCTTTCTCAGCGGTAGCGCAGTAATCATTCTATTACTGCTCTCTTTTCTGTGGTTTTACCGGTCTATCTACCAAGATACTGAACAAAAGTTGAATTACTTTTTGCAGGCCGAAATCGTCAGTTTGAACAGCGCGATCGGTGATTGGCAAGAGCACAGAAAGAGAGAGCTGAAAATCATTGCAAGTGATAAGCAAGTACTCAGAATTCTGAGAGACACCGGCGTCTACGAAGGAAGAAAACTGCACGCCGAAGATTCGATTTATACTGCGTTAGAGCTTTATGCAGACAGCTTTCAATTTAGTAACATCGCTATTTTCTCCCCGAGTGGAGAGTTAGTGATAAACCTTAACCCAGAACACGAAAATGCTGTCATCCAATCTTACCAGCGCCACGCCTCTACTATCTTGTCGAATACGCAGTTTGTCGCGCCTCCAGAGAATTTAAATAGCCCTACCGCTAAGCCAACTATCACCATGGGAACGGTGCTTACGCATAGCGAACAGCCCGCGTTTTCAGCCCCTATCTTGCTGGTCACAAGAAATAGCCACGACTTCAACAAGCTTTTCGAAACACATAATGGAGACACAACACGTTTTGCTTTCGCGGTTAATCGATTAGGCAACGTGGTTGCCGCATCAACCACTTCGTCAACTGTTCCCATGAATCTCGAATCGGCTCCAAAGGCCACAGCACATGCCACACCTTCTGATTTACTCAGCTCTCAATCAAACGCCTTTATGCTTAACACCCAAGGGTTTAACGGCCATCTCCCCCACCAATCAATTGGTGTTTGGCAATGGCATGATAGCTACCCCGTAGGGCTTATCGTTGAATTTAGTGCACAAAAAGCCTTAAGTATCGTTGAACAAACGCGCACTTACTTAGCCTTTGCATTTCTCGTGGTCACACTCGCTTTTTCCCTTTTCATTTGGAGGCACGCAAAGTCAGTCTTAAAAATTGGCTTTAGCCAACGCTATCTAGAATCCATTCTTCGACATTATGCTGACGGTGTCATCGTCATCAATGACTCTGGCCAAGCGATTACCATCAACGACCGAGCTAAAGCGCTGGTTGGGCTCCCTCAAGAAATACTCAAAAATGTGCCCCTTGATGAATACCGCTCAGATGAGAATTCCGGTTTAATCGATGTCCTTGAGGACTCTAAAGAACGCGCAATCGCGTTAGGCGAATTCAGCCGAGTTGAACAACAAGGCAATCACGCTGATACCGTATTTCTCAATATTAAAGCCAGTAATCAGCTCATTGGTAATCGCTATTACGTGGTTCTTAACATCCGAGACATTACTCAGCAATCCAATACAGAAGCCAAACTCAGCCGGAGCAATGCCTTATATTCTGTCTTCAACACGGTACAAGACATGTACATGACGACAGGAAATTCAGAACGTTCGTTCCGAAAAGCCCTGATCGTGTTAGCAACGTTCACTGACAGTAAAGTCACTGCGATGCTTGAAATTAAAAATGGCGAGCAAAAACTCCTTTTTAAACATCAAATTGCCGGACTCGCTAGCAGTTTCGACCACCTGCCAGACCACCTTTTACCGATTGCTGAATCTGCCATTAGCCAGAGACGAACTGAGTTTTCATCCGACACTGCACCGGCCAGCAGTGAGGACGGCACTATTTGTCCGAACTACGCACTACTACCCTTGATCACCAAGGGCGAAGCCATTGGTGTTATCGTCCTCGCAGGACGAGAAGAACCCTATTCAGACCAGCAAATCAACTGGATTTCTCCTGTAGTAAAAAGCATTTGCAGCATGTTGTATTCAGACAAACAAACGCAATTGAACCAAGAAGTGAATGAAGCCCTGATCAAGACCAAGGAAGAAGCGGAACACGCCAACGAAGCGAAATCCAATTTCCTTGCCATGATGAGTCACGAAATTCGCACGCCGATAAATGGCATCATTGGTATGTCTGAAGTCCTAGATAATTCCCAACTGTCGTACGAGCAACGACACTACAACGACACGATTTCAAGCTCAGCGAATGCGCTGCTCGATATCATTAATGACGTCCTAGACCTGTCCAAAATAGAGGCCGGTAAAATGACCGTCAGAGAAGAGGCCTTTACGCTGACGGAGCTCATGGAAAATGTCACCAACATCGTTGCCCCAAGAGTCAAAGAAGAGGTTTGTTTTACCTCTTATATCGACCCCACCCTACCACCAGAATTGGTGTCTGATTTTGCCAAGTTGAGACAGATCATCGTCAACCTTGCCGGTAACGCGGCTAAGTTTACAGATTCAGGCTTTGTCGACGTTTCAATCAACCTATTGCGTCGGACTGGTGATAAATGCGATATCGAAATTACAGTGACGGACAGCGGCATTGGTATCAGTGAGGAAAACCTTGCGAAAGTCTTCGAAAACTTCTCTCAGATCGATAATTCCAGCAAGCGGCGCTATCAAGGCACAGGGCTTGGTCTGCCAATATGTTGTAAATTTGTGGATTTACTCGGCGGTTCAATTGGTGCTGATAGCCACATTGGACAAGGTTCTGTATTTACAACGCGCTTAAGCGTTGGCGTATCACAACCCACCACATTAGAGAGCGTCAAACCGTCCCCGTTACTCGAACGCCAGAGAGTGCTTTTGGTGTCTCGTTGTGTCAGTCAACTCAACAATATTAAGCGGTATCTTGCGTTTCATAATATGTCTATAGAAAGCGCCCGTAACGAAAACGCCGCGATACGTTTGCTGGAGCAAAAGCCTGGATTTAGCATGACGTTGATTGATCAGACCGTATCCATTAGTGATATTAAGGCCTCTTTAGAGCAGAGCGAACGCACTAAACATGTGCTTTATCTCGCTGATATAAAGGGAACGGTTACGCAGAATAGCCTATCAATCTCAGCCGCCTTGACCGCCCCTTTCAATATTTTCAACCTAACAACAATGCTAGAGAGTATTGTTTCTCTTGATCAAAAGGGTCACTCTCGAGAAGCGATTTACCATTCATTAATGCTGAAAAACCATCGCGTTAAACAAACAGTAAGTACGTTAATCCGCGATGGTCTCTCTATCTTGGTTGCGGAAGATCACCCTGTTAATCAGGAACTCATTACTACCATATTGAAAGGGTTAGGGTGTAAAACCACTATCGCAGACAATGGAGCCATCGCCTTTGAACGCTTTATGTCGAACCGTTACGACATGGTATTCATGGACTGCCAGATGCCCGTTATGGACGGTTATGAAGCCACCCGAAAGATCCGGCAGCTAGAAGCGGCTAACCACTTACCTGCCGTGCCTATTATCGCAATGACAGCAAACGCTTTGGTCGGAGACCGTGAACGCTGTTTGCGCGAAGGGATGACCGAATACATATCTAAGCCGTTTAAGCAGCAAACCTTGATCGACATGATGAACGACCTAATGCCATCAATTGGAGAATCAGGAGAGAGCAGTCAAAACACCGATGACCACCTCATCATGTCCGCTCATGCGCCACCTCAAGCGTCAAAGAGTACCCAAAGTGATGTAACCCCTAACTACCTCGAGGAATCCCCTGTCGCGCTGCAGGAAGCTCAGGAAAACAATCAGGCCACCGCTTCTTTTGACCTTTCGACCCTACGAGAAACCACAGGAGATGACCCTGCTTTGATCGCCATGCTGGTTGACCGCTACATTCAAACTCAAGAAAAAGACATCACAGCGCTAGGACAAGCATGGAATGAACAGCAATTCGCTGAAGTTAAAAAGCTAGCCCACAAAATGAAAGGGGCGGCGCTTATGGTTGGCGCTATTGATTTCGGCGACCTGTGTAAAGAGATAGAGCAATACGACATAGAAGCCGCAGCCATGCCAGAAAATTTACTGCATGAAGTACAGAATAAGTCAGCATTACTATGCGAGAGAATGCTTGCCACTAAGCCGTAGTAGAACATAAAGGATAACGCAAGATTGAAAAGGTTGCTTTTTGAACCCTTTTTGCGATTATTGCAAACTAAGCTCCACTATCTTCAGGCCAGCCTAGGCAAATAGGCATTTTTTTATTAATTTTAACTCAAACAATAAAAAACATAATTTTAATGATTTCAACATTTTTAGAGAGTACGCCATGCCGACTGTTATCCATTTTCCAACAGAGAATGTGCCACCAGCGACGCAATCTTGCGCCCTGACAGAACTCATCCGTGATGAACTTTGCCATCTTAGCTCTAATGAATATATGGTAAATTGCATCCTAGAAAGAATGAAGCCCTTCATCGCGACCTTGGACTGCGATTTAGAATTAGATGTTGAAATCACTTCGGACAACGAAGCGGGTGTTCTGCAAATGATCCCTGCGGTGCAGTCACTTCAATCTCGGTTTGATGGCATCATTTCAGAAATTATCTCTGAGCGTATTCTTCATGAAATCCACCTGTTCCATATCGAACGCGCCAAGAAAATCTGACAAATCCAACACAAAAACGCGAAGAAAGGAGCTAAAGCTCCTTTTTTTTGTCTTCTTTTTTAACACTCATTTTGCGAAAAACCATCTGCATCCCTTGCAGTTTGCAACCCAATGTTCGGCTAACAACTTCATCAAACGGCGGGAAAAATGACAAAGCGGCAAATTTGTGGCGCTTTGTTATTGAACAAATACATCGGCCTCACTCCTGTACGTTGCAGAAATGTTGACATTTCTCTCCATGACCCTCATTTACTTATATACTTATCAATAAGTTCCAACTTGGAACTATTGACTCATAAAAAGACACTTGTAAGTATGGCGCGACATTTGCAGGTCCCCATATGAAGTCACGATGTCTGGAGGCATTATGGGAGTTGCAGCAATTAGCACAGGTTCGATTCATACCTTTCAATCGCGCTCTGGCGCTCGAAAGTTTCCACGAATTGAATTTGCAGCCCAAATCGAAATTGATGGCATCCTCTACCCCACCAAAGAGTGGAGTGTAGGAGGTTTCTCAATTGGTGATGAAAAATACCCAGGAAGAAAAGGGGACAAGCATCACGGCAACCTGTGTTTTGACCTTCCCGTAGGCCGCTTTTCCACCCCTGTTCAATTCGAAGTGATGAGAGCAAGCGAACATGGCTATGCACTCGGCTGTCAGTTTTACTCGTTAAACTCCGGCCACCAAAAAACGCTGCAAAGCATTGTAGATACCTATCTGACAGGCGAGACAATTTCACTAGAAAGTGTCACGTCGTACGGGGTGAAAGCGCAGCTTCACGAAGAAGAAGTGAAGCGTATGCAGCAAAACTGGTGGCGGTTTGCACTGGTTGCTCTTGTTTCTCTTACGTTAATTGTGACTGCCGCGTTGATGATCCAAACTCGAGTTTTGTCCATTACCTCCCAACATGCTGCCGTCAGCCAGCCAGTACTTACACAACGCAGTTATAACAACGGCGTTTTACGATTAGGAGACTACAAGCCCGGCCAGCTCGTGAAGAAAGGTGAACTGCTGTTCACGGTATTCACCGATGAAGGGACAGACTTATTGGCAAGAGACACCCAGTTACTGAACGGCATTAACAGCCAAATCAACTATCTCCAAACGCTGCTTCGCCAAAGTAAAGAGTCGGTGGCTCGTTACAACTCACGTCTCTTTAGCGAACTTCAACTCGTCACCAATAAAAAGCAATTACTTGAAGATGAGCTCGCTACAAGGGAGCGCATTTTGGCACTCTATGTTAATGGCGTTAAAAGAGGCACGGTTGATGAAGTCTCTCGTGAGCTAGAGCGTGTCGAAACCTTTGAGATCAAACGCCAGATAATCTCTATGGATAATCTGATTGAAGACATCGAACACAAGCTCGATCAGATTTTAATTGGCGTGCCGCCAAGAGAAGCGCAAGGTGATTTAAATTCACCCTTTGAAGTACAAAGTAAACTCGATATCTTGATCACCAAAAAAGACCAAGTCCTTGAGGAAATTGAACGCCTTAAAACTCGTGGTCTCGCTTACGCACCCTGTGATTGTTATATCGTGACTATCAATGCTTCTGATGGTCAGGTGGTTCAAACTGGTACTTCCGTGTTCGAGTTATCTCCGATTTCCCAAGAAAATCGGACTGCGCGCTCTATCCTCGCACTTATGCCACTCGAAGGCGCTGAGCTAATTAAAATTGGCATGCCTGTTGAGTATCGACTCGCCAGCAGAGACGAGAAGTTGGTAGGCACCGTTGACCACATCCAATACTACAGTGCGTCTAATAGTGACATATACAATGAAGAAGGCGAGTCACTCAGTGGCTTACCGAAAACCCTTCCACGACTACAACAATACACCTTGATTAAAATACTGCCTTCAGACTCTGACCGTGATTCTATCGTCAATGAACCAGTGACGGTGGTGGCAACTGTTGGCTGGAAAGATATTTTCAAACATTGGTTTAACCTATGAATGTGAATAAGTTAGTCGTCAAAAACTTTCACCGTGATGACCCACGTCATGTGACTATCTTATGGTGGCTATTCTTTGGCGGACTTCTGTTGGGGCTTTGGGCAATTTACACCATATTGCCTTCTGACAAAGTGCAGCCTGAAGTACTATACACACTTGGAATTATCGGTATCTGGCGCTATGGCTGGAAAACCATTCACCTCTTGCGTGGCCTTTACTATCAGTACGTTCGCTACCCCGCGTTGTCAGTGCTGGCGGATATGACTCAAAAACCCAGTGAAATTCTGTTGGTGATCCCCTGTTACCGAACCACGCCAGAGATTAGCGCCCCCGTATTTAAAGCCTTGATTGACGAAATAGGAAATTTTGGCGTGGCATGTCGCGCAGTGGCTTGCGTGACCGATGAAGCCGATATCAGTATCATCGAATCTCAGTTTGATAAACTCAAACAACGTGTACCCGTTAGCCTTTACATCATCGACCAAGATGGCACGGGCAAGCGAAATACCATGGCGGATGCTCTCACCCTTCTAGCTGAAGACCGCCCTGTCTCCAAAGACAGCATTCTGATCCTCATGGATGGCGACACCGTGCTTCCCGAAGGCATTCTGACCAAAGTTTCTGGTTTTTTGATGCGCTACCACGATCTGGGTGCGTTAACGACGCACAATAAACCCGTCGTAAAAGGCAATTCACTGACGCGCCAATGGTACCGCCAGCGTATGGCACAGCGCCATTTCTACATGAGCTCGTTAAGCCTAACTTATCGCGTGCTCGTGCTCACAGGTCGCTTTTCTGCCTACCGCGCGTCTTTAGCCCTGTCACCCGATTTTATTGATAGCTTGCGATATGACCACGTAAACCATTGGCGATATGGACGAATCCGAATGCTGACGGGCGATGACAAAAGCACCTGGTATTTTGTGCTCAAGGAACGCTGGAAAATGCTCTATCTTCCCGATGTATCCGTAACGTGTTTAGAAGATGCCCCATCCGGAAGTTTTGTGAAAACGAGCATGTCACTGATGACACGCTGGTACGGCAATATGCTGAGAAGTAACATTCGCGCTATTGCGCTAGGCCCAAGAAGAGCTGGGTGGTTTCTCTGGTTTTGTTTGCTTGATCAACGTATCAGCATGTGGACGACGCTAATTGGTCCATCCTTGGCATTGGTTGTCGCAACTTACATGGGAACAAAAGTGGTGATCGCTTATCTGTTCTGGGTGATCGCAACGCGCAGTGTGAATGTACTTTTAATCTCTGTGCAATCCGGACAGTTTCACCCAATTTTCGTCCCACTACTGTGGTATGAGCAACTGATTGGTTCCTTGGTAAAAGTGTATCTTTTCTTCCATCCCAATGTTCAACGTTGGACTCGACAAGGAATAAGCGGGCAGATCGAAGATCACTCGATTTCTCATGAAATCAAGCGCTGGCTTCCACACCTGCAGACCACTGCCGCGTTCAGTTCTTTATTGATCTTCGTGATGTGGCTTTATGGCTGACAACGGTAAGCTTTAGCAAGGAAAGTGACCGAGGTAGAGAAGGGCTTAGGTGAATAAAGTAAGATCGTATCAGCACCCAGCGTCATGGCTTCGTTACGCATTTGGTTCACCGCTCCCTTCGTCAACGTTCCGTCGTTAATCATCCAATAGTCATACCAATGACCTTGGGAACCAACCACGACACCTTTATCTTCACATCCGATCATTTCAAGAGCATCGCCCCAAAGCACATTGATTTTTTCAGAGTCAGGCTCAGGCATTGTTACACACGCTGACAGGACAAATGGGGCAGTAACAAGTAGCCACTTCTTCATGTTTTTCTCTACGTTTATTATTTGGTTATTTATACCCAAGCAACCTGAAGACTCAAGGTTGCTTGGGTATTGAGATTATACTCAAATGATCTCATTAAGCATTGAGAACTTACTACTGAGCAACTTAAAGCGCTCAATCAAAGCGACCTTCAGAGTGAACAAAAATGCGCTTGCTCAAATGACGATCTGACCCTAGAATAATACTGTACATATATACAGTATTATTAATTATGCTTGATAACATTCTTGCTCTGCATTCCGGGATTTGGACGGCGAATCGCCTCTACCAACCCCAAACACATTGTCGACCTAGCGGCTACGACATCATTGATGAGAAACTAGAGGGCGGCTGGCCAGAATCCGGGGTGGTTGAACTTCAGCTCCCCTGCTTTGGCATTGGTGAACTACGCCTCGTGCTCCCTGCTATTGCTAGCGCTTTAAAAGACAGTGAACTGGTGGTATTCGCTACTCCACCCGGAGAGCTAAACCCTATCGCGTTATGCCAAGCCGAACTGGATTTGAACAAGGTCATCATTTTACATTCGACCTTGCCTTCAACATTGTGGTGCGTAGAACAAGCCATCAAAAGTGGCTGTTGTCGTACTGCTGTACTGTGGGGAAAAAGCCTCTCTGTCACGCAAGCAAGGCGCTTACAGTTAGCTGCAACAGAGAATGATTGCTTACTGTTTATGGTTACCCATCAAGAAAGCTCACAAGGTTTACCCGTGAGCTGTCGGCTTGCCGTGACGCCAACTGAAGAAGGGCTAAATGTTCGTGTTATTAAACGCCGAGGGTTGCCTATTCCTCCTTTCCACCTTCCGTTGCCACCTGTCTTCCACGCCTATCAGCGACATCTCTTAAATCATGCCGAAGAAGCAGAAGACATTCATGTTCTCCCATCCAGCAAAAACGTTGTGCCTTTATTCCGATGATGCTGTGGCTCTCAATATACTTCCCCGCTCTGCTGCTCAATACCTTGGAGCGCGATAACGGTTCTACGCTTCCGTTGATCATCCTATCGGGTAGCAATGGCTCTGTTTGTCAGGCCAATCAAAGCGCCTTCGAGCATGGCATTACGCTGGGTAATGATTTGGGCACAGCCAGTGCGCTTTGCCATTCATTACAGGTTGTGAATTACGATGAGAAAAGTGAGACCGAACGCCTATTACAGTTGGCTTCTTTGCTTTATCAAATCAATGCCGACATTGTGCTCTATCCGCCAAATGGTTTGCTCATGAAAGTCAGCCCCATGCTCAAGCTTTATGGGTCGCTAGACCATTACTGGCATACCCTATTATCGGCATTAACCAATGAGAACGTGACCTTTCATTTTGCGCTGAGTCCCTACCCTGAAGCGGCATTAAAACTGGCACAAGCCAAAGCCGATAAAGGCTTTCTCACGCCAGAGTCGACACAAAGTGCTTTGGACGCCCTCAGCGTTCGCCAATTGGGTTTTACCGACAAACAATCCGTGCAATTTGAACGAATGGGACTTCGCCAAGCGAAACAGCTTTTCGCTTTACCCATTGCCTCTTTAGGGCAGCGATTTGGAAAAAGTGTGCCAGAACAACTTCGCGCTCTGACACAAAGCCAAACCGCTCAGCACACCTTTTTCACACCGCCTGAACACTTTCAGCAATCGATAGAGCTCTTACATGAAATAGCCAACAGCCAAACTCTCTGTTTTCCCCTTCAACGCATGTTAAAAGAAATGGAGAAGTTTCTTGATGTAAGAGAAGCCGTGATTCCCAGCGTGAAGGTGACGCTGACTCAACGCGAACAGGATGATAAATCTTTAACTCTGTCGGCAGCCGCGCCCGAATCTCGCGCCAATCGATGGATGCCTTTACTCCAATTGCACTTAGAAAAACTCACACTCGATGCGCCCGTTACCCATATCCGCCTTGAAGCAGCCACCTTGCTGCCCAAACAATCCCCAACCCAAGACTTATTCGCAGGAAAACGCGGACAACTGACATCTGGCGAGCTCATTAGCCTCATGCAGGCAAAAGCCGGAAAGCAGGCGGTGTATAGCTTGACGCTCAAAAACGATCATCGCCCTGAACATGCTTTTCGTCGACAACCGCCATTACACGCCTGTGAACAAACGCTACCCACTCATCTTCCATCAAGACCATCACTGCTGCACATTTCGCCACGGCCTCTACTCGCTCGACCAGAGACATTGACAGGGCCTGAGCGCATCAGTGGAGGTTGGTGGGATAAAACCCCCATTCAACGCGATTATTTCATCGCACGTAATCAGCGCGGGCAATGGTGTTGGGTATTTCGTACGGCAACAGGGGAATGGTTTGAACATGGTCTTTTTTGCTAAGCGGATTCAACATGGGAAATAATCCGTCCACCCCACTCCCTTGGTTTGGTGAACTGCATTGTAAAAGCAACTACAGCTTTTTAACGGGAGCCTCTCACCCTGAAGAGTTAGTCGTCCGCGCTGAAACTTTGGGCTACAAAGCTCTCGCCATCACCGATGAATGCTCTCTTGCTGGCGTAGTACGTGCTTACACAGCGATTAGAGATCAGCAACTGTCTCTCACACTCATTGTCGGTTCAGAAATTTCCTATCAAGGGGAGAAACTGATTCTGCTTTGCCCAAGTCGTATCGCTTATGGCGAATTGGCTCGGCTGATCACCCAAGCACGTATGCGAAGTGAAAAAGGGCATTATCAGGTTTTTAGTGATGATTTTGGCCACATCAAACACTGCTTGTGTATTTGGCTTCCAACGCTTGATCACGAACAAAATATCCAGAAAGCGTCTTTCCAACATTGGCTAAAAAACACGTTTGACGGGCGGCTCTGGATTGGCGCTGAACGCCTTCTACTGCCTGATGAGTCCCGCTACCTGACCTTGATAGAAACACTGGCTGGCTCACTTGCCCTGCCGATCGTCTGCACCAATGATATTCTCATGCACCACCCGAGACGCCAGCCTCTCCTTGATGTGCTGACTGCCATTCGTTTAAGAAAACCGCTTCATGAGTGCGGACTGTCACTGCCGCGCAATGGAGAGCAAGCCCTCAAGCCTCTCGACCAGATCACTAAGCTTTACCCACCAGCGTGGATACAAGAAACCGCCAACATCGTTAAGCGGTGCAACTTCTGTCTAAGTGAATTGCGTTACGAATACCCTGCTGAGTTGGTCCCAGATGGCTTCACTGTCAGTCATTACCTTCGCCACCTTGTTGAACAAGGCATAAAACTGCGATTTCCTGACGGAATTCGACCTGACGTTCGCGCCATCATTGAAAAAGAACTGGTACTCATTGCAGAGCAAAAATACGAATTCTTTTTCCTCACTATTTACGACATTGTCCAGTTTGCTAAATCGCAGGGAATTTTATATCAAGGGCGAGGGTCGGCAGCCAATTCTGTCGTGTGTTACTGCCTTGAGATAACTGCGGTAAACCCCGACAAAGTGAATGTACTCTTTGAGCGCTTTATCTCTAAAGAACGCGATGAACCGCCAGACATTGACGTGGATTTTGAGCACGAGCGCCGAGAGGAAATCTTCCAGTATATTTACCAAAAATATGGCCGCCAGCGCGCAGCACTGGCTGCCACCGTGATCACTTATCGGTTTAAGAGCGCGTTTCGAGATGTCGGTAAAGCCTTAGGCATCAACGACACACAGCTTGATTACTACATCAAAAATCTTAACCACAGAGACAAAGACCTCGATAAAACGGAGCAACTCAAAGCGCTCGGTTTAGATATCGAGTCTCATCACGGACGCTGGTTATTGGAATTAGTTGAAGAGATTCGTGGGTTTCCTCGTCATTTAAGCCAACACGTCGGCGGGTTCATTATCTCTGCTGGGCCCTTGTATGAACTGGTTCCGGTTGAAAACGCCGCCATGGCTGAGCGAAGCGTGATCCAATGGGATAAAGACGACCTCGAATCTTTAGGGTTACTCAAGGTGGATATCCTCGCATTAGGTATGCTCAGCGCTATTCGCAAGGCATTTACAATAATCCACCAACAGGATAACCGTGCCCTATCTATCGCGGATATCACTGCCATGGGTGACGATCCTCAAGTCTATCAACAGCTACAAAGAGGCGATTCTGTGGGGGTTTTTCAGGTGGAATCCCGCGCACAAATCAACATGCTGCCAAGGCTACGGCCTGCTTGCTATTACGATTTAGTCATACAGATAGCCATCGTGCGTCCTGGCCCAATACAAGGGGACATGGTGCATCCTTACTTAAAACGTCGATGGGGAAAAGAAGCCGTTTCTTATCCCTCAAAGGAAGTCGAGTCTGTGCTTTCTCGCACCATGGGCGTACCCATTTTTCAGGAACAGGTGATTCAACTCGCCATGGTGGCGGCAGGCTTTAGTGGTGGTGAGGCGGATCAACTTCGTCGTGCCATGGCGGCTTGGAAGCGCAGCGGCAAACTCGCCCCTTTTCGCGAAAAGCTGATCAATGGGATGAAAGAACGAGGTTACGATATTGCATTCGCAGAGCAAATATTTAAGCAGATACAAGGCTTCGGCGAATACGGCTTTCCCGAATCCCACAGTGCTTCATTTGCAGTATTGGCATATACCTCATCGTGGTTAAAGCATTACTACCCTGTTGCCTTCTACTGCGCGTTGCTCAACAGCCAACCCATGGGTTTTTATAGCCCCTCGCAGCTTCTCCAAGATGCTGCTCGTCATGGGGTGAAAATCTTACCTATATGTGTCAATCACAGCGACTGGGATCATCAACAAGTTGTCGAGAACAACCAATACGCCCTTCGTTTGGGTTTTCGTCTTGTGAAAGGCTTTTCCGCACAAGGTGGTGAGCAACTTCTTTCTCATCGGCCGAGACAAGGCTTTCAACACATCAATGAACTACGCCAGTGCGGGATGAGTCGAGGCGATCTCCAAGCGCTCGCCAGTGCGAATGCCACGCAAGTACTGGCAAACAATCGGTTTTCAGCGCGATGGCAAATGATGGATGACACGCATACGCTGCCACTGCTCGCAAATACCGCGCCCACAGACCATGACGAGCAAACCATTCAATCGCCTACCGCTATTGAGGATGCGATTGAAGATTATGCCTCAACCGGATTGACGTTAGGTAAGCACCCTATTGCGCTCTTAGATGAGAATGGAAAGTTGGGAAAACATCGCCTCGCCAGTGAACTGGCCACCATCAAATCAGGCTCTGCCGTCACCGTTGCCGGTGTAGTCACAGGGCGACAACGCCCAGGCACCGCAAGTGGCGTAACCTTTATGACCTTGGAGGACCAAACCGGAAATATCAATGTCGTAGTCTGGCTAGCCACAGCAAGAGCGCAAAACACGCCGTTTGTTACTGCCAAAATATTAAAAATAAAAGGAATATTAGAACGGGAAGGTGAGGTAGTACATATTATTGCAGGGCGTTTAATCGACATGACATCCACGCTCGATCAGTTACTCATCCAAGCGAGAGATTTTCATTAAGCGGCATATCAGCCAATGTTCAGCAAGTCATCATCGTCAAGCCCAGCAGCCTGCATGTTTCTTCTAGCGTTACCAGCACCGGTGAATGAGTGCGAGCCAGCAATTTCTCTTTTCGAACCCCGCAAAGTGAATGCTTTGTTTGCATACTGTTTAATTCTGGTTATCAAAGATTTTCGTCAATTTCACACTGCTTAATCCTTACCTTACGTGTTTTTACTCTGCCAAAAGCTCAACCGCAAGCCCAGTGATATGATCAGTATCTCAATAATCTATCCGAAACTGCCGCCAGAAAGATCGAAATCACACATATGATGGAAGCTTAATGCAAAGCCAATTTAGAAGAATATTATCTCATCGAAACGTTTCGATGAGCTTTTTTGAAGAATGAAACAGCACAATTTTTGTCGCTCATCATCTATTCAAATCTTCTATTCAATGTTGCAAGACGTGTAGCCGAAAGGTCGATGAAATGAAAAAAACTACTCTACTAAATTCTGATATTTCTTATTTGCTGGCGACGCTAGGCCATACCGATGAGATCACCATTTGTGATGCAGGTCTGCCAATTCCGGATTCGGTTTCTCGTATCGACTTAGCGCTGACCCATGGCGTACCGAGTTTCATTGATACCGTTCGAGTGATCCTCTCTGAGTCACAAATTGAAGGGGTCGTCATAGCGAAAGAGTTTGCGGAAATCAGCCCTGAGCTATACCAAGCGCTCATGACAGAATTAGACGCAGAGCAAGTGCGTTGCAACAAAACCTTCAACATCCAACATCTCACTCACGAGCAATTTAAGCAACGTACGCACGATAGCAAAGCGGTGATTCGCACGGGTGAATGTACGCCTTATGCCAACGTGATTTTTCAAGCTGGCGTTGTTTTCTAAACATTCCAAAAAATAATATTTAAATGACAACCTGTTGCCGAACGTGGCGAGCCACTGAGCGTGACAGAAAGAATGGAAGGTACATTATGTTTATTCGAAACAATACCGTGCAACATGCCGACGGATTCCTGAACAAAACGCCATTATTCCAATTTTTGCTGCTCTCTTCTGTGTTTGCATTGTGGTCTGCGGCGGCAGCGCTGAACGATGTCTTAATCACACAGTTTAAATCCATTTTTGATTTGTCTAACTTTGCCTCGGCACTGGTACAATCTGCCTTCTATGGTGCTTACTTCTTAGTGGCGATCCCTGCCTCTATGGTTGTGAAAAAAACATCGTATAAATTGGCAATACTGCTGGGCTTAGCACTGTATATCTTTGGCTGCATGATGTTCTTCCCTGCGTCCCACGCGGGCACTTACACCATGTTCTTGGCAGCGATTTTCTGTATCGCAATTGGCTTGTCATTCCTTGAAACCTCGTGCAATACCTATTCTGCGATGATCGGTGAGCCCGAACGCGCCACGTTGCGTTTGAATGTTTCTCACACCATCAATGCGATGGGCTACATCATCGGTCTACTGCTCGGTAAGCACCTTATTTTCCAAGAAGGCGTCGACGTTGGCCATATGATGGCAACGCTAACAGGCCCAGAGCTAGAAGTGTTTAAAGAACAAGTGCTGCAACAGACACTAGAACCTTACAAGTGGTTGGTGGGTGTGATTGCGACCGTCGCTATCCTTATTGCGGTGACGGAATATCCAAACTGCAAAGCAGTAACGAATAAGAAAGATGACCAGCCATCGTTTAGTGAAACCTTGTCATACCTTGCTGGCAATACACGTTTCTTCAAAGGTATCGTCACGCAGTTTGCTTACGTGGGCATGCAAGTGGCGGTGTGGTCATTCACCATTCGCCTCGCACTTGAAATGGATTCAAACATGGTTGAGCACGATGCGGCCAACTACCTGCTTTATGCCTTTATTATGTACTTCTTAGGTAAGCTGCTAGCGAACTACTTATTCACTAAGACCTCGCAAGAGAACGTCTTGATGGGCTACTCAGCGGTCGGTGTATTCTGCTTAATCTACGTCACGTTTGTGCCTAACTTCAGCGCTGTGTGGGTTGCTGTGGGTACATCAGCACTGTTCGCACCTTGTTGGGCAACTATCTTCGCGTCGACGCTGCAATCCGTTGATACACGCTACACAGAAACTGCGGGCGGATTTGTAGTGATGTCTATCATCGGTGGTGCGGCAATTCCTGTCGTACAAGGCTTGATGGCGGATCACATGGGCATGCAAACCTCATTCATCGTCAACGCCGTTTGTTTTGCGGGTGTGTTCTGCTACTTCTTCAGTGAGAAGAAATACAAGCAAGCATTTTCTTACACGGCCGCGACTGCATAATTGAATTGAGTGGCCATTCTGCAAAGAGTGGCCACTTTTTGAGGTGTCTATGTTTACTATCCCATTATACAAAGAACAGTTTCGCAAAGAGAAAGTGCTGATTGCACAATCAGATTCATTTGAAATCTACTCCTTCATTTACAACTCCGGCATCCACGCCGTAGAGATCAAAAACGCAAAAGGCCACCTCGTTATCTTGCCATTTATGGGGCAGATGATTTGGGACGCAGAGTTTTTGGGTACAGATTTGTGCATGAAAAACATGTTTTCAGAGCCGAAGCCAGCGAAAACGATTGTTGAGACGTACGGTTGTTTTGCGTTCCACGCAGGTATGATTCGCATGGGGTGTCCAACACCTCAAGATGACCATGTTCTGCATGGCGAGATGCCTTGCGCAGCGATGGACAGCGCTTGGCTTGAAATCAGTGATACTGCGGTCACGATGAAAGGCAGTTATGAATATGTAATGGGCTTTGGCGACCATTACTTGGCACAGCCGTCAGTCTGCTTGGCGAAAGATGCTAGCCTGTTTGATATTCAAATGAAGGTGAAAAATCTCGCGACAGTGCCTATGCCGCTGCAGTACATGTGCCATATCAATACTGCCTATATCGCGGATGCAGTGATGACGCAGAATATCCCTGATCACGCATTTCAGCTCCGTGAAACGATTCCCGCACATGTTCAGCCAAACGAACAATGGCTCGCGTATAATGAAAATCTAAAAACGTCAGCCCCTATTCAAACCCTGAACACACCGGACATGTTCGACCCGGAAATTGTTTACTGTATCGATGACATTTCGCAATACGCAAAGCGCGCAGTATTCAATATGACCATGGGTGACAAGCAAATGGTGACTGAATTTAGTACCGATGAGTTTAATAGCGCGACACGCTGGATTTTGTGCAGTGGTGATCAGCAGGTCGCGGCGTATGCCCTGCCTGCAACATGTCGCCCAGAAGGTTACTTAACCGCCAAAGAAAAAGGCACGTTAATTTACCTACAGGCGAATGAAGAGCGCACCTTTACTGTGCGCACCGGCATTCGTTAACGTCCCGATTTTTATCTTCTTTGCTCTCTTCTTAACGCGCAAATAACGCCTGCTAGGAAGAGAGGAAAGAAAGAAAGAAAGAAAGAAAGAAAGAGAAAATGTCTTTGGTTTTTCAGCTCATGAGCATCGAAAAACCAAAGGCTTTTTAAGCGTCATCTTAGTAGACAAAATTCGAAAAACGTTCCTCGAGAACCAAGGATTACCCAATGAACAAGTTAGTTGTGCTAGGCAGTGTAAACGCAGACCACGTTCTTCAAGTCCCTTCTTTTCCTCGTCCCGGTGAGACTTTACATGGTCGTAACTACCAAGTCATTCCCGGAGGAAAAGGCGCAAACCAAGCAGTAGCCGCTGCTCGATTGAATGCCGACATCGGTTTTATTGCTTGCGTAGGCGATGACGCATTTGGGATCAACATCCGTGAAAGTTTCCGCTTAGACGGCATTAATATCAGCGGTATCAAGATGCAACCAAATTGCCCAACCGGTATCGCCATGATCCAAGTGTCTGACAGCGGCGAGAACAGCATCTGTCTGTCAGCAGAAGCCAATGATTACCTCACCGCGGATGCCATCAGTGATGATTTGGCGTCGATTGCTAACGCGCAATACTTACTCATGCAACTGGAAACGCCGCTAGAAGGCATTGAGCGAGCCGCTCAGGTCGCCAAAGAGAATCAGACAAAGGTGATCCTGAACCCTGCACCCGCACGCGCGCTACCTGATGCGTTATTGCAAAACGTGGATGTCATTACCCCTAACGAAACCGAAGCGGAAGCCTTAACCGGCATCACGGTTCAATGCGATGAATCCGCGCAGCAAGCAGCCAACATTTTGCACCAAAAAGGCATTGCGACAGTGATGATAACGCTAGGGGCAAAAGGAGTTTGGTTAAGCCAAAATGGTGTGGGTCAATTGATTACAGGATTTAAAGTAGAAGCGACAGATACAACGGCAGCCGGTGATACCTTTAATGGGGCATTCGTCACTGGTTTGCTTGAAGAAATGCCTATAGAATCAGCCATTAAATTTGCTCATGCCTCCGCCGCGATCAGTGTTACTCGCTTTGGCGCGCAAACATCCATTCCTCATCGTGAAGAAGTCGAGGCGTTTCTTACTAAGCAGTAATTAGGGTTAGATAATATGGCGACAATGAAAGACATTGCGAAACTGGCGTGTGTATCCACCTCGACGGTCAGCCATGTTATCAACCAATCTCGTTACGTGAGCGAAGACATTGCAGAGCGGGTAAACCAAGCCGCTCTGCAGCTCAACTATTCGCCTTCTGCATTAGCACGAAGCCTAAAAACCAATCGAACCAAAACATTGGGGATGTTGGTAACCACGTCTTCAAATCCTTTTTTTGGCGAAGTGGTAAAAGGGGTAGAACGCAGTTGCTACCAAAAAGGCTACAACCTCATCTTGTGTAATACAGAAGGTGATCAACAGCGAATGAAAGAATCGATTACCACGCTTTTGCAAAAACGTGTAGATGGGATGATTCTGATGTGCTCTTCGCTAGAAGGCGAAAACATCGACGTTTTTGATCGCTATCCCGATGTTCCCGTGGTTGTCATGGACTGGGGCCCAATGCTGTTTGCTAGCGACAAAATTCAAGATAACTCTTTTCATGGTGGTTACTTAGCAACGAAATACTTGATTGAGTGCGGCCACCAAAACATTGGCTGCATTACAGGGCCATTGAACCGCTACCAAGCCCATATGCGTTACGAAGGCTACAAGCGGGCATTAAATGAAGAAGGTCTCGCGTTTCACGCTAATTGGATCATTGAGTCCAACTTCGAATGTGATGGTGGCTATGACGCTTTTCATCGCATGTATCAGAAAGGGCCATTGCCGAGTGCCATTTTTGTTTGTAACGACATGATGGCGATGGGTGTCATCAATGCGGCCAATGAAAAAGGGATTGCGATACCGAAAGACCTCTCGATCATTGGTTACGATGATATTCAAATTTCCAAATACATGACGCCTTCACTCACCACGATTCATCAGCCTAAGCATCGCTTGGGTCAAACAGCCGTGGATACGCTGCTTGCCAAGCTCGAAAAAAATAGCGATGAGGCGAAGGTGATTCAACTAGAGCCAACGCTAGTGAAGCGTTGCAGTGTCGCAATCCGACCATAGCGGATTGCGTCTATTTCTCTACTACATTTACTTATTCGTCACCGCAATATTAATCACGCTGAATAACACCAACGCTCGATCAGTTACTCATCCAAGCAAACTTATGCTTCTAGCCACAGGATTTTCACTGATCACGGCAATAATAACGAGAGTAAATCAGCCGAAGACTTCTTCGACATCCACCACTTTTGAGCGGTTCACTGTTATTTTCCAGCGTTGCATTGTCACACTGCCATCTTGGTTTTTCTGCTTTGAAATCAAGTTAAACTGGTGACGTTTATCAATAGATTCTTGGCTGACTTTACCTTCATTTAAGGTATAGAAACGCTGTTTACCACGAGCCATCAGGCGCGAGAATGGACGAAAATCAACCCGCCACACTTCACGCGTCATGTCGTAACCACTGAGGAATTTAGTGGTCGACATCTGCGTCACCATCTTGATGCGTACCACCGATTCTTCACGCTGACGAAGCTTGCCACGACGCACTTTGCGGACATCATCAGGGATTTTATCGAACGCGATATAGTCCAGCCATTCAAGCTGATTACCAATACGCTGACCGGACGTCGGGTCGGTAAACATCTTGCGCCATTTTGGTCGCCCTTTACGAATCCAACGCCATAGCACGTCACGAAGATCATCTTTAAAGATCTCACGCAATGCGTACAAGCCCGCCATTGCCAACACGAACGACAAGGTGATTTCACCCAAGAAACTGCGCATACGAATGATCGCAATGGTCACGAAGATCATCACAAGCCCCGTTGCCGTGCCCTTCGCCAACTTATTCAAAGTTTGTCCAAGCACCACGTCGTTTTGTCGAATGGTGACAGGGTATTCAATCAAGCGACGCGCCAAACGCATTTTGTTCACCATGCGTGTCGGGTCATTTTGTGCTTTCACAGAATTGTAGTTTTTGTCTATGCGATAAGCGGCCTCTGATTCACACACGCCAATCAACTGTTCACGAATCGGCTTAAACGCCGCACTCCTTGGCATGTGTGTGACCAATGAAAGGAAGCGCTGCTCTGTAAACCAAGACAGGTAGTTATCAATGTTGTTGAAGTATTTGATCAGGTTGTCGTCTTTGGGTTTATAACGGCGCAAACGGCGAAGGATTTCCACCGCCATATCCGTGATCATTTCTAGCTGTTCAACCGACTCTTCCTCAGAAAGATCCTTCATCGAATCAAAAAATCGGTGGGTTGTTTTCTCAAGAGACAATGAATACTGATAGGCATACAAACTCAAACTGACACGATATTTATCGGACGGGAGTTTGTCTCGGCTCGCCAAGCGTGAATGTACTAGAGGAAGGTGATATTGAGACGTGAAATAGGTACGCGTGTTCGACAATACCGTGTTGTAGAAATCATCTTCACTCAATACGTTCTTGGAAAAGTTAAGTTCACCAGGAACAAAAAGGTAGAATTCGACATCCTGTCGTTTTATCTCTTCATTTAGTATCGCTATCCGTGCGGTTAATCCCTCTAATTTTTCAACAGAGATCAATTATGTACTCCAAACTTTTATCTAAACGGCCTTGTGCGATATGCCGTACAGTTTAACGAATTTGCTTTTCAAAACCGAAGTAAAAAGTGAAGGATGGAAAGAATAACAATAAGTGAGCGATTTCTAACCACCACCGATTATTCAGGTGAGAGCGCCCATAATACAAGGGTATTGACAAGAGTAGAAGCTAACACTCACTTACTTATCCACAGAAAAAGTGAATAAGTTATTCTGTGGGTAGCCGCTGTAGAGGAGCCATTTCAGGACTGCATGACTCGTAACAACCAATCTGAAGCATTCATCGACAGCCAGCACTGCTGTCGTAACCTGCCCATGCTATCTTGCCGTTTTATTCTCTAGTGCTTCTCTCATACGAGTTTGAACAACATCAACCAGTAAATCTGGCTGGAACTTAGACACAAAGCGGTCACAGCCTACTTTTTCGACCATGGCTTCATTGAAACTACCACTGAGCGACGTATTCAGTGCAATGTAAAGGTTGCTCATCCTTGTGTCAGCACGCACTTCCGAGGTGAGTTTATATCCGTCCATCTCTGGCATTTCCGCATCCGTGATCATCAACAAAATTTCATCGGTCACTTTTTTGCCTTCATCACACCAAGATTTGAGAAGATTCAGCGCCTGCGCACCATTTTTCTTTTCAATGCATTCAATGCCAAGTTGACCGAGTGTTTCGGTGACTTGTTTTCTCGCCGTCGAAGAGTCATCCACCACCAGCACTTTCTTACCCACCAAGTGCTGAGAGAGATCCTCATCAAGCACCTCATCAGAAATACCAATGTCGTAAGAAACAATCTCGGCTAATACCTTTTCAACATCAATAATCTCAACCAACTTAAGGGCATCTTCATGCTCAAGCCGGGTGATGGCAGTCAAATAGTTACCACGTCCTGTTGTCGGTGGCTCTATGATTTCATCCCAGCCCATGTTTTTGATGTACACCACTTTACCGACCAAGAATGCCTGAATGGTTCGGTTATATTCAGTGACAATCAGATTGGAATCCTGGTCTTTTTCCAATGGCTTCATGCCAATAGACTGACGCATATCAATCACAGGAATGGAATGTCCACGAATGGTTGCTAACCCACTAATTTTGGGGTGAGCACCAGGCATCTGGTTTAAATGTGGCACTTTTAGCACTTCGCGTACTTTAAACACGTTAATGGCAAAAAGCTGTCGTGTGCCCAGTTGGAAAATCAGCAGTTCAAGGCGATTTTCGCCAACAAGGCGCGTACGGGAATCTACAGAATCAAGAATACTCGTCATGGGTCTAAACCATTTCTAAACCATTGCTTGATCACATCAAGGTGTGATTTCTCTTTGTCTATCCAGTGAAAACCAATAAAGCACACTGACCCGTATCAATCATCAAGGCAGTATATTTATCGTGTTGTCTATCAACATTCATAATAGAAAAAGTTCATGAATAAAGCGAAGCCACAACGTAGATTTGCGATAACAGATCGTTACAAATCACACCGCAATAACAGAACAACTTGCTAAAGACTTGCAAAAAATCAGAACAACCTAGGTGTTATCATGACAACGAAACGCTACAATTAAAGTACAAATATAAAAACACTTCCGTTAGTGATAGGCGCGAATATGAAAAGCAAGGCCAATGAATCTCAGGGAATGCTGCTCTTTAAACTTTCAGCGATGCAGACTTTTGCTATCGGAACACTGAAAGTGCGCGAAATCGTTCCTTATTGCCCACTAACTGCACTGCCTGGCTCTCATCACACCGTGGTGGGTACGGCCAATATGCGCGGTATCACGACGCCTATTATCGATATGGCAAAAGCAATCGGATACCCCGCGGTGGGTAAAGAAGAGTATGAGAATTGCTATATCATCATTACCGATTGCCAGCGCCGCGTGGTAGGTTTTCTTGTTCGTGGTATAGAGAAAATCAGTGAGTGTGACTGGCGCAATATTACGCCACCGCCCAACACGCTGGGCTCACATGCTTTCTTGACTGGCGTGATGAATGTTGAAGAGAAAATCGTTCAACTGCTCGACGTTGAGCTCATCATGTCGAAAGTATTCCCTACCTCAGCAGATAAACTGCACCCGATCCTTGCTGATGTTGATCGAGAAAAGCTCAAACCTATGCATATTCTGTTGGTTGATGATAGCAGCTTAGCAAGGCGTCAACTCTCTGAAGCACTCGACAGCATCAACATCCCTTACGTGGTTAGCGGTGATGGCCTTGATGCATTGGAGAAGATGAAAGAATCTGCCATGCAAGGACGACCATTCGATATTGTGGTCAGCGATATTGAAATGCCGGGCATCGATGGCTATGAGTTAGCCTTTGAGATCCGCAGTAACAATTCGTTATCAGAAGCTTACCTTATCCTCCATACTTCCCTATCAAGCGAAATCAGTGTTGATCGCGCCCATCAAGTGGGGGCACATGAAGCACTAGAGAAATTTGATGCGACTGAATTGGTCACTGCCATGTTGAGAGGGGCCACATTAAAAACCCAGAGTGAATCTGTTCGACTAGAAGGCACCGTCGAGTAATTTACTTTCATTTGTCGTCATGCATACCTACGAGCCCAAGCAATGGCTTTCACTGCATGACGGCAAAAACTGCTAAGAGTTTCGTACATTCCACGCCGATTACAACTTCCCAAATTACTCACTTTTCCTTGATCAAAAGACTGTTTCCGACGCCCTCAATGTGGTTTAATTTCGTCAGGATTACACATAGAAGGTTGAACACAGATGAACAATGTATTCGAGATCGTTAAGTTCTCTCGTCGCAAAAATAAACTGAAGCGGGAAATTCAGGACAACGAGAAAAAAATCCGCGACAACCAAAAGCGCGTTACCTTGCTTGAGAACCTGCTTGACTACATTCAGCCAAACATGACGCCTGACGAGATCGTTGAAATCGTCAAGAACATGAAAGCCGATTATGAAGATCGTGTAGATGACCACATCATCAGCAGCGCTGAGATTTCAAAAGAACGCCGTGAAATCAGCCGTCAAATCAAAGAATTGACGCGCCAAGAGAAAGAAGGCAAAAAATAAGTCATTATGCATAAGATGCTTGAGTAAGCAGTGGCATGATTGAACAAAAGGAGGCTAATGCCTCCTTTTTTGTTGCATGGAGAAAAGTGATACCAATCATCGCTTTGCCAATAAACGGATGTACTCAAGTAATCTGAAGAGGCAGGATTCAGCGAGCCTCTTCAGGTTATTGGGTATATAACGGAAAAAGCTCAGCAAACATGCTGAGCTTTAAAGGCAATGTGAAGTTTAAGCGTATTTAACGATACTGATTACCAGTAAACACGTGCACCGATTGCGAACTGAGCGTCACCGTCTACAACACTAGGTGAAACGCTGAAACCATCATTTTTGTTGTTCTTGTAACCCAAAGTAACGCCGTCTGAGTATGCCGCTTCAGCCCAAAGGCGGAAATATGAATTGAATCTGTGTACTGCACCTACGTAAACATTGGTGTAGTCATCATTCTCAGCAAGTCCAACTTGGTCAGCACGCGCTTCAATCTCAGTGAGTTCGTAACCACCGTATACGTCAGATTTAGCTGACAGTGCATAGTTCAGCGCTAGTGTGTAACCTTGGCGATCAATGTCTACGGCCAAAGCATCACTTTCCATTGCGCTGCTTGCGAATTGAACACCGACATTCAAGTCACCAAACGAACGATCTGCCCACAATGTGTAGTAAAGGTCGTCTACTGCACCCGCCTTAACGTTAACAGTTTGCGTTTCGTCAACCTTATAATCAAATGCGCCATGTTCTTGCTCAGCAGAAGAAACACCCGCGGTTACTGAGAAGCCTGCGATGTCTTTGCTCACAAATAGTTCAGCAACTTGTGCAGCTGCACCGTCTTCTGCAAGGCCATAGCTCGCGTCAAACGTTGCAAAATCCGTATCTAGAATGTATCGAACAGCGCTGTCGTGCTTACCACCGGAAACCGTACCTTGTACGATGTGAGAGCCACCGAACCAGTATGAGTTATCAACACCCCAAAGGTCATCTGCTGTCAGGTATTGCTTACCCAGAATCACTTTACCGAAGTCACCCGTAAAACCGAAGTAGCCTAAACGGTTTGCCATCGCATCTTTGTCGTAGCTAATGCTGTACTCAAGTCTTGCGAACACATCAACGTCATCAGTGACAGTGTAAAGCGCATTAACACCGGCGCGAGAGCTGCCGTCATTCAGAGTGATATCTTTGTCTGGTGACTTAGATAGTGTTGCACGAAGTTGGCCGTAGACTTCTACTGAACCCGCATCGCCGCTATATGCTTCGAATGCGCTTACGTTGCCTGCCAAAAGTACTGCTGGGATTGCTACTGCTAAAATTGTCTTTTTCATAGAATACGTTCCTGTATTTCTTATAAATTCCGTTTGCATTGATGCTGCGGAATAAAAATTAACATCCTAGAAACACAGAGTTCAACGATATATTTATTAACATTTAAAGCACTTGACAGATACTTAGCCTAACAATTCACCAACATTTAATCATTCATAAAACCGCCATAAAATCGCATAACAAGTCGCCTAATTGAATCAAACAATGCATTTATGCAACTAAGCATTCACTCACCAGAAAAACAAACTCGCTCAATTCCCACACAGAAAATGCGTAAAAAACACGCAATACGGTTAACATCACTCAAACGATTAATGCGACTAAAGTCTCTTTTTTAAGAAAAAATATTTAGAGTCATAATGAGTTTTTTCGGCACAATACGGAAAGTATGTGCAACAAGATGCTAATTTAATTGACATTTACGAGGAGGATGAAGGGTTGGTTATTTGATACCAAGGACCCGAAGACGCTTGTAGATGGTGTTACGGCTTACACCTGAAATTTCTGCAATGCGGGTGATGTTACCCTCCGTTTCGGCATACAACGAAGGAAGGCTCTCGCGCCAGCTCGCAATTCGAGGAGTCACATTTAGTTGCGGTGATTGTGGAACAGCATCATGTCGAAGGTCTAGAAAGAAATCATCCGGCAGGTGATGAGGTTGCACTCTCTCACCGTTCGACAACGCCAAGGCAACGCGGAGTGTGTTCACCAACTGTCGAATATTGCCCGGCCAAGGGTGACGAGCAAACAGATCAAACACATCATCATCAATTTGCGGGCTGATCTCCCCTGCAAGCTCAGGCAATAACACGGTAACAAGCGCGTTGGTGTCAGAACGCTCTCTCAATGCGGGTAAGAAAAGTGTTAATCCATTGATGCGATAATAAAGGTCTTCTCTAAATCGTTTCTGTGCGACCGCTTCTCGCAGCGATTGGTGTGTTGCACATATCACACGAAAATCCACGGCATAACTCTCTGTGCTGCCAAGCGGTGTCACGGCTTTCTCTTGCAGCACTCTGAGTAACCGAGCTTGCACATGCAATGGCATGTCGCCAATTTCATCCAGCATTAAGGTGCCGCCGTCGGCTTGCCGAATATAGCCAATGCTGCCTTTTGCACTCGCCCCTGTGAACGCACCTTTCACATAACCGAACAATTCAGATTCCACGAGATCTGCAGGTATTGCTGCACAGTTTACCGCCACCAGCTTTTTGCCGACTCGGCTCGAAGACGCATGGGTAGCTTTGGCAAAAACCTCTTTGCCTACGCCTGTTTCACCTTGGATCACTAATGGAATATCGCTGTTCACCACACTTTGAGCTTGGCGAATGGCTTTTTGCATTTTGGCGTCGCCTAGATCCAAATGCTTCAGCCGACGCTCGCTCGGCTTTATATTCACATTTGATGGGGGTGTTGTTGGCGCTGAAACAGGAAAAGGCACCGAAAGTGGCGAGCGAATGGTCTGATTGACGGGTCGCTTAATCGTCCCAAACAGACGGTACTTAGATAACCCAATAAATGAAAGGGGATGATGTTCAGGGTGTGCTGACAATTTGAGTGCTGAAATCCCTGTGACAGAAGCAATATCCAGCCCCACCAGCGTTTGTCCGACCAACAGATCAGCACGGCGATTGGCCGCAATGATGTCTCCCGCTTCATTGAACACTAACAATCCGGCCCATTGGCTTGCGAGGTTATCGCTGCTGGTGTTAAACGTGAGCATGTGACAGTGATGGTGATAGTTGGCAATGATCAACTGGTTCTCAACCGCCTGCGTCATTACCTTTACCATGCCTGTCACGTGTGATGTCGGCAAATACGCATCAGATGAGATGTTTAACACCCCCACCAAATGACGGTCACTGTTGAATATCGGCGCAGCGGATGCGGTCATGTAACGATTTGCGATTAAGTAATGCTCGTCTCGACCTACAGCAACGGCTTCTCCTGTTTGCAAAGCCGTCCCTACCGCATTGGTCCCGTTGTACTTCTCTCTCCAGTTAGTCCCGTGATCAAACAAATGTTTCTCCATTTGATTCACAAAACCCGGCCGTCCCCATCGACTCAGTAAATTCCCGTCATTGTCAGCTAACAGCACCAAACTGTTGCTGTTCACCAAAATGTTCTCGTAAAAAGGTAGGACTTGCTCTTGGGTGGTTGCAATCAAGTCATGAGAACGATCGCGTACATTGCTCCACTCTCCATTATCGAGCTTCACTATTTCAGGCGTGTTTTTTGGCATCAACCCAAATGACTGACAACGCTGCCAAGAGGCTTGGATTATCTGATTATGAGAGTGAGCTTTATCGCTCATGACAACGTCCCACCATGCGCATTCGAACATAAAATGAGCGTTAAGCATTGTTCACATTGTGTTAACAGTCAACACAATAGGTGACAGTTTTTTCACAGTCTTATTGTTCATTATTAAATTATATATCTAAAAATCATGTAGATAACATTTCATTAACTATTGGCACACTTCTAGCGTATATCGTTCGGAATGTGATGAATGTGCGCGTTTTCGCTAAGAGGATTTTCACGCTACCACATTGACCCCAACACTGATTCAGGGAGCCTTCATGTCACTTGAACTGAAAAGCGTCACACGGATAAATAACAACGAAGTATGGCTAGATAACATTGATCTGCGCATCGAGCCCGGTTCATTCAATGTTCTGCTCGGCAGGACATTGGCAGGAAAAACCAGCTTAATGCGATTAATGGCAGGCTTAGATAAGCCTTCTTCTGGAAGCGTCTTGTTTAACGGGCAGGATGTAACCGGCGTGCCAGTACGAGAACGTAACGTGTCCATGGTGTACCAACAATTCATCAATTACCCGAACATGACGGTGTACGAAAACATCGCATCGCCATTGCGCCTTGAAAAGCATCCTGAACACATCATCAAAGAACGCGTTCAGGAAACCGCCGAAATGCTTCGAATCGAATCTTTCCTTAATCGTCTTCCTCTTGAGCTTTCTGGCGGTCAGCAGCAACGCACTGCCATGGCACGCGCCTTAGTCAAAAGTGCCGATTTGATTCTGTTTGATGAACCTCTAGTCAACCTCGATTACAAACTTCGAGAAGAACTTCGCCAAGAAATGCGTGAACTCTTCGCGGAGCGCAACACCATTGCTGTTTACGCCACCACCGAACCTAACGAAGCACTGGCATTGGGTGGCAACGTGTTGCTGATCCACGAAGGTCAAGTCATCCAATCTGGGCCCACCGCCGAGGTTTATCACCACCCGGCTTCTGTCACCTGTGCCGATTTGTTTGGCGAGCCGCCCATCAACCTGATCCAAGGCAGTGTTGGCGAGGGCAATGTCTCTTTCAATGAAACGATTCACTTTCCACTCAATACGGATCTGAGCGAACTCAATGAAGGGCAATACCAATTCGGTATCCGCCCAAACCATTTGAGCTTGGTGCCTCACAACGACGATGACCTCGAACTGTCTGTTGAGGTTGAATTGGCAGAGATCAGCGGCAGCGAAACCTTCCTTCACGTACGAAATCGAGACATCAATATGGTGCTTCATTTACCCGGTGTTCACGATTACCCCGTCGATGCGCGCATCAGTATCTATGTGCCAACGCACAAGCTGTATGTGTTCGACCAATCCAAGCAGCTGATTCAATCAGCGCGCCGTTTGTGAGGAGATAAGCATGGCAGAAATAATTCTCGATTCACTGGCGCATTCTTACTCGCCCTCTCCACAAGGTCGCAGCGACTACGCCATCAGAAAAATGACCCATACGTGGCGAAATGGCGGTGCCTATGCCCTGTTAGGGCCTTCTGGCTGCGGTAAAAGTACCATGCTCAACATCATTTCAGGCCTGCTCACGCCGTCCGAAGGGAAAGTGGTTTTCGACCATCAAGACGTCAGCCAACTTGCCCCGCAAGAAAGAAACATCGCGCAGGTTTTCCAGTTTCCCGTGGTTTACGACACCATGACGGTGTACGACAACCTCGCGTTCCCGCTGCGTAATATGAAAACACCCGAGGCCAAAGTGCGCTCTCGCGTCAGCGACGTGGCGGAACTGCTCGAACTGACTCCGGTTCTGGATAAGCGCGCCAGCAATCTCTCCGCAGACGAAAAACAAAAAGTGTCGATGGGGCGAGGGCTGGTTCGCGAAGACGTTTCCGCCATCTTGTTCGATGAGCCACTGACGGTGATTGACCCTCACCTCAAATGGAAGCTGCGCCGAAAGTTGCGACAAATCCACGAACAGTTCCACATCACCATGATTTACGTCACCCACGATCAGCTTGAAGCCGCCACGTTCGCGGAAGAAATCGCCGTGATGTATGACGGTGCCATTGTGCAATTTGGGACACCTCGCGAGTTGTTTGAATCCCCCAATCACACGTTCGTTGGGTTCTTTATTGGTAGTCCAGGGATGAACTTGTTGCCTGTACAAAGAAGCCAAGACGGCAATGTCAGCTTTGAAGAGATAGACATGTTGCTCACTGCTGAACAGCGCGATGTGTTGGCACAAACAGAGAGCAACAACATCAAAGTCGGTATTCGCCCTGAGTTTGTTCATTTATGGCAAGAGAAACGAGACGACGCATGGCAAGTCCCGGTGGAGTTCGTTGAAGACCTCGGCACCTACAAAATTGTGACGGTTCGTTTTGGTAGCCAGCCCCTAAAACTGCGCATTGCCGAGGAAGCGCCCGTGCCCACGGATCACGCCCATATTAGCTTTCCTGCCCAATGGCTAAAGCTATACATCGACGAATTTCTGGCTGGAGAACCCCAACAGCCCGACATAGAAACGGGAGCGCAGGATGCAAACTAAAACCGAAAACAATCGCGCATGGCTATTGGTTATGCCCGTGTTCCTCTTGGTTGCCTTCTCCGCCATCATTCCGCTGATGACGGTGGTGAACTACTCCATTCAGGATATTTTTGACCAAAACACGCGCTACTTTGTCGGCACGGAATGGTATCGCGAAATCCTTAACGACCCGCGCTTACACGACTCGCTCGTGCGCCAGTTTATCTATTCCTTCTGCGTACTCGCCATTGAAATACCACTGGGCATTGCCGTAGCACTCACCATGCCAGCCCGAGGGCTCAAGGCCTCAATCGTGCTGATCGTGCTCGCTGTTCCGCTACTTATCCCATGGAACGTGGTCGGCACGATATGGCAGATATTCGGGCGAGCGGATATTGGTTTGCTCGGCTGGTTTCTCAATAACATTGGCGTGGAATATAACTATGCGTCAGATCCGGTGGATGCGTGGATAACCGTACTGGTGATGGATGTGTGGCACTGGACATCGCTAGTAGCGCTGCTTTGCTATTCAGGGCTTCGCGCCATACCTGATGTTTACTACCAAGCCGCAAAGATTGACCGCGCTTCGAACTGGGCGGTGTTCCGTTACATCCAACTGCCTAAGCTCAAAAGCGTGCTCTTGCTGGGCGTTCTGCTGCGCTTTATGGACAGCTTTATGATCTACACCGAACCCTTTGTGCTCACCGGCGGTGGCCCCGGCAACTCCACCACTTTCTTGTCTCAAGCTCTCACCAAGATGGCGGTAGGTCAGTTCGATATTGGCCCTGCTGCCGCATTTTCGATCATCTATTTCCTCATCATTTTATTGGTGTGTTGGGTGTTCTACACCGCCATGACCAGCATGGACAGGAGGGATTAAGCCATGAACAAAAAATCGATAGGGCTTTCCGCCTACATACTGTTTTTAATGCTGCCTATCTATTGGCTGCTGATGATGTCATTCAAAACCAACGAGGAAATTCTCGGTGGCCTTACGTTCTGGCCGCACTCTTTTACGCTCGAAAACTACATCATCATTTTCACTGACCCTAGTTGGTACAACGGCTACCTCAATTCACTGACTTACGTGACCATTAATACTTTGCTGTCACTCTCCGTCGCCTTGCCCGCGGCATACGCGTTTTCACGCTACCGTTTCATTGGCGACAAACACCTTTTCTTTTGGCTGCTCACCAACCGAATGGCGCCGCCCGCGGTGTTTTTGCTGCCTTTCTTTCAGCTTTATAGCTCGGTTGGGCTTTTTGACACCCACATCGCCGTCGCACTCGCGCACTGCTTGTTTAACGTGCCTTTGGCGGTATGGATCTTAGAAGGCTTTATTTCGGGCGTGCCGAAGGAAATCGACGAGACCGCCTACATCGACGGCTACAGCTTTCCGCGATTCTTCGTGCGAATTTTCATTCCCATGATCCGTTCAGGCATTGGTGTCACCGCATTTTTCTGTTTCATGTTCAGCTGGGTTGAACTCTTGCTGGCGCGAACATTGACGTCAGTCAACGCCAAACCCATTGTCGCCACCATGACGCGGACAGTGAGTGCATCCGGTATCGATTGGGGCGTGCTGGCAGCGGCAGGGGTACTCACCATAGTACCCGGGTTATTGGTGATTTGGTTCGTTCGTAACCATGTCGCTAAAGGTTTTGCACTAGGACGCGTTTAAGGAGAAAGACAATGAGTTGGATGGCCTGGACACTACCAAGTGCTCTGTTTTTTATCACTATTGGCTGCATGTTGACAGCCATGACCGTATTCGAAGTACTTCGGCCTTGCGTGGAAAGGAAAGGATTTTTGCCTATCCGCACAACCCGTGGTGATCGATTATTTATAGGCCTGCTCGGCAGTGCCTATATTCACCTTCTCTTCATCGGAATGACGGATCTTCCCATTTGGTATCCCTTTGGGATAGCTATTGTATGGCTAGTCACCGTTCTTCGTTGGGGTTAGGGAAAACGACAAAGGAGCGAAACTATGAAGCAATTGCCTGCTGTAACCAAATGGACGCCTCTCGGGTTCATGATCGGGTTGTTACTAGCACCGGCGGTAAACGCCGACCAGTACAGCGACGCAGCATCGAAGTGGGTGAATGATGAATTTACCCCTTCAACGCTTACCAAAGATGAACAGCTTAAAGAACTAGCGTGGTTCACAAATGCAGCCAAACCTTTCCGCGGTATGGAAATCAAGGTCGTATCCGAAACCATCACCACCCATGAATACGAATCGAAAGTGCTTGCAAAAGCCTTCGAAGCGGTCACGGGGATCAAGGTGACACATGACCTGATTCAAGAAGGGGATGTGGTCGAAAAGCTGCAAACTGAAATGCAATCAAACCGCAGTATCTATGATGCCTACATCAATGACTCTGACTTGATTGGTACGCACTTCCGATACGGGAAAGTCTTCCCGATCAGCGACTACATGGAAAGTGAAGGTAAAGACATTACCTTGCCAACACTCGACCTTGATGACTTCATCGGCCTTAGTTTTACCACAGGCCCAGACGGAAAAATCTACCAGCTACCGGATCAACAATTTGCCAACCTCTATTGGTTCCGTGCTGACTGGTTTGCCCGCGACGATCTCAAAGCCAAATTCAAAGACATCTACGGCTATGAACTGGGTGTGCCTGTTAACTGGTCGGCCTATGAAGACATTGCCGAATTCTTTTCCGTTCACGTAAAAGAAATCGACGGCGAACGCGTTTATGGGCACATGGACTACGGTAAAAAAGACCCATCATTAGGATGGCGTTTTACTGATGCATGGTTCTCCATGGCGGGCGCGGGCGACAAAGGCATTCCTAACGGTATCCCTGTCGATGAATGGGGCATCCGCGTGGACGGCTGTTCACCTGTGGGTTCAAGTGTCGAGCGCGGCGGGGCAACCAATGGCCCAGCGGCAGTGTTTGCCACCACCAAATACGTGGATTGGCTGCGTGATTACGCGCCACCAGAAGCGCAAGGTATGACCTTCTCAGAAGCTGGCCCTGTGCCTGCACAAGGGTCTATCGCTCAACAAATCTTCTGGTACACCGCGTTCACCGCTGACATGACTAAGCCAGGTTTGGCCGTGGTTAACCCTGACGGAACGCCGAAGTGGCGCATGGCACCTTCGCCTCGCGGTCCATACTGGGAAGAAGGTATGAAGCTGGGCTACCAAGACACAGGTTCTTGGACGCTCATGCAATCAACTGAACCGAAACGTCGTATGGCAGCATGGTTGTATGCGCAGTTTACTGTGGCTAAAACCGTCTCGCTGAAGAAGACGTTGGTTGGTTTAACGCCGATTCGTGAGTCTGATATTAACTCGCAAGCCATGACTGATGTTGCGCCAAAACTGGGTGGACTGGTCGAGTTCTATCGCAGTCCAGCACGCGTTCAGTGGACACCAACAGGCACTAACGTTCCGGATTATCCAAAACTGGCTCAACTGTGGTGGCAATTCATCGCGGAAGCCGCAAATGGCGAGAAAACACCGCAAGAAGCGCTTAACGGCTTAGCCGCCGCGCAAGATAAAGTGTTGCGTCGTCTTGAGCGTGCCAATGTACAAGGTGAATGTGGGCCTAAGCTCAACAAACCGCGTGATGCTGACTATTGGCTAAACCTTCCAGGTGCGCCAAAAGCCAAGCTACAAAACGAGAAACCGAAAGGGCAAACCATCAATTATGATGCCTTGCTTGAAGAGTGGAAATCCGCCATGTAATGGCGAGAATCTCTGCCATGCTCACTGGCTGGGCGAGCGCTTAGCGCCAAAGAACACACAGCCAGTCGCGTGAATAGCAAAACGCCTGCAAAGTATGCAGGCGTTTTTTTGAGCGGTTATTGTGCGGGGCGTATTCGCCTAATTCGTTTTAGCACGCTCTTGCACCGACCCCGGCATGTGCAGCTTTATCATGCGCTCTAAATCCGCTTTCCTCACTGGCTTAGCGATATAGTCATCCATGCCCGCTTTTAAGCAATCATCTCGGTCTTGTGAGGTCGCATTGGCGGTAAGTGCTACTATCGGCGTATGCGGCGCGTAACCATACTCTCTCAACAATCTTGAGGCTTGGTACCCATCCATGATGGGCATTTGGCAATCCATAAAGATCAAATCAAAACTTTCTTGCTGACAAAGTTCCAGCGCCACCTTACCGTTCTCAGCCAATACGACCTCAACACCAAGACGCGTTAACATCGCCTGCACCACGCGCTGATTCACCAAGGTGTCTTCCACTACCAGCACATGACCATGATAGAAACCTGACTCCTCGACCTCTCTTGCTGCGGGGGATTGCTCATTAACTTCGCCACTCATTTGAATAACATCAAATTGCGACTGCTGACCACGAAGAATACGAGCTAACACATTTTTAAGGTCATTGAATTTATAAGGGCGAGACAAATATCCCTCGATACGAAAATTTTCTAGCTTCACGCTATCATGCATATCTGGCGCGGCAGTGATCATCATTAAGCTTGGACAGCGCTGGCCAAAACGGCTCCGCAGCCGAGAGGCAATGGCGAAACCATCAACGTTAGGCATCAATTTATCAAGGATCACCACTTTATATGGCCTACCGGATTCCATCCGCTCAGCAATCATTTCTTCCGTATCTTCTGGTCGTAAACAGCATGACACCTGACACCCCATGCTACCGAGTTGGGCACTGGTAATGCGCATGTTCAAACGGCTGTCATCCACCAGCAAAATCGCCGCATCAGCAAACAGCATGGAATCGATCGGAGCCCCTTCTGGCACTTGAGCCCTATCAAAGGTGGTAGTGAAAAAGAAGCGACTTCCTTCGTTCTCGGCGCTTTCAAGCTGCAATTGACCGCCCATTAACTCTACGATCTGGCTTGAAATGGCTAGCCCTAGCCCTGTACCACCAAAATTGCGGCTCATGCTGCCATCAGCTTGCTCAAATTTCTCAAAAATCGTGTCGTGCTTGTCGACAGGGATACCAATACCCGTGTCCCGTACTTCAAATAGCACTGTGACTTGCTGATCTTCGCTTTCGACCTTGCGAATGCCCACATGAATACTGCCCTGCTCGGTGAACTTCACAGCGTTCCCGACCAAGTTAATCATCACCTGACGCAACCTCACCGCGTCACCCATTAACACAGGCGCAAGGCTTTCATCCACATGACACTCGAACGCGAGGTCTTTTTCCTTCGTTCTCAGCCGGAAGAGGTGTTCAATATCTCGGTTAAGTTCAAACAAGTTGAGCTCTAAAATTTCCAACTCAAATTTACCCGCTTCTATCTTAGAGAAATCCAAAATGTCGTTAATAATATCCAACAAAGACAGTGAAGACGTCTCCAGCATGTCAATGAACTCTTGCTGCTCTTCGTTTAGTGGCGTGCCTTTCAGCAGCGAGGACATACCAATGATGCCATTCATTGGCGTGCGAATTTCATGACTCATGTTGGCCAGAAACTCACTCTTTTTCAGGTTGGCATCTTCCGCCGTTTCTTTAGATTGATGAAGCTCAGCACTGTATTCACGCATTTTTTCAACCGTGTTGTTGTACTGAGTGTACAAAGTCACCAACTCCTCACCCATTTTACTTTTTGGCGGTACGATGGCCGTGGGTAAGTTGTCGCCATCAAACTTCGTCACGCCTTGGGAAATCCATATCAGCGGTCGAACGACATCAATGTAAACGATGAAAAATACCATTCCGCCGAGCACCAAAATCGCGCCGCCCAAAAATAAAAGCAGTGTCAAAAATCGCTCGGTTAACGCGTTATAAACCTGCTGTAAGCTGACTTCTATCTGCACATAACCAAGACTGTACTTGTTGCCAAATTGCTCATGAACCATGGGCCATTGATATGAAATTTTCGGCTCTGGTGGGCTTTCTCCCGCTTCTGCTAACACACGGGAAGAATCAAAAACACGGACGTAGGAAATATCGGGGTGCTGAAAAATTCCGCTCACGATGACACCCACTTGATCGAGATCTTCTTGCCAAACGCTGTTCGAGATACTCGATAAATCGGTGTCATGGATCAGTAACGCATTCTGACGAAGTTGCTCTGAGCGCGCTTGGTAATCCAAATACAAAGCAAACGCGGCGACCAAAAAGGCCAACAGACTACATACGAACAACAACCTGCCCACCAATCTGGCGGCCATACTTGATGGATGAGGAAGATTCTCTTTTTGATTCAACATAGTCTAGGCTTATTTGGTGTCTCAATTAAGAAGCAGTTATCTCTAATAGTAGCCAAAAATCACAAACTTGGATGATCATTACTATGTCTAAAAAAAGCCCTTGGATTTCTCGTGCTTACCTATTGCCATTATGTTGTTCGACCGGGCTTATCATCTCCTCCCCCACTGTTGCCGATACTCTTGACTACTATGTGGTGCAAGATCAATCCGAGCCATTGCAAATACAAGATGAAGGCCAGAACCATCGAGGGATCATCACCGATGTTTTGGTCAAAGCGCTCGAAGGGAGCGACCATGAATTGGCCATTCATACTTACCCTTTCAACAGAATGGTTCTCCAATTGACTGACAATCAAGACAAAAACTGGATCACCTACGGCAGTCCGCAATGGGGAGGAATGCAATCCGCCAACCTCTCTTCATCGCCGCTTTTTGAGGTCAAACACAGCATTGTGAGCAATACAAATGATGGCCTCCCATATCAGTTACCCCATGATTTGAATGGCAAGATTGCTGTTTTGTTGTTTGGGTTTGACTACCCCGGGCTTGATGCAAAGATTAAGAAAGGGGAAGTGAGCGAAGTCAGAGTGAAGAATTACGATGCGGCGTTTCGCGTTGTAGACCGACTAAAAAATACTGGGGGGTTTGTCGAAATGGATATTCGCCTCAAATATCACTTAAAACGTTTAGGGTTTACAGACCAAGACTACCAACTCCATCAAGTCAGCAACCTGATCCCAAACTACAACATTCATTTGGCGTATTCACCCAACATCGACCCTGAGATCAAGCAATATATCGATCAACGCCTGCTTCAAATGAATGAAAACAATGAAATAAACAGCATCATAAACAAATATCTTTAAGCGAAATCTCGACGGAACATTGCCATGCAATCACTCAAAACCGAAGGCTCTGACAGTTTCTATCGACTGCTTGCCGTCGGGGCTCGGCTCAATATTGAACTGTCTGACGACCCACGTAAAACGCAGGTGGTTTCTCGGCTAGTCGGGTACAGAAAAGAGCAGTTTCTTTTAATTGACTGCCCGACAGGTCAAGACCCGATTATTGAACGGTTTCAGATACCTAATAATCAAATTATTGTCCGTGCCATTACTGACAGCGAATTTCGCGATGTTATCGCGTTTCGGTGCTTGGTCATGGGCGTGATAAAAAGCCCGATCAAGCTGCTGATTGTCTCTATTCCGGATAACGTCGCACACAGGCAAATTCGCCAACAACCGCGCATTGATACCAATATGTCAATTCGTATCCAAGACAGCGAAGGGACTTTCAACGCAACGATGACTGACTATTCCGTATCAGGGTGCTGCTTGGAAGTCTCTGCTGACGATCATTTACTCTTTGAAGATGAAACGCTGCAAATTATCTTGGAGTATGGTGATTCGATCAGCGGGAAAATAACGGGCAAGGTTGTAGCAGTCAATAACGAAAAAGACCCACCAACGGCGGGTCTACGATTTGATGATAGCGAATCGACCTTGCGCAAAGAATTCTTCTATCAATTGCTTTTTGATATCCGTAAAAACGATAAATCATTGGACGTTTAAGTACTCAATAACCTTTCACCCAACGAACTTTTCGCGAAAGAAGGCCGCACTAACGGCCTCATGCTTCTTTGACTAACAACTCTGCAAGCCAAAGCGTTAACCCGCATCCAACACGCCGCGTCGAATCTGATCGAGTTCAATCGACTCAAACAACGCTTGGAAATTCCCCTCGCCAAAACCTTGATTGCCTTTGCGCTGGATAATTTCAAAGAACACGGGACCAATAACCGTATCGGTGAAAATCTGCAGTAAAATGCCCGTGTCGATACTGCCATCAATTAACACGCGATAATCACGCAATGTTTCCACATTTTCGTCGTGGCCTTCTACACGTGAATCGACATTTTCATAATAGGTATCAGGCGTATTCATAAACCGCATTCCGCGCGACCGCAGGGTTTCCACGGTTTGATAGATATCTTCCGTGCTCAGTGCAATATGCTGAATGCCTTCTCCGTTGTATGCATCAAGATACTCAGCGATTTGCGATTTATCATCGCTCGATTCATTAATTGGTATACGAATTTTCCCACAAGGCGCGGTCAAGGCGCGGGATTTCAACCCCGTGAGTTTGCCTTCAATGTCGAAGAATCGGATCTCTTTGAAATTGGCGATACGGTCATAAAAATCAGACCAAACGTCCATGTTGCCTTTTTCGACATTATGGGTGAGATGATCGATGACCTGTAAACCTGCATCGGCCTCTTTTAACGTCTCCTGCCAGTGGGGGTAGAAGTTAAAATCGATGTCATAAATCTCGCTGTCACCATATCGATCAACCAAGTAAAGATACGACCCACCAATGCCGTGAATTGCAGGAATGTTCAGCTCCATAAGGCCAATACGAGGCTCGCATGCCTCAGCGCCTTGTTGTACGGCATAGTGCATGGCGTGGTTTGAATCCTTCACCCGAAATGCCATGGCATTCACGCTGGCACCATGCTGTTTGGCGAACCCTTCTGCCTGTGAGTCATGTTCACCATTTACGATGAAGTTAATGTCACCTTGGCGATATAACCACACGTCTTTATGTTTGTGCTTGGCGATTTCTGCAAAGCCCATCATCGAAAATAGCGTTTTGAGTTCAGCAATCCCTGCCGCGTTGGGCGCGGTATATTCCACAAACTCAAAGCCATCCGTTCCCATTGGGTTAATGGTTGTATTTGCCATACTCAAATTCTCCTGCCTGCTTGCTAAAAGCAAATTGATTCCTTTTCGCTGGCGACATCGCCAACACAGTCACTAAAAGGAATAGCAGTCGGTAATCAGAAACGGCAACGCAAGAGCGCGTTCAGCAGCAACACACACTGTAAAGAAGGTTCTGTAAATGGAAATTGACAGTGCGCGGTGCGCGGTGCGTGCACGCTAGTGAGGAAGGTTTATCTGTAAATACCGAGTGACCAATTCGGCGGCTTCTATTTCCTCACCACTCAGATCACTCCCCCAATCAGGGCCAAGCATCACGGCGTCTTTCGCCAGATCAACTAACCACTCATCTAAAAACTCGGGAATCGCGATCGACACGGGCGCAAAATCTTCCCATTCGTCCACACAGTGAATCGCAGCCGCATCTTTCGATGACCAAAACGGCATGACATCGGTATCTTCATAAATCGAAGAGTCGCAGATCACCCAGCCATCTTTACACTGTAAACCCCACACTTCGCCGCAAGCACGGGAAACCGTCACAAATTTCTCTATCGGTGTCGCTTCGTTGGTCGTCATGCGCGTTCTCCTTTGGGCACAACCGAGTTTTAAACTAGCAAGAATGACTGAACATGTAATTTGATTGGTACTAACACTTCAATTTACGCATACCGCTAAAGAGGTTGTGTATCAAGATTGAGCAATTAGGGTGATGAAGACGCAGGATTCATGTTGTTCGAGGTTAATGACCTTTTACCTGTTCACGACGGAACACGGCAGGAGTTGCTCCAACACGAAGTTTGAATTGTTGTGAGAGGTGTTGTTGAGAGGAAAATCCGCACGCCGACGCCACATCGACCAAGGAAAGGCTGTTCTGAGTCAGTAGGATTTTCGCCAGTTCAACGCGGCGAAACAGCACGTATTGATGCGGTGTTGTACCGAAACTCGTTTTAAACATGCGCGCAAAGTGAAACTCGCTTAACTGTGTTAACGCCGCCAACTCAGCCAATGAAAACGCTTGCGAAAGATGGGCTTCGACATATTCAATGACGCGACGTTGATTTTGCGGTGACAAGCCACCACTGCTAACAGCCAACTTCATGGGCTGATGACAATATTGCCTCACCATATGTAGCAACATCATTTGTTGCGCGTGAGAGAGCATCAACCTATCCGTGCTTTGCGACCAGTCCAGTTTCAACATGGTTTGACGAACCAGTTGACTGACAAAAGGATCGTCAACGAATGTACACTCTTTCAACTCAATATGGCGGCCTTCTTTGTCGAAAACCTGTTCGGCAAAGCGCTGTAAATGCGCCTGTTCGAAATAGAAATGGAAAAAACGGAAAGGGTCAGAAAACGACCAGTCTGAACGATGGTCTTTAGGCATCAAACACAACTTATCTTCGCCACCGTAAAGATCTCCGGTGCGCGAACGGCGCTTGGTGTTCTCACCGCCGGCCAAGTAAAAGCTCAACGTATGATGCCCGGGTTTGTCATAGCTCGCGCTGCCGTGGCTGTTGCTCCACACAGCAGAACCCATGCCGTTTTCCAGCCATAGCTCGTTGTGCAACTTTGCCGTGTTGTTTTGCAACACGTTGTAAACCCGTTGTCTCTGAATCCGTTGTCTCTGAATCTGTTGAGACTTGCTTTTACTCATCACGACTCCTTGATGATGCTCCCTTTAATATACTGATTGCCTATCTCGATGAACACCAGTCGAAAAAGAAAAGCGCAAGATTCTATAAAAATAGCAATTCCTTGTAAGAACGACGATCAGTAGCGCGTTATATTGGCGTTGCATTAAACCGATGTCTTAACTGTTTTTGATATTTCCTATCGACACGCGACGACGGTGCATTTCATAAAAACAACGTCTTTGGCTAGGCGTCATACCTAAGTAAGCAGCGGGTTAATTTCATTCCAACGCGTTGGGTATGTAAACGGAGAGTGGTAGCGCATGAACGGAATATTATACGCAGCAACCGTGTTTATCTGGGGGTCAACCTGGCTCGCCATTGCTTATCAAATCGGTGACACCTCTGTGGTGGTATCCGTGGGTTGGCGATTTGGGTTGGCATCATTAGCGCTGTTTGCTGTGTTGCTGTTTCGCAACGCGTTGCCACGTCTCTCTGCCGAAAATCACAAAATGGCCGCATTGCTCGCACTGTGTCTGTTTTCAAACAACTTCCTTTGTTTCTACGCAGCAACGCAATATCTGCCGAGCGGGCTCAACGCCGTTGTGTTCTCACTTGCACCTATTCTGAATGCGTTCAATCTGTGGATATTGGAGAAACGCCGTCCTGCTGGCAGCTTTATTCAAGGGGCGCTCATGGGATTCACTGGGGTTGTTTTACTCTTTGCTTCCCAATTTCTCAGCGCAGAAATGGACACCAGCATCTTACTGGGGCTCGCACTTTCGTTGGTCGGCACGTATTTCTTTTCTATGGGGAACATGGTGTCTGCTAAAGCCCAGAAGAAAGAGATGCCATTGCTACCAACAACCGCGTGGGCGATGGGCTACGGCGCAATATACCTTTTCGTCATCGCGCTGTTCATGGGTGTGCCATTGGATGTGCCAACCACACCGCTGTATCTTTCTGCTCTCGTCTATCTGGCCATTGTTGGCTCAGTCATCGGGTTTAACACGTACCTCGCTTTGGTAGGCCGAATTGGTGCTGCAAAAGCTGCGTATTGCACCGTGTTATTCCCGCTGGTTGCCCTGTCACTCTCTACCGTGTTCGAAGGGTATGAATGGACATGGTTATCCGCATTGGGTGTGGTGCTCGTGTTGGCAGGTAACCTGCGCGTATTCGGGCTACCAGAACCTGTTAAGCGTTCAATCAAGCGCTGGCAAAACGCATAAACGAATTCGTCGTCAAGTTCGTCGTAAAAACCTTTAATGCGCCGCCAGTTGAATCAGCCACACCAAACAAATCAACAGCGGCCATAACCATGTCGGAATACCAAACGAAAACTGTCGCCAAATACCATTGTCTTGTGCCGGACGCTCATGCCTATACTCATCGTTATTTCGGTGAGTATAGCGGCTAGATTCTGTTTGTTTGCTCATCATTATTCTCACTATTTCTTTGGTTGTTGATGACTATTACACCTGCTTTAGATGTCAACACCGTGGAGGAAAAATGGAAATTCAATGAACAAAAATGGCGAAAAGATGGCGGGGTTTTAAACAATAAAAGGAGTTTATGATGGATAAGATTTCAATCACGGAGAAGTTCTCGCTGTTTGAAGAAGAATGGACACCAAAAATTCTCGCTGAATCCAACGGGCAGTTGGTAAAAATCGCCAAAGGCAGTGGTGAGTTGGTGTGGCACAGTCATGAAAACGAAGACGAATTGTTTCTGGTGTGGAAAGGCCAGCTTACTCTGAAACTCAGAGACAAGGAGATTGTGCTCAACCCCGGTGAAATGTACGTCGTGCCAAAAGGCGTGGAGCACTGCCCTGTGGCAACGCCCGATACGCACTTTATGATGATTGAACCCGCATCCACGCAACACACAGGTTCAGACGTGACGGGCGTGACTGTCGCCACAGACGATCAAACGTGGATTTGATCAGCGCTAGAGTTCAAATAGCACTCTCAAATAGCATCAGGTTTCGAAAAGCTGAGCCTCGATGTCCTTGAACGATTTGAATTCCAACGCATTACCCGAAGGGTCATAGAAGAACATGGTCGCTTGCTCGCCCGGTTGCCCTTTAAACCGCACATAGGGCTCGATAACAAAGGCCACGCCTTTTTCTTTAAGCCGCGCTGCGAGCACTTCCCAATCCGCCATTTCAAGCACCACACCAATGTGTGGCACGGGTACGGAATGGCTATCCACCGAGTTATGGTGGAGCCGAACTTTCCCCTCTTCCCCCATCGCAGGGTCATGGTGGATCACCAGTTGATGTCCGTAAAGATTAAAGTCCACCCAGCACTCACTGCTGCGTCCTTCACTGCACCGTAAAACATCGCGATAAAACGCGCGGGACTCTTCAAGGTGTCGAACAGGAATGGCGACATGAAAAGGGGTTAACGACATACACACTCCTTTGCGTGTTGATACACACAAGCAACGTCACGATGCTTGTGAGTAGATTGAGAATACGCCCACTCTACCCTAGATATTCAATAGAAACGGTCACGTCGACGAGAAATGAGTGTGGGTCGTTAAGATGGGGAAATATCGCTGGACCGACTAATCAATTGAAAAAGCATCGCTAAACATCGGCACTAAACATCGGCGCAAACACCGGAGCTAAACGTTAACACTAGACTTTAAATTCGTAGCTGCGTTCGTTGCTTTGAGGAGTAATGGTATTTTCCACCTGCTTGAGCAGTTCTTGCTGTCGGGTGGTGTACGCTGAGAACTTGGCTTTCTGGGCTTCTTGTTCGGCCACTCGGTCAATCAAACCACGAAAATCACGTTTTTGCGGGGCTTCTTCTTGCGCTGCTTCGGCTTGCTTCTTTTCTTCGCGTTCTTTGTTCAACAGTTCAGCCCGCTCAGTGACTGTCAGATTAACGTTATTAATACTGCCCGCAGACTGATCATCTCGCTCCTTTGAACGAGAGTTAAAATATGTCGAGTTCATATAACTGTCGCTAATCAGGTTGGGCATAGCACCGTCCGAACAAAATACTCAGCGCGTTGAATCAACCCACTGAAATTAAAAAACCAGTCCCATAACTCTAGTACACCAAAGGATGTTTTGTGACAGATATCGCGTCATGCATATGGAATATCCGCGCGATTTGGCGTGCTGGCAAGGTGCAGATCGAAGAGAAATGGCGGGGTGTAGCGATATAAAGCGTGGAAATAAAAAAGCGGAGGCCATCGAGGGGGCCTCCGCAAATGCTAGCAATGATTCTTATGCTTATTCTTTAAAGGTACGCTGACGCGTTTTCTCTAACTTAGTCAGAATTTTGTCGATGCGATCAGGGTGAACCATGTATTGCTGGAAGCCCTTCATGCCTTCTTTCGCCATAGAAGGGTCGGTATCACGGTCATAGAACTGCGCCGTACCCGCCGCTTCATTCAGCATCAAGACACCTGCATTCAGGTACTCATCATCTTTTGGTGTTGCTTTGTTGTTGGTCGGTATCTGCAACAACGCTTCATTGATCATGGTTTGAATGTCAGGTTGAGCAACAAACGCGAGGAACTTACGCGCATCTTCTTTGTTCTTCGCTTTCGACGGAATATGAATCGTATCCATAGGCGCATCTTCCGCGTTTGGAACCGCTGGGTCGATCACTGGGAACTGGAAGAAGCCCATGTTAGGACGCACTTCATCGGTAAAGTTCGCTGCCAAGAAGTTGCCCATCAAGTACATCGCCGCTTCGCCGTTGTACAAGAATGGCTGTGCTTCCTGCCAAGAGTAAGACGCATGGTTTTCAAGGTAGTAACCCGGTTTCACCAGTTCATCCCACTTCGCGAAAACCGCTTTCACACGGGGATCGGTGTAGGGCACTTTGCCGTCCATCAGGTCAATGTGGAAATCCAGACCGTTCACACGCATGTTCAAGTAATCAAACCAACCTGCAGCCGTCCACAGGTACTTCGTGCCGATGGTGAACGGCGTAACACCGTTGTCTTTCAACGTCTTCGATGCAGCGACAAACTCGTCCCACGTTTTAGGCACAGCGATGTCGTATTTGGCAAACAAGTCTTTGCGGTAGTACATGCCCCACTGGTAATAGGTGTATGGCACGCCATATTGCTTATCGTTACTGGTCATTGCTGGCATGGCGCTTGAGAAGTCTTCTGCCATGTTGTTTGCTGACCAAATATCGCTGACATCTTCGAACAAGCCGCGGTCAACGAAGGTTTTCATACGGTTACCTGCATACCAAAACACGACATCAGGTGGCGACGTTACCAACCAGTTACGGATCGTGGTTTTGTAGGCTTCATGGTCATACAGGTTGTACTTCACCGTGATGTCTGGGTTTGCTTCTTCGAATTTCGCAATCACCTCAGCCCATGCTTTTTTCGGCGCGGGATCAGAGGCATCAGAGTTGATCACCAACTCCCCTGCGTTGACTGAGCCACTTAGCAGAAGAAACAGACTGCACAGTACGCCAAAGCTTTTTTTTGCAAGCGTTCTCATTCTCTTCATCCTTTCTGTTGTTCGAAAATATCCGTCGTTCAGTAAAACCAGCATTACCCTTTTGTCGCACCAAGGGTTAAGCCAGCAATAAAGTGTCGTTGCATCGTAAAGAACAATGCCACCGGTGGCAGTGCGGCAATCACCGCTCCCGCTGACATGTATTGCCAAGACGCGAGCCACTGACCTTGCAATGCGTTCAGGCCTGCCGTAACAGGACGAACCTCATCGCTTTGAACCAGTACTAGCGCCCAGAAAAAGTCATTCCAAATAAAGGTAAAGACCAAAACCGACAATGCCGCCAGTGCGGGCCTCACTAAAGGAAGCACCACATACCAGAAAATTCGCCATTCGCTTACCCCTTCGACCCTCGCTGCTTCTATCAACGCGTCCGGTATTCCCACCATAAAGTTGCGCATGAACAAGGTACAAAAACCGGCTTGGAACGCGACATGGAAGAAAATCAGCGCCCAGTGCGTGTCGTACAACCCGAGATCAATGGTCAAATCACGCACGGGAATCATCAAAATTTGAAAAGGCACAAAGTTCCCGCCAATAAACATAGCGAAAAGTAGAACATTGCCTTTGAACTTGTATTTCGCCAGTGCAAAACCCGCCAACGTTGATAGCGCAACCGCGCCCGCAACCGCAGGGAGGCTGATCAGCAAGCTGTTCAACAAATAGCGCGCCATGGGTGTGGCAATGAAGACTTGGGTATAGTTTTCAACAAACTGTAGTTCATCAGGCCAGCCCCAATAGTTACCCGCATTGATATCGGCAATGGAGCGAATCGAGGTCATCAACACCGCGGCTAGCGGGATAAGCCAAAGGATGACGGCAATGTAGAGCGCGACACGATAGCCAACATTGATGAACCTGCCTTGATGTTCAATCGGTCTAGGAAACATTAGCGCTCTCCTTTCAGCATGCGCCACAAGAAGTAGGCGATATAGATATCCATAATGAGGAACAGCACCACGGCCACCGCTGCGCCGTAGCCCATGCGATAGTTGAATATCGACTCTTCATACATCATGTACGCCAGCACGGTTGAACTGCCCCACGGGCCGCCGGCTGTCATGGTTGCGACTAAATCAAAAGACCTCAAGGCGCCAATCACGGTCACTACCACTGCGATAAAAGTGGCAGGTTTGAGCTGTGGCACCACCACGTACCACATCATTTTCCAGCGACGAGCACCATCTAAACGGGCGGCTTCTAGCTGTTCTGGGTCGAGGTTGTTCAAGCCTGTGAGGTACAAAATCATGCAGTACGCGACTTGTGGCCAAAGACCAGCCGCAATGATTCCGTAAGTGACCAAATCTTCGTCAGCAAGAATGGATACAGGATCAAAGCCCATTCCCACCATGATTTGTGTCAGCAAACCAAATGAGGGGTCATAGAACCACGCAAACACTAAGCCAACGACCACCTGAGAAATGACAAAAGGGAAGAAAAACAGGGCTTTAATCAGGCGAATGCCCGCGACTTTTTGGTTGAGAAAGAGCGCGATGAGCAATCCAAAGGGCGGGGCTAACATGAAAAGCACCATCCAGAGGAAGTTATTGAACAGAGAGGTGTAAAACGTGTCGGAGTCGAATAGCTCAACGTAGTTATCAAATCCGACCCAGGTTTTTTCTCCTAGGCCATCCCATTCGAAAAAACTTAACCACACGCTTTGTAAAATGGGGTACATCACATAAAGCGAAAAAATCACGATAGCCGGAGCGAGGAAAAACCAAGGGGCTAAAGTCAGACTGCTTCTGCTTGGCGAGCTGCCCGACGTTGCTGTTGAAGAAAGCCTAGTCATATTACGTCCTGTCCTTAATTTACGATGTTCAACCCGTGAACATGTAACGAGATTGTTACCGAGAGGTTGGCTTTATTTAAAACTAGTTCACAAAATTATGAATGTAAACGTTTCCATAAAGCAAAAAACACACTATTTTTAAAAAAGGACGACCCGAGCATAAAAATGAGCGGTGTCGATAACAGCACGGCATAGGACATGCGTTATGGCAAATATCACGTTAAGAAACGTTATCAAACGCTTTGGCAAAGTTGAGACCATTCATGGCATCGATCTAGACATTACTGGCGGGGAGTTCGTGGTTTTCGTCGGGCCTTCAGGGTGTGGTAAGTCCACCTTGCTTCGCTTAGTGGCGGGATTAGAAACCATCAGTGATGGCGCTATCAGCATTGACGGCGTGGAAGTGAACAACGTCGACCCCGCCGACCGCGGTGTGGCAATGGTGTTCCAATCCTATGCACTGTATCCGCACATGTCAGTACGCGAGAACATGGGATTCGGCTTGAAAATGAACGGTGTTGACCCAGCAGAAGTGAAGCGTCACGTTGATCGCGCAGCAAAGACACTGCAACTCGAACCGCTACTAGACCGTAAACCCAAGGCATTGTCCGGCGGTCAGCGTCAACGTGTGGCAATCGGTCGCGCCATCGTGCGTGACCCGAAAGTATTCTTGTTTGATGAACCCCTATCAAACTTGGATGCGGAACTTCGCGTAGAAATGCGTCTGCAAATCGCCAAGCTGCACCAAGAACTGAAAAACACCATGATCTATGTCACCCACGACCAAGTGGAAGCCATGACATTGGCGGACAAAATCGTTGTGCTTCGCGCAGGGAATGTTGAGCAAGTCGGCTCTCCACTGGCGCTTTACCACAATCCAGACAACCTTTTCGTCGCCGGTTTTATTGGTTCGCCTAGAATGAATTTCATTCCCGGCCGTGTTTCGGCAGTGAACGGTTCAGAAGTGAATGTGGCCATGCCTGACGGACAAACCCTGACGGTCGCCATCGCGAAACCGGTCGATGAAGGTGCGGAAGTCACGGTGGGCATTCGCCCTGAGCACATTCAGATTGGCAAAGGCGATGGTTTTAATTTCGAGTTTCACAGTGAAGTGGTTGAGCGATTGGGCAACGGTACTTACTTGTTTGGTCAATACAGTGGCATTGATGGATTCAAAGTTCACATCCCAGGCGACAACGCAGTGAAAGCATTCCAAACCGTTCCGTTGCGCTGCTCACCAAGCGATATCCACTTGTTCGACAACAACGAACAAGCGCTGACCTATCGCGAACAAACCGACGAAGAAGTCTCGGTAACATCGCTTGAGCAAGACTAGCTTCGGATCTGACATGGACAGAGGGAATGCATTTGGTTAATGACCCATCAGTGAGGAGGAGTCGCAATGGCAACCATTAAAGATGTTGCAAAGCGGGCGGGGGTTTCCGTCGCAACCGTCTCACGGGTGATCAACCTTTCGCCACAAACACGTCCCGATACCGTTGAGTCCGTAAAAAACGCCATGAAAGATCTGGGTTATCGCCCCAATGCGGCGGCAAGAACCTTAGTGAACAGGAAAAGCCTTACTATTGGCGTTGTCGTCGCAGATGTGTCGGATCCCTTTTTCGGCACATTGGTGAAAGAAGTAGATAACCTCGCCCACCAGCGCGGTCATCAACTGCTTATAGGCAATGGCTATCACAACGCTGAGCGCGAAAAGCAAGCCATCGAATCCTTGATTCAAAATCAAGTCGGCGCATTGATCGTCCACAGTAAAGCGCTGGATGATGAAACGTTGAAAAACTACGCAAGTGAACTGCCCGCCATGGTGTTTATCAATCGACGAATCGAAGGATTAGAAGCGCGATGCGTCTACCTCGATAACTACCACGGCGCCTACTTGGCGACTGAACATTTAATTGCTCAAGGTCACCAGCGAATCGCCCATATTGGCTCTGATCATGACATTGAAGATACCCAACAACGCCGCCAAGGTTACCTCGACGCACTGACTGCTCACAAACTTGGTGCGCCGGATGCAAACAGCGAAAGCGAGCAAGACAAAAGCTGGATTGCATTCGCCCCACCCGATGAAGAAGGTGGAGAGGCGGCGATAAAAGCCCTTCTTCAGCGCGAAGAAAAAATCAGTGCCGTATTTTGCTATAACGACGGCATGGCCGCAGGGGTGATTACTGCCTTGACCGATGATGGCTATCGAGTCCCACACGATATTTCCGTCGTTGGATTTGATGACAGTCTCATCGCCCGTTATATGCACCCTAAACTGACGACAGTGCGTTATCCCATCTCCGCCATGGCAACACATGCCGCAGAGCTTGCCATTGCGTTATCCATGCAAAGTGACACACAGAAAAAAAATGGTACCTATCAGCCAACATTGATCACACGTGAATCTGTCATGCCAGAGACAGTTCAGCGCTCGTTTAAGGGATAATAATAATGAGTAAGCCTTATTCCCATGCCTCCACACACGCACCATCTTCGTCATCCGAAGCCCGTTTTTTACATCTGCAGTCAGCGAATAACAGCCTCATCGTGCAACTCGACCCTGTACCAGCCATTGTGTACTGGGGGAGCCAGTTCAGTCGTGATCATTCGTTGTCGCCTGAAATGTTTGACGCGCCCGTCGGACAAGCACGTCTCGATTCACACATCCCTCTCGCCTTATGCCCAGAGCAAGGGCGAGGCGATTTTGGCAGCCCTGGCATTGAAGGGCATCGAAACGGCAAAGATTGGGCGCCGGTTTTCGAACTGATCGCCGTGAACGACAGCTTATCGTCTGCCACACTCACGCTCGCCGACCCCCGTGCCGCGCTAGAGATTAATATCTATCTCGAACTCGATGACGCCACTGATGTACTCATGCTCAAACAGCAACTCATCAACATTGGCTGCAACGACTATACCGTGAACCGTTTTGCTCTCACCTTGCCGTTTGATGACACCTTCTCCGATATTATGACGTTCCATGGACGCTGGTCTCACGAGTTTCAAACTCAAAGAACGCCTCTCGAACACAGTGGCTTCATCCAAGAGAATCGACGTGGCCGCACCTCTCATGAATCATTCCCTGGCATCATTACCTTGCCGTCGAGCAGCAATGACCTGACGGGCAACGTGCTAGGTATGCATTTTGGTTGGAGCGGCAACCACCGTCTTCAAGCTCGCGTAAAAAGTGATGGGCGACGCTACTTGCAAGCCGAAGCACTGCTCGCGCCGGGAGAAATTGTCTTAGCGCCATGCGAAAGTTTTGAAACCCCGACCCTTTATGCCGTTTTCGCCTCACAGGGCCTCAACAGCATGATGCAGAAATTCCATCAATACGTACGTTCATCAGTGCTTCATTTTCCGCAATCTAAGGTGCGCCCCGTGCATTTCAATACATGGGAAGGCATGTATTTCGACCACCAGCCACAACGCATTATGGACATGGCGAGTGCTGTCGCTCGATTAGGTGTGGAGCGCTTTATTCTCGACGATGGCTGGTTCCTAAATCGAGATGGAGAAATGCGAGCGCTTGGCGACTGGCGCGTCGACAAACGCAAATATCCAGAAGGCCTCAAGCCTGTTGTTGAACATATCAATCAACTGGGGATGGAGTTTGGGTTATGGGTAGAACCCGAGATGGTTAGCAAAGATTCCGTCCTCTTTCGTGAACACCCAGATTGGATGCTGGGGTTAGACGAACTTGGTTACGCGCAACCCGCAGGGCGCTATCAGTTTGTCCTCGATCTGCAAAATCCTGACGCATACCACTACTTGCTGACATCATTGGACGCCCTGCTGACCGAGCACAATATTGCCTACCTGAAATGGGACATGAACCGTGAGTTGGTCCAAGCCGGTCACGCTCTAAACGCTGCTTATCACCGGCAAACGCTGGCATTGTACACACTCATTGATGATCTGACGCTGCGCCATCCTTACGTCGAAATTGAATCATGCGCATCAGGTGGCGGGCGTGTTGATTATGAAGTGCTTAAACGCACGCACCGTTTTTGGACATCCGATTGCAACGACGCGTTGGAACGCCAAGCCATCCAGCGTGGCATGCAGTATTTCTTCCCGCCCGAAGTCATGGGTTCCCACATTGGCCCTCGCCAAAGCCACACCACAAGACGCTGCCATGACATGTCGTTTCGAGGCATTACCGCATTGTTTGGTCACATGGGTGCAGAATTAGATCCGGTAGGCCTGGAAGACAATGAGCTGCGTGCTTTTGCTCGCTACATTGGCTTGCACAAACAGTATCGTCCGCTTCTGCATCATGGCAGTTGTTTCAACCTGCCATCGCCCGACACCAACACTCGCATTTATGGTGTGAAAGATGACACCGTCACGCTCCTTGTTGTCGCACAACTCGCAATGCCGAAATACGCTCAAGGTGGTCGACTTCGTTTACCTGTGCTTTGCCCTGACAAGCAGTATCGTGTCGAGATTTTAGACGCTCCGTCTGCATTTTCTAGCACGATGAAGCATAAACCTGCGTGGATGGTTAAACCATTGACCTTTCAAGGTGATCAGCTGATCCAAATTGGTCTAAGCTTGCCAATAATGGATCCGGAAAGTGCCATGTTGTTGTCGTTCACACTAGTGTGAAAATGAGTTCAAACCGCATTCAATTTAGACATAAACGCAGAAGCAATTTTAAACAACACGAACATCTGGTCACCCATAGAAGAGAAACGCTGCATGACTCGCTATAACGAATTGATCCTCCGTCGTCACTGGGAAAACCCATCCATTACGCACCTAAACCGTTTGCCAGCGCATTGCCCTATGGCATCCTATCCCAGCGTCGAAGCGGCGTTAGATGACCAACACCAACCCATTCCGGTATCGCGACATCGCACTTCTCTCAACGGCCAATGGAAGTTCGCCCTGTTTGATAGCCCAGAGTCCGTGCCTTCCTCGTCGGTTGACCAAGAATTTGATGATTCACAATGGCGAGATATGCCCGTCCCATCAAACTGGCAGCTTCACAACACTGACGACATTCCCATTTACACCAATGTTCAATACCCATTCGAAGCCACGCCACCGTTTGTTCCCGCACACAACCCGACAGGGGTTTATCGCACCACCTTCTCCCTGTCTGAATCATGGAAAAAATCGCAAACTATTGTGTGTTTTGAAGGTGTCAGCGCCGCATTCTATTTATGGTGTAACGGGCACTTTGTGGGCTATAGCCAAGACAGTCGATTACCGGCGGAGTTTGATTTAAGCCCTTTCGTTTCTTTAGGCGACAATCAGCTTACCGCTGTTGTGTTGCGTTGGAGCGATGGCAGCTACCTTGAAGACCAAGATATGTGGTGGCTCAGCGGCATTTTCCGCGACGTGACTCTCCGCAAAAAACCGTTCCATCAAATCCTCGACTTCGACGTTAACACCCGCCTCGACCCGACTCACCAGATAGGCATGCTATCGCTCACAACCACGCTACACGGCATTTATGGACAAGTGGCGATCCAACTGTTTGATGAAGGGGTCGATATTTCTGGCCCTGTGATTGCGCGTTGCGGCGAGCGCCCAATAGACGAGCGAGGAAGTTGGCCAAATCGCGTTGAGCATCAAATCACCATTTCGTGCCCAAGGCTGTGGAGCGATGAAGATCCGCACCTTTACCGACTCGTGATTACGTTGCTGGATGATGATGGCAACGCCGTGGACATTGAAGCCTGCAATGTGGGCTTCCGTCAGGTGGAGATCCTCGACGGCCTACTTACCATCAATGGGCAACCTGCGTTAATCCGAGGGGTAAACCGCCATGAGTTTGACCCTGAACGCGGTTATGTTCAACGCGTTGAAGACATCGAAAACGATCTCAAGCTTATAAAGCAATTCAACTTCAATGCGGTTCGCACGTCCCACTACCCTAATCACCCCGCTTTTTATCAGCTGTGTGATAAATACGGTTTGTATGTGGTCGATGAAGCCAATATTGAAACTCATGGCTTAGTACCCATGAGTCAGCTTTCAGATAGCACCGAGTGGCTGACCGCTTACATGGAGCGCGTGACCCGTATGGTCGAGCGTGACAAGAACCATCCAAGTGTGATCATCTGGTCGCTAGGCAATGAATCCGGTGTCGGTAATAACCATCACGCTATGTATCAATGGGTGAAACACCGTGACCCTAGCCGACCTGTGCAATACGAAGGCGGCGGTGCTAACACTGAAGCCACAGACATTGTCTGCCCTATGTATGCGCGCGTTGAAGAAGACCAAGACCAAGTGACTTTGCCCAAATGGGCACTGCAAAAATGGATCGGGTTACCTCATGAAAACCGTCCCCTCATTTTGTGTGAATACGCGCACGCGATGGGTAACAGTCTCGGCAGTTTTAACAAATATTGGGATGCGTTCCGACGCTACCCTCGCTTACAAGGCGGTTTCATTTGGGATTGGGTCGATCAAGGTATTTCTCGGAAAGATGATCAAGGAAGAAGCCAATGGTCTTATGGTGGCGATTTTGGTGACACACCGAACGATAGGCAGTTTTGTATCAACGGCTTAATGTTTCCTGATCGCACCCCTCACCCCTCAGCCTTTGAAGCGAAATACCAGCAGCAGCGCTTTCACTACATACTCAACAGCGCGACGCCATTGAGCGTGACCATTAAACATGAGTTTCTGTTTCATCCACCCGAAGCGCTCACTCTTAAGTGGACACTGCAAGAAAGTGGCAAACAGATCGCCCATGGCGAAGAACCTCTTCATCTGCGAGTGGCTCAATCAAGTCGACACACCTTCCTTGAAGCCTTGCCTGAAGCCAAGCCCGGCAAAGAGTACTTCCTCAACATCGAAGTGGTGCTTGCAACCAAAGAACCTTGGGCGCCTAAAGGGACAGTGATTGGTTGGGGACAACTGGCATTGCCCGTTAATTCCAGCATTGCTTTGCCTGATGTCGGCCCTGACCGCCTACCGGAGGTTCATGAAGAGGCCGATCATTGGACCATTCGCGGCGAACATTTTGAACTTGGGTTTGATAAACAAAGCGGGCATTTGGTGCAATGGCTGATTGACGGTGAAGAGCAATTGCTTGATGCACCGAAAGACAACTTCGTTCGCCCTCCCATTGATAACGACATAGGCGCTAGCGAAGCAGACCATCCCGATCCCGAGGCTTGGTTGAACAAATGGCAAGAGGCCGGACTATTTTCGCTTCGGCATGAAAATTTGTTCAACACGGTTGATGTGTTGAGTGATCAAATCCAAATCCGCTCTCATCACGGCTATTTTTCCGGCGACACCATGGTTATTGCCACTCTGTGGCGCTATGAAGTGAACGTATCCGGCGACATCTTACTTAGCGTTGATGTTAACGTCGCGCCTGGTATGCCCGCGCTGCCGCGAGTCGGGTTAGAGCTCGCACTGCCTCTAACAGACACAGTGGCATGGTTTGGTCGCGGTCCCTTTGAGAACTACCCAGACCGTAAATCAGCCGCGATGGTGAGCCGATACCTTGCACTCACTGATGACATGCACACGCCATACATTTTTCCATCAGAAAACGGATTGCGCTGTGATGTTCGCCAATTGGATATTGATAATCTTCGCATCCTTGGTTTGTTCCATTTCTCAGTAAGCCGTTACAGCCAAGAAAGCTTAGCCGCGGCGAAACACCAAGAAGAATTGGTAGAAGATGACCACTTGTACTTGCGATTAGACGGCCATCACATGGGGATCGGCGGGGATGATTCATGGAGCCCAAGCGTGCACTCCGAATACTTGCTCAATGCCATGCGTTACCGTTACTCGTTAACGCTGACAATGAAACACGAATAACTCAAATCGACGTGTGAATGGAAAAGTCTCGATGTCAGGTCTATTGAGAGGCAAAATGTATAAATCATATAAAAATAAGGAAGTAACATGCCAAATCTAAGCGCTCATAGCCTCTATCACAGAAACTTCTGTCCGTACTGCATTAAAGTACGCGCCGCGTTGAAGCTAATGAATCTTGATGTTGAATTGGTAGACGTTAGTGCAGACAGCGAAGCCTACAACGCACTTGTCTCACAAGGCGGTCGCAGCATGGTTCCGTGCCTTCGCATTGCTAATGACGATGGTTCAGTAGAATGGATGTATGAATCAGACGATATCATCGATTATTTCAAAGAGAATTTCTCCAAATAGATCCCACTCAAGCTTTGGTTGATCAACAGCCAAAGCCACTGATTTAATTCCAAAACTCAAAGATCTGAACTCTAATAAAACCAACACGCCGCGACCATCGCGGCGTGTGTGTTCTCGACGCCCTCTTCCATAATCCGCACCATTACTTTCTCTCCATATCTTTTATCGCGACGTGAATTAAGTGTGTATAAATAGCACTATTGAGACACTCAAGCGCATATAAATTCCTTAACATTGGTTGAAATAAAAGCATCGAGCGTTGTGGTTTTCTGCCTACATTTCTCGGTTTTTAGCGGCTATTGAGGATGACTACATTGTTTTTTAAGCGTTTTATCACCATCTTGTTTGGGTTACTTGTTACGTCTTTCTCGCAAGCCGCCACTCCTCTTCGCGTTGTTTCTGAAATCCTTCCCCCATTTCAAGTGATCAGTCCGAACGGAGGTTTCCAAGGTAGAGCGGTTGATATGGTCAAAGCCATACTAGAAGAAGCCAATATGAGTGACGCCACCATTGACGTCATGCCATGGGCTCGCGCATACAAAAAGGCACAGAAAGAAAAAAACGTGGCGATTTTTTCACTCGCTCATTCGGAAAAACGCGCCACGAAATTTCTTTGGATCGGTGCTCTGTATTCGCTAGAGCGCTCGTCACTCATTGGTTTGAAAAGCCGCTCCGAACTTAATGTTCCTTCATTAGAAGATGCCAAGCAGTTTCGTGTTTGCTCTGAATTGGATACTTATTCCTACCAATACCTTCAAAGCCTCGGTTTTGAAGCGAACAAAAATCTATTCTCTGTCAGAAGTGTGCTTTCGGCCTATCGTACCGCCAGCGGCGGCATTGCCCGACCCGCCGCTAACCTCACCCTGCTCAACGCCCAGAAATGCGATTATGTCACTGGTCTTTGGTCCATCTATGCCTATAGCGAAAATGCCAATAGTGGATTGACCCCCTACTTCTATCTAGGAGACAGAGACAAGCCATTGGTCCTGAATCTGGCACTCAGTCTGGATTCAGACCCTGCCATGCACAACGCATTGACCACGGCCTACCGCTCGCTTGTGGATAGTGGGGCACTTTACCGAGTTTGCGTCGGTAACGACCCCGAGAAAATCTACCCGCGCTCTTGTCAGGTGCTATTACCCGCAAAGGAGAAAGAACGATGATACAAAACTTCTCCGGCCCAAAAGCCCCATTACTTAAACGATTTGTTGCGTCAGTCATGTTGGTGAGTTTGGTTGGCGGGATTTTACTCAGCGTCATTATTGCGTCTATCCAGCTCAATCGACTGAATGATCAAAAAGAAGATTCAGCGCGTTTGCGCCTTGAGAGCATTGTTGATAGTGCTGCGTATGCTGCGTTCAATCTCGATTCAGCTCAAGGTCATTCATTATTAAAAGGATTTGATAGCGACACCCTGTTCAAACATATTGTCTTGCTCGACAACTATCAGGACGTTATCGCCGAACTCACCCAGCCAACGTCTAATTCTGACGAAAACACATGGACAGAGTGGCTTATTCCTACCATTTCAAATGCCACCATCACCTATCCGCTCGTGTTCCCTGTCCACAGGAACAATCAGTTCATTGATGAAAATGTTGGCTATCTCATCGGGTCAATCAACTATCAAACATCGCAACGCGAATTTCTAGAATTGGTCGGTACCATTGCTCTTTCAACGCTTGGCGAGGTCTTGCTGGTCGCAATTATCCTTTCGATTTTCTTTCACAGACAAATAGGTCGCCCACTTTCCAATATTATCGAGTCTATCGATAATAGTGCGCAGTTAAGCCGGCACAAAAACGCCACAATACGCAAAGTCAAAGGCCACCACGGTGATGAGTTTGGTCGTTTGGTTGATGCATATAACAACTCCGTCATGCAAGCTTTCAACTACATGAGGGATCTAGAGAAAACCAAAGCAGAACTGAAATCGCTGTCGGAGAGAGATCCACTTACTAATGTTACAAACCGACGCGCACTGCTCTCAGAACTCAATACGCGTTGCAGTCAAGATGCAGTTTTCCACGTGGTGTCGCTCGATATCGATAATTTCGGTTCCTATAACGATGCATATGGCCACCAAACGGGTGATGCACTGCTAGTCACTCTCGCCAACGCTCTCAAAAAAATCGTCCCTAAAGATGTGCCCATCAGCCGTACTGGAGGGGATGAGTTCGTATTCATCCTACCCGGCGATTTAGATAAGGAAGAGATCACTAACATCATCACTCCCATCCTCACGGTGTCACTCAGTGATGCCTTACCGGGAGGCACCCAGAGTATTTCGTGTTCTATCGGTGTAGCGGCTTACCCAAAAAATGGTCAGAGCCCCCAGCAGCTTCTTCATGCAACCGACGTCGCGCTCTATGTTGCTAAAGATGGGGGGCGCAAGTGCATTCGCTTTTATGACAAACAAGCAGATCTCGCCAAAATACGACAAGAAGAAGTACGCAACGCACTGCAACAGACGATCGAGAAGAAGAACTTTACGCTGCTTTACCAACCGAAAGTGAGCATGGGAACAGGTCGTGTCACCGGATGTGAAGCCCTTTTACGGCTTCACCCAGATATCAGTGGCGTACACTCGCATGTGGAAATTATCGAAGAAGCTGAACGGACAGGTCTTATCGTGGCATTAGGACGAGAAGTCATGCGCCGCGCGTTTTCAGACATGAGCAAGGTTCTGGACGAACTGCCAGAAGACTTTCGATTCAGCGTCAACGTATCACCAAGGCAGTTTGTATCAGAAGGGTTTATCGCTGACCTCGTGACCACGTCAGACAAGTATCGCGTGCCGCTCAAAAACCTTGATATTGAAATCACCGAATCCTCACAGATGTTCGATACCGCATCGAGCAACGAAGTGCGTCAATGGCTGAAACATGCGGGTGTAACCGTCACGCTTGATGACTTTGGGACAGGATTTGCGTCACTCGAATACCTAATGACTTACGGTTTTGACCAAATAAAAATAGACAAACACTTCACGCAATCTCTGCCTCTAGATGAAGATGCCAAGGCCATTTTCAACGTCGTACAATACCTTGCTGACAAACTTCACATGTCTGTCGTAGCGGAAGGTGTTGAAACACCTGAGCAAGTTGCCTACTTACGTAATCAAGGTTTTGATTGCGCGCAGGGCTACTACTACTCCACACCGCTGTCCCTAGCTGCATTTTTGCCATTTGTTATTCAGCAGCAACCCATCGAGCAAAAATGTGTTTAACACGGTTGAATCACGCCCATTTACATTGTTTAAATATTAACCATTAAAAATCATTAGCTTAATTGGATTATCCTTCCGCATCCCTTGGCAACAAGTTGCCCGCCATGCCTTTGACTATTAAATATACTGACAGTCTTGTTTCAATATATAAACACTATCGCCATGATGAGATAAAAATCCCTTTTAAAAATTCGCGAATTGAATAAAGATTAACCCATAGCGAAAACGCTGGCGAAGAAGTTGTCGTAACAGGTCACTGTATAAGTCGTACTGGTTATCTGTATTTTGTAGTAACAGGTCATCAGGTTTGTTGTTGCAGTTATCTGTATTTCTTCTCCGCTGGCAACCCTTTAGCATCATGCGAAGTCGGTTCTTTGCGAGAGCACGACATTAAGTATCAGTCACTTAGCGCTTGATGCCAAAAAACACGAAACACCAGAGCAAGTCATTGATTGCTCCAAGATTCACTGCCAACATTTTTACCTTTCATGACATTTTGGTAAATACACAGGGATGTTCTTTGCAATAAGCAAAACTTTAGATGCGACTTTGCATTATGGACAGGTAAGGGTTATTTCTATGCGGACTCTATCTTACCTGTCCTTTTTATTTCTCGCCCTCTCACTCCCACTTCATTAATATCACAAATCTCTCCTAACTTTAATTTCACCGCCCAACAGTTAAATATAAAATCAACCATATATTTCATTCTTTCCACTCACGCTAACTACATAAATTTTCGCCATTTCAATCACCCAATCTCTACGCGTTAACATTTCTCAATCGCAGGCACGACATCAGCGACAATGTCTTTTATATTGTGTGGAGCCTTGCCCAAAAGGACGACAGAGCACAGCACAGCACAGCACAGCACAGCACAGCACAGCACAGCACAGCACAGCACAGCACAGCACAGCACATCGTATACCCAAGCAAACAAGGACGTACAACCAACATGGAAATTCGTTTCAATCAGGTGACGGCAAACGGCGCAACGTCGACACTAAACATCGATAACTGGGCTATTGAACATCACCAGTCTTGGGCTGTATTCAGTTCAGAAGGGGATATCGGCTCATTGCTTGGCGGCATGCTCTGTCATGAACTCGCCTATGAGGGAACCATAGCAGCAAGCCATGGCAACATTGCTCAAGTATCTTTGGTTGAACAGCAGCGTCTGTTAGACGAGGAAATCGCCAAAGACGACACTGACTTTCTCGACCGCATCGACATGGGCACTCGCGTTTTCGATTTGATTCATGAGAACAGCCAAGATGAGTCACTCACTCGCACCTTGATTGAAGACCTTGACCTGACTCACCTAGCTGACAGCGGTTTTCGTGTGCTGTCGACTGGAGAAACCCGCCGCGTGATGCTAGCCAGAGCACTCGCGACTCAACCTGATTTGGTCGTGCTTGATAATCCTTTCAGCGGCCTTGATCTTGCCCATCGCACGTCACTTGCAAGCTACCTAGCCACACTGTCACAAACCGTGCAAATGATCGTGACGTTTGCCCGCGAAGAAGACATGCCTGAGTGGGTGGACCACATTGCCTTGTTCAATCACGGAAAGCTTGATGGGCTAATGGACAGAAACGCGTGGAACGCACACCCAGTTATTGCCCAACTCAAAGCGCAGTCGGAAGAACAAAGCGACCACATGATGGCGTTAATTCGCCGCCACCAGCATTCGACCCCGTTTGAGAATCCGATTTTTGAATTGAAAAACGGGCATGTCGAATACACCGCCAAAACCATTTTCACCGATGTAAATTGGCGCATCGACAAAGGTCAGCACTGGCATGTAAAAGGCCCGAATGGTTGTGGGAAAAGCACCCTACTCGGCATGATCTTTGGCGACCACCCGCAGTGCTACAGCAACGACATTCACATATTCGGCAAGCAACGTGGTTCGGGCGAAACTATCTGGGAAATTAAAAAGCACATCGGCATGGTGTCGTCAGCATTGCATCTGCAATACCGTGTCAATTGCAGCGCCTTAGAGGTGATCCTTTCTGGTTTTTACGATTCCATTGGCTTGTATAACCAACCGACCATCAAAGAGCGTGAACTCGCCAAAGAGTGGTTGGCTATCTTACACATGAGCCAATACATCAAAACGCCGTTTCGTAAATTGGAGTACGGTCAACAGCGTCTACTGCTGATCGCTCGCGCCATCGTGAAACAACCCACCTTGCTGATTTTGGACGAGCCATATCAAGGCTTGGATTACCTCGGGCGTCGGCTGATGAAAAACACCCTAGAACTCATCGCCAAAGAAAACCTTAGCCAATTGCTCTACGTTTCACACTATCAAGATGACGAACTCGCGAGCATCAAAAATACGCTAACGTTCGAGTTTGATGAGGAAACTGAATGCTATCGAGCCTTGCTTGAAGTCTCTCACTAACCCTAAGTGATCAATATCACTAACTGAAGAGGCCCGAAATACACTAAAATGTCCGGCTAACATTATAGCTTCGAGCATTTATCTGAATGACTACTGCAAAGACGCCAGCCAACTTTACTGAACTTGGCCTCATTTCCCCTCTGTTAGCACGTTTAACAGAGTTGGAATATCAACAGCCAACACCGATCCAAGCGCAAGCGATCCCAAGCGTATTGGCAGGACGCGACCTGATTGCAGGCGCGAACACTGGTTCAGGGAAGACAGCCACTTTTGCATTGCCAATGCTTCAACAAATTGTTGAACAGCAAAGCAATAAGCCTAAAAGCGGCAAAGGCAACTTTGTTACTGGGCTGGTCTTAGTACCAACCCGTGAGCTGGCAAAACAAGTAGCAGACAGCATCAAATCTTACGCAGTGCATTTTAACGGCGCGGTGAAAACTGTTGCTGTGTTTGGTGGCGTTTCAGCCAACACCCAAATGCTTGCGCTTCGCGGCGGTACAGACATTCTTGTTGCCACCCCAGGTCGTTTGCTGGATTTGATTTCAAGCAATGCCATCAAACTTGATCGCGTGAAAACGCTGGTTTTGGATGAAGCTGACCGCATGTTGAGCCTCGGCTTTACCGAAGAGCTTTCATCACTGTTAGACATGTTGCCGAAGCAAAAGCAGACCTTATTGTTTTCTGCCACCTTCCCAGAACAAGTTCAAACGCTTACTCAGACCTTGCTTAACGACCCTATCGAGCTTCAACTGCAAAGTGCAGATGCGAGCACCTTGGTTCAGCGCGTTTTCACCGTTAACCAAGGCGAGAAAACCGCCGTACTCGCACATATGATCCACGAGCACGATTGGCGACAAGCACTGATTTTCGTTAACGCTAAAAAAGCTTGTGAGCACCTTGCAGACAAATTGGCGAAACGTGGCATCACCGCTGAAGTATTCCATGGCGACAAAGCACAAGCTTCGCGTACTCGTGTGCTTGAAGGCTTTAAAGCCGGCGACATTGATGTATTGATTGCCACTGACATTGCTGCCCGTGGTTTAGACATTGAAAAGCTGCCGGTTGTGATCAACTTTGATTTACCACGAAGCCCTGCCGATTACATGCACCGCATTGGCCGAAGCGGCCGTGCTGGCGAAGTGGGTTTGGCGCTTTCGCTGATCGATCATGAAGATTATCACCACTTCAAAATCATCGAGAAGAAAAACAAAATCCGATTAGAGCGTGAGCAAGTTGAAGGGTTTGAAGTTGATGAAGCTGCGGTTGAAGCCCTACTAGCGGAAGAAAAGCCAATGGCAAAGCCAGAAGGCACGGGTAAGAAAAAGCGCAAAAACAAAGGCACTTCTGCTGCTATGGATGCGTGGCTAAAAGGGCTGTAAGCCCAACGCTAAACGCGTAATCAGATGACTGACTGTATATACCCAAGCAACCTGAAGATGCTCGATTTCAGAGGCCATCAGAGTGTTCAATTCGAGGCAAATTCTTGTAGGAATAGTCATTCTATTTCACAGGAATTTAACGATGAAGTGGACGCTCTGAGGGCCTCCCTTCGGGCGAGTTGACTGACGCCATGCTCGGTGTTGTCCCTTTTTGATGGAGCTCACTACATCGGCAAAGGGACGCCTTGATCATAACGTCAGTGAAGCTCGCTGAATCCTGCATCTTCAGGTTACTTGGGTTTAGCAGGGAGGTGGCATTGCCATCTCCCTGTTTTTGTTACGTTAGCGCTTAAACCGCGATTTCAGCTCAGCCTCTTTCGTTAACCACCATTGGTGTATCCTCGGCGCATTCATAGCAAGCATACCGATACCGCACATCACAAACAGATACACCCACACCATCCAACGTAGGTATTCGGGAGCATCGGGAGTGACAATAAGAGCGATAACGCCGACAGCAACCAATAGACTTAGAACGCGAAAAAACATGGCAAAACGTCCCGTTTGTTGGCTGAAAAAACCAGCATACCGCAACGTGAAAATTTCCAAAGCTTATGTTGTCTTAAAGCCTCAACAAAGGGGCATAAAGGGCTGATACGTCAGCCCGTTTAGGTTTAGTCAACGTTATTAGCCAAGCACACAGGCCAACAAGTTCGGTTCCAATTCAGCTTGTTGGCGATCGGAAATCACTTCAATGCGGCTTTCCATCGCATCATCCAACTCCATTTCATTCAGCGCGTCGAGGGTAAGGTTATAGCCAAACACGCCCGTGTCTGTAATAAACACCGCTTTCATTCTCACCGCACGAATGGTCGACAAAAACGTTGAGAGCTTTTGGTAGTCGAAGACTTTGCTCGCGGAAAAGCGCCAACCAATGCTCGAATAGCCTTCATCTTGGTTTTCTGCTTTAAGAAAACCGGATTCAGGAAGTGGCAGCTCAGAGGCCAATGGCTTGTCTTGTTTATGGTGATGATGGTGGTGACCATGTGGGTTCAGCAGGTGATTCGCACTTGGGCCAGACAGGAGAGAAAATGGAATGTCGCCGTTTTGGGTTAACGTAATTTCCGTCTGCGGCGCAGCGTGTTCTTTGATGTAGTTAGCCAGTTTCGCCGTGTCGCCTTCACGGTATAAGTCGACTTTATTCCCGACGATTAAGTCGGCCATCGCAATCTGCTGATTAAACGTGGCGTGGTTGGTGTAGCGTTCGTCGGAAAGGGTTCTTGCATCCACCAAGGTCAGCGTTTTTTGCAATGCGATCACCTCTTGGTAATACTTGGATGTCAGTACCTCTAGCACTTCTTTAGGGTGGCCTAACCCTGTGGGTTCGATCAACAGACGATCTGGCCTGGCTTCAGAAAGCAGTTGTGAAAGCGCAATTTGCATAGGAAGCCCCGCCGCACAGCACATGCAGCCACCGGGCACCTCGCGGATAAACACACCTTGTTGTTTGGTGTGTGTGCCTTCAAACAAACTGCCATCGACGCCAATTTCGCCAAACTCATTCACCAACACCGCCCAACGTTCATTAGACGGTTTGTTTTTCAGTAAATGTAGAATCGCCGATGTTTTACCCACCCCCAAGAAACCGGTAATGATGTTTGTGGGAACGGCGAGCATTGGGGCGGCATTAGAATTCATTCGCTAACCTTTTGTAACCTTCAACCAAGGCATTGTTTGCTTCAACTACGGATTCAGAAAAGCTGGAATATTCAGGCGGGACTTTTTCGATCGAATCCAAGTCGAATGCAGGGCCTATGTTCGTCATCGGAGGAACGTGGTATGCCGCAGGTAAATCGACGCCATCGACCACGCAGTTATGGCGGATCACGCAGCCTTCGCCAATGGTGGTGCGAAACACCACGGTATTGAACCCAAGGAACACGTTGTCGCCAATTGTACAGGGGCCATGAACAATCGAACGGTGCGCGATGGAGGTTTGCTTTCCGATGGAAACCACAGCGCCGCTTTTAGAGTGAATCACCACGCCATCTTGAATGTTGGAGTCTCGTTGAATGGTGATTGGCTGCATCTCACCGGTTTCATCGACCTCATCAGCGCGGATCACCGCATAGGGCCCAACAAACACATTGTCTTCAATGATGACGTGACCACAGATGATGGCTGTAGGATCAATAAATGCCTTTTCAGACACGCTCGGGTAGTGGCCTGATGGATTTTTTCTCAGCAAGTGATTCTCCCTAATTTTCTTTTAATGAAGCGAACCTTTCGCGACCTTGCACAAATAACCTTGCGGCGATATTGGTGACCATAAACAGACCGGTGCAAACACACACAATGGTTGCGCCTGTGGGTGTGTCAAACACGTAGGAACTGCGAAGACCTATGATGCTGGCACATACCGCGATAAGCGCTGCCATCACCGCCATGATTTCAGGCGTTCGGCTTAATGGACGTGCCGTTGCGGCGGGCACAATCAGCATGGCGGCAATGAGAAGCACACCGACGACTTTAATGGCAACGGCGACGACAATCGCGAGAGAGAGGGTAAGGATGAATTGCTCGCGCTTGGGATTAAAGCCGCTCGCAAGTGCAAGGTCGGGGTTTAATGTAGAGAGAAGTAGCCCAGACCAACGGTACGCGATGAGCGACAATACCAGTGCTGCGCCGCCCCAAATCAGCCAAAGATCCGTGGGGCCGACGGCGAGAATATCCCCGAAGAGATAAGACATCAGGTCAATCCTAACGCCAGAAAGAAAAGAAACGGCGACAAGTCCTATCGCCAAAGAAGAGTGTGCCATCACACCAAGTAAAGTATCCATGGCAAAGCCGCGCCCGCTTAGGCTTGAAACCGTCATTGCCATTAATAAAGAAACGACCAACACGCCCGCAAAAATGGGGGTAGAGAGCGTGAGCGAAAGCGCCACGCCCAGCACCGCAGCGTGCGCCGTTGCATCACCGAAATACGCCATGCGTCGCCACACCACGAAGCACCCTAACGGAGCTGCAGCCAATGCCACGCCGACACTGGCGAGCATTGCGCGAATTAAAAAATCATCAAACATTTAAAACGTTCCCGTAGCAGGTTGGCGGCGGGATTCCCGCAAATTCAATGCCGTGTCGTCATGCGAATCCAGGCCAAACAAAGCGCGGTATTCGTGTGAATCACTGATGACGTCAGGCTCGCCTTGGCAACAGATGTGGCCATTGAGGCAAATTACCCAATCGGTTTGTTTCATCACCACGTGCAACTCATGGCTGATCATCACAATGGCGCAGCCGCGTGTTTCTCTGACCTTGGCGATTTGTCGGTAAAAGTCGGCGGTTCCACGATGGTCTAACCCTTGTGTTGCTTCATCAAGCAACAACAAATTCGGTTCGCCAAGCAGTGCGCGCGCTAGCAGTACCCGCTGAAACTGCCCACCGGATAAATCCATCACTTGTTGTTTATCCAACCCCGCGACGCCCGCATCTGCAAGTGCCTGCGCCACGACATCACGCGAATGGGTACGGGGTAAATTCATAAAACGAGAAACGGTGATTGGCAGGGTTTCATCAATGTATAAACGCTGAGGGACGTACCCAATCCGCAAATCAGAGGCTTTGTTTATGTCGCCAGCGCTTGGGGAAAGTGCGCCGATAAAGGCTTTGAAGAGTGTGCTCTTACCCGCGCCGTTGGGGCCGACAAGAGTGATGATTTCACCTGCATGCACTGAAAGATTAATGTCGCGGAGAATGTTTCGTTGCCCAAGACGAATGGACACGTTGTGGCACTCAATCAGCATTGAGGCATTTCCTTATGACTACCCAAAAACAAAACAGCGCTAGATCCGAGGGGTTACGCTTGATGTAATTGTTATGTTATAACATAACAATTAAGTTTGCTACTCACGTTAGTTTGCTATTCACGAAGCTTTTGAGCTTTTACAGGACTCATTGAAAGGGAGAAATTCATGCGTCACTCTTTATTTGCTTATGCCGCGTTTGGCTTAGGCATGTCTTTTCACGTTCAAGCAGCCCCAAATGTTGCCGTGGACATTGCGCCGCTTCATTCACTGGTTAGTCAGGTCATGGAAGGGGTTGGCGAACCTGATTTATTGATTCCCGCGGAATCTTCGCCTCACGAGTACACACTGCGTCCTTCGCAAGCCAAAGCCCTGTCAGATGCGGAGGTGGTTTTCTGGATGGGCGAAGGGCTAACCCCTTGGTTAGAAAAAGCATTAGATAACGTCGCGGGTTCCGCTGAGAAAATTGAAATGCTCGCGCTGGAACAAACCCACACGCTTGAATACCGTGAAGGCGCGACGTTCGAAGCCCATAGTGACCATGGTGACGAACACCATGACGATGAACATCAGGACAAACACGAAGATGAACATCATGATGATAACGAAAAGCATCATGACGAGCACAAAGAACACGATGAGCACGCGGAACACAAAGACGCGGGCGACCATCATGGGCACGATCATCACGGAAGTGACCCTCATGCATGGCTTGACCCTGAAAACGCCAAAGCATGGGTGGTTGTGATTCAAGAGAAGTTGTCAGCCGCCGATTCTGACAATGCATCAACCTACAAACGCAATGCCGCTGAAGCGACTGCATCTCTTAATGCTCTGATTGAAGGCACGCGCACTAAAATTGGGGGTCTTGGCGAGGTGAAATTCATCGTTTTCCACGATGCTTACCAATACTTTGAAAAGCGTTTTGATATTTCAGCCGCGGGGGCCATTGCATTGGGCGATGCAGAAGATCCAAGCCCAGCGCGCATCAAAGAAATCAGAGATACGGTTAAAAATCTCAGCGTTAATTGTGTGTTTACCGAACCGCAATATAACCCAGGTTTGGTGAAGAATGTGTTTGAGGGCACCAGCATTACAACCATCGGTGTGATGGACCCATTGGGCGCAAGCATTCCTGTTGGCAGCACGCAATATCAAACCTTGATTAACGCCATGGTGAACAGCTTGAGTCAGTGTAAATAGAGCGCTAAGACATCATCGCGCTTGGGCTCTTCAACAGACTCAATAACGCTTTATGAAACAGATTAGCTAACACTAAGCTGACGAAAACAAGACTGGCTGGAGCAAGAGTCACCTCTTATTCCAGCCAGACTTTTTCGTGGTGAATCAGCTGGGTTCTCTATCTAGGCGCTAAGTTGCGCTCGCTCAGACATGATCCGAATTAGAGCAACGAAGACAACTCACACGACTACATACGCGCAAGCTGGACCTTTCTGTCTTTGTTCACGACGCAGAAGTTACCGCGCTTAGTGCGACACTTCGAACATCTTTCACACTCTACAGGGCTTCTGTCGCCCTCTTTCCAGCGCTTCACAAGGTGCGGCTCAGAGAGCAAAGGGCGTGAAAGAGCGAAGTATTCAATACCCGTGTTGTTCGCGATGGCTTCAATGGCATCAAAGTCGGTGAGGCCACCCACAGTGATCACAGGGATGTTCACATCTTGGCTGATTGCGTGGCCGTATTCATGAAAGTAGCCTTCTGCTTGAATCGTAAAGCCATCGTGTAACTCGCCAATCATAGTGTCGGCTTTACCATGAATGTTGCCAGACACCACGATGCCATCAACCCCCACTTCTTCGAGCTTTTTACACACTAAGCGGGTTTCATCGAAGGTTGCGCCGCCTTCAAAAAACTCAGAGGCGGTGAGCTTAACCAAGATAGGGAAATCGTCGCCGACTAGCTGGCGCGTTGCCGCGTATATCTCTAACAAGAATCGCATGCGATTCTCTAAGCTACCGCCGTATTCATCTTCACGTTGGTTGTAATAAGGGCTTAAGAACTGGTTGATCAAGTACGTGTGGGCAGCGTGAATTTCTACACCATCAAAACCCGATTGCTGTGCTCTTAGTGATGCTTTGGCAAACGCATCAACAATGTAATCAATTTCATCTGTGGTCATGGCTTTTCCAAGTGTTTGCGTCCCTTTTTCAGGCACTTCACTTGGTGCATAGATCACTCGTTTGCCAAGGTCATGCGTGGTTTTCGTGCCGCCATAAGCCAATTGCATCACGATTTTAGAATCGTTGTTATGAACCAGTTCAGTGAGCTTTTTGTATTCCTCGATAAACGAGTCGTTATACATGCCCATCATGCCCGCGTTAGGCTTTTCTTCTTCAACGATGTTAGCGTAACCCGTCACGATCAGGCCGATCTCACCTTGAGCGAGCTCTTCATAGATGGCGTAAAGTTTATCTGTCATATGGCCATCTTCTGTCGCCATATTTTCCCACGTCGCACTTCTCATGAAGCGGTTTTTAAGTGTCATGATACCGATGCGGGTTTCTGCAAACAAAGAACTCAAGTCTAATCCTCATTAAAATCGTTTTACGCGAGTTACCCATTAAGCATGGGCACTAATTCACGCGGATAGTACAGAGAACATGGCAGACAAAACTTAATCTAGATTAAGAGAGCGGCACTCTCGCATAAGAAAGCGACATGAAATGGATTCGAAAGTGAGGAAATAGGCAGAGAATCTAGGAGGCGAGCAAAAGCCGTTCAGTCTCGCTAAACGGCTTTTTCATCATGATTGGCTAAAACCAGATCGGCTAAAACCAGGTCGACTAAAAAGAGATGGGCTGGAACAAAAGGTAACCTCTTATTCCAGCCAGACCTTTAAGTGGCAATGCAGCTCACTACCAAGAACTACCATTAACGACTTTCCGCGTTCGCCAACACCTTCTGTGCCGCTACCCATTCGTTCGATTGTTTAAGCCCGCCAAACGGGAAAAGATGCACGCCTTTCAACGGCGAATTAAGATGTGTGGTTTGGTAAATGACCAACGCATCAAATACCTCTGTGGGCGTCCACGGACGTAATAGCCGCGCAACACTGCTGTACTTCTTCAACATTTTAGCCGACGTTGCCACGCCACATTGCGCGGCATAGGACAATAGGTTTTTCATTCGCGTTGGCCCAGCAAGTCCCAAATAGACGGGAGCGCCTGTATCCATCGCATGAAATTCATCTAACCATCGAGTTAACGCCACATGGTCAAATGAAAACTGAGTCACGACCCAAGATGCCAGCATGTTTCGTTTTGCATAAGCACATTTGTATTCGAGTGCCCGCGTCATCACCTCATCACTCACTAAAGGATGCCCTTCTGGGTGCGCCGCAAAACCAAAACCCGTAAACCCATAATGCAATAAGTGATCGGATGCCAATAACGTCAGCGTGTCGGGATAAGGGCCGCGAGGCTCTTTAATATCGCCCGCTATCAACAAGAGTTGGGTCACCCCAATCTCCTGCAACCTTGCCAGCCATTGATGCAACACCGCGTCACTAGGAATAGCTCTTGCAGGAAAATGGGGAATAGGTTGCATCCCCCATACCAGCAATTGTTCGCAGGTATCAAACGCATTTTCAAACTCGGCATCGGGAAGAAATGGAACATAAACGCAGCTGCCCCTTATAAGCCAATCAGGAGGCTGCGCGTGATAACCCGATGCCTGAAGCGCGCTAATTTGCTTGGGTGTCGCTTCGATAGAGGCATTGGCAAGTAATTCCAACGCCGCTTTCGAGGGAGATTGATTGTCGGCAGCAAGGTTTCCGCCATTGAATTCAGTGTCTATCGTCATCATTGACGAGCCTTTTCAGTCTCGCGAGAATTCGGGTTCACGGACGGCCGAAAAGGCACATCGACGACGGTCGCAGACACGCGTTCACCACCATATTCTTCGGGCAACGCGACGCTCAATGCTGTGCCTACTTGCTTCTTATCCCAAGGCACAAAACACAGCGCAATATTGGTTTCCAATTCAGGGCTAAACCAAGGCGACGTCACATACCCGATAGCACCATCGCCATGCTCATCGAACACTAGCCAGAAGTCATTCGCATAATCGGTGACGGGTTCGCCGCCCAAAACAATCCCAACCATGCAAAGCGGATAGGGCGAGTTACCAGCTTCAATGTCTTCTCTCGCTTTCTCCAGCGCGGCTTTACCCACATAGTCCCCTTCTTTGTTTCTAGGAACTTGGTACGCTAAATTGCACTGAAACGGCGAAATTTCCTGATCGATATCTTGCCCCCATGACAAAATACCCGCCGCGATACGCCGATGATGAGCAGGCGCAATCACCATTAAGTTATGCGGCTTACCCGCCCCCAATACGGAATACCATACCGTTTCTGCATTCAACGTCGCGTCTTTACAGAAGATTTCGTAACCTTTCTCTCCTGACCATCCCGTTTGCGAAATGATGACTTCGACGCCATTAAGGTTCCCTTCCATTAATCCATAGAATGGAATATCACTGACGGCTGGCCCAAAGAGATCTGTCATCATGGCCTCAGACTTGGGGCCTTGAATTTGAAGCGGCGCGACATCAATTTCAGCGATAGACACATCGAAGCCTTTTCCGACGTTCACACCACGTAGCCAAAATTCCACATCGCTGTCTGATACGGAAAACCAAAATTCATCCTCGGCAACGCGAAGAAGCACGGGATCGTTGAGGATACCGCCCTGCTCATTACAAAGGATCACATACTTAGCGCGCATGGGTTTGATGAGATTTGCAGCGCGCGTAATAACAAAGTCGACAAACTTTTCTGCATCAGGCCCTTTCACTTGGATCTGGCGTTCTACAGCCACATTCCACATAGTGACGTGATTCACCAATGCATCATATTCAGCCATTGCCCCGCCATCTTCAGGCCGAGCGTAATTACGAGGGTGATACATGCGGTTATATACCGTCGCACGCCAACAACCGGCTTCAATGGATAAATGCCAATAAGGCGATTTGCGCACTCTTGTCGAGATCAGCAATTCAACAGGCGTTGCTCCAGATTGACGCAGGTTAATAGGGACATGACGCCCTGCTTGATTCACATCAGTATTGTGGCGCGCAACAGCCGCTTTGGTTTGCAAACTATCTTTAGTTTGCAAGCTATCCTTGCCTTCGTTAATCATCATCTCGCCCCTACTCCTCCCTTAACTGCGCCAATCTGTGCTCAGTATTTCACACAAAATGCGCGCTTTTTCTTGGGGTAGCCTTTCAACACGCGACACGGTAAAGAGCAAATACGTCATGTTTCTTAACAAAACCAGTTGTGCATGCGATCCATGCAACTCTGGCGTTTTGATGATAATTTAGGAAAGGTCAATATCAAATGTTACAGTGTTGTTTACATAACAAATAGATACAATCAGACAACAAGCACGTCATGGATATTCAAGGAGAAACGATGAGCGACAATCAATACACACCGCCAAAGGTCTGGGCAAACGAAGCAAGCAGCGGTAACAAATTCGCAAACATCAACAGCCCAGTATCAGGCGCTAGATTTGATCGCGAATTGCCAGTAGGCGAGCATGCATTCCAGCTTTACTCTCTTGGCACGCCGAATGGTCAGAAAGTTACCATTATGTTCGAAGAGCTTTTAGCACTTGGCATTACGGAAGCAGAATATGATGCCTTCCTGATCAATATTGGTGACTCAGACCAATTTTCATCAGGGTTTGTCGGTGTAAACCCGAACTCGAAAATCCCAGCGCTGTTGGACAAAACTGGTGCTGAGCCCGTCAACGTATTTGAATCAGCGTCTATTTTGATGCACTTGGCTGAAAAGTTCGGTCAATTCCTGCCTGCGAACGGCCCAGCAAGAACCCAAACCTTGAATTGGCTATTCTGGGCACAAGGTTCAGCACCGTTCCTAGGTGGTGGATTTGGCCACTTCTATGCGTATGCCGATGTAAAGCAAGAATACCCAATTAACCGCTTCGCGATGGAAGCAAAACGCCAGTTAGATGTGCTCGACAAGCAACTTGCCGAAAACACCTTTGTGGCGGGTGAAGAATACTCCATTGCTGACATGGCAATTTGGCCGTGGTACGGCGCGATGGTGCTTGGCCGTATGTACGATGCCGCTGAGTTTTTGGAAGTTCACACTTACACCAACGTCGTTCGTTGGGCGAAGCAGCTTGATGCACGTGAAGGCGTGCAACGTGGTCGCATTGTTAACCGTTCATTTGGTGAAGAGTGGGAGAAAGTCTTAGAGCGCCATTCAGCTGAAGATATTGATAACGTGCTGAAACTACGCCCTTAGTTTATAGCTTGCGTTGCTAAGAATGTGAAAGCGCACCTTCTAGGTGCGCTTTTTTCTGCCCATCATGTCTCAAGCCATTCTTTCTGCAAGTACCTCTTTGAACGCGAACATGCCATTCAAAGCCGCAGGAAAACCCGCATAAACGGTCATTTGTAATATGACTTCTTTTATTTCTTCTTCACTACAACCGACATTCAATGCAGCATTCAGATGCACCTTTAATTGAGGCGCGCAATGGCCCAGTGCAGTGAGCGCAGCAACCGTCGCTATCTCGCGCGATTTAATATCGAGTCCGGCACGAGAATAAATATCCCCAAAAGGAAACTCAATCGTATATTTTGCCAAGTCTGGACAAATGTCCTGCAAACTATCAATAACCTGTTTTCCCGCTTCGCCATCAATGCTTGCGAGTCGCTCTAGGCCAGATTCAAAACGTGATTTGTCCATGAGTATGCTCCGTGTCTATCAACACGCACACCATACAAGTTAGAGTTGACTCTAAGTCAAAGGACTTTTCCGTTTTTATAAAGATCAATCTTGTCTTCTAGCGCAGAGAGGTGCATTTTTTGTTGTTCGATATGTTCTTGTAAGTTTGCTTTATGGCGTTCCAATAACGCTTGACGTTGCATCACCGATATCGACCCCGCTTCCCTTAACTTCGCATACTCTAAAATGTCTTCAAGAGGCATCGCAGTGTCTTTTAAGCGTTTAACAAAACCAATCCATGCCAAATCTTTCGGCGTATAAACACGATGCCCACTGCTATTTCTGTGAATGTCTTTCAGTAAGCCTATTTTTTCATAATATCGGAGCGTGTGAGAAGACAAGGCAACAGCGTTTGAAAATTCGCTCATGTTCATTGTTTATCCCCCAAGGTCTATCTAAACGTCTGAATGACACATCATCATATCCAAATACGACAATCAGCATGTAAAACAATTGGAATCTTTAACCAACGATTAAAGCTCAATGTTCAACTTCTTCCGCACATAAGTGGGGATTGCGAGCTGTTCATCGAGGTCTTTGAATTCACCATGCTTCGGCATTGATTCAACGATGGCGGACAACTCTTCGAAGCTTATACCGACCACTCTGCAGGCCGTCATTAAGCCATTGATAAAGCATTTCTTTTCTCGCTTGATTTGCGCTTCACTGGTCGGAATAGAGGTATATGCTTCGCACTCTTTAGACAACAGCGCTAACAGCTCCGATTTTTGCAGTTCCATACGTTGGTTTTCTCGATGATTAAAGTTCGATACATTATCAAGTGATATGAAACTGATTCCAAGACATTGATTTTGTGTATACCCAAGCAACCTGAAGGCGCTCGATTTCAGAGGCCATCAGAGTGTGTGATGAAAACGCGCAGCCGCTAATAAACAGAGCGATGGTTTTCGAAACAAAACTGATAGCGAACGTCTGGCAGTGAAAACTCGCCGTTCGTCATTGACGCCCCTCAGAAAATGTCGTTAGTTCTGATCGCAATGCACACCAATTTGCTTTGTATCCGGTATAAATTTCAGCATCTATTTTTACTGGAATATCCACGTCAAACGTCGCGATCGCCAATTCGATTCGCTCAAGTGGCTCGCCTTTTACCCGAAACCCCAAGCTTGAACCACAGGTTGAACAAAAGGTCCGTATTGACCCGTTTGGTGCAACAAATTCTTGGAGAGAGTCTTTGCCAGACAGCCAGCTTAAACCCTTAACGCCAACCAAGGTTCCAAACGCCGCCCCATGAAATTTTCGACACATTGTGCAGTGGCAGTTCGCCGCTTTTTCGCCAAAACTCTCAACAGAAAAACGAACGCTTCCACACAAACACGAACCCTCGTAACTATCTCTCATCCTGAATATATCTCCATTTCTATAACCCTTAGAAAACCTGCATTGGTCAGCCCTGATTGAATACAACATGTTAATGCACCCATTTCAATGCGTTGATGCGGATTCAAAGGTCTATATATCGATACGTTGATATTATTTTTTGGCGACGATACGCATTTCAACCAGCGCATTCTCAGGGATAAACTCAGAGACGCCAATCGCAGACCATGCCGGATACGGGGCTTTAACATATTCATCTTTTACGGTTGAAAATGCACCTATGTGCTTCTTCAAATCGATATGGAATGTTGTCATCTCAAGAATATCATCGTAAGTGAGTCCCGCAGCGTTGAGATATACGCCAAGTTTGTAAAAGGCATCGTGAAACTGCTCTTCTGGATCGAGGCTGATGGGCTTGTCTTTCCTCGCTGCCGTAACGCCTGACAAATAAACAGTCCCATCAGATTCAATCGAAGGTGAAAAATGCCAATCGTCGTAATAGTGTCTAAATTGTTCGGGAACTATCGATTTTTTCATGATCATTTCCTCGCGGATATTCATTGAGCATTGATGTCTAACATCAGTACCATTTCAACTACCGCCCAGAATTACCACAAATAAATCAATATTTTAATGTCCGATCTCACCCAAGTTTTTCAATTCTTCAGCGACATTGATCTCACTCGCGTCTTGGCGGAATAATCTCATTTCACTTTTTTGGATGGGTTGCACCTCACTTAGGCAGCTTCAACGCGAGACAGGCGTGATTGTAAGGGCAGAAAAAAGCCAGCAATGTGACTGCTGGCTTTAAGAGAGCGCGTCGGCCTGTCATTTCGACGGGTCGCTTCAGCTATTTACCTCTAAGGCTTAAGGCTGAACAACACTGCCGTATTCATCAACGTGAACCACATAGATCGATCGGTCACCGCCATTTGCAGCCGAGTCTTTTCCGTCAAACGTAATAGAGAAGGCTCCTTTGTCACCGACCGGTGTGATATCGAAATGCAAACTATTGTCGCTGGTGTCTTGGCCCGTGAATGTCATTTGTTGACCGATTTTTGTACCCTCTGCATTGAACTTCTGGAAATGCACTTCGTAGCGTTGGCTGTCACCGATTGACGCCCAAACAACCACGTAGTCCCCGACACCAACGCCAGCAACTTTCGCAGGGCCATGTCCGCCAGTCGCTAGGAATTTCTCTGCGGGTTGGCTAGACAGACCATTTTCATCAAAGTGTTGGATGTAAGTGTGCCATTCATTACTTTCAATACCGCGCCAAACCGCAACAAACTGCCCCTCAGTCCCAATCTGTGTGATCGATGGGAGATCATTGCCAGTGGTGCCAGGCAAACTTAGTGTCTTGATGGAATTAGCGACAGGCTGGTTATTAGTCGCATCCATCAGCGCCAATTTGACCACGCCACCCGCAGAGCCAACGATGACGTATTTGTCGCCACCAATACTCACAACATTGGTTTCATTGTCTCCGACGCCATCAGTACCACCAATACTAAGTGTTTGTGTACTACCAATTTTGCTGCCTGCAGAAGATAACATCACGATATTAGTGGCAGTGGCAGTTGAGCCTTGATTCCAGGAAATGATGTAATTGCCATTGTCCAAGACACTGATTTCCGCTTTTGACTCAATGGGGTAACTATTTGAATTGGCGGAAATCGAACCGACCACCTGTGCCCCACCCACTTTGTTACCCGCAATATCAAGGATCTGCATGTACAGCGAGTAACCATTTTGCCAAACTATCACACTGGTATTACCCGAATGCTCTGAGGTGACAGATCTAAGCGAAGAAGGTCCCAGATCCATCACTGGTCCCATTGCTGCGCCGTTATGTTGGCTAGGGTCGGCATAAATAACTTGAGCATAGGAATGTGTGTTTAGGCTGGCGCTATTGTTGTAGCCCGTCCACGTCACCAACATATCGCCATTGTCATTGAGCATGGTGACTTGCGGAGACTCGATTTTCTGCCTAGTGCCGAACGTCAGTTCGTCACCTTTGAGCGTCCCGTCAGCGTTAAAGCTTTGGAGATAGACTTTGTTGTTCCCATGGTAATTGGTATCCCAACCTCTCCAAACTACCGTGTAACTACCATCAGGATTGGTCGTGGTGATATAAGCAGAGTCATCAGCGGTATTTTCCCCATTCCCTTCCAAGTTTCCAGTCACGGTGCCGGAGCCATCGTCGTCAGCAATCACAATCGTTGCGCTGCTTAGATCGCTCTTATCACTGTTGGTCCATGCATCAATGGTGAAATTCTCACTATTCTCGGCCGCGTCATCGTCTACGGTCGGAATATCAATGCGCACTGATGTGATGCCTTTTGGCAACGTGATTGTTGTCTGCGTTGAGGAAACAGTCGCTGTGCCTGTAGTTCCATCTGAGTAACGTAACGACACAGCATTGCGGTAGTCGCTGTTGAGGAGCGCTGTGCCATCTGTCAGTGCCAAGTTCACCGTCGCGGTGGTACCTGTCGTTTCACCGTCAAAATTAACCGTCGCGTAAGCAACAGCGCCTTCGCTCACCGACGCTGATGTCAGCGTAATTCCGGTTACTTCAGGGTTCAATTCGCTAGGGAAAATGGTTTTCGGATAGCAGGTGTGGTCTTCTGACGTCACGGTAGCCATCGCACTGATACGGCTCGGGAACAGACCTACTTTTACTTTCTCGCCAGTGGACGGCTGAATGCGGTACAGCATATTGCTGTTCACATTGCCCGTTACATTCTGGTTTTTTGCTGCAAGCAACATTTGACCATTTTGGTCCAATGTCGCCGCCACGACAAAGTCAACAAAGTGGAATGCTTTGAATGTTTGGGCGCCTGTTGCCGTGTCGATTTTGAACGTACGCCCGCTAGTCACAAACAGAAGCTCACCTTCATAAAATACAAACGAGCCCCAGCTGGAATACCCACCAAAACGCAGATCGCTATCAAAAGAACTTAGATCAGTGGTTTCGCCCGTTTCAGGGTCTACTTTAAAAATGGCAGAGTTATTGGATGCAAACAGTTCACCCGTATCTGGGTGGAAGGCCATACGCATGATTTCTTTATCAACGGTGGGTCCCGCAACATGATTACCTGTCGTTGGGTCCATATACGCTAGCTGGAATGACTTTCTCTTCTTCGAATGAAGATCCAGTGATGCATATTCCTCAGCCGTGAAATCGCTTTCAGGAATATCAATGTAAAAATCTGTGGGTTGAATTGCATTGGCATAGTAGAGACGGTCTGTGATGCGGTTATACGACATCGCAGAGCCACTAAACATGGAGCGAGAGTGATAAGTGGAACGATTCACCGCATCAGTGGCGTAAACACCGGTCATCTTATCTAGCTCTTGAACATCTAAAAGAACACCAACGTGATTACGCCCAGCATTCATTGAATAAACGTTACCTGAACAATTTGCTGCGGCTTGTGCAGATGTCAGTACGCTGGCCAAAACTGCCATTGAAATCAAAGATTTTTTCATCGTGAAAAATACCCATCGTCCATAATGTTTGGTTTGTATTCTCACTCCACTGAGTTGACCAGTAGAATAAATGACTTATCCATTCGACTTGGCTTTCCATGCGACCTGACAGAGGTTCACGCCTGTCTTAGGACACAGTCTTCTCGAAGAGTGAGGAGGTGGGTAGAGGATATACACTTACATTGATTAGGGCTTTCTCATTAATGAAACATCACTCACTTTTGGTATTTTTCAGCCGCGCTTTACACTTTTCACGACGAACTTAATTAGAAAAGACTTAAATAGACAAGAAAAGAAAGTATGACAAAGGGATGAATAGAATAATGCAGAGGTGGTATGGAGCCACCATCATGACTCGACATTGAAATGCTTTCTCATAAAATGAAAATTTCATCAGAAAATTAGGAATATAATCACGAATGCATATCCAAATTATGAGCAAGTGTGCATACATATGAAACGTTCGCTTCTTTCTGATCCAGACACTCCGCTGATGATGCCATCGCTTCGGATATAACGATATTTAGAATATGTAATAACCCGAAGAAAGCCGTGATTAGACATTGATAAGCACCCTATTCAGGCACTCGAAACGCTGGATTTCAAAAATCTTTGCCTTCACGGAGAGTGAGAAAAGGATTCAGACAGTCACGATAGGTTTTATCAAGTGACTGTCTCAATGAACTTAGACACAGCCGACGTATACTACTCGTCGAATTTTCTGTTTTTATAGTAATACTCTTTATCGCGATCGTTGATTTCACGTAAAACACGGCACGGGTTACCCACTGCGACGACATTTGGCGGGATGTCTTTCGTCACAACACTCCCAGCACCAATCACAGAGTTTTCACCGACGGAAACCCCCGGCAGAATAACCGAGTTGGCCCCAATCCAAACATTATTACCAATAGTGACGGGTATATTAAACTGAGCCACTTTACGTCTTAAATCTGGCTCGATTGGATGCCCTGCCGTAGCAATCGTGACGTTGGGGCCGATCATGACATGATCACCAATATAGATATGCGTGTCATCGACTAAAGTCAGGTTGAAGTTTGCGTAGACGCTTTTACCTAAGTGAGTATGAATTCCCCAGTTAGCATGTAGTGGCGGTTCGATGTAACAATCATCACCCACCTCTGCAAATAGACGCGTCATAATTTCACGGCGTTTATCCATTTCAGTCGGACGCGTATGGTTAAAATCATAAAGGACATCCAAGCATTTCACCTGCTTTTGTACTAATTCTTCATCATCACAAAAGTAAACTTTTTGACTATGTAGTCGCTCTTCAATATCCATGCTACCCCTTTTCAAAAACCTATTTGATTCAGCGCCTAAACGCCCAATGTTCACAACATTCCTCTTGGACGCTTGCAAACGTTAGAATATCAGTCACTTTCTGGAAAACTTTGATTGAAACTGCCAAATTGCCTTCTTTTGCTAAATTTGTAGCGATTAAACGCCACACACAGCAAAGATGCTAGGGGTTAAAAATTTCCCTATTGAACAATTAGATGGCACTCACAACGACATCAGGAGTTCCATGTGTCAAAAACAGCCTCAATGTTGTGTCCGTCTGGGTCATTCACAAAACACGCATAATAGTTTTCCGTATAGTGAGGGCGAGGCCCAGGCGCGCCATTATCTTGTGCTCCCGCAAGAATCGCCGCGTCATAAAAATCATGAACCTGTTGCTGACTCGCGACACGAAAGGCAATGTGAAAACTCGTTAACGCTCCCGCGGTCTTTGCCTTACATATTTCGAAAAGAAATCCATTTCCAAGATCAAAAGCCCAGAACCTTTCCTTATCCCCAAACGCAATTTTGTACCCCAGCGGACGAAAAGCGTCTTCGTAAAACTGTCTGCTGCGTTCTAAATCGCTGACAGAAACGGTAACGTGATCAATCATTATTCTTACTCGATTTTTTAGGAGGAGAGATTAGCGGAACGACTCTGTTCTTTGACGTTTAGTTCCACATCACGAATGGCAGGAGCCGCCCTCATGCAGACTGGTCGCACTTGGGTGGCGTTTTTATAATCTGAGGTTGATGATTTTTCTAGGCGTCATACAAACGCCCGTATCTTTATTGCCTAATCAATAGTTACTGTTGCCATGGCCAGTTGGCGTAGCCATAAAATACTATGCCTTATTGACCGTATGAAGGCTCATGTGTGACAGAGTTGCTGTTTAAGCGACTGCTTTTCTTTTAAGTACAGATACAGTGGCAGCCCAAACGACACTCCCACGGACAACGTTCCTAACACAGCAAAATAGCGATAATTCACCTGATTTATTTTACCGTCTACAACAATGAAGCCGATTAAAACAACCGCAGACACTAAAACATCAAGCCAAGCAAATATACTAATGGGGTTCGCCACTGCATCGTTAAACAAGAGGCCAAGATCTAAACCATTAGCGACTAGCCAAGGAACAAACGCGCCATAAGGTAACAAAATGCCTAACAGAGTGAGAACAAGATAAAACCTTAACATTTTGCCTTCCTTGCATATGTCTTTTCGTCATCCCTAAAGTTAGCATAACGGGCGCTTCGCCCGCCAATCTTGGGCAAAACCATAATCTCTATGTTTCCTACCCAATTTCGGCACGCTCTCTTACCAACAAAGTTTCAAGAGCCTAATACAGTCACAAAAAAACCGCTGATTTTGGCAGCGGTTTGTTGTAATTACTTAAAGCTTTTGATTAGGTCTAAATACCTGACTTCGTCATCAGCAATTTCACCGTCCGCATCTGAAATCTCTGTCGCCAGCGTTACCGCTTTTTCTGCAGCGCCTAATTCAGAAAGCTCTTGCATCAACTGAGACAAGTAGGAAGATACATCCTCGTCTGAACCGTCAATCACGCTGCCGATCTTGCTAATACAATTTCTTTGGTAAGACTCAACACTGACAGTCGATTTCCATTCGATGGTCTGTAAAAGCTCATCCATGTATTTTTGCTCTGCCAGCGATACGCGATTATCAATTTTGTAGAAAAATGTCGCGAGTTCGATGAGTTTCTCGTTTGCACTTTGCTGACTGTCTGTCAGCAATGAAGCCACTTTATTTTGAAAAACAGCAATAATATTCACTCTCAGTTCTCCTTAACTAATTCTCGGTATTCGGTGCGCGGTGGCAGCAGAAGAAGCTGTAAATTGGCTCACTTTGATCACTACAGGTATGTCGCTATTTCTGTTGAAAGGAACAGCTAGCGCCCCACCCCTTAAGTGCTCAGCCGTGTTCTACGTGACCACTACTTCAGCCTTTGCTTTTCCCTCATGCAATCTGGCACTTACGATAACAAATGTACTAACCCAGTGGATAGGAAAAAATCTTTAAGTGTCTGTATCGGCGATACGCTCGCGCTATTGGCAAAATAGTAGATAGTGGCTTAAATACTGATGAGAGATGAATGCACTTTTGTCATTGGTTTAAAATGGATAGTAACCAAAAAAAACGAAAAACATAGAAACGAACGACGGGCGTAGCGAGAAATACAGTGATAATAAGGTGTGGTTTCAATACTGATGAGAGATGAACACACTTTTGTGATTGGATTTAAATTGATGATAACCAAACAATACGAAAAGCATATGGTTCCGAACCCCAAAAGTCAGCTGTTGTCTTTCTCTAATGGTGACTGTCCCACCAAACAAGATAACCTGTTCCATACCCTTCTTGGCATGGCTGCAGTGTCGACAAAAGTCTATCAACCTTCTCTAGACATTCTTTATCACCGTGAAAAGCAACTGGATGCAAAACAACAACCATCGAATAACCATGCTAAGTGAAGAGTTTAGGATGAAAAAACACAGCCAAAAGGGCTGACCAGAATAGTCAATGCCTCTAAATATTCGTTTAAAGGCCTAAAAAGCAGCGTGGCAAAATGAAGCGGCATTTCGACAAGAAGCCGCTCTGCTGATCGTTATGACTGCAATGACATTTTTTCTTCCTGTTTCTTATCTAGAACAGTTAGTTATGGTAGCCAGCCTCTTTTTAGTCGTCATTGTTGAACTGCTTAACTCCGCGATTGAATCTGCCGTGGATCGCATAAGCCCAGAGCATCACGTTCTTAGTGGCAGAGTCAAAGACATTGGCTCTGCGGCTGTATTCGTTGCCTTGGTGTTTGTTGTCGTTACCTGAAGCAGCATTCTTCTATTTTGAATTCGTGGGCAAGATCTTCGCATTCGGGTTCAAAGTGCACCTGTTAGCATAGCTTTACAACATAAATTTCCCGTCAAAGGGCAAGTCAACGACAAAATTGACTAGCCCTTTCCTTATTAAGATTATGTTTATAAAAAGAAAAAACTCACCCCTCCCCACTCTCAGATCTACGACTTTAGGATGACGTCACACTATTGAGACAGATCATTCCCACTCCGAGCATTAACCTTTTTGCAACATTCGAAAAATAACGTTACCGCAAATCGTCAGTTTGTATTTGATACTCAATTTGAGCAAAGGACGTAACGAAATGAAAAAGCATATTGCTTACAGCATCGCCATTTACTTGGGTTTACTTTCTCCGATGGCTTCCGCCACCTCTGCAGAAGAACTCGGCAGTATTGGCACATTTCTCCAAGCCGTTTTAAAACCCAACTACGCATATACCACCAATCACACCAGTGTTATCTACTCAACAGACAAGCCTCCATCAATCAACCAAGCAAGATCCGCCCTTCCTTACCTTGAATTATCTGAATATGTTTACCGCGCCTATGGTGCACCTAATGGCTGGCAATTGAGGGAAACCGTTCAAGATACCAGTATTGGCTTTCATTCGGCCGTCTATACAAACGGAAATCAAGCAGTCATCGCAATTCGGGGTAGCGAGCTAGGTACGTCAGATTGGGTAAACGATGGGTTGCTTTCAGCAGGTGTGGTACCACCTCAATTTGCCACCGTTATTCGCGAGTCAGAATATCTGGCAAACAAATATAGTGGCTACAACGTACATTTCACCGGGCATAGTTTGGGAGGCGGTTTGGCAACGGCGGCGGCAATTCGAACGGGTAAACCCGCCACTGTTTTTGACGCTACAGGGGTGAATAAGGCCGTGCTACGTGAGATAAAAACCGCGATTTACTATGATGGAAACAAGCGAAGAACGTGGCGCGACAACGCAAGAGGCATTACCAACTACAACCTTGTTGGCGAGTTTGTTTCTGACATGGACTTACAACAAGATGCAGATACGGCAGGTGTTGATGCTCAACAGTATGGCACCATATTCTACCTTTCATCAGCTCGCTTCTTACCGCTGCCTTTCGTAAAAAACCCATTGACGCTTCACTTCACCATTCCTTTGAAAGAAGAGCTCCAGTTCCTTTCTGAGCCTTATTACAGAAGCAACATGTGGGATTACTACAGCATTGATAACGACATCCACTGGTTTCGTTCGCTAACCTACTTCGACTGGACCGATGACACGCTTGATGTGGTTTTATGGCAACTCCAATATGCTATCAACTCTTTCCCTAGCTTCATCGCAGACGTGCTAGGTAAAAAGTAATACGCACACCTGAGCTTAACCGTGTCTCACCTTGTCCTTTTGGCGCACAAATTGTGCGTCTTTTTTACGTTCTTTTTGTCCTCTGTATATCAAGGAAATACTGGTGTGTTTTGGGCGAGTTATATTGCGCATATTCAAAGGCTGAATCAGAGCGATGTGGTCAGATAATAGAGGTTTGGCGAGAGCAGTTAGTGTCAATCAGTTGGTTCATGCGTCTACTGAATCAACACATCGCGTCTGAAGCCAACCGAGAAGACAAATGCACAGGTCATTTCTGGGAGGGGCGGTTTAAAAGCCAAGCGTTACTCGATGAAAAAGCCCTTGCGGCGGCGATGGTCTATGTGGATTTAAACCCTGTTAGGGCTGCGATTGCAGCAACACCAGAAACGTCCGATTTCACGAGTATCAAAGCGCGAATTAACGCCATTGAAAATGAGAAAACTACCACAGAAGGATTGTTCCCCTTTGTTGGAAACCCGAGAGAAAACATATCAGAGGGCATCCCTTTTAGGCTGATGAATTATCTAGAACTTATCGATTGGACAGGTCGCCAATGCCGAGAGGATAAGCGTGGTCAAATTGATAGCCGAACGCCTCCAATACTCAACCGCTTAGGGTTTGATTCCGCTGAATGGCTTGATGCCTACAAACATGCTGAAAAAGGAACTCTCATTGGCACAGAGTCATCCAGTAAGGGCGTTTTATCTTTACTCGGGAGAAAGCGACTTTGTGGATTTCGACTCCCTGCCACCTAGAATTGCCAAAACCACTCCCGATTTTTGAATGACCACCTTACTGATGGTTTTCGCCTTCCAGCAAAACACCCATTCCCAGTAATTTCAGCGGGTTCTTCTACTTTCCTGCCTAAAACCTAGGGGAGAAGTGTTATTTGGGCACAATGGTAGAAAGACAAGTGATGTGGTTTTCTGCCATTTTAAGGACATTTTAAGGATGTGTGTCCCGTTAGTTAGTAACTTTCTACGTGACCACTACTTTCAGCCTATGCTTTTCCCTTATGCAAAATGGTAGGGAGTGGCTTCAATACTGACCAGAGATGAACGCGCTAGCGCGTGAAACTGATAGGTTGTAGTTTTCTTAGGGCGCGTGTCCTACCTATTTAATCGGATATTTCAAAAATTGGACATTGCGCCGAAACACTGGTTGCATAAAAAACCTTCACATATCACGCCTCTGTGATTATATATTTAATTTCAAAATTGAGCCAAAATTATAAAGTAAAAAGCATTAAGATAAAAATCAACAAAACAAAAAGGGATAAATAAATGCTAAATGCTTATTATGGCTCCAACGAAAACGAGTATATATATTCATCAGAAATTGGAAATGATAGCGACAACAGAATTGATTTTATATACGGGTATCGTGGAGATGACACCATTTACCAACAGCTAAACTATTCAATAACCATATACGGCGGGGAAGGAAATGACAGAATATATTCTAGCACACTTGATGATATTCTATTTGGTGGTAGTGGAAATGATTTCTTAGAGAGCATGGGTGGTAATGACAAAATCTATGGAGGAAGTGGAGATGATGTAATTTCCGTATACTATGGCAATAATACTCTCTACGGAAATGATGGAGATGACTATATATCTGGAGGTTATGATGACGATAAAATATATGGAGGTAATGGTCACGACATTATATACGGAAGGTCAGGAAATGATGTCATATTTGGTGGGTCCGGCTTTAATGAAATATATGGTGGAATTGGCAATGATGTTATATGGGGAGATGATGGTTATGGACTGATTGAGGGAAATGATGGGGATGATTCAATTTTTTTAGGGGTCGGTGATTACTTTGTCGATGGTGGTTTTGGTAATGATCTCATAGATGCATCTGAAAGCAGTGGCTTCAATAATATCTATGCCGGAGAAGGAGATGATATAGTCATCTTAGGAAATTATGGCAGTGATATCAATGCCGGTGGAGGAAACGATATAATCTATGGTGGAGAAGAAGTTGATATTATCTATTGTAACCATGGAGAAAACAAAATTCGTGGCGGAGCAGGTGGTGATATAATTCATGATGGTTATGGTGATGATATTATATTCGGTAATTCTGGGGATGATCTGATTAATGGTTCATCAGGGAAAAACGTTTTTTGGGGAGGAACTGGTAGAGATGTGATATATGGCGGTGATGAAATAGACTCAATTTGGGGTGGTGATGATGAAGATGAACTATATGGGGGAGATGGAGATGACATAATACGTGGTGAGAATGGGAATGATGTGATTTCAGGCAATAATGGTAACGACCACTTAATTGATGGAAAAGGTGACGATACATTAATTGGTGGAGATGGAGACGACAGAATAACTCTAAGTGATGGGTATAACTACGCTGAGGGCGGAACTGGTGATGACAAGTTATTTAGCACTGGTGGTTTAAACACATTAGTTGGTGGTGAAGGAAAAGATTCATTTTTATTCAGTGCATTTGGTGATTTAGATATTATCTTAGACTTTAATTCTGCTGAGGACAAAATCTTCATCTCAAAATCCATTTCTCCCTTGAAAGAGATGATAACTTATCATCAGTTAGATGGCGGAGTGTCATTAGTCATAGAAAATGACACAGCTCATCAAGGCCAAATAAAGGAAATTTACATTGAAAATCTATTAATAGAGAATCTTGATGACAGTATTTTAATTTTATATTGATTTCATAAAAGCCATTTATAGAGCCCGACACTTCAGTCGGGAACTCATTACGTATATAAAAAATATTACACATTCTCGTATTCAACTTTAAGTTAAGACACTCTATCTAGGGAAAGGTAAATTTAAAATGCATGAGAAAGTTTTGGACAAATTGGGTCATATTGAAAACGCACTGCCGCCCTTACTGTCGCGCCTAGGCTTCGATACTCAGAGTTGGATACGAACCTGCACGAGAATAGAAAGAGGAAGTATTGTTGGAGTGAAGTCAGCAGTGAAAGCAGCATTGCCCCATCTCAATCGACAAAGAATGACGGGCATTCGACTGCCAGATAGCTAATCCAACACCCACCTAGGTTCCAGTGTCCAAATCAGATAAGTCTCTGAGCCTACTGCTTCCCCAAATTTGTGAATACGACAATTCTTGATCGCATTTTTCGGTCACTGCCGTTTACTGCAAAACTCAGAACAAACATATTCCCCTTTTCAAGCAGTTGCCATCGAGAAGTAGTCAATCAAGTTTGATCATCCCCCCCCCCCCCAACCTTATCCCCAATTTCTGTGCATAACTCCCACGAAATCGATCGCTTCAATGGCTTATGGATTGCAAGTGATTGTGTGATTTTTGTTCAATTTTATCCTGTGAATGTCACGCACAAAAAAGGCAGGATTTTCATCCTGCCCTTTGGCGTTTTTCGCTCTGGTATCAGAGGCTATTTACACGTTCTGTGCTTATGCGTTGATAGCTTACACGTCGTAGGTGGTAGACGAGATGTTGCCGCCTGTGCCAGTCCAGTTGGTGTGGAAGAACTCGCCACGTGCTTTGTCAGTGCGCTCGTAAGTGTGCGCGCCGAAGTAATCACGTTGTGCCTGAATCATGTTCGCTGGAAGGCGAGCCGTGGTGTAACCGTTCAGGAAGGTCAGTGCAGAAGACATACATGGCATTGGCAGGCCGCTTTCGAACGACTTAGCCACTACTTTACGCCATGCTGGCAGGCTGCCTTGTAGGATGTCTTTGAAGTACTCATCTGTGCCGAGGAACGGCAGTTCTGGGTTTGCTTCAAACGCATCGCGGATGTTGCCAAGGAATGCGCTACGGATGATACAACCGCCACGCCACATTAGCGCTACGTTGCCGTAGTTCAGTTCCCATTTGTTAGCTTCTGACGCTTCGCGGATCAGCATGAAGCCTTGCGCGTAAGAGATGATTTTCGAGGCAAGCAACGCTTGGCGTAGCGCGTCTAGCCACTCTGACTTGTCGCCTTCAACGGGCTGGATTGGGTTGTTGAACAACTCAGCCGCTTCAACACGTTGGTCTTTCATTGAAGACAATACGCGTGCGAACACTGACTCGGTGATCAGGGTCAATGGAATACCCAGATCAAGTGCGTTGATGCCTGTCCATTTGCCGGTACCTTTTTGGCCTGCTGCATCCATGATTTTCTCTACCAGTGGTTCACCGTCTTCGTCGCGGTAACCCAAAATGTCAGCAGAGATTTCGATCAGGTAGCTGTTTAGCTCAGTGTTGTTCCACTCAGCAAAGGTCGCTTGCATTTCATCATGCGACATACCTAGGCCTTCTTTCATGAAGTGGTAGGCTTCGCTGATCAGCTGCATGTCGCCGTATTCGATACCGTTGTGAACCATTTTCACGAAGTGACCAGCACCTTCACGGCCAACCCAGTCACAACATGCTTCGCCATCGTCAGTTTTCGCTGCGATTGCTTGGAAGATAGGCTTAACGAAAGGCCATGCTTCTGGGCTGCCGCCTGGCATGATAGAAGGTCCAAAACGTGCGCCTTCTTCACCACCTGAAACACCAGTACCCACAAAGTGGATGCCTTTTTCGCGTAGCTCTGCAACGCGGCGATTGGTGTCTGGGTAGTTGGTGTTACCACCATCAATGATGATGTCGCCTTCGTCTAGAAGCGGCACTAGTGCGTTGATGAACTGATCAACCACGTCGCCTGCGCGAACCATCAACATCACTTTACGTGGTGCTTCTAGCTTGCTCACCATGTCTTCCAGTGAGGTTGCACCCACAATGTTGGTGCCTTTTGCTGGGCCTTCAAGGAACTCGTCCACTTTGGCGACAGTACGGTTAAAGGCAACGACTTTGAATCCGTGGTCGTTCATGTTCAGGATCAGGTTTTGACCCATCACGGCCAGTCCGATTACTGCAATATCAGCTTTCATTTGTCTATTTCTCCTTAGGCCAGCTCTTGCGCTGCGTCTGAATCTAAATACCACTCGGTTGTGCCCGCTTTTGAGCGAACGTGTGCAGCAGGGTAATCCTCTGCCGCTGGCGCGTTGTCGGCAATTTCTTTCAATACCGATGCTTTGCTTGCGCCCAATACCAAGTAGGTAATGCGTTTTGCGTTTTCCAACAGATGCGCGGTTTTCGACACACGGAGCTGATGGCTCTCAGGGTGTGACGCAATGGTCGCGATTTCTGTGGTTTTGTAATCTGTTTTGCCTGGGAACAACGAGGCAGTGTGGCCATCTGTACCCATGCCAAGCATGATCCAATCGAAAGCAGGAACGCTGTCTGCATCCAGTGTGCCTTCTGCGTTCGGAATGGTGTCGAGCATTTCTTCCGTAAAGCGGATCACTTCACCTGCCACGAAGTCTTCGCCACGAATACGGTGGATGTTTTCAGCAGGGATTTGGATGTGATCAAACAATAGCGCTTTGGCTTGGCCATAGTTGCTTTGCTCGTCTTCTGGTGCCACGCAACGTTCGTCGCCCCACCAGAAGTGCAGATTTTGCCACTGAATACGGGTGGCGTAATCAGCGTTCGCCAAATAGCTGAAAAGCTGCGATGGCGTGCTACCGCCAGACAAGGAAATGTGCACAGGGCGACCCATTTCGCTGTATTCCAGCAGGCTGTTTGCTAACGCTTCAACAACCTGTTGGCTGTCGTCAAAAACGCGGTAATTCATGTTACTCATAGTTCGCAATAATCCGTGCTTGCTAGGTTCTTACAAGGGAAGCGCCATGAACGATCTTCTTCATAAAGTAGTTCATCAGCTTCTTTAGGCCCCCACGTTCCTGCGGCGTAGCCGTACAGGTGTTCTGGGTTTTCCTTGTATTCCAAAATAGGTTGAACGAATTCCCAACAGGCTTTCACTGCATCTGTACGGGCAAACAATGTGGCATCGCCTTTCATTGAATCGAGCAGTAGGCGCTCGTAAGCCGTTAGCATTTGCGTTTCTTCAAGCGTGTCGTAGTGGAAATCCATCGAGACTTCTTTGGCTTTAAAGCCAGCGCCCGGTTCTTTCAAACCAAAGCTCATTTGAATGCCTTCGTCAGGTTGAATACGAATAATCAACTTGTTCTCTGGGGCATTCGCGCCGAATACTGGGTGCGGCGTTTTCTGGAAGTGAATCACCACTTCGGTCACACGCGTTGGCAAGCGCTTACCGGTACGTACATAGAACGGCACGCCGTTCCAACGCCAGTTGTCGATAAACATCTTCAAACCAACGTACGTTTCTGTACGTGAATCATCAGCGACACCATTTTCTTGGCGGTAGCCTTTGAGGTGAGCGCCGCGCACATCTGACTCGGTGTATTGTCCCAGTACCAGATTCTTCTGCAACTTTTCTTCAGTCAGTGGTTGAAGGCTATTAAGCACTTTGACCACTTCGTTACGCATTGAGTCTGCGTTGATCACCGCAGGCGGTTCCATACCCACCATTGCCAATACTTGCAGCAAGTGGTTTTGGAACATGTCGCGCACCGCGCCCGCGCCATCGTAGTAACCACCACGTTCTTCTACGCCAAGGAATTCTGCTGCTGTGATTTCAACGTAATCGATGAAGTTGCGGTTCCAAAGGGGTTCGAACATGCCGTTGGCAAAACGGAAAACCAGTAGGTTTTGAACGGTTTCTTTACCAAGGTAATGGTCAATGCGGTAAATCTGGTGTTCTTTGAATGCTTTGTGAAGGCTCTTGTCGAGTGCTTCAGCAGTCGCGAGGTCGTAACCAAATGGTTTTTCAACAATCAGGCGTTTCCAGCCATTTTTTTCGGTGTTCAAGCCATGCGCAGCAAGGCTGGTAGGAATAACACTGTATAGGCTTGGCGGAGTCGCCAGATAAAACGTGGTGTTACCGCCGGTTTCATACACTTGCTCAATGTCTTCCAAGCGCGTTTTCAGCTTGCCATAGTCTTCAACGTCAGACGTATCAATCGGCTGGTAATGCACGCGCTGAAGGAAATCCGTCAGCATCTGCTCATCCACTTTTTCGTTGGCGATCAGCGATGCTTTGAGCTTTTCTTGGAATTCCGCATCAGAGTAGCTAGTGCGGCTCACGCCAAGTATGGCGAATTTTTCTGACAACAGTCCATTGGCAAAAAGATGATAAAAAGCGGGAATCAACTTGCGATGGGTCAAATCACCCGACGCCCCAAAGATGACAATACAATTATTTTCTGGTTTGGCCATAATGTTATCCCACTCGCCCCAATATCCTTGGAGCAAGTCATTCATTTTTTAGTGATAAAACTATAAACACTAAGAAGAAAAGTGATAGTCGTTTTTACCTATCAAAATAATAGGTAAACCCTGTTCTACACACGCGATCTAAGCATATGCACAACAAATGAACGCTCTTTGTCACCATGACTTTCTCGTAGAGCGACAGGATAAAGATAGATGCGGCAAGAAACAAACTCATCTCGTCATTTCCATGCAAATTGACGAAAGCAAAAAGCCTGTCGCATGGTTAAGCCATAACTAAAACACGAACCTTGATGATCCTCTTGGATAGCGGCACTCAGTACGATGAAACCACAGAACAAATCCCCTCTAATGCAACACTGCACTCTTCCACAACACTGTCTTAAATGACCTACATCACATTCTGTGTGCTATTTTTTATGAGTGCTCGGCGTTTTATCTCTATAAATCAACAGCAAACAGTACGCCGTTTTGTGTCATTTGCGCTCATTGGGCGAATTTGGGGAAACATGTCATGGTCAAATTTGGCGCTTCGTTTATCGCACGGTTAAGCGTGAAAGCAAAAATCGGCATTGTTGTCGCTCTGCTTATCGTGACCATTTCTTATTTGATGCTCTCCGCGGTTCAGCAACACCTCTCAGTGATACGAGACCATGAGAAAGAATTACAGGGGCTACAGCTTGTTTGGCCAATCTATGAATTGATCACCCCTATTCAACAGGTCAGAGGCAACACCAACCGCTATTTGAATGGTGAAGAAGAGGTACTTCCCGCCATTCGATTGGCGCAACGAAGCGCAGATGAAAAAATCGCATTTTTGTTCGCACAAGCCAATGATGAGAGCATCAAAAGCCAGTTCGATGTCACCAACGAAGTGAACCTGATTCGTTTGCAATGGGAGACTTTGAAAAATAATGAGTTCGTAGGGACACCCGATGAGGTGTTTCAACGATACACAGACGCCGTTCAAAACCTTCGCCAGTTGCTGACCAGTTTGTCCGATAAGTCTGGGCTTTCTTTTGATTCTGAAGCCACCAGCGCTTACTTAATCGACCTTTCAACCAATTTTGCTCTGCAGCAGCAGGAAATCATAGGCATTACTCGCGGTAAAGGCTCTGGCATGTTAGCGAAAATTGAGTCAGGGGACACGGTGACCAACGCCCAGCTCAATAACCTTACTAAAGTGGCGGCTGGCATTGGAATGTCAGAAGTGGCTTATCAATTGAAACAAGCCTTCCTTGCCGATCCACGAATGGACCAAGCTTTACGTGGTTATTCTTCGGATGCTCAAGTCTCGATTGAGCAGTTTTCTAAAGAAATGCTCGCTTTCCTCTCTTCTGGAGAAACGCCATTAACCTCAAAGGTGGTTTGGAGCAGCGGGACGAATGCCATCGAGAAAATACGCATACTCGTGTATGAATCGCTGCCTTGGATAAGCACCATTATCGAGGAGCGTATCGAAAGAGAATATAACCAATTTTATTGGTTGCTCTTCACTTCGGGATTGGCGGTATTTATTGCGCTATCTTTCGCGGTTTGGATTTTGGCCGACCTAAAATCCAAATACGAAGAAGAAAGAAGGCTATCCTCGCGCCTCACTCAAATCAAACAAGCATTGGATAACGTAAAAACCAGTGTGATCATGGCAAACACTGAGCACGATATTGTGTATGTCAACGATGCCGCGTCGTCGCTTTTCAATGGGCGAGAATCAGGCATTCGAGAATGTATTCATGATTTTCGTTCCAACGAAGTCATGGGATCAGCCTTGGCAACCTTTACCCCGATCTCGGCCTTTAGAACCAACATACTCAATGACATGACGCATTCACACATGGAAGACGTGGAACTGGGTCATTTGCATTTCACCATCACGGTGATCCCCGTTTTTGATAAGGACAAAGCGCGCATCGGCACAGTGATCGAATGGCAAGACAGAACCAATGAAAGAATGTCGGAGAGACACATTAAAACAATCATCGAACAAGCCAAAAACGGCGAGCTTTCATCAAGGATCGAAGAGTCCGACAAAGACGGCTTCTTTTTGTATGTAGCGCAAGGTCTCAACGAATTGATGGATGTACTTCACAGTGCTTTATCGGAAACCGTTAACGTGTTTGATGCCCTTTCTCACGGCAGACTCGAAGGGGAAATCAGTGGTGACTACCAAGGTACTTTTCAGAAATTGCAATCTGATGCCAACAATACCATTCGCAAACTCGATCAAGTGGTTGTGGACATGCGTCAATCTGCCTCAGGAGTGTCTAATGGTGCTGAGGAAATTGCAGCAGCAAACCAAGATCTTAGCCAACGAACGGAAGAGCAATCGTCCAACTTGGAAGAAACCGCAGCCAGTTTGGAGCAAATGACACAAACCCTTAAGAGCAGTTCTGACAATGCCACTCGAGCCTGCGAACTGGCTCAAAGCGCAGACGACAAAGCCAAACAAGGGGGTAACGTTGTATCGTCTGCGGTCAACGCGATGAGTGAAATCAATCAATCCAGCCGTAAAATTGCCGAAATCATTAGCGTGATTGACGTCATTGCATTCCAGACTAATTTACTGGCATTGAACGCGTCGGTTGAAGCTGCAAGGGCGGGAGACCAAGGAAGAGGTTTTGCTGTGGTTGCCGGTGAAGTCCGATCGCTGGCGCAACGCAGCGCAACTGCTGCAAAAGAAATCAAAACGCTCATTGAAGACAGCGTTCAAAAAGTTGAATTAGGGTCTGAGCTGATCAACCGCTCAGGGGATACACTGGAAGAAATCCAAAAAGCGGTCAGCGACGTTAACACTATTATTGTGACGCTTTCAGAGAACGCCAATGAGCAAGCCTTTGGCATTCAACAAGTTAATAACGCCGTTAATCAAATGGATGCCATGACACAACAAAACGCTACCATGGTTGAGGAGACGGCGACCGCCAGCGCCACCATGGCCTCTCAAGCGCGGTATATGCTGTCATTGTTGGCGTTCTTCTCAACCAATGAGGAGGTGAAAACACCCGCAACACTCGACGCTTCAACGGCTCCTAAAGTTAAAACCAACAATAAAGCGGATGAAGATTGGGGTGACTTTTAGTGCGCACTTAGGCGACACCGTCTATCACCTATCGGGCTGGTGCTTGAAATGACTGAGGTGATTGCGTCGCTACCGAACAAGCCCCAGTATATTTTTGAACGCTGGGGCGCGACAGTCTTTCACCAGTTCATACAGGCACATTTCTAACCCCGTGATCTTCGCGCCTTCTTGTTGAAGCCGAGTAAGCCCGATCTCCCTGTTGAACGATGTTCGCGATGAAACACAATCACTGACAATCTGCACGTGATAACCCCGCGCCAGCAAGCCTCGCGCCGTTTGATAGACGCAGATATGCGTTTCAAGGCCACACACTAACCAGGTATCAACGTTTTTAACGGCACTGACAGCATCAATGAACGCGGGTGATTCACAGCCATCGAAAGTATATTTCGCGATGGGTAAAAAACCGTCGATATGAAGGCGCAATTCATCCACTGTTTCGCCTAGCCTCTCGGGGTTTTGCTCAAGCACTATCATTGGCAAGTCGAGCGCTTTTGCGCCTTCAATGAGTGTTTCACACCGTGCAATGAACGCTTCACTGTCGTGAACCAATCGCGCAAGTTTGCCTTGCACATCGACAACAATCAGACCCGTTCTGTCTGTCTCTAGCATAACTCGCCTCCGGTCTGTTCCGATTCCCACACACTCTCTGATCTGCATCTTGGGCAGTATCTTAAGCATCTGTTATATCGCGCTGCCGCTACAATTGCGACCGACACAAACCAATAATGCGAATGGGTGAGTCGCCTATTTTCCCTGTACCTAGCTCGCATAAGTGTCTGATTTAACGCAACAGAAACCGCTCATTTTATGCACAGTTTCTGTGGGTAACTGTCGCGCAAACGATGGCTTCAATGACTTGTAGATTGCAAGGTTTCTCGCCTTTTTCGTTTCAATCAAGGCTGTAAAGTTTGTCGCAGTGTTCGCCGTTCAGATCGCCACATTGCAGAGGCATTAGAAGTAAGTCTGCATCCAATGCGTTACGCAGTCTTGCTCGTCTATCACACCAATAAATCGCCACTTATCGAACGTTAGGCAAGGATGAGATGTAGACATCACCAAGATATCGCCCACCTTCAAACCGCCGTTTGGCGCTTCAACGAACATGTGTTGATCCATCACCTTGGTGGCGGTCAAAGCCGGTAACGGTTGCTCCTCCCCCTCCCGAATTAAACGTTCCACTGTCGGTAAACCAGCATCAAAGGCAACGTCACGTTTCCCGACGCCCACAACAGCTTTCCCTTCTTCAGGCACAGACACCACATATGCCCAAACTTCTAACGATGAAACAAGGTCCCCGCTGAGGTCACAAGCTATGCCTTGATTGGTGATTGCACGCGCTTGAACCTGACTCTGCGCCGCCTCGTAAATACCAGTGTCATGAACAGCATAACAGCCAGGGCGGATCACCCCTGTTATCCCATCCAGTTGACTAAACTCTTCTGCCACCACGTCGTACCACGCAGAGCCAGCACCCGACACTATGGCCTCTTGCAACCCATAGGTTGATTTGAGCGTTTCAAGCAATGAAATAGCGCGTCGCAGAAACTGGCGAATATCTTGCTCTGCACTTTCCCCACTGATCACGCCTTCATAAACTTCAATGCCCCTTAATGACAGATTTGGTGCAGCTTCAATGGCGGCAGCAAGTTCGAGTACATCGTCTACGTCTCGGCAGCCACAACGACCGTCCGGCACGCCCAATTCGATAAACAACGGAATGGAAACCTGTTCTTGCGACGCAATGGCTTGCCATGACTGCACATTGCTTAAGCTATCTACACAGGCATAAACCATGATCTGGTGTTGCTGGATAAGGGTCGCAACCATCTGCATGTTCACCTTGCCCACCACTTGGTTGGCAATAATGATGTTGTTTGCCCCTGCCATCACGGCGACTTCGGCTTGCGCGGGCGTCGCCACGGTAAGCCCCCAAGCGCCTTGCTCAAGTTGCTGTTTGAACAAGTCGGGCGACATGGTTGTTTTTCCATGCGGACAGAGTTTGACGTGGTGATGTTGGGCGAAAGACTGCATCCATTGCACGTTGCTTTCAATCGCACCTTGCCGAACAACCGCACAAGGCAAACTGACGTGCTCATCTTTCAGCGAAAAACACCCGTGCTGCTGGCGGCCAATGGGTACGCCTTTTGTTCCTACTGGAAAAGTGCCTGTGTTTTCCGTCTGAAAATCGCTCTCACACATTCCCTTTTTGCCGTCCATCTCAAATTCTCCAAACATCCCTGTCACGGCGCATAGTAACTGGCCAATATGTACGATAAAGTATTGTTAATATTGAAAACTATCAAAAAAATCAGCATCAAACGTGCGCTTTCTCGCTTTTTTAATTCTTAGCGTCATTCCCGTTTTTCTCCGCAAGCAGGTGAACCCGACATCTATGGGTATCGTGTTTTTGATGCTCATTCGATTGATGACTAAGCGTTTGTGAGATTGCAGTTGGTATCGATGCTGATATGCGTGCGTTGATGCGTGGTGTCGATGCGTGTGGCGCGGATGCAACAAATTGACAGAACCACTGTTTGCCAGTGCCAGCGAGCGAATGACAAGACTCCGTTCAATGATTGACGCAGAGACCAAGGGAGCAGAAGCAAAAATGCCATATGACATTATCATTCGTAACGCCATGATTATTGATGGCACAAACACTCCAGCGTACGCAGGTGATGTTGGCATTCTGAACGATAAAATTGCTGCAATTGGCGAGCTTTCAGAGGCGCACGCTAACACCGAGATTGACGCTCAAGGCAACGTGCTCGCCCCCGGCTTTATTGATGTGCACACTCATGATGATACCAACGTGATTAGGCAGCCTGAATGCTTACCCAAAATCAGCCAAGGCATCACCACCACTATTGTCGGCAATTGCGGCATCAGCGCGTCACCTGCCACTCTCACCATGCCGCCACCCGACCCTATGAACCTGTTGGGCCAGCAAGCAGACTTTCAATACCCAACATTTGCATCCTATGCAGAAGCGGTGACCGCCGCCGAGCCTGCCGTCAATGTGGCCGCGCTCGTGGGACACACGACCCTGCGTAACAATGTCATGGACGATCTTTTCACTGGCGCGACCGATGAGCAAGTCGCCCAAATGCGCCACACATTGCGAGAAGCATTGGAACAAGGCGCACTTGGCCTCAGCAGTGGGTTGGCCTACGCCAGCGCTAACGCCTCTCCCGAAGAAGAAGTGCAGCAACTCGCCCTCGAGTTATCAGAGTTTGGCGGTATTTACACCACCCATATGCGCACCGAATTCGAAGGCATTTTAGGTGCTATGGACGAAGCCTTTCGAGTCGGTCAAAAAGCCAAAGTCCCTGTCATTATCTCGCACTTAAAATGTGCGGGCGCGGGCAACTGGGGTCGCACCCATGATGTCTTGAAGAAAATGGACAATGCGGCAGCACACCAAGATATTGCCTGCGATTGCTACCCCTACTCTGCCAGCTCATCCACGCTCGACCTAAAGCAAGTCACCGATGACATTGATATTTTCATCACGTGGAGTGAAACCTTGCCCGAATACGCAGGCAAGATGCTCAAACAGATCGCTCTGGACATGGATTTACCGCTAATGGATGCCGCAAAAGCGCTGCAACCCGCAGGCGCGGTTTACCACTGCATGGATGAGGCGGATGTTGAGCGCGTATTAAAATATAAGCTCACGATGATCGGTTCCGATGGTTTGCCCAACGACCCGCATCCACATCCTCGCTTATGGGGCGCTTTCCCCCGCGTATTGGGCTATTACAGCCGTGAGCGCAATATTTTCTCACTCGAAACCGCCATCCACAAAATGACGGGGCTTTCTGCAAACCGCTTTAGATTGGCGGGGCGTGGTGAAATCAAAGCGGGAAATTTCGCCGACTTAGTCCTCTTCGATAAAAACGAGATTACCGACGTTGCTGACTACGACCGTCCTATTGCTGCGGCAAAAGGGATCGTGGCCGTTATCGTCAATGGCAACATTGCTTATACCGAAAAACAGGGCGTAATAAGCCGAGCAGGACGCTTTCTGGCTCGCCGCTCTCAATAAGCGACCAATAAACGCCCAATAACTCATTAAACCTTTAGATCTGGAGAAACAAACATGACCATTAAACGTTACGGTGTAGAAGGTGGCACAGGCACAGGTGGACAACATCTTCCATTCGCTCGTGCAACAGAAGCCGGCGGTTTCCTTTATGTGTCAGGCCAAACACCGATGATAGACGGGGAAGTGGTCGAAGGCGGCATTGTCGATCAGTCTCGCCTCGCGATCCAAAACTGTGTCGATATCATGGAAGAAGCGGGTTACACCCTCGCAGACGTTATGCACGTAAAAGTGGTACTGACAGATTCGCGCTATTTCCAATCGTTCAATAAAGTGTTCAAAGAGTTCTTTGGCGCTCACCCACCAGCACGTATCTGCATGGTGTGCGACCTTGTTGTGGATGTAAAAGTGGAAGTCGACGTTACTTGCTACCGCGCTGACCGCGCTTAAGGCTCTGACTTAGAGACATAGCGATAGTCTTCGCCTGTTCTTCACTTCCTAAGCCCGTCATGACAACGGGCTTTTTGATGTTGGCAATTCCAAATCACCGTCGCCAAGCGCTATTGGTTCGTGGTTTAGTTGGGCACAACTTGAGACGGTTCAACCTGCGCTTTTTCACTGCCAGCAAGCTTTAACCAAACAACCCCAAGGATAATGACTGCTAGCCAGAATGCTTGGATAAGAGACAACGTTTGGTTGAAGACGATGGCGCCAAACACGGAAGCGCCGATGGCTCCGATCCCCGCCCAAACGGCATAACCGATACCAACATCAATAGATTTCAACGCAACGCTCAGTGAGTAAAGCGTTAAGAGAAAGAAGATGACGGCAGAAATCGACCAATTGAGAACCGTAAATGCTTCACTCCCTGCAACGCTCAATGCGTAGCCAATTTCAAATATCCCAGCAAGTAACAGCATGACCCATGCATGCGTGGTGCTTATTTTCTTAGTTTTCGACGTCATTTTTTATTCCTTTAAAGTCATGAATGAACAATGGTGGCTAACTGGTTCAATGTGGTTAACGATTACGCAGCACCGCTCATTCGCAAGCCAATTACGCCACCAATAACAAGAACAATTCCCAAGAGCTTTTTCCCGCCAAGACGTTCACCGAAAAATAAAGCGCCCAATATGACGATCCCCACACCAGCAGCAGATGTCCAAATTGAGTAGCCAATACCCACATCAAATTCAAGTAACGCCAAGCTCAGAAAGTAAGTCGCGACTGCACCACTTAATAACGTCGCCGCCGTCCAACTAGTATGAGTAAATCCTTTTGCGTTTCCTGCCGAAATGGCAACGGCAATTTCAAAAATGACCGCCGTTCCAAGATATAACCAACTCAACATGTCTCTTTTCTCCCTATCAGATAACAAATTTCACGCAATTCATTTATTTGCATGTGCAAGCATATTAGTGATGGCACAATCATTCTGTCAAGATGCTTGCATGTGCAAGTATCTTGAGGGGGTGGTTAGTATAGACATATGAATGGTGAATTTATGAAAAGCAGAGAAATCATTTAATTCATTTAAAATTAGATGCTTATAAATTTAACCTGCTAATTTTTCACACTGACTCACGACAAGAAAGAGAGATAACACGCGATTTTACTTTGATAGATTTGTTTTGCAGTGCGGAGCATTTCACAATTTATTTCAGCTTGTTATACTCAATATTCATTGATTTGCATGTATATACATACTTAAAGTCGCGCTCATCTTGCGACGAGCATGCCCCTACTCATCATCACTAGGAATCGCAAAATGGTATCGCAATACTCGTTGTGGCAAAGGGTAAAGATCGTCGTGGATCGCGTCGAAAATCAGATCGCAAAAGAGATGCAACGAGAGCACGGTCTGGGTCTCACTGAGTATCGAGCACTGAAGCTGCTTTCTAACGCCTCAGACTCCGAGTTAAGGATGCAAGAACTCGCCAAACTTCTAGGGCTAAATCAGAGTTCTGTCACTCGCCTTGTTGAAAGGCTCGAAAAAGGGGGGTACACGATTCGGGACCTTTGCCCCAAAGACAAGCGAGGCGTCTATACCGTGCTCACGGGGCGAGGCAGAGAAGTCCAAAGCCAAGCTGAAAATGACTACGCCATCTACATCAAAGCGGCATTAGACTCAGCCAGCCAAGATGAGGAAAACTGCAAAGTCGTAGATTGTCTTCGTCAGATTATTGAAGAGTCCTAGTATTTCGCTAGCGCTTTGGTTAACTCACCCGCTGAAATGGCTTTGCAGCCTGAGGTGTTTTGTCCGCACCATAGCGGCGAGAAATCATCTCGCCCTTGCTGTTCGGCATGGCTTCTTAAAGGCGCGGCCTCGATCGAGGCATACGGAAACGTCGGCGCAAGTGGGTTCATGTAATCTAGTTCTGCCATTGCACGGTTGACGATACCGCGAGCGGGTCTGCCAGAGAAAATATTGGTGAGTGCGGTATGCTCGGCGCGATCACTGAGAATGGCAGAGCGGTGGAACACCGACGTATTGGCTTCATCGCACAATAGATACGCGGTTCCCACTTGAACCGCCGCGGCACCTAATAGCATGGCTGCTTTTACCCCACCACTATCTCCAATGCCACCTGCCGCAATCACGGGTACATCGACATGATGCGCGATTTGCGGCACCAGCGAAGCCGTGCCGATCTGCGTGGTGATGTCATCAGACAAGAACATGCCTCTGTGGCCTCCCGCTTCTAACCCCTGAGCAATGATGCCATCAGCACCGTTAGCTTCTAGCCACAAGGCTTCTTTCAGCGTGGTAGCCGAAGACACCACTTTCGTCCCCCAACCTTTGACGCGTGCCAGTAATAACGGATCAGGCAAGCCAAAATGAAAGCTGATAAAAGGTGGGCGAAAGGGTTCAATCGCATCGGCAATATCATGGTTAAACGGCAGGCGGCTGGCATTGTTTGGCAATGCCGCCGGGTCGATATCAAGTGAATCAAAATACGGCGCGAGAACTTCCCGCCATTTGGCATGCTGGTGTTGGTCAAATTCGGGCATGTGATGGCAAAAGAAATTGAGATTATATGGCCGAGTCGTAGCAGCTCGAATCGCCTCAATTTCACTCACGATCTGCCCGACACTTAGCATGCCACAAGGCAACGAACCTAATCCCCCCGCTTCGCTCACAGCAATCGCAAGTTCACTGCCTTGTACGCCCGCCATTGGTGCTTGAATAATCGGTAGCTCAGCGCCTAATAAGGCCATGATTTTATTGTTCATTTCGTCTCGCCAACCCTGTTTACAGACATGCTAAACGGCATGAATTCTGCTAAATCTGCTTGGCTATCACTCTAATCGGAAAGCGTTCAGGGATCATGACGCTAGATCTCAAAGTCACTGTGAAACGTAATGTCCGTTTCTTTTATGAGTACCGTCTCTATGCCACCGATCATGACTTTGACCTCTGCGAGGATGCTTGTGACCCTAGCTAGGTCTGACTTGCACGCTTCCATTTCTTTGAAGCATTCACTCAGTGACAATGCCCCACTTGATGCTGCTGAACCTTTGATGCCATGGGCGAGCACGCCGATCTGCTCATCATTCTTATCGGCAACGGCTTTATCTAACAAGGCCAAGTCAGACATTAATGATTCCCAGAAAATACTTAATACCGCCTCGATCATTTTCTTATCATCCGTACCGATCACTCCCCTTAAGTGCTCGAAATCGATAAGATTTGTCTCAATCGGTGCAATGGGTAGTGGGGGTGTTGATGATGAGTCATTGACTGAAGGCTCAGTGAATAAATCAGTTTCTGCAGTCGCAGCGACAGCATTCGCCGCGACAGCATTCACCCCACTGTTTCTGATGTTGGTTGCCAATACGGTTCGCAACTTTTTGAGCTCCACGGGTTTAGTAATATAGTCGTCCATTCCCGCTTGTTTGCAACTGTCCGCCTCACCCAGTAACGCGTTGGCGGTAACCGCAATGATAAGGGTCTTATGATGTTGCTCCGCCTCTCTCGCACGAATTTCTTCCACCAGTTCAAAACCGTCCATTTCCGGCATGTGACAATCCGTTAGCACAACCGGATAGCGTCCCGACTTCCATTTATTCAATGCTTCTACGCCATTTTTGGTCATTTCAAATCGATAACCCAGATTGGAGAGTTGACGTTCCAACACCAAGCGATTGGTGGGTTGATCCTCAGCGCAGAGAATCACAATTCCGTCCTTATCAATATCATTATCTTCCAAGTCGTCCGCGAGACTGCCAACTGAGGCATTTTCTGCATTGATATAATCTGGCGATTCAAAACCACAAAGCACCGATATCGCGGTGATCATTTCACTGGGATTAAGCGGTTTCACGCCGAGAAAATAGAGTTGCGATGAAAGGTAACCTGCGAGATCAGAGGGCTCCGTGTCTAAAACAATGTTCTTGAACGTCTGATCGTGCCGCTTAAAGGGTTCATTAAGCGTAACGATAATGATGTGATCAGTGTTGTCTATTGCCGTTGGCATCTCGCGTGTCATCGTTTTCGGCAGGCACTGAGAGAGCACATGCTCACATGTTTGGTAGATCTCTTCGTTCTCGATCATTAAGACAAATGTAAATTCATGAAAGTCGTAATGGCCGAGCAAGGTGTCATCCGTTGCGCAGCGATGCAAAGGAATGGTAATCGTGAATTCACTACCGATGTCAGGCTGACTGGTGGCACTAATCTGACCTTTCATCATCTCTACAAAAGATTTAGTAATACTGAGTCCTAGCCCTGTTCCACCAAACTTTCGGGTTGTGGAGTTGTCCGCCTGCGTAAAGGGTTTGAACAACTTATCAATTTGGCTTTTTGTCATTCCAATACCCATATCGGAGACAGAAATCCGCAAAGAAGCGCTGTCTTCAATGTACTCGGTGGAAACAATCACAGAGGCTTTTTGAGAGGGTTTTTGATAAGGGATTGGATCCGGCGTGTTTGAAAATTTAATGGCGTTACCCACCAAATTGAGTAACACCTGTCGAATTCGTACCGAATCCAATTTTATTCTTTTTGGTAAACGAAAATCATGGTGGATATGAAGTGTTACGCCTTTCGTTTGCGCTGTAACGCTGAGCACCTCAAGCGTCTTTTCAATCACACTGAGCAGATCCGTATCTCTGTATTCCAATGCCATTTGACCGGATTCAATTTTCGAAAAATCGAGAACATCATTGATGATTTCAAGCAATGAAAATGAGGAATCTCGAATGGTGGTGGTCATGCGTAGCTGTTCTTTTGTCAGTTCACTTTCTCGTAGCAAATCAATCATGCCGATAACCCCGTTCATCGGCGTACGGATTTCATGACTCATCGTGGCAAGAAAACGAGATTTGGCTTCACTGGCCTGAAGTGCGGTTTTCGACTCCTGCTCTAACTTCTTCTGCAAAATGCGTTCGTCAGTAATGTCGAGGTTAATGCCAAACAACGTATATTGCTCACTGCTTGGGTTGTGATAAACATCGCCTGCTGCTTTTATCCACCTGACTTCACCGGTAAACCCATGAATGATCCGAAACTCGGCGTTAAACAAGGTGTTGGCTTCAAGTGCCGCGCCCACTTCTTTCTCTGCATATTCAACATCCTCGGGGTGAATCGATGTTCGCCAATCTTCATAGGTTAATGGCTTATCGCCCGAGACCCCATAAAGTTGAAACATGGCCTTGTCCCACGTGAGTTCCCCTGAGTTGATATCCAATGACCAGTTGCAAATCCCGCCCGCATTCGACGCCAGTTTCATGCCGCGAAGCAGTTCATCTCGCGTTTCTTTGGCACTAAACAGCTCTAATTCGGCTTCTATTCGCGCCGCATTATCTTCAACGCTGTTGATATAGAACTTCGGTTGACCGTGTTCATCAGAGACAATCGAAGCCGACACATTTGGCCAATACTCCTCACCGTGTAATACATCGATGCTCCGGCCTATAACGTCATTCGCTTTTAGCCCAGACAATGTTTCAAAGGCTTTATTAACGTAGATTATCGGTTGATTGGTTTGACGAGCATCAGTGACAACAATACCCGTGGTAATGGTTTCAATGGCATGATGCTGAATATCACGCAGGATTAAAGGATCATCGCTGTGAAGGCTTTGACTCTCTGAAACCATAATACGACGAGCAATATTGAATGCCATTAGCGAGCAGAGCATCACAAGTACGCTCAACATCGTGACCTGAAGCGTATCTACGCCTTTCAAGATCATGCCACCCACAATGCCCGTCATGAGCACACCAAAGAGAAAAAAGATCGCAGGGAGTTTCGTCGTTAGCTTCATGTGTTTATTCTTTTTATTGGCCGTCAGTGATGTATCACGAGCGTCAGAGCATGCGGACAAGGCCTTATCCATAGCGAAAAATATATCCTGCCGTTAAGTCACACCCTACATCGACTTAACAAGCACTAAGCAACTCGTGTCATAAATGAATCTTACTTTGTAAGGTTAGTTGAACATTTAACGTTCGTGATCGGAGCTGCTATACCCAAGCCACCTGAAGATGCTCGATTTCAGAGCATCTTCAAGTTGCTTGGGTATATCTTATGAGAAGTATAAAAGGTGATGTTTTAAGGGAATTTTAAAGGCGGGATCGATGATGATGAGAAACGAATTGGCGACACGTACGCGGCACTCTGGCTTTTAGAATTATCACTGTCAGACATGATCGAGACAGCGCTCAGAGTGCGATAGTTCTCACCAAAAACACGCTGAAAGTCTTCTCGAACATTACGACTTACATACTGCCATTCTCCTTTTTTATCACCGATGTTTGCCGCTAACATTTTAAACGAACCGGGCGAAAAAGGGTTTCCCCAGAAGCTGTTGTGAGGCTTGTTTGGCGACCACACATAGATGATAGTTTCACTACTCATCATGGTGAGTCCGGGGGTTACCGTAACGCCAATTCGCCAAGCAAAGTCATCCTGTGCTTTGACTGATTCATCAGTCACGTTGGGGGATTCAACCACTTTCCAATACCACGAAACCCATGGCGTTTCGGTCAAATCAATGTCTATCTCTTGGATCAACCCTGATGCAGACGCATCGCTGCGCCCATAGAGCACAGACGTATTCAGTTCGGTGTCTAGCATTGTCTGATAGTCAGTTTCACCTTCAAATCGCTTCTTATCCCACTCTGACATCGGCGAAAATGTGAGTTCCATGTCTGCGCTGGCTTGGAAGGCAATCATCACACCAAAGATTGCTAATACGCTCCGAGCTTGTGCCATCTTGATCTCCTATCCAACCAAATGCCCAAAAACATATGAACTGGCAGAGCCGAAATAAATTTCACCTGAACTCCCACGCTTGATACGCAGGCCCCTCTGCCAATTGCGTACCCTAAAATCCTATACAGGCTGTAGGGGAACATCATGATCAATCAACCTAAGCTAAAACCTAGCGCACTCACCAACAAATATGAACTTCTCAAAGATTTCGAGATAACAGTTAATGGGGTCAACGTCGTGGTCCCTCAGTATTTTCGCTATGATGGCGCGACCATTCCGTTCGCCGCTTGGCAAATCACCTTCACACCGTTTCATCCCGACGTCATGATGCCCGCATTGGTTCACGACTGGTTATTTTACAACCATCAAGTTTCTCGCAAAGATGCAGACAACATTCTCTATACGCTGCTTTGCCAAAATGGCGTCGATAACCTTCGGGCTAACATGATTTGGGGTGCGGTGAGAGCAGGAGGAAAGTTTTTTTGGGACAATGACGAGGATGACAACGCGTATTTGAGAACACTCTACGAACTGGTAAGAAACAACAAAAATGTCGACAAATACCGTTTTCCCCCAGAGATCTTCAATGATGAGTAAAAAAGCAAATATCAAATATCAAATAGGGAAAAAAGTCATTGAGGCCACACCATGAACAACCTGATTGATGGTGCGATTGGTGCTATCAGCCACCATGGTCGCCATCATGTCTTGTATCACGATCATTTGACCGAGGACACGCTCGTAGCTGTAATTCGGCGTACCATCAACGGCGATGCCATTACTCAGCAACATGAGTTCGCCATCGGCGTTTTTGCGGGTGTTAAGCAACCAAGCAACGGTTTCTAGGTTGCGGGCACTGTTGTAGAGTTTTTGCTGATCAATATCGTCAAGCAAATAGAATTCAATTTGGTTGTTGTAACTGCTGCTGATCATGCCGGTGATCCCGACCATCATGGCAAACACACGGTCGCCATGAAATTCCTCTGAAAAAGCCAAATGCAAAGCATGAATCCCATCAACGCCACCCAATTCCACATATCCTTGTGGGGGTCGCTTCACGGTCATGAAAGATTCCAGACGGACTTCCACCGTCATGTCACTGACTTTGGCGAGTTCTCTGGGGTTGCGTTTGTAGAGTTTGACCGTCAAATCACGCACTAAATCACGAATTTCCATGATATGAATATCCGTGATCAAATCCATGTCAGACTTGGCGAGATTTTTTATGTCAAACGGACGGCTGTTACTGCTGCAAGCACTTAACACCATAACCAGCGCAGCACACGCCCATAGGCGAGGTGTCATTTTTACCTCATGATTAACCAACACCAGAAAAGTGTAGGTGGCAGCTACACAGTTTGAAAAGCGTACTTGATAGGGTCTGAGGGTTAAATCTCTAAAATCACGATATTGTGACTCGCCATGCCATCCTTTAGAATCTCGCCCATCAAATCGTTTTCCCTAGGTTCACCATGAATAAAAGTTTTCTGACCAACGCTATTGCAGCGGGTGTTTTTGCTGCTGGCTATTTCCTTGACCAACCTATTGCCCTGTATGGCGGTCTATTTGCGCTGTCAGGTTCACTGACCAACTTACTTGCGGTACACATGCTTTTTGAGAAAGTGCCAGGTATTTACGGCTCAGGTGTTATTCAAATGCGCTTTGAAGCGTTTAAACTTGGCATCCGCTCGTTGATGATGGATCAGTTCTTTACCAAGGAAAACATTGACCGTTTCTTAAACAAAGAGATGTCTGGCGGCGCGAACCTTAATCTTGATCCTGTGATCGAGAAAATCGACTTCAATCCGACCTTCGATGGTTTGGTTGATGTGATCAACAACAGCCAATTCGGCGGCATGCTGATGATGCTAGGCGGCGCTGAGGCGCTGGATCCCCTTCGCGAACCTTTCGTGGCGAAAATGCGTGAGTCGGTTATCGACATTACTCAGCAGGATGATTTCCGTACGGCACTCAAAAGCCAAATCGAACAACCTGAAATGCTGGGCGATATTACCGCGAACATTGAAACCGTGATTGAACAGCGTCTCGACGAACTGACGCCAAACATGGTGAAGGATATTGTTCAGAAGATGATCCGCGAGCATCTTGGCTGGCTGGTTGTTTGGGGCGGCGTGTTCGGCGGTGTGATCGGTGTGGTGTCTGCGCTCATTGCTGGCTAATCACGCACAACAAACAGAGTCACCAAAAACACAGTATTACATCACGGCATCTTAGGGTGCCGTTTTTTGTGGCACCAACATCTCTTTGGCACAAGTCACAAATATCTGATCTAATTATGGAATTCCTTTCTCGTCCTCCACAACCTCGCTGATTCGCTTCTACACTAAATGCATATCTCTTTGTCGCAAAATTGCGACACTTTAACTGTCTTCACACGAGGTGAATCTATGGCCAACATACGGACTTACACGCTAGCGACTGCGCTTGTCGGGGCACTGTTTGCCTCTTCTGCTTCAGCATTGGTGTTACCCCTTTCCATTGGTGCCGATGCGGGTGTTGCCAATGTGAAGTACAAAGGCCGAAGCGCAACCGGCTTCTTTTGGACCGTCACGGGTAACCTTAAGCTCACCAGTATGACCAGTATCTATTCAGGCTACGGTGAAACCACCGCCGATATTCCGGATGACAATGGCATTGACCAAAGCTTCACCTCAGTCTCTGTGCCGCTCGCTTTGCAAGTGCGTGTACCTATTGTTCTGGGTGATGTTTATGTTCGTGGTGGTGCCAACTATTACGAGAACACTTACGGAACAGAAGTAGAAGATGGTTATGGTTTACTCGGTGCGGTTGGGTTGAGTTTAGCGCCGGCAATTGGTCCCGGCATGGCAATTGAAGTCGGTTATCAAGATCGCGGTAACGCGGAAACAGGCACGGTATCTATCGGTGCGCGTCTGAATTTCTAATTGCTTATATCCAAACACCTGCTAGTTGCTGAGTATTTGTGGCGGCCGTTAACGAGCGTCACCTACGCACGGTGATAGAATCAAAAACAGCGCCCTTATGGCGCTGTTTTTCTTTGTTTGACGCTAATTGCTAGTCGCCTTTTTCGTCAATGTTTTCATGACCGTCTTCATTACAGTGATGACGTGCGAGGTAGATTTCCGCCTGCTCTTTGCCCATGTAACGCCCTAACGTCTTGGCTTGAACATCACGTAAGTCCACCACTATCAGACCATCTAACGCGTTATTAAACGCTGGGTCGACGTTAAAGCACACAAGCTTTCCATTTAGGCCCAAGTACTGGCGTAGCAATACGGGCACACCGAGGCCGCTGCTCATTCTGCTGAGTACACGAGAGAGCACTTGCATGTCTCCCAGCGCGGTCAGCATGGTGGTATGCCAAGGTACAGGATCGGATGTTTCAAGCGGTGTGGTGGGTTTCACTAGCTGCGCTTTATCATCATCGTAATGATGAACACTGAGGCTCTCCGCCAATAAGCGCCTAGCCTGAAGCGGATAATCATTGCTAATGCTGACAGGACCAAACAGGGTGGTGATATGCGGATGACGACTCACATACTCTGCAATGCCCTTCCAAAGCAAAAGGAGCGCTGACAGACTACGCTGATATTTTTCATCGATCACCGAACGTCCCATCTCCAACGACACATTCATGCTATCAACAAAGCGCTGATCATATTGAAACAAGCTACGTGAATATAGCCCCTCGATACCTTGCTTTTGGACAATGTCTTGCACTTGTCCAAGGCGATACGCACCGACCATACTCTGCGCCTCTCTGTCCCATACAAAAAGGTGCAAATAGTAGGTGTCGTAATCATCCAAATCGCAGGCTAAACCCGTGCCCTCGCCCACAGAGCGGAAATTAGCTTCACGAATTCGTCCTATTTCTCTGAGGATATTAGGAATGTGCTCACTGGTTGTGCAATACACATCAAACTCGCCTGAGCTGAGTAATTTGGCATTGTCTGGTAAATCGCTAATTTCTTCTTCGATAACATCAACACCTATCGCATCAATGATCGGCTCGACATCATGAATCTCAGAAGGAGTTTCGAAGGCTTTGTCCTGATTTAACAGGTAGGTGTTCAGTCGTAAATAATTGACGAGACCATCGTCGCTTTCAAACCCACGGCACTCTTTCCACTTAATGAGTTCACCGATTGTTAACGGAATCTGTTGCCCTTTTTTGTTAAGCAACTCTCGCCCCAACAACGCGGTACGCAACATTGGGTGGATCACCCCAGCGCGATAAAATTTGCTGCTGTTTCTGCCACCAATAAAAATCGGCACGGTTGTCGCTTTGTGCTTTCTGACAATGGCAGCGACAGAGCGACTCCACGCCTTATCACTTAACTGGCCGTGTTCGTCAAACGTCGACACTTCCCCAGCAGGGAAAACCAGCAACAAGCCGCCATCGCTAACGTGTTGGTGCGCTTCACGCAACGCACGCATATTGGCGCGTCTGGCGCTTTCGCCTTCAAACACATCCACCCCAATGAACAAATCACTCAACTCGGGAATGCGCTTCAAGTAATAGTTAGCCAGCACTTTGACATCAGGGCGCACTTCACGCAGTACTTTGGCTAGAATGACCCCTTCAACGCCACCCAAAGGATGATTGGCAACCACGACAGTACTGCCGGATTGAGGAATATGGCCGATGTCCTGCTGAGAAACGTGATAGTCAATACCCAGCACATCGAGGGTGTAAGTGAGAAAATGGTCGGTATCAATTCCTTCAGGGCGAAGGCGGTAATACTTATCCAAGGTACGAAGGCCAGTGATTGATTCGAGTGTTTTTTCGACCACACCAAACGGTGTTTTTCTTGGCAACAGAAAGGGACTTGCGTTCATGTTCTCTCCTTGACGGAATACAGCACAACCCACATGCCGCATTCCCTTGCTATTCGCCTGAAGGCAAAATATTGCTGATGAGCCCCTAACTGCTGCTTATTCAATGACTCAGTGATTTACTACGTGGGGAAAACGCTTAACGTTTCGCCCAGTTTTTGTCGCCTGTATTGATGAACCCTTCAATATCTTGTTTCCACGTTGTAAAGGTTTCTTCGCTGTAATTTAGGTACAGTTTGTTATCCACAATTTTCCACTGCTTTGGATCGCCCGGTGCCAACGCATCTTTAGCAGCAATCGCCCATGCGCAATGACCACCATATTGCGGTGCGTACTGTTTCGGGTTTGACAGAAATTTGTCGAGATTGGCCTGATTAGCAAACTTCCACGTGACGCCATCATATTCAGTTTTAAACTTCGAACTCCCTTCGGTTGGCGTACCATCAAAATAGGAGACGGTGTCATAACCACTCACTGCATCGCTGTTAAACAAACCGGTGTAGATTTCTTTCGCGGCAAATACATTTGATGAAAAAATGAGTGCAAACACAGAAAATAGAACGGCCTTCATAGATATTTTCCCTAATTTATAAGTAGTTACTGGATGTATGCGTCATCGCATTTTTGAATTAACGTTGTGCCCAATTGAGATCGCCCTGATCAATGAACCCAGGCACATTTTTTTCCCATTTACTTTGTATCGATTGGTCATAATTGAGGTACAGCTTGCCATCGACAATCTTCCAGTAAGCCGGATCACCGGGCGCTAGGTCGTCTTTTTCCGCAATGGCCCAAGCACAATAGCCGCCATATTGGGGCGCGTATTGTTCAGGATTTGCCAAAAACTTATCCAGATTGGCCTGACTCGCGAACAACCATTGCGCGCCTTTGTAGTCCGTTTTGAACTCAGACGTACCTTTCACAGGACCGCCATCAAAGTAAGAAACAGTGTCGTAGCCGCTGACAGCTTTGCTGCTAAAAAAGCCGGTATATATCTCATCCGCAGATACCGTTGCCGCCGAGAAAAACAGTGAAATAAACAGTAGTATTCGAGACATATCATCACTCCATGTTATGCATTGATTGCTTGGTATAGTTGACCGAGCTACCCATTTTTTCCTTTCAATGTTTTCGATATTTAGCCGTCAAATTAGCCTTGATCACTCGCAGCCAATTTGAGTGATAGCGCGTGCCGAGCCAGCATTGTCGATACACCTTCGCTGTTTTGACATGGCGAACCATCGACATAGACCATCTCGACCTGTTCGGACGTCACTCTAAGGTGGGTGAAGCTCACCGTGTTGGCATCTTCACGATGCATACACACAGATTTGTAGCCTGCTTCCGGCACGTGGCTGCGATGAAATTCCCATGCTTTTGCGACGGTACGTGGTTCGGTCATAATGGTGTTATGTGCTTGCCTACGCGCTTGCATCACTTCAGAAAACGCTACTGAGGATGAAATCATCGGTTCAATGCTGGGTCTTTGCGTTAGCACATGACCATCCCACTGAAATGCGATGACGTGGCCACGTGAAAGGGACAGATCTGGCGCAAATACCAAAAGCGTAAACGGCGCATAAGAGCCCAAATGCAACGTATTCAAGGTTGATACCACATCAGATACCATCGTTGACGGCGCGAGCATTTTGACCAATAAGCCGCGACTGATGAGCGGCAATTCAGGAATATCTCCTTGGTAATAATTCAGCAGGCACAGCGACAAACCGTGCTGATTAGTCGCCATCCATGTGCCACCGCCATCAGGATCAACTGGCATCAAAAACGACGTATTACCCTGCGACAAACGTTGAGGTGGATGGGCAATCGCGCGCCCTTTTTGTTCATCTCGATTAAAGAAGACGTCGTAACCCGATTCATTCAATAACCAGCTAACCGTGCACATTTAGTCGCCTCCTCGATAAAAAGTGGCCGTTGCGGGTGCCATACCAAACGTATCTGCCGTCGAAATGCCTTGGGCGCACAAACTCACGCGGATTAAAGCAAAGTGGTGCACCGCATGGCTTGCAACAAAAGACAGCTCACGTCCAAGTGTAGAACGGGTCACTGACGCAACATGGTGCGTTAAGCTAACTTCACCGCTCACATTAACCCGTGAGAGAAGATTGTCTTCGCTCAATCCATCCAGCCAATGACAAAGCAATGTCCACTCACTGATCGCAATAGCTTTGTCTTTCTCGACAGGGTGCGCACGACGACGCACATCGTAATCAATGAAGTCAGACGTAGGGCAACCTGTAGCAGCATGAAAAACATCGAGAATATGGCGCATGTGCTGACCAATACTGCTCTGCAGATAAGGCGCTGCGACATGGTTATATTGCGCATCAGACAGCTGATGCAACAGTTCTAATGATTGCGCCGCGACATCCATAGCGCCGCTCACTTCAGCAGGCGACGTAGAATAAGAACCTAAATTGGGCTTCATCACGACATCCTTGGCTAACATGCATTCCCCTTTTTCTTTCACGCTCAAATTGGGTTTATTCTTTTTTCTTTCATTCATTCATGACGCTGACTGACATTAGTCAGTCGACGGATAGTGACGTACCAAGGCTTTTTCACGCTGCCAAGCCTTGTAAAGTTCCATTAAGGTCGGCACTTTGTGCCCCGATTTACGCTGTAAATCGCCGATTTCGAACAAGATGCGATACTGCTCTAGCAGAGTGGAAAACGCGTCTTTCAGCGAAGCCCCTCTATCCCAAATATGTGCCGCTTCACTGCTTGCTCCATTGACTTCGATAAGCGCAAAATCGTCACCTCGCATTAAGCTGTTAATATCTCGGAACTTGAGATCGATGCGCCCATAGTGATAACCGGGGAAGTCATCAAAAATTTCATCTAAACGCGCCACCAGCGCATCGGTAATATATTCACTGCCATTTCTAAATATAGCGCCTCGACTATGGCTACCCGCAAAGGCCAACCTAAATGTTTCACCTTCTGCTAATACAAGGTCGAGCTTGTCTTCATGGCGGTCGCGATATAGATGTCGGACTTTGCTAGCACGAGGATCATCATCAATCAGCTCTGCCAATGATCGTTGGCCATCCCCAATAACGAACGGGTTGTATTTCAGAGTGAGTGAAAAAATTCGGCCTCTTTCTTCGCCGGGATAACGGACATAAAACACGCCTGCTTCAGCGTTATAGGGCGCTTTTTGTTGCAGCATTAAACGTGCGCCGCCGGGAAACAGACGCAAGTAGTCTTCCAATTCGGCTTTGTTTTCCACTAAACGTACGCCTGCGCCTCGGCAACCCAGATCAGGCTTAGCAACAACGGGAAAACCCAAGCCTGCGTTATGCAGAGCAGCAAGTGCGAGGTGCGCTTGAGATTCCGGCGAGGTAGTGTTCTTTTCCCACATCACGTAGGGCAGTATCCACGGCTTGGCTTGTTCGCCAGCAAGAGACAAGATGGCGTCTTTGGACTCTCCCACCATGCCGCTCAGCTCAATGCCAGGGTTCGCGATCAATGGCAAACTCGCACTGCGGTATTTAATGCCATGCCAAATCCACTGCACCGCAACGGGTGCATAAAATATCCATCCCGGCCAAAACTCGAAGGCAGACACTGCCTTACCTTTCATGTTCAATGGCGGCATTCCATGGTTAACGGGCAGCGCGGGGTTTGTCTTCTCGTCTACCAGTTTTAATCTATGCAAACCGCTTTCTCCTTAAGCTTGTTTCCAGCAAAACGGTTAATGCCGTACAACAAAATCAGTACGACCGGAATAAGGCCCCAACTTAGCGTGCTATTGATCCATTCAATTTCACCAAGCTGATACACCAAGGTGAACACCACAGCAGTCCACAATGCCGTCGCCAGCAACACCGCAGGCAAAAATGCTCGAAGCCCAACGTGGAAAAAGCCACTCAGGCAGAAACCAACAAAACGCAGTCCGGGAACAAATCGAATAAGGAAAAGATTGCTGACGGGATTCGCTCGCAGTTTTTTACGGATCAGACGCACACTGGGCTTTGTCAGCAATAAACCGCGTAAACGGCGCCATTTCCTTGCCCATATACCCAGAGCGTAAAGCCCCACATCGCCGCTCGCGATTCCTACGAATATAGATAACAACGCCATAGGGACCGTCATGACACCTTGAGTCGCTGCCACACTCGCGGTAATAATGGCGAGATCTTCAAGCAAGTAAGACAACAAAATCACCGCGAAGAAAAGGGTCAACGGCGAATATTGCAAAAGGGTCGTTGTCACATCATTCAAAATCTTGCCCTATTCGGCTGTTTCTCTCTTACAGAGTAGACAGGTTAAAAAGCAATTCGCTTTCAGATTGTTCAGAAAGTCTTTAAATTCACAAAAATAGGACACTGCACACGCCAAATTTGTACCATGACCTCACTAATGCAAATGTCTTATTCTCTGAACTTTCTAACGATTTGCGTTGCAAGATGATCGTGACACACTATTGCGTAACCCCGAGCACCCTGTAGATGATCGCTGAATCCTGAATATCCAGATTGTTTGGTATCAATTTAATGAACGAGCAGGCACACCATGACAAAAACAACATCGACTAAAGCAACATCCCCGTTTGTGCGGTTGCAGGACGAAATGTCCGAATTCGCCAAAGCTCGTGACTGGGAACAATTCCACAACCCAAAAAATCTAGTGATGGCGTTAAGCGGTGAAGTGGGAGAACTCGCAGAATTGTTTCAATGGCTAACGCCAGAACAAGCCGCCAACTTCCCTGCAGAAAAAAAAGAAGCGCTCGCGCACGAATTGGCTGATATTCAGCTGTACTTACTGCGCATCGCCGATAAGTGCCAGATCAACATTGAAGAAGCGTGTGACAAGAAACTTGCCCTCAACAACGAAAAATACCCCGTCGAAAAATGCTATGGGCGTGCAGTCAAATACAACGAACTGTAAATCCCAAAGTCGTATCAAGCCCCCCTTACACCCTCAAAAAACAGATTGATGCCAGCGTCCTTCATTGGCATCAATTTTAAATCCACGTCCCATTTATGAGACTTGCGCTAAACTTTCATTTACGTGCGTTCACTTGCAAATGCTTTGCATTGTCACTGCGGGTACAAAGTGCATGGTGACCCCAAGCCCATGGCCGTTAAACATAGGTGGCTGGATGTCATCATCGGAACTTTCAACTGGGAATGATGGGACTGTAAATGGCATTGGTTGGAGAGCAAGAACATGCAACAGACGGCTTCTCTCATGGTGCCTTGTTGACGCGTGCAGTCTTGGTTTTTTTTGGTTGTTTGTTCACAGCGCTCCTTGCCATTTATTTGCTTCGCCAACCCGGCAGTTCTGCATTCACTTGGTATGCCAATGGCCTCGCGATCGCGCTCATCACTCTTGCACCTAAATCACAACGGCTTTTCCTGATTGGTACTGCGTTTGGCGCGATCGTGCTCGCCAATATCCTGTTCGGTGATGCACTCATGCAAAGTGTGCAACTTGCACTCGCCAACACATCAACTATCGCGGTTGGCAGTCTTGCTCTCGCACACATCAACCGTACCTCCTCACCGTTTATTTCAATGCCTGCGTTTTATGTATTCGTGCTGTTGGTCGTCGTGATTAGTCCACTGTTTGGTGCCATTTCTGGTGGCTTTATCTTGCACAAAGCACTGTCGATACCTCTGATTGAGATCGTGATGGATTGGTACTTTGGCGACGTGATCGGTATTTTGTCCATCACACCATTTACCTTTATATTGCTATACCGCCCAAACTATCTGCCCTCGTCCCTTGTAAGCGTCAAAGCACTCGGCTTGATTATCGGCATTGGCGTACTTTGTGGATATGTGCTTTCACATGTGGCTTATCCATTCATTGCCATTGCGTTTGCGCTCATTCTTGCTAGCTCCATCCTTGATCGACTGTCTGCGTTCGCAGCCGCATTTACCGTGTCATTAGTACTCGACTTTCTCTTGATGTCGCCGTCAACCAACCTTGTTGAAGGTTTGTCTACAACCGCTCCCTCACTCTTACTCCCTCCAGTCGCCGGCGCCATGTTTATAGGCGTATTGCTGGCTGTGAAATCTGCACGTTTACAAGAAATACAAAAAATGAGCGATGAGAAAGCCTCACTGTTTTCGGATGCCATGGACGTCTCGGTTGTGGGTATGGTGATGGCGTCACCAGACGGGACGGTATTGAATACAAACCGAAGCTTTCTCGCCATGCTTGATCTGAATGCCGATGAATTAGACGGCAGTGACTTTAATCAGCTTATTTTTCATGCAGATCGCCAAAAGCTTCGAGAGCAATGCCATGACCTGGCCATGGCGAACAACACTCACTTTCAAATTTCTGCCCGCTTACTCACGAAAAAAAAGCGCGTGATTTGGACGCAAATTGGCGTGTCGGCTGTGCAAGATCGATGGTCAGGGGAAATTACCAATTTTATCTACCAAATTAGGGATATAGACAAAGAGCGACGAATTGATACAGAGCGAAATTTGTGGGCCCAGAAGTTTGAATTTGCTTTGGGTATTAACCGCATCACTGTCTATGAAATGGCGACGAATACTAAGTATATTCAGTTGTCTGAGAATGCATTTCAGGCCATTGGCATTAATGCCTTTAGCATACGGAAAATGTACGAATGGATGGCGCGCATCCACCCCGAGGACCTACGAGAGTACCAACATTCCATAAGCCAAATTGGGTCGGAAGCATTGGCGATGGAGTATCGAATATTAGATGACAACAACACCTATCGATGGATACGCGATTGTAGCCAACCGGTAGAAAACAAAAATGAAGACGCGGTTGAAAAAGTCATCGGCACCATCACCGACATTAGCCATGAGCGCGATAAACTTTCTAGAAGCACACAGCAAGGCGATTCATGCCATAGCTTGGAAGCTGGCCATATTGCCGTTTGGGAATACCATAGGGACACTGATGAGCTTGTCTGGGATGCGGAAATGTACGCAATCTTTGGCTTAACGAATAACGACGTCATCAATAAGCAATCTTGGAGCGATCTACTTCACTCAGATGATCAGCCGCAATTTGACGCGCTATTTACCACAATGCCGACATCCCAACCACATGATCTCCATCAAATCCATGTTCGAAGCGCCGCCAACCTCGACGAAAACACCCGCTACGCCATCATGGCAAAATCAACCGACGACCCTCAGCACCTTGTCGGTATTTGTACAAACATGCCCAATATTGCCTCGCAGGCACAGCATGCCACCAACAGCCTGCTGACAGCGGCCATTCATGCCTCTAACGACGGTGTTATTGTGTTGGATGCGAACCTCAACATTCAGGCGTTTAATCAAAGCTCTTGTGACATGATGCATTGCTGCGACAGTGACGTCGGCAAGCCAATCGACTCTCTGTTTTTACTGTTTGATGGCGACCAATTATTGACTTTTGAACACATGCTTAAATGCGCAAGCGGTGAGTATTTTTCGATTAATAATGTCTTTTGGTTACAGACCGCAAGAGGTGTCAATATCCAAATCGCACTCCGAGCCAAGCCAGCTCTATCGGAAGTAAACACTCTTGAAGGGTGGATCATTACCCTTCAGCACATATCTAAAGCCAGTTGGGTCGATGATTCAAACAAACACGTTTTGGTCGATCCGTTAACCGGACTCCCGAATCGGAGAGATTTCGAAGGCGTACTCCAACACTATATCGATTCGGAGACGGATAAACCCGGAGAACACATTGTCGCTGTCATTAAATTGAAGGGACTGCGCTCACTATCAGACTTACTCGGAAAACCAGCACGTGATCAAATCATCAAATCTTCCGCCATTGTGCTGAGAAGCATGATTAAAAGTGATGAATACTTGGCTCGAATTGATGACAACAAATTTGCTGTGCTTTTGCCTCAGCATTCCCTCATTGCCGCAAAATCACGCGCTGAAAACATCGTTGCTCGACTGGATCAACTCCAGTTTCAACATGACTCTCCAAGTCTTAGTGTTTCGAGCGCTATTGGCTTGGTTGCCATTGATGACCAATACACAGCGGCTTTGCTGTCGCTTTACCACGCCGATATCGCATTGACATCAGCATTAGCCCTTCCCTACGAAAAGGTGGCAGCATTCGATGGCTCAGTTCCCGATAATTACCAACCATATGGCAATGACAACCTCCTACAACAAATCGATGCCGCCATATCTAACAATGCCTTTACGCTACTATGCATGCCTATCGTCGCCCATCGCAAAGACCTAACAACATGGCACGAAGTACTCATTAGAATGATCACTGATGACGGCAAACTATTATTGCCACATGTGTTTTTCAATGCGGCAGAAAAAACAGGTCGACTTATCAATATTGAACGCTGGGTATTTCGTGAAGTATTGGAAACACAAGGCAAGGCATTGCAAGAATCGGGGTTGTCCATTGCCATTAATATTTCATCGTCCGCTTTCTACGACGATACGTTTATTGAACATTGCATTGCACTGATCAAAAAAAGCCCATTACCACCTGCGAATCTTTGCATTGAAATACATCAAAGCACCCTTCTTATTGATAAGGCAAAAGCCAAAGAAGTCATCTCGTCTTTTAGAGAGTTAGGCTGTGAAGTGGCAATTGATAATTTCGGCTCTGACGTTGGCGTCTTTAGCGATTTGAAAACGCTTAATATCACTTTACTAAAAATCGACAGCAGTTTGATTTCGCTGATGAAATCGAGCCGCGTCGAGCAACGTATTGTTGAGTCTATCAAACAAATCAGTGATTCGATGAACGTCAAAACCGCAGCGACAAAAGTAAACAACGAAGATGATTACCAACAGGTGAAACTGGCTTGTTTGGATTACTCTCAAGGCTATGTTTATGGAGAACCAACGCCACTCACACGCATCATTTCGTCTTCAAAAGCGGGAATAAGTCACCCTCTAATTTATCCAAAATCCGCCAGCTGAACCTGACAAAATTCGAACATCTCCATCACAGAGTCATCATTGCTTACTTTCTATTTTTTCGTTTTTCACATTCAATGCTAAACACTCAAGTATCCTGAAGGCGCAGTTTTCAGCGAGTTTTACTCGACGTTGCTTGAACATAACAACTGGCATTGAACGCAAAGGCAGGCAAATGAAAGATTGTGACTATCTGGTGATTGGCGCTGGCATTGTTGGGCTTAGCGTCGCGCATGAACTGCAAACGCGTTACCCCAACGCCAAAGTCATTGTTGTCGAAAAAGAAATTCAAGTCGCTAATCATCAAACGGGCCGTAATAGCGGTGTGATTCATGCTGGGGTCTACTATACGCCAGGCAGCATGAAGGCCAAATTTTGCACCGAAGGTAACCTCGCAATCAAAGCGTTTTGTCGAGAGCATGCCATTGCGTTTGAAGAGTGTGGCAAGTTACTGGTGGCAACCAATGACACCGAACTTCAAAGAATGGAAGCGCTGAAAGTTCGCGCAAAAGACAATGGTCTTGAATTTGATGTTCTGGATACTGCGCAGCTACGCCTGAAAGAACCCAATATTGAAGGTGTTGGCGCGATATATGTTCCATCGACAGGCATTGTCAGTTATCGACAAATCTGTGAGAGACTTGGAACGATGATCAAGAGCCATGGTGGTGACGTCATATTTCACGCCAGTGTCGAGTATATTCAAGAAACCGACGACGGAGTCACGGTTGTCGCGGGCACACAGATTATTCATACCAACAAAGTAATTGCCTGCGCAGGTATCATGTCTGACCGCATTATTCGGATGCTTGGCGAAACGCCAGATTTCCAAATGGTGCCTTTTCGTGGCGACTACTTTCAATTGCCCCATCAGCACAACAACATCATTTCTAGCCTGATCTACCCAATCCCCGATCCGGCTCTCCCCTTTCTGGGCGTGCACCTTACCAAAATGATCGATGGCTCAGTTACCGTGGGACCCAATGCCGTGTTAAGCCTCGCTCGCGAAGGCTATTCTCGGTTTTCATTCTCCATGAAAGACACCGCTGAGATGCTGCAATATAGCGGCTTTTATAGCCTTCTTCGACGCAACTTTTCATCTGCTATGAAAGAGCTTCGCAACGGTGTTTGGAAGCAAGGTTATTTAAAAGAAGTCCAAAAATACTGCCCATCACTGACGCAAGACGATCTCCTCGCTTACCCCTCCGGTATTCGCGCACAGGCGGTTTACCAGAACGGCGACATGGTGGATGATTTCCTCTTCCACCAAACAGCGCATACGTTGGTGGTGTGTAATGCTCCCTCTCCAGCAGCGACGTCCTGCTTCCCTATCGCGCGGCACATTGTTGACAAATTAACCGATTGAGGTCAACGCACGAATTTGGCACTGCTTTCGTCACGATTTCCCACAAACTTCTTTCCTTTTTTTAAGGCTGAGCATAGCATCGTCGCCACTATTCTAGAGTCGGCGACAGTCCCTCTCGGCCTTACGCCAACCATTTGATAAAAGCACGCTTCACGCTGAAAAAGAGATAAAATTCCGCCATGAGAAAAGCAGTTCTCCTTCTATGCACGGCGCTGTTCACAGGGTGTACGATAGCCCCTGAAAGCAACGACATTGTTACCCCTCCTATTGCTGGGCAACCCCTCTCAGACGCTAACAAAAAAGCCATTGCCACCCTGTTTTCGCTGCTCGCCAAAGAAGCCAAGAAACACTGGGGAGATGACGATTATGTTGAATCCAGTAAACACCGCTATGTGAAGTATCTTGATGGCTATCAAACACGTGCCCACATTGATTTTGATGCGGGCAAAATTTACGTTTCAACGGTGTCTCAGCATCAACCGATGGAAAAACTGCACAAAGCCATCGTACAAACCGTGCTGATGCCCGCCGATCCGAAAGACGTTGAACAGTTCAGCGACAAAGACGTAAAGCTATCAGGAAAGCCTTTCTTTATGGGGCAGATTGTCGATCAAGAAGGCAAGTCCATTGAGTGGGAATGGCGCGCCAATCGCTTTGCGGGCTATATGATTAACAACAAACTGCAATCGAAGCCTATCAAGCAAGGGAAAGCGTATTACGTTCAAATTGACATGGTGAAAGACCACCTCGAACAACGCGAATACCAATACGCCAGCATGGTGCGCGACGCGTCAAAGCGCTATGACATACCTGAAGATCTGATTTACGCGGTGATCAAAACCGAAAGCAGTTTCAACCCTTATGCGGTCAGCCACGCTGGCGCTTACGGTTTAATGCAGGTCATCCCAAAAACGGCGGGCGCGGATGTGTTTAATCTGGTCAAGAAAAAGCCGGGCATGCCGACCAAAGAATACCTTTTCGACCCCGCAAGCAACATTGATACGGGTACAGCTTACCTGCACATTCTGAAAACCCGCTATCTGCGTGAAGTCACCAATCCTTCGTCGCGCCACTTCAGCATGATTTCGGCATACAACAGCGGCACTGGTGGCGTACTGTCTACCTTCCATACAGACAGAAAAAAAGCCATGGTGATGCTTAACCAGAAATCACCAACGCAAGTATATGACGCGCTGACGACTGAGCATCCCAAAGGTGAAGCAAGGCGCTATCTGCAAAAAGTGCTGTATTTCCAAAAAGACTTCACTCAAGGGAAGATATAACGCTGGTGAGACACAATCTGACTACACCTCATAAAAATGAGCGGTTCTGACATGTTGTTGATCAGCTAAATCTTTTATCAGCAGATTCAACAGAAATGCCGCGATGTTCGCGGCATTTTTTATGCTCGCTCAATATCGAAAGTCGTCGCCATTTACCATCCACACCCTCAACCGCTTTCCCCCCTCACGCGCTGGTTAACGCTACCCCGAATAATAATGAGAAAATCTCTTGTCACAAAACACTAGACCGACCGGTTTGTTTTATTGTATTTTAGCCACTCCTAAAACAAGAGATCGCGGCATGAACACCATGACATCCATCGAGCAAATGAAAAAACACCACCTTCAAATGAAGCAAGCGTTCAACCGCAACCCCATGCCGACAATCGATGCACGGGTTGATAAGTTAGTACGTTTGAAAGCAGCCCTGATCAGCTATAGCGATAATATCTGCCAAGCCATGAATCAAGATTATGGAAGACGTAGCGTGCAAGACACACTAATGGCCGACATATTGCCGTGCGTTGCCAACATCGATTACAGCATCGACATGCTCAGTGACTGGATGTCACCTTCTGTTCGACACCCAAGTGCGTTGCTCGCTAGTTCTCACGTTGAGGTGATATACCAACCTAAAGGGGTTGTTGGTATCGTCACACCTTGGAATTTCCCGATCATGTTGTCGGTCGGGCCATTGATTGGGGCAATCGCGGCGGGCAACCGTGCGATGATTAAAATGAGCGAATTTACACCCGCCACCAATCAAGTTTTGGCCATCATGTTGGCATCGGTATTCGATATCGATGAAGTGATCGTGGTTGAAGGTGAGGCGGACGTATCGTCGCAATTTACTGCACTTGCGTTTGATCATTTGCTGTTTACTGGATCAACAGCCGTAGGGCGCTTAGTCATGAGAGCCGCTGCCGACAACTTAACACCTGTTACGTTAGAGTTGGGGGGCAAATCTCCTGTCATTGTCGCGGACGATGTTTCCATGGAGCTAGCAGTAGAGCGCATCATTTATGGCAAAAGCCTTAACAATGGCCAAGTGTGTGTCGCGCCTGATTATGTTCTTGTACCTGAACAACAAAAAGACGCGTTCATTGCAGAGTACAAAAAGCAGTATCAAACGTTGTTTGTCGATGGCGTAGATTCTGAGAACCTCACCTCGGTCGCCAATGATCGTCAATTCCAGCGCATCTCATCATTACTGAACAGTGAAATTGAAGCAGGCACGCGTGTTGAGCCTTGTCATGAAAACCGTATTGATGCAGGACAACATCGTCTAGTGACACACCTTGTTGTTGAGCCAAAACTCACAGCAAGCATCATGGAAGAAGAAATTTTTGGTCCACTGCTGCCAGTGATTGGCTACACCGACATTGAACAGGCGATTGCGATTGTGAATAGCAAACCGCGCCCATTGGCCTTGTACCTCATGTCATTTAATGTCGATTTACAAACACGTATTAAAACCACCATTCATTCCGGTGGTATGTGTATCAATGATTGTGTTTTCCACCTTGCGGTAGACGATGCGCCATTTGGTGGCATTGGAGAATCAGGACAGGGAAATTATCATGGGAAAGAAGGTTTCACGACGTTTTCACATGCAAAAACAGTGATGACGAGCGGCAAAGACCACCCAATCAAACTCCTATTTGAAACTGGCGACAATAACTTTAAATCACAAGTCCTGTCGCTATTAGGAAAATAAGAAAACTCTGGGTGGCTCTAGGTGACCCTAGGTGGCTATGGGTGGTGAAAGAAAAGGCAATGTCATGCTGAGAAGCTCACCTTGGTGAGCTTCGTTTACTCCATCACTTCAAGCGTTTTTTCCATCGCGACATTCAAGAAGCCGCGATCTCTTTGTATCGCTGCCAGCAGCGTGCTGCCAAGCCAAAGGCTAAAGATAGAGCGCGCCGCGTCGTAACCATTGGAAATATGAAAATGCCCGAGCGATGTTCCTTCAGAGAAAAAGTCACCCATGCGTGTGATCACTTTCTCTGCACCGTCACTTAATACCGCCTGCATGTGAGTGGAGCCGCCAGAAACTTCGCCAGAGAGTTTTACAATTAAGCACTTAATTCTAAAGTCTTCGGTCAGTTTCTCGTCAGTCCAATACTGAAAATAGGCATGAACACGCGCTTTATAGCTCAGTTCAGGATCCGTTAAAAAGCGCTCTAACGTGGCAAGGTGCTCGTCATAATAATTGTTGAGTAGCACAGTGCCGAAGTACTCTTTGGACTTAAAGTGATGATAAAAAGATCCTTTCGTCGCATTGGCAGCGTTGATAATGCTCATCAAACCTAAGCTGGCAAATCCCTGTTCGCTAATCAAATCAAAGCCAACATCTAACAGTGTTTGTTTTAAGTCTTTCATCGTGATCACTCAATATCATCAGGTGCCAATTATAAAGGCTAGGCATACCAACCGTACAGTCTAGGTTTTACTCACAACATGCGCAGATCGGTCTCAGGTCTGCAATAGCCGATAACGGCGGCTCTCCCTACAATTAAACGTGCATAGAGAAACGGGCATACAAAATGACGACATTATCCATTGTGCTAGCTGGGGCTACGGGCTTAATCGGGCACAGCATTTTACAACAAGCATTAAAAGACCTTTCCATCGATAAGGTCTCTGTTTTAACGAGGAAAAATCTCGATATTGAGCATGAAAAATTAACGCAATGGGTCAGTATTGATTTAAGCCTCATTGAATCTGATCAGCAGTTACCGCCGCCGGCAATTGGTATTATCGCTTTGGGAACAACGTTAAAAAAAGCAGGCACCAAAGAAAAACTGCACGACATTGATGTGGTGCTGGTGGTTAATACAGCTCGGCGCATGAAAGATCTGGGCGTTCAACACATTGTGGTCGTGTCTTGTTATGGTGCAAGCACCAATGCCAAATCGCACTATTTACGTTGTAAAGGAGAGATGGAAGACAAGGTCGAAGCGCTAAAGTTTGCGCGAACAACGTTTTTACAACCGGGGCCGCTGACAGGCACTCGTGACGAATCAAGGCAGGATGAAGCCATTCTTCAATTTGTATTAAGAGGGCTAACACCACTAATGAAAGGCCGTTTTAGCAACTATATTCCCATTCACGCCAACACGGTTGCACAGGCAGCACTCGGTGTCATTCACACTCCCATTCAATATGACGTAGAACGTCTGTCATCAACGTCAATAAACCTTCTCGCTAAAACATACGGCGATAACGTCGATTCTGCCTTCCCTTAGCCAACCCATGCAGGAGTAACTTATGAATAGACAAACCATCAAATGGGGATTCATTGCAGCAGGCGCAATGAACATCGGCGGAGTATTGCTGTTTTCACGTGCCTTCACCAATAGTGTTATCAATCAAACAGATCCCGTCGTGATGTCGAATTTCGGATTAATGATGATCGCGGTATGGGGACTGGCGTACCTTGGTGCTTCGACGATCCAGTCAAACATCCGTTGGCTCGCTGGCGCATTTGCATTAGAGAAATTGGTATATGTGGTGACTTGGCTAAGTTGGTTCAGCCAAAACAGCTTAGGAGACGTATACGACAAAGACCTTTTCGCTGGCATTTTCTACACCATCTACGGGGCAAACGATCTGATCTTTATGCTGTTCTTTGCGTTGGTCTTTTGGGCACAGAGAAACAGGTAACGCATTGAATTTTCGGTTAGGCAAGCCGGAGACGTGTCAGCCTCTGAGCACCAGAGAATTACAGTTCAGCAACAGAAACGCCGCGCATTGTCGCGGCGTTTTTAGCATCAATCGCGTGGGTTAGCTTGTTAGCCATTTATGCATCACGTAGCTATCAACCAACCCTAGCTGAGCGTGCCTATAGGCTTTTGGAATCGTCCCGATAATCGTAAACCCTAGCTTTTCCCAAAGCCTGATAGCCACATCGTTAGTAGATACAACACTGTTGAATTGCATGGCTTCGAAGCCAAGCTCAACGGCAATGTGCTGTGAGTGTTCACACATCCGGCGCGCGACGCCTTTGCCTCTGGCTTCACTGGATACCATATAGCCACAATTACAAATGTGGCTGCTCGGGCCCATCGCATTTGGCTTAATGTAATACGTGCCAAGTATCTGACCGTTTTCAACGAAGACAAAGGTTCTTTGCGGCATTTCACACCATAGGGTATAGGCCTGCGCTTTCGTCATATTAGGGTCGAATGCATAGGTTTCTTGAGCGTGAATAACCGCAGAAAATGTCGGCCAAAATGAATCAAAATCCTCTTTGGTGATTTCCCTAATCATGGCGCTTCCTTATGAACATTCCGTTAGCGGTAACTGGCAATTTTATCCAATCAACCTGACGATGCGAAATTCAGATTGATTGAGTATATTCAAACCGCCCACTTTTGACGTTAAAACCCAATTTTTCAAACAAAGCCTGAGAGCGAAAATTGCCACTTTCAATGTCAGCATAAAGCTTTCCGATACCCAATGATTTTGCATGGGAAAACAACAAAGGGAGCGCTTCTGACATATAGCCCTGTCGCCAATACGCTGAATTTAGCAAGCAGCCAACTTCACAAGCATCCCCGCTGTGACTAAAACTATGCAAACCACACGTACCGATAACCTTGTTAGTTGACCGCTCTACCACTGCCCATTCTAAAGACTCACCAGAGGCTTCTAGACGCGTTACGCTTTCCAACAGTTGCTTAATCATACCTTGGGAACTAAATGCGGGGTCAGATGCAAATTCCATCGTTTGGGCGTTGCCATAAATCTCAAACAGATCTTCGGCATCACGCGTTTCGATGGTTCTTAAATCAACTCGGTTTCCTGATAAATCAGGTTTCATTTGTCTGCTTTGCCTTAAACAAGATGATACGGAAGTTCGGAAGATACTGATTCACATATCAGCGGAGAAATACCTCCTATCGCCAATTGTCTGGATTGTCGCATTTCTCACTTTCTAAGTACTTTTCTGGAAGTGTGGCGATATAGGCTTCGCCTGCACATGTCCCAACAATAGTTCCCCAGTGTGCCCCATCATTTGGCTGAACGAATGTCTCAGGCAAGCTATCTTGATAGTTGCTCAAACAAACTCGCGTTGCTGATGCCGCGGTTTCTTCGCACTGCACGGGAGTGACATCAAAGCACTGTCGAAAATACTGTTGAGGGGCACAGAATGCAGTGGGTAGCGCTGTTTTCATCGCGTTGACCCAGTCTGCTTTCTCTACTTCAAATGCACTTGTCGAAAATGACCCTGCGATAGAGAGTAACGCGATATATGTTAAAACTTTCATTGACCTTCCTTGTTGATACAACGTTAATTCACACATCACTCTTTCTTGCTCGTTCGCTCGTCACATCAGTGGTATCCAAGAGCAAGTATCTCTCATTCTATGGCCTTGATATTTATCCTGATCTCTTAAAGCACCATACGACTTAAATAGGTCATACACTGCGGGGAACGCTAACAGTGAAAGCAACCACAGAAAGAAATCATCAATACCTAAGAACACGATTGCTGCTAGGCAAGAGAGACTCATCGTGAATACGACCCAGTTCATCACAATATGCATACGCTTAAAACTAACAAATGCGGCCCAATCATAAATGTACCAATCATTTGAGAACATGCCACATTGCTTGCACACATGAGATACAGGGAGGTTCTCCGTAATAGCATCACAATGAGAGCAACGAGCTTTCTTCATTGAAATGAACCTTTTTCGGCTTTTATCCGACACTAAAATAACGACACTTCAAAATCTTACGATATGACGCCGAACTTACTTAAGCCTTTTGGCGACCTGTTAGTGACTCTTAGAGGCATGTTTGATCGTTATGAATAGGCATCCCATTCAGGCAACAAAATCCTAAAGCGAGGGTATGCCCATGTGCAGATGGCTTTGCGGTAGAAAAGCGAAAGGAGTGCAGGTGGGAACGATAGAATGCGATTTATCACTGATGACAAATCGCAAAACTATCATGATTGCGGCATCGACACAGTAACCCCCAAGCCTGGCTTACTGTCTGTGAGCGTGATGGTGCCGTGATGCAAGCCTGCCACGGCTTTGGCAAGCGATAGTCCCAGCCCTAAACCACCGTCAGTGCGGCTTTTATCGACGCGATATAGACGCTCAAACACCCGCTCTCTTTCCGGTTCAGGAATACCTGGGCCGTTATCTTCAACAGTGAGCCAAAGATCGTGACTCGTTAACGAACTGCCGCAACTTAGCTGGATCTGACTGCCTTCAGGGCAGTATCTCAAGGCATTTTCAATCAAGTTCGCGACTTGTTGAATAAGCAGCTCTCTGTCGCCCTGCAACAAAAGCGGTTCGGTTGGCATATTCACCACCAGCAGCATTCCGGCATCTTCAGCGACATCACCATAGATTTCCGTCACGGTATCCATGATTTGTACTAAATCCACTTGTGTAAAACGGCTTCGACGCGCCCCTGATTCAATTTGGGAGATACGCAAAAGCGCATCAAAAATAGAAGCTAGTCGTTGTGAATCCGCCAATGCATGATCAAGCTCCTGCATAAAGGCATCTTGCTCAGTCACGTTCAACGCTTCTGCCTCGTCGCGGAGCGTCAGAAGGTTATGACGTAAACGCGTAATGGGCGTTTTTAGTTCGTGAGCGATGTTGGCAGAAATGTCACTCATTGCTGCGACCGAGCCTTCAAGGCGGGACAGCATTTCATCGACGGATACCGATATTCGGGCTAGGTCGTTATAGGTATGTCGCTCACCGGTACGCGCAGATAAATCTCCATCGGCGGCTAAATTCAATACACGTTCAATGCGGTTGATACGCTTTTGGCTCAAGCGCCCCATCGCTATCACGATGACGGTCGTAAACAGTGAAACCAAGATACCCGCAAGGATGAATCCTGACGTGAGTACAGCCAGAATTTCGTCATCTTCGATGGGGTCGTCATCAACCTTTTTGTCATGCCTCTTCGCCAATTCACGAGACTCTTTGACGATTTCGCGATTTTGGCTACTCAGTTCATGGTCAACATAAACAAACGTCACTGTCGCCATGAGCACAAGGCTGAGCAAAGAGACGGCACCAAACATTAATCCTTGCTGTGTCGCGGAGGTTTTCATCCAAGGCGGGAGTCGATCCAATAATCTGCGGCGAGAGAAAAACCGTCGTGCCGATGCGAGATAGGAGGCGATCATTTATCGCCCCCGAGATCACCCGAGTGCGATGTCTTTTCGCTGTCTGCACTGTCTGCACTGTCTGCACTGTCTGCACTGTCTGCACTGTCTGAGCGTACCTTGCGATCAAGCTTATAGCCCGCGCCACGCACGGTTTGGATCAAGCTGTCGCCAAAGGGTTTTTCAATCTTGTTTCTTAAGCGGCTGATATGGGTTTCTACCACGCTGGTTTGCGGGTCGAAGTGAATGTCCCACACATGCTCAAGCAGCATGGTACGCGTGATCACGCGCCCCGGGTGGCGCAAAAATAGTTCGAGGATACGAAACTCTTTGGGCTGCAAATCGAGCGCCACACCTTGTCGCGTTGCCGTGTGTTCAAACAAGTTGATCACCACGTCGTCGTAACTCAGTTCTGGCTTGGTTTCGTTGGCTTTCAATACCGAGCGGCGAGATAGCGCAGTGACTCGCGCCAGCAGTTCAGAAAAAGCGAAAGGCTTGGTCAGGTAATCATCGCCACCCGCTTCAAGCCCTTCCACGCGATCATCAACGCCGCCCAGTGAAGTAAGAAATAATATCGGTGTGCCGATTTGAGCGGCGCGGAGTGCTTTCACTAAGGACAAACCGTCTAAGCCGGGAAGCATGCGATCCACCACCGCCACATCGTATTGTTCGGTCATGCAAAGGGTTAACGCATATTTACCATTGTCAGTCACTTCAACCTGATGGCCCGCTTCACGAAACCCTTTTTCAACAAAACTGCTAAGACTAACATCGTCTTCAACCAGTAATATTCGCATGCATTTTCTCTCTGTCACGCTGGGGTTTACACCGCAGCAATTGGCTCGTCGTTAGCGTTTTTATACGTTGGGTTGGCAACGTCGTTTTCAAACTGACGTTGTTTCCATGCAGCGATGACCATGGCCGCCACACCCGCTAACAGTGTGATTCCTAGTGTAACCAGTCCCAGCATGAAAAGCAGAGAAAAACTCACAACGCCAATGACTGTCGTCAGGCCGTCTTCTCGTACTCGTTTCGACATTGCTTTTGCACGTAACCATAGGTTTGACATCAATTTACGCATAATGACTCCTCATCGGCACAGCGATATCTGTGCCGTAATCAATGTGGGCAGTGGCGTTGCCACCACTCGTTCATCGTATTGTGGTTTTGTTTTGATTGAGTGTGTGATTGTAAGGTTGTGCGGTTTTATTTGGCCGCTTGCACCATCGCATCAATGTGTGTTTCTACGCGTTTACCATTGGCATCCAACAGTTCGACTTCATAGGTAATGTCACCCCAGTGATCATCAACATCCACACTCCAAGCTTTGCCGCCAAACTCGGCTTCTGCTTGCGCAACGGCTTGCTCTAAAGACACATAGGTGTTGTTCTTCAGTCCAGATACCCACATGGCGTTTTCCACTTGGTCATCATGATCGTCGTGGTCATGATTACGACGTTTTTTCGTCAAGATGACATCGCCCGTTTGGGCATCAATGATGGTTTTAAGCTCTTGACCGTCAGCAGACGCGAGTTCAATTTCGTAAACCGCCTGCCCTTTTTTCATATCACGCTCAGCTTCTAAAGCCACCGCGCCCGTTTCATTTTTGGCTATTTCAACCGCTTGAAGCAGAGAAACCGCATCTTGATTCAGTGATGTTGGCGCATCACTCGCTTGGGCGGCACCCATCGCCATCATGGTGCTCATGCCAAGAAGTACAGAAACAGCAGCAGGTTTAAAATTCATGGTATTTTTCATGGTCACGTCCTCGTTATTGTTTTTTGTGCGACAGTCTGTGTTGCTGTCGATGAGATAACTTTACGCGGTGTCGTTTTCAAGGAGCTTTCCTGAACTATACATTTTTGTAAGGTTCGCTTTGGCGCGCTGTCTTGTTCACAACAAATCACAAAATCGAGGTTTTACAGTGTAAAAATAATTGGGCGGCGTGAAATAAAAAACGCCAGTAGGCACTGGCGTTTGAATAGGTTTTCAAATCAACACATTAAGCGTGTCGGAGCTGTCGTTGTTACGGACGCAATGTGGCAAAGTCCACAGCCTTGCCGCCTTGTTTTAGCGAGAAGAACAAGGTTTCACCGCTGCTGTCATCCACACCGTCATTATCGGTAATGGCGAAGGCATGACCACTATTGGTGATGGCAAAGCCCTCAATTTTGTCAGTAACGTAGCCACCAGTCGCTTTCAAATCAGGGATGAAGTCATACACCACCTCTTTTTTGACCAAAGGCAACGACTCACCCAGCGGCGCGGGTTCTACACCCGCCATGACAACGCGAGTCAATTGCTTCACCTTGGCCGCATCACCAATTTGATTGTCGCGTTCAATGATGTACAACGCGCCGTCATACGCTGTAATTTCTGACAAGCCAATCCAGCCTTTTTTTGCCACATCGGTTGGGTAACGTACGGCTTTCCACTCACCTGTCTTGGTGTTGTATTGCACCAACTTAACGGTGTTTTCTGGGTCATCTTTCCAGCTACGCTGAATCGCAATCCAAAGGTGGTCGCCAACGCGGGTGATACCCTCTGCGCCATAACGCTCTTCTACCGCCAATAGCTCCGCAGGGAAACCAACGGTATCAATGATCTTTCCGTTTGCATCTGTTCGGTACAGCGCATGCGGAACGTTTTTGTCTTTTCGCCCTTCAGAGGCTAGCCAAAAACCGCCCTTTCCATCCGTGGTGATCCCTTCCAAATCCAGTTTTTGTGCAGGCTTACCGTTGGCGGTAACCGAAATGCGCTGGGTGATTTTCGCAGGTTGAGTTGACGCATCAATCACGAAGATAGAAGGCTGCGCTTTGTAGAAGCTGTCATTGACTGCATACAAGGTGTTTTCGTTATTAGGATCGGCAACCAAACCGGACAATGCGCCCCAGCCAATAGGTTTGCCATCTTGCATCACCGATTCAATTTGCGGATAAGCCGGTGCATCCGTTGTCACTTGGTACAGCATCACGTGCGAACGTGCGCCGCCATCTTCAATCAAATCCGTTTCGTTTGCGGTCGCCAATAAACCACGGCTTGGGATCGCCACAGCGGATTCAGGGGAAATGCCAGAAGGCAGCAATTGCACAAATTCCGGCGCTGAACCCGTATCGCGATAAACGCCAACCAGTGACCCGCGCTCAGAGGTAACAAAGATAAACCGTTCGCCATTAAACGTGCCCACTTCTAGGCCTTCTGGCTCTACCCCTTTGTTGCCCGAGCGTTTTTCTGGGTAGTGCCCTGCCAGCGCCACGCGGTATTCAAAATCTAATCCAGATTCAAACAGCACTTTCCCGCTCTTATCGAAGATAGTAAAGCTGCGCGAACCGCCTTGATAATCGCCTTCGTTTGCGGTGACAAAGCGTGTGTCATCGAGCCATTTCACGGCATCAGGTTCGCGTTTGCGCGCCATTTGCTTACCGTCAAACGTTAGGGCGCGTTCTTCATCCAAATCGACGTTGTTTAGATCCACATCTCCGGCAGAGAAGTCGTTGATCACCGTCCCCGTTTTACCATTGACCACAACGAGGTGGTTGTTCTCTTGCAGCGTCACCACCACTTCGCCCAAGGCATTAATGTCAACGAACTCAGGTTCCGGATCGCTAGGCGCGATATCAGACAACCCCGTCATCGCGACTTTCTTTTGTCCATCACAATCCAACACGCCATTGGCTAGCGGAATGAGTGACAAATGGCCGGCAGGGAATTGAGGTAACACGCCGTCGTTCAAGTCTTCGTCGCGCTCATTTTCAATGGCAATCGCGACAAAGCTGCCGTCTTTTGCCACGGCAACAGAATCCGGCTGTCCGCCTAAATCACACTTGGCAATTTGCTTGCCTGTATCCAAACGGCCTTGTAGCAAAAAACCGGACGGTTGCGTGTAGCTTTGCGAGGTATTAATGGCGCTAACAAAGGTGTTTCCTACCACGTCGACGGCGGTTGGTTCACCTCCCATTGAGATAAAACCTTTGCTTCGTGGTTGTTTAGGGTCGCGGATATCCACCATGCCGATGCCATCTAACGGGCTGTCGGAATACACCAAGGTGTTGCCATCTTCACTGACGGCAATGATTTCCGCAGAGCTTTCATGCGTACGTTCTACACCTGCCGGAATATTATTGTCCGTTGAAAACGCACTGATTCGGTGGAACGACTGCTTGTCTGCAGCGTGAACGCCCGCCGTCACCGATGCCGCTAGAAAAGAGAGAAGAAGGGTATGCTTCGCACGCATGGGAAAACTCCTAAATACCAAAATAAGACGGCGCTACTTTTTCCTCTGGCGGTGACAATCACATGACAGTGAGATGGCAATTTGGTGATGCCGCGTAAATGTGCCTCAGAACAGTCAATTTGAGACATGCCGGTTTCACGTTGCAACATTATTGAGATCAAACATCGGGTTGATGACATGTTCTATGGTCTCACGCTCACAGACATGACAATGTTTTCGTTTGTCGCCACGATAACGGAGCCCTGTCATGCAACTTGCAGAACTGAACATTGCCCAAGCAAAAACCGCGATGGATGATCCGGTCATGAAAGATTTTGTCGATAACCTTGACCCTGTGAATGCCATGGCGGAAGCCTCACCGGGTTTTGTGTGGCGACTGAAGGATGATTCGGGCAATGCGACAGACATTCAGGTCTTTGACGACCCAAACCTATTGGTCAACTTATCTGTGTGGGACTCGGTGGAATCGTTGAAAACCTTTATGTTCAAAACCCACCACTTGAACATCATGAAACGTCGCAGTGAATGGTTTGAAAAGCCGAAGACTCACACCTATGTCATGTGGTGGGTCGAAGACGGACATATCCCATCGTTGCAAGAAGCCGTCGAGCGTTTGGAATACCTCCGTGAACACGGTGATAGCGCACACGCCTTCACGTTCGCAGACATCTTTTCGCCACCCGCCTAGCCCTCACGCAACCCAAAAGGAGCACTTCATGAACCCGAACGGAAAAATCAATTACGTTGAATTCCCAGCTTGCGACTTAGACGCGACAAAATCATTCTTTTCAGATGCCTTCGGCTGGACGTTTACCGACTACGGGCCAGATTACACTGCCTTTGCTGATCAAGGGGTGGATGGCGGGTTCTTCCGTGCCGATCAATGTGCAAATACTGCCAATGGCTCAGCGCTCATCGTGTTGTACAGCGATGCATTGGAGGACACCCAAGCCAAAGTACAAGAAAGCGGCGGAAAAATCGTCCAATCCATCTTCTCTTTTCCTGGAGGACGACGCTTTCACTTCACCGAGCCGAGCGGTAATGAACTGGCGGTTTGGTCAGACAAATAAGCAAAAAGCCGCATCAGCGGCTTTATCTTTTTGTGAATCGGCTTCATTCCAAAAGCGACGTTTGACTCTCGCCCACGTCGCGCTTGTCATTAGAAGTTTGAAAGGAAGAACGGAATCATCAGTGCGTTCACCAAATCAATAAAGAAAGCACACACTAGCGGCACGATAATGAACGCAAGGTGAGAGTTACCGTAACGTTGCGATACCGCTGACATGTTAGCCATGGCGGTTGGTGTTGAACCCAATGAAATCCCGCCAAAGCCACTACAAATGACAGCCGCATCGAAGTTCTTGCCCATGGCTGGAAACACCACATAGATATTGATCAAAATCGCCACCAAGAACTGCGCAGCAAGAATGGTGAAAATAGGCCCCGCCAAATCGATCAGCGTCCATAGCTGCATGCTCATCAAAGACATGGCTAAAAAGGTACCTAGTGAAATGTCAGCCAGCAGCGCAACCGCCGGTTTACGAGAAGGCCATTTGGTACCCGTGAGTCGTGGAAGTGAGTTAGGCACAACGTTCGTCATTATGATGCCGGCAAACAAACAGCTCACAAATAACGGTAACTGCAAACCTAACTGGCTAATGCCTTCATTGATACCAAAGCCCAAAATAATACAAACATGAATAGCAAACACGGCATCAAGAAAATCAAAGCTGTTGATTTGCTCTGGGGCTTTGTTATCCGCAGAGCCAATATCTAACGGTTCGACACTATTGGGCGTTAACTGGTGCTTATTGATCAAGAACTTGGCAATGGGTCCCCCCATCAAACTGGCAAGGATCAAACCAAAGGTTGCGCTCGCAATGCCAATTTCCATTGCATTCGAAATACCGTACTCTTCCGCGATCCGCGGTGACCAGGCAATCGCCGTACCGTGACCGCCAATCAATGAAACACTGCCACCTAACAGACCCACAGGCGCATCTAGCCCAAACAGACTTGCAACACTAATGCCCGTTAAGTTTTGAATCACCATGTAACCAATCGTAATGAGCAGCAAAACCACCAGCGGCTTTCCGCCTTGCATCAGGTCTTTCAAGCTAGAGTTAATGCCAATCGTGGTAAAGAAGTAGACGAGAAGAATGTCTCGCGCCACTAGGTTGAAAGACACCTCAAGGCTGGTAAATGCATAGAAAAGAGAGAAAAGCACCGAGAACAAAATACCGCCAGTGACGGGTTCTGGAATACTGAATTCTTTCAAAAAGGGAATCGCTTGGTTAAGTCGTCGACCAATAAAGAGCACGAGGATCCCTATCGTTACGGCGAAAAACGCATTAATTTGAATGAGATTTTGTTCGAGTAAAACGTCCATTGTTTATCTGACCCATCATTGCGAATGATTACTGAGTGCAGATAGCTAACCACAGGGAAAAAATCGAAACAGCAATAACTTAGCTGAGTGGTGGATAATGGATTCTGGTACTTTCTTTTTGCGAGGAAGTCTACATTGCTATCAATTTACAGGCATGATGATAAGTGAGGAAAACAGTCAGCGGCGAAGTGTGTGTTTGGCAAACATACACACGTGATGTTCACGCTCGCTGACCCTCTTTTTTCATGGCATGGTTTACGACATTACGCCGCAGTGAGCACCTCGACGCGGAACACTCGGCGACAACGCTCAAGAAACACGCCGTAGAACATACCCAAAATGCCTGATAACACAGCATTACTCGCGACAGCGGTGATGATTTGACTCGGCTCTGCGCCCACACTAAACAAGATGGCCGCGTACACTGGCGATTGAAACGTCACGTAAGCAAAGAAATCGGCGGCACGTTTGCTCAACCGTGAAGACGAGCGGCGTTTCGCAAATGAAAGGATGCTGTCTCGAAACACGCCGTAAGGCCACGCGATCATAATGTTCACTGGGATCGATAACAGTCTAGATGCCAGCGATTGTTCAAACGACATACCAGACACGAAGATCTCGATCATCATGCCCGTCACAAAGCAAAACACCACCATGGCAAACATGTCAGCCACGACAGAACGAACGCGGTTAGCGCCTTTCATTTCTCACCCCAAAATCGCATCAAAATAGTGCAGCAAAACGCTGCTAAAAAGTCTTAAAACGTGAACACGTTATTCGGCTATTAGAACAAAAGACGGGCAAATTTTGACAACATATTTATCGAAATGTGTAGTGATTAATTCTTATTTAAATGACAAAAATAGAATTAAACACCAAAGAATATTGGAGGAGTATCTTGCTGTGTTTACAGGCTTATTTTGACTTCCTAGAAAGGTCTCTTGCCATGATAAGCGCCAGCCCAAGTACCTGTAGGAACAATGCGAGGTTTCGATAGGCAGAAATCTTCCCAGCCAAATCGCGTTGAGTTTCCGCCAAGGTTAGGTTATCGAGATATAGCGTATCAATCTTATTTCTCAGGAGATCCTGCTTCTTATCGATACTGGACATAATCATGGGCATGTTCTGCAGAGAAATGTTGATATCAGCCATGTCGTTAAACGAAGACAGTAGCCTTTGGCTGAACATCGCCGTCAAAGCCTCACTGTCGGTATTACTCGCCAAGATAATAGTGATGGTCTCACGACGGCGCTCAAGGGCATCAACTTGTTGCCACGTAAGTTGAATGATTTGGTTATTGTTGGTTTGCGTCTCAATCACTAAAGCGGCCTCCTCGCCCAAGTCATCAATCACAAAGTTTGTCATTAAGGCGGCAACAATGTTCAGCACAAGACCTATGGCCACAATCACCCACGTTGGCATTCCTACTCGCAAACCTTCACTCCTTGTTTATCATCTTGCATAGCGATTCTCAAAATCGTTGACGCCTCGGCCTAATGGGCGAATATCCAAGCCATCTATAGATGCAGGAATCCGCAGATATCTTCAGACCGTTCAGGTTGATACACCTTCAGGTATAGTTGAGAACAGAACGAGCGGATACCCGATAGCTTTCAATACTGTGTTTTTCTTAGCATTAAAACGGAACAAAGCCAGCATAATGCTGGCTTTGGCAATGTTTGGAGCGCGAGAGCTAAGCGAGAAAACTAAGCGTAAAAATTACGCGAAAGATCTAAGCGAAAAGTCTATGGCGAAAGAGCTATGCGAAAAATCTATTCGAAAGATCTAAGCACTTTGCGCGACGGGCATGATGTGGGCAAGTTTCAAATAAGAGTGCAGTTCGCCGTTCTTATATTCGATGGCGGAGTGAATATTGACCGACTTGTTGGCTATCACTCGGCTCCGATAGGTATTACTACCCTTGAAGATTTCAATGTCCAATACGCCTTGTTCCAGCTTCCAACTGCCTTTTGTTGGCAACCGATTAAAGAGTGTGAATTCTTCCAGCGAGCCATCAGTGTGCAAAAACAATTCAGTGATATAACCCGCGCTACACGTTTTTATCCAACGCTGACCACTCACGTCGGCGGTTGAAAAAGACCGCTTGCTCGACATCCAATCAAAAAGTGCAATTGCATCGACATCAGACACATCTGGCAATCGGTCGATATCGAGCATGGCTGCGGTGTCTGACTCACGCATAAAGAGTTGTAAGTATGAACTATTAACCTGTTTTGGCATCTGCTACGTCGCTGTCGTTCCATCGAAAAGAAGAAGATAACGCCAAACCTTCCTTCGCTTCATCTCTCTTTTCGCAAGAATGTTAACCCACACCGATATCAGTGCACATTTTCAACAACTCTAATCATCTCGTCTTCCATTGAGAGCAAAGGGTTTTCAACAATAAATTTCCCTGCATCAACAATCATTCACCTGTCTCACTGGAGAGGCGGTCGCGTGTGAACTATCTTTAATTTAGGCGATTCATTATGAGGTTCACTCGATGCGTTATCTCTTTGTAACAACGATGCTTTTTACTCTTCTGACGACATCCACAACGTTTGCAGCAAAGAAAGAAACGTTAGGGGAAGTGGTAACAGAAAGAAACGAGTCGATTTGCAAACAAAAGTTCACGCAAGAGTTGTTCACTCAGCAGCGTATTTTTAGCTCAAATCGCAACGGCGCTGACAGTCGTCGTATCGCAGAACGTAAAATCGAGGCGGCTCGTGAGAAATACAACCTTACGGCAAGTTATTGCGATGCTTATGATGAACTTCGAACGTTCAACCCTGAAAGTTTGGAGCGCAAACCTGGCGACGCACAATTTAACTAATTTCACCTTAACGCTTTAAGATTGCTTTTATCACCGAAAGTCGCCACACGCATTTAACCCCTCATGCATGACTCACGACAATGACAACGCAGGTCGCGCCGTTTCAATGCGTCGCGCCCTATTGTCACTTCCTGTGACTGTTTGCTTCGATGATAAGTCGTTGTTAGACAAATGGTGCAGGCCACTGTTAAAGTGAATCTCTTCACGGTTATACCCATTTTAAACCAACCAATAAGCAGGTTATCCCGCTATGCGACCTAAAACGCGACCTAACACTTCAGTTCTGGCTTCACTTCGTGCTTTTTCACGCCCATTGCTTGCGGCTTCAGTTCTCGCACTTTCCTTGGCAGGTTGCTCAGACAATGAAGTGGGAGACGTCAGCTTGGGCTTGTTCACCACCAAAGACATCAAAATTCAAATTTTCAATGACCCAGAAGTGCCGGGCGTAACCTGTCACATCAGCCATGTTAAAGCCGATTTGGATTTTTCAGACCCATCAGACATGGGGATCTCGTGTCGTCAAACCGGTGAAATTACCGCAGCGATGATTGAAAATGTGGATCGTTCAAAATCAGGTGAAGTGGTCTTTACCGCATCAAAAAGTATTCTGTTCAAATCCATGAAGATTCGCCGCATTTTCGACAGCGAAAACCAAACCTTGATGTATCTGTCTTACTCAACCAAAGAGACCCAAGGTAGCCACAAACACAGCCTTTCTACCGTTCCTCTTTGGGGAACCAAAGCGTGGACAGCCCCTGTCGCGACCAATTAAGCAGCAACCAAGGGTGATTTACACTGCAAATCACCCTTGTTCGTAGGCTTTTCCCGTTCCGCTCGCTAAGATACCCGCTTGCATCTAATAGGGTACTTACCATGACTACGCAGCTTTCCGTTGAAGACATCGAACACGTAACCACACAATGGTTAGAACAGGTCGTGATTGGCCTCAACCTCTGCCCTTTTGCTGCCAAGCCACAACGTAACAAACAAATCAAAATCGAAGTGTGTGAGGGAACGGACGATCAAACAGTCATGGATTGCTTGCTTGCCGAACTGACACTGCTCGACACCAGTGACGCGGCAGAGCTCGAAACCACCTTGGTTGTTACCCCAAATATTTTCCAAGACTTTGACGAGTATAATCAGTTTTTGGATGTCGCAGACATGCTCGTTGACCAGTTTGGCTGGCGAGGGATTTATCAGATTGCCAGTTTCCACCCAGATTATTGTTTTGCAGATGTAGAGCCAGAGGACGAAAGTAACCTCACCAATCGTTCGCCATACCCGGTTTTTCATCTCATCCGCGAAGCGAGTATCGAGAAAGCGTTCAAATACTATGGTGGGAACGCGGAAGACATTCCTCAGATCAACATCGACCGCGTGTGTGGGCTTTCCGAATCGGAAAAGAAAACCCTGTTCCCCTATTTGTTTAGGGCGACGCCACGCAACTAACTTTCTACACAGTTAAATTGTGCGACCGTTTCACCAGACAATGAAAGCGTGAGCGCGTCGCCGTCATTGAGTTGACCGACACCTTTTGGTGTCCCTGTCAGCACAATGTCTCCAGGCAGCAGCGTGAAATACTGAGTAAGATGGCATATCAAACTAATAACCGGTGTGATCATCAAGCTTGTATCTCCCCGCTGACGCGACGCGCCATTGATGTCTAGCCCATATTGCAGCGCAGCAAGGTCATCGGTTTCACCCATATGAACAAACGGAGATTGCACACAACTGCCGTCAAAAGCCTTGGCAATCTCCCACGGCAAACCTTTCTCTTTAAGCGCGCTCTGTGCTTCGCGCCTTGTTAAATCAAGGGCAACACCCACACCTACAATGGCCTCACGCACTTCATCCGCTGACGCATGGGTCAAAGGCTTATCAATCAACACGGACAACTCGGCTTCATAATGAATAGGGGACAGTGCAGCTTGAAGCACGACGTCAGAGGCTGTACCGACGAGTGCGGTTGAAGGTTTAATAAATAACACAGGTTCATCGGGCACTGGGTTGTTGAGTTCCTGCGCGTGCTCAACATAGTTTCGACCAATACAGACCACTTTCCCTGTTGGTAACTTAATCTCATCACCGTTTAGCCATTGATGTGAATACATGTCTTCTCCTTCCCTGCGTTTCTGTTTTCAATGTCTCTGATTCGTAGCCAATCTCGTCAGTGTACCTGATCTAATCGTTAACAAAGAAAGACACTTTCCCTGTTAAATGAATATGCCCAATGACGACAAGATGGCGATTTGATGAATCACGAACTCTGACTGACGTTGCATTGAACATGGTTGATTTCAATGGAAATACGTCTCACTTTTAACGCATTGACTTACTTATAATAAAACTAGATCTGGCGTTGATTTTTCCGGCTAGTCACGCGGAATGGTAAGACCTAGTTGGCAATTTACTAAATACCATGTTGTTGAATTAACTAGTCAGGTCAAGGCTTACTGTATACCCGATCATTCAACTAGGTTAACTGAAATCGAATGAATCTTTTTGACTACGATATGCCCTTATCTTGCGTCATCTTCGATTGCGACGGTACGTTAGTCGACAGTGAAATACTCAGCCAGAGAGCCATGGTTGATGTGTTTGCACACTATGGTGTCGAGCTTGATTTACAAGAATGTTTAGATAACTTTCAAGGTGGCAAGCTCGCAGATGTTCTCTTGCAAACCTGCGAGCGACACGGGCTGTCGATTTCGCTAGATGAACTCGAGCCTCTGTATCGTCAAAAGTGTGAAAAGCTGTTCAAGACCCATCTTCAGCCGATAGAAGGCGTGCCTGAGTTACTGAGCATGCTGGAAGAGGCCGGAGTGGACATGTGTGTGGCATCCAATGGACCTATTGAGAAAATGGAGATGTCGCTTGGAATGACAGGGCTGTTACCACATTTTACAGGTCGCTTGTTTAGTGCTTTTGATGCGAACAGTTGGAAACCTGCGCCAGATTTACTTCACTACTCTGCCATGAACATGGCTGCGCCAACGGATCAGTGTTTGTTCGTAGATGACACGATTATTGGCGTCCAAGCGGGCGTGAATGCGGGTATGAGGACAATATACTTTAACAGCGGAAAACGGGCTCAGGTGGATCACCCGCTGGTGACATGCGTTAGATCCATTAAAGAACTTCAATCATTGATGTCTCGTCTTCCCCTCTCTAACAGTTGGGCGTAAATTCGTTTAGATAACATCGTTCAAAAGAAGTGCTATTCCTCTCCCTCTGCACGATCAACATCAATAAAAAAGGAGGAATGCTTACGCACTCCCCCTTTATACCCAAGCAACCTGAAGATGCTCGATTTCAGAGGCCATCAGGTTGATTGGGTATAGATATCTCTAAATTATCGCGTTTGTGTTCTGTCTTAAGGCAGAGTTTTCAAGCTTTTCTCATAATCATCAAAACGCTGCATCACAGTGGCTTTCGCACCACCAGTCATTTTACTCACGGCAATGATAGCGACAGATGCAAGGATAAAGCCTGGAACAATCTCATAAATATCGAAGATACCACCAGAAACTTGCTTCCAAGCCACAACAGTGACACCACCGACGATAACACCCGCTAATGCGCCATTACGGTTCATGTCTTTCCAGAACAAGCTCAATAGCAAGGCAGGGCCAAACGCTGCACCAAAGCCTGCCCACGCATAAGACACGAGGCCTAGAACCGAACTTTCAGGGTTCATCGCCAATGCCAGTGCCACAATGGACAAGCCAATCACTGCAAAGCGACCCACCATGACCACTTCGTTCGTAGAAGCGTCTGGACGGAACACTTGTTTGTAGAAGTCTTCCGCCAGTGCAGACGACGACACCAGAAGCTGAGAATCCGCGGTACTCATAACGGCCGCCAGAATTGCTGCCAGTAAAATGCCCGCGATCACTGGGTGGAATGCTGCGTTCACCAAGTACATGAAAATGGTCTCACCATCGGCCAGCTCACCGCCAAGGTGTTGATCAACATACAAGATGCCGACCAAGCCAATCAGAACGGCACCAATCATTGAAACCGCGCTCCATACCACGGCAATACGACGTGCAGTGGTGATGTCTTTGTTGGTTCGGGTCGCCTGAAAACGCGCCAGAATATGCGGCTGACCAAAGTAACCTAGGCCCCACGCGACAAGAGAAATGATCGCAATGGCAGACAGTGGTTCGCCGCTGACATCGTTCCAAAGGGTTAGCAACTCTGGGTTTTTCGCTGCCAATTGACCGGGTAAGTCAGTAAACGAGCCTTCCATTGTGGCGATCGGCACAATCATTAGCGCCGCAGACATCAATAAACCTTGCACCAAGTCGGTCCAAGAAACCGCCAGAAAACCACCAAAGAGAGTATATGACACCACGCAGACTGTACCAATGACCACTGCGACACTGTAATCAAGACCAAAAACGGTTTCAAACAGCTTGCCACCCGCTACTAGGCCAGAGCTGGTGTAGAAGAGGAAGAACAACAAAATGAAAAAGGCAGAGATCGTTTGCAGAAGTTTGGAGTTGTCTTCAAAGCGACGCGATAAAAATTCAGGAATGGTCAGCGCATTGTCGACTTCAATACTGTAAGTACGAAGCCTTTTGGCGCATATCAGCCAGTTTAAGTAAGTACCCGCTAACAAGCCGCCCGCTAACCATAGCGATTCAACACCTGCAGCATAAGCGTAGCCAGGCAACCCGAGCAGTAACCATCCGCTCATGTCTGATGCACCCGCAGACAATGCTGCAGGCCAAGGGCCAAGCGAACGACCACCCAAGAAGTAATCTTCCGAGTTCGACGTTCGTTTGTAGGCGTAAACGCCAATACCAAGCATAAGAATCAGGTACACGATAAACGTGGCACTGATTGCAACGCTGTTTCCAATCATTCTATTTCCCTCAATACACGGGCGCCAAAATCAGGCGCCCAATTCTGGTTGGATTAATGTTCACCACTGCCGAGTTCCAATAACGTCGCATTGCCTCCTACAGCAGTGATATTGATAGAGCGCGTTCGCTCGGTAATAAAGCGAAGCAGATAGGTTGGCGACGCGACAATAGGGAGCTGCTCTGTGTTGCTTTCAGCAACAAACTGAACCAGTACCCCATCGCGAGAGGCCAAAATACGGTTAATTTCAATCAGACGTGTTTCGCTTGCGATGGCCGCAGCGCCGCAAATAGGCGCGTGCTTCAACACGTCATCTAACGTTTCGAATTCTGTGGTTAGTACAAGACGGTGTGGTGCACTCGCTTTCACTAAATCAGCCAATAGCGCGTCAGTTTCATGGCGAAGTGTGTTCGGTACTGCGGCCAACACACAATTTCCTGCCACTAGCGCCGCCACGATTTGCCCAGCTAAACCCGCTAACGACAACGACTCATCACCAGCGACCAGAAATAACCCACGCCCTGCGGTATACAGTTCATTGGTTTCTCCCGTTGGGCCCGGCATATCATGCACTGGCTCAAGTAATGCTTCTGCTTGCTGCAAATGGAAGCGAATCATTTGGGCAGCAATCGCGAAGTCACCCCCTCGTTGACCCACGTTCTCAGCCCAAGCGCCAAGCAACACGCGACGACCACTCACGCCAAGACCATTCCACTCTTCCCATACAGACAAGCTTTGTGCTGCCAAGCGCTCGATATCCGTCATTTTCTGCAATCCTTGAAGTTTGTTCATGCCACTACCTCCTCTTTAGTGAAGCGATAGAGGTAATGCGGCCCACCCGCTTTTGGCCCTGTTCCAGACAAGCCCTGCCCACCAAAGGGTTGCACGCCCACAACCGCGCCAACTTGATCGCGGTTGATATAGCAGTTACCCACTTTTGCGCGTGATTCAATGTGGCGGTAGGTACTTTCATTTCGGCTATGAACACCAAGAGTAAGGCCGAACCCTGCGTGGTTAATGTCGTCAATCACGCGATCGAGATGATCAGCGTGATAGCGCACCACGTGCAAAATCGGGCCAAAGTGTTCTTGCGACAACTGAGAGATGCTGTTGATTTCAAACGCGACAGGGGCGATATACGTCCCTATGCGGGTTTCGCTGCCCATCGGCGCTTTGGCAATGAAGGTGCTGGTTTTGAACAGTTCATCGATGTGTTTTTGCAGTTTTGATTGTGCGAGCTCATCGATCACTGGCCCTACGTCGGTCGCATGTAAGTAAGGCAAGCCAACGTGCATTTCTGCCATTGCGCCTTTGATGAGACCAATCACTCGCTCAGCAACATCTTGCTGCACATACAGCACGCGCAGCGCAGAACAGCGTTGGCCCGCTGAAGCAAACGCTGAACGCACAACATCACGAGCTACCTGCTCTGGCAATGCTGTGCTGTCGACGATCATGGCGTTCTGTCCACCCGTCTCTGCGATAAACGGCACTGGCAGTGCTTGGCGAGAAGCAAGGGTTTGGTTGATGCGCTGCGCGGTTGGGGTTGAACCTGTAAATGCCACACCTGCGATACGTTCATCGCCCGTTAACGCACTACCGACCACCGCACCGCTTCCTGGTAGGAGTTGTATAACACCTGCTGGGATACCTGTTTCCAGTAATAGCTCTATCGTGCGGAAGGCAATTAATGACGATTGTTCAGCCGGTTTTGCCACCACGGTATTACCTGTCACTAACGCAGCAGAAATCTGGCCGATGAAAATCGCAAGCGGGAAGTTCCATGGACTAATGCAGGTAAACACGCCACGACCTTCACGGCGAAGGGTCGCTGTGCTGCCGTCAAAACGCGTAAAGTGCTGGCCGTTTTCCATTATTTTTTCCGCTTCTACTGGGTAGTAGCGAAGAAAATCAACCGCTTCACGCACTTCATCAATACTGTCGTGTATTGTCTTGCCAGCTTCGCGATGGCAAAGTGCCACCAGCTCGCCCAAGTTCTCTTCAAGCTTATCCGCCAGTAGGAGTAAGTACTTACCCCTTTCCTTTGCGCTAACAGCTTGCCATGTATCGACGCTGTTTGTCGCCGCCACTAACGCGGCATCCGCATCTTCCGCTGTCGCCCAACGCATTGAACCGACTTCAAGACGGTGATCATAAGGCGCGACAACGGTGTGATTGTCTGTATGGTGGTCTCCCAATAAACGTTCACCATTGATAATGGGACCCGCTTTCCATTGCGTCGTCATGTGTTGCTGAACGCGTGCATCGTAGCTCTGCCATTCACTTTCAATATCAATGGCCACACCCGCAGAGTTTTTACGTGATTCACCAAAAATCTCGCTTGGCATTGGTATGCGCGGATTATGAAGCGAAGGACGCGAAACAAGCATATCGACAGGGTGTTGTGTCAAATCGCTGATTGGGCATCTTGCATCCACAAGACGATGAACAAACGAACTGTTAGCGCCGTTTTCCAAAAGACGACGCACCAAATATGGGAGCAGATCTTTGTGATTGCCGACTGGCGCATAGATTCTGACAGATTGGCCGAACATATCGTGGGCATGCGCGTATAAAGCATCTCCCATGCCATGCAGGCGTTGGAACTCATACTGATCATGGCGTGCCATGGCAGAAATGGCCGATACCGTCTGTGCGTTGTGGCTGGCAAATTGCGGAAAAATAAGGCCGCTAACATGCTCAGACAATAGAAAACGAGCACAAGCAAGATAGGCGACATCAGTGCCTTCTTTACGCGTATAAACAGGATAACCTTGTAAGCCGTTTTGTTGAGACAGTTTGATCTCGCTGTCCCAGTACGCCCCTTTCACCAGTCGCATTGGAATCATGGTGCTGTTCTCGCGCGCAAGCGCAGCCAGCCACACGATCACAGGGAGTGCGCGTTTAGAATAGGCTTGCACGACCAATCCAAACTGACCCCAGCATTTGATATCTTCATGGGTAAATAGTTTTTCGAACAGCTTCAATGACAGCTCTAAGCGATCGGCTTCTTCCGCATCAATGGTAATGGCGACGTTCAATTCACGAGCGCGTTTCAATAAACCCAGCACAGTCTCAAACAACTCGCTCAGCACACGTTCTTCATTCGCGACTTCATAGCGCGGATGAAGCGCTGAGAGTTTGATGGACACAGAAGGGGCTGGCGCATCGCCCACACTTAGGTGGTCAGACACGGTCTCAATGGCTTGGATATAATCGTTGAGGTATTTTTGCGCGTCTTGCCTGGTCAGTGCCGCTTCACCCAACATATCAAAGGAGTAGGTAAAGCCTTTCTGTCGTTGCGGTTTACCATTGCCAAGTGCTTCATTGATGTCGCGACCCAATACAAACTGATGGCCCATCACTTTCATCGCTTGGTGCATGGCTTGGCGGATCACGGGTTCCGACATCTTGTTCACCAAGCGGTTAATCACTTTGCTTGGTGTACTTTCTTCTCGCTCATCCAAATTGACGACTTTACCCGTCAACATTAAGCCCCACGTCGACGCATTCACGAAGAGAGAGTCCGACCCTTTAAGGTGCGCTTTCCAATCTGCCACGCCGAGTTTGTCACGGATTAGAGCATCTGCCGTCTTCGCGTCTGGCACGCGCATTAGCGCTTCAGCCAAACACATCAGCAAGATGCCTTCGCGGGTATCAAGACTGTATTCAAGCAACAGGGCATCGATCATCTGAACGGCTTTTTTGTCCGCTCTTACACGTTCGATCAACTCGGCGGCGCGCGATTGTGCTTCATCACGCTCTTGCGCTGAAGGCGTCGCCAAAGGAATCAATGATTCCAACAGCTCACTTTCATCCACGCAATAGTGCGACGAAATTGACGCCCACAGTTCCTTTGTTGACTGCTCAAGATAGCTTGGCAACAACACATCGGTCGCTTTCAACATAAGCAGATTCCTCTCTCCTATGACCACAACACAGTGGCATATGTTACTAATATGTTAGATTAACGACCGATTCTAGGTAGGATGCGATGCGGAGTCTTTCAAAATTCTGCGGCATTATTGCAAAAAACTCCGATCATTAACAAACAGAGAACCGCAGCTTCTGTTGCCTGATAACAATTTGTTTCATATCTCTTGATTTAGATCAGTCTTGCTGGCGGAAGCGAGAAGGGGAAATGCCAAACTGGCGAGAAAATGCAGAGGTGAATCCGCTCTGAGAAGCAAAACCACAGCTGTCTGAGATCTGCGTGAGATTCAGTTCGCTGGAGCGTAACAATTCTTGTGCAAGCTCAAAACGTCGCATCAAAACGTATTGATGCGGGGTCATACCCACTTGTGTCTTAAACAGCTGGTGGAACTGACTTTCGGCCAAAAATACCGAGCCTGCCATTTGTGCCACGCTGATCTTGCGACTGATGTGTTGTCGAATATAGAGATCAATAATATCCATATTCAAGCGATGCCCATGACGGCGCGGAGCGAGTTGGTCACGAAAATGTCGTTCCATCACACACAACAAGGTATCGGCACAGGCGCGCCCCAACAGCTTGTCATTTGGATTTGCCACCATTTCAGCGGTCAGCGCCTTCACTAAGGTTTGTGCTTGGCTATCCAATTGGAAGTACGCTTCTCTTGCAAACAGCGTATCGACTTTCTGTTTCATGCTTAGCTCCCCCAACAACAGAGGCTCGGGAAGGTTTATCACCAGGATTTCATTGTGCCCTACGCCGGAAAACGCATGAAGCTCTGACTCAGACACCAGACATCCTTGACCCGGCCCGACAAGACTGCCGCGCCCAGAAAGCTCAAACTCTGTTTGGCCTTGCAACCCAATCACAACCTGACGGTAGTCGTGCGCATGCAACGACGGATGATTGGGAAGAGCCATGACTTGCGAGTGCTTAAATTCAGATGCCATAGATATAATGATAGGTGACTTAACAACTTGTCATTCTGCCACGCATCACATAAAAACGAGAAGCAAAATCACCACGGAAAGATGATCAAGAGATGCGTAAACTACGGGCAATGTCATTTCGACTCGATTTTTGTGCATGATCTCAACGAAAGCGCGAGTTTGATCAAGGTAGACAAGAACACCCATATACTCTGCACTTCACGAAAATACACATAAGTAACTGTAAATTAATAACTTAATATCAGTCGGCCACTGATTCTGTAGGTTTTACAACGCTTGATCATGCTTTCGAATCAATACACGCAAGATCCCTTCATGATCATCGTTCCGATGAAAGCGATCCTCACTGTTTCATTGTGTCGTTAACCTACCCGCGGAATTAAAATTATTTTCCACGTCGTCAATAATATGACGCTAAATAATAATTGAACGTCAAACTCGCCATTATTTCTATTTCATTAAGCAGTTAACGCGTTATATTTTTGGCGTCAACTAAATGTCACCGTTAATTATTGAGTTGTTTATCAAAATATAGATATTGATTAATAACGATAAGCATCAAATAATTAGTAACATGGACGAGCTAAATGACACTGACGTGTTAATCTAGCTATTTGGGACAACGCTTTTCTATTGAAATTCTGAGAATACGCAAGGGACATATGAAAAGTAATCGCATCACCGCGTTGGTCTTCGCGCTAACGCCGATTCTTCTTAGTGGTCAATCGCTTGCCAATGAAACCAATGTAGCAACCAATGACCCGGTCGTTGCTCTGGAACAAAAGCTAGCAGATAAAAGAAGTGAAATCGGCTCTCATGCTGAAAACCTCCAGACGCAAAGAGATAGACTGGACGCTTTACTCTCCGAACGTGAAAATTTGGCGACTAAAGCGATTGATTTGGAAAAAAGACGGACAATGGCGCAAGAGCGTCTAGACGAACAATTCCGTCGCCTCATTGAAAATCCTGACACCGATCTCACGCAGTATAAAGATGATTACCAAGCTGCATGGAAAGCGGTAAAAGAAAATCAAACTTTGACGCTGAGTAATGATCAAGCCGTCGCCGAACAACAGCGCATTGTCGAAGGCGAAAACCGCCAGAAACAATTGTTGGTGAGCTCGCTTGAAAACTTACAAGAGTCGAAGAAAGAAGCGCGTGTGAAGCGCCTTCGTCAAGAACTGACGTTTGCCGATACCATCGAAGTGGTTCACACCATTACGTGTAGCGAGTCGATGACGTTAGCTGCATGTTCCAATCAGGGTAAAACCCTGACCATGCAAAAAGCCGTTAACACCTTTCAATCACACGTTTTAGACAAAGTAACGGAATCTTCGACAGCCAAGCTGAATGCCAACCGTGTCTCGTTCAACATTCACGTAATGAACAGCAACGTGGTGGACAGCGGATTTAGCGGTAACAACCGTTACATCACGCGCTTGCAAGCGGAAATGCGCAGCAAGCCTGATGACAACGCTGCGTGTAAGTTGCTTGATTTTGCAGAGCGTTACTGTGTTGATAAATCATTTACTGCTGCAAAAGCGACACCAAAGCAGCAAGCTAAACGTTGGGTTAACGTCAAAATTCGCTCAAATCGCTTTGAAGACAATGTCACCATTAACGGCGTTACCTACGGATCTACCCCTGTGGAAATCATGTTGCCTGCGGGCCAACATCAACTGACAGTGGAAAAGCCAGGGTTCGAACCTTATAGCCGTCAAATGAACATGAACAAAGATTCCGTTGTATGGGCCAGCCTCAGAGAGCAGGAGAACCGCCCAAAACCGGGAAAGCGATTCGCTGACAAGCTAACCAACAACCGTCAGGCACCGAAAATGGTCGTTATCGGCGCAGGCCAATATAACGTTGGTTTTGAAGCCAAGCAGCCTGTGGTGGTCGATCAGCCCTTCTCTATCGCTGCAACGCCAGTCACGGTGAAGCAGTTTGGTGAGTTTGTTGCTGCAACCGGCTATGTGACGGAAGCAGAAGAAGGTCAAGGTTGTACCTCTCTTGTCAATGGCGAGCCTAAACAGCTACTCAATCATAACTGGCGCAAGCCGGGCTTTGACCAAGCAGACAACTCCCCTGTTGTTTGTATTACTCGTCAAGATGCAGTCACCTATTCTTCGTGGCTAAGCAAGCAAACTGGCTTTAACTACGCACTGCCTTCTGAAGTTCAGTGGGAAGTTGCAGCACGTGCTGGTAGCGCATCAGATTTTTGGTGGGGCAACGACATCGGTGTTGGCAACGCTAACACAGGTTGGAGCGGTACCGCTTGGTCAAACAGAAGTACGTCGCCCGTTGGCAGTTTCCCAGCTAACCCATTCGGCGTTTACGACACCGCAGGGAATGTGTGGGAGTGGGCAGAAAGCCAAGCACCCGTAGCTCGTGGCGGCGCATGGAGCTTTTCTCCAAGCAGCGCACGCGTCTCAGAACGCTTGGAACTGAAGTCCGACCTCAGCGCGAATTATTTGGGATTCCGAGTGGTTAGAAATATCTAGTCTCTCGCTATGACTCAATGATTGATGAAAGCCCGTCTCAATGTGTGACGGGCTTTTCTTTTGTAATCAACATGCTCTCTCAGGCACGAATAACAAGACACCCAATCGCGATCTTGATCTCTAGTTAAAAACAAATTAATCAATTAAATGCAAACTAGTCCATTCCCCCCCTGTCCGACTTTCTAGTAACTCTGTATAGTCATTCGCGAACAGAACATATTGCAGTATGTATCTGTTTAAACACTGAATTTACCTCGGTGTCCCACTTATTTATCGACGTTATTACGCTGATAACAAGAAAATAAGTGGCTCTTCTACACGTCGTACAAGACTCAGTGCTTAGTCGCTGTGATCTTGTCTTTACCGGCTTCTACGAGCCGGTTTTTTTTCGCCTAAAAAGCCCAAAATATGATACATTTGCAACTAAATGTAAGAAATTACAATACACTTAATGTTAAGGCGTATATCTAGTCGCGTTATGAAAAACCTCTCTCTCCCACCGCTAGCTTCCGTGTTTGAACAAATGCCAGGATGCTGGGGATGTAAAGACACCCATTCTTGCTTTGTTTACGTCAACAACGAGTTTTCTACGCTTGTTGGTGCCAGTTCTCCTGATGCTCTTATTGGTAAAAAAGGCACTGAATTTTCAGATTCTCTCTCTGTTTTTGCTGACGTTTTCCAACGGCAAGACACTCAAGTCATGGAAACCGAGCGCTGCATGCGCATTTTAAATGTCCATCCCTACCCAGATGGTCAGTGGCGTGCGCATATTTTCACGAAAGTGCCTTGGTACGATGATGAGGGGAATATAAAAGGGATTCTTTTCCACGGGCAAGCTATCAACAACAGCGCCATGTTGGAGGCAGGACAGTGGTTGTGCAAAGCCATAGAAAATGAGAATGAAATACATCATGACAAGAAAGAGCACTCAACACGCCCATCTCTGACGCCACGAGAATCTGAAGTCCTCTTTCTTCACCTATACGGAAAAAAACCTAAATCTATCGCTGATATGCTAGGGCTGTCGGTCAAAACCATCGAGAATCATTTTGCCAATCTTAGGGTAAAACTCGGTGCATCATCGAAAACCGAATTGGCCGACAAAGCGCTTGAATTCGGCGTAGGTTCGAGGATCCCCGATTCCTTGCTGAAAAAACAAATGGCCATCGTGATCGCAGAGTAATACCCACCGAATGGGTACCAGCACACTCACAGCGTCTATGCATCTCACCAGCACAAAAAAAGCAGCCTAAGCTGCTTTTTTACTGTGTATTTGGCAATGAATGGCGGCTAAGGCGCTAGACGCTCGACGTCCCATGACCCATCTTGGTCATCTTGATAGACGAACCTGTCATGCAATCGGTGCTCGCCACCTTGCCAGAACTCAAATGATGAAGGTTTAACACGAAAGCCTCCCCAAAATGTCGGCACTGGCACTTCGCCCTTCTCAAACTGTTGTTTGAGTTCCATGTACTTACTTTCTAACGCAGTACGCGCAGTAATGCGCTCGCTTTGACGACTTGCCCACGCTGCAAGCTGGCTCTCTTTTGGACGTGACATGAAATACTTCATCACTTCTAGCTTGCTTAATTTCTCTGCAACCCCTGTGATGTGTACTTGGCGCTCTAAGGGATGCCAAGGAAAATGCAAACTAATGCGTGCATTATCAGCAAGTTGTTTTGCCTTGCGGCTACCGAGATTGGTATAAAAAACAAAGCCGCCATCATCCACGTGCTTCAACAATACAATACGTTGAAAAGGCTGACCATTTTCGTCAACCGTCGCCACTGTCATTGCAGTGGGATCGGGAAGCTTCGCGTCAATGGCTTGTTTGAGCCAGTGCTCAAAGAATTGAACAGGGTTTTCAGGCAGGTCTTTGCGTCTCAATCCGCCTTGGTTATATTCTCTTCGAATATCATACAAATCCATTGTGGTGCTCCGATTTCTGTTTTCATCATTTTGATGTGGCTGGTCTCTTTTCTCAAGAGAATTTCATGGCATTAATAGGTATTCAATTAGCAGAACGCCCCATCACTCATCAGGGAAGCTATGCCTCGCCAAGTTTTTATTACGATCGTCACTCTCGTTGGCTTACTTTTAGCGTCGATAGTTGCGACGGTTACATACTTATCCGTTGAAGAGCGCCTTAATGATGACGTTGAAAATGATGTCTATCAGCTTCAAGAAAAGCTCACCGCAGAGCTCGCGCGATATAGCGAGATCCCTGTCGTGCTCTCCGCTGACCCGCGCTTAAAGCGGCTATTGAGAGTCCCCAACAGCCACCGTCTTCTTAAAAATACCCATCAACTTCTTTCTGATTGGAATACACGCTTAAACAGTGATGTTATCTATTTGATGGATCGCAATGGCTTAACGCTGTCTTCCAGTAATCATCAAGAAGAGGCCAGTTTCGTTGGGCACAACTACAACTATCGTCCTTACTTCCAACAAGCGATGGAAGGCAACAAAGGTCGGTATTATGCGTTGGGCGTCGTGTCGGATAAACGTGGCTACTATTTTTCTTATCCCGTTTGGGATGAGGGCGCTATTACTGGCGTGTTGACCCTGAAGGTCGACCTATCAATCATTGAGCGAATTTGGGATCAGCAAAAGTTTGACTACTTGATTGCCGACCCACTCGGTGTGGTCTTCTACAGTTCACGTGATGAATGGCTCTACCAATCTCTTGCCAAACTGACAGAAAATCAAAAACACGCCATCCGTGCTTCTCGTCGCTATGGCAATTCATCACTCAGCAGTCTGACTCATTACGCCGATCTCGCGTCGCTTAAGCCTTTGTCTACCCTGTCCTTGGGGATCCAAGCACAAGATAGATCTCGCGTTTTGTTATCAAGTACGGATCTCGGCAGTGCTGGCTGGCGGATTTATGGTTTTATTCCTACCACCCATATTTGGCCTGTTGTTATCCAAGCCATGTTACTTTTCGCGACGTTTTACGTGCTTCTTGTCTTGGTGATCACCGCTTGGATACAAACCTTAAAAACCCAAAGGAAACTGGCCAAACTCAATGATGGTCTGGAACAAACGGTCGCAGATCGTACCGCCAGCCTTGAAGAAACCAACTCCGCATTACGTCAAAGTATTCAACAATATGAAGAGACGCAACAAGCGCTGCGCCAAACTGAATCAGAGCTAATTCAAGCCGCCAAACTGGCCATGTTAGGGGAAATGTCAGCCAGTATTAACCATGAAATCAACCAACCTCTTGCTGCCATGCGCACCTATACAGAGAACAGCATTAAGCTGATGCAAAGAGAGCGCTATGACGCCGTTAACAGAAACCTCTCCACGATGAATGAGTTAATAGGTTTGGTGGCCGACATCGTTGCAAGATTTAAGATCTTTGCGCGCAAACAAAACAGTGACAGCAAATCACGCGCTGCCATTGAAGATGTGGTCAATGCATCCATCAAATTGTCTGAGGCTAGCTTCAACAAAATTGGTATCCATATTGATTGCCAGATCCCAGAGCAGGGGCTGATTGTGAATGCCGATACCGTTCAACTTGAGCAGGTGATCCTGAATCTGTTAAGTAATGCGTCTCAAGCAGTCGCCAACCAACCTTCTGCACAAATAGGCATGACCATTGAAACGCATCTAGACCGAGTGTCGATCCATGTGTGGGATAACGGCCCCGGCATGGATAACAGCACCAAAAAGCACATTTTCTCTCCTTTCTACACAACGAAAAAGGAAGGCCTTGGGCTTGGTTTAACGATTTGTCGTCGAATTATTGAAGGCTTTGGCGGCAGCTTACAAGTGCGAGATCATACCTCTGGAGGCGCAGAATTTATTGTTAACCTGCAGCGGCTTTACGATGGAGATACGCCAGCATGACGCACGAGATATGGATCATTGATGATGAGCGCGCTATTCGAGACGCTTTAAGCCAAACCTTGGAGATTGAAGGGTATCAATCACGGGCTTTTTCATCGGCGACAGAGGCCCTAGCGCAGCTTTCTTCCACTTTTGAAGGCGTGATTGTCTCTGACATCAACATGCCCATCATGGATGGGATGACGTTTCTCACCCAAGCGCAACAGATTGATCCTGAATTGTCCGTGGTCATGCTGACCGGACATGGCGATATTTCAACCGCCGTATCGGCGATACGAAAAGGGGCTTACGATTTTATCGAAAAACCCTTTTCTTCAGACCACCTTTTGGATGTTCTACGACGGGGGATCGAAAAGCGCCGCTTGGTCATTGAGAACAGAGAGTTGAAACGGGAATTGGAGACGCAAAGCGCACCAGGCCCCCGAATCCTTGGAAACTGTGAATCAATAAAACAACTACGGCGCTCTATTTTTCATCTAAAAGATCAATCCGGCGACGTATTGTTGCAAGGCGAACGTGGCACAGGTAAAGAGCTAGCCGCGCGATTTATCCACGATCACGGCAATCGCCAAGATGAACCCTTCGTGGCTTTTAAATGCCGTCAAACACCCGAAGCCCTAATGGAGCTAGAATTATTTGGCTCACAACATGGTGCTTTGTCCACATTGCCCACCCACAAAAACAGCAAGGTAGCAGCGGCAGGACAAGGTACTCTCTTTCTTGATGGTATTGAATCACTCCCCCCTCAAGTGCAAAGTAAACTCAATCAATGGCTTTTGGTGTCTCCTCGGCCGCGAGTTATCGCATCAACGCGCATAGATCTCTCCGAAAGCGCCAAGCAAAACAGGTTTTCTCAACCACTGCTAACGTCACTCTCAGAAACCACGCTAGTGTTCCCGCCATTACGTCAAAGACAAGACGACATCATCACCCTGTGCCAAAACTTTTTAAGAACAACCGCCTCTCGGTTCGGCATTGCGCCACCAAATATCGATTCAGCGCTAAAAGCGAAGATCAGTCATCATCCGTGGCATGGCAACGTGCGAGAGTTGAGGTCTTATGCGGAACGTTGGGTTCTTATGGGCGAGCAGCCTCTTAGCCAAGACGGTCAAAGTACCCATGACAATGAACATGATTCTCTGAGCGAACGCATGCAAAAGGTTGAACGGGCGATTCTTTTTGATTCCCTCAATAGACACAACGGCATGTTAAAGGAAGTGCAAACCGAACTGGGTTTGGCGCGTAAAACTTTATATGAAAAGCTAAAGAAACACGATTTAGACAAAGAAAACTTCAAGGGCTGATTCCAGCCCTTAATTCCTCTACAGCCCGCATATTTACTGACACTGACAATAATATCAACATTCTCATTTTTAAGAGCATTGAGACAGAGCACTGTCAGTAGACTGATTCAAATTCGTGAGATTCTCATAGTTAAACTACTCTTACATAGTAAGTTTCGTTGATTTTATAGTTGGTAAAACAATGACAAAACGGGATCAGTCTGGAGCCAGACTGCCAGCCAGTGAACACCTCGATTATATCGACGATAAAACGGCCGCACTTTTACTGTCTTCACCCAAAAGTGCCAGAGTTTTATTGTGGGTTATCGTGCTATTTCTTTCTATCAGTGTTGTCTGGGCATCATTTGCAGAATTAGACAAAGTCACCGTTGGGCAAGGAAAAGTGATTCCGTCGTCTCAGCTTCAGGTTGTGCAAAACCTAGAAGGTGGATTGGTGAAGGAACTGCTCATCCGAGAAGGGGATGTTGTCACCAAAGATCAGCAGCTGCTGTTGATCGATGACACCATGTTCCGCTCGGACTTTCGAGAGCGTGTCCAAGAATTAACGAGCTTGCAGGGTGACTCCGTGACCTTAAGCGCGCTGGTTAACTCCGTGGTAGTCAACCCAGATACAGACATTAATAACTGGCAGCAGTCCGTCACGTTGCCACGCAACGATTTGGTTTTTCAGCCCAAGTTTGAAGACGAACACCGCTCGGTAGTATCGAGACAACGTGCGGCGTACCGAGAAAAACTCAACAATTTGCAAAATCAGCTTTCCGTTACCTCTCAGCAAATACGTCAGAAAGAACAAGAACTGATCGAGGTGAAGTCTCGCGTACAAAACCTCAGGCAAAGTTACAACTATGCTCTCGAAGAGTACAACATCACGAAGCCCTTGGCGGATGAAGGTGTGGTTCCTCAAATTGATCTGTTGAAATTACAACGTCAGGTCAACGATACCAAAAGAGAGCTATCTTCGGCGGAGCTTTCGTTGCCCTCCCTTTCTTCATCACTGCAAGAGATGGTGTTCAAGCATATTGATGTCGCGTTGAAGTTCAGAGGTGAACAGCAAGAGCGATTAAACGACGTTGAAGACAAACTGCTCGCCATGACAGAGACCCGAGTCACGCTGGCTGACCGTGTTCAACGTACCGTCGTGCTCAGTCCCGTTGATGGAACCATTAAGAAACTACACGTCAATACGGTAGGCGGGGTTATTCAGCCGGGCATGGATTTGGTGGAAATCGTCCCCAGTGAAGACAATTTGCTTATTGAAGCCAAAATCGCCCCTCAGGACATCGCATTCTTGCGTCCAGGCTTAGAAGCTATCGTCAAATTCAGTGCGTATGACTTTACCGTGTATGGCGGATTAACCGGGATTCTAGAAACCATCAGTGCCGATACGATTCAGGATGAAGAAGGCAATAGCTTCTATCTTGTCAAAATTCGCACCGAATCTAACAACATTGGTGATGGCGAAGAACTGCCTATTATTCCCGGAATGACCGCGTCGACAGACATCATTACCGGTAAACGCAGTGTGCTTGATTATTTATTGAAACCAATTTTACAGGCTCAGAAATCAGCACTCAGAGAATAAGCTGATCGGTCAAGTTTTGGGTTGGTTATTCAGCCAATTAAGGGGGAATGTGCTTTGAACTGGAAAATGCTACTTATTGCGTCAGCCGTCAGTACGCTATGCACACAAGCATGGTCGATGTCGGTCGAACAAGCTGTTGCTACCACGATGGCGACAGATCCCGAATTGAAAAGTGCATTCAATGACTTCATGAGCAATCGTGAGGACATTAACTCTGCACAAGGTGAATACCTGCCCGATATTAATTTAAACGCGGGATATGGCTTCGAGAATATCGACAACAGTTCCACACAAGCCAGCGGAAAACAGGACTACAACAGAAAGGATGCCAATCTCAGTCTTACTCAGCTAATTTGGGATGGCACCACGAGTAACAATATCGATCGCACCGAATTTGAAGCCGAAGCGCAGCGTTATCAATTGCTGTCAGATGCTCAGGACAAGTCCCTGAGAGTGACCGAAGCTTACGTGGCAGTGCTGCTTGCCAAACAACTGTTGTCACTGTCGGAAGCCAATGTTGAAGTGCACAACAAAATGCTGTCAGACATTCAGCGCCGTGCAGAGTCAGGCATTGGTTCCACCGCCGATCTATCGCAAGTTCAGGCACGTGTTGCTCGCTCATTTACCAATATGCTCGCAGCAAAAAGCAATCTTGATGACGCTCATACTGAGTTCTTCCGTCTTGTCGGTGTGAGACTTGATTCGCCGGTTGATCCCGAAGTGGACTCGCTCTACATGCCGCAAAACCAAGCTGAGGCGATCGAAGTGGCTTTCGCCACCAACCCTGTGATTAAACTCGCCACCTACGACATTGATGCTGCGCGAGCGCAATATCGACAAAACAAAGGTAATTTCTATCCAACCCTCTCTTTCGAAGCCAGCCAGAATTGGACGGAAGACGCCAATGGCGTCGAAGAAGAGGTCAACGAATTCAGCGCCATGCTGCGCCTTCGTTTCAACATTTATAATGGAGGAAGCGATCGCGCGAACGTTCGCCGCAGCGCTTACCAACTCAACAAATCTAAAGATGTTTTCGAAAATGCATCTCGTCTATTAGGAGAAAGTACTCGTCTCGCGTGGAGCGCATATGAATTGACGGAACAACAAAAAACCTATCTCGCACAACATGTTGATGCGGCTTCCGAAACGGTCATTGCTTATGAGAAGCAGTTTCGAATCGGCCGAAGGACACTGCTTGATTTGTTGAACACCGAAAACGAATTGTTTGAGGCCCGTCGTTCATATTTAGATGCTCATTACGCTCACATCACCGCCAAGTACCGCGTGCTCAACAGCATGGGCAATTTACTTGATGCCCTGCGTGTCGATGTTCCGGAGGAATGGCTTGATCCCGTTATTGAATAAGAAGGTTTGATTCATGAAATACGTTTGGCTTTTCAGCAGCATTCTGTTGGCCATTAGCGGATGCTCTATCTCCGCCGATGCACCTCCCCTTGCTGAACAACGTTCCGATTTACTCGACGCCGATAACGATGGCGTTATTAACGCACGCGACTATTGTGACGATACGCCAAGCGTGGCGATAATCGACAATGATGGCTGTCCAACATACCTTTTACATGAAAGTGACAATTCACTAAGAATCCAGTTTGCTAACGATGCTGCAATTGTCGAACCTGCTTACTTAGAAGCACTGGACAAAATGGCGGAATTCCTTAATCTTTATCCCGAAACCTCTCTTGAACTTCAAGGACATACAAGTTCGATTGGGTCTAACGATTACAATTCTGACTTGTCTATCCGACGTGCGGAAGCAGTAAAAGCACAACTTATTGAAAGAGGCATAGATGCCAGCCGTCTCACCATACTCGGTCTTGGTGAAGGCGATTTGATGTTGGCTGACAGCACGGAAACCACACAATTGGTTAACAGACGTGTCGTTGGTCGGGTTAAAGGATTGAAAGGAGATATAAAAGAAGCATGGACCATCTTTACCCGACGGGAACAATAAGTGTTGAGATCGCTTAATGCTTAAGCGTGCGGCGCTTTTTTCATTGTTCCTGTTGCCGTCGATAATGACGTTTGCACTTAACAGCACTGATGCTCAGTGGGTTAACAAAGTGGCAAGTTTTTATGGCGAAAGAGCAGGAAAGCGCGTTACGGCGTGGCGTAACGTGGTTGCGGACTCTGCCAACCTCTCCGAGCAGGAGAAGTTGGCAGCGGTTAACAATTTCTTTAACCAACTCTATTTTGTCAATGATATCGACCTGTGGGGAAAGAAGGATTACTGGGCAACGCCACTGGAGTTTTTAGGTAGCGCTGCGGGTGACTGTGAAGACTTTAGTATTGCCAAGTACTTCACGTTACGAGAGTTAGGTGTCGATGATAAGAAGCTCAGGCTTGTTTACGTAAAAGCCATAGAGCTAAACCAGTTTCACATGGTTGTTGCTTATTATCCCACTGCTTCTTCAGAGCCGGTTCTGCTAGACAATATTAATCCTGAAATAAAAAAGGCGTCGAAACGACGAGATCTGCTTCCGGTATACAGTTTTAACGGTAGCCGGTTGTGGCTCATGAAAGAACGCGGTAAAGGTGAGCTTGCAGGTAAATCATCGCGCTTAGGATTGTGGAACGATCTCAGAGCGCGTATGGGGTCTGTCAAGCTAAACAGACCGATCAAAAACTATGATGGGTAAATGTCTATGACTTTATACCGGCAATTGTTTACATGGATGTTGGCAATATTCTTCCTGCTAATCTTAGCAGTGACGGGCGTTGAACTTAACACCACTCGTAACTTCCTGCTGACTCAGCAATCTGCTGAGGTTAATAACACAATCAACTCGATGGGGCTCGCGCTCGCACCGTATCTAGAAGACGATGACAAAGTCGCTACTGAATCTGTTATCAATGCCCTATTTGATGGCGGCTTCTATCAAGAAGTTCGCTTGAAAATGCTCTCCGATGGCAGTGAGATCATTCGCAAGTATCCCGTTACCGTCGAAGGGGTGCCGAATTGGTACATTTCATTGGACCTCTTCCCTGTTATCACAGAAGAACGGACGTTTACCAGCGGTTGGCTTCAGCTAGCAGAAGTCAAAGTGGTCTCTCACCCTGGTTACGCGTATCGCGAAATGTGGCACTCCACCATCCAACTTGGTATTTGGATTGGTGCGTTGTTTGTTGCCGCCATGCTGATCATCGCTGTTCAGCTAAGTCGATCGCTTAAACCATTGGCGAGTATCACCGAACGCGCCAAAGACATTGCGCGTAATAAATTTGGTGAACCGATCGAACTGCCGCCGACCACCGAACTCAGAACCGTTGTAAAAGCCATTAACCAGATGAGTAGCCAGCTTGAAGCTTACTTCGACCAGCAAGCGAAAGAAGCAGACAGACTAAGAGAGCATGCTTATCGAGATACCGTTTCCGGCCTCGGTAACCGCAGCTTCTTCGTGGGTCAGCTAAAATCGTGGCTCGCCGAATCAGCCGTGGGTGGCCTTGTGATGGCCAAGGTAGATTTGATCACTGACACCTACCAGAGCCAAGGCTTTGCGCAAGGTGACACACTGGTCACTCAGTTCTCCAAAAAACTGAACACAACCCTTACCGATGCAGACGTCACGGCTTCACGTATTTCAAAAGACGAATTCGTCATTCTGGCGCCTAATTGCAGCAGCGAAGAACTGACACTCATTGGTGAAAGCCTCCTTGCCATCGTCAACGATATGCAGCACGACCCTATGGGGATCACACCACCCAAAGTGGCTATTGGTTTAGCGGTCAACAACTCCGTAAACCGCGACCCAAGTGTATTGCTATCTCAAGTGGACAACGCACTGACACAGGCGCGTAACTCGCCTAGCCACCCAATCTCGATGATTGACCAAACCGCCAACGATTCATCCATGGGCAAACAACAATGGAAAGCCCTTATTTTGGATGCCATCGCGCATGATTGGTTTGTATTTAAGCTCCAGCCAGCATCAACCAGCGACCAGCAGGTTATCCACCGTGAAGTATTCTCAGCCATTGAAAGAGGCGACGACTATTACGGTGCTGCTCACTTCCTCGGGGCTGTTGAACAATTGCAATTGGGCGAATCGTTCGACCGGTACGTAGTGAACCACATGATTGAACGGTTAACAGACGAACCTGACCTTGGGCCAGTGGCTATCAACATTACGCAAAACAGTGTTACCAATGCATCGTTCATTCGTTGGCTAACGACTGCAATGCAAAAACATAGAAACTTAGCAGGACGTCTATTCTTTGAAATACCCGAGAGTGTATTCGTTCGTTTCCCAGACCACGTCAGTTTGCTGACCGAACAAGCACACAGATTCAACTTTGGATTTGGCGTTGATAACTACGGGCGTAACTTCCAGTCATTGGATTACCTCAACAAGTTCAAACCGTCATACGTCAAAATTGACTTTGCTTACACCAGCAACCTTGATGACGAAGCGCAAAGCCATGTGCTTGCTTCCATTTGTCGAACGGCACACAACTTAAACATAACCACCATTGCAACTCGAGTAGAAACGGAAGCCCAGCTCAACAAGCTTTCTGAACTGTTTGTTAGCGGTTTCCAAGGGTTCATCTTTGAGAAGAAAGTAGAGAATCATGGTTAAAGATCCACTCTTGCAATCTTTGGTTTACGTTAGCCGCTACTTCGGTCAATCAAACTCGCCTGATGCATTAGTATCAGGCTTGCCGATTTCAGACGGCTACCTAGCGCCATTTCTGTTTCCTCGCGCAGCAGAACGCGCTGGCATCGATGCCAAAGAAACAAGAATGAGTCTTAGTGATCTCTCGAGCCTCTTGTGCCCTTGTATTTTACTTCTCAAAAACAATGAAGCCTGTGTACTACTGGGTATCAACCAAGAAAAGGGGGAAGCAGAAATTGTTACCCCCCATACTGAAACCACGTCTAACGTTGTTCTGATCACCGATTTGGATGAAGAATACTTAGGCCGTGTTTTCCTACTGAAAAAACGCTTTCGATATGACGAACGCTCACCGGAGATATTAAAGGAACGTTCCGGACACTGGTTTTGGAGCACCCTTTGGGAATCCAGATCCATTTATCGAGATGTATTGATTGCGTCGATATTCATCAACACCTTTGCAATAGCAACACCGATATTTTCGCGCATTGTCTATGACAAAATTGTGCCTAACCTTGCCTTTGATTCTTTGTGGGTATTAGCCAGTGGCGTCTTCGTCATCTTCATCTTCGACCTCGTGCTCAAGATGTTGCGAAGTTACTTTATCGATATTTCTGGCAAGAAATCTGACCTTTTGATTTCTGCCCGTATTTTCCAAAAAGTCATGGGCATTCGGATGGAGGCTCGTCCTCCTTCTGTCGGCGCGTTTGCGCGGCATATGCAGGAGTTTGAGTCGATACGGGACTTCTTCACCTCAGCGTCCGTATCCGCATTAATAGATTTACCTTTTGCGTTCTTCTTCCTGTTCGTCATTTGGATAGTGGCTGGCCCCTTGGTTCTCGTCCCCATTGTGGCTGTGTTAATACTCATGATTCACGCCATGATTATTCAAAAGCCGCTAAGACACACCATTGAAGAAGGCTCTCGCCTTTCTTCACAGAAGAATGCCAACTTGATTGAGAGCCTTGCGGGGCTAGAAACCATTAAGTTATTTGGCGCAGAAAGCCAGTTTCAATATCGTTGGGAAGAAGCCGTGGCGCACATGGCTAACTGGGGGATTAAAACGCGTCGCTTAACCGACTCAGTGCAAAATGCCGCAGGGTTTATCCAACAGTTTGTTAGCGTCGCAATGATCGTATTCGGTGTTTATCTCATCTCCAATGGTGACCTCACCATGGGTGGCCTGATTGCTGCAACCATGTTGAGCTCTCGTGCAGTTGGGCCACTGGTACAGCTTTCTCTGTTATCTACCCGATACAACCAAGCGAAATCAGCGATGGAAATCATCAACCAGTTGATGGAGATGCCGTCAGAACAAGAAGAAGGTAAACGCTATATTCACCGCCCCATCATTCGCGGGAAAATCGAATTTGATCGCGTTAACTTCAACTACCCCAATTCAGAAGTATCAGCCCTACGCGATATCTCCTTTACCATTCTTCCTGGAGAGAAGGTCGCGATCATCGGGCGTATTGGTTCGGGTAAGACAACCCTAAGTCGCTTGCTAATGGGCCTGTATCACCCTACAGAAGGCTCAGTAAGGATTGATGAGACCGACATCAGCCAAATCCATAATATCGACATACGACGTAATATAGGCTGTGTACCGCAAGACCCTACGCTCTTCTTTGGTTCTATTCGCGACAACATCACGCTTGGACGCCCATTGGCGGATGACCGCGACATTCTCGATGCAGCCAACCGTTCAGGGGTGACCACATTTACACAACGTGACCCTGCTGGTTTGGAGCGACAAGTGGGTGAAGGGGGTAATCAACTGTCTGGAGGCCAACGCCAAGCTATCGCCATTGCACGCGCCTTACTTAGCCGACCACCCGTATTGATGATGGATGAACCAACCAGCGCCATGGATAACCGTTCAGAGCAATACATTAAGCAGCAACTGGCGACGCTGCGTCGTGACGAGACGTTAATCTTGAACACCCATAAAACGGGCATGCTAGATATCGTCGATCGCATCATTGTGATCGAACAAGGCAGCATTGTTGCTGACGGGTCGAAAATGGCAGTGCTTCAAGCACTCAAAGAAGGCAAGGTTCAGAAAGCCGGCTAACTAGTACAAAACGTTACCCATTAAAAAAGCACCCGAAGGTGCTTTTTTTTCGTTTCAATTTAGCGTCTTATTTACAGTTTTACAGTGTAAATGACGGTATCGGTATCAAAGCGGCTCGGCGACAACCTCTCTACCATTTGTGACAAAGCGACCAGCCCCATACTCGTTAGAGATATTCAAGACAGTGTCGCCGATATGAACATGTGCTCCTGGGTAGCAATTTTTCAATACATCAATGGAATACCTGCGGTATAACGCACTCATCTCAGAAGCGCTGCTCTCCATTTTTGACTTAATCTCAGCAATACGTTCAAAGTGGTGTGTTTTAGTCCACGACAAGCGCTCTATAAGCTCGTCAGGTCGCTTATTTGCTGGTTGCTGCAATAGTTTTAATTCAGCATCTTTAACCTTCATCAACTGTTCGTGCTCGTGGTCGAGTTCTTTCGACAAACTCTGCGTTTCTTCCATCAACTTACTCAAGCCAGTAAACGCATAAACATGAGTATGTACACCTGAAGCCGCACCAAGCGTCACAACTTGAACGCCTCGCTCAGCAATGTGAGTGCCGCCAGTCAGTGTACCGGTTCGCTTAGCCTGATCACTGACAATGAGATGATTATGGGTGTATGTTTTACAGTGCATGGCGTGCTGACTAATGGTGATGTCTTTTTTTGCTTCAATACTCGCATACTGAGCAAACTTTGCGATCACAGAACCATTTGCTTTAATGCTGGTAGTAATTTCCTGATCTGACTGAACTTGACGCCCCAAAATGCCGTTGTGGATGACAATGTCTCCGCCAGCTTCAAGTGTCGCTGACTCCACCACACCACCGACAGTAATTGAGCCAGTCGCGTTGACTTTCATGCCCGCATGAACGTCACCGTTTATAACCACACTACCTTCGAAGTCAATGTGACCCGTGGCAACAGTGACCGCCTTCATGCATAGCGCATTGTCCACTTCCACGCCGTCAGGATGAAGAATCGGCATGCCAGCAGTTTCAGACACGATAACGTTCTCGTCATTCGCACTGAACTTACTACCAGGATAAAGCTTAAGTGGTAAGTCTTTGCCCGTTGTTGTTGGAAGGACTTCTCCAGTGACTCGAAATCCTTCGATACCTTTAGTGGGCGGAATTCGTTTAGCGAGTGGTTGTCCTTCTTGTACCGTGATCATCTTACCGAGGTCACGCATGTCTACGGTCCCATCTTCACGTTGCTGAGGTCTTAGTACACGCGCTTTACTGTCTTGAACTAGGTACGCAATCTTTGAATCTTCACCGGGTGTCGGCCATTTTCCAGAGGCAATAGGAACTTCCAGGTATTCACCTGGTTTTAAACGAGCAGACGCTGTCAGCAACTTCTGCAAAGTTTGCTTTTTAACGCCTCGAACAATCTGAGATTTTTTTAACGCTCCAAGTAAATCGTTACCTTTTATTGGGTTACCGCCGCAAGCGCCATTTACGCGAAGAAGCGCTGTCATTTTTTGCTCGTCGAATCGAGCGCTAACCGTCGCATCGCGGCGTTCTGCCACAACAACGTCATCAGGCTCCCCTTTCCATTCATCATTCGATGCATTGATTTTATCGAGAACAGTTTCTATTGTTTCGTCGAAACGAAAAAAGCTGGCCACATTATGTTCTTGTAACCAGTTTACAATATGTTTTTTCTCTATACGGGGTGCATCTTCTTCTGCCTTTGATACTACGGTCATGTATACCCTGCGACCATCATTAGACAGCCGCAAAAGCTGTTGCAGCATGGAATCCCCTAAATCAGAAAATTAAAAATACGAACGAACATCACGCTAGCATTGTACCCAGATGCAAGACTCAGACAGTATCACCGTTAGGGGCAAGTTAGATTCAGATCGCATTAAATAAATTACAAGTGACTCAGTTATCAAACACGAGTCATATAAATGAATTATAGAGAGTTTTAACCATTCTGCTTTAATTGAGCGGGATTAATCTTGATAAGCCATATACAAAAAAAGCACACTGCATCAGTGTGCTTTTAAAATCAGTGAGTTACTCAGGATATTGTGTGGATATCACACCTAAGGTGACAGTGTTTGGTGCATTTCATCAGAAAGCCATTCATCTAAACTAAAACCATATCGAAACTTGCCTTCTTCCTCGCTATTTTGATAGACGAGGCTGCCCTTTAACTGTGGGACATCAACCACATTCAAATAGCAGCAGGCTGCAAGTTCAATATCTTCATCGGCCACAAGTCCAAGGCCACTTCTGCTGACATCACGAATGAGGACGCGGTGTCCAAACTCAGATTCTTCGTGATCATTATCTATATGGTGTGGAGCAACATGTAATCGGGCATGGATTCCACCATTCCCTAATTCGACGCGCTCTTGAAATCGCTTACACGCACTTTCGCCGCCAGATTGTTCAATCAATACATCGCATAGCTTTTCATAGGTCTTAATCATACTGGCTCCCCCCACCGCACCAACGAAGCGTTTTGCAGCAAGTTTGTATTATATTAGCATTCCGTTACACCAAGTGTATTGAAAGTTAGACGCGCAAGTCATGAAAGAATGTTTAATTTTGAGGGTTTACAGTGTAAATCACTTACAGAGATGAATCAGCCTGCACCCTTTGCTTTCGTATCGATTGGCGCTTGGTGACAAACGCTTCAAATAGAGTGGCGTCAGAGGTAATGATTTGGTCTTTAGGTAAGCCCACTTTCTGGATCAATTCAGACACACTGGCAAGGTCGCCCACATTATGTGAAAAATGCGCATCCGAGCCCGTTGTGACCCAAGCGCCCAATTCTTTCGCTAATGAGGCAAGAGTCAAGCAGTTCGGTTCGCTACCTTTTCTGGATCCATTAAGCGATGAATTATTAAGTTCGATGGCCACACCACACTTAACCGCTTCGCGTACAACGGCTTCCGCATCGATGGGATAAGAAGGGTTACCTGCATGTGCAATGGCGTCTACGCGCTCAGATCTCATTGCATTAATCAATGCCTGCGTGTGTGTGGCTTTATCAGAAGCGCGGAACACTGCCTCATGAAGACTCGCATTCACCCATTCAAGATCGCTGTAGACGTAGAGGGGCATATCAAGCTCACCTTCCCCATTCAAGATATTGGCCTCGACGCCTTTTAGGAGTCGAACGCCGCTCAGTGACGAAGGCAATACACGTTGATTGACAAAATGCCAGTGATGCGGTGCGCCTGGCATGGTTGTGGCGTGGTCAGTGACACACATAAACTGAAGGCCAGCTTTCGCTGCAGCGGCGGCATTTTCGATCACTGTACTATATGCGTGACCACTTGCCAGTGTATGCGTATGGGTGTCGGCGATAAATTTCATACGAGTTCCTTTTCGTTGGAGAGTTGTTCTGACACCCATAAGCGAATGGCAGACTCGGTTTCTTTCCGTCCCTGATAGCCACAATCCTTGGCAACATCTTGCCAAGAATGACGATTTAGAACGCGTTCAATCAGTGCCATACACGCGTTGCTTTGGTAAGCAAACGCGTTGTTTCGTGATAGCCAATAGATAAACCAACGCCATAGGCTTCCTGTCACCAAATCATAACCGAGCGCACCTTGTGCAAAAAGACTTACCTGCTTTTCTGCCAACTCACTAGGTGTGTCGATGCCCGGCACCTGATACAAAAGCTGAGCAATCAGATAGGGACTCATCACAGTGTATTGTTCATGAAGTTGAAGCGGGAAGTTCAAAGCAAAAAGCGTATGTGCCTGATGTATCCACTTTGGAGGAGACGAGAGTGCCTTTGCCATCTGCAATGAATACGTGCCGCTTGCGGCGTCTCTGGACACACCAAGCCGCACAGGAAGATATTCTAACGATGACCAGAATTGGAATAGATCAGAATTGACGCCAAAGCTGGTACCAATCGTGGCAATCCCCTTTTGCGTCGCCAAGCGTTCCATCGCATCAATGAGCGAACGCCCTATTCCGCAGTGACGAACGTCAGCCAAAACTGCGATACGGGTTATACGAAGCAAAGGACTTAACAAAGGGTCAATGATTCCCGTATGCGTCGCTAAGCTCTGAGCGAGAAGATGACCTTTCACACGACGCTTACCAGCCACGACGGATCTCGCCAGCTCATCGTCAAACCCACCTTCTTGTTGTGCGAAAACGACGCCAACCAGCGATTCGCCTTTAAACGCAGCAATCAGAAACTGATCATGACCATCAAGTAACTGAACCAAATCATTGGGAGAGGTTTGGTAATGAGCACTGACCAAAAGCGCGAAGACTTGTCTTAACAAAGATTCGTCCGCCAACAGTTCGCTTTGCTCGATAACGCGAAGACTCACATCATCTTTCGTCGCGACATAATCGGGCTCTGCATCAAACAAGAAAGCATCGAATAGCCACTGCTCCAGAAGATCATTTTCAGACCAACGGATAGGCTGAGCCAATCGAACCTCGTTCCAGCTTTTTGTTTTCTCATCCAGCAATTGACGGAAGCGGATACTGAAAGCGCGGCCAGTACCTTCATAACCGTGCTCAGTAGAAGAAAATACCACGCGGCTATAGTGTTCAAGGCAAGTATCTAACATAGGCAGCGGAATTGCTGCCGCCTCGTCAACGAGCAACAAATCGCAATCAGGTTTGTTTAGCAGCAAGGAGTCAGGAGCAACAAAGGAGAGTTCACTGCCATTTTCGCCCTTTAACCCATACTTGCCGTTGCGACTAATCCCACTCATAGAAGCAGCATGCTTAAGCAAAATTTCGACATTAGCGACGGTTGGTGAAGTGACAAGGAGTCGCTTCTTCGCGGTCTGCATCATCTTGGCGGCAGCTAACCCCATAGCAGACGACTTCCCTCGCCCGCGGTCAGCAACCAACAATGCAGGACGACGACGATGGCCAGACAATACGCGAACAATCGCGTCAATAGCGATATCTTGATCCGACGTTGTGTCCGTTCTCATTACGGTTGGGGATTCATTAATAACGGTTTTGGGTAGCGATATAAGTCCCGACTGACAAAACAACGCCGCATTAGCATGGGAGGCAAAACCCAAAAAGCGCTGGCGAAATGCTGACGTAGCCTTTTCTTCCCCATTATCGACGAGAAAAATCAGGAGTTCACCACCACGAATACAGCCGCTAATCGCACATAGTTTTTCAACATCAATGTGCTGGCGTACATCAAGCGCCAGAGAACCCGTTTCCTGCCCTAATAACTGCTTAGCATCGCCCCACCGTAAACGCTGAAACGTAAACGCACTGACGTCATTCGAATCATCGGTCACGACTGTGATGTCGGGTATTGCTTGCATCAAACTGAACGCGAAGTCTCGGTCACCGCGAATGAAAACAGGCACGCGCACATTGCCACGCGTTACCAATTGGTGGAGTTGTCGTAGAGCAGAGTTGGGTTCTGAAAGCACAGGGTCGCCACAAGTTATCAATCACTAAGTCATGATACCGGAACGACGTAGAATTCAAAAAAAAACGTGCCTTTAGGCACGTTTAATTTGGCGAGAAATGAAGAGAGAATACGTCAATCAAGACGCGACTTAATGAATGATAGAATCGCTTCCGCGTCTTCTTCGCTCATCTTCTTCAAATTTATCGACAGCGCGTCACCCTTACGGCGATACGTTGCACGGCCTTTAACCAGTTCAGTTGAGGGCGCTTCAGCCTTGGCAACCACAGGTTTCAAAGACTCGCACCACTGTTCCAAAATCAAAGTGACTTCACGAGTAATTCGGCTTACGCCTGAAGCATCCACGGTTTTCCAAACAGGGTTCTCATCCAACTTCACCAAGAACACGGTTTGTTCTTCTTGAGTCAGTGAGAAAAACATGCGGTGCAACTTAACGATGGTTGGTCGACCAAGTTCGCCCACGCTTGGGTAAGCTTGCAACAGCGCCAAAGGCAACGCTGCCGCCTTAAGCGCCCCACTCACTAGCGCTTCACTGCATTGGCAGACTTTTGCCAGTTCTTTTTGGTCAAGCACATCGCCACGATCAAGCATGGTCTGCATTTCTTTACCACGTTCAAAAAGCGAAAGTGGCTTATGTGCATTCGCAACATCGGATAAGAACTTCGCATGCTTACTGTTGATGCCCTTAGCGACATAAATCAGAAAGTCTTGGTTTGCTAAGATACAAGACATGCGACGGCGACTACCGTCTAGCACTTCAATCTTGTTACCTTCTAGCCAGCGTCCAACGGCCGGATACTGTTGACCACGATCTTTCAGGGTCACCAAAATATCTGACAGCGCCAACTCGTTTAGGAACGATTGTTCACGCGCATTTTCAGCAAACACTGAAGTTCGGGTCACGACATCTGCTGAAGCGACACGAACAAGTTCGAACTCTACCGTCGCTTCACCCGCAACGGACAACTCAATCACAGCCGCTTTTTCTGAGGCCGCCTTTTGCGCTTCCTGTACCGTGGATGCGCGTCGCTTATCCGCTTTACCAAACAAACGCGCATTTAATTCAGAGGTTTTAATGGCCATTTAATCACTCCTGATTGCGTTGCGACCAGTGACTGTGAAGCACGCGTTCAAGCTCCAGTCCTGCTCGGTGAACCGCTTCTTGTGCGGTAGAGAGTGTTTTCTTGCCGCCCTCAAAATCCTGAGAAGTCAGGTCAAACACTGTGCTGTAGGTATCGGCACACGTTTCAAACGCACGACTACGTGGAATGGTTGCCATCATCACTTGATCACTGAGCAGATAATTCATCTCAGTAAGCACAGATACCTGCTTTTTGTTGTCATCTTCAAACATAGTCGGAACAAGGCGAACAAACTCCAACCCAGGCCAATCTTCTGGAAACATTTGATAAACCGTCGGCAAATGTTGGAAGAAGTTAACCGTCGAAGCCCAATCCAGGCGTTTTGCCGCACAAGGGATCAGCAAGGCATTTGACGCATACATCGCGTTCCAAACCAGTGGATCAATATGCGGGCCAGTGTCCACCATGATCACATCAAATTCGTCAGCAATTTTATCGATGACCTTCTCTTTGAGAAGCTGCACCACATCCAATGAGCCATCAGTCGCAAGGCTTTGCCACGCTTCGGCATTAAACATCGCATCTTCAGGGAAAGCTGCAATGGTTTTCAAATTCGGGTATTGAGTCGGCAAGAGCACATTTTTCATCATGAACTCTTTATCAGCTTCCTGAGGCGTGTTTTCCAACATCACATCAACAGCAGAATATATCCCCTCTTGCTCAGTAACACTGATTTGAGGGTTTAAGAAAAGACGCAGTGACCCTTGAGGATCAAGGTCAATCAAACAGATACGGTAACGTTTCTCCAAATTTAGCGCCAAACACGCCGCGAGATGTACCGCAGTCATTGACTTACCGGTACCCCCTTTTTGGTTTTGAATGTTGATCACCCAAGGCTTATGGTTTGCCCCTTTACCTTGATGGAACGCTGGCATTTTTGCCGCTTCCATAATCTTGTGGGCTTCATCTAACGTAATCGAATAGTGGTTGGCGTTGTTTTTGGTGAACTGATGTCCCGCTTCTTCCATTCGCGTAATCGCTTCATCAAGCTTGCGACGGGTTAAACCAGAACGCGTTTCCATCAATGCTTTAGACATTGGCGGGAACAACTGATCGTGACGTTCTTCCATCACGATTTCAATTCTGTCGGCTTGTACCTGTTTGGTTTGCTCTGCAATAGTTTGCAGGTTTTCTATCGTCTTTTCCCTATTCATTTTTCTTTTCGCCATAAAAGAGAATTAAAATGATTGTACAACATATAACAGTACTTACAATAAAAAGCTGAACGAGTTGCTAAAAAAGCAAGATCGCGGTCACTTTACGTCAATATGGCAAATAACTGTGCAAAATTCTGAGTCTTATGCACGTCGAAATCATTCACTTTTTAAAGTGTTACGGCGTCACCTTTTTACAATGTAAACCGATATAACGACGATAAACAAGACAAAATAACCGGAACGTTGAAAACATCCGACTAGATTACGGCATAGTGCATTTCAACATGGCATCTTTCATTACGAGTGACAAAAACGGCAAAAAGAAAGGGGAGGGTACATCAATTGAGCGGGCAACGGCTGTCTCTTGATCATGTTTACGGAACAATGATCAAGAAGTAGATAGGTATGCCCATGTAAAGAAGGACGTTGCGGAAAGATACCTTGATCATCTTTCCAAAGAATTAGAAACACAAAGGAACTATGATCAAGGCGATATTCAGTGCAACAAATCACCATATCTCTCTGCAGTTGGATCCTCTTAGACCGAAAAAATGATCAAGACATTATCGACTGTAAATGCGCAGGGATTTAACCTCGGAACGATGAATGACACCGTCTAAATTACGGCTCATGCCTTCTCAATACTGAATCGAGAGCAGAATCAGGCACTAAAGAGCCCGATCAGAGCGAGAGAACGATGAATGCACGTATTCAATTGAAATACCAAATGACCGTCTTGATCATTCTTTCGTATCACGGACACATATGCATACGCGACTAGAATACGCTTGATGCTATTTCAATTGAACATATCCAAGCACAAACTTGTGTCAGTATCGTCCAACTTACCGCTCAGTATGCGCAGAAACATGTAAAAATAAGTCCAAATAGCATTTTCATGATCATCTTTCCGCAGCTATTTAAGCGCTAACGACCAAATTAGACGTACAAATCAAACGTTATACCCAATAGGGCCGCAACGATCTGTGGATAACCTGTGATTCAACCATGATCATTCTTTTGGACCATTGATGATCACGTTTTCATGCGTTTGATGATCATAGTTTCGGGCTTCTAATGATCATGCTTTCAAACATTTAATGATCATCTTTCCGCTCTTAACATGATCATTCTTTCGGAGAGTGCGAAAATAATAAATATTAATTTCAATGCCTTACAGGAAAAAACTCAACCTGATCATAAGATCATATAATCAATTAGATCCTATATAATCATAAAGATCAGTTAAAAAGACTCTTCAAAAAAGATCTTTCATTCTTGTTTTTTTTCTATTAATCTTCTCGGAAAGATGGCCTAATTACGGTCAAGTGTATTCTGATAACCTATCAGCTTAACAAGGAGCTGTGGCGAGATGGCCTCAAACCCCGTGGAAAAAATACTGATCACAGCGCCAAGATCACACAAAGATGGACACTTATTTCAAGTTCATGGTCAATTGATCGATTGGCTCCCTCAGTATGAACATTTCAAAGGGGTGACCAAAAGCATTCTCGAATTGCTGAACTTAATTTCGTTACGTGGATTTGCATCGAAAGATGGCTACGTTTCTACAACGGAACTGATTGAAGCCACAGATGGCCATCTCACTCGTGCTGCAATCCAACAGCGCCTTCGTGCCGCAGTACAGATTGGATTGTTTAAGCAACAAGGCGTTCGATTCGAAGAAGGCTTGGCTGGTAAAACCATGCTTCATCACTTTGTGAATCCAAGCCAGCTAATCTCTGTTCTTGGCGCTTCAGGTCTAATGTCTGAAAAGACAAAAGTGATGGAGAAACAGAAGCGCTCCAAAGCATTAGCTCAGAATCATGTCAATAAACAACTGCTTAGCGAACATGGTTTGGGCATTCCTCCGTCGATGCAAGATGAGAAAGATCATATTGTGATCGCACCAACCAGTTGGGCTGGGATCATCGACCAAGCGCTTGCGCCACCACGCACGAAAAAGAGCTATCAAAAATCCATGGTCGCAATCAGCGGCACCAAAGCGATCATCGAAACACGATCTTCCAAGTCGATCATGACTGTGGATGATCTGATGACCTTATTTGCATTGTTCACGCTGACGGTTCAATACCACGATCACCATCTGCCAAATTATGAACTGCAAACGCAAAAGGTCGGCAACAAAACGCCCGTGTATATCACTGATATTTTGTCACTTCGTGGTAAAAAAGACAGTGGTCCTGCCCGTGACTCGATCCGAGAAAGTATCGATCGTATTGAATTTACAGATTTTCAGTTGCATGAATTAACGGGCCGTTGGCTGAGTGAAAACATGCCTGAAGGTTTTAAGAGTGACCGATTCCGATTTATTGCTCGTACGATCACGGCCTCTGAAGAGGCACCTCGAGAAGGTGAAGACGGCGAAATTCGTATTAAACCGAATCTATATATCTTGGTTTGGGAACCATCGTTCTTTGAAGAATTGATGACACGCGATTACTTTTTCTTGTTCCCGCCAGAGATCCTGCGTCAACATACCCTGGTATTTCAGCTCTATAGCCTCTTCAGAAGCCGTATGTCGCGTCGATTAGAAGATTCCATGACATTGAGTGACTTGAACCAGAAAATCGCTAGAAACATCGAATGGCGACGTTTTTCGAGTGATTTGATCCGCGAGCTTCGCAAAATGGCGAAGAAGGAAACACAAACTGAGGATGTGTTTGCCCTGAATCTTTACGGTTACCATCTGACCGTGTCCCGAATGGATGACGACAAAAAGCATTCCGACTTCAGAATTGACATCAAGTGTAACGTCGACGAAGTGATCCGTTATTCGCGAGCAAAAACATACAACGAAGGGAAACGATCCTTAGCACCGACTATGCCTAACCCGCTTCGTAATGAGATCTTGCCTAAGCAAGACCTTGATCAGCTTTCCGGGATCATTGATGGTGAGTTTGAACCGATCCAGCGTAAAGAAAAGCGCGGAGGCCGTTTGGGGCGTCGTGTTAAGCAACGTAAGCACCTGGTTGAGATCAACGCGGATGAACTGACGATCACCTTGTCGAAGTACACTTCCCCAGAAGCGCTGCAGCGCAGTATTACCGCGTTGTCTGCAATGACGGGCCATCCTGTTGCAACGATTGCGGAAGAGTGTCAGGCATTCATGGAGAAGCTTGATTGGCTGAGGGTAGACGGCGATATCATGCCGTATGAGACCTTGAGTAAAACCATCGAGTTTTATAATCAGCAGCAAGATGTTAAACATCTGTCAATAGAACGTCTGATCTCCGGACTGGCTGTACGACGTAAGGTTTGTCGCCAAGTGTATGACGGTCATTTAGACAATTCAGTGCTAACAGTTCTCGATGAAGTCGCGTCTGGTGGTTAATAAACATGACGCTGTATTGACAGAACTCTGACATGGCAATATTGCGAAGCTACTAGGATTAAAGGCGAATAGATACCTTTGTCCTATTGGCATTCGGGGCCACCCGATGCATTATTTGCTAACCCTTTACGAGCCCGATGGCTCGTTTTTTTTGCCCAAAATTTCGGCAATAGACTTATCAATATGACAATTTGATAAATTAGTCACACCTTGAGATGTTGCAAAGTCGTTAATGCAGTGCTAGCGTTTAACCAGTGCCGCAGATATCGGCCTGCCGTCCACACTGGCAAAGCAAGCGCAATATCCCCCCAATTAAAACTTCTAAGAATTTGGTTGTCACCCGGAAGGGATGCTTGTCGTGAGTGGGCCGCGCAGCGCGTATTTTCACCGGTCAATGATCCAAAGGAACACTGTGACTTCCAAGATCCTGAGCGCCTCAGATCTCAAAGCCTTTAAACGGCAAGCGAAACAACAGCGACGTATCCTGCAATGTACCCACATGCAGGCGCTGGAAGCGATCGCACGCCAAAATGGTTTTGAAAGCTGGCATCAGGTGCTAAAAATTGCCGAGCATTGCGCCAATAATCAGGCCAAAGGCGAAGCATCGAGCACGCAACGTGTGCTCTTGGATAACTCACTGTACACGTCTGTTCCTTTCGGTTGGCTGATCGGTCGAAAACCTTACTCGGATTTTTCTCTTCACATTGAAGACAACCCTAGCGTCGATGCGTCGGAGCTAGAGGTGCCGTCATCACTGTGGAAAATAGAAAAAGATGGGTAACACCGGGATGACGCGACAGGGAGTTTTTCATGAAACGTTCTATCATCGGAGCTATGTTCGCCTCTTCTCTACTCAGTGTTAGCGCATACGCAGAGACGATTTCTATTTCATGTGGTGCGGTAGGCCAAGAATTGGAACTATGTCAGCAAGGGGTTGCGGCATGGGAAGCAGAGACGGGTCACACCGTAAAAATTGTCACGACGCCTAACTCAACCACTGAACGACTTGCCTTGTATCAACAGCTACTCGCAGCGGGTGCTAACGATATTGATGTGTTCCAGATTGACGTGATTTGGCCGGGTATCCTTGGCAACCACTTCATCGATTTGAAACCGTATTCGAATGGGGAAGAAGCCAGCCACTTTCCTTCCATTGTTTCCAACAACACAGTGAAAGATCGCTTGGTGGCTATGCCATGGTTTACTGATGCAGGCGTACTCTATTATCGCACTGATCTCCTCGAAAAATATGACGAAGAGCCGCCTAAGACGTGGGAAGCGTTGACGGCGACGGCTGAGAAAGTCATGAACGCTGAACGCGAAGCCGGCAATGACAAAATGTGGGGCTTTGTTTGGCAAGGTCGTGCTTATGAAGGCTTGACCTGTGACGCATTAGAGTGGGTGGCTTCCTACAATGGCGGCACCATTGTCGATCAAGATGGCAAGATCACCATCAACAATGACAATGCCAAACAAGCACTCACCACGGCGGCAGGCTGGGTAGACACGATCTCTCCACCAGGCGTGCTCAACTACGGTGAAGAGGAAGCGCGCGGTGTTTTCCAAACGGGTAACGCGGTATTCATGCGCAACTGGCCATATGCGTGGTCTCTTGGTAACAGCGAAGATTCACCAATCAAAGGCAACATTGGCGTCGTTGCTTTGCCTAAAGGCGGCGAAGATGGCAGCCATTCAGGCACCTTGGGCGGCTGGCAGCTTTCGGTTTCCAAGTACTCTGAAAATCCAGAGCTAGCAGCAAGCCTCGTGATGTACCTGACCTCGCTTGAAGAGCAAAAACGTCGCGCGATTGTTGGCTCGTACAACCCTACCATTGAATCCCTCTATGAAGATGAAGAAGTACTGACTGCGGTTCCTTTCTTCGGCAGCCTCTATGACACCTTTGCAAATGGTACGCCGCGTCCATCGACTGCGACAGGCGTGAAATACAACCAAGTTTCTAATGCGTTTTGGAATGCGACCCATAGCGTTCTGTCTGGCAGTAAAGATGCAGACGCTGCATTGACGAAATTGCAAAAAGATCTGAAGCGCATCAGTCGCGGCGGTCGTTGGTAAGGTGGCTTTCATGCAGTCAGGCGCTCTAAGCGGCTGACTGCAGCATTCAAAAGGAAATAATATGGAACAGACAAGCGCTCTCACGCGGAAACGCGTACGCGCCGCTTGGTGGTTTCTTGCGCCTATGCTCATTACCCTTGCCATGGTGGCGGGGTGGCCATTGCTGCGAACATTCTGGTTCAGCATGACCAATGCCACGCTCGACGGCAGTGGCGTTTCTGAGTTTATTGGATTTGATAACTACTTTATCTACGAAGACGGCGAATACTATGGGATTTTGTTTGACCCAACATGGTGGCAGGCGGTGTGGAACACCCTGTATTTCGCCGTCGTGTCAGTCAGCCTTGAAACTGTTTTCGGCATCATTGTCGCCTTGGTGCTCAATACCAAGTTCAAAGGGCAGGGGCTAGTTCGTGCTGCCGTGCTGGTGCCGTGGGCGATACCTACCATTGTGTCTGCAAAAATGTGGGGATGGATGCTGCATGATCAGTTCGGCATCGTGAACGACTTCTTGATGACGTTTGGCTTGATTGCAGCGCCGTTGGCATGGACCGCTGACAGTGACATGTCGCTCAACGTGGTGATTGCTGTCGATGTGTGGAAAACCACGCCGTTTATGGCGCTGTTAGTGCTCGCAGCATTGCAAATGCTGCCTTCCGATTGCTACGAAGCCGCCAAAATTGACGGGATCCATCCTGTGCGCGTGTTCTTTAAAGTAACGCTTCCCTTGATCATGCCTGCGGTCATGGTGGCGGTAGTATTCCGCGCCCTTGATGCATTGCGGGTCTTTGATCTGATTTACGTCCTCACACCCTCGAATGAGGCCACCATGTCGATGTCGATATATGCGCGGCAAAATTTGGTGGATTTCCAAGACGTCGGCTACGGATCAGCGGCTTCAACCTTGCTGTTCTTGATCGTGGCACTGTGCACCATTTTCTACCTCTACATCGGGCGTAGAAACATGAATGAGGGGACCTAATATGTCAAAGAAATGGTATTGGCGAGTCGGGTTTTATCTTTTAGTCGCGGTGATTGTCGTGTTCTCCGTGTTCCCGTTCTATTACGCCATCGTGACGTCATTTAAGTCAGGCTCTGCCTTGTTTGAGGTCGAATATTTCCCATCCGTTTTTGATTGGAGTAACTACGCATCCGTCTTCTCTGGCGGCACGTTTGGGCGAAACTTGCTCAACTCCGTGGGTGTATCCACCGTGGTCGTGGCAATTTCCCTGCTGCTTGGCGTCACCGCTTCTTACGCATTGGGGCGTATCCGCTTTCGTGGGCGAAACGTGGTCTTGCTAACGATATTGGGTGTGTCCATGTTCCCGCAAGTGGCGGTGCTGTCAGGGCTGTTTGAGTTGATCCGCGCATTGGGGCTTTATAACTCCATGCCTGGCTTGGCCTTGGCCTACATGATCTTCACCTTGCCGTTTACGGTGTGGGTGCTGACCACCTTCATGCAGCAATTGCCGCTCGAACTCGAAGAGGCTGCAATTGTGGATGGCGCAACGCCGTGGCAAATCATCACCAAGGTGTTGATGCCTCTGCTTTGGCCTGCGTTGGTGACGACGGGCTTATTGGCGTTTATTGCCGCATGGAATGAGTTCTTGTTCGCGCTGACTTTCACCCTCACTAACGAGGAGCGCACAGTGCCTGTGGCGATCGCCTTGATATCGGGTGCAGGTCAATATGAATTGCCTTGGGGCACAATCATGGCCGCATCGGTCATCGTGACGGTGCCGCTTATCGTTATGGTTCTGGTATTCCAGCGCCGCATTGTTTCAGGCCTCACCGCGGGCGCAGTTAAGGGATAAACACAAGATGACACAACAACAGATGCCTTGGTGGCGCGGTGCGGTGATTTACCAGATTTATCCGCGTAGTTTCTATGATGCAAACCAAGACGGAATTGGCGATTTACCGGGGATCACCCAACAGCTGCCTTACATTGCAGCGCTGGGTGTCGACGCCATTTGGCTATCACCCTTTTTCACATCGCCAATGAAAGACTTTGGCTATGACGTCTCTGATTATTGCGATGTCGATCCTTTGTTCGGATCGTTAGATGATTTCAAACAATTGGTTCGCGCCGCACATGATCTCGGCCTTAAAGTCATGATCGATCAGGTACTCAGCCATACCTCGGACGAGCATGCGTGGTTTGAGGAAAGTCGTGTGAGTCGCGACAACCCGAAATCCGATTGGTATGTGTGGGCGGATCCCAAGCCTGATGGCACGCCACCGAACAACTGGCTTTCGATTTTTGGTGGCTGTGCGTGGCAGTGGGAAAGTCGGCGCCAGCAGTACTATCTTCATAACTTCTTGGTCAGCCAGCCTGACTTGAACTTCCATAACCCAGAAGTGGTTGAACACTTATTGGAAGTGGTGAAGTTTTGGCTTGATTTGGGCGTTGACGGTTTTCGACTCGATACCGTTAATTTCTACACCCATGACCGCCAATTGCGCGATAACCCGCCGCTGTCGGCAGGCGACAGCAAATCACTTGGGGTACCGGGCACCAATCCTTACTCGATGCAAAAGCACCGCTACGATATTTCGCAGCCGGAGAATATTGGGTTTCTGAAGCGCTTACGAACACTGTTGGACCAATATGATGACATCACGACAGTGGGGGAGATTGGCGATGACAACCCACTGGCATTGATGGCGGAATACACCAGCGGCAACGACAAACTCCATATGGCGTATACGTTTGATTTACTCAACGTGCATCGCTCTCCAGCGTATTTGGCATCAGTGATCACCAACATTGAAGCGGCTATTGGCGATGGCTGGCCGTGTTGGGCACTGTCAAACCACGATGTAGTGCGTTGTATCTCGCGCTGGGGAGACCAAGAAGCCGATCCGTTCGCCTATGGCAAGGTGCTGTTGGCGCTGCTGACCACGCTGCGTGGCAGTGTCTGCTTGTATCAAGGCGAAGAGTTAGGGCTTCCTGAAGCCGATATTCCCTTCGATAAAATTCAAGACCCTTACGGCATTCCGTTTTGGCCTGAATACAAGGGCCGAGATGGCTGCCGAACGCCCATCCCGTGGGAAGCAAAGCAAGACCATGCGGGATTCAGTGTGAATGAACCTTGGCTACCTGTTGACGCGCGACACAATGCGCTGGCCGTTGATCAACAGGAAACGGACGTGAACAGCATGCTCGCGCATTACCGAGGCTATTTACGTTGGCGTAAACAGCATCTCGCGCTGGTTAATGGCGATCTCACCAATCTGACGTCCAACGAACAAGGCTTGAGCTTTGTTCGACGTGAGGGGGATCAAGCCGTGCTGGTGGCGTTTAACCTAACGGATTCTCCGATGACCATGACGTTGCCAGCAGGTGATTGGCACGCACTGGAAGGGCATGGATTTACCTTCGATATTCGCGATGACTCGGTCATCTTGCCACCGTATCAGGCGGCATTTGCAACAAAATTAAACGGGTAAGGACGCATTATGGCTGAGGTCATTTTAAAGCAAGTAAATAAGAAATTTGGCAAAGTTCACGTTACCAAAGACGTGGATCTCGATATTCATTCCGGTGATTTTGTGGTGTTTGTCGGCCCGTCTGGCTGTGGTAAATCGACATTGTTGCGATTGATCGCAGGGCTTGAAGATATCACCAGCGGCGAACTCATGATCGAAGGGCGGGTTTGCAACGATCTTCCTCCACCGGAACGTGGGATCGGCATGGTGTTCCAGTCCTACGCGCTCTACCCGCATATGACGGTCTACGAAAACATGGCCTTTGGTCTACAACTGGCTAAAACTGAACCGAAAACCGTGGACGAGAAAGTGCGCGACGTGGCGGCGGCGTTGCAATTAGAACCGTTACTAGAGCGTAAACCCAAAGAGTTGTCAGGTGGGCAACGTCAGCGTGTGGCGATTGGTCGTGCGATTGTGCGTGAGCCAAAAGTGTTCTTGTTTGATGAACCATTGTCGAATTTGGATGCGTCTTTACGTGTGCAAATGCGCATGGAGATCGCGCGACTGCACGAGCGTTTGGGGGCAACCATGATCTACGTGACACACGATCAGGTCGAAGCCATGACGCTTGCCACCAAGATCGTGGTACTCGATGCGGGTCGTGTGGAACAAGTAGGTTCACCCCTTGAGCTATACAACCACCCCGCTAATACATTTGTGGCGGGCTTTATTGGCTCACCGAAGATGAATTTCCTCACTGCGGATATTGTGGAAGCGGGGGAGTTAACCACACGTGTTCAAATTCACCGTGGGCAAGAGATTACTGTGGCTGCGAATACCTTGGGCGCGAGCGTGGGTGACCCGTGCGTGGTGGGTATTCGTCCCGAACATATTCAGTTTGGAGAGAACGACGCTATTCAAGAAGGCGGCGTTGAGCTGAGTGTGGTTGAGCAATTGGGTAACGAATGCTTGATGTATTTCAACACGCCGCAAAGCAACGATCCTGTGGTTATTCGTATCGAAGGACAAACTACGATCCGCGCTGGTGACAAGCGCTGTATCGAGTTTCCTCAAGAATACTGTCACTTGTTTGACCGTGACGGAAAAGCGTTTAAACGTTCAGTGGTGGGTGAAACCAAGCCATCACTGGTCGTCACACCGTAAAATATAATAAAACAACGTTAGAAGGCCAAAGAGGCAGGGTTAACCTGCCTCTTTTTTTATCTTCGTGTTACCAAGTTAGAACGTTAGCAGGCTACCTGTTTCGCGGTCCTACGCCGGAATACGGGATCCCCGTCAGCTCCGCCATGTCTTTGTGGAAAGTCGCCAGATCATCCATCACAAATTTATTGAGGTGATCATGCCCACATGCTCTCGCCATCACTTGCATCAAGTGTGTCGATGCATTGAAGAAGTTTTGCAGACGCTCTGCGCCAACTTCCACATTCATGCGTTTGCGAAGCTCAGGGTCTTGCGTGGCAATACCAGACGGACACATGTTGGAGTTACACATGCGCGCGCCGACACAGCCAATGGCTTGCATGGCACTGTTTGATAGGGCGATACCGTCTGCACCCAATGCCAACGCCTTCACGAAATCACTCGGTACACGTAAACCGCCCGTGATGATCAGCGTCACGCCGTTCACGCCCTGAGAATCAAGGAAGTGACGAGCACGCGCCAGCGCTGGAATGGTGGGCACACTGATATGATCGCGGAACATCACAGGCGCTGCACCTGTGCCGCCGCCGCGTCCATCAAGGATGATGTAATCAGCGCCGGCTTCCAGAGCGAAAGCCATGTCTCGTTCAACGTGGTTAGCACTGAGCTTAAAGCCGATTGGAATGCCGCCACTTTCTTTTCGAACCTCATCCGCAAAACGGGCAAAATCCGCCGCGGTTTTCATGTCCGTAAACGTTGAGGGTGAAATCGCATCTGTGCCTTCGGCAATGCCACGGACTTGGGAAATCTTCCCTTTGTTTTTGATCCCCGGCAGGTGGCCACCTGTGCCCGTTTTCGCCCCTTGACCACCTTTGAAATGGAAGGCTTGGACTTTTTTCATCAAGTCCTTGTTGTAGCCAAACTCCGCACTGGCAAGTTCATAGAAATAGCGGCTGTTCGCCGCTTGTTCTTCTGGCAGCATGCCGCCTTCGCCAGAGCAGATCCCCGTGCCTGCCAATTCCGCGCCGGTGGCGAGTGCAACTTTGGCTTCTTCAGACAGCGCACCAAAACTCATGTCAGAGACAAACAGCGGCGTTTTCAATGTCAGCGGCTTTTTCGCGTTCGGGCCAATCACCAATTCCGTCCCGACAGCGTCTTCATCCAGCAATGGCTTGGCCGCCATTTGCGCCACCATTATTTGGATTTGATCCCACTCCGGCAATTGGTAGCGGGGGACACCCATCGATGTCATCGGGCCATGGTGACCAAACTTGGTGAGGCCATCTTTTGCGAGCTGGTGGATAAGCTCCACATTCGGTTCTTCTTTGGTGGCTTTCGCCGCGGGTTGTGTCGCAGCGTCGGTGACGATCACTTCAGGTGCGGGTTTTCCCACATCTTCTGCGCTGTATCGGGTATGGGTGCCATCGCAAAACGGCATGTTGGCAGAGTGTTTACAGGCGCAGAAATAGGCTTCGCCATCTTTCTCTGCCTTGTACGCAAGCGGCGTGATGCCCGTGCCTGCATGGGAACCGTCACAGTAGGGTTGAGACGCTGATTTACCGCAGCGACAGTAGTAATACTCTTTCCCTTTTTCGAGGTCGACTTTTGTAGGTTTGTTATCAAACACGACAGGATCTGTCATCGTTAGCTCCTTATGAACGACATGACTTCCAGAGTCCAAGCTTGTTAGTTTATGTAAGGTGCTTGGTGATAACAGTATGGCTGTATGTTGCACTTTGTGTGTGTTCAATAATGAGCTTCATCTAAATTAGCATGCGCTCAGAATGGGCTTACTAGATCAGCTATGTGACTGAATAAACAACTAGTTGCTATGAATCTCTCCGACCCAAACTTGCCAAGGTCGTAAGTGCAGCGCCTCGTTGTGTGGTGGAGGTGACACCTGCATATGCGGAATAGGCAGTGTTTTCGCGGGGCTGGGTAAATTAAGGCGGATAGTTGCGTCTTGGTTTGAGCCATTGATGGCAATGACTAAGGTCTGTGACTCATGGTGACGTTCAAACACCATGAGTGCTTCATTATATGCCAGCATGCGGCAACTGCCTTCGCACAACGCGGGTTGCTGCTGTCGCCATGCCAGCATTTCGCGGGTGAAGTTGAGCGTAGATTGAGGATCTTCTTGCAGAGCATCAATTGAAAAGGCTTGGTGCTCGTCATCAATGGGTAGCCATGGTGACTGGGAACTGAACCCAAAGAAAGGGGCGTCTTTTTCCCATGGCAGGGGAGTGCGACACCCATCTCTTCCCACGTAGTTAGCAATCACTTGCTGGCCGAATAAATCTTTTCGATCGGATGGGGAAACATTCGCTTCGGGTAAGCCCAGCTCTTCGCCTTGATAAATGCTAATCACACCTTGCAGCGAGCAAAGCAACGCAAGCAGCATTTTCGCCGCCGCGGGTTGGTTGTTGGCCTGTTGCCAGCGGGAAACCGTGCGCGCGATATCGTGATTCCCCAACCCCCAGCAGCCTAATCCTGGATGAACGGCATTGAAGAACTGGGTGAACTGCTCGCCAACTTGCTGCACATTCTGGCAAAGACTCAGCGATTCAAAGATGTTGGCCGCATCAAGGGCATCCCCTTCACTGGTGTAGCGGTCGATCACGGCATAGGGTGAAGGGTCGCTTAATGAACCGAGCAGCCACTTTCTTTCATCATACCCGTCAGCAATCACCCGCAATTGTTTGAGCAAATGAATGTTTTCAGGACGACTGATGTTATAGCGTTGGCTTTGGTACAGATATGGGTCGTTTCTGGCTTCGTCTTGCCACCCCAAATGACGGGGGGGATTATTGCGTAGCTTATCATCGTGCAAAAACAGGTTCACTGAATCAAGACGAAGACCGGTGATGCCCGTGTCGAGCCAAAATCGTACATCTTTCATTAGCTGACGGACGACATTGGGATTTCGGTAATTTAAATCCGGCTGATTACTGAGGGTGTTGTGCAGATAATACTCACCACGCGTCGGGTGCCATCGCCACGCTGATTCGCCAAAAATAGTGAGCCAGTTATTGGGCGGCGTGCCATCAGCGCGAGCGGGCGACCAAATATACCAATCCGATTTTTCGTTGGGAGTTCCACTGGCGCTTTCCAAAAACCATGGATGCTTACTTGAGGTGTGGTTGGCCACGAAATCTAGAAAAACCGCAATGCCACGTGCTTTGGCTTCTTCCACCAGCGCCGCGAACGTCGACATATCGCCGTATTCAGGATTGATCGCGCAGAGATTGGTAATGTCGTATCCAAAGTCGCTCAATGGCGATTCAAATATTGGAGACAATAAAATGCCGTCGACATTTAGCCACGCAAAGTAATCGAGCTTTTCTCGAATGCCATTGAGATCACCAACCCCGTCGCCATTGCTGTCGAAGAAGCTTCTAACGTAGATGTGGTAGAGAATTGGCGATGCACTGAGTTTCATGGTTTTTCTTTATTTCCTAGTGGTTTACCCCCTATAGCGTAGCGCATGGATACGTGGTGTTCGTGATTTATTATCTAGACTTTCGGTTTACAGTGTAAATAGAAGTACATACGCAAATTGAGACTCAAAATGAGAAATCGCCTAAACCAACGGTGACCGATTAAACCATTTAGCTCGCAAGCTCTCCCATTGGTGACCTTCTCAAATAAACATATTTGTTGGCCTTAGAATATCTGTCTACGCTTTATACAAATGTCGTGTATGTGACACGGTTGTTCCTTTTACTCAGTACAGGTCGAGATATGGGATTGTTTGGAAGCAACACAAATGGCGTGAGCAAACAGATTCTGGATAAAGCGTCGGACGCTATTGTTTATACAGATAAGAAAAACAGAATTCATTACATGAATGCCGCTGCGGAACGTTTCTTTGGCGTGTCAGAGAAAGACAAAATAGGGCAAGATTTCAGTACGTTACAGATTGGTGCGCTTCAGGAAGGCACGACACGCGTTGAGCTGAAAGATCAGGGAAACAAGAAAGTGTGGTGCGATATCACACTAAACAAAGTGTCGGTTTCTGGTGGCGTTGGTTGGTCAGCCTTTCTCCGTGATGTCACTGAAGAAGTGCTCGCGCGCGAACGCTCAGAACAAATGGTGTCGCAATCGGTGAATGCCGTTGTCTCCATTGATGGCCAAAACTGTGTCACTTACATGAACGATGCTGCCGTTGAGTTGTGGGGTTACAGCAAAGAGGAAGTGATTGGGAAAAACGTCAAAATGCTCGTTCCCAAAGATATTCGCGCCTTCCACGATACCTACGTCAACACTAACCGTGAGTCCAAAGTCGATATGATTGTTGGAACAAGCCGGGATGTCGAACTGGAGCGAAAAGATGGAACAACCCTGTGGGCAAATCTGTCACTTTCTCGTATCGAAGTCGGCGATGAAGTGGGGTACACAGCGTTTACTCGAGACATCAGTAAAGAACGCCTCGCTCGCGAAGAAAATGAACAAGTGCTTCGACAGGCGATCGATGCCGTGGTCAGTATTGACTCTGACAATAATGTGACATTCTTTAACCCTGCGGCAGAAGAGCTTTGGGGATTCAAAAGTGATGAAGTCGTGGGCAATAACGTTCGCATGCTGGTGCCTGATGAGTTTCAAGCGAACCACGATAACTTCGTGAACGCGAACCGTCGCACGGGTAACAACAAGATAGTGGGTTCTGCCCGTGAGTTGGAAATGCAGCGTAAAGATAAGTCACGTATTTGGGTGAACTTTTCGCTGTCAAAAGTCGATATTGGCGGCAACATTGGTTACACCGCCTTTGTTCGGGATATTACAGAGCAACGCACAGCGCAAGAAGCAATCAATCAAACCTTGTCACAGGCACTGGATGCGGTTGTCACCATCGATGAAAACAACATCGTGACTTTCTTCAACCCTGCCGCTGAAAAACTGTGGGGCTATGACCCTTCGGAAGTCGTCGGGCAAAACATCAAAATGCTAGTACCGCCAGAAATCCAAGCCAACCACGATAGTTACGTTAACGCGAATCGTACGACAGGACAGGACAAAATTGTCGGCTCTAGCCGCGAAGTCCCTGTTCATCGTAAGGACGGCAAATTGGCCTACGGCTTACTGTCATTGTCTAAGGTCGAAGTAGATGGGAAAACCATGTACACCGCTTTTGTCAAAGATGTCACGGCGCAGGTTCAACAGCGCGAAGGCATGAGTGAAATCATGGGTGGCGTAGCAAACTCAAGTGCAGAAATATCCAACATCGCGAAAGTGATCGATGGTATCTCTGAGCAAACCAACTTACTGGCATTGAATGCTGCGATCGAAGCGGCGCGTGCGGGTGAACATGGCCGAGGGTTTGCCGTCGTGGCAGATGAAGTCAGACAATTGGCTTCGCGCTCATCAGAGTCGACCAACGAAATCAACCGTCTTTCTGATGATACCCAGAAGCTGTTGGACGAACTGGCTGCCGTTCTCAAAGTATCAACGGGTCAGTAATTTTAGACATGGGGACGCCCTGTCCCCATCCTTACATTTTTCGTCGTTATGTTCTTCTCGCCCTACCACTTACCGTACTGTAAACAATGACTTTATATTTATCCCAGAGTCAATAAAGAGACACGTTTTTATCTCCAATCTCCTAAACTACTTTTGTACATAAATTTAATTCTGGAACCATTTCGGTGTCGACACCGAGACAGAGGAAATAGGTCATGAGCCAACACGAAGCAGATATTGTTCAAGAGCCAGAGAAGCAGAGCTACGAGTGGCGTGCGTTCTTATTTATTACTGTGTTTCTGTTTCCGATTTTGAGCGTGATGCTCATTGGCGGTTACGGGTTCGCCATTTGGATGAGTCAGGTGTTCTTTTTCGGCCCCCCTGGGCATGGTTAGTACCCCGCAACACTTCCTGAGCGATGAATAAGAGCAGATAACCATGAAAGAATTCTTAATGAAACTCTGGACGACGCTGAAACGTCCAGCAACCAAAATCAGCCTTGGCACCTTGACCCTTGGTGGGTTCATTGCAGGGGTGATTTTCTGGGGTGGATTCAACACCGCATTAGAAGTCACCAATACTGAGAAGTTTTGTATCAGCTGTCACTCCATGCGTGACAACGTATATCCTGAGCTTCAGCACACCGTGCATTGGTCTAACACATCTGGCGTGAGAGCGACGTGTCCTGATTGTCACGTTCCTCATAATTGGACAGATAAAATTGCGCGGAAAATGCAGGCAAGTAAAGAAGTGTACGCGCAGATTTTTGGCGTGATTGGTACACGTGAAAAATTCCTCGATAAGCGCTTAGAGTTGGCTCAGCACGAATGGGCAAGGTTTACAGCCAATGGTTCGGCTGAGTGTAAAACCTGCCATAAATACGAAAGTATGCAGATTGAAAACATGCGCCCAGCGGCACGTCTGCAAATGGCGCAAGCGGCAGAACGTGACCAAAGCTGTATTGATTGTCACAAAGGGATCGCCCACGAGCTACCCGCTGAAATGGACTCAACAGGCGGCATGCTCGGTAAGTTGATTTCCATGTCTCACAGCACCAGTTACGACAAAGACAAACCCGTTTATAGCGTCAACTTCTTAGAAATGTATGTCGATAAAGAACTGACCACTGACGGTGGTGTGCTTGAGCCTGCAACCAAAGTGACTGTGATTGATGACAGTAAAGAGGCCATCAGAGTGTCTATCACTGGCTGGCGTAAAATGAAGGGTTTTGGTCGGGTGATTTATGAAGACTTCGGATTGAATATTGCTTCTGCCGCCTTGTCGAAAGCCGTCGCACAGAGTGATACCGACGTGAGAACCTTCGAGACCAAAGAAGATGACCTGACTGGCCTGACATGGCAGCGTGTTGAAGTGGACTTGTGGGCGAAAAAAGCCAACTTCCTCGACAACATTGACCCTGTGTGGACCGAAGCGAAGCAAGCATACGACACCAACTGTAGCTTGTGTCACACCCAACCCGATGTTGCGCACTTTGATGCCAACACGTGGCCGGGCATGTTTGACGGCATGATGGGCTTTGTGAATTTCGATCAGGCAACACAGTCGCTGGTGCTGAAGTATCTCCAAAAACACTCCAGCACATTTGCTGAACACTGAGAGGAATAGCGACATGGCGATGAATAGACGTTCTTTCTTAAAACGCATGTTGTCTGTCAGTGCAACCGTAGCTATCGGGCCAAGCCTGTTGGTTGCGACGGACGCAGAGGCGAATGCGGAATTACTCGAAGGTGCATGGCGCACGTCGGGTTCCCACTGGGGCGCTTTTAGAGCGCGAGTGGTGGGCGGTGAAGTGGCAGAAGTCGTGGCATTTAGCCATGACAAACATCCCACCGAAATGATCGAAGGGATCAAAGGATTGATCTACAACCCATCTCGGGTGAGATACCCGATGGTGCGATTAGATTGGCTGAAAAAAACCGAAGGCTGGAATACCACACGTGGCGATAATCGCTTTGTGCGTGTGACGTGGGATCAAGCGCTCGATTTGTTCTACGACGAACTAGAGCGGGTGCAGAAAACCTACGGGCCTTCAGGCTTACTTGCGGGTCAAACAGGTTGGCGACAGACCGGCCAGTTCCACAGCTGTACCACCCACATGCAGCGCGCTGTTGCGATGCATGGCGCCTTTGTTAAGAAGATCGGGGATTACTCCACAGGAGCAGGGCAAACCATCATGCCTTATGTTCTTGGGTCAACAGAGGTGTATGCACAGCAAACCTCGTGGCCTTTGGTGTTGGAGCATGCCAAACAAATCGTTATTTGGGCGAACGATCCGATCAAGAATGCGCAAGTGGGCTGGCAGTGTCCGACCCATGACGTGTATGGCTATTTTGCCGAGCTAAAAGACAAAGTGGCCAGCGGCGACATTAAAGTGATTTCTGTCGATCCTGTGGTGAGCAAAACACAGAACTATCTGGGTTGTGATCAGCTCTATATCAACCCGCAAACTGATGTTCCCTTCATGTTGGGGATTGCCCACACGCTCTATACCGAAGACCTCTACGACAAAGATTTCATCAAGCTCTATTGTCTTGGCTTTGAGCCCTTCGTCGATTATGTGATGGGTAAAACCAAAGACAAGGTAGAGAAAACACCCGAGTGGGCAGCGGAAATCTGTGGCGTACCTGCCGAAAAAATTCGCGAGTTCTCCCGCATGATAGCGAGCGAGCGCACTCAGCTGATGTTTGGCTGGTGTGTTCAGCGTCAACAACATGGTGAGCAACCTTATTGGATGGGTGCCGTGATCGCAAGCATGCTCGGAGGCATTGGCCTTCCTGGGGGTGGGGTGTCGTATGCGCACCACTACAGCGGTATCGGTGAGCCAGCAACAGGAGCAGCAGGCCCGGGTGGTTTCCCTCGTAACCTCGACCCCGGAATGACGCCGCTCCACCCCAATGCAGATTACAAAGGGTATGCCAGCACGATTCCTGTGGCGCGATGGATAGAATCCATTGAAGAGCCGGGTAAAGTGATCAATCACAATGGTAACAAAGTGAAGTTACCACCGATTAAAATGGTTGTGGTCAGCGGGAACAACCCATGGCATCACCACCAAGATCATAATCGGATGAAGAAGGCGTATTACAACATTGAAACCGCCGTCACCATTGATTTTGCATGGACAGCGACCTGCCGTTTCTCTGACATTGTATTGCCTGCCTGTACCCAGTTTGAGCGCAACGATTTAGATCTCTATGGCGCTTATTCAGCCACGGGCATCATTGCTATGCACAAGCTGGTGGACCCGCTTTATCAATCGCGAACCGACTTTGACATCTTCAAAGGGCTGGCACAGCGTTTTGGCGCGGGTAAAGATAAAGAATATGCCCAAGAAATGACGGAAATGCAGTGGGTTGAGAAGCTCTACAACGAATGCGTTGCCGCCAACAAAGGTAAGTTTGAGATGCCAGATTTCAGTACCTTCTGGAAAGATGGCTATGTCAGCTTCGGCGAAGGCAGCACCTTTGTTCGTCATGCACTGTTCCGAGAAGACCCAGAGTTGAACCCGTTAGGCACCCCTTCCGGCTTTATTGAGATCACCAGCCGTAAAATCGGCAGTTTTGGTTACGAATATTGCCAAGAACACCCGATGTGGTTTGAAAAGGCCGAGCGTTCTCATGGTGGGCCCGGGTCAGCATCCTTCCCCTATTGGCTGCAGTCCTGTCACCCTGATAAACGCCTTCACTCCCAGATGTGTGAGTCACCCGCTATCCGTGAAACCTATACGGTTCAAGGGCGCGAGCCAGCCTATATCAACCCAGATGATGCCAAAGCAAAAGGCATTAAAGATGGTGATTTGATTCGGGTGTATAACGACCGAGGCCAACTCATTGCGGGGGCCGTGGTGTCCGCCAACTATCCACCGGGTGTGATTCGCATCCAAGAAGGTGCTTGGTATGGCCCAACAGGCTCTGAAATCGGTGCGATAGATACTTATGGCGACCCGAACACGATGACCTTGGATATCGGCACGTCTGAGCTTGCGCAAGCGTGCAGTGCGTATACATGTTTGGTTGAATACGAGAAATTCAGCGGTGAAGCACCTGCAGTGAATGCCTTTAGCGGACCGATTGTCGTGGTACCGTCAACGTAAGTTCGTAAAGACGTTTTTCGTCAGTAACAGAAAGCACAAAAAAGAGCCGATGAGAGGCTCTTTTTTTTTGTGCTTTTTTACGGCGCTAACGATGACTGACTTACCACTACACCCAAACAACCTGAAGATGCAGGATTCAGTAAAAATCGAGCATCTTCAGGTTGTTTGGGTATCCATGCACATGAGTTTAACGCACGTTATGCGGCCATTTCAGCTTTCATCGTATCCGCAACGAAGTGCAACAGTGCGACCCAAGCAGCGCGAGTTTCTGGGGTGAAATCGTCCCCCAACCCGACTTTCAGGGTGTGAAGCAGGGCATTGCCGACAGGCGTGAAGTGGGATTTTTTTACCCCGTATCCTTCATGTCGTTTTGCCAATTGCTGCAATACAGGGAGCAACTGTTCGGGTGCATTCAATGTACTTACCGCTGCGTGGAGCATGGCCATCAACTTGCGACCTTGTTGTTTCATATCACCTTTAAACAGAGATTTAAGCGACGGATCATAAGAGAACAAGGTGTCGTAAAATATCTCTGCGGCTTTGAGCGAGATGGGCTCTACTTTTTTAAAGCTCTCTGTGATCAAAGTGACTTGGTGTGCTGTTAACGCCATGACAGGAATCCCCAAAAGATGATGCAATGAATATATACCCAAGCACCTTCAGGTGACTTGGGCATAAATATTTGTAGTGTCTTCTATCAAAAGGTTAGGAAAACCTAGCTCATTGTCCAGTTAACTTTTTCGTAACATGACGTGCGGTGATCTTTGATGTAAATGGAACGCGCTTAACATCCATAATTGGATCTCACCAATGTTATTGACTTTCCTATTAGCGATTTCAGCGGTTTGTTAGATAATTTAATTGAAATCATCTTCATACACTATTCAGAGTGAGCTTCTATATACCCAAGCAACCTGAAGATGCAGGATTCAACTCGTCCGAAGGTAGGCCGTCAAGTTGCTTGGGTATATAAGGCGAACTCTCGCTGATCAAGCACGTGATAGCAGCTTGGGCACAGCGTCAAACACTTTGCATGCAGATGATTGAAGCGCATAACTGGTTTGTCCTGATGGGTATCGGGTTCGCGCTACATTATCAAAAAAAAGACCGTCACAGCGGCGACATGACAAGGAGCAGCATGTTTACATTTAGCGATATTTGCTTGCGGCCTGCTAAAACAGAAGAGCGGGATCATCTTTGGCACTTTATCTATGTGGAAAATGAGTGGAAAGCGCATGATGCCCCTTATTTTCCATTGGAGCATCAATCCAAATTTCAGTTTCGCCGACATTTGTTTAAACGCCTAAAAGAAGCAAAAACGGCCATCGTCATTGATTATCACGGCGAAGCGATTGGTTATCTCTCGTGCTACTGGGAGGATCAGTCAACACGCTGGCTAGAAGTTGGCATCACCATTTTCACCTCAGCACACTGGGGAAAACAATTGGGCCGCAAGGCACTCACATTGTGGATCTCCCATCTGTTCGAACACTATGACGTCGAACGAATTGGACTAACCACGTGGTCTGGTAATCCTCGTATGATGAAATGTGCCACTGCTTTAGGTATGCAGGAAGAAGGAAGGATCCGTAAAGTCCGTTTCCACCAAGGTCAGTACTATGACTCTTTACGTTATGGCGTATTGCGTGATGAGTGGCAGGCTCTGCAAAAAAAGGACAATAAACTTCGCTGTGTTAGCTAGGGTCTGTCGGCCTTGGCTGGTTGAGTTTTTTCAAGCGAACAGCATGAAACGCTTTTCGCTCGGGACGTGCAGTCGAACTCTTCGGGCTGCGATTGTGACGATTCTCTCCTGCGTTATTGAGTGATTTGAGTATACTAAAAGCCCCACGACAGGTTTCGACGTCTCGTCGATTTAATTGCATAGATGCTCAACATGCTATTGCAGACGCCCAAACAAACCTGATGGTCTCTTGCATATGGCATCATCAGGTAACTTGGGTTGGTGTGGGTATTACAATAATCACAAACCATAAGAAAGTGAGTCACCATGAAATTGGAAGCCGTCGATTTCAATGCGCCCGATGCCGCGGCGCGTTTTGTTGAATCTCTGCGAAATACAGGATTTGGCGTACTGAAAAACCACCCGATTAACCAAGACCTTGTCGCGTCTATTTATCAAAATTGGCAGCAGTTCTTCGACAGTGAAGACAAACTGCGTTTTCGTTTTAACCCCGAAAGCCAAGATGGTTTGTTCCCTTCAGAAGTGTCAGAAGTCGCCAAAGGTCAGCAACAAAAAGACATCAAAGAGTTCTTCCATTACTACCCGTGGGGACAATGCCCCGACACACTCAGAGATGAGCTACAAGACTATTACGATCAGGCAAATGGCTTAGCCCAACAACTTCTCGCATGGGTAGAAACGCACTCCCCAGCAGAGGTTTCTCAGCATTATTCGCAATCGCTATCGAGCATGATTGATGGAAGCGACAAAACTCTGCTTCGTGTTCTGCACTACCCGCCAATGCAAGGCGATGAAGCCCCCGGAGCGATTCGCGCTGCAGCGCATGAAGACATTAACCTATTAACTATTCTGCCTGCTGCGAATGAACCTGGCTTACAAGTAAAGGGCAAAGATGGCGAATGGTTGGATGTGCCGTGCGATTTTGGCAACCTTATCATTAACATCGGTGACATGTTGCAAGAAGCGTCTGGAGGTTACTTCCCGTCAACCACGCACCGAGTGGTTAACCCTGAAGGTGCTGACATGCGTAAATCTCGCATCTCTTTGCCATTATTCTTGCACCCAAAGCCTGATGTCGTGCTGTCCGAGCGTTATACCGCAGACAGTTATTTGATGGAACGTCTACGCGAACTTGGGCTGATTTAGCCGATTCGATATGAATAAATACCAAAGCCAGCATCACGCTGGCTTTTTTTGTGGACAGTCGCCCAAAATATTATTGATTTAAAACGAGTCTTAGCAGGAAGAATATGTCTCATCGACTAGAATTCTAGTAACGGACTAGGAGAGGCGTAAATGCAAAACTCAATACTATCAAACTTGAAGCGAGCCATAGGCAGTGTGATTGGCTCTCACACCGACATTGGCAGTGATGCCAAGGCAAAGATAGCTGCGCTTGATAAATCGATAGCCATCATTGAATTTGATCCTTCTGGCAAAGTGCTTTCCGCGAACGATAATTTTCTGAAAGTGATGGGATATCAACTGTCAGAAATTCAAGGAAAGCATCATTCAATATTTGTTGAGTCCTCTTATTCTAATTCGCCAGCTTATCGAGATTTTTGGGCGCAATTGAACCAAGGGAAATCCTTTTCTTCGCAATATAAGCGACGTGGGAAAAACGGCGTGATTGTCTGGATACAGGCAACCTACAATCCCGTTTTTGCTGAAGATGGCAGTGTGGAGAAAGTTGTAAAGTTTGCCGCAGACATCACTCAGGAAAAGAATCAGAGCTTAGATTTTTCCGGGAAAATGGATGCAATAAACAATGTTCAAGCGGTGATCGAGTTCGATTTGCAAGGCAATATTCTCTCAGCCAATGAGAATTTCCTGAGTGTAATGGGATACAAGATCGAAGAAATTCTTGGTAAACATCATTCCATTTTTGTCGAATCTGAATTTTCGCGCTCTTCAGACTACAAAAGATTTTGGGAAACACTAGCCACAGGCAAAACCGTGTCTGAGCAATTCAAGCGCTTGGGCAAAGGCGGCAAAGAAGTGTGGATCAGTGCGTCTTACAACCCCATTTTTGATGACGAAGGCAACCCCTTTAAAGTGGTGAAATTTGCCACCGACATTACCGAACACAAACTGCGTAATGCTGACTTCGCGGGGCAAATCAGGGCCATTGGTAAATCGCAGGCGGTGATTGAATTTGAACTTGATGGCACCATTCGCAATGCCAACGAGAACTTCCTCAATGCGGTTGGCTACAAGCTGGAGGAAATTAAGGGCAAGCATCACTCAATGTTTGTCACGAGCGACCTGGCTTCTTCTAATGAGTACAAGAGTTTTTGGAATTCTCTTGCACAAGGGGAATTTCAAGCCGGCGAGTACAAGCGAATAGGAAAAGGAGGCAGAGAGATCTGGATTCAAGCCTCATACAACCCCATTTTGGATGCCTCTGGCCGGCCTTTTAAAGTGGTTAAATACGCCAGTGATATCACCGAACAGAAACTGAAGAATGCTGATTTTGAAGGCCAGATTGAAGCCATTGGCAAGTCGCAGGCAGTTATTGAGTTCGACATGGACGGCACGATTCGCTTTGCCAACGAGAACTTTTTGAATGCAATGGGTTACACCTTAAGTGAAGTTAAAGGTCGTCACCATTCTATTTTCGTTGATCCGAAAGACAGCAAATCTGCAGAGTACAAAGCGTTTTGGGCGAAGCTCAATAGCGGTGATTTTGAAAGTGCAGAGTTTCGCCGCATTGCCAAAGGTGGGCGAGAAGTCTGGATTCAGGCATCTTATAACCCGATCCGCGACATCAATGGCAAGCCCTTCAAGGTAGTGAAATACGCATCGGATATTACGGCAAAAAAACGTGCCGTGTCTTTAATCAGCGGCTGTTTGCTGTCTTTGTCTAAGGGCGACCTTGACCATACCATTACAGAAAAATTGGATGAAGAGTTTGAGCCTGTGAGGGATGCTCTGAACTCAATGATTGCGCATCTTAATACCTTGGTAAAAGACATTGTGAAAGCGTCAAACTCGGTCAGCTCCGGCGCGCGCGAAATTAAATTGGGAACCGGTGATTTGAGTGACAGAACCGAAACCCAAGCGGCAAGTTTGGAAGAAACTGCCGCAAGCATGCAAGAAATCACAGCGACCGTGCAGCAAAATGCGGAGACCTCGCAAAATGCCGTTATGCTCGCGACCGAGGCAACGAAGAAGGCTGAACTGGGTGGGAAAGTGGTCACGGAAGCTATTAGCGCCATGGCTGAAATTGAGAAATCGAGCAATCAAATCTCAGACATCATTGGCGTGATCAATGAAATTGCCTTCCAAACCAATCTACTGGCTTTGAATGCTGCTGTTGAAGCCGCCAGAGCGGGTGAACAAGGAAGGGGTTTTGCGGTTGTGGCAGGTGAGGTTCGAAATTTGGCGCAACGAAGTGCGAAAGCATCCGTTGAAATTAAAGAGCTGATTAACGCCAGCGTTAACAAGACCAAAGATGGCACACATTTGGTGAGAAAATCTGGCGAGAACCTTGATGAAATTGTTGAAGCCATTAAGAGCGTATCGACCCTGATCAATGACATGAGCACGGCGAATACCGAGCAGTCGCAAGGCATCGCTGAGATAAACCGTGCTGTGACGGAAATGGACAACATGACCCAACAAAACGCGGGTTTGGCGGAAGAGGCCACGGCAGCCAGTGAGAACTTGCTCGTTGAAGCCGAAGGACAACGAGACTTGGTGTCTTTCTTTAAAACGAAAGCAGGCTAGCACGCAGACAAATAGCCAAAGCGACTAAATCAAGCAACAAAAAACGGGCGAAAGCCCGTTTTTTTGTGTCCGAGGTTGCCCAGTTTCAACGCAATAATTTGGGTTTATGTATGTTTAGGTTTGGTTTATGGGGTAGTGCCTCTGTATTCAAGGCGCTGCATGCTAGATCTTGCGTACTTGGGCTTCGTGTTATCCGTTGCGGGTTTGGTTTCTTGCATCCAAACAAACGCAACATACGCTATTTAAGATGCCTATAGGTGACGCTTTCCCAATAAGAGGGTTGGTGAACTACCACGTTACCAAGTTATCTCGTTAAAACTCGCTGGTATCTTTATTGGTGCTGCTTCCTTGAGCCTCATCGTCGTCGTCATCATCCTCATCGTCGTCTTCAAAAATAAGGTGATCAGCAAACGAATTTGAAGGGGAAGCCTGTTGATTTCGTGGTTCGGTGCCGTCGTCTGGCAGGATAAAAAAGGCCAGCATTTCGGTCATGTCTTGCGATAGATGCCACATGCTTTCACTTGCCGTTGTTGCTTGTTGAACCAGCGCGGCATTTTGTTGCGTCATGTCATCCATTTTGGTGATGGCTAAGTTAACTTGCTCAATGCCGACACTTTGCTCTTGGGCGGCATCTGATATGTCTTCCATTTTGCTGCCGACCTCTTCGACCATGGCGACGATTTCTTTCAGCGTTTTTCCTGACTCTTCAACCAAATCGGATCCAACCGCCACTTTTTTCTTACTGGCTTCAATCAAGTCTTTGATTGCTTTTGCTGCGCTGGCGGAGCGTTGGGCGAGATTGCGCACTTCACCAGCGACGACAGCGAACCCTCTGCCTTGTTCGCCAGCGCGAGCCGCTTCCACCGCCGCATTGAGGGCGAGCAAGTTGGTTTGAAAGGCAATTTCATCAATCACGGTAATGATTTGGGCAATCTCGTTACTGGCCTCGGTAATGTCTCGCATTGCTTCAATAGTTCGGGAAACTGAATGCCCACCCTCACGGGCTTTTGCGCGCGCTTTCATGCTAACCATTTTCGTTGAAAAGGCATTCTCAGCGCTGTGTTTCACTGTCCCTGTCATTTGCTCCATGCTCGCGGCGGTGGATTGCAAAGACGTCGCCTGCGCTTCTGTTCTCGCGCTTAAATCTTGGTTGCCAGTCACAATTTCGCGCGAAGATGCAGCAACTGTCGAGCTGGTTTCGCGAATGCTATGGATCACGTCAGTTAATTTATCGATGGTTTGGTTGGTGTCTTTTTTCAGTTGGGCGAGTCGGCCACTGTAATTTTTTTCAACTTGCTGAGTAAGGTCGCCTTTCGCCATGGCGGCGAGAATGTGTTGCATGTCGGCCAATGAGTTATCGACATTCTCTGTGAGCAAATTCAACCCTTCAGCCAAATTGAAGAAAAACCCCTCTTTACCTGAGATTTCGATGCGTCCGCCAAACTCCCCGCGTGTGGCGCGAGAGATAACCTCGGCAATTTCACGCTCAATAGCGACTTCAGCAGTGCGATCTTTCCATTCTATTGCCGTTCCTATGCGTTCGCCGTTTGGGTTGCACATGGGCATGGCGTTGATGGCCATCACTCTATTTCCAACACTGAATTCACTGGAAAAAGGCTGCGTGAGAGAGGATAGGATTTTATGTTGTTTGGACGGTTCCTTGTGAAAAACATCAATCGGTTTTCCGATAACGTTATCAGGGTTAAAGCCAGTAATTTCTAGTGCAAAATCGCTTTGTGTTTCGTTTAGCATCGTTTTTGCAGCATCGTTGAGATAAATAATTTCATTGTCGTTATTCGCCAGCATGATGTTGTTTGATACACCATCTAACGCCTGTCTAACCTGCGCATTTTCCTCTGCAATAATGTTTGATGAATGCTCATACTCACGTTTAGCTTGCTCAGCCAATTCCGCATTGTTGAGAGAGAGGTTAGTGGCTTCTTTAATTGACAGTAGATCACCACAATAATCTCCTTTAATACGAACACTGTGGTCACCTTCAGAAATCCGTGCCATGACTGTGTTGATTTCGCTAAGTGCATTTTGAGTGGCATCCATCAGCGAGTTGAACGCGGCTGATGACTGGCTGATTTCGTCGTTCCCTTTAACGACAAGGCGAAGGGAATAGTCGCCCGATCTTGATACCTGCTTTAAGCTGCGCGTCATTTTTGTCAGAGGCGTTGTGACTGATCGCGTAATTAATACGGCAATCACAAGACCTAAAATGACCCCAACAATACCCGTTAACGCGAGGACGGTGGAAATCTCTTGGTTTAGCGAGTCGAGCGTTTTCACCTCGGTGTTTAACGCTTCCTGCTGAAGAGCGACAATTTCGCCAATCAGCGATAGAGATTGTGTCGCAAGCGGTGACGCTTTCGTGCCTAAGAGGTATTGCGACATGTTCCACTGTTCAGAGTCCCTCACGTTGAACATCTGCATCACCACGGGGGAAAACTGATCACGGTAATCACTGTATTCTTTGAATAGCTTTGCTTGCTCGCGAGTCAGCAGATGGGCTTTATCTTCAATGCTAAACAGGTGATTTTCATTGGTTGTCCATTTCTCGAAAAAAGACGCTTTGAATGCGGCTTCGCCAGTGATGAGGTACGAACGGGCAGCGGCAAGGCCTAAAGAAAACGACGCGCTTGATTCCGCAAATAAACCGAGTAATTCCTTACGTTCTGGCGTGGCAGGCAAGCCTCGTTCGATACTGGTGAGAAGATTGATGGCAGACACCAGACGAATCATGATGGGTTCGCCTTGCTCCCTGTAGATCTTCATGGCGGGTTGTTCATCGGCGGTGTTTGCAATGCGCTCAATGTCATCTTGTGCTGCGCGGTAAAGACTAAGGCTTTCTTTCAATCTTTCTATTTTGGCAATGTAGTCGTCGCTACTAACATGTGAACTGCTGATTGAACGGTTGAGAACAAGGAGTTGTTTGTCGATGTTTTCCCATGTCGTTTGCCGTTTTGACAAAAACTCCTCGTTACCAAGCACCACGTATCCTCGCAGAATGGCCAAAGAGCGATTCACCTCCGCCACTAACTGATTACTCGCCAGCGTGGCTGGGAATGTGGAGCCTACTAGCTCACGCTCCACGATATTCACATCGGCGAGACGTTGATTCGACAAACTCACTGCTGTCACTAAAATCGCAATGATCAAGCCAAAACCAAGTGTTAGGCGTTTACCAATCGTGTAGCGGAAATATCGACGATTCATGGATTCTTCACTTAATGGGTTCTAATGGTTGGCCAAGCAATATGGTCAGCTTTCTGTTAATCAGATCGACAAGGGCATAAACATCGGAGGGCGTTTTGTTGCGTGAATAGGTTCGGTGCGCGTAGAAATCGCCAAATGTATTGTTGGGTTCAAGGACTGCCATTGCTGCGGAAAACGTATCTAAACTGGCGCCAGCAAGTAAAAACACCTCGGCTGGAATGGCGTCTTTGGCTTCACGTTTGATACGTGTGACTGGCGGGACATTCTGTTGCTTTGCGAACACATCAATATCGTCACTGAGCTTTCCGAGCGCAACGAAGACTTGTTCTGGTCGGTAGCCGTTAACCGGTATGATTTTTCGAGGCAGTTTGCTTGCTGTCTTTGGTTTGTATCGATACGCGTAGTGCATCACCATCGAATCGATGTTTTTGACCAATGAGTAAACCTGAGTGGGCGTGAGTTCGCCGTACAATTTTGAGTAGCCGTAGTCGACATTAGCCGTTTTTGAGGCGTCAGCGGCAAGTGCAGGCCAAGCGCTGGCCCACGTGATAAGGGTGATGAATAAGGTCGCGCTAACCTTCAAAGAGGTCGCGATTGAGCGAACATAAATCTTCGTTAAATGTTTCATTCCCTAATTTCTCACTGCATCAAAATTAATAAGAACGGCTCAAAACTAAGTGATGGCTCACATTTGAGTTTAGACGGATTTCATCTAAATGCATGTTTAGACAAGTGCTTGTGCCAACTGCATTGCAAGGGGTGCTGCAAGAGGTGTAGCAAGGGAGCGAAGGAGTAGGGCAGTGGAGTAGGACGAAGGAGTCGAGCGAGGGGATATTTTGACGAAACGCTAAAACGAGCAAAAAAAGAAGAAACCCGTCAATGAAGGAACGCGTGAACGCGGCAACATCGGAATCGATACTGCGTCATGTCATATCCTCAGAAAGCGTGGCTTTTTAGTTGCCCAGTTCCTCTTGTGCCGAGATTTGCTGCAACCAGCGTCCAAGCTTGAGGATTTCTGGCTGACGGGCGCGATGCTTCTTATAAACAAAATACAAACTGTCGCCAGTCGGCATTTCGTGCATAGGAATGCGCACCAGTTGCTCGCGGTCGATTTCGTTCATGAAATAGTAATTCAAAAAAGTAATACCATGCTCATATCGCGCCGCTTCCGTGGCAAGCAGCATGTGGCTGAAAGAATGAATTTTCACATGATTAGGCAGCGCAAAGCCGCCCAATTTGCACCATTGCGCCCAGTCGTTTTCCATCAATGACGTGACAGACAATAGCGGGTAATCCCAAAGGGCGTCAGGAAGGGGTTTATCTTTGATCTGCTGCCAAATCTTATTGCTACAAACAGGGTACAGATACTCTTTGTACAGCAAATCATATTGGTAGTTTCGCCCCGGCTCAAAATCGACAATGAAGCAATCTGCCAACTTGTCGGAAAGGTGAGGGTGGTCGGCAAACATTTCGAGCGCAAGGTCGATTTCTGGGTGCTGCTGACGGAAATCAGACAATTGCGGCATCAGCCATTTCACGGCCAATGAGCTAAAAACCGCAAGCCTCAGTTGGCCTGATACGCCCTCTCGAACTTGGTGACTGGCTCGGGCAATGGCCTGCAATGGGTCGGCGACATCATCATAGTAACGCTGGCCAACAGGCGTCAGTTGCAACAACCTTCCTTGGCGATCAAACAATGATTCACCCAGAAAATCTTCCAACAAGCGTATTTGGTGGCTCACGGCGCTTTGGGTCACGCTGAGTTTTTCGGCGGCTTTAGAGAAACTATTGAGTCGGGCAACCACTTCAAAATATTGCACCGCTCGCAGTGGGGGAAGCTTCATTATCTAAAAAACTCATGAATAGCGAATTTTCATCATTATACGTCATGCTAAAGCAGCGCTACTATGCCCATTCTGTGATCCAGATTAGATCTTTGGGCCCTTAATCTCGAGAGGTTGCATGTCTGAATGGCGATAACTCAATCCGCTATTTTGAACGCCGCAACATCGTGAGAGAGGAAATACGACATGAACAGGAGCCTTTATCATGCGTAATATTTCAATTGGGATGGCCATGACCTTGTTGGTCATTGGTAACCTTAGCGCGACGTTTTCGGACGCGCTGGTTAAAACGATGGAAGGCGGGCCTGATGGCGCTATCTTCCAATTTGCTTTGTTTCGTCAGGTGTCAGCCGTTCTCATTTTACTTCCTTTCTGTTTAACGGCACCGAAGAAGAACCTGACACTTGGGCTTAAGTGGCACTTTCTACGTGCTCATGTGTGGCTAGTCGGTGTGTTCTTTTCGGTGATTGCGTTAACCACCTTGCCATTGGCAACGGCGAACGCGATCTTCTACGCAGCACCCTTGATCATGCTTCCATTGGCTGCCATGTTCTTGCGTGAAAAGCTGTCATCGGCATCTATTGCTGCTGCCGTGGTGGGCTTTATTGGTGTGCTTATCTTGGTGCGCCCGACAGAACTCAGCTGGGCGGCAATTTCCGCCATGATCGTGGCGGTCACGCTGGCGGTGAACAACTTGTTGATCCCGAAAATTCCGCGTGAACAAACCGTGCCGCAAACCTTGTTGCTGCATAACCTGATCGGTATTCCTATCGCATTGGGGTTGGCCTTGTATGAAGGTGCGCCATTTAGCATGGATTTATTCCTGCGTGCGTCTGGTTCAACCGCGTTCATTTTGGTGTATGCCGCCACGTGTGTAATTGCCTACCGCGCTGCGGAAAGTAACAAGATCGCGAGTGCAGAATACAGCGGCTTGGTTTGTGCAGTTGGCGTCGGCCTTGTTCTGTTTGGTGAAGTACCAGACATGCTAATGATTGTCGGAACCTCGTTGATTGTTGTGCCTCTCATCTGGCTTGCTGGCCTAGAAAAGCGCAAAACAAAACGCGCGGCGAGAGAAGAAGCGTTGGCGACAGAGACAACGTTTGCGAGCTTAACCGAAGACATGCGCACGGAAGATGATGACATCGCACTGGCTGAAAAGTCTGCGATGGCTGACAGTATCATTTTGCCCGATGATGACGTTGTGGCGAGTGAAGAGGAAACGCGAGAATCTTGTGTTCATGCTGACCACATCATTACGCCAAACAAAGTGACGGGCGCTGTTTGATAACGGTGGCGACTTTGGAGATAGTGGAGATAGTGAGTTAGCGGAGGTTGTAGCGATGAAGAAGATCGTGGCGACGGCTATCGACGATAAGTCATCGTGAGAAATGATATGCTAAAAAAACCACGCTATTCAGCGTGGTTTTTTATTGCCTGAAACCAATAGATAGGTAAGAAAATCAGCTTGTTTTAGCCGAAGTGTGTACTCACACTTAATCGTTCGGTTATTCGGCGTAACCGTTATGAAAGCTGAGGTGGTACGTCTGCAACCATGCGTTGTATTAAGGCTTTCAATCGTTTCGGCTGGTGGCGGTCTTTGTGATAAAGCAAATACAACGGGACTTTCTCCACTTCCCACTCGGTAAAGACGTTTTCTAATCTTCCCGCTTGAACATGGCTTTCGCAGTACAGCGATGGGAGTCGACAAATACCGTTTCCTTGTAACGATGCGCTCATCAACACATGGCCGTTTTTACATTGTAAATTGCCTTTCACATCGACATCGACATGTTGGGAATGGTCATCCGCACGGACATAACGCCAACGTGTCACAGACCCCGTTAAGCAATCGTGTTTCAGTAAATCCCTTGGGTGCTCAAGGCGACCCCGTTGCGATAAATAATGTGGCGCGGCATAGGTACCAATTTCAATGTCACCCAAGTAGCGACCAATCAATCGCGAATCATTCAGCGCACCCATGCGCAGTACCAAGTCAAAACGGGACTCAATCAGATCCACCCGTTCGCTGCTGAAATCCAATTCAACATGAATATCAGGGTGGTCAAAACAGAATCGGTGGATCACATCGCCCACCAGTGATTCTCCCAATATTCCTCCCACGCAGTTCACCGCAATGCGACCGCGTAGTTGGTCGGAATCATCAATGGCATCGGAAATAGCATCATCAATTTGCATCATCGCCGCTTGGCAACGTGTAAAGAAGGCCTCGCCTGCTGTGGTTAAACGTTGAGAACGGGTGGTACGAATAATGAGTTGCACACCTAGGCGGCTTTCAAGCTGACTAAGCTGACGTGACATGTGCGCGCGCGATGCACCGAGCTTTTCAGCCGCTTTGGAAAAGCTGCCCGATTCGGCAATCGCCACGAAGGCGCGGATATCAGCAAGGTTGTCATTCAATGGGTCTTTATTGGTGCTCATAGCGTAACACTGAGTTTTATTGTGACATATATATCAACAATCATGACTTATTTAGAATGCAGCCTCAATAAGAAATAGTTAATAAAAAACAAACATTCCGATCGAGGTAGAACATGAAAAAGTTAGTTGTTATCACTGGTGCAAGCTCAGGTATTGGTGAAGCCATCGCAAAACAATTATCAGCACAAGGTCACCCGTTGTTGCTGCTTGCGCGCCGTGCAGATCGCCTAGAAGCCCTTAACCTACCTAACACACTGTGCAAGAAAGTCGATATCACTGAAAAAGCCTCGTTTGACGACGCTGTTGCTGAGGCAGAAGCGATGTACGGTGAAGCTGATTTGTTGGTTAACAATGCAGGGGTGATGTTGCTGGGCGACATGGCAACGCAAGACGCTGCTGAATGGCAAAACATGTTCAACGTTAACGTGGTCGGTTTGATGAACGGGATGCAAGCCGTACTTGCCCCAATGATTGCGCGTAACAGCGGCACCATCATCAACATCAGCTCAGTGGCAGGCCGTAAAACCTTCCCTAACCACGCGGCTTACTGCGGCACAAAATTCGCGGTACACGCGATTTCTGAAAACGTGCGTGAAGAAGTGGCAGCCGCCAACGTGCGTGTTATCACCATCGCCCCTGGCGCAGTAGAAACCGAATTGCTTTCTCACACCACCAGTGAAGAAATCAAAGAAGGCTACGAAAGCTGGAAAGAAGACATGGGCGGCATCCTAGCCGCGGATGACATCGCGAACGCAGTGACTTACGCATACAACCAGCCGCAGAATGTCTGCGTACGTGAAATCGTGATTGCCGCAACACGCCAGCAGCCATAAAGCTTTTCAACAATTATTGAGAGCCCCAAAGCCATCTTTTTAGATGGCTTTTTTGTGTTGCGTGCGTGGGGAGTGGTCAGGGTTTTCTCTAGGATGATTGGGGTAAAGCCTGAGTTTTGGGGGCACTCTAAACTGTTTCTGCCCCATTCCTTCTTAGCGAAAGTTAACCTCATTATTGTCACATCGAGAGTTTTCGATAGATTTTCTAATCCAGTCGTGAGGTGTGGAGAAAATCCCGCACTTTGTCGTATTTTCCCGTTCGTGATTTTGTAGAGTATGATGATACTCTATTCAAAACATGCGCTTATGCTAAGTCCAAGTGTCCGGCGGATGCGCAAAAAATCCCAAAGTGGAGTGTTTAATTACCCCACTTTGGGATCTAATAAATTGTTATATTTTAAGGAGAGTTCATCAATGTCTTCAGTGTTATTGGACAATGCAACTATATCAAGTGTGCAGCGTGCTTTAGGTAAAGCTCCTACAAAGGAGCCTGCGTTACTTGATGTTGAGCATGTTGCACTTGAGCGTTTCAGTGAGGCATTTTTACTAAGCGATAGAATTATTGTTCCTGACACTTATAAACAAGCTCTCACTCCAGCTCGAAAAATAATGTTATCAGATCCAGTGTTCTCTTTTACTACTGTTGACGCGAAAGAGGATTCTGATTTGTTGACGATATCCAACGCTCTTTCTGATGCTTGGACGACCGCATACAAGGCAGGGTCAGATAGAACTTTATTCTCTCAATATTTTGAGCAAGCGAATGCATTTAGTAAATTTATTTGGGAGCATGCTAGTTCAGAGTTCTATTTGGTTTTTCGTAGTATGGGGGTAGAAAAAGAAAATCCATTAATTGAAGCTGTGTTGGCTAGTCCTGCTGATTATGGTTTAGGTGAAAAACTAAAAATTAGAGGGACAGATGGTCTCCCTGTAAACTGGGAAAAGTTATCGGGACATGTAAAGCGTATGCTTTCGGTTATGGCATGGCTTGGTAATCAATATATTTGGCATCAAGTATATGCAGCCAAACTTGGTGTCAATTATATGTCGCACCCTTTGAGAGATTTCTTTTCTTATGACTTCCTTGACCGATTAAATCATGGAGCAAATTCATCTGGTGATTTCGCGAAATCATTTCATGTGGGTATGCGAGGTTTTCAAAAGAAGATGCTCCAAACATACGGTGACCTAGATCTAGTACCAAATTCAGATGAATTACGCCTTCCTAACTTTATTCCAATGCTGGTAAAGGAGTGTGCAAATGGTCAAGAATACCTAGATGCACTATCACATTATAGAAAAACAGCGGAAGTTATTGAAATTAGAGAGCGTCTTACTGATATCGAGCGTGACATGGAACTTGGTCACTATCAGAAGCATTCAAAGATGGTTCGCGAAATTGAGGCCGTAGGAGATAACCTCTTAAAAGAGAAAGGTGTAGATCCTAGGTTTATAAAATTATCACCACCAACAAAAATGTTAGGTATTAGTGTTTCTGGTGATGATGCAAAAGTTGAGCTACCGATTCCTGCAGTATTGTATAAACAGTATTTTGTTGGTAAACGCTATCGTTCATTTGTCAAAAAGGTTATGAACGAACTTTCAATGCCTTCACAATATGGTGCTCTAAAAGACCGCTTAAATGGTTATGCCTGGGTTCAAAAGGAACAAATGCCTAAGTTTTATCTGAAGCAGGATGAAATGTCGTCACTGTATCACAAGCCATTCACGAAATCATCGGCATAAAAACAAGGTGATGCGTTACACTCTGCGGTTTTGGCATGGATTTCAGTGTGCTTTGCTGGTTTGGAGGGGCACACCTTATTGCAGACGTTGCATTCTTGTTTGGTTTATATCAAGTAAGGTTGAGTACCACTTAATTTGGTGTTGAAAATCAGAGGAAAAATTGTGGGACATAAATTCATTTCTCAAAAGAAACAAAATAAAGAAGAGATGTTTGATGCATTAGTAAAAAATGCAGTTGATTTTTTGGATTCCTCACTGGACGACCTTGATAAGAGACCAAAAAACTCTATTGTTGATTTTTACTCATCTGTCGAACTATTTTTGAAAGCAAGGTTAATGCATGAACATTGGACATTAATCCTTAGCCGTCCAGAGTTAGCGAACCTAAATAGTTTTCAAGTCGGAGATTTCCATTCTGTTTTCCTCGATGATGCGGTTAAAAGAATGAAAAACATTCTTTGTGAACCAATTCCCACGAAAGCGGTGGATGCATTCAAAGCTCTAGGAGAGCATAGAAACCAAATCGTTCATTTCGCGCATACGAAATATCATGACATTGATGCTACCAAAGTGAGTGTTGTAGTTGAACAATGGTGTGCGTGGCATTACCTGCATGAGTTACTAGTTACAACTTGGTCTCCTGTTTTTGATGATTACATCGAGGAAATTCAACGAATTCATAAACGAATGATGAGGCAGCAAGACTTCATTACAGCTCGGTTTACTGAAATTTACCCTGATATTGAAAATAAGAAGAAGTCTGGTAAACAAATTGAAGTTTGTAATCATTGCAATATGGCTGCTGCTGAGGTGATTGAAGAAAACAGATGGGGCAACGACTTCGAATGTTTAGTCTGTGGTGTCAAAGACACTTTGCTTAAAAAAACTAAGGCTACAATACCTTGTCAAAGTTGCAATGAGGACTTTGAATTCTTCAATAAAGACCTAAAAAACTGTCCTCATTGTGACGCGGAGATCGAGCATGAATATGTATTGAAAGCGTGTAAGGAGCAATACTCTGATGGCGATGGCTGGTGTGAGGAAGGTGAGTGGGTAGCTTACTGTCACGGATGCCATGACGATACTCCGTCCGTATTCTACATTGATGGTCTTTGGAGTTGCGTCTCTTGTTTTGATAGAGGCTGGGGAGCAATTTCATGTCCCAATTGCGATGAGTTTGTTACAGGAGACATGGATACTATTCAGTATTTTGCTTGTGTTAGATGCGAGGATGATGTTAGGGCAAGTATTGCGGAAAATGGTTTTTAACACATATGATCCCTTCTTCGGTCAATAGACTATAATCTTCTTTGGGCTGCATCAGCAGTCAGTGCGTTCGAACAACAAAGTCGACGACTTCGTTTTCTCCTATCGGAGTTTATACGAAGTGAACACACGAGTGCGTAGCCGCCAAATAACTTCTTTCTAAACTCGTCTAGCTTCTACTGAGATGTTGATGGTTTAGTGGGTATTTATGCTCATGATATTTTTAACTATTTTTTAATGTCATGAGGTCTGATGGGTTGTAGTTTTATTAGCTTCAATAAATAAACACATATTTATTTATTTCTTGTCTCGAAGTATAGAAAGCAAGGGTTATTTAACTAGCTATACTTTCATAATTGAATTTATCAGTATGTCAAGATTATGATTTATATGTTATTTGAACATCTATTAAAAGAATGGTTTCTTTCTAGGAGTAGTATTTATAGGAAGTTATACTTTGGACTGGAGGTGGTTGTTGGGGCATTAATCCTCTTGCTGTCTGAAAATTCTGTCATGGCAATAGTTTTATTGTTTTATATTTTTTGGATGCTGGTGAAGTATTTTGACCTAACATACCTTTCATACAAAAGAGAAAATAAAATATGGAATCCGTCTACTGAAGTGATTGTACTATACTCTATATATTTCATTTTGAAGATTGGTATACTTTCTTGTGCTTTTTTCTTTGTTTTATTTTTGTTATCATCCTTTATCATTGAGAATGAATATGGAGTTAAAGTTATATTTATTATATTGGTTTTGTGTTCCATTCCGTTACTCGCAAAGCTATTTGATGTATCTGAAACCATAAGGAAGTTACGCAATAAAGAGTGGCCAGGTGATGTAATTTAGTATACCTGTATTAGACAAAAAATAGAGCATTTTTTGTTTTAATAAATTAATTTAAGCTATTGAATTTTAACTAATATTTCCAATAGGATTTAAAGGTGGTTAGTGGTGAAATTAACAGCCATATGCTAATCTTTTATATGTGATATGCCTCTCATTTGAAATATAACTATAGATTAAATGGAGGGGGTATGCGGTGGTTTTTTACATTACACCAAAGCAAAGAGAATTTAGAGTTCAGGTAATGCAGTAAAGTCTGCTAAGAATATGATTTAGTCTAAGATATATAAGTAAGTAGTGTGTGAGGAAGCTCATTCCTCAATAATTTATAAGAATATTTTATTTACAATAGTCCAGTTCGCTGGTGCTCGCCAAGGAGGAAAAGGTTGATTTTTTACTATCTTAAGTGGTTAAAACTCAGCTTTTTGATCCGGGGAATACGATTTGTTGCTTGAGTAAGTTAAAAATAGGATCACTAGCTAATGTTTAAAATCTCGCTAAATTTTAAATTTGGGTTCGAAGTTGAAATTTTTAAGATAGTAAAACGAAAGCTAAGTAACTACATAAAGTTGACACTACGAAATCTTTGGGTGAGCGCATATCATATACAAGTTCTTCTCAGATAAGTAGACATTAGAGCTCTTTTGGCTGCGCCAACAGCCAATGCAATAGTCACTAGCTCAAAAGTGCCGAAATTCATGTCAGGTCGGTTTGCTCCGGCTCCGTTCAATTCGCCGATTTCAACTGACTGAACGATTTTCAGTCCATTCGGGTAATAAAGGTTTGCTCGTCACCCACAAAAGCCACAAAACCACCCCAGTAGATAAACACTCGACCACGACCTTCAACGAGGCAGGCAAGCAGTGGGTTCAAATCTTCTTCGTTGTCCTTGCTTTGAAAGACGCCTGTATCGGTGATCACGCCGCTGAGTGTCGGCAAATATCCATATGTGCGCTTGGCTTGATCAATCAGGTTCAATTCGCTGGCGGTAGAGAAGCAAGAGGGGATCGCACCGGCTTCTTCGATAAACATCGTTTTCAGTTCTTCAAAAGCTGTAATCACCAGCCAGTCGATGCCATTAACATGATGGATATACATAGAGTTTCTCGGTAATTCTGATGCGGAGATTTTATCACTATCAGGGAAGAACCTAGTAGAGGTTTAGCGGCGAAGGGCAGTAATACTGTGTTGTTCCGGCACATTCACTAGGTTAGCTTGAAACCCGTTTTTGTCCCTTTCCCATTTGGCGAAAGCCAGAGTATTCGATACCAACACAACCCAATGATTTTCTAGTCACGCTTAGTGTTGACCAAGAATCTGTGCAAGAAGCCACGAAATCTTCGTTCTGTTTAACCTCAGAATATCTCCAAATAGAGCCCCGAGATACTAAAGGTGGGTTGCTCGCCTTCAGCCAAGTCAATTCTATCCTTCCGCTTAAATAAACAAGCCACCGCGAAATCAGTGGCTTTGTTGCTTTTTTATACGTTAAAGGAATAGCGGCACATTATTACCTGGTTACTTAACACACGTGCTCCAATTATAAAATGAAGCAATGCCTCAAAATTAAAATAAATAACGCGGGGGATGCGATTTTTCATAGTTAAATTCAGAAAAATTAGAACGTTAACTTACATCGGTTAGTTGGGACTCCAAGCTTGGAGGATTTACGGACACACGGTGGCTGTTATTTAACCTGTCCGCTGACTTGCAAATCCTATCTTTGCTAAGTCGCCGTAGATAATAAATTCCCTCAATTCCCCGCAGTGTAAGTTAATAATGAGCTTGTCTGAAAAGATAGATAATTGAAGAGCTGAACCTTTGAGAAAACTAAATAATATAACCATCGCACTGGCGGGTGTGATGGTTAGTGGCTATTTGTATGCTGCTGAAGCGAGTGCGTCTGGTGTGGTCACTTTTGTTCCGGGTGAAACGAAAGTGCAGAATGGCGAGATGGTTTCGTATAACGGCGAGTGTTTTGTCGCTAAAAACAATCCAGGCGTATGGGAAACCCCGAATGCGAGTTCTTGGTTTTGGACGGCGGCTGAATGTTCAGGCGATCCAACGCCCGACCCCGATCCAACCCCTGACCCAGACCCAACGCCGGATCCTGACCCGACACCAGACCCAGATTTAGGCGATGTTATTCCTTTTATTCCTGGTCAGACGAAAGTGAAAAACGGCGATGTCGTTTCTTACGACGGGCAATGCTTTGTCGCCAAGAACAACCCTGGCGTGTGGGAAGCCCCAACCGCAAGTTCATGGTTCTGGGATGCCACCGAATGCCCGGGTGAGCCAGGTGGCCCTGATCCAGAGCCTGAACCAACTGAGCTGTCTATCCTGTCTCCCGTTGCCGGCCAAGTTGTTAACGCAGGCGAAGTGATTGCTATCAACACAAGTGTTGATAGCGAACTGGCGGCAGAGGTTGAGTTCTGGGTAAACAACCAGAAATTGGCAGTGAAGACCGTCGATCAAAGTCAAACTCGCTACTCACATAACTGGACGCCGACTGACGCCGGAAACGCGACGGTAAAAGTGGTTGTGCTGGATAAAAGCAACCAAGCACTGAAACAGCAATCTGTTGCTGTAACCGTTAAAGTGGACGTGAATGACGATTTTACTGCGCCAGTGGTAGCGTTCCTGACGCCAGCAAACGGCTCGACGTTCAATAAAGCAGACACCGTTTCAATTTCAGTGAACGCATCAGACGTTGATAACGATCTGTCCAAGCTGGTTGTTAAGGCGAATAACAAGCAAATCTGTTCGTTCGATGCCGCCAATACCTCTGCGTTCCAGTGTGATTGGCAACCAACGCAAACAGGCAGCTTTACACTGAATGCGATTGCAACCGATGCGCAGAATCTGTCTTCATCCGCACGTGTAAAAATCACTGTTGAGGAAGATGCGGTCGAGCCACCACCAGTAACGCCACCGGGCGACTTGTGTTCAGAATTTAATGTCTACCCAGACTGGACGCGTGGTGATCACGCGACGGGCGGCGACATTATGGTTCATGACAACATTGCCTACTCTGCGATTTACTGGACGAAATCTTTGCCGGGCAGCGATGCGTCTTGGGCACTTCACCTGAATTGTGATGGCACTGAGCCGGGCACTGCGCCGCTTTTGTCTCTGCAAAACCCGATGGATCCTATCCGCCTTGAAGTGGCAGGTTGGCCGAATACGTTTGTTGTTGCCAGCCCTTCAACAGAGGCTCCTGCGACCCTAACTGTCGACACCAGCAACAGTGATGCCTTGGCAGATACTGACATGCTGACCAAAGCATTTGTTACGGTCATTGGTCAGGCTGAGCAAGCAGGGTCAGCGTCTATCATCATCCGCAGTGATGTGCTGGATCTTGCGACGCAAGACAAGGGCGAGTCTTTCGGCCCTGTGGCGGTGAAAGAAGCCTTGTCACGTGCCGTTGAATCAACAGGCAGCAACATTGACCTTGAAGCCGTGAATGCACTGAGCAACGATGTGAAAGGCTGGGCGCAAGCGCACAACCTGATCGTTTCAAGCTTGGCACCAGACGCAACGTTTGGTTGGTCTCTGAGTATGGGTGACTTTGCTTACGACGCCCATTCAGGCCGTCAGTCTGTGTGGGACGAAGCATCGGTCTTTACGGCGGACATGCTCGACAACTTTGAACTGTACAAGGCGGATTCAGCAAACCAAGCAGACTTCGTTGTATTCACCAAGTCGGCAGCAACCGCTGCGTTGTCAGATGACCAATGGCATAACGCGATGGAGCACGTGAAGCAAGTCTCTGACTATGTGAAGGTGCCAGCCATGTTGGCGAACATGCCAACGGCGCAAACTGCTGGCTACTTCATGGGTGATAACGTCGGTAAGCCGCAACTTCGTAAAGCGGCATACAGCAACATCTTCGCCATTTTGTTTGATACGGATTCTTCAGAGCTCACCAGCAAAATTGACCGTTACCAAGACGCGAAAGTGCCGCTGTACTACGTGGGTGAAGAGTTAGAGCAAGGCTCACTGACCCGCATCGAAGCGCTTAACCAAGCGTTGGCTAACGCCGAAAGCGTGATGGACAATGAAGCCTTCTTGTACGAAACACCTGAATCGCAGTGGGAGCCGTCAACCGTTTACAAATGGAACGACTTCCTTGATGGCTTGAACGCCATGCACAACATCGGTGTTGCAGGCAATAAATTCTGGCTGATGAACGACGAAGTTGATGATGCAACCAACATCAAATACGCCAAAGTCGCGATTGCTGCTTTCCTTGCCCAAAGTATGCAAGAAACCATTCGCTACAACGCCTGTGACGAGAACAACTGGTCTGAAGTGAAATACGGCGCACCTGCTGACTACCCAATGACAGCAAGCTGCGGTCAATTGGGCCAGAAGTACGCGGACTACGGTGTGAATCCGTCATCCGGTTTGGATTACGCCTACTCGTGCCCTCGTGATAGCAAAATGGAAGTGAGCGCGCTGACTCACGCCAAGTGGTATGGCGCACCAGCACCTGTGTTTGCTGCTCCAGATTCAGTGCTTGAAGAACGTGGCCTACTAGTGAACGGTGCGGTTGGTCGTTGGACCAATAATGGTCACTGTAATGACGTACCAGACAGCGTTGATACATCTAAGCAAGTATGGGAACGCGACGAGTGTAAAGTCTACGAAGGCCAAAAAGCCGGTAGCTTTATTTGGGACGGAAGCAGCCAAGAAAGCGTGGAAGGTTGTGGCTGGTGGGGACGTGGTGTGATTCAAACCACGGGTCGCCAGAACTTCGGTACCCTGAACCACTATCTTGGTCGTTCACACGTTGACCCAGAAACCATTGGTCAAACCATTGATGGTGTAACGGTTGAAGCACCGCCAGCAAACCCGCTATACGCGGAGCTGGATTTCTGTTCTAACCCGGGCTTGATTTGTAGCTCTGAAGAGAACAAAGAAATTAAGTGGATTGCAGGCTTGTTCTACTGGGTCACCTCGGTTCAGGCTTACAACGATGAAGGCGGTCAATACAGTGATTGGAACTACTACAACGAACTGAAAAAGTACGTCGACAGTGGCCTACAAGGTTCGCAATTTATCGATGACGTATCAGGCATTGTTAACCGTGGTTGTCCAGACCTGACCTGTTCAACGGGTGACGTTCACAACGTGAAAGAGCGCCGCGAGAACTTTAATCTGGTACTGGAAAAACTGGGTCTAGATCCGCGATAAGGTTCAACGAGTCTTATTGAAAACAGCCAATGAACTTTGGTATAGAACATCGGTGTAGATGAATGAAGAGCCCTGCTTATTAGCAGGGCTCTTTTTTTTGGCGTCACGCCCCTAACTCTGCGGAGAAAGAAACCTTCGTTCATTTTTAGGCAGTCTCACCTGCAACACGAGCCCGCCTTCGGAGGGTGAAACGAAGAAGCTGGGTGTTTCGGCAATACTTCCTTTTTGAATCGACTCAACAATATTGTCCGCAATGATGCGATAGATTGGTTTCTTCTTCATATCTTCCAAAGATACAGAGAGGGGAAATCACCGTGCTTCATGTACGAGAGACAATGATTCAAATGTTTATCCTATGTTTCGGGGCCACTTTTACAGAGGAATTACGCAATGGAATTTGCTAATGAAATCCTCTTGTTTTTGTTTATGACCGCTATCGTTGCAGGGTGTGTTGATGCGTTGGCGGGAGGTGGTGGTTTGATTACGATACCAGCCATGTTGATGTGCGGAATGCCGCCGGTTGCTGCCATCGCAACCAACAAGGTAGGTGGCGTGGGTGGCACGCTATCGGCATCGTTGCACTTCATTAAAACCGGAGACATTAAGCTCAATGAAATAAAGTGGATGATGCTGACAACATTCCTCGGAGCGTTTTTCGGCGGAATGGTGCTAACCATGGTTGATAGCGACTTCCTATCCCTTATTGTCCCGTTTCTGCTGATTGGCTTTTCATTGTATTTTCTGTTTTCGCCCAACCTTGGTGAAGTCGACCAAGAAAAGAAAATATCCCCCTATGCCTATACGTTGGTTGTTGCTACCGCTATCGGGTTTTATGACGGCTTCTTTGGTCCAGGCACAGGCTCATTTTTTGCCATATCCTTGGTATTTCTGCTTGGGTTTAACTTAGTTAAGGCGACCGCTCAAACCAAAATCTTGAACTTCTGTAGCAACTTAGCGGCTTTGTTGTACTTCATTTATGAGGGCAGCATTGTTTGGGATGTGGGTTTGCTGATGTTTGTTGGGCAAGTTATTGGGGGAAAAATTGGCGCGAAATTGGTTCTGTCTAAAGGCAAGCAACTCATCAAGCTGGTGATGATCGTCGTGGCGATTGGGATCTCGACCAAAATGCTGTTTCTGTCCTGAGCAAAGCCCAGACAAAACAAAGACCAGATAGGCATGATTTGGGGAAGGAAAAGAGCCACGACTGTGGCTCTTTTTAGTTGGGTTATCTCCCGCCGGATAACGGCGACAGCGCCTCGTTATAGATAACTGAGCTCCGTCGCCTTACCCCTGAATATTCGATACACCACAAAGGTATACAGCAAAATCATGGGCATCACGATGGCAGCGCCAACGCCGACAATCATAAGTGTGGCGGGTGAGCTTGCGGCGTCCTGTGCCGTCATGATCCCCGGTACGACATAAGGGAAGAAACTGTAAGCAAGACCGAGGAAACTGAGCGCGAAAATCATGCTCACGCCAAAGAAAGGCCATCTTGCGCCTAGGTCATCTTTTACAGGGACTTGGCGCAAGTAGCGATCGACTAAGTAAATGATAGACATCACGACCAATGGCACAGGGGCGAGCAGCAGCATTTCTGGGAAGCTGAACCAGCGCTCGGCGACCTGTTCGTTAACCAGCGGGTTCACAATACTGACTGTCGCAATTCCCATTGCCGCTAACCAGCCCGCACGGCGAGACCATCTTGCCGCGCGTATTTGCAATTCCCCTTCGGTTTTCAGCACCAGCCAAGCCCCGCCGATATAGACATAGGCTGACGTCACACATAGCGCACTTAACAACGCAAATGCGTAAGCGGATGGCGATGACTCAAAGCCCATGATGTAACGCCCAACCATGTAGCCTTGTGATAGTGATGTGATGAGCGAGCCTGCTTTAAAACAGCGATCCCACGTATCTTTTCGTTCGGCCTTGGCTTTGGCACGAAAATCAAACGCGACGCCTCGCATGATCAGCGCCACTAACATCACGGCGGTGGGCAGGTATAGCTCGGTCAAGATTAGGCTATGTGCAGGAGGGAACGCGATCAGCAAAATACCAATCGCCAGCACTAACCAAGTTTCATTGGCGTCCCAGAATGGGCCAATGGAAGCGATCATCCTGTCGCGTTGCGCTTGGTTATTGGCAGGGAGCAAGATGCCGACACCGAGATCATAGCCATCGAGAATGGCGTACATGAAGGCGGAGAAGCCGAGCAGAAGCAGGTAAATTTCAGGCAAATAGTCCATCATGCGATTGCCTCCTTAGCGGGTTGTGCAGCCGACGTGTTCTCGACGTTGATGGCTTTTCTCGCCAGATAGAACAAGGTACGAATGTAGGCCACCAGCAACACGGCGTATACGACTAAGTACAGAGTCAGTGAAATCATCACATGGCTGCTGGGCACGGTGGTGACGGCTTCTGAGGTACGAAGCACGCCGTTGACTAGCCAAGGCTGGCGACCAATTTCTGTTACGTACCAACCTGCCAATGTGGCTACCCAGCCAGAAAAGGTCATGGCGACCAGTCCGTACAGATACGGCCTAGGTAACTCGCGTTTTCGAACGATTTTCACTGCGCCATAACTGGCCACCAACAGCATGAGCACGCCCATGCCAACCATGATGCGAAAGCCATAGAACAGCGGCGATACGGGCGGGTGATCGTCAAAATCGTTCAAGCCCACTAATTCACCATTCAAATCATGGGTCAGGATCAGGCTGGCTAACTTGGGAATGCCCACTTCCAGTGTATTGCTTCGGCTGTCTTCATCCGGCACCGCAAACAGCAGCAGCGGCGCACCTGTTTGTGTTTCCCACACGCCTTCCATGGCGGCAATTTTCTCTGGTTGATGCTCAAGCGTATTGAGACCATGAAGGTCGCCGACGAAGATCTGCACGGGAATAAGCCCAGCAGCCGCGAGTATTGAGACTTTTAACCCTTTTTTTGCCACGCGATGATCGGGCTTTTTTAGGTACTGATACGCGCTGATCCCCGCAATCAAGAAACTGGCCGTTAGCCCTGACGCCAACATGGTGTGTGCAAGTCGGTATGGCAGGGAAGGGTTGAATATCACCTCTTTCCAACTGGTGACATGGACAATACCATCAATCACTTCGTAGCCAGCGGGGGTGTGCATCCAACTGTTTAGCACCAAGATCCAAAACGCCGAGAGGCTGGTACCCACTGCCACTAATACGGTGGCGAGCGTATGCACCCAATCGGCGACTCTGTCACGCCCAAACAACATCACGCCAAGGAAGGTGGCTTCCATGAAGAAGGCGGTCATCACTTCGTAGCCCAGCAACGGCCCTGCGACATTGCCAACACGTTCCATAAAGCCTGGCCAGTTTGTACCAAATTGGAAGCTCATGGTGATGCCAGATACCACGCCCAGCGCAAAGGTTAACGCGAATATCTTTACCCAGAAGTAATAGAGATCTAGCCAGACGGCGTCTTGCGTTCGGTTGAAGCGGAGTTTGAAAAACACCAGCATCCAGCCCAACGCGATGGTGATCGTTGGGAAAAGAATGTGAAAGCTGATGTTCGTCGCGAACTGTATTCGCGACAACATTAGGGTTTCTAACATGTGGGTACCTCAATCATGAATAACTCGAAAAATGGAATCGTGAAAATACGAAAAAAAGAGAGACACGAGTTGCGATTGGGTCGAAACCCAGACCGTTGGTGAAGGTGTCGTTTATTGATCTATATCAACATACAGGTGGGTACGATAGGAGGTTTGAGTGAGGATCTACGTCGAATTGTATTTAAATATTAAGGGGTAACACCGCGGCAACAAACCGGTGTTAATTGTTACATTATTAACCTCGGTCACCACCTCAATCGCCTTGCTATCCCAATCCTATCGCCACGGATTGCCAACTGGATTTTCGTCAGTTTGCCTCAACATGCTTCCCACATTCGGCGTTAAAAAATAAACAGAGATGCAATCAAACGCGCCATTGGTTCGTTAGTGAAGGGAAACAGCATGTTTTTACATGTGCCTTATTCCATCACTCAGGATTTCCTATGAACAAAAACAGTACGCTTTATGCAAACGCCGCCTTCGCATTACGCATCGGACTCGGGTTGGTGTTTGTGATTGGAGGGCTTTCGAAACTTAGCCTACTTCTTTCCAGTTCCAAACAAGCCGCCATGGTGGCGAATTACATGGGAACGACAGGCTATATCAACGAACTGTTTCAAGATTATCTGTTTAGCAATGGCGTGCTCACTCCGTGGTTCTTTTTAACATCACTTTCCACGTTTGAGTTGTTTTCCGGTGTTGCCCTCATTGCTGGGTTCATGGTGCGCCCTTTGGCGTTGCTTTATGGGTTTCTGCTTTGGACATTCGTGTTCTCTTTGCCGGTAGACACTGTGCCTGGCGCTTCTGTGGGGGTGAAAACCTACACCTCACCAGCGATGTTCGTGCAGATCCGCGATATCACCTTATCCGGAATGATGTTCGTGCTCTTTAATCTTGGCGCTGGGGCAAGAAGTCTCGATCTGTGTCGAGGTCAAGGAGGTGTAGATGCGCAGCCAAATTGGGAGGTGTTAGGGTTGTTGCTTCGTTTCTCGCTCGGGCTGACGTTTATTATTGGCGGTTTTTTCGGTGCCTACGCAAAGATCCCATCTTTCGCGACGTATCAGCTTATTTTGGCGGTCATCGGCTTGGTGCTGATTTTTGGCCAAGGCACATCATTGAAGGCCGCGGCAGGGGCCGTCGTATTGGTCATGGCATGGTATATGTTGCAGAAATTTAGTGTCGATAAAGGGGTGATCGCGAATCTAAATGGCGTTAAGCGGGAATTTGCATTGGCTGCTGCGGGTCTGGTTCTGTTGAGGTTGGGTGGCGGCGTACGCTTCACCTTGCTTGATTGTGTGCGAAGAACGAAAGAAACCTTGGGTCTTCAAACATCTCAACCCGAGATTGAGCATTAAAAGCGAACAGCGAGATCACGCGAGGAGTGGTTTTTTGCCACTCCTCACGCTACATCAATGTATTACGAGAGAGGGACATTTCCTTTTCATGATTGAAAGCAGGTGGGTTTATCAGGCACCTGCTTTATCAATTTCGTCATGTGAAGGATATTCGCCATGCTAAATTTTTTTAGAAAACGTCGAAAGGTCATCTTCACGGAAGGCTTGCTCAATCAGCTTTTTCGCTATGCATTTTCTTTATGCCATCACGAACCTCAAGCTTATGATTTAGTGCAAAGTTGCTGTGAAAAAATGCTAAAAAATGAAGATGAAACCACACATAACAAAGCGTACATGATGCGAGTGATCCGCAATGAGTTTGTTGATCACTGCCGCCGCAATCAGCTGGAGGTGATCACGTCTTCTGAATGTATTGAGGATGAAGAAGCGGACAGCTTTGCGTTCAATGCGCTTGAACAAATGACGATCGACGAGCAACACGTCGATATCTTGCTGAACAATATTTCTGCAAAGGAGCGCGAATTGCTTTATTTATGGGCGGTAGAAGGGTTCAGCATTCAAGAAATTGCCACCTTAACGGACATTCCAAGAGGAACGCTGCTTTCACGTTTGAGCCGCATGAAAGCCCGCTTGGTGGATGAATTTGGCCACATGTTAAAGCAGGTATCGTAGCCATGACGTATTCAAATAATCGTAACGCGTTAAAGTCACGCCTCGCCAAGCATTACGGCGAAAAGTCCTTATCTGCGGCGCAACTGAATGCGTTGACCAAGCTCGAAGAAAAGGCATCAGATGAAGATGCTGTGCCTCGGTCATACGTTAGGCGAACAGGGATGGCAATGGCTGCCATGCTGATGCTGGCAGTCAGCGTTTGGGCATTTTGGTATAAAGGATATGACTACAACGCGATTTCAGCCGAGATTGCTTATAACCACAATAGCCAGATGCAAATGGAAGTATTAAGCAATTCGTTTGCGGATATTGATACATACCTCAACCGTTTAGATTTCGCCTTGATCACGCCAACGCGGTTACCCGTTGAAAAGTGGAACTTATTAGGCGCACGTTATTGCAGTATTGACGGAAAAATTGCCGCTCAGCTTCAGGTGCAAGATTTAGATACCCAACAGATATATACCTTTTACCAAGCCAAACTGCCTCAGGGCGTTGATGCAGATCTGAATGAGGTTGTCATGGATATTGATGGCGTGAGTGTCGCTTTGTGGGAAGAAAACGGCTTATTGATGGGGCTGGCAAAGTAGCTCTAAACCAAAGGTCATCAATGCTATTTGATGGCCTTTTTGTATTTGCGTCTATGTCTACTGATTGCCCAGATATAAAGTGGGGTTATTGGTTTCTTCTTACTATACTTTTGGCATGAGAAAGAAATTAACTATCTGATACCAAATGTATTTTAGGGGATACTATGTTGATTAGACAGAAAGTCATGCTTTCTATATCTGCCGCTATTCTGGCGATTTTGGTTGCCATTTTGGCAGGGTTTCAGGTCACAAATGTCAGTAATGGCCAGCGCGATGCGGCAGAACAACGCTTCCTTTCTAACCAAATTGCCAACGAGTTTGTCGACGTCTCTGCGTCGTTGACGAGAGAAGCGCGTTCTTTTGTTGCGACGGGTAATCAGATGCATTGGGACAGATATTTTTCCATCATCGATTGGAGTAGCGGCAACACAGCGCGTCCTGATTGGGTGCATCGCGATCTGTTTCCCGGCAAGAAAATCGATCAGCTTGCGATCATGACAAACCTTGGTTTCACGGAAGAAGAATTGGGCTTGTTAGAAACGTCGATTTCCTATTCAAACCAGTTGGTTGAAACCGAGACTCAGGCTATGGAAAGTATCAGCCAAGGGCGTTTTGTTGAAGGGCCGTTTGACATGCTGCCGGGCGAAACAGTTCAGCAGTTTGCTATCCGTATTCTTTACGATGCGAATTACTTTAAAGAGCTAGATAAAATCGCTGTTCCCGTTAACCAGTTCTTTGATCTTCTGGGGGACCGTTCTAATGCGAGTGTTATGCAAGCTCAAGGAAGAACGGACTACTGGATGATGATGACGGTGTCGTTGCAAGGTTTGGCGGCAGCGCTATTCCTGTTTATGGCATGGCTTGTTATTGGCCGTTTGCTGAACCCTTTGAGTGTTGTTATCGATACCGTGTCTTCCGTCAGAACGGCGAACAATGAAATAGACTTGCGCAAGCAACTGCCGCAGTCAGGCAATGATGAAATAGCCAAGCTTTCGACCAGCTTTAACTTCTTTATTGGGGCGCTGCGAGACATTACAAAACAGCTCAACCAATCGACGGGGAATTTGAAAAGTTCAACGGTGGAGCTTGAAGACATCGCTGGAAAGAATGAGCAGATCAGTCTGGTTCAGCGAGATTCGTTGTCTCAAGTGTCGCTATCTGCCAACGAAATGGTGTCGTCGGTCGGTGAAGCCAGAGAGAGTGCGTCATCAGCTGCATTGGAAGCAGAAGGTGCGGTGAAAGCGGCCGAATCGGGATTGTCTGATATCAGCCTCGCCAACGACAGCATCAATGCACTGAAAGTCCTGATGCTCGATGCATCGAATGTGGTTGAGTCCCTCAAGCAGGACAGTAACAACATCACCAATATCCTTGAAACGATCCAAAGCATTGCCGAACAGACCAACCTGTTGGCGCTGAATGCTGCCATTGAGGCAGCGCGGGCTGGTGAGCAAGGGCGAGGTTTTGCGGTGGTAGCGGACGAAGTTCGTTCACTGGCGGCACGTACGCAAGACTCCACGGCGGAGATCCAATCGATGATCAGCCGTCTGCAGGAAAATTCGACCAAGGCGGTCTCGTCCATGGAGAAGAGTACCGAGCAGGCTGAAGTCTGTGTGCAGCAAACCGCGAACACGAAAACGTCATTAAATGACATTTCCAATAGCATTAACACCATCACGGCGATTAACACCAGTGTGGCGCAGTCTACTGATGCGCAAAGCGCGGTGATTGAAGAGGTCAGCCAAACCATCAACCGTATTCTGACTGAGGTGGATAACCTCGCGAGTCATGCCATCAATACCAGAGAGAACAGTAACCAATTGGCGAAGATAGCGTCAGAGCTTGATTCAGAGAATCGTCGCTTCTTGAATTAGCCCACGCCGCACTTAAACAGAAACCAATAAAAAACCGGAAGTCTCCTTCCGGTTTTTTATTGCGCGACGTTCAGTTTGTCTGTCATCGCTTGCGCGTTATGGCTGTTAAGCCTTAGTGCCGAGACCTATGGCGTTAGCTCGCTAAGCGATTGGCCTTTGGTTTTGTGGCGTTTCACTTGCTCGGCTTGTTTGAGCAGTGCAAGCAAGTCGCTATTGTTCCAGCTTTGGGTGTGCGAGCTGTATCGGCTTGCCATCATGGTGTTGATTTCAGCGTCAATACCCTCGCGCAGTTCGACGGGTAAATGGTCGTTTTTCCAGTTGCGATAGTGAGTCGCCACCGCCACGGTATCGTTGGCATTCACTGCCGCTTTCAACGCTAGCAGGACGTTATCGGAGCTTTTTGCTGATGGGCGATTTGCTGCTTGGTTTGATGGCACGATAACCTTAGGTCGACGAAGATACATACCGAGCGTACCAAGCCACAACACGGCAAACACGCCCGTTGCCCACGGCCAGTAACCAGCCGTGACGACCACTGTTTCATGATTACTTGGTGTTGAACCCGTCGGTGTTAGCGTGACATCTGGCAGCACCGCTTGCGTGACAGTCGCGCTTTCACCTGCTTCGACCAACAGCGTTAAACCGTCAATTTTACTGGTTTCTTGCTGTTTGTCTGAGGTGTTAAACCAGTTGATAGACAGCGGTGGTAAGGTCACGTCTCCTGCTTGGCGGGGAATGATCACTTGTTTTACGGTCATCACGGTGTAGTCGCCGTCTTTGCTGTATTCCGGTTTATCAGAATACACGCTCACGCTGGTGGGATAATCCAGATTGAGATCGGGCATGGCGCTCTGTGCGATGTTTTTTATCTTCAATGAGATCACACGGTTTATCGGCTCGCCAACTTGGGTGTTGAAGCGCTCATTTTGCGTGTTTGGTTCCCATTGCTGCGTGAGCTTGAGATCTGGCGAAGGCAGCCACAACCCTTGGTAGTCAGCAGGCTTGGCGGCGATGTTTAATGTCAGGCTCTCTGCCTGACGACTGATAGGCAGGCCAACGGACGATCCCCAAGTATTCCCTTTTATTTCTGTGCCACTAAATACGGCACCTTCAATAGTCAGCGCACCAGATTGCGTTGGCGTGATTTGATACTCACGGCTGATCACCACGTAACGGCGTCCGTTGACGACGGCTTCGGCTTGCACATCTTCGCCAACTTGCGCCACTTCCATTCCTTCGCCGAACGGCGCTTGTAGCGCAGGGGAATCTAGCCGAGTGCCAATCATTAAGCGCACGCGGTAATTAAAGGTTTCACCAATATAACCGTCGACGCGGTTAAGAGTTGCTCTCACTTCTACCGACTGCGTATCGCCTTGTGCGCCTTTGTCTCCAGCATTGATAACCTGAACCGTGATTGGGTCTGTGGTCATGTCCTCAATGCTGAGCGATGGAATGGTGAAATTGCCGACGCGCTTTCCTGCAATGGCGACCCGCCAAACCGTTCTGCGCGAGAAGTTACCATTAGCGTATGACGTGTTGCTGCTGACGTTGGGTCTGCCGTAGATAAAATCTTTATCGAGCGGCGACAGATCTAATGCATCATTACTCACGCTTTCATCGACAGCGATAGTCAGCTGCAAGGCATCCCCTAGTGTGACAACGTTCTGCGATATGGTGGCTTCTGCAGTGCCCGCAAAGGCGGCACTTGGCAACGCGCTTAACGCCAATACGGCGATCAGTGCGGCGGCTCTTATTTGCAGAAACGGGGACATCAGGGAAAATCTCTGAGGTTTCATTGTTGGCTTACCCATGTAATTTCTTCACCAATTGGCTTCTTACTCATCGTTTGATGACGTTGTAATTCAATCACGGTATGGCTTGCTTACCATGAGTTTTCCGCGGGCTTAGGCATGTCTTTTTCCCGAGCTTGAAGCATCAACTGTGCGCGAATTAACGCGGCAGTATCGTCGTCCACTTGCTCGAGTTTTTTCAGCACAGGATGGCTCGCTGTCAGGGCGTCGCTGTCATTCCCAGACTCGCCAGATTCAGACGCCATGGCTGCGGGCTGCTCGCCTTCTTCTTCGCTTTGTTCGGGCTTTCCATCATGCCCCTGTTCAGATTGTTGCGCTTCTGACTCGGGTTCACCGTCTTTGCCTTGAGCTTGTTCTTGCTGTTCTTCGTTGCCTTGCTGCGATTCGCCATCTTGCTGCTCGGCATCAGCGTTCTGCGACTGGCTTTGTTCTGATGATTGACCTTGTTGATCAGACGGCTGGTCTTGCCCTTGTGAATCTTGGGGCTGACCTGATTGGTCAACATTTTGTTGCTGATCATTTTGCTGACCGCTTTGCTGATCTTGTGATTGTTCGCCTTCACCGTCTTGCTGCTGGTCGCCGTTCTGATTCTGATCTTGTTGCTGTTGCTGTTGCTGTTGCTGTTGCTGTTGCGCTAGCGCCTTTTTCACAACGTCCAAGTTGTGCTTAGCATCCGTATTGTTTGGGTTTTGCTTTAGCAGCGATTCGTAGGTTTCCTGTGCAGCCTCCAAGTTGCCCGATTGTGCGAGCGCATTGCCGAGGTTGTATTGAGAAACCGGATCGGTCAGCGTTGATAATGTCTCGATCGCGCCGTCAAAATCGCCCGCTTTGTATTGCGCGATCCCTTTCCAAGATGGCGACGCAAACGTGCTTGCCGCCCCTTGATAATCGCCAGACTCAAACTGCTCGTAAGCCTGTTGGTCGTCGGTTTTAAACGCCGCGGCAGACACAGGCTTAATTGGCATCACTACAAACAGTGCTGCCAATACCACGCCTTTTCGAAAGCCAAATAGCGAGAGCAACATAATTGGGATGATCAGCCAAAATCCGTCGTTGATGCGCTCTTCGATGGTTTTGTCTTTGCCGTTCGCTTTTCCATCGAGCGGCATGGCGGTGTAGGCCACCAGGTTATCGACATCTCGGTTCGACGCTTGCCAAATCTGCAAAATACCGCCGGTTTGTTGGGTGAGTGGCGCTAAGGTATCAAGGTCGAGTTTGGCGATAACCGGTGAGCCGTTTTGTTCCAACAAATCGCCATCTGGCAAACGGATAGGCGCACCTTGTTGTGTGCCGACCGCGAGGACGGACACGCGGTATTGGCCGCCGTCTAGCGCCTTGAGTGCCGCATCGGATTCGCTTTGGCTCAGTCCATCGGTCATTAATATGATGTCACCTTGTCCGTAGCCAGCTTGTTTCAACAAATCCATTGCTTGAGTAATCCCCGCCGCCGCATTGCTACCGGGGATCGGCATGATTGCCGGAGACAAGTTCGGGATCAGGGTTTTCAGCGTAGCGGAATCTTCGGTGAGTGGGCTGACGATATAGCCGTCTCCCGCATAAGTGACCAGTCCGGTGCTGCCCTCTTTCCAACCCGGTAGCATATCCAGCGCTTTGAATCGTGCCTGAGAGAGACGATTGGGCGCAATGTCGGTGGCATACATAGAGCGGGACATATCCATGACCAACACGCGAGCACCGGCGAGGTTCACCGCAGGAAGTTCGGTCTTTTGCCAACTTGGGCCAGCCAATGCAACCACAGAAAGCGCCCATGCCGACGCTAATACCACGGTGGGCCAGCGTTTGGGCGGGCTGTTGCTTGCTTGGTTGCCTGACAGTAGCGCCGAGAGATGCGGCGCGATTAATCCCGTTTTCTTGGCTTGTCCTTGAACCCAAGGAAGAAGCGCAGCCAGCGGCAACAGTGCCAGCAGCCATGCGGGATGCATAAACGTAAAATCAGCCATGACGTCTCCTTAGTACTACGATGACGACAGACAACACCAGCGCTAGCCCCAGAGGGAAGCGGAATAGCTCATCTCGCGGTCGCCACGTTTGCTGGACGGTCGAGATCGGCTCTAACTGGTCGATGAGTTGGTAAATGGTTTCAAGTTCTTTTCGGTCACGGGCGCGGAAGTATTCACCGCCCGTCATCTTGGCGATTTCAGTCAGTGTTTTTTCGTCGAGATCTTGTGACGGATTTACACGACGTGACCCAAACAAGCTGCGTTGAATCATGCTGTCTGCACCGACCCCGATGGTGTAAATGGTCACATCGTTATCTTTCGCCAGTTGCGCCGCTTCCAGTGGGTCAATCACACCCGCGGTGTTTGCGCCGTCGCTGAGCAACACAATCACTCGTTGTGGGGCTTGGCTATCAATAAAGGTTTTGGTGGCAACACCTAGGCCTTCGCCGATTGCTGTGCTTTCCCCAATCAGCCCTAATACCGCGCGATCGAGTTGTTGCGCCACGGTGTTGCGATCTAGCGTCAGCGGCGTTTGTAGATAACCGTGATCGGCAAACAGGACTAAACCCACACGGTCGCCTTCGCGTTTGGTGATGAAATCCGCCAGCACATCTTTGACCGCGGAAAGACGATCGGTGGTGTTGCCGCTGTGCATCACCATGTCTTCCATCGCCATTGAACCTGACAAATCCACCGCCAGCATCATGTCTCTATGTTCGGGCTGGATTTGAATGGGGTCGCCGTACCATATTGGTCTTGCTGCCGCCACGACCAAGCTGACCCAAAACACGGTCATTGCGATAGGTCTGAATAAGCTGCGTTGGTGTTGACCCCCTAAGCCTGCTGGTAAGCGCGGCAAATGGATAGCGGCAGGCTTGGGAACGGGCTTGGCCAGTTTGTAAACCAGTAAAGGAAGAGGCAGCAGAACAAATGCCCACCACCAGACAAACTCAAACATGGCTTGCCTCCTTGTTGGCACGGTTAGCCGTTGATGCGGTTTTTGGTGGAAGCGCGTTGTTGAGCCAATGCTCCGCTAACGCTTTGCATTGCGCGAGTTCTGTTTCTGAAAGCCCTTGTGGGGAAAAGATGCCTTTTTGCCAACATTCTTCGTGCGTCACAAAGCCTTGTTTCGTGTCGCGGAGCTGGCTGTCGAGAAACGTCAGCCACGCATTACCCGTCAGGCTCGCGACTTGATCGCGGTCGAAATAGCTCAATGCTGCACGTTTTAACAGTGCATTAATGGTAGGTAGAGTCTCTGCCTGCGAGAGCTCAACAAGTGCTTCGTTTCTGGCTTGAGCGCGTTGCGTTCTTCTGCGCAGGAAAAAGACAGCCAGCAATACTGCCGCCAATAACGCGGCAATCAATAACCACCAGCCCCATGCGAGCGGCCAGAGCCCAGGGGCACTCTGGAGCTGAATGTCAGCCAATGGTAATGCGGTTGGGGGAGTGTTCGTCATGCTTACGACAATGCCTTCATCGTGTTTAACCTAGTGTTTGGATTGCGGCTTCGGGTTTGCGGCGTGCGCACTGGCGCGTCGCGTGTTGCCAATCTGCTGCAATAACGGCTGTGCCGCGGTGATAGTATGCAGAGGGATCGCCAACGACCTCGCCATATCGGCAATGAATTGCTGGTGGTGTTGGTACTGCTGCGCCAAGCCTTCTCGGGTTTTACGAGACGCGAAATCCAGCCATGCCGTGCTGCGATCATCTGAAACCCATTCGTGACCACGAAACGCCGTCTGCCCTTGTTCAAGGGGATCGGATATCTGCACAAACTGAATGCGATTGTGTTGGCGAAGCTGACTCAATCTGCGTTTATCGTGCTGCGAAAGTGCATAAAAATCACTGATGATGGCGATTTCACTGCCCTTAGGGCATAAATGATGCAGATGGCGAAGCGCCGCTTGCCAGCCTTCATTTGATGCCGCGTGATTGTCAGCCGCCAACATTTCTTTGTGGGCTTCCATCAGCGCGTGAATGATCTGCAAAGTGCCTTGTCGTCTCGCAGTCGGCTTGCATTCCCGTACTTTGATACCGTTGTAAATCACTGCGCCAATGCGATCTTGCTGGCTGACCACCAACCAACTGAGCAAGCTGGCAAAGTGGGTGGCTTGCACCGATTTGAGCATCAGCTGCGAGCCAAACTTCATGCTGGCACTGAGATCCACCATCAGCATCACGGGTTGTTCCCGTTCTTCGGTGAATAGCTTGGTGTGTGTTTTACCGGTACGCGCTGTTACCCGCCAATCAATGGCACGAATGTCATCGCCAGATTGATAAGGGCGCACTTCCGAAAAGTTCATGCCGCGCCCTTTCTGGCGACTACCATGCTGACCGCTTAACTGCGACCAAATGCTCAACGCGGGCGGTAGCCATCGCACCGCCTGTTTCTGGTAATGCAGCAGCTCAGCCAGACCCACGTTGACGCCGTCACAGTGTGGAGGCAAAACCGCGGTGGTGTCTGTCAGGCTCATACGCTGGCGACCTGCTCAATCAAGTGTTTCACCACGCTGTCGGCAGCAATACCTTCGGCTTGCGCTTCGTAGCTCAGTAGTAAGCGGTGACGCAATACGGGGTAGGCCATGGCTTGAACATCATCGGGGGTGACGAAATCTCGCCCTGCTAGCCATGCATGGGCGCGGGCGCAGCGATCTAGCGCTAAGGTGGCTCGAGGGCTGACACCCATCTGCAGCCATGCTGCTAAATCATCGCTGTAGCTATGTGGTTCTCGGGTCGCCATGATCAAACGAATGATGTATTTCTCGACATCGTCTGCCATGTGAATACCAAGCACGGCCTGACGCGCCTCGAAAATACTGTCTTGTTTCAACACGACATGTTCTTGTTTTTCGATACCTTGGGCTTCGCCGCGATTAAGACGGAGGATCTCAAGTTCGCTATCGGCGTTAGGGTATTCCACGTTTAGTTGCAGCAAAAAGCGGTCAAGTTGCGCTTCTGGCAGCGGGTACGTGCCTTCTTGCTCAATCGGGTTTTGCGTCGCCATCACCAAGAATAGTTCTGGCAGGGCATAGGTTTTACGGCCTGCTGTAATTTGCTTCTCTGCCATTGCTTCCAGCATCGCCGCTTGCACTTTGGCAGGGGCGCGGTTGATTTCATCGGCCAATAGTAAAGAGTTAAAAATCGGCCCCGGTTGGAAGGTGAACTCTCCGGATTCAGGGCGGAAGATGTCAGTGCCCGTCAAATCAGCAGGCAGCAAATCCGGCGTAAATTGAATGCGGTGGAAATCCCCTTCAATGCAGTCTGCGAGCATTTTTACGGCGCGAGTTTTGGCTAGCCCCGGCGGCCCTTGCACCAAGATATGGCCGTCAGCCAACAATGCGATAAGAAGCTGTTTAACCAGTTCAGGTTGACCGATAACCTGACTTTGCAGGTAAGTGTTAAGACGTTGAAATGTATCCGATAACATAGATATTTTTGTCCTTGGATATTCAAAAACAAAGGAAAATGACGAGATTGAGACCGCTTTCCCGCTCAGAGGTTCATTGTGACTGAAAATGGTGGCGTTTGACTGTGCTTTCAAGGGGAAGAGGTGGGATGAATCAGTGATTTTGATTGAAGTATCAAAAAGGTGGGCTTCTACTTGGCGTTCATTCAACGCCAAGTAGGGTGTGATGCGCAGTGACGGGTAAACTCTTGGGTGATGCTAACGTCAGGTCAAAACGCCTTCAGTGATTCTGAACGATAGTTCGCAATGTCTAGTTGAACATTGTATTGCTCCATCCACTCATCAAGCTGTGCTTGTGCTTCATTGAGGCTGCTCATGGTGATGGTGTTATCGTCGAGTTGCCATAACTGGCGTGAGCCTGCGTAACTAAATTGAAGCGCCAGCATGGCTTCTGGGTTGCCTTCTTTGGCAGCGGCGATCAGCTTTCGGTTCTTTCGATAGATTAGGTTCAAAGCCTGCTTAAGATCCCAAACGTAGGCCACTTCGCGCATTTTTGGGTGAGTTTTCAGCTTGAACAGTGTCGTTACCAAACCCACGGTACTGACAATCACACCGAGTAAGTTCCAATGGAAATGGCTACCAGATTCATCAGGGAAGAGGTAAATCAACGTCTGAGAGATCGCCAAGCTTGAGATCGCTAAACACGCGATACAGGCGACAATCACGATGTTTAAACGTGAACGGTAAAGTGCTTTGTCGATCTTGATCAGTTGCATGAGTTATCCATTGTTCGTGGTCTGCCTCGAATCATACACCTTTCAATGCCTTGAATAAGGGATACTTTGTTGCAAACCGTATCCGCTCAGATCCATCCCACTGACTCTAGATACATTGGCACGGTTTCCACGTAAACTACTGGTATTCGTTCAAACGTAAAAACCGCCATGCATACTGACTCTCACTCGTTAATAGATATTCCGTTCAACCTTCGCCATATCTGCTGGTTTTGTGGTGAACCTGCATCAAAAATCCTGCCTTTTCCCCGTCGTGCTAACAAAAACGTGGAACATCCGATGCTGGCCCTACCGGCGTGTAAAGAGTGCGATGCATTTAGTCACCCTCGTGACATCAATTCGATTTGGCGGTTACGTGCGCATCTCAAGCAAGCGCTTATCTCGAAATACACCAAGCATCTTGCTATCGGTGAAAACTGGACCAGAGAAGAACTGGAAGATAGCGAGTTTTCGGGTTCAATTTTGGGCGGCTTTGGTGAAAGTGCATGGCACATGTATGAAATCGCCAAACAGCGAATCGCGTTTGAGGGTTGGCCCCTAATCGTCGACGGGCTTCCGTTAGACGACATGGATGACACTAGCGGTTTTGAATTCAACGGTATGCGCTATTCCTCACTCAGCACGTGTATTGAATTCTTTGTGAGCGGAACAAACGTTGATAAAGAATTGCTCACGAAATTGGTTGAGATAGTCACACCCGCGCGATTTGATTACGCCTTGAAAATCGCCAAATTGAATAAACGAATTTCGCCACCTCGTCGTACTCAAATCATCGAGGACATTGCCGTTCAAGAAGCGGAAGACCGCGAAGCCGAACGCATTCGAACCGCTCAAAGCGCCCAAAATCAATCGATTGTTGAAGTCACGGTGGCAGGCATTATCGCCCCAACATTCGCGATTCAATGGGCAATGGAAAAAGGCGCGCACACGCTCTCTGAACTTTGCCCACTCGAAGATGATTACTTTGATGATTTCCAACACCTAGGAGGCGCAGCCGCATTCGCCACATACAATGGTTTGCAGTTGTATTTAGAAGCGCGAGAAGACGACGCGTGGGTAGAGGCCAACGATCCCAACAGGGACCTGTGGTAAGTGAAAACTGAGGAGGCTTTTGCACTGAGTGCGGGACGCATCTGTTCTACAAATTCAAAGCAACAGGTGAGTACAATATGCCTGTGGGCTTGTTTCCAAACTTAGAAGGGTTGGAAATGGATAGATATGCAATACTTTAGCGATAAGCGTCCTAGTTACTATTGCTTTGCCAATGAGACCAAGGAAATGACCACCGAAGAAATCATGGCTTACTTCGCGGACAAGGTGTAACTCGACCTATAGCAGCGTCTTCAATGTCTTTTGAGATAGTATTTTGCTAGAAAACGCTCATAATCTTGCTACAAAACACTTAAAGAAAAATTATCTATGACTGACTTTCAATACTACTTTCATCAACTTCCTTGTTTTAACTGCAAAAAAACCACAGTAAGCACTGATCTTGGTTGGTTAACAGCGTCGATGAAAGAAGACGTGCAAGCGCAAATGACCGCGATTATTGCGCAAGGTAACGTTGAACCAGAGTTTTCGGTGAACGTGTCTTGTACGAAAGACGAAGCGCGTGATTACTTGTTGCTGAATTTCTATGGTTACTCTGAAGAAGATCTGGCGAATCAAGTGAAAGCGGAAGATGCGCAAGAAGTCGCGGATGAAATCGCAGAGCTACTGGCAGAAGGTGGCGATGTCGCCGTCTTTGAACATGAAATCGAGCTGCAAAGCTGTACCGATTGCAACATTGGCTAAGCGTTAAACGAAGCGTAGTCGTTGAGCTCAGACATGTTAGCCATGCGTAACATGATGTTCTTATTAATAAAGGCGTTAGCAAACTCGGTTTGGTAACGCCTTTTTCGTTTCTATATTCTGATTTCTCTTGTATACCCACCTAACGTGGCTCCGTGACTAAAAAAAACAAATTTCAAAGTTAAGACTTATACCCTATTGCTACGCATCCCTTACTTTGTCATCGTTTTAGCATAGGAATAGTCAGCCGTTGTGAGAAGGTTATATGGAATTAGGTCGTTCGTTCTTTACTGTATCTTTATTGTCATTGGTATTAGTTGGGTTTAATAGCAACGCTGCTATATTTGGCGAAAAAATGTCCGCTGAAGAAAAAGAAGCCTGGATTAACAGCTTAATCATAACAATGGAAAGCAACGAAGAGTTTCTTTCTATGTCAGAGTGCTCGGGAATATCCTCCAATAATTTAAAAAGCGGGTTTAAGCAAACCATGTCACGGTGTTATGACAACAGCTCAACACCCATTGGGTTCAATAAATGTGTTGATGATGGGGTGACTAAACTGACCGGTCTCACGATAGAAAAAATTGATCAGTGTGATATGGGTGTTGATGCGGATAGTCAGAAGAAAATCGATGAAATTCAAGAACAAATCGATGCTATTGATGAAAAGGATGTGTTGACTGAAAGTGACGAATTAAAACTCGATCAACTCTACGCGGAATTAGATGCAATCTACGATGTTTTGGAGCGCTCCGACGAGCAGTTACGACAAGAGATGATTGATGCGTTGAATGAAAATCATGGCTCATTGGCACCACTTGAGCTCGATTTCTCAAGTGATGACATCATCGACGTGCCTTGGCGAGAGCTCCCCCCTCGATATGATCACCTCCCTTCGGATGAAGCCAGCACAATGAGGAATCGCTGGGCGATATGCAGCAATATGAGCAGGGACTCTGTGTTAGTCGCTGAAACAATAGGTGCGGTCAAAAAGCACCCAGATCGTTATGCAATAACGGATAAGCAAAACCAAACTCAAATGAAAGATAAGTATCATGCGAGTTACGGTACGTTTCTTGACGTTATTGATCGAAAAATTCTTGAGCTAGGGTTTGCTCATTGGGTGTCTGCGGGCACCAGTGCCGCAAACTATGAAATCGCGCAAAGTGCTTGGAACTGGTGTATTAATCAACCTTTACATCATTTTGAAGATTTAGATGATTCGCGGTTAGATTGAGCGTGAGAGACTATTTGTTCCTCCCATGCGGTTTAATGACCAGTAGAGGAATCCCTACTGGTCTTAATGACATGCTTACATAAGTAGATATGAGGCTAATGGGGCTGCATTTATATCAGCCTCTTTTCGTTAGTGTTCGCTTGCTATTGGTATGTAACTCTTTAACCCCTGCTATTCATCTATCTTCCGCTTAACCTTCCATTCTGACTTTATCTGCTTTTTCGTGTCATAAACATCAAGGTTAATAACACGGCCACCAACAAACCACTGCCCATCAGTAATGCATAATCTTCGAGCCGCAGGATGGAATACAAGAGCGCATACAAACTACCAAGCATGGTTAGCATGATGACGCCCCGACCTTTGCTAGCGGTCGCACTGCCCACGTAGGCGGGAATGCTGACCAAAGGAATGCTGGCGGCCGCCATAAATGCCATGGTGAAACTTAAGTGTTCAGAGAGTGCCAACAGCACTAGATAAAATAGCGTCATGGCTGCGCCAACCATGGCGTATTGCAGCGCCGACAAACTTGATGTGTTGTCCTTCTGCATGCCGAGTTCGAACATCATTAATACGATAAACGTCAGGGCAACAAACAGCAGACCGTACTTGAGCGAGCGCTCGATTTTTCCGTAGTGTGTGTTTGGCTGAAATAACTGCGTATAGGCATTGGCTTCTTCGAGATTGACGCTGGAAGAATCGACAAAGATCTGCGGATAATTGCGGCTTAAATGGCTGATGTTCCAATCTGCAGAAAAGCCTCCTTCGTTGATGTGTCTTGCTGAAGGCAACGCGCCGCTAAAGCTTGGATGGGGCCAATCCGTATCAAGCTGGAATGTTGAAGTCTCGCCTAAAGGCAAAAAGCCGATACCCTGTGAACCGCGAAGGCGAAGCTTGAAATCCAGCGTAAACGGTGCCGGTGTTTCAGCTAAAGAAACAGGACGGTGAAAGCCCCTTTCCAATGCTGTCGTGTTCAGCCCTGTGCCTGACATTAAGCTTGCTTCGGATCTCGCCCCTACGCCCGTTACTTCAAACACATCGACGCCATCAATGGCCTTGTTGGCCGACAAACCAAATGCCAAACGTGCCGCATCAAAATAGAAGTGCTCGAGGTTGGAAATCGTCGGCAGATCAAAGGCAAATTGTGCCTTCCCTTCAATCACGCTTTGATACACCAATGACTCGTAAATACCTCTGGTGCGAAAATCATGGGTTAAGCTCGATTTCAGCGTTAGGTTTTTGGGGAGAATAACCAACTCATCATGATGGCGAACCCGGCGCTCTCGCACTTCACCTTCCGGGGTTTCTACCTCTTGCACAACGATGTAACTGTAAGGCAGTACCAACACGGGGCCCGCTAAGGTTTGTTCACTCCCCCAAGACTGACCAATTTCATTCACTACGTCGTTGTACAAGTACTCTCGTTCATTCGCCATATCATGCACCATGGAAAGCGGCACGATCGCCACTAAACAAAGCACTAAGGCCAAGACACCTTTCAGTAACACAGTGCTTCGTGTCTGCAGTTCAGGTAAATCAATGTTGACGTTCAAGCGGTTTAGCCCTGTTTTGATCAACACAAAGGCACCAAAACCAAAAACGGCGAGCAACAAGAGGGCAAGCAGCCCGAAGAGTAATTCAGTCATGAGTCTTCCTTGCGATTAGATGACCAGATGATATGTGAGAGGACATTAAACCAAAGCAACGAAGTCACAGGCTGGCAATGTGGTGATCAATTGTGGCGAGAAGATGGCGAGCGGAATTGCTATGGCTTTTAAGGTCTGCGAACAAGCTCAAAAATGACCTGTATATCAGAGTGATATATTCTGCGTTCGATGACAATTTTAAAGGAAGCGCCATGAACAATAAGGAATGTGTTCGTGAACTTTGGGAGCGCTTTAGCCAGGGCGATTATCAAGGCTCTCGTCACCTTATGAAGCCAAACATCAACATCGTGTGGCCAACAAGCCGCGAGTGCTACGAAAACGCAGACGAATACCTCGCAGTCAATGAAGTGTTTGGCGAAGGTTGGACGTTTGAAATCCTTTCCCTTGAAGAAACCACCAGTGGCAAGGTGATCAGTGTGACGTATGTTTCCTGCCCTCAGTGTAAAGACAGTTTCTATGCGACCAGTATTTGCCAATTTGAGGATAATCTAATCAGCCACATGGAAACATTTTGGGCTTTTCAAGATCAACAACCAGAATGGCGAAAAGGATTAAGCCATGTTTATTGAGCAAGTCACTTTATTAGTGGTGACGGGTTCTCTTTCACTCCGTCGTTGACGGCTTTTTCTTTCTGTTTCTGTTTAACAGGAAAGTACAGATACGGCGGAAAGTTGAAGATAAATGTCATGAATCGTTTGATGAGTGCCATTTTCGATTTGTTTTTATTGGGTGTAGACATACGCAAACTCCAAGAATCCGTTTATATGCCCACTGCAATAAATCATCGTGACCTTAGGTAACGTTCAGATTTATCGTGGTTTTATTGTGGGCTGTTGTTGTTTTTCGGGCATGTTACGAGGGGAGTCAGCGCATGAATACCGAATTTACGTTCCATTACAGTAGATTGCATAAACTCACAGTGCTTGGCAAAAATTGTCGTAAATCGAATGATTGATGAGCAAAAGAACGGCACCGCACTTGCCCTTACTACTGGCACTGTTGCGCTTTGGAAGAGCCAGAGGGTAACGAAAGGCTTTCTCCCCTTGACGATGCGCTTGTTCTCAAACTGATTGCAACACTACCCGATGTCACCCAAAGGCTTTGACCCGCATTTGTTGCTCCGTCCCTAAAATACTGGAAATGTAATCGATATCATTCAGTAGGTTATAACGCCAATCACAAATAAAAAAGACTCTGCATCTTCATGTTGTTAGCTCAGTGAATCCTCTGCTTTTTTTAATGATGAGCGATAAAGCTCGTGAATATTGCAAGGGGAAACGATTGAATAAAAGCATAAAAATAGCACTGACCATCACCATGATGGCGCCATGTCTTTTGGCTGCAGAGACAACAACTCCCGACATTGCCGATGTGTCACCACGCATTGTTGGTGGCATTGATGCTAATCCCGCTGATTGGAAATTTTATACCCAGATTGTGAATCGAAACAGTAACCGCTCATTTTGTGGCGCGAGCTACATTGGCAACGGATTCGTTTTAACAGCAGCACACTGTGTAGATACCGATGCCCCAAATCATATTGCAGTCAAAATCGGCGGGAGCCGATACAACGGTACCGATGGCACTCGCCTCGACGTGTCACAGATACATATTCACCCAAACTTTAATACTTCCAATTTGGCGAATGACATCGCCCTACTCAAACTAACGAACGCTCCTGCTGGCCTGACGGCGGTCGATATCGCCAGTGGCTCCCTTTACCAATATGCTTCAGATGGTGATTATCTCACCGTTGCGGGTCTTGGGCGTACCGCTGAAGGTGGCAGCTCACCTTCGGTTTTACAGGAAGTCGATGTGCCTTTGGTGTCGGATGCTGATTGCCGTTTGGCTGGGGGAAATTACACCTCAATCGGCGGTGTTTCATTTTGTGCGGGGTTACCTCAAGGTGGAATCGATTCCTGTCAGGGCGATAGCGGTGGCCCGATTGTTATCAACCGCGGTGGTAACGTAACGCAATTAGGCATTGTAAGTTGGGGTATCGGCTGTGCCCGTCCTGGGAAATACGGGGTGTACAGTGACATCGCTGCCCTTAAGACCTTTGTCGATGACATTGTTATTGGTGGTAGCGATAAAGTTCATGTGGCATTTGATGAGAACGAAGTGCTGTCAGACTTCATCGTCGGAGAGCCAAAACAGCACAGCTTTTCCGTCCAGAATGCGGGTTTTGCACCCTTCACGATCGACCGACTCTCCGTTTCAGGGGCGGGAGTGGCGACATCTCCGGTTGTCGTAACAGACAGTTGCTCACAAACCACGTTATTGGGGAGCGAGTCTTGTCAGGTCACCATTGAATTTGGTGCGTCCCAAGTGGGCACAGCAACGGCAACAATGACGTTTGAAGTGGATCAAACCACCACCATCTACAATGCCACGGTATCGGCAACGGCAAACCCTGCTTCAGGTTACTGCTCCACAGATTGGAAGGAAGACACTGTGTACCTTCCAAAAGACACGGCAACGTGGGGTGGTAAGCTTTGGAAAGCTAAATGGTGGACGCAGGGACAACATCCATCGACGAGCGGCCCTTGGGGACCCTGGGAAGAAGTCGGTGTCGCCCCCGATTGTGGCGTCACCACGCCAGTTGAACCGCCTGTTCAGCCACCTGTAGAGCCGCCAGTACTTCCACCAGTAGAGCCTCCTGTAACGCCTGAGCCACCAACGAATGGCGAAGGTTATGTTGCCGGAACCCAATACTCGGCTGGCGATATTGTTGTTCATAACAATAACACTTACGAATGTAAGCCGTGGCCTTACAACCTTTGGTGTGGCGCAGCGCCAAGTGCTTATGCGCCGGGAACAGGTACTAACTGGCAAGATGCTTGGATAAAGCGCTAAACGCTATTACAGTTCTCAGTTCTCAGCCCTCAAAACTTGAGGGCTTTTTACATCCTTGCGCTTTGAATGGCATGTGCTTATTCAACTGAGCTATCGAGTTTTTTCATCTCTTGCTCTGAGAATTGCACATACCCAATAGGAATATCGCTGTCCAGTTTAGCGATGATTTTCTCGGCACTTTCTTGACCAAAACCGCCGCAAAGCTCCACCACCTGAGCGCCATTGGCAATGAGTTTTTGCGCCGCTCCGAGTGCTTGGTCATCTGAACTGACACCAAGGATTTCGGTGCGAAACAGAGGCGACTCAATCACGGATTGATGCTGCTCTTGCTGGTAGTCCGGTGATTTAATGATGAAACCGTAACGGGAAATCATGAGGAGTCCTTGCGTGCTTGATTAGTGATTTGTAGATTGCGTAATGGTGATCCAACTTGCGTGAGTAACTGATTGCAAGGTTTAGTCACCCAATGCAGCGAGTTGCTCGACAACACATTCGATAAACAATCGCGTCTTCTGAGGCAGGTAATCTCTCGCAGTATAAACTGCAAAAATCGAGAACCCTTTGACTGGGTGTTCTGGAAGTAATTCCACTACGCCCCCTTCATCCAAATCTTGCTGATATAACCACCTTGGCCCCCAATGGATCCCTGAGCCTGCCGCCACTAAAGGCCGGATGGCTCGTAAGCTGTTGGCGGCGACATTGCTATGAATGCCCTGATGGGAGAACAGGTTGCCATCTTCAAACGCAATATCCACTCTTGCTTGAGAAAGTGAATACAGCACAAACTGATGCGATGTCAGATCTGCCAACTTCTTGGGTGTTCCCATCCGCGCTAGATAGTCAGGGCTGGCCACTAACACGCGGGGGATCTCGCCCACTTGCCGTGCGTAGAGAGAAGAATCCGCTAATGGTCCAAAACGAAAGGCGACATCAATATTCTTCTCCAGTAGATTATCGACGTCACTGCCGAGTAGCAGCTCTACGGACAAATCTGGAGCCTGCTTTTGGATTTGAAGGATGGCAGGAATAAGAAACCGCTCGCCAAAGTCTACCGTGGCGCTTACGCGCAATCGTCCGCGAACTGACGATGACCCTCCTGTAATTTCTTCTTCCAGCGCAGATTGCTCAGTAACGAGCTTGCTAAGACCTTTGTAATAAGCCTGTCCCAATTCCGTGGGTAGCGAGCGGGTTGTAGAGCGTTGTAGCAGTTTGACTTGGAGCCTTGCTTCGAGTGCCGCGACTTTTCGACTGAGTGATGAGGGCTCAACATCCAAATGCAGCGCCGCTTTTTTGAAGCTGCCAGATTCAACAACTTGCAGAAATGCTTGTTCGGGAGTGATCATACTTATTGCACATTTAACAATCCTTAAATGCAAATTAGCACCTTCTTTCCACATTGTCACAACTGCTACTTTTAATGATTAAAGGACTAAAAAGGAATGACGATATGAAAAGGCTTCAAGTGTTTACCGCGATATTTATTGCGTATTTTGCATTTGTCACTGCACCGTTTGCGCAAGTAAAGGAATCGGCGAAGGCCGTAGAGATTGCTGAAAATATCTACAGCTTCTCTCAATCTGGCGAATACATCTCCATGTTTGCCGTCACCGGTGAAGGTGTCGTCGTGTTTGAAACCATCAACACGCCTCACGCCAAAGCTATGGTGGAAGAGATAAAAGCCATCACAGACAAACCGATTATTTGGGCGCTGCAAACGCACAATCATTGGGATCACTCAAGTGGAGGGCAGGTCTTCCTTGATGAAGGCGCAAAGATTCTGGCTCATAAAGATGCGGCGAAATGGATAAAGGCCAACCCTTATCCAGACATGGTTAACCCGACGGACACGTGGTCTGGCTATCGCAAGGATTTGATGTTTGGTGATACCAAGGTTGAACTGCATTTTCTAGGTTTAAACCATGGCATGGGCATGACGGTTTTTGTCTTGCCGAAAGAGCGTATTGCGTACATTGCCGACCTTGTGACCCCTAATCGCGTGATTTTTGCCGTCGTCCCAGATTTTAACCCCCGAGAGTGGGAGCGCTCATTGAGTAAAATCCTAGAGCTCGATTTTGATCGCGCAGTGTTTTCTCACAATGAAGGAGAGAACCCGCTTCAAGGCGGTGGCAAAGCAGAAATTCAGGCGCAGCTCGAGTTTATTCAGGACTTACGTGCTGGCTTCTATGCAGAGTTACAAAAAGGCACCAATCCCTTCTTGATCCCATCAGTATTGAAGCTGCCCAAGTATGAGAACTGGGTGGGTTACGATCAGTGGTTGGAAATGAACATCTGGCGCATTTTGTCAGACGAATTCATGGGGCCTTTCCCCTGGTATGAAGTCAACGCCGATTAATACCCAAAGGCCGGATTGATAATCCGGCCTTTTCATTTTATATGCTCGATCTCAGAAACCATGTTGGCACTAACGCGATGTTGTGTGACGCCTTCTCATTACCCTTCCTCAATATTGCGCCCGATAGCACGTTTGCAGATCTATCCTCCATACTGAGAAATTTGATAATTTAGTCAAAGGGTTAGTGGGTGTTGGGAAAGGCGGAAGAATATGCAAAAAAGCATCGAAACGGAAAGGCTTAGATTGCGAGCGTTTGTTATTGATGATGCCCCAAAGGTTGCCGAGTTGGCTGGGAATAAAATGATTGCTGAAATGACGGCGAACATTCCCCATCCCTACACGGTTTCTGATGCAATGACATGGATTGATTCTCACAGCGCGTTGTTCAACCAAAAAAAGGCAGTTGTTTATGCCGTGACGCTGAAAGAGACAAGTGAGGTGATTGGGACGGTTAGTTTTCCAACATTACGTGATGGGTTGGGCGTTCTAGGTTATTGGTTTGGCATTGATTTTTGGGGAAATGGCTATGCGACAGAAGCATCCAATGCCTTGATTGCCTTTGGTCAAAAACACCTTGGGCTATGGCGATTGCAGGTCATGCATTTGGTCGAAAATGATCGTTCACGATCGGTGATCGAAAAGCTCGGTGTTCAATATGTTGAAAATCGCGTCAATCGAATGCAAGGGCAAGATCGTGAAGTCTGTGTTTACGAGTCGGACATTGAGAACTTAACGCTGAGTGACATGCGTTCTGAATGTTAGGCAGATTGTCCTATCGAGGTTAGCTCTGAATGTCGCACTTTTTTGAGGAGTTTTAAGTCAATGAATTCAAAGGAAGTCGTTCTCGCTTTTTGGAACGCGATGAAGACCAATGATTTTGCTCGCGCCAGTGAATGGTTGAGTCCTGACTTTGAAGGCTTTTGGCCTCAGTCAAGCGAATTGACGATCGGTAGAAAGAATTTCGTCTCCATTAACAGTTATTACCCCGCCAACGGGAAGTGGGAATTTGAGATTCACTCTGTTGTTTGTGATGGTGCAACTGTGGTCACGGATGTATCAATAACTGATGGCGTCCAAAATGCGCGGGCAATAACCTTTCATACTGTCGAAAATGGACTGATTCGAAAGCAAAAAGAGTTTTGGCCAGACCCAATGGAAGCCCAAGAATGGCGAGCGAAATGGGTTAATGTGGTGAAAGCATAAGCCCAATCGGAGCATACGTTTTGGGCTTATGCTTTGGTTCTTTATACCTTACTTAATCACTCTCGCTTTTCGGCTGAATCTTCATCAAGAAGACGTTCTAGATGCAATGGCAGTTCGCTGAGTAACTCCGGTTTTTCTTCAAGTTGTTGCTTAAGCAGTGCGATGGCTTTTTGTTTCTCTCCCGCCGCTAATAAGTTTTCCACGGCTTCGAACGGGTTGCTTAGTGCTTTCATCGCGGCGCTGGCATCTTCTTGAGGTGCGAATTGGAACTTCATTGAACGAGAAGCTTCGCTAGGCGCGGATTTGCGGATGATTTGTTCTTCTGCGGGTGCAATTTTTGCCTCAACATCTGCCTCAGCACCTGCATCAATGACAGCGTCAATCGTGGCGTCGAGCTCTAGACTGTCTGCTTGTTCGACATTATCCATTAGCACTGGGGCTTTCATTAACTCGTGCTGAATCGGCGATTGCAGGCTTTGGTCGACCCATGTCCACGGAGCGAGCAAGGCGACAAACCCCACCGTTGCGGCGATCCCAGCATACGTCCACCACGGCATGTGCTTGCGAGTTTGTGTCTTTGCTTTGGCTTGTGCCTGAGTTTGGGCTTCGGCATAGCCAAGAATACGATTGTCCAAGTCATCACTTGGAGTTTCTGTCGCGCTTTCCTTGTACAGCGCGACGATCTCTTCATCTTTGAATGGCGCTGTCATTGTCGTTCTCCGAGTTTTTTCGTCAGGCAGTCTCTCAACTGTTCCATCGCGTAGCGAAGGCGAGTTTTCACGGCTTCGGCTTTCGCGCCGACGATCTCGCAAATCTGCGCAGGCTCAAACCCCGCTTCATGGCGCAGCAAAAAGGCTTCACGTTGCAAAGGCGCTAACAAGCTCATACAGGATTTGATGGCTTGATGCTTATCGCCGTCCATATCTGGCGTGTCGCTTTGTTCATCATTGAGCGTTTTCGCGTAGTTGTCTGACGACAGGTTCTTGCGGTGCTCATCAATCACCAAATGGTGGGCGATATGATAGAGCCAAGTGGTGAACTTGGCCGACGGTGTGTAGCTTTCCCGTTTATCAATCACGCGATACCAGACGTCTTGATACAGCTCTTCTGCACGGGCGTGTTGGCTCGCGCCAAGCTGCCGGAGGAAGTAGCGGTAAAGCGGGTTTTTGTGGCGTTTGTAGAGTTCAGCAAAGGCGCGTTGGTCGCCTTCGCTGAAGTTCACCATCAAGTTTTCGTCGCTTAGACTGTTCATGTAAACCGTAGACTGTCCATTAAAGGCTCTGAGCTATCTCCACCAGGCTGATAAATTCGCCGCGGTAGTTGTGAGGGTCGTCTCCTCGGTTTTCTCGGGCGATATCAGCAATTTGACTGTAGGCTAAACCATCCACATAGTGGTTGTCTTTGAGTTTCTGCGCAAAGGCGGCAACCGCGGTAGCAAACTGAAAATCAGCACTCGCTTCTGTGAAGGCTGGCTTGCCAGAATTGCCTTTCACGGTATAGGACGTGAGTTTGCTTTGATCTTCATTCGGCAACTTATATCTGACTTTTACCTGTGCGAGTTCGTCACCAAAGCCCGTTTTGCCGGCTTGCTTGTCTTGATAGCGAAGATCGTCGATACGGCCTTTATCACCCACAAGGGTCACTTCATAGAGTGCGGTCACCGTGTGGCCTGCGCCAATCTCTCCTGCATCGACGTTGTCGTTGTTAAAATCTTCGTCTCGAAGCTGGCGGTTCTGATAACCAATCAAGCGGTATTCTTTGACGGTGCTGGGGTTAAACTCCACTTGGATTTTAACGTCCGAGGCGATGCTTTGTAGCGTACTGCTCATTTGGCGTAATAACACTTTTTGCGCTTCATGCAGGGTGTCGATGTAAGCGTGGTTGCCATCACCGATATTCGCGATCTGCTCCATCATGGCATCGTTATAGTTGCCACGTCCAAAACCTAGGGTTGTCAGTGAAATGCCATTTTCTCGCTCCTCTGCCACTAAGGTCTTTAGGGCATCTAAGCCAGTAACGCCGACGTTGAAATCGCCGTCTGTCGCCAATATGACGCGGTTAACGCCATCATCAATATAACCTGCTTTGGCTTGTTGATAAGCGAGTTTAATGCCACTTTCCCCGTAAGTGCCGCCGCCAGCTTGTAGGCTTTTCAGTGCGTTGACGATGGTAGTTTGTTCACTGCCTTTGGTGGGTTTAAGCACCACGGAGGCATTGCCAGCATAGGTCACCACGCTGACGTTGTCGTTAGCACTGAGGTTTTTCACCATCAGCGAGAGACTTTGTACCAGCAGCGGCAGTTTGTTGGGTTGGTTCATTGAACCTGATACATCCACCAGAAAGACGAGATTCGATGCTTTTCGCTCGCTAACCGGAATGTCATAGCCTTTAAGGGCAATGCGCATCAGTTGATATTCTGCATTCCACGGAGCGGGTGCGACTTCTGTATTCACAGAGAACGGCAGAACCTTGGTGGAAGGCGCGGCGTACTGGTAGTCAAAGTAGTTGATGAACGCTTCTTCACGAATGGCATCCGCTGGGGGTTTGTTTCCCATTTTGAGGTAACTGCGCACGTTGGCATAACTGCCGGTATCGACATCAATGGAAAAGGTCGAAAGCGGAGACGTCGCTACTAATTTTGTGTCGTTGCTTGGCGTGTCCAAGTAGTTATCACGATTTTCAGGTTGGAAATAAGAGTCAGGGCTTGGCATCGGCATGACAGCAAGCTGATGATGTGCAGCGCTAACTCGGCCCATTTTCGACATCTCTGCCATCCCTACCATCTTTTGTAGGGGCGGAGAGGGCAAGACTTGCACGGCGTCGGCTTCTGCCAGAGCGACTTCTTCTTGAATGGCTGGCTTAGGCGCATCGGCGTTGGTGGACTTGCGATCATTGATGGATTCTGAACAACCGATGATCACTGTGAGGGCTGCTGCAACTGCAATAGAGACTTGATTGCGCTTCATATACCGTTCCTTTTTTCTGTAGGTTTTTCGGTATAAACGGGCGAGTCTTTGAAAGGGGTGAAATATTTTCTCACTTTTTTGTGCAGTGCCAGCGAGAGTGTTCTGCGTAATGGGCACTGTTGCCTTCGTATCCTTCTGGTATTATCTGGGCGAGCAGGACACAAGCGTTGTTATTTCCTGCCATTTTGCGTTTGAAGGAGAACGAATACATGGATCTGAAAGGTCTGGAAAAATACCTTGCGTTAAACCGCATTGATTACAAAGAAGCGACAGATAATGATGGGTTGCTCATCAACCTTGGTTTTCTGGTTGGCCGCGTTCACGTTAGATTCGATGAAGACAGCAAATCGTTTAACTTTAATGATAAGTCGCGTTGGATCATTCAGGCCGTGTTAATGGCATTGATGCTGTATTTCTTGTTCACAAACTTGGGTGTTTACTCACAAGTTCAACTTTATACCTGCATCGGTGTCACTGCCGCGATGTTCGGCATCTTTGGCTATAAAGAAATGCGAATCAAACAGTTGAAGCAAGCGATTACTGCTGAGTATCAATCGTCATAACGGTGTGTTCAGAGTCTGTAATAAATGATTCGCGAGATTGTCATATTTCTCTGCTAGCTTCGATATTAGGTTAGTGCCCAGATAGTGTGAAGAGTGAGTTTTCTCTCGGTTTGGGTACAAGGAAACGCCTGACGAGAGGTGCAGTATGAAGCTGGTAAATGTACTGAGCGGCGACATCGTTAAAGAATCAGAAAACTTGGAAGAGCTCAAACAGCTCGGCCTGTCTATCGCGTTGCATGATGGGATCGAATCTCCTCATTGGAACCTAGATGACGCATCCAGTTATTCTCGACCGCGTAAAAAATCCCTGTATTTGAGTGATGAAGAAGGGGCGTTATTTCGCATTTTCTTGCCGAAATAAACGTTTCTCAGTGAGCCATACGCGCTTTCGCTTGTTGCGTTCAAACAATGCAGCAAGCGCTAGTTATTTGCACTCGTCTTTTTCTTCACCTGCATGCAATGCATCGCCATGTTCCTCGTTGCCATGTTCCTTGTTGCTATGTCCGTCATTGGTAATTTCTTGATTGGCAGTTTCTTCATTGGCAAGATCTTCATTGGAATGGTTTTCGCGATTTCCCCATACCCATTTCTCAAGCCTGTTTTTATCTAGCCCCTAATGTGCCTGCTTCCCAATGCACCCGTTACCTAATATATATACTAAATCAAGGGTTTAACGTTAAAGGCCACCTTGCTCGGTGGCCTTTGTTGTGTGTCTACCTGTCATCCAATCATGAGCAGCGGGATCGTCGATTTCCTCAACAGTGTTTTAGTTACATCACCAAACATCTGCTGGTGAATACGCTGGTGTGCGTAAGCGCCGCAAACAATTAAATCGGCGTCATGCTGTTTGGCTGTCTCCAAGATGGCTTGAGGTACACGCATACGGCCAGATTTAAATACCACACAGTGACTTTCTATGTCATGCAGGGCGAGGTAATCACACAGCCCGGTTTGGGTTGGGCGCTTACTTTCAGAGCGTTCACTGGTGATGATAGTGACGGTGTTTGCACGCCGTAATACGGGCATTGCGGCGGCCACGGCACGCACTGCCTGAGTATCACCGTTCCACGCGATAACGACATGCTTTGGTGAAAATTGAGCTTGCGTGCGCGGCATCACCAGAACAGGTTTCCCGCTGTGAAGAATCGCTGCCTCAAAGCTCACGCTCGACTTCCCGCGCTTGGGCTGCGGCACGACCGTTAAGTCGGCGAGTTTTCCTTTTTCTGCCACCACTTCGCCGCGAAAACCCGGTACGTCTTGCCAATGTGCCGTGCTGGCACTTTGCTTCGGTGTAGCAGGCATTTGGGTGATCCCCAGTTTCGCGCAGGTATCATCGAAGGTTTCGCGCACTGATTCAAAATCTTCACTGACATAGTCTGAAACGATTTGGTCGATGCGTTTATAGAACTCGTCAGAGATGAGTTGGCTTTCTTCCGGTAATAACTGACGCGGATTTATCTGGGCGTGCAATACCTCTAAGTGTGCATCGAAGTAGCGCGCGACATTCAACGCGCCTTCTAGTCTCTCTTGGGCGTGAGCATGGGACGCGAATGGCATGATAATGGTTTTGATGGTCATAGTGGCCCCCGTTAGTAGCCAAGCGGCCAAGGCAGTTCAACGTATTCCTGAAGCAAGCCGACAGGCAACTCCAGCACCATGGCGTCGGTCAAGAACAGCAAGAAGCCGACAGCCAGCGCGGTGAGCAACGATGCACGAGGCAGCGAGACACCGGCTTTCACCACCAGGAAGGCGATGAAAAACACCGTAATTGCGATGACATAACCCACCAGATAACAGCCCACGATCAGGGCAAGCAGCCAGTAAAGGTAATGCATCATGCTGGTGGCATCTTTGTTTAGGGCATAGCCTTGCTCATATTCCAGATCAAAGTAGACGGGGTCAGTGCTGGGTTTGGTTAGCAGTTGCCAGAGCACAATGCCGGACAACGCAGACATTAAACAGCCAATCACGATGGTGAAGATACCGCCGAGGAAACTTTGCTGGAAGCCATCATAAATGCAATACAGGAACGCGAGATTCACCGCCGCTGCAAAAATAACTTGAGGCTTGCGGTTGTAGGCCAGTGGCGCACCAACGCCCGCATCTTGTTGCGCTTCACGTTGCTTTTTGGTGTTTTGACGGAACATAAAGAACAAAGACACCAAGGTAATCACACCGATGATGATGACACCCGGACGCAATAGGAAGCCTGTTCCATCGAACTGTACGGCTTGATAGAGGTAGGTTTCCATACCGCTAGCCAGCACAAAGCCGATGAGAAACGCGGGGCGAGGCCAATCAAATCGCTTCATCAGCACACCTAAAAAGCCAATCGCAAGCAGCGTGATGAGATCACCCAAATCTCGTGTGGCCTGAAAAGCGGCAAAGCAAATAACCATCACCATAAACGGCGCAAGCAAGGCATAGCGAATAGTGGTGAGCTTGGCGACCCAAGGGGAGATAAACATGCACGCACCCGCGCCAAACACATTCGCGAGTGCTAATGACCATACGATGGTGTAGGTAATATCAAGGTCGGTGCTGACCATGGCTGGCCCCGGTTCTAGTCCGACAAGCACCATGCCACCGAGAAAAACGGCCATGCTGCCTGAACCTGGAATACCAAACAGCAGCGTGGGAACCAGCCCGCCCCCTTCTTTGGCATTGTTTGAGGATTCAGGGGCGATCACGCCGCGAACATCGCCGTGGCCAAATTCTGATTTCCCTTTGGTGGTTTGCACGGCATGGCCGTAGGCAATCCAGTCCACCACGCTTCCACCAAGACCGGGAAGCGCACCAATAATACAACCGATCACGCTGCAACGTACCGCGAGCCATTTGTTGTTCAGGAAGTCTCTCACGCCTTCCATCCAGCCGCTTCCGAGGGTGCTGGCATTTGCAATGGGCTTGTTTTGGCGCAATAAATCAATGATCTCCGGAAGCGCGAAAATCCCAAGGCCGACAACCACCAACGGGATGCCGTCCATCAGGTAGAAGTTGTCGAAAACCATGCGGTATTCGCCCGTGGCTGGGGCGCTACCTAAACTGCCAAGAAGTACACCAAGCCCACAGGCTGATAACCCTTTTACGAAACTTTTGCCGGCGAGCGCGCCCACCATGCTGAGGCCTAGAAGCGTCAGCATGAACAGTTCTGCCGATCCAAACGCGAGGATCACTGGGCGGGCAATCAAGACAAATCCCGTGAGGATCACGGCACCAAACAAGCCGCCAAAAAGAGAGGACGTAAAAGCCGCGGAAAGGGCGCGGGCGGCTTGCCCTTTTTTCGCCATCGGAAAGCCATCAAGCACGGTGGCTTGAGAGCCGCTTGAACCGGGAATGCCCATCAATACCGATGTGAAGGTGTCGGATGTTGGGATAACGGCGACCAAGCCAATGAGCATGGCTAACGCCGAAATGGGGTCCATGCCGTATAAGAATGGCAGTAACAAGGAAAGCCCGGCGATGCCGCCAAGCCCGGGGAAAATACCTATTGCCAGCCCAAGCACCACGCCGCCCAGCATGTAGGTGATGTGGTTCAGGCTGAGAATGGTCTGGAGAGCATCGAATAATTCGCTGAACATACAACGTCGCCTTTCAATGAAAAAGGAGGCGCTACACATTGGCATGAATGTGCAGAGCCCCAAGATGGAGTCGCTTAGAACTTGGTGTTGTATTTCTCGGTGAGCCAGTTTCTGACCCAGTTACGATTGGTTTCGTCGAGCGAAAGGGCGGTTTTCAGTGCGGCTTGTGCATTGTCGCCAGTGAGCTGCGGATAGTCGCCGAGTACTTTGTCAGACTTGGCTTTGAAGTCTGGCTGACTGACTAACGCCGTGGCGGATTGACGCCATGTTGCAAGCACTTCGGGAGACACGCCTTTTGGCAAGAAAATCATTTTCTGTGCCGCAAAACCCGCGGCAAAGAAGGCTTTCCAAACTTCAAATCCTTGCTCCGCTGATTTGTCTGGGTTCGCCATGGCATACACTTCGGCAAAGTGCGGTAAATCAGGGAAATTAGGGTCGCGTTGCAGCTCGCCATCGTCACCAAGTATCCCAAAGCTAAACAGTGGAATTGCTTTTCCTTCGCCAACCAATGGTGTCACTTTTTTCAGGTAAGAAGAGCTTGTTTGCGAATCAATGTTCACTTCGCCGCGCTCGAACGCCAATCGACCAGCGCCGCGACCTTTCATGCCAAAGGTGGCTTGAACGTCCATATCTAACAAATCCATCGCCAGTAATGGCACGAGATCGATAGAGGTTGCGCCTTGGCTGGCGTACTTGAACTTGAGGTCGCCTTTTTTCTCTATCAGTTCTTCTGCCGAAGAAATGCCGGTAGACGGTGACACATACACCACACCGCCTGTTGGTGATGCCAGCACAACTTCCCAGTCGTTATAGTTATATTTCACTCGGCGATCTTGAAGCAGGTAAGGATATTGGGTGGACGCGGAGCTTGCGAAAATGTTTAGCCCGTTGTCTTTGGCTTTACGGGCAAACTGGTTTGCACCTTTGGTTGAACCGCCGCCGGGAATGTTTTTCACGACCACCACTGGGTTCCCTGGTAGCTCTGTGCTCAGAAGCGGCGCATAGAAGCGTCCCCATGTATCGGTGCCGCCACCTTCTTTATAGGGAATGGTGAATTGCACGCGCTTTCCATCGAATGACACCTCTTCTGCCATTGCGGCTTGAGGGACGACAACCATCGCACCCATTGCCAAAACCATGGCTTTCAGTGAGAACGTTTGAGAAATGACTTGCTTCGCTTTGCTGTGAATAAACATCTTTTCACCTTTTGTATCTGTTCAAACCGCTCTTGGTGGCGGTGAGATGAGTGATTAGTTTGTATTTCAGGATTCACGCTAATCGGCGAAGCTGTCATGAAGCTGGCACGTTACAACCGGATAACAAAATAGTTACATCGATCACTGCTAACTCGATGGAGCGTCTTTGTCAGCCAACAAAAAACGCCACCGTGCTGGTGGCGTTTGGAGGGCGGGTTACCCTTGTTTCGCGGCTAAACGTTTTTCGCTATCGGTGTTTTGTTGTAGATTTTTGGCGATAGCTTTGTGGCGATAGCTGTGTGGTTATAGACATTTGGCTCTTGGTATTAGACAGCTGACCCTGAGCGTCTAGTAATACGCATTGCCTTTGAACAGTGGACGGGCAGTTCTGACCAAAGCGGCTTGGCGAATTTGTGGTTCGTCCGTGCCGGGTTCAATCACCACGCTGACCTGAATTTTGCCCGCAGGGTGTTCAATCTCAATACGATTGCTGGCGATGTCTCGCGCACAATCATGGCCTACCGTGCCCGGCAACATGGTGGAAACCGCCACGCAAATGGCCCCTGTCACCGCATGGCTTGCATGGCAGTTATGTGGCACGAAATAGCGCGATGTGATGTTACCGCCAAAGGCCGGTGGTGAGAGCAAGGAGACTTTAGGGATCACGCTGTCACTGACATCGCCCATGCCCATTTTCTCTCCGGCTTCGCGGCGAATCGATTCCAGCTTTGTTAAAAACGCCGCATCACTATCCAGTTCTTCTTTGGTTTCATGACCGGTTTTTCCTAGCGATGGTGCATGAATGTGAACCATGGGGACAGAGGCATCAATACAGCTGACGGGGACGCCTTGTATCTCGTCCTTTCGGTTACCTGTAGGGAATAGGTGTCCTGTTTTCGCGCCGCCGACGTTGAGAAAATTCAGCAACACGGGGGAGCCGGTTTCTGGCACGCCATCAATCTTAATGTCACCGTCTAATTTTACTTGGCCGTGGGGAGTCTCTGCGGTCACTTCGATGATGGTATTGGTATTGACGTTACGCACTCGGATAGTGGTTTCAGGGGAATTCAGTGTGATGAGCTTTTTCTCTGCGCCGAACAGCAAAATGCCGGAGAGGATGTTGCCGCAGGATGGTTTGGTATCGACAATTTTCTGTTCTACTCCGACTTGTGCGAAGAGGTAATCCAAATCGACGTCTTCAACCGCACTTTGCGAAACGATGGCCACTTTGCTGGTCAGGCTAGTGCCGCCGCCAATGCCATTGATTTGCTGGGTGTCTCCTGAGCCCATGACATGAATAAGCACATCGTCACGTTGTTGCGCGTTGTTGGGAAGATCGCTGGCAAGAAAATAGGCTCCCTTGGATGTGCCACCACGAATGAGCATGCAAGGAATGCTGATTGATTGTTCCACTCTGTAACTCCTTAGCCAGATACGTCGAAAACTGTGGCTAAAGGGTAAAAATCGAAACTGTCAGAAAGCTGTCATGGTCAATATGGGGTCTGAAGGGGAAATACCGCGGGCTATTCAAACTCCTTCAGGGCGTTCTCCCACTCGGTGATCACGATGTCGCGTTTATTCTGATCTGAGCTCACCAACAAGGTGACGTCCATCGGTATAGGCTTTAACTGATCGGTCAGCGTGGCGCGCATAAAGTTGGCAGATTTTGGGCTATTAATGTCTGAGCGGATAGGCGGCATGTTGGTTTGGCGCGCCATTAATTGCTGACCTTCGTAGGACACCAGATAGTTGAGAAAACGCTTAGCAGCATCGGGGGCTTGGGTCGATTTATTGATAAATGCCGAACGAATCACCACGGGGGTATAATCCTCGGCAGCGACAATAATCACATCCTCATACCGCTGTTCCCAGCTTCGAGCGTATGAGCCCATGATGTTGTACGCGAGCAGAATTTCTTCGTTGTGCAAGGCCGTCAGCATAGAAGCGGAGCTTGGGAAAGTCCGTGCATTGTGTTGTTTAAAGAGCTCTAAAATTTGACCGTAGTTGGTGGCTTGAATGCGCTCGAACGACCACAAAAGATACCCAATGCCCACTGTGCGAATATCGAAGGTGCCAATTTTCCCGTTCAGCTGATCCCCGTAGCGGCGGATAAAACTCAACAGCTCGACGCGATTTTTCGGCACAACTTTGCCTTCCATGAAGGCTTTGTTCAGCACGATCACTGCAGGTTCATAACTGAATCCATAGAGTTCATCGCGCCACACTGCCCAGCTAGGCAGGTGCTCTTTGCTATCGGGCATCCGGCTAGCGACTGGCTTGTAAGGTAAGGCAAAACCATCGTTGACGAGCCTAAATTGTAAGTCCATCACCGAACTGACCGTTACATCTGGTTTGGGCTCAGTGCCATTGCGAATGTATTGATTTAACGTGTTACTGCTGATGGCTTTGTATTGAAGATCAATGTCTGGATGGCGCTTTTGAAAGTCATCAAGCAGCGGCTGCATTTCAGAAATGTAGGCCGCGGCATACACGCGGAGTGTTTCACCAAATGCCAAGGGCGAGGCGAAAAGTAGCGTAATGTTCACAATGCGAGCAAGGTTCATACGCGTCTCCAACTGCCAGCGGGGAAGGTCACTTTCACGGTCAGCCCCTGTGGCTGCGTGTCTTCAAGGGTAAGCGATGCATTGAAGTTGGTGGCGACGTCATGGGCTATCGCCATGCCTAAACCCGTACCTTGGCTGGTATTGTTGGGGCTTCGATAAAAACGCTCAAACACATGAGGCTTATCCTTTTCTGAGATCCCATCGCCGTGATCTTGAATGCGTAACACCGCCGCGTTGTTCTCGACCCCCAGAAAAATGTCGACAGCGCTGTTATCCGGACTGTACTTGATGGCATTTTCGATAAGATTTAAGAGCATTTGAGACAGCGCGAAATCATCCCCCACAACAAATACCGTATCCGATTCGTTGTAGCCCAGCTCTACCCCTCGCGACAGGGCGTTAATGGCGAGATCGCGACACACGGATTTCACCTGTTCATTGAGGTCGATTGTACTGGGAGCAAGGCTTCGGTGGCGATGGGTGATCGTGGCTTGATTGAGTAGCTGAGTAATGGTTCGGTCAAGATGGTCACACGCCGTTAATACGTGCGTCAGGTGCTTAGTGGCTTCTTCATCTTTCGTGGAATCTAACGCCATTTGAGCTTGCGCTTTCAACCCTGACAGCGGCGTTTTCAGTTGATGTGCCGCTTCACTGGTGAAGTTTTTCAGGTTGCGTAGTGTGGTATCGAGTTGTTCCATAAAACGATTGATGGTGGTGATCAGGTGATCAATCTCTTGCGGCCCTTGATGGCTGATCGGCGTTAAATCCACGTTCGATCGTTTTGCGATTTTCTTGTTGATGTCGCGGATCGGACGAATGATTTTCCATGTCGACAGCAGAGTTAACGTCAGAGAGGTCAGAATGACCAACACAACCAAGTTTTGTGCTTGGAAGGTGATTTCTTCTTTGAGTTCTTGGCGCGAGTTTAGTGTTTGCCCCACCAACACATATACGTCTTTCAACCCACTCGGCGTGTTAATCGAGTTACTGACGATGGTGAAGCGAAAAGGCTCATCGCGATAATCCATATCGAAAAATGATGCGCTGGGTTCGAGTTGATTGGTGTGCTTTTCAATGCGGGTCGTGATGTCGGAGCTGTTCATCAAATCTTGATAGCCGGTAATGACTTCTCTGTCTTCATTCACAACCAGATAAAACACCCGATCTCTAGGTGATTGCGCCAGTACTTTAAACGCCGATAGGGGAATGTCGACCACCCAGCTTAGATTGATGAAGCGTACATTATCGATGATTTGAAATGCAGCGCCGCCAAGAGAGCGATCATAAGACAGCTGGGCGGTGTGGTGTGCGTAGCGATTGGCCGCCCACAGGGTAACAATACTGACTGCAAGCAATACAGTGAACGCCGTGGCAAGCAGCTGAAAACGCAGACTCTTGCTTGACCAATGCAAAGGGAATAAACGGCCGGATTCAGCGCTTTGCATCATTAGCTTTGCTTATCAATGGCGTAGCCCAAGCCACGGAGTGTTTTGATTTCAACATTGCTTTGTGAAATGGCTTTTCTGAGGCGGGCCACATAGGTTTCGATGGCATTGGTATTCGGCGTGTCATCAAATCCGTAGAGATGGTCGATGATTTCTTCTTTGCTCATCACACGATTGGTATGGCTGAGGAATATCTCCAATAATCGCAATTCGCGCTGTTTGAGCACGATTTCTTCACCCTGCACAAACACCTTGCAACGCACTGCGTCAAACTCAATATCGCCAAACATCAAGTTGTTTGTATCGGTGCCCTGTCGACGTCTTACCACAGCGCGACATCGTGCTTCGAGTTCGCCAAAATCAAAGGGTTTGGTGACGTAATCGTCAGCGCCCAAATCTAGCAACTGAATGCGATCTTGCACGTCGGTTCGTGCGGTTAACACAAGGATGGGGCTATCGGAATGATGGCGGATTTTTCTGGCGATTTGCTCACCAGACTTGTTAGGTAGGTTTAGGTCTAAGATCACCAGATCGTATTCAGTTTGGCTCACCATGGCGTGCGCGATATTGCCATCATAGGCACAATCCACACCATGGCCTTGCTTAGTAAAGCGCTGTTCAATCGCTTCGCTGATCAATCTGTCATCTTCGACGATAAGAATACGCACGATACCACCCAATACGACTCGCAAGAATGTAAATTATTGGTTGATAAAATGTTAATTGCAACGATTCTAATTTGAAACTGAGTAATGGGTGAGGTTAGCTGTGTGTTCCAATCTCGACGATTGGGTGAAAACTGCTCGAAGTTCAAAGACGAGAAAGTGCGTCTGGTGCGATAGGTTCACAATGAGCCGAGCAGGCGCAAGCAAAACCAGATTTAAGGAAAAGTGATGGAATACCAAGTGGTGACTAACCTCTCCGAACAAGACATTCAGGATGTCCGAGCGGGGCTGCGTGCGTTTAACGACCCGTTTGTTGAACACCTCAATGAGACTCAAGTCGGCGTTTTTGCGTTGGATGAAAATGGCGTTCGTGTGGGGGGCATTATTTCGCGCTTATGGGGGAATTGGATGCACATCCTTTACCTTTGGGTCGACCCTTCATTAAACGGAAAAGGAGTGGGTTCAGATTTAATGCAAAAAATGGAAGCCCTCGCGATTGAACAAGGTTGTAAGTCAGCCATGGTAGATACCTTCAGTTTTCAGGCAAAGCCCTTCTACGAAAAAATCGGCTATCAAAACAGAATGACACTTGATGACTTCCCTGGTGATGAGCAGGCATTGCACTTTCTTACTAAATTGCTGGTGGATGCGTAACCATGCTGCGCGGAATTAATCACGTCACTCTGGCGGTTTCGAACCTGGATGCTTCGCTGAAATTTTATATTGGGCATCTCGGTTTTACCGGACATGTCCGTTGGAACACTGGCGCATATTTGACCCTTGGCGATTTTTGGCTTTGCCTGTCGGTTGACGAGCCTTGTGATAAAAGTGACTACACACACCTTGCGCTTGATATTGATGAGCAAGCGTTTGATGTAATGGCTGACAAGCTTAGAGCATCGGGAGTTAAAGAATGGAAAGACAACCGAAGTGAAGGGCGTTCTATCTACATTCTTGACCCTGATGGGCATAAGCTTGAAGTGCATACGGGCGGCCTGTCGCAAAGACTTAAAAGCTTGAAAAAGAAACCCTATGAAGGACTTATCTGGCTTTGAATCTGCGTATTGAAATGGTACAAAACCCTGAATAATACAAACGACTGATGACTGCGTGATAAAGCCTATTCACGTGAACACTGCCGCATTGTTCCCTCAGTGGACATACTATCCGCCAAGACTTTGACGCACTTAAAAGCCCTTCTATCACCAACATGCTAATTTGCTTTCATCAGTGAGTAACTAGCGATAATATCGCGCCCATTATTGGTTTCGTCGTTCGCGAATGACGATCATTCCGCGCAACGAGACTTCTTGAACCGTAAAACAAGCCGCGACGCCGTTGGCTTGATTTCACTCAGACAAATTTATTTTTACTTTTTGGGCCTTTGAAGGCCGTTTCAATACGTTGAAAGTTAGGAGAGATGGCATTGCATTACTATCGTTGGTATGCAGTTTATACCCATGATCATTCGGAGAATATTCTGTTCGATCATTTGTCAGCTAAAGGGTATGACGTTTATTTGCCGCGCCGAGCTATTAGAACCATGGTGGGCATTAAAACTAAAACCACGTATGAACCTTTGTTTAAATCTCATGTTTTTGTACGTACGTTACCTGAAGGTTTGCAACAGGTGAAACTCGCACCAGGTTTCTCGCATTTGATCAGAAATGGCAATTACCTCGCTGCTATTCCTGAAACTCACATCGTGAAAATTAAAACGATTCTGTATCACTATGATGATGTCACGTCATTGGCGAATAATCTTATTAGTGGCTCGACGGTGGCAGTGATTAATGGTTCGCTCCAAGGCATGACCGGAACCTTGGTTGATGGTGAAGGCGCGCGACCTATTGCGATGGAAGTGGGTCAACTTGGACGCTCTGTTATGGTACCTGTACCAATGGCGAGTGTGGTGCGTACTGAGATCCCGTCACCCGCGTAGCGGGTCTTGTCGGGTTTGAGTCGCAAGGTTGTCGCCCAATGTTGCGTATGCTTATTTTCGTTTTAACATGTTGTTTTTAATAGATTGTCATGTTGGTGTCGGGCTGGTGTCGTTCTCGCATCTGGTCATTTTTCGGTAGTTTTAAAGGGCACACAGCACAAAGGATTGAACAATGATTATCAGGAAACTTAGGTTACAGCGCGGTTGGTCTCAAGAACAACTTTCTGAAATGAGCGGATTAAGCGTTCGCACTATTCAGAGAATTGAGCGCGGTGATAAACCGGGGTTGGAATCACTGAAATCTTTGGCTGCTGTCTTTGAACTTCAAGTCTCTGATCTTCAAAAACTCCCGGAGCCCGACATGACCCAAGATATTAAAATTACGGAAGAAGAAACACGTATCCTCAACCAGGTTCGAGAAATCAAAGGTTTCTATTCGCACCTGATCACTTATGCCTCGGTGATTACTGGGCTGTTTATTTTGAACTACATGACCAGCCCTGAGTATATTTGGGCATGGTGGCCTGCACTTGGTTGGGGTATTGGTATTGCTTCCCATGGTTTAAGTGCGTTTGAAGTGTTCAATTTCTTTGGCCCCGAATGGGAAAAGAAGCAGGTTGAGAAGCGACTGGGACGCAAGTTGTAGCCGATTAACGTTCCCTCTCTAAAATGCGAAGGCCAGCAAATAGCTGGTCTTTTTTGTTTCCTCCTCTCCTTATTTCACTTTCCAACCCTTCCTTCTTATTCCTCGTTCTTATCGACGATGCCTAAACAACTTTAAGGTATTCGATATCAACCCCCCTTCGGTCGGTTCGCTTATGGGGGCATTTTTTTCTCACTATTGATGCATTCATTATTTGCCGAAACCGGTTTCGTTAAATAGTTTTTAAAAGAATGATGCAAAAAGTGAGTGACCAATGACATTCAGTCTTCGCGCCAAGAGTGTGACCAAATCACAACGAGATAAACGTCCGACGATTAATGATCTGTCGCGTGCCTTGGGGTTGAGCAAAGGCACGGTTTCTCGAGCGCTGAATGATTATCCCGACATTTCACCTGTGACGAAGCAACGCGTCAGAGCGAAAGCTGAGGAAATTGGCTATCGGGCGCTGAGCTATGCGCAGGCGATAAAAACGGGACAGGTCAGAGCGATTGGCCTCGTGCTTAATTTGGGTAACGACAACGCCCACCGTCCATTTTTGACTAACTTTATTGATGGGATAAGCCGTGCAGTTAGCCGTCAAAATTGGACGCTGACGGTGGCAACTGCCAACAGTGAAGATGACGAACTATCGACGCTGTCGCGATTGATTGCGGAGCACAAAGTGGATGGCTTTATTTTGCCCAGAAGCCGAGTGGATGATGGGCGTGTTCATCTACTCAAAGCGGCCAAGGTGCCGTTTGTGATTTTTGGTCGTACCGCTGATATGTCCGGTGTGAGCAATTTCGATATTCGTGGCGAGTCAGCCATGCAGGCATCTGTCAGCCTGCTGGCGAACAAGGGACATCGCCGCATCGCATTCATCAATGGCGGCAAAGAATACAACTATAGCCATCTTCGTGAGCAGGGCTACCGAGATGGGATCACGCAGGCTGGGCTAGACATTGATGAAGCGCTCATCGTATCTGGCGGGATCACCAAAGCTGCGGGTCAGCGACTGGGTGCGAAGCTGCTTGGGTTGCCGCAACCGCCTACCGCGATTGTGTGTGCACTGGATATTGCTGCGCTGGGTGTCTACCGAGCGGCAGCGGACAAAGGATTAGAAATTGGGTCTGATTTGGCCGTGATTGGCTATGACGGACTGCCAGAAAGTGAGTTTGCTTCTCCGCCACTTACCACGTTTTCCGTTGATATGCGGCTATCAGGAGAACAATTGGCGTCGTTGCTATTGCGACAAATTAACGGCGAGCAACCCGAAGCGTTGCGTGAACTCATGGATGCCCAACTGATGCAACGACGTTCTCATTGTCATCGTGATGATCATGAGAGCGTCAGTACTGACACGTCGTCAGTGTAGGAAGTAGTGACGCACTAAAAGGAGAAAACCATGAATAATCAGCAAGCAGGCAAGCGTCGTTGGTTGGCAGGTATTGTGTTGTCAGCGATGTTTGGTGCTTCATCCGCTTATGCGGCCGACACGTTTAGATTCTGGACAACAGAGGAGCAACCTGAGCGGCTTGAGCGCCAAAAAGACATGGCAAAGGATTTTGAAAAACTCACTGGCACCAAAGTGGAAGTCATTCCTGTAACGGAAAGCGACCTTGGCACACGTGCTACGGCAGCCTTCTCTGCCGGTGATTTGCCTGATGTGATTTATCACCCGCTGCAATATACCTTGCCGTGGAGTGAAGCTGGGATTCTCGACGCTGATGCTGCCACCGAAGTAGTGGAAGAGCTAGGGGATGACACCTTTGCTTCTGGCGCACTGCAAATGGCCACGGTGCCAGATGGTTACGCGGCGGTGCCCGTCGATGGTTGGACACAAATGATTGTGTACCGAAAAGACTTATTCGACGAGAAGAAACTTGCTGCGCCAGATTCATTTAAGAATGTCGTTGCGGCGCTGAAAGCGCTACACAACCCGCCAGAAATGTTTGGTTTTGTGGCAGCAACCAAAGTGGATGAAAACTTCATGAGCCAAGTGCTAGAGCATGTTTTCCTCGCTAATGGTGTGTCTCCGGTTAACAAAGAGGGTATCCAAGCACTGGATAAGAAAAAGACCACAGAAGTGCTCGATTTCTACAAAGCAATTGCCAATGCCTCACCGGATGGGGAGTTGTATTGGAAGCAATCGCGTGAACTGTATTTCGCAGGCAAGGCAGCCATGATCATTTGGTCTCCCTTCATTCTTGATGAGCTAGCAGGCTTGCGAGACAGTGCGCCACCAACCATCAATGACGATCCAACCAGCCCTGAGTTGGCGTCTAAAACCGGTATCGTGACGCGTTTCTCCGGCCCGTCTAACCCAGAAGGCGCCGCGTGGGGCGATGTGCGTTATTTCGGTATCACCACGGACGCGGATATTGATAACGCCATGGCGTTTGTTCGCTATTCAATGAGCGACGGCTACACCAACACCTTGGCCATTGCCCCTGAAGGTAAATTCCCTGTTCGACGTGGTGATGAAAACAACCCGACGTTATATACCGAAGCGTGGTCAAAACTGCCTGTGGGCGTTGACCGCAAAGCACCACTCTCTGAGCTGTACGAAGCAGAGATGATCGACGAAATCGTGTCGGGTTTGAACAATGCACAACGTTGGGGTGTGGCAGAAGGCCAATTGGCGCTGGCATCTCGCGTGATCAACAGCCAATCCATCAATCGTCTGGTACGTGAATACATAGACGGCAAACGTGACGCATCCAGCACTGTCGATGCGATGAATAAAGCGTTAGCTGAAATCCAATAGCGTTATTTTGCCTTAACACAGGAGCGGATATTTCCGCTCCTGACGGGCAGATATTATCCAAGGAATTGGGATGAGCGAACAATCTTACAATACTCAGCCTCAACCGCCGAAAGGGGTAGGGCCACTGCAACGGCGCGAAACGCGGCTTGCATGGGGCCTTTTGTCTCCCACTCTGATCTCTGTGGCATTGGTGGTACTGCTGCCATTGCTGGCCATTTTCTGGATCAGTGTGAAACCCATTCAACTCTCAGATTTACGTGCGGTAGAGCCCAACGTTTATGAACGTTTTCGAGGCAAAGCGAAAGCTGTCGGCGATGACATTCTCATTGAATACCGTTTAACGAACCGATCGAAAGAAAAGCCGATTACAGAGGTGACGCTGAAAGACGTGCTGCCTGAAGGGCTAGCCGTTCAGTCTGTGCCAGAAAACTGCACGCTCAGCGGGCGCGAAATCAATTGTGATTTGGGTGACTGGGAACCAGGCTACAAAAAGAGGCTTCAAATACCGGTTGTGGTAGAAGCAGCGTACCTTGCTAACCCTGTTGGGATGCGTGATTACCCTGCAGAAATGACGGGCGTCAGCAGCTCAGATCTCTTCAATGCCAATTTTACCACCGAAAACTTCGCCAAAGTGTTTGATAGCGACGAGTTTGGAGAAGTGCTGTGGGTGACCATCTTTTACACCGTGTTTGGCACCGTCGGTGCGCTCGTGGTGGGCATGATGGCGGCGCTCTTGCTGAACAAAACGTTTAAAGGACAAGGCATCATCCGCGGATTAATGCTGTTCCCGTATGTTGCGCCTGTCATTGCCGTTGCCTTTACGTGGGTGACATTGTTCGATCCATTTTCCGGTTCAGCCAATGCACTGCTCATTCAAATGGGCGCGATTGAATCCCCGATCAATTTCTTTGGTGAGAAGCCTCTGGCCTTGATCAGCGTGACTGTGTTTGAAATTTGGCGCTATTTCCCCCTTTCGTTCTTGTTCATTTTGGCGCGAATGCAATCTATTGATGCGGACATGTATGAAGCCGCGCGTATGGATGGAGCATCACCTTTTCAGCAGTTCTGGTATCTCTCGATTCCGCAGCTACTGGGCATCTTGTCCGTTCTGTTCTTGCTGCGCTTTATCTGGACGTTCAACAAATTTGACGACATTTTCCTTCTCACTGGCGGTAACGCAGGCACACGGACACTCACAGTGAATGTATACGAACAGGCATTCGCCTTGTCGAACATTGGTGCGGGCGCGGCCGTTGCTGTGGTGATCTTCGCGTGCTTGTTGATCTTCTCGTTCTTGTTTTTCCGATATGTCAGCAGGGAGGAGGGGTTATGAAAACGACTTCCGATCAGATTTGGTACCGACAATCCGATTTTGTGTGTGCGGCAATTGGTGCGCTGTGGGGTGCAAGCTCCGCAGTGACTGTCACGGTAGCATTGGCACTGATGACAGGGGCCGCCGTAGCACCTGTGATGTTAGCGTCTTTGATTGCGGGTGCGGTTTCCGCGGTGTATGTGCTGCGCATGCAACAACGCTTAGAAGGCACGGCGCTTGTGGTCAGTGGCACGACGGTATTCTTGCTGTTATTCCTTGTAATGACGGGCTTAGAGCCATTTTCGCTCTCGCTACAAATCGATACGATATCGCAAGCCGTCGCCTTGGTTGTCATGGCGTTGTTCACCGTCTGGCCGCTGTCGCGCATGCTGGTGGATGCGCCGAAAGGTTGGCTGGATCGCCATGAATTTGAAGGCGCGATCATTAACTTCTTCTATTGGTTTGGGTATTTGTTTTTCATCATTATCGTGGCGATACCGTTTTACGTGATGGTGATGACGAGCCTAAAAAGCCAACAAGCGTTGCTCGCCAACCCCCTCGATTTCAGTTTGGATTTGGACAAAGGGCTGGGCTTGTTCCGCTCTTACATTGAGCTGTTCGAGCAGTTTAATTTTGGCGAATATTTGCTGACCTCATTTAGCGTGTCGGTCGCGACCGTGTTTGTCACCTTGCTGTTCAGTGTGCCAGGTGCGTACGCCGTAGCGCGATTACGTTTTCGTGGTCAGGCGGCCATGTCGCGCTCAATCTTGCTGATTTATATGGTGCCGATGATCGTTCTCGCGCTGCCGATATACATTGGTTTTAGCATGCTGGGGTTGAGAAATTCCTTGTTCGGGATTTTGCTCATCTATCCCGTCACCACCATTCCTGTCGCCCTTTATATGCTGCAAGGCTATTTCCGTGGTTTGCCCGCAGAGATAGAAGAAGCCGGGCTGATGGATGGATTGTCGCGACTCAAAGTGATCTGGAAAATCACCCTGCCACTGAGTTTGCCAGCCATGGCGTCGGTTTCGCTATACGTGTTCATGATTGCGTGGAATGAATTCCTATTGGCATTCATGTTATTAGATGACCCATCGAAATTCACCCTGACTCGAGGGGTTGCCATGCTCAACAGTTCTGAGATCCCACGGCAGCATTTGATGGCCGGTGCAGTGATTGCGACGGTGCCGATCATGCTTATTTTCCTCGGACTAGAGCGCTTTATGGTGAAGGGACTTACCGCAGGGTCGGTGAAGTAGCCACGTGAAAAGATCAATGAAGATTTGGACAGAAAACAGTTTAGGGAACCGATGATGGAAGCGTTAGATCAACAAGCTATCAATATATTGAAAGACAATGATCGTGGTGGCTACACCGTGCCGACAGCCGGGTTGTATCCGTACCAGTGGAACTGGGATAGCGCCTTCGCGGCACTAGGGTTTGCTACCTTTGATCTGCCACGCGCATGGCAGGAAATAGAAACCTTGTTCACCGCACAATGGGACAACGGCATGGTGCCGCACATTGTGTTTCATCAGCCTGATGAGGGGTATTTCCCCGGGCCAGATGTGTGGCAAGGAAAAGGGCCAATCGCCTCTTCGGGCATTAGCCAGCCGCCTTTGGTGGCGACCTTTGCGCGAAAGATTTATCAGCGTGATCCCGAGCTAGGCGAGCAAAAGCTGCGGTCGCTCTATCCTTCGCTGTTGAAATGGCATCGCTGGTATATGGAAAGCCGCACCGAATCAGGCGCAGTGGCGAGCACACACCCTTGGGAAAGTGGCCGAGACAATGCGCCAGATTGGGATGAGGCTTCACAAGCGATTGATACCTCGAAAGTTGGGGAATATCAGCGTCGTGATACCTCACACGTAGATGCGTCTATGCGTCCAACCAAGCTCGACTATGACCGTTACCTTTCCCTGCTTTATTTTGGCAGAGACGCCAATTGGGATGAGGCTGAAATTGCGCGCAATGCGTCGTTTAGAGTCGCAGACCCCACGCTTACGTTTACCTTGCTGCGTGGTCACCGCGACTTGGCGGAAATTGGGCGCATGTTGGGCGAAGATGTCAGCGAAATCGAAGCATGGATTGCGGCGTTAGAAAAAGGCTGCATGACGCTTTGGAACCAGGAAATCGATGCGTTTGATAGCGTTAACCTTCGTAATGGGAAATTTGCAGGCAGCTTGTCTAACGCCTCATTTCTTTGTTGGTATGCCGGCATTGAAAGCCCTGACATGATTGCGCATCTCGAACGACTGCTAGCAAGTGGCCACAACATTGTGCCTAGTTATGACCCCGCGGGCGATGACTATGACGCGATGCGTTATTGGCGCGGCCCTGTGTGGGCAATGATGAACGCATTAGTCGGCTGGGGATTGGAAGATCAAGGGCACGTGGTGCTAGCGCGAGCGGTTAGACAACAGACAGCAGGGCTGATTGCGAATTTCGGTTTTGCGGAGTATTTCAACGCAGACAATGGTCAGCCCGCAGGCGGTGGTCATTTCACATGGACGGCATCGGTTTGGCTGTCTTGGTCGTTGTCAGACATAGCAGGAGGCTAGGATTATGGGCTCTATTCAACTTAATCGTGTTGAGAAGTGGTACGGCGATACGCAGGTTATCAAAGGCATCGATTTGTCGGTCGAAGAAGGGGAGTTGGTCATTTTCGTCGGCCCGTCTGGGTGTGGAAAGTCCACATTGCTGCGCATGATTGCGGGTCTAGAAGAAACGAGCCGCGGTCAAATCTTGATTGATGATGTCGACATGACCGATCAGCCGCCTGCAAAGCGCGGCCTCACCATGGTTTTTCAAAGCTATGCCTTGTACCCGCACATGTCGGTGCGTGACAACATGGGCTTTAGTTTGAAAACGCAGGGTAGGCCAAAAGCTGAAATTGATGAGAAGGTCAATTACGCAGCGCAGGTGCTCAAGCTAGAACCTTATCTCGACCGTCGACCTCGACACCTATCTGGTGGTCAGCGCCAGCGAGTGGCGATAGGTCGCTCCATTGTGCGCGATCCCACGGCATTCTTGTTTGATGAACCGTTGTCGAACCTTGATGCGGCACTGCGCGTAGAAATGCGTTATGAAATCGCCAAGCTTCACCAGTCTTTGCAATCGACGATGATCTACGTGACGCACGACCAAGTGGAAGCGATGACGCTTGCCGATAAAATCGTGGTGCTACAAGGAGGGATCATCGAGCAAGTCGGCAGCCCGAAGACACTCTATGATCATCCCGCAAACCTATTTGTGGCGCAATTTATCGGCAGTCCGAAGATGAATATCATCCCGTGTGTGACCGAGGGTGGAGAGTTTGGCCTCGCCGGAGGCAAAGGCGGAGAGTATCCGTTTGATAGGCCAGCAACGCAAATGGGCATCCGTCCTGAAGCCATTAATTTGGTGTCGCCAGAAGAAGGAAACTGCAAAGGCATTATTGATGTGACTGAATACCTAGGTGCGGATATCTATCTAGTTGTTGATTGCGGCGAATTGGGCAAAGTGACTGTTCGTACCGACGGAGAAAGTGAAGTGCGAGCGGGAGATCCTATTGGACTCCAGTTCCACGCCAACAAGCTTCACTTTTTTGATGCAAATGGACTCTCTGTTTCGTCGTCGTGATCATCAGCGCTAAGGCCTTTCGAGTTGGCACTAGCGCAAACACACTCCTTTGATAACAGTATTTTTCATTCGGTTCTGTTATCCATACCCGGCATTTCCTCCTTGGGTGCCGGGCTCTTTTTTCCCCTGATTTTTCGTGCCTAATTAGATAACCGCTTCTTCAACAGAGATGTTCTCAGTGACTTTCACGCGGGCAATTCGGTTGTGATTAATCAACAACACCTCAAACAACCATTGGTCGTGCTGAATGGTTTCCCCTTCAACAGGTAGGCGACCTGCTCGCCACGTCAGCATGCCGTTGAGTGTTTGAAAGCCTTCCACTTCTTCACCATCAACGCGTGTGACATTGAATTTGTTTTTGAATTCACTGATTGGGATCAGCGCATCCATCACCCAGCCGCCTTCTGGCAGCGGCTTGGCCCATTGCTCCTGAGGTGACAATGACAGCTCGCCTGCAATGGCTTCCAGTAAATCGTAGTGCGTGACAAGACCTTGAATGTCGCCGTATTCATCGACAATGAATGCCATCTCCGCACTGTGCATTTGCAGATGGTTGAGCAAGGTTAGCCCTTTCATGGATTCAGGGACGTACAAAGGCTGCTTAAGCAATTTACCGATGGTGATGGTTGAGAGTTCGTTTTCTGTACTCAACAACATCTTGGCCGAGACTGTGCCGATCACACTGTCCAAATTGCCTTGGCATACCGGAAACACGCTGTGCTTGGTGCTTCGAATACGTTTGTGGATCTGTGTGATGGGTTGTTCGATGTCGAGGAAATCAATGTCACGCCTTGGCGTCATCAGTGAGCCAACGAGTCGATCATTCAGGTGAAGGATATTTTGAATCATTACTTGTTCACGCGGCTCGATCGCGCCGGATTCCGACCCTTCATTCACTATGGCTTGAATATCATCTTCCGTCACGATGCCGTCGTTGTCTTGATTAACTTTAAGCAGTTTCAACATCATTTGTGTTGATGTGCTCAGTGCCACCACGAATGGGCGCGTGATAATCGATATCCAAAGGATAGGGAATGCGACCACCATAGAAATCGCTTCCGCATTGGATTGCGCAATACGTTTAGGAACCAGCTCGCCAACCACGATGGCGAAATACGTGATGCCCAAGACCACACACGCTGTCGACAGCAGGTTTGCAGTTTCTGCATCCATGCCGTTTTGAACCATGATCTCGGCGAATGGCACGGACAATGTGGCTTCCCCGACGATACCGCTGAGCAAGCCAATAACCGTGATGCCGATTTGAATGGTAGAGAGGAAGGTGTTTGGGTTCTCTTTTAAAGTAAGCGCAACGGCAGCCGCTTTGCTGTTTGCGGCGAGCTTTTTAAGGCGACTGGTTTTTGATGCAACCAGAGCAATTTCTGACATCGCAAACAGTCCATTTAATACAATTAAACCAACAAGTAAGAGGGCATTCATATACGACCAATTTAGGTAATTAACAGCGCTCAGAATAATCTGCAAATCCGCTTTGGAATGTGATTCAACGAATAGATTTGACGCATCATGAGAAGGTTTTTATCCGCCTTGCTGATCAATGAGTTAAAAGTGCCTCGTCGACCGGCTGCAATATCGTTCAATACCCTGACTCTGGCTTGCCATACGCTGTGCCTATCGAAGAAGGAGTACGATATGGGAAGTGCGATATGGAAAGTGTGATTTTGGCGATGGCGACCTTTGCGTTCGTCGGCGCAGTAACCCCTGGCCCTGTGAATATTCTGGCGACCAGCACAGCGGTGAACGCAGGCGTATTGGAAGCGGCAAAGCATGTTTTGGGGGCGTCATTGGCGTATGCCTTTGTGGTGTATTGTTCAGGCAGTGTCATGCACAGTTTGTTGGCCGTATTGCCGAAACTGGAAGGGATCATGCAAGTCAGCGGAAGCCTGTATTTATTCTATTTGGCGTATAAGATTTTTTCCGCGCCCGTCACATCGATGGCAACGGCACACTCAATGCGATCAGGGCTTTGGACTGGCTCGTTGACTCAACTGCTGAACCCGAAAGCGTGGTTGGTTGCAATGTCTGGCATCAGCTTGTTTGTGGTGGGGCGCGGCGACGAAGGCTTGTACTTGTTGATATTCACCAGCGTGTCATTGGTGTTGTGTCTGATAGGGGTCGGTGTCTGGGCAGTACTAGGGACAGTGCTCGCTACCCGTCTCGAAAATCCCAAACAGCAACGTGCCTTCAATCGCATCATGGGTGGGTTGTTGGCGGTTTCTGTGGTAATGATATGGACGTAAGGAAAGCCACACTCTTAACGCATCATCAAAGCAATATCAAAAAGGACAGCGATGAAAAAGGACACTAGCGCCAGTTTCAAGCAAAGCACCGTGCTGCCTTGGGTGGAATTGCGAGTGGCAAACCAAAGTCATGCTTGTTACGAAGCGCATTCTCATGATGAATTTTCGTTTGGCATCATCAATCAAGGACACGCGCATTATCGCAATCGCCAGAACATCCATCAAATTGGGCGTGGCGATGTAGTGACGATCAACCCCGCGGACGTGCATGCCTGCAACCCTCAAGCGGGCACTTGGTCTTATAGCATGTTGTTTGTAGACACTCTCAAAATGGGTGACGTACAACGCGATGTCCTTCAACGTGATTCGTCAGACTACACACCATTCCTTCATGACGTAGAACGTCATTCCGCCATTCAGCAGCGATTTGAAGCCTTATTCGAAGCATTACAATCTGATTCGAGTGCGTTACAAGCCCAAGTGTGCCTGTTCGATTTCATCGAGGTCATGCTGGGTAAGTGGGGGCGTGAACAGGTCGGTCGAATGACAAAGCAGCCACGATTGATGCAAATTCGCGAGAAGCTGTTAGATGATATTGACCATACCCATCAACTCGAAGACTTAGCGCAAGAGGCGGGTATGAGCCGCTATCAACTGCTCAGAGCATTTAAAAGTCAGTTCGGCTTGCCGCCGCATGCTTACTTGATGGATGAGAAAATTAAGCGCGCCAAAGTCATGCTGAAATCGGGCAATGACATTGCTGACGTGGCGCTGCAACTTGGCTTCGCGGATCAAGCGCACTTTCAGCGCCAATTCAAAAAGAAACTCGCCGTTACGCCGAAATATTATCAATCTCATTTCTTGCAAAAATAACGCGCTGAACAGTGCGTTTTGCCAGAAACAAAAAGGCCATCTCATATGTAGAGATGGCCTTTTTGATCGTGTTTCAATGGCGGTGTTTAAAGCGCGCGATTAGTCTTCTGACGTTGCGGCAATTTTGTGAATGGCCAAATCTGCGCCGTTGTATTCGTCTTCTTCTGTCATACGAATACCAGCCGTTTTATCTACGGCAGTGTAAACAATCCAACCGCCGACGAAAGCGATAACCACACCTGCAATGGTGCCGATAAGCTGAGACATAAAGCTCACGCCGCCCAAGCCACCCAAGGCTTCCAAGCCGAAGATACCCGCAGCAAGGCCACCCCACATGCCACACACACCGTGCAATGGCCAAACACCCAACACGTCATCAATCTTGAAGCGGTTTTGCGTTAGGGTGAACAACCAAACAAACAATGCGCCAGCAACACCACCAGTAACGAGCGCACCAATTGGGTGCATTAGGTCAGAGCCCGCACAAACGGCAACGAGACCCGCTAGCGGACCGTTGTGTAGAAAGCCTGGGTCATTTTTGCCGACAATAAGTGATGCGACGATGCCGCCAACCATTGCCATTAAAGTGTTCACTGCGACCAAACCGCTGATGCCGTCGAGTGTTTGCGCTGACATGACGTTAAAGCCAAACCAACCGATGGTCAGGATCCATGCGCCAAGGGCGAGGAAAGGGATGTTAGAAGGTGCAAATGCAATCAAACGATCGCCACGATAGCGACCATTTCGCACACCAAGGATGAGCACGGCTGCGAGTGCAATCCACCCACCGACGGCGTGAACGACGACTGAACCCGCAAAATCGTGGAAAGCCGCGCCAAATGTCGCTTCAAGCCAATCTTGGAAACCAAAGTTACCGTTCCAAATCAGGCCTTCAAAGAATGGATAGACAAATGCCACGATGGCTGCAGCCGCAACAAGCATAGGCGCGAACTTAGCGCGTTCTGCTACGCCACCAGAGATTATGGCGGGAATGGCGGCGGCGAATGTCATCAAGAAAAAGAACTTAACCAGTTCATAACCGTTGTTGGCGGACAGTGTTTCTGCGCTGCTAAAGAAGGTGGTGTCGTAGGCTACCCAGTAGCCAATAAAGAAGTATGCAAGCGCTGAGAAGCCAAAGTCTGACATGATTTTTACCAAGGCATTGACTTGGTTGCGATGCCTAACGGTACCGACTTCTAGAAAGGCAAAGCCTGCGTGCATGGCAAGTACCATAATGGCACCCATCAAGATAAAGAGCGTGTTCGCGCTTTCCGTTAGCGTTTGAATCGCGCTACTAATATTTTCCACTGTGATTTCCTCTACTTCCTTGAGAACAGAATTTTCCTAGAGAGCGATAAAGCACAAATCATGCCTAGTCGCTCAATAAGGGTGCAGAGAAACACCAATAGAGTGCAGGCTATCTATAATTTATTGATATATATTCAATTAATGGATTTTGTTTTTTGGGTAAGTTGCACCGAGACTTTGCGGCTTCGATGTGTTTTCTGCATCATTGTTGTGCATTTCAGGTGATTTAGATGCACTGATATGGTGCTTTTCGAGAGAAAGCACAAAAGGGCATAGAGATGTTCACTCATATGCCCTTCAATTTGCTCAAGACCCTTCAACTTGCTCAAAACCTAGATGGTTTCACGGAGATTGCTTCACGCGCATAGATAGCTGCACTTTGTTTTTTATCTTCTCGCTTAGATCGCGTTCCAATCACTCAGCTCTACACAATCACCTTGGTAAATTACTGTGCTTGTTGGGTCATTGGTTTCTGTCACCAATAATTCCGAACTGTTTTTCAGCGCCTTCCATTCAGTTGGGCTCATAAAACGTGTGTCGTTGATGCGTCTGAGTGTGTCGATACGTTGCAGTTTTCCGCTCGATTTATCACGCATCCATACCATGGCTGTCTCGGACGGCAGATTGGCTTCCCGAAGGTTTCGTTGTAAGCGGATGGTTGATTCACCTGGCCTCACACCTTGATACGCCACCAGTGCGAACTGATTATCTTCAACGTTCGAGGACATCATCGCGAAGTAGGCTGCGGGTTGAACATGCGAAATTAACGTTCCTGTTAGGTTGGACTCATCAGGAGGCAATATAGGCTCAGGTGTAATGATCGGTCTGAGGTACAAGCCCAGCATAAGCGCGAAAGCGAATCCAATTGGTGTAAACCACGATGGCCAACGGCGAGTGGGGGAGTGTGTCGATAGGCTTTCTTCGTGTCGGTGGCTTCTTGGGAACAGCGCAAGAGAAATACGATCCCACACTTTTTGTGGGGCAGGAGAAAACAGCTGCTCTTCAAGATTTTCATCCATAGAAGGGGTTAGCCCACTAAAGTGTTTTTGCCAATGGGCGATATCTTCCCACCACGTTGGATCCTGTTGAATCAAACGCTCGAGCCGACGACGAACTCGGGGAGTTAACGTACCCAACACATATTGTGCAGCCAGTCTGTCGCGAACCTCGGATGATGCATAGCGCTTGGCTGTTATTCGGTTAGGCATCGTTTCAACTCCTGCAGTCCGCGTCTGATCCATGACTTTACTGTGCCCAGCGGCGAATTGATGTGCGCGACGATTTCTTGGTGTGTCATACCGTGTTGATAGGCGAGTATGATGGCGTTGCGTTTCTCATAAGGCAACGCCTCGAGACAGAGATCGAGGCGTTGTCGTTTCGTTGTATTTGGGGTGGACGTGTTGTCATTGGCTGCCGCTTCTTGGGATAAAAGCACTGAGCTGTCATCACTTTGTTGACGCCGTCGTCGTTGGCGCAGTTCATCAATGGCAAGGTTTCTCATGCTTTGGCAAAGCCAAGCCCATGGGTGCTCAATAGGGTGATGACGACTATTAAACCAAAGCTTCAAAAAGCCTTCTTGAAGAAGGTCTGCGGCGAGTTGGTCGTCTTTCACAATGGATTTCACTAAGCTAAAAAGTCGCGCGTTCGTCAAAGCATAGAGCGCCTCGAATGCTTCTTGATCTCGAAGCGCTACGCGTGAGAGTAGCGATGTTAGTTGTTGTTTATCGACGCTCACTGTCTTCCCTTACTGCTGCACGAAATACCAAACGTTTTTCACACCATCACCGATAGTGTCGCTGGGAGCCTTATCTTTAAACCATAGATCCAAAGGAAACCATAAATACATAGGAAGCCACGGATACAAAGGCTTGTTATTGTGCATCCATTGGTATGTGTCATCTGTCCTTTCTGTGATACCGAAGCCACCTGTAAAGTGCGTATTCGCGCGGGCAGAGGCCAGCGCTGGAAAAAACAGAGCCAATAAAGTCCAATGTTTCATCTTTCAGTCCTTTCATAAGCACTTCGGCGTCGAAGTGGTAAGCGCATTGCTTTTTCTCACGACCATGTGAAAAGAGGTGTTAAAACAAGAGACGACGAGGTTTGGAATTTAGATGCAGGTGCGAGAAAAAATAAAACCCTTTGCTCGTAAAGAGGGAAATATTAGGGATGTTTAGACGAGGTTAACGGCGCTTTTAAACTTAAAAACGCCGTGTTAAAAGTGGCTAGTTGGTGCGCTTGTGAAGGGTTTTATTCACGGAGACTTCAGCGACAATTGCTTCATCGTGACTCACCAAAATAAACGCACTACTTGGCGTTCAATGCGGTGCGGATAAAACCATTGTGTTGCTCTAAGCGCGCTTTTGCTTCTGAGGCATCAATTCCCGCCAGTAACATTAAGATTGCGGTTTTGCAGTGGCGATTGCAGGCATTGAGCGCGGCTTCCGCGGCTTGAGGTGACTCACCTGTGGCGTCAATCACGATGTTCACTTGACGCTGAACGAGCTTGGCGTTGGTGGCTTCTACATCCACCATCAAATTGCCATACACTTTACCACTGCGAATCATTGCGCCGCTGGTCAGCATATTCAGTACAAGTTTCTGAGCGGTACCTGCTTTCATGCGCGACGAGCCTGTAACAACTTCAGGGCCAACCACCGGTGTGATGGCGATATCCGCTTCATCAACCATTGGGCAGTGCGGGTTGCAGGCAATGGCGACCACCGTTGCAGCAACTGATTTGGCGTAGCGCATGCCGCCCAATACATAAGGAGTGCGCCCACTTGCCGCAATACCCACCACCACGTCTTTGTTCGTGATGTTCAGTGCTTCAAGATCTTTCTGACCAAGCTCTGTGTTGTCTTCGGCGTTTTCGACCGCTTTCAATATGGCGGGATGGCCACCGGCAATCAGCCCAACCACCATGTCAGGGTTCGTGCCATAGGTTGGCGGACATTCACTGGCATCCAAAATACCTAAGCGGCCTGACGTTCCCGCACCCATGTAGATTAAACGGCCACCGTTGGCAAAAGCGTGAGTGATGGCATCGACCGCCAGCGCGATGTTAGGCAGTTGCGCTTCCACTGCAAGGGCGACTTTTTGGTCTTCTTGATTGATCACCGTCAGCATGTCTAACGTCGACAGTGTATCAATGTCGGCACTGGCTGCATTTCGACTTTCCGTGACCAGTTGGGTTAAATCAATATTCATTGGATGCGTCTCTTATGTCACTCGGGAACAAGGATTTTTCTGTTACGGTCAGTATTCCTTATCTGTGCCTTTAACCTCAAGGGAAAAGCCGTTTTCTGCGCTGTTAGAGCCATGATTTTCTGACTTTTACTACGATAAAAAACGTTTTAGATAACGAGAAATAACGCGATTGGTCATTTTTTTCAGGAAGCATAGACTTGCGTTTTTTTCTGGTGGTGGTGGATCCCCATGCGTTGCAAATTCTTTGATCAGCATACGTGCCGTTCCTGTTCATTGAGAGAAATACCTTACACAGAACAGATTGAACAAAAAGACGAGGCGTTAAAATCCTTGTTTGAACAACGTCTGCCGGAGCAGTGGTTATCGCCTGTGCTAAGCGACGAAGTAGCTTGTCGTAATAAAGCGAAAATGGTGGTGATGGGTGCGGCTCACGCGCCAATATTGGGCATTGAAATGTCTAATGGAGAACCCGCTAGTCTGACGCATTGCCCGCTATACACGGACGACATGAAGGAACTGTTGGACTACCTTCGTGATTGGATTCGCACCTCGGGCATTTCGCCATATAACAAAGCCAAGAAGAAAGGCGAACTGAAGTACGTTTTACTGACCCGTGCGGCGATAAGTGGCGAGTTCATGCTGCGTTTTGTCACGCGAAGCCGCGAGTCCATGGCACGTTTTGAATCGAATCTGGATCGATTGCAGCAGGCGTTTCCTAAGTTGCGTGTTGTTACACTGAACATTCAGCCCATTCATATGGCGCGCTTGGAAGGTGACGAAGAAATTTTCCTCACGCAAGAGCAACATCTGGTTGAGCGCTTTAACGATGTGCCTTTGGTGATCCGTCCGAAAAGCTTTTTCCAGACCAATCCTAAAGTTGCAGCTCAACTCTATGCCACTGCGCGTGAGTGGGTAAAAGAGAAAAAGCCTGCACGTATGTGGGATCTTTTCTGCGGTGTGGGCGGTTTCGCGTTGCATTGCGCCGATGTCACCCGCTCGGTGACGGGCATTGAAATTGAACCCGAGGCCATCGCAAGCGCTAAACGTTCAGCGAATGAAATGGGGATCACTAACCTCGACTTTGACGCGTTAGATTCCACCAAGTTCTCACAAGGTCAAGATTCCGCACCTGAGCTGATTTTGGTGAATCCACCACGCCGCGGTTTAGGACGAGAATTGGCTGAACAACTTTCGGCATTGGCGCCAAAACACATAATATATTCAAGCTGTAATCCTGACACGCTGCGCACGGATCTCGATGCATTGCAGAGTTACCCCGTTAAGCGTTTGCAATGGTTTGATATGTTCCCGCACACGGAACATGCTGAAGTGATGGTGCTGCTGGAGCGTTCAAGCATCGCTTAAGTTTCGCGTTATTGGGCGAGGGATTGCCCTGTGTCGGTTTTAAGTGCTGCTTCCTTTATCTTTTGATGTCTCCTCCCTTTTCTTTTCTCTCTCTTCATTTCTCCCCGTTTACTTTTTTCGTTTCTACCCTCGGCTCGACTTTTGTTCTTTATTGTTCTCAAATGAAGAACAATTAATTCAATCTGGCGCTGTTTATTCGAATACTGAGGTTGATTATTGTTTGTCCATTGAAGGTTGAGAGGAAGGACACAAACAATGGGTTTATTAGTCGACGGAACATGGCGCACCGATTGGTATGACACATCGAAAACCAACGGGCGTTTTACCCGCAAAGCCACAAGCTTTCGCAGTTGGGTAACGCAGGACGGATCGGCAGGGCCAAGCGGCGAAGGCGGATTCCAAGCCGAACCATATCGCTATCACTTATATGTGTCTCTTGCGTGTCCTTGGGCGCATCGCACCTTGATCTTCCGAGCGTTAAAAGGGCTAGAAGACATGATTTCGGTGTCCGTTGTGAATGCCTTTATGGGCGATGACGGTTGGACATTCTTGCCGGGTGACGACGTGATTGAAGACAGCGTGAACAACAAGGCGTATCTGCACCAAGTGTATACGGCAGCACGCTCTGACTATACCGGACGGGTGACCGTGCCTGTGCTTTGGGATAAGAAAACCCACACCATTGTGAGCAATGAATCTGCAGAAATCATTCGTATGTTCAACAGCGCGTTTGATGATGTCGGCGCGAAAGATGGCGATTTTTATCCCGAAGCGATGCGAGAGGCAATTGATGACATTAATGACTTCATTTACCCGAACATCAATAACGGCGTTTATCGCGCAGGGTTTGCGACGACTCAAGAAGCCTATGACGAAGCGGTGGAGGAACTCTTCAATGCCTTGGACAAGCTGGAAGAACGCTTGGCAGAACGCCGATATTTGGTCGGCGACCAAATCACTGAAGCTGACTGGCGTTTGTTCACTACCTTGGTCCGATTCGATGCTGTTTATGTCGGACATTTCAAGTGCAGCCGTCGCCGCATCGTCGAATATCCCAACCTCTCAGGCTACTTGCGCGAGCTCTATCAACAGCCGGGCGTTGCCGAGACAGTGAATATCGACCACATCAAAGCGCACTATTACGGCAGCCATGAAACGGTGAACCCGACGCGCATTGTGCCGATTGGCCCTGCATTGGATTTCACGAAGTCACACGGCCGTGAACAAATTGGTCAATGATTCAAACGCGTCAACGCAGAGAAGGCGAGTGGCGTGTAGTTAAGGAGTGTAGCAATGGGAAGATTAGTTGAAGGCCGCTGGCTGACCGATGATGCGTTGCGTGAATGGGAAGCCAAGGAATATGAAAACGCACAAGGGCGATTTGTGCGCGGGACGGCCAAATTCAGAAGCTGGGTGACAGCCACAGGCGAAGCGGGGCCAAGCGGTGATGCAGGCTTTAAAGCCGAAGCTGGTCGCTACCACTTATTTGCGGCGCTGAACTGCCCTTGGGCACACCGCACTTTGATCTATCGACAAGTGAAAAAGCTCCAAGATGCGGTGGGTGTGTCTTTGGTTGCGCCGCTTCGCACCGACCAAGGTTGGGTGTTTGATGCGAGCAATCTGCGCTTTACCGACGAGCTGTTCGGCCTTGAAGCCATGCACCAGCTTTACGTGAAATCGAACTCTGATTTCACTGGGCGCGTCACAGTGCCCGTGCTCTGGGATAAGAAAACCCAGACCATTGTCAGTAATGAATCCTCAGAGATCATTCGCATGTTCAACAGCGCGTTTAACGAGGTGACGGGGGACGAGCAAGATTTTTACCCCGCCGCATTGGCGCAAGACATTGATGCGCTGAACGATTGGATTTTTAACACAATCAATAACGGCGTGTACAAAGCTGGGTTTGCACGGACGCAAGATGCCTACAACGAAGCGGTGACAGTTCTGTTCGAATCGCTGGAAAAGATCGAAACACGCCTTGGCGAGCAGAAGTTCTTGCTCGGCGATGTGATCACCGAAGCCGATTGGCGATTATTGCCGACGCTGGTGCGCTTTGATGTCGGCTATTTCACCGCCTTCAAATGCAATCTCAAAGCGTTACGTGATTACCCGAATATTTCGGCGTATTTGAAAGCATTGGTGAAACAACCGGGCGTGCGAGACACCATCGATCTGGATGTGTATCGCCGTGGTTACAACTCAAAAAGTCCGCTGCGGAACCCGCACGGTATTGTGCCGGTTGCCCCAATGGTCGACTTTTTGTAAGCGCTGTTTTCTATGCGTTAAGAAAAAACACGAACAAAGAATTCATTACCAACGTACGGAGGAGTCATTATGTTATTCACAAAATCAAACACGGCGACAAGGCTATTCAACGCAGCGCCAGACATGTCTGCGTTGGTAAACGATGAAATGCTGAAAGACAGCGCGTTTCACCCCAACTTGGGCGGCGTGACAAAAGGCGGCATGGCGAACCATTACCCAATGACCATCATGTCATTGCAGGGATTGGGTGCGAGCGATGAAGACATTCGCAACTTCCGTTCAACCTGGCCTCGTTATCGCTCAAAAATCAGCGATGATTTGCGCCTGATGGACAAAGGCGTGATCACCCAAGAAAACTGGCCTGACTATTTAGGGCAAGCCAACATGCTGGCTGACTTCCAGCGCGTTTTCTTTGAAGGCTTGAATGTGACTGACGATCAAAACGCGTACTTACTTACCGTGCTTGAAAGGCTGCAATACGCGTTGCCAATGGGATTGTTCCACCCATTGATCAGATTGAGTTTTGCCATGATGCACGGCGACAAAGGCTTGATTGCGGATGCACTCGCTTACTGGGCGATCCGTTATGAAGATTTGTACAAGCGCATGCTGCCGCCTCGCACTGACCTGACAACCTTATCAGCTAGTGCGTTGTCAGCCAGTGCCGCCGAAAACTGGGCACTGCTGCATGCGGCGAAACCGCAAATCAGTTTCTGGGGTGGAAGCTTGAGTGTGTGTGAACGCTTATGTTCTGAACCTGTGCTTCATGATATCGCGGTTGCTGAGAACTTCTTCATTACCGAAGAAAACCTTGAGCTGAAAATGCAAGAAATCGGTGATCGTGCCATTAGTTTGTACTTGTACGAGCCAGCACTCACGACGTTGCATAGTGTGACGGCGTATCAAGCATTGGCGGATATCACCCAACAAATGTTGGACAGCGGCAACGGCACTCGCCCCGTATTGGCAGAACTTTGGCAGCGCTATTGGGTATGGCTGACTGGCTTGTACCTTGAAAAAGGCTTCCCAGAAACCTTGCCGACAGTGGCGGAAGACGCTCAACAGTACGTGGATGCTTCTGATTGGCAGGACATTGCAAGCGGTATAACGTCGGTGCCAGAAGTGCATGCCATCAAAATGGTGTTTAGCTGTAAGTGGCTTTACGAACATATTGAAGCGAACCCGCTCTACAAAGCGGCAGCCATCAATGTGTTGGCAGAGCACACAGGGATAAAACCGGTGGCACTGAATTGACAGCATGATGCGCCATCACGGTAAAAACGAAAGAGCGGGCATTGCCCGCTCTTTTTGTAGTACTGAGCAAAGAATCAACGCTCACGGTGAGAATTTTAGAACTCCGCGCCAATCCAGCGATAAAAGCGAGCTGCCTTTATTGTTATATGCGCCAAATTGATCTTCGTATGGTAGTTTGTGCTTAATGCTATTGAACGGATTCAACCTCTTGATAAAGAAACTGTTACTGTCTTTTTTAGCCATTCTCATCGTTTGTGTCGCCGTGGCGTTTACCTATCATCCAAACTATGGCGAAGGACATGGCCCAAAGGCCCAGCAAAGTCATTTAGGCTATCAAGCCAATTCTGTGCTTTCGAATTACTTTTCCAAGCCCGAAGGTGTGCCTGATGCGTTTTCAGGGTTTTTCCCGTTAGAAACCGGACATGATGCATTGCTAACGCGTTTAGCCATGATTGAGTCGGCGGAACACAGTCTCGATCTGCAGTACTACATCTTCAGTAACGACGAAACGAGCCAACTGATTGTTTGGCGATTGTATGAAGCGGCGGAGCGTGGCGTAAAAGTCAGGTTGCTGATTGATGACATGCAAAGTCGAAAAGACAGCGATATTGCGTACCTTGATGGCCATCCGAACATTGATGTTCGCTTGTTCAATCCTCATCAGTTTCGCGCCCTTAGAATGCTTTCTTGGATCACCGATTCAGAGCGTTTAAACCGTCGAATGCATAATAAGTCGATGACAGCAGATGGCGTGGCCTCGGTTGTGGGTGGGCGCAATATTGGTAATGAATATTTCTCGTTCCGCTCGAGCGTGGAATTTGGCGATTTCGATGTGTTGCTTAACGGCCCCGTTGTCGAAGAGACTGCAGAGCAGTTCGACTTGTATTGGAACAGTGAACATTCCGTGCCGATGTCGTGGATCCAAAAGAGCAAGCGAATCCCTATTGCAGAAGATGTCACGCGCTGGCGAGAAGCGTCGCGCATTGAACACAAATTCACCAGTGATGAATATAACTTCGCGACCTTGCCGTTGTACAAGAAAATCAAAGACAATCAAATTGCCCTCAATTGGGGATCTGCAAGGTTATTGTTTGATTCTCCGACGAAAGTTGATGATGGCGATAGCCAGCTAATCACAGGGCTTACCGAGGTGTTGGAAGGCGTTGAAAGCTCCATGACGCTTATTTCGCCTTACTTTGTGCCGACAGAAGCGGGCACACGTGCTTTGGTTGAAGCCTCATTGCGTGGAAAACGGATCGTGATTTTGACCAATTCGTTAGCATCAAACGATGTTTTCGCTGTTCACGGTTGGTATGCCAAATATCGTGAAGCGTTGGTGGAAGCGGGTATTGAATTGTGGGAGATGAAAGCACACGCGAGCGTTGAGCATCAATGGAGTGTGACGGGAAGCAGTCGTTCTAGCCTTCATGCCAAAGTAATGATGTTGGACGACAAAAAGCTGTTTGTCGGCTCGATGAACATGGACCCAAGATCTGCCCGCTTAAACACGGAAATGGCGGTGATGTTTAATACACCCGCATACGTTGAGAGTGCCCAGAGCACATTCTTTGATGAGCTAAGTAAAAGTGCTTATCAAGTGACGATGGATGGCGGAGAAATGCGCTGGATTGATCATGAAAATCAACGTTCATTTGAGACCGAACCAGATTCAGGGTTGTTGCTGCGCACTGGCGCATGGCTTAGCGGCTTGTTACCGATAGAAAGTTGGTTGTAAGCAAGTTTTTCTGACGAAGAGAAAGCCAACGCAAATGCGTTGGCTTTTTTTATTGCATCACCATTTGAATGGCGTGAGCTGGGCAAGCGACACGACATTGGGCACAGCCCGAGCATTTATCGGTATTGATAGCAATGCTGCGATTTACAGTGTCAATTGCTTGATGAGGGCACGCTTCCGTACAAGATTGGCAAGGCGCACTCATTTGACGAATACACATGCCTGACAGCGTCGCTATAGCACCTGTAAATGGCAATTTATCGGGCGATGTATTGGCCAATGCCAGCGTGGGGCAAGCACGTTGGCACTCCCCACACTCAGTACATGCACCACCATCTAACGACAGTGTTGGCTGGCTTTCAATCATGCTGATAATGCGTTGTGGGCATGCTTCTTCACACTTTCCGCATCCATCACACAAACGAGTAAGCAAGCCTTCATCAACTGCTGTCGGTGGCCTTGGAACCGTGCGCTTTGCCGCGAGGCCTGCTTGTGTTTTTACTGGTTTACTGACGCCAGACCACAAGCCACGGAACAGCCCGCGACGGCTGCACGTTTGCATGTTGAGTTGCGCGGCGTAATAACGCTCGTCTCTGTCTGACATGATGTTGCTACCTGTTTTAACGGTAAATCGTGACCACTTTGTATTGTGCACCGACCTGAGAGGCCAATTGCTCCAGCGTGCCTTCAGCCAAGAGGCTTAGCCCTTGGTAAAACTCGGTGGTTGCGCCTTCACGCATCATCGCGAAGAAACGTGGAGCCCACGTTAATACATGGTCAGTCAAAAAGGTTTGCACTGAGGCCAAGCTGTCATTGTGTGCGGCTTCAACCACTTGTGTATTCAGTGCGGTTTCAATCAAGTAGGCAATGAATGAAAACACTAAGCCGATGTGATCCTCAGGCTCGCGTTCGCCGGTGTCGATGGCAATACCGTGGTCTGCATAAAAGGCGCGGATCGCCAAGGTGGTTTTGCCACAGGTGGTTTGCTCTTCTGCGAGATACACAGAGCCCCACGGCGCAGCCGCAAGGGTGTTGGGTCCTACAAACAACTGCGCGTAATCTCGGGAAATGGCGTGCAAGTCCGGGCGTGTTTCTAGCAGCGCTAAGCCTTGTTCCACTTTGTCGCTGCGAACATCAACAGGCCATTCTTCGAACAGCGCTTCGTCGTACAAGGCATTGATAAACGCTGCATCTGGCGCTTGGTGCAGAGCACGGTAAAAAAAGTGGCTAGCGATGGTAAGGCTTGCAAGCGTTTGGTAACGAAAGTCATTCATGGCAATGGGCTTATTCGACTGAAATTAATAATAAAAAACAAAGTGATAAAAATAAAAATAAAAAGACATAGAAAAAAGAAAAAACGAACACGAAAAAACAAAAAGAAGGGGCTGGCTATCCAGCCCCTTTGGAACGCATTGGCGATGCTTACATGCCAGAACTTGCGCTGATGAAGGCGTCGTAGAAGAACGCACGACCAGACAGTTCCGCCATCACAACCATCAAAAACGCGGCAATGGCGATGCCCGCATTTTTGTTGTTGCCGCGCAATGCTTGAGAGGCAAACAACACAACACCTGATGCCATCAAACCGATGCGTGCCATGGTGAAGGCTTCTGCGTTCGCAATGGCGAATGGGTTGGTGTAAGCGTCTAGTTGGCCTAGCCACACCGCATAACCACCAAAGCCAATCAAAGAGATTGCCATGGTGATCAGTGCTGCCATACCCAGCGTGCGGTCAGCGCAGACTTGAGTTTTACCAAGCTGAGGGGCAAGAACACGCAATGCTGTCGCTGCTGCAACTGGGCCAACAACGCCCGCCGTCATCAGGAATTGGAAGGTTGTCCAATGTGAGTTCCAGCTCACCACGGTTGGCAAACGGTACACATTAACAATCGCAAGGATGAATACCACACCCAACGCCATGGCTGCAGGAAGCGTAAGCTTTTGCAGCATCGGCTGAATGTTCAACACGCGCAGTGCGGTGTAGGTAAACGCTGCGCCACCAAACAGGGATAGCGCGACGATTTCCAAGCTCAGTGCTGATATGTGTGCCAGACCAAACATCACGTTAAACATGCGGAAAGGCTGACCCAAGTGAGTCACCGATGCCATTGCACCCAAGCCTAGCAACGCCAGTGATGCCATGAATGCGATGTTCATGCCTTTGCGTTCAGGTTTGAAGAACAGCTCAACCAACCCTAGCGCGATAAACATACCGACAGCGGATTGCGCTAGAACGGTAAAGAAGACCAGCGATAATTCACTCATAGCGATACCTCTGTCGGGTTTTGGATGCTGCCAGTGGTGTCGCCAGTTGGGCGAGAGTTACGGCAAGTGGTCACGATCAAGTTAGGTGAAGTCAGACGTGGGTCTGGCAATGGCGCAACGTCGTTCTTGGTGCCATACATTTCACGTAGCTCATCCATTGGACCAAAATCCAACGCTCGCAGTGGGCAAGATTCAACACACACAGGCTTGCGGCCTTCAGCGATGCGCTCGTAACAACCATCACATTTGGTCATGTGTTTCTTCGCAGGGTCGTATTGTGGTGCGCCGTAAGGACACGCCATGCCACAGTACTGACAGCCAACACATACGTCTTTGTCGACAACCACGAGGCCGTCTTCAGTACGTTTGTGCATCGCACCCGTTGGACAGGCTTTCACACACGCAGGGTTTGAACAGTGGTTACATGAAATCGACATGTAGTAGGCGTAAACGTTCTGGCTTACTGTGCCGTCTTCGTTTTGTACCCAGTCACCGCCAGCGTATTCGTAAACACGACGCCAGTTAACGCCCACAGGCAGATCGCTGCGGTCTTTACATGAAACCTGACAGGTTTTACAGCCAGTACACTTACTGGTATCGACGTGGAATCCGAATTGAGTCATTTATTTATCTCCCCTTAAACCTTGGCCACTTGAACCAAAATGGTGTGCTGAGGATTCCCCTTTGACAGTGGAGTGTTCTTTTGTGAGGTCAATGTGTTGATACAACCGCCCAAATCGACACCGTCTTTGTCTGGGTTGTACCAAGCACCTTGGCCTAGCGCAGTCACGCCCGGCATGATGCGCGGGGTCACTTTGATAGCAACGCGGATTTCGCCACGATCGTTGAACACGCGAACATAGTCGCCGCTTTCAAGACCACGCGCTTTCGCATCGAGTGGGTTCATCCAAATGCCGTCGAATACCACTTCACGCAGCCACGGAATGTTGTGGTAGGTAGAGTGCGTGCGGCCTTTGGTGTGGTAACCAAAGAATTGCAGCGGGAACTGCTCAGTCTTTGGATCCAAGTGGCTTTCCCAGGTGGTCACGTACTGAGGAATTGGCGTGATGATTTCATCGTCAGCCAAGGTCCACTCTTTCGCGATGGTTTCCAGCTTGGTGGAGTAGATTTCAATCTTGCCAGACGGCGTGCCTAGGGCGTGCTTCTCTGGGTCGTTACGGAAATCTTCCAGTGCGATACGGCCTTCTTTTGGCGCTGCCAAGGTGTAAGGACCGTTTTTACGCAGGTCTTCCAGCGTAGGCAGGTTCGCATCTTTGGCACGCGCACCTTCGTACAGGTATTCCAACCAACCATCACGGGTACGGCCTTCGGTGAACGCATCTTTCACGCCTAGGCGCTCTGACAGACCCACACACATGTCGTAGGCGCAACGTGTTTCGTACAGTGGCTCGATAGCACGAACCAGCGGGAACACACCGCCCAATGAACCTGAAGAGTAACCGTCAGAGCTCACTTCGTTGTTTTCGATGGTAGTTACGTCTGGCAGTAACAGGTCAGCAAAGCGTGCAGATGAGGTCATGTGGTTATCACACACCACGATGAATTCTGCTTGGCTTTCATCTTCGATCAGTTTGCGGTGTTTGTTGATGTCCGCATGCTGGTTCATGATCATGTTGCCTGAGTAGCTCAGTAGGAACTTGATCGGGGTACGAAGACGCTCACCACCTTGAATGCCGTCGGTTTTGTCGGTCATTTCGTGGTGACGGTAAATTGCATCGCTCCATTTGAAGAACGGTACTTTCACTTGAATAGGGTTAACGCCGGTTGGAATGCGTGGCGCTGGGTAGCTCCAGTTCGCTGGCATATCACCGGTGTTGGTACCTGGGCGGCCGATGTTACCCGTTAGGATTGGCAGCATCACGATCGCACGAGAGGTTTGCTCGCCATTTGCTTGACGCTGAATACCGGTACCTTGGGTAATGAAACACGCTTTTGCGGTGCCGATTTCGCGCGCCAGTTGAACGATTTGATCAACAGGAATGCCGGTGATTTTTGATGCCCACGCAGGTGTCTTCTCAATGCCATCTGGGCCTTGACCTAAGATGTGCGCTTTGTAGTGACCGTTTTGCGGTGCGCTTGCTGGCAGGGTGGACGCGTCGTAGCCTTGGCAGTATTTGTTCAAGAAATCTTGGTCAACCAAGTTCTCGTTGATCAAGGTGTGTGCGATACCTTCAACCAGTGCCGCATCGGTACCAGGGCGGATAGGTAGCCAGAGGTCTTCTTTACCCAACATGGTGTCGGTGTAACGCGGGTCGATAATGATGGTACGAACGTTGTTCTTACGCTGTGCGTTGATGTGCTCGTGGATCTCACCGCCACCACTCATGCGGGTTTCCGCAGGGTTGTAACCGAACATCACTAGCAGGTCAGCGTTCTCGATTTCCGTGGTGTAGCTACCGTAAGCAGACGGTTTGATTGAGCCGTAAGTGAACGGTAGAGCAAACTGAATTTGGCCCCAGCTGTAGTTACCGTAGTAATCAAGGAAACCACCCACAAGGTTGAACAAACGCTTAAAGCAGTCTTTACCGTCAGTACGGTAACCTTGTGTGCCTGAACCGTACGTAATGAAGATCGAATCATTACCGTACTCTTTGATGGTGTACTGGAGTTTTTCAGCCATCAAATCCAGCGCTTCGTCCCAGCTAATGCGTTCAAACTGGCCTTCGCCACGCTTGCCAACACGCTTCATTGGGTACTTCAGGCGGTCTGGGTTGTAAACACGGTGTTTGATAGAGCGGCCACGCAGACACGCACGCACTTGGTGATTACCAAAGCCTTGGTCATCGCCACGGTTGTCTGATTCAATTTGGGTGATCACGCCGTTTTGCGTGTGAACTTGCAGCGCACAACGGCTACCACAGTTCACCATACAAGCGGACCACACCGTTTTGGTTTCAATGGCGTTTGTTGCCGTGGTTTTGGCAACCGCTTTCAATGGTAGGCCAGCAGCCAGTGCTGTACCCCCGCCAATGGCTGCCCCCCACTTCATGAAGCTTCGACGCTTCATTGGCGCTAATACCGCCTTATCGATCCAGTTTTTCATTGTCATTCTCACACCGCTTTCGCGGATCTGTGTGCTAATTGACTTAGCTATTTTTATTTGCTTCAAACCCCGCAACAAACCATTCACCAAGCGAATGATTTCATGGGTCTAAAACGTAGAATCTTCGATGAAATATTACGGAGGGAACTATAAGTACTCACTAATTGTGAGGGAATGTTTATTCGGGGTAAATTGGTGCTACAAACAGCATGAATGAAGGTTTATTGATTCTAATCAAGATTATTGAGGAGTGATTTTTCCTGAATGCGATCTATTCGCAATTTAAGAATAATTACCCAGTGTGGGCTGGCGCAGTTACGTGCCTATTTATTTGCCTAATCAATTGATATTTTTGAGTGATGCTAGTTGTTTAGTAATAGCATGGTGTGAATCATTCATGATGATATCTTATTGAATTATGCAGTGTGCTTGGTGAGTCTAGTGGTGGGGAAACAGAGAGATCTTGCTGGTTGTTTGCATAAAAAAAAGAGCAGACAAGCTGCTCTCTCATTTCACATTGACGCATACATTAGCGTTTTTGTTTTTTCGCCAAACTGGTGAGATCGAAATCAAACTCATCTGGGAACAACACCACACCTTCAAGGTCAGTGTTCGGGAATGCTACGATAGAAAGCTCATCGTCTAGCAGGCCGTTTGTCCAGCGGCTATGCCATTTGTTCAAGCCAATAGCTTCTGGTTTGCAGTGTTCCCACTCACCGGTTGCCCACTCTTGCGCGAACTCTTGGTTTGGCCACACTGGCACACAATCTTCTTCTTCGGTATTGAGCATGACGCAACCGTGTTCGTCAATCAGTATCCAGATTTCACGATTCTCGACGACTTCTTTCACGAGGTATTTATAACGTTGGTCAACGTCTAATTTGAGGATCTCTGCGATGCGCTCTTGTGTCAGCGTCTTTGCCATGTTGGATTCCACCGGCCTGTAAGAAAGGGCTTATTATACTCACCTTGCAGATAAATGCGCGATGCGAGCGGAGGATTTTTCTATCGTGATTTGGTTTGGGTTTGCCCTATGACGCCGCTCAGCAGGTGAGGGTGCTCATGGAGCAAGCGTTCGGTGAGGGTATCAATCGTCGATCGTCCCTTCGGTGAGGCGATTAACCGCCCAATGGATTGTTCGATGGGCAAGGAGTGGATCACTGAGGTGGGGGAGCGGCTTAGAAACCAGACTTCATCCGCAAGAGAGATGGCTTCGCGTAGATCGTGTGTGACAAAAACCATGGTGGATTGGTGCTGAGCCCACAGTGTCAGCAGTTGAAGCCGCAGTTGGTGTGCAGTCGGTGCATCAAGGGAGGTAAAGGGTTCATCAAGCAACAGAAGATCTGGGTTATAAACAAAAGCGCGCGCGATGCTAACGCGCTTTTGCATGCCGCCTGAAAGCGCTGCGGGGTAAGCGCTTTGTTTATCGAGCATGCCCATCGCATCTAGGGTTGCGTTGATGCTGGGGTTATCGTTTTCGCTCACCAATGCCAAATTTTCTCTGACCGTTAGCCATGGCATGAGTCGCGGTGTTTGAAAAATATACCCCACTTTGGGTTGGGTAACGTGACGGCTGGAAAATCGAATATCGCCAGTTTGGGATGTTTCCAGCCCTGCTATCATGTTCAGCAGAGTGGATTTACCGCAACCTGATGGCCCCACAATGGCAGTGATTTTGCCTGCTGATACCTCTCCAGTTAGGTTGGCTATCACCACGGCATCATCTTGATAGTGTTTACGCTGAATGTTCAACGTGATTGAAATCATAGGCGACCTCGTGACACGACCTTGTCCAATGGCCTGAATATTAGTGCCTCCAGAAGATAGATAATGGCAACAAACGCGAAGGTATAGGCGAGGATGCCGGCAATGTCGAAGAACTGGAAAAGCGTATGAAGCTTAAAGCCGACACCGTTACTGCGCCCAATGAGCTCGACGACCAATACAATCTTCCAGATAAGAGAAAGCCCCGTGCGCGCAGAAGCCATGATGTAAGGGTATAGCTGAGGCAGAAAGACGCGGAAAAATCGGGTGGCGGGAGAGAGCCGAAATACACGTGCAACGTCGATTAAGTCATTGTCGACCATGCGGGCGCCTTCTCGAATCATCGCGACAACGGTCGGAATTTTATTAAGTGCGACAGCCGTGACAGCAGCGGCCTCAACAAGGCCAATGCTTAGGTAGCAAAGCAAGATGGTGACTAACGCGGGAATATTCAACGCAAGAATCAATACGGGGTCGGACAGCTCATTAAGCCTTGGAAAGCGCCCCATCATGATGCCAAATATAACGCCAAGCACCATGGAAAACGCGAAGCTTAAAACGACACGCCAAAGTGTCATGCCAAGGTGATAAAGCATGTGTTCTTGCGTTAGCTCAAATACCAACGCGTGATAAACCGCCACGGGTGTTGGGTAATCCGGGCTGTCGATTAGCACAGCTGACCATTGCCAAAAGACCATCATACACAGCGGCATGATGAGTCGCAGATAGTTGAGTCGAATGGCTCTCGGTTTTATCACGTGATGGTATGTCCTTTACCGAAGCACGCTTATTGATTGAGCCAGAATGTGCCTTCACTGAGTGAAGAGGATTTCCCAACCAGTTTAGGCCCGCCTTCTTTGGCTAGGATGTCGAAAATCTGTTCTGCCGCCTTTTGTTGCTTGTCGCCAAATGTGCCTGAGAAACCGCGTCGATATGCCGTTCTTAAGGCCATAAACACTTCGTCACTTTTGGCTTTGGTTAACGGGCGAATGACCTCCCATTCAGCGTCTGATGTTCTTAAAATGGCTCTGGCTTCTGAAGAGGTTTTCAAAAACGCAGAGACCAATTTAGGATTGGCCTTGGCCCATGTTTCATCAAACACCCAACCCAGCATGGGGACTTGCGTATCAACGCCTAAACCTTCAACGATTTCATCAAGAGAGATCACGGGTTGAAAGCCTGCGGCTTCGAGTCTTGCGCCGTAGTGCCAAAAGTTGATACCTGCTGGGAGCTTGCCTTGCATTAGCAGTTTGTTCAGCAGAGGCGGAGAGACAAACTGTTGTTCGGTTTCTTCACTGATGTCTTTGTTGGCCGTGGCTTTGCAATAGGCCTGATAGAGAAGCCATGTTTTATCGACTGCACCGCCCGCAATGCCCAATTCCTTCCCAGACAGGTCGCATGGCGAAGCGAGCGAAAGTTCACTTGAGGCGAACAGACCGCCTGCTGTCGCGGAGGTGGGGGACAAAGTGTAAGTTTTGCCCGCTGCTCGCTGGCGGCTTACCCATACCCAATCGGAGAAAATGACGTCGACAGCTTTGCCTTGCAGCGCAACAGACGACGCATTTTTGGCAGCAAGTGGTGTGATATCGAGAGTGAAGCCCGCTTTTTCATCGAGCTTATTGCGCTTTATCACGTCCATTTCCCAATTGACGGTGCCGAATTTCAGCACGCCGACTTTGATGATGGGAAGATCTTTTGCGAAGGTCGTTAAAGGGACAGTAATCAACGCGATAGCGACACATACAACACGAATTTTTTGTGCGAGTTTCTTGCTGTCCATGACCATTTAACCTCTTGATTTATTTATGTTCAAAATAAACCTAAGCCCATCTAGTCATTGCCGCAATGCTACTTTGTGAGGAAAAAACCATTAATCTGAGCTTGATTAGTGCATTTGAGACGACCACGACTTGCGAGGAAAATACTCGTAATCTTGGGTTGTCATGTTTTCTGCGTTAGGCTGTACGTCTTCGTGATTGAACAGGGAAAGGGATCTCCATGTCAGACATCGCCAACACCCCACCACCACCTTACTACGCCGTTATTTTTACCAATCTCAGAACAGAGCTTGAAGAAGGCTACGGCGAAACCGCCGCGCGAATGGTTGAACTGGCTGAACAGCAACCCGGCTTTCTTGGCGTGGAATCGGCGCGAGATACGCTAGGTATTACCGTCTCATATTGGAAAGATCTCGATTCCATCAAGCAGTGGAAAGCGAATGTCGAGCATATCGAAGCACAGAAGCTAGGACGCAAGAAATGGTACGCGGCATTTACCACGCGCATTGCTAAAGTAGAGCGGGAATACAGCTTATAACGCGGTGAAAGGTGGCTTATCTGGCGTCGCAGCGCCAAAGGAATAGAGCCCGCTTTCCTTTAATGGTTACTCCTTGCTTTTTGCCATTATTTTGGACATGCGCTTTTTCAGTTCTTTTTGAAGGATGTTTTTGTCATAGGGTTTCATTGCCTTCCATTTTTGGCATTCTTCCCGAGTGCGGCCGCAGCCCAAACACCATCCCTTGGGGTCTGAAAAATCACACACATCAATGCAGGGACTCTGATTTCGCTTCATATTGTATGCTCCCGTATAGAGTTGTCGGGGCTTGCCAGCCGACTATTCAGCGTGCTTGCAAGGCCTGTTCAATACCAGCTTCCAATTGTCTTAGGCGGTTAAATTCTTCAAACAACCGTTGTTCGAGGTTTTTCAGATTGAGAGGCAGCGTTCGCTGACAGATATGGTAGCCATTACCAATGGTTTGATAGCCTTTCCAGCCCTTGATACGGTCGCCTTCAAGCTCAAGAAATTTCCGGATAAACTCAGATTGGGATGGACAGTCTTCTTCTGCATGCATGCAAATAGGGAATTGTTTTTGCTTTATTTCGCGCGCTTCAATGTAGGTTTCAAAGTGGACACCGCCTTGGCGCTCATTGTGCCAAGTCTCTTTATATAGCTGCATGTAAACGCCACGGTTATAAATCTCCCAACCGTCATCAAACCAAGGGGATTGCTTGAGCATTTTCTCGAGATTTCGGAAAATCGGTTTAATGTCTTTCATGTGCTAATCCCTTAAAACACTGTCTGATGGTTTCGCCTTTAAGCTCATGCCTGAGCAATGCGGACTTCGCATGGCCACAGCATGTCGTTTCGACAAAAGGCAACAAATGTAATGTTATAACATAACTTTTAAGGGTGTGCAGTTCAGTGTTACCACAGTAGACTTTGTAAAACGGGTGCGTCAGTATCACTAGGCTTTGAAAAAAAGGAATAAGAATCAATGAAAATTGCCGTTATCGGCTTGGGTGACATAGCCACCAAAGCTTACTTACCTTTGCTGACGCGAATGTCAGATCTCGACCTCGTTCTTTGCACCAGAAACCCTGAAACGTTAGCCGCCGTCGCGCACGAGTATCGTATTGCCGCTACCTGCCGTGATTATCGCGATCTCGTTGATATGAATGTCGATGGGGTGATGATCCATACCAGCAGCGAAACCCACGCAACCATCGCGACGTTCTTTATCGAGCAGGGCATTCCGGTTTTCGTTGATAAACCCGCTGCTCTGAAATTCGCGGATTATAAAAAGCTGCATGATCTGGCTGAAGAGAAAGCCGTGCCATTATTTGTCGGCTTCAACCGACGCTACATCCCTATTTGGCGCTCGCTGGTGGCACGTGATGACCTTAGCAGCATCAGTTGGCATAAACACCGCTTGAACCTTGTAGGGGCGGCACAAGACTTCGTCCTCGATGACATGATCCATGTGATCGATTCGCTTAACCTACACGGACAAATCGACCAACAAGAGATGCAGATTTCAGTCCAGCGACAGGGCGGAGACATCGCTATGGTCAACCTGAACTGGGAAGAAAACGGCACTCTATTCAATGGCCAAATGAACCGTTTATTTGGCAAAACCTGTGAATCCGTTTCCCTCTGCTTTGAAAACGAAGCCTACCAATTCGACAGTTTCCTGCGCGGCGAAAAGTTCGAAAACGGCAAAACCGAGCGCATAGAAATGGCCGATTGGACAGATACGCTGGAAACCAAAGGCTTTAAAGCCATGCTGAAAGACTGGGTGGGCGTGGTGGCATCAGGTCAAATGGATGAGAAAGTGAAGCAACGAAACCTGTCAACGCATGCGTTTTGTGAAAAGCTGGTGGGTGAGATCGTAACGCCTTAGCGAAACGGGTAGGCATATTTGAAGCGAAGCAGACAAGAGGTTTGCATGAGTCAGCCAAGAGGTGGCTGACTCATAACGTTGACGTCGATCGAGGCACAGAGCGAACTAGAAGTTGTAACGAACGCCAAGGGTCACACTTTGGTTGGATACATCCACGCCATAGAAACCATCAAAATCAGCGACTTGGTAACGGTAGCCAAGACCGATATCCCATTCGTCAATCATATAGCCAATTTCAAAACCCGCTTGGTAAGACAGATCCGAGTCTTTAATCGATTGACCATCGATATTGATTTCAGAGGACATAGAGCCAACACCCAAAATCAGAGCACTGTACAGGCTATTCCCAACTTCAATAAACTTTGGCTTTGCGTTGATATAAACAGCTTCACTTTCTACGTGGTAAGTATCGGTAAATTTCGCCTTACCGTAATGCACGTATTCAACTTCAACGCCTAGCTCAAAGCCGGATGACATTGTGAAGCTGTAGCCAGCAAGAGCGTTAGCCCCGATATCACTGTTTTTACTCGCTGAGTTACCGCTAAGTTTTAATTCCGTATCGTTGAAGATGGACACACCACCGCCTGCATAGAAGTGGTCATCGGCAAAGGAGGGGGTACTGAAAAGAAGCAATGCAATAAGGAGTTTTTTCATCGGTAAACCATACGTAGCTAGATAAAGGCTTAAGAGGCATTTGAAAGAAATGCCGTTTCCGAACGGTTTGCTTCTTGTTTTACAAACAATGAAGGGTGTTTTCCATTCTTAGGAAACAACTTTTCCATGTCTCTCAGAGAGTTATCGATGAAATATACCATTGCAGCTGAAACGCACCGTTTGAAGGCCGTCTCAAATGGTGGCTTTATCTGCGCAAGGTGGCAACAAAGTCTGAGGAATGTATTCTGGGTTGAAATTTGGCTTGTCGATCAGGAGCTTGTTGTTTTTAATTGCGAGCCATGTTCTAAGTTTTTTCTGTGTAGCACACATTACACATTATCCGTACATGCACCACTAGATGAGTATTCAATCAAGCGTTCTTCGTTGATGTCGATGAAATCGCCTTATAGATTTTTTCTGAAATTAGCTTAAAGCCTTCGGAGGTAGGATGGATTTCATCGTTCCAATGATTTTCTCGAAGTGTTCTCTGGGTATTAACAACCACGAGAGATGGATATCGTCGAGAAATTCGCTTAAGTGCCTCGTGAAATTTCTTGAGAATATAAGTAATGATGTTTTTTTGATCCTGATGGTCAAAAATCTCTTTTTGGTAAAAGTATGGATATAACCAAGGCTCTCTCAAGGGAATTATGTCAAATGCTTTATAGCCCCTTGGGCTTGGAATAGGGTAATCGTACGTGTGAGCGACAATTTTTACATCTTTTTTTTTTGAATACATAAGTACCAATTCACAAAGATACTCGTAGGTGGAAGCTATCTGAGTGAATCTCAATTTAAGCCGTTTATCGTTAATACATTGACGCCATGTCATTTCTGGAGTTTTCGTGTTTAGCAAAAACCCGAAGTCATATCTACCGACAATATCATTACCTCCGCCGGAAAATAAAATGTAATCAAACTCAGTGTGGGAGATTCGTTTTAGCAACGAGAACTTTTGTTTTCCGCTCAGCATTTCAATGGCTTCATCACTGTTAGATGAAGCATCATATATCACTAAATCGTCTTTTTTATTCAGATGGGCAATGATGTTTGGTGCTCTACCTAAATAGGCATATTTCCCTGGATATGCAAACCATGAGTCACCTTCGGCAAGTACTTTCTTGGCTTTTGGGTGGAGTTCAACAAGATCTTTAAACAATCTGGAGTCTGAAGTGGTTGGCATAATGGGTCCTTAGTGCCAAATGCACCGAGTTCGTTTTAGTGTAAAGGACTAACTCTTGCTTAAACCACATACAATTAGTGATCGTTAATATTAGCAATATAAATATCTTAGATTTTTAAATGATCATTCGATGTTTCATTATTGACACTGTGTTGTGTTTCGTTGGGAATATAATTAAAAGTCTCTGGCGTTACTTCGAGTGAATGTTATGGCAAATATAGAGTTCAATAAGAAATCAATTGTTAATGGTGGTAAAATCTTTAAATCGATTCATATCATATCTTTGGTGCTTATATTATCCGCATGTTCAAGCGGTACTGTTACACGTTCCTTTGATGAAATCACCTCGGACTTTGATAATGAAGGAATGTTTACACAGATTTTCGGTTGGCCTTATCAGAATAAACTTCTCTCAATATCTGGCATGGTAACAGCGTACGAAATTGGTATGACATGCAATACCTCTCCATGGCGCGGTGTTTTCACTATGTTTTGTTACGATATGGCTGCCGAGAAGTCCTATGTGTCTGCGCTTAATTTTAACGGATACGATGAGACTGATAAGGATAAGACCTTAAACGATCTTCGACTTTTAAAGAGTAAGATAGATCTTTACCAAAGCATGGCGTTGCAAACGTCTTTGCTCTCTATTAAGTTGGCCGGTTGTGAGTTTGAAAAAAAGAAAAATGAACAAGAGATTACAAAGCTGTCGAGCGACAGTAGCAACGATGCGGATGCACAAAAAAGAATCGTAGAACTGCAAGCTAACAATGCATCTTTGAATTGTGAACCAATCAATCAAGAAGTGTTGGCTGCTAACACAAAACTTGATGAATTACTGTTGGAAATTCAAAAATTGAAAGTAGCGAATGGCGTAGTTTCATATACGTGGTCTGCAGATTCAAGTGTGGGGGGTAATGTCAACGCGACGGATGCTGCGAGTGTTTCCGGCTCTGCTGGCAAAGCTATTTCTGGCTATGCATTGGTTCAAGGTATCAGAGTTAAGACTATAGTGATTGGTCAAGACTTCGAAAAAATGTATGGGAAAGTTCGAAGTAATTGGTGGCCATCAACACAGTTAAAAATGCCAACAGCACTGGTACAAGCAAGGAATATTGTCTATGGCTCGTCAGAAGACTTTAGCGCAATCATCAAAGCGGCAGCAGATGTTAGTAAGCTGAAAGGGGTGAAGATTGACAAGACTTTACAAGCTGAATTTAATGCAACGATCAATCGAGCTCTTTCTAATTCAGGGGCTTTAAACCTCGTTAACATTCAGAGAAAGCCGCTTGACTGTAATTATGGTGATGCAGGAGAATCTTCAGGTACCAATTCAGGCAGTGCTCCTTGTGAGTTTCAAGCTGTCGATTCGCATTCCACTAACAGCAATAATTCAAAAATGGATTTAAGTAAGAATTATGGATTTCTCACCACCTATGCGGTTTTCACCAGTGTAGAAGATCTTATTGACTCCGCGCCGGATGGAATGTTTAACAGTAAAGCTAAGGAGGAGGATACTAAATGAAGTCACCTCCTTTCCAACTGTGTTACTTACATCGCCTATCCGCTGGATAGCCGGATAACGTCAGATTGATAGCGAATATCATTTTGAAAACTAGAAAAAAGTATTGTTCATTAACTGCTTTCCAAGCCGGTCGAGTATTAGACATTTTCATTTTTTCTTGACTGGCAATAGACTATTTACCTGAATGTTACATATCTGACCCCGAGCTCTCTGCCACCTAGATTTTTGGCCATATTGAAATTTGCGAGTTGAAAGCGGAAGGCGTGATGGATGCAGAATCGTCCATCAAAGTGGGGACTGGTGTCCGAGATCATTTTACCACTGCAGAGGTCAACTGGATAAAAGCGACTGTCCTCGGTACTGCTAACGCGGGTTTGGTTCCTGGCGATCGCTAGTCAAGTTTAGAAGGCTGGTAAGCGGTTATTGATCATTTGTTGTAGGCTTCGTCGAGAACAGTCAGAGGGATAGAGAGGGTTGGCGCTTAGTATCGGTTTGGGTTCAAAACGTTTCACTTGCCGACGCAGTTTCGTTAGTTGTCATGGCGCATTGAATTGAATCGAGCTGCGTGTCGTTGAGCAGGACTTCATCAGTTTATTCACCCCTTACGTATTTCGCTTGTTTTTACTGGCAGGTAGCTAAAAATGCTGGTCGATAGTGAATCGACCAGCGTTTAGATCAACGTTACTTGCTAAGCTTATTTGCTCCTTTGAGCTGCTTTAACGCGCCAGCCCAATCTTCTACGTGATGCGATTTTGTGATTTTGCCATTCTCGATGGTGTGAATATCAATCGTCATAATGTCGAATCTTTTACCGGCACCATCAACGCCGAAGAGAGGACCCGTAGGCGTGCCGGTTGCGCGGCCTCGCACAATCACACGATCACCAGAGTGCGTCATCTCTTCGATATTCCAATTTAGGTCTGGGATTAATGTTGCGAAGTATCCCATTTGACCTAAGAAAGCACCTTTCGATTTATTCTTGCCAGAATAGTCACCGACACTTTCCCAGGTATCTGCCGTGTTAGTGCTGAATGCTTTGACCGCTTCTTCAGAGCCAGGGTTACTAAGAAGTGTATAGAAGGTCTCTACCGTCGCTTTGTTCGCTTGTGAGTTGTCATTGTACGCGTTAGATACCGCATAGCTGTCTTCCATCCAGTTCCAGCTTTTTACTTTATCGTCTTCTACATGAACACGAACTGCCCACGTGAATTTGCCAGTATCGACCCCCGTGTTGTTGAGGATAGCGCTCATTGAGCCCATAAACACCGCTTGATCTGCGTTAGCAAAACTGTGGTCGGTGCTCCAGCTTGTCACTGTAAAACCTTTACCGAATGCGGGCATAAACTTGCCCATCACGTCTTCTTGGCCTTTCCAAGGACCAATCCAAGGGATGCGTTTGTCGCCTTCGTTATGCCAAACAAAATCATCGGTCATGAGTTCGGTCAGCTTTGCGCCGTTACCACTTCCAGCGGCTTCGAGAAATGATTTAGCAACCGCTAACGTGTTGTCTGATTGCGCATCTGCATGGCTGATACCCAAAGGAAGCATCGAAATCATCGATACTGCAATTATTCTTTTCAACGTATCCATACTATTCACCTTTTCAACAAGTTAAGAGCAGTATTGCTCCATTTGTGACGATGAAGATGATCTTATCGAAACTTTCATTGATTGATAATTGTGTATTATTTGACTTTATAGTTCGCGAAATCGGAACAATGAGAGATTGACAGAGCAACGTCGAGGGACGAACGGGTTAAGGGGATTGATTTGAATTTGGTTAGAGGTATGCTTGTCGAAGCGCCATAACTTTCTAATAAAGGTGTTTCGACAGATTTTCATCTTTTCTAACAGCGACTGTCCCAGTTGTTTCAAGGAAAAGAGATCATCAACATGACTGTGATAAAATGACTAAAGTAATCAGTCTTTTGAGCAAAGTTAAATGAAGATATATCTGGATGATGAACGTAAACCACCTGAAGGTTGGATCCTGGTTCGATGGCCGAAAGAAGCCATTGAGTATTTAGAGCAAGGAAACGTTGAATGTATCAGCCTTGACCATGACCTTGGTGACGATTCACTAGGGACAGGTTATGACGTTATACTGTGGATAGAAAAACAGGTGGTTGAAAATGGGTTCCAGCCTCCTGAAATGAAAGTTCACTCTGCTAATGTTTCAGCCAGAGTCAAAATGACTGCTGGCATTAAAAACATCTATAAATTATTTAAGCAAATTAGCTCCAATAATCCGTAGCATATTCAGATAGAACTTTCTCAATACCACTTTCCAACTCATCAGTTTCACATCTGAAGAAGTCACCTTTCAGAGGTGGCCCTTCAATCACTATAGTGTATACATCAGATACTCTCTCTCCATCTGATTTAAAGAAGAAAGAGACACCGTCTTGTTGTAACTTTTCGATCAGAGGCAACGCGTAGCCCCAGAAAGAGTATGGCTTCGGTGATTGAGATGGTAAATGTTGTTCAAATAGTTCAGAAATTTTAGCCATATTAGCCTCCCCCTAATGCTTTGGCGATTTCATCAACGTTCTTCATATTACCTTTACCTACTTGATCAATGACGATTCTTAATTGTTTAGGGTTAATACCTAGATCAAACGATTCTACTAATGCTTGTGCTGTTCGCTTATTCCCATTTTGGAATAGGTGACCTCCAGCAATGTCTCTAATGACTGAAGCTGCTTGGTTTATGCCACCCTCGCGATAGGATGCATTTGCAAGAACGGTTGAGATATCTTTTCCTGGAATAGTAAGGCCATTACTAAATTGTTTATTTAGCGCGGCGATCTGGTCTACATCGAGTTTATCAAAGATGTCAGTGTTTCTCAGTCCACTATTTGTAGCATCAGGGGGCGTCTCAATATCTTCATTTATAGGCCCACTTTGGTCAGACGGCTTTACCTCTTCTGGACAGCTTCCTTCAAGCTGACTTAAGCCTAGTGGGTCAACCCATGATAAAGGGTTCTTTACATATTGATAGCTATTTAGACCGCCAGCTAATCCAATAGGGTCAGATGTTATAAACCTTCCTGTTGCTGGGCTATAGTAGCGATGTCGGTTGTAATGTAGACCGCTTTCTTCATCGAAATACTGCCCTTGAAAGCGTAAGTGACTGGTGACTTTCTCTGCCCGCTTTAAGGCTAAGTTGCCATACGCTTTATAGTCTACAGACCAGACAACTTCTCCAGATACACTCGTAATTTCTAGTGGGGTACCGAGCTGGTCGAGTTGATAGAAGTAGGTCTCTTGGTTGTTAGCCCCTTCACCATCTATTAGTGCTAAAGGACGGAAGCTACCATATTCATAGAGGTAGGTTTGGTAGTGCTCGACATTGTCGGTTTCTACCAATAATTTGTCGGCCTGCCAGATAAACTCCGTTGAGCTCGTATTGCCCGCTTTATCAGTGATGGATTTGGTAATCCTTCGCCCAAATGCGTCGTATTGATAGGACGCCGTTGAGCCATCAGGTTTTTCCAGCTGAACGAGCCTGTGTTGACAGTCATAGGTATAGCTGGAAACGAGCTTGCTACCTTTTCCTCTTGCTTCCAGTGTTAGCCGGCCAAATTCATCGTACTGATAATGGCTGTCTCCCTGAAATAGCAATTTGTTGCCTTCAACATTGGCCTGTTTATTCAGCAGCAGGTTTCCAGCGGGGTCATGATGAAAATCTTCATTCTGAACACCTCTTACTGCAGTAAGACGATCAAGCGGGTCGTAGTGGTATTGCTTCTGACCACGTTCGCTGTCTTCTATGTTGGTGAGGTTTCCAACGCTGTTGTAGTGATACTTACGGTGGATTTTCTCAAGCTGCTTTTGCTTAACGCGATGTTCGAGTAGCCGGCCTTGGTCATCATGTTGGTAGTAACTCGTTAAGGCACCTTGCTGACGTTGCGTTTCAAGGCCGGAACCTTGATAAGTATGCTTCGATAGCAATTGGTCATTGAGGTTAACCTGACTTAGCTGACCGCTGTCAAAATGGTAGTCAATGCGTTGACCATCAGGCAATACCATGGCATTGAGTCTGCTGACTTCATCGTAGCGGTACCCCAGCGTTGCCCAGCCTTGGTGTTCTTGTGTGAGTCTGCTTAACAGGTCATATTGATAAGCGAGTGGCCAGTGGCCATCATCAACAGCAACTAGCCTTCCGTGGGAGTCATATTCATAACGTACCTCATTGTCATCTGGTAGCGTTTTGACGATGACATTGCCCAAGCTGTCATATTGGTATTGAGTGGTGAGCTCAGCACCGTTGACCCCTTTTTCTGTTTTTGAAGTAAGTTGAGTATGTTTGTCATACTGATACGTCAACTCACGCCCATCAAAGGTGACTTCTCGGCTGACGTGCCCTGTTGATGCGTAATCAATATGGTAGTGCTCACCATTTTCATTGACGATATCGCTCAGAAATTGGAATGCGTTTTCATATTGATAAGAAACTTCCGTTCCATCTGGATTGATTGTTTTTGATACCTGATGAGAAGGCCAACGATATTCATATTGAGTAAGGCGGCCTTTTTCATCAGTGAATTTAGTGACTTTGCCATAGGCGTTATATTCGTAATATCGCGTTTTACCACCAGGCAACACATGTTTAGTGAGTCGGTCGCTTCGGTTGTAATGCATTTCATGAATGCCGAGGCTATCTTGCCGGTATCTTAGTCTGCCCAATATGTCGTAGCGGTAGCGGATTTTTTCTCCCTGAGGCGTTATCTCTTCAACCAGCTCACCTTTAACGTTCCAAACTAGCGTGTGTTCCGTGCCATCCGGGTGGTGAATGGCACTGATGAGACCATGGCTGTTGTACCCGTAGCGAGTCACATGCCCTAATGGGTCACGTTGCCATGTGATGTTACCCAATTTATCGTGCTTATAATCCCACTGGGCTTTGCCTTGGCTTACCTGAATAAGACGTCCATTGAGATGGGTGTAATGTGTCTCTAATCCATTGGGTGCTATTTGGGTTTGCAGTTCACCTGATTTGGAATAGATATACTCAGTGGTATTACCGAGTGGGTCGATTTCTTTTAGAAGCTGGCCTTTATCATCGTATTCTTTTAGGTATTCTCCGCCGCCAGCATCAACCTCCTTAACGAGCCGTGCATTTTCATCATGTTGATAAACCTGCTGAGTCCCATTGCTGTTCGTTAACGTAACAGCGTTGGATGATTCATCCCAAGCGTAGGTCGTATCAATGTTGGAAAGGTTACTGTACTGACGTATCGCTTTAGATGACTTACCTTCCCCTTGCCACTCCCAATAAAATATAGCGCCGCCTGCTAATTCGCGGGACTGGATAACATTGTGGTCGTTGTATTGATAGTGTTCGGTTTCTCCACTGGCATTGGTTGCTGCGATGAGCTGCTCAGATTCGTTATAGGAGTATTCCGCTTGTGTGTGTATGAATACCCACACAGGGCGTTCGTCTTGTTCTTTTTTGTGATAGAGGTCGACGCGAGACAACAATAGATCTTGGTAAATGAGTCTGAAACGAAGACCAGACTCTGTTGTTACTGTTTCCACTCTATTATGGTTGTCGTGTTGTATAAGTAAGCGATGATGATATTTGTCGCTTATCTCATCTAGCAGCCATTCATCCTCTTTTGCTTTGAAATGAAAGCGCTGACCATTTTCTGCGATGGTGACGATTCGCTCATTTTCATCAAAGTAAGCGGCAGCATGGGCTGTCGTGTTGGTAATAATAGGGAGCTTGCGGCTAGGTTTTGGGAACCGTGTTTGTTTGTTTTCAGCATCAGACCAAATGACATCTTTACCAGCATTATGGAGTTGATGTGAGAGACTATGTGACCAACCAAAGCCTAAACCTTGGTTTAATTCAGCGGCACTGGTGCGGTAAAGCCTTTTCCACTCAAAGGGAAGCAGCCCAGGTAGATGGCCATCTTGAAGGGACAGCAGTTCTTCACCTGTGGCCATTGATATTGGGTCTTTGTCAAGCTCAGTGTTTTTTTCGCTTTGTGTCGGTTTATCATCGGGATTGGTAGATGGACTGCTATCGTCAGGTATGTCGGCGTCACTGTCTAATTTCGTTGTTTTCTGGTTGTCAGTTTTGAGTTGAACCTTGCCGTTTCGATAACTTCCACCCTTTGCATCGTTGATGGCAACACGTTTAAATGTACTCGATGCGTTTTCTATCAGCTTTTTGACCATATCAAACACATCGGTCATGAAATCCGCAATAGGCTTTAGAATTCGTTGAACAGCGTTTACTGCAGTCTTTGCTGCGCGATACAAAAAATAGGCTGTACCAATGGCCGGTGATGCAATGAACGATATTATTAACCCGCCCAGAATACCAATAATGATATCTCCGATAACGGCACCGGAAAGCTTTGAGAGTTCATTGATCATACCGCTGATAGGAATGATCGAGAGGTAGATCATTATTGCTCTGGTTAGCAGATATAACGCAGCTTCATCAGAGGCGAACAGCATTGCTTTTTCAAGTTGTTTTGGAGCATTCGATGCGGCATTTCTTATTGCTGAAATGATTTCACTGGCGCCTTCTGACATGTTTTCCAGCGTTTTTTCTGGATCTTTTAGTAGATCATAAATTTCGCCAATACCATTCCACAAAGACTTTATTGCATCCCAGATGCCTTCAAAAAACTTACCTATATTCTCTAAAACGGTGTCTACTTTTGATTGAGCAAAATAGTGATCCCATTCAGACTTAAAGCCTTTCCACTCTGGTTCAAAGCCTACCCATTTTCCTTTCAGCCAGTTAACCAGATCTGTTCCCATAACGTTATAGTTGGAAAATAAGGCATCTAGTTCTGCTTGTGTAGGTTTATGGTCAACGACGATTTCATATACTACCCCTGCCTCTAGATTTTCAACTGTTGCTTTACCTTGTTGATCCAGCGTAACGGAATGCACTTCTTTACCGTCTTCTGATTTTACGTATACCTGAATGGAGCCTAACGGCACGTTGTATATAGATTGAAAAACACTCTCAATTTGGAGTTTTCCGCTCTTTGGGCAAAGCGCTTTAACGGCATAATCATCATCATCTTTACCAACGGTGGTCGTTGAGTCACCCGCCTTGATGGTTTTGTCCATAGATAAGAGGGAGGGTAGGTCGAACTTTTCGGAAGCATAATCTGCGGATCTAAGATACCACGCGTTCATTTGCTCACGATAAGCATCCAATAGTGTTGGGAAAGCAGTGAATTGCTCATCTATATAGTTATAATAATCCTGCTTACTACTCATCGTGTATACCCTAAACGTTGTTGTTCTTCTTCTAGTTGAATGATGAAATTGGCTAGATAGCTTTGATCGTTACCTTCATAGCGATTTACAAATCGAGTCGCTTTGTATTCCAATATTTTTTCTGGATAACTCAGATAAATATCCTCTCTCTCCCCAGCCAGCCCTTTCACTAGGTTCATCGCTAATACACTTTTATCTAAACTTATTTTCTTAACGACATCCTTCGGTACGTCCCACCAAGGAAACGGTTTTTCGCTTAGAAACGGGCTCGGTGTCGTGTTGGTCACTAAGCGGTTTTTTGCGTTCCAACTGATACAAGGTCCCATCAGATCGCAGCGCTGTTCGTCGTTGCAGTATTGCGCGACATTCAGGCTAAATCTTGGGTCGTAGAATCGGAAAAAAACGTGTCCGCTGGCGGGCATCCAAACCTGAGTGAGACTTCGAAAGTGCTTAAACACGTTTTCAAATGTATCTTGCGTGGTGACTATGATGCCCCAGTCATCGGGGGCTTCTTGTTGCTCCCAATTTAGGAACGCGGGGTGATCGGACACATCTGCCATGTAGGGCATAACATCATGCCATTCAGCGTAAACCGTGCCGCTCCAAAGTGCCTTGGCATCGTTGCCGCCTAATCGATAGAAATGTCTAAGCGCGTTCTCTTCACTGGTGCCGTTAAAAATGGCATAGGTATTGAGGTTGGAGCTTTGCTCGGTATCTATACTGCGCATTGACCATCCTTACAGGCTTCGCACTCTTCACAGAAAGGCGCTGCAGATTTCATCGTCGCGATTTGTGCGGGTGAGAGCATAGGTAATGGGTCGGCTGGCTTTGGTGGTAATTGCCCTGGCAATGTCGGCGCTATCCCCCCAAACCCTGAGCCGCTCCCCCCGCTGCCACCGGCATTAAGATTAACCACAGGGCCGGAAATGTGGACGCCTGAACCGTCAACCGTTACAAAGCATCCCCCTGCTTTGAGGGTGATTTGACTTCCCGCTTCAATGACCAGTTTGGCGCCTGATTTTTGGTGTATCTCTGATCCTGCGTCCACAAGTTGAGATGTGCTTTGCTTGATATGTATCGAACTGTCTGTCGTGATGGTTTTGTCACCCTTCACGTGTTCCTTACTCTGCCCATCCACCGTCAGATGGTCATCCTCCTTGATGTGCGAGAAACGCTCGTTCTCCACATCCAGATGTAGGTCATGCTTGATGTTGTCTTTGCGGTCATTCTCAACCAGCAAGTTCATGTCCTTTTGGGCATGGACATAGATTTCTTCTTGCTCAGCTTGGTCTTCAAACCGCAGTTCATTAAAGCCTTCGCCCTGATGGGTTTCGGTTCTAATGACCGTACGGGTTTTGTTGGCTGGCAACGGGTAGGGCGGCACATTGGTCGCGTGATAGGTGCGGCCCGTGATAATCGGTTGGTCTGGGTCACCTTCAAGGAAAGACACAATCACTTCATGGCCGATGCGAGGTATCGCCATCATGCCGTATTGACCGCCCGCCCAACCTTGAGAGACGCGCACCCAACAGCTAGAGGCTTCGTCACTGTTGCCATATCTGTCCCACGGGAACTGCACTTTCACCCGTCCGTGTTCGTCACAGAAAATCTCTTCACCGGCAGGGCCAGTGACAATCGCGATTTGCGGGCCATGAACACAGGGTTTGGGCTGCGGCGTGGCGCGCCAAGGTCGATGCGCAGGAATGACTGAGAAGGTGTTGTGATACGTGGTCATGCCCTCACCACCATGCTCTTCAAGCGCTTGCGGCTGCGTACCCTCAAACGCCGAGCTCACCACCACCCAATCACGGTTAATGGCTTCATCGAGGTGGTCGGTTAAATCAAACAATAAGCCGGCTTGGATTTGGAGCACATTGCTGGATGCCGTCGCCGTGATGGCATCGCTTCTCAAATGCTCTAAGCGGTATTGGGTAAACGGTTTTCCTGCCGCATCGCTTTTATAGCGACCAGGGAAATCATAATGCTCATAGGTGCCACGCTGGAAACTCATCTCCGTGCCAGCATGGTCATGCAAAAAGCCATAAGCGGGCTTTTTGAAGCTGTAATCTTTCAGTTGCGCTGAAGAAGGCCGGGTTTGCGTAGAGAACTGCCAGCCTTTCACAAAGGTTGAACGGGCGGTGCCGCCCACCGTGGCGTTATACGGCAGCGCTAGAGACGAGTGAGAGAGCGTCTGGGTATCATCTGAAAACAGCACCGTGTGTTTGTCTTTACTGTGCAAGAAGGTATAGAAAATCCCTTCTTCTGCCGCAATGCGCGCTAAGAATTCAAGGTCAGACTCACGATACTGCACACAGTATTCACGGGTTTGAGGGCTGCCTGAGAGAGAAAACGCATAATCATCAATGCCCATTTCTTGCAGCAAGATACTCATGATTTCAGGGACAGATTGTTGCTGGAAAATACGGCTGTTATGACGAAGCGACAAACGAGAGAGGGCCGGCACTATCTCAAGGGAATAACGTGTGTGACTGAAGCCTGTGTCTCCGCGGGTAAAGCAACGGACAATGCCATGAAAGCGCTGTTCAAGCTCCCCGTCTTTCCACAACATCAGCGAGACATTTCGGTCAACGGTATCATTTTCCGTGAAAGTGGCTTGTCGGCTGGCTAAATTAACCTGATACAGAAAAGGCGCAGACAGGCTGTCGCTGCCTGAGAAATCGATCACCACAAAGGCGTCGTCAGGTAAACCTTCAACAACAAGAGTAAATTGGAGACCGCTTTCCGTAGCCATAAATCATCCCAGCATGACCCTGTGTCGCCAGAGTCGGTACATCAATCAACATCGAACAATATCAATCACATTGTGTCGTCATGCCTCAATGCTTGACGACAAAACCCGCCATGAAGGCGGGTTGGTGACAAAGGGCGTTACGCCCTTTGTAAAGAAGCCTTACGCTTCAATCGGCGCACGCCAGTCATCAGCACCCGAAGTACCTGCGACTGTGTGTTCCCAATCAATCTTGCGGTAGGCAACAGACACAGTCACCAGCTGGGTGAACTCTTTCTTTTCTGCGTCCTGACAATGCGGCATTTGGCAATCGATATCGATGATGGTGCCGTCCGTCAGAATGGTGGAGAAGAAGTGCTCTTGCTTGCCTTCTACAGAAGTGCGGTACCACTTGAGTTCAATCTTCGGCAGCATCTCGCCAGACGCGAGTGAGTTGTACATCAGGGGCACGGCTTTGTTCAGTGCCACGGTGAACTTGAACGGCTTGTGAACACGTTGGCCAGAAGGCTGACCGCTTTGTGGGTCAGTCGGTACGGTTACGATGTGGTCAAAGGCTTGAACCAGCATTTGGTCTTCGTGGCCTTCAACGTAGATGTTACCGACAGAATCAGCGGTGAACGCGCCAGCGGTGATGTTGCCCTGAGTTTTGCCTTCGATGGCGATATAACATGGAGTTGGCATTGCGATGTCCTTATTCAATGGAAGCCCACCCAGCGGGGTGAGCAACGAAACGGGTGATACAACGTAAGGAATAAGGCAAAGGGTGTGCCAGCTATTGTTATCAATAAAAACAGAGAGTTAGATTTGATGATGTATCAATAGAGCAAGGAGTTGCTTGCGGGGCGGGCGAAAACTTGCTCGCTGAGCAACTTTTCGCCGATATAGAGTTCGGAAAATCGATTCACGGCTGCTATTTGTCATGGCATTAATTGCCTCTCTGACGCAGCGATCAGACACTTCAATCGTATTCTGTGCTGGTAAGCTTCACCGACAATAAAACGTCATAGTCAGGGAACGATATGGACGATATAACATTTTCAGTGGGTGCTGTGACCTTCAAGTATTCGCTCACGCCAGAGCAAAAAAAGTTCTTACGACTCACACAAGAAACCACGGTTGACCTTAATCAGTGGCCTGTATTTGCGGATCATATTACCGACACGATCCATGCTGCGATCCCTGATGAGCTAAAGCTACCTACAGAAAAACAGCTCAAGTACGCCCAAACAATCTCAAAGGATTTAAACGTCCAACTACCGAAAGATCATGATGAAAGCGCGTTGGAGTGTTTGTCGTTTATCGCCGAACACAAGCCAGCCCACGATAGGGTGCTGGCGGTGTTCAATGGGATCAAAGGGAAGTTGTTGGGGTGACGTTATTTTTCTAGAGCGGCCTTTCGCTTTCAAAAATATCAATTTCAGGCCCAGAAGAGGGTTGGTAGTTCTGCTCTTGACGGATTTTATCAATTGTCATTTCAAACTCCTCATCCGTCATGTCTCGCCAGTATCTCGGGTTTCTAGCATGTTTCTTGTCGTAAGTCGCAGTTGTTGGATCTCGTTCTCGTGAGGGTTCGAGAACCATAATATCTGGCATTGGCTGACTAACATCCATATAACGCTGGATCATGTTCCAAAGGCGGTGATACTCGGCCACCATTTCGTTTGGGCCAAGGAGATTACCAATAGGCACACCGACAGAATAATCGTTGTAACGGTGGATCAGTACGAGCGAATAATTGAGCTGCCCTTGGGGGCTGGGTGCTGACATGAGCACGCAGTCAAATTCGACAAAGGGATGAGTAAAGTGGATTTCATCTTTACCTTTATACAGCGTGACCATGCCCGTTTTTCTGTTGAGTTGAAAAAGTAATCTTGCTTTTAGGAAGGGGGCAAGGAAAAAGTATCCGGCACAAAATAGCTTGAAGTGTCCCCAAATCATTAATGCTGGTAATACAAAGTATAGAGAGAAGCCAATAAACAAAGGCTCCCAAGAGTGCCAACCTCCTTCGCCAAATGTTAAACCAAAAAGCATGATGATATAAACAAGAGGGAAAATTATAATCAGACAGGCTTTGGCTAAACCAACAAAGAAAAAATAAAAATGGGCAAATGGACTTAAAGTCTGATCTAGAAGTCTTTCATCATCCCAGTAGATTTCCTTACCCTTATCTTCGGGCTCGGCCATCTTTGATGGTGTTAAATCTTTGATTGCCTTTGTTGAAATGACGCCATTGGCTTTCGTAAAAGAAAATTTTTGCCCCTTCGTGATCATTTTTCGCAAAAAGCCTTTTGAGGACTGGTTTTTCTGAAGATGTATGCTTTCAGAACTGTGCGCGGTTTTGTGATAGCTATCTGTTGAGTTATTATTTCTCATTGAACACCTGATTATTGACTGAAGGCAATCTGATTAATCCAATACTTCTCATCATCTTCGAAGGTAGGGGTGGAGCTTAAGCTTCTACTGTTTGTTGGTATTGACTCATCAAGATTTGGACCTGGAAACACAGTCTCTCCAACTATTAAGCGTGCCCTAGCAACAAATGCAGCTTTGTAGGTGTGTGCTTGGGGAGTCGTCGACCAGAAGCTAAATTCGGTATTCGCTTCGGGAATTTTAATATCGTGTTTGACAAAAAATGCGTAACCATTAGTACTTATTTCTTGGCCTAATATAGGTGAATTCTTCTTGTCTTTTTTTATGATTTGGCTCGATTCGGATTCTAAGATGCTAGCGCGTTTAGCTTTCGTGGTCTTCTGAAGTATCGATTGTCGAACAAATAACTCAGCTTTGACCATGTTTTGGTTAAGTAGGGCTGCCAAGTTAGTATCCACCCAAATTACATGGGTTGCGCCTCTTAGTTGCATGGTTTTGGCTATATCTTCAGGCAATAGGGTATCTTTGCTTATATGGTACATTTTAAGCGATACATTGAACAAGATATCAATAAATCGATTAAAGGCAATATTGCCGTCTTGCAAATGTAAATATTTTTGTGGAGGTGAATCACGAAATGGCCCATTCTTAAGCCAGATCTCCATGGGGGAGTCCTTGAAATGTATGTAAAGTGCAAAACCAGCCAAGGCAATGCTTATACCTAGCCATGCTGCTGGCCCCATTCCAAAGAGCGTAGGTGCGCTAGTAGTAAAAAAACCAGTCGTAATTGTAGTGACCAAGGTGCCGGCAAAAATAATTCCTTGCGCAATACTAGCATCATAATCATGTCTATTAAAAAGACGAATACTATCCCACAAAGCGATTCCAGCAGTTAGAAAACCAGCACCAATACCAATTACACCAATCATGCTAATATGTTTTACCAAAGTTGTTGTCTTCGATATCTTATCTACAAATGTTTTGGCATTTTTTGGCATGGAGAAAGCTGTTTTATGGGATTGTTGTGCAAGAAATGAAGCATTCTTTGTATATAAGTTTGAGGCGTGAGTAATTGCGACACTTAAGTCCAATAGTGCACTAACAGCAACGGTAATTGAATACACTCGATCCTTGTCCTTTGCAATATTGGTAAAGTGGTTTTGAGCCTTGATTAGATTTATTGTCTCAATGACAACAATAAAATATGGTACTCGAAATTTTTCGTAAACATTACTTTTGGTTATGCCACTTTTATTTAAGTCTTGCAGTGTACGCTGGGTTTTTTCTTTGCTAAACTCTTCTGCCATATGGCTATCTTCAGGGAGGATAAAAACGTGGGTCGGTAATTTAGCACCTACGTGTTGAGAGGCGGGGCCTTTCAATCCTGGTTTGAAATCACCCTTCTTGAAGGCACTTTTAGCAGTCGATGCAAACAGCTTCCCATTTTGTTCATACAATCGACCTAATCTCGTTTTTCTCTTCTGAGTGTTGACATAGTCTCTCTCAGCCTCTGTAATTCCGTAGCTGAGTCCCTGACCATGTACGCCAACAACATTTCCTTCTATTGGATTTCCGCCAAATGGTACATATTTGGCCTTGCCCCAATACTTTGAGTTTGATGCTTTCATCATAGATATCACTGGCGCATAAGCTGCATCAAACTTAACCATGAAAGCTTCTTTCGCAAGATTTTTGCTGAGTTCCTGAAGAGCATCAAAGTACCCTTTGAAAATATTATCAGTAACATTTGCAGCTCTTCGTAATGCTCCGAACGAGTCTTCTTCGTTATTTTCTGCTTCAGCCATAAAAGCGAGATCCATCATTTCCAGTTGATCTTCTTCGATGGTGAAATTAGCTTTTTCCCATTCGCTAAACCAACTAGTAATCAATTCTGTGCAGGCATATCCGGATCCGTCATTCTTCGGTTTTGGCGGCTTGTATTCATTTTCACAATCTACTGTGCCTTTTGGGGGGAAAAGAACAGCATGAAGAGGATGATTCATATCAGGTGTTAAAATTCGTAATAAATCATCAGCGAATGACAAAGGATCTTTGTCTTTATCCAATGTCATTTGATCAAGAGCGTCGATGTTTATGCTTAGAGCTGAAAGACCGTAACCACAAATTTTGGCGGCAGCACAACCGTTTATGTCACCAAGCGAAGTTATATCCCTCAACACACAGGCGAGCCTATCCGTTTCAAGCAAGCTTTTAACGACAGCTTGCATAGCTTTAACATCTCGCATGCAAACTTGGCGCTCAACGGTTCTTAAAGCGCGGTGATATCGTCCACCCAAATATTGATCGACATCATCTTTGTATTTGAACCATACATTTTCTTGTTCCCCAAATTTTTTGGGAAGAATCAACTTTTGCACCGCCTCGGCACATCTAAAGTATTCTTGCTCACTCATATCTATGTGGACTTGTTGAAAATAGCCTATTCCATAAAGTGCGCAAAAAGCATGATGTCTAAGCTCAAAGACTGGGTCATCAAGTACTATTGCTCTCAGTTTTCTTGCTTTGGCGTCTTTCAAAAAATCTTCTTTAGCTTCTGTTTTCCATAGGTCTTCATTTGATGTGTCTTGTGATAGAAGCTGTTTAAGCGCATTTTGCTTCATCCCATATTCATACTGATAACTTGTTTTATACTTGAGTAAGCTCAGAGCTTTATCGTTATCTTTGCGGCAGTCTAATACTTCATTTTTTATCTCTTTGAATTGTTTCTCAAGCCAAGCGCCAGAGAGATCATGGTTGAGGCTAGATGGCTCTGCGAGAACCATCTCTATTTCTGGCTCTCTTACTCTAATTTCGGGCAAATTTCCTGCTTTAAGTACGTCGACGGTATCGAATACATTCAGTTTGTGAAATGCTACTGCTCTGCTTGTCATTTCATCTTGGTTTTCTTCAAAATAATTGAGCCTTTCCCCGCTCCATTGAATTTCAGAATAAGCAAGATTGACTTGACTCCTCTTTGCATTATCTCGAGCAGGTAGCCATATTTCATTCAGTTCAACGCCACTAGCTAACCGTTTTTCAAAATTGAAAGGTTTATCTCTTCCGGAGCGATATTTAAATAAGTCGATATCACGAAAACTCGGTGTGCCGTCTTCGTTGGTTCGGATCTCTATTTCTCGCCATGCTCTATCGTTGAAAAAAATATAGATATAACCATTTCTCGTTGGGGCAATTCTTTCTTTATAACTCAAAGATTGGTTGAAGGTTGGTAGAAGAGTGAGTGGTAATACAGCATGTAGCAGATAGTCTTGCTCGCCATCGACTCGATTTTTAGCCTCTACATCGTTGTACAAAGGGAGTTTAATGACACCGTCATCTGATGAAACCGCTAACCAAGTGTTTGTTTCATTCTTTTCGTTAGTCCAATCCCAACTAAAAATCGTAGTGTCTGACAACGTTTCGGTTTCAATTTTCCCTTCAAGATGTGCTTTCTGTATGTAATCCGTATTGTCATAAAATTGAATTGCATGCTCAGTTCCATGGTCAATACCTGTTACTTCTATAAATAACTTTTTTTTGTCACATGCAGGATTGGCACTAATTTTATCAACTGACATACAATTCTTCCCTTTGTAATGCGTGTTTGTAAATCTTTAGCTTATCTTCTTGATTTTTAGTACTGACAAGTTTGGTGTAAAGTGTTTTTTCTCGATGTGGAAGCCCATTTCGTTCTATGATCTTGAAAAATTCAAAGATATATTGTTTGTCAACAAGCCCCATCTCTTCAGACCGCTTGAAATATTCGCGATATTGTTTCCAAATATCAGGTGTTAATTTGAGTTGAATGTTGTTTTTGAAATATGACGCCAATATCTTATCGTCGTAAAGCTGCTCTAGCGCTTTTTCTTGAGATGAAGTGAGTACCCATGGAGACTGAGTTGTTGTTGACTTATCTTTATTGCTTTGAGGAGATTCAACGCTGCACCACAAGTTAAATCTCGGCGAAAGTGTTTGGTTTCGCCACGTAAATTGCACAATAGGACCAAGCCATCGTGCTGTGTCATCGTAATTGGACTCACCGATAAAATAGTCTGCCACCACCGGATTGTAGTAATGCATTACCCCTTTTCTGCCCTCAGAAAATGTGGTCATTAATCGTTCTTGCAGGTGGAGAATTAGCGCCTCAAAAGTCAGGGTCGATGATGTAGATACAATCACTCCAGACCAACTATTTCCGGTTTCTGTTGAATTAACAAATAGGTTTAAAAGCGTGTCACCTATTTCAACTTTAGTAATATAGGGACTGATGTCTAGAAAATGTGAAAAATCTGAATCCAAATACAACGGCCTAATGTCAGCAGAATCACTATGACAATACAAATTTGCTAACATCTCTGGAGTGTTATTTGCGATTAAGTAGTGGCTAAGGTGCTTACCCTGTCGAGAGTCGTTCAAGTTCAGAGATTTGGAAACAAGCATCTGATTATCCTTCTCTGCATGGGCAGTTAGTTAATGGACAGGAACCATCAGCTTGTTTTTGGCATATTTCAGATATTGGTGAGTTGTTGACCATATCTGCTTGTATCTTATGTTTTAGCGCTGGTGTAGCGCTGATCAAACCGATTGTTGCCAATTTTGCTTCTTCAATACCAGAATGCTTCACTATCTCAACCCCGCCCGGCAGCATCGGCATTTCCCCACCAAATCCAGAACCCGAACCAGCGCTTCCACCTGAGTTGATATTGATGACAGAACCGACGATGTGAATACCTGCGGGGTCGATCTTCACGAAGTTGCCGCCTACTTTTAGGGTGACTTCGGTATAGGCTTCCAGAACAGATTTGTGTCCGCTTTTTAGGTGAATTTCTGAGCCTGCTTCGTTAAGGAAACTGTCGCCCGCTTTGATGTGCAGGGAACTGTCGGTGACGATGGTTTTGTCGCCTTTCACGTGCTCTTTGCTTTGTCCATCCACCGTCAGGTGGTCATCCACTTTGATGTGCGAGAAACGTTCGTTCTCCACATCCAAGTGCAAGTCATGTTTGATGTTGTCTTTGCGGTCGTTTTGGACCAACAGGTTCATGTCCTTTTGGGCATGAACGTAGATTTCTTCTTCTCCCGCTTGGTCTTCAAAACGCAGTTCGTTGAAGCCTTCACCTTGGTGAGTTTCGGTGCGGATTACCGTGCGGGTTTTGTTCGCGGGCAACGGGTAGGGCGGCACATTGGTGGTGTGATAGGTGCGGCCTGTGATTATCGGCTGGTCTGGGTCGCCTTCAAGGAAAGACACAATCACTTCGTGGCCAATACGAGGAATGGTCATCATGCCGTATTGTGCGCCTGCCCAGCCTTGAGAAACGCGTACCCAGCAGCTAGAGGCTTCATCACTTTTGCCATATCGATCCCACGGGAACTGCACTTTCACGCGTCCGTGCTCATCACAGAAGATTTCTTCCCCTTCGGGGCCCGTCACAATCGCGATTTGTGGGCCTTGGACACAGGGTTTGGCTTCAGGACAAGGGCGCCAAGGGCGATGTCCTGGGATAACTGAAAAGGTATTGTGGAATGACGTCATGCCTTCGCCGCCATGTTCCTCTAATGCTTGATGCTGTGTGCCTTCACATTGCATGGATACCACAATCCAATCACGGTTTGTGGTGTCATCTGGGTGGTCTTCTAGGTTAAATACCATCCCTGTATCAACCTGCATGATCGTGCTGGAAGCGTGCGCCGTGAGTGCATCACTTCGCAAGTGCTCTAGGCGATATTGTGTAAACGGTTTGCCGGCTGCATCGCTTTTGAATCGGCCTGGGTAGTCATAGTGTTCATAGGTACCGCGCTGAAACCTCATTTCCGTGCCGGCTGTGTCGTGCAAAAAGCCATAGGCAGGCTTCTTGAAGCTGTAATCTTTCAGTTGCGCTGAAGAAGGACGAGTTTGCGCAGAATACTGCCAGCCTTTTACGAAGGCTTCTTCACTCATACCACCGACATTGGCGTTGTAAGGAAAGGCTTGCCCTGAGGAAGTGAGTGTCTGGGTATCATCAGAGAATAAAACCGTGTGTTTGTCTTTGTCATGCAAGAAACAATAGAAAATGCCTTCTTCCGCGGCGAGGCGCTGAAGGAAGGCCAAATCCGTTTCACGGTACTGGACACAATATTCACGCACTTGCGGCTGCCCTGAAATGGAAAAGGCATAGTCATCAATGCCCATTTCTTGCAAAAGAACACTCATGATTTCAGGTACAGATTGCTGCTGGAAAATACGGCTGTTATGACGCAGAGATAATCGAGAAAGGGCCGGTACCATCTCAAGGGAATAACGCGTGTGACTGAAGCCGGTGTCGCCACGAGTGAAAGCACGAACAATGCCATGAATGCGTTGCTCCAACTCTCCATGACGCCACAGCATAAGGGTCACATTTTGGTCGACGACGTCGTCTTGTGAGATAGATTCATCACGACTGGCGAGCTTGATCTGATACAGAAAGGGCACTGAGAGTGCTGACTGTCCTGAAAACTCAACCACCGCGAAGGCGTCGTCAGGTAAACCTTCAACAACAAGAGTAAATTGGAGACCGCTTTCCGTAGCCATAAATCATCCCAGCATGACCCTGTGTCGCCAGAGTCGGTACATCAAATAACATCAATCAAATTGTGTCGTTCAGCGTCATTGCTTGACGACAAAACCCGCCACGAAGGCGGGTTGGTTGCAAAGGGCGCTATGCCCGTTGCTTAGAAGCCTTATGCTTCAATCGGCGCACGCCAGTCATCGGCACCAGAAGTACCTGCTACTGTGTGTTCCCAATCAATCTTGCGGTAGGCGACAGACACAGTCACCAATTGGGTGAACTCTTTCTTGTTGGCGTCCTGACAATGCGGCATCTGGCAATCGATATCGATGATGGTGCTGTCAGTCAAAATGGTGGAGAAGAAGTGCTCTTGCTTGCCTTCTACAGAAGTGCGGTACCACTTGAGTTCAATCTTCGGCAGCATCTCGCCAGACGCGAGTGAGTTGTACATGAGGGGTACGGCTTTGTTCAGTGCCACGGTGAACTTGAACGGCTTGTGAACACGTTGGCCAGAAGGCTGACCGCTTTGTGGGTCAGTCGGTACGGTCACGATGTGGTCAAAGGCTTGAACCAGCATTTGGTCTTCGTGGCCTTCAACGTAGATGTTACCGACAGAATCAGCGGTGAAAGCGCCAGCGGTGATGTTGCCCTGAGTTTTACCTTCGATGGCGATATAACATGGAGTTGGCATTGCGATGTCCTTATACGAATGAGTTAGATAACGTTACAACGCAAGGATTAACGCAAAGGCTGTGCCAGCTATTTTAACCAATAAAAACAATTGGTTAAATTTTATAGTGTATCAGTAGAGCAAAGAGTTGCTTGTGGGGTGGGCGAAAAGTTGCTCACTGAGCAAGAATTGGCCGACTTGGTATTAACATACGCTGCTCATTCAAACTTGATTTGAGGGTATAGACTTAAAGTCGGTATCAGGGATGAGGATCGACTTGTGCGCTCAAAAGAACAGAAGCAATACCATACCTTTTTCACCATACCCATGTTGGCAATGGGGCAGAACATTCCCGGAGAGGGTGACCTGAGAATTGATGAAACGGCCACGCGTGCGCGTGCTGGGCTGCTCAATATCTTATCTGCCGCCACTATGTTCATTTTGATTGTCCGCCCAGAATGGGATCCTGTCATCTATGTTGGGCCGTATGTCATTTTCGATATGGCAATGGCAGCCATGTTTGGGCTCACACCGCTAAGTCCGAGTGGCGTGTTAGGTACGGCAATCACTATGAAATCTAAACCCGTTTGGAAGCCGATCAAACCTAAGCGTTTTGCCTGGATTTTGGGCGCAACCATGGGGATCACCTGCTTGGTATTTCGCTTACTCGATTACTCAAATGTTTGGCTGCTTTCAGTTTTAGGAATGTGTTTCATGTTGACATGGCTTGAAGCCGTTTTGGGCTTTTGCGTGGGGTGTTGGATGCACAGCAAACTATTTGGTTGTGAAGAGTGTGACGTGAATTGACGCTTAAGACGCCATTGTTACATCGTTACTGGTTTTGGTTTTGGTTTAAGTGAAGCCAATCTGACGTTCTGTGCGGGCTTTTTCTGATCTTACCGTCGTAAACAGATACACTGCCTGCCTTGTTTCCCCGTAAAAAGCGCAGACCCCATGCTAGAAAAAGAGAACATGCTCAAACTTGCCCGCTTCAAAATGCCTTTCGGCAAATATTCCGGCAGAGTGCTTATCGACTTACCGGAAGAGTATTTACTGTGGTTTGAGAAACAAGGGTTCCCGAGTGGCGAGCTTGGCAAGCTGATGGCGTTGTGCCTTACTTTGAAAATTGAAGGGTTGGACGAAATCGTCAAGCCGCTAAAGAATATGTAATCCTCAAAAGCCTCCCGCGTTTGTGTGGCAAGGGTCAGGGAATAGGCTAACGTTAGGTTTCTTTGACCTGAAATGATCGTTAATTCGCTCTGAAGAAACTGCTTTTTATGGAGAATGAATGCCAATGAGCCAACAATTGTTGCCCCATCTTTCCCAAATTAGTTCTTCGATGACGTCACATCCCGCGGCAGATAACCTTCCGGCGGCGGTTGTTCATCTTCAAAATGCGGGAGGAATGACGGCATCATTCATGGACGTGGGTGCGACTTGGCTTAGTGCGAATTTGCCTGTTGGCAACGAGCGCCGTGAGGTACTGCTTCGATCCTTTGATATGAACGCGCATTTGGCACAAACCGCTTACTTTGGTTCTGTTGTTGGTCGCTATGCGAACCGTATTAAGGGGAGTCGTTTTTCCTTGAATGGCACAGAATATACGTTGGCCTCTAACGAAGGTGAAAATACTTTGCATGGCGGGCTCAAGGGTTTTGACAAGTTACGTTGGGAGATCGTTTCTAGCACGCAGCAGCAGGTGGCTTTTCAGTTGAAAAGCAGGGATGGGGATCAAGGTTTCCCCGGCAATTTTGAGGTGACCGTGACATACTCGCTGACCGACGACAACGCCGTAGAAATTCAGTACGACGGCGTGTGTGACGCCGATTGTCCGATAAGTTTAACCAACCATGCGTATTTTAATTTGAATGGTGAAAACAGCGGTAATGCAAGCCTAGAACATTCACTGCAGATGCATGCGGACCACTACCTGCCAACCCATGAAGACATGACGCCAAAGGCGGATTGGCAAAGCGTGGTGGGAACGACATTTGATTTTAATTCATCGAAAGTCATTGGGCGTGATTTCATGAAAGATGATGATCAGGTCACTGCTGGTGGATATGATCATGCGTTCATCCTTAACAGCGCCTATTGTGATGGAAAAACAGTCGTGGCAGTGGTTGGGGCACCAGATGACGCCGTTTCTATAGCAGTTAGTACGACGAAGCCTTCGATTCAATTCTATTCTGGCAATTTCCTCGATGGTTCATTAGGAGCAAGCCATGCATATGAAAAATATGAAGGTTTAGCGCTAGAGACTCAATATCTTCCTGATGGCCCAAATCAACCTCAATGGGGTGCCTTATGCGGTATTCAAAAGGCGAATGTTCCCTATCATCATCTGACCCGCTATCACTTCAATTTTTGATGCAAGTGCTCGCCGCTAATAGGACTTAGCGGCGATGATAATTTTCGAACTGAACTCTACAGATTCAAACCTGACGGTCAGACTTAGCGATTCCCGTACTGAGTCATGGCATCCAAGTACAAATCGAGCACTGCCTGATCGTTAACCGCAACAGCAACGTGTTGTGGTCGCTTGTCGGCCCATTCATCTGTTTTGTGTTTGGTCGGTTTGTATTTTTGTATGGTTAAGCCTTCTGCGGGGCCGTCGCAAACCACTCGAATAGGACCTTCTCTAAGCGTAAACAATGATGGGTCGATAACATAAGCAATGGCAGAAGGGTCGTGAACAAAACAGCCATCTACATCCATACGAGATTTATAAAAATCTAAGTAGAATCGGCTAATATCCCACATAAATTCCCCCACCTCACCGCACGTATCTCTCAGGGTGTCGATGTAATCTGTCGAGAAGAAGGTTTCATGGGTGACATCTAAACCGATCACAGTGACAGGCCAGTCGGCAGTGAAAACAATGTCAGCGGCGTGAGGGTCGTCATGCACGTTGGCTTCTGCAAAGGGGGTGACATTGCCCGTATGTTCATGGGTACCAAATGCCCCGCCCATGATGACCACTTCTTTCACCAAGTCACCAATTTCGGGCGCTTGGGTGATAGCCATTGCCAAATTAGTCAGCGGTCCAACAGCAACCAAAGTGATTTCATTCGGTGACGCTTTAACCGTATCTATGATGTATTGATGAGCGGGGCGAGGATCTGCTGCGAGCGTTGGCGCATCCAACGCAATATCACCAAATCCATTATCTCCGTGAACCGCGGTGCTGGCACCGACGGGATCGCGCAGCAAGGGTTTGCTCACCCCTTTGGCAACATCACAGTTCATGCCAAAACGTTGTTTGAGGTAGAGTGCGTTGCGTGTGCTGGTCTCAATATCAGCGTTACCAAATATCGTCGTCAGCGCAACCAAATCTACGTTTGGATTTGCTTCAGCAAACAGTATGGCCATTGCGTCGTCGATACCTGGGTCGGTATCAAGGATAATTTTTGTTTTCATTTTGAATGTACCTAGCTCTGCGTATGCCTTGAGTATACTGCCAAAGCAAATTGAATCTGTTGGCATTTATTATGAGAAACATCAACAAACAGAACAAAAAGTGAATCGATAGACGTGTTAACCGTGAAGGGGGAAATCAAAAGGGACTGCAATGAATCCATCCCCTTTTATTCTTCGACTTTTAAGCCGGACTTTTCTGCGATCTGAGATTCAAATCCATCTAAGCTGGTTTGGTTTTTCTTCAACCAATACTTTTGAATGCCTTGTGAACCTTGTTTTTCTGACCACTTCTGCAGCTCTCGGCGATCACCTTCATAGTCAAATAATGGGACGGACATGCCACAAGAGGCTTGTACCAAATCGATATCCAATAGGAATATCTGACGAGATGCGATGCTCTCGGGAAAAAGAGAAACATAGATTTCCCATTCAGGATCGTTGCGATGAATCGCTCGCGCATTGCCATAGGCTCGAAGGATAAGAGGAGAACCTTCGAAAGCACAAAACATGACGGTCATTCGAGGTGCTTGCAATACGTGCGCAGCGGATTCGTTGCCGCTGCCAGTTAGGTTTAACCATGCCAATGTTTTGCTGTCGATCACGCGAAGAGAGTCACCGCCTTTGGGTGAAATATTCACGGAACCCGTCGGTGCTGCTGTGCCAACAAAGTAGATTTTTTGTTGCTCGATAAATGCGATTTGTTTTTCGTTAAGCGATTTGGTGGTTTGTCCCATTGTCGTCCTCTGACATGTGGTGGTAGAGGGTTCGAGTATATCAGGTGATGAATAGTTAACCATCCACCGTGATGAATCGCTGTTTTTGAAAGGAAAAAGCTAGATACCCCTCTTTACGTTGCCTAGGCTGTAATGACAGTCAATCTGAGGTGCTGAACACAATGGGTCAATCGTCTTTGTTTTTCTTCAAAGGGTATATGAAAGCGTTGAAAATCGCGGCAAGCGTGATCCCGATTCCTCGACCGACCTTGTTTGCTGGCGCAGATAGCACGGAACAGATGTGTGAAGCGATTGGTTTGATGAATCTCGGTAAATTACTGATTGTGACTGACCAGCCGTTAGTGGATGTAGGTATTGTTGAAAAAGTGGAAGACCATCTTTCACGCTATGGTGTTAGCTTCGTTCGCTATGCCAGTGTGAAACCTGACCCCACTTACCCAATGGCAGAAGAAGGTCGAGAGATCTATTTGCGCGAACAATGCGCCGGCATTTTAGCGATCGGCGGGGGATCGCCCATGGATTGCGCAAAAGTGATTGCGGCGCGAGTGACAAACAAAAAATCGATTCGTCGGTTATCGGGCATATTGAAAGTGTGGCGAACGCCAGCGCCACTGTTTGTTATTCCAACCACGGCAGGCACAGGTTCAGAGGTAACGGTTGCCGCTGTTATATCAGATCCATTTACTCATCAAAAAACGCCCTTGATGGATCCCAAACTAGTGCCAATGATGGCAGCGCTAGACCCTGTATTGATGACAGGGCTTCCTCCTCAGGTCACCGCCGCGACGGGAATGGATGCGTTGACGCATGCAGTTGAAGCTTACTTATCGGTGAACGCGACCTCGGAAACCGACGGTTATGCTAACGCGGCTATTACGCTTATTAGTCACAATCTTGTTTCTGCCTACAAAGATGGTCAGTCGCTGAAGGTGAGGCTCAATATGGCCATGGCGTCATACTATGCGGGACTCGCCTTCACCAAGGCCAGCTTGGGTTACACACATGCTATTGCGCACAATCTCGGGGCCAGATATGGCACTCCCCACGGCATTGCCAATGCACTGGCGTTGCCTCATGTGCTGAGGTTCTCTCAACCAAATGCAACGTCACGTATGGCTAAGCTCGCAAAGATGGTCAATGTTGGCGATGAAACATGGGATGACGCCACCAATGCTGCTGCGTTTGTTGACTATGTGGTGTCGTTGCAGGATGCCTTGTGTTTGCCGAAAACACTGGTCGAAATTCAAGCATCAGACGTGGCAGTGATTGCCAAGAATGCCATTCAAGAAACGAAATGGAACTACCCAGTCCCGCGTTATGCCACGCAACAAGAATGTGAGCAAATCATCGAGAAAATCATGGCGTAAGTAATGATTGTTGGCAGGCGTTGTTGCAGTGTAAGAAGGCCTGAATAGACATCGCTCTGTTTTTCAAATCACTCGTGCTAGAATGCGCGCCCTTTGTGGTGGTGATATCTGCCATACTTGTTGTCATTTCTTTTTACGCCGAGATTTCTCATGCCATTCTCCAAGCTGGGCTTAAGCCTGCCGATTGTTTCTGCTGTCACTGAACTTGGGTATCAAACCCCAACGTCGATTCAGGAAAAAGCCATTCCTGTGATCCTACGTGGTGAGAACTTACTCGCTGCAGCACAAACAGGTACCGGCAAAACGGCGAGTTTTGTATTGCCTATTTTAGAGATGCTCAAAGGCGGCGAAACTCAGCGTAAGAAGCGCGTGCGTGCATTGATCCTTGCGCCAACCCGAGAGCTGGTGGCTCAAGTAGAAAAGAATGCCGAGCAGTACGCCAAGAACTTGTCGTTGACCACGATGGCTATGTACGGCGGTAAAGACATCGCGGCGCAGAAACAACGTCTAATTGAAGGTGTTGATATTTTGGTGGCAACGCCAGGACGCTTGCTAGACATGTATGCGCAGCGCGCTGTCCATTTTGATGAAATTGAAATTTTAGTGTTGGATGAAGCTGACCGCATGCTGGACATGGGCTTCATCGAAGACATCAACAAGATCATCGAACGTTTGCCTGTAGAGCGCCAAAACCTGCTGTTCTCGGCAACCCTGTCGGACAAAATTCGCTGGTTGGCGAAAACAGCGGTGCCAAACCCAGTTGAAATTTCAACCGCGAGCTCTCAAAGCAAAGCTGAGATCCAACAATGGCTGACCACGGTTGATAAAGACAGAAAATCAGCATTACTTAGCCATCTGATTACTGAACAACAGTGGGATCAGGCGCTCATCTTTTTGGAAACCAAACACGGTGCCGCTAAGTTGGTAGAACAGTTGGGTAAACGAGGCATTGCAGCTGAGTCTTTCCACAGTGGCCGTAGCCAAGCGGTACGTGAGCAACTGCTGGAAGATTTCAAAGCCGGTGACCTCAAGTACCTAGTTGCAACGGGTGTTGCATCGCGTGGTATTGATATTGAAGAACTCACTCGCGTAGTGAATTACGATTTGCCGTTCCCGGCGGACGACTATATTCACCGTATCGGCCGTACGGGTCGTGCGGGCGCTAAAGGCGAAGCCATCACTTTCTTGTCGAAAGATGACTTCAAAAACCTATGTATGATTGAGAGCCGTTTAGGGCACTTGATTGAACGCCGAGAAATTGAAGGTTTTGAACCTCGCAAGCCAGTGCCTATTTCTGTGTTGAACTATCAGCCAAAGCACCAACCAAAGAATAAGCCAAAAGCAGAACGTTCTGATAAAGGCGACACAAACAATCAACGTGATGGCCGTAGTAACACATTCTCTGGCCCATTAAAAAGCCGTTCAAACGATGCAAAGCGTTCGTCAGGAGACAAACGTTCGTCAGGAGACAAACGTTCGTCAGGAGACAAGCGTCGTTCAGAGAGCAAACCTGCTGCGCGTCCAACCCGATCGGATTCTGGTCGCAGTTCTCCTTGGGATACTGTCAAGCCGCGCTCTGGCCGATAAATCGGCTGTTAGTGTGACGCGATTCTGAATCTTCAGAGAGTGCTATTGAGAAAAAGTCCGCTTCGGCGGACTTTTTTATGCTTGGTATCTATGGCATTCATCCGTATCAAATGAAGAGTCAGTGAAGGAGTGAAAAAGAAGAAAGCAGCGTCCAATCTTAAAGTTTCTTTGAATGTTCGCCGTCATCGCGACAAACCAAAATGATAAACATTTTGTTGCACATGTGCTTGGTCACCCAAGAATCACACGAAGAACGTGAACCTAAAGAATGGTTGGTTTATGTTAATAATATGAAAATCAATGTGGTGCATCGCCATCGTTTATCGAGTAGGTGGAATGTCCATGTTGATGGATGAGCGACCAAGATGGTCGTGATTGATAGGGATAGCTTGAGATGTCGTTGTTTTCAGCGTCATGGTCAAAGGGAATTAGGGTGGCTGATTGAGAAAAATAACCTGCATATTGATGACAGCAATGCTTGTTGGTTGTGCGAGTGCGCCATTAGATTGGGTCGCGCTGAATGGGGCGGAGCTAATGCAAAGCGACGTAACGCGTGTTCAAGGGCAGTGTGATGCTGAGCAAAACACCCTAACTCAAAACAGCGATATAGAAGAATTTGACGCTTGTATGTTGTCATACGGACTTATTCGGCAAGACGCCATATACGATGCTGCTCCCTACCTAGTAAAAGCCGCTGCAGTGCGCCTTAATCGCGATTTGCCTGCCATGGTGGATAACGACACCCGCTTAGATTCGGTCACCCAAGAAGGGCGCACGTTACGTTTGAACCACACTATTGTCGATGATGTCGTCGACAACATTAACATTTCTTACTTTCTGCAAGTTGTCCCACCTCTTGTTGCTAATAATGCCTGCCGAGCGCGTTCGACCGTTCTGCTTTTTGAGAATGATGTCGTTTTTCGTTACAGCTACTTTGATGCCTTAGGCGCGAAGATCACGCAATTTGATGTGAAACACTCAGATTGCCAAAGAAATACGTCAGCCAGTGCGCCTTAGCGCTTGTTTGTCATTCTGCCAGTAGGCTTATTAACGATAATAATTTTAGAAGTGTGCCGCACAAAACAGCTCTCTTCGCGCTATTTTTATCTCACTATGTCATAAATTACACTCCACTCAATAGTAGCCACTTTGAATGGAGTTTTTTATCAGCAATCCACTGCCTTTTCTCGCTGATTTCAACGGGGTGAAAATCACCTGTTGAAAATTCGTCCTGATTGACGAGCGCCCGGCTGAATGTTTCTCGATTGAGATAACTTTCAGCACGGGTGGTTTCTTTTCTTGTTTCTACTTTTTGATGATGGGCTTGCCGCAATGAGCAAGCCGATTCAATTCATCAAGCAAACTTTGAGGCTGCATGACGAGCAAGCCCCGACGTCACCGAACCAAAATAGTCCCCAGCAACAATTGGCACGCCCGGTAAGGTGTTTTCGAGCAATGCACGTAAGATCGGCGATCTCGCACTGCCGCCCGTCATAAAGATAACATCCGGCTTTGTCTCAGCTTGCGCTAGCGCTTCCGTGACCAACTCTGCAATTTTGGTCACTGGCTTGATAATCGCATCCGACAATTGAGCTGATGCAATATCAACTGCCAATTGCTTACCTTGAATAGGCAGCGTCACACATGTTGATGCTTGCTCTGATAGCAAAATCTTGGCTTCTTCAGCACTTCGCACGATTTGGTAACCCAGTGTTTCTCTGTGCACCTTAATCAAGCGCTCAATCTTCTCTGGGTCACTCGCATCCCGCATTAGCTGTTCGAGCACCTTCCTATTGGTTGACGCATAGAAATCGGATTGTGCCGCCACGTTATTGATAGCGATCGGATTCCAAAACTGCGTGACAGGCATTTCAATGCCACGTTGCAGTGTTGAGCCTTTGCCAAACAGCGGCATGAGCTGTTCGAAAGCCAAATGGATATCGAGGTCGTTACCACCGACGCGACAACCTGAGTGGGCAAGCAGTGATGCTTGTCGGTTGTCTTGGTTTACCCAGCTTGGTCCCATTTGAATCAAGCTGCAGTCGGTCGTACCGCCGCCGATGTCGACAACCAACACGGTGCGGTCTTGGGTCAATGTACTTTCATATTCTAGGCCCGCCGCAACAGGTTCAAATTGAAACAGAACATCTTTAAAGCCAGCACGTTTTGCAGCGGCAGTCAGAATTGATTCCGCTTGTTGGTTCGCTTTTTCGCCACCACTACCTTGAAAGTTAACAGGGCGGCCGATAACAGCTTGCGTAATGTCATCTTGAAGGTCGGATTCTGCTTGCTGTTTGATATTAGACATCATGGCGCAAACAAGGTCTTCGAAGAAACTCACCTGTACATCACGTAGCCCTGTTGCGCCAAGAAACGATTTTGGTGATTTAACGTAGTAGACCTCTTCAGGATCTTCCAAATAAGTAGCAAGTGCTGCTCGCCCGAAGCGCAGATCGCCCGGCTCGACATCAATCCCTTCTTCGCGATTAAATGCGACGGCGCGACGCAGTAGCTGCTCACCGACTTGATCGCTCGGTTTGATATCAAAGTGACGCCAAAGATACTCGCTCACCGCTTCACGGGTTGGTGCGCAAAGGGTTGAGGGGATAAAAGGGCTGTCGCCTTCCAAAGAAAGCAAGCGCGGTGCGCCATTCTCAATGACAGCCACAGAACAGTTAGCGGTTCCGTAATCGAAGCCGATAAACATTAGAACTCTCCTGCGTCAAAAAAAGCTGGTCAGTTTACGTGAATCGGAAATCATAACAAGCAACTAAAGGTAATTATTAATGGTGGCATTGTTGTTTTTTCATGTTTTATTCAGAGTGTTTGATGCAAATGGGCGATGTGGTTAGAAAATTGAGTCTAGTACAAGCACGTTTGCAACCAAATGGCAGGCGGTAACGGTGAATAGACCCATTAAAGCGGTCCAAAGTCATTCGGTCTTTTGGCGTGACAATACGAAAAAAGCGAAATATTTTTCTTATTGATATTGAATGCGTTACGAAGGAATAAAAGAGTGAACAGGCAACAATCAATAAGATAGATATCATGCGGTAAGACCCACTGCCTTCCTTTCTCTGCCATTCTGCTAAATTAGAATGACAACGTTACTTTTCACTGGCTGCTGCCTTCGCCATTCGTAGCCTTTAACGTTTCTGTTGACCCAAAACTGTGCATTCTTAAGCGTACTTCTTCTCCCAGATAGGGCTAACCCTCATTGCGCAAGCCTGCTTGCTATACGGGAACGCGCTCACAAACACATCATTACTTTGGAGTGACCTATGTTGCCAGCAACAGAGGTGAAAGCCGTTGTTTTTGAATTGGATGGTACCCTCGTTGATACTGCCGCAGACGTCTGTCTAGCGGCGGAAGAAATGTTGGCAGATCTGCGTCTGCCAAGTTTAAACACGGAGCTTGTTCGTGATTGGATGGGTGATGGCACAGACAGGTTGATCCACCGTATTCTGTCTCGCAAGATCGACGGCGTGGTGCCCGATCCGATCTTTCGAATTGGAAGCGCACTCTTTTTGAAAGCATACCAACGTTGTAACCACGCGAGTGCGGAACTGTACCCTGGCGTGCAAGCATGTTTACGTCAACTCACGCGAAAAAATGTTCCCATGGTGGTGGTGACCAATCAAGCGACGTCATTGGCTAACGACATATTGATTCGTTTAGGGATCCGCAATCATTTTGCATTGGTGCTCGGACGAGACGCGCTTCAGGAGCCAAAACCCTCGCCAGATGGATTGTTAGAAGCGGCATTGTTACTTCACGTCAATCCCGATCAACTCATGATGGTGGGAGGCAATGTGAATGATGTGAACGCGGCGCGATCGGCAGGGAGTCCTGTTGTTTGTGTGAGCTACGGGTTTAATTACGGCGTAGATATTCGCTATTCGGCTCCGGACGAGGTGATGGATTCTCTTGCTTCTCTTCCCGCTTACGTGAATAAAGGCATGGCGGTGTCGACAAAGGTTAGGCCCGAGAAACCGCGGCGTGCTTCTAGTCGAACTAAACCGCCTACTCGGCGAGGGGCATCCTCCCATTCAACGAAAGAGAAGCGCTGATTAGCGCTTCTCCTTCTTCTGCCTGTTGATGGCGACTGTGATGTTTTTGTTGGCAGAGGTTAGGGCATATTCACCAAGTGGATGGTCTTGGCTTGCGCCTTGTTGTGAGAGAACTTAATCATGTCGAAGGTGGGTGGTGCTTGAAGAACGGGGTTGTTACTAAAGCCAAACCCTTCGGTTGGAAATCCGTCAGCATTGAAAGACAGCATCATATTTTCATCGAGATCCTGAAATACCATGATGGCATATTCTCCAGACTGTATCGGGTCTAACGTGACACCATTGCGCATTTGCTCAGTGGTATAAGACCCAAAGTGCTCACTCGGCACACCCTTTAAATCATCCGTTTCTTTGTAGATAAGAAGATGCATTGCAGCATCGTCTTCTTTGATGTCTTTAATGGTCACGGTGAGAGGGTAGCGTTGACTGACGTCGAACACGTCAGCAGCGTCGGATGAGGCTTCTTGTTTCGTGCTAACAAGGCTGGCTGTCAGAATTAGCGCAAATGTCGAGGTAAGCAAAGCGCCTTTTGGCAGCGTTTTTGATGTTTGTTTTCGACTCTCTTGCCACCATGCTGCTACCCATAGCGTTACGGTGAATGCTAAAACCAGAGCGGTGTAGTAAGAAGAAAGTCTGACTGAATTCAGGAATGGCGCGCTGGCAAAAATCAAGATGGTTTGCCACGTGAACACTTGGAGTGAGTATTTACCGATATAACCTAGCGGTTTGAAGGCGAGAGCATTGGGTGCCATGCGAATAACGACCGCGATGAGGTAAATCCAAGCTGCAAGATTCAGTAAACGCAACCAACCCAATTCAGGTTTATCTGCGAGATCGTACAATACGCCTTGATGAATTCCCCATGACAGAAAAGCGTTGTGATGGGCTGCAAACATGACGATAGCAAACACTCCCGCCAAAGCAGCGACGGTTGGGTGATACCAACGCAGCGTGCCTTGCCGTTGTGTATAGCCCAATGCTGCGCCAGAGACAAAGAGAAGTTGCCATGCGAAGGGGTCAAAGTATCCAAATTGGACGGTGAGATCCGGAGATATGGGGGCGAGTAATGCGGATACCGCTGATGAAGTGATACTGCCACTGAATGCCCAAACCACAATGCTGCTTGCGACTACTAGCCATAAATACCCTTTGCGAAACGCGACGAGCACGAGCGGCAGGATCAGCATGAACATGACGTAAAGCGGTAAAATCTCCAGAAAGTCGGGTTTGTTGATGAGTAATGCACTCAGGACAAGCGTTGAAATAGGCGCATCAAGAAGATTATTGAAACTACTACCGAGAGACGTTACTGCCGAAGGATAAGCAAAAGTACACAGGGAGAACCAGAGGATCACGACAAGCAGGCTAGTAAGGTGGTATGTGTAAATGGTGGAAGCCCGACTCAGTATTTTTTGAGTCATTTCGCGGTTTGAATACTCACTGCGACAGTATACCCCGCCCGCCAAAAGGCCAGAGATAAAGACAAACCCTTCCGCTGCACCAAATTGACCCAAAGGTTGTAACGAAAAGTATTGAAGTACGCTCCGACCGCCACTGATCCAGATAAGATGGTTGATAGTCATCACCACCAGAAGTAATCCGCGAATACTGTCGAGGGCAGGTATCCTTTTCATGACATTTCTCCTATCAATCTATTGCGAGATATTCTATTGAAGGAAAAAATAGGGAGCTTGATAGAAGTTGCTGTTTTGAATGAAAAAGCGTGTGCTTTAGATGCAATTGTTACATGGCTCGAAGAAGAGGCTGATTGGGTGTATGCAATACTAAAAAAGGGGCACTCAGTGCCCCTCAAGAATTCTGCATACTGCAGATTTATGCATTATTGATGGATTACACCGTAAAATGGCTGACCATTTTATCGAGTGACTCTGCGGTGTCTTTCAATTGCTGGTTGCTGCTTTGTGATTGGTTTGCAGCGTCTGAAAGTTCCGTCACCACTTGGCTAATCTCAACCAAATCTTGGCTGACTTGTTCTGACACCATACTTTGTTGGATAGCAATGCTAGCAACTTCAGTATTCAGAAAGGAAATATTATCCACTTCATCGGTCACTTGTGTCAGTTGAGCCGCGGCATCATTGGCCAGTTCTACGCAGCCTTGCGCACTTTGACTTCCAGAATCCATGGCTTCAACGGCACTTTTTGCATCCACTTGAAGTTGGTTGATGAGGTCATAGATTTGCTGGGTAGACGATTGGGTTCTTAGAGACAAAGAACGTACTTCATCTGCAACGACCGCAAAACCGCGACCGTACTCTCCTGCTCGTGCAGCTTCAATAGCAGCATTTAGCGCTAGCAAGTTAGTTTGGTCGGCAATGCCTTTAATGACATCAATAATGCCATGAACGTTCTGGCTGTTTTCACCTAAACGGGCAATGACACCAGACGTTTCCAAAATTTCCGTTTCTAGCTTCACGACGGCTTGCTGAACGTCAGACAGCATACGCTGACCTCGAACTGCTGCATTCTGCGTCGTCGATGCAGCAATGGCCGCACTTTCTGCATGTTCCGCAACGGTTTGAGCTGTTGTGCTCATCTCTGTTGCAGCGGTAGCGACTTGATTCACCATTTGCATTTGACGGCTGACGCCCTCAAGCGTTTGCTGAGAGACCGCAGAAGATTGAATCGTGCTATCAGAAACGGCGTGGCTGGTGGTAATCACCTGTTTGATCACCTGCTGGGTTTGATCCAAGAAGGTGTTGCAGGCACGCGCGAGTTCGCCCGTTTCATCTGTTGCCCTTGCTTCTTCGGTCAGTCGACGAGTGAAATTGCCGTCGGCTACCTGAAGCATAAATTGTGCAGTGCTTCGAAGTGGAGACGCGATACGACCTGCAATCATCCAAATCAGCGCAATGTTAACCAGCAAGACGAGCACACCCATCATCAGGGAAATGAGCGTTTGGTCGCGTTGATCTTCCACCGCCTGTGTTTGCAGTGCGATAACATTTTTGAGTACTAAGGTTTTATCGAGTGTGACGACCAATGACCATGGTGCGGTATCAGCATTAGGCTTCACTGGGATCATCGCGGTAATGCGTTGAGCATCATCACTGATGAAACTTTGATAGCCATTGCGCCCCAGTCTTGGTGCCCAATGTGTGGCATCGCCACGTAGTGTTTTTACGGATTTCCCTAAGGCTTCGTCTTCGCTGTCAGCAGCGATAGTGCCGCGATCAGTGACCAACATGACGTGACTTTGGCCGCTATATAGACGCTGACTTAGCGATTCTGCCACCTGCGATAGAGATTGGAGCGAAATATCTAGACCTGTGATGCCGACAAATTGACCGTTAACAGTAATTGGGGATACCACGGAGGTAAGCAGGACATTCTGCCCGTTTACTGGATACACATACGGATCGAGTAGGCAGTTTTTGTTGCTGTCGCGGGAGCAAAGGTAATATTCGCCGACTCTCGCCCCGCCATCGCTGCGGGATTCATCCGCATAACCTGTCAACGGCGCTAGTTGGAAGCGTCCAGAAGCATCACGGATCCAGTTAGGAATAAAGCGACCTGAATCGTCATGCCCAATCTGATTAGCATACAGACTGTCATTGCCATCCAATGCATTGGGTTCCCACGCGGAAAAAACCCCAAGCGCGTTGTCGTTGCTGCTGAGTAAACCTTGCAGTTGATGATTTAGGCTTGCGCGAAGCGTGTCGCGAGTATTTGCTTCATTGCTATTTTGTAAGCGCGCGAAGTTTTCAGCAAGTAATGAAGTTTGAAGAAAACTGTCTGAAAGCTCGTCAGCAATAAGTTCAGCCGCATTGCTGAGTTCAGCTTCCAATCCGTTGTTAAACATTTCCAGCAGCAAGGCTTGGTTTCGTTCATTCGATTGCGTTTGCAATTGCGTGGAAGAATAGAGAGAAAAAGCGGTCATGGTGCTAATAGCAACTAGCGTGGCAATCCCAGTGAAGAGCGTAATTTTGTGTTTTATGGACTTCATAAAGTGTGTCTTTAGGACCGTAAATTAAGGAACTAAATTAACCCATACTTCTACAAATGGTGAGTCTGTGACTATAAGGGCATAAAAGGCGCGCAATATTCATTGAAGTTGATGGGAATGTCCATATAAGTCATCAAAATAAAATAGTCTTTATCGTCAACAATGACTCATATATTGGAACTCCTGTGTGTTTTGTTTATTTTTTTGAGCTCTTCGTGCGATTTCATTGTTTAATCGGATAAAACGGATTTTGAACTGAGAGGGGAAACGAAAGGAAAACGATGGTGTGGCGTGCGTGAACGGGAGCGGATTCGGCCCCCCTAAAACAAGAGGCCGATATGTGCTATTTGATGATGTGTTTAGTGCAACTTTTGTTGATATTCAGGCTTAATGTCAGCCGGAGGGTGCATTTCATCCAATGACTGCGGCAAGCCATGATCATTGATCATCTGGGCATGAAATCGTCTTAGACGACGAGGTTCTTTCACGCCGCATGAATGGGCAATAACACCGACTTCATACATCATGTTTTTGGCGTAATGAGCCACCCGCTCAGCCTTATCGTTTACCACTAGCCCTTTATGCAATTTCGGATCATGGGTAGTGATGCCCGTTGGGCAGGTGTTTTTGTTGCATTGCAGTGCTTGAATACAGCCGAGTGAAAACATGAAGCCACGTGCTGATACGATAAAGTCGGCGCCAATACACATTGCCCACGCAACTTCAGCAGGGTTAATGAGCTTGCCGGATACCATCACTTTAATGCGTTGTTTCAAGCCGTAGCTATTCAGCATGTCGACCAATAATGGCAGGCTACGTTTAATGGGAAGCCCCATGTAGTCCATGAGCGACTGAGGCGCGGCTCCAGTGCCGCCATCCGCGGAATCTAGAGTAATAAAATCAGGCGCTGACTCAATACCACGGGCATGAATTGCCGCCATTAAATCATCGAGCCAGCCGTATGCGCCGATCACGGCTTTGAAGCCGACGGGCTTTCCTGTGACTTGTCGTATTCTGGCGATCATGTCTAATAATTCATCAATGCTTTGAATGTCGGTATGACCGTTAGGACTAATTGAATCTTGTCCTTCTGGTATGCCGCGAATGGCAGCGATTTCTGCATTGACTTTGTTGCCTGGGAGAATCCCACCTTTACCTGGCTTAGCCCCCTGACTCATTTTTATTTCAAACATACGTACTTGATCATGCGCCGCGATCTCCTTGAGCTTCTCATCGCTCAAGTTACCGTTCTCATCGCGTACGCCGTATTTCGCCGTGCCAATTTGAAAGATGATGTCTGCGCCGCCTTCTAGGTGATACGGTGATAAGCCGCCTTCACCCGTGTTCATCCAAATTCCTGCTTTGTTAGCGCCTTTGGAAAGAGATAACACCGCAGGTACGCTCAGCGCACCGAAACTCATGCCTGATATGTTGAAAAAGCTTGATGTTGTAAAAGGCTTACGCGCAACGCCTTCGCCGATTGTCACTTCACTGGCAGGGGCAGTATCTTCCGTCAGCGTTGGAAACGGGCAGTTAAGGAAAATGATATCGCCCGGCTGATTCAGTGGTCGGGTTGAACCAAATGCAATGGTGCTATCCACGTTTTTGGCTGCGCGGTATACCCAACTGCGATGCGCACGATCAAAGGGGAGTTCTTCCCGATCTTGTGCGAAAAAGTATTGGCGAAAGAATTCACCCATGTGTTCAAACCAGTAACGGAATCGCCCGATAACGGGATAGTTTCTGCGAATGGCCTGCTTGGTCTGGGTAACATCTCGAATATAAATGTAGATAATCGCCAATAATCCGCAGCCGATAAAAAACACGAACAGTGCCGCGCTTATTTCGAGTATGCGTGACGCCCAATGGGTAACAACGTCCATTTTGTATCCTTCTTGGTTTATGCCAAAGTTTAACTAGGCCACTTGATGAGGTGACTACCTCCAAAGACCGGACTGACTAGGATAAGCTTTCGGGATTTATCGTGAGCCTCGTAAACTGAACTGAGGGAATCTTTTTTCATGTCGAACGCGTCGCCGCTTTCGGTATCGATGGAATTGGAATCGCAGGAAGATGGTTGGAACAGGTATCAAATTATCTGGTACGTGACATTACAAGTTGTGGGTTTACACTAAGCTGAACGTCGAGGACATTCGTCGAATAATGGCAGGGAGATGGTGATGTATAGAAAAGTGCTGACATTTTGGTTTGAAGAACTGACCTTAAAGCAATGTTTTGCCAAAGACGAAACTATTGATCGAACCATTGAAACGCGCTTTTCGGCGGTATTGGAAGCGGCATCGCGGGCAGAGTATTTTAATTGGCGAGAAGAACCAACGGGGCGTCTTGCCGAAATCATTGTATTGGACCAGTTCTCGCGCAACATTTATCGAGATACGCCAAAGGCATTTTCTCAGGATGCGTTGGCATTGGCGCTCGCGCAGGAGGCAGTTTCTCTCGGGATAGATAGAGAACTACCGCCGCTTCAAAGAAGTTTTCTCTACATGCCTTACATGCACAGCGAATCTGCGTTGATTCATGAAGAAGCGTTGCGGCTGTTTAACCAAGTGGGACTTGAAAATAATTATGAGTTTGAGGTCCGCCACAAAGCGATTATCGATCGTTTTGGTCGCTACCCTCATCGAAACGCCATTTTGGGTCGCGAAAGCACACCGGAGGAATTAGCATTCTTGGAGCAACCGGGGTCTAGCTTCTAATTTTAAGAAAGGAAAGATTTGAGAAGAGAACCCTTGCGCTATCGCAACTTGCTTTGTGGCTAAGGGTTCTCGGTTGGTTAGTCGATGCGGTTGCCTCGAGATGAGACCCAGATACTGGCAAGCGCAAGTATTCCTGAAGCCACCATTAACAGCAGCGATACGGCGTTTATTACTGGCGTTGAGCCTTCTCTAAGCCGATCGAACATGGCAATGGTGAGTGGTGCGTCCGAACCCACGAGCATCAAGGTGGTGTTAAAGTTCTCAAACGACATCAAAAACGCAATAATCCCCGCACCTATCAATGCCGGTCGCAAGAAAGGCAGTGTGATGGTAAAAACCGCTTCTGTTTTGGTGGCACCAAGATTGAGAGCGGCTTCCTCTAAGCTGAGATCAAATTTACGTAAACGTGCTGCAATGACCAAGGTGCAGATGGTCGTGATAAACGCAAATTGGCCTAACACCACAAGCACTAACCCCGGTCGCATCCACTCAATGTCCCAACCAATGTTGTCTTCTATTCCATTGGCGATGGTGCTACTCATCAACAAAATAGACACCCCTAAGATCACGCCAGGAATAACTAACGGCAATAGAAGAAGTACATAGCAAAACCCTTTAAAGCGAAAATCAAATCGTTCAAACAGAAACGCATTGGTGGTGGCAAAGACCAAGGAACAGAGTGTCACGGCAATGGCCACAAACAGACTGACACCAATACCATCGGTGAGTTCTCTGTCGTTGAACACGCCTAGTTTCGGGGCTTGTGTTCCTGTGAACCAGTCAATCGTAAATCCGTTCCAGGGTAGCGAGGGAAACAAACTGTCGTTAAAGGCAAAAACAGCCACGACGATCAGGGGCAGCATCAGAAACAAAAAGAACATCGCCACGTAGGCTTGATAGATGCGACTAAATGATTTGTTAGTCGGTAGTGAAGGGATCATCTTGTCACCCCATAGTCTTAACGAAGGATTGGCGAGTCAGCTTTAAGCCGCCCCAAACCATCAGTGATGAAAGCGCTAACAGCAAAATGCCGAATGCTGAACCTTGCTCCCAATTAAAGCGGGTAATGAATTGGGTAAAGATTTGTTCGGTAAACCAAAGGCTATCTTTACCGCCCAGTAATGTTGGAGTGAGGTAGTTACCAAGCGTAAGCATAAACACGACGATGCACCCAGCTACAATGCCGCTCATGGCATGGGGGATAACCACTTCGCGCATCACATCCCAACTGCTTCCGCCTAAATCATACCCCGCTTCGATTAGGCTGTTGTCCAAGCTATCAAGGGTGGTAATAAGTGGCACCACCATAAATAACATGGAGGTATAAACCAGTCCCACCATGATGGTGGCGTCGTTGTATAGCAACTCAATCGGTTGATCCACCACGCCGATGGCTTGAAGAAACCCACTCACTAACCCTGATTCGCGAAGTAATATCATCCAACCGTAAGAGCGCACTAGCTCACTGACCCAAAATGGCAGTAAGCAAGCAACAAACAAAAGGCTCTTGGCTTTTCCCTGACACACTTTTGCAATGTAAAAGGCGATAGGGAACGCAATAACCAAAGTCAAAACGGTGGCAAGCAAAGACATCACGGCGGTGCGCATAAATGTGCGCCAATACAGGGGTTCACTAAAAAATGTGGTGTAGTTTTCCATACTCAATACGGTAGCGCCGCCAACCGCACGATCATGAATCGAGATGGAGAACATCTGAATGTGGGGCAAAATGATCAGCAACATGAGCCAGAGCAAAAAGGGCGTAAGCAACAGAAATAGGGCGAGCCGATTGCCTCGTTCAATCATGGTTTTCTCCTATTTCATAGACGGTAAGCAGCGCGAAAACTGCGCCTGCCAATGGACAAAAAGGGAGTCTCCAGGGCAGATCTGACGGAACGCTTCCGTTTGCGGCAGTTGCACAGAAAATTGCGTTTGGTGTTGAGGGCAATCCACGACTAATTGGCTGCGAGAACCGTCAAACAGAATCTCTTTTACCGCGACATCAAAGCCATTGTCAGCATGGGTCGGTTTGGCATTGGGCAACGCAATGCTGATGGCTTCTGGGCGAACAAATACATCGGAACGTTCACCAATACTCAATGGGCTTCCTGCCGTTGCTTGCATGATGTCGCCGCCTTCACCGGTTAACGTCACGATGTTGCCATTGATTGCCGTCACTGTGCCTGAGCGTTGATTGTTTTCGCCCACGAATTTGGCAACAAATGCTGTGGCGGGTGAATAGTACAGATCTTGCGGTGTCCCAACCTGTTCAAACTCCCCCTGATTCATGACAGCAACTTGATCAGACATCACCAGCGCTTCTGATTGGTCATGGGTGATGTAGACAAAGGTGGTACCAAATTCTTGCTGCAAATGCTTGAGCTCGACTTTCATTTGCTCGCGCAATTTTAAATCCAGTGCGCCGAGAGGTTCATCAAGCAATAGTACGTCGGGGTTAAGTACGAGACACCGAGCGATGGCGATGCGCTGCTTCTGACCGCCTGATAGCTGCGAAATTTGCTTTGGCCCACTACCTGAAAGGCCAACGCGTGCCAGCACTTCGTCAACTTTTTTATTGATGTCAGAGGAGGGCGTTTTGCGTCGGCGAAGGCCGTAGGCAATGTTCTCTGCCACTGTCATGGTTGGAAACAGCGCCAAATGCTGAAACACCATATTGACGGGGCGGCGATTGGGGCTGATGTCGTTTACCCGCTTACCTTTGATGAAAATGTCGCCGCTGGTGGCTTGTTCGAAACCGGCCAACATGCGCAGTAATGTGGTTTTGCCGCAACCTGAAGGGCCAAGAATAGAGAAGAAACTGCCATTGGGCACAGTAAAATCGATGTTGTTCACGGCCGTGAATTCGGCGAAGGATTTAGTCAGTGCCCGACATTCAAGATCAGGGGTGTGTTGCTGTTCATCCATGAGCGTACCGCCAGTTGGTTCTTGCTAGGTCACGATTCTTATTAGCAAAGAATGTGATAAAAACGGCCTGTGTGAACCACAGGCCGTGATGGGAAACGGTTAAATTAGTTGGCTGCCTTCACACGGTCGAGAACCAAACCTTCCATTTCTTCCAACCCAGCAGGCACGGTCGGATACCATTTGATGTTATCGATATCTGCTTGTGGGAAGCTGGTTTGGAATTGCGCCTTGGCTGTGTCGTTAACGAAGTTATCTGCGCCTTTCGAGGCGGTGAAATTACCTGCTGACTCAGTGATCTTTGCGGCCACTTCTGGTTGGTTCACAAAGTTGATCCATTGATATGCCGCATCGACTGCTTTGGATTTTTTCGGAATGGCAAAGGTATCTATCCAACCCAGAGCCCCTGATGCTGGCGCGACAAAGTTGATGTCCTGATTGTCACGATTCACCTTCCAGCCGCCAGCATCCCATGCCATTGCGCCCACAACTTCACCCGAGCGGACAAGGTTAAGTAGCTCATCACCGCCAGACCAATATGCTTTTACGTTTGGCTTACATGCGACCAATTTGGCTTCGACTTTATCCAAAATGGCCTTGTACTCTTCAGGATTATTGTATGCAGCAAACGGGTCTTCACCCATGGCGAAAGCGAAGCCGATCAAGGTAGGACGTTTAAGACGGTAAGAAACCTTTCCTTTAAACTGATCGTTACAAAGGTCGGTATAGTCTTTAATAACGCCAGCATCTTTTGTGTTAATGACGAGTCCGCTAGTACCCCAAATGTGCGGAACACCATAAACTTCACCGTCTAATGCCGTGTTCTTCTTTGTTGCATCAACCATAGATGGAATAAGCAGTGAAGTGTCTACTTTACTCATGTCGATAGGTTGATAGATCCCAAAATCACGCTGTGCACCAGTAATACGGTCTTGGCTAGGTTGAACGAGATCAAACCCCGCCCCTCGTGTTGCACGAAGTTTTGAGATCATGTCTTCGTTGTTTGATTTGGTCACTTTCACGTCTATGCCGGTTTCTTTCTCAAACTGGTCAATCACTTCCTGCGGTGCATATCCACCCCAAGTCAACAATCTCAATGTTTCGGCATTCGCGACGGGTGCAGAGAGTAAGGTTCCTACTGCGAGCGCAGTAGTGATCTTTAAGCTATTCATTTTTCGTTCCTTTTGATGGGTACAGCGTAGGCGTCTTCCTTGCTGCTCAGAGCCAAATCAGCACGTTCTGCATCGAACGTTACGAATATCTCGTTTCGTTTTTTTTACAACTTAGTGAATTAGCTATGATCCAAAGGTGGGCAAATCGCCAATATGAAATACAACTTCTGTGAAGAAAGTCACCTGCCTATCAAAGAAAATATTCTTTATTTTTAATTGCTTGACCCTGTCTTACTTGCGATGCGCTTGCATTGAGAGTGACGAGTTATTCGTACTAAATGTCTAAAGAAGCCCGATTTAAAGCGGCTGTCGTATGGTTTCTGATCACTCTTTGACGCTTTCATTTTGGCTTTCGTCTTCTTTGAAAATCATACTGTTAACAGGGAACCGAGATGATCTCTTTGAACGCGTGACTGGCGCGTCTATCTATACCTGAGGTGCGCAATGAAAAATGAACTTAATGCAGCCAAGTTGTTAGCGGCGTTTGAAGTGGTGATGGAAAAAGGGACAGACACCGAGTTTGGGAAGATTTATGAAGGCGTCGAGGCATCAACGGATTACGATGGCTACAACGTCTTTTTGAAGGGCAATGGCGTTGAACTGCACATTGGTTTTCATAACACGTATGATCTCAAATACGATCAGGCCCATTTGAAAGACAGTTTTTTGAAGAAAATTGATAATCTAGTGCGCGACCAAATCGTTGATGACCACCACTAGCAAAAAAGTCCGGAAGCCCGGACTTTTCTTTTTGTACCTCTATATCTACCCAAGATATACCTAAGCGTCTTCAGGTTGCTTGGATATAGGTATTCTATTTCGCGGGCGTTGATATCACTTCGCGATTCACTGCGCTTTGGTCTTTGCTGTGCTGTTGTTGGAGGCGATATGCGCGCCTTTGTTTTCCATTTGCACTAAGAAACGAGTGAACGGCATTTTCTCAAGCGCCATAACTAAACCAAATGAAAGTAATAGGGTGAGCGGGGTGAGCAACATGTCCTTTGTTGGTCCATCTATACCGTTCGCGCCAAAGACGTTGAACAGTATAATCATTACTACGAAGTGAGCCACGTATACGCCAAGGACTCGTTGACTTAACGTGAATACAATCGGGTAGCTACCCCACTTAGGGTTGTTCAGCAATAGACAAAAAATACCGATGGCCATGAAAGGTGTGCCAAGCAGGAAGTCATGGGTCGCCATCCATATATCGTATTGACTCAAAAACGCACCTTCCGCAAGGCACATTAACAAACCTCCGATAAACATCGTGAGTGCGATGTTTGAAGATAACGTGATGTTTCTGCGGCGCAACTCAAACCCCGCAACCACCATGAGCAAGCTAAAGAAAGGTCCATTGCGGGTAAAAATTGGCGCATTGCCTTCAAGAATGACTTGGTAGCTTCCTGCACCGAGTCCCCACACGTAAAGACCCAACGCCAACGGCACCATCAGACTTTGCTGATTGTATTTGATAAGCAACGCCATAATGCCAAGGGCGCACAATAGACCCGGAATATACCAAAGGTGAACTAAGCCACCTTCGAAAAGTGTATTGAGTGGCGCCTCTAACAAGTAATTCCAATACCCGCTGCGTTCTGTCAAATACCCTTCGCTCATGACAACATCCATCCGGAAAGGTAACAGTAGATAGATAACGCTCCAGGCAAGCCAAATAATCATCAGTGGTTTGGCATAGCGACGGAAGGTATGCAAGGGATCTTGTGTCAGTTTTGGTTGTACAAAGTACCCCGTTAAAAGAAAGAAGAAGGGGACAGCAAAACGAGACAGTTGATTGAGCGCATCAGAGACTATATTGATGTTCTGACTATATGCTTCGCCGCGTAATGGTCCTGCATGGATGATGATAACGGCGAATATGGCTAATAGTCGGCCCATCTCCAACGATGAGATACGAGCAGAAGGCATGTAAATTCCTCGGGTTGATAAATACGCGCCGACTATAGGGATTTATTCACGCAATAACGAGTCGTTAATCTCGATTGTGAGATGGACGTAATCAAAGAGGAGTAACAGAGTTTCGGGTGGTTGAAAAAAAGCCGATCTGGAACCAGTAACTGTGTCGAAATGCTCAACCAGAATCAGGAACAACACCTACGCTGCCACGTTTTTATTTGGTTTGGCGGGTAGACCTGAGGAAACGGACGTGATTTGCTCTGAAACGTGTACAGAAAAGCGGCGAAAAAAACTTATCGAGGCTCGCTGCGCACTACATGTTTCTTTACGCGACAACGCCTGCTATAATCGCGGCCCTTATATAAGCCAGTAATTGTTTATAGAGACGAACAATGACAGATCTAAGTAAATACAGAAACATTGGTATTTTCGCGCACGTTGATGCGGGTAAAACCACTACTACCGAGCGTATCCTGAAGCTGACCGGTAAGATCCACAAGCTTGGTGAGGTTCACGATGGTGAATCTACTACCGACTTCATGGAGCAGGAAGCTGAGCGTGGTATTACAATTCAGTCTGCAGCGGTTAGCTGTTTCTGGAAAGACCACCGTTTTAACGTTATCGATACTCCGGGACACGTTGACTTCACCGTTGAAGTTTACCGTTCACTGAAAGTACTTGATGGCGGTATCGGTGTATTCTGTGGTTCTGGTGGTGTTGAGCCTCAGTCAGAAACCAACTGGCGTTACGCGAATGATTCAGAAGTTGCACGTATCATTTTCGTAAACAAACTAGACCGTATGGGCGCAGATTTCTTCAGCGTTGTTGACCAAGTTAAGAAAGTACTTGGCGCAACTCCGCTAGTTATGACTCTGCCAATCGGCCGTGAAGATGACTTCGTGGGCGTAGTAGACGTTCTTGAGCGTAAAGCGTACGTTTGGGATGACTCAGGTCTTCCAGAGAACTTCGAAGTTCAAGACATTCCTGCGGACATGGTTGACGATGTTGAAGCATACCGCGAAGAAATGATCGAAACTGCTGTTGAGCAAGACGACGAACTAATGATGGCTTACATGGACGGCGAAGAGCCTTCTATTGAAGAAATCAAACGTTGTATCCGTGCAGGTACTCGTACTTGTACGTTCTTCCCAACGTTCTGTGGTTCTGCGTTCAAAAACAAAGGTATGCAACTAGTTCTTGACGCAGTTATCGACTACTTGCCTTCTCCTACAGAAGTTGACCCACAGCCGTTGACTGACGAAGCTGGTGAGCCAAACGGCGAATACGCTATCGTATCTGCAGAAGAGCCACTACGTGCTCTTGCGTTCAAAATCATGGACGACCGTTTCGGCGCGCTTACCTTCATCCGCATCTACTCAGGTGTAATGAAGAAGGGTGACACCATCCTTAACTCAGCAACAGGTAAAACTGAGCGTATCGGCCGTATGGTTGAGATGCAAGCTGACGAGCGTAACGAACTGACTTCTGCACAAGCGGGTGACATCATCGCTGTTGTAGGTATGAAGAACGTTCAAACTGGTCACACTCTTTGTGATGTTAAGCACGAGTGTACGCTTGAGCCAATGATCTTCCCAACGCCAGTAATCTCTATCGCTGTTGCTCCTAAGGACAAAGGCGGTTCTGAGAAAATGGGTATCGCGATCGGTAAAATGGTTGCAGAAGATCCAACGTTCCAAGTTGAAACTGATGAAGAAACTGGCGAAACCATCCTTAAAGGTATGGGCGAACTTCACCTAGACATCAAAGTAGACATCCTGAAGCGTACTTACGGCGTAGACCTAATCGTTGGTCAACCACAGGTTGCTTACCGTGAAACTATCACTCAACAAGTTGAAGATAGCTACACGCATAAGAAACAGTCTGGTGGTTCTGGTCAGTTCGGTAAGATCGACTACCGCATGAAACCAGGTGAGCCAAACTCTGGCTTTACCTTCAAGTCTGTGGTTGTTGGTGGTAACGTTCCTAAGGAATTCTGGCCTGCAATCGAGAAAGGCTTCAAAGGCATGATGGATACCGGTGTTCTTGCTGGCTTCCCTGTTCTTGACGTTGAAATCGAGCTGTTTGACGGTGGCTTCCACGCAGTCGATTCATCTGCAGTAGCATTTGAAATCGCAGCACGTGGCGCATTCCGTCAGTCTATGCCTAAAGCTGGCGCGCAACTTCTTGAGCCAATCATGAACGTTGACGTGTTCACTCCAGACGATCACGTTGGTGATGTTATCGGTGACCTTAACCGTCGTCGTGGCATGATCAAAGATCAGCAAGCTGGCGCTACTGGCGTTCGTATCAAGGGTGACGTACCACTTTCAGAAATGTTTGGTTACATCGGTACCCTGCGTACAATGACTTCTGGTCGTGGTCAGTTCTCTATGGAGTTCTCACACTACGCACCATGTCCAGCGAACGTTTCTGAGAAAGTAATCGCTGATCAAAAAGAGAAAAATGCTAAGAAGTAATTCTTAACAATTCTCTATAAAAAAACCCGCATGCGAAAGCCTGCGGGTTTTTTGTTGTTTGATACTTTATGTTTTGATTCTGCTTACAGATTTAAAACAAGAAGAACCATTTGCGTCGAATCTAAGGCGAAGGTTGAGTAGCGAGCTTAGCCAAAGAGACCAGCGCCTTTTCCACCTTTTGCACCGTTAATCCGCAATCGTCGATCCGGTGACGTTGTGCGACATAGTTAGGGCTATTGTAGCCTAGCCAAACTTTACCCTTGGCATCCTCCCAAATCAGTGCTTTTTGCGGCAAATCGATACCAGCAGACTGGCTGCACTCCATGATGGGTGTGCCGACTTTTGGGTTGCCGAAGATCACCAATTCAGTTGGGCGTAATTTCAACCCTGCCTTCTGTGCGCCTTCAGCATGATTGACGCGTCCAATCACTTTGAGTCCGCGGGCTTTTGCCGCGACGATTAGACGTTCTGTCGTGACCGGAACACTGTATTGGCTTTGAATCTGAACCATGCCTTCTTGAGCGAAAGAAGGGATAGCAATGAATGCAGCCAGAACAATGACTAGTCGGAAAGGTGATTTCATAGTCTATTCCTTATTGCGAATACCTGAACGATATAGCGAATAAAAAAGGCTCCACTTTTCTTCCCATTGAATAAAGTAGTAATGCATGCCGACACATATAGACTAGCAAATTGTTCGGAATGTCACTGAAATACATAAGAGAATATTGGGATTGCCAAAATTAAATGGCATTTGTGGTGGATATCTAACGGGTGTTTGTAAATTTCACTAGGCATTGTAAGTCTGTGCTAATGAAACTAATTGACTACAAAATTCGCCACATTGCCGCGGCTGTCGCAGACCCATAAAAGCGTGTAACGATGTGTGCCGTTAAAACGTTAAGTGCTTTTTCTAGGGCTGCAAATGCTTGTGTGGCAATAGGTGCGCGCGGTCAAATTGTTCAAAGCATCAATTTGTAGCCGACACTGTAAACTGACTGTACAGGATCTCCTTTTGGCTTCACAGCGTTGAGCTTTTTTCGTAGCTTTTTGATGTGGCTGTCGATGGTTCTCTCACTGACCACGCGGTGATCTTGATAGATATTATCAATCAGCTGCTGGCGTGAGAAAATCCGACCGGGCTCGCTGGCGAGCAATCGGAGTAAATTGAATTCGATGGCGGTGAGTGCGATTTGGGTGTTGTGAAAACACACGTCATGTCGTACTTCATCGAGGGCCAAAATGGTTTGCTGGGGATCGTTATCGCCGTTTGCTTGGTTGCTATCGCTTGCGCTTGGCTGAACACGTCGAAGTACTGTTTTGACTCTCGCCACCACTTCTCTTGGAGAGAAGGGTTTACAGATATAGTCGTCGGCGCCGAGTTCTAGCCCGATCAATCTATCAATTTCTTCCACACGTGCCGTCACCATAATGATGGGAACGTTGGAGAAGGTGCGGATTTCCTTGCAGAGCGTTAAGCCATCTTTAACGGGCAACATTAAATCCATCAAGATAAGGTCAGGGCTGTTGGTAGCGACCCATTGCTTAACGCTTGCACCATCATAAAGCTGTGTGACTTGATAGTTTGATTTAACCAGATAGTCAGCGACTAACTGAGAAATTTTAGGCTCATCTTCGACAATCAGTATGTGCATTTACACCTCTCCATGCGATGAAGGTAAGTCTGCTCTGCCTGATGTACTTGCCACTTCTAGCGCTACGGTGACACGAAGACCGCCTTTGTCAGAATGTTTTGCGATAATCGTGCCATTGTGTGCTTCGACAATCTTCTTAACGATAGCGAGCCCTAGCCCTGCACCACCCGTTCTTCTGTTTCGCGAGGTTTCAACACGGTACAGCTTTTCAAATAACCTCGGTAACGCTTCATCGGGAACGGAAGGTGCAGTGTCATCAATGGTTAGGATGACGTTTGATGCTTCTCGCGCTAACGTGACGATGATTTCCCCAGGCGCATCCGTGTACTTCTCGCTGTTCTTCAAAAGATTTTCCAACAGCTGATGCAATCGTGTTTCATCTCCCTTGATATATGTTGGAGATACAGAAAGAAGTACGCTTATCGAAATCCTTTTATCTGCGGCAATAGCGCGGTAACGCTCGACCGTGTTCGTCACCAAGTCATCGAGATTACACAGCTTCATGTCATAACGAAACGCACCGATATCTGCGTTCGAGAGGGTGTAGAGATCTTCAATGAGCGTTTGAAGGTGCGCGACCTCTTCCTCAATGGAAGCGAGAGTGTTTTTATCGGCAGGGCGAACACCATCAATGATCGCCTCAAATTCCCCTTTGATGATGGAAAGTGGTGTGCGTAGTTCGTGTGCCGTATTGGCTAACCATTCTCGTCGGGCTTTTTCATTGGCGTCCAACGTGGTTGCCAATGTATTGATATCAATGGCTAGCTGGCCAATCTCATCGGTACCTTTTACGTCGGTTCGAGTTTGGTACTCGCCTTTAACCAGCCGCTTGGTGGTCGCTGCGATACGGTTTATCGGTGATGTGAAAATGCGGGAAAAGAAAAAAGCAGCTACTGCGCCAAGAACGAGGGCAATAGAGGCAAGAAGCAAAAACGCGTGCCGTTGGCTTTCGGCAAATGCAATATCGTAAGACGCTTCGGGCACCTTTGAAGGTGGCCAGGCAATGTAGCCAACTACGGTGTCATCAATCTTGATCGGCAAGGTGTCAAAGTCCTCTTTGTAGGGGCCAATCAACGGCGTAAGTGCGTCTGAAAGTAAACTGACTCGTACATCATTTGTTCTTCCTTTAAGGCCGCGTTTGTGAGGCGGTGCATCTCCTATTCTCGGTGCGGGGGCGTGATGATCGGGCGGTGGCAGATGTCCACGCCTTCCTTCTGGAGGAGGGCGTTTGGGTGGGAGACGATGACGTTTGGGCTGTTCGAATAGCGCTTCAACTTCCCACTCACTGAATTGTAATTGGGTAAAAGCCTCTGTTCTCTGTGAAAGTAACACCAGTTTTCGCCAGTAAAACGGTTCATTACGAAGCTGAGAGAAATCGCCTTTCCATTGATGGAAGCTGGCAAGGTTGTGAGTCAATGTTGTATATGTCGCGGCTTCTCGCTCGTTAATGTAGCGGATCATGCCATTATCAAAACTCCACTGTACGGCGCCGTACAAAAGCACCAGCACCATACCGAGTGTGACCAAAAAGCTGAGCCATAACCGAATGAAAAGTGACATGAAAGCTCCTTTTTGATGTCATTAAATGAGTATATACCTAAGCATCTTCAGCTTGCTTGGGTATATCGGCGTCAATCTGACAGCGAACACGGAATAGCCAAGTTGCACATTTGTTCCACATTTCGAATGCAATTTATCTCTAATATCGTCCTACGCTAAGAAAACGCTGTGTAAAATATCGGAGAAATCATGTGTAACAACGATAAGAATAAATACACCAATTGGCTGCTGATATTCGGTCTATGTGCAGGGTTGCAGGGTTGCGGTGGTGACGGCAATGCTGATGCGAACGGTGGTGCTGACAATACCAACGTCACGTTGACGGAAGAGCAAACAGCGCTGAACGCCATTATTGAAAATTTGAACTTGGCAGTTAGCCCGACGGCGGGGCGAACGATCCCTGATATTAATGATCCTCTGGCGACGCTGGGCCGGAAGTTGTTCTTTAGTAATAGCCTGAGTGGCGATCAGGATGTGGCGTGTGCCAGTTGTCATCACCCTATGTTGGGTGGAGCCGATGAACTGAGTCTTCCCGTTGGCGTGAATGCAACACAACCAGAAGTCTTGGGTGAAGGACGCGTAGATGCTGATGATTTGCCAGATGTGCCAAGAAACAGCCCAACCATTTTCAACATGGCATTGTGGGACACTGGCCTGTTCTGGGACTCGCGCGTTGAGAGCTCAGGAAAAGAAGCAGGGCAAAATGGTGCCGGTTCAACCATTAGCACGCCTGATTCTGGCTTTGGTGTGGCCGATGCGAATGCAGGCGATAACTTGGTGATGGCGCAAGCGCGTTTCCCCGTGACATCCGATGAAGAAATGAAAGATACAACGTTCGAAAATGGGTCAAATAATGACACCATTCGAAGCCACCTTGCCGCTCGCATTGGTGACTATGGCGTTGGGGCTGGCGAGCTAGCGACCAATCAGTGGCTTGCAGCTTTCCAAACCGGATTTAATAGTTCAGACGGCGCAACGACGTTAATCACCTACGACAATATCGCGAAAGCCCTTGCGGAGTATCAACGTTCGATGGTGTTTGTGAACTCCCCTTGGCAAAACTACCTTGATGGCGAGACCGATGCTTTAACCAATCTGCAAATTGAAGGTGCATTGTTATTTTTCACTGATACAACGCAAGGTGGTGCGGGGTGTGTGAATTGCCATAGTGGCATCCTGTTCAGCGACGGTTTGCACCACACTGTTGGCTTTCCACAAATAGGCCCAGGGAAAAATACAGGCGACGATGATGATTTTGGGCGTGAGCTGATTTCAGGCGACACCAATGACCGTCATCGCTTTCGTACCCCATCTCTCCTCAATATAGCGGTAACGGCACCTTATGGGCATGCAGGGGCTTATGGGAACATAGAGCGGGTATTGCGTCACTATGACAACCCGAGAAATACCGTGAATAACTATTTTAACAATGATCGACTGTGCGATTTAGATCAGTTTGAAAACGTGAGTAACTGCACTAGCCTGTATCCTGATGCGCGCTCGCATACGTTAGACGCCATTTCAAAACTGGAAGATGAACAAAACAATGGGACGTCGGAACTCAACAACGTCAATTTTGATGGCACTGAACGGGCACAGCTTGAAGCATTTCTCAATGCACTGACTGACCCTTGCGTGCTTGATCGAGCGTGTATGAGTGCGTGGATTGCTGATGAGGTAGATGATAATCCGGATGCTCAGGTCTTAATCGCGACGGATGAATTTGGTGCTCCTCTCTAGCGAATAATTAACGAAAAAAAACCGATGTAAAGCCGTGAAATGAACGACAGCACATCGGTTTTGTATCGATCTTTATGAACGATTTAAGCGCGAAGAATTACGCTTTTTTGATCGCTTTCTTGATCTGTTTTACTTTTGCTTTTGCTTTCTTCAATGATTTTTTCAGTTCTTTTTTAGTCTTAGCCATGTTGATTCTCCTTTAGTGGCTGATTAGAGAAACTTACCGGTACAACATACTCCGCCAAGCTTATTCCGAGTGGGTCAAAGACCCGTTTTCATTAATAAACTGTTTGATGAATCTTCGAATCTCTCGTGCGGATGACGTATCAAGGTCTTCACATAACGAGATGAACTCATCACGTTGCTTGCCATTGATACGAATGATTAGCTGACTGTCTTTCTTGTTTTCCGCACTTTTCTTTTTACTGCTCATCGCTATCACTTCGTGTAATGCGTTGCGTATACAATGTATATACATTTTTACGGGTGGGGCGAACAAGGCAAGCGTGAATCGCTGAGAGTGGGTTAAAGAAAAGCCACTATTGATGAGTGGCTCAATTACAGAAAGGGGTGATGTATCCCTAAAACGCTATTTTTCGAGATATTGGAGTAAAGAAGGAAATCCCCAACCGTCTTCTCCCACTTTTACTGGCTTGCCAGACAGGTATTCATACAGCGTTGGCGCAAGCGAACCATTCACCGCCGTTGGTATGCGTTTATCACTGGTGACTGGCGTTCCCCAGAAACCAATGAAGGCATCTTTTTCGTGGAAGTGCTCGCCAGCATGACGGCCCGGCACTTTGGTGTTGTAGCCCACACCCATGGCAGGGAACAAGTTGATGGTGCCAGCGCGATCTTCATCATAAAGGTGCGCTAACTGATTCACGCTGTCAGGCCGCGGTGTCAATCTCGTGAGTTGTTGCCACGTGCTTTCATCGCACCAGGTTTGCGGGTTGGCAGCATCTGCTTTGTTCATGCACTGTTCGAGCAATGTAGACTTCTCTTGCTGCTCTGATTTGCTTAGCGCTGCAGCATAAGGGTTGGCCTCATACAGATTCAATAGCACTGGGGGTTGGCCGTTTTTAGCATGATACAAGGAACGGTCGCCTTGGCGAGTAATGAACTCATCATGTCGAACACCGTCTTTCACGGCCACCAATCGCAACGTACAGGCTGACAAGCTGCAATCTTGTTCCCGTACCGCAAGGTAATCCAAACTGTCGCCAAGGCGTGAAGCGGTTTCGTGCACCATGTCTATCGCTGGGTCATTTTTCTGGGCGGACAATGGTTTCCAGACGATCAATTCACCATAGAGAGGTTGTGTTTCCCACCCACGTTGGCTGTTGAACAAATCCATCATGTAATTGCCGCCCGCGGTGGATGCCACAATCACATCAATCTCTTTATTGCTGGGGTAATCAAAGGTGTGAGTAATCTTTGGACCTTCACCTTCGTCAGACGAAATTTTGCGAAGACGCAAAGACATGTCGTAGTCCGATTGAATGCCCGCAAACACTTCTTTCTCTGGGCTGACGATATGGTAGATAGGCGACAAGCCATGATCCCCCGCCATGCCCCAAAGCACTTGATCGTACACCCCGGCTTTGCGGTAAACCGTTTCCATTTCCCCGAGCCAGAAATCTAAGCGATTAAGCTCGCCCGTCGGCGCGAGGATTTCATCCGCAAAGGGGCCAGTGAAGTGGGCGAAATGGTCGGCCCAAGGGTTATAGGCCAACACAAAGTCAGGCAGCCCTTTTTGAGAAAGCTGTGCGTAAACTTCCAGCTTGTCTTTAATGGTTAAGCGCTTGGTGGTGCGGGTCAGTGGCGTCCACCATGTGATGTCTTGATAGGCTTGAATGTCTTTGATTAAGCCTTCGCGCATTGAGTGAAGGGAGACTTCTATCTCGCCGCGCTGACGCAGATCTTTCAAGCAGCGTTGTTCGCCAAAATCACGTATCGCTTCCCCAAGACCAAGGTTGATCAGAGGATCGTAGCTGGATTGTGCATACCAATCATATTGGGCGTTGCAGTTAAGCGTGACGAGAGGGACAAGCCTTTCAAATTGGGTCTTTGCGCCGTTACCGCTGAATAAAGGGTCGAGCTGAATGGCGTCGTTACCAAAGAAGTAATAGGCCCGATCTTGTTCGCGATCGACAAAGTGGAAATTCGGGATGCCCGTGCCACCGTCTCCGGCCACGTTTGCCCCAGTTTTGATGATAGGCAAATTGCGGACGCTGATGGTGGGTGTGGTCGACACGCCATATTCCACGATGCCTTTCGCGCCGTCTTGATAAAGCTTGCTGAAAAACGGCAAGTAGCGCGGGTCGGTATAAGGTGTATCCGCAATCTCAAACAAGAAGGTGTTATCTGGCGTGTGGTCTGTTTGCGTAATGTCGACGCCTTTCGGCGCAAAGCGCTCGATGTTCTGTTCATCGCGCTTCACTTGCTGCAAGAAAGGCGAAGGTTGCTTGCTCACCAAGCCTTGAATCAGACCTTGTTGCAAACCATCGACCGTCATTTGGACGGCAAACGGGCGTGTGTTCTGATGGGCGAGATAGGCGAGTAGCCCCTCTGGATCATCGTCGAGCGCGTCTTGCATCCATTGATCGAGTGCGTCGATTTTTGCCCCTTCAAGCAGGTATTGGCGATAGCCTTTCAGCACGTTTAGTCGCACAAAGTCGACCAAACTGATGGTGATGGCTTGGGCGCGATTGTTCTCTTTGGTCTGGTTTTCAGGCTTGGCGTCATCAATGATGCCAAGAATGGCCGCTTTCATGTCGCCTTCTTCAAGGCTTTCGCTGTATTTAGTGAGCATCTTCACCAGCACTTGCTGCACGGTGGCGACCGTTTCTCTGTCCGCTTCGCTGTCAGTGAGGTATTGATATTGGTCTGGCAGCTCATCGCCATAAAGCAGTTTGTCTTTGCCAAACAGGGCATCATACAGCGTTACCAGCGCAGCGATAAATTGCCGATTCAGCAGCGCTTCTTCTTCTGTTTTGGGACCATGACTGCTTGAGTTAGACACCTCTTTTTTACCGTCGATTGAGAATAATGAATGCTCCCATTGTGCGAGCTCTGCTTTGCTGAAGGTGTCGAACAAATGTTGTTTGAAGATATCTTCATTGACCACTTCGCCGGTGTAGCGATCGTAAAAGCTATAGAGCAAGTGCCCGAGCTGGATCGCGTATTTCGGATTGGACAATTGAGAAATGACCCGAGCTTTCACGCTCGCATCGAGCGGCAAGGTCAACACCAGCGCATCGAGAGTCACGCCACCGACCGTAAACAACGCAATGTCACGGCTGGTGGCGGCACTGACGTTCATAGATTCGTAGATACCGGAGAAAACCAACTGGCTGCTGTTGTAAATAGTGCCGACGATAGGTGTACTGCCAAGATCGGTCTGGGTATTTGCAAAGGCAGAGAAAGGGGAGAAGGTCAGCGCGAAAGAGACTGCCGCTGCACAGCGTGTTAACGATTGGATGCGCGTCATGAGCCTATTACATTGTCATTGGGTATGACATAGAGCTTACTAAAGATATCAGATTGTTAGAAAGAGAGGCGGTGCAGTTTTGCGCAGTTGCTCCGCCCACAAGTGAGAACAAAACTCAGAATGTGTTATTCGCCATAATACGTGGCGAGGTAATCGAGAACACGTTCATGCTCCTCATCGTCAAGCTCATCCATGCCTTGTTCATCGACCATCCATTCCAAGGTTTCGTCCCAACTATCCCGACTGAGCCCTTGCTGCACAACAAGGTGTAAGGAATGACACACAGAACAGGCTGAGGCAACGAGCGCCATGTTTTCATCTGGGGCAAGAATACCTTCCCCCAAGGCTTTCACAGGAATCGCTTCATCACTGTTATGCCAATTTGGTGGCGTCGGATTTTTTGTGGCGAGCCATGCAATGATGGCAGCTCGCGCCCCGGGATCTTTCACGCCGGGATACACCATGTTGGTGCCCGGCGCGAAATCAGCGGGTGACGTCAAAAAGGCATCAAGGGATTCGGCATCCCACGTTTTCCCTTCAACACGGTTTGCTGAGAGCCCATCGCTATAGCTGAAACCCGAAAAACCGGCGATTTCTCGATCCGCGAGTCCGTATAGGGGAGGGCCAACAACCGTAATGCCGTTAGGTTCAACTTGGTGGCAGGCTTTGCACACGGCGGCTTGTTGTTCTCCTGCAGCAATCAACGCATCATCTGCGGCGTTTACTGCAAGGGGAGAAAACAGCAAAGCAGCGCCGAATAACGACGCTGTGGTTGATTTCATCAAAGCCATTTCACCTACCCTTTCACAACGAGTGCGATGCGGTGAAAGCTGTTGTTGAGGTAGCCTTTCGGATTCCATGCAATCGCGAAGGGTTGGCTAACGCCTTGGTCATCGGTCGCTTTTGCCCACACTTCGTAATAACCCGCTTGCGGGAAAGACACTTTTGATTCAAAGGTTTGCCATGCACCTTCGTTAGCGGGATCGGAAAGATCGGCATCGATCCATGTTGCGCCAAAATCATTCGAAAGCTGAACCTTGGAAACGTTACGATCCCCAGACCATGCATGACCGCGAACCAAGACTTCTTTGCCTTCGATTTCGCTGTTTGTTTGCGGCGAGGTGATCAGCGATTTCACGGGCATTCTTTCGATGATCACGAAATCGTCTTTATCGACTTTCTCACCGGGAGCAACAGGGCGGTTAGGCACGCGATACGCTTTGCCTGTCATCTTCGGCCCATCATGCACTTGGTCTCGCACTGTGATTTTGGTGAGCCATTTCTGCGAACACGACCCCGGCCAACCTGGCACAACCAAGCGAAGCGGTGCGCCGTTCATGTCGTGCAATGCCTCTCCATTTTGCGCAAAGGCAATCAGGTTTTCACCGCCCATGGCTTTCTCTATTGGTACACCGCGAGAAATAGGCAGTTTGCCTTCCTTGCCCGAAAGGTGTTTGTCTGCACTGTAGTGAGCGGTATACACCGCGCCTTCTTGCACGCCAGCTGCTTTCAATACATCAGCCAAGCGCACACCCGTCCATGAAGAACAGGCAACAGCACCCAAAGTCCATTGGTTGCCTTTGGCTTTCGGTTCAAAGTACGCGCGGCCGTTACCGCCACACTCCACAACCAATTGCTGTTCTACTACCTCAAAGTTCTTCTTCAGGTCTTCAATGGTGAGGGTCATGGGTTTATCGACTAAACCATCAATGGTCAGAGTCCACGTGTCAGCATCGACAGCGGTAGGCGGAATGCCGTTGTTACGAATGAAATGCCGAGCGGTTGGCGTGACATCGTCATTAAGCAGGTGAGGGGGCGTTTCTGCGTTTAGGGGTCTGTCATTGAGCACGATCAGCCCATCTTTACCTTCAATGGTGACGTCATCGAGGCCTTCAGCAAAGGCGGCAGGAACCATGCCCGCAGGCATATTGCGGTGAAAAGGAATTGCGCCGCCAAGGACGGCCGCCATGGTGGCTAAACCTGCACCTTTTAGAAATCCACGTCTGTCAGAGTGAGTCTTTCGACCAAACACGGTCTCGTCTGCGGTTTCTGGGTGTTTGCTATAGAGGTCGTAGATGCCTTCCGTTTGTTGCGCGTCCGTGTCTGAAGAATGTCCTTTCTTATCCGACATGGTGCCTCCTACTTAATGGGCCAACTGAACTGTTTGGAGAGTTGTTCAAAAATGTAAGCGGTTACATTTTTGACGATAAAGTATAGGCACACCTTTGATTGGGTTTTAGGGTGACTTGCAGGGCATTCTTAGTAGCGGGACATGGATGCACTATGCTGCATTGAAAACTGGGATGTCAGCTTGGTTTCTTTAACAAGTTTTTCTGATCTATTTTTGAACAATAGGGGGAGGGCAATCAATTTTTGTTCATGGTGTTGATTGGGGAATGGTCTTTGATTGCATCATCGCTGATTTTAGGAGAGCCGAATAGATAGGCCATTCGTTTAGATAACGGAGTTTTTGTCGGTGACAGGGCTAATCTAAAGAGTGTTCTCCATTGGTGAAAGGTAGCCACAAAGGGGTTCCAACTGTTAACGGCGTGAGGGATCCCGTAATCAATCTTGATGTCGTTTCTTTCTTCTACAAATGTGCCAAATAATTTGTCCCAGACAATCAGTACGCCGGCAAAATTACGGTCGATGTATTCTGGATTTCGCGCATGGTGCACTCTGTGATGAGATGGCGTGTTGAAGATATGCTCGACCCAGCCGAGTTTGCCAACCATTCGGGTGTGGACAAAGAATTGGAAACCAAGGTTAAGTGCAACAACGACCACAACGAAGGTCGGAGGGTAGCCGAGTAACATGAGCGGCGTCCAGAACAACCACATCCCTGATAGTGGGTAGGTTAGACTTTGGCGAAACGCGGTAGTGAAATTCATGCGCTCAGAACTGTGATGCGAGATATGTGAGGCCCATAGCCAATGCACATGGTGAGAGGCTCGATGAAACCAGTAATAGAAGAAGTCTTGTAGAATAAAAACGATGATGATTGAAAGCGGTGTGAGGGAAATATCAAAAACGCGGAATTGATAGAGCCAGAGGAAAAAGGGCATCAGCAACAGGGTAGCGATGATGTCTGAGGCCTGATGGAGTCCCGCCAAACTGAAATTACATAGCAGCTCTTTTAGCGAGTAGTCGTTGTCCCCTCGTTTTCGTAGCAGGCGATATTCGAGCACCATACATATAAAAAAGATAGGCGCGAGCAATACGAGCGTTAAAGACTCCCAGCCTGATCCCATGTCGTCTCCATACGAGGTATTGGCTTATGACAATCCAATATATACCACGAACATGTAGACGACAAATCGGTCAAATTGTTTGATAGCTAAACTATTTCTCTAGCTTGTTCAACGCTGCAGCCCATGGATCTGCGCTTTCAGTTTGACCGCAGAAAGTGTCGATATAAAGCTGTTCTGTTTTTTCTCTTGCCCACGGTGTTTTTCGCAAGAACTTGAGGCTTGATTTTACCGAAGGATCGCTGCGAAAACAGTTGATAGCAATTTGTTGGCCGAGAGACTGCCAACCATAATGTTCAACTAAATCGGTGACGATTTTCTCAAGTTTAAGGCCGTGAAGAGGGTTATTGGGTTGAACGTTCATGCTAATGCCGCAGGTGTGAGTGAATTCGGGAGCGACTTTGCCACAATGTACGTTTTGCTTCAATCAGTCGTGCAAAAAGAAAGGGAGCCTAAGCTCCCTTTCTTTTTGCAATCGAGCGCACTTAGCGGCGCATCGACAGGCTTTGTTCTGTAAATTGGCTCATATGAAGACGCGTTTTAATATCTTCACAGGCACGCTGAACACTGAAGGTTTGCTCTGCAGAAAGGTGTATTGACAGTGTACTTTTGAATCGAAAGTCTTCACAAATGGTCGCTAAGCCAAATAAATCAGTGACTTTAGCATCTTCTGGATCTTTCAGTAGCTTCTCGTGTTGCTTCTGAATTTGTATGACATAAATTTGATTGGAGTAAGTGATGGATGTCAGTGTCATCGCTACCATTGCGAAAAACAAAATAAGTGACACTGCAATCAGAGGTTTATTGTTCATATTGTACATAACTACCATTAATGGGGTGGAAAGTGATATTTCCATGCTCGAGAGTCTACTCTTCTAGGCATTCATTACGCAACAGTTTCAAACGCTTAAATGTAGATAATGTTGGAGATAAACCCAGCTTTTCGGACATCACTCTCAAACCGAAACCGTTTTAAGCTGATGACTTGGTTTTTGCACAATCCATCGAACGCAGGGTTAGATCTTTCTGTCAGGATATGACAGTATAATGAGAATCAATATCATTTAACGGGTGTTTATGTGCCTGAACTACTTTTAGTAGAAAGCAGACTTTCGCTATGCGGTTGGGTGAAGACCACACTCAATCAGCACGGTTGTAAGGTGACACGAGTGCTTGATATTCAGCAGGCTGAATGGGCGCTTAGGCAGTGTGATTTTGATTTGGTTTTTCTTGCGTCAGATACCATGCTGTCGTGCATAGCAGATGTTCAACACGTAAGGAGGCGTTCAACGCTGCCGTTGTTCGCTTTGTTGCCGAGTTTGACTGAAACAGAGCATGCTGCACTTATTCAGGCTGGTGTTGATGAGTTAATCTGCGAAAATACAACTCGCGAGACGCTCTGGACTCAAACCGAAAATTGGTTGAGTAGAGTCGCTCATCGTCCTGAACGGCAGAGATATTAACAAGCGAGATGCGGTTATCACATCGGTTGTAAGACTGGCGATAACCCATCGTATAGAAGGTGCATTAGGGTAAATCGTCTCAATAGCTAGCGAGATTTTTACACTGTAAATGCTGCAACGAACTTAGAGACACAAAATTTCATGAAATTCTTCACGCAAGCGATGGCGATTCCCCTGATAAGCCTGTCGTTCCCTGTAGTTGCCAATACTCTTGATACTGCAGCGTCTATCGAAGCTAAAACACTCCAATCGGCAGTAGCGTCGCAACAGCGGATCGATGTCAGTGATGATCGCGCCCAAAAAATGAAAGCGGAAATCGCGTTGCTTCAGCAAGACGTTGACAATCTTTCTGTCTATCGTACGCATTTACAGAATGTAACCCATGATCAAAGCCTTGAAGAGGCGAACCTGAATCAACAGTTAGAGGATATCAATCAGACAAGGCAAGGTATTGTTCCTCTGATGTATATGATGATTGATGGGTTGAAATTGTGGGTAGACACGGATTTGCCTATTAAGGCTGCACATCGCCAGAAACGTGTTGATTCATTAATCAGCATGATGTCGATGTCTGATGTGAGTGATGCAGAAAAATTCCGTCGAATTTTAGAGGCGTATCAGATCGAGTTGGATTATGGGTCGAAGCTCGGTAGCTATCAGGAAACTATCGTGTTGGATGGTGTTTCTCGTGATGTTGACATACTGCACCTTGGGCGAATTTCCCTTCTCGCAAGGCGATTGGATGGCAAAGCGTTTTGGTTTTTCAACAAAGACCAATCAATGTGGCACCCCGTCACCTCTTCTGATCACGAATCACTCGAACTCGCCTATCAAGTTGCCAACAAAAAATCAGCGCCGACTCTGTTGACCTTGCCTCTGTCCGTGTCTTCTTTGCAGGAGGAGCAGAAATGAATATGAAACGAGTACTTCCTGCACTGTTTATCTTTATGTCGCTATTGGTAGCACCTGTCCATGCGGATTTGGTAAGTGATACCCAGGCGGCCCATGCGGCTGATAAGTCGCACAACAGTGAGCGAGAGTCTGCGTTTGAAGAGCAAGAGACGGCGCTGCAACGTCAGTTGGAAGCATTGAAGCAGCAGCAGAAAACGTTAGAGAGTGACATTGAACGACTAAGCGATGACTTTGCAGCCAATGAAAATACATTGGCTGACCTAGAGCAAACCTTGTTGCTTGAAACAGGCAGTTTGGGCGAAGTGTTTGGTGTTGTCCGACAGGTTGCCAAAGAGATCCAGCAAGAGCGTGATGGCTTACCTGTGACTGCATCACAGCCTATGTTTGAGCAAGAGCTAGCTGCGATCGCAGACGCTGATGCCTTGCCGTCTCTTTCAGATCTTACCGCAATGTATTTGGGCATCATGAATGATTTGTCAGCCAGCAGCCAGATCGGCTCACTGAAGCTGAATGTACGTGATGCTAATGGCGTGATGAACCAAAAAGAAGTGCAGCACGTGGGTAACATTGCGCTCGTCGGACAAAACGGATATCTCGAGTGGGATGGCAAACGCCAGCAAGCGAATTTATCGCCGTTTCAGCCTGAGGGCGGACTCACCACGAAAGCGTTAGAGCAAGATGTGGCTGGTGACTTAGTGGTGATAGATCCCACGGGCAGTGCCGTACTTAATCAACTCGCAGCGACGCCAACGTTGGCCCAACGTTTTGAACAAGCCGGGCTTGTCGGTAAAGTGATCGCGGCGCTACTGGTGATAGGTGTGGGTATTGTGTGTGTGCGAGGGTTCGTCTTGTACCGCACAGGGTTGATGATCCGCCGCCAAATGAATACGCCTGAAGCACCAGGAGATAACCCATTAGGGCGTGTATTGAATGTGTATCGTTTAGAGCCTAATCGAAGTCTGGATGCGCTTGAGTTAAGACTCATGGAAGCCATCATGGATGAACAACAAGGCTTTGAAAAAGGCCTGTCGATGTTAAAATTATTGGCTGCGTTAGCGCCGATGCTAGGCCTTTTAGGCACAGTAACGGGCATGATAGAAACCTTCCAGATCATCACGCAATTTGGTAACAGCGATCCAAGCGTGATGGCCGGAGGCATATCAATGGCATTGGTTACAACTGTCATGGGATTGGTTGCGGCAATACCACTACTTCTTGCGCATAACTTACTCACCACACAAGCAGAGATGCTACGAGGAACACTTGAGAAAGTAGGTGTTAGCTTAGTAGCACAACAATCTGAGCTTCCGATGAAACCGACCGTTTTGGGCTTAAGTGCATGACCGACATCAGCCTTTATCAAACAAGTTTAGCGACGCAATGGTGGCTGTCGCTAGACAACTTTATGACTCAAGGTGGTCCCGTGCTTTGGGGGTTAGCGCTGGTTGCTGGCCTATGCTGGTTGCTTGTGATTGAACGGGTTTTGTTTTTGGGATTTATGTTTCCGAGCGCGTATCAATCCTTTGTGTTGCGTTGGCAGGCGAGGGCTTGTCCTTCATCTTGGGCATCAAGTGTGATTCGTGATGGCTGGTTATTTGAAGCACATAATCAACTCTTTAGACACCTCAACTTGATTAAAGGACTGGTTGCGATTTGTCCTATGTTGGGGCTGCTTGGCACCGTCACTGGCATGATCACGGTATTTGATGTGATTGGTGCTGAAGGTGCTGGCGAAGCGAGAACCATGGCGGAAGGTATTTCAATGGCGACATTGCCGACACTGGCGGGCATGGTTATCGCCCTAGCAGGCCTATTTGCACACGCACGTTTGTTCAAAGCGTGCGAGCGACGTGAAGCCGCACTAGCGAAAGCGTTGAGGGTGAAACAATGAGATTTCAAAGATATCAAAAGCCAAGAGAAGACGCGCAAGTGGATCTGACTTCCATGCTAGATATTGTCTTCATTATGCTTATCTTCTTTATTGTTACGAGTTCTTTTGTCAATGAATCGGGGGTTGAAGTGAATCGCCCGTCCGCTAGCCACGCTTCATCGCAAAAAGGGACCAGTATTCTCGTCGCGATCACGGCCTCCAATGAAATTTACATCAATAAACAGCGCGTCGATGAAGAACGCTTAGCGGCGACGTTGGCGCGTCTAAGTGTTGAACAAGCGGATGCTGCGTTAGTCATTCAAGCCGACAAACTAGCGTACAATGGTACCGTTGTGTCTGTTATCGATGCCGCGAAAGGCGCGGGTATAGAGAAGATCGCATTGGCGGCGGAGCAAGGTTGATGTTGCGTTGGGTAGTCGCACTGGGTTTTTCGATAATCTGCGTCATTGGCTTGTTTGGATTGATGGCCAAAATGGTGACACCGTCAGAAACAGCGGCGAAGCAAGTTGGTGACGCGCTAGCGTTTGATATTGTGATGGTGGAATCTGAGTCTGACCTCGCACGCAGGACACGAGCGCTGCCGCCTGAACCTCCAACTCCGCCGGCTGCTCCTCAAGTCCCTACATCAAATCCACAAACACTAAGTACGCCGAACCTCTTTGACGCTAGCTTAGATCAAGTGCTGCCTGACGTGTCGATGGATTTGAGTGTCGCGGGTATTCAAACTTCAATGCCTGCTGTGACTCAACAGCTCGATGTCAGCAGTCAGTTACCGTCAATGGAAACCGGAAGTGCCCAAATGGCGACGCCGATAGTCCGGGTGAATGCGACTTATCCTCCCAAGGCCCTCAAGCGAGGAATCGAAGGCTATGTTGTGATTTCATTTACTATCGACAGAAATGGGCGACCATCAGATTTGAAAGTGATTGAAGCAAAGCCCAAACGTATGTTTGAGCGCGAGGCAATGCGAGCGCTTAAAAAATGGAAATACACGCCAAAAAGTGTCAACGGTGAAGCGATTGAACAGCAAGGGCAGACTGTCAAACTGGAGTTTATGTTAGCTAAATGATGACTTATGTGGGTTTTCGTCTTTCTTACTTAGCGGCTGCGCTATTTGTCGCGGCAAGCTTAATGTCGCAGTCAGCGTATTCATCGCAGCTTTCCAACTACACCGCTGTTAAGGTGCAGCGAGCGATTGCGTTACAGCAGGAAGATAAATGGCAAGATGCCGCCGTCGTGCTGGAGAATCTGCCTACGTTGACGGGGTTTGACTTGGCATTTGTTCAGCGCATGCTGGGCGGGATGTATTGGCAACTGGATGAGCCAAAAAAAGCGATAGATGCGCTGAAACTTGCTGTTGATACCAATAAGTTGGAAGCGAATGATCAACGCTCTGCTGAGCGGATGCTTGCGGATCTTTTACTTTCCCAGTCTCGCTATGAAGAGGCGTTGTCTCGCTATTATCCGTTGGTTAAGCCGACATCTAACGAGTCAGAGAACAACGTATTAACGCCGAAAGAGCAAGCCGATATTTGGTTTCGTGTTGCGCAGGCGCACTACCAAATTCAGCAAATGAAGTCGTCACTTTCTGCTGTAAATCACCATCTTGCGCTGGTCGCACCTAAAGTGCCTTCTTTGTCATTGAAACTGATTACACAAATCCAGTTATCGCGTTGGAAGAGTACTGTTTCTACACTCAAACAACTTATTGCGATCGATCCTAACAATAAAACATGGTGGCTTCAGCTTACTGGTAGTTATCAGCGATTAAAGCTACCCAAAGAAATGCTCAATACCCTCGTATTGGCGCAGCGACAAGGCATTGCGTTGTCATCATCAGAAAAACAAATGATGGCGCAGCTATACCAACAACAAGGCGCGCCAGAGAAAGCAGCTGCCTTGATGCATCAACTAAACAAAGAGGATGCTTCTGTGACATCGCTTGTAATGGAAGCAGGCTATTGGCAGCAATCGAAAGAGTGGGATGAAGCGATAGCCGCTTGGTTACTTGCAGCACAACAAGACAATCAATACCGTCTCTCTGTTGCTCAGTTACAACTTCAACGTGGCCATTATCGTGACGCTTTGGAGAGTCTGGCATTAGTATCTTCAAAGGAACACTCAGCTCAAGTTGCTCTTTCCCAAGCGATGGCTTTTGACAAACTTGGAGATATCGACAATGCCCTCGTGCAGGCTAGCCGCGCTAATGAGATAGAACCAACCAGTCAAAGTCAGAGTTGGATTGAATACCTGAACCACAAACGCAACACCCTCAATCAAGCGCCTCATAGCCCAAACTAGTGGCTCCTCTAGCGAGCGATGCAGTTAGCATCGCTTGCTAGAGGATATACCCCATCAAATTCTCGTTGAACAAGCACCTTGGGGCTGTTTGGATATATATCTTTATTAGAGGTTGATAATCACATCATTATCGCCTTATTATCAGCCTGACCTTGTATTACTCCGCTAATTTGCGGGCGCTCTGGTTATATCTTCGGCAATATGACGTGTTTTGTTGTCGATAAAGAACATCGAAAATCTGAGCCTTTCATGCTCCTCTGTTAGAGAATATCCCTGAATGACGTTAGACCTCATCACAGAAATCCTTGGATGGACATCCGTTGCTTTCTACATTGGTATTACCATTTTCAACACCATGAAATTTACTCGCTTTGCCGCGTTTGGTTCTGCAACGAACGACACGCTATGGGCGTTTCTAATGGGATGGTGGCCTAAAGTTATTCTGAACTTGTCAGTGGCGTCACTGAACACGTATCGCTATGCAAAAGACTTCACTAATGCCTCTAAAAGCGTGATTGCTGGACTGGGCGCGGTAATGGCTGCGGGCATCATCTATATTGCTTATGTGGCAGTTACAGCGTTTATTGCGGAACCGACATTGCCTGTTGCTTTACAGTTTGTCGATTTGGGCATCATTCTATTGGCGCTATACATGACCACCTTGACCAACTATCGCAAGCTGATGTTGATTTCAGGCTTTGTGGGTATGGCGGCGTATTATGGCAATACCCAAATGATGATTATCAAAGCAATGGTTATAGGCATCATGACCTTTAAGTTGTTGTTTGATAAATCGCAGAAATCAGAGACTGCCGACGCGGTATAGCTTCTCCTCATTTGACAAAAAAGGGCACCTCACTGAGGTGCCCTTTTTTTATCTAATTGTTGCATATGATTTTTATTGTGGTTACGTTGTGTTCAATGTGATGTTTGTAACGTTAGTGAGTCATCTACCAGTTGTATTCAGTCGTTCTGAAGGTTTTTGGAAGGTAGCAACAATATTTCAATAACAATGAGGAGAGATAAATGAAAGGAAGCTGTCTTTGTGGCGAGGTTCAATACGAAGTAGACGCATTGAGTTCACCCATTATGCACTGTTCATGTAAGACATGCCGTAAAGCTCATTCAGCGGCATTCAATACCGGTGCTGCGGTTAAACCTGAAGATTTTCGCTGGTTAAAAGGCGAAGACAAACTGTCTCAATTTGAGTCTTCTCCGGGTAAGTTAAGAAAATTCTGCTCGGTGTGTGGCAGTCAGCTGATCTCGACCAAAGAAGGAATGCCCGTTTATGTGCTTCGTGTGGCGTCTTTAGATGACGATCCGCAACAAACCCCCGCTTTTCGTATTTGGAAATCTGATGAGGTGAGTTGGTTGGGATTTGAACAGGATATGCCGCAATACGACGAATGGCACCCAAATCGATAAGAACATTTTGATGAATCGGGACGCAACAAAAAAGCACCAGAAGGTGCTTTTTTGCGATGGGGTGTTTGGGTGAAATGAAGAATATCTAGTTTACAAATCCATCATCAATACAGACTCGAACACACTTCTCGGCGGCAATTTCTGCTTCTTCTTTGCTCTTAAATATAGACAGTGACTTGTCTGAATTCATAAGTTCATAGGCTTTTTGGGTTGCGCTATTTTTGTTCGTAGTTGTCGAAGTGAAAGAGAATGAGGCTGAGTAACCTCCTAGTTCTTCTTGCTTATTTACGTTAACAAGGTAATTGATATTGAGATGACTTCCTTTCATGACACTGTCCTTTTTTGTTGCAAGTGTGTTAAAAAATAGACAGTGATTTCTCATTCGTCAAAAAATTACCGAATTAATGACCGTAAAGGTGATCTTCTCGTCGTCTAGCTGATGGTATGTTTAGTGACGATGTAACATATTCAGTGAGTGCGGATCAGTCCACCAGCCGTCATATCTTGGCATCTTGGGCACTCAGTTGTACATTGTGTAATGGTTGGGTTCGCTGTAATGGCTCGCGCACTTTCTTGTATTAATGCTTTAAGTGGATAACTTGTCCATTTCCCCAGTCCGACATCAATGCGGGTAGAGATAGGGTTTAACACGTCTTCAAGTTGATGAAACCCTTCAGAACAGCTCCCTACACAGACTTCAACATCACCACGAGATGTGGTGCGAGCCCAACGACGAAACAACTCGCGACCTGCCAATTGTTCGGCGAAATGGATTGGCGTGATACTGTTTAGTGTGACGCCGACTGATAACACAATCGCATCGGTGGCATTTAAACAGTATTGGTAATGGCCGTATACGTCGATGTCGTTTTGATGGGACAACACGGCTTCTGCTTTTGGTCCAACACCGGCGAAACTTCCAATCGGGTGATCTGTTCGGAAGCGCACGTCATGGGTTACGACAGCGGCGGCGAATTTTCCCATCGACACTTCAATACGATTGTCATTGCCGTCAAAAGGAACAATGTCATCGAATTGCCACTCACCGCGGTGTCCATTCTGTTGGTAGTTGTTGTTTTTGGGTGGGTGGCACAACGTATAATAGTTGAACGCAGGGACGATAACCGTGCATCCTTCTGCGAGTAGCATGCTCAATAATGTGTCGGCTCCTCCTTCAAATTGACCTAGGGATCGCATAGAGGCATGGACGAAAACGATTTTATTGGCGAGGGATAGTGCATCAATCGCAGATTTAACTTGGTCTTTAGTCTTCATCAATGAACGGCCTCTGTGGATTGTTGCGTCGTTGGTGATTCATCTAACAGTGAGAGTAAGTAAGACAAGCGAGCGCTGCTTTGATTCATCCCGCCAGGTCGGTAATATTCCGTCCATAGTTGACGATATGTATCCAATAGCATCTGTATTTTCGGGCGTAGTAAGCTTTTTCGTTCCTCAGAAAAATCTTCAATCTGACGGTGGTGTTCATCGGCATATCCTTGAACGATCTCGCAGGCAATCTCAAGAGCATCAATGGTCCAGAGTAGATCGGGGGTCAATTCGCTCGCCCTCAGTGGCTTGAGCTTTTGTCGCCATTCGGCCAATTCAGTCATGGCAATATCAAGGGTGTGAGATTTAATGCCGGTAGCGCGTTTTATGTGTCTGCGTGACAGCTGATCAAAAAGGACGGGACCGAAAAACGCACAGTTTGGTGTCTGAACGCCCGTGGCGAGATAGATGTCTTGTAACGCGATAAGCGCATCTATTTCGACTTGCTTGGCGTCAGGGTAAAACCATCTCACCGCTTGGCTGACATCACTGTCTAGTTGCTGTTCTTCTCCCCAAGCCATTGCTGCACCAAACGCGTAAGCTGGAATAGGCATGGCAAACTGTTGTCCATGACCCATATCGCCCCATTCAGTGACCATATATCCTTCTGCTCCAAAACGTTTCGCCGACTTCGCAGCATTGCGCATGTGCGAAATCGCTGCATGCCAGCGTCCTGATACAGAGGCGTAGCAATCGGTAGAGACCACGACATGGAATGGATAGCCAAAAAGCGCGAGTTGTTTATGCTCAGCGTCGAAAGGGTGCTCCGGTTCGTACCCCCAATTGAGCAATATCAGGTCATTGGGGAGTTGCTCAATGAGATTGGGATAGCGAAATAGCATGTCACTGAATATTTGGCACTGCTTACCTTTTGATTTTGCTAAGTCGATAATCTTGTTTAGATAGGTCAAATAGACCTTTCCCTTTCCAAATATGTCGCAGGCCGACTTACTTGCGTTTTCACCAAGATCCATGGTCTCGTCAAAGTTGATGTTTATCGTATTGGTAGAGAAATTTGGCAGCAACTCGCTAAACAGCTCGTCGATAAAGATTTCGGTTTGCGGGCTGATAGGATTTAACCCAAACGCTCCCTCTCGAAAATCTCCCCGTTGGTCAGTAAACCCTGATGTTTGCTCGGCAAGGTGATGGTATTCAGGATGGTTGAGCCATTTCTCCATGTGACCAAAGCAGGCTTGATTAGCCACCAGTTCAATACCCAATGATTGGCAGTAAGCATCGATTTCTCGGATTTCAGCACTTGTCATTGGCGAATAGTCAGCCCACACAAGAGAGTGTTTTTGATACGCGAAAGTGTGTTCTGTGTAGAGCTGCAGTTGGTTAAATCTTAAGTGCGAAAAGTACTCGATCAGACGTTTTAAGGTTGCCATTGTTGGCACGCGATCACGGCTAATATCGACTAACACTGAGCGGGTTGGAAAATCGGGCCAGTCTTCAATGATGATGTCTTCTCGCAGCACTGCCTTTTTTTCGACCAATTGATTAATGGCAAGGTGAGCATATCGAATACCATGAAGATCCGAGTAGTCGACAAGCAAACAGCCGTTGGCAATACGGATACGATAGCCTTGTTTGGGCAGTGAATCATCATGCTGGTAATTCAATGTTGTTAAGTTGACCTTCGCACCAAAACTCACGGGACAAGATGAAGCCAATGCAGAAATACGGACATTTTTCGTCGAAAATCCTGCTAGGTAGCGTTTAGGTAAAGGGAAGATCATTGCCATCAGTTGTCCTTGTCGTTCGCTCTTAAATTGAAAGATTGCCGTTTTCGGGTAGGCGAAGGCTTTCCGCAAGTTTCAGTTCAGCCGTAAGTAGTTTTTGCCACGCCATTGAAGCTGCGCCCATCGCAGCAGCTTGCGGGCCAAGCAGCGAGAACTCGATATTCGGTTTGGCAATCAACAAACCTGATAACCCATCACTGTGATTTCTTAATGATGCGGCGAGTTCCGAGCCAAATGACATGCCATTTCCACCAATCACGATTCGACGAATACTCATCAAACCGCAAAGATTTACTGCCAGTGCAGAGAACTCTTTAATGATGACGCTTGGCGTCGCCTCTGTACCGCGAATCAGCTCCTGGCTGTTGAATTGCCCTGCCATGAATTCTTCACCGTAGAAGAGTTGACGGTTTAGAATCATTCCCACGCCTATCCCCAACTGGTGGTAGTGCTCTCTGGCATGGTGAGTTGAGAGTAATACGTAGAGAAAATGGTCATAGGGGAGACTGCGTTGCTGCATTAGCTCTCCCCATGCACCACAGTTAGCATCATTATCAATAAACACAGGATAAGGGAAATGACGCTTAAACAGCGGAGCGAAATTTATAGACGAACGAATATTGAGAGAGTGAGACACCAATAGTTGGCTTTTGTCTGGGTCAATCAGCCCTGGCATGCCGATGCCAATAGCAAGAATGCGGGGGAATAATTTTTGTATGGTGTTAACACAGGGAACAAGTGCTTCGATTAAAGCGGTATCAATAGAAACTTGCGTGTTGATCGGGAGCATATCGTGGTAGATGACTTGTCCGAGCAAGTTTACAACCGAAACTTTGAGTACATCTGAGTTAACGTCAACACCAATGATCACGCCAAAGTCAGCATTAAACACCAAAGACATTTTGGGACGTCCGCCTTTACCAGACATGGCTTTGGGCTGCTCAAGGATCATGCCGATATCAAGTAAATGGTTGACGGCTTTGGTGACGGTAGATTTGTCGAGTCCCAGCTTGGTCGCCATATCAATGCGTGACACCCCAGGCGACTGCCATAGAGAGTTCAGGATACTTGCGGTGTTACCGGTGCGACTGAGTTTTATCGACAAAACATTAGTTTCCAAAATCAACTTAACCAATGTCATGTTATTGATAGCGTGATAAAAAACAATCCAATGTCTTAACTTCAGGCGATGAATGCGGACTTATATTCAATAAGTTGAAGTGAATCGAATTTGGTATGAAAAAAACGTTGGCAATATCAGGCGTCTTACTAATGGTGTAGGTTGCCATTTGCAACTATTTGTTTTCGGGAATATTGGCATTCGTGAATTTGGTATATCAGTACTAGCAAATATGCCTCGTCGCAAAGTGACGCCGAGGCTTATCAAAAGAGATTAACCTAGAAAAGAATGGGATCAATAGGGTCGAGATCATCGGAATTGAACAGATCACTCATAGTGACGTCCTGACTATCGATACCATGTAAGACAATAGACACTTTGTCCTGAAAATCGACCACCATATTTGCGCCTTTCTGGGTAACGATGAAAGACGTTTCTGCATTGGTTTGGTATTCATCGCCGTAGAAGTGAAATTTTAGGCTATCGATTCCGACCTCGAAATCCTTAATTCGCACGACGGTGTTGCTTGGGTCTACGTTTTCGGAGGAATCAAATTCGAAGAAATTAAAGGAATCTTCTCCATCGCCGCCAATGCAGTAACTCACACCGGACTCCGCAGCACCGAGATCTCTAAACGAGAAGAAATCATTTCCGGCTCCGCCATTCATGGTGCAATTTTGCGAACTCTCAGAAGCCAGAACATCGTCTCCAACGCCCCCATCCATCACATCTCGATAGTCACCTCGCTCTGTTCCAGCATCAATTTTACTGAGTAGGTGATCGTTCCCTGTTCCCCCGCGCAATGAATTGCTGCCGGCATTGGCAAATATAAAATCGTTGCCTGCGCCGCCGATGAGTATGTCATCGCCAAGGCCTGAAAAAATCGTGTCGTCACCATCAAAACCGACAATCTTAAGATCATCGTCGTCACGACTTAAATCGAAAAAGTCGTTGTGAATTGAACCATAGATAAAATCGACATCTGATTCGCCGACGATTCTTATCGGCGTGTTTGAAACCACTGACATATCCAATACCATCCTTGAGTTTAACTACTGATACGAGTTGCCTTGCTACTTATTACAGATTCACACAATTTGCTGATTTTTGGTGGCTTAATATCGAGACAGTTCTGTTAGAAAGCCTTACAAGCCATCTTCAGGTTACTTGGGTATATAGAACCGCTGATGTCGCGATGAAGTGAGTCTACAAAATAAGGCACGGAATATTTCCGTGATAAGGTTGCTGTGATTAACGCGGTGCGGGATACTCGAAGTGCTTTGTCTTTATTACAAAATACGGTGTTCACGGAATGAATATAAATGTCTGGCTGTTGGCGTTATGCCAAGCTCTTTTAATGAGCGGCAATATTGTCCTTATTTCGGTGAATGGGCTTATCGGCCAACAACTGTCACCCAGTGATAGTTGGGTGACTTTGCCTGTGTCGACCCAGTTTGTTGGTCTCATGCTCGCCACTATTCCAGCTTCTCTCATTATGGCCAAAATTGGGCGAAAGAATGGTTTCATGCTCGGTAACGTGATTGGAATACTGGGTGCCATGCTTTGCGTGTACGCATTGAATCAAGCTGAGTTTTGGTTATTTTGCTTTAGCACCTTGTTGCTGGGTATTGGTATCGGGTTTGGCACGTTATACCGGTTTGCAGCGATAGAAGTGAGTGACCCTGATAGCCGTGATAAGGCGATTTCTCTATCTATGGTGGGTGGCGTATTAGCTGCGGTGGTGGGTCCAAATCTCGCCATTGCCAGTCAGCACTGGCTGCCGGGAACGCATTTTAGTGGCGCTTTCGTTGGAATTACCGTTCTCTACGTGCTTTCACTTATCGTTCTTCAATTTATTGGTTTGCCTCCAGTAACCCCTGTTGAAAAAGACAGCCAACCGCGAGCCGTGTCGCATATCATTCGAGCGCCGGGTTACTTGGTTGCGGTGTTTGCCGCTGTTGTGGCTTATGCCGTGATGAATCTGCTCATGACGGTTACGCCGATTGCGATGCATAAACATGGCTTTCAATTTGAGCAAGCGGCGTTAGTGATTGAATGGCATGTGCTGGGAATGTTTTTGCCTTCTTTCTTTACGGGATCGCTCATTGGAAAGATCGGCAACCGAATGACGATTATTCTGGGAAGTTTGTTCTTCATTGCTTGTATTCTGGTCAACATGAACGGGGTGTCAGAATGGCATTTCCGCATCGCATTAGTGCTGCTTGGTGTGGGGTGGAACTTCATGTTCATTGGTGCAACCAGTAAGCTCACCCAAACGTACCTACCTCAGGATAAGTCGCGAGCTCAGGCCATCAATGAGTTTGCCGTGTTTGGCAGTGTGACGATTACTGCGTTATTGGCGGGCAACTTAGAAGTCACTTTGGGTTGGCAATCGCTTAATTTAGCTGTGCTTCCCTTTGTTTGTGCTGTGCCATTGATTTATATGTTATTCACCCGCTCTCCGACGAAAGTGAAGGCATAGTGCTGTGTAACATTTTCGCTGTTAGATAGATCAAGAAAGGGCGCTGATTGCGCCCTTTCTTTCGTTTTTCAATTGATTAGTGAAGTCTCCCTTTCATGCAGAGCTTGGTATTGAACTTGGTATTGAGCTTGGTATTGAGTTTGGAATTAGCTTTGGTTGTTTCGTTCTTATCACGCTTCATTCGTTTTTTCTGTTGATTCCATCGATTTATCCCGCTGTCACTGGTCGATAGTCGGTGCCTATACTCTCAGGCATATTCCCGATAAGAGGGTTATAGAATGAACACGATTTGCAAAGCGTTACTCGTCAATTCAACGCTCTTTTTTTCTGCAAATGCTTCCTCGGCAGAACCCTTACAAATGCTCGCCAATGATTTATTTGGTGCACTGCCACGTGAGATGCCAGGCAGCGAATTCGATACCCCAGAGAGGATTGCTCTTGGCAAAGCGCTGTATTTTGAAACGGCACTTTCAGTCAATGACAATCAATCTTGCAATACCTGTCATAACCTTCTTGACGGTGGGTCGGGAACTGAACCGCTATCCGTTTCTGTGGGTTCGCGCGGTACATTGGGTACGCGGAATAGTCTGACTACATGGAATGCAGGCTTTCAATTTGTTCAATTTTGGGATGGGCGTGCGAAAAACCTCGCAGAGCAAGCCAGTGGGCCGATCACTAATCCAATTGAAATGGGTTTGTCTTCCAAAGAGGAAGCGATTAAGAAGCTCAAAGAGAAAGGTTATCAAGATGCTTTTGTTGCCGCATTTCCTGATGCTGACTATGCGCTGACGTTTGATCATCTGGTCGAGTCTCTTGCTGCGTTCCAACGCACCTTAGTGACTGAAGATAGGTTTGATGCTTACCTAGCGGGTGAAACGACCGCACTCACTGATCAAGAAAAGCGCGGTTTGGATCGATTTATTTCTACAGGGTGTAATGCGTGTCACAACGGGCCATTGCTTGGTGGTGAGCTATTCATGAAAATGGGTTTAGTCAATGCCTACTCAAACACGACCGACAAAGGCCGCGCGCACCTCACTGGCAGTTCAGCAGATAACTTTATCTTCAAAGTGCCGACGCTAAGAAACGTTGCACAGACTGCCCCCTATTTCCATGACGGAGCGGTTTTCGATTTAGATCAAGCTGTCCGTGATACGGCATGGCACCAACTTGGGGTGACGCTCAGTGAAGAGGATGTGAAAGACATCAGTGCATTTTTTACCGCTCTTGATAACACCAAGAAAATTACGTTCTAGACATTATCGACTATCAATTTTGGAGAATTCGCTTTGCAAGACGCATTGAACCCGTTGCTTTCATCAACACCGACCTTTGAGTTGGCTAACATCTACCGCGGAAAGGTTTCAGAGTGCTACGGCCTTCAAACTGCAATGAACAAGGTTGAAGTTCTAGGTGATGTTTATTTGTCTGATACCGGATTGGACGGTGATGAAACCGCGGATAAAAAGCACCACGGCGGGCCAGAACGCGCACTTCATCATTATCCGCGAGAGCACTATGCATTTTGGCGAAAAAAGCATGGTGATGAGCAGGATTGGCAAGCGCCGGGTATGGGAGAGAACATCAGTACAGTAGGGATGACAGAAGACACTGTATGCATTGGCGATCGTTACCAATGGGGCGATGCCATCATCGAAGTCAGTCAGCCTCGATCACCGTGTTTTAAGCTCAACCAGCGTTGGGACGTAGAGAATTTTTCCGTCGACATGCAAGCGCTCAGCCGTTGCGGCTGGCTTTATCGTGTGATTCAAACCGGCACAGTGAATCAACAACTGCCACTTGTGTTGATATCTCGCCCCGAGAAAGCCATGACGCTGCGTGAAGTGTGCGATGTGTTCTTTGGTGACCCTCTTAATGAAGAGGGATTGGCCAAGTTGCGAGAGCTGCGTGCGTTGTCAGAAAGTTGGATGGGAGTCGTGAAGCTTCGCCAAGAAACGAATGAAGTCGAAAACTGGAACTTTCGTTTGTTGGGTCGCGCTGCCCCTTGATGAGTCCACACGGGCAAATCGTCGAGTTATTGAGGCGACAGAAATGACAAAGGGCATCGGCTTGAAAGCGGATGCCCTTTTTTAATCTTGCTAATCGATAAGACGATTACAGATACATTTTCGCTAGTGTAGCAGGCTCAACTTCTTTGCCTTCAAGCGCAGCGTTCCAGTTGATACCAACTAGCACGCCATCTTCGTCTAGCGTGATCAGCCAATCTTGAACGAAAACGTCTAATGGGATTTCTTTCACTTCGAAATCTGCCCACTCTTCCACGTTGTGAAGCTCTGCATCTTCTTTAGAAGACCAGAATGGCATGATTTCGCTGTTTTCAAATTCGGTAGAATCGCATGCCAGCCAACCTTCTTCATTGGTAAGACCCCAAACTTGGTTGGTTTCTTGTGTTTCTGCAATGAAAAGCGTCAGGTTTGCTTCGATGTCAGCAGTCAATTTGCTCATTTTTAGATTCTCAGTGATTCAATGCGAGCGCTAGAATATCATTTTAATCCCAAATGCGCTTGTATGATGTAAAGCCACAAAATTTTGGTGTATACCCAAGACATTGTACGTGATTCAAAACGGAGCTAAAGACACCACATGACTGTCGAGTAACGACTTTAATTCTTTAAGCCCTTGCGTTAAGGCATCGTTGTTCTTTATCGACATCAAAGAAAGGCGAATACAATTAGGGTGGCTATCGCCAGCGGCAAAGTAACTGCCACTGGTGACAATCAAATCTCGCTGTTTCGCTTCCATTACAAAGCGCTCTTGTTGCCAATGTGCTGGCAAGGTTACCCAAACATGATAGCCATCAGCTTTTGATATTACGTCGCCAAGTATGTCTTTTGCGATGGTCTGTCGCTGTTTAGCAATGTCTCGTTGAGCCTCTGCCATTGAAAACGCCTCACCGCTGCTGATTAACTGTTCTGCGACGATGAAATTTATTGGAGAAGCCAACCAAATGTTGGCGCGGATATGGGCGTTCAGTGTCGGCAATAAATGATCAGGGGCAACAACAAAACCACAACGCATGGCGGGGCTAATCGCCTTAGATAAACCTGAGATGTGAATACCTTTCTCGGGCAGCCAATGACATATTGCAGGCAAGGTGGCTTCGTTCAAAAAGCCGTAAATGTCGTCTTCTACCAAATAGGCTGACGAATGCTCAATGATCGCGGCAATGGCTTTTCGGCGTTGAATAGGCATGGTGATGCCCGTGGGATTTTGATGAGAAGGAATGGCGATAACCAATTTTGGTTTGTGCGAACGCAATACTTCTTCAAGCACTGATGGAATGAGACCATCATTGTCCATGTCGACGCCGATCACTTGGCGTCCTGCCAAACTGGCGATAGCCAGAATGCCAGGGTAGGTGAGTGCTTCTACTGCAATAACATCACCGGGCTGGGTCAGTGTTTCAATCAATAATGACAAGGCGTGTTGTGCGCCATTGGTTAATAACACATTGCTCGCTGTCGCCGCACTTAATCCATAGCGATGAGCCCATATTGCACCGGCTTCACGGTGTGAAAGGTGCCCCGAATGATCGGTATACGCGAGCAACTCTGGTGAAAAACTCATGGATGCTTTTTGATAGGCAGAGCGTAAGGAAGCGAGATTTTTCGATACATAAGGCTGAAGAATCGAGAAGTTAAACTGAGCATCACTTTCAGCAGGCTGGATAGCCTGATTCAGTTGTGACTCTCCCACCACAAACGTACCGCGCCCCACAAAAGACTCCACGCGATTCATTTCCGCCAGTAGTTTATAGGCTTTGGAAATGGTTGCTGGCGTGGTGTCTAAATCAGCAGCAAGCTCACGGTGTGGGGGCAACTTGGCGTTGGGAGGATAAACCCCTTCATCAATGCGTTGCTCTATCTGACGCGCGATGTCTTTAAATTTGGTTTCGCTCACAAGCATTCCATGCGTTTTCTAACACTGGAACAAATTATGGCTAGCTTTATTCTAAATTGAAATAGTCTATTGTAATCAAATATAACATTGACATATGTCAATTGGTGCAATTATAGTCATCACAACAAACGAAGCGCGTTAAGAAAGAGTATTCACTCTTTGTTTGCGCAGCTAGGTTTAGTATTCATTTTGTTTTTCGTTGTTGCTGTCCCTACTTAGTCAGCCCCAGTCAACATGCACCCAATACGTGAGGATAAGGATATGTCAGAGAAAAAAGTTTCGTTTATCGGTTTGGGTGTCATGGGGTATCCAATGGCGGGTCATCTTACGCGTTCTGGTTTGGGCGTGACGGTTTACAATCGCACCACGGCACGCGCTGAAAAGTGGTCGACAGAGTATCAGCAGCCTTTTGCCAAAACACCACGAGAAGCGGCTGAAAGCAGCGACATCGTGTTTGTTTGTGTCGGTAATGACAATGACGTAAGAAGTGTCATTTATGGCGATGATGGTGTGTTGGCGAGCATGAAACCAGACAGTATTTTGGTTGATCACACCACAACCTCTGCAGAGTTGGCTGAAGAGTTAGCGGCCGCATGCAAAGAAAAAGGCGTTCACTTTATTGACGCACCCGTGTCGGGTGGTCAAGCGGGCGCAGAAAATGGCGCGTTGACCATTATGTGTGGTGGCAATGAAAACATCTTTAACCGTGTTAACCCTGTTTTAGATGCCTACGCCAAACAAGCCGTGTTGCTGGGTGAGAACGGACAAGGCCAGCGCTGCAAAATGGTAAACCAAATTTGTATTGCTGGAATTTTACAGGGATTGAGTGAAGGTCTTCTGCTTGCTCAAGCTTCAGGCTTGGACATTGAGCAGGTTACCAATGTATTGAAACATGGTGCAGCGGGTTCGTGGCAGATGGAAAACCGTGCAGTGACCATGGCGCAGGATAAGTTTGATTTTGGTTTCGCCATTGATTGGATGCGCAAAGATCTTGGGATTTGCCTTGATGAAGCTAAGCGCCATGACTTGACGCTGTCGTTGACGCAAGAAGTCGATAGCAAGTATGCGTGCCTTCAAGAGCAAGGCTTGGGGCGCATGGATACTTCAGTGTTGATCAAAGCGAATTAAACGCTAGATAGAGAATCAACACGAAAGAGATTGGTTAGCACGACTAGTCACAAATAAAAACGCTCATTGATGAACTCAATGAGCGTTTTTGTTTTACGTCAGTGCCTGACAATCAGTAAAGCCAGTTAAGCGACGTGCTGCTTTTTTGTCTGTTTAGTGGCGGTGAAAAACTCGTCATGCAGAGCGCGGATTGTGCTGTCATACGCGTCATCTTTTACCACGAACTGAACGTTCACGTTGCGCATTGAAGAGTGCACCGCAATCGGAGCAATGCCATGGTTCATAAGGGCCAATACACCACGGCTCAAGGTCGTGTTGGTGTTGATTTCAGCGCCAATAGCCGAAATAAGAGCCACCCATTGACCCGTAATGGTCGAGTTAGGGAATCGCTTCTCGGCTTTGTATAGCAAGTGATTGAGGTTTTTCACTGCACCACTGAGGTAATAAGTGATGGAGTTAGCATTCATTTCTTTACCCACCAAGCTGACACGGGCATCGGCAATGATTTCCATCATCTCGTAGCCCACGTTGTCCACTTGCCCTACCATGGCTTGGTCGAAAATATGCAAGGCAAAGACTTTGTTTTTACCGGCAATGATTTCGATTTTCTCGGCATCAGGTTGGTATTCCTGAGAGATCAAGGTGCCTTGGTGTTCCGGCTCGAATGTGTTTTTGATTTGTAGCGGAATGTTGTTTTGACGCAAACCAGAAGCCGCATTCGGGTGAATAGCTTCCATCCCCAAGTTGGCGAGTTGATCCGCGACATCAAAGTTTGATTTGCCAATCGGCAGTACGTTTTCTGGCCCCGCAATACGTGGGTCAGCACTGCTCAAGTGATATTCTTTATGAATAATAGCAAGATCGGCTGAGGTCTGGCATGCGATGCGGCTAAACGTCATTTCGCTATAGCCACGATCATAGGTTTTCATCAACCCTTCGTCACAGTATGCATACCCCGTCACGATTGGCAGCTCTTTGGTGACATCAATGTCTTCAAAGGCACTTTTGATTACTGTATCCAAGTTGCCGGAAAGGTTGTTATCCCAGCCAGATAAATCAACAAAACGTGCATTCACGCCAAGAGTTTTTAGCTTCAGAGCGGTGTTAAACGCACTGTGTACTTCGCCGATCGAAGATAAAAATTCTCGAATTTGTGGAAGGTACTGGCGAAGAGTGAACTGACCGTATTCACACGTAGCCAAGATGTTGGTGATACAGTTTTGCGCGTCATCCAAACGTTCAGTAATGAACTTGTCGGCTCGGGTGCGGCTTAACGGATCAGCGAACATGTTGCTGTTGATCAACTGTAAGCGTTGTTTGAGGGCATGAAATGCTTCAATCCATCGCTCATCACGCTTCGCAACAAGTTGGTATATGCCCGGCTCGCCAGAGCGTTTGCACTCAAGAAGTGCGTCGGTGATACCGCCGTATGCTGAAACGACAAACACACGGTTATAAGGTGAAGCGGGGCGAAGAAAGATATTGTCCAACACAGCATCAAATGCCGACATGGATGTACCGCCGATTTTCTCTACGGTATAAGTCATGAATACGTCCTTTGTGTATAAAAAATAGGGAGCAAAACGCTCCCTAAAATTGGTGAGTTAGATTAGTCGACGAGGGGATAAACACCGTCTTTGTCGTGGACTTCACGACCTGTAATTGGCGGGTTAAATACGCATGCCATTACCATTTCTTTACCTTCACCTGAGTAGGCACGAAGGTAATGCTCATCATTTTTGTCCAGAATGTACAAAGTGCCAGGCTTGATGGGGTAAGTTTCACCACCGACGACTTCAATTTCGCCTTCGCCAGACATGCAGTACACAGATTCAAGATGGTTCTTGTAGTGAATATGTGTTTCTGTGCCTTCGTAAATCGTTGTGATGTGGAAAGAAAAGCCCATCTGATCGTCTTTAAGGAGCATGCGAACACTTTCCCACGTTTCTGATACAACTCGACGTTCGCTGTTCTTACACTCTTCTAGCGTTCTTACAATCATCTTTCCTAATTCCTTACGACGCTTTGCGGGTGGCAGCATTTGAAACATGTTCAGCTGCTTGTTCAAAAATATGCAAACCTTTCTCTAGCTCTGACTCACTAATAGTCAGTGGCGAGAAGAATTTGACAACTTCATCATCTGGGCCTGCTGTCTCAATGATCATGCCATTTTCAAAACAGTGATCAGCAATGTCCGATGCAAATTCTGGGCGCTTACACTCAATACCCTGCATCATGCCGCGGCCTTTGGCGCGAACGAAAAGACTTGGGAAGCGTTTCAACACACGCTCGATTGTCTTTGTCACTTGCTGGCTTCGAGCGGCAATGTGCTGCTCAAAATCGTCATTCTGCCAGTAATTTTCGATAGCTGTGGTTGCAGTGATGAACGCGTGATTGTTACCGCGGAATGTACCGTTGTGCTCGCCTGGTGACCACTTATCCAATTCAGGTTTCAGTAGCACAAGTGCCATTGGCAAACCGTAACCACCAATAGATTTGGACAAGGTCACCATGTCTGGCTTGATGCCTGATGGTTCAAAGCTAAAGAACGTACCTGTACGGCCACAACCTGCTTGAATGTCATCAACAATCACAAGCACGCCATTGTCTTTACAGATTTTGCTTAAACGTTGAAGCCATTCATTAGAGGCAACGTTCAAACCACCTTCACCTTGCAGGGTTTCCAGCAATACTGCAGCAGGTTTATCTAGGCCACTTGAGTTGTCGTTAAGCATGGCTTCAAACAGCGCAAGTCCGTCAATACCTGCATAGCCTTCATAAGGGAGACGTGACGTGCCAGTCAGTGGCATGCCAGAACCACCACGGTGGTGTTGGTTACCTGTTGCTGCCAACGCGCCGTAGGTACAACCATGGAAGCCATTGGTAAAGGTGACGATGTTTGCGCGGCCGGTGACTTTACGTGCAAGTTTCATTGCAGCTTCAACCGCATTGGTGCCGGTTGGGCCGGTAAACTGCACTTTGTAATCAAGATTTCTAGGTTCGAAGATGTGATTACGGAGTGCGGTTAGAAATGCGGCTTTAGCTTCGGTGTGCATGTCTAGACCGTGTGTGAGGCCATCGTTGGTGATGTAGTCAAGCAACGCTTGTTTCATGATGTCGTTGTTGTGACCATAGTTAAGCGAACCTGCGCCTGCGAGAAAATCAATGTAGCGCTCGCCCTTATCTGTGGTTAACCAGCAGCCTTTCGCTGAAGTAAATACGACAGGGAAGCGATTACAGTAAGACTTAACGTTCGATTCTTTCTCGTTAAAAATGTTCATCATGTTTCCGTTTTTTTAAAATTAAAGATTTTTGTTCAAAGGAATGCGAAATAGAAACTCGGTATCGTGGCGGCCTTTAAAATGCTGCGCTTCATCGAGAAACACAGAAACCTCACCTTTCTTGCCATTGGCCGCTTCAAGTTTTCTAAATAGATTCCAAGACCCTTCATTCGATCGCGTGATGGTCGTTTCAACCGCGACAACGTGCTGCAGATGTTTGCGCTTTAGTAGCCCTTGCAACATGCGATAAGCCAAGCCTTTTCCACGCATGTCAGGAGACACGGCGACTTGCCATACGAAGAGTTCACTGGGTGCATCCGGTTTCAAGTAGGCAGATATAAATCCAGCAACCTTACCGTCATGTTCAGCGACAATGCAGGTCTTATTGAAGTGGGATGATTGGAGGAAATTACAGTACGAGGAGTTTTCATCAAGGGGGGGACAACTGGCGATGAGGCTATGTATCTTAATGCCATCATCGATTCGCGGAACACGAAACATCCATTCGTCCTGTTCCGTCCTAAAGCGCGTTAACGCTGCGCTTTGGTAAATTGTCTCAGTACTCATTGTGGTTTAAATCCTTTAGAGGTCTAAGCATTAAATCCCTTTAAATGATACCTGTGATAGATAATTTATCAAGTCTAAGTCACCACTTTAAGAATAATCCCTTGTATCACGGGCTTTTATGTGGGGCGAGAGCGAGTGACTCGAAAATGAAACATTTAGTGGTGTAATTAAGTTGTCATCAAATTGTCAGATAGAAAGACGTCTTTGCGGCTACGAAGGCAATGCTGGTCTTATTTGGCGACGATTATTAAGAAAAATGCAGGGCAAAAATTGAAAGACTTACGTTGTAAACTTTCAATCATATTTTCGAGGATCGGAGATTATAAATTTTTTGGACAGTAAATTTTCAACAGATAAAGAGGTAAGGCATTGAATAAAATGGGTAACTCTTAGAACTTCTTTTTACTTGGTTAATAATTATCCTGTCGTTAGACTCTTCGCCAAAATAATAAAAACAGTCTCAAGCCCCCTTTTAACTGTGAAACACCCAAAAAGGCAAAGAAAGTAACCATGAGCCCAGAACAATATCTTACCCAATGGCAACAGAGCCAAACTGACGCGGAAACCATGTCTCCTTTGATTGGTAAACTTTACCGTGAGAAAGGCGTTGAAATTCAGATCTACGGTCGTGCGGTGATCAATGCGAGTACGATAGATTTGCTTAAATCGCACCGTGTGGCGCGATGGTATACCGGTCAGGAAGTGACTACCTCCCATACGTTGCCCCTTCTGGAAACGCTCGCAGAGTTCGACTTGCCAGCTTGCCGCATTGACTTGGGACGTCTCGCTAGCCTTTATTGGCGTGAGCATCAAGATTGTGGCGAGTTAGAAGATTTTTTAAAGACATCAATCGCACATCTACCAAAAAGCACGCCTCTTAAGGAGCCCAAAGATGTTGTGCTGTATGGGTTTGGACGCATTGGACGTTTGGTCACGCGACTAATGATAGAAAAAAGCGGACCAGGGTATCCTTTGCGCTTAAGAGCGATTGTTGTACGTGGCGGCAAAGATGGCGACTTGGAAAAGCGCGCCAGCTTGCTGCGTCGTGATTCGGTACACGGACCGTTCAACGGTTCGATATTGGTTGATGAGGCGCGTAACGCTCTCATCGTGAATGGGAACTACATTCAGTTCATTTACGCTAACCATCCGTCTGAGGTTGATTACGAAGCCCATGGCATTCATGACGCCGTGATAGTTGATAACACCGGTATGTGGCGCGATGACGAAGGTCTTGGTCAACACTTAACCGCCAAAGGCGCTGCGAAGGTATTGTTAACTGCTCCCGGAAAAGGCGACATCAAAAACATTGTGTTTGGTGTGAACCATGACGATATTGAAGACCAAGACACCATTATTTCTGCGGCGAGTTGTACCACCAACGCTATTACTCCTGTATTGAAAGCGATCAATGATCAATATGGCGTAGAATCTGGCCATATCGAAACGGTGCATTCATTCACGAATGACCAGAACCTGATCGACAACTTCCACAGTGGTGATCGACGTGGACGTGCTGCTTCATTGAACATGGTGCTGACGTCGACAGGTGCCGCCAAAGCAGTGGCGAAAGCCTTGCCCGTGTTGAAAGGCAAGTTGACGGGTAACGCGATTCGCGTACCTACTCCCAATGTATCGATGGCGATTGCTAACCTGAACTTAGCCAGCAACGTTGAGCGTGAGTCACTGAATGCGTTTTTGCGTGAAACCGCGCTTGTTTCTCCGTTGGCTGGACAGATTGACTACACCCAATCTACCGAGATCGTTTCGTCTGACATCGTTGGTTCTCGTTATGCGGGAGTGGTTGATAGCCAAGCGACCATCGCAGAAGATAACCGCTGCGTCTTGTATATCTGGTACGACAATGAATTTGGCTATAGCTGTCAGGTAATTCACTGTATTGAGCATATGGCAGGAATGCGTTATCCGGTTGTGCCTGCATTGAAAAGCGAAACGAGTCTATAGACTCAAGCAATCAGCCTCTTCCTAGAGCGTGGCCAAGGTGAAAGAGCGGCTTAATTGAGCCGCTTTTTTTGGCTTCGCTATCCGCAATGCAAAGAAAGAATCAAAGCAACGCGCTGATAAAATGAAAAATGGTGCCTCACATTTCATGTTGGAAGGTATCTCCCATTTAGCATTTTTCCGAAACGGCAATTTCTGTATCAAACAAGAGCCAAGATGAATAATCATGATAAGTGGTTAATCCTCAACGGCTTTGAGCCTTGTCATGCGCTATACCTATTGTGTAGATAGACAAGGAATGGTGATGCCAGAGTTGTTAGACCGAATTGATCAGCTGTATCGCGCTGAATCGGCCAAGGTATTGGCGGCGTTGACGCGTATTTTTGGTGTCGAAAATATTGAGCTTGCCGAAGATACGGTGCAGGAGGCCTTTAGCAAGGCGTTGAAGCATTGGAAGGAACATGGCGAGCCAAAAAATCCAGGCGGCTGGTTGATGCAAACCGCAAAGAATCATGCCATTGATGTCATTCGCGCCAACAAAAACAAACACCGCTTTGCTGACGATCTCACTCACTTCCTTGAAAGTGAGTGGACTTTGGCTCGTACAGTGGAGCGAGAGTTCAGTGAAGAGGCGATAAAAGATGACACTCTCAGAATGATTTTCTGGTGTTGTCACCCAAACATGAAGCCAGAAAATCAACTGCCCGTCATATTAAAACTCCTTTGTGGTTTTAGCCTCAATGCGATTTCTCGCGCTTTGTTGGTGCCGGAAGAAACCATCAAGAAACGCCTTCACCGAACGCGCAATCAACTCAAACTGTATGCCTTCAATCAACCTTCACCAGAGCATATTGAGCAGGCACTAGATACGGTTCATGTGTCGTTGTATTTATTGTTTAACGAAGGGGTGTATTGTTCAGATGGTAAGAAAGCGATTGATATCGATTTCTGCCGAGAAGCCATGGCGTTGGTAGGTGTGTTGGTGGAAACACCACATATCGCAAATCGTGAAACACTTGCCTTGTATGCGCTGATGCATTTTCACATGGCGCGTTTGGAAGCGAGAACGGATGCAGACGGCAATCCAATTCCCTTGGACCTGCAAGATCGTGGGCTATGGGATCCAAACAGGGTCGGCATGGGACAACAATATGTGGCGCTTGCGACGTTAAATATGCATGAGACGCTGAGTGATACAGGACGATTTTGTTGCGAAGCCTTGATTGCGCAAGAACACTGTATTGCCAAGACGTTTGAATTGACCAACTGGCAGAAGGTCGAGGCCTACTATTCAAGGTTGATTGATGTGTCAGCATCGCCTATCGCCAAACTTAATCAGGCCATCGCGATCGCTTACCAAGGCGACGAACAGCGAGCTCTTCAGCGGGTTGCCGCCATTCAAGCAAAGCATGGCATGGAACACTCTCATTTACCCTTTGCCATTCTGGCGCACATTCATGCCAAGTCTGGTAATAGCGCAGAGGCTTATCAGTTTGCGGAAGAAGCAAAACGAAGAGGAGGCACTCAACAAGAACAGCAGCTTATGCTCGCTCAGATTGAACGCCTCTTAGTTCGTGAATAGTTTGATACCAACGAACGGCTTATTAACCCATCTTCACGACAGGGCGAATTTCCAATGACACGCCAGGAGATTGGAATATCGGACAGGATTTTCCAAGCTCAGCTGCGTCTTCTAAGCTGGCAGCACGAACAATTGAATAGCCGCTTACCAATTCTTTAAACTCAGCCGCAGCAATATCGGTGACCACCATATCGGTCGTCACGCGCTTGCCTTCGAAATGCAGCGGCGAGCCGCCAGTAACGAGTTGCTCTGCTTCTTGCAGTTTGGTCATCCAATCTTCCCAGCATTTCATCACTGCCGCCATGTCTTCGGTGGATGTGTTTTTCATCCAATCTGGGTCACCGCCTTGGTAGATAAACATAAACTCTTTCATCTTCGTCTCTCCATATTATGAATTGTTGTTGTGAGATTTGGTCTCGTATAGACAACGTTCGAGGGTGACCAAACGGGGACATTTATTTTCAAATATAGGAAATTAATTAGCGAAGAGAGTTACCAATTGCGATAAATCAAGATGTTAAGAATGTATACCCAATAAACAACTCAATAATGACGTGCGGAAGGCGGCATGCGAGACCTTGGATTGTGATACTGGGATCTTCCCGAAGCAAAATGCCAGAGGCTCTGGAGACGGTAACTAACTTTGTGTAAGTCCCTGTTAGCTGGCTTCCTGATTCAGCCCCAGTTCCTTTTGCTTAGCTTTTGTGAGCCCAAGCGAAACCAAACGGTGGGACTCCGTAAGGTAATAATGTAAATCGTCGTCCATCTCAGGTGTACTATCGGTTTGCTGAATCCATTTCATTCCGCGGTTCGCAAAGTAAGGCGCAGGTATGTAGCCTTCGCATTCGCGTAAGAAATAGAAGTTTCGCTCTGATGTTTTGAACGTGAACGCAGGCAGTTTGTCTTTGCTCCAGCCCCCAATAGCAAAGACTTTACCGCCCACTTTCCAGACATGCGCGTTTCCCCACTGCACAACATGCGTAGTCGCCGGTAACGAGCCGCAAAATTGATTAAATTCTTCGTAGTTCATAAAGCCTCTTTGCGAGCACAGGAGTCACTATCCTATTGGTTATTGTCGTTGTCTTCCATCGCTCTTTGCTCTCAAATCATCTTGACCTGTTTACCGCTTTATAGTTCATAATCTGTCCCATCGAAAACATATAGGCTTGTTTCAACATGTATCTGATTTCAGAGTTGGCCGCAAAAGTGGGCGTGTCGCGCACAACCTTACTCTATTACGAAAAACTTGGGCTGCTCAATGGCCAAAAGCTAAGTAATGGGTACCGTCGCTACAGTGAGCGAGACATGCAACGCTTGGTGCTTATTCAACAACTCCAAAGTGCAGGATTAACCTTAAAAGAGTGTCAAAGCTGCCTTGATGTAAAGTTGGACAAGCAAACTCTGGTTGAGCGATTACATCAATTGGAACAAGACATTGAGAAGAAAACGCAAGCGCGTCAATTGTTATTGGGACTACTTGGTGAGCGCTCTCAGAGAGATTTGCACAACCAATTAAGCCAAAGCGCCCCGCTCGAACACTTAAACTGGTTGAGCACGCAAGGGTACAGTGAGAAAGAAGCGCTGCGATTGAAATGGTTATCAAAAGACATGAATGAACATGATGCTTACATGAAAGACTTCATGGAAGTATTTGCACCGCTAGAACGGTGGGGGCCGGGGAGTCAGAAAGACACGTTGAATGCGGTCTCATTCCTGCCGAAAAGTGCGAAGAATATATTGGAAATTGGCTGTGGAAAGGGTTCGTCTACTTTGTTACTGGCTGAGCACTGTGACGCACATATTACCGCCATTGACAACGAACCGATAGCAATTGAGCATTTGAAGCGCCGATTGTCGCAGACAGCAATCGGAGAAAAGGTTTCCCTGACGTGCGCATCCATGACGTCACTGCCGTTCGCAGCAAGCAGTTTCGACGCAATTTGGGCGGAAGGTTGCGTCTATATCATGGGAATGGAAAACGCACTGGCACAATGGAAACCGCTGCTTAAAGACAATGGCATTCTTATGGTGAGTGATCTGGTTTGGCTCACCGATTCGCCAGACGAAGCGTCCAAACAGTTTTGGCAATCCGAATACCCAGATATGCAAACCATAGCGACAAGGCTTAGACAATTTGATGCGATGGGATATGACATCGTAGGGCAATTCTCTTTAGGGCGAGAGGCGTGGCAAAACTACTGGCGGCCACTTCAATGTCGAATCGACGAACTCGCGTCAACCATGGCTGCATCTCAAGCGCTTATCGATATCGGCAATGAAATTGCTATCTATGAGAAAAGTGCCGCCAATGAATTTACGTATCAATACTTTACGCTGAAGTTAAGAGCATGAAAGACCTAATGAATTACTTACTAGCAACGCCTCTGCAAAACGAAGAAATTATCACGCTATTTCGACAAACGTTTGCCAATTCCGAAGGCAAAGAAGAAGGGGACATGATCGCAAAGCTCGTTTCCGATTTTGTGTCCTCGCCATCTAAAGAAGACGATTTACATGTGTTTGTCGCGACTGATGAAACACGTATTGTTGGCAGTATTATTTTGTCGCGTATGCATTTCCCAAAGGGTGAAGATGTCTTTTTGCTATCACCTGTGGCCGTGGCGACTGACTGCCATGGTCAGGGCATTGGTCAGACGTTAATTAACGTTGGTTTAGCCGCGCTCAAAGCGCAAGGTGTCGCCGTTGTCGTGACTTATGGCGACATTAACTTTTATTCTAAAGTCGGTTTTGCCCCTATCTGTGAAACCCAGATCCAAGCACCGCTGACATTGTCCTATCCAGAGGGCTGGATTGCTCAGCCATTGCAGCGTGACAACATTGAGCCTATCAGTGGCAAACCTCGCTGTTCTGCTGCGCTCAACAACCCAGATTATTGGTAAGAAGGTTTTATGCAAACTCCAACATTAATCGATTTAGGTATGCGACCTTTCTTCCAGCAACAACTGACGCTGGAAGAGCTTGAGCATTGTTCGCTTGGGCGCGTGATTGAACACCATAAAACTGAAGTGGTTGTTTTGGCCGGTGAAGACGCCTTGCGGCTCAATCTCACTCCTAACATCGATGGAATTTGTGTCGGGGATTGGGTGGTGTTTAATGATGAGCGACTGCTCCGCGTACTTGAAAGGCAATCCCTATTTCAGCGCAAAGCAGTAGGGAGTGCTCGGGCTCGTCAGCTTATTGCAGCCAACATCGATACCGTATTTGTTGTTAGCTCACTCAACGACGATTTTAGCCTCAATCGAATTGAGCGTTACTTGGCACTGGCAAAGGAAACGAATGTTGAGCCAGTGATCGTGCTGACGAAAGCAGATCTCTGTGCAGATGCAGATGATCTTCGCCAACAAGTGCAAAGTCTGGATTCGCTGTTGAGTGTCTACTGTGTCAACGCGCTTGCGTCTGATGAGCTGGATGCATTGAAAAGCTACTGTCGACGAGGGAGAACCGTTGCCTTTATGGGGTCATCGGGCGTTGGGAAATCCACATTAGTGAATGGATTGCTTGGCAGCGAGCAAATGGATACAGGGGAAATTCGCGAACAAGACAGCAAAGGGCGACACACCACGACGTATCGCGCCATTAAATGGCTTCCTGAGGGCGGTTTGTTGATGGATACCCCTGGAATGCGCGAGCTTCAACTCAGTGATGCAAAGGAAGGCATTAAGCTCACGTTCGCGGAGATTGAGTCGCTAGCAAGCCAATGTCGATTTCAAGATTGCCAGCATCAAAGTGAACCAGGCTGCGCGGTGTTAGAAGCTTTGGAAAATGGCGACCTTTCAGCCAGAAGGTTGGATAACTTCCACAAACTGCTGCGAGAAGAGGCTCATAACAGCGCAACGCTGGCACAAAAACGGGCAAAAGATCGTGCATTTAGCAAGATGGTGAACACGATTCAAGACCAAGCTCGAGCGGGGAAAAAATTCAAGTAAACGACGCGTCCCCTTCACAATATGTTCGAGATGTTATGAAGGGGCCTTTCCTCATTTCTGCTGCTGATTATGGCTCTCGAAAACCACGCGTTTTATTTATTATCAACAATTTGTCACGTTTTTTATTCGACAAACCTGCGCAGTGCTTAGGCGCTTTCGTTATGATGAAACCATCAGCACTGCAAGGAGTAAGCTATGTTTCACTATCCGAAAACGCGTCAAGATGACACGGTCGATTCCTATTTCTCAGTGGATATTCCCGATCCCTATCAATGGCTAGAAGACGATCTAAGTGAAGATACGGCAGAGTGGGTGGATGCGCAAAACACCGTCACTTTTGGTTATTTGCGTTCGCTTCCTTTTCGCGATGCCATCCGTGATCGATTGGAAACGGCCAACAACTACGTCAAAGAGTCTGCTCCGTTTACTCGCGGTGATTTCACGTATTTCTATCGCAACGATGGTCTGCAAAATCAAGCCTTGGTGTATCGCACCCAAGGCACGGCGGAAGATGCCACTGTGTTCCTCGATCCGAATACTTGGAGCGAAGAAGGCACCACATCGTTAGATCAACTTCGTTTTTCCGGTGACGATACGAAAATTGCCTATTCCACCTCAGAGGGTGGAAGTGATTGGCGCACGATTTTCGTGATGGATGCTACGTCAGGCGAGTTGCTGTCCGATAACATAGAGAACGTGAAGTTCTCGGGTATTGAATGGCTAGGCAGCGAAGGTTTCTATTATTCAACCTACGATAAGCCCGAAGGCAGTGAGCTGTCTGCCCGTACCGAGCATCATAAACTCTACTTTCATGCTTTAGGCACCTCGCAATCCGAAGACGAACTGGTGTTCGGTGGAGAGGGGGACCCGAAATATCGCTATATAGGCGGTTACACAACTGAAGATGATCGCTTCCTTGTGATCAGTGGTGCCAGCGCGACGTCTGGCAATATGCTTTATGTGAAGGATTTGCAAGATCCCTCATCGGCGTTGATTTGTTTGACCGAAGACGACAGTGCAGATAGCGATGTGATTGAGCACCACAATGGCGCATTGCTGATTTACACCAACCTAAATGCACCGATGGGACGCGTTGTTAAGGTTGATGCGAGTGCGCCACAACAAGAGCACTGGCAAGATCTGATTGCTGAAACGGGTGACGAACTGAGCATTGGCACAGGCGCAGGATACCTGTTCGTTAGCTATCTGGTCGATGTACAAACACAGGTAAAACAATACCAGTTAGATGGCACCTTTGTGCGTGATATTGCTTTGCCAGGTGTTGGCAGTGCATCTGGCTTTAGTGGGCGCGCAACAGACAAAACGTTGTATTACACCTTTACCAATTACACCACAGCGAGTGATACCTACCGTTTCGACCCAACGACGGGAGAAGCTGAGTTATATCGCCGCAGCGCATGTGTAATAGACAGTACTCAGCTTGAATCTAAACAAGTATTTTATACTTCGAAAGACGGTACAAGAGTCCCGATGATGATCTGTTATCGCAAGGGGATCACGCTTGATGGAAGCCACCCCACTATTTTGTATGGCTACGGCGGCTTCAACATCAGCTTAGAGCCGGCATTCAATCCCAATGTTGCTTCGTGGATTGAAATGGGCGGTATTTATGCCGTCGCGAATTTGCGTGGTGGCGGTGAATATGGAAAAGCATGGCATGACGCGGGCACACAGCAGCAAAAGCAAAATGTGTTTGACGACTTCATCGCCGCAGCGGAATACCTGATTGATCAAAAATACACGTCGTCAGAAAAACTCGCTATTCGTGGAGGTTCAAACGGTGGCTTGCTGGTGGGCGCGTGTATGACTCAACGACCGGAGCTATTCCGTGTCGTATTACCTGCGGTGGGCGTGCTAGATATGCTGCGCTACCACACATTCACTTCTGGCGAAGGCTGGGCGTATGACTTCGGGACGTCTGTACAAAGTGAAGCGATGTTCAATTATTTGCTCGGCTACTCGCCAGTGCACAATGTTAAAGCAGGCGTGAGCTATCCTTCCACTTTAGTGACGACCGCCGATCATGATGATCGTGTTGTTCCCGCGCACTCCTACAAATTCATTGCCGAGCTTCAAGCTAAGCACAGCGGTGAAAACCCAGTGTTGATTCGCATTGATGTTAATGCAGGTCATGGTGCAGGTATGCCGACGCACAAGGTGATGGATTTAACCGCTGACGTGTATGCATTTTGTTTCGATCAGATGGGCGTGACGCCGCGGTAAATTAAAATACGAGATATCGTCACGTATTCAACACAGACAAAAACGCGCCGTTCATGGCGCGTTTTTTTGTTAACTGGTAGTGCTGGTAGGCTGAAGTGGCTTTCGAACGAAGCTAACGCGGACTGACGCTATGTTACATTCGCCGCAACAATGTTGTCCTTAATGGCAATGAAGGCATTTTCTAGAGCCTCAGGCAGCGGACTTCCATCAATAAATCCAGATAAGACAATGAAAGACATCGCGACACCAATGATGGCGTATTCGATGGCTGTCACACCCTCTTCGCTATGAAGGAATCGTCTAAAAGTAATTAACATTTGAAAGTGACTCTCGTTTAAGTGTCTGGTTTTCAGCGTATATCATTGTTAATGAATCGATCCAGTGCTGTATTCAGTCAGTAAGACGCTATGGAACCATGAAGTACGGGGGAAATGTGACTCAAAACTGAGAGTGTGGTATTGAATTTGCGTTGCATTGAGAGGTGATGAAAATCTGATATTAAATACATGCTTATCATCACATTAAATTATATGCATTATGTTTTTATATCAGTGTCTTAAGTCAGTCATTCAGGGGTGAAGCAATCGTTATATTTTTGATGTTCGTCACTCAATAAGAGTGAAGATCAAAATGTATAACGACAATGAGTAACCAGTTGTTTAACGATAAAAAAAGCGTCAACCATGGCGCGTGATTTAATGATGGGAGTCAGGTGCGAAGTCAGTGGGAGATAGGCTCATTGTTTGTTTAGCAAATAGCGAGCAATGTCTTCGTTCACATCAACCCAAGCGCTTTGTAATGCCTGAGTTAACCCCACATATCCATCTTGCTCGAGTGCGACAGACTTATTGAAGGTGTTCTTTATTACCAACTGTTGATCTGCATCGTAAAGCGACCAACTACCGACCACTTCAGCATCGCCGTTCAATCCACCATTAAATCGTTCGACAAAAATACGCACGGCATAACTGGCTTTTTCTGCGGATTCAGATTGCGGGATATCACCGTCTTTTTCTATCAGTACTAACCAATCTGGTAGTTGCTGCGACAATAAATTCGCAGTGGCCGATTCCAGCATGTCGGAGGGCAAAATCGCCCACTGGTGCCAAGTCGCAGCGCGTGCTCGATAGCTGTCTAAACGCTGCACCATGCCGGGTTCGTTAAGCCCTGAATACATGTCGACGTGTTCAATGATGAGCTGAGGTTTCGATGCGGGCGTGGTCACCACCTTATCTTCCGCCACAATGTCGAACTGGTAGTAAGACACTTTGCGCTCAGTCTGTGTTGAGCAGCCACTTAACAACGCGAAAGCGGCAGCGAGTCCAAATCCTGTGAGGGTAAGTTTCATGGTCATTATTCATTCCCTCGGGCTTTGGGTTGCACATCGTCTTCATCAGGTTTATCAAAAATCAGTATGTTTGGATGTTCGCTGAGTTCTTCCGCCAACGGCTGAATTTGCTTCATCAGCACTTCCATGGATTGAATCGCGTTCTGGATGTCGTTATACAGCGGCGATCCCTTTTGATAGCTCTCCAACGTGGTTTGTAACTCTTCCAAGCTGGCGGTGATTTCTTTTGGCACACTCTCGATGTTGGCATTGCTGACGATTTTCTCGGTCGAGCCAGCAAGTGAAGAGAAAGAGGCCAAGGTCTCGTCGATACGCGCGAGGGTTTTCTCGATCTCTAAGGCATTGAGCTTATCGAGGAAGCCAGACATTTGGTCGGTGAGTTGCGTAAAGCCGTCTGCCGTACTTGGGATCACGCTGTAACCGCCGAATGTCGTCGCATAGGGCTTTTCATCGCGCTGATAAAAGTCCACGTTGACGAACAGTGCCCCGGTGACAAAGCTCCCGGTTTCCATGGACGCGCGAAGACCTTTTTCAAGCCAAGAGTTGATGTTTTTGCGCCAAAAATTCTCAGCAAGCGCCACGTTTTTGTTAAGGCGAGCAAACTCGACTTTAATTAATACCGGAATGTCAGTGTTACTTTCTGTCACCAGCACCGGGATGCCATCTTTGCCTTCGTTAAGGGGCACTTCTACCACGGTTCCTATACGGACACCACGGTATTCAACTGGCGCACCGGCGCGTAAACCACGTATAGAATTCTCAAACATGACCACATAATATTGGAAGTCTGGGTAGCGTTCTTCCAAACTTTCGCTGTAGCTTTTACTCAATACGAATTGACTGTTTTCCTCCGCAATCGCGCCCGGATCTTCGCGATCAGGCACGCCAAAGGTAATACCGCCATCGACAAATTTTGTTAATGGGCCTGCTCTCACGCTTAACCCGTCTGCAGACAAGTCCATCTCTAAACCCGTTTCGACCCAGAACAGCGTCTTTTCTGTGATGAGGTTATGGTAAGGGTCTTGGATGAAAACTTGATAGTTCATCACTTGTTCTTGCCAATCAAACGCAGCAGTTTCAATGGTGCCGACGTTGTACCCTTTGAAGTAGACCGGAGAACCCACAGACATCGCATCGGCGTTTGAACTCACTAACCCGTAGCGCTTGCCTTTTAGGTTCATAGACACCAAGGGGGGCTCTGGGAGCACGGTGAATTCATCACTGCTTTCTTCTGCGTTCCCTGGGCGGAATTCAAAGTAAATACCGGAAAGTAGGGTGCCCAATCCACTGATGCCTGATTGATCGATGCGCGGTTGAACGGCCCAAATCTGTGCGTCTTCAGTCAGTAGATCGTTGTAGCGTTTTTCAATTTCCGCAGTGACTTCGACTTTGAGACGATCATCAGTCAGATGGATCTCTGTGATCAGGCCAATGGGCACACTGCGTGTTTTGATTTGCGTTTTTCCGGGGCTAATCCCTTCAGCATTTGGCATCACAATGGTGATCATAGCGCCTTTGTCGTCGAGGTAGGTGTAGACCATCCAAATGCCCAGCACCAACGCAACGAGCGGCACGATCCAAATCTTGGATATGCCTTTGCGTTGCGTGATGACGGCGTTATCTGCCTCTGCCATGTTATTCCTTATCGGCTTGTTTTTGTTCTAAATCCCACAGCAGCTTAGGGTCGAAACTGTGTGCAGCAATCATGGATGCAATCACCATGAGCGAAAAGTACACTGCGCCCATGCCAGGCAAGATTTCCATCATGCCGGAAAGCTGTACCAAGGCGGCTAAAACGGCGACGACATACACATCAATCATCGACCATTTCCCTAAAAATTCGGCGATCACGTAGAGCTGAGTAAATGACAAACGGCAGATATTGACTTGCTTGGTGGCAACCCAACAGAAAAGCGCAAACGCCGCCATTTTTGCGAGAGGGAGCATTACGCTCGCGACGAATATCACCATGGCGATGGGGTAAGACCCGTGTTCAATAAGAACGGCCACGCCGCCGATGATGGTTGAGGGTTCTGGCGAGTTAAGAAACACGGTGATCAATATCGGTGCGATATTCGCAGGGATATACAACAGAAATGCGGTCGCCAACCACGCCAACGTCTTTTGCACGCTTTGCGGATTTCTGGTGTGAACAGCACTGTGACAACGCGGGCATTCAGATTCTTTGGTGATTAAATCGCAGGTATGACACCCACCAATACCCGCATCAATAGCGCGTCCGTTAACGGGGTATTGCGGGTATTCAGAATGATGGGAAATGCTGTCCCATAAATTTTGCCGATTGATCTTGAGCATGGTCAGCAAGAAGAACACGACAAACCCTATGTATGCCCAGAACGACAGCCCCATCCCAATGTCTGCTAACGACGTGATTTTCACTAAACTGACTAGCACGGCGACCAGAAAAATCTCCGGCATGCTCCAATCTTTGCAAAAGAAAATGGCCTTGGTCATTAATATTTGCAGGGCTCTCGGCAACAGCTTTCTGAGCGGCGTGTGTAAGAAAAACGCAAATAACAGCAATGTGGCGGGCAGCAAAGTAATGGTGGCCGCCATTAGTGCGCCCAGCGGCTCGTATTGATGTTTCACCATGACAAGCGACACGTCCATCAAGCCCATAGATTGGACGAGACCCTGGCGAGAGAACGAGATCAATTCAAACAGAAGTGAGCAAAGTAAGAGGATGCTGGCCGTCGTGGCGAAGGCAATCACTTTCTCGTCATCATGTTTTGCCCCTTCCACAACATGTCCACCACAGACACGGCAAACCGCAACTTGATTTTCTTCAAGTTCGGGCACATTTGATACGTGGTCACATAAGTGGCAAACAACCTGCAAAAGACATTTTCCATTACTTAACGACTAGCTTAAGCATTCAATATGTCAGGGGTTTACGCAATGTTGTGCCGCGTATCAATCCCGAGAATGGCGCTAAATAATTGATTGTAAATGTGTATTAATATGCAGCACGGTCAGTGAAATTGGGTGTTTTCCTGCAGTTAATCCTACTTAACCACGACAAAGTGTCTTCATCTACCAAACGGGATGACAAGGATGTCTTGCATTGGCCTGATGCAAACGTCAACACATCACTTTTCTCTTTGATTCTAAGAAAATAGCCACTGCGAAATATATTGAATGCGTATGATCGCCTCGCTTAAAAATAACGATAAGACTTAGAAACTAAGCCAGCGTGACTGGCATTTAGGGATACAAAGGTTTGACTGTGGGAAATACTTGGAAAGAGACCGCGCTGACACGTGGTGATTTATCGTTGATTTTGGTGCCCGGCATCGGCGGGCGTTTGATGGACGTTGTCTACAAAGGCCATTCGTTGTTGTTTACCAACCCAGATCTCATGGGTATTGACGCAGATGCATCAACAGGGGAGTTAGACGCTTTTCCAACACGCGCGAAACATGTGCCTTTCCCTTTGTGGGGCGGCGAAAAAACGTGGCTTGCACCGGAACGCTATTGGCAAGATAAAGGGCCTGATCCCGTGCTCGATTCGGCGGCGTATCACCTTGAATGGCTCAACCCCTATTCAGTAAAAATGACGAGCCTTAAAAATCGTGATGGGCTAGTGATTTCAAGAACGGTGTCGTTGTCTGAGGACGTTCCTGGGCAATGGGAAATACATCATCAGATCACCAATGAAGGCGCCCAAGTGGTAAACGTGGGATGCTGGTCGGTTATGATGTTACAGCGTAACGCAGAAATTGCTTTTGCGCTTAATGAAGCATCGAAAATCAAAACTGATTTTGGCGACTCGGCTAACAACCTCCAAACGGTCGGGAAGCAAAATATCGTGCGTTGCCATGATGACAATGAATTCAAAGTGGGTATGCATCCGGATTCTTCGACGGCGCTGGCCTATCTCCCAATCAAAAACACCTCAACGGGCTTATTACTCACTTCAATTTCTGAAACGCTCTCCGAAGCTGCTGATTATGCGCATGGGCATGCATTGGAAGTTTATAACTCCTCTTCTTATCCCTACTGCGAGCTAGAATGGCATGGGAAAATGGGGACGTTGTCGCCACAAGATTCCGCCACATTGGTGACGACGTTTCGTGTCACTGAATCTGATAGAGAAGCATTCTTGGCTTTACTCTCATAGCCCGAAAAGAAAAACGCGCCAATGATGGCGCGTTTTTGTTGCGGCTCAGGATTGAAAGCGGGATGAGGAATTACATGAAGAAGTAATACATCCAAAAGAGGATTGATGCTGCCAGAGCAATTTTGGCTGTTGTTGAGGTGCGAGATATCGCGACCAGCAATATGATGGGTGAAAAAATGACCGCAAAAATCCAAAAACCAATACCACGCTTTTTCTTGCCTGACTCAGAAGCTGTGTTATCTACGTCCTCTGTTTGCGTGCCTGAAGATGCATCGGAGAGCTGTCTTTGTTCTGCCATTGCTTCACGCTTTTTGTGCTGGATCTGAGCGGGAGTGAACTCCAATTCAGGTGCTGGCTTAATCATCGGTTGCCACCATGTTTCTCTCGGCGCTTCACCTTTTGCCGCTTTAATCCGAAAGAGCTTCTTGTTCAACGCGCTGATCTTGCCTGCTGGTGTCGGAATGTTATGTTGGCGTTTTAAGTGAACCACGGCTTTTTGCAGGGGAATACCTTTCTCAGGGTTCACCATGGCAACAAAGTTGGCGTAGCCCGCCAAACTTTGGAACAACTCTCCGCTTCCCCAGTGTTTATTCTCGGGACCATCCATTTCTACATGGCGCAATACGGCACGAAAACGTTTTAAGGTTTTCCGCTCCACAGACAAGCCATCGTTGACGACCACGCCCGTCACTTCTTGTTTTTGATGCCGACGCATAACGCGTGTTTTGTCGGGGTGAATGACAAAACCTTCGCTGGAAACGATTTGCTTAGAACGCCAGAGCAATGCTTGTACTTTGCTCGCGTCATCGCTTGAAAAGGTCAAATCATCGGCATATCGGGTGTAAGTAAACCCTAGCTTTTCCGCCATACCCAGCAAACGGGCATCAAGTCGTCGACACAATACGTTGGTAATGGCTGGGCTACATGGTGAACCCTGAGGCAGCACGCGTTCACCGACGGCGACATGCCATGTTTTGCCATCCATCTCTAACGCCTGTGTTTCCCGCTTTGTGGCAAGTAAAGCAAACGTGGTGGCAAGCTCTTCGCTGTAACCAAGATTTATGAACATGCCTTTGACGCGTTTGTAACTGACAGAGGGAAAGAAGTCCTTCATGTCCAAATTAATCACAACCTGCTTTTTGACGTGTGGCTGTGCGTTCGAAACAATGCTTTTGCCTGAAACAAATCCGTGTGCGGCATCGTGGATCGCGAGCTTGTTTAGCACATTATCGAGTAACCAATACTGTGAACGCTTCATCCTCGGCATGGGGGCTGAGATCGTGCGTACGCCGCCGGATTTTTTGTTGATGGTAAAGTCTTGATAGTGGGAGATCGTTGACACGTCTTTTTGGTAGCAAAGAAAACGCAGCTCGCTGGTGGATATTCCCATGGCGTCAGCCACTGCACCCGCGTTGTCAAAAACGGGAAGTGCCTGAGAAACGAGTTTTTCCTCGTCTGAGGTTTTGTCTTCCAATCCGGCAGAAACATTATCACCAAGGTACGTGAAAGATGTTTGTTGTTTTGTGTACCACGCGAAGGCCCGTTGATAGCGCGCCGTGTTTCGCTCGATTTTTGTCAGCTCTCGCTTTTCGAGCGCGGCTTTTTTGCGTTCTTCATGAAGTGCTTTGAGCGCTTTTTCAGGATCGGAGTAAAGCGCATTCTCTTTGCTGAGTTCACGTAGCCTGGATTGTAACGCAGAGCGTTTTTGTAGGAACGTGTCTGTCAGGCTGGGTTTGTTTGCGTCTCTTTTCCAAAACCCCAAGCGAATCATCTCGCTCAATATGTATTCGTCTTTTCCAACGCGTCTCACGCGGTCATACAGCTCCTGACGAGTGAGCTTGGGAGACGGGTCTTGAATAGGGGAATCGTTTTGTTGTTCGTTAGACATGGCAAATACCCTCCTTGGCTAAGGAGACATCGGTAGAAAACAGAAAGGTGCAAAACGCGATGAGGGGGATTGGTAGCGCGACAACTTCCTTCGAAGAGTTCTTAGTACTGAGGGAATCAACTCGATGCCGTACGTTACCTATATCGCTCATTGACTTCTTCGAAGTCATACCGCAATAGCGATATAGGTGACAGTACGGCCCAGTTAAGATTGCCTCAGTGACGCGTGGGTAGTCTTTGTACCAGAATGGTGATCCACCATTCGCGATGCAAGGTTCTAACGTCGCGCTACCAAAAAGGGCAGAGTTTGAGTGCATAGCATTCAAACTGCTGAAATTTGAATCGATAGCATGCAGTTCGCGTGTGAACGATTCAAGTGAGTTACAGCGAAAAAGTGATGTCAATCTCGTTATCATTTTCATGCGAGACGCTCCTGAGAGAGCGTGAGTCTCAGGGCTAGCATATGTTCGCATGGGCCTTGCCGAAGTTTGTTTTGATGCCAGAAATGACACTGGCATTCGCCTTTCACCAACCGTTGGTCATTATCGATGCTCAATGCCACGTGATATTCATGGGCGTTGTCCATCACGGTACCAATGAGTTCAGTGCCCTTTTGATCTGATTCCGCCTTATCAATGGTCACGAGCTTTGCTGCCACGAAGTTAGCGGCTTTCTTTTCCCGTTCGTTATTAAAGCGGATTTCATCTAAATTAACGGGCGCGTTATACAGTGCGCGTAATCGGTACACATCCGCTGTCATGTCATACAAAACCAACCCTAACTGACTGTACTGTGCTAGGGCAGATTTTACGGTGCTAAGATCAAGTTGCAGGCGGGTCGCAAGGTTTGTCGCGCTTTCTTGATGTGTTTGTTCTAGTGCTTGATAGACACGCTGGCTGGTCAGTTGATCCACGGTTTCACGCGGGGCAAGCAAATCGAAGTTACCTGCTTGAGACCAATCATTCGCACTCCAGCCTGAAAGTCCGAGTGTGAAAGTGAGTGGGCCCATATTGGCAACGTAGAATGAGGGTAAACCATCATCCATAAGATGAACGTCAAAGTGGTCGGCAATGGGCAATAAGCGCTCAAGAATGAGCAATCGGCGGCGTCCCCAAACACGAATAGAACGTTCTGAGTCGCCTTGGTAAATTGAACGATCAAAGCGAATCACATCGTCCCACGGTTCCATTACAACCTGAATTGGCTTACCTGGTATCAGCTCAAAACGCATTGAGCGAGGGCCGACGCGTTCTTTTTTGCGCTTTAGTTGCAGGCACAGGTTATGAATATCCATGGGCTGCAGGCGAAGCGTCACCATTGGTAGCGTCATTGCAGAGCTGACTTGCAAGAAACCACGAACCCAGCTCTCCGGTAAATCAATTTTCTTTTCGTCATACGCTGCAGCGCCAGAGGTCTGAATATTGAACCCCTCTGGGTCAATTTTCAGCATGGTGGTGCGGTAATCGCGTATCTTCTGAAATTCGTTATACAGTTTGGTCGAGTAATCAATATTGGTGGTGCCATAGGCTTGCTCAGAAACGTTGGCAAACACATCGTATTGGCAACTCAACTTGCCGTAGCTGGATTCATCTTCAGAAAAGCACTCAAAAAAGACCTGGTCAGGGTGAATGGTGATGACAGGATCAAGCACATACCACGCATCCATGTCGTTCTTGTAAAGATACTTAAAATACGCATCTTGCGCTTTGTAGTAGGGAGTCAGCATCTCACCCGCTTGACGGTTCATGTCCCCTAGCTCAGCGCTCACCGTATCAAGTTCCGCTTTCACTTTTCCTGATCGGCTAACGAACTCTGCGAGCATGCGTTCTTCTTCACCCGCTAACCATCGTTGGTATTCTTCGCGGTTTTTCGGCATGAAACGCATGTCTGAAATCACCACATCGTGAAGGCTGGACATGGCTTCTCTAAAACGTCGCTTATCTTTAAGTTCACCAACGAAGAAGGTGGGCGGACGGGATAAATCTGGCGCAAACGACATGTCGGTTTGCTTGGTGTTTGAACCAACGCGAGAAGCATTGGCATAGCGATAGGTCACTTCCATGTTTACTCCTCAAGCTCATGATGCGCGGCATGACGAACGACTTTCAGCTCGACAGGCAGGGCCAAATCGCCGTGGGTTTGTTTTAGGTGCATCATTAGCTTGATGTATTCTGCTTTGTCTTTTTGTACTGAGGTGAGCGACAAGCGCGTCAGCAATTGACTGAGCATGGCTCTTACGGCATCAGAAGTGTTCGCTTGAGCGGTCAAAAAGCGGATGACATTGTCTTTCGCAGGACGTCCCGTGTTAACGCGTGTCAGCACGGAAACGAAATAGGGTTGCAGCGCAACAATCGTGGTTTCATTGTTGCTGGCGTGTTGAGGCAGCAACTGACTGACGAATAGCTCAACGTTAGCGGCTGGATGCTGACTGAGTTGTAAGAGGTACTGCTCGGCATCCCCTTGATCAAAATAGGTTTGCACTAACTCTCGCCCAAAGCGTTGCACTGGCTCCATCACACTGTCACAAACGGCCACGATCTGGTCCGGTGTCCATTGATCTCTCGACAGCGACTCTCTGCAGAAGTTGAATACAAAGCCTTGTGTGTCTTGCCACTCACTTTCCATGACAGAAACAATGTTGTCCATCTGGGCAACGAGTTCGTCAGGTGAATCACCGAAGTATTCCTGTGCATGTTCGCGCAATGCCAGCGTGGGACTGTTGAGTAGCGCGATCCCTTGCTCGGCAGTGAATCGTGAAAAAGGTGTGCGTTCTTCAAAGTGCTCAGACGCAAGCGTATGGGCCATTTCAGAGCGTGCGGTCGCCAGTTTCCATAGACTCTCATTGTGCGTTTCATCGCGTAATAAGGTGCGGCCATGCTTACGCAGAAAATCGAGAAGCTGCTGCTGAAGACTGTCTTCTAGCTTATTGGCGTGCAGTAAGCTCACCATGTGTTCAACAATCGCCTGTTGATTCTTAGCGTTACTTTCGTTGTATGACGAGGCTTTCATTGTCTCGGCAAACACGCTCAGGGTTGCGTGTTGTTGTGCAGGGGCGCATTTCGCCAATGAACCGAGCAAGTAACCGAGTTTGCCTGCGAGCTCGTCGTGGGTCAGCTTTTTCAGCAAAGCGATCGCGAACGCCTGAATATCTTCATCATCAGAGGCTTGAATCGTACTTAATGTTGCTTCTGAGATTTGATGGTAAGCAATCGGCATGGCATCAAGAAGTTTGCATCCGAAAAGTGCAAGGTTGATGGAAGGCGATTGAATCAATACCTCTGCGGTTGCGATATCAGGCAATGATGTCGTGCGCGCATTGGTAAGTTCGTCATGACATTGCGTCATCAACCAGTCAAAGGTCTGTGTAGCATGCTCTTTAGACGTGAAATCTTTTTCGCTGACCACGGAGAGCACGGCTGAGAGCAATGCGGATTTATCGACAAACGTGAATTTGGCTTTTTGCTCTGGCGCGTCAAGCCAAGCAATGACGCTGGTGTGATCGGATAGCGCAATACTTGGGTCGATACACAGTGCATGGGCTATCGCCGTTAACATGTCGTCAAAATCGCGTTTTTGCCCGAGCAGTTCTAGCCCAAGTGAAATGGGCGCAGCCAAACCGCTATTAAACAAAAGAACAAGAATTTCGCTCGTGACAGGTTGGCTGGCGAGTAAATGTTTCAGTCGGGTTGATGCGAAGGCTTGAGAGCGCGTGAATGGCTTTGTAAAAAGGCGAATGACATCATCGAGTGAAAGTGTTTCAAGAAAATCGGTGTTGTCTTCGAGCGCGCGAATCGCAAAGTCTGAAATAGGTTCACAGGCCGTGCGACAAGCAATGCGAAGCAAGCTGTCAGGTGCAGTGTTCCAGCGTTCTGGGAATGCATCACCCCGACCGTCAAAATGCGTGTCAGGGTCGAAGCGCCAAATACCACGGCGGTTTTTTGAATAGGCAGGGTTGTTGGCACGAAGCAAGGTGTTCAACGCCGCGCAGTGTGCGTACTCGTCGTAATGAAGTGTCGCGATCAATTGGCGACGCCAGTTTTCGTCCCATCGGTATTGTGGGGTTGAGCGCGCGGGTTTTGCATGGTCGGCGTTGTATTGCAGTAGCGTCGCTTCGGCGAGCTCAATAAAGCGATCGCTTTGCGACACACCCAAACGCTTAAGCACCCGAGAATAGCGAGAAACAAGGTATCGATGCGTTTTTTGTGAATGAGCAAGACGTGCGTGATCGGATGCCAATTCTTCTTCTACATTCAAGCGCCCGTGTTCGTTGTAGAGTACGCGCCACTCCCGATTGAAATGGGGTTTGCTTTGCTCCAACCGAATACTCAATGCACTAAATACCTCAACATCCATTCTGAATTCGCTCATCTTGAGCAAGTAGCGGACGCCGCGGAATGCACCGGGTGTAAAAGGAATCTTGGGTAGAATATCGAGCAGAGCGCGGCGAATGTTTTTATCGACGAGCGCCTGCAAATACGCGGTTTTCAATAATGGGCCGATCGGGACGCTGGTGGCGCGTTTAGTGTCCGCGTCGTTAAACAGAGACAAGGATTTCTTCAACGCTTCAGGCGTGATGTCGTCTTGATTAGTTCGCAGTGATTGGTAGCGCTCTTTTCTTTCGTTTTCTGGCGTTAGCGCAAAGATGACTTCTACAGCAAGCTGCGCCAACATTTCATTGTTGTGGCGCAAATAAGGCGTGATGAGGTTGATCTGAGCTTCGTCGCCAATCCGTCCTAAGGTCCATAACATGGTGTATTCATGTAAGTCGGATTTTTGTCCCAAAAAAGTGGATACCAGTGCGGCTGCTTCTTCATTTTTCTCTGGTGGCAATCGCCATACTTGACGGGCCCGCGCATCTGGGTGCTTTTCATGTCGAATACGATCGAGTAATGACGCACTATTGGTAGGAGCCGATATCGGATCTTTTGATGGTGAAGACGGGGACAGGCTATCGCGATAACCTTTGTTCGTTTTGGAGATGACAACGGAATCAAACAGCTTTTGTGCTTTTTCCAGCGAAACGGGAGCAGACGTTTTAGTGCCCTCACGTAAGTTGGCACCGCGACGACCATAACGGAAGTTCACTAAGTACTTTGCGTTATCATCTGTACTGCCCGTGTCGACTAAATCAACTTCGTAGACTTTGTCTGAATTTCCATCCTGAAAAAACAAACGTGATTTCTGTATCAACCTCATTCCCTGTCTCACTCGATTTAACAAGTTACGACAACCGTACCACAGTGATATTTTCAGAGAACCAGCAGGATAGTTAAAATCTCGAAAAATCACAAAGATGGGAATCAACCGTGTTTATTGACAGGGCATATTCATGAGGAAAAGCCAACGTGTCTTGCGGTTAAATAAAAGAAATTGAGTATCAGGGAGCGTTCCGAACTTTATCGTCATAACCCGCATAAAAAAACGCGCCTTGCGGGCGCGTTTTTATCGCAAACTATTATTGCGTGATATGGCCTTGCTGAATCAGCCACTCAAGGGCAATCCAAGCGGCTTTAGAAGTAACGGCTTCGTCCGCTGCACCCAAGTACGCCAACTCTTCAATTTCCGAATCCGCGACTAACTCGCCCGTGAAATCACCGAAGTAACAGGTTAATTGCACTGACACGCCTTCCGCTTTGCCATCAGCAGGGCCTGTGAAAGTCTCTACATATTTCAGGCTTTCAGGCACTAGATCGACAGACAGTTCTTCTTTGATTTCGCGGATCAGCGCTTGCTCATCGGTTTCGCCCGCCTCACGTTTGCCACCCGGTAGATAGAAAAGCGATTTTCCTTTTGAACGTACGGCCAAAAGTTTGCCGTCTTTAATCGTTAGCCAAGCCAGTTTATCAATCAGTTTCATTGTCTTCGTCATTTGTTATGTGTTGTTGGAATGGATTATGGCATGGAGTGCTGGCGTTGTGAGAGAAGAAAAGCACGGGGCAAGCGGCAAATTGAATCACGAAGGCATTATGGCTGTTCGATTCGTTTCTGGCGTGCGTTGGGAGTATTAAATGGCGCTGAATGAGAAAAGGGTGGTGCTGATGGCAGGTAGGATGTCACTTTTTTGGACATACACTGGTCGCACTATTGAGCACTAACTCAAAAAGAATCTCAATGTCTCATAAGTGAGTCATATTCAACCAATGGAATAGGTCAGAATGTGCCCAGTTGAATGCAGCCTTATGTTGTCTCTGATAACAAAATGCGAGTGAGGGGCCTAAAGGATGCCATTTAATCTTGAGGTTCATGGAACGTGAGATCCATGAGTGGGACGAAGACTTCATACCCAACAGGGAATAGCAAAAGGAATTGAAATGGTACACGACATTGAGATGAGCACCGCCCAATCGAATAGATTTCTTCAACGCGCCACCTTTGGACCAAAGGTCGGTGACGTTGACGTATTGATGTCGCAAGGCATTAGAGCGTGGTTCGACGAGCAAGTAGACCGTCCAGTGTCATTGCATCTTCCTCTTGCAATTGAATATACGCCCACTTACGAAGAGAAAAGCCAAGTGACTGAAACTGGTCACTATGGCGCATGGTGGAAGCATGCATTGCATGCAGAAGACCAGCTCAGACAGCGCATGGCCTATGCATTGAGCCAGATCTTTGTTGTGTCAGACAAAGGTGTTGCGGCCCGTCGTGATGTCGTTGTGAACTATTATGACATCCTCGTTAACAATGCTCTGGGCAACTTTCGTACTTTGATGGAAGAGGCTTCGCTAAGCCTTGCAATGGGTTTATACCTAACAATGAAGGACAGCAAGAAAGCCAATCCTGCATTAAATACCTACCCGGATGAAAACTACGCACGTGAAATCATGCAGCTTTTTTCATTGGGCCTTTGGGAACTCAATATTAACGGCACGCCGGTGCTCAATGCGAATGGAAAACGCATTCCCACTTACACACAACGAGATGTATCAGAACTGGCGCGTGTGTTTACTGGTTGGGTGGGTGTTGATCCGTTGAAGCAGATGAGAGCCAAAACGGACAATCATGATTTTGGTGCTAAGGTTGTATTGGGTACGCAATTTGATGAGGGGCAATCAGCGAGGAAAGACATGAGTCTTGCGCTGGATATGTTGTTTGAACATCACAACACTCCGCCTTTTATCTCAACACTGCTTATTAAGCGCTTTGTTACCAGCAACCCACGCCCTGAGTATGTTGAACGTGTGGCGCGCATATTCATCGACAATGGTGAGGGTGTTCGCGGCGACCTAAAAGCCGTGCTGTTTGCGATTCTGACGGATGAAGATGCTGTCAATCAAATCGGTAAAGGTGATAGTGCCATTGAACAGCGCCAGCACTTCGGCAGTGTAAAAGAGCCTATTCTCGCGATGGCGCAAATATCACGTGGCTTGGGTGTCGACACAACAGAAAGCGTATGGCGCGACTTCTTTAGAACGGAAAGAACGTTTGGTCAGGCGCCACTTGCTGCTGCTTCGGTCTTTAACTTTTATACGCCAGATTATGCGCCACGTGGCGAAATCAGCGAGAAGGGCATGACGGCACCGGAGTTTGCCATTATCAACGCGCAAACCTTGCATGATACCCAACAGTACATTTTTGAATTGCTTCTGACGCCACGCGGTGGGTACAACAATTTAACGTGGGACCATTCGGATTACGTTACCGCTGCTTCCGGTAATACTGCCTCAGATAACACTGCACTGGTAGAGCTTATCAGCGACAGATTCTTCTGTAGTGCGATGCGAAACAGTTTGAAAACGCGCTTGGAGCAAGCGCTTGTTGAACACTCGGAACTGCATGTAACAACGAAAGTTAAGTTGTCACTATATACGGCACTCACTTCGCCAGAATTTTTCACGCAGGAGGCGGTAGCATGAAGCTAACAAGACGTAATTTTTTAAAAGGATCAGCAGCGGCCACCGCTTCAGGCCTTGTTAGCACGCCACTTGCGGCATCACCATTGTCACCATCCGATCACAAAGCACTGGTTGTTGTATTCTTGTTTGGTGGAAATGATGCGTTTAACACCATTATTCCTCTCGACAGAAAGTACTACCGAGCTTATCGCCGAGCACGACGCGACCTTAAAATTCCGAAAGAGAACGTGTTGAATACCACACTAAAAGCGGGATCAAGAATTAAGGTCGGCATTAATGATGCGATGCGCCCGCTGATGCCTCACTTTAGACGTGGAGATGCCACCGTTCTTCTCAACTCAGGTCAGCTCATTGAGCCAACCCGCATCCAAGGTATTGAGAACAACACCGTGGAGCTTCCTGAGTTTTTGATGGCACATAACCTTCAACAAGATATGTGGCAAACCGGCACATCTAACTTTGGTTCTGAGCTTGGTTGGGCGGGCAGAATGCTTGATCGTTTCACTAATACATCTGCGGCGCCTTCGCTGTTTTCACTCTTCGGAGAGAACAAGCTGATGCGCGGGGAGTCTGTACGACAAAGCGTGCTAAAGCCAGAAGGTGTCGGTACCTACCCTAGTTGGGGGCAGCTTGATGGCGCGAGCGATGGTTATTTCGGGCACTTTATGGAGGAGGGATACGAAAATCTTTACTCTCGTCAGTATGCGAAAACCATGCGAGATGGCGTGCTTGAGAATAACTTCCTGAATACGGCGTTGACTGATTTCCCCGCGAGTGGAAACCTTCCAGAGTCTCGATTGGGTCAGCAACTCGGGATGGTAGAACGCTTAATCCAAGCTCGTGAAGCGCTGGGCCAAAATCGACAGGTGTTCTTTGTTGGTATGGGTGGGTTTGATACGCACCATGACCAAGCGTCAGTCCACCCTGTGCTATTACAAGAGTTGGCGGAATCGCTCTCTGCTTTCCAGAACTCACTAAATGATAAAGGGTTATCAGATTCGGTCACCACAATCACAATGTCTGAGTTTGGTCGTCGCGCACAAGCAAACGAAACCGGCACCGATCATGGATGGGGCGGACATCAGATTGTTCTGGGTGGCTCGGTCAATGGTGACCGTGCTTACGGTAGGTTCCCATCACTGCGTCCAAATTCATCTCTGAACTACGAAAACGGTCGTATCATTCCTACGATGGCAGCAGACAGAGTGAATGCGAGCCTGTGTCGCTGGTTTGGTTTACCAGAAGACGACATTTTCAAGATGTTCCCGAACACGCGGAACTTCAGTAGGCCGTATGTGGACTTTATCTAAGCATACGCTTCTAGCTTAGTTAGCAATTCAAAGAAAACGGCAAACAGTGTGTTTGCCGTTTTTCATTTGTATTTTTCATGAAACAAGGGGGAGTTGAAGAGTGCTGTGTAAGTGCATCTTCACTTGTCCGCAGCCTTTAATTTCTTCGGGGATGTTATCGCCTAGTCTTACTGGCGTCCGTACACACGAATACCGGCAGACGAGTTCTTCGATTCGCCAAACACTTCTAGCTTTTTCACGCAGCGCTTGTAACCAAATTTACGCCAATCAGTGGTGTCGTCTTCTTTGATGTTGCGATAGAAACTGATGGTTTTGGTTTCGCCATTCTTAAAGGTAACCTTAACTTGCTTAAGATAGGCATCGCGATCGGCTTTTACCTTGATAGCGTTAACGCGACGACAAACCAGCAGAGGAATGTCTGCGCCATGCTTACCGTTTTCGAGCAAGATAGTGCGCCCCAACGTGATTCTTTCTTCGGCTTGGGCAGTGCCTGATAGGGTCAGCAGGCCAATTAAAACGAGGCTAAGAGAAAGCAGCGTTTTCATATTCATGGTTGTTTATCTCGATGTTTGTGTTGGGATATCGGCAGTTGTGCCGAAAGGCGACGCAGTGTAGCGCCAGAATTAAGATAAACAACAATTTTAGGTTAAACCTTTTCGCCGCTGTGTCAGGATTTCGACACACTAATGGGGAGGTTTGGAGGTTTGGAGGTTTGGAGGGCTTATGGGCTACGTTAGCGAGGAGGTTATGAGTAAACTACCTTGAAGCGCTCTAGTATTAGCATCATGTCTTCACAGGGTGTTATACCCAACTCCTCACATTCTAATGAGAAGAACGTCCAATGCGCGTCGCGCCACCAAGCTAAGGTTTTATCGCCTTCGCCCTCTGAAGCAGCGAATTCTTCCGTGACATCTTTAAAGCGACATTCTGATACGGATGTGATTTCGACAATACAAACAGGGTCGCCAGCCCAGTAGGTGACCACTTGCAAGTGCCCAACTGATGGCATGAGTTCACCTTGATGGCGATACCAATAAGCCATGCTACAAGAAGCCCGCTTTTCTCCGCGAAGGATCAAATTTGCACATACGTTGGCATTGTATTCATCAGCGCAGTAATAGTCGGCGCTGAATGACGTGTGTTGTGCTCGGACATCTGCGGGCAATGTGTCGAGGTACTTGTCCAGATATTGTTGGTGCTTGAGTTCCATGATGCGCTCTGTAGTGGATGTGACGCGCCGTTTAACTGGCGTGATGTTGCTGAATGTTGATGGCCTGTTTGTCGAAGATATTTTTCACGCTGGTACGGTTGGCTTTGGCGATCACAATCCATTGTAAACCGGTTTCATCTTTATGTTTGAACTCGACTTGCAGCTCATATTTTCTTGCCGACGACAGCGCCGCCAAAGTACCTGCGATCAAAGCAATGGGCGCGGTGAGCAGTCCGAAAGAGGCAGGACATACTGCCCAAACAACGCTTGTGACAAGGAAGCCAATTGCGATCATTCTAGTCAGGTGATCTTTTAATGTGTTGGTTTTCACTCGTGCATTTTGGATTTTAGATAATGGATAAAGGTCTTGTTTGAAGTAGAGTGTTTCACCGTCAATTTTAAAATCATCTTCCTTGATCAAAACTTTCTCCTTGCGAGTACCTTTAATGATGTTATTTGGTCGATACGCAGCCACTCACTTTGTTAGTGATAGTGTTAGGAGACTAGAAAGTATCGCACCTCGTCTAACACAGGGTCGCTCGGTACGGCCTGAATCACTAAACTGCTTTCACACCATGGGTAAGGTAACTGGCTTAATTCATTGAAGAAATAACTCGTCTGTTGAAATGCGAGGGCTGCCATATGTTCAATCGTGATAGTTAGCTCATCAACGCGCGTATTGGTTTCGCCATGGATTTCGGCACGGGCATTAGTCTCAATATCAGTGTGGAATGTCCAATCGTAGTAACCACAGCCAACCCGTAACAGCCCGCTCTCTTTTTCAGTCATCGCGACAAACCACTTACAAGATAGTGACGATCCTTCTCGTTCAATGGCGTCCGAAAGGCAAAACGTATAAACGTTTTCATAACGCTGATTAAAGTGAGTTACCAACACATTGGAAATCTCCGATGCGCCTGATGTCTTCGATGGGAATGTGATGCTGTCAGTGTTGACTGCCATGGAGAGTGTGGCTGATTCACTAAACACGTGGCTGAGTAAGTGCGGTTTATTGTTGTCTTTGGCCGTGATGTAGAAACTGATTGTAGACAGAAACTGAGAGATGTCAGGGGATTCCATTACCGCATTGTCCTTTTAGATGTAGAGCAGATTTTTGTGTTTTATCCGAAGATCACGCGATTGAATAAACGTCTTTCGACTTCGGCATCAGCAACATCCATCGGCGAAAAGCTCACGGTTTGTCCCGGTCTACGCTGTGATAATTGGCCAGCTCCTAAGCTGCTCAAGCATCCTATTTTCGGGTATCCACCAATGGTTTGACGGTCTTTCATCAGAACAATGGGTTGACCATCATTGGGAATTTGAATCGAACCAAACGCAATGCCTTCTGAAATGATGCCATCGAGGCTGCTTTTAATCGGCGTACCTGATAGGCGATAACCCATGCGATCGATATGTTGGCTCACTTCATAAGCGCTGGTGTAGAAGGTCATTTGCGCATCGTGCGAGAACGCAGCGTTTTGGTAGGCAGGCATGACACCCAGTTCGAGAGGTGCATCGTAGTGAGGAATGGTCCACTTAGGGGCGCGCTGTTCTATCACTTCCGAGCAGGGCGAAAATGGCAACACATCGCCTTGTTTCAATGGCTCACCATTGCCGTGCAAGCCCCCGATCTTCTCGCGTTTCACCGTTGCGCAGCTGCCGAGCTTGGCGACACAGTCAAAGCCGTTTTTCACGGCCAAATAAGCACGTAAACCTTGAATCGGCGTATCGAATGCAATGATGTCACCTTGCTTAACGCCATAGGTACACCAGTTGCGAACGGGCTTGTCGTTAATGCGCGCTGACAGGTCTGCACCAGTAATGGCAATGCTTGTGGCGGCGTTGACCTTGAGTGTTAACTGCCCAAAGGTGATTTCAAGTTGATTGGTGTCGGGTGCATTGCCGAGCAAGCGGTTTGCCCAATAGAAAGCATGCTCGTCCATCGGGCCACCAGAGGTGATTCCCAAATGTTGAAAGCCGTGGCGTCCGCTGTCTTGAAGCAGGGTTAACATTCCCGGACTAATAACTTCAAAGCTCATCGAACACTCCGCCTAGTTTGATGTATGTTTCTTTGTCGATGGGGCAAAACTTCACGCGATTTCCTACGTTAACGCGCGCTAATGTTTCGCTATCCCAATCCAACATGTTGAGAGGTGTGCGCCCGATGATCTGCCAACCGCCTGGCGTGCTGCTGGGATATATTGCGGTTTGGCTGTCGGCAAGCCCCACGCTGCCCGTCGGCACTTTTAAGCGAGGCGTTGATTTTCGAGGCATCACAATCGCGTCATCCACGCTGCCCAGATACGCGAAGCCGGGGCTAAAGCCAATGGCGTAGACGCGGTATTCTCGTTCGCTGTGCAATGAGATCACTGTGTTTGTATCCAGACCGGTTTTCGCGCACACGTCTGCCATGTCCAGCGCAACGTCGTTCCCGTAATAAACGGGAATTTCGACCAGCACCTTGTCGCTGTGATTGGTTTCCGCTTCCGCGCTGGTAGAAAGCGCGAATTTGATGCGTTTGATGATATCGAAGCGATCGGTCTTACTCAGGTCGAAGCTCACCAGTATCGAGTTATAAGACGGAATGATGTCGGTGATCACTGCGCCCAACGCTTGTCGAATCTGGAAGATGGCATGATTGACGTTGGCCGCGACGGCTTCGTCAATCTTGTCGCCGAAGTACACAATCAATGTTTGTTCATTGACTGCCTCAATTCTGACCATTTTTCCTCCACAAACTCAGCGCTTGTGCGACTGCCGAAGCATGAGGGCCATCGCCATGAATGCATAGCGTGTCAGCGTCGACCTTCAATATTTTTCCGCTCAGCGTCGTGACCGTACCTTGTTCGGTGATCTGTTGAACTTGGCGTAAAATCGCCTCGGCGCTACCGTGAACCGCCCCTTCAATACGGCGATCAACCAAGAAGCCAGCATCGTCATAAGCGCGGTCGGAAAAGGCTTCAAACAGCAGTTCAATTCCGATTTCTTCGGCTAATCGATTCAGAGGGTCTCGATGTGGAACCGCCATCACGACCAATGGACAACCGGGCGCGGTGGCTTTCACTGCTTGCATGACGGTACATAATACCTTCTCGTCTTTCATCATGGTGTTGTATAACGCGCCATGGGGTTTAACGTAGTCAACAATGGCGCGTTGTTGGCGACAGATGCCTTTGAGCGCGCCAATTTGATAGCCCAACCATGCGTAGAGTTCTTCTTCGGAGCAATCGAATTTACGTCGCCCGAAACCGAGTAAATCAGGGTAGCTGGGGTGCGCGCCAATCGACACGCCATGCTCGAGTGCGAGTGTCACGGTTTTTTGCATGATCACGGGATCTGAGGCATGAAAGCCACACGCGATGCTCGCCATGTCGATGCAAGGCATGACGTCCGCGTCGTTGCCCATGGTCCACGCACCAAAGCTTTCACCCATATCGCAATTTAATTTCATGTTGAATGAATCCTCCATCCACTTGTTTTTTGTCACTGTGTGGTGCTGTGTCTGTCCGTTTGCATTACCGCTGACTCATGGTGGTCGGCAAGTAGGTCACAATGTCTGGGAATACGCTAATCAACACTAACCCCAATAAGATCAGCATGAAAAACGGAAAAGCAGCCCGTGCGACATACAGTATGTTTTTGCCCGTGAGTGCCTGAATAACAAACAGATTAAAACCAACGGGTGGGGTGATTTGTGACAGCTCCACCACAAGAACGATAAAGATACCGAACCAAAGCAAATCGATGCCCGCTTGCTGCACCATCGGCATGACAACCGCCACGGTAAGTACCACCACGGAAATGCCATCCAAGAAGCAACCCAGCACCACAAACAAGATGGTGAGGTAAAGCAGTAGCTCAAACGGAGACAGTGACATCGCCGCAATCCACTCTGCCAAAGCACGAGGAATACCCAGAAAGCCCATCGCCAATGTCAGGAAGTGAGCGCCCACCAGAATGAAGCCAATCATGCAGGCACTTTTCACTGCGCCGAGCAGGCTATCAATGAAGCTTTTGCGTGTGAGAGAACCGGTTAGGGCGGCCAATACCATAGCGCCAAATACACCTAAAGCCGCCGCTTCGGTTGGTGTGGTAAACCCGCCGTAAATCGAGCCCAGCACGAAGCCAATCAGAAGGACGATAGGCATGAGCTTTTTCAGCGACTTGAAGCGTACTGACCAAGAAATGTCTTCGCTGCTGTGTTGCGGAACGCCGTCTTTGTTGAACATTGCCCAAATCGTGGTGTAACCCACAAACAGCAACATCAGCATGATGCCTGGCAATGCGCCTGCGATAAACAAACGGCCAATAGACACTTCAGCTGCCACGCCATACACGATCAAAATGATAGAAGGGGGGATCAACAGCCCCAAGGTGCCAGAACCTGCCAATGTGCCAATGGCCATGCGTTCGCTATAACCCTGCGCTTTTAGCTCAGGCAGCGTCATGCGTCCAATGGTGGCGGCTGTTGCCGCTGATGAGCCAGAAACAGCGGCGAAAATGCCACAGCTAAGCACGTTCACGTGCAGCAATTTACCGGGAAGGCCACTTAACCAAGGCGCTAGACCTTTAAAGAGATCTTCCGACAGACGGGTTCGAAACAGTAATTCCCCCATCCAGATAAACATCGGCAGTGCTGTGAGTGACCAACTGGTGCTTGCGCCCCAGCTAGAAGAAGCAAAGAGCAATCCAATTTGTTCGTTTCCGGTCAGGTAAAGACCAATCACGCCAACGCCGATGAGTGATAGTGACACCCATAAACCCGCAGCGAGAAACAGAAGAAGGCTAAGTGCCAAGATAAAGGAAATCAGAGCCATGTCAGTCATTACATGCCCTCCTTGTCGTTGCCAAGGTCGAGAGTTACCTCTTCACCTTCAAGCACTTTGTAATGAGGCGTAATGCCGCGAATGTTTTCGATAAGGCTATCAAGTACCGCGAGGTTGAACGCAATCATGCCCAACGCGACAGGAACTTGCGGGATCCAAAGCGGGATCGGTATGTAGCCGTGCGTGACTTCTTCAAAATCGTGCGATTCCCACACCATGTAAGTGCAGTAATAGCTGGCGAAGCACAGCAACAAAAATGCGAGCGCCAAGACGACAGTTTCCAATGGACGTTGCCATTGTTCGGGTAGTCGCTGAATGGCGAGATTGACGCGAATATGGCCGCCTTCATGAAAGGTATAAGCCAAGCCGAAGAAGGTGGAGGCTGCCAATGCGTAACCTGAGAAGTCTTCTGCTGATGGCACGATAAAGCCAAGCAAACGACCGATAATTTGGGCGAGGATGATCAGCATGATCACCACGATGAAGAAACCGGACAAGCCGCCCGACAGCATGTATAAGGCTTGCTTAACGCGCATAGTCTTAACCTTTTTTGGAACCGTCCTGATTGGCCTTCGAGCTAGTCGATAAGCAGGCAAGGCCATGATTGGTTAGAGCACCCTCCCCAGTCCATTCGGGGAGGGGAATATCAATAGTGAGTGATTACTTACTACGATAAGCCTCTAAAACAGGCGTCAGAGTTTGTGGAGATTCTGCTTCCCATTCGTTGGTCATGGTGACACCAATGGCTTGCAGTTCTTTTAACAGTTGCTCAGAAGGTTGAGAAACCACAATGCCGTTATCAGCAAGGGTTTTGGTGTCTTTCGCTTCTTGCGCTGTGACTTCGTCCCAACCGCGAGCTTCTGCGGTCGCTGCCGCATCCAAAATGGCTTTCTGTGAGGCTTTGTCTAAGCGTTTGAACGCGCGCTTGTTAATCACGACGACGTTTTTCGGGATCCACGCTTTGATTTCGTTGAAGTGGCTTAGGTAATCCCATGCTTGACCGTTTGCGCCTGTTGATGGCGACGTGATCATTGCATCGATAATGCCTGTGCTGAATGCTTGAGGAATATCAGGCACTTGCACTGTGGTTGGCGTGGTATTCATCAGATCCGCTAAGCGAGATGTTGATGGGCTGTAGGCGCGCATTTTGGTGCCTTTTATGTCTGCCAGCGAGTTAACCGGTGCTTTGGTGTAAAGGCTTTGTGCAGGCCATGGCACGGTGTACAGCAGCATCATGCCTTCTTTGCTTAGTTGCTTTTCAATCTCAGGCTTTGAGGCTTCCCACAGGGCGCGAGCTTGCTCGTAATTGGTGGCGAGGAAAGGAATGTTGTCATGCTTAAAAATCGGGTCAGTGTTACCCATGATGCCAATAAACACTTCACCCAATTGCACCTGACCAGTTCGCACGGCGCGAGGGATTTCAGGGTGCTTCATCAAAGACGCACCAGAGTGGACTTTGATGTCTACTTCGCCATTGGTGGATGCTTTCACGTTTTCAGCAAAATCATAGGCAATTTTGGTGGGCAGGTTTGCATCACCATAAGGGGTTGGCATATGCCACTGGGCAGCAAAAGTGGTAGGCATCATTAATGCCGAGAATGACACAACCGCAGCGGGTAGTAGGGTTTTCAACAACTTCATTGGAAGTCTCCTTTTCACATGTGTTCGTTAAAAAATAGAAAGTGTGTCGTTACTTACATCCGTCACAATCATCTTCCCTGGTGCGTGAGTGATGGCAATGGGTGGGCAGGCATTGGCAATAGCGAGTTGAGGCGTTACGCCACATGCCCAAAAAACAGGAATTTCATCATCATTGATGGGCACTGCATCACCAAAATCTGGCTGAGAGAGATCGTGGATGCCAATCATTTCGGGATAACCAATATGAACGGGTGCGCCGTGAGATTTGGGGTAGCGAGAGGTGATCTGTATCGCCCGAATGGCGTCCGCCGGTTTGAATGGGCGCATGGAAACCACCATATTGCCGCTGAAATACTGGCTAGGGTTCATTTCAATGTTGGTGCGATACATGGAGACATTGGCGTTGCAATCAATATTGCGAAGCGAAAGGCCAGCGCGCATTAATGGGTCTTCAAAGGAAAACGAGCAGCCCAGCACAAACGTCACCATGTCGGTGCGCCATAAATCGCTGATATCGTGTGTTTCTTTGGAAAGCTCACCGTGACGAAAAACGCGGTATTCCGGTACATCTGAACGAATATCAATGTCTTCGCCCAAGGTATCTAAAATCGGCTTTCCGGGCGCTGACACGGCTAACAATGGACAGGCGACAGGGTTTTGTTGGCAGAACATCAAAAAATCATCTGCCCAGCTTTTGGGCAGTATCACGACATTGCCTTGAGCAAGGCCGGGCGCAAATCCGCTGGTGGAACCTGTGAATTGTCCACTTCTCGCCAACTGGCGTATTTCACGCGCTTGGGTGAGTGCTGCTTCGTGATGATTGGTAATAATCGACGTATTCTGTCCTGCGTTCATTGGGGCTGTCATCCTGTTACCCTGCATGTCATGCGTGTTAACTAAATGTTGCAGCTTAGTGTCATCTCGTCCAATTATAGTTTTTTACCCTTTCCGATAAATTATTTTAATCAGGACTGTGAACTCGCCTGTGAGCCCGTGCTAGTTTTGAGAATGTGCTTCAGCCACGTCCATCGCCAACTTCGCCGCCTCTTCCGACGCTCCATTGAATGGGGCACGAAGATACGAAGCCGTAAAGCCCAGTGGTGAAGGTGCCCACTCGCAAGAAACAGCGCGTAATCGACCACTTTGTATCTCGGGATCCGCAATGGTGGCGGGAAGCGTTGCCACGCCTAAACCATCAACGGTCATTCGCAAACATGCAGATAAAGAGCTCGATGTAAAAAAGCGCACGCTGGCGGCGTCGGCGTGATCAAAATGCTGTTTGATTTCCCCAAAAGGCTGGGTGTTTCTGGCATATGTGATGATTGGCCATTGCGCCAGATCAGCCACGGTTAAGGTATGATCGGGGAGGGCGATTTCGGGGCTAGCAACCCACTGCAACGGATAGCGACACAAGGGCAAATTGGTGACAGACGGTTCAGAAACAGGCCCCATCAGAAAGGCCAAATCCAACGTTCGGTCGAGCAAATCATGGCGAAGGTTAGAGGTCACATCGACGGTAATATCGATGTCCAAACGAGGAAATTTATCGTTGAAACGGCGGAGGAATTCCGTCAACCAGGTGTGTACCACGGTTTCAGAAATACCGAGACGCAGTGTGCCGGTAAATAGGGCGGTATTTTCGGCACGTTTTTGGAATTGTTCTGCAGACATCAGCATTTTTTCAGCAAAAGGCAGTAATTCACGTCCTTTTGTTGTGAGTGAAATCGGTGATGCGTCGCGGTCGAAAAGGGTCACGCCCAGCTCTTTTTCTAAGCTGGCAATACGAGATGAAATGGCCGGTTGCGTGGTGAATTGCTGCTCGGCGGCTTTACGAAAACTGCGAAGAGTAGCAACAATAACAAAGGTTTCAATACGCTTTAGGTTCATAGTGACTGCTGGTTACTGTGAGTTATTCTTAAGATAGACCCTAGTGCGAGATCCTTTGGGATGCGATCCGCACTGTATGGTTTGCATCACACACAATGCGGATTGCCATTGGCTTTGCGCCCGTAAACCCCTTGAATCTGTGATGCAGATCCCGCTATACTCCTCGCCCGACTAGAGCGGTCACTGTTTTCTTAAAAGCAGCGGCACAAGTCAGCTTTACATTCGACTGCAACATGGACACCCGCCCCACGGAACAGGGCCCAGCGTAACTGTGAGCTTTAATTGGTGTTAAAACGCCGCTTCGTGGACGGGAAACTCTTTTTGCAGCAATGCTTTGTATTGCTACACGCCTAATTTGTATGACCTGTTGTACGTTTGCAGCCCAAACGCCTTAAATCCCCAGATACAACTGCAAGGTTATACAATGCAAATTCTATCAAGTTTGGTCGGTATTCTGGCCCTATTGGCCTGCGCCTACGCGCTTTCTGAAAATCGCAGAAGCATCAATTGGCGAACCGTCATTGGCGCGTTTGGTCTTCAAGCCGCGCTCGCCGCGCTTGTTCTTTATGTTCCTGTTGGACAGTCGATACTGGGTGCAATGAGCTCGGGAGTGGCTTCACTGCTCTCATTTGCCGATCAAGGCATTGGCTTTGTTTTCGGTGGTTTGGCAACGGGCGATTTCGTGTTCGCCATCCGTGTTCTTCCTCTTATTATTTTCCTTTCTTCATTAATTTCATTGCTTTATTACCTCGGCGTGATGCAGTGGGTAATTAAGATTATCGGCGGTGGTATTCAAAAGCTACTCGGCACAAGCCGAGCAGAATCGTTAGTCGCGACCAGCAATATTTTCCTGTCTCAAGGTGAATCGCCGCTTGTTGTGCGTCCGTTTTTAAACAGCATGACACGCTCAGAACTGTTTGCAGTGATGGTCGGTGGCATGGCATCTGTTGCGGGTTCCGTGTTAGGCGGTTACGCGGCAATGGGTGTGGATCTGAAGTACCTGATTGCGGCGAGTTTCATGGCCGCTCCCGGTGGCCTACTGATGGCGAAGATGTTGATCCCTGAGCGTGAAACGCCGTCGGATCAAGAAGACATCTCGCTCACCAAAAGCGAAGATGCCAACGCCATCGATGCACTGGCTTCTGGCGCAATGAACGGCGTTAAAGTAGCGGTGGCTGTGGGTACGATGCTTATCGCGTTTGTTAGCGTGATTGCCATGGTCAACGCAGGCTTTGAAATGGTGGGTGATTGGTTTGGTGTTGAAGCACTTACGCTGCAATCTATTTTTGGCTACATGTTCTCGCCACTCGCGTTTGTGATTGGTGTGCCAATGAGCGAAGCCCTGACCGTTGGCTCACTGATCGGTCAGAAGGTCATTCTGAATGAGTTCGTGGCCTACCTTGATTTCGCCAACGTGAAAGAGGCGCTATCAGCGCACAGCCAAATCATCGTCACGTTTGCCTTGTGTGGTTTTGCCAACATCGGTTCGATTGCCATTCAATTGGGTTCGATTGGCGCAATGGCACCAGAGCGCCGTCACGACGTTGCCACCATGGGCTTGCGTGCGGTGTTAGCGGCTACATTGGCTAACTTGATGAGCGCAGCGTTGGCGGGGTTGTTCATCGCACTCTAGAGCGCGACGCGCTGCCAAAGACAAGGGACGATTATCGTCCCTTTTTTTGTTCCTTGAAACTGTCACCGACGCCTCATTGTCATCTCTGAACTGGGGCTTTTCTCGCCTATCAGCGTCTATTTTCCTTGCTAAGCACAAGTGAATCACGGGAGAAACGAAGTTCATTGCTCGAGCAATTCCGTGGCTAGCCGATGTCACTTATGTGCACCTCAATAATGCACACGAAAAAGGGATGAACCAAGATCACGTAATTGCGTGTTGTTAGCCCTAGAAGTCGTGTTATTCCTTGCTAGCCCGCAACCATTGCGGGCTTTTGTTAGGAATTTCGCTGCATCGTTCCTCAGTTTTCTCCCCCATCCAGCTTTGCTATGCCCGCTTCGGTGACCCAATTCACACATTGTTTTTCATGCGTCTTTTGTCCAGTAAATGTTAGCTATTTCATCTGTTTGTTAGACAGGTTAAGGCATAACATCAGCCTGTCTGAATCAAACGATAAGTAGAGCATATGAACGTCGTCGCTATCACTGCATGCCACACCGGTATCGCCCATTGTTATATGGCAGCAGATCGTCTCATCGAAGCCGCTAAAGCACTCTCCATCAACATCAAAGTTGAAACCCAAGGCGCGATGGGTATTGAGAACAAAATCTCCAAACGCGAATTTGATTCCGCAGATTTTATATTGTTGGCCACTGAAATTAGCCCGGCAGAAAGCGATCGCTATGAAGGGAAAAATCCCACCATCGTTTCCGTGCAAGAAGCCATCAATCACCCCCTATCTCTTTTGAAAAAATTTAAGTGAACACAATGAAAAAAGAAGTCGCATTTACCTGTGAATTGCCTAACGGTATTCACGCTCGCCCTGCAAACCACCTTGAAGCGGTTTGCCGTCAATTTAGCAGTGACATCACGTTGAAAAACCTGCGTAACGACAACACAGGTTCAGCAAAAAGTGTGCTGTCGCTAGTGGGTACAGACACCCTGTTGAGCGACCCATGTTCATTGATCATTGAAGGTGATGACGCAGAAGCGGCATTTGATGTGCTGGCGACCTACCTGCGTGAAGAATTCCCGCATTGTGACGAAGAGTTGGTGGTGATGGATGAGGGCGATGTGACCTTGCCACAATCACTGATGAACCATAACCCAACTCTTATCCGCGCGAAGCGTCTGTCTGCAGGTATCGCGAAGGGTAAACTGATTCGCTACAACGAAATCGAACTGTCAGTGTTCGAGCAAGAAACTGCATCGCTGAACTTCGAACAAGCCAAGCAGCAAGTGACTGAAACTTTGATTGATCAAGCAGAGCTGGCGAGTGGCCAAGAAAAAGAAATCATCAAGGCGCATTTGGGTATTTTGAACGATGAAACCCTGAATGAAAAAGTATCGGGTTTTGTGTCGAACGGTGAGTCGCTGGCGAAAGCGATCCTTCTTACCGTTGCGGCAATTACCGAAACCTTGATGCAATCGTCTTCTGCGTACCTAAAAGAGCGTGTGCTAGACATCAAAGACATCGCATTGCAATTGCTGATGACCGCGCACCCACACGTTGAAGTATCAACAGACTTCACATTGACTGAACCGTCAATCGTGATTGCGAATGACCTGACGCCAAGCCAGTTCTTGGGTCTAGACCGTGAATTCCTGCAAGGCCTGATCCTGACGCAAGCGGGCTCTACCTCGCACACCGTTATTCTGGCGCGCGCATTCAACATTCCTGCGGTATCAGGCGTTGAAATTGATGCATGTGCGAAGCACGAAGGCGAAACCCAGTTCGTTGATGGTGGCTTAGGTATCGTGGCACTCGCGCCTTCTGATGCGGTTGCAACCTACTTCGAACGCGCAATGTGGCTGGCAGAGCAAGTAAAAGCCTCTGACAGCGAATATCTAGATCTGCAAGCGCAAACCAAAGACGGTCACAAGATTGAAATTGCAGCAAACATCGCTTGTACCGTGGAAGCGGAATCGGCGTTTGCGAAAGGCGCGGAAGGCATTGGTCTTTTCCGAACTGAAATGCTGTTCATGGACCGCAGCACTGCACCTGACGAGCAAGAACAATTTGACGCGTACAAAGAAGTGCTGGAAGCCGCTGGCGACAAAGCCGTGATCATCCGCACCATGGATATCGGTGGTGACAAGCCGCTGGATTACTTGAACCTGCCACACGAGCACAACCCGTTCTTGGGTTACCGCGCGGTGCGCATCTACCCGCAATTCCTGGCGTTGTTCCACACCCAACTTCGTGCGATTTTGCGCGCAGCGCAATTCGGTCACACCAAAGTGATGATCCCGATGATTCAAAGCATCGAAGAAATCCGTTGGGTGAAAGCACAGCTAGAGATCGTGAAAGCGGAATTGGTGAGCGACAACACCCCATTCGGTAAGATTGAACTGGGCATCATGGTAGAAATTCCATCCGTGGCATTCATCATGGATCAGTTCTGCAAAGAAGTGGATTTCTTCAGTATTGGCTCAAACGACATGACCCAATACCTACTGGCGGTTGACCGTGACAACGACAACGTTGCCAAGCTTTACAACAGCCTCACACCGTCGTTCCTGCGTCTACTTCGCGCAGTGGTCTCTGGTGCACAAGCGCACGACAAATGGGTTGGCCTGTGTGGTGAACTAGGCGCAAACAAGAAAGTGCTTCCACTGTTAGTGGGTGCAGGCTTGAACGAACTGAGCATGGCGGCACCAAGCATTGCTCCAACCAAAGCAGCACTTCGCCAATTCGACAGCGAAGCGTGCAAAGCACTGTTCAATGAAGCGTGTGATTGCGCGACGATTGCAGACGTTGAAGCCTTGCTAGAAGCGTTCGCACAGTCTCAAGAAGACAAGCCACTGCTGGACGTTGAATGTGTGCTGCTTGATTGCGATTTCAGCAGCAAAGAAGAAGCGATTCAAACACTGGTGGGAAACCTAGGTGTACGTGGTCGCACTCACTTAGTGAACGAGCTAGAAGCCGATATCTGGGCGCGTGAATCGGTATTCACCACAGGTCTTGGCAATGGCTTTGCGATTCCACACACCAAATCAGACAACATTGCACATTCGTCTGTCTCTATTGCTCGCTTGAACAAGCCAGTGATTTGGAGCGACGACGAAGATGGCGCGGTCGAATTTGTCATCATGCTGACGCTAAATAAAAACCAAGGCGACCAGCATATGCGTATTTTCTCTGGCCTAGCGCGCAAACTTATCCACGAATCTTTCCGTAACACCCTAAAAACAATGACGACGGAAGCTGAAATTATCGGTTACCTGCAGTCTGAGCTCTCTTTGTAATACCCAAATTACGATTTCAGGTGCTGCATCCCCCTGCGGCACCTTTTTTAAAAAGGTAGAAGAATGAACATCAAGATAGCGCCTTGTGCACTAGCTATAGCCCTTGCTTTGTCTGTTGTTGGCTGTAATTCAGATTCCAACACCTCAGAACCTGGCATTTCTATTCCTTCAGTGTCGATTATCGATAAAACCGTTCTTAAATATGTTGATCCAATGATTGGTACCGCTGCATCGGGCCATACCTTCCCAGGCGCAGTTGTTCCTGCGGGCATGGTTCAACTTTCTCCAGATACATTTATTGGCTCGAAAGAAGGCCATGAATCTGGTCAAAATGAATGGCATTCAGCGTCAGGCTATTGGGACTCGTCCAACTACGAGACAGGCGAAATTGTTGATACTGACGTATCGCTTTACGGTTTCTCACACACACACTTGTCAGGCACCGGTGCAACTGATCTGGGTGATATTCTGGTTCTGCCATATTCAGACTTGAATGACCATGCGCTGAATACGTTTGATAAATCGAACGAAATCGCAACGGCAGGCTTTTACAAAACCCAACTAAACAATGGCGACATCGACGTAGAACTCACAACCACTAAACGCGTTGGCTTGCACAAATACACCTTTGCGAAAGGCGCAGATCGTAACGTGAAGTTCGACTTGGGCCACACCTTGTTAGCTAATGGCGGCAAGTCGCTGAAAAACAAAATTGAAATCGTTGATGAATACACCATTCGTGGTCGTAAATCGTCAACGGGTTGGTTCCAAGGTCAAGACCACCAAGGTCATGACATTTTCTTCTACGCGAAGTTTAACCAACCAGTGGCAAGCGCATTGTTGGGTACAGATGGCAGCGAGCCTGATACAAGCATGCGTCATAATGCTGTTTATCAAGGTGATGACCTTACTGCATTCCTAAACTTTGGTGCGGGTGACGAAGAGATCGAAATTCGCGTTGGTATTTCCCCTGTTAACTGGCACGGCGCACAGAAGAACTTAGAAGCAGAAACCCCAACGTTTGATTTTGCCAAAGTGAAATCAGACGCGGAATTCGCGTGGGCTGAGAAGCTAGCAAAAGTGAAAGTAGAAGGTGGGTCAGAAGCAGAAAAAACCAACTTCTATACCGGCATGTATCACATGATGATCGCGCCAATCGAATTCTATGACGTTGATGGTCGCTACGTGGACATGCTCGGCACCACGCGCACCTTGGAAGAAGGCGATACGCCGAACTATTCCATTTATTCAACGTGGGATACCTTCCGTGCGGTTCACCCGTTCTGGACCATCATCGATCCGAAACAAGCGACCTTGTATGCGGAAGATTTGATCCGCAAATCAAATGACGAGTTCGGCATGCTCCCTAAGTGGGAAGGCCACGGCTCTGAAACGGGCACCATGATCGGCTACCCATCAACAGCAATCCTTGGTGATGCTGTGACCAAAGGTTTGATTGATGCAGAAGAAGCACTTGAAGCATCGGTGAAATCCGCGCGTTATCGTCCACATGACTTCCCGCAGATCCACGATGATATTTTGACTGCGCTAATGGCAGGCCAACTGAATTACCACATCAAAGAGAAGTGTGTTCGCGTGCCAAACTGGAACTCCGTGTCTTACTCACTTGAATTCTCTTTCTACGATTGGACCATTGCTGAAATGGCGAAAGTCGCTGGCGATATGGACACCTATGACGAATTCAAAGCGCGCTCTTATAACTCGCTCACGCATTGGGATGCAGAATCTGGCTTCTTCGTACCAACCGTTCAAGTGGGTGACAACAAGTGTGCACCGCTAGCGGGTTCTGACACGTCATGGGAACAAGATATCTATCCGAACGGCTTTAGCCCATACGTCGCTAACCCTTACGCTTTCACTGAAGGTAACGCATGGCAGTGGCAATGGACCTTCATGCAAGATCTCGACAAACTGACTGAGATCATGGGTGGCACAGAGGGCTTGAACGAGAAGCTAAACAACCTATTCAATGCAGATTCAAACCAAGGCGATCAGCATCAAGACATGACGGGCTACATCGGCCAATACATTCACGGTAACGAACCTTCGCACCACGTAATCTACCTGTATAACCGCACCGAAGAATCTTACAAGGCGCAGGAATACTTGGATCAGGTTTACGACGAATTCTACAAGCCAACGCCAGACGGCATCATTGGTAACGAAGATGTCGGCCAAATGTCAGCGTGGTACTTGATGTCGTCCCTTGGTTTCTACCAAATCTCACCGACTGACCCAACGTACAGCATCGGTCGCCCAATCTTCGACAAAGCCACCATGTCGATTGGCGACGGCAAGTTTACGGTTATCGCTGAAAACAATGGCCCAGATAACTTATATGTGAAATCGGTCACCATTAACGGCGAGCCATTGGATAAATTCAACACCTTTAAACACGAAGAGTTTAAAGCGGGTGGTGAACTTCGCTTTGTCATGACTGCCGATAAATCAGAGGCAATGAAAGCGAATCTGTAATTGGAGATCAGTTAAAAAGTGTCACTAAGTTAAAAAGGAGAACCGCCCAAGTAATTTAAGCAATATGTACTGTTTAAGTGTTGGGCGGCTTTTTGTGCAATACCAAAATAATTAAAATAAACGGCGGTCGTTTTTCTATATATCAGAAATATATTCATGCTGAATTCAGCAGGGATTCGATCACGCCAAAAACAATAATCCAATACGTTTTTAACGAAATATAGGTCGAAAATGATAAACAAAAAATCTGTGCTTTCTATGGCGATCGTTTTTGCATTGGTGGGCTGTAATTCAGATTCCTCTGATAACCAAGGACACATTGGCACCTTGCCTCAGCCTGATCTGTCTGTACTGAATTATGTCGATACACTGATCGGCACTAAAGGGCTGGGTAACGTTAACCCTTCACCAGTGATGCCAGAAGGCATGATCCAACCGTCGCCAGACAACTTCGACCCGAACGGCTGGAATGGCAAAGGGTCTCCGTCTGAATACGACCCAACCAACGCGCTGCTTTCGGGTTTCACCATGACCCATATTTCAGGCGCAGGTAAAGGCGACCTGAATGATTTCGCGTTCCTGCCATACACGGGCTTTAACACTGATGCGCCAACCATCAATAAAGACACTGAAACCGCAGAAGTCGGTTATTACTCTGTTGAATTAAAAGAGACTGGCGTAAAAGCAGAACTGACGGCGACCGACCGTGTGGCGTTCCAGCGTTATACTTTCAAAAAGGGCGAAGATCGTAAAGTTCGCATCGACCTCCAACATGAGTTGCTAGAAACCTACGGCAACCACTCACGCAACATTTACTACAAGCGTTTGAACGACACGACGGTGGTGGGTGCACGTACTTCTAACGAATGGGGCCAATGGCAGACTGTCTTCTTTGTTGCTGAGTTCTCTGAATCCATCGTTGAAGAAAACCTTTACGCAAAACTGGCTTCTGAAAGCACATTACGCCCCGTTGATGCAACTGAAGTGGGACTGGCAGACTACCGTGGCTACGCAGAGCATCAGCCAATGCCGGGCGAACCTGAGCCTGATGCCGACCGTTTAGCCCAGCGCGCGAATGATGTGATGACACACCTGAACTTCGGCAAAGGTGATGCACCAATCACAGTCAAAGTGGCGATTTCAGGTACCAGCGTTGAAGGCGCGATGAATAACTTGAACGCCGACACGAACGATTTCAATTTCGATGACGTGGTGGAAAAAAACCGCACTGCATGGGCTGAAATTCTGGGTGAATTTGAACTGGAAGGCGGCAAAGAAGCTGACAAGACCATGTTCTACACCTCGCTTTACCGTACCTATGTTGCACCATTTGTTTACCAAGACGTAGACGGAAAATATCGCGGCATGGACGGCAAAGTTCATCAGGCTGAAGACGGTTTGGTGAACTATTCGGTTTATTCCATGTGGGATACGTTCCGCGCCGCGCACCCGCTGAAAACCATCATTGATAAATCGCGTGCGGTTGAATATGCGCATGATTTGCTGAACAAATACAAAACGGGCGGCGTGCTGCCTAAATGGGAACTTCACTCGGATTACACCGGTGAAATGGTCGGGCATCCTGCTGTTTCTGTTATTGCAGATATCATGGTGAAACACCCTGAAGCCTTCACGCAAGATCACTTTGAACTGGCGATCCAAGCGGCGAACGACACCCTCAATTTCTCGTTAGATAAAACCGACAGCTGGGTTCCATACAAAGACGCATGGTCTGGCGACAAGCGCTTTACGGTTATGACACGCCATAACAATTACCAAGAAGAACTCGGCTACATTCCCGCGAATGCCAAATGGGCTGCTGATACAGGTGACAAACCGGCTTATGTGAACGGACTCTCTGTCGATAAGTATGACGGGTTGGTGAACGAATCTGTTTCGTATGGCCTTGAGAATGCTTACTACGATTGGACGGTTGCACAAATCGCCAAACTTGCCGGTGATGAAGCGTCATTTGAGCGTTATATGGCGCGTTCTGAAGCGTTCAAAAACTACTTTGACCACAACCCAGAAGTTTACGGCAAGCTCCTAGACAGCAAAGGCAATTCACTTGGCGCGACGGGCTTTATGCGTCCGGTATACAACCAAAACGGTAGCAAGGTCTTCGCTAACAACCTGAAAGCGGACTGTGTGGATGAAAACCTAGCGCTGTCTATCCCGCAAGGCTTGGATTACAACGCCTGTAAAGACCGTAAGAGCCTGACAGAAAACGATTTGTTCTGGCCTTACCGCGCCGAGCACCGTGGTGAAGATTTCACGGAAGGTAACACCTGGCAGTGGACATGGTTTGCCCCACATAACATCAATGGCCTTGGCAACGTGATGGCGGGTCAGAACACCGTTCGTGCTGACTTCGACACACCAGAAGCGTTGACGGCGGACGGTAAAGCGGCGCTATTGGCGAACTTGAATGCGCTGTTCAACGCGAACTCGAATGCAGACACCAGCCAGTCTCACGATATGTCCGGCTACATTGGTCAATTCGTGATGGGTAATGAACCTGACCACCACGTGCCGATGATTTACAACTGGACCGCTGAACCTTGGAAAACGCAGGAAATTGTCGACCAAGCAATGAATGAGTTTTACCACCCAACATTAGAAGGCCTGATTGGTAACGAAGACGTTGGCCAAATGTCAGCGTGGTATGTAATGAACGCACTGGGCTTCTACCAAGTGACGCCTGCGGATCCGTCTTACACCATCACGCGCCCAATCTTCGATAAAGCAGTGATCCCAGTCGATGGCGGTTCATTCACCATCACGACGGAAAATAACAGCGAAGAAAATATCTACGTGAAATCTGTTGCCATTAATGGCAAGCCTCTAAATAACAATTTCTCATTTAAACACTCAGATCTGAAGTCGGGCGGGCAATTAAGTTTTGTCATGACCGGAAATAAAGAAGACGCATTAAAGTAAAAATAAAAAATCAGGAGATCTATTCGTAGATCTCCTTACCCTATTTTTAGTGAAATGAAGGTGTAACATGAAATTCAAAAAGAGTTTAGTTTGTGTTGCGGTAATAGCAGGAATATTGGGGTCGGCGGGTTGTACTACTCAGGGCGTTTCTTTAACTGAACAACCTGTTATTGAAATGGGATTAAACGTGCCAGTTGCGTTTGATGACATGGACATTACACGCTTTGTTAATCCATTTATTGGTACGGGCAATTTAGGTAACACTTATCCGGGGGCGACAACGCCACACGGTATGGTGCAGTTGTCGCCAAACAACGGGTCGAACGGGTGGGAATACACCTCTGGGTATTACTACAACGATAACCGCGTTTCAGGCTTCTCCCACACCCACCTTTCTGGTGCGGGCGCGGGTGATTTGAATGACATCCTCGTGATGCCAATCAACTCCCGTTCAGACTACATGCTTAACGAGGGTTCGCCTCAGCTAAACCTTGAAGCATCACGCTTTAAGCACCGCAACGAGCAAGCCACCGCAGGTTACTACTCTGTTCTCCTCGATGACTATGACATCAAAGCCGAACTGACCGCGTCAGATCGCGTGGGTGTTCACCGCTATACCTTCCCGCAAGATGAAAAATCCGAAATCATCGTGAACCTGGGCTTCAACATTAACTGGGACTACACGGCAGAATCGCATTTCGAGTGGGATAAAGACGCCAACACTTTATCAGGCCATCGTTTCTCCGACGGTTGGGCTGCGAGCCAGAAAGAATTCTTCGTGATGGAATTCGATAAGCCAATCAAATCGATTCGCTTTGAATATTTTGACCGCGACACCAAATCGTATGTGCCAGCCAAAGCTGGTACGACCGAATTCACCAACCAATATGCCCGCGCTTATGTCGAGTTTGATACGGCAGGATCAGGCCTAGTGGTTGAAGCCAAAGTCGCGCTTTCAAACACAGAAGTAGGCGAAGATGCGCAGTCTGGTGCGTCGTTGAACATGACGGAAGTGGCGGGTAAATCCTTTGACCAAGTGCGCAAAGACGCCACGGCGAAGTGGGAAACCGAGCTGGGTAAAATCAAGGTCGAAGGCGATGTGGAATACAAACAAACCTTCTACACCGCGATGTATCACGCCTTGTTGGGTCAAACCATTCACTCGGATCTTGATGGTCGCTACCGCCAAGTGATGCAAGGTCGCGGCGCTTACCCTGATGGCACCAATGCCAACGGTGATGTGGTCTCTGAGCCGTTGATCGAAAAAGTCCGCATTGCCGATGCAAACAAAGACGGCAAAGCCGATTTCGTTCGCTATGACACTTTCTCTTTGTGGGATACCTACCGCTCTGTTCAACCGCTTTCAAGCATCATTGAGCCGAATCGCCTAGCGGATGTTGTGCTGTCCATGCTGTCGTATGCAGAAGAAAGCTGGGTCGACCACAACGGCAATACTCGTCACGGTCGTTTGCCGGAATGGACATTCAAGGGCAACGAAACAGGCATGATGATGGGCATGCACTCAACCCCTGTGATTGCAGATGTGTTGACCAAAGGCTCACTGGATGCGCGTATGGATGAGCTGGGCTTTACCCAAGCGCAACAAGACGACATCAAGCAGCGTCTGATCAGCGCCATGATCAAAGATGGCCGCAAGGGCAGTGCAGTTGATTCCATCGACGAGTACGTCACCAACGGCTACAAAGCCTCAAAGATGCGCATCGGTAAAGGCGACTTATGGGCGCATTCACCGTTCGAAACCAGTTGGACGGCCTCATACTCACTAGAGTATGCCTACAACGACTGGACCATCTCCCAAGCGATCAAAGCCGTATTGGGTGAAGACGCGCCGGAATACAAAGAGTTTGCAGATCGTTCGAACAACTGGATGGCGCAATTCGATTTCAACGGCAAGAAATACAAAGGTTGGTTTAAAGCGCGTGACACCGAAGGCAACTTCATTGATGCCGATTGGGTTGATCCTGCAACAGGCCTAGCAGTAGATAAAGACTGGCGTCCAGACATGTTCAACTATGCGTTTGCAGAGTCAAACGGCTGGCAGTATTCGTTCAGTGTTCAGCATGACATTCATGGTCTGATTGACCTGATGACAGAGTTCGATAAAACCCAGAACCCTGAGGCGAAACGCGGTGAGCTATTCACCAAGCGTTTAGACGAATACTGGTCAACGTACCCAGACCGCAACGCCGGCGACAACCAGTTCCCGGTGTTTAACACGGGTAACGTAGGGCAGCACGTTCAAGGCAACGAGCCTGATCACCATGTGCCGTACCTCTACAATTACGTTGGACAGCCTTGGAAAGGGCAAGCAGCCATCGCAGCAGCCACCAATGTGTGTTACGACAACACCCCAGACGGCATTTGTGGTAACGACGACTTCGGCACCATGTCGGCGTGGTTTGTGTTCCGTGCATTGGGCTTCTACCCAGTCAGTGCATCGACTGGCGTTTATGAAATCGGCACCCCGCTGTTTGATAACGCCACCATCAATGTGGGCGAAGGCAAAACCTTCACCGTGACAACGAAAGATGTCAGCCGCGAGAATATCTTTATTCAATCCGCGACATTGAATGGTGAAGTGTTCGAACGTACTTACCTAACCCGAAAAGACATTATGAATGGCGGCACGTTGTCATTTGTGATGGGTGATGAGCCAAATAAACAATGGGGTTCTCAACCTGAAAATACACCGCCAGATTTTGGCGTGGGTAAATTCTTGCATGCGGATCACATGCCGAAATAAGCATAATTAAAAATAATTAGCACCAAATTAAATAATAAAAAATTAAAGGGAGAGTTCTCTCCCTTTTTCTAAAAGGAATGAAAATGAAACATACTTTAGCACCGCTGGCGGTGGTGATTGCTATTGCGTTGTCTGGTTGTAATTCAGATTCGGATTCAAACCCTCAAACAGGTTTAGTGGGTGAGGTCGTTAATAAATCACTGATTAAATATGTAGACCCATTTATTGGTACAGGCGCAGATGGCCACACCTTCCCAGGCGCGGTGTACCCTGGCGGCATGGTGCAGCTTTCTCCAGATACTGAAATGGAAGGCTGGGGATCGGCAGCGGGTTATTTTGACCACGGTAAAAAAGAAGATATCCCAGTATATGGTTTTTCCCATACCCACCTTTCTGGAACAGGTATCACTGATCTAGGTGATATTCTTATTCTGCCATTTACTGAAAAAGGCAATTCGACTTATAACACCTTCGATAAAGAAAATGAAAAAGCGGAAGCGGGTTATTATTCTGTCGAATTAAATCGTGGTGATATTAAAGTGGAATTAACCACGTCGCCACGTGTGGGCTACCACAAATATACCTTTAAAGAAGGCACCACACCGTTCCTTAAACTTGATTTAGACCACACGCTAAATAAAAGCTGGGGCAACCGCACCACGATCGGTGATATCGAATTCATTGATGAATACACGGTGCGCGGTAAGCGCAGTTCTGACGGCTGGGCGAACAATCAGCACATCTATTTTTACGCCAAGTTCAATCAACCTATTGTGAAAGCGACAGGCATGGTCGACGGTGTGGAAACTGACATCGCCCTCGAAAATGACGCGATTCAAGCCACCAAGACCATTGCCTACCTCGAGTTTGCACCTTCAGACAAACCTATCGAGCTAACCCTTGGCCTATCACCAACCAGCGTGCGTGGTGCGAAGAAAAACTTAGATGCAGAAGTCACCGAATGGGGCTTTGACAAAGTACTCGAGCGTTCACAGCGCGCATGGCACAACGAACTGGCAAAAGTGTCCGTGAAGGGCGGTACGGAAGAGCAGAAAGAGATTTTCTACACGGCAATGTACCACGCCAACATCGCGCCGATGGTGTTCCAAGACGTTGACGGCACCTACCGTGCAATGCGCACTCAAGAGCTGAAAAACGCAGGCGATACACCAAACTACTCCATCTACTCAATGTGGGATACTTTCCGCGCATTCCACCCGCTACAAACCATCGTGAACCCTGATCGTGCGGAAGAGTACGCCAACGATCTGATCCGCAAATACAAAGACGGCGGCATCTTACCGAAGTGGGAACTGCAAGGTCATTACACGGGCACCATGATTGGCTTCCCGGCGATTTCTATCATTGCTGATGCAATGGTGAAAGGGCTGGATGTTGACGTGCAAGAAGCGTTAGAAGCGGCTGAGTTTACGGCGCGTTACCATGAGAAAAGCGAATTCCCTGATTGGACTGAAGACCAAAACATCGGTGCAGCCAATGTTGTTCAGGTGAAGGTGTATGAAGAAAATGGCTTCGTTCACCACGGCTACTGGAACTCTGCGTCGTACACTTTGGAATTCGCGTATGGCGACTGGGCAGTATCCGAAATCGCGCGTATGGCGGGTGACGTGATGGTTCAAGACGAGTTTCTTGCCCGCGCTGACAACTGGCTACATCACTGGGATGCATCAACGGGCTTCTTGCGTCCGAAGAACCACCCGGCAAGTTCATCACCGAACAAGCCGCCGCTTGAATTCAACCAACCTATCGATGAAGAGCGTAAAGACGAGTGTGTGATGGTCGAATGGCCTGCGGGTTCTGGCACCATGAAAGAACAATGTCCGTTGCTTTCGTTTGACCCGTATTACGTTGATGAGTTTGCATTTACCGAAGGTAACGCATGGCAGTGGAAATTCCAGCCAATGCATGACTTCGCCCGCCTAAAACAAGAAATCTTTAACGCGGATAAAGATAACGGGAAAGACACGACCCCAGAAAAAGCCTTCCGTGAAGACTTGGATGAACTGTTCACCGCACGTTCATCAAACACAGGTGAAGAACTGCCGGACTTGACCGGATACATCGGTCAATACATGCACGGTAACGAGCCGTCGCACCACATTCCTTACCTATACAACCTGACCGATGAGCCTTGGAAAGCGCAAGAGTACTTGGATCGCATCATGGCAGAAATGTACACCATCGAACCCACTGGTTTGATTGGTAACGAAGACGTCGGCCAGATGTCAGCGTGGTACATCATGTCAGCGATGGGCTTCTATCAAGTCTCGCCAGCAGACCCGTCTTACTCGATTGGTCGCCCGCTGTTTGATGAAGTGGCTATCGACGTTGACGGTGGTAAGTTCACCATCATTGCTGACAACAACAGCCCGCATAACAAGTACGTGAAATCCGTCACCATCAACGGCAACGAACTTTCTAACGAACTGACCTTTGAGCACAGCGAAATCAAAGCCGGTGGTGAGCTTCGCTTCGTGATGACGGGCGACAAAAAAGAAGCCATGCAGGCAAAAATCTAATTGTTCATAGACCTGATGCCGCCCGTGCGCGGCATCTTTTTCAAGGAATACCCTATGTATATTTCTCGTGTTTCTAAGGTTGCGCTGTCAGTTTCTGCTGCCTTTTTCTTGTTTGGTTGTAACTCAAGCTCTTCAGATTCAAACCCAAATACAGGCGTTGTTTCACCCGAAGTCAACGTCCTGAAATACGTCGATCCGTTTATTGGTACTGGGTTTAACGGACACACCTTCCCAGGTGCGGTTGTGCCGGAAGGCATGGTGCAGTTGTCTCCAGATACAGAGTTGGTGGGCTGGCACTCTTCGTCAGGCTATCACTATGACAAAGACACCCTGTTTGGCTTCTCACATACCCACCTGTCTGGTACAGGCATGGGCGGATTGGGCGACATTCTGTTCCTTCCATTTACGGAAGAGAACGCCAAATACATTGAAGACACGGACGATTACCGCAAGGCAATTTCCGTCAAGATGGACAAAGCCTCTGAAGTGGCAGAAGCGGGTTACTACTCGGTGAACATCGCTGAGAACGGCATCAAAGCCGAGCTTACTGCCTCTGAGCGCGTGGGCTTCCATCGCTATACCTATCCAGAAGGTCAACCTCAGCGTTTGAAGATCGATTTAAACTCGATCCTTAATAGCGACTGGGGCTCGACCTCGCTGCGCAACAAACTCACGGTGAGTGACGATGGTTACACCATCACGGGCGAACGCGATGCGGCGCATTTCTCGGGCTGGGCGAAGAACCAAAAAATCTTCTTCTACGCCACCTTCGACAAGAAAATCAAAGATGTTCAACTTCTCGTCGGCGGTGTCCCTGCCGATGGCTTGAGCGCCGAGCATATTTCAGAATTGGTTTATGACGATGAAGGTAAACCTGTCAAACGCATCAAAGCTGACGTGACGGCGTATGTAGAGTTTGAACAGGGTGATTCACAAACGCTCAACGCACAGGTGGCGATATCTGCCGTTGATGCGGAAGGTGCGCAAAGCAACCACCAAGCAGAAGCGGATGTGTCGTTTGATACTGCGCGCGCGCAAGCCAGTGAGAAATGGGCGCAAGCGCTGAACCTACGCGTGGAAGGTGGCACGACGGCGCAGAAAGAAATTTTCTATACCGCGCTGTATCACACCAAAATTGCACCACAAGTACACCAAGACGTCGATGGTCGTTTCCGTGGTATGGGCAAAGGCTCAATCCGTGAAGGCGAGGGCGAGTATTCCATCGCCTATGGTCAAGCGACAGAAGAGCTTCCTAACTTCTCGGTTTACTCTTTGTGGGACACGCACAAAGCCCTGCACCCACTGAAAACCATCACTGAGCCGACACGTGCCGTTCAATACGCGAAGAACTTGGTTCAGAAGTACACCGAAAGTGGCTTGTTGCCGAAGTGGGAACACTTAGGGGACGAAACCGGCACTATGGTGGGTTACCCAGCCGTTGCTGTGATTGCAGATGCGATTAGCAAATTCCCAGACGCGTTCACGCAATCTGAAAAAGCCCTCGCGTTGAAAGCCGCGATTGATTCCTCCACGTATGACAATTACGCCGCGCTCGCAACAGAGTGGGATGTGCCGGTACTGGATCGCACCTTGACCAAGCACATCGACTACATCCAGAAAGACGGGTTTGCGCCTGCGATTCAACGTGACGCTGAAAACAACCCGATAGATCCGGATTTCACCATTGAATCCGTGTCATACGGGTTGGAAAACGCCTTCTACGACTGGGCCATCGCTCAAATTGCAAAAGCAGCAGGCGATACACAAGCAGAAGCGACCTACTTAGCGCGCTCAAAAGGCTACAAACATTACTTCGATAACAATCCGATGGAGTATGCCGAATACGGTGTAACAGGCTTTATGCGTCCTGTAATGATGAACGGTTCGTTTATGACGCCGTTCGACCCGTATGGTACAGCGCATGAAACAGGTAACTACACAGAAGGTAACGCGTGGCAGTGGACATGGTTTGTCCCCCACGACATTGCAGGCCTTAAAGAAATCATGGGTGGTGATGCGGCATTTAAAACCAACTTGGAAGCCACTTTCACCGCAAAAAGCCAAGGCACTGAAACGCCAGACATGTCGGGTTTGATTGGTCAGGTGGCATTCGGTAATGAGCCATCGCACCACATTCCGTACCTGTACAACTGGACCGCAGAGCCTTGGAAAACCCAAGAAGTCGTCGACCACATTCTGGATGACATGTACTTAGCAGAACCAAAAGGCATCGTTGGCAATGAAGACGTTGGCGCAATGTCTGCGTGGTATGTCATGTCTGCTATGGGCTTCTATCAAGTGAATGCGGCTGATCCTACCTACACCATTGGCCGACCTCTGTTTGATGAAGTGAGCATCCCTGTCGAAGGGGGAGAGTTCACGATCACCACTGAGAACAACGCTGACGACAACATGTACATCAAGTCAGTGACCATCAACGGCCAACCTCTGGAAGACGGCCTCTTCTTCAAACATGCCGATATCAAAGCAGGCGGAAACCTCCACTTTGTGATGACAGCAGCGAAGACGGAGGCTATGGCGAATAAGCCATAAGAATACTCACGCCATAACTATAACAATATGAATCACCGATTTGCCGCTCCCTACGAGCGGCTTTTTTGTGAGCAAATTAGAGATGGAGTTTGCTGAGATGAACGATTTAGGTTGAACGCCATAAACCGTTTTTGGACAGAAACAAGCTAGAGTTGGCACTGTAAGCTGCTAGATTCGGATAAGGTTGGTTTGGACAAAACGAAGTAGATGATTTTGTTGTTCGAAAACAGTGACTACTCACTCAGTCATAAAGACAGCTATTGCCTCTTGACCGGAGAAGGGCTGATATGTGTTATACGTTTGTTCGTTCAATCAAACTAGATAAATTAGAATAAAAATGTTGCTTAGAAATATTCTTTAATTCGAGTACAACCTCTCTCGATAACTCAGATTTCCTTCGATTGAAAGTTCGGTTTGCTGAATGTGACTCGCCATGCCCATTGCCGACGTAGCAACCGACTCTATCAAGGTTGTAAGCAACCGTCTCTAGTAAAGCAGGTGGAATCTGATCCAGTTTTAACGTTGTGAGGATATCTAATTGAACGATCAAATTTTCGTTATAGGCACCAAATGCACCATTAGGTTCAGCACGTTTCCAAAGCTCATCAAAAACCTCACTCAAGAAGTAAATAAATCCTGAGATAACAGGCGAGGTAAACTTTGCCAACATTTCAAGTATTCCTACACGAAATTCTTCATCATCAATGAACTTATCCACTAAGGCGTCACTAGGTTCTTCCAATTTAGAAATAACACTTTGTAGTGATTGCTCATTCTTAGCTTTTTTGGCTAAGTATTTTTCGTTTTCAGTTGCAAATTCCTCGAAGAAATCATCTAGATCACTGACTTCATAAATAAGAATTCCATTGCGGTCTTTATATGCTTTGTCCGATGGATTCTCTTTTCGTACAACCTGAACAACTTCGTTAGGATAGTTTTCGTTACTAGATGAAAATACATTTTTTGACCAGTCTAAAGCTGTAAGAACGTTCACATCACCGAGACCATACCCGAGAAGAAGTACCGTTGACTCTTTTATTGTTAAAGCCAACTTAATTTGTCGATACTCATGTGGGCGGAAGAGAGAAACATAGTCTTCTTGAGCAATTACTATACTTTCGGGCGTAGAACGTATTCCGTGCAAGTGATAAATTGGCACTATACCTTTTGGCGCACACATAGACTCATCAGGGCTCAAAGGTAAACATTTACCTGTAAATAGGCTTTCCAGAACCAAATCATAGTTAGTTGTTATAATCCAACTTGGTAGTAAGTCATTTAAATAGTTAGAGTATTTTTCTCTTTGGCTCTTCTCAGGATACCAACTTGTTAGAGCAGAAATCTCTTCTTTTAATTTGAACAGGGACTGAGAGTATTCAATGTCCTTTTTTGATGAATGAAGTTCACAAATTGTAGAAGCAACTTCTGGGTAACCGATACCATCTATGTTTAATTCATCATATTTAATGGACATTCTCCCTGCTGCTTTTTCTAATAATTCTCCCCAAGATAGAGCAATATTGCGAACACCATTGTTCAGTACAGCTTTAGAGAAACCTGCACCAACAAACATCCCTAAATTCCCGAAGTCACTGGATTCGGACAGGGTTTTTAAGATTTTCTTTTTTGTTACTTTTTCCACTTATCTCTCAATATCATTATTCTGTAAAAACGTATAACGGGCGTTTACTAGCCCAAACTAATTGAAACGCCTGAATCACAGTATTTCTATAAAAAATGCGCCACGAGTAAACGTCCCGTTCATGCTTTTGTTATGCTCGTACTTCAACACGATCGCCATGACTAGGTGGAGTAGATGTCACGGTAAAATGCAGGTCTTTTTGACCGAGGTTACTCAATTGATGGGGCGTATTACTTGGCACGTGAAAGCCTTGGTGCTCTTTGAGTTCAAAAACTTCACCGTTCACTTCAAACGTGGCACAACCAGATAGAACAAAGAAAAACTGTTCTGATTTCTTGTGTAGATGACGAACCTCACTACAACCCGAAGGTACTCGTTCTTGAATTACGCTCAAACTCTTTGACTTGACCAGATGCCACCCATCACACTGATCACCCCAACGATAATGTTCCGCATTTTCCTTGGATACTACTGTCAAATTTCCTCCTAGCGCATAACAGTGTATTAGATGACAAAATGTCGGAATTAAACACGACACTTTGTCCTTTAATAACAATGCATTATACCTTAACGGCTCGTTACCATCTGATTTTAATATCTTTTTAAATCATTTAAGATGTCGATTTGTGAAAAAGCTCCAAAATGTCATTTTTCATCAACATGCATTGGATCTCTACGATGCTGTGGTTATCAACAGTAAAAATCTCGGTTCAGATTAGAAAAAATAAGGCCAATCGGGAGAGCAATTATCCGAGCAGAGAAAGAGCCTAGCTCACTTTGGGGCAGAAACGGCTTAGAACTACTGAACTAAACCGTTTCTATCAGGTTAAAAAAAGCACCTTCAAATCATAAACTCGCATTATGAGCCTATCTACGCAAATGCCAGACTGTCTTAGCTGCTGATTTAAAGTCGCTTATTCAAAGGTTAACGAAAGCTTGGGATAATCGCTGGTATCCCTGGAAGTAGACCAACCAATGCCATCACACCACTTAGCACGATAAACATAATGCCAGGCAATACCCAGCGGCTCATTTTACTAAGCTCACTACTACGTTCTTTACAACCGACTAAGCCCAAGTTATCCAACAGCATGGTGAGAGCCCAACCAAATGCAGGGTTAACGAGCGCTGAAGAAAATACAACAATCGCTGCCGACTGTGTGGTTTTCCCTTCACGCGTCATTTCCATTCCAGCTTCTAGCAATGGCACAAATACCCCAACAATTAGCGCGATACAAAGTACAGGTTGCCAGATAGCTAAATCCATCGGGTAACCCCAAATAGCGGCGATGATACAGAACAGAGCCGTGAGCAACGCGCCAGCAGGAATAGGACGCTTAGCAATCGCCGCCGGCACGATATAAGTCCCCCATGAAGACGTAAAGTTAGTGCCACCGAGCAGAGAACCGAACGTTTGACGAATTGAAGCGGTGGTCATGGTGTCATCAATGTTCATATGTACTTTTTCTGTACGTTCTGGATAGCTGATTTTCTGAAATACTTGATGTCCTAAGAAATCTGGCGACCACATCGCCACGGCTAAAATAGCAAACGGTAATACCACCATGAAATGTTCAATCGTAGGTAGGCCTAGCATCCAGCCTGTATCTTCTCCCCACCAATAAATTGGGTTCATGTTGGGTAAACCTGGCTCGGTTTGGAAAGAAAACGGCGCTCCCATAGCAAAAGCTAACGTACCACCCAGCAAGCAACTAAGAGGTACGGCTAGCCAACGTTTACGGAAATGTTCCAATAACGCATACAGAATAATGGTGCAAAAGATCACGACAAAAGCGATGTGGCTCATGCCGATTCCCTCCGCCCAAGCGAACAGTTTTTTAACTTGAGAAGCGGTTCCAACAAAGCCAAGGTAGAGCAGTAAACCGCCACACACGCCTTTACTGGTGAGGTTTGCCAACATGCTGCCACCTTTACTGATGGCCAACAGTAAGCCGAAAGCGCCAATCAGCAAGCCAAATGCCATTGGGTGTCCGCCTGCTGCAACGACAATAGGAATTAAAGGGATGAGTGGGCCGTGTGTACCCGCGAGGTTAGCGGTCGGCAATAAAAAACCTGAGAAAAGAATGATGAAAACAGAGGCGATGAGTAGTTCATAACGAACATTTTCTAAGATAAAGCCTTCATCTAACCCTAGCGCCCCGGCAAAGGTGGCTGCAATAGCGCCTACCATAACCACTTTACCAATGGTGGCGGCCATCGCTGGGATGGTATCTTCTATTTCGAATCGATAGTCTTTAAAAGGCAAATTAGGACGCCAGCGTTTAGGCGCCATGATTTGTAACTCATGTTCTAGATACTGTTCGCGGGAATCAAATTCCGATCTTGGTTTATGTTGTTGTTCATAAGTGAGTTCATCCTCATTGGCTTGAGGCGTATCTGTTGGTATATGTGCGGATTCTAAAGTAGTGCTCATTTTGATTCCTTTCGTTCACACTCTAAGGTGTGTTTTTCCAACCAGCGTTATTGACTCACTAAACGAAGATTAAGCGAGTCGTTGTCTATCTATTTTCTGCTATACGAACTCGATGACTGATGTTTATGAACCCTTGAAATTTAGTTGCTAGTACCTTATACCAAACGGAAAAACACACCTAGTCTCAGGTAGTTAGACATTAGTCGTAGGGGGCGACGACCAGCATGGGCTTTGTTATGAAATTCGATAGAACTAGCCGCAAGGGCTTTGGTGAAAGCGCGTGGAAGGTCAAGAATGTTAACTAACCTAATCGTTACGCTGGTTTTGATATTTTGGTTTGTTGGACTGATTTAATATCTCTAATTTGCGTTCTAGCAGTTTGCGTGACGCGTTGTTTGGTGCGGTATGAATGGCGTGTATATAAGCGTCATGGGCACCTGAGAATTCCCCCAGTTTACCCAGAATATGTCCGCGAGCCGCGTACCAAGGCTGGTAGTTTTCAAGCTCAGTTTGCAGTTCATCAAGCTTTTGTAGCGCGAGTTCAGATTGTCCTGTTTCGGCGATAACCACAGACCAGTTCAGGGCGACGACAGGGGTGGGTTCGAAAGCCCAAAGTGCCCTGTAGAGCAAGGACATCTGCGGCCAGTCGGGTTTGGGGCGAAACATGTGGCAGTCGGCGATGGCGGCTTTGATTTGGAAGGGCCCTGGTTGCCTGCGCTCGATGGCGTTTTCAAGGAGGCTTCTCCCTTCAGCTATCATGTCATTCTGCCAAATGCCTTCGTTTTGTTCTTCTACAGGCACAAGAGCACCATCAGCGTCGATTCTTGCCACTCGCCTTGCATCAGTCAAAAGCATCAACGCAAGTGCGCCCTCGATTTCCGGATCATTCGGGCAAAGTTGGCTTAAAAGGCGCATCAAGAAAATGCCTTCTTCGCATAGATCTCGTGGTCCCGTGTCTTCTCTTACATAGCCAGTGGTAAAAATCAGATATATCGTAGACAGAACTGTCTCCAGTCTGTCGGTCCATCCTTCCGGTTCGGGCACAGAGAAACCGATGCCTTTGGATCTTATTTTCTTTTTTGCTCGGGACAGGCGTTGCCCCATTGTTTGTTCATGGTCGAGGAAGGCTGCTGCGATCTCTCTGGTCGTCAAATGGCAAACTGTGCGTAGAGTGAGTGCAACTCGGGATTTTTCTTCAAGGGCGGGGTGGCAACAGGTAAAAATCAAACGCAGGCGTTCATCTGGGATAGTTTCGGGAATGTCGTCATCGACATCATCGGATGAGTTTCTTATCTCTAAATCGTTTGTTCTCGTTGCTTCGCGTTGAGTGGCGCGGATTTGGTCGATCCCTTTGTTCAATCCTACCTTCATTAGCCAGGCGACGGGATCATTAGGAATACCTACTCGACCCCAATGTTTTAGCGCCGCAATAGATGCTTCCTGCAATGCATCTTCGCCCATTTGGAAGTCGCCAAATCTGGAGATAAGCCCAGATAAAATCCGTCCCCGATCGCGGCGTAGCACCTCATCAATAATGTGGCTTACCGCGATGGCTTTGGGAACGGCATTCTTCATTTGTTAGTCCTCGGGATCGTAGTCTAACAGCGGTCGAACTTCGACGGTTCCGAAATGGGCGATCGGTATCATTGCGGCATACTTCAAGGCGGTATCTAGGTCCGCCACATCCACAATATAATAGCCACCCAGATGCTCGCGTGTTTCTGCAAAGGGACCATCCATGGTTTCCACCTTACCGGATTGGATGCGGAGAGAGGTCGCGGCTTCAATTCCCTGTAATCCTTCTCCACCCACAAGAACGCCGTCGTTTTTGAAGGTTTCGCTGGTCGCAGCAAACGCGGACATCATTTCATCAAACTCAGGGGTGCCATAGACTGGCTCTTTATCCGGTGCGGCATACAGCAACAACATATATTTCATTTCGAACTCCTTTCTTTTTTGATGGGTACGCTACAAGGACGATCCCATTTCTTAGTTTTCGACATGTTCGGAAATATATCTATGTTTTTTGCGGAGTGAGTGACTATTGGTATTTCTATTGGGACACGCAGATTAAAGAATCACAGTCCAATTCTGGTTTGTGTCGCCGTTGCCTGTCGCGCTAAATCTTCGACGCTACTCAATCAGGCAGGTTTTCGGATTAGCCCGGCATCATCGTTAGCGGTTAGCGGAAAATTAAGTGATTGTTATAAAGCATTTATCTGATAAATCGAGTAATAGGTGTCAATGTCTATTTTGTGCTCGTGATTAAACGCAGTTAGCTTATCAACCACTAGCTTGAACGTATTTTGGGAACCAAAAAAATCAGTGAGCAATAGATAACGGCGAGAGGAAGAAAACAGCACATGAGCTAGTTGTGTTGAACTTACATTTATGGTGACTTTGCCGTTATGTACCTTGACCTCTTTAAACTCACGATATCCGTCAAAATTTTCTGCATGATTATAACCTGATGCCCTTTGGGGAAGGCTAACACCAACAAGGTTTAACGAATCATCTAACCGCACTTCAAAGTCATACGCGACAATCCAAGCATTTGTTCGACAGACTCGCAAAAGCTCGCCAACCAATGAGTCTGATTTTGCATAAGACAACGACCCCGCAAATGAAACAATATCAACAGAGTCATCATCAAGGGGTATATTGTCGCCAGTACCAGCGATATAGCTCAAATGTTCCCGTTGAGAAGCCTCCGCTAGCATTGCTTCGCTTGGGTCAATACCTACAACATTTTCGCAGAACTTACTGAGAGCCAAACTTGAAACACCGGTGCCACAACCAATATCTAATCCGTATGTGAAATCGCCACGATTGAGAAGCACTTCTTTAAGGATTTCATCATGGATAGGCGGCCGATAAGCTGAATAATGCTTGGAAACTTCGACACTATATTGTTCGCTCATGCTTTCACTACCTCTTGATACTCGACGATGTAATATGACAAATGATGAGAACCACCTTTATGCAGATTTTTCACATCTAGGTGTCGTTTTAATGCTCGAAGTTCCATGCTTATTTTATCTTTCATGAGGTACTTATACCGTCATGATGTTCACAGATGTGATGAACGAAAGCATGAGAAAAATGAAGGTAGTTTGGAAAAAGAAACAGTATGACTTTGCCCATCCAAACGGCTTGATTCAAGAAGAGGCCATGGAGGCCTCAGGCTACACCTAAACGATACTCGCTCGGCGTTTTTCCCGTCTTGTTTTTAAATACCCTGCAAAAGTAATTGGTGTCTTTGAACCCGCAACGGTGGGCGATCTCTTCCAATTTGAAGGTGTATTTCTTGAGCATAAACTTGGCGCGGTCGAGTCGCACATAGGTCACGTAGTCAGCGTACTTCACCGAGCCTTCTTGATTGAATAAACGAGAGACATGCGCAGATGAAACGCCGAATCGGCTGGCGACGGAAACGCGGGTGATGTCTTTGTGGAAGTTCTCTTGCACGTAAATACACATGCTGCGGTAGAGCTTCTCACTGCGGCTGATTTTGCTTTGTACCGGGTTGCCAAGCAGTTCAAGGCAGTACTGAATCAGCGCATTGGCGAGGTGCTCTCCCATCACGTTTGAGCGGCTTTTGTCACTCATGCAATTGAGGGCGTCGAGCACGTGTCCCAGCGCCATGGAAGATGGCAGCGCGAGCGCGTGCTTTTGAACATCTTTGAATCCGCCATCCGGGGTGTATTGCACAAAGCTGAACCCGACTTGATGCTTGCCAAATAGCACTGAAATCATTTTGCAGGGTTTATCCCACGTGGGTTTACTCCACGCATTGGAAGGTATATACACCATGTCACCCTGCGTTAGCGTGAGCTTATCGCTGCCTTCTTTTGCATCCACGAACAGGTCGTACTCGCCATCAAGAATGATTTCTAACCGGTTGAAGTTGACCTGATACGCGCCTTCCGGCGGTGTGTTTTCGTTGCTGCAAATGGCAATGAGTTTGCCAGTAAAGTCGGTGAGTGATTCAGCAATATTGTGCATGTGGATGCCTTTGAGCAAACTACGAGGGCGTAAAGCGAAACAAGGCGTTAGAAAAGGGTTGGGCTTTACGGTGCGGGAAAGTCAAAAACCGCGGTAGGGGGTATACCGCGGTGATGTCGAAATTATGCTTGAGCCAGCATGCTCTCAAGTTTTGCGATGATTTCAGGCGCCTGTTTAGCCGCTTGAGTCACGGTAACACGAACGATTTTCTTGCCGTTGAAACGCTCTTCGTTCTTGATAGCGATGTCTTTAGTTAGCACTACAACATCTGCACTTTCAACGTCTGCCGCAGTCAGTTCAGTTTCGATACCGATAGCGCCTTGGGTTTCAATTTTAACGTCCCAGCCCTTCGCTTTTGCAGCGGTTTCTAGTGCTTCAGCAGCCATGTATGTGTGAGCAACGCCAGACGGGCAAGAAGTTACGCCAATAAGTTTCATAATAATCTCTCTTTTACACTTTTATAGTTTTTAAGTTCAGTGTGGAGCGACAATCCTGTTGGAGGTTGTCGCTCCGTTAATGCATGTTTTGTAACTATGTTTCTGAGCTATGTTTTACTTCACTGGGTCTTACTTGAATGCTGCTTAGTCGAAAGACAGTTCCAGTTCTTCAGTGTTAGCTTTTGTTTCTTCTTCGCGGTCTGCCACTGGTTTTTTCAGTGCGTTCACGACAAGGGCCGTAGTTGCTGAACCTGCGATGACGGCGATGACATACATCATGCGACCTTCAACAACGGGTAGAACAATCAGGCCACCCCATGGTGCGTGGTTAAGAACGCCTGCCATGAAGGCCACAACGTTACCAACGATACCGCCTGCTACGATGGCTGGGATAACACGTGCTGGGTCATTGGCTGCGAATGGGATTGCACCTTCAGTGATACCGATACAACCCATGATTGCTGCTGCTTTACCGGCTTCTTTTTCTTCTGGAGAGTATTTCTTAGGAGCAAGGAAAGTAGCCAGTGCCATACCTAGTGGTGGAACACAGATTGCTACGCCCACGCCGCCCATCAACCATGGTTGAGTACCGACTTGAGTTTGTGCGAATAGGGTTGCTACTTTGTTGATTGGACCGCCCATATCGAACGCAGTCATACCACCAAGCACCGCACCAAGAACCGCTTTAGACGCGCCAGCCATTGATTGTAGGCCTTCGTTCATGAATGCCATGAAGCCAGCGATAGGTTGACCGATTACCCAAACAACCAGTGCAGATACGATGAACGTACCGCCGATTGGAATAATGAAGTAGGTAGAAAGCGCTTTAAGCTTGTTAGAAAGAGGAATGCGCTTCAGTTGTAGAACAACGTAACCTGCGATGAAACCGACGATGATTGCGCCAAGGAAACCCGCTTGTACTTGGTTAGCAAGGTAAGCACCAATCATACCTGGAGCTAGTGCTGGACGGTCTGCGATTGAGTAAGCGATGTAACCGCCAAGAACAGGAACAAACAGGGTGAAACCTGCGATACCCATGTCCCAAATACCTTCAAGGAACACGCCTTCTGGCACTGCGCCTTTACCGCCTAGCATGACTGATAGTGCAAGAAGAACACCACCAGCAACAACGAATGGCAACATGTGGCTGGTGCCGGTGAGTAGGTGACGCTTTAACTCTGCTAAGTTAGTTTTCATTGTTCAGACCTTTTATTTGTTATTTTTGGATATGTTTCGAGATGGGCTGATTATGCGCTCGGTCTGGTGCTTAAGATATTGGACAAATAAGCCCTTTACTGGACAAATGTTGCATGTTGATTTGACTGAGAAGGCAGTCACATATCCTTGATTTTAGTGATCTTATTAACAAAATCGTTTGTGAATGAACTGTGTGCTTTTACTGTGACAATGCACTGGTTATCAATCATCTACAGTGAATAGACAACCAAGAATATGACGAAAGGAGTCGTGATAATGCCATTTGATTTAGCTAAATTGATCAGCGAATGTGAGGCGGCATTTGACGGTGAAGAACCGCAGAATAAGATCATCGATGTATTGACGAAAAGCCTGTGTGACCCCGCATCAGTAAAGGCCGTACTTGCGCCCACTCGACGTACGGGATTTGAAAAGCTCTATGTGTCAGAGCAGTTCACTATTCTCCACTTCATCTGGGCCCCTAAGATGGCGATGCCAGCACATAACCATAATCTGTGGTCTGTCGTGGGTGTGTATGAAGGCAGGGAAGACCATATATTTTGGCGTCGTGATGAGAAGAAAAGCCCGCATCGCATTCGCGCAATAGGGTCGGCATCCATCGGCGCGGGTGAGGTGCTTTCAATGGACGAAAACGCGATTCATTCTGTGCTCAATCCAACGGATTTATTCACTGGGGGAATTCATATCTATACCCAAGCAGCCTGAAGATGCTTGGTTTCAGAGGCCATCAGAGTGTTCAATTCGAGGCAAATTCTTGTAGGAATAGTCATTCTATTTCACAGGAATTTAACGATGAAGTGGACGCTCTGATGGCCTCCCTTCGGGCGAGTTTACTGACGCCATGCTCGGTGTTGTCCCTTTTTGATGGAGCTCACTACATCGGCAAAGTGACGCCTTGATCATAACGTCAGTAAAGCTCGCTGAATCCAGCATCTTCAGGTTGCTTGGGTATAAAGTGGCAATTTCTTTGAGACTCAGCGCAGTGGTTGGGACCCGTTATCGTTGGAGGAAAGTGTGTTGAGCCCAGAGAAGAACAATGCAATTTTTGCAGCGGAAAACGCCATTCTTGATATGGTCGAAAAGGGGGAATTCAACGTAAATACCCAAGCAACCTAAAGGTGCTCGCTGAATCCTGCATCTTCAGGTTGTTTGGGTATGGAATTTTTGTTAATGCATCACTTTGGGGTTATTTCTTAGTAAAACCGAATAGATAGTCAAAAACACTGTTCAATTATACAAAACCAAATGATAAGTTTGATAAATGCTTTATTGATAGAGTATTAAATAGAACGTTTCGTTATTTATCACAAAATTACACTTAGGTTACATTGGCGGCATCAGAATAATGGAGTAATACAATGCCCTCGATGAAAAACCTTTTGGTTGCCACCCTTGCTTTGGCTGCCAGCTTTACCTCTACCGCTTCGCTTGCTCAAGATGAAATCAAAGTGGGTATGTCTGGTCGCTATTTCCCGTTTACTTTCGTTAAGTTAGATAAGCTTCAAGGCTTTGAAGTCGATGTGTGGAACGAAATCGGCCAACGTGCTGACTATGACGTTGAGTTTGTGACTTCTAGCTTCTCAGGCCTGTTTGGCATGCTAGAAGCGGGTCACATTGATACCATCAGTAACCAAATCACCATGACCGACGTTCGCAAAGCAAAATATGCGTTCTCTGTACCTTACGTAATTGATGGCGCGCAGGTAGTGATCCGCAAAGGTCGTGATGACATTGAAAGCATCGACGATCTGAAAGGTAAAAAAGTTGCGGTGAACTTGGGCAGTAACTTCGAACAACTGCTGCGCAACTACGACAAGAATAATGAAATCAACATCATCACGTATGATTCAGGCTTCGAACAAGATGTTGCACTGGGACGTACCGATGCCTTTATTATGGATCGCGTTTCTTCTGCTCAACTGATCAAGAAATCAGGGTTGCCATTGGCGCTTGCAGGCGAACCGTTTGAGACGATTCAAAACGCCATGCCGTTTTTGAATACCCCTGAGAAATTGGCAATCAAAGCGAAAGTCGATCAAGCCCTGACAGAAATGAAAGCAGACGGCACCCTGACTGCGATTTCTGAAAAGTGGTTTGATTCTGACATCACTCAATAATGAACGGTTTTGACTTTGACTACATGCTGGCGTTGTTCCCGATACTGATAAAGTATTTGGGAATAACGCTAGAGATGTCATTGATTGGCTTTGCGATTGCTCTGTTGTTATCGGTGTGTTTGGCATTGGTAAGGGTGTTCAGAGTAAACGTATTAAACGCCTTGGTAGTGGTGTACATCTCTTTCTTTAGAGGGACACCACTGCTGGTTCAACTCTTCCTTCTTTATTACGGTTTGCCGCAGGTCTTCCCGATATTTGTCGGTATGGATGCATTTACCGCGGCCGTGATTGGTCTATCGCTCCACTTCTCTGCTTACATGGCCGAGAGCATTCGCGCGGCGATTGTGGGGATTGATAAGAACCAAATGGAAGCAAGCTTGAGTATCGGCATGACTGAGCTTCAAGCGATGAGACGTATTATTTTACCTCAAGCGGCTCGCGTTGCGACGCCATCATTGATGAACTATTTCATCGACATGATCAAAAGCACCTCGTTAGCGTTTACGCTCGGTGTGGCAGAAATCATGGCGAAAGCGCAGATGGAAGCGTCATCCAGCTTTAAGTTCTTTGAAGCGTTTTTGGCAGTGGCTCTGATCTATTGGGTGGTAGTGATTTTCTTCACTCAGATTCAATCTTTGTTAGAGGTCAGGTTGAATAAGGCGTATGCGCGATGATTAGTGTGAAACGATTGAGTAAGCGCTTCGGTGATGTGGAAGTGTTGAAGCAGATCGATCTTGACGTACATCAAGGTGAAATCGTGGCGATCATTGGGCCGTCAGGAACCGGAAAATCGACACTGCTCCGTTGCCTCAATTACTTGGAAACGCCCACAACCGGTGAGATTCAAATCGGTGAGGCCCGAGTAGCGGCAGAAAGCGCTAGCAAAGCAGAGATACAATTGCTTCGTAAGCAAAGCAGCTTTGTTTTTCAAAGCTATGCCTTGTTTGCCAATAAAACGGCGCTGGCCAATGTCGCTGAGTCGTTAATCACGGTTTGGAAAGAGCCGAAAGCACAAGCGGAAGCAACGGCAAAGCAGCTGTTGGAAAATGTCGGTATGGCCGCGCATCTTCATAAGTATCCTGCGCAGCTCTCTGGTGGGCAACAGCAGCGTGTTGGCATTGCCCGTGCGATGGCCTGCAAAGGCGACGTGATTTTGTTTGATGAGCCAACGTCGGCGCTCGACCCTGAGTGGGTCGACGAAGTGCTGGCAGTGATGAAACAACTGGCTGAACAAAAACAGACCATGGTGGTGGTGACGCATGAAATGCAGTTCGCCCGAGACGTTGCTGACAAGGTCATTTTCATGGAAGGCGGTGTGATTGTTGAGCAAGGACCACCGACTCAGATTTTCGATAATCCTCAGCATGATCGTACTCGCGCGTTTGTGTCTCGCGCAATGGGTTACTGAGTAACCACCTACGTTGATTTGTCACAAAATTAGTCAAAAATTAGCACTTTAAAAAGCCCGTTGATTCGGGCTTTTTTTCGGCTGAGTTTTAGTGTCTTAACTGACTATTTTATAAGGATTTTGAGATGAATTATTTTTGCGGCCACCATCAAATTTATCGCTCGAAGGTCATAAACTAGTCACAAAAGCTTCAAAAAATCGTCAAATGAAATTCGCCAGTAATATTTCTGTCACAATACATTCATAGGATGCCTGCGAACCGAAAAATTACTTACATATTAGGAAGTGAGTTATGAGCATCCAAACTGAAGCACTCCACAGACCTCAGTCTAACGCTCCAGGAAAACGCGCTCTGCAATGGACAGCCTTGATCGGCATGCTGTATCTGTTGCTTTTGTCTGTTTCAATGATCGGTAGCGGCTTTAAGTGGGCTGCGGGTGAACAAGCGAAAGAGTTGTTCGAATTTGCCACAAACCCAGTTGCGGGTTTGATGATTGGTATTATCGGTACTGCACTTATTCAATCTTCTAGCACCGTGACATCAATTATCGTCGGTTTGGTTGCGGGCGGTTTGCCTGTTGAACTGGCTATCCCTATGGTCATGGGTGCGAACGTTGGTACTACCGTCACCAACACTCTCGTCAGTCTGGGCCATGCGCGCTGCAAAGAAGAATTCCGCCGCGCTTTCACTTGTGCCACGGTTCATGACTTCTTTAACCTGCTTGCTGTGCTTATCTTCCTCCCGTTGGAAGTGATGACAGGTTTCCTTCAGAAAATTTCCGCATGGTTGGTATCGCCGCTCATGCAAGCTGACGACCTCAGCATGAAAAGTTTCAACTTCATTAAGCCAATCACTAAACCGGTTGTGAACGGTGCGAAGTCGATATTCGAAGCACTACCAGGTAGCTTCGGCGGTATCGCATTGGTAATTTTCGGTATTCTTTTGGTTATCGTTGCGATTACCGTGATGGGTAAACTGATGAAGAAACTGATGGTCGGTAAGGCACGTGAAGTGTTGAATGGCGCAATCGGTCGTGGCCCAATCCACGGCATTGCATCAGGTACGCTTGTGACTATCCTTGTACAGTCTTCTTCAACCACGACTAGCTTGGTGGTTCCATTGGTGGGCACGAACGTTCTGAGCATCCGTCAGGTATATCCGTTCACCCTAGGTGCAAACATCGGTACTTGTATCACCGCATTGCTAGCAGCGACTGCGGTAACGGGTGACAACGCTATCTTCGCCCTGCAAATTGCGCTGGTTCATCTCACGTTTAACTTGCTCGGCATTCTGGTTGTTTATGGCGTGCCGTTCCTTCGCGAGATACCGATTAAGTGTGCAGAGTTGCTGGCAGATTACGCGGTGAAGTCAAAGCTAACGGTTGTGGGTTACTTAGGCGCGGTATTCGTTCTGTTGCCAGGTTTCGTCCTGTCAGTGTCGTAATTCACGACAACACGAATAAGATTCATAGAAAAGCCCTGACTGATGCAGTCAGGGCTTTTTTTATCTCAGGTTTTTCACGGCCAAGCTGTTCAGCACCCAGCACCCAGCACCCAGCACCCAGCACCCAGCATTCAAGAATTCAAGCGAGACAGGCTACATCTTTAAGCGGCCATATTGATCGAATGCGCTATGGCTGGCGAACGTCAGCGTGGTGGCAACCGAGAGCGTTACAGTGAGGAAAATGGCTATCATGATGACCAGTTGGTATTTCACCGCCAGCAGTGGTGTCGTCCCACCCAGAATCTGCCCTGTCATCATGCCGGGCAAGCTGACAATGCCAAGTGTGCTCATTGCTGCGAGCGGCGGACTCAGCGCAGCAGTAAACGCCTCTTTCATGAATGGCTTGCTCGGATGGGGAGACCCTAGCGACAAATAGAACTGAAATTCATCATGGCGCTGTTTTAAGCTGGCATGAAAGCGCTCTAGCGCCAGCACATTGGCTGATAGGGCATTTCCGAGCAACATTCCCGCCACAGGAATTAAGTACTGTGCCTGCCACCAGGGCTCTGCTTGAATCACACCAATGATCATCACGGGTAAGACACAAACCAATGCGATGGCTTGGCCTGACAATACAGGTAACACTAGGCTTTTGGGTTTCGCGCCCGCTTGACGACACACAGTCCAACTGGCGACCAAAATCATCACAAGTAGCCACAGTGTATTGAGAAAGATGTTGGCAAAATCGAACAAGGTTTGCAGATATAAACCCACCACTGCCAGTTGCAGTGTCATTCGGGTCACCGCGAAGATAAGCGCTTTGCTTAACCCCAACTGCCAACGTTGGAACAGCAGCAGTGGGATCAGAAACATCAGATAGAACGCTGCCAATGCCCCATTACTGATGGTTAATGCCTCACTCATCATCATTCCCCATGTCGTAAACCTGATCGGCTGACGCTACCCATGCAGGATCATGTGATATCGATACTTGGATGATTGCGTGTTCAGACAATACTGATACGAGCCTGTCGCGGCTTTTTGCGTCGAGCGCGGATGTCGGTTCATCCAATAGCCAGATAGGGCGTTCTAGCAGTAAGGCACGTGCGACCGCTAGCCTTTGTTTTTCTCCGCCCGACAGTGTGCTGACCTCTGCATCTACTTTTCCATTGAAATGATGTGTCAGACCAAACAGGTCTAGCACTTCACGACAGCGTTCATCACTGGGCTGAGGCGTTGATTCGGCTTTTAATGCCCAAGGCAGTCGCAATACGCCTGAGATTGTCTCTGCTCCCAACACCGGTTCTTGTGGTAAATAGCAGCATTGCTTGCGCCACCAGACGAGATTGCTGTCTGTGACGCGTTGTTGTTGCCATTGGATCTCGCCGCTCTGTGCAGGCATTAGCCCTGCCAATACTTTTAGTAGGCTTGTTTTGCCGCAACCTGACGGGCCACTCAGTGTGAGATGTTGCCCTATGGCTAAATCAATGGACAGCGGCGATAGATTCGCGGGTGCAAAGCTGGATGTGAGCGACTGTAAAGACAGCATGGATGTCGTCACCGTCTATTTCACATAGCGTTGAAGTTGGGAAGCGGTGTCTTCTGGAATAGCGCAGCTTTTGCCTGTTTTAAAATCGCAGTAAACGATCAGCGCTTCACCTTCCGCCACGCAACGTTGTTGGTTATGGCTGTGGATCTCATATTTCATGGTGTAGCGCTTTTCTAGAACGTTCTCGACCCATGACACTGTGGTAATGGTGTCGGGATAAACAAGCGGTGCGCGGTAATCACAGCGGGTGGAAGCGACAACAGGGCCAACATTGTGGCGCTTGACGTGTTCAAACACTTTCAACTCTTCGAGCATCACGACGCGAACATCTTCAAAGTAGCGAAAATAGACGGTGTTGTTGATGTGTTGGAGCGCATCCATGTCATTCCAAACAATGGCTTGTGTTTGCGAGAGCGGGTAGTCCTTGAAGGGAGTCTGAGCCACGTAATATTCCTCTGGTTGATTCATTTTGATTCAACACTAGAGATGGGATGGTGACAAGTAACTCAGCAAAACCCGCAAGCATTGTGTGACATCAGACCAGTGAAGCTATCTATTGGGAACGTCTACAGATAGCCTTTGGCGTGTTCGGATTGATTCGCGTCGATAAATGGGAAAGGCAAAGCAACGGAGCGTGGCGGTGGTGAGGAAACCACGTGATGGTATTTGTGTTTTTCACATTTTTATTGGCTACATCTGTACTTTTCCGCGCATAGATTTGGTTTTTCCACGTAAGGTTTTTCCATCCACTCGGCGTCGCTGTGAGGCTTTCGTCGGTTTGGTTGCACGTCTTGCCTTTTGAACCACACCGACGCTTTTAATCACTTCTTGAAGACGTGATAACGCATCATCGCGATTCTTTTCTTGGGTACGAAATTGCTGCCCTTTAATCACAATGACGCCTTCTTTGGTGATGCGGCTGTCTTTGAGCGCGAGCAATCTCTCTTTGTAAAAATCAGGCAGTGACGACGCCTGAATATCAAACCGTAAATGCACGGCAGACGAGACTTTATTGACGTTCTGACCGCCAGCGCCTTGTGCGCGAATGTAGGTGATTTCAATTTCATCGTCTGAAAGTGAAACGGTTTGGGAAATGATTAACATATCTACGAGCCCTTATTACTGCTGGGCGTCACTATAACGGAATGTGGCTAGGTGACTCAAATCCGTTTTTATCACCACAGGCTTGCCAGATTAAGGGACTAGGTTGACTGAAGGCGTTGTTTTCGCGAGGTAAGGTTAGCGACGACCAACCCGATGACGATGAACGTGATACCGACGTAGTGATAGTTTTCCAAGCGTTCGCCGAGCAATAGCATCGAGAAAATCAAACCAAACACGGGGATCAAATGCATGAACTGCCCTGTTTTTGCCGCTCCCATTCGTTGCAATGCAGCATTCCAACAAAAGAAGGCAAGGCCAGAAGCAAAAACGCCGGTGTAAAGAGAAATGGCGACACTCTCGAAGGATAACGGCATGGTCTCAAACCATAGAGATTCTGCGATATAAACGGGGGCAAGCATGGCAGTGCCAATTAACACGGTATAACCCAGAATAGGCATGCCTTTCAGCGCCTCAGGTAGACGCTGCACAAACACGGAGTAGGTCGCCCAAACCAGAATGCCGAACAAGGCGATAAGTTCGCTGTTACCGAAAGTGAAATCGGTAACGAGTTTTCCTTTGGTGATGATGAGTAACACACCGATAGCCGATATCCCAATTGCGACGGCTTGTCGAAGTGTGGTGGTTTGTTTGAGTAAGAAAAACTGCACCAGCAGGATCATGAGTGGGGAAGCGGATTGCAAGATGACTACATTGGTTGAGAGGGTGTCTTCAAGCGCGATGTACACCAGGGTGTTGTAGCCCGCAACGCCAAACAAGGCTAATAAGAGCACCAGCTTGACGTTGGCTTTAAATAGATCCCACTGCTTTATCATCGGTCTCAGTACGAACGGGGCGAGTACTAAAGAAGCCACCGTCCAACGCCAAAATGCGAGTCCGATGGGGGGAATGGACTCGTTGACCAGTTTCGCAAGCGTGATGTTGCCTGCCCAACTCATGGTGGCAATGACCGCTAACATCACGGGTACCCATGTCATCGTTCGAGAAAGTGTGGTCATTGAACGGTCGCATTCCTAGCGGGATAAATTGTGTCATATACCCAAGCAGCCTGAATCCTGCATCTTCAGGTTACTTGGGTATAGTTACTCATGTTACTTGCCATTTCGCAACCTACATGTGGCTGTTTTCAGTCATGCAGAATATAAACGGGATGGTCTTGATCCTATCGGTTACAAGATTTGATACATTACGCCGTATTGTTTTGTGTTTGGCATTTTTGATGACACATCTGAATATTTTGTAGGGAGAAAAACATGAATGACTTTATTGGTGTGTTAAAGAAATACGCCGTATTCAAAGGACGTGCAGGAAGAAAAGAGTACTGGACGTTCATTCTGGTCAATATCGTGGTGTCGTTTGCGCTGGGGTACGTCGACCAGTTGGTCGGGTCATATAATGCTGAAGCGGGTATTGGCACGATTGGGATGGTTTATGCGGTGGCTGTTTTAGTGCCGACGCTCGCAGTGTCAGTGCGCAGGCTACATGACACCGATAAAGTGGGCTGGTGGGCGTTTCTGAGTATTGTTCCCTTGGGCGTGATTGTGCTGCTCATCATGCAGGCGTTTGAAGGCACTAAAGGAACGAACCGATTTGGTCCCGATCCAAGAGAGCATCAAGCTAAAAGCAGCACGTTTTCAGGATAACTCTCTTATCACTGTGCGTTAAATTTCAACAGCAATAACCAGCTTCCGAGCTGGTTTTTTTGTACCTCCGATTCGGTTCAGCGATAACGGATAGTCAATGTTGTCTCATTTTTATCTTGTGTCCGAGAATGAGAATGCAACTGTATGAATTTCCATGAGCAAGACTACGTCTCACAATCGATAAGTTTCAGCTGAGCGCATATCAAGCTGATGTTTTTGAGTGCTAAGTCCCTATTTCAACATCTTCACTTTGTTAGCGTGCTAATCGATTTTTTGGACCGAAAACAGCAGTTGTAGGTAGGACAAGATGAAGTGGTTTTTTCTTGGTTTTATGAAGTATGCGACCTTTTATGGGCGGGCAAGAAGGAAAGAGTATTTTGGTTTCTTTCTGACTCAAAACGCAATCTTGTTGCTATGTGTGTGGTTCGATGTTGCTTCTATAGGTGTCGAGAACTTTAACATTATGGCGTTGAAGGCCTCTTTGATTTGGTGGGGAATAACATTACTGCCGTCACTTGGGGTGACAATAAGACGCTTACATGACATCAATAAATCGGGCTGGTGGATGTTGATTACCATGATTCCGTTCATTGGCACTCTGATCTTCATAGTGTTTTTGTTGATGCGTGGAACAAAAGGACATAATCGGTTTGGCAGTGATCCGAGAGGGATTTTCAGTCACAGTCTTTGAAACGTCTTCCAACGATTCACTTCCATCGACTAAAACGCGCTGACCTGCGCGTTTTTTTATTGCTTTGCCAAATTTCCTGACATGGCTTCGCCAGCTTTTCTGTGCGAGGTCAATTTACGGGTTGCTATACGATAAATGTCGAATCAAACCCCTGTAATTTATAGGTGTTTCTCTGTAAGCCATACAATCCCTCAACTTCATTATTGTTGCGCCTTTATTCCTCCTTTTTTCTCTCTATTTTTCTCGACGTCTTAATCGTGAGATGCGAGATTGCACTTACATTTTTCTCCTAACCCATTACTCATTAATCAGGATGATTCGGGATTTTATCTGATTTTTTAGGGGCTATTGTTCATCATTAAGTAACATATTTTTAACGAGCGCCCTTTCTCACTCAATCAAGCGTGAGAAAGGACGTTGTTATTGTTGCTTTGGCGCATCGCGTCTTTTGAGCAACGGAAGGAGGAAATGCTTTGAGTGGACCTACATCGGAAGTAAATGATGACCAATATGATACCGATTATCAGATTGGTCAGGATAACGTCAACGTATTAGGGTTGGACTTCCACAACCCTGTCTTTCCAATCTCCGCCATCATGGTGGTGGTGTTTGTATTGGGCGTGTTGATATTCCAAGAGCAAGCCGCGGATTTCTTCGGCTGGCTTCGACCTGCAATTACCCAGTCGTTTGACTGGTTTTTCGTGATTTCCGCCAACATCTTTTTAATCTTCTGTTTAATTCTGGCGGTGTTACCTGTTGGCAAAATTCGACTGGGTGGCGATGACGCAAGGCCTGATTACTCGTACCCTGCATGGTTCGCCATGCTGTTTTCTGCGGGTGTCGGTATCGGCCTGATGTTCTACGGCGTGCTTGAGCCAATGAACCACACGCTAAACCCACCACTGGGTTTAGAAACCGGTTCTGCAGAAGCGCGTAGCATTGGTACAGCGGCCTCGATTTTCCACTGGGGTTTCCACGCGTGGGCCGTTTATGCTGTGGTGGGTTTGGCGTTAGCCTTCTTCCATTACAACAAAAACCTCCCTCTGACACTGCGTTCAGCGTTCTACCCACTATTGGGTGATCGCGTATGGGGTATTTGGGGACACATCATCGATATCATGGCGGTACTGGCAACCTTGTTTGGTTTGGCGACATCGCTGGGTATAGGTGCAAACCAGATTGCTGCGGGTCTTAACTACCTATTTGGTATTGATTCAGGCATTGAAACCAAATCTATCTTGATTCTTGTGATCACGTTGGCGGCATTGGTGTCGGTTTATCGTGGCATGGACGGCGGTGTGAAACGCCTGAGTGAAATCAACATGGTGATGGCGGGCATGTTGATGGTGTTCGTGATTGCTGTAGGCCCAACGGCGCTTATCTTTAGCGGTGTGGTGTCTAACACGGTTGATTACCTCAGCTGGTTGCCTGCGCTGTCTAACTGGGTAGGCCGTGAAGATTCAGGCTTCTACCACGGTTGGACAACCTTCTACTGGGCGTGGTGGGTATCTTGGTCTCCATTCGTAGGTATGTTCATCGCGCGCGTTTCTCGCGGTCGTACCGTACGTGAATTTATTCTGGCAGTACTGATTGCCCCAACCATCGTTTGTATCGTTTGGATGACGACGTTTGGTACAACCGCACTGGATCAAATGGATGGCGGCTACAACGGCGTGGTGAACTTGATCACCAACGGCAACTGGCAGCCTGAGCTTTCCATCTACAAGATGTTTGAAGCCTTGCCATTTACCGGCGTGATCAGCTTCTTCGGTATGATTCTGACGATCATCTTCTTCGTGACCTCATCAGATTCAGGCTCGCTGGTTATTGATACCATTACGGCGGGCGGTAAGATTGATGCGCCAGTTTCTCAGCGTATCTTCTGGTGCACCATTGAAGGCCTTGCGGCTATCGCCCTCTTGATGGGTGGCGGTTTGGGCGCACTTCAAGCGGCGACCATTTCAACAGGCTTGCCGTTTGCGGTGTTCTTGTTGGTGATGTGTCTGAGCTTGTATCTGGGTCTGTCACGAGAGCTACGCAGAAAGCAATTTGCTTAATGTCCGATTTGCTTAGTGCTAACGTACGTAGTGCTCAATGCACTTAAAGCTCAATGCACTTAAAGATTAATGTACTTAGAGCAAAAGCGCGAAAGTAAGCAAATAAAAGAAACCCGCCGATTGGCGGGTTTTTGTTTTTACGCGCACAGTGCTAATGGGCTTAGGAGTAAATAACCCGCTGGCTCAGTAATACAAACACATGCGCTTCCCATTGGCTTCAACGATGTTAAACGGCGTGTCGTAAATGTCTTCCAACACGTCCGCTTGAATCACGTCATTCACCGTGGCATTGGCAACAATGCAGCCTTTCTTCATGGCAATAATGTGGTCGGCATAACAGGCTGCAAAGTTGATGTCGTGGATCACCACAATCACGGCTTTCCCCATTTCGTGCGCGAGGCGTCGAACGGTTTTCATGATGGAGAGCGAATGGCGAATGTCAAGGTTATTCAGGGGTTCATCTAAGAACACATAATCCGTGTCTTGCGCGATCACCATGGCGATGAACGCGAGTTGGCGTTGACCACCGCTGAGTTCATCTAGGTAGCGATGTTGAAGTTCGGCTAAATCGAGGTAATGAATCGCCTGATCGATGGCGTCGTTATCCGCAGCGGTTAGGTTGCCTTTGGAGTAAGGGAAGCGGCCAAACGCCACCAGTTCACGGATGGTGAAACGCATGGTCATGCTGTTTGCTTGACGTAACACTGCCAGCGATTTTGCCAGCTCTGCGGTGTTCCAATCTGAAATGGCTTTCCCGTCGATGACTACTGTCCCGCTGTCTGGCGAAACGAGGCGTGTTGCCATGGAAAGCAGGGTACTTTTCCCTGCGCCATTGGGGCCGATAACCGCGGTGACTTTGCCTTTTTCAAAATCGGTTGTTGCATCGCTAACAACGCGTTGTTGACCAAAGGCCTTACTGATTTTATCTAGAATAATCATGATGCTTTATACAATCTTGTTCTTGAGTAACATCCAAAGGAAATACAAGCCGCCCGCGAAATTCACCACAACACTCAGGGTGGTATCGAAGGTAAACAGGTTCTCGACGATCCACTGCCCAGCCAGAAGGGTACATACCGACAATAAGGCGCAGCCAATCAGCAATACACGGTGCTGGAAGGTGTTGAATAGCTCTCGGGCGAGGTTGGTCACCAGCAAGCCAAAGAACATCACAGGGCCAATCAGTGCGGTGGATACGGCAATGAGCACGGCGGAGAGCACCAGCGCACGCTGCGTGACACGTCGAACATCAATGCCCAAACTGATCGCGTTATCTCGGTCTAACCAGAACACATCCAGCGTGCGATGCATACGGAACAAGGCGAAGCTGATCGCGGCCAACACTGGCAAGCACAGGTAAACCAATTCCACCTTTACGTTGTTGAAGCTCGCGAACATGTTCGCCTGCACGGCGGCAAATTCGTTCGGGTCCATCAACATGGTGATGAACGATGCCGCATTGCCAAACACTTGTCCGAGAATCAATCCCACCAACAGCAGCACAATCAAGTTTCGCCCTTCTTTGGCGAAGTAAAAACCGAATAGCAACACGGAGAAAATCACCATCGCGCCGACAGAAATGGCGAAGTTCAAATACGCGTTTAACACGTAGGCACTGAAACCGCCAAAAATGGCGACGATCAGCGTTTGTGTCAGTAGGTAAAGCGCATCAAACCCCATGATGCTGGGCGTTAGAATACGGTTGTGCGTGAGAGTTTGAAAAACCAGTGACGACTGCGCCACAGCGATTCCTGCAAGCACCATCGCAAGCACTTTCGGCACGCGGCGAGACAGAAAATACTCGTAGTTGTTGGCCGTGAGTCCGATGCCAATAAACAGCGCCGAAAAGACGAGGGCGGTGATCAGCATCAGGCCAATTTTCTTGGAATCAGACATGCTTTTGCCCCTTCAAAATAAGCACAATGAAGGCAATACCGCCAAGAATGCTCACGAGCATGGACACGGGAATTTCGTACGGAAAGATAATCACACGGCTGGCAATGTCACAGACCAAGACCAAGGCTGCACCTAGCACGGCAGTGCGAGGAATGTTCTTTCTTAAATTGTCGCCGTAATACAGGCTGACAACGTTTGGTACCAGAAGGCCGAGGAAGGGCAGGGTGCCGACGATCATCACCACACTGGCTGACATGATGGAAACCAGCATCACGCCGATTAACACCACATGCTGATAGCGCAAACCCAGCCCAGTAGCGAAGTCTTTGCCCATTCCGACGGCGGAGATACGTGTGGCGTAGAGGTAGCTGAAAATCGCGATAGGAATAGCGATATAAAGCAGCTCGAAATCGCCCCGTAAAATCGTCGCAAAGTTGGCAACAGCCCAAGCGCTGAGCATTTGTACCGCGTCATATTTGTAGGCAATGAAGGTCGCGCCCGCGTCAATGATACTGCCGTAAATGATGCCGATAAGCGGCACGAACACGGCGTTACGAAATTGGATACGTTGGATAAGGGTAACGAACAGCAGGGTGCCGAGTACTGACACGCCGAAAATCAGCCAAAGCTGATTGCCATTCCCGAAGAAAACCAAGCTCAGCACATAGCCGAGCATGGCACATTCAATGGTGCCTGTTGTAGACGGCGCGGCAAATCGGTTTTGGCTGATCTGCTGCATGATAAGGCCAGCAATACTGAGCCCTGCACCTGCAAGCAATATGGCAAATAAGCGAGGAAGACGGCTGGTGAAAAAGAGGTTTAGCGCCTCAGGATCACCTGCGAGCAAACTCGCAGGTGAAAGCGGGCTGACGCCCACAAACAGGGATAATAGGCTTAACAAGCCCAGAGGAAGCAATAACTTGAACAAGATGACCTCTGCTCTCCGGGAGCAAAAATTAAAGCGTTACGCTGTTTTTGATGTCTGAAACCATCTGCTCTGTCGCCGTAATACCTGACATAGACAGGTACCAAGCATTCAGGTCCAGGTAGGTCATTTTGCCGGTTTTGTAGGCTTGCGTGCTTTTCACCAGATCGTTATCAAAGTCTTCGCGTGTGGTGCTGTCCGCAGGGTTGATCAAGGTGTCGCGGTCAATGATTAGCAGTGTTTTCGGGTTGGCTTCACGGATGAATTCGAAAGAAATTGAATCGCCGTGGGTAGCGGTTTTGATGTCTTTCACGGTTTCTTTGAAACCGAAATCTTTGTAGATCACGGAGAAGCGCGATTCAGGGCCAAAGGCAGTGATGTTGCCACCTGAGCTCATCACCGTCAGCGCGTCACTGTTGTTGGCGCTATTGTGTTGGCGAATGGCATCGAATTCTTTCTCTAATGACGCGATCTTTTCTTCTACCAAGGCTTCTTTACTGAAGATTTTTCCAAGGTTACGCCATTGTTCTTTGGTGCCTTCCCAATAGCCTTCTGCTTGGTTATTGGCGAAGACAACAACAGGGGCGATTTTCGATAGCTCTTCATAGCTGGTGGAGCTGCGTGGGCCAACGATGATCAAATCCGGCTCTTGCATGTAGATTTCTTCGAAATTGGGCTCGAAAAGGCTACCCGCATTGGCGTATTTATCGCTTTTGTATTTCTCAAGATAGGCAGGGGTTTGAGACACTTTAGATACCGCCACTGGGTCGATGCCAAGTGCGTTAACAGCATCAAGCGAACCTAAACCAATAACGACAACTTTCTCTGGCGTTCCGTCGATTTGGGTTTGCCCCATCAGGTGATCAATGGTGATGTTGTGTGCATGTGCAGAGAATGAAGCAAAAATGGAAAGCACCATCGCTGTGAACAAGGTTTTCATGTTAACTCCCTATTAATAAAATGAGAATGTTTCTCAAAAGCATTCGCAATATACATTTGGGAAGACGGTGATTCAACCTGTTATGTGCAATTGGTTCCTCTCTGAATGAGAGAGATAGGGGATTTTGCGAGTGCTGCAGTTACTGCGCTGTTCTAAAGGGATGGGTGAGACGTGAAGATTCTCACTGGAGGGGTGACTTTTAATTTTTGAGAATGATGTGTGTAAAGTGATAAGTGCGAGACAACCCAACTGATCAGACAGGATTTTGCGTGTTGAATTCACATATTTCAAACGGGCATTTGATACGGTAGCCACGCGTCATGGCGGCTGTATTTTTTATAAAAACAATAATTCGAACAAGTCTATGTGTGGTAAGGATATTCGAATGAAATGGCTGTTTGCAGCGTTTTGGAATTACGCGAAGTTTTCGGGTAGAGCAAGACGAAGAGAATATTGGGGCTTTTTCCTCATCCAAAATAGCGTGTTGGTTCTCTGTGCTCTTATTGATATCGCTGATGTGGGAGTGGACCATTTTCAGGTAACCGATTTTAGAATCATGCCTATGTGGTTTGCGTTGACGTTACTGCCCGCGATAGCAGTGACGGTAAGACGGCTACATGACATCAACAAATCGGGTTGGTGGTGGTTCATCATTGTGATTCCCTTTATCGGGCCGCTGATCTTTTTGGTGTTCACCTTGCTACGCGGCACCAAGGGAACCAATCGATATGGTTGCGATCCGAAAGGGATATTTAGTAATAGCTTTTGAATTAGCGCTATCAAGAGCGGGAGAGTGACTTTTCTAAGCGGTCTATTTTCCGCTTTTTAGGTCCTCACCCCTTGTCTCATGGGGCTGTGGCTGCACCCATCGATGATGGGCTCACAAGATGGACTGTTAACTTTTCTACTTCTACTTCTACTTCTACTTCTACTTCTACTTCTACTTCTACTTCTACTTCTACTTCTACTTCTACTTCTACCTATACCTATACCTCTACTTCTAGCTCTAGCCCTATCACGTCGATCTTTATCTTCTTTCTTATGGGCTACTTCTCTGTAGCGTTGGCGTGATTTTGTCTAGGTTATAAGTTTTCAATAACGGTAATCACCGTTGCGTGGAGGTTGTTGGGCATTACATAAGGTGGCGTCGAGGCGCAGAGTGGGTAAGATACTTGGCAAGAATATGCAAAAACAAAACCCGCCAAGTGGCGGGCTTTTATTCTTTTACTCAATGGTTCATAACGAGTTTGATTAGGTGAATTCGAACATATCAGCACTAACATGGTTGACGGAGTAATTCTCCAATGTCACGTACGCGGTTCCATTCTTGATGGACAATACGGTATTTGCGCCGTCTGCCCAGTAAGAAATCTGATTAAACTTCCACGCCAGCGAATCATCAATCTGAATCGTATCTTGGTATTTGTTGAAGTCAGCAATCACATCACTACCTGAGTGAGAATCGAAGTAGAAAGTATCATGGTGTTTACCACCAATTAATCTGTCATTTCCGCTACCGCCATTAATGAAGTCACTACCGTTGTCACCATAAATGGTGTCGTTGTGGGCATCACCGTAGAGCCAATCATCATCGTTACCACCAGAAAGGTAATCATGACCGTTACCACCGTGGAGGCTGTCATTTTCATTGTCACCAATCAGTGTGTCATTACCGTTACCACCTAAGATGGTATCTTTATTTCCCTCGCCGCGAAGGTAATCGTCACTGTCACCACCATCGAGATAATCATTACCGCCACCACCATAGAGTTGGTCAGCACCGACACCACCGTAGAGTTTATCGCCGCCGTCTCCACCCCAAAGTTTATCCGCACCACGGTCACCAACCAGCGTATCTGCTCCTCGGTCTCCATAGAGATGATCGTCGCCGTGGTTACCGTTGAGGTAGTCAGCATCATCGCCGCCCCATAGGAAGTCGTTGTCGTTACCGCCCTCAATATGGTCATTACCCGCATCGCCATAAAGGTGGTCGGTTTCGTTGTCACCATAGATGACATCGTTTCCTGTACCGCCGCGAATGGTGTCTTGGTTTCCTTCCCCTCTGAGGTAGTCGTTGCCATTACCGCCATCTAGGTAGTCGGCACCATAGCCACCGTATAAGTGATCATTACCTTCTTGACCATATAGCTTATCGCTGGCGTCCTGACCATATAGTTTGTCGTCGCCATTTCCGCCGTAAAGCGTATCGGCTCCGCCTTCACCATAGAGGACATCGTTGTGGTTACCACCATCGAGAAGGTCACCACCATAACCTCCGATGAGAACGTCGTGACCATCGTCACCGTATAAACGATCGTGTCCGTTTCCACCTTCCAAACGGTCGTTACCCCATTGTCCATGGAGCCAATCATTATGCTCTCCACCGTCGAGATGGTCATTCCCGTGCCCGCCGACGAGCACGTCATCGCCATCTTGACCATAGAGGGCATCGTTGCCATTGCCGCCTTCTAATCGGTCGTTACCCCATTCGCCGTAAAGTTTGTCGTCGTGCTCGCCGCCGTCGAGATGGTCGTTACCATGACCACCGACCAAGGTGTCGTTGCCATCTTCGCCATACAGCGCATCGTTATCATTTCCGCCATTGAGGTAATCGTTGCCTGTACCGCCTAAGAGTTTATCGTGGCCATTTTCGCCATACAGGGCGTCATGATCCCACTGGCCGTATAGCTCGTCGTTACCTGTACCGCCCAGAAGTGTGTCGTTGCCAATATGGCCGTAGAGCTTGTCGTTCCCGTCGTCGCCTTCTAAACGGTCATTGCCGTGTTCGCCCTGCAGGTGATCATCACCGTTGCCGCCGGAGAGGAAGTCGTTGCCGGCTGCGCCGTTCAGCACATCGTTGCCGTCTTCGCCATACAAGGCATCATCGCCGTTGTAGCCATACAAACTATCGTTGCCTGTTCCACCGAAGAGCTTGTCATGGCCTTCACCGCCATCGAGGTTGTCGTTGCCGTCTTCGCCATACAGCGAGTCGTTATCGTTGCCACCATGGAGATAGTCATTACCAGTACCGCCAAGCAAGACATCATGGCCGTTATCCCCGAAAAGGGAGTCGTTATCTTGCTGGCCTTCTAGGCGATCATTGCCGTCGCCACCGCGCAGGGTATCGTTGCCCGTCCAACCATAAAGTTTGTCGTCACCGGCAAGGCCGTGCATGTCATCGTGACCCCATTCACCGTGAAGTTGGTCATTGCCGTTGCCACCATTGAGATGGTCATCGCCGTGCCCACCGACGAGCACATCATCGCCGTCTTCACCCCAAAGGCCATCGTTGCCATTCCCGCCTTCTAAGCGATCATTGCCCCATTGACCATAGAGTTTGTCGTCGTGCTCACCGCCATCGAGATGATCGTTGCCATGGCCGCCGACCAGCACATCATTACCATCTTGACCATAGAGGGCATCGTTGCCATTGCCGCCTTCTAATCGGTCGTGACCCCATTCGCCGTAAAGTTTGTCGTCGTGCTCGCCGCCGTCGAGATGGTCGTTACCATGGCCGCCGACCAAGGTGTCGTTGCCATCTTCGCCATACAGCGCATCGTTATCGTTTCCGCCATTGAGGTAATCGTTGCCTGTGCCGCCAAGCAAGACATCATGGCCGTTTTCCCCGAAAAGGGAGTCGTGATCTTGCTGGCCTTCGAGGCGATCATTGCCGTCTCCGCCGCGCAGGGTATCGTTGCCTGTCCAGCCATAGAGTTTGTCGTCGCCGGCAAGGCCGTGCATGTCATCGTGACCCCATTCACCGTGAAGTTGGTCATTGCCGTTGCCACCATTGAGATGGTCATTACCGTGCCCACCGACGAGCACATCATCGCCGTCTTCACCCCAAAGGCCATCGTTGCCGTTCCCGCCTTCTAAGCGATCGTTGCCCCATTGACCATAGAGTTTGTCGTCGTGTTCACCGCCGTCGAGATGATCGTTGCCATGGCCACCATCCAATGTGTCGTTGCCATCTTCGCCATAGAGGGCATCGTTATCGTTTCCACCGTCGAGGTGGTCGTTACCTGTGCCGCCGAAGAGTTTATCGTGGCCATTTTCGCCATACAGGGCGTCATGATCCCACTGGCCGTATAGCTCGTCGTTACCTGTGCCTCCGAGAAGTGTGTCATTGCCAATGTGGCCGTAGAGCTTGTCGTTCCCGTCGTCGCCTTCTAAACGGTCATTGCCGTGTTCGCCCTGCAGGTGATCATCACCTTTGCCGCCGGAGAGGAAGTCGTTCCCGGCTGCGCCGTTCAGCACATCGTTGCCGTCTTCGCCATACAAGGCATCATCGCCGTTGTAGCCATACAGGCTATCGTTGCCTGTCCCACCGAAGAGTTTGTCATGGCCTTCACCGCCATCGAGTTCATCGTTTCCTGCACCGCCTTTGAGGGTGTCGTTACCCCATTCGCCGTAGAGTTTGTCGTCTTCGGTGCCGCCTTCCAGGGTGTCGTTGCCGTGACCGCCGAAGAGTACATCCTTACCATGCTCACC